>NZ_CP132939.1:0-4800000 GCF_051013345.1 Tunturiibacter gelidiferens
TCACTTCAGCTCTCCATCTTTTGATGGAGGTTTCCGCCCACCCGTAGGACGATGGCTAACCGTCCTACGGCTTCACTAGAATTTACGATTGCTATGAAAATACCTTACAGCCGGATCGGTCGCATCATCCTCTGTACGGCACTTTGCGCAGCCATCACCTCATTTTTTATCGCCTTGAAGTGCGGCGGGGCCCTCGCCTCTGATCCCGTCACCACCCCTACCCAACGTGAGGTTTACACCGAAACAGTCAAACAAAATTACAACTTTCGATTCGGCGCCGATCAGCCCTTCTTGCCGTCGAACGCAACTACGGACACCGGCCAGTTCATCAATTCCAAAGCCTTCCCCACTGCCAGGTACTGTAGTCATTGTCATCAAGAGGCGCACACCGAATGGCGTCAGTCCGCTCACGCCAACTCCTTTCGCGCCCCCTGGTACATCCGAAACACGGGCCTGCTCACGGCCGAAAAGGGCATCGAATACACTCGACACTGCGAAGGCTGCCACAACCCCATCGCACTTGTATCAGGAGCGCTCACCAGGGGATCACCCATCAATCGCAAGTTCGACGAAGATGGCATTACCTGCTCCGTCTGCCATTCCATCCAGAAGGTCGACGCCCGCGGCACCGGCAGCTACGTACTGGCACAGCCGGCTGTCCTTCTCGATGAGAACGATCAACCCATCTACGGCGACGTCTCTGACAAGGAGATCCTCGCCCACCTTGATCGGCATTCCAAAGCAGTGATGAAAGATTTCTACCGCACCAGCAACTTCTGCGCCGCGTGCCATAAAGCGGCCCTCCCCAAGCAACTGAACGACTACAAATGGCAACGCGCCATCTTCCTCTCCGATGAGTGGCAACTCTCCTCTTTTGCCAAACAGTCGCCGCTTCCCTTCTATGTCAAGGATCAGGTCTCCACCTGTCAGACCTGCCACATGACCCGCGAAGATCTCACCACATCCGACTCGGGAGCCAAGAATGGTAAGCTGGCTTCTCACCGATGGCTAGGCGCTAACACCGTTCTGTCAAAGTTCTACAACTACGATGCCCAGATGGCGAAGACGGTAGCCTTCCTGAAAGCAGGCGTCTTCAACGTCGATATCTTTGGCCTTGAGAAGAATGGAGACAAGATCATCGCGCCCCTCGGCAACGACAACTTCACCGTCTCGCCCGGCGATCTCCTCACCACCACCATCATCATTCAGAACAAAGGCATCGCGCACAGCCACGTCCCCGAGCAGCGAGACATGTACGAAAGCTGGGTCGAATTTGAAGCCAAAGACGCTGCCGGCCACACCCTGATGCACTCCGGCACCATTCAGCCCAACGGCGACCTCGATCCTCGCGCGCACAGCTTCACCAATCGCCTCGTAAACACGAGCGGATCGATTAACGATCTTCATCAGGTCTGGAACAATCGTGTCGTGGCCTACAACAACACCATCGCCTCCGGTCGATCGCAGGTCGTCCGCTATCAATTCAAGGTACCGACCGACGCAACCGGCCCCATAACCGTTACAGCGCGGGTCAACTATCGCCGCTTCGATCAACACTTCATGGACTTCGGAATGGGCAAACACTACGAGATGCCCGTCGTTGCCATGTCCGAGCGCACGCGCTTCTTCACTCTAGGCGACAATCCGCCCGCGGTTGACCCACAGGACAACAAACTCTGGATGCGATGGAACAACTACGGCATTGCCATGCTGGACGCCCAGCAATATGCCGAGAGCGTCCGCGCATTCGAGCAGGTCGCCCAACTCCGCCCCGATTACGCCGACGCCTTCACCAACATCGCCATCGCCAACTTCCAGTGGGAACGCTACGAGGCCTCCCGCCTCAGTCTCAACAAAGCACTGGCACTCAGCCCTCACAACTCGCGCGCGCTCTATTACCTCGCATTAGTCGAACGAAACCAGGGCCAGGTTGACAACGCCATCGCTGATCTTCGCGAGGTCATCACAAAATTTCCGAACTCGCGCGACGCTCATAGAGAGCTGGGTTTTTCTCTCTATCAGCAACGTAAATACGATGAGGCCCGTGCTGAATACGAGACTCTCCAATCTATCGATCCGGACGACCTCGCCGCCCACTATATTCTCTCCATCGTCTATCGCCGCCTCGGCATGAAAGAAAAAGCTTCACACGAAGCTGCAATGTTCGCCGATCAGAAGGATGATCCCACCGCCAGCACCTACGCGCTCGAGTTTCTGCGCAAACACAACGAAGTTGCATCGGAGACCGTACCCTGGCACACCCACACCTCTCTCGCCCCCGAACCCGTCCACAACGCAAACTCTGCTCAATGAAACTGGTATCCCCGACGCTAATCCTTGCCCTCGGAGCCGCGTCCGGACTCTCTGCGTTCGCCGAGTCTGCGAAGAATCGTGGAGCAGCACTGTTCGTGGAGAACGGCTGCCAACACTGCCACACGATCCGCAAGGTGGGCGGTACAAAAGGGCCCGACCTCTCCGGAGTCGGACTCACGCTGAACAAGACCCAGATCCACAAGCAAATCTCAGAGGGTGGCCATCAGATGCCCTCGTTCGCCAACATTCTGAAGACATCCGAAGTCGATGACCTGGTCGCTTTTTTGCACTCTTGCCGCGACAAACGGCCAAAAGAACAATAATCACTCCCGGATCAGAAAGACGTATGATCCAAGCTGAAGCGACTCCGGCCATCATGCTTTCGCACGCATCGACCCTCCGCATGACTTTGCTCTCGCGCCTCCATCTCGTCGTGAGCTCTTCCCTCTTCTGGATGTCATGCGGAATCGCAGCACTCTCTTTGACCGCCCGCTCCCAGGTCCCAAACAACCTGGGCCATCAAGCCTGGTCCACGGAGAACGGCCTCCCGCAAAACAGTGTTCATCAGGTCTTTCAATCCACCGACGGCTATATTTGGATTGCAACTGAAGGCGGCGCAGCTCGTTTCAACGGGATCGACTTCAAAATCTTCAGCCACGAGACCACCCCTGCGATCACCAGCGATGACATCTGCTGCTTCGCCCAGAGCCACACCGGGCCACTCTGGATTGCAACCTCTGACGGACTCCTCAAATACTCAGCAGGAACAGTTCGCCGCTATTCCACGGCGAACGGAATACCTACCGGTCGTATCACCAGCCTCGCTGCAGCAGAAGATGGCACACTCCTGGTCGTCGCCACCGATGGCATCAGCAGTTTTGACGGGAAGCGCTTCTCCACCATCTCACTCCCTCTCCCGCCGACCGATCTGCGACAGCCACAGCACACGACGGTAGTATCTGGATCGCATCGAACGCTGGAATCGCTCAATATTCCCATGGCCAGGTTCTCTCTCAGCAGCTAAGTTCAATTCCTACGCCGAAAGACATTGCAGGCATTGGATTCTTCCCCGACGGCAGCCTATGGTTGCGCACCGGAACCAGCATCACGGTTCTGCGTAATGGCCAAAGCCGAACCCTGTCGATAAGCCACGATCTTCCAGCTTCACGCATACAATCTCTGCTCGCCGACTCGCAAGGGCAACTTTGGATAGGCACCAGCAAGGGGCTCTTCTTGCTCGACAAAATCGACAGCCACCCGCAAGTTGTCCCGGCCCTCGGCTCCGACAGTATCGTCTCTCTCATGCAGGATAAGGAGAGTAATCTCTGGGTAGGAACAGAAACCAGCGGCCTCGAGATTCTAAGGCACCAAAACTTCCGCACCATCCCCGCCCTCTCCGACCACCCGGTCACAGCCATAGCTCAGGCGACCGACGGCGCAATATGGGTCGGTTCCAACAGCGACGGTCTCGACCGCTGGCAGGCCGGTGACATTCAACATCTTGACACCCGCACCGGCCTTCTCAGTGAAACCATCCTGGCCTTGGCCTCGGGAGAAAGCGGGAGCATATGGGTCGGAACCCCCGATGGTCTGAATTATGTCGAGGGCAGAAAAACCCGAACCTACACCTCTGCTGATGGGCTACCTGACGATCTCATTCGGTCTCTTCTGCGGGATGATGATGGTTCACTCTGGATCGGCACGCGTCGCGGCCTTGCGCACTGGCATCACAACCAGTTCATCACTCTGACCCAATCGGATGGTCTCGGAAGCGATCTTGTCGGCGCTCTTCTCAGATCTCACGCCTCCAATCATGATCTTTGGATCGGTACCCTCGATGGACTTTCGCGCCTTCGGGGCGACACCATCACAACCTTCAAAAAAGAGATGGGCTCTCTGGCAACACCATCACCTCTCTCGCCGAAGATCCGCATGGCACACTATGGATCGGGACGAAAGGGGCTGGCCTCACCGCATTATCCGCCGCCGGCTTCACATCGCTGCGTCGAGACGACCTACCCCAGACAATCGACTCCATACTCGAGGACGACCGTGGAAACCTTTGGTTACGCTCAGGTAGAGGTATCACCCGCATCTCTGCTTCAGCGCTTATCAAATGCGGATCATCTTCCACTTGCGACCCTCATCCAGTCTCTTATGGCCGCGCCGATGGAATGCCCACCGAAGAGGTTGTAGATATCGGTCATCCCGCCGCATGGAGAACCACGGAAGGGCTGCTTTGGTTCGCGACCCGTAGAGGTGTTGCCGTTATCGATCCCAATCGCCTCACAGAAAACCTGATTCCTCCTCCGATCGTCGTCGAACGCTTCAGTGCAGATGCTATCGACATCCCTCTAACAGGCAACGAACAAAACATTGCGTCCGGCCACACCAGCTTTACATTTGAATACGCCGCTCTCAGTTACGTAGCCCCCGCAAAGGTCCGCTATCGTTACATTCTCGATGGCTTCGATAAGCGATGGACCGAAGCCGGTTCACGCCGCGTCGCCTACTACACCAACCTCCCTCCGCGCCACTATCGCTTTCGCGTACAAGCAGCGAACAACGACGGCGTATGGAATGAAATCGGGGCGCAGACCGCCTTCTATATACGGCCCCCTTCTACCGCAGGCTCTGGTTTCTCCTCTTAGTGCTTCTTCTTATCGCGGCCGTTGCACTCCTCCTCTACCGTCTGAGAGTTCGGCGGCTTGAATCACAGTTTCAGGCAGTTCTCGCTGAGAGAAACCGCGTAGCCCGCGAAATTCACGACACGCTCGCACAGAGCTTCGTCGGCGTCTCCGTACAACTCGAACTCACATCCCAGCTTCTCGCTCAGTCCCACATCTCCGAAGCGGGTCAGCAGATAGACCGAACCAGAACTTACGTCAGAGAGGGGCTTGCCGAAGCTCGTCGCAGTATCTGGAATCTTCGCGCCATTACGACGCAGAACAGCCTCCCCACCCGGCTCGCCCACCTTGCGGAACAGTGGAACCAAAAGAAACTCAACACACGCCTCAACATCACCGGGACCTACCGCCCTCTCGCGCAGTCCTTTGAAGATGAGGTCTTCCGCATCGCCCAGGAGTCGTTGGTAAACGCAGCGCGCCACGCAAACGCGACGCAGGTATTCGCCAGCCTTATCTACGATTCAACCCGACTAATATTAAGCGTCTCCGACAACGGCAGAGGATTCGAGCCGCCCGAACTTCCACTTCCATCAAACGGCCACTTTGGCATAAAAGGCATGCACGAACGTGCAGCTCAAATTCACGCTCAGCTGACAATAAAAAGCTCCCCAGAAAATGGTTCCACCGTCATCCTGGAAGCGCCCATCGCAGAAGGAAAAGAGACAACAACCAATGGCTGAACGTATTCGTGTCCTCGTAGTAGATGACCATCACGTCGTTCGGCAGGGCCTCGTAGCCCTGCTCAACATCATGCCTGACATTGAAGTCGTAGGCGAAGCCAGCGACGGACTCCAGGCAATCGAGCTCCACCGCATTCTAAAACCCGATATCACTCTGATGGATCTGCAGCTTCCAAACCTCGCCGGAGTCGATGCCATTCTGCAGATTCGCGCCGACAGTCCCGCCGCAAGATTCATCGTCCTCACCACCTTCGATGGAGACGAAGACATCTTCCGCTCCCTGCAGGCCGGCGCAAAAGCTTATCTCCTCAAAGGAATGACCGTCGACGAGCTACTCTCAACCATTCAGGCCGTACACAGTGGAAGAACGCTCATCTCTCCGGCAATTGCGGAGAAGCTTGCCGAAAGAATGAGCACCCAGCCGCTTACACACCGAGAACTGAAAGTCTTGGAGCGCATCGTGGCCGGCCGCGCGAATAAAGAGATCGCCTCCGATCTAAAGATCAGTGAAGCTACCGTCAAGTCCCACATCAATAGTCTGCTCGGCAAACTTGGCGTCAGCGATCGTACTCATGCCGCAACCGTCGCTCTTCAACGAGGTATCGTACATCTCAAATGACATCCCACCCGATAAAGCAATCTTTCTTAGCTCTGTTTTTGATTCTCGCCCTGTCATCTTTAGTCCTCGCTCAGCCAAAGTCTTCCTGGCGAACAGCGACTCCATCAGAGTTGCAGGCAGTCCTACCCACCCGCGCTCCAGTAGAAAAAGAGCGAATCGAAACAGAGATGCGCACTGCATCCGGCATCGTTAACTCAAGTGGGAAAATCATCGCCGGCGTTGTCCTCATCACTGCCGGTTACTCGGCCGACGGAAAATATTCTCATTACCTTTTGGTCCAATCTCCCATCACCTTCGGAGAAATTTCGCTCGCTGCCGGCAACTACGTCATCGGATGGCAACGTGGTGAAGATGACCTCATCGTGAAGTTCTACGATGCAGCAACCGGAGAGGAGCGTGGCGCCGTCACGGCTCATCGTCTGGTAACGGGATCGCGCGTGGAGTCCTTTCGCATCTGGCCCCCATCCAACAACTCAATCCTTCAGATCGGCCGCTTCGCCATTCCCTACTTCCTGGAAAAGCAACCGGCGAAGTAACACTTCGTTCGAACCGAAGAGAGACGCCACGACGCCACTATTCGGACTCCCGCAACATTCTCCAAAAACACTGTGGGCCGCCAGACCAATCGATCACTGGGTCACCATCAAAGTCATCGGAGCAGACTGTGTCACCGTCGTCTTGGCGCCGATGGCAGTCACATTGAAGGTGTAGGTCGCTGCAGGGACCATGCACATCGAGTCCACAGTAGCCCGAGATCGCAATCGCTCCCGTAAAGAGCAACGCGAGCAGAAGTCCACTAAGCATCTTATTGGCACGTCGTGACGTAGAAGCGACAACCCGACGATAAGCCCGCCTGGCAGAAAACACAGCGCGATTCCGCGAGCCGAAGACCTATTAGCTTTTGCAACACTCCCCGCAGTCAGCGGAGACCCAGTATCAATCGTCAGGCTGATCGTCTGGTGGCCATTGGCATCAAGCGACACAGAGTGACCGTCCCCAGGCGAACTCCCCCATCGAGAAAAGTGACGCTACAGGTAGGAATTCCTGAGGTACCCACGACAAGCGCAGCAGAAGTCAACGCTGGCTTGCGACGTCGAAGGATGCAGGCTCGACGTCACCGAGCCCGCTGTCCCATCCTTCACAATTTGAGTACAGATGAAGACGTACTAAGGAGCAGTGTTGGAATCGCCAATCTCCCTCGAGTAACTCGAGAACACGTCAGGGCCCGCAGTAGCAGTCGCACCAATTGCACTCTGCATGGTAGTTCACGCTGCCATCTGCATTCGCAACGATCGTGCCTATCTGCGTATTCCCTGCCGCCATCCCGTTAATCGTCCAATTGACGCCCGAATCATTCGTGCCACTCACCGTAAGCCCAACCTTGACGCTGTTGGTCACGCCTACGCTGGTGCCCGCGTTTGTCGCAGAGCCAGTACTACCTTTCCGCGCCCCACCACCCCCGAAGACAACTCCGCGACGAGCCTAGGCCTTCCCACGCATCTTAGCCGCCCACCACCGCGACCCCACCAGCAGAAATCGCCAATCCTTCAAAAACTCCGGCGGCTTTCCTTCAATAGCGTGACCCACAAACTGCAGCAGCCACCCAAAGCAAAACAGCCCGACTCCCACCCACAGCAATCGGTGCCACACAATTGTCGCCACCAGCACCGGCAGCGACAAAATAATAATCGGAATCCCAAATGTATGCGTCAGCCTGTTCAGCGGATGCTGATGGCTCTCCGAATACTCCGCGATCCAGCTCTCCCAACTGCGTCCGCCAAGCATGGCGACACCATACTCTCGCCACTCCACCAACCGCAACCAAAATCATCGCAGCAATCACCAGACTGCCTTTTGCCCCGCCCCTGCCATCCAATCAACAACATCCTCTTCGCAAGCCTCTCAGCTTAAGCGACGGATGAAGGAGCAGTCACCAGCATGGCCAAGGACTGGATCGCCAATCTCGCGCAAGACATCAAGCAAAAGTCCCACGAAGCAGCCGAAGAGTACGGTCGCTCTCAGCACCAGGCCGGCATCGTCACCACGCAGGGCAAGCCGTTCTTCACCACCTTCGTCCTCTGCCTCGAGCAGGACATCAGCGAGATCAAGCACCAGCTTCAGGGCGACGTCACCGCCTCCGACACCATCATGCAGACCAGCGGCCCCGCCGGGGTCAAACTCACCCGCAGCCGCTTCCCCTGGTTCGACGCGCGCATCACCCACAACGACGCCACCATCATCCTCGACTACGCAAAAGGCCTCGGCGTCGCCGGAGACCCTGCTCTCGATCGCAAGACCCGCCACTTCGCCTTCCAGGTCACCGACGACGACACCCTCTACCTCCAGGACTCCTTCGCCGACAATCCAAAACGCTTCCACCAGCCCGAAGACCTGGCCAGACAAGTCATCCAGATACTCTTCGAAGTCTAGCCGCGCGACGCCGCAGCGACATCACTCCCACTGCGAGCTATGCCGCTCCAACCACCAGCACGCAGAGTTCCCCTGCTGCGGAAAGATCGACCGGCTGCACGTCACCTGCGCCGTGCCCATATAGTCATACTCCACTTTGTTGCCCTTCAGCGGAGTAGCGAGAAACTGCTTCACCTGCACCACCCCGTAAGCCGTCCCATGCGAGACGCGCACCCGCAACACCGCCCAATCCCCCGCCCACAGCACCCCAGCCCCAACAGCCAGCGCCACCAGCATTCGAACAAGCCGCCCCGTCCATAGTCCCATCAGCCAAAGTATGGCACATCGACAAAATAAGCATTGCGGCAAAAAGGCCGATAAGTCTCTTCAGGGGAGGCAACTTGACTGTCTCTCCCGCCTAACTCAGCAAGCAACCGGGCACTCGGCACTGCGATACCGAAAGCAAAGAAGTCAGAGGACAGAATGAAGTTCAGAATGACGTTAACTCGGATCGTCTTGTTGACCTCCCTTCCCCTGACACTCTCCCTGGCCCCCAAAGCATTCGCACAGAGCTCCCCCGCAGCCACCCAGCAGCTACAGCTATCAGCCTTCGCCGGAGGCACTGGCACCTTCACCAACCTCGCGGGGGAAAAACCTCGATATCACCGCCGGCGCCGACCTCACTCTTCTCTCTTTCCGTCTCCTTCGGCCCGCTGTTGAGTTTCGCGGCTCGTATCCCGTCGACGAAGGCACCATCAGCAGCCAGAGAAACTTTCTGGTCGGCCCGAAGGTCGAGTACCCCTTAGGCCGTCTCCACCCCTACGCCAACTTTCTCGTAGGCCGCGGAGCAATCGACTACCTCAGGGGCGGCTACATCTTCGGCAATGTCCGGTACCTCAACACCAACACCCTGGTCCTCTCCCCGGCGTCGGCCTGGACTACAACCTCACCCATCACCTCGCCGTCAAAGTCGACTTCCAGTACCAGCACTGGGACACCCCCGCGGTCCACTCTGGCAGCATCCGCCCAAAAGCCACCACGCTTGGCGCCGTCTACGTCTTCGACTTCAACCCGCGCCATCGCCACATCCAATAGCCTTCCGCAGGCATAACCCAACTCTCAAACTCAGCGCCGGCCTCTGGACTGAACTCCCGGCATAGCGTATCTTTCTGCCGGAAGTCCAAATTCATTAGCATCCGGAGAGAACAGATGATCCGCTTAACCCGTCGCGTGTTCCCGGCCCTTGCTGCATCCCTCGTCTTCGCCCTCTCTGCTCCAACTGTCATCGCTCAGGAGGCCACTCCGGGACCTACATGGTCTCAGGAAGACACCCTCCGCATCGTTCAGGAGGTGCAGAAAAAGCTTGCCGGCCTCTCCAACCTCGGAGTCTTCGACTGGCTCACCTTCGGCATCCACGGAAAAACACTCGTCCTCAGAGGCTTCGCCTCCCGTCCCACACTCAAAAGTGACGCCGAAAGAGCCGTCAAAGGCATCCAGGGCATAGACGCGGTCGACAACCAGATCGAGGTTCTGCCTTACTCTCCCATGGACGACCGCATCCGCGCCGAGGTCTATAACCGCATCTACACCCAGCCCTCCCTCAGGAAGTACAACGCAAATCAAGGCAACCTTGGCCGCGCCATCGGACCCGGAGCAGGCGTCGCACCGGCCGCCGGCGGCATCACCAACTCTCCGCCCATGGGCTTTCACGCCATTCACATCATCGTGAAGAACGGCAACGTCACACTCTATGGAGTCGTCCTCAATCAGATGGACTCCTCCATCGCAGGAATGCAGGCCAACTCCGCCCCCGGCGCCTTCAGCGTCGACAACGACCTCATCGTCCAGAGTTCCGCCTCCAAACCAAAAGGGCCAAAGTAGACTTCGTACCCTTATGCGCGCAGCGGAGCTGAGTTCCCTGCGCGCATAAGAACAGAAGTCTTTTTAGAAGCCACCCACTCCTGGCACTCCTGTCGGCTAATCGAGCCCAATCCAACAGCCCTAATTCGATCGAACTCCCTGGAACGAACCCGTCCCCCCACGATCGTGGAAGGTGCCATTGAAGGTGTTGCCCTGAACCACGCCTTCGACACGCGGCCCATCCACCCTTCCGCGAAACGTCAAAACATCGCGCGTCTTCGTTCGAACCACCAGATGCTGGTTGTCGATCGTGCCTTCCACACCGCCAGACTGGTTCGGCCCCTTGAAGTGGCCGCTGATCACATTCCCCTTCTGCTGCAGTTCAAGAAACTTCGAAGAGGTGCTTCCGTTCGGATCTTTGCAATACAAAGTCCACTTACCCGCGACGCTGGCCGGCTGTTGCTCCGACGGCGGTTGCTGCGCGAATACACCGCCGCCAATCATCAAAGCAAAACAAAACACCAAAACCCTCAAGCCATATCTCTTCAACACGTCCTCCTGGCAGCACAACGGCATAGCAAAATCTACAGCAGTCCCCTGACTCTTACATCTTTTACAACAGCGAAGCCAAGCGGGAGGATAAAATCCTCGTCGAATCTCAAGGTCGAATTCCAGGATTGAATTCCACCATCGCAGCCCCAAAGGAAGCCCAGCGGCTATGTCGAACCCAACAAATCACACTTCTATCAGCCGCTCCCTAACCCGCCGGACCCTTCTCCACAATCTCGCCCTCACCGCCGCAGCCGTCACCGCCCCCATCCCAAAGAGCCTCGCTCAACCCCAGTACGGCGGCTCCACAGGCCAGCAACGTGGCGAGATGGGGCGCATAGCCGGAGCCTTCCGCCGCCAGTTCTCCGTCCCAGCCACCTCCATCGCCATCTCCCGCAAGGCCCAATTCGTCTTCGACCAGTCCGTCGGCATGGCCGACCGTCAGCACCTCACTCAGGCTTCGCAGGACTCCCTCTTTCGCATCGCCTCCCTCTCCAAACCCATCACCTCCGTCACCATCTTCTCGCTCATCGAACAAGGCAAGCTCAGCCTCACCGATAAGGTCTTCGGCCCCTCCGCCATCCTCGGCATCAAATACGGCAAGCCCCCTACAAGCAGTACGTCGCCGACATCACCGTCGACCATCTTCTCACCCATACCTCCGGTGGTTGGCCCAACGACAATACCGACCCCATGATGCACAACGATGGCTGGGACCAAACCAAACTCATCACCGAGACCATCGCCAACCTTCCTCTCACCTACCCACCAGGCACCCACTGGGCATACTCCAACTTCGGTTACTGCATCCTCGGTCGCGTCATCGAACAGGTCACGGGCCAGCCCTACGAGTCCTACGTTCAAACGAACATCCTCGCACCTTGTGGCATCACCACCATGAAGATCGCCAAAAATAAGGAGAGCCAGCGCGCACCCAACGAGGTCGTCTACTTCGGCCAGTACTCAGAAGACCCCTACAAGCTCAATGTCACCCGCATGGACTCCCATGGGGGATGGATCGCCTCCTCAACCCAACTAGTTCAATTTCTCAACCACGTCGCCGGCGCGCCCAAAATTCCCGCTCTCCTCCAGCCCGCGACCATCAAGCTCATGACCACCCCCGCTCCCGCCTATCCCCCGGAGACGCCCGCTACGCCCGTGGCTGGATGGTTCGCAACAACGGAGCAGGCCCCTGGTGGCATAGGGGCAGCCTCCCCGGAACCACCACCATCATGGTTCGCACCCCAACCGGTTTCTGCTGGGCTGCCCTCGCCAACACACGCACCCAGCCCTCCAACGAAATCGATGCAGCTATGGATCAAATGATGTGGAACATGGTCCGCACTGTCCCCTTCTGGAACGCCTGAAGAACCTGCTGATCGGTAAAACGCGAAAAACCTGTCAAGCCCCTTAATTGCAAATCACCGCGCCAATCCAGAGGATTCGCGTGGCGTATGAGTTATGCTCCAACCGCTATACTGGATACAGTGAATAAGAAGCCCCGGCCAAGCCGAGGCTTTTTCTACTTGGAAAGGAGAATCGCAGCTAGCCTGTTGCAAGCCTGGCAAGCTGGTGGGACCAATCGCGAAGGCGAGTTACGAAGCTGCAGCTTTCAAAAGTAGGACAATTTGACCCAATTATGCCGCCAGACGACAAAATCGATACTAACCCCTTTAGAAAGACATATTTGCCTCTAACCCGTTTAGATGGACATACTTGCAGCCTGTTTAAATCGTATATCTATGATAATACGAAACTTGGCGATGCCCACCCCCAGGGGGTACCCCACCCTTCACAGATTGAACAGCTCCCGAAGCCGTTTCGTCTGGGACCGGCTCACCGGAATCTCCGTCTTCTGGGCATCGTCCATCCGTAGCTGGTAGCTGGACTTGAACCACGGCACTACCTCCCGTATGTGCTGGATATTCACCACATACGACCGGTGCGCCCTCCAGAACGTCTCCGGATCGAGCTGGTCCATCAGCTCCTCCAGCGTCCTGCAGTTCGAGTGTCCCTCCACCGCCCGCGTCACCACACTGATCGTGCCCTCTTCGATCGAGGCAAAACAGATCTCACGCTGGTCCACCAGCAGCAAACGGCTCTGCGCCCGAACAATTACCTTGCCGGAGTTGGCCTTCGGTGCCTGCGTCTGCTCCTCGACCAGTCGCAGCAGCGCATCCAGCTTGGCCCCTGTCTCGAGCGCAAGGCCAGCCGGCTCCGGTGGAGCAACCCGCCGAGCCTGGGCCTTCTCGATCGTCTGCATCACCCGCTTTCGATCGAAGGGCTTCAGCAGATAATCGATAGCATTCACCTCGAACGCCCGCACCGCATACTGGTTGAACGCAGTCGCGAACACCACCTGAGGCATCGGTACCTTACGGTCCAGCAGCTTCTTCAACACGCCAAAACCGTCAAGGCCAGGCATCTGAACATCGAGAAACACCAGGTCCGGCTTATGCGTCCGAATCAGCTCCACCGCTTCGATGCCGTTGGTTCCCTGCGCCAGAACCTCAACCCCGCCCGCGCGCTCCAGCAAGTACTGCAGCTCCTGCCTCGCCAGTGGTTCATCGTCGATGATGAGTGCAGTCAGTGACATGCTCGCAACTAGTCACTATATACGCGCAGCCGCGCCGGCGCTTGATCCTTGGCAAGATCGTGCCCACACTGCGTGCAGTACACATCCGTAATCTGCACTCCGCGGTAGCAGCGCCCACACACAGGAGCCAGCTGGAACTGGCACTGCGGACAGAAGTGCACGCTCGAGATAATCTCCGTGCTGCAGTGCGGACAAGGCATCAGCATAGGCTGTCGCAGAAGGAAGTACACCACAGCCCCGATTCCGCCCGGCAGTACCACCACGATCAGCATCCACAATCCAGCCGGCATCCGCCGCCGCCGGACGTCGCGACTCACATACCCCACCAGCAGCACATAGCTGGCGAACGCCGTCCCCCACGAGTACCCCATCAGCAGCCGCATCGGCAGCAGCTCGTGCTTGTGATGCGGCAACACGCCATGGAACAGATACTGCACCGCCCCAAATACCAGGATGGCCAGCACCACCGACCACGTCGGTATCATGCTCAACTCATCCTCACCCCCGCCTGGGTGACCTGCGATCGATCTGATCCCCGATTCCAAAATCTCATCATCCAGCCACCTCGCGCTTACGGGCACGGCGAAACAACACCAGAGCGAGCAAAGCCATCGACACAGGAAAAAACCACAAACAGAGGACCAAAAACTGATTGCTCGCATCGGGAACACCATTCGACGTTATATCGTAGGCATCAAGCGCACTCCAGACCGCAGTGCAGATGATGACGAAAAGGGCCGAACAAACTGCAAGCGGAATCCACATGCTGCGAATGCGGTTGCGTCGCGCCGCGAGCGTCTTCGCCCGTTCCCGCACGACACGATGAGTCCGATTGACCACCGACGCACGAGCGCCCATGTGCAGATCTATCAACTCTGCTCGAGGACTCAATTTAGAAGCGTCCTGCAGCGAAGAAGTCTCGAGGGCGTCGCTCATATCCCAACCTCCGCAAAGGAACGAGAGGATCGAAGCTGCTCCATCTCCGGCCTCAAAGCCGCCAGACCGCGATACAGTCTCGATTTCACCGTCGATAAGGGCGCCCGAGTTACAGTGGCGATCTCCTCCAAGGAAAGTTCTTCATAAAAACGAAGAACAAGAACCTCTCGATAGCTAGATTCCAGCTTCAGCAAGACCTCTCCTACCTCAGCGCAGTTTTCGCGGGATTGAAACTGCTCGAGCGGCGAAGGTCCTGACATCGCGACCTCAAATGGGCGATCGTCCTCTTTCCCCTCACCCATCTCGTCGAGGCTGGCCATCACACGCTTTCGCGACAAGTCAATCACCAGATTTCTCGCAATGGTAAATAGCCACGTGTCGAACCGTGCTTTGCCGTTGTACTGAGCCCCTCGCAGTAGAACCCTCATCCAGGTCTCCTGAAATAGATCCTCGGCAACTTCGCGCTTCCCCGTGAGGAAAAGAAGATAGCGGAGAAGACGGTGCTGATAAAGCTCGATGAGTGAATCCAGTAACTCGGGACTTTGCTTCTTTAGCCCTTGGGCAATGGCCGCGTTTTCGCTTGAGACTTGAGCCCCGAGCGTCGACGTTAGCGAGATGGAACTACTTTGCACACCGCTAGAGACGTTCTTTCGGCCTAACAAGACTCGCTCTTTGTCCACACGATTCATAAAAAGAGAGATTTCCTTTGAGAGATCCTAAGTCTATCCGCAGGGCCACCCTACTCTAGACATTCTAAGGCCTCGCTGCTTTTCTGCTGGCATGGGCGGTAGACTTGAAGCATGGAAGTTCTTTATGGCCTGCACCCTGTCGAGGAGGCTATTCGGTCGGGGGGCGGGAGCTTGACCATGTCAGTGTGGCGCGGGAGCGGCGGGATGAGCGGCTGGAGCGGTTGATCGAGCTGTGCCGGACGGCTGGGGTTCGGGTGTCGCTGGAGTCCCGCGACCAGCTGACTAGGCTGGCGCGGACGGATGCGCATCAGGGCGTGCTGGCGGTGGTTCGGGAGCGTAAGTTCCTGGGGATTGAGGACTTGCTGGCTCCGAAAGCGGAGGGACAGCACAGGTTCTTCCTGGCTCTTGATGGCGTCGAGGATCCGCACAACCTTGGGGCACTGTTGCGGACTGCGGATGGAGCTGGCGTCGATGGCGTGATTCTGCCGGAGCGGCGTTCGGCTCCGGTGACCGCGACGGTGGCGAAGACTTCGGCGGGAGCTTCGGAGCATGTGCGAATCGCTCGCGTTACGAACCTGGTTCGTGCGCTGGAGCAGATGAAGCAGAAGCACGTTTGGGTTCTTGGACTGGATGAGCGCGGAACGCCGGATTACACCGAGTACGACTTCAAGAGTGACTGTGTTCTGGTGCTGGGTCGCGAAGGCGCCGGTTTGCACGACCTGGTGAAGAAGACCTGCGATCATCTGCTGCGGATTCCGATGGCGGGACAAGTGTCCTCGCTCAATGTATCGGTGGCGGGCGCGGTTGTGATGTATGAGGCGATGCGGCAGCGCCGTCAAGCTGCGGCTCCGCCAGTTGCTCGAAAGCCTTTGAAGGAACGTAAGGGATTGGGATCTTGAAGATGTTTGATGTGGTTTCGGCTGGAGGTCGCTGGCTGGTTCTGGCGGCTGTGTTTGGAGTTAATTTAGTGCGGGCACAGGAGGCTACTCCTGCAGACTCGCCTCCTCCACCGCAGGGTAAGGTTCTGTTCGATCGGAATCTGGATTCGCCGGAGGCCAAGGAGAAGGAGAAGCCGCCGGTAAATCAGGTAGCGGTCGAGGTCAACGATGCGGAGCGTACGTCGCTTATCTTCACTTCGTACGATCTGGATGTTCACGTGACCCCAGCGCAGTCGCTGCTGGCAGTTCATTCGCGATTCTCTGTGAAGAACTCGGGGAAGGCTCCGCTTACGAGGCTCGTGTTTCAAATCTCTTCGGCTCTGAGCTGGGAGAGTTTTGGGATGCAGAGCGAGGGACGCGTGGTGCCCCTGTCTTTTACACAACATGAGATCGATACGGATGCCGATCACACGGGGAAGGCGACGGAGGCAGTGATTTCTCTGCCTAAGCCGCTTGAGCCTGGAGCGAGTCTTGCGCTTACAGGGTTCTACTCGGGTGAGGTGGTGCAGTCGGCGGAGCGGTTGGAGCGAATCGGTGCACCACTCGACCAGGCGTCTCATGCGGACTGGGATGTGGTCACCTCGGAGCACACGGCGCTGCGCGGGTTCGGCAATGTTCTGTGGTATCCGACGGCGGCGGCACCGGTGTTTCTGGGCGATGGAGCGAAGCTGTTCCAGAGTGTCGGGCTGAACAAACTGCGGCAGGCTGAGGCGACGGTGCATATGCGGTTGACGGTGGAGTACGTCGGCGATGCGCCGGATGCTGCGTTCTTCTGTGGCCGCCGCGAGCAGTTGGTGAAGGTGAGTGAGAATCAGAATCTGCCGGTAGCCGAGTCTCCTGGGGTGGCGACGGCTGAGTTCTCGGCACGGCCATTGGGATTTCGTACCTTGAGTCTCTTTCTCACCGACCGGGCGGGTACTTTGACGGACAACAGCTTGATCTCGGCTGTGACCGACCACTATGACGCGTTGCCGAGCTATGGTGCAGCCTCGACGAAGGTGCAGCCTCTGCTGGCCGAGTGGCTGGGAACTGGTCCGTTGCGTCTGCTCAACATCCTCGACCACGAGGGGCAGCCGTTTGAGGACGATGCCCTGTTGGTTGTGCCGATGCGTGCGGCAGCACCTGAGGTACTGGCTCCTTCGCTGGTGCATTCGCTGAGCCATGCCTGGTTCGGCTCGTCGCATGTGTGGCTGGATGAGGGCGTGGCGCAGTTCGCCTCGTTGCTTTGGGTTGAGCAGGCGCAGGGACGTGAAGTTGCGATAAAGCAATTGCAGCAGGCGGCGAATACGCTGGCCCTGGTGGAGCCTGGTCCTGCTTCCGGCTCGTCGAGTGGAACATCGTCCAGTTCGTCGGCTGGCGCCTCCGACTCCGATGCCGGGCAGAGCCTGATTCTTGCCAGTGATGAGGTGTACTACCGGACCAAGGCTGCGGCTGTGCTTTGGATGCTGCGGTCGGTGGTGGGCGATGATGCGTTGAAGCGGGCGCTCCAGACCTACCGGACCGACAAGACGGACAGCGATCCGAAGGAGTTTCAGTGGGTTCTGGAACGAAGCGCCAAGCGGGATCTGGCGTGGTTTTTTGATGATTGGGTGTATCGAGATCGCGGTCTGCCGGACCTGAGCATCGCCAACGTGACGCCACGTGCGCTGGATAAGATCGGAGACAAGGGCAAGGGATTCCTGGTGTCGGTGGAGGTGGCGAACGACGGGGAGGCGGCGGCTGAGGTGCCGGTGACCGTGCGCTCGGGGACGTTGACCTCGACGCAGAGGCTGCGGATCCCGGGGCGGTCGAGCGCTTCGACCCGGGTGGTGTTCGAAGGCACGCCGGATGAGGTGATCGTCAACGACGGCAGTGTGCCAGAGGTGACGGCTTCGATTCATACCAAGCAGATCGTGGCGCGTTGAGTTCTCCTTTCCGGGAGGTGCCCCCTATTACCGGCGTGTAAGTATATTATTTTCTTGATCTTGCGCGGACTGAGGTGTCGTAAAATATTCATTGCAAAAGGGTTGCTTGCAGATTCCTGTAAATAAAGGAGTTACGGTGTTTAAGGGGAAAACCCCGGCGGTTTGCCGGGGTTTTTTCTGCTGTCTTCATTATAGATTCTGGTGTGTAACTAATACGCCACGTGCATCTTGTTGTTTGGGTTTGGGTTAGGTGGTTTTGGGGCTTGACAGCGTTGAACGCAGGGCTGAAGCCCCCGCTCTATCAGAAGGCAAAAGCAAAGGCAAACGCAGACCCCTTCGGAGATGACCACAAAAGGACAAGCAACTGCAAAAGATAAAGCAAAGCAGATCCCTGCGGGATGACAGCAAAAAGGACAAGCAAAGACAAAGCAAAAAGACACAGACAACAGCAAATACGAAATACAGGGATTCCTCGACTGCGTTGCTCACAAATGCGTGAGCAACTTCGCTCAGACTGACGATGCGATTAGGACGGTGGAATTCAAACCAGCGATTGGACGATGAGATTAGGCGATGGGGTTGAAACGATGAATTAGGCGATGGAGTTATACGGTTGCGCCGTTGGAAGCGCTAGTGGTGGGGGTGGACGGGTGGAGCGTGGGGTGAGGTGTCGGTCCAGGTTTGGGGCTGGCCCCAGGGGCGGGTGGCGGTGAGGTCGATGCGGTAGGGACCGGAGGCTCGGTTGGTGGGCAGGACTTCGGCGAGGCCGTCGCCTAGCTGCGGGAGCGCGGTCGCCAGAGCGAGCAGGCGGGCTGTAGAGGCCATGCCGGTGAGATGGAAGGTGCAGCCTGCGGCGCTGAGGTGGCCTTCGAGGGTTGCGGGATCCTTGCCGCCGAGGGCGAGGGAGACAGGTTGCAGTTGAAAGCCGTTGGCTACGGGAGGGGTGGGTTTGCGATTTTTGCCCGGTGGGGCTTTGGAGGAGGCCTGCGCGACGGAGTGGAGGGCGACATCGCCGGTGACCAGGGAGGCAGCGCCCGCGTGAGGGTTAATGAGGCTGGCGTTGGTGACGAGGAGGTCGCCCTTCCAAGGCAGTGACCCGAGGGCCGGCTCGTAGGAGAGATTGCCGGTGAGGGCGCCGGCGGCGGAGATGTCGGCAGGGACACGGGCGCTGGCTACACGCAGCCAATCGAGGAGGGTTGCGGCAGGAAGACCGGGGTTCCGATCTGCAGGTCTGCGGACCTGGGGTTGCGAAGATCCGGGAGGGTGCCGGTGAGGGCGACGATGGGGGCGTCGGAGGAGCCGGCAGGCGGCCAGCTGCAGCGAAGGTCCTCGAAGGAGTGGAAGTCGGCGGTGGCAACGCCGAGGCACTGAAGATCGATGTCCATGGGCTGAGCGGGCACGAAGTCTGCACGGCGGGCGTCGGTGAGGCGGAGGCGGGCTTGTACCTTGCTGTCGCTGACGGTTCCCTGGGCGTTGGCGGTAAAAACCATTTCGCCGCGAAGGCCAGCGTCGCGGCCAAGGAGGAGACGGCTGGCTCCTCCGAGCGGAGCGTTGCGCCATTCGCCGCGCAGGCTGATGGGGACCTGATCGAGCGAGGCGGCTCGGCCGAGAGTGCCTTCGAGCTCGAGGGTGCCGGTGTCGGAGACGTCGGTGTCGGTGCGGGCGGGACGGGCGGAGAGGCGGAGATGCCACTGCTGCGGGTCGGGCAGCCAGAGGGCGAAGTCGGCGTCGGTAAGGGAGATGGGAGACTTTTCGCGGTCGAGTTTAAGGTTGAGACGCGCCCCGGTGGCTTCGATGTAGGGGAACCGCGGCGCGGGACCAGCCTTTCTCTGGGCGGTGGGAGCGGCGGAGATGTGGGCGGCGTGGAGGAGGATGCTCTCGAGGTTCCACTTCCCTGCCGCGGTGTGGACGAGGTTGACGCTGGGTTCGGTGAAGCTGATGGTGGAGAACTCGACGCGGCGGCTCCAGAGGGAGCTGAGTCGAAGGGTGGCGCGGACGGAGTTGGCCCGGATGACGGGCTCGGAGCCGAAGGCTGGGTCTTCGTCTACGACAAAGTTTTCGAGCGTGAAGCCGGGGAGGGGGAGAAGGTTGAGGGAGACTCTGTCGAGGTGGACGGGGCGGCCCAGGCTGTCGCCGATGCTGGTGGCGATGCGGCGCTGATAGCGGTTGACGCTGATGTAGGGAGGCAGCAGGATGAGCAGGAGAACCACAAGTACAGCGATGGCGAGGTAGAGGAGACGACGCAGCGTGTGCGTGCTGAGGGACGGAGGAGTGTCTGCTTCCGCCGCTTCGCTGGTGTAGAGGGAGGGCTCGTAGGTGGGATCTGCTTCCTGCATGAACGATGGTCCGGCACGGTGAGTCAGGCCGCACCGGAATGACCTCTTATTTGATGAGATGGAGCGTGCGCTTCCAGCGTGTCTCGTCGAAGATGTGAAGGATGATGTGGCCCATGAAGCCCAGGCGCTCGCCTATGCTCTGCTTGTTGATCTGGTCGGCGGGGGTTTGGAAGGACCAGTAGACGAAGAGTGGGCGGCCTACGATGTTCTCGCGCGGGACGAAGCCCCAGTAGCGGCCGTCGAGGCTTTCGGTGCGGTTGTCGCCCATGGCGAAGACCTTGCCGGGAGGGACGACGAGGTCGCCGTCTTGAATGTGGCTGGGCAGCTCGTAGGCCCAGCTGGCGGTGACGTTGCCGTAATTGTCGGGGGGACGGCGGGAAAGTCGTCGCGGTAGGGATCGAAGGCGTGCTGGGGATCGCCGTCGGAGGAGGGCATACCGGCGTAGGGCTCGTTTTGCGCGACGCCGTTGAGGTAGACGATGCCGTTGCGGAGGTGGATGCGGTCGCCGGGGATGCCGATGGTTCGCTTGACGAGGAAGAGATCAGGCTCGCCGGGCTTGAAGAAGACGATGATGTCGCCGCGGCGGACGTCGCGATAGAAGGTGAAGGGGGCCCATTTTGCGGGGGAGCGAGGGAGATGCGGTCGACGAGGACGTGGTCGCCGATGAGCAGGGTCTGCACCATGGAGGCGGAGGGAATCTCGAAGTTCTGGAAGATAAAGGTCATCACAAAGAGACCGATGGCGAGGACGGTGCAGATGGAGGCGAGGGACTCGAGGGGAGTTTCGGCCTGCTCTTGCTGGGCAACGTCGAGGGTGGTGGCTTCGGTTGTGATGGTTTCGGGCAAGACTCGTCTCCACAGATACAGCTTTTAGTGTATCGCTGATGGAGGGCGTGAGGGAGAGAGATTCCTCTGCTGCGCGAAACCGGGTTTCAGGCCTCGGGCCAGCGCGTCGAGACAGGCCTTGTTCTACGGATTGAGCTAGATGCTGACTTCAATCACCGTGGAAGGGTCGACGGCCCCCAGATTTTTTGGCCGATGCCGTGAAGCTGGGTGTGGTGTTCGTGATGGTGGAGCCTCCCACGTCGCCCCCGGTGTCGGATCTGTTTTCATGTCTCCTAGACTTGATCCGGCGATTCCCCCGGTCCTCTGCGTAACGCTGTTGAAGCAGGCTAATGGATCTTCAACCGTAACAACTATGCCTCGCCGAGATGAGTCGCGACTTAACCAGATATGAAATTGCTTTCATTCAAAGAGAGTGGCTAGATAGCGGGCTAGAAGATCACCTTGAGCGAACTGGGATTGACGACTGCTTCCGGCAGCGGGGCCTACGAGCGCTCCGCCGGCGGAGCTAAGGCCTGCGCCACTCGCATTGAACAGCTGAATGCCTGTCTTGGGTGGTGTGGCGTAGTTCACTTGGTTGAGAACGTTGAAGAGTTCCGCGCGGAACTGGAGATTGAACGTGTCGGAGATGCGTGGAAGGTAAGTGTTCTTCACAAGAGAGGTATCGAGATCATTGAGGCGTGGGCCGATGATGGAGTTGGACCCGCGTTTCCGAGATGCGTGAGCCCATACGTCGGGTCGAAGGTTGGGAAGGCGAACGGGTCGGCGCTATGCAGGTTGAGTCCGCCTTGAAAGTTGGAGATTCCCCCAATATCGACTAACCCGACCGGAAGCCCGGGGGCGAAGCCGAGAGCGGTATCACCCGCAGCGGGGTTGCTAGCCGCAAGGTGGTGGGCGCATCGGAGAAGACGCGGCTATAACCAAACTTGAAGGAGTTGAGTAGCGCTGCAGGGAAGGTCCAGACTACGCCTGACGGAAAGCTGTATGAGAGAAAGACTCTCGAAATCGGGACATCGATTGAAGCAAAGATTCGCAGAGTGATGAGTGCTCGTCAACCTTCAAACTGCTTCAAGGAGCGATAAGCATTGATTCTGCAATCGTGCTTGTCCATCTTCCCGCTGCTTGGGATTAGACTTTAACCTTTTGTGTTGGCTTTAACCGGAAAAACAAGATTCCACAACTTCGCCGTCAACTACATTGGTGCCAGGGACTACTAAGTGATCGGGGCCGACTCAAGGCGTTGATTGCGATCAGTTCCTAGGCAGAATCTCGTAACGCAGACCTCTCAAATCCCCAATCACTGTGTCAATTTTTTCGTTTTGCGTTCGCTTGATCAAGCGGGCCAGACGATGCGCTTCGTGCACTGCGACGAACATTCCCGTTGATAGCGCTAAAACCCGCAAATAGGTTGGGTGCACGGCTGCCCGGCTCCGCACCTGCTGCTCGACGAACATCTATTGACTACTAAATCAGATAGGGGAAATGCCCGATTTTATTTGTTCACAGCAGTAACTGCCTCTGATTACTTCTTTGTACCTGAGTAACTCGTTGAAATCAGTTATATTTCGCATCCCAGACGCACGATACATCGGTGCACTGAATTACTGACGAAATGTTTTTTCTCTGCCCAGGCTTCAAAGATCTCGGTAGAGTTCTGTTTCCTTGATCGTTTCGTTGAAGCCTGTTGGAAGATGTACGAATTTCTTTCCGCCTCAGCGAACCAACAATTTCAACGACGCTAGAGGTGAATTCATGTTTCTATTTCTCTGTCTGACCATAACTGCCCTGTACGCCGTCGTTGCGTGTCACCTTTGGAGCTATCGAAGTAAATCGGCTACGCGCCTGCGCGGTGCTTTATTTCTGCTCTGTATGCTCGCGGCGGTGGCTCAATCCGGGTCCGGCCAAAGTGCGACTCCGGTGAATGTGCCTACGTGGCGATACGACAATACTCACGCTGGCGCGAATACGCAGGAGACACTGCTTACGCCGAGTAACGTAAGCGGGTCTTCCTTTGGTCTACTTTTTCGAGGTCGGTCGATGGGTACGTCTTTGCACAGCCCCTCTACATTAGCGGTCTGACGATGAGCGATGGATTGGTGCACAACGTTCTGTTTGTTGCGACAGAACATGATTCTGTTTACGCCTTCGATGCCGATTCCAACGCTGGCGCAGATGCGCAGCCACTGTGGCAGATTAGCTTGCTCAGCCCCACTTATGGCGCTGCATCAGGTGCAACTACGGTTCCAAGCGCGGATGTTGGTTCCACCGATATTTCTCCGGAGATAGGCATCACCAGTACTCCGGCCATCAACATCGCAGGCCACACAATGTACGTCGTCGCGAAGACGAAGGAGAGTGGCACGTATGTCCAGCGGCTGCATGCCATCAACATTCTTACTGGAGCAGAGCAGCCAAACAGCCCGACAGTTATTCAAGCGACAGTACCTGGCACAGGGAGCGGCAGTTCCGGGGGACTACTTGCGTTCAATCCGTTACGGCAGCTGAACCGGCCGGCGCTGACCTATTACAACGGGATCGTCTATGCCGCGTTCGGATCTCACGGAGACATCGGTACCTTTCACGGGTGGGTATTCGCATTCGATGGCGCGACCCTGGCGCAGACCGGGGTGATCTGTATGAGTTCCAATGGATTCGGTGCCGGCGTTTGGGGGCTGGTGCCGGCCTGCCAATTGACAATGGAGGCACAGCCGGACGGATGTTTTTAGTTACAGCGAATGGCACGAATTCGGCCTACCCACCGTTCAGTCCCGGATGAATCTCGGGGATAGTATCGTGGCGCTGAGCCTTGCGAATGGAAACTTAGCGGTTACCGATGCATTCACCTCTTTCAATCAGGCGCGCTTGTCGGGTTTAGATCTCGACCAGGGTTCCGGCGGGATCCTGATGCTTCCGGATCAGGCGGGGGCGAACGCGCACATCCTGATCCAGGCAGGAAAAGAAGGACGCCTTCTGGTCCTGAACCGAGATAATCTTGGCGGCTATCTCCCTGGAGGCACTTCGAACACGAACGCTTTACAGGACATCACCGGCGAGATTAAAGGCCTGTGGAGCACACCTGCCTATTGGAATGGAAATGTTTACATCTGGGGTAACGGTGACTCCGCCAAAGCATTCAGTCTCAATAGTGGCGTACTTACACCTGCCTACACCAGCACGAGTACTGTCACGACCGGCTTCCCAGGAGCCAGCTTTGTCGTATCTTCGAATGGCACTGCTAACGGAATAGCCTGGGCTGTAAAGACAGGTGGCGCTTCCGAGATACTGTATGCCTTCGATGCAACCAACCTGTCGACGATCCTGTATGAGAGCGATAAGCAGGCGCGCGATAATGCGGGACCTACCAACAAATTTGTAGTACCGGTTGTCACGAATGGGCGTGTTTACGTAGGTGCCGCATACCAGGTCGATGTCTTTGGATTACTCAATGGGGAATCTGTTGCCGTGGCGCCGACCTTCTCGCTGAAGGCTGGCACCTTCGAACCTCCGCAGCCCGTCTCTCTCAACACGAAAACACTTCCCGCGAATATCTACTACACCCTAGACCAATCTGTTCCTACGACTGGCTCCAATATCTACACCTCGCCGATAGCACTGACAGCGGCGACAACTATTAAAGCCATCGCAAGCGCAACCAACTATCTTCAGAGCTCGATAGCTTCTGCGACTTTCACCCTCCCGACGCAAACGCCGGCGCCAAACTTTACACCTGCTGCCGGAACCTATACCTCGTCTCAGCAAGTGGTGTTATCCGATGCAGACAGGTCGGCCACCATTTACTACACGCTGGATGGTTCTACGCCGACAACTTCCTCCTCCGTCTACACCTCTCCTATCACGGTGGCAACGAATACGACAATAAATGCTATGTCTTTCGATTCGACGCGAAAGAACAATGGCCTAGCCACGGCGGCCTATGTCCTCCAAGCCGGCGGCTCGAGCATAAACTTTGGCAGTGGCTTTGCCAGTGCTAACGGGCTCACATTCAACGGCTCTGCGATCACTGCGAGCGACGGCAGCCTGGAGCTTACGAATGGAGGTACTTACGAGGCTGGAAGTGCCTTTGGCCAACCGATCAACATTCAGGCTTTCACCACAGATTTCGCATTCCAGCAGCTCAACGCGATTGCAGACGGCTTCACTTTCACCATCCAGAATGCAGGCGCAACTGCGCTCGGAAGTAGCTCCGGCGCATTGGGCTATGGCAATCCTAAGGGTACAGGCATCCCGACGAGCGTCGCCGTCAAGTTTGATATTTACAACAACCAGGGGGAAGGCAATGACTCCACCGGCTTCTATACGAATGGCGCGCTTCCCGAGATGCCTGCGGTCGATATGACATCGAGTGGCGTCATTCTAAGAAGCGGCGACCCCATGCGGGCGCACCTGACCTACGACGGCACTACTCTCACTATGACATTGGCCGACCCGCTGGTGGGCAAGACATTTACCTACAGCCAGGCTATCAATATCCCACTGATTGTTGGAGGGAACACCGCATATGTAGGGTTCACGGGCGGCACGGGCGGATCGACCTCGACCCAAAAAATATTGACCTGGACCTACGCTCCTCAGCCGGGGACGTCTCCTACCGCGACCCCAGTTTTCAGTCCTGCAGGCGGCAACTATACGACAGCGCAGAGCGTTGTGCTCAGCGATTCCTCTACGGGTGCCGTGATTTATTACACGACCGACGGATCTTCACCGACGACTTCTTCTGCCGTATACAGCGGAGCTATCACAGTAAGTAACGGAACAACAACCATCAAGGCAATCGCTGTAGCTTCCAGCACTCCACAGAGTGCAGTAGGTCAAGCCACCTATGTAATAAGTTCTCTCGCAGCGGCACCTGTCTTTAGTCCTGCTGCCGGTAGTTATTCTTCCCCAACTAGCGTAAGCATAAGTGACACCACAAGCGGAGCCGTTATTTATTACACGACAGATGGCACCACTCCAACTACAGCTTCTACCGTGTACGGCCGCCCGATCGTAGTCGGCACAGGCACCACCACGCTCAAGGCTTTGGCGGTCGCTGCAGGTGCGTCGCAGAGTTCAGTCAGTTCAGCTACCTATTCCGTTTCAGCACCTGCTACGGCAGCGCCAGTATTCTCACCTGCGCCAGGCAGTTATGCGACAGCGCAAAGCGTTACACTTTCAGACTCCAGCGCGGGCAGCACCATCTACTACACGACGGACGGCACCCCACCGACGACCAGTTCTTCGGTCTACAACTCGCCCATCCAGGTTAAGTCGACAGAGGTCCTTCATGCGATGGCAGTCGCGCCGGGCTTGTCAGCGAGTGGTGTTTCGGTTGGCGGATATACGATCCAGACAACCCCTCTAGCAATCAATTTCCCGAGCGGTTTCGCTGGGGCAGGAAGCAGTTTCGCTTTGAATGGAGTGGGAGTCCTCAATGGCTCGATGTTACAGATCGCGAAGGCAGGCGTGACCTATTCGCAGAGTGCGATATGGTTTGCGACACCTGTCAGTATTGCGACATTTACGACTGACTTTGATTTCCAAATCCTAAACGGCGTTGCCGATGGTTTCACTTTCGCCGTCCAGAACCAGGGTCTTTCGGCTATGGGACCGTCAGGAAGCGGCCTCGGCTACGGTGCTACTAAGCCAGGCGGGCCGGTTGGAATCGGCAAGAGTCTCGCCGTCAAGTTTGATATTTACAGCAACAATGGCGAAGGCACAGATTCAACGGGATTCTACACAAATGGGTCATCGCCGACGATACCGGCGATCAATCTTGCTCCTTCGATTGTCTTGAAGAGCGGACATACTCTCCATGCTCACGTTACTTACGACGGAACGACACTTACACTGCTGCTTACCGACCAGAGCACGTCGGCCAGCTTTACCACCACGTATAACGTAGACCTGAGCAGCGTCGTTGGTAGCCCGACCGCCTATGTGGGCTTTACCGGCGGGACTGGTGGTTCCACCATGAACGCTAATATCCTCGACTGGACGTACCAGAATTAGCAAAAGGACCTTCAATACGGGTGGCGTAGCTTCAAACGATTTTCACCTGGATGGCCACGATCGTCATATCGTCATCCAAGTCATCGGGCGACCCTCGAGCGGACCAGCGTGACAGTTCCTCGAGCAGGCGATCGGCGAATTGATCTGCCGAGGTGCTGTCATCAATCTCCAGAAATTGCTTGAAGCGGTCAGTGGCAAACTCGACTCCCTCAGGGTTCGCCGTTTCCGGAATCCCGTCGGTGTAGAGCAAAATTCGATCGCCAGCCCTTAAAGGTAATTCTCTCGAAGAGTAAGTTGCGAACGAGAATTTTCCAAGAAACAACCCATTTTCTTCAACACTGCGCAAGCCTTCGGGTCCACCCCACAAAAGTAGAGGCGGGTGACCGGCGCCGGAGTAAGTCAGCGTTCGTTTCTGCATATCAACAAATAGGTATGCCGCCGTGACGAAATGGTGTTCGAACTTCCCGCATAGAGCCTGATTCAGACCCAATAGTACCCGCGCCGGATCGGAAGCGTGGCCGACCTCGGATGACAGTGCGATCTTAAGCATCGAAGCGATAAGCGCGGCGGGCATCCCATGTCCCGATACATCGGCTACAAGAATGCCGATGTGTTTCTCATCTACCGCGATGAAGTCGTAAAAATCGCCGGCGACGGAGGTCATGGGGATGTAGCGCGCAGCAATATCGAGACCTTCAATTTTTGGGATCGTGGATGGGAGAATCGACAATTGAATCTTCCGCGCTGTATCCAGCTCTTTTTGGATCGTGAGCAACTGCTGGGCGAGCTGTTCACGAATTCCACGAAGCACGAGGTGAGTTTGCACGCGCGCCTTTACAATCGCGGGCGAAAACGGTTTATGGATGTAGTCCACTGCGCCGACATCAAAGCCCTTAGTCTCCTCCTCAACTTCTGTCTGTCCAGTAAGAAATATGACGGGAATGTCACGCGTTTCCGAAGCCAGTTTCAGTCGTCTGCATACTTCGTACCCGTCCATCTCTGGCATCACGACGTCCAGCAGAATCAGGTCTGGCGGAGGCGTAGCTTTTGCGAGTTCCAGGGCTTTTGCGCCGTTGGTTGCGACGCGAATTTTGTAGATGTCCTTCAGGATTGCATTCACGATTTGGATATTGGCCGGAGCGTCGTCCACCAACAGCACTGTCTTCTTTTGATCGGTCTGGTTCATTTATTGTCCCCATTTCGTGTGCAGCGTTCAGCTATCTCTTCCAGTTTCGCTAGTGCTGAATCAAAATCGAAGCCGTTGATTGATTCACTCAGAGCGTCCAGATAGGGCTCCTCGACAACCCCTGCCACTGCGTCTTGCAAACTGAGAAACGACGCTTCGGTGTCGCCGTCGCTTGCTTCGAGCAATCTCCGAAGCTGGGCAATCGCTGCCGATGCCGTCTCTTCATCAAAGGGCGAGGTCTGCTGGGTCTTCTGCCGTGCAGTTGTTGAATCGCGTAGTGCCGTCTCAATAGCTTGAACCTGAGTGCCCATCACTCTCGCAAACTCGTCGAGCAATGCAGAGACAGTTTCCTCACTGCCATGGAGTGCCTTCTCCAATTTCTGGGCCACGGACTGCACGTCGGTGATTCCGAGGTTTCCGGCAACACCCTTGACTGTATGGGCAATGCGTTCAGCGAGGTTAAGATCGCGACTTTCGAGCGCAGTTGAAATTTGGGCGGCCGCGTCGCCTTGTTTAGCGGCAAATTGCCCCAGCAGGTCGCGGTATAGCCGCCTGTTCCCGGCGACGCGGTTAAGGCCATCCGCGACTTTGATCCCTGGGATTTCTGGCAAAACTACTTCGTTAGAAGCTTTCAAAGTGACGATCGGTGTTTGGAAATCGAGGACCTGTTTGGGTCTGGGCTTGGCCCATCGGAGCAAAGTCGTAAACAGATTATCGGGATCAATCGGTTTCGACACGTGATCATTCATGCCCGCATCAAGACAACGTTGGCGCTCTTCGACCAAGGCGTGCGCCGTCATCGCAATGATTGGGAAGTTCCGCAAACGCGGATCGCTTCGTAGTAGCTTTGTTGCCGTAAACCCATCCATCTCGGGCATCTGCAGGTCCATGAACACGACATCGAACTCCGGAGCGTGGTCTCCAGCGGTGAGGATCTTCACGGCTTCCCCACCGTGGTTGGCCACGGTTACGATTGCTCCGGCGCTCTCAAGAAGTTCAGTCGCAACCTGCTGGTTCATCTCGTTGTCTTCGACCAGCAGCACACGGATTCCGGTGGCATCATGCACGGTCGTCTTCTCTTCCCTCTCGCTGGAACGGTGGTCATCTATTCCCGCAATGCCGAACAGATCCATCAGAGTGTCATAGAGCAAGGATTGATTGATCGGCTTCAACAAGTAACTTTCGATACCAATCTCCCCCGCCTGGGTTCTGATTTCATCTCGTCCGAAGGCAGTAACCATAACAATCTTCGGAATATTTTGCAGGCGGTCGTTACGTTTGATGATGCGGCTGGCCTGAAGACCGTCCAATCCCGGCATGTGCCAATCCATCAGAACTAGACGATAAGGATCCGTCGAGTCCGCTGCGGCTATTTCGCGCACTGCGTCTTCACCTGACGAAACGGAATCTGCCCGAAGTGCGAATACACGGAGTGCCTCCGTGAGGATCTCGCGTGCCTGTGCATTATCGTCCACTACCAGCGCTCGGATGCCGGCAAGATCGGCAATCAAGCGTTTGCGTTTGTCTTCCGAGCCAATTCCAAACCAGATTGTGAAATGGAAGGTGCTGCCCAAGCCCGGTTCACTCTCGGCCCAGATAGACCCATCCATCATTTCAACCAGTCGCTTGGAGATCGAAAGGCCAAGCCCGGTGCCACCATACTTTCTCGTCGTCGAACTGTCGGCCTGCGCGAATGCCTGGAACAGCCTGGAACTCTGCTCTGGTGTCATCCCGATACCGCTGTCGCGGACTGAGAACCTCACCTTGACCCGCTCTGATAGCTGTTCTTCGAGCGTAACTGTTACCAGCACCTCGCCACGCTCGGTAAATTTGACCGCGTTGTTCACTAAGTTGATCAGGATTTGTCCGAGGCGCAGTGGGTCACCAATCAAGTTATGCGGGATGTCATGCTGCGAAGAGATCAGGAACTCAAGGTTTTTGTCTTGCGCTTTTTGACTGACGATTGTCGATAGATTGTCAAGAACGTCTTCAAGCCGGAAGTTTATTTTTTCAATATCAAGCTTGCCCGCTTCGATCTTGGAGAAGTCCAGGATGTCGTTAATGATTCCAAGCAACGAGTGTGCTGCGAACTTCACCTTAGTCAGGTAATCTGTCTGTTTCGGGGAGAGCTCGGTCCTTAGAGCGAGGTGCGTCATCCCGATGATGGCATTCATCGGGGTACGGATCTCGTGGCTCATGTTGGCCAGGAAAGCCGATTTGGCTGTGGTGGCGGCTTCGGCTGCTTCCTTGGCGACCGCAAGGTCAGCAGCCTGCAACTGGGTTTGCTCAAGCAGCTTTTTGGTAACGAGCTTACTGGCCAGGATCTTTGTATTGAGGGCAACCGTTGGTAAGAGCGCGTCCAGGAGCGCCTGCTGATTTTCCGATACAGGGGCCGAAGGCGCCAGCTCGATGACAGCTAGCACGTCACCCTGATTCATAACGGGGACAAAAAGAACGCATGCGGGCGTTACAGCACCTGCACCTGTATTGACTTGGAGAGGTTCGTCGGCCCCAGAGGCGATCCGAAGACTGCGCTTCTCAGCTGCCGCCTGTCCAACGAGGGCTTCACCGAGAGCAAATTCTCGCGGTTCTGTCGAGGCTTCTGTCGCGAAGGCCCCGACACGAGAGAAGAGCGTGTGATTTTCGTTGGCCAGGTAGAACGCACCGTACAGCAGATTTAGCGTCACTGAGATTCGCGACAGCAGGACGGTGCCGAATGCCTCAAAATTCTCTGTCGACTGAAGCCGCTCTGTCGTAGTCGCGACCTCCGCTTTGATCCAGCCCAGGATTTTCTGTTCACGGGCAGCGATCTGCAAGGTATTTAGCGCACGGCTCATCTCTCCAATTTCATTGGGCCGATCGAGATTCGCCACGGGCAGGTCCAATCGTCCTTCTGCTACGTCCAGGATTCGGGTTCGGAACGACAATACGACTTTTACAACTTCAATCTGCACGATGGAGAGGGCGATCGTGAAAGATGCAGCAAGACCGAGAATGATCACGACCCACGTAATCAGAATTGTGAGGTGAGTTTTATCGGTGAGTTCATTCGACCGTTGGTCAACCGTTGCGTGAACTTCATCGGCCAAATCAGCTAACGCTTGTCGACCCTTGCGAAACTCCGGATCGAATACCTCCCGTGTCAGTTTGATCGCTTTGTCATTGTCGCCGTTCAGGGCTGCAGCCCGAATAGGACCGGATTCCGACACACCTTGGTCGAAGAAGGTCGTAGCGGCATCGATCTTCTGCGTGGCGTTCGGGTCTTCTGCAACGGCCGACGTGACCAGCGAGTGAAATTCCGCAGCTGTCCTTTCAAGATCCGCGTCGACGGCCCGCTTTCTATCAACGTCAGGTTCAGCAATCTCTTGATAGATTAGCTGGGCGAATCGGTTGCTCAATCCTCGCGCGACTGTCACGTTGTGAAGTGTCTTGAAATCAGACGCGATCAGATCGCTATAGCGGGTGTCGATAATCTTCATCTCGATCGACGCGTACAACGCTGCCACAATTACCATGATCGCCAACGGGAGCAGAGCTACGAATATCTTGGTCCGGATTTTGAAATTCGATAGGAGACCCATAATTTCCACCTGCTCCGGGAAATGGCCAATTGTAACTGTCGAAGCTGAGCATGGCACGGACTTCGATAAACGGGCTGGAACTGCGCGGGTAGGCGCGACGGGAACTGGGATGAACGACGCGGTCTAACCCACTGACATGTGCAAGCGTGGATTGCGACGACTGAAACGAGCGAACAAGTATCTGTGTTCCCTTCGAGAAGGGACAGACGGCTCCGGCGAACGCACTACGGCGGCTCACGATGTACAATTCGAGGCAATTGTCTGCGACTAATCCAATCGATCGAATTTCGATAGGAGACCGGGCAAGCTGAAGTTTCTCTAGGACGTCATACTGCGCACCTATGTTCGGCGTGACCCACCTAGTAAATACCAGCAGCCGAGCGGGTTGGCCGCAGATGCCGGCGATTTCAGACTGGTTATGCGTAGTTATGGGCCCAAGGAGTCGGTGACCAGGGGAGTAGTCCGTTCCCGGAAACGAAGGCCACCTCAGTGTGGGTAATTTATCTAGGGCAAACGACCGCTTCGTCGAAGTGCAGCTCTCCAGGTTCCTAACGACCGCAAAGAAGAGAGTAAGCGATGAACATGGAACAGGTACGAGTTACTAAAGCGCCGTCTGGGCGAAGGCCCGCAGTTCATTCGCGGGCAGAAATTGTTAACAGAAGACTACGGACAAACTAGAACCTAGAGGATCATCTTGTTTCGGCAGCGCCGAAGGAGGGTCGATGACAAAGGAACAGCGCAGACTGAATGAAACCCGCAGGAAGGAACACGCTTGGAAGAAGTGGGGTCCCTATCTGAGTGAACGGCAGTGGGGGACGGTACGCGAGGATTATAGCGAAGACGGAAACGCGTGGGATTACTTTACACACGATCAGGCGCGATCGCGGGCTTATCGGTGGGGTGAGGACGGGATCGCAGGCATCTCCGACGATCACCAGGTTCTCTGTTTCGCGTTGGGTCTCTGGAACGGCAAGGATCCTATCCTTAAGGAACGGCTGTTCGGGCTGACCAACAGCGAAGGCAATCACGGCGAGGACGTGAAGGAATACTACTTCTACCTGGACAGCACGCCTACGCACTCGTATATGAAGTACCTCTACAAGTACCCGCAGGCGGCGTATCCGTATACGGACCTCATCGAGACAAACCGTCAGCGCGGTCGCCAAGCGCTGGAGTATGAGTTGTTGGACACAGGCATTTTCAACGAAGACCGATACTTCGATGTGTTTGTTGAATACGCCAAGGCCGGACCGGACGACCTGGGCATACGAATCAGCATCGCCAACCGCGGACCTGAAGAGGCCACGCTGCATCTTTTGCCGACGCTTTGGTTTCGGAATACGTGGTCTTGGGAAGGGGCGCTGCCAAGCCGATTCTGTCAGCGGGGCAGATGGAGGGTGTGAGCGTAATTGCGGCTCACCATACCGATCCGCTGTTCCAGGAGTCGTTGGACGATTACAGCCTCTATTGCGAGGGAGAGCCACCCCTATTGTTCACCGAGAACGAGACCAACAACGCAAGACTCTTCAGTGGTGAAAATGCGTCGCCTTATGTCAAGGACGGCATCAACGATTTCGTCGTAAGCGGCGATACTCGGGCAGTAAACCCAGCGGCGCAAGGGACCAAAGCGTCTCCACATTACATCCTTAATATCAGTTCCGGCGAAACTCGAATTGTGCGCTTGCGTTTGTCGCGGCCCCTTCCGAGCAAGGCCGAAAGTCCTTTCAAGGCGTTCGATGAGGTCTTCACCGACCGCAGGCAAGAGGCCGATGAATTCTATGACTCGATAATCCCGCCCTCAGTCAAAGCCGATCCGGATCGTGCCCTTGTGATGCGACAGGCGCTGTCTGGCATGCTCTGGAGCAAGCAGTACTTTTACTACGATCTCAACAAGTGGCTGAAGGAACATCATGTCGGCGCATGGTCTAGTCCCGAGGCGCGCAAGAAGGTGCGCAACAGCGAGTGGTTCCACATGGAAAATGACGACATCATTTCGATGCCGGATAAGTGGGAGTACCCGTGGTACGCAGCGTGGGATCTTGCATTTCACATGTTGGCTTTCCAGTCAGTGGACTCTGATTTTTCGAAGTCGCAACTGGATCTGATGCTGCGCAATGATTATCTTCACCCCAATGGGCAATTACCGGCCTACGAGTGGAACTTCGGCGATGTGAATCCTCCGGTGCACGCGTACGCCACCATGCAGATTTACCTGACAGACAAGGAGCGAAACAACGGTAAGGGAGATCACGAGTTTCTCATTTATGCATTCTCCAAACTCCTGATCAACTTCACCTGGTGGCTCAACCGCAAGGACCGTACAGGAAACAATGTGTTTGAAGGCGGTTTCCTGGGGCTAGACAACATAGGCGTGTTCGATCGCAGCTCGCCACTCCCTACGGGAGGGTATCTGGAACAGGCTGACGGGACCGCGTGGATGGTGTTCTTCAGCCAGCAGATGCTGCGCATTGCCGTTGAACTCGCGCTGTTTAACCCCTTTATGAGGAATTTGTGATCAAGTTCTTCGAACACACCATGTGGATCTCCGGGGCGATGGACCGAATGGGCGAACATCATGACAAGATGTGGGACGAAGAGGATGGATTCTTCTACGACGTGCTCCGTTTGCAGGACGGCCAGGCTTTCCGTTTGAAGGTGCGGTCTATGGTCGGCCTTCTGCCTCTGGCGGCGGTCGTGATCTTTGAGGAAGACGTACTTGAAAAATTGCCGGCGTCCCGGAAACGCATTCGGGAGTTCATGCAACGCCATCCCGAGCTTGCGGCAAACCTCCACATGCCGGCCACACCAGGTTTGGCGGGCAGACGGATGCTCGCCACCGTGAACGAGGAGAAGTTGCGCCGTATCCTGGCGAGAATGCTCGACGAGAACGAGTTCTTCGGCCCGCATGGCATCCGCGCTCTCTCGCGCTGCCATCTCGATCATCCTTTCGTTTTCGAAGTCGGCGGCCAGGAGTATCGCGTGTCCTATCTGCCGGGTGACTCTGACAGCGGCATGTTCGGAGGAAACTCTAACTGGAGAGGGCCGGTCTGGATGCCCGTTAACTTCCTGCTCTACCTCTCACTCCTCCGGCTGGGTGCTTACTACGGCGACACGTTCAAGGTGGAGTGCCCGACGGGCTCCGGTAAACTGCTGACCTTGTTTCAGGTCGCGCACGAGTTGGCAGAGCGGCTCATCGGAACCTTTGTTCGGGACGAGTCGAGGCGCCGTCCGGTGTTTGGCGGGACGGAGAAGTTCCAGACCGACCCACTCTGGGGAGACAACATTCTTTTCTACGAGTACTTCCACGGCGATAGCGGCGCTGGTATCGGCGCCAGCCATCAAACCGGGTGGACGGGCTGCATTGCAAGGATTATCCAGTCAAACGGCCGCTTCACCGAAGACATGCTCGGCGAGAAGGGTGTCGAGCGCCTTGCCATCCTAATGGGACAGGAGCAGAGTGACTCAGACGAGCGATGATGCCACTTCCTTTTATTGGGGCAACTAAACTTGTTGGGCGCGGCGAAGTTAAATATCCCTTTAGCAACTCCGCGCCATGCGAGCGAGATCCTTAGTTGGGTAGTCTCGTAAAAAGGACCACGACAGAATGAGATGCAAGGGAATACTTGAGACCCGGTACAGTTTCAGCCGCATTCCATTCAACGATGTCCGCTGGTGAATCAAGACTCGTATCGATCCAGCGCCGCCAAGGATTCTGGGGCCATAGATCCATAAACGGCAACTCAAACTCCAGAGCCTCCCAGTAGCTATTGAAAGCGAGATAAAACATCAATTTCTCTTTGGGGATCTCGGCGCTGAATGCCAGGCTATGCGACGACGGGCTCCAGTCAGGCTGTCCAACCTTGACTCCGTGCCAGGTCTTATTAGCCTCAAACAGAAATTGTTCCAGGTTTTTGCGATCAAGTTCCGCTTCGATATCCCTGAGAAGCCGCCGGGATATGAGCAATTTCAGAAATCGATGGATCTCCGCGTGTTTTTCGACTAATCCCCAATCAAACCAGCTGATTTCGTTGTCCTGGCTGTAGGCGTTGTTGTTGCCTCTTTGTGTGCGTCGCACTTCATCCCCCATTAGAACCATGGGTACACCTAGCGCGAGCAGGGTCACCGTCAAAAGTTCTTCACCTGTTTGTTGCGCAGCCTTTCGATAGCGGGATCGCCCGTCGGGCCCTCGGCGCCGCAATTCCAACTTCGATTGTCGTCGCCTCCGTCGCGGTTAGCTTCACCGTTCGCCTCGTTGTATTTGCGTTCATACGAGACTAAATCGTTCAGAGTGAATCCATCGTGGCACGTGACAAAGTTCACGCTCTGCTCTGCCTCCCGCTTCTTATGACCGTAGACTTCCGGGCTGCCAAGAAAGCGATCCGCCAGGCGAGTAACTGTGCCGTCCTCAGATCGGAAGAAACTTCGAATGTCATCTCGAAACCTTCCATTCCATTCCTTCCAACTGTCGCCGATAAAACTGCCGACCTGATATAGCCCAGCCGCGTCCCACGCCTCGGCTATAAACTTGGTTCCTGCCAGCGCCGGATCAGTTTCTATATCCCACAACACAGGGGGATTTGCCATAGGTTGACCGGACGAGTCGCGAGTAAGGATGGAGGCCAGGTCGAAACGAAAGCCATCGACGTGCATCTCTTCAACCCAGTAGCGCAGGCTATCAACGATCATGCGCCGCACGATTGGGTGATTCCCATTCAACGTGTTGCCAGTTCCGGTGTAATTCGCATAGCGAGAGCGGTCTTCCAGAATGTAATAGGCGTTGTTATCCAACCCACGAAAGCTCAGAGTCGGTCCGCTCTCGTCACCTTCAGAGGTGTGGTTGTACACGACATCGAGAATTACTTCGATCCCGGAACGATGGAGAGCCTTGACCATATCCCGAAATTCATCCACTGGCCCGAGACGATCTTGCCGTGAACTGTACGCGCGATGTGGCGCAAAAAAAGATACCGGTTGATATCCCCAATAGTTCACGTGACCTGGTGGGCAGTCTTGGGTGTCGAACTGAAAGATCGGTAGTAGTTCGACTGCTGTGATCCCCAAGTCTCGCAGATAGGGTATTTTCTCGATGAGGCCCGCGAACGTGCCACGGGTGTTAGCTGGTAATCCGGAGTTGGGGTGGCGGGTGAACCCACCTAAATGCATCTCGTAAATCACAGTTTGCGAGGACGGCCGGTGCAATGGCTCGTCGCCTTCCCAGTCGTAGGCATAACCGCCTACGACAACGCTTTTCATCGACGTCGCGGCATTGTCTCCTTTATGGCGGCCGGACTGGCGGCTATAACCGGCAGGAATGACCACTTCGCGCCCATACGGGTCTAAGAGCACTTTGGACGCGTCGAAACGCAGCCCTTGCGATGGGTCGAAAGGGCCATGAGCACGATATCCGTACAGTTGTCCTGGTCGCAATCCGGGTACGAATACGTGCCAGTAGTGGTACGTGCGGTTGGCCGAGGGATCGAGGCAGAGGATTCGGGAGGAGGCCCATCTTCGCTGTCGAAAAGCAGTAGATCAAGTTGCGTCGATTTCCGGGAGTACAGGCTGAAGTTGACGCCACCTTGCACCACAGTAGCGCCTAACGGGGCACTGTGTCCCGTTGGAGACAAAGGCTTCGAAGATCCGATTTGCATCATGCACCTTCCTGACTTCATTGCAAAGGTCGTCAGTCAGCATTTTGCGCAACTTAGGAGACTCCATCGACGACTGTTCACGATCGGCAATGATACATCTCTCATATTTCCTCCGCTCAGCGATATTCCTCTGCGGATCTCAGACCGATTCACCTTGTATTTTTGGATCTCATAACAAAGCAATGTGGATTCGGATCTAGCAATACTGCTAGTCGTACCGTTGATTGAGATGAGGTATAAAGCGGGGAACAACATATCGGCGAGAGCGCGGGCAAGTCCCGCGGGGAGAAAACGATGGGAGCGCGACCTATGGTTCGGAGCTTTCCCTTACACACGGACAAGCTGGATAGGTTCTTTTGCCCAGTTGGTCGAAGCCGCTGCTTTGACGCCTTCTCGATTGTGATGGGTATGTGCCTACTGCTGGCCGCCGTGGGTTGCGCGGAGAAGGAAGCTCCCCCGCGCCGAAGCCCCCGAGGTTGAAGTGAGTGACGTTGTGGAGCGGGACGTTCCTATCTACCAGGAGTGGGTGGCGCAGCTGAACGGCCAGGTCAATGCGGATATTACGCCGAAAGTGCAAGGATACCTGCTGAAGCGTGACTATTCGGAAGGTTTTTGTCCACAGAGGGCAACTACTCTATGAGATCGACCCTCGTCCTTTTGTCGCCAGTCTCGACCAGGCGAAGGCACAGGTAGCGGTCACCGTGGCGCAGGAAAGCGAAGCGGAAAACAATGTCACGCGAGACCGCCCGCTCGCTGAACAGCACGCCATTCCGCAAAAGCAACTGGACACTGACATATCTAACCTGGCGGCGGCGACGGCGCAGGTCAATGCCGCGAAGGCAAGCATGGTCCAGGCCGAGTTAAATCTGTCCTGGACCAAGGTCTTGTCTCCCATCGATGGCCTGGCCGGCGTCTCGAATTCGAACGTTGGCGACCTGGTGGGCACTGCAACCAAGATGACGACTGTCTCCCAGGTGAATCCGATCCGGGCATATTTCAACATCAGCGAGAGCGACTACCTCGGCAAAGCACAGGCGATCGCGCGGATGGTCCGGGGGGTAGGGCGCAAGGAAAACCTCTTCCAATCGAGTTCATACAGACGAACGGGACCACTTTTCCGGCAAAGGGCAAGATCGTTCTGGTAAATCGAGAGATAGCCTCGCAGACCGGCACGATCCAGATTGCGGCAGAGTTTCCTAATAAGGACGGCATCCTGCGCCCGGGCGGCTTTGGCAACATTCGTATTGAAACCGGAACAACCGAGCATGCATTGCTGGTCCCACAGCCGGCTGTTATTGAAGTCCAGTCGATGTATCAAGTTGTCGTCGTCAGTCCGGAGAACAAAGCAATGTTTCGGCCGGTCAAGGTCGGAGAGCGAGTGGGACCGAATTGGATCGTCACCGAGGGGTTGAAACCGGGAGAGAAGATCATTGTCCAGGGCTTCATGAAGGTCCGCCAAGGTACACCGGTTACCCCCAAGCCATACATCGTTGCGTCTGAGGCTGAGGGCAACTGACCATGTCCAAATTTTTCATTAATCGACCAATCGTCGCGATTGTTATTTCGATCTTGATGGTCATCGCCGGCATTGTCTCGATGTTGGGACTTCCAACTTCCCAGTTTCCCAATATTGCCGACCCTCAGATTCAGGTCATAGGCAACTTCACTGGTGCGGACGCGCAGACCGTCGCGCAATCGGTAGCGACCCCTATTGAGCAGCAGATGTCGGGCGTCGACAAGATGAATTATATGTACTCGCTGAACGCCAGCAACGGGCAGATGACTCTGACGGTGGACTTCAACATCGACACGGTGGCGAGCACGGACCAAATTCTGACCCAGATGCGTGCTTCGCAAGCCAATGCACAACTGCCGAGCGCAGTGCTGAACCAGGGGATCACGGTGCAGAAGTCTACGGCGGCACCGTTGATGCTGATCGACCTCAGCTCCCCGAAGGGCACCTACGACAACATCTTTTTGGCGAACTACGCCACGATCAACTTGAACGACGCACTGACTCGGGTGCCTGGAGTCGCTTCGGTATCTGTCTTCGGCGCTGGCCAGTATGCGATGAGGTGCTGGGTCAATCCGGACAAACTGGCGAACCTTAAGATCACCGTTCCGGAGATCATCAGCGCGATCCAGGCCCAGAACAATGTAAATCCTGCGGGTCAGATCGGCGGCAATCCTGCTCCGCCGGGACAGCAGTTCACGTATACAGTGCGCGCTCCTGGTCGCCTTCCTTCCGCGGAGGATTTTGGTGAGATCATCGTCCGGGCAAGAGCCGGTGAAGGCATTTTGCGTTTGAAGGACGTCGCACGTGTGGAGTTGGGAGCGCAGAACTACAACATGATCGGCCGTCTGAACGGCAAGCCCGCAGCGCTAGTGGCGATCTACCAGGCCCCCGGCGCAAACGCGGTCGCGACCGCTGCCGGAGTTCGCGCGCTGATGCTGGAGTCGAAGACCCGCTTCCCCGAGGACCTCGACTATATTGTTGCACTCGACACGACGCTCGCAGTGACTGCCGGAATCAAGGAGATCGAGCATACTCTCCTGGAAGCATTAGGACTGGTCATCCTTGTGGTCTACATTTTTCTTCAGGGGTGGAGGGCGACACTGATCCCGTTGCTGGCGGTCCCGGTTTCGCTTATCGGAACCTTCATGATCTTTCCGCTGCTGGGCTTTTCCATTAACACGCTTTCGCTGTTTGGGCTGGTGCTGGCGATTGGGTTGGTGGTCGATGACGCTATCGTCGTCGTTGAGGCGGTTGAGCACCACATCGAACATGGCATGACGCCACATGACGCGACGATCAAGGCGATGGAAGAGGTCGGCGGACCGGTGGTTGCGATCGCGCTTATCCTGGCTGCGGTGTTTGTGCCGACCGCATTCATTCCCGGTATTACAGGTCGGCTCTATCAGCAGTTCGCAGTCACAATCGCAGTGTCCGTCGCTTTTTCGGCCTTCAACGCGTTGACGCTAAGCCCGGCCTTGTCCGCCATGTTATTGCGGCCCAGGAAGGAGTCTCGTGGCCCGCTGGGGGCGTTCTTTCGCTGGTTCAATCGCGTCTTCGGCAGAGTCACAGGCGGATATGTCAACGCTTGCAAACACCTGATTCATAAAGCGGGTTTCGCATTCCTGCTCTTGCTGGTGTTCGTAGTTGGCGCGGGCTACTTCGGGCATAAGACACCGGGAGGCTTTCTTCCGGATGAAGACCAAGGCTATATGTATGGCGGACTACAGCTGCCGAACGCTTCGTCCCTGGAGCGTACTTCGGAAGCGTCGAAGGTGGTCGAGAAGATCATGTTAGATACGCCGGGTGTGGAGAACGTCAGCACCGTGATTGGCTACAGCATGTTGAGTGGCGTCAACACCACATACAGCTCCTTCTTCTTCGTTTCCTTCAAGAATTGGGAAGAACGTAAGACTCCTGAAGAAAGTTACATCGGAATCAAGCGGCACCTGATGGGCGCGCTATCCAGAGTTACCTCGGGGATAGCTTTTGCTTTCCCGCCGCCCGCAATTCCCGGCGTCGGAACATCGGGAGGATTCACCTTTGTTCTTGAAGACCGCTCCGGCAGTCCCATTGAGTTCCTCGCGAAGAACGCGGAGGTATTCATGGCTGAGGCTCGCAAACGCCCGGAGTTGAATGGGGTGATGACCACCGCACTGTTTGGAGTGCCGCAGGTCGGGATCACGTTGGACCAGGAAAAGGTGCTCACTCAACAAGTCAACCTGGCGAACGTCTACCAGACCCTGCAGACGTTTATGGGTGGATCACTGGTGAACTATTTCAACCGTTTCGGCCGCCAGTGGCAGGTCTACATCCAGGCGGAGGGAAATTATCGAACCTCCGCAGACAATCTGGGCAAATTTTATGTGACCAACAGCAGCGGAGAGATGGTGCCTCTGAGTACGCTGACGGGAAACGTACCACGTAGCGGGCCGGAATTCATCATGAAGTACAACCAGTTCCAATGTGTCCAGATCAACGGTTCGGCCGCCCCCGGCTATAGTTCGACGCAGGCAATTGCGGCGCTGGAAGATGTCTTCAAGAAGACGATGCCAAACCAGATGGGATTCGACTATTTGGGCATGTCTTTTCAGGAGGTGAAAGCCGCTCAAGGAGTCAGCCCGACCGTTGTCTTCGGCCTTTCCTTCTTTATCGTGTTTCTGATCATGGCCGCGCAGTATGAGAGTTGGACGCTGCCGCTTAGTGTGCTATTGGGCGTTCCAATCGCTGTCTTTGGAGCGTTCGCTGCGCTTTATCTGCGACGGCTCGACAACAACGTGTACGCGCAGATTGGCCTGGTGATGCTGATCGGGTTGTCCGCCAAAAATGCCATCCTCATCGTTGAGTTTGCAAAGGCAGAGTACGAGGGAGGCAAATCCTTGATCGATGCAGCGCTCTCTGGCGCGAAGCTAAGGCTGCGACCAATCCTGATGACAGCGTTCGCTTTTATCCTTGGCTGCGTTCCCCTATGGACGGCTTCAGGTGCAGGTGCCATCTCCAGGCAGGTGTTGGGAACGGTGGTGATTGGCGGCATGCTGGCGGCTTCGCTGCTTGCAGTCTTCTTTATTCCTGTCTCCTTCGATGTCGTTGAGCGCTTCGGCAATCTCTTCGGCAAAAAGAAGGAGCCGGAGGAATTCACGAACCTATTTCGAAAGGCACTCCACAATGATCGGCATGAGACCATTCGCCGCGATTATGTTGGTGCCACTGATGGCCGGCTGCAAGGTCGGACCGAACTACAAGCGCCCTGTGGTGGCTACACCGGATCAGTATCGCGGGGTTGCGCCAGACCTGTCCAATCAAACGGGAACGCAGCCATTTGCCGAGATGCGGTGGGAGACGGTCTTTCAGGACGAGACGCTGAGAGCACTCATTAAGGAAGCCTTGGCCAACAATTATGACATGCAGATCGCCGCCTCCCGCATCCTACAGGCTCAGGCGGTGGTAGGGATCACTCGTGCTAACCAGTTGCCCAACGTCTCTGGCTCAGGCGGTGTGAACTATGAGCGTAATGCGATCATTCCGAACGGACCGACTTTGGATTCGCTCAGTATTCAACTGAATTACATCGTGGACTTCTGGGGAAAATACCGCCGTGCCACCGAGGCCGCGCGTGCGCAGTTGCTGGCGACCACCTATGCCCGGTACTTCATTCAGACAACTCTGATCTCCGACGTGGCAGTTGCCTATTTCCAGTTGCGCCAGTTCGACGATCAGCTGGATTATGCGCAGAAGAACGTGGCCGCCGACAATGACATCTTGCGGCTTAACACTATCAAGTATCAGGGCGGCGACAGCGCAATTACAGATGTGTACCAAGCCAACCTTCTATTGCAGCAATCTCAAGCTCAGGTGATCAGTAGCCAACAATCCATCGCTCAGTCCGAGAACCAGATCAGTATTTTGCTCGGACGCAACCCGGGGCCGATCACCCGCGGTCTCACCCTGGTCGATCAACCGCATCTGGCCACAGTGCCCACCGGGCTTCCTTCGGCCCTGCTCGAGCGCCGCCCCGATGTCCGGCAGAGTGAAGAAGCATTGGTTGCGGCAAATGCCAACGTGGGGGTGGCCAAGGCGGCCTTCTTCCCACAGATATCTTTGACGGGCCAGTTCGGGGCGCAAAGCACTGCATTAACCAGCTTCCTCCAGGGGCCGGCAACTGTCTGGTCGCTGGGTGGAGAGGTGCTGCAGCCCTTGTATGCCGGTGGTGCAATCACGAGTGCGTACAACCTCGCATGGGCACAGCGTACCGAGTCAGAGTTGATCTACAAGCAAACAGTTCTGAACGCATTTGGCGACGTAGCCAACAGCCTGGTCGGTTATAACCAGGCCCGACTCTTCCGGATGAAGCTCGAAGAGCAGACCAACACATACGAGGAGACCGCCCGCCTCGCGAACGTCCGTTTTTCGGGTGGAGTTACGAGCTTTCTCGAAGTGCTTGTTACCCAACAGCAATATTTCACTTCGGAGCTGGCGTTGGCACAGGCCTGGAATGCCGAGATGCAAAACTACGTCCAGTTGTACCAGGCGCTAGGTGGAGGCTGGCAGCCCTAACGACATTCCATATCCGAAATGATGCATTTGAGAGCCTACGGCTTGTACTGATCGCACTAGTATTTTTGGCAATAGTCATTTTCTTCGCTCTGGATAGAGTGGAGCAACGAGGTATTGATGTTTACGGAGCTAATGCTCAGCAGTCGAATGGTTCATTGGCAATTGCAATTTAGACATTCTGTCGCACGTGCTTTTGCTGCATCCGGAAATGCGCAAGAAGAAGTAGTTAATCAGCGCTGCTACAGAGGAGCTTCAGCAGCTCTTTTGCGATGTGGTGGATTGTCGATCGATCGAATTGGAACGATTGAGAAGACAATGATCTCAGACAGGGCTTTCGAGAAAGGCTGCTAGATCATGAAAGTGAGAGTGCAGGAAGGAAGTCGGTCATTTGGGGGCACCCGGGGCGTAGTTGCAGTTCTTTGCGTATTGCTTTTGTTGCCTGGCGATTTGGTGACATATGCCCAAACGTCCCCCCAGCAAGATGCGCCGCCAGAGCAACCCGCGCCGAAGATTCCGGATGACCAATTGGATTCTCTGGTGGCGCCAATCGCTCTCTATCCGGATCCACTGCTGGCTCAGGTTCTCGCTGCGTCGACCTATCCTCTGGAACTAATTCAACTTCAGCAGTGGTTGCCGCAACACAAGGACCTGAAAGACAAGGCTCTCGTAGCGGCTGTTGAGAAGGAAAACTGGGACCCCAGCGTCCAGGCTATGGCACCGCTGCCCGATGTGGTCAAGCAACTTGCAGAAAACATCAAGTGGACCACCGACCTGGGTAATGCCTTTCTGGCACAGCAAAGTGACGTGATGGACGCAGTGCAGCGCATGCGCATGAAGGCCAAGGGTGCGGGAAACCTTAAATCTACCGAGCAGCAGAAAGTGGAGACGAAGACCGTCGAGAGCAAGACTGTCGTTGTGATTGAGCAGGCTCAACCTCAGGTCATTTACGTTCCCAGCTATAACCCAACGGTGGTCTACGGCCCACCGGTATATCCGTATCCACCAATCGTCTACCCTCCGCCCCCTCCTGCCGGAGCCGTCGTCGCGGGAATGGCCATTTCGTTTGGCGTTGGAATGGCAATAGGCGCGGCGTGGCATGGAGGCTGGGGATACAACTGTGGATGGGGCCACAGCAACAATAACATCACCATCAACAACAACAACAACTTCGTAAACAATTCCAACAGAACGAATGTCAACCGTCCGTCCCAGCGGCCCGCTGGCGGCGGGAACAATTGGCAGCACAATGCTCAACACCGTGGAGGTGCTCCCTACTCAAACAGGGCCACTGCTAGCAAATATGGCGGCTCTGCCCGGGGTGATTCCATGGCCTCGCGACAGGCAAACGCGCGCCAGAACCAAGGGCAATTCGGCGGTCGGCAACAGGCAGGCACAATGGATCGCGGCGGCAATCGCGCACAGGCGGGTTCGATGGATCGCGGCGGCGGCAACCGGCAACAAGCAGGCACAATGAATCGCGGCGGCGGCGGCGCGGATCGCGTAGGTAATCGAAGCGTTCCCAGCGGTGGTTCCTCACACGGAGGTGGAGCTTTCGGCGGTGGCGGTGGCGGCGGCTACAGCGGAAGCAGCGCGCGAGCCAGCAGTTCGCGGGGATCCTCCAGTATGGGCTCCCGAGGGGGAGGCGGTGGTGGCGGCTCAAGGGGCGGCGGACGGCGGAGATAGACAGATCATGATCAAGGAAAATCACATGAGATCAAACACGTTCCATTTCTTATCATCGAGATCCTCGTCGCCGCCCAGGTGGTCGCATTGTTGTGCGCCCTCGGAGTCCTCGCCGATGCAGCACCGCGATCGAGCGAAACCGCAACTACGACATCACAACCACCACAGACGTCGTTTGCCACACCGAAGGAGGCTGCCGAAGCCCTCATCCAGGCGGCTGCAAACTATGACGTGTCCGCTCTCACGGGACTGTTCGGACCGGATGGCAAGGACATCATTACGACAGCGGACGCCGTTCGGGATAAGAACAATGCCGCGTCTTTTGCCGCGGAAGCTCACAAGAAAACCGACGTGGTCGTAGACCCAGGGAACCCGAATCGCGCGGTCCTTTCCGTTGGCGACGAAAAGTGGCCACTCCCAATCCCGATCGTTAGGAAAGAGGCGAAATGGTATTTCGATACCAGGGCGGGTCTCAAGGAGATTTTGTTCCGTCGCATTGGCACTAACGAACTGGATGCCATCACTATTTGTCGAGGGTATGTAGAAGCTCAGAAGGACTACGCGGAGGAGATCCACGACGACACTGGCGTGAATGAATATGCGCAGCGAATTATCGGCACGCCTGGGAAGCAGGATGGGCTCGCCTGGCAAAACCCGGATGGCAGTTGGGGAGGTCCCGTTGGAGAGGCGGTGGCGAAGGCACTTGCTGAAGGTTACAGCGATAAGGCCAAACCCTTCCACGGCTACTATTTCAAGGTATTGAAAGGACAGGGGCCCGATGCTCCCTTGGGGAAGCTCGACTACATGATCGAGGGAGCGATGATAGGCGGATTTGCCCTCGTAGCCGTACCTGCCGAATATCGCGTCACCGGCGTAAAGACATTCCTGGTTGATTACGATGGCGTTGTCTATCAGAAAGACTTGGGAAGCGATTCCCTCAACATCGTCAAAAGCATGGTGCTCTACAATCCGGATAAGACCTGGCGACCCACATCTGACAATTGGTGATATCGGAACATTTGACGTCAAAACGTGGACGGAAGTCTTCCCGCAACGTCACAGGGAGCGCTCTGCGGGAACTTCAACGTCGACCCTGAATAGGTTGTACAAGCTTATTCTGTCTGCCAGGGCCTGCTATGGTTACGAAGCCATATCCGATTAAATTCCATCGCGAAGGACAACGCGCGGCTGATGCAACTCCCAGTTGGCCGGCAAGTTCAATACTTGAAGAGTAGATCTCCTGATATCCAATCCGCAGATATCTATGTGATCTGCCTGTACTCATTTTCGAAAAGCCGCAATCGGAGTCTTGGCGCTTTCGCGCGCGGTATATCTTGCCTCATAAGCCACGAGATCTTTTACAGCTCTTTTGGCCCGTGTAGACTCCCCCATCCGGAGCAGGCGGGAGAAGTAAACAATCCGGAAGCTGTTTATCTGGGGCAGGTAGGCCGGTTAAAGATAGTTACAGGGGTCGAAAATATATTGCGAAGGTATAGTTTTAACTTCGCACCCGTTGTTTTTGGAGGACAATAAGGACCAGCATCAGGTCCTAGTCTGCTCAAAATCTGTCGACGGTACAACCATACCAGTTGCAGATCGGCTGGATATCACCCAACAACGGTCTCCGCCAAGAAGCGTATGATTTTTCTGCAAGCGCCTCTTGTCCAGAACGAGGCGAGTTGTTCTCTCTCGCTTCGGTGTATTAGGGTTAAAGTCTCGCTTCACTCCCGCATTTCTTGAAACTTCTTGACTCTATGGCACAAAAAGAGTCTTGAGTCGGCATACAAGGGTGAACCGCACACGTTCCGCTTTATAAGGGGACTGGTCTTGAGCCAAGATGGAGCACAGTTCATTCGTTTCGACTTACGGGCCTCGAACGATGTTCCTGAATGTGCGTCGAAGCTCGAGTCCTGCCTGCCCATCGAAATGGTTGGAGGTCCTAGGACTATGAATGAGGAGTTCTCCACATCTCCGGCGATGCATCGGATCAACTGCACTTTATCGCAGAGAGCGGGAACGCCGCCTCATCGAATTCATATCGTCGGCGCAGGTCGAATCGCCGTAACTTCCCGCAGAGGTCCAGCGGCAGCAATTAATGAAGCGAGTACTCTTCATCAGGCCCAAGACAACTTTGCGGCAGTATTTAGCGCGAACCCTTCTGTTCTTTGCATCATTCAACTTGATAGTCTCCTCTATCGTGAAATTAATGACGCATACGAACGACGCACTGGATATAGCCGCGGTGAGGTCCTGGGCAGGCCAAGTATCGGCGCTGGCTTGTGGAGCAATCCAGATGATCGCGACCAAGCATTCGAAAAGCTCATGCAAGAGGGCAGCCTCCATGGGCATCAATATAACTTTCGGACCAAGGCCGGCGAGCCCTTCATAACACTCCTGTCGGCTCAAATCATAGAGTTTGACAATGAACTTTGTGCATTGGTAGTTGCAGAAGACATTACCAAGCACCGGCAGGAGGAAGAAGCCAGGATGGCACTAATTCAGCGTCTTGTTAACACTCAAGAAGTAGAACGCACCCGCGTTGCCAGAGAACTGCACGACAGTATCGGTCAGTCACTGGCGCTATTCGGCATGGAACTGGAGGCAGCCCGACTAACTTTAAAGCTTACAGCCGATGGGGATGAGAGGATGAAACACTTCTGCGCGAAGGTCAAGAACCTTGGCCACGCCGTGGGGACCCTTTCGCATCAACTTCACTCATCAGAGCTTGAGTTGCTGGGTCTCGTCGCGGCCATGAAGGGTTTGTGTCGAGAATTTACAGAGCGTTACAATATTCGGGTCGACTGCGTGTGCTCCGACCTTCCGGACAACCTAGATGCTGACGTTTCGCTCGGTCTCTTCCGTGTCGTACAAGAGGCGCTACATAACGTCGCAAAACATAGTCGGGCAAAAAAGGTGGCAGTAGAAATACGCGGAGTTCCTGACTCCGTCTATCTCAACGTATCTGACGACGGCATCGGCTTTGCCGCGGACAAAGCTGCTGGGACGCGAGGGCTGGGACTAACCAGCATGCGTGAAAGAATATTTTTAATTAGGGGTGAACTCACTATTACTTCGTCTCCGGGAGGCGGCACGCGGATCGAGGCGAAAGTACCTCGCGGGCAACATCAAACTGGACACTGACGCTACAAGATGTTTGCCTACCTTATTTAGCTTTGCTGCAAACAATCCTTCTTGATGAATCAATAACCGTGTTTCCTGTGACGCCAGGGCCCCTTACTTATCTGCGATTTTCTCGATAGGGAGTGTTGAACATGGAGCATAAACCTTATGCACGACTCTTAATAGCAGACGACCACAAGCTCCTCGCCGAAGCGTGCAAATCGATTCTCGAGCCTCGGTATCAGGTGATCGGCATCTTTACCGACGGCCGGTCCGTGCTGCAGGCCGCTTTCACATTGAAGCCGGATGTCGTGGTTCTCGACATTGCCATGCCCGGTCTCAATGGCCTGGATGCTGGTGAGCAAATCAAACGCAAAATGCCTCTTGTGAAATTGATTTTCCTGACCATGACTCCAACGGCCGAAATGGCGGCTGAGGCCTTCCGCCGCGGAGCCTCTGGCTATGTTCTGAAACAGTCCGCAGCTCAAGAATTGATCGTAGCCGTCAACAAGGTCATACACGGTGAATCGTATTTGTCGCCATTGATAGCGCGTGACACTGTCAGTTGCCTACTCTCTCAAGGAGAGCCACACCGTAGGAAAATCACATGCCGGCAGACTGAAGTGCTGCAGTTACTGGCGGAAGGCATGTCGATGAAGGAAGTGGCAAACATTTTGAAAATTAAACCGGGCACGGTCGCGTTCCAAAAATATCGGATGATGGAGACACTTGGAGTCAAGACCAACGCCGAATTGCTCAGGTACGCCATGCGGCATCAGGTTTCTTGCGTCTAGAAAACGGCAGGTTCTAAACGCGACCATTTGCCCGCTCGACAACCGACTCCGTTCTGGTCACTACCGAATTCCAGACTCCGTTCTTCCTCGCGGTTACCTATCGCAACCGAGAAGAGCAGCTCAATGGAGGGCTTCAGCAATCACGTTTCCGAATTAGAAAAGAATTGATTCCCTTCAGCGACTGCATGAAGCGCGTTCACAAGGTCACGGCTTATCTGAGATTTAAAAACATAACCGAACGCGCCAATTTCTATAGCGGCACGGACAAACTCAGGGTTCTCGTGAACCGACAAGAAAACGATCCTGGACGGACATCCCTTCCGCTTCAACTGGTCCGACACTTGAAAACCCGTTATATCTCCAAGTGAGATATCGAGCAGAATAATGTCAGGACACACCGTGTCTGATTTAGCAAGAACTTCTTCCCCACTGGCCAACGCATCTACAATCACGAACTCTCGTTGCAATAACTGGACGAGTGCAGCCAACATACGAGGGTTATCGTCTGCTAACAAGAGCGTTATCACGAGCTCCACACCTTCTTCGTTCGGGTAGATATCCTACAGACCGTCCTCTCGATGAAGACATTTTTTGAGAACTCTAGTTGCAAAAAATTGCAAAAAAGATTCTACGGGGATGCGGATCGTCGAACGGCGTCGATTCAAGCCGTGACAATCCGGAAAAAACTGGACGCGATCAGACGGCCTATTGGCTTTCAGTAATCGGTACGTCAGGTTACAGGGATCTAATTAGCACTTGTTATTTTTATGTGCCGGCGATTCCCTTGTTCTGCAGTACTCTGACTACGACCCGTCGGTTTTGCGTCTGGCCTTCCGCCGTCTTATCATTGCCGACCTGCCTGCTTTCACCCATAGCTCCGGGTGCCAACATATTGGTCAAGGGAACGTGTCCCTGCTGTTGAAGAAATTGAGTGACCTTGTTGGCTCGGTCTTCGCTTAGTTTCTGGTTGAGCGAGCTGCTCCCAGATGATGAGGCGTAACCCTTTACCTGGATCGTGTACGCGGTAATAGTCTTAGCCTTCTCAGCTAATTGCAGTAGCTGTGGCTTGTACTTTGGATCGACGGTCACCTTGCCATTCCCGAAGTAAACCGTCACTTCGTCCATAATGTTGTAGTCATCCAACTGTCCAAAGCGTTTGTTGGCAGCCTCGATAGCGGCCTTGTTGCTGTCGATCTTCGCTTGCGCCTGGGACAATTGCTGCTGCTGTTCTTGCATGGCTTGTTGCTGCCGCTCAAGAGCTGATTTCTGCTCGTCTAGCTCCTTTTGACTCTGTTGGATCTGCTCCTTCGCCGGTTGCAAGCCAGCCTGTATAGTTTGCGCATCCTCCAGATCATTGCCCTTGAACTTTACCGAGCTTGCTACAAGTTCGTTTTTGGAATCGTATGTCCCCTCAACTTGAACCTGAAGACCCGGTATCAGCGCGGTCATCGACATCTGCTTGCGGCGTGCCTTGAACACTCCCTGCACTTGGGCAACCTGCGTCGTGTCTGTCAGCAGGACCACCAGTTTCGGCTCGTCTGGAGTCTGTAGCGTCATGCTGGCTCCATTTCGCCCGGTTATCAACCCACTGACTTTGGTGGCCTGAGCCAATACGTTCCCACAAGATAAGAGAAGCGAGACCAGCGGACCAGCCAGAATCATCGTCTGCGCGCTCTTTTTCATAGTTCCGCTCCTTCTGTTGCTCGTGTTCAGACGCCATCATGACCGGCTCAGATCGATCACGTACTAGGTATTGTGCAGTTGCGGCGCATGCAAGAACAATTAGCAGAAATGCTAGTGATGGGGTCGGAGTATTTCCATCGTCACGAAAGGGATGGTTTCGTGTTGGACTTACAACAAGTTATTTTTTGTGGTGGTCTTGTGGTGTTTTGTTGGGGTTTTTGAGAAAAACGGATGCCAAGACGTGGTGTTTTGGTGGTGAAGTTGTGGTGTTTTGTGTGGTGAGTGTGGTGATTAAGCAGTCGTCATTTGTGGTGATGGGGAATGTGACACGAATTCTGAGTTTATTTTCTTTGGCTTCCCGTTTTGGGAACGAGGGCTGTTCGGGGTGTCGCGCGACCAGGTTCGATTGTCAGCTGATAGGCCGTTTGAAACTGAGTGTAAGCTTGTTGTCTCGTAAAAACAGGAGGTCTCGATGCACTACGCTTCTACGCGACGGAGGTTTCTTGCTCACTCGGCTTTAGGTGTTCTTGCGGCTGGTGTGCCGTTGTTTGGACAGGCTGCTCAAACGGCTCAGCCTGCTAGCTCGGGGCAGTCGTCTGCGCCCGCTCCCCCGCCAGCGAAACGCACACCGATGCCACGCACCGCGCCGCCGTATGACAAGGCGACGATTAACATGATCGGGCCGAGGCCCGGGTATACGCCGCAGATCGGGACGATGGTTTCGATGCTGACCTGGATGGAGGGCGCTGTGCTGGGGCCGACTCGCGACCTCACGCAGGAGCAGCTCGATTACCTGTTCGACAAGAATGCGAACACAATCGGTGCGCTGATGCTTCACCTGGCGGCTACTGAGGTTCTGTACCAGAGGATTACGTTCGGGAACGAGAACTTCGATAAGCTTCCGGCAGACTACGAGGCGAAATGGGGTCCGGCGATGAATCTTGGTGCGGCTGGACGGGCGACGATCAAGGGTCACGACGTCGCCTACTATCAGGACGCGATTCGTGAGGCTCGCGAGAAGACTTTGGCGGAGTTTGCCAAGCGCGACGACGCGTGGTTCACGACGGCTTTAAAGGAGCCGGGATGGGGCGGTGGGCCGGTGAACAACTATTGTCTGTGGTTTCACGTGTGCGAGCATATCTCGCACCACTCCGGCCAGATTGACTTCCTGATCAAGCGGCTGCCCGGGGCGAAGAGTGATGACGCTGCTGGTTGAAGGCAGATGGGATGATCAGGTTTGGACGGCGGCGGCAGAGGATGAGTCGTGTTGTCGTTTGTCACATCCAAACTGCGAACGGATTCGAGAGAGGACGACATGAAAAAGGGTTATTGGGTGGTCTCGTACCATACGGTTGGTGACGAGGCGACGATGAAGAGCTATGTGGAGTTGGCTGGAGCCGCGCTTGCGCCGTTCCATGCGCGTCTTCTGGTGTCGCCGAAGAGCGAGGTCACGGCTTTGGAGGCCGGGCTGAAGCAGATGACGGTGGTGGTGGAGTTTGACAGCTACGCGGATGCTTTGGCGGCGCATGCGAGCGCGGATTACAAGAAGGCTCTGGCTGTGCTGGGTTCGGGCGTGAAGAGAGACTTCCGGATTGCCGAGGGAGCATGATGTTTCCCAGGTTCCGCTGGAGTGAGATAGTTCGAGCTTTCTGCATCCCATCCTTCGCAGAGTCGCGAAGGATGGGGCACCCGGGGAGTCTGTTGCAGATTTAGTTTTGCGGGCTGGATGGGGGCGGGGTGGTGTCCTCGTCGTGATGGCCGTGATGGAAGATCTTGCCGATGCCGCGGCCTGTGCCCTTGGCGACTTTGCCGGTGCCCTTGGCGGCACCGACGCCGACGTCCTTTCCGGCCACGCCTGCACCCTTGCCGACGTTGCCTGCGGCGTCGATGGGGTGGAGGGTGACGAGATCGCCGGCCCTTTTGCCGACGCCTTCGGCTGCGGCTCCAGTTCCCTTGGCGGTGCCCTTGCCGATGTCGCCGGCTCCGCTGCCGACATCACCGCCGGGGCTGCGGGGTTGTGGCTGTGACTGAGTTTGAGTGTGGTCGGGTGTGGTCTGGGTGTTCTGGGCGGAGACGCTCTGGGTGCAGATGGCGAAGGCTAAGGTGAGGAGCGCAGTGAACAGAGTATGGAATGCGTGGCGCACGGATGGGCCCTCCACTTGATTTGATGATTCGGCGAAGGGGTTGGAAGCGTGAGGGTTCGAGCTAGGTTCGAAGGCCCAAATCTTTGAATCGAGATATGGGTGCGCGAATTAGCGGGTAGTTGATGTGGCCGTCCTATATCTTTATTGGAACGGCGGTCTGGGTTGAAAGGAGTGACTCGCTCGATGGCGGTAGCTCAGGTCTGGAAGAGTTCGAGGTTCACGATTGAACGGAGTCGAGGGAAGACGGCCGGAACAGTCATCTTTCGATTGTCAGGGCCGTTTACGGCGCGGGACATGTATGCTTCGCTTTCGCCGGATGCGCTTCGCAGTACGTTTGAGGCGGAGGAGGAGAGCGATCCGCGGGCTCTCCCCGTTTCTGCTCGCCATATTCTGGATCTGACGGAGGTCCCGTACATGGATTCTGCGGGGCTTGGGTTGATCGTCAGCCACTATGTTCGGTGCCAGGGCAGAGGAGTTCGGCTGGTTTTGGCTGGGGTGAGTCCTCGCGTGCTTCAACTGTTTGAGATGACCAGGGTAGACAAGTTCTTTCCGAAGGTTTCTTCGGTTGAAGAGGCAGAGCGGTCTTGAAGACACGGAATGGCTCAGCGGTACTGAACCACTCTTCGATGGAGGTCTCACAACCCACCCTTCGCAAGAGCGCGAAGGACGGGGCACCCGGCAAGGGTCCCCGGGTCACTCCGGAATCCTGAAGTCGTAGATCCTTCCGGCGGCGGCGCCTCCTGACCTGGCTCCTCCTGTGGAACCTCCGGCCATGGTTGCCTGCTGGCCTGTGCCCATGAAGAAGGCGTATTCTCCTGGCTTCATGGCTGCGTCCAGCTTGATCTTGTAGGTTCTGATTCCTGCGTGCTCGGCGGTGAAGGCTACCTCCTTGTCGCGCTTGACGCCTGATTTGCCGCCAGTGATTCCGCCGAAGCTCCTATCTGGAATTCTCGGCGGTTGCCTTTCTTTTCGAGGGTGATGAGGACGAAGTCGGATGCGCTGGCACCGTCAGGGACGTAGAGATAGAAGACGGGCTGACGGTCGTTGATGATGTTCTTCGATTGGGGGCCGTTGAGGTAGGCGTCCCAATGTTCGTTTCGCATGCCGTAGGTGAACATGCTGCCGGCCTTGCCGCCGACCTTTGCCTGGCTGATCGCCTGTCCCTCGATGAGGACGAAGGCGTTGCTGTTCTTCCAGTAGACGCCGACCTCCGGGGTGGGAGGGTTGGGTCGTTCGAGATGGGGGTGGCGGCGACTACGACCTGGGCGGCGGGGGAGCGGGATTAATCATCACCTTGATGACTTCGTCAGAGACCTTGGCGGCCTTGAGCTCCTTGAGGCCATCGACGCTGGTGTCGAACTGCAGGGTTCCTCCGGCAGCGGCGGAGCGGATTTTAGCGATGATGATGTCGTCAGATAGGCCGAGTGAGGCCATGTCGATGACGTCTTTGTTGGTAATTCTTTTGCCGAGTTGTTGGCTCCATGTTGCTGGGAGAATGAAAAGGAACAGAGCCGCAAACAGAAAGGTGCGTCGTTTCATGGGACCTCCTGACAAACTTCAGGTCGTGGCCCGGAGCCCTTTGTGGGGAGGTCTAGAAATTTAGCACAGTTGTGCTGGTGCAGGCGGAGGTAGATGTTGGTTCTGAGGGCGAGGAAAGCGGTTCGAGCTTTGCTCGAATGCCCACTCATGCGATGGGACTGCATGAATGGCGCACCCAGGTAATGAGCTTTAGTTACGTATGGGCCACCCCTACAACCCCTAGCGAGCGTGCGAAATCGAGATTGGGTTAGAACGCATCATCATTTCGAAGTGTGCTTGGTGCTCGCTCTCGGTGAATATCCTCTCAAAGATCCTGAAATATTCTTCAACATCGGAGTCTGCCGAACTGACATGCAAATCATCTTGAATCGAATGTGATCCATCGTGCAACCACGATAAGAGGGTTTTCACAACTTGTTTGTCATGCCCGTCAAACAAATCCTCCAGATAGTTGAGATTCATATCGCCGAAGTGTTTGAAATAAGTCTCCAATATTCTTCTCATAGTGTTCTGAACAGTGGTTTGGGAGAGATGTGGTCGCCTGAGTTCCTCCCACAGAAGTTCGTAACTGCTTTTTACTGGATTTGAATTATGGAATTCGATTTTGCTTGCGGAATTTGACTTTCGGATTATCCAATATTTACAAAAACCTTTCACTCCGTGTGTCACCTCTTTGTGAAAGTAGACGTTGTGTGTAAGGACGAGGAGTTGTTTGACATTCCCGGTGTTGCTCTGAATCTCTTGAAACAGGCTTCGAATTAGGGAACTTACGACAAATAAAATGTTACTGTCTAGGCTGGAGACGGGATCGTCAATGACTGCAATTCGATTGCTGGCGATACCACTCTCACTCTTGCTGCCTTTCAGCAACCTATAGAAATACAAAAACGAGACGAAGCTTTTTTCCCCTCGCTCAAAGTGTCCTCTACTGTTGTGCCATCGGCTCTAACCAACTTGTAGAAGCCGTTTTTGTCCGATTTGGCAAGAGAAAACCCTGAGAAACCCCACCTAGCTAGATCGTTATTGATCTCACTGATCGTAGGTTCGGTACTAGTAGTCTCTTTTTCTAAATGGCGAATCTGAGCGTCCATTAGCGATTTTTTGACAGACTTTTCGTTGATTTGCTCGTCCAATGAGACGATAGCTAATCTAAGACTGGTAGCTTCTTTGTCGAACGTTCTCAAATCCGCACTAATTTCTTCTAAGGAACCTCTGCGTAGGCGTCTGACTTTCTGGGGTCAGGGAGTGGGCATGGAAGATGCGCGGGTTTTGGTTGGTTTGATGCTGTTGGAGGGCTAATTGAACGCGCATCCGCCCGTTTTCCGGGGCTTCCAGGCGCACTACTGCCCAAGGACTGCCAGACGTTTGCGGTGCAGGTACAGGTTCACCAGCGCGAAGTTCGCGCACAGGCGGTGATGGTTCTTCGCGATGCCTCTGTATCTCACTTTGTCGAAGCCGAAGATGCGCTTCAGGATCCGGAACGGATGTTCTACCTTGGCCCGCACCCTCGACTTACTCCGGTTCTTCTTTTTCTGTAACTCGTCGACATAGTTTTTGAACTTCGTCCGCTTGCAGGTCATGTCCTGTGCCTTCGGAGCGGCCTCTTGGATGGCGTCGGTCTGGCCCTGATAGCCGCCGTCGCCCCACACCTTACGCTCTTGGCCGTGCAGCAGTTCCGGTAACATGTGGCAGTCCGCCACGCTGGCTGCGCTCGTCGCCACAGAGTGGACGATGCCCTCCCTCGCGTCCACGCCGATATGCGCCTTCAGGCCGAAGTACCACTGGTTGCCCTTCCTGGTCTGGTGCATCGCCGGGTCGCGCTCGCCACTCGCGTTCTGGGTCGACGAAGGCGCATGCAGGATGGTCGCATCGACAATCGTGCCCGTCGCGATCCGGATGCCCCTGGCATCCAGATGCACGTTCACCGCATCCAGCATCAACCCGCCCAGCTCGTGCCTCTCCAGCAGATGACGGAACCGCAGGATGGTCGTCTCATCCGGCGCAGGCGCAATCCCAAGGTCCACGCCAACGAACCGCCGCAGCGCCGCAGACTCGTACAACGCCTCTTCCACCCCAGGGTCCGACAGATTGAACCACTGCTGCACAAAGTAAGTCCGCAGCATGATCGCCAACCCTACCGGCTGCCGTCCCTTGCCCGCCTTCGCATAGTGCGGTCGTACCAGGGCTTCCAGCGCAGACCATGGAACCACCTGCTCCATCTCGTCCAGAAACAACTCCCGCCGACTCTTCCGCCCGTACTTCTCAAACACACCCTGACTCGACAGACTCTGCTGCTTCATCGCAATCTCCTCGCAGCTATCAGATTAATCAATCAGGCAAGCGATGCAGAACTTGTGCAGACTCTCCCTAAGAGAAAACGCCATATTTCACTTGTGAGCTCAGCTTTTGCGCGGCGCAAATTGGCCACTAGGTTGTTATGGGATTGAATTGACGAGTTGAGTAGCCCAACCAGGTCTTCGATTTTTTCTATTACTCCGGCTAAAGATGTCAGTTCCACACGCTTGCTTGGCTCAGTTCTTTTGCCTTCGAGAAAAGCATTATTGAGAGCCGCAATAGCGCTAAAACTGTCGACCATTGGTTGGAGCTGTTCTCCCTCGAGCCCTCGGTATGTGGAGTTCAAAAGATCTCGAAAGTGCAGTTCGGCCTGATCGGCAACAAGTCGGTATTCTGAAGCTATTCGTCCAATAGTGGCTCTTTCCCGATCGAAAGAATCGTCAAAATAGTCCTCGAGGCTCTTTGTGAGCGATTCGGGCGTCTTTTGCTGACAAAACGGACACAACTGATCGCTGATCTGCAGGAAAGTTGCGCCTTGTCGTACCCAATCGCTATTGGAAAGTTTCGCAATAAGCTGTGCGATGTCGACATCCGTCTTACCCACAACAGCCCTCTGAAGTATCGGGGCCTTTTCGATTTCGAGCAACTTCTTTGTGTCCGGAAGAGGAATCAGGCCTTCTAGCCGTGCATTGGAATCAAATACTGATGCAGCTTTGGTTTCTAAGACCGTAAGTGGATGATTTTCGGCTTTATTATTTACTTTTTCTTGTAGTACCCGCTCTCTAAATTTTATTCGGTCGGCTCTTACGCCAGCAAATGCTTGCTGGAACTGATTGTCATACTTTGTTTTCAATTTCCAACATCGATCTGTGAATCTGGAAACGAGCGCTCTTAATTCGCCTTCCTTGCCTTGCGTGCCATCTTCTCCACTGCGAGTTCGCTGCAGGCCAGAAATCCGAGTAGCAAGTGCTTCCGATTCGACAGTAAGGGCTGAGATCGACTGTAAAACGTCGACCTTATGCGCTCCCAATGTGAATATCCCTTGGATGCTCGATGACTGAAAGAAATTTTTACCGACAAAATCTCGGTTATAAACTAATGTTTCTAATCGATTATTTTGCTTCCAGTTAATTGTGCAGTCCGGGAATTCCTCGGGTTTATCTATCAATCTTGATAAAGTCGTTTTGCCGGACCCGTTGCCTCCGTATACAAAATTGAGGAATGCCAATGCTTCCAGTTTTTGTGGATCATCGCGACGGTAACTAGCAGTGTTATGTATTTCAATTGATTCAATCATTTGCGAACCTCTCAGCTTGCGGAGATTCCACTATAGGCGGTTTTCACCTCGATAGAAAGTTTGTGCGGTAACGTCGAAAGTGAAAGTTCCGCTTCGTTGGGTTCAACAACTTGCGATGCGAACGTATGCTTGCGACTTTCGAATCTCCGGGCGATCGGCGTTTCCACTTCATCGGGTCAAGAACATCAGTGCTGGAAGGTCGGCTTGTCGTCAACGATCCATCTTTATGGAAAAGTTACTTGCCAAATCTTTCGGCGTAGGAGTATTTTTCATTGGCGCAAGTTAACTCTCACTATTGAAAGTTCAAAATGAGGGCTGGTGCGTGCAAATACTCGCAATGGGAGACCCGAATGCTGAGAAAACCGCTTTCCTGGATGCAAACTATCGTGAAATCTCGCCTCTTACCTGCTATAGCGCTCATAGCCTGCGTTACCGGAAGTCACGCGCAGGTGAATGGAGTGAGCCAACGACCCTATCTTGGCTGGAGCACCTTCAGCCAGCAGACAATCACTCCCACCCAGACCTTCCTTACACAGGACAGCATCATCGCGCAGTCCGACGCTCTGCGGAAGTCCGGCCTGCAGCCGCACGGATACATCTACATCAACGTCGATGCCGGTTGGACCGGGGCCTCCGACGCCTATGGCCGTACGCTGTTCGACACCACCCGCTTCCCCGACGTCGTCGCGATGATTCAGCATATTCACGCCAACGGGCAGAAGTTCGGCATGTACCTGAACCCTGGCGTCGGCACCGATCAGGTCGCAGCCAATAAGCCAATCCTCGGTACCCCCTATCACCTGCAGGACATCATTGTGAAGCCGGCAACCATCGCGAACGCGTTCGGCGGAGGGGACAAGATCGACTACACCAAGCCGGGAGCGCAGGAGTACATCAACTCGGTTGTCGACCTCTACGCCTCGTGGGGGCGGACTTCATCAAACTCGACGCTGTCACGCCGGGCTCTTATAACGACGACACTAACATCGACAATCGCCCCGACGTAGCTGCATTGTCGAAGGCAATTGCGCAGAGCGGACGTCCAATCTGGCTGACAATTTCCTGGGCGCTCGATCAGGATTACATCGCAGACTGGCAGGCTACCAGCAACGCGCGGCGCATTGAAGGCGACGTAGAGTGCGAGGGAGATTGCCCCTTTCTGACGGAGTGGAATCGTATCCAGGTCCGGTTCCTCGATCTTCCGAGTTGGGAGTCGGCCGCGGGACCCACCCTCGGATGGAACGATCTGGACTCGCTTGAGATCGGTAACGACGCGACCGATGGCATCACCCCGCAGGAGCAGCAGACGGCGATGAGCTTCTGGGCGATGGCCAACGCTCCGCTCTCGATTGGCGGCGATCTAACGAAGATGTCAGCGACAGGCAAGAAGATTCTCGGCAACGACGAGGTGATCGCCGTCGATCAGTCCGGCCATCCCGCGAAGCAGATTCGCGCAGGTTTTACGCCGATCTGGGCGTCGAATCTGGGCAATGGCGAGTATTACGTTGCTCTCTTCAACCTGAACTCGGTTCCCACGCGCGTGAGCCTGCCGTGGAGCGATCTCGGCTTCGCCGCGACGCTTACCACGCGGGACCTTTGGAGCCATACGGAGCTTGGACCGTCGCTGCTTGAATACTCGACCGTTGTCCCGGGTCATGGCGTTCGTCTGCTGAAGGTGCGCGGTGTACTCAAGGTCCCTCCGGCTAAGTCCACCAGCTATGAGGCGTATCAGGCCACGCTCACCGGTTCGGCCCAGGTTGCCGATTGTCCGCTGTGCTCGGAGGGCAAGAAGGTTGGGTTCATCGGCATCGGCCCGAACAATAACGTTTTCTTCGACGACGTAAAAGTCGATCGCGACGGCGTCTACAACATGGAAGTCGATTCGGCTACGAACGGTACCCGCTCTTACATCATCAATGTCAATGGAGGTCCCGCAATCACTCTCAACTCCAGCGGTGGAAGCGGCAACGTTCCCTCGAAGCTGACCATTCCCGTGAAGTTGAAAAAAGGCGACAACAGCATCGAGTTCGGAAATCCGATCAGTTATCCTCCCGATCTCGACCGTATCGTGATCAGTGGAAACGGAACCGCGCCCTATCCTGAGACGCAGACCTACGAAGCGGAGCTGGCAACGCTCAGCGGCTCTGCAAGCGCTGGGTTCAACGGCAATGCCTCGGGTCTGGCCAAGGCCGGAAACATCGGTGGAGGGACCGGAAACAGCGCGACCTTCGCGGATGTCGAGGTGCCATCCGCTGGTACCTACAACCTTGAAGTCGATTACTTCACGCAAGGGCTACGATCGTTCTTCGTCACGGTAAACGATCAGCCGGCCAAAGAGCTCGACCTCAATGGATACAGCTTTGGCACGCCGACGAGCAATGTTATCCAGGTACAGCTTACGGCTGGCAAGAATCAGATCGTGTTCGATAACCCCTCGAACTACGCTCCCGATTTGGACTCAATAACCATCTCGCCACTAGTCTTCTAGTCGTTACTCAACGCTTCGGGCCTCTTCGAAAATAGGAGAGGCCCTTTTTTCGTTTACGATCGAGAGCAGCTTAGCTAGCGAGACTTCGTCATTTTACGAAGTGGACGGCCTGTCGATTGACGAACAATAAGTTCAACAGGAATGTAGATCTGCCTGCCGGAACCGCTTCGCCCGACGCGCATCTCCTCTAAAGCTCCGTGACAGCTTTGGGCGATAAGCTTGCGAGAAACGCTCATGGTTGTCAGACTCGGCGATACCAGGTCATCGAGTTCGATGCCATCGAACCCGATTACAGAGACCTCATTTGGGACAGAGATGTTCAATGTACGTGCCGCCCGAAGAGCTCCCAGTGCAGTCAAATCATTGACTCCAATGACTGCAGTTGGCCTGTCCGCCAGTAGCATGAGGTTGCGCAACTCACGGTCTCCTCCGTCTGCACGATAGTTTCCATAGCGGACATACTCCTGACGGACTGTAATTCCGTGCATCTTTAGGGAGGCTTGAAAGGCATCCAACCTCAACTTCGAGATCATGAGGCCCGGTGAACCGCCGATGAAAGCGATCTTTCGGTGCCCAAGGTCCTTCAAATAACCGATCGCTTGCCTCATTCCCTCCTCATGCATCAAACTCACGTCACTGAAGCTGGGGCCAGTTCGGCGGCTATCAATGGCCACCGTTGGCACCTTGCGAAGCGTCAGCAACTGATACGGCTCCAGTTCGTCGAGCGATGGTAGAACCACAACGCCGTCGACAAGTCTCATGAGCAACTGACGGACCGACGTAAGAGCCCCACCAACACTGGCCTCTGCGTTCGCCAGCAGAACAACCTGCCCGTTGGCTGAGGCCAGCGCTTCAAATTCCCGAAGGAATTCTGAAAAGAACGGGTTTGTCAGGTCCGGAACGATGACGCCGATAGCATGACTCTGCCCATACTTTAATGTGCGCGCTGAGATGTTTGGGACAAAATTAAGTTTCGCTACCGCGCGTCGCACCGCGAGCGCGGTCTCCTCTGTCACCAGAGAAGAGCCGTCCAAGGCGCGCGAGACCGTGGCTACTGACACTCCTGCGTGGCCTGCCACATCACGCATCGTCGCAGGCTTTTTAGGACCTGATTTCTCGGCCTTCTGGCGCATGGATCCCGTCTCCGCGAATGCGAAATCTGTTGCTGTACCTTCAAATTCGCCACGATCAATCTCCCGCTCAGTCTACGCGATTGTCGAGAGCAACCGGACGAAACAATCCGTGAGGGACGCTTTGCGAAGTTGACACACTTCAAAGCGCCGCTATATTGTGAGTTTGCATGTAACCGGATACATTTTGAAGTGTAAAACAGTCGTCAAGGTGACTGACCTGATGCTTTGACTGCAACTGGGTGGTCGCAGACCTCTTTTTGAGAGCCTTCATGATTCTGAAGCTGAATCGAACTTCCGCGGCAACATTAGTCTTCTCTCTTGCTCTCGCGTGTGCGGCGACCAATTGCATCCGCGCACAGAGCTCTAACGTGTCCTATGCGAAAACTGTCGTGGTGAACGTCGATTCTACAACGGGAGAGATCAGTCTGCGATGGCGGGACGGAAGCGAGTTACATGGGCTCACGTCAAATGTAACTCTGACCGACGGACGTCTGCTTACCAGTGACGCCTACACGGGGCATCGAGTCATCAGCGGCACACATGAGATCACGATCGAACATACTAAGCTCGGGCTGCCTACGCTGGTTCAGCGTGTCTATATCCCAGCCGGAAAGCCGTGGGTTGAGATCCAAGCTGAACTGGATTCCTCGACCACCTCGGTTGCGACCAATCGCTTCGTCGCTGTGCGGGTACAGGGAGAAGGAGCATTCCAACTGGTGCATGAGGATGCACTGCGTGTGCTCCACGTACCGTATGACAATGATATGTGGTTTCGCTTCAATGCTGTAGCTCTACAGCAACCCGACCAACACATCACAAGCAACGAAGTGACGACGATCTACGACAACGCAAGCCGTCGCGGCTTTGTGTTCGGATCGTTGACGCATGATGTCTGGAAGACCTCGTTGACTGTGCAGGCGGAGAATGGGTCGTTGAAAGACCTCGAGGTCTTCGGCGGTTTGCAGGGGCAGCTCGGCGAACGGAGCGATACGCACGACTTTGTGGCTCATGGCGTGGTGAGCGGCAAGAAGGTGCTGTCTCCCCGCGTGATGGTGGGAGAGTTCAGTGACTGGCGAAGTGGCATGGAAGCTTATGGCAAACGGAACGCCGAACTACATCCACCGCTCGCGTGGGCCGGTCCGCGTCCATTGGGCTGGAATAGTTGGGCCGCATACGCCGACAAGATCAACCGCCAACGCTACATCGCCTCCGCAAAGTTCGTACATGACAAGCTGAGCCCTGAAGGATTCTCGCGGAAGGTGGTCTACATCAACTTCGATGCGTTTTGGTCCAGTCTCGACGGGGTAGCGCTCGAAGACGCGATGGCCACTGTGAAATCGATGAAATCGAGCGACGGCACCGTTTTTGAACCCGGTATCTATTGGACGCCATTTGCTGCCTGGACCGGCGATCTAGACGCGCTTGTCGAGGGCACGGATGGGAAGTACCGGTATCGCGACATTCTGCTTAAAGGGCCTGATGGCGCATTTTTGCCGGCAGTCGACGGCGGCAAGCCTATTGATCCAACCGCGCCGGGCACACGTCTGCGGACGCAGTTCTATATCGACACGCTTGCGAAGATGGGCTTTAAATATCTCAAGCTCGACTTTCTCAGCCACGGCGCATTGGAAGGCGTACACGCTGATCCTGCGATTCAGACCGGAACCGAGGCTTATAACCTGGGCATGCAGGACGTCGTGAAGGCGAACGCCGGGCGCATGTTCCTGAGCCTCTCCATTGCCCCACTGTTCCCCTCCGGCTATGGCCACGCAAGGCGACTCTCATGCGATACCAAAGGTCACATCAGCGGTAAAGATCAATCGACGGAATATATGTTAAATGCGTTGACCTATGCCTGGTGGACGGACGAAAGCCTGTACATCATCGATCCCGACCACATCCCACTAGGGACGAAGGCCGATGAGGGCGCACGCAATCTCGTGGAAGCTCAAAGCCGCCTTCTATCAACGATCATCAGCGGGGGCATGATTCTGGATAGTACACGGCTGGCGGACGATCCCGACGGGCAAGCAATGGCGCTGCAGGTATACAACAATCACGCTCTTATGAAGGTGGCCGATGAGGGGAAGGTTTTTCGCCCCGTGGAAGGCGACACAGGGGATGCTGCCGCAAAGATCTTTGCGCGACAATCCGCTCACGGCTACTACGTTGCCGTCTTCAATTACGACGACAAGGAGAAACACACCATCCAGGTGAACCTCGATCGTATCGATCCCCAATTCAAGGGCTCCGTTGCACGCGATGTTGCTTCCGGTGCCTCCGCACCAATGTCAGGAAGCAACATTGCAGTCGATCTAGCACCCTCCGAGTCGCGCCTGATCGAGGTATCCGGCTCGAGCGAGGGGATGCGAAATGAGAGCAGAGCGCGAACAACGAAGTGAGATAAGCATGAAGCGCGAGTGGAGCAGAGAGATGTTCCGTATATCTTGTGAGCGAGCGATCAGCCGTCGCGAGTTCTTGCGCTCAGCCGTCGGCACTGGCACTGCTGCAGCGATGTTCTTTGCATCTCCGTTGCGAGCGGCAGCCCTTCCTCCTACGCCTAAGACAATCGTTGTGACCTTTGGTGGCGGAGCTCGGGATGAGGAGACGTTCGCTCCTGAAGGTCAACGTTACATTCCTCGTTTGCTCGCAGAACTTATACCGCAGGCTACGTTCTACACGCAGGTGGTTAATCGTGGAATTCTAGGTCATTATGTCGCCAACGCCGGCCTTGCAACCGGCTGTTACGAAACCTTCGACAACTTCATGCCGATTGCACCGAGCAACCCAACGATCTTCGAATACTACAGAAGGGATCGGCAGCGATCAGCATCGGACGTTTGGGTAATTGCTCCCAGCAACGGCTTTGATCACATCGGCGAGAGCAATCACACGCTTTATGGCCACGGGCTCGGCGCAACAGTTGTGCTGCCCAAGCAACTGCTCACCCTCGCCAACCACCACGCCGTCGCCGACTATGACCAGCTGCTTCGAGACAACTACGAGTCGCCTATCGCTTCACCGCTTACAGCCAAACGTCAAGATTCGCTGCATGGAATGGCGGAGTTGATGAAGCTTTCGATGGATGATTTCCTCGCACATGCGCGCAAGTCACAAAGCCCTGATGAGTTGTCGCTGTATATCGCGCAGCACGTAATGCAGACAGTAGCGCCTAGCCTGCTTTGGATCACTTTGCATGACATAGACATTGCCCATTCCGGAGCCTTCTCGCTGTACACCGAAGCGATCACACGCACTGATAGCATCTGCGCGAATTTGTGGAAGAGTGTTCAGAGCAACCCCGAATATGTGGGCAAGACAAATCTGTTCATACTGCCGGATTTCGGCCGCGACTCGGATATGAGCCCCGGCGGCAATGGGTTTCAGCATCACCGAACCGGCGACGCACTCTCGCGCACGACTTGGCTTATGGCAATGGGCCCGAACATCCGTCAGGGTGTCACAGTCGACCGTCCCGTGCAGTCTGTGGACCTGGTGCCTACGCTCGCACATTTACTTGGCTGCAACGCTCGATTCAGCCGCGGGAGTCTCCTCACAGAGGTTCTATGATCGCCTCGCCAGCTTCGCTCCAGTCGTTCGACTTCGCGCAATACCCGCCGCAGGCGCGTGATCTTGCTCAACGATACTTGCCGACGTTGACTGGCTTGCCGGTTGCCTTTCTCGCCGTGTTTCTTCGAGAGCTGATGGGCTATGACTGGCAGTTCCCTGTGGAGCGCGCTGAGACGGAGGCGCAGCTGCATACGTTCCGAAACAGGAGCGACCTTCCCAATCTTCAGCAGACTCTGGCTCGCTTCGATTCACTTCCGATCGCCCCATGTTTTCAACGCACTGGATGGGCCGCGCAGCCTTCGCGAGCGGTGGAAGAGATGACAGCATTTCTATGGAGCGCGGGAGCCATGGATGCCTTTCACGTTGCCGGAGCAACTTACGGCGATCAACTCGCGCAGATCCGTGTGGAGGAGAAGGTCCGGGATCGACTTTGCATCGTTATTGTCGGCCGGGATGCTCCCGTCGAACACGATCTGTTTCGTCATCTGCGTCCGCATGGAACCTGCTTCGAGACTGTCAGTGCTGGAGGCGGCCTGAAGGCAATCATGTCGCTTCTGGAGAAGCGTGCACAGGTTGACCCAGTCCCTTATGCCCACTGGTATGTAGACGGCGGAGAAACACACGATAGAAGCGCTCTGGCAGGTGTCAGCTCCATTTCGTACGGAGGCCTCGCGCCAACGCGGCGCAACTTGCTTCAATACATGGTTACTGCGCGCTCGTTAGGCTCGGTTGGTCCGGAAGAGCTGCGCAGCAGGATGATGCAGATGGGGCCAACACAACTCGGCAACTCGCAGGGCGGTTCAGACGAAGTCCTTCGTCACTTCGAATTGAGTGTACTGACGGAAGGGGCCGGCACACAGATCTTCAGCACCACCTTCGTGCAGTGGACGGCTCGTGAGTTGCTGCGACGGGCACGTCCGGACACGTTGGTCCTACGCTATGCACCTCGGCAGGCAGACCGACCGATGAATGAGCTGATTTCCGTCGAAGATGGTGGACAGGAGCTCGACCCGCGCGGATCCCTGGTTGACGCTGAGATGGGGGCCTACTACACCTGGATCAACCTGAACCGACTGCACGGTGAGGAAAACTGCCGTTTCATTGCATGGCATGAGTCAGGCACAACCGCGATCGCGGTGTCTCCGGCTCTTGCGAAAGGGACCGTTTCGACGCAGACCTGCGATGTTGAGCAACTTCTTCGTTGGTCGTTGGGATAAAACCACCGAACAATCTTTTCCAAACGCCGCCTTACTTCCGCAGGACCGCGCGAATCGTGTCGGCGGCCTGATCGCCCATGAGGGCCGCGCCTGAGGGTCCAAAATGCACTGTGTCCTCGTAGGTGTCCAGGTGCTTCATCATGAGTGAGTGCTGGTCATCAATCGTGATTCCAAGCGGAGAGAGCAACGCTTGAGCAATCTGGTTCCGCTCGTTGATTCGCTCATTCGTGGCGCCGTTGAAGGCCTTGATCTGCACGGGCGTGATCGTCGCCCAGACCATTGCATGGTGAGTCGGAGCGATCTGCTCAACACTGTGGAGCAGATCAGGCAACGCAGTTTTGTACTGTGCCTCTGTGTAGTTCCAGCCATGCATACCGTTGTTGAAGTGAACCACCCGGAAGGCGACATTCTCCATGGCTGCGAACTCCTCAATTTGTCGCGGAAGCCGCGGATCCCCCACTGAGGTGGACACGGCCATGAGATAGACATTCGCGGCTCCTTTCAAGTCCTTCGTAACTTCGGGAAAGTAGTTACGCGTGATGGAATCTCCGAGCAGCAGCACGTTGGGAAGAGCTGGGTCTGCGTGCGATGGCCGCACTTCCCACGTCCACTCAATCTCCTCCGGAATGGAAGTCTGTTTCTGAGCCTCGCCGAGCAGCGTCGCGCAGGCGAGCAATGCGGCTATCGCAATGGGCCAGTAAAGAGCTTTGTGGTTGCCATAGTGAGTCAGGTTGCGTAAACGCGTGGACGCGTGCAAATTATCCTCCTGATGATTACCTGTTCTGACCTAGCGCATAAGTGCTCATGATTACTTCGTCCGGGTCAAGCTGAAGGCCAACGCCTGAAAATCGCCGCGCAGTTTGAGATCAAGCCCATGATGCATCCAGTATGAGCCAGAAGCAGTGATGGGCGTTCCATCGCCAACGTTTCCGGCGATCATGGATAGGGTGTAGGTTGCGTTCTCTTCGAGTCCGCGCAACTGCACGAGTGGAAATGGATAGAGCTCATGGCTGGAATGAAGGAAGGCAAACGTGACAGCTTGTTTGCCATCACGGGAGACGGTCTCCGTGACGGATTGCTCGCTGTTGTTCTCCGGAGTAACCAGCCGATAGAGAGAACCGCGCTGGACCGTTTCACGAATGGATTTGTACGCAGCTACCATCGTCCGAGCCTCGTCCAGATCTTCGTGCGTCCATTTGTTCAGATTGGCTCCTATGCCAAGTGCCCCCTGCATGGACGACAAGAAGCGGTACTCGAGTGAGAGGGACCGATTGTTCACCCAGGTGGGTGAATCCGTTACCCATGCGGCCATGACTCCGGGCGAGTACGCATAGGTGAAACCGTTCTGGATGAACAGTCGATCGTAAGCATCGGTGTTGTCTGAAGGCCAGACTTCATCGGTGTAGCGCATGACCCCAAGATCAACGCGGCTGCCACCTCCCGAGCAGGACTCGATCTCCACATTCGGGTGCTTCTGCCGCAGCTCGACGAGGATGGAGTAGAAGTTATTGGTGAAGTCGACGTAAACGTTCTTCTCTAAGTCGGACGCAGCCGCAGGCCAGCCGGGTTCGGACCAGTTACGGTTGTAGTCCCACTTGAGAAAGGCGATGTCATTCTCTGTTAGCAACTTGTCGAGAAAACTATAGACATACGCCCGCACGTCGGGCCGGGCGAGGTTGAGCACTAACTGGTTGCGCCCCTCCGTACGCGGACGTCCCGGAAAATTCAATACCCAGTCTGGATGTTTGCGATAAAGATCGCTGTTTGGGTTCACCATTTCAGGCTCAACCCACAGACCGAAATCCATGCCTAACGAGTGCACCTTATCGATGAGCGGCTTGAGACCATGGGGGAATTTTTGCTGGTTCACGTACCAGTCGCCGAGGCCGGAATGATCGTTCTTGCGTTCGCCGAACCATCCGTCATCCATCACAAAGCGCTCGACGCCGATGCTTGCCGCTTTTTCGGCGAGCGTCATCTGGCCAGCCTCATTTACGTCGAATCCAGTCGCCTCCCACGAGTTATAGACGACGGGGCGCAGCTTTGGCTTGGGATGGCCGGGCAAGATCGAGTCGATTTCGTAACGATGCATCAGCCGCGACGCGCCACCGATGCCGTGGCTAGAGTAGCCTCCATAGAAGTCGGGCGTGGTGAGTTTTTCGTGAGGCTTCAGCAGATAGGCGAAGTCGAAGGCATTCGGGCCGCCGGTAATGCGCACTTGTTGGAGTTGATCCTGCTCCACAGATATCTGCCACGACCCGCTCCAACCGAGTGCCCCGAACCATACCTCACCTTGATCTTGATCGCCTGCGCCTTCGCCTTCGCGGTCGATAGCAAACCATGGGTTGTTTTGTGCGCCGGTAGTGCCGCGGCGGCTCTCCAGCACGGTTTTACCCGGCTCGATATGCCTCTCCTGCACGTTCCACTCCCCTGCCCAGCGGCCGGTGAGATAGCGAAGCCGATAGTCTGTGCCACGTGGGAGACTCCAGGTACCCGCTGCAATCTGCTCCACCGTGAACGGAACGCCGGTACGATTCTCTACCGTCGCGGAGCGGCGAAGGATTCCCGTCTCCCCATCCGCCTGATAGGTAAGCATGACGTATACATCGCGTGAGATGTCTTTCATTACGATTGAAAGGCTATCTCCATCAATGCGATGCGAGACATACTTCAATGTAAGGTCCCGGTTGCCGTCCGGGAAGGTGATCTTCAGATCTGGGTCGACATAGAGTCCGCCTCCCCACCCTACATATTCCTGTGGCGTCACAGTCAATGGCGGGTCGAACGATGAAGCCTCTGGCATACTGTGTGCAGCGGCGAAATGATCACTTGCAGCGAGATGTCCGCCCCAGTACAGGTTCTGAAGCCCCTGTACTTCATTAATGCCGAACACATAGGTGCTGTCAGCGGCATCGATGCGAAACACACCGGAGGTGGAATCGAACTGGATGGTCGCCGGCGTGGTTTGGGCGCTCACGTTGACGGTAAAGCAACTAGACAAAGCCAGCACCAGAGCTGCAATACGTAGATGGAGAGCCGAAATAACCGTGCAACACTGCATGAATACAAACTCCTACGTTTGGGTGCGAGAGCCGGCGACGTCAGGCGCTTTGTCGAGAAAGCTCTGCGGTCGCAATCGGACCTGTTGACCGGCTTGCAGATGAACGTGAGTGACTCGGTCGCGATAGCGGATCGGGATTGACCCGCTTCCTCTCGCGCTGATGGTAGCTGAGCTAAGTTCGCCGTTGCGCCATTTCACGGCTACCACGTAACTACCTCGTGCACAGAGACCACGGAAGGACCCAGTTCGCCACATTGCTGGCAACGCAGGTAGTAACTCGATCTCGCCTCCATGGGACTGCAGCAGCATCTCGGCAATCCCAGCGCTTCCAGCTGTATTGCCGTCAATCGCGAAGATATTCGAATCGGCTCCGGCTACGCCCGCACTGGAGTAGGTCATTAAATTGTCGTCTGCTGCCTTCGCGATGAGACCTAAGAGATACCGATGAGCCTCTTCACCTTTGAGCAATCGCGCGTGGTAGACCACCAGGTTCGCTCGGCCCCACTCGCTCTGTTCCCAGTGCGGCGCGCTCATTCGACGCTGGATAGTGACTTCGGCTGCACGGGCCAGGGCAGGAGTAGTGCGCGGCGAGATTTGAGGCTCGGGATAGAGTGCCGTGAGAGGTGAGGTATGCCGATGGTTCGGTTCGGCGTCCTCAAAGTCTTCCATCCACTCCTGCAACTGGCCGTGCCGGCCGATCTGCAGCGGCGGCAGCTTCGCACGGGCTGCCTCCACCCGCGAGCGCAGATCGGCGTCGATCGATAACGTAGCGCAGGCCTCCACGACCATGCTGAATAAGGCGTGGACGAATACTCTGTCGATCGTATTTCCCATCGATTCCGAGGCTTGTTGCCCGGACGGAGTGATGTACCAATTTTCTGGTGAGTCAGAAGGTCCAGTTACAAGCCAGCCATGCTTCGGCTCCTCCACCATGTAAGCGAGAAAGAACTCAGCGGCTTCACGGAGTACTGGATACGCCCGGGCACGGAGAAATTCTGTGTCGCGTGTGAACTCGTAGTGTTGCCACATCTGCGTGGCGATCCAAAGGCCGGCTGTCACTACGATGCCCCATCCTGTGCCGCCCGGGGCGGTGTAGCCCCACGGATTGGTGACCGTATGCGCGACCCAGCCGGGTGAACCGTACATCTCCCTTGCAGTCGCCTTGCCCGCAGAGGCAAGACCTTCAATGAGCCCGAACAGCGGAGCATGACACTCCGAAAGATTGCAGACCTCTGTGGGCCAGTAGTTTTGTTGGGTGTTGATGTCTAGATGGAAGTCGTCGGTCCACCCCATGCTGCTGGCTAGCCCATCATTCCAGATACCCTGCAGTGCAAGCGGGAGGACTGAGTCCGCGCGGGAACCCGCAATCGTGAGATAGCGGCCGTATTGGAAGAAGAGGGTAACAAGCTCTGGATCGTCACCACCATCCTCAAGTGCTTTACGTCGTACGTCTATTGGCTGAAGCCGCGTGCTCTCGGAGCTGGGGCCGAGATCCAGCGACGTGCGGCGGTACAGTGGCCGATAGTCCTCAAGGTGCGCGTGGCGAAGTTGCGCGAACGACATGGCTGAGGCTCTTCGCAGAGCCTCTCTAGATGTCTTTTCCGGGTTGTCTCCGCGAAAGCTCGTGCCGGTAGCCAGCAGAATCGTTACAGCATCCGCGCCCGAGACAGCGATAGCCTGGCTCATTGCGGACATCGTGCCTCCACGGGCAAGCACCTGTGCTCGAATCTGGATTGCTACCCCGTCTTGACCGCTGCTGTGCTTATGCTCGAAGCAGCTTCCTTTGAGTACTAATGTGTCTTGACCCTCTGTGCTTGTCGTATTTGGAATCTCGCCCTGACTGAAGCTCATACGAAAGGAGATCGCACCTCGTTGGCTGGCGGTCAGCTGTATTGCGATCACACCGTCAGCATGGGTTGCGAAAATTTCACGCACATATTGAATGCCGTCACATTTAAAACGAACTGCAGCAATGGCGTCATCCAGGCTAAGCGATCGCTTGTACTCCACCGGCTGGTTAACGTGCTCGAATGCGAGTTGGAGATCCGGTAACGGCAGGTTCGTACCGAAATTCTTCATGTGTCCGGGGAGGTACTTACTGCATAGCACCTGCGCTTCGTCGTACTTGCCTGCGAAGAAGAGCTCACGTATCTCGCGGATGTGGGGGAGCGCCCCTGGATTGACCTCACCTGTTGCGGGGCCGCCGGACCACGCTGTCGAATCAGATAACGCGATCCTCTCTTCTTGGACGCCGCCGAAGACCATGCCTCCAAGGCGGCCGTTGCCAACAGGCAGCGCCTCGAGCCAGCGTTTTGCTGGCTGCTTGTACCAGAGTTCTTCGGCGGCTGCCGTTGAACCCTTCTCCGAAAGAGCGGCGGACGTGTGCTGCAGGGCAACCAGCGCGAGACCGCCTTGCATGAAGCTGCGTCTGTCGATACTCAAACACCTCTCCTCATCTGTTCGACTCCGCTTCATCCCAAGAGACGCGGATACCGCCAACCCGGAGGGCACCCTGCCCGGTTAGATAAAAATAGACTCCGTAGAGACGTAAGAAACCAGGAAGGCCGTACAGAGGACCGGCCCTCCTAGCGAGCTAGAACGCGTACTTCAACGAGAGCTGAAGGAAGCGAGCATCAGGTGTGTTGTTCTGGAAAAACTTCGTTCCCGTGATCTGACCGGCTTGCGGTCCGATCCCGGTGTTCGCAGGATTTCCATTCGTTGGATGGTTGAGCAGATTGAAGGCGTCGGCGCGGAATTGCAGTGATTGTTCGTGGAAAGTGGGGAAGGTCTTGAACAACGACATGTCCACCCGCGAATAGCCGGGGCCATAAATCTGGTTCGAGCGACCGCCAAGAAATGCAACAGCGGACGTGTAGTCAGTGACTACTGTTGAACCCGTAATGAGGTTTCCGGGCAGCGGGTTTACGAAGGCGCAGGGGTTATACCAGTTCGTCCGTGTTTTGACCTTTGTCGGACAAGAAGTCAAGCTGGGATTATTGGCCGTGTCTGGAGTTCCACCCCCTTGAACGGATCACCGACAAGCAATGCACGCGCGCTGCCACCGTTCGCAGTAGAGATGCTCGGCGACACAGTGAAAGGAGTGCCGGTTTGCACTGCGAAGACCACGCTTGTGGACCAGCCACCAACGGTATATTCCGCCAGGCGGGAGTTGTTCAGGAAAGCGCGTCCCCTCCCAAACGGCAGTTGGTAGTTTCCGTTCAATGTGAAGCGGTGACGAATGTCGTACGGCGAGTTTGTCCATTCCTGGCCATACGGAATCAGCGCCATGTTGCGGTCGCCGACTGCGGTCGAAAGTCCGCCCGCGTCGCTTGTGTCATCGAGCGAGTGCGCATAGGTATACGTGGCAAGGAATGTCAGGCCATGCGACGTACGCTTCTCCAGTTTGGTCTGAAGTGAGTTGTAGTTGCTGTCGCCGCCGAAGTGGATCGTTCCGATGCCACTGAGGTCGGGGAACGGCTGGAACTGCTGCGTCGATACGCCGGGAGCGAAAAGACCGCGTATCGTGTTGGGATCGTAGTAGGTCGAGAGGTGCCTGGACGAATTGGCGACATAACTGACAGTCGCCGCAAGGTTCGGGGTGATGGACCGCTCCACCGTGAGGCTGTAGTTGATGGTGTATGGCGTCTTGATGTTCGGATCGATACCGTGCAAACCGGGAAAGGACACAAAGTTCTGCAGTCCAACTCCGGTGGCTGCTACCAGACCATCCGACAGCGAGATGCCCTGTGACAACAGCGATGGACAGCTACCTAAAGAGCAGTCCGGCGTTGGGAGATTGGCTCCGTTCGCCCAGGGGAAGTTCGTTCCAAGATTGGTATTGCCCTGGCTCTGCAAACCACCGTAGAAGAGTCCGAAGCCAGCGCGGACGACGGTCTTCTCATCAGTCCGAAACGAAGCACCCAGACGCGGCGCGAAGTTGAAGCTCTGTCCCGTCGCCAGCCGATCATTGTCGACGTACTGCAGCGAAACGTGGTCCTTGGCCAGCACGGCGAGGAACGGCGCGCCGAGGTCCTGATTGCGTGACCGGCTGGGAAGCTCATAGATGCCTGTTCCAGTACCGATGCCCAGATTGCCTGTCGAGATGAAGTTCGCCTGGTTGCCAGCGTTCTCCTTGTATGGCTCATAGTGGTCATAACGAATGCCAACGTTGAGCGTCAGCCGCGGCGAGACCTTCCAGTCATCCTGCAAATAAGCCGCGTTATACCACTGCGAATCATTGATGGGAGGGCTGTTCGCAATGCTGGCGGAGTTCATCTGCCCAAGCAGAAAGTCCGCCGGACCTGCGCCTGTTGTGATGGAACTTCCCACCTTGCCTGTGTATTGGCCGTTGAAATAGTACTGGCCAATCGGGTTCGGAGCATAGCGATCGAAGACACGAATGGATTGAAACGACACGCCCGCCTTGAGAGAATGCTTTCCAATAGTGCGCGTGACGTTGTCCAGAATTTGATAGACGTTCTGGGCCTCGTCCTGTGTGCCGACCGAACCCCACTGGTTGATCTGGATGGGGCCATAGCCGAAATAGCCCAGAGGAATGCCACCCAACCCGGGACCGTTGTTGGGAATGCCACCTAGCCCAAGCGATGCCGCCAGGGAGTAGTCATTGGCGTTGGGTTGGTGGTATTGCGAGACAATCCAGTTGTAGCCAAAGCGGAACTCGTTGACGAGGTTCGATGTGAAGGCATGCGACTCGCTAAGCATGAAGTTCTCAGCCAGATTCGTATCGTTCGCACCGCCAAAACCACCGCCATCCAGTACCGGGCCAAGCGGCAAGCCGTTCGTCTTGATCTCGTGCGCGTAGCTGAAACGCACGTAGGCCTGGTCCTTCGCGCTTATATTCCAGTCCAGTCGCTGATCCCACTGTACCGTGTTATCCGTCCGAGCGAGGTTCACGCGATAGTTGTTGTAGGTCAGTCCCGACACGCCGAGGTTCGACTGTGGGTACAGGTTGATGATCTTCTGCGCAACGGGATCGATCTGGTTCGGGCAAAGCGCATTGTTAACACCGTTACAGGAAAGCGTCGTCGTGCCGCCCGAATTCGGCGCATAGAGCTGAACAGGCACACCCTGGTTGTTGAGGCTGGTGTTCAGCAGTTCAGAGAAGTTACCGGTGCGCATCAACGCTGTTGGAACCGTGGTCGTGGTGGGTAAGGCTACCGAGATTCGGTTGGCCTCAACGTCTCCGAAGTAGAACAGGTGATTCTTCCAGAAGGGCAGACCGATGGTTCCGCCAAACTGGTTCTGATGATAAGGCGAAATAGTGCTTGCGTCCCAGTCCTTGGAATCGAGATTGGTATTGCGGAGGTACTCCCAAAGATCACCGTGAATGGCGTTAGTTCCAGACTTTATGCTGGCGTTCATGACGGCGCCGGCGGAGTGACCAAACTCGGCGCTGAAGTTGCTTGTCTGGATGCTGAACTCAGCGAGCGCATCCGGCGGCGGGCGCATCACAAAGCTCGAACCATTGAGGAAGTCGATCAGATTGGTGTTATTGTCGACGCCATCCAGGACAAAGTTGTTTTGCTCGGCGCGCTGGCCGTTCGCGACGAAGTCGCCCGTACCGCTACCGCGGGTGCCTCCGAACGGTGGGGCAACGCCAGCAGTCAATTGCGCGATGTAGACCCAGTTGCGACCATTTAGCGGCGTATTGTTGATCGTCTCGGTGCTGATGACCTGGCCTACCGCCGCTTCCTGTGTCTCCAGGAGAGGGGCGCCAGTGGTCACCGTGACCGTCTCGCTTGCGGCGCCCGCTTTTAGCTTCAGGTCGACGTTTAGGCGCTGCTGTATGTCGACATGCAGGTTCTCCTGCTTCGTGGTTGAAAACCCGGGAGCGGAGGCACTCAGTGTGTAGTCGCCTATCTTGATCGGAGAAAAGACGTAGACGCCGCTCTCGTTAGCCTGGCGTTGCAGCGCCAATCCTGTCTCCGGGCTTGTAAGCGTAACCCTCGCGTTTGGGATCGCCGCACCCGAAGAGTCCTGCACGACACCTGTGATCGCTCCCTGATCCACCTGGGCATGTGCTAAACCGCATAGGGACAGAAGAAGGAGCAGCCAGACCACAGGCCACGACCTCCCTACCAGAAGACGCTTTTCAAATTGTAGAGCCACGTTTTCGCCTCGCATAAATATTTGCCTCCAGCATGCGCCGTCGATTTGCTACCTCGGCGCTTTGCTCCTGACTTCAGTAGTTTGAGACCCCTGTCACTGAGGCGTTGATAGCCTCTCGAGACGTTTGAATTGCATGAATAGACATCTTTAGATTACAAAATGAATCCGGTTACATTTCGACGAGAAAAATACAGAATTTCCATCTTGTTTGTCAATGAAAACTTAAACGCACAGGTGAAATTACACTAACCTCTTGCAGCTCCACATCTTCAACTTCGCCCCTAAGGCTTCTGCTATCCTTCGCCGGAAGCAGATTGGCGCTCGAGGTGTGAAGCAATGTTGAGGTCAGCGTGCCGGGGGTTGATCGATATTGCGTCCATGCTCCAGTTAATAGATGCTCCAAACATACGGAGAGCTCGAACCATCCTGGAAGTACTACTGCCCGGATATCTCATAGCATCGCTTCTAATCGGATGGGCCGCGAGGCGCAGATTTCGAGCGGCGAACTCTTATCTCAACGCGACTCGATCCCTGCCTTCGGGTATTGTTGTGCTCTCTTATGTCGCAGCTAACTGTGGAGCATTCGAGGTCATAGCGCTAAGCGCCGTAGCAGCGCAGTACGGGGTAGTAGCGTTTCACTTCTATCTGATTGGGGCTATCCCAGCAATCCTGTTTTCGGCACTCCGATTTTTGCCACTTTACCGTACCCTATTAATCCGGAGCATGCCGCAGCTCCTGGAGATGCGCTACGGGCCGCAGATGCGCCTCCTGAATGCTTGCGTTGTCGCCAGTTCCCTGCTCCTGCTCGCTGGCGTGTCGCTTTTCGCTGTCGCCCAATTTCTCGAGGTGGCCGCCGGCTGGAGCTTCGTAACCGGAGCCTCCACCACTGCTACTGTCGTGCTGGCTTATATCCTTTTAGGCGGACTCCGCGCGACTATCTACAACGAAATACTGCAGCTGACCGTTGTGCTTCTCGGGCTTGTCCCCATCGGCTCTCTAAGTGTTCGGTACCTGCTGGCCAATACCAGAACGAATCACCTCGTACTTGGCCACCTATGGATGGGTCTGCCGACGGCGTCTGTGACGAGTCCATTTGATGTTCTTGGGCTGATAGTGGGATTGGGGTTTGTCCTAGGGTTCGGATACTGGTGTACCGATTTCGTGTTGATGCAACGGGCTTTCACTACCCGGACGGAGTTGGCCGCACAACAGGTTCCTCTGTGGAGCGGGTTTGCGAAGCTCTTCTTTGCCCTGCTCGTCGTTTGTCCGGGACTAGTTGCAGCCCGTCTCTTTACTCAACTGGGCACCACGGCACGATACGAGCAGGCTATCCCGCTGCTCATGCAAAGCGCATACGGTCCCGTTATGCTGAGCATCGGATGTACCGCTCTTGCCGCCAGCCTCCTGTCAGGGGTCGCAGCTAATGTGGCGGCATTCGCTTCCATATGGACAGAGGACATCTATCGCACGCGACTACGTCCGGGCCGTCGCGAAGAGCACTACCTGTTCGTCAGCCGGTGCGCAATTGTTTTTGCTGCAACTCTCGCAGTATTCGATTCCTCCATCACGTTCTACTTCAGTTCCATCATGGAGCAGGTGCAGCTGATCTTTACCATCTTCGGCACGCCGCTCTGGGCGATTTTTTTATTGGCATAGTCTCTCCCCGCATTACAACCCGCGGCGCTTTCGCCGGCTTCTTTGCTGGAATGAGCGCCTCGATATTGCACCTGATCCTTTCTGTCTCAGGCGTTCTGCGCTATGGAACGATGATGAGCGCCAGCTTTCATTCCGCCATATACGCCTTCCTGACGACCTGCCTCGTCGCAGTGTGCGTCAGCGTCTTTGTACCGTCGGATTGCGGATCTGGAGATGGTTCTACGCGGTGGTCAAAGTTGCAGTCAGATCACCGGGTGTATCGGTCCACGTGGGTACTCGCGACCATCCTTATGGTCCTTTTGCTCGGACTCAACTGGCTTCTCCGCTAAAGACGTGCCTGCGGTGAGCGCCCTCGCCAAGCGCATCGTTTCGCAGTCTTCAAGTCGCCGGAGGTTTCCCGCCGATAGCATAAGTAATCTCCAGGCAAGCCTGCTTCAGAATCTTACTTGCCTCCGGAAGCCCTACCTTCGACTCGTTGTATTGAATGTAAGGAACTGTCAGAGCTCCGATTGCCGAGGCACGCTCATCGAAGATCGGGCAGCTGATATTAACAACACCGCGAACCAAGTAACTGGGTTGGGTCTCATGCCCTTGCCGGCGAATGCGGGAAAGATGTTTCTTGAGATCTTCGGGAACCTTCTTACCAGTGATGCTCTTCCATTCGGTCAGAGTGCGTTCAAGATCATCTTCTCTAAGGTGGGAAAGAATGACGTAACCAGACGCAGCCTCCATCAAGTCCACCGTCGAGCCGAGCTTGACGTAAAACCCCACTGGCGTCGGTGCATTAGCCTGCGCAAGAATCGTAACCTGGGCACCTTCAATAATGCCCATGTGACACGATTGATTCATTTGTTGCGTGACACGATGGATCACCGGCAGAGCCTCGGTGATTAATCGCTCCGTCGGTGGATGTTCTTGCACCAGCGAGAAAAGTTTTAACGTGAGCGCATAGCGATCGCCATCGCTCTGTGCGATGTATCCTCGCTTTTCGAGGCACACCAACATGCGGAATATTTCAGACACGGTGCGATTGAGATGGCGTGAAATGTCGCTTTTGCTTAGGCCACTCGGCTGGTGAGCGAGCAGTTCAATGACATCCAGGCCCTTTTCCAGAGCTGGCGTAGCATAAGTATTCTTGGATGGTTTAGACGCAGTCTTCGCGATTTTTCCAGATGCCATATGGGAAGGTTCGAGAACGCACTCAGAATAGCAGACTCTTTTTGCAATCTATGCCAAGTGGCCAGCCAGCTCTTCTGACCAATAGGTTCCATGCGGAAACGCATAGGTCTGCAGCGAGTCAGGTTTGATCTCGATGCTATAGCCTGGTGTCTCCGGCATATAGTATCGTCCCCGCCTTACATCGACGGGGGTCACAAAATGCTCGTGCAAGTGGTCGACAAATTCAATGACCCGCTCCTGCATCGTTCCTGAAACATACAGAAAGTCGAACGCTGAGAGGTGCTGCACATATTCGCAGAGCCCAACACCTCCCGCATGTGGACACACGGGAATGCCAAATTTCTTGGCCATCAGAATGATCGCTAGGTTCTCATTCACGCCCGCCACGCGGCAGCTATCGATCTGACATACGTCAATCGCCTGCGCTTGCATCAACTGTTTGAACATCACCTTGTTGTGACAATGCTCCCCAGTCGCAATGCGTGTGGGTTTTGTCTCACGGCGAATCCGCGCGTGCCCAAGAATATCGTCCGGACTGGTCGGTTCCTCCATCCACCACGGTTGAAGCTCCTGCAACGCACGAATGCGTACGATGGACTCTTCCACTCCCCACTTCTGATTCGCATCGATCATTAGCCGGGTCTCCCAACCGATCGTCTCTCGCACAATGCGGCCACGCCGAAGATCGTCTTCTGGATCTCCTCCGACTTTCAGTTTGAAGTATGTCCATCCGTCAGCCAGTGCTTCCTGTGCAAGCCGACGAATCTTCTCATCACTAAACCCGAACCATCCCACGGAGGTTGTATATGCCTGATAGCCGTCTGAGCGGAGCACCTTCAAACGATCCGGCATTGTCTGCTTCGCAGCGCAAAGAATCTCGAGTGCCTCATCTCGCGAAAGAGCATCGTCGATATAACGGAAGTCAATCGCAGACACGATCTGCGCCGGCGTCATATCGGCTAACAGTAGCCAAAGGGGCTTCCCTTCCACCTTGGAATAAAGATCCCAAACCGCATTGATCACGGCAGCAGCAGCCAGATGAATGACGCCCTTCTCTGGTCCGAGCCAACGGAACTGGCTATCTTCGAGCAGTTGACGCGAAAAGGCCGCGAAGTTCTCCGTAATCTCGCTCAGACGACGGCCAACGACGAAGCGCGAAAGATATTCGATAGCCATGACGCACAGTTCTGTTCCTCGGCCAAGCGTGAACGTGAGGCCATGTCCACGAAGATCGCTGTCCGTCTCCAGAATGCAATACGCAGCAGAGTAGTCTGGATCTTTGTTTACAGCATCGGAGCCGATGCTGTACTTCGATGTGGGAAACCGAAGATCAATAGTGTGTACCTGAGTGATACGAGGATCGCTAACGTTCATGCTGCTGTCCACCCTCCATCGATTGCAACAACGGCACCGTTGATAAACCCTGCTTCTTCCGAACAAAGATAGCGCACCAGAGACGCCACATCCTCAGGAGTGCCTAGGCGGCCAATCGGTTGGCGAGACACGAGCTGCTCGCGAACCTTCTCTTTTTCGTGTGCGTGATACTTCTCCAGATAACCTTCGACGAATGGTGTCTGCACAGTTCCCGGAGCGACAGCATTCACCCGCAGTTCCTTCGGGTAATCCACTGCAAGCTGCCGCGTCATTGCCAGCACCGCTCCCTTGCTGGCGCAGTACGCAAAACGCTGCTTCACTCCAACCATTCCAGCGACCGAACCGATATTCACAATGCTCCCATGAGCTTGCAGAATTAGAGGCAACATCGCCTGCGTTACCAGAAAGATTGAGTAGACGTTCACTTTCATCAGCCGGTCAAAATCCTCGTAGCTCACATCTGCAACAGTTCCCACGTTACCGATACCGGCGTTGTTTACCAGAATGTCGAGCTTCGACAAGCTGGCAGCAGCGGCTTTCACGCTGGCCTCATCAGTCACATCGATGTGCAGTGCTGTTCCCTGCTTCAGCTGGCCGGCAAGCGACTTAGCCGCCTCGAAGTTGAGATCTGCAACAATCACTTCTGCCCCTGCACGGTCCAGTTCACGGCAGGTCGCGGCTCCAATGCCGCTTGCTCCGCCAGTCACCAACGCTGATTTTTTATTCAGCCCAAATACTTCTGCCACGTTGCCTCCTCCGCGTGTGGGGATAGATTAAACCTCGGCTCGCGTCCTATTACGAAGCTCGCCCAGCCCTGCGATCGCAATTACTATCTCTTCGTTATCGCGCAGCCAGCGCTGCGGAGTGCGTCCAAGACCCACTCCCTGCGGAGTTCCTGTGCTAATAATGTCGCCAGCTTCGAGTGGAGTGAGCGAAGAGATATGCTCAATTAACTGAGGAATTCGGAAGATCAGGTCCTTGGTGTTGGAGTTCTGGAGCACCTCCCCGTCAATCGCAAGCCGGATATCGAGAGCATGGGGATCGGCAATCTCGTCCCGCGTAACCACTGCAGGTCCTAACGGGGTGAAGGTAGGAAAGCTCTTTCCCAGCGTCCACTGAGAGGTCGCAAGCTGCACGTCGCGCGCGCTGACGTCATTCACAATCGTGTAGCCAAATACATGTTGTTCCCAGTCACGCGCGGCAATACGATATCCGGGCTTGCCGATTACTAGAGCAAGCTCTGCTTCATAATCAGGCTGCGCAGAGTTCTTTGGCAGAATTACCTCGGTATCCGGTCCTGTCACCGACGACGAGAGCTTCATAAAGACCGTCGGGACCACCTGTACCGTCATCTTCGATTCGGCGGCGTGCTCCTGGTAGTTTAGGCCAACAGCAAAGATGCGAGGCGGCCGTTGGATAGGAGCTAACAGATGGATCTCCTCAAGTGCGTATGACGTTTTGCTACTCGCGAGGCCCCGGATAGCCTTGAGTGCATCTGCGCCGCCCTCAATCAACTCCAGCGTGCTGCGGAAGCCATATTCCGTGATGTCGTACACTTTTTCGGACTCAAGCACACCGGGCCGAGGCAGCTTGTTTTCTTGCGCAAACGTTACTACTTTCATGAGCTCCTCTGGTTCGATTCGACCGCTGACGTCAGATCATCAGTACCGTTCGCAGGATAAGGGCTTTCAAACTACAGCGTTCTCGTTATATACAGCAGAGACCAGAATACGCAATATTATATGCGGAAAATTATTTTTACTAGTAAATGATATGCTGACCTGCGTCTTAGTTAGTCCAGAGATCGAGGCGCTGAAACTTGGCACCTTAACCGGAGTCATCACCTTGCGTATCGATAGTCATCACCATCTTTGGAGATACGACCCGGTTGAGTACGACTGGATCTCGGATGACATGTCAGACCTCCGCCGCGACTTCCTGACTTCGGAGCTTCGGTCGCAGCTTAACGAGGCAAAAGTGGATGGAAGCGTCGCGGTCCAAGCACGCCAGAGCCTCGAAGAAACGCAATGGCTCCTCGAAATGGCGCAAGAGGCACCTATCCTCGGTGTTATCGGTTGGGCGCCGATAGCGGCAAAGGACTTCCCTGCGATTCTTGACCATCTGAAGCGAAATCCTCTGCTGAAGGGCTTGCGCCACATCGTTCAGGCCGAGCCTTCTCAGTTTCTAACTGGTGTTGACTTCCAGAGAGGAATTCATCATCTCGCAGGGACCGGCCTTGTCTACGATCTTCTTGTCTATGCTGATCAGCTCCCGGAGGGCATTGCGTTCGTCGATCAGTTTCCAGCTCAGAGCTTTGTTCTCGACCACATGGGCAAACCGGCCATTGCGCAGCATGAAATCGATCTCTGGAGTCGCAATGTCCGCGAACTGGCCCAAAGGCCAAACGTTACCTGCAAGGTATCCGGCCTCGTCACCGAGGCGAACCCCGCGACATGGACACCGGAGCTGCTACGGCCGTATTTTGATGTGGTGCTTGAAAGCTTCGGCCCAGAGCGTCTGATGATTGGAACAGACTGGCCTGTCTGCACCATCGGCAGCAGCTACTCACAATGGTGGCATATCGTCGAAGGCTGGACAGCGTCGCTCTCCCCTTCCGAGCAGGCCGCCATTCTCGGCGGAACAGCAACTCGCGTCTATGGACTTTCCGGAGCAAGCACCTGATGCCTCTTTCTCTCCCCGTACACGCCGCAGAGACCACGTCCCTTCTTCCAAAAGGTCTCATGCGCCCCTTTATTTTGGTGACGGGCCTCTTCTTTCTCTGGGGTGTCCCCAACAATCTGAACGACGTACTCATCCGCCAGTTCATGAAGTCGTTCGCCATAAGCCGATTTCAGGCTGGGTTGGTGCAATCCGCCTTCTATCTCGGCTACTTTCTTCTAGCCCTGCCTGCTGGATTGCTCATCAAACGGCACGGCTACAAATCAGGCTTTGTCACCGGCCTCCTATGTTTCGGTCTGGGTTGTATACTCTTCTGGCCCGCGGCCATGACCAGCAGCTATGTCTTTTTCTCAGCGCACTCTTCATCGTGGCAAGTGGCTTAGCTTTTCTCGAGACAGCAGCGAATCCCTTCATCGCGCAGCTAGGTCCAGCTGCCAGCGCAGAGCGCCGACTGAATTTCTCACAGGCTTTCAATCCCATTGGTGCAATCAGCGGCGTCCTTATCGGGACACGTTTCATCTTTTCCGGGATCGAGCTGACACCAGCGCAAAAAGCATCCATGCTCAGTAGCGGCACGTACGTTACATATCTCCGTCACGAAACCCAGCGAGTCGTCACTCCATACTTAGTGCTTGGTGTCACCGCTCTGGCTTGGGCAACTCTGATTGCTGTCACCCATTTTCCGGGCATCCCGCGAGTAATTCAAGCCGCCGCTCCGTCATCGGGTTCGTGGAAACGATTGTTTCGTCATCGCCTGCTGCTCTACGCCATCGCCGCGCAGTTTTTCTACGTGGGCGCGCAAGTTGGTACATGGAGCTACTTCATTCCATACGCCCAGGAGTACACCCACGTCTCAGAGCGCACCGCCGGACTTCTGTTGACTGGAACTCTTGTAGCCTTCGGCATCGGCAGGTTCGGCTCGGCCTATATCATGCAATGGCTAGCTCCAGCAAAGCTTATGAGGGCCTATGCCATCCTGAACGTTTTGCTACTCGCTATTGGAATCTTCGCCTCCGGCTGGTATGGCCTATTCGCGATCCTTATGACAAGCTTCTTTATGTCGATCATGTATCCCACCATCTTTGCCATTGGCATTCGCGATATGGGAGAAGAGACAAATCTCGCCGGATCGCTGATCGTCATGGCCATCCTCGGCGGCGCGATCTTGACCCCCTGATGGGACTCATCTCCGAATATTCTCACAGCATGGCTGCTGCATATCTTGTCCCCGCCGCCTGCTACCTCGTAATTGCGGCGTTCTCAGCACAGGCCCCCACCGCGGAGACTACCGCATGATCCGGGACTCAGTCCTCTCCGCGATTAAGGCACACGCTTTGCCGCCAATGCCCAAACAAAGGCGCCCTATCGTTATCATCGGAGCGGGAGGCATCGTTCGGTCCGCACATCTGCCTGCGTACGAAAAGGGCAAGTTTTCGGTCATCGGTTTGATGGATCAGAGTCTTGAACGAGCAGACTTATTGGCTAAGAGTCACGCCATCGCTCGCACCTTTGACAATATCGACAGCGTCGTCCAGTTCGCTCCCAACGATGTCGTCTACGATATCGCCGTACCTGCCTCGCAACTCTCGCATATCCTTCCTCACATTCCTGATGGGTCCGCCGTCTTGATGCAGAAGCCTATGGGAGAGACAATTGAAGAGGCGCGTATTATTCGCGATCTCTGCCGGACCAAAAACCTCACGGCCTCAGTCAACTTCTCCCTACGTTATTCCCCTAACAATCTGGCTATCTCAGCCTTGGCAAGGGCAGGTTTGCTAGGAGATCTCCATGATCTCCAGGTTCAAACCACTACCTATACGCCCTGGGACCTCTGGACCTTCCTCGCCACCGCCCCGAGAGTTGAGATTATGTATCACAGCATTCACTACTTCGACTTGATTCGCTCCTGGCTCGGAAATCCAAACAGTGTCTACGCTAAGACCGTAAAAACCCTCACACGGCTACCTTGGCCGCGACCAAGACCATCGCAATCCTGGACTACGGCGGCAACATGCGGGTCTTCGTTGCAAGTAATCATCACCACAACTTTGGCCAGAAGTATCAGCACAGCTTCGTGCAGTGGGAAGGTACTCGTGGTGCGGCTCGCATCAGCATGGGCTTGAATCTGGACTACCCCATAGGGATTCCCGACACAGCCGAATTTGCCGAGCGGGGATGCACCGAGGACTGCTGGCAGTCACTTCCAGTTGCAGGAGCTAACATTCCCGACGGCTTTATCGGGACGATGGGAGCTCTCCAGGCCTTCGTGGAAGGCTCAACCTCCAACCTGCCGACCCACTACGAAGACGCCTTCCAAACCATGGCGCTCGTGGAAGCGCTCTACCGCTCCAGCGCGCAAAGAGGAGAGGTTCTCCAGCTTGGTGAATGACGCCGACCTATATCGATTGCCGCTGTCTCCAAGTAAAGGAGCTAAAGATATTTTGAAGTAGAAATACCGATATGGAACCTCAACTGCCTCTTAAGGCGCTCATCGCGTTAACACAGCTTCAAAACAGTCACTTAGCCAAATTACAGGTAGGCTATTCGGCCCTAGGCAACGGTCTCAAAATCGTCTCTTATCGTTCCTGCGGCACCTATCCTGCCAATGAAAACAGTCCAAATAGAGGGATCAGTCGATTTGCAGTTATTAACTGTCGTTGCTCCGTTTTTGCGACAACAGCAGCTGGCTAGCTTGTCACGATCAACGGTGGCTTCAACTCCCAAGGAGAAATGAATGAAGATAAGTCGACGCGGATTTAACTATGGACTGGCCGCCACTGCTTTGAGTGGAAAATCTCTATTGGCGAGCGAAGCTTGCGGAAGCGGACAAAAACTTCTCCTCCAATTGCAACAAGAATTTCTTGATCTTCGGTTTGGCATGTTCATTCACCTGAACATGGCGACCTTCGAGCAGCGCGAATGGGGTGATCCGAAGATTTCACCAAAAATCTTCAATCCCGCCCATCTCCATACGAACCAGTGGGCCGAAGCTGCACTATCAGCCAATATGGGCTACGGATGTCTGTCCACAAAACATCACGACGGTTTTTGTCTCTGGCCAACCGCCACAAAAAGCCCTAGCGTGAAGGACTCGTCTTATCCGCACGACGTCGTCCGATCCTACGTAGACTCTTTCCGTCAAAAGGGACTGAAAGTCTGTCTCTATTATTCGATTCTCGATTTGCGAGCTAATATCCGGCCGTACCACATTGATGCGGAAAAGATTGATCTTATGAAGGCGCAACTCACCGAGCTGCTGACACACTATGGCGAGATTACGGCTCTGATCATCGATGGGTGGAGTGCGGCATGGTCCCGCATCTATTACGATCAACTCCCATTCCGAACAATTTATGACCACATTAAGAGCCTGCAACCGAACTGCCTCGTCGCAGACCATAACTTTGGCACCTATCCTGTAGCTTTGATGTACTACACAGACATTAAGGAATATGAACAGCATGCAGGGCAACTGATCCCGCAAGACAGCGTGATCCCTTCTCAGTCAGGAACAACGCTGCAAAGCGATTGGTTTTGGAAGAAGGATTATCCCAACCAAGCTCTACGTCCAGCGAAGCAGATCGTGGAGGAATGGCTCCTCCCACTTAATGAACGGCATTGCAATTTGATTCTAAATGTTGCGCCGAACACAGATGGTCGGTTCGACGAGAATGCCGTAGCTCGTCTCGCAGAAGTCGGCAGACTTTGGAAGAACCCCGGCTCAACTCGGCAGGTTGAACAATCCATCCAAATCACGACGCCGAATCTCGCATTCGCGGCGCCTAGTTATGCGAGCAGTATTGCTGATACGTCCGGGCCGGATCTTGCGAATGACAATAGCTTTCGCCCGCGTGGACGGCCGACGAGGGACAAACCGACGGATGGGTCGAGATCAATTTCAAACAGCCGATCCGCCTCAACACGATGACAATCATCGCGTCGGGCCAGCAGGACGGCAAGGAAATTCTGTCTATTAGCAGCTACCGAGCAGAATACTGGGTCGGGGGAAGTGGAGAGAGTTGGCAAAAACTGAGACCGCCAAGATCGCTCAAGCCCTTCAGTTTCCGATGATCGAAGCATCTAGAGTCCGCCTTGTAACCAAAGGTGTCTCGGGTAGACCGCCGAGCGTCACCGAATTCGGAATCTACAATGAACCCATTGGCTAATGCCTGCGCCTGCATATCATGGAGGGTAGCCTGACTGCTCCATGTGGGATTGCTCATCCATTGCACACTACACATTGGATGGGGGCGTTTGTTAATTACGCTTTAGTTTCGGATGTCTTCGCCAGTATAGATTGGTGGGTGCTTGCCTTCTTACTAGGAACCGATTTCACAGCGGCCTTCTTCGCTGGTCAATGGAGAGCTAGGCCGCTGATCGAACAGCCTGAACACGCCCCACGATCCAGCTTCTTGACCGCCTGCTCGGCAGCGTCTTTCAACCGAGCAGTCGTCGTATGTGCCCCAGACTGATCCAGCACCAGAGAATAGGCGATTTCGGCCGCCAGATATTTTGAGTTGCGCGAACCAGCGGATTCGCAACTGAACGCTGAGCTCGAGTTTCACCTTGAGCAGCAGATCGCCGAGAATTTTGCCCCTGCATGAACCGCGAAGAGGCCACGCGTGCAGCCATGCGCGCCTTCGGAAATTCCACCGTGCTGCGCGGGCAGATCACCGAAGATTGGTCGTGGACATGGTCGAGAATCCTTACAGGACACCCATTACGCCGCGCGCCTGCTTTGGCAGTCCCCAAGGGTTTCTGCTCATCTCGGTCCTCACGCTCGCGCTCGGGATCGGTGCAAACACGGCTATCTTCACGCTGATGAACTCCCTGTGGCTTCAAAGTCTTCCTGTGGCCGATCCCGATCGCTTGGTGATCATTGGCGTCTCACTCAACGGCTCTCCCGTCAATGCACAGAACGAGTCGCTGAATTTATCCATCATCGAATTGTTTCGAGCATCATTCGCATTCGTTCTCCGGAATTTTCGGCTGGTGCGAATATGGAACCGATCTCGAGGAGGGTGGCTCCCGCCACACTTATCCCGGAGCCATCGCCAACGGCAACACCTTCGACGTTCTCGGCGTTCGTCCCGTGGGGGACGGCTGCGGACGACCAGTCGGGCGAGCAAACGTCGTCGGAATCGGCCAAACAGGTGCTGCAGTTCAACGAGATTGGTTCAAGCTTCTTTTCGACCCTTAGCATTGCCATGCTCGCCGGTCGAGATTTTGTGAATCGTGATGCGGACGCCGGCACCTGCATCCTCAGCCAAGCGGCCGCAAGCAAGCTCTTCCGACATTCTCCCGCTCTCGGCTCCATCGTGCGCGAATATCTCTTCTCGCTTGATGCGCGTATCTGCATGTCGATGATCCTCCTTCTAAGAAGCTGCCTCTAAAATCCCCTGCTTGCGCTCAGGAATCACGCGGCGGACCATCTCATTAGTCGGCATATGGGAAAATGGAACAGATCTTCCCGGGTGACGGACAAACCGCACCTTACTGCCTGTTGCTCCGGCCGGAGTTGCCATGTCACAGCGGACCGCTGGATTTAGCGACCGAGACTTCGAATTAGATGGCAAGATTATGCGGCGCGGCCGGCTGCTAGTGCAATCAATTCCCTTACTCACTCTGAAAACGCAACATTATGATTGAATGTTCTGTTTTCCGGAGATCTCAGCACACACACAATAATGCTACTTAGGTACGCAAGGATAGCATCCAGAAGGTTCACAAAGAAGCGTGGGTTTTCGGTTCGATCGACCTGAATCCATGCGTCTGCGAACGCAGTCGAGGGCATCAAGGCGCTGAGCCAAAGCATCCTCCTGGATGCAAAATAGATGGCGATTATCCACCCGCACAGCTAATCAAGGCAACCGATTCATTTCAGCACCGATGCGCTGCGGTGTATTGTGTGTTGGCTTTGCTATAGCCACCTTCTATGTTGACCGGATCCACTCGCCAATTGAACTCACGGCAGGTTGGCGATAGCCGCGTCTTCAGCACTGTAATCAAACTGTTGGGGATCGACAATGCTGGGCAGGTTTCGTTGCTCCCATGCAATCGTTCGTCGTATCGCTTCCTCAATTTCAACCAGGTCCTCGTAGCCCAACTCCGTCCGGATGCGCTCGGAACTGACAACCACATGCTGAGCCGCATTGCCGGGTTGCAATAGGTGCTTTGGCGTCTGGCCTCTCGGCAGTACCTTCGTAGTCGGAAAGCCGATTCCTGTCCCCCTGGATTTGTACAACCCCAGAGTCGGCAAGACCAACATCGGAGCGACGGTGAAAAACTGCGACCTCATGTCCGGAACCGACCAGTTCACTCACCAATGGTGAGCCGATGAAACCGTTCCCGCCGATCACAAGGATTCTCATACAAGCTTGGATGAACAATTCCGGTAAAGCTGCACTGAACTCCACTTACGATGTGCGGACGACGAGCACTTGAAACATTTCAAATACACACAGGACAGCTTAGGTCCGATATCGACCTACTTCGCGAGTAGTCTGCTCCTGCCAACTTCCGTGTAGCCCGTGATCCGGAAGTAAAGCTCTCTAGGTCAACTGTCCGACAGCCGACTACACGTCCATGTGGCTGCTAACACTTGTGGCTGAGTGAGTTGGACCGGAATGGTCAAAGGCCTCTTTCGAGGCGTACCGGTCACTTCCCCGTCAGGTCGTGCCCTCAACTCGGGATGGTCATGCCGCTTCAGAAATTGCACGTAGAGGAAGTCTTCCGACCGGCAGGGTTGCCTTTTCGTCGGACTGCACATCGGATTTTGGGCTCTGATGCAGACAGCATTCTGGAACCGATTGGAGTAGTGGATTGAAGCAATGAGACCCGGTAGATGGGCGAGCTGAAGGGGGATGAAGGAGCTGTTTGCGGGGCGACATTTTGATCGCAAGATCCTCGTCCTGTGCGCGCGCTGGTATCTGCGCTACAAACTCAGCCTCCGCGATTTAGTCGAGATGATGGCCGAACTCGGTTTGGATATTGCGCATACTACGATCATGCGCTGGGTACAAAGACATCTTCCGGAGTTCGAGAAGCCCTGGAATGGCTATGCACGCAAGGGCGGTCGCTCGTGGCGTGTTGACGAGACCTAGGTCCGTGGCCGTTGGGTCTACCTGTATCGCGCCGTCGACCGGGATGGCAACACCGTCGACTTCCGACTGAGCCCGAAGCGAGATGTAGCAGCGGCCGAGGCCTTTTTCCGCAAAGCGCTTCGCACGCAGCTGCGCGCACCTGTCAGCATCGCGAATGCAAGTTCGCGGGAGGGTCTACCTCAGCAAAGTGTGTGTCCGTTGGGACTGCGCCGGTTAGGACTGCGCCGGTTAGGATTGCACGGGTAAGGTCTGCTCCAGCGAGGTCGGCGCCAGTAAGGTTGGCGTCGGTAAGATCTACCTCAGTAGGTCGGCGTCGGTAATGTCGCCGGGCACCTTGGTTTACGACTTCGATCTCAATTCCTCTTCGTATCTCTCGTAGTCGCTTAAGTGCGCTCGCATTAAGCTCTTCCAGAGCTTGCCGTGATTTGGGACGCTGACGTGGAGCAATTAGGGGACAATCACGTAATGTTGCAACTCCCGAGACTTGGATAGCAGCGACTCATCAAACGTGAGTCTTCCGGCGGTCGAACAACTCGCCCACTTCCTCCGCATCTTTCGGACGGTGACTGCCTGGACGCGTACATCCAGCCGTGCTGCCCAGTCGCGAACGCGCTGAGCGAGCGTCTCTCGCGCACCGTCACGTTTCGTCCTGTTCACACAGTACTCCTCAGCAACTTATCCAGCAGCTTTTCAACAATCGCTGCCACTTCGTCCAGGTCATGCTTTGCGCATACACGGCAAACGTCACCGCCTTGCGCACTTCTCGAAGCGCGGCTTCGTTCTGCGCCAGTTCGGATGATCGACGAACGCCTTGGCAATCTTCGCGCTTACACCTTCGGAGTCGCCGACTCCCGCCTTCTGAATCGTTGTAAACACGCAAGGTGTGGCACAAAATGAGGCACACGAGATATTGGTTTCGCTAATGGATCGCCCACCAGCCATCTTCAGATTCTCCTCGTCCGCTAGTTTGACGGTGCGGTAACTGCGGCTGAGAAGTTGCTGATGACTGCCTGTTCAGCGGAATCGCCGGTAGATGCGTTGAAGTAGAGGTAGGCGACAGGAGGAACGGTGACGCTGCCAGAAAAAAGCTGCAGGCCATCCATCGTGACCGTCATCATTCCCTGCACGATTGAGACGACATAATCATGCGATACCGTGGCTCCTGCGGTGGCGAGTGCAGGGACATTTGTATTGACGATGAAGTACGGGTTTTCCCATAGATTGGTCTCTCCTCTACCCACAGCGACGTAAGGAACAGGTGGATCGTTGAGATCATGGTAATCATCGAAGGCGACCACAACTCCGGGAATTCCCTGAGCTCCCAGCCCGCCTCCGTTCAATCCGATGCTGTTGGTCGTTGCTCCGAGAGAGGGTCGCCCAAGGTCATGGCGTAGCCGTCTGCTGGAGGAGTGCTCGAATCACTGGTCGTGAAAGTGAAACTGAGTTGAAGGTTGCCGGTAGAGATGAGGTTGGGCCAGACGATCTCGCCGCTTTGAAAGGCCGTAGCTGGGGTAAGTTGAACGGTGCAGGAAGCTGAAGGGGCTAGCGCACTGCCACGCGGGAGCCAACCAGAGCAGAGATTGCCGATACTTGTTAGAGCTCCAACGAAAAGTGAAGCTGAACTGCTGGTTACAGAAGCAGAAGATCCGTTACTGACGACCACATGAAAGACCGAGCCGGAATCGGTGGTCGCCGTCGAAGCCTGCGTATAGGTCGCACCTGTTGCCCCTGAAATTGCGGAGAACTTGGAGGTTCCGGGCGCAGCCTCAAACCACTGATACGTCAGTGGGAGGGAAGAAGTAGCCGTTACCGAGAACGTAGCCGATCCTCCCGCGCTGGCGTATACGGTTACCGGCTGCTTCGTGATCTGGATTCCAGTACCAACCGCAAGAATGGCGGTTTGAGATGTGGCCTGCCCGTAACTGTTCGATACGATGACATAGTAGCCATCCTGGTCGTTACTGGCGATAGTATTTGCCGCCGGAACAGTGTAGGTGGCAGCGGTTGCGCCCGAGATCGCGGTGCCCCCGGTGCTCCCCGCTGGGATGCGATACCACTGGTAGGTAAGTGGGGGGGCCGACAGCGGTCACGGTCAATGTTGGGGTGCTGCTAATGGCTACGGTTTGGCTGACAGGTGGCGTGGTGATTGTGGGGGGCACATTACCCGGAGTGACTGTGAGGGTAGCGGAGGTGCTGGTCAGAACGGTCGCGCAGGTGTCCGTCACCGTGACGTAGTATTGCAAGCCGCTGGAACTAAGTACCTCTACCGGGGTCGTATAGGTGCTCGAGGTGGCACCAGCGATCGCAACTCCAGTCGAACCGCCGGGAGCGATGACGTACCACTGGTAGCTAAAGGGAGCGTCTCCAGCAGCCGCAATGGAGAATGTGGCGGTCTGGCCTTGTGCGATCGAAAGGCTTACAGGATTCGACGTAATAGACGTTCCCACCAGGACCGTGGCCGCTTGGGAGGTGACGCTGCCCGCAGCATTTGTAACCGTGACGGTGTAGCTTCCGGCATTGGTTGCGGTGGCGCTAGCGATGAAGTAGCTCGAGCTGGTGGCGCCGGCAATCGGCGATCCGTTGAAAGACCACTGGTAGGTACTTGCGTTGAGTGCTGCTACGGATAGCGTTATCGAGGCGCTGTTGCAAACATTCACGCTTTTCGGCTGCGTCGTAATCACTGGCAAGCCAATCATCGCCGTAAGCGTGGCAGGATTGCTGTTGATTGATCCAGCAGCATTGGATACCGTCACCGTGAACTGCGAATTATTGTCTCCGATCACCGTCGCAGCAGTGGTGTAGGTGCTCGAAGTGGCTCCCGCAATCGCTGTTCCGTTGTCGAACCACTGATAAGTGAGCGGCGCTGTTCCTGTGGCGGCAACGCTGAACGTAGCAGTTTGTCCCACAGTCACAGCCTGATTCACGGGCTGCTTCGTGATGGTGGGGCTTTGAGCAGAGTTGCTACTCCCTCCTCCTCCGCTGCAGGCTGTCATCACCAGCAGCACCAGGGTGGCGGTGAGAAGCTGGATGCATCCCGACCGGAACATCACCAAGCGGCTTGATCGTCGCGCGCCGATCAAAGTGCCGCGGCGCGGAGTAAAAAGTGACGAAGCGAAAAGCGAGTTAAGAGATGCAGCTACTTTGAGCATCGGGCTCCTAAACAGAGTTGCAAAAATTTCAGTTCAGACCTATCACTGTGGCAGACGGCTCGACACATTCGGAAGAGGCCAGCGTGCCGACCGGGCCCAACAATGAGCACAAGGTGAATCTCGAGCAAAGACAGCCGTGAAGGACTTTGAGTTTAGTATACCTACCGTAACCCTCGCCACCTCTATCGAAGGTTTCTGCCAACCTGGTCTTTTACTGGCATCGACTCGGACACCTGATCACCGTCACGATGACAATCCCGAGGGAACTCACAAGAGGTTGGAGAATGGCCAATTCGACCTAGATTTCGTCCTTGAGCTTCCCTAGCGGCCCTTCTCATGCGGGAGGAAGTCTTCCTTCAGCTCTGACATGGTCTAAGCGGTCTGCAAGTTCCGCCGGCTTCTTTACCCCCATGAACCCCCGACAGAAGCAATAAGAGTATTTGGATGTCTTGGAACTTCCTAGAATAGATAGGTGGCGGGAATGGGGGATTCTCTCCACCCGACTTGACTCGGAGATATTCGGCCACGCAGGCCAGAGGTTTCACCCACAGCGCTCTCTGGAGATCGAACTCGGCGAAGAAAAACTCAATTTTAGGGCGATTTCCCTAGTTTCTGCCGAAGCTAATCACAACTCCAAGACCTGACAGACAAAATGGGAGAGGAGGATTCGCCTTCAGGAATAAACCCTTTGGAATCAGGCTCAAAAAGAATATCCCATTAGAAATACCCGCATATATACCCGCACGCGGCAGCCGCTATGCCAATCCTCCACAGCGACCATTTTGCAGCGACAATATATATATAGCTGTCGCAATATATCACAGCCACCTACGACCGGATCCGCGAGAGTTGAAGAGATGAGAGGTCAGGCGGATTGGTACGCCCCACCAATTACTGGTGAGATCCTAATCTCCACCTAGTCGCGATAGATGCCTGTATCTCGCAAAGAGTGCGAGATCGCGTCTAGACAACGGCGGTTACTAGGTGAGACGGGAACCTCTATCTGCATCTTCTGGCACAGTGACACGAGCATCTGCTTTGCAATGCGGTCCGTCGTATCAGAATCGAGCTCTGGAATCCGCGCCGTGAAGGCCTCGATCATCATGAGGTCTTCGGTGGAGAGTCGTGCGATCGCGAGCGGATCGAATTCGATCCCAGGATCTACGACGGCCGCTGACGCGGGCGTCGAAATGAGAGGGGCCGTGAAAGTCCGGCTTGAATACCCCGCGTCTGCAACGTTAGTCAGTTCCTGCCGGACGACGATGGTACCTGCCAAAAGATCACCTAGACGCTTGTTCTCCTTGCTGATTAGGATTGTGATGATTCCGACGATATACATACTCGGCAGGTAATCCACGATGCGAATCAGATTGCGCGACATCGACTCGAAGAACGTAATTTGCCTACCGGAATCCTTGATCACGCGGAGATTGGTCCAACGCTTACCGGGAGTCTGGCCGTTCCACAAGGCCTCAAAGAACGTGTAGTACCCCCAGAAAAAAGGAAGTTGGCAAACAACAAACCCGCGACGAGCCACTTACCTTGCCGATCGGATAACTGGTTAAGCGATCCAATCTGCCTGGAGAACGCGAGAATGGCCAGGAGGACCAAGATGACATACGCCACGCCTTGCAAAGCAAGGTCGGCAAGATGAGCAAGAATGCGAGAGCCGAGCCCAGCGATAGGGAAACTAAGGGAAACTTGCTCCGGAGTGTCGATGCTAAGCTGGTCTTTATATTGATAGGTATCCATGATCTCAAATGCCTGGTTAGATCAGCGTAGGCCGTCTTGGGCCAAATTGGAATCCCTAATCCATCAGGCCGAAAAGTTTCGGCTGCACAGCCTCACAGCGGCTGAGCTAAGTGATTTGGGCCTGCTCTATCGGCAAGCTGCAGCCGACCTCTCCGCAGTCCGCAGCGATCGCTCTGCCAAAATCGCTGCAGACTACCTCAACCGCCTCGTAGCACGCGCCCATCGCCTCGTTTATGCCGGAAAAAGAGCAGCCTTCACAGCGCTTTGCACTTCTTTACGCGTGATTATCCCGCTATATTTCGGGCGATGATTCGCTTCACATCTGCTGCCCTGCTCATATTTCTCGCGGGCATGCTCCTCGGCAGTCTTCTCACACTCGCGCGTCCTGATTTCATGCGCCAGTTTCTCGGTCCCACCATGGTGCGCACTATCGAGCGGCACCAGATGTGGACTGACTCGGTCGTCGCCATGAAACCGCAGGCGTCGGCCCAGATCACCACTAACAACCTGAGCGTCACTTTCATGACCTTCGCTGGCGGTATCGTCGGCGGCATCGGCACCGTGCTCCTTCTCTTCAACAACGGATTATTGATGGGAGTCATCAGCACCGCTTGCGCGCAGCACCACATGTCTCTCAGCCTCTGGAGCTTCGTCGCCTCACACGGCGCACTCGAACTGCCCGCCATCTTCATTGCCGGCGGCGCAGGCCTGCGCGTCGGCTGGGGGCTGCTTTTCCCAGGACTGCTCTCACGTCGCGAATCGCTCGTAGTCGCCGGAAGCGACGCCGTTCGTCTTCTTGCAGGCACAATTCCCATGCTTATCGCCGCTGGCGCGCTCGAAGGCTTTCTTTCTCCCACTAAAACTCCTGTTGGGATCAAGTTCGGAGTGTGCGCCACTCTCCTCGCTCTGCTCTGGGCATGGCTCGGCTGGAAGCGTAGTACGGTCACCGAAGACTATCTCGATGCTTCAGTGCAACAGACAACCGCCTAGAGAGTTCCGCGCGACTTGATCTCCAGATAACGATTGATCGCAGCGATGCCGGCATTTTCCGGCGAAGTCTCTACTACCAGGACCCCTCGCCTCCGGAGCTGAGCGACTACCATGCGCCGGCGCGCCAGCATCTCGTTTGCCGCTGTAATGGCAAACATCTCCGCGACACTGCGCGGCTGAATGCGGGCAAACACACCCAGCTCAGGGTGCTCCAGCAGCACCAGCACCACCAGATGATTTCTCGCCAGGTCCGCCACCGCAAGCGAAATATCCGGGGCCGACGCACTCTCAGCGATCTCCGTAATCCAGAAGATCAGTGAGCGCCTGTTTTGCGACTGCCGCAACCGAGCCGCAGCCAGTCTATGGTCGGCCTCTGCGACCTCCGTCTTGATCACCGCCAGCGCATCCATTACACGCCGCAGGTGCAAAGCGCCTTTGGCGGGGCGAATCTGCCGCTGAATCCCCCGGCCGTACGCCAGCAGCCCGCTGTAATCACCTGCACGATCGACCACCTGCGCGAGACGCATCGCTGCGGAAGCGGCCTGGTCAAGCTGCTGCAGGTGGAGCCGATGGTCCAATGTCATGTCCTGATAGCCGATCGCGTTGGGTGTAGTCTCCCTACTCGAATGAACTTGTCGCTCGAACGACGTGCGCGACAGCCGCCCTACATCCAACACCGTCCAAACCTGCTGAGATCGCTCAGAGCGGAATGTGCGTGTAATCGGCCTTCCATGCCGCGCCGTCGCCGTCCAAGAGATGTTGCGCAGCCCGTCTCCATTCCTGTAGTCACGTAGAGATTCAAACTCGCGCCCTAGTCCGATACGAGCAAGCCGCCGTCTCTCCATCTCGATCTGACGAGCGCGAATCAGGTACATGGCATCATCCGTTGCGCCAACCGCATGTGGAATTACAACAATGGTTTGCTCCACCGGAGCAGCCGCCCACCGCTCCGACAGTCCCACCGCAGACCGATAGCGAAGATATATCTTGTCGAGGTGCAGCTCACCGCGCTTCGCCGGAAATGTCTTGATGCGAATCTCCGCAGCTTGATTCGGATACACCGTCACCGCATCGAGCCTCGGCAGAACAGAGAGCGCCGGGTGCAGCCCATCCATCACCGCCACCCGCATTGCCGTCTCTCCACTCTGCGTTATCGTCAGCACTACATCCGTGCGGTTCCCAAGAGAAGGAGCACTCATAAAGCGCCGCTCGATTGTGATCACCGCAGGCGCGGGAAGACGCAACGCATCCCACACCGCCAGCATCAGCACCGCCGCGTCCCACGCGGGCATCATCCACAGAGTACGCGGGACGAAGAATGAAGGAATTGCGAACAGAACTCCAGCCGTCAGGAGCCACAGCGCACGTGGCGTCAATGCAAGCCCAAAGATGCTGCGACGGCCTCGCGGTATTGCGGTGGCTGAAATCCGCGATGGAATCAGAGTCTGCATCTTCTACTTTGGCACCGGCGAAGCCGTTAGCACATCGGCGAGCACGCGGTCCGCATCCAGTCCCTCAAGCTCCGCCTCGGGCTTCAATTGCAGTCTGTGCCGCAGGCAAGGCATCGCCGCGCTCTTCACATCGTCCGGGAGCAGGTAGTCCCGTCCATCCTTCGCGGCATACGCCTTCGCTGTAATCAACAGCGCCACCGCAGCGCGTGGCGAGGCGCCTAGCGAGATTGCAGGCCACGAGCGCGTCCGCCGCACGACCGACAGCAGATACTGCAGCACCTGCTCCTCCGCCTTCACCGCACGCACCTCGGCCCTCCCAGCAGCTACCCACGCTGGGTCTATCGACGAGATCGCAATCTGATCCAGCGGGCCCGCTGCCGTATGATGACGCTCCAGCACCGTCAGCTCCTCCCTCTCGCTCGGATAACCAATGCGTATCTTCAGAAGAAAACGATCGAGCTGTGCCTCAGGCAGCGGATAAGTGCCCTCGAACTCGACCGGGTTCTGCGTCGCAAAGACCGTGAAATACGGATCAAGCGTATGCCGCACGCCGTCCGCTGTTATCTGTCGCTCTTCCATGCACTCCAGCAGTGCTGCCTGCGTGCGCGGTGGCATGCGGTTCACCTCATCCGCCAGCAGAAACTGTGTGAACGCCGGACCCTTATGAAACGAAAACTCATTCCTCGCTGGCAAAAACACGTTCGTGCCAGTAATGTCCGCGGGCATCATGTCCGCAGTTCCCTGGATGCGCCTGTAGTCCAGCGCAAGCCACTTCGCCAGAGACTTTACTGCGAGGGTCTTCGCCACCCCTGGCACGCCTTCGATCAGGGCATGGCCGCCTGCCAGTAGAGCAACCAGCGCCTGCTCGATGAGTTCGCGCTGGCCAGCCAAAATCTTGCTCAGCTCCTGTGTGCCATGTTGAAACAGCTCCTGCACGGAATTGGCCCCGCGAGCTGGCGGTTCATCGTATTCAGACAAGAAGTCTCTCCTCAGAAGGTATAGGTTTCATCGAAACTCGCCGGCGAAGCTCATCCGCCACAATGTTCAACTCTTTCACACGTTCAAGCGCTTCGCCCGGCGCAATGCGCGTCGGCCTCTGCGTCTCTCCCAACAGCGGTACGAGCCCGGAATTCCTATAATCGAATCGCGCGAGCAGCGTCGAGGCAACTGCCTCCGGCCCCTCTAGCACTGTATCGTGCGAGACGCCGCACTGCTGCTCCAGAACATGTATCAATCGTTCGCGCGCATCACGCGTCGCGGCTTCCCCAGCAGCTGCCTTGTGATATAGGTTGCCCATCGAATACGCAAATTCGAGCGGCGACGTTCGCGGCGTCGTCGCCAGCGTGCGCAGCGGCCCATGGCGGCGGCCATACGCAAACACAAGCAACCCCAGGACCAACAGTAGTTGCAACAGCATCGCAGTCAACGGAATTCCCTTCGTCTTGTCCCACGGAGAAACCGGCTGCACATCGATCTCCGCTTCGTTGAAGATCACAGTCCTCTCCGTCCCACCAAGGCTGGCCAGCAGTAGCCGGAGGTTCGCGTCTTCATGCAATCCACGATTCGTCAGCGGTTCCGGGCTCGCCCACCAGACCGCCGTCCCCGCCCCATACGGATACGTGATGACCGCGCCGCCATGTTCGCAGCTCTGCGCAACCACTGTCTCGACCAAGTCATCCTTCGCAAGAATTGAAGGGTGAAATACTAATTCACCCGCCTGCGCCAGCGCGGACACTCCCTGCGGCTTCGTGTAACAAACCGCCGGAACCTGCCTGTCTTCCTTCCAATAAAAGCCCGGCAGTACATCGACGCCGAGTTCGCCATCAGCGACCACGCGGCCGCCCCGCGTCAGGTATTCGGCCACCGTCTTTTGTTCTTCCTTCGACGAAGAGCCAAACGAATTCGCCAGCACCAGCGTCGTATGTGCTGCGTCGAGTGAATACAAATCAGTCAACGGCTTTTCAGATCTTACGACCGTGTAACCCAGCCGCTGCAACAAAACATAGGCCGCCTTCGCGCCGTTTGGCCCCGCATTGTCAATGGAGGGGCGCGGGTCGTCGCGATTATTCTCTGGCGCAAACACCGCGGTTGCAACCGTGATCACGACGGCCGCCGCAATTGCCCAGAGCACTATTTGTTTTTCGCCCTTCACGCCTGTCCAAGCTCCTTCGTTAGGTCTTCCGCGCGTCGATAGTGCTCTTCGTTGGCCTCTAGATGGCCATACCAGATCGTCTCTAGCAAAGCCGTTTGCTCCCGTAGCAACCTGCGGCGCTCTGACCCCGGCTCAAGCAGCGCCACGTACTCACGCGGCGTTCGCGAACGTGTCGTGGCCCACATGCGACGCTCCTCAAAACGAGAGATGGTCTGCCAATACAACGCGTGCACTGCGTCTCGCAGACTGGGTGGGATGAAGAAGTTTCTCCTCAATCTCGAAGAAGAGGAGGCGCGATATGGTAGCCGTCCCGAATGGCAACAGCACTTTCAAGATCGGCGTAGACTACTGGCCGCCATGCTTGCACAGACTGGGGTTGTTGAAGCAGACGCTCGGACTGCCAAGAACTGGCCCACCTTTGGGAGATACTTGAGCGATTGCTACGGAAACGACACGCCTCTCCAATCGTTCTTCCGTTCGCTGACGTTAGGATCATGGTCTGACTACTCGGCTCTCATGCACGCTTCGTTCGAGGGGCTTCTGCCAAACATGGCGCACTTCGTGACGGACGCGCTGCCGCATGAGTCGAGGCCAAAACTCCGTGTTCAATTCTTACCGTACATTACCATGCACCTATGCAGAGCCGCTGCCATCTTGGTCTGCATCCTCACGGAAATACAGGTTCGCTTCCGATACGATCAGGAGAAGACTGCAAAAGTTGATGAGAGGTTGCGCGAAGTGTGGAGGGCGTTGATCGTGGCGTTTGAGCCACGGGAGTTTTACGAAGAACGCTATCGTGCGCTAATGATCGGCGTTGGCATTGAGGAGTTAGAAGGTAGGAGTGAGGACAGCAGCAGAGTCTAAACAGTGTGTCGGGTTTACGTATCAGATACGCAAAGGTAGAAAGACTTGCTCGTGAAGTGCAGGCTGTTAGCTGTGTCGCGGTGAGCGGCGGAATGACAGCCGCACACATAATAGGTAGAGGAGTAATGCATGGATGATGACAACTCCGTCCCACCTGTAGTACCGCATAAATCAGACATCTTATTCGGGAGTGACAGAGCACGCTGGCAAATGGATGCGATGCTCGACTATCGACCTGGTAATGACTACACCTACCGCCAAGGCTATCGAAGGGCAGGGAGACTTCTTACGCAATCGGTCGCCGAACGCGGCGATGCCGACTTTCTAGTCTTTCCAATTTGCCATGCATATCGTCACTTCGTTGAGCTGACACTCAAGCGATTGATTCGTGAAGGATGTAACGCGGTCCATCGGGAGATGACAGCCGCAGAGTTCAGCCTTCAAAACAATTCGCATAGCCTCCGTGCTCTATGGACGGCATTTAAGGTCGTTCAAGATGAGGTGTCTCAAATAAGTGGCGGCACCCTGCCACCCGATGAAGTGGAAGGAATCGAAGCATATATTGAACAACTACATGCAGTTGATAAAGGCTCGTTCAGCTTTCGCTATCCGCTAACTAAAGACGGTGAAGTGTCGGTTGGTGACATCGAACGAATTAACCTTGGACAGTTTGCTGAATACATGGAGCGCCTATGCAACTACCTAGAAGGTATCGATTTGTATTACGGGCATTTAATTGAAACGTGGAATGACATGATGAGCGATTACTACTGAAGGCGATATTCTCCTGTTAGGGAGAGTCTGCACAAGTTCTGCATCGCTTGCCTGATTGATTAATCTGATAGCTGCGAGGAGATTGCGATGAAGCAGCAGAGTCTGTCGAGTCAGGGTGTGTTTGAGAAGTACGGGCGGAAGAGTCGGCGGGAGTTGTTTCTGGACGAGATGGAGCAGGTGGTTCCATGGTCTGCGCTGGAAGCCCTGGTACGACCGCACTATGCGAAGGCGGGCAAGGGACGGCAGCCGGTAGGGTTGGCGATCATGCTGCGGACTTACTTTGTGCAGCAGTGGTTCAATCTGTCGGACCCTGGGGTGGAAGAGGCGTTGTACGAGTCTGCGGCGCTGCGGCGGTTCGTTGGCGTGGACCTTGGGATTGCGCCTGCGCCGGATGAGACGACCATCCTGCGGTTCCGTCATCTGCTGGAGAGGCACGAGCTGGGCGGGTTGATGCTGGATGCGGTGAACGTGCATCTGGATGCCAGGGGCATCCGGATCGCGACGGGCACGATTGTCGATGCGACCATCCTGCATGCGCCTTCGTCGACCCAGAACGCGAGTGGCGAGCGCGACCCGGCGATGCACCAGACCAGGAAGGGCAACCAGTGGTACTTCGGCCTGAAGGCGCATATCGGCGTGGACGCGAGGGAGGGCATCGTCCACTCTGTGGCGACGAGCGCAGCCAGCGTGGCGGACTGCCACATGTTACCGGAACTGCTGCACGGCCAAGAGCGTAAGGTGTGGGGCGACGGCGGCTATCAGGGCCAGACCGACGCCATCCAAGAGGCCGCTCCGAAGGCACAGGACATGACCTGCAAGCGGACGAAGTTCAAAAACTATGTCGACGAGTTACAGAAAAAGAAGAACCGGAGTAAGTCGAGGGTGCGGGCCAAGGTAGAACATCCGTTCCGGATCCTGAAGCGCATCTTCGGCTTCGACAAAGTGAGATACAGAGGCATCGCGAAGAACCATCACCGCCTGTGCGCGAACTTCGCGCTGGTGAACCTGTACCTGCACCGCAAACGTCTGGCAGTCCTTGGGCAGTAGTGCGCCTGGAAGCCCCGGAAAACGGGCGGATGCGCGTTCCAATTAGCCCTCCAACAGCATCAAACCAACCAAAACCCGCGCATCTTCCATGCCCACTCCCTGACCCCAGAAAGTCAGACGCCTACGCAGAGGTTCCTTAGCAGCTAACTATTACCATGATTCAACGACTCGACAGAAATCCGACTCTGGGTTTTCCCGATACTTTGGTGTTGCATGGCATTGTCCCAAAGCAGATTGTTCTGCGCTTTCCTTAGATGCAGCGATCGCAGCACCAAAGGCTTCGTAGACTCCCTGCGCGACAACGTACTGCTGACGAGTGTTGTTGTTATATAGGTTTTTTAGGGAACCAGCGACTGCACCGTGCGCATATTCGCAACCACTCACGAGCACGTCAATCATATTAATCCCACCGCTAAGCTTCGCCTTCGCACTAGCGATTGCGTCTGCCTCAGTTGGTTGGCCCTTACTTACGGCATAAATTTTATGAATTCCAACCCCTTGTGTGGACGTTGCCGTTTGAGCGACTGCGGTACATCCCGTGGGAGGTCCAAAATTGACAGGTCCGATGTCGGGAACCTTCACGCACTTCGGACTACGGAACGGAAGATAATAGCCGACATGACCTTGCGGGCTCTGGTGCAAATAACGAGTTTCCCCATCGGGTACAGTGTTATTTGGGGGAGCTGAGTAGGGGATGAGTAGACGGAATGGAACGAAGGCATTGTTTGCGGGTCGACACTTTGATCGTGAGGTGATCCTGTTGTGCGTACGTTGGTACCTTCGCTACAAGCTCAGTTTGCGGGATCTGGTCGAGATGATGGCAGAACGCGGACTGGAGCTTGCGCATACCACGATCATGCGTTGGGTGCAGCGATATGTTCCGGAGTTCGAAAAGAGCTGGGCTCGCTATGCACGCAAAGTTGGCCGTTCCTGGCGCGTAGACGAAACGTACCTGAAGGTGCGCGGCCGATGGGTCTATCTCTACCCTGCCGTGGACAAGGAGGGCAATACAGTCGACTTCCGGCTGTGTCCAAAGAGAGACGTTGCAGCGGCCAAGGCATTCTTCCGCAAAGCGCTCCGCACCCAAGGGCGTGCTCCCCTCCGCATCACCCTGGATGGCTATGCCGCATCGCATCGCGCAGTGCGTGAGATGCCGAGCGAAAACGAGGTATGGAAGCACACCAAGCTGCGATCATCGAAATACCTGAACAATCTAATTGAGCAGGATCATCGCGGGATCAAGTCCAGAACCGGACCTATGCTCGGATTCAAGCGTTTCGATTATGCGCCATCACCATTGCCGGAATCGAACTACTACGTCGTATTCACAAAGGCCAATTCGCCCTCGGATCCTTACGCCTCAAAGACCAAGCTGCGCCCGCTATCTGGAACGCTGTCCTCGCTGCATAGATCAATCCTTCTCCAAGACTCTTTCTGCCCACCGAAAATATTTGCACCAGAGCCGATGGCTCCGTCATATTATGTCAACCACTACTTTCCCTCGGGCCTGCCCAGACTGTAAGCGCCGATGCGCGTCCGCGGCGGTACCCAGAGTAAATTGTTCGTCTGCGCCACCTGTCCCGAGTGGCGACTATACTGACAGGTGAATTCGCAGCCATTGGTCGGAAAATGACTCGACGATTTCGCGCCATTCGAAAAAGTAGCCGCGATTTTCGCCAAGGTTCCTAATATTCTCCAGCGCAGCGATCGCCTCTAGGTAATGACCTGATTTGCTTTCTTCAAGGGTTGCCGCGACGCACGCGCTTACACCTCAAAACCCCGTGCCGCTCGCCTTATTTGCACTGCCACAACCCGCACTGCGTACATGACAGTAAATCCGACCAGTCCCCCGAGGATGACGTGCGAAGCCCGCTCTGCGGCCATCCCGGAGGAGTGGCCTGCAAACATCAGGGCAAGCGCGACGCACGTACAACGCAGACCGAAGGCGAGCACATACGGGCGCACCGCGACCAATGTCAGCACGGCGACCAACAAGGCGAGGTCGTATGCAAAGGTGCTGTGCGGAAGGAAAATCCCTGTCCCAATTCCGGCCGGAACACCCACGAGCGCACCGACCGTCCGGTCCCGCAGCTTTTGGCGTCCGCTGGTGAGGTCGCCGGTAATCACACTCGCGGTTGACCAGATCATCCATTGCCCTTGATCCAGCCGCCACACCATCACCGTGTGCGCGACCAGGCCAACCGCCAGCGCCGTCGCCACCAGCGCCTCGATATACGGTATGGACTCATTCCGCTCAGCCCAGCACAACACCGCTCTGAAATGTCGAAGCCGGCTGACATGCAACGGACGAGTGTTCCGGTGCTCCAATGCTGACATCACCAGAACCGGAAGGATGGCCAACACCATGACGGGAAGAAAGTGAATGCCGCGATGCAGTTGATTGCCCGGCCCTCGCCACTCTTCAGTCTCGCACGCAAGGTAGAGAGCCGGAATAAAGGTGAAATTGCCAAGCGATCGCAACCTCGCATCCCATCCGCTAAAGAGGATGGAGGCCGCCGCAAGCATAGCGCAGCCCGCGACGAACAAGGGCTCGGCGGTCTGCGTTGCCAGCAGCGCCAGATAGGAGACGATGATCGCTGCTCCATGCAGCAGCGTTCCGAGCGGCGCCAGCCCGGAGCGCTCCATGGCGATAAAGGTCGAGATGGTGACCAGAGCCGCGCGCAACCAGATGCCATCCCCCGAGATCATGGCCAGCAGAACGAGTGGCATGAGTACAATCACGGCACGTGTCGCTGCGACGTGATCGAGATCGATCGCGTCATCCCAGGCAGAGATCACGAAATCCCCACCAGATCCTCCACCCGGATCACCCTGGCGATCGAGCCCAGCAACTCCATGGAGGATTGATGCACCGGTTCCGTCGCAGCGGCGCAGGCGTCTTCCAACACATATACCTCGTAATCGCGGTCGTGCGCGTCGCGCACCGTGCTCTGCACCGCCCATGCCGTGCTCACTCCCGCGATAATCAGCCGGTTAACCTTGCGCGCCCGTAGAGCTGCATCCAGTTGTGTGCCGTAAAAGGCGCTGATGCGCGGTTTGACAATCACCAGATCCGCAAGCTCTGCCTTGAGCTCCGGGTGAAAGTCCATACCTGAAGATTCCGCCTCGAGCGCTCCAATCTCGTGGAGACGTCCAAAGAACGGCGATTGCTTTGGCTGATCTGTATAGCCTTTGGCAAAGCCAACTTTCACCAGAATTGTTAACCATCCCTTTTCACGCGCAGTTGCCAGAGCGTGATTCACCTTCTCGATGACGCCACGCTCTGCGGCAAGGTCAGCAGTGTGCGAGATCTTGCCCTCCGGATGAACGATGTCATTGATGAAATCTCGACCAATAAATGCTGTTGCCATCTCTGTTCCTTTCAGATTGTTTGATCGCAAGCTGCGCTTGAAAACAGGTGACGATCCGGTCAACACAACGTCGTACACAGTGGTACCGGAACGCCGTAGAGCGAAAACTCTCGCCGCTTATGCAATCGGATTCTCCTCGAACAGCCGGGCAACCATGGTCGAATCGAGGTAGGCGCGCACGCGAACGATCAATCCATCCTGAAAATAGACCACCCAGCAGTAGCGGTTATCGAATCGCATGCCATTCCTGGCTGTCGCCAGCGAATGAAGCTCGACCACAGCCTGATCGCCTTCGACGATCACATTCTCGGTATGCAGCTGAGCGCCATTGGGAAGAACCTGTCCCAGCTTTGCGAAGGTGCCTTCGATGAAAGCCTTCTTGCTGAGGTAGTGACCGGCCAGGGGTGCGTTCCCATGACCGTCCAGTCGACGTTGTCGGCGACATGTTGGAAGAAAGCAGAGCCATCGCCGTTCTCCAGTCCTTTGAAGAGTTCGCGAACGCTTTCGTGTGTAATTGCCATCTGTGTAATTGCCACCTAAGTTTCTCCTTGGTTTTGGGATTTTCGCTTGCGACCCGAATCCGTTGCGGCAGCCTCAAGCGGAGCTTACAAATAGATAGAGTAGGATTTTGTCCATTCGAAGCACGCTTTGTTTCGAACGCAGCGTTCGCTTTTCTCGATAGGAGTCAGGATATGGAACTGCGGCATCTCCGCTACTTCTGTGCCGTAGCAGACTGGAATGGATTTAATCGCGCCGCCCGCCCGCTCCATACTTCACAATCCTCTATCAGTGCGCAGATTCGTGATCTGGAGCAAGAGATCGGCGTGAAGCTGCTCAATCGCACGCAGTCGCAAGTATCTCTGACGAGCGCGGGTGAGAGGTTTCTGGAGGAATCGCGCAAGGTGGTCGCAGCTGCGGATCGCGCGGTCGACATCGCGCAACGGACGGCACGAGGCGAGATCGGATCGCTCACGATTGGCTTTCTGATTTGGGGAACCGGCGCATTCTTTCCGGGAATCATCCGCGGCTTTCGTCAACTCCACCCGGGTGTGCAGCTCTCGCTGATGGAAATGCTCTCGCGAGCGCAGCCGGAGGCTTTGCTCAACGGTTCGATTGACATCGGCTTCACGCGGCCGCTTGAGCCTCCTTACGATTCCCAGCTCCGCTCCGAACTGTTGTATACGGACCCGGTGGTGGCCGTACTTCCCGCAGATCACCGGTTGGCGGGCGGACCGCTCCGGCTTCATGATCTGGCCAACGAACGCTTCGTGGTATGCGACAGAAACATCGCGTCCACCTTCTTCGATAAGATCACTTCACTCTGTGCACAGGCGGGTTTTTCGCCGAACATTGTTCAAACGTCGAATCTCGTTTCCAGCGTGCTTACCTTGGTGGAGGCAGGCGAAGGCATAACGCTGCTGCCTTCCGGTCTTCAACATAGCCGGTTCCACGATCTCTCCTTCTGCCCGCTCATCGATCCGGGGGCGGCATCGATTTGGTCATGGCGTGGTCTCCGAATCGCGAAGGAGAAACGCACAAATCTTTTCTTGATTTCATGCGCAGCAAAAAGAAATTCATCCGAAGCTCACTCAAAATCGGATAGTGTGTTCATGGTTCTTGTTCGCCAAACTGCTTGAGACAATATGCAGCATATGCCTGATTTTGTTCTGGCATGAGAATGAGGTAATGGTTGCAGAGTAGACAGGCCAACTGCCTTCCGAAGTAGATCGCAATACATAAAGAGGAAAACACGCCGCATTTTCACTTGGTACCAAGTCGCAACACTCTCAACGCGCCGCCTGCGGAGAGGTTTTGGGCTTAGAGGTCTGTGCGGATGATTGGATATTCGGACGTGATCCATGTGGACGTATATGTATGGTCCGCCGTCCGGCTGCAAGGAAAAAGCTAGAAGCGAGAAGATAAGTCTGCGCAAATGTATCCGAAGCGACGGCCGCCCCAATTAGGAGGATTGAAGTTTCAGACCGTACTTGCTGATTCCCAAGCGTCTGATTTTCGATTCAAGCGTTTGTCGCGGAATCCCCAGTTTGGCAGCCGCGCCTGAAGGTCCGGAAATGCGTCCATGACAGTCAGCCAGTGCAGCTTCGATCATCTCTACTTCACGATCGGCCAGCGTCGAAAGCCCCTCGCGCGGCTGCCGAGACTCTGCCGATTCACGTTTTAGCCAACTCTCATCAACGAAGAAGGTGTCCGTTTCACTTAAAATGACCGCCCGTTCCACGATGTTCTGCAATTCACGGATATTGCCCGGCCAGTCGTAGCGCTCTAGCGCATCCATCACCTCATCGGGAATGTACTCGATGTTTCGCTGCAATCGCTGCGAATACTTGCGGACGAAGTGCCGAACCAGGGAGGGATATCGCCTGACCGGTCCCTCAACGGAGGCAGGCAGATCGGAAAGACATTCAGCCGATAGTAAAGATCCGCCCGAAATTGACCACCTTGAACCAATGTTAAAAGCTCCTGGTTCGTCGCGGTCACTACGCGGACATCCACCTTAATGGGGCGTCCGCTACCCAATCTCTCAAATTCCTGCTCTTGGAGAACACGCAGCAGTTTGGGCTGGAGTTGAACGGGAAGATCGCCGATCTCGTCCAAGAACAGCGTGCCCCTGTGAGCCAGCTGAAATCGGCCCATGGTCTGTGCAACCGCACCAGTGAATGCTCCTTTTTCATGCCCGAAGAGTTCGCTCTCCAACAGATCTGCAGGGATCGCAGCGCAATTCATTTTTAAAAGCAGGGCGTCCCGTCGAGAACTCTGATTGTGAATTGCCTTAGCAATCAATTCTTTTCCCGTCCCGGTTTCCCCCTGGATCAGGACGACAGAATCCGTGGGCGCCACAATCCTCACTCTCCTCAGCAACGCTTGAAAGCTAGCGCTAGATCCAATCAGCTCGCCCTGATTGATATCCGGACTATCCTCAAACGACCTGACGGGCGCATATTCCTTGTCCGGCTTAATTGCAGAAACAGAAGAGAACATTGTCATTACCCCACCAGTCAATTGCTAACTACTTTCTCTCTTTCTCGTGATCCACTCGCGGACGTATGCCGCGCAATTTTTCAGTGTGATATTGTCTGCTTCACATCGCTCGAGAAAGGCAATGGCGTCTTGACCTACCAGAGTTACATCCTTTAGGTCCAAGACAATTGGGCGGCCGTTTTCTTCCGACTTAATTAGTGTTTCCAATTCGACTGTCTCTTCCAGGCCCATTCGGCCGCTCAGCCTAAAGACCACTTGCGCGTTCGCCGACCTTCGAATTCTCAGCATCTTTCCTCTCTTGATCATCGGGGCGTCTTCGCTCGCGGTTAGGAATGCAAACCAGTTGCCAACTGTAACACGCTGAAAATACGGCAATTGACGAACCATAAAATTGGCGAGTTTCGCCAATTGGCGAATGCGGCACAAAAGTCCACTCGCCAAGCAACCGGGAATGACGCACGAAGGAGGGCTAGACGGTCTTCGAGGAATCTGTAATTTTGAAGCGAGTCTTGTTGATCTTCAGCGACCTGATCTTTGACTCCAAAGTGGAACGTGGTATGCCGAGTCTGGCTGCGGCACCGGAGGGCCCGTACACTCGGCCTCCGCATTCGCTCAACGCAGTCTCGATGATCGCTTTCTCTTGGGAGGGAAGCCTCTTGAATAGGTCTGATCGGCCATCCGGCTCAATTACAGGAGGCTGTCGAGAAAGCCAACTCTCGTCAACTGAGAAAGTCTCCGTCTCGCATACGATGACGGATCGCTCAATTACGTTCTGCAATTCACGAATGTTACCCGGCCAAGGGTACGACTGGAGCAGATCGAGGCTCTTTTTGCTTACCGACTGAAAACTCTTTCCTGCCTTCCTTGCGTAGCGATCAATGAAGTACTCCACCAGCAGGGGAATGTCTTCTCTTCGTATTCGAAGAGGGGGTACCTCAATTGGAAAAACGTTAAGGCGGTAAAATAAGTCGCTCCGGAACATGCCTGCCGCGATGGCGGCCTCCAAGTCGCGGTTAGTTGCCGCAATAACCCGAACATCAGTTCGGATGTGGCCAGTTCCGCCGACACGCTCAAATTCGTGTTCCTGCAGAACGCGCAACAGAGCGATCTGGGTTTCGGCCGGAAGCTCTCCAACTTCGTCAAGGAAGATTGTGCCCCTTTCTGCCAGTTCAAAGCGTCCCAGACGCCGTTGAGTTGCCCCAGTGAAGGAGCCTTTCTCATGGCCGAACAATTCCGAGGCGATCAAGTCGCGTGGGATGGCTGCACAATTCGCACTCACAAACGCGTTAGAGGCGCGCCGGGAGCGTCGGTGTATTGCACGGGCAACCAGTTCCTTGCCTGTTCCTGTCTCGCCGGTGATCAGAACGGTGGAATCCGTGGCAGCGACTTTGGACACGCGGGAAAGCACCGTTTGGAGAGCCGGAGAAGTTCCAACAATTTCCTCGAACATCGACGCTTTATCAATTTCCTCGCGCAGCGCAATGTTCTCCTGCTGCAGTCTCTCTTCCGATCGTTTGCGATCATCAATGTCAATCGCCGGGACAACCCAACGCGTAACGCGTCCCAACTGATCTTTCAGCGGCTTGTAACGGAAGAGGAACCAACGATACTTGCCGTCATGTCTAAGCATTCGTGCTTCGGTCTCAAACGGAGATCGGCTTGAAAGTGCTTGCTCCCTTTCGCGAGCCATACGCTCCGCATCGTCTGGATGAAAGCGCTCACGAAAATCGAGCTTCTGCCACTCTTCAACCGTTTGACCGCGGAACTCGAGGACGGATTGGTTGGCATACAGACGGCTTCCGTCGCTCCCTAGCACAAACAAGAATTGGGGTGCGGCGTCCATAATCTGACGGAGTTCCAATTCCTGTTCCCGAATTTTCTCTTCCGCCTGCTTTGCTACTGTGACGTCCGTCACGGCCCCTACGAATTCAAGGTTCCCAGAAGACGTCGTTAACGCGCGAGCTAAAACGTGAAGATGTTTGACTGAACCGTCCGGCATCAGCAAACGGTGCTCAAGATCAAAATCGGCTTTTGTCTCAATTACCCGATCGAGGGTTTGCTGCACGAGATCTCTGTCGTCGGGATGAAGTCGCGGCAGTATCATCTCCAGCGTAGGCTTTACCGCTCGATCGAGTTCAAAGATATTGTAGGTTTCCGCCGACCAGTAGATTTCTCCGCTGGCCACACTCCAGCCGAAGCTGCCAGTGTGGCTTATGCTCTGCCCTTCAGTGAGGAAAGCTTCGCTGCGTTGCAGATCTGAATAGAGGCTGGCGTTCTCCAGCGAAATTGCGGCTTGCGAAGCCAGGAACTGCAGCACGGCAACCCGGTCCGGCGTGAAGGCGCACGCAGTCAGATTGTTCTCCAGATAGAGTGCGCCGACAAGCTGCGCCCGCTCGACGATGGGCAGGCAGAGGATGGACCTGGAGCGCTTCTGCCGCACATATTCGTCTTTTGAATACACGTCGTCGGCCGAAGCATCATCCAGAAGCACGCTCTCCTGCGTCCGGATCACGTAATGCAGCGCGGATTGAGGGAGATCAGACGGTGTAACCTGCTCCTGGCGAACGACCAGCTCGATCCTGCCCGGACCAGTAGTGGCTTCGGCTTCTATCCGCGGTTCGAGGTCCCGAATCAGGATCAACAAACCCCGCTCGGCCCCGGCATGCTCCACCGCGATTCGCACGAGCTTCTCGATGAGACTGGGGAGGACCATCTCACTCGAAAGTGCCTGCGAAGCTTTAACCACAGTCTCGACGTCGAGCTGCCGTACCGGTGGCGCAATCGCGGTCGAGGAGGTGGGAGTCCGTTCGTCGCGAAGGCGCGGGTAGAGTTCGTCGAGTTGCTTTACTTTTCCGTCGGCTCCCCAACGCGCATAGAGAGACCGAGCCTCCTTCAAATACGCCTTTGCGACCTTCTCCAATCCCCGGGCTCGATAGAAACCCGCTGCCAATTCGTTGGCGAGCGCTTCGTTGTGAACAAAACCATTCGCTTGTGCGGAGCGGATGGCATCTTCGTAAAGTTTTTCGGCGTCGAGCGTGCGGCCTTCGATGCGCGCAATTTCCGCCCCCACCAGAGCGGCGCGGTTTTCGAAATTCTCCGGGCAGTTTTCCGCCCATATTTGGAGCTGTTTGTAGTGAGCTTCGAGAGCATCGTAATGCTCCCGGCTTTGGCCCGCCGTTGCAGAATCGCAGAACGCTGCACGGGCGAGCGCGCTGTAAAATTCATATTCTGCCGGCGCAAAATTCGGTAATGTCGCAAGCAGCGGCCGGGCCTTCAATGAAGCCTCGATGGCAGAAGCAAAGTCACCGGCAAAGAAGTGCGCTTGTAGCTTTCGGACCCAGTACCAGCAATGGGCCGTCGGCGCGTAGCTCTCCAGACGACGCTCGAACCCTATTTCGTCGAACTCTGCATGGTCAAAGGAACCGAATTTTGTCGTCAGGCCCCTGAGCGTTCGGATAAGACAGAGCTGCAGATTGGCCATGTCAGCGGCGAAACCGATCTTCGCCTTCTGTGCAAAGCTAAGGCCATTCTCGACTTCCCTTTGCACTTCAGCGAGCGGATCTCCCGTCCCGATAAGCAGTGTGTTCAGGCAGATACGGCTGTACGCTGCGTAGGTGAGGTCGCCGATTGTCTTTGCAATCTCGAAGGCTTGACGCGTCACATTACAGCAAGCCAAGAGATGCTTCATCCATGGCATGATGCAATTTGCGAAAGCGGCATAGGTCGCAGCCTGGAAGCGCTTCAAACCACGCTTTTCGACCAGATCATAGCCGAGCTGACCGAATCGAAGTGCATTCTTGTAGTCGCCGAACCTATGACCCGCTACGAAGCTAAGCCAAACATAGTGGACGCACGAACCGTCGTTGTTGCCGTGCTCGATGCTGAGACTAACCGCCCCACAGACGACCAGGGCAAAAAGATTCGTATCCGTAAACACTGCAGAGCTCAATACCTTGGTCAGAACATCCAGAGTCGCGATAGACGTGGGGTCGCTCATCAGGGGGAAGTCCATAACTTCCTCGATCTCGCGACTTCCGAGCCGTGACCAGATCCGTTCGTATTCGCTTCGTACCTGTTCCTCCGTTGGCTGGAGCGGCCAGTCGATACCGAGATGGTGCAGGTAGTCGAGGCCGATGGCGATTGCACGGTTCATCTGAGAGATCGCCATATAAACATCGATACCCAGGCACGTGGCCATCGCTAGTTCGACGGTATTTGAGGCACACGATCGAAGCATTTCCACGCGCTCGGCCGCGATGGCCAGCTCGCCAGTCAGGAACTCGCAGTCGGCCCGAAGCAGTTCCAGTTGGAAGACAAGATCGTGACGGCGTTCCCAACACTCATTCGTCAAGAGTGCAAGGCCAGCGATGGCATACTGAAAAGCTGAAGAGTAGGCTGTGGAAGCTTCGGCCCGCTTGCCGGCGGCGAGGTTGAGTTCGGCCACCTCGAAGCGCTCATCTTCTAATGTGACGAGTGAGGCTCCACGGTTAAGCTGATTGACGATCTCGAATATGGCCTCCTCATGCTTTTCAGGGGAGTGTGCGCATTGAGCAGTCTCCCTATTCGTAGATGAGCCTCGGCGCGCGTTTCTGCTGTGATGAGGGAATAGGCCGCTTCCTGTATGCGGTCGTGCGCAAACCGGTAAGAGTTCTCCGAGCGGACAATCAGCTCCTGGTGGAGAGCCTCCCATAGTTCCGCTTCGGTCTCTTGTTCGGACGCCTCAAGAACAGCAGAAAGTGTGGCGGCTTCGGCGCTGTTTCCAATGCAGGCAAATTGCTGCAGGGCCTTTTGAATTGCAACTGGAAGCCGGTTCAGTTTTGCAACCATAAGGTCTACAACGTTGTCGGTATAACCCTTAGCCCGAATGGCATCCAGATCCCAGCGCCATCGGGCATCTCTATGGTCGAAAGTGATGAGCCCCTCTTCAACCAGGGCATGGATAAACTGACGGACAAAAAACGGGTTGCCGGAAGTCTTCTCGTGCAAGAGTTGCGCCAGCGACAGCGCAGGCTGCGATTCACAATGGAGGGTATCTGCAATCAAGTGTGCCAAATCGTCGGAGCTCAGCGGCGTCAGACGGATCTCCTGCTCAGCGGCTCCGGCTTGACGGATTGCCGACAGCTTCCGCATCAGCGGATGCGCCGAGTCGACCTCGTTGTCTCGATAAGCGCCGACCACGAGAAGGTGTGCCAGATCCTGCTGGACCAGCAAATCCTCTAGAAAGTCGAGTGTTGCCACGTCAAGCCATTGCAAATCGTCGAGAAACAGGGCCAGCGGATGTTCAGGGCGCGCGAAAACGCTGATAAACCGCCGAAATGCAAGATAGGAGCGAGTTTTCGCGTCTTGAGGCGGTAAAGCGGCAACAGGCGACTGCTCTCCGATGATTAGCTTCAATTCAGGGACGAGATCGATAAGGAGCGATCCATTCGGACTTAACGCCAATAGAAGGTCATCCCGCCATTTGCTCAGCTGGCCTTCAGGCTTACTCATCAGTGGGCGCAAAAGGCTCTGGAAAGCTTGCGCCACAATTGCGTAAGGAATATCGCGCTTGTACTGGTCGAACTTGCCCGACGCAAATAAGCCACGCGGCAGAACAAGGGATTTGCGAAGTTCATTGACAACAGCGGATTTGCCAATGCCAGAGTATCCGGAGACAAGAACCAATTCCGGCCTTCCGCCGGCAACAACACGCTCGAACGCCGCAAGCAGAGCATCGACCTCGCGCTCCCTCCCGTAAAGCTTCTCGGGTATCAGCAACTGGTTTGGGACATCGTGTGTCCCCAGCTGGAACGGTTCAATGCACCCTCTTGATTCCCATTCCCCGAAGCACTTTTGAAGATCGGCCTCAACGCCTAAAGCGGTCTGATAACGGTCCTCGGCGTTCTTGGCCAGGAGCTTCATAACGATCGCAGACAATGGCTCGGGCACTGCAGCGCGATCCCGAGGCGGTGTCGGCCGGCGTGCAATGTGGCAGTGGACCCATTCCAGGGGTCGGCTGCGTCAAATGGCAGTGCGCCGGTAAGCATCAGATACAAGGTGACGCCCAGGGAGTAAAAATCGCTGCGGGCATCGACCGAACGGTTCATGCGGCCGGTCTGCTCGGGTGCCATGTAGGCCAGCGTGCCGGAAATAATCTCCGGCGGTGCGGGCGGCTGGAGCTCGCGGGGCAACCGCGATGCAACTCCGAAGCCAGTAAGCCATACGCAGTCGGCGTCGTCGACGAGCACGTTTTCAGGCTTGATGTCCTTATGTATGAGTCCGTGCCGATGGACTTGGCAGAGCGCCGTCGTCAAGCCGATCGCGATTCGCAGGGCGCGGGTCAGATCGAGCGGTTGTCCCTGGCCTCGCTCAAGAATCAGATCCAGAGGATCACCGCCAGGATCTTTGAGTACGAGGATCGCTCGCCCTTCGTGACGAGTGAGCGCCAGAGGCTTGGCTGCCCATGCGGGATCGACTTCGGCTGCGAACGAGTATTCGTGTTCCAGCCGCCGGAGACTCTGAGGCGACGGATACTCTGCCGCCAGAGCCATTACGAGTACGGGAGATTGGTTGCCTTCCTGCCGGCCACGGTAAAGGGTGAATTCCACACCTTCCCGCAGAGGTACGAGCTCGTACCCTGGAGGGTCTGTCCCGGAAAGTATAATCTTCGCCACGGCTGACCAACTCTGAAGTCATTCTGACAAATCGCTCAAAGCAGGTCAAAGTTGATGATTCCGAAGCTTGCAGCCGTATGTAGAGTTTGGTTCACCGAACATCGATCAAGAGTACTGCCAAAGAGCCTGGGCATAAGATTGCTCCTAATGTCTTATGACGTCCGCGACTACGCCAGGCTTGTGTCTAAGTTCCTCGGGGATTAGAGGTAGGTGAGGTGCGTGTCCTGTAGCCCGGAATCGCCTGCCACGCCCGAAACTGCTGATGCGCACTCAGCCACAGCAGAGAGGATTGCGGCCGGACTTGGCATCGGCGTTCTCCCGCCCTCGCCCGTTCGCGTTTCTGGCACTATCGAGATCAAATTGTCACAACCGCGCACGGTTCGCCCGCTGAGGATCGGTTGGATTGAAGAACGGTACTTGCGATCCGGCACCATTACATTCCGAAGCTTTATCAGCTCCAGTTGACTGAGCGCGAGGGGCGCTCATCTGCATAGTACTGATGCCAAGGCACGGTGTCGCCGAAGAACCGTTAGGAGATAAGATCGAGCAAAACATCCTCACGCAGGTAGGCGCTTAGAGTTGCCAGAGAGATAGCTATTCTAACGATAGGATGTTCGTTGACTCCTGCGTGAGGAATCGGCACGACACAGGCAGCCAGCGGCGGATCTGGCGTTCTGGACACGTCAACTATCGTCATACCGCGAACCTCTCGCAGCACACGTGAGGATACCGTAATTGCTTCGGCGACACGCGGATCGTCCGCGCCGGTATTTTTGATCAAGCCGCGCCGCAGAATGGCGAGACGCAACATGAAGATGATGCGGACCAACGGCTGCCAGGAACGTATGCGGCTGCGCGCCCTAAGGTCGTATTCTCGCTCGCGACGAAACTCAAGCAGAACGGCATCGGCTAGATCGCGAATTTTGTCGAAGTTGCGGTCGATCGTGTTGCGTTGCCGAGTGACGCTGGCGGCGAGCTCCAGACTGCCACGAGCTGGAAGCTCGGCGATGAGTTCAAGAGTCTCGTCGAACAGGTGAGTCATCGTCGGGGCGGTGGGACGCGTCCAGAGACGGTCAAAGATCAGCCACATTGCAATCAGCCCCAGAAAGATTCCAAAGACCCGGTCCCGCACCTGAGTGAGACCGACGTTGTAGCGTGGGTCGCTCAGGTGGACAAGCTCATATGCGAGCGCCATCTGACGACCGGCATACGCAATACGTGGTGAGGAAGTGAAGACCCAGGTCGCGCAGAAGATCGCTCCCGCCAAGGCCAGCGTGAATCCACCAATCGACTGCGTGTGAGGCAGAATGACAATCTGTGCCACAAAGGCAAGGACCCCGCCCGCCATCACGCCGAAGAAGCGAAGCATCTGCTTCTGTCGAGATGCTCCTGCACTCGAAAGTGCCGTCACAATACAGGTCGTGAGTGCGGCAGAGAGTCCAGGCCAGTCGACGGCCCAGTAAAACACATAGCAGCAAATAGCTGCCAGAGAAACGCGCAGGACGAAGCGGCGGATTTCGGGGTCCGCGAGAGCGCCGGGCCGAAGCAGGCCCTTCGGTCTCTGCTTTTCTTCAGGGACACGTTGAGCGATCAAATGGCTGGAATAGATTTCTGTAAGGATGGCCACCGAATATTCAAGCCTGTAGACAGGAGAACGGCGTAATTCCCCTGGCTGTGGAGATGGCAAAGATCGCAGCTCCGGCACCCGGCCTGCGAGGAAGTCCTCCCGCAGCTGGTCTATGGTATTCACTATCTCGCGGAGCCGCTCCCGCTGATTCGGCACTGGCTGGCTGGGCGCACCCACCAGATCACGGGTGAAGTCCACCATATTGCCAATGAGGGCGATGGCGGAGGCCTGCTCATCATGAACCCTTCGCGAGTAATGAAACCCAAGTAAGGTGTGACGCAATCGTCCAGTGCCGACCATGGAATACTGCCTTAACCGTCGCCGAAGTAGCGGACCTGGTATGCGGCCATCGGAGATCACTTCAAGACAGTCGCGCACAACGGAAAGCCTCGTATGGAGACCGCGCCGCACTCCATTCGCCTCCTTGTCGATGGCCAGGACATACTGAACGGCAAGGAATGTCGCGATGCCGATGAGGAGGCTCAACAGGATATAGAGGATCGTCTCGAAGCGAACCTCGGGGGAGATCCTCGCATCGAGAACCTCGATTCCTGAACCCGCATAGAGTCCGAAACTCGTTGCCGCTGCAGGATCCTCCCCAGCTTCAATCAACCAGGCAGCGAGGAAGAGCGTGCAGGCCACCCAGAGGAAGTGCAATAGAGGGGAGCCAAGCACGAAGACTGCACCACATAACAGCCATAGGGCAGCAAAGAAAAGGAACAGCGTACAGCTTTTCGCCGCACGAAAACTCGCCGCCGGCGTGTCCTTCATTAACAGGAGCGGATAGTAGACACCGAGCACAGCGCTCGGCAGCCGAAAAGTCAGAACCAGGATGGCTGCCACGACGGTCGCGACGGTGTAGTGGATCACTTTGGTAAGGCGCCCTGGATAAGGCTCGAGTTCATTGCGCACAAGGCGCGAGAGTCCTGATCGATAAGAACGCCGTTGTTGTGCCGCCATGGAAGCGAAGCTAGCGATGATCGCCTCCTGGATAGCAACCAGGCTTGTGGCACCAACCCGAAGAACCCCAGCAGGAGCATTCAGGATGCGAACACGGACGGGATAACGCGCGGCCAGATGCACCCAGTTGAGCGTACGATCCGTCGCTGGCAATCCCGGCTTGAGGATACCGACTACATCCGGATCGGGCGTCACACCAAAACCGACGCTGTCGACAACTCCGTCGAACTCCACGCCAGGCGCCTGCATGACAAAAACTCTGGCATGATCGCCTGAATGAATATGCGTGAGCTGATCTTCGCGGAAGTTTGCGACCGTCCACCAGGTTCGCGCGTCGATGAGAGTGAACAGTTGTTCGCCGATATGCGCAAATGCCCCTTCGGCGATCGTTAAATTAGTGACGCGGGCGTCGAAAGGTGCATAGACCCGGCAGTGATCGAGGTTGTACTTTGCGTGTTCCACGGCGGCGGCCCGAGCCTCGCGTTGCAAAGTGAGAGGATCAAGAATTCTGACTTCATGGCCGCGCTGCTCGACCTGCGCTTGATTCTCTCCGACCTGCGCAACGGATTGAAGCTGTGCCGCAACCGCAGCTTTGAGAGAAGCTTGTTTGAGCACAAGCTGTGCCTGTGCTTGACGAAGTTGCTCGGCGCGCGCCTCTGTGTTCGAGCGCAGTTGGTCCACTTGGTCTGCAGTTACAAATTTTCTGGTCAGCAAGGGCTCGATACGCTTCAGGTTGCTTGCTGCGTAGTCGTATTCCGCCTGCGCCTGTCTGACCGCGGCTTCCGCATGTCCCACATCGGCTGTTGCCTCGTCAATCTGCGCTGTAGCGCGGTGCATCGCAGCTTCCGAAGCATTCTGCGCAGCCTGCTGGGCAACGACTGCACTCTTTTGACCGGCAATCTGCCGCGACTGATCACGGATATTCCCTTCGAGAGCGGCCTGCTCCGAAAGCGCCTGCTGGAGAGCATAGCGATAAGGCAGATCATCGATCTCATACAGCAGCTCGCCCTTGTGGACGAATTGATTGTCTTGCACAGCTAAACGAACAACAGGACCTTCCACGACGGGCGCGATCCCGATGAAGTTTGTTAAAACGGTCGCGTCGTCTGTACGGGGGTGGATCGCCGTCAGCCAGATAACCAGGGCGAGGCTGAGGACTGCGCTCGCAATGACAATAATCGAGACGATTCGGCCCAACAGATACGTCTCAGGTTGCGGATCATTTGAGTCGTCCATAATGCGCCGGCCTTCCTAGTAGAAGAAAATTAACCACAACAGGCATGTGAGCGTTATCGAAAGTGAAATGAAAAAGGGGCCGAGTGGCCGCAAATGCACCTCATAATCCATCCGTCTCAGCACAAGATGTGCCGCCGCGGTGAGTGCAATGCCGAAGGCGAGACAAAGGAGCCATCCCGGGAAATAGGAGCCATAGATGCCGATCGATGGAGCCCGGCGACAGCCGCTGAATAGCAACAGGGACAGAACCGCCATCCAAACCGCATGCCGACACAGTCTTCGAAGACCTTTGCCTGCGCGCAGCTTCATATGAAGAGAGTGGTCTCTCACGGTGCCGGTCTCCTGGCAGTGGTCTTTAGTAAGTCTCCAGTGCTGTAGGCAAGCGCGGCGAGGGAGTTAAGCACCCCTACGCGAGCCGTGATGTCAGCCGAACGGGCGTCAGCCAGATCGCGCTCGGCTGCTAACAGGTCGACGAGATTGCGCACACCGAGCCGGTAGCTCTCAAGCGCCGCTTCATAAGAATCGCTCGAAGCAGTCAACAGTGTGGTTGCCGCGTCGCGCTGGCGAAAGGCCGTATTGACATCGGAGTAAGCACGCCATACTTCGTCGCTCACTTCGTCCCGCTTGCGATCGACATCAGCCTCAGCCCGTTTCATCGATGCTCTCGCTTGTTCGATCTCATTTCTGCGGCGCCCGCCGTCGAACACGGTCCAGTTGAGAGAAAGTTCCGCATGATAGACATTGGCGCCGGCGTATGCGCCGGGAAGTGGAGACTGCTGTCCATAAGCCCGGAGATAGCCATCGTCGCCATGAAACATCAATCGTGGATACCACTCGGAGTGAGCGCTTGTAACGGCGGCGTTAGCTGCGCGTACTTCTTCCATCTGCGCCAGTAAATCCGGGCGCAAGGCAAGGGCCTTGCTGATCGCCTGCTCAGCGGTTTCATCCAACGTATCGGGGATTGGCAGGCTATCGAGACTCTGCACCTTATAGTTACTGGGCGGAGAGGCCATCAGCACGGTTGCGAGATCGCCCGAAGCGGTCTGACGCGCGCCCCGTGCCGACTCCAGATTATAGACAGCGCGCGCCTCGGCGCTGCGCGCTTCCAGCACATCGGGAACCGTAGCCACGCCGAGGCCAAGGCGTTGTTCGGCTGCTTCGCGGACCGTTCGTGCCGAGGTCAGATTGGCCTCGGCCGCGACAACCTCGCCCTGAGCTTGCTGGAAACGAAAAAAGGCTGCAAGTACCCGACTGACAAGCTCCAGGTGGACCTGGTTGAAACGAAAGTTTGCGGCCAAAAGATGAGCTCGGCTCTCGTCGATATGCCCACGGCGCTCGCCGAAATCGAGAAGCGTATAGGAGAGGCTAAAGACAAGGTCGTACTCCCCGACCGATTGCAACGCGAAATTCTCATTGATCAGGACGCCATCTTTCGAGGTTGCTCCAAGAGCGCCCGCCACCAAGGTGGGGTATAGGTCAGAGCGCGAGATGCCCAATAGAGTCGCGCGCCCCTTGGCGAATGCCCAGGCTTCGCGTGTCGCCGGATTGTTCTGCTCTGCGAGATCGATCAGCTCTGAGAGCGTATAGATGTGAGCCGGGTCAAGCTTCATTTCATTTCCCGGTCCGGCATGCAGGCCATTTTCCGCACGACCACTCTCCCACGGACGGTCAGGAACCGAGGGCGCACGCTGCGCATAGGCGGTGAACGGGAGTAGAGTGCAGGCACACACGATGCTCCACACTCTGCTCCCCTTCGTTGGGAGTACTCCTTGTGTTTTCATCTCCCAGACTTTCTGTGCTCGCACGCATATTTTGGAAAACTCCCTATCTTCCTCTCTCAACGAAAGAAATTCGTTTTGGCGAGGTCGATGACCTCGTCTCCGCGACCGTTGATGACGGCGCGGATCATATAAAGGCTGAATCCCAACGCCTGTTCCGCACTGATCGTGGGAGGCATCGAGAGTTCCTGCCGGCTCACGATCACCTCAACCAGAGCCGGTCCGTCATGTGCGATGGCGCGTTCGAGCGCGGGTCTCAAATCCTCCGGACTTTCCACTCGGACGCCAAGTATGTCTGCCGACTCGGCCAGCTTCGCGAAATTGGGATTCACGAGGCTTGTGCCATAGTCAATAAGGCCGGCGGCCTTCATTTCAAGCTCTACGAAACCCAGTGTGCTGTTGTTGAATACCACCAGCTTCACTGGAAGATTCAATTGCTTAAGGGTCAGTATGTCTCCGAGCAGCATTGCCAACCCGCCATCGCCTGAAAGGCTGATCACTTGCCGGCCCGGATACGCCGCCTGTGCGCCAATCGCCTGCGGCAGGGCGTTTGCCATCGAACCGTGCGTAAACGAGCCGAGCAGCCTGCGCTTGCCGTTCATCGTGAGATAGCGCGCAGCCCAGATCGTGGGCGTACCCACATCGCAGGTGAAGACTGCGTCCTCGCTGGCAATTTCGTCAACGATCTTAGCGACGTACTGCGGATGAATCGGAGTTCGTCCAAGCTCTCCTATCGCGAGATCGTCCAATCCCCGGCGTGCCTGGCGATAATGGCTGATGCATTTGTCCAGATAAGACGTATCGATATTCTCTTCGATCAGAGGAGTGAGCGCTTCCAGGGTGTCCTTGACCTTGCCGATCAACCCAAGGCTGACATGTGTGCGTCGCCCGATCTGCTCGCCCCGGATGTCAACCTGAATAATTGCTGCATTTGTTGGATAAAACTGGCGATAGGGGAAATCAGTGCCGAGCATGAGCAGCGCATCGCAGTTCATCATGGCGTGGTAGCCGGAGGAAAATCCGAGGAGTCCTGTCATTCCTACATCGAATGGATTGTCATACTCGATGAACTCCTTTCCGCGCATCGCATGCACAATGGGCGCTTTCAGACGCTGAGCAACAGCGACAAGCTCATCATGCGCCCCTTCGCATCCTGCTCCGCCGAGGATCGTAATCTTCTTGGCTCTATTTAAAATCTCCGCCGCCTTCTGCAATTCGCCTTCCGAGGGACGGATTGTCGATGCCGATTCCAGAATTCCCAAAGAGATGGCCGGCGCAGGGCATTCACGCAATGCGATATCTCCGGGGATCACCACAACAGCTACGCCGCGTCTCGCGATGGCTGTCCGCATGGCAATGGCCAGGATGCGCGGCATCTGCTCAGGCTGTGACACCAATTCGCAGTAATAGCTGCAGTCCTTAAACAAGTGTTCCGGATGGGTCTCCTGAAAATACCCACCACCGATCTCGTGACTCGGAATCTGCGCCGCGATTGCAAGGACAGGAACTCGGCTGCGATGGCAATCAAAGAGCCCGTTAATAAGGTGGAGGTTTCCAGGACCACAACTGCCGGCACAGACAGCTATCTCGTTCGTAAGATGTGCCTCGGCCCCTGCCGCAAAGGCGGCCACTTCCTCATGGCGCACGTGTAACCATTCAATCTTGTCGCTCTTGCGGATCGTATCCGTCATCCCGTTTAATGAATCGCCGGCGACTCCATAGACCCGCTTGACACCGGCTTCTATCAACGTCTGAACCAGTACTTCTGCCACCTTTGCCATGGCTCTTCTCCTTGTGTTCCCATCCATGCTTGCCCACGATTTCGCACCTAATTTACCCGGTTACTGCAAACGTGCCTTCGATCTGCGCGATTTCTCAGGCGGCGTTCGATGACGCGAGTGCCGTGTGGCCTACCTTGACGGCGCCGAGCAGTTCCATCAGGTCCTGGACCTGGACGTTTTCGACCGAATGCACGGCATCCTTGATCTCACGCGACAGGCCCTCGCTGATGCGACCAGCAACGAGCGTGTCGAACTTCTCGACGGCATCCTCCCAGGTGAATGGATGGGAAGCGAGGCCCGGGTAGTCCTGGACACTGTGTTCGATCATTTTCCCGCCCTGTAACGTGATGGCGATCTTAACGGGCATTTTCCCGGGGTATAGTTCCGTGTATTCATGGCTCGGCCGGACCGAGACCTTCTTTAGTAACGCCTGCACGTCGGGCTTGATGATGCGTTCCGGCTCAAATTGCGACGGCATCACGTCGCCGTCAAGGAGGGCCACCGCAAGCAAGTACGGCAGACTGTGATCCGCCTGTTCCTTGGTGCGGATCACCTTGTCCACGCCATAGAGGCCGCCACCTGCGAAGTCAAACGCGAGTTGGAACACCTCTGCTTCGATTGAGACAATCTTGTCGAAATCAATTTTGTTCCGGCTCGCAAGTTCGACCATGCAATGGACCGCGGACTGGGTGTGGATCATAGAGTTGTACTTTTTGATGGTGCTCCCCACGACGCCCTCGTACCCCTGTTTCTCCCAGTCGATGTTGATCTTCATCCTCAGGAGGTGATCGATGCCCAGGGGGCCCTCAATAACTTGCAGAGGACCCTGCACTCCGCGACGGGCCAGGAACAACGCGTTCATGGCGCCGAGCGCCGACTGCGCCGAGGCCAGACCCTTCCACTGCGACAGTGGCTTCGCCCGAACGACAGCGAAGGACGCATCACTGACCGCGGCCATCGCCATGGCGTGACCAATCTGCTGCTCGCTCAGACCGAGCAGCAGGCCGCCGGCGGCATTGTGAGAGAAGGCCAGTTGCGCGGTGTGGTCGAGGCCGCTGCTCATGAAGTTGGCCTTATCAACAAAACGTGACTGCACCGTGTAGCCTAATGCCACTGCGAGCATCAAATCGCGTCCACTGCCGCCCACGTAATCGGCGATGGTAAGTGCGACGCCGAAATTATCCGCGGTATGGCAGGTTTCGGTTTGAGCCAGGAAGTTGTCCATAAAATCGACGTAGCGTACGAGTGCGGTATGCCAGAACGCTGCGTAGATGGGGTTCGCCTGGCTGCCGCCGATCAACGTGCATGGGCTGCTGCCGCCGAACTCCGCGACCTGCTCGCGACAAGCCTCGATCGGTGCGGCGCCCAGTGCGGCGATGCAGCAAGCCAGCGAGTCTAGAATGTGGATTGGTAACTGTCTGCGTGATTCGGCCGAAAGGTCGTCGAAGGAGGCGCGGGCGGCGTACTTTGCGAGAGCTTCAATTTGAGTCATGATTTGGATTCTCCGTTTTGGGGTCAATCTGTTTAGTGCGTTAGGGCGATGAATACTCCCATCGTGACAATGGAGCCCATTACGCTGAGGAACACAGAGGACGCTGCCTCCTCCTGTGCGACGCGGTACTGCAAAGCAAGCATGAGCACAATAGGCATGGCTGGAATGGCCGTAGTCAGCACGGCCTCACTGACTACAGGATTGCCATAGCCCATCCATCGCAAGCTACCCAGAACCAGGGCGGGCTGAATGATGTTTTTCAGGAATACGAAGAACAAGACATACCGGTTGACTTTGATCTTCCCGGATGCAAGCACGATCCCGCAGGCAAACAGCGCGACTCCTCCGGATGCGTGGCCAAGAAGGGCAAGCGAGTGGACGATGAGTTGAGGAATGCGGAGGCCCCTCAACACGACAACGAATGCGAGTACCGGCGCCCAGACGATTGGCTCTTTCACGGTCTCCGCAAGTCTGCCAGTAAACACCGAGACGTATGATTTAGGTGCCGATGCCGAATCCCTTCCTGCCTGCAGAAGAGGACTTTTGTTCTGTGAGTCTCCCCTTTCGAATCCAGTGCAAGAAGCAGAATTGTGATTGGCACGACCGTGAGATTGATGACCAGGCTGGCTATCGCGATCGGAATGGCGCTGAGCCCTCCGAATAGATCACCGAGCACGGCTGGGCCGACGAAAGGCACTGCTGGCGCCGAAGCCGTCAGCGCGGCGAGCGCGCTGCCGCCCATATTCATATGAAGAAACAGTTGGGAAAACAGAAAGACGACACAATAGAAGCCAATAATGCCAACGCATAGGGTAATAACCAGCGGTATATCCTGACTGAGTTCCTTGCGCGACGTCATAACGGTTCCGGCAAAAAGCGCCAGCGGTACTGCGTATTGAAGCACCATCCGATTCAGGGTCGAGGCATCCTTTGACCCAAAATCGTGTTGCCAGGCCGCCACGAAACCAAGCAAAAAGGTGACGACCATTGGTAGTAGTGCGCTCAAAATTGTGTCTAGCATGGCTGTAGGTCTCGTGTCCTGAACTTCTCAAATCAGGTGCATGCTCTTGGCCGCCGCGGTGAGCTCACCTTGGAACTCGGGGTGCGCCAGGGCGATCAATGCTTTGGCGCGCTCCGTCGATGACTTACCTTTGAGGTCCGTCCAACCGAATTCTGTGACGACGAACTGCGTGTCGGTGCGCGGAGTGGTCACCGGGCCTTCCAGGCGAGCCACGATTCGCGACACTTTGCCTTTGGCCGCAGTTGAATGGCAGGCGATGATTGACTTGCCGCCGCGGGAAGCGTAAGCGCCACGCACGAAGTCGAGTTGGCCTCCCGTGGCGCTGTACTGATGACCGAGCAGATGTTCAGCGTTGGCTGCTCCAGTCAAGTCGACTTGCAAGGCGGCATTGACCGAGACGACGTTATCGTTTTGGGCGATGACGTACGGGTCATTGACATAATCCACCGGGTGGCTCTCGACGGACGGGTTGTCGTCCAGGAAGTCATACATAGCCTTTTGCCCTATGGCGAAGGTGAAGACGGTCTTTCCCGTGTTGAGACGCTTGCGCCGGTTGGTCACCACACCGGCTTCGATCAGGTCGATCATCCCAGGGCAGAGCGCTTCCGTGTGGATGCCGAGATCCTTCCGGCCACTGAGTTGCGAGCAGACTATGTTTGGTAACGCACCGACGCCCATCTGCAGGCATGCACCATCCGGCACCATCTCGGCGATGATCCTACCAATCGTGGCGTCCTCAGGTGACGACTCAGGAACGGGCAACTCCAGTAACGGTACGTTGTTCTCGACGATGACCTCGACTTCTGACACATGTAGTTGTGCCAGAGAACCATAGACCCGCGGCATCTGATCGTTCACCTCCACGATCAGGTGTTTGGCCGCACGAGCTACCTTGCTGGAGTAGTCATTCCCCGTGCCGAAAGTAAAGTACCCGTGACGATCCATGGGCGACACCGTCACGAGAAAGGTGTCGATGCCGATGTGTTCCATCAAGAGCCGGGGCGACTGATGGAAGTTGCTTGGAACGTAGGTGAGTGTCTTGTTGCCCCCGTCCTGCATCCCTTTTTGATCAGTGCACGCTCGACTCCCGTGACGAACATGCAATAGGGATGAATGCGGTCGGCCAGCTCGTAACGCAGAATAGTCTCGCCAGCGATACGCGTAGACTCGAAGTAATAAATCTTTAGATCATCGACTTTGCCTGCGGCGGCACGGTCCGCCAATGCCTTGAGTAACGCTGGAGGCTCTGTCATGGCCATGCCCATAGACAGGGTGGCTCCGGAGGCAATCATCGCGACCGCGTCTGCGGGTGTGGTGAGCTTCGATCGATAAAGCGATTTGGGTTCCAACATGGTTTTCCTCGGATTCGATCCGTTTTGACGATTCGTGAGTAACGCGGGCTTGTGAGAGATTTAGTAGTTTGCGGAGTCCGGTTGATGATCCCGCTTGTAAATCAGCATCGTGCGCTCGAAGCTCATCACTTCCTTGCCATCCTGATTCAGCCCCCGTGTGGAAACCGTCACGATCCCTTGCGTGGAACGACTTTTTGATTCGCGCTTGAATAGAACCGTCGACTCCGCGTAGAGCGTGTCCCCGGCGAAAACCGGATGTGTCGCCTTGACCTTGTCCCATCCGAGATTGGCAACGACCTTGGCGCTGATGGTTCGGACGCTCATGCCAGTGATGAGTGCAAGCGTGAATGTGCTGTCCACCAGCATCTTTTTCCACTCTGTCTTCGAGGCATAGGCTGCATCGAAATGGACAGGTTGCACATTCATAGTGAGCAGCGTCATCCAGATGTTGTCGACATCTGTGATCGTCCTTCCTGGACGGTGCTCGAATACGTCACCGACTTCGAAGTCCTCGTAGTAAAGGCCGGATGTCTCGCGATAGTGCTTCGGGCCTAGTTCCCGGTATGCCGATAGTGCCTTCTCCATGTCCTCTCCTTCTGCTTTCTTTCGTTAATGCCGTCTCTCTGATGGCCAGACTTATTTCTCGGCAGCAATTCCAGCTCGTTCAAGAACGAGCCTCGCCTTGCGCGCGACGGCTTCATCCACCATCTGGTGGTCCAAAGAACCTACGCCCTTCTGGTTCACGACAAGGATCTGGCGTGCCTGGGCGACCTGTTGTTCGCTCGGCATTAGGACTTCATTGATAGTTGCGATTTGTCCCGGGTGGATTGCACATTTGCCGTGAAATCCCAGACTGGCCGAAGCTTTCGTCTCCTGCTTGAGGCCTTCTGTGTCCTCAATATTGAAATAGGGCGAATCCAGGAGTGCGATCCCGGTTGATGCAGCTGATTGAACAACGCGCGACCGTACCCAAAGCAGCGGCTCCCACGCAGTCTCCGCTCCAAGATCAGCAGCCATATCCGCGGCTCCGAAGAGCAAAGCAGCTGGCTTGGCGTCTCCTCGGACGATCTCATCGAGAGCGTCTACACCCTTGGCGCTCTCGATGAGCGCAATAATCTGCGCCGTCTTGCCCGCCTCTCCCAGCAGGTTTCCTACCAAGCCAATGAGAGAGGACGACCTGCATTTCGGTAAGATCAGGTAATCGGGGTCGGCTGGAGAGCCTAATAGCGCTTGCAGATCATCGAACCCAAACCTCGTGTCCGGGGAATTAATTCTCAGGGAGCAAGGGAGATGATCTGGAGGCATCACCGCCAGATAACCGAGTGCTGTTTCCCGCGCTTCATTCTTTGCAGATGGAGCCACTGCGTCTTCAAGATCAATGATTAGGGCGTCGGCATAAGCGTCGGCTGCGCGACCAAATCTGTCAGATTTGGTCGCTGGTGTGAACAGCCAACTCTTGAGTGCAAGAATCGCTTGTTGCGACTTCGGAAGTGTCATTTCAGATCCTCCAATCGTTGTCAACTAACCTCAACGCCGATCAGAAACGGTCGGCCGTCATCCCGTCTGGTCTGTCGTGGAGGCGGCGGAATGGGAGATCGGCGCAGCCGATCAGGCAATCGAATTCTCTTCGAACAGTCGGGCGACCATCGCCGAGTCGAGGTAGGCACGAACTCGCACGATTAGGCCATTTCGGAAATAAACTACCCAGCAGTAGCGGTTGTCGAAGCGCATGCCGTTCTTGGCTGTCGCGAGAGAATGAAGTTCAACTACCGCCACATCGTCCTTTACGAGCAAATCCGCCACATGGAGCTGCGCGCCCTGTGGGAGAACTTGGCTCAACTTGGCGAAGGTACCCTCCGTGAAAGCCTTCTTGCTACGGTAGTGGCCGGCGAGCGGATGGGTGCCCATCACTGTCCAGTCGACGTCGTCTGCTACCCGTTCGAAGAACGCGGCACCGTTGCCGTTCTCAAGTCCCTTGAAGATCTCGCGAACGCTCTCTGATGTAACTTCCATTTGAATCGCTCCTTAACTGTGGCGATCTACTCGTGCTCTTTCGCATTTAGATATGCAGGCATCATGCCAAGTGCTAAGGTATTGAAAAGAGACAGCGTCACCATCAGATTCATGCTTCAGGCTCAGCAAAATGACGAACGCTCAGCAGAACGTGCCTGACTCAAGAACTCACGGTAATGGCAATTAAATCTAAAGACACTCAGAACAGCGAGAAAACAGCGAGACTCGCTCCCTACCGCTTTAAGCCCGGACAGTCAGGGAATCCGGGCGGACGGCCCGCTACTAAGCCGATTACGGAGATGTATGAGCGGATTCTGGCCGATCCGAAGAACGTGGCAGCTATCGAGCAGGCCGTAACGAAAATCCTTCTCAAGGGGAATATGGCTATGGTTCTCCTGCTCCGTGAAATCACTGAGCGGATTGAAGGCAAGGTTACACAAGTTCAAGGCGAGTAGCTTCCTAAGTTTTTCTAAGGTTGCGACTTAATCCCGTTGCAGAGTTGTTGCACTGCGTCTCAATCCCGGATCTGAATCTATGTTCCTTCGGAGATCTCTCATGAAGCCGGTCTTTCTCTGTGCACGCTCACGATTTTTCTCCCTCATTGCTCTTGCAGCTCTCTCGGCCTCCTCCCTGCCTAACAGCTAGGCCACTACATTGGCGGCTTCACCGGCCTCGAAAACGGCTCCTCCGCGCCCCCCGGCTTCTACGCCGCCACCTTCGGCCTTGTCGAGCCTGTCGATTCCATCAAAGGCCCCAATGGCAATACTGTCTTGAAGCCCGACATCGATGTAGGAGGCGTCATCGCTGCGTACAGTGTCGTCACCCCAAAGAAGATTCTCGGAGGCGACTACGCTCTGGCCTTCATGGTCCCCATCCTCAACACCCGCTTCACCTCCAATGCTTTCAATGCGTCCGCAGAGTCCGCCGGTATCTCCGACATACTCTTCGAGCCCATCGGCCTCGGCTGGGAGAAGGGCAAAGCGAACTACACCGCAGGCTACGCCTTCTATGCCCCCAGCGGAGACTTTGACCCCAGCTCGCCTCTCAACCCCGGCCTCGGATTCTGGGAGCACCAGATTCAGGCAGGCGCAACCTACGCCTTCGACAAGAAAAAGCTCTGGAACGCCTCGGGCCTCACCACCTGGGAGATCAATCACAGCAAGCTGGGCCTCGATGTAAAGCCCGGCCCCATCTTCACCGGCGAGTACAGCTTCGGCCGCCGCTTCTTCAAATACCAGATGAATGCCGGCTTCGTCGGCTACGCCTCGCAGAAGCTCTCGGCTGACTCCGGCAGTGGAATCAACCCTCTGATTGCCGGCCAACTCGACCGCGGCTTCGGCGCAGGCGCCGAGTGGAAGTACACCGACATCAAGCATCGCCTGGCCTTCGACGTTCGGTACGAGAAGCAATTCGGAGTACAGCTCCGCACCTCAGGCCAGGTCCTCGTCTTCAGCATCACGTGTCTCGATCTTCTGCATATGAAACCAGCAAAGTAAGCAGTTGAAAACGTTTCGACCAAAGCGCCCTCACGCACTACGCCCCTTCGTAACACCACGGAGAGCCAGGTTCGAACACCTTCAAGTTCCGCGTAAATCAAGCAATACGTCTTCGCGAAGGTAGGCGCTCACCGTTGCGAGAGAAGCAGCAATCCTCACAACCGCCGGTTCGTTCGCTGTTGTTTTAGGAATCGGCACCACGCGCGCTGCCAAAGGTGGATCAGGCCTCTTCGAAATATCAACGGTAGCCATCCCGCGAATCTCCTGGAGCACACTCGTCGAAGTGGCGATCGCTTCTGCAACTCGCGGATCATCTACACCCGCTTCGTCAACCCAGCAGCGCCGCATGATAGCCAACCGCAGCATGAAGATGCTCCGTATCAGCGGCATCCAGGAACGAACGCGATAGCGTGATATCAGGTCGTGTGCCCTATCCCGTCTGAATTCGAGCAACACAGCATCAGCCAGATCTCGGATCTTGTCGAAGTTACCATCAATCGTCTCTCGCAATCGCGTGAGCGCAGGAACCGCTTCAACACTCCCCGCTTAGGAAGCTCCGCGATGCAATCAAGCGTTTCATCAAACAATTGCGTCATCGTGGGTGCCGCAGGACGCGACCACAGCCGGTCAAAGATCAGCCACATTGCAACCAGCCCGAGAAAAACTCCAAAGACGCGATCCCGCACCTGAGTGAGCCCGACGTTATAGTACGGATCGGTTAGATGGACAGCCTCATAAGCAAGCGCCATCTGACGGCCGGCATACGCGATACGCGGCGAAGCTAAGAAGACCCACGCCGAGCAGAAGATCGCTCCGGCCAGCGTCAAGCTGAATCCGCCAACCGATTGAACACGCGGCAAAATGAATATCTGCGCAACGAAGGCAAACACCCCACCAATAGCCCCTCCAAAAAAGCGAAGCATCTGCTTCTGACGTGACGCCCCTGCACTCGAGAGCCCCGTCACGATGCACGTGGTTAGAGCGACGGCCAAACCTGGCCAATCAACAGCCCAATAAAACAAGTAGCAAAAAATAGCGGCCAAAGACGCCCGCATGGCGAATCGCAGAGTTGCAGGATTCGTAACTGATCCAGGTCGAATCAGGCCCTTCGGTTTCGGGTGCTCTTCAGGAACCCGGTCAGCAATCAAATAGCTGGAGTAAACCTGGGTAAGAATAGCAATCGAGTATTCGAGCCGGTACACCGGCGAGCGACGCAGTTCACCCGGCTGCGGAGCAGGCAACGGAATAGGTTCCGGCGCTCGCCTCGCAGCATAATCCGCTCGCACCTGATCAATCGCATTCACTACCCCACGCAGTCGCGCCTGCTGATTGGGCACAGGTTGACCGGGCGTCTCTACCAGACTGTAAGTAAACTCAATCATATTGCCGATCAGACCAACGGCTGACGACTGTTCATCGCGAACTCGTCGCGTGTAGTCCAGCCCAAGCAATGTCTTTCGTATTCGCCCTGTCCCGATCATGAAATACTTCCGCAACTGCCGCCGAAGCAATCGCCCCGGTGTACGCCCTTCCGAAATCAACTCCAGACAGTTACGCAAAATTAGAAGCCTTGTACCGATACCTCGCTCCAGACCATTTTGTTTCTCGTCGCCAGCCATGACATATTGAACGGCCAGGAAGATCGCAATCCCCATGACCAGGCTCAGCAAAATGTAAAGGATGTTCTCAAAGCGAACATCTGGAGAGATCGGCGCATCAAGAACACTGATGCCTGTGGCCACGTAAATCCCGAAACTGGTCGCCGCCGCATGATCCTCCCCGCTTCAATCAACCAGCAAGCGAGAAATAGCGTACAGACCACCCAAAGAAAGTGCATCATAGGAGATCCAAGAAAAAGACCGCACCGCACAAAACCCAGATTGCGGCAAAAAAGAAACAGGCCGCATTTTTTAGCTACGCGAAAGCTCGCAGCAGGCGTGTCCTCCATCAGCAGGAGCGGATAGTAGACCCCAAGCACAGCGCTCGGCAATCGAAAGGTCAGTACTACGATGGCTGCAATCACGGTCGCAACCGTGTATTGAACCGTTTTGTCGAGACGGCCCGGATACGGCTCGAGTTCATTCCGCACGATCTGCCACAGCGCTATCCAATACGACCGCCGCCCCTGTGCCGCGATGGTAGCGGTGCTAGCGATGATTGCCTCCCTGTATCGCGACAAGGCTCGTAGCGCCCACTCGCAGCACTTCCGCAGGCGCATTCAGAATGCGGACCCGAACCGGATACCGTGACGCCAGGTGCACCCAGTTGAGTGTGCGATCGGTTGCCGGCAATCCGGGCTTTATGACACCAATAACGTCAGGGTCAGGTATAACTCCGTAGCCAACACTGTCGACGACTCCGTCAAACTCCGCATTCGGCACCTGCATAATGAACACCCTTGCGTGATCGCCAGGATGTATATGGCCAATCTGGTCCTCGCGAAAGTTCGCGACCGTCCACCAGATTCGCGCATCGATCAGCGTGAACAGTTGTTCCCCAACATGCGCATACGCGCCCTCCGCAATCGTCAGATTCGTCACGCGCGCATCGAAGGGTGCATACACCCGGCAATGGTTCAGGTTGTAGTAAGCATGCTCTACCGCTGCCTGTCGCCCTTCGCGCTGTGTCGTAAGAGGATCAAGTATTCTCACCTCGCGACCGCGCTGCTCCACCTGCGCTTCATTCTGACCAACCTCGGCGACAGACTGAGTCTGTCCTTCAAGAGCAGCTTTCAGCGACGCCTGCTTGAGCACTAACTGCGCCTGCGCCTGCCGAAGCTGTTCAGCTCTGGCCTTCGTATTCGAGCGCAGTTGATCCACCTGGTCCGCAGTCACAAACTTTCGCGTCAGCAATGGCTCGACGCGTTTCAGATTGCTCTCGGCATAGTCGTACTCAGCCTGAGCCTGTTTTACGGCGGCCTCCGCATGTCCCACGTCGGCTGTCGCCTCATCAATCAATGCCGTAGCCCGATGCATCGCAGCCTCTGAAGCATTCTGCGCCGCTCTCTGCGCAACGACGGCGCTCCTTTGACCAGCGATCTGGCGCGTCTGATCGCGAATATTCCCCTCAAGCGCGGCCTGCTCCGACAGTGCCTGCTTCAGAGCGTAGCGATAAGGCAGATCGTCGATCTCATAAAGCAGATCGCCCTTGTGTACATACTGATTGTCCTGCACAGCCAGGTGCACTACTGGCCCCTCTACAACCGGAGCAATCCCAATGAAATTTGCGAACACCGTGGCGTCATCCGTTCGTGGGTGCATCGCTGTCAGCACGATCACCAGAATGAGGCAAACAACAGCGCTCGCAATGATAGTGATCGAGATGATTCTCCCAACCGGGTCTGCGTCTGGTCGAGGATCGATGGAGTCGGCCATAGAAACACCTCCTAATAAAAGAGAACCAGCCACAACAGACACGTGAGCGTAATCGAAAGCGCGATGTACACAAGGCCAAGCGGATTCAGGCGAGCTTCATAGCCCAGTCGCCTCAGCACTAGATGGATCGCTACAGTGAGTGCGATACCAAGGACAAGGCAGATCAGCCACCCAGGAAAATAGGAGCCATAGATGCCGAGCGATGGGGCCCGTCGGCAACCACACAACCCGGCAAGCGGCAGGAACGTCGCCCAGAATCGAGGACGACGTAGCACTCGAGAATCTTTGATTCCGAGAGACGACACAGGAGAGCAATGAAAGTGATTGTTCATGGAGAAGGTCTCCTGGCTGTGGTTTTAAGAAGATCTCCCGTGCTGTACGCCAGCTCCGCCAGCGAATTAAGCACACTCACCCGGGCCGTTATGTCAGCCGAACGGGCATCAGCCAGATCGCGTTCTGCAGCCAGCAGGTCAACCAGGTTGCGTACGCCAAGGCGGTAACTCTGCAACGCGGCTTCATAAGAATCCGTCGAAGCGGTCAACAGCATGGTCGCAGCGTCGCGTTGACGAAACGCGGTGTTGACATTGGAATATGCCCTCCACACTTCATCACTCACCTCATCGCGCATTCGATCAACCGCCGATTGCGCTTGCTTCTGCGAAGCATGTGCCTCCTCGACATCGTTCCTCCGGCGCCCGCCATCGAACACCGTCCAGTTCAGCGAAAGTTCCGCATGATAGGTATTTGCGCCAGCATACACACCAGGAAATGGAGTTTGTTCGCCATGTGCCCTCAGAAAATCCTCGTCACCCTGAAACGTCAATCGCGGGTACCACTCGGAACGAGCGCTCGTGATCGCTCCGCTGGCTGCGCGAACCCGCTCCATCTGGGCAAGCAGATCGGGGCGTTGCGAGAGTGCTTTATTAATCGCTTGTTCAGCAGTTTCATTCAACTCATTCGGAATTGGGAGGCTATCGAGGCTCTGAACTTTGTAGTCACTCGCTGGAGAGGCCGTGAGTACGGTTGCAAGATCGCCCGAAGCAATCTGGCGCGCGCCTCGTGCCGACTCGAGGTTATAGACAGCGCGCGCCTCCGTGCTGCGTGCCTCAAGCAGATCAGGAACGGTGGCCACGCCAAGATCAAGTCGTTGCTCGGCGGCTTCGCGCACAGTACGCGCCGAAGTTAGATTAGCCTCCGCTGCAGCGACTTCGCCTTGAGTCTGCTGAAGCCGGAAAAAAGATGCAAGTACCCTGCTCACAATCTTCAGGTGAACCTGGTTGAATGCGAAGTTAGCCGCCAGAAGCTGTGCACGGTCCTCGTCGATGTGACCGCGGCGCTCGCCAAAGTCGAGAAGCGTATAAGAGAGGCTGATAGCAAGGTCATACTCTCCGAGCGTTTGCAGCACAAAGCGATCATTGATCAAAATGCCATCCTTCGACGCCACTCCCAAAGCGCTCGCCACCAGCGTCGGGTATAGGTCAGAGCGGGAGATCCCCAATCGAGCTGCGCGACCTTTGGCGAATGCCCAGGCTTCACGCGTCTCAGGATTATTCAGCTCGGCGAGATCAATCAGCTCCGCGAGTACATAAGTGTGGGTCGGATCAAGCTTCAGCTCGTTACCTGGCTCCGCATGCACACCGCTCTCTGCCCGGTTGCTGTCCCATGGACGGTCAGGAACCTGCGGCGCATGTTGCGGATGCGCAATCACTGGCAGAAACATGCAGACGAAGGCAATGCCCAACATTCCACGATTCGACAGGAGTAATCCTTGTAATTTCATCTCCGATACTCTTCACACTGAACGCAGATTGATTGAAGACGTGTCGAGCCAGCTTATCTTAGTGCAAGTAATCTGGACTGGGAATCGATACGCTAAGTGGTGACCGGCCCTGGACGACGTGTTCTACCCGAGAATGTATTAAGGATTGGTGCGACAACAAATTAACCATCATCATGAAACGCGCGCAAGCCCCTTCTAGTAAGGAGGATGCTTTAAGCATGGCTGATTTCTAGCCTCTAATCTACCCTAGTCGGAACCCCTTTTCATCGAAAACCAAGGCCCGGGATTTCGGTGGGAGTTCTAATCATGAGTTTTCTGCGGCCGTGGTACGATCCCCTCCAACTCCCCATCCGAATCCGCATCATAACCTTCAGAGGAGACGAACATGCCCATCACGACCGACGAAGCCTCCCAGAATAATCCCCTTTCGCCCGACGATTTAGCCCGCAGCCTCATCCTCGCCAGTGCCGACGACAACAATCGGTCCCACATCGGCTTAGTAGGAGACACCTACACCATCCTCCTCTCAGGAAAAGACACTGCAGGTCGCTTCTGCCTTATCGACATGCACATCCCTCCAGGCGGCGGCCCCCTCCACATCGCCACGACTTCGAAGAGACCTTCACCCTCCTCGACGGCGAGATGGAAGCCACCTTTCGCGGAGCGCAATCCACCATCAAGGTCGGCCAGCGTCATTGGCCTGACCGATCTTGTGTACCAGTTGGATTGTTAGTGTAGCGCAGCTTTGAAGGGCCTAATTTTCCTGTACCAAGGTCAGAGTTAGTCTTCGACCTGTTTAGGTTCCAGCCAGATCGCGGCTAGCCGCGATCTGGCTGGCGAACTCGCTCGGCGTCCTGTCATCGAGAGCTGCGTGAGGACGACTCTCATTATATTCCTGCCGCCATGCTTCGATCAGGTGTCTTGCCTCCTTCAAATCGAGGAACCAGTGGATATTCAGACATTCACTTCGCAGGGTTCCGTTGAAGCTTTCAACGAAGGCGTTGTCTGTTGGCTTGCCTGGTCTGGAGAAGTCGATCTTAGCGCTGTTGCGATAAGCCCATAGATCCATCGCCTGACTGGTGAACTCGCTGCCGTTGTCACAGAACAGCACCTTCGGCACGCCACGGTCTAGCTTCAACTGGTTCAGTGTCCGCACAACATCGTCTCCTTTCAGGCTCTGTCCTACTTGAATCGCTACAGCTTCTCTCGTATGCACATCCACGATCGTCAAGGCGCGGAACCGCGTTCCATCCTGCAGCTGATCCATCACGAAGTCCATACTCCAGGCTTCGTTCGGAGCCGTAGGCTTGATCCGATCCTCACGAGTTCGAGATGCCTTCCGCTTCCCGGCAGGCTTCATCCTCTTCAGCGTCAGTCCTTCTTCCTTGTACAGCCGGTACACCAAGTACTTGCCCACATCCCAGCCTTCGCGGTTCAACAGCACGCGGATCTTGCGGTATCCATAACGCACTCTTGCCTGAGCGATCTCGCGGATCCTCATCCGCAGTTCAGTCCGTGGATCGAGACAGCTTCGGTAGCGGTAGGTCGCTCGAGGGACGCGTAGAACACGACAGGCATGCCGTTCGCTTACCAGGTAGCTTCCAACCAGCCGCTCCACCATCGGCCCACGCCGCGAAGGCTTCACCATTTTTTTGAGAGCACATCCTGCAGCATCGTCTTGTCCAGCGTTAGCTCTGCAACAAGCTGCTTCAAACGCAGGTTCTCTTCTTGTAACTGAGCCATCTTGCGAACTTCGTCCACCTCTAGGCCAGCGTACTTCGCCTTCCACCGGTAGTACGTCTGCTCGCTAATCCCCGCCTTGCGGATCACCTCCGCGACAGGAACGCCTACTTGCGCCTGCTTCAGCACACCAATCATCTGCTCTACCGTGAACCGTCTCTTCCTCATCCAAATCCTCCTCAGCCATAGGGTTAGATTTGGTCGAAGACTAACATTTCTCCTGGCTCAAAATTACCGGGGCCCATCACTTTTGATGTACCTGGATGGCTGCCGGACGGGGCGTGAAGAGCTGGGAAGCGCGTAGCGATTCCCAGCTCTTTACGCCCCGTGAGATTGGTTTCAATCGCCCAGGCTTCTGGCGCTGGTGAGCGATAACCCAGCGACGAGTGCGGCCTGATCGTGTTGTAGTGAACCCGCCAGCGTTCGGCCAGAACCTGCACCTCCTTCAGCGAGTAGAAGATTTCTCCGTTCAGGAACTCATCTCTGAGCTTCGAGTTGAAGCTCTCGCGGTAACCGTTCTCCCAGGGACTTCCGGGTTCGATGTAGAGCGTCTTTGCACCGGTATCAGCCAGCCATTTGCGAAGGTCTTTGGCGACGAACTCAGGGCCGTAGCACCACACGAAGCACTTGGAAGGAAGAGTCTGAGGAAGGCAGGAAGTGAACGTCGGCATTGACGATCACGAACAGGCGGTAATGACGGCAAGTGTCGGATTGGCTACGCGCCCATGGGCAGCGAAACCGACAGAACAGCCAATGGCAGCGGCGATTCGCAGCGCCGGGCCTCCCGCTCCACAGGCAACATCGAGCGGGGCCTTCCCCGAGGAAAGGCTACCCTCCAATCGGGCAGACGGCTGACGACGGGCATGGCTTTCTTTTCTGGGGGTAAACATTTGGGAGCCTGACATATTCGCCTTTTTGGACGAACATATGCGGAGCCGCTCGTGATAACGCCGTAACGTTGAAATGACGACGCGCAACTTCCGGATGGTCGGCTAACCGCACCTTACTCCCCTTAGCTCGAACCAGACATCATCCTGACCGAACCGCAACCGCGGCACCGCACGCCTCCGGCGCGGATGAGACTTTGCACACCCCTTGGTGATTGCCGAAGTGGCAGCATTCCGTTGAACTGGATGGCAGCATAACTTTGCACTTGGTGGCCGCATAACGCTGCACTGGGTGGCAGAATTGATTGCATTCAGCATGTAAGTCTCATCGCGATGTGGAGCCAATCCAATACATGTTCAGCATGTGGCGCAACCTGATGGTGAATGGCCCGCAAACCGGCATCGCCATCGGTCAGAACTGTGACCGAAGTGGCTTCATCGACTCCGCACTTCCGCAACGCAAGACCGACCGCGCTCACCGCCTCGGAACCTCCGTTGCGCACGAAAGCAAAGCGTGCGGCATGCCCATCGCGATCCAGCGCCTTGCCAGCAAGGACTTCAAAGTTTCGGAGCCCTGCAAAGAACTAGTAGTCGGCTTCGATGGTGGGTACGTAAGGAATCGACACCAGCGACCGGAACGGTCGGCGGAAGTGCTCGCTGCTGCTACGTCAAAGGTTCTGAAGCCGCCTACCCACATTCATCGTCCGGTTGAGCATGGTGCTGGCAGTTGCCTTTGCAGACAAAGGAAGAAGCTCGCCCACGAACCGAAAGAGGACCTCGGGTTCGTGCTTTCACTAAGTGCGTTGCCCGATATCGCCGCGATTCGCCTCATGCTGAACCGTCTCACCCAGCCATAACACTTTTCAGACACCCTTTTACAAGAAGAACCCGATCAAAAACCCGTGGTTACGGGAGAGCGCGCCCACGTGTAGCGACCGACCTTAGGCTCTCATGCCTCCACGGGGAGTCGCATAGGGACAAGAAAGTCGCTGGCGAGAAGATAGGCGAATAGATGTCCGAGAGGTGGCGCGCGACGCAGCTGGCTTGCCGAAACCCATCCATCCGTCTCACTCCACTCCCAATCGTTAGCGGAAGCACTCTTCAGCCATTCCCGCAGATCCGCGACGGTCATCGGATAAACGTAGATGCGAACATTCTGGGTGAAGAGACGTGCGAGGGCCTCCAGAAGTTTGCCTTCGAGATTGCCGTAAACGTCTTCAAACGCTCGAATCACCAGGGAAAGACCTCCGACGAAGCGTACAGGCGCCTGTGTATGGCGGTTTACGAGAGCGGTCATGTGGTAGAGCTCGGGTTTACGAAAAAGCAGCACGTCTCCGCCAGCGGCGAGAAGCGCGTCGATGCGACGAAGCAAGTCGGGAGTTTCCGGGGCTGGTTGGTTCGGCGTGTACGGAGCAACGGTGAGGCAAAAAAACCGGCGGGCGCCGATTTTGTTTCGCCAAGGTCTCCCTGAAGCTCTTGAATTGCCGAAGCCAATAATCGCAAATGAACGTGCGAGTGAACGGGATCAGTGTGGCCGAAGTATCCCGGTGCAAGCACAATGGCTTTCTAGTAAAGAACCTCGGTAAGGGGAACAGTGGAGCCCTTGGCGGGGAAAAATACCGCTTCTGCGAATCCCGCACGAACCAAGTGGACTAGCAGGGCTCGGCGATCCCAACTCTCGAATGCTGGCCCGCAAAGGTCCACGTAGTCGATCTCGATTCGCTCTGCGACGACGTCTTGTGCCAGGCCTTCCAAAAATGATTCCTTGCTTTGCACTTCATAGAACGCGGCATAGATGAGGTTGACGCACAGAATACCGATGGCTTGCTGCTGGAGGACATTCGAAAGATCGCGCATATTGATGTGCAGCAGGACGTCGTTGGGGGTACCACCGGGCTGCAACTGGAACCGGAGACCGATCCAGCCATGTGAGTCGTTGGTTCCGGCGAAGTTACGGGCGGAGACGGTATCAACAAAGCAGAAGAACCGAGTCTGCGGCCCACGGGTTTTGCTTAATTGCGTGAGAAGTTGGGTCCATTCGTTGTCCAGCATCGCCTCGAGTCGCTGTTTGGATACGTAGCGCGAACCGGAGCCGTAGAGATCATCGCTGACTTCCTTGTCGTAAGCGGAAATGGTTTTAGCCACCGTGCCGGAAGCCCCTCCCACGAGAAGGAACCAACGCGCGACTTCCTGTCCGGCGCCGATTTCGGCGAAAGAACCGAAGGTGGATGTATCGAGATTCAGGGTGAGCGCTTTGTGGTGAGTGTCGAGTTTTCGAGCGGAAGGCATAGCCAAGGTCCAGTTGGGCAACCGTCTGGGAGGTGTGAAGCGTCGCTTGATAGCGACTGAAACTAGTCGCGCAAAGAAGATTCTACCCTCTGCCACTCACTCATGAACAGCGGCATAGCCGGGTGAAGTGCACCACTGTCCTCCTCACTCCATTGCCCACACACAATTTTCTTAGCAGCATCCGCTAGGTTCGCTGTCTCCTCAACTATCGCGAGCAATTACGAAGTCTCTTGCGAAAGAACTCGGCCCCGCAGGATCCGCGTGAATTCGGTTAACCCGGGAGTGGTCATGACGGAAGGATTCATTTCAGCAGGCCTCGCCGACAGTCCGATGGAGAGACACAACGTGGAGCTAACTCCTCTGGCAGCATCGAACAGCCGAACGACATCGGACCTCCTGTTGTCTTCCTGACGTCGGATGACGGACGCTGGATTACGGGCGAGACGCTCATTGTCTCTGGTGGCGAACGAGTTGCTGCCGAGCCGCTATTTCCTCTTCCGCTCTTCGTAGACCAATGCCAGGTCGACAGTTAATTCGGCTCTGTTGCATTAACTTTGTTGGTCGCAGTTCTTCCGTTGCGCGGTTTACCTCAGGCAGCGATATCGAAGATGTCGAACAGCTTGTTTACGAATCGCACCTCGTCTTTGACATGCGGCTTACACGTGAGGCAATGTCCTCGGCGGATCATCCGCATCACCTCGAACCCCTTCATCGTAGCGGCGGCCGTCTTCATGGTCTGAAAGCCTCGCGTGGGGCGAATGACTCGCTTCAGAGCCCCGTAGTCGGCTTCAATGATGTTGTTCAGATACTTGCACGTGCGATGCTTGGTATCGCTTGATAGCTTGCCTTCTCGTTGTAGCCGGCTAATGGCTTTTGGATAAGAGCCGAGTTGGTCCGTGGTCAAACCGGCCATGCTTGTCGACGGCCCGGAACAGGAACTTCCAGTGGCCACCGACCTTCATATACGTCTCGTCCACTCGCCACGAGGTCGCACGGTACCCGCTGGTACCAGCGGACCCGCTTCTCAAGCTCAGGCGCGTAGCGATGAACCCAGCGCATGATCGTAGACGGATCCACGTCTACGCCGCGTTCCTGCATCATCTCCGCCAGATCCCGGGAGCTTATCCCATACTTGCAGTACCAGCGAACGCACACCAGGATGATATCCACAGGGAAACGACGGCGCTTGAACATGAACAAGGCTCCTCGGCCAACGACTCCAGACTACGACACCCGTTAATGCAACAGAGCCAGAATTCCTGCCAAGATTAGATTTGAGGGCTTAGCGTGCAAAGAGCGCCTCGGAGGCTGCACGCAACCAGAGGGCGACCGCCTTCGCTCCTGGATCGGGACAGCCGAGCACACGATGTCCAAGATAACTCGACCGCCCCAGACGGGGCTTCATTCTGGCCGTCGCTTCGACGCCGCCTTCCGCCGCTTCAACCGCGGCCAGGATCGCCTCGCGCGACGCCTTCCCGCCGACCCCTTTCCTCAAAGCCTTCACGAATGGATCGAGCGCATCCAGGATGGTCCGATCGCCTGGCTTTGCGCCACCCAATTCACTGATGGCGCGGCAGCCTTGATCGAGCGCTTCGGCCCACTGCGCCAATCCCATTGCGCCGGATTTTTCCAGAACGTTGCCGCAACGCAGAAAAAGCACACCGTAGAACGGCCCTGATGATCCACCCAACTCGCGCCGTAGGGTATGACCGATCGCTCTAAATGTAGCGGGAACATCGTCCAAGGGATACGAACCTACCGCACCTTGCACAGCCTTGGCCGCGCGCTCCATGCTGGTGCCCAGGTCGCCGTCACCTGTAACGCGGTCCATCTCAGTAAGCTCACCCTCTGCGCCTAGCAGAGCCTTGCACGCGGCCTCGATGGCGTGCCTTGTTTTTCTGCCTGCCTCCGATTGCGCTCCCCTGCCGGTCGGCGAACTCACCTTCGTGTTGACCTCCGCTGCGATCTGCGCTTCCGGTTTGCCCGGGCGTTGTTTCAGCGCGTTGGGCCATGCGGGAGCCGTCGTAACGGCATCGAGCCAGCGCAGCCACTCGTCGTTGACACCGAGAACGGTGATTGAGATCCCCGCCATATCCAGTGATGAGAGAAATGTTCCGGCATATATTCGCTCCACCGTAATTCCTTTGCTTTCGAGAAAGCGCATCGCATGGCGAGCCACAATCGCCAGCTCCATCTCCGTGGTTGCGCCAAGATTGTTCACCATCACTGCCACGCGCTTTTCGTCACCGAAACTTCCGTACTTCAGAACGTCGGCCAGCAACGTCTCGGTCAGCTCGTCCGCATTCTGCAGTCGCATCCGCTTCACGCCGGGTTCCCCGTGAATACCGAGGCCGAGCTCCATCTCATGCTCGTCGAGCTCAAAGCTCGGTTTTCCGACTGCGGGTGAAGTTCCGGCAGAAAACGAAACGCCCATGGTCGCTAGGGACTCAACCGCCGCTCTTCCCATTGCCGCTACATCGGCCAGGCTCTTGCCTTCAGCCGCGGCAGCCCCCACCAGTTTGTGAATGAAAATAGTGCCGGCGAGACCACGCGCACCGGTAGCCTGCTCTGTTCCCTTTAGGGCAACGTCATCATCCACGACGATCATTTCGACCGAAATACCTTCAGCACGCGCCATCTCCGCCGCCAGACCGAAGTTCAGCCGGTCGCCGGTATAGTTCTTGACTACCAGGAGTGCACCGGGCTCTCCCGAGACCGCCTTGATAGCGGCGAAGACGGAGTCACTGCTTGGCGAGGTGAAGACTTCTCCGACCACAGCTGCACTCAGCATACCAACGCCAATGTAGCCCGCGTGCGCAGGCTCGTGCCCGCTGCCACCGCCAGAGATTACCGCGACCTGTTGGTCATGGGCCTGCTCCGCATCTGCATAGACCATCACTTTGTGTCCCAACAAACGCGTCGAGTTTGGGCGAAGCACGGCCAGGCCTTGCATCATTTCTTCCACGACATCTTCGGTACGGTTAATGAACTTTTTCATGACAAAGCCAATGTACAGCGTCGAGTCGTAGGCCTATTTCCCAAGTGGTCATTTCGCCGGAAAGCAAGGCAAGGCCTGCACAGGTCTAAACCGGAGGGCTTCGGGGTCAAACTCTCCAATCTCTACATCACGAAAGAAGACCTTGTAGAAGTCTTCTGCAACAAGTTCAAAGCCGAGATCCTCAAAGCGTAAGACTTGGCTGACGAACACTCTGCCCTTGTGCCAACTGATGTCTCCGCTGTTATTCAAAATTGTGCGAGGATTGTCTAGCTATCATGGCCTCGAATCTGCCGTTCCCGAGCCGCGGGTCTGGGCTGATGTCCTCAGGTATGCTCTTCCTGAAGACATCATGGCAGGCTTCAAAGTCCACCACCGGGAAGAGGACATATTCAAGTACGCATACGGTGCCGTCGAGAATTCAGATATTCAAACTATCTGGCTTCTAACCTTCTTCGAAAAGCGGACGTTTATCGCAAGTATTTCGAGCAACGGAATTTGATGGATAATAAGGGACACCTCCGGGGGACTCGGTTACATTGATGGTTCGAATTCCGGAATTTGGGTGTAGGTAGGGCGACATCAACTCCATGAGTTCCTGGTCGGCGCTCAAAAATAAATGGAACCTACCCGAAGCCGTTAGAGAATGAATTACGGCGCGCAAGCAAACGAAGTCACTCACAAGAACCGGCAGATTCAGTGCAGTCTCGCCGATCCTGATCGAAGATATTCGCGAAATCATCGGAGAGGCACGTCGAAACGTCGCCACAACCGTCAACGCCGGCCTTACCTTGCTTTACTGGCGCATTGGCAAACGGATCGTTGATGAAGTTCTCGGCAAAGAACGGGCCGCTTATGGTCAACAGATTGTCGTATCGGTGGCGCGACAATTGGTTCAGGAATATGGTCCAAGTTTCGGCGAGAAGAACTTGCGACGGATGATGCAGTTTGCCGAAGTCTTCCCCGAGGAGGAAATTGTCGTATCGCTGATACGACAATTGAGCTGGACTCATTTCATAGCGCTGCTACCCATTAAGAACCCGCTTCAACGGGACTTCTACGCCGAGCTTTGCCGAGTGGAAGGCTGGAGCGTCAGCAAGTTGCGGCAAAAAATGGACTCCATGCTCTTCGAACGAACGGCTCTGTCCCGTAAGCCAGAGAAGTTGGCACGCAAGGAGCTTAGCGCCCTGCGCTCAGATGGCCAATGGATGCCGGATATGGTATTTCGCGACCCCTACATTCTGGATTTCCTTAATCTCTCCGATAACTACAGCGAACGGGACTTAGAGACCGCTATCCTTCGCGATATTGAAGCCTTTCTGCTGGAGATGGGAGGCGGATTCAGTTTCGTCACCCGTCAGAAGCGAATGGTGATCGACGGCGAAGACCATACCCTTGATTTGCTCTTCTATCATCGTCGCCTGCGCCGGCTGGTCGCGGTCGAACTGAAACTCGGCAAGTTCAAAGCTGCCTACAAGGGACAGATGGAGCTCTACCTACGCTGGCTGGAGGAAAACGAACAGGAGTCCAGTGAGGAGTCGCCGCTCGGCTTGATCCTGTGCGCGGAAGGAGGACATGAAAGCATCGCCTTGCTTCGATTGGATCAAGCTGGCATCCGAGTCGGTCAATATCTCACGGAACTGCCCCCAAAACAAATTCTTGAACGCAAACTGCATGAGGCCATAGCACTGTCCCGAGCTTTGCTTGAGAGTCGCACGGAAAGGCAAGGTCGGAAAAAGACCACACCTAAACACAAGGCGAAGGCGAACAAGTAATTGCAAGCACCTCTTCTAAAAACCTATCGACGATTTGCCGCGCCTTCAGGCGTCAGCGTGTCAGATTGAATCGGCGCATTTGCCGTTCCCGTTGGCGCGTCGGCTGATGCGAGGCTTCGACGCGATTGTTGGCGTACCGCTCCACCCTGTGAGTCACGTTGCTGAAGATGCTTCGCATGGCAGCGGAGTAGCTTCTCAATTTGTCGGTAATGATCTGCAGTGGTTCCGAACCTTGGCCACGCAAGAGTTTTCGAAAGAATCGCTCTGCGCCCGCTGATCACGATGCGGCTGGACCAGAATGTCGATCACGTCGCCGTCCTGATCCACGGCCCGCCACAAATACCGCTGTTGGCCGTTGATGCGAATGAAGACTTCACCGGCACCAGTGTTTCAGGTTTCGTGCGCAAGTTGACAATGCCTCCTTTTCCCAGTCGGCAAGGGGTTGTGGGGGATTTTTGTGGGACCCTGTAACGCGGGCACGGCATCCGGACAGCCCGCGGCGGCGAATGGAGTGCGGTACAGGTGCAGCGGATGCTGCAGGCTTAGCGTCCTTTGTGGCCGTCGACGATTTGGTGAATACCTTCATACTTCCTCGTGGTCTTGGCCGGCACGACTTCGCAGATGAGATTTATCGTCAAGCTTTTGCCGTAGTAGAACTTTCGATCACTGACACGATATTCACGATCTCCGTGCACGACCGTATCGCCCGCAGCTGGGATCGGTTGATTGCTGTTCGTGTCGACGCCTATTGTGAACGCAATATCGCCGCCGCTGTATACGTTGATTTTGGTTTCCATGATCGACAGCGTACCTCCGAACGCACCGTCATTATTCAGGCTGTGACTGTCACGTTTCGTTCATATGATAATGCCGCGGTCGGCCATTAGCTGCTCAACGAAGTCCAAATACGAACTCCATTCGGCGTTTTCCCTGAGGTTCTCGGTCACGTGAGCACGCATCTTGATCAGGCCATCATTTGGCAGGATCCGCACTTGTTTTTTCCAATCGTCAAACTTGGGAAGTGGCTCCTTGCGGTCATCAACGACTAGCTTGTCTGGCATGTGCTCGATTTTAGTTCATCTGAACGATGAAGTTTTCGCGGCCGTAGTCAATCTGGCTAAGATAGCGCCATTTTAGACGCTTCGCTTATTAGAAGCGGCGCGAAAAAGCGAGGAATCACCCGACAGTTGAGACCTACTGTGAGGCCGTCGAACTTACAGCGGGCCAGATTGATGTGATGGGTCTCCGACCAGGCGAGGGCAAACTGGCCTGATGCCGACGTCCTTATCTTTTAGGCGCCATTCAGCATGTCAGGCCCATTGTTTCTGACGTTACCGACAAGACGATTCGCTGGTGTCATGCGCATGCCCTCCGATTCGTAAGGGCGCAGCAGATCGAGCGGCGGCCGGGCTTCGTCGTAGTCGTTGAGCCAGCGGTCGTAGTCGCGCGGATGCAAGATGACTAGCATGCGATCGTGGATAGGATCCGTCAGTTCGTTGGCTTCGGTGGTGACGATGGAGAAGGTATCCAGAGGAGGGTGCGTGCTTCCCTTCCTCGGCCGCCACTCAGAGAACAACCCGGCGAGAGCATACGGCGCTCCATCGGGCATCTCGAACTTATAAAGAGGTCTGGACCCTGCCTTTGGTTTAGCCGGCTGCTTTGGCTTCGACTGGATGTCACCGAACAATCCATGCTCTTCCGGCTCGATCGGCGGCGGCTGTGGCAGACTGGGGCGCTGCAACCACTCATAGAAACCGTCGACCGGCACGAGACAGCGGGCCTGTTGAAACGGGCTCTTCCAGATGGACTTGTCGAGGATCGACTCAGTGCGGGCATTCGTGGTGGAGAAGATCTTGAAGGAGTCAGGATCTGCAATCTTTGCCGGGACCAGCCCCCAGCGCATCAGTGCGAGTTCGCGCTCACCGGTTTCAGCGTTTGACCGGATGACCGGTTGAAAGGTGCTTGGTGCGATGTTGTAATCCGTAGGCAGCTCGAAGCCGGGCGGAAGTCTGCCGACCTTGAAGGCCTCAGCAATGCGTTGCTTGTCAGATCGCCGATAGTAACGCCCGCACATAGTTATTCGTTGGTCTCGCCGATCGTTGCGCTGCCGCCGCCCATAAAGATGCTCCGGCCTCCTGCAAAGGCACTCGGAGCTCTTTTTATTTAGGCTGCTTTCAGCGGCTTGATTTTGGACACGGCGGTTTTGTCCGCGTTGCGCAGATCGTAATCGTTCTGCAGATTGAGCCAGAACTGAGCCGGAAGACCGAAGTACTTCCCTAGGCGGAGCGCCGTATCAGCTGAAATGGAACGCTTGCCAAGGACGATGTCGTTCACCCGTGGTGCCGGAACTGCAATATCCTTTGCCACGCGGTAAGCGGTAAGGCTGAGCGGCTTCATGAACTCCTCGAGAAGAATCTCGCCCGGATGAATCGAAGATATGTTTGTTGACACGGTATTCATTTGTTCACCTTCTCTTTCAGTGGTAGTCAACAACCTCTACGTCGTGAGCATTCCCTTCCGACCATCTGAAGCAGATCCGGTACTGATCATTGACACGGACGCTGTGCTGCCCCTTACGATCCTTTGTGAGGGCCTCGAGATGGTTGGCGGGAGGAATCTTCAGGTTCGACAGTTCGATAGCAGCATTTAGGATGGCAAGCTTACGGAGAGCGGAGCGGCGAAGATCAGCTGGGATTCTGCGGGATTTCCCCTTCTCCCAGAGCATCTTTGTGTCCGCGTCACCAAAGCTTACTATCATGATTGGATAATATCGCGACGCGTTAGTAACGTCAAGCGTTATGCTATAAATTAGCTCGGTCAATCCAAGGCTTTTGGATCACTGGACTGGCCCAGCCAAAAGATGGCCTGCCTCCCTTGTTCGCCATCCAGAATTGAGCCTGCTTCCTGACTCGAGGGGAAGTATCCTCATGCGCCATTCGAATCAGCTCCGTCAGACCTGCTGGATCTTTGGTCAACGATAGGTCGAAGGTTAGCTTCTCGCGAAACCTCTCATCTCCGTCTGTGCGGGCCAGGTGTTGAATAGCCAGAAAGCCTTCATAATCGCGCTGGCTTGCGAGCCAGAACGCCACCTTCTCCGAATCTTCAGATCGTTTTCTTCCCCAGTGAGGCTGATGAGAGCCGCTGTTGCAGCAGGATTTTGATGAATAGAGATGGCAAAGATCGCACTGTCGCGCAGATGTTCAGCGTCATTCCGGCGTGCCAGATCAGCCAAAACACGAACACTATCTTCCGCATCAACGCCGTTCAGCCAAACCAGCGGAAGTCCGTCGGCATCCAATGCTCGATCTGGATTCACCACGTGAAGCTTCGTCCCTGCGCCATCCGCTACCTTCACTAAAATCAGCGCGTGATCGTAGGATTTGATGTTTTCTTCCGACGAATCTGTCAAGGTGTGGCTGTTGTCCTCTTCAAGATACTCAACGTGGTTGGATCGCGTTCCCGAAGAGATTCTTTCTTTGACTGCAATGGAGTAGCCAACCCAGGTCGCGCCTTTCTGCGCCTTCAATCCGTCCAGCACGGCGCTGAGACCATGGTCAACAGTCTGTATCTTCCATTGGGCGTGAAGTATCTCTGGCGGTTGCGCCAAAAGAGTGGTAACTGCAAACAGCATCATACCAGCGGCATAAATGCGCACGAGGGTTCGCATTGATATATTCTCCTGAACATCTGAATTGGTTTTAGGGCGTTGATTTGCTGGGAACGAAGCTACGGCTTACTCAATAGCTCTATCATGTAGTCCGTTGCGGCCTTGTCATTCATCAGAGCGAGCTGGGAAACGATGCTCCGCTTCAACTCGAGGTCCTTCTCATTGCGGGCCAGCTCAACCATCCTCGGTGCATCCTGAGTAATAAACAGTCCAGAGATGACTGACCTCTTAATCTTCGGGTCGCTGGTCGTCTTATAGACCTCCACGAGCGTATCGTTCGAGCGCTTGCCTTCGAAAACGGCGATCGACCGAATGGCTTCACGTTGGAGGTCGGGGCCCATCTTTCCCATCGCCGCATCGCGCAGAATGACGTCAGCATCGGGCGATTTGCTTTGTGCCAATACAAACAGCGCATGCTTCTTCATGGCGGGCGACCCGTTCCCAGTGAGAACCCCTCTCAAGAGAGGAATAGCCCGCGCCGGATCCTGATTCAGCAGCGAGTTCAAGGCCAACATTTTCAGATCTTCATCTGAACCGTGTGGAGGATTGCTGTTATCCCATATTTCCGCATCTTCCACTGCGGGATCGGCGATTGCCCGCACCTGAGCATTCACATTTTTCATACTCTCAGCTAAGGCCTGGGTATCGATATGTACATTCACAGTCAACGCGGAGCAGTCTCGATTCCACTGACTATTGGGATCCTGCGCATGTAGCTGGTCGCACGTTGCCGCAGCTAACTGAGGTTTGCCCAGCTTGTTCAGCGAATAGGCCTTCCAGTAAACTGCCGCGTCGACGCGCTTCCCTTTCGCGTTAATCACTTTGTCAAAAGAGACAACCGCATCCAGCCAGCGATGCTCATCCATTGCTTTCGAGCCCGCCGTGTAGGCGGCATCGTCCTGCACCGGTGCAGCACTCGGTTCTGGCGTGAGCGCATGGATGGAAGACACTCCCACCGAGGAAAACAGTAGTACCGAGGAGAGTGTAATTCTAGAAAAAGACATCATTGTGACGCTCCTTGATTTCGATCGTCGTTCTGCCGCAGAATCCTAATGTCTAACAGCAATCCACTTGTATTCATCTCCAGCCGCAGCCTCCACGTGCTGTGTGAGGTTTCCGGTTCATTGTCCAGTGTGGTCAGCACACGGCCGAGGTTTTCTAACACCGCTGCTTGCGCCACATCTCCGCTCTGCCTCGCACTGTGAACATAAACCGTGTTTTTCAACAACAAGTTATGTGTCTGTTCGCGCGTAGTGTCATCCAGTGGCCCCTGAGTATTGTTGACCTCAGTGAGCAAGCGCTCTGCGGAGTCAAGATGGTCCGCAATCGCCGGATCGCGGGGCTCGGTCGTCAGGGGTCCATGTCCGTTGATCGCGAAATTTGGCCGTGTCTTCATCGTGTGGTTCCCATGCAACGCAATGAAGACCAGCACGAGGAGCGCTGCCATCGCCAAGCCAACCGCCGGCCATATGAGCTTCCACCGCAGACCAAACCGCTTCGGTCGATCCTCGCTTAGTACGCTCAGATTTCCACGCAACCGCTGCCAGTTTCTCTCCAGATCAAGCTTCGGGGCTGGCTCTGCGGAAAATACACGCAGCGTCTCCGCGATCGACTCCGACACGGCCGCGCACTCCACACACTCTTCCAGATGCCGGCGAATTGCAGCCTCATTCGAGCTCTCATGCAACTGATATGCAACTAAGTCCTCTTCTGGGAAATGTTTCATCGCAAACCTCCTGCAACAGGCGCAAGCGATCGCCGCAGCTTCGAAACGGCCCGAAAAACGGCCTGTTTCGCTGAGTTCACCGTGATATTCAGCGCCCTTGCAATCTCTAACATCGGAACCTCTTCCATATGCCTCATCGTGAACGCGGCTCGCTCCATCGGTGTCAACGCCGCCATCGCTGCTTCACGCAGAGAAGCGGCTTCCCTACCAAGCAACTCACCTTCCGGCCCTGCCTGCTCGTCGGCTACACGCACCGTACGCTCGGCCGCTGAGGGCTCATCCGCAATGCGCGGCGCTCGATAGGAGAGATCGCGGTTGCGTCGTTCTACGAGATTGATAGCCGTATTCATAGCGATTCTTACTATCCAGGTCGAAAAGACAGAGTCCTGCCGAAAGCTGGACAGCCTGTTGTAAGCCCGCAGGAACGCCTCCTGCGCTGCTTCTTCCGCATCTTCTTCATTGCCAGTGATGCGAAACGCCACACGGGCTACCAACGAGAAGTGACGATCCATCAGAACGCGATAAGCGTCTCGATTTCCCCCGAGCACCTCTCGGATCGCTTCTGTCTCTGCCCTATCCATTCGCCGATTAGACAACGGCGTTTCCGTCCGGTTAGGTTCCTGGTGAAATTATTTGGCGAGGTAAGCAATTCATGTCGGTTTTGGTCGACGAGGCGATTGATGTCTGTCGATCTGCCGCGACGGATGGAACGGTGGCTTCAGGAGACAGATCTATCTCTGTCTCAACGTCTCGGAAAAGAAGCTTTATCGTATTCATGCCGGCACTCTAGCATCAAACACCATTTGATTATTCAGGGCTCGCTGAACCAACCCTGATGAAGGCGGCCTCGACGTGTCGCTAGCAGCCCAAATCAACGCAACAACCCAACCGATGAATGTCCAACCGAAGAAGAGATTTACAAGCTTGATGGAGCCAAAATTATTGTGATGACGCCGTTTCGCTAACAGTGTTGGATACCAGTAAATGAGAATGCGATCGCGATGAGACAAAGGACCAGAAGCACTGTAGGAAACTCGGCGTGTTGCATCTCTTACCCCCGCTTGATGAAAACCCTATCAATCAAAGGGGGATATGGCTGTAAGACTTTAGGGTTACACCTATGACTAGCTAGCTTTGCCGACTAACACCAGTGCGGGCTTGCTGAAGGCAAAGCCGAACGAAGGAGCATTGCGCCGAACAGATTCCTGCTTGAAGGTCGGACACAGGTGGGCGTAGTGCCGCATGGTTAGGCGGATCGCTTAAACGCCAGAACGGAAGCAGTTTCGCATTTCAAAATTATCTGTGGAAAGATATCAGCTTCAGTTCAACAGTTGATTGGCGAGGGCCACTTGTTCGCTAAGGCGACTTCTCGGCCAAGTGGACTGCGCTAGCTAAGGGGTACTGAAGTGGTTGACCGAGCTCTTGACCCCATCGCTCTTGCCGGTGGCCTCCATCGAGTCAACGGTGTAGTAGTAGGTCGTCTGCGGCTCGAGTTTATCGAGGCGTACGCGGAAGACCGTCGATGAGTGATCCGGGTTCAACCTGATTGGAGACTTTGCGGTCTCGATCAGGCTATGTGGATCTGTCCCATAGTGCACGATTCCGTAACGCACGGCGGAGCCACCGGGATTGTTCGTCGTCCAGTTGATAATCGTCAAATGCGCCTTCGCCAATTCGATCTCGGGCCCATGGATGATCCGTACCTGCGCAGCTTTTGGAGTCGTTGGACTTTCCTGGGCGGACAGGCTGCTGCTCAAAACCGAGATCGCCAATATTCCAAGCACTCTGTTCATGTTCACACCTCAAAAAGCTCGATGGCCAGATGAGCGAAGGCACATCCACGCCGTTTAACCTTGACGCTACGGAATAGGCGGTTTGGGGACGGGCGTGACGCCGCAGATCGCCGACGCGCAGGGTGGTAGCGGCGGAGTGGGGATCAGCAACTCGTTACCTTGGGTCGCAGCCGAACCGCCCCTCACACAAGCACCCGTATAAGTATCGCTGTTGCGGTAAGGCCTCGTGAAACCGTCCGATAATGTTTGCAGAAACGCAACAATGTCATCCTCCTCCTTATCTGTGAGGCCAAGATTCCCGCTGGTCATATCGATATTGTTCCGTACCTCAGGCATAGGCCAGCAATCGACTTTTTCGGTTGTTCCCTTCGGGCAATGTCCGGAAGTGACCGGATACGCATACTTGTCGCGCGTATTGTAGAAATGTACGAGCTGCTTCAGGCTCTTAATGTAGCCGTTGTGAAAGAACGCCTTCTGGAAGTACGGCCCGGGAGCTTCCGTGGTAGGACATTGCGGCGGTGTCATGGCCACATCGCGCGCCGAAGATACCTGCATTTGGCCGTCGGCGGTAAGTGCGTATTGCTTCCAATTCATGTTTGGGTTGGGACCGGAACCGAACCCGCTTCTTAGGAAAGTCCCAAGTCCCAAATCTCTATAGCCGAAACCGTAAGGGTTGGCAGTGAATTCGTAAGCATCCGGCGTGGTCTCGTAATAGAAAGAATCTCGCGGATTGAGAGGCAGGCCCTCATTGGCCGAGCCAAAGCACGTGAACTGAGGGTTCACCATGGCGGCCGAGCTAGTGTCGGTCTGATTGGACTTGAGAGCGGTTCCTCTTCCGTCGAGGTGGCATGAATTGCAGTTGCCCTTGCCGTCGAAGAGCTTGAACCCCGCCATCTCCTCTGGGGTGAGCTTGTACTTGCCGGCCAGGAGCGCGTCGAATTTCGATGAGAAGGCGCTGACCTGCGCGGACTGCTCGTATGCGTCAATCGACTGCGCCCAACGGTCGTAGACCGTATTGGCGCGGGTTCGGTCGGCCGCACCTAGAGGAATCGGCGTGGTGCGCCCGCCAAACACCGCAGCCCCACCAGGGGTCGCACAGATCTGCTCCGTCTCACTCGGAAAGTTGATTTCGAACGAGCCCTTGCCCCATACCTCCTCAAAGAGAGGTCGGTACACAGCCTGCGAAAGCCGGAATGCGATGCAGGCAGTGTCGGGGAGGCCCATTTCCTGAGTATCGACGGGAGGGCCCTGTGCCTGCTCGGCGTCGGGAATCCTTAGCAAATACCCGGTCGCGCGTGAGTCGAAGAAATTTCCCCCAAAGAATTGGCCCTGTGCCTGGTTGTATTGGAGCACAGGGAAGAAGGGTGAATACGGGTGTCGCTGCGGTGTCCGCTTGCCCGCCCGAGTGTGAACCGATCCGGGATACGCGCTTATTGTCAGGTTGGCCGAGGGGATCGGCCCGCCGAAGCCTACGTACGGCATGTGGCACGACGCGCACGCCTGATTTCTTTTGGTTGATATGTTCTTGTCGAAAAGCATGAACTCGCCGAGCGTCTCTACTGCTTCAGTTCCGATATCCCTAAGCACGGGCGGCTGACCAGTCAGAATCGGGGGCTGTAACCCGTGCCAGCGTGCAAGCGCTCGGTCTTCGATGACGTCTACCTCCCGTTGAACACGATCGATCTCGGAATTCAAATCGGGCGGGAGGATGCCAGGCGGGTACGGGTTGTAAACCGAGTCTGAGAGAGCGGGTCCACTCCGCGGCGACACCTTTGGTTTGGCCAGGGTCATCAGCAGCGCCAGTATACAAACTACAACGACCGCTACTATCGCCAGCATTCGCCGATCCATAGATAACCTCTTCGTGAGTCGTCGTTCGGGTTGTTATGACGTCCGGATACGGTATCCGTAATGCTAAACGCGCTTCTCGTCACTTTACTCCCGGTTTGTCGGCAACTCGGAAACAATTCCCCCGCCGACGATCCGAACTTGGCGACATAGTTCCCGCTAAGCGGGAACCTGAGCAACTTCAGGCACCGTCAGAGCTATCATTGAACCGAAAGACCCTGCCGAAATCGGGGCTTTGCAGGCATCATCCCAAAACGGGGCTGGCACGTCGCTGCACGTTGGTTATGCTTCGGCAAGGAATGACCTCAGCGATAGCGAACCATGGAGAGAGTCTGGCTCCGCTTATGCCCCGCGCAGGGTTCCGCTATGTTTTCCTGGGAATAGAAAACGTTTTGGAGAGTGACCTCAAATTCCTGCATGCGTCCGCAAAGAACACCGCACGCGCTGATGGCAAGAACCTGGGCAACGCGACCCTTCAGGCAATCGAATATCTGCATCGCAATAGGATGTATGTGATCGGAGGCCTAATCGTTGGCAGTCCAAACGATACAGTCGAGTCGATTGAGGCCAACCTCGCGTTCGCCCGCCAGTACGTGGATTGGCCATACATTCAGCATCCGACTCCCTATCCCCGAACCCCAATCACCGATGATTTTCGCCGCCGTGGTCTGATAGAAAACGAACAATTGGAAGAGTATGACGGCACAACCTCAGTCGTGCGGAATGAGCACCTCTCAGCAGATGAAATTGAGTATCTGCGCTGGAAGGCCGAGCGTGGTATGAAGACCCGCCACATGCCCGCGGCATTTCGCCATGATCCCTGGTTCGTTGCGCGGAATGTCGCCAAGATGGCTGCCCACACCTACCGCGGCTCTACACTTCGCACAATGCTGGGATTGGAAGACGAACGGCAAGCCTTCGTGCGCTACAAAGAGATTCGACGGCAGGAACGTCGTCATTACCTCTGACGCTCAGAGAGTTGAATACAGCCGCACGCACTCTCCGATAGAAAGAACTGCCCCTCTCATATCGATCCGCTGGTTCCGGAAAACGTGATTGTGAACTCTTGACCACGAACTTCCGATTACCCGTGCCGGCTCAGACGGTCGACGCAACACTTGCTTGCAGTCTAGCTGCCGGAGTTTGGAAACCCAAAGTTTTTCGCGGACGTTGATTCAAGCGCAGCGCGACCTGGTCGAGCTGCGCTTGCGAGATAGGGGTCCGCAACTTGCGGTTCCCGGCAAGAAGACACCTCTTCGGTCGCAAAGCGGATTTCCAGGCTTGCCTATCCGCATCGTGGGCGCGATAGGCCGATCGGCCGCCATGGCGCGTGACCTCCCGGCTCACTGTCGACGCCGCCCGACCGAGGCCGCTGGCGATCGTGCGGATCGATGAGCTGGACGCGATTCCTCGCGAAATGTCCTCTCGCTCAGCCAAGGTGAGCGCTATGCCAGAGCGCTGGCGAGCGGCTGGAGCAATCCCTCCGCGCGACAACAACACACAGCGAATGCAGTTATGCGGCTTGCCACAGGCACGCCCAATCTCATGCAACGACTCCCCCGCCTTCCATCGCCTCCAGACATCAGCTCTCTGCACAGCAGATAGTCTCGACTGCTTCCCTTCGCTCATAAACACCATCCCTCTATAGAAGAACTTCTACTAGATAGTGTTGCATCGACCGGTTGAGCTGGCACCGTTTTGCGGGAATACCTCAAGTGCAGGAATGCGCACGGACTCGACTGTGTGCCCGAGTTCCTTGAGCGCTTCAGCAGCAGCTTCCACCGTCGCCGCGACCTCGCCGTCGATCGGACCACAGCCGGGCCCACCAGCCAGCCCACACGAAGCGGACGCTTGTTGGAACTCCCAATTCCGTTATCGAACGAGATGGCGTTGCCGTCCTGTCCGTCCGGGGAAAAAGCCAACGATAGATCGTGGATACTGCGCGCCATCGGGCCTACATGCCAGAAACGGCGCGGCTCACGCGGCCAGATACCGGTCATGGGGACGCGTCCGTGGTGGCCTTGAGCGAGACAATGCCGGTGTGCGCTGCAGACCCCGCACGGAGATAGCAAGGTCAGTACCCAGGTTAAGCGGAGACATGCCTGCCGCAATCGCCGCCGACTCGCCACCTGGAGCCACCCGGCGTCAGAGCCAAGTTCCAGGAATAAACTGGGACGACATGAAACCACGTGGCGAATCTACTCTGACGCGCCTTCCACTGCGATACCAGAGCTGAGCATAAATACCAAATCGCAGGTCGAGCTCTTCTTACCGCAGTACACAACCGCATCGCGCAGCACACGCGCAGACGATCCGGCTGGCTCCGCGCCGGGCAGCTGCAGCGACTTTGCCTCGTCCAGCAGGGGCTTCAGTTTTGCATCACCGGAGACGAGCATAGCTGCCGCGATACCATCGGCCTTCAACTGGAGACGTACCGTGCCGCCACCCTCCGCACCCGCGCCATTCTTCACGTGGTAGCTGCGAAAGTCCTGCATCGACGTTGCAAAGTGCTCGCCGCTGGCCGCCTTGACCCCAGCCTTCTCATGGCGCGCAATGGCCGCAGCCACTTCGGCAAAGTCCTGCTTCGCATCGGCCGCATGCTCCGCCTGCTTCGCAAGCCGGTACATCCATAGCGCATCTGCATTGCGGTCCAGACTCTCGAAGGCCTGCGCCAAGTGATTGCCGACGATTACGTTTTGCTGTGAGAACCATGCTGCGCGCAGGTACGGCTCGGCCTCCTTCGGCTTGCTCTCCAGCAGCAGAATGTAGCCCAGCGTGTCCCACGAGGCTGTGAGGTTCGCCGACTCGGCAAAGGCCTTCGTATTCGCCTCTTCCAAAACGTGCGAGGCGGTCGCCCTTTCCAGCAGATCGACCGAACGGCGCGACTGCGTCTCCGCGAACGGCAGATCGATCTTCGTCTCCGACAGCACGTAGACGTTATTGTTGATGACATCCGGATCATCGCTACCGTCCATCGCTTTCTTCGCGGCCATGGCGGCTTCTTCGTTGCGATGCAGTTCGTATAGCGTGGTTGCCACCTGCGAGGCCACCGCGCGGTCTTCAGGTTGGCGCGCCTGAAGATCGCGCAGAACTCCGAGCGCATGGGTGTAGTCGCCCTGTTTGTCAAACACATAGACTCGCATCTGCTGAACCCGTTCGCTGCCACCGCCGTATGTGTTCAGCAATCCCTCAGCATCGCTGTAACGCTGCTTGTTGCTGTATTCCTGGGCCAGTCCGAGAATCATCCAGGGGTCGTCATCGGGATGTGCCTTCATCTCCGCTTCGACATCGCGGGCGCCGGAGTCAAGATCCCCGTCATTCGCCTTGACGAGCCCAAGCATACCCAGGGCGTAAGGCGCATCCGGCGAACTCTTGCGTAGAGCTTCGAGGCGGCTGCGGGCCCCACCCAGATCTCTTCGCTGCAGCATAGCGGTGATCTCTACCAGCTGCTGTCGCGTGTCAGAGGGGTTCGGGGGCTCGGCCGCAGGCGTCGAATCCTTGGCCGGCGTAGTGGATGTGCTCTTCGCGCCCTCCTTGTTGATCGTGAGGTGATCGGGCGGGATGAGCCGCAGGTAAGGCTCCCCATCGTTCACCAGAGTTGCTTTCTGAAAGGCAAGGTAATCCTTCCATCGGTCACGCGGCAGCTTATGCACCTTGACGACGAGCTTGCGATCCGCGATGACCTTCCCGTCGACGAGGCGATATGTCTTGTCGTAGGTAGCGAACTCTCGGGAGACATGAACCGCGTCGGGCAGCTCTGCACGATAGCCCACGGGAAGGGCCATGGTGCTGTGAGCCTCGACGGTACGCGGTGCGCCAAGGTCGATATCGTGTTCGGGCGCCTTCTCTTCGCTCACAAGAGTGAGTTCAACGGTGGGGAAGAGAGGCAACGATTGATTGTTCTCCCACCCAGCGTACTTCTCGCGGCTGTAATCGTAGCTGATCTTCACCGGCGCAGCTGCGTCGGTCTGGCGCATGTCCGTGCCGTCACCTTACCGCCAAACCCCATTGCCCCCGAGAGGTACTGCATCGCGTCGTCCCATTGCGCGGGTGATAGCCGCTGCATCATGGAGCGCAGCTCCAGCTCATTGTCAGATCTCGCGGTCAATACCATGTGGCTCTTCAGCAGGCCGTCACTGTTCAGCGTGCCCTCGGCGACAAAGTCTTCGTGATAGGCATAGGGCGGGTTCGCCGGAGTCTTCTCAAGTGCGGCCGGAGCCTTATCCGGGATGACGAGCGCCTGCTGGTCGCGGATGACGGGCATGAGCACGCGGAAGGGAGCGACCTCAGCGGTGGAATCGAGCCAGACTCGCTCCGGCTTGCCGGCTGCGTCAGGCAATTCGACTGTCGTGATGGCGTGGTTGAAGACCGCGGGTGATGGCACATCCGTTACCGGCGCAATCCCCGCCCCGATCAGCACGGGTGCCGTGGTCATCCCTTTCGCGCGCAGCAGGCTCTCCAACAGAGTGTCCTTGTCCTTGCAATCGCCGTAGCCGTGGTCCAGCACCTCGTCGGGTGTATGCGGCTGGAAGCGGCCAACACCGAACGAGAGCGAGATGTAGCGGACCTGCGTCGCAACGAAGCGATAGAGCGCCTCTGCCTGTTCCTGAGGTGTCTTCGCATTTTTGGTCAGCTCATCGGCTTTGGCTCGCACGCTGGCGGTAGGTTGGAGGCGCTGCTCTGCCAGACCGCGGTACCAGTCGCCAACCTCGGCCCAGCTATGGAAGGTGGTCCATGCCACGCTGGGCAGCTTGCGTCCGTCGGCGTCCTCGTCCGGATCCTTCACCTCGGCCACGGTCATCTTGCCGGTCTCGTCGCGTGCGCTGGCCTTGGTCTGCGACGAGGTCCACGTCCACACATGCATTCCGTCGCGCGTCACCGGCGTCGTCTTGTGGTTCGGGCTCCAAACCTGCACGTAGGTATTTTCCGGCACGGCAAGCGTTAGACTCTGTTCCAGAACTACGCCACCCTGCACCAGGAAATGCTCCGCCCCCAGGATTGTCCCGGCGCTTGCGCCTTGGTAAGGACTGTGTGGAACTGATATTCGAGCCGGTCGCCCGACGCAAGACTACGCACGGGGAGGTGTTTCTCTTTCACGTCCGAGTACATCGGCGCTTCGCGGGTTACTTCTGCGGGCATCTCCATGGCGTCGTCGATTGGCGTGTTTACCATGCCTCCGTCCGGCTTATGCACGCGTACGAATTCCATCGTCGCGGTCGAATTTGCTGAAGCGTATGACAGATTCAACACGCTGAACTGCCGCGCCACTCCGTCGGACTGAATGCGCACGATCACATGCTGCACTATGTCTCCGGTGCCGTCGGCCTTCATTGTTGTAGTGGTGTCGTACCGCTCAAATACAAACGGCTAGTCGCGGTACGGATCCACGGAGGACGCCGGAGTTTGAGCATGGGACGGCAGCGGCAGAGTCGCAATTACGGCAGCGGACAACACAATCAGACGGAGTTTCATGGATGTAACTGCGTGTATAGCAGATTTCGGGAACCGGGTACATACCCCATTGCCCCCCGACCAGCAACTACAGTTAGAATGACCTAGCCCGTTCCTCGTCATGTGACGATTACTCAACGCAAGCCGACCTATCGGTACTAATCGCGGAAGTGGAAGACCGAGCGGTTCCGGGGCATTGGGAAGGTGATCTGCTGAGCGGCGCAAAGAACAGTTACATCGCGACTTTAGTCGAGCGTCATTCACGCTTTGCCATGCTGGTCAAGGTGCCGGGCAAAGACACCGAAGCGGTCGTTCAAGCCTTGAGCCGGCATGTTGGTAAACTCCCGGCGACCCTGCGGCGTTCGCTGACCTGGGATCGCGGCTTGGAGATGGCCAGGCACAAGGAGTTTACAGTGGCACCAAGGTCAAAGTGTACTTCTGCGATCCGCAAGTGTTGCGTCGACCGTCTGAGCCGGCATGACTTTGCGGGAAGCTCGCCGCTTTTAGGCGTTAGGCGGCCCAATGTCCCATTTATCAGCGCGTTCAGAGCGTTTCTTTTCTCATCCATCTGCGTTCTGGAGTAAGCCCTATCAGACGCGCTGAAACATTTAGGGCGCCATCTTTTTTCTAGTTCCGATCAAAACGGTCTTTGCCTATTATGGCCCTAGCTTCAGCTCGGCTGAGCGGTGATCGTGACGACGGTACCGTACACCTTCTACAAGGAGAATCGGTAGTGATGAATAAATTTAAATATCTAGCGACAAGCGTATGCGTTCTATTACTGACGACGGTCTCAGGGGCTCAAACGAGCTATCCAAAGTTCGAGGTTCCCGTGGATTTTTCTTTCATCAATGTTCACCCGGACCTCCCTGTCATCACCAGCTTCAATGTTTTCGGCGGCGGCGTGGGTGTCGTCTACAACTTCGCATCGCTCGTCGGGATCAAAGCTGACTTCCAGTTCTACACTCAGGGCACCGGCGTGCGGAACACACTTGAACACAATGGCTTTCCTGCGGGTCAGCTTAGCGCAAACTTGGTTACTTATATGTTCGGACCGCAGTTTAAGACGCATAGCGGCAAGTTCCAGCCATTCGGCGAAGCGCTCTTTGGCGCCGCGCATAGTAACGAGGTTGCGCAGATCCTCGAGGACGAGGGCATCACGAACAAGAGCAGCACGAACAATGCCTTCGCGATGGAGTTCGGCGGCGGCCTGGATTACGCGATCATCCCGTACGTAGAGCTTCGTCCGGTTGAGGTCGACTACTTGCTGACTCGGTTTGGGGTCAACGGAACAACCTATACGGGAAGCCAGAACAACTTCAAGTATTCGGCGGGCATCAATTTTCAGTTTGGCGGGAAGTAGTTGCGCTGGTTTTTCTAGGTAGCGCTTGTCGGATGTAGCTCTGAAATCGTCTCTATTTCTTCGTTTACTCGTAGGCTGCGCGATTCGCGTGGTCTTTTTCGTTCGGGGACGGAAGTGAGCGGCGATCAGACGCGATCGCGAAGTCGCTATCGAACGCACGTCGACAGTTAAACCTTCTTTCCGACCAAGATCTCAGCGACCATCCCCTGTAGGACTTTTGCACGGACGAGGAGGTTGAAGAGGATCAGGACGAGGCTACTCTCAGACCTGCTGAAGCTCACGAACTACAAGGCTATGCTCCTGGCGCCTACGGCTGCTGATGTGATCTTTGCAGACGGCAGCACGGAGGCAGGATACGTCTACTCTGGTGAGCATTGCGATTTCAGCTGCACCCAACCGCATGTAGTCATCGCTGGAAAGCAGGTCGGTTTCTGGCTTCTCATCACTTGTTCCGTCGATGGGTTATGGCTCGCGATGACTCTGGAGACAGCTGTTTCGATAGCAGGTCAGCAGTCTGAAGTTCCTCGAAAACGGGGTGAGAAACTTGGATCCGAAACATGCCGCAAAACTCGACTTTGCGGGAGGTACAAAGTCAACTTCCGGATAGCCGGGTTTACGTCCAGGTGGACTGGATTTGTAAACACTGGCCGACTAAAGCCTTACCGATTCGACCTTGGCTAATGCGTCGGCGATTTATCAACAATTGAGAAAGAAGTGCGGCAACTTCCGGCTCGCGGACCACATACTCGGGACGCTAAAGATGTCAGTAGGCATCGTGAAATTTTACGCGCCATCCAGAGGCTGGCTACTCAAGGCGTCAAGTGCTGAACAGAAAGAAAGAGGGAGGCGCGGAAGAAGCGCCTCCCTTCGCGTCTGTGTGGTGTAGCCGATTCGTTAGAATTGTCCTCCGTAGCCGAGGAACTTGCGCAATCCGCCGCCGCCGGGCTGCCAAGTGGGATTTGGCTGGTTCTTGATGAAGTCGCGGTAGAGGAGGTGCGCAGCCTCCGATTTGAGCTGCTGGGAGCGCAGCGAGTTGGGATCGAGGGGACTGCCGGGGAGAGGTGCGGCGAGTTCGTTGGGGATAAAGTTACCTGTGAGCTCGACGAAGTCCGCCTTGGCACGGGGGTCGTCCGGGTCGCTGATGAGCTCGAGCTGACCATTCTTAGTGGAGTAGTCGTAGAACTCGAGCTGTACGGTGACCGGATCGATATGGGTAGTGAGAGGCAACCAGTCAGAGTAGACACCAGTCTTGGTGCCCTCTTTACGAAGGCCGATGATGTTGGTTGGGGCTCCGATGAAGTTAAAGAAGTTGGGAGCGATCTCGTCGGTGGCGAAGAGAAGGTAGTCCCTGCCCGGAGCAAATTGCGACTTCAGCATGGAGTACATGTCGTGCCGGTTGTTGTAGATCTGGTTATAGGGGAACTTCGTTAGCCACGTTGTGTCGCCTTTGTTGCCTATGGTGACGAACATGTTCAGCAGGTCGACGGAGGAGCAGAGGCCCGTGCGGATGACATGGGTGTCATCGGTAAAGCGGCCGCTGGGGTCCATGACGATGAGCGGGATGTGGGTGCACTCCTCGTACACAGTCCCGATCTTGCCCGACACGAAGCCGTGCGCGCCATTGTATTCCCCGTGGTCGGAGGCGAAGATGATGACGGTGTTGTCGATGATGCTCTGCGGCAGGTCGTGGAGCTGCTCGAGGACGTCACCGATCTGTTGATCGAGGATCTTCGTGATTTGGGTGTAGCTGTCGAGGCCGCGTTGCCAGTAGCGGAACGGCGCGTAGCCGACGCCGTAGCCGGTGGGCCCTTGGGGTCCGACGGGGTAAGGAAGGACCTTGAATCCCAACTGAAACGGGTTCGCGTTGATGTCCCCCCAGATGGCCGCTGAAAACATCTGAAGGTAGGTGTGCGTGGTGGGTTTTCCGGCTGCGGCATAGTGGTTGGGGTCCTGCCAGTTGGGCGGAAGGATGGGATAGCCGAAGAAGGGAGGTGATTTGAGCGCGTTGGTGTCCCAGTTCACGATTGGAGGAGTGGTCGTATAGTCGATAAACTGGCTGAGCGGGGCGTTTGGGTGGTTTTCGTTATATTCCGCGAAGAGGTCGGTGAAGGTGAGGAACTCGGTGCCGGCGGGGAAGAACTCGCGGTCGTGCGGGTTGACATAGCCGACGGTCAGGCACCATGGGGCATCGGTGGTCTTGACGTTCTGCAGATACGCGATGGCCTGCTGGGTGGTGTAGGCGTCGTTGTGGTATGGGGGGGACCGTGGGGTTTGGGGGTGGCGGGGGTGGCGGGGTCGCCGTAGGTGCCCTGGAGGTTGTACCCGGTCGGGTCGGGTGGGCTGTTCCAAGCGAATCCGTAGGGATCGGTGTCGCTGGGCCCGCTGGGGACGGAGACGTGCCACTTACCAACGTATGGCGTGGTATAGCCCGCCGCCCTAAGGAGCTTGCCGTAAGTGGGAAAAGCAGGATTAAGGACCGGAACGTTGGGATCAGTGGTGATGGTGGTATTGAGCCAGCTCTGGTGGGAGTAGAGGCCGGAAATAATGGTGCCGCGAGCAGGCGTGCACGCGCAGGCAGCGGTGTTGTAGTTGGAGAACTTTACGCCGCCCTTCCAGATGTGTTTGAAGAGGTTGGGCATGAAGCGCCTGAAGTAGTGTTCGGCATTGTTGACGCCGATGGGGAAGACGGTTGGCCATCGCAACTCGTCGACGAGGATGAAGAGGATGTTGGGCTTGGCTCCTGGTTCGGTGATGTTTTGAGAGAAACCAAGGCGAGTGGCGATACTGGCGCCTGCGACGGCGGCGGTGGTTTTCAGGAAGTCTCTGCGTTTCATTATCTATCCTCCAATCGATGAAATTCGTTGCTGCTGAGAGTGAAATTCGGAGAGGCCCGAGCCGGTATGGCAACCCGGACAGGAGATAACTGAGAGTTTGCACAATGGTTGACCTGAACTTGTTCAGAACCTCTTTAGCTGGATGCAGCATGGGGCAGACAGCTTTTCGAGAGCGGATGAAGGCTCTCGATGAGGCGCCGGTTTAGTCGAATGAATCAGGTAGCCGGTAAATTCTTGGGAGATCTAAGGGGGCGATAGATTTCTGCAGAGACCAGGGCCGACGAGCGTCGCAAGGGAAGATCACCTACGCGACGGGCAAATTCTACGCTGGGCGCTAAGAGGGGTCAATTCAATACTTGTTAAAGATCGAATGAACATCGGCTGTCTTGTGCGACGTACGTCTCAGAGGTCAACAAACGTTCGTTCACCAGCTTGCCGCCTCGGCGTGCTTATAGCTTCTGATCTCAGTGGCGATAACTGTCCACTGCGCTCATCAAGCTCTAATACAGTCAAGATTTACTAACGTTAAACGCCGTACTGTTTACTGATTTCCAGTGGGTGACTTTCCACATGAACGAATTGTTTGGATGGATAAGTCGCGGAGTTGAGGAGGACTTGGTGTACAAGGGCTGAACTCAGCGATTACTTGCTGATTCAGAGACATCCAAGGAGGCTCCTCGTGACCAGTATGCACTTCATCGGGTTAGACATCCACAAGGAGACGATCAGCTATTGCGTGAAGGACGTGAGTGGTACGGTTCTTTCTGAAGGCACCGTTGCTGCGACTAGAGCACAGCTCGACGATTGGGTGAAGACGTTACCAGTTCCGTGGACCGTGGCCATGGAAGCAACCATGTTTACCGGATGGATGCTTGTTGTAAACCACGCCTGACTCCATCAGCATTTGTGAGACCTTGTTGCGCAACTGTACGTTCTGCCGGACCAGTAGCTTGCGGTAGCGTAGCGTCCTACGTCGCTCCCGAACCTCGGCGGAGACCATGTGGCACTCGGGCAGGAAATCACATCGAAGACAGTCGCAGATCTTGCTCGCATCGATGCGATCGTTCTTCTTCTTGGCCGCTGCGATCGCCCGCAGCATCAGCGGATGCGCCACCTTCACGGCTGCAGCATGAGGCAGAAGATGGTCATAGAAGAAGCTCCATAAGGTCGGCTACTTCAAGGAACTGATGGAGACCAACCCGGATATCAGCTGCGAGCTGAAGCCGCTGCTGGCGATCTGCCGCGAGACCATCGTGCGGATCGGCAAGACCGAGAGTGCATTGATTCGTTCCCTGCGCCGTGACCCTGCTTCATGCTCGTGTCGAACGCCTGATGACGATCCCTGCGGCCGGGCCGATCACCGCTCTGACCTGGGTGCTTGAGGTCGACGATGTAGCTCGCTTTCACTCGGTCAAGCAAGCTGTCAGTTACTGCGGTCTGTGCGGTGCAGAGCGAAGTTCAGCGGAGACGATCAAGCGCATGCCGATCTCCAAGCAGAGGAATAAACATCTTCAATCGGTGCTTAGCTGGCACGAATTTGCGCCGCGTCCCCGACACAGACCTCGTGACCCAACTTCTGCAACAGCTGCACGAACCACTGATCATTTCCTACGGTTTCAATGCCCACAATCGCGGGCCAAGCCAGCTTCCGATAGAAGCCTTCGGCTTCTCCGCTCGTGTGCATCAGCTTGTGTTCTTCGGTTGCTCCAGTCTCGGTATCGAGCATGGCGATTTGTTGAAAGCTAGGATGAAAATCACAACCTACTATGATCATCGGACCTCCTCCTCCCGCTGACCATGGTCTCTAAACCAAACACAGTCTACCGGGAGCGGCTTGAGTCTTCGCCCTTATCTAATCAGCCTTTGGGTGGAGAGTGGAGTCTCCTGGCATGATGAGTTACGCTGCGTGCTCTTCCTGATAAACGGGACGGTCCTGGAAGACCATTTTCGGGAGCAGGTTGCGAGCACGCCGTTGGGAACTGTTCGTTCGTCTTAGCTATCCAGTGCAGACCTTGGTTGGAGAACTTGATGCCGGTGGTGGCTAATCTTGCTTAGGCAGTCATTGCGTCCGGAACCGCTCGATAGTCCTGTCCGCTCGAGAGAACGGCCCACGCGATACGGCGAGCTTGTTAGCTGCGGCTGTGATCACTACCTTGACCGGGGACCGGCGCTCAAGAGCGTTAAGCCAGGGACTGAACGGCGATCGTTCTCGCTTGACGCGGAGGACGGCGGATCGGGCACCATGCACAAGCAGCTTCCTCAGATAGCTGTTGCCGCGCTTGCTGATGCCGAAGAGTCTGATCTTGCCGCCGGTCGAGTGCTGTCGCGGCACAAGTCCCAGCCAGGAGGAGAACTCCCGGCCCTTATGAAAGGCCGCTCCGTTGCCGATCGCCGCTACGATCGCGGTTGCAACCAGAGGCCCAATACCCGGGATCTGTCTGAGTCGCTGGCAGGCTGGATCGGAAGAGGCGATCTGTTCAACCTCCACGTTCATCGCAACGATCTGCTGCTCCAGATCCTTCCACTCGCTCCAGAGCAGGCTGACGAGGTTGCGCATGCGTAGCGTCATCGTGCCGACGAGACACCAACCTGCCGGGCACACAGATCCTTCCACGCTGGATCTGTGTGCCCGGTCGGGTACTAGGCTGACTTCGGGATCAAACCATGTGGATCGATCACGAACTTCTTCGCAGCCCCTTATCGAAGTCCTTGTATCCCTGAGGAGCATCGTCGAGGCTGATGACCGTTGCATTTACGATTCTCGCGATCGGAAGCCGATCGTGGAGAATCGCCTGCATTAGCTGCCGGTTGTATTTGAGCACGGGAGTTTGACCGGTATAGAAACGGTGCGATTTCGCCCAGCCGAGTCCGAACCTCATGCTCAGATTCCCGGTCTTTGCTGCCTTCTCTTTAGCGCCCGGATCTTCGGTGACGTAAAGGCCAGGAATGCCGATAGAGCCAGCGGCTCGCGTGATCGTCATGAGGGAGTTGAGGACGGTTGCAGGCGCCTCTTCTCCGTGCTGGCCGTGCGACCTTGCCTCGAAGCCGACTGCGTCGATGGCCGCGTCTACTTCGGGCTGCCCCACGATCTGGGCGATCTGATCTTCGAGAGAGGCGTCTTTGGTCAAATCGATAGGCTCGTAACCGACCGACTTGGCATGAGCCAGCCGCTCAGGGTTCATATCGCCGACCATGACGACGGCGGCACCAAGAATATAGGCCGATGCGGCTGCGGCCATGCCAACGGGACCGGCCCCGGCAACATAGACAGTTGAACCGACGCCGACGCCTGCATTGACTGCCCCGTGAAAGCCAGTAGGAAGGATATCGGTCAGCATCGTGAGATCCCTTATCTTCTCCATGGCCTGGGCATTATCAGGAAATGGAATCAGATTGAAATCAGCGTAAGGCACCATGACGTATTCCGCTTGACCGCCTACCCAGCCCCCCATGTCGACGTAGCCGTATGCTCCACCGGCCCGGCCAGGATTCACATTCAGGCATACGCCCGTCTCCTGAGCCCTACAGGTGCGACAGCGGCCGCATGCAACGTTGAACGGGACGGTGACGAGATCGCCCATCTTGATGTACTCGACGTCGGCCCCAAGTTCTACGACTTCTCCTGTGATCTCGTGACCAAGGACCATGCCAGTCGGAGCAGTCGTCCGACCTCGGACCATATGCTGGTCGGAACCGCAGATGTTGGTGGAAACAACTTTGAGAATAACTCCATGATTGATCTTCTTACCGTTCGGATTTTCGAGCTTGGGATAGTCGATGGATTGAATTTCGACGTGGTTCGGTCCGAGAAAGACCACTCCGCGATTGGAGACCATAAAGAATCCTTTTCTGCTGCTAGAGCAAGTGCGGGTTGCGTTGCGATAAGAATTAATCCGGCGATGCTCGGCTGCGGTTGCAGCGCGACCTGGCCGGACACCTTAAGCTTGGATGCTTCGGGAAAGCAGATGAACCAGGAATGCCCTTACCCGAGCGAAATGGCTCGCATGCTAGGCATCCTGGCAGTCCCAAATCTCAGATGCCCCTATATTCCGATATATAGTCCTGAAACAGTCTTTGCCGGGATACATATGCGAACGCGAAGACCTTCGTCGAGTTTGCTCATCTTGACCCAATGCCAGTCATCTAGAACTTCTGAGACATCGAAGTAAAGGGTTTCGGCCTGGTGATCGAGCAGATCGCGGAGATGACGCTGAAGATCAAGCGGTACAATCGACAGATCCAGGAGCTTGGCCAGCTGCAGTATGGTGACTCGACGTGTGGTGGCTGTTCATCAACGTCTATGCACTCTCCCTGTCAGCCGCTCTAGATGTTCGCCCCTCCTGATACGTTCGGCCTGTTTCAGTAAATGCCTTCTGGGATCGTTGATCACGGGACTCCTGCTCATCTGGATCATCCCCATCCATGGTTTCCACGATTACGTGCTTCACAGGCGGTTCAGCAATGCTTTTAATTTGATGGAGTGCATTTCCTAAGGACGTAGAGCTTGGATAAAAGCCAAGATCGTTCTTCCCACGCTGCTTCCTGTATCTCCAGCGAAGACGTTGAAAGACAAAGGCAGACGCAACAAAAATGCAAAATAGGTACAACTCCGCCAACAGGAGCAGGTCGAAATCCATGCGAAGCCTCATAGTTAGCTAGAAATTTGCGGCACCGGGGGAGCCGTCGGAAGGCAAAGCTTCCGACGGACACGAATCAGAGGCGCATTTTAGCTATTGAGGGGTGGGGGAAGCTGGAATAGCTTGGGGCGGTTACTATCTGGATCGATTGGTAAATAGCTCGCGGACAACCAGAAGGTTGAGACCTCACGCAGCGCGATCAACCCGAACAGAAAGATAGGCACTAAGGCGAAGAGGAATGCGACGGCGCCTAAATGCTGAAAATCATGAGGACCTAGTAGGGAGAACACAAGGCTCACGACCATTACAACCAGTAGAACTCCGGCGAATGCTTTTAGGGAGAGTCTGCACAAGTTCTGCATCGCTTGCCTGATTGATTAATCTGATAGCTGCGAGGAGATTGCGATGAAGCAGCAGAGTCTGTCGAGTCAGGGTGTGTTTGAGAAGTACGGGCGGAAGAGTCGGCGGGAGTTGTTTCTGGACGAGATGGAGCAGGTGGTTCCATGGTCTGCGCTGGAAGCCCTGGTACGACCGCACTATGCGAAGGCGGGCAAGGGACGGCAGCCGGTAGGGTTGGCGATCATGCTGCGGACTTACTTTGTGCAGCAGTGGTTCAATCTGTCGGACCCTGGGGTGGAAGAGGCGTTGTACGAGTCTGCGGCGCTGCGGCGGTTCGTTGGCGTGGACCTTGGGATTGCGCCTGCGCCGGATGAGACGACCATCCTGCGGTTCCGTCATCTGCTGGAGAGGCACGAGCTGGGCGGGTTGATGCTGGATGCGGTGAACGTGCATCTGGATGCCAGGGGCATCCGGATCGCGACGGGCACGATTGTCGATGCGACCATCCTGCATGCGCCTTCGTCGACCCAGAACGCGAGTGGCGAGCGCGACCCGGCGATGCACCAGACCAGGAAGGGCAACCAGTGGTACTTCGGCCTGAAGGCGCATATCGGCGTGGACGCGAGGGAGGGCATCGTCCACTCTGTGGCGACGAGCGCAGCCAGCGTGGCGGACTGCCACATGTTACCGGAACTGCTGCACGGCCAAGAGCGTAAGGTGTGGGGCGACGGCGGCTATCAGGGCCAGACCGACGCCATCCAAGAGGCCGCTCCGAAGGCACAGGACATGACCTGCAAGCGGACGAAGTTCAAAAACTATGTCGACGAGTTACAGAAAAAGAAGAACCGGAGTAAGTCGAGGGTGCGGGCCAAGGTAGAACATCCGTTCCGGATCCTGAAGCGCATCTTCGGCTTCGACAAAGTGAGATACAGAGGCATCGCGAAGAACCATCACCGCCTGTGCGCGAACTTCGCGCTGGTGAACCTGTACCTGCACCGCAAACGTCTGGCAGTCCTTGGGCAGTAGTGCGCCTGGAAGCCCCGGAAAACGGGCGGATGCGCGTTCCAATTAGCCCTCCAACAGCATCAAACCAACCAAAACCCGCGCATCTTCCATGCCCACTCCCTGACCCCAGAAAGTCAGACGCCTACGCAGAGGTTCCTTAGGCAATTCCTCACAGAGGCAGTATAACGAATCCGATGCCTCACTCGAGTGCATCATCCTTCAATGGCTTACTAAGCCTACTTTAGTCGTGCACGGAAAACGGGGTGGTCTCAATGGGTCGACGCAACACTCAGCTCAGACCCGCATTCATTGAAAACAAAAGCTAAATGCGCTGGCTAGAGTTAGATCAGCCGGAACCTTACCCTGGCTAGGTTTGGCCACATCAGCCAAACAGATCGATTCTTCAGAGTAAGCATCTGTGGATCAGCTGATTAGATAGTGTTGCATCGACCGGTTGAGCTGGCAGGGGTTTGCGGCAACTTCGACCACACCAGGGCGCCCGATAAGTCTCGAACTTGCAAAATGCATCTCAACAAAAGCGGATACCGAATCGGCAGAGGGCAAATCGGGCTAGCTCTTTAGGCTAACTCTTTTATTTGAGACTAAAACCGCACCACTTGGGAGAGAAGCTTGCCCCTTCCGGTTTGCATCCAACTTTACTCAGTACCGATGATGATGGTGCATGATCGATCAGATCGAGAGGCAGATTGAAGCATACCTCCACGATAATGGCGCCTATCGATGGCATCTCTCAGGGCTATGCCCTGGTAGGCCGCCTACTCATTCTATTCACGGCTATCCTGATCTTCGTTATGCCGTGGACCGAGTATTTCTGCCAACTCGATAGATTTCTCCGTGGCGGCCAGGATTGCGAGCTTGGTCTTCTCGCGCTTCTAACAATTTTTTCGCTCGTCCTCGTTCTCCTAAACCAGCGTCGGCAGAATGTCACTCTCCTTCTTGCTGTTCGGAGATGGCTATCGCCTGCCTTTGAAGACCCAAATCCACGGGCAGTGGCGATCGCATGGAGTTTGATCGCGCGCTCCGACGCCGGGCCCCAGTCCAGCAGCGCACTATGCCGATATAACCTGCCCATTCAAGTCTGATCTCTCTCCGCCTGCCAAGCACGGAGGATGGCTCGTTCCGAGTCCCTCGCGTCCGCTAATGCAAAACCAGTCGCATTTGCGATTCGTTTTTGGAGAGATCATGAAAAAGTCCGAAGTCTTCCACGCATGGGCCAGAATCCTTGCCGGTTCCGCACCTTCCCTTTCCATCGAAATCACCAAAGAGTGCCCTCTGAGCTGCCCTGGTTGTTATGCGTTCGACGCGGCCCATCTAGGAGGCGCGACCCAGCTTCGCCAACTCTCCGACTTCAAGGGAGACGAATTGGTAAAGAGAGTGCTCGCTGTCATCGAGGAGCACCGGCCGCTTCATGTCTCCCTCGTGGGAGGCGATCCGCTCGTGCGCTACCGCGAGCTTGAACTGCTTTTGCCACAGATCGAACGCCGTGGAGTGCATACCCAGGTCGTTACGAGCGCCTTCCGGGCCGTCCCCGCCGCTTGGAAAAAGTTCAAGAAGCTTAATGTCGTGGTGTCGATCGATGGACTTCAACCGGAACATGACGAAAGACGCAAACCCGCCACGTACGAACGCATTCTCAAGAACATCGCGGGCGCAAGGGTAACGGTCCATTGCACCATTACGTCGCAAATCGCAGAACGCCCCGGCTACCTTGATGAGTTCCTTCACTTCTGGGGCCGCCGCCCGGAGATCGCAAAGGTGTGGTTCAGCCTCTTCACGCCACAGATCGGTGCCACCGACCCGGAGATTCTTACGCCCTCACAGAGAGCTTCGACTATCGCAGAACTGAGACGATTGCGTCTGAAGTATCCCATGCTGGACATGCCTGACTCCGTGATCAAGGAGATCGCTTCTCCTCCAAAAATCCCGCCGAATGTATCTTTGCCAGGACCACGAAGACCATCTCTGCCGACCTCACCACGCAGATAACACCCTGTCAGTTTGGGGGAGCGCCTGATTGTCATCAGTGCGGCTGCATTGCTTCGATGGGTCTGGCGGCCGTCGGTCATTACAAGATATTGGGACCCCTTACCGCTGGCCGAATCTTCATGGCCTCTGACCGTTTCGGAAAAGGCTGGCGCAAACTCCAAAACGCCTTATCGCCAAAGCCAGTCCTTGCTGCCGGACCGACACCCTTCAAGATACTTTAACCTCGAACAGGCAAATGGATATTGCCGCGCAACAGAAAGGATCCAACATTGGTAGAAATCGAATGCCGGACCGAAGTCGAGTTGAGGCGAGATCTAGTCCGATTCAGCGGAATGCTCCATCGTCTGGGGTTTATGCCGGGGACGTCGGGCAATCTTTCCGTTCGACTGGATGACCTGCGTCTGTTAGTTACTCCCACCGGCGTCAGCAAGTTTCTGTTGAGGTCAGCCGACATGGTCATCGTCGATCTCCAAGAGAGACAGTTGGAGGGATCGAGGAAGGTCACAAGCGAAGTCAGCATGCATCTTGCCGTCTACCATCACCGAGACGATGTCACAGCGGTCATTCATTCTCATCCTCCGATCGCGACGGCCTTCGCCTGTGTCGGCCGAGGACTGGACGAGATGCTCTGTCAGGAGGCTGTTATGACTCTCGGAGTAGTCCCTTTAGCAACCTACGCAACAACGGGGACCGAAGAGGTGGCAGCTAGTCTCGTCGCTTTCATCCCAGACCATGACGCCATCCTTATGGCCAACCATGGCGCAGTCAGCTACGGTAGCACCCTGCTCCAAGCCTTCCAGAAGATGGAGACTGTCGAGCATCTGGCACAGATCGCGCTCGTCGCACATCAACTTGGCGCTCCTCGTATCCTGAAGCATGAACAAGTCAAGCAGCTTCGTGATGCAAAGACCAGGTACCTGCAGAACGCAATTTAGCTCGTAGTTCCCCAAATACGGGGCGGTCTCAACGGGTCGATGCAACACTGGCTTGGAGTTTACTCGCAGGAGTTTCAAAGCCCAAGTTTTTTCGCGGGCGTTTGTTTCAGACACCATCGATCGAAATTTAGAGGCATAAGTCATGGGCTCAGCTTCACCTAGCGGACCGTACTGGACATTTGGAGCATCAGAACCGGAAGAAGATAGCCAAACTGAAAACTCTCGGATGATCAATGCCAGGAACAAGGCCTTTTGGGACATAGTCAAAGCTAGAAATAGACAGCTGGACAATCTCGGTTTCAACCCCTGGGGTGCTCAATTGAGCTTGGATGAACTAAAGGTCCAGATCTAAGAGAACAAGCATTCAGAGGTGGTCGGAGCCCTGAAGGCGGTTGGCTCACCTCTCAGATCTGTCTCATCATTGCATGGGAAATTATTGACTTCAGATGGCCAAAGTTATACACCGACCCATGCAGCGAAGAGGGGAGACCTTACTTTTACTACATCTTCACCGGATCTGGCCGCGGTTCATCGGTGAACATCCTCAAACGCCTGCCTGCGGACGAATTGGAGAGCCGTGTTGTCTCTTCAATTGGTTCTTTTCTTGAAGACTCCCCACGGTTAAGAGGGCATTTCACAACGCTAGACGTTCGGGAACTGCGCTTGTTGACCTCAGCCGCGAAGCATCGCTCTGCTCAACTCTCAGAGATTGCGCACGCAAACACACGAGACTTGATCTCCCGGATCGTTAAGAGAGTAGTTGTTGACAACAATGAGTTGTGCATCTTCTTGAGCCACGCGGAACTCTGCAAAGACTTGCTCGGCGAGGTTCTTTCAGCCGATTCCTCTGCCGAGATACAGCTGCATGAACCGATATCGGTCGCACGACGCGGTAGCGCAGTCAAATTAATCCTTTCAAACGGAGAGTGCAAGAGCGACGCCCCAATCGCTTCCCTGGTGCGCGCTGTGGTCCAGGCGAGAACGTGGTCAGAGTGGATAGTCGCCGGGAAGGTAAGGAACTTGGAAGAACTTGCCGCAAAAGCGAGCCTCAACAAACGCTACGCCTCGCGAATTCTTCGATTGGCAGCGTTGTCTCCGAAGCTCTATGAAGCGATCCTCGCTGGAAATCACTCACCCTTGCTCACCGTGTCCGTTCTTACGAAGGATCTTTCCCTAGGATGGGAGGAGCAGCGTTTGGCGCGATGACACCACTTTCCGCCAACCGTAAAGCAAATCATAGCCAACATAACGTCCAGAAAGGGTCCTATCTATATTAGAAAACACCTAAATAATCGATTTGAGACCCTATTTCGGCAGCAAAATCGAGCGCAAACGATCCCCAATTAGGCTATACCCTGTTAGACACATCGAAGAGAGGTAGGATCGACTGATGTCGAAAGTCGGACGGAACGATGATTGCCCCTGCGGAAGCAAGCTGAAGTACAAACGGTGCCATAGCTCAGTTCTGAATAGCACCGCAAGTATAGAGAGCAACGTTCCACTTGACGCGACGGAGCAGCGCGTTTCTCTCGTAGGATTCCCGGGTACATACCTACTCGCCATTGCGAGCAAGGGGTTCGGCAGAACGCGCATCATCCGTCCTCCGTGCGCCTTCTGGGCGCCCGCTGGTTCCCGTCCACCTCGAGACTAGATCGTTACTCAGTCCGAACAGGTCCAACAATCGTCCAACGCTCTGATTCACAATATCGTCGATCTTCGTGGGACGATTGTAGAAGGATGGTGTCGGAGGCATGACAATCGCTCCCATCCGCGTCGCTTGGTCCATAAGTGAAATGTGCCCCGCGTGTAAAGGCGTCTCCCGGAATAGCAGGACCACGCGGCGGCGCTCCTTCAGGCAGACGTCCGCCGCCCGGATCACTAGATCCTCGTCGTAGCAATTCGCTATCCCGCTCAGAGTCTTTACCGAGCATGGAGCGACGATCATCCCCTCCGTCTTGAATGAGCCGCTTGCAATCGACGCACCGATGTTCTTGTGGTCGTGTGCCGCGTGAGCAAGGCCTCGAACGTCCTCAATCGTAAAATCTGTCTCTTCCCGCAGCGTGCGCGCAGCCGAGGGGGAGATCACAAGGTGGACCTCCATATCATCCATCGCACGCAGGACCTCCAACGCACGCACGCCATAGATCGCCCCGGATGCACCCGTAATTGCAACAACCATGCGCTTCATTCGAAATCCTTTCTACTGTGCAGCATGTCTATTTCTAAGTACCGAATATGCCGCTTCCGAAAGCACTCTGCAACCGGTGTCGATGAACGCTGTTGGGAGAAAACGGCTTTGGCGAACCTTTGGGAAACGCTAGCCGGAAGGTGCTCAAAGTCGGTCTATCGTACCTTGATTCATTGAATCCAGACCGTTTTGGCATTCACGAACTCACGAATCCCATGGACCGCAAGCTCTCGGCCATATCCGGACATCTTGATTCCCCCGAACGGAAGGCGGGGATCTGAAACCACCATGCTGTTGATGAAAACCATTCCGGCGTCGAGTTCGTTCACGAACCGCTCTCGCTCCGTCGCGTCACTGGTCCAGGCGCTTGCTCCCAGCCCGAAGCGCGTATCGTTTGCAACCCGTATTGCGTGGTCGATATTTTTGACGCGGAACAGAGACGCGACCGGCCCGAAGAACTCTTCGCAGTACGCCGGCGAATCGGGTGGAATATCCGTTAGAACCGTAGGAGCGTAGAAGAAGCCTGGTCGATCGAGCGGCACAGCACCAGCAAGAGCACGCCCTCCCGCCTCGAGCGTCTTGGTTACGTCGGCGTGAAGCCTGCGAACACTCCCCGCGGTAGCCAAAGGACCGACATCGGTGGCCGCGTCGAGCGGGTCCCCAACGATCAAGGCCTTCATGGCGGCGACAAACATACCCTCAAATTCGTCGGCGACCTTCTCCGCAACGATAAAGCGCTTTGCGGCAATGCACGATTGACCGTTATTCAGGGTTCGGGCCCGCACTCCCATCTTAACGGCCATATCTAGATCTGCCGTGGGCATAACGATAAACGGGTCGCTGCCTCCCAACTCCAGCACCACCTTCTTGATGCGTCTGGCTGCTCCCACTGCGACCTTGATCCCAGCCTCTTCGCTTCCCGTAATCGTCGCTGCGACAATGCGGCCGTCCCCAAGCATCCCATCCACTAGCTCCGGTCCGATCAGCAGGGTCTGAAATATCCCTTCCTCGAATCCGGCCTCGAGAAAGATCCGTTCGATCTCGAGTGCGCACTGCGGAACGTTCGATGCATGTTTCAGCAGCCCCGTGTTCCCCGCCATCAGCGCAGGAGCGAGAAACCGAATCACCTGCCATAACGGATAGTTCCACGGCATGATTGCAAGCACCGGACCTAACGGCTGATAGCGCACGAAGCTCTTTGTCGCGTGGGTCTCGATCACCTCATCAGCCAGGTAACGCTCCGCGTGTTGAGCATAGTACCGGCACACCAAGGCGCACTTCTCTATCTCATGCACCGAGGAGATTAGAGGCTTGCCCATCTCAAGGGTCATCAGTTCCGCGAGCTTCTCCCTGTCTCGCTCCAGCACCTCGGCGGCACGCACCATGCGCTGCGCCCGACTTACGAATGTCGAACTCCGATAGCTCTGGAAGGCGACCGCCGCCGCCTCGATCTTGTCACTCAATTGGTCCGGTGTCAGCGGTTCGAACACCTGAAGTGTCTCCCCGTTGCAGGGGTTAATGGATGCAATCGGCATGAAAAACGTCTCCAGTTCAGTGGTTTTGAGGAAGTTGGAAGAGGCTTCGATCGACTTCGAATAGACATCGAGGTGGCACATCGCGTTCAGCTTACTTTCATGGTGTAATCTTATACCTTTATGATTGGAGCGATGTCAATCGCACCGCCCAGACAGAAAGGCCGCAATCGCTTCCTCGTCCAAAAGGAGTGCTCCCAGCCGAGCGTCAGTAGATAGCCCATATTATTCTACTATTGAGTCTGCTGACAAAATCCCGCGTGCTTGTGGGATCGGCCTATGCCTAGTTGCCTTAGCCATGTTCCGAATCCACGCAGTCATGCTAAGCATCTCTTACATAAACTAATGCCCCAAAATTTATTTGGTCTAAGTTATTACCTCATGCTATAGTTCATTTGCTGTCCTGAGGACCCCGGCCGCCTCGCCGCGCTCACCGCGTGTCGTTTTCGTCCGAGCGGAGCAGAAAGGGACAGCATAGGCACGGAGGAGGAGCATCATGGAGCACAACGGCGGATTTTACTTTGCAGACCGGACAGGTCTGGTAGAGAAGAAGCAGGACCTGATTCCCGCGGTAACGATTCCGAAAGAAGCCATCGATGCAGAGGTGGAGCGGTTGGCAAATCTCGCCGCACCCTCCAATGGCAGACGAGTCTCGCGCATCGCCAATCCGCTCAGCGGTGCCGGTGAGGGCCTGGCTCCCGGCATCGATGTCTCCCTCTCCGTGTTGAAGCCGGGCGAACGCACCGCGCCTATCCGACACAACTCCTCGCAGGTCAACTTCTGCATCCGCGGAGCAGGCGAGGCGACCGTTGACGGCAAGGAGATCCACTACGGCCAGTACGACGTGTTCAACACCCCACCCTGGGTCATCTACGAGCACCGAAACAACACCAGCGATCTGCAGGTGCGGCTGACCTACAGCAACTCGCCGCTGCTCGAAAAGATGAAGGTCCACATCATCGAAGAAGATCCGAAGCAGAGCGGCAAAAAGAAGACTTACGATGAGCACTCCTCTGCCGAGAGCCCCTTCGGCACCTTCCCCATCTCCGACGACGGCTCGTTCCTGATGCCCTACGAGAAGCTGATCAACCCGGACGTCATGAAGCATGCCTCCCACTATTTCCCCTGGCCGCGCGTCAAGACGGAGCTCGACAAGCTGGCGTCGCTCGGACAGTCCTACCGCGGACGCCGCCTCTACCTGCTCTACAATCCAGCGACTGGCCGCACGAATGGCACTACAAGCAACTTCTTCGCCACCATGTGCATTCGCCCGAAGAATATTGTTGACCGCCCCCATCGCCATACAGGCGCCGCCATCAACTACTACTTCGCTGGCAGCGGCTACAGCGTAGTGGAAGGTGTCAGATATCCGTGGAAGGCGGGCGACCTGATGCTCTCCGCTCCTGGATGGGCTGTTCACAACCACGCCTCACTCGACCAGGATGTCTACGAGCTTACCGTCCAGGACAGTCCACTCAATATCTGGATGGGCTCGCTGCTCTGGCAGGAGAGTCTCGACCAGCCCATCGAACTGCTCGGCGCAAACGAGGGCTTCACGACCAACCGTCGAGCCTGATCACCTACCTTGGGTCAACCACTTAGCAAACCGGCTTCCACTCGGAAGCCCCGCAAGGAGCCAGCCTTTATATGATGTCTCTCCAGAAGACCTTCCTGCGTGGCTCCTTCCCTCCTTTGATTACACCATTTCGAGGAGGGAAGGTTGACTACGAGAAATTTGCGGAACTCGTTGAGCGACAGGTCCTGCAAGGCTCCCACGGCATAGTCGTCGCCGGTACCACCGGCGAGCCGAGCAGCCTCTCGGTCGAAGAGCGCACCGAGCTACTCAAGGTTGCCATCTCGGTCATCGCCGGCAGAATCCAGGTCGTCGCCGCAACCGGCTCGCAGTCCTTTACAGAGACGGCCCAGCTCACCGCACAGGCGGAGCAGGCAGGCGCCGATGCCGCCCTCGTGGTCACGCCCTACTACATCAAACCCTCGCAGCGCGGCCTCATCGACTACTTCGTCACATTGGGACAGCGCACCCGTCTGCCGCTCATGATCTATCACATCCCAGGACGCGCAGCTGTCTCTATTAAGGCCCAAACGGTCATCGCCATCGCAGAACAACTTCCTCATCTCGTCGGACTCAAGCACGCCGACCAAAACCTCGAACTCCTCACGGAGCTGCTCATCGGCCTCGGACCGGAGTTCCGGATTTTCTGTGGAGTCGAGGCGCTCAGCCTCCCTATGCTCCTTCTCGGCGGCAGCGGCCTGATGAACGCTGTAGGCAATCTCGCTCCAGCCCGCGTCGCGGCGCTCTATGCGGCGGTCCAGCAAGTCGACCTCGCCCGCGCCCGCGAGATCCACGTCGAGCTCTTCGAGCTTAACCAGTCCATCTTCATCGACACCAACCCCGTCCCGCTCAAGTACATGATGTCGCGACTCGGCTTGCTCGACTCTCCAGAGCTGCGTCTGCCGCTCGTCTCACTCGCTCAGGCGAACGAACCGATCTTGGACTCCGTGCTGCAGAGGTCTGGATTACTCGAGCCATCCCATGCCTCCGTACCGTGAGAACTTGTCCAGAAACTGCTCTTCCGTCGTTGTTTGTTTTAGGTCGTCATCCTTAATGAGATGAAGGAACCGGTATTCGTCTTTGTTTTTGCTCGGGGGCAAGGTACTCTGCTTTGTTTCAGCCCTAGAGCCTGTCCAACGTCAAGGAGATGAACCATGAACGCATTAGACAATCCCCAGACCATCGCCCCCTCAAACTTTGGAGCCTTCTCCGAACCGCATACTGATCTGCGCGACTGGCTGGAGCGCGTCGAGGGCATCGGCGAGCTCTTACGTGTCTCCGGCGTCGACTGGAAGCTTGAAATGGGCGCCGTCGCAGAGATGATCTATCACGCGCACCCCGAGAACCCGCCTGCGATCCTCTTTGAAAGCATCCCCGGCTACCCTCCCGGCTTCCGCGTTCTCTCCGGGATGACCAATTCGCCACAGCGGCTGGCGCTTACACTCGGTCTCCCCCTGTCCAAGCGTCCTCTCGACATCGTCCGCGCATATCGCGACCGCATGAAGAACTTCCAGCTCATCGACAACGTCTTTGTAAAAGCCGGCGCCGCACTCGAAAACGTTGACCGCGACGAGGATGTTGACCTCTACAAATTCCCAGTGCCCTTCCTGCACGAGTTGGACGGCGGCCGCTACATCGGTACGGCCGACCTCGTCATCATGAAAGATCCCGACACCGGTTGGGTAAACGTCGGCACCTACCGAGCCCAGGTGCACGACCGCAACACGCTCGGTTTGTGGATGTCACCCGGCAAGCATGGACGCATCATCCGCGAGAAGTACTTCAAGATGGGCAAACCCTGCCCCGTCGTCGTCTGCTGCGGCCACGATCCGCTGCTCTTTCTCTCATCCGGCAACGAAGTCAGCTACGGTGTCGCTGAGTTTGCCCATGCTGGTGGCCATCGCGGCGCTCCTTTCGATACGCTCAAGAGCGAGCTCTTCGGCCTGCCGATGCCTGCCAACGCGGAGATCGTCCTCGAGGGCGAAATTCTGCCCGACGACCTTCGGATTGAAGGCCCCTTCGGGGAGTGGACAGGCTACTATGCCAGCGCCGAACGCGCCGACAACGTCCTCCGTATCAAGCGCGCCTACTACCGCAATGATCCCATCCTCACCATGGCCTGCCCCATGCGGCCGCCCTCCGACTACACCCTTAGCAAGTGCGTCATCAAGTCCGCCATGATCTGGGATCAGGTCGAGCGCGCCGGACTCTCTGGCGTCGAGGGCGTCTGGTGCCACGAGGCCGGCGGTGGCAGGCTCTTCAACGTTATCTCCATCAAACAGGCCTACGCAGGACACGCTCGTCAGGCCGCTATGCTCGCTGCCAATGTTCACGCCGGAAACTACCTCGGCCGCTTCGTCGTCGTCGTCGACCACGACATCGACCCAAGCAACACCTTCGACCTCCTCTGGGCCATGGCGACGCGTTGCGACCCCAGCGAAGACATCGAGTTCATTCGTCAAGCCTGGAGCGGCCCGCTCGACCCGCGAAAACGTGCCGGTGAGGCCCACAACTCCCGCGGCGTCATCATGGCAGTACGACCCTACGAATGGATGAAGGAATTTCCGCCGGTCGCCGAGTCCAGCGTGGAGCTTCGATCCGAAACCCTGCGCAAGTGGGGCCACCTCCTCAAACACGCCTAGTCCACCCATGGCCCTGAAAGCAGGGAAGCGCATACGAATTCCCGCTACTTCCTTAACGTGTCAGCCTCACCGAGGAGAACCAAATGCCGGGCGTCCCGATTTCCATGGCAATCAGCAACTACGACCACGTCGCAGATCTGCTAAACAACCGCGTACGAATCGAAGGCGTTAACTTGACCCCGATGGAACTGCCCATCGAAGAGGTCTTTTTCCGCATGTTCTCCTTTGGCGAATGGGACGTCTCCGAATTCTCCATGGCGAAGTATGTCTCTTTGGTCGGCGCAGGCACCCAGCCTTTTCGCGCTATCCCCGTCTTTCCTTCCCGCGTCTTCCGTCAGTCGGCCCTGTATGTCGCCTCACGCGGCGCTCTCGGCACTCCCCAAGACCTCGCGGGCCGTCGCGTCGGTATACCGGAGTGGGCGCAGACAGCGGGGGTCTACGCTCGCGCCTTCCTGCAGCATCAATGCGGTGTCAATCTCGCCGATATCCATTGGGTACAGTCCGGCGTCAACCAGGCAGGGCGAACTGAAAAGGTGGAGCTCTCCCTCCCTGCCGGAGTCAAGATCGAAACTGCACACAATCGCTCCCTCAACGAAATGCTATTGGCCGGCGATCTCGATGCCATCATCTCCGCTCGTGAGCCAGCCGCGTTCCTCGCACGCGATCCCCGCATCGCCCGTCTCTGGCCCGACTACCGTGCCATCGAAGAGGACTACTACCGGCAGACAGGCGTTTTCCCGATCATGCACGTCATCGTCATCAAGAACGAGACTCTCGCCCGTCACCCTTGGATCGCTATGAACCTCTTTCGTGCATTCGAGGAAGCCAAGGCCAACAGCTTGCGGCGGCTCTCGAGCATCGTCAACTCGCGCATCGCTATTCCCTGGTCGCATCACGCGTACGACCGCGCCCAGGAGGTCCTAGGCGACAACTTCTGGCCCTACGGAATCGACGCCAACCGAAAGACGCTCGACGCCTTCCTCCAGTTCTGCAACGAGCAGGGAGTTACCCAGCGGAGAGTAACGATCGAAGAATTATTCCCCGCCGAAGTAAGCAAATTTTTCAAAGTCTAGAGCGATGCAACATCGCTTACCACCCCGAACCTATCCCTTCGACATCGCCATCCTGCCCCGAATGTTAGAGAAGGATTAGGAACTCTATATTGTCTTTGTGTGTCTATTCCGTCCTTCGCCTGTTCTAGCCGGCGGTCTACACCTGCTTCGACCATCGTCCATCAGTCCTCAACCGTCTTCTTGGTATCCATGTTGAACTTGATCCCGGACTTAGCGAGCTCAGCCAAGTACAACTCGAGCACTTGCGGGTCCTCATCCTGATACTCGATCATGTTGCCGCCCTTCTTGACGTCTAGCGAGTCCAACATGTGGGTATACCCGCCGCCGCCCAGGCCCTCCATAAACCACCTGCCATCGCCGCCCCAGTTCGGTGCTATGTATCGCGCAGCATCGCGGCCCGTGTTGAAGTGCTGATGAAACCATCCATCCGGGGGACCGTCAAACTTCCATCCACCCAGTCCACCCTTCTCTTAAGGGGTGCGTCGGAGTAACGGTTCGATCCCTTCCAGAACAGCGTGTAGCCCTGGCCATTCAGCGTCAACACATGCGACCCTGGACCGTGTCGGTGTGCCATTTTGTACGTTCCCGTTGAAAACTCCGAGATGTGCGTTTGCATGGTGTTGTTTGAAAGCTCCAGTTCGATCCTCGAATTCCCCTTGCCCCGCGACGACGAGCGCTTTACCCCGATCGAGCGCGCATCCTCGATAAAGCTCCCATGGAACGTGTACACGCCCTTCGAACTCTCGGCGCTCTTCACATTCTTCATGTGCAGCTTATCGTCACCACTCTTCAAAAAGTCGCCCGCCGTATCGAAGCGGTCGCGAAAAACATAATCGTTGTTGAACACGAAATCGGCGTTATGGAAAAGATCGATCGCAACCGGCGCATTATTCACCGAAACAAAGCGCGCCGGCTTGCTCCCGCGATTGATGTGTCGCCGCCACATGTTCAGTGGCGGTCCCAACACGCTGCCCGCCTTCCACTGCACCGAATACTTGTGGCCCTTGGGCACCCACAGTTCGGACTCACCCTCTCCATCCAGGAAGTAGAGCGTCTCTTCAAATAGGTAGCGTTGCGGTTTCGTCGCCGCACCAGGAGGCAGCTCGCACACGTACGCTGTATTCACCCCCTCGCCGCCGATTAGGTTCACATGCGCTCCGAACCCGCCCACCCTGCCCCAGGGTTTCAGCTCCAGCGCCCGCAGGTCCGAGATCGCGAACTCCCGGTACACCGGAATGCCCTCCGTCTTTAGCCACTCCGCGTAGGAGTCGAAGTTCGTCTGATTGGGATCGTATCCTTCATCGATGCTCGCCGCATGATGTGAATCATGCCCGTGGGCAGCCGTCTTCGTTTGAGCATGTGCCGCCTGTCCCAGCAGAGAGTACGTTGCCGCAAGGCTAAACGCGCCGTCGGCGGCGCGTTGTACAAACTCTCGCCGGGAGATCCGGCCTAACCTGAGATCCATCGCAATGTCTTTTGGGCTTCTCACGTATTCTCCTATGGGTTGCGCGGCGCCCCTCAAGAGGATGCACCGGTCAGTATCGAAGAGGTTCCGCATCCACATCAGAATGCCGGCTCTGTTTGCGCTAACTGCTAAACGACTAATACCTCGAATATGAACTCAAGCTGGCTAAAGGGGAGAAGATCTCGGCATTTCATCTTTGTTTCTCCTCTAAAGCAATGGCGTAAAATTAGGAAAGTGGAAAGGAATAAGGGTGCCCGTGAACGAACTCTCGGACATGGGTTTGATCAAACCACAACCTTCACACCGACATTTCTCAAAAGACAACCTTAGCTCCAAACTGAATCTGCCTTGACGTCGTCAACGTAGGCGCAGGTAACTGCCCGGCCGAAGTAAGGATGCCTCCTGATTTGTTGAACAGGCCCGTAGCCACTGTGCGGAAGTTCGTGTGATTCAGCACATTGAAGGCTTCCGCCCGAAGCTGCACGTTGTACTTATCGTGAATCAAAGGAATGTTCTTGAACACGGAAGCATCCACGTCGACATACTTGGGTCCGCGCAGGGTGTTTCGTCCCAGGTCGCCAAGAACGCCGGGAGCGGGAAAGGAAAAGCAACTCGTCTTAATGTAGTTCGAGGGTTGACCCGGGTTGATTGCGTTTGTCGTGCAACCCGGCGCTGGGTTGAAGTTCGGTCTCTGGCCGCCAGCGCTGCTATGCGTACGGCTGTTTCCAGTGAATGCCTGGTCCGACGTCAGCCGAACCGAGAACGGCTCGCCCGAATGGTATTGCGTAATCCCGCCGAGCTGCCATCCTCCCGCGACTCCCCGGGCCACGCCGCGCAAACTCGAAGGCACAGGAATGTTCCATTGACCGTTGACGATCAGGTTATTCGTAATGTTGTAGTCGGAGACGCCCTTCTGCAGCTTCAGATCGAAGGCATAGGAAGGCCCCACGGTGTTGTCATATTCGTTGTCGCTGAAGGTGGCCGATCCTTCGTCCATACTTTTGGCCCATGTATATGTTCCCTGCAGCGCAAAGCCATGCGTCAACTGTTTACTGATGTTCGTCAACAGGCCGTGGTATACCGAGTAATCGCTCCACACCATTCCTTCGATGCGACCGTAGAGCGGATTGATCCGCTGGATGTTGCTCGTCTTTCCTCCTTCTGGAATCGGAAAGATAAGCTGCCCGTTCGGCGCGGTCGTAACTAGCGACGGCGGAACCTGGTCCATATCGTCGATGTTCAGCGGGATATGTACTGAGTGAGATCCCACATATCCAATCGTCAGCGCGGTGTCCGAAGTAAGCTGCTGCTGTACGCTCAGGTTCCACGCCTGGTTGTAAGCGCGCGGTGGATTTTGCTGCACGTACACCACCTCCGAAGACTGCGGAGTCAGTAGATTCAGGCCGCCATTGGGGAACGCGCTGCCCGGCGGGTTCTGCGCCACGCCCGTGACATAGAAGGGAACACCGTGCGTTCGGTTCACGAACAGGTACGGCAGAGGCATCACGTCATAAAGCCCGAACGAGGCGCGGATGGAGGTCTTCCCGTTTCCAAACGGGTCGAACGCTGCACCGAGACGCGGAGCAAAGTTCAGGTGGTTCCCATTTCCGATGAAAGAACCCCCGAGCCGTGGGAGCGCATCCGTAAGGTTGATCAGCGTCGCAACCTTGCCGTTGGCCTCATTCACCGGCGTATTCGTCTCGTAACGGAGCCCCGCCGTGATCGTCAATTTTGGGGTCACGCGGTACACATCCTGTGCATACGCCCCGTACACGTCGCTCCCCAGACTCCGCCCTCCGTTTGTCCCCGGCTGGTCGGACGAGAAGGTCAACGGAATGTTCTCGAGCAGGTCCTGTACAGAGCCGAAGTCCCACTCGCCGAACGGCAGATTCACCGAGCTGAAATTATCCGTGATCCGCTCGAAGCTGAAGCCGAACTGCAGCGTATGATTGCCGCGCACCCAGTTCAGGTCGTCCGAGGCCTGGTACGAGATGAAGTGGAAGATGTCCGCGCCGGACGCTCCCAGGCCGCCCGCCGTCAGCAGCGTACCGGCAGTCAATACGCCAACTGGTTTATTCGGAACGAAACCCAGCGAAGTGTCCGTAGCTATAGGTGACAACGCCGATGTATCTTCCGAGTCCGTCGCATACGTGTGGCTCACCCCCAGACGCGCGGTGTTCAACAGATTCGGAGTGAAGAAATGCTGTAGCGACAACGCGACGTTGTCATGGTTCGAAGGCGAGCCGGTCAGCTTCTGGTTGAACAGGTCCGGAGCAACCAGCGAGGACGTGTCCCACTGGTAGCTGGCAGAAAATGTCGTAGTCGGTGACAGGTTGAAATCGACCTTTCCGACCGCATAATACTCATGGCCCGTCTGTGCGCCGGGAAATGTGTAGAAAGCCGTCCCATCCCCGTTGTCCTTTCCATTCGCTACCGGGAATACCGCCAGAAAAGGCTGGATGCTGGCCGAAATGGGCACCGTGATGGTCCCTGAGCCGTTCGGGTTCGGCACCACCCCCATGCGCGCGGAGTTCGAAAGCGTCAACGAGTTCTCCGAAAGGCTTAGCGCTTGCTGCAGGCCTTCAAAGTTTCCGAAGAAGAAGATCTTGTCTCTCTTGATCGGACCGCCGATAGCACCACCATATTGATAGCGATGGAACGGCGGCACACTGGGTCCGTCAAAGTAGTTCCGCGCATCGAGCGCGCTGTTCCGGAAGAACCCGAAGCCGGTCCCGTGAAAATTGTTCGTCCCTGACTTGAACGCCGCGTTGATCACCCCTCCTGACGTCATTCCGTATTGCGCCGAAAACCCACTCGTCAACACTGCGAACTCGCGTACCGCATCCACCCCGAGGTTCACATTCAGGCCACTCCCCGGGGACGAGTTGGCATAGTCGTTTACGATGAGCCCATCCACTAGGTACAGGTTCTCCGTCGGCCGGTTGCCTGAAATGTACAGATTCTGTCCATTGCCACGCGCCGCACGCGAGTTCGTAGGCGACCCCTGCGTCGATTGCTGCCCCAGTCCCCCGACTACCCCCGCCTGCAGCGTCGCCAGTTGCAGCCAGTCGCGCCCGTTCAGAGGAAGCTCCCGGATCATGTGCTCGCCCACTACGCCGCTGATTGCCGAAGAGGCGGTATCCACCTGCGGAGCTTGATCCGTCACCACCACCGTCTCCGACACCGCACCAGGCTGCAGCGACAGGTTTACCGTGATCGTCGCGCCCACCGTCAGATCCACACCTTGTCGGATCTCCGCTTTGAACCCCGTCGAGATTGCCTGGAGTTTGTACGATCCAGCCGGCAAGCCCGCAACCTCGTACCCTCCATTTCCCCCGACGTCACCGTCCGCGTCGCCCCCGTCCCAGTGTTCGTTACCGAAACCTTCGCACCAGCGATCTGCGCACCGCTCGAATCGGACACGATGCCCAGAATCGTTCCACTGGTTCTCTGTCCAAGCACATATCCAGGCAGAGCCAGCAAAAACAGCCAAAGTACCACTATTTGAACAGCAAAATTCCGTTTCGTGCACTTCATCTCGACCCCCAGTTTTCAACCTCTGCTATGTGCCGCCTTCTAAACTGCCGATCCCGTCGCCTTGAAAGCGCCTCTTCGGTCGGAAGGCCTCAACCCTCCTTCGTCGCGACAACTTGGGGTATAGGCGGGGGCAGCGTGAAATGCTCTCCATTGGCGACCCCGGCTTTGGAAATGGCGGTCCGCAGAGCACTGGATCTACCCTCTTTAATCTTCGGCATGAACTTATACCTTTCGAGCGATTCACGTGTCAACAAGCATTTTTCGCTTCCTGGATGTCTTCACCGTTTCAAGCACCGGCGTCCCACCCCGCATCCCTACAATCTCTTCTATTTATAGGACCGTGACGACCGTCAAATACCTCTGCTGCCTCCAAATTTATCCCAGCACGATTAGCAGATAGCGCCCATCTCGGCGCTTTGAGAAACATCCACATATCTCTCTAGCCTGATTTGGTATAAAGTAAGACCGTGAGCTTACATTCACATGAGGTCATAGACATGGCAGATGATCTTCTTATCGATGGTTCCTTCAAAATCGTGGGGGTGAAGCGGCGCCGCGTTCACGAGCCTGTCGCCGACCAGATCCGGCAGGCCATCTTCCGCGGTCTCATCGCCCCCGGCCACAAACTGCCCCCCGAACGCGAGATGGCCGAGCAGTTTCAGACCAGTCGTGTTGCTCTCCGGGAGGCCCTCCGCGCCCTCGAAAAGGAAGGGCTCATCACCATCAAACGCGGCGCAGGCGGCGGGGCGTTCGTCGCAGACTTCGACAACGCCCTCAACGCCCTTGCAGAGTCCCTCAATACCGTCGTCAAGCTTGGCTCCGCGAAGAGCGCCAACCTCACCGAGATGCGCTCCATCCTCGAGCCGGAGATCACCCGGCTCGCTACCTCACGCGCCACTCCCGAAGACCTCCTCGCCATCGAAGCCATTGTCATCGCCCAGGAAAAAGAGCTCGAAGGCGGAGAGCTCAGCCGGAAGCTCGACATGGACTTCCATCGCTGCGTCGCCGAAGCCGCTCACAACCCCGTTATGAACATCGTCGTCAACGCCGTCAATCAGTCCATCCGCGACTCCATCCTCCGCTCCAAACGCACTCAGGAGATGCGTACCCGTGTCGTGCAATACCACCGCGACATCTTCGAGGCCGTCCGAAGCGGCGACGCTGACCTCGCAAAGCGCGTCATGAGCTCTCACGTCGTCGACGTTCAATGCCACCTCGAGACCTCCGACCATGAGTGATCTCATCCCCCGTCTCTCGACCCGCGACATGCCGCCAGAGCTCGTCGCATTTCTGCGCCCCCGCGTCGAGCGTCTGGGCTACCTCGGAGAATTCTTCCAATGCACCGCCCACCAGCCCGAGGCTCTCCTCGCCTTCCTCGAGTTCACCGAACACCTCAAACACGCCCTGCCCAACAACCTCACCGAGCTCGTCGCCCTCACCATCGCCGTCTTCATGGATAACGCCTACGAGCAAGTCCAGCATGAGCGCCTTTCCCTCAAACTCGGCTTCAGCCAGCAGTGGCTCCGCGATGTGCTCAGCCTCGCGCCCGACGATCCCGGCCCCCTCTCCGAACAGGAGCGGCTCGTCCAGCGCCTTGTCCTCTCCGCCGTCCGGAGCGGAGGCCGCAGCGCCGCCCCCGAATTCAAAGCCGTCACCGAAGCCATCGGCCCCGCCCAGGCCATCGCCATTCTCATGCTCATCGGCCGGTACATGTCGCACGCGCTCATCGTCAACACGCTCAACCTCGCTGCCCCCCGCTTCCCATCCCGCCCCTGGAGAACGGCCTTTGACCACGTCTGAACAACGCCCACTCTGGATCTCTGAATCGGAAGTAGTCTCCATGATGGACATCCCCGGCGCCATCGCTGCCCTGGAGCGCGGTCTGCTCGCCGAGGCCCAGGGAACCGCCTACAACATGGTCAAGACCCACGCCGAATGGGACGGTTCCACCCTCCACGCCATCGGCGCCGTCTTCCCCACCATAGGCATCTGCGGAACGAAGACCTGGACCCATACCCCCGCAGGAGCCACACCGCTCCTCATCCTCTTCGACACCAACACCGGCGCTCTCAAATGCATCATCGAAGCCTTCGCCCTCGGGCAGATGCGCACCGCCGCGGCGTCCGGCGTCGCCACCCGTTGGCTCGCAGAACCCGCTGCCAACAGCTTCGCCATCATCGGCACCGGCAAACAGGCGATCACCCAGGTCGCCGCCGTGCTCGCGGTGCGACCCATCCGCGACATCCGCGTCTTCAGCCGCGATCCCGTTCACCGCACCCAGTTCGTCACCCGCCTGCGGTCCGAGTTCCAGGTTGAAGTCGCCGACGTTGCCAGCGTCAGGAAGGCCGTCGAGAACGCCTCCATCATCACCGTCGCCACTCGCGCCTCCGACCCCATCCTCACCGCCGATATGCTCCGGCCTGGCGCCCATGTAAACTCCGTCGGGGCCATCGTGCCCAGCCGCGCCGAGGTAGCCCAGGACGTCCTCGCCCGCTCCACCCGCGTCGTCACCGACAGCATCCCTCAGGCACAGAAGCTCTCCCGTGAGATGGTCGAATTCTTTGGTGAGGACCCCGCCCGATGGAGCGCAGTCCGGCCCCTCGCGGCCATCGTCGCCGACCAGGCATCACGCTCCGCCTCCGACGACCTGACCCTCTTCAAAGCGCTTGGCGTCGGCATATCCGATCTCTCGCTCGGCATCGAGCTCTATCGCCAAGCGCTCGCCTCCGGGCTAGGCTACGCGTTCTCTCCGCCTCAGCGCATGTCGCCCCGTCTCGGCCGCGCGTCGCCGGGCAGCGCAGGGCGATGAAGCAGCGCGCACCGTCAAAGGAGGAACGAACGATGCAGCAAAGCGGCGGGTCTTACTTCCCAAAACTCACGGAATTGTTGGAGCAAATCCAGATCAAGGATAGGTGTGCTCAACCCCGCTTCATTTTGGGTCGTCATCCTGAACGAAGTGAAAGATCGCCGCAGTTCGTTTTTGTTCTTTTTTCACCCGCAATGTTCAACTACTCCGACTCAGACATAGCGCGCAAGCAGCTCTCCCACTTCGCGGCGGTGACCCGTGCATAGCGTAAACGCCATCAAGATTCTCCTCGCCCTCCTTCCCTTCGCCACGCTCGTCGCCGGCTTTCTTGTCTTCCGCCTCAGCGCTCTCATGACCGCTATCCTTACCTGCGCGGTCGAGTTCCTCGTCGTCATCGCCTACTACCATCTCTCGCTGGTCAAAAGCATCGAGGCCGCCCTCTGGGGTAACCTCACCATGTGGAGCGTCTTCATCCTCCTCTGGTCCGGGCAGATCTTCGGTCAGACGTTTCGCGCCACCGGCCTCATCCCCGTCCTCCTCGACTCCTTCGGCTCGCTCTCGCCCCTCAGCGATCGCCGCGGCCGCGCCCTCACCCTCGTCACCCTGCTCAGCGCCTTCGTCGGCACCTTCAACCTCTATGCCGTCTACCCCGTCGCCATCCCCGCCCTCGCGGAGCTTGGTTTCGACGGCGTACAGGCCGCCGCCGGATATCTCATCTACGCCTCATGGTGCATCCCTTTCGCCGCTCTCTTTATCGGCGCCGTTATCGCCAGCACGGCCACCGGCCTTCCCGTCGCAGAGATCGCCCGCGCCTCCGGCCTGCTCACCATCCCCTCGTCTTCGTCTCCATCTACGGGACTTACAGAATCCTCGGCTTCCGCTTCCTCGAGCGCGGCAGCCAGACCCTCTTCTGGATCATGTCCCTCAGCAACATCACCGGAATCGTCCTCTTCACCCAGCTTTGGCCCCGCTACCACGAACTCACGCTCATGGCCGGCGGTGTCCTCGCGCTTCCGCTCCTCGCGCTCTACGGCCGTTCCCAGAAGCGCAATCTCCTCCTGAACCCCAGCCTGAATGCCAGCGCCGCAGTCGACACCGCGGCGTCCCTCCGTCCCGTCCTGCGCTACACACGGTCCATGCAGATCAAGGCCTATGTGCCCCTCCTCCTGGCCATCGCCTACGCCATCGTCACACGACTGCCTGCCATAGCCAGGGCGCTCTCGGCGTTCGACTTCTCCGTCGCAGCCTGGGGCTTCAGCCCCGTTCGGATCAATCTCCTCACCACGCCCGCAATCCCTTTGTTCGTCGCCATCGCAACCTGTTACGCCGTCCGCCTGAAAAAGCCAGTTTCATCACCGACTTCGTGCGCGGAACCACACACGGCGCGTCCAGCCTCAGCACGCTCCTCTTCGGCAGCGCCACCGTCTACCTCATGGTCTCCACCAGCCAGATCGTCTTCCTCGGCCAGGTCCTCGCCGGAAGCGGCAAGATGGCCTATCAGGTGCTCGACGCCGTCCTCATCTTCCTCGGCGGTATGACCTTCGGCCAGGGCGCTCCCGCCATCTTCCTCTTCTCCAAAATGCAGGTCACCTCGGCCGTAAAGCTGGGTCTCCCGCTTATCCTGCTGGTCGGCCTTGTCAACCTCGTAGCCATGGGACCAACCAACGCAGTCAAGCCCGCCCTTATCCGCTTTGCCGCCTCTCTCGTCGACGTCAAAGGCCGAGACCGCGACATCTTTCGCATAGGCCTCTACTGGGGACTCATTCAGATCGTCGTCACCACCGCCACCTTCATGCTCCTCGTCCACTTCTGGAAATAACCCTGAACCCAACCGTCATGAGCTCTGAATAGGCCCGCATAGTGAGGGTACGGGCTTCTTCGTAGCTTTGCCTACCTGAGCTTTCGTCACCGCCGATGCTCTTTCGCAGAGCGTCCATCAGGTTCACAACGTTGCCGCGAGAAGGAGGCTGTGCCCCTTCGTCCTGGAGCGCATGAGGGACGCTACGGGGCGATGTGAAGGACGCAAGGCGTATGCGAGCTGTTTGACCCTGCAAACCTCCACGCCTGTCATGGAAGAAGACCATCATCTTAGCCGGATGGCCTCACTGGTCGGTAGGATGACCAATTCGACGTGGCGGCGTTCCGCCTCAAGTTTCACTTCCTTCATAACTGGCAAATGGCCGTACGCTCCGGTGCCGATCACAAGCCGGTGGCATTTCCAGGGTATCTTTTCTTCGCTGGACAGGGGCGTATGCCCAAACTCGTCACTGAATCTCCTGGAAGCTGTCTTCTTGCGTTTGCGGATTTCTCCGCGGTCGATCACCACGTCCTGCTCATACGTACTGCCGTCGATTCGGAGGGTACCGAAGGAAAATTTGTCGAAGTGCATATGCGCCTCCTCGTGCTGCTGTGTTCAGGCGCTCTTTTTTGAGGTGATGGCAGAGAAGGCAGACCAGCGCTGCTCTACCTCGTGACTCCCGCAGTGCGGGCAGGCGGTCTTTTCCGCGTCATGCTCTGCGATGGTCAGAATCTTCGAGAAGTTTACCGAAATGTGCTCGGCATGGAGCTGCTTTACGGCGGAGAACAGGCGAGTTTCTCCTCACTGCGAGCGAACGATTCAGAATCTGCGATCCTAAACCTCGAACGACGAGACACTATGTCGCGCTGGGGCCGGCTGATCTTCCACGTTACGGATGTGGATGCGTTCTGGACACATCTGAAGGAGAAAGGATTTGATCGTGAAATTCCACGGGACGCGTCTTGGGGTGAACGCTATTTCCACGTGCTCGATCCAGATGGCCACGAGCTGTCGTTTGCTCGGCCGCTGTAATGAGTGGCCAAGAGAATGTGTCCAGACGAGATGTGTATGGCGGTAACGGTCGATCAGCGCCTCCCCTCTGCATTGTGCCTGACGGGCATCCCGGAAAGTTGGCCGGAGCAAAGCCGACTTCTGGGGGCCTCAGTTTAAGTGCTCGACTCCGTTCAGGCCGACACAGACTCAATGGAGAGCTTCCGTAGTAGCTTGAAATCGTCAAGCATCTTGCCAGTCCCCAGAACAACGCAGCACAGAGGGTCATCGGCAATCGAGACAGGAAGTCCGGTTTCTTCTCGGATGCGCCTATCCAGGTCCTTCAAGAGCGCGCCACCGCCGGTGAGCACGATGCCGCGGTCGCTGATGTCAGCTGAGAGCTCGGGCGGTATGCGCTCTAGCACCACACGAATGGCGTTCATGAGCGTCGACACCCATTGACTCAATGCCTCGCGGACTTCACTGTCATTCAGAATGACGGTCTTGGGTACCCCTTCAATCAGGCTGCGGCCCTTGATTTCCATCGTCAGCGGCTTCTCGAGCGGGAACGTACTCCCTATTTCAATCTTGATCCGCTCGGCGGTGCGTTCGCCAATCAGCAAGTTATATTTTTGCTTCACGTAAGTCATGATGGCTTCGTCCATTTGGTTTCCTGCCATTCGCAAAGAACGGGCGTACACGATGCCACTCAAAGAGATCACCGCAATATCCGTGGTACCTCCCCCAATATCGATGATCATGCTTCCGGTGGGTTCACTGGTGGGAAGCCCGGCACCAATCGCCGCCACCATGGCCTGGTCCACCAGATAGACCTCGCTGGCTTTCGCGCGGTAAGCTGAGTCCATGACCGCGCGTCTTTCCACCTGCGTGATCTCCGCGGGCACACCAATCACAATGCGTGTATGCACCGACATTTTGCGATTGTGCGCTTTCTGGATAAAGTAATTCAACATCTTCTCGGTCACTTTGAAATCGGCAATGACCCCCTCTTTCAACGGTCGAATTGCAACTATGTGGCCCGGTGTACGGCCCAGCATTTTCTTGGCCTCTCTTCCCACTGCTTCCACCTCACCGCTGTTCTTGTTAATGGCTACGACGGACGGCTCGTTCACCACGATGCCCTTGCCACGAACATAAACTAGTGTGTTGGAGGTTCCCAGATCGATGGCCAGGTCGCTTGAGAGAAGGCTAAAGAGCGGCTTTAGGTTGTGCACGCGCGACGTCCCTGAATAAAAACCACGAGGTGACATACGAATGCTTCTTTCTAAGCTGCCTGTTCAAAAGCAGGATAATCCACCGCAGTTCCTCAGCCTCAGTCCTCGTCGGCCGAATCCAGTCCACCCCAAGAGTGCCCTCCAGTTGGGGTAAGCCTCTTGTTCCTGGATGATGCTGTTGATCACCTGCGGATAGGGTTCGATCCAGCAGGACAAACGGAAGGATCGCAAAATCGATGGATCACCATCCCAAGCCAAAAACAGCTTACTGCGATTGTATCTGTCAATTGTTGCGGGCTGAGTTTTGGCGAAAACTAGCTTTTCCCTAGTAACTCGCCAACTCACCGGGCCTCACCGCTATCAAGCTGACAAGCTGACAAGCTGACAAGCCAAAAACAATAAAGTGAATCCACGCCGTATGGACCCTGCGGCGCCCTCCACCGAACGTGAGTGAACTAGTTTCTTACAGGGGGACGTATGTTCATAGAGCTGATTCCGCTTCTTGGGAGCGGACGGTGATGTTGACAGTCGCTCGTATCGACAAGAATAGAATCCGCATTAACGTGATCCAAACAAGAAAGAGGGAGGATGAAAACGCCGCATTGTGCGCGCCCTCAGCTTCAGCGGCACACTAGAGGAAGTGGACGGCGAAATGGCGAGGAATCTCGGGGGCGTACGTCGAGGAAAATCTGCGGCTCCAACACACGTTGCAGGAGGCGAAGGCAGAGATGGACGCCGCGGCGACGACCGCACGTGAGCGGGCCAGCGGGAAAGCAGGTCAGGCCGCAAAGAAAACGGAATTGCAGGGTGGTGGACAACAAACCGATTCGACAGGGACCGAAGCCCCGGCGGATCAGGAAAATTCCCCGTTACTTCCGGCTTGCCGACGATCCGGAACTTACCAGCACAGTAGGAATCGAATCAGAGCTCTTGTGAGGTCAGCCCTTCAACTCAGGATGTTCTGAGATGCTTAGAGTATTTCCGTCTGGGTCTTTGAACCAGGCGACCTTAGCGCCCGTAGGTGATGTCCAGATGCCCAACTCATCTTGATCCATACCCCCATAGCGTTTATAGGTGACATCATCATTGCCTGGGCGCTGTATGTCCTGCTCGCACCAGTCAACAGAGCGCTGTCGTTACTTACCGTGTGGTTCCAGTTGGTGTACGCCGGCGTCGCTCTCTGCGCTGTCTTTGGCTTGCTGGATGTTTATCATCTCCTTGCCACACCGTATTGGTACACGCGGCAAGGCTTAGGTGTTTTCGCCCGGCTGATGATTTTGGCAATGACTGCGGCCATCAGCAGCATGATCGCGGTGCTAGCGACCAACACGGCTACGAAGGCGATGTCGAAGCCCACATTCAACAGCGAGTATGACGGTGAGTCGCAGGATCTCGGCACATGCCGCTTGCTGGGGGAAGTTCCATACGGTGTTCCTTCGCGTGTTCCGGTCCACCGCCATTTTCCAGCCAAACGCTGTAGAGATATAGCCTTCCTGGTAGGCCCGCTCCACCTGCGACTCAGCCCACGCCCAGTATGTGGCATACGTCCTCCTATGGCTTGCGATCATCCGATCGGTCTGCCACTGCGGTAGACCTAAGTTAGTGGCAAGGGTCGCCGCTCCGATCCCATACTTGATCGCCAGATCGGCCACCTTGTAGAGGCCCCGAATACGCTCGACCTCTTCGACGTATGGGTCGGCAACAGTTCGACATCGTTCCACCATGACATCACACGATTAGAAAGAGGCATGGACGGCCTTAGGTTCCCCTCGTACAGGGAGCCTAACCAATACACACAACTTCTTTACGATTTAGTTACGGCTTCCTCACGAAATCATTGCTATCTTCTCGGTGGCCTGCGATGAGATAAACGCCTTTCGCAAGAGCCATGAGAAAACGGAGAAGTAAAGTGAAAACAATAACTAAGTCACGCATTCAGTGGCCATCGCTGCTGGGTTTGGCGCTAATCGGCCTGCGTCTTGGAGTGGGAGATCTAAAAGCCCAGACCACTGTGCCCAACTTGCAAATGGCAGTGGAAGATACTCAGACACCGACGGCTCAGGACCAAAAGATCCAGCAGTTGCAGAACAAACTGGAGGAGATTGAAAAGGAGCTCATAGAGCTGAAGCAAGCCAATTCAGCCCAGCCGGAAACCCATCACACTACGACGGCAAAGGCCTCAGTTCCCCCGCCAGTCTTAGCGAAGCGGAGCCAGAGGTCACCGATCCCTCCAGTCCGCACTCGGAGCCGTTCGCCTTTGCTGACTTCACCTGGCTCAACGGCAACGCACGCACCAAGGATACTCCGTATGCGACCAAATTCTTTACACCCGAGATTCGCTCGGATGTGAGCTATACCTACGACTTCCGCCACCCAAAGGACGACACCATCGTCGGATCGAGCGAAGTGTTTCGGTCGAGCGAGGTTACACTGACGGACCTTGGAATCGGCGGCGACTTCCACATAAACAATGTGCGTGCCCGCGTTTTGAGCCAGATTGGTCTTTACTCCACGGCCACGCTGAAGGGCCTAATTTTCCTGTACCAAGGTCAGAGTTAGTCTTCGACCTGTTTAGGTTCCAGCCAGATCGCGGCTAGCCGCGATCTGGCTGGCGAACTCGCTCGGCGTCCTGTCATCGAGAGCTGCGTGAGGACGACTCTCATTATATTCCTGCCGCCATGCTTCGATCAGGTGTCTTGCCTCCTTCAAATCGAGGAACCAGTGGATATTCAGACATTCACTTCGCAGGGTTCCGTTGAAGCTTTCAACGAAGGCGTTGTCTGTTGGCTTGCCTGGTCTGGAGAAGTCGATCTTAGCGCTGTTGCGATAAGCCCATAGATCCATCGCCTGACTGGTGAACTCGCTGCCGTTGTCACAGAACAGCACCTTCGGCACGCCACGGTCTAGCTTCAACTGGTTCAGTGTCCGCACAACATCGTCTCCTTTCAGGCTCTGTCCTACTTGAATCGCTACAGCTTCTCTCGTATGCACATCCACGATCGTCAAGGCGCGGAACCGCGTTCCATCCTGCAGCTGATCCATCACGAAGTCCATACTCCAGGCTTCGTTCGGAGCCGTAGGCTTGATCCGATCCTCACGAGTTCGAGATGCCTTCCGCTTCCCGGCAGGCTTCATCCTCTTCAGCGTCAGTCCTTCTTCCTTGTACAGCCGGTACACCAAGTACTTGCCCACATCCCAGCCTTCGCGGTTCAACAGCACGCGGATCTTGCGGTATCCATAACGCACTCTTGCCTGAGCGATCTCGCGGATCCTCATCCGCAGTTCAGTCCGTGGATCGAGACAGCTTCGGTAGCGGTAGGTCGCTCGAGGGACGCGTAGAACACGACAGGCATGCCGTTCGCTTACCAGGTAGCTTCCAACCAGCCGCTCCACCATCGGCCCACGCCGCGAAGGCTTCACCATTTTTTGAGAGCACATCCTGCAGCATCGTCTTGTCCAGCGTTAGCTCTGCAACAAGCTGCTTCAAACGCAGGTTCTCTTCTTGTAACTGAGCCATCTTGCGAACTTCGTCCACCTCTAGGCCAGCGTACTTCGCCTTCCACCGGTAGTACGTCTGCTCGCTAATCCCCGCCTTGCGGATCACCTCCGCGACAGGAACGCCTACTTGCGCCTGCTTCAGCACACCAATCATCTGCTCTACCGTGAACCGTCTCTTCCTCATCCAAATCCTCCTCAGCCATAGGGTTAGATTTGGTCGAAGACTAACATTTCTCCTGGCTCAAAATTACCGGGGCCCATCAACGCCGCGCAATGATGCCAGCCCCGCGCGCGGGCAGTGGGACCTTGCCGACGCCTATCGTTATATAAGTGAGGCCAACGCCGGCTACCACTTCAACGTACAGCACGGCCTCAACGTGGATGCCGGCATCTTCCTCTCCTACGTCGGCCTGTTCTCGTTTTACCAGTTCGACAACTGGGCCTATCAGCCGTCCTACGTCTCCTCGAACACACCGTGGTTCTTCAACGGCGTGCGCGTGCAGTGGTATCCCACGGCCAAGTTGAAGATCGAGCCATGGTTCATCAACGGATGGCAGTCCTACGGCCGGTTCAACGGCCGGCCTGGACTCGGCGGACAGATCCTGTATCGGCCCAACGGCAAGTGGGAGTTTATCGGCAACCAGTACGGTTTTGGCGAGGATGCCTTGGGCCTGCCCAGCCGCACCCGCTTGCACACCGACGACAGCATCGAGTACAAGTACTACGACCGCCCCGATGCAGTCATCAGCAAAGCTGCGATGACCCTCACCGGAGACGCCGGATGCGAGAGCGGCGGCGGAGTCAGCTGCCATGGCAATACCAACGAAGGCCCGAAACAGAGCTTCCTCGGCTTTATGCTTTACAACCGTCTCTGGTTCGATCGTGATCGTTTCGGTCTGACCCTTGGTGGTGGACGCATCAACAACCCCGGCCGCTACCTGGTGCTGCTGCCGCCGATCAACGGTGCGACGGCTGCTTCTGGCACGCCATACTTCACCGAGAATCCGGGTGATCCGTTCAAGGCGTGGGACGCTTCGGTCACCGCCGACTACATGCCGAGCCAGTACTTCACCTACCGCCTTGAGTACAACCATCGTGCGGCGAACGTCCCCTACTTCGCCGGTCCCGGGGCGTTACTCCGCCAGGAGGCAACACCGGCGCTCTAGGCTCTGTTGTCTCAGGCTGGAGTCCCGACCTTCGCAACAGCGAGAACCGGATAACCGGCGCCTTCCTCGTGAAGTTCTAAATCGGATGGCTGGCAGCAGCGCACGCTGTTGCCAGCCACAGTCCCTTCCGATAGGCCCAATTTCGAAGTGTTTGCCGGGCATCCGAGAATGCTTAGGCCGCGTGTATGTTCACTCACTGCTGCAGTGTGGTTCTTATCCGCAACTTTGGCAGCTTGAATAAGAGTCCCTCCACTCTCAGGTCAATTCTCATGACGCCAATACGCACATGCCCACTGGAATCTGCCTCACGAGTCCTCAAAGGGATGCTGTTGGTCATAGCTGTCGTTATTTTGAGCGGAACCTTGATCAAATCCTCGAACGCACAATCGCGCAATGTTGACGGGGCCTTGCTGGTAGAAGTCCAAATAGATAGAGCGCCGGCTGTTCTGCTGCTCGATACAGGTGCAGAGCGCTCACTCCTTGATCGGGAGTTCGCACAGCGACTCGGACTTCGCCCAGTTGGATTTGCGAATATTCAGAAACCCTATTCGTCGGATCAAAGTGAGCTCGTGCTTATCCCCAACTTAGACATTCAATCTGTTCGCATCAAAGACATGACAATGTTGACGGATGATTTGGCTGCAAGCTCCGAAGCGTTGGGAGTGCATATCGACGGAATCTTAGGAAATGACATTCTTGGCAAATTTGCGGTAACCCTCGACTATTCCACGGGGTCTGTCACGTTCGGCCCAATATCCGCTGTACATCACGGCGTTCCCATCAAACTGCGTAGAATCGGTGACCGATATTTCGCTAACTTGAAATTTGGTGGGGTTCCGTTGTCGTTTCTGCTTGACACCGGCACGAACTTCAGCAGCTTGTCGCAGGGAGGATGGTCAAAGCTGAATCAAGACAAGCGGCCGCTGCCGGCCATTGATGGTGTTCGTTCATCGGGAACGTCAGCGACTTCTAAATTGGTGTGCTTCCCTCGGATGCTGATTGGACGTGCTTTTTATGAAAACCTGCCAATGAGAGTACTACCACCGACGTCTGCTGGGATTCTTTCAAATCCCGACATCAGCGGCCTATTGGGCAGTGATTTCCTAATGCGATTTGTCGTTTTACTCGATTTTGCGAATGACTCTCTGTATCTGAGTCCTGATCCTAACTTCAAGCCTGATCAAGATCGCTTCTCTACCATCGGTATTCAGTTTGTGAAAGACCCTACCGGGTTCTTTACTGTTATGGCGGTCTGGAGTCCGACTCCTGCGTCGGAGGCAAATTTCAATGTAGGCGATCAGATCCTTTCCGCTAATGGACTAAGCACGATCGAAATGCCTCAGGAAGATCTGTCGAGCCAACTGCATGGAAAACCGGGTCGTGAGATTCAGGTGGACATCAGTTCGCACGGAAGCCAACGTACTGTTCGTTTGGCAATAAGAAATCTTCTTTGCCAAGAACGGCCTTAAGGTGACAGACGCGAGGGATTGACGTTTTCGCTATACATAAGCTGCGTTACCGGTCTTTAAGCTATTTATTTTCTGTTAGATAAAAGTGAATTGGAGAGCAATCATTCAAGTGGCAAGATTGGGTTGCACCACGCGGCAGGATTTCATCGTACCGGTGACAGGAAAATAGTGCATCGGAAATGCCGGCAGTGGCAGCACGTTGCATTCAGTGGCAGCATTCCATTGCAACCCAGCACCGATCAACCTCTCCAGTCCGGCCCCTATATCGACATCCTCTTGTGGACGCTAATCGCAACACTTTCTGGTATCCGGAGAGAACAGTATCCGCGCTTGTTCCTCAGCTCCGGGCAGTCAACCTTCAGCACGCCGGACTCGGCGGCGAAGATCTTCCTTACGAGCTTTACGCTCATTCCCCAAAGTTCAGTCAACTCTGTGGCTTTGTAATGTCTTTCAAGCGCCCGCACTCCACTTACCCCTTGAATTGCCTCTTCTATACAAGGCGAATGAGAGCACGACAGCGGAGTGACAGCTGCTTCATAATCCCTATGTGAAAAAGACATTTTCTGAGACGATGATTGGATGCCCAGCACTATGTGGGGTTTCGATTTTCGCTGAGGACTCGATAGATGACTCCCACAGGCAAGAAAATTGTCGGACTGATTGCTGTCATAGTCGTCCTGATCGTCGTCGCCGTTACATGGCATTTCACCCATCTGCCGAAGGATCCCCTCGTCACCACCACCACCGGCAATGGAAATCACATCACTACCCAGAGCGTGGGCGACTTCGATCAGTTTCAACAGGATCTGGCTGACCGAGTGTTAAAACAGTACGGCGGCGGTAAAGATTTCAGCGTGATCGTGGCGACGACTGCATATCCATTGGGCACTCTGCTCCGTTCGGCCGGTTCTGTCCCAGCGGACCTCGAAGATTGCGTCCCCACTCCACTTCCGAAGCCGCTCGCTGCGCAGCACCTATTCCCTTCCTACACGATGTCTAGCGACACCGCTCTCGCCGCGAACCTCGGGTCTGGCGCCCTTCAGGGACTTGATAGCGCTGGAGTAAATCTGAAGCAATCGCAAAACGTCCAGTACACGATCGCAGACGCGCAGATTCAGATTATGGACGACAAGTCGGTGGAACAGGTCACCGGCCAAGGAAATTGCGGGAAATACTTCACAGGCCACCCGGGTATGCGGTTGATCCGCGGAACGGTACTCGGCAAGATGACTTTTACCGTGAAGGTAGACAATCCTGCAACGGTCAAGGCTCAGCTGGCAAAAATCGGCGGGTTCAGCATCAGCGACAATCCAGGATCATCTACGGTGAGCGTCGCTGACAATGAGAGCCAACCGATCGTGGAGCTGCTTTCCGAGTTTGGCGATGGGTCGACTGCCTCCATTGCGCATCCGACTCCGAAGCCTGTGGAAGCATTGGTCGTTCCTGACCGTTCTCCAGCTTCGGTCGCGCCCAAGCCGCACATGTACGTCCAGATGGACGTCCAGGACAGCCCAGCCTCGGGCGCGAAGGTCGTTGAACTCCTCCGTTCCGGCTGGCCCTCTGCTAACGTCGAGTCCAAGGTGCAGAAAATCCCAACTCAGAAGATGCCTGACACAGCGCAGGTCAGATACTTCAATGAGTCGGATCTAGCAATAGCGAATCGATGCGCAGAGATTTTGCGGAAGGCCTATCCGAATGCGCATGTGGTGAGAGTCGGCTTGCCTTCGCCGAAGGGACAGCTTGAAGTTTGGCTGCCGAAAGTAAAACCCGCTGACCGACAATGATCCCCCTTTGAATACCTTGAGGTCCAAGGTCTCAGCGAATCGAGTCTCGGTAACGATGTTAGAGCAGTTGCGCAATCGAACGAGATCGAAGTTCAATTCGACAAGCAACCGGATGAGAACCGTTTTGTAAGGTCGGATCAGGCGAGCTTCATCAGCTACGGCATTCCTGCGCTCGCGTTCAAATTTGGCTGGGCCCCGGATTCTCCCCAGCAGAAGACCTTCAACGATTTCGTGAAGAACTTCCGAGAGTTTCTTCGCACATCAGGGTAACTGAGAGGCCTGAAGGTCTTGGCGCCGATGTGTCTAAAAACCTGGTTTCGGGAGGTTGCGCCCATTATCGGAATGGACTCCGCCCGAGTGCCCACAACGGGGAACGCGCTTCCATCTATTGCGGTGGCGCGGTAAAGGTATTTCCCACAAACCGGATTCGTTGCAATTGAAGGCGTTGAAATGGCGCTGAGAGGGCATTGTCAACTTAAGACGTTGAGGGACATTCTGAGCTGGGAACGCTGCGGGTCTTGCGCTCGCTTAGGCCGCGGTCACTTGCCGCCAGCCCGCGAATGACCGCGATCGCAGGAGCCGGTGATTGCTAGACCTCAATAAGTGTCGGCCTACACGGAACAGATTTCGGACGGCATCATGGAGGGAGAGAAAACGTTGTGCGTGCCTGGCCGATTTGAATCGGCGCATTTGCCGTTCCCGTTGGCGCGTCGGCTGATGGGAGCCTGTGAGTCACGTTGCGGAAGATGCTTCGCATGGCAGCGGAGTAGCTTCTCAATTTATCGGTAATGATCTGGAGTGGTTCCGAACCCTGGCCACGCAAGAGTTTTCGAAAGAATCGCTCTGCAGCGCGCTGATCACGATGCGGCTGGACCAGAATGTCGATCACGTCGCCGTCCTGATCCACGGCACGCCACAAATACCGCTGCTGGCCGTTGATTCGAATGAAGACTTCATCCAAATGCCAGTGGTCGCCCAGCCGTCCCTCTCGCCGCTTCAATCGCCGAGCATAGTCGAGACCGAACTTCTCACACCACTGCCGGATCGTTTCATAGGATACGATGATGCCGCGCTCGGCGAGAAGATCTTCGACATCCCGGAAACTCAGGCAGAAGCGATGATAAGCCCACACCGCATAGCTGATGATCTGGGAAGGGAAACCATAGCCGGAGTAACGAAAGCAATCACTCTTCATGCCACCAGTGTTTCAGGTTTCGTGCGCAAGTTGACGATGCCCGACCAGTTGTTGTTGTTTTGATTGGGCTCGAGTCGTGTTTCGACCGAATGGTACAGGCCGCTTGTCCCTTGAAAGATGGGCCGTCAGTGACCATCTTGTCGGACGATCACACATCAGCAGTCTGGACAAGTTAGCGCTCCTTGGTGGAGATCCTCTGCGACTTTCGCGAGCTTTGCCTGGTGCGACCGATGAGGACCATCTCCGCACTTTCGTTGCAGAAGCGATGCTCCGTGGCGGCGCCAATACTGACACTCCATTTCTCCTCCTATTCTGATCACATATGGTTGACGCGACCTACTGAAACATAAACACGGAGACAGGAGCTTTATTCCAGGCGGTGAACCGGTTTGTCCCGATAAGAAATGGCGGCGTGGTAGCCAGAAGGCGTTGTCAACTCAATACGCTAATGACGCTATGTCGGAAGATCGACATAGCAGGAGACAGGAGTTACACCGATACAAACACTGCGCTGGTCCAGGTTTTCGTTCTAGTCTGACAGGCGGCCCTCCCCAACCAAGCAAGGCTTCGAGCGTCTGCAGGAGTCTCCTTCGACAGATTCAAAGCCTCGTTTATTAGTTTAAGTGGCAAGGTCAGGCTGAGCTCTGCGAAAGTAGGTATGCCTCAAGAGTTTTTGGACCTGGCGCGATGCGCCGATGACCGGCCTATCGTGAGAAGACATAAAGTGCAAGCGCAACCACTCTCGTGGTTGTTGATCGGCGAACTATCGCGAATAGTTTGTCGAAGAAAGAAGGCTGTTTGTGACGGACCCGGAGAGAACGGAGTCCGATTGATCCGTGATGTCGGAGTGCGGCGAGTGGGGTGAGCTCGCTGGTGGGCATGACGATGTCATCTCGCGACGTAGAAGCGCATTAATTATTTCGGGACCGATATAGTGAATCATGCTCTTCCTGCTTATGCTCAAGATGGGTGCCGCAGTGCCGAAGCACAATCTGCTCATCTATTGAACAAAACACGAAGCTGCTCAATTTATTCCTGGTCCGCCCGGTAGAAGGGCTATTCGAAGTCTCTGTCTCCAAAAAATAGACAAAGCACTGATGCAAATACCTTGCAGTTAGTTTTCGCAGCGCGCTGCACACGTACCGATCGCGTGCGCCGCTCCTCTGGTGAGGGAAATTTAGCTGCCCGCATTCAGAACCATCGTCGGGAGGCGATGCACTCCTTGTTGCCATAACGTTTGTCGTCTTGTGTTGCCAGAACATTCTTCTCAGAACTTCTCCCTAACGACGTCGATTACCCGTTGAGACCCTTTCAACAATTCCTTAGCGCGTTCGATTCGCGCGGCTAGTACAAACTGAGGGGCGACTGTCCCGTTGCTGTACGAAACATCTGGGAAAAGTAGCCCGTGCTTAGACCCGCCGCCGCCGCCAGCTCCGCTAGGCGATGACCTCAAGGCCCTTCTTCTCAACCAGGGTGAGTAGCTTGAGAGATGTTCCCTGCGGATGCTTCTCGCCGCGCTCCCATTTGCTCACCAGGCTCGGCGTCACGTTCAGGTAGGCCGCGAAGACAGTCTGGCTTGCTTTCTCGCGCGCGCGAAGGGCGCGAATCTTCTTCGGCGTCATCTCCTGAATGGGAGTGAGGCACAGCACATCGAACTTGCGCATCGTCTTCCGATCCATTCCGTCAACCTTGTACAGATCGGTCGCGGTTTCATGGATTGCCGCCATTACGTCGCTACGATATTTCTTTGGCATCTCAATCCTCCTTCGGCGGCTGTATCTCGAGAAGAGCTCCGTCCGCCACTCGCTTCGCCATCTCGGTATCGCTATAGCCCAACACAACGTCCGCCAGCTCTCGGAAGGCTTCCAAACTCATTCGCCTTGATATTGCCGAAATCCTTCTTCTCAAATCCTTACACGAAAACGGCTCGCCCTTGGAGACGATAGAGGATGGATCGTGACCCGCCCGACTTCCCTTCACCGGGCCGGGCGATACGTTGCTTGATCACGCCACCGCCCAGATCAGCATCGATTACACCCTCATTGACCAGACGTGCAGTTTCCCAAAGGTCCGCATCACTGATGCGTGCCTTGCGTGCAAACCGAGCAAACTGCTTGGTTTTGTATACCGACAACTTCTTCGGAGCAGCGGAGCGCACATGTTAACTGTAGCACCGAGTACCATAGTTTGCAACCCGCTTACGCAGGTGTGTCGCGCCCAAAATTCCATACGGGCGCAATTATCGAATGGGGAGGCCTTTTGCAGGAGGCTTTGGACTGTGTACAGAGGTCTTCGGTGTCGGAACTCAAGGAACTCGGACTAATCACTCCAGCTGACGCAGAAGAAATAATAATTGACGGATTTGATTTGAGAGATGGTTTGTTTGTACTTGTGGTTGATGCAGAGGCGGAGTTCCTCCAGTCACAAGGCTTCGCTGAGCAAGTCCAGCAGCGAAACATTCCGGGCGAACAAGCGGCGTGGCGCAAACCAATGAAGCAGGAAGAGAGTAGAAGGCTCGGTCACTAATGGAGACTGAACTGTTCACCTATGATTCAGGACGTTTGACGAACATCGCCAGCTCTGGCTGGCGTGCATGACACAATTTCGTTACAGCTTTTTTACGCCGTGAAGAGTCAGATAGACCTGTAGACGATGGTTCCGAATGCGCTTTTTTTCACCAGCCATCCTACAACCCTATCGTGCGGAGCTCGTCGCCGCTTCACACTACGGGCTAGTTCCTGGGCCGCGCCGCCCTCGGCGCCCACGTCGCTGAGGTTCCCTCTATCGCCGTCCGCCCCGAAGCACGCGGCCTCAAGGCAGGCGGTAAGCTACTCCCTACTTGAGGTACCTAAAAGAGGAAAGGCGAGAATTTTCATCCTCGCAGAAGAAGGAGCACAAATTGTGAGCCCAGAGTCCGCACAAGAATCTCCGAGTACACGGAGAGCTTTCCTGTGTTGCGATGAGCGCTCCGGAAGTCGCATCTAGCCTCAGTAGCTCGACTCCTCCCGCTCATCACAGCATGCGATCTGTGAATTGAGCGCGTGAGCTAGTGATCCTCCAACCCCGACTCGCCCCTCCCTAGACCGATGAGTCGTGCAGTCGTCCGATCGGCGCCTCGAGCGCTGGCTCGGTTGCGCTTGCGCGGACCAAAAGGGTGAACGATGAACGACAAGCTTTTTACTTTGGGTAAGACACGTCATCTGACTTGTGCCTGGGTATCTACAGGCGATGCAAAGACGCCACTCGCATGCGTGTGGGTTGACGCAGAGACTTCCCGCACGGCTTCCTCCACACAAACCGCTTCAAATGATGAATCTGGGGGGATGCGTCTATGCGCTTACGCTTAGAAACAGGAGAACTCCAACCGCGAGGGCTTCCCGGCTTACGTGGCCGACCGCCTCTCCGTGGTGAAGTGGCACAACTGGAAGATGCACCTCATCTGGAGATAAACATGTACGATCCGCCAGTGACGCATCCGGAACTGAAGGTCATCAAGCTGTACCACGATAGTAGGGACACTCGATATTCCCCAAGACGACGTGAATGGAATACAAATACCCAAGATACGTATTCTGCCGTCCAATGAATTGCGTGCGACGCCTGTTAGAGAAGCCGGTGCCAAAGCCGAGGTCGAAGTCAAAGCCAAACTCGCAGATATGTCTTTTTCGGTTCGGAGTGATCACGGATGCCAAAGCGCAGTGCAGGCCTTTTGATGTTTCGCACATTAAGTGATCAGTTGGAGGTTTTTCTGGTTCATCCGGGAGGACCGCTCTAGGCCAGGAAAGACAAGGGTGTGTGGACCATACCAAAAGGTGAATATGGGCAGAACGAGAATACGCTTGTCGCAGCGCGACGCGAATTCGAAGAGGAGACAGGCTTCCAGGCCACCGGCGAATTCGTCCATTTAGGCTCAATCAAACAGAAGAGCGGCAAGGTCGTGAACGTATGGGTATTTGAAGGTGACTGCGACCCGGACAAATTGACGAGCAATACGTGTGAGATCGAGTGGCCTCGTCGTTCCGGGCATTGTCTCGAAATTCCTGAAGTTGATCGTGGCCGCTGGTTTTCAATGAGTGAGGCAAGTGACTATATCCGAGAAGAACAACGTGAGCTTCTGCGACGGCTTTTGCAATGACTCAACTAGAGTTCAACGCCCTTTGGCAGGCGCCTTCAGGTGCCGACTCCGAACCTCTAGCGTGCAATGAAAACATGGTTCCGCTGTGAGTTCGTGTGCTGCGGTGTTACGCTTTCCCTATTGGAGGTTGGATGAGCATAACCGGAGCAGTATCTGAATTGGACAAAGAAATATCCGCTTTGAATAAAGAAATTAGCCGTCTGACGCAGATCCGTGAGTCTCTCTTAAAGAGCCCTGCTGGAGAAAGTCGATCCCCTGTAAGAACAACCGGTAAAACCCAGAAACGAAAGTACGTTCGTTCTGCCGTAACACCAGCAAAGACTTCCTCGCCTGCGAAGAAGTCCAACACCACGAAGAAGGCTGCGTCGGTTAAGGCGACAGCTCCGGTGAAGGCACCCTCTCCGGTGAAAGCGGCAGCTCCGGCCAAGAAGAGAGTGATATCCGCAGCAACCAGAAAGAAGATGTCTGACGCTGCCAAGGCGCGGGCAGCGGCTAAATCTGAATCTGCTAAGTAATTCAAGTGAGGTGAGAGAGCACCCTCACCTCAATTAATTGATAGATGCAGTCAGCCTTCTCAGATCACGACTAGTGCATGTCGCCGAGCATAGGAGCCCAGCTTATCGGTTGTGATCGAGTGCGGCGGCCAGTTACGCATCGTCTTCAGTGCCTTGCCCAAGAAGCGCTGTCCGCGCACGTGTTACGGCGGTCCAGCAGCATGAAGTCGATCAACCGGCCATGCTTGTCGACGGCGCGGAACAAGTACTTCCACTGTCCACCGACCTTGACATAGGTTTCGTCCACTCGCCAGGAGCTCGAGCGGTAGCCTTGATACCAGCGGATGCGCTTTTCGAGCTAAGGCGCGTAGCGCTGCACCCACCGGAAGATCGTCGAGGCGTCGACCTCAACTCCGCGCTCTTGCATCATCTCCGCGAGATCGCGATACGTGATGCCGTACTTGCAATCCCACCGCACGCATACCAGGATGATCTCGACCGGAAATCGGCGGCGCTTGAAGATGGACATCTGCTGGACTCCTCGACTCAGCTCTCACCATACACGGCCTTAGTTAATGCAACAGAGCCGTAAATGCCGGGACCAGCTTTCCTGCCAGATCGAAACAGTCCTCACCGACTACATCAAAGGATCTTTGCCACCCTGACAGTCCGACCTGGCCATCGAAGAACATCGGAAGTACCGTATCCAACTCTTGTACGAGGCAAGAGCCAGATACAAACGCGCGGAGCGGTCCAACGCTAAGGCCATTCAAACGATCAAAGAAACGCTTATCGGATGACGGCGAGGTACGGCTGTGATGCCGAAGATCTTCCAGAAAAACTTCGACATCACTGAGTTCGCCCTCCGAAGTGACTTCGATCTTAGCTTCCCAATTTCGCAAAACGTACCCGGTCAGAGCGTATGAATTTTGCATATGAAAGCACAAGGTCACGATAAAAGGCACTCCGTGTGTCCGGAGTTCTGAGTTTGTGTATTCCAGAATCTGATAATCGCAGGGCGTCATTTTCACTGTCCTGGTGAACGAACTGTCGAGATCTTGCCGCATCCTTTTGGACAAGTTCGATCAGGTTGTCGCGAATCGTTGCCACACTACGCCTTTGCCTGGCATTGTCAACTTGCGCACGAAACCTGAAACACTGGTGGCATGAAGAGTGATTGCTTTCGTTACTCCGGCTATGGTTTCCCTTCCCAGATCATCAGCTATGCGGTGTGGGCTTATCACCGCTTCTGCCTGAGTTTCCGGGATGTCGAAGATCTTCTCGCCGAGCGCGGCATCATCGTATCCTATGAAACGATCCGGCAGTGGTGTGAGAAGTTCGGTCTCGACTAGGCTCGGCGATTGAAGCGACGAGAGGGACGGCTGGGCGACCACTGGCATTTGGATGAAGTCTTCATTCGCATCAACGGCCAACAGTGGTATTTGTGGCGCGCCGTGGATCAGGACGGCGACGTGATCGATATTCTGGTCCAGCCGCATCGTGATCAGCGCGCCGCAGAGCGATTCTTTCGAAAACTCTTGCGTGGCCAGGGTTCGGAATCACTGCAGATCATTACCGACAAATTGAGAAGCTACTCCGCTGCCATGCGAAGCATCTTCCGCAACGTGACTCACAGGGTGGAGCGGTACGCCAACAATCGCGTCGAAGCCTCCCATCAGCCGACGCGCCAACGGGAACGGCAAATGCGCCGATTCAAATCTGCTAGGCACGCACAACGTTTTCTCTCCCTCCATGATGCCGTCCGAAATCTGTTCCGAGTGGGCCGACACTTATTGAGGTCTAGCAATCACCGGCTCCTGCGATCGCGGTCATTCGCGGTCTGGCGGGAAGTGACCGTGGCCTAAGCCAGCGCAAGACCCGCAGCGTTCCCAGCTCAGAATGTCCCTCAACCTCTTAAGTTGACAATGCCCGTTCGACCATGATTACTTTGTGCCCGTGTTCACTGTTTGAGGGTGACGTAACTATTCCGTCGAGCTTGTCGAGGCCAGGCTCTACTCCCCGAAAGGAACCGACGATCTTCTCATCGGAGAGTAGGAGCTACTGTGACAATTTGTTCTTCGTCAGATTCAGTGTGAATACCGTTGTCTCTCGATTCGATTCCTCGAGGCAAACGTTGCCACCGTGCTCTTCAGCTATTCGACGAGCCAGGGTGAGCCCAAGGCCTGTTCCGTTGGGTTTTCCTGCGGTCACGAACGGATCGAACAACGTCCTCCGGACAGAGGCAGGTATGCCGGGACCATTGTCCAAGATTGTGACGTAGATCCGTTCATCGACTTCCGCAAGGTGGACCTTTACCTCAGGCACGTGAGTTGAGCGTGCCGCAGCCTGGCAGGCATTGAGCAGCAAGTTATATATGGCACTTTCAAGATTCCTCGCATCGATGTCTGCTTCCGCCGGCGGGAACTTGCCGGCTGTGATGGACACGTTCCGCCCGTCTGGATGAAACTTCACTGCCGCAACGGCTTTCTCAACAACCAAGGAAACGCGCGCACGGACAAGCGGGTTTTTCCGTCCGCTACTACCGAATCGCAATAATGATTCAATACGCTCCGTCATCGCGAGCACTGCTTCTTGAATTTCGAGCAGCAGATCAGCCCGCACGCGCGCACATATATCGTGGCGCTCGAGGAACTCGGCGTTCGCATAGATCGCCGTGAGCGAGTGGCGCATATCGTGGGATATCGAGCATGCCATCCTGCCGATTGCCGACATCCTCTCTGCCTCTATCAGTTGGCGTGGTGCAGGCCGCTGCGGTTTGTTTCGCAGATCCAGACCAACGCCCTTATCAAACATGAGGATATTGCCGCGGCCTGAGATCTTTGGTTTCCTAAGGTGTGTTGTCACTGATCCCCCTGGTGATCTGGAGACATAGATCGAATGGCTGGCGCCTTTTGTCGCTACTACCATCCAACTCGGTTTTGCTCGTCCACGCAGGCGTAGTCATGACTGCTTTGAAATTGTTAGCTGCGTTGACTACCGGCGATCGCGCCATAAAGGCGGCCAGTTCAACAGGCAGATCGGTACAAAGTACAAGCTCATGCAATTCTTATCCGTGGCTGGGCCACCATAAAATTCGCAGGTCTTTGTACTCTATTCCTGGTGAATCTCCAAAACTAAGGGATACCTATGCGTCATAACAACCTGTCGATTCTGAGATAGGCGGAACAACGCTAAGACGATCAATCGCATGCTTGACAAGTCCTTTCACCTCAGATGGTGATACGCCGAGAAACTTCGCAACCTCTGCTTCAGACGAACGGATTATCAATCTCAGCATGAATGCCAGGCGGGGGTGATCGGGCAAACTGCCAAAGGACTCCGGCCTAAAAAATCGGTTCTCATTTTCCTCTCTGCGCGCATCCGACAGTACAGCAATCGCCTGGGTGATGAGAATGTCTCGAGCCTGACTGTAAGCGAGTGCTGGAGCGGAAGATTCAAATGCAGTCATATCGAGCTTCGCTATCGTGCGCGCGAGCGTATCTTCGACAAGCTTGCCATCTGCTACGAGATACCATGCCAGCGTCGCGAATTCATCCAGGTGCTCGAGCAGCAGGAAGCACCATGATGCGCTTCTGGGTGATGGGGTAAATGATACAGATGCGAATGAAGTTGCCATGGTTATCACTCCTAGCTTTTGTAATTCTGCAGCGCGTTTCAAAGGCCAAGAACCGTCACTGCTGATGAGGCTCTCATCCAGACCAACACCCTTATCAACGTGAGGATATTGCCGCGGTCTGAACTCTTTGTTTTCCTATGGTGTGTTCTCACAGTTCTCCCCTATGATCTGGAGACATAGATCGAAGGACTGGCGCCTGCGACTCCCATTGTGTGGCTCCCGGCTCGTACGGCATGCCACCGTTCGAGGCTAGGAAGGCCGCCGGCTCAATAGGCAGATCGGCTGCAAAGTAATCATGAAACTGCGTGGGGTCGAGATAAGTAAACCCGTCTCCCGTTGTCTTTATTGCGATAGATTTGCCGAGATCATTTGGGAAGCGCCTTGTACCAGCAGCGGTACGATGCTGCATAGCAGGGCTTATCAGAGGGCTGTCCGCGACCGAACCACTATCCTGTCGTAGCGCCTGATTTCGATTTGTGTGTATTTGTTCCTTGAGCCACGATGGCATGCTGAACGCGTATACGCCGATGCAAAACAGGTTCGAGGGAATAAAGCCAAGCTGTGACGTTCGCAATCCAATTACACAGACGATCAAGCTATTGGCTATTGCGACAAGGAGTCCGATCCAGGATTTTCGCGCGAGCAGGATTGTCGCTAGGATGGTGAGGAAACAAGAAAGATAATCAAAATGGAACATCGCAAAAACCGAACCTCCCATTGAAGCTTCCCCGATTCAGAGAATTAGTGATTCGTAACTCTCTGATCCGTCTTCCGTGCTCGATCCTGATGAAGTGACTATGAAGGAAGACTCGGATGATTGCATCCCGCGAAGGAAGGTATTTTCAACGCTAGTGATTGGTGCGCATCCGACACCACTATTGAGGGAGGATTTGATACCCCGAACGTGTGCACAACTATTGCGTTCAATCTCAATGAAGTGCGGAATCTTCCTGGGAATCATCGACGAGGTGAACGCGGCCCTCAGGAATAATGATTTCGCGACGACCGAAGAGCCGCGCATCAAGTGAAAAGGCGCCCGGGCCAAGCAAGACAAGCGCGGCGGATATCGCAGCCAGATTGAAGGCAGCTAACGCACTGATGTGGTGGTTGTTCGCTTTAGTCATCAAAAACGACGAAACGCCCGTCATGAGATAACCAACTGTTGCCGCGGCGTTTGCGGCAGGTGTAAGAAAGCCGACAGAAATCGCCGATCCAACAGCGATTGCAAGCGATCCAACTGCCCAAACGCTAATCGAGTGACTGTTGGGTCCATCGAGCGCGTCAATTCCGCAAATGATTGCATTGACTGCAACCGTAAGCCGCAGAAAGATGAGGCCGATGCCTGGCCAACCCTCCGGGAAGCTGGAAAAGAGTCTTTGCAGCGGATGCCTCCTCGGGGCACAAAACGTGCCAGCAAGAGACTAGCTTCTTTCGCCGCGAATTGGACCCCCAGATCGAGTGCTTTTCTGGGGCTACTCGCAGACTCTTCGTACTTTCTTTCTGGAGTATGGGTGGAGCTAGAGATGTATGATTCCGCGTCTAATGCCGATAGCGACGGCCTCGGTGCGATCGCTGGCACCGAGTTTCTCCATGATGTGCTTAATATGTCCCTTTACTGTTTCCTCAGAGATGAAAAGGAGCGCTGCGATGTCGCTGTTTCGATTTCCTCCGGCGACCTTCTGAAGGACCTCAACTTCTCGCTTGCTCAACGTTTCAGCCCCAAGATGCTCCATGAGCTGAACGGCGACCTCGATAGGGATGTGTTTATGCCCCGCATGCACCTTGCGGATCATATCTACGAGCTGTTTTCGGGGCATGCTTTTGAGCATGTAGCCTTGCGCTCCCGCCTCCAGAGCGCGCTGAATCTCGGCGTCTCCTTCAAACGTCGTAAGCATGATCACACGGGCATTCGCGAACTCTGTGCGAATGGCGAGCAATGCATCGATGCCCCCCATATCCGGCATCCGGACATCCATAAGTGTCACGTCCGGCCGATGTTCACGAAATCCCCGGATAGCATCGTGTCCAGTTGATGCCTCTGCAACCAATTGCATGTCGGGTTCGTTTCTGATGACGGTCGCAATGCCTTCCCTCATGAGAGGATGGTCGTCAACGCAGAAGACTCGAATCCTGGCGGGAGCGCTCATTTATGTACTCGCTTCCCTTTGTCATGCTTCGGCGTCTGGAGCCTCTCTCGGCTGAGCCAACGGAACCACCGCGATATAGGGTCATTCGGACCTTTTTCGAATGCGATCGAGCCAGGAACGGTCAGGTCAACTTCAGTTCCTGCGCCAATACGGCTCCGAAGTCTCAGAGTAGCGCCGATTCTTTTCGAGCGCTCTCGGATGCCGACGAGTCCCCAGTGCCCCTCAAGACCTGAATGCAGCACCTGTGAATCGATTCCACGGCCATCGTCGCGCACCAATACTCTAAGATGTCTGCTCGCATATTCTACTTCGACTTCGATACGGTTCGCATGCGCATGCATAAATGCATTCAATAGAGCCTCGCGGCCAATGCGGTAGACTTCATCGCGGATCAGCGGCCGCAAAGGACGCGTAACACTGTCAACGATAACGCGGTAGTCCGTTTTGCCGTCGAGGGGTAATTCCTGTCGCAGTCGCGAGAAGGCAGTCTCAAGGCTTTGGTTGCCCGATTCCGTTGTGCGGAGCCCACGGAGCACATTTCTACCTTCTTCAGTGACTGTACCCATCAATTGCAGAACCCGTTTCAAGAGAGGTTTGGCGGGAGAATCCTCTGGAAGTTGGTCTTCAGCTACATCAAGCTGGAGAGAGGCGCTCAGAACACCTTGCAGCAGCGTGTCATGCAATTCCTGCGCAATCCGCGTACGTTCGGCGAGCCGCTCCTGGAAACCAACATTCAATCGTTCCGTCAATTGATGAATGCGCAAGCGATAAATGGCGAGGATCGTCAGACAACACCCCGCAAGACAAGCCACTCGAAACCACCACGTTTGCCAGAACGCAGGTTCGATCACGAAAGGGACAGAAGTCTCCGGACCATTCCAAAGACCAACACTGTTGGAGGCAACAATGCGGAAGAGATATGTGCCAGGGCCCAGGTTTTTATAGACAACCTGCCTTGACGCAACGATATCGCTCCAACCTTGATCGGAACCATCGAGCTTATAGCGAAAACGGATGCGTTCTCGCGCAGCCAAGTTCGAATTGTCGTAATTCAAGGTAATGCTCTGAATTCCAGAGGGAATCTTGATGGGGTTCTGCACCTTAACCTGATTTCCGCCGGCGGACATAGATTCGATTCGCACTGCGACTGGAATCGAATTTCTGGAGATGACGATCGGATCGGCCATGGACAAACCCGACTTAAGTGAGATCCAGATGCGTCCTTCAGGATCAACAACTACGGTGCGGTCGCGACTCACGCCTTCCACCCCCTGGAGGCCGTCGTCGATTCCATAGCTTTGAACATCGGTATCAGAGAGCAATCCGCTCAAAAGTCCGTCCCTATTGACGCGAAGTACGTGATCTGAGGTGGTGAACCAGAGGGAACCCATCCCGTCTTCCGCAACTCCGAAGATCTGCTCCCGTAATGCCTCAGGCAGCCTCGCTAGAACTTTGATCTTTCCGGAGGATATGTACGCCAGACCGCCGGGAGTTACGACCCACACCACATGCTTTGTGTCTTCAAAGATTGTTCTTACTATTGACGATGGTAGGCCGTCGTTAGCTGTGTAAATCGTCCAGTGCCGATTTGCGAACGAAGCTAAGCCGTTGGGGGTAGCCAACCATGTTGTCCCATCGAAGCCTTCGACGATGGAATTGACAGTATTTGAGGGGAGTCCACTGGAGTCCGAATAATTGGTGAATTTCCCGCCATTCAATCTGCTTACACCAGCGCTCACAGTCCCAGCCCAGATCGTCCCATCGCGTTCACGGTGCACGGAATAAACGCTGTTCTGCGCCAGGCCATCCGCCTGTGTATAGGTGTGGGCCGTAAATGAATCGCCCTTTCCGGTCAGCACTGTGAGACCGCCGTGTTGCCGGCCGACGCAGACTTCACCGTCACCACCGCTAATGGAATACACAACATCGTGTTCCAGTCCATCGACTGTTATACGACCGACTTGCCCTCCCTTCATCCAGTAGAGGCCACCCGAGAGCGGCGCAAACCAGATCCGGCCCGTGGAGTCGGGGTAGACTGAGCCAATGCCGGTTGACGGAAGACCGTCAGAAGTCGAATAGGTTGTAAGCATTCCATTTCGCAGTCGCTCGACTCCTCGCGAACCGCCAAACCAAATATCTCCGTCGAGATCTTCATAGATTGCTGTTACTTCGAACCCAGGCTTTGGGTTGAGCAGGTCGAGCGAAACAGCGCCGGATGGAGTAATGCGCACGATGCCATGGTTTGTTCCAACCCAGATGTTTAGGTCACGATCTCTGGCCATCGCCAGAATTTGTAGTTGCTTCAGCGAAGAAGTCAAGTTAAGGGTGGCCAGTATGCCGCCCTCCCACAAATGAATGCCGTTGTCGGTTCCAATCCATAAGCCGCCTGTGTCTGCGGGCAGAAGGGCATTGATCTTCGAACCCTTGAGCTCCTGGGCAACTGAGGAAATGTGTCTCTGGCTCAGACGAAAGAGACCGTTATCTTGTGTGCCGAGCCAAATACTCTGGTCTCGCGTCGCAGCCAGTGAGATGACAATACCGGGATTTTGCTCTGCACTGACTATTGTCTCCAGGCGTCCTCCCTCATATCGGAATGTCCGGTCCCCGAGTCCGGAGAGAATGACGCGACCCTTTTCGTCGGAAGCGGTCGCTGTAAAGGTGATGTCCTGAAGATCGAATCGGGTGTATGGATCCTCAAATTTCCCGTCATGATAAAGAAGCATGCGGGGACCTTCGAGACGAATCCAGAGATTCCCACTGGCATCGGTAACGAAGCCGCGCACGGGACTAATCGGAGGCGAATCTGGAAGAGGTCGCTGAATCAGAATGAAATTGGACCCGTCGAATCGAACCAGACCTCTTTCGGTTCCAATCCACAAATAACCATCGGCCGATTGGCGAATGGCGTAAATCCTTCCTCCAATAAATCCTTTATCCTCGCCCCACTTGTCACGTACGTATTGTGAGATTCTCCGGGTAGGGTCTAATCCAAAAGCAGTATTCACAAGACATAAGAGCGCGATCCCTTTTATGAGTCCCTTGCGTAGCTGATGCCTCTGCATCACGTTTTCACGGTAGGAATTCGAATTTTTCAATCACAACCTCGACCGATTGTTGAGATGAAGTCTTCGTAGGTCGATAACTGTACAAGCCCATGTGAACCGTTTCCTTGGCAGGAGTCGGAACCCCCGAGGTAAAGATGTGTTCACTAATGGTCGCGGCTCCGGGGCCTATCCCCGATCCGCGGACAGTCTTAAAGGAAGCGCGTCCGGACTCCCAACGTAACACGTGGGTCAGCACTCCGGCCGGGGCCGTGAATCGAGAGACGTTTTCAGGGACATAAAAAGGTTGGACAACATATTGCGCGTTCTTGCTGTCTGCAATACCCCAGCGGCTCAATTCGATGTCAAGTTCACCAGGAATTTCATCCGTTCGAAAGTCATCATTTGTATACAACCCCAGAGCAGCAGATGGGCCAAAATGACCGGTATCCTGAACGACAAAGATGTACGAACCATAACCCAGACTGCGGGTCAGACTCACCTCGGCACATGTCCATAGGCCATCATGCTCCTCCATGCGAAGATGCAGATAGCCGTTCTTATCGGTCCACACGTTCGATGGATCGTAGGAGTTGGGTTGCCCTCCTCGGTCGCTCGCCGCGTTACGCACGCCCCAGTCATATCCACTAAAGTGGATGACCTTAGAAACAATCGGTGCAGCAGGCATGCCCTTCGAAGTAGCGATTGCGACCACGCCGTTGCCTTCTGCAGGTAAAGCCGGAAGCTTCGTAGCCGGATGAAAGCCGGGCTCAACTAGCATCGCCGCATAATCGGTGCCGAGATGGGTCGAATTCCTCCACGTCGAGTCGGGTTGGATTTCCGTAAAAGGCTGATTCGCAAAAGGTTGAATCCACCAAATACCGCTGCGTGCGTAAAGTACGATCTGTTGACCAGGTTTGGCGCCGTTCGCCCGTCCTTCGATAAAGTCCAGTTGTACCGGACCTCCAGGATTGGCGGCGGGGACTAGCGTGATTTGAACGTTTGGTTTGGGTGGTACCCTATTCGAATTGCAGGCAGATAGAAAAACGCTCACGAACATGAGAAGTATATTCGATCGATGCTTTTTGATGGAGGAAGTGCAAGGGAAGGTTTCATATTCCTCCAAATGTTCGCAAGATTTTAGCTGTTAGCGGAGCCGAACTCCGCAAGCAAAAGATTACACAATCTGCCTGCTATCGCACCACGTTTTTGGATTGTCATAGCGGTGGTTCTCAGACGCCAGTCATATATATATACGCTTCGACTGGGAATACCGATGCTGATCTATGGAGAAACCCTGGCGCGGTGTTCCGATGATAATTCGACATTCCGCTCGGACATCTAAGGAGAGTCTGCACAAGTTCTGCATCGCTTGCCTGATTGATTAATCTGATAGCTGCGAGGAGATTGCGATGAAGCAGCAGAGTCTGTCGAGTCAGGGTGTGTTTGAGAAGTACGGGCGGAAGAGTCGGCGGGAGTTGTTTCTGGACGAGATGGAGCAGGTGGTTCCATGGTCTGCGCTGGAAGCCCTGGTACGACCGCACTATGCGAAGGCGGGCAAGGGACGGCAGCCGGTAGGGTTGGCGATCATGCTGCGGACTTACTTTGTGCAGCAGTGGTTCAATCTGTCGGACCCTGGGGTGGAAGAGGCGTTGTACGAGTCTGCGGCGCTGCGGCGGTTCGTTGGCGTGGACCTTGGGATTGCGCCTGCGCCGGATGAGACGACCATCCTGCGGTTCCGTCATCTGCTGGAGAGGCACGAGCTGGGCGGGTTGATGCTGGATGCGGTGAACGTGCATCTGGATGCCAGGGGCATCCGGATCGCGACGGGCACGATTGTCGATGCGACCATCCTGCATGCGCCTTCGTCGACCCAGAACGCGAGTGGCGAGCGCGACCCGGCGATGCACCAGACCAGGAAGGGCAACCAGTGGTACTTCGGCCTGAAGGCGCATATCGGCGTGGACGCGAGGGAGGGCATCGTCCACTCTGTGGCGACGAGCGCAGCCAGCGTGGCGGACTGCCACATGTTACCGGAACTGCTGCACGGCCAAGAGCGTAAGGTGTGGGGCGACGGCGGCTATCAGGGCCAGACCGACGCCATCCAAGAGGCCGCTCCGAAGGCACAGGACATGACCTGCAAGCGGACGAAGTTCAAAAACTATGTCGACGAGTTACAGAAAAAGAAGAACCGGAGTAAGTCGAGGGTGCGGGCCAAGGTAGAACATCCGTTCCGGATCCTGAAGCGCATCTTCGGCTTCGACAAAGTGAGATACAGAGGCATCGCGAAGAACCATCACCGCCTGTGCGCGAACTTCGCGCTGGTGAACCTGTACCTGCACCGCAAACGTCTGGCAGTCCTTGGGCAGTAGTGCGCCTGGAAGCCCCGGAAAACGGGCGGATGCGCGTTCCAATTAGCCCTCCAACAGCATCAAACCAACCAAAACCCGCGCATCTTCCATGCCCACTCCCTGACCCCAGAAAGTCAGACGCCTACGCAGAGGTTCCCTAAGTCGAATTCAGAGTCGCTAACCTTCGCGCCTGCGTTTCACGTTCGCGGTCTCTTTCGTGTAGTCCGTGTGTAGCGGAGAACGTTTTTGGAACATACGGACGAAGTCCGTCGATTTGTTGAGCGGGAACAATGGGAACAACCTAGTGAGGCAATCATCCCAGATGATCCTAAATCGGAAGCCTCCCCGGACGGGAGGCTTTCACGTGTTTTGGGTAAATAACTTGTTTTGAATAACATGTCGCTTTATGACTACGGTCGCGTATTGGTCGTGCGCTGCCCTGCTGATTAGAGGCGATCTTCCAACTCTTTTGGAATGTGCAAAATGCGGATGGCGCAAAATGGGTGACGCCAACCTTTTTCAAGGTCGTTCTCCTTGATGGTTTGCTGCTCGGTAGTGTGCTGACACGAACTCCGCTCAAGGTATTTCTCCAGGGTCAGCCGAGCTAGCGCTTGCAAGTGGCATTAACGACTTCAGCTTTGAGCACGTTTGAAGAGCCTATCTATGCTGCCAGAAACGACGGGAAATGCCTCGACCTCCGACAGATTCTCGCGGACGAGGTCGCTCGAAGCATGGCCGGGCGGCATTTCCAGAAAACGCTGGCAACCTAATTCTTGCGCCACACTGGTAGCGTCGTGCCATCGCACTCCGTGAGCGATGTTGTCTGCCAGATCTGTTGCAATACCGACTGCGGAACGAATAGCTCTCGCTTTAACATTGGAGATATAGACGAACTGCGGATCACGAATTTGCATCGATCGCAATTGTTCCCGAAGAGATTTTGCGATCGGTTGCAATAGCGGGCAGTGAGATGGAACAGAGACAGGTAGAAGCTCAGCTTTGCGTGCTCCCAACTCGACAGCTCGGCTTAACACCTCTTTCATCCCGTCGATAGAGCCAGCAATCACGATCTGTCGCGGAGCATTGATGTTCCCCACGAACACTGGATCAGTTTCACTGCTGACGGCTTTGACGAGTCCACTGACTTGAGTCTCATTCAGACCAATGAGCGCTGCCAAACCGTAGCCGCTTGGATACATCATCTCCATCTCTTCGGCACGAGACCGTACCAGTTTGGTGGCATCGCTAAGGGAGATTGCTTCCGCGACCACTGCAGCAGCAAAAGCTCCGATCGATAGACCGGCAACCGCGATGGGTTGCACCCCACTCTGTATCAGGACACGCGCCGTGGCGACCCCTGAGGCCAGAAGCGCGAGTTGAATAGATATTGTCGACTTGAGAGCATTCTCCGAGTCGGCAACTCGGACGTCGAAGCCCAAAGTTTGACTCATCTCCTGCAACACCTCTTCCGCCGCTCGATGGGATATGAGGTGGTGAAGCATCTCAGGCTCCTGAGAACCCTGCCCAGGGAACAGGAATGCGACCTTCATTCATTGCCCCCTGCCAGTTGATTCCATGGGTCGGTTGTGAGTCGGGGACCCATCGAAGTACGAACGAGGAGCTTCTCAGAGTTCCTGCGAACATATTCTTCCAAAGAGAACCCACACGAGGGTGTCTCAATTCGCACGTCAACCTTAGCCGGCGCTAGAGCGATCTTCTTCCACAAATGCTGAGCGAAATCTCTATCAAAGCGACCTGGAGCACTGATTACGAGGTCAAGATCACTTTCTCGCGTGACGACAGGTGCACGGCTGGCTAGCTCATATCCAACGCTCCCGCCTGGCCCCCGATCGTTAGTGAGCGAGCCAACTCGATCTCCAGGAAACGCAGTGCCTGCATTGCTGGAAGACTAAGCCTCACCGTATTCGCCAGACCTGAGCGCAGATGCCATGGAGCGATCGTCTTCACTATCTGCTCCTTCCTCATGAACCCACCCCACCGTTGTTGCCGCTCCTGTCCACGTACTCCGACAGCGATTCGACCCTCTGGGGAAATAGCACGCCGTGCGATGACCCAGGGATATTTCTCTAACGCAAGCCTAACCCATGTCGGTTCGGCTATGCGTTCGTGCGCTTGATGCCGTAACGACGGGTCAGCCAAGCACGAACAGGCTCATCCAGATATTTCAGCGCAATCCATGCCACCGTGATCGCAAATGGCAGAACCAGGAAAATCCAGGTCAGCACCACTGTCTTGCCTGGATCTCGGGTATGAGCGAAGTTCGCAAGCACATATACGAACGGGATGTGGGTGATGTAGAGGGGATATGAGAGCTTACCGCTGAAGTTGCAAAGCCTCATCATGCCCGCGCCCGCTTCAGAGTGTGCTCCACAAAGAATGATGAGGGGAAACAACAAGATCACACACATTGCGTCGTAGAGACCGTTTAGAGAAAGACCGCCGGCATCGGGAAATTTCGGCATCTGGAAAACCACTACAAGAACGATCGAAAGAGCCAGAAGTCCAATTTTGGGGCGGCGAATACGATCCTGAACACGGTAGAGCCAAAGCCCCATGACGAAGGAAACCGTCAACCGCAAGGGCGCCATCCAAATCACCGGATATCCCCAGCCTCCATCAAGCGAACCTTTCGTATTCGCAACCCAGATAAGAAGCAGTCCAGACAACCCAAAGATGATCCCCAGGCTGATCGCACGGAGCCTGCGAAGAATTAGAGCGTACGCGATGTTTCCGAGATACTCCTGCATGAGTGACCAAGCTGGCCCATTGAGCGCCTGAGTTTCCTCTGGCCTTCCCCCGACTGGAGGTGAAGGCAATAGCAGCAATGAGGTCACATAAGCCAGCAGCAATAGCGGGGCTGGAGTGTGGTTTATAGCCTTGCCGAAGGGATCGAAGAGATAGCCCAGAAGCCCAAAAGTCGCGCCCAAGAGTGCCAGAGGATGGAGCCGGATGAGCCGAATGCGGAAGAATTGGGGGATCGACATCCTCGTCCAACGGTCATCGTATGCATAAGCGACGACAAAGCCGGAAAGCCCGAAGAAGAAATCGATTGCCAGGTATGCGTGGCGTAACAGACTCAAAGGGGAGTTGAAGCCAAATGCGTAATTGAAGAGATGGAAATGACAATCAGAAATGCCGCGCTTCCTCTCAAGCCGTCCAGCACTTCAAAATGGGTCTTTCCACTGCTTGTTCGATCAGCTCGGACTGCATCATTGGTCCGATCTAAAGCTGATACGTTGTTCATCCGAAATTTCTCCTTGATTCGACGCTGATAAACGAACTGTAGGGGAATCCATACGGCATTCGCCGTGCTCGTGGTTGCGAGTCCCGAGGCGTTTGCCTTCCTTGTGCGTGAAGCAAGCGCCTTGGGCTACGACCGTCTTTAGCGAACCTGAAGGTGTCCTTTCAGGGGTGTGTTGTCTGAGGATGGCCCAACGAGGACTTCATATTCTCCTGTGGCGAGCTTCCAGCGATCGCTTGATTCATCGAATGTCTGCAATACTCGCGGATCAATCGCAACGGTGACAGTCTGCGATTCACCCGGAGCCAGTGCGATTTGCTTCCAAGCAGCCAGCCGCTTGAAAGACTCGTCTGAACCTTGAGGCAGCCTTGCATATACTTCTGCAATTTCAGTACCTGCACGCTTTCCGACATTCTTGACGGTGAATCGTGCCGCCCTTGCATGCGAATCAACGGTCAGACCGGAATAAGCATACGAGGTGTAAGACAGGCCGAATCCGAACGCGAATAGCGATTGCTTGTGCTCTGCCTCGTACCATTTGTAGCCAACCTTCAGACCTTCGTCATAGGTGATTGCATATTTCGATTCCACATGCGCGCGATCGTCTACCGCTCCCGTGCCAGCACCCTTGTCTTCAGGGGCGAGAGGCGGGATGACAGGATGGGGCAGATCGGAGTCGCTCTTCGGAAAGGTTATCGCCAGCTTGCCTGTGGCATTTACGTCGCCCAAGAGTACATTGGCCAGAGCCTTATGTCCGCTGCTGCCGGCGTACCAAGCCTCAACGACACCGGCGACCTTGTCGAGCCACGGCATGATCACAGCCGTACCTGACTCTAAGACGACGATGGTATGCGGATTGGCCGCCGCTATCTGTTGAATGAGCGCATCCTGATTGTCAGGGAGAGCCAGAGTGGGAAGGTCCATGCCTTCGGCCTGCCATTGATAGGCAAAGACGATGGCCACATCGGCCGACTTCGCCAACGCCGCTGCCGAGGCGAGTTCCTCACCTGAGTTGTACTCGATCTTTGCGCTCGGCAGCGTTGCACGAAGCGCCTTCAGCGGAGAGGTTGGAAACCAGATATGGTCCTGCCAGTGGGTCGCGCCCTGGCCGGGAGGCATGATGGCGTTCCCGCCGGGAGGATCTACCTGGGCCGAGCCGCCGCCGGAGAGCATACCGACGTCAGCATGGCCGCCGATAAGGGCGATGCTGCGGACCTTGGCTGGGTCGAGCGGAAGGATGGCATTCTCGTTTTTCAAGAGCACGATGCTCTTTTCTTCGAGTTGCTGGGCCGTATCGAACCCACCCTGGACATCCACGACGCTCTTTTCCGCAGGATGATCCACGATGCCGGAGAGAAACTCAGCGTAGAGTACACGGCGGGCGTGGCCATCGATCTGGGTCATTGGAACCTTGCCAGCTTCGACGGCTTGTTTGAGGGCTGGACCGAAGAAGTCGGCCATAGGCTGCTCCTGGTCGAGCCCTGCAGCAGAGGCCTTTTCCGTGCTGTGCGTACCGCCCCAGTCGGAGATGACGAAGCCTTCGAAGCCCCACTCTCCTTTGAGTACGTCACGCAGCAAGTATGAGTTCTCGCATCCGTAATCGCCGTTGATGCGGTTGTAGGAGCACATGACCGCCCCGGGATGCGCGATATCGATCCCGATATGAAAGGCAAGCAAGTCGCTCTCCTGCATCGCTCGCTTGGAGATAATGGTGTTGACGATGTTGCGGCCTGTCTCCTGATCGTTCATCGCGTAATGCTTGATATCACCGATGACATATTCGGCCTGCTCACATTTCATGAGATTGCCGACCATTGTTCCGGCAAGTAAGGGATCCTCGCCTGCGTATTCGAAGGTTCGCCCATCTCGCGGTTCGCGGGTTAGGTTCACGCCACCGCCGAGAGTCATGTTCATGCCCTGCGCGCGCACCTCTCGCCCGATGAGTGCACCGTATTTGCAGGCTGCTTGAGGGTCCCAGCTCGACGTCGCCCCAAGAGCGGAAGGCAGGGCTGTTGAATAGCGCCCGTTCGCTCCACTATCGCGCACGCCGTACGCGGCGTCTGAAATGTATAGCGGAGGGATGCCGAGCCGCTGAATACCCTCGACATATCCCGCCGCCCCGTTGGCAAGATGGGTCTTCGGCATCTGCCACTGTGAAGCGTGAGCCATCCCGTTGCCGTGCAGCAGAGTGAGTTTCTCGTCCAGCGTCATTTGCTTCAGAACCATCTCGGCCCGCGCTTCGGGGGAAGACTCGTATCCATCCAGGGTTGCGCAATCTGAGCGATCGAAAACGGAATAGCGGTCAGTAGACCCAACGTCCCCGCACAAAAACCTGTCAGCCGGGCTAGACTGCTCCAAAGGTTCATTTTCTGCATCCTTCCTCTTTGCAGGGTTTCCACAGCGTGTGCTCGTGCCTTCGCAGCTCACGAGAACTGACCGCGATGTAACCGTGAAATTTGTTCTGGTCTTGACAATACATGCCTGATGTTGCATGGTCAATACATGATTGTGCATGATTCTAGCAAAGTCGGAAAAAACTCGTCTCTCCCAGCGGATCGGGAGAGACGGATCCTGGACCGCCTTGACCGAGATGGGCAGGTAAACGCCACCGCTTTGGCAGAAGAGTTTTCGACCTCGGAAGACACCATCCGTCGTGACCTGCGCGAGCTTGCCGCGCGGGGCCTCTGCCAACGAGTCTACGGTGGTGCCGTGGTGATTTCCCCGGCCTCGACGCCGATCGCTGTGCGCGTAGGCGAGTCGAACGATCGTAAAGAAGCATTAGGGAGAATGCTAGCGACGCTGCTTCGACCGAAGCAGTTCGTTTACATCGACGCCGGCTCTACCAACCTGGAATTTGCACGCGTGTTGCCCCACGATCTTCCCCTCACCGTCGCGACCCATGATCCTGCGATTGCCGCGTGCGTCATGGGAAAGTCCGCGGTCAAACTGCTGTTGATTGGCGGCAGCGTCAATCGAGAGGTTGGAGCTGCCCTCGGGGGCCGTACCATGCGTGAGGTTGCGGGGATGCGCCCAGACCTGCTCGTACTCGGCGTGTGCTCTATTCACGCGAACGAAGGGCTGGGAGCGTTCGATGCTGACGATGCCGAAATGAAGAGGACGTTGATTCAAATGGCGGGTTCAGTAGCCGTGGCTGTCCTGAATGAAAAGCTGGAGTCGGTTGCCGCACACAAGGTGTCGGAGATCGATTCGATTGCAGATGTGGTGGTAGAAGCCGACGCGCCAGCCTCCGCGATGACGGCCCTTTCAGAGAGAGGATTGCGGCTTCATCAAGCTGCTCCTGCAACGCATTGAAACTTCGATCGTGCCGCCAGATCGGGGGATTCGCCGCCCGCTCAACTAGCAAGGAGATGACCATGAAGGGTATTAGCAAGAAGCGCGTCTTCGTCACAGGTGCTACACAGGGAATCGGAAGAGCGGTCGCGGAACGCTTCCTTCAAGAAGGGGCTTCTGTGCTGCTGACCGATGTAGTAGCGGACTCGGTCATCACTGAGACAGTGGATCGCCTGAACGGTCGCTTTCCCGGGTTCGCTTTTGGAATGCGTGTCGATCTTACTGATGAGAAGCAGGTCATCGCGGGCTTCGAGCACATGCGAGATGTTCTTGGCGGCTGCGACATCCTGATCAACAATGCGGGGATCAATCGCCAGAACCCCTCCCACAAATTCACTGCAAGCGACTTCGATCAAGTGCTTGGGGTGAATCTTCGAGGCGCGTTTCTTTGCAGCAGGGAAGCCCTGAAGCTGTTTGTCGAGCAGGGGGCCGGGATTATTCTGAACAACTCTTCCAATCACGAGTTGGTCCCGAAGCCTGAGTTCCTGGCTTACTCGGTAAGCAAAGGCGGTCTAGGCAATCTCACGCGCACTTTGGCGCTTGAATATTCGGATCGCGGCATTCGTGTGAACGCGGTTGCGCCGGGAGCGACGATTACACCGCTCAACGCTTCGTGGACGGACGATCCGGTGGTTCGGAAGAAGGTTGAAAGTCACATCCCTTTCGGTCGTTCCGCGTCGGCAGTGGAGATCGCTGGCGTCTTCGCGTTTCTGGCCAGCGATGACGCAGCCTACATCACGGGGCAGACTCTCTATGTCGATGGGGGACTGACTCTCCATACTGACTTCAAAAATAACTGGTCGTCATAGAGGCGGACGAGGCGCTGCCCTCGTTTGCAGCACCTGAAAGGAACACATGCGTCGCTGGGCAAACGCGAGGCTGGCCTTGATCGGCAAGTATCCGCGCACAATATTGCTTTCTGTTCTTCTTGTTGTGGCTGGAGATGGTTGGAGTCAAACGGCGCCGACTCTGGCATGGCGCGGCGTGCTCCAAGACAAAACCGCCCAACACATCTCGCAAGCGACGGTGAAACTCGACGCGGGGAATGAACACAAAGAGGCAGCGACCGACCAAGACGGAGTGTTCCTCTTTAGCTCGATGCTTCCGAGGACCTACCACGTTTCTGTGGTTATAAATGGGCGGGTATATCGAAGCAGTGCGGACATTAAGATTTCGGCGCAGGCGGCGGTCACGCTTACGCTTCAGGGAGATGGTGGATTATCCGTTGGTGTTCAGCAGGAGAAGGCAGCGGCTGGTGGCGAACAATTGACCAGCAAAGCCGTCAGCGAAATCCCTCTCAATAAGCGAGACTTCAGCCAACTGCTTCTGCTTGCGGCGGGGACTGCCGCCGATTCGAGCGGGGCCTACAACTTCACCCAGCAGTTCGCCATCAATGGGCAGCGCGGCGTGGAAGCTACATTTGCGCTTGACGGTGCTGATTCGAGCGACCCGGAGCTTGGCGGAGGTACGTTTACCAATTTCAACGTCGATGCCGTGCTCGAACTTCAGTCTCTCTCCGGCGTCATGCCCGCAGAGATCGGCCGGGGGCCTCGGGCTTCACAGACGTCCTCACCCGGTCCGGCTCGGACGCACTTCACGGTTCGGTGTTTGAGTTCCTGCGAAACTCCGCCCTGGACGCGCGTAACTACTTCGACTTCTCCTCACCAGCAAATCCTGGGCGCATCCCGCCATTCAAGCGAAACGAGTTCGGCTTTACGAACGGTGGGCCGATTCTCATCCCACACGTCTACGACGGTCGCGGTAAGGCATATTACTTCGGGGAGTATCAAGGCTTCCGTCAAGTCCTTGGCACGACGCAGGTCTTGTCAGTGCCTACGGCGCAGCAGCGAACAGGAGTAGATACGAGCGCCTTTCCTGGCGACACGCTCATCGTACCGGTCAATAGTTCCATCGCTGGGGTGCTCGCTCGTTATCCTCTTCCGAACTTTACTGGAGGCACGTTCGGAGCGAATACGTACGCCACCTCCTCCAAGGTTGTGACCAACGCCAATCAATTTTCTATTCGGATCGACTACCAGTTAGGGCCGAAGAACCACATCTTCGGACGGTTCACTTTGGACAATCTGGACGGTCCGATCACGAACCCGGATCAGACTGTCATCGACCCGAACTTCGGTGTGGTCTATATGGACAGGCAACGAAACGGAGTTGTCACCTGGGTGCGTACGGTCTCACCGCACCTGGTCTTCGAGTCGTCACTGAGCTTTGAGCGGACAACGCCGGCCTTCCCGACGACCGACACAACTGACCCAGCCGTTAAGTTTAACGATGCTCTCTTCGAACCGTTCAATGCTCCCGGCGGCACAGTTACGCGTGCCTTTGGCAATTTGTTTCAAGGCCGAGAAAACGTGACGATCACCACAACCAGCCATGCTTTCAAAGCTGGTGTAGACGTCCGTTTGAACCGGGATTCCACTTATTTCGGTATATCACCGAACGGCGAGTACGATTTCGGGGGCGGGACGTCCTACTCGCCAGTTGCGATTGCATCACAAAGTGGCACTCACAACATCCGGGTCGGTGACCCGCTGCCCGACACGCTTTCGGCTCTGCTCACTGGCAGCCCTTTTGCCTACACTCGGGCCGTTGCCCCGTCAGACTTCTCCAATGGGCAGAACATTGGTCCTGCGGCCGACAGTCGCAACGCCTTCGAGTTTTATGCCGAAGACTCCTGGAAAGCGACGTCGCGAATCATACTTAACTATGGCTTGCGTTACGAGCTCTACACACCCATCTCGGACCGTGAGAAGCGCACGTCTGGAGTTTACCCGACGCCGGATGGCGGCCAGGAGTTCATGATTAATCCTCAGCATCCCCGTTATCGCAGTGACATGAACAACTGGGGACCGCGTGTAGAGCTCGACTACCGCTTCAGCGATCACTTCCGTGGCCATGCCGCGGCTGGATTAACTACCATCCCGCCGAACATCTGGCAGAATAACAACCTGACCGGTGGTCTTCCTTTCGTCATCTATCCGCGAGTCACAGCAGCTCCAGGTGAACAGATCTCATACGGCTTTCAGATCCCGTCTTCACTACCGCTGACCGCTTACACCCCTGCCGGAGTAAACATCTTTGCGAATGGAACGAAGGCTGTGCCGGCAAACACCGTCCTTGATGTAGCGAGGCTGGAGCAAGACATCGCAGCGCTATCCGGTCAGCCCTCGCCACTCAACGTGCAAGCGATCAGCCGAGGATTCGGCAACGCGGGACTCGCAACGTGGACGTTGGGGCTGGAGCGGTCGCTAGGAAACGTCACAGTTTCAGCAAACTACGTTGGAACAACAGCGTGGAAACTGTCGCGGATTTCGTTCCCGAATGCCTATCCTGGCGCCATAGCTGGAGTCGCGCGGTTTACGGAGTTCAATGCAGCCGGCGTTCCCGTTGGCGGCTTCGGAACCGAGAGTATTGCTACGCCGACCTCGCACTCGAACTATAACGCGCTTCAGCTTTCAGCCGCTGGTCCGACGGGGCACGGTGGACCGGGAATTCAGGCAAGCTATACCTACTCCAAATCCATCGACGATACCAGCACGGTAAGTGGAACATCGGCAACGAGCACCGTTGGCGCTATCGCTCAGGCTGCCCCGCAAAACCCATTTGATACGCATCCAGAACGCGGTCCGTCTACCTTCGATCAAACGCATTCCTTTTCGCTGAGCCTGGCGCAAGAGCTTCCGTTTCAGAGTGTCACTTTTCTGGATGCGATCAACAAGAAGGTCACAGAAGGCTGGCAGCTCATCAGCGTGTCCAGCATTTCGAGTGGGACGCCCTTCACGGTGTACTCCGGAATTCAGCAAACCGGCGTAGGCTCGGCAAACTCAGACCGCCCGGATCAGATTGCTACACCCGATCTGTCAACAGCACGTGCAAGACGCGAAGACTACTTCGGGCGTGGAGCAAATAATGCTTCTTTCTTCTCCATCCCAATCAACTTGGTCGGGGGGACTGGTCCTAATCAGGGACGTTTCGGCACTCTTGGCCGCAATACCTTCCGTGGACCTGCATATTACGACTTCGACATATCACTCGTGAAAGACACGCCGATGGGCAAACGAAAGTCGGGAAGCGAGCTCGTTGATGTACAGTTTCGATCTGAGTTCTTCAACATCTTCAACATCGCCAATCTGGGCCTTCCCGCGAACACGATCCTTGGATCAGGCTTCGGCCTCATCAACCGCACTGCTGGAAGTTCTCGCCAAATTCAATTTTCTCTGAAATTTGCTTATTAGGACTGCCTGGACTTTACGAACTTCTTCCTCATACAAGACCACCGACCTGTCTGCTTCTAAGGGGGCTGATTTCGCCCGAGGGATCTTCTAGTAGTAGTTCGGCGCGCTGGTCCCGAAATGAGAAAATCGCAGTTCAGGACAAGGGTAGACATGGCTTACCCAATAGTCCCGCTAGCACTGCTTCATTTTTAGTAACCCAGTCGGCGAGAGGCCACTTGTCCGCAAAACCGGCTCTTGTCCGAAATGGCGACTTTTCGTCCATGTGGCTTGCTCTCAGTTGTCATTGGGTGATTGCTTTCGTCGTCGCCCCAGATGATCTGATGATCTACTGAACGGCATCAAAGCAAAGCAACTTAAGATCGGCGCTCAGAGTACCTCAACCTGCATCAGCTTCCACATTACGTTCGCAACCAAGCGAGCATGCGCGACGATGTCCTTCTTTTCACAAGTTCTTATCCCGTGCAGTACCTCTTCAAAGAGGCCGGCCCGAAGCAGCGCCTCAAAGACGTTTCCGGCACTCCGCGGACTCTTGACCTTCCACTTGTTGGTTCGCGCGCAACGGTCAATGTACTTCACAAATATCTCGGTCCTTCCGCTCACCACTTCCCTCTGATATCGCCGACCGAGTTCGGGAAAACGATGTGCGTCCCGGGTCACTACGCGATAAAGGGACAGTTGCTCGTCCGAGAGCACATGGTCGAGATACTCTTTCCCTCCAGCCGTTAGACCTTGGACGGAGGCATCGTCAAACCATGGGTACCTCAAAGCGAGAGATGCTACGTTCTGTTCTCCGGGCGCGACTCCGTTGTCGTGGCATACCGCCTGCATCACGGCGCTGAACAACTCATCTTTGTTCTCGAAGTGGCGATAGATTGTCTTGACCGAAACCTCCGCCAACTCCGCGATGCCGTCCATCGAAGTCTGGGCGTACCCGCTATCCAGGAACGCCCGCCTCGCCGCAGCCACAATAGCTGTGCGCTTTTGCTCCATCAGAGCTGCTTTTGGATTGTCTTCAGACCATTGCTTCACGCTCTACCTCCGAAACTGTGCCGGAACTGGATCAACGGGTGGGCGTCGCATCAGGAAGATTCACCCGTCAAAACGATCCTATTTCCACTCTTTCACAATTTAGATGAATCGACAACGATAGTTGTCACATCCATGGAAACGTACGTTGTCATATGCAGCAGAGGAGATGAGATGGATAATCAATTTGTGGTCGCCGAGAAACAGAAGATCAGTAATAGAAACGACACCCTCGCCGACAATTGGAGACTGAAAAGAGCGGGATCGACAGCACCTAATTCACATCAGATTTGAGCCACTGTTTCCCTTTGCTCTACTTCTGAAATAAGCATTCTGCAACGCACAAGGGGAATGGCTCCCAAGACGCCAAAGCTGCAGTCAATGAGTCGCCATGGGACCGGAATGCCGCGAACATGGCCGGCAATGAGAGCGAGTGGAATAACCCCTCCGCACGCAATCAAACCAAACGTAATGATCCACTTGTTGCGTACGGCATCTTGGTACGGCCCTACAAACAAAAGAGCGAGCACAAAGTGGGCGAAGGCCAACCAGTCCGTTCCATATGCCAGGAACGGATACTGCGCGTTCGTTACGGAAAGAGCATCGTGCACGCGAGCGATCCAGTGCAGCAGATGAGTAGCTTCGGCAACTCGCAGCACCCTCCGTAAGCCTGTGGAGGCTGCGCTCTCATTCGCCTTGAAGTCGGCGCCAAGAGCGGCAGCTGATAGAACGAGTGCGATTCCTTAAATTGAAAGCGAGCCGATTCACGTTAGGTTGTCGGCTCGCAACCATATCTGCGTGGAGACACATTTCTTAAGGCAGATCTGGGCTAAATGAGAGTTGTGCTGCTTTATGCATTCATTCCGCCGTCAACGGTCAGATTCGCTCCGGTGATGTAAGAAGATTCAGGGCCGGCGACGAACGCCACCATTGCCGCGATCTCCTCAACGCGCCCATAGCGGTCGAGCGCTGTAGCGGCCTTCTGCGGTACCGCCCAATCACCCGAGGCAGGATTTAAATCCGTATCGATCGGACCCGGCTGCACGTTGTTGACCGTGATGCCCCGGCTTCCGACCTCTCTGGACAGCGCCTGAGTAAACATCTTGACTGCTCCCTTCGTGGCTGCATAGGGGACGAGCCCGGGTGCAGCAGTACGCTCGCCCACGCACGAACCGACGTTGATGATTCGGCCCCCATCCCCCAAGTGCTTAAGCGCCGCCTGACTCGCGGCGAATACACCACGAATGTTGATGTTGATCACGAGGTCCATCTCCTCCAGCGTCGCCTCTTCGAACAGCTTCGGAATGGCCGTGCCGGCGTTGTTCACAAGTACGTCCAACCGGCCGAAGGTCGCGACGGTCTTTTCGACCGCGGCTTTGACCGCTTCGACATTAACAGCGTCTGCTTGGATCGCAAGGGCCTTTCCGCCGCCGAGTTCAATCGCCTTGACTACAGCCGAGGCCGCACTGGCGCCCTTGGCGTACGTGAAGGCTACGTTTGCACCATCGGCAGCCAGACGCTTCGCAATCGCTGCGCCAATACCTCTAGAAGCGCCGGTAACAAGTGCCACTTTGTTTGCTAACTTAGACATGGATCTCCTTGGTTTATGAAAAATGATTGATCGATTCGCTGATCAACTGACCGCCAGCCATTCGGCCTGCCAGACACTAATCTGATGTGTGAGTTCCGAATCAGATTTGGCAACCTTGGGAATACCGACTATTCCTCAGAGGAATGCAAAACTGGTGCGTAATTCATGTTGCAGACCTTCAATTGCTGCCACGTATCGTTGAAAGCACTTTTTGAGTTACGAAGACTCCCTGTTCGCAATACAGCGGCATACTTGAACGCAGAGGCGTTCAGGTATGGCCGCTTGAGTGCTCTTTCAGAGATCTAGCGGGACGCCAATTCGTGGCCGAAGGGATAGTCGTTATAACCCTTCGAGTCGAAGGTGTCGAAGGGGTTGGTTTGCCCGATCTTTTGTGCCAGTGAGGAGTTAGTGTAGCGCGTTCATTGAAGGGCCTAATTTTCCTGTACCAAGGTCAGAGTTAGTCTTCGACCTGTTTAGGTTCCAGCCAGATCGCGGCTAGCCGCGATCTGGCTGGCGAACTCGCTCGGCGTCCTGTCATCGAGAGCTGCGTGAGGACGACTCTCATTATATTCCTGCCGCCATGCTTCGATCAGGTGTCTTGCCTCCTTCAAATCGAGGAACCAGTGGATATTCAGACATTCACTTCGCAGGGTTCCGTTGAAGCTTTCAACGAAGGCGTTGTCTGTTGGCTTGCCTGGTCTGGAGAAGTCGATCTTAGCGCTGTTGCGATAAGCCCATAGATCCATCGCCTGACTGGTGAACTCGCTGCCGTTGTCACAGAACAGCACCTTCGGCACGCCACGGTCTAGCTTCAACTGGTTCAGTGTCCGCACAACATCGTCTCCTTTCAGGCTCTGTCCTACTTGAATCGCTACAGCTTCTCTCGTATGCACATCCACGATCGTCAAGGCGCGGAACCGCGTTCCATCCTGCAGCTGATCCATCACGAAGTCCATACTCCAGGCTTCGTTCGGAGCCGTAGGCTTGATCCGATCCTCACGAGTTCGAGATGCCTTCCGCTTCCCGGCAGGCTTCATCCTCTTCAGCGTCAGTCCTTCTTCCTTGTACAGCCGGTACACCAAGTACTTGCCCACATCCCAGCCTTCGCGGTTCAACAGCACGCGGATCTTGCGGTATCCATAACGCACTCTTGCCTGAGCGATCTCGCGGATCCTCATCCGCAGTTCAGTCCGTGGATCGAGACAGCTTCGGTAGCGGTAGGTCGCTCGAGGGACGCGTAGAACACGACAGGCATGCCGTTCGCTTACCAGGTAGCTTCCAACCAGCCGCTCCACCATCGGCCCACGCCGCGAAGGCTTCACCATTTTTTGAGAGCACATCCTGCAGCATCGTCTTGTCCAGCGTTAGCTCTGCAACAAGCTGCTTCAAACGCAGGTTCTCTTCTTGTAACTGAGCCATCTTGCGAACTTCGTCCACCTCTAGGCCAGCGTACTTCGCCTTCCACCGGTAGTACGTCTGCTCGCTAATCCCCGCCTTGCGGATCACCTCCGCGACAGGAACGCCTACTTGCGCCTGCTTCAGCACACCAATCATCTGCTCTACCGTGAACCGTCTCTTCCTCATCCAAATCCTCCTCAGCCATAGGGTTAGATTTGGTCGAAGACTAACATTTCTCCTGGCTCAAAATTACCGGGGCCCATCAGCAGCGCCACCTACCTCGCGCATATGAAGTCTCTGCTTGATCAGGGGCAGCTAACCCCAACTCAGCTTGACGATCTTGTCCGCCCTATCCTCGCAGCAAAATATCATCTGGGGCTTTTTGAGAACCCGTATGCGGATGCTACGGAACAGACCCACGCCGAGATGCTTGCGAAGCATCGTCAGATGGCGAGAACCGCAGCTGCACGTTCTGTTGTGTTGCTTAGGAACGAAGGCAGTCTGCTGCCGCTGGCAAAGACTACAAAGCATATTGCCGTTATCGGGCCGCTGGGCAATAGCAAGGGCGATATGAATGGACCCTGGAGCCTGACTGCCAAGGCAGAAGATACAGTTTCTGTCTTCGACGGTATCCGCGCAAAGCTACCCGATTCGCACGTGGAATACGCAGAGGGCGTGCAGATAGCCAAGGCGTTTCCTTCTTCATTCGATGGCTTTATCGGGCCCAAGATAGAGACGCCCTGGAGTCCCGAAGAGGCGGACCGCCAGATGACGGGCGCGCTGCAGTTGGCCGGGAAATCTGACGTGGTGATCATGACCCTCGGCGAGCTAAGCGTTATGGATTTCGAGTACTCCTCGCGTTCGTCGCTCAGTCTTCCCGGCAAGCAACTGGAACTTCTCGAGAAGATTCAAGCGCTTGGTAAACCTGTCGTGTTGCTGCTCTTCAGCACCCGTCCGCTCGATCTCTCGTGGGCTTCAGAACACATTCCAGCGATTATGGATTGTTACTTTGGAGGCACGGAGACAGGGAATGCAGTTGCTGATCTTCTGGTGGGTGATGCGGTACCCGGGGGCAAGCTGCCGGTTACCTGGCCACGAACCGGTGGGCAAATTCCAATCTATTACGCGCATACCACCTCGCATAAGCCTTACGATTCGCCGGACTTTACCTCCCGCTATTGGGACGCTCCCACCTCACCTCTTTACCCCTTTGGGTATGGGCTGGGCTATTCGACCTTCTCAATCTCCGATCTTCGCCTGAGCGCTAAAACCGCTCCCTTGGACGGATCGATCACGGCAACGGTCACGGTTACAAATACTGGCGCAAGGGCAGCCGACGAAGTGGTGCAGCTTTATCTGCATCAGCGATTCGGTTCGGCATCGAGACCCGTTCGTGAGTTGAAGGGTTTCCGTCGTATTACGCTACAACCGGGGCAAAAACAGGAGGTCAGCTTCACGATCGGCCGCGATGAGCGAAACTATTGGAGCGCCGCGAAGAATGGATGGGTTGTAGAACCTTCCGACTTCGACGTGTGGGTTGGCAACAGTTCGACAGCCACACTGCACGACAGCTTCTCGGTGATGCAGTAAGAAGTACCGGGAACGTTCGTTTGGAGCAAGGACAGGTCTCTCGAAGTAGGGCAGTAATCGCCAAAGTCTGCGGAAATCGTCAGTGCTCACAAGTCTTAGTGCTGTATCTGGAGCGCCCGCAGCACGACGGCATGGTAGCGGCGCCGGTCTATGGGAGTTGAATAGGCTTGAGTTGCTTGTGGTGGCCAGTGTGCCAGAGGTTCGGGTGTGCCGAGGGCTCCTGAGTTACGTGTTGATGGCAGCAGATGAGCTTCGGCACGTTGCCTAAGCGTGCAGGCAGACGAAGACAGAGGCGGTAAAGGGCACTCAGGGAGCAGACCGGGTATGCATGCAAGAACATAGCGTCGGTGCGAGGCTGAGGTTGGACGTTCATGCAGCACGCCTGTCTGTGTAGGGTGTAGAGCGAAGGAGCAACTGCGCCGCTTCAGCCGTTCGATGACGTGCATCGTTCCACCGCAGAGCGGGCACTTCGGAAGCGTAGGTGGTCGGGTGACTTGAGGTGCTTGGCCTGATGGATCGGGTTCACGCTGGAGCAGGTCGAAGCAGAGCGGCAGCAACGTGGCTCGTTGCCGGTTGGCAAGGAAGCCGAAGTTGCGGATGCGGACGAAGCCGCGTGGGACCAGGTGCAGGAGAAAGCGGCGCAGGAACTCGTCGACCGGCAGGCTCATGACTCGCTTCTTGTTGCCGTGCGTGGAATCTCGCCAGCGGAAGCTGACCTTGCCTTCGGAGAGGGTGACCAGCCTGCTGTTGGCAATGCCGACCCGATGGGTGTATGCGCCGAGATAGCGCAAGGCATGTTCCGGCCCACCGAAGTGCCGCTTGGAGTAGACGACCCAATCGTGACGGAAGAGGAGTCTGAGCCAGGCGGCGAAGCTGGGTCGATCGGCCAACGATGTGAGGTGGCCATGTAACTCAAGCTTGCCTTCACTGAACGCGGCCTTCAGGCCAGCGACGAACTTGCCGCGGAAGACACGTCCGAGCACCTTGACCGGAAGGAAGAATGTGCTTCGGGCGGCGATCCAACTGGAGTGATCCGGAGCCAGACCGCCAGAGGCGATCACGCAGTGAACGTGCGGATGATGCTGCAACCTCTGGTTCCAGGTGTGGAGGACACTGAAGAAGCCTATCTCGGCGCCAAGGTGTCGAGGATCGCGTGCGATCTCCAGCAACGTTGCGGCACTGGCGTGGAACAGCAGGCCATAGAGCAGCCGCTTGTTCTGGAGCGCCAGGGGAGCCAGTTCACGCGGCAGCGTGAATACCGCATGGACGTAGCGGGTGGGCAACAGCTCGCGTTCGCGCTGCTGTAGCCAACGGATGCGGGCGTTGCCCTGGCATCTCGGGACAGTCTTGTCAAAGGGGTTGTCGTCAAACGGATCCGGCTTCCGGTCGAACTTCGTATATGAAGTATCCACTCCCTCATGGATGCGAAACTCATTGAGGTAGGTCAGATCGGCCGGATTCAATTCTCCGCTGCCGTGATTCTTCGGGTCAGTGTCGTGGTACGCCACTCCTTCGCCGCCGAGATCATAATAGGCGCACAACACCCGACCCGGTACTTTCTGTGGGCCGCCTTGATAGTGGCTGTCGTGATAGGGCATGCCCCTATACTGGCTCAAAAATGGCTGGGAAAACGCACTTGCCGCTAACACCGATGTTGCGGTCAAGCACAAGAACAAGACGTTCCTGCTCATCTTCATCTCCTCTTGGTCCCGATCAGCCCACCTGGAAAAGCTCGACCCCGTGCGCCTTTCCGAGATTGCCCGAGTACTTCTTGTCCGCTCCATTGTTCCAATGCTCATGTACGCCAAGGCTGCGGCATCGGATGCCATCGCGTTCAGGATCGTAGAACGTCTTCGAAGGTGGATCATTAGCCAGAGCGGCTTCGCGCAGATAGTTGTCGGCATTCTTAATATCCACGAGATCAGGCCGTTCCGAGGTCAGAAAATCGAAGCCGACCGAATCGACCGCCACACCGTCCAACGACGTGAAAATGCTGCTCGGCCAGGCATCGTTGAAAGGGGCCATCTTCCATTTGCGCTTTGGTGGTCCATCCGCGTTCTCGCTTCCGTAGAGCCCGTCGACGACAAAAGCATGGTCTTCTCGCCAAGATCCTTATGACCCAGGAAATCGACGAATGCGGAGTAACTTGGGGAACCGTTATGGTTGGGAGGAAAGCCGTCGTGCGCGTTTTTGCGCCAGTCGGGATTGATGCTTGTGGCGCCGAACAGATTCTTAGCACAAAGCGTCACCCCTGAACTCACATGCCCTTTTAGCAATGCCGCATCGATTAGGTAGGCAGCCTCGACGACCGTGGTATCGAGACCCGAAGCATTGCGGCTGGGAACCGAGAAAGGGATCGCGTTGGGCTTGAACTCGGCTTTCAGGCGCCCGTCGCCGCCGATACCTTCGCCAGCGAACGCCGGTGCTCGTACTCCGGGACAACGGGCATGACGGTCAGCTTCAACGGTAGCGGTTCGACGGACCTGGGACAGCCGCTGACGTATGCGTGGAGCTTCGGGACCGCACGACCGGGACCTACGTAAGTCCGACCATACCTATGCTGGCACCGGTACGTATCGCAGGGTAACTTTGCAGCAAACTTTGATGTGCTCCGGTTCGCGGCTGGAACGACGGCAATTGCGTCCCCTACCACCGTCCACTGAGTTTCCCAGCTTAGCTCGGATGGCCCCGTACAATGGCTATCCGCACGAAACTTTGCTTATCTTCGCCTCTTTAATTGAATAACCGCCGAGTTTGACATTCATTCTTAGAAAAGCCCAAAAAGCATGGAATAAATCTGTCTCATCTCCGTTTTAGGAGGTATGTGATGCCAGACTCTTCTTTAATCGGAGGTTCGATCTTGCGCTTCGGCACCATTCTTGATCTTCCCCTCGTGCTCACCCGCATCTGAAAGCGACGAACAAGAGTTACCGCGTGAATAAAACCTATATCAAGGTGAAGGGCCCGGAGAAGTATCTCGACCGAGCTGTGGACTCCAGCGGGCTGACCGCCGATTTTCTGCTCAACAGTCTTAGTTCCACAGATGCACAACGCGGCTATCGCCACGCAATCGACGATCACGACAACTTCGAGAACGATTAATTCGACTCCAAAATCGCGACCATGCCACCCGATATGGTTATGGTTGATGTTGCCCAGTTTGTCGCGAATCGCTGCCACATCCCGCGTTCGTCCTACGTGATGTTCCCTCTGCTCTTCAGCATGTCTCTTGAAGGGCCGGGGTTTCGCGCGAGGCGTAGCAGTCAGCGCACAGCAGTTCGAGCCTCGAAGCACTGCGCATGCACGCCTCCTCAAGGAGTTGCGAACCGCCCTGAAAATTACAGAAAAAACTGTAGATGAACTCGCCTACTCTATTCAGAGAGGCACGACCCTGATCGTTTGTCAGTCCGCAGACACGAAATACCCGCAGGACTGCTTTTTGCCCGCCTCCCGATTCAGCCGCTTTCTTCACCGACCGCAATGGCGTCACTGGCAGGAGCGGCTCCACATGAGCTACATGACACAAAGTCCAGCCTATAGTCGTGATGGCATTGTCAACTTAAGACGTTGAGGGACATTCTGAGCTGGGAACGCTGCGGGTCTTGCGCTGGCTTAGGCCGCGGTCACTTCCCGCCAGACCGCGAATGACCGCGATCGCAGGAGCCGGTGATTGCTAGACCTCAATAAGTGTCGGCCTACACGGAACAGATTTCGGACGGCATCATTGAGGGAGAGAAAACGTTGTAGCGTGCCTGGCAGATTTGAATCGGCGCATTTGCCGTTCCCGTTGGCGCGTCGGCTGATGCGAGGCTTCGACGCGATTGTTGGCGTACCGCTCCACCCTGTGAGTCACGTTGCTGAAGATGCTTCGCATGGCAGCGGTGTAGCTTCTCAATTTGTCGGTAATGATCTGCAGTGGTTCCGCACCCTGGCCACGCAAGAGTTTTCGAAAGAATCGCTCTGTGATGGGCCCCGGTAATTTTGAGCCAGGAGAAATGTTAGTCTTCGACCAAATCTAACCCTATGGCTGAGGAGGATTTGGATGAGGAAGAGACGGTTCACGGTAGAGCAGATGATTGGTGTGCTGAAGCAGGCGCAAGTAGGCGTTCCTGTCGCGGAGGTGATCCGCAAGGCGGGGATTAGCGAGCAGACGTACTACCGGTGGAAGGCGAAGTACGCTGGCCTAGAGGTGGACGAAGTTCGCAAGATGGCTCAGTTACAAGAAGAGAACCTGCGTTTGAAGCAGCTTGTTGCAGAGCTAACGCTGGACAAGACGATGCTGCAGGATGTGCTCTCAAAAAATGGTGAAGCCTTCGCGGCGTGGGCCGATGGTGGAGCGGCTGGTTGGAAGCTACCTGGTAAGCGAACGGCATGCCTGTCGTGTTCTACGCGTCCCTCGAGCGACCTACCGCTACCGAAGCTGTCTCGATCCACGGACTGAACTGCGGATGAGGATCCGCGAGATCGCTCAGGCAAGAGTGCGTTATGGATACCGCAAGATCCGCGTGCTGTTGAACCGCGAAGGCTGGGATGTGGGCAAGTACTTGGTGTACCGGCTGTACAAGGAAGAAGGACTGACGCTGAAGAGGATGAAGCCTGCCGGGAAGCGGAAGGCATCTCGAACTCGTGAGGATCGGATCAAGCCTACGGCTCCGAACGAAGCCTGGAGTATGGACTTCGTGATGGATCAGCTGCAGGATGGAACGCGGTTCCGCGCCTTGACGATCGTGGATGTGCATACGAGAGAAGCTGTAGCGATTCAAGTAGGACAGAGCCTGAAAGGAGACGATGTTGTGCGGACACTGAACCAGTTGAAGCTAGACCGTGGCGTGCCGAAGGTGCTGTTCTGTGACAACGGCAGCGAGTTCACCAGTCAGGCGATGGATCTATGGGCTTATCGCAACAGCGCTAAGATCGACTTCTCCAGACCAGGCAAGCCAACAGACAACGCCTTCGTTGAAAGCTTCAACGGAACCCTGCGAAGTGAATGTCTGAATATCCACTGGTTCCTCGATTTGAAGGAGGCAAGACACCTGATCGAAGCATGGCGGCAGGAATATAATGAGAGTCGTCCTCACGCATCTCTCGATGACAGGACGCCGAGCGAGTTCGCCAGCCAGATCGCGGCTAGCCGCGATCTGGCTGGAACCTAAACAGGTCGAAGACTAACTCTGACCTTGGTACAGGAAAATTAGGCCCTTCATCACTTCGAAGAAATATTAATTAGCCATCGTTCGAGAAGATCGATCAATTCCTGCAGTGGTCTGATCCACGTGTCTGCGTTGGTCTCACGATAGGTATCTTTCACGAGCACCGTAAGTCCATGTCCGTTTAGAACACGGAAAGCGTCTTCATCCGTCAGGTCGTCACCCATAGGCACATCGATTGCAGACGTCGCACGCACGCTCCCGAAACCCAATTTGCCCGCGAATGTTAGCAAACAGCTTTTGCAGAGATTCAGACTCGGCCGATTCGCACAATAAAGGCACTGGTTCCCCTGGGTATGTGCCTGATCTCTACTCGGTTTGATTCTCCAGACGCGACGGCACGCACGGTTGGGAGCACGAACCCGTGAGGCGTGACAAACGGCACGCCACACGGGTTTTCAATGATCGCACCGCCGATCCCAGCGTGTTCGGCGCGCCGGAAGTTGGAGGTTGCCGGACCGCCGCTACTCGAGTAGATATCAGAGGTTTAGGCTCGTCGCGCGAATGGCGTCTGCATTGCCAGGCCCGATATCCATGATCCATCAGCTGAACCGGTGGCCCCAAGCCGGATCTTTACTCACTGAACGGAATGCCAAACGCGAGCAGGGCGGTCGATGGTGGTCGATGTTGTGAGCCGATAACTGTTGGTTCCTTACCCATACCTTTCCAGACCGAAAACGCCGCATCATTCATATAAAGAAGACGCACCTGGTCGCTGGTTTCGCCTCTCTGGCTGTAGATGCTTACTGTTCTTAAGAGTTTTGTCTGGTCTGACTCAGTAATGAAAGAGCTCATGCTTATCGCAGGCGCATTCTGAATATCTCGTACCTCGCTTTCACTTTGCGCGATGATTCGGTAGTTCAAAGCATCGGTAGAGTGCATCGCTTCAAGCTGAAATAAGACGTCATTCGAGGTTTCACCGGCTGGAGATCGGGTATCGTCCATGTTCCTCCCTTGGCACGAGCCACCATAAATGTGGCGCGTCATGTGCTGGCTCTGTTCGTCATCGAGAAGTCGTAGTATATTCGACAGCAATTTACACAGCGAATCGGATGTAATGCGAGCAAGGACAAGGTGCGATCGAGAGGATGGGACTCCGCCTCGGTAAACTCGATCAAGGTACAGATTGGGCACTCTTTAGGCGAACCCAGCAACCTCGGAAGTCCAGCCGGCCAGCTAAAGCGCAGTGAGTTCATTCCCTTGCCTCCATACTGAATCTTTGGTTCGCTAAGTGATGCCCTTCTAGAGCGAAGCAATGGATGGCTGATGGGGAGGAGCTAAGATGATTAGGACTCAACCATACGCCCTTATTTAACGCTCTGCCGACTGCAAAGGACGCCATGAGGCCAGGCGTGCACGTTCCTGACTGTGCTTGTTACGACGAAGCAACAACAGGATTCGCAGTTAGCGACGATTCATCGCCACCAGCTATTCGTGAAAAGGCATCGTTGATGGTGTCTGTGGTGTTTTTCGCGGCGATGTGAAGGCTACGAGTTGCCTTTGAGGCTGTTTGACAGAGCTTGTACTTGTTATCAACTGTTTCCTTGGCACGAAATATGAGTTCTGAGCGCACGTCAGCCTCCACGTTCTTTGCGGCGTTCAGACTATGTTCTGCTGAGTTCGCGGGGAAATGCAGGTTCTTTCTTCTAGCGACCGCAGACGGGCTACTCGTCGCAGAGAACCGAAAACGGTTGCCGTTGGCCGTCGCCAGCGACCTCACTGTGACTGACATGGTCGGCTGACCTCACTTCCAGCTTACTCCACTGGAAGACATGGCCCTAATCCTCCGGTAGCTCCTCAATCCGGTCGATCCGAAGGATTTGGCCCCCTGATCTGTTGTTTCGATCTTCGGGAACTCTCCGAAACACAGTCGAGTTGATCCGCGCGAGCGGAAAAAGGCTAATCAATCCGAACCATGGGTCCATTGAGTGAGAGGCAAACATGGAAACTCTCGGCTCGCTTGAGGTCTGCCTCTACGCGGCTTTCCGCTACCGTTTTATAACATTCCGGGAAGATTGCTCGCCACGTCCCATCAGGGTTGTAGCGGCGCGAAAATTTGATTTCAGCCATCATGCGGCCTGAAGAGGTTGTTCAGAAAATGGCCTAGGCTGGATTGGGTCCCAGTGTGGGTCTATCAGGAAAACCGGCTAACTCCCGGATGGTCGGCAACCCTTCCGTTACGCGCCCGAACGGCCAACGACGGGTAGGGTGCGGGTTGCCCGTCATCCGGGGTCATCCAAAACGAATCTCTGAATGCCCACGGATCGCCGCCGGTATATCTGGGGAAGTATGATTCTGGAATGAAGCCTTCCGTCAAAGCTACGACCCGCATAGCTGCTTGGCTGCTGTGCTTGTTGATGACGTGGTTGTCGGTAAGCTCTCCGCATTGCGACCTGTGTGACGAGCCGCATCCGACGATTTTTTCTTCGTTGCGCCCGGTCATCAATCATCCCGCACCGGTTGAGCCGGATGCCTGTAGCGGTGTCTGTTCGTGCTGCGGTTTTCACTGGCTCCCGGATCCTGATCCGGTTCTGAGTTTCATTCATACGGTGAGCACAGCTTCTGCGGCTGAAGTGCCCTCGCTTCTGCGAATGCCTCGCCCCTTCCTCTTCAGACCAGCATGACTAGTGCCATCGGTTTCACCAGAACATCAGGCTACAACCGAAGAAGTTCGATCGCTTCCGGCAGCTCTTCAACCATGAGCGACCGCATGAGGGACTGAACAACGAGACGTCCGCAAGCCTGTACCCGATTGGCAGCAGCCATCGATCACCTGAAATAAGCTCCTTACTGCCTGGCTGGAGAAAGCCCGTACCCGGCTGGAAAAATCCCGTATTCGGGTAGAAGTGACCCGAACTTGGCTGAAAAATAGCCTCGAAAGCCCGAATTTCGCTCGTTGTTTTGAGACCAAAAGCCCGTACCTGAGTGGTAGTTTGCAGAAAAAGCCCGTACTTGGGTGCTAGCTCTTCAACGGAAAGCCCGTACCCGTTTGGCAGGCGGTTGGCCACTGAGATAAGCGCTTCACTGTTTGGCTAGAAAAAAGCCCCAACCTGGCTGGAAATACGTCGCCTTCGGGTGGGCGGATTAGGCTTTATACAGCGAGCCTCACAGGGTTGGCCGAGATATTCTGGTCGGCCTACTATTAGTTAGGCGGCACCGAGACGGTGGAGAGGCTGAATGATAATCGGCACCATCGACGAATCACAACGCAAAGCAGCGACAGTTGTGGGATTCTCTTATCTGTTTGCGCTGCCGCCGGCGATCTTCGCCGAGTTCTATGTACGCACCCAACTCATCACCTTCGACAATGCCGCGCAAACTGCGCAGAATATCATGGCGCACGAACGGCTCTTTCGTTTGGGCACCGCCAGTAATCTCACTGTCTTCGCGCTTGATGTCGTCCTGATCATTGCTCTTTACGTGGTCCTCGTGCCAGTCAATCGAAGCCTCGCGTTGCTGGCCACGGGCTGGGGGCTGATCGAAACCGCAACCCTGGTCGTCGTCACGCTCAGTGACTTCGAGGTTTTGCGGATACTCAGTGGTGCGGACTACTTGCATGCATTCGAAGCGAACCGGTTGCAGGCCCTGGCCAGGCTGTCGATCAGTGCGCATGCCGATGCGTATAACGTCGGGCTGGTGCTCGCCGGGCTTCGAAGTACTGCCTTCTGCTATCTGTGGTTCAAGTCCGGCTTCATCCCAAGAGCATTGGCGGCATGGGGAATGGTTGCGTCCTTTCTGATGGGAGCGTGCGCATTCTCGTTCATCATCTTTCCAGAGCTTGCGAAGATCGTCCCCGTTGAGATTTATGGAGCTCCTATCTTCTTCTTCGAACTGACAATGGGCTTCTGGCTCCTGCTGAAGGGATTACCACCTTCCGGAGCTGCGCCCGATAGATTAAGCAGGTCGACAGCACAGGAGTTGACATGACACGCACCACAAACGCAAGAATCGCTGGATTCACGTACCTTTTCTACGCGGCGATCGGCATGTGCATCGAGCTGCTGATGCACCAGGCGAGGGGCGTCGGCGGTGATGCCGCGAAACTCGTACACATGGGTCAGCATGCGATGAACGTGCGCCTGTCGATCCTGATTGCGTTGCTCGAGGGCCTCTCGTCCCTCGTGCTCGCCGTGACGCTTTATGGGATCACACGCGACGAGGACCACGAGCTTGCAATGCTCGGATTGGTCTGTCGCGTTGCTGAAGGTGTCCTCGGTTCGATCAATAACATCCCGAGCTACCTGGGACTGCTGTGGCTGGCAAAGGCGGGGGTCGGAACGGATGTCCCCGACATGCCCACAGCGAACGCGCTGCGGGCATTTCTGCTGATGCCCGGCGCGAGCGTTCCCCTCGGTGCGTTCTTTTTTGCCGTCGGAAGCCTGATCTTTTCCTGGCTACTCCTGCGCGGACGGATGGTCCCCGTCTCAATCGCATGGCTGGGCGTGTTCGCGTCGAGCCTGCTCGTGGTGGTCCTTCCCCTGCAGCTCGCCGGTTTCTCCACAGGGCCGCTGACCGGATACTACCAGTGGCTGCCGGCGCTGGCATTCCAAGTCGTGCTCTCGCTGTGGCTGCTCATCAAAGGTGTCGCCACACCGGCGACCCACACCGGCGACGCAATGAGCCCAACACCGCAAGATGTATGAATCAATGGAATCCGAGCTTCAGTCACCGGATCATCTACGAGAAGTCTACGGAAGAGGGCGATCCGGCGGCTACAGAGAAGAGAATGGGCACTCGCTCAATCCGTCATCGACATCTTTCGCAGCGATTGCCAACAAATCAGCGCGGCACCCCAACGAGAGTCCAGCGTGGAACACAGAGCGATTGCCGAATAGTCGGCCCTTCGGACAAGTGGTCCCGTTCCCAAAACGTGATCGTGATCTTGCGACACGCGTTTACAAAGCAGGCCATGGAAATGACAGAGTATGGAAGCATGGAAAGCCAAGAATCTGGCTTTCCACCGTTCCCACACTCTTTGGACATGCCTTCGGGATTACCACATTCCCACGGCCTCGACCGCTGGCATATTTCAAAGTGCAAGAGCAAGAGAGACCGAATCTGCTTCATGAGCTCCCTGCGCGTCCGCGCACGGGCACGCACGCCAGAGCGGCGGTCTGGGTAAAGAACGACAAAGGAATCTTCGCTGTGACTTGCACCGATTCTTTGCGAACATTTCCGGTGCTGGACGCGATCAATGGAGTCAACACCGTTCAACGTGAGTTCTGCCCTGCGTCATCAGATTTGAGATCATAGGGCATAATCAAGCCTTTTGAACGGTTTGTCAGGGAGAGGGCGCCTGTAGGAATTGTCGGTGAGCAAAACGTCGGCCGTCCCGTCTCCTAGGGGGCGCTACATGCCGCGATGCACTTCCAAGTGAGATGCATGGATTATTCTCAACGGATGAATGCTAAAAACCGCACTCCCTGAGAGGAGCGGGTAGATAGGAAGACAGAAAAGACGTGCCGTGGCGTCGATTGCATCGAGTGGCACGAGCTCGTTTTGTTCGATAGATCTCACCTGTTTGTCCATCAATTCTACCCCTGGCAAAGGGGAGATCCACTGCCGTGTGGCGCCGCGAGTACCTCGTCTACCTCATCGAACCATTGACGCAACTCTTGTGGACAGCAACGCCTTGCATGCAGAAGCATGGCGTCGCACCTTTGAGCATTTTGGCATCCAGATCGGCTTCGATGAAGCATGGCGCCAGATCGGCAAGGGAGGAGATCAGGTTATCCCCGTGTTCATCATCCGGGTACGCAATCAACATCGGCGCGAACTTAGTTCGGTCCTCCAAGATCAGTAGACAACCCGATCGGCTGATTGATGTTCTCGAGAGCAAACTCCACCATAGGGCCGCTCCGGCTCAGGTGCTTTCTGCGTTCCAGGCCACCCCAAGAAAAACGATCATTGCAGAGAACTCCATCCACACCATCAAACCGATCGCAGCGGCCAGCCCACCGTAGACAGGGCCATACCGCATCTTCTGAACGTAAATTCCAAATAGTAGACTAGCGCCCCACCATAGAATCGCAGCCGCAGCTGCTCCAGGCAGAACGGACCTCCAAGTCGTTGCGATGGGTCGCGCAACGCGATAGATCAAGGCCAAGAGGAGCATCGTCAGGATCCCTCCTAAGACCGGAAGTATCACGCTCCAGACGCCGAGAACCAAAGGAGAGAGTCCGAATTCTCGAGTTATCCATTGGCGCAATGGCTGGCCAAAGACACTCAGTCCAGCAGCCAGGAGCCATGCCACAATGGACACGCAGAACAAAAGCAAGCCACGCAGCTGCCGACCGAGAAAAGAATGTCTCTCGCGATCATCATAAATAAAGTGGATGCCTTCCATGATGAGTTTCATCACCTGCGAGCCGACGAGTAGCGTCCCGACCCAGCCGGAAATCACCCAGGCCCAGGGATTCACTTTCCGGCGCAACAGGGAATCAGAAACAAGCTGCCAACTTCCCGGGGGCAGAATTGTCGAAAGCCGCACGGCAAGTTCCCCACCGCTCTTCCCTCTTAGAAGATTGCTCATCAGACCGAGCACAACCAGCAGACTCGAAAAAAAGCCAGGAACATATTGAAGGCTACGGCCTGCGACACCATGCCGCACTGTGGAATGACTCTTGCCAGTGCTCGGAATAGTTTCTTCGCAAGAGAGCTTAGGCCATTGCACAAAAATTATATCGGGTTCGGTGAAGGGTTAGTTTTCAATCCCTGCCAGCCTAACGTTGATGTCCGCTCCGATCCAGCCTTCTTTCCAGGGTTGCGTACGGCCTTCATCGAACGGAACTCCATTCGCCCGTGCATCGCCGCCGGCATCGAACAGCAGGCCTCCTGTCTCTGCGTAATCATCTTCCCCGCCATCGGCTAAGACACGTTTGTGCCGATCCAATTCAAGAGCTTCCGTATCGGCGTCTTCCCAGCCACAACGCCAACAGTGATGTGCGATCTCTGAGTCCGGTATCGCAGCTAGACGGGCCCGATAGCCGGCCGCGTATTCGATGGTGTCCCACTTTTCTAGAGCCGCGAGTCCTGGATGAATCATGCACACCCTCCACTACTCTAGTTAGATAAAGATAAACCCTTACCGCGGCTTCTATACTCCCACCAAATCCAATTATTCGACATCGCGCCCGTTCATCAACCACTCGCTTTCAGGCTTGCCCAATGAGTTGGCAGCGGCCCATTGCGCAAGATCCATCAGTTTGTCAAAGCTGCGCTTTTTGCCAACTGGATTAGTCACCACAAATGAGCGGTCTCGCTTGCTTTCCGGCAAATTATGTTTCGTCACGAGCATCACCGCCCAGATACAAAGACATCGCGAGTTGCACAGGTAGCAACATTGGTGGCAAGCGTCTTACACTCGCAGAGCTAACAGGTAAAACAGCCAACTAGGTTTTAGATTTAGCTGGCCGTTTCTTCGGGGCCTTTTTCTTTTCCTTCAATTCTTCTTCCTTGATACTGTCTATCTCTGATTTGGGAACAGAGACTACCTTACGGACAAATTCTTTGAACTTATTGAACTCAGATGAGGGGTTTTCTTCTTTTTTCATTTTGGGCCCTTATCTATGAAGTTCTGTGGCATTCTCAGACCGGCAATACTATTCACTAAACTCCTAACCCCAAGCCCTTCGAAGGAGAACCCCTTAGATCGTGACCCTTGTACCACTCATACCAAGTCTTGAATGAATCCATTCCAGGAGCGGGGTCAATGAGCGGATTTACCTTACCCAAGGATCTGTCCAGACGATGAAATGACCATGCAAGTAGGTCTGCACTTTGCAGTTGCATAGCATCAGCCTTTTTAGGAAAACTTATGTTGCTAAGCGCATATCTCTCCCTCAGAGAGTCATCCATCTCAATTTGTTTAATCATCTCTCGAAGATCAGCATTAGGGCCGTTTTCTATGTAATAGACAACTTTGCAATCTTGAGCCTTGGCATAGTCGGCCACAGCCTCCATTGTGGCGAGAGTGAGTAAAGAGTATTTGTCACCTGATATTCGAGCGATGCCACCTTGAGAGTTAAATTTCTCAAGGTCTTTGTTAAGAGCAAATCTGACAAACCCTTGTTCACTTGTGCGTGAAATTAAGTCCCGTAGAGTGTTAAAGATTTCTGGGCTGTTATCTTGGCGACAATGATCTGTTGCGTGAAAGCAGTAGCTCTGCTTGTACTTCAACTGCTTGCCTTTTAGGTAGGGTTCCCATTCTTTGAAGAATTGGGCCAACCCGTCTTCTCGAAAGAGATACGCAGCAGAACATGTCAATGCAGAGTCTGAAGTTGTTCCTCCACTCTCATCAAAGTACGCACTAATCAATGCCACCATGATCCTATCCGCGCCTATTGGGTCGCTACGGAAGGATGCGTATGACACCCAATCTTCCGCTGTGGAACATGGTTGCAGAGGACTAGGTATACAGTCAAAAATAGCTTGATATAGGGGGTTTTTAGGACGACTCGAATCGAATCTACCCTTGAGAGAAAGGATTTGCTGGTGAGTCAAGTATATAGTCACCCTAAAAGAGCTTGTAAACCTAGAGAGAACGTCTGCGGGTCTGTTCGAGACTATTACGAAACTTTCCTGCTAGGACCCAGTTCATCGCTGTCCAACTTCCGCGTTGCCGACCATCCAGAAGTTGACACATGGCCGAAATAGTCCGCTTCTCGTCCAGGTGAAGCTCAGCTGGGTTCGATGCCAAGGCGGTCATTTACAGCGATTCTCAAATGTTGCTTGCAGCCAATGTAGCGATCGGTTGTTTGCACTGAGACATGCCCGAGAAGGAACTGGATTTGCTCCAGCTCGCCGCCAGCATCATGGCAGAGTCGTGCACACTGTCTTTTCTGAAATGCCGTGGCCCTAGAGCTTACCTGCTCGACAGACACATCGAAATAACGGACCATTACTGATGCCAGCTGCCTCTAACCATGCATCAAGCGTTTCTTTCACCCAATTCGTTACGGGGACGGTTCGTATGTGTCTTCCCTTGCCAACGAGATCCACGATGGCCCAACGTTCTTCACGGCGCTGCAAACTATCGAATGTCAGCTCTGCTGAGCTCGCGACGGCGCAGTCCGCAACCAAGCAAGATCGCCAACATCGCTCGATTGCGCTTTCCCGTAAGAGTCCGGCCATCGGGCGACTGCCAGAAGGCTAATGCTTCATTCGCCGTTAGCCAGTTACCCAAACGAGAGCCGAGCTTACGAATGCCTTTGACTCGATGGATGCCGGCGGCGAGTTCGGGACTCAACAGACCCGAATCTGCTGCCTCATAAGCAAGCCGACGCACAGCGGCCATGCGCACGTTGATCGTCCCAGGCGCAAGACCGCGTTCTTCCAAGTAAAACCGATAGCGCAAAACCACTGTTTTGTTGAATGCCAGTCGTGGTTCAGAGCAGTACCAAGCAACAAACTCATCAATTGCGTGCTGGTAGCCACGCCGCGAATCAGGTGAAGCGAGACTTCGCAGGACTGCGGCTTTCGAATACTCCAGATCAGGTATGCCGAGTTTGGTCTTAGGTCGGTTCTTCTTGCGTTTGCTTCCACTCGTAGACATCTTCCTCATGATTGCCGCCCTCAATGTGGTGGATCATGAGGTTAAGAGAGTCACTGCCTGCTATGTCTACGCTATGCTGCCGGCAACCTGGTGATGGTTAGCCGGCTTTTCGGCCAGGTGAAGCGAACGCACTCGTAAACACTGGCTGACATTCCAGCGCCAATCTGCAGTCGACGAGTGAGACGATTATGCATCAAATGACGCCGACTGGGCCCGCGTATCCACTCTGCTGAATGCCGAATCACGCTACATCTACTGGAGGGTTTGTTTCCGCGGAAGCCGCTGGCAAGGTGAAGTGGAACGTCGCGCCCCGCCCGCCGTTACCGGTGGCCCAGATCCGTCCGCCATGCGATTCGACGATCGACTTACTGATTGCCAAGCCCATGCCGCTGCCTTGCGGCTTCGTCGTAAAGAATGCGTCAAATATCTGGTCGGCCTTGCCCACGGGCAGCCCGGGCCCCGTGTCATGAATAGAAATTTGGATCTGGCCGTCCTCACCCAATTGCGACTTCCCCGTAAGCACGCCGCTCGTGTCCTTCATCGCCTCGATGCCATTCAGCATCAGGTTCATCAGCACCTGTTGAAGTTGTACTCGATCCGCCACGGTCATTGGAAGATCGTCTTTGATATCGGTGCGGATTGATACTCCGTGTCTTCTGGCTTCGCTTCTCAGCATCCCGGCCATTTCGCCGATGACCTCATTTATCGCGACCAACTCTCGCTTGGGAGGGGCCTTTTTGTACAACGATCGCAGACGATTGATGATTTCCGAGGCAAAGGTGCCCGCCTCGATGATTCTTTCCGTCCCTTTGCGAACTTGCGTCAGATCGGGCGGGTCGCGCTGAAGCCAATTCAAAGATGCCTTGGCATTATTGGTTGTGGCCGTGATGGGCTGTGCGAGTTCGTGCGAGATGGAGGCGACCAGTTCTCCGAGTATACTGACCCGATTGGTGTGTGCAAGGTCTGCCTGCAGCTGTTCCACACGCTTGCGATCTTGAATGTCGGTCGCCGCACCGTACCATTTCACGACCTTTCCTCGCTTGTCCCGCAGCGGCACGACGCGGGCCAAGAACCAGCGATACTCCCCGTCGGTGCGGCGGAGGCGCAGCTCCTCCTCGACCGGCTCACCACTGACTTTGGCCGCGCCCAGTCGTCGCTCAATTCGATCCAGATCGTCGGGATGAACAGCGACTTTCCTGACTTCCTTCGGTTTTTCCAACTGCGACAGCCCGGTATACTCAACCCAGCGTCGATTCACAAATTGAAGGACCCCATCCGGTCCAGACATCCACGCCATGGTCGGAATAAACTCGATGGCTTCGCGACACTTTCTTTCCTCCCGCCGCAATTGTTGCACTCGGAGTTGATGCAGCCCCCAAAGGAATGCCAGAAACGCAGCCACGCACAACAAGCGGAACCAGGTTGTCTGATAGTAGGCGGGAGCGATGTAGAAATCGAGTTCAGCCCCTGCTTCATTCCAGACACCAGAATTATTGGAGGCCATCACATGGAACCGGTAGTTGCCAGGGGGCAGATTACTGTAAAAAGCCTGGCGCCTGGTTTGAGGGTCCTGCCAGTCTCGATCATAATCTTCCAGCTTGTACCGGAACTGCACTTTCTGAGGAACGACAAAGCTCAGAGCCGTATAGTCGATCTCGATATCACGCGTCAGGGCCGGGAGACGAAGGCCGTCTTGAGACGGATAACTCTTTCGATCAGCAATCACTGCTTCGATATGAACTGGCGGCGGGATGGAGTTTCTAAACAACCGGTCAGGATCAATCATCTGAGCCACAGTTCCATTCGCGAACCACAAGCGCCCATCGTTTGATCGTGTTGCACGTGGCTTAAAATCAGCGAGATAGGGCTGGGCGCCGTCATACGCATCGAACAAATCGGACCTTACCTTTAGGTCGGGGTGTCTACGCCACTGTTGCAGGTCGTCCGATTTGATCAATATCAGACCGCACTCGGTATACAGCCAAAGATTGGAGTATTTGTCTGTAACCATCGCGTAGGTCCGGTCGCAGGGCAGGCCGTTATGGTGGTCGAGGGCATACTGAGTCTCACCGCGCCGTTCGACAACGCCATCGGTTGTTGCTGCCAGCACAGAACCATCCGAGTTTGCCAGTAGCTGTAAAACTGGAGCATTTGTGTTCTTGAGAGGAAAGATCTGCAGTTGGCCATTCCGATACCGGGCCAGGCCGCCTTTACGCAATCCCAACCAGAGGCCACCTTCGGGATCGCCCGCCAGCGAAATTGGAATACCCAGCCTCTCGTCTGCAATTTCGGTGGCGAATCTGCCATCTTGAATTTGGACCAGTCCACCTTCATTTCCGGGACCAGTGCGAACGACTACGGCCCAAATGCAGCTATCCACGTCCTCGATCATCCTCAAAACGACCCCAATGGCACCTCCGTCGCGACGCTGGATGGGTCTAAACCTGCCGCGCTCGTAAACAAACAATCCATTGTCCAACCCGACCCAAAGCCGTCCAGCATGGTCTTCGAGAAGCGACGTCACGCGACTGCCCGGCAATCCATTCTTTGGACCGATGGATGAAACGACGTCCCCACGCACATAATCCAAACCTGCATGGTTCCCGATCCAGATGGTCCCGTCCCGGGCCGCAAGTATGGAATCGACCGAGTCACCAGTAAGCCCCTCGTGCACAGAGAAGTTGACAACTGGAATGTCGCGGAAACAGTCGACGCCCTCGGGCGTGGTCACCCACAAATTACCTTCCCGGTCCTCAAAAACTTTCGGCAGTATCGCTTGATAGACCATCTGCGCTTCGAAAACGTTCTACCTTGCCGTCGTGGACCCGGTAGATGCCGTTTCCTTGAGTTCCAATCCACAAGGCGTTATGTCGGTCCAACCACAAGCCGTAGACATTCAACGTGCTGCTGTCGAGTGCCGTTGTGGTCAGGGTTCTCCATGTACCGTTTACCCTTTGCTGGAGACCAAGCCCGCGGCCTGAATTCGCGATCCCCGTCCAGACAGATCCATCAGGAGCGGCAGCAAGAGCCATTACACCACCAAGCGCTGCGTTGGACTTGAGTCCGGGCAACTCGTACGAAGTAGATGAACCTGGTTTCCATCGGACAAGTGCGGTGCTGGTTCCAATCCAAAGATATCCGGAGTTGTCGCCGGTCAATGTCCCGGCATAGGGTGGAACTCCGTCTTTGGGCGCGTAGCATTTGGCCACAGATGCTGTGACCTTACAAACAGCTCCAGCCCGCGTTCGCGAACGCGCCATCCAAATCGTGCCCTCGCGGTCCTCGTAGATCGAGTTCACGCGACCCGCTGTCTCCGGGAAATTTAACAAATTTCCGTTCTTCCACTGGGCCAGGCCACCGGATGTTCCGATCCATAGGCTCCCATCGGCAGCGCCCAGGAGTGAGAAAACGGCCGTCGCGGGAAGATGTTCTCCGGTGGGTGGAGTCCAGCGGACGAAACGAACGCCGTCGAAGCGCAACAGCCCGCCTACCGTCCCAATCCACACATATCCATCTGTAGTTTGGGTGATCGCAGTGGGTGCTCCTGCGAAGACTCCGTCACGCACGCGCCAGGCAGTGTGCGCGTACTGAGAGATCCGCCGGTCCGGATCAAGCGCGAGCGCACGGGGAAGCGCTACCAGCGACAAGTAAGCCAACACGGTGCCCAACACGAAAACGGGTCGTGCCCGTATTCGGACGACCACCGCCTTACCCCACATTGTTCGTAGAACCGTCATCACCCGCCTACTCCCAGGCGATTGAACTCGCTTGCCCAATAATCCCGACAGGCGGTGTGCGTTGCCTTTTTGCCGTCAGTACCACGGCATTAGAAAAGCCTTCTTTTTCAACATTAGAGCGACTCGTCCGGGTCTGGCATGGTCTATCGTATGGAGGTAAAAAACAAGTCGCTATTACATGTTCCTAGTAGCACAAGGTCTGGTAAGAAACGAAGCCACTCATGTATTGCATTCAATGAATGAACAATGGTGTTGCTTCCTAGGAGACTAATCGAATGGCTGTGATCCAGAACGCATTGTCTGTAGGTGCAAATCATCCTCGGAAGCTCTATGGGTCAAATCTCGGCTGGGTATTCAGCACACCACGTTACGACTGCACCGCGGCATCTGGCCCACAGTTCCGTTCAAGTCTTCGGCTCGTGAAAGTTTAAGGTTTGCTTCCTGAAGTGATGACGCCACTCGTACCGGTATCTCCATCTCGGCTCTTTCGGAACCGCGGCGAGTCTTCAGAGTCAGGATGTAGGTCAGTGCATTGCCGCCGAGAGCGAGGTACCCGCTGTGGTCGTAGCTAAGGCCGCTTTTGACGTAAGCGCTACTGATACGTTCGTCCTCGCGATGCCAGTTCCCGACTAGCACTCGCTCGTTATTTCGCGCCTGCGACAGTGCGGTCTCAGGCGCCGTAGTCGGGAATCTGATTCGGGTCCAGAAAATCCGCAATGGTGTACAACAGAGATTTTATGTGTTGGGCTTTGTCGATGCAGCGCGCAAAGAGGGCGCGGTCATCGCACGAGAGTGCATCGACACATCCGGTGAGTAGCACAATGGGAACCTCGCTCCTAAGGCTCGCATACGCAGAAGGAGCTCTAGGCCATTAAGTCCGGGCATTTGAAAATCGAGAATCGCAAGATCGATACAAAACATCGCACCTGAGTACGGCCAACGGACAGTGGTAGAGAGTTATCGAATAGCCGTGCTCTTCTAGGGAGAGTCTGCACAAGTTCTGCATCGCTTGCCTGATTGATTAATCTGATAGCTGCGAGGAGATTGCGATGAAGCAGCAGAGTCTGTCGAGTCAGGGTGTGTTTGAGAAGTACGGGCGGAAGAGTCGGCGGGAGTTGTTTCTGGACGAGATGGAGCAGGTGGTTCCATGGTCTGCGCTGGAAGCCCTGGTACGACCGCACTATGCGAAGGCGGGCAAGGGACGGCAGCCGGTAGGGTTGGCGATCATGCTGCGGACTTACTTTGTGCAGCAGTGGTTCAATCTGTCGGACCCTGGGGTGGAAGAGGCGTTGTACGAGTCTGCGGCGCTGCGGCGGTTCGTTGGCGTGGACCTTGGGATTGCGCCTGCGCCGGATGAGACGACCATCCTGCGGTTCCGTCATCTGCTGGAGAGGCACGAGCTGGGCGGGTTGATGCTGGATGCGGTGAACGTGCATCTGGATGCCAGGGGCATCCGGATCGCGACGGGCACGATTGTCGATGCGACCATCCTGCATGCGCCTTCGTCGACCCAGAACGCGAGTGGCGAGCGCGACCCGGCGATGCACCAGACCAGGAAGGGCAACCAGTGGTACTTCGGCCTGAAGGCGCATATCGGCGTGGACGCGAGGGAGGGCATCGTCCACTCTGTGGCGACGAGCGCAGCCAGCGTGGCGGACTGCCACATGTTACCGGAACTGCTGCACGGCCAAGAGCGTAAGGTGTGGGGCGACGGCGGCTATCAGGGCCAGACCGACGCCATCCAAGAGGCCGCTCCGAAGGCACAGGACATGACCTGCAAGCGGACGAAGTTCAAAAACTATGTCGACGAGTTACAGAAAAAGAAGAACCGGAGTAAGTCGAGGGTGCGGGCCAAGGTAGAACATCCGTTCCGGATCCTGAAGCGCATCTTCGGCTTCGACAAAGTGAGATACAGAGGCATCGCGAAGAACCATCACCGCCTGTGCGCGAACTTCGCGCTGGTGAACCTGTACCTGCACCGCAAACGTCTGGCAGTCCTTGGGCAGTAGTGCGCCTGGAAGCCCCGGAAAACGGGCGGATGCGCGTTCAATTAGCCCTCCAACAGCATCAAACCAACCAAAACCCGCGCATCTTCCATGCCCACTCCCTGACCCCAGAAAGTCAGACGCCTACGCAGAGGTTCCCTAGGGCGTTAGCACGGAGCGTAGTGCCGACTATCTAGTCATCTACACAGAGAATGCGTCGTTTTGGGACTAACGCAGATTTGGGCTTGCCACTAACCCGATGGCGGGGCACGCCCCTTGGTTCCTCACTATGCTGAGTGTTCTGGTTTTCATCTCTATTATCATGCGAAATCGTAACAATCAGCTCGATCGTCGAAAATTACATATTCCCGTGAGTCCGGCCGAATGAAACATAGTCTCGCGCCGCCAGCTTTATGCAGTTGGCGGCTTCTCAATTGGTGGCAAATCGCCAATGCGCTTATCGAGAATCGAACGGGAGGCACTTGGCCGAATAGTCGGCTTTCCGGACAAGTGCGGTCTTGTAGTTCCGGGAAACTACCCCGATAACCTCGCTTTGTCTTGGTCCATTGCCCCTGGTGACAGCAATGTTGGGTTTATCCCTTGTTGGGAATACCGATTGTTGAAGAGATCTGTGATGTCCGTGGACCGTAACATATTTCCTTGGATTATCACGCGTGAAAATTGTTCGCAAAAAATCGTTCCCGAACTCTTTGCATTTTTGCGGGAGGTGTGTACTTTAGGGTTCGTCTCCCAGTTTTCCACTTCTTGTCTTTGGCCTCTCTTTAGGCGTGTTACGTTTCAATTTTCGGTTCCCTGAGGTTTTTCGAACGTGAGATGTCTGCTGCGCCGTTTCTGCCCCCTCGACACCACTCTTTTATGTTCTTCATTTACACACGCCGTCCTATGCGTGCTTTTGATTGCTGCGTTTGTTCGCCGTGTGTCTCGCCTATGACTTGGACATGGCTTCTGGTTGGTCAGGGTACACTTCCCCTAAAGCAGTTCATGACAATCGGGTGGGAAATGCCATAAATAATCTTCTGACGAAAATGGGGCGCTGCGCTTTTCTGCTTGGAACTGTGTCCCTCGGTTTGTCTCTCATAACAGGTTGCGCGAGTGGAACCTCCTCGGGTGGCAGCACGACCCCACCGATGACGGGAGCGGTGACGCCGACGGTAACAGTCACGGCGTCGCCTTCAGGAAGCATCAGCACAGCGCAGGCTCTGAGCGTCGCGGTTGCGGTGGCGTCGAGTGCCGGGGCGCCTGCGGGCTCGGTGGTTTTGAGCAGCGGAAACTACGGTTCGTTCCCTTTTTTGGTAAGTGGCGGACAGGCGGTGGTGAGCGTGCCGGCGGGGCTGCTGGCGGTAGGAACGGATACCTTGACGGCCAATTTCACGCCCGCGAATACGGCTTCGTACACGAGCGCGGCGGGCACCACGAATGTGACGGTGTTGGCTTCAGGAGCGGCGACGCCGGTGGTAACGGCCTCCAGCGTTACTTATTCGACTAGCGGTTATGGCAGCCCGTTTCGGGCGCTGCCGCTGGCGTCGGGCAATGTGCTGGTATCGGTCTCGGCTTCGACCTCCGGCATGCTGGTCTTTGGGCCGGCGACCGGCGGCGGATTGCAGCTTTCGTGCTTCAACTATGTGCGTCCGCAGTTCGTGCAGGATGGGGCGTCCACCTTCGGGATGAACCTGACTCCGAATGGGCAGGGACTGGCGGCGACGCTAGGCGTGGATGGGGCGATCTTTTATAACCTCAGCACGCTCCAGACATGCACCTCGACGGGACTGCAGGTGAGCCAGGGCGCGGTCTCGGCCGATGAGGGAAGCTTCGATGTTGTGATGTCGCCGGATGGCAAGTATGCGTTTGTGGCGAACGCGTATGGGGTGGCACCGGGTGCAACGGCGGAGGGGAATGTAGGGGTTGTGGCTCTGCAGTATGACTCGTCAGGGATCGTGTCGGCGGGGACGCTGGTGGGGGAGATATCAACCGGAGGACAGACGATCGCGGGCGTTGCGATCTCGCCTGACGGTAGCCGGTTGTATGCGACGAGCGAGGTAGAAGGGAGCTTCACGAATGCGACCGGGGAAGCAATCCCATCCTGACGCGGACAGGGTGCTACCAGCAGGCGGGCGGCGGGACGCAGGCCAGCGGGCTGCTAACGGTAATCGATGTGGCGAAGGCGGAGGCGAATCCTTCCTCGGCGGCGATTGTTTCGACTGTTAACGCTGGCTGCTCGCCTGTGCGCGCGGTGGAGACGGCGGATGGGTCGACGCTGTGGGTTTCGGCGCGCGGGGATAACCGGGTGCTGGCGTTCAGTACGGGGATGCTTGAGACCAACCCAGGGAATGCGTTGTTGGGGTATGCCGATACCGGCGGGACGGCTCCGGTCGGGCTGCGGCTGTTCGACAGCGGTAAGCTGCTGGCGGTAGCCAACTCCAACCGGTTTGGCACCGGCAGCATTGCCAATGCGACGGTTCTATCGGTTGTGGTTCCAGCGTCGGCCAGCGTGGTGCAGACGATTTCGACGGGACTGTTTCCGCGGGAGATTACGGTTGGCAGCGATGATAAAACGTTGTACCTGACGAACTACAACTCCGGATCATTTCAAGTCATCTCGACCACTGTGCAATAGCCGCTCACTTCGAAGCCATCCTGGGTCGTTCCGCTAATTCCGCCTAAGAGAAACATCGCGGCCGCTCACGACCTGATGCATTGGAAGGAATCGCGCGAGTTCTGGGAACTACGAGGCTAAGTTTGGATCGCTGGTCGGCAAGATTGTCTCAGAATTCCGAACTCGTTCGGAATCATCGATGCGCTGACACCGATTGGCTCACGAACTTCAGTCGCCACAGGCAGCAGGGCATCGAGCTTGAGTACGACGACAGGATCGCGCCCGCGCAAGGCGTCATCCGTTTCGCCTTCCATGGCCGAACGTTGCGCCCCGGTAGTGGTGCAGTTTGAATTAGCTGTGAGGATAGACCCCGCCGCTCATGTCGCGATCAAACCAGATAGCGTGAAACGTGCGCCCGGATTGATAGCCTACCATCGGCTTCTTGCCGCTAAATCGTAATGCAATGAAAGTCACGTCTTCCGTCAAATGTCGGGGTATGGGACGTTTGAGAGAGGAGGTGGCAATCTTTTCCCGACCAAAGCCATGTCTATCGGCTTGGATAATTTCATTCCAAGTCACCTGGCTAAGCTTGCGTACGCGATCAGCAAAAGCCGCCTTATCGTCTTTCTCGCACAGCGAGACGCAGTATTCGGGATCTACATATCGAAGACAAAACGTAGGGGTTTCCCGGCTGTAATCGGTTGCAGATTCGGCCGACGCCGATAGAGCGATTCTTTTGCCTTTATCTTGCTTGGGCTTGAGTATCTTTCCCTTGGCCATCATCGATTACCAGTGTATTAAAAAACTCAGCCATTACACCATGTGAAATCGGATCGCTCTGGGGAGTGTTTATCCAAGGCGGCTCTTGATGCGTCATGGATTCGAGTTTGGAAGCGGTGAATTGTCCATATACAGCCCATACCTCATCCAGCAGCTCGCGCACTGGCGCGGGTACTATCGGAACGTCGCACACGAAACGATCTATCAATCTAAATTTTGGAGTAATTCGAAGCCCTTCAATTCGCTATGCAACCTTGCCGGCGAATTGTGGCGCCTTACCGCTCTTCTGGGTCTTCTCCAGGAAGTCCGCCCACTCATGCATCATCGTGGTGCGCGGTCCTAGATAACGGGCATGATCGTAGGCGTCGCTCACCTTGTCCCTTTTAAGGTGCGCGAGCTGCAGTTCGATGTATTCGGATTTGTATCCTAGCTCATGCAGGATCGTCGAAGCCAGGCCCCGAAAACCGTGCCCAGTCATCGCGCCTTTGTACCCCATACGTTCCAACGCCTTCAAAATGGTGTTATTGCTCATGCATTTTTTAGGGTCACGATCGCCGGGGAAGAGCCATTCGCTGTGTCCCGTCAAGTCGTGTAGCACTCCCAGGACCTCAAGAGTCTGTCGAGCCAGGGGCACGATGTGCCGTTTACCCGACTTCATGCGTTCGGCCGGGATGTCCCAGCGAGCCGCCTCGAAATCAAACTCTGTCCACGGGGCTTCGATCAATTCGGACGTCCGCAGAAACGTTAACGCCATTAGTTTAATTGCCAGACGCGTGACATGGGTTCCCTGATAGATTTCAATCCGTCTCAGCAAGTCGGGTAATTCTCTGGCCTCAATGCGGGCATAGTTGGTTTCGCGCACTGGCTTCAGAATGTCGCTAGGTCTGAACTCGCTGGCGGGGTTGCGGTCCGCGTAGCCACGGACTCTGGCGTGGCGAAAGATCTGCGCCGTGGTCTGAAGTGCGCGCCGGGCAATAACTCCGGCGCCGCGTGCTTCGATGGCCATCACCATCGCCACGATCTCGGGAGCTTGAATCTTCGCAATCGGCCGCGACCCCAAAACGGGCAGGATGTCGGCCTCCAGACGACGCTTCACGTACTCCACGTGTCGCGGGCTTTTTTCGTGGTGCCAATGTTCCATCCATCTTGTGGCAACGCTCTGAAAAGAATTCTCGGCATTTGCTTTCTTTGCGGTTTTCTCAGCCTTCCGTTGCGCCATTGGATCGATATCTTTAGCGAGAAGCACCCGGGCGTCGGCATACTTCTGTCTCGCATCCGACAGTGAAATATACGGATATTCTCCCAGTGACATGAGTTTTTCCTTGCCATCAAACCGATAGGACCAGCGCCACAGCTTGCCGCCTGCCGGAGTCACCCGGAGGTAAAGTCCGCCTCCATCGACCACGCTATAGGCTTCTGCCTTTGCTTTAGCATTCTTGATTTTGGTGTCAGTGAGCTGACAAGGGTATCTACTCCGTGGCGACGGTGTCGCTTTGGCCTTCTGTATCTCGGTATTGGCTAGTGTCAAAATGCCTCCATCTGCAAAATACACCCAAGCTGAGAACAGAATACACCCAGATGTACACCCGCCAAACGATGGATGTCCCCGTACACTCCCGGACGCATACGGACTAACTCTACGGTAATTATGCGGGGTTTAGCGCTTAAATTAAGTTCTTGTGGATTTCTCCGGATGCTCTCGGATAAAGAGATGGCGGTGGATGCAGTCCGAGGGCGAACTACTCTCCGCGACAATCCGCCTGCTTACAGGGAAATATACTGGGAATGTGGGCCTTTTTGACTATCAATATTGGTCAAATCCGCGCGTTAAGGCCTCGATTGAGAGGACAAGGCATTTCAGCAACAGCGAACAACAGGGAAATATCAGGCAATGCGTGACCTAACTTTTGTAAAAAAACCCGCATAAACCGCAAATCGGGATATTACCTCCGCTTCGCAGGTCAGTGCGTTGGCGGGCAGCGATCCCTTCCAAGTGGCGCTTTCAACATTAGCTACACTGCAGTTTGTGCCTCGGCGGGGTTGACTCCTCACGAAATCATCTTCTCGTGCAGCTATTCTAAAATGTGTTAGCCATATGGTCGCGAACGCCCAACGCGGATGACGCGGGAGCCGGCGATCACTTACCGATTGGGGAACAACCGTAAATCGGTTCGCCTGGCGACATCTCTAGACCGCTCTTTCCGGGTATCGCAAGGATATATAGACCAGCGGAGACCAGCATGGCCGGTGCCGTGATGCACGCCAAAGCTACACAGAGATGCTGTGTGCCAGCAAGGTGATCAAAGAGGGAAAATCTTCCGCGAAGGCCTAGAAAGTCTGCCCCTGACTGAAGGTTCGATGAAATCTGTCCGATTAATGGTTGGGAGAGCCCGTCCCCAAACAGATGAATGACTGTCAGCATGATCGCCGTAGCCGTGCCACGCAATCCGGGGATGACAATTGTTACCAGGATTGCGAATACCAGCCCGGTGCTCATATTTCCCAGTAACACCTCGATAAAGACGGCGGAAAATAATGGAATACCGCGATCCAATAGGGCTAATCCGATAATAGGAACGACAGAACCCAGCGCGCTTGCCATACATATCCAGTAGTATGCAGTGCGCCTCTGCCGAACGAGGTAATCCCCGACAAGGCCCCCGAATATAGGACCTGCGATTCCCGCTATGAAGACGAGCGTGCCGTATATGGTGTTTGCCTGGACGATCGGGATTCCCTTATCACGCTGGAGTAGTGTCGGCAGCCAGAACTCAACCGGGTTATAAGCAAATACCTGCACCGTGTACGCGAGCACCAGCAAAAGAAAGGGCCGGTTGCTTACTAAATTGCGCGCGGCGACGCTGAGCCTAGGACGAATGGACTCCTGGTCCGGATCGAGATTGCCTCGAGTGGGTTCGGGGAAAAATCCCATAGTGATCGCCATGACAATGCCGGGAAGACCTACCATCAGGCAAGCAACACGCCAGTTGTATGCTGCCGCGATCACTCCTGCGAGGATGACTCCCAGCGCTGAACCTACAGGAGACGCGATGTAAAAGAGGGACATTGCGGATCCGCGCTTGCTGGTACCGTAGACGTCAGCGATCATGCTGGGCGAGACCGTCATGTAAGTAGCTTCACCTACACCGACAACAGCCCGGGTCGCAGCGAGCTGCCCAAAACCCCTGGCCAATCCCGCGAATGCGGTCGCGCCGCTCCAGACAGAGATCGCAAGCATTATCAACTTGGATCGATTCGCACGGTCACCGATCCAGCCAACGAAAAGCGGCAGAACGGCATACGGGACCAGGAAGGCAAGGGCAACCCTGCCCAACTGGGCGTCGGTCAAACCAAGATCCCTGCGAATCGGTTCGAGCAGTCCACTGATTGCGAGCCGATCAATATAGTTCAATAGATTGATCGTGAACAGAAGAGCAAGAAGCAGTCTTCCGTATGAAGCTCCTTGTCTCAGTCTGCTTACTTGGGTCATAGTCTCTCGCTGTATCTTCGGGCCAAGTCAAATCCGATGGGTATCACAACTAGAAACCTGAAGCGGGGTATTACTCGCCGACGGCTCTTTCGAGAACTCGCAGAAAATTTTCGCCCATAATGAGGTCTAGATCTTTCTGCTTATACCCGCGTTTGATAAGCGCTTCGTTGAGTAAGGGTAAGTTCGCGCAGGTCTCCAAACCCTTGACCACGACCGTAGCACCGTCCCAGTCCGAACCAAGGCCTACATGCTCGGCACCGACCAGGGACACAGCATGATCGATGTGATCGCATAGTTTTTCGATAGAGACGGCGGGAACGCCTTCCATGCAACGGGCGTAAAGATTCATCATGTAGTTGGGATCTTCTTCCGGAGTGACCTTAGGCGAGTTAGCACCGCGCAGCTGATCCCATCGCTCCTGGTATGCGCTGGAAGCCGCGTTGTCCACGAAAGGGGATAGTAGGCCATATCGATGAGGCCGCCTTTGCTGGCGATCTTCTTGATTAAGCCGTCGGTAAGATTACGCGGATGATCACAGATAGCGCGGCAACAGGAATGAGAGGCGATTACGGGAGCGTCAGAGATCTCCAATACCGCTTCAACTGTCTCGTCGGATGTGTGTGAGACATCGATCAACATCCGAAGTCGGTTCATCTCACGAATCACTTCGCGTCCCAGATCATTCAGACCGCCCCATCGACGTTCGTCCTGAGAGGAATCAGCCCACTCGTTTGTGTTCGCATGAGTGAGAGTCATGGTGACGACTCCCATATTTCGCAGCGACCGCAGTATGTTCAGATCGCCCTCGATAATATGACCTCCCTCTACTGCAAGCAGGCCGCACTTACGGCCTGAAGCGACAGCAGCTCTCACCTCTCTGACTGTGCGGGCCATGACAAACTTTCCGTTGGACGCTTCAAGCGCCTGGAAGAAGGTACCGGCCATCGACATCGCTCGCTTGATCGTCTTGCCGGGAGGAAGTCCTGGGGCGATGTAGAGTGCGAACACCTGCACATCCAGCCCCCTTGACCATATCCGGGAAGTTGACGGCCAACTTGCTGGTCGGACTGAAGAAATCTTCGCCTTCATCCAACACACGAGCAAAAGTGTCGGCATGGGTATCTATCACAATGGATGTTTCGTACGGTTCGCGCGAGTTCATCAATTCGAGTTCCCTTCTCCTTGCTAATTTAGATATCCAGAATGCACTCGAGCCTTCTATGCCCAGATATCTCCCACGGTAAATCCCTCTGGAAAAGGGTCGTCCGGATCGAGAACATAGTTAGCGAATCCTGTAATCCATGCCTTCCCGCTGATGGTTGGTACGACAGCCCGATAGCCCCCGACTGTGGTTTCTGCGATGAGTCGCCCGGTAAAAAAAGTGCCAAGGACACTCTCATGCACAAAAGTCTGGTGCAGAGGCAGTAGTCCCTTGGCGTATAAGACCGCCATCTTTGCGCACGTCCCTGTACCACAAGGCGAGCGATCCAGACTGGCCTTCCAACTCTCGGGCCTATTCCAGTCGAACGTTCCGGTTGAAACCACCACGCTGTTCCTTCGATCTGCCTCCGGACTAATTGCGGGAGCTGAAAGCTGAGAGATAGAGACTCCGGCGATATCGGGATTCTCTGGATGGACCACGGGAAGTTGCTCTCGCGCCGCTGCCTTCAACATCTCACCGATCCGTGCAATTTCACTGCCCTCTTCGGGGACTAGGGAAAGTCCGAACTGGGATGCATCGGCGATGACATAGAACATGCCTCCGTAGGCAACATCCACGGTAACGGAACCAAGGCCCCTGACTTCAATGACGCGGTCGAGATGGACAGCGAATGCAGGAACATTCTGAAAGGTCACCTGCGTGACTTTTTGATTCGATACTTCTGCTTCGACTTCAACTATTCCCGCCGGCGTGTCAAGCTTGAGCCGGGTGATCGGCATCTGAATCGGAACCATGCCTGTTTCGATAAGAACGGTCACGACACAGATTGTGTTCGAGCCGGACATTGGAGGATACTCTGTCTGCTCCATGATTATGAAGCCGATGTCGGCACTTGGATCGGCCGCGGGTAGCACCAGGTTGCAACACAGTGCAGGATATCCACGCGGCTCACGCAGCATTCTCCGGCGAAGACCATCCGCGTTCTTTTCAAGGTAGACTTTCTTCTCGTACATCGTGCGTCCAGGAACATCGAACACTCCGCCCACGATGACGCGGCCCGGCTCTCCGCAAGCATGTGCATCTACCGCTGAGATCATGTTCGCGAAGCGCATGAGCAAGCTCCTTTCAGTTGGCTGCGGCGACTAGCCGGTCTACTGTCGCGTGAAGAATGCCGGTGTTCCGGTGTTGTCGGGCACAATAGGAATCGTTATGTACGATGGATGCTGATTGTCGTGGTAAATCTTCTGCTGTGCGACCACGATATTGCTCGTCTTACCAAGAGCCTCGCCCGTATTTTGATTACGGTCGTACTTCGGGAAGGTACTCGATGAAACTTCAACCCGAAGACTGTGCCCGGTCTTGAACACCTGACAGGTATTCCATAGGTCGATATCGTAGGAGTAGATCTGTCCCGGGGTAATAAGGGAAGGTCTATCGCCTCCGTCTCTATACCTCGCCCGAACGATTCCGTCGCTGAGTCTCTGGGCAAATCCATTTGGCCACACATCGAGGAGTTTGGCAGTGAAGTCGGTGTCTTTTGCGGAAGAGCTGGCTGAGAGCTGCATCCGAACTGCGCCGCATACCGTCTCGTCCTGCAGGAATGGCGCCGCCGTGAAAACCAGAACATCGTCTCTTCGTTCGATCGAGCGATAGTCGTCTGGGCCCCCGAGCTGAGCAAAGGTTTGATCCATAATCATCGGTACCGGATCGGCTGGGTCGTAGGAGTAGACATCTTCTTTGTCCTCGCCAGGTTTGGCCTCTGACAGGATTCCGTCACCATACAGGCTGTTGGCTTTTCCATTACTGTGGAGGAAGTAACGTATGTCCTTTGTGCCAGGAATCGGCCACGTCTCTTCATCGAGCCATTGGTTCTGCCCCATGAGAAAGATGCGTACGGGTTTTTCTTTGGCTATTCCGGTATCCATACCTTTCAGCCAGTAGTCGTACCAACGGAGCTCATACCCTAAAAGATCGATGACTGCCGTTGGGCCAAATTCTATCTGTCCCAGTTTCGTCGTTGTGTTCACCGCATGAGGCCATGGTCCCATGAGAAGTTTCTGCGACTGCTGCAGCGCCTGCGGACCTTCAGTCGTCATGCCGATGTAATTCATAGTGGCACCGGCCTGTTCATCGTCATACCATCCGGAGACGTTCATGACAGGCACATTCACAAGGCTGAACTTGCTCTGGTACATCAGCGGGTCCCACCATGTGTTGATCCCGGCGTGCTCGATGATGTCTTTCCAATACTGAATGCGGAGGCCTGCCGCTTCGTCCATGGTGTAGATCGGCAGATGCATGTAGGTTTTATTCCAGTCGACCGCAGCTAGGTTCTGGAGAACGTGGCCTGTGGTGAAGTGGTAGAGGCTGAGATAGGCCGGCGATTGCAAGCCGGTAGGATTCTCAATAAACGGATCGGGCGGAGTAGTGTGAACGATCATCGTCGTGAGGTGCGGAGGCTGATGAACCGCGGCGAGCCACTGGTCGTACCCCAGATAAGAAGCGCCTAGAGTGCCGGTCTTCCCCGTTGACCACGGCTGCCGCGCACACCATTCGATGGATTCATATCCATCTTTGCCTTCGTTGCGCTGGGGGTGAATCTTCCATCAGAATCGCCTCGGCCTCGAACATCCATCGCCACGTAAACATATCCGCGCGCCGCAAAATATCTGCCTTCAGTAAGGTAAACCTGATTCTTAAATTCGCTGCCTTTGTTGTACGGAGTGCGAACGAGAATAACTGGAAAACGGCCTTCGGCGTCCGGTCGATAAACGTCCGCAGATAATTCCACGCCATCGCTCATCTTGACACGCTGATTAAAGTCGATCCGCACCTGAAACTCCGCCTTCGACCCCGGCGTACTGGTCTGCGCGAATATGCTGAGACAGCAACACAAAGAAATCGAGAGCAAGGACCAACGCTTCATCGTTATCCTTCAGTCATTTCAAAGACAGTTGGACCTGTGCTACGGGAACCAAAACAAGAGTCTGTTGTGCGACGCCTTCGGAGGCATAGTGGGCAAATTTTGTTAGGTCTGATTTTACTGTATCACTGTTATATAACAGAAGGTAATAAATATTACTAATTCAGATCCTCGAACCAAATCGAGTGGGAGAGAGTCGTGCCGCCTCATAGGGCAGAGGTTTTCCCGCAGCTAGTTCGGCAGTAATCTGTCCGGTCAGAGGTGCAAGAGTAAGTCCGAGCATCCCATGCCCGGTTGCATATATTAAATTCTCCCAGCGTTGCGACCAACCCACTATAGGAAAACCATCCGGCGAGCAGGGGCGGTATCCACTCCATGGCTCCAAGCCGTCAAAGGAGATTTCCGGTGATAGGTATCGGCAAACACTTTTAACCAGCGCCTGCGCACGTCTCGCGTCGATCGCTGAGCCTACTTCCGTGAGTTCCAACACGCCGCCAAGTCGCAGATCGTTCCCCATCGGAGTTAACAGCGCTTTGGATTCAGCGAGCATGATTGGCCGTAGCAAGTCGGCACCTCTGCCTGGTGCAGTAAAAGAGTATCCGCGCGCGGGTTGCACCGAAAGACTTACGCCAAGAGGTTTCGCCAGCGAGGGTGTGGCACAACCGGCCGCAAGTATGACTATTGAAGCGGCGAAGAAGGATTCCCTTGTGCACACCCCGGTGATACAGTTCCCCGATGTCCTCAGACTGGTTATCCTGCTATGTTCCAAAATCTCCACGCCGACTCCTCTGGAGACGTCTGCCAAGCCCAAGACGAAGTCTGCAGGCTGAATGTGGCAGTCATCTTTATAAAGCAGACTTCCGCAGACGTTAGACGAAGCTGCCGGCTCCAGGAGCCTGGTCGCCTCCGGATCAAGAATCTCCACTTCCAAGCCTGCTCTTCTGAGCGATTCTGTCCGCCTGCTCGCGTCACGGAAGGCGGTCGTAGTGGCGAAGAGCTCCAGAACACCTTGTTTCTTATATCCGAAGCTAAGGTCCTCTCTACGGGATAACTGATCGAAGAGTGACATACTGACGAGAACGAGCCGCAAAAGTTCAGCAGTTGCAACAGGAGCTGGCTTTAGATAGCTTACTCGAACAAACTGCGATAGCCATGCGGCCAACTGGGGATCGGACCGCCAGTGAATTGAGAATGTGCTTTCAGGATCAAACATCCAGGCAGTCGCTTTGGCTATTACTCCAGCAGAGGCCAGTGGCGTGCAATGGCTTGCGGCCAGCAATCCGAGATTTCCATAAGAGCAGCCGGAACATATTTCATTTTCTTCCAACAAAAGCACGCGGAAGCCGGCCGTTGCCAGGAAGTAGGCACAACACACACCGACTGCACCGCCACCAACTATGATGACTCGCCCTTCACTTGCGCCGACTGTTCGAGATTCCGTCATCAACGAATTTCCTCACGAACAAGTCTGATCACAAGAGCCCACTTTGGGTCAATGAGTACGCTGGAGTAGCAGGCGAGCAGCAGCAAGATCTTCCAGAGCGCAGCCTACGCTTTTAAATAATGTGATGTCAGAGTCGTTCCTCCGAATCTCCTTTTTGCCGGAGAGCCCTTCATGCAGATCGGCAAGTATATGTTCCGGCCCGATTACATGATTGGCTTGCGGAATCAATATATCTCCAGCTTCTACGGGCGCTCCTTCGTAGAAATCGACAACCAGCCGCGATCGAAGAATCGTTTCATCGTCGACTTCGCGCGTGTCCGGGCGGAAGGCACCTACTGCATTGACGTGCACGCCCGGACGCAGCAATCTACCATCGAAAAGTGGCGTAGCGGATGTGGTGCATGTGCACAAAACATCGGACTCCGCAGCACACGTGTCGGCGTCCACAGATCGCACCTGGAGTTTGAATCTCTCCGAGGCCATCGCAGCGAATGTTCGACTACGTTCCGTCGACGAGCCGCAGATTAGAACATCTGTAAAGGGTCGTACAGAGAGCATTAGGGAGAGGTGTGCAACTGCTTGCCTTCCTGTGCCGAACACTCCAAGAACGCTGCAGTTTGTCCGTGCCATGAGTTTTGTAGCTACAGCAGATGTTGCAGCAGTGCGCAGATCAGTTAAGACGTCTGCTTCCATCGCCAGCAGAGCTTCGCCGGTCTTGCCGTCGTAAACGGTGTAGTTAGCCTTTAGCACTCGAGGACCGTGACCAGGATCTCTACTCATCGTCACGACTTTGATACCAAAAACGTCTTCCGCAAAGCAGGGCATGACAAGAACAGTTTGTGAGCCTTGGGAGAGAATCATTCGCTGCGGCATGACGTAGGAATCGCGATTTAGTTGGAAGGCATCTTCGATTGCTTTTATAAGATCAAGGTTATCTAGTTGTGATGTTGCATCCTCATCACGCAAATATTGCAGAGAGTCCTTCAACATTGTTGTCACTTTGAAATCCTGCTTCCGTCTGCAACGGCTTCTCTGCGCTTATAAAACATGAGCCGCTGATAGGAGGCTCATGCGCCGCGTTGACATGCTTGTTTTGTAGAGCCTGCTGTAAGTCATGGCCGGATGGGTGGGATAGAGTCGAGGATCAGCGAACTCCGCGTCACCTCAACCACACCTAAAATGAGTATCTAACTCCGAGCTGAGCGAGGCGAGCATCGCCCTGCACGGGATCTCCGGCGAATGCAGTGGGTTGTCCAAAGTCACTTCCGAGCTCATTGCCCTGATACCCAGAAGGGTTGATGTTGTTAAACAAGTTGTACAGCTCGAATACCGCTTCTATCCTGCCGAATTCGCGTGGCATCGTAAAGAACTTTGAAGCGCGCAGGTCTAGCTGGAAGAAGTTGGCTCCAACACCGGAGTTGATCGTTGCTACTCCGACTGGAAGGTCATTGTTGACGCCATCGCCATTCAAGTCTGCTCCAGCGGTGATGTTGTAGCGAGAGTGTGAGCTGAATCGAGCGATCGATGAGATCTGGAACTGCTTCGGCAAGGTCCAGACCGGGCTCGCCAGCAGCTTATGCGTCGGAGACAGTGCGCAAGGTCCAAAGTTTGCGGGGGCACCTCCGTCATTCTCTGTGATGGGAAACGTACTGAAGCCCTCGTCAGAGGCAACGACATTGGTGCTGCGACAAGTTGAATAGGTATACCAAGTATTAATTGCGAAGCTCTTCGAGTAGTTGTGCACAAGAGAGATGTTCAGCGATCGGTACAGATTTTTTCCCGTTGTCTGTTCGATGCGTATTGGAAAGTTGTAACCGGCTGCCGCATACGGACGTACCTGATTTTCCAGACTGGGAAAACGATTGATCTCATCAGCAGAAGGAGTATGGTCTCCCCGAGACCACAAGAAATCTGCACCAATCACTGTGTTAGGAGCTAATCGATGTTCGAATCCTATCGTCGCGTGCTGGTAACGCGGATCAACCTGGTGCGGATCTACTACTGAATTCTCCAACGGAAATGGGCTCGGCGTTAGCTGGTTTGGAGGTAGCGGCTGGCCATACTGATAGAACGAACCGTCTGGGTTCAAAATGCCGGTTGGATTCGATACGAGATATCCGAGAACTTGAGGATCTGGATTGCGTTCGACAATAGTGAAGAAGCTCGTCTCGATCGGAAAGTTATAGTAGAGCCCATATCCGCCCCGAATAACGGTTCGCCCTGTTCCAGTAGGGTCATAGGCGAAGCCGAGGCGTGGACCGAAGTTGGTCTTCGGCGTCTGAGTTTGTTGCCCGGTGAAATATGGTGAGGCTGTTTGAAGGAATTGATAAGTCTGGCTATAGTTCTGATTGAACGCAACGCCGCCGTAAACATCCCAACGGAGACCTGCATTGATTGTTAGTTTGCGAGTGATCTGCCAATCATCTTGGGCGAAAACGCCGAACCGGTTGAAAGAGTTGAACGTGAAAGAGGCGTCACCTACGTTGTAGAAGATCTGGGAGATTGGAGAAGTGAGACTGTTGCCCAGAAAGCTGTACTGAGGAAAAGTCTGTGTGCCGTATGTCCCCTGTGGATGTGGTTCGAGAATTTCTTCCGCTCCAAATTTCAGGTTGTGGGATCCCCTTCCCGCGACTGTCGTCGAAAAAGTATCGCGTAACTGATATTTTCTGAACGATGTCGTTTGAGGAAAGGACGGACCTTGTCCCAGAATAACGCCATTCGAAAAAGACAATCCAGGGCCCGAACTGTTTGCCAACAAACCGTTTTGCCAGTCTGCCGTTTCGAAGGTTAGCTGATTCACCTTGTTTGCTCCGAAAGTGCTGGTGAGGTTTATAGTCCCGGTGTTGTACGTGTTCTGATTGGTACCGGAGCTCTGATGGGGAGTGAGCGTGTTGACATCGCTAACGTCAGCGTTGGTTTCACGCGAGTAACGGAACGTAAGAAGAGTATTCTTCGCCAACTGCACATCGAGTTTGGCAGAGATAGTAAACAGCGTTTGCGGCAGCGTCTCTGGTCCATCCAGCGTAGGAGCAACGCCCTGCGTATTCACAATGTTTACGGTGCTCTGGGAAAGTCTTTCCGGCGACACAAAGAAGAACATGCGGTCTTTTATGATTGGTCCCCCAAACGAACCACCAAACTGGTTTCGGTTGTACGCGCTCTTCGGCGAATCCGATAACTCTTCGCTGTGAGTCTTCCAGTTAAACGCATCGTTGCGGAAGAACTCAAAGGCGCTCCCATGCCAGTTGTTCGTGCCTGACTTCGTTATCACATTGATAATGCCGTAAGCAGCACGTCCCTGCTCGGCAGTAAACCGGTGTGTAATTACCTGAAACTCCTGAACGGCTTCGAGGCTGACCGTTTGCAGGAGACCGCCGTCGAGATCTTCATTGTCGTCGGCGTTATCCACGTAGAAGCTGGTATAACGTCCTCGGCCACCCGCGATCGAGGGCATCAGACGATTCTTCGCAGTCGGATCTGCATTGAAGACCAGCGTCACGCCTGGCGTGAGGACCGCAAGATTGGCAAACTGACGCGATTGGAGGGAAGGTCCCGAACCTCACGGGTGCCGATTGTTGTTCCTATATAGGACTGTGTGGTATCGACGACTGGAGGATCACTGGATACGTTCGTCGTCTGGGCCACAGAGCCAACGTCAACAAGAACATCCAGACTGGCTGTCTGTCCAACGGTGAGAGTGATTCCCTCGACCAGCTTAGCCGCAAATCCTGGCTTCTCAATCAAAAGCTTGTAACCGCCTGCAGGTATAGCTACGAAAGCAAACGCACCTGTTCCCAAAGTCTGGGACGAACGCTGCAATCCGGTCTGAGGATTGGTCAGCGTAACGTGCGCTTCGACAACAGCTGCGCCAGATTTGTCGGTGACAAAGCCACGGAGGTCGGCTGTGGCCTGTTGAGAGAACGCAGACACGGTAATTGACAGGAAAAAGATGGCTGGAACGCAAACGAGTGCTTTGATCATGAAGCCTCCTTCTTTGTCAGCTGTTATAGTGATGTAGTACAGCATGCAACCGCCCGATGTGTCAAACGATTTTCTGCTGAAGCCGTACTTTTTGGCTAGAGTGCCGCTAAATCACATAGATTTACGTAGTCGCTTGATAAGCAATGTGCAGGTGTTAAAATTCACCAGCATCGTCGGGCGAAAGGAAAGTTCCAAGTTGAGCGAACTAGAGCGATTTACTCTCAATTCGGAGAGCGGCCTTCCCTTATATCTGCAAATCGCCCATGAACTCATCTTTCGCATTGAGACTGGCGCACTGCACGTTGGCGACAAACTTCCTGGAATACGAACACTAGCCGAGGAACTAGGTGTTTCCTTTCTTACCGTCAACAAGGCCTACGCCTGGTTGCGAGATCGAAGAGTAGTTGCAAGCACGCGGGGAGTGGGGGTGCGGGTCATTCTTACGCTTGAAGCCACTGGAGAAGAGGCGCGCCAGAGGGCGCGACTCTCGGCCTTTGCCGAAAAAGTCGTTACGCAGGCCGTGCAAAAGGGGATGGACCCCATGCTTGTGGCGCAATCCATCAACCATCGCGCACTCGCCCATCAGCGACAAGCGGCACCAGTCAAAATCATCTTCGTGGAGTGCCTGCCGGAGTATGTCGATGACTATACTGCGGAGCTTCGAATTGCGCTGGCCGACCTGCATCTTGAGATTGAAGGAGTTTTGACGACTTCGCTCAAAGATATAGTCTCTGCCCTACCCCCGGCCCCAAAAAACGCAGGCACTGACAAGTTAATGACTACAACTCTTTACCACTACGACTTTGTTCAACGCCTGGTGAGCCCTCGGCATCAGAAAGTCTTCGCTCTATCCCACACTCTCGACAGTGAGGCCATACAAAATATTGTCTCCGTACCACACAATAAGAAGCTCGGCGTGTTATTCGGCTCAGTCGATCCGGCTCCGGGGATCATAAAGATGATCCAGTTCTATCGTGACTCTCCGGCCGAATCGATTCCTTATGCTGTTGTAACTGACCAAGCTGCTGTTCGTAAGGTCATAGAGAAGTCGGACGTTCTGATCTACACCGCAAGCTGCAGGGATTGGATAGCTAAGACGGATGCCAGAAGACAAACGTCGATTTTGATCCGGTTCGTTCCCGATCAGGAAGCGATCAATAAGATCCGCATGCTTGTGAAGCGTGATAAAGGCAAGTGGGGCAAATCGATCACTCCTGACGGGCCAAGCTTTTCTCGTTAGTTGTCTGGCGCAAAAGGAATTGTCACATAGGACGGATGGTCCGCATCATGATAGATCTTCTGCTGAGCCACCTTTATATTCGCCGTTCTTCCGAGTGGCTCTCCTGTGTTTTGATTGCGATCATATTTAGGAAATGCGCTTGAGGCGACTTCAACCCTCATACGATGTCCCGCGGGAAACTCTTGGCATGTGTTCCACACGTCCACGTCATAGGAATAGATTTTCCCTGGCTCGATCAGCGATGCCTTATCCCCACCGTCGCGAAAACGGGCTCTAATCATTCCATCGCTCATGCGCTGGGCAAAACCGTTCGGCCACACGTCAAGGAATTTCACCATGAAGTCCGTGTCTGTCGCAGACGACGAGGCGGACAGGTGAGCACGGATAGGCCCGCAGATCAATCGCGGCTTTTCGAAAGCTTCGCTTGTGTATACCAATACATCGTCGCGATTCTCCACAGGACGGTAGTCGTCCGGCCCGCCAAGCTGAGAGAACGTCGCGCCGGTAATAAACGGAACCGGATTCGCAGGATCGTAGCTATACCGGTCGAACGATGGCTTTTCTGATGGCTGCAACGCAAGCACTCCCTTTCCATAGAGACTGTTCGCGTTGCCTTCACTGTTGAGGTAATACTTCACCATCTCCGTGCCAGGCAGCGGCCAGCCAGACTCATCTTTCCATTCGTTTTTCCCATCAGAAAGATTCGCACTGGAGGTTCAGCCATGATGCCTGTATCGATCCCCTTCAGCCAATGATCGAACCAACGGAGCTCATACCCGAACAGATCTATCTGACCGGTCGGCCCAAACTCGATCTCTCCTAGCTTATGAGTCGAGTTAATGGCATGAGGCCAGGGTCCCATAAGTAACTTCTGATTCTTGCGCTGATCGGCAGGCCCTTTTTGTGTCATCCCGATATAGTTCATGAGCGCGCCTGCCTGCTCGTCGTCATACCAGCCCGACACATGCATGATTGGTACATGAACGCGGTCGTACTTATCCTGATAGATCAACGGTTCCCACCAAGAGTTAATCCCGGGATGATTGATTGCTTCCTGCCAGTAGACGGAGTGGTATCCCCCGCTGCGTCCATCGTGTCCAGCGGCAGATGCCAGTAAAGCGCATTCCAGTCCACAGCGACATCATTATGCATCGTATGGCCGAGAAGCAGGTTGCACCAACTCATATAGGTTGGAGAAGGAAGACCTGTCGGTGACTCGACGATCGGGTCAGGCGGCGTCGTCATTACGATCATCGTGGTTAAATGTGGCGGCTGCTGCAGCGCTGCGATCCACTGATCGTAGCCTAGATAAGACTGACCAATCGTTCCCACCTTTCCACTCGACCATGGCTGCTTGGCACACCATTCGATGGAATCGTATCCGTCAGGACCGTCATTACGGTATGGAATGAAAAGACCGTCTGAGTCGCCCCGTCCGCGGACATCCTGAGCGACATACACATAACCGCGGGCCGCAAAATATCCACCCATTGCCAGATGATTGCCTACCTGGGTGCTCTTGTTATACGGAGTTCGCGCAATGATCACCGGGAACTGTCCGGGAGCATCGGGCCGATATACATCGGCGTCTAGTTCAACGCCATCCCGCATCTTCACCCGCTGATTGAAATCGATCTTTAGATTGAAAGTCGGAGCCGAGACGGCACCCTGTTGAGCGTGAGAGGAGAAGGTAGATATCAGGACCAGGCAAAAGAGACTTGCGGTGCGTCGGAACATGATTGAGCTCTCCGAAGGGGCGGGTAGGATTTCACTGTGATATCACATACGTATAGTGTTGTCTAGCAGCATAACAGCTAGACTCAACTGTCATGCTGAAGTCAAGGTATCCCTGGTTTCAGATCTGGAAGGTAAGCTGCGTCGAATTCATTCCAAAGTGAGAATCCCACCATGAGAACCAGTGAACATCGTAATCAGATCCCGCTCTATCTGCTGTTGGCGTTCGCATTCAGTTCGCTCTTCTATTTCTTGATTATCAAGTCTGGCCATATAGGATCAGCCGGCGGACTCTATGTGGTGGGGCTGATGTGGTCACCGGCGACGGCGGGTATCATCGCCTGCTTGAGCTTCGGAGAATCTTTAGGCACGCTCGGCTGGAAGTGGGGCGAGACACGTTATCAGGTGATGGCTTACCTGATTCCTCTGCTCTACGCGACGATCGCTTATTGCGGAGTCTGGCTCGTTCACGGAGGCCATTTCTATGACTATGCCTTTGTTGAGCGCACAGGTCAAAGCTTTGGACTTGGAGCTCTCCCTCCGTGGCTTACCATCACGATTTATTTTGTACTTTCGGCAACTGCAGGTATGGTGCCGGGTTGCGCACGCGCACTCGGGGAAGAGATTGGCTGGCGCGGCTTTCTTGTTCCTCATCTTGCGAAGAGATTTAGCTATACAAAGACGGCCTTGATCAGCGGAGCAGTTTGGTCAGTCTGGCACTACCCCGTTCTGATAGGAGCAGACTACCGTTCGAATAGATCTGTATGGTATGAGCTGGCCTGCTTCACGGTGATGATAGTGTCCTCAAGCTTCATCTTTGCGTGGATTCGTTTGAAGTCTGGAAATCTGTGGACGTGCATGTTTCTGCACGCCAGTCATAACCTTTTTATCCAACGGTTCTTCGATCCCATGACGGCCGATACTGGCCGCACCAGTTACTTTACCGGTGAGTTTGGGATTGCGTTACCGTTGGTCACTATTGGCTTTGCGTTTTACTTTTGGACTCGACGTCACGAATTAACAATCGGACAAACCACTAACGGTGTGTCAATGTAGCATGGAAGCAGTTGCGGAATTGTTGCCGCATTTGATCCGAGCTACCGATTCCCTAGAATTTGAAGCGGTGAGAGAAAGATCCAACTGCCGACTAAGTCAGAGCCGGGGGATGAGATCCATAACCTGGTATATCTCCCTGGCCACCGCGCGCGGGAACCGGTTATCCAACGCGGTCTGAAGGTGGAGTCGGAAGAGAACCGGCACACAGCGCAGCACTCGGTCCGGTGCTCGAACAGATCGCGGCGATGACGCTCAAGATCAAGCACTACGACCAGCAGATCCAGCAGCTCGGTCGAGCCAAGTATCCAGAGACACAAGCTTTGTTGAAGGTCCACGGAGTGGGCCACATCACCGCCCTGACCTTTGTTCTCACTCTAGGGAACAAGGAGCGATTTGGACGAAGTCGCGATGTCGGATGCTACCTCGGCCTGAGACCGCGACGCAGTCAGTCAGGTGATCGTGATTCGCAACTCCGCATTACCAAGGCCGGCAACGTTTATCTCCGAAGTCTGCTGATCGAATGTGCCAACCACATCCTCAGACCGCACGGACGAGACTCGGCTCTCCGACAGTGGGGCTTACACCTTGCCTCCCGCGGGAGGTAAGCAAGCGAGGAACAAGGCTGTTGTTGCGGTAGCACGTAAGCTGGCGGTGCTCCTGCATCGCATCCTGGACGACGCAGGAGCCCTATATGCCGTTCTACGAACAAGCTGCATAGATGATCACCATGTTTACTCGTTGCGACGACACCGTGTTCCGATGACTGCGAGTCGGCTTTGGTCTCAGAGACCGACCGAGAAATGGCAGCATCGACTCTCCTCTCGAATCCCAACCGGCACCGAGCCTGCTTCAAGATTGGCTCTTCAAGAGTGCGAATAGAAACACGGTGGAGAGCAATGTGCCGCACAACGAACAACAACAAAGACCCTAACGAGGAAAAAACAAGTTGACACTAGTGACCTGCTCATAGAAAGCCGACTAATCGTCCAAGTGGAAAGTCCCCGACTGGAAATCAGTGAATACTATGGCGTTTATAAAGACCAATGGGCCTAAACTCCGGTCACGCCGTAACCGCCTTTGCATTCCGGCCATCCGTCGGAGGACAGAGGGCTGGTTAGAAACTGTCGAAGAGTTTCAATCCGCAGTATTTTGCAGAAGAGAGCGAACTCGATTCTTGCCGTTGCGTGGCCGTCTTGCGTATGCAAGTACATCTCCACGGGTATACCTGCCTTCCTTAGCGCAGCGTAGTAAGCCAGTGATTGATTTCACCGTCGATGTCGTCATCCTCGCTTTTGAAGCAAAAACGTATGTCATGTCGAACGATCCTGTTCATCGCCCGAGAAGCAACGTCTCATCCTTGCGGGCGATAACGCACTGATTTGCCCCGAAGGGCAAGCGCCAACCGACTTGCTCCAGAGAGGTCGGCTGGTTCTCTTCAGAACGCTAGCCCAATTGAATGTTCGAAAGATCGGCAGTTGATCAAAAGACTGTCCCATCGACCCAGGCGGTTCACCCAAAAGTGTTATCGAACTGCGAACTATTCTGAATATCCTACTAGCGAAATCATGGTCCTACCATGTAGCCTCCTAGTGATTCAACCTGGAGGAATGCGTTGAGTTTCGTTGAGTTTGATTCCTTCTATAAGGAAGAGCACCCTTGTTCTACTGTTTTTCTCTCTGCTAACAAATACATTCGGAAGATGAAAGGTGGTTCTCAATCAATCCTTGTTCAATGCGACGACGATAGATTCTACGTCGTAAAAATGGCCGGCAACCCACAGGGGCCTAATGTCGTGGCCAATGAGTTTCTGGGTAGCGTCATCGCAGGCGCAGTCGGACTTCCCGTAGCTGAAAGTATGGTGATTCACCTATCCGATCACTTCATCGATAGTGAGCCAGACATCTGGTTTGAACTCCCCTCAGGAAGAAAGCGTCCGGACGCTGGCTTGCATTTTGGAAGCCTGCTTGTGGGCCAACCCTCTGGTCCACAACGGCCATCAGAGTACATCAGTCCCTCGAGAATCAACTCTATTGCGAATAGGGATGCATTTTTGGGGATGTACATCTTAGACGTTTGGGCGAACCATCAAGACAACCGACAGGCTGTTCTCCTCAGGAGATCGGACGACAATGCTCAGGAGGCTTTCTTCATTGACCACGGCCACATGTTTGGAGGTCCTGACTGGAACTTTCGAGAACGGCCGGGAGCGGCCCTCCATCTCGAATCATCCGTTTACTCCGAACTCTGGCATGACGAGGTCGTTTCGTCCTGGATTTCCCACTTTCGAACCGTTCTTCCTGAGGTCCTCTCTTGGGTCACCTCAATTCTTCCCGCGCGATGGTATAACGGTGACTTGAGAAGCCTGATGGAAGGACTAATCCATCGATTATCCAACCTGACCGAGCTTGTCCAAAAGGATGCGACGAGATCCCGACAGTTCGCTTACCAGAACAGTGAAAATGACGCCCTGCGATTATCAGATTCTGGAATACACAAACTCAGAACTCCGGACACACGGAGTGCCTTTTATCGTGATCTTGCGGTTTCATATGCAAAATTCATACACTCTGACCGGGTATGTTTTGCAAAATTGGGAAGCTAAGATCGAAGTCACTTTGGAGGGCGAGCTCAGTGATGTCGAAGTTTTTCTGGAAGATCTTCGGCATCACAGCCGCACCTCGCCGTCATCCGATACGCGTTTCTTTGATCGTTTGAATGGCCTTGGTGTTGGACCGCTCCGCGCGTTTGTATCTGGCTCTTGCCTCGTACAAGAGTTGGATACGGTACTTCCGATGTTCTTCGATGGGCAGGTCAGACTGTCAGGGTGGCAAAGATCCTTCGATCTAGTCGGTGAGGATTGTTTCGATCTGGCAGGAAAGCTGGTCCCGACATTTACTACTAGCTCTTTGCCCTCAGACGGGTAGAATCGACGTCACATGATTGGACCCTGTAGTACATAGATCTGCCCCATTCCTGCCGATCCCTGACCCAGGCAATGGCGCAGGCGGCAAAGACGAAGAAGATTACTGTTGACCACAAGAGTAAGAGGTTTCGTGCAATAACGTGCAGATGGAGAGTCAATCCGTCGACAGAGAATATCTCCAGTAAAAATGCAATCCGCAACAACTGAACCGAGGTGTTTATTCCGCAGTACGCCTTGAACGCGGCCGTGGAAGAGAAAATGGCAAGCACCATCCACACAATGGGATGCACTGAAAGTCTCGTGAAAAGCTCGGCATAGAGAGCGGGCATTAGTTTGCTCGATTGAAATCAGATCCAAGGTTCGAATTATTCTGAACGGATGGTTTCCGCCTTAACAGGGCGGCGCATTTTCCAGCAATTTCGATAAGAGACGCATGATGTTTCCTTGAAACGGGCAACTGACTCTACGGCGATGACAACACTCGCTTGGCGGGTCGTTCCAATTTAGATTTCCTGAGAAAGATACTTGCAATAAGAGATCGGGCGGTGGGAGTAAGGATTAATCCTACGGAAACGTAGCCCGCGCACAGAAAGCTAGTCCAAGCGGGGTGGTGACTTGATCTAGAGATGCGGGACATCACGTAATCACAGGCTGTGAGCAGCGCTAAAAGATCGCAGACTGCCGATATCTGGAGGAAACGATCTTTCGCTATTAGAGCCGCGGCCAGATGTCTCCAGGGGAACGGATACCGTCTCGCACAGACAATCACTACAAGGAAAAACGTACATACATCAAACAGCTTCATTTTTCTCCCGATGCTGGTCTAACTCAATGTGTGCCATCAGATACGAGACCATTCTAGCTCCAAAGTCACGCTCAAACCAATTCGCGGTCGCATTAAATCCACACGCTGACCCAAAATGGAACCGCCTCGCTGCAAGCAAATAACGAAGATCGCATGATGTATCGCCGTTGCAGTTAGCTGAGAAAGCATCTTCGTTTCGTCGGCGGCAAACCCGAATGCCCGCTTCTACGCTATCGGTAACAGCGATCAAGCAGGAAGTGCATCTTCGACCGACTCCGAGATATAGCTGTCCATAGCTTGGCTCAGCTGAGAATCGATCTCGTCGGCAATTGTCATCACGCTGGTGAGCACGACGCGAAAAAATCGATTGTTGCCAAATTGTTTTGCAACGTATCAAAGACGCAGGCCTGCAATATCCGGGACTCTTCCACCATCATTGCAGCCGTATAACCCTGCCTACGCCGGTTGATTCCATGTTCAGAGGCGGCTTCTGAGATCAGTTCTTTGCTGCCGATTGATTTAGTAGAGTTAAGGCGAGACACCAAATCACGAAAGACTTGAGGGAGATGACTAGTGCGCTGTTCGTATGTCATTGAGACTGCCATTAGCTTCTTGTCAGTCACAATACGGTTAAACCACGCCTGAATGGTGATCTTGGCTAAGCGTTCCAGAATGGAAGCCACGGTCTCCACCACACGAATAGCAGATGATCCACTTACCAGCCTCTGCTTGATCGCCTTAACCACCTCCATTACTTCCATCGGCTTCACCAATATCTGATCGGTCTGCTTCAGGATGGCATGAGCTGCGGCATCCATCTCGGGGAATGCACTGAGTAGCATCGTGACGGCTTTGGGATTAGCGTGGCGCATCGCACTTACGACCGTCAGGCCATCTCCTGCTCCTGGCATGTGGAGATCACTCAGCAGCACGTCGAAAGAATTCGAGCTAATATGCTTCAGCGCTTCTGGCACGTTTGTTGCTGTTGTTACATCGAAGTCATGTTGTTCTAGGACCTTTTCCAAGGTAAACCGTACAACAACATCATCATCGACCAACAGAACTTTCGTAGCGGCCACAACATCTCCTAAGTACTCTACAAGGGAAGGCCATCAATTTTATCAGCACCGGAGTGGCATTCGGAACGCAACCGATACTTCTATGAGATTGGCGGCGAGGATTGAGGCAAACGATGGAAACAAGCGTATAAGGCATATCGAGGAGTTTCATCTCTCCCCAGCACCAGCCGTTCGGAACCGACACAGAGCCGGTTCAACATATTCGTTAGACAGGCCCATCATGCAAACGGTTGCATAGTTCTGTTTTGAAAATGTGCAGTCATGCATGTCGAGTATGGCAGCGCCGAATCGTGCAAAAGTGAAGGGCTTGACGTAGTGACAAGAAGCTGCGTAGAGACCAGTGAACGTGAATTTGTCTCCTTAATATCGAGACGATCCTAACGCTCGCGGGCTCGTTCCCAAAAGGGTACCATCGGCAACTCGAACGGGCGAAGTTTTCGACGCGACTATGCATAGTTTTGCAGACAAACTTTGTATACTCGGAGGTGCGAGGAACCATTCTCTGCGCAGCGGCAACTGTAGTTGGTGGAGGATGTTACGGGTGAAACATCATCGTGGACAAGATAATCAGCAAGCTTTGTACGACGATCTAACCGGGCTGCCAAATCGCAGATTACTTGTGCAACAGATGATCCGTGTTTTGACTTCGGCGAGAGAGGGGACACCGAGCTGCCGTTCTCTGTCTGGCGCTCGAACGATTTCAGCAGGCCGACGATGAACATGGACAAATGGTGAAAGACAAGTGTCTGAAACGGGTGGCAACGATGCTGACCCGGCGCTTGCGAGGAATGGATACAGTAGCCCGTACGGGAGAGGAAGAGTTCACGATCGTCCTGGGTGAAGTAGAAAGTGTGGGAGCTGCAGGCATTGTGGCGAAAGCTCTCATGGAGCTGTTCGCAATACCTTTGGAAGTTGAGGAGTGCCCGATTCTGCTTCGCGCAAGTATAGGGGGCGCTGTGTATCCGGACCATGGCGAGAAAGAGACACAGCTATGGCAGGACGCAGACGTCGCAATGCGCCGTGCCAAGGGTGATGGAGGTGGCCGGTATCTTTTGGCAACACAGGATACAAGTACGGACGTTATAGAGAACGTGGAGCTTGAGAACCAAATGCGTACCATACTGCAGGAGGGGGATTTTGCCTGCACTATCAGCTGCAATATCACATGAATGGTCAAATCCGTGGAGCCGAGGCGTTGGTGCGATGGCCGCATCCAACCCTAGGATATGTAAGTCCGGATCGTTTTATCCCACTGGCCGAGGCGAGTGGATTGATTCACCCTCTCGGAAAATTTGTGATCGAAGACGCTTGCCGACGATTAGTGCTCTGGAACAAGGCGGGGTTGACACCGGGTCGAATTGCAGTCAATGTATCGCCGCTGCAATTGATGCGCAGCGATTTTGCTGCAGAGGTGCAGCAAGCCATCCTGGAGTCGGGTATCGAAGCTGCGCAGCTGGAGATGGAGATCACGGAGAGAGTGGTCTTGAACTTTGACGAGATTGCCAAACGCATGACGGAGCTTGCTGCCATGGGGATTCGTTTTGCCGTCGATGATTTCGGCACAGGTTATGCCTCGCTGCAACATCTGCATCGATTGCCAATTTCAACGCTCAAGATTGACCGTTCCTTCATTCAGCGATTGTGCGAGTCGAGCCGCAGCTATCCGATTGTCAAGGCCATCATCGAGCTGGCGCATAGCCTCAAAATGCAAGTAATTGCAGAAGGGGTGGAAGACGAAGATCAATTGCTGCTTCTTCGGGAGCTGAAGTGCGATTGTATTCAAGGCTTTCTCTTGTCGCGGCCTCTACCTCCCGAAGATATAGAAGATCTCCTTCGCAACTAGAGGTGGAAGCTCCACTGCGCTGTGGCTTAGGCTGCGACCCACGCGTACAAATTTCTGTCTATATCTGAACAGTTCTGTTCTCTGAGTGCTTTTCGCGTGTCACTCGCGAGTCCCCGCACCACGCGCCCGGGAACTACGGTTGTTGGACCAGACCCAGGTGTCCCCGGACAGGATGCCTCCGCTCAGACTGTCTATATCCTTCCTTCGAATCTGGCCAGCCAAAAGGGACTTGACCACGCAGGCGAACCCACTGGCGTAGGTCTGGGCTGGATTCATATCCTGCCAATCGACTCCCCTCATATGTGGTCGAAAAGACCTCTGGAGGAAGGGTCGGCGGCTTGGACGTAGTCCCCGCGTCACAAATAGCAGCAGGCCGACCTTTGCAGCGGGTATCTCCGCATAGGACGCAGAGACGAGCGCCGGAGAAAAGCCGAGAAGTGCGAGGATTGAAACTAACGTGCGCTTCATGTGGGGAATTCTAGACCCGATCTTGGCTTGGGGCTGGCAATTCTTTCTTGACCTCACGGTCTGTACTGGCATACATACTTTGGCACTTCACTGGGAGAGTTGTCGGGAACAATCAGGCCGTCGATCCACTTCACGCGTGGCGGCTCAGTAGGGGGCCCCATCGGTAATGTTGGTGATCGAGAGTCAAGCAGACGTCCACGGGGAGAAAGATTACTTGAACGGCCCAGTCAGAAGGCACAGATTTACGATCAGCGCAGTCGCTCATTCATTCCTTCGGAATAGCGGCTTGCCGGCACGTTCTGCCCGGAAAGTCACGTTTCTATGAGCAGGTCACTGGCGTCAAGTGTTTTTTGTTTTTTCCTTCATAGCGTCATTGGTCTTTGCTGTTGTTTGTTGTGGTTGCTCCGCGTTGTTGTTCTCCACCGTGTTTCTATTCGCACTTTGAGTGAGCCGTTCGTGGCTCTGTGTCGGGTTGGGTCAGAAGGAGAAGTCGATGCTGCCAGTTTTCGGCCGGCCTTGTGAAGGCCCAACCCGACACGCAGTCATCGGGACGCGGGGTTTAGCAACAGGGCACATAATTCGGATACTCAGGCAGCTACTGCATAGAACGGGATGTACGGCTCTTGCGTGACCCAGATGCGATGAAGCAGTACTGCGAGCTTGCGAGCGACGGCGACGATGGCTCGATTCCGAGACTGCTTGCTTCCACGCGATGCCAGATGCAGGCCCCACTGCCGCAGGGTTGAGTCCCGTCCATGCGGCCCGAGCACATGGTTGGCGCACTCGACTAGCAGAGACCTGAGGTAGATATTGCCAGCCTTGGTGATGCCGAGTTGCGGGTCGTGGTCCCCGGACTGCCGGCGTCTCGGCCGCAGGCCGAGATAACAGCCCACATCGCGACTTCGCTCGAAGCGTTCCTTGCTGCCCAGCGTCAGAACGTACGTCAGTGCTGTGAGCTGGCCGACGCCATAGACTTTGATCAGCGCCTGCGTCTCCGGGTACTCCGTCTCCGTCAGCTGCTGGATCAGACGGTCATAGTGCTTGATCTTTACCGTCATGGTGGCGATCTGTTCGAGCACTGGGCCGAGTGCCAGAGCCAGACCTGGCGGCAGCACGGCCATGCACCGCTTGGCGAAGCACAAGGTGGAAGAGGCTGGTAGGCGATAGCCGCACGGCTTAGCCAACCCGCGCACCGAGTTCACCGCCGCCGTCCGCAGCCGAACGATCAGGTTGCGGGCACGGATCAAGGTCAGTGCTTCCTGCTGAGCGACCGTACGATGCGCAATCGGACGCAGGATCTTCGGATCGAGCCGCGCGTATCGAGCCAGCTTCTCCGCATCCACCTGATCGCTCTTCCGATCGCTGTGCGAGATCGCACGCAGTTCGCGCACGTTCGCAACGATCACTTCGTGACCCAGTTCCTGAAGCTGTTCGCTGATCCAGATCGAATGCGTCCCAGCTTCCATCGCGATCCGCACCGGAGGCAGATCGGTAAACCACTTCTCGACTCCCGATGGGCTGGTACGAAATCGGCCCCGGCCCACAACTTCTCCATCTTCGTTGAGCGTGCAGTAATGGCTCCAGACATCCCCAAGGTCGATCCCGATCGTCATCCCAACCCTGACTTGCCTGCGTGGAACTCCCGCGATGAGGTGTTGCGATGGCTTTTTCATGGCAATAGTCTCTCCGATCTAAGAGACCTGCTCATCCCATTTTTCGGAAAGGCGTCTCCGGGTCCACAGGACGTGGTCGGAGTCAGACGCTGGAGAGTAAGGTGCGGTTTGCCGACCATCCGGAAGTTGCGCTCAATTCAGTGTGTGACCACCCCGCAGCGGCGGGTATCTATCCGCAAAGCGCGCTAGCGCTGGGAACGTTTGCTTAGCTATACGCCTCTCGCCCGCTCAGCGCTGGTAGATCACCTTGCCGTCGAAGATGGTCATGTCGACCCTGGTCTTCTCGATCGCCTCTGGCGGGATTGTAAAGATGTCGTCGGAGAGCACTACCAGGTCTGCCAGCTTGCCCGGTTCGATGGATCCCTTGACCGTCTCCTGGTGTTCGGCAAATGCGGATCCCATTGTGTAGGCGTGCACTGCCTGCGCAACGGTGATGCGCTGCTCGGGAATCCAGCCGTTTGGGTTCTTGCCGTCGAGGGTGCGGCGAGTGGTGGCGGCATAGATGCCCATCACGGGATCCAATGGCGCGACGGGCCAGTCGGAACCGAAGGCGAGTGTTGCACCGGCATCCAGCAGGGATTTCCATGCATAGCTCGACTTGATACGCTGCGGGCCAAGGATGGTTTCAGCCCACCGTCCGTCGTCGATTGCGTGGTAGGGCTGCATGGAAACGATCACGCCAAGCTTTGCGAAGCGCGCGTAGTCCTCCGGATGAAGGTGCTGCGCGTGCTCGATGCGGGGGCGGCGATCGGCAGGGCCATTGTCTTTTTCCAGGCGGCCGTAGAGATCGAGTATGGTGCGGTTGGCGCGATCGCCGATGGCGTGGATCGTAAGCTGGAGTCCGGCCTTGTCGGCCTGGCGCATCGATTCGTAGAAATGCTCGACGTCGAGAAGATCGGGGCTGGCGAGGCCGCTCTTCGCCGGATTGTTCGTGAACGGCTCATCCATCCAGGCAGTTTCAGAACCAAGGGCGCCATCGGCGAAGGCTTTCAGGTTGCCAATGCGGAGATAAGGACTGCCAAAAGGCGCGACGATGCCGGCGTCGGCCAGAGTCTTCCAATCGCGGACGGGAAAAGCCTCGTAGATGCGGACAGTCAACTTGCCAGCGCGCTCGATCTTCTGAAACTCGCGAAAATTGTCCGGCTGGCCGCGGTCTTCAGAGCTGTCGGCCATGTTCTGCACGCTGGTTACGCCGTGAGCTGCCGCTTCGCGCATGGCTTCTTCCATGGCCTGGGCCTCCTCTTCGGGAGACAGCGGAGGCATGATGCGCTGGACGAGAGCGATGGCAGCGTCTTTGAGAATGCCGGTCGGGTTGCCGTCCTTGTCGCGCTCGATTTCTCCGCCCGGCACGTCCTTCGTGTTTCGGTCGATGCCGGCGAGCTTCATGGCCTGTGCATTCACGAGGGCCATGTGTCCGTCGAGCCGCCACAAGAATGCAGGATGATCGCCGGAGACATCGTCAATCAACTGGTGGTCGGGCAGAACGGGCGGATTCCAGCGTTGATGATCCCAAAGGCCATTGCGAAGCCACGCACCTTTGGGCAGGGTTCTGGCGAATTGAGCGATGCGATCCTTGAACTCGGCCTGGCTGTTGGCTGCGCCAAGATGCACGGTGATCAGCGAACCGCCGCCGATGAGGAAATGCACGTGGGAGTCGTTGAAGCCGGGCAGGAGAAGGCGGCCGCCGAGATCGATGATGCGGGTGTCGGGGCCGGCGAGTTTTCTAATCGCTTCGTTATTGCCGACCGCGAGGATCCTGGAACCATCGAGCGCCACTGCCTGGGCGGTGGGCTGCGCCGGATTTTCGGTCCATAGCTTGGCGTTGACGAAGATCAGGCTCGCCTCCGTAGCCGACGCGCTGCAGCAGCAGGCGCCGAGCACAACAATGAGCGAGCATACCCAGGAAAGCTTCATTGCAACTCCCTTCAAACTGAGGCACGATTGTCCGCGATCACGGGAGAATCGCGGGAAGACAGGGAACATTTCAGGTTTGTACAACTCTATCAGCGAGCGGGCATTGTCGAGTTCCGCGCGCGGGTCGGTTCTAGTATCCCTCGGTCGATCCCGAGTAACGGGCAAACCTGAAGTTATCCATTCAATATTTTGGGGCCGGCTGCCAACTGCCGCGGTTTCCAGTTGTCACGGTAGGGACTATACGCCCACACTGACACATAGCGCGGCATTCAGTATCTGCGACACATTTCATGCAATCACGGAGTGGGATCGTGTCGTGGCTCCTTACTCGCAACGTACAGATACCTCAGCAGACGCTTTTCGCTCGTCAAGATATATACACAGGAGAGGAACCGTTGCAGTCCCTCGAAGTTAGTATTGCCTTCGGCTGCGACCAGTTCCTCTTTCCTTTTCTCCCGTGCGTGATACCACTGCTTCGCGATGCGAGCCGCGCTCTCGGTTGTGTCTTTTGCGCGGATGTGGCGAAACTCCGCTCGCTCCATGAGCCGTTCATTCTCTCCGGGCGGGCTGTACACGTAAAAGCCGATCGAGCTACGCGTAGCGATCTCTTCGTGGGAAACCATTCCGCCAATTACCAGAGCGTCACTGAATAGCATCCGTCCGCCGGGATTTAGTACGCGAAACATCTCAACCAACACCTCGGGGCGTCCTGAAAGATGGCACAGAACGTCATTCGAGAACACAGCATCAAAGGTGTTGTCGTCGAAAGGTAGATTCTTCGAGGCGTCACACTGTTCAAAACGTACCTGGGAAGCGAGACCTCTTGCCAGCGCAAGCTGGTTCGCATTGCGAACTCCCGGTTCATTAATATCCAGCCCTATGAGCCGGCAGCCCACTTTTTCTGCAAGGTGCAACGCGTATCCCCCCGAACCGCACCCCAGTTCCAGCACAAACGAATCGGATCTCAGACCCAGCAGTTGGGGGATTGCATTAGATTCTTCCGTTGTAACCCAGCTTGTTTGCCCAAAATCCTCGCCGTAGGTCTCGATGCGCACCTGGCGGTAGGTAGCCGACTCATAATTTCCATACGCACTATCGTAGAGATCTACTTTCCGTGACATGTTAGAGATCCTCCTCGCCTAGGCTCTACCGGTGGGGATTAGCTAACCCGGACCCAGATTAGCAACCTGCTTGGGTGTTTTCCAAGAAACACCCACCGAACAGTGTGGACACAAGACTTTCCGGATTTCTGGGTTCTGGGCGGATAACGGGCAAACCGCACCTTACTCTCGTCAGTGTAGGCTGCTGCAGCCGTGCCGGCGTTTGTCTTGACCTAATCCGCCTCCTTGCTGGCTGTGCAGAATCGTCTACCGCCGAGCAAAGAGAAGAAACACTAATGGCGAGCAGTGAAAACCTACTTACATTGCTCCTTCAATTGCGTACTACCGAAGCTACCACCGTGGTTGACCGTTTCAAGCGTCTTCTGCTGCTGTGCAGATGACACCACACAGGTGGCGGTTCTCATAGAGTCGCTAACAATCTCGGGATTAATCCTGTCGTGTGTCATTGGCCCAAAGCCATACCCTCCGTCGAACTGTGTGCCGAAGACCTGTGGCTGCCAGATAGAGAGCAGATACCGATCTAGCGTAGCTGCGGAAAGCCACCGGGCCTCTTTGCTGCCCTGCGCAACGGCGTCCATGGCGAGCACGTGAGCCAATAAGTAATCGTCGGGATTCTGGCCGTGCTGGAAGATCATCGCAGCATGGTAATAGTCATTACCTGTCCGAACCTCACCAGCAGCCAGTAGGTGCCGTAGGTCTTTTCTTCGTTGCTCGTCGTCTTTCGACAACTTGACCCAGTCAATATGATCTCCTTCCCGCGCTTTTTGATCGACGGTGTACATCTCTGTCAATGCTGCATTGTCCGAGACAGAGGAAGCAGAGCCGCTGGACAGATTGGCTTGGCCCGATAGTTTCGGCGCAAGCAGAACAAAGAGCAGAACGAATGAAAGGCGCATAACCCGGCCAGCATAGCACGACATCGTAGGTCGGGAACTGCTGCCTGCTCACATTAGCCTTTGCCGGGAGTTCAGAAGAACGCAGGGCATAACGGACGTCTGGTATTCAGGCGACTAGTAGCGTGAAGTCGGCTTGTGGCAAGATTTCTCGCGTCCGTCACATGGTCCCCCGAGCGCAAGGTGCGGATTGCCGACAAACCGGAAGTTACATTGGCTCAGAATATCGGTTCATGACAAATCGTCGAGTCACTCAGCGAGACCTTACGGGGACTATCCACAATTTCGAGTCAGAGGCAACGACGCTTCAGCCCGAATTGTTGACCAGGCAAATTAGGATCACTAGACTCAACTGATCTAAATCGGGAGGCGGTCCATTCACACACGTGCCAGTACTGATCGGAGCGGGCATCCCGTTGTTCGGTCCGGTGCCGCGCGACATCAGTCTTCGCCACGTAGCTACGCGCTGCTTTAACGGTGGCCTGGTGCAGAGCGAATACGATTTTGACGCCGAGCGGGGCACTCGGGCCCGGAAGACGGGTAAAACATCCAGGCGGTAGAACTACGCCCGGTCTGATCCCACCTCGCTCCACCGACAAGAACTCTCTGGCTGCACGACTACAACTTCCACCGACCGAACGCTAGCCTCAATTCTGGCAGCATCAACTTCTCCTTCTGACCCCAACCGACACAGAGCCACGAGCGGCTCACCAAAGTGCGAATAGAAACACGGTGGAGAACAATATGCGGACCAACTACAACAGACCAACAAGAGAGACTAAACCGCTAGGAAAGAAACAGAAAACCCTTTGACGTGAATGACCTGCTCATAGAAACCAGACTTTTCTGGAGCGTTTGGGATGTTGACAAACACAAGCGCGTTTATTGTTACTTTCGATCCCGGGCACGTCACAGATTGGCGGCATCAAGAATAAGTCCGTCCCGCCCTGGATGAGGGAGGACGGACTTTTTGCATCAGTTGGTCGGGGTTAGAAGATTACCTTTAGCGCGCCTTGTATCTGCCGGGCACCCGTTGTGCCATCGTTCTGACCAACTTCTGATTGAGACACGCCAAAGGTCGGTGATGCAATGCTCAGGGAGCTAGCAGCAGGCGCAAGGAGGTTGGGATGGTTAAAGACGTTGTAGCTTTCGGCGCGGAACACCAGTTTGAGTTGCTCATGCAGGGTCTGGGTTTTTGGAAGACGACATCCGTGTCGACGAAGCCAGGGCCATAGAATTTGTTGCGATGGATGGACACACTCTGGTCATAGGGGGCGTTTCCAAATGCATTGACGGATGGTCCGGTAATCTTTCCTCCTGCCGCGACGATGGTTCCGCGACCTGAGGGGTAGGGAGCGCCAATGAGCTGAGGGCGGTTAGTGAGGCCGGTATGCAGGTTATCGACCGTACCCCGGATATCGAAGGGCAGACCGCTCTGCACTTGTTGAATGCCCGAGATTTGAATGCCTTCCAAGACGTGGCCGAGCAAACCACTATTCAGGTGCGCGCCGCCTATGCCGACAGGAAGATTGTAGCTGGCACCCACAGTCCCGCGGTGACGGACGTCGAAGTCAGAGTTCCCGTACTCGGGCCCGAGATCGAAGCTGTTGCGCGGAAGGCCGGAGCCGCCGGCGCCCGGTACGAGCGGGTCGGAACCGTTATCTAGTGAATGCGCGTAGGTATAACTTCCGGTGAGAGTAAGACCGCCTAGTTGTCCCTGGACCTTAGCCTGTAGTGCGTTGTAATTGCTGCTGACGATTGAGGTCTGAAAGAGTTCGTGGAGAAAGGCTGTGTTGTTGACCGCGGGATTGAATTTAGTTCCATTGCCGTCATTGCCGCCTAGATAGAGCGCGTTGAACGTCAGGGCCGACGGCAGTACACCAGCGGCGATATAGGCTTGCACGAGATTCTGTTGTGGGGGAGCGCCATCGATTTCGCGCAGGCCGTGGGTGCCGTGGTTGCCGACATAGTCCATCTCAAGGGTCATTCGCTGGTTGAGCTGGTGCTGGATGCCAATGTTGTAGCTCTGGCTGGTCGGTATTTTGAGGTTAGGATCAATCACCACTGGCTCGAGGTAGGATCCATTGGTGATATCTGCGGACGGTATCAGATTACCCGGACTTTGGATGTTAGACACCGTGGGGCTGGTTGAAGGGTTGTTGGGATCGAAGGGGAAGTTGGTAAGGTTAGCCTGGAAGGGTGGATTGGACTTTGCGTTTCCGAAGAGGTTGTCGAAGATGCGGTCATGGAAGATGCCGTATCCGCCGCGGATTGCTGTCTTGCCATCCCCATTGAGATCGTACGAAAAGCCCAGCCGGGGTTCGAACAGCTTCCAACTATCTGCATAGAGCTGTTTTCCGGTCCCAGGGCCCACAGGAGTGAAGCTGAAAAAGCCTGATGCCGGAAGCGGAGCGGAGGCGTCGCCGTAGAAATTAGAGAAGTTGCTGTTCTCTTCATAAGGAACTCCGTTGAAGGCGTAGCGGAGGCCCAGAATCGCAGTAAAACGGGGATTCACCTTCCAAGTGTCCTGCGCGAAGAGGTCCCACTCATGTTGGCGGAAGCGGGTGAGATCAGTGCCACGTCGAGTGCCGTTGGCCGTGAAGAACTGGTTCTCGGTGGTCTCCGCGACGGCGCCTTGAGCGCCCCAGATAAGATCCTGAAAAGATAGGACGCTGGGCGAATTGGGGTTTCCGGCGAAGGCGTAGGCGGATGCGCCGTAGTCGGTAAAGTTATTAAGTGAGAGCAGATTGCGAGAGGAAAAATTATCGAAGCTGGTGTCCTTGACGCTGCGGTATTCGCCACCGAACTTCAGCGAATGAGCACCCTTGGTGACCGAGTAGGTATCCGAAAAAAGCAGCGTAGAGCTGAGGCGAGCCTGCGCGTTACTGTCGCCCAGGTCATAACAGCCAAAAGCGTTGCCATTAAAGAAGTAAGGGACACTGATATCTCTGCCGTTGCCGAAACTGTCGACGCCGAGCAACGAGTCAAAACCTGCATGATTGCAAAAGAAACCAGCTTGGTTCTGGTTATACCCGGCGCGGAATACATTGGCGGTGTTGGCGGAGAGGGCAGACGCAATGGACACCACGCCATTGTGGTTTGTGCCGATCACGGCCGTGTTGCCATATCCCGGCAAGCTCTCATCGTGGAAGGGGTCATTTTCGTTCGAGTGGCCGTAGATGTAGCGCACCGTAAGCTGGTGTTTATCGGTTAGCTTTTGATCGAAGCGGCCGGTGAGGGTGTAGGAGTTGAGCGCGTCGGGAGACGCAAAAAAGTACGTAGTGCTGACGCCATCGCCGTTATCCGCCTGTCCGACAGGAGCGATCGCGAAGATCTTTGCAATGGTGGGATCCTGTGGCAAACCGGAGAGATTATTGGGGTTGCCGACCGGATTTGTGAGATTCACGGGCGTCTGACTCTCATCCGTGGGATCAATGTAGGTGAACCGTCCTGTTTTGAATGCGGCGGTCGGGGTAACTGTGCTCTCCGTGCGTGTGGTTCTGAAACGCTGGACTTCGCCGTTCAAGAAGAAGAAGGTGCGATCCTTCCAGAGTGGCCCACCGACCGAGGCGCCAAAATCGTTACGGACATAAGGGTCCTGCTTGCCGTTCGCCTTGGTGTTGAAGAAATCGCGGGCGCCCAACGCATTATAGCGGCCAAACTCATAGGCGTCCCCGTGAAAGCTATTGGTGCCTCCGCGTGTGATCACATCGATAATGGCGCCGGTGTTTCGTCCAAACTCCGCGTCGAAGTTGTTGGTAATCACACGAAACTCCTGCGCCGAGTCTGGATTTGCAGAAGATACGCCTCCCAGACCACCCGGAACTGAGGTGTCGTTGTTGTCGGCTCCATCGAGCGTGAAGTTGTTATTCCGGTCGCGCTGGCCGTTGACCGAAACTCCACCGTCGTTATTTGTGGCGCTGACAACGCCCGGCGACAGGAGAACCAATTGGTAAGGATCGCGCAAAATAAGAGGGAGATCGTTGATCTGCTTTGAATCGATGACAGTTGAAAGCTGGAAGCTGTCTGTCTCGACCGAAGCGGAAGAGACGTCCCGAACATCGATGACAGCCGTCGTACCAGAGATCGCCAGCGTGAAATTAACTGGAAGGGTTGCGGCCACACTGAGGGTGACATCTTTTTTGATCTGCTCCTGAAAGCCTGTCGCGGTCGCAGAAAGGCTATAGACAGAGGGCGGTAGTGCGCCGAAGTTATAGATACCGGCGGAGGTCGAGGTAACCGTACGCGTGAAGCCAGTGGAAGCGGAAGTTGCGGTAATTTTCGCATTGGCTATGACAGCGCCTGCGGGGTCGAATATCTGACCTGTAATACTTCCGGTTTGTGCAACTCCCGTACCAACCATCACCGCGAACGCTAGAAGAGCAATGAGCAGAGTCTTAAAACGCAAGGTAAAACTCCTTACAAAGAGATTGCAGACATTTGAGGGACCGTCCGAGGATGGCCACCCCATCTTGCACCGCACCTGGGCGATGGTTGTCCTCATGCTGTCATTCGATTGTCATTTGTTTGTTGCGTTTGCACAGAAAGTGACGGCGCCAGTACAAGCGAAACGCAAGAAAAAAGATTCGGCATTCCGTAGGCGAAAGTATTCATCGAATCGAAACTTTTGTTTGCACTTTTCGTCTTCACTCCTAATGAGATTGGGCCCCTCGAGGCACACACCTCCCCAGAGGAAACAAGAATGACTCACGGTTTTAAGCGGTTCGCGATTACGCTGATGCTTCTTATAGCGCTCAGCTTTACCTTCGAGCGCCAGGCCCATGCGTATGTCGATCCCGGCTCAGGTCTGCTCCTGTTTCAAGGCATCAGCGCGGCGATCTCGGGAGCTCTCTTCTACTTCGGCCGCCGCCTCAAGAACCTCTTCGTCAAAGCTCAACCAAAGTCGGAGCCCGGAACAACACCGTTCAGCTCCTAGTGAAATAGTCCAGACGCTCCTTCGGCTTACGTTGGTTTGTAATTTCCGCAAACACCGCGATGCCCTCATCGTTCAAATCGACGTACCGCGACTCTCCATTTTTGCTCTTCGCGACGTAGGCGGTTCCCTGCCCCTCATCGAAGGACTCAACATTCATTGCCGCCCAAAATGATTATTTTTCTGGACGCGAATGTCGAAGCGAAGAGGTTGAAACTAGCATCCAGCCTCGGGATTGCCGTTGTTGTTGAAAAGAACGGTAACTTTGTACTGGTGAACAGTGACGTAGGCTTGCCCTTGAGTCATTTATTTGAGGCAAGCGGATCAACATCATTGGAGCCAAGAATCGTAGAAAATGAAGACGTCGTGGACATTGCTCTTAGTAATGTTGGCTCATAAGCGAAACTTGTTCGATTGAATAGGTGTTCGCGAATCATCCACTCTGGGAATCTAAGAGCTCAAGCAAATCAAGGATGCATTCCCGCATCTATGGTCCGGTCCATGACTGCAAGTGAAGCGTGATCGATAAATCAAGTCAGAACCGGCTGCGATGGCACCCTTATTATGCAGCTGGTTCTTGCCCGTTTGGCCAAGGCAAATGACGACGTCAGGCGTGACCAGGCAGCCGTGCGCCTGGCGCAAACACTGTACTAGTGGAAGTCGGTCACTACCAAGGATAACAATTTGTTATCAAAAGAAATTGTCTCTTGACAGCCACAGTAATGTGATCTCAGGAGGTACCTATTATGTCCGAGTCACCGACAACAGAACCGCTAGAACTTCAAGTAGTCTACCGCTCGATCAAGACGCTGTCCCCATTTGCGAGTAACGCGCGGACCCATAGTCGGTCCCAGATTCGAAAGTTACGAGACAGCATTCGAAGCTTTGGGTTCGTCAATCCAGTGTTGATCAACCAAGCGGGAACGATCATTGCCGGTCACGGAAGAGTTGAGGCAGCTAAGGTCCTCGGCATGGCAGAAGTACCAACCATCTGCCTTGAAAAGCTCTCCCCGGATCAAATCAGAGCATATGTCATTGCTGACAATCGGCTTGCTGAAGACGCAGGCTGGGATGAGCAAATCCTGAAAATCGAGCTTCAACATCTAGTCGCCCTCCCAGACCTTGACGTCTCAATAACTGGTTTTGAAGTGACGGAGATCGATCTGATCATAGGTCCCGCGTCCGTCGAAGAAGACGCCGACGACGAAGTTCCTGAAGAGTCTGGCAAGATCATCTCGCAGGCCGGTGACCTCTGGTGTTTAGGGGATCACCGAATCTATTGTGGCGATGCGCGAATGAAATCTTCCTTTTCGACCCTCATGGGAGATAAACGCGCAAACATAGTCTTCACAGACCCACCGTTCAACGTCTGCATCTCTGGCCACGTCAGTGGAAACGGAAAGATCGAGCATCCAGAATTCGCAATGGCGTCGGGAGAGATGAGCGAGCCGGAATTTACCCAGTTTTTGACAACATGTCTCGGACATCTCGGCAAATGGAGTACCGATGGCTCCGTCCACTTCGTAGCGATGGATTGGCGCCACATGACAGAGCTGTTGTCAGCCGGGAGACAAGCCTACGACTCCTTATTGAACCTGTGTGTCTGGAACAAGAACAACGGAGGTATGGGCAGTTTCTACCGATCACAGCATGAACTGATCTTCGTCTTCAAATCGGGCAAGGAGCCATACCGAAACAATATTCAGTTGGGGAAGTTTGGTCGTAACCGAACCAACTCCTGGAACTACCCTGGCGCCAACACTCTCTCCCGTACCGGCGAAGAAGGAAACGTACTCGCAATGCACCCCACCGTGAAGCCCATAGCGCTGGTCGCTGATGCACTCCTCGACTGCTCAGCCAGAGGAGAGATCGTTCTCGATTCCTTCCTCGGGGCTGGGAGTACCCTGCTTGCTGCCGAGCGTGTAGGCCGGGTCTGCTATGGGATGGAGATCGAGGGCAGGTACATTGACCTAACCATTCGACGGTGGCAGCAGCTTACAGGAGAGCGAGCCTACAAATCTGGCACTGGTGTCACCTTTGATGAGCATGTTTTTGAGGAGGTGTCTCGTGGCCGATGAAGAGTATGAAGTAGGTTTCGGAAAGCCACCTAAGAGCACTCAGTTCGCAAAGGGAAAGTCCGGAAACCCTAATGGTCGACCGAAGGGGTCGAAGAACCTAGCTACCCTTTTCAGAGAAATAGGTCAGGAGCAGGTGACTGTCACCGAAGGCGGCCGCAAACGGACCATGAATAAAGCCCATGCAGTCATGGTTCAGCTGACAAACAAAGCAGTCTCCGGAGAACGGTGGGCAATACAAAGCTACCTACAAACAGACAGAATTTACAGCCTGGCAGAGCCTACAGAAGAGATTCCGCGAGAGCTCACTCAAAGGAACAAAGAGGTCATGGACGGATTTATCAAACGGATGAAACTGATGAGTAAAGCAGTGCAAGATGAGTCGTTACCCACGTCCCCAGCGAACGAAGAAGAGGAAACCAAATGAGCGCAACCGTGGCAATCAGCGATTTTGATTTTGTAATGCAGCATAGCCTGATGGCTTTCACGGAATACACTTTTCGCGAACTCTTCCCACAGACTCCGTTTTCAGACAGTCCCCACCTTTCCATCCTTGCTGCCAAGCTTGAAGAGTGCGCCTCCGGCAAATGCAAACGGTTGATTATCTGTCTCCCGCCTCGCTCGCTAAAATCGATTATGACCAGTGTCGCCTTCCCGGCATGGCTGCTTGGAAAGCGGCCGCACCTGCAACTCATATGTGCCAGCTACGGACAAAGCCTCGCAGATAAACATGCTCGAGACACGCGCACAATCATGTCGAGTGCGGACTACCGACGCGCCTTTCCCACCAGGCTCTCTCCCCAAAAGTTGGCTGTAGACGACTTTCACACGACGCAGGGCGGCTTCCGGATGGCGACCTCTGTTGGCGGTGTGCTGACGGGACGAGGGGCGGACTTTATCATCGTCGATGACCCGATCAAGCCAGGAGACACCTTTTCGGAGACACTCCGTAAGTACGTCAACGATTGGTACGACAATACGCTGGTGAGCCGTCTCAATAACAAACAGGACGGGGTGATCATCGTCGTTATGCAGAGACTGCATCAGGACGATTTGGTCGGGCACTTGCTTGAGGTGGGCGAATGGGACGTGCTCCGCTTCCCTGCCATCGCCGAAGAGGACGAAGTCCATGTTGCTCAAACTGCGTTCGGCGAGTTTCGTTTTGAAAGGAAGGCCGGGGAGGTACTCGACGCGGGAAGAGAGAATCTTAAAACCATCGAGAAGATAAAACATGAGCTGGGTGATTATCTCTTCCAAAGCCAGTACCAACAAAACCCCGTCCCTGTGGGTGGCGCCATCATAAAGACCGCGTGGCTTCGGTATTACGTTCCAGAAGAACGTCCAGGCAGATTCTCTTCAAAAATCCAGAGTTGGGACACTGCGAGTAAGAGCGGAGAGTTTAACGACTACAGTGTCTGTACTACGTGGGGGTATTGAACGAGCAGCACTATCTCTTGGATGTCTTTCGTTGTCGCTTGGAATATCCCGATTTGAGACGCGCTGTGAAGGAGCAGTACGTGAAGCATTCTCCCAATGCAGTTGTGATCGAAGATAAGGGCTCCGGTATCCAACTTTTACAGGATCTGCGAGCCGATGGGGTTTTTGCTTTAAAGGCCTACTGTCCACCGCCTGGCAACGATAAGGCGATGCGGTTGTTTGCTCAGTCTGCAGCCTTTGAGAATGGCTGCGTATGGCTTCCAAAACAGGCGCCGTGGCTGGCTGACTATGTTCGCGAGCTAACCACATTTCCGGGACGAAATATGACGACCAGGTCGATTCGACGACACAGGCTCTCAACTACCTACGCAACAACAATAGCGCTGATATTTGGGCGCGCCTGGGGCGAATGGGAGCTTAATCCGCCTACTTTGTGGCGCGAGTTGTTGAGACAGCCGGGAAGTCGACAGAGGCCCCTTCAGCCCGCCTCACGAACCAAATAAAGAAATAATCTGAGGTCGATCAGAGACAGTTTCGACTTGACTGTTCGCCTGATTGGAGCGGGAATGGGACTGCCGCAGAGAGGGCGGCCCCATGGACGAAGCAACATCACAGGATGCTCTATTGATTCGTAGCCTGCCAAAGCTTCCTAAAACGCGGTTGGTAGAGCTATGGAAGGACAACTTTGGTAAGGAGCCGGGTAGGGTTCGTCCCGAACTCATGCTGCCCATTCTCGCGTACAGGATCCAGGAAAGAGCCTATGGTGGTCTGTCCCCGAAAGCTAGTGCGAGGTCGCAGGTCATTGCGACCTCGCTAAGACCGCAGAGCCGTTCTCGGGATGAAGCGCGTCGGCGCTTCAAGTCGGGGACCAAGCTCGTGCGGGAATGGAGGGAAAGACCCACGAGGTCACACTAAACGATGAGGGTTATCACTACCTGGGAAAGATCTACAAGAGTCTCTCTCCGATCGCATGTGAGATCACTGGGACACGCTGGTCTGGGCCAGCCTTCTTCGGCACGAAGAAGGTGAAGGCTTCGTGACCTCGGCTAAAACTCAAATTCGTTGTGCGATCTACACCCGAAAGTCTTCCGAGGAGGGGCTCGAACAGTCTTTCAACTCCCTCCATGCCCAGCGCGAAGCCTGCGAAGCTTACATCCTAAGCCAGCGGCATGAGGGGTGGCGGCTTCTCGCAAATCAATATGACGATGGCGGTTTCTCCGGTGGCAACATGGAACGTCCCGGACTCAAGAAGCTGATCGCCGATATCGCCTCCGGCAAGGTCGACACCGTAGTTGTCTACAAAGTAGACCGCCTCACTCGCGCACTATCCGACTTTGCGAAGATAGTGGATACCTTCGATAAGCAGGGCGTCAGCTTCGTCTCTGTTACCCAACAATTTAACACGACAACCTCCATGGGTCGACTTACTCTCAATGTGCTGCTCTCTTTCGCACAGTTCGAGCGTGAGGTCACGGGCGAAAGGATTAGAGACAAAGTCGCCGCCTCGAAGAAGAAGGGCATGTGGATGGGAGGCCATGTGCCCAAGGGATACGACAGGGTGGAGGGAAAACTCATCGTCAACACCGAGGAGGCGGGGGCTGTCCGTAATATCTTCCTCACATATCTTGAGTGTGGATGTGTGCGGAAATTAGCTGAACGTCTGAAACACTCTGGTATTCGCAGCAAGAGATGGACTAGCTCCACAGGACGTCAACGCGGGGGTGTGACCCTCTCACGTGGCTCCCTCTATCACACGCTCAACAATCCGATCTATATCGGAAAAATTGCTCATCAGGGGAAACTTCACGACGGGCAACATGAGCCAATTTTAGATTTGCAAATATGGAATAAAGTCGCAGCAATGTTGAAGGACAACCGCGCTGCTCGGCGAACCCAGGGCAACATCCCGTCGGGCCGTCTATTGCATGGGAAATTATTGACTTCGGATGGCCAAAGCTATACCCCAACTCACGCAGCGAAGAACGGACGACGCTACTTTTACTACATCCTCACCGGCTCCAGCCGCGGTCCATCGGCGCACACAATCAAACGCCTGCCTGCAGATGAATTGGAGGGTCGTGTTCTCTTCTCAATCGGTGCTTTCCTTGAAGACTCTCCGCGGCTTGCAGCGCATTTCACTACGCTAGACATTCGGGAACTGCGCTTGTTGACGTCGGCGGCAAAGCATCGCTCTGCTCAACTCTCAGAGATCACGCACGCAAACGTACGGGACACAGTCTCCCGGATCGTTAAGAGAATAGTTGTCGATAGTAATGAACTGTGCATCTTCCTGAGCCAAGCGGAGCTCTGCAAAGATTTGCTCGGCGAGGTGCGTTCAGGAGATTCATCGACCGAGATCCAACTGCATGAACCGATATCGTTCGCACGGCGTGGCAGCGCCGTCAAATTAATCCTGTCAAACGGAGAGTGCAAGAGCGACGCCCCGATCGCTTCGCTCGTGCGCGCGGTCGTCCAGGCGAGGACATGGTCAGAATGGATAGTCTCCGGGAAGGTAGGGAACCTAGAGCAACTTGCGGCGAAGGCCGGTCTCAACAAACGGTACGCCTCTCGGATTCTCCGATTAGCGGCATTGTCTCCGGCCCTCTACGAAGCCATTCTTTCTGGAAATCACTCACCCCTGCTTAGCGTATTCCTTTTAACAAAAGATCTTTCCTTGGAGTGGAATGAACAACATCTCGCAGGATAGGACCAACGCACGGTAAACCCTAGGCATCGCGAAACCCACAAAGGTGGCGCATCTCTCTCTTCGATCCGCTGCTGGTTTGATTCAAGAATGTCTCACCATCTTCTATCCCAGAACTGGCCTACCATCCGTGAGAACCCTTCACTCGCCAGAGGGTATTAGGGTCTTGGCTGCCTGGTCTTCTAGGCGCAGCTGACTTGGTGGCAAGATGATTTCGATCTTTCCCAGTCAAACGTCATGGATAAGCCCAGAGATTCGTGAGGAGTGATCTAGCATGCCGTGTTTGAAGGTGAGAACATACGACATGACTTCAACTTTGCTCACCCTTCTGCTGACGGTTTCGTGTGCTGCACAGACCTTAGCTCCAAACGGCTCCTCAAATGAAGCGTCCAGCGCTGAGATGGCGACCGAGGCAGCAACTGCGCGAGTAAGGACATTAGATCCGAAGATTCATGCGGTGCTCGCGCTCGACCCGACGGCGCTTGAGCAGGCTAGAGCAATCGACCGGCAGAGAAAGGCGCGGGGGCTGCTTTACGGACGCGTGATTCTGTTGAAGGACAACATCGAAACGGATGGGCCGCTACCCACAACCGCGGGGAGCATGGCGCTCCTCGGCAACGTAACGCATCGCGATGCGCCTCTGGTTACTCGCCTTCGCAGGGCGGATGCGGTGATTCTCGGTAAGACAAATTTGTCTGAGTGGGCAAATATTCGTTCAAATGCTTCGATCTCAGGTTGGAGCGGGGTGGGTGGCCAGACGCACAATCCGTATGCTCTAGACCGGAATCCTTGTGGCTCCTCCTCGGGCAGCGCGGCCGCGGTGGCCGCGGGCGAAGTTGATGCTGCTATCGGCACTGAAACTGATGGATCGATCACCTGCCCGGCGGCGGTGAACGGCGTGGTGGGATTGAAACCTACGGTTGGTCTCGTCAGTCGCACTCGGATCATTCCTATTAGTCATAGTCAGGACACCGCCGGGCCGATTGCTGTCGATGTTACAACCGCGGCGCGAGTGCTCAGCGCAATTGCCGGGACAGACACCGCGGACTCGGCAACGAAAGACGCCGATGCGCACGTTGCCGACTATTTGGCAGCGCTAAAGCCCGATGCTCTAAAGGGTGCGCGGATTGGTGTGCTGCGTTTCGCGACAGGCTGGTCTGTGAAGACCGACGAGGTGTTTGAACAGGCGCTGACGGTGCTGAAGAAGCAGGGCGCGACGCTGGTCGATGTTACTGAACTCAAGGACAAGGACAAGATCGGCGAAGCGGAGACGTTGGTACTCCAAACTGAGCTCAAGGCGGATCTGAACGTTTATCTCGCAACAACCCCCGAGACGGTGAAGACGCGGTCGCTTGCTGACGTGATCGCATTTAACACAACTCACGCCCAACGCGAACTCGCGCTCTTCGGTCAGGAAACCTTCATTAAGTCCGAGGCAACAAAGGGGCTGGACGATCCAGCCTACAAAGCTGCACGCGCGTTATCTCTTAGGATTGCCGGACACGATGGGATCGATGCGATGCTTGCAGCAAACCACCTGGATTCGCTGGTGTTCCCGACCATGCCACCAGCGTGGAAGATAGACGTTGCGAACGGGGATCAGATCAACGGTGGAGGTGCGGGGGGACTCGCTGCTGTGGCGGGCTATCCGCACTTGACCGTGCCCATGGGCGCGGTGCTAGGACTTCCGGTAGGCTTATCCTTCATTGGTCCAGCGTGGAGCGAAGCGCGACTGCTCGGATACGGCTACGCGTATGAGCAAGCAGCGAAGGCAAAGATTTTGCCGAATTTCATTCCAGCGATCGAGGAAGAAAAGCCGAGCGCTCCGTTGCTGGAACCACTGGAGCGCTAACAGAACGTTGTATTCCTCTGCTCTTTGACCGCAAGGAGCTAGCAATGGATTGTGCGTCTTTTTAGCCGAGAAGAAGTCTGCAAAGACCTTCTCGGGAAGGCGCGTTCAGGCGATCCTTCCGCCGAGATCCAACTGTATGAACCATATCGATCGCACGTCGCGGCAGAGCCGATTACTTTGTCCATCCTTAAGAAAGATCTCCCCCTAGGATGGAAGACGCAGCGGTTTTGGTGCGATGACGCCACTTTCCGCCGACCGTAGTGCGAGCCAAACGCACCGTCTAAAAAGGGTCCTATCTATATTAGAAAGCGCCTAAATGATCGATTTAGAACCCTATTTCGACAAGTAAAAACAGCACAAAAGATATCCGATTAGGCTAGAACCTATTTAGATGGCCTTTTGTTTGCGGTAAGTTACACGATTGTGGAGTGTCATTTCGGCGTCGGTTGCAATAGACTCGAGGAACAACAGCGGAGATCTACAAAAAAATGGGTATGCAGCTTAAGTCTTTTAGAGTGAAGAATTTCAGGTCTGTGGATGACAGTGGCGTAATCGAAACCGACGGAGTCACCGCCCTTATCGGAATCAACGAATCAGGCAAATCAAATTTGCTTTTACCACTCTGGAAGTTGAACCCTGCAAAAGATGGCGAGATCAAACCAACCGCTGATTATCCGCGCAAGTCTTACAACGACTTTCGGGGCATGGAACCGAAACCGATCTTCATCGAAGCCATATTTACGAGCGACAAAGATTTGGCCCAACGTCTCGCTACGTTGTGCCAGTCAGACCCCGCCGATTTCGAAGAAATCCATATTCAGAAGAGCTTCTCGAACAAAACGTACGTGTCGTTTCCGAAAGCTCCGACGTACCGTACGGTAAGACGCGAACGGCTTGTCGCTGTTTTGTCTGCGGCAGCTACTGAGATCAATGCGATCACTCCGATGAAAGTGGAAGAGGAAGTGGCAGCCCGGATCAAAGCGACCGTTACCAAAGCTTCCAGCGGTTTATCGCCCAAAGAAAACGTCGCTATGGACGATTTAGCCAACCTGATCGCGCTTCTACCGACGATTGAAGGAACAGCAAAAACTAGTTCAATAGCTCCGCGCTATGCTCAACTGCAAGCAGAGATCGAGGCCTTCAGAATTGAGCTATCCGCCCCTCTTCCCAACGACGTTCAAGAAGCCAGAAACCTCGCTTATGCTGAGATGCCATCGTTTGTTTACTACACAAACTATGGGAATCTAGACTCTGAGATATATCTCCCTCACGTAATCGAAAACATGAAACGTGCCGAACTAGGAGCAAAGGAGCAAGCAAAAGTTCGCACGTTGAAAGTTTTGTTCGAATTTGTTGGCTTGAAACCGGAAGAGATTTTGGAACTCGGTTTAGATTTTCAAGCTCCAGCAGGTAAGGACCGAGAGCCAACGGAACAAGAAATCGCGGAAATTGCTGAAAAGAAGAAAGAGCGCAGCATTCTGCTCCAGTCTGCGTCTACAAAGCTGACGCAGGAGTTCCGCTCGTGGTGGAAGCAAGGTGAATATCGTTTTCGTTTTGAGGCTGACGGCGATCACTTCCGCATTTGGGTTTCCGACGACAAGCGGCCCGAGGAAGTTGAATTAGAAGGGCGCAGCACCGGTCTCCAGTGGTTCTTGAGTTTTTATCTTGTCTTCCTAGTTGAAAGTCGCGACACACATGCCGGAGCTATCCTGTTGCTCGACGAGCCTGGAACATCGCTTCATCCTCTAGCTCAGAAGGACCTTTCGGCGTTTTTCGATGGCCTTTCTGAGAGCAATCAACTTGTGTATACAACACACTCGCCTTTTCTAATTGACTCTGACCGACTGGACCGAGCGCGGAAAGTTTATGTTGCGGCCGATGGGACCACCAAAGCCACACCAGATCTCAGGGAATCAGAAGGGGATGACAAGGCACAACGTGCTTCGGGGTACGCAGTCTACGCTGCGCTAGGCCTAACTGTCGCCGAAAGCCTGCTCCTAGGCTGCACCGTTGTCATCGTCGAAGGAACATCGGACCAGATGTATCTCAGTGCGATAAAAAACATCCTGATAGGCCAAGGAAAAATCACGCCACATAAAGAGGTGGTCTTCCCACCAGCTGGCGGAGCAAAAGGTGTGAAGGTCGTCGCGAGTATTCTCAGTAGCCGTGACGAGGCCTTGCCCGTGGCACTATTCGACAGCGATGCGACGGGGAAGGTCACGGCACAGCAGCTGATGTCCTCGCTGTACGTCGATGCAAAAGATCGCGTGTTCGAAGTGGCTACATTCACTGGTTTAGATGGATCAGAAATCGAAGACCTGATTCCCGGTGAAGTGTTGGCGCAGGTCATTGATCGGTGGCAGCGTGGCCCCGAGGTAGGTTTCGCTGACTCATATAAAGCGGGAACACCAATAGTGCCGCAGATAGAAGCATGGGCGAAGGCCAACAAGATAGAGCTAAATGCACCGGGTTGGAAGGTGGAAGTCGCGAAACGGACAAAACAGGCGCTCCTCGGAAAGAACGCAAAACCCATAGCTACGGAGTATATGAAAAACTGGGAAGCTTTGTTCGCCACTTTGCTCAAGTGAACGAAACTCTGCTGGTCGCTGGATATGACGTTTACACCTAGGGAGCCCCTGCGCAGGTGTTTGATTGGACGGCGGCGGCGAACGGAGCTTGATGTTGCGGGGTTTTCGATTGGTGATGTCGGAAGTGGTTGGTTCTCGATTTGATTTGAAGTGTTGGAGCGGCCGTTTTCTGGCCTCCAGACGCACTACGCCCCGAGCGGGGCCAGGCGTTTGCGATGCAGGTAGAGATTGATCAGGGCGAAGTTCGCGCAGAGCCGGTGATGGTTCTTCGCGATGCCACGATAGCGTACCCTGTCGAAGCCGAAGACGCGTTTCAGGATGCGGAACACATGTTCTACTTTCGCTCTTACTTTCGACTTCGTGGTGTTCTTTCGTTTCGCTTCTTCGTCCACATAGTTTTTGAACTTCGTCCTGCGGCAGGTCATGTCCTGCGCGTGTGGCGCGGCCTCCTGGATCGCCTCTGTCTGGCCCTGATAGCCACCGTCACCCCACACCTTGCGCTCTTCGCCGTGTAGCAGGTCGGGCAGCATGTGCTTGTCGGCCACCGAGGCCGCGGACGTGCAGACCGAATGCACCACGCCCTCTTTGCTGTCCACCCCGATATGCGCCTTCAGACCGAAGTACCACTGGTTCCCCTTCCTGGTCTGATGCATCTCCGGGTCACGCTCGCCGGACTTGTTCTTGGTGGAGCAAGGCGCGTGGATGATGGTCGCATCCACGATCGTGCCCGTCGCAATGCGGATGCCCCTGGCCTCCAGATGCACGTTCACAGCCTCCAGCATCAGACCACCCAGATCGTGCTTCTCCAGCAGATGGCGGAAGCGGCAGATGGTCGTCTCGTCTGGCGGCGGAGCAACGCCGAGATCCACGCCCACGAACCGGCGCAGCGCGGCAGATTCGTACAACGCCTCTTCCACCCCGGGATCCGACAGGTTGAACCATTGCTGAACAAAGTACGTCCGCAGCATGATCCCCAGCCCCACCGGACGGCGCCCGTTCCCCGCCTTCGCGTAGTGAGGATCGACTAGCGATTGCAGGCCTGACCACGGAACTACCTGCTCCATCTCGTCCAGAAACAACTCCCGCCGACTCTTCCGCCCGTACCTCTCAAACACAGCCTGCGACGCCAAACTCTGCTGCTTCACCGTCCTTCACCCCTGGCAACAGTATTAATCAATCAGGCCGCAAACGGAGAACTTGCGCAGAGATTCCCTAGGCCGTCTTCCGCTTCGACGCAGCCTTAGCCGCAGGTTTCACGAGGCCAATTCCCTTCTTCGCTTCGGGCTTTGCGCTGGCGACGGGCTTCTTCGTAGCCTTCCCCACCTGGGCTTCGTCACTGCCGATGCTCTTACGCAGCGCATCCATCAGGTTCACGACGTTGCCGCGCGAAGGCTGTGCACCTTCGTCCTTCGGCACGGGCAGATGTTTCAGCTTTGCATCGACCAATTCCTCCACCGCGACTTCGTACCCGTCTTCAAACTTCGACAGATCGAGCTCCGTTGACCGTTGCCCCTGCAATCGAGAAATTGGGAGCAATCTTCAAATACTGAGCAGGAAAGTTGAGCTTGGGTTCGGGCAACTTGTCGAGGCGCTCTATGTGGTCTGTCGAGAGAGGCAGACCATCGCCGACGGATTCCAATTGAGTTTGTCGAAGCTGCTTCGAGGGCTGTGAATAGGAGATACCTGTCCATCCGCGCGATAGTCTCCGCCGAGGGAGCCTTATGATGTGCTTTGGCTCCCCGAACTCGTGCGTATGTTCTAATTTCAACTTAGAGAGTGAGTCACGAAGACACAGATGAAGCCAGAAACCAAGATGAAAGAGCAGTTTAAGGACCGTCTTCTGATTTGGACAGAAGCAACCCTTGGAACCAAATTTGACAATCTGAATCAATTCCAGCGATCTCGTCAGATGATCATGTTCTTTGTTCAAGAAGTTCTCGGCAAGCTCGACCCTGGCATTGTCCCTGATGACGAGGGAGAACTCGAGAGCAGCATCATTGATGGCTCTGGTGACGGGGGCGCCGATCTTTTGTATCGGACGGATGACGGACAAGTCCTAATTATTCAGGCTAAGTATCGGGGTAAGGATGCTACGGAGTCTCCGGAATCTGTTGGACGAGTTTGTGACATTCTCGAGCGCCTGTATCTTGCCATGGAAGGCAAGCAAGAAAGTCTACACAAGGATTTGCTTGAGTTGGCTAGTCAGATCAACTGGGAAGAAGACATCTTCAATGTCTACTTTATAACGTCGGCCAAGACCGGTGATGCGGTGAAGGACCGCGTCAAGCAGGGTCTGGTTCACATACCTGATCTTCCCGATCTCAAGGACCGCAGTTTTCTTCATTACCTTGATCAATCTCTACTCAATCAAGCTCTTAGAGATGCAATTTCTTCTGCTGACTTCTCTGAACGCCCCATCATTATCCCGATGATTCCGGATTCAGATGACAAACCTTGGTGCCATTTCGAAGGCGATGACCGAGAGATCTACGTCGGCGAAGTCAACGGGGCAGTCCTTGCACAGCTGCTGCAAACACACAAGTCCAGTCTCTTTACTATGAACATCCGAGATTACGTTGGCGACACAAAGACGAATAAGCAAATCATTGATACGGCTTTGAAAGACCCGCTGAATTTCGAGTATTTCAATAACGGCGTAACGGCGGTGGCTGGCAAGATATCGCCCGATAGCAAAGCGGGGACCCTCACTTGTGAACGGATGTCCATAATCAATGGCGCACAGACCGTAAAGTCCCTGCTTGTGGCCGTGAACCGGCCCGGAGAGAAGCATCACAAACCAGTCAGTTCGGTCAGGGTACTTTTGCGGCTAATGTCCTTCGAATATCCGGCCGAAGTTCCATTCGTAGCTGAAGTAACAAAGTACAACAATACCCAAAATGCTGTGAAGATCGCGGACTTCAGGAGTAATGACGAAGTTCAAAAGGATATGGCGCGGCGGTTCGATAGCGTCAATCTCCTCGGTCGCAAGTACGAGTATAAGAATAAGCGCAGCCGTAAGGACAGAAATACTATTGCGATCACATTGGAAGAGCTTACGAAGGCCCTATACGCGTTCCAATTTGGCCCAGACGACATGTGGGGCGGGACAAGCAAGCTCTTCGACGTCTCTTCAACTGGCCTATACACCAAGATCTTTGAGTCTCCTGATAGTCCGTTGACAGAATCTGACTTCAGCCTAAAAGCGGGTACCTTTCTCGCGTGCGACAAAGTGAAGAACTTCTGGGAGACTCATAGAAAGACGCACCGTTCGAAGCAATTGACCATGCACCCGGCTTTAGAGAGAAAAGGTTTGGTCTATTACGCTGTCGGGGAGTTAGAGCGTCAAACCTACGCCAAGCAAAGCTGGAGCCTGGATCAGGATCTGAGTAAATTAGCGAAACCAAACACGTGGCTTGCCACAGAAAACACACCGCCCCAGATGGCTCTTCTAAAAGCTTTCGAAATCGCTTCAAGGGTCTTGATCCAACAGTATGACGCCAAGAAGAGAAACGACCTCAGCTTCAAACACCGCAACTGGTTCCGAAATCCAGAGACTCTTCGGGCAATCAACGAAGGCTTGGAGCTCGCCCTCGAGTTTGGCCTCCCACCTCGCCTATGGCCTTGATCACCAAGTCATCGAGCGATTATTACGAGTTTGGCATTGTTGACGGTCGGTCGAATTTTGCGAATAGAATTTCCCAATGTGTGGCCGCTACGGACTCAGGTCAGATAAGCAATCAATCGCCGACGCCTTCTACGCGAAGAAGGTGAACCCGAAGGTCGTGCTGGCTCCGAACTACAACGTCGCGCCCAGTACGTTCCTCCCCGTTGTGCGTCTCGATGATGAAGGCGACCGCGAACTGACGCTCATGCGCTGGGGTCTGATTCCCTTCTTTTCGAAGGATGACAAGACAGGTTTCAAATCGACGAGCGCACGCGCCGAGACCATCGCCACCGTGCCCACGTTCCGCGAAGCCTTCAAGAGACGGCACTGCATCGTTCCCGCCGATTGGTTTTACGAGTGGCAGGGCCTAGACCCCCAGCGCAAGAAAACTCAGTCATGGGCGATTGCGCGGAAAGATCGCAAGCTATTCGGCATGGCAGGTCTATGGGAGAGTTGGAACGACCCCATTGCGAGACAGCCCCTTGAGACCTTCACCATCATCACGACGGACCCCAATGAGGTCATGGAGCCGATCCATACGAGGATGCCTGTCATCCTCCGCCCAGAGGACTACGAGAGATGGCTGGCTCCAGTAGACCCAGCTACGCCACCCACTGACCTGCTCAGGCCCTCTCTGCTGAGTCTGGAGGCATGGAAGGTAGACCCCAAGGTCGGTAATGTCAGGAACATTGGCCCAGAGCTTTGTGAGGCGTGGGCCGATGAGCCCCCAGCCCCTTCGTTGTTCGGATAAAGGATTGTGTACGCGGCTTTGGAAGTTGCCGAAAACTCCGTTTTTCGTGCTGCTGGTCGTTTGGCATTATCGACGGCATATGGCAGTTGGTACGAACATCGGCGACGGCGCTGCCACTTAAATCAGCCGCACGGTTACACTGGGCACATAACGATTTTCTGGAGTCGCCGTGCGAAAGATCTACCTGATGCTGATGTTCTTGTTCTTCAGCGGCGTGGCCGTGGCCGGTACCGGCGCGCCCGTCTACGATTTCAAACTGAGCACCATCGATGGTGACCCCACCACTCTAGGTGTCTACAAGGGCAAGGTGCTGCTGGTGGTTAACGTCGCCAGCGCCTGCGGCTTCACGCCTCAGTACACCGCGCTCGAGGCCGTCTACGAGAAGTACAAGGACAAGGGATTGGTAATCGTCGGCGTGCCGGCGAACAACTTCGCCAACCAGGAGTCCGGCACCAATGCAGAGATCCGAGAGTTCTGCAACGCCAAGTTCCACGTGAAGTTTCCGATGATGGCGAAGGTCTCGGTAAAGGGCGACGATAAGACGCCGCTCTACCAGTACCTCACTGCGGCGCCCAACGTTAGCGGCGAGATTAAGTGGAACTTCACCAAGTTCCTCATCGCCCGCAACGGACAGCCGATCGCTCGCTTTGAGCCGGCCGTGACGCCGGATTCGCCACAGGTGATCTCGGCGATCGAGTCTGCGCTGAAGCCATAGTCGGTGCGATGCTTGAAAGCCCGCTCTTAAGAGCGGGCTTTTCTTTTGAAGAAAGGGCCGTCGTCCACGTTAACGCTGATACACCCTGGTTCCCAAGCAAATGGTTTCTGTAGGAAATTGAAGGTATGGAAGCCTACGATCTTGCTGGGCAACATCGGCCTTTCGTAATGCCAACGCCCGAGACGCTTGTCGGTTTCAAGAGGCGTTGGATGTGCGGGTCATAACTCGGTCAACAGAACATGTTCCTGCGAAGTCACGTTTTCGGCAACTTGGTTGAGCCTGCAGAAAACGCTGTTTCCCGATGGGTGAATCAAATCACGGGAGCCGCTCCAGGACTAAAGCGGTGCTGTCATAATCGCCCTCGAGCTTCAAGTTCACACCCGCCCCCATCAGTACGGAGCCCGATAGAACCGCCTCCCCCGTGTACTTCTCCGGGTCCAACGCACGAAGACGATACATCGCGTCGGGGTCAAGCCCACGCAGGTGGACGGTGGGGTAGGGCAGCCGAAATCGCTGACTATGCAGAAACGCCAGCAGCACGGCCTGTGAGCCGTCCTGTGCGACATATTCCATCTGCGATGGATCACCTGTCAGCGGAGATGCAAGCCGATACAGTCTGCCCTGTTGCACCGTAGTACGAATGGTCTTGTAAAACTCTGTGAGCTTCGCCGAGAGCGCCAAGTCGGCATCAGAAAACTTCGTCAGGTTTGCCCCAATGCCGAGCGCACCCTGCATGGCCACAACAAAGCGATATTGCAGCGGAACCATGCGGTGATCCATACTTGGCACATCCGTCACCCACGCCACCATGGTCTGCGGCGTGTAAGCCTGCGTGTAGCCAAACTGAATGTCCTGCCGGTCGAGCGCGTCCGTATTATCACTCGGCCAAACCTCATCCGTCCGCTCAAGAATGCCGAGGTCCACGCGCCCGCCGCCGCTTGAGCAGGACTCGATCTCGAGCTTCGGATGTTTCGCGCGAAGCCGGTCGATCACGTCATACAGGTTGCGCACAGCTTCGAGATAGATTGCCTTTTCCGCGTCTGTATTGGGGTGCGCCGGCGAAGAACCTGGTGCCATGTCCCAGCCCGGTTCCGACCAGATGCGGTTATAGTCCCACTTCAGAAAAGCAATGTCGTTCTCGCTCACCAGCTTGTCGAGCCAGTTGAACATCCACTCCTTCACATCCGGCCGGGCCAGGTTCAACATCAGCTGGTTGCGCTCTTCCGAATGTTCGCGATTGGGGAACTGCATCGCCCATTCCGGATGCTGGCGATAGAGATCGCTGCCTGGATTCACCATCTCCGGTTCCACCCAGATGCCGAAATCCATGCCGAGCGCATGCACGTGATCGATGACCGGCTTCAACCCCTGCGGAAACTTCTTCGGCGTGATTGTCCAGTCGCCAAGTCCGGCATGGTCGTCGTCACGCTTGCCGAACCAGCCATCATCGATCACAAACCTCTCCACGCCTACCTTCGCGGCGCGTTCGGCGAGCGCGATCTGCGTGTCGGCCGTGAAGTTCATCTCCGTCGCCTCCCAGGAGTTGTAGATGATTGGACGCGGCTTGGGCTCACGCGCTTCACCGCGTTTGGGCAGGATCTCCTGCAACTGAAGTTGGCTCAGGATGCGCGACGCCTCGCCATCGCCGCCATCCGTGTAACCCGCGTAGAACTTCGGTGTCTCGAGCGACGCGCCGGCTGCAAGCGTCCAATGAAAGTCGAATGGGTTGTAGCCGCCGGTCACCCGCGGTTGGTGCAGCGAAGTATATTCGGTGACGATCTGCCAATTGCCGCTCCAGCCAAGCTCCCCAAACCAGACCGGACCGGCTTCTTCGGTCGTTTCTCCCTCTTTGCCGATCGAAAACCACGGGTTCGCTTCGTGCGACGTGTGTCCGGTACGGCTTTCCTGCACGCTCTTTCCGGTCTTCAGCGGCTCCTCGTTCAACCGGAACTCACCGCCCCACATCCCCGTCAGCCAACGATGCGCATAACCTGTGCCGGCGGGAAGATTCCATGTAGCCGACGCGGCATTCTCAATGCCGAAGCTGCCTTTGCCTGTGTTTTCGATGCGTGACCAGCGCGCCAGTACGCCCTCGGGGAAGGTCTTGTAGTACAGGTGTACGCGCAGAGGCTCATTCGTATCCTTCAGGACGATCTCGAGCTCCGATCCAGTTACCTTTGCCGACTCGTATTTGAGAATGAGCGTTCGATCCCCGTTCGGCGAATTGACCTTGAGCGCTGTCTCCGGGAATATCCCGGCGCCGTATGCCGGATACTCTTGTGGCGTTGTGGCTGCCGGAGGATACTGGGAAGCACGTTCAGGCAGGCTCTTCGCCACCGGCACGAGACCACGGTCGCTCAGCTTCGGTCCCCAGTAAAGCGATTGCAGGATGCCCTGTTCATTGACGCCGACCACGTAGGTCATCTTGCCGGCATTGAGATACCACTGCTGCCGATCCGGTTGCGGCCGCACCGCCGTCTGAGCCGAGACAGGGCTGGACACAAACAGACCCAACAACACGAAACTACAGCAGGCACGAGCATCAAGCGCTTTCAGCACAAAGTTCCTCCAAGCATGGAATCGTACGAGCAATCTATGTGTGAGAAACAACAATAATCAACTTGCATGCTTGATTCAGTAAGAGACAGATAGCAATCGCTCCCCTTGAAGTCAGCTTTTTGGGCAACTTCAAAATCGAAGTTGCCGAAATGTATGGTCCGCCGTCTGACTGCAAGGGAAAAGTTGGTGGATGAAGAAAGTCTGCGTCAATGTATCCGACCTGTTGTGTGGAGAGGTGTCTCCTGGCCATGATGAGATACGCCGCGTACCTGTCCTTCGAAACCCCTCGGCCGTGTAAGGGCCATTTGAGCAAACAGGCTTCAGGTGCGCCGTTTTGACTGTTCTTTCATCCTTACTTGTCCGGTGCAGACCTCGGTGGGAGAACTTGATCTTGATGGTTACTCTTGCCTACGCAGCAGCTGGCTCTTGAACTGCCCGATAGTCCTGGCCACTCGATAGCACCGCCCATGCGATCCGCGCGAGCTTGTTGGCTGCCGCGACGATGAGCACGTTGCGTGGGGCTCTCGTTTCAAGAGCCGTCATCCACGCTCCCATGGGAATCCGCTCTCGCTTGCAGCGTAAGACCACGGCGCGTGCTCCATGGATGAGGATCTTGCGTAAGTAGCGATTGCCTCGCTTACTGATGCCGTAGAGCTTTGCTTTGCCGCCAGTCGAGTACTGCTTCGGCACCAGTCCCATCCAGGCGGCGAACTCTCGCCCCTTGTGGAACGCAGCGCCGTTGCCGATCGAAGCCACGATCGCTGTTGCGACCAAAGGGCCGATGCCTGGGATCTGCCTGAGCCGTAGGCATGCCGCATCACTGGAAGCGATCAGCTCCACTTCATGGTTCAGATCGACCACCTGCTGCTCAAGATCCTTCCACTCGTTCCAAAGCAGAGCGAGCAGGTTACGCATCCGCGGAGTGAGATCTTCTTCGGCGTTCTCAAGGATCTCAGGCATACGCTCGCGCAGCTTGGCCGGGCTCTTCGCGAACACTAGGCCGCGCTCCAGCAGGAAGGCACGCAACTGGTTGATCACGGACGTTCGTCGTGTGATCAAGCGGTCGCGCACACGATGCAGCGCCTGCAGATCGAGCTGGTCATCTGTCTTGATCGGCACGAAACGCATGTTCTGTCGATCGACAGCCTCCGCGATAGCTTCTGCATCCAGGAAGTCGTTCTTGTTGGACTTCACAAATGGCCTCACGAACTGAGCCGGAATGAGCTTCACGTCATGGCCCTGTTCACGCAGAGCACGACCAAGAAAGTGCGCTCCGGCACATGCCTCCAAGCCGATCAGCGAGCTCTGCAGGTTCGCCGTGAACGTGATCAGCTGCTTCTGGGTGAACTTCTTCTTCAGCAGCACCTTGCCGTTATCGCCGAGCGCCACCAGGTGAAAGGTCGTCTTGCCAAGGTCAATCCCTACCGAACGAATCTGCATATCGATGATCCTCCTTGAACCTGCCTACAAGATCTTCCACCCTACGGTGAAGTTCAAGCGGCGGACCATCTCAGTAACCCCGTTTTTCATTCCTGATCCCGTGCGCGGCGATATTCTATTCCCAAGCTATGATCCTCCCTGAAATTTCCGAACGACTGTCGCGCCTACTTAAACTTGATCGGTCAGCTCTTCTCAGTGACGAAGTGAAGTCGATTGAGCCACGCCCGTTGTCGGGAATCGAGCAGGGTTGGGTACAGTCGATACTGGCCGCAAGCGATGGATGGGAGACCGCCGATATAAGCCAAACAAGGGTCGTCGCAGAAGGGCCGAACTCTGAGGGAGTCTTACTGGTCCTGCAAGCTCCCGCTCCCGAGAATCCAGGTGCCAAAGCAGTCCGAAACTCCATTGCCCAACTGTGGATACAGACCGACGAGCAGTTCACTGTGAACGTTCAACTCGCTGAATGGGAGGGAAGACTTCAGGAGCTATATGTCCTGGTCGTCGATGGGAAACACCCTAGGCGCATCATCCGCACTATACCTGCTGATGGGATCGAAGTCTCTCGGGATGTGGTCGGCTTTGGCTCATAAGCAGAACGTTCAAATGCAGACTCCTCGAAAGTCGGGTTTGCGGCAAGTTCGATTCGCTGACGGCGGAGGTTGTCGCTAACGCTGTTTCGGGAAGTTCGATTTTCGGCCCTTCGATACGAGCTTTGACATCCTCTCTCCTAGTCGTTTCTCACTGACTCAGTGACAGATTGAACATGGGTCGACCTTGACATACCGACCTCCTTACCCCCTGATAACGCCCGCCACGTAGAATAATCAGGCGAAATGACTTAAAGCTAAACCGAATTTCATCGAAAACCGCTCAGGGCGTAGACTGGTGATGTCGCTTTCAATATCGAAAATCCTGGCGAAACATCGCTCCAATGGCTTTCTGGCGAGGGCGACGAAGATTTGGCTCGGTAGTTCGAACTGTCGTCTTGGGTCGGATGGCCTCCAAAGGAACAGCACCTGCAGTTCACCCGCGAATTCAGCAGAAGAGAAGCCTGAGACGCCGTTAAAGAATCGGAGAATTACCATGCGCTCAGAACTGATCTTTCGTGCCAAGGAAACCGTTACTAATAAATACAAACTTTGTCAGACTGCCTCGAAGGCGACCCGGCGGCTTCACATCTCCTCGACAAATACGACGGATACCATCAACAGTGCTTTTGCTCGCATCGCTGATGACTTGAATGAACCTAATCCTGACTCTTCCCGAACGAATACTACCTCTTTCTGGTGGGAAATGCGCTAACGGCCATGAAGCTTGCATGCTGGCGAAGCGACCATCAAAGGTTCGTCAGCGATCAATTTTTCAGTTGGTTCGCAGTTGTTGCGCGTGGCGGTCCCTTCGAACCAGCCTGCGTCCAGTCGATCACGGTTGCAGCGTTATCGCATCCGAGCAGGCGTGCGCAGGGGAGCACAGCCGCGGACTAGCCAATCTGCTCGTCGAGTAACTATGGCGAGCGAGGCACGCCGCAGTTTACGAAGTCCCGCACCAAGGTTCAGGGATTCTTTCAAAACGGCAGATCGAAGAACTATTTCGCGGCGGCAATCTGTTTGATTCGGGCGCGGAGTTGGTCTAGGTCCTGTGGTGAGAAGTAGCGTCCATCGGCTATGACTCCTGCGATCTTGCGGGTGTTGCCGATGTTGTCCAGCGGGTTGGCTCTGAGAAGAACGAGATCGGCAATCCTGCCTCTCTGGATAGTGCCGAAGTCGTTGAGCCTGTTGTAGAACCTTGCCGGATTGAGGGTGGCGGTCTGGAGGGCTTCAAGTGGGGTGAAGCCTGCCGCTACAAAGCGCTGCAGTTCAAGATGGAGACTGATGCCCGGAATGACATCGACTCCCGCAGGTGTATCGGTGCCGGCTAGAAATGGCACATTCGCAGCGTGCAGCTTTCTAACGATGTCGAGTTCGTGATCGACGAACTTCTCACGAACAGCAAGAGGGTCGGTGTCGAGGGATTTGAGGATGCCCTTCTGAGCTGCGGGCCACTGCTTGGTCACCCAGATGTGACCAGCGTATGCGAGGTCCGGGTCCCTGGTGTAGTCGATGGCGTCGACGAGCCACTGGCCACGCTCCCAGAAAAGGGTGGGGCACTGCCAGACATGGTTCTTCGCTAGAAGCTGAATGATGCCGGCCTCGCGGGCTGGATCGTAGCTCTCGAGGAACATTCCGGGGGTCTTCGTGCCGGTGAGGTATTTGTCCTCATCGAGGGAACTGGCCTCGAAGATACCGATGAGATGCTCGAACGTTCGCTGGCCGACGGATACGGCCTCGGAGGCGCGAATCGAGTCAGGGACGTGACCCTCGAATTCGATACCTACCTTTTTCGACTCTTCGGCGATGGCGAAGTAGGCTTCACGAGGGACACCGGACTGGACCTTGATGAAGTCGACCCCTCGGCTCTTGAGCATGTCCACAGCGTTGCGTCCGTCCTCAGGTGTGGCGATGGGAACGGCGGCTTTGTAGTGGGATTTGGGACCGTCGAGCATGGGACCCGAGACAACCATGCGCGGTCCGAAGACGCGGTGCGCGGCTACGTCATCGCGGGCCTGGAGGACGGAGTCAAGGGCGCTGCCCATATCGCGGATGCCGGTGACACCGTTGGCGAGGAAAAGCGGAAGGATGAGGTCCGTGCCGTCAGCGGCAGTGCCATCGAAGTAGACGTGGGTGTGCATATCCCAGAGGCCAGGAATGAGGTACTGGCCCTTGGCATCGACGATCTGGCCTGCTTTGGGATTGGCTTTGGTGGAATGAGCGATGCTGGAGATGCGATTGCCGTTGATGACCACGGTGGTGTCGGGCTGACTTTTGCCGTTGGTGACATCGATGAGCGTTGCGTGAGTGATGGTGAGGGTTTGCGCCTTTGCGCAGGGCACCAGAAGCGGCAGGAAGAGAAGGAACTTTTGGAGGATCGGCACAGAGTTATGGTAATGCTCGGACGATATTTCGCCGCGTTGAAACGTGCGTTGCCTTCTAGCACTCTTCGCAGGCCTCGGGCGCGTGGTTGCAATGACTTCTCGCTAGGTACGGTTAAGAGCTTGCTCCCCGATGACGGGCAAACGGAAGTAATCGCGTCATGCCCATAAAGTCAAAGTCACCATCTCGCAAGTTCAATCCGTTGTTGCCTACAACCCCGTTTTTCGCTAACCGCTTCGGCTATCATCGTGGCGGAATGCTCCAAACGTAGAAATACTGTACTTAGGGAATCAAATGCGAAAGACTGATCGATTATTCGGGGCGTTCGGACTGATCCTCGAAGGTACGACCATCCTGATCTTTTTGGTGTATTTCGTCGCTGCGCGGGTCGGTGTGGCCGGTGCGACCTTGCCGCTTTCCAGAACGTTCCTTCACTACATTGTCATGCCGGTTTTCCTTGCGCCCCTTGTCGGGGTCGGCGGACTGTTTTTCGATAGGAGGCGCTTGTTGTCTGTGGCTGCGATTATGTTGGCGCTTCCCACGCTCACGCTGATGGGTGTCCTGAACGGCAATTTCTAAACGACTCCTGTGAAGCTCTACGTTCCCGCGAAGTCAGCTTATCGGCAACTTCGTTGAAGTTTCCTATAACTCCGTTTCCCGGGAACCGCTACAGCTATCATCGTTACGGAAGCTTCGATCAGAGAGATGTCAGGTGAATAGGCAAGATGCGAAAGACGGATCGCACATTCGGCGCGTTCGGCCTGATTCTCGAACTAAGTACCATTGCGGTCTTCTTGGTGTACTTCGTTATCGCGCGAGTCGGCGTCGCCGGTGTGACCCTGCCTCTGTCTAAAACTTTCATCCACTATGTCGTTCTGCCCATTTTCTTCGCACCCTTTATCGGAATCGTGGGGCTATTCTGCGATCGAAGACGTTTGCTTTCTGCTTCCACTATTGGCTTGGCATACCCGCTTCTGATCCTCATGGGTCTACTGAACGGCAACTTCTGAACGAATTCCGCAGCTTCCTCGAAAGTCGGGTTGTCGGCAAGTTCGAAAACTGAGTTGCCGAAGTTAGTCATAGCGCCGTTTCCCGGGAAGGTCAGTTGGGGCGTCGAATAGGTCTGTAGCCGAAGCACACGTACGAAGCCATCAGGTATCGTAGTCGGCACTTTTTTCACGTAGGCGTGATGATGTCGATCATTTTCTTTCTGAGTTCAAAGACGAGTCGGAGGGTAGCTTGATCATCCCCATCTCCGAACCGAAGTTCAATCACCCGCATCTCCGAGGTGGCAGCAGGTGCGGACACCGCTATTTTCATGCCCGTGCCAGCAATCTTTCGGGACTACGGTCCGGGCAAGCCTAAAATGATTGGGATGAAGCGCCGCCAGAGCCAGCCCGCTGAGATAACCAGATCCATGGCCACCCGCTCCAGTCAACGGCGGAAAATTGCCCTTAGCTTGACGGTAGCTGCATCCCTTGGCGTCTCGAGCTGTCACAAACCGGCTGCTCCGGATGTGGTTGCCCGGTAGACGGCCAAGCCATAACGCGCTCGGAACTGGACCAGTATTACACCGCACGGCAAAAGCAGATGGGGAGTATGCGCCTCGAAACGCCGGAGCAGGGCGACATGGATCGATTGGCATTACTAGGCGACCTAATAGATCGGAAAATTATCGAGCTTCAGGCGGTCAAGATGAAAGTGACGGTCAAGGACGAAGATGTCGACATCAAGTTCGCCGAGATCAAGGCGCGCTACACGGAGGCTCAATTTAATCAGTTGCTGCAGCAAAGCAACCAAACGATCTCCGATCTACGCCGCAATCTGCGTAGCTCTCTCACGGCGGATAGGCTCATCAATAGGGAGATTAATAGCAAGATTAGCGTCACTGACCAAGATACAGTCGCATATTTCAATGCACATAGAGCGGATTTCAATTTAGCTGAAAACAGGTATCGGATTTCTCAAATTGTTGTGAACTCAGTTCCAACATACGGAAGAGCTACGCTGTTCGGCAGCAAAGCCAATGACGCTCCCGAGGCGAGGGCAAAGATTCAAATCCTAAAAAGTCGTATCGATAACGGCGAAGACTTCAACACCCTTGCTTCGAGCCTCTCCGATGCCCCATCCGCCGCGAACGGAGGAGATATGGGTTTTCTGTTGGAACATCAACTCCGATCAAACACATTGCTTTTTGCAGCGGTGAGCACCTTGAAGGTAGGCGAGACGAGTGAAATTCTGGAACTTAGCCCGACGGACTCCTCAACCCCACCTGGCTACATGCTTGTGAAGCTCATTTCACGTGAGGGAATCGGCCAGCGCGATGTTACCAGCCCCGTGGTGCAGCAAAATGTTCGCAACCAAATCCGCAACGATCGTTCGCAGCTGCTTGAGACCGCCTATCTCGAGATACTTCGCGACAACGCGAAGGTAGTAAATTTCTTCGCAGAAGAGTTTTTCGCAAAAAACCACCGGTAATGTAAGGCCTTCGTTGCGAAGGCCGATCGTCGCAAGCTAGCCGCGAAGTTCCCTAAAAGTCGGGCGGCAAGTTCAAGGTCGAAGTTTCTCATAACGCCGTTTTCAGGGCGTCTCAGCTCACGAGATCGAGCCGACGCGTTTGTTCGTCCGTTTGGACTTCCGGTCGGCAAGCTCCATCTGCCAGTGATCGGCAATCATCCAAAGCAAGAACTCGGGGACTGCCATGATGCTGGTGACCGCGGGTTTTAGTGTTTCGGTACGGCTGGCGAGGATCGCAAAGAGGACGGCATGTGTCAGCAAGGTCACGCCAATAGTGAGCCAGAACCGCTTGTTTTTCCACCGCGAGCGACGCTTGGGCACTCCGATTCCGAATAGGAGTATCGGGAACATCAGAGATTGCAACAGCTTGAACAGAGTTTCCCACTTGATACCAGTGCTCGCGAGTCCAGCTATAGTCGCCAGCACAAGGACACAGATCAGAATGTACAGCGCGAGATCCTTCAATCGCTTACGAACGTCCAGCTTAGCCTTATGGCGTCCAGTCACACTCGCATTCTACTTCTTCCTTCTACTTCTTCCCCGAAAGTCGGCTTTGCGGCAACTACGGTCCAACCAAGTGATGGACCTCTGACACGGCCCCTGCATCCGGCCCTGAGTGTGGCCTCTCCACGTCGTAGATGAAGGCAAGTACGCAGGCGAGGACAATCAGGAAGATGATCATCATGCGAAGCCTTTGCCGTCGCTCATCTGGGTTCAGCATAGTGCGATGCTCTCAGGCAGAAATAAAACTGGCAAGTTGGCCGTTCCTCGAAAGTCGCATTATCGGCAACTTCGATTTGGGTCGAATCGCTTCACAGCAGTTCAGAGGCAAACGCCAGAGGCTCATCTCTTCTCTGTTTGGGTGATTCTTGGCCTCTGGCTGGCCCTAGGTGCTCTTCTAGCCCTCAGAACAGGGGTATGGGGCCTTCAGAGAGCCACCCAGAGGCCCAGCCCATTTCTGGGTGCGTCTAGCACTGGTTAGGGTCTGGTAGCACCTTGGTAGCAGAATAGGGTAAAAACTGGTCCAAACCTCACCAAATGAATTAGGGTAGCGAGTACCCTTGAACCATGCATGTTTACTGGGTTTATGCGAACTTTGCATAGCTCATACAAACTACCCATAATCACCGTGAATCGCCCTTTCACGGCGATAACATCAATCAAGAACTCGGGCACTTGGCGGCCGAGATTTGGTCAGAGACCCGGATATGCTTTGGCAGCTTGCACCACGCGGTGGCACCATGCGAAAGAGTTCACATCAGTGGATCGATATGCTGGATGAGGCCTCCCAGATGAATCATCGCGTTCCTACGACCCGCCCAGGATTTCTCTCCAATCGACCCACCCGGAGATATTCGCCCACGCAGGGCAGATGATTCCAACCCACAACCCTCTTTGGAGATCGAGCTCAGCGGAAGATAGCTCCATTTATGGGGATTTCCGCGAGTTTCTGCCGAAGGTAATCGCTACTCCAAGACAGGACAGACAAAATGGCGGAAGAGGAGGGATTCGAACCCCCGATACCCTTTCAGGTACGCCAGTTTTCAAGACTGGAGCCATCAACCACTCGGCCACTCTTCCCTGTTTGAAGTTTAGTACGCAGTTGCCTATTGCGCAAAAAGATGATCTCGCCTCGCCTAAACGCAAGACCCACGGGGCAGACTCTTCTTACACCTGTTGAATCTATACTCCTAAGTAGCTGCGATATAACGCGGTAGAAGAAAGTGACAGCCAACACTTGTCGATCCCCATCCACGATCATGAACCGGACAGGTCTTCCTCTTCGCCTTTGTCGCATATTGACTTAGAGCCGAAGCTGGCGGGATCAGAACGCGTACTCGTGTGGCTGCTAGGGATTTATGGGGCGATTGGGCTGATTTTTCTGGCGATTGCGCCAAAGTATTTTCTGCCTGCGGAAGATGCAATGATCTTATTTGCATACAGCAGAAATCTTGCCACGCATGGGGCTATCACTTTTTTGCGGGCGGGCCGCTCGCAGAGGGCGCGACGGATTTTGCGTGGATGACGCTGGTCGCCGGAGCGATTCGCGTTGGCTTCGATCCGTTCTGGTTCTCGGCCGTCGTCAATGTCGGATCGCTGCTAGGGCTGGTGGTTGTGTTGTTGCGGCTGATGCGGGTTCGGATTTCAACGCTTCTTGTGCTCGCCATTGCGGGATCGGCGGCTCTGTTCCCGCAGGTCTTCGCCGCGGCATCAGGGTTCGCGGTTCTTCCAGATGCTCTGCTGCTCGCAACGGTGACTTTGCTGGTTATCGAAAAGCGTGTGGTCTGGGCCTCGCTCACCGCGCTGGGTTTCTGCCTGTTCAGGCCCGATGGTGTGGTGTTTGTGCTGCCTCTGCTGACTTATGCGGTGGTCTCTTCGAAGGATAGGAGAGGTGCGGGGAGTGGGGTGACTGCATTTTTTCTGGTGCCGGGGATGACGTATTTCGTTTGGAGAGTCCATTACTTTGGTGAACTTTTTCCGCTGCCGTTCCTGGTCAAGTCGGATGCGCGGCGGATGCTGGGATTAGTGGTTGCTCATTCGCTGCAGCAAAGCCTCAAGTATCTTGTGTTCGACGCGGCGGTCCTAATGCCAGTGGTTTTGCTTCGCGAATTGCAATCGCGGTTTCTGCTTGTGAGTCTGATCGCGGCACCTACGGCCTTCTATTGGATGATGCGTCTCGATCAAAATGTCGGCGATCGCTTCTTCTATTATTTGCCGCTAACTGCCGCTATTCTGCTGGCTGTCTATTGGCAGCAAACGCCACTCTCGTCACGTAGGACGGTGTTGCGTATCGGCTTCGGGGCCTGGCTGCTTTTGATTGCGATGCCATTCTATCGCGAGCTCCGTACCTTTCGGGATATGCAATTCAGCCAGTCGAAGGACATCGCGCAGGAACTGAGTGCGATGCAGGAACGCGGCACCATGATCACAACGGAGACCGGTTTTCTGCCCTATTATTCCGGGTGGTTGACGTATGATCCATGGGGTTTGAACACTCCGGAGTTCGCCCATCGCTTTATACAACCCGAGGATGTGGAGCGCCTACACGCGGATGTGATCGTTGTCCATCCGGATCAGCCGGATAGTTGCCTGATCCAGCCCGGATGGCGGATGCAGTATGGAAGTCGGACGTGGCCAAATCTGACTCGAAATCTGGTAATTGGCGCGGACACATCGCGGTATGAATTGTGGCTGGTCTCTTACGGATCGGAGTTTTATCGGCGGCGTAGAGGCTGGCGTTACGGTGAAGGCGATCGCGAGTGCTGGTTTTTGTTGAGGGATTCGCCGCGCTACTCCCGTATCGCGGACACGCTTAGCCGACACAACGGCGTTGGTCCCCCGGAGTCGATTGGTCTCGAGCAGGATCACGCGCTGCACGCTGCCCGATAATTGCTGGCGCCGAGAGCGAGCATAAGCTCTTTGGGCACACTCTCGGCTGTCTCCGTTGACTATCACACAGCGCCTTTTTATGAGTTTGAAATCGAGGTCTATAGAGAAGCCGAGATTTTTGAGTCTTCCTTGCCTTCGCTGAATTACGAAATGAAGTCCCGCTCGCGCAGAGAGCTTCGCTGATGTCGTACCGATCGCAACTTGATAGACTGCAGACTCAGATGGAAGGCGCCCAGGGTGGCGGGACGGAATCGCTTCCAGCTAAGGCGACAACGCTCGCTTCGTGTACGCAAGCTGGGGGAAACTAGTCCCGCGGGCTTTGAGACAAACTCGTCATTTATCTCGCGGCAAGCAGACGCTTTCCGGCAGCGGTCAGCAAGACCCGTCGTCGATACGAAATGGATCGTAGACTACGACCGGAAGCTGGACGAAACCGCTCACTCGCTCGACGAACGAGCCATGACGAATGCGGCGGAGACGGAGTTCCTTGGACATGCACAGAAAAATCACAAGATTTGGTTCTGGGTGGAGCGAATGGATGCCGCCACGCAAATGCTTCTGTTGAGCACAATCCTGTGCGTGGGCTGGCTGAAACGAGAGATGCGCCGGAGGTCTCGCACCGCATGAAGGTCGAGGTCGAGCTTCGGCAGGAGCGAAGTTCTGAACCAAACACTACTCTGCCGATTCTTGAGACCGGCACCTCACTGGCGAAGGATATGGAACTCGGAGTAGTAGTAAAAGGGGTGGCAATATGGAGGAGCAAATGTCGACTTTATCTGATGCGATCTATTGCAGGGTCTTTCTTTTCACGGCCAGTCCAGGCCAATCGTGCAGTATCCTTATTGCGAGCCCGAACTCTGTACGCGGTGTGGGAGGATGCACTCGTTGTCGCTGTGGGCTAAGGGAAGAAACGCGTACTCGCGCGCTTGGAAATGCTGGTATTTGTGAGTGGTATTAAGACAAAGGCTGAAGCTTCGCTCTCACAACTAGCAGAAGAAGAGAGAACACCTGGTTCACGATCGACGCAATGTGAACGCGCTCCAATGAAAGACGAGGTCTGGAACCAAGATGGCCATGAAGGTGATGATAATTATCTCTATAGCAAATCCTGCCTCGCTGTGACGATTCCATGCTGGGACTGGCTGCAAGACACGGGTACCAACAAAGGTGAAGGTGACAGCATAGGAACGGACCATCCACTCGCGATGCTGGTGAAAGTGCCGATTGCGGGCCGCCAGAAAAGCAGCCCCGTCGCGATGATCCAGGTTCCCGCCTGGACGGTATTCGCAACAACGAAGTGGATCGCACGGGGATCGTGGCGGTGGTTGGATAGGATAATGGCGAGCGGAGCCGCGATAAAGACAGAACAGACGTATACGCGCCCGAGGGCTCGATGAAATTTTGGGTTGTCCCGCCGTATCCGACTCGAAAATTGAAGCGGACCAATTAGCAACGCGGCGATTCCCGCTAAAATGTGTGGGATGATCAGGAAGGGGATCGTACCCAGATAAGCTCGCTCCTTTACCTGACGCAGAAGCGGTACCTCGCTATAAAGAATGACGGATATTGTCATCCCGCCCATCGCAACCCAGAGAAGGGCTTTGAGCTTCCGGCGCAACGCATATGGGGTAGATGTCGATGTTTCTGTTGTCATCAAATTCACCGGCATAACTTTCCTGTCAATAAGTACTCAGCCGAAGATCTGAGGTAATGTGTTGACTGCTCGTATCAGGCAACTCGAAGACGGTCTAACGGATAGGTTTCGCGATTCGTGTGTAACTCTGTTCCAACATCGTTGACGCTGCCAAGCCCGAGGCGCCGCCTACCCCAGCACCGGATACCTTATAACTGTGCCACCCGGACGTTCGCGTGTCTGACAGCTCGAATGAATCCTTTTTCTGACCGAAAATGCTCGATATTGACTGGCTCGTTTGTTGCTTACCTATATAAAAAAGACAGTCTTTTGTCATTCGATCGATATGTTTCAGATACTCATCCATCGCGCCAGAGGATATGTCCGACATTGAATGAGAACTAAAAGTAATGTCGACGCTTTCAGCCGGCATGTTTTCTAGGTCGAACACTGGCAATAGCACCACGTCCGCCTGAGTGATAGCTCTCTTTGTCAGCTTGCCCTCGCCATAAAGTAGAAACTTCAGCCTTGGAAAGGCTTTGATTAGGTAGTACGAGGTTAACGCAATGCTTTCTGGAACATCGAAATCAAGGTAAGTCACGTTCGCTCGGTCGCGCAGCAGATAGTAAGCCATTCCACCAAACCCTCCTCCTATTTCAGCAACGGTGCCGGACTCTGGAGATAGCATGCTTTCGATCCTATGCGCACAGTAATGTGCGTACTCCGCACCTACATTTATGTGTGTTCCGTTAATCACCACGCCAAATGGATTTCCTATCCCTGGGCCTGCCAGGTGACGCAATGGGAAGCGGCCCTCTGTCTGCGCATTCCAGTAGTCAAACCGGTATAGAACGTGACCTAGATAAAACTTCCTATGAAGATCTTTGATATTTCCGCCGAAATATGCCTTCGACATACCATAAGGTGCTCCTAGCAAACCCGTCGAACAAGGATCCCGGAAAAAATTCCGGTACATTCCTCGGAGCGCGTTAGTGTCTTTGGTGAGCAGCGCCTGGATTACAGGTCCCAGGCTTCTATGTCGTACCTGCTGCCACCATTCCGTAGCCTGGTATGCGCTTGGCGCAGACTGTTGCCGTACAGCTCCAATGTATGCCGTGCATATTCTTTCCAGCAACGCATCGTCATCGCTCGAATCATCGATGCGGGATTTGAACCCCTCCGTTACATTATGTAGATCGTAGCGATCATCGTCCTTAAAACGACGAGCGCCGTGATTTGCGAACCTCCACATGCTTACGCGCGCACCGAGTAGATTCTTCGCAGCATTCGCTGTCTGAAAAGGATGGCGCAGGTGTTTGAGCTTTACCATATAACCTTTCATTCAAGCGCTTGCAGGGTTTCGGGCTACGGGTTCAGAAAACGCAAAATGGCCTTTTCATCTTCGCTACTCAGTCCCGCGCGCACGCGCATGTGTCTTGCGACTGTCCCAGAAATCCGAGGCGAAAAGCCTTGTGGAGCGTTGTGGCAGCGCGAACAGTTTTGATCGAACACCTGCTGTCCGTCTCGTTGCTTTGCGCCATGCACCGCGTTGCCCTTTGTCTGCTGCTGAGCCTCAGCCGGTACGTAGTTACTTTCCGTCTGCGAGAACCCCTGCACTGTAGATAACAAGAGAACACAGAAGGAAATGCGTAAAGGAATCTTCATCGCAATTTACCTTTCCATGCTGGAAAGAGGAAGCGGTAGACAACTCCCGTCTCCCAGACATTGAAATTTCCGGTCGAGGAAAACTGACGGGAGTAGCTGGTGTTGACTCTCACCTCGTGCGGCAGATAGTAATCGAGTCCGAAATCGGCTCTCTGCGTATCGGCTGTTGGCAAAAAATCCGACGCATCCGGACTATTGCGGAACGTCTGCTGCAGCCGGAAAATCGGCTCCAACCGCCCGATCAAGCTATCAGCGCCGTGAATCTGAGACAACCGGTAGTCCGTCTCTATCCAATATCCTTGCGAGTGAGCCCCATGCGCATACTCGGAGCGGATCTTCAGAGGAGTCCTTGCCGGCTCCCACCAGAGATGCACTCCAAAGGAGTTTGATTTGGCACTTTCCAGCGTTCTCCCATAAGACATTCCGATCTCGAGCCTTGTCTTAGGGAAGTAGGCATATACCTGTCCGCCCGTCGAGCGTGACGATTGAAATTGTTTATTCGTGCTGCCTGCCGAAAAGTAAGCTGCATAACTGATTGAGACCGTATCCGTCGAGTACGCGTTACCTCTTAGCATACCGCCCGTTCCACTGCCGCTGCCCATGGTGCCGATGCCGTATATCAAAGGAGCATCCTGCAGGTTGCTGATCCAGATCGGTGAAAGCCGCTCGTTGTAGGTGCCAAAGGGCGTAAGGAAGTAGCCTCCGACCACTGTGAGGTGTGTCGTGGCGATGTAGTCCGCCTGAAGATAGGACAATCCTAGAAACCCAGAATGGTTATACCCTTGGCCGTTTCCTTGTGGGGAAAAAGTCTCAAGGACATTGGCACGCGATTCAACCAGTAGATGTTGCCCGATCGGAGCTTCCAGCACGGGGACCGCGATTGTCTGGTAAGAAGTACTACCGCCGTTGGTGTTTGTAAAGAAGCCTAAACCTCCCGAGAGGAGAGGAGTGTCCTGAGCAAGGACAACTGGCAAGTAGCACAGCATCGTGGCGAAAAACAGCACCTTGCCGACTCGTCCGAGAAGTGCGCGATCTTTCAAATTAGATAAAGTACACATGCTGTTTCAACGCTATCGCGAGGTCTCGACGAGTGTGTCACCCAATGGTCTGGAGTCTGTCACTAATTTGTCAGATCGTCGCATCTTAAGAACCGGATTACGCCAGGAATGCTCAGCCGCGGTTTCATGAAGAGGAGCGTGAGATTAGATGACCCTGTCGCCTTCGCCGGGTGCGAGAAATAAATTAGATTCCAGGCCGTGCTGACGAGTGTAAAGCTCGTAATAGCGAGCTCCGCGCTGATACAGAGACTCGTGAGTCCCTCGTTCGACGATCCTCCCCTGCTCAATCACCAGGATTTGATCGGCACGTCGAATCGTCGACAGCCGGTGCGCGATCACGAAGGTAGTGCGGCCCTGCATCAGAAAGTTGAGGCCGCTCTGGATCAGAGCTTCAGATTCTGAGTCCAGCGAACTGGTAGCTTCGTCGAGGATCAGAATGCACGGATCAGCCAGGATGGCACGGGCTATCGAGATCCGCTGACGCTGTCCGCCTGATAGCTTGACCCCCCGTTCTCCCACCACCGTCTGGTATCGCTCCGGAAATCGCTCGGCAAACTCATCGACTCGCGCGATGCGGCATGCTTCCATCAGTTGCTCTTCGGTCGCGTTTGGACTGCTGAACAGAACGTTTTCCTGGATGGTTCCGTCGAAGAGGAACGTCTCCTGCAGTACGACGCCGAGTCGCTGACGAAAGCTCGACAGACGGATAGTGCATAGGTCAACGCCGTCGATCAGAACCTGACCGTCGATTGCATTGTGAAAGCCGCAGATGAGTGAGATGATAGTCGACTTGCCCGATCCCGAAGACCCAACGAGCGCCGTGACGGTGCCCGGCAACGACTCAAAACTGATCCCGTGCAGAACGGGCGTGTTGGGTACATAGGAGAAAGTGACGTCCTTAAACACGACGTCCCCCATGATTGAATCTACTGCCTCCGTGCGGGTCAGTTCGTCATCCTCCTCGGGTTCATCGAGGATCTCGAAGGTGCGATCAAGACCGGCAAACGTCTCGGTGAGTTGAGTTCCGACGCTGACTAACAGGGCAATCGGCGCAACTAGGAAGGCCAGGAGCATTGTGAATTCCACGTAGCCTCCGACATCGAGATGATGCGTCATTGTTGCTTTTGCTCCGAGGTACATAATGAGCGCGACCACGATTCCGATCGCGATCGTGGAACAGAGCGACATAATCGACCTAGCAGTTATCGAACTGGCGGCATTTTGGAGAAGGCGGACAGCACCTTTGGCGAAGACCCGCCCTTCGCTCGCCTCAGCGTGATATCCCTTTACAACACGTACACCGCTCAGGGATTCACTGAGGCGACCGGTGACCTCGGCGCTGATACGGGAGCGTTCGCGGAAGATCGGTCGCGTGACCCCAAATGCCTTTTTGAGAAACCAGGCGAAAACGATCAAAATGCAGAACGTGAGGATCGTCATGAGGATGCTAATGCGAATGAGAATGACGAGCGCGATGATCCCTGTGAGAATGCCACCGACAAAATCTATGAGCCCTGCACCGACAAGGTTCTGGACTCCTTCTACATCGGACATGATGCGAGTGACCAGAGCCCCAGTACTATTACTATCGAAGAACGAGATGGGCAAATGGCTGATATGCTGTTGGACCCGAATGCGTAGGTCTGCGATAAGACGCTGGCCGGTAGTGGAGAGCTGCTTCGAAATGGCGTAGGTGGTGACGCCCTGGATGAAGGCAGCAGAGGCTACAGCACCTACGATCAGGGGCAGCATCGCTAGCTGATGCTTGTACATTACATTATTGACAAGGTAACGAGAAGAAATGGGAACAGCTAAGCTACAAGCTCGGTTCGCAATCATCAGCAAAAAGCTGCACGCAAGAACCCCCGAAACGGCTCGACGAGTTTCCAAATCTCGGCCCTTATTCTCGCGAGGTTTGGCCCTGGCCCTGATAAGAATCGCTTCTTTTTTGTGGTCCCGCTAATGTCCCGTGAAGTCCGATTGACAGACCTTACATCGTCACTGAAGCTGGAGGAATCGAGAGAAGAAGCCATGGAAGATGTCGGTGTTAGAGTTGAGAGCGGATCGATTTTTGGTTAAAAATTACAGTGTGATCAACAAGGCATTTGTGACTCGAGCTGGCTCAGAATTCTGGCATACCTCGATTGCATCTTTGGAGAACCGGCCGTTTGGACAAGCTGAACCAGTTCGTCTTTGGAGGGCTTTAACTTTAGGGACATATGCTTCCAGAAATACTTTAATTCGTCTGAGCGCCAATTATCGTATGTCGCCTCCCAAGATCTATTTGAGGATCCCGGGAATACCAGATTTGCCGGATCAATCGCTCGTTCGTAATCCTGAAATCTGCAATCCAATGAAATGCGAAGTTGCTTAGAGACGTTCGGGGAAGCTGCATGGACCGTTAGACTGTGAAAAATCAGGACATCGCCTGCATTGATCTGTCCGCCGACCCAATCGCCCCCTCGCTCTGCCCCCTTCGGAATGATGCCTGTTTCGGGGTCGCTCTTCTGAAGTCCAAAACGATGAGACCCTTCAAGAATCCGCAACGGTCCTAGTTCTTCGGGACAGTTGTGGAGCGGAATCCACGCCGTAAAACTTTCCGGGTCTCCCCCAATGGACTGATGGTCCTGATGTGCCTGAATCACGAACCGTTCACAGTTAGGAAAGATTAACCGGCCAATCGGCTTCGGGTGTATCAGGAGTCGTGAACCCACAAGTAGTTTCATCACCTGCTGGAGCGCCGGGTGGTGCGCGAGAGCGTGGAAAGATTCCAATCTAAAGACTTGTTCGTAGACAAGATTGAACGATAAGTCAGAATCGCCACAGATGGCGCTGTGGTCAGCGATACGCTCCGCTAGGCTAAAACCTGGCATGAGCCAGCCAGCAATACGAACAACCGGCAGAATCTCATTCAGCAGTTGATTCACATCCTCGGAGGGCAGCAATCCCCTCACGAGCAAATATCCTTGCGAGGCTATTTCATCCTTCAAAAAGTGTGACTGTAGATCAGGAGCATAGATTTCACGAAACGGCTTCACGAGGTCATCCACTGTTCCCAACTCCTGCTGATTTAATGAGTTTCGCAAAATTTCTTTTAGTTCTAATGCGCGCGATCAAGTGAAATTGCATCTCGGAATTGACGCGAGAGGCTTACGTCTAACAGCTATTTTTAGGATGGGCGAGCACCGCCGTCCTAATATCGAAAGGTCAACACGACTCCAGGGCATGCTCTAATAAATGAAGAGATATGGTCGCGAAATTGGCAATATAGACGTACCGAAGACCAATCAGCTCAGAATGGTTATATCTCTGAACTTTACTATTGAGTTAGCGAAAAAAACCGGACAAAAAAATACTACTTGCTTAGCGTTTCTTTGTTGTCACAGGTTTGTAATTTGATTGTTTCTGCTAACCTTGATCAAGGTTAGTTCAAAGAACACGCGGGACGTAAAGATAACCAACGATATGGACTGCCAGTCGACGGGATAACATGAGCATATCGTTTAGTAGATGATTCCGCGTCTGCAAAGAGCCGAGAACCAAAGGGCTCGTCCGCAATCGCTGGCATAAATCAACGTTTGCGAGTCCGCGGCCCAGGCAGGTTCGGTGTTGTTGCATGCTGCATCGGTAAGCCTGCGAGTTTGGCCGTTGCGCAAATCGCGCAGCCAAAGATTCCAATTTCCACCTTGCAATTGGCTATAAGCGAGCCAGTGGCCGTTTGGTGAGATAGAAGGATATCTGGCCTCGCCCATATCGAGAGATCGGATACCTCCGACTCGATCTGCCACAAATAATCCTGGTTGCCCACCCCCGACGCAGCTGAAAATACAATTCCGCCTCCGGGCGCAAACGACATTTCGAGCACGTTGAATTCCGATGGAGTAAGCGGCATGTCTATGGCCGCCGGCTGATCCAGAGCGCGTGTCCAAATGCGCGTTCGGCCGTGATCCTCGCGAAGAAACGCCAGCCATCGGCCATTAGAAGATGCCACTGGAGACTCGGCCTGCTGTATGCTAATTCTCCCGTCCGATGCGGAGATGATTTTGGATTCGTTTCCGGTTTGTTCAACCCATCGATTGCCGTTCGCGGCGGCTATTCCGAGTTCGTCATCGTGCCCTTTACTGAAGTGCACGGCCCCGAAACGTTCAACTGCGGAATGGTAGCCATCGTGTTGCATCGCCACAAACAAAATCCCATCTTCTTCTACCGTTGGGTGAACCGCCATAAATACTTCTTTTGGAATAGGTATTCGTTGTTGATAATCGGCATAGAGGCCGCGCTGGTGGCGAAGATTGAATACGATGCTAAAGGTCAGGATTGCGGCGAGTGCAAGCGACCACGCAAGACGATCACGCTTCGTACTTTTGCTTGACTCTTGCCTGACCAGAACCACATAGGAAAACACACAGAGGAGGATCATTGCATGGAGTCTTGGCACCGTCAGTAACGCGATCCATCCCTCTGCCCCATTATTTGTTCCGCCCACGAATCCCGCTATCACGTAAAGAGGTAAGAGAATTGCGACCCACCAGCCGCGCTTCTCCTGCTGAAGCGCCTCCCAAATTAAGGATGCGGGCAAGATTAGGAGAGTGAAGAGATAGGACGCCGGTGACGTTGAAATCGCAAGGCTGGCTAGTAAGATCGCCGCCCACTCGAGCTGGACACGACGCGGACAGGTTTCGTTGGGCGTAGCAAGGAGCAGGGCTGGCGCCATCAGCATCATTTGCAAGAGTGGGTGCAAGATTGCAAACAAGGAAGGTGCACTAAATGCGGGATGTTGATTTAGCTGGGGCTCATAAATAAAAAGCTTGTGTAGGAGGGATGAGAGAGACGCTGCCTGCAGGTTGTATGGATCCAGGCCTTCGCCACGGAGTGCTGAGGGTAGCACCTGGAAAATATAAGTGCGATTTAGCTCCCAACCGAAGGCATATATTGATGCGACGCCAGTGCTCACAGAGCCCAGCACTCCACCCGCAAACGCTTTGAGATCCCTCTTCCTAAGGAAATAAAGCAAATAAAAGGCGGGAAAGACCTTCAGGCCTGTCGCAAATCCAACCGCAATTCCTGCCAAAAACCGCTTCTGGCAGATATAAAGCCAACACGCGAGCGTTAGTAAGAACAGCAGCAAAACATAGTATTGTCCGAATAAGAAATTCACACGCAGCGGGAAGCTTAAGGCAGCCACGAGAGAAAGATGTCGCCAAGGATGCCGCGTCAGACGTCTCAAAATCGACAAAGTCGCGACTAGAAGGCCGAGGTTAAGGATGAGCCAGCAGCGTTTCGCAGTTAAGACAGGCAACGACGTGAGCGGATAGATGATGAGGGTAGAGAATGGCGTTATCGGGACCATACCGACCAGCCGTTGATCGATGTCACGATGATCTTTCTGACGCTGTAACCATGGCCACTCGTAGACTCGCGATGTATCGTATCCTTCATGTACGAGACTTGCGGTCAAGTAGTAATTGGGAAAGTCAGTATTCAGCGTGTCCCACGCTTTCGGCAAAGTGCGTAGAGCCATATGCGTCGCCAGCAACGTTAACAATATCCATTCCCCGATACGAGACCATCGGAGTGCGGAGTGGAGATGCTCAACTGTGGAGGCTACTGGATCTTCCAATCGATGTTCTCCGTGTGTCTTAGCAACATTGAGTGATTCGGAGGTCGTGGCCACCTCTGATGGTCCCGGCGATCGCCTGGCGGCTTCCGCTTCACACTCATCGATTAAGCTTATTGTTTGATGCAACCATCTTGATCGGAACATCCCTGGCCGCCGGTGAGCGGTGGCGTCCTCGCTTGTTGAACGCATCTCCTGCCAACGAAATCTCTAGCTCTTCGTTTCCCTTTTGAGTTTCCTGAGTCGCCAGGCCTGATAGAAGCCATGAATAGAGCAGAATTCCAAGCCGTCGAAAAATTTGTCTTCTCGAATGATTCGCGCGATAAAAAACTGATGACTCCCGATCGCACGAACCGACTTGACCTCCACCTCCCTGACTCGTTGAGCGAATTCAGGGACCGGAATATTGAATGTGGTCGACATCTTTGTTGCGAACGGGAGTTGGCTCCAGTCGATTGATTCCTTTGTGTGGTTATTTGCGAGTTGGTATGCCAGGGTCCCCTGCGACAATGGAAGGCTGCTCAGCGCAATACGGCCGGCACGTTCTACGAGGCTGGCCGCCAGTCTCTCGCCTCTCAAAGCAAACCCCATATAGCCGTTACCCAGATTGCCGAGTATGTTCATGGGAAAAATATTCCCGTTTTCTCTGCTGCCCACGCTTACAAGCATGATTGGACGGGGGCAGATAAAGATCGCCATCCCTGCTCGTCTCTCGAGGAACGACATCTTTATTCCTTTGGTGTTATCGCTCCTCCACTGCCGATATGCGTGAAGCAAATAGTGAGCGCAGAGACGCGCTTTCGGCAGACAAAAGTTTCTTGAACTTCGAGGTTCGAACAAGACGAACTCCGATCCACCCTCCGCAGCGATGATCTGAGGCCTGAGTCCGATCTCTCCTAAGATTCGCCTACGACCGCTTCGTTCGCAGAATCTCAGCGATAAGTTAGGCAGGTCTTTCTCATTTGTTACTTGTCCTTCGTCAAATCCGATGCAGATAGTTAGTGGAGAAGCACATACCATGGAATGCCGGTGAGTTACGTCGCGGGGTTCTCCTGCGCCATGTAGCCACACTGTGATTTCTGCCTGCGGTTCTGCAAGTCCGAGAGTAAACTCCTGAGGGAATAGGGTATCCCCGAAGACAATCCTCTTGATCATTGCGCGAACTTCGCTCACGATCGACATACGATGGTTCCCATAGACGACATTATTGAATTCCGGGCCCGTTGGAAGATGGCGGGAACAGTGACAGACTATCGTTGCGCCGCAATCGGTGTGTCATGGACCAGTCTTAAGTCTGTCACGAGACTGTAAGAGGTCGGGGGCACGCCGTTTTGCCGGGAGGCCAGTGCCGGCTTTTACGAAGACGTGACGAAGTTCGCGATTATGAGTAGTTGACCGCGTTTCGGTGGTACCCCTCCCCAAGGGTATTCTGGGAGTAAGTGGAATAGATGCAGTGGTTTAGCGGGAGGGCATGCCGCTAAAATAGCGCATCTATAAGGGTTACGCCTAATATATTTGTTTTGTTCAGGTTAGCTTCGCTGCGGAGGGCGTCTTTTCTCGCTCTTTGGGTCCCGAGAAGTGAATGGGCAGAGGGGTTTGAAGCTTTTTGGCTGAAGGGGGCCTCCGCGTGGGGTAGGACGGGCGGTTCCGTGAAGGCGTGAATCCTGATGCGCGTGGACATGGTGTTTGGTGGTCCTTTCGTGGTGTATCGGTGGTGTGTTGTGGACGGCTAAATGCAAAGGGCTGCCGCAGCTTTCGCCGCAGGCAGCCCTTGATTTTGATCTCTCCTTATAATTGTAGCGAACCGGATATAACTCATACGCCAACTTTGGCGAAGATTTTTTCGAATTATTTTCAGCCGGACTGTGGCCGGATCCTCGGGACTCGGTCTATGGATCGTTAGACCGACATACGTCTCCTTGCTGCGGTGATGAGCGCTGCAAAGCATCACACCGAGGCTGCGGGTCACCACACCAACGCGGCCCACAAACACGACATGGCAACGGTGACGAGGCGCACGAACACTCCAAGAAGGCTCATGAGTCGTCGACGGCGGCGCATGGTGAACCGACTAATGCCCACACGAAGTCGGCGACATCGTCCGGCGAGAAGTAGTTAGATCGGATTTGAAGGACTGCGATGTTTCCGCGGCCCGTTCGACATTTAAAGCTGTCGGCGGCCAACTTACTTTAGCTGGCGTGTCTCTCATTAGTTGGTTCACAAGTGGCAAAGTGGCCGGGAATCGCAAATTTATAAATCGAACAGGAGAGGTTTATGCCGCTTAAAGGATGTTTTGTTGGATGAGTTGCGCGATATGTACAGCGCGGAAAATCAATTGGTCAAGGCGCTCCCCAAGCTTGCCAAGGGTGCAAAGAATGCAAAGCTCAAGGAGCTTTTTACTGCACACCTGGAAGAGACCAAGGGCCAAGTGGAACGTTTGAAGGAGGTCTTCGGGCATTTGGAAGAGAAGCCGACCGGAGAGCACTGCAACGGGATGGAAGGCATCGTGGAAGAAGGTAAGGATGCGCTGGAGAAGGACGAGGAGGGAGCCTCCTTCGATTCGGGTTTGATCGGCGCAGCACTGCGGACCGAGCACTATGAGATCGCGGGTTACCAGGCGACGATTGCGATGGCCAAGACGCTGGGGATGCAGGACGTAATCGACTTATTGACGGAGAATCTGAACGAGGAGCTGGCGGCGGCGGCAAAGATTACCGAGGCCGCGCAGCCGATTCTCAGGCAGAGTTCAGAAGAGCCGGAGCATAAGAAGAAGCCGAAGTCTGCCAAGGAAAAGTATTCGGCGCAGAAGAGCCGCGAGGATGAAAAAGAGGCGGCTTTGGGCTTGAAGAAGCGCGCTTCTTAGTCTCGGCCGTAAGCTTCGGAAGAGCCTCGCATTGCGGGGCTTTCCTTTGTTGGATATACAGAATTCGAGCTCGCTTGATTTATTTGCTCGGGTTCGCCAATGAGGTCAGCGACCGGATCTGGTGCCCCTCTGTGTCGAAGTTTGCGGGATCGAGCCAGCGTTCAAAAGTACGCTTGCGGTCGGGCCATTCGCTGTCGAGCATGGAATACCACGCTGAGTCCCGGCTGCGCCCTTTGATTACCATGTGTTGGCGAAAGATACCCTCGAAGGTGAAGCCGAACCGCTCGGCAGCTCGCCGCGAAGGTAGATTAAGCGCGTTGCACTTCCACTCGTAGCGTCGATAGCCCAACTCTTCGAAGATATATCGCGCCATCAGATAGATTACTTCGGTGGCGGCACGCGTTCGCTGCAACTGGGGAGAGAACATGATGTTGCCGACTTCGATGACGCCGTTGGGCGCGTCGATTCGCATCAGGCTGGCGTATCCGGCGGCACTCCCGGCTGCCCCTGATGGTTGTTTTGGGAGGATAGCGAAGAACCGGGCAGCGATGTCCATCTCCTTGGCGCGCAGAGCTCGAAGGAGGTCCTCCTCGCGCGCATAGGGACAGTCACCGAGCCACGCCCAGATGGAATCGTGCCCGTCTACAGCCAACCAGATCGAGTGTCCGTGCTGGGATGCAGTGAGCGGTTCGAGTCGAACCCATTGACCGTCCAACACGACAGGTTCAGGCAGGCGCGCGGGCTTCCAGTTTTCCAAGTTGAGGTTGAGTTCAGACACCGGATCAGGATAGCAGTGGAGGCCACAGATCTTGCGCGCGGCTCCAGCGTGTGCAAGGAAAAAGGCACGGCTTGCGCCGCACCCTTTCTCTACGTCGTCGGGTTAAAGCTCACCAGAACCGTGACGAAGATCACTCCAAAAAGAATGACCAGCAGCGGCCACCAACGATCCACCCAAGACATCGACTCAGCTGACGAACTCATCTCAACATCCTCCTTTACCACTTTCAAATCCTAACCGAGAACCGACGCCTGGCTCAATCTGCTCCTCGCGGTGGCGAGGTAAATGGGCATAAGAGTTCGATGCCATGGGCTTGCAGGTTTCGGCAGGGCGCGTGGAAGGGTAGATGGCAACTAGGGGAGTGCCGCTGGACTCCCAGGCTGCTGTAGATGCAAGACAATGTCCTTTGAGATCTGAGAGGCAGTAGCTTTGACGGTCTTCTCCGGCGCATTTTGTTCCATGACGAATTTAGCTGCGGCCACATAAGGGTTCATGGTGATGGCAGCGCCAGGCTTCTTTTACTTGTGCCCGCCTCAGCAGACTCGTAGAGAGGCTTTTCGGGACTGGCGAGATTGGTCAATGTTACGAATAAGTCCATCTTCGCTTGGCCGGATCCAAACCCGATCATTGCGCGGTGAAGACGGCTTCCCTCATCGACCTGGGTGAAGACTCCGTGCACCCATGCGCCGGCGGTGGGCCTGGGCTCGTCGGGGCCGAGCCGCTGTGCTTTGTAGCCGGCTTTCTGGAGATCGCTGATCAAACTTTGGGACAAAGTGTCCACGAGCTTCTTGGCCTGGGCTGCCGGATCCGTTTGCTCTTTCTTTCGCGGTCTTTCCAGAATTCCCGGTCGTAACTGACCCACGGCTGATCCCTTGTCCACCTGAACATCCTGGGCGTCGAGCTCAAAGTCGCTGACGTATACGGTCATGTCTTTGGTGAAGAACGAGGTGGGCGACTTTTGCGGCGCGACAGACGATTGCTCGGGCAACGCCTGAGCGACAACGCAGAGATATATGAAGAGTAAAGATAGTGCGAAAGGAAGTCGGAGTGGTTTCATGGGTGCCTTAAGTGAGATTGCCAAACTACGCTGGCAAAACTTGGGCCCGGTTGTTTCTTGCATTTCGGAGGAGTCAGGATTATAAGAGGAAACTAAATTTATTGGCAACAGATTTATTGGCCGTTAAAACTAATTCCACAAGATGACGTTTATCGGATACACTCGTCTCGCAAAAAACAGGCCAGCCACTACCAATTTCAAACCTCGATGAGGTAGCCATTTTGAGAGGATCAAGAGGCTGTCTGGTCTTTGTGGTTGCGAGTTGTCTCCTGAGTGTAGCGAGCTCTTCCATTGCGCAGGGAAGCTTTCCGTCAGGTAGCAAGCTAGCTAACTCCTCGACAAGTATTCCACCGTGGCCCAGGGTGTTCGACCGGGATGGCGTGCATCTGGTTGTCTATCAGCCACAACTTAAGGCCTGGCAAAAATACCGCACGATGGTGGCCGATACTGCAGTCTCGGTAACAGACAAAGGGGGAAAGCCTGTCCTCGGTGTTATCTCCTGGCGCGCCGATACGATCACCAACGTTAGCGCGCAGACGGTTTATGTGAAAGACATCGAGGTGCTTGACGCGCGGTTTCCTTCGCTTGGTGCAATACAAGAAGCGGAGATGCAGAGGCGTGCCCACCAACTTTACCCAACTATGACGCTGACCATTGGACTGCCTCGGATGATTGCCAGTCTGGAGAAGGTGAATGCGCCGGTAAGGTCGATCGCGGCAAGCACGGCGGCGCCGTCGATACTCGTAACAACGGTGCCCGCGATTGTTCTTGTGGTCGACGGGAAACCTGTGCTGGCACCGGTTCAAGGAACAAGTCTGGAGTATGTCGTCAATACTAACTGGGACCTGTTCTTTGACAGATCCGACTACTACTTGATGAGCGGAAAGATCTGGCTGAAGGCAAAAGATCTTCACGGTCCGTGGGAGACGACTGTAAGACTGCCACCGGATATCGCGAAACTTCCGGCTCATCAGAACTGGGATGACGTCTTGAAGTCCGTGCCGCCAAGCTCAATTGCCGGGGTTACACCCAAGGTTTTTTTCGTGGAAAAGCCGGCTGAGTTGATCCTGTTCAGAGGTAGGCCAATTTATTCAAAGATTCCTGAGACCAACCTGAGTTATGCGATGAATACGGAGGCCAAAGTTTTTCTTCATCAGCCTGATGGGCAGGTATATGTTTTGATTTCGGGGCGGTGGTTTCGCGCCGCGGGCCTCGAGGGTCCGTGGATGTACGCGGGCGATTCCCTTCCTGCTGACTTCAGGATGATTCCGCGCGGGAGCCCGTGTCACGATGTCCTTGTCTCGGTGCCCGGAACGCAGGAGGCCAGTGATGCGGTGCTGCTCTCGCAGGTACCCACTACAGCAATTGTGAATCGCGCTGCCGCGGAGGCTCAAGTGAAGGTGGCTTATGCGGGACCACCTAACTTTGCGCAGATTCCAACTACAACCATGTCCTATGCGATGAACACGCCGGATAAAGTGATTCGTGTTGGAGATCTTTACTATCTTTGTTTTCAGGGGGTGTGGTTTGTTTCTCGAAGTCCGACCGGCCCGTGGAAGACGGCGGATTCGGTACCGCAGATCATCTACACCATTCCACCGACTTCACCGATGTACAACGTGACTTATGTGATCGTCTCGAACCCGACGCCGACGACGGTGCAGACAAGTTATTCGAGCGGCTACCTAGGAGTCTTTGTTGTGGGTATGGCTGTGGGTTCCGCGGTTGTGTATGGGACCGGATACTACTATCCGCCGTATGTTTACTGGGGACCACACCCCGTCTACTATCCATATCCTTATACCTACGGAGTAGCCGCCGTATACAACCCTTATACCGGCGCTTATGGAGTTGGGCACGCAGTGTATGGGCCTTACGGGTCAGCAGGTACGGCGGCCTGGTATAACCCCAGCACCGGAGCCTATGGACGAGCAGTCACCACTCAAAATGCATATGGTGGCCATACTTATGCCCAAGGCTATAATCCTTGGACTGGGACCTATGCTGCGACCTCGCAAGGCCATAACCAGTACAGCCAGTGGGGCAGTTCGGTAGTAACAAACGGTGACAATTGGGCGCAGGCTCAGCATGTAACGAACAGCCAGGGAACGGCAGGATCTTTCCAGACTTCCAAGGGGAGCGCGGGCGCTGGATATTCGGGCGCCAACGGGAACAGCGGCTTTGTCGCGAAGGATGCGAATAATAACAATGTCTATGCTGGAGCCGATGGCAACGTCTATAAGAAAGACTCCAGCGGCAACTGGAGTAAGTATGACAACGGTGGCTGGACTCCGGTAGATCCATCGACTGGCGCAAACCAGACGCGGCAGCAGAAGCAGAGTTCAGACAATCCTAGTCAGTTGTCTCAGTCGCGACCTACGGGGTCTTCCGCGCCGAGTGCGCAGGGAGGAGCTACTTCACCTACGACGGGCAGGGGATCAGATCAGACTAATCCTCGCGCCGCGGGAGAGGAACTCAGAACCAGCCGGTTTCGCCTTCTACCCAAGCTACTCCGGGCAGTTCGAGCCCGCCCAATACGATGGGGCAGCTACAGAATGATTCACAGTCTCGCGCGCGCGGAGATCAACTGGAACAGTCTCAAAGTCGCGGAGGCGGCACTGCACGCGGTTCACGCAGAGGACGTTGATAAAGAGAGATTCTAAGAAAGCAGGATCTATGGAATGCGAGCGAAGAGTTATCGGCTTCCCTGTCGCTCTTCTGGCGACACTGATCTTCACCTCTTCCTGGCTCATCGCAGCGCAGGAGGAATCCAATCCGGCTAAGGAGAAGTTCCAGCAGGATCTAAAAGCAGCAGTCATGGATCAGAGTATTACCGTCCCTCAGTTGAAAGAGATTCAAGGGAATCTGGCGATACTTAAAGAGGCCAAGAGCGAACAGCAGCCGGGCGCACCCATTGACCTGATGACCCTCTACACGGCCGTCTCCAAGATTAGAGCTATCATGGCGACCGTAACGGAGCCTGACCGCGGCACTCTGCGACAGGACTTTCAGCTGATGTTGGCGACGAGACAGCCGGCGCCATCGACAGAACCTGACACGCCAGGGAAAAACTTGGCAAAGACATCTTCGCCGCTGTCATGCATGGCGAACCAACTCCCGCGCAGGTGCAGCAGCTTCAGGAGAGCCTGAATTCGCTCCAATCGATCAAGGGCAGTGGAGATGGCATGCTTCAACAGTTCAGGGCGATGAAGGCCGCTAAGGCTCAGATCGAAGAGACGATGAACGTTGGCTCATTCCGACCGCAAGACCGACAAGCGGTCCTCGATGATCTGAACAGTCTCGGACCTAAGGGAGGCGGCGCCCGTCTGAGGACAAATGGATTGTAGGCAAACTATCCGCGGGTCCGTGGAGTCCGGTTCGATCCCGGTATGGCGATGATACAAGCAAGGCGCGCAAGGCTGTTGAGCTGCTACTCGGGCGGCCTGGTCTTTTTATGGAGCCTCTCCGGTTGGTGCCAAGGTGCTGCGGACCAGGTGCCGGAGCTTGCGTTGGTCGATGCAATTCAGATCGCGTTGGGAAATAACAGGCCGGTCCAGATCGCCAGGCTCGATGTCAGCAAGTCCGGATGGGAGGTCGCCGAGGCCAGAACGCACCGATTTCCCGAGCTCAAGACAGAGTTGCTGGCCTCGGGAAATATTACTTCGCCAACCTTCACGTTTAAGGAAGGCATCTTCGGAACGACAAATGGGCAGCCAAATGGACCGCCGATTCCATCGAAAGATACTCAGATCAGCCTGTCGAATGGAATTACCGGATACGCCATTGCAACTGCATCGCAGCCGATATCGCAGCTCTATCAGATACATCTTGGGATCCGGGAGAAGGAGCTCTCCGCCGATCTTGCAGGAGAAAAATATAAGCAGAAGAGGCAGACGACGGTGGCGGACGTAAAGCAGGCCTACTACGGCATTCTCCAGTCGGAGAGTGCTCTGGAGTTGGAGCGATCGCTGGTGAAGGAGTATGAGGAGACCGATCGGGTGGCTGGTCAGTACCTGAGTAAGGAGTCGGTCCTGAAATCTGAGAGCCTTGAAGTGAAGGCACAACTGGCCCAGGCAAAGCATCAGCTTGTTACGATTCAAGATGATTTAGAGACACAGAAGGAACATCTCAACGATCTGCTGGGGCGCGATCTTGATACTCCGTTTCGCACTCAGCCTGTTCCTCCCGTGTCTAACGACGAGATGAATTTGAAAGTGGCGAGGGAGACGGCGCTGAAACAGCGGCCCGAGCTTAGGGAGGCGAAGATCAACGTCGATCGGGCTGGTAATGATCGCCGTCTGGCAAAGGCTGAATATATTCCCGGTATTGGGGCACAGCTGCAATATCTGACTCCGATCAATACACAAATCCTTCCACAAAATATTCTCTCGGGCGGCGTGAAGATGACCTGGGAGCCGTTTGAGTGGGGTCGTCGCAGGGACACCGTAAAGGAAAAGAGTGTCGAGGTGCAGCAGAGCCAGTATCAACTGGACCAGACGCGCTCGCAGATACTGCTGGATGTCGACAAAACCTTTCGCAAGCTGAGCGAGAGCCGCTCGATGTTGGAGGTTGCACTGGCAGCACGCGATGCAGCGGATGAAAAGCTGCGTGAAGTAAATAATCAGTTCAAGCAAGTGGCAGTACTGTTACGCGACGTGTTGAAGCAGGAAGCTGCGGTCGCCAACGCCAATCACGAGTACGAGGAGAGCCTGCTTTCGTTCTGGAACGCGAAGGCGGAGTTTGAGAAAGCCCTCGGGGAAGAGTGAACGATGAATCGACCTAGCATGCAGGATCGACTCTGGACCGCAACTCTCGCGAGCACTCTCGCCATCGCTGTCTCCGCATGCAAACAGGAAAACTCTGCTGCGACGCTTCCCCTGCCAGTGCACACGGCCGTGGTGCAGATGATCTCTGAAGAGAGCAGCACGAAGTATTCGGCCAACATCGTTCCGTACGCGCAGGTGGACTTGTCCTTCAAATCGAACGGCTATGTCGAGAAGATCCACCAAGTCAAGAACCCGAGCGGCGGTATAAGAAATGTCGATCAGGGAGATTGGGTTCCCAAAGGGACAGTGCTCGCGTTAGTCAGCCAGCAGGACTATATCGAGAAGCTGCAACAGGCCGAGGCGCAACTCGCGCGTGGTGAGGCAGAACACGAAAAAGCGAAACTTAGCTTTGAAAGGGTCTCCGCGCTTTATTCAACACAGAGTGCTACTAAACCTGACTACGACTCCGCCAAGGCGCAACTGGATAGCACCACTGCATCGGTCTCCGGCGCCCAGGCACAGATCAGCGAGGCGAGGATCGCGCTTGATTATTGTTCTCTGCGCGCTCCCTTCAGCGGCTGGTTAGTGAAGCGCAGCGTCGATCTCGGAAGCCTGGTGGGACCAGCCACCAATGGATTTACTCTAGCCGATACGAGCTCGGTCAAGGCAGTGTTTGGAGTTCCCGACACTGTCATCAGCCGGGTCAGGCCAGGCCAACACCTGGTTATCAACACAGACGCGCTCTCTAGTTCGGTGGATGGTCGCGTCAGTGCGATCTCGCCTGCCGCTGATCCGAAGAGCCGGGTCTTTTCTGTCGAGGTGACGATGCCGAATCCAAGAGACGAGTTGAAGTCGGGCATGATCGCTTCGCTTAGCGTGAAGGGCGCAAAATTGCAACAACCTGCGCTAGCAGTCCCGTTGGCTGCAATCATTCGTGACCCTGGGCGAGCAAATGGTTTTGCGGTGATGACTGCGGAAGGCGTTGGCGATCTAGTCTCGGCGCGCTTACAACCCGTGGAGCTTGGCGACACCTTTGGAAACATGATTGTTGCTAAAGGCGGAATTAGTTCTGGGGAAAGAGTGATTACGACCGGCGTCACTTTGATCAAGAGTGGCGATCAGGTTCGCGTTATTCCATAACTGCTGGTCAGCAGGTTGCGGAGTGAAGAAGTAATCGACGGGATGCCATGAGCCACAAGTCTGAAGCCGAGTACATCGCTCACACTCACAACACGGCGCGCTTCTTCGTGGAGAACCGGCAGCTTTCGCTGGTTATCCTGGTAGCGCTCTGCATGTGGGGTTGGTATGGCTTTCAGCATATGCCAAAGCGCAAAGACCCGAAGATCCCAGTGCGCGTGGCCGTTGCCTCCACCCAGTGGCCCGGGGCGACGGCACAGGAGGTCGAACAACTCGTTACCAGACAAGTTGAGCAGTCGATGGCGCAGAATGCTTTCGTCAAGCCTCCATCAGCCTCTGACTTTGGCATTCGCTCTTTTAGTTTTCCTTCCCTTTCGATGGTGTATGTTCAGCTCGATGACCAGGTGACTGATCCAAAGAAGCAGTTCACCGATATGAATTTGAAACTGAATGCTCTGAATGGCATGTTGCCGCAGGGTGCGGGCCCCATCCAGTTCAACAGCGACTTTGGTGACACCGCAGCTTTGATGCTGACCGTTGCCAGTCCCCCGCGAACGAGGTTGACGTGGCTTTGCGGGCAAGTTCGATTCGCAGTGCCATCGAGAAGACACGTGCTGTGGAGTCAGGAAGATCGCCGAAGGCGCGGGTTAGCATCGTGAATGCATTTCCCTTGTCCGTATCGGCTTCTCTGGTGCGAGATTCTTTTGTTTCCGTCATTCAGTCTGCGGCACAAACCGGGATGATCTCCGATCCTCACTATTTCGAAGGCAGCGGTTTTATCGGTGTCGATATCGGCACTACTCTGACGGATGAAGAACTCCACAGTGGAAGGGATCGATTGGTCGCAGACAAGCTGCATCGCTCCGAAGTGCATCCGGATGCGTGGCCTGCAGTCTTCATTCGTAATCCAGAAGACTCGGAGAAACGGCTGGGTGCCGTGGCGGGAGATAGGTACTCCTATCGAGAACTTGATGACTACACCGACCTGATGAGCAGAACTATCCAGGGTGCGCCGGAGGTCGCCAAGATTGATCGGAAGGGAGTGCTCTCTGAGCAAATCTACCTGGACTACTCCCAGTACCGATTAGCACAGTACGGCATGACTCCCTCTAACTTGAAGGACATACTAGGTGCACGCAACGTGACGCTGCCGGGAGGCCAGTTGGAGGCGGGACCCTCCAGCATTCAGATCAATCCTTCAGGAAAATTTACGGATCCACGGCAGATTGGCGATGTGATCGTCGGTTCTTCTTCTTCCGCGGCACAAAGCCCTATTTACCTTCGCGATCTCGTGGAGATCTCGCGCTCTTACCAAAGCCCCGCGCGTTATTTGAATTACCTCACGTGGGCAGACAAGCAAGGACATTGGCATCGCAGCCGCGCCATAACGCTGGCGGTTCAGGTTAAAGATGGTGCGCAGATCGATGACTTTGGCAGAAGCGTTGATGCGAAGCTCGCTGCGGTAAAGCAATATCTCCCCGACGATCTGGTCTTCGCGCGGACCTCAGATCAGCCTTTGCAGGTGAAGGAGAACATCAGCCTGTTTATGGATTCGCTGTACGAGGCGATTGTTCTTGTGGTGCTGGTGTCCTGGGTCGGCTTTTGGGAGTGGCGCTCCGCGCTGCTGATGGCTATTTCCATCCCAATTACACTGGCAATGACCTTCGGTGCGCTGTACCTGCTCGGCATTGATATTCAGCAAGTTTCAGTGGCCACGTTGATTATCGCGCTTGGACTGCTGGTCGATGATCCGGTGATTGCCGGTGATTCGATTAAGCGCTCTCTTGCGGAAGGCCATCCAGGCATCATCGCGGCCTGGCTTGGTCCGACCAAGCTTGCAACTGCCATTATGTATGCGACGGTCACCAACATTGTGGCCTATCTGCCGTTCCTGATGGTGACGGGTAGTACCGGCGAGTTTCTCTTTAGCTTGCCGATTGTGATGACGGTGGCACTGGTTGCGTCGCGCCTGGTTTCGATGACCTTTTTACCCGTACTCGGATATTATCTGCTTCGTCCGGAAAAAGCAGTGAAAGGTCACTGGAGCAGCGACGTGAGAGCGGCTTTTTTGGCCTCTATGCGCGCGCAGCAAAGTACTCAATCGAACATCGTTGGAAGTTTTTCTTCGCATCGCTCCTGTTCCTTGCCGGCGGCGTTCTGATTTTTCCAGACTAAGTACCACGTTCTTTCCGGAGGATGTTCAGTATTGGTCTTACATCGATGTCTGGTTGCCGAACGACGCGAACATCGGAGCGACCCAAGAGACTGCGCTTAGAGCGGAACAGGTTGTACGGGAACAGGCAGCGCTCTTTTCCAGGAAACATGAGCAGCGGTTGAAAGGAAGCGGTCTCCTGCGTTACATCACCACCTTTGTCGGCGGGGGCGGCCCACGTTTCTGGTTCTCCGCGTCTCCGCAGGGTCAGCAGTTGAACTATGCGCAGATTTTAATCGAGGTCAACGACAAGGAGATGACGCCGGAGTTTGTCAGGAAGCTGCAACCTGTACTTACCTCATCGATTCCGGGAGCACGCCTGGATGCGCGTCAGCTATTGACGAACCCCATGGATTACCCTATTGAGATTCGCATCTCGAGTGCCGCTGATCTTAGCGCACAGCAGGAGCCAGGGGACATTCGTGAGTTACAGTCGCTGGCAACGACAGTTGAAGACATATTGCGTTCGATTCCGATCGCGGAGCGTACCCGCAGTGAATGGGGAGAAGCAAATGGGCAGATTGCGCTGACGATCGACCCTGATCGAGCGAACCTGGCTGGCATCACCAACATGGATGTGGCTAACTCTTCGACTGCGGGTATCAGCGGCTCGACTGTCGGAGTTCTGCAAGAAGGCCAGAAGCAGATTCCGATTGTAGCCCGCCTGCGAATGGGGGAACGGGCGCAGCTCTCCGATGTTCAGGATCTATACGTCTATGGTTCGCAAGATACTAACAAGATAAAGCTCGCGCAGATCTCGGACATCGATCACAGTCTGTTGACAGGCCGCATCGTCAGGCAGGAACAATTCCGTACGATTAACGTTCGCAGCTTCCCTGTCGCTGGACACTTGAGCTCTGAGGTGCTGAAAGCCGCCATGCCCAGGCTGCGAAAGATGGAAGCGACACTGCCACCTGGCTATAAGATCCAGATTGGCGGCGAGTACGACAAGACGAAGAACGGCTTCCGGAACCTCGCCATGGTCATGGTGGTCTCCATTGCCGCTGTTTTTATGGCGCTGGCTTTTCAATTCAAAGATGCCATCAAGCCTCTCCTGGTGCTAGCCGCTGCTCCGTACGGCATGATTGGCGCGTTTGCGGCGTTATGGATCATGGGAGAACCCTTCGGGTTCATGGCATTTCTCGGTGTCGCCAGCCTGGTGGGCGTTATCGTCAGTCACTCGATTGTCCTGTTCGATTTCATTGAGGAGCGGCACATCGCGGGTGATGACTTCGAGCTTGCTCTGATCGACGCCGGAATACTTCGCCTTCGCCCGGTGCTGATCACCGTGTTCGCTACCGTGTTTGCGCTGGTTCCCCTGGCGGCACACGGCGGTCCGCTCTGGAAACCGCTCTGCTACGCACAAATTGGCGGCCTGCTGGTCGCAACCTTAGTGACCAAACTCCAGGTGCCAGTGATGTACGCAATCTTTGTTCTTGATCTCAAAATTTCGAAGTGGGACACCGCCGAAAAAAGTCCGTCACTCGAGCCACCAGCGCTTAGATTGTTTATTAGCCCGCTTGCTCGTAGGAGCCTCGAATGAAACTCGCGATCCCTCTCCTCTCTACTCTTTTATGCATCTCCGCGTCGTTGTCTGTACTTGGCCAGAAGAGCCCAGAGACGACCGGCACCTCCGCCGACGGGTCGACGATCTTGCGGGAGTACGACCTGGCCATCGATGAAGTTGCGGAACGGGTGATGCACTCAGTGGTGCAAATAGAAGTTACCGGCTTTGGAAAACCAGAGAGTAGCGACGAGGATCAGGATCAGGCGACCTTGCAACGACAGCGCGTGATTGGATCAGGGGTTATCGTCGATCCGGACGGCTACATCGTTACCAACAATCATGTGGTCGCGGGCGCTCTTCGCATTCGCGTGATCGTTGCGCCGACGACAGTCGAGTTGGTAACGTGGCACACTCAACTGGCGAATCCGCAGCGTGTGTACGAGGCAAAATTGATAGGCACGAATCGATATGCGGATCTCGCGGTCATCAAGATCGAGGCTCACGGCCTTCCCGCAATTGCATTGCCGGAGCCATTTCATGTGCGCCTAGGTCAGACAGCCATTGCCATTGGATCGCCACAGGGGCTGGACCACACGATCACCAAGGGAATCATAAGCGCGGTGGGCAGACAGCCTGAGTTGGATCGCCCGATGGTTTACGTGCAGACCGATGCACCCATCAATCCGGGTAATAGCGGCGGCCCGCTGATAGATCGCGATGGCAATTTGATTGGAATCAACACCTTTATCTATAGCTCTGGAGGCGGAAGCGAGGGTCTGGGCTTTGCTATTCCGGAACCTGTCGTTCGTTTCGTCTATTACGAATTGAAAGCGCACGGATTTGTGCCTTCCGTTTCCATCGGAGCGCATGCACAAGCGATCACTCCTGATCTTGCAGCAGGCCTGAAGTTAACTCAGGATCATGGTGTGATCTTCTCCGATGTCGATACGGCCGGCCCGGCCGCAGGAGCTGGGTTGCACCCCGGAGATATTGTGGAGACGATAGATAGCGTTCCGATCGACTCCTTTCCGAAGTACACCGCTTATCTCTATGTGCACAAGCGAGGAGCGCCACTCCACATGGAGGTTTTGCGCGGCGGCAAACCGGTCACACTCTCCGTCAACACCGTCGATTCGCTCCCCATCGTGGATAGCTTGTCGGACCTCACGAATCCGACGAAAGATTTGATTCCAGCTCTCGGCGTCTTTGTGATCGACCTCAATGATCTTATCGCCGCAGCCTTGCCTGGGCTGCGCTCTAAGCGTGGAGTTGTAGTAGCCGGTGTTCTGGCGGGAGAACCCGCTACCCTCGCCAATCTGGAGGTAGGAGACGTCGTCCGCTCAATTAATGGGAGACCGCTCAATTCCTCCGAGGAGTTGCGGCAGCAGCTTGCGAACTTCAAACCTGGCGATTCCGTGGCGTTAGAGGTAGAACGCCAGTCGGTGTTGCAATATGTGGCTTTCGAAGTTGAGTAATAGGTCTTCGAAGTTACATGCAAGCACGGGCGAGCATTTTGTAGCGGGATGCGCGAAAAGAGAGGCCTAAAATCTCCCCCACGCGATGGGTGTGAAGCTAGCGGACAATCTGGAAGGTACGGCCCCAGCGGGCGAAGTCGACTACGGAGTCGATTTTGCTGACGCGCTGGCGGCTGGGATTAGCGGTGGCGGATTGGGCTATGCTGCCGCGGGCGTCGGAGTCGTCAGCTTCGTGGGGCTGCAGGGAGAAGTAAATAACGAGGGGTTTGCCTACGATGGCTTCGCGAGGGACGAAGCCCCAGTAGCGGCTGTCTTCGCTGTCGTTGCGGTTGTCGCCGAGAACGAAGTAATTGCCGGTGGGAATGATGAGCTCGTTGTTCTCGATGAGGGAGCGCATGCGGATCCACCAGTGGGAGTCGATCTCGGGGTCGGCGCTCTGGAGGCGAGGGAAGTTGTCGCGGAAGTTGTCGGGTGGACTTGGTCGATAGACGGCGTAGGGTTCGGCGAGGACGTGGTCGTTGATGTAGACGCGGCCCTGGCGGAGGCGGAGGTGGTCACCGGGGATGCCGATGACACGCTTGATGAGGTGGAGGGTGGCATCGACGGGGTCGTGGAAGACGATGATATCGCCACGGCGGATGGCGGCGGCGGGAAGGAGGGTGCCGGCGCCGTCGGGTGCCGCAGCCTGCTTGTCGACGAGGAGGAAGTCGCCGACGAGGAGAGTGGACTCCATGGATTCGGAGGGGATGCGGAAGGGCTGCACGCAGAAGCTGATGATGAAGATGGCGATGACGATGAGGTGCAGAAGGGATTGGAGTGCGGTGAAGACGCTGGGTCTGTCGTGATGCGCCGGGTGGCGTGGCTGACCTGGCGACAGGTGAGGGGTCGGTGGACGAGTTTGTGGAGTGTTGGATGTGGAAGGGTCTTGGATAGCGGAATTGTTAGAGACGGCGGCGGGTTGGGTCATTCGACCACCTCCGCTGTTACCTCAAGGGAGGAGGTCTCGGCCACCATGCGGGCTTCTGCGACGAGGCGCTCGAATGCCAGGCGGGCCGCAGCCTGTTGGGCCTGTTTTTTGGTGGAGCCTTCGGATTCGGCGAGGGCACGGGAACCGCCGGATTTGTCGTCGATGCGGACTTCGACGCGGAAGCGTTTTTGATGGTCGGGGCCGCTTTGGTCGGTGAGGACGTAGTGGGGCTGGCCGGCTCCGGTAGCCTGGAGGTGCTCCTGGAGGGCGGATTTGTGGTCGCCAATGGCGCCGCTAAAGGTTTTGCTGCCGGCAAGGGCGATATGAAGGTCTGGGAGAGCGGGCTCGATGATGTGCTTTTCGATGAAGGAGCGTGCGGCGTCGAGGCCGCCGTCGAGGTAAAGGGCTGCGATGACGGCTTCGAGTGCATTGGCAAGGAGAGCGGGTTTTTTGCGACCGCCGCTTTGTTCTTCGCCGCGTCCGAGACGGAGGAACGAGCCGAGGTCGATGCGTGCGGCTACCTCGCCGAGGTGGCGGCGGCTGACGAGAGAGGCGCGGAGGCGGGTGAGTTCTCCCTCGCGCGAGGCCGGGAAGCGGCGGAACAATGCCTCTGCCACGGCGAGGCCCAGGACTGCGTCGCCGACGAATTCGAGTTGCTCGTTGTCGGCGGCTGGATCGGGGAGAGTTTCGGGGTTGGTCTCGTAGGCGAGCGAACGGTGGGTGAGGGCCCAGGTGAGGAGGTCGGGACGCTGGAAGATGTGGTCGAACAGAGCCGGGGGGCACCGTTCGACTGCGGTCGTCCGGGCTTTCTGTGGCGCGTCGTCATAGAATCCCCTGCTCTACTTTACCGGACGGAAGGTGCGGCGTGCTAAGGGTAGACGCTCGTTGGGAGAGGAATGAAGCGGATTTGCAGGGAAAGCTCACTCCTGCGGCGGTTAAAAGGACACCTGTTCGGGGCGAAGTTCCCATGCCGCCAAGGGCTTTATCCGGGCCACGGACGGCGATGGCCTAGCGAGGAGGCGGGGGACGATAGGCGTCTTTCTCGGCTTTGCCGCTGGGATCCAGCGGGGCGTCGTCATCGTCCTCGTCCTTGGCTGGGTGTGCGGCTTTTGGCGCGACGAAGGGCTCCTTGATTCCCTTTTCAGCGGCGGCCTTGGTGTCAGGCTGGGCATCGCGGACGGTGAGTGCGGCTTGATATTCGGAGACAGCCTTCTTGCGATCGTCTCTTACATCGTAGAGGCGGCCTAAGTAGATGTGCGACCAGGCGAGGGTTCGGGGATCCTTGGAAGAGTCGAGGACTTCCTGGAAGTCGGCGAAGGCGGCCCCGGGCTGGCGCTGCATAAGGTTGACTCGAGCCAGGACGTAGTGGGCCTGGGCGTGGTCCCCTTTGGGGTCGGCGAGTACTTTGTTGGCGATATCGGAGGCGCCGGCGAGATCGCCCTTGAAGATTTTCTCTTCGGCGAGTTGCAGACCGGTAAGCTGCTGCGGGGCGCGACGGAGGACATCGCGGCTGCCGGAGGGCAGAAAGGCTATCTGCTGGGCATGATGACGCTCGCGGTCTACGTCCATGCCATAGACCATCTCGCCCATGTACTCCTTGAGGCTGACGGATTCTTTCTCCATCTGGCCGACCTGATTGTAGAAGTACTCGGTGAGGACCCAGCCCTGGCGCATGGCGAGGTCGACTGCCTTGCGGCGGGTGGCTTCGGCTTCACGCTCGTAGGCGCTCAGGTCGGCGTTGTACTGCTCGATCTCGGCGCGCTGCTTTACGGCAGTGGGCTTGGTTGGCTTGGGGATCCCTACGTCCATCGTTCTGTCTTCGACGGCTTTGATCAGGCACTCGGTGATGAGGGGAACGATCTCGGTTTTGTAGGTGTAGTCGAGCGGCGCATCCTGAACGGCTTTGAGCAGAGGCTGGAGGCGTTCCATCGCCGAGGCCCGAGAGTAAACCAGCGGCTCAATCTCGTAGTGCAGGTAACTATGGCGAATGTCGTCCATGTGGACTGCGCCGAGAGGTTCACCTGCGGGTGAGGTGACGACGATGTAGTCGTTCGAGTAGATGCGTGCGTTGGTGGTGGAGGGAGAGAGCATGGGCTCGAGCAGGACGAGGAAGCGGCGGCCGTCGTAGCTGCTGACCGGGAGATGGAGGTAGATGTTGGTGCTGAGAATTGTGCGCGTGAGTGGGTCGTGGACACGCTTGAGGAGGTCTTCATACTCAGCGCGATGTTCGATCCAGATTGCGTGGAGGTGTACGTCGTCGGCGAAGGTTCTTAGCAGGGGAGAATGTTGACGACCTGGGTGGAGTCGGGTGGCAACTCGGTCTCACCGACGATCGGGGAGAGGCTGGGGGCGGCGACAGATAGAGAGCCAGCGAGATGTATTGGGCAAGGTTGAGGTTGGCATCGACGAGGGTGTGCCCGCGAACGTAGGCGCAGAGCGCATCTCTGCTGGTGCGGGTGTCGGCCGAGGCGGCAATCTGTGCGTTGATGTCATCGCGAATCTTGTGGCGCACCGGGGCGGAGTTGGCGAGGCCGTCGTCGTATCCGCAGACATTTAGCGCAACAGCGAGATCGAAGAGAGGCTCGCTGTTTTCCAGAGTAATCGCAGAGCCACCCGCTTCGGGTTGAGCGATGCGGGGCGCGGCTTTGGTCGGCGCTTCTTTCGAAACCGTCGCGTCGGGAGTCCCATCCGAACTGCTACTAGAGGAGCTTGACTGAGCCTTGACGTTGAGCGGGGTCAGGAGCAAGGAAGACGCCAGGCACGCGACGAAAAATGCGTGATGGCGAAAGAAAGACGGTTTTGCTGGAAAGGACACGATATGGATTCGACGCTCCCCGTGAAGTTTATGGGAGCGAAGGTATGACAGGCAACCTGTCCGCGGGATGCGCCAGCTCAGGAGAGCGGACTTTCGCGAATCTCCATGCTGCGAATAAGACTATCTTGCACAAGATAGACGTGTTGCACCATGTGATCGAGAAGGACTTTGCCCGCCAGATCGCGAACGACTTGATGGACTTGAACCATCGTGCGACCGTCCGCGTCGGAGGCAAAGCCTGTCGGTTCGACATGAGGATCGAGGATGGCCCACTGACGGGTCCAGTAGTCCCGCACTGAAGTGTGACCGTGGACACGACCACCCTCCAACCCATTGGGCCAATCTACATCGGGGTACATGAGGTTCAGTACGGAGTCGATGTCGCGGACGTTGAAGTGTTTGTAGGCGGAGGCGAGAAGTTCGCGGTCACTCTGCATGGACTTCCACTCTTGGATCAAGGTGATGTGGGGCGATCGGCCTTTCAGCCGCGGACGGAGATGCCCGAGAAAGTCAGCACGACGCGCCCGCGCACCGGAGCGCCGAAGACACTGGCCGGCTGGAAGACACTGGTCAAAAGCTGATCGACCACCTGGCTCTGGACCACTGGACTCTCGGGCCCGGAGACGATGCGGTAGTCGTAGACTTTACCTTCTGAGTTCACGCTGGCCTCGACAATGATGACACCGTCGTGATCGGTGACGATGGCGTGCGGGTTGACTGAGGAGTAGAGATAGTGGGGAGAGGTCATCGCGCCGAGTGGTTCGTCGTTTGCCATAACGGGCTCCGGCGCAGCGAAAAGTCCGAGCAGAAGCGCGATGCCGCCGACGAGAGCGACCGTGCCTGCAAAACCTGCAGAGACCTGCAGAAGCATAGGACGAACGGTGTTGTCCCACTTAAGGCTAACTGTATCGATCCAACTCGATTTGCGCTTGGAGTGCTCATGCGATATGGCCAGCCGAAGCCGAAGCGCCAGGTCTGCAGGGGCTTTCGCGGGTCCTACGCTTGAGAGCACCTGCTGAGTGGCACGCCACGCGGTAAACTCTTGCTTGCATTCGGTACAACTCTCCAGGTGCGACGCGATCTTATGCATCTGGCGTCCACTGATATCACCATCGAGATACGCCGAGAAAGAAGACTGGCACTTCAGACAGGTCGGGTAGGTCATTGGGCCACCTCCAACTTGGATGTCTGGGAGTCTGTGGAAGACGCAGAATTGGTTGCAGCGATTGCGACGCCGGCGTTCAAGATGGTGCGAAGGGCGGCGCGGCCACGGGTGAGTCGCGACTTCACAGTGCCAAGGTTGACATTGAGGATCTCGGCGATCTCTTCGTAAGCGAAGCCTTCGATCTCGCGCAGGATGACTACAGTGCGAAAGGCTTCTGGAATTTGGCGAAGAGCAGCTTCAACGCGCTCTCGAACTTCGGCCTGGGCGGCGTGGTCGAAGGGAGAATCGGACTGGTCCGCGAGTGTAGAAGCAAGGCTCTGATGACTATTTTCGGCGTCGGGATCTGACTCGAAGGAGGAGTCGATGGTGATCTCCTGCTTTTTGTGGCGTGACCACCAGCGTCTCTGGTTGGAGGCCTCGTGAAGCGCGATGCGATAGAGCCAGGTCCGCAGACTGGCCTCTCCGTGGAAGCCGCGGATGCTGCGGAATACCTTAATGAAGACTTCCTGCGTGATGTCTGCGGCGTCGGCTGGGTCGTTGAGGCTGCGTGCGATGAGAGAGTAAAGCGGCTGATGGTACTGCGCGATCAGCACAGCGAAGGCTTCCTCGGATCCGGCTTTTAGGTCGGCGATGAGAGCAACGTCTTCGGTGGTGATGCCTATCGCGCTAGCTAGATTGCCCACTATCGTGCCCGCCTGCATATCGGGTGTCCTTTACATTACGACGTGATGAATCGCTATGCAACTTTCGAGGGCGCGACTCTCCAGAAGGTGTTAGAAACTGCGCCGCCGGCGGCCGAGTGCTCGCTCACTCTATTAGCTTTAGACACCGGAGCATGGCGGATAAGTTCCCGCGCACATTGACTAATCTGAAGCTCTCGGCCAGAATAGAAAGAGTCCTTCCTGAGAGTGGGCCTGTGGCGCAGCTGGGAGCGCGCTTCCATGGCATGGAAGAGGTCATCGGTTCGATCCCGATCAGGTCCACCAAATCATCATTCTTAGAATCAGATACTTACAGAGAGTACTCGGAGCGAAAGCAACTTCGAATCAGGACACCGAAAAGGCACTGACGAGATCATAGCGTCGACGAGCACGTGCAGTCGACGAAAAAAAGCCCTCCGAAAATCGGAGGGCTTTCGTGTTTTGAGGATAGGGTCTCGGTCAACCTTCCTGTTTCGTTGTGGGGGTGATTGCTGGGAGCGGTCGGACTATTTCATCCGAGCGGAAATCTGACCGAACGTGACGCCCGGCCCAACAAGGTGAACATTCAACTTTCGACCTGCCATGCATTGAGAATTGCCCGAAGACGTAGTCAATCGAGGATCGCCGGGTCCTTTATCAGCGCTTTCTGCCTCACGTTCTCTATGGCCTCGAACAGCTTTTCGAGGTTTTCGGGGAAAGAAGTTGGGGGTTCTCTTTCATTCCTCCAGTGATGGCAAAGAGTTCGTTCATAACCGCATTTTGGGGGAAGAGGGCGGCCATCGAATTGACCCGACGAAGCAGGTTCATCACGTCATTTCTGTCTTTGGTAAAGCTGACTAGTTCATCGTAGGTTTGCAACGGCGTTGGGGAGTCGCCGTGCTGTTCCTGAAAGGCATCAAGTGCGTCGTAGGCTTCATCACCCTTGAAATAAATGTCGGCCCAGGTTCTCTGCTTCCAATCGCGGAGGTCGCGTTCACGCAACTCGATCCTTGTGCGAGTGTCATCTTCTTGTAGTCAGTCCAAAATTGAGCCCACTCCAGACAACGATGCTGAAAAACTCTGTCCGCAATACTTATTGCACCTCACAGTATTCTTGACGCTTACGCGTTTATTCAGGCGAGAGCTTCGTTGCATGGTCAGTCGTGAGAGTCGGAAGCTGTTGCTGCACGCCATCACGGAGTCTTTCGGAACGGACGATTATGATGTCAGCAGGCTGTTCCCGGCAATTCGTCCTTACCTAATGAGGAGGCTTTCTAGAGGAATTGCCGTAATGAAAAATATGGTCAAACGACAATCGATCTGTTTTGTTCTCCTCGTCCTCTGCGTCGCTTTGAGCGGATGCAACTCGCATCCGAAGATCACGACGCTGACTCTTTCTCTCGCGGCCAGTCTCAAAGATGCGATGGGCGAGGTCGAGACTACCTATGCGCGACAGCATCCCGAGATCACTCTGGAGAACAACTATGGATCATCAGGCACACTCACTCAGCAAATTGAGCAGGGCGCGCCAGTGGACCTCTTCCTGTCAGCCGCAGCGAAGCCGATGGATGATGTCGAACGAAAGGAGTTGTTGGAACCGGGCACTCGTGCGGATCTCCTTCGAAACAGTTTGGTTCTGGTTGCTGCGAAGGAATCTCGCATCACCGATTTCTCAGGTCTGACGAATCCCAACGTGCGTGTGATCGCGCTGGGCGACCCCGCCAGCGTCCCAGCCGGGCAATATGGTCAGCAGTCCCTTGCTGCTCTTCACCTCTTCGATCAAATAAAGCCCAAGTTGGTGTTCGGCAAGGATGTGCGTCAGGTTCTGAGTTATGTCCAGACGGGCAATGCGGACGTGGGAATCGTCTACGCAACGGATGCACTCATTGCGCCGCAGGTGCGGATAGTCGCCACGGCTCCAGAGAACACCCATCAGCCCATCGTCTACCCAATCGCCGTTTTGAAGGAGAGTAGGCATAAGACCGAGGCCATCGCATTCGAGGAGTTCCTGAAGAGTTCGACCGCCAAAAGAATTTTTGAGAAGCATGGCTTCACTGTCGCGGTGAAATAACCATGCCTCTGGATCTATCTCCACTGCGCATCTCGTTTGCGACGACGGTTGTTGCCACCGCGTTCACCTTTGTGCTTGGCGTTCTTGCTGCCAAAGCAATGTACGGGACCAAAGGCCGCATGCGAGGCTGGATCGATGGTGTTTTGACTCTCCCTCTTGTTTTGCCTCCGACCGTAGTTGGCTTTCTTTTGCTGCTCGCCTTTGGACGAAGAAGCGTCATCGGCCAGGCTCTCGAACATCTCGGATTTACTATCGCATTCTCCTGGCCCGCGACCGTAATTGCGGCGGTTGTCGTGGCCTTCCCATTGATGTACCGCACGGCTCTGGGTGGATTCGAGCAGGTAAATCCAACTCTGCTTGAGGCTGCGCGCACGCTGGGAGCATCGGAGTGGCGTGTCTTCCGGCGGGTGCTTTTGCCTCTGGCGTGGCCGGGTGTACTTGCCGGCACCGTGCTTGCCTCGGCCAGAGCGTTGGGCGAGTTCGGCGCGACGCTTATGTTGGCAGGCAACATTCCGGGACGGACGCAGACGCTGCCGATTGCTATCTTTTCCGCTGCTGAAGGTGGGGACATGCGGACAGCAACCGTATGGGTTCTCCTCATCATTGCGCTCTCCTTCGGGATCATCGCGTTGCTGAACTATGAGCGCACGGGACGGCCGTCTCCACCCCAGCCGACCACGGGATCTTCCACTGGACCTATCTCAATCGCGACCAGCCCGGCAGAGACTATCCCAGGTGTCCAAAGCGCTCGGCTTGAGATGGCGATTGCAATGCAGTTGCAGAGTTTTCCGCTGGACGTTCAACTCATGGCCAATCGCGGCACACTCGGCTTGCTGGGTGCTTCAGGGTCCGGGAAAAGCATGACCTTACGCGCAATTGCCGGATTGGTCACTCCCGACCGCGGACGCATTGTTGTGAATGGAAGAGTTCTGTACGCCAGCACAGACAAGGTAAATTTGCCCCCGGCAGAGCGGCGAGTGAGCGTAGTCTTCCAGGACTATGCCCTGTTTCCCCATATGACGGTTGCGGAAAACGTCGCTTTCGGACTGAACAAGCTCGAATCTTCAGAACGCAGCCGTAGAATGATAAGTCAACTCCAGCTCGTTCATATCGCTGACTTGTCCGATCGCTATCCAGGGCGATTGTCTGGAGGCCAGCGCCAGCGCGTCGCGCTCGCCCGCGCCTTGGCAACCGCACCCGATGTCCTACTGCTGGATGAGCCATTCGCTGCCCTCGATCCTCACTTGAGACGGCAAATGGAAGAGCAACTACGGGAAGCACTTGCAGGATATGCAGGCGTCGTATTGTTTGTGACGCACGATGTGGGGGAAGCATTTCGCTTCTGCGTCGATCTCGCGGTTATCAATTATGGAAAGATCATCTCCGCAGGCCCGAAGCAAGAGTTGTTTGAGCGGCCTGGAACAGTCACAGCCGCGCGGCTCACCGGCTGCAAGAATGTTGCGGCAGCGAAGCGCCTCTCCTCTAGGGAAATTGAAGTAGCAGAATGGAACTGCCAGCTCAGTTCAGCAGTCGATGTGGGCGATTCCATGACTCATGTCGGAATCCGTGCTCATCACCTTGTCTTCACAAAGACACCCGATGCGGTCAATACTTTCCCCTGCTGGCCTGTCGCAACCAGTGAGGCTCCCTTCGAGATCACCATATATCTGCACTTGAACACCTCTCCGATTGGAGATGAAGCTCCCCACCTACAGGTCGAACTGGCTAAAGACGCCTACTGTGAGTTGCAATCACGGCCTCTGCCGTGGCACGTTGAGCTCAACCCTGAGAAGCTGCTGCTCCTACAATCCTGAGATGACGTGTGTCGATGCGGCAGCGAGTTCCAGTGCCGTCGCCCCCAGGATGATCCAGAGGCTATCCAGTTTGCGCAAGAGGAGAAGAACTACGGTTACGATTAGAATTCCAATCGTGAGCGGATCGTATACGGCTTCGCGTCCGAGGGGAAGACTCGACGCCCACTTAGTCAACACCCCAAGGCTGAGCAGTTGGAAGCGCTCCGGTGCCATCCGGAATGTGTGGCGACGGCACGAACCGTCGTGCTGAAGAATCCTGTCGCCGGTTATATGTCGGAAAGCGGGGGGCGAGATCTCGAAAGAGAGAAGCCCCTTTCGCTTTTTCGTAATCGTAGTTCCCGTACCGCCGTTTGCATTCCTGATTACCGTCGCATTGCGGCAACACGCTCAAGCCATGACGCTGGAGTGCCGCTCTGGTCCTCTTCCTCGAGCGAAACACCGCAAGGCGAAAGAACCATTTCGTACGGCTTCGCTAAGCGAACCCTGTTGAACGTCGCTGGCTTACCCCATTCACCAAGCGGGGCGGTCGTCGCGTATGCTCCCATCTTGCGTCCTTCTGGGGCCTTAGCAAACACATCTACCTTCAAACGTAGGTCACGTAATGAAAGCTGCCGTTGCGGGGGAAATGCTTGCCAAGGAACGAACAAACTAAACTGAAAACCGGAAATTCTGTTCGGTTCACCCGGCTTCGAGCCCGCCGCCGGTAAAGCCCAGCTTCGATCCATCGAAACACGCAACCCATCGCGAGGCGCAAGCTCATCGGGAACTCCATCAATCTGGGCATATGCTGGCGCCGCGTACATCTCCGCAACGGTAGAAGAGTGCAACAACTGATCGCCCGAAAACACCCACTGCGGGAGAACATGCGCAGTAACGAAGCCCGATAGCTCACCTGAGCGTCGTACCACGCTCTGCACCGGGTCGCCGCATCTCCCTTTTTCTCGAACCCCAGTCCATCGGACGTTTGGTCGCACTCAGCGGGAGATGCCAGGTCCGTCTCCCCGAACTGGTTTCCCCAGCCTATTAGCGGCAACTGTGGATCCTCCGCCGCTGCAAGCCAAACTTCTACATGGTCCGAGGCCAGTAGGTCAGCTCTACCCACCGCAAAGTGCGGTTCCTGCTCCTGCACCGCTCCAGAAATAAGCAGGCCGCTTTGTGTTGACGCAATCCAAACGGATCCCGTTGGTGCTCCAGCACCCTTCGCGATCAATGGAAGCGAAGGTCCTTTCAACTGTACGATGTTTTGTCTTAGACCTAACACCCCGCAGCCTTCAGCAAAGCGGCTCGGTTCCTCGTGATGCAATCGTATTGGAAGTGTGGTGTGTATTCCTCACCGTTCTTTTCTTTTGGCAGTTCCGCACGGTGCCTTTCACCAGCTCGCGAATGCGGCAAAGGTCGACTGCAATCCTATTTCTGCTTTACCTTTTCGTAGTCTTTCCCCTAAGTGTCCAGGGGCGCAGTGTCAGGCTGCAGCGTCCCATAGCCTACTAGCGTCGCCCGGTTGGGTGTACATTCAAGCGCCCTCTCAACGACCGGCACCCCGTATCCGACGAATCGGGCTGCGTTATCGGCACGCTCTCCATGCCACCGGCGATCTGCTGATTTCGGTGCACCGTGTGCACAATTGGCTCAGTCGGCGATAACAGGCCGATGAGATCGTCACGGAACTACCACAAAACTTTTGATTAATGCGGTGCCCAATGGGGGTGGGGGTGAAGAGTCCGTCCATAAAGCCGATCTGAAAGGTGATAAACAGGCCAAAGGCTATGCTGACCAATCCCGATGCTAGTCCGAGGCTGCGATTTAAGGGTGCAAACCGCTTGCCTGTGTAAGCAAACGGCGCACCAATAATCATTGTGATCAGCATCATTCCAGCGATCGTTCCCAGACCAAAAACCAGAAGATAGGCGATCGCCCACCTAGGATCGCGAATTGCGGTCAAGACAAGTAGAGCAACGGCGGCCGATCCGGCGAGTCCGTGAATGTGTCCAACTGCCAGGGGCCGTAGAAACTGAGACAGCCCTAACCGCCGCAACGCAATCTGAAATGGACCTCTGGGCTTTTGGTCGAGATGCACGTGAATCTCCGGCGCGTGGCTGTGAATGTGCTCGTCGTGGAGAACACCCTCATGTTCGTGGGCATGGGAGTGCACAATTCCCACTCCGATGTGGCTATGAACCGGTGTAAACCTATGGGTTATCCACTGCGTGACGCCGGTGAGATTAAGGACTCCAAGGAGAATCAGCATCAAGCCTACGGCCAGTTCCATAGCGAGGCCGACGCGAGGCGGAATTGCCAGGTTGAATAAAATAATGGCCACTCCCACCAGAAAGATCGTGATGGTGTGGCCTACTCCCCAGAATGCGCCAATTAGACCTGCCTGCCGGACACTTCGCTGACGGCTCACGATCGTTGAAACGGCAATGACATGATCGGGATCGGTGGCATGGCGGACTCCAAGAAGGAATCCGACGCTAATTACTGCCAGCAAGTTCGTCATGCGATCTGCCTGTCTTGAGACTCGAACCGATTTTCCTGCTTCAACCGATTTGCTTGCTAACTTCCTTCTTGGATGCATTTCATTATGCCATCGTCTACACGGTCATTTTTTGCGATCGCTCTGTCAACGCATCCGAAAGGAATTGCAAACAGTCGTCCATCCCCTCGTTAGTCTTTGCAGAGACCTTGAACACTTGCATTCCAGGCCGTACTGCTTGAATGTTTGCGTTGGCTGCGCGCTCGTCAAACTCGACTGCCGCTGCCAGGTCGATCTTGGTGATCACCGCTACGTCGGCACTGTTGAAGATGGTGGGATACTTCAACGGCTTATCTTCGCCTTCCGTTACTGACAGCAACACCATGCGGAGATCCTCACCCAAATCATAGGAGGCAGGGCAAACCAGATTGCCCACATTCTCAATGAAAAGTACGTCGAGTTGGCCCAGATTCCAGTCTTCCAATGCGTGCTCAATCATGGCTGCTTCAAGATGGCAGAGCGTTCCGGTAGTGATCTGCCTTACGGGCACCTCGCTGCGCGCCAGCCGCAGTGCATCGTTCTCCGTGGCCAGATCGCCAACCAGCGCAGCGACCCGAAAGCGCGGCTTGAGAAGGGTAAGGGTCTTCTCGAGAAACGTGGTTTTGCCGGCGCCAGGGCTCGAGACGAGGCTCACCGCAAGTGTTCCCTGGGCGCGAAAGCGATCGCGTAGTGCACGTGCGATCACATCATTTTGCTTGAGAACGTTCTTGCGAACTTCTAACATGCGCGGTTCCGGATTCATTGTTTCAGCTCCAGGGCAGTGATAGTCAGCTCTTTTCCGTGAATGACTTCAGGCGTTTGCGTGCCGCAGTCGGGACAACAAAACAGTTGCATCGATTTCAGGGTCTTGGGCATTTGGCATGCCGGGCAGTAAACCTCGATTGGTACCTCTTTGACGACCAGGCGCGAGCCCTCGAGTGGCGTGCCGCCACAAGCTACTTCGTAAGAAAAAAGAAGGGCCTCCTTGACCACTCCCGAGAGAGCACCAAGCTCGAGGTGAACGGCCTCGATATAGACTTTGCGCCGCGCTGCTTCTTCCTGTGCCATATCCACGATGCTCATCGCGATCGAAAGTTCATGCATGCAGCGCCCCTTCAAGAGTGAAAGATTTTGTTTCATTGAAGTGGCCGAATGTGGCTAGCGCCGCCTGGCCAAGGCTGATTCCTCCGTCGTTCGGAGGTACTGCGTGGTTAGTCCAAATCTCAAGCCGGTGGGGCTCGAGGAGTGATCGCAGGTCTTCAAGTAGCAGCTCGTTGTGGAAGACACCTCCGGAAAGTACGACTGTATCTATCACATGACTCTGGCATAGCCGCACAATTGCCTGGACCGATCCCGCGGCTACGCCACGTTGGAAGGAACGCGCAATTTCAGATATTGCCCGTCCGAGCAGCCGGTCCCGGATGACTGCATTTAGCAGCGGACGGAAATCGAGATCCCCGCCAGTTATCGGGAAAGGATAGGGGTTAAATTTGAGGAGTTCCGGGCTATGTGTTCGAGCCAAATTGCGGCCTGACCTTCAAATGTACTCTCCCTCACAAAACCGAGCAGCGCGGCAGCGACATCGAAGAGCCTCCCAATCGACGTCGTTGAAAAGGTGCGCACATCACGACGGATCAACTGCGTCGCGTCTCGATAGCGCGAGCCAAAGTTGAACGGCGGCTGGGTTAGATCGGGCAAGCCGTCGATCTGTGCGAGAAAGCCGGCTGCGGCTTGCACCGGATATTGTGCCGCACCATCGCCGCCAGGAAGAGCGGCGGCGCGCAAGTGTGCAGCACGTTCGAAGCCGCTTTCGAGGCTCCCCACAAAGATCTCGCCCCCCAGATGCTACCGTCGTCCCCGAAGCCGGTTCCGTCAAAGCTGACACCAACAATCCTTTTCGCCCATTCGCCGCGCTCCGCAAGAACAGAAGCCAAATGCGCTCGATGGTGCTGTATTGCTCGTGTCTCGTTGGCGGGCATCGTGGCGCCATGGATGGTTGAAACATATTGAGGATGACTATCGTGCACTAAAAGCAGGTCGCGAGTGTCGATGTCATACATCGTGATTAGGTCTTTGATAGTTTCTGTAAAGCTATGGAATGCCTGGTAGTGCGAGAGGTCGCCAATATGCTGGCTTACAAATGCGTGGCCGTCGACTACCAGCGTGATCGTGTTCTTGAGGTCCGCTCCTAGCGCCAGCACAGGGCGTTTAATCGGCAGCGTCGCCACCGCGCCGGGCGCATATCCGCGAGAACGTCTGAGAATTACCGGGCCGAATGCACCAGCTCGAACAATTGAATCGTCCACCCGGCGCGCAATTGGCCGTTCGCCGATTAGAAACGCGTCTGCGGTTCCGGAGAGCCGCTGCAATGCGTCCGCGTCTTTATATGCAATTGGTTCGCTCGACCGGTTGGCGCTGGTCATAACCAACGCTTCCGGAGCGCCCGCGGCGAAGAGTAGGTGCTGCAGTGGTGTGTAAGGCAACATTACACCGAGATCGCGATTGTCCGGCGCAACACCTTCGAGCTCGAATCGAGCCGGTACAATCACAATTGGACGAGCCAGAGACGTGAGCAATACCTCAGTGTCGGCAGTGAGGAAAACCAACCGGCTTGCAACCTCGATATCCTTGGCCATGATGGCAAAAGGTTTTTCTTTGCGGAACTTTCTCTCGCGCAGAACAGCGTTTGCTGCAGAATTTCGTGCATCGCAGGCCAGATGATATCCACCCAGCCCTTTTATCGCGACGACCCCACCTTCACAAAGAAGTTCTGCTGTCCTCTTGATAGCATTCCAGCCATACGCGACCAAGGCGCCCTTCTGGCGCAAAGCAAAATTCGGGCCGCATGCAGGACAGGCTACTGGTTGTGCATGAAATCTGCGGTTTGCAGGGTCGCGGTATTCCGCATCGCAATACGCGTCCATCGGCCAATCACTCATGGTGGTGTTGTCGCGATCGTAGGGCAAGGAAAGGATGACGCTGTAGCGAGGTCCGCAGTTCGTGCAGTTGATGTAGGGATATCTATACCGTTGGTTGGAAGGGTCGAAGCATTCTTTCAGGCAGTCTTCGCAGACAGGCAAATCTGGCGAGACATGGACCGTAGGGCGCTCCGCGTGATGGCTCTCGCGGATGCTGAATTCCTTCAGGTCTTCACAGGGTGCGGGTTCGACCTCAACCTCGGAGATCATGGAGGCCGACGGAGGGTTACTTCGCATCTCTTGAACGAACGCCTCCATGTCTCGTTTGGCGCCTTCCAGATGGATCTCCACTCCCTGGCCGCCATTGAGGACCCAGCCAGCGAGGCTATTCGCATGCGCCAAACGGTAAACAAAAGGGCGAAAACCAACCCCTGCACTACGCCACGCACACGAACTGAGCAGGCATTCGCCATGTCTATTCTGACCCTACGATGCAGCCGCGACCCTGCCAGCCCACCTGGATTACCTTGCCGTCTTCCACCAATTGGCTCGCAGTCTCGTGGCGCGCTGGGTGGGGTCTAAGATGGTCTACGGAACGCCACTCATCGACGCATTCGGTCGTGTACACACCAAGCTGCGGATCAGCGTCACCGATCGGTGCAACATACGCTGCTACTACTGCATGCCGGAGACGGGAACGATCTTCGCTCCGCGTGCGGGACTACTCTCGGTGGACGAGATCGAGCGGATTGTGCGTGTCGCCGTGCGGCTCGGATTGCGCAAGTTCCGCTTGACCGGTGGCGAGCCGCTCGTTTGGAAGGACTTGGGCGTCCTCATAAAACGTCTGGTGGACATCGACGGAGTGGAGAGTCTCGGGCTGACCACTAACGGGGTCCTACTGGCCGATCGTGCGCAGGAACTCTACGACGCCGGATTGCGCCGCATCAACGTACACCTGGACACAATGGACCGCGACGCCTACCGGCGCATCCCCCGCCGCGACGCATTCGAGAAGGTCATGCAAGGGTTGCAGACGGCCAGCGAATTGGGTTACGAATCGATCAAGATCAACGCCATGGCCGTGAAGGGGCAATCGGAGGACGACATCGTGGCCCTCGCGCGGTTTGGGCGCCAGTCCGGAATGCAGGTCCGCTTCATCGAGTTCATGCCTCTCGATTCCCAGGGACTCTGGAATTCGGAGAAGGTGCTCTCGGCCGATGTAATGGTCGCAATTCTGGAACGGGCGATCGGGCCACTGGTTCCCGTGCCTGCAACTGACGAGCGCGCCCCGGCGACTGAATTCCGGTTCGCGGACGGCGCCGGCACAGTCGGATTCATTTCATCGGTGACCAAGCCGTTCTGCGGCAATTGCAACCGGCTTCGCCTGACCTCCGACGGCAAGCTGCGGTACTGCCTCTTTGCCGTTGAAGAGACGGACCTGCGGCCCTTGCTGCAGTCCCCGGACGACGACGCCATAGCCGAAGCGATCTTCGGTTGCGTGCGCGCTAAGTGGCGAGGCCACTCGATCAACAGCACGCAGTTCGTGGCTCCGCCGCGTCCGATGAGCGCGATTGGCGGTTGAACCTCGATCGTGGTCGAGGCTGTTCGAAGTGGAAGAGTGCAACTTGCGATTGTTAAGCCGGACACCTTGATCGATCGACAATGTGCTGCAGGCTGGCTTCCGTGTGATGCCGGCCTAATCGATCCGACCCATCCGCATGCAGCCCTTCTCCTAGAGCTACACGATCTGCCGGGAATTGCGAGACACATAAGACATTCATCTCAAAGCTGTTGGACGCGCCGTGCGATTGCGAACTGCTACGGACTCAATCCAGTCGAACCAGCGACCGAGCCCCTGGCCGGAACGGCACGAGAGCGGAAAACTCACTAGTCCGGGGTTCAAACCTTCGACTCCTTTCATGAAGTAGTCTAGATCGAAGGAAACATACGGCAGGAGGTCGATCTTGTTGACGACAAGGGCATCCACACCGCTGTACATCCTCGGGTATTTGTAAGGTTTGTCGTCGCCCTCTGGCGTGGATGCAATGAGCACGCTGAAGTGCGAGCCCAGTTGCCACGATGCAGGACAAACCAGGTTGCCGATGTTCTCGATTAAGAGAAGGTCGATATCGTCTATCGGCAAACAATCGATTGCGCTCCGTACCATCCCCGCATCGAGATGACATCTGCCCGCGGTGTTCAGATGTACCGTCACAGCCCCCGCCTTCTCGGCGCGCTCCGCGTCCATGTCCGCCGGACTCGTATCGCTATTGATCATGCCGATCCGCAGCTGGCCTTCGAATGCGTGAATGGTCCTCTCGATCAGCGAAGTCTTGCCCGCGCCGGGGAGGCCATCAGATTCAACGCCACAATCCCCGCTGCATCCAGCGCCGCCCGGTTCCGCTCGGCGGTCTCCTGGTTCGCGCTCAACACGTTCTGTGTAACTTGTATGGTTCTCACTGTCATGTCATCCTTCCGCTCATTCCACCTCGATCGACTCGACGTAACATTCCTGGCCGATGATGGGTTTCAACCACTCGCTTCCGCAAGCGGGGCATCGAAAGTCCTTGCCGCTACGGGCAAATCTGCTCGAGCACTGTAGGCACAGTGACTCTCCAGGGATGCGATGAAACTCGATCCGTGCGCCAGCGGCTTCCGTTCCCCTGCAAACCTCATCCCAGAACATCGCCAGAGCATCTTCCACGTAACTCGAGAATTCACCGATTATTACTCGAACCGATAGAATGCGCGACACTCCAGCTAAGCGAGCGTGACGCATCGCAATCTCCCGAATTCCCTCGACTACGCTGAGCTCGTGCACCTGCGGGTATACCAGCACGTTTATGTCCAAACAGCCGGAAACACCCTGCTGAAAAGCTACAGCGGGTTGTCGACCAGCCGGGTCGGTCGAGCCTGCCCCCGGAGCGACGGCCCGCTGGCTGCGGTAATTCCTGGATCGCCAAGTCCGGAACCTGCCAGGCCAATCTGGCTGAGGACTTTGCGTATCCATCGCCCGCAGCAGCCGAAGAGTCAGCACTTAGGCCATTTCCGAAAGTTTTTCTATGGGTTACCGCTCGTGCCATTTATTTTCAATGACTACAGCGGACGCTTGTGCGGCCCTCATGTCGATGGGGTCCATCGCTCTCACGCGTCGACAGATCGCTTCGCCGCATTCTTCTCCAGCCGCTCCTCCCGCAGCAGGCTCTCGCTCGCATCAATCGCCAGCACAATCGACAGCGGCGTCGAAGACTCCTTCTCAAAGATCGCTATCTTCTGCGGCTTCCCATCCTCAAACACCTTAAAGTCGTCCTTTGTTCAGCCCAACCACCGGAGCGCCCTTCGCGTCCACCACATTCAGCGCCACATTCACTAGCCGGTCTCCACTCGAATCGTCGGCACCTCCTGCGACTGCTGCGGCGGCCTCCGCTCAATCGGAGCCTGCAACGCCAACACTCCACCCAGCACGAGCCCAGCAAACCTCATCCCTGCTTCTCCGTCACGCTAGACGCAATCTCCTCAGGAAACGGCTCGCCATCAGCCCAAACAGCACCATCGACAAAGTGTTCTTTCTTCCAGATCGGCACAGTCTGCTTCAGCGTATCGATCAGCCACCTGCAGGCATCAAACGCAGCCCCGCGATGCGCCGAAGCCACCACAATCAGCACACTCGTCTCGCCCACCTCGAGCCGCCCCAGCCGATGCACCAGTGCCACATCCCTTACCCCAAACTTCGTCACCGCCTCAGCAGCCAGCCCCCTCATCTGCCCCAGAGCCATCTCTCGATAAGCCTCATAGTCCAGAAACAGAGTCCGCCGCCCCCGCGTATTGTCCCGCGCAATCCCGTCGAAGACACACACCGCACCATCCGACCCTGCCTTGATCCCCGCCACAATCTCCGCAGCCGGAATCACCCCATCTGTAATCTCGATCCTCATCGAACGTCCTCAGCTCCACCACTCACCGGAGGCAGCAAAGCCACCTCATCACCATCCCGCAGCGCATCCTCTCCGCGCGCATACTCCTGGTTCACCGCCACAGCAATCGACTCGCAGAACCCAGCCGCTCCCAACTCCCTGCCCCGATAAATCCTCAACAAATCCGCCACCGAAACCCCATCCTCAAGCTCCAAAGCCTCGCTCTCGCGCCCGAAGATCTCCTTCAACACCCCAAAATAAAGAACCTGTACCCGCATATCCCAATAGAATACGCGAGCACGACTCTTTGACGCCCAACCCTCTTGAAACATCACAGCTAAAGCGCCGAACTCCCCTCAAAAGACAGCGCCACCTTCTCCCCGGACACCAAACCCTACCCCATCCACCCGCGCAAACTCCGTCATAGCCGGCACCCGCCGCGAACTTCCACCATCCGCCGACACAAAAATATCCTCCACCAATTGACGAATCGCAACGCAGAGCTGCAAAAGTCGTGAGCGCAATGTACCTGTTCGGGTTTACAGCAGTATTTGATGAGATGCATGTCCGCGGCCGTCTGATTGTCGCCAACAATGCCGCGGAAACAGCTCGGAATATCGTGGCGCACGAACGGCTCTTTCGCATAGGTATCGCCTTCGATCTACTTGAAATGACCTCCACGGTAATACTGATCACAGCACTCTGCGTAGTTCTAAGGCTGTGAATCCGAATCTTGCCTTGCTCGCGGTCCTCTGGAGGATGATGGAGGCTGTCATCTGCGTGGTTATGACCCTGAGCAGTTTTGACTTACTGCGGGTCTTGAGCGGTGCCGAATATTTGCGTGTATTTGAACCGGATCGATTGCAGGTTCTCGCGAGGATCTATGTTGGCGCGCATGGCGCAGGGTACAACGTCGCCGATCCGGTGCGCGAACGGCTGAAAAAGCGCGGCACAGAGCTGATTGCTCCCTACCGCAGCAACAACCGTCATCGCCGCTTCGAAGACAAACGTAAGCTGCGCCGATACCGCAAACGCTGGAAAATTGAACGCACCAACGCCTGGCTGCAGAACTTCCGCCGCATCCAGGTCCGCTACGACCGCTTGCTTGCCGTCTTTCAAGGCTTCTTCCACTTCGCATGCCTCCTCATCACCTTGAGGCATTTATGCAACTAGCTCTAGATATATTCCGAGAATATTGGCCGCATTCCGTTGCACTGGATGGCATCACAACTTTGCACTGGGTGGCAGCATAGCCAAGGATCTTCGTCATTGAATGAGCTAGGGCGTCCGCAACGGAACTCACTCGTCTCGTCAAATGGCGAATCACAGTCGCAGGTTAGCGCTGAAGCGAACAGAATGCCGAGTCGATGTGTCCTATTCAACCTTTATTACAGGAACATGTAATTGTTTCGCCGGTGCGCGACTGCTACTCTCACGCTATTACGTGGAGTTAGGACGTTCGGCACTGCAGACATGGACGATAGGTGTAAAGGGAGCCAGCAGCTTGCGGTTCAGCGTCCACTTCCAGTAGCTCTGGACGTACCTCAGTGCAAAGCGCGGTGACCGGTTGATCATTGAACAGCGCAAGAATAGCTGACGAGAGGTTCGCAATGGCACTTGAGGAAGCAATCTACGCGGTTCATATGAATGCCACCTGAGGTCGAAGTCGCCATGTTTCATTTAGATTATCTCTCTTGCTTTCTCACCATATTGGCGACTGTCCTCCTCGGTCGGAAATCGTGGACGGGACTTCTGATATCAATTGTCAACAGCATGATCGTTTGCGTGATCGGCTTTCGAACGTCTCAGTTTGGCTTTATTCCAGCAAACCTGATTTGCATCTGTGTATACGCATTCAGCATCCGGTCTTGGGTCAAGAAGCCTCACACGCACCGGATCCGCCCGCGATGGGGGTTGGGACCACGGAGACGACGATGGTCAACGCTCCCTACACTCCGATCGTCTCGGAGCGAGAGTTTTTGTGAATCGAAGAAGTTATCCCATCATTGCGGCTACAAGAGAGAAATCATGAATCGTAATCCAATACCGTCCAGGCAGACACCGGTTACTTCGCTTCAGGTTGGGCGTGGACTAGCCTGCCTGACTCTTCTCCTCTCGTTATGCGCGGGATTGACAGGCCAGACTCAGAGCGAAGCACAAAGTCCGGTCCCAGGGTCGGCCATCCATGTCACGCATGTCCTGGGGTTTGAAGGTGCGCGGCATAACGCCACCGGAGACTTAAAAATTCAGGGTGACGCGGTGCAATTTCAGAGGGATGGAAGTCCGACTGCCCAGGTGAACATAAGCTCCATTCAGGACATCTTTGTCGAGGATGAAGACAAGCAGGTAGGCGGCACGGCGATGACGCTGGGCAAAACCGCAGCTCCGTTTGGTGGAGGGCGTGTGGTGAGCCTTTTCGCACATAAGAAATATGACTTCCTCACAGTTGAATACCTTGATAACAACGGTGGTTTTCACGGTGCCATATTCCAACTCGACAAAGGGCAAGGACAAACCTTCAAGAAGGACCTCGTAGCCAACGGCGCGCACATCTCGTCCCCGGACGGCCGAGCCACCACGCAAAGCACTCCCGAGGTCAAGCATGAAAACAAATAGAGACACTTCCCTTGCCGCAACGAAGACCACGTTTAGCCTGCCCGCCTTCTACCGGCCAAACAGGCAGCGCGGAGCACTTGCGGCTCTCGTCCTGCTGCTCGGCGCGTTGCAGCTTCAGCTATTCGTCTCAACTGCGCTTGCGGAATCTTCCGCAGTTGGAAAAAGCGGAGGTGCCCAGCCATGGAGCGTGCAGGTCGACAGGGTGGACCCCGGCGATGTCGGCCTCGAGTCTTCCTTCGGATGTGCCATCTACGAGAATCTCCTGGAAGAACTAGCCAAAACTGAGCAGTTCAAACAGTTGTTCCGTAGCGGGGATCGCAACGCGAACGATGTTCCCAGTCTCCTCGTTCTGAAGACAACAGTGCAAAAATATACGCCCGGTAGCGAGACTCGACGGGCCGTCACTACCGTGAATGGAGCGACCAAATTGAACGTTCGCATTCAGTTGGTCACACGAGAGGGCCACGTAGTGCTGGAGAATGTTGTCGATGGCAAGGTCCGGTTCATCGGGGGAACTTGCGTGCTACCCAGAACCTGGCACACAATGTGGCAGCGACTTTGAAACGGTCAACCCTGCCAGAGCAGACCGACCTGGTCTCCGAACAGGAAACCGGAAAGATGTCCAAGTAAACTAGGTGCGTACGGTCGTGAGATCCCCAGCCATCCCATCGACTCCAACCAGGAGAAGGAAACAGGAACGCTGCAGAGGGGAAGCCAACGTGAAGTTAAAGCTGAATTGCGGATTGGTCATTGCCCTGTGGCTGGGGGCGTCCCTTGCGTGGGCCGATTCTTTGGAACTGAAGAATGGCAGCCTGATGAGGGGCAAGTTCATGGGTGGCACGGAGAGTGAGATCAGCTTCCAGGTCGGCTCCTCAGTGCAGAAGTACAACCTCGCTGACATCGTTTCGCTCAAGTTTGATTCCGAAAGGGCAGCAAGTGACCAGCCGAAGCCGTCGACGATTTCGCTTCCCAGCGAACCGCAGCCGGCAGAGCATGCCGGCATGAAGACACCGGCATATGTCACCATCCCGGCAGGAACGCGTATCTCCGTGCGCACCATCGATGCAATCGATTCCACGCAGAATCAGGTGGGCGATCGATTCCAGGCCTCCCTCGAACCGCAACGCGTGGACGGCAACTAGATAGTCTCCAGGGATGCCGCCGTCTATGGTCGGCTGGCGGAGTCGAAAGAGTCCGGAACGCGGCGTCTCTAAGCAGGAAACCCTGACGCTGACGGTTTCTGGCAAGGGGACAGGTTCGGGCGTGATCACCGGCACAATGGCCTTCGACCGCAAGGACTACGGGATGAATAGCGGCATCCCCTTCATCAAGATCGCTGACCACGTTGAGGTGGATATCGACCTCAAGGCGAAGCAGGTTAGTGGACCTCGGTTGGTCTACCAACAATAACGAGCCACACAAAGCGCTCCAAAACTAAGAGCCGCTTCGATAGGGGGACAGCCATGACCTCACCACACGATCACTCCGCCCGCGCGCGCTTTCCCATCCTGCAGGGGTACTGCCGATTACGGCCGCTCAGATTCCGGCTGAAATCCTTGCCGGTATCACGCTTGCCGCAATCGCCGTTCCAGAGGTGATGGGCTACACCAAGATCGCTGGCACACCGGTGATCACCGGTCTCTACACCATGCTTATCCCCACGACGCTGTTCGCCTTGTTCGGCTCCTCACGGCACCTGGTAGTAGGCGCCGATTCAGCGACGGCGGCCATCCTGGCCGGCGCTCTGGTGGGGATCGCATCAACCGGCTCGGCTGAATACGTGGCGTTGGCCGGCGTGCTTGCGCTGATGGCCGCCGGCTTCTTGATTCTGGCGCGTCTCATGCGCCTTGGATTCCTGGCCGACTTCCTTTCTCGCACCGTGTTGATCGGGTTTTTGACCGGGGTCGGCATTCAGGTCGCGCTGGGACAGATCGCCGGCATGCTTGGCCTGAAGGGTGGCGGCCACGGCACGCTGGGGAAGGTCTGGAACGACCTTCTACAAGTCGGACAGGTCAACCGCTATGAGCTGATGATCACGCTCAGCGTGCTGGTGGTGATCGTCGGCCTCAAAATGGTTTCGAAGAAACTTCCGGGAGCCCTGATCGCGGCGATCGGCGCCCTGGTCGTAAGTTGGGCGTTCGGACTCGGCAAGCAAGTGCATGTGGTCGGCGCTGTTCCGAGTGGTCTGCCACCCCTGGGTCTGCCAAAGGTCGTCTGGAGTTGGCAAGTCATGGCGGCATTGATTCCGACGGCCTTCGCGATGTTTGTGGTGATCCTGGCACAGAGCGCGGCAACCTCTCGCGCCTTTGCCACGCGCTACGACGAGAGGTTCAGCGAGAACACTGATCTGGTCGGTCTGGCCCTGGCCAATATTGGCGCCGGCCTGTCCGGCACCTTCGTCGTCAACGGTAGTCCAACGAAAACGCAAATCGTCGACAGCGCCGGCGGTCGCAACCAACTGTCGCTCCTGGTGATGGTGGCGATGGTAGCGCTGATCCTGCTCTTCCTAACTCGAGCGCTGATGTACCTGCCAGAGGCGGCTTTGTCGGCCATCGTATTTCTGATCGGAGTCGGCCTGATCGATCTCGCTGGGATGCGTAGGGTCTTCGAACAACGGCGGTCGGAGTTCTGGTTGGCACTGGTCACCGCGTTGACCGTCGTGTTCGTTGGAGTCGAACAGGGGATCCTGCTCGCCATCGCGTTGTCGCTCGTCGACCACACGAGGCACGGGTATCGACCGAAGAACGCGGTGCTCGTGCCGGACGAATCGGACAGCTGGCAGCCGAAGCCAGTGGCCACGGCTGCTCAGGCCGCGCCCGGTCTGGTCATCTACCGATTCACGCACAGCTTGTACTATGCGAATTCCCAGCAATTCTCGGATGAGGTCTCGTTGCTGGCGAGCAGCACGGAGCCACCCCTGCGTTGGCTCTGCCTCGACGCGGGCGCAGTGGACGATGTCGACTACTCCGCGGTTGAAACCCTCCGGTCGGTTCACGCGAAGTTGAAGGCGAAAGGCATTCGCCTGGTCGTTGCACACGAAATGGAGGAGCTCATAACCCATACACACGACCCGCTCCGGGAGCTGTTTGGCGCAGATGCCTTCTACGAGAGGCTGAAGGATGTCGTGACGCTGTATCGGCAGGAGTTCAACATAGCTGCTCCGTCCAGGCGCCCAGATCAGACCCCACGGAGTTAATGGAGGCACGTGGCAACAGTGTCGCCGGGAAAGATCCCCGTGGCGCGGGTTTGCAGCGTCCCTTATACATTGGTTGGTGCTCCTGAGGTCCAACTGTTGCAACGGCCAGTGAGAGTCTGTGAAGACAGCACGAAGCCTGCTCGCACCTGCGATAGCCCGAAAGCACATCTTTCAGGAATTCTTGCTGTCATCAACTGACCCAGTCATCGATCCTGAGCACGCGCGGAGTTGTAACGGCGGTCGGCTGCATCCGATGCCGCAGCGAGCGCAGAAGAGTCGATCTGTACGCCAGAAGTCCGAGCCGGCGTGCCAGTCGCGCTCGGGCACGACCATCAAAGACCGAGTGCCAAGCCATGCGTGGACTTTGGCTTATCGGGTACGAGAGGGACCGTTTGTCCGGGGTTGAAGGCCAGAGCGGATGTCTTCGAACAGGGATCGTTTCTGTTGCCGGCTAATTGTGCGAATGAGGACGGGCTGTTTCAAACCCTCAGAGAATAACTCGCTTGCAAACGTTTCGAGCCAGCTGGCACTCAATCCCGTAAACCGCTCCGAGCTGAACATTCTTCCGCCTGAATCGCCAACCACCAAATCAGAGCAGGACAAAGTCTGGGACGAACTGGCAGAGCTTGACTGACTCACGAGTGCGATTAGAGAGGTCTGTCACTCCAGACACAGGCGCACGCAAGAAGAAGTATTGCGATTTCGGTGATCACTGTCCCCACTGGCACAGCTCCTTTTCGCTACATTAGTTTGATCCCCATTCATCCGAAACGTTGCGCGCTAGAGTGCTACATATTTATGTAGCCCGTCATAAAACTTTTGGACATCTTCAGCGCAATGAAGCGCACAGAAAGACGTGAGGAGGTTATGAAGTTAATTTCTCTCGGGCTAAGCAGTCATCCGGCCTGAGTGCGTGGCTGGTCGTGTCATGGAAGAGCTTTCACCTTTCCAATCAGCCGACAGCCATCAGCGAGGGATTCCTCGTTCAACATTTTTCACATACAGGACACCGACCACGCGTTCGGCAGTCACATGGTGTGTTGGAGCGTCCCATGCCTTCGACGACTGGGTGTAAATGCTGAGAGCTCGGATCAATCAAAACATCGCCGATCGGACTCTTGACACCGACAAGACCACCATAGGGGCACTGGCGCTAGCATTCGCAATCGCCTTTGCTATAGCCCACGCTCAAAACGGTCTCCCCTTTTTAGTGGTGTGTGGCATTTGGACGTGAAGCAGAACAAGATTGAAGCGAAGCATCGTCCCATCGCAAGCGTCGCAACGATTCAGTACGACGGCAAAGTGTGGAAGTTCTCCAGAACACACCGATACCTACATAAAAAGCCCGAAACCTGGGCAACTTCGATGATCGTAGGGGCAGAAGAGTACCGCATCAAGCGTGAGCCGCCCCTTACGATCAAGACCCGAGTAGATCGGGAAGGTGATGTGATCGTTTTGAGGGAAGAGTACGTCGCAGACACGGGAGAGAAGGCGACAAACACCGTGCATTAGGGCCTGCCAAACGGCGGCAACACTTTGGTGGAAGACGAGCAGGAAGTGACGTCCGAAGGGAATGAGCACAACGTTTGGATCCTTACCAGGCAAACTTCCCACTCTGAATAACAATGTGATCGATGGTTGATTGCCGGACGGTACTCTGCGACGCGCCGAGTAAAACCGCATCAACTCCCGGAAAGTCCCGTTTGCGGCAATTTCGTTGTCGAGGTTTCCTATAAGTCGGGCGGGCTCAACCGGTCGATGCAACACTGGCTTGCAGTTTACTCGCCGGAGTTTCAAAGCCCAAGGTCTTTCGCGGGCGTTGATTGAGGCGCAGGGCTACCTTGTTGAGATCGGCTTGAGAGTGGACGGACAAGTCGGTCTTCTTGGGGAAGTACTGTCTTAATAGTCCGTTGGTATTTTCATTGGTGCCGCGCTGCCAGGGGCTCTGCGGATCACAGAAGTAGACCTTTACATTCGTGTCTACCGTGAAGCTCTTGTGTTTGGCCATCTCGTGCCCCCGGTCCCAGGTCAAGGAGCGCCGCAGGGTGGAGGGCAGTTTGAGCACGTGCTTGCTCAGCGCGGCGACGACCGTCGTTGTGTCTTTGCTGGGCACTTTGACCAGCATGGTGAAACACGAATGTCGTTCCACCAGGGTTGCGATATGACTGTTTTTGCTGCCTGCGAGCAGATCGCCCTCCCAATGACCGGGAATAGCGCGGTCTTCAACCTCGGCAGGTCTTTCGCTAATAGAGATGGCATCGACGATCTGACCTCGAGACTGTCCCGCAGCGCGCGAGTGCCGTGAGCGACGTATAAGCCGCTTGGACCTGAGGTGCTCAACCAGCTCTTTTTTCAGCACTCCGCGGGCCTGGATGAATAAGCTGCGGTAGATGGTTTCGTGGGACACACGCATGCTCTCGTTGTTGGAAGAGTGGACCTTCAGCCATTTCGAAATCTGTTCCGGCGACCAGTCCAGGATCAGTTTACTGGCCACGATCGTCCGCAACTTCTCTTCGATGGCAAGAAGGCACACCTTGGGTCGCAGAGCTGAGTTCCATGCCTGACGGTCGGCTTCGCTGGCTCGATAGAGTGGCCGGCCACCGTGACGCACCACCTCCCGGCTCACTGTCGACACAGGCCGTTGCAACCCGCTGGCTATCTCCCGAATCGACGAACCGGAAGCAATCCCTCGTGAGATGTCTTCCCGCTCGGCCAGCGTCAGCGTTCGCGGTGAACGCCGACGAGCAGCAGGAACGATACCTCCGCGCTGCGTCAACAGGAACCGAATGGAACCATGCCCTTACCGAAGGCGCGCCAAATCTCATGCAACGACTCGCCCCGACTTCCAACGGCGCCACATCTCCGTCCTCTGCTCAATGGAAAGCCTGTTCCGTTTTCCTGTGCCATAAACACCACCTTTAGAAAATGAATTCATATCAAATGGTGTTGCACCGACCGGTTGAGACCGCCCCGGTTTTCAAGGAACTACGACTCGACGTTCTGATAGTCGGTCGGTGGATTGTTTCCGGATAGGCGACGACAAGGCCAGAACTCGTCGATAGGTGCGTTGGTCTATTGCCACTAACCTAGGTTGGTACCAGCACGGTGTAGGCAGCAAGTCTGGCAGATCGGCTCAGCACATTCCTGGGTTTGAAGCGTGATGCGATTCGTGTGAGTTAGCGGCAAAGCCACGTTGAAGGTTGCACCGCCAGCTATGTTATTTTCAGCCCAAAGCCGACCACCATGGGATTCAACGATGGTGCGCGACACCGCCAAGCAAATACCCATGCCTTTCTCTTTTGTTGTCATAAAGGCGTCAAAGATTCGGTCCGGGTCATCGACTCCAGGCCCGTTATCGATCACTTGGATTAACATCCACTTGTTGTTCCTCCAATGCCTCAATAGCATTCACGATCAGATTAATGAAGACCTGCTGGATTTGAATCCGGTCGACATTCACCACAGGGAGAGACTCTTCGAACCGGCACTCGATGGGTACGTCACGCTTTTGGGGGTCCTCCTGTACAACTCGTACAACTTCACGAAGTATGTTCGGAATGTTCACATCCTTCTTCTCGAAGGACTCCTGCTTGAAGAGTGCTCGAATATGTTCATTGTCTCGTCAGCCGCACGGGCGTCTCGTATAGTGCGTTCAATCGACGAATTCACGTCCGTCATATTTGGCGGAGCGGCATTCAACCACCTCTTCGCCGCCTGCGCGTTTGCAAGTATCGACATGAGCGGCTGGTTCAGTTCGTGAGCGATCGAGCCTGCAAGTTCAGCGACGGTCGTCAGCCGCGAAGCTTTCGCGAGTTTGATACGAGTGTCGCGAAGACGGTCTTCTGCTCGTTTCCGCTCATCGATGTCAACCGAGAGGCCAATTCCGGATGGGCCGGAAAGTCACTTACGAACTGCACTGCGGTTTGATCCCGAGGTGATCGTTGACTGCCTGTACAAGTCTCTGCCGGGAACCGAGATATCGTTCTGTGGTTTCTACAGACCGGTGGCCGAGCAAGAACTGAATCTGTTCAAGTTCCCCTCCTGCAGAATGGCAGAGTCGTGCACACGTTCGGCGCAGAAACTGCAGATTGGATAAACGCACATTTCCCCGCTGTACCGGCAGGCTGTCCTTGATTCGTAAGTATTGCTCTTCCGTGATTTCCGTCTTCTCCCTAACTTGTTGCGTCTTGTGGGCGGATGGAGGGAAGCAGTTCTACGATGGCGTGGTCGAGTGCGTGCCGTTGCTGTCTAACAGATCTACGAGCCATATAGCGCCCAGTGGCCCACTTCAAGGCACTTTGTCGGTGGTGGATGTTAAAGTGAAGGATTCCGAGGCCATTGAGCACGGCCACTGGAATCCTTCACTCTCAGGGTGATGTGGTAAGCCTACGCACAGCCGATTTATGAGTCGGCAGATTCCTACGCGGCGATCAGCTTGTTGTACTGTTCGGAGGTGAGATTCAGCAGGATGCTGCCGTGGCCGATTTTCATTTCCCGGTAGAGACGGACGCGGTTTTCGTAATTTATGATTGCTCCACCGCGCATAGCTAGCGAAACGACCGTCTCGCTGGAACGGTAGATGAGTGTTTCTCGAATCCTTGCAACTCCAGATGACTCATAAAAATCACAAAACCAACGGTTGCCCTTCCGCTCAAAGCGTAGCAGTACACACTGGGCAACATTCGGCAGTCGGCTAAACGCAAGGAGTTGGACCCTGCGTACCTGCGATCGCCCTGGTGAATGCTTTCCATCAGCCACTCGGATCGCCAACTACTCGAACTTCAACGGCCAGGCGAATAAGAGTTATCCGAAGCAAAACAAGAGCCGTTCGTGACAGTATATCGACCGCGTGAGCTACGCGAGTGGAAAACACGACGTTCGTTTTGGCTATGAGCTATCCCTCAATACCAACACGTTTGTCGCGGGCAACAACTCGGTAGGAACCTTCAACTTTAACGGATCATACTCCGGCGACAACTTGCTGACTCTCTGCTGGGAGATCCTCTCAGTGCCAGCCGTAGTACCTTCAGGAATTTGTGGGGGAATGCCGGAAATTTCCAGGCGATATACCTCCAGGACGACTATCACGCAAGGCCGAACCTGACCATCCGAATCCAAACCCTGGCTCGCGTCGGATCGAGCTTGCCGCAAAGATCTACTTTTGATGACCGGCCAATAGCCTAGGGCCTAATTGCAGCTCACGTGATTCTGAATGATACCCTAGGAGGGTTTCGAGCCTGAATAACTGCCTCCTATTTCTGGACGTGAGCGAAATCTAAATGGCAGAGGTTACTAACGCTCTCCCGGTGGGAGAACTGGTTGGGAATAACTACGAGATCTTGGGCATCGCCGGTGCAGGCGGAATGGGCGTCGTTTATCGTGCCTGGGACGCCAAGCTCGCGAGAACGGTTGCGCTCAAATTTCTACCCACCCTCCTGAATGCTGACGTTCGCGAGAGAGAGTACTTTGTCCTCGAAGCTCGAATGGCTTCGTCCCTGGATCACCCAAACATCGGCGTCATCCACGGCATCGAAGAGACGACGGACGGCCACGCGTTTATCGTCATGGGCTTCTATGACGGTCTTTCTCTGGCTCAAAGAATTGCCAAAGGTCCGCTGAGCACGGTGGAAGCCGTCGAGGTCGCTATTGAGATCGCGCTCGGCCTATGCGAAGCCCACTCGCACCAAATCGTGCATCGCGACATCAAGCCGTCGAACGTGATGCTGACGAACACAAGGTCTGTTAAGATCGTCGATTTTGGACTCGCTCGCCTGATCAGCGCGGAGACCGCGACCGCGAGCGGTATCGTGGGATCGATAAAGTACGTATCGCCGGAACAGGCGTTGGGCCATCGAACCGATCAGCGAACAGATATATGGTCTCTTGGAGTAGTTTTAGCGGAGATGCTGACGGGGCGTAATCCCTTCGAGCGCGGAACGATTCCGGCGATTCTGGTTGCGATTCTTAGCGAGCCGCCGCAGTCGCTTGACGGTTTGCCCATCGCACTGCAGCGAATCATCTACCGCGCTCTCTCGAAGGACGCCGAGAAGCGATATCAGCATTGCTCAGAGATGCTGGCGGATCTGCAAGCCGCACAAACGGAGCTTTCGAACGATTCAACCAACCTAAGAGAAGCGACTGGCAGGAAGACCACGAATCGTTCCAACGACATCCGCAAGTATGTGGAGCAAGCTTCCATCTCTACCTGGTCCAGGGCACAAAAGCCTCGGAACAGATGGCTGCCACTGGGCCTCGGCCTCGGTGGGCTCGTTCTATTGGCCTGTCTGTTTCTCTTTCCTAGGATCCGCGAACGACTTCTTGGTTCCCGCATAAGGGTGGGGGAAGAGCATATCGCAGTTCTTCCTTTCACCAACATCGGGAACAATCCGGAGAACGAAGCACTGAGCGAAGGCCTGGTGGATACGCTCGCGGGGAAGCTTTCCGATCTCGATGTTGGAAACAAGGCACTATGGGTGATTCCGGCGAGCGAGATCCGGCGTTTAAAAGTGACCGACCCCGCCGCCGCACTCAAAATGCTTGGCGCAAATCTGGTAATCAGCGGAAGCATTCGACGCGATGGAACCGCCGTAAATCTTAATCTCAACCTGATCAATACGGAGAATCTTCGCCTGATTGGTTCTGTCGATGTTGTGGATCAGATTGGAGACCTCTCTGCGCTGCAAGATGAAGCGGTATCACGGCTCGCGCATTTGATGGACCTGCCTGTGTCCGCCGAGATGTTGCACAATACCGGCGGATCCGTTGTGCCTGCAGCATATGAGAACTATCTGACCGCGTTGGGCTATATGCAGCGTTACGACAAAGCGGGAAATCTGGATCAGGCAATCGAAGTGTTGAATGCGTCGATCAAGACCGATCCGAAGTTCGCGCTCGGCTACGGCCAGCTCGGAGAGGCATATCGGCTTAAGTATCAACTTGATAGGAATCAGCACTGGCTCGACGAAGCCCAGGGAAACCTTGAAAAGGCAATCAAGCTCGACAGTAATTTGCCTGCGGCCTATGTCACTCTTGGACGAATTCATGACGTGGGTGGGAAGCGGGAGCTTGCACTGCAGGAGTTTCAACATGCTCTCGAACTCGATCCGCGAAGCGCGATGGCGATGAGGGGGATGGCACGCGCGTATGAGCGTTCCGGTCGTGTAGCCGATGCAGAGGCTGCTTACAAAAAGGCAGTCGCGCTGAAGCCCGACGATTGGGAGAGCTATAACCTCATCGGTAACTTCTACGACCGCCAAGGCAAATATCCCGATGCGATCGCTGCACTGAGGAGAGCGATTGATATGACTCCGGACAATGCGGAGGTGTATCTCAATCTGGGCGCGACTTATGTGGATTCAGGAGATAGCGCGGCGCTTCCGGCCGCAGAGCAGGCTCTAAAGAGATCAGTTGAACTGGGGCCAACTTATCCTGCATATGCAAATCTTGCAAGCCTCTATCTTGCTCAGCAGAGGTATCGGGAGTCCGCGGAGGTCAACGAGAAGGCTCTGCGATTGAATCAGAACGACTACATGGTTTGGAATAACCTGCTCATCGCGTATGAGCGTCTTGGAGACAGCTCAAAGGCCAAGGCGGTGCGGGAACGAATCGTGCCGCTGCTGGAGCAGAATATCCGGCTAAAACCACAAGATGCGCAGGCGCACTCGCTGCTGGCTGTGATGCAGGCAAAGGACGGACTGCGGGAGAGTGCGCTGGAACACGCGCAGACGGCGATAGCGCTCTCCCCTGATGATCCCGGCATCCTCGTGAACGTCGCGGGGTCCTACGAGATGTGCGGTGATCGTAAACAGGCGCTGGGTTATCTCGAGATGGCCTTGCACAAAGGTTTTCCTTTGAGCCAACTCGAAAACGATCCGGACATGCGGGATCTTCTGCGAGACCCCGGATTTCATGCCAGCAAACCATCACTCTAACTCAATAAACGCCACCTCAACAAAAGGAGAATTATCTTGTCGATCGTTGTTGTTCCTCTTACCGATTCAGGCGATCCAATCGAAATCAACATGGAAGCTACGGACACTCTCCAGTTTGTCGCTGAAGTCTCAGGGGTGTTCACCAGCACTTATTCGAAGTATTTCTGCCCACACCTGCCCCACAACAAGTCGTTGAGACTAAATGAAACATGGCCGAACACAGCGAATTATCCGGAGGGGACCGAACCTAATCCCTACGCTGCCGGCAAAATCTACACGTTCAACTGGACACCCGATAACCAAAGACAAGGTGGCTTGACTTCCTCGCCGGGCACGATCCATGTCGACAGCGGGACAACGGGAGAGACAGTCGATTGATTTGAACGGTGATTATCCCTAGATGGCTGTCGCCAAATGGAAGGGCGCCTACGAGCGCCCTCGATGACTGTCCGTTAGGCGATTTTTTCGTTTGAGAATCATAGAGAGCTTAATCGCGTACTAGGTGCCTCCGGGAGATGTGCCACTTTTACGTTCTTTGCCAGACCGAGCAACGCTAATAGTCTGATCCCCCAGTAGTTGAAATCCACTTCCCACCAGGCCATTCCATGGCTCGCCGACACAGGATGTGCATGGTGATTGTTGTGCCAGCCTTCTCCGCCGGTCAAAAGTGCAACCCACCAGTTGTTAGTTGAGTCGTCACGCGTTTTGAAGCGGCGCGAACCCCACAAGTGGGTCGCCGAGTTGACCAGCCAAGTCACGTGGAAACCAATGGTGATACGAAGAAATGTGCCCCATAGTAACCACGAGAGGCCAAGCTTCCATCCGCCGAGAGCGGTGCCCCCAGCCAGTAAAGCAACTCCGGTCAGGGTAATGGGAAGCCAGTGCCAAACGGCCAGCCATCGGTAGAAGCGATCGCGATGCAGATCCGGCGCATAGTGAGTGAGCGTTGTGGTTTCGCTATGAACAGAGCCGCGCAGGATCCAGCCCATATGCGACCACCACTTTCCATCCCGGGGAGAGTGCGGATCGCCAGGTTTGTCGGTGTACTGGTGGTGCATACGATGTACGGCAACCCAGTACGTAGGACTACCCTGCAGCGCCATCGTCCCACAGATCGCCATGGCATACTCCAGCCACTTGGGCGTGGTGAAGCTGCGATGAGTGAGCTGGCGGTGATAGCTGATGGCAATGCCTACATTCTGACCGAATAGCCACATCACCAGAAAAATGACGACAGAAGACCAATAAAAGGTAAACAGCGCTGCTATAGCGCCCACATGAAATGCCGCAATGACGACAAAGAAAATCCAGTTAAACTCTGTCGACTTAGTCTGTACCACTTCGACTATTTCGGGACTGCCAGTTTTTTGCGGTTGGGTTACAAGAGTCGCCATGGCATGCCTTCCTCTAGGGTCGAGGCTAACGCCGGACACGAAGCATGGCTAGAGGACGCAGGTAAGAGTTCGGTAATAGTTGAGGTAGAGGTATTCGCGAGGGAGCAATCTTATCAGTCGCGAGCTCTCATATTTGTTCATGTTTGATAGCCACACCGCCCCCTCAGGCGGCCTGACAACCAAACTACGGGCACATCGCTATATAAAGAAGAGGGCCACGTGAGCGATTGTTCAGGGATTTCACATGGACCGGATTCTGAGATAACGGGATACGTCGGGAGCTATCAATATCATTACTACGATTGCGCCGATTCCTGCGGCGGCAGCTATAAGTTTCATCATGTAAATCACCTCGTCCAGTTTGTTGCCCGCTTGTATCCTGTTTCGATGCATTTCAGCATGCCGGCGTCTATACAGGAATCTTCTGTGAGCTTCGAGTAAGTGTTTGCGCAAGAAACTGCAAGAAGCCGTCCATCCCCTCGTTGGTCTTTGCCGACACTTTGAACACGCGCATCCCTGGCCGCACGGCCTGGATGTTCGCGTTGGTGGTCAGTTCATCGAATTCGACCGCCGCTGCCAGGTCGATTTTGGTGATGACCGCTGCGTCGGCGCTGTTGAAGATAGTCGGGTACTTGAGCGGCTTATCCTCACCTTCCGTTACGGAAAGCAGCACCAGCCTCAGATCTTCCCCCAGATCATAGGACGCGGGGCAGACCAGATTGCCCACGTTTTCGATGAACAAGAGTTCGAATAGCCCTAAATTCCAACCCTCCAATGCACGCTCAACCATAGACGCTTCAAGGTGGCAGAGCGTGCCGGTAGTGATCTGCCTGACGGGAACCTCGCTGCGAGCGAGCCGCATTGCGTCGTTCTCAGTAGCCAAATCGCCCACCAGCGCAGCTACCCGATAATGGGGCCTGAGCAGGGTAAGAGTCTTTTCGAGAAATGTAGTCTTACCCGCTCCGGGACTCGAGACGAGGCTGATGACATATGTTCCCTGGGCACGAAACCGGTCTCGCAGAGCGCGCGCGATCACGTCATTTTGTTTGAGAACGTTTTTGCGAACTTCTAACAGGCGTGGTTCAGGGCTCATAGCTTAAGCTCCAGTGCGGTGATGACGAGTTCTTTTCCATGGATCACTTCAGACGCCGGGGTACCGCAGTCAGGGCAACAAAACCACTGCATCGATGCCAGGAACTTTGGCATGTTGCATGCCGGACAGTAGATCTCTATGGGCACATCTTTCACTACCAGACGTGAGCCTTGTAGCGGGGTACCGTCGCAAGCTATTTCGAAAGAGAACAGAAGCGCCTCCTTCACCACGCCCGAGAGAGCTCCAAGTTCCAGGTGGACCGCTTCTATGTGCACGTTGCGGCCCTCCGCCTCCTCCTGTGCCATATCCACGATGCTCATCGCAATCGAAAGCTCATGCATGAAGGTCTCCTTCACCAACGGAATGCTTCGCATCGTTGAAGTTCCCGAAGGCAGCAAGCGCGGCCTGCCCAAGGCTGATCCCGCCATCGTTAGGAGGAACTGCGTGGTTCGTCCAGATCTCGAGCCCGTGGGGTAGGAGGAGTGATTTCATGTCCTCGAGCAGCAGTTCATTCTGAAAGACGCCTCCCGAGAGCACAGCCGTATCAATCGCGTGGCTGTGGCAAAGTTCAAAAATGAGCTCGGTGGTTCCCACAGCTATCCCACGTTGAAAAGAGCGCGCGATATCAGATAGTCCGCGTCCGCGCAGCCGGTCGCGGATGACTGCTTCGAGCAGAGGGCGGAAATCGAGTTCCTCATTCGTGTTGGGGAAAGGATAGGCTTCTGCGGCCGAAGAGTCGCGTGCCAGTTGCTCCAGCCAAATGGCAGCCTGGCCTTCAAACGTACTCTCTCTCACAAAACCCAACAGTGCGGCAGCCGCATCGAAGAGCCTGCCGATGGACGTCGTCGAAAAGGTGCGCACATCACGGTTGATCAGTTGAATCGCGTCCCGATAGCGCGAGGTAAAGTTGAAAGGCGGCTCGCTCAAGTCCGGCAAACCATCGATCTGAACAACGAACCCGGCTGCGGCCTGCACTGGATACTGTGCAGCGCCATCACCTCCGGCGAGAGCCGCTGTGCGCAAGTGGGCAGCGCGTTCGAAACCTCTTTCGAGACTTCCGATAAATATTTCGCCGCCCCAGATGCTGCCATCGTCGCCGAAGCCGGTCCCGTCGAAGCTCACGCCTAGAATCCTCTTCTCCCACTCGCCGCGTTCTGCAAGGACGGAAGCCAGGTGAGCCCGATGATGTTGTATCGCCCGCGTCTCCCGAGCCGGAAGCGTAGCGGCATGACTTGTTGAAGCATATTGAGGATGACAATCGTGCACCACAAGCAGATCGCCAGTATCGATGTCATACATCGAGATGAGATCCTCAATGGTCTTTGTAAAAGCGTGGAATCCCTGATAATGCGAGAGATCGCCAGTGTGTTGGCTCACAAAAGCGTGGCCGTCAACTACCAGCGTGATCGTGTTCTTTAGGTCCGATCCCAGGGCCAACACTGGACGCTTGATCGGCAGCTTCGCCACCGCGCTCGGCGCATATCCACGAGAGCGACGAAGAATAACCGAGCCGAATGCTCCGACGCGGGCTATTGAATCCTCCACTCTCCGTGCAATCGGGCGTTCGCCGATTAGAAACGCATCTGCAATTCCGGAGAGCCGCCTCAGCGCATCCGCATCCTCATAGGCAATGGGCTCGTTCGAGCGGTTGGCACTGGTCATTACAAGCGCCTCCGGTGCGCCCGCAGCGAAGAGAAGGTGCTGAATGGGCGTGTAAGACAACATCACACCGAGGTCGTGATTTTCAGGCGACACGCCTTCGAGTTCGAACCGAGCCTGTACTAACACAATCGGACGAGCTGAGGAAGTAAGCAACCACTCGGCATCGGAGGTAAGAAAAACTAGACGGCATGCTGCCTCGATATCTTTGACCATGAGGGCAAACGGCTTTTCCTTGCGATATTTCCTATCGCGCAGGGCAGCGGTCGCTATGGGGTTGCGTGCGTCGCAAGCTAGATGATATCCACCAAGCCCCTTGATCGCGACGATTCCTCCTTCACTGAGAAGTTCTGCTGTTCTTCGAATCGCATCCCAACCCCTGGCAAGGTCGAGTCCGTTCTGGCGGAAAGTTAAATTCGGCCCGCATTCGGGACAAGCTACGGGTTGGGCATGAAACCTGCGATTCGCAGGATCGTGATACTCGGAGTCACAGTATGCATCCATCGGCCACGCCATCATGGTGGTGCTGGCTCGGTCGTAAGGCAAGGCGAGGATCACGCTGTAGCGAGGTCCGCAGTTTGTGCAGTTGATGTAGGGATATCGATAACGCCGATCCGACGGGTCGAAGCATTCGTTCAAACAGTCTTCGCAGACAGGGAGATCGGGTGAGACATGGGCAATAGGGCGTCCGGCGCGGTGACTCTCTCGAATAGTGAACTCGTTCAACCCCTCGCAGTGTGCGGGTTCTACTTCAATTTCGGAGATCGTGGAAGCCGACGGATGCTTGCTTCGCATCTCTTGAACGAACACTTCCATGTCCTGCTCAGCGCCTTCGAGATGAATCTCCACTCCCTGGTCGCCGTTGAGTACCCACCCCGCCAGTGTGTTGGCATACGCCAGACGGTACACAAAAGGGCGAAAGCCAACACCCTGCACCACGCCGCGTACCCGAATTGAGCAGGCGCTTGCCATGTTCATTCTGACCCCACGACGCAACCCCTGCCTTGCCACCCAACTTGAATTACCTTGCCGTCTTCCACCAGCACCGGAACCGTGCGTACGCTGCTATCGAGCGCATGCATGCGAGCACGTGCGTCGGGATCGGCTTCCACGTCGTACTCTGTGAAGACGCGCCTTGTCCACTCCAGCCACTCACGTAACTCTTGCGTATATGGGCATCGAGCACTCCCATAGAGCTCAAGATTGGCCATGGCTCAACACCTCCAACGCCTCCCGCAGCACGTGATACGCGGACGCCTGCACCTCTTGAATGCGCGGAATATAGTCGCTGCGAACAATGATTGGATGGTCAACCAGCCCCCGGCGATAAATCTCTCCGCCGTCGTTGCCCAGGAGAGCGACCGTCAGCAGGTTACGCTTGCGCGCTTCTTCAAGGGCCATCACGATATTGCGGGAACCGCCACTGGTGGAGATTCCGATCGCGACGTCCTGCGGTTTCGCGTGTGCGAGGAGTTGGCGCGAGAAGATAACCTCTACACCCACATCGTTGGCCAGCGCTGTTATGTTGGCTGGCTCCATAGAAAGAGATATTGCCGGGATGGTTTGATATCCGATTGGAGGACGCACACAGTCCATCGCCCAATCGTTCGCGTCCGTCGCGGAGCCGCCGTTACCGAAGAGAATCAACTTTCCGCCACGCAACAGGCAATCTCGTATTGCAAGAGCCGTAGCACCGATCTGTTCGGATTGTTCTGTGGCGAGGCGGGTCCGCAACAGGGTGTCGTCGTGAACTTTCATTTGGATGGAAGCAGCGACATCATCGACGATGCCCGCAGTCTCCTGTTTTTTCTGGCCCAGGAAAGGATAGAGAAATTCTGTTTGACCCACATCCTGACCCAGCTCGCGATGTTCCAAAAAGACGTGAACCGTCTCCCATAAGGTGTGATAAAAACTTCGACCAGTTCCTGGTGGATGAAGGGGTCTTGAGTCACTGCCTTGAGTGCGTAGAATCCGTTTGGGCCGGGCAACGCGAAGGTCATCGCACCTCGCGCCTCCGCCGAGGCTAAAGCTTCCCACACCTCAGGATCTCCCTCCGGTGGACCGAAGCCCATCACGATATCTTCCGAGCGAAGAATGGCATCGATCCACGGGCGCATGAGCGCTGAGAGGTCGAGCGCAGGGAGAGCGCGTTTGCCAACGATCACAGGATGAACGAACTCGACGGAGACGTGCTGGGCATCGGTCGAGTACGGTCCGCGTCCAAATGCCAGCAAACGACCGCCTCTTAGAAAGCGTTCCGACATCTCACGACAGGCCACTGCCAATGACCGAGCCTCTTGAGAAAAAAGCTTTCCAGAATCTCGTTGCGCATGAGCAACCGTTCTTCGATGTGTGCTGCGAGATTGACGGCGGTTTGCATACGAGGTCCTAACAAATCCGCGGCAGAGGGTCGCCGACCAGCATATCTACCATCCGACTGCCTCCGTAACGAGTGACGACCAGAACGGCATTGGCTGGTTCGACTCGGACCTGTCCAACAATCCGGGCTTCTTCACCGTCCGCGGTCTGCTGCAACGCGTTTAACGCGATATCAGCATACTCCGGAGAGACGACAGCAAGAAACTGACCCTCGTTCGCGATGTGGAGAGGATCCAGACCAAGCAGTTCGCAGGCGCCTCGAACCGCATCGTGCACGGGGATCTCCTCTTCTAGCAACTCAATGCCCATGCCACTATCGCGCGCCAGCTCATTGAGAGCAGTAGCTACGCCTCCCCGCGTCGGATCGCGCATCCAGCGGATTCCGGGGCCGCATTCTGCCGCCAGCGCTTCGACCAACGGCAGAACCGACCGCGTGTCGGAGGACAAATCTGCTTCGAAGTCGAGCTCACCGCGTGCCAGAAGAATGGTGATTCCGTGATCGCCAATCGGACCGGACAAGAGGATCTTGTCACCTGGACGTACGGAACGCGCATCAACTTTGACGCCAGGTAGCGGCGTACCAATCCCTGCAGTGGTGATGTACATCCCGTCCGCTTTGCCGCGTTCGACAACCTTCGTATCTCCACCCGCCATCACGACTCCCGCCCGCTTAAGAGCTCTAGACATCGCGATGACTTCGGCTTCTAGGTCCGCCGTAGGAAGGCCTTCTTCGAGAATGAAGGTCGCGGTCATGGCAGTGCCTTTGGCCCCGGAGACTGCGAGATCGTTCATAGTTCCATTGACGGCAAGTTCGCCGATTGAGCCACCGGGAAAACGTAGAGGCTTGACGACAAAACTGTCGGTTGTGAAGGCGATTCGTGCGCCCCCACCTCGAGATGTGCCGCATCGCTCAGCGGCTCTCGAGAGCCGGGATACAGAAGCGGCGCAAACAGGCCCTCGACCAGTCGGCGGCTGGCCTTCCCACCGGCTCCGTGCGCCATCTCAATCTGTGCATCGCGAAATCGAACCACAGATGGCGAACTTGCCGCCGTAGCTTCGACCTTCAGGCCACGGAGCTGATCCTGGTAACCAACGATTTGCGGTACTCGTAGTTGTAATATGCTGCGCATGAGCCCTCTGACGAAACCATAAGCGCGCCGATCGGATGTTCAGGAGTGCATTCTTTCCCGAACAACTTACACTGCGCCGGTTTCAAAACACCTTTCAGCACTTCTCCGCACTGTGCCGACTTCGGGTCAGTCACTCGCGTCTCCGGGACGGAGTAGCGTTGCTCAGCGTCCCACGCTGCGTACTTGTCGCGGATACGCAATGCTGACTGGGAGATAAATCCTAGTCCCCGCCACTCAAAGTAGGGCCGCAGCTCGAAGACTTCGGCCATTGCTTTGAGAGCTGCGCGATTGCCCTCCCAAGGCACCACGCGCTTGTATTGATTTTCGACTCTGGCCTCGCCCGCTTGTAGCTGCCTCAAAAGCATGATGATGGATTGCAGCAGATCCAGCGGCTCAAAGCCCGAAGTAACTACGGGTTTACCTTCATTTCTGGCTATCCATTCATAAGGTCTGCAACCGATCACCGTTGAGACATGCCCCGGCCCGATGAACCCATCGAGACGCATATCCGGAGAATCGAGAATGGCGCGGATTGCAGGCACAATAGTGACGTGATTACAGAAGACAGAAAAGTTATGGATGCCCTCAGCCTTGGCGCTCATCAGCGTGAGCGCAGTGGAGGGAGCCGTCGTCTCAAATCCGATCGCAAAGAAGATGACTTCTTTCTCAGGATATTTTCTAGCCAGCTCCAACGCGTCCGCAGGAGAGTACACAATCCGCACATCGGTCCCGCGAGCCTTGTGCTCCAGCGGACTGCCGTGCGCTCCCGGTACCCGCATCATGTCGCCGAAGGCCGCGAAGATGGTATTTGGGTCTTCGGCGATACCCAATCCATCGTCAATCCTTCCCATGGGCAAGACGCAGACCGGACAGCCGGGGCCGTGGATAAGTTCGATATTGGAAGGCAGGATATCCTTGAGCCCGAAGCGGTAGATGGCATGAGTGTGACCGCCACACACTTCCATGATGCGGTAATGCCGCTTAGCATCGGCGAGACGGCGAATCTCTTCGGAGGCTTTGGTGATCAGTTCAGGGTCACGAAATTCATCCACATATTGCATGCTCAATCTCCCCTAGGCGTAACGCCTCCCGTTCAGTGGGGTCGGACCGGCACGGTCTGTGCCGTCTTCCAGACCATACCCCCGCACTTCTTCCAAGACTTGTTCGACTTCGCCCAGAGCTGTGAGCAGGCGCATCTGCTCTGCAGCATCTTGCTCGCTAATCTTGGACATAGCAAATCCGACGTGGATTAAAACCCAGTCGCCGATCTTCGGCATGTCATCTTCGAGCAGACCAAGCTGGACCTTGCGCCGCACTCCGGTTACTTCCACGACGCCTACAAGATTAGGACCGGAAACCAACTCGATAATCTTGCCTGGTATGGCTAGGCACATTGGCTAGCTCCTTCCCGGACGCACGATTCTCTAACATGAAGCTCATAGTTATCACTCCTGTTCCCGCGCCACCATCTCGAAGCAAAACTTCAATTCATCCTTGAGTTTGATCGCTCCTCCTGCCACGGAGATCGGTCTGATCCCGTAGTCGGTTTGCTTCAGAGTGAAATCGCCCGAAGCTCTCAACACCGTCCCGAAGATAGCGACACGAGCGGTGACCGGCAGCCTATGCGTGACGCCGTGGAGCGTCAGGCTGCCATCTAGATTGGCGGTGTACAAAGACTCTCCCATCCTGGTGATTGAGAACAGAGGTGCTTCGTAAACGATTTCGGGATACTTAGCTGTCTCCAACACTCGCTCGTTCATCAGCCTCTCGATCTCACGGCGGTCTTTATCGGAGATGTCGTCCTGAACGCTCAGCGAATTCGCCTTGATGCTCATTCGGAATTCGCTTCCCTGGATCGCTTCCGAACTGAAGTTCACGTCGCCGCTGAAGTTGCGGACGCCGATAGTCGGATTATGTCCCACTGCTGACAACAGTCCAGTGGCAAAGGCCTGCACGGTGAATCGGCTCGTCCTGGCGTCAACGATGTAACGAACCCGCGTGTTTTTTATTGTTTCCATTGAACTTGTCACAATGCTGCAGGCTCCATCCTGCTACGCGCCGTGTCTCTCTACATGGCCCGCATCTTTAGATAGCGTTGAACATCAGGCATCGCTACCTGGGCGAGATTGCCGATTCCTATTTGGGACATATACCGGCGAATGGACGGATTGGAAAGAATCAATCCAACTCCAAACACCACCAGGGCCACACCTCCCAGCATGTAAAGAGTTTCCTTATCGTTGCCTACTCCGTCGGTCGTTGACCCTTCCAGTTGCATCGACATATCGACGCTCCTTTGCCGCAGTTTTCTTTTCAAATAGCCCTCACACGGGTTCGCTTTCCAGGATTCTCTTAACCAACGTCTCGGCCGTCTTCACCGCTTGCTCCACGGCAACCTCAACAGGTTGACTGAGACCCACATATCCTTCGTCCCCACCCAGTGTGGCCGGTTCGCAGCCAACCAACAGAACTCGTTTTAGAGGCCCATGCATTGCGCTCGCCATGCGCAAGACGTTCATCGGATGCATGCTGTGCGGTTCAAGGAAGTTGCCCGACGGTTCGACAGTTTCGTTCGGGTCCAGTTCAACTACGGAGACTGTTCCCGGCGCTTGTCCGTGGGGATAGGCGTCGATGAGAATGGTGGTCTCATAACGGTCCTGTAAGGCGTAAACAAGGTCAAAGCCGCGGATACCGAAATCAACAACGCGTACTTCTTTGGGCAGCCTGCAGCCCGCGAGGCGACGCACAACTTCCACTCCAAAGCCGTCATCTCCAAGAAAGATGTTGCCGATGCCGGCGATCAAAATACGGGGTTGCAAAGCATCTTTTTTGTCACCCTGTTCTTCTTCCGGGAGCGGTTCAACTTCTGTCACTTTGAAAAAGAAGCGGTGACCCGGCTGACGCATCATCCCTAGGTCACGGCCAGGATCGTCCTCGAGAACCACACAGATGTGTTGCTGGCCTTCGTAGTCCTGTTCGATGCTCTCGACAGTCGCGATCTGGCCGCGTAGCGCAAGGTCAAGTATGTCCCCACCCTCATGGGGATGCAGGCGGACGCGACAGCCTGTCCGCACCTCGGCTCCTCCAATCATTACATGGTCGACCTGCTCCTTATCTTCGAGAAGGCTCCATTCCCATTGATTCATCGCGCCTCCTGCTTGAGTGGAGTCAACCCGCGCAACACGCCATGAAGTTTCATGAACTGCTCGTCCGGCATAGTCTCAGTGCGTTCCAGAATCTCTCGTGCACGGTCGTCGGATTGCCGCATCTCGCGTTTCTCATCGTCCGTCAGTGTGAGGATTCGCAGGGAGAGAATCTCGTCGATCTCGGTTGCGTCAAAGAGATTGCCTGCGCTCTCTGGAGCGATCTGCGGATAGTCATAGAGGATGATAGGCGACGATAGTATAGTCTGCGCACCATCTCCAACCAGCACTGGCCATGTCCCGATGTTGTTGCACAGGGCGGCAACATCTTTGAACTCTGCCGGAGGATCGAGCAGGGAGATGAACTCCCCTTGCTCTATCCCCAGAATAGTATGGGCGGACACCAGCGAGAACGCGAGTGCGTCTTCACGGTCCGTAGTTGCCAGAGGTTCGAAGGAAGAGAGATTGCGGACAAGGACCGTTACCCTGAACACTCCGTCCCGGCTCTGTGTTGAACCGAACTGTATCGATGCAATCAGGTTTTCCCACTCGCGCACAATCACTCCGATAGCCCTTCCCTGCTCATCATGCAGATACTCAAAATTTTTCCCCGCCGGAAACGCCAGATAGAGAGAAGCAAGCGACGAGAGCGTCGTAGGGTCGAGTGCTGCGGAGATGTGTTCCCGTTCAACAGCCTCCTGCCATGGCTGAAAGACACGGCCATCTATTTCGAGACCATCGACTGGAATGAACTCCGGTTCCACACCTTCAGGCTCCTCTTGTCCTGGAGCGCGAAGCTTGCCGATTGAGCGCTTCACTATCTGCAAGAAACGTAGCTTCACGGTGAGCGCTGTGGATGGAGTGGCCTTGACTAGGCACGCGGTCTGCATCATCCATGCCTCTGATCCCTGCTGCAGTTCGCAGTAAGCCCGGGGGCAAAGCACTCCGAAGTTCCAGCGTCGCTGATTTTTGACAGAAGACGGCCGATATGGATACAGCATGTATCCCTCGTAAAGCACAGCCTCAGCGATCTTTTCCACCCGATCCAGATTCACGATTTCACCGCCACTTCCATGGGGAGAACTTGTTCAAGCGTCTGCTCCCAGCTGGGAATGCCGTGCTGCATCTTGTAGCGATAGAGGCGATCGAACACATCGCGACGCAAACTGAGCCAGACATTGTTGGGGTAATACACATCCATCATCTCGCGCCAGACCTTAACTGGAAGTTTGAATCTCGCCTCCTGCTCCCAGGAGATAGGCGCGACCTGCAGTCCCCTATCCGGCAGAGCATAGAAGACTGTGCCGCTAAAAAAGACGTTGAGAGGAATGTCCCCATCCGTTAGCCCTTCAAAATATTTGGTGGCAGCGACATTGAAGTCGAACGTGCAGGGGACGTGAAGATCAGCAACCGTGCTTGAGCCTGCGAAAGCAGGAATGACCATATTGAGGTTGGTCCAGAGCAGGCTGCGCAGCGTTTGACTCCACCTGTCGGGCGTTCCGAAGAGGTCAAGCATGCGCTCTTGCTCCTCTGCAGCATAGCGTCGACGAGTCACTTCAATCTGAATCTGACAACGTAGAGCGATGGTGTGGATCGTCTCATCGGCCGCTGCATTTCTGATCTGGAGTCTGAATGCAAGTGTGGGCGCAGCTGCAAATGGAACAACGCTCGCTCCATCGATCTGAAAGCTTAGATCAGGCATTGGCTTCTCCGCTAACCGCATCCGCCTTCGATCGCAGATCGGAGAAGAATCGGCCTATCTCTGACCAGACATCGGCTCCGCCGGAGAGGCCTCTCCAGTTGGTACGGATCAGCCCCACCAATTTGTAACATTCATCGATCGGGGCGATGTAGTACTCTGCCCGTGCAAGCCCATGAGCATGGCCTACCCGATTGACCAGCAGAGCTTCGATATCGGGCTGGAGTCGGCTCAACGCTTGATTGCCCATTGCAATCTCATTCCACGCTTCCAGTGGAAGCAGCGACTCGACCGCTCCCGCCGGACTCGGATAGAGCGCGACGACCCTGCCTTCAATGCTCGAGTGAAAGAAGAACGCCATATTGATCGGAATGAGCAGGCTCTCCCACTGTCCGTCGGTGATCTCGAAGTCAGTCAGATACTGAGCACGTCGGGAGACACGCTTATACTTTGACTTCTCCATTCCGTCGAAGAGCATCGCGCATGCGTCGCAGGCACAGAGTATCTGCCGTGATGCCAGTCCCACCAAATGCGGGTGGTCCTGCTCCAGTCCAGCGCTGCACAACTCGCACTGCTCCAGTGGACGCGATGCGGAGCGTCGCGCACGGGTGAACTGACGAAGCGCTCCGAAGGCCTGTTCGAATGGTGGCAGGGGCTCTTCATTCATAGCGAAACCCTTTTCGTAGTAGTCGAAGACGTTCTCAATCGACACCTTCTCTTTCCAGGAAATTGCCGCCCAGCGAATTGCCGGCGAGTCGCTGACCCATTAGACTTTCCAGTGTCACAAAGCCTGCAGGTGTTGGCTCCTCAAGCCCAAGAACTTCTAACGATGTCACGTCCGGCGCAAACTCATACATTCCGCCTTCCACAATCGACCGCAGATCGGTCGTAGAAGATCCGCAGCTATGACCCGAAGTCGACAGACGAACACGAACGGCACCTTCGTGCACGCCCTCAAGTTCAACCGTGCAGGAGAGTTTGCGTAGACGAGGACGCATGCGTTCTATTGCTTTTTGTACGCGGGTTTTGAACTCGTCCGGATGCAGAGAGTAAAGCAACAATAAGTTACCGACCATTGGATCCTGGCCCATCTTGTCAACGATACCTGGAGCAAAATTGCCAGCATCGAAGACGATCTCCATCGCCCGTTCCAGGCCTCTCCCATGCACCTCCATAAGAAGTTGCACTAACTCCCTGCCCGCAGTCTTTGCGGCGCTATCCGGCAGCTCGTCAAATTGCGCGACCAACTTACCCAACTGCCGGACTTGTTCTTGGAACTCTCCGTCGTTAGCCACACGCCTCCTTCAACTCTCGATCGTCACGAGCACGAACTACGGCTGGAAGCCAAACATCGGCGAGTGGGAGGTCTCAAGTACCTTTCCATTCCCGAGGTACATGTGAACGCCGCAAGGCAGGCACGGATCGAAGCTGCGCACGGCGCGCATGATATCGATTCCCTTGAATTTATCCGGCCCGTTCTCCTCGAAGATCGGCGTATTCTGCACCGCATCTTCGTAAGGCCCAGGAGTTCCGTACATATCGCGAGGATTGGCGTTCCACGGAGTAGGCGGATAAGGGTGGTAGTTGGCGATCTTGTGATTGCGGATCACCACGTGATGTGACAAGACTCCGCGCACCGCTTCGTGGAAGCCGCAGCCGATCGCCTCTTCGGGCACCTTGAAATCGTTCCAGGTTTTCGTGCGGCCGGCATGCAACTCCGCCAGCGCCTGTTCGGCAAAATAAAGTGCAGCCGCCGCAGCGTAAGCCTGGAAGTAAGTCCGAGCGCGATCTCGCTCAATGGCATTGCTCCACTTGGGAATCTTCCACTCAAGCTCTACCTCCGGAAGAGATACAGTTTTGGGCAGGTAGATCTTGACGCTGTGCCCAGTTGCCTTCACATAGCCAATATCCACAATGCCGGCCAACGCGGTTGCCCAGAAGCGCGCGATCGGACCGCCGCCCGTATCGAGTGCAAGGTAGTCTTTTGTCCTCGCGTCATACCAACGCGGAGACATCACCCAGGTGTACTTATCCTTGAAGTCGCGCTTCTGCGGCCTGGGCAGCGTGCTCTGGTTCCAGGGGTGGCGCTGATCGACTGGATTGCCCAGCGGATCTTTCCTGACGAAGGTCTCGGAGTTCTGCCAGTCGTCGTAGTAGGAGCTGCCCAGCAGAATCCGGATGTTCAGGTTGATATCCACCAGATCTGTCGTTACCAGCTTGCCATCGACCACGACGCCCGGCGTGACAAACATCCCGCGGCCCCAATCCGTCATCTTCTGATAGGTGTAGTCGCAGACGTCGGGATTATTGAACGAGCCCCAACATCCGAGAAGAATCCGCCGACGGCCAACCTCTTCGTATCCGGGGAGAGCTTCGTAGAAGAAGTCGAAGAGATCGTCGTGGAGCGGCACGACCTTCTTCATGAACTCCACATACTTCATCAGCCGGACGATATAGTCCGTAAACAATTGCACGGTAGGCACCGTACCTACGCCGCCCGGATACAGAGTGGAAGGATGCACATGACGGCCTTCCATCAGGCAGAACATCTCGCGCGTGTAGCGGCTCACCTGTAGCGTCTCGCGATAGAACGATCCCGTGAACGGATTAAGAGCAGTCATGATGTCGCCGATGGTGCGGAAGCCATGCAGCTCCGCATGTGGCGCAGCGGTCTTTGTTGCCTTTTCCCAGACGCCCGGATTGGTCTCCTTCACCATCTTCTCGCAGAAGTCCACGCCGACGAGATTGTCCTGGAAGATGTTGTGGTCGAACATGTACTCGGCGGCCTCGCCCAGGTTCACGATCCACTCTGCGATGGCCGGCGGCCGCACACCAAAGGCCATGTTCTGCGCATACGTCGCGCACGTAGCATGGTTATCACCACAGATACCGCAGATACGGCTGGTGATGAAGTGCGCGTCGCGCGGATCTTTGCCTTTCATAAAGATGCTATAGCCGCGAAAGATGGAAGAGGTACTGTGACACTCTGCAACCTTGCGTTTGCCAAAGTCGATCTTCGTGAAGATGCCGAGACTGCCGACGATCCGCGTAATCGGATCCCAGTTCATCTCTACCAACTGGCTCTTGTCGGCCTCTGCCTCTGTATGTACAGCGGTAATCGTACCCATCGTGATCTCTCCTTGGCTTCGTTAGTAGGATTTGGATTGGTAGCCTGTGGTCAGTTCCGCGCGACGATGCCGCCACTTCGGCTCTTTGTTTACCGTGTCGTTGGTCAGCTTACGCAAAGCTCGAATCGCCTTGCCATAGACGCCGATCGCGCCGCTCGACAGCTTGCCGCCAGGCGGCTCATCCATAAACGGCATGAACTTGTCTGGGAAACCCGGCATGGTGCAGCCAATGCAGATACCGCCGACGTTGGGGCAACCGCCGATGCCCGCCATCCAGCCGCGTTTCGGTACGTTGCAATTCACCACAGGCCCCCAGCACCCCAGCTTGACGATGCACTTCGGTGAACCATAGGAAGTGGCGAAGTCGCCCTGCTCGTAGTATCCCGCTCGGTCGCAACCCTCGTGAACTGTTTTGCCGAACAGCCATGTTGGCCGCAGCTGATCGTCGAGAGGAATCATCGGCGCTAGACCGGCCACCTGATAAAGGAGATAAAGAAGTGTCTCCATAAAATTGTCAGGCTGCACCGGGCACCCTGGAACATTTACGATCGGAAGGCCAGCTTTGGACTTCCAATCCCAGCCCAGGTAATCCGCGAGCCCCATACAGCCCGTGGGATTGCCCTCCATCGCATGAATACCTCCATAGGTTGCACAGGTGCCGCAGGCCACGACAGCGAGCGCTTTGGGTGTGAGACGATCGATCCACTCATTGGTAGTAATCGGCTGGCCCGTGTTCGGATTTGTTCCCAGTGCGGCCCAGTAGCCTTCCTTCTTGATCTTTTCGTTGGGGATGGACCCCTCCACTACCAGCACGAAAGGTTCGAGGTTTCCCTCCTCTGCCATGTACCAGTACTTCATAAAATCATCGCCAACTTCGTACGCGAGCACAGGATTGTGCAGGTGGACCTTGGGCAGACCGGGAATCGCTCCCAGGAGAACGTCCTCGATACTAGGCTGTGTAGCCGCGGTGATGGATACTGAGTCTCCATCACAACCCAGACCAGCGGTAATCCACAGAATATGCAGTTCAGCCACAGCAGGATTCTTCTGAGTGACTCGGCCGTAAGGAACTGTTTCTTGAGCCATAATCTGGTTCTCCTCTTCGGATTTGGGCTGGTCTTGCTGAAGATGCAGGCCGCGTCCCGAGACGCCAACCTGAGGTGCGAATCGCTTGGGCGGGACTCTCCTGCGATCGGCGAAGCGTAGCCAGTAGAGAGGTCGCCATGCAGAACCCGCAAGCGGGACTGGCCCTATTTCTTTCTCATACTTTTTACTTACCAGGGAATAGGGGATTACCCGATGCGAATTCTGCAAAAACGTTTGCTATGCGAATAGCATCGGATCCAGATATTGCAAAGAAATTGACATGAACGAAACGTCGCGCCGTCTAGCCCAACAGGGACTAACTCGGGGTCTCACAGACACTCAACCTCTCAACCTGTCTTCTCGTCGATCTTCCACTGAATTGCATGCTGGATTAGCTCTCGCCCGCTGTGCAGGTGGAGCTTTTCTTTGATGTGAGCCTGATAGGTCTCAACGGTCTTGACGCTGAGGTGCAACTCCTCGGCAATTTCGCGCGTACCGCGGCCCTCGCCGATCAAGCAGAACACCTCCAACTCTCGATCAGAGAGCGTGGAGATTCGAGAGTGGAGCGCCGCCGGAGAGCCCCCAATATACTGTTGAAGCATCTTGTTGGCCATGCGATCGCTTAGATATACCTCGCCGCCAAGAATGCGGCGCACGGCAATCAGCACCTTCTCCGTAGCCTCCTGCTTCATGATGTAGCCGTTCGCGCGAGCGCGCAGTGCACGCTCCGCATAGATAGCCTCATCGTGCATGGAGAGAATCAATATCGGTAGATCTGGATAAGAGGCTCGAATATTTTTGAGCAAGTCCAACCCATCAGGACCATTGAGAGAGATGTCTACGATCATGATGTCTGGCCTCTTCTGAGAGATCGCCTGCATCGCAGCCTGCGCCTCTTCGGCCTCGCCGCAGACTTCAAGATCCTTCTGCTGGTTGATCAATAGAGCCAGTCCCTGACGCAAAAGTGGATGGTCGTCGACTACGAAGACGGTCCTCTTGCCCACATGAGATTGCTCCGGAATGTTTGTCGCGGCCATAGTCTACCTGCCGGCTTTGAGCGGGAAGATGCAGATCACTGTCGTTCCACCTGGCAGCTCAGGTGCAACCTCGAGCGTTCCGCCGATCACGCCTGCTCGATAGTTCATGATGTGAAGTCCCATGCCATGATTGTTTTCGCGGCGTTCGTCGATGCCGGCTCCGTCGTCATTAATCGACAACGTACCGCGGTCATTCTCACCCGACAGGCGAATAAGGATTTTACGTGCGTGGCCATGCTTCAAGGCGTTGTTCACGGATTCCTGAGCGATATGGTAGAGGTGGGTGGCCATCGCGTCGTCATAGATCAAAACGGCAGCTTCGCACTCGAAACGACAGGATATTCCGTAGATATCCTCTACCTCCGCAGCCCAGAGCTGCAGCGCTGACATCAGTCCATGGGCATCGGAGACGACTGGAAGTAGACCTCTCGCCAACTCTCGCGTCTTGTAAATCGCCTCATTCACCAGCCGGACGATCTTGGCTGCATCGCTGGCCTCGGCCAGGCATTTTTCCGCCAACTTCGCCTCATGAACCTTCGCCATAAAGGCGATGCCCGTCAGATGCTGCCCCAGACCGTCATGGAGGTCCTGACCGATGCGCCGCTGCTCCCTTGAGCTGATGTTCAGGAGAGCTTTCTCCAACTGCTCGCGCTCGGTAATGTCGATGCCGGTAGCGATGATGTGGTTCGGCGTTCCATTATTGCCCGGCAACATGGTGCTTGACCAGGCAATGAGCCGCTTCGTCCCGTGCCGCGTTACCCAATAGCTTTGGTAGTCCTCCGGTAACAGATCCGCGCTCAGTTGCGAAAAAATTGACTTGAAGCGGTCCACCTCCTCGGGGACAAGAAAAAATCCCAGATGCGCTTGCCCCGAACCTCCTCCAGCAAATATCCAGTGGTCAGCTCACAGGCTCGGTTGAATCGCGTGATGCGTCCATCGGGATCGAGAACAACGACCAGCGCACCGACAGTGTCGAGAATGGCAGAGACGACGTTGCGCTCCTGGTGGAGCGCCTCCTCCGTGTGCTTCAGGTCAGAGATATCAAAGGCTACACCGTGAATGAACCAAGGCTGGCCGTCGGGCCGGCGCATCATCTTCGCATCGCAGTGGAACCAGATCACGTGCCCATCGCGTGCGATCACACGATAGGACGACCGCAGCGGCTTGCCTGAGAGAAACATGCCCGCGGCCTCCAGGCTCCAGCGCTGCTTATCGTCCGGATGAATGTGTTCATACCAGCGGATAGGGTCCTCCAGCCACTCCTCTCGTGAGAACCCGAGCGCAGCCTCGATCTGAGGGCTGACGTAGGCCTCGCTGATGCCGCGATCCAGATAGACCATGAAAACCACGGCAGGAATTTGTTCCAGTAGCGCGCGGTATTTGGCTTCGAGGCTCGAAGTGTGAACCTCAGGGGCCTGCGTTGATGGATCGTCAGTTGGCTGCTCACTCTCGGAGGGTGAAGACTGTATTTTGCCCTCGAACAGACTTGCCAACTCGAGCAGAACCGCCTCCGCCCCGCTCAGGTCTGGCAGCAGCGTGATGTCTTCAACGCTAGTAGCCTTGCGGTCTTCCCAGTCGGCCTTTGCAAGTGAAGCCATTCTTCGCTCCCTTCTGCTTGGCGCTTCGTGATCAGCGTTGTTTACCCTAGGAAGTACTTTGCTGCCGCCAGCTTGGCACCTTGTTCAGCGATGCCTGGGTGAATTTGCGCAGAGCGTGAATTGCTCGTCCATAAGTCTGAATAGCTGCTGAGGACAGAAGCGATCCGGGTGGCTGGTCCATAAATGGCATAAACTTATCCGGGAATCCTGGCATCGTGCACCCGATGCAGATGCCTCCTACATTCGGGCAGCCGCCAATCCCGCTCATCCATCCACGCTTGCCGACATTGCACTGGACCACAGGCCCCCAGCAACCCAATTTCACGATGCACAACGGCGAACCATATTGTTCTGCAAATTGCGCCTGCTCGTAGTAACCACCACGATCGCAGCCCTCATGCACCGTGCTGCCAAAGAGCCAGGTAGGACGCAACTGCTCATCGAGGGGAATTATAGGTGCATGTCCGGTAGCCATGTAAAGCAGATACAGTAAAGTCTCCATAAAGTTGTCCGGCTGGACAGGACATCCCGGAACACAAACGATCGGCACCGCAGCCTTTGATCTCCACTGCCATCCCAGATAGTCAGGCAGCCCCATGCACCCGGTTGGATTGCCCGCCATCGCGTGAATTCCCCCGTAGGTCGCGCAGGTTCCAACCGCAATCACCGCCCAGGCATAGGGGGCCAGACGGTCGATCCACTCGCACGTCGTAATTGGCTGCCCGGTAGTCGCATCTGTGCCGAGCGACGCCCAGTACCCCTCCGGTTTATTGTTCTCATTCGGGATGGAACCCTCAATCACAAGGATAAAGGGTTCCAGCTTCCCCTCCGCAGCCAGATGGAAGCGGCACAGAAAGTCTTCGCCAACTTCGGTAGATAGAAAAGGATTATGGAAGTTCACCTTGGGAATCCAGGGAATTCCCCTAGGACCACATCCTCAATGCTGGGCTGCGTTGCGGCCGTCATCGCGATTGTGTCTCCGTCGCAACCTAGCCCCGCGGCAATCCAAAGCACATCGATTTCTTTGATCGGCGGCTGATCGCAGCGCTCCACGAATCCCCCTTGGGATTGCGTTCCGGCAAGACGTTCCATAACATCTTGTGCTCGAAAGAGCACTTAGGCAAGTCAGGCATCCATCAATCCCTTCGAGAGATCCCCGACTCCGCAAACAGCGCTCCGATGAATCAGGCTCGCCCGGCGAACTCTCGCGTCTCTGTATTCACCTTGATCTTTTCGCCTTCCTTGATGAACAACGGTACGCGAATCTCCACACCTGTCTCCAGTTTGGCTGGCTTAGTCACGCTTCCACTCGAAGTGTCGCCGCGAACGCCTGGTTCGGTGTACGCAACAGACAGTTCCACTTGGACCGGCAGCTGCAGCCCGATGGGATTGCCGTTATATTTGTCGATCTGAATCAGAACCCCCTCAACCAGCAGGTCCAGTGCATCCCCTACAATCTCATCGCTGAGGGAGAGAGTTTCAAAACTCTCCTGGTCCAGAAAGTACGAGCCATCTCCGTCGCTGTAGAGGTAGGATGCTCCAACCGTCTGCAGGTCCGGTTCCTTGAACTTGTCGCTGGCCTTGAACGTCTTATCGAAGACCGCGCGTGTAAGCATGTTGCGCATCCGCAAACGAACCAACGTCTGCCCACCCCGAGCCGTCGGAGTAGAAATGTCAGACTCCAGGCAGCAGAACGGAACGTTTTCGAACTCGAAGAACATCTTGCGTTTTACGGCGATGGCATCGATTAATACAGCCATAATTTCCTCAGATACAAAGTTGGACGTACAAATTCGCACCTGGCTGAGCGTCTCTCATTGCCTACGCTGCGAATGATCATAGGATAACAGGGCGCTCATCATCAGCTCTGGGTTGGCGGGCCAGCGGACCGGTTCGTTGACAGGAAAGTCGGTGCTCAGCGATTGAGTCCCACTGCAATCAAGGCGCCCGCACGTGGGTGGCTCGACACCCGAGTTCTTCCACCGCGCATTCCGCTTCGGAGCAGAGCAGGTGAGGCGTTTCAGGCTGGCGAAGAGTTGGACAGGAGGGCTACTACCCCTCGCTCCGACCGCTGAGACCACAATTCTAATGATGAGGGGAGGTGCTGGCCTGACACGCATTTAAGGCAGGCAGGCCAGCAGAAGTACGGAGTTCTGAGGGAAGCTAAATTCCTAACAAGATGCGCTTTGACCGGCAGGCTTACCGTCTCCGTCCAACCTGAAGCTCGTCGACATCGTCATCGTCGTCGTCTTCCTCTTCGTCGTCATCGTCCTCATCATCGTCTTCATACTCATCCTCATCTTCTTCGTCATCGACTTCTTCGTCGTCATCCTCGTACTCACCGTCCTCATCCTCGTCTTCTTCCTTTTCGTCGTCATCGTCCTCAAACTCGTCACCATCATCGTCGAGTGCTTTCTTTGCGGCGCTCAAGGAATCGGTCGTGGAGGACTGCACGGCCGTATCAAGGGAGCTGTTTTCAAAGGCGGCAAGTAGGTTCAGACCCAGGGGGAAGAAGGTTGCGTTGAAGTCGAAGGTGAGGGTCTCGAGTGCCATAAAAATCTCCTGTTGAAAATGTGTACTGGAATAGGATGCAGCAGACTGAAAAAAGTGAGTGTGAAAATTCACTTTTCCTTGAATTTGAAGCTTAGGGCAATCTGGCGCTTCTGTTTAGGAAAGCGTCGGCCCGGGCGGAAAAAGAGGCTTCGCGGCCCGGCCTCTGAGAAGTGTGGCATCGCCTCGAGGCCGGGAGCCAGTCGGTAGTTCACCTATCTTTCATGCGACCGAACTGCTGTCAAGCTTCGGAGAAGGGTTGGAGTTGCTTCTCCGTAGGTGGGTTGGTCGATAGGCTGACAGCGATCAGACACAGCAGAGAGGCAAGCAGCGCTGGAAGAATAGCATCGCGCTTGCTGATGACCGCCGGAAGATGAGAGTGGATAAAGCCGGTATCCCAGAAGACCGTGACGAACGTGCCCACTGCAATACTGGCCACGGCACCCGCTGCAGTCGCGCGTCTCCAGTAGAAGGTGGCCAGGATGACCGGCGTCAGAGCAGCGCCATAAATCGTATAGGCGTAGAGCGACTTCTTCAGCACCGACTCGATGTGGAGCGACTGGTAGAGCGCCCACAGACCGAGCAGGACCACCATCAAACGAGAGACCGCAAGAGTCTTCGTGTTGGAGGCCTTCGGATTGATATAGCGGAGGTAGATGTCGTTGACGAGGTTAGTCGACGGCGAAAAGAGCCAATTATTCGCTGTGGAGATAATCTTCGCGAAGATGGCTCCCATCAACAGCGCGCCCAGCAGGCGAAGCGGAGCCGAACCAGAGAAACCGTGGAGCCCAAGGTAAGCGAGAATCTCGCGGGGCCGCGAATGAACCTCTCCACCCGGAAAAAGACTCGATCCGGTGACGGCGAGAGCAACGATCACTGTCTCCAGAACGACTGTACCGATGATCCAGCCAACAACTGCACGCGTGGCGTCCTTCTCCGACTTGGCAGAGAAAAACTTTTGATACATCGACTGATTCCCGAGCAGCAGAAGACAAGTGGGAAGAAACAGCTCAAGCCCTTGAATGAATGTGAGATCGCCCAGCACCTGAAAGTGTGTCGCTGGAAGGCTCGAATGCACCGCAGACCATCCCCCGGCGTGATGTACCAGGATAGGTAGCGCGATAAGCATCGTGAAGGTAGCGAGAAGGCCGATCGCAACATCCATATAGGCGACAGATGCCATGCCGGCAATCGCTGTAAAGACGATGACGAACGCAGCAATAATGTATTTGCCGAAATCAGGGGCTATCAGGTCCGGGAAGATCAAGTGAAGAATATCGCCCCCACCCACAAACTGGTAGCTCGTAACAGCCGTGTAGCAGAAGAGAATCGCGATGACGCCAAGCACACGTGCCGCCTGGTTATAACGGGCCTCGAGCAGATCGGGGATGGTGAACTGTGCGAACTTCCGTGCACGTGGAGCGATGAAGTAGATCAGCAGAAGGCCGGCCCAGCCGCCACCTCCTTGCCAAAGCGCCGCGAAGCCATGCTTGTAAGCGTTCTCCGCCCCACCGAGCAGCGACCCCGAGCCGATCCAGCTCGACAACAGCGTAAAAACCAGGACGAAGGCGGGCAGCGAACGGCCCGCCACTAGGTAGTCAGCCTTGGTCTTCACTTTGCCAAGACGCGTCAGTGAAACCGTGAGCAGGGTGACGACAATAACCGATAGAACGATCGCATAGAGATTCATTAGGTTAGGTCAGTGTACTGTCTGGCAGCCGATTCCCGCACCGTTCGTCTCGCATTCAAGATCACGAAGCCGTCGGCGAGAGGAAGATTCTCACGTCTCACCAGACCCGGCAGGTCGGCGCGTGCACCATACGCTGACCAGCTTTGCAGCTGAAGGCCTTCTGAAACTCAGGCATATTCGAAACCACGCCGTTGATGCGCGCATACCCTGGCGAGTGGGGGTCCGTGATGGCGCGAACCCGCAGTACCTCGGGACGCTCATTCTCACACGCCCATTGCGCCATCCCGACGAAGAAACGCTGATCCGGACTAAAGCCGTCCGCACTCGCCAGCTGCTGTCCCGCGGTCTGCTTCTTCCAGGCGATGTAAGCCAGCAGCGTCCCGCCCAGGTCGGCCACGTCTTCGCCACTGGTCAGCTTGGAGTTGATATGAATATCGTCCACAACGATGTATTGTGCGTACTGATCGCGAATGCAGTTAATACGGTCCTCAAAGCCCTTGGCGTCCGCAGGCGTCCACCAGTCGCTAAGATTCCCTTTATCATCGAACTGCCGCCCCTCGTCGTCGAAGGCGTGCGTGAGCTCATGACCGATGGTTGCTCCGGTGTTGCCGTAGTTTGGCGCGTCATCCAGCTTCGTATCGTACAACGGTGGTTGCAGAACGCCGGCGGGAAAATTGATATCGTTCATCTGCGGGTTGAAGTAGGCATTGACGGTAGGCGGCGTCATCCCCCATTCATTCAGATCCACAGGCTTACCTAGCTTGTGCCACTGGCGTGCGTCTTCGAACTGGTAAGAGCGCGCGACATTGCCAATGTAGTCGTCTGACTTTATCTCTAGCGTCGTATAGTCACGCCACTGGTTCGGGTATCCAATCTTATTGCGAATCACATGCAGCTTGCGCAGAGCCTCCTGTTTGGTTGCGGGGCTCATCCAATCGAGATTCTCGATCTCCTGCTTCATCGCAGTCTCGATCTGCTCCGTCATCAGCTGCGTCTTGGCCTTGGTATCGGCGGAAAAGGTGCGCTTGACGAACTCCTGCCCCAGCGCTTCACCCAGGTCCCGATCCACTCCACGGGTGCAAGTCTTCCAGCGCGGCGGCATCGCAGGAACGCCGCGCAGCGTTGTCGAATAAAAATCAAAGTCCGCCTGCTCCAAAGGATGCGAGAGGTACGGCGCTGCCGCTGTCAGAAAGTGAAATCGCAGATACCCGCGAAGTGCATCGACGGATTCAGTCGAAACCTCCGCTTGAACCGCATTGAAAAACTCTGGCTGCGAGACATTGACCTTTGCGACCCCAGGCGCACCCTGCGTATCAAGGTAGCGAGGCCAATCGAAGGCGGGCGCGATCTTGCCCAGTTCGCTAATCGTCATCATATGATACGTCTTATGCGGATCGCGCCGGTCCACCCGCGTAAGCGAAGCTTTGGCGAGCGCCGTCTCAATGCGAAGCGTCGCATCCGCGTCGAACTTTGCCTGCTCTGCAGACTCCCCGCCTAACGTGAGCAACTTCTGGATGTAGGCGACATATTGTTCGCGCAGCTTTACGCTCTTGTCGTCCGTCTTCAGGTAATAGTCGCGATCAGGCAGACCAAGTCCACCCGCCCCAAGCGACACGATCACCAGCGATGAATCAACCGCATCCTGATCCGTGCCGGAGTCGAAGAAGAAACTACCTGCATAGTCATGGTGCAGCGAGCTGATCGCCGTAATCAGCTCAGGCCGAGTCTTCAGGGCATCAATCCGCGCCAGGCCCGGTAGTGCAGGCTTCACACCCAGCGCATCGATCGCCGAGGTGTTCATGCATGCGGCGAAGTAGTCACCGACCTTCTGTTGAACCGGGTCGCGATTGGTCGCCTTCGCGTCCGCGTCGAGGATGCCCCAGAGAAACTGCTCATTCTCGTTGCCCAGCTTGGCGTAGACGCTCCACCCAGACTGGTCCGAAGGGATGGGGTTTTTCTTCTCCCATCCACCGCAGGAGAACTTATAAAAGTCGAGGCAAGGGTCCGCAGAGCGATCCAAACTCGAAAGATCGAGCGATGGCGAGTAAGGCATCGATTGAAGCGGCTGAACGGCCTCCTGCGCAGGAACGTGGAGCGCGGCGAGGAAGACTGCAGTAGCAGCCAGGGCGAGCGGAAGCTTCGAGGGCATGAGTTCTCCTGTGTGCACCATCCTAACTGTAAAAACACCCGCAAAGCACGTCCGATTCGTCCCTGGTGTGGTGCACCGGCGTTAGACTGATTCCTGTTACAAAAAAGGAAGCGGAAGGCGGAACAATGGCTGGTTTTTGGAATAAGTGTGCCGGAGCGGCTCTGGCAGCAACCGTAAGCGTTTCAGTGGCAGGGGCGCAGACCGCGCCAATCACCCTAAATGTCGATCTCACAGATGCTCCCCGAAAGATCCTTCACGCAACCGAAGTCATGCCGGTGACACCCGGGCCCATCACCGTCGTCTATCCCAAGTGGATTCCCGGAGAGCACGGCCCAACCGGACCCATCGAGAATATGGCCGGATTTTTTATCACCGCCAACGGCCAGCCCGTAAAGTGGGAGCGCGACAAGATCGATATGTTCGCCTATCACATCACCGTACCGCAGGGCGTCACGCAACTTGAGATGAAGATCGACTTCCTCGCATCGTCGGCTCTCTCCGGATTCTCCGCAGGCGGATCGACCAGCGAAAACCTCGCTCTCCTCAGCTGGAACACACTGCTGGTCTACCCTGCCGACAGCGACGCAAGTCAAGTCATGTTCACGCCATCGGTAAAGCTGCCAAACGGATGGAACCTCGGAACCGCGTTGGACAAAGACGGCGGCTCAGGTCAGACATCAACATTCAAAACCGTAAGCCTCGAGCAATTGATCGACTCGCCAGTCCTCGCCGGCCGATACTTCCGCGAGATCCCCCTCGCTCCCGAGATTTCGCCGAAGCACTACCTCGACATGGCAGCCGACGGCCCCGAACAGCTCAACCTGTCGAAGGAACACATCGCCGACTTCGACAAGTTGGTGCGCGAGACCGGCGCTCTCTATAAGTCGCGTCACTACGGCTCCTATCACTTCCTCGTAACTCTCAGCGACGAGGTCGCGCACTTCGGCCTCGAGCATCATCAGTCCAGCGACGACCGCGTGATGGCAACTACCTTCACGGACGATCGCGAGTTTGTCTTGGCCGGCCTTCTGCTGCCGCATGAGTTCACTCACAGCTGGAACGGAAAATACCGCCGTCCCGCTGGCCTCGCAACCAGCAACTATCAGAAGCCGATGGAGGGCGACCTGCTCTGGGTATACGAGGGTTTGACCGAGTACCTCGGCGACGTGCTCGCTGCACGCTGCGGCATCTGGACCCCCGACCAATACAAGCAGCGACTCTCCACCATCGCCGCCGAATACGACAACCGTCCCGGCCGCACCTGGCGCGATATTCAGGACACCGCAACTGCCGCGCAGATCCTCTACGCCGCCGGTGGCGGATGGGATAACTGGCGTCTCAGCGTGGACTACTACGACGAGGGCGAACTCGTCTGGCTCGATGTCGACACCACCATCCGCAAGATGACCAACGGCAAAAAAACCATCGACGATTTCGTCGCCAGGTTCCACGGCCTCGGCGGAGACACAAGCTCCAAGGTCGTTCCCTACACCTTCGAGGATGTCGTTGCGGGCCTCAACAGCGTCGTCGCGAATGACTGGGCCACCTTCCTGCGCACTCGCCTCGACTCAAACTCTTACCACGCCCCGCTAGGCGGCCTCGAAAACGGAGGCTATAAACTCACCTACACCGACAAGCCCAACGCTTGGAGCGCGCTCGAAGACAAGCAGAGTGAGTCCTTCGACTTCTGGTACTCCATCGGCCTGCACGCGAACAAGGCCGGTAATATCTCTGATGTTCTCAAAGGCGGAGTCGCCGACAAGGGCGGCATCGGCCCGGGAATGAAGATCATCGCGGTCAACGGTCGTGCCTACACCCCCGATGTGCTCAAGGCGGCCATACACGATGCGAAGGACTCCGGTCCATCCGTCGAGCTAATCGTCTTGAACACGGGTTATTACAAGGTCGTCAAGCTGGACTATCACGAAGGCGAGCGTTATCCGATGCTGGAGCGCGTCTCCTCTGTACCGGATCGTCTGGATGACATTCTGAAGCCAGCGGCGAAGTAGGATCAGGCTACAGGTTTTCCAGTAGATCCTATTGTAGGAATTGACGCCTGCGAAACCGAAGCCGCCGCTGCGGCGAGGTCGTTTTGCTCAAGAACGAGCAGACGCTTCGCCGCCGCTGCGGCTTCAATTTCGCTATTGATCTCAGCCCCCAGCAACAGCATCAGCCCCGTCAAATAGAACCACGTAAGAAGGATAATGACCGCACCCAGAGAACCATACGTCACCGAATAGTTGTTGAAGAAGTGAACATAGAGCCGGAGACCAATCGAAGTGATCAGCCACCCAACAATTCCGATCGCGGCGCCAGGAGTGAGCCAGTGCCAGCGGCTCCGCTTCACATCCGGGCCAAAGTAGTAGATGACTGCGAAAAATAGAGACAGCAAAACAGCAGCAAATAGCCAGCCAAAACCGCGTGCCAAAACCGCTACAAGCGCAGCCAGAAAGTGGTCGTAGATGTGCAGGTAGGAGAGGCGAGCGAGGAAGTCCGCTCCCAGGAGCGAAGCAAGCATCAGCGTAACCAGACCCATCAGAATACCGGTCACTCCGATGGCGGAGAATCTCGCGGCAAAGTAAGAGCGAGTCTCCTTGACCCTGTAGACGACATTGAGCGAATCCTGAATCGCGGAGAACCCAACCGAGGCGCTCCAAACCGCCGCCGCCAGCCCAAAGGTGAGCTTCCCCTCGTGGCGGCAGCCGTGGTCTCGTTGAAGGTGCCCAGCACCATCCCCATAGCATCATGCGGGATAACGATCGAGAGATAGCTCAGCAATGAGTAATAAATATGCGACGCGGAACGCGCTGCCAGCCCCAGCAGAGAAGTCGCGGTAAACAGACTGGGAAACAAGGCGAAGATAAAGTAAAAGCCCAGCTCCGCAGCACGACCTACCAGGTTGTCGTCGAGAAAAGATCTCCAGGTATGCTTAGCGACCACACCGACAGGGATCCCTTCAAGATTCCATAGAGAACGAAGTGGAGATCGAGACACAAGATCCCAGATTCGTCTCTGAATCCGTGCACCACGAACCGGATCGAGGGTTGGGTCGACAGATGAGATAGGGCGCTCCCTCCAGCCCGCTCGATGACTGACCGAGGCGTTCAAAACGAGCGTTCTGCCAAGCTAGATGCCGCTCCAAGCGCTAAGGTAGCCGCAATATGATTGTTTTCCACCGGGATCTGGTGCATAAGATCACCCTCGAGCATCTATTTATTGGTGAGATGAAATGCAGAGAGCGTGGCGAGCCAGACCGTTCGCAGTAAGAAAGATGGAGCAGCTCTGGCGGCTGGTCCGCGAGAGCCACGAACAACCGATGACCGGTACCTCTCGGCCAGTGGAGCTGGTAAGACCCGACGAACTCGGAGTCACTTTCATTGGGCACTCGTCGTTTCTCCTTCAGGTCCATGGACGAAAACTGCTCGTTGATCCAGTATTTTCAAAGCGCCTGATCGTACTCCGCCGGCAGCGACGCCCCGGCGTCCTGGTCGACGCGCTGCCCGCCATCAACGCGGTTCTTCTGACCCATGCGCACATGGATCATCTCGATATGGCCTCTCTTCGGCGCGTCATTCGCGCAACGCGGAAGCTCACCGGCCAGACCCCTGAGGTCATCGTGCCTCGCGGCGTCGAGGATCTCGTCGAAAGGCTGGGCTTCTCCAGAATCCACGGTCTTGCATGGTGGGAGCAGATTGAAGTACAAGGCCTGCAGGTAACCATGACCCCCTGTAAGCACTGGGGCGCGCGGATGTTTCGCGACACCCATCGAGGCTACGGCGGATATGTCGTTCAAGGCGGCGGCCAATCCGTCTATCACTCCGGCGATACAGCCTACTTCGATGGCTTCAGCGAGATCGGAGCGAGACTCAAGCCAGAGGTGGCCCTCCTTCCCATCGGCGCCTACTTTCCAGACAGCTACCGCTCCGTTCACACCAGTCCAGAAGAGGCTCTACGCGGCTTCGTTGATCTGGGAGCACAGCAAATGGTGCCGATGCACTACGGTACCTTCCGTCTCGGCCGGGAGCCAATGGAAGAGCCCCTTCAAAGACTCGAAGTAGAAGCCAGACGACTAGGCATCAAGGCGAAATTAAAAAATTCTCGCGGAGGGCGAGACAATGCACCTTTGTCAGGCGACCAGCATCGGATAACGTATGGCTACTTCAACTGTGAATGCGAAAGCAAGCGGAACGTTTTCGATCGGCGGGGACCTCCCCGTCAACCGCATGGGATATGGCGCGATGCGGATCACCGGCGACGGAATCTGGGGCGCCCCCAAAGACATCGAAGGTGCAAAAAAGTACTGCGACACGTCGTCGAACTCGGCATCAATTTCATCGACACAGCAGATGCCTACGGCCCCGAGGTTAGTGAACAGCTTATCGGTGACGCGCTATCTCCATACGCCAAGGGTGTCGTCATTGCAACCAAAGGCGGCCTGACCAGGCAGGGTCCGAACAAGTGGCTCCCTGTAGGACGCCCGGAGTACCTGACCCAACAGGTTGAAATGAGCCTGCGAAGGTTGAAAGTTGAGCGGATCGACTTATGGCAACTGCATCGCATCGACCCAAAGGTGCCCGTCGAAGAGTCGCTCGGCGCGATCAAAAGCCTCCAGCAGCAGGGCAAGATCCGCCACATCGGCTTGAGCGAAGTTAAGCCTCACGAGATCGACCAGGCACGCAAGGTGGTCGAGATTGTGACCGTACAGAACCAGTACAACATAGGCGACCGTCAACACGAAGACGTCGTTGAGTACTGTACCAAACACAATATTGGATTTATCCCCTGGTTCCCCGTCGCAGCAGGCAAACTCGCTCAGCCCGGTGGCAAGCTCGACTCCGCCGCCAAGAAGCATAATGCGACTGTCTCCCAACTCTCACTGGCATGGCTGCTCCACCGTTCCCCGGTAATGCTGCCCATCCCAGGTACGACGTCCGTACAGCATCTGGAAGAAAACGTGGCCGCCGCTGAGGTCAATTTGTCCGCGGCCGCATGGAAAGAGATAGAAGACTCCGCGAAATAACGACAAGCCCTTCGCTTACCGAAAAGAGCCGCCATGACGCGGCTCTTTTCATTTGTTCGATCGCCTCCACCAAACAGGAGCTGACTCATGGCCCCGCTAAGTCTTCGGCGAATTGATATCCAGAGGTTTGGTAGTAAGAGGGCCTACGTGGTCCTCCTGTGAATTCCAGCCCGGCAGCTCCTGCGAACCGGTAATCAGCCGCGCGCCATCGCTGAAGGTCAGGTACGTCCACGCCCACTGCCTGAAGACACCAAGTCGATTGCGAAAGCCGATCAGGAAGAAGATGTGAACCACCAGCCACGTCATCCAGGCCGGAAAACCGCTCCAATGCGCCTTGAACGGCCACTCGATCTTGGCTACCGCCGCCTTGCGTCCGATCGTAGCCATGTCCCCTTTATCAAAGTATCGAAACTGTTCGTCCTTGCCGCTTCCATCGCTGCCCAACCCTGCGGCAACCAGGCTGCCGATACGTTTCGCGGCATAACGGCCCATCTGCATCGCAGGCTGCGCCACACCTGGTACCTGCTCTCCGTCCTGCTCGAAGTGTGCCAGATCCCCGCAGATAAAGATCTCAGGATGCCCCGGTGGGTTCAGATGTCCATCGACAAACACCGCACCCCGCTTATCTGTTTCCACGCCCAGCATCTTTCCAAGCGGCGAAGCCTGCACTCCGGCCGCCCACAGCGTGACCACCGCATCGATGCGTTCTTCGCCGACCATCACATATCCAGGCTGCACATCGCGAACGTGAGCGCCCGTGCGCACCTTCACCTTAAGCTCGGCGAGCTGTTCCAATGCCTTTTGTTGCAGATCTTCCGGATAGGCAGTGAGTATATTCGGCCCGCCTTCAAGAATAAGGACCTGTGCCATCGAAGGATCGATATGACGAAAATCGCGCGCCATATAAAGCCGCGCAATGTCGCTGATCGCGCCCGCAAGTTCCACACCCGTCGGCCCGCCACCGATAATGACGAAGTTCAAAGCCGGATGCGTCCCGGCCTCCATCATCTGCCGCTCCGCCAGTTCAAAGGCCAGCAGCACCCGTCGGCGAATCTCGGTCGCGTCCTCGACGGTCTTCAGACCGGGAGCAAGCTTGGCCCAGTCGTCCCTGCCAAAATAAGAGTGCGTCGAGCCCGTGGCGATAATCAGGTAGTCGTACTCAAGCTGTACGCCGGTCTTCAGATGGACGCGCTGCAGTGCCAGATCAAAGCCGATGGCTTCATCCATCAGGACATCGACATTAGGGTGATCGCGCACAAGCGTTCGGATAGGTTGCGCAATATCGGCCGGAGAGAGCACCGCCAGCGCAACTTGGTATAGCAAAGGCTGAAACAGATGATAGTTTCTACGGTCTACCAGAGTGACGTCGACCGGAAGTTTACCCAGAGCCGTCACCGCATTGACGCCGCCGAACCCTCCACCCAGAATCACGACTCGCTTTCGTTCAGGTACGCTTCGTGCTGCCGCTGATAGCGCCATCATTCAGGCTCCTCGGTGTGCTGTGTCCATTATCTGATGCCCAAAATATGACGTTCGGCTCTATCAGGTATTTGCTGCCTCGTTCGACGGTCTTCTCCCGAAGGAGTTACAGAAAAGCGCCGCTCAGAACAAAGGAATCAGTACAAAAAAATCAGGGCTGTTTTTGTAACGTAAGCGAAATAAAACCCTGTGTGCCCGTAGCCGCGGCGAGGTTTGTCGTCTCGGCCACACCCAAAATCTGCTGCGGGACAATCGTCAACAGACCGTTCGCGTCGGAGATAGCTGAAGACTGCGAAGAGGCAAGGACAGGCGCGATCGGACAACGACCCCGGTCCGGACACGCCGGTTGCCAGGCATCGACCGTCTGGAAGATCTGCACCACAGCGCCGGCAACAGGATGAGACGCCGTATCCGTAACCTGCAGGACAACCGGCGTGATCGTACCATTCGCGGAAACGATTTGATTAGCTCCGCTCACCGCGATCACGCGCAGGTCTGCAAGGTCGACGCCCACCGTAGTAAACGAAGCACAGACGTTCGTCCAGGCACAGCCAGACAGCGTCGCCTGGGTCCCAGCCGCCAACGGACCAGCCGTTGCAAGGGTCTGCGCCATCCCCTGCGGGTTCACAGGAGAGCTCGCCGGCGTCACAGAGACCGGTCCAGAAGTCGTCTGCCAGCGAACCGGCACCCCTGCAGTAGAGGAAAAGTTATCGCTCACGGTTACCTCTGGAGTCCACGCAACGGTCGCACCCGCTGCAATGTATTCCATCGCCTGTACCGCCGTTACGGCCTGGACGCGCGCCGCCGCAGTGAAAGAAGCAGCGGCGGTGCCATCCACTCCCGCCGCCTGCAGCGTAATCGGACCCGCACTCAGCGGAGTCACCAGCGTCGATGCCACGCCATTCGCGTCCGTACTGATGGTGCAACTTGCTGCTCCACAAGCGGAGAACTGCACCAAGCCGGTACTCGCAGTAAAGGTGACAGCCTCGCCCACAACCGGAGTCGCTCCATCGCCATTCAGCACCTTCACGGCAAACGGCGTCGACGCAGGTTGCGCAAGCTGCACCAGACCCGATGGCGCACTCACCAGGCTGAGCACAGGCACCGGCGCAGCGTAGCTCAGCGACTGCGTCATCACCGTCGTCCCACCCGTAGAAAGATCCGTCACCGCGACATCGGCCACCAGCGCCGTACTTGAGCCGAGAGCGTGAATCGAGGGCACCGTAGCCACAATCGTGTTCGCGGTCCAGCTCGTAACGGTGGCGGAAACACCGTTGACCGTCACCGCATTTCCTGTGCGAAAGCCCATTCCGCTGATGGTGATTGTGCCCCCGCAGCGCTCACAGTAGCAGGGCTCAGCGAATCCGCATAAAGCACGCGCGCCCTGTAGTTGAAATCGGGCCGTCCGTCTCCACGCTGATCGGCGATCGCAATTCGTAACTGATTCGGTTGCGTAAACGAGGTGGTCAGCGCCGTCATGCCGCTAGCCTCGCCGTTAAAGGCCTCACCCACTCCGGCAACTCCAGGTAAAGAGCCCAGCGCATCGGTCGTATGCCACACCCCAATCACCGGCATCGCCTTGGCCGTTGTCGCGAACCCTTGCTCATCCTCCGCCGTCACCTCCAACGTAAACGAGCGGTTCGCTTTGACCGAGAGCGAAGACCAGGCGGAGTGTCCATACCCGCAGAGCAAACCCGACCACAATCCCTGCGACGCCACAGCCACAGGAGCAGACTCCGTTCCGTCCGCGCCAGTATCGCAGGAGTTCGCCGGATTCGTCGGTGAGAAGTCAAGGTACGCCTGGGTGTAGCTGCCCAGAAGTCCTTCGGGCTGCACAGGGTCCGATCCCGAAGGCCCGACGGTGTTGGCAACATACGGTCCCACAGCATATTGCCCCGTATACAAAGGATTGACGGGTTCGGTCTCCATAATCAATACCTGCCACGATCCTGGAAGCATCGGCACCCGCTGAAGAATGTAGTAACCCTCATACTGGTTATTTTGGCTCCCTTCGCTTCCGCCGAACGAAGAGTCGGGACCAGTCACAGGGTTGCCGTTCGACTGGCGAAAGAGTGAACCTGACACCGCAGAGGTGGTATACCAATCTTCGATCTGCGCCGGAAGTGTGAACTGTGCCCAGCGGCGTATGACAATGTTGACTCCCTGCATCCCCTCTCCCGTAGCGAAGCTCAAATGTCCTTCAACCAGACTCGCGTTCAGTAGGCTATCCATCTTCCCCGGGCCCGCCTGTCCTTGCGCGATGAAGTACAGCTGTGTCAATGCCGATAGATCATCCGGCCGCAACGTAAACGGCTGCGGCATGCACTGGTAGGTATACGAGCTGCAGATGATGTCGATCGGATGCATCACCGGCCAGTGCAGGGCCTGGTTGGCAGTCGGTTGTGGGCTGTCGGTAAAGACGTTGTCGTTGGTCTGCGACCACCCCAGCCCGAGCACGCGGCCAAACGCCCGCATCAACTGATACTGCAACTGCGTCTGCTGCTGAGGAGCAGGCCCGGTGCACCGCCCATTGAGGATTAGAATCGCATGCTGAATGAATCCAGCCGGGACGATCGAATCGACGCTCTCGGTCACGCCATTCTGCCGACATCCCGAAGGGTCGCTCGCACCATTGCCCAACAGAAGATCGGTGACCGACCCATCGCTGTCGTAGATTACGGCGATCTGCTTGGCGAGGTAGTTAGTGCTTTGCACATCGGCCGGAAAGATCGGCCCATTCGCTCCTAGAAAAGCATTGGCTCCGCTGACATGCTCATCCAACGCGCCACCCTGCGACAGCACCAGGCTCGCGGTCGGAACATTCCACACGGCCGCTGCAGCCGCCACAAGAGCGTCCGCAGCCGCGTGGTTCACCGTCGAGCTCAAATCTCCGGGGTCCGTGAAATAAAGCGGCTGATTCGTGTACCAGACCACCGGAACCCCCGAGGTCGTAAAGTAGGGCGGCCCAGTCACCCACCGCGGCCCCCGGCCCAAACGGTCGCGGCGCCTCCCAACCAGCAGATCATCAGCGTGCAGAGGGTTTGCAGTATCCGAAAACGAGTTCGTGAGCTTGCGTCAGGGCGTGACATGCTGCGCCTTCTGCCACGAGTTCAACAGGCCCAGCACCACATCCACCGACGCCTGCTGCGCAGGGATCGACGCATCTGCGGCACTGCGATACCCCAGAGGCAGAATCACATCGCCGACAGTTGAACCCGCTGTAACCACCTGCTGCTGCGTCGCCCGCGACTGCGGAAACGCATCCGCTGGCCGCACCGGCCCGCTTCGGTAGGAGACCGCGCGCGCCAATCTCGCACCCAGCCAGCGAAGATCGACAAACGGTAACGAAGGCCCCTCCGTTGCACTCTCCGCCACCGCAGCCACCCTCGTGCTCTGGCGAATCGGAATCGCTCCGTCAAGCCCGCCAACCGGCGAACTCATCCCACCCGCGCTCGGAGCATGCAAAAGCATTAGCATCCGCTGCCCCACGCGATACCTCTGGCTGTTTCCGGCCCAAAGTCCACCCCACTCGCGCAAAACGTACGGTTCGCCGGCTCTGCATCCCCGAATTGCCTGATCGACGCGAAAATCGACCTCGACGATCCCCGAAGTCGGTCCGGCACCGCCGGGAAGACGAACCGTCAGCACCTGCCCCATGAAGATCACGTCCGCCCGATCCGACATCTCGTGCAGAACGTCCGTAACCGTCTGCGATCCTGCAGACGACGCCACCTGACCCCACGCTCCCCCAGCCGTCAGCAGCGCGGCCATGGCAATGGCGCGCAGCCGAACGAAAACTCGCAGCGTCCGGCCCATTCCAGCCACTGGCGCGATTCCAGCCATGCAGGCCATCCCGTCCCTCCGTCCTCTCCCTGTTCTTCGTCAGGAGAGTCACGTTACGAACGGTTGTCCTATTTTCGGACACTGCGCCGACTCCGGCAGTTAGATCTCCGGGTAAAAGTCGAAGAACGCGTCAATACTCATTCGCAGCTGAGCCTCGATCTGCTCCCTGCTCCCTTCCAACACATGCAGCGTCACATGCGCCTCGTTGCCGTTCTTCAAGGTTACGGGCGCCTCGCCCACCGACGCGATCTCATCTGCAGGTAACAGCCTCATTCCATACACCAAGGTCAGGTTTGCCATAGCCTCAATTGTTTCACCAAACGCACCGAAAACGCCGGTTTGCATCTTTTTCGTTCGTGGCGCATTTACACTAGTGGAGCTTATATGCCCGAAAACATAACGCACGACACTGTCATCCTCGGCTCAGGCTGCGCCGGACTTACCGCTGCCATCTACACAGCGCGCGCCAACCTCAAACCCCTCGTCCTCGAAGGCCACGAGCCTGGCGGCCAGCTCTCCATCACCACGCTGGTTGAGAACTTCCCCGGCTGGCCCGAGGGCGTCCAGGGCCCAGACCTCATCGAGAACATGAAGAAGCAGTCCATCCGCTTCGGAGCCGAGCTGCGTCTGGCCCACCTCAGCTCCATCGATCTCACCAAGCGGCCCTTCGCCCTCAACCTCGGCAAGGAGACCATCCACACCCGCACTCTCATCATCGCCTCCGGAGCCAGCGCACGCTGGTTGAACCTCCCCTCCGAACAGGCCCTCATCGGCCACGGCGTCACCTCCTGCGCCACCTGCGACGGCTTCTTCGCCTCCGGAAAAGAGATCGCGGTCATCGGCGGCGGCGACACCGCCATGGAAGAAGCCCTCTTCCTCACCCGCTTCGCCTCCAAGGTCACCATCATCAACCGCAGCGAAAAGTTCCGCGCCTCCAAGATCATGCTCGACCGCGCCATAGCTCACCCCAAGGTCCAGTTCCTCTCCAGTACCGTCGTCGAAGAGGTCCTCGGCGTTGAAGAAAAGGACGTCAAAGGTCTTCGCGTCAAAAACAAGGTCTCCGGCCAAGCCTACGTCCTGCCCGTCGCCTTCATGTTCCTCGCCATCGGCCACATCCCCAACGCCGAAGCCTTCAGGGGCATGCTCGACCTCGACCCTGAAGGCTACATCCAGACACGCAACAATGTCTTCACCACCCTGAACGGCGAGATCATCCCCGGCGTCTTCGCCTGCGGAGACATCCAGGACCGTCGCTACCGCCAGGCCATCACAGCCGCCGGCTCCGGCTGCATGGCCGCGCTCGAGGTCGAAAAGTACCTCGAAGAGTACGGCCGTTGATCGAGTAGACTGTCCGGGACGATCTTCGCGGGAGAGCCGACGCACGATGACGGTTGCAGGTCCGATAGTCTGGAGTAGTCCTTCGACATGGCCTTGGGTGGTTTACGTGTGGGCGGCATTCGTCTTGATCGGCGCAGCTAAACCAACTTGGCGCTGGATACAACGTGGCAGAGGAGAGAGCTGGCCGCTTGCCGATGGCCGGATCGACTCTGCACAAATCTCGAAACCTACCTTCTCGTTATCCGTCAAAAGTGGCCACTATCTAGCCGAGCTCCTCTACTCCTACTCTTTCGCTGGCGTCAGCTATTCCGGCCGTTACACTCGCGACATCCCCACCGCAGACGAGGCCGAAGAATTCGTTCGCGATCTTCAAGGTAAGGCAATAGCAGTTCACTACAACCCGGAAAAGCCTTCGCGTTCCGCTTTGCTCGAACGCGACGTCGAATTGTTGCTCCAGAGCCGCACACCAGTACCTCCCGCGTCGTTGCCACCACCAAGGTCAATACCGTCGTTGATCAGCTCTCTTCTCCCAATCTTTATTGCTCTCTCCGTCGTCGGGCTCGTATTGAGCCTGTGGGTCCATCTTGGCGCCGTGATGGGACAGCGTGTGGCCCCTGAATCCTTTTTCTGGATTCTTCACATTGGAATCTTCGTTGTGTGGCTGCCTGCAATGCTTGTTGCCCAAAGACTCGTTGGGACTATGAACCGCAAGGATTTTTGGAAGGTCGTCTTAAAAAATTCGCCTGACTGGATGCGTTACATGGTCTACGCATTTGGAGGGTATGCGATGGTCAACTTCCTTTTGTTCATTGTCAATGCTCCCAATGGAGAAAACGGAGCAAATCCTCCAGCGGCAGTATGGAGAGGATTCTCCGGACACTGGATGGCTTTCTATTCAGCCGCTTTGGCTATCTTGTACAGTGCATCGCGAAGCTCGGCGCCCGTTGATCACTCATGATCACCCTCACTCCCAAATAAGTAACCGAAGAACACGGCCGCTAGACCATCATCCGGTCGATTGACCCGCCCCCGACCCCTCTGCGAAACTCAGCCCTATGCAATACAGCGGCAAGCTCGAATATGCTCAGCAGCGGAAGATACGCGAACGCAACACCGCGCTCTACCGCCTCGCTCACTGGCCCATATGGATCTGGGTCTTCTTCCTCGCCCCCGGTCCGCTGACCTTCTCTCTTTGCCCACGGCTTCGGACGCGGCAACCTCGCATGGTTGATCGCCGTCCTGATCGGCACCGGCATCGCCGCCCTGCGCGGCAGCCTTCCCGGCTCCGAGCCGCGCCCCTACATCCTCCGCTTCGACGAGGACAAGCCAAATCCCTCTACCGCCGCGTCTGCTACACCTTCGCCTGGAACGCAGTCCTCAGCTTCGCACTCCTCAACCTGAGCGGGCTTCTGATCGCAGCCGCCACCGGCCACTGGTACATGCAGCAGATCTACCGCTATGCCTACTTCCCTCTCTGCGGAACGATCCTGCTGCTCGGTGCCGCAGGCCTACTGCCACGCGTAAGGCCGTCCACCCAAGGCGAAGGCACAGAACGCCGATACTTCTACGGCTCCGTCTGGGCCGTAACCATCTCACAAGCGCTCCTCCTCGCCTTCTGGAAGACCCTCCCGGAAACCCGCGCAGCAAGCCTCACAAAACTGGCCATCTTCGCCTCTGCCCTCCTCCTCATGGGCCTCGCCGCCTACCGAGGCACGCTCCCCCGCACTCGCCCCATCGTGCCAGGCGAACTCATGGTCGCCGACTGATCGTCCCATAGCTCCGAGACCTGTCGCTTATGGCAACAGCTGCGACAGATCTTCTAACTCTCCGTGAAGCCTGAGTCGCGGCCCGGAGCCTACTGTTTTGTTGCTTCGTACTTGGTCGTCTTATTCTGCAGCTTATCCTCATTGGTGGCTTTGGCGGTCTTGCCGTCCGGCGCCACCGTCACCGTCCACACTGAGATCACCTTGCCGTCGCGCTTATCCGTCTCCTCCAGCGTATTCTTGCCGTTCATCTTCACGGACACGCTCGTCACGCCCGGATCGCCGCTCATCGGCGCTTCGGTGCCATCCAGCTTGGCGGTATAACTCTGGCCGGTAGGAGCGGTCATCGTGATCTCCTCGCCGCTGACCTTGTACGTCCAGACCGTGGCATTGTCCGACAGTCCTTCCATCATCGTGGTTCGCCACGAACCCGAGATCGCATTCGACCCCGCCGGGCCCTTCGCTACCAGTGTTGCTTCGCCCTTGCCCGTCACCGGAGGACCGCCGTTGGTATCGCTGCTGTCACTGAAGCTAAACCTCGCGGTCTTGCCGTCCGCCGAGACCGTCGTGGTCGAAGTTCCGACAACCTTGCCGTCTTTCTTGTCCGTCTCTTCGATCTCGTGGTCGCTCACAACTTTAATCGCGACGCTGTCAAAGTACGGATGCCCGGTCACAGCTTGGTCTGTGCCATCCGCTTTGACCTCGAACGGCGGAACACAGGTCTTGCACGCATACATTCCGCCTTGCAGCAGGAACACGTCAGGCTTCTTCGAAAAATCGACTTTGCTCATGTCGACCTTCCACGTACCATCGAAGGCGCTCTGCGCCATCAGCGTAGGAGATAACAGGGCCGCGAGTCCTAAAACAAACAAAGGCTTTTTCATCGCAAACCTCCATCCCCGAACTTCGGGGCGAGGAGTTTATCAAAACCAGCGTTCACAGGAGAAGATTCCTTATGTCGCAGCTTTCAACGTCATGAACTCGGCGATTCCAAGGACCAGAGCATACGTAGCAAACAGAAAAGCTCCATAGCGCCCTCCCGATGATTCCTGAATCCTCGGCATAAACGTTGAAAGATGCGATAGGACGACGGCCTCTCCAACCATGCCTGGAATCGCAAGGAGCAAAGCTGCCGACGCCCAATCTGAGGGCACGATCCGAAGGAGTTTCAGAATGAAGACTACTAGGATTGCAGTCAAAACCGGTGACACGAAGAAGCTAACCCAATAATTCAGTTTGGTTGCCTCTAGAACTTGAGGACCCCGGTACGCGTAGTAGATCGAACCGACGATCCAAATGATCAGTCCAAGGGCGAACAGGATGATGCGGCTTCGTAAACTCATGAATCCTCCTCATAGAACGTCTATGTACCATTCGGTACATGCAGCAAATGTACCATATGGTTCATGCCGAAAAAGAAGGTCATGAGCGCAATCCCGTCGGACCATAGTGAGATCATCCTGAAATGCCTTGGCGCATTCATCCGCTCGGGAACGCTGGACCTAAGTCTGGACCAGCTCGCCGCTGACGTCGGAGTAAGCAAGCGTATGCTGATCCATTATTTTGGCGGCCGAGACTCGATTGAAGAACGTGCAATGGAGCTGTTGGAGAATCGGCTTCGCGCGCAGTTTGCGCCAAATAACCTACCCCCAGGTATTTCCCTGCAACAGGTCTTGTCCGAACTCTGGAAGAGAACGACCGACCCGGCCTCAAAGGGTGTGTTGCTGCTAATCATGGACATCTCAAGACGTGCATGGAATGGATCTAGCCGAGCTTACGAGTTCTATATCGAACAGCAGCGGTTGTGGGTAGAACTGTTGTTGAACTATCTCCCCGAAAAGGATGTAGTGGAAGACGTCCTGCAATCATTCCAGGGGGCGGTTCTGGCTTATCTCATCACAGGCGACGCAAAGCGGGGGAGACGTATGCTCCATCGTCTCTGCAAACGACTTGATTCTGAGAAACAATCTCGACAAATCTCAAAGCTCGGCTAACAATACCCTGAATCCTGCAGGAGCTCTTCGGCCAGACCCATCCCTCTTCGAAGAACCCGACAAACCATAGCTCTTACCCAGTGCAAAAAGCCCACCACGCAACACCACTGAAACGCCAGCAAAACACCATGTCAAGCCCACAAAACGCAAACACCCCCGCCAGGCTTGAACAATCGCGTGGCGTATCAGTTATGCCCAACTCTCTATACTGGATACAGAGGACAAATAAGGGTGTCATCCTGGCCCGGCCGAAGTGGAACGATCCCTGTATTTGTCTTTTTCGGTATAACCCGTTTAGAAACAATATTCTGCAAGCAAGTCCTTTGGATGGAATTATTTACAAGAGACAACTTCCCGTAAACGACTCTATACAAAGGAGTTACTCCCCGGTAATAGGGGGAGGGGGTCAGGCCGGACCTGGCAGCTTCTCGGTACGGCATAGATCGAAGCTGTGTCCTGCCGGACGGGCGCCCTGCGCGGGCAGCGGTCACTTCGTGACATGTATACCGGCTTCGCCCAGGCGCTTTCCGATGGTCGCGAGTCATCTTCTTTCCGACCAACGGGAGGACCAACCGAAGGGGTATACATGTCACGAAGTGACTAGAACTTGTGGAACATGAAAAACGCACCGGCGATCAGGCAGCCAAAGGCCGCAACGTGGTTCCAGTGCAGCTTGTCGCCGAAGTAAAAGGTCGAAAAGACGCCGAAGACCGTCAGCGTAATCACCTCCTGCATCACCTTTAGCTGATCCGGGCTGAAGCTCTTTGACCCGATCCGGTTGGCCGGCACCTGCAGGCAGTACTCGAAGAAGGCGATGCCCCAGCTCACCACAATCACCTTCCACAGCGGCACCTCTTTGAACTTCAGGTGTCCGTACCAGGCAAAGGTCATAAAGATATTCGAGCCAATCAGCAAAAAAATGGTCCACATAGTTCGTTTCAATCTCCATGCAATCAAATCAGAAGCTGAACGATAAGATGCAAAGAGCATGACCATCGCCGGGAACCTCGAAAACCTCCAGCAACAGATTCACGAAGCCTGCCGCCGATCCAATCGCTCCGACAGCGAAGTCGCCCTGATGGCGGTCAGCAAGGTCCATCCGGTCGAGGTCATCCTGGAGGCCTACGCCGCCGGACAGCGCCTCTTCGGAGAGAACCGGGTGCAGGAGTTTCAAGAAAAGTCCCAGCACCTCACCGCACTGAAGGACGCGGAGTTCCACCTCATCGGCCCGCTCCAATCCAACAAAACCACCCGCGCAGCCGAGCTATTCCACGCCATCGATGCAGTCGACTCGCTGAAGATCGCGCAACGGCTCGACGCAGCCGCCAAAGCAGTGGGGAAGAAGCTGCCGATCCTGATAGAGGTGAAGCTGAGCCACGAGGAGTCGAAACACGGACTCGCTCCGGCAGAATTACCCGCTCTCCTGGCGGCGATGGCGCCGCTCCAGTCGATCGAAGCTGTAGGCTTGATGACGGTTCCACCATGGTCCGAGCACGCAGAGCCGGCGAGACCATACTTCCGCGACCTCCGCAGCCTGAGAGACCAGTCGCTCGCTAGCTTCCCGAAGCTGACGCAGCTCTCAATGGGAATGTCGAACGACTTCCAGGTAGCCATTGAAGAGGGCAGCACCTGCGTCCGCGTGGGAACCGCCCTCTTCGGCAAACGGATCGTGGCTAGCGGATGAACTCCGAGCCCAAGGCAAACGAGCTCCATCGCGGCCTCTCCACCAGCGCTGCACTCGGCCTCAACGTCATCGACATGGTCGGAGTAGGCCCGTTCGTCACTCTCCCCTGATCGTCGGAGTCATGGGTGGACCGCAGGCAATACTCGGCTGGCTGATGGGCGCCCTCCTCTCTCTCTGCGACGGCTTGATCTGGAGCGAACTCGGCACCGCCTACCCAGAGGCCGGCGGCTCCTACGCCTACCTGAAACACCTCTACGGAGAGAAGACCTGGGGGCGGGCGTTTTCATTTCTCTACGCATGGCAAGTCCTGATCAGTGCGCCACTCTCGATCGCTTCAGGATGCATCGGATTCGCACAATACATCTCGTTCTTTCTTCCGAACGCGAGCCACCCTTTTGCATCCGCATCGCTTTTTGGGGTTCCAGTAGTACTAAGCGGACAGACGCTGATCGCGATGAGTGCGTGCACTGCCGCCCTGGTCGTTCTGCACCGCAGCATCTTCGCCATCGGTCGAATCGCACGCTGGCTTGGAGTCGTTGTAGGTCTCACGCTGGTGTTAGTGATCGTGGTTGGATTTACGCACTTCAGCCCTCGTCTAGCCTTCGACTTCCCACCTGAGGCCTTTCACATCAACCATGCATTCTTCGCAGGCCTCGGCGCTGGAATGCTGATCTCAGCCTACGATTATTGGGGTTATTACGGGGTCTGCTTCCTGGGCGCCGAGGTCCGCGACCCTGCAAAAACCATCCCCCGCACAGTGCTCGGCTCAATCGGTGTTGTCGCAACTCTATATGTGCTGATGAACATTAGCGTTCTCGGCGTGCTTCCATGGCGAGAGATGGCACAGAACAGCGACAGCCATGCCCGTACGTTTACTATGGCCTTCTTTATAGAGAAGCTGTATGGGCATGCCGCCGCCGGAGCGATCGTTCTGCTCATCGCTGTGGCAGCACTTGCATCTGTGTTTGCGTTATTGCTCGGATATTCGCGGATTCCTTTTGCTGCTGCACGAGATGGTAACTTCCCTCATGGTTTGGAGCTGTACACCCGAAACATCGAGTCCCAATGCATTCCCTTTTGACCCTTGGCGGCATAACACTGACGTGCTGCATCTTCCGGCTGCAGGAAGTCATCACCACTCTTGTAGTGATTCGCATTTTGTTTCAATTCTTACTACAGGGAACGGCCGCTTTGCTACCAAAGCATCGCCACGAGCGCAAGACGCGAGGGTTTCGGATGCCACTCTATCCGCTGCCTGTGGTGCTGGCGCTGGGTGGATTTGTCTTCATTCTCTTCTCACGACCGAACTTCCTGCGAGAGATGCGGACAGCCGGGTTGATACTGGTAGCGGGCTCCGTCGTGTATGCGTTCCGCCACATCAACGTCCGCAACTAGACCGAAAAGAGCTAGCCTCTGAATCAACTGAAATATTTCGCAACTCATGGGTCCCATGACCTGACCGACGAACAATCGTTTCCGGCAGATATAACACGTTGTCTATCAGCAAACGGATAAGCCGGAGACAGGGGCGATCGGGGCTCTGCTCGCTGGCAACACAGCTATTGATTGGATCGCTTCGCGGTCCATAAAAAGCAGCACCATATGGAACCAGGTCGATATGCTCTTCAACTCAAGCTACTTAAAGCCAAAGTTATAGACGATACCTGTACTGATTCGGACGTTGTTTTGGCGATCGTTCTTAGCGTTGGGGATTTGGGTATAGACGTAGTCAATTTGAGCGATGGTCAAGCCCAACCTTCGCTTCAGTCGGGTACTCACGCCTCCTCCAACCGCCAGGCCAAACGAGTTGCGGTTGATCGTGAAATGAAAGTTAACATCTTCCTTCGCCCCACCAAACAGTGCTTCACCGTAAGGGACGAAACGACTTGAATTTCGACGAGTGTACCGCCCGCCAAAGAGGTAGTTTACTATGGTGATGTTTTGAGAGGTGTTGTCCACGTTATTAGCGTGGGCGACTGCGATATCGGCCACTGCCGACCACACTGGGGTTACGTTCATGAGTATCGTTCCACTCCCTCCATTGAGCGAGAAGCAACCGCACTGACCCGGGGCGCGTTCGCGTGGAAGTAGTTATAGTTGGCACCTACCTCGAACCGCGGTATTTCGTCGTTGATTCCACCCATTGATATAGCCTGGGCATGCAGAACTCCGGACAAGACGGATAGAAGTGTCAGAAGCAGGACGCTTCGAAGATGCATCATTCCTCTCCTACTGGACGATCAAAGTGGCGGTTGCTGCATGTTGGACGGTACCTTCGATACCGGTAACGGTGACAGTGTAGGTGGTCGGAGTAAGAGTGAAATACCCACCCGCGCAGCCACTGAGTGCAGCGATTGGTAGAAGCGAGCCGAGTGCTATTAGCGAGAGCGCCAAAGTTCGAGGCATCTTGTTTCGCAACTTTCGGATTGTTCCGAGTCCTAGAAGCCCCAGCATTCCGACAGCGATCGACAGCTCGTTTCTTTTGTTAGGCGTGTCTCGGAGTGGATGGTTCTGTGCACTGAGAGAGCTGCTCGTTTGAACGCTCAGAAGAACTCCGGTGACTCCGCTGCCAGCAGCCACCGTGGATGGAGTAAGAGTATAGGTTGAACCTGGTGGTAAGCCTGTGACTGTTAGTGTCACATCGTCGAGAAAGGTTGGAACACTAACAGGGGCAAGGTTGAAGTTATAATTTGAAGTCGCACCTGGGAAGATGTTCTGGCTGGCGGGGCCGCTATTTGTGTTCGTGAAATCTTCCACGACGTCGTTCGCGGGAGCCGACATACTGGGGGCAAAGGAACCATCTCCCGAATAGACCGCTATAATCTGATGAGAGCCCATAGCCAGATTAGAAGTAAGTAGAGCAGCATTCGCATTAGTGCTAAGCGACACAGCCACGCCTCCATTCGACGAGAGAGTAGTCGTTCCCAGTACGGTAGTGCCATCCATGAACGCTACTGTTCCCGTAGCATTTGGGCTTGAAGCGGTGACGTTGGCGGTGAATGTAATTCCAGTCTTGATAAGTTGGGCAGGCGTACTTGCAGTAATAGTGACGACGGTTGGGATCTTACTGATAACCTGTACTAACACCGAGGAGGTAGATGGAATATAACTGGAATCGCCCCCATAAGACGCAGTGATGGGGTGAGATCCAATCGTCAATGTAGATGTGGAAAGGGTTGCGACTCCTGAAGTATTGACCACTCCAGTGCCCAAAGTGGTCGGCCCGTCGAAGAAGGTTACTAAACCAGTTGCCCCAGAATGTACTCCCGCCGAGAAGGTTATAGTTTGACTAATTGCCGATGGATTAGTCGATGACGTTAGGGTTATAACGGTGGCCGTCTTTCCTACCATTACAAGAGTAGGTGGCGACGTAGCCGGGTTATTATTTACGTCTCCAGAGGTGGCTGCAGTAATGGAATCAACTCCGAGCGGAAGCGATGGAACCGTAAGAGTTGCAACTCCATTCACAATGATCGCTGATCCTAATGGAATTGTGCCGTCGGAAAAAGTAACTGTGCCTGTAACACCTGTCGGGACTGTCTCGGTAATAGCTTCAGGTGTATTGAGGGGTAGGTTAGACGACGTTACAACGGGCGGGGGCAGGATCGGTGTATTTTTTCCGACCGACTGATTTAGGGTAGCTGTTGCGGAGTTGTAATTGATATCGCCGTTGTAGGTGGCAGTGATGGGGTCGGTTCCTGTTGGCAGGGTGGAAGTAGAGATGGTTGCTGCTCCGCCCGTTATCGTTGAGGCTCCGAGGAGAGTCGAACCACTTGTGAAGGTCACAGTACCGGTTGCGCCAGACGGAAGCGAGGCGGTAAAGGTCACAGACTGATTCACCGCAGATGGGTTGGCGGAGGAGGTTAGAGTTACCGTCGGAGTAGCCCTGGTCACGGTTTGCGTGGTGCTGCCAGTGGCTGGGTTGTCATTCGTATCACCCCCATAGGAAGCAGTAATGGGATCGCTGCCAACAGGCAGAGTTGTTGTGGTGACGGTTACAGTTCCGGTTGTCGGATTCACTGTTCCAGAACCCAGGGGGTTCCTCCGCTGGTGATTGTTATCGTGCCAGTGGTACCAGGGGGGACCGTCGCCGTGATCGCGACGGGACTTCCATACGTGCTCGATCCGGAAGTCGTAACGATAACCGTAGGAGTCGTCTTACCGACTGACTGAATAAGAGTTGCCACTGCGCTGTTGTAACTAACATCACCACCATAAGTAGCGGTGATTGTGTCACTCCCGCTCGGAAGCGTGGAACTAGTTACTGTTGCTACGCCGTTGGTCAGGCCTGGCGACCCCAGAATGGTCGACCCGCTCGTGAAGATCACGGTGCCAGTTACGCCGGTGGGAAGCGTGGCTGTGAACGTTACAGACTGATTCAAAGAAGACGGGTTACTGGAAGATGTGAGGTTTATTGTAGGAGTTGCTTTTGCCACAATTTGGGTAGTTGAGCCGTTTGCGGGATTGTCGTTCGTATCGCCACCGTAGGAGGCTGTGATCGGATCACTGCCTACCGGGAGCGTCGTTGTGGTGATTGTTACGGTTCCGGTCGTGGGATTTATTGTGCCGGACCCCAACGTCGTGCCGCCACTGGTAACCGTTATTGTGCCAGTTGTGCCAGGAGGCACGGTCGTCGTAATAGTAACCGGGTTGCCATAGCTGCTCGAACCAGAGGTAGTGACAATGACGGTTGGAGTAGCTTTGTTAACTGTCTGGGTCAGAGTTGCGGCTGCAGAGTTATTGTTTGCATCGCCATTGTACGTAGCAGTGATCGGATCAGAACCGATTGGAAGCGTCGAAGTGCTTACTGTAGCTATGCCATTCGCCAATAAGGATGTGCCCAGGACGGTCGATCCGCTGGTGAAGGTTACTGTTCCGGCCGCGCTCGACGGAAGAGATGCGGTGAAGACAACGGACTGATTAGCGGCAGATGGGTTGATCGACGAAGAAAGGGTCTCTTGAGGGGAGGCCTTGGTCACAATCTGGGTGGTGGTGCCGGTGGCGGGGTTGTTGTTTGTATCGCCCCCGTAGGAAGCCGTAATTGGATCGTTGCCTACTGGGAGCGTGGTCGTAGTAATCGTCACCGTTCCGGTTGTGGGATTCACCGTTCCTGAACCAAGAGTTGAGCCGCCGCTAGTAATCGTGATTGTGCCGGTTGTGCCAGGTGGAACGGTCGTCGTAATCGAGACTGAACCACCGTAGGTGCTGGATCCAGAGGTTGTCACCGTCACGGGCGGTGTATTTTTTCCGACCGACTGATTTAGGGTAGCTGTTGCGGAGTTGTAATTGATATCGCCGTTGTAGGTGGCAGTGATGGGGTCGGTTCCTGTTGGCAGGGTGGAAGTAGAGATGGTTGCTGCTCCGCCCGTTATCGTTGAGGCTCCGAGGAGAGTCGAACCACTTGTGAAGGTCACAGTACCGGTTGCGCCAGACGGAAGCGAGGCGGTAAAGGTCACAGACTGATTCACCGCAGATGGGTTGGCGGAGGAGGTTAGAGTTACCGTCGGAGTAGCCCTGGTCACGGTTTGCGTGGTGCTGCCAGTGGCTGGGTTGTCATTCGTATCACCCCCATAGGAAGCAGTAATGGGATCGCTGCCAACAGGCAGAGTTGTTGTGGTGACGGTTACAGTTCCGGTTGTCGGATTCACTGTTCCAGAGCCCAGGGTCGTTCCTCCGCTGGTGATCATTATCGTGCCAGTGGTACCAGGGGGACTGTCGCCGTGATCGTCACAGGACTTCCATACGTGCTCGATCCGGAGGTAGTAACAACCACTGTCGGAGTCGCCTTATTGACTATCTGGGTCAGAGTTGCCGTCGCGGTGTTGTTGTTCGTATCGCCGTTGTAGGTCGCGGTGATCGTATTGGAACCGATTGGCAAAGATGTACTGCTTACCGTCGCTATCCCGCTGATCAAGGTTGAGGTGCCCAAAACAGTCGACCCGTTAGTGAAGGTCACTGTACCGGTTGCATTGGAAGGAACAGACGCGGTAAAGACCACTGACTGGTTTGCAGCAGACGGATTCATCGAAGAAGAGAGCATCTCGATAGGAGTTGCCTTCGTTACCGTCTGCGTCGTCGATCCTGTCGCCGGATTATTAACATTGTCTCCGCTGTAGTTTGCCGTGATCGGATCACTTCCTACCGGCAATATCGTGGTCGATATCGTCACTGTTCCGGAAGTTGAGGTGACTGCGCCTGATCCCAGGGTGACGCCGCCACTGGTGAGCGTGATCGTGCCGGTCGGACCGAGCGGCACGGACGCAGTGATCGCGACGGAATGGCCGTAGATGCTAGACCCGGATGTAGTAACTGTCACCGCAGGACTCAGCTTCGCAACGACTTGAGTCAAGGTAGAGGTGGAAGCATTATCATTTCCGTCTCCACCGTATGTCGCAGTGATGAGATTATTACCAAGAGGAAGCGTCGAGGTCGTAAATGTGGCGACACCGTTCGCCAGTGTTGCACTCCCAAGAGGGGTCGAACCGCTCGCAAATGAGACCGTACCAGCCAGGTTTGCCGACAACGTATCTGTGAATGTGACTGGACCTCCGGGTAGGGAAGGATTTACTGAGGAAGTCAGAGTCGATGTGGGGCTGTCTTTAGCCACAGTCTGCAGAGTAGTTCCCACAGCAGAGTTGTAGTTGCCATCACCACTGTAAGTGGCGGTGATGAGATCGCTTGGCGGTGTCAGCAGCTTCGTAGTTACTGATACTGTGCCACCGGCGATGGTTCCCGAGCCAACGGAGATACTGCCGCTCGTAAAGACAATCGTGCCAGTCGCGTCAGCGGGGACCGAAGCTGTGATCGTAACAGTGTCGCCGTAGTTGCTGGGCCCGGAGGTTGTGACACTTACAGTTGGTGTCGCCTTATTGACGACCTGAACCACGACAGGGGATTTGTTGGAAATATATTGTGCTGTGATGCTATGCGCACCCCCGAAAGACTAGAAGTTGTGAGTGTTGCGGTGCCTCCCGATATAATGCCGCTGCCAATGTTCTTCGTGCCATCGAAGAAGGTTATTGTCCCGGTCTTTCCAATAGTTACGGTTCCGGTGAAGGTGACAGATTGTAAATAAGTTGATGGATTTGGCGAAGAACTCAGCAGGACATTAGAAACTGTCGCAGTTACCGTGTTCGAATTACTGGGGTTGTAGTTTGAGTCTCCAGCGAATGCGGCAGTGAGGGCGTCGGCTCCTACGGGCAACGCAGTTGTCGTCAGGGTGGCTACTCCGTTCACAAGCTTTCCGGAACCAAGCAAGGTAGTTCCGGTGAAGAACTTAATAGGCTCGGTATTAGTTGTTGTAGTCGGTGGTCCGACTGTGTAGGGAGACAGGACAGCGGTCAACACTACAGACTGACCAGGCAAAATAGCTGAGGTTGAAGATGCCGTCAAAGTGAGTGTCGTATTTACCGGCGCGGCAGTAAGTGGGACTGTCGCGGAGAGGCTGCCTATGTAAATGGAGTCACCAGAATAACTCGCATCCACGTTATGAACGCCACTTCCGAGAGGAAACACCGCGACATGGGTGAGGGCAGAGGCGATAGATGTTTGTTGGACTTGACTTAGAGAAACCGCCGCGCGGGGCGTGTCTGCATCTGTTCCGATGAGATCAGCGTTGCCGTCGTTGTTATAGTCTCCGGCATTTACGGCGTACGTGAGGGCGAAGCCACCTATGCTGGGCTCTTGATAGTTCTGAAAAGTTCCATCGCCATTGCCCTGATAAACCAGAGCGCCGGTACTGCCTCCTGCAATGATGTCAGGGATTCCATCGCCATTCACGTCCGCAAGGTGGGGTCCGATGGAATGTCAGAGACATAAGTGGTGGTCTGAAAGTTTCCCTTCCCGTCTCCCAGAAGAACGAAGAGACTGTTGCCAATGAGGTTCCCATTACCTGGCCGCGTGATCGAACTTGAGACAATATCTGGGAAATCGTCGGCGTTTGTATCGCCAGCAGTAAGGAATTCGCCTATCTGTGTCGCCATAGGAGAAGTAGGGACCTGGAATGTGCCGTCTCCGTTTCCAAGGGCAAGGTAAAGATCTGATAACGAACTATTGGGTGTTGCGGTATCGACGGCATAGGCTACGTCGTCCTTACCGTCCAAGTTAAAATCTGCTACCACCAAGCCATGGACAAGAGCGGGAGTGAGAAGAGGTACTGCCTCAGGGAGAAACTTGCCGTTCCCATCGCCAATAAAAATTGTGACATTCTGCTGTGATCTATTAGAGAGCGCAATATCCAGAAGACCATCACCATTGAAATCTCCAACGGCAATGCTTGCGACATCCCCGTCGGATAATAAACGGGGGTCTGAAACTTACCATCTCCACTGCCGAGGATGATCACTAGACCACCGTTTGTGCCATCGGAGCAGCCGAGGGCAATGTCAGTGACGCCGTCTCGGTTGAAATCGGAGAGGACAATCTGGAGCGCTTTACCAACGACGCATCCGGCGTAGTTTACCTTTGGCTTGAAGGTTCCATTTCCATTACCAAGAAGTACAGAGATCGTTTGGGCAGCGTCTCCGGTGACGACGTCTAGGTTGTTGTCGGTGTCGAGATAGGCCGACGCAATTGCCACGGATCTCAGAGTGGTACCATTGCCTCCTATGGCGAATGGCTGGTTTTGAAGAAAGGTTGTCGAAAGCGTAGATACATCCAGGTTCTCAGTACCAAGCAAACTGTTACCTGTGCTGGTGTCTAGAAACGAAATACTACCGGTGGGTCCCGTATTAAGCGAGCCAAAGCCAGCGACCGTTCCTGTGAGACTGTAGTTGCCGATGGGACCTGTAGATGCCAAAGTGAGGGTCGAAGCATAGGTGCCTGTGACTGCGTAGGTGACTGTATTGGACTCACTAGTGGCATAGATATTATTAGCTCTAAAGACCGCTTTATAGCTGTGATTTCCAATCGGTCCGCTGCCGATTTTTACGGACGCGGTTGCTGCAGGGGAGGTCAGTTGCGCAATCCCCAAAGCCGAGTTATTTTCGCAAAACTTTGCGGTCGCCTCACAAAAAAGCACCAAACCGGCACTGATTGGCGAATTTCCTGCTGTAACGGTTGCCGTCAGAATAATTGGTGTTTGATAGGCGACAGAAGTCGCTGAGATTGCCAATGTCGTGACAGTTGGCGTTAGGTTAGGCGTTGTTCCAAAAGCCGCTGAGGAAAGAATTGACATTAGCACGAGGGGGAAAAGAGCTCGTGTTCGGCAGATGCTTATGAATACCGAGACAGAAAAACAAGGCGAACGGTGAGACAAGCGCTTCATAGGGTCCCCTTGGCTCGTTACTTCGACCAAACTTTAGTACCCACCGTAACCTCCTGAGTGAGCACTACCTATTACACGAAAGTTGCACTGTAGCTTTGGCTCGTTTGGTCCTTGTCTCGCTTGGTACAGTCAGGAGGATCAACGGATGGAACGGCGCAGGTTTGCCTGTGCACAAGCTAACTCTGGCTGTAATTGTGGTTGGGATGAATTTCCAAATGAAATGAGACGCGACTCGCCTCCGCCCAAGTGGGACAAAGGTAGACACGCTAGAGCCAGAAGTTATACCCGATGTGTAAGACTAAGGGTCGGATTAGCAATGGAAGCTTGTCCGGAACTACTCCTCTATAACAGCCTTGACCAGATTTCTGGGCCGATCGACATCGATGCCGCGACTGATCGCCAGAGAGTAGGCGAGCAGTTGAAATGGCACGACCTCTAGAATGGTCGAGAGCAGATCGTTGCTAGCAGGAATAAAGAGGCAGGAGTCGCTGCACTGAGGGACCTCCCGATCTCCTTTCGTCGCCAGGGCGATAATTGTTGCACCCTGCGCCCGCATGTCCTTCATTAACTGAAGAACCTTGGAGTAACGCAATAGTGAATCGGGATCACCAGCGTCGGCCGTGGCTATCATAATTAGCGGAGAGTCCTTGCTGACGAGAGCGTTGGGACCGTGTTTCAGTTCGCCCGAAGGATATCCTTCGGCATTCAAATATGCGGATTCCTTAAGCTTAAGCGCTCCTTCCCTGGCGATCGCATAATGAGCGCCGCGACCGAGGTAAAGCAGCGTGCGAGAGCTTGCCAGCTGAGGTGTCAGCGCTTCAATCTGTTTCTGCCATTCCGGCAATGCGGTCTGCAGAAGACCGGGGATCTCCTGAAGTTGGCGACCGTGCGCCTCAGCAGTCTGGAGCGTCATCCGACCGCGAACGCGAGCCAGGTGAAGAGCGAGAGAGTAGAGTACGGCGAGCTGCGTGGTAAAACTTTTTGTTGCGGGGATGGCCTTCTCAACTCCGGCGAAAGTTGGCATCGAGGCGCTCGCCTCCGTTGCCATGCTGGAACGAGCGTTATTGGTGATTGCGACGGTGGCCAGTCCCCGGGCCTGGGCCTCTCGGAGAGCGGCTAGCGTATCGGCCGTTTCCCCGGACTGGGAGATAACGACAACGCCAGGGTTATGCAGCGTATGGGTTGAGCGATAGGTGTATTCACTCGCGTATTCGACATCGACAGAGATTCCAGCCAGATCTTCAAGCATGATTTCACCAGCAAGACCCGCATGTCGACTAGAACCGCTGGCGGCAATAACGAGCCGCTCCCGCCCCCAAGGGCATCCACAACGGGTTGAAACGTCTCTGCTGTTGAAACGCCGCCCGGGACGTATTGCTCAATAGTCGCGGCGAGAGCTTGGGGTTGCTCGTAGATCTCACGCAGCATGGCGTGAGGAAATGTTACAGGCTCCTGCGGAGTGAGCGTCGGTTCTGTCATTTGCTTTGGCATCCGATTGCTGTTAACTGCGTTAGGGGATGGCGGGCAGCGCTGAGGAGCGATTGACCCGTTGAAGATGTTCAGCACTACCGGCGAGCTAGAGGGAAGCGGTAGCTTGAATTAAGTTTATTTTGACGACGCATCATCGAGGATGACTAGTGTTGAAAGATGAATCTTTGCTTCGCCAAACTTGTATGTACGACTATACTGGATTTGCGATATCAAGGATAGGTTTGTTTACGAAACGTGGTATCGACGGCTCATAGGTTTCACGACGCCCGCTCGAAGATTCAGAAACATGGTTAACTAGAGCTTGCGTTCAGCGCGGCGTCAACGAAAGGGCGGCAATGATTAGTACGATAGCGGCGCGGAGACTCATAAGTTCAGACGCGGTGGTCGAATACCCGCTAGTAAGAGTAGAAGATGGGCGCATCAGCCAAATAGAGAGCCTGACAGCAGCTGACCATGAATTGGCGGAGGCAACATATACATTTCCTGAGGCCAGCCTGGTTCCGGCTTATGTCGACATACACATTCATGGTTGCGCTGGACACGACGTCATGGAAGCCGACTCAGAGGCGCTAGACGCGATTGGGGCCTATCTCTCCAGCCGCGGTGTGGGAGCATATTTTCCAACCACGGTTACGTCTCCCACAGACGAGACTCTACGCTCTTTGACGGGACTCGCGACTGAGATCAGGCGGAGAGCGGCGGCTGCCGACTATGGTGCTACACCGCTGGGAATACATCTCGAAGGGCCGTTTCTCTCTCATTTGAAACGTGGCGTACATACGGATGCTCTGCTGCAAGTGCCCACTGTCCCATTGTTCGACCGTTTCTGGCAGGCAGCAGAAGGCCAGATTCGCCTTATGACGGTTGCTCCCGAGTTGCCCGGAGCCACTGAACTGATCGCGCATGCATGTGCGCTGGGCGTTCGTTGCAGTATGGGACACAGCGACGCCAGGGTATGCGAAGCGGAAGCGGGCTTTGTGGCTGGAGCGCGTTCCGCGACCCATACGTTCAATGCAATGCGGGCCATTGATCATCGGGAGCCAGGACTAGCGGCCTATGTACTCGATAAGCATTCTCTGTTTGCCGAGATCATATGCGACGGCATTCATGTGGACCCCTTGATGGTGAGGCTCTTCTTCAAAGCCAAGGATAAGGACCGCATCATTCTGGTGACCGATGGGATGAGCGCCACCGGAATGCCTGACGGGACATACATGCTTGGTGATATGAAGGTTGAGGTGCGTGACGGGCGTTGCACCTCAAACGGCACTCTTGCAGGCAGCGTCTTGACTCTGGACCGCGGAGTGCAGAACTTCATCAAGTTTACCGACGCGAGCCTGGATACGGCTGTCGCTGCCGCATCGCGAAATCCTTCTCGACTGATGGGCATCGATGACAGCTGGGGCAGTCTCGAAGAGGGTCACGCTGCCAACATCACCGTGCTATCGCCTTCTGCGGAGGTCATACAGACCTTCTTGTCGGGAAGATCAATGATCGTATGAGGGGGAGTCGTTCATATCTTGGGTGCAGGTAATATCTCGCTGAATCCGCTATGTGTTGTTACACACGTTTGACAGGTGTGTATAGACAACTGAACCGCGATAAGACTAAAAAGACAAAGGACGTCAATCAGTTCGACATGTCGTGTGTTCAGACGCCGGCTGAACCTGCCTATCCGGTGTCGTTGTGGCCATGCAGACACAAATAATATCGGAACGTCTCAGGAGATAGAGTGCCGAAGCCACAAAATCAAACTGTTTCAGTAGTACGTCCTCTGGATAAGAGCGGCTTCATACCGTTGTACTACCAGATCCAGCGGGCTCTGATGGAAAAGATTCAATCGGGGGAGGTTTCGACAGGGGACCCTCTGGCTTCTGAGGAGGAACTGGCGCGGATCTATCAGGTGAGCCGAATGACGGCCCGACAAGCGCTACACGGGTTAAAGACTAGCGGCTTCGCCATTAGCCAAAAGGGGCGTGGCACGTTTGTCACCCGACCAAAACTTGAGAAGAACATCATGCATCTGCGGGGTTTACCGAAGATATGAAGCATCTCGGTATGGCCCCCAGCTCAAAACTAATCGAGCAAACGGCGATAAAAGCTACGGCAGAACTCGCGGAGCAGTTGAAGGTTGAGACGGGAGAGGCTGTGATGCGGTTGCGTCGACTACGGCTCGCTGACGGAATTCCGATGGCGCTCGAACTATCTCATATCCTGTTAAAACAATTTCCAGGTCTTGAGAAGATCAGTTTCGCGAAGCAATCCCTCTACTTCGTCCTTCGCGAAACATTCGGTGTGCGCGTGGCCTGGGCCGATGAGGTCATCGAGGCGCTGCCCGCGACTCGCGAAGAATCCGAGTTGCTGACAATCCCAAAGAAGGCGAGTATCCTTTCTATCTCGCGGACCATCATGACCACCGAAGAGACACCAATCGAGGTCGCCTGCTCCCGTTATCGCGGCGACAGGTATCGTGCTTCGATCCGCGTACCAACCACGACTATTGAATAACGGCGCTGCTCGGAGCGAGCGATGCATCGGCTGAGCTCAAATTGCGATGCCCCTGATTGCAAAGAAGAAAATGTAAGCGTAACAAAGCAGAACAATCGCGAAGCTGTGCTGGTAGCCAAGCGTATCGGCGAGAAAACCCTGAATCTCCGGGATGACTGCCCCACCGACGACCATCGTGATGAGAATTCCAGACCCCTGGCTCGTGAGTCTTCCCAGGCCCTTGACGGACAGCGGGAAGATACAGGGCCACATGACCGAGTTACAAAGGCCGCAAAAGACTACCGCCCACATTGCGATGTGTCCGTGGGCTGCGACGGTGAGAGCAATCAGGGCGGCAGCAATCAGCGAGACGACAGCAAGCGCCCGCTGAGCTCGGATCCAGCGCAGCGCGAAGAAACCGACAAAGCGGCCGATCAAGGACAGACCCCAATAATAGGAGACGTATCGCGCGGCGACCTCATGGCTCAAGCCCCCCATCGATGCCTGTCCAAGATAGGTAATCATGATGCTCCCGATCGCCACCTCCGCTCCGACGTAGAAGAAGATGGCAAGTGCACCCAGTCGCAGGTGACTGAAGCTCCACGCGCTGCCGTCAGAATCAGATTTGGAACCGCCTTTTTCAATGACGTCGGGAAGTTGCACCAAGGCTGTGATGATAGCCATCATAAAAGCGCACGCGGAGAGGATGAGGTACGGCTTCCGCACAGAGTGGGCGAGTTGCGCCGCGGAGGCGCCGGCGGCTATGAAGATGAAGGCGGCGCCAATTCGGGGCGCGGAGGTGGTCGCAATTGAGTTGAAGAACCCGGCCAGATTAAGCCGCGAGGACGCGGTCTCCGAAGGGCCCAACGCACCCACGTAAGGATTAATGGCTACCTGGAGAAGCGCGAGTCCGCTGCCCACGACAAACAGAGCGAAGAGAAAGAGTGGATAGAAGATGATGACAGAGGCCGGAAGGAAGAGGAGCAGGCCGAGCCCCATCACCGACAGTGCGACAACAATTCCCGATTTGTAGCCGATCTTGCCGACGATCCATCCAGAAGGCAACGACATGACAAAATATGCTCCGAAGAAGCAGAACTGGACCAGCAGTGCAGTGACGTTGGTGAGATGAAAGAGATCCTTGAAGTGTGGAACCAGGATGTCGTTCAGAGCGGTGATGAAACCGATGCCAAAGTACAAAGAGACCATCAGCATTAGTGGAACAGTGTAATTCTTGCTGCTAGTTTCGACCGTTGTGATTGAGCTCTCTCCCGCGACTCCAAGTGCCATCTTAGTCCCCTGTTCGTACACACACGTCCGTCATTGTCTAGATGACTATACTGCGTTACGAAGCTGTTCGTCGGAAAATTGAGCGTCTGCCGGTCGAGTCACCTGCACGAACCGATTGGTAATAGTCTCTGGACGGGTGATTGCGGAGCCGATGACGACGGCGGTAGCACCCATGTTCAGGGCCTCAAGGGCCTCCGGTGGGTGGGTTATGTGGCCTTCCATGAGGACGGGTATTGTCAGGTGTGCGACCAGGGATTGGAGCAAGGGCCAGGAAGGAGTGCGGATGCCTACGGTCTCGGCCGTGTAGCCGTAGAGGGTGGTCGCGACGGCGTCGGCGCCGGCCCGCTCGGCGGCGAGAGCATCATCCAAGGAAGCGATGTCTGCGAGTACAGGGCGGTTGAGCTCGGAGTGGATACGAGAGATGAGTTTGGGCCAGGGTTCGGGGGCGGTTAGGCGGCGAGCGGTGCAGTCGAGGGCGATGATGTCGGCTCCAGCGTCGTTGACGACTTTGGCGGAGTGGAAGTCGGGGGTTATGTAGACGTCTCCGCTGGCGTCGTAGGTCTTGATGATGCCTATGATGGGAAGTTGTGTGAGGGCACGGAAGGCTGCAATACGCGCTGCGCCTTCGGCGCGGAGACCGCCTGCTCCGCCGCGCAGGACCGAGGTCGTGATGCGGGTGAGCGTGTCGAGATCGTCCAACGGATCGCCTTCCGCGGCCTGACAGGAGACGATGATGCGTCCGCGGAGTCGATGGAATGGCGAGTTGAAGGAGGAGTTCGAACCTTGAGACACTTTGGCTTCCTTGGAGGCAGCTTTTGAGAGGAGAGTTACTCTCAACCGCTGTAGGAAACAGACTATCTGCAAATCGCGTTATTGTGGATGAGGGAAAAGGAGCTGAGGTTGAGACAGATTAATCGGCGGGGATTTATTTCCGGTTCGGCAGCGTTATCGGTGATGGGTAGGGCGGGGTTTGCGGCGGCAAAGGATGGGGCCCGGCTGCTGGTTGGGACACAGACCTCGGGTTCCAGCAAGGGCATCTATGCGTACTCCTTTGCGGCGTCGACCGGGGATTTGGCGGCGCTTGGTCTTGCGGCTGAGGCGGAGAATCCTACGTTTCTGGCGCTGGCTCCTGATGCGAAGACCGTCCTTGTGGCCAATGAACAGGATAAGTTCGGGGGCAAGGACAGCGGTGCGGTGTCGACTTTTACTCTGGACCGCACCAAGACGCGGTTGTCCAAGGTCAATCAGGTTGCGTCGGGGGGCGGAGGCACTTGCCACGTCGCCTTCGATCGTACTGGGAAGGCGGCGTTTGCGGCGAACTATGGCGGGGGTAGCGCAGCTTCGTTCGCGGTTGGAGCGGGTCGTGAGTTGAGTCCCGCGGTTTCGTTCTTTCAGTACAGCGGGCACGGGCCGGATAAGGGGCGCCAGGAGGCTCCGCACGCTCATCGCGTGACGGTGTCGCCGGATAACCGGTTTCTGCTGGTCAACGACCTGGGGATCGACGAGATTCACATCTATCGGCTGGATGCTGCGACGGCGAAGCTCACGCTGAATGATCCGGCGGCTTGGAAGTCGGCTCCGGGGGCCGGGCCTCGGGCGCTGCGCTTTCATCCGAACGGCAAGGTGGCGTACTGCGTCACCGAGATGACTTCTTCGGTGGTGGTGCTGCGCTGGGACTCGCAGCGCGGGGCGCTCGAGACGGTCCAGGAGGTCGTGATGAGGCCCGATGGATTTTCAGGTGTGACCACCGGAAACGACATCGTGATCGACCGGGAGGCGCGGTTTGCGTACGCGACCGATCGCTCTGACGACATTGTGGTCACGTTCGCGATCTCGCCGACCGACGGGAAGCTTACGCTGGTGGACCGGATGCCGTGCGGGGGTAAGGTTCCACGCCATCTGACGCTTGACCCGAGTGGCCGGTGGCTGTTGATCGCGAATCAGGAGTCGGACAATATATCGGTGCTGGCTCGCGATGTGAAGACGGGTAAGCTGACGGACGGGGGAAGAGCTTTCCTCTTTCTCGACCGCAGTGCCTGGTCTTTGCCTAGTCTCTCCGTGTGGCACCCCCGGGGGTATTTTTCCGTAACTATTTTGTTTTGAATGATTTACGGATTTATCCTTTTTGTAAAATAGTCATAACAAATGGGTTACGCGCAAATATTTCCAATCAAAGGGGTTACGGGTTGCAGACAGGAGAGCCCGGCTCGGAAGCCGGGGCTTTCTCTTTCTCTATATCCAGTATAACGGTTGGCGCATAACTGATACGCCACGCGAAATCGCTGGATTGGCGCGGGTTTTCTACGTTTCGGGGCTTGACAGAATTTATTGGTGAAGGGGAGTTGTAGATCCTTCCTGCTATTTGAACTTTGGGTGAGCCTTCGAACGGATCGATTTTTTTCGTTGGCGGAGACTGTATCTGGGGTGCCGGATGTCCTTGATCTTCTGGCAGGTGGTTATGTGGGCCTGTTTTGAGGTGGAAGAAATAAAAAGCGATGTGAGCAAACGGGAGGGTAGCTCTACCCCTCATTTTGAGGGTGTAACCCTTTTGTAAGGTGGAGTTGTCAAAACGGGAAAACTCAACATCTTTTTTCGGCCTTCGGGCAACCCCGAAAATGGTTGACAAGGAGGCTTGGGTGTGGTGAACCGAGGGTCATTTTTGTGCATTAAAAATACCCTTTAAGCCTTGAATTTCTTATACTTAAGGGATGGAAACCACACCTGGAATCGAACGTAGCGCAATCACCTTAGGAAGGGCCCGGACCGCTTTTACTTTGGCGGCGATGGTCGTTTTGTCAGTCTTTGCGACGGACAACGCCAGCCCGGCATCGGCGAGGGCGGCGGAACCGGCTACGGTGATGCATGATGTCACCCCGGCCGAGATCGTGACCACGGTGCGACCACCAAAGGCCACGGTGTTAACCAGGATAAAGAGCGGTTTTGCCAGCTGGTATGGCGAGATGTGGCAGGGGCGGCGGACGGCGAGCGGCCGAATCTTCGATATGAACGAGCTGACGGCGGCGCACAGGACCCTTCCGTTCGGTAGCAAGGTCAAGGTGACCGATCTGCGGAACCAAAGGTCAGTCATTGTGACGATTACCGACCGAGGGGCGTTGTTCCCTGGGCGGGTGATCGACCTGTCGCTTGCTGCGGCGAGACAGCTGCGGATGGTGAGCACGGGCATCGACCCAGTAAAGCTTGAGCTGCTGACCTATCAAAACTAAGGCTGTTTGGCCTATCGGCCGATCCTGACCCTATTATCGGCGGGTCCTGACTCAACTTGAGAGTTCCTGCGGGATTTTTACGGGCGCGCGGCTGTGTCTTCGCAACGGCCCGCGCGGGTAGTATTGCTTTATGCCGGTTGATCCCGTACTGCAGACACTTCTGGATGAGGCGAAGGCGTTGGGCCTGCCGCCGGCCCATGAACTGACGCCGGAGTTGGCAAGACTTCATCGGGTGGAGATGATGGCGCGGTTTGTGCCGATGCCGGAGTATGCCTCCGTGCAGGTGGACGAAGGAATGATCGCAGCCGATGGGCGACGGATGAGGGTGTGGATCTATTCGGCCGGCAGCGAGGAACCGGCTCCGGTGGTGGTGTTCTTCCATGGCGGGGGATGGGTGGCCGGGACGCTGGAGACGCATGATCCGTACTGCCGGGCGCTGGCGAAAGAGGCTGGAGTGGTGGTGGTCTCGGTGGACTTCAGGCTGGCTCCGGAGCATAAGTTTCCGGCGGGGCTGGAGGATTGCATCGCTGCTACGGAGTGGGTGATGGCGCATGCCGGGGAGTTGGGTGGGGATGGTTCCAGGGTGATAGTGGGGGCGACAGCGCCGGGGGGACGCTGGCTACGGTAGTGGCTTTGCTGCTGCGCGATCGGGCGAGGGACGGAGTGGCGGGCCAGATTCTGCTCTACCCGGCTGCCGCTTACTATGATCCGCCTACAGCCTCCTACCTTGAGAATGCTGAGGGGTATGGTCTGACGCGGAAGGGGATGATCTGGTTTTGGGATCATTACCTGAACGATAAGAGTGAGGGGGCGGACTTTCGGGTTGCGCCGTTGCTGGCTCCTTCGCTGGCTGGGCTGCCGAGGACGTTTGTAGTGACGGCAGAGTATGACGTGCTGCGGGATGAGGGGCAGGCCTATGCGAAGAGGATGGCAGACGCCGGCGTGGAGGTGACGGAGGTGTTTGCCGAGGGGATGAACCATGGGTTCGCGGCTTCGCCGAATGAGTTTCCGCTTTTGCCGCAGGCGAAAGAGATGCTGCGACGGGTTGGGGAGTGGGTGAAGGCGGGGTCGCTAGGCTAGGTTGTTGGTTTCTTGGGGATCCACTTTTTGCGTGCCGGGGCGGCGTCGGTGGGAGTCGGGGGAGATTCTGATTCCGCGGTTAGGGTGGGTGCAGATTCAGGGACGGCGATGGAGGCGGCGGATTTTGGTTGCCACTTTTTGCGTTCGGACGATGGGGTTGAACGTCCTGAATAGAGGCGGATTCGGATTCAGGCGCGGCGGTTGATGGTTGGATTGGCGCGATCGCAGGGATGGGAGTTTGGTCGCGTACTGGTTCCGGTAGAGGAGTTGTTGTCGTTTTGGGCTGCCACTTTTTGCGCTCGAGAGTGGGCTGCGTTTGAACGGCGTCGGCCATTGGAGCCTGGCTAGCGAGCGGAGTCGCGATGGGGGGATTCTGCGCGGGCTGAGTTGGTGCGGCGGATTTCGGTTGCCATTTTTTGCGCTCGACGGATGGAGTGGCGGCTGGAGGAATCTCCGCGCGATGGATTTCGACTGCAGGAGGCGGCACTGCGATGGGAATGGCGATCGCAGGTTCGGGGGTGGATTGTGAGTTGACCGATGTGGCGGGTTCGCTTGCCGGCGTGACGATACTGAGACCTTTGCTGCGGCGGACCCCTTCAAGGAGGAGTTCGGCTACGTCTTTGATCGCGATGTCTTCGGAGTCGGCTTTGTTGGGTGTGCTTCCGAGCATGCTCTTGCAGAAGGGGCACCCTACGGCGAGGACTTTTCCCCGGCCGCGGGGGCGAGGGTCTCCTGGGCTTCGCGGAAGCGGTTGTCGGAGATGCGCTCATTCCCTTCTTCCTCCTCTTTCCAGAACTGGGCTCCGCCGGCTCCGCAGCAGAAGGAGTTTTCCTTGTTGCGGGGGAGTTCGGGGTGGAGTTCGAGAGGATGTTGAGGAGGTTGCGGGGAGCTTCGTAGACTCCGTTGTGGCGGCCGAGGTAGCAGGGGTCGTGGTAGGTGATGGTCGCTTCGCTGGGCGCGGCGGTGAGTTTTTTGGTGGAGACGAGGGTTTCGAGGTACTCAGTGTGGTGCATCACCTTGTAGTCGCCTCCGATCTGCTTGTACTCGTGGCCGATGGAGTTCATGCAGTGGGGACAGCTGGCTACGATGAGCTTGGGCCGGACGGTGTTTAGGGTGGAGACGTTCTTGTCGGCCAGCTGGCGGTAGAGGTACTCGTTGCCGGCGCGGCGGGCGCTGTCTCCGGTGCAGCACTCTTTTTCCGAGGACGGCAAAGTTGACCTCGGCGTGATTGAGGAGCTCGACGAAGGCGCGGGCCGTCTTCTGGGCCTGGGGGTCGTAGCCGGCGGCGCAGCCTACCCAGTAGAGGACGTCGGGGGTGGGGTTTTCGTCGGTGGTTTTGACGTTGAGGCCGTCGGCCCAGGCGAGGCGCTGCTCGTGGTTGATCCCCCAGGGGTTTTGGGCGCGCTCCATGCCGCGGAAGGCGGATTGGAGTTGGCTGGGGAACTCGCCTTCGATCATGACCTGGTTGCGGCGAATGTCGATGATGTCGAGCATCTGCTCGTTCTGGGTGGGGCAGACCTCCATGCAGGCTCCGCAGGTGGTGCAGGCCCAGGCGGCTTCGGGGAGAGGGCTAATTGGAGAAGCGGGCGGCGGCTAGGGGCGTTCTTTTCGAAGGGGGCGGCGGTGAAGGCGAAGGGGTTTTGCTGGGCGGCGAGGTCGTTGAGCTCCATGCGCTTGTTGATCTCGAGCGCGGCGGGGGAGAGGGATTTGCCGGTGGCGGTGGCGGGGCAGACGTCCTGACAGCGGTTGCACTGGATGCAGGCGTAGGCGTCGAGGAGGCGGGGCCAGGCGAGGTCTTCGAGCTTGGCGGCGCCGATGGTTTGAGGATTGGTTTCGTCTTCGGTGTCGAGGTTGAGGGCTGCGAGAGGGAGGACCCCGGAGGTGGGTTCGCGGGCAACGAAGTACTTGGCCGGGGCCATGAAGATGTGGACGTGTTTGGTGTAGGGGAAGTAGGCGAGGAAGGCCAGGACGGAGGCGAGTGCTCCCCAGTAGCCGAAGATGCGGAAGGCTTCGGCGTTGGCGAGAGTGAAGAGGTGGGAGAGCAGGGTGGCGAAGGGTTGGAGCGGGTCGGGGCCTTCGGCGGCGATCTTGGCTCCGGCTCCGATGGCACGGCTGCCGACGTGGAAGAGGATAAAGGTGGAGACGATGAGCGAGTCGCGAGTGATCTTTTGATGCTTGACGTCTTTGTGGAGGAGGGTGCGCGGGTTGAAGCGGAAGTCGGTGCGGCTGGGGAGGGCGAAGCGGCGGATGACCAGCGCGACTACGCCGAGGAGGACGAGGAAGCTGAGGATGTCGGCGAGGAAGCTGTATGCTGCGCCGATGGGATTTGACGACGAGATGATGAGGGGAAGATAACCTTCAGCGGCGTCGACTAAGTTGACGAGTCCGTAGAAGATGAAGCCGTAAAAGATGAAGGAGTGGAAGAGGCCGATGGTTGGGCGCTTCTTGAAGGTGCGCTGCTGGGTGAGGGTGGTGGTGAGGGCGTAGACGAGGCGGCGGGGGAGATTGTTGAAGCGGGCTTCGGGGTCCGGGGCGCCACGACGTATGCGGAGGTAGAGACGGTAGAAGCCTTGCAGGCCGAGTGCGAGGGTGAAGACGGCGAAGAGAAGGAAGGCGATCTTCTGGGAGAGTGGAAGCATTGGGCCGGCACCGCTTGCGTTCGTTTTGTTCGGTGATTCGTGATTACTTTACATCTGGACTTGCTGCTTAGGAAAAAACAGCAACGTCAATAGCCAAATGAGGCTCTTCGCCTCGATCAGAATGGACAATACTTTTGTTGAACGCACTGCGCGGTGACTACTTTTTCAGTTCGGTGAGGATGGCGGGGACCAGTTGGGTCACGTCGCCGATGATGCCGTAGTCGGCGATTTTGAAGATGGGGGCTTCGGCGTCGCGGTTGATGGCGACGATGGTTTTGCTCTTGTTCATGCCGGAGAGATGCTGGACTGCGCCGGAGATGCCGATGGCGATGTAGGTCTTTGGCTGCACGGTTTTTCCAGTCTGGCCGACTTGCTCGGAGTAGGGGCGCCAGCCTGCATCGACGATGGCGCGGGTGGCTCCGACTGCGGCACCGAGTTGATCGGCGAGGGCTTCGACGTACTGGGTGAAGCCTTCGGCACTGCCTACGCCGCGGCCGCCGGAGACGACGATCTCGGCTTCGGTGAGCCCGACGCGAGAGCTACGCTCGACGGTCTTGTCGGTGACCTTGAGGCGCGGTGCAGGAAGGTTGAGGTCGACGTCGAACTGCTCAGCGGCTTGGGCGAGTGGCGATGCTGGGTTGAAGACGCCGGGTTTGACGGTGACGACGGCGATGGGCGCGGTCGACTCGATGGTCTCGGTGACACGGGCGAGGAAGGTGTAGCGCTGTGCGGTGATGGTGTCGCCGGTGGTTTTGAGGGTGATGATGTCTTCGAGTAACGGGGCGTCGAGTTTGATGGCGACGCGCGGGCTATACTCGCGACCGCTGCGGCTACCCCCGATGAGAACCAGGGAAGCTTCGCCTTCGGTGGCGATCTGGGCGACGGCGGCCGACCACAACTCGGGGTCGTACTGGGCGAGTGCGGGGAGGTCGGCGACTAAAACCTGGTCTACGGCTTTTGCCACTTCAGCGGCGACGGCTGCTATGTTGCTGCCAATAACGAATGCGGTGATGGGGGCTTCGCGGCCTGACTCGCGGGCGGCGGTGATCATCTCCCAGGTGCTCTTGCTGACTCTTCCGTTGGCGTACTCGACCACGACGAGAATCATGCGATCACCCTTGCTTCGTTGCGAAGAAGATCCACGAGTTGCGCGGCGGCAGCGGGGACGTCTTTGCCATCGAGGATCTTGTTGAGGCGGTTCTTGACCTGAATCTCGGCGCTGACGAACTTCAGCTTGGGCGTTACGTTGAACTGGTCGAGAGACTCTTTGCGCATCTCTTTTTCTTCGATTTCATGATGTTGGGGAGCGTGGGATAGCGTGGCTCATTCAGGCCCTGCTGGGTGGTGACGACGGCGGGGAGTTCAAGCGTGAAGGATTCGCTGCCTTCGTCGGCGTCGTGCTTGCCGGTAAGGGTTGTGTCTTTGAGTTCGAGGGCGCTGGTCCAGGTGACCTGCGGCCAGTTGAGGCGCTCGGCGGTGGCTGCGGCGAGAGCGTGCGAGTCCCAGTCGGCTTGCTGGCCGCCGGAGAGAACGAGGGTCGCTTGCTCTTGTGTGGCGATTTGGGCGAGGACTTTGCTGAGCGCGATAGGGTCGAGGCGGACGTCGGTCTCGACGTGAATGGCGCGGTCGGCACCCATGGCGAGGGCGGTGCGGAGGGCGTCCTGCACGCGGGCTGGGCCTACTGCAACGGCGATAATCTCAGCTTCGATTCCGCTCTCACGGAGGCGCAGCGCCTCTTCGACACCGTACTCGTCCATGGTGTCCATGACGAGTTTGCTATTTTCAAGCGCGACGGCGTTGTTGGCGATGTGCACGCTCTCTTCGGCGTCGAGGACCTGCCGAATGTATGTCAGTATGCGCATGTGTTCTCTACCTTATCCTGTGCATCGTTCGGTTGACTCTTTGAAGGATCGCTTCGGGAAAAGAGCGTTGGTTCGACGCGAGAAGGATACTGAATGGGTGTTCAGTTCGTCAACGCGGTACGGGGACGCTCCCTAAGACGATGTCCTGCCGGACGGGGCTCCCTGCGCGGGAGGCGGTCACTTCGTGACTTTTATACCGGTCTTGGTGGGTTGACTGCTTGGGTCCTCCCTTCGGTCGGTGGAAGATGGGAGTCAAACTTTTAGTCCGATGAGGCGCATGAGTTCGATGCCGTTGCTTTTGGTGACGACGCCCTCGTGCAACTTGAAGTCGAAGCTCATCTTTCCGTTCTTGATTTCGTCCTGGAGATGCACGTTGTAAAGGCGAGTGTCGCGCTGTTCGCCGATGTTGGTGAGGGCTAGATCGTGAGTGCTGATGAGGCCGATGGCTCCGCTGTCGAGCAGCCCGCGGACGACGCCTTCGGCTCCTATGAGTCGGTCTTTCGAGTTTGTGCCCTGGAGGAGTTCGTCGAGGAGGAAGAGGACGGGGGGATTTCTTTCGGCGAGGTCGCAGATCTGGCGGAGACGTGTGATCTCGGCATAGAAGCGGGAGCTTCCTTCCTGGAGGGAGTCGTTGATGAGGATGCTTGCGCCTATTTGTAGCGGAGTGAGTTGCAATTTCGCCGCACGGACGGGAGCGCCAGCCATGGCGAGGACTGTGTTGATGCCGACAGCGCGCATGAGGGTGCTTTTGCCGGACATGTTGGAGCCGCTGATGAGCAGGACGCGGGTTTCGCCGCAGACGCTGACATTGTTGCGGACGCACTTTGCGGCGGGGATGAGGGGGTGGCCGAGTTGTTCGGCATTGAAGCAGGGTGGGCCCTGGACGAACTCGGGGAAGGGGTCGGCGGGATGCTCGAAGGTGTAGGCAGAGAGGGAGAGGAGCGCTTCGGCTTCGCCGATTGTGGCCAGCCAGGAGCGCACTGCGGTTCCGTGGGCGCTGCGCCAGGCTTCGGCTGCATAGGCAACCTGGACTCCGTAGAGCAGGGGGACGTTGAGGGCGCGCAGGATTGGGTTTTCGAGTGCGTTGATGTACTCCACGATGGTGCGGAGGCAGGCGATGGCTTGAGAGCCTGCGAGGTGATGAGAGGAGAGTTGCTTGCTGAGAGTCTGCAGGCGCGGCGATTCGAACTGTTCGCGTTCGAGACGGGCCAACAAGGAGGAGAGGAGTTGCAGATCCTTGAGGGCGTGCTCGGTGGACTGAAGGACTTCGGCGGTTTGCTTGCGAAGAGAAGCGGTGATGACGCTTGCGAGGATGAGGATGAGGAAGAAAGGAGTCTTTTCTCCGCGTTGCGCCCAGAAGACGACAGAAGCTATTGATGCGAGAGAGAGGAGTAGGGAGAGCCAGCGGAGAGCCTGATGCTTTAGCTGATTGGGAGCCTCGGCCCAACGCGTGAGAGCTTCTGCGTGGATACCGACTTTGAGATCTTCTCCAAGGATAGCTACTTCTTCACGAAGATCGAGGCGGGTACGAAGTTCGGAGACTGCGGCTTGGCGTTGCTTTAGGTCGGCGACTGGGGTTGGAGAGAGGAGCCAGGTGGCGAGGGTGTCTTCGCCCATGCGCGTGCGAGCTAACGAGAGCAGTTCGAAGAGGCTGCCAGGGCCGAAGAGGTCGAGGTCGGTGGCGTAGAGACTCGCCCTGGTGTCGATACGCTCGCCGGTTTGGCCAGTGCCGATCTGGCTGGAGGAGTTCCAGCGGTCTTCGATGCGAGCAAGACCCTTGCGATAGAAGTCTGCGGCTCGTTCTGCGCAGGCGCGACTGCGTAGGGTCTTTGCGTGGAAGGCGGCGATTGCGATAAATGCTATGGGGCCGGCGAGAAGCCACCATGGTGAAAAGGCATCGTTGTGGAGAGAGAACCAGGAGGCGAAGAGGGTTGCAACGACTACGAGGAGGCGGAGATTTCCGAAGCGTCGATGCAGGTTCTCGAAGTGCGCGACCAGTTGCTCGCGGGCTTGCTGGCGCTGCTTGTACTCTTCGGAGGGAGAAAGATCGGACGGAGGCACAGAGGTATTATCGCTTACCTCTGCGCTCCGTCTTTTGGTTGGTTTATGTTGTGGCCGGGGTGGCCTCGATGGTGTTGGTGGCGGCGACGCGCGAGTACCACTTTGCGGAATCCTTCATGAAGCGGCGCTGCGTGGGGAAGTCCACGAAGACCATGCCGAAGCGTTGCGTGTACCCCTCGGACCACTCGAAGTTGTCGAGGATGGACCAGGAGTGGTAGCCGCGAACATCGGCTCCGTCGTGGATCGCGCGGGCGAGTTCGCGAAGGTGTTCGCGATAGTAGTGAATGCGGCGGACGTCGGCGACGCGACCGGAGGCGTCGGGATAGTCGCCGTAGGAGCAGCCGTTTTCGGTGATCTCGATGGGGAGTTTGTAGTCCTGCGAGACGCGCTGCACGATCTCATACATGCCGCGCGGATAGACCTCCCAACCGATCTCGGTGAGCGGGCCTTCCTTTCCGTTGAAGTGGTCGAAGCCCATGGCATCGTAGGAGGGTTTGGTGGGGGCTGGGGTCTTGAGATTGGCGACTATTTGGCGGAAGTAATAGTTGACTCCGATGTAGTCGAGCGGTGCGGTCATACGCTTGTCGTCGCCGCTTTGGAAGCCCATGGTTTCGAGAGGAACACCGTTGACGAAGGCTTCGGGATAGCGGCCTCGCAATGCGGTTTCGAGGAACCAGACGTTGTTGAAGGCGTCGAACCGTTTCGCTGCGGCTGCGTCTTCGGGGAGGAGGTCGCCGGGGTGGTGGATGACATGCTGAAGGCAGAGCCGACCTTTGATTTTGGTGCGATGGCCTTGATGGCGCGGAAGGCGTCGCCTTGTGCGAGGTTCACCGTGTGTGAAGCCTTGAGGAAGAGGTCGAAGTCTTGTTTTCCTGGTGCGTGGACGCCACTTCCGTAGCCGAGATAGGTGAAGACCCAGGGCTCGTTGAAGATTGCCCAGGTTTGAATGCGGTCGCCGAGGGCTTTGACGGCGAGCTCTGCGTAGTCGGCGAAACGGGCGGCGGTGTCGCGGTTGGGCCAACCGCCTTTGTCTTCGAGGGGCTGGGGGAGATCCCAGTGGTAGAGGGTGACGAGGGGGCGGAGACCTGCCTTGAGAACGGTGTCGGTGAGGCGCTTGTAGTAGTCGATTCCCTTCTGATTCACGGCGCCTTCGCCGGTGGGTTGAATGCGGGACCATGCGATGGAGTAGCGATAGCTGCGCATGTTCATCTGCTTCATGAGGGCGATGTCTTCGGGGTAGCGATGGTAGTCGTCGCAGGCGACGTCGCCGGTGTAGGCGCCCTTGACGTTGCCGAGGGAGTGGCTGAAGCGGTCCCAGACGGTTTCGCCTCTACCATCGACATTCCAGGCACCTTCGACCTGATAGGCGGCGGTGGCTGTGCCCCAGAGGAAGTCTTTGGGGAACTTGACTTCGCCGACGGCTGGGCTTTGCTCTGCGGAGGCGTCGAGAGAGGGAGGATGGAGGCTCCAGAGAGCCTGGGGAGCGCGGCGGCTGCGGCCCACGCAGAGGTTTGGGCGAGAAAACTTCGGCGATTCATGTCAGGTGGTCTCCGGGCGGGTCGTTTGTGGACGAAGTTCGCGAAAAAGAAATGGGAGGGCGAAAAACTCGGATTTAGAGGGGGTTGGGGAAAAACCTGGTCGGAGACGAGATGTTTTGATGGTGAATTTGTGGTGCGATGCGTGGTGAACGTGGTGTTTTGGATGGTGTGTTTTGAGGGCCGAAGAATGTGACAGCTTTTTGAGATTTATTTTTTGGATGATTCGAGGCGCGACTTCGGGCCGGCTACAGGAGGGCAAAAATTACCCGCCGGCGAAGACGTTTTTCTTCGCCGACGGGTGTTTGTGTTGCGTTGGTTTAGAACAGCACCTTGAGGGCAAACTGGTATTGCCGTGCGGTGTAGTTTGGATCCGTCTGCGAGATGGATCCGAAACTAGCGTTGCCTAGCTGATCGCCCGGTTGTCCGTTGTTCAGATAGAAGTTCGGCGTGTTCGAGATGTTGTAGCTCTCTGCGCGGAACTGCAGTCCAAACCGTTCGGTGATGGTGAAGGTTTTGAAGACCGAGAGGTCTACGTGACGGAAGTTGGGACCAAACAGCGAATTGCGCTGCGCGGTTCCAATGGTTCCAAGGGGCTGAGGGACAAAGGCTGCGGTATTGAAGAAGTGATGGATCGACTTCGAGCCGCGCGCATCGCCGATCTGGTTTGGGCGATCCTGGCCACCACTATTTTGTGGAACAGCACGGTTGTTGAAACCATTTCCATCAGGATTGTCGATGCCGGAGCCTGTGTTTGTGATCGTGAACGGTTTACCACTCTGCCAGACGGTGATGGTATTGAACGACCATCCGCCAAGAGCGACTTTCTTAGCACCTGTGAAGTTCTTGCCGTACTGCACTTCGTAGTTGAGACCGAGGGCGAAGCGGTTTTGGATATCAAGCTCTGCAATTCCGTACTCCGTGGCCCTGATATTGAACGGATTTGCGTTGCTCCATCCCTGATTGCCTCCCTGCTGGGAGAAGCCAGTGATGTCGCTCAGAGCTTTGCCCCAAGTGTAGTTCGCATCAAAGGCCAGCCCCTTGGTAAAGCGACGCTGGTAGGAGGTTTGAAGAGCGTTGTAGTTGGATATGCCGCCGCTGTTGATATAGCTGATACCGCCAGGTGCGTACTTTCCGGCAGCATGGAAGACTGCATCGAGCGGACGGGCTCCGCCTACCGGGTTGGTTGCGCTTCCTAACGGAGCGAAGGGGTTGTATGGCAGCGCCTGGTTGATGTTGTTGATCGATTCCGGCAGATGCTGGCCGATGTTGCCGACATAGCCGATGGTGAAGACGTTGGCGCCGAACTGCTGCTGAACCTGCAGGTTGTACTGCTGGATCATGGCGTTCTTGAACTTCGGCGCTTCCGCGACGAACCCGATGCCGGGGATCGTAGCAAGATTGGCGAGTTGTGCTGTTGTGGGTGCAGCGGGTTGTGGTATTCCCAGGCTCAAGTCCCCGGGTTGTCCCTGAGCGACGCAGTCCCCGTTTTGGCCCTTGGGCAGCGTGCCCCCATTCTCATACTGAATGAGTTGGACTGCGATGGTGGATTGGCAGGAGGGGTTATATACGGAGGTAAACGGTGCGTTCTTCAGGTCGGCATTGGAGGTGTAGTTGCCGGGGAAGTAGCTGATTCCGTAGCCACCGCGGAGGACGGTTTGGGGTGTGAGCTGCGCGGAGAAACCAACGCGCGGAGCAACATCACCGTGGTCGGTTGGGAGGTTGACCTGCGAGTTGACGCCATTGACACCAGCAATCTTCAACGCGCTGCTTGTGGCGGCGGCTGGGTTGCTGAGCGCGTCAAGGAAGTCGTAATTCGAGATATGGTCATGAGCTTCGGTGAACGGGGTGAATACATCGTAGCGAAGGCCATAGACCAGGGTCAGCTTGGGGTTGACCTTCCAGCTGTCCTGAACGAACCCGCCTGGCTCCCAGCTGCGATAGTCCGGCGCGTTGATGTTGAAATTACGCTGCTGGTTGTTGAAGCCGCCGAGGAGAGTTGAGGCCAGTTGGTTGTCCTGAATTGTTTTCTGGTCTTTATTGGCGTTTAAGGTGTCGCTCTGAAGGTTGAACTGATACGCACCGACCGCGGAGGCGCTTTGGACGTTACGAGCCTGGCGGCGAATGAGGCTGAGGCCCGCCTTAATGTTGTGATTGCCCTTGGTCCAGCTAAGCGTACCGGAGTACTGGAAGGTGTTGTCGATGTCCTGCAGGGGAACGTACGCACCATCGCCGATGTCGCCGAAGGGGCCAGTCGCGAAGGGCGTGAGAGAGTCAGCAAAGGGGCTGAAGCTGGTCATGCTCGCCGGGAAGCCGAGTTTCTGGTCGATCCCGATGCCGTAGTTGAGAGGAAGAGAGAGGTTGTTGATGCGGGTGTAGCCCAACCGCAGGTCGACCAGCAGGTTGGGGTTGAAGATGTGCGTGAAGCCGAATGCAAACTGTGTTGCGAAGTCGGATGCAGGACCGTCGAAGTTGTATCTTCCGCCCGAGACCTGGACACCGTTTACAGTGCCAAAGTTGGGAGGAGTGAAGCTGGTGACCTTGTTGTAGGACCAACGACCGAAGAACAGGTTTTTGTCGTTGAACCTGTGGTCTACGCGAGCGTCATAAAGGTTGTAGTCCTGGGTTTTGCTCGGGCTGATGATGTAGTTGTTTGAGAGATTGCTGTTGGTCGGTGCCGGGTACAGCTTCAGGTAGGCGAGTGCAATCGGATTGATGGGCACTGGCGTGCCGGTAACCAATCCTTGATGTGCCTGAAGTGTTCCGTTGTTCGTGGTGAAAAGAGCCTGAGGCGATCCACCGTTGAGGCTGTTGATGTTGTTGTATTCGTCGATTGTCGGTACCGTGCCGGTGTCGGTAACGCCCTGGACGTTCCGGAGGCCTTCCCAGTCAAAGTAGAAGAAGGTTCTGTCTCGGAAGATCGGTCCGCCGATGCTGACGCCGTACTGATTCTGACGGAGCTCGGGTTTCTTGCCGCTGGTTGCGAAGACGTTACGGGCGTCGGTGACGTCGTTGCGGAAGTACTCGTAGACGGAACCGTGGAATGCGTTTGTTCCAGAGCGGGTGATGAGGTTGATGACGCCGCCGGCGGTACGACCAGCCTCTGGTGAGTAGCTGTTGGTCTGGACGGTGATTTCCTGAATACCTTCGACGTTCGGCTTGATACCGATGGTGCCGATGATGCGTTCGTTGTCGTCGATACCGTCAACGACCCAGTTGTTTAGGGAGTCGTCCTGTCCGTTGACGGAGAGGCCGGCTGCGTTGGTACGACGATCGTCGGGACGGCCACCGCTCGAGAGGCCGTTGCCTGCTCCTTCGTTGGCGCCGGGGACGAGGCCCACAAGCTGAACGAAGTTACGGCCGTTCAAGGGTAGATCCTGAACAGCCTTTGCGGTCACGGTGGAGCTAACGGTGGCGCTATCAGCCTGGAGGAGAGGGGTGCTTGCGGTCACTTCGACGGTTTGCGATTCTGCGCCGGCCTGGAGGTGAACGTCGTTACGGGCACGGTCACCGGCTTCTACGGAGAGATCGTTGACGATAGCAGCCTGGAAGCCGCTGGCTTTGACCGAGACGGAGTAGTGTCCTACTGGCAGGAGCGTGAAGTTATAGTCGCCCGAGCTGTTGGAGGTTGTGGTGCGCTTCTCGTTTGTCCCGTTGTTGGTGAGGACGACGGTGGCGTTGGGAACGACGGCGCCGGTGGCATCGGTTACGGTGCCGAGGATGTCGGCTGTGGTCAGCTGCGCGAAGGCTGCTGAGGTGAAGAGGACCAGGAGTGCCAGGAGATATGCCGGCTTGCTCCATCCCCGAGATAGTCTGCGTCCGCACTGGCCGAGGCGGGTCATCTGGGTATTTGAATCGTTAATCATGTTGTCCTGCCCTTCGTACTGAGTTTGTAAAACGTTTAAGTCGACCTAACGTTCTGCTGCTTGTGTTGGCAGAGTTCTTTTGAAACTGCTTCAACACAATGAAAACGCGCTGCTTACCGTTTTTGTCTGATGGAAGTCGCCGTATCCGGGCAAATGCTGCTCGCACTGCAGTTACTTCAAACGTTTGAGTAGAGGAAATGTCGTCAATCTTCCCCGGCTGAGGATTTTGCGGGATCGGGGTATTGCTTGTCAAGAAAGTTTTTGGACCGGAGGTGATTCTGTAGAGCCTGATGACGCTTTTCAGCGTTACTGGTCGTACCAGTTTCTCGGCCGATGAGGATCATTCGATAAACACAGGGCTTTACTGGCTCTTCGGTGGGGTACAACTTCTGGCCCGCGTCGGATTTACGGGGACAATGGTCGGACGTTTCGGAGCTTTGCGGGACTCTGGCTGGTTACTCGTTAATCTGGCTGGTTACTCCTTAAAGGAGGGGAGAGCGCAAAGTACCGATGCGCTCTCCCCAAGGGAAAATTTGAAGAAAGGGTTAGAACATGTACTTCAAGGCGAATTGAAGTTGCCGCTCTCCCTGCGCGTTGTTGACGAGACCGAAGGTGCTGCCGATGCTCGAGTTGGGTGCGACGAGTATGGGGTGGTTGAGTGCGTTGACGGCTTCGGCGCGGAACTGAAGGCTCTGGCTCTCGACGATGTGAAAGGTCTTGGAGACGCTGAAGTCGACTGCCTGGAGGCCGGGGCCGGTGAAGCTGCCTACCTGACAGTTGCCGAAGGTTCCCAGACCGGGTTGAGAGACCGACCCGGAATCAAACCAGATGTAGCCGGGATGAAGGGGATCGGTCGACCGTTTGCCGGGAGTTTCGACTGGGGAGCCGTCGCAGTTGGCACGGGGAAGCCGGTGATGACGCCGGAGTTGTTGGCCGCCTGAGCGGTGATGGGGAAGCCGGTGTGGAACTGAAGGATGGAGTTGGCCTGCCAGCCGCCAACGATGAGGTCCGCGGCACGGTTGAGGTTGGATCCGAAGGTGCGGCCGCGACCGAAGGGAAGGTCATAGGTGGTGAAGCCGTTGAAGGAGTTGGTGACGTTCTGATCGCAACGGCCGTAGTCGGCTGCGGGGTTGTAGGTGTCCTGGAAGAAGAAGTGATTGTTGCCGGCCTGGGTGAGCGAGGCGTTGGTGTCGCCGTATTGGGCGAAGAAGCCGGAGGAGTTGCCTAGGCACTTCGACCAGGTGTAGTTGGCCTGAAACTCCAAGCCGTGGCTGAGACGCTTCTGGAAGCTGGCCTGAAGCGCGTTGTAGTTGGAGTAGCCGGTGGATGCGGTGAGGCGAGCCTGGCCGATCTCTCCCTGAAGGGTTGGGTTGAGATAGGGGCTTGGTGAGGTGGTGCCGTTCGGATGCAGGACCTGCTGATTGATGAGGGCGATGGTCATGAGGTGGTCGGTCTTTTGGCCAACATAGCTGACCTGGACGGTGGAGGAGTTGCCGAGTTGATGCTGGATGGTGAGGTTGTACTGCTGGGATACGGCTGGACGGATGTTGTTGGGGTCGAAGGCGTGGATGCCAGTGCCTGCGAAGCATGCAGGAGATTGAGCAATCGCCGCGGCGACGGTGCACCCTGAGGACGGGAAGGTAGAGAAGCCCTGATCGAGCGTGGTGCCGGAGAGAGCTACGGAGCTTCCGTTGTAGGTGACGTTGTGGGGGATCGCGAAGGGAGGGTTCTGGACCAGCAGATTGCCGGTGCCGGTGCTCTCGGTGAAGTTGGAGATGCCGTAAGCTCCGCGGATGACCATGGCTTTGTCGATGGGAGGCTGCCAGGAGAAGCCCAGGCGGGGCTGGTAGTTGGTGGGGCCGTTGTACTGGTTGTAGAGCGCCTTGGAGTTGCCGTTGAGACCGGCGATCTGCACGTCTCCTGTGAAGAGGCCGTAGTTGGTCGCCTGATCGTGGGCCTCTGCGCGTGCGGTGACAACTTCATAGCGCAGACCGAGGTTGAGGGTGAGGTTGGAACTGACGTGCCAGTCGTCCTGCACGAATCCGGAGTAGATGCTGTTGCGCAGGCTGCGGCCGGCGCCGGAACCGAGGCCGACGTTCTGCGGGAGACCGAGGAGAAAGTCGGCTTCGGCCATGCCGATGGGGCTGATGGTGTTGGTGGGGTTCGCGGTGGTGGGTGCGGCCACGACAACTGCGGGGTTTCCGGTGAAGGAGCCGTCGTAGATGAATTGGCCGGCGAGGCCGGAGTTGCCGACGTAGAGGACGTTGGTGCGGTAGTTGTAGAACTGGAAGCCGAGGTTGACCGAGTGCTTGCCGCGGATGAGGGTGACGGTGTCTTCTGCCTGGATGACGGTGTCGTGGAACTGCGAGATGAGATTGTTGTTTCCTATCGCTGGACCGTTGCTGTTGCCGCCCTGGAAGGTCATGAGGGGCAGAAACGTCTGGTTTGCGGCGGTTCCGGCGATGCCAAAGACGGAGGGGAGATTCTGGCCGGTTGGATTGGTGAAGCCCTGGGTGACCGGGAAGTAGCTGGTTCCAATGCGTGCGGAGTTGAGGAAGGTGGAACTGAAGGTGTGGGCGTAGTCGATCACGCCGTTGTAGAGGGATACTCGTTGTCGGAGTCACCGGTAAGCAACTGGCTGTTGGTCGTGGGGTTGGTGATGTGCTGCTGCGAGTAGCGAGCGTAGACGTGATCCTTCTGGCTGGCAACCCAGTCGATCTTGAGGTCGCCCTGGTCGCTGTTGGTGAAGGAGTGGGTTACGTTGGTCTGGTTGAGTGTGCTCGAGTTATAGATAGGCTCGGGATAGAGCGGAGAGGCGAGAATCTTTGCGGAAGCAGGGCTGATGTGGCCGGTGATGCGGTTGTTGAGGAAGGGCAGGCGCATGCCTGGGGTCGAAGACGAGTAGGGGTCGTAGAGCTGCTGCGAGATATTGTTGCAGATGCCGGCGCTGTTGAAGCCTGCAGAGCATAGTGCCGAGAAGTCTCCCTGACGCTCTGCCGCTGTGATGACGGTGAAGCGATTGGAGGTCGCGGGCTGATCGTAGCGCGATCCCTGATAGTCGACGAAGAAGAAGAGCTTGTCTTTGACGATGGGCCCGCCGATGGTTCCACCGAACTCGTTCCAGCGCAGGAGAGGCTTGAGGCCCGAGCCGTCTTTGTTGTTTTGACCGGGGACGTAGGGGCTTCCTTTGGTAAAGCCGTTGGCCCACTGGTTGGCGTTGAGGGCGTCGTTGCGGATGAACTCGAAGACGTCGCCGTGGAACTGGTTGGTTCCGGATTTCAAAGTGACGTTGATGATGCCGCCGAGGTAGTTGCCGTAGGACGAGGGCGCGTTCTGGGAGATGAGGTTGAACTCCTGGATGGCGTCGACACTGGGCGCGAAGGCTACATCGTTGTTGTCGATCTGGTTGTTGTCCATGCCGTCGAGGATGTAGTTGTTGGTCTGCTCGCGATTGCCGTTGATGTAGGGACGGCCGACCTGGAAGCTGGCCTGAGAGCCGGTGAAGGAGCCGGGGTTGAGACTGACGGCACCGGGAGAGAGCAGGGTGAGCTGGTTGTAGTTGCGAGTTGCGAGCGGCAGTGTGACGTTGGCGCGCGCATCAAGAACGGTCCCAAGGTAGCTGTCATCGGTCTGCAGCAGAGGTGGCGCACTGGTGACTTCGACGGTCTGCGAGGCCTGACCGACGGTCAGTGCGACGTCGATGCGAACTGTCTGGGCTATGTCGAGAGAGATGGCCTGGTGCTCTGAAGAGGAAAAGCCGGAAGCTGCCACCTTGAGCACATACTGCCCAACAGGCAGTGGAGACAGGTAGTAGACACCGGCGGCGTTGGTTTTGGTGGGATAGATGGTGCCGCGAGAGCTCTCGCTAGCTGTGACGGTTGCTCCGGCGACGACGGCGCCTGAGGCGTCGGTTACGGTTCCGGTGATCTTAGCGCTGATGTCCTGCCCGTGCGCGAAGGAACAAACCAGAAACATGAAGAAACTGAATAGTGCGATGCGTGCTCTCATTGGTGGCCTCCAATTCCATTTCTTTCTCAAGACTGTTGCGAAGTCCGTGGAACGTGTTGTTCGAGCGACTCTGACTGTCCGCTTAGATTTCTGTCTGGTGTTTGCGCTTTAGGGTTGAGTCACTGCAGTTGTCCAGCTTCGTGCAGCGAATTCAGACCTTTCGCGTCTTGTGTTGTAAACATCCTCGGATGAAGCTGTGTCGTAGAACCTTCCGAAATACCGAGAAAACAGAACTTTCGGGGGCCGATTCTGAGACCGGAAAAATCATCATTTCTTTTGAGGGCCAAATAGTATAGACAACTGTACTGACATGCAAGAAGAAAGTTGAGCACGAGGGCCGACCGGTGTCTGTCCAAATGCCTATGGGCAGTGGAGATTCACGCAGCACGGTTTTCGAATCAGTGACTTAGTGAAGAAGGGGAGATCGAGGGTGGGGTGATTAAATCAGAATTTCAAGAAGAAAAAGATGGGGATTGAGAGTACGGAAACAGGGAATTCTTCACCGCCGTAAACGTTCGAGTTGCTGGATTTTCAGAACAACGTCGAAGTTACGGGGAGGCGAGCTAGACCTTATAGCTCATTTCGAGATCGTTCCGCTGAGGGTTGGTCCCAGAGCTTATGCCCCGAAAAGTGGGGCCTGGAATGTGCGGGTTGAGAGCTCAGCTCGGCGTCTTGAAGGTAGCGAGCAAGCGCTCGCGAACAAAGACAATATGGTCCCGCATGGCAAGTCGCGCCTCGCGTTTGGAGTCTTTTTTCAGGGCCTGGTAGATCTTCGTATGAGCTACGGGAGCGGTAGTCGCTGAGAGTTCGTACGACTTGGAACGGCAGAGAAGAGCTTTTTGCTGCACGTTTTCGAGGACGCGGCAGAGCTCCTGGTTGCCTGTGGCTGCGGTGATGAGGCCGTGAAATCGCATGTCCTCTTCGATGTGTTCGAGCTTGTTGCCGTTCTTGAGAAACTTTTTGGTCCGGTTGATGCTGGCTGACAGATCGTTGAGCAACTTCGGGGTGATGGTCGCTGCATCGATTGCATGGACCTCGAGAACCTCGCGGAGTTCGTAGAGATCCCGGATCTCTTTTGCGGAGAACTGGCGGACGTAGGCCCCGCGGCGGGCTTCAATGCGAACAAGCCCTTCTGCTTCCAATCGATTGAGCGCTTCGCGGACCGGGGACTTGCTGATTCCGAGTTGAGTGGCGAGGGACTCTTCGGTGAGCCGCGACAGTTCGCCTAAGGTCCCATTCAGCACGCTCTGCTTAATGCTCCGGTAGGTAAGCTCTGTGAGGTTTGGGATTTTAGCCAGCTTAATCATGATGGTGGTTTGGAGGATTCTACACGACCGAAGGTTGGAGCTCGTATGAGTGGCTTGAAATCGAGACTTCTTTCATTTTTGGTCAATTTTCTGACTTACTTCCCTGCCGATCGACATTGATTCGATTAAGTAGGACTGAGACCAGAGTTAGAGATTCGAATATTAATTTCCGGGATTGTACTGGCGCTCGATGTGTCCTTTTAGATCTGAAGGATAAAAGTAAACATCGCGGAGGTCGCCAATGGTGTAGCGCTTTGCCTGGTCGTTGAAGTGACGGGAGGCGGGGTCGCCGCTCTCTCCGCCGGCAGTGACGGCCTTTGCGCGGACCCTGTCTCCGAACTCGACTACGGCTACGAAGCTGTTGCCAACGCTTCCGTACCACTTTTTTGTTCCTGGGTAAGGGCGGGCGCCGAAGGAGGCGAGAGAGCCCCAGAGCGAGGAGGTGAATCCGACTGGGATGCTTGGCTGGGCGTCGTTGAAGGGCTGAACGATTTTCCCAGTCGCAACGCCATCGCCGGTGAGGCGCTGGAAGCGATTGATGTCGCCCCACGGAGTCTTCCAGGTTGCGAAGTCGGACGTGAGCCTGTCGGAGGCGTTGGAGAGGGATTGGAGCAGTTGATCGCTGGGGACCTGGGTGGCTACGTACTCTTCGACGGGGATGCCTGCTTTTTTGGCGTCGGCGATTGTGAGGCGACGAATGTCTTCGCCCCAGAAGATGGCGAGCGAGGTGGGGACTGAGTCGACGGCCCAGCGGTGGTCCCATGTGCGCAGGGCTGCGATCTGCTCGGTCAGTCGGGCGCGGAGGAGATTGGTTCGCGGGGCTTCGTCCCAGGCTTTGAGGAGCGCTGGGATTGGTTTGTCGAACCAGGGAAGGTAGCTATCGTAGGCAGCGGTGATGAGGGAGTCGAGGGTGAAGTCTTTTTTGTTTTGCAGGACTCGGATGGCGTGGAGGCCGCGTGCGGTTTCGGTGCCGGTTTCGACGTAGGCGGGATAGTCCTGCTTGCGTAAGCTGCTGGCGCCTGCTCCTGACCAGGGCGAGTTGTTGCTGTTGTAGAGCCAGCCGCTGGTGGGGTTGAAGAGCTGGGGAAGCTCGTCGACGGTGAGGAGGCCCTTCCAGTCTGTGGCGGGATTGCTGCCGTCGACGGGTTTGGTGAAGTCGAAGGTGGTGTCGCGGCGCGGGATGAAGTTGCCGTGGAAGTAGGCGATGTCGCCGTCGGCGTCGGCGAAGATGGTGTTGTTGGAGGAGTTGGCTTTGAGTTCGAGCGTCTGGCGGAAGGATTTGTAGTCGGTGGCTTTAGTGCGGAGGTAGGACTGCGTGAGCGCTTTGATGGGCTCCTGCATGAGGTGGATGCTGATCCACCTGGCATTCCCTTCGCGGCTGGATTCGTCGCGGGCGGGCTCTTCGCGGATGATGGGGCCGTGGTGAGTGCAGTAGATGATGAACTTCTTTTCGGCCATGCCGTGGTCGGTTTTGTAGGGAACGGTGATTTGCTTGACGGTGATGGGCCGCTGCTGATTGCCGTAGTTGTAAGTGAAGTGGCCGCCCTTCTTCTCGACGGTTTCGAGATACTCGTCGACTGCGTCGACTCCGCTGGAGGTGTGCATCCAGCCGGCTCGCTCGTTGAAGCCCTGGTAGACGAAGAACTGGCCCCAGGTGACGGCTCCGTAGGCATTGAGGTGTTCGTCGCTGGACATTTGAAGTTCGGAGCGGAAGAAGAAGGAGGTGTGAGGGTTTATGAGCAGGAGGGCGTGATGGTCGACGGTGTTCGAAGGCGCGATGGCTATGCCGTTGGAGCCTGTGGGCTCGGGGGATCGCTGTCGTGGACGTAGGCTACTTCGTCGCGGGGGAGGCAACGCTGGAGGTATGGATTGCGGCGGGATGCGAGTAGAAGGCCTCGAGCTGGGCCAGGCTGATGCGTTCGATGTCGCCGCTTACGCTGCCTTCTGTGAAGGATAGGGCCATCCATGGCTCGAAGTGTTGGATGACTCGCGGTTTCACCTCGGGATGTTTGTAGAGGTAGAAGTTGAGGCCGTCGGCGAAGGCGTCCATGAGGGCGCGGAGCCATGCTGGGCTGTCTGCGTATTGTTTCTTCAATGCCGCGGGGTCAATGAAGAGCTTCATGCGCAGGTCTTGATAGATGCGGGATTCGCCTTCAGCTTCGGCGAGGCGGCCGAGGGCGTTGATGTAGTTGGTCTCGATGCGGTTGAAGTCGTCTTCGGCCTGGGCGTACTCCATTCCGAAGACGGCATCGGCGTCCGTCTTGCCGTGGATGTGTGCGATACCCCAGTCGTCGCGAGTGATGGTGACGTTGGCTGATTCATTCTTCCAACGCGCCGAGTCGCGGATTTCGGCTGCGTAGAGCGTGGAGGATAAGAGCGTCAGGGAGAGAACGAGGTTCAGACAACGTCGGCAGCAGATCAAACAGCTTGGCCTCCGGCAGGGGATAGGTGCACTCCGTCTGAACGAGACGAATACATTAGTCGCGGTGGGAGTAGTGTACCTCTCCTTTGCTGATGAGAGATTAGGAGCTGCCCCGGCTGAGTAGGCACCGCCGCGGAATGGCAGAAATGCAGGTTTTGAGGATGAGATGTCGAACTGACAGTCTCGTGGATCGAATTCATCTCTCTCTATATCGGGTTGGCGGGTATAACCTTAGTTGTTCAGGAGAAGATGCGTGCCCGTTGATTCACTGCGAGTAGTCTCTGATCTTAAGGAACTTCGTGCCCTGACGGCTGATGAGAATGGCGCCCAGCGGGTGGCTTGGACTTCGGTTTGGCTGGATGCGCGTTCGTGGTTCCAGAACAAGCTGAAGGGTTTGCCGGTAGAGCACCATTACGATGCCGCTGGAAACTCGTGGACTACGCTTCGCGGAGATTCGGATGGCGCTCTCATTCTTGGGAGTCACCTTGACTCGGTGCCTAACGGCGGATGGCTTGATGGGTGCCTTGGGGTCCTCGCTGGCTTAGAGGTGCTGCGTGGCCTGGTAGAGGATTTTGACGGCAGGCCGCCGATCACAATTCGGCTGGTCGACTGGGCCGATGAAGAGGGCGCGCGTTTTGGACGGAGCCTGTTCGGATCTTCGGCGTTTGCGGGAAACAATACGGTTGAGGCTGATCGCGGACGTACGGATCGCGATGGAGTTCGTCTCGAGGACGCTCTTCGGAGCTGTCAGGTCAATGTGGAACAGATTGGAGACTCTGCAAAAGAACGGGGAGACGCGGCGGCTTATCTGGAGTTGCATATCGAGCAGGGACCGGTGCTGGAGGGGATGGGGCTGCCGCTGGGAGTTGTGCTTGGCACTAAGGGTGTTGAGCGACACGCGATTACATTCCACGGACAGGAGGCTCATTCTGGGTCTACTCCGATGGGTGCGCGGCGGGATGCACTGGCTGCTGCGGCGAAGCTGGCGCTTGAGATTCGCCCGATTGCACGAAGGCATCCGGACGCCGTTGCGACGATGGGAAGTGTGAAGACTTTTCCGGGAATTGTGACGGCCGTGGTTGGACGCTGCGAGGCGACGCTTGATATGCGCGATCTCGACACGGAGATACTTGCTTCTATGCTGGCTGAAGCTCGTGCTGCGAGTGAACGCTTCGCGAAGGAAGAAGGCTGCTCGGTCGATTGGTCGAGGATTTGGAGTATCGAGCCGATACCGTTTGATCGGCGACTCATTGAATTTTGCGAGGAGGCGATCCTGGAAACCGCTGGCCGGTCTCATCGGCTGCCGTCAGGTCCGTTGCATGATGCTGCGGAGGTCGCGCGCGCAGGGATTCCGACGGTCATGATGTTTACGCAATCGCTTGCCGGGCTGAGCCATAACAAGGCGGAAGATACGAGGGTTGAAGATTTGACGTTGGCCGTGCAGGCCTTTGACCGGCTTGCGAGGAAGACGATGAAGTGGTTGGGCGAAGGGGAGAGCAGCGGCCAGAAGTTGTGATCGGGTTGGAGTTCTCTCTTGATGGCGAGGGAGTTCGTTGAGATAGTGCATAATAGTCACTCCTGACAGAAGATATACGGCGCAAGGAGGGTCATGTTGTCGATGATGCAACTGCTTCCATTTGAAGGGCGTTTTGGTGACTCCGCAGACCTCGTTGTGCGGGACGATTGGAATGTCTTCCTCGAGCGGCGCGACCGCAACGAGGCCGATGAGGCGACCGGATTCTGATGAGCGAGCGTGTTCCCTTTCCTCAGCAGATCGTAACTGCGCCAGAGGTGGCAGAACGTTTTGGCGATTTGCATCCACCATTCGATAAACAAGCTGCAGTGCCTGAAGCTAATCGCTGTCTCTATTGCTTTGATGCGCCATGTACGATCGCCTGCCCGACACATATCGACGTGCCGAGCTTCATTAAGAAGATTGCCAGTGGGAATCTTTCAGGCTCTGCGCGAACGATACTGGATGCGAATATTCTCGGAGCGAGCTGCTCCCGTGCGTGTCCGGTCGAGGTGCTTTGCGAAGGGGCCTGCGTGATGCATCGCTACAACAAACAGCCGATCCGGATTGCGCAACTTCAGCGTTTCGCGATGGATGCGTTGTACGAAAGCGGAGGCCCGCTGCCGTTTGAGCCTGGAGCTGAGACGGGACTGTCGGTCGCCCTGATCGGCGCGGGACCTGCTTCACTTGCTTGCGCCGCCGAGCTGCGAAGGCGTGGCATTCGTGCACATCTCTATGATGCGCGACGGTTGCCCGGAGGTTTGAACACCTTTGGGGTTGCTGAGTACAAGCTTCCGCTGGCGGAGAGTCTGCGGGAGATTGAGATGCTTTCGCAGCTGGGAGTGGAGTTTCACTTTGAGACGAAGGTTGACGCGGCGGGGCTTGCGGAGCTGGAACGGACGCATGATGCGGTGTTTCTCGGGATTGGTCTGGGAGCTATTCATCAGCTCGGAGTTGCTGGAGAGGAACTTGCGGGTGTGACGAATGCTCTGGATCTCATCGCCGGGTATAAGTCCGGTGCGCTGACGACGGTGCCGGAGCGCGTGGTGGTGGTGGGAGCAGGGAATACTGCTATCGATGCGGCAATCGCTTCGGTGCGGCTTGGTGCGACCGAGGTCCATATTCTTTATAGGCGAGGGCAGGAGCAGATGTCGGCGTTCACGTTTGAATACGAGCACGCGAAGAACGAGGGGTGAAGTTCCTCTGGCACGTTCAGCCGACTGGCATTCGCGGGGATAAGGCTGTGAATGGACTCGAGCTGACGAAACTTGAATGGACCGAGGATGGTTCGATTGTGCTACAGAAGGGTTCGGAGTTTGTTCTCGAGGCTGATCTGATCGTCTTATCTATCGGACAGGCTACACACGCGGATTTTCTCTCTGAATATCCGGGTAAGTCCGGGACGATTCAGCTTGAGCGCGGCCGAATCGTGATTGACCGCGCGACCGGACAAACCTCTTACCCGAAGTTTTTTGCTGGTGGAGACTGCACCAACGGCGGGCGCGAGGTGGTAGATGCTGTTGCGGATGGAAAGCGCGCTGGAATTGGAATCGCCAGATGGTTGGAGGTGCAACATGTCCAGACCTAAGCCGACGCTTGCAAGCAATTTCTGCGGAATTGAGTGCATCAATCCGTTCTGGCTGGCGTCTGCTCCGCCCACGAACTGCGGTGAGCAGGTCATGCGCGCCTTCGATGCAGGTTGGGGAGGGGCCGTCTGGAAGACGATCGGAGAGCCGATTACGAATGTGAGTTCGCGGTACTCGTCGATCGATTGGGAGGGGCGGCGAATGATGGGCTTCAATAATATCGAGCTCATCTCGGATCGCCCGATCGAGGTGAACCTGCAGGAGATCGCGGAGGTGAAGCGGCGGTATCCGAAGCATGTTGTGATCGCTTCGCTGATGGTGGAGAGCAAGCGTGAGAGTTGGCACGAGATCGTACAACGCGCGGAGGATACGGGTGCGGACGGCCTTGAGCTTAACTTTGGATGTCCGCATGGAATGAGCGAACGCGGGATGGGGTCCGCCGTGGGACAGGTGCCGGAGTACTGCGAACAAATTACAGGATGGGTAAAGGAGAAAGCTCACACGCCCGTGATCGTTAAGCTGACACCGAATATCTCGGACATACGCATTTCTGCGCGAGCTGCAAAACGGGGCGGGGCTGACGCGCTCTCCGCCATAAATACCATCAACTCGATTACGGGCATCGATCTTGATACGTTTCAGCCCAATCCGAATGTGGATGGCAAGAGTTCGCATGGTGGGTACTGTGGGCCTGCGGTGAAGCCGATTGCGCTCAATATGGTTCAGCAGATACAGGCTGATGCTGCGAGCGCGCTTCCGCTTTCAGGGATTGGAGGCATCGGAGGTTGGCGCGATGCGGCGGAGTTTATTTTGTTGGGCTGCAGCACGGTGCAGGTGTGTACGGCTGCGATGCACTATGGCTACAGGATCGTCGAGGATATGCAGGACGGGCTGTTGAACTGGATGGCTGAAAAGGGGTTCGCTACGATTGAAGACTTTCGCGGGTTGTCGCTTCCGAACGTTCTCGAATGGAAGGAGCTCAATCTGAACTACCAGATCGTTGCTCGGATCCATGCTGATTTATGCATCGGATGCCAGCTTTGCTATACGGCGTGTTGGGACGGCGCGCATCAGTGCATCCATCTTGATCGCACCGCCGCTGCGCCTGATACGACACGAACGCCGGGGATGGTTGAGGCTGAATCTGCTCGACGAATTTCGACTACGCCGATTCCGAAGCTTGACGCGGGAACTTCGGGCAGGACGAACGCGATTACACCGCTTGAGCGCATTCCGCGGGTAGACGAACACCATTGCGTGGGCTGCAATCTTTGTTCGCTGGTTTGCCCGATTGAGAACTGCATCACGATGGAGCGTGTCGACAACGACCTTCCGTTCGAGAGTTGGGAGGAGCGTGTTGCCAAAGGCCTGGTGGCGGCGGGAACGGGTGAAGTGATGAGTACGAATACTTGATGCGACGTGCTTTGGAGATGGAGCACCATCTTGCGCCGTGAACAGCAGCGCTCAAATAGTCAGGAGCGAAGTATGGGAATTCTTATTCAGAATGGCACTGTTGTCACGGCCGACCGCTCCGAAAAAGCTGACGTGTTGATTGATGGTAGCTCGATATTGGAGGTGCGGGCCAACATCGATCCTGCGGGGCATACGGTCGTGGACGCTGGCGGGCTCTTTGTTTTGCCGGGCGGCATCGACGCGCATACTCATATGGATATGCCGTTTGGGGGGACGGTATCTGCAGATGATTTCCTGACCGGCACGCGTGCAGCGGCGATCGGCGGGACGACTACCATCGTCGATTTTGCGATTCAGGCGAAGGGAACGCGGATGCGGGACGCGCTCGATATCTGGATGGCGAAGGCTGACGGCAAGGCCTGCATTGACTACGGGCTGCATATGATCGTGACCGATCTTGGCTCCGACAGCGGCAAGCAGGGATTGCACGATATGGACGACATGGTGCGGGAAGGTGTAGCCAGCTTCAAACTCTTTATGGCTTACCCGAATGTGCTGATGGTAGACGACGGCACGATCTTCAAAGCGCTGCAACAGACTGCGAAGAATGGTGCGCTGGTTTGTATGCATGCCGAGAATGGAAGTGCGATCGATGTGATCGTGCAACAGGCGCTTGCGGAGGGGAAGACTGCGCCGGTCTATCATGCTCTGACGCGGCCGACGAAGGCAGAGGCGGAGGCGGTGAATCGCTCGATCGCTCTGGCCGAGATGGCTGGAGTGCCGGTGTACATCGTTCATCTCTCGAGCGAAGATGCGCTGAACCAGGTTCGCGAGGCGCGTGATCGCGGAGTTCCGGCGTTTGCGGAGACTTGTCCGCAGTATCTGCTGTTGTCGATCGAAGACCAGATGCCCGGGAAGAGTTTTGAGGAGGCGAAGTATGTCTTCACTCCTCCGCTGCGTGAAAAGAGGAATCAACCGAAGCTTTGGGACGGGCTGGCGGCCGATAATTTGCAGGTGGTTTCGACCGATCACTGCCCGTTCTGCTTCGCGGATCAGAAGCAGCTAGGGAAGGATGACTTCAGCAAAATCCCCAATGGCGGACCAGGCGTCGAGAATCGAATGCAGTTGCTGTATCACTTCGGCGTGAATGCTGAAAAGATTTCGCTGCAGCGGTTCGTCGAGATTACGTCCACCGCGCCTGCACGCATCTTTGGGATGTATCCGAAGAAGGGGACGATTGCTGCTGGGTCGGATGCGGATATCGTGCTTTGGGATCCTGAGGCTGAATACGTTATCTCCGCGGCGACGCACAGCATGCGCTGCGATTTTTCTATGTTTGAAGGATGGCAGGTGAAGGGAAATGCGCGGCAGGTCTACTCGCGTGGAGAGCTTATTGCGGACGGGGGACGCTATGTCGCTGCAACTGGCCGGGGGCAGTATCTGCGGAGGGAGGCGAGAGGAGGCGCATGGCAGTGAGTTCGATTTCGACGCGAGTTCTTGATCAGTCCACTGCGAATCTCGCAGCGCAACATGACTCACGTCTCTATAACGATGATCTTGCGCCTACCGTCACTGCGCAGCGTACGTGGGGGACTTATAACTACATCGCGTTGTGGTTCTCGATGTCGATGGAGGTGACGACGTATATGCTTGCGTCTTCGCTGATCGCGGGCGGCATGAACTGGAAGCAGGCGATTCTGACGATCCTTTTGGGAAACCTGATCGTGCTTGTGCCGATGCTTCTGAATGCGCACGCGGGCGCGAAGTATGGTATTCCCTTCCCTGTATTTGTTCGCGCGAGCTTTGGGACGCGGGGAGCTAATCTTCCGGCGATGCTGCGGGCGATTGTTGCGTGCGGATGGTTTGGGATTCAGTCGTGGCTGGGAGGGCAGGCTATTGCAGCGATGATCGGTGTGCTGTGGCCTCAGACCGTACACTTGCCTTTCGTATTGTGGGCCAGCTTCCTTGGATTCTGGCTGCTGAATATGTATGTCGTGTGGCGAGGCGTCGAGTCGATCCGATTTCTTCAGAGTTTTTCTGCACCCTTCATGCTCGTCATGTCGCTTACGCTTCTCTTCTGGATGCTGCATAAAGCAGGCGGCTTTGGGCCGATGCTTTCGGCACCCAGCCGCTTTCAGACGACCGGTAGCTTTCTTCGGTTCTTTTTCCGTCGCTGACCGCGATGGTGGGTTATTGGGCGACGCTGTCGCTGAATATCCCGGACTTCACTCGTTATGCGAAGTCTCAGGATTCGCAGATCGTCGGGCAGGCATTCGGTCTTCCGGTTGCGATGGTGCTTTATTCCTTCATAGGGATCGCATGCACTTCGGCATCTGTGACCATCTTTGGAGAGCCGGTTTGGTCGCCGATCACTTTGCTGGGACGATTTCATCAGCCATTTGCGGCTTTGCTGGCGTTGGTTGCTCTTTTGATTGCGACACTCAATGTGAACATTGGCGCGAATGTGGTTTCGCCGTCAAACGATTTCTCCAATCTAGCTCCGGGTTTGATCAGTTTTCGCACCGGTGGATTGATTACCGGCTTACTCGGACTTGCGATGATGCCGTGGAAGCTGATGAGCAGCTTCGGCAACTACATCTTCGGTTGGCTCATCGGTTACTCGGGATTGCTGGGGCCGGTTGCAGGCATTATGGTCGCAGATTATTTCCTGATCCGGGGGACGCGGCTGGATACGGTGTCTCTGTATCGCCGCGGAGGGCCCTACGAGTACACTCGTGGGATCAATCCCAGAGCGATTATTGCGCTGGGCGCCGGTGTGATTGTCGCTCTAGTTGGTCTTGCTGTTCCCTCTTTGCGGTTCCTCTACGATTACGCGTGGTTCGTTGGTTTTTTCGTCGCGGCGGCGAGCTACTATCTGCTCATGTTGGGATATCGTGCGGCCCCTTCGCATGGGAGAGTCGTGACACAGTCAACGTCTCAGGAATAGGATGCACTCATGAGTCCCATTGATGTCGCCGAGTCTAAGAGCTCCAATAAGTCAGCATCTCTCACCAGTCAGCAGGTTGTCGATCTTACGCGGCAGCATAACTACGGCACTTGGCGATTTCAAAAGGGTTGGAATCCGATGCACATCGTCGACGCGGACGGTTGCTATATCGTCGACGGATCGGGCAAGCGGTATCTGGACTTTTCGTCGCAGTTGATGTGCTCGAATCTCGGCCACAAGAATCAGGCTGTTGTTGATGCGATTGCGCGGCAGGCACAAGAGCTGAGCTACGCTATGCCGGGCTACGCCACTACGGCGCGAGCGGAGCTGTCTCAGCTTCTAGTTGAAGTTTTGCCCAAGGGCATCAGTAAGTTTTTCTTTACGACCTCCGGAACAGAGGCTAACGAAGCGGCCTTCAAGATTGCGCGCATGTATACCGGAAAGACAAAGATCATTGCGCGCTACCGCTCTTACCATGGCTCGACTGCTGGCTCAATCGCTGCTACTGGAGACCCGCGGCGGTGGGCTATGGAGCCAGGCGGCAAAGGGCCGGGCATCCTCTTTGCTCCGGAGGTTCATTGTTACAAATGTCCGATCAAACATACGTACCCTGGTTGCGGGATTGCTTGCGCGGACTACATCGAGCATATGATCCGCAATGAATCGGATGTGGCTGCTGTTCTGGTGGAGCCTATCGTCGGAACGAACGGCGTCATCGTTCCTCCAGAGGAGTACATGCCAAAGCTTCGCCGGATCTGCGATGAATATGGCGTTCTGTTGATTGCGGACGAAGTGATGACGGGTTGGGGGCGCACCGGCGAGTGGTTCGCTATGAACCATTGGGGAGTCGTTCCGGACATTCTCGTTACGGCGAAGGGGATAACTTCCGCTTACGTTCCGCTGGGACTTTGCGCGACGAGTGAGAAGATCGCCGAGTTCTTTCAGGATCATTATTTCGCTCATGGCCATACGTATGAGGCCCATCCGCTTACGCTTGCTCCTGCGGTTGCTACGATCCATGAGATGCAGCGGCTTGGTCTTGTGGAGCGCGCGCGTGAGCTTGCTCCTTATGTTGAAGGCAAACTCACGGAGTTGAAGAGTAAACATCCGAGCATCGGGGATGTGCGGGGAAGGGGCTCTTCTGGGCGGTTGACCTGGTGAAGGATCAGAAGACTAAGGAGCCTTTCAACACTTATTCCGATAAAGTTTCTGGAAAGCCGTTGCTGGTGGATCAGATCGCGGCGAAGATATTGGCAGATGGAGTCACGATCCAGGCGTGGGTGTCGCACTTTGTGATTGCTCCGCCATTGATTGTTACGAAAGAGCAGATCGATCTTGGGATCTCGGTTCTGGATAAGCATCTTGCTATTGCCGATGCTGCTGTCGGAGTCTGAGTACGTCCTGCCGGACGGGCCCACTCCGCGTGGGGCGGTCACTTCGTGACAGGTGTACCGTTCCTCCCGCTGGTCGGATAGCGGCTCCTAGCCAAGAGTCGGCATTGAGGTGTCTACGCCTTTGCGTATGCCCGTTGGCCAGCGAGACGTGATTGTTTTTAGTCTGGTGTAGAAGCGGATGCCCTCGGGGCCATACATCGCGTGATCCCCGAATAGAGAACGCTTCCATCCGCCGAAACTATGGAACGCCATCGGCACAGGAATGGGGACGTTGATGCCGACCATTCCGGCCTGAACTCTGTGCGCGAAGTCGCGTGCTGTGTCGCCATCGCGGGTGTAGATGGAGGTGCCGTTGCCGTATTCGTGATCATTAACCAGTTGCAGCGCTGTTTCAAAGTCGCTGGCTCGTACGATACCCAACACTGGACCGAAGATCTCCTCGCGATAGATCTTCATCTCCGGCTTGACGTGATCAAAGAGGCAAGCACCAAGGAAGAAGCCTTCCCCTTTTGTGAGCGCATTCTTGCGTCCATCAACAACCAATTCTGCGCCCTCGGACTCGCCGTGTTGCAGGTAGCTGGTGACTCGTTCCAGATGGGCTTTTGTAACTAATGGGCCAAGTTCTGCGCCTTCTTTCATTCCATCGCCCATCTGCAGACCTTCGATGCGATGCTCAATTTTGCCTATCAGCTTTTCGGCGGTGGCATTGCCTACCGTTACGGCTACCGAGATTGCCATGCAGCGCTCGCCTGCCGATCCGTAGGCTGCGCCGACGAGCGCGTCAGCAGCCTGATCGAGGTCCGCGTCGGGCATGACGATCATGTGATTTTTGGCGCCGCCAAGAGCTTGTACGCGCTTGCCATGCCTGGTGCCTTCGCGGTAGACGTACTCGGCGACTGGCGTGGAGCCTACGAAGCTTATCGCCTGCACCGTTGGGTGGGCGAGGAGCGCGTCGACGGCGGTCTTGTCGCCGTGGACAACGTTGAAGACACCGTCGGGCAGGCCAGCTTCTTTAAGCATCTCGGCCAGGAGCAGCGAAGCGCTGGGGTCGCGTTCGCTCGGCTTGAGAACGAAGGTATTGCCGCATGCCAGGGCGATTGGGAACATCCACATGGGCACCATCGCCGGGAAGTTGAATGGCGTGATCCCCGCTACGACGCCGAGAGGTTGCCGCATGGACCAGCTGTCAATATCGGAGCCTACCTGCTCGGTGAATTCTCCTTTGAGCAACTGTGGGATGCCGGTCGCAAACTCGACGACTTCGAGGCCGCGAGTCGCCTCGCCTTTCGCATCCGAGAAGACCTTGCCGTGCTCACTGGTAAGTAGCGTCGCCACTTCGTCGAGACGACGCTCGAAGATTTCACGAAACCGAAAGAGTACGCGGGCTCTGCGGAGGGCCGGCTGTGCTGACCATTTGGGAAATGCGGCGGCGGCGGCGGCTACGGCCATGTCCACCTCGCCGCTGGTAGCGAGAGCGACCTTTGCCTGTATCTTCCCGGTAGCGGGGTTATAGACATCCCCGAAGCGTCCGGAACCGCCGATCATAATCTCGCCATTAACCCAGTGATGGACCTCTCTCGATTGGCGATCAGTGACTTTGGGTGGGGTCAGTGTGGATGTGGCGGACATAGGCGGGCCTCCTCTTGAGAGCACTATCCTACCAGTCGGATGAGAGAACTCGGAATCCTCCTGTTCGATACGACGTAGCCAGTGCGAACTTTCGACGGAGGTGGGATTGTTCGGTTTGATGTCATTTTTCTTGTAACTTTTGAAACGGTTGTCGCCTGGTGATCACTATCCGGATGTCGCGCCTTCAGGGGCGAAATCTTGTTTTCCCATCTGTAGCGCTTCTCTGCCTTGATTCACTCTTGGTGAACACAGTCCGCACCAAGTCGAGATGATCGATTTGAACGGCATCAGGATGCCGAAAGATCAGAACCCACGATTACTGAGGGGTTCGTGACAAGTTCGTCCCACAGTGTAAACTTGGGCGCAAGTAAGCCGCCTGGGGGATAGAGAACTTGCAATTTTTTGCGTTCGACGCGGCGTATCTTGAGAGACTCCGATCCGGAGACGCCCGCACCGAAGAGCATTTTGTCAGCTACTTCGGAGAACTGATCCAGCTTAAGCTGCGTTCGCGATTAAACTCCAGGGAAGCAATCGAAGACGTGAGACAGGAGACCTTTGTGCGGGTGTTGGTGCTGGTGCGCTCGGCACATGGCCTGAGGGAGCCTGATCGTCTGGGGGCGTTTGTCAATTCGGTTTGTAACCATGTGTTGCTGGAGCATTATCGTTCCAAGAATAAGACCGATTCGTTCCTCGACAGCGATACGGAAGCCTCCCTGGTGAATCATGAACCGAGTGCTCTCAGTCTTCTTGAGACGAAGGATGCGCAGCGAATCGTTCATCAGATTTTGACGGAATTGACCGACCGGGATCGGCGGTTGCTGCAGTCCGTGTTGCTGGATGAGCGCGACAAGGATGAGATCTGCGCCGAGCTTGGCATAACCCGGGAATATCTGAGGGTGTTGGTACATCGCGCGAAGCAGTCTTTCAAGTCTTTCTATATAAGCCACTTAGGCAATAGCAGGATGAACTAAAGAAGTTCGTGACACGATTTTGCGGCCGGAAACACTATAGAGTTGAGGCATTTTTCCCAATGGACCATTTCGAGGCCATACAGAGCAAAGCGGTAGAGAAGTATTTGTTGGGAGAGATGTTCCCTCAAGAGCGTGACGAGTTCGAAGAGCACTTCTTTGACTGTCCGGAGTGCGCCGCCGATCTTCGTGCGACGGCTGCCTTCCTTGATACAGCTAAGCAGGAACTCAAATCTTTTCCCCGTTCGAAGCCGGCGTCGGAGGCCGCGAAGAGATCCCGCTCTTTTCTGCATTGGAAGCCGGTATTTGCCTGGGCGGCACTGGCGGCGTCGCTGCTAGTAACCGCTTATCAAAATATCGTGGTGTATCCCCATTTGACTAACGAGATTGCTCAGTTAAAGGCTCCGGAGATTCTGCCTTCTCTCTCTTTGGTAAATGGAAATAGCCGCGGCGGCGACGCGGCGGCGATCACAGTGTCGAAGGCTAAGCCCTTTCTTTTACTCGTCGATGTTCCCACACAAGATCGCTTTATGAGCTACACTTGCTCTCTGTATTCACCTTCCGGCTCGCTCGCCTGGCACATCCAGGTCTCTGCGCAGGAAGCGAAGGATACTGTTTCGATACGAGTCCCCGGAGTCGACAAGGTGGCGGGCAGTTACACCTTGGTTATACGGGGAGATATGGATCGAGCTTCGATCGGGCCCGCTGTTGAACTAGCTCATTATCGCTTTACTTTGAACGTTCAGGATTAGACTACTGAAACTGAAGGGCTGATATGCGACCCGTTTCCACGAAGACATTCTACTTTCAATCCGACGCGCACTCGCTGGGCGGATTCGTCAAACATCCTTCCCAAAAAATAATCCCGTCACAGGCACACTCCTTGCTGCCCGCCGTTGGCGGCCATGTGACGACATCGACCGGATCGTTTAATCATGATTCGATCGTCTCGTGCCGGGCGGCTTATACTCGTGTTTCGGGTAGAGAACAACAGACGGATGGCCCCTGGTCTATGGTGACCACTTCTGTCGTCGAGGGACTAAACATTTTGGAGGTATTAACGGCTGAGCGGATTGTGGCTCAGGTGTCTATCGAATACTCGAAAGATGGCAAATACCCTCGAATCTCGTTTGCTGGTTCGCGGTTCGACCAGCTTCGAGTAGCTGGCCACGACGTTGCACCTGTGATGAACGAAAAATTCATGACTTTACGGGGCGAAACTGACGAGTCTCTGTCACACAAACACTTTCAGCAGGCCAGCCGCGATCAGGGTCGCAAAATAGTCAAGAGCGCTAACGCAAAGAAAGCCGGATGGGTGAGCGACAGATTTGGTTGGATGGATTCCGTTCCAAAGCCGGGAGAAGATCGATGTGTTTTGTGTTCCTTGGTGGATGGTGTGGATCAAGCGGTTCCAGGCAGATCTTTCGGCCACGTTCTGGAGATTCCGGAGTTTGGAAGGATTTTTCTAGGGGAGTTTTTTCCGGGTCAACGGTCGGTTCGGCTATCCATGATTCGGGCGGAACTGGGCTGCAGCGTAGAAGGAAACCTCAACATATCTATGTTGACCACTGGCGGGCATACTGTTCCGCCATAGTCCTGGTGACTGCTTCGCTGCTTGCCATTAGCTGTCTGGGATGCCGTTCCTCGACGGGGAGCGAAGATCCAGCCGCGACTTTCGAGCACATCCACAGCGACTTTCTGCATGGCAGCCTGGACGTCGCACAAGCGGAAGCGGATCAGGCACGCAGGCGCTTCTCCAGCAGAGACTCGAACTGGTCTATGAAGTTTCGTCTCCTGGAAGGCGACATCCTGACCTATCAGGGACGTCGGACGGATGTCCTTAACTTGCTCGACGATAAGACGGTCTTGTATCCCGACACTGGCGATGCTGCTATCAAAAAGAACTTGCTTTGCGGCTTGGCGCATGCGGGATTGGGCCAATCCAGACAATCAGATCAAGAGTTACACAAGGCGCGCGTCTTATGCGATTCAAGCAATTCGCAGTTAGACGGTGAGGTTCTTCGTGCCGAAGCGAAGATACAGCTGAATCGTAATAATCTAGCTGCTGCTTCAGACTTATATAAAAAGAGTCTGCAGGCTGCCCGCAGGCACGCAGATGCTTTCCTCGAAGCCAGCGATCTTTTGAATCTTGGTTTTGTGGCTCTTCAGATGGAGCACTACGACGAGGCGGTAGCGCTGTTGCAGGATGCGGCCAATTTTGCCAGATCTGTTCAGGCACGGCTGGTGACTGAAGCGGCTATGGGAAATACGGGTGATGCGTTCTATCGTCTCGGAGATTTCGAGAAGGCTCTGTCAAATTTTCAGGCTGCTGAAAGAGAAGCCAGGGAGATAGGAACCACGAGCGCGCAGGTGGTTTGGTTATGGCAGGCCGGTTCGTCTTATTACAAACTCGGGGATCTCAAGGAAGCGAAGACCTGCTACGAACGAGCACTAAAGTCCGCCACTGCCATCAATGCTACAGATCAGATCTCTGACATAGAGACACAACTGGCATTGTTGTTGCTCCAAGAGGGGCAATACGATTCTGCGAAGATTCAAAGCGAAGAGGCAGTTCGTGCAGCGAAATCATCCGGCGACCAGGGAGCAGAGATCGACGCTAAGTTCGTTCAGGCACTTCTAGCAATACATGAACCGAACGGGCAGGATGCAGAACAAATGTTAATGGAGGTGTATGACAGCGCGGTGGGAGACCCTTATGTGCGATGGCAGATTGAAGGTGCCCTGGCAAAGTACTTCAACGTTAAGGCAGACCCCAGGCAAGCCGAAGTTTGGTACCGCAGATCTATCCAGACCTTCGAAGATAAGAGGAGCGAGGTCAAAAATGTAGAGCTGAAGCTACCCTTTTTGCGAACGGAAATGATCTTTACCGAGATTACGCTAGTTTTCTAATCTCTTCGCATCGGGAAGAAGAAGCGTTGAAACTTCTCGACCTTGGGAGGGCGCGCACTCTGGCCGAGGGGCTCGGGACGAGAAAGAATTCTCCGACGCTACGTGAGGTGCTGAATCCGCAGGCGATCGCGCGTAAGCTCAACGCTGTAATTCTCTTCTATTCGCTTGGACCAGAAAAGTCTTACTTGTGGGCAGTCACAGCCACTCGTACGAGTGTCTTCGTGCTTCCAAAAGAACAAGAGATCGAATCTCATGTCCAGACCTACCAGAAAGCGATTTTGCGATCGAGTGATGCGCTGCGGGAGGCGAACGTTGACGGTAGATATCTGTATGACACGATCGTCGCTCCAGCAGCCTCTATGATCCCGGATGGGGCAAAGGTGTTTGTTATTCCTGACGGCGGCCTTAATGGATTGAACTTCGAGACGCTGCTTAAGCCCGGGGTCGAAAAGCTTCATTACTGGATTGAAGATGTGACGCTGACGAACGCGAACTCGATTCGGCTTCTGTCGCGACTCGATTCTGTTTCTTCTTCGAGTGAGGCAAACAATTTACTGTTGATCGGCAATCCAGTCTCTTCGGGCTCAGAGTATGAAAGTCTGCGAAACGCGCCGGCTGAAGTGGATGAGGTCAAGAGGCATTTTCAGGCGGATCGCGAGACAGTGCTCACGCAGGCAGAGGCGGTGCCTTCGGCGTATGAAACGGTTAGGCCGGATCGTTTTGAGTACATCCACTTCGTCGCCCACGGGACGGCGAGCCGACTTAGCCCGCTGGATTCGGCGGTTGTGCTTTCGGCATCAGCGGCTCACCCCGAGGACTATAAGTTATATGCGCGGGAGATCGTCCACCATCCGTTGCACGCCAGACTTGTGACCATCTCATCCTGCTATGGATCAGGGTTACGCGCTTACGCGGGCGAGGAGCTGGTGGGTTTGTCGTGGGCATTTTTGCGGGCGGGAGCGCATGACGTAATCGGAGCGTTGTGGGAGGTAAACGACGCTTCGACACCGCAACTCATGGACCGGCTATATGGAGGCCTCGAAAACGGAAGCAAACCGGACGAGGCACTTCGAGCGGCTAAGCTGGAGATGATGCGTTCTGAGGGTGTCACGCGCAAGCCCATGTATTGGGCGGCGTTTCAGCTCTATGCTGGTTCGTAAAAAAACAGATCTAATCTTCAGAAAGCTCGAACCCAGAGACTTTGTGATTTAGTCATTTTTCAAATAGTTCAGGCAGAGTTGAAACGAATTTGGCACGGCCGTCACTACAGAGTGTGCTCGCGCAGACACGTACTTGACAGGAGAACTGATGGCTTCGCTGAAACAAGTAACCTCCCAGGCATCGATAAATCACCTTCGGGTTGAAGAGAAGCTCTACGAAGCGAAACACGCTGTCTGCAGGCTTCCCCGTGAAAATTATTACGAAGAGTTGCTGGCGGTCATTCGTCGTCCCGGCTGGACGACCGGGGCAGAGCGAATCTACTTCGCCGCAATGATCGATCTGATCCTCGTCTACACCGAGAATCTCACGGATCTGCATCAGCAGCTGATGGCTGCCTCCAGGGCTGTCCAGACAAATTGATTTCAGGTTCCAGCCAAGTTGAGTTGTTCGGGCTGGTGATGCCTGCGAGAGGTGACGGGAGACATCACCTCCGCAGGTTTCTGTCTTTCAATCATTGAGATCAGCTTCTCTGCGCTCAAGCGTCTTCTTGAATGACTTACAACAGGTATCAGGTCAGGTTCATTAGGGAAGATCCATGCGTAGTTATCGAGAGCCATGCCTTTGGGGATATGATGTTTTCACTTTCGAGGTTCAATCACGAACGAAGAGGTGATCTTATGAGTGTCCCATTCAAAAAGATTCTGGTCGGTGTGGCTGTCCTCACCTTTTCCGCCTTTGCGAGAGCGACTGACTTATCGATCCACCTAAGGAGAGTCTGCACAAGTTCTGCATCGCTTGCCTGATTGATTAATCTGATAGCTGCGAGGAGATTGCGATGAAGCAGCAGAGTCTGTCGAGTCAGGGTGTGTTTGAGAAGTACGGGCGGAAGAGTCGGCGGGAGTTGTTTCTGGACGAGATGGAGCAGGTGGTTCCATGGTCTGCGCTGGAAGCCCTGGTACGACCGCACTATGCGAAGGCGGGCAAGGGAGGGCAGCCGGTAGGGTTGGCGATCATGCTGCGGACTTACTTTGTGCAGCAGTGGTTCAATCTGTCGGACCCTGGGGTGGAAGAGGCGTTGTACGAGTCTGCGGCGCTGCGGCGGTTCGTTGGCGTGGACCTTGGGATTGCGCCTGCGCCGGATGAGACGACCATCCTGCGGTTCCGTCATCTGCTGGAGAGGCACGAGCTGGGCGGGTTGATGCTGGATGCGGTGAACGTGCATCTGGATGCCAGGGGCATCCGGATCGCGACGGGCACGATTGTCGATGCGACCATCCTGCATGCGCCTTCGTCGACCCAGAACGCGAGTGGCGAGCGCGACCCGGCGATGCACCAGACCAGGAAGGGCAACCAGTGGTACTTCGGCCTGAAGGCGCATATCGGCGTGGACGCGAGGGAGGGCATCGTCCACTCTGTGGCGACGAGCGCAGCCAGCGTGGCGGACTGCCACATGTTACCGGAACTGCTGCACGGCCAAGAGCGTAAGGTGTGGGGCGACGGCGGCTATCAGGGCCAGACCGACGCCATCCAAGAGGCCGCTCCGAAGGCACAGGACATGACCTGCAAGCGGACGAAGTTCAAAAACTATGTCGACGAGTTACAGAAAAAGAAGAACCGGAGTAAGTCGAGGGTGCGGGCCAAGGTAGAACATCCGTTCCGGATCCTGAAGCGCATCTTCGGCTTCGACAAAGTGAGATACAGAGGCATCGCGAAGAACCATCACCGCCTGTGCGCGAACTTCGCGCTGGTGAACCTGTACCTGCACCGCAAACGTCTGGCAGTCCTTGGGCAGTAGTGCGCCTGGAAGCCCCGGAAAACGGGCGGATGCGCGTTCCAATTAGCCCTCCAACAGCATCAAACCAACCAAAACCCGCGCATCTTCCATGCCCACTCCCTGACCCCAGAAAGTCAGACGCCTACGCAGAGGTTCCCTAAGTGGTTCGGAACCGATCTCGCGGCATATGATGAAGTACCGCTGTGATGCCCAGGGAAGTAAGATGGGGCTGCCTGTGGGAGTTTTTTCGGTTGAATATCTGAACGGAGCGGGTAACAGCCTTGCGATTGTTCCCGTCTCCGGGCATTCGCTTATTTTTGCAAATGTAATTTCGGGTTCTGGCGCGCGTTACGCGGCCGCAGGGTTCATCTGGTGGGATGCGGGAGGCCGAGGGGTTACCTTTTCGTCGGATTCTATCGGTGGCAATATGACCTCTGAATGTCATCGTGCCGAGTAATCGGCGTCACTCTCCACAGTTGAACTAGCACTCATGATTTATGTATTCACGACCTATAGATTCAGGCCGGCTTTGAAGAAAACGTGCGTGAAAAAATTACTTGACCACTTGAAGACCGGGTTGAAGGATTCTGAGAAGACTGCCACCCGCGTCTGGGAACTGGTAAGCCAACCAGGTGAGAACCGGAGCTGCACCGAAGGTGACGATCCGTATGTAGAAGTCGAGACCGAGTTTGTTGGGCGTTGTATCTGTAATGCGACTAAGGATGGAATTGCGATGCATTTGAGCAAATACCCAGACGACTCCAGTACCGAGGAAGACAAGTAGGAGAGTGAAACACCAGTCGATGAGTTGATGGGGCTGAAAGGGATAAGAGTTCCATGCAACGATGGAGAGCACGAAGGCCGCGCAGGTGAAGAGCATGAGGTAGCGAATATTTACGAGCACAGAACGGATGAGCGCGACGTAGCGGATAACGAGTAGCTCTTCCGCCAGAAGAATTGGAAGCGGATCCTGCGTCGCGGTTTCCGGTTTGGCTCGGTCTACCCCGAGATCATCCCCATCGTCTTCGACGAAGCCGACACGTTGGTTATCCCAATAAGGGATCAACAGATCCGACAAGATTAGTTCACAGAAAGCCGCATATCGTTTCTCAATGGCATAGATAAAGCTTAGGTCCTGGCGATGTTCCTCAGGCGGGAGGTCGAAGTCGTTCCGTGGATATTCCATTGGAGGAGTGGGAAACCTCCTATGGAACCTCTGCGTAGGCGTCTGACTTTCTGGGGTCAGGGAGTGGGCATGGAAGATGCGCGGGTTTTGGTTGGTTTGATGCTGTTGGAGGGCTAATTGGAACGCGCATCCGCCCGTTTTCCGGGGCTTCCAGGCGCACTACTGCCCAAGGACTGCCAGACGTTTGCGGTGCAGGTACAGGTTCACCAGCGCGAAGTTCGCGCACAGGCGGTGATGGTTCTTCGCGATGCCTCTGTATCTCACTTTGTCGAAGCCGAAGATGCGCTTCAGGATCCGGAACGGATGTTCTACCTTGGCCCGCACCCTCGACTTACTCCGGTTCTTCTTTTTCTGTAACTCGTCGACATAGTTTTTGAACTTCGTCCGCTTGCAGGTCATGTCCTGTGCCTTCGGAGCGGCCTCTTGGATGGCGTCGGTCTGGCCCTGATAGCCGCCGTCGCCCCACACCTTACGCTCTTGGCCGTGCAGCAGTTCCGGTAACATGTGGCAGTCCGCCACGCTGGCTGCGCTCGTCGCCACAGAGTGGACGATGCCCTCCCTCGCGTCCACGCCGATATGCGCCTTCAGGCCGAAGTACCACTGGTTGCCCTTCCTGGTCTGGTGCATCGCCGGGTCGCGCTCGCCACTCGCGTTCTGGGTCGACGAAGGCGCATGCAGGATGGTCGCATCGACAATCGTGCCCGTCGCGATCCGGATGCCCCTGGCATCCAGATGCACGTTCACCGCATCCAGCATCAACCCGCCCAGCTCGTGCCTCTCCAGCAGATGACGGAACCGCAGGATGGTCGTCTCATCCGGCGCAGGCGCAATCCCAAGGTCCACGCCAACGAACCGCCGCAGCGCCGCAGACTCGTACAACGCCTCTTCCACCCCAGGGTCCGACAGATTGAACCACTGCTGCACAAAGTAAGTCCGCAGCATGATCGCCAACCCTACCGGCTGCCGTCCCTTGCCCGCCTTCGCATAGTGCGGTCGTACCAGGGCTTCCAGCGCAGACCATGGAACCACCTGCTCCATCTCGTCCAGAAACAACTCCCGCCGACTCTTCCGCCCGTACTTCTCAAACACACCCTGACTCGACAGACTCTGCTGCTTCATCGCAATCTCCTCGCAGCTATCAGATTAATCAATCAGGCAAGCGATGCAGAACTTGTGCAGACTCTCCCTATCTCGTTTTCGAACCTGAATGTGCTCCCGCAGCTGCTTTAGTTTCAGAGTGAGGTCCTCATGAGCGCTCTTCAGAACAGTCCATTTCGCATCATCGTCGATCGCCTTACGAAGCTCTTCGTTGTTGACTAGCTGGCGGACGGACTCATTCGAACGCGCCATGTCGCGCCAACGGATGTGGAGGCTGCTCTGGCTAAGCATGGTCATCCAGCCAACCTCCTTGAGGCGGCTGAAGGCAGCGCGAACGGGCATTCGCTCCAGTGGCTCGAGGAGGCCGCGACTGAGGGATCCCCAAACGAAGATCATGCGCAACCATCCTGTGAGGACGACCATAATAAGAGGAAAGAAGAGCGCGGCAATGAGGAACTCGTAAGGCGTAGGCCCGTGAACTGGATGCAAGAGGAACCGCTCGAGGCTTTGAATGCGGCCGCAGAAAACGCAAAGCAGAAACAAGCCGAGATAGATAATGAGGAAGATCACATTCAGTTTTCTGTGAGGCCAACGAGTAAACCGGCGCAAGATTTCGCGGGTGATGAGAAGACAACTGATGTTTTCGAAGAGACAGACGTTAGTGGGATTTCTACATGCGCTTAGCTGGCGGTCGGGAACGTAGAGGGGATAGGAGGATGTAATTGTTACTTGATCGGGAAGCCTGGGGCGGTTCATGGTGGAAAAGCGGAGACGCGCCGTCTGAAAGACGGCCCAAAGGTACCAGCCAAAGAGCAGCAGAAGAACGGGAACGACAGGGGAGACACCGCTGCCAGGGTGAAGCGAACGATAAGTAAAAAAGAGGCCTACATAAGTAGGCACACCGTTCGCAGCATTCTGCAGGCAGATCCGAAGCCAGAACAGTGGAACCACAATGAGCGCGGCGAGCGCGAGCAGGTTGAATAAGAAGTAGAGACCTGTGGGGTACTTCGAATTTCTTTGAGGCTCGTATTTGAGATAAGGCCACGTCTTGTAAAGAGTGGCGAGCACGGCTACGACTGCGACAAACAGGGTCAAGGAGGCGACAACGAGATTGCTTCTTTCCCATCGGTATACGCGTACGATAAGGAACATCGGTGAGGCTAGAACGAAGGACATGCAGAAAAGGACGGAAGTTCCGATATTAATGTAGACCGATCTGCGACGAGGCTGATCGTTCTGATCGATCGCCAGATCACGGGTGAAAGGGGACCAATACTCTGCTGAAAGCATGATGGCGGCGTGACCGATGCAGAGCACAGTAATGAAGACGCAGAGGATAGACCACGCCAACGATGGAGCTGCATTCGGAGATGGAAGGGGAAGCAGTTGCATGGAGGATATCTCCCTCTCCGAACACGGCACAGGTTCCGCACCATGAAAACTCGGTAGAATCCGGGGCCACTCGCTGGCACATCCATTGACGATTCCAAGAGGGTAATACCCGTCACTACCGACGGCCGTTGCCCAGAGAGGGGCTTGCATCTTGCCCTCCCCGCGCAGATAACCGGAGAGATTTAACGGCTGCGTCTTCGGGTCCGTGGATCCCTTCCACAAAATGTAACTGGCGGCGTTATAGATAGCTTCGGCCTGCGAGTCCGAGAAGGCGCGGCCCGCATAAGATGGCCTGCTCAACGTCGTGAGATTATAGGGGAGATCGTGAGGGAACCGATATAGCGGGCGTTATCAACGTCTCGCTCGACCAGAAGATCGCCGCCGTTGTAGAAGACGATCCTTGCATCTGGACAGGCGCGATGCAGAAACTGAGCGAGAAAGAGTTCGTCCAGGATGTTTGATGCGGTGATGAGTATATATTCGACACGGGCTCGCTGAAGCTGATGAGCGATGGCCATCAACTGTGCCTCTTGCGATAACGGCGTCTGAGTCGTAGAAAACCGAGGCATAGTGTCATCTGCACTCGAGTCCTTGAGCGTCAGATTCAAATAGGGAGTGGGGATCTCTGAAGAAGAATTCTTTCCAGGCTTCTCGCCCTGAGCATTTCGCAGGAGCGATATCTCTCGTGGAAAGCGAATATAGATTGGATGATAGGCCGCGGCGGACTCATCCGGCATGACTGGTCGGTACGGCCAACCGGTCGCGTTTAGCCCCCTGACGTATCGGGCACACTGGGGCGACTGCTGGCTTCCCCAAATACGGTGTCGTCTTCGCTGAGGATAGCAATATGTTGCTCATCTGAATGAGCGCCTCGAAACGAATCGAGAATTCGATGCTCTTCAGAGACGGTGTCTTCTCCAAAGGAGTAGTAAGAGATGAATCTGGTTGAAGACGGTGAATTCAGTTCGGCGTCGGCGATGAGTGTCGAGGTGGTACCCGCTACGATGACGTTGGTTATATCTTTTGGTCTGGCCTGATTCGCATCTTCGAAACCATCTCCGGTTTTGTACTTGGTATTAGGTCTTCCCCGACTCCTTTCTTCACCTGGATTTGCCTCATCGGCAAATGTAGCATTCACAATTCCTTCGCGAAGAGAGGCGGCGGAACCTGAGGAGCCGGGACCAATGACGGCAAGTTGAGAGTCATCATCGCTCATAGAAAGCTTGGCGCCGTATCGGCTTCGGAGCATGGCTTCGTAACGGAGCGCGTTGCGAAGCTGGATGCCGTTCATGCCCAGAGCGGGCGACTCGCTCACCAAAAAAGATAGATGACGCGATGGTAGCTAAGCCAGGAAAAACTCTTTTCGTCTCGCTGGGGACTGTATTTGAGAATGATGAGCCCCGGTTGTTGCTCCCGGTGGCGATCTTCCTCGGTGTTTGTTGCATTGATGGATGATTCATTCACGGCATCGGAGCCATGCTGAATCTTCCAGGGAAACCAGTAGTTGCTGCTAAGATACCGGCGGTCGGCTGCTGCCTGCATGAATGAATCGACGGTTCTATCGAACTCGAGCGCCAGGTGACTGTGAATAGGGTCGGGGACGGACGCAAGGATGACGCGGATCTCTGGCTGGTGGAGATCTTCCGTCGAGGTTGTCGTGGCTGCGTCGATGTGATCGGACCGGAGTTCAGGAATCCCCCAGTCATCGTCACTTTCACAGTCGGCCTTCGGGCCGTTGGTGGATGCGACTAGTTGAGAAACCACGCTGGTTTCACTCTCTCCGTGTGCAATCTTCGGCTGGCTAGTCTTCTCCTGGCCCAGCGGCTTGATTAAGCGCGCGGCAGTCCAGTATTTACAGGAGGCCCGCCAAGGACCTTCTCCCGTTACTGGTCCAAGTGTCGCTTCACTTGTCGCGGACGGTCTTGCAATCGCAGATACGTTGGGAAAGGTGACTCCGGCGTAGAGCATCGCACCAGCAAGTACGGCTGTGCCGACGATGACGCTTCGTCCTTTGTTCATGTTGCCTTCCTTGGATTCACTCTCGTTGAATGAGGACGCGAGACCCAACTAGTTGGGCACGATACGAGTCAGTCAATTTCATGTACGGGCCCAGGTAGTAATGGAATGACGAGGTCTTCGCAATTAGGGCAACTGGATCGATCTAACAAAGAGCGGGTTCTTGACTAGCCACCGAAAGCAGACAGACACCTAGAGTTCGCCGACCCGGGAGTGCGCGCATGTCTTTGGCCGCGTCGCATGGATCCTCGGAGCGCTCATTGATCTTGATTCAAGATTTTAGCCTCCTTCCGACGATCACTGTCAGGATCTTTGTTGCAAATATCCCAGGTATCACCGTCGGCCGCTTCTGACGAATCGGGTTGTTGTTCCTTGTGGACCCACTCCGCCATTCAGAAAGCTACCAAAGTCCTTCCGAGTAGCTTGTTTCATTGCAGAAATAGTGAAGGCAGAGAAATAGGCGTTTCATCCTGTGAGCCCAGAGCAAGATGCTTTGATAGGGAAGTTAAACCTGCCAATGGAAGATTCTTGCTTTATTGACGAGAGAAATCTTATCGGATGAAACAAACCTGGACTCGACACTCACCGTGACGCGATAGTATTTCTGCAAGGATCAAAACGCTGTCAGGTGTGGTTCGAAGATCTGTTCCCTAGACACTGCCAATCGTCCATCCCCTAGCTTCGCCGGAAGAGAGACCGTCTTTATGCATTTTGAAGAGACCGAAGCAGCTGCAGCAACTTCGGAGGCTGGAGCTCCGGGATGGAGGTTTGCCGTAGCAGCCGGCATCCTGGGTTGGATTCTCGACGCATTCGATTTTTTTGTCGTCGTCTTTCTCATATCGGAGCTGATGGGCAAATTTCACGTGGGGAAGGCCGCGATTGTGTGGAGCATGACACTTACGCTGGCCATGCGTCCGATTGGAGCGTTATTCTTCGGAGCCTTGGCGGACAGGTTTGGCCGCAAGAAGCCGTTGATTGCATGCGTTCTGTACTTCTCGACGGTGACTGTACTGAGCGGGCTCGCGCCGACCTATTGGATCTTCCTCGCGATGAGGCTTTTGTATGGTCTCGGCATGGGCGGGTATTGGGGCATTGGTGCTTCGTATGCGATGGAGAGCGCACCTCGGCACAGACGCGGCGTTCTCTCTGGCTTGATGCAGGGCGGTTATCCCTTTGGGTATCTGATGGCGGCGATCGGAATGCAGACGATTGCGCCTGCGTTCGGCTGGCAGACGATGTTCTTCGTTGGCGTCGGGGTCACACTTGTCATAGTGGCGCTGGCTGCGGTTGCGCCTGAATCGGCTGCGTGGCGGATGCATCGGACGCCATCGCTAGGAAAGATATTCGGAACGCTGTTTCAACACTTAGGTGTCTTTGGATACCTTTTATTGCTGATGACTGCTATTACATGCCTCTCTCATGGCACTCAGGATCTTTATCCGGATTTCCTTAAGACGCTTCCGTGGATGAATAGTGCGACTGTGCTGGGGATGAAAGCCACGCTTGGAATTCCTGTGATTTACAACGTTGGGGCGATCATCGGAGCGGTTGCGGTGGGAGCGATGTCGGAGCGAATAGGACGGCGATATGCCGTGATGGCTGCGCTTGGGGTGTGTCTGCTGGCGATGCCGATGTGGGCCTTCGGCGGTTCGGTGTTGGCGATTGTGATTGGATCGTATCTGATGCAGAGCGGCGTACAGGGGGCGTTTGGCGTGATTCCGGCACATCTGAACGAGTTGGCGCCGGATGCGATTCGCGGGCTATTTCCTGGGTTTGTGTATCAACTCGGCGTGCTGTTTGCTTCGCCGGTGTTGCCGCTGCAGAACTTGCTGCGGAGCAGATTTGGCTATCCGTGGGCGTTATGTTCTTTTGAGACGCTGGTGATCGTTTCTCTGCTTCTGATCTTCTGGTTTGGTCCGGAAAAGCGGGGCAGAAGCTTTGTCACGGGCCATCCGATGGGCACGGCGGACCATTTACCCTCGAATGCGACCAGATCGGCTACCGCTGCTTTGAGATAATTTCTTAGAGGGCGTTACGTGTGTTTTTGAGCCGATTTCGCGGGAAATGAGCTGTAGACCGTGGTGTGTTGATGGTTATTTCGTGGTGGATAGCGTGGTAAAGATGGTCATCTGACTGACACTTTTCAGGCTTAGAAAAATGCGCCACCGTTTCAATATTTATTTTCGATCCGTTACGTTTATGGCAATCGGCCGAAAAACGAGTCTGGGCTGGGATAGTGCCTGCATCCCAGCGGGTTGAGTTCTTTGAGGCGGCGGTGCACCTGGTGAGCGAGAACCGCGCCCCTCCGATTCAGGCCGATTGCTGCAGGACGGAGGTCCGCCTTGCTGTGAAGTAAGGACTGCAGACATGGTGCAAAGGAAGGTCGGGCGGATCGGCTTCGTGTTTTGCGGCGACTGTCGCTAAGCAGTTCAAACAAATCGAATCAGATGATCCATCCATCTTCGGGCGATGGGGATGTGTAGCAGAGGCTTGGTCGGCCATGATGATCTCCCTTACAAGAAGGTTTCTGGTATTTGGTTGTCAGATGAGTAAATTCCGAGATGAGTTGCCCGGCCCACTTGGAACTCACGGCCAGAGTCGACTTGCAGCTGTTTCCTCAAAGAATGCAATTTTGTTTCAGCGCTCTTTTTGAGCTGGATTGGACTTTTGGGCCTCCGCCTTCAGCTGATCGTTGATGGTGGCAAGGCGTTCGTTTATAACGGCGATTGACTCGGCCCAGGTCTTGAAGGTATCGGTGGTGTAACCAGCATCGAAGGTTCGGGGTGCGGCTCTTTCGCGGAGTGTCTTCGCTTGGCCTCTTCGAGCCTTTGCTGAAAGTACGCAAGCCGTTGTTTCAGATCTTCTTCGCTCATGCCAGCCCTTAGTATATTCGATGCAGATCCGAAGTTGGCGGCGGTATGGGGGCCTCCATCCACTGGAATACATCGAGCAGGCTAAAACCGCGCAGCGACCGATTATTCTTCCTGGTGCCTTATGCGATGAAGGATTGCCCACCCTGCCCGCAAAGTTTGAAATTCTCTCACTTCATTTTTCTTGGAACGATCAAATGCGGAAGCCAAATTAGGGTTGGCGCGAGTGATAGCTCGATGGGAGGTACAAACTTCAGGCGACGAAGACGAAGAGGATCCTGGCGACAGCCTTGTCCCGTGGAAGATGTCTATTGAAAACTACCGCCGGCTACGTTTTACAACGTCGAGCCCTCAGGCGCAGGCGCTGGCTACGATGTGGTTTGGAATAGAGATCTCCACCTCCGTGCCGGCTCCGTACCTGCTCCATATGCTGAGTTGTGCGCCGATCCTTCTGGCTCGCACCCGCATCCCCGACAGTCCCCATTGGGAGTCTTTTACCGAGCGCACCGCGAGTCGATCCATTCCGCGCCCGTTGTCGCGGACAATGAGGCGCAATCCGCGGGGCGAGTACTCCACCTCGGCTTCTATGCGTGTCGCTTGAGAGTGTTGCAACGCGTTAGCCAGTGCCTCTCTCCCAATCAAAGTGACCTGCTCGAGGATCGCTGGTTCTAAAGACTGCGGCTTTCCGGTGACCCAGATCTGACAGCGTGCCCCAGCGGTTGAGAAGTTGTCGAGGAATCCGGAGAGAGATTGTTCGATAGTTGGAGAGGTGGACCCCGGATTGCGAAGCTTCGGCAAGATGGTGCGGCCTTCGTCAAGAATCCGCTGAGCCAGACGTAGAACTCCGCCGAGCGAACGGCCGGGCAAATCGGCGCGCATCTTTTTCAAGGGCGAGTTCATGCTTCGGGAGGAGACGGCTTCGGTGGTGATCCCGGTGATGGTTTGCTCAATGCTTTGGCTCATTGCTTATACCCCTTGCCAGTTTCAATCCACTCCCGGACGTACGATGGGCAATTTTTCAGCATGATCCCTTGAGCCTCACTTGTGGTCAGGAAGTGGATGGCTTCCCGGTCCACCAGCCTCACGTCTACTAGATCAAGCGCTATGGCTGCTGATTTGGCTTGAGTCTCGACTTCGAGGAGTTTTTGCAACTCAGGTAGATGCCCTTCCTCGATTCGGCCACTGAGAGCGAAGGTCACAAATCCCTTGCCGTCGAATCTTCGAATCTTGAACATTTGGCGGGTGGAAGTGCAACTGCAGGGCCATTTCCAAGTTACTGATAGTAAGAGGAATGGATGAGGTCTGGATTCACGGATTTCGTGAATCCGCTAATTTCGCGAATTTTGTGGGAGACCCGCACTAGTTCGACTTGAAGCGGTGTTTGTTTATGCTAAGCGTCTTAATCTTGGACTCGAGGGTTGATGGAGGAACGCCAAGTCTGGCTGCTGCGCCTGACGGGCCCGACACACGGCCCTGCGCTTCGGCGAGCGCGGCTTCGATTGCCTTCTTCTCCTCGGAAGGCGCGATTTTGAGAAGAGTGGGGCCCGTTCGATCCGGTTGCTCAACTCCTCCGGAGAGCCAACTTTCATCTACGGTGAAGATTTCGGATTCACCAAGAATCACGGATCGCTCAACTACATTTTGAAGCTCGCGAATGTTGCCTGGCCAGGAGTACTGCCGAAGCCGATCGAGCGTCGATTTCTCGATCCTTCGAATCTTCTTGCCTGTCTTGGCCGAGTAGCGATCAATGAAATATTCGACCAGGAGAGGGATGTCTTCTCTTCGCTGTCGAAGAGATGGCATGTCGATGGGAAATACGTTGAAGCGATAGTAGAGATCGCCGCGGAATGTTCCAGCGTCAATCGACGCCTGGAGGTCGCGATTGGTCGCAGCAATCACGCGCACGTTCGCACGAATCACCTTGGATCCCCCGACTCGCTCAAACTCGCGTTCCTGCAGAACACGCAGCAAGGCGATCTGGGTCTCGGGCGGAAGCTCTCCAATTTCGTCGAGAAAGAGCGTACCTCCGTCCGCTAACTCGAAGCGCCCGAGTCGGCGTTCCATGGCGCCGGTGAACGCGCCCTTCTCATGGCCGAACAGTTCCGACGAGATCAGCGAGGTAGGGATGGCGGCACAGTTGACACTGACGAAGGCGCGGGCAGCGCGCTGGGATCGCTTATGAATCGCACGGGCGATCAACTCCTTGCCGGTTCCTGTTTCGCCGGTGATCAACACGGTGGAGTCAGTTGGAGCGACTTTGATGGCGCGGGCCAGGACGGCGCGCAAAGCAGGTGACTCGCCCACGATCTCTTCAAACATTGAGGTTTGAACGATCTCTTCGCGCAGGGCGATGTTCTCTTTGTAGAGCTGATCCTTGAGCGTTTGTATCTCTCGAAAGGCCGTCTCCAGGGCGGCTCTCGCCTTGTGCTGTTCGGTTACATCCATCGCCGTGCCGACGTACTCGGAGAAGTTGCCGGATTTGTCGAAGACAGGATGGCCTACAGAGTGGACGTACCTCGTTTCTCCGTCGGGAAGAACGACTCGGTACTCGAGGTCGAGATCCGGCTGTTGATGAGTGATTGCGCTTTCGAAGGCTTGGCTGTAATTTTCCTGGTCGTCTGGATGGATGCGCTGAAAGAACTTGTGGTGCGGGGGAACGCCTTCTGTTGGATCAAAGCCCATCAACCGAAAGTTCTCTTGCGACCAGTGAATACCGCGTCTTGTGGCTACGTCATAGGCCCAACTTCCCGTCCGGGTTAATCTCTGCGCGTCGGCTAAGTAACCTTCACTTCGTCGCAGGGCGTCCTGTGCTCGCCTGGCCTCCGTGACGTCGGTGACAGCCCCGACGATTTGCAAACCCTCCGGTTCGTCGCCTCTTACACGCGCGACTACGCGAACGTATTTTATCGAGCCGTCGTTGGAAATCAACCGATGCTCGATATCGAAGTCGCCCACGTCAGAGGCTTGTTCGAAGACGTGTTGAAGACGTTCGCGGTCCTCCGGGTGGGTTCGCTGAATCACCAGATCGACCGATGGGGTTGTCCCAGGTTCGCATTCAAAGATCCGGTATGTCTCCGCGGACCAAAAGACTTCTCTGGTGAACACGTTCCATCCGAAACTGCCCGTGCGGCTTAAGCGTTGCGCCTGGGCCAAAAATGTCTCGCTGCGACTTAGAGCTTTCTCGGTCCGCTTGCGTTCGGCTCTCCCGTCGGCTTCACGGAGGGCGCGAAGCACGGACGGCGCCAACCTCGACAGCCTGGTCTTGAGAATATAGTCTGTGGCGCCGATCTTCAGCGCTTCAATGGCCACCTCTTCCCCGAGCATTCCAGAGACAAAGAGGAATGGCACCTCCGGGCAGATGCTCGTTGCGAGCTTTAAGGCTGAAAGGCCGTCAAAGGACGGGAGCTTGTAGTCCGCCAGAATTAGATCAACCGCGTCTTGCTCCAGCGAGCTGCGAAACGTAGTTTGAGTGTCGACCCGTGTGACTACGCAGTCGATGCCTTCTGTCTCGAGTGCGGCCTGAATCAGTTCGGTGTCGTTAGGATCGTCCTCAAGGGAGAGAATCCGCAGGCGGTGGCTCGTGTTCACTTATTCACGCTCGCTGGCGGGGAACATTGATGACCGCCCAGAAGGCACCGAGTTCTTTGATGGCGTTGACGAACTGATGAAAATCGACTGGCTTTACGACGTAGGCGTTCACTCCTAGTTTGTAGCTTGTCACCAGATCCTTTTCCTCCTTCGAGGAGGTGAGCACGACGACAGGAATAAACTTTAAGTTCTCATCAGATTTGATTTGCTTCAACACCTCTAATCCATCGATTTTGGGCAGTTTCAGATCCAGCAGTATGACGGCGGGGTTATCGGAGGAACGTGTTGTGAATTTGCCACGGCAATAAAGGTAGTCCAGGGCTTCTTCGCCGTCTCGAGCGACAACGACTTCATTGGCGAGGTTGTAGTCTTCGAGTGCGGTCAACGTCAACTCGACGTCGTTGGAGTCGTCCTCCACCATCAAAATGCGTCCGAGTCTTTCCATAGCTATGTCCTGATATTAGATTTTGGGAACTGAAAAATAGAAGGTTGCGCCTTGATCGACGACGCCCTCGGCCCGCACCTTGCCTCCATGGCGATGGATGATGCGCTGAACGGTAGCGAGTCCTATACCAGTCCCTTCGAACGCGTCGGCATGATGGAGACGTTGGAAGACTCCAAAAAGTTTGTCCACATATTTCATATCAAAACCCGCACCGTTGTCTTTGACGAATATCACTACCTCATCTTTGTTTTCATCGGCACATCCGATCTCGATCTCGGCCTTCGGTTGAGCGCGCGTGAACTTCACCGCGTTGGAAAGGAGGTTAATGAGAACAAGCCTGAGCATGGAACTGTCTCCCTGACAGATTGGGAGTGTATCGATTCTCCAGACGATATTGCGACCATTGGCCTCCGGCCGTATCTCACTGAGAGCTTCCTTCACCAATTGCTCCAAATTTACCTGGGTTTTTTGGGTTTCGACGCGGCCTATTCGCGAAAACGACAACAAATCGTCGATGAGGTTACCCATTCGCTTTGCGGCCTCCAGAATCATCCGCATGTACCGAAGCCCCTTGTCGTCCAACGAGGCAGATGAGTTTTTATGAAGTAACTCCGCATATCCGACCATATGGCGGAGAGGTGCCCGCAGATCGTGCGAGACAGAGTAGGCAAAGGCCTCCAATTCCCTGTTGCTGGTTTGCAGAGCCGTAGATCGCTTTTCGAGTTCCGCATTGAGGCTACGAATCTCTTCTTCTCGACGTTTACGGTCTGTGATGTCGTTATTCGTTTCCAGAATGGCTACAGGTTGATCGTTCACATTGCGCCGCAACGACCAACGGCTCGCCACCACAACCTGGGTTCCATCGGATTTTAAGTGTCTGAGTTCGCCTTCCCAGCGCCCTGTTTCCAGCAGCTCCGCACCGATCTCGTCGCCTGGTGTCGTGAAGACGGTATGCAGGAGATCGTTCGAACGTTTTCCAATCGCCTCGTAAGGCGCCCAGCCATACAGTTCTTCGGCTCCCCGGTTCCAGTACGTGATGACATCGCTCATGTCGCGGACGAAGATCGTGTCATGGGTGAGATTCAGCAGGCTGGCCTGTTGGGTTCGCTCAATTACTTCCGCCTGAAGTTTGTCACGAGTTTGAAGGAGCTGATCCTCAATTCGATGTCTTACGGCACTGAAACGGATAATCAACACGGCAAAGGAGATCAGAATTAATATTGCCGGAATGTCAGCGGGAGTTATGGAAAAAGCATAAAGAGGCGGAGCGAAGAAGTAATCGAAACAGATGCTCGAGAGGACGATCGACAGCACAGATGGTCCTATCCCTCGATACCATGCGGTGAGAGCGATCGCGAAGAGAAAAGCGGAAGTTCCACGTCGTGAAACTTATAGTGTTGGAGTAGAAGGCCGGGCAGGAGGGCGAGGATAACGGAAACCGCCGCAAAGCCGTAGCGCTGGATGACCGGCAGAAATTTATGCGAAGGAGAGTGCCATTGCGCCATCAGCTTGCCTCGCCTCTATCGTTTGCGGAATCGTCGCACAAGTATAACGCCCCTATTTCCGAACTCCTGCTTGATGGATCAAGGGTTTCGCTGACCGAGCGGAGCGCTTCGTTGGACACGGGCGGCAAGGACAATCGATGAGAAAGGAGGGGAAGCCAGAGTGCTGCAGATTTTCCAGGTAAGTCATCGATGGTCTGGATGGGGTGGACCGAACATTTGGCAGTTCCGCCTTGTCGAAACGATCGCCTTCATAGGGTTAATGGATCCAGGCGCCATACAGGAGAGGAACAAGGCCACCCATCCCCTTTCGAAGTCTAACCATCGAGGTTGAATCGCTGACGTGGGTTTATTTACATCGACCAAGGGAGCCTCGTGTGAAGCAACCAAACGGCGCGGTTCAAAATAGAACCTTCACGGAAAATTGAATTTGTCTTGAGGTTCCGGGGGTTTTACTGATTACGCCGAAGCCCGAGCCTTTGATGGTGTTGGCTGGCAAGCCCATGTCCACAATGTTGAACAGGTTAAAGAACTCTGACCGAAACTCCACGTCGAATAGCTCGGACCCGCCCGTACGCCTTCCGACCGGGGTGTCTTTGATAAGCGAGAAATCGAAGTCATAATAGGCGGGTCCGCGAAAAGTATTTCTGCCGAGAGATCCGAAGAATCCTTGATTCGGCCCGGTGCCGCCTGGTTCATTGATTGGAATTGAAAAGAAATTTGCGTTGTTTGTCCCCTGGCCAAAGTAATCTTCGCGAACCTTTCTGGCAGTAGAAAGTTGCGGCTTGCCAATCTGGTTTGGTCGATCGACTCCGTTCGAACCTGCGCCTGTCTGCTGTACGCCGGAGTAAATGGTGAAGGGCAGGCCGCTGCTGATCGTGGAGATGCTCAATAACTCCCACCCGGCTGTAACTTTTCGGTTGATCGGTTGCAGCAGCTCAATCTTTTCCAACTGCAGATCCTGCGCGAGACTCATGGTGAATCCATGGGTAACGTCGAAGCTCGACGGACCCTTTTCCGCGTGGGTATTAAATGGATTTTGTGGGTACGGGATGGATACGGCACCGGTAGTGTTTCCGTTCGCCCCGACACCGCTCGTGTCATCGATGGACTTTGCCCATGTGTAGCTTAGCTGAATGCCGGGTCCCCCTTGAAAGGCGGTACCTGTAAGCGATGTTTGCAACGAATGATAGCTGGAGTGTGCGTTGTTGGTGATGAGCTGTTCTGTGCCGAAGCCGCCGATCGCGTTACCTGAACTGTCAAACTGGGTGAAAGGGGCGAAGCCCGGACTGGCGCCGGAGTAGCTGTTGGGAAAGCTGATGCGTGGCAGCTTGACCGACGCGGTGCCGACATAGGCCGCATCAGCAGTAAGCTTGCCGAACTGACGTTCGGCGCCGAGGGTCCAGGTTTGTAGATAACCATTACCAAAGCGGCGGTCGATTCCTGTCAGGTTTAAAGGCGTGAACTGAGCGCCTGGCGAGAGCGCGCCGAGATCTCTCTGGTAACGCTCGATGTCGAGAACAGTGTTCGATGGGACACTTTTTGTGTTGCCGCTGGCGAAGACGTTCTGCCCCGCGGGAGTGTAGAAGGTGGGCAGCTGCGCCGAAGTGATCTGGAAGCCATAAAGAATTGGCGCTCCTACAGCGGCAGTGACGTGGGGATAAATCACGAAGGGGACTGCGCCGGTGAGAAAATTGTCTTGCCAGATGTTGGGCGCAATTGTTGTGATGCCGCCACCGGCGTGGAGGTGAAGAGTGTTTGTGACCTTCCAGTCAACTTGAACCCGTGGTGCAATACCGCCCCAGTCGAACCGATATCCGGGCTGCGGGTTGACAACATATTGCTGCTGCGCCCCGTTCATGAGAAAGCCCGAAGTGCGGTGGGCACGCTCGGTGATGGGCGAGTAGATCTCGTAGCGAACTCCGTAATCGAGGACAATCCGGTCGGAGATCTTGAAGGTGTCCTGGGCATAGATCGCTCCGCCGTTGCGCGAGATTGCTGCAGGACCGATGTGAGCTCCGCCGGAGACGTAGGGTGGTGCGACCGCTGTCGTGTAGACAAAAGCGCTTCCCGCGAGCAACGCGCTGAGGGTATCTGGCAGTGGGTCGCCGATACGAATGTTATGGGCGCCGCTCTGCGAGGTGATGTTTACCGGGGAGTAGGCTGTTCCTCCGCCGAAGTCGTACTCGCCGTTGGGGCTGATGCCGAAGTAGGTGGTATCGCGATTGGCGCGGAATTCTCCACCGGCCTTGATGAGGTGGCGACCAATGGTGATGACGAAGTTCTGCCTTGCTTCGAAGAGATTTCCATAGGCGGACATAATTGAGCCGGCAGCCGAGTTGAAAGCTTCGAAGAGGCCGTCGTTGAACTTGACCGCAGGATCGACATGGTTTGGCGTGGGAAATTGGGGTGTCGTTCGAGTTGCGCTAAGGGAGCTCTCGAAGGAGAAGCGCGGGGAGACTGTCTGGTTGTAGGTAATGACTCCGTTGCGCTGGTGATCGACGTAGACAACACCGAAGCTGGGATCGATGGCGGTCTGGTCGGGGTTGGTGGTGGGGCCGAAGAGATTGTTGAAGTTGAATCTTGCAGTGAGGTGTTTGCTGGGAGAGAGTACCTGGTCAATGCGGGCCGAGAACTGGTTTGCGTTTGTGACTACTTTTGAAGACGCCGCGTAGGTGTTGGCACCGTAAGAGCCCGTAGGATTATTCGGCAATGGATAGCGAGAGAGGATCTTCGCAATCGCAGGGGTTGGCGTGATAACGAGCGTATCGCCTGGAAAGGCCGTGGTGTCGACGCCCATGCGCTCCGAAGCAGTCGGTACCGGAAGGACTTGTGTTGTTCCGAGTACCTGGCGGAAGCCTTGATATTGCCCGAAGTAAAACGTCTTTCCGCTCCCATCGTAGAGGTGAGGCAGGATGACCGGGCCGCCATTTGTGAAGCCAAATTCATTGCGTCGGAACGGTGGAATTCGACCGGGTTCGGCGATCGAGGGATGATCGAAGTAGTTGCGGGCATCGAGCGCAGAGTTGCGGAGGAACTCGAAGATTGAACCGTGAAAGCCACTGCTTCCGGAACGTGTCGTGATGTTGGTGAAGCCAGCGGCTCCTCGGCCGATCTCGGCGGGCATCCAGCCTGAGGTAGATTGGATCTCCTGGACGGCATCCACGTTGAAGTTACTGAAGGTTGCGCCACCCATCTCCGGGTCGCTGGTGTCTGCGCCGTCCATGGCGAAGACTGCCTCGACGCCACGTTGTCCGTTGATGGCGAACTGCTGGGTGAAGTTCGTCTGGCCATTGGCGTCAGTCATGGTGCCAGCCGCGAGGAGCAGTAACTGGCTGAAGTCGCGTTTGTTCAATGGAATTGCACTGACGGTTTGACTAGATAGCTTCTCTCCACCAGTCTTTGCAGCTTGCTCCGAACGAAATGCAACCGCGACGGTGCCATCAGCGGCGAGGGTTAAGACAGCTCGGGGCGAATCCGCTTTGAGGCTGAGTGACTCCACAGAGTGATGAACGACTCCGTCAACGGTTACATCGAGCTTATAGTCGTTTGGGGATAAATTGGGAAACTGAAAACTGCCGTCTGCCAAGGTATTGGACTTGAATTCGCCTTCTTTAGCGACGAGGCGGATAGTTGCGTCCTTCATCGAGGCACCGTTTTGATTCTGTAGCGTCCCACCCCAATGTCGAGTAGCCAGCTCCTGGGCGCAGAGCAAGGAAGATACGAAAAGCACGACGAGAGCAACCAGAATGGAACGCATGAGTCGCCATTATATTGTGACGCACATAGGATTGGCCTAGAGTCGGTATCCGCGCACATCTTCTCCAACGCAAAACCTGGTAGCCCTAACTACGTTTTCCATCAGACATGCGACGGTAACGGGTCCGACTCCTCTGGGCACAGGCGTTAAAAAAGCTGCCACATGTTTGACGTCGTCGAAATCGACATCTCCGATCAGATTGCCGTTCTTGTCGACTCGGGTGCCTACATCGATCACTGTGGAACCATTGCGAAGAACATCTGCTTTCAATTGATATCGAGAGCTGCCGACACAGGTAATGACGATATCTGCCGCTCTCGTCAGGTCGTCATGCGTCTCCTTTGGAGTGAAACGGTGGCACCATGAGACCGTTGCGTTTCCCATGCGTCCTCCCAACATGTGGTGGATCGGCTTACCGGTGATGTCATTCCTGCCCACGACGACGACCCGCTTGCCGATCGTTTCGACCCCGTAGAACGTTAGTATTCGACTCACAGCGAGGGCTGTAGAAGGTAGGAACGTCAGGCGCTCAAGCTGCCCTCGATAGAGCTCTGCTGTCGAATGGCGAGACACACCATCGACGTCTTTAAATTGATGTATGCGGTCGAAGATATCGAATTTGCCTCTTGCGGCACCGGTGGCGCTTTCGATGTGAGTTGGAAGCGGTAAGCCAATCATGATTCCATGAACCGACTTGTCCTCGCCTAAAACACTCACCAGGTCTTCTACCTCCGCCACAGTGACGGATGACTCAAAGGTGTGGGGCCGTACATCGATGCCAATCTTGGAGAAGCTCTTTATTTTGTTTTGCAAATAGACTTCGGAGGAAGCATCTGTTCCGACCTGGATGACCCTCAATTGCGGGACAACGTCGTAGTTTTCTTTCAGATACGCAACATCCGCTACTACCTTTGTTACGATGGCGTCCGCCACCGGTTTACCGATCATTGGAGTTGCTGTCATTTGTATTGTCCTCAGACAGTTTACAGTCTGGTTGCGGGGATTATTGAACCAGTGTCGAGCCGGGAGACCATGCTGTTGGCTGGTGGAGCGGCAAGACTGGGATACTTTTTTGATGGAGGGGTTTGTGCGTTTTCGCTGGGGGTTTTACGGAAATTGGGTGTTTTGACGTGGTGTTTTGGTGGTGAAGTTGTGGTGGTTTGCGTGGTGGATGTGGTGTTTTGACAGTCACTTTTTGAGGGACGAACGATGTGACAGGGATCTGGGGTTTATCTTTGGGGCTTCCCGTGTTGGAGAGGGTAGACGCGTTTTGGTATGGTGATGCGACCGGGCTCCGAGCACAGTTCCTGTCTGTGGAGGCGTTGATGAAGAAGGTTGATGTGACTAATGCGGTTACATCCGTGCCGGGGCTGCCGGCCAGTCCTTTCGGAGCGACCGGGTCGCCGTCTATCGCGGTGCCAGCCGGGAGACACCTGGTGGTAGAGACCTTGAGTCTGCAGTTGGATGTGACTCCGCCGGGGAGTCAGCTCGAGGCTTTCGTGAACTATACCTGTGGGGGTATAACGTTAGTTTGTTTGTTCCGCTGACCTTTGCCTATGTTCAGAGCTCTAATGGCTACGATTTTTATGATGCTCTGCAGGCGGTGCGTTTTTACGCTGACCCGGGAACGTCTATAGTCGTCACGGGATACAGCCCGAGTGGGTTGACGGGTACGTTGTTCGTAACCGTGTCGGGTTACTTGATCTGATTCAGAGTTTGATCCTCATGAATTGGGATCAGCAGCCCGATGGCCGCGTGGTTACATCTTGACGGATTCGACGGTGAGGGAGTCTCCTTGGCGGTGCCTTCGACTGTGACGTCGTGTCCGGCATGGGGGACGAGGGTGTCGGGGTTGGTGATCTTGTAGACCTTGTCGCCGACGACGAGGACGGGGGCGGAGCCTCCCTTGATGCACTTGGCGGCGCATTCGGCGCTGTTCCTGGTGCCTTTGTTGGCGCACATGGTGTCGGAGACAAAGCCCTTGAAGGACTCGGCGTATGCGCCTGCGGTGGTAAAGGCGAGTGCGAGGGTGGTGAGAGCTACAAGCTTTTTCACGAGAGACCTCCAAAGTTTGTGGTAGCGGAGATTATAGACCCTGCCTCGGAGGGGAAGAGTTGGCAGGGGTATGGAGGCCTCTGTCGGCGAATTTGTTCGAGAGTTTGCTGAACGGTGTGTTGTGAGGTTGGAGCCTGAGGGAAGGTTGATGCTTATAACAACTGAAGGTCGGGAGATGAAGTTGGTTTGGTTTGCTGCGGCGTCTTGTGCCGAGTGGGCATGGGGTGCTGGCAGTTTACATCCCACCCTTCACAAAAAACGCGAAGGATGGGGCACCCGCTGAGTGTGAGGCTCCCTCAATGGAGGGGTTTCTATTTGAGGTCGAAGATGGCGGCTGTTTGTGGAGGGAGGTGAAGGGTGAGGGTGGTTGGGGTCAGTGTTGCTTCGGAGGATCCGTAGAGGATGTTGGCGTGTTGAGCGCCTTCGAGTGCGGTGTCGTCTATGTTGACGATGGTGTCGGAGGGCTGGGCGGCTTTGTTTACGGCGACGAGAATGCGCTGGTCGGGCTGAGTGGGGGTGTGAAGGGTGCGGACGTAGACGAGAACGTTCTGGTCGGCGTGGAGGAGTTGTTCGTCTCCTGTCTGTAGGGCGGGATGAGAGTGGCGGAGGGCGAGTAGAGTCTGAAGTGTGGTGAAGGATTGTTGCTGCTCGGGAGTGCGGGAGGCTGTGGTGAACGCATCGTTCTGAGTCGGGGTGAAGCCGCCGGGGAAGTCGCGGCGGTTATCGGGATCTTCGCCGCCGCGCATGGCGATCTCGTCGCCGGAGTAAATCTCGGGCATGCCGCGCATGGTGGTGAGGATGGCGAAGGCGAGCTCGAGAGTGTGCGGCGTTGTCGCGGGGTCGCTGAGGAAGCGAGCGGTATCGTGATTGCCCACGAAAGGGACGAGGCGCTCGGGGTGAGGATAAAGATTGTCGAGACGAAGGACGTCGGCCAGCTTCGTCATGGGTGCGTCTTTAAGAAAGACGTCGCGTAGAGCGGAGTAGGAGGGGAAGTCGAAGGGTGTGTCGAGACCGGTATCGATGCCGGCGCGGGTGACGCCGCCGGCGAAGGTGGAGGTGATTGTGGGATCGCTGTTGAAGACTTCGCCGACGGTAGTGAGGTGCGGATAGAGCGCATGAAGCTGGGCGTGGAAGCTTTGCCAGAAGGGACGAGCGACGTAGGGAAAGGTGTCGATACGGAGACCGTCGAGGCCGGCCTGCTCGATCCACCAGATGGAGTTCTGGATGAGGTAGCGGGCTACAGCGGGGTCCTCCTGATTGAGGTCAGGAAGCGTGTTGGCGAACCAGCCTTCGGTGACGTTGTGCTGGTCGCGCCAGGGAGCGTGGGGGTTGGTGAGGGGTGCGAAGTCGCCCTGGGCGATGGTGTGATGCTCGAGAGTGCCGTGGAACCAGGTAGTGTCGGGGCTGTCGCGAACCCAGGGGTGGTTGGGGCCGATGTGGTTGGGAACGGTGTCGAAGACGAGCTTCATGTGGCGTGCATGGAGAGCGGAGGCGAGATCTTTGAGATCGTCGAGGGTGCCGAAGTGATCGTCGACGGCGTACATGTCCGTGGCGCCGTAGCCGTGATAGCTCTGGCTATCGTGATTCTGGTAGACGGGAGTGATCCAGACTGTAGTGATGCCGAGCTGCTGAAGGTAGTCGAGATGCTGGGTGACGCCGCGAAGATCTCCGCCATGCCAGCCGCGGGGTTTGGCGAGTTCGGCGGCGTGGTCGGGGCCGTCGTTGGTGGGATCTCCGTCGGCAAAGCGGTCGATCATGATGAGGTACATGACATCTTTGGAGGAGAAACCGGCAACGCTGTCGGAGGAGTTGTGGCGAGGTGAGAAGGAATAACCGCTCGAGGTTTGACCGTTTGGTGTGCGGACGTTGATCTGGATTGTTTGAGAGTGCGCAGGTGAGGCAGAGAGCCAGAGTTGCGCGTAGTGGCCGTTGGCTGAGATGACGACTTTGTTGATGTGCAGCGCTGGGTCGCTCAGGGTGAACTGCGCGGCGGTGAGGTTTTCGCCTTTGACGAGAAGCATGGGCGCAGGCATGGTGGCCCACCAGTTGGGGGATCGATCTTCTCGATGCGAGGAGATTGGGCGAACGCCGACACTGTGAGTAGAAGAGCTATAAGAATTCGTCGCATGGTCGAGATCTCAAGAGGCAAGAGTGATGGCGGCTGTGTCTGCCGTGAAGAGCAGCGGCACCATGAGACTGGCTCGATGATGCCGCCCGAAGTTGCTACGGGTTAGAAGTTGATGTGAGCGGCGAGCTCAAGCTGGCGTTCGGTGTTGAGGCGAATGCTGTTGATGCTGCCAAAGCCGTTATTTGCGCCGGTGGAGTTTGCGCCGGTGGTGAAGAGAGTGGTGGAATTGCCTACGGGGGCACCATCGTTGATGTTGGTGTCGGGGTTATTGAACTGCGGCGTATTGAAGAGGTTGTAGGCCTGAGCGCGGAACTCGGCGTTGACCCGTTCGGTGATGCGGAAGCCCTTGAAGAGACCGAGATCTAAGGTCTTGTATGCGGGACCTGAGAAGGCATTTCGCTGCAGGTTTCCAGGCCGGGTGAAGACGCTGGAAGAGTTAACCGGCGGGAGTCCAAAGACACCAGTGAAAAAGGTACGGTTGTTGGAGTTGGTGGTACTGCCTACGACCTGTCGCGACACCTTGCTAAAGCTAATGAGGTCCGGCCGGTTGTCGATGACGGTGCCCGGGACGCCGTTGGTGCTGAAGTCAATCGGAGTGCCGGTGTCGAGGGTGACGATGGTGTTGAGTTGCCATCCGCCAGCGACCTCGTCGAGCGCGTGACTCAGGTTTGAGCCGAACGTCTTGCCTCGGCCGACGGGTAGCGAGTAGACGGCGCTGGCGACGAAGACGTTACGCTGATCCTGGTCGGAGTTGCCGTAGTTGGCAGGCAGATCGACTCCCTGCTGGGTGATGAAGATGCGTCCGCTGGAACTTGCGCCAGCGCCTGAACTGAAGGCGCCGTTTGAGTTGTCGCGGGAGTGAGACCAGGTGTAGGCGACCGTTGCGAGGAAGCTGGAGCCAACGTGGCGGTCAAGGTAGATCTGTAAGCCGTCATACTTCGAGGAACCGCCGGCCAGACCCTCGGTGATGGTGCCTCGGTTGGGGAAGAGGCCCTTCGAGGTGCCGTCGAGGACAGGCGAATTAGCGTTGTACCAAGTCATGAGGTGATCGGATTTGTTGCCGACGTACGCAATGTTGAGCGAGGTCGCGTGATCGAGTTGCTGCTGGACTTGCAGGTTGTATTGCGTCACCGAACCGTTCTGATTGTTCTTTGGCACTGCAATGACGGTGGCGTTCGACAGGTTGATGGAGTTGATTGCGCCTGGTCCGAAGGCAGGGATGGGAAGAGCTGCGGTTGCGGTGGATGCGTCGTTCGGAGTGGTTGGACTTTGACCTGTGAAGGTGATGCGATAGCCGTTGGTCGCGGTGTACTGATTGACTCCGTTGAAACCGGGCTGATTGGAGAGCTGGTTGCCGACGCCGCCACGGTCGAGGTAGTAGAAGATTCCGTAGCCGCCTCGGAGAGAGGTCTTGCCGTTGCCGTAGAGATCGTAGGCAAAGCCGATGCGCGGTGCGAAGTTGTTCTTGTCTGTATTAATAAGCGAGCGTGAGTTTCCGTTGACGCCTGCAACCTGAAGGGATGCAGTGGCAAAGTCATAGTTCGCCTGGTTGTTGTTCTGCTCGTAAGGGTAGGTGTAGAGATCGTAGCGAATGCCGAGGTTGAGAGTAAGCCTGCGAGTCGCCTTCCAGTCGTCCTGAACGAAGTAGCCGGTCTCGTAGTTGAAGGTTTTGAAGAAGGTGCTGGCTGCACCGATCTCATAGTCGGAGAAGCCAGCGAGGATCTCGGAGGTTTCGTATCCGGTGAAGCGTCCGGTTCCGGGGAAGTTCACGCCGCCCAGGACGAAGTAGCCCTTGGAGTCATTTCCTGGAAGAAGTCAACCTCGCGGCGCAGGATATTGGCGCCGGCTTTCATAGTGTGTTTGCCGCGGGTGTAGGTGACGCTGTCGAGAAATTGGAAGGTCTTCTCGGGGACGGAGTAAGGACCGCCGTCGCCGGTGTACTCGATCTGCGTGTTGCTGCCGCCGATAAGAGCGCCGCCTCCCAGAAGCGGGTTACGGTTTGCATTGACGATGCCGAGATTGGCGGAGATGGGTGTGCCCTGGTCCGGGTTGATGTACGCGAACTCCGGACGGATGTAGCCGAAGCGGAATTCGTTGACGAGATTTGAGGTAAAGATGCGGGTATATCCGGCCGCTCCGCCGCGTGGGTGGTTTACGTTGGCGCCGGAGGCAAAGCCCGCAGGAAGGTTGGTAAAGAGGCTGTTGACGTTCAAGTTGTCCTGGCCGTAGCTGTAACGGACGAAGACGGAATCCTTCTGAGAGATGTGATAGTCGAGACGCACGTCGAAGTCGTTGAAGTTTTGAATCGCTTTACGCACTGCGAAGTAGTTATTCAGGATGCCGCCCCGCGTTGGCGCGTCGAAGGCGTTCAGGTATTTGAGACCAGCGGAGTTGATGCGATTTTGCGGGATGATATTTCCGGCGAAGGGCTGGCACGTTGTTGGATCGTAGATGGCTCCGACTACAAGCGTCGCGTTTTTGGCTGGCGCGGGGCAACCGGTTGCCGGGGAGAAGGTCCCGGGATTGCTGGTGACGTTTTGACCGAGCAGCTCGGAGAAATTACCTTGACGCATCAGTGGAGTGGGTACGGTGTAGAAGCCGGTATCCTTTGGCTGTTTCTGACGAAGCGCCTGGTAGTCGCCGAAGATGAAGATCTTGTCCTTCCAGAGGGGACCACCAGCGGCGACGCCGAACTGTTTGCGCTGAAAGGCTGGCGCTGGATTGCCTGGATTGAAGTAGAGGGGTTGGCATCGAAGATCTGATCGCGGAAGTAGCCGAAGGCCGAGCCGTGGATACTGTTGGTTCCGGATTTGACGGAGTTCTGGAGGATGGCACCGCCGGCGCGGCCAAATTCTGCTGGGGCGACGGATGTGGTGACGCGGAACTCCTGGATGGCTTCGGGCGGAGTGAAGAAGACGATGGAATTTACGAGAGATTCGTTGTTGTCGACTCCGTCGAGGATGAAGTTGTTGGACTGCTGACGGAGTCCATTGACCGCGAGGGCGCCACCACCGGAGTCTGAATAGCGGAAGGTTTCGACGTTGCCGTTGCGCCCGCTGGCGTCGGAGTTGAAGGCTCCGCGGGTTACGCCTGGGATCAGATTGGCGAGACTGGTAAAGTTGCGGCCGTTGAGGGGAAGATCGGTGACCTGCTTGCCCTCAATGACAGCCCCGGTGGACGAGGTGGAGACATCGACGACTGGAGCGGCATCGGTTACCTCAACTGTTTCGTTAGAGGAGCCGACCGTCAGTTTGAACTCGATGGTCTGGACCTGGGAGACCTGAAGAGCGAAGGACTGATTGACGCTCTGGAATCCGGCGTGGCTAGCTTCGACGCGGTAGTTGCCGCGAGGGACGGCGGAGAAGGTGAAATTTCCGTCGTTCCCGGCGGTGACGGCGAGAGTGATGCCTGTATCAGTATTAATGAGTTTGAGCGTGGTCCCCGGGATAACGGCACCGGAGGGGTCAGTGACAATACCAGTGACTCGACCGGTGTCTGTCTGAGCTCGCAGGCTTAGGACTGGGATGAAGAGCATGCAGAGGAGTAGGGGCAATAGTTTGCCGGCGAGTGTCTGCCGATGTCGGTTGAGATCAGTGTGCATGGTGAAGCCTCCAAAGGTGCAACCCTGAATGGTGAATCGCATGGCTATTCAGGGTTGCGGGAAAACAATCGCAATTTATTTGTGTTCCTCGCCATCGCCTGCTCATCCATTTTCGATAAAACTTTGATCACCTGTTAAGGTGTTCATCTTTTGAGACTTCCCGCGGTGCTATCAACAGGTAAGGCGAGCCGACGAGGTCGATTTCAGCGTGATAAAGTTTCACTACAAGGTATTTGGTTATGCTGTCTCACCCTGAAATCGCCTCCAGGTTCGGATTCGGAGTTTATGAGGCTGATCTTCAGACCGGCGAGTTATGGAAGGCGGGTCGAAAGATCAAGCTTCAAAGCCAGCCTTTCAAGGTTCTGGCCGCACTGCTAGAGAGGGCTGGCGAAGTTGTCACCCGGGAAGAGTTGCAGATTCGGGTGTGGGGCAAGAACATAGTGGTCGACTTTGATCACTCTCTTGGCACTGCGATTAACAAGATCCGGGACGCGTTAGGAGATACAGCAGACAACCCGCGATTTGTGGAAACGCTGGCAAAGCGGGGTTACCGGTTCATCGCGCCTGTCCGGGTTCTGGCTTCGACGATCAAAGCGACTGAGTCGATGAACCGTGAGTTCAGTTCGGAGTCGGGCTCGGCCCAAGTAGTGTTGGAAGGGCAGACCGGGACTTCTTCTCAAATTGAAATCTCGTCCCTTCCCAACGAACTTGATCTAATGCGCCGGCGTCGCAGGGCGTTTGGATTTGGGCTATGGATTGCAGTATTTCTCCCGGCGGGAGTCCTGGCGGGTTTGGCTGGGTTTAATTATGGCTCTCGAAGCTCGGGACCTCTGCCGCGTATCGAGCGCCTGACGCGGACCGGACGGATTGCGCCCGGAGTGCAGGCCATGGAGAGTCTTCCGGCCTCGGCGACGGATGGGCTACGCATCTATATACCGGTGATTTCAGGAGGCAGGTCCGTCCTGGCGCAGGTTGATGTGCGCACCGGGGCGGTTGAGAACCTTCCGCTGCCAAGCGAGATTTCTTCCGCTACGCTCGGAGATCTGTCTCCCGATGGCTCCATGCTACTGCTCAGAAATCATCTGTCGCCGGAGTCGGAGCAGTCCTTATGGACGGTGCCGGTTGGTGGAGGCAGTGCGCTGCGGGTCGCGAATGTCTTGGCTCACGATGCCACATGGATGCCTGACGGCAAGAGCATACTCTACGCCACAGGAAACCAGTTGTTGATCAGCAGGCCGCAAGATGGCACCTCTTCCCTGTTCGCTAAACTGCCTGAACGCGCATTCTGGTTGCGCTGGTCCCCTGACGGGAAACTTCTGAGATTCACGCTCCTCGATCCAATAAAACACACGTTGGGTCTTTGGGAGGCGTCGAGCGATGGTAAGTCGGTTCGTCCAATTCTTGGCAATTGGACCAGGCCTTCGTCGGAATGCTGCGGAATATGGACCGGCGATGGGAAGTACTTTGTCTTTCAATCGGATCGTGGTGGAAGCAGCGATCTTTGGCGACTTGATGGAAAGAGTATTGGCGAACCGAAACGAGTGACGAATGGGCCGATGAGTTTTGTTGGGCCTGTGACCTCGCGGATCGGGCATCGGATCTTCTTTCTGGGGCTCGAGACCGAGTCCCTTCTTCAGCGTTACGACGCCAGCCGGCACGAATTTATAGCAATGCCGGGATTCCTCGCGGAAGCAAACAGGGTTGAGTATTCGCGCGATCGGCAGTGGGTCATCTGGACCGATGCATCCGGGAGGCTATGGAGGGCGAAGGCAGATGGATCGGAGTTGATTCAGATAACGCCAGACTCTTTGCAGGTCTTTCTCGCGCATTGGTCGCCCGATGGGAAAAGACTCGCGCTCATGGCGAAGGAGTCCGGTAAAGCATGGCAGATCTATTTGGTGCCTGCGGATGGTGGGTCTCCCGAAAGACTACTTCGAGAGAACCGTAATGCGGCGGACCCATCCTGGTCTGCGGATGGGCAACAGATCGCCTTTGGGCGCGTCACCGATATTATGGGAAAAGAGGATGGCCCACGGGCGATTCAGATATTCGATCTGCGTACTCACACGTTGTCGACGGTTCCTGGATCCGAGGGATGGTTCAGTCCTCGATGGTCGCCAGACGGACGTTATATTGCCGCAGTCTCGCTGGATCAACGTAAGCTTTCGCTCTTTGATACCGTGCTGCAGACCTGGCGGACGATCGCCGAGACTACAGTCGCGGACCCAGTTTGGTCGTCAGATAGTAAAGCGATCTTCTTTCATGCATCATCGGCCGAGATGCAGCCGATCTACCGTGCGTCGATTCCGAATGGTCGACTCGAGCAGATTGCCAATCTATCGAACTTCCACGGAGGAGATACGGAAGATTATTTCTTCTGCGGCTTGACACTGGAGAGCGTGCCGATCGTGCGATCAAGAATTCGTACGGGTAATCTTTATACACTTGATCTTGATGGCCCCTAGAAGTCACGAATACTTCGTCATCGAATAGGGATCTGCACCGGCATTTTTTGATTTTGAAAGTGCGTCCTCGTCATCGCTATCGACAGCTATACACCATTTTTGACACAACGAAATCCGAGATGGTTTGTCCCGGTACTAACTTCGCCTTTGCCTCGTGTCCCGACCATATAGCGCGAGCAATATTGATCTGTGCAAAGAAACGAACCTCCTCGATGGACCTTCTTGGGTTCGCCGGGTTCAGCTGGATCGAAAGAGCGATCAGGGCCTTGCGGATTGCGCGTGACCTTACCGGATGCAGCCAACTGGCGATAGTAATCCGGGCTATACCAGTCACTGGTCCACTGCCAGACGTTCCCCGCCATGTCATAGAGGCCATATCCGTTCGGAGCAAAGGCGGCAACGGGGGCGAGGCCGACATGGCCATCCTCTCCGGTGTCCGAGATGGGAAAATGTCCCTGGTAGGTGTTTGCCATCCACTTTCCTTTGGGACGAAACTCATCGCCCCAGACAAAGGGCTTACCCGCGAGTCCACCGCGAGCGGCAAACTCCCATTCCGCCTCGGTGGGTAGTCGCTGTCCGGCCCATTTTGCATAGGCTTCCGCATCCTCGTAGGCCACCTGAACTACAGGATAGTTGTCCTTATCTTTAATATTGCTCTTCGGACCAGTCGGGTGCCGCCAGTCAGCTCCATGTACGAAACTCCACCACTGGAAGTGATCGTTCAACGGCACGGGATGATCGGGTGGGGAGAAGACCACAGACCCCGCGACTAAATTTTCCGGAGGAGCTCCGGGAAAGTCCTCTGCGCGAGGCGTGCGCTCTGCCACAGTCACGTAACCGGTGGCATGAACGAACTTTGCGAACTCGGCGTTCGTGACGTCAGTCTTGTCGATGTAGAAGCCGTCCACATAGACCTGATGGATTGGCCGTGAATCGCGTGTGGCCTGCATGCCTACCTCATCCCTATCAGGCGCATCCGCCGCACCCATCGAAAACTCACCTCCCGGAATCCAGGCCATGCCCACGGGCGCGAGATGAGGAGCGGGTGTTCCGTTGACGACCGACGGATGGAACTGCGGAAGCAGTACGGGCGCTGGTTGTTCAACCGCTGTACTTGCGTGAGCCTGCGATGGGGCTGACTTGTTACATGCTGTCAGAAGCAGCGAGAGCGAGAAAGCCAGACTCAAGTTCAGCGTGTTGAAAAACTTTCGCTTAATCACCTCTGCACTCCATGCTCGCCGGATTCGATGATGCGAGATTCGAACTTCCAACGCTTGCATCAACTTCGAGGTCGCCCTAGGTGTCAATGAATATACGCCGCAAGTTTACTGAATCTTGAGGGGCCTGTTTTATATATTGGTGCAGCCCCGCAATCTAATCGCTGGGCTGCAGTAACTGTTGAGGCATCAGGAAGGCCTGCCTGCGCAACACACCTTTGCAGAGTAACCCTGCGCCCAAAATTTCGCTTTCATCGTCTCTAATATGATTTTGGCGAATGGTTCGAGACTTTTCATCAGCCCCCGAGCGATTCATCGAACGATTCAGCTCCCAGTTTGCTACTCAGCGACGCTGAGCGCGGCCATCTAGGCAATGTACTCGCGATGACGGGATGGCGAGTTCGTGGAAAAGATGTTGCCCTCAGGGAGTCGATCTGATTCGCTGGCGTCCATCTCGAATGGCAGAAGCGTCGATCATCTTCTTCTCGTGAAACTCCTTTCTAGCATTTCGCATGGACCGATCGGGTATTCCTAGAGATTCACCTAGAACGCTTATACAGAAAACTAATGATTTCGTTCATTGCTCTACGATGGTCCAACTGGAGTCGGGATCAAACTCGCTCATAGCGCTCGCTGCCTCCGTTGTCGTCTTTCCCAGATCCTTTTGAAGGAGAACGCCATCCTGGTTGATGATGAAAGTCATCACTCCGGAGTTGCCATAAGTCGCAGGGTAGGCTACGAATGCGAATCCACCAGTCATCTTCCCATCGACCGCATACTCCTTGGCTCCGCCTGGCGCATTTGCGGTTTGGCCCTTCAGCATGCGGAAGTAGTATCCGTGAAACGCCGTGTGCCCCTGCGGATTCGCGCTATACCCGTCCGAGGCTGCGGCCGCCGCGAGGGGTCCAAGTGGGCTCGCGGGCTGTCCATCTGCAGATTTCCAGTACAGGCCGTTTTGCTTGTTCGGATCACTGATGAACTTCGCCGCGTACTCCTTCGCCTTTTCTCCGTCGTGAGGATGAGCGAAGTACTCTGCTTGCGCATCCGCTGCCGCTTCACAGACATCAATGATTGCCAGTTCATTCCTGCCGATGCGGCGGTTCAGCACCTCTTCCTTGCCTGCCGCGGTATCGAAGAACCACTTCCCGTCGGTATTCTTCTTCAGCGGAATGGGGAATGGAAAGTTGTCGGCTCCCACCAGCAGGATTTCCGAACCGTCTGGCATACTGCGCCAGCGGTGCATCTGCCCGTATCCGTCTACGAACTGGTCGACCGTGTGTTTATCCTGCACTGCGTCTCCAGAGTTGATCAACTCTTTGGAGTCCGGGCCGAAGATTGTCATCAGTACGTTTGGATCTCCGGACTTCGCCGCAGTCAGCAGTGCGTTGCCAGCGTCGTCCGGCGAAGCAAAGACATTCAATGAAGACACACTCGTTGAAGGCTTCTCAGCTTCTTTGCACGCGACCAAGGGAAGGAGGACGGCGAGAAGCAGAAGCTGTAGTGTAAACAGGAGTCTGTGGCGTGTGAGCGACATTTCATCCTCCAGGATTGGGTTCGTTTCGTGCCGCGTTGTTGATGTCACCTTCGACCTCCCCATCCGCCACCCCCGCCGCGGCTGGCTGAACCGCGAGCGCTTTGCTGTCGGGATTCCCATCCGCTACCGCCTCCTCCAAAAGCGGACGATCCGCCGCTCCTTTCCTGTCCTCCGTAGCCGCGAGAGGCAGCGGAGTTGGCCCCTGAGTAGCTCGAAGTGTTATGGCTGGTGCCTTGTGTCTGATTCCAGCCGCTTCCCGTGTTTTTATAGACGTTCCCGTTCGCCGCCGCGTACTTATTGCCATTTGCCGCTTGTCCGGCAGCCACATTGTTGCCGTAAGCGCCAGATGCGGCGACACCTCTGCCGCCGGCGGAAGTCTGTACAGATCCCACGGAACCGGTCGCCGTGGTTTGGTGCTGCGTGTATGCGGTATTGCCGTTCTTGGAAACGACTGAGCTGCCGTAGCTTCCGTAAGCGTTCGACGCTTGATGGGTTGCGGCGTATGCTCCCGTGTTTGGGTTGTATGCCTGGCCGACCTTCTGGGTGCCGTAAGCAGTCGTGGTTGAGGCGCCTCGAGCATAGGTGCCAGTCGAAGGATTGTACGCAGTGCCTGCTCTCGCGACTCCGTTTGGTCCGTAAGCCGTCGCGCCGGAGCCGTAGTAGCCGCCATGCCATGCGCTGTTTCCGTAGTAGCCACTGCTGTGATAAACAACCGTGCCACCGTGCCAGTTACAGTTCCAATAGCTGTAGCCCCAACTGTTATTGTTTATAGCTGCGCCGACTGCTATCCCAATTCCAAATGCAAGCACCGCGGTAGTCACCACCGCTGCGGTACTGTATCCCGGCGTCACATAGGGCGTGCCATAAACCACAGTCGGGTTATATGTCGGCACGTACACCACTTGCGGGTTGGTGGGTTGAATCACGATCACTTGAGGCGATTGTTGCACCACGGTAATCTGTGACCCCGATTTCAAATTTCCGGCCGCCTTTGCTTTGGCGCGTAGAACTTGAACTGCAGACATGACGTCGGTCGGCTGTGTATGGTAGGCCTCTCCTAACGACGAGGTCCAGCTGAGATTCTTCGCAAGATTGTCGAGCACCGAGGGGAACTGGGTGAGTGCCTTCACGCTGGGATCCCAGGGCTGCGCATCGACCGCTTTTGCCAGAGCTGAGCCAACGAGGTTTTTATTTTGCTGAAGCCATCCGCCAGCGGCAGCGATCTGGTCCGGAAATGTGGCAGCCCCCATGATCTGGGCGACCAGCGCGTCCGGATACAGTGCGATGGGCGCAACTAACTGTTGCAACTCGTCTGCAGAGAGAGGCGCGCCCTGTCCCGAATATCCCGCCGGCGCCGGCTGCTGGCCTGCAGCCTCACCCGGTATCGCCGGGAAGATAAGCAGAAGAGAGAGTGTCAGTGCCAGAAGCTGTTTGAAGAAAGCGTTAGTCATTTTGTTCTCCGTCCGAGAAAAGCGTCGCGCCTTCTCTTAATGTGATCAGCATGAGGGGCACCTAGAACTTCTTCAAGGCAACGGGTGGGCCGCTAACACGCTTTGCGAAGATGTCGACATTGACCTCGACGCGATCAGCGATTTTGATGAATGGAATTCCGCTATTCATGCCATATTGCTTGCGGTCGAAGGCCATCGTTCCCTTGATACTACCGGAGCCTGTCCCGACGCCGCTGACGGTTAGGCTTAAGGTTTCGGGTTTGGAGACACCGCGTATGGTGAAGGTTCCGGGTACGTCGAACGTCGTTGGACCGGTCTGAACAATCTTGGTTGATTTAAATGTGATCAAAGGATTTTGATTGACGTCGAAGAAGTCTTTGCTTTTGAGCTTGTCGTCCTTCATTCCACTTCCGCTATCGACGGAAGCGGCTTGAATCTCGATATCCAAGGAGCCGGACGTCACATCGGTCGATGTAAAAGTAAGAGCCGCATTCCATTTCTTGAAGTCGCCTGCCAGAGCAACCGAAGACTTCACATAGAACTTGACTGTGCTCTGTTGCGGCGTGACTTTGAAAACGGGGACTTGTGCCTGGCTAAACGGAACTAGCGAGGCGGCTAAGATGCCGAGGAGTGCCAGATATTTCGTCTTCATAATTGAACTTCCTTTCTGGTGACTTGCGGGTGTAAGTTTCGTCGCGGTGCGCAGCAGAGAATGGCAACTATGCGCGTTGGAGTTATCAACTGTCGCCAGGATCTTCCAAGAGACTAACCATTTATGCTCACCTGATTCCTCCCATTCATCATCAAAGTTGCGTGCGGCCGGTCTTCTATAAGTCACATCGCCGCTGCCGAACCTCTCAGAAAATTCGTCCTATTCGGAAGTAGAACCGTGCGTGACCGTAGTCGCCAACCGAACCGGCGACCAGGACCGGCCCAAATATTGTGTTCACGATGATTCCGCCCGCAACATCCATGGGCAGGTTCGGTGGACTTTGTCCATTGGGAAGCTTGTAAGTCTTTCCTAGTTCCAATACTCCGAGGAAGTCGACTGTGCTGCCTAACAGAGGTGGCAATTTGATCAACTCGCGAATGTAGCCTAGCTGCCCAAGGAAATACTGGTTCGTGAGCAGTTCATTGGTGCTCCAGGCCACGAGACGCTGCGACCCACCCAGAGAGAACGCCGGAACCCCCGTCTTATAGCCGTAACTGCTGCCGCCATACAATCCGACAAATATTGAGGAAGGTGCACTCAACCGGAAGAAGTCCTGGGCCTGGATCTCGGTGACGGGAAAGGGTCCCGGCGCCGCAGGATTGACCGTATACCCTTTTGTATAGGCCCAAAGACTGACACCCGAGCGTGGAATAACAGGTTGATCCAACGTTGTTAGCTGGTACTGAATCCTGAGGTCTCCAGTCGCTCCGGAGGTCGTAGGTAACGTTGTAACCTGGCCGATCTCCGGACGGATCTTCTGATAGCCCCCTTCATATCCCAGTCGGAATTCACCCGTCCGCCCAAAGGAGTAGCCGGTATCGATACCGCCGAGAACCTCCCGTAGACGGTAGCTTGCCTGCAATGTATTGCCGGAGTAGACATTCAGTTGCTGACTGTTCGCTCCCACTCTGGGCGCTATGAACCAATTGCTGGCCGGGGCATAAGGATGGTAGTACTCACTTTGCACCAAATACTGAGAACCTACAATGACATCGTTGCGCAGCTCGGACCGATAGCCCCCAAAGTCCAAAAACGTAATTCTGGCTCCCATGCTGAACAGCACGTTGTTGTAGTCTGAGCCGTCGATCAGGATGAGAGGCCGGACAATGGGCGGCCCGTATGCCTTCTCCTCGGTTTGGATCAGCAGTCCGTGTTGACCATCCTTCTCGACCATCGAATAAGTGGAGGTTGTGAAGCGCCCCTCCCCACGATCGACATCATGTCCTGGTCCAGTTTTTTGGAGTCGATCGGCGTCCCCACCAGTCCGGACAATTGCTTCTCCATACCTTTCTCCATGTCGGGAGAAGATGTGCCAGTGACCTGAATAAAGGTCGGGATCGGGACACTTTTGCGCCGGGCGTTTCGATTCGCTATATATTGTTCCCACTCCGCCTGGCTTACTGAAAATGCAGCTAAGACCGAAGCCTTGGCCGCAGCCGCGTCGTATCCCGCTTTGATGATGGCATCGGCTTTGTTGTATTCGAGAGCGGTGTATTTCTGGAGTGGAACGGTTACGAGTATGTCAGCTTGCTCCATCGAACGAAGTTCATTGGCCGCAATCATTACAGAGATGGACTGACCCAGAACCCCATAGCTTGGCAGCGTTGCTGTCGGACTAAGAGGTTCTGTCTCCAAGTGGATCCCGAGGATGACATCGGCACCCATCTCTTTGGCGACGTTTATCGGGATATTGTTGAGCAGCCCGCCGTCGGCATAAAGATGATCTCCAGATCGAACGGGGGAAAAGATTCCCGGCAGCGACATCGTTGCCCGCATCGCTAACGACAGCGGGCCGTCGCGAAAGACATGCGGTTTACCTGAGACCAAGTCCGTTGCAACGCAGGCGAACGGAATTGGCAGGTCATTAAAGCTTGTGAGTTGAGAATAAGGAAGAGCCACCCGGTCGAGAATCAGGTCGACCTCCTGACCGGAGTTGAAGCCTGCAGGAAACTGCAAGCCCTTACGCAAACCAAACTCAAGGGAACCTGGCACCTCGTGAGCATCTTGTTTGCGACGGAAAGCCAGATCACTAAACGGGGTGGTTCCGCTTAGCACTTGATCCCAATCGATGCCGTTGATGAGTTCTCTTACCTCGGCTGGGGAGCGTCCGGTTGCATAAATTCCCCCCACTAAGCCTCCCATGCTTGTTCCTGCGACATAACTGACGGGAATGCGGTGCTCCTCCATCCAGGTGATAACGCCAATGTGAGCTAGCCCTAGAGCACCACCCCTTCGAGGACCAAGCCGAGCTTGGGACGCATCGTCTTATCTTGCCCAGGAAGCTCTTGAGAATAGCAGCCGATACTAGCCGCCAGAGCGCTGAGCAGGAGCAATGATCGCTTGGCCAGGGTATGCATGGCTACCTTTCTGAAGCACAGAGCGTGTTACGTTGTGCCGTGTTCAACCTACGGGCTGATAAGAAGAGTTCTGAATCGTTACTTCCAACCGCTTGCTAACTCCGTTAATCTGATTTGTCGAAACGTGGTTGGTGCCGTCGGGCAATCTGGCAAACTGAACGGCAATGCTCACGGCGTCGCTCGGAGCAGCAAGATAACTGGCGACCTGTAGCGCCCGAATCGCCTTCTGCTGTTGGTCGAAGACCACCGTCACGGAGTCACCGGGTTTGAGGTAATTTTTGACGATCAGGCTTATCGTGACGTTAGCGCCTTTGGACTCCATCGAGATGTCACCTCGTTGATAGGCCTGATCGAGCGCCTGCAGATCAAGCTGCGAGTATTGCTTTCCGAGAGCGGCGATTTGTTGCCCATACACCTGAAACTCTTCAGTCTTCTTCGCGACGACACGTTGCTTGAACCGTCCCCCGCTGGGCTGAGGCGCGGCCTGCGGATTCAGCTCGATCTTTTGCTGCTGGCCGTCAGGACCTATCCGCACCTGAAACTGTTGCATCTTCTTAACCTCACCTTTCAGGCTGATCGTCTGCTCTTCCATCCAGCTATAACGCGCTAGTGCTTGTTTGTTCGCAGCGGAAGAGTGTTTGATCTCGGTCAGCTTCTCTTGCATCTCAGGTTTCTGAGCGAAGATGTGAGGGACGGAACAGAAGGAAACTATTGTGGCTATTACAGCCGACCGCGCGTGCCTGAAGGTATGTTGGTTCGACTTGTGCATGGCAAGCTCCTCGTGACCTATCCCAATGATCGGTCTTTGTGGAGCGACAAGGCTGCGCACCTACGCCCCGCTCTGCGAGGCAAAACGGCTCCGAGCCATGCCGCACACATCCAGACAGTTGCCGCCTAGACACTTGACTATGGCTGATTCTCAGCTTGTTTTCGTAGAATGGGAACTACCAAAAATGCTATAGGCACAACCCTAAAGCTATCTTTTCCGTGAGCTGACTAGCTCTTTGGCCACTGTTTGAACATCTTCGTCACGGCCTTCTGAATCAACTGCTGGTTCTTGTTGCCATTGTTGTTCAGGGTGTTTTGCGCGATTCCCCGCCAGACCAAACTTTTGCCTTTCGCGTCGTACAGATCTACGATCAACGTTCCTATGACATTTTGCTGCGGTGTGATGGTGCCCATTCCGCCGCCCCATCCGCGCATACCCATGGCGGTATAACTGGTCTGTTCCTTCATGCCGCCGTTGGCAGTGACGAGGAGGTCAGGTTTCTGAGACTCTTCCACTTTTTGAAGACCCTTGCCTTGTAAGGCTGCGTCGATGTCTTGTACCGCCACTTGCGCCAATATTGAATTCTGAACTTTGTTGGCGTTCTCCGAACCCCACGCATATGTATGAAACTGCGAAAAACTCTGTTTCTGGTTGTAGTTGACTGAGACGGTTTGTGCGACGGCAACCGCAGAAGCCGAACACAGTATCATCGTGCACAATGCAAATTTAGTTTTCATCATCTTCCTCTCATGTTCTTAAAGAAACTCATCATCTTCGCCGACGCCGAAACGCCTCTTTGCCAGCACTCCAGGCTCCATTTTGAACCGCTTCAAGGAAATGAGTGACCGTCAGCCCCCGCTCTCTTGACTAGGTGGATATTCCCTGAAAGTTTACAAGAATTGGGAAACAATCACCGTTGCCGGGTTAGTTGGGAGAAAAGATGGTTATCGCCGACAGGAGCGAGACGGTGCGTTTACAATTTGTCCACTACGAGGGACACACTTTCATGCATTCAAAGCTTTTCCTCCCCTTCAAATCTTCGCTCCTCACCATATTGGCCGTGAGTGCGGCTTTTGTAGTCTCGTCCAAGCCAGCGTTTGCCCAAGCCCCACATTCACTGGACGCTGCCGAACAGCAGAAGGTGGACACGTTGGTGAAGCAGATGACGCTTCAGCAAAAGCTGGACTACATCGGAGGAACAGGCTTTGGTGTGCGGGCCGTTTCGTCGCTTGGGATTCCTGCGCTCGATATGTCGGATGGTCCCTACGGCACGAGGTCAAACTCGGGGTTTCCCTCGACGACCTACGGAGCCGGGATTAACATGGCAGCTTCATGGAATCCTGAACTGGCGGCACGGGTGGGCGCCGGAATAGGTCGCGACGCCCGGGCACGCGGAGTCCACTTCATGCTCGGGCCCGGGGTCAATATCTACCGGTCGCCACGAAATGGACGTAACTTCGAATACTTCGGCGAGGATCCTTTCCTTGCAGGGCAGATCGCGGTGGGCTACATCACCGGTATGCAAGAGCAGGGTGTCAGCGCCACGGTCAAGCATTATTTGGGCAACAATAGTGAATTTTTGCGGCACGACTCAGACTCCGAGATCGACGAGCGAACACTTCGCGAGATCTATATGCCTGCCTTCGAGGTAGCAGTAAAGCAGGGGCATGTGAGCTCGGTGATGGACTCTTACAATTTGATCAACGGGCAACATGCAACCCAGAACGGTTACTTCAATATCGACATCCTGCGCAAGGAGTGGGGCTTCAAGGGTGTGCTGATGTCGGACTGGGATGCGACCTACGATGCGATCGGCGCGGCCAACGGTGGGCTCGATATAGAGGAACCGGGCGGGAAGTTCATGAACAACGCAAACCTAGGGCCCGCTATTCGGGCAGGGAAGGTGTCCGAGGCGACGATCGACGAGAAGGTGCGGCGCATTCTCGAGACAGCCGCTTCCTACGGATGGCTGAATCGCGATCAGCACGACGCGTCGATCTCTTTCGTTGATACGAAGAACAAGGAGGTGGCCCTCGATGCAGCTCGCGAGGGAGCGGTGCTGCTGAAGAACGCGGGCAATCTGTTGCCATTGGATAAGTCGGCAATCAAGACGATTCTGATCGTCGGGCCAGACGCCTATCCGGGCGTCCCGGTGGGCGGGGGAAGTGCTGGCGTAGTTCCGTTCCATATGGTGAGTGCGCTGGAGGGTATCTCCAACGAGGTGGGCGCAGCGACGACCGTACTGTATGACCGGGGGTTCCGGCGTTGTCGCATCTGGCGTCCGCTACGGAGTTTACGACTGAAGCCAAGAACGGTAAGGCCGGGATGACGCTTGAGAGCTTCAATAACCTTGACCTCTCCGGAGCTCCGGTTTCAAAGACAGTCACACGCCACGCTGTCCTGGAAGGACTCACTATCAAGGCCGTTATCGAAAATGTAGACGCGGTGATGGAGATGCTCTTCAACTCTCCTCCCTCTGAGGTATCGCATCGGATCACTGGCTTTTATAACGCCGCGAGATCCACCAAATACATCTTAGCGTTGGAGGATTCCGGAGAGGGTTCAGGCAACCGCGTGTATGTTGACGACAAACTCGTGATCGACAACTGGAAGATCGTGCGAGCGTTCCAGCCGCATGTCACGCTCGAGCTTACGGCTGGACCTCACAAGATAGTCGTGGAAGAGTGGCAAAAGACCCTATCGGAGGCCACGTGGTGGTGGGAATCGTACCTGAAGACAAGGTGGTGAATTCGCAGGCTGTGCAGCTTGCAGCGAGAGCCGACGTTGTGCTGGTAGAAGCTGGCTTCGAGCAAGAGAGCGAGGGCGAAGGCGGCGACAGAACGTTTGAGTTGCCGTACGGGCAAACTGAACTGATTCGCGAGATGGTTGCCGCGAATCCGAAGGTTGTAGTTGCGATCACATCGGGTGGGAACGTGGAATCCACGACGTGGATCGACCGCGTGCCCGCGGTGTTGGAGACATGGTATGCCGGGCAAGAGGCTGGACAGGCGTTGGCGGAGATTTTGTTTGGCGACATTAACCCGTCGGGACATCTGCCTGCCACCTTCGAGCGCAAGGCGGAGGACAATCCAACCTTCGCTAATTACTACCCTGAGGGCGACTCAAAGCGGGTCGACTACAAGGAAGGCATCTTCGTTGGATACCGCGGTTACGAGAAGAACAAGGTCAAGCCTCTGTTTCCGTTTGGATACGGTCTCTCCTACACCACCTTCAGATTCGCGAATCTAAAGATCGAGTCCAACGACGCTGGCGGCGAGGTGCAAGGCGTTGCCAGCTTTGATGTGACCAATTCAGGCGCGCGGAAAGGGGCTGAAGTCGCGCAGCTCTATGTAACAGAGGACCACCCGAAGGTTCCGCGGCCGGAACATGAGTTGAAGGGTTTTCAGCGGATAGAGCTGTCGCCGGGCGAAACGAAACATGTAGAAATTCCACTGGGGGCGAGATCGTTTTCCTACTATGATGTTGGGGCCAAGAAGTGGGCGATCGGCTCCAATCGATTCACGATCTCCGTAGGTGATTCGGTTGAATCGCTGCCGTTGAAGACGGGGGTCACCTTGAAGCCCAGCGGGAATTGACGAGTCACCAAGTCGATGGAATGCCCAGGCCGCTAGTCTGATTGGCGGTTTGGGTGTTTTTTTTGGCGGGCGGGTTTGTGGTGCTTTGCTGGGGTTTTTGGAAAAAGAGGGTGTTTTGACGTGGTGTTTTGGTGGTGTCGTTGTGGTGTTTTGCGTGGTGGAGGTGGTGTTGTAGCAGACAGTTTTTTTGGGGTGAAAAATGTGATAAGGTTTTTGGATTTATTTTGTGGCTTCCGGTTTTGGGAGTGGTGGAGATTTTTGTGGATTGGTCGTAGCCGGTCACTTTTTCATTTGGTGGGATGGGGCACCCGAGATTTGTCGTTTAGGTAAAGGGTGGGACACCCGGCGCTTTCACGGGACGGTTGCTCTAGTGGCCCAACTGCCTGCTGGCCAGCTCTGTTCCTTCGACCCTGGCTTGAATTTTCTGAAATGCAGTGTCTCGGGCGGTCGAGGTGTCGTCGGCGAAGGGCGCGAAGCCGCAGTCGTCGGTGGTTCCAAGTCGCTCGAGGGGCAGGAAGGATGCCGCTTCGAGGATGCGGTCGCGGACCTGGGCGGCGGTTTCGATGGCTGGATTGATTGGGTCGATGACCCCTATGAAGACAAGATGCTGAGGGCTTGCGAGGTCGCCTACGAGTCGCAGGATGCGCGGTTTGTCCGGTTCGCTGGCCATCTGAAGATAGAACCGGCCGACGTTGAGCTTGAATAGATCGGGTAGCAATCCGGCGTAGTCAACGTCTGCGCTGTGGGTCGAATCGTGGTCTCCGCCGGGACAGACATGGACACCAATTTTCTGGCGTTCGTTCGCGGTAAAGCGGTGCAAGACCTTGTTGTTCAGGTCGACGAAGCTGCGCAGGAGATTGGCAGAGGGATCGAGCTTGAGAGAGAGCCGGCCCTCGGTGAAGTCGATTTGTACGGATGCTGCACCGGCGGAGAGAGCGCCCCGGATATCGGCTTCAGCCTCGTCGATTAGATCCGCGAGGAAGGACTCGCGAGAGTAGCCGGGAATGCCGGTTGACGGGTAGAGGAGGCTGAGCGCAGAGGCGGAGATGACGGCCTGCTTGATGGGGCGATTGGTGTAGGTGCGGGCGGCCTTGAGAAAGCTTTCGGCATGAGTGCCGTAGCGGAAGGGGCCTGAGGTGAGGCGAGGAAGCTGGCGCTGGTGGCCATCGGCGAAGGGGATGACGACTCCATCGGGCGCGAGATTTGAGAGACCGGTGAGGGGGTAGGTGGCGAAGCTGGGCTTGGTTTGTTCGCCATCTGTGAGGACCGGCGACCCGGTCTGCTCGAGGCGAGCGATGGTGTCTCGAAGTGCTTCGGCGTAGACGCTGTCCAGCGAGTTGCGGGGGATTTCGGCGGCATGATACGACGTTAGCGCTTCGATCAATTGAGGAGGACGCGGGATGCTGCCAATTGGTTCGGTCGGAATCATCGGATGATGGTACTCGTGGAGTGAAGTTAAGACCCTCCACCAAAAGATTGATTGGATCTGGCATCGGGGTTAGCGTGGCGCGAATGCTTACTCATGCGATGGAACTGAATGAAGGGGGCATGCGAGATATTGGGCTCACTTGGCATGGGCACCCGCCAACTGAAGGTGACGAAGTGGAGTCGTTTGGTTTGCTGGAAGAGTTTGAGGCCTGCAGGCGTGGCGGAATTGGCAGTTTACATGCCACCCTTCGCAAAAAACGCGAAGGATGGGGCACCCGAGATTTGTCGTTTAGGTACAGGGTGGGCCACCCGGCCACTTGAATCCTGGACAATCGCTTCGAAGGCGCTATCCGGGGACCAGAACTTCATGAGCTCGGCCGCCTTCAGCCGCTCAAGAACGCTTCTCGATCACCCCGGATTGTGCTTCAATGACCCCTGAGAAAAGTCGCGCAGCTGCGAATTGGAGGCGGATAACGCTTTGCTGGGAGATCGAATCAAATCGTCACGAACGGCAGCCCAGTACACGACCTGACCTACCAAAACATCTGCAGGCGAATAAAAATTGATAGATTGGATTTGCTTTCGTGCAGTTAATGTGGTAATGATCTACAAAAATTTATATATACGCATGTCTTGAGCTGTCTAACCGACGCTTCCGCCTCGCCCTAGCACGTTGAATATTATGGGCATTCTATGGTTCCCGACGTTTGTCGCATTGCGGCCCTAAAATTGCTTGTTCTATTTCAGCTAGCTGATTCGAGAAAAAGAGACACTCCCCAGGCAAGCCATGCAGACTGCGACCCGCGATCAGTTCAAGCATTGGAGGCAGAACATGAAACGTACCTTCTGGTACCTATCCCAAATCATGATCTTGGTGTTGGTAGCGTTTAGTGTCTCGGCACAACAGCAAGGTTCGATCACTGGCGGTTTGAACGGGGAAATCACCGATTCGACCGGCGCGAATCTGCCCGGCGTAACTGTAACTTTAGCGGGGCCTCAAGGAACCCGGGTTGTAACGACTGATTCGCTTGGTCGCTACAGCGTCAACGGGCTCACACCAGGTTTTTATGATGTAACAGTCCAAATGAGCGGCTTCAGGAAGGTTGAGTCAAAGCATAACGAGGTTGTGGTGGGCTCCTCGTCGACGCTCAATCTTTCGCTGCAGACCGGCAGTGTCGCCGAGGTAGTCGAGGTAACGGCGGCGGCGGTTTCTATCGACACGCAGAGCACCGCAGTCACGACCAACCTGACCGACCAGTTCTACAACAGCGTCCCAGTACCGAGAAACGTCTCCGCCATCTTCTATGCGGCGCCGGGCGTTGCTACAGGCCAGGTCGCAGGTAGCCCGAATCAGATTGGACCTGGCGCGGCAAACCCCTCGATCGGTGGCGCATCAGGCCTTGAGAATCTCTATGTTGTAGACGGCGTGACGATCACCGACCAGGCGTTCGGCAGCATCGGCACCTACAACCGTTATCACGGGTCGCTCGGAACCGGAATCAACCTTGCCTTTATTAAAGAAGTTGACGTGAAGACGACGGCCTTTGAGCCGGAGTATGGCAAGGCGACAGGTGGCATCGTGCAGATCGTCACCAAGTCCGGCAGTGACAGCTATCACGGCGCGCTCGCTGCCTATTTTGGGCCAGGGTCCTGGTACGCGAGCCGTTACCAGTACTACCAGTTTGGCTACCAGCAGGTGACTCCGCCCTCGTTCCTCAACACGCCGCAGTACGACGCCGCGTTTGAGTTAGGTGGCTATGTCCCTCACTTCAAGGACAAGTTCTTCTTCTTCGGCGCGTTCAATCCCTCTTTGAACCAGACGACTCTGCTGGCCAATCCGAGTGCGCCGGCTCCAAGCGTCGCCCTTGGCGCACTCCAGTACAGCACAACGACTCTTAGTTGGGCGGGCAAACTGACCCTCAAGCTTGGCGCCGTGACGACCTTCGAAGCGTCGAGCTTCGGCGATCCATCGAAGCACAACGGACTACCCCTCGCAGTGGGTCAGAATGCCCTCTCGTCGCTCTTCCCAAAGACGACTGCCAGTTCCTGGCAGTTTGGTTCGCGGGACTCAGTTGCCCGCATCAATAGTGCGATTACGTCGACCTGGACGGTCGACGCCTCGTATGCCTACAACTACAACCACTTCAATGAATATCCGGCGACCAACGACTATGGCATTACCGACGCCAGCGGCAATTCCCTGGCGAGCGCTACAGGGTCTGTTATCACCGGGCTTGGTGCTTACGAGCCATCGAAGAACAATACCTATAGCATCGCGGTCAATACCTCCAAGACGTTCGGGTTCCTGGGCCAGCACGTTGTCTCTGCCGGCTATGCCTACGACCACACCAACTTCCTCGACCTGCCTTCGCGGTCTGGGCCGTTGTTCCCGATCCCGAATCAGAATGCAGCCGGGCAGACGTTGTCCAATCTCTTCTCGAATATTCCTGCCCGGGCGATTGGCGCTATGACCAATGCGCTGTTCCGGGTCTCGGCAACCAACATCAGTCCGGCTCTCACACAAACGGACCGGACCTGCACGATATGCCCCGTCAATTCGCATGGTCAGCAGATTTACGCTTCCATCAACCGCGGCACCTACCAGGGCCTGAACGTGAATGCGGCTGGCCGCTATCATACCGCCTATGGAGAAGATGTCTACCAGATGAACCGTTTCATCACGATCAACGCCGGGGTCCGCTGGGAGCAGGAGCGGATTGCGGGAAACCTGCTGAAATACACCTTCACGGGCAGCTGGTCGCCGCGGATCGGTATCAACATCGATCCCGTGGGTGACCACAAGAGCAAGCTCTTCTTCAACTATGGTCGCAACTACTGGGCTATGCCTCTGGACGCAGCGATCCGTCAACTAGGAAATGAGCAGGATGACACAAGCTACGCTTTTGCCCCTGTCATTGGTGCCGGTGGATTGATTACTGTGATCCCGGACGCTGCGCATAACCTGAATGGCCTCCCGCGTTCCACCAGCGCAACCGGGGTCGTCTCGAAGTTCGGCGCTCCGAGCTTTGCGTCTTCGACCGGCGAAGGCATCCTTCCTGGAACCAAGGGCGAGTATGAGGACGAGTATGTGATCGGCGTCGAACACGAGCTTACCCCGTCGATCGTCGTCAAGGCGCGCTGGACCGACCGTCGTCTTCCAAGGATCATCGAGGACATCGGCTCGCAGTCGCCTGAAGGATCGACAATCTCTTCGAACTTCGTCGGCGGCATCGCCAATCCCACTGCGGGGACCGACATCGCAGTCAACGAGCAGGAAATTACCTACACGCAGGCCCAGTTCCTTGCTAAGAACCCGAGCGGCAACCCGACAGCAGGCCAGTATGTACCGCCGGTTGCAGGCTGCACGGCAGGCAACGACACCTTCTTTGCCGTGGGCGGACCTTTCATCGACGGCAGGAACCAGCAGGTCGGCGGCGCCTGCTTCTCGAACCTGGCCACGATGGACGGCCCTCCCGCCGACGGTGTTCCCGACGGCTTTGCGAATCCCGTTCGCCGCTACCAGGCCGCTGAGTTCGAGGTGGACAAGCGGTTCAGCAACCATTGGCTCGCTGTCGTCAACTTCCGCTGGGGTACGCTCTACGGCAACTACGAGGGTGCGTACCGCAACGACAACGGTCAGTCTGACCCTGGCATCAGCTCCCTGTTTGACTTCACCGCCGGGAAACTCAATCTGCTCGGTGACCAGTTCGCGAATGGAGACCTGAGCACCGACCGCCGCACGGTTGGCAATTTGTTCCTGAGCTACAACATTGGCTCCGATACGCCGTTCATGCATCGTGCGCGAGGCTTGACCTTCGGCACGGGTCTGCGCGGTCAATCAGGCGTTCCGCTGAGCATCCTGGGCGACCACCCGATCTACCTCAATCAGGGCGAGGTTCCCATCGGCGGTCGCGGCGCTGCCGGGCGCACACCGTCGACATTGCAACTCGACCTTCACACTGACTATCCTGTGCCTCTTGGCCGGTTCACAGAGAAGTACAAGTTGAAGCTTGCGATGGATATGTTCAACGTGACGAACAGTCAGTTCACGACGGGAAGGATACAGTACACGCAGACGACGGCCTCGGCCGTTGGTGTCGCACCGCCACTGAACCTCGACTATAACCGTCCGACCTCATTCCAGACGCCGTTCTATGCACGCGGCTCAATCCGGTTTGAGTTCTAACCCGACGCTTACTTAAATTAACGGGAGAGGGGTGATTCCACCCTCTCCTGTTTTTCTTTAGGAGTACCCTTCCTTGTCTTCACGCCTCCAAAAATCTCTTCTGTTGCTTCCTCTCCTTTTCCTCTTCTTATCCTCATCGCTTCATGCGGTCGATCCGGTAAAGAGCCTCTCTCCACACTACCGCCATTGGATCGAAGAAGACGTCCCATACATCATTCAGACCGAGGAGCGTAAAGAGTTTCTTGCACTGAAGAGCGACGCAGAACGAGACGCCTTCATCCAGGCATTCTGGGATGCCCGCAACTCCGATCCCGGCTCCGATATCAATGAATATAAGGAAGAGCACTACCGCCGACTCGCCTATGCCAATCAGAACTTCGGCAACGTCAAAGCCCAGGACGGATGGCGAACCGACCAGGGACATATCTACATCGTTTTAGGCCCGCCGGAGCAGCGAGCAAATTATATGGCCCCCAGAAATCTCCGGCCAATGATTATCTGGTTCTATCAGTCCAAGACGCCCGCTCTTCCGACGCACTTCTACATCGTCTTCTATAAGCGAAGCACCGGCGAGGACTTCACTCTCTACTCGCCCTACCAAGACGGTCCCTCAAGACTAGTCACTGGCCTCGAAGGAAAAAACGACCAAAAGAACAATGTCGATATCATCAAGAAGTCCCTGGGAGATGAAGTAGCTCGTACGACCCTCTCTCTCATCCCGACCGAGCCCGTCGATCTCAACGACTACACTCCCAGCCTGCAATCCGACGTGCTGCTCAGCACAATTAAAGGACTGCCAGACAATCCCCTAACAACGGAGATGTTGAACCAGCGAAGAGCACGTGAGAAAGTTACGACAAGCGTCTTTCTGGGCACGAACTCCGCCACTCCGCAAACCGCAATCTTTCGCGATGCGACAGGACGCATGACAGCCAACACCCTGCTCTCCTACGACAGGCCGGAGCAGGCAGTCATTGGTACACTGCCTGACAAAAGACTCGGCTATTCGCTCACGCTCCAGACCACCGTGCTGACCTCTGACGGAAAAGATGCCATCTATCAGCAGAATGACAAACTCACCGGCGTTCTGGACGCAACCCAGGCCTCTGATCTGCGCACAAAGCGATTCGGCGCAGAGACCCGGATACCGTTGGCTCCAGGGCAGTACCAGCTCGTCTTCACTCTAACCAATGACCTGACCCACTTCGCCGTGCGTCAACGAGTACAGGTCAAAGTACCGGATCCCGCACAGACTGCCTGGACGATCAGTAACGTGCTTGTCTTCTCCTCGCAGCCGCCGGTCCACGACGCGGAAACAAGGTTCCCCTTCAGTGTTGCTGGATTGCGTTTTGGGCCTCGAGGAGTACAGCAGGGCTCACTTCATACCGGCGAGCCACTGCATCTGCTCTTTCAGCTCTGGAGTAAGCCAGCCCCTTCGTCATCCTTCGAAGGACACAAGATCAAGGTTCATTACGTCCTTGGATCTGTTCAGTCCGGGGAGAGCCACATCAGGAAGATGAGGAAATCGACGCCGCCAACTTCGATGCTTCTGGCACATTGCTCACCGGGCATACCCTTTCTACCGAAGGCCTCTCCGCCGGAAATTACCGTGTCGTGATCACGGCCACCGACGAGGCGACACAACAAAAGGCATACGCGTCCTTGAACCTGCACATCATCAACGATGCCGTGTCTACAGACCTGTGGACAGCCTATGACGCCAGCGGGGCGAACGGCCGCGGACTGGCCATCGACGACTACAAGCGGGCCCTTTGTGCAACGATGACAGGGCAGAACGATAGCGCCATCTCCTGGCTCCAACGCTCAATCGCCGACGATCAGACGTATGTTCCCGCGCTCGATCAACTGGTGGACCTGTTGTCGCAAAGCAATCGATATAAGGAAGTAGCAGACCTTTCCGCCAAACACTCCCTCTCGCACGATGTGAGCCAGCAGACAGTGATTCTGATCTCACAAGCCAGGGCCCAGACGGGCGACTTCCAGGGGCAACTCACATTCTTGAGCAGCAGCTTCAGTTCCAGCCTCCTAGCGCAGAACTCTATCTCGCCTTGGCAAACGTCTATGCGAAGCAGGGCAACTCGTCAAAAGCTGAAGATTACAAACGGCAGGCTGCAAAGCTCGCGAACTGAATCCGCGCCTCGAATCCTGCCTATTCATCAAAAAGCGTTCCATCTATTTTTAGATAGAGCACTTTCTGTAAATATCAGCAGCGGATGTATCGTCGGCTAACCGCACCTTACTCCCCTGAGTTTTAACTCGCCACCCAGCGTCACCGCATCACCACTACCACCTGCAACTTTTGGCAGAAACCATAATCTTGAGCGAACGCAAAGCATAACGCTGCAGTCGTGGCGGAACCACTTGTATTCAGCACCTTGTTGCCGATTGTCTCCTGAGCCACGACTCAGACATAAAGAATCGACGCCAAGTACAGAGTCTGTCTAATCGACCGATTCGGTCAGTCACTCGGTCAACTCATGCGCGGCGGAGAATGTATTATTCTCACCCCTGATTTCCAAGTTTCACATTTGTAATGAGATGTTTGCAGGCTAAGTTCTTGGTGTCAGAATTGAACTGAAATCTGGTATCCCGTGGTATCCAAATTTCGTTCATAAACCGTTTACAATGAACAACTTATGAAAAAGTATGGCGGAGAATGGGGGATCTCTCTAGCCAAAACTCCGAAGTACTTATTAATCATCAAGTTAAGCGATTTCACCCGCTAAAATCTTGGGTTTCGCGGCTCTCACCGCATGCCGAATCATACGGCTTTATATCGCACTATATCAACCGTAAAGATGTAAAAGTGTCACAAAACTGTCACAGCGAAACACTACAAGCCCTTATAGGCTCGCCGTCCGAACAGGTTGTGGTCCGGGGTTCCCCCTTGGGTGGCAGCGTCATGGCTTACCGGTGGTTCGAATCCCATCTGGCTCAGGGATGGCCGAGCGCAACCAATTACGCCCACCCTTCCTGCTATCTGATCGACGCCTTTGGTTGGCAATCTTGTGCGCTGCCGCGGTAGCGGTTCGGTCAGGACGATGTTCCGGTTCGAACCCGGGGAGTAAGGTGCGGGTTGCCGACCATCCGGAAGTTGCGCTCAATTCAGTGTGTGACCACCCCGCAGCGGCGGGTATCTATCCGCAAAGCGCGCTAGCGCTGGGAACGTTTGCTTAGCTATACGCCTCTCGCCCGCTCAGCGCTGGTAGATCACCTTGCCGTCGAAGATGGTCATGTCGACCCTGGTCTTCTCGATCGCCTCTGGCGGGATTGTAAAGATGTCGTCGGAGAGCACTACCAGGTCTGCCAGCTTGCCCGGTTCGATGGATCCTTTGACCGTCTCCTGGTGTTCGGCAAATGCGGATCCCATTGTGTAGGCGTGCACTGCCTGCGCAACGGTGATGCGCTGCTCGGGAATCCAGCCGTTTGGGTTCTTGCCGTCGAGGGTGCGGCGAGTGGTGGCGGCATAGATGCCCATCACGGGATCCAATGGCGCGACGGGCCAGTCGGAACCGAAGGCGAGTGTTGCACCGGCATCCAGCAGGGATTTCCATGCATAGCTCGACTTGATACGCTGCGGGCCAAGGATGGTTTCAGCCCACCGTCCGTCGTCGATTGCGTGGTAGGGCTGCATGGAAACGATCACGCCAAGCTTTGCGAAGCGCGCGTAGTCCTCCGGATGAAGGTGCTGCGCGTGCTCGATGCGGGGGCGGCGATCGGCAGGGCCATTGTCTTTTTCCAGGCGGCCGTAGAGATCGAGTATGGTGCGGTTGGCGCGATCGCCGATGGCGTGGATCGTAAGCTGGAGTCCGGCCTTGTCGGCCTGGCGCATCGATTCGTAGAAATGCTCGACGTCGAGAAGATCGGGGCTGGCGAGGCCGCTCTTCGCCGGATTGTTCGTGAACGGCTCATCCATCCAGGCAGTTTCAGAACCAAGGGCGCCATCGGCGAAGGCTTTCAGGTTGCCAATGCGGAGATAAGGACTGCCAAAAGGCGCGACGATGCCGGCGTCGGCCAGAGTCTTCCAATCGCGGACGGGAAAAGCCTCGTAGATGCGGACAGTCAACTTGCCAGCGCGCTCGATCTTCTGAAACTCGCGAAAATTGTCCGGCTGGCCGCGGTCTTCAGAGCTGTCGGCCATGTTCTGCACGCTGGTTACGCCGTGAGCTGCCGCTTCGCGCATGGCTTCTTCCATGGCCTGGGCCTCCTCTTCGGGAGACAGCGGAGGCATGATGCGCTGGACGAGAGCGATGGCAGCGTCTTTGAGAATGCCGGTCGGGTTGCCGTCCTTGTCGCGCTCGATTTCTCCGCCCGGCACGTCCTTCGTGTTTCGGTCGATGCCGGCGAGCTTCATGGCCTGTGCATTCACGAGGGCCATGTGTCCGTCGAGCCGCCACAAGAATGCAGGATGATCGCCGGAGACATCGTCAATCAACTGGTGGTCGGGCAGAACGGGCGGATTCCAGCGTTGATGATCCCAAAGGCCATTGCGAAGCCACGCACCTTTGGGCAGGGTTCTGGCGAATTGAGCGATGCGATCCTTGAACTCGGCCTGGCTGTTGGCTGCGCCAAGATGCACGGTGATCAGCGAACCGCCGCCGATGAGGAAATGCACGTGGGAGTCGTTGAAGCCGGGCAGGAGAAGGCGGCCGCCGAGATCGATGATGCGGGTGTCGGGGCCGGCGAGTTTTCTAATCGCTTCGTTATTGCCGACCGCGAGGATCCTGGAACCATCGAGCGCCACTGCCTGGGCGGTGGGCTGCGCCGGATTTTCGGTCCATAGCTTGGCGTTGACGAAGATCAGGCTCGCCTCCGTAGCCGACGCGCTGCAGCAGCAGGCGCCGAGCACAACAATGAGCGAGCATACCCAGGAAAGCTTCATTGCAACTCCCTTCAAACTGAGGCACGATTGTCCGCGATCACGGGAGAATCGCGGGAAGACAGGGAACATTTCAGGTTTGTACAACTCTATCAGCGAGCGGGCATTGTCGAGTTCCGCGCGCGGGTCGGTTCTAGTATCCCTCGGTCGATCCCGAGTAACGGGCAAACCTGAAGTTATCCATTCAATATTTTGGGGCCGGCTGCCAACTGCCGCGGTTTCCAGTTGTCACGGTAGGGACTATACGCCCACACTGACACATAGCGCGGCATTCAGTATCTGCGACACATTTCATGCAATCACGGAGTGGGATCGTGTCGTGGCTCCTTACTCGCAACGTACAGATACCTCAGCAGACGCTTTTCGCTCGTCAAGATATATACACAGGAGAGGAACCGTTGCAGTCCCTCGAAGTTAGTATTGCCTTCGGCTGCGACCAGTTCCTCTTTCCTTTTCTCCCGTGCGTGATACCACTGCTTCGCGATGCGAGCCGCGCTCTCGGTTGTGTCTTTTGCGCGGATGTGGCGAAACTCCGCTCGCTCCATGAGCCGTTCATTCTCTCCGGGCGGGCTGTACACGTAAAAGCCGATCGAGCTACGCGTAGCGATCTCTTCGTGGGAAACCATTCCGCCAATTACCAGAGCGTCACTGAATAGCATCCGTCCGCCGGGATTTAGTACGCGAAACATCTCAACCAACACCTCGGGGCGTCCTGAAAGATGGCACAGAACGTCATTCGAGAACACAGCATCAAAGGTGTTGTCGTCGAAAGGTAGATTCTTCGAGGCGTCACACTGTTCAAAACGTACCTGGGAAGCGAGACCTCTTGCCAGCGCAAGCTGGTTCGCATTGCGAACTCCCGGTTCATTAATATCCAGCCCTATGAGCCGGCAGCCCACTTTTTCTGCAAGGTGCAACGCGTATCCCCCGAACCGCACCCCAGTTCCAGCACAAACGAATCGGATCTCAGACCCAGCAGTTGGGGGATTGCATTAGATTCTTCCGTTGTAACCCAGCTTGTTTGCCCAAAATCCTCGCCGTAGGTCTCGATGCGCACCTGGCGGTAGGTAGCCGACTCATAATTTCCATACGCACTATCGTAGAGATCTACTTTCCGTGACATGTTAGAGATCCTCCTCGCCTAGGCTCTACCGGTGGGGATTAGCTAACCCGGACCCAGATTAGCAACCTGCTTGGGTGTTTTCCAAGAAACACCCACCGAACAGTGTGGACACAAGACTTTCCGGATTTCTGGGTTCTGGGCGGATAACGGGCAACCCGCACCTTACCCGTCGTTGGCCGTTCGGGCGCGTAACGGAAGGGTTGCCGACCATCCGGAAATTAGGATTTGATTGGGTGACCACAAGCGCATTCTCGGTAACGTTATCGATCGCTCTGAGGCGGCGAAGTCATATGAGCGGTTACCGTGCGGGCTCCCTGCGCATCTCGTTCTCGAGCGCAGATGTAAAGCTGTGCCGCGTGACGCGGTCACGCAGGCGAAGGAACGGACGCTCGACAGCCACGTGCAGTAGCACTCCCCAGCGAGAAAAATTAGGGAGAATCTTTTGGGTTCTGGTGTCGTACAGCTCTATTGTCGGTCTTACCCTTCTAGTGGGACATAAAGTAGATTCCCGATTTAGAGACCCCATAAGGCCGCACACTTGGCGTCTGCCTCCGTACGGCCGTCCTGTGTCTGACAACGCGCAAAGGTCGCGAGAGTTAAGGTCGGCAGGTTTAGTGGAAACCCTCTGCCAACATCAGGTCGCTGGCACTTTGATCAATCTGAGCGTATGCCAGCCAGGTTTCGTCGGGAGCGAGGGCAAGACCACCCCAGTAAGCCGGTTCCCGGGGAGGGGTATCCGCTTGGTGACCCGCGCGGACGCAAACTCGAAGAAGTCAATGCTCGGCTGGGCAGACGACCGATCGACAAAGAAGATGCCCTTGGAACTCACGACCCACTCCGTCGGCACGCCGACTCTCGGCATACCTTCCAGCGGTCGTTCTTCGCCAGTAGTGATATTTATGACGTGGATCGCTGCGTCCTGTTGTCCTGCAATGAAGTAGAGAGTGCTGCCGGTCTTCGATTGCTGAACGTTAAAGCCGCGCGTCTGACTCACCAGTTGAGGGTTCCCACCCTGTAGAGAGACCCGGTAAAGGCCTCCTTCGTCCTCCTTTGTACCGGACCGGAAATAGATCCATTTTCCATCCATGGACCAGCTTGGCACGCTGGCGACGAGCCCGTTCGTAGCAATGCGCTTTGGTAGTGCCATGTTTGGATCAACAAGGTACAGGCCCGCTTCCCCGGATACGCGTGAATCAAAGACGATTTGTTGGCCGTCAGGCGACCACCGCGGAGTGCCAGTATGGGAATGGAAGTTGCTCAACTTCACGGCGTCACTGCCATCCAGATTTGATACCCAAATCTCAGACGCCCCGGAACGTTCCGATGTGAAGACGATCCGCTTACCGTCAGGGGATATGTCGGGCTGTAGATTATCCCGGGAGGTCGGGAACAGCAGCGCTGTGGATGTTCGGCCCCGACGGCGCAGATCGGCTCGCCACAGATTGATATTTACCTTTCCCTGCGAATAGGCCAGACGCTCTCCATGCGTGGAAATGGCGGGTTGAAATGCGTCATGCGCGAACGTCAGCTGTTGAGGCTTGCCCCCGTTGCTGCTGATTTCGAAGAGGTTCCACTTTTCAGAGTAAACAATACGCTTGCTGTCCGCTGACCAGGCAAGCGGAAACGGAGCGTCCTTCACCCTGGTCAAGACCTTGCTGGTGCCGCCGTTTGCAGGAAGAACGTGAATGTCATAGCTCACATCGAAGAAGCAGCTGAAGGCGATCCATTGCCCATCAGGAGAAAAGGTGGGAGAAAGCGCTGCACTGCACTGGGGCGGCTTGGTGACAGAGCGCGTCTCGTCGTTCTCCGGTGTCAGGAGGTGCATGCCGTCTATGCCGGCATACAGTAGCTGGCGACCGTCCGGCGACCAGTTGAGAGAAATGGTAGGGCTGTTTTTGCAGAAGGTGGCATCGGCCAGCTTGCGTTCGGGCCCACCCCGGGCGGAAACCATGAAGATGCCAGATTCCCCGGCATCTTGCCGAGCAAAGGCGATGTTGCGGCCGTCGGGCGACCAGGCAGGCACGATCCATACTGCCGGATGATGTGTGAGTTGCTCCACCCTCTCGGCCCCAATCACTTTCGCATACAGGTCGAAGCGGCCCGCCCCGTCACTCCTGCCACCATCCCACGCGAATGCGATCTGACTACCATCCGGGGAGAATGCGGGTGAGAACTCGCTTCCTGGCAGCACCGTCAATGGCATGACGCTGATATCTTCCGGTGCTTCACTAGGAATATTCCCGCGTTGCTGTGTCTGATTGCGTCCGGACTTGAGCCCGGCGATTTCGGGGTGGACGAACTGAGCGGAACGTCTATTCTGCTTCAGGTGCTGAAACAAAAACGCACCCGCGCTGAGGAGCAGGAGCAAAGGCGCCAACACGACCGCAAAGCGCCGCTTTTTCCACCACTCCCTAACTGGGTGAGCGGTGCTGGTGCTGGCCGCGGAGGTGGAAGGCGCGGGTTCTGTCCCATCAGGGTGGACTTGGCCGGATGCAACCTGCGCGACTTCGGCGTTCGCGGTCGCTTCCAGAGCTGTCTTTGCGCCTCCATCGCCATCTCGTTCGACAGGCGAGATGAAACGGTAGCCGCGTCGAGGTAAGGTCTCGATGAATCGGGGCTGTTCGGCGGAGTCGTCGAGCGCCTCGCGGACACGGTTCACAGCAGCATTCAGCCCATGGTCGAGATCGCCGAAAGTTTCGGCTGGCCAGAGCTTCCGCTGCAGGTCTTCACGAGTGACCAAGTCTCCCGGTCGGTTCAGCAGAGTTGCCAAAACCTGAAAGGATTGCGCAGGCAGACGAATGCGCATGCCCTTCCTTCGCAGTTCCTGACTTCTTAAGTCCACCTCGAAGGGGCCGAAGCGAAGGATCTCCGCGGATTGAGCCACATCACGCAAGGGGCCACCTATCGGTTCCAGACGAGTTTACGCCCAAGGCATTCCGGATGACAAAGCTGAATCAGGCGGCTGGGCGGCTGGCGATGCACAGCAGAAACGATGGCACCCAGCGTTCTTACTTTGCGCCCGCTGACACGCTCATCGGACCGCCTCCTGGGCATATTTGCGGCCTACTATCAAGGAATCCGACTGTGGCTTCCACAGGTCGGCTCGTAAAATGTCCGCAATGTTCACACTGCAGCATAAACGATCGAGCAATCAAGTCATCGTGACTCCGACAGCGCAATGAAGAATGTCTCAGCGGAGCGCGTTGCAAAGTTTTTCACGAAAGTGGGGGCAGATATCCGGTCAACAAGGCGGTCCGCGATCTATGTGTCTATGCGCGTCAGGATGTCGCCAAAGATCCCCCTTTTCGAGCCTGGATCTGATCTCGTGGCGGAATTTCCTCATTTATGTTCAACCGGAGCTGCAGGAAAAGATCATCTCGACCTTGCACTATGCCTTGAACCCATCCGGCTTTCTGTTGTTGGGAAGCGCCGAGAGCGCAGCTTCTTATCCGCAGGTGTTCACGCCTCTGAACAAGAAGAACAAGATCTATTCCAAAAGGCTTGGCAATCAGCGCCAGCAGCGAGTAGGACCCCGATAAAGGCGAGTGTGTATCGCCACCGAAAAAGGCGCAGCCCGTCAGCCGTGCGAGCCGGAGCTACAGTAAGTCGCAGATCTGTTCACAGATCATCATCGTAGGACACTGTGAGCGCGGCTCGATGCCTCACTGTCCCCGCTATCTCAGTAATAAAACAAAGTTTAGGGGGTGATCTTCTTGAGACACACATTGCGATCTGCCTTGCATTGAGGTAGCAGGTCGAAGGGAGCAACGTAGGCGGAACCGATGAGGTATCCGCCATGAAAATCTTCGCCGTTGTCATCTTTCTTTGTGTGTCTTCACTCAATGCGCAAACGACCTCACTTAAGATTCTGCCGATAGAACTCCCAAACCGTCCCGCCTCTCTCTCGCACGCTATCGCTTTCTCCTGCACAACTGACTACGACCCATCACAATGTCTTAGGAACGCCGCGTTGCTGGCAAAGGTTCTCGAAAGATATCCAACTGAAAGAATGGGCCAGTGGACATTCGTGCTCGCAGGTTCAGCACGCTGGAGGCAGACGATAAAGGAGTTGGGCGGGGACACGGAATCGCCCGCATTCAGCGAGCTCATCGCTCGCGTCACAGTGTTGAAAGATGAACTCTTTGAAACCGCGAATTCTCGACAGGCAATGGTAGCTCGCAGATTTGGACTGCCACCGGGAAGTATCCTCGACTATGCGGTCACCCATGAGATGGGCCACGCAATATGCGGGGAATACCAGGAGAACCTCGCAGATAAGTATGGATTGGATCTGCGACGAGGGATTGCTCCGATGTGTCCAACTTATCGAAAGCGGTCTAATACTCCGTAGAATGACGTTATCAGTGCTAGTCAGAATAGCCGTATCATATCGACCCCACTGCAAAATGTGTCTCCCGTTCGTTGGCCATCCGGAGATTAGCAGTGCGTCCGAGCCTTGGGAGTGACAAATCGTCAACTCACTCACCGAACAGTGCGGACACAAGACTTTCCAGATTTTCTGGGTTCTGGGCGGATTACGGGCTACCCGGATGGTTGGCAGGAACAGACTACTCGCGAAGTAGTCGATATCGGACATAAACTGTCTGTGTGCATTTGAAATGTTTCAAGTGCCCGTCGTCCGCACATCGTAAGTGAAGTTCAGTGCAGTTTCAGCGGAATTGTTCATCCAATCTTGTATGAGAATCCTTGTGATCGGCGGGAACGGTTTCATCGGCTCACCATTGGTGAGTGAATTGCTCAGTTCCGGACATGAGGTCGCGGTTTTTCACCGCCGCTCCGATGTTGGTCTTGCCGACTCTGGAATTGTACAAATCCAGGGGGACAGGAATCGGCTTTCAGATTACGAAGGTCAGCTGCGCCGATTTTCTCCTGACGTCATCGTCGATCTGATTTTGAGCTCGGGCGACCAGGCTCGGCAACTAGTGGAGACCGCGCGTGAAATTGCGCGGCGGGTGGTCGCGATCAGCAGCATGGACGTTTACCGGGCGTGGGGTGTGATGCTCGAGGTCGAAGCGGGCCCATTGGATCCGTTGCCGCTCACGGAGGACTCCCCGCTCCGTACCACTCGAAGACTCTACCCACCGGAGACGGTGAAGATGCTGCAGAACACCTTCACGTGGCTCGACGACCACTACGACAAGATCGCGGTCGAAGATGCCATACGGGGCGATCCCGCGGTGCCGTGGACCATCTTAAGGCTGCCGATGGTGTACGGCCCAGGCGATCCCCTCCATAGATTCTTCCCACTGCTGAAACGCATCACAGATGGGAGATCCTCCATACTTCATTCCGAGGATCTCGCAGGATGGCGGGGGCCGCGAGGATATGTGGAGAACGTTGCGCATGCGATTGCACTCGTTGCAACATCGGACCGGGTGGCGGGACGTATTTACAACATTTGTGAAGAGCCAAGCTTGCCAGAACTCGCGTGGCAGACGAGGATAGCAAAGCAGATGAACTGGACTGGGAAGTTCCTCGTACTGCCGAGAGGCCAGACGCCAAAGCACCTATTGCAACCCGGCAATGCGGCTCAGCATGTGGTCGTCAATTCCGAGCGCATCCGAACGGAGCTGGGCTACGAGGAACTGGTTGAAATCGACGAAGCGATACGACGAACGATTGCATGGGAGCAGCGAAACCCGCCAAGCACCGTCAATCCTCAACGGTTTGATTACAGTGCTGAAGACGCGGCTATCGCCAACCTGCCGTGAGTTGAAATGGCGACTGGATCCAGTCTGATCCCATCGTTTGTTGTGGTCCGTTGAATTGTGTAGATTTGTTCCGCACATCCCAATCTTTGCCACTGGTATCATCGATCGCTAATATTCCTCCCGACGCCCAACGCCGCATTTCAGTTCATCGATCTGTAGATAGTCCTGATGCAACGCGAGGTATCTATCATGTCAGAACCCCTTGTCACTTACCTACACGACCACCTGGGCGGTGCGCAGGTCGCAATTCAGCTCCTCGAAGGTATGCGCGATCAGCATGACGACCCAACGTTCCGGGACCTCGCCAGCGCACTGCTGCCGGAGATTCAAGCTGACGACGCCATGCTCCGTTCTATCGCAGAGAAGATTGGCGCCAGTCCCAGCGTGATCAAGCAGGCAGGCGGATGGCTTGTCGAGAAATTCGCGCGGGTAAAACTGGGCCACACTGGCTCGACAAATTTCGAGATGTTCGAGTCGCTGGAACTTCTTGCTCTCGGTATACATGGGAAACTAATTCTGTGGAAAGCGCTCCATGCGGCCTCCGGGCTCGATTCTCGACTACGTCAGTTTGACTTCGAAGAGCTCGTCAGCCGCGCCCAGCAGCAGTATGACAAAGTGGAAAATCATCGGCTGAATCTTGCGGAAACAGTCCTTTCGTCACCAGCTGAGAATTAATCACACTAAAGAACAGCAAAGGCTTTAAGCATCGTCCGAAACAGGCTCGTGTAAAAATAGCTAGCTTCTTCCGAGTGACGGGCAACCCGCACTTGTCCACATTGGTTGATCGGGCGCCTAACGGAAGGGTTGCCGACGACTCGGGAATAACTGTGCCTTGTGGATACTCGGGCGTTTACCTGTACCGACCAAAGCGTGCAGTCAATCGAACAGGAAAAGCCAATTCTCGCATCCGGAGAGGTACGTCCCTGAGTCTTATGGGTGACCACCCTTGCTCCGGAGCTTCTCTACCAGTCGTGTGACTGTGCTGGGGTCCAGCAGCATAAATCTCAGCCGCCTCGAGGCCGCACGCCAGGGTTTCGATTCACCGTCATGAGCAGGAAACCAAGGTAATCGGGCTAATCCCGTGCGGGAGAAGGCGTCTTCGCCTAGCCTGGATATGTTTCTGGGCAGGGCATTCGCCGCGTAATAGGGGCAAGGGCAGTAGGGATGGACCTGTTCACTCATGATTCCGCCTTATTCAAGCATGCTTGTACATGCAATGAACCGGGGATAATTTGGTACACGCCGCTCACGAGTCACAGGACTCGCCCCAACGATATTAGGAGACTCCATGCTTCGCTTACTCATAACCCTCCTCCTGCTCAGCAGCTTCAATTCTGCACAAGAGAGTCATTCGGCAGCATCGGCGACCAAGCCGGAGGCTGCGTCCGACCTTCCAGTGTGGTCGACTACTCTGACGCAGCCCAACAGGTATATCTCGGCGCACGGGATTCGAGGCTTCGCTGGCGGGTACTCTGAAGATGGTCTGGAATTCTGGAGTTTCCCCTTACAGCTCGTATCCGGATATCACCTGAGCTTCGTGCTGCCAAAAGCTCCCTCTATTTCTGCGATCAGTATACTCACGTCGGTCGAGGTCGATCCCCTCGGCGTGACTCGTATCTACACTGCACCGGCCTTCCGCGTGCGTGAACGAATTACGACACACGCGAAGGACCCAGGTGTTCTCGTCCGTTTTACCGTGGAAGGCCGCAGTGATCTTCATATTCAAGTTCACTTTCAGCCGTCGCTCAATTTGATGTGGCCAGCTGGCATCGGCGGGCAGGAAACCTCGTGGGATCAGGATGCGCGAGGCTTCCTTTTGAGCGAACCCACGCAGCAGTTCCGAGCACTCATTTCGTCACCCGAGGCAACAGAGCACAGTGAAATAAACAATGATCGCCGCGGTAGCGATTTCAATCGTTCCACCACTCTCACACTCGAACCGAAACCTTGTGCTGGCGGCCAATGCGCGACGCTGGTGTTTGCGGGACAAAGTGAAAAGGAGGATGAGGTGCATGCGACAGCAGCTTCTTTGCTGCGTGTGTCCGAGGATTCTGCGATTGACGACGGGAAGCGCTTTAGCTCGTCGGAGATCGTAAAGGTCACTACGCCTGATGCGGAGGCGAATCGTGCGATCCAGTGGGCGCAGATAGCCCTGGAGCAGGCCTGGACGTGCAATGCGCGTCTCGGCTGCGCTGTGGTCGCCGGCTATGGGCCTTCGCACAGTTCGCGCCGTCCACAGTACGCCTGGCCCTTCGCTGGAGATGGTCTGTTGGCAGCGGAGGCGCTGTTGCATGAGGGTAACTACAAGCGGGCCGCTGACGAACTCGACTTTCTCTACCGGTATCAAAAGCCGGAAGACGGCATGATGTGGCACGAGATCTCTCAAAGTGCAGGCTTTATAAACTGGGCGAAGGACTATCCTTACATGTATGTTCACGTCGACATAACCTTCGATTTTCTGACGGAGCTTGCCGAATACGACCGGATCAGCGGGGATCAAGCTTTCCTCTCCCGGCATTGGCCCGCAACCTTGAAAGCGTATCAATACTGTCTCTCCACGCTGGATAAAAGCGACGGCCTGCCGCGTGTACCGGCGGGCAAGATGAGCGGTAACGAGCAGGATCGCCTCACAGACGAACTGACACTCTCCGCATCCTGGGTGAGTGCAGCCCATGCCATGTCTGAACTTGCTGCGTCAATGCACGATGAGGCACTGAGTCGGCAGGCGGAGTCTGCGAGTCTCCGCGCCCGGGAGAGCATCCGATCGCGATACTGGGATTCCACTGCGCGGCGCTGGGTTAGCGGCTTTACCCGCTCCGGGACGGCGACGGAGAGGACGTCCGCAGCGGATCTGGCGGCTATTGCTTCCGGCGCTTCGACACCGGAACAGACATCAGCAACTCTGGACCTGCTTGCGACCCCACCTTATTTGACTCCGTGGGGATTACGCAGTAAGCCAACCACGGCTCCGGATTACGATCCGACCGGATATGCGAAAGGGAGTGTGTGGGCCCTTCAGTACGGCTGGGGCGGCCGAGATGATGTGGCGGGCTCATCGGCCAGACACTGCAAACACTTTGTGGCAGAGTCTCGTGCCTTGGGAGTCAGTCGATTCACTTGGTCACATGCATGAAGTGATGTCCGGCAGTTTTTTACGCCGCAGCGCGAATCTGTGCCGGAACAGACCTGGTCCTCATCAGCATTTCTTTCCGCAGCGATTCACGGCATGCTGGGGCTGGAATCCGAAGGACGGAAGAACGTGCTGCACTTCGAGCCGCAGGTCCCTACCTCTTGGCATTTATTGCATGTCGAACATGTCCGCGTCGGCAACAGCGTTGTTGATTTTAGCTGGCATTCAGAGAACGGACACTTCACTTTGGATTTACGTAATGCAGGCCCCATGTTTCATCTCAGCTGGACACAGTCCAGAACAGGCAAGGATGGGATTGCTCCTGCCTCGCTTGAGCGCGATATTCCGACAGGCAACACGCACTTGAGCATCCCCTGAGATGGACATAACCAGATGCTAGCAACAACTCCAAAACGATGTCCGGGAACCATTTCGAGCATTTTTACACCAGGCTGTTGGCGACTCACTCCTCGGGTAGCTTGGAGGGCTGTGGCGTTCATGCTGTCTGATTCAGCGATTGACCTCAGGCCGTTGCTCCTGGATGACGGGCAAACCGTACCTTACGGTTGCCTTCCGGTCCGAACGGTCGGGGCGGCGGGTTATTTGACGAGTTGCCGACCACCCGGGAGTAACCCGGGCATGAGTCTTTTGCGCTTGTCGATCAATGCATTACCCTGTGGGCGCCAAAACAGGAAATCCGCCTAGAAAGGCCAGAGACCTAATGCTTCCAGAATCGACCTTTGCTTCCCGGCAATGAGGGATGCGGCAGTCTGCTCCGGCGAAAAATGAATGCTGGGCAAGTCCGGCACTTCCGCGAGATAAAAACCGCTGACGGCCAGTACGGCCGTGGACTGACGGAGGTCGGCCAGACTCACTTTATCCAAAGTATCCTCTGCCGAATGCCCCTGTTCGGAGTAACGCGGATCATCAACGAGCGGAGCAATGCCGGGAATTCCCGCAAGAGTAAAGGCAAAGGCATCCGTCATGAACAACCAACCGTTCTTCGGAGTGTCCAGGTGTAGCTCGGGTGCGAGCGCATTCAGGCGCGTGAGCATGGGAATCAGCTCCGCGTGACCTGCGGTGGGTAGCATCGTAATCGGTCCAGCTCCCCAATCCAGCGCGAGTGCCGCACCGATATCGTGGAGTTCACGTTGATGTTCACGCACGTAGGCCCGTGAGCCCAGCAGACCTTGCTCCTCGCCGGTGAAGAGAACGAAGCGCAGTGTGCGATTAGGATGAAGCCCCGACTGAAGGATGGCCTCCGCGGCGCCAAGCACAGCAACAACTCCAAAGCCGTCGTCGGTAGCACCCGTGCCGAGATCCCAGGAGTCCAGGTGCGCTCCAATCAAAATGACCTGATCGGGATGGACTGTGCCGGGTATCTCCCCCACGATATTTCGCGAAATTACGGGCCCCGGCGTAAAGTGATTGAGCACATTGACCGATACGCGCACAGGTTGATTGGCTCGGAGTAAACGCTCGAGCAGCAGTTGATGCTCAACCGGAAGATCGAGCGCAGGAATGAGGTTTGGATCGGGATCGGGAAGCTCGACCGCAACTGGTTCCGAGTGTACGAGGCCGTTCCCCGGTCGGGTGTCGTGCCGAAACACGGCGACCGCATGCGCGGCGGTAGCAGCCCGCAACAGGGGAAGTAGCTCTGCATAGGCGTGCACCGGTTTGTCTGCCTTCGAAGAAAGCAACAGCACCTTGCCCTTCCAACTGGGACCCTGGCTTCGGACCAGATCTTGGAGGTGGGCTTCAACCTCGTTTGCATTCAGCAGCACAACTGGAACCGCCCCGTGATGCGCAGGCGTCGAACCGGTCCAGCCGTAAGCGGCTACGGGGATCGGGAGCCGGTATGGGGCTATCAATTCAGCTTCAGCGGAACCGCGCTCCCAACCGCGCGGCAACGTCCATGGCTCTGCATGGACATTCTCCAGGCCGATGGTGCGCATCCGTGCCAGCACAATCTCCTCGGCCTCATGTGCGCAACGGCTCGCGGTCAACCTTGGCCCGGTCTGGTCGGTAAGTTGAGTCAATGTCGGCATAGCATCGATTCTGGAGGCAGCCTCGCGCACCGTCGCAAGCTCGACAGCAATTGGGTCGCCGTCCGGCGCAATTTGTCCCGGAGCTTGATCGCAATCAGCGCCAGCGGAAACCAGACATGAGCAGCAGCCCATCTTTTCACGCACCCATCTTAATGTATTGAATTCTCAACGAGGGATAAGACGGGATTTTGGAAGCCGATGTCCAGAAACTCTAAAACCTCTTGGCCGAGGTCCAAAGAGGACGTCGGCCCGAAATTCGGCGCTGGTTTCTGGAATGATTCGAAATCGCCAATGTACGCAATATAAAAGGCGCCCACTTTGCTGTAGGTTGTGGTTATTCGTATCACCACCTACCGAAAGGAGCGGCGTTATGAGCCAAGAGAAATATATCGGCATGGACGTCCACCAAGCAACGATCTCGGCTGCAGTCACAGATTCCCGGGGAAGTTGATCATGGAAAGTATTCTGGAGACGAAAGCGGCCACGATCCTTGAGTTCCTCCAAGGGCTACACGGAAGTTTATCGGTGACCTTCGAAGAAGGAGTCTCTGCGGCCTGGTTACATGACCTGCTGAAACCTCACGTCACCCATCTCGTGGTCTGCGATCCGCGCAAGAACGCCCTGTTGAAAGACGGCAGCAAGAGTGACCGAATCGATGCGCGAAAGCTGGCGGAGCTGCTGCGTGGCAACCAGCTCACGTCGGTTTACCATGGCGAGCACGGGATGCGCACCATAAAAGAATTAGGTCGCAGCTACCTAACCATTACGAAGGATCTCACACGAGTCATGAATCGGATCAAAGCCCTCTACCGAAGCTGGGCCATTCCCTGTAGCGGTACCAGCGTCTATGCACCGCGGCATCGCACAGAATGGTTAGACAAGATCCCGGAACCCGGAGTTCGTCTCCGGGCCGAACGGCTCTATCAGCAACTGGATCTGCTGCAACCAGTGCGTCAGCAAGCGCGACGCGACTTGCTGACCGAGAGCCGCAAGCATCATGCCGTGAAATTGCTTCGCCAGATTCCTTCGATCGGTCCGATTCGTGCAGCCTTGCTGGTTGCGCAGCTGCAGACGCCCCACCGTTTCCGTAGCAAGCGCCAGCTGTGGGCTTACAGTGGTTTCGCGCTGGAGACCCACGACAGCGGCGAGTATCGCTACGTCCGAGGGAAACTGCAACGAAACCGGGAGCGCATGACCGTGCGTGGCCTGAGTAACAACCATAATCCCGATGTGAAGAATCTCTTCAAAGGGGCTGCGATCTCCGCTAGCACTCACCCTGGCCCCCTGTACGATTTCTATGTTGCTCTTCTTGAAAAAGGAATGCGACCGACGATGGCGCGTCTCACCCTGGCACGCAAGATTGCCAGCATCACTCTAACGATTTGGAAGAAAGGAGTGGATTTCGACGCCACACAATTGCATCGGCAAGAAGCTTGAGCGTCTCTGATAAGGAGGCCTTTCCATCTCCGGCCATTCTCTTAGGTGGTGGTCGGTCGGGTTCTCGAGACGCTCGGTTCGAGGTGAGTATCAGTCAATGAGTTCGGCCTTGTGTGCTTCGGCACCGAGTCACTAATGCACGCTATGCCTCCTCGGATAACCAGAAATAGCGATAGGCCACGAGCCTCAAATAGAACCATGGTTGACATTCAAATACCAGGTCCGCTTGCCCAAGTCTAAGACTCGATTGGCGTCGTCACCACCGGAAGATGCAAGCCACGGAATGGCAAACAAGCCAAGACAAACCTCTCGAGCGAATCGAGGGGCACGTTCACAGGCAGTGGGCTGGATCTCGAGACAAAAATCTTCTCGGCGTCCGGTCGAGGGAGAAACTTTTTCTTGACATCCCTTTTTATAGAACTCATTGATCTTCGTTGAAGAACTCCAAATTTCGGGTTGCTGTCGGATCACGGGCAAACCGCACCTTACCGCCTGTTGCTCCGACCGGAGTCGCCATGCCGCCGCTGACCGCTGGATTTGGCAATCGAGACCGCTTCCAAGCGGAGGACTTACCGCTAATCAGCAAAATGGCTTTCCTGCATTCGGTAGCTATTGAGTTCTGGCTCTTGTCTCATGTGCGCTAGTGACAGAAGAGCAGGAATTGTCGCTACCTAGAAAGCCGGGGTTCGTTGTCAGCGTTTAGACCCCAGAAATCCCACGAGGGCATCGCAGTTGAAAACGACTGCAACGTGGAGTCATCGACTTGCTGAACATATACCGTGTTTCCGTTCTCATCGACCCCTTCTTCAATGGCGCGTATTCCAACTCGAAGAAGCCAGTTACGAACTCGTCGCGCTTCCAGAACCACCTAAAGTGGAGACCAGGTTTTGGTCTGTAGACTCCCCAAGCGGCGCTTGCAACACGGTCACCTAAGACAGGCATATTGTCCTGCCCTACATCGTCTTTCGCCCAAACGATTGTTAGGTCCGTCGTATAGGGAGCCGCTTCAGATGCAGCCACAAAAGTCTGAACCTTAACGACGTCCAACAGATCAACCTGTTCCCGAAGCCTTGCTGGAAAAGCCAAATGCCTTATGTCGACGCCCTTAGTTGAAGGAAGAGTAGCAATCGAGGACGGCCCGCCCAGCAATACGGAATCCCCGAGAAACATAACCTTCGCCGGGACGCAAAACCGGAAAGGTGTATTCCACTACTTCGCTATCTCCCACCACCGTTCTTGTCCTAAACTTTGCATATTCAGGGTTGGGCATGAAAACGTGATTCTGGTCAATGCTAATTTTGCTGAATGGTGGGAAGACCCGCCCTGGATAAGTCATTCGGACCATAACATCGTGAAGAGATCGAGAGCCGGAGTTCTTGAGATAGAACGGGACCAAGAAAAGAGAACGTTGGTTGTTCTCGGCTTGTGTTGAGCCGATTACGAGATATTGGACAGGACCGTTCTTTGATAGACCCGTTTTACGAAGATCGCCTCCGAATAAAGCTTTTTGTGCTCCAAAGCCAAACTCAAGACTTGGTGACCGCAGGTTGCCTCCCGTGTAGGCGAACCACAGGGTTAGTCCTATCGAGACCACACCCGTCACTCCACCCAAGATTGCCAAGAACGTCATCAACCCGGCAAACTTGGCTTTTTCTGTTGCGGCTTTGGCAGACTTCCCTCGACTAACCAAGAACCCCTCCAACACTGAACAGGTCAGATGTATTTTCACTCCAAGGCTCGCACAACTCCGGCCCCACGTTCCGTATGCTTCCGACTGCCATCCCTACCTCCATGCAGCCATCTCCTTATTGGAAGGGCGCAAGAGGTCTATTGGGAGCCAGGATGCGTCAACAGGTGCCAGCCATCGCGCATAGTCAGCCCGCGGCAGGATGACGGGCATACGGTTGTGAATAGTGTGCATAAGGACGTACCAGCTGAATCGTGACGAGCGAAGGAATGGGAGAATTCCGGACACAATCGATCTGAGAGAGTCGAGTACCACGAACCGTCTATCTGTCGCTACAACCTAACACCGCATATTCCCTGCCCCGGATGCGATCAGGCAAGTCGACATGTACCGGGATGACCCGGGTGCCTCAGCAACCGCCCACACTCTAGGATGCCTGAAAAACGTCTCGAACGGTACTAACGGCAGCACTCGGTATGGATGGCGATTAGGATTCGAACCGAGGGGGAATGGGGAAGAGTGCGCCCAGCGCGTATCACGACTAGGTCTTGGGTGTCTCCTTAGCTTCTTTTGACCCTCGTAAATCGAAACCAGTAGTATTGCTGCTTCGTCGGGCTTGTGATTGTATTTGGCTCTGATTTGATCACACGGTTCAGGTCGTGCAGCTCTGATCCGGCGGTGTCGCTCCGATACTGAGAGGTCGTAATGGCAAACGTCGAGTACTCCCCCAAAAAGGCGGACCTTTTCTTTCCAGCACGAAGAGGCAACTTCTTCTCCAACATCCTTTCTGACAAGTATGAAGCCGTATGTGCCGAGATGGCCAGGTTGGCATACTGCCGAAAGGAACCGGCATTTGGGTTCGACAGAGACCAGATAACCGGCATATTGAAGAGCCAAGGATTCACCGCCGGCCAATTCTTCGAGAGCAAGGGCACGCCCGACGGAAGTGGCACACACTGCTTCCTCGCCTCAGACCCCGCCAGGAAAGTCGCAATAGTGGCGTTCCGGGGCACGGATGCTTCCGATCCAACCGATCTGTACGACGATGCGTATGCGCTTCAAATTCCCTGGAAACCCGGCGGAAGAGTGCATGCCGGGTTCGCTCACGCCTTGGCGCACGTGCAGGATGACCTTCTGGCAGCGATAGATGATCTCAACTATAAGACCTTCTACACAGGACACAGCCTGGGAGCAGCCATGGCGACCCTCCTGGCCAGCCTACGAAAACCCGACTATCTCTACACGATTGGATCTCCGCGTGTAGGCGACAACGATTTTGTTAATACTCTCGCAGGCGTTAGCTTCCGCCGTTTCGTGGATTGTTGCGACATAGTCACTCGCGTGCCACCAGAGAACCTATTTTTAACTGACCCTTATAAACACTTCGGCAACCCGTCCTACATCGACCGCGATCGCAATCTGCAGGAAAATCCAACCGACGCCTTCATACTCGACGACCGGCTTCACGCCTCTACCGACTACATCTTGAAATACAGTTGGATCAGCGGAAATGTAGCCGTTCGCGAACTCGCGGATCATGCACCTATCAACTATGTAGAAGCGCTAAAGTGAAAATGACGAGACAGCATCCGAACCTCAGAGACCGAATTCAACACCCTCTGTAAACGGGACGTAGTCCTGTCAGAAGCTCGTCCGGTTGACGGTTCATTGGTGTAGAGGGCCGCCAAAGAACGGTTACAGGCAACTTTTGCACGGCTCCAACCTCACCTCAGACTGAATAAGCAATATCAACATGACGGGTGTTGTACTGCAATTCAAGAATTGGATTGTCAAAATGACAGATAGGTCACAGAATTGCGTATGCATCATGCCCTAATTTTCGCGTGCTGTGCTCTCGCCAACTAGGTTGCATTCTTTTGGTATGAGGACGAGGAGGCGTTTGGCAGAACCGAACTTTAGACCCATACATTCTAAACAAAGATCGGCATAGGGAGTCATGGACACCAATCTGAGCTATTGCCAACGCCTCGCTGAAGTTCTTTGTAGCCTTATCGCCGATAAGGTAGATGATCCCTTCAATGTTCGCGCCGAAATCAATGCGCTATTTACGGGGCTGCAAGCCTCCAGCAAGGTAGAGCCGGACGTGCTGGCGGCTTTGCTGAAACAGAGCCCCGACGCACAGGCGAAGCTGGCTGTTATTTCCGAGTACACGCCGAGCAAGTGGCTTCTAGAACGCGAGCTCGAGGCGCAGGGCTATTGGAAGCCAGGGAGTGACGACGCCTACACCTGCGCAGGCAAACGTTCGGCGACGGGGCTCTGCTTTTCGGGTGGTGGCATTCGCAGCGCGACCTTCAACCTTGGCATTCTTCAGGGGCTTTCACAGCATCATCGACTTTCCAACTTCACGTACCTCTCCAGCGTCTCCGGTGGAGGGTATATCCATCAGTTTCTGGCTAACTGGATTCACAATCGGAAGCTAAGCCACAACGCTGTCTTCCACCCAGAAATATTTCAGACTGTCGATAAAGTGAAGGAGCGAACGGCTCTTGATGATGTGCAGGACTTTCTTCATCCTATTCCCAATGCCCCAAGTGCAGTTGGCGAACATCCATTCGGCAACGCTGGTTACGCCACTGTTGTCTCGGAGCCGCTACGCTGGCTGCGCCGATTTAGCAACTATCTCGCACCGCGCAAAGGTCTGACGGGACTCGATACGTGGACGATACTGGCGGTATGGCTGCGCAATACAATTCTCAACTTCGTCATCATTTTGAGCGCCTTTGTTTTTTTGCTTTTGCTGCCACACACCCCGATCACTCGATGGATCATTGAGAAGAACTCTCAACCATCTCCCTGTCACGTATTCGACATCATCGTAGCGGTCGTAACGATGTCCTGCGTCCTAATTCCTGGATTTTTTGTCCGGAAATGGCTATGCAACTGCGGCGAAAGTAACGATACTAATCCGGGGTTTTCCAAGATCTTTATAGCCATGATGTCTCTTTTTATTGCCGCGGTCATTGCGGCACCTGCAGTTTATCGTTCTAGTCTTCCAGGCGAGTTCAGTTACTTCTATACTCCGACGCCCGTGGTGAACCCGGTGTTCGCTCCTATGGAGAAGCAATCGCACGTCCATTACACGGCTCATTTTGAGGACACTGCGGGGGCCAATAGCAGCGTTATGAAGATCGACACGGACGCCCGCGAGGCCGAACCTATCTCCGGGCTTCGCAGCCACTGGGAGCAACGCCCTGCGTCGTTTCTTCCTCATCCGTTGAAGGCATCCTCGTTTCTTCCATCTGCGCTTCCCTCTTGGTTCACAAGACAAACGTCTTTTCCGTTTACGCGGATCGCGTTTGTCCTCGGTAATGCCCTACTGCTCTTTCTTCTGAGCCTTGCGGCGAACAAGGCTCCCGCCCTTGGCAGGATTTCACTTCTCTTCGTAGGAATAGCATTCGCGTGGCTTTTGCTTTTCGGTGTCCGAACGCTTTTTTATGCGGCATCTTTCAGCATACGACCAGAGTTGATCTCGTCGCTTGGTGTAATTATTCTGCCTCCGCTTCTATTTGGTATTCCATTTATTACGCTCGCGCTCGGCTCCGGGCTGATCGGCAACGACATGCGTGACGAGCAGCGCGAATGGATGGCGCGGCTGCGTGCTGCGAGCTTTCTTACGGGCGCAGGTTGGCTGCTGCTTACCGCCTTCTCTCTTCTGGGTGCGGAGTTATTTGACGCGATCGCACGGATGGCAGTGGCTAAGTATGCGGTGTGGAGTGGATGGCTGGTGACAACGGTTGGCGGAGTGCTTGCCGGACGGTCAGCCAATAGCAAAGGTAAGACGACCGATAGCGACGACAGCACGAAGAAGGGGATCTCATGGGTCGAGCTCGTCGCTACGATCGCCCCGCCGGTCTTCATCGCGGGATTGCTGATTTTAATCGCGAAGCTAACGAGTTGGAGCATCTCGTCCGTTCCTACGCCATATATTCAGCCCGCCAGTCTCCACGTGGTTTGTATCTCAGGCCTGGTGGCGTTGACCGTATTTTTGTTGTTTGGCTGGCGTGTCGACATCAACGACTTTTCTATGCACACTTTTTATCGCGACCGCTTAGCGCGTTGTTATGCGGGCGCTTCAAACTCGACTCGCCAACCAAACCATTTTACTGGATTCGACACTAGTGATCGTGAGCTTTTGATGACCTCATTGCTCCCAGACTCGTGGAGCGTGTTGGAGGGGATGGAACATGCTGGCACTAAGGGGACGTATGCAGGGCCCTTCCCCATTATCTGCACCTCGATTAATCTGACAACAGGTGAGGATCTTGCCTACCAGGAGCGAAAGGCTGCGTCGTTCGCTTTCACGCCGCTGTTCTCGGGTTTCAACGTTGGCTGGACCGCGGGACGAAACGCAAACACCCAATTTAACGGATTCGTTCCTACCGCTGAGTATGTCTACACCGATCAGGGAGGGGTGTCTTTGGCCACGGCAGTCGCAATTTCCGGTGCTGCGGCGAGCCCCAACATGGGTTATCACACGAACTCGGCAATTGCGTTTCTGTTGACGGTTTTCAATGTGCGCCTAGGCTGGTGGCTCCGCAATACGCGTCGCCGGGTGATCGCGTCGGCTAACCCGGCCCACCTTCCCTCCGTGCCGCGCTTTGGGCCGCTGCGCCTGTTTGATGAGTTGATGGGCCGCGCTAACGATACTGCATCTTTCATCTACCTGACGGATGGTGGCCACTTCGACAATATGGGGCTGTATGAGCTGATTCGCAGGCGCTGCCGTACGATCGTTGTGTGCGATTCAGAGGCCGACGGCCAGCTTCACTTTGAAGGCATTGGGATGGCGATACGGAAGGCGCGTCTCGACTTTGGGGTTGAGGTGGAGTTGGGGGTGTGGACGATGATGCGAAAGACAGGGAGCAGATCCCCCAGCGCCGCCTGCTCCGGAGAGCTTCAATATCACGGCGTCGGTTTCGAAAGTCGATCCGGCGGGTATTAGTGGGGAGATCTTACGCAGTCAGCCTACGCCTGGACAACGCATGGGGCTCAATTCGTTCCGCGATTATCCGAATAATACGACGCACGCTGTAATTGGAACGGTTACGTATCCAGAAGACCCAGGGCATCCTGGTCACATTCTTTACATCAAGTCTTCGCTGACTGGAGACGAACCTGCCGATATGCTGAACTTCCGCAACCAACATCCGACGTTTCCGAATGAGACGACCCTGAATCAGTTCTTTACGGAGTCAGAGTTTGAGAGCTATCGACGGTTAGGACAGCACATTATTCAGGACGATGAGATCGTGGGGGCTGGCTCGATCTGCATATTCCGGCGGGGAAACGTTCTTAATTGCAGGCACGGCCATTTCGATGGAGAGTGTCTGAAACCCGCGGTGCGCCTACCCAAGCCAAACTGCGCAGTCTCAGACGAGGCTGAACAGGTTCGGCAGGCTGGTTTTTCTCCCATCTGCCCACACATCGAAATGTACCTGCTAGACTGGCCGAGCCTATATCGATCATAAGAATCCGCAACATAGGGAACTCCGGGGGAATCTGGCGTGCAATTTTCTTACTCCCGCACCACGCTTTTGACAATTGACGAACCCGTAGTTGCACCTAAGGGATTGGTCTACAGCACTTCTCCCCGCCGGGCGGAAGGTGACAACGGACGGTCTTACTTCATCAAAGGTCATGAAAGCAATGAGACTATTTTCGCAGAGATTGGTGGCTGCATACTAGCGAATGCAGTGGGTCTACCAGTCCCGCCGTTGCGTTGTGCGACTTCGAGGGCACGCAGTTTGCCGGCAGTGAAGACTTACGTGGTATCCGAGACGTATCGGCGTGGTTGTGGGAACGTGACAAAATAGAGAACGTAGCCGACCTTTTGAGAGTTGTCGCCGTGGATACCTGGCTCGCAAACACAGACCGAAATTGGGGTAATTTGATCGGACAATCCTCGGGACAAGATAAAATCCGGCTGTTCTTCATCGATTTTGAGAAATCTGTCGTACTCCGGCCCCTGCCGCTGATGCGTACCGCGGAAGTGATGAGCAATGAGTTGTGGCCAAGAGGACAATTGGGGAGTCTAATCCGTGGCTGGGGCTTTCTGCACCCACCCCAAGACATCATGAGGAAGATAGCGGAATTCAATTTGGAGCACTGCAGGGAGCTGTTATCTCCTTCTGCAACCGCTATCGGCATTGATTGGCTCGATAGTGCGTGTGATGCTCTGTCCCGACGTTCGGCCCAGATTCAGACGCTTGTGGAGGATGTATGGAACTCAATATAGGCAAGCGCATCGCAGAATATCGCCTCGTCTTCTTCCAGCCTGAACCAGAGGACGGGGAGCGCCTATGTATCGCTCTCCTTTTCTCCGACCGGGGCAACAGGAGAACGCTGGTCTACGACTCCAGCTTCGCTCGCGTCCGGTGCTTCGCACCCAATTTCGAGGTAGGCCTCTTAAGATTTCTGATGAAGAGTCTCGACAGTCAACTGCAAGATCGGAATCTAAGCATGGAACAGGCCTTAGCCAGCTTAGGGTCGCAACTCTGCCTTTCGGCTGAAAGGCAGGTTGTCTCCCGGTTTCTGACGCGATCAAAATGCGCCTTCTCGAACGCTTTGTAGTTCGCAAAGAGACTGAACTATTGGCTGTGGCGGCATCCCAAAAAGTCTCCGCCGATACGCGCTTCGCAGAACATCTGTTGAGCTTCGCGAGGCCCCTTATCCAAAACAGAAACCCAACGGTCATTGAGAATGCCAATGCTGAACAGGTGCTTGGGCGAAAGATCGCCGGGGTAGGTAAAGTGAGCCTACTGATCCGAACCAAGGACCGACTGACAGTCTTGGACGGAATTGATCTCTCGATTCAGGCCCCAAAGGATGCAATAAATCGCACTGGCAAGGTGGCCCATACCTTTTGGCAGTACGCACGCTACGCGGCGGAGCTTGTCATCCCTCGGAAGATAAACCGTGTCGCGGTGATCTTCAATGGTGCGGCTCATCCTGGCGCAACCTATCGTGACGCTCAGAGCTTTGCCCGGGAGATTCTTGCTGAGCGGTCGGAGTTGCTCATTGAACACGATGGCGCAGAGGACTTGAGTCGACTCGAAAGGCTAGTTGTTCAGTAGCTATCCACGATGCAGGTAGACGCGGAGGACGAAGGGGTAGCTCTGCAAGCTGGTTGCCCGATCACAACCCTTTGGCAATTCCGAGAGAGTGATCTCCAAAGCCGAGGTGATTTTGCTCAGGGTGCGCAGCCCCAGCTCTCGGGCTCTCGTGCGCCGCGCTCCACATCTGAAATATGTACCTCGTGGACGCCGGACTGCTCGGCAAGGTCAATCTGCCGCCAATTCCGGGCGCGGCGTAGCTTCGGGATCCGCTCATGGTCGAGGGTTCCCCTTGAGTGGCAGCGTCTGGCTTACCGGTGGTTCGAATCCCTCTCTGGGATTGATGCGGCAGACGGTATGGCGTATTACGGCCACGGTCACGCCGATGTCCCTATCCGGGTGAAGAAGGTCGGTGGCGTACCGTCCAGAGATTGTTGTTTTTCTTTAGTGGGCAGGGTCCGGGTCGAAACGCTATTTCAGGCTGCTCAAGCGAAAGTGGCCAACCCACGCTCACGCTGATATTAGAATCGCTGTCTTCCCGTTGTTTGAAGTGTTCGCTTAAACATAGCTGGACAGTTTCTATTCGTCCGTTGCTAATAGTTTCCATTTTGTGCCCGAAGAGAGTTCCCCCGGCGTCTTCGCCCCTTCGTACTGAACGGACGGCCATTAGAATCAAAAAGGAAAGAGGAGCAATACTGATGAAGGAATTGATTACTGAAGACCTTACCCCCGCCGCAAAGAGGATACTTGGCTGTTTCCGTAAGCGTGAGTTACAAGCGGGCGGGATGATTCATCCTGCCGATTTCGGCGATTCGATAATTTGGGAAGCTGGCTTCATTCGTGACGAAGAGGTTCGCCAAGCGTGGGCTGACATTACATCTAAGGGCTACGTAACCGAACACAATGCTGCGCTTGAATTGACGAAGAAAGGAGAACAATTTCTCTATCGTGAATCGGGTGCCTCCGAACTGAAACCCGGAGAACCCGTAAAGCTCGAAAATGTGCAGGACGTTCTCTTGGGAATTCTTGACGTGCTAGACAATCTTCGAACCGACCTCACCCTACTCACGACAGTCGTGGGTGACGCCAGAATCAATCCCCCTTTCCGGGAGGTGGTTGAACTGAAGAAAGGTATTGAGCAGGGGTCATCTATCTATACTTACAGGCTGCGTGAATGCATCAGGAGTTTAGGAGCGTTAGAACCGACGAGGTCGTCCTAAGAAGCTCTAAGCGTGACGGTTTGCCTCGACGGATTTTCATCGACTGAAGTGAGAAGCCTTTTTGCGAGCTCTGCCGCTGGAGCCGTTCCGCTACTACTATATGGCGAGCGCACGGTGCACCTGGATGGTTGCGTCGAGGTTGAAGCGGCCTACTACGGAGCGTCACGGGCTGGATCGGGCGTCAGGTGCACGTGCAATGGGACGCGATGTTCGTGCGTCTGCTTGATCGCCGCACCGGTGAGTTGCTGCGCGAGCATCTGAGCGGCAAGCGTGGCGGGCACCGCATCCGCGATGCGGATCGCCCGCGTCGCACGCCACCACAGTTGCTTCAACTGCTGGCGCGTGCTCACAAGGCCGGAGCCAACATTGGCGCTTCCATACCATCGGGGTGATTCGGCCAACGGAGGGTCGATCCAATATTCTGATTTCCGCGCTGACTGGAGGCTTGGCCGACTACCAAACGAGTTCAGAACTTTCCTGCGTGCCGACCATGAGCCTAGCTAACTACCAACCTCAACGAAAAGAATGTTGAATTTGGCGCCCACTTGGCAAGTCTCATCCGCCCAGGGCGTGGTTCGCAGAACGTCTTATCACTCATCAGCTAGCAGCGTCATCGATTCGCCGTCTGTCAGGCGGCGAATACGAGAAACCCTTCGGCTTCAGTGTCCCAGGCAACCCCATGAATCGGCACCAGCCACCGCGGTTGCATGCTGTTGGCAAAGGCCCTCAGATCGTCGGGCGAAGCGGTTGGTGCCCTCCATTAGAAGCACATCGATGTCCGAAGGCGGCGCAGCCATGAAGCGGTCCACCAAGGGGGACTTGCGCCCGTGCGTCCGGAAGTCACCCGAGTAGAGGAGGCGTTTTCCCTGCACCTCGATCAGCAACATATGGGCGTCAAAGGCACTGTGATCGGTCAGGTGCGGCGTAATCCGAAACGGCCCCACCTCGAACGGCGACCCGCTCTTCCAGAGTCTGAAGTCCCGATCGATCGGTTTGCCGAAAATTCCGGAGGGGCGCGATGGACGGTGAGTCGAACTTCGCTCACTGAGCGCCCGCAAACACTAGAGGCTCGGGGATTTCCAAAACGCGCATCGGGATTTTGCCTAAGAGCTTGCCCTCATGACTGGCTTTCCAGCTAATCCAAGCCGGCCCCTTGGGGTCTGCTTGCAGGTCAACCACCGCTAGAGCCGCCAAGGGGGCCACGGCGAGCTTTTTGGCCTGGCGGGCTGCTATCATGCTGGGCCCCAACGCCAGCGTGGGTCCAATCTCGTCAGCTAGTGCTCTCAACTTTACAAGAAGTTTAGCCGCATTTCGGTATGCACTTTCCACTTGCTCAACGTGCCGATCCTGCTCAAGGAAGACACGATAGTTGTATAGCTGCTTGAGCACGTGAGGGAATTTGTCCTCCTCTAACTCGGCCCTGCAACGGATACGACTGTCGTTGACTGTCTTGACTTCCCAGAAGACCACTTTACTGCGCTCATCGTATCCAAGCTCCTTCACAACTTTGCGGCGGTATGCGAAGAGCAGGAGCGGATCGTCCCCAGCCAATGCAATTAGTCTCTCTCGAATTTCCGACAGCAAGGCATTGGCGTGCTTGAGCTCTTCCGGGTCCAGATTCCTGTTTGGCATAGAGGTAAGATTGTAATTCTCTACAGCGATAAGCCTCAGTTCGCCCGTGGGAAATCCGTTTCGAGGTGTGTTCCGACATGAAGATTACTTGCATGGACAAGCAGGTGGGCCAGTTTTTGAAAGAGTCGTTCTACCGTATTCCACGCTTTCAGCGACCATACTCTTGGGACCGGACGAACATAGAGGATTTCTGGAATGATGCCGTAAAGGAGAACGACGAGCAGTATTTTATCGGAAATTTTGTCGTTTATGACGATAAGACCGCGCTCGGCGTCGTCGATGGCCAGCAGCGCCTGACGACAATCACCCTGCTACTGTGCGCCCTCCGCAATACCTTCCAGAAGGAGGGTTTCCCCGATCTGGCCAAGGGCCTCCATGGCCTGATAGAGCGCCGGGACATTTCAGACAAGCTCTACTATGTACTGCAGACGGAGACTTCCTATCCATATTTCCAGGAGCACATCCAGAAATTTTCCGGAAAGCCAGGAGTTCCTCAAGAGGCTGGGCCTGAAGAGCAGTTGCTGAAGCAGGCGTTCCTGTACTTCCAAAGCAACCTGGCCGACCTGGTCGCTACGGTGCATGACAAACCAAGCATCTCTGACAAAAAGAAGAAAGTGGAGTTGCGAACCGAACTTATCAACGTCAGGGATAAGGTTCTCGGTCTTGAGCTCATTTTCACGGCGCTGGATAACGACGACGATGCCTACATCATTTTCGAGACCCTGAATACCCGAGGAAAGGATCTCACGCTGTCTGACCTAGTGAAGGGCCACCTTACAAGACTTCTAACACCCTCGAACAGCGGCGTTGACCTGACCCGGGACAAGTGGGGGCAGATTCTGCAAACATTCGAAACGTCTCAGGCGGACCTAAGTGTTTCCACCTTCATTCACCATTACTGGCTGTCGCGCTACGAGTACATCACCGAAAAGACACTTTACAAGGCCCTTAGAAAACAAATCACCAAGGCAAACGCCCGAGCGTTCCTCGATGATCTTGTGAAGGAACCGTCTCAAGGGTTCCCAGGATTGAGCCAGTCCGTTCGCCGCGACCGCCAGTTACGGAGTGCTGCTTGTGCTTTTCGGAGATGACGGAAGGCCTCTGATTCGACTGTGAGGAAGTACCCGGGGGTATTCTTCGGCGCGACTACGAGCGATCCGGACTGTACAGGGGTGAAGTGGGTGAGTTCTGATTCGACGTGGCGGCCTGTGTCGCTGATACCACGGGGATGGGCTTACTGGTGGGACTGACTTCCATGGACATCTGTTTCTCCAGCGTTCGATTTAGGTGCAGAGCGCGGGGCGCCCTCACACTAATACCGACCAGCTCCCAATAACCTGCAATATCGTCAGGAAAAATTTTGATGGACGTATAGGTTCTACCGTCGCATGATCTGGCGAGTTATGTACAACCGGTAGTCAAGAATCGAAACTTCTCGAAAAAAACGCAGCAATAATCCTCCTTTGCCCGTTTGCTTGGGTAACGTGTCCATATCTCGGCTCAGGTAATAGCGTCGTCGGTATAGAAAGGATCCTCAAACCTTTGGCGGTATCAAAAGAAAAATTGAAAAATCTTCGTATTGATATTCAGAGCGGGCACCACTTGAACGGTATTAGCCTTCATGACTCGGAGCGAAGTAACACTCAAAAATACAATCATCGAACAGCTGAGGCAGCGGACTACTTATGTCCGCGCCTCAGAGGTCATGTCCATCCTCGGCATAACCCGAAACACTCTCTGCGACTGGATTAATGCGGGTACGCTACCGGCGTTCCGACTTGGCAAAAATAACATGTGCGACCCGGCAGAGCTTGCTGCCTTCTTGGAGACGCGCAGGACAGGAGTCTGACGGTTCGGCGTGATCGTGTCTCGACTGGAGAAGGTCAAAGGAATGCCACGAACGGGGCCTTCTCACTAGCCTCGAATTCCTGAAGGAGATGCTCGAATTGGCTAAACAAGTCGTCGAAGCTGAGAAGGACGTCGACCTGGTAGAGGAACGTGATCGGGCGAAGGAGGCCCTGACGGAGCTATTCGAAGATGCGAAGGGCACGAACACTCACGTCATTGTGAAACGCATGGTGACTGATATCGATCACATCGTGAAGAAGTTCGGTCCCCGAGTGGCAGACAACGACTCAGGGCGAGCGCCTGATTCAGAAGGAGCTCCGCCCACTGTCAAGTACCGTCTCCGTACTGATCAGGAGCTTTTGGTAAGGCATACAGCTACATCCGTCAGTATTACTGACCACAGTGGTGATGTCCGACGCCACTCCATACACCTTTGGCAAGCGCTTTCCACTCGCACTTACTAGTTCGAGTGGACGGCTCTACCGCATATGGGCATTCCTTGGGGACGGCGGAGGAGAAGTATCGGATCTTAGAGGCGACTCTGGTACAGGAACGTCGATAGCCCGGAGAAGCGCCGCAGATACTAAGTCTCTTACTGCAATTCCTTGCGCAGTCCATCGACTCCACATCACAGGCTGCTAAGCAGTACGCCAAGAAAGCCGCTTATTTGCGACTACGTCCACGTCTCAGAAAAAGGGTTCTGGTGAAGGCTCGATTCAAAAAGAACGGCAATGAATGGCGAGGGCGATCTGCTCGATTGTCCTGGTGGCTTTTCCCGGAATCCTAGCCTTATGCCGTGATAAGAAGCATATTTCCCAAGGCACTCCACGTCAAGGATTTCTGCGTCAGTTGAGATCGCCTGATATATTGCGAAGATGAATGAGGACGACCTTCTTTTCGCCGTGCGTCGAGTTCGAGAATCTCTAGCCAAGTCAAATCTGACTTGGATTCTTCGAGAAATTGACGAGACGCTACGCCTCGGCAAACCTGCAGTGCGCACTGTAATTGAGGTACAGGAGGACGCCCCTGATCTGATCCATATGAGAGTGCTCACTTCTGCGGGAGAAGAAAAGAAAGCCGCTCGTCGTAAAACAACTGTGCCGACCACAGAATCCTATTCGGCGCAGGAGGAATTGAATTTGCTTCTAGATGCAATAGAACGCACGATCATATCTAGCAGTGATATGCAGTCTTATGTCATGAGCAACTTGGCGGACAGAGACAGTAAACATCCATACCGTGGGATCCTTTTTGAACGGGATGGTGAAATTTCGTCTGAGTTGCCATATGGCAACAGGGAATCGGCTTTAGTCGAAGTGGATTCGCTGCGGCAAGCGATCGGGTCACTTCGAGAGAGAGCACGGTAAAATGGCGACACTTCCTCCCCTACCCGACTTGTTGAATGAGATTGACGCTTCTCTCTCCAACTTGCCTATAAATCTTACTGCTCAATCTGCTGGCGGTGACGTCTTTGAAGCGTACGTCTTCGGGCTCGTAGTCGATGCCGCCGAGAATGAAGGCGGCACAATCGACTTTCGCAATAGAGATGGATCAGTGCCTAATCAGTTTATATTCAGGACGAGCCCCGCGCATTTGTACTCCTCTACCCAGAACTATAGTTACGCTCGAGTTCAGTTTCCCGATATACCTATGTTAGAAGTGCACCTCGGTGTTTATGTTAGCGGCAAGTCTCAGCTGATACACGAGGCAGACGTTGTCGTTTTGACGGCCGCGGAAGGCTCTCTCAGTCGCACGAACTCAGTTCCACCTCGATCTCACCAGTGCGTATTAACAGTTGAGTGCAAGTTCTATGCTAGCAACATTGGACTGTTTCTGGGTCGTGGATTTGTGGGGTTGTGCTCTGATCTGTCGGCGCGAGAGAGCTTCTTTGTAACCAATTCGATGTCGACTTCGGTTCAAAAACTTCTCGTTCACAAGCGGCTAAAATGGGCTTCTCAGCTCCAGCCAAACCAGGTAGTCGTTGTCGAAAGATTCCGTAACGCCGTGCAGGACGTATTCAAGGATCACAAGGCGAAATATGCGTAATAGCGAAACTCCAATCCTCGGTAGCTTGATAGAAGCCCTGTCCAGATACGGGGTGACTGGAGTGGAACTCTGATTATCCCGCTCCTGTTGTGTTCCATTTAATTACTGCTTTGGCAGGAGACGAAGTACTCGTTCCACGGGGGGCTCGTTGGTCACGCCTGCGGCCTCCAGAATCATCCGCAGCAAAGAACCATCTGCGCCGTGCTCGACGTTGATCGTTGCTCGACCCGGGAACTCAATGTGAATCGCAGCGGTTGGCGCTGCTGGTTCTGGACAAGCAATACCGGCTTCAAAACTGGTTGCGAAAACCACAACCGGCAACAACGATGTTGTGGACTGTTCGACTTCCACCATCCGGCCGTTGCGATACTCTCGCCGCCACTTGAATACCTGATTCGCGTTTACACCTTCTGACTGCGCTACACGCGCCACGCTCACCCCTGGGAAGCACGAACTCCACGATCCGGCGCTTCTCCGCCCAACCCGATGCACCCGCTGCGTCCGCCTCGCCCCTACAACTTCCCACGTTCCATGACCGCATCATCATCCTGCAGCCAACAATAAATCCAGTGGGGAAGGTCACACGCTTACCCCGCACACACAGAGGCGAGGAGGAATAATAGCGGCAATACGGCGGTCACATGGTCGCGCCTCTCGCGCGGCTACTAGCCATGAGATCAGCTGCAAAGGAGTTTGCGCTTGACGCCATTTTATAGGCCAACTTACTTGACTCTTCGCGAACCAACCCAAATTCCAAAACGAATCTAGAACGTTTCTCAATTACTTCGTCTCGCAATTTCACAACTTCCGTTTTAATTTGGTTCAGTTTTTCAGTATTCTGGCTATTCTTTGCGTTGGCCTGTTCGACTTCTTTGCGCACATCATCGATGCGGGACGCCTCTGTGTAGCTCTTATAAGCTGAGAATGCAATGAGCGGGAGGCCCACCAAGCCGCCAATCGTAAAGGCTCCAAGAGCCATGCCTCCTCCTCCCGCTGCAAGTGCTCCTCCGCCAAACCAAGCTAAGATCGCGCTATGGGCTGCCGCTCCAGATAAACCAGCGATTGCAGCTCCAGTGGAAGCTGTTCCGAGATGTGCAACGAGTATCCAAGCTCCAGTGGATGCAGCTACGCCTAGGCCCGCGCCCTTTCCTGCGACAATCGCGGCGTCGAAGTTCGCAATCGTCTCGCGCACGCTGCAAATATCAGGCGGCCTGAACCCAGGAATTGTTGGGATTGCGGATCGCATTGCTGAGTAGGACAGTCGTTCGACCAAATCTTTTGCATCATTGAGTAGTTTTATGCATTCCGCAGTTTCTTTACCTAGGAGATTAACTTCTGACCTAAAGTCGAATTCGGCGGCTCGGAAATCCCGAGCAGAGGCTTCGTGCTTGCTTAACTCACCTTGATAAGCGGCGAGACTCTTCTCAATGGCGCCTGAGCCGCCTGCTGTCATGATGAACGTAGCGGCTTCACCTCCACGTTTCGCTGTGTCTTTGACCGCGGTCCAAATCGTATCGAAGTCGAAATCCATAGTTCTGTGTTCACCTCTAGCAGAAATTGTGATACCCATGTGCAGCAATATATATGGCTTCATGAGTTTCAGGTTGCTGTCGCCGTGATGCGGTGACGGTTACACGCGAGACTCAGTCAGCATAGCGATAGACCGTCGTGGCTCGACTCTTGTCCATCAAATGGTCGACGCCACCGGAGAGATCGTAATTGTGAGTTAATTTCGATCCCCGTGAAGAAATGATGCCGATCTCCAGACTCCTATCATGAAAGAGGCGATGCTTATGAAAGGAAGCAACGTAGGCACTTACTTTCATGTCTGAGAAAGCTAGTTCTCTCTGTATGCGCTCTGTCATCTGCGGAACAGATTCGTACCGCTTGTCCTCGCTATGCAATTCGCGACAATGCACTTCCACCGAGCTTAGCGCCGTGGCATTTTGCTTGAGAAACTGTATCAGCTCCTTAAGCCGGGATGTGTTCGTTCCACAATAGGGATCACGAATGATGAGCCTTTCGATGTGCTGTTCTGTGACAGCGTTGAAAACAGATTGTAAGTCACGTTCTTGCCCGGCGATTAGAGCAAACCGCTCTATTGGAAGAGATGCCTCGATCTCTTTTGCTGTCCACCAAATAGTCTGAGCCATCAATCTTCGAATGCGATCGAGTGAAGCGGATCCGCTAAATCCCTCAAACATGGGCTTAGGCAGCAACGATTGGAGCATCGGAGTGGACGGAGCTAACGAGTACCAACATCCAAATTCTCTCGACCAACTTCCACGATCTTCTTCAGTCCCGTGATCTCGGCTGAGTTGAGCGAATCATTGAATGTGCAGAAGCATAGAACAGCGCCAGGAAAAAGCTCTCCGGCTCTCCGTGCCCGCTCGAAATCCTTTGCTTCGAAACGATTGAATGACTTGCATTCGCCCAAGACCAAGTAGGGCGTCGTGATCTGACTCAACGCACCCATAGTGATGAACGCTCCGAAGTCGGCTTCGAACTCCGCCTGCCCGTCTTTCTTCATCTCGAAGCTTGGGATCATAGTCGCCTTGTGAGCAACTTTTTCTTCGATGAAATGCATGGCGGCCGCCACACAATATGCACCATGCGCGAAATTCGAGGTCGCGAACGGACCGAGCACGCGATACGCCCAGGCGTTTGAAGGCGGCACGCCAGCCGGGAAGGAAAACTCCGTCAGGCATCCCGAACAATTGAGAGTGTGCTTTAGGTCTTCGAGGCTGAACCAACTCGTATGCAAGCAAGAGTCGCATCTCAGCGCCATGCCGAGCCGAAGGACATTGCAACGTGTCAACGCCGCCAGATGACGGTCCAATCTTGAGGCGTCAGCCTGATTGCTCATCCGAAGCACCCGTTGGACCTCGCGAAGCGGAGCGTAGGCTTTTTTACTCTCTTTCTTTTCTCCGGATCATCACCGGGCTCTTCAATCTCAACTTCCAGACCCTCGTGGGCCATGCGGTCCAGCATTCGAAGAAGATCCTTCGATTCCAGAATGGTCCGCACCGCTATGAGACTTCCAAACGATGAAATAATTTGCTCGCAGACTCGCCCGGCTGGCGACAGCGACAACTGAAACCCAGAGGCTTCCGCCAGAGCACCGAAGATATTGATTGGGTTCGGCATTCGGAGATGCTCGGTGCTTCCATACGTACCTCCGAACGTCACGATCCCTTCGCGCGAAATCCAAGTTTTTTCCTGTCCGAAGTTGTACGTAAGTTTCGCGGCCACGTTCCGGTTCCACGGAATGACGGGCGTGTTTGAGCCGATCGATTCGATCACGTTTGCCGAAGCGAGATAGCGCGAGCAAAAGGGGTCTGATTCAGCAAATTCATGCGGTTGAAAGCTGATATGAAGACCATTACCGATCAAGTGGGCGTTCGTCGATTCCTGCGCATGCGTGACCGTCTGCGGATTTGCATGATCGGCTCCCCGCCCCCATTCTTCCCAAAGGCGAGGAACACGCGGGTCGATCGTCAATGGATGATCGTGATCTGGAATCGTCAGCGTCCTAACAAATGCCTGCATACCCTCGAAGGATTGAGATTTCGCGCATAGCAGCGAGGTGGCGTACCAAGCATTCGACGGAGGCGGAAAGGGGCGGTGGTGGTCCGCGATGAACTTTTCGCAGAATCCCCTCAGGTGTGGCGCCAGTCGCGCGGGCAGAGGAACGATCGGCCACCCCAAAGCCCTGTAGTTCCAGTACTCAATCAAGTCCCACTCTGAGGTCTCGTCCATGAAGAATAGGTGGGATTGCCAGCTATGGCTGTTACGGAACGTCTCAAGTTTGTGGCGTGTTACCCGCAGCGGGAAGAGTTTTCGTGAATCAAAAGGTCCGGATACTCGAGCGCCTCGTATTCTTTATGCTTCGCGTCGAGGGCATCAACGTAGACCTCCGCTACGTCAGATTTCTCTGGAAAAGCTCCGAACATCGCTGCGAAGAGCAGCGCATAGCGGCTGTCCTTGCAAGTTGGAATTACGACTTCAGGCCCGTGCCGCTGCACGAATTGAAACTGCTCAACGTACATGGCGTGGCAGATGCTTCGGAGGTCTACCCCGACTTGGCACCTGTTCTGTTCATCGCGTGCCAGTAGCTCGTCGAAGGACGTCGAACGTTTCTCAGGAAAGTTGACACCATATCCCCTGATTTGTCCGGCGCGGGTCTCCACCACGTAATCCGGTTGGAACGCTTCGATGAACCCATTGATCATCGCCTTCGCGGCGATCTGCTTCTGATACTTCTGCTTGTAGCGGGTAGGAACGCTCTTGAACAGTGGGATGATGTAATTGAAAGCACCTCCCCATAACGACGAATTCATCTCGAACACGCGCTTCAGAGCTTTCCTGTCCCTTGGCTCAACCAGGAAGGCGAGGCGAAATGGCCTGATTCGAACTCGAGCAGATTCCATATGTTGTTGGCGACCTGCAAATCATTTTATGTGACAAGCCCCGTGCGCTCTCAGCGAGGCAAGACTGCAGAACTTCTGAGTCCTCATAAACGCTTTTCTCGCCAGTTGACGATCACTTTCAAAGAGCAGACTTCGCAGTACCATCGAACCGGTCATAGCACTGCGTAGTCACGCCCGCAGCTTAGAACGAGAAGGATGTTTTTTGTCGGTTGCCCTTGAGTTGAGTTGGACAGGTCGGCCCACTGCTCCCATTGAGCGATCCGCCCGTGGTATGCGTCGCGCACACGCGAAAGGCCGAAGTGACCGAGAAAGAATCGGAGCGGCGGTGGTCTGCGTCGACGATTGCAAGCACTGTCTTGGGTGTTGCATGCGGATCCACGCCACGCTCGGCGGCGATGACCTTTCGTTACTCCTCAAACGTGCCTGGTTGCCGTCTCTTTTTCCGTCGATTTCAACTAGCTTGAAACCGTACGCTGCGTAGAACATTTCCGGGATGGTTCTTCAGTTCTTCGGGTAGTGACCTTTCTCGACATCCCAGACCCCATGATCGGAGAGTACGGCGCCCGTGGCATCGGCGAGATCGGTCTCGCCGGAATGGCCCCAGCCATCACGGCAGCGGCACTCGTCGTGCTAAGGTGCTGAGCGCCGAACAACTTCGCGACATCCATTGTCACGCTTTCCATCGCTTCGCCCACAGTCGCCCTCGCAGGCAATGATGCTTTCACCGTCACTGTCGCGGCCACGTCCTCGTCTGCGATGACCCCGTCCGGCAACGTCGCGTTCTACCAGGGATCCAACATCCTCAGTATTACCCCGCTGACTGCCGGAACGCTAACGACCTACGCGGCCTCTGCGTTGGCGACTGTCGGCACCTCGCCCATGACGGCCGTCTACCTCGGCGATGCGAACTTTCTCGGTTCGACCTCCACCGCCCAGCCCCTCACAGTCACAAAGGAGCCGACAACCACGCAGGTGGGTCCCGCCTACGGGTCCGTCTCAACCGGTGTCGCCGATCCCTACGTCGCTTCGATTGGTTTCATCAGCTTCGGAGTTCCCAGTCCCACCGGAACCGTTGAATTTTTCAGGGCTCCACCAGTCTGGGCAAAGCCGCAGTAATAAACGCGCAAGCCACGCTCGTCACGGCGCCGCAATCGTCCGCAGGCACCTACGGCTTCAGCGCAGTCTACTCCGGCGACGCGAACTACCTGGGCTCCAGTTCGAGCGCGTCCTCCGTGACCGTTTCGTCCGATCCTCCCTATCAGATCTCTGCCTCCGCTCCTACCCTCTCCGTCACGGCTGGCGCCACCACGCAGAACGGAGTAAACATCCTTCTCACACAGTCCAACAACTTCATTGGAAACGTGAACCTGGCTTGCAAAGTGGCCTATCAGGGAACCGGAGCCGTCAACGACCCTCCCACTTGCACCTTCGCATCAAACTTCATCCCGTTTCCGGCAGGAAATGTAGACTCCTTGCTCATTATTTCAACCACAGCGAATAGCTCCAACACCACCGCAAACAAGCTAAAGAACCCCGGCCGCCACGCCCCAATGCTCGCGCTCTGTTCCATACTCCTCTTCGTGCTCGCACCGCGCCTTCGCAAGATGTCGAGGCTCTCTCCGCTGTTGCTCGCAATGTTCGTTGTCTGCCTGGCTGGATGCGGAGGAGGCGCCGCAAGTACCGGAGGTGGGACAACTCCGCCACCGCCCCCCGCAACGGGCACAACCACCGGAGACTACGTCATTACCATCTCATCGAAGAACACGGGAGGAGTCCCAGACCCCGCACCTATTTCCGTCAAACTCACGGTGGAGTGAATGTTGGCATCCAGGCGTGATCCGGGGACCGTTCGCGGTTGTAGGCGTTTGGCACCACGGGCATCATTGGCGCGATAGCTAGGCTCATCCAAGCCGTGCTTGCAACGTAGCAGGTATTCGCCTCTGAGCTTCCGCGGTTCGACTCCCCAGCTTCCCGGCTCCTCCCGGTTGACGGGCTATACGGAAGTTACTCTTCTCCTTGATCAGCTAGCTGGCTAACATCCTGTTAGCCGACCGTTCGCTCGGAACGGGTGTGGGTTTGGGAAGGCAGGACTGGTAACGTTCCCCAGGCAATCTCTGTTCTTTCCCTAGTATTATCGCCAAACGAAACGTAGAGTCATCTGGATCGCCCTTTCACGGATGTGAGTTCGTGGCGCAATTTGCAACGTGACGAACAATCCAGGGTTGTCGCTGAACGGGGAGTAAGCAGACCAGGAAATCATGACTAAGGTCAACCAGCAGCTTCGATTGCCAAGTGGCCGTCTGCTTGCCTATGACGAATATGGCGCCCCCGATGGAGCTCCAATCTTTTATTTCCACGGCTCGCCAAGTGGCAAGCTGGAATACGGTCTGTTTGGTGGTGAGGTGCTGGCAGACAGGCTCAACATCCGCATGATTGTCCCAGATCGGCCTGGCCTCGGGCGCTCGGAGTTCCAGCCCGGCAGACAGATAGGGGACTGGCCCGCCGATGTAGTCGCACTCGCAGATCAACTCGCGCTCGCCCGCTTTGCCGTTCTCGGATATTCCGGTGGTGGCCCGTATGCCGCCGCCTGCGCATTGAAAATACCCGAGCGACTCACTCGCGTCGGCATCGTCAGTGGCACAGCCCCGTTTGATGAACCCGGCCTGTCTGCAGGCATAGACTCGACCAGCCTTCGGTTCATGCAGCTGGCCCGTACCAAGCCTCGGCTTTCCAGACTCACGCTACGACTAATGGCTATCATGGCGCGTTTCGCGCCACACCAAATTGTTAAAGGGGCCATGGCAACATTGCCAGTTCCCGACCAAGCGATGCTAACCCACCCGGAATTCCAGGATAGATTCATCGCGATGATCAGAGGAGCATTGCGTGCCGGACCGCGCGGGGCGCAGTGGGATACCGCTCTGATGGTTGGCCCTTGGGATTTCCGCCCTTACGACGTACGATCAGAGGTCTACCTTTGGCATGGTGAAATGGATGCGAGTGCGCCGATTGCCATGGGGCGCTACATGGCAGCGGCTATTCCGAACAGCCATGCCTTTTCTTACGCTGGCGAGGGCCATTTATCGCTGATATCGAATTACCTCGAAGAAATTCTGAACCTTCTGATCGCATGAAAGCTTGGCGCCAGGCTCCAACGCGTGTTGCGAACGCCCCCGCTGAGTACGAATAGCACCTTGGCGAGACTGCATGAGGATGGTAGCGATGCAAGTCGTAGTGCAGAGAGAGCTAGTAGATAGCGGTCATCAGGGCTGCCGCAATGTCCATGGGCCAGTGCGCGACAATGAGCGGCGCGACACGACGTGTGCGTAGATAAAACAGGATCAGGAGGAGTACTCCGGGAAGAAATGTGATGAAACGGAAGAGCAGATATCGCCAGTCTGGGACGAAGGGAAGCACGCAATGTTGCACTGTCCAAAAGAAGCCGACGATTAGGAAAGCTACCCAAGTGCGGCCGGTGAGCGCCTCCAACCGCGGTAGTGCATAAGCCTGGTAGGTGGTTTCCTCAGTGGGCGACCAAATCACCCACCAGAGAGTCATGCTGTACACAATGGCCCAGATGGGCAGGGCGTGTCCGTGGAGAAGATAGGCGTTGGGATCCTGATGAGGGGAGCTGTATAGCATCCGACGCGCAAGATAACTGCCACCCATAAAAAATGGAAAGATCACAACAAAAAATCCCAGGCCGAGGAACAGGTCGTGCCCATGTCGCAGGCGAATCTGGCCGATGAGATCGCGGAGACGGATACCTTCTTTGCGTGTGAAATAACGCAGACCGATCAGACAACTCACGTCAACAACCGTGCCGTAGACATTCCACCAATCACCCGCCGCCCGCCAAGGGGTGCGACGATGCGCCGCGAACAGAATCAGGGCCACGACTGCCTGGGAGGCCACCAGCAGGAGCGGGCGTGCGCATACAAGGAGCAGCGGCCCGGTCCACGTGATGCGCCCGTTCGCCACGCGCTCACGGATCTGAGGAGGCGCGTTCAACGGAATGGCAGCGGTGAGTGAGATGTCGTTTGCAGCGGACACGTTGGGCCGCCTCGGAGAGGATATTAGCATGCGGGGCCGGCCTGAGCATCCAGACAACCTCTCAGTTCCTGCACCGAGGCCGATTTTGCGGGACATCAAGGTCTGCCCTCTTTGACGGCATTTTGTTCGACGTCACAACACCTGCCGGAAATCAGGCCGAATCTTCAGCGCGTATCTCGTCGGGTAACGGGCAATCCGGAACCTTCCATCCCTCGCCATTCCAACTTCCTGTTTGCCGACCATCCAGAAGTCAAGTGAGCGAACGGTAATTATGCAAAGTTCATTTCCCGATGAGTTTCATGACGAGCAACGTCATGTCATCATGCTGTTCGGCCCCCGGCGGTGAATTCATCAGCCACGCGGAAGATTGTTTCGATAACTTCCGATGCCGAAGCAGCGGGGCGTTGTGGGGCTGCTTCGAGCATCCGATCCTCGCCCGACTCCTCATCATCGGCAGTCATGGTCTCGCTGATTCCGTCCGTGTAGGCAATCAATAAGTCGCCAGGCTGCAAGATCAAGGACTGTTCTTCGTAATCGACAAATGGGAGCAGCCCAACCACTGGGCCACAAGCTTCAAGACGTTGAAGCTCGCCTGAATCCTTTTTCACCAGTACGGGCGGATTGTGGCCTGCATTGACATAGCGGAGTTCGCGAGTCTCAGGATCGAAAATGGCGAAGAAAAACGTCGCGTAGCGGCTGCTCGTTGAGGCTTCATAGACAAGACGATTCACCTTTTGCATCATCTTCGCGAGATTGCCTGGATCGTCAAGGATCAGGCCGAGGAGCGAAGCTCGCAAACTGGCCATAATGAGTGCTGCCGAAATGCCTTTTCCAGAAACATCACCAATTGCAAAGCCAAGATTGCCACCGTCCAGTTCGATCAGATCGTAGTAATCGCCGCCAACTTCGGACGCGGGACGGCACCTTCCTGCCAAACTCACTCCCTCAATCTCAGGGATGCTCTGCGGAAACAGCCGTTGTTGAACCTCGCGTGCAATCTCGACTTCTCGATTCATTCGTTCTCTTTGCGCTGATTCATCTGCGAGCGTTCTGACCAGCAACTTCGAGGGTCAGCCCTGTCTGTGCGGCAACGGATTGCAACGTACGCAGATCCGTCGGCGTGTAAGCTTCTTCTGACTTCTTCGGTCCGAGTGTCATCAGACCTATCAGGCGAGCACGCCCGGGCATCGGAAGCAGTAACTCGGCATTGATCTGGCGCAGCAGAGCTTTCTCTTCCGAATTAGCGTCCGTAAACCATTCTTCCGGGCGGTCGCGGTACACGGTTGCAGGCTGGTTCGTACGCAGTAGATTCTGCACTGTTGCCGACCCCTCTGCAAACGCGACATGGACGCCTGGCCAATCGCCTTGGGATAGGAGCCCAGCTTATCGGTTGTGATCGAGTGCGGCGGCCAGTTGCGCATCGTCTTCAGTGCCTTGCCCAAGAAGCGGTGTGCCGCGCACGCGTTACGGCGGTCCAGCAGCATGAAGTCGATCAATCGGCCATGCTTGTCGACGGCGCGGAACAAGTACTTCCACTGTCCACCGACCTTAACATAGGTTTCGTCCACCCGCCAGGAGCTCGAGCGGTAGCCTTGATACCAGCGGATGCGCTTTTCGAGCTCAGGCGCGTAATACTGCACCCACCGGAAGATCATCGAGGCATCGACCTCAACTCCGCGCTCTTGCATCATCTCCGCGAGATCGCGATACGTGATGCCGTACTTGCAATACCACCGCACGCATACCAGGATGATCTCGACCGGAAATCGGCGGCGCTTGAAGATGGACATCTGCTGGACTCCTCGACTCACCTCTCACCATACACGGCCTTAGTTAATGCAACAGAGCCATATTAAGAGCCCCTCTGGAACGAATCCCAGAGGGGCTTACATGTTTCCGGTAGCGAACCGGGAGCAGGTGCCGAAAGGGCAGATGAAATTGTGCTAATCCCTCGGCTCTTCCCCGCGTCTCGTGTAATGTTGTGTCACGAATACCCCGTTCCCAAGAACAAGACTGGGTTCACGCTGTTCGGCGACGATTTCCGTCGCGACAGGAATTCGGCGAATCACCTCGGTCCGCGCGATTACGAAGTCTTCTGTTGCGGTTCTTATCGAACCGTCTGGCAATGTAACTGCCAAAACAATGGTTCCCGTCCCGTCGCCATTCACGCTGTATGTTCCTGTGGAAGTTAGTGGCACGAGTTCTCTAGCTCCGGTAGACGTTGGCCTGTTTAGGAGGAGGGATCCGCGAAGCATTCCAGTTCCATCGAAGTGTACAGTTCCTACGCCAAGCGCCAAGTTGGCTCCGTAGTGGTTGACGACGGCGTAATCTCCTCGAATACTTGCCACGTTATACTGAAGCGCTTCTGCAGCCCTGTCCTGGGCGATTAGAGCAGGTTTAGCTTCCCAGGCGAGGACGCTGAGTACCACGACGATTAGGGAAATCATCCGACATCTCTGTAGCAAAGACTCTCGCATATATCTCTCCTTTGATTTCGCGGGTGGACATCGGTCAGACCAATGCACGACCGGGACCACTGTTCCTGTGGAATGAAAATGAGAAGATCGGTCTGGACGATCCATTGGATCGTTCAGAAAGGAACTGCCGGTCGTCCGACAGTTGGCGAATGATTCGGTTCCCGCAAGTATCGCCTCGCATACTTTGCGTAGTTTTGCCGGGGACGTGCAATCCCCAAACAATCATAAAAATCTCCGAAAAACCTCGATTGGTTACCCATTCCGCTGCAGCGGGATGCGCGACTTCCCGTGCGAGACAAGATCGCGACCTGACGATCATTAGAGAACTGGAGGGAGCTCAGGGAATTCATAATCGGCCGAGATGGTTGAGAGCAAGGAACTTATCCGTTCAGTGGCGTGACGGTCTGAAATACGTGCCATGGAGAGAATCAAGCGTGGTACTCTTCGGAGCCAGCGAGTAACCGTATGCTTCCCCGGGAACAAGTCGCTGAAAAGGTCCTGTTCGGCTGTTTCGAGGTCAACCTGGCAACGGGTGAGGCCTTTAAGAACGGACGAAAGGTCCGATTATCCGGCCAGCCCGCCCAGGTCCTGGTGATCCTTCTCCAGCACGCCGGTCACCTCGTAACCCGTGAGGAGTTGCACGAACTGTTATGGCATGAAGAGACGTTCGTTGATTTCGATCACGGACTGAACAACTGCATAAACCGGATTCGCGAAGTGCTCGGAGATTCGGCCGCGTCCCCCGATTGGATTGAAACGCTTCCCAAGAGGGGCTACAGGTTCATCGCTCCAATCCGGCATGCCGAACAGATTTTAGAGAACAAGGAAGCGCAATCCCCCCGGCCCCCGATGGAATCCAAAGGATTCCTCCCGGGGAATCTATGCCGGTTGAGCCTGCACCTGTCGCGCCCTTTTGGACCCGACGGAAGCGATGGTTTGCCGCGATGTCGCTCATCGCAGTGGCCTTAAGCGCGGCAATCGGATTCACGGCTTTCAGCAGGAGGTCGAGGCGCGTGATCGGGAGCGAGAAGTTTCAGGCCGTCGCGGTGTTGCCGCTCGCGAATCTCTCTGGAGACTCCTCTCAGGAATACGTGACCGACGGCATTACAGACGAATTGATCACCGCGCTGGCCAGAGACACAAGTATTCCAGTCATCTCGCGTACTTCTGTGATGAGATACAAGAACTGGCAAAAGCCGCTCCCGATCGTCGCCCGCGAATTGGGAGTCGATGCTCTTGTGGAGAGCAGCCTCCAACGAACCGGAAACTCCTTTAAGGTCAACACACACCTGGTTGCTGCCAGCACCGATACTCAGGTTTGGGCAGGGAGCTATAAGGGCGATTTGAATGAAGTACCTCAGATGGTGGCGCGAATTGCGTCGGATATTGGTGCCCGGCTTGGTCACGCTGCTGCGGACAGACCAGGTCGGCCATTGGTTCCCGCAGTCTCCGCTGACGCTTATGACGAGTACCTCAAGGGGCAGTTTCTATGGAACGCCTGGCAAGCCCAGGCTGCCCTGCGGCACTTCCAGCGTGCTGCGGCGCTCGATCCGGAATTCGCTGCCGCTCATGCGGGCATCGCGAAGAGTTACTGCCATCTGGAATATGAACAGGTGCTTCCGGCTTCGGCGGCTTTCCCCAGGCGAGCGCGGCGGCGGAAAAGGCCCTGACACTCGACCCGCACAATGCGGATGCGCACGCGGCGCAAAGCTACCTCTATGGGCAGCGGGATTGGGATTGGAATCGCGCCGAATTGGAACTCAAGACAGCCATTGCCGAAGACCCGGGCAACTCCATTGGACATCGATGGTATCGGTACATCCTCCATCAGAAAGGCCGAACCGAGGAGGCGCTGGAACAGGCGCGCCTGGCCCTGAAAACTGACCCTGCGTCCGTCACTCTGATTAAGATTTACGCGTCCGATCTCGCACGTGATAAGCATTACACCGAAGCGATCTCGACGTTTAAAGAAGCGTTGGACTTTGATCCCAATGACGCGGGTGTGCATTTCGGACTCGCCGATTCGTACGACAAGGCAGGGAACCTCGATCTTGCGCCTCCGGAACTGGAGAAGGGTTACAGGCTCTCAGGAGAAACCGAAATTGCTGATCAGTTTCACAGGGATTTGAAACGATTTGGTTACCAAAAAAGTGCCGAGGCAGCTCGACGATTCAATCTGGAACGGCAAGTGCGCGAGCTCAAAACGAAGTCCGCACTTGGAAACTATGTGTCGCCCACCGCATACGTCTATGTCTATGCCGACTTGCACGATAAAGAGAACACACTCAAATGGCTCGAAGCTGCTTATGGCGCCGATGCGCATGTGATGGTGGAACTGCGCGACGAGAAGTTTGACTTTGTGCGGCAGGAGCCACGATTTCAGAAGATCTGGGGCAATGTTCCTTTCTCTCATTGACTTGTATTCCAAAGCAGAAAAGCCAAGGTGACTCCCCCGAACTGTTGCCAAAGACGACCTTAGAACCTGTACTGGCATAGGGAGTGCGGACCAGTCGGCGATTTCAAATCGCACATTATCACCAACTCACTCACCAAACAGTGCGGACACGAGACTCTCCAGATTCAGGGTTCTGGGCGGATTACGGGCTATCGCACCTTACCCCGTCGTTGGCCGTTCGTGCGCGTAACGGAAGGGTTGCCGACCATCCAGGAGCTAAGGTCGTGGCTCATAAATCGTCGCATCAACGGAGTCGCCTCTGTAATCATGTGAACCGTTGGACTCTCTTCCCGAGTGGCGAATCTTCCGCAGGGAATGCAGGTTGCCGATTACGTCCATGCCGACGGAGTCCTGGGGTGTCGTTTACTCCAGAACCAATTCAAAGAAGCCAGAGCGAAAGTAACTGCGAGAACAATGAGTCCGCCAAGACGAATGTTTACAACGAGGACTCCTGTGAACAGAAGCGCAAGGACCACAAACAATATTCCGGCAGGTAGGCGAAAAGCGTCGGCATAGGGCTGTTTTCTTCGAAGCGCAGGGAGAGCCGCAGCGATGGACGCGTAGATGAAAAGTCGCGATATCGCCGAGAGTATCGCGTTCCACTCATAACTGCCTGCAACCGAGAAAATTACCAAAAGAACGGCAAAGCTCGCGATCGACACATAGGGAGTGCGGAAACGGGAGTGAACAGCCGCGAAAAGAGCCGGGAAGTCCCCTTGCTCTCCCATGGCGAAGGTGAGGCGAGGCGTGTGCAGCATGTTCGCGCTGAGATACCCGTAAACCGAGATCAAAGCGCCCGCTGCGATCAGCGAAGATCCGAACGATCCCAAGAAATGCTGAGCAGCATCAGCAACCGGCTTGGCCGCAGTCGTTGCAGTTGGCAGCGTATGAATAACAATGTATTGCACACTGACGTACAAAAAGGTCGCATTCGTCAGAGCGACCAAGAGCGCAATCGGAGCATCCTTTCGCGGATTGCGTGTTTCTCCCGACACGAAGAGAGCGGCCTCGAAGCCTCCGAATGAGTTAATCATCAGCAGAACGGCTTCTAGCCAACTCTCGCTGGTAACAGACACTGCCTGCGGAATGACACGAACGGCGGGACGGAGCAGGAGCGCCATCAGTCCACTGACGATGAACAAGAGAATGACAAGCACTTTTGTAATCGTTAAGAAGTTGCTCAGCCTTGTTCCACTAGTCACGCCAAGATAGTTCACGACAGCGAGAAATCCGATGAGTATCCCGAGCACCATTGCCCGCACAGCCCAAGCCTCTACAGCCGGGAAAAACTGGGCGAGGTATGAAACGAAAAGATCAGCCGCCGCCGCCGACGCGACGATGCGTGTCAGCCAAGTAAGCCAGCCGATCTGGATCGCTGCAAACGGTCCGAAGCAGACTCTGGTATATAAGTATGGACCTCCCGCCTCCCGAAACTGCGAGGCGACCTCCGCCAGACAGGCCGCAATTGCGGCGATCCCGACCGCCGTGACCAAATAGCCGGCAGGACTAAACTTTCCAAGGTGGGCGGCGAGCAAAGATGGTAGCCCAAAGATGCTCGCACCAATGATTGTATTGAGCATCAATGCAGACAAGCTCCAACGACCGATTGCGCGTACCAGGCTTTTCGTCTCTAGAGGCATTGCGCTGCTTCTTTCCGTCAGCCCACGATCCTGCCAAGAATGCATGAGGATTGTATCGGTTATCGCGCTCAAGACCACTGCCGAAGGCAACCATTGATCCATTCTCGTACTCGGATTCTGGGGTGGTTTTGAGGTCGTGCCCGAGTGAGTTAGGACTCTATCTTGACTGCCCAGCACGCAGAGCCCTGCTGTCGCCGGGATCGCCGGTCGGGCAGTTAGGATAGAGCCGTTTGAAGGAGCCGCTGGCAGTTGGGTTGCTATGGGATTTGAATGGTGCTGCGCGGAGGCCGAGGGTATCGGAGGTCGGTGGTGCGTGCTGCGGATACGGATTGTGGAAAGAGTTCGCGGAGGCAAGCTTGTGGATGAGGCGGCAGACAGCGTGGGAAGCGGTGGTCTCGAGTGCGGTTGGAGCGAGATGCGACACAGGGACTCTGTGCGTGCCGGGGCAGGTAAGCAGGTCGAGGTTGGTACTGTGGGTTCATGCGGCACACTCGCGGGACAGCGGAGGAGAGCGAAGCAGGAGTTGAGCTGCGGAGAGGTGTTCGACGACGTGCATGGTTCCCCCACAGACAGGGCAGTTCCAGAGCGGTGCGGAGCGGGTATGGGTTGAAGTCTGCGCTGCCTCTATCTGTCGGGGCAGTCCAGCGCTGTGGAGCAGGTGGAAGCAGAGCGGCAGGAGGGCAGCGCGGCACCGGTTGGCGAGGAAGCCGAAGTTCCGGATGCGCACGAAGCCGCGCGGGAGCAGGTGGAGGAGGAAGCGGCGCAGGAACTCGTCGACGTGAGCCGCTTCTTGTTGGCGTGAGCGGAATCTCTCCAGCGGAAGGTGACGTTGCCGTTGGCGAGGGCAACGAGTCTGTGGTTGGAGATGGCGACGCGGTGGGTGTGGGCGCTGAGATAACGCAGCGCGTGTTCCGGCCCGCCGAAGAGGCGCTTGGCGTAGACGACCCAGTCGTGGCGGAACAGGAGTCTGAGCCAGGAGGTAAAGGTCCCCTGGGCTGCGAGTGGTGCGAGGTTGCCGTAGAACTGGAGTGTGCCTGTATGGAAGGCGCTCTTGAGTCCGGCGACGAACTTGCCGCGGAACACGCGGCTGAGCACCTTGATGGGGAGAAAGAAGGAGCGGCGGGAGGAGATCCACCGGGAGTGGTCTGGAGCGAGGCCGCCGGCGGCGAGCACGCAGTGGACATGGGGATGATGCTGCAGGCGCTGGTCCCAGGCATGGAGCACGCTGAAGAAGCCGATCTCGGCGCCGAGGTGCCGGGGATCGCGAGCGATCTCGAGCAGGGTCGCGGCGCTGGAGTGGAACAGCAGGTTATAAATCAGCCGCTTGTTCTGCAGGGCAAGTGGGGCCAGTTCGCGCGGGAGGGTGAAGACAACATGCACGTAGCGGGTGGGGAGCAACTCGCGTTGGAGGGCTTCGAGCCACCGCACCCGGGCGTTGCCCTGGCATCCTGGGCAATGTCGATTACGGCACGAGTTGTAGGAGATGGCGGAATGTCCGCAGCTGGAGCACCGATCGCGATGTCCGCCCAGCGCAGCGGTGCGGCAACAGGTGATGGCCAGCAACACCTTCTGATGTTGCCAGCTGATCCACTGGCGACTGCGCTTTATGAAGTCGTCGCCAGCACTGTGAACGATGTCGGCCATCTCCAGGGAAGGTCGGTTCATGCGCTGAGAGATACCCCCTGCCACATAACTTAGCTCACGTCATCAATCCCATCTGATATCAACATTAGAGGCATGGCATCCCGGAGTGCGTTGCTGACATCGTATCGATGAGGCAGGTGAGCATCAGCTCATTGGCTACGCGGGTTGGGGATGGTGTTCCCTTTCCGACGAGATGAGGCCCCATGCTGCATCGATTCGGGTTTGTGATTGTTCTGTCTCTGACTATATGTGCGGTGTCCAGTTGTGGGAGTGGCTCAAACAAGACCGGGACTCCAGCGGCGGCCGTGAAGACTATCTCGGTATCCCCAGGATCGACCACCATCCTGATGGGAAAGCAGCAACAGTTCTCCGCGACGGCGACCTACTCCGATGGATCGACGGCATCCGCGCCAGCCGGCACTACATGGAGCTCTTCCAATACGGCTGTGGCCACGGTGGATAGCAGTGGCCTCGTGAAGGGCGTGGCTCCCGGGAGCGCCACTATCTCGGCCGCCGTGGGTTCTGTGAATGGAACCAGTGCTACGAACGTTGAAACTGTTCTTGCGACTCTTGACAGGTCCAGTGACGCAGCAGGACCGGACAAGGACAACAACGGGGTTCGCGATGATATTGACCAGGTGATAGCGGGCTTTGGTTTGACTGCGAGTCAGACAAAGGCGCTGACGCAGTTTGCCGCGGCGCTCCAGGTCGCGATACTGAGCTCACCGGACAGAACCTCGGCGAATTCGAATGCGGTAGAACTTCATCGCGGCCAGGAGTGCGTCTTTTCGCAGCTTGGCGCAGACTCGACCAAGTACACCAAGCAGATCAAGGCCTTCACCCTGAACACGCAGCCGCGGGTAATGGCTTTCGCGGGTTTTTCTCACAATGCAAGCGGTGCAGTGTATCCGCAGCCAACCGGGACGGTCTGCAAATGAAATTGAGGAGGGCCCGATGCTGAAGAAACTGGCCGCCCTTACGATATCCGTTTTACTTCCTTTATCCCCGCTCTCGTCTGCGGCGCAGAATCCAGGCACAGGGCCGGGGTACGCCATCGCTTATATCAATGGGCTTAGTACCGATCCCATCGGGGCGCAGGATGGTATGGATGCTCTCAGCGCTGTGTATGGCGCCCAATATAATAGCCAGCCCGTGAGTTACACGCTCTTCTACACGCCAACCGATGGACTAATGCAGGACGTTATCAACGCGTTCGCGCTACGAGTGCAGTCGTCACCCGGGCTGACGGACCGGTGGGAGCTCATCTGGGACACGCTCGACGGTGGAGGTGGCGCCATCAGCGACCTCGCAGTCGCAGAGAATCCGTCGCTCAGTAGTTTGGTGAGCGATCTAAAAACGACTTTTATGAATGATGTGTCGAGTAACGTGAAGAACGTAAACTCAAATAAAGAGTTCCAGCCGGCCGTAGATCAGTTTGTGAGCGCGTTGACCACGTATTACGCTCAGCAGAAAAAGACGCTTGTAGTCGCACATTCGCAAGGCAACGTTTATCTCAACGCGGCGTACGATGCCGTCAAGCCTCAGCTGAAGGCCGACAGCCTGCGGACTGTGGCGGTTGCGACACCCACTGCGACGGTGAGGGATCCGCAGGGCAGATACGTGACATCGACGACAGACCTGGTGATTCAGGCAGTGACATTGGCGCTGGGCAACGTAGAACCGGCTAACACAGACGGGCCCATCCTGGCTGCCCTCTCGAGTGACACAGGGTATGGGCATAAGTTCGTAGAAATCTATCTGAACCCGAACTACAAGCTGCTTCCTGCGGTCAAGGCCCTGGCGGATTCCAACCTTCAAGCCCTGCAGTCTCCGGCGCCGTGACGGGTATCATCGCGCCGAATTGATCGGCTTCTGTCGCACAGCCACCCAATAATGAACGAAAAAGGCGGCGGTTTTCGGTAATTTCGAAGAGCTGCGACTGCTCTCTGTCCCCGTGTCAATTGGCGGTAAATCGCCAACTCAGTGCGCCGGGATAAACCGGCATGAAGCAGGGAATGCAAGAGTCCTACGAGAAAGGAATAGCGAACCACTCGGGCCCGAGTTTTGCGTTGTGTGTCGTGAGGCGCATGGCGAAGCGTAAACAGGGGTACAGGCGGGCTGGGTATTGAGCTCCGAAAAGATGCAATCAGGATGCTGACACTTTTGAGTTGGTGGAAGGCAAAACGGCGGGGGGCGATATCGCAAGTCCCTTGTCGGTCCTGCGTAGTCGAAGACCCCAGACACGTCTGGAAGCTTCATGCACGAGAACCGGGAGACCTCGGAGACGCCTGCTGCCTAACCAGCAAGCAGGACGGCGGGTGAAGGCTCAGGCCGCACGACCCGCATGTACGTAACCGAGGAGTCGGACAGCGGCATAGTACCGATGAATCATTCGGACAAGATCGAGTAGTCGATGGCGGAGAGTGAGGAGGGAAGGCCGCTGATCAAGGAGAACATCCATCAGTCCAGCACGCGCCCGACACAGAGCGGGACACGCGTGTCACCGGGGCTGGCGGGTGTGCGGAAAGCGAGTTTTTGATCCCTTGCCGCCAATCATCCGAGATAAGAGCCGTATGCGCTAATGAGCGCTCGTACGGATCTGTGCGGGGGCGATCAGCAATGATCGTCCCTACCGCGACCTCGTCGAGGTGTGCACTCATAGAAATTCCACATTTGAGTTCTTGGCGAATGACGGGCAAACCGCACCTTACTGTCTGTTGCTCCAACCGGAGTCGCCGTGCCGCCAGTGGCAGCATAATGTTGCGCTCAGTGGCAGCATTCCATTGCAACCAGCAAATGGGTCTCCGGCGCCTTGGAAGGTTCAACTCATGCGGCACCCCTGACGAATGCGAAGGTGTTGTTGACCTGCTCACGGGTCTTCACGCTCTTATGGTCGCAAGCAGCAAGGTACTTTAAAGTGGTCTCCAGGTCAGAATGTCTCAACCAGGATTGAATAGTACGCGCTGAAATTCCGGCCTCATGGTGCATTGTCGCGAACGTCTTGCGGAACCGATGGAGCTCGAAGCGTTTGCACACCGGCTTTGTTGCGCAGCATTTTCCCGCCTTGTTGTAGCAGTGTCCGCAGTTCATGCCTGCACGAAGAGCGAGACTCTTGAAAGTGCGCAGGAAGTGGCCGTTCGGTTTCCCGCCGATGCCGGGAAAAATGAGCCGGGTGTCTGGATATCTGCTGCGGCGGATGCGGAGCTTATCGACCAGCGAATCGGGAATGGGAATCTCCCCTTCCTCCTTATCTTTCGGAGTGAAGGCGAGGTCAAGCTTCTCAGTCACCGAGAAGGTCTTCGCGGTAAAGTTCAAGTCCCGCCATGTGGCGTACTGGACCTCCTGATCGCGGGCTCCCGTGAAGAGAAAGAATTGCAGGAGCTCCGACTCCTCCTGGTCTGCTGCGGCCAAGAGGGCGTTGATCTCATGAGACTCGTAGGCGGTGACGGCTTTCTCGGTGTACTTTACTCGGTCGGTCTTCTCGAGAGGCCAACTGATTTTATTGTGGTTGAAGAAGATCTTCAGATAGTTGGAGTTGTTTGCTACGGTGCGTGGCACATTACCGGAGGTCTTCAGATGGTCGAGGTAGTTGAGGACGTCCCGCCGGTTGATCTGTTCCATGTGCTGCCGGGAGCAGGTCGATGCGAAGACGTTGAGGGTGCGGGTGTAGGCGTAGAGGGTCCGCTTTGATTTTCCCTTGGCGGTGTCGCTGAGATATTCCTTAATGGCAGCGGCGAGGTCGGTCTTGCCCGACGTCTTGATGGGATCGGGATCGGTGAGGCCCAGGGAGACTGACTGAAGCTTATGTTCGACTCGCAGCTTGGCGGTCAGGGCAAGTTGGGCGTCAGTGCCAACGGCATGCCACACGCGTTTGCCAGCTTTGAGGTACCGCAGATTGTAAATGCCTTCCGGATGATGCTCAGGCTTGCCGTCTACGACAGCGTAGAGCGGCTTCAACTTTCCATTGGGGGAAAAAACGGGATCAACGTAGGCGCGGCTTCCGCTGGGAAGCCTCGCTCGAATTTTTAGTCGGACTGCAGCTACCGGCATCTCGGAACTCCTCACAGGTAAATACCCGTCAGGAGCGACTCGTACCGATTATCACCTTACGATTGTGTAGCCAATACTGTAGCCAGTGTCGTAAGTTATTGATTCTAAAGTAATGGCGGAGAATGGGGGATTCGAACCCCCGATAGAGCTTTCGCCCTATAACGGTTTAGCAAACCGCCGCCTTCAGCCACTCGGCCAACTCTCCGTCTGTGTTGCGGTGAGCATCGTCTATCGGCGATGCCCGGCTGTGGTCATTATAGCTTGAGGCTGGGGGAGGAAGACAAGGTGCTGCTGTGATGCCATGGGGGGATTGCTCTGGGAGACGGTTGAGAGGCAACCGCAGGATCCCTTCGGGATGACAACAAGAAGAACATGCAACGGCGGGTCATTGCGGAATGCAAGCAAAAAGACACCAGAGCAAGCGCAGATCCCCCTCGGGGAATGACAACCGAGAAGAACGGGCAGCGGCAGATTCCGCTCGGGGGTTACAACCAAAAGGCTCAGACAAAGACGAAGTGCGCGACGGCTTGCGATTCCGCTAGGCTCGGGAGTGAATGGGACGGTAAAACAATCAACAACCGATACAGGGATCCTTCTCTGCGCTCAGGATGACGGACGTGAAGGAGTTTGAAGGCGTTGGCGAGGGATTGTGCCTGGGTTGGTTATGAGGGAGGCGGGCGGATTGGATAGAGGCAGGTGGGGTGGGAGTGTGGGCCGGGCAGGGGGCGGTGGGAAGATGCGGCTGCTGCCGCTGATTGCGGCGACTTACTTTATGGTCTCGGGTGGGCCGTATGGGCTGGAAGACGTGATTGGCATGGCGGGGTATGGGCGGGCGCTGCTGCTGCTGCTGGTGATTCCGGTGGTTTGGAGTTTGCCGACGAGTTTGATGGTGGGGGAACTGGCGGCGGCGATACCGGAGGAGGGTGGGTACTACCGGTGGGTGCGGCGGGCGATGGGGGAGTTCTGGGGGTTCCAGGAGGCGTGGCTGAGCCTGGCGGCGAGCGTGTTCGATATGGCGATCTACCCAACGATCTTTGTGCTGTACGTGGGGAGGATTGAACCGGCGTGGACGTCGGGGTATCGGGGGACGGGGTGGGCGCTGGCGGTGGTGGTGGTGTGTATGGTTTGGAATCTGCGGGGCGCGCGGGCGGTGGGCGAGGGGTCGGTGGGACTGTTTTGCGTGCTGCTGTCGCCGTTTGTGGTGCTGACGGCGGTGGGGTTGTGGAAGGGCTTGGTGGGCGGGGGTGGGCTTGGGATGGCGGGGATGGGGATTCCGATGGCGGGCGCGGGTTTGGCTCGGGCGGATTGGGCCGGGGCGGTGTCGGTGACGCTCTGGAACTACATGGGGTGGGATAACGCGTCTACGGTGGCGCAGGAGGTGGAGGAGCCGCAGAGGAACTATCCTCGCGCAATGCTGATGGCAGCGGGGCTGGTGGCGCTGACGTATGTGCTGCCGCTGGCGGCGGTGGGTTTGGCGGGGATTCCGGCGGCACGGTTTTCTACGGGGGCGTGGACGGATGCGGCGAGGGAGCTGGTGGGGCCGTGGCTGGCGCTGTGCGTGGTGCTGGGCGGGATGATCAATGGCGGAGGGATGTTCAACGCGCTGATGATGAGCTATACGCGGGTGCCGTATGCGCTGGCCGAGGAAGGCCTGCTGCCGGAGGTGGTGGAGCGGAAGAATCGATGGGGCGTGCCGTGGGTGAGTGTTGCGGTGTGCTCGGTGGGGTGGGCGCTGGCGCTGCGGTTGTCGTTTGAGCGGCTGATCTCGATTGACCTGGTGCTGTATGGGGCGGCGCTGATACTGGAGTTTGTGGCTCTGGTGGTGTTGCGGGTGAAGGAGCCGGGGTTGGCGAGGCCGTTCAAGGTACCGGGTGGGGTTTGGGGGGCGGTGGGGATGGGGGTTGGGCCGGTGCTGCTGATCGGGTTTGCGCTGTGGGCGGCGCGGGGGAGCAGGTGGCTGGGTTGCCGGCGCTGGGGTTTGCGGGGATTGTGGCCGCGGCGGGGCCGATGGTTTATCTGATGGCGCGGGCGGTGCGTCGGGGGCGTTTGGGTACGTGAAAAGAGCTGGTCCTGCCGGACCCGCTGCGCGCGGGGCGGTCACTTCGTGACTTGTGTACCGGTCTTGGGAGGGACGCGGTGCCTGGGTCCCTCCCGTCGGTCGGGCTTGGCTATTTCTTTGGGACTGGCTTGGGGATGGGGTTGGTCTTGTTGTCGAGGAAGCGCTGCTGGGCTTCGAGGACCTTGTTGCGGGCGAAGGAGGCGTCGCGCCAGCCTTTGACTTCGACACGCTTGCCTTCGAGGTCCTTGTAGATGGCGAAGAAGTGGGTGATCTCCTTGAGCATGTGGGGGTAGATCTCGGAGAAGTTCCAGACGTCTTTGTAGCGCGGATTGTCCTGGCCGACGCAGAGAACCTTCTCGTCGCCGATGCCCTGGTCGAGCATCTCGAGGACGCCGATGGGGCGAACCTGCATGACGCAGCCGGAGAAGCTGGGGGTGTCGACGAGGACGAGGCAGTCAAGGGGGTCGCCGTCGTCGCCGAGGGTGCTGGGGATGAAGCCGTAGTCGCCAGGATAGTGGACGGGGAGTAGAGATTGCGGTCGAGACGGAAGACGTGGAGTTCTTTGTCGTACTCGTACTTGTTGACACCCTCGTAGGGGATTTCGATGACTGCGTTGATGACCTCGGGGCTGTTAGCCCCTACGGGGAGTTCCAGGTAGTTCGTCATAAAGGCTGGTGTCTCTTCTCTTGTCCGTTAGAAATTTAGGCGTGGCTGGCGTGGTATTTCAAATGGCCGTGCTTGCCTGGTGGAGGGCCGTGACCTCGATTGAGGGCGAAGGCTGCACCTTGTCTATAATCAGACAAGATGAAGGCTCATGTCTATGTCACGCTGAAACGAACGGTGCTGGATGCCCAGGGGCAGACGGTTGCAGATGCATTGCGGCGGATGGAATATCGCGGCGTTGCCGATGTACGGCAGGGGAAGTATTTTCTGCTGACCTTGGAGAATGGATTGGAACAGAGCGCTGCGCAGGCTGAGGTGGAACGGATTGCGCGTGAGGTGTTGACAAACCCTGTGATCGAAGAGTTTACGTTCCGGCTGGAGGCCTGAGCGCGGATCTTTTGGCCGGTATTCGACGCTAAATTGACGGAAATTTTAGGGTGTCATGAATAGCTACGGCTGACGCGAGTTCGCGCGACGAGCTGCGGGTGCTAGGCTTAAAGGTTATAGAGGACGGACCTTTTGAGTGATGCGATCGTGGAAGGTGCGGCAGTGACGTCTGCTGATGCAGGATCCGGCGGCAGCCGCTTTGTGCGGGCGTGCCTGCGTCGGCCGGTAGACAGAACGCCGGTGTGGTTTTTGCGGCAGGCAGGGCGGTACATGGCAGAGTATATGGCCGTGCGGAAGCACCATTCTCTACTGGAAATCTGCCGGACTCCGGAGATTGCGGCGGAGGTGACGATTACGGCCGCTGAGCGGCTGGGTGTGGATGCTGCGATTATCTTTGCCGATCTGCTGTTGCCGTTTACGCCGATGGGGCTGGACTTCGAGTTCGTTGCGGGCGAAGGGCCGGTTGTTCATACGCCAGTGCGCTCTCTGGAGCATGTAAAGGCGCTGCGGACTGACCGCGTTGAGGAGCTGCAATACGTGGCTCAGGCGATTGAAAAGGTTGCGAAGCACTTTGCCGCTCCGCGCGCCGATGGGGATGAGCTTGGAATCATTGGATTCTGCGGGGCTCCGTGGACGCTGGCTGGATACATGATTGAGGGCGGCAAGCAGGGTGGCGGGGACCGCAACTACATCGAAACGAAGAAGATGATGTACTCCGATGGAGCCGCGTGGTCTCTGCTGATGGAGAAGATTGTTACTGTTTTGGTTGCTTATGCGCAGCAGCAGGTGGAGGCAGGCGCGGATGTCATCCAGGTCTTCGATAGCTGGGTGGGAAAACTGAGCGTTCGGGACTATCGGCGGTACTGTCTTGGATGGACGACGGAGCTGGTGCAGCGCATCAAGGCGCTGGGAGTGCCGGTGATCTACTTTGGCGTGGAGACCGCTTCCCTGCTGCCTGCGATGAGTGAGACGGGAGCGGATGTGATTGGGCTGGACTGGCGGACGCCGCTGGATGCAGGCTGGAAAGCGGTCGGCGGGGGCTGCGCGGTGCAGGGCAATCTTGATCCGATTGCATTGTTTGCTAATGAAGATGTGCTGAAGGAGCAGGTGCGCGAGATTCTGGCTGCCGCTGCTGGACGGCCGGGACACATCTTCAATCTGGGCCATGGCATTGTGCCTGGAACGCGAGTCGAAAATGTGATTCAGGTGGTGGAGTGGGTGAAGGAGCTGAGCACGCTGTGAGCGAAACGACGGGGAGTTCCGAGACAGCTAAGAGCGCAGTGCTGCTGCTGGCGCATGGCACGCCGGACATGCTGGGGGAGATGGCAGAGTATCTAAGTAAGGTAACCGGCGGCCGGGCAATGCCGGAAGAAGTTGTGAAGGAGCTGCAGCATCGATATGCGCAGATCGGACTACAAGAGACGCCTGGGTTGGAACCTCCGCCCCTGACGAAGTGGACGATGATTCAGGCACACATGCTGGAGCATGTGCTGGGCGCGGGCAAGGTATATGTCGGCATGCGCAACTGGCATCCTTATATTGCAGACACCGTAGCGGAGATGCGGCGGGATGGTGTGACACGAATCAAAGCCGTGTGTCTGGCTCCGCAGAACTCGCGGACCAGCGTGGGACTGTACCGGAAGGCTGTGCTCTCTGCGGCGACTGGTATTGAGGTCGAGTTTGTCGCTGGATGGGCGGAGAGTCCACTGCTGGCGGAGGCGTTTGCCGAAAAACTGGGGCCCGTTTGGGCTGAAGCTTGCGCTGACTCAGGACAGCGAGTGCCAGTGTTGTTTACGGCGCACAGCGTGCCGTGCCGAACGATCATGACCGGCGAGGCTTCCATTGCAGGAGCGAGGCCCGGTACACCTGAGCAGGATTCGCCAGACCCCTACCCGGTGGAGGCCAAGCGTACCGCGCAGATGGTGGCGGAGCGTATGGCTGCAGTTGGCTTTCACGAGAGGGACTGGCACTTCGCGTTTCAAAGCCAGGGTATGAGCGGTGGTCCGTGGATTGGACCGACGGTGGAGGACACGCTCAAAGCGATCAAAGCAGAAGGGCATGTGGGTGTAGTGATGCAGCCGGTTGGATTTCTCTGTGATCACGTGGAGATTCTGTACGACATCGACATTGCTTTTCGTCAGATGGCTAGCGAGCTGGGCCTGAAGTTGTGGCGGGCCGAGAGTTTGAATGACTCCAAGGTGCTGGTGGAGGCGCTGGTGGACGTCGTCTCCGGGAAGTACAAGGCTACGGTGGATGAGGTAATGGTTCCGGCGTAGGTATAGGCTGTCTTGAGGGCCGGCGGCGGGGGCTCTGGCCTTCGCTTTTTTATTGGCGAAATGTTTTTTCTGGAGAGAAGATGAAGCGCGTTGCAATTGTGGGCGGTGGGGTAGCCGGTCTGACAGCGGCGTATGAGCTTGCGCGGCTGGTTCGCAAAGGGGCATCGCTGCAGGTGGTATTGTTCGAAGCGTCGACGCGACTAGGTGGAATCATTGAGACGGTGCATGAAGGCGGATTCGTCATTGAATGCGGGCCCGACGCCTGGGTAACGGAAAAGCCCTGGGCGCGAGAGCTGGCAGAAGAGCTTGGTCTGAGCGATGAGGTGATGCCGTCGAATGACGCGACGCGCAAGACCTATGTGCTGGTCGACAAGAAGCTGCAGGCGATGCCGGATGGTATGCGGATGATGGTGCCGGTTGATCTCGATGCGATGGATGCTTCAGAACTATTTAGCGCGGAGGCGAAGCAGGCTTATCACGAAGAGCTTGGAAGGGCCGAAGAGCTGCGAATGTCATCTCCGGGTGGCGATGAGAGTGTTGCGGAGTTTGTTCGACGCCACTTTGGGGATGAGGTGCTGGCGAAGCTAGGAGCACCGCTTCTGAGTGGGGTGTTTGGCGGTGATGTGACGAGGTTGAGCGTGCGTGCGGTGATGGGTGCCTTTGTCGCGATGGAGCGAGAGCATGGCAGTTTGATCAGCGCAACGCAGGCGAGGAGTTTGGCGGCGAAGAAGGACTCCGTGTTTACAACATTGCGTAGCGGGATGGGAACGCTGGTGGATCGTGTGATCGCAGCGATTCCCGAAGACTGGATTCGGCTGGCCGCGGAGGTGAGGTTTATCTCGTACGGTGAAGAGGGCTGGCTGGTAGGAACGACACGAGGTGTAGAGCGCTTCGACGCAGTGATGATGGCTGCGCCAGTTGATGTTGCGTGTTCCCTGCTGTCTCCGGTGGATCCCGAGTTGGCTCCGTTAATGGAGATGGACGCAAGCTCAGCAGTGGTGGTGGCATTTGGCTTTCCTGACGCCGCGAAATTTCCTGTTCCGCCTGGGTTTGGCTTTCTGGTGCCGCCGGGCTTTGACAGTCTGCTGCTTGCGGCGACCTTTGTCGATCAGAAGTTTGAAGACCGTGTGCCGGAGGGTGGGCGACTGGTGCGTGGCTTCTTTGGAGGCAAGGCTGCCGAACGGTTGATGCGATGCGGCAATGACGAGATCGCCGCGGTCGCGCGGATGGAGCTGGCGAGGATTCTGGGGCCGCTGCCGGAGCCGCAGGTGACTATCGTTCGACGTTGGCCTCGCAGTCTTCCGCAGTATGCCGTGGGGCATCTGGAGCGGATGGCGAAGCTCGACGAGCGAGTGGGTGCGCTCGATGGATTATCGCTGCTCGGCAACGGGTACCATGGCGTGGGTGTTCCCGATCTAGTGCGCGATGCTCGGGTAGCGGCGCGGCGGATGGCGAGGGAGAGCGAAGGTCCAGCGGAGGTCGCAGAGTTGTAAAGATTTGACCCAGCGCAATGGCCGGGATAGTCTTTTTCTACACTGGTGTTGGGAAGACGGTGTGAATCCGTCGCTACCCCGTAACTGTAAGCGCTGAGAGTTTTGACGATTGGTACTAAGCCACTGGGATTCGTCCTGGGAAGGTGAGTCAAAGCTCGACGAAGCGTAAGTCAGGAGACCTGCCGGTGGCCGACCAGGCTTAATTCAGCTTCGCTGGGAGAGCTGGAGAGCATTCTCGCTGACTTTGATAGGTCTGCCCGAGCGCTGCCTAAATTCAATCCCGCTCTGCTCGATTGCTTCGAAAGACGCCGGGCGAGGAGCTAACGATGCAGGAGATGCGCCAGAGTTCCGTGACCCTCGTTCTTGGCGGCGTTCGCAGCGGCAAGAGCCGTTATGCGCAACAGCTTGCCGAGCGGGAGAGCCGTGTAATTTTTGTGGCGACGGCAAAGGTCTCGGACGACGAGATGCAGCAGAAGATCGAACGTCATCGCGAAGAGCGGCCTGCAGAGTGGATCACCGTGGAGGAGCCGCTGGAACTGGTTCAGGTGCTTGCGCAGCAGGGAAAGAACTGCGATGTGATGGTTGTGGACTGCCTGACGATCTTTGCTGCGAATCTACTTGAGGCTGAAGGCGACGACCGGCGTGCTGTGGATCGGCGCGTTGAGGCTCTGTGTGAGGCTTTGCGGTCGGCAAGTTGTTCTGTCGTGCTGGTTTCAAACGAGGTAGGCAGCGGAGTGGTGCCGGCGTATCCCCTGGGGCGGCGATATCGCGATCTGCTGGGCGAGATTAATCAGAGCGTCGCGAGAGTTGCCGACGATGTTGTGCTGATGGTGGCGGGACTGCCGCTTGCCTTGAAGGGACACCTTGAGGTGACGCTGTGAAAGGCCTGTTAGTGTCGGGCACTGCCAGTGGAGTTGGCAAGACGACGGTCGCGCTGGCGATTATGTCGGGCCTCCGACGACGTGGCCTTGCCGTGCAGCCGTTTAAATGTGGACCCGACTTTCTGGACACTGGACATCACACGCGCATATGCGGCCGAAAGGCTCGAAATATCGATACGTGGATGCTAAGCGAAGAGGCGAATCGTAGCGTTCTGCGAGATGTCGCGCGCGGAGCGGATGTTCTGGTCGCCGAAGGCATGATGGGGTTGTTCGACGGAAAGAATGGGAACACCGAAACGGGCAGCACCGCGGAGATCGCCAAGCTGCTGAAGCTGCCGGTGGTGCTGGTTGTCGACGCTGCGAAGACAGCGAGGAGCATCGCCGCAGTTCTGCTTGGCTTTGAGATGTTCGATCCGGAGTTGCGGCTTGCGGGTGTGATTCTGAATCGTGTTGCGACGGAGCGACACTACGAGATGCTGCGGGCTGCGATTGAGAGCTCGTGCAGGACGAAGATTCTGGGTTGGCTGCCGCGTGATCAGAAGATTGCAATTCCCGAGCGACATCTTGGCTTGCAGGGTGCGGCTGAGGCTGCGATTGAAGATGATGCTGCGATCGACACACTGGCTGCGCTTGCGGAAAAGTTCTTCGACCTTGATCGTTTGCTTGAATTGCAGTGTGGCTTGACGCTGAACGAGGATCAGGATTCCGGCGTGAGGCACTCGCAATCCGAAGAAGGTGTGCGAATCGGCGTGCCGTCGGATCATGCTTTCTCGTTCTATTACGAGGACAATCTGGATCTTCTGCGCGAACAGGGAGCCGAGATCGTTCAGTTCAGTCCACTGCACGACCGGTGTCTTCCAGCAGGACTGGACGGGCTCTACTTAGGAGGAGGATATCCCGAACTCCATGCAGAACAGTTGAGCAACAATCACGGGATGCTGGATGACCTTCGTGTCTTTGCTGCTTCAGGAAGACCGGTCTATGCGGAGTGCGGTGGGTTGATTTATTTGTCCAAGAGCCTCAGCACCGTCAACGGAGAGACCTACGCTATGGGTGACGTGCTGCCACTTTCAATGCAGATGACCAGTAAGCTCGTCCAGTTTGGATACGTCACTGTAGAGTTCACTGAAGACTGTCTGCTGGGCGCAAAGGGGACAACTGTGCGCGGGCACAGCTTTCACTACTCATGTATTGTCTCGCGGGGAGCAGCAGCGACAACTTATCGCGTGCAATACTCCATGTCCGGGAAAGAAGAGCTTGAAGGATTCCGCCAGGGCAATGTGCTCGCCAGTTATGTTCATCTGCACTTGCGAGCGAATCCTACGATCGCGATAAATTTTGTCGCTGCAGTTCGACGAGCACGCGCATTGCAGACGGTGGCGCGGTGAGCAACTCTAGGATCATGTCGACAATCGAGCCGCCAAGTCAACAATGGCTTGCACGGGCGCGAGCGCACTTGGATGCGTTGACGAAGCCGCTTGGCAGCCTCGGTCGGCTGGAGGATTTTGCTGCACAGATGGTGTCGATTCGACAGCAAGACTATGCGGAACGGTTGCGAAAGGCGGTGTACGTCTTTGCCGCCGATCATGGAGTCACTGCTGAGGGCGTCAGTGCGTATCCAAGCGAAGTGACGCGGCAGATGGTACTCAACTTTCTTGCTCATGGTGCAGCTATCAATGTGCTCGCGAAGCTTCATGGCGTCGAGATGAGTGTAGTCGATGTGGGCGTTGATGCCGACTTCGATGGGATCGACGGTTTGCTGCATCGAAAAGTGCGCAGGGGAACGCGGAACATGATGCGTGAGCCCGCGATGAGCAAAGAGGAAGTGACAGAAGCTATCGAGGTTGGACTGGATCTTGCCGACGATTCGAAGGCGAAAGGACATAGCCTAGTCGCCGTCGGAGAGATGGGCATTGGAAATACCACGGCAGCGAGCGCCATCACGTCTCTGCTTACCCGTAGACCGGCTGATCTTATTACTGGAAAAGGAACCGGCCTGGATACCGAAGCTTTGAAGCACAAATGCCGGATTATCGAAGTGGTTTCGCGTAAATATTTCGGAGAATCGGGAAGCGATGCCTGGCGTGATCCACTCGATGTGCTCCGCATCGTTGGCGGGCTGGAGATTGCTGCTATGACCGGCTTCATACTCGGCGTGGCACGACATGGAGTGGCAGTGGTCGTGGACGGATTCATCTCGACGGCAGCTGCGGCGATTGCGTTTGCGTTGGCGCCCGCGGTGCGCGGCTATCTTTTTGCTGGGCATAAATCCGAAGAACCAGGACACCAGGCGCTGCTCGACTATCTGGAATTGAAGCCGATTCTTACATTGAATATGCGTCTTGGCGAAGGCACTGGCGCAGTCCTGGCCATGCCTATCCTCGAGTCCGCAATGTGCCTCTACAACCAGATGGCGACGTTCGAATCTGCCGGTGTGAGCGAGGCTAAGGATTGACAGTCGCGGGACAGATTCGGAGGCTTGGCGAAGAGTTCGTGGTCGCCTTCCAATTCCTCACACGAATTCCCATGCCTGCAATAGCGTTCAAGTCCGATTCCCTCTCGCGTGCCGTCAAATTCTTTCCGCTGGTTGGATTGGTTGTCGGATCAGGGGCCGTGCTACTGCAAAAGCTGCTGACAACGCACATGACTCATCCTCTTGTCGCGCTGGTCGTGCTGACTTACCTCGTGCTGATTACCGGCTTCCTGCATGAAGATGGCCTTGCAGATACCGCCGACGGATTCGGAGGTGGATGGGCCAAAGATCGAATTTTGGCGATCCTGCGGGACAGCAGAATTGGAAGTTACGGCGCAACCGCACTTGTCCTGTCTTTACTGGCGCGCTATCTGCTGCTGTCTTCGTTGCCAATGGAGCATTTTGCGGCATACGTCATCTCGGCTCATGTACTATGCCGATGGAGTTCCCTTCCGCTGAGTTATTTTCTTCCTCCTGCTCGCGAACAGGAGGGACAAGGTGCGCGCATCGCTCGACTCACATCTTTACCTTCGCTGTTATTCGGTTCGATCTTCTCTGCCGCAGTCGTGGTATTCGCTCTTCGGGGTGCTTCCGCGGAGCCTCTTCTCGTTTCTCTTCTTGTAGTGGTATTAAGCGGTTGGTTCTACTACCGAAAGATCAAAGGTGTGACTGGGGATTGCTTCGGTGCAACCAATCAACTCACCGAAATCGCGGTTTACTTTTGTGGAGTATGGATCGCATGAGCGAGATACTCTTCGTTCGTCACGCAGAGACAGATATGGCCGGAACCTACTGCGGCCACTCTGACCCTGAGGTTAATGCGCGTGGTCGCGAACAGATCTCCGAGTTAATCAACAAACTTCGCGATGAGGACATCGACGTTGTTTACACGAGCGATCTGCGTCGCGCTTCATCGACTGCCAACGCAATCGCCGAGGCATTCGGAGTCAAGTGTCATGCGCGTCGAGCACTGCGCGAGATCAGCTTCGGCCGATGGGAAGGTCTTAGTTGGAAAGAGATTGAGCAACGGGATGCGGTTTTTGCGCGTCGATGGATAGCGCAACACCCGATGCTGGCCGCCCCTGATGGGGAAGCCTTCAGACACTTTGAACAGCGCGTGTTGAATGAAGTGGAGTTTTTGTCTACAAAGGCAGCAGAACAAAGCATCGCGGTTGTGACTCACGCCGGCGTGCTGAGAACTGTGTTGTGTTCGCTGAACAACTGCAACCAGGCCGATGCCTGGAGGCAGACTAAGACTTACTGTGCCATAGTTCGGCATGCTGTTGCACCATCGCTCCAGGCCACCCCGATCATCGGAGCAAACTCATGACCTCTTCTAAAGTTGCCGTGCATGAATTGATAGCCTGGGGTTTGGACGAATATTCCTACCGCGACGGCGCCGCAGGTTTCGATTCGACAGAGTTGGCTGCCCGAGTTAGACAAGCAGGCGCGAGATTAACCGAACGCGATCGTCACGCAACTACCAGCGCCCTGCTCGAGCAAGAGACACGCGACATTCAACCTTTGCTCGCGATGGTAACGCAACGCGAAGACTTGCACCTGGATAATCAGGGCCTTGACTGGACGCTCGGCGTGGTCGACCTGCGCCTCCTGCTTGCATTTCAACGCAGGTTGATCTTTAGTCCTTCGCGAGAAGTTTCGTTCACGCCAAGACAAGGTGATTGGCCCGGATTGATCTCGCTCGCAGTCGGCTCCGAACGCGATACCGAGCACGTACTAATTCACAACGACAGCGAAACTGACCGCTTGGATATTCGCCTGCACTCGAGCAATCCGGATCTGCAGCTGCGATTTACTCCGAAGAGAAACGGATGTGGGGCGTTGCCGCTTTCGCTTTACGGCGGCAGCCCCTTCTTTGAGGTGGCTGAGTTCCGCGGACGGTGGTTTTTGCGTGATGGCTACCATCGCGCCTACCATCTACTACAGGCGGGAGTAAATCGCATTCCTGCCGTCGTGATCTATGCACGGAGCATCGAGGAGGTGGGCGCGACGACCCCATGGTTCTTCCATGAAGAGCAGTTGTTCTCCGATAGGCCTCCGCGGGTCACGGATTTTCTTGATAGCAGCATGATCATGCGCTACGAGAGAACGGCTCTTCGCAAGGTCATTCGCGTTCGTGTTGAAGAGTCCCTAGAGCCATTTGACGAAATCGAAGAAGGACAGGAGAAGAGACTATGAGCATCGCAACAAAACGTGGTGATGGAGGCGAGACCGGACTGGCGGGCGGGATCCGCATCTCGAAGGCTGACTTGCGCGTAGAGGCTTATGGCACAGTCGACGAGTTGAACTCCACTCTGGGCTTTGCCCGTAGCATCTGCACAAACAAAGAGATCCACGACTGGACCGAGACGATTCAACGCACGCTGTTTCGAGTGGGATCCGCACTGGCTACTCCTCCAGAGAGTAAGAAGAGTCCACCCTCTGTCTTGACCGAGGACGTTGATATGCTGACCGATCTAGTTCATCAGATCGAGGCGACCGAAGGCATACTCTCCGATTGGTCATTACCCGGCGCACATACTGAATCTGCAGCCTACGAGGTCGCACGCACAGTTTGCCGCCGGGCGGAGCGGAACGCGGTCCGGCTTGCGAACAGCGGTGTAGAGTTTAAGCCTGAGATACTCTCTTATCTCAATCGCTTGTCCGATGTGATCTGGCTCTTCGGCAGACTCATTGAAGTGAAGGCAGGCGTGGATGCACGGTTGCGCAGCGGAGATACCGCAGGACCGAAGTGGTCAAGGGCATGGAAATGACGAAGGCTACAGGCTTCGATGAGAGTGAGCGAAGGGCGGTTTACAGGGCTATTCGCGAACGGAGAGACGTACGTCGCGGCTATCTGCCCGAGCTGATTCCAGATGAACTTCTACATCGGCTTCTGGAGGCCGCACACAGTGCACCTTCTGTAGGCCTGATGCAACCCTGGCGATTCATCGTTGTGCGCGAACTCACTGTGCGTCTGAGAGTCCATCAGATTTTTCTCGAGGCAAACGAACAGGCGCTGGCGGGCTACGAAGGAGAACAGCAACAGAGCTACGCCGGAATGAAACTCGAAGGAATTCTGGAAGCGCCGCAGAATCTGTGCATTGTGTGTGATTCGCAGAGTAGCCAAGGGCATCAGCTAGGGAGGCGAACGATGCCTGAGACCGCGATCTACTCAGCCGTCTGCGCGATTCAGAATCTGTGGCTCGCTGCAAGGGCCGAGGGAATTGGCGTTGGTTGGGTGAGTATTCTCGAGCCAGTTTTATTGCGTGAGGCTCTGAAGATTCCCCCTCATATAACTCCGGTTGCCTATCTGTGCCTGGGATACGTGGATGCGTTTTCGACGTCGCCGGATTTGGAGCGCGCGGGATGGGAAAAGAGGACACCACTGAAGAACGTGCTCTCGCTGGACCAATACGATAGCAATTGGGATGAAAGACGAACCGCGTCATGAAGGCGCGAGCCATTATGGTTCTGGGCACAGGCTCACATGTCGGTAAGTCATTGCTGACGGCCGCCCTGTGTCGCATCTTTGCGCGGCACGGCTATCGTGTCGCACCATTCAAATCTCAGAACATGTCGTTGAACTCTGCGGCAACTATTGAAGGTCTCGAGATTGGGAGAGCGCAGGCATTGCAGGCCGAGGCCGCTGGAGTCGCGGCCTCGGTTCACATGAATCCTATTTTGATCAAGCCGTCTGGCGATCATTCTTCTCAGGTCGTTGTGTGTGGAAAGATCTGGGGACGTGTCACTGCAGCGAATTATCATCGACGACGCATAGAAGAGTTGCTGCCAGTGGTCCGCGAGAGCTATGACTCTCTAGCCTCCCAATATGAGGTGATTATTCTGGAGGGCGCTGGATCGCCTGCAGAGATCAATCTGAAGCAACATGATATTGCAAACATGCGAATGGCAGAGATGGCCGAAGCACGCTGCCTGCTTGTCGGGGACATAGATCGCGGCGGGGTCTTCGCGTCGTTGCTTGGAACGCTTGAACTATTGGAGCCTGACGAGCGCCAACGCATTCGCGGATTCGCGATCAATAAATTTCGCGGTGATGCAAAGCTTCTAGAGCCCGGGGTACGAATGATCGAAGAGCGAGTGCAGAAGCCGTGCGTGGGAGTCGTTCCTTACTTGCCTTCGCTAATGCTCGAAGAAGAAGACAGCCTGGGCTTGCCTGCTATAATGCAAACTCAGTGGACACCAGCGCAGACGTCAGATAGCTCGACCGACCGTGCTTTGCGGGTCGCTGTGATTGCGCTGCCCTCTTTTTCGAACTTCACGGACTTCGATTCATTGCGTGCGGAGCCATCTGTATCTTTTCTGTTTTGCCGCACTGCAGAGGCACTCACATGGGCTGACGTGGTCATTCTGCCCGGTAGTAAGCAGACCGTTGACGACCTACTGTGGATGAAAAGATCCGGTTTGGACATAGCCATAAAACGGTACGCGCAGACAGGTCTTATTGCAGGTATCTGCGGTGGCATGCAGATGCTCGGCAAAACGATCAATGACCCCTCTGGAATGGAACGCGAAGGATCGGTTGCGGGTCTTGGTTTACTGCCGATTCACACTCTTATGCAAACGGAGAAGGTGACCCGAAACGCAAAGGGACAGCTGGCGGCCGCTGTTCTGTTCGGACAACATTTTATGGACTGCGGAGTCGCAGGGTATGAGATTCATATCGGACATACAGACTATGAGAAGGGGGCTACGCACTTTTCGACTCTCTTCTCTAAGGACGACCCATCCGACATAAGTAGAGACGGCTGCGTTAGTGCTGACACACGCGTCTTCGGCACCTACCTCCACGGAATCTTCGACGAAGATAACTTTCGCCATCAGTTTCTTGATGCCGCGCGCGTGTTTCACAAGCTCTCTTCTCCGGTAATAACAAATCCATGGAAGCAACTTCGCGAAGACTCGCTGAATCGCCTCGCACGTGAGGTAGAGAGTGCACTTGATATGAAAGCAGTCTTCGATTGGGTGGGGCTGCCTTATAAGCTACATCTTCCGGAATACCGCTCCCCGCAACTTCGAAGGGCAGGCGTTGAACGATGAGCAGTCGAGGAGTTCTCGCGGCAGCTTATATATTCGACTGGATAGCTGGCGATCCTGAATGGTTCCCTCATCCCGTTCGGCTGATTGGCAGAGGAATCGAGGAGGGAGAGCGAATTCTGCGGAGGACTAGGCAGACCCCCGCAGCCGACTTTGTGACTGGCGGAGTGCTGACCTTCAGCGTGGTCGTCTCGGTGTATTTAGGTACAGCGAAGATGATCGCCTGCGCGAACAAACGAGGTCGACGATTGGGATTCGCTGCAGAGACGTTGCTTGCGTGGACATGCCTCGCATCGCGCAGTCTGCACGATGAGGCTTCTGCAGTTGTCACCGCCCTGGAGGAAGGCGACAACGCTCGGGCGCGGCAGAGACTGGCACGGATCGTCGGCCGCGATACGCAGTCGCTCGACAAGCACGACATCAGCCGTGCGGTGATCGAGACCGTCGCGGAAAGTAGTTCGGATGGCATCGTCGCACCACTCTTTTACATGGCTATCGGAGGGATTCCGCTCGCTATGGCCTACAAGGCAGTTAATACCCTCGATTCGATGATCGGCCATGCAGACGATAGGTATTTTTACTTTGGAAAAATTGCAGCGCGGCTCGATGATGTCGCCAATTTTCTGCCCTCCCGATTGACAGCCTTAGGTATCGTTGCCGCTACCGTCGTAGTAGACGCAAGTCCTGCGTCGGCACTCGAGACGTGGCGTCGCGACGGCATGAAACACAAAAGTCCAAATGCGGGACAGCCAGAGAGTGCCATGGCCGGCGCGCTGCAGGTTCGACTGGGAGGGGAAAATTACTATGCTGGCGAGCCAGTGCCTGCGCCTCTCATCGGCGCGCGCTTTCCGCCGCCCACTGCACTCAAAGCAAGACAGGGAATCAGAATAGTCGCAGTCGTCTCTGCCGTTGGAGCCGTTGCCGCACTGTTGCTGCACCGAGGACGAAGATGAATCACCCTCCGCAGGTTTTCTTGCCAGCGCACGGTGGGCAACTTCGTCAGATCGCTGCACGGTATGGCGTCCCAACCGAGCAGTTAGTTGATTTCAGTGCCAACATCAATCCGGCGGGCCCTCCCGCCTCTGCACTCGCGGCGCTGCATCGAGCACTCGCAGACCCCGCCACTCTGGCAGCATATCCAGATCTTGAACTTACCCAACTCAAGAAAGTACTCGCGCAAGCTTCAAATATCTTGCCAAAAAACATCGCCGTAGCAAATGGTTTTGTACCTCTGCTCGAAGCCGCTCTGCGTTCGTTCAGGATTACACGTTGTCTCCTCCCTGTGCCCTCGTTCAGCGAGTATTCGCGAACGCTCGCGAACGCAGGCGTCACAGTGATTCCGTACAATCTCTCAACAGAAAAGAGCTTTCCGTACGAGCCGGGCATCCTGGTGCGGACTCTTCTGGACGACGGCTGTGACGCACTTTTGATTGCCAATCCCCAGAACCCTTCCGGAGTGCTTTGCGCAGCGGAGAGTATGCAACACCTGATAGAGATGGCCGCAGAGCACGAAATCAAAGTACTGCTCGACGAGGCCTTCATAGATTACGTCCCAGCACAGTCCCTGACACAAGCTGCCGCTGAACAAGAAAACTTAATTGTGTTCCGTTCGGTTACAAAATTTTTTGCAATCCCAGGATTACGTGTCGCCTACGCAGTCAGTAATGCATCTTCGATAGAGGATCTGAATCGTAGGATTGCGCCATGGCCAATCACAACATTGGCCTCAGATGCAGTTTGTGCCGCTCTGCGGGATAACTCCTATGCAGAGGTCACGCGCCGGGAGAATCGTTTACGACGAACCTGGCTGGAGCATCAACTCGCTCGTTTGAAGATCTTCACCTATCCCTCGAGTACGAATTTCTTACTGCTGCGGTTTGCCGCAGAGGTAGACATCCATCTCATTTGGGAGAAGATGATAGTCGAGCATCAGATCGTGCTTCGCTCCTGCATAAATTTCAACGGACTCCCAGGTGGGCACCTGCGAATTGCAGTTCGTTCTGAAGCAGATAATGAGAGACTGGTTCGCGGCCTGGAGCGCGTGCTCGCGCGAACAAAAGAATAATGGTCGGCCCTACTGGACGATTTTCGAACTATCCTTGGCGGGGGACACCATAAAGGAACCAAAAACAATCATTGACCTAAAGCCTGGATAAGGGTGATGTGTCTTCCGGCATCGTGCTGATCGTTAGTAGGACGACCTTTCCTCCTCGTGCAACGGCGAGACCAGAATAAACGGGGGGCACTTCCTTCAGCAATGTGTACAAGGATGTGACCTTTGTATAGGGATTGAAGATGCGGATCGCGGCGGATGAGGCGCTGCGGTCCAGATAGAAGATTCCCCTGGAAGTAACCTGCCAGTATCCCCAATAATCTGCCGATGGCTGCGCCAGAATTTGGGTCTCTGCACCACCCGACGGTGGCACCCGCCAGATTCCGTTCTCATTGCCGCGGGTGTAATAAAGCCATTTGCCATCAGGCGACTCCTGCGGGATGATTCCGTCTCCTGTGGTCACAGGTTGCGGATCCCCGCCTGCTGCCGAAACACGCCAAAGCTGCCACCGGTCGCCTCGGTTGGAGCGGAAGTAAATGGACTGATCGTCGTACGACGATCGCGGAGTAATATCGTTCGCGTCCCCAAAGGTGAGCTGCTTTGGGCGTCCGCCCGCAACGGTGGTCTTGACATAAATCCGTCGAGACGCGGCGTCCTCGGCGATCCAAACGAACGCAATTTGCCTCCCGTCCGGCGAGAACGCTGGTTGGATCTGCTCCCCAGCGTAAGAGGTGAATTGGATCGTCCGAAAGGAGGCAGAAGCTTCGGTCAGTTTTGTTTTGCTCTTTTGGTAGGACACATTGCAAAAAGAGAGACTAAAATCAGCCCGGCCGCCGCGGTCCACCAAATAACCCTGCGGCCCTGCTGACTGGAAGCTTGGGAGGAATGAACCGGTGCAGGTTCGGTAAGTCGGGGTAGGGGAGCCTTGGACTGTGGATACGTCATCTTGAACTTCCACGGCCAGCTCGGAGACGGGAGCTAGCAGCCTGTAGCCGACTTTCGGGATCGTTTGAATGAAATGAGGAGTATGGGCATCGTCTTCGGTGATTCGCCGAAGAATGGAGATGCATCGAGTCAGGACGTCGTCACCGGCAAAGGTGTCGGGCCAAACATTAGATAATAGCTCGTCTTTGGACACAACCTTGCCATGTTGAGCGGAGAGGGTAAGCAGCACTTTCATGACGTTGGGCTCGATGTGGCGAACTACTTCATCCCTTGTCAACGAGTTGAGCTCTACCTGAACAATCCATTCCCCCACCTTAAAATCTGCCCTGCGCTCTTCCACCCTGATTCCGCTTTCCTTCAAATTGCTCATTTACGAACGGTTACCATCCATCAGAAAACTCTCAGACAAGCGTCACGCTCTCTTCAGGAACATCGCGCCGCCACCTGCGTAGGGTTCGCAACGTTCCATTTGTTGTCTTAAAGGAAGCCGAGTGACTCAACTCAAAAGATCGTCCAGTTTTTCGGGATGGTTGAAGATACGGTATCCCAGGAACGAGAGCATGCGCTTGTCCCACGAAACCATTTACCGCAGCTTATTCATCCAAGCACGACGAGTGTTGAAAAAAGAGCTGATTCAGCACCTGCGGTCCAAGCGGTGTATCCGCCGCTCACGGCACTCTCGGGCTGGTGGACAGTCCCGAGGTCAGATCGTCGATGCCATCTCCATTCGGGAAAGACCTGCAGAAATTGAAGACCGCGCCATTCCCCGTCATTGGGAGGGCGATCTGTTCGGCGGCACCAGGAACAGTCACATCCCAACCCTGGTGGAACGACATTCGCGTTTTACGGGCAAGCTTGTTAGCTGCGGCTGTGATCACTACCTTGACCGGGGACCGGCGCTCAAGAGCGTTGAGCCAAGGACCGAGCGGCGATCGTTCTCGCTTGACGCGGAGGACGGCGGATCGGGCACCATGCACAAGCAGCTTCCTCAGATATACAGAACTAGGTTCAGCTCTAAGCGACTGCAGGAGCTAAAACGTCAACACGTGTTTCCCCTCGAGCGCGATGAAGAGCGAGAGATCACCCTTCTCGAATGCACACCGGCTAGCCGGGGGCAATCATGCAGGTTTCAACCCTCTGTATCAAATTGGGGTCCCCCGATCGGTCCAGCTAGCGCTTAAGCTCCAATTTTGAGGAAAGTGCCTGTGATAGGGAAGCCATCATTCGATCCGTTAGGGCTATGGTTGTCGAGCAGGAAATTGCGGTCTACACCGCCGCGTGGACGTCAAGATTCCGGTCAACAAAGGATGGCAGGAAGGCTCCGCAGATCGCAGTCGTTTCGTTTGCAACCACATAACACCAAGAATGTCCGATGCCCGTGATTCATCCCGGGCATCGAGCACCCGACCAGAGGCGGATGCGGCATCGAAGAGCAAAAATCGCATTACTCGAAGCGAGTGTTGTCTGTGAAAATATCAGGTTCGCGAGCGCTTGCACTTCTGGCGCGGGCTCAACATATTGCTCAGGTCGCAGGACAAATAACGGATCATATATACGGCTAATGAAACGGTTGATGAAAGACAGGGGCACCAGAGAGTGATTTGATCCTCGGGAACAATAGGGGAACAAGCTGGGGAGGAAACCATCACAAATGATCCCAAACGATCCTAAATCGGAGCTGCTCTAACGTCCTTCGTATCAATCGGATACGCTTCCGCCATGCCCGCGGATACGTCTCAGGGCCACAAAGAATCTCATAGTGGGACATCATCCATTTCCGACGAATATTGGCAGGTTTAGGATTCTCTCGGTCTGCTAGCCATGTGTACACCATCGAAGCGCTTTCCATCACGAATCACGCACCAACCCGCTTCCACCTTGAGTCTGCTGGGAGGTGGCTGTCAGGTCCCTTTTGTTATGTACTGCCGACGACGCGGTCGCCGTTGGGCGATCCTGGGAACCGTCGCAGACGTAAACGCTCCACTCATCGTTCGCGTTGAGGTCGTTTCGGAGCCGGAAGGAGTTCGAGAGCAAGACGGCGACCCAACTGTTCGGCAGCCTCTGACGGATGAGATGATTACGTATCTAGCCTGAGATCAGCTGCCGGTAACCGCGACGTGGAAAATGCTTCAAGTGCGGCCGAGACTCGTCTCTCAGATCTCGGCCGCTGCGCGAGTGTCAAGCAGTGAGCTTATTCAAATTGGGACTGCCAGCATTCCGGTAGAGGAATGCATCTACCGAAGATGATGAACTAGAGGCGGGATAGTCCTTGCCGTACAGCGCAAGGTCCTCTAGCGCGTCGATGAGAAGACTGGAGTCGTTGAGGCTCCCAGCGCGAATCAACTTCAGTCCCAGATTCTTTGCTGTCTCCTGGAACGCGATGTCGATGTCGTAGCGGACTTCAACGTGATCACAGAGAAAGCCAACGGGCTGGATTACAACCGTTTCGTAACCATCCGCCTTCAGCTGCGACAAGGTGTCCTCGACGGTTGGACCGATCCACGGCCCACCGCTCATGCCTTGACTCTGGAACGCGAAGTACCAGTCATCGGGGCTCAGGATATCCTTCAACTCCTCAGCGACCAACCGTGCTGTTTCTTTGCAGTCATCCGCATAGCTGTCGGGACCGTGCGCCAAAATCATCCCGTGGTATTCAACCGGGGCCTCGGAAGGTTCGATAGTACGTGTCGGAACTGAGTGCGCCGTGAACAAAACGGCAACACGGTCGTGACGTTTCGATCGGGCGGCATTCAACGCTCCCTGCATCCTCTGCGCGAAGGCTTTGATGAGCATGGGATGGTCCGCCCAACCTGCGACGAAGTCGACGGAGAACGATCCAGCAACCGCATTCTCGACTGCCCGTTTGAACAGACCAACGCTGGTCCGTGAGTTCTGAGGCGCCAGGCAAATTGCCCGTATCCTTTCGATACCAGCCAACGTCATGTCATCGACGACGTCGCGGATGAACGGCTTCCAATTACGCATGCCGACATACACAGGGTAGTCTAGGCGCCCACGCAAACGGTCTGCTTGCCGCATGGTCCAGCGAGTCAGGTGCGGACCTGCAATTGAGGTTGTGTCACGGAGGCCGATTGCCGCGTATCGCTCCTGAAGCTCATGCACAACCTGAGGCGGAACACCGCGTCCACCGGTTACAAGCTTGACGTACTCTTCCATCTCTCCGAGCACGTCCGGAGTTCCGTGCGCGAGCAACAGGACCGCTTCTTTTGGGCTAGCTTCGATTTCCTTCTTCATCTCAACTCCCTTCACCACCAATCGGTGTATACCGTTTACTGCGTTCACATCTTCAATCGACCTTTGGGGCCTGTTTCAAAATCCCGAGTATCTCCGGATCGTCCAGCTATTGGGCAAAAGCGTCGGCAGTCGCGCCGTTACTCACCGAAGCAACTTGAGCGTACCGCTTCAGCAAGCGTGGAGGTAGATCGGCTGGGCTATGGTTGATATTGCATTTTCCGAGTAGCTGTGAAAGCGCACCATTGACACGGCTAGTGGGAGCTTCTACGCATCCGGCTTTGCGACCGATTCCGCTACGGTTCGCAACCACTTCGTAAAAGCAGTCAATGTCTTGAACTTGGCGCTGCTCTTGAGACGCGCGTAACCAATGCGCCTCGACTGCTCCTTAGGCAGGGGCATAACAGCACAGCCATCAGCCTGGATCGCCGCCATTCGTGGTGCGATCGTTATTCCGGCTCCCGAGGCTACTAGAGGAAAGATTGATCCAAAGTGATCGGACTCGAAGACGGGTGCCATCTCCGCGCTGCCTCGCCTGCAGGCAATAAGCATGTCGTCCCTAAAGCAATGACCTTCCTTCAAAAGGAGAAGCCGCTCACCGGAAAGATCCAGTTTGGCGGGTTGCGCCTGACAAAGTATGTGTTCTTTTGGAGCCACAAGAACAAGGGGCTCACGTAATAATTCGCTGCAGACAAGATCAGGTTGACGTAGAGGCAGGCTCACGATGATGACGTCGAGATCGCCGGCACGAAGCTTATCGACGAGGTTCGTTGTGATGTCTTCCGTCAGAATAATGTCGACCTCTGGAAACAGGGTCGAGAATTCGGGAAGACATGGTGCGAGTAGGTATGGAAGGACCGTCGGGATCACGCCGATGCGAAGCGGTCCACGGATGCCATCCTCCAGCTGCCGGACTTGCGACTCTGCGAGCTTGGATCGGCTCAGTATTTCCTTTGCGTGGGAGTAGAAGATCTCACCGGCGTGCGTCAAGCGTACTGACCTGGCGAGCCGCACAAAGAGGGTCGATCCAACTGATTTTTCTAGTCTGCGAATCTGCAGAGAGAGCGTCGGCTGAGCTATCCCTTCCTGCTCTGCAGCCTTTGTGAAGCTGCCATATCGAACGACCGAGCAAAAGTACCTAAGCTGTTGAAGTTCCATGGCCTTCTCTATGATAGCCGTGTTTGGAACTGGCGTAGTAGCGATTGGAAAGCTACGGAACTCTTGAGAGGAGGCTTACAGTTCCGGCCGAGCTATCGATTCCCTGCCTCGTGGATCGGATCCAAAATCATTACTCGACAACTGTCCTCTCCTCTCCCCTCAGGGAAGGCAATAAAAAAGCGGCTCCGCAACAGATTTACTTGTTACGGAGCCAGGTGGTGCAGCCTACAGGGCTATGGAGGTTGACGTCGGGTTACTTGTGCTCGCGAGGAAGGCTTCAAGAGCCGTTGCAACGCCTTCGCCGTAATTCGGGTCCGCCTTGGTGCAGTTCGCAACGTGGCGATCCCGGACTTCCTTGGAGGCCGGACCGAGAGCTCGAGCAGTGTTCTCAAACAGACGCTGCTTTTCCCCGGGACTGAACATACGGAAGAGGTTGCCCGGCTGCGAGTAGTAGTCGTGATCGTCTTCGCGGAAATCAAACTTCTGAGCATCTCCGTTGATTGCCAACGGCGGCTCCGAGTAATCGGGCTGCTCTTGCCACTCGCCATGACGGTTCGGCTCGTAGCTGGTCGTGCCGCCATAGTTTCCGTCGACACGCATCGCACCGTCACGATGGTAAGAGTGGAAGGGGCACTTCGGCGCGTTTACCGGAATCTGAAAGTGATTGACGCCGAGGCGGTAGCGCTGCGTGTCGCCGTACGAGAATAGGCGTCCTTGAAGCATCCGATCCGGCGAGAAGCCGATTCCCGGGACGATGTTCGTCGGAGCAAAGGCAGCCTGCTCGACATCCGCGAAGAAGTTCTCGGGATTCCTGTTCAGCTCCAGGACGCCGACTTCGATCAGAGGGTAGTCCGCGTGAGGCCACACCTTCGTGAGATCGAACGGGTGGATGTGGTAGGTGTTCGCATCCTCCTCGTTCATAATTTGCACATACAGCTTCCAGCGGGGAAGTCGCCCCTCTCGATGGCCTCGTACAGGTCGCGCTGGTGTGTCTCACGATCCTTACCCACAAGGGCTTCCGCTTCCTGATCCGTGAGGTTCTGGATGCCCTGCTGGGTCTTGAAGGTGAACTTCACCCAGAAACGCTTGTTCTCCGAATTGATGAAGCTGTACGTGTGGCTGCCAAAGCCGTGCATATGGCGGAACGAGCGTGGGATTCCACGGTCGCTCATGACAACGGTGACCTGGTGCAGAGCCTCGGGAAGGTTCGTCCAGAAGTCCCAGTTGCTATCTGCGCTGCGCATGCCAGTTCGCGGATCGCGCTTGATGGCATGGTTTAGATCGGGGAACTTGAGTGGATCACGAATGAAGAAGACGGGTGTGTTGTTTCCAACGAGGTCCCAGTTACCTTCCTCGGCATAGAACTTCAGCGCGAAGCCGCGGATGTCGCGCTCAGCGTCGGCTGCACCACGCTCACCGGCAACGGTCGAGAAGCGAGCAAACATCGGAGTCACCTTGCCGATCTCGGAGAAGATCCTCGCCTTGGTGTACTTGGTGATATCGTGCGTTACGGTGAAGCTTCCGAAAGCGCCTGCGCCCTTGGCATGCATACGCCGCTCTGGAATCACCTCGCGGTCAAAGTGTGCCATCTTCTCTATAAGCCATACGTTCTCGAGTAAGGCCGGTCCGCGTTTGCCAGCGGTCTTTATATTCTGGTTGTCATCAACTGGAGCGCCGAACGCTGTTGTCAGTTTCTTCATGATTCTCCTCTTTTTCGTACTTGGTTGTAAGGCCGCTCCCTCACTTCAGGCCGTAGCGGAAGTCCCCGGAACAATTGCCATAGAGAGCGAACTCGTTATGCGAGCAGCGTTCTTTGCCTTTTTGCGTCTGCTGTGTGCGAGTTACTCCCAGAAACAACTTTGAGCGTATCGCCTCAGCAGGCGTGGAGGTAGATGGGCTGGGCTATAGTTGATATTGCATTTTCCAAATAGCTGCGAGAGCGCACCATTGACGCGGCTCGTGCGAGTTTCTTTGCATCCGGCTTTGCGATCGATTCCGCTACGGTTCGCAACCACTTCGTAAAAGCAGTCAATCTCCTGAGCCTGGCGCTGCTCTTGAGACGCGCGTAACCAATGCGCCTCGACTTTGGAAGGTCGAGGACGGCGCTTAGACTGGTGTTTGAGATGGATTGGAGGGAAAATACCGCGCCTGAGTTGCCAAGCGTTCCGATTACCCTTGAAGGTTCCAGCGTTCTTCATCAAATGTTTCGGTTTGACTGGGAGTCATGGAAGATGCTGTCTGTGGCAGGATCAACGCAAAATGGAAGCCGAGGCTGTCAAACTTGTTCAAGCGTGACCTTTGATGTGAGGTTCAAGGACTCACGCAGTGAACTTTTTGAGCTTCGGATCAGACAGCTGTCAGATCCCTATTGTGTGCCGCGTCTTGAGATTTAGGGGACCTATCGAACCAATCGTAGAATGTGGGCAGCAAAAATAAAGTCAGTAACGTTGAACTGATAAGTCCGCCAATCACGACTGTCGCCAAGGGCCGCTGAACCTCGGCTCCAGTTGAATTGGAAATAGCCATGGGAACGAATCCGAGACTGGCGACAAGGGCTGTCATCAATACCGGTCTCAAACGGCGGCCTGCTCCTTGCAGGACTGCATGGCGTAGCGATGCGCCCTCGTCTCTCAATTGGTTGATGGAGCTGACGAGCACTACGCCATTAAGTACTGCGACCCCAGCAGGGCGATGAAGCCTACCGAAGCGGAGAGATTCAGATTGAGGTGGAAAATCCATAGAGCGGCAATGCCGCCCACCAGCGCGAATGGCACATTGACCAGAATCAGCATGGCCTGCTTGATGGAATGGAATGTCATATAAAGCAGGCCGCATACGATTGCGAGCGCCAGTGGGACCACCAACAAGAGTCGCCGCATTGCGCGCTGCTGGTTCTCAAATTGACCGCCATAAGTGATGGTGTAACCGGCAGGCAGCTTCACATTGTTATTCACCTTCTGCTGGACTTCCGCAACAAAACTGCCAAGGTCGCGGCCTCTCACATTCGACATGACGACAATGCGCCGCTGTCCCTGTTCGCGATTGATCTTCTCAGCTCCGCGTGTCACATCGACGTCCGCAACCTGACCCAGCGTCACCATCGCCCCGCCTGGAGCATGCAATGGGATCTCCCGCATGGATGCGAAGTCGGAGCGATACCGATCGGGCAGGCGCAGCGCGATGGTGTAACGGCGTTGGCCGTCGATCATCTGCGAGACCACCGCTCCCGAAGCGCCCGCCTCCACTGCCTGTTGCACATCGAGAACATTCAACCCATAGCGCGCCAGCGCGTCCCTGCGAATCTTCACAGTCAGCTCCGCAACGCCGGAGTTGATTTCCATCTGCGCGTCGGCCGCGCCGCGTACGGCATTTACCTGGTGGAGCACCTGTTGCGCGAGCGAGTCGAGCTGTTGGAAGTCGTCTCCGAATACCTTGACGGCCAGATCGGCTTTCACACCGGACACGGTCTCGTCGAGCCGCATGGCCATTGGCTGGGTAAAGTCATAGCTAATGCCGGGAATCTGTGCGAGCGCTTTGTCCATGGCATCGATGAGTTCTTCTTTGGAGTGGAACCTTTTCCACTCGTGAGTTGGGGCGACGGCAACATAGACATCGCCTTCGTTAATGCCCATGGCCTCGGTGGCAAAGTCAGGGCGGCCGATCTTGGTCGTAACATCCTCAATCTCCGGAAAGGCGCGGAGTGTCTTCTCGACCCGCTTCGAGATCTCTATGGAATCAGTGAGCGAGACACCCGGGAGCTTGCGTGTCTCAACCAGGATGGAGCCTTCGTCGAGACGCGGCATGAACTCGGTGCCGATAAATGCCAGTGAAGCCAGCGAGGCGATCATGACGACGGCCATTGCGGCGATGATGACGATGCGGTGGCGAATCACCCAGGACAGGCCCGCGATGTAACGGTGGCTCAACCGCTCCATCCAGTGCTGGTTCGTCTCCTTTTTCTTCCGGCGAAGTCCCTTGCGAAATACGAAGGAGCTGAGCACGGGAATGACGGTGAGGGCTAGCAGCAAGGAGCCGAGCAGCGCCGTGCAGACCGTGATGGCCATGGGGCGGAACATCCGTCCCTCCAGCCCTTCCAGAAAGAGGATAGGAAGATAGACAGCAATGATAATGCCGACGCCAAATGCCATTGGCCGAGCGACCTCAAGGCCCGCAGTGGCAATCGAAGTCATCGGAGCTTCCTCTTCCCCATGTTCCTGCATTCGATGCACTGAGTTTTCGATCATCACGACAGCGCCATCGACGATCATGCCGAAGTCGATAGCGCCCAGGCTCATCAGGTTAGCGCTGATGCCGAAGAATTTCATCCCCAGGAAGCTGAAGAGCAGAGAGAGTGGAATGATCGATGCCGTCACCAGTGCGGCACGGAAGCTGCCGAGAAAGAGCAGCAACACCACGGTGACCAGGATGAAGCCTTCAAAAAGATTATGCTCAACCGTGTGAATGGTTCCATCAATGACAGTCGATTGATCGTAGAAGGGCTTGAGCGTGACACCTGCTGGCAAATGGAGACTGGCGATCTTCTGCTTCACCAGTTCGATGACATGTTTGCCGTTCTCGCCTTTCAACATGATGACCATGCCCGAGATGGCCTCGCCATTCCGTAGGACAGCGCCCTGGCGGGGCGCTGGTCCAATCGTCACTTGCGCGACATCATGCAGCATGACCGGCGTGCCCTGGTTGGCAAGCAGAACAATGTTGCCAATATCGCCGACGCTGGTGGTCCTGCCAAGGCCGCGCAAGGTGTACTGTTCATACGCGTGCTCGATGTATCCGCCACCGAAGTTGGTGTTGTTCTCGCCTACTCGCGTGGCCACGTCCTTGAGCGTGAGTCCATACTGTTGGAGAAGTGCCGGATCTACCTTGATCTGATATTGCTTTGTCTCGCCGCCCCAGGTATTGACATCACTGACACCGGGGATCGTTCGCAGCTGCGGCTTGATCTCCCACTCCTGCACGTCCTTCAGTTCCATGGGGGAGAGTCCGCTTCCTGTAAGCGTGTATTGATAGAGTTCCCCAAAGGCCGTCGATGGCGGACTGAGGACCGGCTGTATCCCCGCGGGAAGCGAAGTTGCCACCTGTTGCAGACGCTCGTTGACCAGCTGGCGCGCGAAATAGGTAGGGACAGTGTCGTCGAAGACCACGGTCACCATCGATAGCCCCAGCTTGGAGAGGAGCGCACCTCCTGTTGCTTCGGCATTCCCATCAACGTGCGCTCAACAGGATAGGTGACAAGCTGCTCGACTTCCGTGGGAGGCATCGACGGCGCTTCGGTCACGATGACGACCTGATTGTTGGTCAGGTCAGGAAAGGCATCAACAGGAATGGTGTAAACGACCCAGCAGCCGGCCGCAATCAGCACAAGAACGCCAAGCAGTACGGTCCAGCGATGTGCAAGCGAGAAAGTAAGAATTCTTGCGAACATGTCGGATCAGTCCCCCTGCATGGAAGCTTTAAGGAGTTGAGATTTCAGTAGAAAGCTGCCCTGGGTCACCACCTCTTCACCTGGGCGCACGCCCTCAGCGAGAGCGACTTTGCCATTCACGGAACTGCCAACCCGCACCGGGCGCGGTGTGAAGCGCTCGGCTGCCTGGCGAACAAAGACAACATCTTGGCCGTTCACCTGCTGCACGGCCTCTGGCGCAATCAGGATAAGCGGACGCGTTTCACCGACAGCGATCTCTGCTGTTGCCAGCATCTCGGGGCGTAGAATTCCTCCGCTGTGTTCTATGTCGATACGAACCTGAAGACGGCGCGTTGTTGGGTCGAACTCCTGACCGAGATTGCTAATCCGTCCAGCGAATCGTTGCCCCGTGTCCCCTGGAAGCGTCACCCATGCGCTCTGGCCAACCTTCAATTGACTGAGTTGCTCCTGACCTACGGAGGCGAGCATCCACAAGTGCCTCGGGTCTCCGAGAACGAAGATGTCGGTGGCTGGCGCCACGGTCGTGCCGGGAGTCGCATTCTTCTGCAGAACGTATCCGCTCGCCGGTGCGACAATCGGGATCAATTCCGCAGTTTCGTTCTTTGCGTTTGCCGGCAGGTCGGCGGAAATACCTAGGTTTTCCTCCAGATGTGTTTTGCTGCGGACGACATCGATCTGGCCATTCTCAAGGGCTGTTTTCGCATTGACCAGTTCCTGCCGCGCCTGCTCTGTCTGCTCGACCGAAGCGGCGCGGAGAGCATAAAGACGCTGCATGCGATCGAAGTTTACTTGCGCCAGAGACTCAGCGGACTGCAGACGGCTTTTCTCGGCAACCGCCATCGCGTATGCGGCCTGAGCTTCGTGTACGTCGTGACTGTGCATGCGCGCCAGCACCTCGCCCTTATGCACGTAGTCTCCCAAATTGGCATAGATGCGCTCAATGCGGCCTGTTGTCAGCACGCCAACATGCCAACTCTCATTGTCGGGCAACACAATTTTCCCTGGGAACTGAAGCAGATCCGATTCTTGCTGGACAACGAGCGTAGTGGTGGCGATAGCTCCCCGTTGTTCGGCGACGGGAAGCACTATCGCCGCTCCGTCGCTTGCGTTCTTCGACCCAGCAATCTGGCTCGAGCCATTGGCGTGAGCATTGGACTCACTTGCTGCCGCACTGTGGCGACCGCTCGCGAAGCCTGCGATCGCTGCAAGGACCGAAAGCGTCAGCATCGCTATGACATACCATCTCCATTTCTGTTGTCCCGCTCGCAATCTCACAGATTCTCGCAAATCAGTTTCCATATTCATGGCTCCAGCCCTTCTGCGTATTCCAGTGACACAACGCTCTGGTGGTAATTGCCCAGCGCCTCCACCCATGCGGTCTGTGTGTCCACACGCAACTTCTCCGCATCCAGCAGCCGGAGCAGATCGGTGCCGCCTTCGCGATATGCGGCGCGCGAGATATTTGCAATATCGACTGCCTGGTCGAGAAGAGGCCGATAACGATCCGTAACCTGGCGCTCCCACGTCTCATAGGACATGCGGGCCAGTGCCAGATCGCTCGCACTCTGCTGTTGGACAGCAGTGAGTGTGGACCTGTTGGCTTCGACATCGAATCGAGCCGCGGCTACCGCTCCCTGGTTGCGGTCGAAGACGGGCAGGTTCATTTGAAAGCCGGCAATCATCGTGTTCAAGCCAACCGTGCGCTTGTATCCGAAGAGTGCATCGATATCGGGCCGCCCTTGAGCCTTCTGCGTCATAAGATTCGCTCGGGCGGTATCGATTGCCTGCTGAGCCAGCTTGACCTCGATACGCTCGTTCTCTGGACTGCCCGCGGATTCCGGATTCTTTGGCGCGTTGAGTGACTCAAAGGATTCGCTCAGGCGCCAGTTTTCCGCTGCAGCCAATCCCATCTCACGGGCAAGCCTCTGCTTGGCCCCGGCTTCTGCCAATCTTCCGGATTCAGTATTCGCTTCGGCGCGAGCCTCTTCCAGCCGCACGCGCAGAAGATCGGCTGCGGCAATCTTTCCCTCGTTGAAGCGCTTCTCGTTGTAGTCGAGAATCTCGCGATAGTACCCGACACTCTGCTCCGTCAGAAGTTGCAGATACTGAAGGCGCAGGGCATCCCAGTACGTTTGAGCTACGCGGAGTTCGATTAACCTCTTCTGTTGCTCGAGTGTGAGTTGCGACCGGTGAACGGCGCTGGTGGCCGTGGCAATGCGCGCTGCCCGTCTTCCAGACACCTCAAGCGCTTCGGTCGCGTAGGCGTACGTATCGACGTTCTGGGTGAAGTCCATGCCAGGCCGCAGATTTTCCGACTGATAAAACAGCCTGGGGTTGGGAATAGATCCCGCCTGACGGCGCAGCTGGGCACTTGATGCCTCAACCTGCGCCGCCGCCTGCAGCTCTGCCCGCTTGCTCATGGCCGACCTAATCGCGTCGCTAAGAGAGAGGGCCTGCGGTGATGGATCCTCCGCGAAGCCGCAGGGCGAGAAGAGAACCAAAACGGCAATCACTACAGTCAGAGAAACCAGCGATCTTGATATTGTTTGCCTCATATGCCTGACGTGGATAAGGCAACTGAAAGGCCAAACAATTCGTGTACCAGGCTATTGAAATAACCGGTGATTACGACCCCGCTGTTTCCAATGTGGACAAAAATTCAAACCCGCGTTCAAAGTTTTGAACAACGTGAAGTCTTGCTACAAGCCATATTTCGAGAGTTTATAGCTGAGATCGCTCTTGGAAAGACCAAGCCTTCTTGCCGCTTCCGTCTTCGATCCATTGGTCTTCGTCAGCGTCTGCTCAATGATCCTTCGCTCCCAGGATGCGAGCGTGCTGCGCAAATGAAATTCTTCCGGCAGCGACGCTCCATTAAACACGGGAAGACCGGATTCTGCGTCTGCCTCATCCTGAACCTCCGGTAAATCAAACCAGAGTATCTCCGAGCCGCTCGTCAAAATGCAGGCCCGCTCCAGTAGGTTGCGGAGTTCTCGCACATTGCCAGGAAAGCTGTAGGACATGAGTTGCTGCAGAGCATCGGGATGAAGCGCACGCTTTGTCGTTTTTAGGTCGCTTGCGATCTGATGCAGCAGGTATTCCGCGATCTCAGGAATATCTGTGATCCTCTCGCGCAAAGGTGGAACCGCCACAGGCACAATGGCGAGCCGGTAGTAAAGGTCTTGCCGGAAGTTTCCTTCTTGCACCTCCTTCCTCAGATCCCGGTGCGTTGCCACCAGCACGCGGACATCGACATCCCGCGCAACCGTAGAGCCAACGCGGGTGATCTTTCCTTCCGCCAGAACGCGCAAGAGCTTGGCCTGCGCCCCAGCGGACATCTCTCCCGCTTCATCCAGAAAAAGCGTTCCCTGGTGTGCCGCTTCAAAGAGCCCATGACGTATCTTGTCCGCTCCGGTAAATGCGCCTCGTTCATGCCCAAAGAGCTCGCTCTCCAGCAGAGTCTCGGAAAATGCTGCGCAGTTGACGCTGATAAGCGGCTTGTTTGCTCGCGTGCTGTTTCGGTGGATTGCTCGTGCTACCAGTTCTTTCCCTGTTCCTGTTTCTCCGGTTATGAGTACCGTTGCGTCTGTCGGTCCAACCCGAGAGATGAGTTCGCGTAATTTCGCGACAGACGCACTTTTGCCCCGGATCTCCGATTGCCCTTCAAGCCGGTCGACAGTACTACGAAGCAAATGGTTCTCACGCTGCAACAAAGACCATTCTGCCGCGCGATCAACAACCGCCCGCAGGTTGTCTGAAGAAAATGGCTTGGTCAGGAAGTCGAACGCGCCGCTACGCATTGCCTCGACTGCGAGTTCAACGGTGCCATAGGCAGTTAACAAAACTACCGCGGTAGAAGGTTCCAACTGCTGGATTGCCTTGAGAACCTCGGAACCTTCGCCATCAGGCAGCTTCTGGTCAAGCAGGACGACCTCAAAGTCATTGCCATGGACCGCCTGCAACCCTTCTTTGACTGTTGCTGCTTCCACCAGGACGTGCCTGTCCTGCCGAAGGTTTGCGGAAAGCACCTTCCGCATATTGGATTCATCTTCAACGATGAGAACTCGGGCCATGCTAAAGCTCCCTCACTATGTGCGTTTGCACCGTATCTTCTCCATCTATGGAAGGAACCCTGATCGTGAAGACGATGTGGTCTGTGTCGTTCCGCTCCAGATGCAGTTCACCATGGTGCCTGTCTACAATGCTTCTGGCGATCGCAAGGCCAAGACCGGTACCACCTTCTTTCGCAGTAAAGAATGGCTCAAATATATGATCTGCGACGCGGCGTGGGATCGCAGGACCGGCATTTTCAATCCTGATCTGAAGAGCCTTTCTGGACTGGTTTACGACGGCAATCAGAATGCTCCCGCTTTGCGGCGAAGCTTCAATGGCGTTGCGCATAAGGTTCAGAAGTACCTGCTGCAACTGGCCTTCATTGCCATAGACGCAACAGGTATCGCACATCTTGACTTCAATTTGTAGATCCTTCTGGAGGGCCTGCGGCTGAACAATGGAAACGATGTAGCCAACCAGCGCTGTTGCATCGAGCTGTTGAAAGGAGGCGTTTCCTGGCCCGGCGTACGAGAGAAAATCGGTAGTTAGTTTTTCCAGTCGCTTCGCTTCCATTCCTGCGATCCGCGACATCTCTTCCCGCTCCCTGGAGGCAAAGGATGCTGAAGCAGCGGTCTCAAGTGCGCTGGAGATGATGGCGACAGGATTTCTAATTTCATGAGCGACCGCGCTGGCCAGCCGTCCTATCGCTGCTAGTTTCTCTTCCTCAATGAGCTTGCTGCGCGTCGCTTCCAGATCATAGAGCTGCTGACGAAGCTGCTCTTCGCGATCACGCAGCATGTGTACCAGCAGCCATACCAGGCATCCGACGATGAAGTACACGAGCACTAAAGTGCTCGCCTCGAGTATTTCGCCGCTTTGAAATGGAGGGCTAAAGTTAGCTGCATACGCAACCCAGAAAAGGGAGACGGCAGATGCTGCTGCAGAAATGAGTAACGTTATCGCAAACGAGAAGTAGATTGCCGCTTCCAGAACAGGCAGAATCAGCATCCCGAAGTAGTGCGTATCCGGCTGGCGCGTCAGCACGGCGAGTAGGAGCGCGAGTACCAGGGTCCAGGCAATTGACGAGACGGCAAACCGCTGACTCCTCGACTCGTCCTTTGTCACGATCTGCTCTGCGTAAAAGATCTCAATCAGGCGAAGACTACTTGCGAACGCAACCAGAAGGAAGACGGAAAGAGGCGGCAGGGTCAGGAACGTTGTAAAAAGCATCTGCGCTGCGAAGAAGATCAGGAGGACGGCGAGGTAAACCGAGCCAATGATTGAGCGGTTAACAAAGGTGCTGGCAAATGAAAAGCGGTGGGGCATTCAATCTGTTCTCTCTATAGCAACACCTGAATCGTACAGCACTTCGAGGCCCAACCTTCTGCGGCAATATAAACCCCACGCTACCGCATTCATTGGCAGTTTGATTTCAAAAATCAAACGAATCGTACAAATCCTTGAACTACGCAACGGTATATGAGAGTGTGTTGCACCCGTATCCTCAACAACTCTTGTCCACTCAGGAATGGTCCTTAGCTTGCCATCGACTTTGCAGGAGTTAATAAATCTGGCTATGAACAAGTATGTGATGGAATTTATCGGAACGTTCTTCCTGGTCCTCACCATCGGTATGTCGGTCGTCGCTGGCGGCAGCGGCGTCATCCCTCCGCTCGCGATCGGCTCGGTCCTGATGGTGATGATCTTTGCCGGAGGTCATATCTCCGGCGGCCATTACAACCCCGCCGTCACCCTGGGAGTCTGGATGCGCGGCCGCACCGAAACTAAAGATGTCGTCCCCTACATGATCTTTCAGACCGTCGGAGCGCTAATCGCAGCCAACGTGGTCAAATACCTGGATCCTGCTGCTGTGGTCCATCCGCACGTTCTAGCTGTTTTTCCTGCACTGCTCGCCGAATTCCTCTTCACCTTCGCCCTGGTCTTCGTTGTCATCAACACCGCCACCGCCAAAGGCACTTCGGGAAACTCCTTCTATGGTCTTGCCATTGGTTTCACCGTTCTTGCCGGCGCCTTTGCCATGGGCAGCGTGACTGTCGGCGCCTTCAACCCTGCCGTGGCCGTGGGCGTCTCCGTCATGGGAATGGTCGCCTGGTCACAGCTCTGGGTATTCCTCGTCGCTAACTTCCTAGGCGGAGCGGCTGCTGCGCTTACCTTCAAATTCCTGTGTCCCAACGATAAGTAGCGTGCTTTCCCTTGTCGGTATTTCATCACTTCGTTCGTGTCGGAGATGACCCCAACGGGGAGCTTTACGCATTTACCACGGCACTAACTCCGTGAAGATAACCTTGCCGGGCTAAGAAATTTATTTGCTCCAGACAATTATGTGCTATAAAAGCTCTACTCCCCCGGTACATGCCAAATGCTGGATTTTCGGCCCCCTGTTTTGCCGTCAAGTTTCAGGCGATTTGTAAGTCAAAGTGTTTCAAGATTTACCGCCGTCAACTGTACGGCATCGCGAATTTGAGTGGAAAACGTCAAACGTCGATACGATGCGAATATTTGTTTCGCTTTTGATGAACTGATCTGTCTTTGGTCCGATCTTCAGATGCATTGCAGTCTCGACGAGGGATCTGCCACGCCCCAGCCAGACGAAACATGGAATCCCGTGGATTCACTCCAACTACCTGCGCAAATTACACGAGGTCCGACATGCATCCAACCAGCTTTGTTGCTTCCTCTTTGGACAATCGATCGAGCGCCCCGCCGGTCCCTCCACCTAAGCAGTCTTCCGTCTCCTGGCTTTCAGCAGAGCGGGCGTCTTCCACTTATATCGCAGACCGCTTCGGCATACGACTAAGGACACTTCGCAAGGCTAGCGGCATGACGCAGCTTGAAATGTCCATCGAGTTCGGAATCGACCGCAGCTTCATCAGCGATGTCGAGCGCGGTAAGAAAGCGATCTCCTTGCCATTGCTGGAGGTCATCGCGATCGGCTTCGGCTTGACCATGTCCGATCTCTTGGCAGACATCTAGCCTGCTTCATCAGGATAGAAGCTGCGATCCCGGACGAGCAGCGATCGCGGGGTGAACTCCTGCTCATCATCACGCCATAACTCGTGGGCTGCTCGCCGGCCTGTACGCAGCGAAGCTCCAGCGTTGATCCTTCGTAAGCAGGCGTGCCCTCAGATCCCCTTCATGGCGAAGATGAGCGTGTGAAGCATGACGGCAATGTCCAGGAAGAACCCACGGTGCTCGATGTAGTAGAGATCGTACTCGAGGCTCTCGTGAATGACGAACTTGCGATCAGCGCTCAGTTGCCAGAAGCCGGTGATGCCAGGCAACACGCTCAAGCGCTGAGCCTCATAAGGCGTGTACTCTTTTACGACGTATGGCATTTCGGGACGAGGTCCCACGAGCGCCATCTCTCCCTTCAGCACATTGAGCAGCTGGGGTAGCTCGTCGAGGCTCGTCTTGCGCAGAAACCGACCTGCAGGCGTGATGCGCGGGTCGCGGCTGTCTTCAGGCGAGCGCCCATACTTGGGGGCAGTCGTATACATGCTGCGAAACTTATACATTGCGAACGCCTTGCCGTATCGCCCGATCCGCTCCTGCCTGAAGAACGCTGGCCCGCTTGAGGTCGATTTGATACAGATGGCGATTGCAACCCAGAGAGGCAGCGTCATCACGACGATACATAAGGCAAGCACGAAGTCGATTACGCGCTTCAGGACTTCGTATGCTGAAAGGCCGGCCGCTTTTCCTCGGAAGAAGGAACGCACGACGACGCCGTCCATGTACTGAACAAATGACGGCCCGCGCTGCCCGTTAGGATGCATGGGCCCCACGTCCGAGATCTGGATGCCCACAGTCGACGCGAACTCTGCGATCTCCGCACGCCGCGCGGGACTCATGTGTGGGTCAGCCAGAAAGAGATCCGAGATCTCGAGACGCGCCAGAAGCGCTTCGTCCAGGAGACCGCAATGCACCGGCGCATGCTCTTTGAAGTGATAACCGTGACTGTAGATGACACGATCACGCTCCGGGCCTTGCTCGTCGAGAAAGCCAACTGGTCGAAGATCCTGATCGGGGGAATGGATGAGATACGAGAATATTCTTCGAGCATCCGATCCTGAACCTACGATCAGCGCTCTTCGCTTTCGTAGATCAAGCGCGCTGTTGCGAGAGATCAATGGTTGCATGACCTGCCTCAGCAACAGGACGACCGGGGTTGCCAACAACCAGGCGCCAAGAAGCAGCAGGCCTGCCAGCGCGTGCGTCGTTACATAAATTCCCGCAAGAGCGAGCACGAAAGAGAACATCGATACGCGCAGGACGGCAGAGCTCTCGAGCACGCGCAACAGGCTGTGCTTGTTTCTGTAGAGATTTTCACCCATCCCGAGCAGAACAAATCCGATCGCATACAAAACGCAAAAAGAGATCAACTGCGATGTGCAAGTACGGTCTGTGAACCTCCCAAAGGCTCGCCATATCGACAAGACGCCTGCTCCGCCCACGGCGATTGCCAGCAAGTCCATCGCAACCGTTATGGGCAATGCCAGCGATAGCGCCGGACTCTCCGCGTCTCCGAGGGACCGCGTTTGCTCCGACGAGACCGTTGCAGGCGACACATTAGCACTCTCCATCCTCACTTGCAGGTCCACGCTTGCCTCCTTGCGTATCTATCTACCCAGCGCCATGAGCAGGGTTGTGCTCGAGTGCTGAACAGCAGTAACTCTGCTCAACCGTGAGTACAACCATTTGTCACTAAGGACGGTGATGTGACCTACAAGTACCACCTTGCACACGTCAGGGAATCGGCTAACGCCCACAATCACGAGTTCTGACAATTGCCTTCAAGTTTCTAAGTTGCCGCTGCAATATCCCGCGAATAGTGCCTGTGCATTCTTACAACTCATCCTGTCGGCTATAGCACACAGACCTACTCTTTATACTTGCCGTCGGCCGGTTCCCAAGATATCTATGGACCACACACAAAAGCTACACCCTAACCCCGGGCTCTCAGCACCGCCATCTCTACCACCGCCGAAGCAATGCGACCAGCCGACAGCAACGGCTTAGTAACCGAAGCTGTCCAGCTCCGCTGGATGGGCCCACGATAAGGAGCTTGCCTCTGTGAATGTCGTCATCATCAATGACAACGCCCATGTGAACGGAGGAGCAGCCAAGGTTGCGATCCAGGAGGCAGTGGGTTTAGCAGATCGTGGACATAAGATCTACTTTGTCTGCGCGGTGGAGCCGATCGCACGGGAACTGATTCATCCTAATATCAGCATCTGCTCCTCACAGCAGGATGATCTTCTCGCCAATCCCAACCCTGCGGCAGCGTTTGTCCAGGGTTGGTGGAACACGAGGGCCGCACAGCTAACCGGCCGAATCGTCAGCCGCTTGAAGGGCTCAGAGACGATCGTTCACCTGCATGTCTGGTCGCGCGCCCTGTCGGCCAGCACGATCAGAGCTGCGATTGACTCAGGCATACCGGTCGTCTGTACGTTGCACGACTTCATGCTCGCGTGTCCAAACGGGACGTTTTTCAACCATACGCAGCAGCAGGTATGCCACTTACGTCCGTTGAGCGCGGCGTGCGTTCTCACGAACTGCGACACTCGCAGTTACGCGCAGAAGCTTTGGCGTGTTGGCAAGCAGGTCATCCAGAAGCAGATGGGCAAGGCTCCTGCGGGGATAAACCACTTTATCGTTCATTCGAGGCTGGCGGGCGAAGTCATGAAGCCTTATCTTCCCCAGGATTGCACGCTCCATAGTCTTCCGATCTATATCGAAAGCAACCAGTCTCCCCCAGCCCAGCCGGAGACCAACCACAATCTCGTATGTCTCGGTCGGCTGGTTAGAGAGAAGGGCGTGCTTCTTGCAGCCAATGCTGCAGCGGCCGAAGGTGTTCCGCTGACGTTCGTTGGGTCGGGCCCTCTCGCCGAGCAGATTCAAGCTGCATGTCCAGAGGCGATCGTCACGGGATGGGTGGATCATGCAACGAGCGTGCAGTATCTTCGACAGGCCCGCGCGCTGGTCTTTCCTTCACTGTGGTACGAGACGCTCGGTCTTGTCGTACTCGAAGCCGCAGCTCACGGTATTCCATCACTGGTTCCTGATACGAGTTCTGCGCGAGAGATTGTCCTGGACGGCGTTACAGGCCTGCACTTCAAGTCAGGAGATGAACTCGATCTGCGCACCAAGATGAAGCAGTTGCAGGATGCAGACCTTGTTCGCAGTCTGGGCCGCGAAGCTTACAAGCGTTTCTGGTCGAGCGACTACTGCTCTCTCGACACCCATGTCTCTTCACTCGGAGTCATCTACCAGAAGATTGTCAGGGCCCAGATGATCGCAGACAAATTCCCTGCTCTACCTGTGGAGGTCCAGCGTGTCGGATAATCATATGACTGTATCTGCCCTAAGACCACCCAGAGTACTTCATGTGCTCGAAGCAACTCTTGGTGGCACTTTGCGCTACATGGAAAACATCGCCGACGCGACTGACGGACTCGACATCGTGTCAGCGTTCGCTTACGGCACAGCACGAGCCGACTCGCGCCTGGGGCCCTTTCTGAAACGGATTTCAAACCATGGATGGACCTGTTATCCCGTGGATATGAGACGTGAAGTAAAACCGTGGACTGATCTCAAGGCATGGTTTCAGCTCCGGTGCGCAGTAGATCACTTCGCTCCGGATATCATCCACTGCCACAGTTCGAAGGCAGGTGCCCTTGGCCGTGCGTCTGTATTCCTGCGAAGGGAGCACCCGGCGCGCGTGTACAGCCCACACGCCCTCGCAGCACCGCTCGGGAGCATTTACCTAAAGATTGAGAAATTGCTCTCAAGGTCCACCGAGAGATTTGTTGCTGTGTCAGACACCGAACGCAAGGAGATCCTCGATTATTCACTCGCGGCAGAGGACTCCGTCAGCGTCGTCTATCCTTCTGTTGACGTCGGACACTTTCAACCCTCGTCGCGACAGAATGCCCGGCAGACGCTCGGTATCGGCTCGAGCCCACTCATCCTCGCAATCGGCCGTCTCACGGCGCAGAAAGATCCTGTCGCCTTCCTTCGCGTGATGGAACACCTGCATGCACGGCAACCTGATGTTCGGGCAATATGGGTGGGATCCGGGGAAGGCGAGACTGAATTTCTCAGCAAGATTGCTGCTGCGCAGATGCAGGATGTGGTCCGCGTCGTTCCGTGGCAGCATGACGTACGCCTCTACATTGCTGCCGCCGATGTGCTTCTAAGCACCTCCAGGTTCGAGAGCTTTGGCTATGTGGCGGCTGAGGCTCTTGCGATGGAGCGGCCCGTCGTCGCCTCGGATGTGACCGGGACGCGCGACATTATGCGGCGCAGGTTTGGCGAGTGGCTCTATCCGCTTGACCGCTCGGACCTGGCTGCAGAACTGATCCTTAAGCTACTAAAGGATCCAGCCCTGTCGGTTGCGACGGGCGATCTTGGACGTTCGCAGATAGAGAAGCTGTACAGCATACAACGCATGAGAGAGAGCCTGGTGCAGGCCTACGGTGCTGTGCTAAATCAACCCATTCCAGAACTCATTAAACACCCTGCAGTCGCTTAACCCCGGCAGATGTAGAGAGGCAACTATGGACCGTCGATCACAGCCCATCCGCCTCGCCATCCTGTCGCATCGTTTTCAACGCAACGATGGTCAGGGTCGAGTGAACTTTGAGGTTGCGAATGCCGCACTGCAGGCCGCCTACCACGTGACTATTGTGGCTACGACTTGTTCGGAGGAACTTAGTTCACATCCAAGGTGTCGCTTCGTAAAGATCGGCAACGAACAATTGCCCACCGAATTGTTGCGAAACCTGGTCTATGCACAGACCAGCGCAAGGTGGCTCCGCGCACATCGTCATGAGTTCGACATCGTCAAGGCAAACGGGTTTGTAACCTGGGAGCCGTGTGATGTGGTCGCAGCACACTTTGTTCATGCAGCCTGGGGAAGGAGCCGCTGGTATCCCTTCAGGGATCTACGGCCGTACTCTCTTTACCAGCGGCTCTACACGGTGCTGAATACCCGTTGGGAGAAGGACGCCTTCACTCGTGCGAAGCGGGTCATTGCCGTAGCGAGACCGCTCGTTCACGAGCTTGTCGACATTGGTGTCCAGGCGGACAACATCGATGTCGTATGGAATGGTGTGGACACAAGGCAGTTTCATCCTGGGGAGTCACACCGGCAGTCTTTTGGACTCTCGCCAGAAACCACATTGGCCCTTTTCGTCGGCGACATCAGAACACCGCGGAAGAACCTGGACACAGTGCTTCGAGCCATGCGACAGGTCCCCGAACTTTCTCTTGTTGTAGCCGGAGCAGTGGAGCGAAGCCCATATCCTGCGTTGACACGCGAGCTTGGTGTGGACCAGCGGGTCCACTTCCTCGGTCAGGTCAAGACGATCGACCTTCTTATGCGCTCCGTCGACATGTTTGTCTTCCCTTCACGCTATGAGGCCCACCCTCTTGTGCTGCTTGAAGCAATGGCATCGGGTCTGCCGAGCATCGTCTCCGGAACCTTTGGTGCAAGCGAATTTATCGGTGGAGGAGGATTCATTTTGGATGATCCGGACGATGACGAAGCTCTGGCTGCATACATGAGAACTCTGGCCGGCGATCCTGCCGTACGTTCGTCAATGGGCGCCGCTGGCCGACGTCGTACACTCGAGATGCAGTGGTCAACAATGGCTGACCAGTATCTCCGCATCTTCGAGGACGTCATGGAACAGGAGCGTTCCACCCCGGTGGGGGTTATGGCTTGATCAATAACTCATCGATCTTCTTTGCCGTATCTTACGGAGGCTTTGGATGCAAATGACAACAGATGCGCCGTTACCTCAAACAACGCAGCATCCCATGTCGTTGCATATCGGCATCGAGTGTGACCATGGAGGCGCGGGACGCGTGATCTCGGAGCTAATGACACACCTTCCGGACGCCGGTTTTGGTTTCAGAGGCATTTTGGCCAACCAGCCGAACAACGCGGTAGATCACAGCACTGTCCGCTCCTTCGCGCCGGAACGGGCCGGCCTGATCCGAAGGCTCCACAGCGCCCGCACCTCGATTCGTGCTGCTCTCAATGAGTTCAAGCCGGACATCGTCGCCTCGCACTTTGCGATGTATTCGGCCCCGGGATCGACCTCTTGAAGGACACGCTCACCATCTCTCACTTTCACGGTCCCTGGTCGGAGGAATCGTTGCAGGAGGGCGACGGCAACACTGCGGTCGCGACGAAGTCGTACCTTGAAGGAGCTGTGTACAGGCGCTCCCATCGAGTCATCGTCCTATCAAACGCGTTTGGGGACCTGGTCACCACTCACTTCGGCGTTGATCCCGACAAGGTGAGACTGGTTCCCGGCTCAGTCAACACAAGGCGCTTCGCACTGAATACTCCTCGAAGCGACTCAAGGGCTGCGCTGGACCTTCCTCCGGACCGCCCCATCCTCGTTACTGTGCGGCGGCTTGTAAATCGAATGGGATTGTCATCGCTGATCGATGCTATGAGGTATGTGGTAGCTGCGGTTCCCGACGTGCTTCTTTGCATCGCAGGTCAGGGGCCGCTGAAACAGTCTCTTCAGGCCCAGACTGAGATGCTTGGCCTGATGCGCAATATCCGCTTCCTGGGGTTTGTCGCGGAAGAAGCTCTGCCACACCTCTTCTACGCGGCCGACATCAACGTGGTGCCGACGATTGCGCTCGAAGGATTCGGCCTCGTGGCAGCGGAAGCGATGGCAACCGGAACGCCATCCATGGTTACCCCTGTGGGCGGACTGCCGGAAGTGGTAGGCGGACTCTCGCACAACCTGATCTTCTCAAGTACTAAGGCAACAGATATGGCCGAAGATTTGATCGGCGCTCTTACAGGTGCCATTGAACTTCCAGCACGGGAGGACTGTCGCGAATATATCGAGAGCAGGTTCAACTCACGCCTTATGGCTGTTCGAACCGCTGAGGTTTACCGCGAGTTGATTGAGCACGCTACAGCGTAGGTACTGAATCAACTCACCGCGCCGTATAAGGAATCGTCATCATGAAGACACCTGAATCCATCGGAGTGCTGATCGCCTCTTACAGAAGGCCGGTACCGCTCGTGACCTGCCTCGAATCTCTGACACAGCAGATCCATCCATTTTATGAGGTGATCGTTGTGCTGCGAAGCGATGATTCCGAGACTCGGCAGGCAATATCGAACCTGACCACCACACTTCCCTTGAAGATTGTCTTTGCTAATGTTCCAGGAACTGTCGCCGCCAGGAACGCGGGTTTGGACGCCTGCACCTCTGACGTGCTCGCCATTCTCGATGACGATACGAAGCCGCACCCCGAATGGCTCAAACGAGTTCTTGCCCGCTTCCAGGAAGATCCCATGCTCGGCGGGCTGGGAGGACGTGATCGCTGCTTCGATGGTCACGCATTCGACGACCGCCAGGCCTCGGTAGTCGGCCGGATCCAGTGGTATGGTCGCATGATCGGCAATCATCACCTGGGTTTCGGAGAGATCCGCGAAGTCGACTTTCTGAAAGGAGCCAACATGAGCTTCCGTTCTGAGGCCTTCGCCAACCTCCGTTTCGACCAAAGGCTTAAGGGCAAGGGGCTCAACCGCGCGAAGATACCGCATTTTCAATCGCTGTAAAGGCTTCAGGCTGGAAGTTAGCATATGATCCCGCCGCTGCAGTTGATCACTATGCCGCTCAGCGCGAGGAGGCGCGGCACTATGTCGATGTGCAGGCTTTGACGGATGAGAGATCGTTTCGCGAATTTGCTTACAACGATATTCTGTCGATCTGGCTCGCCTTGAAGGGTGTACGTAAAATCGTTTTCATCACGTGGACTATTCTTATCGGCACCCGCGTGTGCCCTGGATTCGTACAGGCTCTGCGCTTCACACCAAGACTTCGTGGAGCTTCGTGGCGCCGCTTCTACGTAGCGCAGCAGGGCAAATTCGAGGCATTTCGAGATCTTATCTTCGGCTAAACTCTTCGCTCGATGCTTGAGTTCCACTCACTCGCGCCGCAAGCTCGCCTTTGATGCACGACGCTTCCCAGAATAAAGAAGACGAGAGAACAGGTTGAGTACTGGCCCTCTATGAGCCAGCCGCCCAGCGTTGCAATCAGAATCGCAAGCACCGGCAGACCGACGCTTAGTCTTGTTTCGCGAACATATCTGAATGCCGCACGTATACCGAAGACGGCCACACCGAGGTAAAGAAGGCCTCCCGCAAGCCCAAGCGAGATGAACATGTCGCTGAAATCCAGCTCCGAGCTGCCCTCATCGCTGTCGGCGCCGAATTTCTGAGCAGCAAAGGTGGTTGAGCCAAGTCCATGTCCCAGCGGACTTGTAAGGCCTTCGAGAAAGCCCGTGGTGACCATGTAGGAATGCAACCCGGCACTTGAAAATTTCTCGTCGAAGGGATGAGCCAGGCCGCCTAGTTGATGTGCGAGTGCATCCTGAGCGGCTGAACCACCGCGCTGTCCCGCAAAGTGCCCTGCGATGAGGGACAGACTGACAAGCGCCAAGCCACCCAACACTGCCATACCAATCAGCTTTGACGGATTCAACCTACTTCCCTTTCGCACAACCCACAGAACACAGAGCACAACCACAAGCTTGATCGTTAGCCCCCTGCCGCCTGAGAGAAGGAGAGCCGTAGCGAGAATCGGCACAGCAGCCATCCAAAGGCGACGTGATGCGAAGTATGCTGCCACGACCAAAGCGATAGCGTACTCAAGCAGCGTCGCATATTCCGCAGCTGAAACGGAGAATCCAAACGCTCTGACTGACGAGCCTACGTACAGCGAGGTATAGACCCTGCCCACTTCAGCGATCCACGCCTGCTGATAAGGCAGGAATCCGATGAAGTTCTGGCACAGTCCGAGGATCCCGGCGCTGATCCCCAGCGGAAGCACCAACCTGTAGATGATTCTCTCCACCAGCGCGACAGATCCCAGGCTTCGGCCAATCCAAAACCACATCACCGGAATCATGTAGAAAAATATGCCGGACAGACCGATGTACAGGCCGCCCTGCTTGGGATTCAGAACCTCGAGTCCCATGACAACTAGCAGCCCAAGCACTGCCTTCGACAGCGGCTCTCTCAGCTTCAAGCCAAACAGCAGCGGAACCACCAGGACCGCAGTGACTGCCGGGGGTATCAGAAGCAGAGGATCGAACGTCGAGGGTGCAGCAATCTCAGCGACGATCCTTCGTATGTCCCCGAGCAGAATAAGGTAGACGAGAGTCCAGAGCACTGCGGACTCTTTGTCGTATACCGCAAGCAGGAGCATCGGTATCGCAATGACGACAGCGCAGAGAAGATTAACCTGGTCTGCAATCAGCATGCCCCATAAAACAATCAGGAACAGGCCACCGCCCAGCCACATCAAGAGCAGCTCGGTCTCTCTGCGAAGATCCGACGTGACAAGCTCACGGCTCATACCAGATCAATCCTCACTATCGGTTGACCAAAAGAATCATCGCGGCAATAGCGGATCCGGCAGCACTCGCCGTCAACGCGGGAAGAGTCGCGTCGATGAACGCCCTGCCTCTGCTGCGGGGGACCACCACAATGTCCTCTGCGGTCAGCACCTGATCGCCCTCCGCTTTCTCCGCCATTCGCTTGAGGTCAACCGGAATGATCCTTGTGCCATCGTCGGTCTTACGAATGATCGCGGCTCGCGAAAGCGCAGCGTCGGAGTTCGTTCCCTGGGCCAGCACGATTGCCTCGAGCACTGTCAGCCGCCTGCCTGCTGCCATGGAGAACTCTCCGGGCCGTCCAACATCGCCCAGCACATAAACCGAACCGGCACGCGAGACATAGATAACGTCTCCTGCGGTTACATTAGTGAGGCGTTGGAGCTGCGAGTAGTTCGGGGAGTCCATGTGAATTGTTTCAGGCTGCTGCGGGTCAACCAGATGGGCGATAACGATATCGCTGCCTGCCTTCTCCGTCGTACCACCAGCGGCAGAAAGCGCGTTATACAGAGAGTGAGGGCCGAGAAGTAGATAGTTGCCAGGGTTCTTCACCTCGCCCAACACACTGATCTGCTGCGTCGCATAGTCTGCGATCGTCACCGTGACGCGGGGATCAATCATAATCTGAGCATCTTTCAGATGCTTTGCGATAGCGTCCGCGGCCTCCTGCGGCGTCATTCCCGACACTACGGTGCTGCCGGCAACTGGAAGTTCCACGGTGCGATCTGCATTCACGCGCAGCTTCGCGGAGAGTTCGGGAGTGTCGAACACAGTAACCTGCACCATGTCACCGACTCAATGCGAAGCACCGTATCCGGACGGGAATGAAGCACGGGCCTGGCATCCGAACCGGTATTTGCCATCTGCGCAACCGCGGTGACAGCCCTCTGGCCGGGCGAGACGAGTATCGCCCCGCCGGCAAGGATGATTGCTGCGAACGTCCGCAAGTTAGTCCTCACCCTGAGCCTGTTTGGCCAGTTCCTGATAGACATAACGGGTCTCCTTACGTTGAGCTTTCCCTTTACTTACCGACTGGCGTGGCGTCTCGCTCAGCACCACTCCCTGAATTGGCGCGCGATTACGCAGTAGCGTGTCGCGAATCTTCTTCAGCTCCCGCACGCGCGATTGACCGTTTTGCGCCAGCAGCACCGTCGCATCGACCCAGCTCGCCAGGAGAACACCAACGTTCGTAACGAGAAGCGGCGTGCCAATCAAAATCACATAATCGAACTCCTTCTTCCAGATCATGAGAAGAGAGCGCAACATCGATGAGCTGAGCAGCTCAAATGAATTTGAGGGCGCATGACCACCTGTCACCATGAAGAGGTTATTAAGATTCGCTACAGGCCGTATCGGTGTCGGCGCTGGCGAATGTCCTGCCAGGTACTCTCCCAGCCCCGGTCCGTTAGCGACGCCAAACTCATCCTGAGCGCGAGGTTTATCCAGATCGGTATCGACCAGAAGAACGCGTGCGCCGCCGTGAGCCAGCAGGACTGCCAAATTGACTGATACGGGAAGTGCGCCCTCTTCAGCGTGCCCACTCGTCACCAGCACGGTCTTTGCCTCGTCCGCAAGCACCACAGAGTTGCGCAATGCGCGGATCTCCTCCGCAGCTTTGGAATAAGGCGCGGTTAGAACCATCGGCACACGTCTCGTCGCAAGACCCCCATGTTGCTCGTTGATTTCGAGGTCTTTGAAGATACTTGAAACATGCGCGAGAACCGGAAGGCCGAGCTCACGCTCTATCTGTTGGGCTCCGCGAACTCGGTCCGAGGCACCATCGAATATGAGCGCTGCAACCACTCCCGCAAAAAGACCCACAATCAGGCTGCCTAGCAGTATTAATATCTTCCTCGGACCTGCAGGCTCCATGGGCACACGCGCGCCCTGGACCAGCATCGTATTCAAGCCACCTACTTCTGCATCAACCGTTGCCTGTTGAAGTTTGCGCCGCAGCGCGTCATAGAGTTCCTTGCTCGCGGCCACATCGCCTTGCAGAACAGAGTATGCCGCCTGATGACGATTAAGCTTGAATGCAAGTGCGACTTGCTTGTCGTACTCGGCCTGTAACATATCCTGCGCCCGCTTGGCTCCTGCATAGTCCGCGTTCAGGCGCTCAAGGACGGATTGGACCTCCTGCCTGATCTCCACATCCATGTGACGCATCTGCTTCGCAAGATCGACAAGGAGAGGATAGTTCGGACCGAACTTCGACGAGAGCTGCGCATACTGCGCAGCGAGCGTTCCTTGGGCCGCCTGCAGCGTGCTGAGCTTTGGATTTGGAAACAGAGTGGCTAGTTCGCTTGGACTTCCCCGCTCGCGGCACGCATCTGAGCCTCCTTCTCGATGCGTTCAGACTGCAACGTCGAAAGCCGTTCGCTCAGAAAATGGAGCCGATCCGAAATTGTGTTGCTCGCCCCCGGTGTTCCCACGACTTCGTTAGCCTCCTCAAAGTCAGTCAACTTCGCCTGGGCCACCTCAACATGATTCTTTAGGTCATCCATCTGGCTTGAGAGCCACGTACGCAATTCCGCGACGGAGTGGGCGCGATTCTCAAACGTCTGCAACGTGTAGGCCCGAACCACAGCGTTGTCAATCGCCGCTGCGACATTGGGATCGGACGACCTGACGGTTACGTTAATGAGCTGCGTTCCGTTGATCTGCTTTACGGTTATGGCCTTTTCCAACTTTCCAATCCAGCCCTGTTGCTGATCAGAGAGATTCTGCACATCATGAGGGATGAGACTCGGGCCTCTGCCCAAACCAATGAACTTTGCAAAGTCATCATCCGACAAAGAGTTCAGCGTTCTGATCGCAACATCGTCGCTTTTCAGAAGGACGATTTCCGTTTGAAGAGCCTCCCCGGCTCCGTATTCATGGTTGCCGGACGGTCCGATATCGCGAGTGCGTCGGCTCGGCCCGGATCGATGCGCAACACTGCGGAGGCCTCGTACACAGGCGGCCGCAGCTTGAGATACAGCAGCGAAAGAGCGACGCAGGCCGCCGCACATGCCACAATAAACCATCCATGGAAGAGAAGCCTCTGGAGGATATCTCCGAGAGTCACTCCTTCGTCGGGGCGCACAGTCTGGATCGTATGGGGCTGTCTATCGATGATGGAGATAGGTTGAAGCTCTTGATCTCTCATAGGCCTCACATAGATACGGAAGAAGTTTTCAGTTGCAGTGGCGGAGAAATGGCCGCACCAGGAAAGACATGCTTCCCGACCAGAATAATGAGCAATCAGCAACGACACTTGGATCAGGCGACACAGTCGGCCGCTAAGAAAGAATCCCCGGGATTGAAGGCCATTGATGGAATGTTTGGGTGACTACGGCCATGCTTCCATACCGCTCACGGCGTGTCCATCGGATCTTGGCCTAATCCTGTGGCTTATAGGCCACAATTCCTTGAGCCTTTGCTAGCGCGCTCCCCCAGCACACTTCCGTGAATTTTTCTTAGTTTTTGGCCGACATTTTTAAGGTCGAAGCTGCGTAGCTGCATGCTACTCTCACCTCAATTACCGTCCATTTCACGGCCTTCTGCAATTTACGGGGATAACGTGTATTCAACCTACGTTCTCCCGCAGCTATAACACTTTGCCGGACTGAAGCAACCGACCTTTCTGCGGACCAGCAGCACGAACAGCGATCTCGCAATTGTTCAGGAGAGTCTGCAAATGCCGATCATGACAGTTTCCGGGATCGACGCTCCCAGCGCAAGCGAGGCAGCCCAGCCCAAGGGCATTGCTCCGGCCACACAGCACAACGCAGCGCTTGATGGCCTCCGCGGAGTGGCAATCCTTTCTGTCATGCTTTACCACTTCACTGGAACCTACAAAGGAGCAAACCCTCTACTGCGCCTCTGGAGCCTTGTGGCCGGGGCCGGCTGGATGGGAGTTGATCTCTTCTTCGTACTCTCAGGATTTCTGATTACGGGAATTCTTTACGACACCGCTCACGCGGAGCACAAGGTCAGAAACTTCTACGCTCGCCGCGCACTTCGAATCTTTCCTCTCTTCTACGCAGTTCTGTTCGGCCTGTTATTGCTCACGCCCGTACTTCATATGCACTGGCGGTCCGAGCATCTTCTTTACTTCTTTTATCTCAGCAACGCTGATCATCTGCTTGTGCCTCATTTCCAATCACCAAGCCAGTGGGTAAACCTTGGGCATCTCTGGTCGCTTGCTGTGGAAGAGCAGTTCTACCTGCTATGGCCCTTCGTCGTCTGGCGCGTAAAGAACAGAACTACACTTCTCCGCATTATCCTCGCCGTCCTTGTCGCTGGTCCTATCCTTCGAGCTCTTCTGATTGCCACAGGGATGGACGCGCTCGAGATGTCGCGGCTGCTGGTGACTCGCGCAGACAGTCTACTCTTTGGCGGCGGCGTTGCGCTGCTTGCTCGTGCGCCCTCAGCTGACCGTATACCGACCGAAAGGATTCTCATCACCTCCGTTTCTCTCCTGGCGATACTTTTGTACGTTGCTCATGGACCCGAAGCATCATCGGCCTGGATCGCCACGGTCGGCTACTCCGCCATCGCCATGTGCTTTGCCAGCCTCATCTTTCTCGCGCAGGAAGGATCGAATTGGGTGACCGCTCTCTTTGACAGGCCCCTGCTGCGCTTCTTCGGGCGTTATAGCTACGGTCTGTATCTCTTCCATGGCCTGTACTTCGTCTACCTTCGTCACCTCGCCGGAAGAATCGAACATCTCATGCATTCGGGGCTTCTGGCCCAGCTGCTTATCGTCGTCTTCGGCTTTCTCTTCTCCATAGTACTGGCGGTGCTGAGCTACCACTTCTTCGAGGCCCCCATACTTACCCTGAAACGCAGATTCACCTGAGCGAGGCCCACTCGCCTTTTGGAGAGCAACTATGCGGCGTGGTATACGGCGATTCTTATCCGCTAAGTCGGGGATCATGGCAATCATCCAGACCGCGTGTGCGAATCTCGCTGTCCAGGTTGTGAATCTTCTGTGCGGCATTATTACCGCGCGAAGCCTTGGTGCTGACGGACGAGGATTGCTCGCCGGAATCATCATGTGGCCGCAGTTTCTCGCCTATGGCATGACCATGGGCATTCCGATCGCCTCCGTGTATTGGCTCAAGCGCAGACCGGATATCTCCAGTGAGCTGGCGGGCGCGGGCCTCCTGCTCAGCGTGGCTTTTAGTCTTCTCGCTGCTCTCGTTGGGGCCGTCATCATTCCCTATTCGTTACACACCTATCCTGCCGCCGCCATCCACCTTGCGAAGTTATGGATTCTTGTTACCCCCTCGAACTTCTCGCCGTGACGCTGATAGCCCAGACCCAGGCGGCAGACGCCTTTTCCAATTACAACGTCTACCGGTTCTTATCCCCCTTTTCTGTCCTGATCGTTCTTGCGATCGAAAAAACTCTGGGCCGGCTGACATATTCCAGCGCGGCCTTCGCCTATCTGCTTGGCGGTACCCCTGCCATGATATGGACTGCGCGCTGGGCCTGGCAATACTTTCGCCCTACGCTTCGCTCTATCATCGCTTCGTCCCGTCTTCTTCTCAGCTATGGAGTGCGCGCGTGGGGAGCGGATCTACTCGGCACCGTGGCAACTCAGGTGGACCGCGTTCTCGTGGTTGGGCTTCTGAGCCCGGAACTGATGGGACTCTACGTCATCGCGCAGAGTGCAGCGGGAGCGCTCGCCTTCATTCCCACGGCAGTCGCACCCATCACTATGCCGCGCTCCACCAATCTGGCCACCGGCGACACCGTTGCACTCACGGGCCGCGCCGCCCGCGCAACGCTCGGTCTCATGCTTCTGGCGTCGTTGCCTCTTCTCTTGTGCGGAGAGTTTCTCCTGCGCCTCGTCTATGGCCACGGATTCACCGGCGCAGCTGCCGTCCTTCCATTCCTTGTCGTCGAGGCCATTGCCAGCGGCCTGACCTCCGTTCTTTCGCAGGCGTTCTTGGCCGCGGGATTTCCCGGAACCGTCAGCATGCTGCAGGGCTGCGGTGTGCTTACCTCGATCCCTCTCATGTACTGGCTAATTCCGAGGTTCGGACTAAAAGGTGCAGGTTGCGCACTTATGCTTTCAACTCTCTGCCGGCTGCTATTCGTACTCCTGAACTTTCCGTACAAGCTCAAATCGCGTCCGCCAGGACTCATCATGGGCCGGGCCGAGTTCGTGGGACTATTTACCAGCGTGTGGCGGCGAGTCACTGCTGGATGAGCCGCCAAGCAATATTCTGGGAGCCAAATCCTCCTCCCCATAACCAGAGGTGCCATCATGAAACATCCTTCCTTTGTCCTATTTGCACTTTTGCTGGTCTCCGCATGCCGGGCAGCTACTGTCTCCTACGTAACGCTCACCTCATCGGCCAATCCCATACGTAGAGGGCAGAGCGCTACGCTTTCCTGTACAACCTTTTACTTGGATGGTACGCGCGGTTCCTGTGTCTCACCTGTCTACACAGATGACCAGAGCCAAACGGTTGTCAGGGTCTTAGGAAATACCATCTCCGGTTACAGCATTGGATCCGCTACGGTCAAAGTTACCGTCTCCGGAGTATCAGCAACACTGGCAATGAAGGTTACTCCTCCCACACAGGAAGCTCTCGGCGTAATCACGGCCACGCAGGTTGTCAAAGGGCTCGGCTTCAACGTCGACCCCGCAAGCGACTGGGAGTTCCAGATGGCCGCAGCCGCAGGTGCTACGCACGTTCGTTTCCAGTGCGGGTGGGGAACGCTCGAGCTTCAAACGCCACCACCTCAGAACACCGTCACTTCGAATCGTTATGGGCTGCAGCCTTACTGCCAGTCCGCATACACGTCATCTCGCAACTACAATCTGCATCCTATTGTGGTTGCCGGTTACGGCGCGCCATACCACGCCATTCTTCGCGTTACCGTGCCCGGCGGTGCTCCAGCTGGAGCAACTTCAATCAGTGTCCAGTTCGCGTCTGGCCAGGGCGTCGATACGCTGTCCTCACTTGCTCCCTTCTCCGACACGCTTATTCGCTCCGACGGTACGCAGATCTGCATCGCCCACTCCTATCCGGGAGCGCTGATCACCGCCGTCAACCTGAGCAATACCTCCCACGCCACGCTGACTCTCGCTTCAGCTCTTAGCTCCGCCCTTCCCGCCAATACCACCACTCTCTATACCATCAACGAATATCTCTATTCGCCTCCCGCAACCTCAAGCCCGAGTGACAGCTCCGTAATGCGCTTCGCCGAGTACGCTGAATTCCTTGCACAGAGCCTTGCCGATGCAGGCCTCACCGGAGAGATAGAGCTGTGGAACGAGCCTCCCTGGCCCGACGACCGATGGGATGAGCGCGCCAACTCCTACGACGTGTTTCCCGGCCCCTTCAATCCTGGGCCAAGATGCGCCTATCTCCCTAACTGGGGATTCGTAGGCGCACTGCAGGGCCGCGCTACTCCCGCCGGAGTAAGTTATATCTGGGCCGGAACCGAGAAGTCCGGATCGAACTCCGTCCTCGATCCGCAGATGCAGCTCAACTCAGGCGTCCGCTTCGCAGAGCCTCCGGTCAGCGTCCTCTCAGAGTCCTTTCATCCCTATGGCACCAGTCCCGAAGATGGGCTGTGGATCGCGCCCTGCTGGGCCACGACTAGCGGCAACAACGACTTCTTCAGCTGCAATCTGTTCGGGCTCGCTGGCGGCAACTTCAGCCTCGCCGCACAGGAGGACTACTTTCTGAAAATGAGCAATCCTGCATACGGTGTCTCTCGCAATATCACTGAGACCGGATTCGGTCTCGCCTACGGAGACACCTCCCATCAGGCCAGGTTCATCATGCGACAGTTCCTCGGCTTCCAGGCGGCAGGCGTAACGCCGATCAGCTTCTATCGCCTCTACGACACAAGCCCCGACCAGCTCGGCTTTCTCGACTCGTCACGCAATCCCTTGCCGGCCTACACGGCAATCTCGGGCTTCATGTCAGACCTGGCGAAGATCGCGAATCCTCCGGTGAGCTCTTACTCACATTCCACCCTTCCCTCCATTGCCAGCTACAGCGGCACATTTCCGCTGGACTCCGTGCACATCGTAGGTTCGCGCCCCGGTGACAAGTTGAACTCGGACATCTTGGCACTCTGGCAGCGCAGCTATACGAACGCTGGCAGTCGATGGGCCACCATGCCTCGGCCTGGCAATGGTTCGGCAACCGTCTCCATTCCAAAGGGCTGGAAGGTCATTCAAGTAACGAATCTCGTTACCCGGCGTAGCGTCTCTTACACAACATCGAGTCAGAAGATCAGCTTCGCGATATTGGATGATCCGATTGAGGTCATCGTGCAGCCGCAGTAGCGCAGGGGGTCCGCTCCCCGTTCGAGGAGATCAGAGGCGATAGACATTTTTAGATATCTGCGGACCGGTTCAAAGTCCCTGCAGTAACTCGGCGATCGATATCTTGAACTGTTGCGCGAGGCTCTCAAGGTCAATAATGGATGCGCTCTTTCGTCCACCCTCGACATCTGCCAGGTGACTCACAGGGACCAGCAGCCGGACCGCCAACTCCTCTTGTGAAAGGCTTCTCTCCTCCCGCAGATCGCGAAGCCTCGCCCCAAAGCGCAGATTGATCTCAGATGTCCCTTCCTGGGGAGAGCCCCCATCGTTGGCCTTGGAAGAAGAAACATTCGTCGAATCTATTAGCATATGGTCCTTGTCGTCCCACCTGTAAGGCTGACATCACAGGTCACTTATTTCGCCCCTGGAAAGCCTACTCCTGGACCGCACATAAAGAAATCATTTAGATAGCCGAGGAAATAGTCGCCCCCCTACGATAGCTAGTTTGCCACCAGCAGTGCCCAGCCTGTCCAAGTGATTACCGGTACTCCCGTCGCCACCTCGACAATCCTCACTGCAAACCCGAATCCTGCGTGTTCGCATCAGGTTGTCAGCCTTACCGCTCAGACAATTCGCCCAGGAACACCCAATGGCATAACCGCTCCTCTCACCGGCACAGTTCAACTTCTGGATGGAGCCACTGTCCTGGCAGACCTTCCTCTCGCTAGCGGACAAGTCTCCTTCTCGACTGACCTTCTCTCACCAGGCCAGCACGCCCTCACTGCTGTCTAATTCGGCGATGGAAACGATATCGCCTCAACTTCCAGCCCCGTCGGTGAGACCATTCTCCAATCGGACTTCACCTTTACATCCAACCCTGCCAGTTTTTCTCTCGTGACAGGTCACCATACAAGCTTTACTATCTCGGCGAGCAGCGTCGGCGCTTTCAGCGACACGCTTAGCCCATCGACTACCAACTTGCCTTCCTTCGTCACCGTCGCTTTCACCTCAGAACACGATGTTTCTCAGCAGCGGAGGGCAGGAGTCCGTGTCTGTCCACCTCGACACTGATGCCGTGATCGACTACCTCAGCCAGAGCGTCCCGCCCCGACACTCAACCGAAGGTAGCACCATCGCTTTTGCCGTTGCCGCGCCATTCGGCCTTCTGGTAATGAGAAGACGCGGCGGACGTCGATTCTCCGCTCTGGTTGGGGTCGCGGTTGTCGCGTTCCTACTTACAGCAGCTAGCGGCTGCAGCGGCAAGTATCCTCTGTAAACGGCACCCGGCACATATATCTTGCGAATCACCGCGAGGGGATCCGAAACGCAAATTACCGATACCCTGAATATCCCGTTGACGGTCACACGTTGAATGATGGCGTCGTCCGCTCTGAGCAATTATCACGATGATGCTTTAAACTTCGACAGCGTCAAACCTGCCGATAGAAGACGTTCAGGGGAGCAGACGGAACCTAAATGGTTCTAAAATCGTCTACCAGGGCCGACCATTCTTCTAAATGAGTTTTCGCAGATCATATCGATGGTCGTGCGGCGGGTGCCACCAACGATGTGGCCTCAGTCGAAACACATCGCGAGCCCGGCTCTATCCATATCTCTGCTTCGCTACCTCTCAGTTCCCATTCCGAGAATCAAAAGATAAATTTGCAAGAGATTTGCAAGAACGTTTGGGCATTCTGGCACTTTTGGCGCTTCCTGCACCTTTTAGAATCTGTAAGTTACAGATTCCATTAGCAGCGCGGGAGACCGATCCCGTCTCTGGCCACCACATTCTAAGTGACTTACGGAATTTTCCCGAAGCGCGTAGCCCAAACTCATCCCAAGTTCGTCAATGCCGCCCACGTTTCGGTATGCAGTGGCCAGCCAATAGGCCATCCACAATCCTCTCGTGTGCCCGACGCTTCGATGGCGTTACCGCCTTCGCGTAGATGTCCAACGTTGTCTTGCTGTGAGAGTGGCGCATGAGTCCTGCGTCACCTTCACGTTCTCATCGTTGTCAATCAGCCAAGTGGAGATGGACCGGCGAAAAGTGTGCCAGCCAATTGTGCCAGTGATTCCAGCTTGCTCCGCCGCACCCTGAGATGGGTATTTCCAGTAAGGCTTCTCACCTTTCATCCTCGGACTGGCAAACACCCAATCTTCCGGAGCGGCGTAGGGCGTCTCCCGCCGCCACCGTGCCAGTGACTCGAGCACGGAGGCAGCGAGCGGGATGCGACTCTTGGAAGCGTCGCTTTTGGTGTTCCCGACAACGCTGTAATACCCCGCTGTAGGTGCATGACACCGGCGTCGAAGTCGATGTCATTCCAGCGCAGCGCCAGCAGTTCACTCACCCGGAGACCCGTGGTAGCGTCCAGCCAGACCATGGTACGGACCGGCTCTGTAAGGAATGTGAATGGTGTGCTCTTGGGAGGAGCGGCCACGCTGTCTCACGTACTTGATCGGCTTGGCCTGCGCATCTCTGGCCAGGAATCCGTGACGGCCATGGCGAAAGACGACACTCATAATGTTGCGCATCTTCAACCGTGTCCCGTTCTGTAATTTGTGTTCGCCGCGTCCCAGTTCACAGAGCCAGTCTCCGATGACGATAGGCTCCATTTCAGTGATCGGAGTCCTCCCCAACGCGGCAGAATCCACCGCTTGAGATAGCGGCGATTTCCCTCGACTGTGGAATGCGCCTTTGGAGCTCGAGCCTGCTGCTGGTCCACATAGAGCTCTCTGCGATGTAGTGCATGACAAGCTTTCCAAAGGTCATCCCCAGAACTGAAGTCCGTGGAGTTGTACTGTTAATGTTGATCCAGGATGGTATTCAGACGAATCCGGGAAGGTTTTAGCCCATCGTGGATGTATTACGAGCAAACCGGGACTAAACCATTAGGACCGAATTACTTCCTGTTTGCCAACATGCAGGCGTCGTAGCTGAATACTGAAGCGTTCATGGATACCGGCCAAATATGCGACCTCAATAGGTCCATTGCCCGGTTCTCACTAACTCTAAAGTCGGCGTGAAGGCTTTTTCCCCGTGTCAGCTCGTATTCACTGCAGTGGTTACAAGTAAAATGTGGGTACTGTGAGGAAAACACTCCAACGAGCGCGGTCCTTTGTCCCTGTCGGAGATTGCGACCCCTTGTGTGTTTATATGCAGCTGCGACTGTTGGTCCCAGTATTCTTGCGGCGATCGCTGCTACTGATTTTCTGCATTGCGCTGAACGGTTGCCAGTCCCATAAAGCCGATTCCGGACCCTGGATCGAGTTCACCCATATCCCGCCGGCGGCGCAAGGTGGACGAGAAAGAGTCGACACGATCTCTGGACGGGTAAGAAACGCTCGACCAAAGCAGCAGATTGTTATTTATGCGCACAGCGGGCCGTGGTGGGTGCAGCCCTGGCCTGATCATCCCTTCATTCCCATCAAAGCCGACTCGACGTGGAGCACGGAAACTCATCTGGGATTTGAGTATGCTGCGTTATTGGTGGAGCCGGATTATTATCCGCAGCCCGAGATGGATGTAGCTCCGACCCAAGGCGGTTCCGTTGCTCTCGTGACAATCGTGAAGGGCGCTGGAGCGCCGCAATATGCCCCGACCGGATCGCTTAAATTTAGCGGCTACGATTGGGGTGTTCGCATGATTGCGAATGACAAGGGAGGCACGAACAACCTCTTCGATGCCGAAAATGCATGGACCGATGCGAGCGGCGCGCTCCACCTGCAGATCAAGAAGAAATCGGACAGGTGGTCGTGTGCAGAAATATTCCTAAATCGCAGTCTCGGGTACGGCACGTATTCGGTAACCGTGCGGGATACTTCTCACTTAGAACCTGCTGCGGTCTTCACTCTGTATATCTTCGAGGACTCGGCTGGCGAGCAGCACTATCGCGAGATGGACGTAGAGGTCAGTCGCTGGGGGACGCTGCGAATAAGAACAATGCACAATATGTAATTCAACCGTTCTACACCCCTGGGAACGTGTTCGCTTTTGCGGCGCCCTCAGGCGTCTTGACCTATGTCTTGCGCTGGGAACCTGGACATGCAACTTTCAAGACCTTTCGCGGAAGATCTGCTGACGCCGGAGCGCAACTCATTTCTGAACACGAGTTCACGTCTGGCATCCCGTTACCGGGTAAGGCAAAACCCCGTCTGATCTTTTACATCGTTGCGAGCGATAAAAATCCTATGGAGAAGCCAAGCGAGGTTGTGGTTGAGAAGTTTGAATACCTTCCGTGAGTACGGTTTTGGAAGGCGCTGGATACTCAGGTGTGCCATGGCCGGACTCGCGGCTGTCTGCTTCGCTGTTTCGGCGTCTGCCGTCGATCCCAGTCGGACCGTGTCGCAATATCTCCACGACTCGTGGGGAACGGAAAGAGGATGGCCGGGCGGATCTATAACGGCCATGGCACAGACTTCCGATGGCTATCTCTGGATCGGGACCGATAAAGGCTTAGTTCGTTTTGACGGTCTGAATTTTCACCAGTTCGAGCGGGCCCGTCCTGATCCGATCCTGATTGGTCCTGTACGAACACTCCTGGTTGACGCAAGCGATAACCTCTGGATCTTGCTACAAAACACCCAACTCATTCGTTATCACAATGGCAACTTCGAGCTTATCCGCGGCGAGGTTGAGAACGGCACAACGGCAGTGGCACGGGGGACGTCGGGTGCGGTTTTGCTCTCATCATTACCTGTGGGAACTCTCACATACAGTGACAACCGATTTCGAACTCTGTCCTCGGCAACTCTTCCCGCCGACGCTGCAAGGATCGCGAACGGCGAGGCTCCCGACCAGCGATCACCTCCTTTCAGTTGGACCTATGGCATGATGCCGGATCGTCAGCCCGCGCTCACCTCGCTGGTGATGGCCATGGCGCAGACTGACGACGGAAAGATTTGGCTTGGCACGGAGCGTCGAGGGCTCTTCTATCTCCAGGACGGGCGCGTTTTGAGTGCCTGGAATGGGCGGGTTGATACGAAGATTAACTGCCTTCTTCCGCTTCAACACTCAGAAATGTGGGTCGGAACGGCGAAGGGTGTGCTGCGCTGGAATGGAACAGAACTTACTTTGGCAGGTGTACCGTCATCTCTTCTCAATCTCGACGTACTTTCCATTCTCCGCGACCGGGACTCGAACATCTGGTTTGGCACGAGTCGCGGACTGTTTCGGTACAACGCGAACGGGGTATTTTCCCTGAGTACTCACGAAACCATTGCACCGGTAACTGCGCTTTTCGAAGATCGAGAGGGAAACATTTGGATCGGTGGCGCGCGGGGTCTCGAGCGACTGCGAGACAGCGCCTTCGTTACGTACTCTCTTCCCAATTTGAAATCGCAGAGTATGGGACCATTGCACGTTGACTCCGGCGGCCGCACCTGGATTGCGCCCATTGAGGGTGGTTTGCGATGGCTGAAGGAAGGAAAAAGTGGGGTTGTCACTGCCGATGGGGTCGCCAACGATATCGTCTACTCCATTACCGGAGCTGCCAAGGATGATGTCTGGGTGGGACGACAACAGGGTGGACTTACCCATCTGCGCTACTCCGGCAATTCGTCTACAGCCAAGACCTACACGCAGGCAGATGGCCTCGCACAAAACAGCGTGTACGCGGTCTATCAGAGTCGTGATGGAAGCGTCTGGTCAGGGACCCTCAATAGTGGTGTAAGCGAGCTAAAGAACGGTCGTTTCACAAATTACACGACCGCAGACGGGTTAGCGGCGAACACAATATCGTCGATTGCCGAGGGTCCTGACGGAACGATATGGTTCGGGACTCCGAAGGGCGTCAGTGCCATGTCGCAGAAAGGGTGGCGAACCTATACTGGCAACGACGGATTACCTTCCGAGGATGTCAACTGCCTCCTGCAGGATTCAACGAGAATCCTGTGGATAGGGACGGCCGAAGGTCTCGCTTACCTCAGTGATGGGCATGTGCATATACCCCGCGGAGTACCTGGATCCCTGCAAGCACCAATATTTGGCATTGAAGAAGACAAAAACGGCTGGTTTTGGATCGCGACCTCAGATCATGTTTTGCGCGTTTCGCGCGACAAACTGCTAAGCGGTGTTGTGAAAGCAGCCGATGTTCGCGAGTACGACCAGGCCGATGGTCTCGAGAGCACTGAAGGAGTGAAGCGGAGCCGATCGGTGGTCTCGGATTCAGCAGGCAGGATCTGGTTTTCACTTAGCGGCGGCTTGTCGGTTGTTAATGCGTCCCAGATCAATGACAATTCAGTTCCGGCGCTGCCTCACATCGAGGCGATCACCGCCGATAACAACGCTCCGAACCTCGCCGCCTACGTTCAAATTCCTCCATCTCCCCGGCGAATCACATTTGTGTATACGGGGCTGAGCCTCGCGGTACCCGCGCGGATTCGCTTTCGATATTTTCTCGAAGGTTTCGACAGTAACTGGAGCCAGCCGGTCGCAGCGCGAGAAGCCGTTTACACGAACCTTGGGCCCGGCCGCTATCGATTCCGGCTAGTCGCCAGCAACAGCGAGGGGCTGTGGAACGGGCCAGAAACTGCAATCGCATTGAACGTCGCCCCGGCCTACGATCAAACCTACTGGTTCCGATTGTTGTGCGTAGCTGCCTTTCTGGCATTCCTTTGGGGGCTGTATCAACTCCGAGTGCAACAATTACGGGGAGAGGAAAGAAAACTTCGCCAAGCCATTGAGACCATTCCGGCGATGGCGTGGATTGTTGGACCCAACGGGGCCGTTCAATTTCGGAATCGACGCTGGGTTGAATATACCGGCCTGTCGCAGTTGGGAAAAGCGGAGGGGGCCGAGACAATTGCTGTTCATCCTGAAGATCGGGATCGAATTGTACGACGACTGGGCGCAAGCTTTGCCAGTGGTGAGCCGTTCGAGGAGGAGATGCGTATCCGCCGCACCGATGGGGAGTATCGGTGGTTTTTGAGCCGCGCTGTGCCGCTGCGGGACAAGCGAGGAAAGGTCGTGAAATGGTACGGTGCGGCGACCGACATTCAAGATCGCAAGCGTGCGGAACAGCTACAGGCAGACCTTGCACACACCAATCGGGTCAGCACGATGGGAGAATTGGTTGCCTCGATCTCGCACGAGCTCGCGCAGCCGATCACGGTCACAACCGCTCATGCCAAGGCATCTTTGCGTTGGCTTCAGCGCGACCCGCCCGAAGTGACTGAAGCTCGCAAAGGAACGGAAAAAATCATCGAAGCCGGAGCCCTTGCCTCGGAAATCATCAACCGCCTGCGGTCGTTGTACAGGAAGGCCCCGCCCAAACGGGAGTTGGTCGCGATAAATGAGGTCATCGGCGAAATGGTCCTGCTGCTGCGGGGCGAAGCCAACGAGTATGCCGTTTCGATTCGTACAGACCTTGGCATCAATCTTCCCCAAATCACGGCGGACCGAGTGCAACTGCAGCAGGTACTGATGAACCTCATGCTTAATGGTATCGAGGCGATGAAGGAGACCGGCGGAGTGCTCACGGTCAAAACGGGACGAGGCGAGGGAGGGCAAGTGCTGATCTTAGTCAGCGACACCGGCATAGGATTACCCGCCGGAGCAGCGGATGATATCTTCAATGCCTTCTTCACCACCAAACCTCAAGGCAGCGGCATGGGGCTGGCGATCAGCCGCTCCATCGTGGAATCGCATGGTGGCCGTTTGTGGGCCACACCCCACAACGGACGAGGCGCGACGTTTCATTTCACTCTGCCGACCGCAGTCGTGGAAGAATCTGCGGCAACATGATTCCAAGTTCTTACGCGCGTGCGACAGCCGCATCGGGGCCTGCTGGTCAACGTTGATTTGCGATAAGAAAGACACCGTTACTGTGCCGTCGGTTACGAGATCGCCGTTTATAAGGACTAATCTGGTTTGTTTACGCTGTGTAAGCTAGGTTGCTTCCGCCGCACACGTACTATCACGTTCGGTTATTCTCATCATCACTTCTGCGTAGAACTGCCGAAGTCTTTCGGGGATCAATAAGACTAGAACCTGACCACCTGGATGAACATGCCAATCCAGCTTTGCAGCGACACCATAGGTTGCTACGGCGATACTGGGATCGAACGTACTGTCTCCTACATTTAACTCATTAAGCCAAATATTTCCGGTGTGATTCTTGACCGTGGATAGGTCACCCTTTGGGAAAATCGCGTCCCCTGTTTGTGCTTGGGACCGGAACACGAATACAAGGCTCACCGCGAAGGCGATGATTTGAAGTTTTGTTCTCATGTTTTTATCTTCTCCTTTTGAGCTTTATTCGATGCGTGCTGCCAACTCAATATCACTGATTACCATTTCAGTCAGTTTGAATACTGTTACCTGTGCGCCTGCGTCAGCCCTTGCGCATCCAGCCAGTAATAGAGTTCGTCGATCCAGTGATCGCTGGTTTTGCCTTGTTTGCGCATACCCCAACCATGACCACCGGAGCTATAGATGTGGAATTCGGGTTTGTATCCAGCGGCCTTGAGAGCATCGTAGAAGGCGACAATGTTGGGGCCGGCGAGGTTGTCGTCCTGCGCCATCGCCATGAAGAAGGGTGGCAGCCCTTGCGGTATGGGCGGCGGACCCGGGAAGGTAGCACCGTAAATGGGAGCGGCATAGTTCGGACGTGCATCCGGCTGAACTGCCGTCATCTCCGTGATCATCCCGCCCGCCGAGAATCCTGTGAAGACAATGCGATCCGGGGAAATGTGCCATTCGGCGGCGTGAGCGCGGACCACCTTCACCGCTTGGATGCCGTCGGCGATGCCGTACTTGCCATCCTCGGCGATCATGGCGTGGTCGTTCAACTGAGCCATGAAGGCCGCACGCGTGGATTCGCCTAGCTGTGCGGCGTCCTTACCTTGAACCTGCTTGGTACGGTATTTCAGGACGATCGCCGCAAATCCGCGGGCGACGAACCACTTCGCAACATCGTAACCTTGAGAGTTGATTGACAAACCTATGAAGCCGCCCCAGGGGCGATGATGACGGCGGCGCCTGTCGCCGTGGAAGGGTCGGGCAGGTATGCGGTCAGCGTCGGCGTGCTCACGTTGACCGTTGTCTCCATGTCGCCAGAGCCAAGATTGGTCTCCGGCTGCTTCCATTGCTCCGACCCCGGCGCGACACCGGGCCATAGATTGATGATCTTTTTCGCTATGGCCGGCGTCGCCGCCTCTTCAGGCTTGCTGTTGTTATTTTCCTGCGCTCTCGCTGCGGGCAAAAGAGAAACCGCCATCAACGAGACCGCGATGAAAGACACACGATGCTTTCTGCTCATGGAGTCCCATTCCTAGCGATTCACCAGGCTCTGAAGTTGAGCAGGATATCTCTCCCCCTGCACATCGATCTCCGAGACAGCATCGTGGATCGCATTCAGATCGTCCGGCGTCAGCTCTACGCCCACGCCGCCCAGATTCTCTTCGAGCCGGTGCAGTTTCGTCGTTCCGGGAATCGGCACAATCCACGGCTTCTGCGCAAGCAGCCAGGCCAGCGCGATCTGCGCCTTGGTCGCCTGTTTCTGATCCGCAATCTGCCCGAGAGCGTCCACCAGTGCCTGGTTCGCTTTTCGGGCATCGGCGGAGAAGCGCGGGACGATGTTGCGGAAGTCCGTTTTGTCAAACTCCGTCTTGTCGGAGATTGCGCCCGTAAGAAAGCCCTTGCCCAGCGGGCTAAATGGGACGAACCCGATACCGAGTTTCTCCAGTGTTGGAAGAATCTCTTTCTCCGGCTCTCGCCACCATAGCGAATACTCGCTCTGCAGCGCCGCGACCGGCTGCACCGCATGTGCGCGGCGAATGGTCGCTGCCCCAGCCTCTGACATACCGAAATGTTTGACCTTCCCCTCCTGGATCAGGTCCTTGACAGTGCCCGCCACTTCTTCGATGGCGACTGTTGAATCGACGCGGTGTTGATAGAAGAGGTCGATAACATCCGTATTGAGGCGCTTCAGAGCGGCTTCAGCCACAACCCTGATTTGTTCCGGCTTGCTGTTCGTGCCCTGACTAGGTATTCCGTTTTCGAAGCCGAACTTCGTTGCGATGATGACCTTGTCGCGCACCGGCGCCAGCGCTTCACCAACGAGTTCTTCGTTTGTAAACGGACCTTCTCTTTTGCATTTTTTCTCTCCACTTGCAGTCTAGGCAGAATCGGGCTTGGGCCGTTACCACGATCCTGCCGATCTCCTCAAAATCAGTATGGCGTTATCTCAGAAAAGGCGGCGGCTGTTCGCGCTCAGAAGCTCAGTCGGGTTCATGTACGATTTCACGACTTTCACTGAGGCGCATCACGTAGCACACGATCTACACTGACTTCCGAACGAATTATCCACGCGTGAAAGGTAGTCAACTTGGGCTAGTCTTGAAAATCACCCCGTCGGAGGATTTCGAACGCCGTCCGCGGCGTTCCATCGTGGCAAGCAGTTTAGGTCGCACGTGTGGCCGGGTCCACGGACACTCGGCTATACAAATTCCGCACGATGCTGCTTCGGCAAAGTAAGGGATGCATTTGTCGAAGTCGACATACCAGCGCTCCACGCCGCGCACCATTTGCTTGTTTTCGAGAATTGCGCCAGGCGGACAAGCGCGAGTGCAAACCTGACAGGTTGCACAGAATTCGTCGGCACCAAATCGATCTGGCGCAGTCGCGATTAGCGGCATGTCCGTTGTGACGCCCGCGAGACGTACACCGGATCCAAACTGCCTACTAATCAATGAACCGTGCTTACCAAGCTCACCCAAGCCCGAAGCGATAGCGGGCGGGATAAGAAGGAGTGCATCTGCCATAGGGCCGGGGTACGCATGAGCGTTGTATCCCTGAGAGCGAATCCAATTTGCAAGAGCGTAGGAGGCCCGTGTGCCACGAGCATATTGATCGCCAATATCTGTGACGCCAATTCCGTTTGTTTCGTCGGAGGGAACTTCTTTGAGCAGTTCATAATTGTGGGCAAGGGCGAGCACCACGATCCACGGCTCTTCCACCGTGTAACCTTCGAAAACATAGAGTGGGTCCATTGGCGTGATTCCCACCGCGTCGGCTTCATGAGCGAGCGCAAACGTTTTTAATTCGTTAGCAAATTGCTCGTCAGAGGCCTGGGTCTTTTGATGCGCTATCGAACAGAGCCCAGGATGGTTGTAGGCTGCGGCAAAGGCCTCCGTAGCACCTGGACATCTCCGAGAACTTTGCCGAGCAACGAGCTGCAAATCGCCGTATGGGTGTTGGTCGGGCGGATGCCAGAAAAACGGTGACGCCTTACGGATGGAAGTCTCGCCTAGACCGTTGATTGGATTCCCGGAAACCCTGAGTAATGCGAGCGTTTCAAGATTGGAACTGTAAGGTTTGCGTCTTCGATTTCGCGGGTTGATTTGTGCTGGCATCGCTCACCTTGGAACGGCGGAAACAACAATTTGCTGTTTACTTTGCTTGCGCAGTTTGATCCGGGAGATATTCCCGGCTCATGACAACATAACCTTCCCGCGCAGTCTTCTTGCCTCGTTCGCGATACAACTCTTCCTCTTGAGGCTGCCAGGTATCCAAACCGTCGACGTAACGGTTGTACATGCAGAAAGCAGCAGCGATGAGAACTGTATCGTGAATTTCGATGTCGGTGGCGCCTTGAGCACGGGCAGCTTCCACGTCAGCGGCCGTGACGCTCTTGCCACCTTTCTGTACCTTCGCCGCGATGACTAACAACGACTTCAGTTTCTCTGAAATATCCGCAACCTGAAAATCCGCTTTCACTCGAGCGACTAATTCATAGTCGTCGTTGAGACAAGCAGCCGCAATAGAGCCATGTACGGTCTGACAAAAATAGCAGTCGTTGAGGTGCGAGACGTAGGTCGCTATCAATTCGCGGTCTGCTTGTGGAAGAGAGTTCGGGGCGTGCAACAACGCTTCCGCGAGTTCGTTAAGAGGCTTAGCTGTCTCTGGGCGAAATGCCATAGCGCTGCGTATTCCTTGCAGCCCGTCCGGCAATTTGATGTGAGGCATAGTAATTCTCCAGGATTGTATGCGAAGCATACGCCATAAGCTGCGGGCCGGATAGGTGGAACCCTCTCTCCACCTTATGGTTGATGACAGATTACCGCGTGGTCTATAGCATTCGCGTGAAACCGCAACCACCCTATCTGTGTAGGGCATCCCGTCTTTTGGGCCGTCACTTACAAACTGTTCTCTACATTTTGGAGGTTGTATCCGATGCGCCTGTATTCCCGGATTGCAACTACTGCTTGCATCCTCGCTCTCGTTTCAGCGTTGCATGCTCAACTGCCCAGCGGCTCGATTGGCGGTATCGCCAAAGACCCGAGCGGCCGGCTTATCCAAGGTGCGCATATATCCGCGACCAATGAGCGACTGGGTACCATCCGAGAAGGTGCAACCGGTGCAGACGGCTCTTTCATGTTGTCGAATCTGGAACCTGGAAGCTATACGGTTGTACTGACCTTCACAGGACTCTCCGACGTTCGTTACAGTAACGTTCAGCTCGAAGCTGGAAAGTCGGTCACGCTCGATACGACATTGAACGTTGCTTCGCAGGCCAGCACGATCGATGTCAACAGCGATAACAGACAGGGTGTCGATCTTACGCAGTCCATGATTCAGGGACAGATCACATCGCAGACGATTTCAAGTATCCCCCTCAATGGCAGGAATTTTCTAGAACTTGCCTACCTGGTACCAGGAAACCGGCCCGCGCCTACCTTCGACCCGACTAAGACGAATACCCTCGAAGTAAGCTCCGCGGGCGGATTCGGTAGAGGCGGCAACATTACTGTCGACGGCGGTGACAATAACGACGAGGTGGTTGGGGGCACGCTCGCTAACTTTCCTGAGGATTCGATTCAGGAGTTTCAGATTGCGACCGCAAGATTCACAGCCGAAGTCGGTCGGTCGGGCAACAGCATTATCAACATCGTCACAAAGACCGGAACGAACCAATATCACGGTTCACTCTTCTTCTTCGAGCGCAATCGCAATCTGCAGGCTCTGCCTGCGACATTCGACCGTTCCCTTCCCACGCCAGCATTTGACAGAGAACAGTACGGCGCAACCCTGGGTGGTCCGATCCGAAAGGACAAGGGTCGGTTCTTCACAGGCTTCGAATACCGCGACCAGAATGCAGCGCTCCAGACCGGCACGCGCAACTTCACGACCTCTCAGATTCAAAACACCTCCGCTCCTTCTCCCCTTCGCGAAGCACTCTGGTCTACTCGATACGACCAGCAGTTAGGTCCGAAGAACACGGTTATGGCGCGATATTCCTTCAATCGTTCTACGGATACAGGTGAAGCTACGCCCTCCCAAACCACACCATCCTTCACTGCAGCGGAGCGGCAGAACTCGCTCAATCGATTCAATTCGGTCGTGGCTGGCCTCACAACGGTTCTGTCGCCCACTCGCGTCAACAACTTTGGCTTCCATTACGACAATTTTTATAACAATATTCCTCCCTACCTGCCGAATGCACCCACGACGAATCCGCAATTGAACCTGACTAACGAACTCATCTTTCCCGATATTGCAGACGGGGCAAACTTCAATCTCCCACAGGCTACCCATCTCGATCGATACCAGTTTGGCGACGCATATTCCTGGGCTTTGGGTAAGCACGCCCTCAGGTTCGGTGGAGAGTTTCAGCACTACACCGCACACGGAGAGATCAACGTCTTCGGCACCGGCACGGTTATCCTTACGACCAACTTCGCCTTCGCTGATTTGAATGGAGACGGCAAGATCAATGATCTTGATATTCCGGAGGCTGTTGGGATCAAGAGCAGTGCACCTGTCACTCCAGTTCCAATTCCTACAGTCTTCAACAGCTATCTTGCGTTCTACGCCCAGGATGATTGGCGAGTGCTGCCTAAGCTAACTCTCAACCTTGGACTGCGGTGGGAGTACGACTCGAATCTCACCGGGACCTCGAGTGCTCACGACCCGTGCCCCAACCTGACCACGGTGCCCACTGTCCCGTGCACCTGGATGGCAAACGTTATCAACCTCAAAAAATCTCCTGACGTGAAGGATTTCAGTCCTCGCATCGGCTTCGCCTACGATCCTTTCGGTATCGGGAGGACGGTCGTTCGCGGCGGCTATGGCATCTATTACGACCGCATTATTCTTGAAAGCGGTGCCGAAGAGCTTGTGCAGAACGATCGCGCCTTGACCGTCACCCAGTTCGCCGGATCTTACTGCGTCTCTCCTTTTGTGCCGGGGCCGCCGAGCCTAAACGCCTGCTTTGCTCCTCACGCAAGCTTCGGCACAGGCAGCCCAAGTCTCGCGGCGCCATTCAGTGGCCCTCACCAGACTGGCGGAGTTGGCATGATCGGGATGGGCCCAGACTCTCATCATCCTCTCGTTCAGCAATTTTCCCTTGGCTTTCAGCAGCAATTTGGCAGCAGCTGGGTCATGTCAGCAGACGGACTTCACGTCTTCGCAAATCGCCAGTTGAATGGCCATCTACTTCGCAGCACCAGCTCAACCTCTCCGTACGTCGCCTGCCCGGGCAATAATGTACCCTGCAGCTTAACAGACCCAACCAGCGGGATCTCCGACAACATCACGCTCATCGAGTCCAGAGCGAAATCTTGGTATGACGGCCTGATCTTCAGTCTGCAGCAACGGCAGTCAAAGCTGGGACACGTGGCCTATCAATACAACATCAGCTACACGCTTTCGAAGACGCTCGACTACTCCGACGACGACCAACTCACCAACAGCAACGCCAACGAACAGGTAAACCTAGTCGAAGGAATTAACCAACCTCAACTTGAGAAGGGATACGCCGTCACCGATGAGCTGAACCGCGTCACTTTCTACGGAGAAGTGCAATTTCCGTGGCAAATCTCCTTCGCGCCGATCTACACTTTCGGATCGGGCGTGCCTGCCGACACCTTCCTGCCCGGCACAGCCATCAACGGAGCGAGCGGATCCCGCCTTCCCCTTATCTCGCGCAACTCCCTCGGCCGCGAGATCAAAAATAGCAATCACCTGAATGCGGTGATCGATAAATGGAATGCTCTTCCTGCGTGTCCGGCGTCGTTCCCGTGTCTCGCCGGAGGGCTCCTTCAGCATGTGCCGTCCAACATCAATTTTTCCAGTCCATTCAGCTCTCTCGACTTTCGGTTGCAGAAGCAGTTCAAATTCAAGGAAGGGATAGCCCTTTCTCTTATTGGAGAAGCTTTCAATATCTTCAATGAGACGAATATCCGCGGAACCAGCAACAACAACTACCCAGGCCGTAGCATCTCCATCGGACCCTTTCAGTCAGCCCAAAACGGTCAACCTGCACATACAGTGCAGTCAAACTTCTACTCCGCCGTTACAACGGCAGGTGGATTCTTTGGTTCTGGCGGCCCCAGAGCGTTTCAGCTTGCGGCCAGATTGGCGTTTTAGTCCATGATTATGCGGGAATATCAAAATCAAGCTCTGGGCGAGTTGTCTCCCATCCAATCGGCAAACCTGCCGATTGTGAATGAGGACGACGCCCCACCCGAGGTCGAACGCCTCTTTACGAGGTTCCGTACCGACTTCGGCAGGCCACACGTACCGGGTATCCTGCGGTGCTTTGCAACCCATCCACCTTTGCTCGAGCACATGATGGGGCTCGCCCAATCCATGCTCTTCATAGACGGCGCACTCGACCGACAGCATAAAGAGATGATCGCGACGTTTGTCTCCTCTCGGAATAACTGCGCTTATTGCGCGGACAGTCACGGGTTCTTTCTCCGTACGAACGGCGGCTCACCGGAACTGCTCACGGCAGTAATGGCATGTGAGGTCGATTCCAGGGAGTTTAGTTCCCAACAGGGCGCCCTTCTTCGCTTCGTGCAAAAGATCACAGACGATGCGCAAAGCGTTACTAGGGCCGACATCGAATTACTACACGTATCCGATTGGACCGATCTGCAGATTGCAGAAGCTATTCATGTCACTGCGCTCTTTGCGTGTTTCAATCGGGTTGTGAATGCGTTTGGGCTGCCCTCGCAGGATTTGCTTGCCGGGTATGCAAATGGCACTTCCCCCAGGAAAAACCCTTACCGTCCGAACAGCCGAAAGAAAAGCGTCACGGGAGCGGCGATTGAGCGAGCAGGTTATTCCCAAGCTCCAAGACAATGAGAGTTCGATTCATTACCAGGGCTGGAGCGTCGCGGCGGCTGCTTTCGTTGGTGTAATGGTGAGCTTCGCTCCCATTGTGCCTTACACGTTCAGCCTCTTTCTAAACCCGCTGCATGCGGCATTTGGCTGGCAGCGCGAAGCCATCTCCGGCACCTTCGCCCTGGCCGCTATCACCGTAGCCGTTGTCTCGCCCGGAATCGGCGTTCTGCTCGACCGCTTCCCGCCGCGCCGGATCATTCTGCCCTCAGTCGTCATCTTCGCACTCGCGCTGGCGTCGCTCAGTAGGCTCGGTCCGAGCATCCAGCGCTTCTATCTCACCTACTTTGTCTTGGGATTAGTTGCCAACGGCACCGCCCAATTCGCCTACACGCGCACCATTCTCACCTGGTTCAACAGGCGGCGTGGGCTTGCGCTCGCTTTCCTGCTTACTGGCAGCGGAGTGGGTTCCATTCTGATCCCTCCTCTGACACAGTGGGTGATTGATCACCATGGCTGGCGCGACGCCTATCTTATGCTCGGCGGCGTTGCGTTGCTTGGTCTGCCACTCACTGCCCTTCTCCTACGCAATCAACCCATGCCACAGCGAGTCGACGAGAGCCTGATGTCCGGAGAGACCGTCGCATCCGCACTCCGCACTGCGCCCTTTTGGATACTCGCCTTCATCATCATGCTTTCGGCTTTCGGGGAAAACGGTCTGGTTACCAATCTTGCAGCCATGCTCACCGAGCACGGCGTCACCGTCCAAGCCGCCGCCCTTGCCTTGTCGGTAAGAGGCGGTGCCGGCATTGTCGGCCGGCTGTTCACCGGCTTTCTGATCGACAGGCTCCCCGCGCAGAGAATCCAGACCGGTATCCTTCTGCTCTCCGCCGCTGGCACTCTCATTCTTGCCTTCTCTGGCACCTCGGCTATGGCTCTCCTTGGGGCGGCGCTGCTTGGCATCGGACTCGGCAGCGAAGCGGACGTCGCACCCTACCTGCTGGCTCGCTACTTCGGGCGGAAGCACTTCTCTGTACTCTATGGCCTGACATGGACCGCTTACGCGATTGGAGGCGCCACAGGTCCAATGGTGGTGGGACATTTCTACGACCGCGCCGGTTCCTATCAGCCGCGCTGCATCGTCGGCCTCGCATGCACCACGTTACTCGCCGCCGGACTCAGCCTTTTCCTGCGAAGCGATCGCAATCCATATCACGCAAGCGATATCAACCTGGCCTCGGCCAGCATCTCGTTGGAGGAATAACCATGCCTCATATTGCATTGCCTGAAGACATGCCAGGAATCACCGCTGGCTTCGCCTTTCGTCCGGAGACCGCCCGGCCCCTGCGTGAACTCGCGCATATCCTCCTGCATACTTCCGGGAACGACGGCTTCAGCTCACGGGATCGCGAGTTGATCGCCGCTTTCGTGTCTTCGAGAAACACCTGCTACTTTTGCCAGACAAGCCACGGCGCCGCCGCAAGCCATCTGAACAGTGGAGACCCGGATCTTGTAGAGTCAGTCTGCCGGGACTACAAAACCTCAGACATATCGGAGAAGTTGAAGGCACTCCTTGCGATCGCGGAGCAGGTGCAGATCGACGGAAAGAAAGTGACGACGCAACTCGTAGAGGAAGCGCGTCAGCATGGCGCCACCGATCTCGACATTCACGACACCGTACTCATCGCCGCTGCGTTCTCTATGTACAACCGCTACGTCGATGGCCTGCAGACCTGGCAGCCACGCAATTGTGTGATGTATGTCGAAATGGGGAAGCGCATGGCGGAAGAAGGCTATTGTCCTCCTTCGGAACCAGTGTCTTTTGGGATGTGAGGTAACCTTCGCCAGTTGAATAGCGACGGAAAGCCGGCTTATGGGCAGTTATGGCCGTTCTTCTGTGACGGGCAATCCGGAAGTTGAATCTCAGTTGTCGCTAACAGGCGAGGGCGTTGACAAAGTCGAATCCACAAAAACGGCGTTATTTTGAGGATAGAAAATGCCCAGGCGACCCGAGGAAATCATTTGTAGAACATCGAGATGCGACGCGCTTCGGGACCTCCCCCGCAGAGTTTCGACAGCCACGGGCCTAGGCATTCATCGAACCGACCTTTTGGAATTCGAACGGAACCAGCATGGAAGATCTTTCGCAGATGCTTTCACACAGTTCGATCAAGATCACGGAGAAGTATTATTCACCGTGGATTCCTGAGAGACAGACAGCATTGGAACAAAAACCCACGGAACCCAAAACCAGAGTAAAGTTTGAACAAGGCGAGAGTGAAAAATGTGGGATGCACAGCATCCTGATTGGGATTAGCGAGTCTCCCTTCACCCGCTTTCATTTGAGCGCTGGTATCGTCAAAGGGAAGCAAAATGCCCGATCGGCCTGTCCTCGTCATGGAGACCATCAAACACACAGCTCGCTTGGTAGTTCGAGAAACAGACCAGACGCAAACCATAACCATCAACTCCCTGCCCTTCACGATCGGCCGTAGGGCGGATCGGAGTCTCTACCTCACCAACTCGCAGGTCTCACGCGAGCACGCCATCATTCACGAGGATGCGGAAGGTTTCTTTATTCAAGACCTCGGCAGCCGCCACGGAACCTTCGTCAATGACGTCCGCAAGGACATCGCTCGCCTCCGTTCCGGAGACCGCATCAAGCTCGGCCCATCGGGCGTCACCCTCCTCTTCGTTACCTCTTCCGACCACACCTCCACCATGGCCCTTTTCAACCAGATGTCAACCGGAACCTCCAGCACCGAACTTCAGAAGCTCTCCCTCTTCCTACAGGCCGCACAGAGCTTCAACAACACAAGCGTGCTCGAAGACATCCTCAGCACCATGATCGAATTCACTCTGCGTCTCACTCACGCGGAGCGCGGCTTTGTCTTCCTCGGCGAGAGCTCCACTACCCTCGGCCTCGCGTGTGCTCTCGATCGCGAAGGCCAGCAAATTCTCGACGACACGAAGATCTCGCACTCAATCGTTCGCGATGCAGCCGAGTCCGGACAGGAGTATATCCTCGGCGACGTCAGTGGCGAAGGCCAGCCCGTCGGCCGCGAGAGCGCCGTCGCCCACGAACTCCGCAGCGTCATCGCCATCCCCCTGCGTGGCCGCAGCTCCGGCAGCCTCCTCGGCCTCCTCTACCTCGACAGTCGCCTACGGACCAGCACTCTCAACAGCGTCGGCCGCGACATCCTCCATGCCATCGCGGCCGAGGCAGCCACCCTTGTCGAACATGCCCGCTTAGTCCAGGCCGAGCGCGCTGCCGACCTTCTCCGCAACGAGATGGAGATCGCCGCCACTATTCAGCAGAGCATCATCGGCCGCGATCTCCCGACCTTCCCCTACGCTAAGGTCATGGCGAAAACCATCCCCTGTGCAGAGGTCGGCGGCGATTTCTACGACGTCATTCCGGTGGATGACGGCTTTATTGCCATCGTCGCCGACGTTTCCGGAAAAGGTGTGTCCGCTGCTTTGCTCGCTTCGATCATCCAGGGCATGATGTACGCGCAGGCACGGAGCCGCGTCTCCCTTGTCGCCACCGTCACCACCGTCCAATCCTTTCTGTGCTCCCGGGTCTACGGACAGAAGTACGTAACCCTCGTGGCCCTCCACTACAAACGAAATGGCGAGGTCGAATTAGTCAACGGCGGCCACGTCTCTCCTTTCCTCATTCTTGAAGACGGCACTGTTACTCCCATTCTCGGCGGCGACGTCCCCGTCGGCCTTCTCCACAACGCCACTTTCCATTCCGTCTCCTTTACTGTGCCTCTCAACGCACGCCTGGTGCTTCTCAGCGATGGTGTCACCGAAGCCGAGAACCCAACGGGTGTGCAGTTCGGCTCCATCGAGCGCCAGCGTGAGTTTTCGGCACCAGATCCCATTCAGGCCATCTTCACTTCCATGTTCCGTTTCTGCGAGGGTGCCCCTGCCGACGACGACTGCACCCTCCTGGTCATCGACAGAACCGCCTGACGCTGGAAGAACAACGCGTTTGTTGGAGAAACCATGAAACTTCTACTCAAATTCAACCTGATTGTCGTCGCCGTCGTCGCCATCGGTCTCGCCATAGTCTCCTGGGTCGCTCACTCCTTCCTCATCGACAATGCGAGAGCCCAGGTCCTGCAGCAAGCCGAACTTATGATCCAGAGCGCCAGCTCCACACGCGACTACACCACAGAAGAACTCACGCCAATCATCGTGACCGCTCCAGCCATGAAGCATACTTTTCTTCCGCAGGCCATTCCGTTTTACGGGGCGACGGTCACCTTCGCTCGCCTCCGCCAGAAATTTCCCGAGTACATGTACAAGGAAGCCACGCTGAACCCGACCAACCTCCAGGATCGTGCCGTCGATTGGGAGACCGACGTCATCGATGCCTTTCGCAACAAGCCGGATTTGAAGGAGTTCGTCGGGGAGCGCGAAACCGCAACTGGCCCCTCGCTCTATCTCGCCCACCCCATCAAGACGGAGTCAGGCTGCCTGGAGTGCCACACACTGCCCTCTGCCGCTCCAAAAACCATGGTCGAAAAATACGGATCGACGAATGGTTTCGGGTGGAAACTCAACGAAATTGTCGGTGCCCAGATCGTCTCCGTGCCGATGGCAGTCCCTATCCAGATTGCATCAAGGGCGTTCAAAACTCTCCTCTGGTCTCTGGTCACGACATTTGCCGCCATTCTGCTCGCTATCGATCTCGTGCTTTACTACCTCATCATCCTGCCGCTGCGCAAGCTCTCCGCCGTCGCCGACCGTGTCAGTCTCGGCCAGCTCGACCAGGCCGAACTACCCGTTCGCGGCAAGGACGAGATGGCCCAGCTCACCGCATCCTTCAACCGCCTGGTAGTCACCGTAGTAAAGGCCTTGCAAATGCTCGGCTAGCTACAATACGCCGCTCTTGCGAAACCGTCCGCCCACTGAGGAGAGAAATCTCCGCCTCGCATCCGTCTCCTCAATCTCCTGCGCTACCTGCTCCACCAGCGCCTGCAGATCATTTGTACTGCTGGAAGCACGCTTTACCAGCACGCTCGCGATCGGCCCGACGTAGTGGGCCAGCTTCAGCGTAATCTCGCTCAACTGATCCGGCTCGTACTTCGAACTCTCCCCAATCGCTCCCTCTGCCGCACCAGTCAACGTGGACGTCGGACTAGCAAAAACCCTGATTTGTGAAGCCTGGCCCAGCTGCGAGGCATCCAGCGCCACAAGAAACTCCCTTGCGGTTTGCCACCTCTCCCGCTTCTCTTTAGCCAGCGCCCTCATCACTACTGCCGAAAACTCCGCCGGTATCAACGGGTTTATCCGGCTCGGCGATATCGGACTGTACTGCAGAAGCCCACCGATCACCTGCGCGTAGTTCGTACCCTCTATCGGTAGTTTGCCCGTAATCATCTCGTATAGCGTCACACCCACCGCATACAGATCCGACCGCGCATCGTGCCCTTCCCCCGATAGTTGCTCCGGCGCTATGTAGTGCATCGATCCCACCAGCGCCCCGGTCATCGTCAACCGCGCTTCGGGGGCTGCTAGCGCCAGCCCGAAATCAAGCACCTTAACCTGTCCCCCGGGCGTGACCATGATATTCGACGGTTTGATATCCCGATGAATCACTCCGCGCGAGTGCGCATACTCCAACGCCGTGAGCAGCTGCCGTATATAGGCCACCGCCTGGTCCAGCGTAATACCCGCTGCCAGCGCGTGCCGCAGATCCATCCCTTCCACGTACTCCATAATCATCACAAGCTGCTCTTCGTAATGAAATGCAGTATGCAGCACGGCAATGTTTGGATGATTTAGTGTGGCCAGCACCCGAATCTCTCGCGTAAACCGATCCAGCATCTCCTGGCTCGCGGAAGACGCCGCGAGCAGTACTTTCATCGCCTCCGTGCGGTCTGAGATCAGGTGCCGCACGCGAAACACCTTACCCATTCCGCCGTCGCCGAGCAGATCAACTATCTCGTATGAACCAACACGAGTTCCTGGAAGCCACGCCATCGACTCGAGTCTACATGCTTCCGCACGCGTCAGCGTTGACGCTCATCCGTCTCACAACGCAAGCTTCATCAAACAGCGCAGGACGTCGCTTTCGACGATCTCCCTTTAGGTATCAGATACTTTCAAAAGCATAGCCCGATCCCGTCTCTGACCACCACTTAGGATCAATAACTTACAACATGTAGGAAATAGGCCCTCGGCATTTCACAGCGGACGCAGACCACGCCTGTGGAGAAACGCTACTCCTTCCGGCCCGGACCGAGTGATATCTAAGCATCCGCTATTTCGGACTTCGATGTGAATAAACGCCAGTCAGTGGCTAGGAATTTTGCTAGTAGCTGCGAAGCGGCGCTGAAGGTAGCCTCCGTGTTAGCTCTTGTGAATCGGAGGAATCGGTGGCGAAGTTTGACCAATCGCTTAGAGCACGAAAGATCATCTTTCTGCTTAGAGAGAGGACTGGGTGTTCGCTGTCGTCAGGGACAAGCTCATTCTGCTCCTGACATTCCGCTTGTGTTCTGGGGCGTCGGCACAGCATTCCCTGGCGCGGAAATACACTCGCAGTTGCCGGCCTATCTTATTAGGCTATTCGGGGTTAGTGACCATAAGTGAGCAGTAAATGATGCAGACTGGTCTCGCCAAGAAGCACACCGCTCGCGGCCGGTCGTGACACCGTCTGGGACGAGGAGAAAAATTATGCGATTAAAGAATCTGCAAATAATGAGTACTGTGTTGATTCTATCGGGGTGTCTCTCCATTGCGTCCGCCCAAAACGGAGACGATAAGCCGCTCTCCGTTCTTCCTCGACAATTTACAGCCACCGCATTTGGCCAGGCAGGAGCGGCGGCCGGTAGGAGCTTCGGACTCGATATCTACATCACCGGTTGGACAACCAATCAACAGGTGCAGGACTACATCAGCGTCCTGAAAGAAAAAGGCCCGGATGGATTGGTGAGTGCGATGGAGAAAACGAGCGACGTAGGCCGGCTCTCTCCCACCGGCTTTGTCGGCAGTGGCTTTCGCTTTGCCCGGTACAGGCCAACGGCAGACGGAGGCCTACACGTTGTGATGGTGACAAATCGTCCTATGTCCTTTGGCGAAATGTACCGGGGAGGCCGTTCGACGGACTATCAGTTTGGAATCGTCGCCTTGAATGTCGACAAGAATGGAAAAGGTACTGGCCAACTGGCACCCGTATGCAAGATCAAATTCAATAAGAAGAACGAACTAGAAATAGAAAACTTCGGGCAAAAGCCTTTTCGGCTTGCAAATGTGTATCTCCGGAAATAGAAAACGGTGAAAGGGAGCCTGTTAGCGGACTAACTCACGCATTCAATATCTGTCTTTAGCCACGGTCCCTGCTTAGGTGCAGCGGACCGACCAAAGCTTTCCATGTACAGAATCCACCTCAAAGCTAGAGAAATTTTGTTGAGCAAACTTGGTTTCGAATACGAAGAGCCTTATAGAAGTGGATAGTAGTGGGGCCTCGATCCCTCCAACAGTAAAGGAGAAGACATGGACAAGAGATGGAACCGTCGTGCATCTTCACCTTGGGCTCTCACGATTTTAGTGTTAATGAGCGTAGCGGCATTGCAGGCTCAACAGAAGGGCCAATATGTGCCCGGACAATTTGGGCTGAATGCTGGCGTAGTTCCTGACTCGGGACTGACCTACGCCAATGTAGCGCTCAACTACTCCGCAAGTTCACTGAATGACGCGAATGGTAACCATCGCCCCAATGTGGTGGGCACTTACGGGTTCTGGGCCGACGAAAACATCTTCTACTTTGTCCCGAAGAAGAAGATTTTGGGCGCATCCTTCGCTCCCTACATCTCTCTCAATGTCGCGAACGGCAGTCTGGTTGCCGACATCTCGGGAACCAATCTCGGTGCCACAGGGGGAGGATCAGGATTTGCAGACCTGTTTGTCCAGCCCGTCAATCTCGGCTGGCACCTCAAGCGGGCAGACATCGTCGCCGGCTACGCGTTCTTCGCCCCTACCGGACGCTTCTCTGCTGGAGCGAGAAACAACGTAGGCTCGGGATATTGGGGCAACGACCTAACCTTTGGCACAACGGTTTACGTTACAAAGAACAAGGGAACCAGCTTAAACTTATTCACCGATTGGGAGACACACGGACAGAAGACAGGAACTGCCCTGACGCCGGGAAAAACCTTCACTATCGAGTGGGGAGCGGGCCAACTCCTTCCACTCAAAAAAGACTTCAGCAGACTGCTTCAACTCGGTTTAATCGGATATGACCAGTGGCAGATTTCTGCTAACAGCGGGACGATCGGCAATTTGCCTGCGAGTAGTGTGCCGTTCTACTCTGTCCACGCAGTAGGCCTCCAGAGCAACTACATACTTCCCACCAAAAATCTCAACTTCTTCTTCAAATACCTAAATGAGTACAAAGCGATCTCACGCCCCGAGGGCAGAACAATTGTGTTCGGAGGTTCGTGGACCTTGCGGATTCCTAAGCCGCCCGCGCCTAAGCCGTAACCCTAAGCGACAACCTCGAGGCGGTTAGTTCTTGCCCAAAAATACCAGTGTGACGCCGATCGCGACCAGCAAGACTCCGACCCAGCGTTGAAAGTCTACATGTTCGCGCAGAAAGACGACCCCTCCAAAGGCACCCGCCACGTAGCTCAACGCCGTTACAGGGACGACGAAACTCACGTCGTAAATGGACAAGGCTCCCAGGAGGGCAAAGAACGCTACCGCCATCATTCCGCCCCCAAGCCACATCCAAGGAACGCGCAGTGCTCTCAGAATTACCTTTGCGACCTCCGCTGGACGCAAACTCGGGGCTTCTCCAACAACCTTCATCGCGCGGGAGACACATAACTCGCCGCCCGTTCCGGCGACAACGATCAGCGTGAACAGAATGAAATGCGGCAACCTAAACCTGCCTCGTCGTTCGAGGATTGGTGCGTCCGACCACAAAAACGCCCAGGCAAATAATCGCGATTCCGGCCCATCTCAACGGAGAGACTCTTTCCCCCAACATCAGATACCCGAGTAACGCAACAACGCCGTAAGCAAGCGAGGATGCAGGCTGCACGAAGCTATAATCAGCCCACGACAGAACCAGCATGTAGGCTACGAAGAATGTAACCAGCGAGGCAATTCCCAACCAGATCGACCCAGATGTAAAGATATTCAGGCCGGTGTGGAGCAGTTGCCAGGGAGGCCAGATGACCGGTTCACCAATATGCTTCATTCCCTTGCCTAGCAGAACGTTGCCCAGTGGACCGGCGATCACCATTACTGCGATTAGCAAGTAGGTCTTAAGATGCAGAGACTTTTGTGGCGTCATTGGTGTGGTTCGCTGCCACCGCTTCGGCAGACATCTTTTATTTTATAGGTTATATGTGGTCAGGTCGCTGCTCCGCCGCAGAAAGCTCCTTGCTTCTCTTCTTTTTGATCTAAGTCACATCTGCGTCGGTGCAGTTCGCTAATTTACAAAGTGGGACGCGTGTGCTTTTAGTTGAATGGGCTTGGCGGAATGTGATGGTAGCATGATGGTGGTGATGGGTTCTCGGCAAAAGCTATACGGCTACTGGTCCAAACATCAATCCGTTCAGCATGTCTGGACTTCAACACCAGCGCGCGTGGAAGAGGCATAGACACTTGTGCGGCATTGTTGGATTCACGACGAAAGACTGGCGCCCGGATCAAGAGCGCATACAGAGCGCCACGAGTACCCTCTTCCATCGCGGTCCGGATCAGCAGGGAGTGTTTCGATCTAGAACCTGCTCCCTCGGTGCAACCCGCCTCAAGATTGTTGACCTGGCTTCCGGCGATCAGCCTATCTTCTCCGAAGATCGCGACTCAGTAATCGTTTTTAATGGTGAAATTTATAATCACCTCGAAGTCCGCCGCGAGCTCGAAACTCTCGGCCGGCGTTTCCAAACCCATTGTGATACCGAAACCGTTCTTCAGGCGTTTCTCGAGTGGGACACCAACTGTTTCGAGCGTTTGCGTGGCATGTTCGCGGTTGCCATCTGGAGCAACTCCGGTCAGCGTCTAGTGCTCGCGCGTGACCGCCTCGGCATCAAGCCGCTTTATATCGCCGAGCGAGGCGAGGATATCTTCTTTGCTTCGGAGCTCAAGGGAATTCTCGTCCACCCCGAAATCGAACGCCAGCTGAGCCTTCGGGGACTGGACTGTTATCTGTCCATGAACTACGTCCCGTGTCCATGGACTCTGGTCGATGGGATTGAAAAGCTGCCGCCCGGCCATTGGCTCGAGTGGCGCGACGGCCGCACCAACAAGCACGCATACTGGCGTATCCCAGACATCGCGCCAAAGCCGATCCGGTTCGAAGACGCAAAAACAGAGCTTGATTTCCTCTTGAACCAGTCGGTTCGTGAACACCTCATGTCCGATGTTCCCCTCGGGGTCTGGCTTAGTGGAGGAGTGGATTCCTCAACGGTCCTTCACTATGCCGCCCAGGCCTCCAGCTCACAGCTTCGGACCTTTTCAATTACCTTCAACGGCCAAAGTTTCGACGAGTCGCAATATATCCGCCAGGTAGTCGAACACTACGGGACCAATCACCAACAGCTCGATCTGTGCCCGGAGGAGGACTTAGAGGGGGCCATCGAAGACATTACTTATTACTCCGATGAACCAAGCGCGGATTCCGGAGCATTGCCGGTCTGGTTTCTTTCCAAGCTATGTAAAACGCAATGTACAGTGGCCTTCAGTGGAGAAGGAGCCGACGAGATCTTCAGTGGTTACCTCACCTATCGCGCGAACCGCATCGCCCGCCACCTGAAACATATCCCTCCTCCAGCAATTGATTTAGCTCTTCGCGCCTTGCGTTTTTGGCCCGCCTCGAAGGAAAAAATCAGCATCGAATACAAGCTGAAACGTCTCCTTCAAGGCAGTCTCATGCCGTCAGAACGAGCCCATGTGTACTGGAATGGAACCTTTTCCGATGCGGAAAAGGCTGCCCTCCTGCGCGTTCCTCTACCCGGTGCCCTTGGAGATGTCCTCGCTCGTCTGAGAGCCAGCCTTCCCGGGGACGGGATGTCTCCGTTTCTTGAGTTCGACCAGCAGTACTTTCTCCCGGACGACATCCTGGTGAAATCGGATCGCGTGAGCATGGCGCACGCTGTTGAGGTTCGGCCTCCATTCCTCGACCACCGCATCGTCGAGTTTGCCGCTACTTTGCCTGTTGACCTTAAGATCCGTGGTACAAACCAGAAGTATCTCCTCAAAGAAGTGATGAGATCGAAGCTGCCCACACCCATCCTTCAGCGTCCGAAGATCGGCTTCGACATTCCGGCGCACGAATGGTTTCGAGGACCGCTCCGCGCGATCTTGATGGAGACGCTGGCATCTGCAGAAAAGGAACACTCTGAGCTCTTCGACTTTGAAGCGATTCGTACTTACACCCAACTACACTTGAACAGAAGGATAAACATCGGCTATCACTTGTGGGGGCTGATCATGTTATTTATGTGGATGAAACGATGGAATATCCAGTCAAAACCGTCTCTGGCCTCCAAGAGACAGGTGATCGCAGCAGGGCTGTAAATCGGAGCCAGCTTTTCTGGCTCGTCGTACTTTTCGCAGCGGCCGTTTATCTTGGTTGCATTCTCTCTCCTCCATCACTGATGGACGACGTCGATGCAGTGCAGGCGCAGATTGCTCACAATATGATCAGCTCCGGCGACTGGGTCACGGCGCGCCTGGATGGAGTGGCCTATCTCGAAAAACCGCCGCTCATCTACTGGATGATCGCGGTCGCTTATAAAGTATTCGGCGTCCATGACTGGGCCGCACGCATTCCGATTGCACTCTCGGCGATCGCGCTTTGCTTCACAACTGCGGCATTCGGAGTCTGGGCCTTCGGACGCCGCGCAGGGTTCTATGCTGGCCTCTGCATGTCCACGTGTATCGGGCTCTTTCTCTTTACACGCATCCTCGTGCCGGACGTGGTGCTCACTCTAACCATCGTCTTGGCGATGTGGGCATTCCTTCGAGTTCTCGACGAAGAAGAACCGCATCCGCGAGCATGGGCAGCAATCCTGGCCGCAAGCCTGGGCGTCGGTTTGCTTCTGAAAAGCCTTATTGCAATTGTCTTCCCGGCCGCTGCGGCCATCATCTATTTATTGTGTACCCGTCAGATCTTTTCCGCTCGGATGTGGAAACGACTCCGGCCGCTCAGTGGCCTGGCCATCATCCTGTTGATTGCCGCTCCTTGGCATATTCTTGCCACGCTCCGGAATCCGCCCTACTTCAGCTTTACGATGAAGAGCATTCCGGGTGAATATCACGGCTTTTTCTGGTTTTTCTTTATCAATGAGCAACTCCTTCGATTTCTCAACCTTCGTTCTCCGCGCGACTACAACACGGTGCCGCGACTTTATTTCTGGCTGCTCAACCTGGTCTGGCTCTTCCCGTGGAGCGTATACCTGCCCGCAGCGCTAAAGCTCTCATACCGCCCCGTTGATCGCGCAGGAAGAACCAGGCTCCTCGCACTCTGCTGGACCGGCTTCGTCCTCGTGTTTTTCACTTTCTCCACGACGCAGGAGTACTACTCCATGCCGTGCTATCCGGCATTAGCGCTCCTCATCGGCTCGGGCATCGCATGGAACGGGAGAATCGTCCGGCATGGAACGCGCTTCCTGACCGTGGCTTGCTCGATCGCGGCGCTGGCTGCCATCGCCATACTCGTTGCCGTGCGCCACGTTCCTACTCCTGGCGATATCTCACAGGCTCTCAGCTCCAACCCGGAGGCGTACACCCTGTCGCTGGGCCATATGGAGGACCTGACCCTGAAGTCATTCGCCTACCTACGGATACCTCTTGCGCTAGCCGCCGCTTCCTTTCTTATCGGAGCCATCGGTACCGTACGAACAACAAGCAAGAACGTGTACGTGACGGTGGCCATAATGATGGTGGTCTTCTTTCACGCCGCCCGTCTGGCGATGATCGATTTCGACCCCTATCTCTCGTCCCGCCCCTTGGTCAATAAGCTACTGCAGTCCCCCAAGGGAAGTTTAATCGTCGACCATCACTACTACTGGTTCTCATCCGTGTTCTTTTATACTGATAGAACTGCCTTGCTCCTGAATGGTAGATATAACAACCTCGTCTACGGTTCCTACGCTCCGAATACCCCGAATGTTTTTCTGGATGACAGCCAATTCCGGAGACTTTGGCAAAGCCCCGAAAGGTACTACATCTTCGCCAAGGACACGGGCGTCGATCATCTGGAGTCCCTGGTAGGCAAAAATCAACTGAATTTGCTCGAGGAGAGCGGTGGTAAGGTTCTGCTCACCAATCACCCCGTTTCGTCTTCGGTGCTTCCTAACGCCCCATAGGCACACTTCGGCTTGCCCTAAGCGCTCAATGGTCGCTGTAGTGGGGAAATATACAAAGTAGTGGGGAAATATACAAAGTTGCTGAAACAAAGGGATTCAATAGTGCGTCGGTATACTGATAGAAGCCTGTTAAATAGGAGAAAATATGCGGATTGCTGTTCTCGGTGGTGATGGTTATTGTGGTTGGGCAACTGCCCTATATCTTGCAAACAAGGGGCACTCGGTTGCGATCATCGACAACTTTATCCGTCGCCAATGGGACTTCGAACTCGGAGCTCAGACGCTAACGCCGATCCGTCCTTTGTCTGAGAGATTGGCGGTCTGGTATCAACTGACGGGCATCCCAATCGAGCTTTTCGTTGGCGATGTCGCAGACTATGATTTCCTCTCCTCCACAATCAAGACCTTTCAGCCTGACACGGTCGTCCACTTCGCGGAGCAAAGGTCGGCGCCTTACTCAATGATCGATCGTAAGCATGCGGTTTACACCCAGACAAATAATGTCGTCGGGACTCTGAACCTGCTCTTCGCTATACGTGAGCTGCAGCCAGACTGTCATATCGTCAAGCTGGGCACCATGGGGGAATACGGAACGCCGAATATCGATATTGAAGAAGGTTTCCTCACCATCGAGCACAACGGCAGGAAAGATACCCTCCCTTTCCCCAAACAGCCGGGCTCTTTCTATCACCTCTCGAAAGTGCATGACAGTCACAACATTATGTTCACCTGCAAGGCTTGGGGCCTGCGCGCGACCGACCTCAATCAAGGCGTTGTGTACGGTACGGTTACCGACGAAGTATCGATGGACGAGGCTTTAATCAACCGTTTCGATTACGACGAGGTATTTGGGACGGTGCTTAACCGTTTCTGCGCCCAGGCGGCTATCGGTTATCCACTCACGGTATACGGAAAAGGCGGCCAGACACGCGGATTTCTCGACCTTCGCGATACCGTCCGCTGCGTAGAGCTAGCTTGCCTGAACCCCGCTAACTCAGGTGAATTCCGCGTCTTCAATCAATTCACCGAGCAGTTCTCGGTCCTCGACCTCGCCGAAACGGTCCAGGCAGTAGCCGGACAGATGGGTCTCAAGGTAGAGATTGATCACCTTCCCGACCCTCGTGTCGAAGCCGAATCGCACTATTACAACGCGAAGCATTCCAAGCTGGCCGATCTCGGGCTGCAGCCGCACACGCTTTCAGATTCGCTTGTCGATTCGCTGATTAATATAGCGCTGCGTTATCGTGATCGGATTGACCCAGCATCCTTCCCGCCCCAAGTGAATTGGCGGAGCACGCAAAACCTTCGACGCATTGGAACAGAGATGAGCAAACAGCCTCTGCTGGTAAAGAACGCCATCTAGGCACCCTGCCGCTCGGCACTCTGCGTTTTATGCCTACAGCGGCAGGACAAGCTCTCCATCACGCATCAGGTAATCCCGTCCTCGCCACCGGATCGTCTTCCGCGTGAAGCTCGTCAACCAGATCAAACTGGCCATTCCGTCCCACAACGGAATCAGGGCCAGCTTTTTCCAGATACCCGGCTGATCGAGCCCCCAGGACCCCACCAGCACGGTCAACACGGCGCGGACGACGAGATATCCGCCCAGATAAATTGCGGCGACCATAACCGTCGGAAGAAGTGCCACTGCCAGGATCGCCCAGGGCAGCCCCAGCGTGAAGATCAGGCCAAGATGTCCCCACGGGCGCATATGACGCATGACCGTGATCCACCGCAGGCGCTTGTGAAACAGTTCATTGAGTGACTGATAGTCCGCGACTGTGGAGATGGTGTAAGGAAGAAGCTCTACTTCGTGGCCTTGCTCAGCGATCAATCGCCCGACAAGCAGGTCATCCGCCGGACGGTTCTCGATTGAGGCATATCCGCCAAAGGCCTCAAGCCGCGTCCGGGTTGTCGCAATCGTCGGACCGAGTGCAAACTTCACTCCATCCAATTGCTTTGCCACAAGGATTCCGGGATAGAAGTCCGAAAGCATGCCAATATCCTGCAGACGCTGCACCCAGGTCGATTCTTTGATAGGGACATAAAAGCAGGTGACCGCTCCTGTCTTAGGATCTTCCAACGGCGCAACAACCTTGCGCAAGTAGTCCGGCGCAACGCGCACGTCGCTGTCGCTGATCACAAGGTACTCATGTGAGGCTTCCTCGACGAGTCGTGCCAGCTTGGCCACCTTGTCGTTAGTTGCATTGCGGCCCGACCCAATCACAATGCGGATTTGGCAGTCCGGGAAATCGCGGACGATTCGCTGCAGCACCGGGAAGGCAGGGTCGGTGGTGTCGCCGATGCAGAACAAAACCTCATAGTTCGGATAGTCCTGTCGGCAGAAGCTGGCGAAATTTTCATAAGCCTCTGGATCCAGGCCCCTCACCGGCTTCAGGTTGCTGATTGGCGGTACAAACGCGCCCGTCCCATCTGCTTTAGCTCGTCTCGCCCCAAAAACCGGAGCGAACTGAAGATCGCGAGAGCGTAGTAGATGAAGGGTATCGCGGCAATTCCGAGAAACACATTTCGCATTAGGAAGATTGTCATTAGGTACGAGACACGCTCGTTTAGTGTAACGCAGCATGCCTGTGGGCCTATCCACGCGGCCGTCCCTCGCAACGGTTCCAGAAGATGAGCACTAGCTCAGATGGCTTTTGGAGACCAGAACTCGGCTGTCGCAGAGCCTGGTTTGTCTGCCGCACAGACTCGCTCAGATTCCTCCTGATCCCCTATCAACAAGTTGCTGTCTTAGACACTACAAGCCGCTCAGACCACCGCCGTTTCATAGAACGGATAGTCGGTGTACCCCCGAGCATCACCACCGTAGAATGTCTCCCGGTCATAAGGATTCAGCGACACGCCCTGCTTCAGTCGTTCGGGAAGATCTGGATTGGCGATGAAGAATCGGCCAAACACAACCAGGTCCGCATCGCCTTCTTCAAGGATCGCCTCCGCGCTGTCGCCATCGAAGCCGCCGGCGGCCAGAATCTGTCCTTTGAAGAGCTTCCGAAGCTGCCCCGCAGCCACTGGCGGAAGTCCCTCACCGATCTCAGCACTCCCGTCGATGCGCGGCTCGATGACGTGAAGATAGGCGATGGAGTACTTGTTTGCTTGTTCCGCCACGTAGTCGAAGATCAAGGCTGGGTTAGAGTCTGACATGCCGTTGAACTGTGTGCTGGGCGACAGCCTGATTCCGACCTGGCTCCCATCCCATACCGTGAGAACCGCCTCCAGCACCTGAAAGAGCAGGCGTGCCCGATTTTCTGGAGAGCCGCCATACTCATCCGTCCTCCGGTTGCTGCCGTTTTGCAGGAACTGATCCAACAGATAACCGTTGCCACCGTGGAGTTCAACTCCATCGAACCCGGCAGCCTTCGCGTTGAGAGCGCCTTTACGGTAATCCTCCAACAACGCCGGGATCTCCTCGACCTTCAAGGCGCGGTTGGGCGTAACAGCGACCCAGCCGTTCTTAGTGAAGGATCTTCCTTCGTACGGAACACCCTCGGACGGTCCAACCGGGATAGACCCTCCCGTCATGTCCACGTGGCTGGTTCGTCCAACATGCCACAGTTGAAGAATGATCTTTCCGCCCCTGGCATGGACCGCGTCAGTAATGCGGCGCCACCCTGCCACTTGTGCCTCCGAATAAATTCCAGGAGCCCCAAGATATCCGCGAGCCGTAACCGAGACCGTCGCGGCCTCCGAGATAATCAACCCGCCGTTTGACGCGCGCTGCGTATAGTACTCAAGCATCAGGTCACCAGGAATATCACCTGGTATTTCAGAGCGAAGTCTGGTCAACGGGGCCATCACCACCCTGTGACCCAGCTTGATCGAGCCAAGCTGTACCGGCTCAAAAAGCTTCGAATAAGTTTGCGTCGCCATAAATCTCCCCTTTTGCCTCATCGATGTCGTTTCTGTGCAATTCAACATGTACGACCGTATTAATGGATGGAGCCAGCGTCTATAAGGATTCAGGCGAACAAACAAATATCTGAGGATTTGTCGAACCTTGCCTCTGAACAGGCATCGATTCAAAACAAATTACGTTTCATCAATTATTGGGAAAGACCATCTTCTTCGGATCAACTACCTGATCAAAGGTTTTCTCATCGATCCATCCGGTCGCCAGCGCCGCTTGCTTCAACGTCGTCTCTTCATCGAGCGCTTTGTGAGCAATCTTCGACGCCTTGTCGTAGCCGATCACGGGACTGAGTGCAGTCACCAGCATCAGAGAATTTTGGACAAACTGGGCGATGCGCTTTTCATTCAGCGTGGTCCCCTCAACTGAAAATATCCGAAACTTCTCGCATCCATCGGCCAGAATCCGCGCCGAATGAAGAAAGTTGTTGATGATGATCGGCCGCATCGCATTCAATTCAAAGTTGCCCTGCGAGCCCGCAAAGGCTACGGCCGAATCATCTCCGATAACCTGAATGCAAATCATCACCATCGCCTCGCATTGCGTCGGATTTACCTTGCCGGGCATGATCGAAGAGCCAGGCTCATTCGCCGGCAGCACCAGTTCGCCGAGGCCGCACCGCGGACCGGAAGCCAGCCACCGCATATCGTTTGCAATCTTCATCAGAGCAACCGCAAGGGAGCGCAGGGCCGCATGCGCATTCACCATCGCGTCGAGCGAACCTTGCGCAGCAAACTTGTTTGGCGCTGTAACAAACGGCATACCCGTCAACTCCGCGATCTTCGCAGCGATGTCCTCCCCAAAGTTTGGAGGAGCATTCAACCCCGTACCCACTGCCGTACCACCAGCCGCCAACTGATAGATCCCCGCGAGAGACCTGTCGATCAACACCATTGCGTCACGAAGTTGAACGGCATAGCCCGACCATTCCTGGCCAACCGTCAGAGGCACGGCGTCTTCCAGATGCGTACGGCCGATCTTGACGACATCGCGCCACTGCTTGGCCTTGTCCTCGATCGCCGAAGTCAGGGCTTCCACTCTAGGCAACAGATATCTCTTCACTTCAAGAGCACTCGCAATATGCATCGCCGTCGGGAAAGTATCATTCGATGACTGCGCCATATTGACATGATCATTCGGGTGTATCGGCGCCTTGCTCCCCAACACTCCGCCGAGCAACTGAATCGCCCGGTTGGAGATCACTTCGTTAACGTTCATGTTCGACTGTGTCCCGGACCCGGTCTGCCAGACATAAAGCGGGAACTCGCTATCCAGTTTTCCGGCGATCACCTCGTCCGCAACGGTCGATATCGCATCAGCCTGCCACCGGTCGAGGCGTCCTGCAGCGGCATTCACCAAAGCGGCCGCCTTTTTCACATAACCGTAAGCGTGATACACCTGCTTCGGCATGTGATCGTCCCCGATGGCAAAGTGAATCAACGAGCGCTCGGTTTGGGCGCCCCAGTAGTGGTCTGCCGGGACCTCGACTTCGCCCATCGAGTCCGTTTCTTTTCGTTTACCTGTCGCACCGACGCCTATGGGAATCTGCTTCAGCTGATACGACTCTTGCGTAGCCATACATCACCTCACTTCTTTCCAGCAAGTGGAAGTTCAGATCACCTGTCACTCCGGGCACTACACTTGCTGGGTGGACGGCATTAATCACCCAGCCGAACATACGGTACGTAGACCGGCTCCCAGACATATTCACGAAGCTCCTTCTCAAAAGACTTCTCATCGGAAACTCCTCCGAGGCCTTCTGCGATCGCCTGCTTCCCAACCGCCTCCGCCAGCTTCAGACCGACCGCACGAGAATCCGCGATAGGCGGTAATAGAGACGCTTCTTTATTCTTCTGTGTCGGAGAAAGTGCTGCGAGAGCCTTTGCGGCAGCCATGATCATCGAATCCGAAACCCGCTTTGCCCGTGAGGTGAGAATCCCAAGGGCAAGACCCGGAAAGATATAGGAGTTGTTCGTCTGTGCAAACTCCACAGCCTTGCCGTTGATCTCGCCCGGAGGAAATGGACTACCCGTGCCGATCAGCGCGCGGCCATTCGTCCATTTCATAAGATCTGCGGGAGCAGCTTCGCTTTTGGAGGTTGGGTTCGATAGAGGAAAGATAGCTGGGCGATCTGTGTGCTTCGCCATCTCGCGCACAATCCCCTCCGTAAATGCGCCCGCCTGGCTGGAAACTCCGATGAGAACAGTCAGCTTCGCGTTCCGAACCACATCCTCGAGCGAAACCTGCTCGGCGTTCGAAAGCGGCCATTCCTTCAGATCGGACTTCTTCTTCGCGTAGCGCGCCTGGTCTGGCCGAAGGCCTGTCTGCCCTTCAAGAATCAGACCGTAGCGGTCGACCGCATAAAACTGTTTATGAGCTTCCTCGTCGCTCAACCCACTCTCTTTCATGGCGGCGAGCAGCAGATTGGCAATGCCAATTCCAGCGGAGCCAAAGCCGAGGAAGCCGATCCGCTGTTCTTTCATCGGTATGCCCGTCGCCGTGACCGCTCCCAACACGGTGGCAGTGGCTACAGCCGCCGTTCCCTGAATATCGTCATTAAACGTGCAAAGCTGGTCCCGATACCGTTCCAGAAGGCGGCTCGCGTTCGACCCCGCAAAGTCTTCCCATTGCAGAAGGATATGCGGCCAGCGCCTCTTCACCGCCGAGACAAAGGCTTCCACGAAGTCGTCATATTCCTGGCCCCGCACCCGCTTGCTGCGCCAACCGATGTAGATCGGATCCTTGAGACGCTCCTCGTTGTCCGTTCCCACGTCGAGAAGCACAGGCAGGCAGTGTTCCGGATGCACTCCGGCCAGAGCCGTATATAAAGCCATCTTTCCGATCGGTATTCCCATCCCTCCGGCTCCCTGATCACCGAGACCGAGAATCCGTTCGCCGTCACTCACTACGATGCATCGCACCTTGTCATAACGAGAGTCGGCCAGCATCTGGTTGATACGGGCCTTGTTGGGATAACTGATGAAGAGGCCGCGCGGCTTACGCCAGGTCTCACTGAAGCGTTGACAGCCTTCGCCCACCGTCGGCGTATACACAATCGGCAGAAACTTCTCGACGTTCCGGGTGATCAGCGCATAAAACAGGGTCTCATCCGAGTCCTGCAGGTCACGCATGAAGTTGTATCTTTCAAAGCTGCTCGTCTGATTGTCGAATGCCTTCATTCGACGTTCCAGCTGATCCTCCAACGTCCCCACATGCGGTGGCAGCAATCCATGGAGCGCGAAGGTATCTCGCTCCTCCTCTGTAAACGCCGTCCCCTTGTTTAGTCCTGGATGGAGTAGCAGGTCGTAGCCAGAGAGCTTGGTCTCCACGACCGCCGCTTTAGTAGAGTTTCCTACTACGGAAGGTGAGTTCATTTGATCCTCTTTCTCTGTCGTAACGGAGATGACGAGGGCACCGTGCGACCTCTCTTCGATGCGGGAATCACGACATCAGGCTGCAGAATTTGTCAGGCACATTCACAACCAGAGTGCACCGGTTCCCTGGTTGTCATGCACACGTAAATCTCCGGCAACCTGCCCCGAGATGAGAGGTGACTTTATTATCTTCCTCCCGTCTCGTCATCCGACAGGTCAGCTTTCCAGTTTCATAACGGAGAAGCGACCGCGCAGTCCCACTTATCATCCGTTGCTTTTGAAGGGTCTCCGTCCAGTCTTCCGGACGCCAGATGCATATGTAATACAAAGAGTTCTGATCGCCCAGGTCTTACTGCATTCGCCAGTCCCTTCCGCACTGACCTTGCCCCTGCGCCTCTGACACTTCTGTGTCAGTCGATAAAAATATTTCTGCCTGTTGGGTCAAAATCCCCCGTATTTCGCGAAATTTATGCTGCCACCTTTGGACTATGGATGAGAAGCCGCGGCTAAGTGATTCTAGTGAGGAGCAAAGGAGGCCAATAACTCTCTTATGCGATTCCATCCTCTATCGGCGAACATGCAGGCCTGATAAGAGCGGCACGAAAGTTCTTGGGCCTCTTCGGGCTTTAGCAATACCAACATAGTTCTCGCCTCAGGAAGTCCCTAGCAGAAAAGCAGCGCAGGAGTCGAACGTGGCCACCATCCACCGGAGCTTTTGCGTAAGGCGCACCCGTCTGCCCGGAAGCTTCTTGTCACGTTCCTACTCGCCACGGAGATAAGCATGTCGTCACACCGCACCAACTGCAAAAGCTGCTCAGGAAATCTAAAGTCTGGCACGCGTTCTTTCTCAGGCATCTTGCTGGCAGTCCTGGCTCTACTCCTGGCAACCGTGTCCACGCCTGAGAGCTTTGCTTTGGGCGCTGCAACGGCGACAAGCCTGACTCTTTCCTCAGGCACCATTACCAGTGGATCAATGGTGACGCTCACCGCCGCAGTGACGACCGGCGTAAGCACACCTGTCTCCCCAGGGCTGATAACTTTTTGTGACGCAACCGCAGTTCACTGCGTGAACTCAGCGCTTCTGGGCACAGCCCAACTAACATCGACTGGAACCGCCGTACTTCGCCTCATTCCCGGTATCGGAACTCACAAGTACATAGCCGTCTTCAGCGGAACAAACTCATATTCTGCCAGCTCCTCCACTTCACAAACTCTCAGTGTCACCGGAACTTACGCGACAGGAACAACCCTCACAAGCACAGGCACCGCCGGCAGCTACACGCTCGCAGCCACAGTCGTCGGAAACGGTGGGTTCACTCAGTCCCCTACAGCCCCGCTCTCGTTTGTAGACACATCCAACGGCAACTACGTCTTCGGCACCTCTCCGTTAGGAACCGCCGTCGCCGCACAGACGTTTAATGCTGCCACCTCCGCAAGCGGTACAGGTAATCCGCCCAGGGGCTCCGCTCTAGGGGACTTTAACGGCGACGGAAAGTTAGATATCGCAGTAGCCTCCGCTGCGAACAAAGTCAATATCCTGCTGGGCACAGGAACCGGAACCCTCACCGCAGGAACCACACTCACCGCCGGCCAGACACCAACCGGAGTTGCCGTCGGCGACTTCAACAACGACGGGATTCTGGATCTTGCAGTCACCAATTCCGTAGGCAACACCGTAAGTATCTTTTTCGGCAAAGGAAACGGCACGTTTCAGAATCAGGTGATCTACCCTACGGGAACCACGCCGTCCGCCGTCGCAGTTGGCGACTTCAATAACGACGGCAACGCCGACCTCGCGATCACAAACCAGGCCAGCAACACCGTCACCGTTCTTTTGAATAACGGCAACGGCACATTCACCGCCGCTCCTTCTCGCCCTTTACCGTCGGGGCCGGCCCTCTCAATCTGATCGTGAGTGACTTCAACGGAGATGGTAAGGCCGATATTGCCGTCACCGACTTCGCGACTGTCTCAGTCTCTATTCTTCTGGGCGACGGCACAGGAAACTTCAGTCAGGCCAGCGGCTCCCCGATCGATGTAGGCCGATATCCAACGGGACTCGTAGCAGGAGACTTCAACGGAGACGGCATCATCGATATCGCCGTCCCCAGTTCCAACGACGACACCGTCGGCATACTCATCGGTAACGGCAATGGAACGTTTCAGTCACGGGTCGTCGGTGCAAACCCCGTCGGCGCAGTACCGATTGCAATTGCAATGGGCGACTTCAACGGAGATGGCAAAGCCGACCTGACGGTCGTGAATCAAAACAACACGACACAAAGCGTCCTGCTTGGAAACGGTGACGGAACCTTTAACGCCGCGGTAAATTACACCGTAGGTTTCACCGGTTCTTCAACGCTCGTAGGAGACTTCAACGGCGACGGATTTCCGGATATTGCAACCCCAGTGCAGAGCAACAATAACGTGGTGGTCCTGCTGGACCAGATCACCCAGACCGCCATCGCCACTCTAAACACTCCCAACGTCCCCGCTGGCGCTGCGATCGCGCATAAGGTCGACGCCGTCTACCCCGGAGAGACCTACTTCAGCAAAAGCACCTCTAACCTTTTGTCTCTCACCGGAACGCCGATCACCACAGCTACGTTGCTGAGTGCAAATCCTTCATCCAGCAATTACAGCCAGCAGGTCGTCCTCTCCGCAACGCTTAGCCCCTACTCCTTGGGCGGATACACCACTAACAACGAACTGATCACCTTCCTCAACGGCGCCACTGTTCTGGGTACAAGCAGGCTTTCAAGCGGCATCGCGACTCTTAACGTGACGTCACTGCCCGTTGGCACTGATAGCCTTACCGCGAGCTTCAACCTCGGTAGCCCCACCGATGCGAACTTTCTAGCCAGCACATCCTCACCTATAAATTACCCGGTCGCAAAGGCGACTCCGGTCATCACCTGGGTCACGCCGGCTCCCATCAACTATGGCACCCTGGTGTCCTCGACCCAACTCAACGCCACAACAACCGTCGCCGGAACATTTTCCTACAGCGTGGCTGCTTACGCGTTGCTGCCGGTCGGCTCTTACACACTAACTGCCACCTTCACCCCGAATGCAGCGAATAGCGCGAGCTACAGCACGGCGACGAGCAGCGTCACACTCGTGGTGAAGCCTGCGAATCCGCAGATCAGCTGGGCTTCGCCAGCACCCATCACCTATCCCACCCCGTTGAGCAACATACAACTTGACGCGACGGTGGCCGTCTACACTCCGGTCCCGTTGACCTCCTACTACAACCTCAACGGTATCTACACCAACGGCACAAAATTTAGCGGTGGCTTTGATCAAAGCGGGAATGCCTACTCGTCGAATTTGCTGGGAACCTCGGTCACCTGGAACAACATAACCTATCAGTTGGGGCCCACCAACGCACTCGATGCCGTCGCCGGTCTAAGCAGCACAGGAACGGCGGTGACCATCGCTCTTCCGGCTGGATACTACGCCAGCCTTAACATGCTTGGCGCGATGGTCAACAACTCCACCGCGGCGAACCCATTCATCATCACTTATACCGACGGAACAACCAGCACCTATACGCAAAGCCTGAGTGACTGGGTTTTCCCAATGAACTATGCGGGGGAGTCGGAAATCACTTGCGTCCCCTACCGCAATACCTCCGGTGGTGGTCAGGACGCCCACTTGACGTGCGTCTATGGCTATTCGATTCCGCTCAATAGCTCGAAGATTGCTCAGAGTGTCACGCTTCCCGCATGGCAGGGACCAGGAGATGTCTCGATACTCGCCATGGATCTGGTCTCTCCGCCTGTGCCAGGCACGCTGGTCTACAACCCAACCTCGGGCACGGTACTTCCAACTGGAGAAAATACTCTTTCAGCAACATTTACCCCGACGGACCAGACAGATTACACAGGCGCTTCCGCGAGTGTGCAGGAACTGGTTAATCCCTCCAATCCCACAACACTCGTCTGGCCTACTCCTCCACCGATCACCTACGGAACAGCACTCAGTGCGACACAACTTGACGCAATCGCAGAGACGACGCCAGGAACGACATCCGTTTCGCTCTCGTCCTACTATCGCGTCAACGCCTTTGAGACCGATGGATCGACCTTCTCGACTGGAGGCTTCGATAACGTTGGAAATGCCTATTCAGCCACCCTGCTTGGTTCTTCCGTTCTCTGGAATGGGCAGACATATTCCTTAGGACCCGCGAATGTTCCGGACGCCGTCACGAGCACAACGATTGCTCTGCCTCAAGGGAACTTTGCCAGCTTGTCACTGCTCGGTGCGGCGACCACAACCGGACAGATCGCACAGCCCTTCACGATTACCTATACCGATGGCACCACCGCAACCACGAATATCAGCCTTAGCAGTTGGACAATTAATCTAGGTTACCCCGGCGAAACCATCGTTACGGTCAACGCGTATTACAACACTGGCGGCGGAGGTCGAATAACAACTCAACAAGCCGACCTGTACGGATATCAAATAACCCTCGATAGCACGAAGATCGTACAAAGTATTACGCTTCCGAACAATCGCAACGTCGTAATTGCGGCGATGGCGCTCAACACGTCCTCTACGCCAACTGTAGTGCCAGGTACTTACGCTTACACCCCGGCTGCCGGATTCGTTCCTGCTGCTGGAACCATACCGCTCAGCGTTGTGTTCACCCCTACCAACACGAACTATGGAGTAGCAACAAAGACCGTCAACCTTGTCGTCAACCAACAAGCGCTCCTCTTCACCGCCAACAATGAGACTGCAGTTTACGGTTCGCCAGTTCCTCCCTACACCTACTCGGTTAGCGGCTATGTCAACGGCGACACCTCCTCCACGGCATACACCGGGAATCCTTCTCTGAAGACGACCCCAGCGACCCCCACCGCCGCCGGGTCCTATCAAATCACAGCCTCCACCGGCACTCTCGCGTCAGCCAACTACAGTCTGACCTTCGCCCCCGGAACGCTCACCATCACCCAGGCGACTCCAACCGTAACCTGGGCCAACCCAGCCAACATCACCTACGGAACAGCACTCTCCGCAACCCAACTCAATGCCACTGCCTCCGTCCCCGGTTCGTTCACCTACACCCCCGCCGCAGGCAACATCCCCGCAGCCGGCACTGACACCCTCTCGGTCACCTTCAAACCCACGGACTCCACCGACTACTCTTCCGTCACCAAGACCGTACAAATAACCGTAAACCAGGCCACACCCGTTATCACCTGGGCCAATCCCGCAGCCATCACCTACGGAACGGCTCTCTCCGCAACCCAGCTCAATGCAACCGCCTCCGTCCCGGGCTCCTTCACCTACTCCCCCGCCATCGGAAACGTTCCTGGCGTCGGCACAGTGAGCCTGACAGCAACCTTCACTCCGACCGACACAGCCGACTACACCAACGCAACCAAAACCGTTCAACTGATCGTGAACCAGGCAGCCCCAGTCATTACGTGGGCCAATCCCGCGGCCATCACCTACGGAACGGCGCTCTCCGCAACCCAACTCAACGCCACCGCCTCCGTAGCTGGTTCGTTCGCCTATACTCCCGCCGCAGGCAATATCCCTGCAGCCGGAACCGACACCCTATCGGTCACCTTCACCCCAACCGACACCACCGACTACTCCACCGCCATCAAAACCGTGCAAATCGTGGTCAATCAAGCGACGCCGGTCATCACCTGGGCAACGCCTGCAGCCATCACCTACGGAACCGCACTCTCTGCAACCCAACTCAACGCCACCGCTTCCGTAGCTGGAACCTTCATCTACACTCCGGCCTCCGGCTCTATTCCGGGCGCTGGCACCGACACCTTGTCGGTCACCTTCAAACCAACCGACGCCACCGACTACACCACCGCAACAGCAACCGTACAGATCGTCGTCAACAAGGCAACGCCCGTCATCACCTGGGCCAATCCCGCGGCCATCACCTACGGAACCGCACTCTCCGCAACCCAACTCAACGCCACCGCCTCCGTCGCAGGTACCTTCACCTACACACCCGCCGTCGGCAACATCCCCGCAGCAGGAACCGACACCCTCTCGGTCACCTTCACCCCCACCGACTCCACCGACTACACCACCGCAACCAAGACCGTTCAGATCGTTGTCAATCAAGCCACACCCGTCATTACCTGGGCTAATCCCGCAGCCATCACCTACGGCACCGCACTCTCCGCAACCCAACTCAACGCCACCGCCTCCGTCGCAGGTACCTTCACCTACACACCCGCCGTGGGCAACATCCCAGCAGCGGGAACCGACACCCTCTCAGTCACCTTCACCCCAACCGACGCCACCGACTACACCACAGCAACAAAGAAGGTTCAGATCGTCGTCAACCAGGCAACCCCGGTCATCACCTGGGCCAATCCCGCAGCCATCACCTACGGCACCGCACTCTCCGCGACCCAACTTAACGCAACTGCATCCGTCGCAGGTACCTTCACCTACACCCCTGCCGTGGGCAACATCCCAGCAGCAGGAACCGACACCCTCTCGGTCACCTTCACCCCAACCGACACCACCAACTACTCCAACGCAACCAAGACCGTTCAGATCGTCGTCAACCAGGCCACCCCCGTCATCACCTGGGCGACCCCCGCTGCCATCACTTACGGAACCGCCCTCTCCAACACTCAGCTTAACGCCACCGCCTCCGTCGCCGGTTCGTTCGTCTATTCACCGGCCGCAGGCAGCATCCCTGCCGCTGGAACAGATACCCTTTCCGTCACCTTCACCCCCACCGACGCCACCGACTACACCACAGCAACAGCAACCGTACAGCTGGTCGTCAACAAGGCAACGCCCGTCATCACCTGGGCTAACCCCGCAGCCATCACCTACGGAACTGCGCTCTCCGCAACCCAGCTCAACGCAACCGCCTCCGTCCCCGGCACCTTCGTCTACACACCGGCGGCAGGCAACATCCCAAGCGTTGGAACGGACACGCTTTCGGTCACCTTCACACCCACCGACTCCACCGGCTACACCACCGCAACCAAGACCGTCCAGATCGTAGTCACCCAGGCAACGCCCGTCATCACCTGGGCCAATCCAGCCGCCATCACTTACGGAACTGCGCTCTCTGCAACCCAGCTCAACGCGACCGCCTCTGTCGCCGGTTCGTTCACCTACACCCCCGCCGCAGGCAACATCCCCGCAGCCGGAACTGACACCCTCTCGGTCACCTTCACCCCCACCGACACCACCAACTACTCCAACGCCACCAAGACAGTCCAGATCGTCGTCAATCAAGCGACCCCCGTCATCACCTGGGCCAACCCAGCCAGCATCACCTACGGCACAGCACTTTCCGCAACCCAACTCAACGCATCCGCCTCAGTCGCCGGTTCGTTCGCCTACGCCCCCGCCGCAGGCAACATCCCCGCAGCCGGCACAGACACCCTCTCGGTCACCTTCACCCCCACCGATACCACGAACTACTCCAACGCCACCAAGACCGTCCAGATCGTAGTCACCCAAGCCACTCCCGTCATCACTTGGGCCAACCCAGCCAGCATCACCTACGGAACCGCACTCTCCGCAACCCAACTCAACGCAACCGCCTCAGTCGCCGGTTCGTTCACCTACACCCCGGCCGCAGGTAACATCCCCGCCGCTGGAACCGATACCCTCTCGGTCACCTTCACCCCAACCGACACCGCCAACTACTCCAACGCCACCAAGACCGTCCAGATCGTAGTCACCCAAGCGACCCCCGTCATCACCTGGGCCAACCCAGCCAGCATCACCTACGGCACCACACTCTCCGCAACCCAACTCAATGCCACTGCCTCCGTCCCCGGTTCGTTCGCCTACACTCCCGCCGCAGGCAGCGTCCCCGCAGCCGGAACTGACACCCTCTCGGTCACCTTCACCCCAACTGACGCCGCCAACTACTCCAACGCCACCAAAACCGTTCAGATCGTAGTCACCCAAGCGACTCCGGTCATCACCTGGGCCAACCCAGCCAGCATCACCTACGGAACCGCTCTCTCCGCAACGCAGCTCAACGCAACCGCCTCCGTCGCCGGTTCGTTCACCTACACTCCTGCCGCAGGCAACATCCCCGCAGCCGGCACAGACACCCTCTCGGTCACCTTCACACCAACTGATGCCACCAACTACTCCAACGCCACCAAAACCGTTCAGATCGTAGTCACCCAAGCCACCCCAGTCATCACCTGGGCCAACCCAGCCAGCATCACCTACGGCACAGCACTCTCCGCAACTCAACTCAATGCCACTGCCTCCGTCGCCGGTTCGTTCGCCTACACCCCCGCCGCAGGCAACATCCCCGCCGCCGGAACTGACACCCTCTCGGTCACCTTCACCCCAACCGACACCGCCAACTATTCCAACGCCACCAAGACCGTCCAGATCGTAGTCACCCAGGCCGCTCCCGTCATCACCTGGGCCAACCCTGCCAGCATCACCTACGGAACCGCACTCTCCGCAACCCAACTCAACGCATCCGCCTCTGTCGCCGGTTCGTTCACCTATACCCCCGCCGCAGGCAACATCCCCGCAGCCGGAACTGACACCCTCTCGGTCACCTTCACCCCAACCGACACCGCCAACTACTCCAACGCCACCAAGACCGTGCAAATCGTAGTCAATCAAGCGACGCCGGTCATCACCTGGGCGACACCTGCAGCCATCACCTACGGCACCGCACTCTCCGCAACGCAACTCAACGCATCCGCATCGGTCGCTGGCTCGTTCACCTACACCCCGGCCGCAGGTAACATCCCCGCCGCTGGAACCGATACCCTCTCGGTCACCTTCACACCAACCGACACCGCCAACTATTCCAACGCCACCAAAACCGTCCAGATCGTAGTCACCCAAGCCACCCCAGTCATCACCTGGGCCAACCCTGCCAGCATCACCTACGGAACCGCACTCTCCGGAACCCAACTCAACGCATCCGCTTCTGTCGCTGGTTCGTTCACCTACACCCCCGCCGCAGGCAACATCCCCGCAGCCGGAACTGACACCCTCTCCGTCACCTTCACCCCAACCGACACCACCAACTATTCCAACGCCACCAAAACCGTACAGATCGTCGTCAACCAAGCCACTCCAGTCATCACCTGGGCCAACCCAACCAGCATCACCTACGGCACAGCACTCTCCGCAACTCAACTTAATGCCACTGCCTCCGTCGCCGGTTCGTTCGCCTACACTCCCGCCGCAGGCAACATCCCCGCAGCCGGAACTGACACCCTCTCGGTCACCTTCACCCCCACCGACACCACCAGCTACACCACCATCACCAAAACCGTCCAGATCGTCGTCACCCAAGCGACTCCAGTCATCATCTGGAACACTCCAGCCCCGATCAACTTCGGCACGGCGCTTTCGAATACACAACTGGATGCGAGCTCCTCCGTACCCGGCACCCTGACTTATACGCCAGCCGCGGGCACAATCCCTGCGGTCGGCACCGACACTCTCTCGGTCACCTTCACCCCGACCGACACCACCAACTATTCCACCGCGATCAAGACCGTCCAGCTTGTCGTCAATAAGGCCACCCCAGTCCTCACGTGGCCCACACCCGCAAGCATCGTCTACGGCACAGCTCTCTCCAACACTCAGCTCGATGCCACCGCTTCAGTCGCAGGTACGTTCATCTATAGCCCCGCCATCGGCGCGATCACAGCCGCCGGCACCGATACCCTCTCCGTCACCTTCACCCCGACGGATACCGCCGACTACACCACCGCTACTCAGACCGTCTCGCTCAACGTAACCCAGGCCGCTCCCACCATTACCTGGCCGACGCCTGCGAGCATCACCTACGGCACAGCTCTGTCCGCTACCCAACTCAACGCAACCGCCTCCGTCCCCGGAAGCCTCGTCTACACTCCCGCCGTCGGCAACATCCCCGCAGCTGGAACTGATACCCTCTCCGTCACCTTCACCCCAACTGACACCGCCAACTACTCCTCTGTCACCAAAACAGTTCAGCTCGTCGTCACCCAGGCCGCGCCAGTCATCACGTGGGCCACACCCGCAGCCATTACCTACGGCACAGTCCTCTCCAACACGCAGCTCGATGCGTCTGCTTCAGTCCCCGGCAGTCTCGTCTACACTCCCGCCGCAGGCACCACTCCAGCGGCAGGCACCGACACCCTCTCCGTCACCTTTACCCCGACTGACACGGCCAACTACTCCTCCGTTACCAAAACAGTTCAGCTCACCGTCAACCAGGCCACACCAACCATCACCTGGACCAACCCCGCGAACATCACCTACGGAACGGCGCTCTCCAACACCCAGCTCGACGCCACCGCCTCCGTAGCAGGTTCCTTCGTCTATACCCCCGCCGCAGGTTCCATTCCCAACGCAGGCACCGACACACTCTCAGTCACCTTCACCCCCACCGACACCACCAACTACACCACCGCCACCAAGACCGTTCAGATTACGGTCACCCAGGTTGGCTCGACCATCACCTGGTCCAACCCCGCCAGCATCACCTACGGAACGACCCTCTCCGGCACGCAGCTCAACGCAACCGCCTCTGTCCCCGGAAGTCTCGTCTACACTCCCGCGGCCGGCACTACTCCGGCAGCCGGAACCGACACCCTCTCGGTCACCTTCACCCCCACCGACACCACCAACTACACCACCGCCACCAAATCGGTCCAGATCGTCGTCACCCAGGCCACACCGACCATCACCTGGGCCACCCCCGCCAGCATCACCTACGGCACCGCACTCTCTGCAACACAACTCGACGCAACCGCCTCGGTCCCCGGCACCTTCGTCTACACCCCGGCTGCCGGCAACGTCCCAGCCGCCGGAACCGACACCCTCTCGGTCACCTTCACCCCCACCGACACCACCAACTACACCACCGCCACCAAGACCGTTCAGATCGTCGTCAGTCAGGCTACGTCCACTCTCAGTTGGGCAACACCGGCGAGCATCGTCTACGGCACTGCCCTCTCCGCAACCCAACTCGACGCAACCTCGACCGTCCCCGGAACCTTCACCTACACCCCTGCCGCGGGAACTATCCCCGCAGTCGGCACAGACTCTCTCTCAGTCACCTTCATCCCCACTGACACCACCAGCTATACCACCGCCACCAAAACCGTTCAGATCATCGTCACCCAAGCCACACCAACCATCACCTGGGCCAACCCAGCCAGCATCATCTACGGAACCGCACTCTCCGCAACCCAGCTCAACGCAACCGCATCGGTCCCAGGAACCTTCACCTACACTCCTGCCATCGGCAACATCCCGGCCGTCGGCACCGACACCCTCTCCGTCACCTTCACTCCCACTGACACCACCAGCTACACCACCGCCACCAAGACCGTTCAGATCGTCGTCACGCAAGCCTCGTCCAGCATCACCTGGGCCAACCCAGCCAGCATCGTCTACGGCACCGCACTCTCCGCAACACAACTAGACGCCACCGCTTCTGTACCCGGCACCTTCGTCTACACTCCCACCTCAGGCACAACCCCTGCTGTAGGCACCGACACCCTCTCGGTCACCTTCACCCCAACCGACACCACCAGCTATTCCACCGCCACCAAGACCGTTCAGATCGTCGTCACCCAAGCCACGCCGACCATCACCTGGGCCACCCCCGCCAGCATCACCTACGGCACCGCACTCTCTGCAACACAACTCGATGCAACCGCCTCCGTCCCCGGCACCTTCGTCTACAGTCCCGCCATCGGCAGCATCCCCGCCGCGGGCACAGACACCCTCTCGGTTACCTTCACCCCAACCGACACCGCCAGCTACACCACCGCGACCAAGACCGTCCAGATCGTCGTCACGCAAGCCACATCCACCATCACCTGGACGGACCCCGCCAGCATCACCTACGGCACCGCACTCTCCGCAACGCAACTCGACGCAACCGCCTCCGTCCCCGGCACCTTCACCTACACCCCAGCCGCCGGCAACATCCCGGCCGTCGGTACTGACACCCTGTCCGTCACCTTCACCCCCACCGACACCACCAGCTACACCACCGCAACCAAGACAGTCCAGATCGTCGTCACCCAGGCCACACCCACCATCACCTGGGCCAACCCAACTGCCATCACCTACGGCACTGCACTCTCCAACACGCAACTCGACGCCACCGCCTCAGTCCCGGGCACCTTCACCTACTCCCCTGCCGTCGGCAACGTCCCCCCGCCGGAACCGATACCCTGTCAGTCACCTTCACCCCAACTGACACCACCAGCTACACCACCGCAACCAAAACCGTTCAGATCGTCGTCAACCCGGCCACCTCCACCATCACCTGGGCAAACCCAGCCAGCATCGTCTACGGCACTGCACTTTCAGCAACCCAGCTCAACGCAACCGCCTCCGTCCCAGGCAGCTTTACCTACACCCCGGCCGCAGGATCTATCCCAGCCGTTGGTACTGACACCCTCTCGGTTACCTTCACCCCCACCGACTCCACCAACTACACCGCAGCGACCAAGACCGTTCAGATCGTAGTCACCCAGGCCACACCAGTCATCACCTGGGCCAATCCGGCCAGCATCACCTTCGGCACCGCACTCTCCGCAACCCAGCTCAACGCAACCGCCTCCGTCCCAGGCACCTTCGTCTACACTCCAGCCATCGGCAACATCCCCGCGGCAGGAACTGATACTCTTTCGGTTACATTTACCCCCACCGACACCACCAGCTACACCACCGCCACCAAAACTGTCCAGATCGTAGTCAGCGCGGCGTCCTCTACCCTGAGCTGGGCGACTCCCGCCAGCATCGTCTATGGAACCGCCCTCTCCAACACGCAACTCGACGCAACCTCCACCGTTCCCGGAAGTTTCGCCTACACCCCAGCAGCTGGCAGCATTCCCGCCGCAGGAACCGACACCCTCTCGGTCACCTTCACCCCAACAGACACGACCAGCTACACCACCGCAACCAAGACCGTTCAACTCATCGTCACCCAGGCCGCGCCGACCATTACCTGGGCAGCCCCGGCCAGCATCATCTACGGAACAGCGCTTTCCGCAACCCAACTCGACGCAACCGCCTCGGTCCCCGGCTCCTTCGCTTACACGCCAGCAGCTGGCAGTATTCCCGCCGCGGGAACTGATACTCTTTCGGTTACATTTACCCCAACCGACGCCACCAACTACTCCAGCGTCACTAAAACAGTCTCGCTGACCGTCACCCAGGGCGCCCCCATCATCACCTGGGCTAACCCAGCCGGCATCACCTACGGAACAGCGCTCTCCGCGACCCAGCTCAACGCCACCGCATCCGTTCCTGGCACCCTCGTCTACACCCCAGCGGCAGGAAACATCCCCGCGGCAGGCACCGACACCCTCTCGGTCACCTTCACCCCAACCGACACCGCCAACTACTCCACCGCAACCAAGACCGTCCAGATCGTCGTCACCCAGGCCGCCCCAGTCATCACCTGGGCTGCTCCCGCAAGCATCACCTACGGCACCGCACTCTCCGCAACCCAGCTGGACGCGACCGCCTCCGTCCCCGGCACCCTCGTCTACACACCAGCCGTCGGCAACGTCCCCGCCGCCGGAACCGACACCCTCTCCGTCACCTTCACCCCCACCGACACCGCCAACTACTCCACCGCAACCGCGACCGTGCAGCTCACCGTAACCCAGGCCGTTCCAACCCTCACCTGGGCCACTCCAGCGAGCATCACCTACGGGACCGCACTCTCCGCAACCCAGCTCAATGCCACCTCTTCCGTCCCCGGCACCTTCGTCTACACCCCTGCGGTCGGTAATGTCCCAGCTGTCGGTACCGACACCCTCTCGGTCACCTTCACCCCAACCGACTCCACCAGCTACACCACCGCAACCAAGACCGTTCAGATCATCGTCACCCAGGCAACACCCACCATCACCTGGCCAACCCCGGCCAGCATCACCTACGGAACAACGCTCTCCAGCACACAACTGAACGCGTCATCCCCAGTCGCAGGCACCTTCGTGTACACCCCCGCCGCCGGAACCACCCCGGCAGCCGGAACCGACACCCTCTCCGTCACCTTCACCCCCACTGACACCGCCAGCTACACCACCGCCACCAAGACCGTTCAACTCACCGTAACTCAGGCAACACCCACCATCACCTGGCCGACCCCAGCGCCAATCAGCTACGGAACCACTCTCTCCGCTACGCAGCTCGACGCAACGGCCTCAGTCCCAGGCAACTTCGTCTACACGCCGGCCGCAGGCACCACCCCGGCGACCGGCACCGACACCCTCTCAGTCACCTTTACCCCGACCGACACCGCCAGCTACACCACCGCCACCAAGACCGTTCAACTCACCGTCAATCAGGCGATCCCGGGCATCACCTGGAACACTCCGGCACCCATCACCTACGGCACGACTCTCTCCGCCATTCAGCTTGACGCGACCTCTTCTTCCCCCGGCACTCTCGTCTACACTCCCGCCGCAGGCACCACTCCGGCAACCGGCACCGACACCCTTTCAGTCACCTTTACGCCGACCGACACCACCAATAACTCCAGCGCCACCAAAACCGTCCAGCTCGTAGTCAATCCGGCAACACCCGTCATCACCTGGAACACTCCCGCCAGCATCACCTACGGAACCGTGCTCTCCGCAACGCAGCTCAACGCCACCGCTTCGGTCGGAGGCACCTTCACCTACACCCCCGCTGCCGGAACCACTCCCGCAGCAGGGACTGATACCCTCTCAGTCACCTTCACCCCAACCGACACCACCGACTACACCACCGTCACCAGGACCGTAGACCTCACCGTGACCCAGGCAACACCAACCATCACGTGGGCCACTCCAGCCAGCATCACCTACGGAACCGCTCTCTCGGCAACCCAGCTCAACGCATCCGCCTCGGTCCCCGGCAACCTGGTTTACACCCCCGCCATCGGCAACGTCCCCGCCGCGGGAACTGATACCCTTTCGGTTACATTTACTCCGACCGACACCACCAGCTACTCCAGCGTCACCAAGACGGTTCAGATCGTCGTCAACCAGGCCTCCTCCACCATCACCTGGGCCAACCCGGCCAGCATCGTCTACGGTACCGTTCTCTCCGCGACACAGTTGAATGCAACCGCCTCGGTCCCCGGCAATCTCGTCTACATCCCAGCCGCAGGAACCACCCCTGCAGTAGGTACCGACACCCTCTCGGTCACCTTCACCCCAACCGACACCACCAACTACTCCGGCGCAACCAAGACCGTACAGATCGTAGTCACCCAGGCCACACCCGTCGTCACCTGGGCCAACCCCGCCAGCATCACCTACGGCACCGCCCTCTCCGCGACCCAACTCGATGCATCCGCCTCGGTCCCCGGCAACCTGGTTTACACGCCGGCCATCGGCAACGTTCCCGCGGCAGGAACTGATACCCTTTCGGTTACATTTACCCCCACCGACACCACCAGCTACACCAGCGTCACCAAGACCGTTCAGATCGTCGTCACCCAGGCCTCCTCCACCCTCAGCTGGGCAACACCTGCGAGCATCGTCTACGGAACCGCCCTCTCCAACACGCAACTCGACGCAACCTCCACCGTTCCCGGAACCTTCACCTACACCCCGGCTGCAGGATCTATCCCCGCCGTCGGTACTGACACGCTTTCTGTCACCTTCACCCCAACCGACACCACCAGCTACTCCACCGCGACCAAGACCGTTCAACTCGTCGTCACCCAGGCCACCCCAACCATCACCTGGAACAATCCCGCTGCCATCACCTATGGCACCGCCCTCTCCAACACTCAACTCAACGCAACTGCTTCCGCCCCCGGCACCTTCACCTACACCCCGGCCATCGGCAACATCCCCGCCGCAGGCACAGATACACTCTCAGTCACCTTCACCCCAACCGACACCACCAGCTACACCACCGCCACCAAAACGGTTCAGATCGTCGTCAATCCGGCATCCTCCACCATCACCTGGGCTAACCTCGCCAGCATCGTCTACGGAACCGCACTCTCTGCCACGCAGCTCAACGCAACCGCCTCTGTCCCCGGCTCCTTTGCCTACACACCCGCCGCAGGCGCTGTGCCCGCAGTAGGCACCGACACCCTCTCAGTCACCTTCACCCCCACCGACTCCACCAATTACTCTACCGCCACCAAGACGGTCCAGATCGTCGTCACGCAAGCCACACCAGTCATCACCTGGGCCAACCCCGCCAGCATCACCTTCGGCACTGCCCTCTCCGCCACGCAGCTCAACGCCACCGCCTCCGTACCCGGCACCCTCGTCTACACTCCCGCCATCGGCAACATCCCGGCCGCAGGTACTGACACTCTTTCGGTTACATTTACCCCCACCGACACCACCAGCTACACCAGCGTCACCAAGACCGTCCAGATCGTAGTCACCCAGGCATCCTCCACTCTCAGCTGGTCTGATCCCGCAAGCATCACCTACGGCACCGCGCTCTCCGCAACTCAACTCGACGCAACCTCTACCGTCCCCGGCTCCTTCGTCTACACTCCTGCCACAGGCAGCATCCCGGCCGTCGGCACCGACACCCTCTCGGTCACCTTCACCCCGACCGACACCACCAGCTACTCCACCGCGATCAAGACCGTTCAACTCGTCGTCACCCAGGCCACTCCAACCATCACCTGGGCAACGCCAGCAAGCATCACCTACGGCACCGCTCTCTCCGCCACCCAACTCAACGCCACTTCTTCAGTCCCAGGATCCTTCACCTACACACCCACCGCGGGCAATATCCCCGCAGTAGGTACCGACACGCTCTCGGTCACCTTCACCCCCACCGACACCACCAGCTACACCACCGCAACCAAGACCGTTCAGATCGTCGTCACGCAGGCTACTCCCACCATCACCTGGGCCAACCCAGCGAGCATCGTCTACGGCACAATCCTCTCCGCAACTCAACTCAACGCAACCGCATCTGTCCCCGGTAGCTTCACCTACACCCCGGCCGCAGGCACCACTCCCGCCGTCGGCACCGACTCTCTCTCAGTCACCTTCACCCCAACCGACGCCACCAGCTACTCCAGCGCGACCAAGACCGTCCAGATCGTCGTTACCCAAGCCACACCCACCATCACCTGGGCCAACCCAGCCAGCATCACCTACGGCACCGCACTCTCGGCCACACAGCTTGACGCAACCGCTTCGGTCCCCGGAGCCTTCGTTTACACCCCCGCAATCGGCAACATCCCCGCCGCAGGAACCGACACTCTCTCGGTCACCTTCACCCCAACCGACGCCGTCAGCTACTCCACCGTCACCAAGACCGTCCAGATCGTCGTCACCCAAGCCTCATCCACCCTCAGCTGGGCAACTCCCGCGAGCATCACCTACGGCACTGCGCTCTCCGCCACCCAACTCGACGCGACCTCCACGGTCCCCGGAACCTTCGCCTACACGCCTGCAGCTGGCAACATCCCCGCAGCCGGAACCGACACCCTCTCCGTCACCTTCACCCCCACCGACACCACCAGCTACTCCACTGCAACCAAAACCGTCCAGATCGTCGTCACCCAAGCCACACCCACCATCACCTGGACCAATCCAGCCAACATCCCCTACGGAACCGCACTCTCCTCGACCCAGCTCAACGCAACCGCTTCGGTCCCCGGCAACCTCGTCTACACGCCGGCTATCGGCAATGTCCCAGCCGCCGGTACTGACACCCTCTCTGTCACCTTCACCCCCACCGACACCACCAACTACTCCACCGTCACCAAAACCGTTCAGATCGTCGTCACCCAGGGGACTCCCACCATCACCTGGGCCAACCCCGCCACCATCACCTACGGCACCGCACTCTCCACAACTCAACTCAACGCAACCGCCTCGGTCCCCGGCTCCTTCACCTACACCCCGGCCTCGGGCACCACACCCGCCGTCGGCACCGACACCCTTTCGGTCACCTTCACTCCCACCGATTCAGCCAACTACTCCAGCGCGACCAAGTCCGTTCAAATCGTAGTCACCCAAGCCACGCCCACCATCACCTGGACTAACCCCGCCACCATTACCTACGGCACCACGCTCTCCGCGACGCAGCTCAATGCCACCGCCTCGGTCCCCGGCACCTTCGCCTACACTCCTGCCGCGGGCACCACACCTGCAGTCGGGACCGATACTCTCTCCGTCACCTTCACTCCGACTGACACCACCAGCTACTCCACCGCAACCAAAACCGTCCAGATCGTCGTCACCCAGGCTTCCTCCACCCTAAGCTGGGCAACTCCAGCCAGCATCGTCTACGGCACCGCCCTCTCTGCCACCCAGCTCAACGCCACCTCGACCGTCCCCGGCACCTTCACCTACACCCCGCCGCAGGCGCTGTTCCCGCAGTCGGCACTGACACTCTCTCGGTCACCTTCACCCCAACCGACACCACCAGCTACTCCCCCGCAACCACCACGGTTCAGATCGTCGTCACCCAGGCCACGCCGACCATCACCTGGCCCAACCCAGCCAGCATCACCTATGGCACAGCACTCTCCGCCACCCAGCTCGACGCCAGCTCGCCCGTCGCCGGTTCCTTCACCTACACCCCCGCCGCAGGCAACATCCCCGCCGTCGGCACCGACACTCTCTCGGTCACCTTCACCCCGACGGACACCACCAGCTACACCACCGCAACCAAAACTGTCCAGATCGTCGTCACCCAGGCCGCCTCCACCATCACCTGGGCCACCCCCGCCAGCATCACCTATGGCACAGCACTCTCTGCCATCCAGCTCAACGCAACCGCCTCCGTCCCCGGCTCCTTCACCTACACCCCCGCTGCGGGCGCAGTTCCCGCAGTCGGCACGGACACCCTCTCGGTCACCTTCACCCCGACCGACACCGCCAGCTATATCGGCGCCACCAAGACCGTACAGATCGTCGTCACCCAGGCAACCCCGGTCATCACTTGGGCCAACCCCGCCAGCATCAGCTACGGCACAGCACTCTCCACCACCCAGCTCAACGCAACCGCCTCTGTCCCTGGCAACCTCGTCTACACCCCAGCGATCGGCAACATCCCCGCCGCAGGAACTGATACCCTTTCGGTTACATTCACCCCCACCGACACCACCAGCTACACCAGCGCCACGAAGACTGTTCAGATCGTCGTCACCCAGGCGTCCTCCAACCTCAGCTGGGCCACTCCAGCCAGCATCACCTACGGCACAGCGCTCTCCGCAACTCAGTTGAACGCCAGCTCCACCGTTCCCGGTTCCTTCGTCTACACCCCAGCCGTTGGCAACGTCCCCGCAGCAGGTACAGACACCCTCTCGGTCACCTTCACCCCCACTGACACCACCAGTTACTCCACCGCCACCAAGACCGTTCAAATCGTCGTCACCCAGGCCACCCCAGTCATTACCTGGGCCAACCCAGCCAGCATCACATTCGGCACTGCGCTCTCCGCAACCCAGCTCAACGCAACCGCCTCGGTCCCCGGCAACCTGGTCTACACTCCAGCCATCGGCAACATCGCTGCCGCAGGCACTGACACCCTCTCGGTCACCTTCACCCCAACCGACACCACAAGCTACTCCACCGTCACCAAAACCGTTTCGCTGACTGTCACACAGGCCGCTTCCACCATCACCTGGGCCAACCCCGCCAGCATCACCTACGGAACCGCACTCTCCGCAACCCAGCTCAATGCAACCGCCTCGGTCCCCGGCACCCTCGTCTACACTCCAGCCTCGGGCAACATCCCCGCAGCAGGAACTGATACCCTCTCGGTTACATTTACTCCGACCGACACCACCGACTACTCCTCAGCCACCAAAACCGTACAGATCGTAGTCACCCAGTCCACCCCCGTCATCACCTGGGGAACTCCCGCAAGCATTACCTTCGGCACCGCACTCTCTACAACGCAACTCGACGCAACCGCATCAGTCCCCGGCACCTTCGTTTACACTCCCGCCGTCGGCAACGTTCCCGCAGCTGGGACTGATACTCTTTCGGTTACATTTACCCCCACCGACGCCGCCAACTACACCACCGCCACCAAGACTGTTCAAATTGCGGTCACCCAGGCCGCCTCAAACCTGAGCTGGGCGACTCCGGCCGGCATCACCTACGGCACCGCCCTCTCCGCCACACAGCTCGACGCAACTTCTACAGTGCCCGGAACCTTTGTCTACACCCCTGCCGCAGGGAACGTCCCAGCCGCTGGTACCGACACCCTTTCGGTCACCTTCACCCCCACCGATACCACCAGCTACTCCACCGCCACCAAGACCGTTCAGATCGTGGTCACTCAGGCCACACCCACCATCACTTGGAATAACCCCGCTTCCATCACCTACGGAACGGCGCTCTCTGCCACCCAACTCAACGCAACCTCCTCCGTACCCGGCAACCTCGTCTACACCCCGGCCATCGGCAACATCCCCGCAGCAGGAACTGATACTCTTTCGGTTACATTTACCCCAACCGACACCACGAACTACACCACCGTCACCAAGACCGTCTCACTGACCGTCACCCAGGGCACCCCAACCATTACCTGGGCCAACCCCGCCAGCATTACCTACGGCACTCCGCTCTCTGCCACCCAGCTCAACGCATCCGCATCCGTTCCCGGCAACCTCGTCTACACCCCCGCGATCGGCAACATCCCCGCAGCAGGAACTGATACGCTTTCGGTTACATTCACCCCAACCGACACGGCCAACTACTCCTCCGCAACCAAGACCGTCCAGATCGTAGTAACCCAGGCCACTCCAGTGATTACCTGGGCCAACCCAGCCGGCATCACGTACGGCACAGCACTCTCCACGACCCAGCTCAACGCGACCGCCTCGGTACCCGGCAGCTTCGCGTACACCCCGGCAATCGGCAACATCCCCACTTCCGGAACTGATACCCTCTCGGTTACATTTACGCCAACCGACACTGCCAGCTACACCACCGTCGTCAAGACCGTTCAGATCGTCGTCAGTCAGGCGTCTTCGAACCTAAGCTGGTCCACTCCAGCCAGCATCACCTACGGAACCGCACTCTCTGCCACCCAACTCAACGCGACCTCAACCGTCGCCGGAACTTTCGTCTACACCCCTGCAGCAGGCAACGTCCCCGCCGCAGGAACCGATACCCTCTCTGTCACCTTCACTCCGAACGACACCACCAACTACTCCGCAGCGACCAAGACCGTCCAGATCGTCGTCACCCAGGCCACACCCGTCATCACCTGGGGCAATCCCGCCGGCATTACCTACGGAACAGCACTCTCCGCCACCCAACTCAACGCAACCGCATCCGTCCCCGGCAATCTCGTCTACACCCCGGCGATCGGCAACATACCAGGCGCCGGCACTGACACTCTCTCGGTCACCTTCACTCCAACCGACACCGCCAATTACTCCACCGTCACCAAAACCGTACAGATCGTAGTCACCCAAGCCACGCCCGTCGTCACCTGGAATAACCCCGCAAGCATCACGTACGGCACCGCACTCTCTGCCTTCCAACTCAACGCGACTGCCTCCGTGCCCGGCTCCTTCGCCTACACTCCGGCCGCTGGCAGCACACCAGCCGCCGGCACCGACACTCTCTCGGTCACCTTCACCCCAACCGACTCCTCCAACTACACCACCGCAACCAAGACCGTTCAAATCGTCGTCACCCAAGCCACACCCGTCATCACCTGGGCCAACCCAGCCAGCATCACCTACGGCACAACTCTCTCCAACATCCAGCTCGACGCCTCTACTCCCGTCGCCGGTAACTTCACCTACACGCCTGCCGCCGGCAACACCCCCTCGCCGGCACCGACACGCTCTCGGTCGTCTTCACCCCAACCGACACCTCCAACTACACCACCGCAACCAAGACCGTACAGATCGTCGTCACCCAAGCCACTCCCGTCATCACCTGGGCCGCTCCCGCAGCAATCACCTACGGCACAGCACTCTCCGGGACCCAGCTCGATGCGACCGCATCCGTTCTGGGAACCTTCGTCTACAGCCCAATCGCTGGCACTGTCCTGACCGCCGGCACCGACACCCTCTCAGTCACCTTCACCCCAACCGACACTGCCAACTACACCACAGTCACCAAAACCATCTCACTCACCGTCAACCAGGCCACGCCGTCCGTCACCTGGACCGCCCCGGCCAGCATCACCTACGGCACAGCACTCTCGGCCACACAGCTTGACGCAACAGCCTCGGTCCCCGGCTCCTTCGCCTACACTCCGGCAACCGGAAGCATTCCGACCGCAGGCACTGACACCCTCTCGGTCACCTTCACCCCAACCGACACCACCAACTACTCCACCGTCACCAAGACCGTCTCACTGACCGTCAACCAGGCCACGCCAACCATCACATGGGCCAACCCTGCAAACATCATCTATGGCACCGCGCTCTCCGGTGCGCAACTGAACGCAACAGCCTCTGTCCCAGGCACGTTCGCGTACAGCCCGGCAGCTGGCAGCATCCCAACCGCAGGCACCGACAGCCTCACAGTCACCTTCACCCCGACCGACGCCACCGACTACACCACCGCCTCCGCCACAGTTCAGATCACCGTCAATCAGGCGACCCCAACCATCGCCTGGGCCAATCCGGGGCCCATCACCTACGGCACCGCGCTCAACTCCACCCAACTCAACGCCACCGCGTCCGTCCCCGGAGTACTCACCTACTCCCCGGCAGCAGGCGCCATCCTCACCGCGGGGACCGATACCCTCTCGGTCTCCTTCATCCCAACCGACACCACCAACTACTCCTCAGCCAACAAGACCGTCCAGATCGTCGTCAACCAGGCCACTCCCGTCATCTCATGGCCCACACCATCCCTCATCGTCTACGGCACCGCGCTCTCTAGCGCCCAACTCGACGCCACCTCCTCCGTCCCGGGCAAGCTCGTCTACACCCCGGCAGCCGGCAGCATCCCGCCCGCCGGTACCGACACCCTCTCAGTCACCTTCACCCCAACCGACACCATTGACTACACCTCCACCACCCAGACCACCCAGCTCACCGTCAGCCAGTACACCCCCATCATCACCTGGGCCACCCCGGCATCGATCGTCTACGGAAACCCGCTCAGCTCCACCCAGTTGAACGCCGCCGTCTATCAACCCAACAGCACCAACCCGATCCCCGGAACCTACGTCTACAGCCCGGCAATTGGAACCAACCTCACAATCGGCAACCAGCCCCTGTCCGTCACCTTCACTCCAACCGACACCTCCGACTACACCACAGCCACCAAGACCATCTCACTCGTCGTCACCCAGGCCGGCCTCATCATCGAAGCCGACAGCTTCACCCGCCTCTACGGCACGCCAAACCCAACCTTCACCGGCAACGTCACCGGCCAGCAGGATGGAGACACCTTCGTCGAGACCTTCTCCAACACCGCCGCCCTCCAGTCCAATCCCGGCCAGTATCCGATCGTCCCATCGGTCAACGGAGCCAACCTCTCCGACTACACCCAGACCGTTCAGGCCGGAAACCTGACCATCACCAAGGCGCCCGCCCTCACCACGCTGAGCCTCAGCACCACCGCCATCGCCTACGCCCTGCCCGTAACCTTCACCGCCAACGTGGCCTCCACCACCACCGGGCAGCCCACTGGAACCGTAGTCTTCTTCGATAACGGCAACCCGCTCAACACCGCTACTCTCTCGAGCGGCGTCGCCAGCTTCTCCACCACGTCCCTCTCCGTAGGCGTCCACACCATCACCGCCGTCTACAGCGGAGACATCGACTTCAGCTCCAGCACCGCCTCCGCCGCATCCGGAGCCAACACCATCACCATCGCGCCTCTCGACTTCACCATCACCCTCACCAGCGCCCAGACCGTCGAAGGCACCTACGGCACCACCCGCCTGTACAACTTCCACGTCTCTCCCGTCGGCGGCTACTACCCCGGAACCATCAACCTCTCCGCCAGCCCGACCGGCCCCATCCTCGCCACCTACACCTTCTCGCCATCAACCATCGCCCAGTTCGCCGGCCCAACCGACATCACCCTCACCGTCGCAACCCGCAAACTCGCCTCACTCGACTCCCCGCAAGATCGTTCGCGCCGCCTCTCTCACATCGCTCTCGGACTCTTCCTCCTGCCTCTCCTCGGCCTGCGCTACTCGCGTCGTTCCAGCCGCAAGCTCACTCGCCTCATCATCCACTCGCTCCTCATCCTGTCCTCTCTCGGAGCCATCGGAACCATCACCGGTTGCGGCGCAGGTTACTTCGACCGCACCTACCCCATTGTGGTTACAGCCAACAGCAACGGAATCCAGCACACTGTGAACGTCGACTTCCACATCGATCAGTCCCCACAGTAAAAATTGCAAGCTTCAAGAGAGACTCCCGGCATGAGTAACAAATCGATCTCAGACAAAATCGCAAAGCGAGCAGAAGATCTCCTCCTCGGAATCAGGATCTCCGCTCTGCTCTGCCTCATCAGCTTCACGGGCATACGCCTCCATGCTCAGGCGCGCCCAACCGCAACCAGCGCCGGGGTCCTCCAGGCGGGCGGAGAGTTCAACTATGCCGACTCGGACTACGTACCGCAAAAGATTAAAGGCGGAGGCGCTTACGTAGGCTTTGACTTCAAATATCACTACGGAATCGAAGCCGAGTTCCATCAGATCAACGACTCCGGCGCCACCACACAAATCTACGAACGCACCTACGAGATCGGCCCCCGCTACGTCCTTCACTTCGGCAGAATAGAACCCTTCGCCAAGGTCATGTACGGCCGCGGCGTCTTCAACTACCCCATCGTCCCCAGCCTCACTCCGGGTGGCCCGCCACAGGGCAACGCCGCCAATCTCGCCTACAACATCGCCGCCGCAGGCATAGGAGTCGACTACCGCCTGCTGCGTTCCGTCAATGTGCGCGTGGAATATGAGTTTCAAAGATGGTTCGGCTTTCCGCCAAACGATCTCTCCCCTCAGGTCTTGGGAATCGGTGCAGCCTACCGCTTCCACTAAGGCCACCGCACTGAAGCTAAGACACGAAGAACAAACTCTACCTCCCGGCAACCTCCAGCTCACCGCCCTCAGCTTTCTCCGGCAATAAGATCGTCAGCGAGTGCGTCGCCTCATCGAACCGGGAGTTTGCAATCGATTCGCCGCCGTAAGTGATCTTCCCCGGCGCTCCGTTCCAATCGAAGATCGTTACCTGCACTCCATTCCACCAGGGCTGAAAGCTTCCTCCCGCGCTCCAACGTGAAGACGCAAACCATCGCCAGTCGATTCGCAGCTATACGTCACGCGCAGAAAATCCTTCTCCTTATAAGCAAAGCTGATCCCATCATCCTGATACAGCGACCCGGCACAGCTCTCTCCCGGATACACCTTCAGCGTCAGCGGACCATCCGGCTTCTCCTGCGTGCTCTGCACCAGCGGCGCAAACGGCAGAATCGAACCAGCCCGCACAAACACCGGCAGCACATCCACCTGCGGCGTGATCTTCACCGACTGAAGCGCACCAACTCCAAGCGCGGCGCCCGTACTCACCGCCACCGACTCGCGAGCGCCAGCCGCAACCTTCGCCCCCGTCCAGTAGTCATACCAACCCACCGGAGGAAACGTCACCGCATAGCTATCCGGCGCCTCAGGATAAGGCGCAGGCGCGATCAGCAGATCCGGTCCAAGCATGAACTCATTGGCAGCATCAAGATCCAGAGGATGCTTATCTTCGGTCGCGTCAGGAAATTCGAGAAACAACGGCCGCATCATCGGAACACCCGTGCGAGAGTTCTCCTCAGCCAGCGTATAGAGATAAGGCAGCAAGCGATAACGATCCTCGATGTACTTGCGACGAACCGCCTCTACCTCAGGCCCACCCACCCATGGCTCCTGGTCTGCCGTGAACTTCTCGGTATGGTCGCGATAGATGGGATTGAACTCACCAACCTCAATCCACTTCGTCAGCAGATCCCGCGTTGACGAACCTGCATAGCCCCCAATATCGTCACCCGCCATCGAAAACCCACTCAAACCAAGGTTCAGAAGCATAGGCGTACTCATGCGAAGGTGATTCCAGCTGCTCGAGTTGTCTCCCGTCCACGTCGACGCATACCGCTGACCACCAGCATAGGTAGCCCGAGTCAGCACAAACGGCCTCTGGTTCGGCTTCAGCGCGAGCAGTCCTTCGTAGGTCGCACGCGAGTTCTCCATACCGTACACATTGTGAATCTCCGCATGAAGCGCCGACCTCGGCACAAAACCCGGTTCATCGATCCGATGCACAACGTCAAGCGGCATCGTCTTCGATGGCGTCTCGAAGACGGAAGGCTCATTCATGTCGTTCCAGAAACCCGCAGCCCCGTCTTGATAGAACTCTTTGTAGAGAGTCCCCCACCACGCCCGCGACTCCTTCCTGGTGAAATCAGGAAACACCGACGGTCCAGGCCACACCTTACCCACAAACACCGACCCATCCGGATTCTTTACAAAGTGATCGCCCGCAGCGCCCGTATCAAAAGGCGCGTACCCCTGATTCGCGCGATCCGCAATATGAAGATCCGTAATCAGTACCAGGTTGAAGTGCTTCTCCTTCAACTCCTGAATAAACTGGGGAAACTTCGGAAACGCCTGCTGATTCACCGTGAACGGTGCATTCCGATCCTGAAAGTCGATATCGAGATAGAGCGCATCGCAGGGAATCCGATCGGCGCGCATACGGTCTGCCACCTCGCGCGCCCGCGCCTCCGTCATGTAGGAGTAACGCGACTGCTGAAAGCCAAGCGACCACCGTGGAGGCAGCGGCGTAAGGCCAGTCAACCAGGCATACCCCTCCACCACCTGCTTCGGCTTCGGACCATAGATAAAGTAGTAGTCAATCGGTCCGCCATCGGCCCCGAACGAGTAAGCCTCCGAATCTTCTTTCCCAAAATCAAAACTCGTCCGCCACGTATTGTCGAGAAACAACCCGTACGATCTTCCAGCGTTGTCCGCAAGAAAAAACGGAATCGCTTTGTACAGCGGATCGCTGCTCTCCTGAAACCGGTATTGATCCGTATTCCACATCTCGTACGCACCGCCTCTGCGATCAAGCGGCCCCGTCTTATCTCCCAGGCCAAAGTAGTGCTCCTCGGCCGGCATCCTCTTATAGACGCGGAAGTGATCGCCGTGAAACTCAACCGGCCGCGCATCCTGCAACAGAACCCCGCCGCTCCGGTCGCTGATCGTTACACCAAGAGTTGCGCGATCAACCGACACCTGGAGTGCCTTAGTGCTGAATCCCGCGTTGCCTCCCTCCGCGCGATAGGCGGTAGCAACGGAGCTTGTTCGTGAGCCCGGAAGCACAGCCCACGACGCATCCTCCGGCATCTTCTCCGTCTTCGAAACTCGGATCCGCAGAACATCGTCCCGCAGCGCGGTGATCTGGATGTTTGCGTTGCCGTCTTTCAGTTCCACGCCGTTCGGTAACGACTTGGCATTCGTCACATGGTCAAGCAAGATCACATCAGCCCTTTGACTCTTGGGGCTCTGCGCCAGTAAACAAGGCATACTCAGCCCACAACAAGAAAGGCCCAAAGTCATGGCCAATTGTCCAAATCGAGATTTATTCATGTCTTTTTCTTTCAGCCTTCAGAAACGAGAGTCTGACTCTAAGAACGTTCGAGTCCCAAGGCAACATTATGCACTCCCGCCGACCATCACCTTGAAGGAACCCTTCAGCTCGCGCCCCATCAGGCAACACGGTGCAGGATCATCGCTGCGAGGAGAACCTCACTCCATTGCATCGTCGTTCGCCATACTTCGGGTGGACAAAACCATCATCATCAGTTCGCGTCCGTACCTACAAACATCCAACCGCCTCGCCCGAGAATCGGATCGAGCAAACCCGAAGGAGCAGCGAACCCATTCGAATCTCAGCAGGCGTTAGGCCGACAGACGGTCACGCAAAACCTTGTCAAGCCCCATACTCGCTAAAACCCGCGCCAGTCGCACACATTCGCGTGGCGTATGAGTTATGGTCAAACCGTTATACTGAATAGACAAGACAAGAAAGCCCCGGCCAGCGCCGGGGCTTTCTTCATTGAAATCCGATAACTCCTTTGGAACGACATATTTGAGTCTAACCCGTCTGGAATCAATATTTTGCAATCGGTGAAAATCGTATGTTTATGACAATGAATGGCTTAGCCATACCAACCCCCCAGGGGGACCCCCGACTCCGAACGACATCTCGGACGACAAAGGAGGAGACGCTATCTGACAGGTGTCAACTGGTCCAGATCCATATTCAGCAGCAACACATTCACCCGCGGCTCCCCGAGGAACCCAAGTTGCCGCCCCTCTGTATGCTGCGCCACCAGCCGCCGTACAGCATCCTCGCTCAAGTGCCGCTCACGCGCGATGCGAGCCACCTGAAACTCAGCTGCTGCCGGCGTAATGTGAGGATCCAGCCCCGACCCCGAAGCAGTGACAAGGTCAATCGGCACATCGACGCCAGGATGATCGATCTGCAACGCCGCCACGTCTCCCGCCACCCGATCAGCCAGTTTCTTGTTCGTCGGTCCGAGATTCGACCCGCTTGAGTTCGCGGCATCATACCCATTTCCCGCCATCGAAGGACGCGAATGAAAGTACTGCGGGGCCGTAAACGATTGGCCGATAATACGCGAGCCAACCAGCGTTCCATCCTTATAGATAAGCTGCCCATTAGCCTTGTCACGAAACAGCACCTGCGCCAGCCCCGTCACAACAAACGGATAGACCAAGCCAAACAAAACAGTCGTAACAACGGTATAAAGCACTGCGGTGATCAGATTGCGACGCATAAAGTTCCTTAGGCCAGATGGATGGCGGTGATGATGATGTCGATGAGCTTGATTCCAAGAAAAGGAGCCACAAGTCCGCCGAATCCGTAGATAAACAGGTTGCGCTGCAACAACGCCTCCGCCGACATGGCCTTGTAACCAACACCTCGAAGCGCCAGCGGAATCAGCCCAACAATGATCAACGCATTGAAGATCACCGCGGAGAGAATCGCCGACTGCGGCGTCTTCAGATGCATAATATTCAGCGCATTCAACACCGGAAACGTCGCAGCAAACATCGCCGGAATAATCGCAAAGTACTTCGCAACGTCATTCGCGATCGAGAACGTTGTCAGTGCACCACGAGTCATCAGCAACTGCTTTCCGATCTCCACGATCTCGATCAGCTTCGTCGGGTTTGAGTCGAGGTCGACCATATTCCCCGCCTCCTTCGCAGCCTGCGTGCCCGTGTTCATCGCAACGCCCACATCAGCCTGCGCAAGCGCAGGAGCGTCATTGGTTCCATCGCCCGTCATCGCGACCAGCTTGCCTTCGGCCTGTTCGCGACGAATCAGGTCCATCTTGTCCTTGGGCTTCGCCTCCGCCAGAAAGTCGTCGACACCGGCCTCACGCGCAATCGCCGCCGCAGTCAGCGGATTATCGCCCGTAATCATGATCGTCCGAATCCCCATCGACCGGAGCTGCGCGAACCGCTCCTTCATCCCACCCTTCACAATGTCCTTTAGATGGATCACACCAAGCGCCTGACGATTCTCAGCCACCACCAATGGCGTCCCCCGCTGCGAGCAACCGTCTCGACCGCCGCACGCACCTCGTTCGGCAAACTCCCGCCATTCTCCTTCAAAAATGCGGCAATCGCGTCGGTCGAACCCTTCCGAATAATCCGTCCGTCAAAGTTCACGCCCGACATTCTCGTCACTGCACTGAACGGCACAAACTCCGCCTGCAACTGGCTCAACTCGCGCCCACGAAGACCGTACAACTCCTTGGCCAACACCACAATGCTGCGCCCCTCCGGCGTCTCATCCGGCAGCGACGACAGCTGCGCCGCATCCGCAAGCTGATCCTTGCTCACTCCAGGCGCAGGAATAAACTCCGCAGCCTGACGATTGCCGAGTGTAATCGTTCCCGTCTTATCAAGCAGAAGCGTATTCACGTCACCCGCCGCTTCCACCGCGCGGCCCGACATCGCCAGCACATTGTGCTGCACCAATCGGTCCATCCCAGCAATCCCAATTGCCGACAGTAGTCCACCAATCGTCGTAGGGATAAGACACACCAGCAACGAGATCAGCACAAACACCGTCTGCGGCGCAGTCGAATAGATCGCGATCGGCTGCAGCGTCACTACGGCGAGCAGAAAGATGATCGTCAAGCCTGCAAGCAGGATATTCAGAGCGATCTCATTCGGAGTCTTCTGCCGCTCCGCGCCTTCAACCAACGCAATCATGCGATCCAGAAACGTCTCGCCGGGATTCGACGTGATCTTCACCTTGATCTGGTCAGACAAACAGCGTGTTCCACCAGTAACCGCGGACCGATCTCCACCAGCTTCGCGAATCACCGGCGCAGACTCACCCGTGATCGCTGACTCGTCCACCGAGGCAACGCCCTCAATCACTTCGCCATCGCCGGGAATCATATTACCGGCAATTACGATGACATGATCCCCCGCCCGTAGATCCGAGCTGGGAACCTCTTCGGTGCTCCCGTCCATGCGAAGCCGCACTGCAGTCGTCTCCGACTTCGCACGCCGTAACGCATCCGCCTGCGCCTTGCCGCGGCCTTCCGCCATCGCTTCAGCAAAGTTTGCGAATAGTACGGTGAACCAGAGCCACAACGTAATCTGCAGATCAAATTGAAACGAGCCGCGATGCGACAAACTATCACGAAGCAGATAGATAGTGGTGATCACGCTGCCGATCTCAACAACGAACATAACCGGATTCTTCATCATCGTGCGCGGGCTCAGCTTGACTAACGCGTCGACCAGCGCGCGGCGTACGATTTTGCTGTCCCATAAGGAGCGTTTGCGAGTATTTGCCATGGTTATCTGTTTTCTCTGGACTAGAAACTCTTGCCAGCGTGCATCATTAAGTGCTCAAGAATAGGACCGAGCGAGATAGCGGGAAAGAAAGTAAGCGCACCCACGATAAGAACAACGCCTACCAAAAGCACCGTGAATAGCGGCGTATGCACGGGAAACGTGCCGGGAGATGGAGGAACCAGCTTCTTCTTCGCCAGACTACCGGCGATAGCCAGCATTGGAACGATCATCAGGAAACGGCCGATCAACATCGCCGCGGCCAGCGACAAGTTGTACCAATGCGTATTCGCATTGAGCCCCCCGAAGGCGGAGCCGTTATTTCCTGTCGCTGACGTGTAGGCGTAGAGTATCTCCGATAAACCATGCGGCCCCGTGTTCGCCAGAGACGAGAGGCCAAGTTGCGGCATCATCAGAGCCACCGCCGAAAATCCTAAAATCGACAGGGGAAAAATCAGCACGTACAGCATGGCCATCTTCACGTCGTACGATTCGATCTTCTTGCCCAGATACTCAGGCGTTCGCCCAACCATCAATCCGGCGATAAATACCGCCAGCACAACGAAGATCAACATCCCGTAGAGTCCCGCTCCAACCCCGCCGAAGATCACCTCGCCCAGCATGATGTTGACCATCGGGACCAAACCACCCAGCGGCATGAAGGAATCGTGCATGGCGTTTACTGCGCCACAGCTCGCATCCGTTGTCACTGTCGCAAACAAGGCTGAATTGGCGATGCCGAACCGTACTTCCTTGCCTTCCATATTGCCGCCGGCCTGCGTTACGGAAACATGCTGATCCACCGAGTGAAGGAGTGGGTTCGCCTGTGCCTCCGCGTAGTACGCCACAAATACACCGACAAGAAAGAGCGACGCCATCGCAGCAAAGACCGCCCAGCCATGCTTCGGCGCTCGCGTCATACGCCCCAGCGTGACCGTCAGCCCAGCGGGTATCAGGAAGATCGAGAACATCTGCATCAAATTAGAAAGAGGCGTTGGGTTCTCGAACGGGTGTGCGCTGTTCGTATTGAAAAAACCGCCACCATTTGTCCCAAGCATCTTGATCGCCTCTTGAGAAGCAACCGGACCCTGCGCGATGCTCTGCGTCGTCAGAGTCTGTGTCGTCGCCTTGCCATCAGAGCCTGCCACAGTTGCTGTCTGCACCTGCACCAGCTTTGCCTGATCGTAGGGGCGAAAGTTTTGCACCACGCCTTGCGAGACCAACAGAAGCGCATAGATCAGACAACCCGGAAGCAGCACCCACAATGAAGCGCGCGTTGCATCAACCCAAAAATTTCCCAGCGTCTTCGACTCTCGCCGTGAAATGCCGCGGATCAGCGCAACCGCCAACGCCATTCCGACAGCCGCCGAAAAAAGTTATGGTAAGCAAGGGTGAGCATCTGAGTTAGATAGCTCATCGTCGTCTCAGGCACGTAGGACTGCCAGTTGGTGTTCGTCGTAAATGACGCCGCCGTGTTCAACGCAAGATCAGGAGCCACGGCCGCGAGATGCTGAGGATTAAGTGGCAAAAACTGCTGCAGGCGCTCTACCGCATACGTTACGAGCATAGTGACCAGACTGAACAGCAGCATGACGACCGCATACTCTGTCCAAGCCATCTCATGCGTCTCATCGACGCCAGTCAGCCGATAGACCAATCGCTCAAGCGGACGAAAAATAACATCTGCCCAGGTGCGTTCACGCTCGAAGACTCGAGCCATATACACACCCAGCGGTTTTGCACAAACCAATATCAACGCAAAAAAGAAAAAACCTGAAACCAGCCGTTCGCGGTCATGATAACTACTTCCTCTTAAAACTTTTCGGGCGCAGCAGCGCATAAACCAGATAGATCAGTAACAGGACGGTTACCAGGCCAAGCAGCAATGTCTCGATCATCCTTGCTTCTCCTTCATCCCCAACCGCTCACATCCTGTCGCGTAGCCAATCGCAATTAGAAAAAACAACACACTGGCACCGACGCATCCTAAATCCCACATAATCCTGCCTCCGACCCGAAGGCCTACATACGAATCCTTCACCAGACTCTCGATCGACCACTTAGCCTTCGGGTCCGCGGTGCATGACAAAAACTTCACGCTTCTACCGTCTTCTTTATTCAAGCAGCCGATACATAAATAAGGTGTAGAAAGGCCGTAAAGAAGTCGTATGTACCGTCAGGAGGCCTGGCCAAAAGGCTTCGACTGCGTCTAACGTGACCTCCAGGCTTGACGTCCGCCGGTGCTCCACGCCGCTTCCTACGCTGTTCCGAGCCTGGCTACAATCCGACGATCAGGCTCTTTCACCCCAGGACGGGAGGAACCGAGCACGCCTCGCAAGACTGTCCTCTTCTTCCTCACCGTAAATCACCTTCCAGGCGACTGTTCCTTCAGCTTTAAATGCTCCCGCAAAAGATCATCAACATCGCCGATCTTTTCCGACAGCAGATTCAGTTTGCTCGATAGGCTTTGAATCTCGGATTCAGCACGAAGATTCACATCGTAGTCCAACTCTCCACGCACCCGATCTTTCGTGTCCTGGCGATTTTGACTCATCATAATCACGGGAGCCTGGATGGCGGCCAGCATCGACAGAAACAAATTGAGCAGAATAAACGGATAAGGGTCCCATGCTCTCCCCTCAGGGCAATATTCGCCGAGGCATAAACCACAAGCACAGATCCGAATAAGATGATGAAGGTCCAGGAGCCACCGAATCGTGCGACCGTGTCGGCGACGCGGTCGCCAAAGCTCATCTCCTCTTCGATGACGTCATTCGAGTTGCGACTAGCTCGAAGCCGCACCAGCTCTTGTGACGCGTGAAATTGACGGCTCACTACGGTCAACATGTCCATCCCTGCCATTGGCTTCTGCTGCAGCAGAGCCGCGATATCGTCACGGCTCACTTCAACACAGGTCGTCTCTTCCATCGCCAGTGCCGTGGTTTGGTGGGGTGTATCATCCAGCATCGAGGCGAAGCCAAAAAACTCACCATCGTGCGGTTCATCCACCAGCACCTCCTGATGATCCTGGTCCACTGTCGTCACCCGCACCGCACCCGAAACCATCACATAGGCATGTCTTCCAGGTTCGCCCAGCTTATAGATGCGTTGGCGTGCAGCGAACTTTTTGATCTCAACCTGTGCTGCCAGCACGGCTATCTCTTCATCGTCGAGCAGTGCAAACAGAGGAATCTGTCTCAGCTCTTCCACCTTACAAGCCATCGTTCACCTCGTTTTGATCCTGTGCTATTTTGCACGGCGAACGAGCGTTTAAAATACCTTCTTTCTTCCACCATCGTTAAAAGAACAATACAGGCCAACAAAAGCAGGAATCACACCAATTCGACGCCTTCGGAAGATCGAGAACTGACCGTCACGCGGAGTCATCCGGCAAACGGCAATCGAAGTTCAGCTCGACACCCAGTATGACCATCCGCACGATTAGCCAGTTGCACCGATCCTCGATGTGCCTGCGCAATCTGCTGCGCGAGAACCAAACCAATCCCCGTCCCACCCGGCTTGGTCGTATAGAACGGAACAAACAGATTGCTCGCGTTGGTCAAGCCGGGACCGTTGTCCAGAACCCCGATAACGACCTCTGAACCGGCGGTCCTCCAAACAATCTCCACATGGGGATCACCTTTACCGACATCGTCCGGACTAAGCGCAGCGTCGGCTGCATTGCGCACCAGATTAATCAGTGCCTGTTCAATATGGTCAGCATCCACCTGCACAACGATATCCGAAGCTCCTTCTACAGTCACGGCGACCCGTCTCTCCAGCAGTGCGACCCGTTGCGCCAAAGTCTCGACCGATACTGACGCAAGTCGCGGTGCCGGCAGGCCCATCAGCTGCCGGTATGCCTGCAAAAACCGGTTCAGCGATTCTGAGCGATTCTCGATAACCTCGAGGCCTCTTTCAAAGTCAGCAATCTCACCGGATGCATTGCCCATACCTGCAAGTCGACCACGCAGACTCCCCGCGATCGATTTGATAGGCGTCAGAGAGTTATTAATCTCGTGTCCCAGCACGCGGATCAATCTCTCCCACGCAAGCCGCTCCTCCTCCCTCAAAGCGGCACTCACATCCGACAGCACAAACAGCGTATGCGGAACGCCCCGAAGTCGGAAGCCGGTTCTCTTCACCACCCACCGTACCGACTGCTGCCCGCTACCCAGCGACATGACTTCCTCATCCGCTACATCAAGCAGCTGGTCGAGCTTCAACCCTCCAGCCGAGTGACCGAGCGCCGTCTGAACTTGCAACCCAAACGCCCGCTCCCCCGCCGCGTTGAGCAACTTCAATCGACCTTCAGGATCAAACGCCAGCACCGGAGACTGCATCGACCCCATGACCCGTTCAACCAGCGCCATTGCTTCTATCGCGCTTGCACGTTGTGCCTGGAGCATTCCCGCGAGTCGATTGATCTCAAGGGCAAGATCGCCCATGGCGTCATTTCTCCGGCCTCCTCGGGCCCTGAAAGAAAAATCATCCTCCCGCAAAGCAGCCACGACGTTCGCCAGCGTCTGCAGCGGCCGAATGATCTGCTCCATCACAACCGACACCGCGAAGATCCATCCCAACCCAAGACCCAGCAGAACAATACTCTGCAGAAGAGCGTCAACCGAATGACGCCGTAACAGGAGCCAGCACATCACCAGCATCGGCAGCCCGGGAAGGCAAAGCCAAAGGCGCAGCCTTTTTCGAAACTGAGCCGCCGCGCCGATCTCCCCAGCGGCATACGGGTCCGCGGCCGGCTGTTGCTGGATAGCTCCCCGTCTGGATCTTCAGAGACCATATTTTTCGATGCGGCGATAAAGCGCTCCTCTGCTCAATCCAAGCGCATCGGCCGCATGGCTCACATTACCACCTACACGGGCCAGCGCCTTGCGAATCAGAATTGCCTCCACCGCCTCAAGGCTCATCTCGTCCATGCTCTGCGCCGAACCCCTCTGCTGCGTATTCAACCCCAGGTCCGCAGGTTCAATTAGCGCTCCCCGAGCCATCAGGACTGCGCGTTCGATAGTGTGATCCAGTTCACGCACGTTTCCCGGCCAGCCATACTGCAACATCATCTGAAGCGCGGCCGGCTCCAATCCCTGAATCGGCCTGCGATACCGTGCAGCGTATCGCGCCATAAAGTGCCCCGCCAGCGCCGGAATGTCCTCACGCCGTTCCCGCAGCGGTGGCAGACTAATCTCAACCGTATTCAGCCGAAACAGCAGGTCTTCTCGAAAGCGACCCGCCGCGCACTCCGCCCGCAAATCCGCATTCGTCGCCGAGAGCATACGCACATCCACCTTCTGCGTCTTCGAAGATCCAACGCGCTCCAGCTCGCCCGTCTCCAACACGCGCAGCAACTTTGCCTGCTGCCGCACCGGAATATTCGCAATTTCATCGAGAAAAAGTGTCCCGCCACTCGCCAGTTCGAATCGCCCAATGCGGTCAGAGCGAGCATCGGTGAAAGCTCCCTTTACATGACCAAACAACTCGCTCTCGAAGGTCCCTTCAGGCAAAGCGCCCGTATTCACGGCCACCAGTGTTCGCTCCGCGCGCGAAGACAAGCGATGCAGCGTCTGCGCCACAATCTCCTTGCCCGTGCCATGCTCGCCCGTAATCAACACGTTCGCGTCCGACGGACCCACCCGCGCCATCGTCTCCAGCACAGGCCGCATCGAAGCCGCAGCAGCAATGAAATCCGGAGCGCCTGTGGCCCGCAGGATCCGATTCTCCGCCTCCAGCCATCGCATTTTTTCTGACTGCGGTGCAGCTCCATCTGCGTCCGCAGAATACTCAGCAGACGCGCGTTCTCCCACGGCTTCTGAATAAAATCTCCTGCACCCCGTCGCATCGCCTCCACCGCAAGATCGATGTTGCCCCACGCCGTCATCACCACCACCGGCAGCTGTGCCTCGATCTCCTTGACCCGAGTCACAAGATCCAGTCCCTCCTGGCCGGAGGTAGTATCCCGCGTGTAGTTCAGATCGATCAGCACGCCATCGAAGCTCTCATGTGCCAAAGCCTCCAGCACCAGCGCCGGCGTTCGCACCATCTCCAGCTGGTAGCCTTCCGGCTTCAGCAGCAGTCGCAGCGCCTCCAAAATATGTGGCTGGTCATCTGCAATCAGCAGCCTGCACGACGCCTCGGCATTCTCCGCACCCGACTCCTTCTTATCAATCCGCTCCGCCAGCATGATCACCTGCTCCTGCGCGTTACTGCCCACTCGGGGCCATACCCGTCTTCGCCGATTCTATCGAAATCTCGTTTGCTTCCAGCGTAGATCCGACCGCGCGATCCACTTCAATCTTAGCCTTTTGATACGCCGTCATCGCAGCAACCAGCGTAGACTCTGCTGCCGCAAGATCCCGCCGCGCGGTCAGAGTCTGATAGTTCGACCCCGCACCCAGCTCCTGCTCCTTCGCAGTGATGTCGAAGGTCTTCTGTGCCAGGTCCCGTCCTTTGCGTGCCGAAACCACACGCGCCTCACTCTGCTCCAGAGCATATTGAGCGTTCCGAACCTCGATGCGAATCTGCTTCTTCAACTGCTCCATCCGCAGCTCCGACTGCCTCGTCTCCAACTCCGCGCGATACTGGTCCGACTTCGCCACTCGATTTCGCAGTGGCACATTCACCGTCAGCCCAACATAGTAATCAGGAGCGCTATTGTTGAACGCCGTCTTCAATGCTCCGCCAAAATCCGTTGGCTTAGTCGAGATCGTGTGCGACTCGGGATTCTGCAGTCCCGCCAGACCTGAGCCTCCGTAGTATGCAGTCAACGCAACCGTAGGCAGCAAGGCATTACGAGCCGCATCCCGGCTCAGGCGTCTATTTTCAAGGTCAATATCCGACTCGCCTAACTCCAGCCGGTCCTTCAGTGCACGCACCGTCATATCTTCGGTCGGACCTTGCGGCGTCGCGTCCGCCATTGTGCTTTGATCGGTCGGCCGCACAGGCATCGCCTCCAGAATCGGATCATCCAGATTTTTCGTCAGCGCATTCTTGATCAGCAGTTCTTGAAACTGCAACGTCGTCTTCGCAATCGTCAGATCCTGTTCGCGGCTCGCCTCTTCGGCTTCGTCTTTCATCACATCCATTGCAGGAATCGCTTGAAGCGCAAGCTGCTTGCGCCCACTCTCCAGTGCCTGACGGGCAAACTCGAGCGATCGACTCTTGACACCTTCATCCTCATAGGCGGCCACCAGATCCCAATACATATTTGCAATCTGGGTCACTGTCGTCACTACTTGCAGCTTGAATGCTTCATCCGATATTCGCTGATTGTTTTTGGCGATTCTCAGAAACCGCAGGTTTGGCCCAAGACCGAACCCTGCCAGCAGCTGTTGCTGTATTGCGAAGTGATAGTACGAGTTCAGCGTCGGGACGAGAAAGCTCTCAGGACTGTTTGTGGTTCCGCGATTGTTATCGAAGACCGCCGAAATCGAAGTTCCTGTCGGAAACGCCTGCGCATAACCAATGTCTCCCGTCGTCGTATTCTGCTGCAACTGCGGAACTCCATAGACGATCGTATTCGACAACGGCTGCGCATAGTGCTCGATACTGAACGTCCCCGTAATTGCAGGATCGTACGAGGAAACGATCGTCCCCGTACCAAGAGTCGATGAAACGAGGCCCGACGCTCCGGAGCCGGCACCACCCGCACCACCCGATGTGCCACCAGCACCAGCCCCACTCGATCCTGAACCAAAGCCGCCTACACCACCCCCGGCGTATTCTGCACCACACCGGTGTTGACTCCGCGAAACGAACCACCTGCCTGCGTCCGCAGAACGTCCGCAGCAGCGATCGGAATGTTGTATCGGGCAATCGCAATGTCGAGATTGTTCTCTAACGCCAGAGAGATTGCGTCCTTCAAACTAAGTTCCAGAACTCCGTCTTTCACCAGAGCGTCAATTCGTGGTGAGTTCGCCAGATTCGGTCGCGGCACCAGCGAAGCGCGATACGTGTCGAGCGGATTGCCGGAATGCGGAATATCCAGACGCAACGCAGGCGACGCCGCTGCAGGTGTTGTCTGGGTCACAGTAGCCTGCTGCACTTGCGCTAACAAAGGCATCTCCAATAACACCATCACTCCAAAACAGCGAAGCAGCGAAGAACTCCCTCTCACGCCCGCACCCCCGCTCCTTCAGTCGCTACAAGACCCGCCGTATCCCGGGAAAGCCATCCGTCCCGCAGTTCAATCGTCCGCGTGCCGTACTCTGCGTTCGTCTCCGAATGCGTCACCTGGACCACCGTTGTACCCTCTTCATTCAACCTGCGAAACAACTGCATAATCTCCTTCGCCTGCTCCGAGTGCAGGTTCCCGGTCGGCTCATCGGCCAGTAAAAGATCCGGTTTGTGGATGACAGCCCGTGCTATTCCAACTAACTGCTGTTGCCCCCCAGAGAGCTGGTTCGGGAACAGATCCTTCTTGCCGACGATATTGAATCGATCCAGCGTATCCGCAACCAATGCCTGCCGCTCCGGCTTCGGAATGTCTTTGTACGACAACGGAAGATCGATATTCTCCGCCACCGTCAGATCGTCAAGGAGGTGATAGCTCTGAAACACCATTCCAATCCTTCGCCGCGCCAGTTCAGCCCTCTGTTTGCGATTCATCGCATGGACGGCATCGCCGGCGAAGTAAAACTCTCCCCTCCATTGATCGTCCAGCATCGCCAGCACATTCAACAGAGAAGACTTCCCCGCTCCAGACGGACCCATTACGGTTACAAATTCACCTTGACGGATGGTGAGATTGATTCGTCGCAGCACCCATGTCTCCGTGTGACCCGTCTTATAACTCCGCTCCAGCTGTTTCAACTCAATCATCTCTGCTCCATCTTCAAAATCTTCCATCGACTCGATCGCGATAGCCGCTGCGCCGACCCTTACGCTCGCCTGCGTTACTCAGTCCTCAACGCCTTGACTGGATCAGTCGAAGCCGCACGCCGCGCCGGAATCAACCCGGCAACACACGCAGAAACGATCAGAACCAAAACTGCTCCAGCAAGAACAACAGGATCCTGCCCCCCAGTTCCATACAGTTGAGTCTTCAAAAACCGCACGCACAACAACGCAACTGGCAACCCGATCGCAAGCCCAATCCCAGCCTGCAGCATGGCCTCGTGCAACACCATATTCACCACACTGCCGCGTCCGGCACCGAGCGCCATCCGTATACCAATCTCCGGTGTTCGTCGAGCTACGGTGTAAGCCGTCACACCATATAAACCAACCGAAGCCAGCACCAGCGCCAACACGCCAAACATCAACGTTAGCCGCGCAATCAACTTCTCCTGGCTGAACTGGCCCTCAATCTGACCGTCGAAGGTGTTGAAGTTGATCACGGTCAGGTTCGGATTGATATTCGCAAGTGTCCGGCGCACCTGCGCTTCCAAACCCTCCGATGGCCCTCGCATCTGCAGCATGATCGCTCCCGCGAAGAGCGATCGCACATCTACGTTGTCCGATAGTGGAGCTTGCTGGAGAAACGGCCGGAAATACATCGGCCGAACAGCCTCACGCGGATTCATATACTTCACATCCGACACCACCCCGACAATCTCGATCTCGCCCGCGCTCTTCACGCCATCCAACCCGAAATGAGCTCCAATAGGATCTTCTCCCTTCATGAAGAACTTCTTTACGAAAGTCTGATTCACAACGGCCACTATCGGCGAAGTACTCGTATCCTGATCGGTAATTCCGCGGCCACGCAGAACCTGTTGCCCGATCACCTCAAAAAAATCCGGAGTCACTCGATCCCACGACGCACCGATATGGTCTTTTGGCCCGGGTTCAGGATGCCCCTGAATCGTAACCCCCTCGCCCCAATTGTCACCTTCGAGCGGAGTGTAAAGCGACAAACCCACTCGTTCGACTCCCGGCAATGCCCGAAAGCGTTCCAGCATATCTCCATAGAGAGCCTGTAATTGCTCCGGCTTATAACCCGCATTGTCGGGACTGATATGGATCACAACGCGATTCTCAGTTTGTAATCCAAAGTTCTGATGCTCCAGCTTATTCAAACTTCTGGTTAGTAGACCGGCTCCCACTAACAGCACCAGCGAAAGCGCGGCCTGCGTCACTGCCAACGATCGCTGCAGCAATGAAGCGCTGTCCCGAGTCGATCTATTCGCGCCACGAAGAGATTCCGCAGGCTCCGAGTGGGAGGTGATCCAGGCCGGAGCGATTCCGAAGATCAGCCCTGTTAACAGCGACAAGCCAAACGCAAATTCCAGCACCAGTGGCGAAGGACTTGCATGAATTGGCAGGCCCGGAGAATTAGGAAACGCGAGCGTAAGCAGCATCCGCGTTCCTGCGTACGCTACCGCAAGTCCAGCGATACCTCCAAGGCACGCCAGCACCACACTCTCAGTCAACATCTGGCGAATAATTCTCTTCCGCGCCGCACCAAGAGCCATTCGAATCGAGGTCTCGGCCCGTCGCGCCATGCCGCGCACCAAAACCAGGTTTGCAATATTCGCGCAAGCGATCAGCAGCACCAACGCGGAGATCCCCATCAGCAGCATCAGGCCGCTTTTGTACTCGGTCTGCATATTTGCGATCCCAACACCGCCCGGTGTCAAGACCATGTGTGTCTTCGGAAGCGCCTTCTTTCCGTCTTCGCTCTGATACGACTTCAGCGGGACCAGCCAGTCACGCAATAGCCCGCTCATCTTCTCTTGAAGCGGACCAATCTGCGTGCCAGGCTTCACGCGGCCAAGCACATAAAGCCAGTTCGACTCCGGACGATTCAGCAACCCGCCCGGATCGAGAATCGGCTCCATCGTCACAGGAAGAAAGAAATCCGGCGGCGTATCGGTCATCCGATCTCCATAAAACGAAGGCGGCGCGATTCCCACTACCGTCACCGGATGTGTATTCAATTGGAACGTGCTGCCCACTATAGAAGGATCCATAGCGTAGTCGCGCTGCCACGCCCTGTAGCTCAACACCGCAGCCATCGGCGCTCCCGCCACGTCGTCAGACGGAACCAGAAGTCGTCCTGCAAAAGACTGCAAACCGAAAGTTTGAAAGTAGTTCCCCGAGACAAACTCCCCGGATGAGGCCTTCGACAAACTGTTGCTCGATCCCCGCCGCGCTGTCAGAGCACCTTGGCCTACACCCGCCTGCATCGCCGCCAGCTGCTCAAACTCAGGTGTGCTGTCACGCAGATGCTTATACAAATCATAAGAAAACAGGGAGTAGCCCTCATCCTCGGGCCGTCCCCCATCACGCAGCAATCATCTTTATCGCCCAGACGTACCAGCGTCTTCGGATCGCTCACAGGGAGGTTCTTGAGCAGCACCGCGTGCACCAGCGTGAAGATCGCCGCGTTCGCGCCAATGCCAAGCGCAAGCGTCAGAACCGCCGTCAGGGTAAATCCCGGCGCCTTCCGCAACTGTCGCAGCGCATACTTCACATCCTGTATCAACCCGTTGATCACTTGTTCCATTCCATTCTCTGCGTCACGCCAAATCGGCAACTTCACAATCAGCGCTTCGCTGTTACGCCGCGTCTTGGCCACTAGAAGCCAACCTGTGCCCTCTTCGAAGCTGTGGACCGTTTCATTGACATAGGGCATTCGCCACTCACAGCCGCAGCGCCTGACTCACTCGATCCGCCTCGCCGCTTTGACCGCTCTCTAGAAGCCCTCAACCCGGTCAAGGGCGGCACATAATCTTCCCTGCCCCCGGCCGATCGTCTTCATCGTTGAAACAACAGTCCGTACTATCTTCCACTCCGTCTGCGCCGCTGTCCGGAGCGTTATCCTTTGGCACACCGGTCGCTTTTCCGACCGCACGCTCGCCACCAGTCCCAGCGCAACGACGTTCAATGCGATGCCAAGCAAAACCACTGGCACCACATTCGCCGCCGTTCCCGACATCCCAATCGCTCCGCACATCTGCTTGAGAAACAGCCGCATGTCCTCGATCAGCACCATCATCCCTCTACCTCCGCTAACAGCCGATTTAGCTCACCCTCCGCCACTACCTTGCCATCGAACAGATGCACCTGTCGCTCCGCATGTGCCGCGAACCGCGGATCGTGCGTCACCATGCAGATCGTCGCGCCCTCCGCATGCAGTTCCTGCAGCAGCTTCATCACAGCCTCGCCATTCTTCGAGTCGAGATTTCCCGTCGGCTCATCGGCCAGCAGAATCGACGGCGAACCTGCAAGAGCTCTCGCCACCGCAACCCTCTGCTGCTGACCGCCCGAGAGCTGCGCCGGATAATGTCGCATCCGGTGCGCCATGTTCACCCGCTCCAGCGACTCCTGCACTCTCTTCTTCCGCTCTGTCGCCGGCATTCCCGCGCGATAGGTCAACGGCAACTCAACATTCTCAGCGACGGTCAAATCGCCGATCAGATTAAAGCTCTGAAAAATGAACCCAATCTCCTGATTTCGGATCCGTGAACGATCCGCGAAGTTCAGATTCGCGACCTCCTTGCCGTTCAACGTGTACCGTCCACCCGTTGGCGTATCCAGCAATCCGATGATCGACAGCAGCGTGGACTTCCCACACCCCGACGGCCCGGACATCGCCACATACTCTCCGCGGTTGATGTTCAAGTGAACGCCCGACAGCGCATGCGTCTCAATCTCGTCCGTATAAAAAATCTTCTTCAAGTCTTCAATCTGAATCATCGTATCCGTCGCCATCCCTGCTCTCCTTTATCCCGGCCGTCGCCTGGGCTCTGTCTAATTCAAGCGAATCCGATCCGTGTTATCCCACCGGCTCATGTCCGACAGAATCACCGTATCGCCTTCCTGCAATCCTTCCAGCACCTGGATACTATTTACCGAAGCCCGTCCGACCTTCACCGGAACTCTCACTGCGGTCTTACCGTCCGGCCCATCCTTGAACAGACTGATCGTGCTGTTCTCATTCCCGAACGCCGGCCGGCCCACATACAGCACATCCGTCATCCGATCCAGATCGATCGTTCCATCAACACTTAAGTCCGGTCGAGCACCCTGCGGCAGGGCTCCAGCCAGTTCTACGTCAACCGTCACAGTTCCGTTCAATACCGCCGGATCGATTCGCATCACCTTGCCATTGATGACCCCGTTATGCGTATCAATCTCCGCCGGCTGTCCGATCTGGATATCTCGCGCCTGCGTCTCCGCAATCTTCAAACTCGCCTTCAACTGGTCCGGCTGCACCACCTTCGCCAGCGTCGTTCCCGGAGCCACATGCTCTCCTACCTGATGCGGCAACTCAACCAGCACACCGCTGATCCCCGCCCGCACACTCAACGCATCCAACTCCTTCTGCTTCAGACCAAGCAGCGCCTTGGCCTGATCCACCTTCGTCTGCTGAACCGCAAGCTGTGTCTCGATCGCCTTCTCGTTCAACGTAAGCCGCTGCTTCTCGAGATCATTCCGCGTCGTCAACTCATCGGCTTTGCCCTTCGAGGCGCTGTAGGTCAACCCACTGATCACGCCCAGATCAAACAGCGACTTATCTGTCTGCGCCTGCAGTTGAGCCTGATTATGATCCGCTCCTACCGTAGCTGCCGCAGCCTTCTGATCCATCAGATCGCTCTGCACCTTCGCACGCGTGTTGATATAGTCCGCCTCCGCGCCCTTCATCTGCAGCTGCGCATCCAGCAACTCCTGCTGCAGCTGAGGATCAACAAGGTCCATCAAAATCGTGTCTGGCTCAACCTTCGCGCCTGGCAGCACGCGAATCCGCACCACCGTCGCTTCGGTCTCAGAAGGAATCAGCCGAATCTTGTCTTCCCTCGGAACCAGCGAACCCGGCCCACGCACCTGGCGTAACAGTGGCCCACGCTTCACCGTATCGGTCCACACAGTAGCCCGATCGACCTCAGGCGCTGCAGGCTTCAGCCGGGCCACAAAAAACGCAATCACCGCAAGCACCACGACCGCGCAACCACCTGCGATCCACTGCCGACGCATCTTCTTCTGCTTTATATCTGGTCTGGAGATATCCATTGCGTCGTATCTAATTGCACGCGCAAGGCCAACCTCAACCGCATATTTTTCAAGCACTTAGGGAGTAACCCAGAACACTGCCCGTCCGCAATCGCAACAAACTGTCCACTATCGAACACATGAGCCGGAGATCTTACGTCGGGGATATCTGCAGATTTTCCAACATCTTCGGCGTAATACGCTGCCCTACCTTGAAAAACTGCTTCCACGGATCGCGACTCAGCCGCCCCTTCCACTCTTCAAAATCCGCAACACGAACCACAGTCCGTTCCGACAACTTCAGCGCGCTCCAGTCAAGCGGAAGCGAAACCGCAGCCCCTGCGCGCGCCCGCGGCGAGAAAGCCGCCACCGCCGTCGCGCCACGTTCATTTCGCAGGTAATCCAGAAAGATCTTCTCCTTGCGGGCCGCCTTGCTCATCTTCGTCAGATACAAGCCCGGCTGATCCTTCTCCATCTTCAACACAAACGCATGGGCAAACTGCTTGATCAATGCCCAGTCGTACTCCGGCACAATCGGAATCACCACATGCAGTCCCTTCCCGCCCGTGCTCTTCAAAAACTCTCCAACCCAATCTGCTGAAGCTCTTTACGAACCTCGCCCGCACTCTCGGCCAGCCTCGGCCACGCAATCGAAGCATCCGGATCAAGATCGATGATAATGCGGTCCGGGTGCTCGAGATCTTCATTCCGCGATCCCCACGGATGAACCTCCAGCACACCCATCTGCGCCAGCCCGGCCAGAGCCTCAGCCGAAGAAAGCGTAATATATGGCTCCATCTTCCCCGTTTTCTTATCAGGCACGTTCACCGCAGTGATACCGGGCGGCAGCATAGCGTTCACATGCTTCTGATAGAAACACGGCTTCTCACTCCCATCCGGGCAACGCACCAGCGACACCGGGCGGCCCTCGATGTGCGGCAGCATATGCGACGCCACCGCCCAGTAGTAGTCGGCCAGTTGCTGCTTCGTAAGCTGCGTCTCTACATCCAGAATCTTCTCAGGATGCGTCAACCGTACCGGAGCAGACTCCGAGCCGGACCTCTTCGAAGACTTCACAGGAGTCGACTTTGCACGAGCAACCTTCGCAGGAGCAATCTCCGCAGGAGCAATCTCCGCAGAGGCAGTCTTCGCTGCGATGGCTGCAGAAGCCAAGTGCGAAGCACTCTTCTCACCTCGCCCCTTGGGCGCAGCGGTCGGCTCCTCCCTTCGAACGTCATTAGCAGGCTTGTCCTCTCGCAGTCCTTTGAACGAAGCCTGCCGCACCAGGTTATCTGCTGTCCAAGTCGCAAAATTCACCTGCGCCACCAGCTCCGGCTTCACCCAGATCGCACCTCGCCGCGCCTCCGCAGGCGGACTCTCAAACGGATTTTCTTTAGCACGCAGTTCTTCAAGCTGATTACGCAGCACGCGGTGTGTCTTCTGCGTAAATCCCGTGCCGGTCCGTCCCGCATAGATCAGTTTCCCGCCGTCGTAGTACCCCAGCAGCAAAGCCCCCACACCATGGCTCCCATTCGACGGCAGCGTAAACCCCCCGATAACGAACTCCTGCTCGTGAATGCACTTTATCTTCAGCCAACTCCCACCTCTACCGCTCGAATATCTGCTCGCAGCACGCTTGGATACGATCCCCTCAGCATGCATCTCGCAGGCCTTTTGAAAGATGACGCCGCCGTCCCCATCCAAATGCTCACTAAGACGCACAACCTCACCGTCGTCCTCCAGAAGCGCGGCGAGCAAATTCTTTCGTTCAATCAGCGGAAGACCCCGCAGATTATGTCCGTTCAAATGAAGCAGGTCGAAGACGAAGTAACTGAGCGGCTTCTTCACACCCTCCTGAAACGCCGCCTGGAGGTCAGCAAAGCTGGTGGTTCCGTTCTCCGCCAGCACCACAACTTCGCCATCAAGAATTGCTCTCTCCACCTGCAGTTCTCCCACATGCGCCGCAATCGTCTTCATCCGGTGGGTCCAGTCGAGCCCCGTTCTCGTCAGCAGTTGAACCTTCTCGCCATCCTTTCGAGCCTGAATGCGATAACCATCCAGCTTCAACTCATGCAACCATCCGGAGCTGCTTGGCGGAGTTGTCGCCTGCAACGCCAGCTCAGGCGTAATAAACTCCGGAAATTTTTCCTTCGGCGCACCCGCCGACACCGTCAACACCTTTGCAACATTCTTCGCCCTGCCAGCCTTTGCAGGCTTACCGGCCGACACCGTCTCAGGCGAAACTTTCTCCGCAACAACCTCCCTCGCATCCGCAGCGCCAGCGTCCTTTCGATACCAGGCATTCCCCTTCGCTGTCTCCTTCGAGTTCCAAACGTGATCTTCGTTCCGTGCAATCTCTTCCAGACTGCGCCCCGTCACAACACTGTCCGGCTCTTTATCCGTTACGGCTGCTTCATCCCCGGTCCGCTCAAAATCATCATGTTCTTTGATCAACAACCAGTTCGGTTTGCTCTCATTCGCAGCCCTCCCGCCCATGCGAATCAGCGCCCACTTCCCCTTCATCTTTGTGCCATGCAGGATGAACTTCAGCGAGCCCGTACGCAGCCCCTCATCCACATCCGTGTGTCCTGCCTGCGGCTCCCAAGTGCCCTGATCCCACACCATCACCGTGCCGCCGCCATACTGGCCCTTCGGAATAATCCCCTCGAAGCCCCCATAGTCGATCGGATGATCTTCCACCTGCACCGCCAGCCGCTTATCTGCCGTAACGTAACTCGGCCCCTTCGCCACCGCCCAGCTCTTCAACACCCCATTCCACCCAAGCCGAAAATCATAGTGAAGCCGCGTAGCTGCATGCTTCTGAATCACAAAAGGTAGAGGCTGATCGTTGAAAAACTTCTTCTTCGCCGATCCGCTGGGCTCCTCCGTAACCTCGAAGTCCCGCATCGAGCGATATCGTCCAAGCTGCTCGTCCACGGCGTCCGCAGCAGACGCCGTCGACTTCGACTTGGCTCTCTTCTTCGTAGCCATAGCGCACTCTACGCCGACTTACGCGGTTTGTGCGCCTTCGCAGGCTTCACCAGCTCGATGCCCTTCTGCGTCTCCGCAGCCGCAGCTCTTGCCGGTCCCTTCTTCTTACCCGCAACCGCTTCATCACCCTGCACACTCTTCCGCAGAGCATCCATCAAATTGATCACCTTGCCCGAAGCTGGCGCAGGCTCATCCTTCGGAATCGGCGCATGCTTCACCTTCGCCTCAACCATCTCGCGCAACGCAGCTTCGTACTCGTCCTTGAACTTCTCCGGCTCAAACTTCGAAGCCTTGCGCTTGATCAGCTCCTTCGCGAGCGACAACTGATCTTCATCCACCGCTACCTTCTTGATGTCTTCGAAAAACTCTTTAGGATCCCGCAGCTCCTCCGCATAGCGCATCGTGTAAGCCATCATGCCCGGCAGCTTGTCGTCCGTACCAGCCGAAACCGCGACCAGGTGCTCCCGCCCACTAAATGCAATCTTCCCCAGCGCAATCTTCTTTGTCGTCTGCAGAGCCTTGCGAACCACCGCGAACGCCTCCGCCTGAACATCATTCTCCGGCACCACAAAATAAGGCTTCTCGAAAAACTCAGGATCTAGCTCACCCTCATCGACGAACTGCGTCACCTCAATCGTGTGCTTGGAAGGAATTCGAATCTGTTCGATCTCCTCCGGCTCGACCATGACGTACTCGCCCTTGCGATACTCATAGCCCTTCACGATGTCGGAGTTCTCAACCTTCCCCTCATCGCCAGAAGAGACCTTCTGATGCTTGATCCGCTCCCCGGTCTTCCGGCTAAGCTGATGAAAACGAACCTCGCTCTTCGACTCGGTCGCCGTAAACAGCTTGACTCCAAACGAAACAAGTGAGATCTGTATCTGACCTGACCAGTAGGGACGCGGCATAAGGGGTTCTCCAAAGTAAGTTGGAAGCAAACAAAGGCCCGGAAGATGCTTTTATCACCATAAACCCCGCAAATACAAGCCTTAAAACCAAACAGCACCGGTTACCACCTCTTATCGCCCTCTCCGACCAACGGGAGGACCAGGCATTCCAATCAGCCCGAACAAGGTATACAAGTCACGAAGTGACCGCCCCACGCGGAGTGGGCCCGTCCGGCAGGACCTCTCTTTCGATCTACACCACAGGAGAAACGCGCCTCCCTCCCTATACTGAAGCCCATCAGATGATCACTCCCGCCAACATATGCGCTGCCCTCCTCACCCTCATCCCCTTCCTCGCGTCTGCCTTCTTCGGCGAAGCCCTCCGTCGACGCATCCGATCTCTCCCCACCTCCATCAAACTCGCTCTACCCTCAGCGCTGAGCCTTCCCTATCTCGTCGTAAGCCTCTCTGCCACCACCTTTCACTGGAGTTGGTTCTTCCTCTATGCCCTCCTCCCAATTGCCGTCACGCTCCTCCTGCATCAAGCACGCCGGGTCGACCCAGACCAAACCGGCACCTGGCGAGACTACTTAGTACTTATCACCCTCGGCCTCGCCGTCGACCTCCGCTGGTTCGAGCCCGCATGGCCTCCACACCTGGCCATCTTCAACAAGATGATGCTGCTCAACGCGGGCATCTACGGCTTTCTGTTTATCCGCGAACTGAACGGCGTCGGCTTCGACCTCCGTCTCCGACTACGCGACCTCCGTATCGGCCTGCGGGAGTGGACTTTTTACATCCCCATCGCTCTCGTACTTGGTCTCAGCCTCGGCTTCCTTCACTTTCATTCCCACTGGCCGCGGCTACTGCAGCTTGCGGGAGCCTACCTGTTCACGTTCCTGTTCATCGCAGTTCCCGAAGAGCTCTTCTTCCGCGGCTGGCTGCAGAATCTCCTCGAACGCCGCCTGGACCGCACACAAGCTCTTCTCCTAACCAGCGCCCTCTTCGGACTCTCCCACTTCAACAAGCGCGCCATCCACTTCAACTGGCGTTACGTTGTGCTGGCCGCCATCGCCGGCATCTTCTACGGCAGAGCCTGGCGTCAGGACCGCCGTGTCGGAGCCTCAGCCATCACCCACACCACCGTCGACACCTTATGGTCCATCTGGTTCAGATGATGCCGCACATGTGGCCTATACCGCAGATAACCAAGCCCCACCCGCATATTGTGCTGCACCGAAGCCGGCAAAGTAACCGCGACGCAGACTCCAAGAATCGCATGCGCCATCCCCAGCGTAAACAAGTTGCGATACCGCAGAAAGATCAGACCCGCCAACAATCCCCACACCAGCGTCATCGCCGTCAGCACCGGATTCGGCAGATGCGCCAGCGCAAACAGTCCCGCCGCACCGATCACCGCAACACGCCGATCATCCGTCAGCTTAAGCAAGCGACGCAGCACAAAATCGTTCAACAGAAACTGCTGAAAGAATGACCAGACCGCATAGCCCCAGAAGCCCTGCACAAGGCGCAGCGCACTATGCGGCCCATGCAGCGTCTGCTCTCGCATCGCAAAGGTCACCGCTCCCGCCGCAAGACATAGAGCAATCCCGACAACCCACAGCGAACGGAAAAACCCCGCGACCCGCACTCCCATCGCGTCCCAACCGCTAAAAGAGCTCCACGTCGCGTACCCAATCCAACCAAGCGTAGCGAAGTAAAGGACAGTCCGCAGCGGCGCAGGTGTCCAGATCACAATCAGGATCAGCCCATACCCCACCGCCAGATCAATCAGCGTCCGTCTCTTCCACCCGGCAGCACCCGGCCGCTCTGGTCCAGAAAAGTCCAACGCGTTGGCTGAACTCGCACTCATAGCACCCAATCCGATAAATTCATCGGATCTTTATATTAGCGCCCACCACCATCTGACGTCAGCTTCTACTCCTCCGCCTCATCGTGAGCCGGCTGCTTCGCATTAGCCAGAATCTTCTGCGCCAGCAGGGCCGGAACCACCTCGTAGTGATCCATCTCCATCCGAAAGCTCCCCCGCCCCTGCGTAATCGAGGTCAGCGTCGTCCCATAGCTCAGCATCTCCGCCATAGGAACCTCCGCCCGCACCGTCGTTCCCGCGCCGCCGCTCTCCATCCCCTGCACCCGGCCGCGCCGCCCGTTGAGATCTCCCAACAAAGCCCCTGCAAAATCATCCGGAGCCTCGATCTCCACCCGCATCACCGGCTCCAGCAGCACCGGCTTCGCCTGCTCCATGCACTTGCGAAACGCCAGCCGCGCCGCCATCTTAAACGACATCTCGCTCGAATCCACATCGTGGTAGCTGCCATCGAACACCGTCACCTTCAGGTCGACCACCGGGTACCCCGCCAGAAATCCACGCGCCGCCGACTCCCGAACCCCCTTCTCTACCGCCGGAACATACTGCCGCGGAATCGCCCCTCCGAAGATCTCGTTCCCAAACACCACTCCGCTTCCCCGCGGCATCGCCTCCATCCGAACCTTGCAGTCCCCATACTGCCCATGCCCACCAGTCTGCTTCTTATACCGTCCCTGCGCCTCCGCCCGCCCCAGCACCGTCTCCCGGTAAGGTATCTTCGGCGCCTTCAAGGTCACGTCCGTGTGGTATCGCCTCTTCAGCTTCGAAACCACCGCCTCAATATGCTGCTGTCCCGCCCCGGCCACCAGAAACTCGTTCGTCTGCGGATCGCGGAAGAACTTCACCATCGGATCTTCTTCCATCACCTTATGCAGAGCCGGCCCAAGCTTATCCTCGTCCGCCCGCGACTTCGGTTCAATCGCATAGGTCATCGCCGGCTCGGGCATCGGCACCGGCTCCAGATAAACCTCGTGAGCCTTATCGCCCAACGTGTCTCCCGTCAAAGTCACCCGCAGCTTCGCCACCGCTCCAATATCTCCCGCATGCAGCTCCGAAACCTCAACCGCCTTCCGCCCCTGCATGATCGAAAGATGCGCCAGCCTCTCCGGCTCGTGCCGCGTAAAATTCTGCACCGTCTTATCCGTCGTCATCATCCCGCTGACAACCTTGAAGAACGAGATCCGCCCCGCAAACGGATCCGTCATCGTCTTATACACATAGAGCGCGAGCGGCTCTTTATCATCCACCCTGCGCATCACAATCTCGTCCTGATCGCCCCCCGCACCGCCCACGTTCACACCGTTCGAAGACGAATGCAATATCCCCCGCGTAGCCACCGGCTCTCTCTCCGTCGGCGCTGGCGCATATACCTTCAAAAAATCCAACAGATGATCCGTCCCAACATTCCTCAACCCGCTCACATACAGCACAGGAAAGATCCGGTCCTCACGAATCGCCTCGTGCAGCGCGACGATCAGATGCTCCTCCGGAATCGTGCCCTCGCGAAAGAACTCTTCCATCAACTCATCCTTCCCCTCCGCGACAAGCTCCACCAGCGCCTCGTGCGCGACCTTGGCATCCGCCTTCAAAATCTCCGGGATCACCCCAACCTCACCACGCCCATCTCCATCCGGCTGATACAAGTAGGCCTTCATCGTCACCAGGTCCACCACACCGTGGAATCCATGCTGATCGACGATCGGCAGCTGCACCGGCACCACCTGCCGCCCCCACTTCTCCTGCAACTGCTCAATCATCCTTTGCCGGCCCATTCTGCTGTCAGCCTTCGGGTGATCCACCTGGTTGATCGCTATCACGCGCGGCAGCGTCACCTCGGCTGCGTACTTCCACACGCGATCAGAGACCGCCTCCGCCCCCGCCTGCGCGTTCACCACCACCAGGGCAACCTCAACCGGCAGCATCGCCGCACGCGTCTCATGCACAAACATATGAAATCCGGGCGTATCGATCAGGTTGATCTTGATCCCGCTCCACTCCGCAAAAGCTACCGCATTCGACATCGTTGTCCGCCGCGCGACCTCTTCTTCGTCATACGCCGTCACCGCCGATCCGTCCTCTATCCGCCCTCGAGTCATCGTCATCTTCGCCGCATGCAGCATCGCGCAGATCAACGTCGTCTTCCCACTATGTGCATGGCCCACCACAGCCACATTACGAATGTCGTTTCCCAGATAGACCTTCATGGCAAACTCTCCTTCACCTCAGAGCTGATAAATCTCCATCGGTTACAAATGAGATCTCACGGAATGGGGATCGATCCGCACTCTCTTCAACAAACAGCGGACGCCGTAACTCGCCATCGAGTTCAGCCCCCGCAAGGACCGCTATCTCGAGGAGCAGGGATGCTATCACAAACAGGCTTTCAGCTTCCCCCTCTAATTTGCGTCACATTTGCGTCAGACGCGACCAAACCAGACAGCCTCTGAAACAAAAAAAGTTTAGCGACGTTTCAGCTATTTCGACGCATCGATGGCATCGCAAAGATCAATGCCTCGTGTCTCCTTCCACCAAGCCTGCCCGTCACAAAGAACAACCGAAGCACCCCCGCAAAGCCAGAAACTCCCGCCAGCGCTATCATTTCCCCGTCCCGGGAGGGCACGTCGACTCCCGCACTACCAACTCCGGATCGACTACAATCTCTTGCGCGTGGTTCCCTCCTGCTGCCGCCGCGATCTGCAGCAAGACCGTCTGGGCCGCCAGTGTTCCCATCGTCCGCAGCGGTTGCCGCACCGTCGTCAGCGCAGGATTCTGAAACGCCGCCGACTGCACATCGTCAAATCCCACAACCGAAACATCCTGCGGCACCCGCAGCCCGGCCTCCCGCAGCGCCTTGATCGCACCGATCGCCGAGACATCATTGAACGCAAACAACGCGGTAAAGGTTTCGCCACACGCCAGCAGCTTCTGCGTCGCCAGATAGCCCGGTTCATGCGTCGGCTGATCTCCCTCAAGCTGCATCACCAGCTGCGGAAATATCGTCAAACCTCTCTTCTCCATCGCATGCCGAATTCCTCGCCAGCGCGACTCCGTATCGGAGCTGAACTTCTGCCCCTTGATAAACGCCAGCCGTTTATGTCCCAGTCCACTCAGGTGATCGATCGCAAGCTCCGCCGCCAGCCGATGGTTCAGCACAATGTTGGTCACGCCCTTCGGTTCATGATGTCCCGAAACCGTCACCGTCGGAATCGCCCACCGATCCCGCAGCAGCGTATCCACCGCGATCACTCCCTCTACCGCGCGGTCTCGAAAGAGCCGTTCGCTCCTCTGAATCATCTCTTCGCGATGATGATGGCTGATCAAAAAATAAAAATAATCCGCCTGCATCAGCTCATGCTCGATCCCACTCAGCACTAGTGTCGCGTACCCTTCACTTACCTCAGGCACAATCACTCCAACCGTCTGACTCCGCCGGTTACGCAGCGAGCGGGCAAACAGATTCGGCCGGTAGTTCAGATCCTCTGCCGCTTTCAAGATTCGATCCTGCGTCGCCTTCGGGATCGAACGAGCAGCTGGCGCCCCACTCAGAACCCGAGAAATTGCAGCCATCGACAATCCGAGATGATCCGACAAGACCTTCAGGCTTGTCGGCTTGTGCTCTTGCGTCTTCGGTTCCTGTGTCGCAGTTTTTTCGCGCTTACACGCATTCATGCAGTCTGTCACAAGTACGACTCTTTGTACGCGTTCCATTAAATCCTCGACAAAAACCCTGATGCTCTCCCACAAACCCTCCCGGACACGATCCTTGACACTTCTTTTCCGAAACAGGCAACATTCACATAGGCAAACGTTTGCCTAGTCAACGCAGCCAAGAGATCGCTAACAACGCCGGACCTTCCCGGTGGATTCTCAAACATCCTTGCAACGACCGATACCGCAATCCAGGTCCCAACCACTCCACTCCACCTTCCCTGACAAAATCATTCCCGGGGAAGATCGCACCAGCATCAACATTCACCCCGGAGCATCCAAATATCGGGGACCCGCTCCAGGTCTTCATGAAAACAGGACGCGCTCTACAACGTCCGCGTTACTTTTACACGATTCACAGAGTCAGACACGTCTGCAGTCTTGGCAGGAACGTACGATAGAGAGAATGAGTTTCAGCACCTCGACTCCGCCTAAAATCACGCGACGAAGCGCGGCCAAACTCCTCGGCGGAGCCATTCTGTCTGGTTTTGCAGCAGCCCCTCTCCAGGCGCAACAGGCAACCTCGCCCCAGCCGGCATACACACGTCTGCTGAGCGACGAAGACCTCGCCTTTCTCGAAGAGATGGAGCGCGCGGGCTGCCTCTACTTCACCGAACAAGCCGACCCGGCCACAGGACAGGTCCTCGATCGCGCCACCAACAAGACCGCCACCGGCGAGTTCGACCAGCACTTCGCCGCCAGCATCGCCGCAACCGGCTTCGGGCTTACCGCACTCTGCATCTCCGACAGGCGCGGCTACCTCGACACCGATCGCATCAAAAAGCAGGTCATCACCACGCTCGACTTCCATCTCAACAGGATGCCAAACGAGCACGGCTTCTTCTACCACTTCAGCGACGTCAAGACCGGCAAGCCCCTCATCAACGTCGAAGTGTCCTCCATCGACACAGCCATCTTCCTCTGCGGCGTCCTCACCGTCCGCGCCTACTTCAACGATCCCCAAATTACCTCCCTCGCCACTCAGCTCTACAACCGTGTCGACTGGCCCTGGATGCTCAACGGCGGCAAGACCTTCGCCATGGGGTGGCGCCCCGAGACCGGCTTCATCTCCACCCGTTGGGACCATTACAGCGAACTGATGATGCTCTACCTTCTCGCCATCGGTTCGCCCACCAATCCCATCCCCCTGACTCCTGGAGCGCCTTCACCCGGCCTCCCATGACCTTCGGCCCCTACTCCTACATCAGCGGACGCGACCCTCTCTTCATCCACCAGTTCTCCCACGCCTGGTTCGACTTCGCCGGCAAGCGCGACGCCTACGCCAACTACTTCTCCAACTCCATCACCGCCACGCGCGCCCACAAGGCCTTCTGCCTCGGCCTCAAACGCGGCTACACCGACGACTACTGGGGCGTCTCCGCCTCCGACTGGGAGCACGGCTACTCCGCCTGGGGAGGCCCTCCCCTCATGGGTCCTGTCGACGGGTCGGTCGTCCCCTGCGCCGCCGCCGGTTCGCTCCCCTTCCTCCCCCACGACTGTGTCCGCGTCCTCCGCGCCTTGCGTGACAACTTTGGCAAAGACGCCTGGGGACGCTACGGCTTCTGTGACGCCTTCCACCCCGATCTCCACTGGTACGACCCCGACGTCCTCGGCATCGACCTCGGAATCAGCGTCCTCATGGCAGAAAATCTTCGCAGCGCCTTCGTCTGGGACACCTTCATGCAGAACCCCGAACCGGCCGCCGCCATGAAGGCATGCGGATTCCGCAGCGCTCGTCAGACCACCAACCCCTCCGAGCCAAAACCCACCGCCATCCCCAGTCCCGACCAGCCCGTAACTCCAAGCACCAACCGCCCGCCCAGTCTTTAGGAGGCCCGTCTCCAGCAGCCCGCAACGGGAGGACCCACACCGCAAACCTATCAAGACCGGTGTACAAGTCACGAAGTGACCGCCCCACGCGCAGTGGGCCCGTCGGGCAGGACGCGCTCTCTCGCAACTACCCCAGCAGCTCCAGCAACCCCTCCTCATCCAGCACCTTCACCCCCAGAGAGTTCGCCTTATCCAGCTTCGAGCCCGCCTCCTCCCCCGCCACCACGTAACTCGTCTTCTTACTCACACTCCCCGAAACTCGCCCACCCGCCGACTCGATCTTCTCCTTCGCCGACTCCCGCGTAAGATTCGGCAGCGTCCCCGTCAGCACAAACGTCAATCCCTCCAGCGTCGAAGTCGTCACTCGCTTCTCCGCCGTCATCTCCAGTCCCAGCGCCGCAAGATCGTTTACCAGCTCACTGTTCTTCTCCACCGCAAAGAACTCCACTATCGCCTGTGCCACCTTCGGCCCCACCTCGTTCACGGCCTCTAACGCTTCGCTCGCCCTCTCCGCATCCTGGGTCGCCGCCGTCATCAGCTCATCCATCGAGCCGAAATGCTCCGCCAGCAGTTGCGCCGTACGCTCGCCCACAAACCTGATCCCCAACCCCAGCAGCACTCGAGCCAGTCCCGCCTCCTTCGAGCGCGCAATCTGCTCCAGCAGTGCGTCCGCCGTCTTCTCGCCCACTCGCTCCAGCCCCAGCAAGTCCTCGCGCTTCAGCCGGTACAAGTCGCCAATCGTATGGATCAGCGGCCTCCGCACCACGACCGGCGCACCCTCCTCCGTCACCACCTCTGCATCGCCACCCAGTTCCGGGCTCTGGCCAAGCAGCTGCGCCACCATCGCGTCGCCCAGCCCTTCAATGTTCATCACTCCGCGCGCCGACCAATGCAGCAGCTCTTCACGAACCCGTGCCGGACAAGAGTTGTTGACGCACCGCCAATCCACCTCTCCGTCAATCCGCTGCAGTTCGCTCGCACAAACCGGGCAGTTCTTCGGAAACGCAATCTCCTTCGTCCCCCGCGAATGCGCCTTATCCTCCACCACCTCCACAATCTTCGGAATCACATCCCCGCCCCGTTCCACCTGCACAAAATCCCCAATGCGAACGCCAAGCCGAGCAATCTCATCCGCGTTATGCAGCGTAGCCCGCGACACCGTCGTCCCTCCAATCAACACGGGAGCAAGCGCAGCCGCCGGAGTCACCTTCCCCGTCCGCCCCACCTGAAACAACACACCCTCGAGCTTCGTAATCCCAGCCCGCGCCGCAAACTTGTACGCAATTGCCCACCGCGGAGCCTTCCCCGTAAACCCAAGCCTCCGCTGCTGCGCCGTAGCATCCACCTTGATCACAACACCGTCAATCTCATATCCCAGCGTGTCGCGCAGCGGCTCAGCATCCGCAATAAACTTCACTACCTCATCGATACTCTTCAGAGCCTTGGCGTCCTTGTTCACGCGAAAGCCCGACGTCTTCAAAGCCTCCAGCGCAGTCGACTGCTGCGGCAGCAAAAACTCCCCATCCTTTAGCAAAAAGTAAGCATAAAAATCCAGTCGCCTCTGCGCCACAATGTTCGGCTCGAGTGTCCGTATCGTCCCCGCCGCGGCATTCCGCGGATTCGCTGCCGGAGCCTGTCCCGCCGCCTCCTCTCTTCATTCAGCTTCACAAACGACGCCTGCGGCAACACCACCTCACCGCGAACCTCAAAGCTCTGCGGCAAACCCGCCGCTTTCAACTTCGCAGCCGAGATACTCAGCGGCACAGACCGAATCGTCCGCACATTGCTCGTCACATCCTCGCCAATCGACCCATCCCCACGCGTCAGTCCCCGCACCAGATGCGCCGAGCCATCCTTCGCACCATGCGCCCCATCTTTGCCTGATCCAGCCCCATACTGCAGCGCCAGCGACAAACCATCCAGCTTCAACTCGCACACATATCGCACCGCATCCGTACTCGGCAGCGCATCCCGCACCCTCTGATCCCACCCCCGCAGCTCCTCTTCGTTGTACGCGTTATCCAGCGACAGCATCGGCCGCGAGTGCGGCATCTTCGTGAAACCCTCCTTCGGTTTGCCTCCCACACGTTGCGAAGGCGAGTCCGCCGTCACCAACTCAGGATGCTTCTCCTCGAGCTTCTTCAGCCGGTTCATCAGCGCGTCGTACTGCGCATCCGTCAGCTCCGGCGCGTCCTCAACGTAATACAAATATTCATGGTGACGAAGCTGATCGCGCAGTTCCTGTATCTCTTGGTCCGGTGTCAACGTAGTCGCCATAGGCGAAATTATAAAAGCTGGTGTCCTGCCGGACGGGCCTCCTGCGCGGAGGGCGGTCACTTCGTGACGCGTGTACCGGTCTCGGCAGGATTGGCAGCATAGGTCCTCCCGTTGGTCGGAATCATCTTTCCCTCCGACCAACGGGAGGACCAACGCACTTCACTCACCAGAAAAAGGTATACAAGTCACGAAGTGACCGCCCTCCGCGCAGGAGGCCCGTCCGGCAGGACATAATTCTGCATCTCACACTCATGTCCTACCGCCTTCGCCGCTACCCGCCCGCCCCTCCGGCCAGCCAGGACGCGCAGAAAAACCTCGAGCGCCCCAGCGCCCAGGACATCTACGAGCAGGTCGCCAACAACGCCCGTCAGGAGCTCGGCCGTTCCAGCATCTCCCTCGCCATCTCCGGTCTCGCCGGAGGCATCTTCATGGGCCTCTCCGCTCTCGGCAACGCCATCGCCATCGCTCTCCTCACCACGCCGGGCACCGTCCCCACACACACCATCTTCTTCGTCGGCAAGATGTTCTACCCCTCGGCTTCATCGTCGTCATCCTTGGCCGCTCCCAGCTCTTCACCGAAAACACCCTCTACCCCGTAGCCCTCGTCCTCGCCGAAAAGAAACACTTCTGGAAGACCCTGCGTCTCTGGGCCACTGTCCTTCCCGCCAACGTCCTCGGCGCTCTCACCTTCGCCGCCCTCGCCGCCCTCACCAACGCCGTCAATCCAGGCGTCGTACAAGCCCTCGCGGGCCTCGGCCTCGAAGCCATCCACAACCCCGCCGCCACCATCTTCTGGAGCGGCGTCATGGGCGGCTGGATCATCGCCACCGTCGCCTGGCTCGTCTCCGGATCGCACTCCATCACCGGATCCGTCATGATCATCTGGATGCTCGCCTTCGTCGTCGGCCTCGGCAACTTCGCCCACTGCATCGCCACCAGCGGCGAGATCCTCGCCGCCGTCCTCATCGGCAAAACCCCATGGATGAGCTACTTCACCTGGCTCCTCCCCGCCGTAGCCGGCAACATCTGCGGCGGCGTCGGCATGGTCACCCTCCTCGAATACGGTCAGGTCATCTACGGCGGCGACGCCGAAGCCGAAGCCATCGCCCCCCATCCGAAAGAAGAGACCAGGACCGAAGAGACCAGGACCGAAGAGTCCGCAAAAGCCTGACCCCTTCCCTCCGAAATCCGCGCCCTTTCGCCCACACACTCATCCAAGACGCAAGCAGCAAAATTTCAGGAGCCTATTCGCCATGCCCGACACAGTAAAGATGGTCCGCTTCCACAAAATCGGCGGCCCTGAAGTCCTTCAGTTCGACGACCTCCCCTCCCCGAACCAGGCAAGGGCGAGGTTCGCCTCCGCGTCAGAGCCATCGGCCTCAACCGCGCCGAGAGCATGTTCTTTCACGACCGCTACCTCGAAACGCCCGTCCTCCCCTCCACCAACGGCTACGAAGCCTCCGGCATCGTCGAAGCTGTCGGTCCCGGCGTAGACACCAGTTGGATTGGTAAAAAGGCCAGCACCACACCAGCCTTCTCTCTCAACCACTACGGCGTCTATGGAGAGGTCGCCATCGTCCCCATCCACGCGGTCGCCGAGTACCCCTCCAAGCTCTCCTACGAAGAAGGCACCAGCATCTGGATGCAGTACATCACCGCCTACGGCGCACTCATCTACTACGGCCACCTCACCAACGGCGACTACGTCATCATCACCGCCGCCAGCAGCAGCGTCGGACTAGCCGCTATCGAGATCGCCAAAGCCGAAGGCGCCACCAGCATCGCCACCACGCGCACCTCAGCCAAAAAAGCCGAGCTCCTCGCCTTAGGTGCCGATCACGTCATCGTCACCGACGAAGAGGACCTCGTCGCCCGCGTCAACCAGATCACCGCCAACCACGGCGCACGCATCGTCTTCGATCCCATCGGCGGCAAAGGTCTCGAAGCTCTCGCTAACGCCACCGCAGTCCAGGGCACCATCTTCGAGTACGGCGCGCTGGCCATGGAGCCAACCCCTTACCCCTCTTCACCGCACTGAGCAAGCGCCTGATCATCCAGGGCTACACCCTGCGCGACATCCTCGCCGACCCAATCAAATCTCAAAATGCGAGAAAGTACGTCTTCGACAACCTCGTCGCCGGCAACTTCAAACCCCGCATCGACAAGACCTTCCCCTTCGCACAGATCGTCGAAGCCCACCGCTACATGGAATCAAACGCGCAGATAGGAAAAATCGTAGTCACACTCTAGAGTCGACAGCTGCAGACGAAATCTCTAGCGCCGATGGGTTCGGTGATCCGTCATCTCGACTCCCTGTGTCGCACGGTAGTATCGCGCGACACAGGGAGAGACCCGTATTTCGTCTTTACATTCGCAGCTGACGACCATCTCCGCTGCTACGGCGTCTTATCTTCACCGATGTTCAGCATCGTATCCACGTTGTTTTTATCGATCAGCGAAACTCCCGTATCGATAAATGTGGGAACCGGTGCAAAGGAATCCAGCGAATAGTCCTGCGCGAGCGGCTTCAACGGATAGTGATGGATGTCGTCCAGCGCCTTCAGCCCCACCAGCGCCATCGTAAAGGGCTTCTGCGAGATGGTCGAATCGATCGTTCCATCCTTCACCCCTGCAACACCGTCTGGTCCGTGTCCATCGCCACCAGCAACCGGTCCTTCACAGCCGCACGCCGAAACGCCTCGGCCACATCTCTACCCGACGCCGCCTCCAGGCACACGATCGCATCAACCCTGTTGGCTCCCGTTCGCGACAGATAATCCCGCGTCTGATCCATCGCCAGACCCGAGTCTCCCTTCATATCGAAGACGTCGACAATCTTGATCCCCGGATAGTGCGAAAGCGCATCTTTGTAGCCCTTCAACCGCTCATCGATGTTCGGCTGCCCCGGAATCGAAAAGAAAGCCACGTTCCCTTTTCCATTCATCTTCGCCGCAACCCGCTGTCCGCCCAACCGGCCTGCCTGCAGGTTGTTCGTCCCAATAAAATAAAGCCGCCCGCTTCCCGGAGCATCGGAGTCCATCGTGATCACCGGAATCCCCGCCCCCAACGCAGCTCTAATCTCCGGAGCCATCAACTCCGCGCTCGCCACCGACACCAGGATCCCCGCAGGCTTGCGCGCCACCACCGTACGAAACTCCGCGACCTCGCCCTGCGGATCGAACGTCGTCGTCCCGCGCATCTCGGCCGAAACCCCATACTGAACCGCCGCCTTCTGAAACCCGGCGTTCGCCGCCTTCCAGTAGGGCAGGTTGATGTTGGTAGCAATCAGGTAATAATGCTCGTCTTTGCTGTGTCGGGTGCATCCCGCCAGCACTGGAAGAAATATAGCCAAGAGCACAAAAAGAGGTCGTCTCATAAAAGAGTTCATCGTCATCCTCTGACAAAAACTTCTGTCCGTAGCCAAAGACGTTGAATCAGGCATCGGCTCAGATCACATCTCGCGGGCCCAGATACAAAATCCAAACCACGGAACGAAAGAACCGCCCCGAAATCTCCGCGCCGCCGAAAGAGTCCACCTCTTTGCCGCGACGCGAGACTCACAGAAAAAATCGCCAGATTCCAACCAGCAAAAATCTACCGGTTTACCGCTCTCTGCTTCTTCATCACAGCGTCCAGATTCGTCTTATCCACCAGCGCAACCCCCGTATTCACGAAGGCCGGGAACGGAGAATATGGATCCAATCCATAGTCCTGGTCAAGCGGCTTCACCGGGTAGTGATGGATATCGTCCAGCGCCTTCAACCCCAGAAACGCCATCGTGTACGGCTTCTGAGAGATCGTCGAATCGATCGTTCCATCGCCCACCAGCTTCAAAGTGTCCGAGTCCACATCCATCGCGATCAACAAGCGGTCCGTAGCATTTCTCCGTTTAAACGCCTCCGCTACGTTCGCGCCAGACCGGGAGTCCAGGCAGATGAACGCATCGATCCTCGCCGGCCCCTTCCGCTCAAGGTACTCACCCGCCTTATCCATCGCCGTCCCCGGGTCCGCCTTGATGTCGAACGTCTCCACCACCTTGATTCCCGGAAATGCGGCGAAGATATCCATGTAACCCTTCTGCCGCTCGTCCAGATTCGGCTGCCCCGGGTTCGTAAAGAACACAACGTTCCCCTTGCTATTCAACTGAGCCGCCGCGCGCCTCCCGCCCAGCCGTCCAGCCTCCAGATTATTGGTCCCGATAAAATACAGCCGCTTGCTCTCAGGCGCATCGGAGTCGACCGTAATCACCGGAATCCCAGCAGCAATCGCCGCATCGATCTCCGGCGTCATCAGTTGAGAGTTCGCCACCGACACCAGAATCCCCGCAGGCTTCCTCGCCACCATGGCCTTGAACTCATCCACCTCTGCCTGTGCGTTCAACCCTGCCGGTCCGCGCGTATCGACCGACACCCCATACTCCGTACCGGCCGCCTCAAATCCGCTCGCAGCCACCTTCCAATAGGGCAACGCGGTATTCGTGGCGATCAAATAGTACTGCTCGCTCTTGCTGTGACGGGTGCATCCCGCAATCAGTGGGAGCGCCACCGCTAAAAGCGCAAAAAGAGACCGCTTCCTCAAAGAATTCATGGTTATCCTCCGGCAACATGTCTGTCCGATGCCGAAAATCGGGCAGCAACGCAGGCCATATTTCCTGCGGGTGCCAGATAGTACTCCAAATCACTCTGCGGAGTAAACTCAGCCCGACTCCACTTGATAAACTCAATACAGCATGGTTCTACCCTTCGTCCGCGAGCTCCTCGCAGACCTGGAGCACTCTGAAGCATTCGAGCGTGTACGCCGCCATCTCAGCGGTGGCACGGGGCGCAGACGTGTCTCCGGACTCACCTTCACCGCACGCGCTCTCTACCTCCCCTACTTCGTCCGCGCGGCCCAGGCCCCCTGCGTCATCATCGTCGCCGACAACAAAGCCGCCGAAGCCCTCCAGGCCGCCGTCGTCAGCGCCTGCGAGCTCACCGGAGCACTCTCCGCCGACTCCGTCCTCCGCCTCCCCGCCCACGACGTCCTCCCCTTCGAAAACCTCTCACCCCATCCCGAGATCCAGGAAACCCGCGCCGCCACCCTCTGGAAGATCGCGACCAACCAGGCCCGCCTCGTCATCGCGCCCGTCGAAGCCGCCTGCATGCGTCTCTTCTCCCGCGACTATTACCGCGCCCTCACCCTCCATCTCAAAATCGGCGAAGAGTACATGCCCGACATGCTCGTCGAACACCTCCTCTCCGTCGGCTACACCAAAGTCGACGTCGTCGAAATGCCCGGCCAGGTCACCCTCCGCGGCGGCATCCTCGACATCTACTCCCCCGAGATGGACCGTCCCGTCCGCATCGACTTCTTCGGCGACGAGATCGAATCCATCCGCCGCTTCGACCCCGACACCCAGCGCTCCGCCTCCACCCTCGACCACGCCCTCCTCCTCCCCTCACCGAAACACCAGTCACCGACAAGCTCCTCACCGCCATCAACGCCCGTCTCACCCGCGCAGGCACCGCAGGCGCAGCCATGGAAGGCGGCGAAGAGCCCACCGAACTCCTGACCCACGTCAGCACGCGTACAGGCGAAGCCACCATCTTCCCCGGCTGGGAGTTCTTCGCCCCTGTAGCCGGTGCCAACCTCACCCTCCTCGACCTCCTCAGCGCCTCCAGCCCCACCGCTCCGCGCGTCTTCCTCGAAGAGCCCGCCATGATCAAAAATCAGGGCGAGCGCTGGTGGAACAAGATCGAGCAGCGCCACGAGCGCTCAGGCATCGGCAACCTCGTCCGCCCCGAGGACATCTACCTCTCCCCTGGGACCTCGACGACCGCCTCCACAAGTTCTCCGGCATCGAGCTCGACCAACTCGGCGCAGTCGACATCCTCGACGCCGACCGCAGCGACCTCTCCGAAGTCGACTTCGCCACCCGCCCCACCATGCGCTTCCACGGCTCCATCCCAGCGCTGATCGACAATCTCAACGCCCTCATCAAGCAGGAAGCCCGCATCCTCCTCACCGCTCCCAATCAAGGCGAAGTCGAACGCCTCGCCGGCCTCCTGCAGGAGTACCAACTCCCCTACCGCCTCGGCTCCCGCACCGAATCCCCCGGCAGCTCCACCGTCTACACAGAGTCCAGCTACCTCGGCGGAAACACCATCGACCTCCGAACTCCCGTCATCGTCAAAACCCCCATCGCCGCGGGGTTCAGATCCTCGACCTCGATAAGGCAACCGCCCGCCAGATCATCATCTTCGGCGCACAAGACCTCATCGACGACGCCGACGTAACCACCCGCCCCATCCGCCGCGGCAAATCCAAAGCCGCCGCCTTTATCTCCGACTTCCGCGACCTCGCCGTCGGAGACTACGTCGTTCACGTCGAGCACGGCATCGCCCGCTACTGTGGCCTGCGCGTTATCGAAGAGAACGACCAACCCCCACTCGAACTCATGATCCTCGAGTTCGCAGACGAAGCAAAACTCTACGTTCCCCTCACGCGCCTCGACCTCATCCAGAAGTACCGCTCCAGCGAAACCGGCCCGCCGCCCGAACTCAACAAACTCGGAACACAGGCCTGGCAGAAGACCAAAGCCCGCGTAAAAAAAGCGATGGCCGACATGACCGCCGAGCTGCTCAAGCTCTACGCGCAGCGCCAGGCCGCTGTCGGCACGCCCTTCTCGCCCGACACCAACATGCAGCACGAGTTCGAAGACGCCTTCGACTTCAACGAGACCGACGATCAGCTCACCGCCATCGCCGACATCAAGGCCGACATGGAGTCAACCCGCCCCATGGACCGCCTCCTCTGCGGCGACGTCGGCTACGGCAAAACCGAAGTCGCCATGCGAGCCGCCTTCAAAGCCGTGCAGGACTCCAAACAAGTAGCAGTCCTCACTCCAACCACCGTCCTAAGTTTCCAGCACTTCGAATCCTTCAAAAAACGCTTCGCCAACTTCCCCGTCAACATCGAGATGATCTCCCGCTTCCGCACCGCCAAAGAGAAAAAGATCATCCTCGAAAAGGCCGAAGCCGGAAAGATCGATATCCTCATCGGCACCCACGCCGTCCTCTCCAAAGACTTAAAGTTCCAGGACCTCGGCCTCCTCGTAGTCGACGAAGAGCAGCGCTTCGGCGTCCGCCACAAAGAGCGCCTCAAGCAGATGCGCGCCGCCATCGACGTGCTCTCCATGTCCGCCACGCCCATCCCGCGAACGCTGCATATGTCACTGATCGGGTTACGTGATATGTCGGTCATCGAAACCCCACCCAAAGACCGCATGGCCATCCAGACCATCGTCGCCAAGTTCGACGAAAAACTAATCCGCACCGCAGTCGAGATGGAGCTCGAGCGCGGAGGCCAGGTCTACTTCGTCCACAACCGCGTAGAGACCATCTACGACCTAGCCTCCAAGATCCGCGAACTAGTCCCGCAAGCCCGCATCGTCATTGGCCACGGCCAACTCCCCGAAGCCGAGCTCGAACGCGTCATGCTCGCCTTCATGAACCACGAATACGACGTCCTCGTCGCCACCAGCATCATCGAAAACGGCCTCGACATTCCCCTCGCCAACACCATCATCATCAACCGCGCCGACCGCCACGGCCTCTCCGAGCTCTATCAACTAAGAGGCCGCGTAGGCAGATCAAACCGCCGAGCGTATTCGTACTTATTAATCCCACCCGAGACCGAGCTCACCGAAATAGCCCGCCGCCGTCTAGCCGCCCTCAAAGAATTCTCCGACCTAGGCGCAGGCTTCAAGATCGCCGCCCTCGACCTCGAGCTACGCGGCGCAGGCAACATGCTCGGCGGCGAACAATCCGGCCACATCGAAGCCATCGGCTTCGAGATGTACACCACCATGCTCGAAGAGGCCGTCCGCAAGATGAAGGGCGAGGAAGAAAAACCCGCTCACGCCAACACCGTCATCAACCTCGGTATCTCCGTCCGCATCGACTCCGACTACATCCCCGAAGAGAACCAGCGCCTCCGCATGTACAAGCGCATCGCCGGCGCACAAACCCAGGCCGACCTCACCGACGTCCGCGCCGAACTGCAAGACCGCTACGGCACCCCACCAGAAACCGTCCTGAATCTCTTAGCCGCTGGCGAGATCCGCCTCCACTGCGAGCAACTCGGCATCTCCCAGCTCGACCGCAAGCGCACGCAAGTCGAACTCCCCAACCCAAACGGCAACAAGAAGCAGCCCATCAAAACCTTCGTCGAGATGCTCCACGTAAAATTCGCCGCCGTCAACGCCGACCCCTCCCACTTCACCAACGGCAACAGCAAAACCGTAGACCCCGCCACCTTGATGAAACTGGTAAGCCGCAACACCAAACGCGGCGCCCAGTTCACCCCCAGGGCACCCTCCGCTGGCCCCTCCCCACCGCCAAAGCCGAAGACGTCCTCTCCGAAACCCGCGCCCTCCTCGACGCTCTCGACACCACCCTTCCCAACTGAAGCGCGCAGCCCTCTCTCGCGCTTCTATCAACGCTCCTTAACCCACGAAGAGCGTTGTAGAACAAGACACTCAGCCGGAAGCCGCCACTGTTCTATGCGTCCTTCCTTATCTGCGCCTCATCACCAGAAATATAATCAGCAGCAGCACCAGGAACCCTATACTTCCCGGCCAGATAAAAAACCCGCCGCGACTCGAGGTGCCCATCACCAGGCATCCTGTCATCATCGAGCATGAAATAAGCGCTAGAACCAACGCGCAAATCTTCTTACCAGCCATCCCCACTCTTCCGATCTCCATTTGCCTCATATCGCTCCTTATTGTCAGTCGGTATAGATGCACACCCGCAGAATTGCGTCTCCTTGCGAGCCTGCTGTCGATCGTTCTTCCATTTGCGTTTTGAGATAGACCGCTTCGAGACAATCGGCGATGATTCCAATCAACAATGAAAACCGCAATCCGCGTCCTCTTGACCATCTGCTTTGTACTCGCATTCAACACGGCAGCCTCCACTCAAACCGCCAAAGAAGTGGCATTGCCAAACCAGACGGTGCACGCGACCGGCTTCTTCGATGTAAAAGTAACTCCGCAGCCCGCTGACGAAACCGCCGGCTCGCCCGCCCTCGCCCGCATGCTCCTCGACAAGCACTTCCACGGCGACCTCGAAGCCACCAGCAAAGGCACCATGCTCGCCGCAGGCTCCGGAGCCAAAGGATCCTCGGGAGGCTACGTAGCCCTCGAGGTCGTCACCGCAACCCTCAAAGGCCGCACCGGCACCTTCATCCTCCAACACAGCGGCACCATGACGCACGGCACCCCCACCCTCAGCGTCACCGTCGTACCCGACTCCGGCACCGGTCAGCTCACAGACCTCGCAGGCAAGATGTCCATCAACATCACCAACGGCAAACACTCCTACGACCTCGAATACACCCTCCCCGAAACCCAATAACTGTCATTTGTCTCCGGCATGCAAACTTTCGGTCTTTTTTCGGGTTAGAACGATCGGAGCGTGGACCCACTCCCGTCTCATCGATAGCAGAAAGGGGTAACCATGCATTACCCAATTCAAATCGGCAGAATCAGCGTTACCTTCCTCCAGAGCCGCCACGAAACCGGCGGCGCCCTTGATCTCTTTGAGCTCATCATCCCCCCAGCCTCAACCTCAGCGTCCCGCACCTGCACCGCGATTACGACGAGAGTATTTTCGTCCTCAACGGCATCGTCGCCTGCACCGTCGACGGCGAGCATATTCTGGTCGGCCCAGGCCAACAGCTCAACATCCCCCGCGGCGCCGTTCACTCCTACGCCAACCTGCATCACCATGCCGCCCGCATGACATGCCTCCTGACCCCGGGACTCGTCGGCCCCGAATACTTCCGCGAACTAGCCGCCACCCTCAACGTAGACGGCCCACCCGACCTCGCCAGCATCGGCAGCATCATGGTCCGCTACGGCGTCATCCCCATCTCCGCAGAGCGGTAGAAGCCGAGCAGCCAGTCATGCCGTAAACTCATTGCAATGTCAATGAACCGCACTCTACTGGCAACCCTCGTGCTCACGCCAATCCTGCTCGCATCGGCTCCCCCAGCCCACACCCAGCACCTCTCCGCCGACGGCGGCGTCCAGACCTTCAACTACCTCGCCGACCAGTACTTCTCCGACGTCTACTTCCACTTCGGCCCCACCGCAGGCACCTCTGCGGGCCTGCACCAGTACGACGACAAGCTCGAGGACTACTCCTCCCAAAGCATCCAGAAAGACATCGTCGCCCTCCACGCCTACGAGAAGAAGGTCGAAGCCATCGACCCCTCCGCCCTCGACGCCTCCGTAGCCGGCGACCGCGCCATCCTCCTCAACAGCATCCGCAGCACCCTCCTCACCCTCGAGGTCATTCGCCCCTGGGAGAAGAACCCCGACAACTACTCCTCCGGCATCACCAACTCCGCCTTCGTCATCATGGAGCGCCCCTACGCCTCCGCCGACATCCGCCTCAAATCCCTCGTAGCCCGCGAACAACAGATGCCGCAGGCTCTCCTCGAAGCCCGCAAGAACCTCAAAAATCCCCCGCACATCTACACCGAGATCGCCCTCGAACAGATCGACGACATCATCGGCTTCTTCCAGACCGACGTTCCCTCCGCCTTCCTGTCTGGCCCCGAAGCGGCCACCGACGCCGACACCAAAGCCGCCTTCGCAAAGTCGAACGCCGCCGTCATCGAAGCCCTCAAGTCCTACGCCGCCTGGCTCAAATCCGACCTCCTCCCCCGCTCCAACGGCGACTTCAAGCTCGGCGCCGACACCTTCGCCAAAAACTCAGCTACGACGAAATGGTCGACATCCCCCTCGACCGTCTCCTCGAGATCGCCTACGCCGACCTGCACAAAAATCAAGCCGAGTTCGCCCGCGTAGCCAAAGAAGTCGACCCCACCAAAACTCCGCAACAGGTCCTCGCCGAACTGGCCACCATCCACCCCGCGCCCGACAATCTCCTCAGCACCTTCAACAACACCTTCGCCAGCCTCATCGACTTCATCAACACCCACCACATCATCACCATCCCCTCCAAGGTCGAGCCCACCCTCGAAGAGACCCCGCCCTTCGAACGCGCCACCACGCAGGCATCCATGGACCCTCCCGGCCCCTTCGAAACCCACTCCACCAAGGCCTACTTCAACGTAACCCTGCCTGAAAAATCCTGGACGCCCGAGCACATCGCCGAGCACATGGCCGCCTTCAACGTCGGCACCGTCATCTCCACCAGCGTCCACGAGGCCTACCCCGGCCACTACGTCCAGTTCCTCTGGACCCCGCAGTTCCCCTCCAACATCCGCAAGATCCTCGGAGCCAATACCAACATCGAAGGCTGGGCCCACTACACCGAACAGATGATGCTCGACCAGGGCTACGGCCAGCCCGGCACCGGCGCGCAAAACGAACGCGAAGCCAAGCTCATCCGCCTCGGCCAGATCCAGGACGCCCTCCTCCGTGACGCCCGCTTCGTCAACTCCATCAAGCTTCACACCGGCCAGTTCACCTTCGATCAAGCGGTTAACTTCTTCGTCACCGACGGCTATCAGTCCCACTCCGTCGGTCTCGTCGAAACCAAACGCGGCACCGCCGACGCCACCTACCTCTACTACACCCTCGGCAAGCTCCAGATCATGAAGCTCCGCGCCGACATGATGCAAAAGCAAGGCGCAGCCTTCAACCTCCAGACCTTCCACGACAACTTCATGCGCCAGGGCTTCGCCCCATCAAAATCATCCGCAAAGCCATGCTCCACAACGACTCCCCCGTGCTATAGATATGCCAACTTTTACCAGCCAAAGAGCATCTCGCTTCCGTAATGTATCGAAAGGCTGGTTAGTCTCTTTATTCGGTCTGCTGATACTGGTGTATTGCGGTTATTTGTTCTTTCCATCGATTCGTGCCCACTATCTTTTCAGCGAACTCGAACCGCTCCAAGTGGGCCACTCCACCTTCGAGGACGCACAGCGGCTGGCCGAAAAGCTAGGCGCTAAGCCAGTGGGTAGTTGCGACAGGTCGTATTGCTTCTGGGACGTTGTTGTTAACAATGCGCGACTACCTCAATGGTGGCGAGGTTCCGGTGTAACCTTCGTCATTTCCTTCAATGTTAACGACTCCGTAGTTGTGCATAAAGGTGTTGGGTACGATATTGGAATAGATCCAAATTCATTCATGCCGTCCAAAGTGACGGTCGTAGTGAAAGAAAGTTGGACGCGACTGATGGCAGAGCCTCCGACGCAGAAAGGCTGGGGGTTTAGTTACTTCGAGAATCATGGTCACCGGGAGAATATCTCTACCACGTTCCAGGTACACATGACCCCAAGTGAAGGGCCTAATTTTCCTGTACCAAGGTCAGAGTTAGTCTTCGACCTGTTTAGGTTCCAGCCAGATCGCGGCTAGCCGCGATCTGGCTGGCGAACTCGCTCGGCGTCCTGTCATCGAGAGATGCGTGAGGACGACTCTCATTATATTCCTGCCGCCATGCTTCGATCAGGTGTCTTGCCTCCTTCAAATCGAGGAACCAGTGGATATTCAGACATTCACTTCGCAGGGTTCCGTTGAAGCTTTCAACGAAGGCGTTGTCTGTTGGCTTGCCTGGTCTGGAGAAGTCGATCTTAGCGCTGTTGCGATAAGCCCATAGATCCATCGCCTGACTGGTGAACTCGCTGCCGTTGTCACAGAACAGCACCTTCGGCACGCCACGGTCTAGCTTCAACTGGTTCAGTGTCCGCACAACATCGTCTCCTTTCAGGCTCTGTCCTACTTGAATCGCTACAGCTTCTCTCGTATGCACATCCACGATCGTCAAGGCGCGGAACCGCGTTCCATCCTGCAGCTGATCCATCACGAAGTCCATACTCCAGGCTTCGTTCGGAGCCGTAGGCTTGATCCGATCCTCACGAGTTCGAGATGCCTTCCGCTTCCCGGCAGGCTTCATCCTCTTCAGCGTCAGTCCTTCTTCCTTGTACAGCCGGTACACCAAGTACTTGCCCACATCCCAGCCTTCGCGGTTCAACAGCACGCGGATCTTGCGGTATCCATAACGCACTCTTGCCTGAGCGATCTCGCGGATCCTCATCCGCAGTTCAGTCCGTGGATCGAGACAGCTTCGGTAGCGGTAGGTCGCTCGAGGGACGCGTAGAACACGACAGGCATGCCGTTCGCTTACCAGGTAGCTTCCAACCAGCCGCTCCACCATCGGCCCACGCCGCGAAGGCTTCACCATTTTTTTGAGAGCACATCCTGCAGCATCGTCTTGTCCAGCGTTAGCTCTGCAACAAGCTGCTTCAAACGCAGGTTCTCTTCTTGTAACTGAGCCATCTTGCGAACTTCGTCCACCTCTAGGCCAGCGTACTTCGCCTTCCACCGGTAGTACGTCTGCTCGCTAATCCCCGCCTTGCGGATCACCTCCGCGACAGGAACGCCTACTTGCGCCTGCTTCAGCACACCAATCATCTGCTCTACCGTGAACCGTCTCTTCCTCATCCAAATCCTCCTCAGCCATAGGGTTAGATTTGGTCGAAGACTAACATTTCTCCTGGCTCAAAATTACCGGGGCCCATCACAAGATCGTCTGCCGACGACTGGAAGCGCTACACCGCTTTCAACTACGGCTGTTTCTGGAAATATAAAGGGTGCAAAGACGCGAGAGAATTGCTGCCAACAGCGGACCCGTTTCCTTTAGACAAGTGAACACGCTGCCTTTCGGGACATGGCGATTCGCCTGTGTTAGAAAGATGGGGCATTCAAACCTTGAGCTGACTCTCGCGATGAACTCCACTGAGCCGTTCTACTCAACCAGATCGTGTCATCCAAATTTTGATCTTGCCCTGCTAGCATTTCTGTAACACTGTCCGCATCCAAGGAATTGATGACTCAAACCATGACTCCCCAAAAAATCCGCAAAGCAGTCTTCCCCGCCGCCGGCATGGGCACACGCTTCCTCCCCGCCACCAAGGCCATGCCCAAGGAGATGCTCTGTCTCGTCGACAAGCCTCTCATCCAGTACGGCGTCGAAGAGGCCGTAGCCGCCGGCTGCACCGAGATCATCATCGTCACCGGACGCGGCAAGTCCACCATGGAAGACCACTTCGACATCAGTCCCGAGCTCGAAGCCTCCCTCGCCGCGAAAAATAAAACTGCTCTCCTCGAAGTCGCACGCTCCGTCTCAAAGCTCGCCAAGATCACCTACACTCGCCAGCCCGAACCCCTCGGCCTAGGCCACGCCGTCCTCATGGCCAAAGAGCTCGTCGGCAACGAACCCTTCGCCGTCCTCCTCCCCGACGACATCGTCGACGCCACCATTCCCTGCATGAAGCAGATGGTCGAAGCCTTCAACGAAATCCAATCCAGCATCCTCGGCTCCGAGATCGTCGAAGGCGCAGCCATCCAGAACTACGGCTGCCTCGACTGCACCCTCGACCCCAAAAACCCGCGCCTTCTCGCCGTCAAAAACCTCGTCGAAAAACCCAAACCCGAAGACGCGCCCTCGCAGAATGCGATCATCGGCCGTTACATTCTCACCCCGCGCATCTTCGATATGCTCGAGCACATCACCCCCGGCGCAGGCGGCGAACTCCAGCTCACCGACGGCATCAAAGCTCTCCTCCAGCACGAGAAAGTCTACGGCTTCAGCTACCAGGGCAAGCGACACGACGCCGGCGACAAGCAAGGCTACCTCCGCGCCACCGTCGAGTTCGCCCTCAAGCATAAAGACCTCGGCCCTGCCTTCCGCGAATGGCTCAAAGCCTTCCCACTCTAGTCATCCCATGAAACAGACGCGCTTGATCTAAGCGACTCACAGTCTCATCGCGAGCCGCGGCAGCAAACAGGATTCCAGCATCGCGGGTTCCCTGAAGATTGAAAGGACCCCGCGTTGCCTGCGTCCTTTTGGTTGTCATTCCACAGCGCAGCGAAGGAGTCTGCGGCTATCTTTGCCGTTACCTTTTGATTGTCATTCCGCAGCGAAGCGGAGGAATCTGCTCCTAGACCACACACCCACAATCACTCCTTCACAAACTTCCCATACAGTTTCTGCATCTCAACCAAAGACAACACAGAACCATGGAGAAGACATGCCCGACCAAGCAACCGCACCATCCTCCACCATCACCCGCGAAAAACTAGTCGATCTCCTCAACGAAGATCTCTCCCGCGAATACCAGGCCATCATCGCCTACGTCGTCTACTCACAGGTCCTCAAGGGCGCCCAGTACATGAACATCGCCGACGAGCTAGCCGTCCACGCCACCGAAGAGCTCGCCCACGCCATTGCCCTCGCCAATCACATCGATTACCTCGGCGGCATGCCCTCCGTCACGCCCAAGCCAGTCAAGACCTCCGAGAAGGCCGAAGACATGCTCCGCTTCGACCTAGAAAACGAGAAGCAGACCATCGCAAACTACCGCCGCCGCATCCGCCAGTGCGACGAGCTCAACGAGTTCGCCATCGGCGAATCCATCCGCGAGATCCTCATGCAGGAGCAGGACCACCTCATCGCCCTCGCCACCGCCCTCGGCGTAGACCCACCCAACCCAGGCATCGCCGACTAGAGCCGTCCCCCCAGCCAGCCCGAGTCCTCCCTCCGACCAAAGGGAGGACCAACAAGGCCCATCACACCCCAGAAAAGGTATACAAGTCACGAAGTGACCGCCCTCCGCGCAGGAGGCCCGTCCGGCAGGACAGCAGTCAAAGAGCGAAGAGTTACCTGCCGATCTTCAAATCGATATAAAACTGATTCTTGTTATCGAACGAGCTGATCGTCTTCACGTTGCTCTTCTTCCCATTACTCTCTGCCCAGATCTCATAATCGGTATTCTGCACCAGCTGCCCGAATCGGTAGGCACCCGCGTCGTCCGAAAAGTAGCTCTTCACCGAGAGGCTATGGTCGTCCTTCAAATAGACCACCGCGCCCTTCACGGCTGTCCCTCCGGCATCGACAACTTTGCCCTGGACGACCCGTTGCACAGGCCCCTGCTGCTGCGCAACCGCGGAAACCGACTGCACAGCACCAAAGACAGTCACCATCGAGCAAGACGCGAGAATCACCCTACCGGCAAACGAACGGAGCAAGAGATCAGTACGCTTCATGTCATCCAGTATACGGCTATCCCCATCCAGATCAGGCGTTACTCCTCTTCCTCTTCGTCGGTATGCGTCACATCCTCATCGTCATAACCCGCCTCGTCGACTGCCGCCAACTCCAGTGGATCCACCGAAACAACCTCAAGGTCGACGCCGCACTCATCACACTGCACCGTCTCCCCCTCTTCCACTTCATCGACGTCAACAACAATCGGGTTATCGCATTCCGGACAAACTACAGCCATGGTCGTGCCTCCAGGGTCTTTGGGCCCACTAGCCCGTCTATAGGATTACAGAAACATCCCGACGGACGCGCTTGCTATTTATTTAGCGGCCATCCCGTTCCCACGTCAAGCATACGATTCACCCGGCAACTCGGTTTTGCACAAGGAGAAAAATTTCGTGATCGCTGCATCCGTCTCGCCCGCTCGCCCGGCCCGCTCTCCCATCCTCGCAACAACCGCTCTCCTCGCATGTACCCTCCTGCACGCACAACAGCCGCTCCCCACCGGCAAGCCCATCACCCCCGCACCCGCCGACCCCGCCATCGCCGCCGCCATCGCACAGGTCTCCCCCGACCACATCAAAGCCACCATCACCAAACTCGTCTCCTTCAACAACCGCAGCACCCTCTCCAGCATGGACACAGACCTCGCCCCCAACACCGGCGCCAACGCCGCCGCCGACTGGATCGAATCCGAGTTCAACGCCATCTCCGCCGCCTGCAGCAACTGCCTCGAAGTAAAGCGCGACACCTTCACCGAACCCGCCAGTACCGCACCCAACGCCCGCATCACCAAACCCACCAGGATCTCGAACGTCTACGCCATCCTCCGCGGCACCGACCCCGCCCAGACCGCCCGCATGGTCCTCGTCACCGGCCACTACGACTCCCGCAACTCGAAAAACGAAAACACCCACGACCCAGCCCCCGGCGCGAACGACGACGCCAGCGGAGTAGCCGTCTCCCTCGAATCCGCCCGCGTCCTCAGCAAACTCAAGTTCCCCAGCACCATCGTCTTCGTAGCCGTAGCCGGCGAAGAACAAGGCCTCAACGGCAGCGCCCACCTCGCCAAACTCGCCCGCGAGGAAAACTGGCAGCTCGAAGCCGTCCTCAACAACGACATCGTCGGCGGCGACACCACCCCCGGCAACTCCACGCCCCCCAACATCCAGGACAAGACCACCGTCCGCGTCTTCTCCGAGGGCGTCCCCGCCAACGCCACCCCCGAGCAACTCCGCACCATCGAAAATCTAGGCGCCGAAGGCGACTCCCCTCCCGCGAGCTCGCCCGCACCATCGTCGACGTCTCCTCCACCTACTTCCACCCCACCTCGCAGCGCCTCTCCGCCGGAACCCCCGCCAACAAGCCCCACAGCACGGCCATGCACATGATCCCGTCCTTCCACCCCGTCCTCATCTTCCGTCGCGACCGCTTCCTCCGCGGCGGCGACCACACCAGCTTCAACCAGCAGGGCTTCGCCGCCGTTCGCTTCACCGAGTGGGCCGAAAACTTCAACCATCAGCATCAGGACGTCCGCACCGAAAACGGCACCCAGTTCGGCGACCTCCTCCAGTACGTCGACTTCTCCTACGTCGCCAACGTAACCCGCCTCAACGCCGCCACCCTTGCCACCCTTGCCTCAGCCCCCGGCGAACCGCAAAACGTCCGCATCCTCACCTCCGCCCTCGACAACAACACCGAGCTCACCTGGCAGCCCCCGCCGGCGCCCCCGCCAACACCACCTACGAGGTCGTCTTTCGCGAGACCGACCAGCCCGCCTGGACCGACTCCGAAACCGCAGGCTCTGCCCTAAGCCTCAAGCTGGCCATCTCCAAGGACAACGTAGTCTTCGCCGTCCGCTCCGTCGACCCCGCCGGCCACCGCAGCACCGCCGTCCTCCCCACCCCACAGCGCGCCGCAAAATAGTCATGTCCTGCCGGGGCGTTCGCACGCCTTATTAGAGCTTCGCCCGCTCCTCCCGCTGGTCGGAATCATCTTCCCTCGCGACCAACGGGAGCGCCAACCGAAGGGGTATACCCGTCACGAAGTGACCGCCCCACGCGCAGTGGGCCCGTCCGGCAGGACAACTCTTTTCCCGCATCCAGCGCCCTCCCCGCGCCTATGATCAAATAACAAAAGCATGCCTCGCTCCGGCCCCATCTCGCTAGCTCTTCCCGCCTTCGAAGGCACCACCCGCAAGCTCATCCTTCTGAACGTCGGAACCTTCTTCGGCCTGCTCATGCTCCGCTGGATCGCCCCGCAGCTTCAGGCCGTCCTCCTCGCCCATCTCATCCTCGAACCCATCGCCGTCCTCCACGGCGAAATCTGGCAGCTCCTCACCTACTCCTTCGTCGAGCAGGGCATCCTCGGCATCCTCTTCGGCATGCTCACCCTCTGGTTCACCGGCTCCCTCCTCGAGCCCTCCTTCGGCGGCCGCTGGTTAGCCGAGCTCTACCTCACCTCCGTCATCGGCGGCGCCATCATCGCCTCCGCCATCTCCTTCACTCACATCCTCGGCCTGCGTCCCGACATCGTCGCCGCCGGAGCCTGGTCCGGCATCTTCGGCCTCATGGTCGCCATCGCCATGATCTTCGGCGACCAGGAGTTTCTCCTCTGGTTTGTCCTTCGCATCAAGGCCAAGTACATGGTCGCGATCTACATCCTGATCGCCATCGCCATCCTGCTCAAACAGGCTGACAGCTTCAACGCCCTCATCCAGCTCTCCGGAGCCCTCTGCGGCGCGCTCTACGTCAAGTTCGCCCCTCGCCGCGGCCTCGCCTTCGCCGCCTCCGAGCGCTACTTCGGCGTCCGCAACCGCTACTACCGCTGGAAGCGCCGCCGCGCCGCCCGCAAGTTCGAGGTCTACATGAAGAAGCAGAACCGCGAAGTCCACTTCGACAAAGATGGCCGCTACGTCGACCCCGACGAACTCCGCAAGAACCCGAACGACAAGCGCTGGATGAACTAAGACAACGCCGTAAAGCGAATCCATCTTTCCTTGGAATGTAGCGCTCTTCTCAACCGGCTAAGGCTGTTGTTCTTGCTCTTGCGCTTGCAGTGTTATCGACCCAATCCAAACCTCAAAGAATCGTCATCTCGACCGCAGCGACGGACAGTCCCACCGTCCGTCGCGCAGTGGAGAGACCCCGTATTTGGCCGTTGTCGTTGTCTGTTTGAATCAGCCCATAGTTTTTTAGACAGGTTCTACGGCATCTTCAAATCCGCCACCGTCAAGCTGCCAAACGCCTGCTGATAATTAGCGCTCCAAACCCCATCGGCATCCTCGCTCTGCAGATAAACCCTCTTCTCCCCGGCAAACTCCCGCGCAAACTCCACCGCAAGATTCACCGTCAATGTGTTCCCCGAGATCTGCGAAGAAGCCCCCGCTGCCATCACCGTACACTGCGAGTTTCTCAACATCGCCGCACTCCCCACCTTCGCCGTATGACTCCCCCACACTCCACCCATATTCGGCACCAGCCCAATCTCCTGCGCCCTCACGTCATACCGCATCAGGCACTCCTTAGCCGACCACTGCCGTTGATCTCCCGGCCGCAGCACACCCGACATCACCGACACCGTAACCTCGCGAATATGCCCGCCACCCTTCGGATCCTGAAACGTCGCCGTAAATCTCTGCCCTGCCCCCGCGCCCGGCAAAACCGCCACCGACACCGGAGTCGACGAATCCATCCTCATCGGCGCCACCCGCCTGCACCCTGCCAACCCGTATCCAATGACAACCGCAACCGCGAAGAGACTCTTATACCGCATCGTCAACTCCATTCAAGCTCCTTGTACCGAAGTGCCCTCCGCTCTGGCTACACCCCACAAACGAATTCCAAAAAATCTCATCTCCAAACGGAATGAACCAATGCCGTTGCCAGTTTTTCTGGTCGCCGCAAATCCGGTCAGGCAGGAAGTGTTAATGCGAGTACCCATCGCTCCTCGTTGTCTATGGAACCTTGCCTTCACGCAGGGTGTCTAACGGACAAGAGGATGGGAACCAGCCATGAACACCAGAAATCCTTCCGATGCACAGTTGGCTGTTTCCTTAGCCCGCCTATGGCCCAACAGGGAGCATGAAGCCAGCGCCCCAGCCGGCCTGCTCTGCCGTGCAAAGATTCACCACTGGCGACGGCTGGATCTAGCCGACCACGCCCCAAACAGAGACGTTCGCTTCTGCTTTTGGTGTTCAAAGGTCAAGATCGACGGTATCGTCTACGCCCCTTAGCCGATTCAAAAGACGTCAAAAAAACCTGTCAAGTCCAGAATCCCCGCAACTGCCTCTCCCATAACCACTTACCGGTTGCGCACTAGTTACACCCAATCCGGTATTCTTTAAATGGACAAAGAGAAGGAGGAGCCCCCGGCTACAATCCGGGGCTTTCCCCTTTAGAAACAAATATTTACCTGTAAACCCCATGGTTGCAAATATTTAGCGAAACCAATTTCGCTATCTCCTTGCAACCATTCAACTTTTAACCACCCACCCCCAGGGGAGGGGTACCCAAGGAGCCAGACCATGCACGAGCTTCCAATCTGCCGCCACATCAAGACCAACGGCCTCCAGTGCCGCGCAGTCGCCCTGACCGGCTTACCCTTCTGTTACTTCCACACGCGCCTTCACGCTCGCCAGACCAGCTACCGTCCCAATGAGACCACCCGGCCATACTTCAACGCTGGCCGCGACCTCGAGCTCTGCGCCATCGAAGACCGTGAGTCGGTCCAGTTCGCCCTCTCGGTCGTCATCAACGCACTCGCCGCCAACCGCATCGACCCCAAACGCGCCGCAACACCACTCTACGGCCTTCAGCTGGCCTCAAGCAACGCCGCCCGGCTCAACATGGCACCCGACACACCCGACGTCGTGCGCTCCGTAGAATCCACTCCCGACGGACTCGACCTGGCCGAACTCGGCTCCGTGATCGAAATATACGATCGCTTCGAAAAGGAGCAATAAAGAGCGCCCTGCGCGGGCGGCGGCCACTTCGTGGCGTGTATACCGGCTTCGCCCGGCGCTCCCGATGGTCGCGAACGAACCTTGATTCCGACCATCGGGAGGACCACCCGAAGGGGTATACAAGTCACGAAGTGACCGCCCCACGCGCAGTGGGCAGTTAGCTTCTAACCGAAGTCTTCAAATGCAGCTCCCGCATCTGCTGATCGCTCACCGGCGTAGGCGCATCGACCATCAAATCGATCGCCTTCGCCGTCTTCGGAAACGCAATCACCTCACGGAGGCTAGTCGCACCAGCAAGTATCATCACAATCCTATCCAGTCCCAACGCAATGCCGCCATGCGGAGGCGTGCCATACTCCAGCGCATCCAGGAAGAAGCCAAACCGCTCCTTCGCCTCAGCATCCGACATGCCCAGCGACCGGAAGATCTCCGCCTGCACATCCTGCCGGTGAATACGAATCGAGCCCGAACCAAGCTCCGTTCCATTCAGCACGATGTCATAAGCAAGCGCCCTAACCGCGCCTTTATCGTTGGTCAGCTTGCCCGCCTTGATGTCCTCTTCATGCGGCGAGGTAAACGGATGATGCGCCGCATTCCAAACCTTGGTCTCCTCATCCCACTCGTACATCGGGAAGTCGGTGACCCAGAGAAACTTGAAGTCAGCCTCGGTACCAGTCTTCTCGAACAGCTTGTGCTTGTCCGCGAACTTCGCAGCCAGCTGCAACCGCAACGCACCAACCCGCTTATAGATCCACTGCGGATCATGGTTCCACTTAGCCGGAGTACCAATCTTGGGAGTAACAACGATGATCAGATCCTCAGCGACACTCGAAGCAGCAGAAAGCTCGGGTGCCCCATCCTTCGCAGTCTCACCGCGAAGGGTGGGATCCACAGACTTCAACTTACCCTCAATCGCCAAAGCCAGCGGAGCAAACGCCTCGTTCGTCTTCAACCGGGCCACATCCAGAAAGTCGAGGCCGCAGTCGCCAAACGTAGCCCGAATCTCCTCCACCAGAGCACGCTTCTGCGTCCCGCTCAGCGTCCCCGCCTTGGGAATCACGAACCCAAGTACAGGAAGCTCCTTCTCAATCTTCAAAGTCTCACGCAGCTCAGGAGTCAATTCATCAGTCAGCGAAACCATCGCCGGCAGCCGCATATCCGGTTTGTCGATCCCGTAGTTCCTGATCGCATCGTCATAAGTCATCTGCACGAAAGGAGCCGTCAATGAGATCGAAGCCGTCTTGAACGCGGCAGTCAAAAAACCCTCGACCACGCGAAACACCTTCTCCTGCTGGGGAAAGCTCATCTCAAGGTCGATCTGGGTAAACTCCGGCTGCCGGTCCGCACGAAGGTCCTCATCGCGGAAGCAACGAGCAATCTGAAAGTACTTATCGAACCCCGAGATCATCAGGATCTGCTTGAAGATCTGCGGCGACTGCGGCAGCGCATAGAAGCTACCAGCATTAACCCTGCTGGGAACAAGGTAATCACGCGCTCCTTCAGGCGTAGACCGCGTCATGAAAGGAGTCTCAATCTCAAGAAAGCCCTGCTCGACAAGATAGTTTCGAATCGCCATCGCAACCCTGCTGCGCAGCGCGAAGTTATACTGCATCTCCGTGCGCCGCAGATCGAGATAGCGATACTTCAACCGGACTTCTTCGTTCGCAATCGCATCTTCCGCCGGAGAGAACGGAGGAGTCTTCGCCTCGTTCAGCAGCAGCAACTCGCTCGCAACCACCTCGATCGCGCCAGTAGGCATATTGGGGTTCTCAAGGCCCGCACCGCGCCGCCGAACCTTACCCTTCACCGCAACCACATACTCCGACCGAGCAGCCTCAGCCTTCGCGTGTGCCTCATCGGACACCTCTTTATCGAGCACGACCTGCGTAATCCCACTCCGGTCCCGCACATCCAGAAAGATGAGATTGCCATGATCCCGCCGCCGATTCACCCAGCCCATCAACACCACCGGCTGCCCATCCTGCTCTACCCGAAGCTCGCCACACATATGGGTCCGCTGCAAACTACCTAAAAAATCCAACATGATCTCATTCACTTTCAAAATCGAAGTCGCTCGCGAGGAGCTAATCAGGGAGCAGATTCACTAAGCACGCAGAAAACCCGCAAGTTCAGCCCGAGGAACCTTCGTCTGCTCTCCCGCACTAAAGTCTTTAACCGTCAGAATACCCGATGAAACCTCATCTTCGCCGACAATCACCATTCTCCGAGCGAGCTTATCGGCAGCATCGAAGGACTTCTTCAGCCGGAAACTTCCATCTCCAACCTCAACCGAAAGTCCCGCTCGACGAAGCTCCTGCGCAAGCGCAAGAGCAGCAGCATTCCGCTCAACTCCCATCGGAGCAATGAACGCATCAAGCTTCCGTTCCTTCGCCGCAGCTTCCTGAGCCTGAAGCGTGAGGATCAACCGATCTTCCCCAATCGCAAACCCGATTCCAGGAGCCTTCGGACCACCAAGCAACTCCGACAATCCGTCGTATCTTCCACCACCAAGCAGAGCGTTCTGCGTTCCCAAACCGCTCCCATCAGGCACCGTGAACTCGAACGTCGTCCGCGTGTAGTAGTCCAAACCACGCACCAACCGCGGATTCACTGTATAAGCAACGCCACAAGCATCAAGCGCCGCGAGCACCTGCGCAAAGTGTTCCTTGCTCTCCTCATCCAGGAAGTCGGCGATCTTCGGCAGACCATCGATGATCTCCTGATCACCAGCATCCTTCGAGTCCAGCACACGCAGCGGATTCGTCTCGGCTCTGCGCTGATTGTCCGCACTCATCTTGTCCTTCACTGGAGCCAAAGCCCCACGCAGCGCCGCAATGTACTTCGGCCGATCGGTCGACGATCCAACCGAGTTCAGCTCAAGCTTCCATCCCTTCACACCAAGCTCGTTCAGGAACGTAGCAAGCATCTCCAGAACCTCAGCATCACGCAGCGCACTATCAGCTCCTGACCAAGCTGGTCCAAGCACCTCAGCCCCAATCTGCCAGAACTGCCGATATCTTCCGCGCTGCGGCCGCTCGCGCCGAAACTGCGGTCCGATGTAGAAGAGCTTCTGCAGCATCCCCGTATCTGCAAGCTTATGCTCGATGTAAGCACGCACAACCCCAGCCGTGTTCTCAGGCCTCAGCGTCAGGCTCTGTGCACTATCGCTATCAGCACGCGTGCGATCTTGCCACGTGTACATCTCCTTGGAGACGATATCGGTCTCCTCGCCCACACCACGCGCGAACAGCACCGTATCCTCAAAGATCGGTGTGCGAATCTCCCCAAACCCGTAGCGTGCAAAGACGGCTCTCGCCGTAGCCTCCACATAGTTCCAAAGCGCCGTCTCGGGAGGCAACAAGTCCCGAGTCCCGCGTACTGCCTTCAAAGTAGCCATCACCACCAGTGTAGCGAAAGCGGCATCGGATTTAGGTCGCAGCCGCTTCCGCCAGGTAGATCGCCGTGTAATCCAGATAGTTCTGCGCGTACTTGAGGATCAGGGTCCGGTCCGCATCGCCCAGCGTTCTCCGCACCTTGCCCGGAACCCCGGCAACCAGCGAGTTGGGTGGAATCACCGTATGCTCTGGAATCACCGCACCAGCCGCGATGATAGATCCTTCCCCGATCCTGGCGTTGTTCAGGACGGTCGCACCAATGCCAATCAGGACCATATCCTCCAACACACACCCGTGGACGGTGGCATTGTGTCCGATCGTCACCAGTTCCCCTACGATCACCGGGTAGAGATCGCGCATGCCATGCAAGACAGCGCAGTCCTGTACGTTGCTTTTGGCACCGATGCGGATGGAATTTACGTCGCCCCGAATGACCGCGTTCATCCAGACGCTGGCTTGCTCACCGAGGATGACGTCACCGATGACCTGAGCTGACAGGTCGACGTAGCAACTCGACGGAATGACGGGTTCTGCTCCCTGATAGGTGCGGATCATGCAGAAATCTTACCCTGTAAGTGCAAAACTTTTCGTCCTTATGACAGGACGGTACTCGTCGTCTAATTACCAACGATTTGTGTGCTTTTCGCGCTAAAGGCGAGTATTCTAGTACATATCCCCATTGGGAGTGGTTGGAGGTGTATTTTTCTTGGCAGAGGTTCGAGTACAAGAAGGCGAACCCCTTGAGAATGCCCTGCGGCGCTTTAAGCGCAAGGTGCAGACAGAAGACATTATCAAGGAAGTCAAGCGTCACTCTTTTTATCTGAAACCAGGTGAGAAGAAGCGTGTGAAAGAAGCGCTTGCACGCAAGCGTAATCGTAAGAAGGTCCGTAAGGAGCAGGATTAGTCCGCTCCCAAACCACGATCTGCCGCCTCTTCCTCTACACCGAGTTTGAAGAGGCGGCGGTCTAAACCGCTAGAGATGGACTCCCGCCATATTTCTAGCCCCGGCAGACAGAACCTCGGGTTCACCGTGACCGGCAAATCGAAGTAATTCCACGAACGCGCAGTTCCGGGCCCGCTTTAAATCTAAAAGTAATGGTCATCAGTAAAGGTAAACCCCTTGCGGTGTTGCCACGATCAGGCCCCTCGGGTGTTCTTCCTTTCCGTAGGACGGGAGAAGCGGCATGGAATTTCTGGATCGTCTACTAACCTGTGCAGATTGCGGCGGCGAGTTCATCTTCACCGCCGGGGAACAACTTTTCTTCTTCGACAAACAATTTAAGAACGACCCAAAACGCTGTAAGCCTTGCAAGTCCAAACGGTCAGGGGTGGGGCTGAAGGCTGGCACGGGGCCGGCGGCGGCGGGCTTGTCGCGAACCGAGACGCGTACCGAGTGTTCGGAGTGCGGCATAGAAACTACTGTGCCGTTCAAGCCGACACAGGGGCGCCCGGTGCTTTGCAGGCAGTGCTTCCAGAGCAAGCGTGCTCCTACGTCGGGGGCACTGGTGACTGCGGCCGCGACGGCTGGCATGGTTGCTGGTGCCGCTGGAGAGCACGTTGCTGCCAGCGTTGAACTGCTGGCAGCTTCGCGGGTCTGAACTGCTGCTTCTTGCCTATCTCCCTCACAGTAGGATGTGAGTGAGGGGCTTTATGGGCGTTGATGACGGGGGCGGGCACGAAGCGGCCGCTGAGCTGGTTCGGGCGCGGACTCAGGTTGGGGACTTCGAGCTTACGGTTTGTACGGATGGGACATACAAGCTCGATGGCGGTGCTATGTTCGGTGTGGTACCGAAGCGGTTGTGGGAGAAGCGAGCCCCGGCGGATGAGCAGAACCGTATTCTGCTGGGGCTGAATACCGTGGTCGTGCGAACCGGCAGACACACGGTATTGATCGAGACCGGAGTCGGCAACAAGCAGTCGGCGAAGATGCTGGAGATTCAGTGTAACCAGGAGCTTCTGCCGCATTCCCTTGCTGCGGCGGGTGTGAAGGTTGAAGAGGTGGATGTGGTGGTGAATACTCACCTTCACTTCGACCACTGCGGGTGGAACACTACGCTGCATCCGGATGGCTCGGTAACTCCCACGTTTCCGAACGCGCGGTACTTTGCGCATCGCGGCGAGGTGGAACACGGTCATTTGCAGTTGGATCGGGATCGGGTGAGTTATCTGTCGCCGAACTATGACCCGCTGGTGGAATCAGGGCGGATGACTCTGCTGGATGATGCTGGAATCAGGGCGAATCCGGAGATCTGTCCTGGCGTTAGCGTGGAGGTTTTCCTGGTCATACGGCGCAGCTGATGGCGGTCCACATCGAGTCGAAGGGGCAACATGCCTGCTATGTCTCGGATTTAATTCCTACGAGTTCCCATCTGGATCCAACGTGGGTGATGGGGTATGACCTGGACCCGGCGGAGACGATTGCACAGCGGAAGCGGTTCTACTCGCGGGCGATTCCGGAGAATTGGCTGGTGCTGTTCACGCACGACCATGAGACGCCGATGGGGCGGATTGGACTGAATGAGAAGAACAAACCTGTTCTGCATGGGAAAGAACGGTTTGGCGCGCCCGAATAAAAAACCCTGCGAGCGCAGGGTTTTTTGATGCAGACTTGTGGTGACTTTTACGTTACTTACGGGCAGCTGCACGTTACTCTTGGCAGCTAGACCGGAACGGAAGTAAGCTCGGCCGGATCGACGTTGACGAAGCGACCGTGCTGGCCCTTGTTCTGGAAGCGAACGATGCCGTCGACTTTAGCGAAGAGGGTGTCATCTTTGCCGCGACCGACGTTGGCGCCGGGCTTGAGCGGGGTGCCACGCTGACGGACGATGATGCCGCCTCCGAGGATCGTCTGACCACCGAATACCTTGACTCCGAGCCGCTGGGCGTTTGAGTCGCGACCGTTTTTAGAAGAACCTAAACCTTTTTTATGTGCCATTCGATTGCCTCTTTCGCGCTGCCCTCTGGGCCTTTGCGCTCACTGAATCTTGAATTCCAAAACTAAACTTGGGGAAGCCTTGTCTTACGCTTCCTTGAAGCTCTTGCCATTGACGAGGATCTCGTTGATCTTGACCTCGACGAAGTTCTGACGGTGGCCCTGCATCTTCTTGTACTGCTTCTTGCGCTTGAGCTTGAAGACGAGGATCTTGTCGCCGCGGCCTTCGCCTACGACGGAGGCCAGGACCTTGGCGCCGGTGAGGTCGGACTCGAACTTGCCTGTTTCACCGCTGACGGCGAGGATGTCGGAGAACTCGATGTTGCCGTTCTCGTGGGCGGTGGTTTCAATCTTCAACTTCTCGCCAGGGGAGACCAGATACTGTTTGCCGCCGGTGCGGATGACTGCGTACATGACTAGAACCTCAAGCGGTCGCGTAATGCTGACCGCTTTCTTCAAAATAGATTGTGCTGCATGGGCGCATACAGGAGCACTACAGTAAGCCAACCGGTCAAGCCATCGCAGTCTGTATCAGTGACCGCCGGGCCTAAGCCTGTCGTCCCTGCAACCCTTGAGATGAAGACACAGGGGTTGCAGCGCCAAACTTAATGAGTGTATCGCGTTCCGGGAGGGGGTCAATGTCGTTCGCAACGGATCCATGCACCCCCGGGGGGTACCCCAGGCTAAGTTGCTTTGTTTCAGCGAGATCCAAAAATGACTTCCTCTAAAATATTGCACACAAAGGGGTTAGAGGTAAAAATTTGATATCAAACGAGTTAGCGCTTATCGGAGTTGGATTGCGTTTACGAGAACACTTTTTCATCTCTACATTTCCATTTTACCTTGCGGGATGAAACTAATACGCAACGCGAAAAGCCGCGACTGGAGCGGGTTTTGTTGTGTCTGGGGGTTGACACGGTTTTTTGGGGCGCGGAAGACGAGTTTTCTCCACTGCGTGGCTGACGGTGGGGCCCTGAGCCGGCTCCCGGTCGAGAGAACTTTTGTCGGGCGATCAAGATGAAAGGCAACCGCAGATTCCTCCGCTGCGGTGCGAAATGACATGAAAAAAATAACAGCAGATGCAACGACAAAAAGACAAACGCAAATACAGGGATCCTTCGACTGCGTTGCTCACAAAATGCCGGAGCAACTTCGCTCAGGATGACCTGACTTTTAATTGGCGGAGAAAAAGCGGAGAGAAATTGGCGGAGAGAAAGAAGAAATGGCAACGTAACGTGCGATTGACATTGCGGTGGCGATGGCAATGGCGTGATTGGCTCGCTGGTGGATGGTCGGTGCAGTAATCTCGGGGGTATGAAGATTGCGATTGTTACGGGGGCGGCACAGGGGATTGGGCGTCAGACGGCGGAGGTTCTGGCTGCGGCTGGGTATGGGTTGCTGTTGATGGATCTGCACGCTTGTGTGGCCACGATGGATGCGGTGAAGAGGGCGGGGGTCGAGGTCGAAGAGGTGCTGGGGGATGTCTCGGAGCAAGCGGTGGTGCAACGGGCGGTGGAGGCGGTGCGCTCGCGGTGGGGTCGGGTGGATGTGCTGGTGAATAATGCGGGCATCAGCTTTATTGCTCCGGCTGAGACGGTGGAAGGCAAAGCGTTTCTGCGGGTGCTGGAGGTGAACCTGCTGGCTCCGTTTCTGCTGGCGAAGGCGTTTGGCGCGATGATGCTGGAACAGAAGAGCGGGAGCATTGTGAATGTGGCTTCGATTGCCGGACTGGTTGGGATTGCGGACCGATCGGCGTATAACGCCTCGAAGCATGGGCTGATCGGGCTGACGCGGACGTTGGCGGCGGAGTGGGGTGGGCGTGGCGTGCGATGTAATGCGGTGTGTCCGGGATGGGTGAAGACAGAGATGGATGTGGCGGATCAGGCGGGTGGGGGTATAACGATGCGGACATTGAAGGCGTGAATCCGATGGGACGGTTTGCGTCGCCAGAGGATATTGCGCAGGCGATTTTGTTTCTGGCGGAGCCGGAGCGGAGTGGTTTTGTGAACGGGCAGGCGCTGGCGGTGGACGGTGGGTGGACCACGGATGGGAGTTGGCAGAGTCTAAGGATGCGGAAGCGGTAGAGCTGTCGATAAACAGGGACTTGTCAAAAAATCTCAACGTCGCAGAGGAGGAAGTGCAATGGAGTTCAAGCGGTATTTTCTGGAGCAGTTGGAGAGCGAAGCAGAGGCGTCACGGAAGGCCCTTGAGCGGGTGCCTGAGGGGCAGAATTCGTGGAAGCCGCATGAGAAGTCGATGGAGCTGGGTAAGCTGGCTGCGCTGGTGGCGACCATGCCGGGTTGGGTGGCGCTGATGATCGATCACGACGAACTGGATTTGAATGGGAATGGAAAGAAATTTCAGACAAAGGCGGTTGAGACGCGGGCTGAGCTGGCTGCGCTGCTCGAGGAGGGCCTAAAGGCTTCGCGGAAGTCGCTGGAGAACACTACCGAAGAGCATCTGATGAAGACCTGGAAGTTGAAGATGGGGGATCAGGTGCTCTCGGAGGGGCCCAGGTATGTCACGATTTCGAACGGCGCGCTGAGCCATCTGGCACACCATCGTGGGCAGCTCACGGTTTATCTGCGATTGAATGATGCGAAGGTGCCGGCGATCTATGGGCCGAGTGCGGATGAGTTTAACTAGGTGACGAGTTGACCGGGTGTCGGGAGCAGATAGTGGGTGAACCCTGCTATCTGCTGTCAGGCGGCGAGGGCGAGGGTGTGGGTTTGGAGGTCTTCGAGCCAACAGGCCAGGTCTAGTTTGCGGCTGGTGAGGTCGCGGGAGGCGACGAGGCTGAGGATGGCGTCCTGCAGGTCGGTGTGGAGCTCGGTGAAGGAGTAGCCGGTGCGGGTGCGGGTGATGGTTTCGAGCTCGTCGAGGCCGAGGCGGTAGTCGAAGGTGACGGGGGGCAGGGGCGCGTCGGGTTCGAAGCGGCTGATGCTGGTGACCATGCTGGCGTCGATGCGGGAGGCGGTGTATTGGGAGAAGGGGTGCGAGAGAAGCAGGGTGATTGCCTGGAGCGTGGCGAACTGGGTGGGGTTGAGGTTCTGGGGGATGTAAAGGGTTCCGCTGTCGATGAGGCGCTTCAACCAGATGGTGGGCGAAGGGGCCGTTATTCGGCGTGAAGGGGCTACAGTCACCTGCTCGGTGTTGATGGCCACGATACGGCTCTCCTGTTGTTTTGGGCTCTGCATATCAAGACGTCCCTCGCTAGTGATTTGACTCTGGGAAAGCGAGGAAAAGCCGAAAAATGAGCGCGAGGTTCTCCCCCAAAGGTGGGATACAAAACTGTTGGATGCTATGTGGGATGTGGATAAGTCGGGCGTAATTGCGGCTCGGGTGAGAATAGGAATTTGGAAGACTTTTTGGAGGCTGGATGGGATTGGATGATGTGGTGCGGATTCGGGTGGTGAAGTTGCAGCCGGAGGCTCAGTTGCCGCGGTATGCGCATACGGGAAAGTTTGGAGACCTGGCGGCGGATCTTTATGCGATGGCTGGGGCGACGCTGGAGGCTGGGGCGACGATGGCGGTGGCTACGGGAGTGGGCATGGAGTTTCCTTCGACGCATGGGGCGCTGGTGGAGGACCGGTCGGGGTTGGCGGTGCGCGGGGTGACGACGCTGGCGGGGGTGATCGATCCGGGGTATAGGGGAGATCAGGGTCGTGATGACGAATTTGAGCGGGGCGGCGGTGGAGATCAAGGCCGGGGACCGGATTGCGCAGCTGCGGATTGTGCGGAGGATTGAGGCGGTGTTTGAAGAGGTGGGTGAGCTGGTGGAGGCTCCGCGGGGCGTACGGGGGTTTGGGAGCACCGGGAGCTAGGTTTGCGGCTGCGGCGTATGCTTTCGGCTACTGGTTTGTGAGTCTGCGGGAGGGTTATGAGTGGAGCTTCGCAGTGGCCTGAGTTGGCGTGGGGCGATTGGGCGGCGACGGCCGATACGCTGCATATGTGGACGCAGATTGTTGGGAAGACGCGGCTGGCGTTTACTCCGCTGCAGAACCATTGGTGGAATGTGCCGCTGTATGTGACCGCGCGGGGGCTGGGGACCTCGGCGATGAACTATGGGGACGATGTTCTGGATGTTGAGTTTGATTTTGTGGCGCATGAGCTGCATCTGCGGATGGGGTCGGGTGCGTCTCAGGCAATGAAGTTGAAGGCGCGGACGGTGGCGGATTTTTATAAGGAGTATCTGGGGTGCCTGGAGGCGCTTGGGGTTTTGGTGAAGATCAATCCGATGCCGGTGGAGGTGGCGCATCCGGTGCGGTTCGATATCGATACGGAGCATAAGTCGTACGACCCGGAGTATGTGCATCGATTCTGGCAGGTGCTGGTGCATACGGAGAAGGTGTTTCGCGCGTGGGGGACCGGGTTTCTGGGGAAGGTGAGCCCGGTGCATTTTTTCTGGGGGAGCTTTGATCTGGCGGTGACGCGGTTCTCGGGGCGGGTTGCGCCGCCTCGACCGGGTGCGGACATGATTCAGCGGGAAGCCTATTCGCATGAGGTGATCTCGGCTGGGTTCTGGCCGGGCAACGGTGGGTATGGTGCGGCGGCGTTTTACTGCTATGCGGCTCCGGTGCCGGCGGGGTTGTCGGAGGCTACGATTCGGCCCGATGCGGCGGGATGGGATAAGACTTTGGGGGAGTTTGTGTTCAAGTACGATGCGGTGCGGGCGCTGGCGGCTCCGGAAGCAGCGGTGAGGGAGTTTCTGGAGAGTGCTTATGGCGCGGCAGCGGATGTGGCGAAGTGGGATCGGGCGGCGCTGGAGCGGAGGTAAGGTGCGGCAGGCGGGTTAGCGTGCGACAATCTTAATAGCGAGCCATGCCAAATCTGCAAGCCCAGCAAGCCAAAGCCCCCTCCCCAGCTACGATTACTCCGGAGCTGCTCAAGCAGCACAGTATCACTCCGGAAGAGTACACGCGCATCGAAGCAGCGCTTGGACGCACCCTCCCTGACTGAGTTAGGGATTTTTTCTGTGATGTGGTCGGAGCATTGCTCTTATAAGTCTTCACGCGTTCATTTGAAGCGGCTGCCTACGAAGGGCGAGCGCAAGACCGGGCCGGGCAGCGTGGTGCAGGGGCCAGGGGAGAACGCCGGGATCATCGATGTAGGGGATGGGTGGGCTTGTGCGTTCAAGATCGAGAGCCATAATCATCCGAGCTACATTGAGCCTTATCAGGGTGCGGCTACGGGTGTGGGTGGGATTCTAAGAGACATCTTCACAATGAATGCACGACCGCTGGCGGTGATGGATTCGCTGCGGTTTGGGCCTCTGGATGAGGCTGAGGCGGATGAGTCGCTGCGGAGGAGGAATCACCAGATCGCGACCGGCGTGGTGCATGGTGTGGCTGGGTATGGGAACTGTTTTGGCGTTCCGAATGTCGGTGGGGAGACTCGGTTTGAGGCTTGTTATTCGGGCAATCCTCTGCTGAATGCATTTGCGCTGGGACTGGTGCGCAGCGATGAGATTTTTATGCGAAGGCTACGGGCGTTGGAAATCCTGTGATCTATGTTGGCGCGAAGACGGGCCGCGATGGAATTCATGGAGCCACGATGGCTTCGGAGGAGTTCACCGAGGGCTCGGAACAGAAGCGGCCTAATGTGCAGATGGGCGATCCGTTTCTGGAGAAGCTGCTGCTGGAGGCTTGCCTGGAGGCGATGGCTACCGGCGCGGTGCTTGGGATTCAGGATATGGGCGCGGCGGGTTTGACTTGCTCGACGTGTGAGATGGGCGCGAGAGGCGATCTTGGATTGACGGTGGAGCTGGATCTGGTGCCGCAGCGCGAGACGAAGATGTCGAGCTACGAGATTATGTTGAGCGAGAGCCAGGAGCGGATGCTGCTGGTGGCCGATAAGCCGCGGGCACAGGAGGTTTTGGATGTGTTCGCGAAGTGGGGGCTGGATGCTTCGATCGTCGGAGTGGTGACGGAGAAGCCGAATATGGTGATCACGCAGCATGGGGAACTGGTGGCGGATATTCCGAATCGCTCGCTGACCGACGATGCTCCGCTGTATCACCGGCCGGTGGGGGTTTGGAAGGCTCCGGTGCCGCTCGATCCTCCGGCGCATGTGCTGGACGAGTTGAAGAAGCCACGAGACTACACGGCGGATTTGAAGAAGCTGCTGGCTAGCGCGAATATCTGCGATAAGCGCTGGGTGTATGAGCAGTATGACTCGATGGTGCAGACCAATACGGTGCAGGGGCCCGGTGGCGAGGCCGGCGTGATCCGGATCAAGGGAACGGGTAAGAGCCTGGGTGCGGCTCGCCATGAGGGTTTGCTTGGCAAACTGGCTGACCTGGTGGCTTCCTCAACCCCGAAGGGCGAGGCGACACTTGCGACCGATAATCTTGACGCCACGAATCCCGTGGTTTCGCCGGATGGCTCGCATGAGTTTACTGAGACGGCGAAGGGCGATCGCGGATTGGCGATGGCGCTTGCGGGCAATGGGCGATGGACTTATCTCGATCCGAAGCTGGGTGCGATGCATGCGGTGGCTGAGGCTGCGCGGAAGGTCGCTTGTACGGGTGCGATGCCTGTGTCGGCTACGAACTGTTTGAACTTTGGGAACCCTGAAAAGCCGGAGATTATGGCGCAGCTTTCGCAGGCGATCGATGGGATTGCGGAGGCTTGTATAGCGCTTGGTACTCCGGTTACGGGCGGAAATGTTTCGCTTTATAACGAGACGAAGGGCGAGGGGATTTATCCGACGCCAGTGCTGGGGATCGTTGGAATTATTGATGACGTGACGAAGGCTGTGCCTTCCGCGTTTCGCAAGGCAGGCGATGTGGTTCTGTTCGTCTCGGCGTTTCAGGGCGAGGGACGGAATATCGAACGGGAGTTTGGTTCGACCGAGTACGCGAAGACGGTGATGGGCGAGCTTTGGGGCGCGCCACCGTTGCTGGATCTGACGGAAGAGGCCGCGTTGCATAAAGCACTTGCTGCACTTTCTGAGAAGGGTTTGGTGGCTTCGGCTACGGATATCTCAGACGGCGGTTCGTTGGTAGCGTTCGCGAAGGCGTGCTTTCCTCGCGAGTTGGGCATGCGCACGTCGATGAATGTATCGGAGACGGAGGCATTCGCGTTGAAGGAGCGGTTCTTCAGCGAGATTGGCTCTTCGGTGATTGTTTCTGCCGACGCGAAACAGGTGGAAGCGATCCGGACGTTGCTTGCCGAGCATCCTAAGGTGTGGATGGCTCCGTTGGGCGAGGTGACCGCGGGTAACTTCGAAGTTGTGATCAACGGGAAGAAAGTTATTGATGAGCCGGTCTCGGCGTTGAAGGGATCATGGACGGGCGCGCTGGAAGAGCAGTTGGCCGCAGAGGTGGTGACGGCATGAGCGATCTTCCTGAAAAGGCTATGGGAGTGCAGAACAAAATGCGGGGTCTCTCCGCTCCGCTACCGCTCCGGTCGAGATGACGATGTCTGATGTTGATGAAGAAGACGGGACGCCGTTCGATAAGCTTCGCGAAGAGTGCGGGGTAATGGCGATTTATAACCATCCTGATGCGGCGCGGATGACTTACTGGGGGCTCTATTCGCTGCAGCATCGCGGCCAGGAGTCGGCCGGGATTGCCAGCGCGGACGGGTATCAGGTTAATGACATCAAAGGTATGGGGTTGGTGTCGGAGATCTTTACCGATGACGTGCTGGGGAGGCTGCCGGGGCATATTGCGATTGGGCATACGCGCTACTCGACTACAGGCGACTCGGCACTGCTGAATGCGCAGCCGATTTCGGTGGAGAGCACGAAGGGGCTGATTGCGATTGCGCACAATGGCAACCTGATCAACCTGGGGACGGCGAAGGAGAGGCTGGAGCGCGATGGAGCGATCTTCCAGACGACGTCGGACTCCGAGATCATCATTCAGTTGATTGCGCATTCGACGAAGAACACTTTGATTGATTGCATGGCTGAGGCGCTGATGCAGGTGGAGGGCGCGTTCTCGATTGTGATGATGACGCGGAACCGCATCTTCGCGGCGAGGGATCCGCATGGGTTTCGTCCGCTGGCAATGGGGCGGATTGAGGGTAAGGACGGCGCGCCGGATACGTTCGTTTTCGCTAGTGAGACGTGTGCGTTCGACCTGCTGCATGCGAAGTACGAGCGCGACGTGAAGCCGGGCGAGCTGGTGATGGTGTCGGAAGATGGCGTGACGAGCCGCTACTTCAACACGACGACTGAGCAGGCGAGCTGTGTGTTTGAACACGTTTATTTTGCGCGGCCTGATTCGAAGATCTATGGGCGATGGGTGCAGCAGTCGCGCGAGGAGATGGGTCGGCAGCTGTCGCGGGAGTCGGGTGTGCCGGCAGATCTGGTGGTGCCGGTGCCGGACTCGGGCGTGACGGCGGCGATTGGATATGCGGCGGAGTCAGGGATTCCATTTAATTTTGGGCTGATTCGAAACCACTATGTGGGGCGGACGTTTATTCAGCCGGAACAGAGGGTGCGAGACTTCGGCGTGAGGATGAAGCTGAACCCTATGCGGAATTTGCTGGAAGGCAAGCGCGTGATTCTGATCGATGACTCGATCATTCGCGGGACGACCTCGCGGAAGATTGTAAGGATGGTGCGGGCCGCCGGGGCGACCGAGGTGCATCTGAGGATCTCTTGTCCGCCGACGATCTCGCCTTGTTTTTATGGGGTGGATACGCCGAGTAAGAAAGATTTAATTGCGGCGAATAAGTCGGTTGCGGAGATCTGTGAGTTCGTCGAGGCCGATTCACTGGCGTACCTGAGCCTGGTGGGGCTGACGCATGCGTGCACGAAGGGAGAGCCGGCGCATGGGCTGTCGCCGGGGAGCTTCTGCACGGCTTGTTATACGGGGGACTATCCGACGCAGTGGGTGGATGTGTCGGAGATTCTGCCTGCGGTGACGACGGCGTAAGGCTGCCAAAGCCCGCTGCGCGCGGGGCGGTCACTTCGTGACTTGTATACCCCTTCGGTTGGCGCTCCCGTTGGTCGCGGGGGAGATCTCTGCCACCGACCATCGGGTCCTCTATTGATATTATAATATCAATAGCGTTTATGATTGCGATTTGTGTCGCCGATCTATCTGCCTCTGAAAGGGCTCCAAAGTTATGAATGCTTCGTTGCGTGTTTCAATTTTTTCTGCGGACAATCTTGGCGTGTGGGCTTCTGTTCTCTGCGTGGTGCATTGTGTTGTGACACCGGTTGTTATCTCGATGTCGGTGGTGATGGCTCGATTGATTCCGGGGGAGGAGAGGACGCATCGTGCGCTGGCGGTGGGGGTGGCCGCGCTGGGCGCGATGGCGCTGGTGAAGGGATTCCGAACGCATGGGCGCAGACGCATTCTCGGATTGATGGTGCTTGGGCTGGGGTTTATCTTCGCCGGGGCGTTCTTTGGGGAGCGGCTGCCTTCCCACGGATATGAAGTCGCGGTGACGATGACGGGGAGCGCGCTGATGATCTGCGCTCACCGGATGAATCACACCTTCTGCAGAGAGTGCAAGCGGTGTACGCACTCGGATGCGGGAGTCTGTTGATGCCTATTGAACTGCGTTACGCCTTGATGGTCTGGAGGTAGGCGTAGTTTTCTTTGAGGCTGTCGAGGATGGGGAGCGCTGTGTCGTCCTGGTCGACGTAGGCGTAGCGGATGCCCTGCTTGTGGGCCTGGGCGAAGATGGCGGGCCAGTTGAGCGTTCCCTTGCCCATCTCGGTAATGTGTTTTGCGGTGGGGCCCATGACGAAGCCGGTGGGGGCGTTGGCGATGCGGTCCTTGAGGTGGAGGAGAGAGACGCGGTTGGCGTAACGGGTGAGCATGGTGAGGGGATCCTGGCCGGCCTGGGCGAGCCAGTACATGTCGAGCTCGAGCTTCACGAAGGCTGGGTCGGTGTGCTTCATGAGTTCGTCGAAGCCGGTGGTGGTTCCCTGCGGGGCGAACTCGTAGCAGTGGTTGTGAAAGACAAATTGCATGCCGGCCTGGTGGACACTGTGGCCCCAGGTGTTGAAGTCGTCGGCGGCTTTGTGGAAGTTGTCGAGGGTCCACTGGCCCGGGTGTTCGGGTGGGATCATGGGGCAGACCATGTACTCGAGGCCTAGCTGGTGGGCGTATTCGATTTTGGTGGGGACGCTGGCGTAGTCGAAGTGGGCGGAGACGAGGCCGAGGCCGGAGTCGGCGACGATGCGGCGGAGCTCGGGCGCGGGGTGGGTGTAGACGATGGGGAAGAGCTCGATCTGGGTGTAGCCGATCTGGCGGATGGCGTGGAGGATGCCTGGGAGATCCTGCGGGGCCTCTTTGCGGACCATGTAGAGCTGGACGCCGTAGACGAAGGGAGCGTCGGCGGCGAAGGCGGAGGGAAGACGGCCGAGGGTGCAGCCGGCGGCGGTGGCGAGGGCGGAGAGGCGGAGGAAGTCGCGGCGGGTGGGCATGGTGGATGCTCCTGGAGTTCTTCGAGCTGGTGGGATGCTAGCTTTCTGCTTGGCCCAGGCCGAGGGTTTTGTTGTAGAAGGTGGCTGAGGATCCGGGATCGGCGGTGTACATGCGTATGAAGGCGATGCCGGTGATGGCGGGGCGCTCTTGTGCGAGGGAGAGACTGGAGAGGCAGAGTAGGTGGCCAGGTACTAGGGAGAGGGGTAGACGAGGCCTTGCTCTGCGCATGGGAGCCACTTTAGTTGGTGGTCCGACCTTTTGTCAAAAGATGCGGCTTGATGTTCTTCGTTTGCAGTGTGGAGGATCTTCGAGCTGGCTTTGTGTGTGGGCTTTGTTGGCGGGATCAGATGTGTTCCATATCCATGAAGAGATAGTCCATGAGCCAGCCAGGTTGGACGCCATGTTGACGAACGAGGGTGGAGAGCTGGGCGTAGTGGCGAATTCCGTGGAGAAGGAGGTGAAAGAGGATGGTCTTACGAGCAGAGCGAGCCGAGCCCCTGGTGCGGGTGGTGAACTCGATGGTCTCGTTCCAATCGACTTCAGAGTCGAGCAGTTTTTGGAGGAGAGCGATGGCGCGGTCGTGGGTGGCGTAGATGGCTTCGACGGAGTCGTAGGGGATATTAGCGTAGTCGGTCACGGGCTGGTCGGCGAGGCGTTCGGCGTAACGGAGCTCCACGGCTACGATGTGCTGGAGGAGTTGGGCCACGGTCTGGACTCCCGTTATGTCGCAAGGGAGGGTGAAGAGTTCGGGATTATGGGTGAGGAGGTCGCGCCATCCGGTGGAGGTTTTTTCGAGCCAGGCGATGAGGTCGCGCGCGGTGAGAGCGGGTTCGGTCATGGTCTTCTCCCTTCTCTTTTGTTCCCTTCTCTTTTTGTTATAGACGCAATAAGGGATGTTCGAGAATTGCGCGGTGTCGAACTGGTCGCGAAAGGGCTGCAGCATGGGAGCCGGTGTAGAGGCTGCAGCCGGTTTCGCGGGGTTTCGGTTTATGGATGTGCGGCGAGGAAGGCGTTGATCTCCGCGTATTCGGCTTCGGTGAGGCGGAAGGTGACGGCTGGGATGACGCCTTCGACCTGTTTGGCGTTGCGGCCTCCGACGATGGCTGCGGTGATGGCAGGGTTGTGGAGCGTCCAGGCAATGGCTACGACGCCGGCAGTTACGTTGTGACGTGTGCCGACGGTTTTGAGGAAGTCGGCGATGGCGAGGTTGCGGGAGAGGAGCGGCTCCTGGTAGTTCTTGGCGTTGCGGCGGAAGTCATCCGTCGGGAAAGACGCTACGCGCTCCTTGGTCATAGCTCCGGTGAGGAGGCCGGAGTGCATGGGGGCGTAGTTGATGGTGGCGATGTTGTGTTTGTGGGTGAAGGGGAGGATCTCGGCTTCAATGGCGCGGTTGAGCATGGAGTAAGGTGGCTGGTTGGAGGTGATGGGGGCGATTTTGAGGGCGCGCTCCATCTGCGTGACGCTGAAGTTGGAGACGCCGATCCAGCGAACTTTGCCCTCGCGCTGGAGGTCAGCCATTACAGTCCAGCCTGCTTCGATGTCCTCGTCGGGCTTGGGCCAGTGGACTTGATAGAGGTCGATGGCTTCGACCTGGAGGCGGCGAAGGCTGTCTTCGACTTCGCGGCGGATTTGCTTGAGGTTGTTGGTGATCTCGCCCTTGTCGTCCCAAACCATGGAGCATTTGGTGAAGAGGTAGGGTTTTTGCGAGGCGGATTTGACGGCTTTGCCGACGATCTCTTCCGAGTGGCCGAGGCCGTAGACGGCGGCGGTGTCAATCCAGTTGATGCCGAAGTCGAGTGCTTTGTGGATGGCGGTGATGGAGTCGTTGTCGTCCTGGGGACCCCAGGAGAAGGCCCAGTCGCCGCCGCCGATGGCCCATGCGCCGAAGCCGATGGGGGAGAGAAGGAGATCAGAGTTGCCTAGTTGTTTCTTGTCCATTTTTATTGGACGCTTGAGGGTTGCGGAGGGTTCAGCAGGGGCGAATGCCTGGTAAGTTTTGGTGGAAAAGCAGATTCCTCCCCGTTCGGCACGCTCAGGGTGCGGAATGACAATAAATTGAGTGGCTGCGCAAACTCTCTGAGAGATGACGATTTGCTCTAGTCGGCGAGGTGATGACGACTTTGCCGTAGCCTGGTTTCTGCCGAATGTTCCTCGCTTAGGCTGCGGATCGCCGTGCTAGTACGGGCGAAATGCGGGGGTCTCTCCACTACGCGACAGACGGTGAGACTGTCTGTCGCTTCGGTCGAGATGACGATGGTTTTGTTTTGGATGGAGTGACGGGTCGAAATGACGATGTTTTATTTCGGATGGTGGAGCATTCTTAGCGTAAGGCGCGATGGCCGATGTCGCGGCGGAACTGCATGCCTTCGAAGGAGATCTTCGCGAGTTGGGCGTAGGCCTTGTCGAGCGCGGTTTGCAGATCGGGCGCGGCGGCGGAGATGGCGAGGACTCGGCCCCCGGCAGTGATGGCCTTTCCGTCTTTGAGGCCTGTGCCGGAGTGAAAGATGACTACGTCTTCGGCTTCGTCTCTTGCGTCGCTGATCGGGTTATCAGGCAGTCCGGAGATGGGTTTGCCTGAGGCGTACTTGCCGGGGTAGCCGCCGCTGGCCGCGATGACGCAGACGCTGGCCCCGGGGCGCATGTTGATGGTGAGTTGATTGGCGGTGCCGTCGATAGAGGCGTTGAAGAGGTCGACGATGTCGGTCTCGAGGCGGAGGAGGATAGCTTCGGTCTCGGGATCGCCGAAGCGGGTGTTGAACTCGAGGACCATGGGACCGCGCGGGGTCATCATGATGCCGCAGAAGAGGATGCCTTTGAAGGGTTCGCCTTCAGAGTGCATGCCGTCGACGACCTTTTGCGCGACGTTGTGGAGGAGCCACTGGCGCATGGCCGGCGTGGCGATGCCGTCAGTGGAGTAGGCGCCCATGCCGCCGGTGTTGGGGCCGGTGTCGCCTTCGCCGATGCGCTTGTGGTCCTGCGCGGAGGCAATTTCGATGGCGTGAGTGCCGTCGCAGAGGGCGAAGAAAGAGAGCTCTTCGCCGGTGAGGAACTCCTCGAGGACGACTGCCTCCTCCGTTGTGCCGAGGAGGGAGCCGCTGAACATCTCCGCAGCCGCGGTTTCGGCCTGGAGGTGGGTCTCGCAGATGACGACGCCTTTGCCGGCGGCGAGGCCTGAGGCTTTGACCACGATGGGGACGGCGAAACGGGGGAGCTCTTCGCGAACCTGCGCGAGGGTGGTGCAGATGCCGTACTCCGCGGTGGGAATGGCGTGGCGCTGCATGAACTCCTTGGCGAAGGCTTTGCTGGTCTCGAGCTGGGCTGCTGCCTGGGTGGGGCCGAAGACGCGATGCCCGCGCTTGGTGAGCTCGTCGACGATGCCGACGGAGAGAGGGAGTTCGGGACCAATGACGGTGAGCGCGGGCTGCTCGATGGCGACGATGTTGACGAGCTCGTGGAGGTTGCCGGGGTTGCAGGGGATGCAACGGGCGAGTGCGGCGATGCCGGCGTTGCCGGGAGCGCAGAGGATCTCGGTGACCTGAGACGATTTTTGGAGAGCCCAGACGATAGCGTGCTCGCGACCACCGCCGCCGATTACCAGAACCTTCATTCGTTGACCTTCATTTGCTGATGAGCTCCTGTGGAATGCAAATTCGCTTCTCAACTTCGAGGCTAGCATCGTGGGAGATGAAGTCAAACCGGGTCGGCTGTAAGCTATTGACCTGGAGAAGAGAATGATTGGCGATGCAGCGCAGTATCAGGAGCTGGTGAGGCTCTACGCAGCCTATGGGGATGACGAGTTGTTGGGGCTGGCTCGGGGAATGAGCGACCTTACGGATATGGCGCAGGAGGCGCTGCGAGGAGAGATGTCGCGCCCCGGGCTTAAGGCTTCGTCTGCTCCGGAGCGTGCGGAGCCGAGGGTGCTGAGTGATGACGATCTGGCGGATCTGCGGGCCTTTGCCGCGCTGGCTCCGGCGGAGTGCGTCTTTGAATACAAAGACGGGCGTGGAGCGGTGGCTGCCTCGCTCGCACTACGAGAAGCAGGGATTGAGTCTGTCGTTTTGCAGGGAGATGGATCGCGGATGGACGTGCTGGGGCCTCGTGTTGTGGTGGCTCCAGAGAATGCCGAGGACGCAGCGATACTGTTGTCGCAGCCGTTGGCTGAGCGGTTCAAGACGGAGGTTGACGAGTCCGCGTCGGGAGAGTTTACGTTGCCGGCCTGCCCGATATGCGGGAGCCATGAGACTCTGCTGGAGGCGGTGGAGCCAGCCAACCGATGGCGATGCGATGACTGCGATCATGACTGGCTGGAGGGCGAGGCTTCGTCAGCGGTGGAGTAATTTTTGATTGAGAGAAACAGAAAGACCCGCGCGAGGCGGGTCTTCCCACGTGCAACGGCGAAAGTACCTTAGTGCCTTCCTTCTCCGTGTGGAGCGGGCCTTGATTCAGCCTGCTGTCTAGATTGAGGTGCGGGACGCGATTGTGGTTGAGGCGCTGGACGCGATTGTGGTTGAGGCGCTGGACGCGTTTGTGGTTGAGGTGCCGGACGCGATTGTGGTTGAGGCGCCGGACGCGATTCCGGACGCGATTGCGGTTGATACTGAGGACGGGATACGTTCTGCGGGGTTGATTCAGGTCTGCTCTGCGGTGCGGGGCGAACCTGGGGCTGCGGTTGGGGTTGGGGTTGGACAGGACGGGTTTGGGGTTGTGGTTGGACTGGTCGCACCTGCGGTTGGACCGGCCTGGTTTCGGGCTGAGTGGGTCGTCCCTGCGGCTGAACCGGCCTGGTTTCGGGCTGAGTGGGTCGTACCTGTGGCTGAACCGGCCTGGTTTCGGGTTGAGTGGGTCGTACCTGCGGTTGGACCGGACGAGCCTCGGGTTGCACGGGACGAGTTTGAAGCTGGCCTGGGCGGTTGGTTTCGCCGGGCCTGGTGTTGGGCTGAGGAGGGTTTGGTTGAGCAGGACGAGTTTCAGGCTGCGTGGGGCGGCCTGGCTGGACGGCTGGCTGACCAGGACGGGTAGGTTGTATAGGTGGCTGGCCGGGGCGAGTATTTTCGCCGGGCCGCGTATTTGGCTGGCCGACGTTTGGCTGACCGGGTCGCGTTTCAGGCTGGACGGGGCGGGCGGTTTGCACTGCCGGCTGGCCAGGACGGGATGGCTGGACAGCAGGTTGGCCGGGACGGTTGATTTCGCCAGGACGCGTGTTTGGTTGGCCGGGCTGAGCGGGACGGGCTGGCTGCACGGCTGGACGAGCGACCGCGGCAATAGGACGGGGTGAGGCAACCAGAGCGGGGCGGCCCTTGTTCACGTTGTAGAACTGCTGACGATTCTGTGCGGCCTCGCGCTGGTTCTGGAGTTGCGTGGACATGGGCGGGACGCGGGGGCCGCGGTTGGCTGCGATCTCCGCTGGCTGCGGACGCACGTTGATGCCGCCACGACCGCCGTTATACGAGACACGGTTGATGGTGGTGTTGTTGACGACGACCGTACGGTTATACACGTTGGTGATGCGTGTGACATTAACGTTGTTCACCGAGCGGTTGTAGTAGAAGTTGCGGCCCTGCCAGTAGCCACCGTGGTAACCGCTGCCGGTGTAGCCGTAGCCATAGTTGACACCGCCGTAGAAGCCGATGTGTTGACCCCAGAAGCCGCGATGAAGGAGATAGCGGCCGCCGAAGAAGCCCCAGTAGGCGGGGGTCCAAAGGGCTCCGTAGAACGGCGGAGCGCACCAGGCGCCGGGGACCCAGTAGTAGCCTGCAGGGGCGTATCCCCAGTAGCCGGGCGTCCAGAGGTAGTTGGGCGCCGGGGCTTCGGGCTGCTGGTATTCGGGGAGCGGCGGAGGCGGTTCGTTGGCCTCTTCGAGAGCCTGCTGGCCGGCGTCTATCTGGGACTCGTCGTCGTTGGTGGGAGCGTTGTAGTCGTAATTCTGATCGTAGTTCTGGCCGTAGTTCTGATCAGGGGGCTGGGCGCTCTGGGCGGCGGTGTAGGCCTCGTTTTGAGGCGGAGGGGCGGTTTGTGGAGCGTACTGCTCGGAGCTTTGCTCGGGCGTGGACTGGGAGCGGATACCGAGGACTCTTCCCTGCACGGGTTGTGGGGCGGGGGCGGCCTGGGGCTGGCTATTATCTACGGGCGCCACGTTGGCGTCGGCTGGGTCGGGGCCGGAGTTGTCGGGGATGACTGCCGGCTCTGCGCCCTTGTGGCAGCCGGAGAGTGTCACTGTTGCTGCGAGTGATGCAATGCCAAGCGATAGACCTAGAAAAATCCTGGGAAATGTTTTGTACATACTGCCAGTCTCCTCGTACCTGCTGCGGGTATAAACACGAACTTCTTGAATGAGATGCACTTTTCTTACCACTGCGGACTTTGCGAGTGATAACGCGATAACCAATGCCGCGGGTTGTGCTGTGGAGTCAGCTAGTTGCGTCGGTTTGGACGCGAGCGTGCCCGAGTTCGCAATCACCCTTTGGTGGGATGGCAGGCGCTTTACCGCAACCGGCTGAGACGCAGTAAGATTAGTTTGATGGCAGGCTGTCTTCCCAACACCAAGCGCTTTCGCCACGGTCGCCCTGACCGCGGCCGCTGCTAATTCGACCCCTCCCCTGAAAACTTGATAGGCTTCAGCCGTCGCCGTCTGCGGTTCGAAGATGTGACCACGGCCCCAACCATCGCGCTTTCGAAGAGCGCGCCTCGGAGAAGATACCATGCCGACTCAATCGCATCCTGATTCGTTTAAGAGCTTGTCCACACTGGCTGTCGGGAAGACCACGTACGATGTGTTTCGACTGAAGGCGCTGGAGGGAACGGGTGTCGACCTTGGCCGACTTCCGTTCTCACTGCGAATTCTGCTGGAGAACTTGCTGCGGCATGAGGATGGCCGCACCGTGACTGCCGAGGATATTCAATTTCTGGCTTGTTGGGATCAGAACGCGGAGCCCTCGCGCGAGATTGCTTACATGCCGGCGCGAGTGCTGATGCAGGACTTTACCGGCGTGCCTGCAGTTGTCGATCTGGCTGCGATGCGGGATGCGATGAAGGCGCTGGGTGGCGATCCGGAGAAGATCAATCCGCTGCAGCCGGCAGAGCTGGTGATTGACCACTCGGTGCAGGTGGATGAATTTGGAACTCAGCGGGCGTATGACCTGAATGCGGCGCTGGAGTTTCAAAGGAACCGCGAGCGCTATGCGTTTTTGAAGTGGGGGCAGACGGCATTCGATAATTTTTCGGCTGTACCGCCTGGAATGGGGATCTGTCATCAGGTGAATCTGGAGTATCTGGCGCGGGTGGTGTTTACCACGGCGCCGGACGGGCAGGGGAAGGTGTTCGCATATCCCGACACGTTGGTTGGGACCGACTCGCACACCACGATGGTGAATGGGTTGGGCGTGCTGGGCTGGGGCGTGGGCGGCATTGAGGCAGAGGCTGCGATGCTGGGACAACCGGTGAGCATGCTGGTGCCGCAGGTGGTTGGGTTCAAACTGACGGGTAAGTTGAAGGAAGGCACGACGGCAACGGACCTCGTACTGACCGTGACAGAGATGTTGCGGAAGCTGGGTGTTGTGGGTAAGTTCGTGGAGTTTTATGGGTCGGGGATTACAGAGCTGCCGCTGGCTGACCGCGCGACGATTGCGAATATGGCTCCGGAGTATGGGGCTACTTGTGGAATCTTTCCGGTAGATGCGGAGACGCTGAAGTATCTGCGATTGACTGGGCGCAGCGAAGAGCAGATTGCGCTGGTGGAGGCCTACTACCGCGAGCAGGGACTGTTTCATACGGCGGATGCGAAGGACGCCGTTTACTCGGCGACGATCTCGCTGGATCTGGCGACGGTGGAGCCGAGTGTGGCGGGTCCGAAGAGGCCGCAGGATCGTGTGGCGCTGTCGGGAGCGGCGGCGAGCTTCAAGGAACAGTTGCCAGGACTGTTAGGTCCGAATGGAAACAAGCATGTGATTCGGCAGATGGTTCGGTGGGAGGGAGAGGGCGGGACGGCATCGGAGTCGGGGGATCTAAGCAGCAGCGTTGGGGCTTCGGCGCCAGTGGTGGAGGCTCCGGTGGTGCCGGTGATTACGATCAGCGATCAGACCATACCGCAGCTGGAGGCTCCGCATGTGTCGATTCGGAGCAGGTTTGGCGTGGATCCGGATCAGTATCTCGATCACGGATCGATTGTGATTGCGGCGATCACCTCCTGCACGAACACTTCGAATCCTTACGTGATGATGGCTGCGGGGTTGCTTGCGAAGAAGGCAGTGGAGAAGGGGCTGAGCACGCCGCCGTGGGTGAAGACTTCGCTGGCTCCGGGTTCGCGCGTGGTAACGGATTACTACGTGAAGGCCGGACTGATGCCTTATCTCGATCAGTTGCGATTTCAGGTGGTGGGGTATGGATGCACGACGTGCATTGGAAACTCGGGGCCGCTGCCGACTGATGTATCGAAGTCGATTGAAGACCATGGATTGGTGGCGGTGTCGGTGTTGTCGGGAAACCGTAACTTTGAGGGGAGAATTTCTCCGGAGGTGAGGGCGAACTACCTGATGAGTCCTCCGCTGGTGGTTGCGTATGCGCTGGCCGGGCATATTGCACACAACTTCGAGACAGAGGCGCTGGGACGCGATCTGGATGGTAAGCCGGTTTTTCTTCGGGATATATGGCCTACGCAGGACGAGGTCTCGGCTGCAGTGAACTCGTCAATTGATTCGGAGATGTTCCGTCGGCAGTACAGTACGGTGTCGGAGGGCGACAACAACTGGAAGAGCCTGAAGTTTCCTGATGGGGAGACGTACGGGTGGGAGCCGAATTCGACGTATATTCGCAAAGCTCCCTACTTCGATGGAATGCCGGCTACGCCTGCTGCGGTGGAGGACATCCATGGAGCGAGGGTGCTGGCAGTGCTGGGAGACTCTGTGACGACGGATCATATCTCGCCGGCGGGTTCGATCAAGCTGAATGGGCCTGCGGGAAAATATCTGACCGAGCATGGAGTGAAGCCTTCGGACTTCAACAGCTATGGGTCGCGGCGCGGCGATCATGAGGTGATGGTGCGCGGGACATTTGCGAATGTGCGGTTGCGGAACAAACTCGCTCCGGGAACTGAAGGCGGCGTGACGCGGTTGCTGCCGGAGGATGTGCCGATGTCGATCTACGATGCGAGCGTGGAGTATGCGAAGCGGGGGACGCCGCTGGCGATTCTCGCGGGCAAGGAGTATGGGTCGGGATCGTCGCGTGACTGGGCGGCGAAGGGCCCGCGGTTGCTGGGGATCAAGTTCGTGATCGCTGAGAGCTATGAGCGGATTCACCGGTCGAACCTGGTTGGAATGGGGATTTTGCCGCTGCAGTTTTTGCCGGGGCAGAATGTGGAGTCGCTGCACCTGACGGGGGAGGAGCTGTTTGCGATTGGAGATGAGCCAGGACAGTTGAAGGCGATGCTCGATAGCAAGTTCGCCGATGGCAAGGTGGTGACGGTGTTTGCGGAGTCGGACCTGGGTAAGACGATCGAGTTCTCGGCGACAGTGAGGATCGATACGCCGCAGGAGATTCTGTACTACCAGAACGGCGGGATTCTGCAGTATGTGCTGCGGCAACTTGCCGGGAAGGCGTAGGGATGAAGACTTATCCTGCCGGACGGGCCCACTGCGCGTGGGGCGGTCACTTCGTGACTTGTGTACTGTTTGAGGCGGGATCAGTTGCTTAGGCCCTCCCCGTTGGTCGGGAGCATCTTTCTTCCGACCAACGGGAGGACCTTTCGCGTTGAAGGGTATACACGTCGCGAAGTGACCGCCCCACGCGCAGTGGGCCCGTCCGGCAGGACCTTGACTGGTCAGCCTATAATGAACTATGGCAATCGCTCCTCCGGCCTCTTCGCAGGCTGGCCCGCAGCCGAAGCCGCACGAAGAACCGAGCCAACCGGATGTGGAACATACCGAAACGGGGATCGAGCTGGAGGCAGCTCTTCCGGTCGCGGAACCACCGGTCGAATCGGACACGACCCCTCGCGTGAAGAAAAAGAAGTCCGCGGCGCCTGAAACTTCTACGTTGGTCATTGCGGGCGTGGATGAGTCTTCGGCGAGCCATTTGACGGGCAGTTCGGCGAGGGCAATCCATGCGGTGGACGCGAAGTTTCACCGACTGTTGGAGACAGTGCATGAGAACCGGCCTGCGGATGATCTGGAGATCATTCGCGGCGCTTGGTCGTTCTGCCTGCTGCAGCATGAAGGGCAGAAGCGGGCCAGCGGCGAGCCTTACATCATTCATCCGCTGGAAGTGGCGCAGGTGCTGGCCGAGTTGAAGATGGATTCGACTGCAATTGCGGCTGGGCTGTTGCATGATGCGGTCGAGGATACCGACGTTACTTCGGCGGAGATTGCGAAGCGGTTCGGTGATCAGGTCGCGCACATCGTCGAAGGAGTGACGAAGCTCGAGAAGATCAAATTCGCGAATCGTGAGGATCACCAGGCAGAGAACATTCGCAAGATGCTGCTGGCGATGGTGACCGATGTTCGCGTTGTGATTATCAAGCTGGCGGACCGGCTGCATAACATGCGGACGCTGGAGCACCTGAAGCCGGAGAAACAGCAGAAGATTGCGCGGGAGACGCTGGATATCTACGCTCCGCTGGCGCACCGGCTGGGTATGGGCAAGCTGCGTGGGGAGCTGGAAGATCTGGCGTTTCGGTATACCGATCCTTATGCGTATGAGCAGGTGTCGACCGAGGTGGACGCACTACGCGGCGCCGGCGAAGAGTTTTTGCAGAAGATCGTGAAGCAGCTTGAGGCGAAGCTGAAGGAGGTCGAGATCCAGGGCCGAGTGGAGTCGCGGATCAAGCGGCTTTATTCGATTCAACAGAAGCTGGTGGATCAGAAGATTCCGGTCGATCAGGTTTACGATTTGCTCGCGATTCGCGTGATCTGTAACTCGGTGCAGGATTGTTATGCGCTCCTTGGGCTGCTGCACTCGATCTGGCGTCCGGTGCCAGGCAGAATTAAGGACTTCATTGCGATGCCTCGGCCGAACCTCTATCAGTCTCTGCATACGACGCTGATTGCAGACGGTGGGCATCAGTTCGAAGTGCAGATTCGTACGGAGGATATGCATCGCGTCGCGGAAGAGGGTATTGCGGCGCACTGGAAGTACAAGGCGTCGGACAATGTAAGCGCCAAAGATGAGCAGAGGCTGGCGTGGGTGCGGCAGTTGATGGAATGGCAGAGGGAGATGACCGATCCCAATGAGTTCATGTCGACGCTGAAGATCGATTTGTACCCGGAGGAGGTTTACACCTTTACTCCTAAGGGCAAGGTGGTGGTGCTGCCGAAGGACGCGAGTCCGATTGATTTTGCGTATACGATTCATACCGAAGTTGGAAATACGACGGTTGGCGCGAAGGTGAATGGTCGGATTGTGCCGTTGCGAACGAAACTGCGCAATGGCGATATCGTCGAGATTACGACGCAGACGGGGCATGCTCCGAGCCGCGATTGGCTTAGCTTTACCAAGAGCTCCCGGGCGCGGAACAAGATCAAACACTGGCTGAATGAACACCAGCGAGAACGGGCGATCGAGATCGGTAAAAAGCTGCTGGATCGCGAGGCCAGGAAGTACAAGCTGGCGCTGGGCAGGTTTCATGAGGCTGACTATGACAAGGTTGCCAGCGAGTATGGGCTGGGGACTCAGGCGGAGCTGCTGGCTGGTGTTGGTTTTGGAAAGTTTTCGGCTCGGCAGGTGTTGAATAAGTTGGAGCCGGGTTCGACGATGTCGGCGGAGCCTGCAGCACCAGAGGGTGGAGTCGGCAATACTGTCGGGCAGATGTCGGAGGCGGTGAAGCGTGTCTTCTTCGGGAAGGGCTCGGACTCGCTGCAGGTGGAAGGGCAGGACGATCTGCTCGTGTATCGGGCGCGTTGTTGTAACCCAATTCGTGGTGAGGAGATTGTCGGGTACGTGACGCGGGGCAAGGGCGTGGCAGTGCATGCTAGAAGCTGTCCGAATGTGCAGAATCTGTTGTATGAGTCGGATAGAAGGATTCAGGTGGAGTGGTCACCGTCGCCGACGGAGCCGGGAACGAATAAAGCGCAGACGTATCCGGTGAGGCTGACGGTGTTGTGTGATGATCGGGCGGGGATGCTGAAGGAGTTTACGGCGATCATCTCCGATGATGGGACCAATATTCGCAGCGTGGATACCAAGCCGTTGCCGGATGGCCAAGTGATGGTGGACTTTGTCGTGGAGACGGTGGACGTGCGGCACCTGAACAAGCTGGTGCAGAATCTGCGCAAGGTTCCCGGGGTTCGGGATGTGCAGCGAGTGCAGAAGATCTAACCTTGCGACTCGCGGGGTTGCGGCGGCGGCGAGCAGGATGTATGGTTGATATCAAGATGATTACTCAGTCCAGCCGAATTTCGTTTATTCTCCGCTATTGGCGCACAATAGCGGCCTCGGCGGAGTAGCTTCATCTGACAGATATCTGTAAGTTCAGTTGATTCGACATTCCTACGAGCCGCGACCTTCCAAGTCGCGGCTTTTGTTTTGCGCAACGCGAGATTGCAGGAGAGACCAATGAGTGCGAGTTCAACGGTAGGTGTAACGGCGGCTGTGGCAGGGCGGTTTGGCGCGTATGGCGGGAGGTATGTTCCGGAGACGCTGATGGCTGCGCTGGAGGAGCTGGAACAGGCGTATGCAGTCGCTCAGAAGGATGCGGCGTTTCAAGCGGAGTTGGATGACCTGCTGCACCACTACTGCGGGAGGCCTACTCCGCTGTACTTTGCGAAGAGGCTGACGGAGCAACTGGGCGGAGCGAAGATCTACTTGAAACGCGAGGATCTGCTGCATACGGGCGCGCACAAGATCAATAACGCACTGGGCCAGGGACTTTTAGCGCGGCGGATGGGCAAACAACGGATTATTGCGGAGACCGGCGCGGGGCAGCATGGGGTGGCAACGGCAACGGTTTGTGCGTTGCTTGGTCTGGAGTGCGTCGTCTACATGGGCGAGGAGGATATGCGGCGGCAGGAGTTGAATGTCTACCGGATGCGGCTGCTGGGGGCGGAGGTGCGCGGGGTTTCGGCTGGGTCGGCTACGTTGAAGGATGCGATCAACGAGGCGATGCGGGACTGGGTGACGAATGTTCGGACCACCTACTACATTCTTGGGAGCGCGCTGGGAGCTCATCCTTATCCGACGATGGTGCGGGACTTTCATCGCGTGATCAGCCGGGAAGCCCGGGCGCAGATTCTGGAGCAAGAGGGTAAGCTGCCGACAGCGATGGTTGCCTGTGTGGGCGGTGGATCGAATGCAATTGGTGCGTTCTACGAGTTTTTGACAGATGCGAATGTGCAGCTGATTGGCGTCGAAGCCGGGGGCCGCGGAACGGCCTTGGGGGAGCATGCGGCGCGGTTTCAGAAGATCGGGGGCGGCGTACCCGGCGTGCTGCAGGGTACGTACTCGTATGTGTTACAAAATGACGCTGGCCAGATAAGCAGCACGCACTCGGTCTCTGCCGGGCTGGACTATGCGAGCGTGGGGCCGGAGCATGCAATGCTGCACGATTCGGGGCGAGCGAGCTATGTTTCGTGCTCGGATGACGCGGCGTTGAAGGCAACGGTGACGTTGTCTCGTACGGAGGGATTTTGCCAGCGCTCGAGAGCGCTCATGCAGTGGCTGAGGCGATTCGGCTGGCACCGACAATGGCGAAGACGGATGTATTGATGGTGAATCTGTCGGGACGCGGCGATAAGGATATGGGGATTCTGGCGCGGGAGCTTGATTTGAAGGGCAGCGAAAGAACGAAAGGGTAAGTGCAGAACGATGGCGATTGAGTTTAAAGAAGAAGCCGGGGATTGTTGCTTATTTGACTGCGGGTGATCCAGACCTGGCGACGACGAAGGATATTGCGCTGGCAGCGATTGATAACGGCGCGGATGTAATCGAGCTTGGGGTTCCGTTCAGCGATCCGCTGGCGGATGGGCCGGTGATTCAGCGAGCCAGTGAGAGGGCCGTGGCGCGAGGAGTGAGGCTGACCGATGTGCTGGAGCTGGCGAAGGAGTTGCGTGTGGCGCGGCCGACGGCGGGATTGGTGCTGTTTTCTTATCTGAACCCGGTGGTACGGATGGGAATGAAGACGTTCTGTGCGCGCGCGGCCGAGGCTGGAGCAGATGGCGTGCTGCTGACGGACATGATCGTCGAAGAGGCGAGGGAGTATCTGGAGGAGATGAAGGCTAACCGGCTGGCGCCAATCTTTCTGGCGGCGCCGACGAGTCCGGATGCTCGGCTGAAGGCGATTGCAGCCGTGTCGCAGGGGTTCGTGTACGCGATCTCGCGGGTTGGAATTACCGGGACACAACAGAAGGTGGCTGGCGATGCTTCAGAGCTGGTGACACGGCTGCGGCAGTTTACGAAGCTGCCGATTGCAGTCGGATTCGGGATCTCCAATGCAGAGCACGTGAGGTCTGTGGGTGAGTTCGCAGACGCTGCCATCATCGGCAGTGCTCTGGTGGCTCTGATTGAAAAGACTCCGCGGTCAGACGCGGCAACCGCAATTGGACAGTTCATCGCGGGGTTGAAAGCATGAGGAACGTCGGAGGGACTGGACGAAACGGCGCGATGGGACGTTTATCATGGTTAGTACAAAATACTCTGCGGCGAGTTGCGCTTAGGCGTGCTCCGTTGCACTGCGAGGCGAGTGGATGGATATCTCCGACTGGAGACAGAAGATTGATGAGCTGGATATTGAGATCGTTCGACTCATCAACCGGCGAGCGGAAGCTGCACGTGCCATTGGAGAGCTCAAAAAGACTGCGGATCTGCCGGTTTATGAGCCGCGGCGAGAGCAGGAGGTCTTCGATCGTGTACGCAAGGCGAATCCTGGCCCGTTGGCGGACGCTGAACTGCTGCACGTGTACGAGCGGATCATCGATGTAATGCGAACGCTGCAACGCAGGGATCTTTGAGCTGGCCACACCGGCACTGGAAATGTTTGCAGCTTTCCGAATTGGTTTGTATCTAATTTGGTTACGTACAAAAGGGAGTGAAGCGAAGACGATGATAGTTGCGATGCATGACCGGGCGACGGAAGAGAATATTCAACAAGTAATTGAGCGAATGGTGGAGCTTGGCTTCAACGTTCACCGCACTACGGGGGCGGCACAGACGATTCTGGCAGGCGTGGGGACGCCTGAACACTTTGAGGTCGCGGAGTTCAAGGTGTTGGCTGGCGTTTATGACGCTTATCGAATCTCGTCGCCGTACAAGCTGGCAGGACGGAACTTCCGACCCGAAGGAACTACGATTACGTTTCCAAACGGCGTGGTGGTGGGCGGAGAGGAAGTTGTGGTGATGGCGGGGCCTTGCTCGGTGGAGTCGCGGGAGCAGATCCTGACCAGCGCGAAACAGGTTGCCGCTGCGGGTGCGAAGTTTCTGCGGGGAGGCGCATTTAAACCACGGAGTTCGCCGTACAGCTTTCAGGGCATGGGGCTGGATGGGTTGAAGCTGTTGCGTGAAGTCTCCGATGAGACGGGACTGCTGGTGATCACCGAGGTGATGGAGATCTCGCAGATTGAGCTGATGCTGCCATATATCGACTGCTTCCAGGTAGGCGCGCGCAATATGCAGAACTTCAACCTGCTGCGTGAGCTTGGGCATGTGCGAAAGCCGGTGCTGATGAAACGCGGCATCTCGGCGACCATCGAGGAGGTACTGTTGAGCGCGGAGTACATCTTGTCTGGCGGCAACTATAACCTGATGCTGTGTGAGCGGGGGATTCGGACGTACGAGACCTATACGCGGAATACGATGGATATCTCGGCGATTCCTGTGCTGAAGAAGCTGACACACCTTCCTGTGCTGGGTGATCCGTCTCACGGGGTCGGGATTCGGGATCTCGTCGCGCCGATGGCCTTGGCGAGCGTCGCGGCTGGAGCGGATGGTTTGCTGATGGAGATGCATCCTAACCCCGATAAAGCGATGAGTGATGGTGCGCAGAGTTTGTATCCTGAACAGTTACAAAAACTGATGACGCAGCTAAGGTTACTGGCGCCGGTCGTGAACAGAAAGATTGCGTAAGCGAGGTTCCGGAATCATGGAGCGGGTTTTCATCATCGGGACAGGACTCATTGGCGCTTCGACGGGCCTCGCGCTGCGTGCGGCTGGGTTTCGGGGCCGGATCGATGGGTGGGATACCAGTCAACTCGAGATGGCCTCGGCCGTTCAGATGGGCGCGATCGATGGCAGGGCTGCGAGTCGCGAGAATGCTCTGGAACTGGCGAGATTGGCGGATGTGATTGTGTTGGCGGTGCCGGTGCTTGCGATCAAAGACTGGATGCAGCAACTGGCTCCGGTGCTGCGTGCGGGGCAACTTGTGACCGATGTTGGGAGCACGAAGCTAGAGATCGTGGAGTTGGCCCGGCAATTATTTACGGGAGATGCTGCTGTTTTTCTTCCTGGTCATCCGATGGCGGGCAAGGAGTCGGGAGGCGCTCTGCTGGCGGAGGCGGGGCTTTTCGATGGCGCGATGTGGTTGTTTACGCCGACATCAGCCGAGATGATCGCGATAGAAAAAGAGTGGCGCGGATGGATTGGGTGCTTCGGGTCGCGAATGCTGGATATGGATGCGACGCGGCATGACGAGATGTGCGCCTGGGTGAGTCATCTGCCGCAGATGCTGTCGACTGCGCTGGCGGCATTGCTTGAAGAGAAGTTTGGCGATGCTCCGGAGATTGCGGCGATTGGCGGACGCGCGCTGCGAGAGACAACGCGGCTGGGAGCCAGCCCATACAGCATGTGGCGAGATGTCGCGATGACCAACACTGGCCCGGTCGCGGACACTCTGCTGGCGTTGGAGCAAAAATTACAGCACGTGCGGGAGAATCTGCGGACGCCGGAGTTGCGGGATGAGTTTGTGCTGGCAAACCGGTTTCGTCAGCGGCGGTGATTTGAGAGTAGCGCTAGAAGATTGTGTTTTTACGAGTTTTAAGAGAGATCATGATGCCTGTGAAGGATTCAATAAGCGAACTGAGTATCAGCCTTGCGGACGTCGCTGCTGCGCGGGAACGGGTACGTAGCGCGATTTACTATTCGCCTTGCCCGCACTCGCAGATGCTATCAGCGCTGACCGGGCAGCAGGTGTATTTGAAGCTTGAAAACCTGCAGATGACCGGCTCATTCAAAGAACGCGGAGCGCTGAACCGGATTGCGATGCTGACAACGGCGCAGGCTGCGCGTGGCGTGGTTGCGGCGAGCGCGGGAAACCATGCTCAGGGAGTGGCGTACCACGCGACGAAGCGAGGGATTCGTGCGCTGATCGTGATGCCGCTCGCGACACCTCTCGTGAAGGTGACGGCGACGCGTGGATTTGGCGCAGAGGTAATTCTGCATGGCGCGAATTATGACGAGGCATGCGAGGAGGCGACACGGCTTTGCGAGGCGGAGGGAATGACGTTTATTCATCCGTTCGACGATGCGATGGTGATGGCTGGCCAAGGCACGATTGGACTTGAATTGCTGGAGCAGGTGCCGCAGCTCGAAGCGGTGGTGGTCCCTATTGGCGGCGGGGGTTGATTGGCGGGATCGCCTGCGCAATCAGAGAGTCGCGTCCGGAAGTTCGTGTGATCGGGGTTCAGACCTCGAGACTGCCTTCGATGGTGACAGCGCGAACGGTTGGGCACCCGGTGACGTTGGAGCCCTCGACTACGATTGCGGATGGTATTGCGGTGCGGCGTGTGGGCGATACGACATTTCCTGTGGTCGAGCGCTATGTCGATGAGATTGTGACCGTTGATGAGGATGAGATCGCATCGGCGATTCTTGTTTTGCTCGAGCGCGAGAAGACATTGGCCGAAGGCGCAGGAGCCGCGGCATTGGCGGCTTTACTACAGAAGAAGACCACGTTGAATGGGGCGCACACTGCGGTGATGGTGTGCGGCGGAAATATCGATGTGACGCTGCTGAGCAGGATTATTGAACGCGGCCTGGTCCAGGATGGAAGGATGATCCGGTTGAGAATCCATCTGCTGGATAAGCCCGGAGCGCTTGCGGAGTTGACGCTGTTGATTGCAAAGTATCGCGCGAACATCGTGGATACGCTCTACAACCGGGCGTACTACGGAGTGAACCTTGGCGATACGACGATCGACATTACTATGGAAACGCGTGGACGGGAGCAGGTAGAGGAGTTGCTGGCTGCGATGACGGCGGCGGGTTACAGACACAGCCGTGTGATTTAGCAATCCGCGTAGGTCTTGGGCGTTTAGGCTTTTTCGTAGTGGAAGTGAAGCTCCTGCTCGCTGGCTACGGGCTGGCCGTCTTTGGTGGCTGGATGGAAGGTCCACTGCTGAACGGTCGCAATGACGTTTTCATCGATGCCATGACCCAGGCCGCTGGTCATCTTGATGTCTGCGATTTTTCCTGTGGGGTCGATGACGATATCGAGGATGATGTCGCCCTTGGTGCCACGCGGAAGCACTGAGAGGTCAGGTTTCGGAGTGGGGAAGTAGCTGGCGAGGGCGATGTTGATGTTGCCAGTGCCCAGGGAGTCGGCGCCTGCGGCAGAGTCTGGTGCGGCAGAGGCAGGAGAGCTGGTGTTGGGAGAGGCGGGAGTGTCCTTCGGCTTTTGTGTGGGTGGACTTGGCAGCGGAGTGGTGGACTCGGTCCGCTTTGGACGGGCTTTGGGGTTCGGAGCGGAGGTTTGTAGAGGGGCTCTGCCTGGCGAATACGTCAGAAGCAGATTGGTTCCGTGCGGACTACCGGGTAGGCGGATGGGGGCGGCCCAGGGACCCGCCTGGTGAACGAGTACGACGATGAGGAGCAGATGCAGGAGGGACGAGGCTATGGCGTGGTTCGGCGTGGGGCGTGCGGTTGTAACGGGTTTGCCGATGGTGTCCATGCCTAATCTCCTCCTTTATCTGCGGTTTGGGTTCGTTCGTTGCAACTCTTATTAGACGCGAGTGAAGGTCGTCTGTTGTTTTTCCTGGTGGCGTTCGGCGGCAAGGGCGACGAGGCGATCGATGAGCTCTCTATAGGGCACGCCTGTCGCTTCCCACAGCTTGGGGTACATGCTGATGCTGGTGAAGCCCGGCATGGTGTTGATTTCGTTGAGGTAGATGCGGGCGGCTTTTGATTCTCTGCCGTTCTTGTTTACAACCGGTGGCTCCATGAGGAAGTCGACCCGGGCCAGGCCGGCGCAGTCGCAGGCGCGGAAGGCGGCGATGGCCATTTCGCGGATTTGTTTTGATTCGGACTTGGAGAGTTGGGCGGGGATGATGGGGATAGATGCGTCGGAGTGGTACTTGGCGTTGTAGTCGTAGAACTCGGCGCCGGGAACGATCTCGCCGACGACGGAGGCCTCGGGGAAGTCGTTTCCGAGAACAGCGACTTCGAGTTCGCGGGGTTTGGCGCCGGGGCCACCTACGCCTTGCTCGATGATGAGTTTGCGGTCGTAGCTGGCGGCGAGGTCCATGGCGGGGGCTAGCTCGCTGCGGTCGTGGACTTTGCTGATGCCCACGGAAGAGCCTAGATTTGCGGGTTTCACGAAGACGGGATAGGCGAGCTTCTTTTCGATGCGCTTGATGCAGCGTTTGGCGTCGGCCTTCCACTCGCTGCGCAGGAGGTTGACGTGTGGAGTTTGGGGCAGGCCCGCAGCGGCGAAGAGCTGCTTCATGACGGACTTGTCCATGCCGGTGGCGGAGCCGAGTACACCGGAGCCTACGTAGGCGACGTCGGCTAGTTCGAAGAGGCCCTGGATGGTGCCGTCTTCGCCGAAGGTGCCGTGGAGGACGGGGAAGATGACGTCGAGGGACTGTACGAGGGAGCCGTTTTGCTGGGCGAAGGTTTCATGTCGAAGAGCAGAGCCCGTGCTGCCCCGGAGTTCGATGGATTTGGAGGTGGCGCGTTTCTTCTGGACTGGAGCGGGTTTTGTGTCGCCTGCGAGCAGGTTCCGGGCTTCGGTGGAGGCGAGCCACTGGCCTTGTTTTGTGATTCCGATGGGAACCACTTCGTATTTTGTCTGGTCGATGGAGTTGAGGATGGAGGCGGCGGAGAGGAGGGAGACCTCGTGCTCGCCGGAGCGGCCACCGAAGAGGATGCCGACGCGAAGTTTTTGGGGGAGGGGTTGCTGGTCTGCTTTTTGGTCTGTTTCTTTTGTTTCGTGTTTTTCGTCATGGATAGGTATAAGTCTCTCCTAAATTTGAATGGTTCCGCGGGAAAAAAATTGCCGGGTATCGAAGTGGTCTTTTGCAGGGGGTTTTGCGGATTTTGGTTCATTTTGTGGTGGTTTTTTGTGGTGAAGTTGTGGTGATTTGGGTGGCTGATGTGGTGTTTTGGCAGTCACTTTTCGAGGTCAAAAAAATGTGCCAACTTTTTGTAATAATTTTCCGGGATTCGGTCCGGATCGGGTGAATGGTTCTGGAGCTTCCTGCATCTTTCCTCTTATGCCGGACCGGAGACGCAAACCCGAACGCACTACTCCGCACAAGGACAAGATCTGCAAGACCTGTGGGCGCACCTTCGAGTGGCGCAAGAAGTGGGAGCGGGACTGGGATGTGATCAAGTACTGCAGCGATGAGTGCCGGGGGCATAAGCCGGGGAGTCCGATGCTGAGCTTGAGGCGGCGATTCTCGAGCTACTGGCGGAGCGCGGGCGGGATAAGACGATCTGCCCTTCGGAGGCGGCCAAGGCGGTGGGCGGGCTGGGGAGCCGCCGGGACTGGGAGGGTTTGATGGAACCGGCACGAGCTGCGGCGCGACGTCTGGCTGCTGCGGGGAAGATCGTGGTGACCCAGCATGGACACGTGGTTGATCCCTCTACTGCAAAGGGAGCTATTCGTTTACGACTGCGTTGAAATGATTGTCCTGATTGCCGTAAAACGTGACTATTTTGCGGCCACGCGTGATGCGGGGGACGCTTCTAAGTCTGCATGACAACCGCGAAGAAATCGGCAAAGAAAACCTCCTCCAAGACGTCTTCGTCTTCATCCGACAAATCCTCCAACGCGAAGCAGAGCTCTCGGTGCTGGCCGGGTTTTGAACCGGTGGCGGGGAAGGCGCCGCGCGAAAAAGGGAGTTGCAAGCCTAGGCCGGGAAAGAAGTCGGCTGGTGTGAAGCGCGCGGACCAGAAATCTGCGGCCGCCAGCAAGCTGGAGAAGCAGGGCAAGCCCAATCCGCGTCGCAAGGCTGCGTGAAGTACGGGCTATACTGCCGGGATGGATGTGGAACGTATCCGCGCGTATCTGCTGACGCTGCCCCACGTGATCGAGGCGGCGCAGTGGGGTGGGCTTGTCTTCTGGGCAGGAGATAAAGCGATTGGCGGGAAGATGTTTGCGATGTTGCGACTCGATCAGAGCGAGAGCCTGGAGCGAGATGCGAAGAGCCGTGTGATCTCGTATTCTGCTGGACCCGAGCGCTACCACGAACTGCTGGAGATAGAGGGAATCTTTCCGGCTCCTTACTCGGCGCGTCTCTCCTGGGTTGCGGTCAGGAGTTGGGATGTTTTTCGTAAGGCGGAGTGGGAGCGGGAGTTGAGTGCTGCGCATGCGCTAACGCTGGCGAAGCTGCCGCCGAAGACTCGTGCTGTGCTTGCCTTGCCTGCGGCTCAGCAGAAGCGGCTGATTGTGGAACGGAAGAAGGTGCTGGCTGCGAAGGTGGCTAAAGGGCGGTGAGCGGTTCGATTATTACTCCGACTGCGTTGGTGTGGTTGGGGAATAGAAACGGCGACCGCGGATCCCTGCGGGATGACAACCAAAAGGACAGGCAACGGCAGAGACAAAGGCAAAGACAAGGGCTAGAGCAACCGCAGATCCCTGCGGGATGACAACCAAAAGGACAGGCAACGGCAAGAACAAGTGCAACGGCAAGGACAAAGGCGCTAAAGACTTTGGTGGTCGCTGGAAGGATGGCGTGACAACAGCCGCGGAGTAGCTACACTCGGAGGCCGCTTGGGGTGAAGATTCCTGCGAAGGCTGGCCAGTAGGCCCAGATGAGGAAGAGCTCGAGGAGAGTGCAGACCAGTCCCGGAGAGACTCCTGCGGCTCCGGGGATCAGGGTCAGGTGAAACATCAGGATGTTGACCAGGATGGGGCCGAGGATTACAAGCGCGACGGGGACGTATCGGCCGATGAGCAACAGGATTCCGGCGATGGTGTAGAGGATTCCATGGAAGGTCATCCACCCATGCGTGTACAGGATGTTGGCGAAGACACCGGCGTCGCCGGGTATCGGCTGATTGGGGATGAAGTGGAAGAAGTCGTTGAGCCCAAAGACGAGAAAGACGAGTCCAAGCAGAATGCGGGCGATCAGGACGGCGATTTTCATGAGCGACGAACTCCTTCAAAGGGATTAGTAGAGAATTCTCTGTGTTCGCAATACTTGCGTCAAGAAGATTGATTGGATAGCGTCGAGTCTATGCTTACGAACGGTAACTCCGGTATCACGATGTCGCTGGCTGGGAAGGTCGCATTGATTACGGGCGGTTCGCGCGGGATTGGCGCTGCGACGGTTCGGATGTTTTGTCAGGCTGGGGCGAAGGTGGTGTTCAACTATCGCTTTGCGGCGGAGCAGGCTGAGGCTCTTGTTGCGGAGTGCGGCGGTCCGGAGGTGTGTCGTGCGGTGGAGCAGAGACTTTCCAACCCGGAAGAGGGAGACGCGCTGGTTGCCGCGGCGGTGGCTGCGTTTGGGCGGGTCGACTGCGCGATTCTGAATCACGGCATATGGCCTGCGCATGATGCACCGATCGCGGAGATGACGAGTGAGCAGTGGCGCACGACGCTTGGCACGAATCTTGATAGTGTCTTCGGAGTGGTGCGGGCCGCTGTGGGCCAGATGAAGACTCAGCCGCAGATTGGGCCTGCTCGCGGGCATATTGTTTTGATCAGCTCGACGGCTGGGCAGCGGGGTGAGGCGTTTCATGCGGACTACGCGGCTACGAAGGGGGCGTTGATCAGTATGACCAAGAGTCTTTCGACGGAGCTGATTGGCGAGGGGATTTACTGCAACTGCGTAGCTCCGGGCTGGGTCGCGACCGATGCTACGGTTGGTGTTCTGAGCGATCCGGAGGTCTCGAAGAGGCTGCTCTCCCTGATTCCGCTGGGGCGTCCGGCGCATGTGGATGAGATTGCGGCTCCTATACTTTTTCTCTGTACTCCGTTCGCGGGATTTATCTCGGGTGAGATCTTCAACGTCAACGGCGGGGCGGTGCTGGTCGGATGAGCGGAGTCTCGATGAAGCAGGTGGTGGTTAGAATCGGCGTCGCGCTCGCTCTTGGCCTGGGCCTGGGGGCGGCTCAACCGCTGTGGTCGCAGGCGAATGAGATTCCCAGTGCTGCTCCTGTGATGCCTGCCGGACAGACGCCGGAGCAACATGGGCGCAAGGTGCTGGAGGAGATGGTGGAGGCGCTGGGCGGTGATGCGTGGCTGCATCGGCGCAATATGCGCGAGCTGGGGCATATTGGACGATTCTTTCGCGGCACGCCGACGGGCATCGTGATTGACTTTACTTCGACGCGCCAGTTTCCGACCGCTGATCGCTTTGAGGCGTTGCGGGTTGGATTTATCACGGATAAGAGCATTCTTCTGCCGGGGAAGAAGATCGATATCGTGCAGATCTGGACGGCCGGTAAGGGATATGAGGTCACTTACAAAGGGAGAGTCGAACTGCCTAAGGATCAGGTGGAGGACTTTTATCGACGCCGGGATCACTCGGTGGAAGCGGTGGTGAATACGTGGCTGAAGGCTCCGGGCGTGGTGGTGGTTTATGAAGGGACGAGCATGGTGGAGCGGCGTCTCGCGGAGAAGGTGACGATCCTGAGCGATAACAATGACGCGGTGACGCTCGATCTGGACGCCACGACGCACCTGCCGCTGCGGCGTACCTTCGAGTGGAGGAATGAGACATTCAAAGACCTCGACGAGGATGCTGAGGAGTATGCGGACTATCACACGATTCAGGGGCTGCCGACGGCGCTTACGATCAGCAGATACCACAATGGCGACCTGACGAGTCAGACGTTTTTGCTGAAGGTGGAGTATGACGTGGATGCGGCTCCGGACATGTTCAATCCGGATGTGTTGTTGAAGAAAAAACAGTAGCGATAGCCGGGCGTGAGTAGACTCTCTGAGACCGAAGGAGTGACACGATATGAAACGGAAGTTCGCAAATATTCTGGAGACCGTGGGAAATACGCCAGTCGTTCGGATCAACAGGCTTGGGCCGCCGGATGTGAATCTGTTCGTGAAGATTGAGGCGTTCAATCCGTTGGGATCGGTGAAGGACCGGCTTGCGCTGGGCGTGATCGAGGATGCTGAGCGACGCGGGACACTGAAGCCAGGGCAGACCGTGATTGAGGCTACGAGCGGCAATACGGGCATTGGGCTTGCCATGGTGTGCGCGCAGAAGGGGTACCCTCTGGTGGTGGTGATGGCTGAGACGTTCAGTATTGAGCGGAGAAAGCTGATGAGATTTCTCGGCGCGAAGATTGTGCTGACACCTGCGGCGGAGCGGGCTGTGGGGATGGTCAGGAAGACGGATGAACTGGCGGAGAAGCATGGGTGGTTCAGGACGAGGCAGTTTGAGAATGAAGCGAATGCGGATATGCACTCGCGGACGACGGCGCAGGAGATTCTGAATGATTTCGAAGGCGACCGGCTGGACTATTGGGTGACGGGGTTCGGGACGGGCGGGACCCTGAAGGGAGTGGCGCGGGTGCTGGCGGAGAAGAGGCCGGAGACGAAGATCGTTGTGTGTGAGCCGGATGCGGCGCCGATGATCTCGAGCGGAGAGGCGCAGCCGCGGAATGCGGATGGGACTCCATCGGCCGGACATCCGGCGTGGACTCCGCATCCGCAGCAGGGCTGGAGTCCGGATTTTATCTCGAGCCTTACGCAGGATGCGATCGATGAGCATCGGATCGATCAGGTGTTGCGGATTGCGAACGCCGATGCGATGAAGTGGAGCCGGGAGCTGGCGGTGAAGGAGGGGATCTTCGTGGGCATCACGTCGGGGGCGACCTTTGCGGGTGCGCTAAGGGTGTGTGCGGAGGCGGCGAAGGGTTCGACTGTGCTGTGCATGCTGCCTGATACGGGGGAGCGGTACCTGAGTACGCCTCTGTTTGCGGATATTGCGGTGGATATGACGCCGGAGGAGTTGGAGATCTCGCGGTCGACGCCGGGGGCGCAGCTGCAGCCGGCGGGGTGAGGTTCCCGCTGCGCGCGGGGCGGTCACTTCGTGACAGGTGTACCCCTTCGGTTGGTGCTCCCGTTGGTCGCGGAGACGATCTCTTCGCCAAGCCGGTATAGAAGTCACGAAGTGACCGCCGCCCGCGCAGGGCGTGGTTCGGCGTTTATACTCATCCTTGCCATGAATGAAACTACGACGGATCAGATTGCCGACCAACAGACTGCGGCACGCACTACGATGGACATTCTTGAGATCATGTCGCTGCTGCCGCACCGCTATCCTTTTTTGCTGATCGATCGCGTGGTGGAGATGGAGCGGAAGCAGCGGATTGTGGCGATCAAGAATGTCACGATCAACGAGCCGCACTTTCAGGGGCACTTTCCGGACTATCCGATCATGCCTGGGGTGCTGATGGTGGAGGCGATTGCGCAGACGGGTGGAGCGCTGCTGCTGACGGAGATTCCCGATCGCGATCAGAAGCTGATGGTGTTTACGGGGATCGAGAATGCGCGGTTTCGCCGGCCGGTGCTGCCGGGAGACCAGCTTCGCATCGAGGTGACGGTGCAGCAGTGGAGGAGCCGGGCCGTGAAGATGCTTGGCAATATTACGGTGGATGGGAAGCTGGTGTGCGACGCTACGGTAATGTGCCAGGTGGTGCCGCGGGTGGTAAAGAAGGCGGCGGAGGCTCCGGCAGAGTGAGTATTCATCCGACAGCCATCGTTGCGGCGGGGGCGCAAATTGCTGCGAGCTGCACGGTTGGTCCTTATTGCACCGTCGGTCCTGATGTTGTGCTGGGCGAGGAGTGTGAGCTGGTTTCGCATGTGGTGCTTGATGGGCATCTTACGATCGGGCGTGGGAATCGTATCTTCTCGTTTGCATGCCTCGGGATCTCGCCGCAGGATTTGAAGTACGCGGGCGAGCCTACGCGGCTTGAGATCGGGGACGGCAATACGATTCGCGAGTATGTGACGATATCGCGCGGGACCAAGGGCGGGGGCGGCGTTACCACGGTCGGGAGTGAGTGCCTGATCATGGCCTACACGCATATTGGGCATGACTCGCAGATTGGCAATGGTTGTATTCTTGCGAACTCGGCTACGCTGGCGGGGCATGTGACGGTGGAGGACTACGCGGTGGTTGGGGCGCTGTGTCCTGTGCATCAGTTCTGCCGGATTGGACGGTATGCTTACATCGGCGGCGGAACGACCATTACGCAGAATGTTCTTCCCTACTCGCTGACCTCCATTGAGCGGAACAATCACGCCTACGGTTTGAACAAGGTGGGTCTGGAGCGGAGGGGTTTTACGCCGCAACAGTTGAGGGAGCTGCGCGCGGCTTATCGTACGTTGCTTGCTTCGAAGCTCAACACGACCGATGCACTGGCTTCTATTCGCGAGACGATCGCCTCCGGCGGGGCGGGCGAGCATGTCGTCTATCTTGCCGACTTTATCGCCAACAGCGAGCGTGGGATTATCAAGTAAGCGTTTTAGCCAGTATTTGGCACACAGAATCAGATTGGAGTTTGGCCCATTATGATGTTGTCGGTTCCGAATCGTCTCCTCCTCGCCGCTTCCCTTCTCGTGGCAACTTTTTCATTCTCCGCAAACGCTGAGGCTCAGGCGGCTCCGCCTTTGCGCGTGGCAATCGTTGGACTGGTTCATGGCCACGTGCAGGGTTTTCTGGGTAAGCTTGCGGCTCATCCTGAGATCACGCTTGTGGGCATCTCCGATCCTGATCCGGCGCTGCGCCAGAAGTATATTGCGAAGACACACCTGTCGGGAGATCTGTTCTTCGCGACTGAAGCTGAGATGCTGAAGCACACGCAGCCGCAGGCGATTCTGGTTTATACCTCGATCGCGGGGCATCGAGCGGCTATTGAGGAGGCTGCGCCGTTGCACATCGCGGCCATGGTGGAGAAGCCGCTGGCCACTACGGTGGAAGACGCGCTTGCCATTCAGGCGCTGTCGGAGAGATACAACGTTCCTGTTCTGACGAACTACGAGACGACCTGGTACAACTCGAACACTGCAGCAGTAAAGATGCTGGAAGAGGGAAAGATTGGCGATCTGCGGAAGCTGGTCGTCCATGACGGTCATGAGGGTCCGCAGGAGATTGGGGTTGATCCGGAGTTTTTGAGCTGGCTCACCGATCCGAAGCAGAACGGCGCGGGCGCTCTGTTCGACTTTGGCTGCTATGGTGTGGATCTTGCGACGTGGATTCTGCATGGGGAGCTACCAACCACTGTGACCGCAGTTACGTTGCAGATCAAGCCGAAGATCTATCCCAACGTCGATGACGACAGCACGGTGGTGCTGACCTATCCCCATGCGCAGGCCATCCTTCAGGGCTCGTGGAACTGGCCTTTCGCGCGCAAGGATATGGAGATCTACGGGGCGACCGGGTATGTGGATACGGTGTATGAGGATGCGGCGCCTGGTGCAAAGCTTCGCGCTCGTTTGACCGGGGAGAAATCTGAACACGTTGAGACTGCGCCGCCGCTTCAGGCTCCGCAAAATGATTCGCTGAACTATCTCGCTGCGGTTCTGGCCGGGACGGTGAAGCCGCAGCATGATCTGAACTCGCTGGACACGAACATTACAGTGGTTCGCATCCTGGATGCCGCGCGTCGTTCCGCACAGAGCGGGAAGACGATTTATCTCGCACGAGAAGTTGCAGCAGCAGGCAAGTAGCCGTTCTCGACGTGGAAAAATGACTGTATCGGGCGAATCAGAAAAGTTGGGACTGATTGCGGGGAACGGGCGCTTTCCGTTTCTCCTTCTGGATGCTGCGCGTGCGCACGGCCTGCAGGTTGTGGTCGCGGCGATCAATGAAGAGACCGACCCTGAGATGAATGAACGCGCGGCTGCTGATGCCTGCATTCACGTTCATTGGCTCTCGCTTGGCGAGCTGTCGCGGCTGATTGAGACGTTTCGTGCGGAGGGCGTGACGAGGGCCGTGATGGCTGGTCAGGTGAAGCATAAGCAGATCTTCTCCAGTATTCGGCCGGACTGGCGGCTGGCGAAGCTGCTGCTGAACCTTCGCACTCGGAATACCGATATGCTGCTGGGTGCGGTGGCGAAGGTTCTTGGCGATGAGGGGATTGAGTTGATCTCGTCGACGCAGTATCTGGAGCCGTTGCTGGCGAAGGCTGGTGTGCTTACGCGGCGGGCGCCTGACGCGGAGGAGGAGAAAGACATCGTGTATGGACGCACGGTGGCGCAGGCAATCGCGGGGTACGATCTTGGTCAGACCGTCGTGATTGCGGCGCAGGCCTGTGTTGCGGTGGAGGCCATGGAAGGAACGGATGCTACGATTGCGCGCGCCGGGGAGCTCTTTCGTACCCTTGAGCAGGGAGATGAGACGACGCTTCGGCGTGGATTGACGGTGGTGAAGGTCGCCAAGCCGAATCAGGATATGCGCTTCGATGTGCCTGTGATTGGCGTCGCGACGATCGAGGCCATGAAGGCCGCGGGGGCCACCTGTCTGGCGATTGAAGCGGAGAGAACACTGATGTTCGATCCTGCGGCGCTCTTCAGCGCAGCGGATGAGGCTGGGATTACGATCGTCGCGATGTAAAGATCTTGTCACCGCTCTGTAAAGGGTTGCATGGGAAGGGTAAAATTGCCGTCAGGACATTCGGTGCGCGTCTAACGCGGCGGCCATTCGTCTACAGCTAAGAGAAGAACATAAGGGGAACCACCATGCGCAAAGCAGTTTGGATCGCAGCAATCATCGGCGTAGCAGCGGCATGCGGCGTAGGTATCAGGGCGCATGCAGCGCCTGCCGCAGACACAATACAGGCTGGAGCCATGGCGCCCAACTTTACTCTGCCCTCGCAGGAGGACAAGCCGGTGAGCCTGACCGACTACAAAGGCAAGTGGGTCGTCCTCTACTTCTATCCCAAGGATCAGACCACCGGCTGCACGATTGAGGCGCATAACTTCCAGCACGACCTTGCGAAGTACGATGCTCTGAATGCGGTCGTTCTCGGCGTGAGCCTGGACACCGTGGAGGGACACAAGACCTGGTGCTCGAAGGATACGTTTGGCTTCAAACTGCTCGCTGATCCGGACCACAAGGTCGTCGACTTGTATGGCGTACCGGTGAAGAACTACGGCGTGATGAAGTTTGCCAACCGCGAGACGTTTTTGATTTCGCCCGACGGCAAGGTGGTGAAGGTTTGGGAGAAGGTCGATCCGAATGTTCACAGCACGGAAGTTCTGGCAGAGATCACGGCTAACAAGAAGTAGGAAGTTATCAGCAGACGCAAAAAGGCCCGGGCTCTCAATTGAGGAGTCCGGGCCTATTTGCTTGCCTTGGTGTTAGTTACTTCTTTTTGGAGCAGCCTTCTTAACAGCCTTCTTTGCGGCTTTCTTTGCAGGAGCCTTCTTGGCTGCCTTCTTAGCAGGAGCCTTCTTTGCTGCTGCCTTCTTCGCTGGTGCCTTCTTTGCTGCTTTCTTAGTTGCCAAGGTAGTACCTCTCTTCTTTAGTTTTTTACTGCTTGGAGTGCCCTTGTTGCCGATCGCCTTTTTGGGGGCGACCTTACCGCCGCGCAGAGCACTGACCTTCTTCGCGGCAGATTTCGATTTGGCGGCGGCCTTCTTTGGTGTGGCCTTCTTCGCCAGAACTTTTTCACTGCGGACTTCTTCGCCGCAACTTTCTTTGCAACGACCTTCTTCGGGGCCGCCTTTTTCAAAGGCGTCTTGCTGGCGGCGGGTTTGCTGACCTTCTTCGCCGCTGCCTTTGCGGGGACGGGCTTCTTTGCTGCTGCCTTCTTGGCGGGAGCGGCCTTTTTGGCTGGTGTTGCAGCGGCCTTCTTTACCGCGGGCTTCGCCGGGCTCGCGGAGGATTCGCTCTTTACCGGTAACTCCGACTGTTTTGTTGGCGGCTCGTAGCTACGCACCGGCGAGGGGGCAGCGCGAACAGCTTCGCATCTTCGGCATGGGGATCGTCGTCGGTGTCTTCTTCGTCGAGCTGAGCTTCCTCGTCGTCGTCATCCGAGGTCATCGTGACCTCTTCCTCTTCGTCGTCGTCATTGAAGCGGCCGTGCAGATCATCCTGTTCGTCATCGGGTTCATCGCCGAAGTTATGGTTGTCATCGGCTGCAGTTGCGTGAAGCTTGATGGTGTCGTCGAACATCATTGTTGTTGTCCCCTCACTACTCTCTACTTCTATCGCTTTCTGCGTTGTGTTACCAGCTTCGCTGCAACAAAAAACATCTTTACTTCCCGGCACGAGATTCTAGCAACAGGATGCATCCAAGCGCTACCGAAGGCAAGCAATCTTTTTCACGAGGAAGCTTATCGTGTAGCTTTCTTTTTCATTTTGGTGGTTGAGCTGGGCTTCGCTGCATGGGAACTCTTCTTACTTGCGGGCTTGTTTGTCGTTGACGATCCGCTTGCCTTCGAACCAGCGCGCCCGCTGGGGAGTGCGCGGAACCCTGATGAACATTGGTCGAAACCGTGCGCGAGCCACTTCTCTTTCGAGAACCTCTGCCGTGTACGTGTGTGCCGGGTGCGAGCTTCACCGGCTCTGCGACTGCGAGGGAGGCACCGGGCCGCACGGTGCCCGAGGAAAGATGGTTCCATCGCCGCAACTCTTCCACCGATACGCCGAATCGATCGGAGACGGTGACCAGCGTGTCGCCGTGATGTACGGTGTATCGCTGCGGCCGTGTGCTTGCAGCGACGGTGACGGGGATGACAAGTTCGTCTCCTGTATCGACACCGTCGTTCGCAGAGAGGCCATTCGCGGCGGCGACGTCGCTCAGATGGGCGTGCAGAGAGGTCACGATGCCGTCGAGCGACTCGCCGGAACGGACTACGTGAAAGCGCCAGGTGCTGCGTTTGTCCTGGGGAATCTCCTTGAGGCGCTCTGTAAAAACGCCATGCGTGCCGACGGGTATGTGCAGATCGAACGGCGTGTCGCTCGGCGTCGTCATGCGCAGGAGACTGGGATTGAGCGCTACGATCTCGGGCAGGGAGGAGTTGGTGACGTCGGCCACGAGACGCAGATCGATCGCGTAGTCGATCGACACGGTATCGGAGACGACAGGTTCGTCTGGCACCATCTTGTCGAGGCCGTACTTCTCGGGGTTCTTCGCCATGATGACGGCGGCAAGAATCTTCGGGACGTAGTCGCGGGTCTCCTTTGGCAGCGCGTTGCGGCGATAGAGCTCCCAAAAATCCGCGTAGCCGGTTCTCTGCACGGCGCGCTGCACGTTGCCCGGGCCCCAGTCGTAGGCGGCCATCGCGAGATACCAGTCGCCGAACTGGTTGTAGAGGGTCTTCATGTATCTTGCGTAGGCGATCGAAGACTTTTCTGGATCGAAGCGCTCATCAAAGTAGCCGTTGCGTGCCAGGCCGTAGGCGCCGGTGGGCATGAACTGCCACATGCCGCCTGCACCCGACTTCGCGTTGAGCACCTGAGGCTGAAAGCCGGACTCGGCCACGGCGAGATAGATGAGGTCCTGGGGGACGCCCTGGGCGGTCAGCGCGCTCTGGATCATGGTCTTGTATTTGCCGGCGCGCTCCATGCTCCGAAGCATGTGGGCATGGAAGGAGGGTGAGTTCGCAAAGTACCCGATGTAGCCTGCGACCTGGTCGTTGATGACCAGGGGCAGATCGGAGGAGATCTGCAGTTCTGCTTTCAGCTTTGCGGTAAGCTCCGGGTTCGCGGGAAAGGTGAGGTCCTCGGCAGTATCAAGGGGCGCCTCTTCGATCTTTGGAGAGAAACCGTTGCCCTGCTTCAGGGCTGCCATCTCCAGTGAATTCACGGCGTTCAAGAGATGATCGAATTCATCGGCTAGCTGCGGGTCGGTCTTCAGATCCATGCCGCTGGTGAGCATGAGATCGACGGCGGAGTCGAAGTCCAGCCGGGCTGCGTCGAGACGACCGGCGCGATAGTTGTCCACGCCGCTGCGATAGGCGGCCTCGGCAGAGTTGATCAGCTGCTGCACCGTGAAAGCCCGGGCCGCGCCGTCGACAGACTGCTCTGTGGACGGAGTTGTCTGCCCGGACTGAGATGCAGCCGCGCTCGAGGCTTGCGTTTTTGTAGGAGCGGTTGTCTGAGCAGAGGTCTTGCCGGGCGAGGCTGCCTGATCCTGCGGGCAGCCCGTCAGCAGTACAAGCGGCACACACGCCACCACGAGTGCTACCGTTCGCACCGAATCTCCTAAGGTCATCCGCACCATCTTCGCTTTTCATTGTACGGGGTGCAAGAAGCAAATTCGCCGGTGCTGTTGGAATAGCATCCTGCGCAGAGGAGAGGTGCGCTCTGAAGGCAGGCGAGACGACGTGCTGTCTCATTCGAATGGGCGTTGCTTCTGGGTTATCGGCTTCGAATCAGGACCGCGGTTGCGTCATCGGTGTGGTTTGATCCGTGGCTGAATTTGCCCACTTCCTCAATGAGTCCATCCACGCAGGCCGAGGGCCGCAGGAAGTGTTCGACAAGCCGCCCCGCTCCGTACTCTTCGTCGCTACGGTTCATTGCCTCGGTTATTCCATCCGTGTAGAAGAGGAGCTTGGTGCCTGGCTTCAGGGTCACTTTATATTCGGGATAGGCTGTCGCACCGAGTCCAAGCGGCATGCCGGTGTCGATGTCGAGGAAGGAGCACTCGCCGTTGATGAGGAGCGGACGCAGATGTCCGGCGCTGGCAATTGTGATCTCCCGGGATCGCGCATCAAGCACGCCGTAGATCATGGTGACGAACTTGCCCATCGGAAAGTCATCGATCAGGATCTGGTTCAGCTTCATGAGCGTGCTGCCTGGTGAGTGGTCGAGCTTGACCAGCGAGCGCAGGATGGCGCGCGTTGCCGCCATCAACAAGGCCGCAGGCATGCCCTTGCCGGATACATCGGCGAGCACGATTCCGCAGCGATCGTCGCCGAGATCGATCAGATCGAACCAATCGCCCGCGACAGCTCCGGCCGGATTCCACGCGGTTTCAAATGCGAAGCCACAGACCAGTGGAACAGCCTTAACGAAGAGCGATTGCTGGACGGCACGGGCGTCGTCTGCTTCGCGCTGCATCAGCTCACGTACCTGGCGCTCGTTGCGGAACAGCCGGGCGTTTTCAATAGCCACCGCGATGTGGCCGGCCAACGCCTCCATTACGGCGATCTGATCGTCCGAGAAGGCATTGATCCGTTTGTGATCGACGCACAGCACTCCGATGACCTCTCCGTCGAGCAGAAGCGGAACGGTAACTTCGGACCGGGTGTCCAACTCGCACGCCACGTAGTAAGGATCGATCGTCACATCGTGGGCGTAGCGCGTCACGCCGGTTGCAGCGACGTGGCCGACCATGCCGCGAACGCCAATTTTGGCGCGGTCGCCTTTCCTGTAGGTGGTGCAGCCACGAACGCCATGAAGCACCATCTCGTCGGTGCCGGCATCGCGCAGCCAGACACAGACCTCTACGCAGCCAATCGCAGCGGCGATATCGTTTACGACCCGATCGAACAAGACATCCAGATCCAGGCTAGACGTGATGAGTTGCGCGGCCCGCTGCAACTTCATCAAAGCCTGTACGAAATCGCAGGATGAGTGAATACGCCTGGGAACCGCTTCCAGCGAACTGATCGGAGACAGTTGAGTCGCCATAGTGTCCTCCTTAGCAAGGATCGGACGTGAATCTATGCCCGTTTGATGTCGCGGCTAACGCCGCGATGCAAAGTTTGATCTTATGAATTGGCCCGATTTCGGAAGGCAGTCGAATGAAGTGTCGCCTGGCTGCAAGTCATTACAGATCAACCTGATCTGGTCAAGCAGTCTGCGCCTCAGTTAGATACGCTCTGGCGGAGATCTGCGAAGGCCTGGCGTATGAGGTTTGAAAGATCATTCTCGCAAGGCAAGACTTGTTGTTCGACGCAACTGCTTTGGGCATGGTTAGCAGGTTTGACGCCCGACTGTGCGGAGCTAACGGCGTCCGGCACCTGTCTGCACTCTCATTCACGCAGGTCGAAGCAATGGTCTGCGACTCGCTTTCCTCAGAAGCGCAGGACCGGTCCGAGGGTCACTCCCCAGTTTGTGGAGTTGATGTAGTTGTCGTGCGAGAGAAACGAGAGATTCGGCGGCGTGCCGATGTCGGGCGGGTCTCGATAGAGGCTCTTGTAGCGGATGAGCATCTGCTCGGTGGTGAGGCGGAAGGCGATGCGGTCGGTGAAGCGGATATCGGCGGAGAGTGCGGCGATCGCGGAGAAGTTGTAGTTGCGGCCGATGGGCTGTGCGGGAGCAGACTGCGAGCGAGAGTAGCTGGCGAATCCGGGCGCGAGCGTGACCTTGAGTGCAAAGTGCTTGCCCGAGTAGCCGGAGCGAAGGCCGGCGCGCCCGGTCCAGAGCGTGCCGCCAACGTTGAGTGAGGACTCCGGACTTGCTCCAGGCAGGATGTCACTGTCGATGACAAGATCGAGATAGCGGCGCACGGCGAACCCCAACTCAATCCCTGCTCCGTCAGCTGTCCGACGGCACCCGGTACAGCCTAGCGTATTCACGTTGAGGGTGAGAGCGGTGTAGTGAAGAAAGACATCGACGTGGTCGCGCGGCTCGACGTCCATGGCGCGCTGGAACTCTTCAACGGCGAGCGACTCATAGACGCCTGGATGCTCGTAGTCGCGGAACCATGGAAAGTGACCGCGCAGTAAATTGGCGAGCGACTTAGCAGGATTGAGGCCTGCGCGCAGCATCTTGTATCCAAAGGCTCTGGGGTGCTTTTGGACCAGCGGGTCGGTAACGTATCGGTCGATGGTATCCGCACCGAGAAGCCAGAGTGTGCCCACCGTGGGGGTGATGATGAAATCGACCCATCCGGTGTTGTTGGTGTACTTCGACGTGGGCGGGCAGGAGTACTTGTCTTTGTGGGGGCAGTGGATGGGGTAGGTAAAGCCGCCCGCGTTGAAGATGGCTGCCTCGCCCATGGGCCCGATCTCCGACTGTGTGGAGGTCACCGTGGACCAAATCAGGGCGCGGAAGATGCTCTTCCAGTATTGCGGATTGGAGGAGATCTCAAGTTCGCGTCCGCGCGGATCGTTTTGTATCTCGATGTATCCGAAGACGGCGCCCTGCAAGGGATGGCCAATGTAGTTGACCAGGAAGCTGTCGCCATCGTTCCAGCGCCGCATGTTGAACTGCTGGACCGAGGCAAAGTAGTCGGACCAAAACGGTTTGTTGAGAAGGATGTGGCGATCCTCCTGATCGGCGGTCATGATGCGCACGCCGTTCTCCAGCGCGCTGAATGCAACCGATTGCAGGATGAGCCCCTTCCAGTGGTATGGTTCGTCTTTGATGTCCGTTGGGGCGGGCCGGCGGGACTGCGTGGAGGAAGACGGAAATGTCGGCGCGCCAACGAGGTTGAGATGGTAAGAGCTAAGATCGGGGACGCGAATCTCATCGACTTTAAAGTAGCTGCTGGTCTTGTCTTCGTCCGGTGGCTCTTCGTCCGGTGGCTCTTCGTTCGGTGGCTCTTCGTTCAGTAGCTCTCGGTCCAATTCCTTTGCCCGCGATCGCATCATCACCGTGCCGGGAGAGTCTGGTAGCTCGGTTACGGTGGCAGGGCTGGGCGCGTTCGCAGAGTCAAATGGCGCAGGGGGCATCTCGCGAGCCTGAGCCACGTTGTGAAGGCCGCATAACCAAAGTGGAAGCAGAACGATCGAATATCTCAATATCGTCTCTCTTGGGCCCACCCGCGCTTGCTCACATCTTCGTACGTAACTTACCGCGATAAATTCTCAGTTACCCGCGAGAGCTGACTGTACGCGGTTTTGGATGCTGATTTTGTGGACGCGGTTTGTCCGCGGGGCCGCAGACGGTCTCGATGCGGTGTTAAGATGGATACTGAGGCTACCCAGCTACAAAATGGATCCAAGTCACATCCGCAACTTCGCGATCATCGCGCATATCGACCATGGCAAGTCCACCCTTTCCGACCGGCTTCTGGAACTGACCGGCTCTTTGACCTCGCGCGAGATGCAGGCCCAGGTGCTTGACGCCATGGATCTGGAGCGCGAGCGCGGCATCACGATCAAAGCTCACACGGTTCGCATGATGTACAAGGCGCAGGATGGCGATACCTATCAGCTGAACCTGATCGATACTCCGGGGCATGTCGATTTTTCTTATGAGGTGTCGCGCTCGCTGGCATCGTGCGAAGGGGCGCTGCTGGTGGTCGACGCGTCGCAGGGTGTCGAGGCGCAGACGCTGGCGAATGCCTATCTTGCCATCTCGAACGGACTCGAGATCATTCCTATCATCAATAAGATCGATCTTCCCAGCGCCGACATTGAACGCACGAAGGAGATGATTGAGAAGTCCGTGGGGCTGCCTGCGGACGATGCCATTGCCGTGAGCGCAAAGACGGGCCTGAATGTTGCAAGCATCCTTGAAGCTGTTGTCACGCTGTTGCCGCCGCCGCTGGGCGATCCGGAGGCGCCGCTGCAGGCGCTGATCTTCGATAGCTGGTTCGATCCGTACAGAGGCGTGATTGTTCTGGCGCGCATCATCAACGGCAGGCTGCGCAAGGGCATGAAGATCAAGGTCATGTCGAACGGAAAGATGTTCGATGTGGAGAGCATGGGCGTGATGACTCCGAAGCCAGTGGAGCTTGGAGAACTCAGCGCGGGCGAGGTTGGTTTCTTCGTCGCCACGATCAAAAACGTTGCCGATACCAAGGTCGGCGACACCATTACTTCGGTTGAAAACCCCTGCGCTGAAGCGCTCCCGGGCTTTGAAGACATCAAGAGCATGGTGTTTGCGGGCCTTTACACCGTTGATTCACACGAGCATGCGATGCTGCGTGACGCGCTCGAGAAGCTTCGCCTCAACGATGCTTCTTTCTCCTTCGAGCCCGAGTCTTCAGTAGCGCTTGGCTTCGGGTTTCGCTGCGGCTTTCTTGGGCTGCTGCATCTTGAGATTATCCAAGAGCGCCTGGAACGTGAGTACGATCTTGACCTGATTACAACTGCGCCAGGCGTGCGCTACAAGATCACGATGACCGACGGCAGCGTACGCGAGGTGGATAACCCGTCGCGTTGGCCGGAGTCCACCGAGATTGAACAAATCGAAGAGCCTGTGATCGTTGCGAAGATTCTGACGAACGAAGAGTACGTTGGCGGCATTCTAAAGCTCGTCGAAGAGAAGCGCGGACGGCAGCAGAACATGGAGTACGTCTCGGACACGCGGGTCCTGATTACATATGAGCTTCCGTTGAACGAGATTGTGCTGGATTTTTACGATCGTCTGAAGACCGTCTCGCGGGATACGCTTCGCTTGACTATCAGCTTGCCGGTATGTGGGTTTCGCCGATGGTGAAGATGGATATTCTTATTGGCGGCGATCCCGTGGATGCTCTCTCGATCATCATCCACAAAGACTTTGCGCAGCAGCGAGGCAGGGCGCTCGTATCGAAGATGCGGGAACTGATTCCGAGACAGATGTTCGAGGTCGCCATTCAGGCCGCGATCGGTTCGAAGGTCATCGCTCGTGAGACCGTCACGGCGATCCGAAAAAACGTCATTGCCAAGTGCTACGGCGGAGACATCAGCCGGAAACGTAAACTTCTCGAGAAGCAAAAAGAAGGAAAGAAGCGGATGAAGCGGATTGGGAAGGTTGACATTCCGCAGGAGGCTTTCCTCGCAGTTCTCAAGGTTGGCGAGGAGTAACCTGGTCCGCTACAGGTTTCAGATGGCTTCGATTTTCGACGCAACTTCTTGTCTAAATACGATTAATCGCTGAAGTTTGTAGGGGAATTTTGGCACCCAATGGCGTTAGATGCGGGAATTTGTAACCTGGTCGTAACGTCGATCTGTGGAAACCCTTGAAATAGCGTTAGTTGCCGAGAGTTACCCACTTTTGCTTGTCGCAGTGTTGGCGGGGGCCTCTCAATTGGCTGATTTTTATGCACTTAGCGAGGCGTTGCAGAAGTAGCCAGGTTAGCAGGCGCCGAGATTCAGCGTCATTCTCCTACCCTTTGGTATCCGCAATCCACAGGTTTTTCCACAGGAGAGCTGTGCTTAGTTCTGAAAACAGAGCATGATGCAGCGAGGAGCGAATATCTCTAGATCTCTCGTCGCTGCATCATGCCGTTGATTTTGAATTATTGCTTCGGTGCAGCAGGCTTCGGCGCTGTTGTTGGACGCGGGCGAGCTGTCGTGGGGGCAGGGGAAGACGGCCCAGACGGCGCCGGCGCAGCGATACCGGACGTGGTGTTGTACGCGGTCACAATGGCCTGTGTTACGTCCGTGCTCTGGTTGGCCCACATCACGTTGCTCTGCTGTCCGCTGACATCGAGCAGCAAGGTGTAGCCGTTCTTGCTGACGTAGTCCTTCAGGGTGACCGAGACCTTCGCTGCAACCTTGCCGTAGGCTTCCTGCAGATCCGCGTTGTAGGCGGTCTGGGCATCTTCGGCGTTGCGGTTCAGCTCCTTCTCTTTGGTGTCGATGTTGCGCAGACGTGTAGCGCGCTCTTCATCGGAGAGAGTCGCGGGAGCACTCTGTAGCTGGGCTTTGAGCGAATCGACCTCCTTCGAGAGGGTATCGATCTGATCCTTCTTGGGCTTGTACTTGTCCTGAATCTGCTGGACGGCACGCTGGCCTTCGTTAGTAGCAAAGACCGCCTGCTCGAAGGCAACGAGCGCAATCTTTGCGGGAATGGCCTGAGGCTCGACAGCGGCAGGTGCAGCGGTGGCAGGAGCTGGAGCTGCGGCTGTCTGGGAGATTCCGGCTGTGGTCATCAATCCGGCGCCGAGCGCGGAGATAAGAACGAGGGTGCGATTCATGCGGTCTGTGATACTCCTTCAAAATTTCGATCGGTTCGATCGGTCCATACTAGTTACAAATGTTCGATAGCTTGTTACAAAATATCTGAACTACTTCGGATCACCAGGCGACATCGTCTTCGAAGTCTACGGAGGCTAGCTTCCAACCAGCCAGCTCTCCGTAGCCGACTCTGTCACGCGAGTGTTACTGCTTCGGCAGCGCAGGCTTCGGAGTCGCGGAGGCGTGCGGATGAGCCGTTGGGGAAGGTGCGGAAGGCACTGGAGGTGCGACTCCCGAAGACGCGTTGTACGATTCGAGAACTGCGCGCGAGATATCTGTACCCTCGCTGGTCCAGAGCACGCTCATCGAACCACCCTGCTGGCCGGTGATATCGAGGAGCATTGTGTAGCCGTTGTCCTCCACATATTTCTTGACGACAGGCGCTAGCTTTTTCGCAACCACACCGATGGCCTGCTGCTGCTCCCCGGCGACGGCCTGCTGCGCATCTTCGCCATCGCGCTGCAGCTGCTTTTCCTTGGTGTCGATGGCACGCAGCTTCGCGGCGCGTTCGGACTCGGTCATCGTCGCGGGAGCGCTCTGCAGCTGCTTCTTGAGGGTGTCGATCTCCTGCGCCTTCGCCTGCAACTCGGTCCCCTTGGGCTCGTACTTCTTCTGCAAGGCCTGGAGAGCGCGTTGTCCTTCGTTGGTCGCAGCGGCGACCTGCTCGAACTCTATGGTCGCAATCTTCGCGGGCACCGCGTGTGGCGCTACTGGAGCGGGGGCTGCCTGGGTGGGAGCTGCGGAGGGAGTGGCCGGTGTGCCGGCGGTCTGGGCCACTCCGGCAGCGGATATCATTCCCGCAGCGAGAGCGGTAACAAAAGCAAAGGTACGATTCATGCGGTGTGTGGTACTCCTTCAGGGATTGGTCAAACCTTGTACGGCTTCGGGCTCACGGTCGCGTGCCGTCTGGGCCGTTCCCTCCATCCACTCGATCAACGCACCCTTGAGACAGAGCACGCCCATCTTTTGCCTCGATTGAACCGACTTCCGTGAGGGCAAATCGGTAGCAAAACGAGAGGGCTGCCGGAACACATAGATTATAGGGTCCAGCCTGAGCAGGGTCAATCGAGGGATTCGAGGCCTTCTACAGAAAGATGGAACACGCTCGAGGCAATATACTATTTTTCAAATCTTCCGAGCAAGGTCTGGCAGCTTCTCCTCGAGATTGCCAGTGAAATGGCTGGCTACGATTTTGGCGAGCGAATTGCTTCTTCATGAAAGGCAACACGTTGGCTCGATCCGACGTGTGCCAGATTGCTTGCCGCCGGCTAGCAGAATCCGCACCCAACCGATGGTGTGGACCGTAAGCCCGGGGGTCTGCTTCCTTTATCGGAAGTTTTCAGGAGGCCAGTGACTGGCCATTGAGATAGAAGGGCCGCTTCCGCGAAGCGGTCCTTCTGGTTTCACAACCAGATCGTCCCCAGGAAGTCGTAGAAGGGAGCTCTTGCCAAGTGGCTTCTTTGGGCGTACCCTAGGAGTTGCCTTGTGAACCGGCTGTGGGTGCCGATCGCTGTGTGGTCACCAGAAAACTACCAATTGCGTAGGTTTGGCGGCAGAAGACACAGGATTACAGTAGACCGAATTTGTCGGACTCTGTCGCAAACAGGTAGAGGGTGAAAATCTGGTTCGCCGTTGCTGGCGCTCCAGGCTGTGCGTAACCGGCGGATTGGCCGGCGTGATTACAGCCGAATACCAATAGAAGACGTCCGTTCGAGTAAAACTTGAGACCGTTTCATCCGACGCTGCAAAACCGGTTTGGTTCCTCCTCCGTGAGTCTCACGGGGAAGGAGAGGCCGTTTGCGTGGGAGAGAACGCTAATTGCGATCTAAAGCAATAGGAAGTGGAAGCATGACTTCAGAGCAGAATGTACCCGAGGTAGATTCTCACCAGGGTTCGACAATGTCTCCCGACCAACAGGACGGGGAGGCACAATTTGCGGGGCAGAACGTCCCGCACGGCATGGGTCAGTCCAAGAGCAGCCGTCGCCGCCGCCGCAAGCGGAAGAGCAAGGGGTCGGACAACGCGCAGGGTGCGCAATCCGGCGAGCAGAGCGCAGGTCAACCCATCGGCTCCATTCAGGGCTCGGCTGCTGCTCAGACCACTCAACCGCAGGGCGGCCAAGGCTTTCAAGCAAACGCCGGCCAGCAGCAGAACAGCTCTTCCAGTGGCAAGCGCTGGAAGAAGAAGTTCCGTGATCGTGACCGTCAACGCTCCCCGGAGAATCCGGGCAACGCCGCCAGCGGCAGCAACGGCGGGGGATTCAGCAGCGGCGGCGGCTATCGCGATCGCGATACCCATCAGCCCGGGAACAACAGCGGCGGCTTCAAACGCAAAGGTGGCGGCGGCAAGCAGCAGCAGCGCGGTCCCCGCAGCTTTGTGGGTCCGATGGACCATAGCTATCGGTCCGTAAACGGCAACTTCGCCGACACTCCGCCCTCCACGATGGATTCGCGCAACGGCAACTACCAGGGTCGCAGCAACGGCCATGGCGGTGGACGCAGCTATCAGAGCGACTCTCAGCCCATCGATTACTCGCAGGGCCGCGCCATTCCGATCGCAGAGGACGCGCCTACGAAGATTTTCTTCTTCATAGAAGATCTGTTCTTCATCGCCAAGATCTCTGAGACGGCGCGTAAGCTCGGGGTCAAGGTCGCCTTCGTCAAAAACGACAAGGAGTCGATTGCGTCGCTGGTCGGCGGCGAAGAGGAGGACCGGCCTGGGCTGATCGTCTTCGATCTCAACAATGCAAACGCGAAGCCGCTGACTCTGATTCCCAAGCTGAAGACCAAGCTGAAGCGCAGCACCTCCATCATTGGATTCCTGTCGCATCTACAGGGAGATCTGAAGGCGAAGGCCGTCGAAGCGGGTTGCGATACGGTGATGCCACGTGCAGCCTTCTCGCAGAATCTGCCGAATCTGCTGCGCCGGTACGGTATGGAAGAGGAAGAAGAGCCGAACTTCAACCAGTAAAACGATGCTGGCGCGATGGCTTTGCCGCACAGCGTTGGCGAAACTTAGTGAAGAGCCCGAGAGAGATCTTTTCGGGCTCTCTCTTTTAAGAGTGCCGCGTGTTAAGTGTGCCGCGTGGCGACTTGCTAGCCAGGGGGCCAGTTCATGTGTCTGCCGCCGAGCAGATGAAGATGCAGATGGTTCACGGTCTGGCCGCCATCATCGCCGGTGTTGACGACGATTCGGTAGCCTTTGCTCAGCTTTTCTCCGCGCGCAATCTCGGCGGCTGCTGACATCAGGGAACCTAACAGCGCGGCGTGTCCCGCCTCTGCTTTCGCGATTGAAGTGATATGGTGCTTCGGGACGATCAACAGATGGGTTGGGGCCTGAGGATTAATGTCGGGGAAACCAATGCAGAACTCGTCCTCGTAGACGCGGTTTGCCGGAATGTCTCCAGCGACGATCTTGCAGAAGAGGCACTCGGAAGATGCGAGATTACCCGGCGGGATCTTCATCATGGTTGAAAGTACTTTGGATGCTGCCCTGCTGTCCAGGGGTCATAGGCTAAGGCGAATGCGGCGCGGCTCGCAGTTGAAGGGTGGCCGTCAGACCAAAAATCGATGAGGGGATGCGGCGTGGGGTCGTCGAGCGAGTTCTCGCCAAGCTTCTGAAACCCTTGCTGGGTGGTGGTTTGCGGGTCGGCGACAATGCCATGGATCGCCTCCTGCCCGTACACGTCGGCAGCGTGTTCGATCGAGCGACTAAAGCTGTTTTCGGTCGGCTCGGCGAAGAAGTTCAGCACATTCAGCACGAGCATCAGCACCGCCAGACAAGCCCAGTCGTTCTGCGAGCGGATTTGCCAGCGTGCCCCGAACCTTGCGAGCAGCCACCACGTCATTCGCTGCCCCACGAAAAACCCGACCAGCAGGAACACCGCGCTGAACAACACTCCCTGCACGATGTGATGCAGCGCGTAGTGGCCGAGTTCGTGCGCGAAGACACCGGCAAGTTCGTCGGGAGTCGCTGCCGCAATCGTCGTGTCCCAGAGCACCAGACGCTTCGAGGGTCCGAAGCCTGTGACGTAGGCATTCATGCTTGTCACCTTGCTGCTGGCACGCATGAAAAACATTCTGTCCGGCGGCAGAGTTACGCCACTGCGAGCCACCACCTTTTCCAACTGCGCTACCAGCGCTGGGTTGCGTTGTTGCAAAGGCTCAAATTTGTTGAAGAGCGGGTCAACCAGGATCGGGGAGAGAAAGACGCCGAACAACACCGCGACCATTGTCGGGATCCAGAACCAGAACCACCAGTGCTTCGGCGACTTTTGGATGACCCAGAACAGCACCATCACCAGAAGGCCAGCGACAATCCATTCCAGCAAGAAGCTTTTACCAACGTCGGCGAACCAACTCCCCCAACGCTGCACTGATAGTCCATACGCGAGCGCAACGTGGTGTCCGTAGAGTCGCAGAGGTGCGTTCAGCAGCGCAGTGAGAAGCAGGACGAGAAAGACGAACACGAAGCATTGCCCCCATCGGCGCTTAGTCATTCTCTCGGCGACGTCACGCATGCGTGCCGGCACACCGAGCGCAAGCAGCAGAACAAGTTGCAGGATTCCCCACCCTCACCCACGAAATGCAGCTCAGTGCGACTGCGAAACAACTGCTTCGCCAATTTGAGCTTCTCCGGCGGCAGCGTATAAGCCGTTTGATTCTGCGCAGCGGCTCTCAGAGCTTGTGCCTCCGCGGAGTCGTTGCCAGGGCTTTCGCTGAAGGAATCGTGACTGCAAAAAAACTGATCAGCAGAAGCAAGGCTGCACGTACGTTCATCAATCATTGACTCCTGTCCTGATGAAGTCAGTGTGCATGATTCGCCTACGCAGCGCAAAGAGGAACAGCGGTGTGGAGCTTACCGATCGGATCCAATCCCCGGTGAGTCGGCGCCGATCTCCAACCCGAAGCGCGATAGCTCGCGCTTCTGCAGGTTGTAGTCGATGAAAAACCCTATTCCGATAGCCAGTGGGATGATCCCTACGGCTGATCCTGCCAATACATCACGCTCCTGCACAATGACGCTGAGGGCCACAAAGAACAGGATCAACCCTATCCCAACTGAAACCAAAATGATTCCTGTACGGCGTGCGTTGCCGAGACTACGCAATGGGTCTCTAACGCGCTTTTCCTCGTCGCCACTGCCTAACAGCTTCTCGATCTCGGCGATTGGAATCCCTCGCGCAATCATGGCCATGCGTTGTTCTGCTTTGTTTCGGCGCTGCTGAGCCTCGAACCAGATGCCCGAAACAATGGCGATGGCCCCGACGGCGCAACCGGCCACCGGAACAATAAACGGACTTGTCAGAAAATCCATACGCTACCTCCTCTTTCTGCCCGCGTTAGACCGGAAGGCGCCCGCAAAGTTTCACTCGCCGGAATGAAACTTTCGGAGCACTCTATTGTCTAACTTCGCTTGGACGTCGATCTCACCTTCGAGCAGCTGGTACGCGATCATCAGGCCATGGTCTTCCGCACCCTTCTGCGCCTGACGGGTAGCCGGGAGCACATCGATGATCTTGCCCAGGATGTCTTTCTCCGCCTCTACCGCGCGCTGCCCAGCTTTCGTGGCGAAGCCCTGATCACCACCTATCTTTACCGGATCGCCGTGAATGTGGCGCAAGATGAGTGGAAGCGCCGCCGCCGCGATGACCGCTCGCATGTCTCTCTCTCGGACGAAACCTCGGCGTGGGAGGAGCGTCTCCCGCATCCGGACAGGAACGCTGAACAGCAGATTGAGGAACGCGAGTTCCAGCAAGCTGTCGAGGAAGAGCTCCAGCTTCTTCTGAGCCATGTTGAGCGGACGATTCTAATCCTCTATCATCAGGAAGAACGTAGCTACGAGCAGATCTCGTACGCGTTGGGGATGCCGATCGGCACAGTCCGGACTCACCTTCACCGTGGACGCAAAAAGCTCCGCGAAGCCATTCAGCAACGTCAAACGAATGAAAGGAGAACGGCGTGTCAGACGAATCGATGAATCCCCAAGCCGCAAACAGAATTGCAGACGCCGAGATGGACCGGCGCGTTCTCCATGCTCTCGAAACCGCTCCCAGGATCGACGTCCCCGCCGACTTCGTTGCGCGTGTTGTCCGACAGCTTCCGGCTCGTCGCCCCGCGTCGCTTACCGCTACCCACTACGGCCAGAGTGCGGTGTTTCTGGGCATGATCCTGACTCTGGTAATACTGATCGCTCTCACGCTTCACAATGGCAGGCACGCCACCTTCGGACTGGCAGAGTCTCTCCTGCTTACCCAGTTCCTGGCGTTGACGGTCTGGCTGAGCGTCCGGTACCACGGCGTCAGGTAAGCGGCCTGTCGACGAAATTCGCGCCGCTTCGTCCAACCCTCAGTCGTCTGCGTAAAACTGCCGATGCTGCGCGAGTTGCAAGGGATTACGCGCTGCGGCGGCACTTCCGATACACTCGGCAACAGGCGTATTTTGCAGGCGAAACGAGTTCCTTTTTCCATGAAGAGACAAAGAATGGCAGTGGCTGGCGTTGGTTTTGCCGGTCTGGTAGTTGTGGCGATATCCTCTGTTGGGCACAGGGCGGTAGCGGAGACCAGAAGTCCTGAACCTGCGCCGGCGTTGGTGCTGATCGACACCATGGAGTCGGAGTTGCATCGCGCGATGAACTCGCTGGGCAACAATGCGACGGACGCCACCCAGCAGCCGAAGCCCTATTTCCTTAGCTACGCCGTCTCCGACAGTGACAGCATGAGCCTCTCGGCGCAGTTTGGCGCCATCACCGGCTCTCACGAAAACCGCCGCCGCGTAGCCGATGTGCAGGTGCGCCTTGGGACCGCCGCTGAAGACAATACTCACGGCGACCACCGGAATAGTGCTCTTACAACCATCCCCTTGCCGCTCGCCAACGACAGCGACGCCATCGCCCGCACGCTCTGGTTCGCAACCAACCGCGGCTATGGAAAGGCGCTCGACGGCTACCTGAAGGTGAAGACTGAGCAGCAGGTCCGCGCAAAAGAAGAGGACGCCTCCGCCGATTTTTCGAGCGAGAAGCCAGCTGCAGCGATCCTTCCACCGTCGCCAGCGCTAGTCGTCGACACGGCAGCATGGCAGATTCGCCTGCGTGAACTCTCTGGGCTCTTCAAACAGTACTCCGACGTCTTCTACAACAATGTTGCGCTCGAGGCATCGACCGAGACTGACTACTTCGTCTCCTCGGAAGGCGCTAAGGTCGCGACACCAAACCAAGTTGCGCGCCTTGTCATCGTTGCCCGGACACGCGCTGCCGACGGCATGGATCTGTTCCGCGCCGAGACCTTCGAAGCTGACGAAGTCGGGCATCTACCCGATCAGAAGACGCTGATCGACAAGACCGTCGCCATGGCCAAAAATCTCGAAGCCTTGCGCCAAGCGCCCGTTACCGAACCGTTCAACGGTCCTGCGATCCTGAGCGGACGCGCATCCGCCGTCTTCTTTCACGAAGTGCTTGGACACCGCCTCGAAGGCCAGCGCCAACGTGGGGACGACGAAGGACAGACCTTCACCAAGCTGCTCGGCAAACAGATCCTGCCACCGTTTCTCAGCGTCTCCGACGATCCGACGCTTGCTGACTTTCATGGCATGCCGCTTAGCGGCCACTATAGCTACGACGACGAAGGCCAGCAGGCGCGCCGCGTGGACCTCATCAAAGACGGCGTTCTCGACACCTTTCTGATGTCGCGCCTTCCTATCGCGAGCTTCTCCACCTCAAACGGACACGGCCGCGCTGAGACTGGTCACATGCCTACGGGCCGCCAGGGAAACCTCATCGTCACTTCCTCGAAGACTGTCAGCGATACGGAGCTGCGCGAGATGTTGAGGGCTGAGGCGAAGAAGCAAGGTAAAGCCTACGGTCTCTACTTTGAAGACATCTCTTCGGGCTTTGCTGTTACCACGCGCCGGTCGCCACAGGCCTTTCAGGTGATTCCACTGGTTGTCTATCGCGTCTACGTTGATGGCCGCCCTGATGAACTCGTCCGTGGCGTCAGCATTGTGGGCACACCGCAGGCTGCACTGAACCGCATCCTCGCCACCAACGATAAGCAGGACATCTTCAATGGTATCTGCGGAGCCGAGTCGGGGAGCATTCCCGTAAGCGCCGTCGCACCGGCCATGCTGGTCAGCGAGATTGAGACTCAGCGTCAGGCTCAGGGTACGGCGCGCCCACCTATTCTTCCGCCGCCTGGAGCAGCTTCTACTTCGGCGAGCGGGAAGGATGGCCAGAAATGAATTTACTTCGCAGGTTACAAATTAGCGGATTTTGCTCCGCGGCTCTCTGGCCAATATTTTTATTCGGCACGATTGCAGTTACAAATAGCCTTGTTGCACAAACTCCTTCTACCGGGAACGATCCCTTGCTCCGCGCGATGCAGGTAGAGCTCGACCGCGAGAAGGCGCTACTGCTTCCGAATATGCAACGCCCCTACTTTGTAGAGTACCGGCTGGACGACCTGGCCTCCTACGAGGCCGTCGCCAACTATGGCGCGCTGACCCGTGAAGAAGAGAACCGTCAACGCATCGTCCGCGTTACCGTGCGCATTGGAGATTATGCCGTGGACAGCAGCACCAGCCGCGGCGACGGGACCCTGGAGCTTGCGCCCACGGACGACAATCCCGAAGCGCTACGGTACGCCCTCTGGACAGCCACCGACACCGCTTATAAGAACGCACTCCGCGCTTACTCTGCCAAGCAAGCCGCTTTGAAGCAGTTTCAATCCCCGCAGGCCCAACCTGACTTTGCGCAGGCCAAGGCGATCGTCCAAATTTCACCCGTCGTCACTCTCGACCTTGATCGCGCCGAGTGGAAGCACCGCATCGTCGAAGCCAGTGGCCTCTTCGTTTCGGACCCTCAGCTTCGTTCCTTCGCTGAGCACGTCCAGTATTCCACCGCGAACATCCGCGGCATCGCACTCAACCGTTACCTGGTCAACACCGAAGGAACTGTGTTGCGCCAGGGCTATACAGGCTACGACGGAGCCATCAGCGTTGGTGGCCAGGCGGCGGATGGCATGCGCCTGAGTCGCGACAATGGCACCGTTGCTGCAAATGCCAAGGAGCTCGAGAGCGCCGGGGCTTTTCGCAAGCGTGCACTCGAAGATCTCAAGAGCTTTGAAGAGCTTCGCAACGCTCCGGTAGTTTCAGCCGATGATTATCATGGGCCTGTGCTCTTCAGCGGAGACGCTGCGGCAGACGTCGTCGATCGCCTGCTCGTGCCTAACATCGAAGCCGATCGGCCAGAGATGGGAACTACCGCACGCACCAACGGCGCCTACTCCTCGAGCTTCAAGGCACGTGTTCTACCCGAGATGCTCAGCGTTACCGACGATCCGCTGCAGGCGAAGTTCGAGGGCAAAGCTCTTCTTGGTGCCTACACCATCGACGATGAGGGTGTTCCTGCGCAGTCAGTCGATGTCATCGTCAACGGGAAGCTTGAAAACTTTCTCATCGGCCGCGAGCCGGTCAAAGACTTCGACATTTCGAATGGTCATGGACGCGCCGCTCCTGCGCAGGCCCCTCACTCACGCGCCGGTGTCATTTTGGTCAAATCCAGCCAGCCTCTGTCGCGAGGGGAGCTCAACAAGCGCCTCCTCACTATGGCGAAGGAGCAGGGCCGCGACGTCTACTCTGTCGAAACCCTCGGCGGCGAACTTCTCCCGCGTCTGCTTTACCTGGTGCATTCTGACGGGACGCGCAAACTCGTCCGCGGCGCGATCTTCGACGAGCTCGACAACCGGAGCCTGCGCTCCGATATCGTCGCAGCCGGCAATGACCCCTATGTTTCGAACTCTCTTGGCACCGTTCCCCAGACCACCATCGCCCCGAGCATGCTCTTTGACGACATCGGCGTGAAGCGTGCGACGTTGGAGCAACAGAAGCTTCCCTACTATGCGCCACCCGCGCTCCCTGGCAAGTAGAACTCGCATCACTAGAGATGATTCAGAAAGACTTGATGCATCTTGATACCGACATACTCCGTGCCGTTGCGGTCGGCCTCGCCATCGTGCTGCTCTACGGCAGCCGTCTGACAAAGGGCACCGTCAGCCAGACCCCGGATGGTCTCGCCTTCCGCGTCAAGCCGCTATTTGCCTGGTCTCGCGCCATCGCCCTTCCGGCCTACATCCTCTTCTTTTTCTATATGGCTGCGACGCAGAAACAGCAGGTGCCGTGGTGGATGGCGGTGTTGCTCCTTGCAGCCATCGCGCTCGGCGTGATGCAGATGCCGGGAACCATCACGCTGACCCCCACCGCCATTAAGCAACGATTCTGGTTTCAGCCTTCGAAGACGATTCAATACAGCCAGGTGATGGCGATTCAGGCGATGCAGGGAGGTCGCATGACGCGCGTTGCCGGTGACAACCGCGTCACGATCACACACACGTCGAACCATTGTGCCGCGATGGAGTTTCAACAGGAGATCGAGCGCCGCACCGGCAAACGCGTCGTGCTGTAAGCGCCCATTCGCTAGTCGGTTCGAATCAGATAGGGTGCAGCAGCCGGATCCTTGGGATGAATGCTGTCGGCTACCTCGCTGGCGTTGCTTTTGTTCGGCAGCTTTGGACTGATCCTGACCCAGTGCCCTGTCGGTCCGGGGAACTCAATCACCTTGGCGGTGGAGTAGCGCCGGATCATCTCTTCTTTCAGCTTGACCGCGTCCGACTCTCGCGCGAATGCACCTACCTGCACGCACCAATGGCCGCCCGGATCAGCGTTGGCACGGACCGGTGCGCCGAATGCCTCTACCTTCACTTTGGCGACTCCGGCGCGATATACCCCTGTCGCCTTCGCGGCGGCCAGCGAGAGATCGATGATGCGGCCATGTACGAAGGGCCCGCGATCCGTGATCTTGACCACGACAGATTCGTTGTTGGTCAGGTTCGTCACACGAACCATCGTCCCCATTGGCAGGGTGAGGTGCGCGGCGGTCATCGCGTTCTGGTCATACACCTTTCCGTCGGCGCCCTTTCGCCCGGCGTAGGGAGGCCCGTACCAACTGGCCATCCCCACCTCGCTCGAGATGGGCTTCCCGAAATTGCCTGGGACCGGGGCAGGAGCGGGTGGGGATGCCCCTGGGCCGTAGTGGCATCTGTAGTTGGGCTGGATCGCGCGGAGCGAGAGTTTTTGCCGTGACTTGAAGCAGTCGTTGCCGTCGGTGGAGGAGGTGGCCGGTAGGCCCGCGTTGTCTCTTTATGGCAGCCGATGACCATCAGCGCGAACGCAGACAGCACTGCGGCAGTGCCAATCCGGCCCCTCATCACGGCTTCGGCGCGTCTTTCGGTGGTGGCGGGGGAGGAGTAGAGGATCTTCGCGCATGATCATCCATTCGCGACGCGAGCTTATGCAACTCTGCCGCAGCAGTTCGCAGCGCCTCCGAACTATTGCGACGCACGTCCGGGACCACCTGGTCATTGATGTACTTCACGACGTTCTTCAGATCTGTCTCCAGATGTGTCGCCGCATCCCGCAACTGCTGCTCCCACGGTCGCTTCGGGTCTTCGGTTGACATACGCGCACCTCTTCCTCTTGATTAGATGACGCCGAAAACGCGAGGTCAACGCCCATCGCGTTCACGTGCCGGGATGGTAACGAAGGTCCGGGTCGACCCGCCCGGCAAATGCAACTTGCCGCGACGTTCCTGCGTCCGTTATACATAGGCAAACTCATATCACGTCTTTCACGCCATGGACCAGCCCCTGTTCTTAAATCAGAATCTACAAGGGAGTTCTTTTGACGATCGCAAAGGTACGTTTGATTTCGAGAACATCCTCCAAACTGATCCAATCTCTGGCTGTCCCGGCGTTTCTGGCATTTGCTGCGACCTTAGTCACGGCTCAAACTGACCCGCCTCAGACACCTGATGCGGAAGCGAGGCTTTTATGGCCAGACTCTCCTGCATTGCCGGAGAGTCCTATTACTTCGACCAGCGGCGTGACGGTTGACGAATCCGGATTGGACGGAGAGCCAACAGGGTACGCAGGTAATTTTGTTCCCGCTCCGGAAGAGCATCTCAAGCTGCCGACTCGCCGCGACATGACGATTCTTCCCGCGGAGACAGCTCACCCCTTACTTCTCAAGAGAAGGTGCTTCTTGGCCTCAAGGAGTCTGTATCTCTGTTTTCTATCGTCGGATGGTCTGCATCGGCTGGATACAGCCACCTAATCGACAGTAGCCCCAACTATGGGGCCGACAAGGCGGCTTTCGGCGAACGGCTAGGTGCAGCTGCTCTGCGCAGCGTAACGGACAACCTCTTCAGCGTTGCCCTCTTTGCTCCGCTCCTGCACGAAGATCCACGCTACTACGAGCTCGGTGCCGGCCATAGCTTCTTCAAGCGTTTTCTGCACGGAGTAGAAACGCCCCTCATTACAAGGTCTGACGATGGGCGCCCTACGGCCAACTTCTCGCTTATTGCCGGTAATCTCGTCGGATCGGCTCTTACAAACGCCTACTATCCTGAACGCAACCGGAGCGCAGGCCAGACCTTGAGACCTTCGGTGCCTCGATGGGTGGATCCGCCCTGGGTTACGTCCTTAACGAGTTCCTTAACGATGCCCTCGCAGCCGCTCACCTTCGAAAGGCTGACTGATCTTACTTGCATGGGATGGTCGGATGAAGACACTGATTGGGATCGCGTAAGTATGCGTTGTTTGCTGACCATGACGTTGCTGCTAGTTGTGGCGAAGGCACACCCGCAGGCACTGTCCCCGATAAACCCGAAGACACTTCCCGCCTCCTCCGAAGCCACCGCGAACAATCTTCCCGACGCCCCAAGCGCAGTCGATAGACCTCAGGGCAACGTCGTCGCCGTAGCCCAGGCGTCCTTCCAACAGACTGGCGACGGGGTGAAGCCCTGCAACGCCTTTCGCGCCATGAAGGTCGTCTACTACAACCCCAATCGTCTCGATGAGATCCCCAAACCCTGCAGCAACCTCATCTATCCGTATCAAAAGTTTCTCGGCACGAACATCATCATTCCAATGACCTGGCAGGAGAAAGGCTACCTCGCCCTACACGACCTCGCCGACCCCGCTAACTTTGGCACCATCGTCGGCATCTCCGCGATCTCAATCGCCGCCGACCCTCACTCCGCCTACGGCCCAGGTCTAAAGGGGTTCGGCAAATCTGTCGGCGTCAGTTATCTACAGGACGTCACCGGCCAGTTCTTTGGAGCCTTCACCTTCCCTGTTCTCTTCCATCAGGATCCGCGCTACTTCCGCATGCCCCACGCTCCATTGACCAAGCGCATCCTCTACTCGGTCTCCCGTACGGTGATATCGCGCCACGACGACGGCAGGTCCATGCCGAACTACTCTGTCCTCCTCAACTACCCCGTCGGCGCGATTCTCTCCAATCAGTACGTTCCTGGCATCCATAGCGACGCCTCCTCTACCGTGATTCGCGTCGTCACTGGATACGCTCTCGACCCGGCCAACAATCTGCTCAACGAGTTCCTCCCCGATGTGGCCAGTCACGTCCACGTCCGCATCATCTTCGTGCAACGAATCCTGAACAACGTCGCTAACGGAACCAGCGGTGTTAGCTTGCAGTGATTTATTTATCGCTAAAACCAGGTCCCGTCTACCGCCTCAAGTCGCCATTCAATGCAGATTATCGCCATTCGATACCACATGCTTCGGTATGGCCCTTTGGCTGGGTACTGTTAAGGGTGAGTCGAACGGGATTGACGCTGCATCTGACAGGAAAAGCAATAGATAGCTCGAATCAAGATGCATACCTCTCAAGGCGCGAAGCATCAGATCAGAGGCTGGAAAGTCGATCCTGATAGATAAAATCAGGTTACAAATCCAGAAGATATAAGACATCAGACGGACATTCAGGAGACAAAGTAAATGCCGAAGGCCAAATTAGCCGAAAAAGCTCTCACGTATGGAGCCAAAGCAGGTTGGGCAGTATTCAATAAGCTGAACTCGTTCAGCCCGAACGCCAGCTTCACCCCCAAGTGGAGCGACAAGCCCCTCCTCAAGAGCTATCAGAAAGAGAAGCCACCCCTCGGCTGGCCCCGCACTACCGACTCCCTCTGTCCAAAGTGCATTCCGGAGATCCGTCAGCAGATCGTCGATGGCAAGCTGCCTCATGAGATTCTGCTCAATGAGAAGGTCGGCGAGATCAAGGCGCAGATCATCGAGCGCAACGGCGAGATCCTGATGGTCAAGGACTGCCCCATCCACGGCCACTTTGAAGACTTGATGTCGATCGACACCGCCTTCTTCAAGCACCTCGAGGAGGTCTTCCCCGGCCGCGACATCCGCGCCCACAATGACGAGAAGCTGCACAACCACGGCACCTCTACCGTCACCCACGGCCGCGGTTCGGTTCTCACCATCGACCTCACCAATCGCTGCAACATGATGTGCGATCCCTGCTTCATGGACGCCAACCAGGTCGGCTTCGTCCACGAACTCACCTGGGACGAGATCAAGACCATGCTCGACAACGCGGTCACCATCAAGCCGAAGCGTCAGATGTCGGTTCAGTTCTCTGGCGGCGAGCCCACGCTCTCCCCGTACTTCCTTGACGCCGTCTCGTACGCCCGCAAAGTCGGTTACACCTCCGTGCAGGCTGCGACCAACGGTATCGAGTTCGCCAAGTCGAAGGAGTTTGCGAAGGCCGCTGCTGAGGCCGGTCTCCGCTATGCCTACCTGCAGTTCGACGGAATCGGCAACGCTGCCAACTCGCACCGCAAGGTCGGTAATGCGTTCGATGTGAAGCTCCAGGCAATCCATAATCTGCATGAGGCTGGCGTAGACATCGTTCCCGTCACCACCATCGTCAACGGCATCAACAACGAGCAGGTTGGACGCATCATCGAGTTCGCCCTCGACAACCCGAAGAAGATCAACTTCCTCTCCTTCCAACCAGTCAGCTTCACCGGCCGCGACGAAGACATCTCCGACGAGCGTCGCCAGGCCCAGCGCTACACCCTGTCGCACCTTGCTCACGATGTGAAGAATCAAACCGGCCTCGGCGAGCCGACCCGCGATTGGTTCCCCATCAGTTTTATGTCGACCTTCTCTGACTGGGCCGACCTTGTCCACGGACCCGACCGCGACTGGGGCCAGCTCTCCTGCGGCTGCCACCCGAACTGCGGCATCTCGATGGCCCTGATGATCGACAAGGAGACCAAGGAAGCAGTTCCCGTCACCGCTTTCATCAATGCAGACCGCCTTGCGAAGGACGTCGCCCGCATTAACGACGCGGCTCGCGGCAAGTGGCTCTCCATCATCGGCGTCACGCTCGCTCTGCTTCGCAACTATAAGCCCGAGGCTGCACCGACCCACTTCAAGATCAAGGACCTGCTGCAGAAGTTCGACAAGAGCTTCGGCGCAACTGGTCGCAGCTACGGCAAGGTCACTGCAGACCGCACCATGGCCGACATCGAGAAGCGCCGCGGCGACCGGTGGAACTTCCTCTTCATCGCCGGCATGTGGTTCCAGGACCTCTTCAACTATGACTTCCGCCGCACCGAGCAGTGCATCATCCCCTACGCCACGCAAGAGGGTGAGATCAGCTTCTGCGCGTACAACACCGGCGTAGGCTGGCGCAACATCATCGAGAAGATGCACATGACCTCCACCCTCACCAAGTGGTACGAGGAGCATGGCCGTCACGAGATCTTCGCCGGTGGCAAGAAGGTCGGTCTCGAAGCCGAGATGAAGTACGACCTGGTCCTCAACGACGAGCATGTCAAAGCCGCCGCCAACGACACCTTCGACAAGTCCGGCATCGCGAAGAACTCTCGCGAAGAAAAGATCCGCGCACGCGATGCAAAGATCAAGCAGGACGCCGAAAACGCCCGCATGGCCAAGCTCTACCGCAAGGAGATCCTCCAGGAGCCCGACGCTCCCGCAGGCTTCATCTCCCTCGGCGAGATCAAAGCCGCTCCGGCACCGAAGGTCGAAGAGACCGTCTCCGGCGACTAAGCACCATATCCACTAACAGCACAAAGGGGCCGCCAGCAATGGCGGCCCCTTTTTATGGCAATAATACTCACATGCAGTCAAATGAAGTTATCTCGTATATCGAGATGTGTAATCGCGAAGGTTTATCCCTCCAGCGGGGATGAATTTCAGTGCAACAAAAGCGCATTCGGTTGTACTGTCTTCACATCGACCAGGATCCCCATACGATGACGTGCTTGAAGAGGATGGGACAGTGCTTATCTACGAGGGACACGACGAGCCAAGGACAAAAGAGAACCCATATCCTAAGCAAGTCGATCAACCTCTAAGGAACCTCTGCGTAGGCGTCTGACTTTCTGGGGTCAGGGAGTGGGCATGGAAGATGCGCGGGTTTTGGTTGGTTTGATGCTGTTGGAGGGCTAATTGGAACGCGCATCCGCCCGTTTTCCGGGGCTTCCAGGCGCACTACTGCCCAAGGACTGCCAGACGTTTGCGGTGCAGGTACAGGTTCACCAGCGCGAAGTTCGCGCACAGGCGGTGATGGTTCTTCGCGATGCCTCTGTATCTCACTTTGTCGAAGCCGAAGATGCGCTTCAGGATCCGGAACGGATGTTCTACCTTGGCCCGCACCCTCGACTTACTCCGGTTCTTCTTTTTCTGTAACTCGTCGACATAGTTTTTGAACTTCGTCCGCTTGCAGGTCATGTCCTGTGCCTTCGGAGCGGCCTCTTGGATGGCGTCGGTCTGGCCCTGATAGCCGCCGTCGCCCCACACCTTACGCTCTTGGCCGTGCAGCAGTTCCGGTAACATGTGGCAGTCCGCCACGCTGGCTGCGCTCGTCGCCACAGAGTGGACGATGCCCTCCCTCGCGTCCACGCCGATATGCGCCTTCAGGCCGAAGTACCACTGGTTGCCCTTCCTGGTCTGGTGCATCGCCGGGTCGCGCTCGCCACTCGCGTTCTGGGTCGACGAAGGCGCATGCAGGATGGTCGCATCGACAATCGTGCCCGTCGCGATCTGGATGCCCCTGGCATCCAGATGCACGTTCACCGCATCCAGCATCAACCCGCCCAGCTCGTGCCTCTCCAGCAGATGACGGAACCGCAGGATGGTCGTCTCATCCGGCGCAGGCGCAATCCCAAGGTCCACGCCAACGAACCGCCGCAGCGCCGCAGACTCGTACAACGCCTCTTCCACCCCAGGGTCCGACAGATTGAACCACTGCTGCACAAAGTAAGTCCGCAGCATGATCGCCAACCCTACCGGCTGCCGTCCCTTGCCCGCCTTCGCATAGTGCGGTCGTACCAGGGCTTCCAGCGCAGACCATGGAACCACCTGCTCCATCTCGTCCAGAAACAACTCCCGCCGACTCTTCCGCCCGTACTTCTCAAACACACCCTGACTCGACAGACTCTGCTGCTTCATCGCAATCTCCTCGCAGCTATCAGATTAATCAATCAGGCAAGCGATGCAGAACTTGTGCAGACTCTCCCTAAGCACCAGGTCAGGAAGACTTACCCAGAATGGCTACTTTCATGATGCAGCTCAGGCTTATGTTCGCGCTGGAGCCACCCCCGCCCGCGTTCGAGTATATGAAAAGATAAAGGATGGTATCTGGTCCTATAACGGTTTGTTTAAATTGGTAGATAGTTGGATACAAACGAGTGGCTATCGACGCGTCTTCAAATTCAAGCTTCATTCAATTCCAGACGAAACGAGCCTTCTGTCTATGGAACAGCAGATAATTGAACAACGTCGAATTATCCCTTCACACATAAAGTTAGCCGTTTGGAAGCGAGATGGCGGTGCATGCATCCAATGTGGCTCGAAACAAAATCTCCATTTCGATCATGTCCTACCTTATTCCAAGGGAGGTACCTCGAATTCCGAAGAGAATATCCAACTTTTATGTATGAAACACAACATACAAAAAGGAGCTAAGCTTTTGTAGGTTTGTCTAACTTGCGCTTCGCATGACGCGCACGGCACTTCATCGCCACCGTGCCCTCGCGCAAAAACTCTCAATCATCTCCTCCGCCTCATCCCGTAGCGAAACCTCCCGCGTCGCGAGGAGTCCAAGCCCCTCCACTGCGGAACACCGCACCACGTTGCTCTCATCCTGAGCCAGTAACGACATCGTCCGAGCCGCCCGCAGCCGCTGCATTCGAGTATGCGCAATCCTCGGCACAACGAGACCGAGATGCCACCGCGTTCGCGACTCTTCCACCGGGAGCGTCTCAAGCAACCCTGCGAGTTCATCGGCGTAAGGCTCCAGCAGTCTGCCGTCCTTCTCTGTGATCCGCCGGGCAACATCCGCCGCCCGCTTGCGTACTTCGATATCGTCGTCGAAGAGCTCCCGCACCAGGGAACGAATCGCAGATTTGTCGGCAAAAATCTCCGCAGCCAGGTCGTGCGCCATCGGCAGACCCCATCGCTTGACCCTGAGCCGTTGCCCCAGAGACTCCATGCGGCGAAGTATAGTCGACCGCTCACCGGCTAGCGGCGAGCACATCGACTAGCCAAACAATCTTGACACCGCTGCTACAATTAAGTCAGGAACAGCAGAAGGCCCGGCATAATGCCGGGCCTTTTTGATTCAACACCGGCCCCCTGTCAGTCCGGAACTAAGGTATCTGTTTTGAATACTTTGCACAATTTCGTCCGGGAGGGGGAGGATGACAATCAAGTCAAGAAAGCTACATCCCGGTCGCGCGGCCGCCATGAGTTCTGCGTCCCGGACGATGCGGAGTTGCGCCAAATGCCCACTCCCGCACCGGACCTACATCAACGTGAACGAACTGCGATATAGGGTAATATCCGACCCCGCCGGCGTGCAGAGAAAGCGCCGTATTTCTAAGCTGCTCGGTCGAAACTCCCGGTACGCGAAGGTCGATCGCATGACCTTCCATATGCTGGCTGTGCTCGGCGACCCCGGTCTTTGGGGATCCATGGCGCAGCGCTGCATTCGTCTCCGGCGTCCTGTACCCACAGACGACATTGATGACACCACTCGCCTGTCCCAGCCGCGACATCAGCGCGTGCAACACATCGAACTCCTTTGGCTCGTAGTGGACTACGTCCTGCGTATTGTGATCGCGCAAGAAGTAGTTCAGCTTCTCGAGTGCCTCGGGAATATAGGTGTCGCCGATCCGGTAGATTACGTCCAGACTCTCGCCCGTATGCAAATTCGTCATTCGCAGCTGATACGGCTTTCCGTCGTCCGGCAGCTCGCCCGAGACCGCCCCGGAGGAGATATCATCGGGCATCACACCAGGCACAACCTCTTCTCCCGTGATCGCCGCTGATTGCGTTTTGCTCCGAGCGGAGGAATGGAGAGTGGTGTGCAGCCCGGCGTGTACTCGGGTACGAACGATCTTGGCCCACGAAAGACCGGGTACTCCAAACATCAACAACGTGATGGCCGCCCCCACCGTAAAACCATTCGCGCGCAATCTCTGCATCCAAACTCTCCTGGTCCCAGTGTTCGAATGCGAGTACCCAAATGCGGTCCGCGATTCGTCATTTCCTTCTTCTAGTTTATCGGACTCATCTTCAAATCCCGATAGCGCTTCTGTAACTTTAGTGTCATATTCGGATCGGCTCTCGAACTGCTTCAACCGCTTCTCGTCAAAGATCGTAACCACATGTATATCAATAATTAGCTTCGATCCGCGCCGATCATCCTATCCAACACCAGATTCGCCGAGACCCTCGTCAGCGAACTTCTTTGCTTTGCGCTCCGTACGGATCCAAACGCGAATCTCTTCACACTTTCGAATCCTCGACAGGGCCCGCCCATGAGACCGGGCCTGGACCCCGCTTCCCAGAATGCCCAGCACCTTCGCCGCTGGCCGTGCAAGCAGGTCGACGGCCACGGCCGACACTGCCGCCGTCCTCATCTCCGTGATCAGCCGGCCGTCCATCATTGCCTGTGGCTCGCCCGTATCCGCACGAAACAGATGAATCACTGCCTGATGCGTATGCTTCTCTCTATCGGCGTTCCCTGGGTAAAACGTGACCATCTTCGCGCCCATCACATCTTCATGGACGGCGGTCATCACGGCAAACCATCCGGAATGTGCGGCCACCGGCACTACCATTCGGAGCGGTTGCACCATGCGTCCGGCAGAAAAATCCATCAGGGCCTGCCGCATGGCGGCAATCAGCTCGTCATATGAGAGCGACGCCTTCACCTGTTCTTCATCGATCAATAACAATTCGCCACTCCTTTCACCGTTCTCATGATCAGACGAGCCAAGGCAACCTTGCGTGTGGCACCCTAGTAGACATGCAGCTCGACCCCATCCAGCTTCGCGTCCTCGGCTCGCTCATCGAAAAAGAGATCACTACTCCTGAGAACTATCCGCTCTCGCTCAACGCACTGATCAATGCCTGCAATCAGCGCTCCAGCCGGGAGCCCGTCCTCGAGCTTACGGAAGAGGAGGTTCGGCAGGCGCTCCACACGCTTGAAGATCTTGCCCTCACTAACGCGGTCCGGGACGCCCGGGTCCCCAAGTACGAGCATCGTATCCGGACCGTCCTCAACCTCCGCCGCGACGAGACCGCTGTCCTTTGCCTGCTGCTGCTGCGCGGCCCCCAGACACCCGGCGAGCTTCGCAGCCGCGCCGACCGCCTCTACACCTTCGATGATCTTGCTGCCATTCAGTCCACTCTCGAACGCCTCGCGACTCGCCCAGCGACGGACGAATCAACGCCTGAACACACCGGTCCTCTCGTCATCATCCTCCCTCGCCAGCCCGGCTCCCGCGAAGTCCGCTACGCTCATCTCCTTGGAGCGCCCCCGGACCTTACCTCCCAACCTGCCGAACGAGCCGAACCCACCGGCTCAACCGCCCAACGCATCGCTCACTTAGAAGCCGAAGTCGCTACGCTTTCCACCGCTATGAAGGCCTTCCAGGAACGCGTTGATCGCCTCGAAGTTCGTCTCGGAGCACAGGCAGAAGTGCCTGTGTCTCACGATGATTCCTCTGTAAAATGAATTTTCATCCGTAATTTCCCTGCCATGCCTGATTCCATCCTCTCCAAAGCGCCCGTCACTCTCAATCGCCGTGCTCAGTTCCGGCGCGAGAGCGATGCTGAGAATGACAATCTCTCGCGCCTGGTGGGGCAACTGCCGGAGGCGATTCTCTGTTTCAACCGCAACTGGGTCCTCACCTACGCCAATGCGGAAGCCGTTCGAGTCAGCCGAATCAAACCCTCCGATCTCAACTCGAAGACCCACTGGGAACTCTTTCCCGAAACCGTTGGCACGGCTTTGGAACGCACCTACCGCGCTGCAATGCAAACTCGGATCGCTCAACACCTCGAACACTTCTATGCTCCGTTCGACGTCTGGGTCGACGTGCACATCCTGCCCACAGAAGAAGGCGTCGCTCTCTACTACCGCGACGTCACCGACCGCAAACGCGCCGAGGGTCTTCGCGACTCAGCGGTCCGCCAGCTCCGACAGATCTTCGACGCCTCTCCCGACTCCATCGTCTGCATCGACCGCAACTGGAACTGCACCTTCGCCAATCGTGCAGCCCTTGAAATTCTCAAAACCGACGGCCTCATCGGAGAGAACCTGTGGGAGCGCTTCCCGTCGAACCAGAAGGAGCCTTTCCGCTCTCACTACCGCACCACGATGGAACGACGCATCGCGACCGAGTTCGAAGCCTACTACCCTGCGCCGCTCGACATCTGGTTCCGCGTCTCCGCGCGACCGTTCGAAGACGGCATCATTATCTTTTCCAGCGATATCACCGACCGCAAGGGCGCAGAGCTGCTTCGTGATGCCGCCGCGCGCCAGCTCCGTCAGGTTCTCGAAACAACCACCGACGCGGTCGTAAGCCTGAACCGGGATTGGAACTTCACCTTTCTCAATCGCAGGGCCAGGGAGCTTCTCAGCCCCATAGGCGAACTGCTTGGAAAAAACCTCTGGAAAGCTTTTCCCGCCGCTGCCGAACCGAACAGCGACTTCCGCTATCACTACTACCGAGCGATGGAGGAAGGAATTCCCGGCGAGTTCGAGGCCTATTACCCGGAACCCTTCAACCTCTGGCTCTCAATTCAATGCCGGCCTTACGACGACGGCATGGTTCTCTTCTTCCGCGACGTCACCGCACGACATCAATCCGATCAGGTTCTTAAGCGGCAGCAGGATCTTCTCGCCTCCGTCCAGCAGACCGCTCGCGCCGCCACCTGGGACGTGGATTACGCAACCGGCAAGGCCACCTACGGAGCCGGCTCTTATCCGGTGTTTGGACATCCCCTCGCCGACATCCCCGACGCTCGCTCCTTCAAGAAATTCCTTCTCCCCAAGTATCTCCCTACGATTGCTTCGGCCGTTCAAGCCGCAGCCGAGACGGGCCAGATGATCGTTGTGGAGTGCCAGATAGAAGCTGCCGATGGACGCATTCTTTGGATCGAGAACCGAGGCCAGATCGTCTCAGTTGCTGGCAAACCGGTCAGCCTTCGGGGCCTCTCCATCGACATTACCGATCGCAAGAAGAGCGAAGAAGCTTTGATCACCAGCGAAGCCCGGTACCGTGTCCTGGCCGATCTCAATCCGCAGGCCATCTGGATGGGCGCACCGGACGGCAGCATTACCTATGCCAACCAAGGGTTCCTCGACTACCTCGGACTCACCATCGAAACCCTCGGCGGCCACCATTGGCTTGATGCCTTCGACCCCGAAGATCGGCCGCGCGTCACCGAAGCCTGGACTCATTCCGTCGCCACCGGAACTGAGTACGATATCGAGGCACGCCTTCTACGTGCCAAAGACGGGTCTCCCCGCTGGTGGTGGCTTCGCGCCCAGGCGGTGCGCGACGAGTCCGGCCAAATTCTCCACTGGCTTGGGGTCGCCATCGACATCGACGACCGCAAGAGGTTCGCGGAAACCCTTCAGTTGCGCCAGGAGGAGACCGAACGCCAACGATCAGAACTCGAATCCATCTACCAGACCGCCCCCGTAGGGCTCGCTCTCTTCGATGCCGCCACCCTGCGCTATCTCCGCATCAACGATCGTCAGGTGGAGATCATCGGTCTACCCAGGGAGAAGATCCTCGGCCAGGTCATCACCGACGTTGTCGCAATTCCAGGGCTCAAAGAACTTCTCCAGACAGCCGCTTCCGGCCGTCCCGTGCGCAGTCATCTTCTCCATGGCGAACTTCCGGGACGTCCCGGCGAACAACGTTCTTTCAACGTCAACTACTCTCCCGTCTTCGCGGCAGATGGTTCGGTCGAAGCGATCGCCGCTGTGGTCCTCGAGGTCACTCTTCAGAAAAAGGCTGAGGCTGCCCTCATTCAGAGCGAAAAACTGGCCGCCGTCGGCCGTCTCGCCAGCTCGATCTCCCACGAGATCAATAATCCGCTGGAGGCGATCACCAACCTGCTCTACCTCATCAACCTCGCTGCCGATCTGCCCGAAAACACACGCGAGTACCTCCACACAGCACAGAGCGAACTCTCCCGCGTCTGTCAGATCGCCACGCAAACCCTACGCTTCCATCGTCAGGCCGTCCGAGCCACCCACGTCAGTGCAGCCGATCTCGTCAACGCCGTCCTCAATCTCTATCAGGGCCGCCTCGCCAACTCGCACATCAAGGTGGAGGCCTCCTACGAGACCAGCACCACCGTACTTTGCTTCGAAAACGACATCCGGCAGGTCCTCAATAACCTGATCGCCAATGCGATTGACGCCATGCGCGGCAACGGCGGACGTCTCATCGTCCGGGCCCACGACGCCATCGACTGCCCCTCCGGCTCGCAGCAGCCGCGCCGAGGCATTCGCATCACCATCGCCGACACCGGCCATGGCATGTCCCCCACCGTAAAGGCTCGTCTTTTTGAGCCCTTCTACACCACCAAAGACCTCAACGGCACAGGGCTCGGCCTATGGATTTCGGCTGGCATCGTCACACGCCACCAAGGCAAACTCACCTACCGCAGCAGCGAGCACCCCCTCCACCACGGCACCATCTTCTCTCTTTCTTCCCTTGGCAGAGGTCGATGCGACCATCCCCGCCTAGCCCATTGCTTTCATTACTGTCGACGAATTCCGCCAATGTGACCGCTTTTTAGCCGGTTGAACAATCGACCATCTTCTCGACCCGCAATGCCCGCGATCACGCGATTGTTCAAAGACCGAAGTATTATGACTCGATAGCTTTTTCGACGCACACCGCACCGAAGCATGGACCATGACCGGAGAACACCCTTATGCAGAAGTTCGCAACCCGTAGCATCGTGACCGCCGCCCTCCTTCTCGCCGCGCCCGCTTTCTCCCAAACGAATCCCCAGACAAATCCCCAGACAAATCCCCAGGCCAACACCACCCTTCTCGTTGACATCGACCACCGCCCTGCCACCTCTCTCGACGGCGACTGGCACACCATCGTCGACCAGTATTCGACCGGCATCTACACCCTTCATCAGGAGCTCCGGAAAGACGGCTTCTTCATGAACGCTCCCTTTGACCCAAACGGCCATCCGCAGGACTACAACTTCGCCGACGCTCCCACCCTTCGCGTTCCCGGCGACTGGAACACGCAGCGTCCCGAACTCTTCTACTACGAGGGTCCCATATGGTACGAGAAGGACTTCCAACACACCACCGCTCCGAACACTCGTACCTTCCTCCACATCGGCGCGGCCAACTACCGCACCTTCGTCTGGGTCAACACTAAGAAAATCTGCGAACACGAGGGTGGCTTCACCCCTTCGATTGCGACATCACCGCTGCCCTCCACGATGGCAGCAACTTCGTCGTTCTCTCGGTGGATAGCACCCGCATCGCAGACGGAGTTCCCACACTCCAGACCGATTGGTGGAACTATGGCGGCCTTACCCGTGACGTATCCCTGGTAGAGGTTCCAGATCAGTTCATCGATGACTACGATCTTCACCTCAGCCGCACGGACCGATCCGTTATCGAAGGCTACGTCCACGTGCTGAGTGCACCGGCAGGCACCCCGGTTACCATCACCATTGCCGAATTGCATGCGAAGGTCGAATCAACGGTAGACGCGAACTCACGCGCCGCCATCAGGATTCCCACGAAGTACCTCAGCCTCTGGTCGCCCGAAAATCCCAAGCTCTACCAGGTCGAGATCTCCTCGGGTTCTGACAAGATCGAAGATACCATGGGCTTCCGCACCATCGAAACCCGCGGCACGCATATCCTCCTCAATGGCCGGCCCGTCTTTCTCCGTGGCATCTCCATCCACGCCGAAGCCCCCTACCGCACTGGGCGCGCTTACACACAAAAGGATGCGGACACGCTTCTCGGCTGGGCCAAAGAACTTGGCTGCAACTACGTTCGGCTCGCTCACTACCCGCACGACGAGCGCATGACCCGCACCGCCGACCGTCTGGGCCTCATGGTCTGGTCTGAAATTCCGGACTATTGGGCGCTCCAGTTCGACAACCCAGCTGTGCTCGCAAAATCCAAACAACAACTCTCCGAGATGATTCGGCGCGATCGCGACAAGGCTTCCGTCGTGCTATGGTCCGTTGCCAACGAGACGCCAAACACCGAGGCCCGCACGAAATATCTCAACGCCATGGTCGATCTCGCGCATGAACTCGATCCCACTCGTCTCGTCACTGCGGCTCTTCTTGTCCGCACCGAGAAGACCGCAGCCGGCTCCAACAAGATCGTCGACGACCCGCTTGGCAAAGCACTCGATGTTATCGGCACTAACGAATACATCGGCTGGTACGAACAACACGCAGAGGGGGCCGACACCACCACGTGGGACATTCGCTATGACAAGCCTCTGATCATGTCTGAGTGGGGTGGAGACGCAAAAGCAGGCAACCACGCGCCCTCTGGCGATACTCACCCTGCGTTGTGGACCGAGGAGTATCAGGCCGAGATCTACCATCACCAGATCGCGATGCTTAACAAAATCCCTCAGCTTCGCGGCACCAGCCCCTGGATTTTGATGGACTTCCGCTCCGCCCGGCGTGTCAACCCTGGCCTGCAGGACAACTTCAACCGCAAGGGCCTAATCTCCGATCAGGGCGTTAAAAAGCAGGCTTTCTTTGTCCTCCAAAAGGCTTACAAAGACAAGACTCTTGGCAAAGCAGAGTAGCGGGAGTCAACCTGCTGCGAAAAAATGTAAGACCTCGGCCTGGCCGGGGTTTTGCATTTTTGCTGGATTTTTCACGGGTCTTTTACGGAAATCTGGTTCGTAGATGTGGTTTTCTGGTGGTGTAATCGTGGTGAAATGCATGGTAAACGTGGAGTAAAAACTGTCTCTCCTGCACGGTTGAAAAATACGCCACCAATCTCAACTTTATTTTCGACCCGTCCAGGATGGAGGACTCCGTTCGGAGCTTCGGTCGCTCTGTCCCCAGGGACCGGCCATCTTTTTCGGTTTAATGAGACCTGAACCTACGAGACCCTGAAATCTATTTTCCCAAACCTCCCCGGATGTTGCGACAAAGGGGGAGCCTAAGTGACAGTGACATCGGACCGCAAGAAGAAGGGTGGAGACTAAGGTCTCCACCCTTCTTTGTCAGGACTGCTTTTTATGGGTTAGAAGTTGAGCTTGAGCTGGAACTCTGTGGTACGAGGTCCGCCCTGGTCGAAGGTACCGGAGTTACGCACCACACGAGCAGAGTTGGCCGTCGCCTGATCGGATGGGCCGTTGAAGTATCCACCCGGAACACCGTTAGCAGCATCAGCCTGGTTGATCAACTGACCCGTTGCATCGCCAGGGATAGAAGGAATGTCGTTGAAGTTGCTCATGTTGAAGACGTTGTACATCGCAACTCCGGGGACCAGGCTGAAACTTTCGCCGAGTTTGCGGATGTGGATCGGATAGTTGGCGCTGAGATCGAAGGTACGGAGAGCTGCATTGTTCAGGGGTTTGTTGGGCCCCACAGCAAGTGCTTGTTGAACACCGTTCAATGCAGTCAACTGTCCCGGTGTGAAGAGGCCAGCGGCAACAACCGCCTGGCCAGCCGGAGTCAGGGTACCCGCCTGGGTGGCGTTATAGTTGTTGATCAGCTTATTGAGACCCGCACCCTTGACCTCGTGCTCGTAGGCGCCAGGAATGGTGCCCGGGACCAGGTCGCCTGTGGTTCCATCGCCATCGACGTCCGTCCGGAAGAGCTCTCCAGTTGTCCCGTTGGTAACGTCGAGGGTAAGCGAAGACGCAGGTGCGGAGAAGAAGTGGCCGATTGCGGAGACATTCAGGCCGTATTTGATAGCGAGACTGCCTCCGAAGCTCAGCTCGTTCGAGTGGTCTAGCGGACTGCGGCCAATGTAGCGGTTAGGATCATCGTTGTTGAAGGCCTGACCACCGGCGAAGAACTGGTCGGTGGGAGAGGTTCCTCCGTTTGAGGTAACGATGCGGGAGAGGCTGTAGGATACCTGGAAGTTAGTGCTCATGATGCCTGGAGCAGGGTGCGATCTCTGGCCCTGGAGAACTGCCTGGAGTGCGTCATACCCAGAACGACCGATGGGCAGGATGAAGAGGCCGGTTCCAACGTTGGGGTTGGTGCCTCCAAACGCTGCGCCGGTGTCCGGGGTGAGACCTGCAGCGGAAGCCGATACACCACCAAGGTAGGTGGTGCCTGAATCCAGGCCATTGCCCGCAAAGTCTGTGATCTGAGCTCCAGCAGCGATGGCGCAAGTGATGGCCGCGGATGTGGAGCCTCCAGCGCAACCAAAGCTTGATGTGGTAGCCGCAATGGCGTTTTTGGCCGCATTGACATTCAACGTGCGCGCTGCGCCGCTATGGTTGACGTCTTGCGAGATAGGAATCTTGAGTGTCGCGTTGTGGACGTAATCGGCGCTGATCACCAGACCCTTGCCGATCTCACGCTGAATTCCGCCGTTGAACTGGATGGAGTAGGGGCTCTTGTAGGGGCCAGCGTAGATGCTGTTGGCATAGAGTCCGTTCCCGCTACCAATATAGGAAGGGTTCACTCCAGCGACGTTCTTCACCTTTGCCTGGTACTCGGCTTTGATGGCGTTGACTTCGAAGGCAGCCTGGCCGATTGGCTCGCTCAGGATGGTGGAGACGGGCGTTCCGTCCGGTGCGGCGGTAACCGTGCCGAAGCCTGGGAGAACGATCTTTGTTCCACCCTTGGAGGCCACGCCGAAGTTGAAGGCCGGGAAGTTGCTCTGAACCGACTCAGTACGCGCGTTGCCTGTGTTGTTGAAGACGCTGCTCTCGTAGAAGATACCGATACCGCCACGGAAGGAGGTCTTGTGGTCCCCAGGGCTGAAGTTGAATCCTGCCTGCGGTCCGAAGTTGGCGTAGGGTTGATGGGTCCGGACTCCAAGGCCTTGCTGGAACTGGTCGAAGAGCGGGGTGTTTCCGGTGCAGCCGGGAAATTGAAGCGAGGGATCTACGCTGGAGCAAAGCGGGGTTGCCAGATCCTGATTGGCGCGGTCGGTGTCGACGCTCCAGCGGAGACCTGCGGTAAGGGTGAGGGACGGTGAAGCCTTCCAGGTGTCGGCCGCATAGGCTCCGAAGCGCCAGCTCGGAGCCAGACCGCCAAGGAGTCCAAAGCCGGGCCGCTCGGAGAACAAGCCGTTGCCGTTGCCGATGGCGTACAGGGAAGCGACATAGTCGAGCGGGTTAGCTGCATCGGGCCCCACAAGATTGCCCGGGGTGGCCGAGATTCTGGTGTAGAGACTCTCGCCATAGAATTCGGCAAATCCGCCGCTGGCCAGGCGGTTGAGGTCGAAGCCGAATTTAAAGGTGTGAGCTCCCTTGGTCCAGGTGCCGTCATAGCGGAACTGCTTGTCGGTCTGGAAGGTGCCCTGTGGCGCCAGGTAGTTTGGCCCGGCGTTTATGCTGCCTCTGAGGGTGACGTTGCCGCCCACGGCGGGTCCGGAGGGGTTATAGATTGATTTGCCGAGCCCAGCGGTTCCATCCTCGAGGAGGTTATGGAACTTCTCATACCCGCCGCGGAAGGAGTGGGTGAAGTGACCGGTGGTGAAGTCGGCTCCGCCTACGATTCCCGGGACGTTGTCTCTATTCTGATAGACCTGGTACGGGGTTAGACCGAAGGTGGCATCGGCGGCGTTGACGCTATAGGCTCCGCGCACGAAGAAGTGAATTCCGCGAGGGCCGTTGTAGTCGAGACGAACCAGGCTGAAGGTGTCCGTAAAGGGAGCGGGCACGAAGGGAAATTGGTTGAGGATCGGTTGAAAGACCGGGCTGGCGCCGAGGGCGGCGTCCAACTCGGACTGCTTGATACGTTCCACGCCACCGAAGAAGAAGAGCTTATCCTTAATGATGGGGCCGCCGACATAACCGCCGAACTGATTGCGCTGGAAGGGAGCCGTTGATCCGCCGACATCTGCCGCACCTGCGCGGGCGTCCTGGAAGTTGTAGAAGGCGTTGCCGTGGAAGCCGTTGGTTCCGGACTGAGTGGAGACGAGAACCTGGCCCGTCGAGGTGACTTCGCCAGAGACGTCCTGGGTGGAGCGATTGAGCTGAAACTCTTGAATAGCGCCTGCCGGAACGTTGTAAATCGTTGTTCCGACGGTCTCGTCGGTGATGTCCTGACCGTCGAGCAGGATGCGGGTGGTACGTCCGCCTACGCCGCTAACAGAGATGGCAGAGTAACCTGCTTTGGTCGGGTCGAAGGACTGGCCGGACTGGAGGATGACACCTGGCTGAAGCTGCGCATAGTCCAGAATGTTTCGACCGTTTACCGGGAGAGAATCAATCTGTTCGCGGGTAATGACGCCCGAGACGCCGATCTGCTCTGTATTTACCTGGAGGGCGCCTGCGTTCACCTCTACGGTTTCAGCAGAAGAGCCGAGGGTAAGCTTAAAGCTTCCTGGCGTCGCTGTTCCTGTTCGAACCACCGTCGTAACTGAGAGCTTTTGAAACCCCGAAGCGCTGACAGTAACGGTATAGTTGCCGGGATTTAGCGGCCCAACACTATACAATCCCGCGCTATCCGTGCTGATCGTCTTTGTAGAGCCGGTATCAACCGCAAGGATCGTGACCGTGGCGTTTGGCACGATAGCCCCAGAGGGATCCGTGATTGTTCCCTGGATCGATCCGCCGTTTACCGAGGTGGCTTGCCCGTGGCTCAGCACCGCGGTGGCGAATAGCAACGTAATTAGCGCAAAAAGCTTTTTCATCTTTTTCTGCTCCTGATTCGGGTCCGGAAAATTCCGAGCGGCGGGGTAGATCTGGGCGGCCGATTCTTAGTGACATGCACCTTTAGGGCCATTGCAAACAGAACTTTTTCCGTCTCGGATTTTTAGTTAGAACAAGGGTTTTTACCGACCCGCGGATAGGGGATCGACTTTTCTGGAGGTTTCCTTTATGGAATAAGAGATTTTTTATCCAGAAAACTGGATCTTCACGAAATCTGAATTGGAGAACATGCGAGGAGGTCTAGGGACACGTAACGAATGAATAAGTTGCTGACTATTCGTAGACCCGCCGAGCTAAATGCAAGGCACAGCCTGTCGAGACGATCTTGAGGGCTAGACGAAGATAATCTGACTTGCGGGGATCTACATCTCCGCCCAGCGACGCAACAGATTGTGATAGACCCCGGTTAGTTGGACACCCGCAGGGTTTCCGGGGCTTTCGATCGCCAACCGCTGAATCGCAGTGTCGAGGTCGTAGAGCAGCGTTCTGTCGCCATCGTTCCGGATCATGCTCTGGACCCAGAAGAAAGATGCGACGCGCTCGCCCCGTGTTACCGAAGTGACGCGATGCAGGCTGGTCGCCGGATAGAGCACCATGTGTCCGGCGGGCAGCTTTACGGAATGAACGCCGTAGGTGTCCTCGACGGCCAGTTCGCCGCCGTCATACTCATGCGGCTCTGAAAGAAAGAGCGTCGCCGAAACATCGGTCCTGATCCTCTGTCCGGTCGAGGCGTTGGCTCGAATCGCAGTGTCGACGTGCGTGCCGAAGTGGCCGCCGCCGGTGTAGCGGTTGAACATCGGCGGAAATACCCGGAGGGGCAGCGCCGCCGACATAAACAGCGGCGAGCGTGCCAGTGCTGCCAGAACCATCTCGCCCAACCTGGCCGCTACGGGATGGTCCTCCGGCAGTTGAAGGTTCTCCTTCACGCTCTGGGCCTGGTATCCAGCTGTGACCCTTCCGTCGACCCACTCTGCTGCGTCGAGCGCCGCCCTTGCCTGCTTCAGCTCGCTGGCAGTCAATACATCCGGAATCGTAATTAACATCGTCTTGCTCCTTCGCTTACGGTCACCAAAAGAGAGGGGCGGCCAGTCTTGAGACTGACTCTGATTTGCTTCGCTCAACTTAGAATTTGAAGTTGATTCCGATCTGTGCGTTGGCTCCGGCGCCTGGCACCAGATGGCTCGGATGGGGGAGATCGATGTAGTAGCGATTGAGAAGATTATTGACGTTCGCTTGCAGCTCCAGGCGATCGGTCAAAGGCCGTCGCACCATTGCGTTGAAGATCCAGTAGCCCGGGACCTGCTTCATCTCGGTCGCAAGTACCTGGTAGTGAACGGCCGGTGCGCCGGTTGCGGTGAGATAGCTGATCGGCCGGGAGTAGGCGGTTGGGACATAGGGGACGGTGGAGCTGGCGGTGCGGCTGGCCACATAGTTTCCGCCCAATCCTACGTTGAGCCGCAGCGGCAGGCGATGCGTCACGAAGAGATTGAAGGTCTGCTTTGGCACGTTCGCCAAGGGGTAGCCGACGGAGGTTGGAAAGAACTTCGAGAAGATGACGTCGCTATCGAGATACGCATAGCCGGCGACGATATCGAGTCCCTCCGGCAGCCTTCCAACCAGCGAGAACTGCACGCCCTTCACGAGTTGATTTCCGGCTGCAACAATATTATTCGAGTTCGTCGGGTCGGTCTCGCGTGCGTTGTCCTTCTCGGTTCTGAACCACGAAGCTTCGGCCAGAAGGCGCTCATTGAGGAAGCTCCACTTCGCGCCGACCTCGTAGGTCTGGTTCTCCTCGGGGGCTGCTGAGCTGTTCGCGAGGCCGATGCTCAAGCTCAACGATTCGGCTGCGGGATTGAAGCTTGTTCCGTAGTCGAAGTAGACGCTTCCTCGGCTCGAAGGCTTGAAGACGAACGCCGCACGGTAACTTGGCTGCTCATCGATGCGATGGATTGGAGCCACTGGAGCCGTGACAGTTCCACCTGCGGGTGGAGTGGGTTGATACAAATTGTAACCAGTATCGAACCTATCCCGTCTCACGCCGCCGCTCGCCTCAAACAGCCGCCCAAGCTTGATCGTGTCAACAAAGTAGAGTCCGACGCTCTGCGACTTGGTGTGCACAATCGAGGTGATGTACCCCGTTCCGCCGAATGACTGCTGCGCATTGGGGTCGATCAGGGTCGCCGTCGGCACGGTGTTGATCTTGTTGATGGTGTAGCTTGTCCTGATCGGGTTCGAGATCTCCTGCCCGCCCTCAACTCCAGCCACCAGCGCGTGCTTTATGCCGAAGGCTTTGAAGCGAGCCGTGACTTCGGCCTGGTCCCACAGGTCGCCTTCGACGCTCTTTACCTGGATCTGATTCCGGTTCACGACGATCGTGCTCGGATCGCTCGCAGCGGTGTACGCGCAAGGCAATGCCGTGTTCACGGCAGAGGTGGGCAGCGACGACACGAATCCACCAACCGGCACGCTCGCCGGCGCGTTGGAACAGATCTGCGGCTCCGTGATCTGCGCGTGCCGAGGATAATTTGCAGCACGTGCAATCGTATGCAAATTCAGGTCAGGCGAAAATTCGTGTTCGACCTTCAAGGTTAAAATGTCGTCGTTCGTCTTCAGGTAGTTCTCATCGGGGAAGCCGTAGTAGTCATGCCGAATGGACCCGGGTGCCACCGCGTTATTGAACCATGGCAGCCCATAGTCCGGAGTGTCGCTTTCGGTCATGTGCAGATAGCTCAGCGTCGCGCGTGTCTTCGTGTTTAATCCGACTGAAATTGATGGCGCAATACCGAACCTTCGTATCTCCGCGTAGTCTCGTCCGGCGACCCCGCCCTCCTGTCCCATCAGGTTGACGCGATAGGCTGTACCGCCCAGCACATCCAGTTCCGGTTCGTTTACGTCTGCCGTGATCCTGCGGGTCTTGTCGGTTCCGAACTGCGTCTGGACATTCACGAACTGCTGCACAACCGGAACCTTGCTCTCCTGGTTGATCACGCCTCCAGTCGAACCGCGCCCGAACTGAATTCCGGCCGGACCTTCCAGTGCCTCCACCTGCTCGTAGTTGAACGAGTCGCGGTAGTAGCTTCCGAAGTCGCGGATACCATCGAGAAAGATATCGTTGCGTGCCGTAAAGCCGCGAATCGTCAGATTGTCTCCCTGTGCGCCCGCCTCGCCTGCCGCCAGACTGATGCCCGGCACGTTGCGCAGAGCATCGCGCAGGGTTGAAACGCCTTCATCCTTCAGGACAAACTGCGGTACCACGCTGATGCTCTGTGGAGTATCGATCAGCGGCTCAGTGAACTTCGAGAGCGAAACCGAATTAGTGACCGATTCAGTTACAGAAACAGTGTCCTTCGCCTGCACCCCTACCAGGATCGTCGTGGCATCCTCCACGCGGTAGTTCAGCCCGGTGCCATCCAGCAGCAGACGGAGCGCCTCATCCTCTCGATACAGCCCAACGACACCCTGCGAATTGAACCCTGCCACTGTTCCAGCCGGCAGCACGATCTTCACGGTCAGACCGGTGGCCTTCTCAAAAGCCTTCACCGCCGCGTCCAACGGGCCTGCCGGAATATCAAACTTCTTTAGCGGCATCGTTGCCTCGGCCGCTCCACTCGCCGCCGGATCTGACTTCTCCACCGAGGCTATCGCCGCCTTGGTTCCACCCATCGCCGCATAAGCCGCCAGCGTTCCTGCCGCGATCCAACCGCGACCGCCGCCAATCCGTGCCCGGCTCTCTCTCGCTGGTCGTCTTACGCGTCGTTTGCTTCATTCTTATCCCGGATAGAGTTCCGTGCTCCGTGAGACCGATCGCGTTCTCTTCTTTTCAGAACGGCGTCGATCTTCATGCCCATCTGTGAGATCGAAGGCTGAGGGCAAAAAAGCGGCGCACCTCATCGTCGACCGCTAGTCCTCAAAGTCCCGGCGAGACCTGAATCGCCGGAGAAGTTTTGAGGGGCGTACTGATATGCAATGGAGTTTTGAGCCGAAGGAGAACGATCCGCAGATCGAACCTTATAATGCAGATAATCTGCGGTCACTCGGCTGTAGCTTCCAGGTCCTCGCGGTCTCCGCCAAGAGATATCCCGCGGGGATCTGGTCAAAGACTCCAACTCCCAATCAAGCTCCTGAGTCCAGTGGTGAACTGCGATAAGTTGAATATACGACGGGATCGGTCTGATATCAAGTGAATAGGCGACACATTTAGTCTTAGATCACATTTGATCGGCCTCGGGCCGCCGACTCAAGTATTGGATTTCCAATTTGAAGGCACTGTCGCGTGGAGAGATCGTGACATCCCATAATAATATACGGATTTTCATATAACCAACTCTTCATGTTCCCGACATAAACTATTGATATTCACAAAGATCAATAGGTTTCGCGTTTGGTCACCTATTTGCCTGTTACCAGCTATCCCCGTCTTTTGCATAGCTTTATCGACCCATCCCAAATGAACTATTAAACGGAGCTGTTAACTTGAGAACAAGAGAATTTAGTAAGTCGCACTCGTCTGCGAAGTGGATTGGTATCCTCGCAGTGGCACTTTTCGCTCTATTTTTAGCCGTACCCACAGCCATCGCCCAGTCTTCCGGCGAGGTCTCGGGCACTATTTCGGATTCGACCGGCGCAATCATCGCCGGTGCAACGGTCACGCTCAAGAATCTGGGCACCAATGCTGAGCGCGTGGTTAAGACCGACTCGGCTGGAATTTATGCGTTTACCAATGTTCAGCCTGCCCAGTACACCGTTACTGCGTCCAGCTCTGGTTTTGGGACGACAAAGACCGACATCGTAGTTGCAATCGGCGGCCATGTCTCCGCCGACGAAAAGTTGCAGGTGAGCAATAGCTCCGTCACCGTCGAGGTCTCCGCGTCCCAAGGCGCCCAGGTCAACACCCAAACCCCTGAAGTATCGCAGGTCATAGACCAGCAGCAGATCTCGCAGCTCCCCTCGCTCACCCGCAACCCCTACGACTTCGTCGCTCTGTCGGGGAACATCTCCTCCGGTGACAACACGGCGGCGGGGGGCGTCCAGAATGGCGCAAACCGCGGCGTCAACTACTCCCTTAACGGTCAGCGCAACTCAGGCACCGAGATCCTTCTCGACGGTGTCGAAAACATCACTGTCTTTGGCGATTCTGTCGGCATCATCGTGCCAATCGACTCCGTTCAGGAGTACCGCGTCATCACCAATAACTTTGGCGCGGAATATGGACGCGCCTCTGGCGGTGTCGTTGCTGTGGCGACCAAGAGCGGCACAAACTCTTTTCACGGTTCTGCATGGGAGTTCAACCGTCTGGGCGCAACGACGGCCAACACGGTAGCGAACGCCCAGGCTGGCTTGGCGAAGGGCAACTACACGCGTAACCAATTCGGCGGCGCGGTCGGTGGACCCATCCTCAAGGACAAGCTCTTCTTCTTCGCATCGACCGAGCTTACCCGGGTTCGCAGTTCGGCGAATCAGATTGCGGTTGTTCCGAGCGCGCAGCTTCTCGCTGCTGCCCCAGCGAACGTTCAGAGCTTCTTCTCCACCTACGGCGGCAATCAGAAGTTCAACGTGTTGAGCACCACGACGAACCTTCAGGCCGGCGGGGGTACTACTCCTCTCTATAGCACTCTCGATCCGAGCTTGCCTATCTTCAACAACATTGGATACGCGACACCGAACGATGCTGGCGGTGGAGTTCCTCAGAACACCTACAATGTCACAGGTCGTCTGGACTACAACCTGGGCGAGAAGACACAGGCATTCTTCCGCTACGCCAACTACCACGAAGTGGATGCGCCCGGCTCTGCGGTTGGATCTTCCACTCCTTATGCGGCGTACAACGTAGGTCAGTCGAACATTGGTCAGGCTTACCTGCTCAGCGTTGCGCATGAGTTCAACCCTTCCCTCTCCAGCATTACCAAGGCCAGCTTCGCGCGCCTCAACGTAAGCAATGCCTACGACACATCACTGCAACAGACACCCACCCTGATCGTCGCGCCGAACGCGCAGGATCCGTTCACGGGCAAGCCATTTCAGTTCCCTGGCTTTTACGACACCAACCCCGCTAACGGAGGCTTGCCTTTTGGCGGACCGCAGAACACCGTTCAGATCAATCAGGATATGAACCTAACCAAGGGACGCCACCAGATTCAGGGCGGCGCTCAGATTCTCTACATCCAGGAGAACAGTGCTTACGGCGCCTATGCTCAGGCCAGCGAGCAACTTGGAAAGAACACGACGGTCGGGCTCGCCAACTTTTTGACCGGTGACCTGTTCCAGTTTCAGGCGGCAGTCAACCCTCAGGGAGCCACTCCCTGCGCTCGCAACGCTTACACCGGCCAGCTTTCGCAAAATCCGAGCTGCACCATCAACCTCCCAACCACTCAACCCCAGTTTGCACGCTCTGACCGTTTCCACGACTGGGCAGCCTACGTTCAGGATCAGTGGAAGGTAACTCCCAAGTTCACCTTCAACTACGGTCTGCGGTACGAGTACTACGGGGTTCAGCACAACAACAACAGAAACCTGGACGCGAACTTCTACTACGGCGCCGGCAGCAGCATTCCGGAGCAGGTCCGCAATGGATCCGTTCTCACAACGCCTAACAGCCCCATTGGCGGACTCTGGAATCCACAGTACGGTACTGCATCTCCACGCATCGGCTTCGCCTACGACGTCTTCGGCGACGGCAAGACTTCGGTTCGAGGCGGTTACGGTATCTCTTATGAGCGCAACTTCGGCAACGTCACCTTCAACGTGATTCAGAACCCACCCAACTACGCCGTTGTTGTGATCAAGCAGGGGAACGGGCTGAACCCTGTGGTCACCAACTCCAACGCTGGTCCGCTCGCAGGTTCTGGAGCCTCCGTTCCTCTGCCCCCAACCAGTCTGCGGCATGTGGACCAGAACATCCGCACTGCGCAGACTCAGTTCTACTCGCTCTCGGTCGATCAGCAGGTTGGTCACGGAAGCGTCGTCGAACTGACCTACAACGGTGCTCGTGGACTTCACCTCTACGACATCAAGAACTACAACATTCAGGGCAGTGGAAACTTCTATCTCGGCGATCCTATTGTGGATCCTGTCAGCGGCAACTCCTCGCTCACCTACGCCAATCCGCATTTCACGAACGATAACAACCGCGGATCGAACGGCGACTCCTACTATCAGGCAGTCAACCTTCAATTCTCGACACAGAACATCCATCGCACCGGTTTGTCTCTGATTGCGAATTACACCATCGCACACGCCACGGACGATTTGAGTACAACGTTCTCTGAGACCTCTGCCGGCAACTTCTCGCTGGGGTACACCAACCCTTACAATCCAGCGCTCGATCACGGCAACAGCGACTTCGACATTCGTCATCGCCTTGTGATCGCACCGATCTGGCGCACTCCCTACTTCGCCAAGAAGACCACTCTTCTCGGCGAACTCCTCGGAGGCTACGAGCTGACCGGTATCTATACCGTTCGGACCGGAACCCCGTTTACCCTTTACGACTCCACTAACGACGCCTCGGGCTACAGCATTCCTCGCTACGTCCCGAGCACACCTCTCACCCAACACACCTTCAAGTCGATTCCGAACGGCGTAACCGGCGGTGGAGCAGACAACTATGTGATCGGCGCGCTTCCGACGGCCGTTCCAATCTCTAACGCGGCCCTTACCGGAATCTCGGACTTCGGCCCCTACCCCGCAGAGATGACGGCCCGTAACGCCTTCCGTGGACCCGGCGCCTATAACGTCAACGTTTCGATCTCGAAGCAGTTCCCCATCCGCGAGGGCATCAATTTTGAGCTCAGGGCTGAGGGCTACGACGTGACGAACCACCACAACCTGTACATTCAAGGTGCGACCCTCGACGTGGCCCAGTCAGGCACGGACGGGGACCCATACGCCGCAGGAACGACCTATCCGATCAAAGCGTCCAAGGGCGGTGTGACCGGTGGAGCCAACGACGAGCGTCGCTTCCTGCAGTTTGCCGGCAAGATCAACTTCTAACCAACCTGCAGTACATTTCTTGAGGGACGGGCCGAAAGCCTGTCCCTTTCTTTTTGCGCGACCTGTTCCTCGCTTGATTCCTTGTAAGTGCCGCGTTTTCTGTAAATACTTCTTCCGGTCAGAATTGCCCTTAGTGCGCGCCTTTACCCCGCCAAATCAAGCATTTATCATGGAAGTACACCATGGCTGACGATCTGTTTCCGCAAGACCCGAAGAACCCTAACGCACCCTCCCCGCAGGACGCGAACTCCAACAACCCTCCCCCGCAGGATCTCCTCCAGACGGCTCGACCGTCCAGGGTCGCGGGGCTGCGTTTATGCTCTCCATCAATATTGAGGAGGAGATGCGGAGGTCGTATCTCGACTACTCCATGTCGGTCATCATCGGCCGAGCTCTGCCCGATGTCCGCGACGGCCTCAAGCCTGTTCATCGCCGTATCCTCTACGGCATGCAGGAGATGGGCCTCCAGTTCAACAAGAAGTACACCAAGTCCGCCAAGGTCGTCGGCCACGTCATGGGCAACTACCATCCCCACGGCGACTCGGCCATTTACGACACCATGGTCCGGCTCGCCCAGCCGTTTTCTCTCCGCTATCTATTAGTAGATGGCCAGGGAAACTTCGGCTCCGTCGACGGTGACTCTGCCGCGGCCATGCGGTACACCGAATCCCGCCTCACCCGGCTTGCCGGTGAGATGCTGGCGGACATCGACTACGATACTGTCGACTTTTCGCCTAACTACGACGAGTCCTCGCTCGAGCCTACTGTTCTTCCGGCGCGAATTCCGAACCTTATCGTGAACGGCAGTTCGGGTATCGCCGTCGGGATGGCGACCAACATCCCGCCTCACAATCTGACCGAGATCGTGAACGCGTGCATCTCGCTGCTGCAGAAGTCCCCGCAGGATCATCGACCAGACCTCGACCTCGTTCTCGAGCATGTGCTCGGACCGGACTTCCCGACGGGCGGCTATCTCTTCGGCAAGACGAATATCCCCCAGGCCTATCGCACTGGCCGGGGTCGCTTCATGATGCGCGCCAAGGCATCCATTGAGAATATCTCCGGCGGGCGTCAGGCCATCATCGTCACCGAGATTCCTTACCAAGTCAACAAATCCAAGCTGATTGAGCGTATCGCCGAACTTGTCAATGAGGGCGTCATCACCGACATCGCCCGCGATGAGTTTCGCGACGAGTCCGATCGCGATGGCATGCGCATCGTCATCGGACTGAAGCGCGGCGCCGAGCACCAGATCGTTCTCAACCAACTCCATAAGCACACCCAGATGCAGGAGTCGTTCTCGATGATCTTCCTGGCCGTCCACAATGGTCAGCCGAAGGAGCTTCCGCTCGACCAAGCCATCCGAGCGTTCCTCGATCACCGCACGGAAGTGGTTCGCCGTCGCACCGCCTTCCTCCTCGCGAAGGCTCGCGACCGCGAACACATTCTGCTTGGATACCAGATTGCGCTAGATCATCTGGACAACGTAATCAAGATCATCCGACAGTCGTCCAGCCGCGCCGATGCCCGCGAGAACCTCTTCTCCTACTTCTCAAACAAACGCATCAACCTGCGTGGCACGGAGCTCAGCGGCGTCACGTTGGACCCCGCTAAATATGGCGTCGATATGACGTTCAGCACGACTGGTACGTTGATTCTCTCCTACAAGCAGATCGACGCGATTCTCGAACTGCAGTTATACCGCCTCACGCAGCTTTCTATCGATGAGCTGCTCAAGGAACTGGCTGAGGTTCGCGACAACATCACGGAGTTCGAGTCGATCCTCGCTTCGCCGGCGAAGTTGCGCAAGGTCATCGTCAAGGAGCTTACCGAGATTCGCGACAAGTATGGCGATGCTCGCCGCACGACCATCATTGATGAGACGGCTGAGCTGCAGCTGGAAGATCTGATCACCGATGAGCAGGTGGCGGTCACGGTGTCGAACACTGGTTATCTCAAGCGCACGCCTATCTCGATCTACCGGCAGCAGCGTCGCGGCGGCACTGGGCGGCTCGGCATGAAGACTCGCGAAGAGGACTTTGTCGCGCAGCTCATCATCGACTCGACCCATGCGTATCTTCTCTGCTTCACGAATACGGGCCGCGTCTACTGGCTCAAGGTGTATGAGGTTCCCGATGTCGGCGCGGCTGGGAAAGGCAAGGCGATGGCCTCGCTGGTCGCGCTGCAGCCTGGCGAGAAGGTGGTTACGATTCTCCCGGTTCGCGATCTTGAAGAGGATTCGAAGTACATTCTGTTTGCTACGCGCAATGGAACGGTGAAGAAGACGGCGCTGAAGGACTTCTCGAATGTGATGGCGCGTGGGATTATCGCTATCAATATTGACAAGGATGATGAGCTGATTATTGCGCGGATCACGGATGGGCAGCAGGTGATCTTCCTGGCTACGCATGATGGGATGGCTATCCGCTTCAATGAGCAGGACTTACGCCCGATGGGGCGGCCGGCTACGGGAAATCGCGGCATTACGTTGAAGAAGGGCGACTATGTGATCGGGGCGGCGGTGACGCCTTCCAACGAGGCGCGCAACAAGCAACGGCTGGAACGTGCTGCTCAGAAAGGGCTTACGGATCAGGTGGAAGCGGCGATTGACGAGGCTACCGAGTCGTCTGAGGCGCAGCCGCTGGAACTTGCTGAGCCTGGGGAACTTGCAGCACCGGTGGCTTCGGCGGAGGTTGCGGCGAAGCTTGAAAAGCTTGATAAACAGCTGGGTTTGACGCCTTGCCTGGTGCTTACGGTGAGTGAGAATGGGTTTGGCAAGCGCACGGATGTGGATCAATATCGCCTGCAATCGCGTGGCGGTAAAGGCGTGATCAACATGAAGACTACGCCTAAGATTGGCAAGGTTACGAGCATTCAGTTGGTGGATGACACGACCGAGATGATGGTGATCAGCCAGTTTGGGAAGATCATTCGCATTGATACGAAGAGTGTTAGGTCGGCTGGGCGGAGTACCCAGGGGTGAAGCTGCTGGACCTGGAGGATCAGGACAAGGTAGCCGCGGCCGTCGTCATACCGCCCGATGAGGCCAAGACACAGCCTGAAGAAGGAACTTTGTTGCAGTAATTTTTTCGGACGTGGTGACGCCCGTTTTTGCTGGGGTTTTGGCAAAAACGGGCGTTTTCGCGTGGTGAATTGGTGGTGGGAACGTGGTGGGATGCGTGGTAGACGTGGTGTTTTAGCAGCGTGTTTTTTGGGCTTGGAAGATGCGCCACGTTTTTGGGGTTTATTTTTGAGGTTTCCCGTTTTGGGAATGCGGGTGGGTTGGAGGCTGCTATTCTTTTCTGGCTTCCCTGTCAGCGACCTGGAGTGATCGGGCTGGCTGCGTAGGAGAACCGACCATGAGCAGCAATGAGAAGAAGCAGGGCAGCTTCGCGCAGAAGGTCAAGCACGAGCTTATTGAGTTCTGGATCATCGCCTTTTACCTGATGTTCTTCTTCTGTGCGCTGGTGGCGTATACGACGCTGTTGCTGAAGAAGTATGACGTCAACGACGACGCGCTGAACTACGGCTTTGCGGTGGTGAATGCGCTGGTGATCGGCAAGGTGATTCTGATAGGGGAGATGATGCGCGTGGGCAGAGGCTACGAGAAGAGGCCGCTGTACCAGTCTGTCCTGTTGAAGTCGATTGTCTTCGCGGTGCTTGTTCTGGTGTTCCATATCCTCGAAGAGACCGTGAAGCGGGTGATTGCGGGGAAGCCGTTTGGGACGGTCTGGCACAATCTGCATGTGGAGGATCTGGTGGGGCGGGCGCTCGTCATCTTCTGCGCGTTTATTCCGCTGTTTGCGTTCAGGGAACTTCGCCGGGTGCTGGGCCAGGAGAAGCTCTACGCCCTGTTGCGCGGGCGAGGGGTCGCCGACGCTCCGGAGTCTCCTGTCGGCCGCTAGCTGTTGCTGAGCGCAGAATGGCGTAGGCGATCTAACGTGGTGAAGCCCATTTTTGCTGGGATTTTTGGGCAAAAAACGGGCGTTTCTACCTGATGTTTTGGTGGTGTAGGTGTGGTGGGACGCGTGGCAAACGTTGGTTTCTGGACAGTCAGTTTGTGGGACTCGAAAAATGCGCCACAAATCCGGATTTATTTTTTTGCTGATTCCCATTTTGGGATACTAAGTGAGCCAACCCATTTCAAAGGGAAACGGTCGGCGATTGATAACAAATAGCGAGTTCACAAACGGTAACAAATAGCGCCTGAGATACTTCATCAAGCTCGGCGGCTAATTTTTGGGTGTCTCCAAACCGATGAAAAAGAATATTTCTCACTCCATAGAGCGCTTCGTCTACTGCAACCTCTTTTTTTGCGCCCGTTTTGGTAAGTAGACCATTGCAAGCAATCATCAGTTGCTTGCAATCGTCTTTGATACCCAGATTTGCATTGATGATTTCCTTAAGCCTATGTTTTTCTCTGAGGGACGACTCGAACTTACTGACGAGATTTTTCAGATCATTCGAATTCTTACCTTGCGCTTGTTCCACAAACACCTTGAGGATCTCGGCATATAAATCTTGGATAAGCGATTCAAAAACCTGATAAGCAAGAAAAAACGAAACCCAGCGTTTCGCTCATGGGGAGCTGTCGTGAGGAAGATCGAAATGAGAAAATCTCTCGAACTGCGTGGGAGCGACGAGCTAAAGCGACGCAGTTCTAGGTTACTTCTGTCGCTTGCCAATGCGATTCCAATAGCTTTAAAGTCATGTAGTCTTCCGTTTACAGAACCTGACCCGAGCAAGTAGAGCCCATGTTTCGCGAACGTCGCCAGCCTATCTTCTACGAAATCGGAGTTCACTGTCCAACCCGTCGCATCATAGAAAATCTTCTCGTTGAACACAGCTACGACCGTATCTGGCGGAAAAAGCTCTGTGATTCTGACTGTAATCCCTTGTTCAATTTCGGCTGATCGTACTCCAGTGATTTGTTGTCCCAGACAAAGCTTTTGTAATGCGATAAAGCCAAACGCGTTGTGTTGTTTTTTCTCTTTAAGATGGACTCTTCAGATGCAAGTGCTTCCAGCGAAAATAAAAATCCGATTCTAGTGTCATTCTCCCTTAACACCAACGTCTGAGATTCGGGCCAAGACGAGTGGATGAACAATGCCACCTTGTAATTTGCGATTTCCCAGTCGTCACTAGGAATGTCGAGATAGTTAACGACCTTCGCTAACTCGATGAAATTCGAATCATCCCGTGAAAAAAGGGCGAAGGCTGTGGCGTCGTCATCCAACCTAATCCCATCTACATGTCTAATCTCGTCGTTGATCAACAAGTCCATTAGATTTGTGTCTTTACCTTATGGAGGGCGGTGACTGCACTCGCATTCAAATCCAGATATGAATCGGTCTGTGAATTGAGAAGTTCCCTAAAGAAATAAAGAAAAATGCCCGCTGCGCGCTTCCGATTTTCTTTGTGTTGAGCTTTATCCACGCCAGAGACTTATTGATCGAGAGTAAAAAATCATTCGCATCCCCCGACCCGAGCCTAATTTTTTTAGCTAGACCTTCGACGTCACTAAGCTCTAGCACGAGGCCAAAATCCTTGAGCTTACCTAGCGCTGCACCAAACCCCGTCATAGCCTGACTTTTCTTAAAAACTTGTGACGCCGTTCGTCCCCAAACAGATTCGTTCTCAGGGTAGTCTTCCTGACTGACCTGCGATTCCCCACACAATCCAGTTACGCAAGTAAGAAATGCTACCCACGCGAGGACGTATTCTTTGAAAAGATCGCGAGAAGAGTTCTCATGCGAAAGATTTTGCAAACTCTTAATATTCTCAAGAAGATCTCCCCTTTCAAGGGGAGCTTCATCACGGTCGATGTACGAATTGAAGCCTTCTATTGTGTCCTTGAAATTTAGCTCTAATTTATCAGTGGCTCGTTCCTGGCTTACTTCCCTTACGAAACGTACGCCGGGCAAACCGTCATCAAGATAATCCAAGTAGAGCATTTCAATCTGTTGCCGAAGCGACATGGGAGTCTGACCTGTGTTGAGGGTCAGCATGCGATAAAGGATACCGAGGCGATCAATGCCGATGTAGACCTCGACTCGCAATTGCTTGTCTCTTAGTTTTTGGTGCTCGAAACGATCGGCCTCTCCCTCAAGATCAAGGAGTGTATACGTCCTCTGTAAGCCATCCAGGATGAGAAGGCGAGACGAATTATTTTTGATCAGATCGAGGATTTGATCATGATGATTTTCGAAAAGCTCGTCCTTGACATCGATACTTCCAAGTGCCAGCACTATAGGTGGAATGACGCAGCCCCGCAAAATATCTTGACGCAAAAGCGAATAGATGGTCTTTGATGAAGACACTCTCTTACGTTGATATTGATTTCTATCTATAACATCTCGAACAGAATCGAGATATTCACCGACTGTAAAGTCCAAAAGAACGTTATGTGCCTTTATACGACCGTCATACAAAACGGAAGAAACTTTCACTTTTGCTCCAGTACCCCATCAATTTCCTTGGTAAAGTCTAACTCACCTATTTGGCAAGGAGAACAGTCAAGGGCACGGTGACGTTCTTCACCTAATCAATAGGTTAAGGCTAAGTCGCAGGCACTAGCGCGATATCGTCGCCGACGAAGGCGTGGAGGGATTGGCCTTGTTTGATCTCTACGTTTTTGCCGTGTTTGATCAGGCCGATGGGTCCGAACAGCACTGTCAGGACTACGGCGCCGGTGGTTCCGCTTTCGCCCTCTTTGCCTTTTGTGCCGCGTAGCTTGATCTTGGTGTCGCCTGCCTTGAGGTAGTTGAGGCGGATGTTCAGCTCGCCAGCTTTGCCCATCATTCCTGACTTCTCGGCCTTGGTGACCTCGCCGATTGCCTTGTCTCCTGCTTTCGCGACTACGATGTTTCCGACCTTCAGGTCATCGACCAGCGTCAACGTTACTGGATCGCCTTCGGATGCGGTCTTTGAGCTGAGATCCTGCGCGAACTGGAGATTTACGTCCGTGCCGTCACGCAGCATGTACCTGCCTGAGGCGTCGGGAGCATCGGGGTTGGTAGGAGCTGTGGGGGCGGTTGCGGCAGCAAGTGGGGATGATGCAGGAGCGGGTGTACTGGTCAGAGCTTGTTGCGCTTGGGCGAGATTGCCGAATCCAGAGAGAACCAAGAAAAGTGAAGCAAGAGGGTAACGCATGTTTTTTCGTACGACCTGATCTCAACAAGTTTTGAAGTCAAGACGAAAGGTATCTTGTCTTTATCCATTAGACAAGTCACATTCGTAACTTTGCTACGAAAGTGGCAGACGATTCCCGTGGGTGTGGACGTGAGTCATCACAAATAGTAGCTAGTAGAGAGAAGCCCGCTTTCGTGACTGCTGCGAGTCACGAGAAGCGGGCATTGTTTTGTTTCTCTGAGTTGTCGTTGTTTCGCGATTGCTACTGGCCCTTGTATGCGTTTGTGTAGCCCTTTACGAATGACTCACGAAACTCGGTCTTGAACGTGTCTTTGTCCATTCCCTTGGGGATCTTCGCGTGAGCGTAGGCCTTGTTCTCGGTAGGTTTGAACGCCTGACCACGCGCCAGGTCGGCCTGGCCCTGGTTGTAGCCTGCAGCATAGCCTTGACGAGCTACCATGTTGGGAGTGCCGTTCTCGGGATAAGCCATATCGTAGCCGCGGGGCGCAGACCAGCTAGCAGCATCGTTGTCTTGCGGCGCTTGTGCCAGGCCAGCCGGTACAACGCTGAAAGAGAGCGCACACGCAAGCGCTACGCAGGCCCAAGTGTCTTTGCGAAAAATCATAGGAACCCTCCAGACGGGCAGCATTAGAGCACTACTCACCTGAAAAGTACGACTCTGTCTGTACCGGCGGGGTTGCCCTGTCTGCTGATGCAAAGGAACTCGTTTATGAGACTGGGGCACGGCGGGGATTCCGAGTTTGCGCCGTGTCTACGATTACGCAGCGATTACGCAGCGGGCGGATGGCTGGGATTTGCATCTAACTGGGTGAAGGCGAAAAGAGGAATGAATCGATGTCTCATCCAGATCCGGCAAGGCCGCACGAACACGAAGAAGTTGAGAAGTCCAAAGCTCGTACGCCTCATGCGGAGCATGTTGAGCCAGAGAAAGGCCCGCATGACCCGAAAGAGATTAATCCGAAGATGTCGTCCGATATTCACTACTGGGCGAAGGAGTTTGGGGTGACCGGCGACGCGCTGCATGAGGCGATTCGCGTGCATGGGACGCATGTCGATAAGGTTCGCGCTGTGTTGAATCATCACAAAGGCTAGGCAGGCGGTGTTTGCACAGGCGTTCGCGGGGGAAGACTTTCGCGCGGATAGAGACTTCGCACGATGGACACGTTTCGGCGGAGAGAGACGTTTGGGCAGATAGAGATGTTGGCACGGGAAGACGAGCGACTTTGCGGCTGGGCCGTGGGTCGCTCGTCTTGCGTTATGCGGCGTGCTTATGCGACGTGTGTTATCAACGGTGTTTGCGTGGCAGTGGGGATCGCTTTCGCGGGATTGAAATCGTTGTGGCTGCTCTCTCTGCTTTTTGCACAACGCGGCGGCTTGTGGGCGGCATCAAGGGATGCAAGGGGGTAGGCTATGGACCCAAAGATCGTAACCGCTATTGTGATTGCAGCTGCTGTGCTGATTATTGTCGGGGTGATTTTATATACCAGAGGCAACCGATCGGCGCAGCTGAAACAGAAGTTCGGCCCGGAGTATGACCGGGTTGTGAGTCAACACGGAGATCCGAAGCTCGCCGAAAACGTTCTGGCTGAAAGGGAACGGCGCGTCTCCAACCTGAAGCTGCGCACGCTGCCTGCGCCGGAGCGTGATCGTTATATGCATCAGTGGACCTTCGTCCAGAAGCAGTTTGTGGACGATCCTCGGGGTGCCGTGAATGAAGCGGACCGGCTGGTGACCGATGTGATGAACTCGCGCGGCTATCCGATGAGTGAGTTTGCCCAGCGGGCCGATGACATCTCGGTTCACTATCCCGAGACGGTGGGCAACTACAGGGCGGCGCACGATATTGTTCTGCGCCATGCCAAGGGACAGTCCACGACGGAAGAACTTCGCAAAGCGATGGTGCACTTCCGTTCCCTGTTTGACGAATTGCTTGGTGTGACAGCCACGACCCACAAGGAGGTAGCATGATAGGCGAAGTTCGCGATGACGCACGACTGACTGCAGACTCGATCGCAAATCGAGTACCGGGATCTCAGTATGAACGTACGAACTATCCAACAAGCACGGAGATGATCGATGATCCGCGGAACGGCTCGCGCGATGTTGTGCGGGATGTGGATGTCGATCGCGAGAGTTCGGCGCAGAGGGCGGTGGAGCAGAGAGCAGGGGATGAGCGAAGAGTAGACGGCAGGGCGGTTGCGGATCAGAGAGTGGATCCATCGCCTGGATCCGATCAACCTGGACAACTGTTTCCGAGCAACGAGTTGAACGATCTTCGCGCGCGCTGGGACAAGGCTCAGATCGGGTTTGTGGATGAGCCGAGGACCGCTGTGAAACAGGCCGACGAGCTGGTTGCGACCGTGGTGAAGCGGATCTCGGAGCAGTTCGCGGCGGAGCGGTCGGAGATGGAACATCAGTGGGATCGCGGGGATAACGTGTCGACCGAAGACCTGCGACAGGCTCTGCGGCGGTATCGTTCGTTCTTTGATCGGCTGCTGGCGTTCTGATGGCGCATAGAAAACTGCCCATCTTCGCAGGTTGAAACTTTGCGAAGATGGGCAGCTTTTTGTTGCATGAGAACCAAACGGGCCCTGCTAATACATCAGGTTTGTTTCTATTTGTTCAAATCGTGAATGGTCTGCCCCACGGCCTGTCCTACGCGCCCTGCGGCATCCTTCACATCTCCAACGACGCGATCCGCGGTGCCCTCATCGGCCAGGTTTTGGTTGCCGGTGAGATTGCCTACGCCTTCTTTGATGGCGCCGGCGACTGAACCCAGCTTTCCCTCGGCCTGTTTCTTGCTGCCCCAGGCGAAGGTTCTCCGGGCTGCATCTGTGAATCCGTCGTGACTGGTGTCGTAGGCCGGCTCTAATTCGTTGACGAAAAGCAGGTACGTTACTGCGACGCCGACTCCGATACCGGCAAGGATCCAGGGAACCCTCATAGCAAAACCTCCACTGTGTAGGATGCAGTTTTGGCGTTTCGGGGAATCGTCGGGAAGACGAAACTTCTCTGGCGCGCACCTTGCCGTCGCGGGCAAATGTGTGGGGCAACGCGGCGTCTATGGGGCTTAGCGTGTTGATGCGGCGCTACGGAGCGGCTGCAGATCCTGATCTAGCATTCCGGCTAGATCCATCGCCAGGCCGGAACCCTTCGCGTCGGTGTAGGTGCCTAGTGTGCCCTTCAACTCCACGTCCGTCATCTTGCCGGCAACGTCTTCGGTGCAGGGAGTTCCGGTGAGGTAGGAGGCGGTGAAGCCGATGGTGCGCTTGGCCGTTGTCTGCTCCTGGATGACGACGTGGAGCGTGCGGTCTGCGTTGGCGGCGCTGTCGACTACTGTGACGCCGGTGAGCGAACTGACGGCCTGGTGAATCTGGCCCGCGATTGCGCCTGTGGAATCATCGCCCGCCACGGTGAGGAGGACGTGAATCTGCCCGGAAGGTGCGGTTCCGCTCGCGGGACATACGAGCCAGTGCTTCTTCGGATCGGGCTTGGCCGAACTCATCAGGCTGGCCAGCTGGGCCTGCGTCAACTTGTTGAGCCCGTCAGCCTTGAAGTCGTCTGAAGAGATGCCGAGTGTCTTCTGCACGTCCGGCGACCAGACTGCCATGGCTGCCTTGGCCGAAGTCCTGGGCTTGTGGGGAGCAGGCGATGGAGCCGTTTGCGCCATCGCGATGGAACCGGCAATCGCCAGCCCCATGAGCCCCACGACCAGCCCACCAGAGATGCCATAAATCAGATCCTTCACAGACCCTCCAATCCCCTTCTTTGAAAGCTACTGCAAGAAGAGACGATACTGCACGCCAAATAGACGAAATCGGCCTGTTTATCGTCTACGCGACCGGGGCCGTACTTCTGAATAGATGGACGAATTCCCGCCAGGGCCGCACGGATGATGACGATTTTTGGCTGCCATCAGTTGCATAACCCCTTTCGAAAGAGGCCGTTCGGTACCTTAGATTATGTTGGAGCTAAGACCACACTCGATTTGACTCCGCGCCGGACGGAAATCCCGCATCTAACCGGGAATGACCAAGCTACGAAACGCGGTCCTTCTTACTCCTCTCCTCATCGCGACCGGACTAACTCCGGCGTTCGCGCAACGTCACGATAACGACAGTGCCTATTACAGTGGCATGCGTAGCGGCGGACGTGGCGGCGACTACTATAACGATCGCGATCGGCGCTACCACGACGATCATCGCCGGGACCAGGGCGGCATCGGACCCGGCAAGGGCGCGCTGATCGGTGCAGGCGGCGGGGCGGTCCTCGGAGCAGTCTTCGGTGGCGGCCTCAAGGGTACCCTTATTGGCGGAGCAGCCGGCGCGGGGATCGGAGCCGTAGTAGGCCAGGCCGCCCAGAACAAACGCGACGATCGCCGCTACTACTAGCGCTTTCTAACCAACGAACGTAAAGGAACGATCCCATGCGCCCCATCCATCGCCTCGCACTCTGCTTCGCTCTCGCCACCGTAGCCCTCAGTGCTTCGGCTCAGCAACCCTCAGCCGTTACCATCACACCTTCGGCGGACTCCACCGCTGCCCACAACTGGACGACCGAGCAGATCCTGACCTGCCCCGTGTCCGATTGCTGGCAGCTCGCAGGCAAGAACGAAGCCACATTCTTCGACATCATCCAGCAGCTTGCCGCGATCTCCGCGCAGGCTCGGGGCCTGACCCTTCCAGATAACGCCGAGGCTGGCAGGCGCGCCGGCGAGTATATCAAGGCAAAGGCTAAGTCCGATCATCGGCAGCTCCTCTATGCCATCGTCGACGCCTCCGTTCGACGGGTAGGCACCAGGCCTTCAACCCCTCCGGCGAACTAACTTCGGCTTTGACCTCAGCTTCAACAAGGGGAGGCGGACGCTAAGATGATTCATGCGTCTTCTCCTGCTGGTTACCGCTTCGCTCCTTGCGTCCAGAGCACTTGCTCAGACACCTTCAGCTCCGTCGCCGCTTCCTGCTCCTGTCGATATCGTCAAGCTGGAACAGAATCTCTGGACCACCATGGCTGAAGGCGACTTCGCGTCCGTCCACAGCCTTTTTACGCCGGACTTCATCCAGGTCGACGAACATATTCAGGCTCTGGACACACTTCTGATCACCCTGAAGCACTGCAAACTGGAGTTCTACGAACTACGCGATCTCCAGGTTCGCATTCTGAGCCCCGACTCTGCGCTCACCGCTTATCACGTGGTAAATGCGTTCAACTGTGGCACCGCAGACAAACCCTCTCTGATGAACAATGACAATAACTCCGTCACCGTCTGGGTTCGACAGCCTAAGAACGGGAGATGGCTTGCCCAGGTCCACACGGAGACACCTGCGAAACCCTAACTGTGAGCGGGATAAGCACGGGTGTGTCCTGCCGGACGGGCTCCCTGCGCGGGATGCGGTCACTTCGTGACTTGTGTACCGGTCTTGATTGGGTAAGGACCAGGGTCCTCCCGTTGGTCGGTCGCGGCAGCGTCTGGTCTGATGAACCGGGATGCAAAAACTGGAGACTTGGCATACATTCGATCTGCCTGAGAAAAGAGGTGTTCGTGCCCGTATTCAGGAGTAGTCGCAATTTCTGCTTTCAGATGTTCGCCGTTGCAGTGTTGTGCGCGTCGTTGAATGGGTGCGTCAACCTTGATGACGCAGCGGGTCTTTCAAAACTCTCCGACGAAGCACGAGTCGCTCTCCCTAAGGTCTCTAACGATGTCGCGGCAACCTGTGCACGGCAGAACACACTCTTTGAGAACACTCCGGCCGCAGAGCGCCCTAAGGAGGGACAGGCGCAGGACTGCAAGCCGTATCAGGAGCTGGCCGATCATCTGGCGAAGGATCAGAACGTCCTGATCGCCTACTTTGACGCGCTCGGCAAGCTCTCCTCGAACAAGCCAATGGGGTACGATGCGGACATTGATCAGAATGTAACCATCTCCGGCACAAACACAGCCTTCTCTGCCAGCGCGATAACCGCAGGCAACGACGCACAAAACATTTTGAAGTCTTTGGCGGACGCAGCCACCAGCGGCTATCGCGAAAAGCAGCTTGGACAACTTATCAGCGCCAACGATGCGGCTGTTCAATCTCTCACACAGTCGCTCAAGAAAGTCATCACCGCCGATTATGCTGTGCTTCTGGCCAACGAAGAGCTCAGCCTCGACACCTTTTACCAGGGTCCGATGGCCAGCGCTCGGCCGAATGAGCGACTTGCTCTCATCCTTGTGCAGAGGCAGTATGCCCACGATAAGACTGCACTGCAATCTCGCAAGGCCGGCATTGTCAGCTACGGCAAAGTAATGGACGACTTAGCCGCCTTGCACACAAAGCTGAAGCAGGAGGCGGGCAAGAGGGCAAACATGGTGGAGGTTTCGAAACAAGTCGCGCCTGTCGTCGAATCGCTCAAGACAGCACTCTCAGATATCCAGTCGAGGTCGAATCAGCCATGAAGAAATCTGCTAAAGCAGCGGCAAACATCACCCCAAAGGCGGTCCCTGCGGCGTCCGCTACAACCTTGAGTGACGATCAGATGCAGGCGCTTGCCCAGTCTTTTCACGACATCGCCATGGAGATAGGACAGGTTCGCCTGAACGCGATCAGCGCAGGCAGCAAGCTTACCGATGCCGCGATCGTTCAAATGCAAGGCAACGTTTATACCCTGATGATGACCGCCGGGAACTTCGCTCTTCAGGCCGCTAACCTGACTCTCGCGAACGCCGATCAGGCAGTCAGCGAGATCTCCCTGGCCACGCAAGCGGCGGACAAAGCGCTCGATAAGCTTCAGGATATCGACAAAGCAGTCAAGATAGCCTCTTCTGTGATCGTTCTGGCGATGGCCATCTCCACGAAGGACATGGGCCAGATTGCAGCGGCGGCCAAGTCCGTGGTCACTGCGGCCGGCGTGTCGGTGTAGCGTCGCAACAAAGACCGAATAGCGGTTTCGCCTCCTGGGATAGTCCGGACAACGAAGGCGCATGTTGGATTGCGGTGCGAGTTTCTCCTCGCGAGGCAAACTGCCTTTCTTCGTCGTGCTTATCAGTCCCGTCGGAACAGACTGCGGATATCCCGATATGGTACGAGCCCGGATTTATCGACGGCTTTATTTGGTAAAAAACAGCTCGTAGTCAAGACCGCGAACTAGAATTCTGTATAGAGCTTCAGGATGAAACGCAAGGCAAAAGAAGCTCTAATCTTCAAGAAGCGAAAGTATTCATCGCATCGAAACTTTTGTTTGCGTTTTGCGTCTTCACTACAAGTGAGATTGCGCCCCTCGAGGCACACTTCCACAGAGGAAACAAGAATGACTCACGGTTTTAAGCGGTTTGCGATTACGCTGATGCTTCTTATAGCGCTCAGCTTTACCTTCGAGCGCCAGGCACATGCCTACGTCGATCCCGGATCAGGCCTGCTTCTTTTTCAAGGCATCAGCGCGGCGATCTCAGGAGCTCTCTTCTACTTTCGCCGCCGCCTCAAGAACCTCTTCGTGAAAGCGCACCCAAAGTCGGAGCCCGGAACAACACCGTTCACCTCGTAGTGGAATAGTCCGACGAAGACTTATTGCTGCGGATCTTCCGACATAATCGCCCCTGCCTTCACCCATCGCTCCACGGTCGCGATATCCGCATCGGAGAGCTTTGGCTGCTTCGGCGGCATCGGCATCGGATCCTTCGCTGGGCCCTCATGACGGATCAGCCGCACAAGCAAACTGTTTGCCGGATCTCCCGGAATCAGCACCGGCCCTTCATGTCCACCCTTCAACATCCCCGCCCGCGTCTGAAGACTCAACCCGCCGCGATGGTTCATTCCGCCATGACACCGGTAGCAGTTTGCCTGAAGGATCGGGTGGACCTTCGTGGTGTAGAACTCGGGCTTTGCTGCCTCATCGGGCCCCGCAGCCTGTACCGCGCCGACTCGTGCCCCCCACCCCAGCAACCCGATAGCGACCAGCCCCAAGCCCGCCGACCTTCTCTTCATCCATTCCTCCCTGTTAATCGACAAGTATACGGAACCCACCTCGTCACTTACATGCTTTCTCATCGAGGATTAACTTAGAAATTGCTCTGGCGTCTTCGCGCCTCCGAAAACATGATGCGTTTGAACGCCCCCATACCGGCCCTTCTGGCGCTTGCAGCCCTGTCTTTTTCTTCTGCAAGCAGCCTCGCCAAACCGACGCATCACCCCTCGGCCCATAAAAAGACCGTTGCCGCTGCGGCTGCAAAGCATGAAGACAAGCGCAAGGCCGCTGCCAAGCCGACGCGGGCCCACGGCTCCAAACATCACAGCACGCCGAAAGTCGATCCTCCCGTGACTGCGCGCGTTCATGCGCGGGCCTCGACGGCGCACCGCCGCCTGCGCCACGTCGTCAGCGCCCCGGTGCCGAGGAGCACGCAGCCTGAGCTGACAGCCTCCGCAGCCGCACCGCAGAAGGCGACGTCGGAGGACTTCCTCAAAGCCGCCGCGTCCACCCAGGTGGAGACGCAGGCTGCCGTGGCGATCCACGGAACCTCTCGCCCTGAAGAGCTCAACGAGATGCGGGATGCTCCGGTGGCGCCTTCGCGCAAACCCACCTCCAAGCCGGTCTCCGTGGCCAAGCCAGTTCCTGTCATCAGCGTCGTCCGCCCGGCTGCAGAGAGTCCACAGCTGGCCAGCGTCGAAGAGGTCGCCTCGACTCCGGTCATCCTGCCCAATCTCTACAACAAGCGTGGGCGCCTCATCGTCCCGCCGCCGCTGAAGGGCTCTCACGAGATCCTCATCCACCAGAACGAGGTGGCGGATCGCGATGGACTCTCTCGCATTCAGGATGACGGGGACCTTCTCGACATGCGCTACAAGAAGCTCCTTGTAGCGCTCCCCGATAACGAAGGTCTCCAGGTGGACGACCGTCTGCCCACAAACCGGCGGTACTGCCGTCCCTGGACTGCGCAGTTTCTCGCGACTTTGGCGCGTGCACACTACGCTCGTTTCCACACGCCACTGCAGGTCAACTCCGCCGTACGCACGGTCGAATTTCAGCAGCACCTGATGCACATCAACGGCAACGCCGCTCCCGCGGAAGGCGACACCGCGTCCCCCACCTTACCGGGCAGGCGATCGACATTGCGAAACACGGCCTCTCGCTGGCGGAGATTGCGTGGCTCCGTGGATATCTTCTCCCACTTGTACAAGAGGGAAAAGTTGATGTCGAAGAGGAGTTCCAACAGTCCTGCTTCCACGTCAGCGTGTACAAAAAGTATCTGCCGCCTGCGCCTGAGCGCGACCTCGCCATCCTGCATCACGGCGGAACGTCCGCCCTGGCTACGGCCCTGCGCTAGAGTGCACTTTCCGACCAACGGGAGGACCGCAGCCGAGCGATCGGGCAATCAGGGAGAAAAGCCATGGAATAGCCGCCCTCCGCGCAGGAGGCCCGTCCGGCAGGACAGAGTGGCGCAGTTCGTCCATAAGAAGAGGACTACAAGCTCTCGCGAGTTCCGCTTCGCCAACTCTTGATCGCCGCGTCGAGCGCCTGCATGTTGTGAACGCCATCTCCCCCAGTAGCCGCGAAGTTGCCACCACCGCGCAGCGCCACGGCAAAGCTATCCAGCATCCGTGTGTAGCCGTCCCCGTTGTCGACAGTGACGGTCTCCACCACCTCGCCCGCCCGACGCACTACGATCTGGACGGGCCGGTCAACCGTCAGACCTCCTTCAGAGGTCATCACCCCGTTGCTGCCGTTCACCTCAACCAGCGATCGATAGGGCGCACGCGCACTCGTTGTCACAGTGGCAAAGACGTCGCCCGTCATCTCCATCTGCAGCGAAGCGACAGCCTCGACCTCACCTGACGAAGCATCCTTCCGAGCCAAAGTGTCGACACTCACCACATCCTCGCCGAGGACGAAGCGCAGCGCATCGATGCAGTGCACGCCAACATCCCCGATCGGGCCGCCGTAAGCGAGCTTCGCGTCGATAATCCACTTTCTCGCAGAGTTCGTAGCCGGGTAGCAGTACTCCGCGCGCGCAAGCTGTGGCTTCCCGATCGTGCCCGCGACGATCTGATCTCGCATCCACTCCAGGCTCCGGTTATAGCGAAAGTTTTGTGCCACCCCAAACAACAACCCAGCGGCCAGAGCCGCGGCGTTCATCTCCTCAGCCTCCGCCGCGCTCATCGCCAGTGGCTTCTCGCACAGCACCGCTTTGCCGTGTTTCAGCGCCAGCAGCGTATCGTCCCGGTGCATCGCGTCCGGCGATGTGATGAACACAACATCCACGTCGGGCGAAGAGCAGAGTTCCTCCCGCGTGGCAAAGCAGTGGGGAATCTTGTACTCCGCGCAGTTCGTGAGTGCAGCAGCGTGGTCCCTCCGCCACATCCCGCTCAAGGTCGAATGCTCGCACGTCGGAAACGCCGGCAACAATCGCCGCACCGCATGGTGACCAAAGCCAAGAATCGCGTACCGCACAGGCGACTGCGTCATGAGACCTCCCAGAGAGAGATGATTGGCGATATTCAGTTGAAGAGTTAGTGAGCGTCCGTCTTGAAGATCTGCTCGGCGAAGAAGTTCTCCACCTTGGCCTGATCGTGCACCATCTCCAGGTAGGCGCTCTTCAACAGCTGCGAGCGTACATCGCGCAACTGCTGGCGGATGGCCTGCTGCACCCGGGGATCGTTCACATCGCGCTGCCCTGCCGGGTCGCGCGAGATCAGCTTGTAGATCGCATACCCGGCCGGCCGCTTGGTCTGTGCATCGAGCAGTGGAAGGATCTCGGTGATCTGCCCGGCCTTCAGCTTCATCACCGAGGTGAAGACCGACGGATCTGAATGCAGCTGGGATTCGCCGACGAAGCCCATATCTCCCCCATTGGGAGCGGTCTCCGGCTGCTCCGACCAGTTGCTCGCGATGGTGCCGAAGTCCTCACCGCTGTCCAGCCGGTTCTTCAACGCCTGAATCTTCTTCTTCGCCTCGACGTCGTTGGTCGCTTTGCTACCTTGCAGATTTCCGGGCTGAGGCGACGGCATGGCGGTTACTTGAATCGTCGCCAGGTGGTACTTCGTCTCAAGCAGGTTGAACTCGGCCTTGTGCTGGTTGTAGTAGTTCGCTACATCCGCGTCGGTCACGGTGATCTTCGAGTTGATCTCTTTGTTCAGCAGCTTATTGATCGTGAGATTTCGCCGCAGCGCGTGCTTCAGATCATCGACAGTCTGATTGCTCGCCTTCAACCGCTGCTGAAACTGCTCCTCGGTATAGGGAGCCTTCATCTCGGCGAGCTTCGCATCGACCTCTTCGTTGGTGGCTGTCAGATTCATCTTCGTGGCGCGCTGCTCGACAATCTCTTCGTCGATCAGCTCGCGCAGAACATTCAAACGCATCGAGTCGACCTGCTCCTGTGACGGCTGCTGTTGCTGCTGGCCGGCATCTCCGAGCTGCGACTTGTAGGCCTTGTCCAGATCAGCCTGCATAATGGCATGGCCATTCACCGTCGCGACGACATCCGCGCTATGCCCGCGATTGCATCCGGCAACAGGCAACAGACCAGAAGCCAGAATCAGCACTGCCGGAAGAGAGACGGTACGAAAGGAGCGCGTAGTAAAGGTACGTTCGGTATCGGTCGACAAGCTCGGCACGTCCGTGTTCGGCATCCAAATCTCCTGCATTCTTCTGCTAGTTGCCGGGTTTGGTCGCCGGCGGGGTTTGAGGCTGGGCCTGAATTGGTGTCGGTGGCGGTGGCGGCGTCTGCCCGGAGGCAATCAGCGCGCTATCGATCATACGATATACATCCTCCAACGGCTGCGCCCCCTCCACCTTTTCTCCATTAATGAATAGCGCCGGGGTCGAGTCCACACCGAGGCTTTCGCCCAGCTTGATCGACTCCTTGATCGCCGTGTCATCCTGCTTGGCGAGGCACGCGTTCAACGCGTCCGCGTTAAGATTCTGCTTCTTGCCCTCATCGCGCGCCAGCCCATCGAGGGTCTCGTTGGCCTTTGCGAGACTCTTCTCCGTACCGCCCAGGTCTCCGGCGTGAGCATGGATGTAATCCACCAGATTCCAGTAGCCCACCGGGCTGTGGGCGCCCACGCAGTTCGTATCGATCGCCGCGCGCATCGCCCATGGATGCTGATCCAACGGGAAGTCGCGATAGACGATGTGAACCTGGTTCTTGTAACGCTCCGTCAGCGCAGGAAACAGTTGTTCATGCATCTTCGCGCAGTATGGGCACTCCAGGTCGTCGAACCCGACGATCAGCACCGGCGCATTCGCCGGACCGCCCCGCGACGGCCTTCCATCGCCACTGACCAGCAGCTTCGGGTCCTTGCTGATATCGAACTTGCTGAACTGCGCCAGCGTCTTGCCATCCATCGAGATCAGAAAATCCGACGGTTTGCTCGACTTGCCATCCGCAAGAAACGAGACGCTGATCTTATCGAAGCCCGGCACCTCGCTCCTGGTGCGTGGTCCAACCTGAATCACGTAACCGGCTGGAATCGACGCACGTGAACGGATCAGCACCTCCACCCGTCGCACGAGTTCGGGAGAGAGCTTCCCCGAAGTGTCACTCGCCGTTGGGGTCGGTGTCTGGGCATGGCAACCAAGGGCAGCCAGCGTGAGGGCAAAGATCAGGGTTCGGAACGGCTTCACAGCAATCAGCACAATACCTCGATTATCTCACGCAGAGGCGTTTTACAAGGTCGCGGACCTCTCTGAGCGACTCCAGAAACACCCGCACGGCCAAGCCTCAGAACAGACTCGCCGCCCGCCGCAGATTGCCCGCAGTCCCGATGTTCAACAGCGTAAAGTTGAATCTCTCCGTGGTCTCATTTCGCACCGAGCCCAGCTCGTACTTCCGAACCTCCACGCTGAACCCGCAGCAGTCCCAGTTGTACGACCCCTGCACTGCCCCATACTGCACCAGGCCGGTGTTGTTCGAGTTCAGATCCAGTCCCACATTGCCTGCAACGCCCAGCCCAGGCTTGGTCGGCGACCCGTACCCCAGCAGCAGCCGCAATTGATCGAAGTTCGAGACGGGAGAGCTCACGCCCTCCGTGTAGAAACGCCCCGGAGCGTTCAGCCGCGCGTAGCTCAACCCGGCAAAGACGTTGTTCTGATGCACGTCCACGAACACGTTGTTAGACGTAAACTTCTTCGCTCCGGTATCGAGGTCGAAGTCCCACTCCACATCCATATGCGACGAGGTCCGCAGACGCAGACGCGAGATCAGCGGCGAGATCGCCCGCGGCTCGGTCAGAAACGCAATTCCGGAGAAGTTCAACGTGGTGTCGAAGATATTTCGGCGACCATTGATTACGGCACCGCCAAAGTTCTCGTTGAAGAAATACTTCTGCGTCAACCGCCAGCTGATCAGCGGATGACTGCCGCAGCTGGGCAGCTTATCGTTTGCCTCAACACTTGCTCCCCTGGTCTGAACCTTACCGCTGTCGTCGTCCCAGTACTGTGTCTGCGCCGTGCTCACCGGCCTCTCCTTGCAGGGCCGATCCTTCACGGGCCGCAAAAACAGCCGCTGCGTCACCCCATACTCCAGCTCATTCGTATCGCTCACAATATCGACATCGTCGAAGCGCAGCACGCTCAAAAAGTTATTCACGCCGGTCACATACCTGTAGGTCAGCTCCGGCTCGATCGTGTGCTTCACGTCGTTTCCGTCGAACAGCTTCTCCACGCGCGGCGAATCGAAGGTCCGCTCCACCACAGGAGCGCGCAGGTCAGCCTCGATCTCTACATCCGACCGATTCAACGGACTCGGAAGCTCGACCGGCACAAACGTTTCAGAGTAGGGAACCTGCCTGCTTCTGCTGTACGCCGTCTCGCGCACCCCAACCGACGACAACACGCGCCATCCATCAAAGCCCATCCGATATGAGAGCTCCGGATGCACATCGAAGCGCTGCGTCAAACCGCCAGTGGAAAAGTTTGGCTCCACCCGCGACAGCCCGGCCTCGGAGGCATCGACACTCCACAGCAATCCGGTCCTGCCGATCTCATGCTCGGTACTGCTGAAGTCCACCGATGGCGCATGAAAGATCTTCACCTGTTCTTCTGGAATCGCTGGAGTCGTCGAGGTCGCTGCCACAGCCGTCTGTTTCAACCCCTGGTAGCGATCCACGCGCGCCGAGGCCGCATATCCGTCCCACTCATGCACGCCATACAGGACCGAAAGGATGTCGCTCGACACGGCCACGCTGAAGTTCTCGGCAAATGCCTCGCGATAGGCATACGAACTCAGATACTCAAGATCGCCTGCCACTCTCGTCTGCGAACTGAAGTCGTGGCGTCCCGAGAACGTCACATCCTCTCCGCCCTGGTTCAAATACACGCCGTTGGTAAAGATTCCACGGTCGACCAGCCCTGTATATCTCGCCTTGGCAAAGTCATTGCCCAGCCCGCGGTATCGAAACGTCGCCGACTGCTCCCACCCACGCAGCGAGTAATACTGAGCGCCCACCGTCAGATCGGTGCTGCGATTGATCGCCCAGTAGAACTCTTCGCCCAGCGTAAATCCCTTGGTCGAGGAGTACCCCGGCACCGGGATCATGAAGCCTGTCTGCCTCTGCTCCGAGTCGACCGGATGCGTGACATATGGCAAGAACAGCACAGGAATGTTCATCAATCGAAAGGTGCTGCTCTGCGCCTTCGCCTTCTCGCTGTCCACAGTGAACTTTCCCGCGTAGAGCATCCAGTCTGGATGTGGGAGCTGACACGTCGTCAACGTACCCTCGTAGATCTCGTACGACTGAGGCCCCGTCCTCACCACCATCCGCCCCGTAAACAGAAACGGATTACTGCTTGAATACGTCAGCGTGTGTCCCGCGCTCTTGAGTCCCACGGATCCGGCCACATCGTAAAAAGTCGCGGTCTGCTGCTTCAGATTCATCGTGCCGTGACTGGCCGTAAGGTCCTCGTGGTTTGCGCCCCCGCTCACATGAAGATGCCCCGTCGCTGTCAGATCCCCGGTGTCCTGATCGAATTCTATGTGGTCCGCTTCTACGATTCGGTCGCGATAGGTGATCTTGACATCTCCGTCTAAGGTGACGACGCTTCCGTTCCTCAACAGCGTGTCTTCCTCGGTCTTCACATCGGTCGTGTCGTCGTTCGCGGGCAGCACCTCTGCAACCGGATATTGCGTCGCTTCCGGGGCGTCTGGCAGGCTGGAAGACGTCTGCTCCGCTCCCGCAAGGGGGTTGCCTGATTGGTCACCTGCTGTCCCCACAGATGTGGATGACTTGCCGCGAGCACCATGATAGTTATCAAGAGGTAAACAGTCGTTCGAACGCTCCTGGAGCCTCTTCCGCGATCCTTCGAGACTGGATGCAACGGCTTCAATCCGCCGGACAGCAAAGCCAGCAAAGGCAGTCGGCGCTGCCAATGGGTCTTCCTCCCAGGTTCGTTCGGTTTGAAACTTGTCAGACGTGCCACCCTTTGAGGCTAAACGATTTTACGGAAGCGAGTTTGGAATTGAGCATAATGAGCTCTGCACAGCGTGACCTGCTACCACTGGACGAAGACGCGGCGGAAACGGAAGCCGCTGCACCCTTTGCGCTCAAGGAACAGGTAGCTCAGCGCCTGGCCACTCACCGCGCCCGCCGCAACCAGCAATCGGGCTCCGCGATCACTGCCATCGCGCAACCCGGCCCCGAACGGTCCCGCTCCTCCCGCATCGCGGCCGCGGTCGCCGAGCGCTACGCCAACTCCCCCAGCTACCGCACCTTTCTCGCCGAGCAGGCCGAAGCTGCCATCCGTGAGGCCGAAGCTGCAGCTGAGATCGCCGCGCTGAGCGCGAGGGCCGTAGCCGACGCTCAGTATCAGCTCCTGGCCGACCTCGATCAATGGAACCTGACGCCCCCATCTCCTGCGCCAGTCCCGCCGGCGAAACTCCCCAGCGCGGTACCCTCCGACGCCGAACCGCTGCCACACACTCCTCCAACCGCATCTCAGACGACGGTCCCTGCTCTCACCGTGAGACTCTATGAAGACGCAAGCCGCGGTCCGCTTCAGGAACAAGTCTCTGCCCCCCGTCGGCCCCTGATCTACGAGACCTACGAAGCGTCGAACGAAGCTGAAACTCTGGCGCTCGACGAGGAGATCGCCTTCCGCCAGGCTCCCGTCTTCGAAGAATCAGGCCCTCCCATTGAGATTCCTGCCAACCTCATCGAGTTTCCGCGTCAACTGGTAGCGGCGCGTAAAGCCCGCCCGCGACTGGCGGAAGGTCCGCTCCGCGAAGATGCCGATCAGGTCCCGCACAGTGTGCCGGCAGCGCAGCTCCGCATCTTCGAAGTGGAAGCGGCCCAGATCTCCACCTCCCCGGTCGTAGAATCCATCGCGCCCGAGTGGTCCTCGATCCTTCTTGCGGCCCACCCCGTCGCGGCTCCGGTGGAATCGGCTGAAGCGCCTTTCCAGCTCGAGCACAGACCCGAAGCCGCGCCTCTCAACCTGCGCCTTATGGCCGCTATCGTCGATGGCTGCATCATTACAGCCTCCTTCCTGTGCTTCGTCGCAGCTTTTGCCGTCACCGTTGGCAAGCTCTCGGCCAGCTCCGCGAACTTCGCCCCGCACATCGTTCCGATGAACCTGCAGACCGCCGCCATCGGCACCGCCGGCACCTTGACCATCCTCACTTTGCTCTATCAGCTTCTCTTCTTCACCTTCAGCGAGGCTACGCCCGGGATGCGCTATGCCCGCATTGGCCTCTGCACACTCTCTGACGACAATCCCACGCGCTCGGCTATGCGCCGCCGCATCTTCGCGAGCGTGCTTGCCGCCTGTCCGCTGGGCATCGGCTTTTTATGGGCCTGGATGGATGAAGACGGCCTGGGCTGGCACGACCGCATCTCCCGCATGTATCAACGCAGCTATTAGAAGATAGGTCCTGCCGGACGGGCTCCCTACGCGGGAGGCGGTCACTTCGTGACGTGTGTACCTTGTTTGGGTGAATGAATTGCAGTGGTCCTCGCGATGCTCGGAGGAAAGATCATGCCGACCAACGGGAGGCCCTGCGCAGATCATCGTGCCCAGACTGGTATGCGAGTCACGAAGTGACCGCCTCCCGCGTAGGGAGCCCGTCCGGCAGGACCTATCTTCCCTAGAAAGTCGTACTCACCGTCAGGCGAAACGTCTTCCTGGGCTCGCGCAGAATGTAATCCGCTCCATAAAACTGAAGCGCCTGCTGGTAACTGAATTGGCCAGCTCCATCGCTCGGGAAGTAGCTCTTGAAGGTATTCACGTTGTCCGGACCAGAGTTCGGCACTGCAAGCTGCTGCGGAACCGTCTTGTAAAGACGCAGCGGATTGTAAGCGTAGAAGATCCGGAAAGGCGCATTGACGATCGGCAGAATGACCTGCAGTTCGGCGCCGAGGGAGTCACGCGGAACATAGTTTGTTCCCGGCACAATCGTTAGCAGGTTCGGGAACTTCACCGACTGACCGCCAAAGCAGGCTCCGTTGACGATCGTGGGACATCCATACTGCGCGCCATCGATCAGCGACTGACCCGCCGTGCTCTGGCGCAACTGGCCGTGCAGCGCGTCGAAGGTCATGCCGAAGTCGTTGAAGAACGCGAACGTTACCTGGTTGACAATCGGAATCCGATACTCCAGATTCGCGACGATCTGCGTATCGCCGCCGATGGACACCATGCGGTAGATCGGCAGCGGAATCTGGACCGGGCCCAGCGCCGGGTTCGTCGGATCGCGCGGAACCGAGGTCCCATCCGGGTTCGTCAGGATGTACTGAACTTTATTCGGAATGAAGGTGTACGGACCGACCGACCGGATGTCGAACCCGCGAAGATCCGACTCGCCACCGCTATACAGACGATGCGTTGGCGGAGCAACCTCGCCGCCGAAGCCCGACGTATGAGCCAACTGGATGCGGTAACCCAGCACGTTGTGGCCCTCGTTGTTTACCCGCAGTCCCTTCATCGGGAAGAACTGACGATAGCTGGCAATCGGTGAGATGTACTTCACATTACCGCCCACGCCCGCCACCTGCATCGATATGTTGAAGTCCTTGCCGTGATGCGGTCCAACGGCGCGATCGAGGCTCGAGAAGGTAAAGCTCGGCGTCACCACCGAAGTGATAATGCCGCTCAACTGATTCTGTCCCGCGACGCCGGACCGGAACGCGAGCGATTGAAACACGTTGGTCGTGTTCTGGTTGAACGTCGTAACCGAAGACCGCGACAGTGAGTACGACAGACCGATGCGGGTCACGCCGGTTCGTGAGAACAGATGCCGCAGCGGCTCACTCGCCGAGACCGTCAACCCGGTCGTCGACTGGTTATAGTTTGTCAGCAACGACTGTTGCGCCGTCGTTAGATTTCCCGCGGCCTGGCCGGTCGCGGACTGGCTCTTCGAAGGATTGAAGTCATATTTGCTGGCAAAGATCTGCGCGCCCAGCGAGATCGGCTTATCCCGCAGATAAGGCTCCGTAAATCCGAGACTCAGATTGCGGGAGAGGTCGCCGATATTTGCCTGCACCGACAGCGTCTCGCCCAGCCCCAGAAAGTTATTGGTCTCGTAGTTCAAACCGACAAACGTTCCCGACAACCCGCTGATACCGCCATTCAGGCCGATCGAGTTCTTGCCCTTCTCCTTCAGCTTCAGCAACAGGTCGACCGTTCCATCGTCCGTATTCTGACGGCTCTCCGAATCCTGCTCCGCCTTCAACGGCTCAAAGTAGTTCAGCTGATTCAGGCGCAGGATCGAAAGATCCCAAAGGCGGCTGTTATACACCTGCCCTTCTTCCAACAGAAGTTCGCGCCGAATCACCTTGTCGCGCGTAATCGTGTTCCCCGTAAACTCGATCCGCGAGACATAGAAAGCCTTGCCTTCATCAATATCAATGTTCAGCTTGATCGTCTTATTCGCTTCATCGATCGTCGGTACCGGCGTTCCTACGAAGTTGATGAATCCCCCTTCGCCGAACGCCTTACGCAGCTGATCCAGGCCTTTGCCAAACAAGGTCGCGTTGAAGTACTCGCCATCTTTCTGTGCAAACTGCGCGCGTAGCGCCTTCGTGTTCGTGAAGTGCGTATTGCCTGTAAAGGTGATGCCAGCCAGCTTGTAGCGCGAACCCTCTTCCACCGGCATCAGGATGTCGATCCGTTTGCCCTTGGACGGATGTAGCGTAAACGGGTTGATGCCGCCCGCGTCCCGGATGTGGGTCGTCGGCTCGCTGGTCAGAGCCTTGAAGTAGCCGCGGTCCCGGTAGGCCTGGCGCACGCGCTCGGTGTCTTCATCGAGCTTGCTGGCGTCGAAGGTGCGTGCAAACAGGTTCTCCAGGATGATCGAATGCGGAATCCCGATCGGCCGCAAGTTCTTCATCGCGGCGCGCAGGGTGCGATCGTTCAGGCTGTTATTGCCCTGAAACGCGATCTTGCCTACCTTTACGGTCGGCCCTTCTTTGATGTTGAACGTAATCGCCACCGCCGCCGGCGGAATCGTCTTCACTTCGGTCCTGATCGTGGCGAACTGGTGCCCGTGCTCTGCCAGAAGATCTCTCAGCACAACCTCGGCGCGCTTGATCTTCGTCGGATCGTACTGGCTCTCGACCGAAAGCGGAACCTTCGCCTTCTTGAAGCGATCCAGAATGTCGGACTGCGTCACCGCGCCCAAACCCTTGTAGTTGATCTCGCGAATCGTCGGCTTCTCTTTGACGTAGATGATCAACTGCACGCACTTCGGGCTGTCGACGCGCTCAATCCGCACGTCGTCGAAGTAACCCGTATTCCAAAGCGAGTTGAAGTCCCGCTCCACCACCAGCGGGTCGTACAGGTCGTTCTGCCGGCTGTACAGCCTGGCCAGCACCGATTCCTTGGGAATGCGTCGATTACCGATCACCTGAGGCTGGCACAGCGTCTCCACATTGCCCGATACCGACCCCCGGTCTGGGCCGAAAGCGACGGGGCCGAGAGCGACGAAGCGGCCAGCGCCGTAAACGCAATCATGTACGCGGCATAAGCGATGCGGGAGCGTCTGGAGCGCGTGCACACAGTCTTGGTCTTGCTTTTCAGGGAGCTTCCGCTCTCTCGATTCACGGTAAAGATACGCACACCCTCACTGCTCTAAAAATGACGCTCGCCAGCAAAGTCAGCGAAGTCCTGATTATATGGGAGCGGCCAGCGGTTAGCGAGTTCGCCCCGAGGTTCTGGTCGGACGAACCCCAATCCAACCAACGAATTTCAGCGTGATCGTTGGACGAACGCACCCAGCCAAAGGCACCCGCCGACGAAATTAACTCTCCAACTCCGCCGTAATCGTAAACTCCTGCGCCGACCCGTCCCACCGCACCGTCAACACATTCGGCTGGCAGCAGACCTGGCAGTCCTCTACATACTGCTGCTTCGAACCGCCCGACTCATCCACCGTCGTCTCCACCCACTCCCCACAACCCGCGCACTGAAACCCTGCTGCATGCATCGCCAACCTCACTGAGCCTTCGTCTCTCCTTTAAGATACTTATCGAACCAGCCCACCGACCGCGTCAGCTCATCCACCTGATGCTCCCGCTTGATGAAGCCATGCCCTTCTTCGGGGTAGTAAACGGCATCCACCGTGCGCCCCTCCTTCTTCAAAATATCCACCACCTGCTCGGCCTCCTCCTTGGGCACGCGAATATCGCGCTCGCCCTGCAACACCAGCAGCGGAGCCTTCTCCTCCCGAATGTACTTCAGCGGCGACGAAGCCTCATACACCGCTTTGTCCGCCACCGGATCGCCAAGCAACGTCTTTTCATACTCCTGCAGCCGAGCATCTTCGTGCTGCAGCATCGTGTACCAGTCCAGAATTCCGTACTCATCCACCGCCGCAGCCCATAGATCTGGATTCTTTCCGATCGCCATCAGCGTCATAAATCCGCCGTACGAGCCGCCCCAGATTCCCACCTTGTGCGTGTCGACAAATCCCGTGGCCTTCAGAAAATCCACGCCGGCAATCTCATCCTTCAGATCAGCGCCACCAAGGTCTTTGTAGTTTGCTTTTTGAAACTCCATCCCGTAGCCCGTCGACCCGCGCACATTCGGCGCAATCACCACATACCCGCGCGACACCAGCAGAATCGCCCGCGGATTGAAGCTGTCCAGCGTCTGGCCCGTAGGCCCGCCATGAGGCATCACCACCACGGGCGCAGTTCCATCCCGCTTCAGATTGAACGGCACCCACACCAACGCCGAGATCATCTTCCCGTCGAAGCTCTTATACGTCACAAGCTGCGACGACGGCAGCGTGGCAGAAGTCAACACCGGGCTCTCGTTATGCGTCACCTGCGTCACAGCCCCGCCTGCACTCAACAAATAAAGATTCGGCGCATGCGTCGAATCCTGATGCGAAAACAGATAGCTTCCATCCTCACGAAACGCCGTCGGCCCCGCGCCCGGAGTGTTCAACCCGGCAGGCACTCCACGATCGCTCGCCTTCAGCGTCTTTCCATCCACAAAGTTAATCGCCGCCCGTCCATCCGCGTTCAGGATGTAGGTAAAGGTGTCGCCTTGGGGCGAAAAGCCACCCGCATGCGCCTCCCACTGCGTATCCGTCACCCAGCGCCTCTTCTTCGAGGCCACATCGAGCAGCGCAACATTCGCGTACCCGCCCTTCTCATTCGAACTCATCAACAGCGTCTTCCCATCCGGCGACACCGCCGACGCCTGCATCAACACCTTCCCGGCATGCGCCGTCAGATTCTCCGCTGCCCCGCTCTTCACCTCCACGCGATATACATCAGCGTCGTCTGTCCCCACCGCGCGCACCGCATACAGATATCGTCCATCCGGACTCCAATCCACAGCGTCCCACGAGGCCTTCGGATCCTTCTCGTGTGTCAACAACCGCGCCTTCCCGGCAGGCCACTCCATCACTGCAAGATTGATCGAAGACTCCACCTTCTCTTTGCTGCCAAACGCCAGCCACCTGCCGTCGTTCGAAAAAGCGGGTTGCTCTCACTGGTCTTGTCCGTGTTCGTCAGATTCCGGGGCTCTCCTCCGCTCACCGCGACCGAATACAGGTCGTAGAGCTCGTCCCCGCCCTTGTCCTGCTCATACACAATCTCTTTGCCATCTTTTGTAAACGCGGGGCTGGACTGCCGGTCATCGGACTTCAGCAGCTGCCGCGCTCCAGTTCCATCCGCCTGCATCACCCAGAGATTCAGCCGTCCCGAAGCGTTGCTGATGTATCCGATCTGTTTGCCGTCCGGCGACCACGTCGCCCCGCCAAGCCGCACCGTCTGCAGTAACTCGGCCACCGGCATCGGAGAGGACCCCGCCGTGTTCTGCATGGAGATCACGCTCTTGGGGTCCGTCACCAGGCGATCGCCAGGCCCGGAAGCAAGTCCGGAAACCGAAGCCAGCAAAACCAACCCAGGCAACAAGCAGAAGCGTGTCATCGCATACTCCATGGAAGCTGAAGTGAACACCAGAAACCGACCGCGCCAGACTAGCACGCCTCTGGCGAGAAGGTTTCAGAAAGTCGTCTGCTGTAACCGCAGCGATTGACGTGCTTGAGGATGCTCTGGAGCTTGTAGAGAGACTCGGTTATCGGCTCAGCTCAACCCGCCATCGCACAACACGCTCCCAAACACATCGCTGTCCACGTTCCCACCGCATAGCACCGTCCCCACGCGCTTTCCACCTTTCGGCCGATCCATCAGCAGCGCAGCCAGCCCGATCGCCCCCGCACCCTCAGCCACATTGTGCGTGTCGACGAAGTAAGCCCGCATCGCCTCCTTCACCGCTTTGTCATCGACCATCAGAATGCGCTCCATCCCCGCCTTCAGAATCTCCAGCGTCGTCGCATCCGGTTTCCTGCACGCGACACCATCGGCGATCTCCGTCGTCGCTTCATGCTCCCGCACCGCCCCTGCCGCAAACGAAAGAGCATACGCCGGCGCATGGCTCGACACCACACCCACCACCTTCGTCTTCAACCCCAGCGCATTCCGCGCCGCAATCGTCCCGCACACACCCGACCCCATCCCAATCGGCACATAAAACGTATCCAGCTCCGGACAAGCCGTAAACATCTCCCACGCATACGTCGACACGCCGGTCACCAGCCGCAGATCGAAGCTCGGCACCCGATGCCAGCCAAACTTCCCTTCCAGAGAAGCCGCATGCTCGCTGGCCTCCTGAAAGTCATTCCCAAACTCCACCAGCTCCGCCCCCAGGCACCGCATCGAACGGTTCTTCTCCGGGCTATTTCCAAACGGCACCACAATCACCACCCGCAGGCCAAGCTGCTTGCCTGCAAACGCCATCGACTGACCATGATTCCCACGCGTCGCCGACACCACCGTCTTCACCTCTGGCCGCTCATGCCGCAGCCAGTCCATGTAGACCAACCCACCGCGAACCTTGAACGCACCCACCGGCGTATGGTTCTCATGCTTCACCCAGACTTCAACTGCCCCGGCAATCTGCGAAGCCCGTTCATTCAGCAGTGGCCAGCTGTACTGCGGCGTCGCCGGCATCGTCTTATAGATCAACTCCGCGGCCGCCTTGATCTCATCCAGCCCCGGCAATACCTTTACATCACCTAACGTCATCTTGCCCCTTCCGTACCTCTACCAAAGTCGAATAAAACGTGGCGCCGCCGCCAATATCAGTCAACGTCTCCGATGTCAGCGCATTTACATTCGCGCGGTTCCCCGAGAGATCGCTGCCCAGCTTACTCCAATCCAGCCGCGCCGCCACCACGCCAGCCGACACCTGCGCATTCACCAGCGCCCTCAACATAATGCTCCCGCGCCCGTTGAACACCTCCACCGCATCCCCCGTCGCAATCTGTCGCGCAGCCGCATCGGTCGCATGCATCTCCAGCACGCCAGCCAGCCGCGCCTCCATCCGCTGATGCAGAGGAATATTCGCAAACGTCGAGTTCATGTAGTTATCCGCCTTACGCGGCAGAAACTCCAACGGATACGCCCCCTCCGCAGCATGCGCGCGAGACTCGGTCGGCGCAGCAAACACCGGCACCGGCAACAACTCGCCGCGCCCGCTCGCCGTCTTGAACCACTCCGCCGTGCTGAACGGCAACACGTCACCGTTTGCATCCACCGGCATCTGCAGCGGAACATGCCCCTCCCGCTCCAATCTCTCGCGAGTGATTCCAGCGAACCACGGGTTTTCCGTCTTCAACGCCTGATCGATCAACTCATCCTCACGATCGTCAAAGCACGCCTCGTCAAAACCCATGCGCCGTCCCAGCTCACCAAACATCGCAACATTGCTCCGCGCCTCACCCAGCGGCGCAATCGCCCGGTTGCTCACCTGCGCGAACAGGTGCCCATACGCACCCTGCACATCCTTCACCTCAAGAAACGTCGGCGCCGGCAGCAGCACATCCGCATAGTCCGCCGTATCGGTAAAGAACTGCTCATGCACCACCGTAAACAAATCATCGCGCCTCATCCCGCGCAGTACGTCGTTCTGGTTCGGAGCCACCGCCGCCGGATTCGAGTTATACACAAACAGCGCCTTCACGCGAGGCCCGTCATCCGTACCATCGCCCAGCGAAGTCAGCGCCTGCCCCAGCTGACTCATATTCACCACGCGCGCCGCACGTCCCAGCGGACTCGCCAGCATCAACTCCGGCCTCTGCAGCGCCTTCTCATTGAAGGGAAACGAACCCGACGTTGAAAGCTGCAACCCTCCGCCCTTGTACTTCCACGAACCGGTCAACAGCGGCAGCATACAAACCGCCCGCGCCGCCGTCCCGCCGTTCTCACTCCGCTGAATGCCGTAGTTCAGCCGAATCACCGCCGGCCTTGCAGATCCGTTACGTCCCGCAGCAGCATAAGCCCGAGCCAGCCGCACAATCACACCCGCATCGATCCCCGTAGCCTTCGCCACACTCTCCGGCGAGTACTCCGGCTTCAGCGCATGCGCCCGCAGTTCCTCAAATCCGTTCGTGCACGCAGCCACATACTCGCGATCCTCCAGGTCCATGCTCAGAATTACGTGCATCAACCCCAGCGCCAGCGCAGCATCGGTCCCCGGATTGATCGCCAGGTGCTCATCGGCCAGCGCCGCCGTCCGCGTCCTGTACGGATCGATCACCACCAGCCGCGCCCCTTGCGCCTCGCCTCTTCAATAAACGGCCACAGGTGCACGTTATTCCCATGAATATTCGCACCCCACGCAATCACCAGCCCAGCGTGCGCGAAGTCCTGCGGCACCGTCCCCAGCTTCACTCCATACACAGCCTTCAGTGCGGTCCCGCCGGCCTCCGCACAGATCGTCCGCGCCAGTTGCGAAGCCCCCAGCCGATGAAAGAACCTCCGATCCATCGACCCATACCCAAGCTGCCCAATCGTGCCCGCATAGCTGTAAGGCAGCACACTCTCCGGCCCAAACTCCGCGGCAATCTTCGTCAGCTTCGCAGCAATCTCGTCCAGCGCCTCATCCCAGGAGATCCGCTCAAACGCCTCCGTCTCGCGCCCCTGCGGCAGCGACCCCTTCGCCACGCCCTTTCGCCGACGCATCGGATACAACAGCCTGTCCGGCGAATAAACGCGGTCCAGATACTTCGCCACCTTGCCGCACAAAAACCCACGCGTCACCGGATGCGAGGGATCACCCTGCACCTTCACCGCCCGGCCCGTCAGCTCATCCACCGTCACCAGCACGCCGCATGAATCCGGGCAGTCATGCGAACAAACCGCATGAACAACCTTCCTCGCGCTGGAAGGCGCGCTCGTCTCCAGAGGATTTGCAGCCATTCCACCATTTTAGTCTCAATAGCCTGCTACTCTGCGCCGATCACCGTTGTATGCTGCTCCCAACACCACAGCCCAGCGACGAACCCATGCCACGCCATCACTTCGCCACACCAGCCCGCCTCGAAGCTTTCTCCGACGGAGTCATCGCCGTCATCATCACCATCATGGTGCTCGAGCTCAAGGTCCCCCACCAGGAGGGCGTTGCCGGACTCTACACCGTCCTCCCCACCCTCGCCGTCTACGCGATCTCCTTTGCCTTCACCGGCATTTACTGGATCAACCATCACCACCTCGTCCACCGCACCGAAGAAGCCGACGAGCTCGTCCTCTACGCCAACCTCTTCTTCCTCTTCTGGCTCTCGCTCCTGCCCTTCTTCACCTCGTACGTTCTCGAAAAAAACTCGACTCCTTCTCCGTCGTCCTCTACATCGCCTCGATGATCTTTACCGGGTTCAGCTTCCTTCTCCTGCGCCTCTCCATCGCCCGGCGTCTCCGCATTGCCAACAAGCTCGAAGCGGAGGACACCTCCGTCCAGCGCAAAAACCAGCTCTCCCTCTTCATCTATCTTGTCGCCTTATCCATTGCCTTCTCCCACCCCCACGTGGCCCTCGGCCTCTGCGCCTTCGTCACGATCATCTGGATCACACCCACCGTAGGCGTCAAGCCAACCGAAGACCTCGACAACACCCACTTCAACCGCGAATAGCCTCGGCTACAAAGCCGGCTCGCGAAGCATCTCGGCATCCACCGTATCGGCAGTTCTCCGTTCGAAGCGATCCCGAAGCACCATAAACGGGCAGGGCATCCCCTTCTCTCCGAAGACAGATAGAAGACTATCCGGTGGGTGCTCGAATAGTTACTGCAGAGAATTCAGAGGCCAAATCTTCCACCAACATGGTCTACTATCAATCCAAACTGACACGGCGTTCCAGGAAGCAACCACACGAAGCAACGCTAAACCAGACAGCTCCCCTTCGAGGTCTCCCATGCCACTGCGTTCCTCTCTCCGCCTTGCTGCCGTCCTGTTCGTCCTCCTCGCACCGCTCACCCTCCCCGCGCAAAACCCGGATCGTCTCCACACCGCCTCGCGCCAGGAGCTCGATGTCATCAAGGTTCTCCTCGCCCAGGAGGCAGCCTGGAATCGCGGCGATCTACCCGCCTTCGCCAGCGGCTACAAAGACTCGCCGGACACTCTCTTCATCACCCACCAGATCTCTCGCGGCTACGCCGGCCTCCTCGACCAGTACAAGCGCGACTACCCTACCCGAGCCGCCATGGGCACCCTCTCCTTCTCCGAGCTTGAGGTCCACCCCTCGACGAAAACTACGCCGTCTGCATCGGCAAGTACCACCTCGAGCGAGGCAAAAAAGATGGCGGCAACGCAGGAGGAATCTTCTCCCTCGTCTTCGAAAAAACCACCGACGGCTGGAAGATCATCATCGACCACACCACGTAGTGCAATCTTCGACCTCATCGCTCTCTTCTAGTCCAACTTGAGATCCGTCATCTCGACCGAAGCGCGGACAGCTTCATCGTCCCCGCGCAGTGGAGAGACCCCGCATTTCGCTTTGCTCCTGCTGTGTTCCTCCTTTGCTGTCGTTCCGAGCGAAAACAAAGGATCTCCGCATCTCATCTCTCTACCCCCGATCGAACGCGGAAACGGAACAGGTGCGTTAACCTTCATTACTCAACTCCGCGATCAAACCCTCCAGCCCAGCCCGCACCTTCGCGCTCATCCCCTCAAACAAAAACCCCGCACCCCGCGTCCTTACCATCCTGCTGGTCCCCTCACACCGCAAAACTCGCTCATGCGCGCGAAATATAATCTCCACCGGCGTCCCCGGGGCCAGCCGCAGCCGAGCCTCGGTCTCGATGTAGCACCCTCCCTGGCTCACATCCAGCACCCGCCCGCGAAACAGCATCGTCCCATCCTTCACCATCACCTCGGCCCATGCGTCCACGGCGTAGCGCGTATGCTCCCGTCGCTCGACGACCCCCTCCAACGCCACACCCCGCCGCTCCTCCTGGCTATCAGACCGACCATCAAACCGGCCCTCGAACTCGTCCACGCGCGCCTCCCAGAGATCTCGCCCATCCTGCAAAGCGAGGACCGATGATCCAGTCATCGGCGCAAATCGCAAAAACATTACAGCCTCGAAGCTCACGGCGGCCGCCGCTTTCAACTCACCCTCGAACCCGCTCCACAAAATCGCACACCCGGCAATCCAACCCGAACCACCCGCCGTACCTCTTACCAGCGTGTGGCTGTGCAAGTCGAGCCCAGCGGAGGCACCGATGAAATGCACAAAATGCCACCACGGCGAGCTCTCGCGAACCAGGCGCGTCGGACTCCTTGAGGACAACCTCCTCCCCCTCTTCGGCTACTTCCCCTGGCTCTGTTCCACCTGCAAGCAGCGAGTCCTTCTCAAAAACCGAGGGGAACGCAGACGCGTCAGCCGCGACGAAGATTCAGATCCGACTCCATTCACCGGACCACATGAAAACAGCCTCCACCAGGTACAGTGAAGGCCGTTCGATCTCGGGTTCAATCTCAGATCTGAAGACTCTCAGACCGTCAAAATCTCTTTTTCCTTGGCCTTGAAAAGATCCTCCACCCGCTTGATCTCCGCATCGGTCAACTGCTGAACCTCTTCGTTCGCGCGCTTCTCGTCATCGGCCGAGATCAGCTTATCCTTCGCCGCCTTCTTGATCTGGTCGTTCCCATCGCGCCGGATATTCCGGATCGCGGTCTTATGGTCCTCCAGCGTCTTGTTCAACTGCTTCACCACATCCTTGCGGCGCTCCTCGGTCATCGGCGGCACCGGCACGCGAATCACCTTGCCATCGGTCATCGGATTCAGCCCCGTCCCCGACGTGCGAATCGCCTTTTCGATCGCCGACACCATCCCCGCATCATAGGGCTGCACCAGAATCAGCGTCGGCTCTGGCGTCGACACCTGCCCCATCTGGGCCACGGGCGTATCTGTGCCGTAGTAATCCACCTTGATCTGGTCGAGCATATGCACATTCGCCCGCCCCGTCCGCGCCGAAAGCAGATGTCCACGGAAGTCTTCCACCGTGCTCTCCATCTTCGCCTTCAGCTGCTGATGTGTGCCCTTCAACGCCTCGATCCCTGCCATTGCCGATGCCATACGTTCTCCTCCATTGCCATCCGATATTTTACAGAGACGCAACCAACCATGCGAGGCAAGCCGTAAAAACCTGAACGACTCATGTCCTGCCGGACGGGCCTCCTGCGCGGAGGGCGGTCACTTCGTGACGCGTATACCGGACGTGGCAGGATCACCAGCGTAGGGCCTCCCGCTGGTCGGCACGAACACTCCCTCCGAGCATCGCGAGGACCCACGCAAATCAATTCACCCTAACAAGGTACACAAGTCACGAAGTGACCGCCCTCCGCGCAGGAGGCCCGTCCGGCAGGACATCAGCTTCTAACAGAGAAGCACTAGGACTCATCTCCCCCTGCAACAGGCCCCATTCCTAACCCACGTCCCGCTTTCTTCTTCTTTACCGGAAAAGCCTTCGCCGCCGCCGGTGGAGCCATCGTCTCCTTCACCAACGCCTCGATCCCTCGCCAGTACTTCAAATCCGCTGGCCGCGCACTCGGGACCGCCTGCCGCATCTGGCAGTACCAAAGCGACCACTCCAGCTCCTTCGAGCTCTTATTCTTGATCGCAGCTTCAATCCGCGTCACTTCAGAAAATGCCGGCATACCTCTTCATCTTAGTAGACCCGCGAACAAGCCGCTCCCTAGCGCAACTCGCGCAGCCTCCGGCAAGCCTCCGCCAGATCCTTATCCTTCTTCGCAAAACAGAACCGCAGCAGATCCTGACCCTTCCCCGGCCTGAAGAACGCCGACCCCGCCACCGAAGCCACTCCCGTCTTCGCCAGCAACGCCCGCGCCTTCTCCGCCGCCGAAGCCCCCGGCAACGCGGCCGCCGAAGCCAGCACGTAGTAGGCCCCGTCCGGCACATGCGGCGTCATGTGAGCCTCGCGTAGCGCCTCCACAATCATCGTCCGCTTGACCTCATGCTCCATCGCCAATCCGCTATAAAAATCCTCCCCCAGCTGCTCCACTCCATCCGCCACCCCCTGCTGCATCGGAGCAGGCGCACACACATACGTCAGATCGTGAAAGTACCCAATCGACCCCAGCCATCTTGCATCGGCAATCAGATACCCCACCCTCCACCCCGTCACCGAAAACGTCTTCGAAAACCCCGACATCAGGATCGTCCGCTCCCGCATCCCAGGAATCGACGCCGGACTCAGATGCGTCGCGCCGCCATAAACAAAGTGCTCATAGATCTCATCCGTAAACACGAACAGATCGAACTCCTCCGCGATCCTCGCCAGCCCTTCCAGTTCGAAGCGCGTAAAGACCTTCCCCGCCGGATTCGAAGGCGTATTGATCACCATGCCGCGCGTCTTCGGTGTGATCGCGGCCCGCACAGCCTTCAGATCGAGCCCCCAGTCCGGCGCAGTCAACGCCACCGCCACCGCCGACACCCGCAGCGAACTCAGCGTATTCACGTGATACCCATAGAACGGCTCAAACACCAGCACCTCATCGCCCGGATTCAGCAACGCCATCGCCGCCGCCTGAAACGCCCCCGTCACCCCACTGGTCACCAGCACCTCGCGATCCGGGTCGACCACAATCCCCAGCGTCCGCGCGACTTTCTCGGCGATGGCTTGCCGAAGCCGTGGAATCCCATCCAGCCGCGTATAGATGTTCAACCCATCGCGAATCGCGCGAACCGCCCCCTCGGCCACCACCTCCGGGACGTCGGTGTCGCACACTCCCTGCGCCAGGTTCACTCCACCCATCGCATCGCACGCCACGCTCATCGCGCGAATCTCCGACTGCACCAGTCGCGGAGCCAGCTCACTCAACCCCAACCTCGCCGAAACCTCAACCTGTCCCATAGCCCATCCCCCTTGAAGCGAATTGCAAGCCCAACGTGCAATCATCTTACGTCCAACCAGCAACCCACATCCCGACCAACGGGAGGGCCGTCGCTTTCCACTCACCCAGACAAGTTAAAAGGCGTGCGAACGCCCGCCCCACGCGCAGTGGGCCCGTCCGGCAGGACAAAGAGATATTGCCGCATAAGACTCCACCCAGCCCCCGGCTAAATCACTACCGCTAAAATGGACCCCATGAACACTTCTCACTCACTGCGCCTGCTCCTGCTTGTCGCCGGAACAACGGTCATCGGCTCTCTGCCCCCCGCACTCCACGCCGCAACACCGGAAGAACAGGCCGTCCTTGTTCCCGTCCAGGCGATGTTTGACGGCATGGCAAAACGCGACGCCGCCGCGATCAAGGAACCTCTTCTGCCCGGCGGCACCATGGTTCTCATGCGCGATGGCAACCCAACCCAGATGACCTTCGAAGCCTTCGCAGACCGGGTAGGAAGACCGGGAAAGACCCACATCGAGGAGCGAATCCACGACCCACTCATCCGAATCGACAACGACCTCGCAGTCGTCTGGGCTCCATTTGAATTCGTGGTAGACGGCAAGGTAGATCACTGCGGAACCGATCTATTCAACATCGTCCGCAAGGACGGAAAGTGGTTGATCGCAAGCGTCGCAGACACCGGGCGAAAGGATTGTCCAGCGAAGTAGTCGTCCTTCGAATCACGCCCACGGAACATCCGTCACGCGGCCCCTAAGCCAGTCAGATTAAACGCTATTTCGTACTATTTAGGACGCCACAGCGGCCCGGGAACGTTTTCAGCGGCTTTGAAATTTCCTGGATTGTGGCGCCGGTGGGAAAGTCCGTCGGACAGACATCGGGGTTAGCGACGGATGGGCTTCAGTGGTTTATTGAGTTCGAGGGGAAGCTGAAGGCCTTTGGTGGGCACTGGGCCGTGAAAATGGATTATGGGTTGAGAGCTGCTGGTGGAGAAGGTCTGAGTGATGAGGTCGCTGGGACCGGCGTCGAGGGAACCGTAGAAGCTGTTGGCGGTTTCGGCGGTGCCGAACTGGCTGGCGGTGCAGGAAGGGATGGAGTTCTGGACGGTGAGTGGGGTGCGGGCGGAGTAGGTGATGGTTCCGGCGCCGGCGGAGAGGACGGCGCCGTCGGAGTTGATGGGGCCGACGAGGTTGACCTGGAAGGCGTTGATGGGGGCGAACTGGCCGGTGTTGAGAGGCAGGGGTTGGACGGTGTAGTTGACCAGCTGGAGGTCGTTGAGGTCATTGTTGACCCACTGGTGGCTGGGGCGGATGTAGAGCTCGTGCAGGTGAGCGTCGCCGGCGCTGATGAAGTTGACGTGCTGCTCGCCGTCGGGTTGAGCGTAGGAGTGGAGCGCGCTGTCGGCGGCGGGGACCGTGCTGTTGCCGGAGAGCAGGTTGAGATCGTTGTTGACCCACTGGGCGTTGGGGTGGATGTAAAGCTCGCGGACGTGGCCGTCGGTCCCAATGAAGTTTACGTGTTGGGAGTTGTTGTCGCCCCAGTAGCCGGAGAGCGGGCTGTTGGGCGCGGGCCGGATGCCGTTGCCGGAGAGCTGGTTGAGGTTGTTGTTGACCCAGTGGCCGTGGGGAGTGATGTAGAGCTCGTGGACCTGTCCGTCAGTCCCGATGAAGTTGACGTGCTGGCCGCCGTCGGGGCCGAGATAGCCGCAGAGGGAGCTGGTGCGGGATGGGCCGATGCCGTCGCCGGAGAGGTGGATGAGGTCGTTGTTGACCCAGTGGCCGTGGGGGGCGATGTAGAGCTCGCGGACGTGGCTGTCGGTGCCTATGAAATTGACGTGCTGGCCATTGTCGGCGTCGAGGTAGCCGTCGAGAGGGCTGTTGGGGCGGGGGCCGATGCCGTCGCCGGACTTATGGATGAGGTCGTTATCGATCCAGTGGCTGTGCGGGGCGAGGAAGAGCTCGTGGACGTGGTTGTCGGTACCGATGAAGTTGACGTGCTGGCCGCCGTCCTGGTCCACGTAGCCGTCGAGCGGGGTGTTGGGCAGGGGCAGGGTGCCACTGGAGAGATCGGTGAGGTCGTTGTTGACCCATTGGCCGCGAAAGGCGAGGTAGAGCTCGCGGACCTGGCCGTCGGTGCCTATGAAGTTGACGTGCTCGCCGTTGTCGGGACCGAAGTAGGCATCGAGTGCGCTGTCGGCGGCGGGGGCGATGCCGTTGCCGGAGAGCAGGGTGAGGTCGTTGTCGACCCAGTTGTAGGAGGGGTCGTGGAGGCGCTCGTGAATATGTGCGTCAATGCCAATGTAGCTGATGTGCTGCTGGGTCAAAGCGGGGGTGTTGGGGTTGGGGCTGGGGGACCAGTATCCGGTGATGGGCGTGTTGGGAGCGGGAAGGAAACCGAGATCGGTGATGATCCAGGTGATGCCGACAATATTGTCGTTGACGTCGTTTTTGAGCTGCATCTGGAGCTGGTAGCCGGCGGAGAGGACGAGGTTGGGTAAGACGAGGACGCCGAAGTAGTCCACGTAGATGGAGTCTGTGGAGGCGGTGTAGTCGGCAAGCGCGAGGTTGATCTGGGGATCGCCGATGGGGGTGCCGAGGACGATGAAGATGAACTGCTGCCAGGCGTTGAAGAAGTCGGGGGCGGAGTTGCAGTTGAGCTGGAATCCGAAGCCGTGGTACCAGATACCGGAGGAGTCCTGATGCACGATGTCCTGGGTGACGTTGATGGTGACGCTGAGGCCGGTGATGTTGTTGCACTGGCTGGTGAGGATGTAGTTCGAGTTGCTGCCCAGGCCGCCGGCGGGGGTGGGACTGACATGGTGGTACCTCCTACGGATGGAATAGGAGACCGATGAACGCGGTCGAACGGAAAAAGTATATCGCTAGTAGAGGAACCTAAATGCGCATCACGATGGAAGGCTTCGTCGTTGCCGACGGGATGGATTGAAAAGAATGATCAAGTCACCATTCGTGGGTGGTTCCCGGTGCGAGATGGCTCGATCAGTTTCTCAATATGTTAAACTTGTATCTAAGTCACTTTGGCGACAAGTCGGCATCTCGGACAGGTGGCTCAGGACGGGTTTTCGGCAACTTCAACCTGTCGGCCCCGAACTTTCCGATGACGTGGGCGGGCTCAACCGGTCGATGCAACCCTGGCTTGCAGTTTACTCGCCGGAGTTTCAAAGCCCAAAGTTTGTCGCGGGCGTTGATTGAGGCGCAGAGCTACCTTGTTGAGATCGGCTTGAGAGTGGACGGACAAGTCGGTCTTCTTGGGGAAGTACTGTCTTAATAGGCCGTTGGTATTTTCATTGGTGCCGCGCTGCCAAGGGCTCTGCGGATCACAGAAGTAGACCTTTACATTCGTGTCCACCGTGAAGCTCTTGTGTTTGGCCATCTCGTGGCCTCGGTCCCAGGTCAAGGAGCGCCGCAGGGTGGAGGGCAGTTTGAGCACGTGCTTGCTCAGCGCGGCGACGACCGTCGTTGTGTCTTTGCTGGGCACTTTGACCAGCATGGTGAAACACGAATGTCGTTCCACCAGGGTTGCGATATGACTGTTTTTGCTGCCTGCGAGCAGATCGCCCTCCCAATGACCGGGAATAGCGCGGTCTTCAACCTCGGCAGGTCTTTCGCTAATAGAGATGGCATCGACGATCTGACCTCGAGACTGTCCCGCAGCGCGCGAGTGCCGTGAGCGACGTATAAGCCGCTTGGACCTGAGGTGCTCAACCAGCTCTTTTTCAGCACTCCGCGGGCCTGGATGAATAAGCTGCGGTAGATGGTTTCGTGGGACACACGCATGCTCTCGTTGCTGGAATAGTGGACCTTCAGCCATTTCGAAATCTGTTCCGGCGACCAGTCCAGGATCAGTTTACTGGCCACGATCGTCCGCAACTTCTCTTCGATGGCAAGAAGGCACACCTTGGGTCGCAGAGCCGACTCCCAGGCCTGACGATCGGCTTCACTGGCTCGATAGAGTGGCCGCCCGCCATGACGCGACACCTCCCGGCTCACTGTCGACACAGGCCGTTGCAACCCGCTGGCTATCTCCCGAATCGACGAACCGGATGCAATTCCACGTGAGATGTCTTCCCGCTCGGCCAGCGTCAGCGTTCGCGGTGAACGCCGACGAGCAGCAGCAACTATACCTCCGCGCTGCGTCAACAGGAACCGAATAGAACCATGCCCCTTACCGAAGGCACGCCCAATCTCATGCAACGACTCGCCCGACTTCCAGCGGCGCCACATCTCCGTCCGCTGCTCAGTGGAAAGCCTGTTCCGTTTTCCTTGTGCCATAAACACCACCTTTAGAAAATGAATTCATATCAGATGGTGTTGCACCGACCGGTTGAGACCGCCGGGGTTATGAGAAACTTCGACCTTGAACCTGCCGCAAACGCTGACTTCACAGGCACAACTGCGTAACTTCCGGGTTGCCCGTCATTCGAGAACAGTCCAATGGAGCGGCTAAATTGCGCCGTCTTTCGTTCTAGTTCTGATTGATGTCATTTCGACCCTGCAGACCCCAGCCGCAGGGACAGCGCAGCGCACTGGAGTTCTGCGTCACCCAGGGCGTCCAGGAGATGTAGATACCTACGACCGCACGAAGATTTGTCCAGTCGGAATTAGATTGCCCGGTAGCTGCGCACGCAATGCCGCGTAGGCGCCATCAGGCCGATCGAGACCTGTGCATCGGCTCTAAAGCCTCGGTAAACGGCCTGCTATTCAGAGCGCGGCGACTGCTTGGGATCCTGGCAGATTATGGTCGGGGAAGATCCAGCAGTACCACATTCGAGCGCTCCTGCATTCGTTCGAGGACAACTTCACGACCGTCGGGGGAGATGTCGAAGTCGCGAATGTCGAATTCGGGAAGGAGGTTCGTCAACTGCCGCTCGGCGCCCGTCTCCAGGTCGATGAGCCAGAGATCCTTATGTTCAATCTCTCCTCGCAGGAGCACCAGTGCCCGTCCTCCGGGCAGGAAGACAAGGTGTCGAGCCCCCGAGTCAGGGTCAGGGCCGGCAGAGAATGCGGTGTGACCTCGGGCGTGACGGCTTTCACAGAAAATGTGGTGCCGATGTCGGGGCCCAAATAGACAACGAAGCGGCCATCGGGCGCCCACACGGGATCGACCGAGTACTCCTGGACAAAAGAAGTGGGGGAGCGACCGTTGACCGGCACGCGGAAGAGGTGTGGGACACCGTGATCGTCGGCCGCCGAGGTGATTGACTGGCCGTCGGGTGCCCATGCCGGAGCGCCCTGCAGATCGAGCGAATCCGCCACGATCCGTGCGTTGGTGCCGTCCGCCAGCATCACGTACAGAAAAGTTTGCCCGTGTTGCCGGATCGAGAATGCGACATATCGTCCATCAGGAGAGATTGCCGGGCCGCCAAAGACCCGCGCTCCCTCGCCGCGCCACAACTCTGTGGTGGTCCCGTTGGCGAGCTTCCAGATGCTCTCGCCTCTGCCGGTCGCCGAGACATACAGAAGATAATTGGGACCCAAACGTGGGGAGAATCCCATGGTGGTCGTCAGAGGGATCGGAGCAGCCTCCAATCCCGCTGTAGGTGAGTCACCGATTCGCAAGCGCCAGAGTGTTCTATTAGGAGTTGCGCGCGTAACAACCAGACGGCGACCATCAGCGCTGGCCGCTAGTGACGTGTACGGGTCAAGTCCAGAGGTCAGCCGGTGGGGAATGCGGCGCTCGACGTCCATGCCATAAAGCCACGGTCCCGAACCATCGGGATCGCTGGCGAGGTACATCAGGGTACGCCTATCCAATAACACCGGATAAATCACGCGCCCCATGTGCGACGTGATCCGTTCAGGAGTTCCACCGGTTGGCCTGATGCGCCAGATGTCCAGTTTGTCTGGGAGCCCGCCCTGGGAGAAGTAGATGAACGCAGTGTCGGGGGACCACAGTGGAAAGTGACTGTGCTCACCGGCAGGCGCAGTAAAGATGGGACGATTCTCTGATCGTACGCCGCCATCTGACACGAACAGCGGGTCTCCGGGGCCCGGTGTGTGATATACGAGCCGGGTGCCCTCGCGCGACCAGTCGAACTCGCCCACGCCTTCCAGGTATGGCCTCGGTTGTCCGCCCAGAGTTGGCACCGCCCAGATGCCGATGTTGCCGCCACTCGAACCGTCCTGCCTACGATCCCAAAACGTGACCAAAGAGCCATCGGGCGAGAACCCCAGGTTCCGGACCGATGGATTGACGAGTCCCGGCGCGCTCCCGCGGGTAAGGTTGTGGAACTGTCCGGAACCGACCTGCGTGACCCAGACGTCCATCGGCCCGTCGCGGTCGGAGAGAAACGCCACGAAATGACCGTCGCGTGACAGTGCAGCGGCCTGCTCCATTCCACCGAAGTCCGTGACTGTCTGAAACCGCGCGTCGGCGATCGGGTTTCGCCAGAAGTGCTCCGTCCGCTGAAACCAGAAGCTTGCGCCAATCGCCAGCGCGCATCCCACCGCTGCCAACGGCAAGACGAAAGTCCATCTGGTAAGAAAGGTCGATATCGCCGACCGCGGACGTTGTGCTAGAGGATCGGGCGATAGGGCATTGTTCCCATTCTCCTGCCCTACTCGAAGATTCCGGCTGCGCATCCACTCATTCAGGTCCGCCCGAGACGCGTAGACCGAGCCCATCCTTTCATGCTGGTGTCGGTGGACAGGCATCCCCTCCCGCCTCTCCCAGCGCTGGACCGTCGTCACATCGCGTTTGAGGTAGGCCGCGATCTCCTTCCACGAATCCAGCCGGTCTTCAAGCGGTCTATCGGATGGCGGTGCGCCAACGGTCGGTTCACCCATCACGCTCTCCTGGTGGCCCGCGTTTGTGACGACCCAAATTGTAGCCTCCCTGCCTGTAAAGACACAGCAAAAGACTGCATTCGATGGCAAATCAAGGAATGGCTGCACTTCTGCGCCTTACCGCTTGAAGGTACCTGCCAACGTGTCCCATTGTGTCCGCATGCGTCTCCATCCGGCGACGCCAGAGAGAAGAGGAGATCGACATGAGACGAAGACAGATTTGGTTGGTGTTGTTGTTTTCTGCCGCGATCCTGGTGGCGGCCCACCATTACGCAAGAAAGGTCTGGGCCACAACTGCCACTACAGGGTTCAAGGGCACGACGCTCTACTTCGGCACGTTACAGGAATTTGAAGTCTTCAACCACGCCAGAAAGAAATCGCTTCCCGCCGGATTCGAGGGTAACGCGTGGCTATCGTTGCAGAAGACGAAGGGGGCGTCGGACCTATATATACAGAGCAATACCTGGGCGCCAGTCACGATGGGTGTTGTCGCAAGCACTGGCTGGCACACGCACCCGGGTCATAGCCTCATCATTGTCACCGCTGGAACTTTGACGGAGTACCATGCGGACTGCGAGCCGCACGTTTATCACGCAGGGGACACGTTCGTAGATCCCGGCGAGGGCGAAGAGCACATCATACGTAACGAAAGTTCAACCGAACCGGCAGCGAACGTTGCTGTCCAACTCGTTCCGCATGATCCGCTGAAAATGAACCGCCGGATCGATGTGCCACAACCAGAGACCTGCCAGAGCATTAACTGATGCGATGTGCGGTGAGGAGACCCCGGGGGCCTCGGGGTTTCCGCTCGTTTGACGCGTCCTGATCCCGGTGGTGACCACGTACACCTCATCCGGAACGAAGGCAGCATCGTGGCGGCGACCGTCGCCGTCCAAATCACCCGGCAGGTCAGCCGTGTCGCATGGCAACCTGAGCTGCGTGAAAGCCGGACATGCCATGGACTCCGCCTCCGGGAGGCGTCGAAGCACCGCAAAGATAGAGCCCTTTTACCGGCGTCCGATAAAGCGAGGCAGTGGGACGGAAGAGTAGCTGGCGGAGGTTCATGGCGCCGCCGGAGAGATCGCCCCCGATCAGATTCCGATTCCACCGCTCGAGTGCGGCCGGAGGGAGAGGGAACGCGTGACAATACAATCCCGGAAGCCGGGGGCGAAGCGTTCTATCTGCGCTTCGATCACAGCCTCACGATCTCGACCACTGCCGTTAGGGACGTGGCAATACGCCCATGCGGTATGGTGACCCGCCGGAGCACGGGATGAATCAAACAACGATGGCTGGACGAGCAGGATAAATGGAGCGTCGGAGGTGAACTGACGCTCGGAGGCGATGATCTCTTCCAACGTTCCTCCAAGGTGGACGGTGGCTGCACGCGAGCACTCCTTCGCCTTCCAGGGAATGGGAGAATTGAGAGCATAGTCGATCTTGAACGTGCCAGCTCCATATTGAAATCTCTCGAGCTGGCGACGGTATGTTGATGGTAGCGCGGAGCCGGCGATTCGGAGAAGCTGACGCGGAGTCACGTCTGCAAGGATAAGGTCCGTGTCAGGAAGCTGTGTCACCTCGCCGCTGGTCTCAATGCAGCCACCCAGCGACTCCAGGTGGCGAGCGAGAGCATCCGTCAGCGTCTGAGCGCCCGCCCGGATGATGGGCCAGCCGCTGAAGTGTCCCGCCGCCATAAGGACAAGGCCGGTTGCGGCGGAACCAGGAGACTCCAGCGACAGAACCGAATGGGCGGCCAGTCCTGCGAACAACGCGCGTGCTCGAACCCCGGAGAACCGCGAACGTGCCAGCGATGCTGCCGGCAATAATGCGGACAGGCCAAAGCGAGCGAGCAGAAGCGGATGCTGCGGAACGTGTTGAATTGGTCCAAGAAGTTCCGGCACAAGCTCGGGGAAACGGTCTACGAGCGGCTTGAGGAGCGAGCGATAGTTGCTGCGGTCGGAGGATTCGAGGTTCGCTACAGTGTCCTCGATCGAACGTTCGAGCAAGACAGCTGTACCATCATCGAGTGGATGAGCGCAGGGCGCGGACGGCTGGATCCAGGGTATATCGATGGGCAGCGACCGGAAGAAAGGGCTCGCGATACCTATCGGATAGACCGAGGAGCCAAGATCATGCCGATACCCCGGCAGCGTGATCTCCGCAGTCGAACATGCGCCACCAATCTGCGGGTTGCGTTCGATGACCGTGGTCGAAACCCCCGCAGAGGCGAGCACAATGGCCGCCGAAAGGCCATTGGGACCGGAGCCGATGATGGTAGCCGTTGTCATAGAACGCTAGAAAACAACAGTCAGATGCTTTGGGATTCGTGGATCACAGGCACTGACCTAATCAGATGCGGAAATGTCCATTCCGAACTGAAGCGTTGTTACATATGAGCCGGTACAACTGACATCGAAAGCACCCAAATGAACTGATGAAAGCTAGCCGATGAAGAGTCTCAAGACCACATTTCGTTATCTCTTTGAACCGGCATACGGTTCAACAAATCACTTCGTCGCGCGCTGGCTTTTCCTGCGTGGGCTCGGCCTGATTTACCTTTCGGCATTCTTCGCGCTTCTCTTTCAAGTTCGCGGCCTGATTGGATCGCAAGGCATTCTCCCGGCAGCGGAGTACCTGCAGACCGTGCGGCCTTTAGGCGTGCTGCGCTTCTGGTACGCCCCTACCCTGCTGTGGTTCTCCAGTAGCGACCGCCTGTTGATGGCACTGTGCTGGATCGGTCTTATCGCTTCTATTGTTCTTGTTGCGAATCTGTGGCCACGCACCATGCTGGTCGTCTGCTTCTTGTGCTTTCTCTCTTTTGTAAGTGCGGCGCAGGATTTCTCTGGGTACCAGTCGGACGGTATGTTGCTGGAGGCAGGTTTCCTCTCGCTGTTCCTTGCGCCATCAGGCCGCTATCCCGGCCTGGGAAAAGATCAGCCGCCTGTGCGAGCCGCCATGTTTCTGCTGCTCTGGGAGTGGTTCCGGATTTACTTCCAGTCAGGAGTAGTCAAACTGGAGAGCGGGGATCCGACATGGCGAAACCTGACAGCGTTGTACGAGTATTACCAGAATGGCCCACTGCCCACCTGGATCGGGTGGTACCTGCAGCATCTTCCGCACTGGTTTCATACTGCAACCGCCGCCGCGACGCTGGTGATGGAACTCATTCTGGTCTGGATGGCTTTTCTTCCGGGCCATTGGAAGACCGCGTGCTTCTTTATCGTCACGATGTGGCAAGTCGTCGTGATCGCCACCGCGAACTACGCTTTTCTCAACTATCTTGTCCTAATACTCGCAATCCTGTTACTCGATGATGCGTTTCTACGGCGCTTCATCCCGTTGCGCTGGAGAGACAGCCTGGATGTGGAGGCTCATCATACGGGCAATGCGAAACTCGATGAACCGCCTGGTCCAGATAGAAAAGCAAATTCATTGACACCAGTGACAGAAGTGGATTCGCTCACTGCCATTCGATCGGGTTTGCTCGCTGCTGTCTTCGCATGGATCTTTTACGCGACCGTCTTTCCCTTTGTACGGATGTTCCGGCTGGATGTTCCTTTTCCTGCAAAGCCTGTGGTGTGGCTCGAACCGTTTCGTATCGCAAATCAGTATGGCCTGTTTGCCGTCATGACGCCGCATCGTTATGAGATTGAGTTTCAAGGTTCCAACGACGGCCAGCATTGGGACGCATATCCCTTCCGCTATAAGCCGCAGGACGTAAGAGAACGCCCGCGCATCTACGCTCCCTATCAGCCACGCTTCGACTGGAACCTCTGGTTTGCCTCTCTCGGTTCCTGGCAGCAGAATGCGATCGTTCCGCAGACGGAAGAGTCTCTCCTCGTTAATGATCGCTCCGTGCTGGGGCTGTTCTCCGGGAATCCCTTCCCTGATGCTCCGCCACGTCTGGTTCGTGCTGTTCTCTGGCAGTACTGGTTCTCGAGTCTGGAAGAGAGACGTTCGCAGGGCGTGTGGTGGAGGCGCCAGCTCCTTGGTAGCTATGCCCCGACTCTCACCAGACTGCCCGATGGCCGCTTCGCAATCGTGGATGACGCAACCGTCAGCTCGCCATTCCAACCCTGAAGCTGCAGCTTATGTTCCTGCCGTAGCTTCACGTATAGAGAATTCCGCGCGTATGCAATCTCTACTGTCTGTGATTGAAGAGCTGATCAATTACCTGTAGCGAAGTACCGGCAGTCGCTAGGGATATTCATTCGAAAACGAGGTGTTAGTGGGGACTTGTTGCCACCGCAGTCGCCAGTCCCGCACTTGCCGGAAACCCGACGTTGCGGGAGCATTGCTTGTACTCCTCTAATTCCTTGTACTCAGGACTTCGAATGCTCCCAAGACTTCGCGCCCTCTTGTTTGCCACAACCCTCTGCTCCGCTCCCTTTGCCGCCTTGGCACAAACCACGGTCGTGGGGAACTGGCAGGGCTCGATGAAGGTGAACGGAAAAGACCTCCATCTGGTCTTCCACATCCACCAAGCTACAAACGGAAGGTACGACGCACTGCTTGACAGCCTCGATCAGGATGCTTCAGGCATTCCAGTGACAACCGCGAGCTTCACAGGGTCAACCCTTAGGTTAGAGATCTCTCAGGTCAGCGCAACCTACGTAGGCGACCTCAGCAAAGACGGAAAAGAACTCAAAGGCGTCTGGAGCGAAGGAAAGGACCACAACCTCACGCTAAAGCGACTCGCCGACTCCGCTGAACTCGAGCGCCCTGTTCCCATCGGAGGAGATTGGGTCGGATCAATCGACGAGGGTGGCAAACAGAAGGCTGTGTACCTCCACATCAACGCAACAAACTGCGACACTCTCAAAGCTACCCTGGATATCCCTGAGAGCAGCATCAACGCAGCCTTTCTTCCCAACGTGACTTTCCGCCACGGGACGCTCAACTTCTCTGTGGACTCCCTGCGGCTCAGTTATTCAGGCAAGCTGAACGATGAGGGATCCAAGTTCGAAGGAGTCTGGAAAGAGGGGCACTCAATACCCGTAACCTTCACCAGAGCCACCCATCCGTTCCGCACCTACCTGCGCCCCCAGGATGTATGGCTGATGGCTCGTGAATCATCTCGGTGGTCCGCAAAGAAGAAAGTTGCCGGAAACGAGTGCCGGGCATTGTCCGAGAAGCCGGGTTTGGCGTCCATTTGGGCTGGAGTTGTAAACACTGGCCGACTTCTGCGGACTCATCATGGTGTCGATGTGTGCATCGGCAAGTAATCACTTGTCGACTGTGAGTTGTTTTGCTCCAACTCATTCTTCGCGCAACAGGATCATCGGGTCGACAGCGAGCGCACGCCGGGCGGGAACCAAGGCGGCTACGAGACCGACGCAAAGCATGGTGAGAATGACGCCGCCGAGGATGACCGGGTCTTTTGGCGTGGCCTGATACACGATAGACGACAGGACACCGGTTGCCAGTACGCCGAGAATCAAGCCGGCTATCGATCCAATGGCGAGCAGCCGGAAAGTACGTCCGAGCGCTGCACCGAGTAGTTCGTGTTGACCAGCTCCGAGGGCTATGCGGATACCGAGTTCGCGAAGGCGTTTGCTGACGGTATAGGCAGCCATTCCGAAGATGCCGGTGATGGCAAGCATCGCACCCAGCAATCCAAGCACGCCGAGAGAAACGGTGGCGACGCGAGCGGCGAAGAGGGCGGAATCCAACTCGCTGTTCCAGGTTCTGATTTCGAGCGGCAGCGCTGGATCGAGGCTGCGCATCGAGCGTTGCAATGCTGCGGCGATCTCTTGCGGGTCGCGCTCCGAGCGAACCACGAGCCAGGTGTCGCTCGCAGAGTGCTGGAGGAAGGAAAAGAACATGGCCGGCTTGGGATCTTCGGTCAAGGTTTGATATTTGCCGTCTTCCACCACGCCTACCACTTCCGCTCGCTTGTCGCCCCAAAACTTGAAGTGGCCACCTACCGCCTTGTCCACGGAACCGAAGACCTTGCGGGCAAATTCGCGATTTACGACGGCCACAGTGGGAGCCTTGTCTTCGTCGTGCATGGTAAAGGCTCTCCCGACGAGGAGAGCTGTTCCGGCGGCCCGGAAATAGTCAGGCGAAACACTGAAGTTCTGGGCATCGGCTACAGCGTTTGTCGGGCGAAAATCGGTGGTGGTGTCGGCGTATACGTCGGAATCTCCTCCGCCAATGCTGAGTGGAAGGCGATCGGCATATCCCACGGCCGTGACGCCCGGGATTGCTGCGGCAGCATCGAGCATGCGCTTCTGCATCTGTACACGCTTGTCGGCATCATATCCAGCCATCTTCAGGTCGGTCTGTGCGAGCATCACGTTTTTAGGCTGAATACCGTAGTTGCTTTGCAGCGAACGAGCCAAGCCGCGCACGGCGACGAGCGAAGCGGTGACTAAGACCGCGCAAATGGCGATCTGCAAACCTAGCAGAACGTCGCGCAGTGTAAAGCGACGTGAGCCGCCAACACTTGTGGACCCCGTACGGATGATCTGCCAGGGATCGGAGCGGAGAATCTGGCGGACAGGGACCAAGCCAAAGAACAAGCCACTGAAGACAGCCAGCAGGAAGGCCAGAGCGTAGGTGTTCACGTCCGCATTGACTGGCACATTGATCGGAATATTCGGAATCGGTCGCCATGTGCTGAGGGCGCGCAGGATGACCGCGGCTCCCGCCATGCCACAAATACCCCCGGCCAGAGAGACCAAAACGCCTTCAGTGATGAGCTGGCGGAAGATGAGCTGGCGACGCGATCCCAGAGCCATGCGGACTGCGATTTCGCGTGAGCGATCCGCCGCCCGCGCGGCGAACAGGCTACCAAGATTGGCGCATGCGGCAAGCAGGATAAGACCTGCAAGGAGCATGAGCCCGAACATAAAAGCGCGCGTGGGTCGACCGAGGGTATTTCCGGCGAGTCCGGGGCGGGACAAGGAGAATTTCAGGCCATCATCGGATTTGGGATAAGTTTTCGCCAGCGAATTTGCAATGGTGTTCAAGTCCGAAGTAGCTGCCCCTGGTGTTACTCCAGGCTTGAGGTGTCCGATCGCCCAGGAGCTATGGTTGCCACGCTCCTCGAGCGAAAACCAATCAGTAATTTGCGGCGAATCGACAATGGGAGCCCAGAGATCGGGCGCGAAGAAGAGTTCGGTGCCGCGGAAGTCACGCGGAGCGACGCCGACGATGGTGAAGGGATGCTTGTTGATCTGCACAGTGCGGCCCACTGCGGCAGGATCCCCGTTAAAGCTGCTGTGCCAGAGCGCATAGCTCAGAACAATCTCGGGCACGCTGTTCGGCCCATGTTCTTCGGAAGCATGGATAAATCGGCCAAGATAGGGCTGAATGCCCAGGGCATCGAAGTAATTTCCGCTTACGGTATAAGGCCAGACTACGGAGGGATTTCCGTTGCCGGTATCGAGCCCCACGCCGCCCATGATGTTGTATAGCACCAGCGAGTCGAAGCTGCGGTTCCTGTCACGCAGGTCGCGGTAATCCGGATACGACTCCGATGGAGTTGTGTCTGACCCGTAAGCGCGTTCCAGCATAAACAGCGTCTCAGGGTGAGGCACGTTGAGCGGTCGCAGGATCAACGCATCGAGTACGCTGAACACGATAGCATTGGCGCCAATGGCAAGTGCCAGTGTGAGCACGGCGGTCAGGGCGAATCCAGGCGCTTTTCTCAACTGTCGTAAAGCGAGTCGTATTTCGGCGTTCATGCTCCCCCTCCTTACGCATCGTCGTGTATTTCCCTGGGATTCCCGGGGCTGCATCGGTGTACGCACGTGCTGGGACGGCGGTTCCATTGATGTTGCCAATTCCTGGCCATGGATAATTGGGCAGTGGGCTTTTTGAGCTCTGATGGACTTGCTCCGAGGATGACTATCGAATCCACCCGACTTTGCAGGAACTACGGGATTATTCCGGATAGCCTCTAATCCGCCCAGAACCCAGAGAATCTGGAAAGTCTTGTGTCCGCACTGTTCGGTGAGTGAGTTGGCGATTTACCGTAATTCGACGGTCCGGACCCTGTTTGGAGCAGATGGTAGTGATGCCCCAAGGCTAAGAGATTCGTTCGAGCTGGCAGAGGAGCCCCGTGATTTGCTGTTTTTAGCCGCTCTGTACGATGCTCTGGGTGCCACCGATTTCTCCCGGCGTTGGGATTCACAACTTCGCGTGCTGCAAGTCGCATCGAACGAAGCAGGAGCAAGCGAAGATGAAGTCCGGCCCTTCTAAATCCGCATCCTCTTTAAAAAAACATCCCAAGCGAAAGATGCCGCAGTGGGGAAAGGTTCTTTTCCCATAGTCGCCATTGGAGCGTCCGCTGGCGGCCTTGAAGCTTATAAAGAATTCTTCCATGCTCTGCCGTCCGATACGGGGATGCCGTTCGTGCTGATCCAGCATCTGGACCCGAGCCACGAAAGCATGTTGACGGAGATTATCGCCAAAGCAACAAGATGCCCGTCGAAGAGGTTAGGTCCGGCGTCACCATCCAGCCCAACCGTGTCTACGTGATTCCTCCCAACACACTGATGGCCTTAGCCGGCGGCGTTTTTCAATTGTCACCCCGCCACCTGGAAAAACCACAGGAAGAGGATTCGAGCGCGGAGAAGCCGGGTGCCGAGTCCGGTGCGGAGCGACAAGACCTAGGACTGGCCAGCCCCGATTCTCCCTCCTCCCATGCAAGAGATTTCAGTGCCGTCCTTGCTCAACTTCGCAGGTCCAGCGGCGTCGATTTCAGCCAATACAAACCGAACACGATTCACCGCCGGGCATTGCGCCGTATGCTGCTCCTCAAAGTAGATTCGTTGCGTGAATATGCGAGTCACTTGAAGGAGCATCCCGACGAAGGAGAGAAATTATTTGACGATGTTCTGATTCCTGTGACCAGCTTCTTCCGCGACTTCGAGGCTTTCGAGACCCTGAAGACGCAGGTCTATCCTGCCATCGTGAAGGATAAGGGCAACAAAGGCACCATCAGAATGTGGGCGCCGGGCTGCTCGACGGGCGAGGAGACCTACTCGCTGGCCATGACCCTGTTGGAGTTCCTGGGCGACCGAGCCTCCAGTTTTAAGGTGCAGATCTTCGGAACCGACCTGAACGAGAAGGGAATTCAAAAGGCGCGTGCCGGGATATACCGGGAAAGCATCGTGGAAGAAATCTCGCCGGAGCACATGGCGCGCTTCTTCATCAAGGTGGAAGAGGGATACCGCGTCAACAAGGCGGTACGAGATATGTGCGTCTTTGCCCGGCAGAATCTGGCGAACGATCCGCCTTTTTCGCAGATGAATGTCGTCGCCTGCCGCAACCTGCTCATCTACATTCAGCCCGTGCTGCAAAAGAAGATTATTCCCATTCTGCACTATGCCTTGAAGTCCTCCGGGTTTCTGGTTCTGGGCAGTTCAGAAAGCGTCTCCGCTTTTCTGAACTGTTCTCAACGGTGGACAAGAAGCACAAGATTTACGCCAAGAAAGCCATCACATCGCGCCTACACTACGACTTTGCTCAGAGCTATTACCCCCGCAGAGCATGCTCAAGGTCTCCGGCAACGCGCTGAAATCCCACTCCGCGGACAAGGATGAACTGGATGTGCAGGCCGAGGCAGACCGTGTGGTGCTGACGGAACACGCTCCGGTCGGAGTAGTGATCAACCGCGAGATGGAAGTGGTCCAGTTCCGGGGGCGGACGACGCCATATCTGGCGCCTCCGCCGGGCACACCCAGCCTGAATGTGTTGAAACTGGCGCGAAACGGCCTGGCTATCGAGCTGCGGGCGTTGATTACCGCCGCGACAAAAAGGGCGTCGCTGCCAGGAAAGAGGATATCCCGTTCGCCGAGAACGGGTACAAGCGGATGCTCAACCTGTCAGTGACGCCGCTGGGAAACAAGCGGTCTACAGAGAACGGAGCACGGGATAGACATTTTTCCTGATCCTGTTCGATGATGTCACGCGGCCGCTTGCCCCTGCAGTTGAAGCTGCTTCGGAACCCAAATTCAAAGGTCGCAATCCAAGCGATCAGGAAATCAGACTGCTGAAGCAGGAACTTGCCAGTACGCGCGACGCCCTGCGTTCCGCTATCGAATCGGAAAACTCGCTCAAAGAAGAATTTCAGTCGGCCAACGAGGAGATACTTTCCGCGAATGAGGAGTTGCAGAGCACGAACGAAGAACTGGAAACCTCAAAGGAAGAGCTGCAATCGGCCAACGAGGAACTGGGGACGCTGAATGCGGAGTTGCGCAACAAGAACAGCGAACTTCATGACCTGAGCAACGATATTCTCAATTTGCTGAACAGTACGCGAATTCCCGTCGTCATGCTGGACCGCCGGCTTTACATACGACGTATCACGCCGGCGGCAACCAAACTGTTCAAGGTGCTCGCCGCCGACATTGGGCGGCCATTTGCCGATATCAAGCTCAATATCGAAGAGTCAGACATAACATCTCACGACCTCGAATTGCAGATCACAAAGGTCCTGGACAGCCTGCAGCCGGTCGAGCGCGAGGTGCGGGACCTGGAAGGCTGTTGGCACGGATTGAGTATCCTGCCCTACCGGACGCAGGACAACAAGATCGATGGCGTAGTGCTGGCGTTGCAGGACATCCATGCTGTCAAATCCGCAAACGAAGAGTTAGAGAAATCGTCTGACTTCTTGCGCGCAAGTGAGGAGCGCTTTCGAACTCTCTTCAACCTGGGCCCTGTGGCCGTTTATTACTGTGACATCTCCGGCACGATTCAGAATTTCAACCGCCGCGCGGTGGAGTTGTGGGGTCGTACGCCTGCGGTGGGAGACACCGACGAGCAATTTTGCGGATCGTACAAATTATTCCGCCCGGACGGCAGTTTTATGCCCCACGAGCAGTGCCCCATGGCCGAGGTACTGGAGGGCAAGATACAGGAGGCGCGTAACCAGGAAGTGCTCATCGAGCGGCCTGACGGCTCTCGGGTCGTCGTCGTCGTAAATATTCGCCGCCTTGAAAACAGCTATGGAGAAATCACAGGGGCCATCAATTGCTTTTACGACATCAGCGATCGCAAGCTTACGGAAGCAGCGTTGATCAAATCGGAAAAGCTGGCAGCCGCAGGACGTCTGGCGGCCACGCTGGCTCATGAAATGAACAATCCTTTGCAGGCTGTAGCGAACCTGGTAAGCATATGGGCACAGTCTCCCGGATTGGATGCACATGGTCAGGAATGTGCGGCGATGGCGGAGAGCGAGTTGCGTCGTGTGACGCATCTCACCCAACAGTCTCTAAGCTTTTACAGAGAATCAGCTTTCCCTACACCTGTGAACGTTGAACAGTTGATCGACAGCGTCTTGAGCATCTATGACAAGCGCATCGAAGCTAAGGGGATTCATGTAACGAGACGGTATCGATTAGACGGTACGACGATCAGAACCTATCCCGGCGAGACTCGCCAGATTTTCTCGACTCTGCTTCTTAATGCGATGGAGGCCGTCGATCCAGGCGGCACCATTGATGTCCGCGCTCGCAAAGCGTCTCACTGGCAGAATTCGGCGATCCCGGGCGTGCGGGTCACCATCTCCGACAACGGAATTGGCATCTCTGCAACCAACGTTCGTCGCATCTTTGAGCCATTTTTTACTACCAAGGGAGAGAATGGGACTGGGCTAGGTCTCTGGGTGGCGAGCGGGATTGTGGATCGTTTTGGCGGCTCGATTCTGACACGAAGCAGCGTGCATCCAGGCACGCACGGAACTTGCTTTTCGATCTTTCTACCCGCCAAACCTTAAACGAGATGTTGGTCGCTTGTTACGGACAGCGACGACCACCGCGTCCGGCTATGAGCGAGATGGTACTCAAAATTGGAGATATAGGCATTGCTTCGGTTTGCTTATGCAAGCGTTGACGATCAGGCGTTTGTTGTTCGGGTGATGCGGGATTTCTTGCTATGCAAAGTGGGGCCTTGACAGTGATCCGGACTGAGATTGTTCCGTGCTCCCCCTGTCGTGCAGGAACCACCCCGAGAGTGGTGCCGAATTGTCAGTTGGCGAGAACAGGGTCTGTCACCCAGCGAACTCGCATGTCAGAGCATTCCTCAGAGTTCCAGGTGGTCGGCAATCCGGAAGTTGCCGTTACATTTATCTGGGGGACGACAAATCGCCAATTCGCTAATCTAACTGGCGAAAACGCACCGACTCTAGCGGTTTAAAGTGGCGTGTTCGCATGGTAGAGAGGCGTCTCCACACTCCGACGCGGTTGCGCCCATCGGATTTGGCAGAATAGAGGGCCTGATCTGCCTGCTCCAGTAGTTCTGGAGAATCAGCAGGATCTTCGGGCATATATACCGTGAGTCCTACGCTGAGGGTTACCCGCATCCCTTGTTGCCCAAGGTCATGCGGACCACTTTCTATTCAGTTCGAATGAGGGGATGTGCTGCGGGATATGGGTACGTTTGTCGCCGTCGGCCGCAAGTTGGCAGTACTGCTTCATCGCATCTGGGTCACGCAAGAGCCGTACATCCCGTTCTATGCAGTAGCTGCCTGAGGATCCAAATCATGCTCACCGTTGCTCAACCCCGCGTCCCGATGACTGCGTGTCGCGTTGGGCTTCACAAGGCCGTCCGAAAACTGGCAGCATCGACTTCTCCTTCTTACACCAACCCGACACAGAGCCACGAACGGCTCACTCAAAGTGCGAATGAAAACACGGTGGAGAACAACAACGCGGAACAACCATAACCAACAACAGCAAAGACCAATGACGCTATGAAGGAAAAACAAAAACCACTTGACGCCAGTGACCTGCTCATAGAAACGCGACTTTGCAGGAGGGACCGACGGCTTCAGTCGACGCCAAGGTCTTCGACGATGCGGGCGCTGTAGAGAATCTCTTCTCGTTTCAAACCTTGTTGATCGACAAAAACGGCGACCAGAGCGTCCCACACACCTTGTGATGACCAAGGGAGAACTTCCGGCGGGGCTGGCAGCGGCGTGTGCGTGGAAAGAAACAAAAACTTCTTTTCCTTGTGCGTAATTGTGGGAAGCTTTGCGGAGGTGACGGGGGATTGAAGCGGGGTCACATTCAACTTCCGACAGATCAGGTTGTAGAAGTCCTCCACAGTACCGACAGCGGTAGCTTCGTCGTCTTCGATGGTTATGACGAACAGTTCTTCAGTGCGCTTGACAATCTCTACGGCGTCGAGTCCCATCGGTAGATGGTTAGCCCGGTTGGGAGTACATAACAACTTCCCCGAAAACGTGTGGTTATCGATACGGCTCGAAGAAGCTGACGCGCTGGTTCAGAAGACTGCGCAAGAGAGCGAAGTCTGTCGATGCCTGGATGCGATTCCTGGTATCGGACCGCTTACCGCGACGGCGCTCGTCGCAGCCATCGGGAACGGAGCGGCCTTTCGCAAGGGCCGGGAGTTCGCAGCCTGGGTTGAGTTCCGCGCGAGCACTCAACCGGAGGCAAGCAAAAACTGCTCGGAATTAGCAAGCGCAGGAACTCCTACTTACGACGGCTGTTCGTGCAGGGCGCACGCGCCGTCCTGCAGTTTAGAGAGAAACAGTCTTCCGGCCTGAGCGCATGGTTGGCACAGCTTACCGCACGGACTCACTACAACATCGTGGGCGTGGCGCTGGCGAACAAGCTGGCGCGGATGGCCCTGGGCCGTGCTCACCACAGGCCAAGCCTATAGCCACCTGTCCTGGCCTGCAGATGACGCCGGGCTGAAGCCAGGCTTGGAAATCGCATCCGCGATTCCCACAACTACAGCCCAGCTGCTACTGAATTCTATGTTTTCCTGCCAGGTCTGCTGGCAAACAATGAGATGGCACAACGGTCGAACCCGGCGCTCTCAAAACCCGTAACCGGAAGAAGCCCTTCAAGGCTGCATTACAAATGGGGAAAAGAGCGCAGCGCATTCCATCCTGGCCAGGAGCTACTGCTCCAACGAAGGCTGATTAGATAAGGGCGAAGGCTCAAGTGAAGCCCGTAGACTATGTCTGGTTTAGAGACCAGGGTCAGCGGGAGGAGGAGGTCCGATGATCATAGTAGGTTGTGATTTTCATCCTAGCTTTCAACAAATCGCCATGCTCGATACCGAGACTGGAGCAACCGAAGAACACAAGCTGATGCACACGAGCGGAGAAGCCGAAGGCTTCTATCGGAAGCTGGCTTGGCCCGCGATTGTGGGCATTGAAACCGTAGGAAATGATCAGTGGTTCGTGCAGCTGTTGCAGAAGTTGGGTCACGAGGTCTGTGTCGGAGACGCGGCGCAAATTCGTGCCAGCTACGTGCGGAAGCAGAAAACGGATCGTCGAGATGCAAAACACATACTGCAGCTGCTGGTGGAAGGAAGGTTTCCACGGATCTGGATACCAGACGCCGAGATGCGGGATCATCGCCAATTGTTGATACACCGTCACAAACTGGTGCAGATACGTACTCGGGTCAAGAACGAATTGCAGCACCTCATGCTGAATCAGGGAATGCAGAAAAAGCAGAAGCTGTGGAGCACGGAGGGCCGAGCGGCGCTCGCGTGCCTACCGCTGGAGCCATGGACAGATCGACGCAGGAAGGACTTACTGAACTTACTGGCGATGTTGGATGCTCAACTCGAGAGCCTCAACGAGGCAGTGACGCGAGTGGCCAAAGGCTATCCAGGTGTGCCTCTCCTGATGAGTCAGCCAGGAGTAGGTGCAGTAACAGCACTTGCCTTTGTGCTGACCCTGGGAGATGTCCCTCGCTTTCCACGTGGCAAGCAGGTCGCCAGCTACCTGGGATTGGCCCCTCGAGAGCATTCATCCGGAGCAAAGCAGCGGATGGGTGGGATCAGCAAACAAGGCAACCGGCTCTTGCGATTTCTTCTGGTGGAAGCGGCCAACATCGCGGTACGGTTTGATCCTGAATTGCGAAAAGAATATCTGCACCGTTGCCATCAGAAGCACTTCACCGTCGCCAAGGTGGCGACGGCTCGTAAGCTTGCGATACGGATGTATTGGATGCTTCGTACACAGACACCGTATCCACAGATTCTTTCATCGAGGGTAGCCTGAAATGTATTCTGGTCAGCGCAAGCAAGACCGACAGGCTGAGTAGGCGCCCTCGCACCCAATAAAGATTGGGTGTCCGAATAAGCAATCATGGTCGCAGTTGTGACCGAATTGATGGTTGGTGGAGAACGCTCCACCCAAGATGATTCGACAAAGGGATCCGCTCGGGCTCTGGTCTCTAAGCTTCGACTCCGAGCGTTGCTCCAGGCAACGGGAAGGATATCTTTGCCCTTGACAACATCTTCGCCCTTATTGACGAATACATTTGCGCAGACCAACCCGTCACTCTCACTTTTCGCTTGCGACAACGCGGCGAACCATACATTCCGGATGGCCGACAATACGGGAGCCGTCGCTGGTTCGGATTGAAATAGTGAACTGGGCCGCTGATTTGTTCTCATCGCTTGAGTCCGGCTTCAGGTCATGAAGCACGCTGGAAGAATCGTGTGTTCAGCAGAGACGAGGCGTTCTCTGGCATCCACTTGCTGGACCGGGCGAGGGCCCGAAAACTCGTAGGACATGGGGCACCCGATCTCAGATGTGGGCCGCCCGTCGGTCCGCAAATATCTTGGTAGCCGCCGCTGTGCTCATACCGACGACTGTGCCGAGTCGAGGCTTGGCTGAGGTCTTGGATTACACAGGGCCGCTAACCAAGCGCAGAATCTGATCGACGGCATGTGTGGCTTCGGATCGGCGCCCGGCGTAACAGGTGGCTCCCGCAACCACACGTTGGAATACCTCCACGAGATCCGGCGATTCCGCCAAAGCATGTGGCGTGTTCTGCAACAGGATTAGCAGCGCTTCGCTTTGCGAGACCGGGGAGACACTCCAGGCGAGGGAGGGCCGGTACTCAAGGGACAGAATCCAGTCAACCGGCACCGGTGTCTCTCCTATCGGAGCGTTCCACTCACACGGAAGCACCGGGATTTGCTCAGGGCAGCTATTCCGGAGGAGCAGGGGACGTGGATACGGGTGCACACACCCCTCTGAATCGATCAGCGCATACTCATCGGAGAAGTAAGTGGCGCCTCGTTGCAGGAATTCGGCCACGAGCGACGATTTTCCGGAGTGCGTGGCGCCGGGCAGCAGCAATGCCCGTCCCTCCCATAAGACGGCGCCCGCATGTATGGCCCGCAGCGTCGTCAGCCGTTGGATCACGGCCTCGTCCAATACTCTTATGAGGTCTGGCACCAAGCTGGCCGCCGTGTGAGCCGATCCCACCACTGCAGCGTCTACCAACAACTGAAATTGATCCGCAACTTGAATCAGGCGAATGAAGAGATCAGGCCGGTCGCTGGTTCTAACTGCTCTTGGCAGTGAAGGGAAGACGTAGCGTTCCAGGACGGCGTACGCTTCAAGACAAGCCGCTTCCACTTGAATGTCACAGCCGAAAGCGCGAACTTCGAAACCATCCTGCGTCGCCATCGTAAGCCCTGATAAGAGAGCACTGGTTCCGAGCGCTGGGCATTCGATATGCCATTTTCGAGGACCGGAGGAGGATGGACTTCCAGTTATCTGATCGTGGCGCTTCTGAGAACGCCGAGGAGGTCTCAGTTCCCGGAAACCGTCTTCGGCATAGATCGCGCAAAGCACACTTCAAAGCCGCAAACGCTAATGATCTTTTTTAGGGTGCTTATGCTTAGGCCGTGAGGACCCTGCATCGTCGGCGTACGCCCGCTGCTCAGCGACCGATAAAGAGACGACGAGGGAACAGCGATGGCGCCCAACGTTGCGATGAACTGGCGGCGGGTGCCTTGCGAGGATGATCCTGACGTCTGAACGAGCTTCTGCTTCCGAAGCTGCAGAATCGCCTCCTCCGCAAGTTCTTCGGTTATCGCTGGGTCGAACGAGCGCCGCATGTTTTCCGCCACACTGGACAACGTTGCCGGAGTGATGCACGCATCCCAAGCTGCGCCAGCCGTTGTGTTCAAGGCAAAAACACGTTGGTTCTCGGAGTCCACGATGACTTTTGAACCGTCGGGAAGAGGATTGACTGCTAAGGCATTTGAATTCGTACGCTCTACCAGCATGGAGGACCTCTTTCTCTCAACTTTTCTCTCAACCTGAAAAGCGGAGGCCGTTTGCGTAACACTCTGTGCTGCAGACTTTACGCGCGCTCGAACCTTTTGTCACTCTTCCTTTGGTAACTTAGAACGTCCCCTTGGTAATCAATCCTCTCTGTACCTATCCTTCTTTACGTGTCAGGGGTTCCTGCGGCTATATACTGGCCGGAATCTGGGGAGCCGCATGGGGATTTCCACACCATTGCAGGTGTCGGCGGATCACGCTTCGTGCGAACTGTTGCGCGCTATTGCCCGCCTGCCTGCGGGTGGTGCCGCTGATCGGATTGATTGGCTCGCGGAGAGAGTCCGGGATTGGGATGGGCTCTTTCGTATGGCGGAGGAGCATCGAATGTTGCCGATGCTGGCCTCGCAACTCGGGGAGATGGGTCCAGCTGTTCCGCCAGTTATGCAGGAACGCCTGCGAGCCGCGTACGATCGCAATGCGTTCCACAGCCTGGCGAACGCAGCGGAGTTGATCAGCCTTCTTAGGGCGTTCGATCAGGCTAAGATTGCCGCCATGCCCTTTAAGGGAGTCGTGTTGGGGGCGTCCGTCTACCACGACCTCACGACTCGTCCTGCCGGCGACCTGGATGTTCTTATCCGCTACACGGACGTCCTGCCAGCAGCGGCCATTCTTCTGAAGCGGGGGTACGAGCTGAAAACTCCCGTGCGGGCCAATGGTATGCCGGTTCCGTCGTACTGTTACGAATACCATTTCGAGCGGCAAACGGACGGAATGGTGATGGAGCTTCGCTGGAGACTGGAGCTTTCTTCACGACACTTCAAACGCGATCTTGGTATGGATTGGGTATGGCCTCGGCGGCGAACCGCGATGTTGGCGGGCGCAGAAGTTCCGGTTATGAGCCCCGAGATTACCTTGTTGGTTCTTTGCATGCATGGGAGCAAGCATGTGTGGTCACGGCTTATCTGGATCCGCGATGTCGCCCAACTTCTGGATTCGGTACCTGGTCTTGATTGGCAGGAGGTTTTGCACGAAGGCAAACGGTTAGGGTTGCGACGAACGCTCACCCTCGGCGTGCTTCTTGCTCATCGAGTCGCGGGTGCCGCAGTTCCTCCGGCTGTTCTGCGGCGCTATGAGTCCGACACTACCGCACGCAAGCTGGCGCAATATATCGAGGAGAGTTTGTTTAACGCACCGGGCAACAGACCGGCGGCACGCCTACCTTACGGCATCCAATTGCTCGGATTCCGAGATCGCATCAATTTTCTTCTGTCGCTTGATTTCGTGCGGCCGAATGAGAGAGATCAAGCGGCCCTCGCTCTCCCCAAGTTGCTCTATCCTCTCTACTATCTGATACGACTCTTTCGCATACTTTGGGATCATTCGCCTAGGTGATGGCCACAGGTCACTTTTCTTGTTCGGCGAGTCTCAGATTTGTCGGCGCCCTTGCGCGAATGCCCAGCTTAGGAGAAAAACGTGCCGAAGAAGGGGCACCCAGGGATTCAGCCGTTTTAGACCCCGGGCCACCCGCCCGATCAATTTTGGGGAGCCGAATTATGCTTTTGGAACTAATTGGGCAATACCGGTTACCCATATTACTGTGGAACGTACTTTGCCATAGTCCCCGAGCCACCAGCAAAGTCTTCTGACGGACACGTCATTTCCGGCCGCAATCCTGAGCATCCAGGAAGACAAAATCTCGTCATTAAGACGGCACGGGTGCCATGGTAAGAGATTTGACACGTTCGTCACCCCTTATCTGGCTGGCCGCGCACGACGCTATTTCGTACTGGTACGAATTAGCGTTGTTCAGTACGAATTAGCGTTGTAGTTGACAGCCACCAGCTGTCAGATTTATCGCTATTTTGTACTGGAGAGCCGATTTTGAGCTGAATCTTCAGCGATATTCTGTACTGGCGTCAGAGCTATTGGATACCAGCTTGCATTCTTCGGCGATACGGGATACTGGTTTCTCGGAAGAAATTTAGCAACTGTACGAGATGTCCGTTATACGGACATTTGCCAAAAAGCTGCATTGACCCGATACCTCGATGAGTGCATTGCCCTGTTGGCAGCGGTTGAGCCAAGGGTCACTTGTCCGGAAAGCCGACTTTATGGACAAGCGATAGTGAGAGTCTGATCGATCGTACAAGTCTTGATTCCTGTCTTACCTATATCAGTCGGGGTGGACTGTGCCTTGAAGGCTGTACGTGATGAAGAAAGGATCGAGAAATTGTGCCCGTCCGCCTGACCGCTTGCGATACTTGCAGGTAAGTCTTGAAGAGCATTTAAAGAATCGATGTATGTGCCACTCGTAGCGTGATACGCATTTTCCGCTTTGCCGATTAGAGTGAGGTCGGCTGCCGCAGCAGCATCTCGCGCCGCCTCCCGCCTACCGGGCCCTAGCGGTCAGCAGGACTGCTCTTCTGTATGGGGGAATTCAATGATGGTCTGGCCCGAAACCTTTTTGATACGAAATATGGATTCATCGATCAGTCGGGTAAACAGGCCATCCCGCCAAAATTCGATCTTACCCATGGATTCTCGGAGGGCTTGGCGGCGGTACGAATCGGCAAAGAATGGGGATACATCGATACAACAGGCAAATTGGTAATTCAACTAAGAGACATTTCCCAGGCTCATCCCTTTCACAATGGTCTGGCCGAAGTTGTAACGCGGGACGGAAGATGGGGTTATATCGACAAAACGGGAAAGCAGGTATGGAAGCCAACGCTCCAACGCCTTCAGTAGCTGCGCACTGACGGTATCCCGTCTCAACTTCCCGCAAACGGGGTTTGCGGCAACTTTGGGGAGACGAAGGCTAAAGCTCCCGTAGGAAGTTCTTCTCGAAAAGCTCTCTTGCTCGTTTTGCCCCCATATCGGTCATGCCTACCGAATGTGCCTTGTTCCGAGGGTCCGAGATGTAGCCGTTCTTGTAAAGCCGACCCATCGCGCTCCAGTCGTGCCCCTTCCAGGATCGTATTTCAACGCCATCGTTGAACATCGTCAGATACAGGAGTGCGAGAACCATCTCGTCTATCTTGGCTTCATCATGCTCCATTTTGACCTCCCGCAGCTTGCAGCATCGTGAGCTACATTATGCCAGCGGAGCAGGGCGCCAAGTTGCCGCAAACCGGACTTTGCAGGCGGTTGGGTTCACCGTTACCAATGGCGCGTTTTGGCTCTAAGAGAGTTCTTCGTATCATGTAGCGCCCACGAAGCGTAGTATTACCGCTCTCTACCTCATTGCTGTGAGGAGTTGCAGTCAGCTCTCGGCGTCGATCCCAGTCCCTTGTTCCCCGGGCCCCTAATGCGCTGCAGACTCTAAACATATCGAGGTGCCCCATGCACGAAGTTTCACTCCTTCGCCTTTACACTTTGCGGCTTTGCTATCTGATCCTCGCGGTAGGCCTTGGTCTCGTCATCTGGCCGACCGTCATTCACCACAGCCCGGAGCAAGCCGTTGCCCACGGCATTCAACTCTCCTTATTCGCGGGTCTCGGCCTGACTGCGGTTCTCGGACTTCGCTATCCGGTGCAGATGATCCCGTTGCTGCTGTTCGAGCTCATCTGGAAAGCGATCTACCTTCTTGCATTCGCTCTGCCGCTGTGGCTCGATCACCAGGTGACCCCTTCCGCGGCCAGTGACATCCAGGCAGTTCTCGTAGTTGTCATTTTAATTCCCTCATCCCCTGGGGTCATGTCGTAAGGCAATATATTCTGCGCGCGGATGATCGCTGGAACCGTGGCTTAATCGCTCCAGAAGAGATAAAGCCCGCAACAGCCACGCTCTAGGGGCTCCGCAAATATCTGAATGCGCCGTTGCCGTAAGCGTTGTTCGTCTTGTAGTGCACGAAAAAGGGGATTTGAGCGAGTTCAGCCGTCGAACCCGCTGGCCCGGCGAACTTGGTCAAAAGGCGACTTTTCGGGAGTTGTCCGAGAAGCCGGTTTCTCGGCAACTTGCCGTGGGCTGCGACGTTGATACACATCGCTAGCCCCGAACCGGCCCGATATTAAATCGGGGCGCGCCGGATGACCCATGCATCAGGCGAGGCTCTGGCCACACCGGCAGATACATCCGGAGTCATACTGCATCTCTGCGCGCACCTTTCGTCTTCAGGCGAGCCCCTTGAACGAGATCCGTATTCTGAGGCTAAAGCCCCGGCTCGATTAGAACTATTTGTCAGGGAATCGTAATGCGGACGATTTCACCGGCTCCCGGAGACGCTGCTCCGAAGTTCGATACGTAGAGGTGACCATCCGGGCCGAAGGTCATTCCTGTCGGAACGGAGAGCCCGGTGGCTACATCTTCGATCTCGCCGTCCCCTTTCAAGCGAACGACTTTGCCAATGCCGAGAGCGGGAAAGCCGGCCCCCGGGGAGAGTTCGAGCGCATAGAGCAAGCCGTCGGGCCCGAAGTTAACCGCGACAATAGTGGTGAAGCCCGCCCGCGAACCCGCTACTCTCAGCCTTTGCAGCCCGGGGCTGGGATCGAGCCCGGGCGCCGGGTCCGGATACCTGTTGAGCGAGAGGGTCAATATCTTGGAGGAACTGGGGGTGATTGGAAAAAGGCCGAGGTTGCCGACGAAGAAGTCGCCATTCCTCTCGGCGATTGAGGTAGGAACGATATGAGCCTCGGCCTCCGAAATATCGATCTCCTCTCGAACTTCGCCCTGAGCAGTGATGGAGAAGAGCTGGCCATGGTTCGACTCGACCGTATAGAGGCGATCCCGATAAGCAATGAGGCTGTAAGGGACACCATCTGGCTCAAAGTCTGCTTCGTTGGTGTATTTTGCAGGATTAGTTTTCACGAATGCACTAAGGTCAGCGACGATCTTCCATTTGCCGGTTGCGGTATCGACCTCAATGATGGCGTTGGGAATTGTTGGATTCCCGTGCGAGCATCCCCCGCCTTCGAGTGCGGCATACAACTTGCCGTCAAGAAAGGCCACGTCTGCGACGCCGACGAAGTCGGGGGCATATTGCTGATGGTGGAAGGAAGGCCGTAGGCTACGATCACGCGTTTCCCGGCGCTGGAGATCTTAGAAATCGTGGCAGTCAGACCACCGGTATAGGGCCCAACGGGTGGGATGACCTGGGTGCATTGACCGTTGGTGGAGGTTGAGCCGCCGGTTCCGGCTTCGGCGACGTAGAGTAGTCCGTCAGGGCCGAACTTGAGGCCGCGCGGCCCGTTAAATCCGGACGCGTAGACCTGGACGTTGGAGGAAAGCTGCGCGTGGGACGTCACCGGTACTATACTGGCGATGCCTGCGGCGCAGGCGACAACTACGACGATTGCAGAACGCTTTTGCATATCAGAATCCTCTTTTCGTGGAAGCCATATCTCGGCGATCCGGAACGATATTGAGGTTCTGAGAGCGGCTCAGGAAGTTACGTAACGTGAGTCACACGTTACATCACGTTGTTTGAACGACTTGCGGCTACCTTTCATGCGTACAGAGCTAACGCAAATCGATCCAATCCTGGTTACCGAACAGGTCGAACGCATTCTCAAGTCAAAGGTCTTTGCGGTTGCAACCCGTAGTCAGGCTTTTCTTCGGTATGTTGTCGAGAAGTCGTTGGCGAACTCGCCGCCCAAAGAGTACGCCATTGCAGTCGATGTCTTTGAGCGAGGGACCGAGTATGACCCGGCGGTTGACTCAACGGTCAGGGTAGAAGCGGGCCGTTTGCGCAGTCGTCTTCGCGAATACTATGCCAGCGAGGGTGGAGACGATCTGCTCTGCATCGAGGTCCCCAAGGGCAGCTATGGAGCCGTCGTTACGGTGCGCGATATAGAGAGAGGGCCCAGCCAACAGCTCCAGCCGGTCGCAATAGTTCCCCAACCGACGAAGATCGCAGCCGGAACGGAAGCTGAGGCAAAGGCCGCGGATGCCCCGACCGAGGAAGCCAGAAGTAGACACCTCGGAGTGCGCGCGGGGCTTCTGGCGTGCTTGCTGGCGCTGGTAGTTGTTGCTGCCGCCTGGTTTCTCCAAAAGCGCGTCAGAGCGGTCAAACCGATCCGGTCCATCGCCGTCCTTCCGCTGCAAAACCTGTCGGGTGATCCGAACCAGGAGTATTTCGCCGACGGGATGACCGACGAACTGATCACAGAGCTGGCGCGGATCCCGAACTTGCGTGTGGTCTCCCGTACCTCAGTGATGCGAGACAAGGGAAGCGGAAAATCGTTGCGGCAGATTGCTCAAGAGCTTGGTGTCGACGCGATTATTGAAGGCTCGGTGGTCCGCGCGGACGATCGCGTTCGGATCACGACGCAACTCATCGACGCGCGGGATGATAAACACCTGTGGGCGCAAAGCTTCGAGGGCCAGCTGAGCGACGTTCTGTCACTACAGGATGATGCCGCGCGCGAGATCGCATATCAGACGAAGACTGCCCTGGCTCCGTCGGTCCAGAGTCAGCTAGCAAGCCCGAAGCACATCAATCCCGAAGCCCATGACGCTTATCTACGCGGGCGGTTTTTCGTCGAAAGGCGGGACGGTAAGACGGCGGCATCTTATTTTCGCAAGGCCATTTCGCTCAATCCGGAATATGCCGCAGCGCATGCAGGACTGGCGGAAGCACTTATCACGATGCACGAAGCAGGCGGAGCTCCAGTGAACGAGGTGATGCCGGATGCGATCGCCGCCGCGAAACGAGCAATCGAGTTGGATCCGAACGATGGGGAAGGCTACACGGCATTAGGGACGATCGACACAGTCTTCCTGTGGGACTGGGACGCGGCAGAACGGAACCTTCGCCGCGGGATCGAGCTCAGCTCAAACAGCGCTCTTGCCGAGATCCGCTATGCAATTTATTTGACTGTGCGAGCTCGCACTGAGGAGGCCATTGCCCACATGCGAAAGGCGGTAGAGTTAGATCCGCTGTCATTTTTCGCGAATCGGTACCTGGGGAGCACGCTCTATTACGGCCGGCACTACGACGAAGCGCTGGCAGCGCTAGTGCACGCCAGTGAAATTGCGCCGGACGGAACGGCTGCGGTTCAAGGTTGGGTATCCAACATCTATGAAGTTGAGGGCAAGTACGATCAGTCGGTCGCTGCCGAACTCAAGGTGATCGAGGCTTTTGCTTCTCCACAGCAGGTCGAGCTTTTGCGATCGGCGTACGAGAAGAGCGGGTGGCAGGGCTATCGCGAGGCCCATCTCCAGTATTCACTCTCACAGACCGGCCACCAGTGCTATTCGTATGACATTGCAGAAGACTATCGGGTACTTGGCAGGGTAGATGAGGCGTTCGATTGGTTCGACCGCGCATTCGACGAGCGCTGCATCTTCATGATGGCCTTGAACGCAGATCCGAGACACGACGGAATCCGCAGCGATCCCCGCTTTCACGAGCTTTTGCGGCGGATGAATCTAGTGCAGTAGGCCCTGGCACGGATTCTGTCCATGGAACGCCAGCCTCATCGCCCGGCGCGATGGGCAACAGCTTCTTCATATTCAATCCAAGCTGACGGGTTCGATTGTCTTTGCGCAAAATCTCAAAACAACAGTTTCTAAGCAGGTGCTGCACATCCCACCCGGACGAATCGTCGGCATCTCGGACAAGTGACGTCCCGTAGTTCCTTGAAAACGAGGTTGTCGGCAACTACGATTTGAACTTGCCGCAAACACTGACATTTCGGGAGCTTCGGATCTTTTGAATTTCCCGTCATTCGGGAGCAACGCGGAATTGTTTAGTTTGCGCGGAGCTCGATGAGCGCATTGGCGATTTACCACTCATCGAGAAGGACACTCAGGGTTTCGCGAGCATGCTCTGGAAACCCTAAGCTTCCCACATCGGTCAGGTCTTCTAGTGTTACCAGCGACCTTCCAGGAATTGCTTCCTGTAAATATAGGTCTCAATCTCCCCTGGGTCTGTAGCGATGGTCCGAAGCTCTAACCCGTCGTCGTCAATCACAAGGTCATCGTGTGCTGTAACACCCAAGGGAGACACGTTGCGTGTCATGGAGCCTGTACAGTCCGGATTCACCGTATACGTGCCTTCAATGGTTACATTTACGATGTTTCCGTTTGCGTTTATTGTCGCGGTTGCGGTTGTATGCCCATTCCCGTCGAAGGTTTGCCTACCGATCTCACCAAAAGGACCGGCGAGTGCGGCCGGGACAGCGGTAGGGAGAAGAGTGCCTGTGGCGGTGTATCCAAAGCTGCCGCGCAGGGTAGCGTTTGAGCAAACTTTATTCTCACCAGCCTGAGCCCTGGGCGCGATGCCCAGAACGAACACGATGGCGAAAGCAATGAAGAGTCTCGTCGGTGCAATGCTGCGTTTCATAACCGCCTCCTTGAGGCATCCAGTGGGCTCTCATTGGAAGGGCAACCAATCCGAACGTCTTCCAACTCGAGGCAATGCAAAAGCGATGCGACGCAAATCTGGGCTGGTCCATCGACCGTCTGCCAAAAGTGAAGCCTCCCTGTCTTAATCCATTCCCGGATCTGTTCCGCCGTAAACGGGTCGGCCAGGCTGTCGCTGTTGAGCGTGATGACCTCAACTTCGGTACGGCACTCTGGACATAAGGCCAAAGCTACCTTTGCCCGTCGAATGATCATGAGGGTCTCAGTCTCGACAGTGATTCTTGTTGTCTTCACGGCAACGGCACTCCCATGCGTCGATCGTTTTTGAGTTACGACTGGCCGCATCCTGCGCGCAATCCGGATTACAAGTCTTTAGAGAGCGCTGTAATACTTCTTACAAAATCTTTCATCCTTTGTTCTGAGTGAAAGCGAAGGGTTTACGAGACGCTCCAGCCAGCGCGTGGCCCATTCAGTTCTCACCCATGAGTGGTAGAATCGCTGCCAAATCGAAGATGCACTCGGTACATATAGGTTGAGAACGCCGCCGATGCCTACATCCAGCCCGAAACGGCGTTCAAGATCGGTCGAGGCATGGCAACCGGACTCAAAGTACTCTACGAATTCGGCCCCTTTCAGGTCGACCCCGATAGACAGGTCCTACTGCGCGAAAATCAACCCGTCGCGATCACCCCTAAGGCCTTCGAAACGCTGCTCATCCTTGTTCGCCACAGCCGGGAGGTCGTCTCCAAGGACGAACTGATGAAGGCGGTATGGCCGGATTCCTTCGTCGAGGAAGCGAACCTGAGCCAGAACATCTTCAGGATTCGCAAGGCGCTGGGTGTCGCCCCCGGAGACGAGCGATACATCGTGACGCTTCCTGGACGCGGGTATCGTTTCGCTGCGCAAGTGCGCGAAGTTGTGCTGGACGGCGAGGACCTGATCATAGACACCCGCTCCCTCACGCAGATCGTGGTTGAGCAGACGGACTTAGTGCCAAATGGCACCCCAGACAAATTTCCGGACGCGTCGCTGGATACACTCCTATCCGGTCCGCCGCGCAAATCAATCTGGAAGTATCCGTTGCTAATTGCCGCAGTCGTCTTGGTTACCACCGTCGCCGCCGGGGCCTACTTTTTCTACTCCGGAAGCAGCAGAGCCCATCAGGCTGGGCTAAAGTTCACGCAGCTCACCGATTTCACGGATTCCGCGACGGCTCCCGCCTTGTCGAGGGACGGTCGCATGCTTGCGTTCATTCGCGGCAGCAGCGGTTTCCTTACGGCCGATCAAATCTACGTGAAAGTGCTCCCCAACGGCGAAGCCAAGCGCCTGACTGACGACCCGCGGCCGAAATACAATTTGGCCTTCTCCCCGGATGGGTCCCAGATCGCCTACACCGTGCTGGAAGTTCCCACTTTTGCAACCTACACTGTCTCGGTACTGGGAGGCGACTCCCATCTTTTCCTGCGCAACGCGGCTGGGCTTACCTGGCTGGACGAACGCCAATTGCTCTTCTCCGAAATCCGCTCGGGTCTGCATATGGGGATCGTTACCGGAACGATTACGCGCGGGAACTTCCGCGAACTATATTTTCCGTTACCGGAACGGGCGATGGCGCATTATTCCTTCGCTTCTCCCGATCGCAGATCGGCTTTGGTGGCCGAGATGGACGAAACAGGGGCGTGGGTCTCTTGTCGGCTCATCTCTCTCGACGGCCGCTCTGAGACTCGGTCCATAGGGCCGACGGGCGCGTGCAAATCCGCAGGCTGGTCTTCCGATGGTTCATGGATGTATTTCACGGCAGCGGTCGAAGGGCAGAGTCATCTGTGGCGCCAGCGTTTTCCGAACGGGCAGCCGGAGCAAGTCACTTTTGGCCCCACCGAGGAGGAAGGAGTGGCTGTGGAGCAGGATGGCCGGTCTGTCATCACCTCAATGGGAGTTCATGAAAGCGCCATCTGGATTCATGACACCGATGGAGATCGATCTTTGTCTTCGGAAGGAGAAATAGTCGAGGACATTAGCACCTTGCCGACGCCTACCGGTGGCCTTTCACCTCCCTCCTTTAGCGCGGACGGCAAGACCCTTTACTACCTTCTGCGGCGGCATCAACCGACGGGCTCGGGCCCGGAGCTTTGGCGCCTGATAGTTGAGTCTGGCAAAAGTGAAGCGGTGTTCCCCGACGTTTCTATGCTTGCCTACGATGTATCGCCGGATGGTAAACAAGCAGTCTATGCCACCGCGGCGTCCGCCGGAAAATCCCAATTGTGGCTAGCTCCTATCGACAGAAGCTCCCCGGCCAAACGAATCGGTCATTCGGGCGACACGTCGCCGCATTTTGGCCCGCGGGGGCAAATCTTGTTTCAATTCACGGAGGGGAACGTCAACTACATGGGGCAGATGAACCAGGACGGTTCTGGGCGTTCGAGAGCCGTCCCATACCCGATTAGTGTTGTCCAAGGCATCTCGCCCGGCCGGCGATGGGTTATGGCAGTTGCTCCCCTTCCAGATGGCACAAGCGTAAGACCCATGGCGATTCCAATCGACGGTGGACCTCCGCGGATCATGTGCGATGGCCCTTGCACTCCAACATGGTCGTCGAACGGAAAGTTCCTTTTCATCTCCGTCGAAGCGCCGTCGCGCACGAGCACCGGACGAAGTCTGGCGATCCCGGTTGGCCCGGGAGAAAGCTTGCCGAGATTTCCGCCGAGAGGAATCAGGCCGTTCGCAGACCCGAGCGTCGTGCCAGGCTCGCGATCAGTCAACCGCGCCGGGCTTGTGCCTGGCTCGGACCTCTCGCATTTCGCATACGTGAATACCACGGTGCACCGAAATTTGTATCGAATCTCGTTCCCCTGAGGGTCCTGTTTCCTTCACGACGGCCTCACGCTAACGCGCCCAGGCCGCCGGAGAGTTCCAGGAAAACTCTGGACAAGGCCGGATCGTGATCCGAGATCCCAAACGAAGCCAGGTGCATTTGTACAGACAGAATCTCGATAAGCGATAACTGGCCAATGCGCTCATCGACGACACAAAGGGTCGTGTTTGGGTGGAGTGTCCGCGATCTAGAAGGCAGCAGACCATCCTATTCCTTATCTGGCTCGGGCTAGAACAATCGCTCAATCGTGGTGCACGAAAGACGGGGTTATCGGCAACAACAGATCGAATTTGCCGAAAACCAGACTTTCGAGGCACTTCGTCTCTTATGAACAGTCGCCTACCTTGACTATCCTAGGCGATAGGGTTTGCTGCTCAGACGGAAAAGTGATCCTACAGAGAGCCGCGAGGTCGGGCTACTCCGGCGAATCGGTGTGAAGAATGCCGAGCTTCTGTGCCTCATTCTGGCTAATTTCTAGGGACGACGCATGGCCGTTATGGACTTCGTCCAAAGCCTCTCTCGACCGATCAATTTTTACGCCGGCAGCCTCGAGAGCGGTTGCCACTGCTCCTTCGCTGGCGAAGCTACGTGTCAGTCCGCTAAAGCCCTCCAAGTTGGCTTGAACGGGGCATGAAGCGATCCATGGACCGTCTGGAGATTCGTGACGCAAATGGAGAGAGAATGTATGCATAAATCCTCCTGATGCTGTCATTATGATGCGTCGGAACCGAGAGGAGAATACGCAACGATCAGTATTCTCAATTGGTGTAGGCGTGGCTGCGATGCGACCCTTTGGCTACCAATGCTTAGTCTTTTGGTAAACCCAAAGCTGTGTCGATCAAGGAGAGCCGTCCGCCGACTGTATCGAAACTCTGCACGCGCCTCGGCGTTTCGCTCACTACCCCATAGGCACGTCCCTAAGCTGCGAAACGCAGTTTCTCGGCGCTATCGTGAGTGGACAACCAGTTCACGGCTACAATAAAGCGTCATGGTGATACAGAAGAAACAACCCAGCGCCCGACAGGGCAATAAGCGCCAGCCTCCCGAAGAGACTCATCTTGAAGGGCTGGCTTCCATCACAAGCATGCTCATCATCTGGTCCTTTGTCATGGGCTTCGTACTTCAAAACTTCGTCATTCCGTCCTCTTCCATGGCCAGCACCCTACTCGTTGGCGATCACGTAATCGTAGAGCGCGCAACCCTGGCGCCCGCTACCTCTTGGACGAACCTCATCCCGTACCGCGAACTGCGGCGTGACGAACCCGTCGTTTTCTTCCGCCCGGCACCTAATCCCAAGGGGCAGCACGATATTCTGGTTAAGCGCGTCATTGGTATCCCTGGCGATCGCATCCACCTCCGGGGCGGCATCGTTTACCGCAACGGCGTCTCCTGGACGAGCCGTACGCATCCAAGCCCACCCCGGCCAATTACGATCCCTACAACGACGAATTCCCCGCTATCTCACCAGCAAAAGGACGCGGAGTCACCGCCGAGTGGTCGCTTGACCTCCTCGACCACATCCAGGGTGAAGACCTCGTTGTTCCATCCGGCATGTACTTCGTCATGGGCGACAACCGTAGCAATAGCTACGATGGCCGCTACTGGGGTCTGGTCCCCCGAGCCAACCTGATCGGCCGTCCACTTTTCGTCTACTGGTCTTTCGAAACACCCGAGGACGATTTGTACAACACTTCCCCGTCAGAAAGAGCCAGTTCCACACTCCACACCGCGCTCCACTTCTTTGACGAGACCCGCTGGAGCCGGACCTTCCACCGGGTGAACTAGACTGCCTTTCACTCGGGGATGCGATCGTTGTAACAGTCCGGGACGCGGCCACAAGATCGGTCTGATCAAGGCGCTCGAATGACCAACGCCTAATCCCAGTGCACGAAAAACGGGGTTATGAGAAACTTTGAAACCGAACTTGCCGAAAATGCGGGTGGTCTCAACCGGTCAATGCAACACCATCTGATATGAATTCTTTTTTCTAAAGGTGGTGTTTATGGCACAAGGGAAACGAAACAGACTTTCCACTGAACAGCGGATCGAGATGTGGCGGCGCTGGAAGGCTGGCGAGTCATTGCATGAGATTGGGCGTGCCTTGGGCAAGGGGCATGGTTCTATTCGGTTCCTGTTGACGCAGCGCGGCGGGATCGTTCCTGCTGCTCGTCGGCGTTCACCGCGGACGCTGAAGCTGGCCGAGCGGGAAGACATCTCACGTGGAATCGCATCCGGTTCGTCGATTCGGGAGATAGCCAGCGGGCTGCAACGGCCTGTGTCGACGGTGAGCCGGGAGGTGGCGCGTCACGGCGGGCGGCCACTCTATCGAGCCAGTGAAGCTGATCGTCAGGCCTGGGAGTCAGCTCTGCGACCTAAGGCGTGTCTTCTGGCTAACCATGAGGAGCTGCGGACGATCGTGGCCAGTAAACTGATCCTGGACTGGTCGCCGGAACAGATCTCGAAGTGGTTGAAGGTAAGCTATCCCAAGAACGAGAGCATGCGCGTGTCTCACGAAACCATCTACCGCAGCTTATTCATCCAGGCCCGTGGAGTGCTGAAAAAGAGCTGGTTCAGCACCTCAGGTCCAAACGGCTTATACGTCGCTCACGGCACTCGCGGGCTGGCGGAAAATCCCAAGGTCAGATCGTCGATGCCATCTCCATCCGGGAAAGACCTGCGGAGGTTGAGGATCGCGCTGTTCCCGGTCACTGGGAGGGCGATCTGCTCGCAGGCAGCAAAAACACTCACATCGCAACCCTGGTAGAACGACACTCGCGTTTCGTCATGCTCATCAAAGTGCCCAGTAAAGATACAGAGACAGTCGTCGCCGCGCTGAGCAAGCACGTCCTTAAACTCCCTGCGACTCTGCGGCGCTCGCTGACCTGCGACCGGGGCCACGAGATGGCAAAACACAAGAGCTTCACAATAGAAACGAATGTGAAAGTCTACTTCTGCGATCCACAGAGTCCCTGGCAACGCGGCTCCAATGAAAATACCAACGGACTACTAAGACAGTACTTCCCAAAGAGGACCGACTTGTCCGTCTACTCTCAAGCCCATCTCAACAAGATCGCGCTGCGTCTGAATCAACGACCCCGAGAGACCTTGGGTTTTCACACTCCGGCAAGTAAACTTCAAGATAGTGTTGCATCGACCAGTTGAGCCGGCACGACTTTTCAGGCACTACCGCATGGGTCAGTCATACCGGCAGTCATCTATTGACTCTTGAACCCATCGGCTATCATGTTGGCCATGTCAACCCGGGTCCCGTCTCTAGTCCTATTACTCACCGCGGCTGCGATCCACGCACAACAACCCGCTACATCTCCCGCCGCGCCCGCTGCGACCTCGCGTTACTTTAGAGAGCTAAAGATCGACTCCGGTCTGCATTTGATTCTAACGGGAGGCATCAACCTCCCTAATTTCCAAGAACCCAATGTCGGCTCTTACTACGCCCCTTCCACGGAGCGTGGACAACATCGGTGGATCATTTTGAGAGGAAGCCTGGAGCCGTTGCACGCGAGCGATCTTTATATCTGGAGACAGGTCAAGACCAGGTTTTGGATCGAACGGTAAAAACTGACGCAATTCTCAGCGGCCCCTTCGGCACCGTCGATGCGGTAAAGGAGTGCTTCTACACCAGGCCAATCGAAAACGGTTTTGGCTCGGTCTCTGTGGAGTTCAACGGCAACGATAAAGAGCACGAACTGCCGTCCGAAGTCCCAAGTCCGACGGAAGGTCTACCTCCGTTGACCTCGCTCAGCCTGGTTCGCATCTTCCGCACCAGCCCGGAGTACGTGATCGTTTCGGCGAACTATGAGCGAGACGGCAGTCTGGGCAGTCTGAACTTTGGTTCAGCTACGGCGATATATCGGACCCCCGATCCTCAGGTCAACGAGATCGTGAGAAAAGGACTCGACCCCGAACTGACAAAATATGGCATTCCCGCCCACATCGACGTTGAAAAATATCTACTCTCGCGCCAGATGCCGCTCCCTGCTGTCGCGTTGGATCAGGAGAAGAATGTGATGAATGAGTTTTATGGGTTTGGAAAGCTCATTCGACAGGACGAACTCAAGGACGGCGTCATTGTTGCATCCCGCTGGCTGCAGCCTTCGGTAACCGAGGAAGAAAAAGAGACCCTGAATCCCTTGTGTGACGCGCGGTTTCGCCAGCAACAAGCAATCGGACTTCCTACAGTTGAATGAACGCTAGCGCATGAACTTCCTCAAGACGGGGTTTTGAGAAACTTCGATTTTGAAGTTGCCGAAAACCTGACTTGCACTAAGACTTTTCATGCAATGCTCTTAGATAACGATCCCGGGAGAGTTCTTCGTGCATCAACAACTGTTTAGTCGACAAGACATTGCATTATTTTTCGGGATATTGATGGCCGTAATGGCAGTGGGCGGAACGTGCGTCGGAAAACTCCCAGGACGCTTTGGCGATGTATCTTCGCGATCTATCAATCCAGCGCAGTATTGGTCGGCGCTTGCAATGTATTACCTCGGAGCTATCGGCTTCATTGGATATTACTTCTATAAGGTTCACAAGTTCTGAGTTGAGGGCTGCTCTCCATAGTCCGCGCCCCAAATCGAAGGGGTTTGCTCACGAAAAACGAGGTTTGCGGCAACTTCGACCGTTTCGGCGGCCGGACCCGAATTCACCGTTCGGCTCTGATTTTCCCTTGAAGTCAGAAAGGCAGGCCATACATTGTCGCGAGTCCGAGCCAATCCGTCGCCAGCAGATTTTCGATCCCCAGCATCTCTTTTCGCCCCAATCCTGCATCCACTAGCGAAAAATTAGTGGCTACTGCTTTTGCGGAGACCACTTCTCTAGGAATTCGTCCAGAACCTTGTGGTCAATGCCTTTGCCATCTGCATTTGTCAGGAAATCGCCTGTCACTTCGTCGTGCAGAATGGTTCCATCCGCAGTAAGGATGATTACGTGGGGATATCTGTTGAACTTGGGCAGCTGCTCTCGCAGACGATTCACTTTCTTGCTACTGGAGAAGATGCCGACCGCGACATGCACCACAACGAAGTTGTGTTCGAGCGTTGTGGCTAATTCGGAATCTTGATTCAGGGCGGCGTCGAGCCTAAGGCAAGGCTCGCACCAGTTTCCACCGAAATCGAGGAAAATGTTCTTATGTTCCTGCGTGGCTTTGCCCTTCGCAGCGAGAAGATCCTGTTCGGGATCGAGTTTGGAATCGAATGGCTTCTGTGCAAGCGCGGATAAGCAAGACGCGAGGCCACACAGAATTGGTAAATAAAATGCCAGCAGCTTGTGCCTCGTGGATGCCATTGCACGAGATTACTAAACAGAGCCGGTTCAGAAAAACGGAGATTCGCCAATTTCGACCGACTAGTGTGGATTGCCCCATAATGTGAAACCAGGTTCCTCGTAAAACCAGCAGCTTGCGGCGAACCGTGTCCCAATAAGCTGAAATCTCTTCTTGCGTGACCCCGATAAAGCGCAACTGCTTTTGAAGCTTTAGCGCCTTTTCGTCCTGTCCCCCGCAGGCTTGAGATTCGCCCACGCACAGCTGTCCCCATTCCATGCCAGCGGCCCTGCATTTTTTAATAAAGCGTCACCACATCTTGACATTGTGGGATTGGCATCTTGTACTTGAAATCACACACATATGTATCTAACTCATAATCAACCGTTAAGCCCCGCAGGCGAATAGAGCCTACGGCCAAAACGACTCGCTTCCACTCCCCTTACCTCCGCCTCATTATTGAAGGACTGTGCCACAATGTCTGCGAACTACTGCCTCAAGGTCCACCACGGAGTCCGATCACTCCTTGCCCTCCTGATCGCCCCACTCCTCTCCCTCCCCGCATTCGCACAAACTGACCCACTCTTCCCCGTCACCCCACTCTTCGACATCGGTGCTCAACAGGTCCTCGCAACCGGCGACTTCAACGGCGATGGACAGGCTGACCTGGTCACCATCCTGCCCGATAACGGATCCTCCACTCTGACAATTATCCTGAATCAGAGCAACACCAACCCACCGCTGTCCGTAACGACCGCACTGAACATCGATCCCTTCAGTCTCGTAGCTGTTGACATTAACAACGATAAGAAACTCGACCTTGTCTTCAGCGTCAGCGCCGGGATTGCAGTCTTGATCGGCAACGGAGACGGCACCTTCCAGACGCCTGTCGTATATCCAATCGTCGGTTCAGGAAAGATCGCCGCCTTGGACCTCAACGGCGATGGTTATCCCGACCTGGTCTTTACCACCGTAACAAACCCGAACTTGTTTCAAGTAGCAGTTCTACTGAATCAGGGAACAAGCGCCCCTGGAGTCTTCTCCTCTAAACCGGTCTCCTATCCGCTGTCCATCACCTACTCATCGCTAAACCCAGTGCTGAACATCGGCTCAGGAGACTTCAACGGCGACGGCAAGCAGGACATCTTTGTTGGAGGCACTAACACCGCTGTCTTTTACGGAAACGGCGACGGAACCCTCCAGGCACAACAGTCGCCACCCGTCCCGGCCGGCCTCTCAGGGGGCGCTTATTTTGTTGCAGCAGATTTCAACCATGATGGCATCTCCGATATCGCTTATCTAGCCACCGCCACATTCAACCCCGTCCCACTCTCATTACAGGTTATGCTTGGCCACTCCAACGGCGTCTTCACCATCGGATCGAATCTTCCCTTGGGTCCTTACAACACCAGTCTCCCAGGGTTAATCCCGGCTGGAACAACTGGCGGAAACGTCAACCTCGCCTTCATCAATCAGACAACCACAATCCTATTAGGCGACGGCAACGGGAACTTCTCTCAAGGATCGTCCTATCCTTTGATAGGAGCTGCCTTCCCCATACCCGGGCATAATGGGAATACCGATCTCGCCTTTGAACTGTTTGGCCCTGGTGTCGATGTACTTCACAATCAGATCACTCGTCTTGTTTCAAACGGCGACGGAACCTTTCAAGGAATACCCACACTTCCCGTCGGACCATCCGGCTTCGCCGCAGCAGACTTCAACAACGATGGTCTCACCGATGTGCTCACTGTAGACGCACAAAACAATCTGGTTACAGCACTCGGGCGAGGTAATGGTACCTTCACCGTAACCAACCGCACGGCTGGCACTGCAGCCGAACTTCTCGTTACCGCAGATTTCAATGCTGACGGCAATCAGGACGCAGCCATCATCACACCGGGAGACGGGTCTCTCTACCCCGCTAAGCCCGTAGTAGATTCCAAGCTCATTATCTACAAAGGGAATGGCGACGGAACCTTCCAGCCACCTGCCACCGCTGTCGATCTGCAGGTTATCGGTGCCCTTAGCGCCATCTCCGGAGACTTCAACGGCGACGGAAACATCGATATCGTGGCTTCCTACTTCAACGCCTATCTCGATCCCACCTCAAGCTATGGTCTCGTCTTTCTTCCCGGAAAAGGCGACGGAACCTTCGGTACTCCCGTTCCTCTCCAGGCAAACAATCTCGCTTCCATCACGCCTTTGATATTAGCGGCGGACCTCAATAACGACCACAAGCTCGATATCCTGTGGAGCGGCCTCGTCTATCTCGGAAATGGAGACGGAACCTTCCAGCTCAGTACCGCATCTTTGCCCGCACCCGTGCTGGCAGTAGGCGATCTCAACGGCGACGGCATTCCCGATGCCGTCACCGGTGGCTTCAACGTAGGTGCGAGTGTATATGCTGGCAACGGTGATGGAACCTTCCAGAACTCCCCCTTCTATACCGCAACCCTGCCACCCTTTGCAGAGATGGCTTTGGCTAGCATCACCGACGCCGATGCAGACGGTCACCCTGATCTGCTCCTGCAATATAACGTCTTGGGTGACAATGAAGAGCCATACGAACTGACAACAGCGAGCCTCACTCCTTTTTTGGGGGACGGTAAGGGAAACTTCATCGCCGGCAGTAATACCTTCTACTCTGGCAACCCGAGCGGGATAATCGGGGAAGCGACTGGAGTATCAGAAGTAGCTTCATTCGCTGTCCTCGCTCGCCTGAACAATCTAGTGCCACAACAGTCGAAAACCGCCCCCTTGGACTACCTCACCTGGACCAGCGGCGGCGCAACCGCGCTCCTCAATCAAACCAACCCCGCGCCGACAGCACCGTCCCTGTTCCCCTCAAAGACCACACTTGCGGTCTCCGCAAACAACGCCGCACCAACCCAGCAACTCACCTTCACCGCAACCGTTACAGGCGTCATTCCGCCAACCGGCAACGTCTCCTTCACCTCAGGCAGCACAACCCTCGGCACGGCCTCTCTCACGAACGGCGTAGCCACCCTGTCAATCGCATTCCCAGCTGTCGGCACATACGCTGTCACCGCGAGCTACGCCGGTGACGCCAACAACCAGCCGAGCTCCTCCAATCAAGTCTCCGTTGCAGTAGCTACCGTGACCTCCAAGACAACCCTCACCGTCTCCACCAGTAGCGCCAATCAAAATCAGCAACTCACCTTCACCGCATCCGTCACAGGATTGAACCCAACCGGAAACGTGACTTTCGTCTCCGGCAGCACAACGCTGGGCATGGCATCCCTCACCAACGGCACCGCCTCACTGCCCTTCGTCTTCACCACCGCCGGCAGCTTTACCGTCACAGCGAACTACGCAGGCGATGCGGCCAACCTTACCAGCGTCTCGAACACGGTTACCATCGCAGTCGTAGCGCCAGACTTCACAGTCTCCGCCTCACCGACCACTGCAACCATTGCGCCTGGTCAATCGGCAACGACTACCCTCTCCATCGCGCCACTCGGCGGCTACAACGGAACTGTGACGTTCTCCTGCGGAACCCTGCCGGCCGGAGTGGCCTGCACCTTCGCCCCTGCCTCCGTGACCCCGGCCAGCGGAGCGACAGCTACGACCACTCTTACGATTACAACCAATGCACCGACGACTACCCTGTTACGCAAGCTCACTCTGCCGATTCATGGGATCGCTTGGGCCAGCCTGATTCTTCTGATCTTCTCTCCGCATCGGCTGCGCAAGCTTAATCGCCATCTGAGGCGCAAGAGCCTCCTAGCCGTCTTCCTCGCCGCAAGTCTGCTCTCGCTCGCCGGTTGCTCTTCTTCACCCAAAAACCCAACGATTACAAATCCCGGAACTCCGGCCGGTCTTCAAACCATAACCGTAACCGCCGCCGATTTGGTAGACAAACTCTCGCACACCGCCATCTTCCAGGTAACAGTTCAGTGAGACCTCCAACCATCAACCCACCGCCATCAATCTAGTAGCGAAGTTACATTCAACGTCATTACTTGAACCGCACTCTTAAGATGATTCCGTATAGTGATGGCCCCTTCATGATCGAAGGGGCCATTCCTGTTTCCCCTCGATTTCAGCCTTTGAGGTTCTCCGTTTCACTTATGGGGCCACCGATTTCATTTTATGCTGCCAAAATTTCAACTTGTGGGGTCAACCACAATCAGGCCCTTCGGGGTTCTCTTCATCGCCCAGGGTCTTCGAATCTGCCGCAAATGCGACTTTGAGAGCAGCCTCCAGCGCTTTCATTGCTGGATGTGTTGGTAATGTCCGCGAACGAAGATGTTGTCGAACTACCCGTCCACTCAAGCTGACCCAATTTCTTTTAAGACGAGACTATGACTAACTTCGGCCAGTTCAGTTTTCGAACTTGCCGACAACACTGACGTCCGGGAACTATGATCGCTTTTAGGAGCAAAGCCGATGCAAACGCCTACGAACGTGAAACTGCCGAGCGATCTAGCAATCAGCAGGGCGTCCTTCTTTGCTTGGGGGTCTGAAATTAGCCGGGCCACTGCGGGGTCTGTAGACGAAGTTCCGGAGTGGACATTCCTCTGTAGCGTTCCGGGGGACTTCGGATATCGGCAAACCGTCGTCGCGTTCAGAACCCCAGTTCCGCTCAAGAGTCTGTCTATCTTGTGGACAGCTTCAGAGCTATCTTGTGAAAGATTAGACGACTACCTTCTCGTCTATCGGCCACGTACGGAGATTTCATCCAAAGCTCTACCTACGTTCGTAGAGGATTGTCGGGGGCTCCTCCGCTATTTGCAGCCCGACGAATAGACAGCTCGGATTCGCCCCCGTGGAGACTTACCTTCACGTCACAATCACCCTTATCTCACTACTGCCCCCGCATTGCTATTTCGGATTGGCAACACACGCGTATGCCTGACACCGAATCCCTCGCAATATCTGACGCACCACTTCTTTCCGGGATTGAGATCCTTGGACATGTTGTTGGATGGCTAAGCAAACAGACTTCTTAAAAGTCATTTTCGTTTCTCCACAATATTGGTGCGCACTGCTCCCACAGAGAAGGGTGTCGAGAGTCTGTAAAGCTGTCAACCAGCTCGTCAGCCATCTCAATGGCACTCCCGGCGTGGCACGCTTCACCAAGCGCTCCAAGCTGCCCCAGACGTAAGAATCGTTCCGGGGGCGAGAGGTTTGCAATCCGGTGAAACTACTTTGGAAGGTACGCGTCTGAGGAACGCACCTTTTCTTCTGCTGATTTTTTGTGATGAACTTTGTTTATGAGCGGAGAGTCTGGAGCAGTGGGACGGCGTGGCCGAGCGGAGATGGCACCAGCAAGTGCTTTGACCAAGACAATTCTCGCAACAGTGTTGCGAGTTTTGGCAGCTCCGCATAGGTCTCGTAGAACTGCTTCATTCTCCACAGGTTAGAGGCCGAAAAGCCTTTCAAGTCAGGTGCCTGCTTGCCCAGCCAGTCGACGAGTTCTTTTACAATCCCCTTCCCCCAGTCAGCCTCGTTGACTTTCCGCGATAGCTGCTTGCCGATCGACCAATAGGTTTCGATCAAGGCGACGTTCACGGTTTCAAACGCTTTGGCCCTACTGGCCTGGATGATGCCAAGAATCTCTGTGAATTCCGCAGAGCGCGTATGGGTTTCAGACTCATTGAAGCAGGCCGCCCATCATGGTCATGGTCTGGATCGAGGGTATCGTCGCAATCCAAACGGAATAAGGCGGTACGCTCATAGAGCCTAAGCTCGTCGGCGTCTGGAACCCTGGGCTCGCAAGGAGTGTCTGAGGAACGCTGCTCTTCAGTCCAGCGTCTTGCAATTGGATATTGGCGGTTTGCGTGTTCGCGGTCAAATTCATGACGACAAGAACGGGCTTAGCACCTGCAGGTGCAGTACGGATAAAACTAAGCACATTTGCATTCTTCTCATCGACGATCATAACGCCCCCATCTCGCATCGCGGGAGATGATCGCCGAAGGGCAATGAGTGCTTTGTACCAATTCAGCAGCGAATCAGTTTGCTTCTGCTCGGTCTGCACGTTCGTAATTGCAGCGCTTGGCGGGATCGGGAGCCAGGTGTTCGGATACGTCGAAAAACCAGCCTGTGGTCCGAGCGTCCACTGCATCGGCGTGCGTTCACCGTCGCGTCCCTTGTTTTGCGGCCATTGAGTTCGACCAATTGGATCTCTCACATCTTCTCGCCGGGTTGGCGTGGTTGTCACCATGCCTATCTCGGCACCGTAGTACGTCTGCGCCGTTGCTGGCACGGTGAGCAGAAGTGCTGCCGTTACCCTGGCGATTTCTGCATTGTGCGTTCCATCACCAAACCGGTCGATGGATCGAACATTATCGTGGTTGTCGAAGAAGACAAATGGTCTCGAACCATGGAGCTGCGTAGACATGCCGACAAGCTGATTCCGGTAGAAGCCTGCATCCAGCTTGTCTTTGCCAGTAAGCATCGATCCTGTCATAAAGCCCGGAAAGCCGAAGAAGTAATCCATTGGTAGCTGGAGTTCGTTATGCGCGGCCCCGCCGTACCAGCGATCGAGCCCATCCATCGTCGGCTCCAGCAGCTCGCCGATGAGTACGCGTTGACCGGGGTAGCTGTCCACCATTGTCCTCAGGCGTTTCACCACGTCGTGCACTTCGGGCAGGCCCCAGGTGTAACTGTCAGCCAGCATGTTCTTCGTTTCCGGCTCGTTCCGCAGTTGAGGATCTTCAAACAGAGCCGGAATGACGTCCAGGCGGAACCCGGAGACTCCTCGGTCCAGCCAGAACCGCATTGCGGCAAACATCGTCTTTTCAACATCAGGATTGCGCCAGTTCAGATCCGGTTGGGCCGCATAGAACTTGTGATAGTAGAACTGCTGACGCGCGGGCACCCGCGCCCAAGCACTTCCCCCAAAGACGGAAGTCCAATTATTTGGCGGTACGACTTGGCCTTTGGGGCCGGTGTGAACGTCATTCTTCTGGAAATCGGTCAAGCCTGCAGATGTGGCGGAGATGCCATCGCTCCAGACGTACCAATCGGCTTTAGGGTTCGTTCTGGAGGAGGCGCTCTCAATGAACCACACAGATCTGTCTGATGTGTGATTCAGGACCATATCCAGAATGATTCGTATGTCATGTTTCTTTGCCTGTTGAAGCAGACGATCGAAGTCGGCGAGGGTCCCATACTGGGGATCAACAGCTTCGTAATCGGAGATGTCATATCCAAAGTCGACCTGCGGTGAAGGATAGATCGGCGCAAGCCATATGGCATCCACGCCAAGCTGCTGCAGGTAGTCCAGATGTTCCGTCACGCCATTCAAATCGCCGAGGCCGTCACCATTGGAGTCGCCGAAGCTGCGTGGGTAAACCTCATAGACGAGTGCGTGTTTCCACCAGGCGTCGTTATCGCGCGGAGGTGCTGCAACCGCTTTGGGCGAAGCCGCAGTCTGCTGTTGAGCATGTACCGGTTGCGTGGACGAAACAGCCATCAGGAAGATAATGGCGACGAAAGACTGCAAGGATTTGGTGGTCATTGAGAACGTCTCCTCATGAGTGGGAAAGGTGATAGCCGAGTGATGCCATCAAGCTCTTGTTTTCGTGCTGACTGGGCGACCGGAGTTCTTTGACAGGCCACGACCTGCGGCCTTAGTACTTGTGGTCGCCGAAGCACTCTTGCCTCGTTTCTTTTTAACGGGGCCACTCTGCTTGACCGCAACACTCGATGCGTTCTTCTGCAGAGAGCCAGATGGCCCAGGATCGACGCTTATCAACCACTCGATGTCCTGGAGCAGCCGGTTCCGTTCGTCTTTCGGCCAAATATGAAAATCAAGGAGTTCGAGAAGTTTCAGGCCTTCGAGCGCGAGGTGTGCGAGCATTGCACCTCTGGCATGAGCGCACGTTTTCTGTATCCGAGCAATGATGGAGTTTTGAAACTCCTGCGCTGGGCGACGAAGCTTCGGGTCCTGCGCAGCTGCGGCACACAAATCAAGTGCCACGGAACGGGATGCCTCGGGCATCCAGTCCGCTGCCGCTAAAATGCGTCCGCGAACGACCGCGCCATCCAGAGCGTCAAGGCTCCTTATTGCAGCCTCGTTTACCTCGCGGTCGAGCCGGACTATTCGCTGCACGGTGGCCTCAATCAGAGCCTTCTTGGATTTGTAGAAGTAGAGAACACTGGCTTTGCTAATGCCAGCCTGCGTGGCAACCGCGTCTACTGTTAACTGTCCTGCTCCATCCCTGCCTACTACGTGCTGGGCGGCATCAAGGATCTGCTCGTCGCTGATGATGCGTTTTCGACCCATTTCGGCCCTCGGCCATATTTATAACCGTCCGGTCGGATAAAAACAAATTAAAAAAATAATAGGGTCAGTTTCAATAACTGTATCTGCCAGAGGGGTATTGCTATCGCGATGGCCTTGCGTGATAAATAACTAGAAACGCGCTTTGCGGAAGTGATCCTGCAACCACCGGCACACTCAATGAGTGACTCGGTCTGTTGGCATCAACAGAGATCTGGGTGGGATTAGGGGAACACTTATCGGCTATCGAGACCAAACTGTGTGCCCCATGCAATGGCCGCAATCAAATGCAGGAATTTGGGCTCAGGGGCGGCAGTTGAAGGCATTCCAGGTGCAGTTCGCATCGCTCCAGCACGTCTGAGGATAAGAGATAAGGTTTTTATGCCCAAGGATGTCGAAGTTGTCTTGTATTGTTCTTCACCTCGGGAATTTACAAGCGCTCGCGTGGCACTCGCTCTTCTGCGTCGCGGTATCGCGAACGTATTCGTACTCGACGGTGGGCTCAATGCTTGGAAGGCCGAGGGGTATCCCGTTACAACGGCTCTCAGCTCATCTACTGAGAGCCATGCCAAGCTGGGGATTAGGCTCCTTAAGCCTCGCGGTTCAGAAAGTGATCTCCCAAAACGAATCTTAACCATCGTTCGGAACTTGTTCCGTTGATTGAAGATGAGTACACCGACGCAAACTTCATGCTTAGAGTCAACTAAAGTTGCGCGTGACAGTCGATTGCTATGGCGAAGCTGGTCACGTCGTTGCCGCAGGTCTCCTTGAGGCCAAGCGTGAACATATCGCGCTGCGGGATGCAGTAATATACGAGAATGCCCTCGCCTTCCTTGCCCATCGAACGCCCGGTCCCACAACAGCAGCGGTCTTCGCGTCGAGTCGCGGAGTATCTGGATACCGCCGCTGGCCTGTTTGCTGAGGTAGGATACGAGGCGACAACGATGACAGCTATTGCAGAGCGGGCTGGCTCCTCGATCGGCGGACTGTATCGTTATTTCCCCGACAAGCCAACTCTAGCGTTGGCTCTACATCGACAATATTCTCAAGAGATCGACGGAGTATGGACACCCTTATTCAAGGAAGCCAAGACCCTTTCGGCTGCAGAATTCGCAGAGCGACTGATGGCCCGGATGTCAGATTTTGCTGCTAAACGCCCCGGATACCTCCCATTGCTGACGGCCCCTATTCAGCTGAAACGAGATGCTGCAACTCGAAGCAATCTTCGAGCGCAGTTCAGTAAGGCCTTCGTTGCGAAAAAGCCTTCGTTGTCGCAGGACGAGGCACTTCTGGCTGCAAACGTCGCCATCCAACTCATGCGGGGAATGATAAACGTCTGCGCAGAATCGGACGCCAAACGCCATCCATTTATCATCCGGGAGTTCAAGAAGGCTCTAGCGAATTATCTTAGTGATGTCTTGCGTAAGTGATCGCTTGAACTTCCTTGTATCGAACGATCCTGCTGCGGTACAGTCCCTATCTCGATGCAGGATCGGACGTCCAGAGAGACTAAGTTGGATGCACCCACTTCAAGCAATGGTTCGCTGCCAGGCTCTATGAACAGCACCTCTCATAAGCTCCGTTTTCTGAGATCGAATCTCTGCGTTTGCCGTGGCGGAACTTTGTAGGCAGAGTCGCGTTTCCGCTCATGCACGCGCCTCACCTATGTTGTCGTCCATTGCCTTTCACCATCCTCATTTGACAAACGCGAGGAATTCCTCGTATTGTGTCAACCGTATACGCGAGGATGCACTCGCGTTATCGTGATTGCGCCGTCGCCACCTAAGACGCAGTGAGGTTCCCGTAAACACGGAGACAACAAATATTCGATGCGTTCGAAAGAAAGAGAGAGAGATTGTGATTGCAACCGACAGTAGACGACAACTCGTAATCCTATCTGGATGCTCCACTAAAGCCCCGGCGAACAAACTCCCCGAAGGCCCGATAGCACGTTCTCAAAAGCGCAGAGAGAACGGCGAGGGGAGGATCGAGACCATTGCAACAACAACGGACAGGGAAAACATTGCACCCGCAAATTGGACAGCGGTAGCAATGTGGTTCTGCTGCTTGCTCGGGGTAGCGTGCGTCTTATTTGGAATCGACGGGATTTACACCAGCTTTAGCCAAGAGGCATCCTCTGAGCGCTTCGAGTGGCTGGGATTTGGATATGTTCCGTTGCTGCGGGGCACGGCGGTTGCGTCCGTTGTTCTGGGAGGAATGCTCGTGCGCCGGGGGTGGTCGAATCCCTGATCCGAAGTTATTCCTCTTGTAGGGAAATTTAGCAGCCTATTCGACAAAGCCCTCCACGCACTGTCGATCTATCTTTAGCTTGGCGATAATCCCGTCTATGAATCGATCTGGCATGAAAGGAAGAACATGAAACGGCAAGGAGCAAAACACAAACAGGACGACCTCGATGATCTTCCCATGTCTCTTGTGGTGTATGTCGTTCTCGGGCTTCTGGCGATCATGGCGGGTGCCGCAATCTATATCGTCCGAATGGTGCAACATCCCTAGTTCGACGTTCTTTGTGGATGTGGCGAAGTAATGACAGCTCGGAGGTTCATGCCAACTGTGGTGCGACGCGAACGGGATTTGACAAAAGCGAGGGAAGCCTCGTACTCTAAATCCAAGAGAACGCGAGGCTCTCCTCGCGTTCACAATATCTTCAATAAAGAGGAACCCATGGCAGAACTCCAGCTCGACCCCCAAAAGACCGCACTCGTCCTCATCGATTTGCAGAATGCCATTCTCGGCATGACCCCTGCGCCGCACAGTGCCGATAAGGTTGTCGAAAATTCCGTGAAGCTCGCGAACGCTTTCCGCGCCAAGGGCGCCCCAGTTGTATACGTGCGTGTCGATCTAAACGATTTCCTGAAGCTTCCCGTCGATCAACCGCACAACATGGGCGACAAACCGCTGCCCGCCGTCGCGTCGGAGATCGCTTCTTCTGCTGGCTTTCAGCGCGGCGACATCCTCATTACCAAGCGTCATTGGGGCGCCTTCGCCGGCACCGATCTGGAGCAGCAGCTCAAGAACCGCGGCATCGACACGGTCGTCTTGACCGGCATTTCTACCAACGTAGGCGTCGAATCCACTGCGCGGCAGGGCACCGGACTGGGATTTGCCTTTGTGCTGGTCGAAGACGCTTGCTCCGCCCAGGACGCCGAACAACACCGCTACGCGTTTGAAGAGATCTTCCCTCGTCTCACTCGCGTTCGCTCCACCGATGAGGTCCTGACCTCCCTTGCCTAAGATCTCCAGCGACACCGTCCGGCTTGACCCGTTGGTGTGGAAGATCACGGCCGTGGCGGTCCTGGGCTCCTTTCTCGCGCAGCTCGACGCAACCATCGTTAACGTATCCCTCTCCAGTCTCGCCGTGGATCTGCATAGCAGCCTCACGGCGATTCAATGGGTCACCAGCGGCTATCTTCTGGCACTCGCTCTTATGCTCCCACTCAACGGCTGGCTGGTGGAGCGCATTGGAGCCAAATCTCTCTACCTCTGGTGTTTTTCGGCCTTCACGCTCTCCTCCGCCTTATGCGGTCTGGCCTGGTCGGCGAACTCGTTGATCGCATTTCGCATCCTCCAGGGCATGAGCGGTGGCCTGATGGCTCCGTTGACGCAGATGATGATGGTGCGTGCTGCCGGAAAGCATGTGGCGCGCGTCATGGGCTACGCGGCTGTGCCAATCCTGCTGGGGCCGATCCTTGGCCCGGTCATCGCTGGCGCCATTCTGCAACACGCCTCCTGGCGCTGGCTCTTCCTGGTCAACCTGCCGGTCGGTGTATTGGCAATCATCCTGGCGGTTCTCTTTCTGCCCAATGATCGCGAAGAGACCAGGTCAAGAGAACTCGATCTTGCTGGCTTCGCCCTGCTCTCTCCTGGACTTGTGCTCTTCCTGTATGGGTCGGATCATCTAGTCGAGCGTATCGGTCTTACGGCTCTCCTAGTTTCCATCGTTCTGCTTGCGGCTTTCTTCAGGATGGCGATTCGAAAAGGGGACAAGGCGCTCATCGATCTTCAGCTATTCAAGAGAAAGACCTTCTCTGCGGCCGCCACCGCGCAGTTCATGTCGAACGGAATCTCGTTCGCGGGCCAAATGCTGATTCCGATCTATCTCATCCGCGCCTGTGGCAAATCACCGAGTGCGACGGGCTGGTTGCTGGCTCCGCTTGGAGTGGGGATGATCTGTTCCTATCCATGGATAGGAGCCCTGACACAGCGGTTCGGGATACGAAAGGTATCGGCTGGAGGCGCATTTCTGGCCTTCGCAGCCACGCTGCCATTTATCTGGCTGGCCAGTCACGGACTTGTACTCACCGTGCTCGCATGTGCCCTCTTTGTGCGTGGGATGGGCCTCAGCACGGTCGGCATTCCCTCCATCTCGGCTGCATATGCTTCTGTGAGGAAACAGGACCTGCCAATGGCGACAACCTCACTCAACATCGTGCAACGTCTCGGCGGACCGACTTTGACTACGCTCTGCGCGACCTTCCTGGGATGGAGGTTGGGGATGGCAAAGTCCAGCGCCAGCCTCTCCAGCGCATTTACCGCGGCCTTTGTTCTTCTCTGCGGACTACACGCCTTTCTGTTTGCTGCCGCCCTGAGATTACCTCTTTCCCTGGACAAGGCGACAGAACTTGCAGAAGAATCGCCTGCCTTATTGGAGATGATGTCCGAGTAATTGAACTTGTGGAAGCCATTCACTCATTCGACGAGTCTAGGCAACGTCGATGTGGCAATCGAAATAGCGGGGGACGGCTGATTGTTGCAAAACCGCCGATTCACTCACCGAAAGCGTTTCGAGCAAGTTTGAGAGCGTTAGAAGCGGCAGAAATCGTTGTGCGGCACGACAGGAGCGGTATTGTCCTCCACGTCGAATACGATTTTGCCGAGAACATGCGACCGACCATGAGCAGGAGAAATAACAAATGAAGATCGATTCCGTTCTGAAACCGAAGCAAATGGCGTGGGCATCAGCCGCCGTTCTCGCGGTCATACTGGTCATTGTCATGACACGTTCGGGGGCCAAGGCCTCGGTGCAGGCCCCGCCACCACCCATTGTAGAGGTCGCAACCGTCGAGCAGAGAGACGTTCCCGTTTATGGAGAATGGATCGGGACTCTCACCGGGCAGGTGAATGCAGACGTAAAAGCGCAGGTCACCGGCTATCTGCTCACTCGGAAATATAAGGAAGGGTCCTACGTCCGGAAGGGAGAACTCCTCTTCGAGATCGATCCTCGACCATTCCAGGCGGCGCTTGACCAGGCCAAGGCGCAGCTGGCTCAGGCAAAGGCGCAATTGATTCAGGACCAGGCGCAACGCGCTACAGCCCGGGCGAACCAGCAGATGAGTCAACTCAATGTAGACAAGTATGCTCCTCTGGCAGCGGTCGATGCGGTCAGCAGACAAGACTTCGATAACGCAGATCAGACGAACCTCGCCAACAAAAACCAGGTGCTCGCCGCAGAAGCTGCCATTGCTTCTGCGGAGGCTCAAATTAAGGTCAGCGAAGCCGGAGTCGAAACGGCCGGCATCAACCTCGGTTTCACACGCATTGTTTCCCCGATTGACGGCATCGCCGGTGTTGCGCAGGCACAGGTAGGGGACCTGGTAAACACCAGCAGCGGAGTCTTGACAACAGTTTCAACAGTCGATCCCATCAGAGACTATTTCGCTGTCAGCGAACAGGAGTATCTCGCGCTCCAGCAGCGGATCTCGAACCCAGACAAGGATCACTGGAAGCTGCAACTCATCCTCGCCGATGGAACCACATATTCGCATCCGGGCGAATTTTACTTTGCGGATCGACAGGTAAATCAAAATACCGGCGCAATTCAATTGGCGGCGCTGTTTGCGAATCCCGGAAATGTTCTCCGGCCCGGGCAGTATGGCAAGGTCCGCGCCATGATCCGAGAGCAGCAGAACGCCATGCTCATTCCCCAAGCCGCCGTGAACCAGGAGCAGGGCAGCTATCGCGTTGCTGTTGTCGATAAGGACAACCACGTCAGCATGCGTGCCGTGCAAGTCGGACAGCGCACTGACTCGATGTGGGTTATCCAGAGTGGATTGAATCCCGGTGAACGAGTGGCCGTCGAAGGCCAGCAGGGTCTCCGGCCGGGAATGACCATACAAACCAAGCCCTACAAGAGCGACGTCGACTGACCGCTGACTCATTAGACAGAACGCAAAAGGAATCGAATTATGTCCAAGTTCTTTATCAATCGGCCCATCGTCGCGATCGTGATTTCGATCCTTACGGTCATAGTCGGTGCGATCACAATTGCGACCTTGCCGGTAGCGCAGTTCCCAAATATCGCCCCTCCTGAGATCAGGCTGCAAGCCAACTATCCAGGTGCGGACGCGCAGACTCTCGAGCAGGCTGTTGCCGTACCCATCGAGCAGCAAGTCAGTGGCGTCGACAACATGACCTACATGTACTCGCTGAACGCCACCGCGAACCAGCAAACGACGTTACTTGTCGATTTTGATCTCAAGACGGATCCCAATACGGACCTGTTGCTCACGCAGTCGCGCGAGCAGCTCGCCACCGGTCAGTTGCCGCCCTCGGTGACCAGTTATGGAGTCACTCTCAAAAAGTCGACCACAGCTCCGCTCATGCTGATCGACTTATATTCGCCGCATGGTACGCACGATGCGAATTATCTGGCGAACTATGCCTACATCAACCTGAATGATCCTGTCGCGCGATTGTACGGTATCAGCCAGACCCAGGTCTTCGGATCGGGGCAGTATGCCATTAGGCTGTGGGTGAAGCCTGACCAATTGGCAAAGCTTGGCATCACCGTTACAGACATTTCCAACGCGATCCAGGCGCAAAACACAGTCAACCCCGCAGGTCAGGTCGGAGGAGAGCCTGCCCTTGCGAACCAGCAATTCACCTATTCCGTGCTGGCTCAGGGACGCCTGAAGTCGCCGGAGGAATTTGGCAACGTCATCGTGCGCGAGGAGCCCAATGGTGGCATCGTTCGGGTAAAAGATGTCGCCCGAGTCGAACTGGGCACACAGGACTACAGCACGCTCTGTCGCCTGAATGGCAAGCCCGCTGCCGGTATCGCCGTTTACCAGTTGCCTGGAACCAACGCAGTTCAAGCAGTAGAGGGCGCCCGCAAGCTGATGGCCCAGATGAAGCAACGCTTTCCCGAGGACATGGATTATGCCATATCCCTCGACCAGACGGCCCCGGTCAGGGCAGGCATGAAAGAAATTCTCTGGACACTCCTGATCGCTATTGTGCTGGTCATCCTGGTCGTCTATCTCTTTCTCCAGGACTGGCGCGCCACACTGATTCCGATGCTCGCTGTGCCGGTCTCCCTCGTTGGAACCTTTATCCTGTTCCCGCTCTTCGGTTTCTCCATTAACACGCTCTCGATGTTCGGCTTGGTGCTCGCCATAGGACTCGTGGTCGATGACGCCATCGTAGTCGTCGAAGGGGTGCAACACCACATCGAGGAAGGCTTGGCTCCCAAGGATGCGGCCCGAAAAGCTATGGAAGAACTTTCCGGTCCAGTCGTAGGTATTGCTCTAGTCCTGGCCTCCGTGTTCGTGCCGACGGTCTTCATTCCGGGTATCACCGGCAGGCTGTATCAGCAATTCGCCATCACTATCGCGATCTCCGTGATGCTTTCAGCATTTAACGCCCTCACGCTCAGTCCGGCGCTCGCGGGGCTACTTCTCAAGCCTAAGAAGCAGACCCACGGACCGCTCGGAAAATTCTTTGATTGGTTCAACGCATACTTTGAGCGCTCCACGGATAGCTTTGTCCGCCTGTCGGGCAACCTGATTCACAAGGCCGGCATGGTGATGGTGCTGCTTGTAGTCGCTGGGGTTGCCGCGTGGTTCTTCAGCAAGCATCTGCCTACGAGCTTCCTGCCTGATGAAGACCAGGGCTACCTCTACGTCAATATGCAGCTTCCCAATGCCGCGTCCCTGGAGCGTACAAGCGCGGCCGCAAAACAGGTCGAGAACCTTCTCGCAAACACGCCGGGGGTTCAGTACACCACCAGCGTCATAGGTTTCAGTCTGCTCAGCTACGTCCGGACTTCGTATAACGCTTTCTTTTGGGTATCTCTGAAACCCTGGAATGAGCGCGGAAGCCGGAGCGAACAATATCAATCCATTAGGGCGCATTTGAACCAGGAACTCAAACAGCTGCCGGCTGGGACGGTCTTCAGTTTCTCGCCCCCGGCGATACCAGGAGTCGGCACTGCTGGTGGCGTTACCTTTGTCCTTGAGGACCGCGCTGGCAAGGATGTCAAGTTTCTTGCCGACAACCTGACCAGATTCTTAGCAGCTGCCCGCAAGCGCCCTGAGCTCGCCAGTGTCAGCACTACGTTTATCCCGAGCGTGCCTCAAGAGTTCATCAATGTGGACAAGGAAAAAGTACTGAAGCAGGGCGTGGCATTGACGGATGTTTACAACACGATTCAAGCGAACATGGGCGGCTTATTCGTTAACTACTACAACGACTTCGGCCGTACCTGGCAGGTGTATGTGGAGGCTGAGGCGCCTTACCGCGCGACGACTGACAATCTTGGGCAATTCTATGTGCGCAACAGCCAGGGGCAGACGGTGCCCCTTTCCGCGCTGGCAAAATTTGAGACTCGTTCCGGCCCTGAGTTCACCATGCGCTACAACGAGTACCGGTCCGCGCAAATCAATGCGAGCGCTGCGCCCGGTTACAGCTCCGATCAGGCAACCGCGGCCCTGGAAGATGTTTTCAAGCAGACGATGCCGCGCGAAATGGGCTTCGACTACATCGGCATGTCTTACCAGGAGCAAAAGTCGCGGGAGGGAATGCCGGCTTCGGTCATTTTCGGATTTTCGATTCTGTTCGTTTTTTTGATCCTGGCAGCCCTCTATGAAAGCTGGACAGTGCCTTTTAGCGTCTTGCTCAGCACGCCGGTCGCGGTATTCGGCGCCCTCGCCGCGCTCTGGTTGCGTCGCGTCGTGCTCGGCTTCTTTGAGCCTGCGTACATGGTTCAAATGGAAAACGATGTGTACGCCCAGATTGGCCTGGTGATGCTCATCGGGCTAGCCGCGAAAAACTCGATTCTGATCGTTGCCTTTGCCAAGGAGGACTATGAACGCGGTATGTCCATCACTGATGCTGCACTTTCCGCGGCGAGGCTTCGCTTCCGGCCTCTCATGATGACTGCACTCGCCTTTATTCTCGGTTGCGTGCCGCTCTGGACCGCTTCAGGAGCGGGCTCTGTAGCACGCCAGATCATGGGAACGGCCGTGATTGGAGGCATGGTAGCGGAGACCTTCGTCGGCAGATTCTTTGTTCCCGCGATCTTCTATTTCGTGGAGCGATGGTCTCCGGCCGATCCAGCGCGCGTCACGGCGCCTGCACCGCAGCACGGTGCAATCACTGAGGGTAATCAAGATGCGTAATCGATTCCGAAACAGATTCGGCACAAGATCCACATGGATCCTTCTCCTGTCGGCCTCCATGCTCTCCGGCTGTTCGGTCGGACCGAACTACCATCGGCCATCCGTGCAGACGCCCCCGGCTTTCCACGGCCCTGATCCATCGCAGCCGACAGAACCACAAACCGCATCGTTCGCCGATCTGCCCTGGTGGCAAGTGTTCCACGATCCTCAGTTGCAGGAACTGATCCGAACGGCGCTGAAGCAAAATTACGATGTGCAACTGGCGGTCGAGCGGGTCACTGCCTCAAGAGCTCAGCTAGGCATCGCCCGCTCGAATGAGTTTCCACAGGTCTCACTCAATCCGACATTTAGCGGCGGAAAGGAAGATGAAAACCTCAAGTCCAACATTTTTTCGCTTGCCGGAGACGTTGTGTTTCAGGTCGACTTGTTCGGGCGCTATCGACGCGCGACCGAAGCAGCCCGGGCTCAACTTCTCGGCACCAAGGACGCACAACAGACCGTAATCCTGACGCTCGTAAGCGATGTGGCGAGTGACTATTTTCTGCTTCGCGACCTCGACCTCCAGCTTCAGATCACGAAAAATACCGTGCGGACCCAAGAGGATTCCCTCAAGCTAACGCAGTTGCGCCTCCAGCACGGCGTAGCCAGGACGCTCGACGTGCTCCAGGCCCGGCAAGTGCTCGATACGGCGAATGCGCAGATCCCGGATCTAGAGCGACAAATCGGCCAGACCGAGGACGCGATCAACATCTTGTTGGGAAAGTATCCAGGCAGCGTTTCTCGTGGACAGGCTCTGGGCATCGAGACTCCGGATGGCTGGACCTGGAACGAGACTCTGCCTCCGCAGTTACCCGCAGGGCTGCCCTCGGAACTGCTCGAGCGCCGGCCAGATATCCGCGAAGCCGAGCAGAGCTTGGTTTCTGCCAATGCCAATATCGGCGTCGCCAAGGCAATGTTCTTTCCGCAAATCTCGCTACTCGGCTCGGGAGGTGCGGCATTTGGGCATAGCCAGTTTGGCACCCAGAGTATCCCAGCTCCGCTGGGAATCGGAAGCTATTCAGCGGAACTTTCCCAGCCGATCTTCGAGGGTGGCGCACTGCGCAACAATCTGCGTTACGCCAAGTCAGAAGAACGGCAGGCTCTAATCGGCTACCAGCAGACGATTCGGCAAGCCTTCGGCGACGTCTCTGACGCGTTGATTGGTTATGACAAATACCACTCAGTCCGCGAGCGCCAGGAACAGTCCGTGAAGGATCTTGAGGAATCAGTCAAGGTATCGCTCATGCTCTATAAAGGCGGGACCGCAACGTATCTCTCTGTCCTTGATAGCCAGCGGTCTCTGTTCACTGCCGAACTCACCCTCGCGCAGGCGCGCAACAACGAGTACCAGAGTCTGGTGCAGCTCTATAAAGCGCTCGGCGGTGGTTGGAAATAAACAGAAATGAGCTTGCCTGAGCAACTTTAACAATCCGACCGGCTAGACCCGCTGGTCTGGAAGATCACGTCGGTTGCTGTGATTGGCTCTTTTCTTTCGCAGCTCGATGCGACGGTGGTCAACGTAACCGTGTCGGGTCGTCGCACGACTTGTAGGGCCGAAGAAGTTCTCCAACTGCCCATGAAGCACACGTTTGCGGCAAGTTCATGATCGATGTTTCTCATAACCCCGTTTTTCGCGAACTAAGAGATTCCGGAACCGCAGTCTGCGAAGTGCGTCCACTTGCTATGGTGGACCTTGTAGACATGGGTTTCGGAATGGGAACCAGTCGTACAACGGATGGTGACGTTTAGCGCCGCTCGCTGGTGGTGAGTATCATAGACAATTTCAGAGAGTGTGATTCGGCACATTTCCGGGATCGGTAGGGGATCGGGACTACCTACCGGATGACCGGCTGTGGAACCAGCGTAAGGTATCGGGTGTTCAGCCGACGCTTCCGGGCTCATAAGGTGCAGCACATGAATATGAAGGCTATCAGCGAAGTCCCTACTCAACCGATGCAGTGTCTGGTCTTGTGCGGGTGCGGGGAAGTCCTTCATGCAGGTAGCGAAATCCCCCTCGTCAGGTCGAAGGATAAGCGCAACTATGCCAAGGCGCTCGACGACCTCTTCCAATTCTGTGCCAGCCGGCCTCTCTCCCGGTCCTTATTAATGGAGTGGCGGGCGGCCATGGAGTCGTTGTCCCCTTCGACGATCAACGTCCGGCTCTCGGCCGTCCGCAAGCTGGTGGGCGAAGCCAGGCGAGCCGGCATGATCGGACAGGAGGAGGCGGCCAGGCTATGAGGTGTTTCTCGAGGATGGTCCAGCGATTTGGCTTCGCATGCTTCCGAAATACCAGAATCTAGAAGAGCCGACTCATGAGGAACTTCTGAAGTGCGGGCGGGGTCCAAATATTGCATTGCAGCCAATGTCTTGGGGTAGTCTCGATCACCTGCGTGCCGAGGACGGGATTGGAGTATACGCCGTGGAAAACAACTCTGCCCGCGAGACCGAAACAGACTCCGTTGCGTTTGCTTTTGAGACTGGGGAGCTATGGTGCATCGACACGGGCATTTTGAAAATGACTGGTACCGGAAACCTTTACTTCCTCGACATCGCAAGACTGCTTATGAAGAAGTTGCGTGGCTATGGCGAATTCCTTCAGTGCCTCGGGAATGAAGCACCTTTCAATTGGATCGCGGGCATCGATGGAGTCAAAGGTTGGAGACTACGAGTGCCGCCACCGGAGAATCGTCGCAGCACCACATCGGGTCAGTCATGTCCTGGGAAGGGAACCGATAGCCGGAGTCACGAGAGCAATCACTCTTCATGGCACCAGTGTTTCAGGTTTCGTGTGCAAGTTGACAATGCCAGCAGGACGGCTAGCTTACGCGCGACGGCGATGACTGCGCGTTTCTTTCCGCGCTTACCTCCGTGCTCAGCCAGCTTCATGCCCCATCGGCGCAGGTCGCTGTCGACTCCCCAGGGACCGAGAACGTGGTGCGCAGCCTGCACCAGCAGTGATCGCAAATACGGATCGCCCTCCTTGCTAATGTGCATCTGCGGCTCGCTCTGTCCCGAGTTGCGCCTTCCAGGTTGCAGACCCACGTAGCAGGCTGCATCCCGGCTCTTGTGAAAACGGTGTGGATCTTCCAGCGTCAGCATATAGGTGAGCGCGATCAGCGTTCCCACTCCCTTGATCTGCTTCAGCCGCTCTGCTTCTGGATATCTGTTCCGCGCCATGGACTCGAGCATCTGATCGTACTCGCAGATCCGTTCGCTGACCGACTCTATCTCTCCCATCATAGGTTCCACTGCACTCTTCAACTCCGGACTCAGATCCTGGGCCGCCTTCGGCTTCATCCCGCGTGCGTTGCATCCGCGGAGCCGCTCCCCGTAGGACTTCGTCAGGCCGCGCGCCGCGTTGACCAACATCGTCCGTGTGCGGACCAGAGCGGCAAGTAGCGAATCCATCCTGACCTCGAGTCTTGCAGGGGGCATCGTGAGGTGTTTCTTGAAGCGTAGACAGAGGCATCGGTGGGCGGGGCGATTGAGCTGCGAAAAGCCCGTAGATCAGGATGCCGACTCCATTCCGAGTAGGAGGAAGGCAATACGGCGGCCACGTTATTCGCGAGTGGTTGTCCGGTCCTGCGTAGTCTAAGAACCCGCGCACGCTGAGAAACAACATGCACGAGAACCGGGAGATCTCCAGCGCGCCTTGGTCTAACGATCAAGGCCGGTCCGCGAAGGCCACAAGCCGCACGGCGGACATGCACGTGCTGGAGAAGTCGGACTGTGCCGTAGTACCTGTGAAGCAGCCGAACAAAGGGGGCGACCTTCGGCGGAGGTTGTGGAGGGAAGGGCACGGACCGTGGAGAACATCGTTCAATCCCACATGCTCCCGACACAGAGCGGGAACTGGCATGTCCCAGGGAATGGGCGGTGTGCGGCAAGCAGTTTTGCCGCCATTGATCCATGGTAAGAGCCGTATGCGTAGACGCGCTCGTACGGATCTGTGCGGGGGGCGATCAGCGATGGTCGTCCCTACCGCGACAACTCCGTTGTACCTGTGAAGTCAGGTTTGCGGCAAGTTCGAATTGAAGTTGCTCAAAACCCCGTTTTCCATGCACTACAGCTGCGCGGTCTGGTTCCGGCTAGAACAAGCGCTGGTAGGCCAAGCAGGGCTAGAGTCGATTAACCCGTCCATCGGAGTTCAGATGGCGAGTCCTGAGAAAGAAATGCTGGGCCAGATAGAAGATCGCGAAAACTGCGACGAAGGTCAGGCCGCAATCTCGATACGTGGCAATCCGAGCAGCCGTAACCGTTGGGTAGGGGTATGGATACGCTTTATGCGGAGCGAAGTAGAAGTGGTTGAAGGATTTCATCGCAATGTTGGCGAGGACGAAGACCGTCGACGCTAGGGCGAGGCTGAATGCGATCGCCGCTTGTACTCTCTTCGATCTCGGCCACGTCAGCATGACACTCATGCTCTCAGAATCGCGGGCCGCACACCAGAGGAAGCTCCCAGAAAGTCGTCTTATCGGAACGTTCGTCATCCCCCATCTGCGACTGACACCTTCGGTAGTCCTCATGGTGACATGGGCCGAAGTTTGTTCGACTGGCATAATGCTGAGATCGCGATACTGCAATCAAAGCGAGGTCTGTATGGAATATGACGAAGACAAGGTTGACGAAATGGTTCTCGCGCTCCTACACCTGACAACTTTCAAGGAAGGTACGGGTATACGAGCCTGGAAAGGGCATGACTGGAACGCTATGGATCGCCTTTACAAGAGAGGGTACATTTCCGATCCTCAGAACGCAGCAAAGTCCGTGAGAATGACGGAGTCCGGAGCCCAGAGAGCGCAAGAGCTTTTCCAAAAACACTTCGGCCGGTAAGTGTAGTTTAGCTACTGCGAACTTTCCTAGAACCCCGTTTTTCATGAAGAGACTCCTCTAAAGCTTTCAATTTCCATCTACGATGAAGGGGATGGCCGCAGTGTGAAGTTGGCCTCTCCAGATCAAAAACATCTCCGAGTTTTGGTCGTCAGTGCTGTCATAATCTGCTTTTATGGTGTACCGGCCTAAGGGTAGATGGAGGGGACATCCCTTTGAGAAAGTGCAGTAGCGGGCAAGATCGACAGGGAAGCTGAAAGAAGCCTCCATAGGTAGCGAGACGATCAGTGGATCTGCTCTCCCGGCAAGGCCCGCTAACGAGCCCTTGCGCACAAGCCGGTAAGTGAAGCCCGACCTGTCTGTCACCGAGAAGTGCACAGCTTCGGGGTACTGCTTTGTCCCGACGAGCAGTCCGACACTCAGCACGAGATCATGATCGCCGGTATTCCGAAGCCTCAATTCAAAAACCGGTAAGCCAGGTCCGCTTCGCAGCATAACCATGGTCATCTCTAGAGGTACGGCAGTCTCTGCTCGCCCGGTGCCAGCGCAAGGTACGGCTGACAAAACGTAGGAGACGGCGCTGAGGCATAGAATTTTGGGAAGCACTGTCGTTTCCCTGTGACTTCTTTAGACACCCTCCACGTGAGCTTAGTTCCCCGAAAGTCAGGTTTGCGGCAAGTTCGACGTTGACGTTTCCTATAACCCCGTTTTAGCTAGTGACTCGCAGTCGAAGAGTGACTCGGCCCGTTATCGCCAAGTGAGAATTGAAAGGGACTGCATAGCCTAATTCGTGTTACCAATCTCACAATCTTTAAGCTTTTGGGGGACGATGTTGTCGCCTATATGCAAAATTGGCAGCAGGCGCATCCGTCCGAAGCGTCCCGATCGTTGATGTTGTTGTGACTCATGTCACTCCGAAGAAGCGCTGACCTACTGAGCCAATAGGATCTCGACGGCGGGCAGGTTCGGGTTGTTCCCCGCGTCGTTGCCAAAGACGTACCCGACGACAATCTGGCCATTCGACGAGGTGCCACCGCCGCCTTGAAAACCAGCGTAGGCGAGGTTGCGCGGCAGAGTATCGCCATGCACCTTCGTGCCCACCAGCAACATCTGGTTCGCGTCCGCCGTTCCCACCGCTGTGATGATGTAGCCCTGCTGCGCCAGGGTCAGCGCCTGCGGTCCGAGGTTCACGTACGTAGTCAACACCGTCTGTGCGTCGTACGTCGTACCCTGGTCCCCGCTCCAGCCATACGCCACCAGATCGATTCCCGCGGCGCTGTTCACTGACGCCGCCGTGACCACCACACCCTTTGCCGCCATCGCCGACACTGTCGTCGCCAGCGTAGCATCCGTCACCGTCGCGCGCTGCATCGTGAACCCGTCTGACACCGTCGGATCTGTCTCCACCGAATACGCAAACACCCCATACGCGAATCCCGGCCCATTTTGCTCGTCCAGAGACGTTAAGACGGAATTCGCACCCACCGCCGCCAGATCGCTATCAAGATTCGGCAGCGAGTCCGCCTGATATGACGAGTTATAGCCCTGTATACCCACGGGTGCCGCAAACTCTTGCAATAGCCAGGCGCAGGAGGTCAGGTTCGCGGAGGTGCCGCAGTCCTGGTTACCAACCATCAGGGTCGAACCGATCGCGCCGGTGAAAGTATCCTCAGACATGTTTCCCGGAATCTCTGCGATGATGTTGGTGGCCTCGATCCCCTCCAGGGCCGGCGCGAGTTCCACATGTTTGAAGCGCATATCCCGTTGCGCCGGCGCCCGCGGCCCGATCGTGACCGTCGCCACATTACTGGTCACCGAGCCATAAGCGTTGGTCACCGTCACCGTGAACTTATCGGCCGAGTCCGCCAGTTGCAGCGCAGCCGTCGTCAGGCTCGCCGACGTCGCACCCGGAACGGCATTCCCATTCTCCGTCCACTGGTAGCTCAGTGGACCAGTTCCCGTCGCCGCCACCGTCAGCATCGCGGCGCTGTCAAGCGGGATTGTCGCGCTCGCCGGCTGTGCGGTGATTATCGGCGCTGCCCCTGGTGCCATTGCCGGCGATCCTCCGTTACCACACCCGGTTATCGCAAGCATCGCGACCAGAAGCCATGTCCAAGTCATAGGCGAGACACACGGCGAACAAACGCAGCTATCAAAAGCGCGCATAGGACGGTGTGTGTAAATGAAGAAAATAAAAGAGTGGTGGCGAGGGGGCAGAAACGGCGCAGCAGACAAACAGAGCATCTCACGTTCGAAAAACCTCAGGGAACCGAAAATTGAAACCTAACACGCCTAAAGACAGGCCAAAGACAAGAAGCAGAAAACTGGGAGACGAACCCTAAAGTACACACCTCCCGCAAAAATGCGAAGAGTTCGCGAACGATTTTTTGGAACAATTTTCACGCGTGATGATCCAAGGAAATATGTAACGGTCCACAGACATCACAGCTCTCTTCAACAATCTCATCGGAGTAGTTTCCCAAAACTCCGTATTTCGGGAGCTTCGACTGAAAGAGGGACTATGAAACGTCTTGCTCATCGTCGGATACGGGAGTGCGGGAATGCCACCTGCCTCCGTACAATTTCTGGATCAGGTGATCGTCCCAAACCAATCCAGGTGTCATCTCTTCGGCGGCAGATACCGCCTCTGCAAGTGACATCCTCTCGGGACCACGACTGATCTTAGTGCCATTACGAGCGTAGACAATGCCGAAGCATTCACCATCGCCGTTGAGCGCTTCGGGGCCGTCTGGGTAGTCTTCTTCGTAGTGATATTCAAAGTTCTGCTTTACTATCCACACCTCGGTTGGAACCAAACTGTCATAGAGCCACGTCCCTGATTTGACGATCTCTGTGCAACTTTCGATCTGCCACCGTCGCCTCCAACTCGTTCAGTTTAGCTCCGGCAACTGATATTCCCGTGAAGTCGGGTTTGCGGCAAGTTCAAATCGTAGTTTCCCAAAACCCGTGCCAGCTCAACCGGTCGATGCAACATTATCTAATCAGCTGATCCAAAAATGCTTAATCCTGACGAATCGATCTGTTTGGCTGATGTGGCCAACCTAGCCAGAGTAAGGTTCCGGCTGATCTAACCCTAGCCAGCGCATTTTAGCTTTTGTTTTCAATGAATGTGGGTCTGAGCATGAGTGTTGCGTCGACCCATTGGGACCACCAACCGGCTTACCCACGGTGAATGCGTTCCGGTCTCCAGTGCGATACGGCTCCGAGGCATCGCTCCAAAGATCTCTTTTATCGCCTTGAGCGTCGTGCTCAACCTCTGCTCCATCAGGACGTCACCTGCTTCATCGAGCACACAATAAAAGCTCGACCTGTCGCCCAGATCCAGACCGACGGTCAGGCGTCGGCCCTGCTTGTTGAGTGTCTGCTGCATCATCGTAGTGGTAAGCTTCTTCATCGCCGGTCTCCTTGTCTCCCGCGCTTCAAGCGTGTCGATAACTTGGGAGCTTAACGCATCCCGCTCGAGACCGGCCTTCTCATCCCATCTGTTGGGTCCAGTTGAGTACCCTGTCGCTCACAAAGAAAGCGCAAGGCTAATCAGAAAGCTCTTCATTTCGCCGTCAGAAGTCCCTTCTCGACCAGAACCGGAGGCCTGCGATGGTGGGTCTGCTGTTCGTACGCATAGGCGTAGCCAAGCAGGTCGCCGTCATGCCAGGACTGCGCGGAGATCTCCAATCCAAAAGGCAGGCCGCTGGGATAAAAGCCGCCAGGCACGACGATGGCGGGAACGCCGAGGATGTTGACCCACGACGTGTCGGAGTGCGGGCCTCCGCTGATATTGCCGGCCTCGCCCTTTTGCGGCATGGTCTCATCCGGAGGAGGCATCTGGGTCGCGGGATAGACGAAGCCGTCCAGATGAAATCGGGTTAGGGCGTCGTTATAGGCAAAGAGGGCATCGCGGCGTGGCCTGAAGTAGGTGGCCTCGGCGTTGGGATCGGTCTCGAGGGTGGTCTCGATGATGGGAGTACGGTCTTTGCGTGAGCCATCGTTCATGCCGTTGATGATCGTGCCCGGCAGTGGCGAACCAACGGCCTTGGCGTACTGTTCGGAGGAGGGATACTCGGCGGGGCCGTAGCTGGCTAGGAACGTCTCTGTCCCTTGCTGGATGTAGGGCAGAGTGCAGGTGTGTGCGGCGATCTCGGCGAACGAGTCCGGGAGGATGTCGTCAGAGAAGACGATCTCGGCCCCGGCGGCGCGCAGACCATCAAGCGACTTGAGGAATGCGGCGCGGGTCTCGGGCTCGAGAGGGACAACGGCATTCTGGCGGTCTTCAGCAAACTTCTCGGGGGACTCGGGGCAGACGCCCTGAAACGGGATTCCCGCCCCCGCAAGGATGAACGCCGGCACGCCGAAGCGCTTGCCTTTCAGAGCGTCCTTCTTCAGGTATTGCGTGTAGGGCCCAGGCATGGCCTTGGTGGCTGCCTCTGTCGTTCGCGGGTCGGCGGGATCAGGCCCAGCCATCACACCGAGAGCGATTGCCGCGTCGGTCACATTGCGGGCGATGGGCCCAGTGTTGTCGAGCAGCCAATCGAGCGGAGCGATGCCCGCAATGGGGACAGGGCCGCGCGTTGGGAAGACGCCCACCACAGAGCTGGTCGCGGCGGGCATGCGGATCGAGTTCCCCGTATCGGTCCCATTGCCGAGGACAGCTTCGTTCGAAGTGACGGCCGTGACCGTTCCGCCCGATGAGCCTCCCGGCGAGAAGCGCACATCGTAAGCGTTGCCCGTTCGACCGAAAGAAAAGCTGCGATTGGTGTCGGAGGCGGCGAAGTCCGGCATGTTGGTATGGCCGAGGAGCACCGCACCCGCTGCGCGAAGTCTGGCAACGATGGGAGCATCCTTTGGAGCGATCAGTTCATGGCCGGGGATGGTGTAACCCTTCCAGCCATCGGTCGTCACGAGGCCTTCGATAGATGTGTTTGCCTTGATGACCATCGGAATGCCCCACAGTGGCGTGGGATGCGCGCCACGCCTTCGCGATCAAGCCGTGCCGCCGCAGCAAGTGCTCCCTGTTCATCGAGGGTTTCGATATCGCGATAGATACCGTTGTAGCGATGAATGCGCGCCAGATACCAGCGCGTGACCTGCGTGACGGTGTAGCGATGCGACTGGTAGAACGCCTCGATCTGCGGGATGGTGGCTTCGAGGAGATCGGTATCGGCGGAGGCAGGCAACTTCGCCGTTTGTCCGCGGCCGCAGACAGTAGTTGCGAAGAGTGCGAGAAGAAGTGCAGATTGCAGGCTTGTACGCAAGCGTGGCGACTCCTTGAGGGATGGTTAGCCATAGCCTACACGGGAGCCGCATCGGCTTGTACAGATTGACGGCACCGAAGCCAGCGTGATCCGATCAAGACGGTGAGCCGCAAGTCCGCACTTCCGGTGGATGCGATTCTGCCGGAGATGATCGAATCTCTGCGGCAGACGCCGAATCTCGTCATCGAAGCTCCGCCCGGCGCGGGCAAGACGACGCGCGTTCCGCCTGCGGTGCTCGGTGTGGTGCAGGGCAACGTCATCGTCTTAGAGCCGCGTCGCATCGCAGCGCGCCTTTCCGCGCGCCGGGTCGCGTGGGAGCTTGGCGAAGAGGCCGGTGGGACTGTCGGCTACCAGGTTCGCTTCGAGGAGAAGACCGGGCCCCGCACACGACTGCGCTTCGTCACCGAAGGCATCCTGACGCGGCGGCTTATGAGCGACCCAACGCTGAAGGGCGTGGACGCGGTCATCCTCGACGAGTTTCACGAGCGCCATCTCGACAGCGATCTTGCGCTCGCCCTGCTGAAACGACTTCAACAGACGAGGCCCGCGCTAAGCATCATCGTGATGTCGGCGACGCTCGACGCTGCGCCGATCGCCCGCTTCCTTGGCTATTGTCCGGTGCTCCGTTCTGAAGGCCGCATGTTTCCGCTCTCGATCCGCCACATGCCTTACTCTCCGGAGTCGCTGCAGGTGCAGGTGCGGAAGGCAGTCGAACTTCTGTTGAGAGAGAAGCACTCTGGCCATATGCTCGCGTTTCTGCCTGGCATCGCGGAGATACGGCAGACCATGCGTGAGTGCGAGTCCGCCGCGCGAAGTGCAGGGCTGCTTCTGCTGCCGCTCCACGGCGATCTCACGCCCGCCGAACAGGACCAGGCAGTGATGTCGAGTCTGACACGAAAGCTGATCCTGGCGACGAACGTGGCTGAGAGTTCGGTCACGGTCGAAGGCGTGACCGCCGTCATCGACAGCGGCCTTGCGCGAATCGCAACGTACTCTCCGTGGACAGGTCTTCCGACGTTGCAGGTAGGCCGGGTCAGCAAGGCCTCCGCCACGCAGCGTGCGGGCCGTGCGGGACGTACTGCTCTTGGCGAGGTGCTTCGGCTTTATCCGGAAGAGGACTACCTGCTGCGGCCACAGCAGGACAGTCCGGAGATTGCGCGCAGCGATCTTTCACAGCTTCTGTTGACGTTGCGGGTGATGAAGGCCGGGCACTTCAATGAAGTTGACTGGCTCGACGCTCCGCCTGCCGAGGCTGTCGAGCTCGCGGAGTCGCTGCTCGATCAGATTGGAGCGAAGGGCGAGATGGCCGAGCGCATGAGCCGCTACCCTCTCTCACCGCGACTCTCACGCATCCTCGTTGCGGCAATCGATCGAGGAGTCGGCGAAGATGGATGCCGCGTCGCCGCGATACTCAGCCTTGGCGAGCGAAACGAGAAGAGTGACCTGCTCGAAGCGCTGGATCGCGCGCCAAGTCCTCGCGAGCGACAGCACGCAGAGCAACTGCTGCGAGCAGCGCGCCTATCGGGAAAGCCTCGCCATGATGACGACGCTCTGTTGCTCTCCGTTCTTGCGGGCTTTCCGGACCGCGTCGCGTGCAGAAGATCCGGCAGTCAGATCATGCTGTCGAACGGCGTCACGGCAGAGGTTGCCGGTGCGGCGCACGGCTGCGAGTTCATGATGGCCATCGACGTGGAGGACCGCAAGGAGAAGCCGATGCCGCTGGTCCGTATGACCGCGCGCATCGAGCCGGAGTGGCTGCTCGATCTCTTCCCCGAGCGGGTGAAGGAGAGCTCGACCGTAGTATGGAACCGCACCAACGAGCGCGTAGAGCAGGTGAACGCGCTTCTCTACGACAAGCTCGTGATCGACGAGTCGCGCGGCCCCGCACCGGATGGGGCTGCGGCCGACCTGCTTGCGTGCAGAGCGCTCGAGGTGGGCATCGATCAGTTTGTGGAGAAGGAACTCCTCGACCAACACCTGGCGCGACTGGCGTTCGCAGGCTTCGACGCCCCCGATATTCCGCAGACACTGCGCGAGTTGTGCCTTGGGCTGCATAGCTTCGGCGAACTGAAAAACGCGGCGGAGGGCTTCATCGCTCTGCTCGAACAGCAGGTGAATGGGAGACTGCTGAACGATCTCGCCCCACTCAGCGTGCGCCTTGCGAGCGGCCGGCAGACGAAGATTCACTACGAACAGGAGAGGCCACCGTGGATCTCATCGCGCCTGCAGGATTTCTTCGGAATGACGGAGAGCCCGAAGATCGGTCCGAACAAAACGCCTCTGGTCGCTCATCTGCTCGCGCCGAATCATCGTGCGGTCCAGACCACGACCGACCTCGCAGGCTTCTGGGAGCGCCTCTATCCGCAGGTACGCAAGGAATTGATGCGGCGCTATCCCCGGCACCTGTGGCCCGACCGGCCCTGAGTGCAAGAGGTAGCGAACGCCGCTCGCGCGCAGGTTTTAACGGCCACCCTGATTTGATTCCCGTCGTGAATTTACTAATGCGATGAAAATCCGGACGGCACAGCTGCCTCAAGATTGATTTGTTCTCCGGTGATGGGGTGGTGGAAGAACTTCAAAAACTGGCGTGCAGCAAGTTGCTCGACCGCGTTGTTCCGCGGCGCCGCGATGTCCGATCCGTTTAATCGTGAGTGGCATCGTGGTCGAACAGGAATCGGTTGACCACTGTGACGTACTTATCGGGTTCTTCGTAGTAGGGCAGATGACCGCTTTTCTCGAACCAGACGAGTTGCGCTCCGGGGATGGCATGGGCCACTGTCCAGGAGATGTCGGGGGTCACGTTCAGATCGAAGCGGCCCTGGATTACAAGGGTTGGGAAGTGGAAGTGCGCCATCTGCGGAGTAAGGTCCAGGCTGGCAACGGCTTTCGAGACAGCTTCGCCAGTCTCCGAGGCGAGGCCAAGGTCGGGAGCATTGGCAAGGTATCGGTCGCAAAGCTCTTGGGAGTAGAAGATCATCCGGAAATGGGCACGTAGATCGAGATCAGCGGCCTCCGAATCGGAGTTGGCCTGACCATGTAGTTTGTCGACCTGTTCTTTTGTTTGCGCGATGATATCGGGAAAAATCTCTTCCAGGCGCGGATGGAGCTTGGAAAAGCCTGGTGCGGCGGAGTCCGACAGAATGAGAGTGCGGACGTGCTCCGGGTGCGCGGTCGCGTAAGCTGATGCAAGGAGGCCTCCGTAGGAATCGCCAATGAAGTCCGCCTTATCCACATGCAGCGAGGCGCGGACAGCTTCCAGGTCGCTAACCTGGGCATCCATCGTCTGTGCGGCGCCTGGGCGCAGGTGCTGAGAGGCACCCGTGCCGCGCTGGTCGTAGAAGATCACCTGCCTGTGCTCCGCGATACGCCGCGTCCAGACGTCATTCTGGATCATGTACACGTGCGAGAGGCCGGGGCCGCCATTGACTGCGATGATCGGCGTGGCGGTGGACGGTTTGCCGTAAGTAAAGGTGGCGAGGTCCACATCGGGTGTGTGAACTACGGCGGTGTGGGGCTGCGGAGTTTGGGCATGGGATGCTGCTGTTACGAGAAGGAGAACACCGCGAAGGAGTGAATTCATGACATGTTGAGTATAGTGTCCTGGCCTTACAAGACTTGTAGACCGCTATGCCGGGCCAGCTGACTTTGGTCGAGAACAATCGAGCTCGAAGCTTAGCAAAGTGTACTTACTGAAACGGACATTTCGGCTGGTTCAGACATCAACGCGTGGCCTTTTACCTTCCGAAAGTCCGGTGCGGACGATTGTCTACAAAGGGATCGGTGTCGTCAGTCGGGACAATGCGAATGCCGTTGCGGCTGCTTGTGGCTTCCAGCATGCATGGAGACCAACTGGCGGCAGCGGACTGCGTCCTAGAAAGATCACCGGAGACCGTCGAAGTCTGCGGTGATCTTGTCGATCGATTACTTATCCTGTGTCCCTGCCGAAAAGTACGTTTTTTTACTGGATTTCGATGCCACAGATCTCCGGTTGGTTGACGCTGCCGTTGCTCAGATGGATGACGATCTGCCCTGAGCTGTTTGCCGTGGTGGTGAACTGCTGCACGTTAGCCTTGTATTGACCGCCCGCAGCCGCCACGATATCGAAGTTTGTAAGAACGGGTGTCCCGTTGATGGCGACGTCGAACTCACGTTGACCTGTAGTTTTGAAGTAGAGTTCCGCGAAGTGTAGCCTTACGGTATGTGTGCTGCCTGCGGTGAAACCCGGGACGGTGTAAGTGATGGTTCCTTCGCGAGCATCCTGGTATACAGCTGCCGGCGCGGGATTGGTTACTCCTGTGGTGGAGATCGCATGCGTCACGGCATACGTGCCACCACCGGAATAGTCCGTGTCCGCGACGAATGGCGATACGGCTGCTCCGCCCGAGTTGATGTCGACGTTCGATGTCCCTCCAGTCGAGCACGTGCCGCTTCCCGCATAAGACGTGAAGTCGTGAGGGGCACCGGCCGACGTTGTGGCACCACCATTGAGCGCATAGTTTCTCACTCTCCTGCATATCTTGAGGCGGATTATGGGTTCAGTAGTCTATGAGGTAATCGGATCGTTTCATCAATTGCTCCTCATCTCTTCTGTAAAGAACTCCATTTATAACTTGAATTCCGCAGTGTCAAATGCGAAAGCTCCAGGGCAATTTTGCAACAAGTGTTGCAAAATTGAAGCGTCCGGCCAATCTCTCGCTATGTCTCTCATATTGCGAAGGTTGCGAGCGCCAAAGCCTTCGACTCCGGGAAATTCTCCCCTAGGTCTGCGGCGAGCCGTCCATATTCATAAATCGGTCGCAAAGGCTCGATTGAAGTTTCTCCACTGCTTTGCTGTTCTGATAATTGCATATGGCTCCTACCGATAGGAGAACCGGACATCTTCGCCTCAATCAAAAGGTCGACGCTTGATCCGCAAAGGGAATCTCGGCCGCCTCATCAGTCCGAAATTCAACGGAAGTAGTTCGAGTTCGATTGAGGATTTCATCGAGTATCTCCGGTTCAAGTTCCCACTCGGCGCGGATTGCTCTTGCATCCGCGATTACCCGCTTACTGAGTTCGGATTCGGTACCACTCGACTCTTCGCCGAGAGGGTCGATACCCATCACTTCCAAACGCTCATAGAGTGGCAATAATGCTTGCTCAGGCTTTCGGAAGTATTCAGATCCCCGGATACGGATAAACCGCCACCCGAGGCGCTCCAATACGGCCTGCCGCTCCATGTCAGCTTGAAGATTCTCAAGTGTATGGAACCGATCTCCGTCGCATTCGACCGCAAGTCGCTCCTTCGCACCCTCGACGACCAGATCGATTCGATAGCTCCCGACCTTCCACTGCGGAGTGACCCGGAACCCTTTTATCTTAAGGTCCTTCATGACGAGCCGCTCGAACTCGGAGTCAACTCCAGCTGATGATGCCCCGGCCTTATCCATCGACGCAGCGGGATCGTGTGCATGATCGAGCAACCGGGGCCGCAAATCGGCAGCAGTGAGATTCGACTGGCGGTCCATCGAGTGGACTATCCAAAGCTGATCCTGCGCGCGGCTGGCCGCAACGTTGTAGCGCTTCTTGTACATGTCGCGTGCGCCGGCGGCGACGGTATGCATCAGCCCTGGAGTTTTTGGAGAGTCCACGAATGACAAAAACACAATGTTCCGCTCGTCACCTTGAAAATGCGCTGGGTTCCCACACATTAATTTGCGCTCATCGTATACGGCAGCAGTCAACTTATGGCGCAGCAGCTTGTCGATGAGAGCTGCTTGGCTATTGCCAACCATCGCGATGACCCCAAACGTCGCCCCTGCATACTCAGGGATGGCGATGGCAGCCGAAATCAGAGACGCAATCGTAAGCGCTTCTTCGTCGTTATGATCTCCGCGTCGATCCCCGTCGGACACACAGCACGTGACCAAAGGAGGCTTAACCTTGATTGAGGTCGTGTCTCGCAGCGGCTTAATTTGTCTATTGTATGAAAGATTGTTGCTGAACTGAATGATCTCCGGCGCGCATCGGAAATGTTCCCGAAGACAGACCGTTCCGCCGAACGATTGGCGAGCCAAATCATACAAGGACAATTGCCCGTCATAGAGGTGTTTATTCGGAATATCGTTAAGATATGTCTCTTGGAGCGCGGCTATTTGCTGTACTTGCTGCCCAACCGCGTCTGGACTCACTTGTTCATGATCCCCAACGACGATTACTTCCTTTGCCATCCAGAGAGCTATCAGACCACCCAAGTCGCATTGACTCGCTTCGTCGATGATAACGACATCGAATGACGTCTTTGTGGGGTCAAAGCTATCGACAACGCGTGACATCGGCATGATCCAGACGGGTACAGCGTCTTTGCATTGGTTCATAAGCTTGCGAGCTTCGGATAGGAAACGCGCAGCCTGTATTCCGGTTCCTGCTCCCACCCGACGCATCGTGTCAACCCAACCTTGAAGCGCGGTGCGCTGGTCTTGCCTATTCGTGATTCTTCTCAGCTGATGCTTCCATGCCAAGCGGTCGATCAACTCGGACGTTATGGCAAGTACCTGTTTCTGGCAGGAGTCCAGTTCCGACTGCAATGCGTTTACAGGAATGGAGTTTCTTGCATCCAACTCCTGGCTGTACTGCCTCCATAACCACGCCGCTCTTGCGTCTCCCGGAATGGAGGAAGTAGCATGCAGTTCTTTCCGTTGAATGATGCTCTCTGTCCATCCTGGCGCGAGCGGCTTCAGTTTCGCTAGGAGCTTCTGACGAAGTTCGAACACTGGACGAAGCGCAATCAAAGCTATCAGCCGTGCGTACGATGCTGAGTACAAGTCCCCGTCGAATGCGGACGCCGCCTGCCGCAAGTCTCTGACGACGTTTGCGGCTGAACCCGACGAAAGCTGGGTTAGCCTTTCTATCGTTCTTTCAAGCTCGTTACTCCGGAGTTGGAGAAGACGAGCGCGGATCAGCTCGCCAACCTTTGATGCGTGCCCCCTAAGGAGAGTCTGCACAAGTTCTGCATCGCTTGCCTGATTGATTAATCTGATAGCTGCGAGGAGATTGCGATGAAGCAGCAGAGTCTGTCGAGTCAGGGTGTGTTTGAGAAGTACGGGCGGAAGAGTCGGCGGGAGTTGTTTCTGGACGAGATGGAGCAGGTGGTTCCATGGTCTGCGCTGGAAGCCCTGGTACGACCGCACTATGCGAAGGCGGGCAAGGGAGGGCAGCCGGTAGGGTTGGCGATCATGCTGCGGACTTACTTTGTGCAGCAGTGGTTCAATCTGTCGGACCCTGGGGTGGAAGAGGCGTTGTACGAGTCTGCGGCGCTGCGGCGGTTCGTTGGCGTGGACCTTGGGATTGCGCCTGCGCCGGATGAGACGACCATCCTGCGGTTCCGTCATCTGCTGGAGAGGCACGAGCTGGGCGGGTTGATGCTGGATGCGGTGAACGTGCATCTGGATGCCAGGGGCATCCGGATCGCGACGGGCACGATTGTCGATGCGACCATCCTGCATGCGCCTTCGTCGACCCAGAACGCGAGTGGCGAGCGCGACCCGGCGATGCACCAGACCAGGAAGGGCAACCAGTGGTACTTCGGCCTGAAGGCGCATATCGGCGTGGACGCGAGGGAGGGCATCGTCCACTCTGTGGCGACGAGCGCAGCCAGCGTGGCGGACTGCCACATGTTACCGGAACTGCTGCACGGCCAAGAGCGTAAGGTGTGGGGCGACGGCGGCTATCAGGGCCAGACCGACGCCATCCAAGAGGCCGCTCCGAAGGCACAGGACATGACCTGCAAGCGGACGAAGTTCAAAAACTATGTCGACGAGTTACAGAAAAAGAAGAACCGGAGTAAGTCGAGGGTGCGGGCCAAGGTAGAACATCCGTTCCGGATCCTGAAGCGCATCTTCGGCTTCGACAAAGTGAGATACAGAGGCATCGCGAAGAACCATCACCGCCTGTGCGCGAACTTCGCGCTGGTGAACCTGTACCTGCACCGCAAACGTCTGGCAGTCCTTGGGCAGTAGTGCGCCTGGAAGCCCCGGAAAACGGGCGGATGCGCGTTCCAATTAGCCCTCCAACAGCATCAAACCAACCAAAACCCGCGCATCTTCCATGCCCACTCCCTGACCCCAGAAAGTCAGACGCCTACGCAGAGGTTCCCTAAGCGTTTGCAGCTCTCCGTCAACGCTAAGTGCCACAGGCTGGCTGGACGAGAAAGCCTCCCAATCCAGGCCGTGTTCATAAGTTCCGTCTTCAGGGGTTGCCATTCAGCGTCGTGCCAGCTAAGGGCTCGATCTATGCTTCCCGTGGCCTGGTAGGCGATTAACTCCGGCTGGTACGTCATGTCGACTGTCGCCGTAGTCGTTGAGATTGCCATCCAACGACTACGCAAGTCATGCCGTTGCAACTCGAGATCGCAGAGCGACTTCAAGCAGCGGAAATCTTCAACGGTGGAAGGTGGCCGTTCCTCAATACGCGACTCGTCGATTAGCTTCTTCCACTCACGCTTGATGAGAAGGGTTAGGCGCCCAAGTCCTTTTCCGGCCGAGATCGACGTTATGATTTCGCCTAAAAGTTGCTGTTGTTCCTTTAATGGTGCTGTCGGAAGATAGGGTCTCAGCAGGACTGATTCGGCCTCCATTGCAATCGCTCGCTCCCGAACCTCGCGCGCGAAGCTGGTTAACATTCGCCAAGCCCGCTGAGCAGGTTCCCCGCGAATGCCGGCGAGAATGCACACGTCAGTCCAGGGTTCGGCGCTTGTCGAAAGGACTGATGTTACAGTCGGTACCCGAGACGCAAGTGTCCTCAGATTCTCCGCAAGCGTGCCCGTCTCATCCTGTTGCCAGAACCTCAAAAGAGGATGTTCGTTGGCGCTTGCTAGACTCTCTGACTCGCTCACGACGGACTGAAAGTTCTCAGGACTTAGCAAGTCTGCCACGTCCGGCAATTCGCAGCCCAATTCAGAGATGTCGTGATCATTGAGTTTTGCATTCGTGGCATAGAGGGCAATTACTTCCTCCGAGCTGAGCGGCAAGCTGGTCAAGGGCTTTAGGGAGAGTCTGCACAAGTTCTGCATCGCTTGCCTGATTGATTAATCTGATAGCTGCGAGGAGATTGCGATGAAGCAGCAGAGTCTGTCGAGTCAGGGTGTGTTTGAGAAGTACGGGCGGAAGAGTCGGCGGGAGTTGTTTCTGGACGAGATGGAGCAGGTGGTTCCATGGTCTGCGCTGGAAGCCCTGGTACGACCGCACTATGCGAAGGCGGGCAAGGGAGGGCAGCCGGTAGGGTTGGCGATCATGCTGCGGACTTACTTTGTGCAGCAGTGGTTCAATCTGTCGGACCCTGGGGTGGAAGAGGCGTTGTACGAGTCTGCGGCGCTGCGGCGGTTCGTTGGCGTGGACCTTGGGATTGCGCCTGCGCCGGATGAGACGACCATCCTGCGGTTCCGTCATCTGCTGGAGAGGCACGAGCTGGGCGGGTTGATGCTGGATGCGGTGAACGTGCATCTGGATGCCAGGGGCATCCGGATCGCGACGGGCACGATTGTCGATGCGACCATCCTGCATGCGCCTTCGTCGACCCAGAACGCGAGTGGCGAGCGCGACCCGGCGATGCACCAGACCAGGAAGGGCAACCAGTGGTACTTCGGCCTGAAGGCGCATATCGGCGTGGACGCGAGGGAGGGCATCGTCCACTCTGTGGCGACGAGCGCAGCCAGCGTGGCGGACTGCCACATGTTACCGGAACTGCTGCACGGCCAAGAGCGTAAGGTGTGGGGCGACGGCGGCTATCAGGGCCAGACCGACGCCATCCAAGAGGCCGCTCCGAAGGCACAGGACATGACCTGCAAGCGGACGAAGTTCAAAAACTATGTCGACGAGTTACAGAAAAAGAAGAACCGGAGTAAGTCGAGGGTGCGGGCCAAGGTAGAACATCCGTTCCGGATCCTGAAGCGCATCTTCGGCTTCGACAAAGTGAGATACAGAGGCATCGCGAAGAACCATCACCGCCTGTGCGCGAACTTCGCGCTGGTGAACCTGTACCTGCACCGCAAACGTCTGGCAGTCCTTGGGCAGTAGTGCGCCTGGAAGCCCCGGAAAACGGGCGGATGCGCGTTCCAATTAGCCCTCCAACAGCATCAAACCAACCAAAACCCGCGCATCTTCCATGCCCACTCCCTGACCCCAGAAAGTCAGACGCCTACGCAGAGGTTCCCTAGAGTGCTTGGTATCCACTCGAGCGTGCCTCGCCCTTTCCGGATGAATCGAGCAGCATCGGACGGCGAGATCTCGTCATCGCCGACGCGTATAGTCCTGTATTCGCCAAGCGCCGCAGAAAGTAGTTTTTTGCGAAGCTCCTCGATTCGGTCAAGTAGCCGTTGGCGTTCAATCTCTAAGCGGATCGCTTGGGACTCTAGCTGCTGTGCCGAAACTGACCCGAGTCGCGCCGTGATGCCACTTACGGAAGCTTCGAGCTGTCTTCTCCCGACCTCGTCACTGGAAACAACGCTCACGCAGAGAGGTTGGAGTTCGGGCACAATCTTATCTCTGAGCACTCGCAATGGTTTGCTTGCTTGACTAGTAACCAAGACGGTTTTGCCTTGAGCTAGAAGATCGCCAATCAGATTGGCAATGGTATGCGTCTTGCCAGTGCCCGGAGGGCCCTGGACCAGCACCGTCCTCTGGCTTCGCAGTCGGTGCGCGATCTCGAACTGTTCGGCATTCGATTCCTTACTAAATAGGACCTTCCTGTCGTCCCAGCGCCGCTCTTCTGCCACGTCCACTGTTGATCTGGAACCGTCGCCGGCATCTCCGGTTTCAAACCCCTCTTCACCTAACCCCTGTAGCGGCGACTCAAGACCAACGCCGACCATGCCAACGATCTTGAGAATTGCTTCCGAAGCCGGAACTCCAGCGTCGATTGCCTGCGCTATAGAGGAGAGTGCCCGGCCAAACCCGGTGTCTCGTCGCCTAAGGAACAGCACCTGTTTCCTGTAGAGACTCGGCTTGTCTGAGGGGGAACTCGCCTTGGACTCAGCGAAAACCCCGTTTCCAAAACGCTGGATAAGGCCCTTCAAGAATGCGGACGTCTCATCGGCTCAGAAATTGCCAGCGCATTGCTTGCATCACTTATACGAACGTGGCCACAGGGGTCATTTCCGACCGAATTGACGGAGACCCGCTGGTTTTCGTCGATACCATTCATGCGTTTTTCTGGTCGTTTATCAAAGGCTTTCAGCCAGCGTTGAGGAAAGAATTACAAACTTTCGACTCATGGAAAGAGAAGCTTGCGGGTCCTATCGAAGTCAAAGAGCAGGTGGTGGAGTACGATCTCGGTTTCCGAAGGATCACAGACACGACGATTTCCCTTCATCATGACGATGTTCTGAGCCTAACGTCAAAGCTACTTGAATTCGAGAAGTTTCGGTCGATCTTGGCGGGCCGTTACCCATATGTCTTCATCGACGAATACCAGGACACCAATCGAGATGTGATGGACGCGCTGAAGACCCACCTCTTCGGGAGGAAAGGCGGACCAATCCTCGGGCTTTTCGGCGACCATTGGCAGCGAATCTATGACAAAACGTGTGGGCATGTAGGAGATCCAACCCTGCAGGAGATCGGTAAGAAGGCAAACTTCCGATCGGCGACCCGCGTTGTCGAAGTCTTGAACAGAATGCGGCCGACCTTGCCTCAAGCAGTCAAGGACGAACATGTTGTCGGAGAGTCCCGCGCATTTCACACAAATGCTTGGGTCGGTCAGCGACAATCCGGTGGAGGAGGCGGTCATTGGAAGGGTGACTTGCCGGCAGATGAAGCCCGTCGCTTCCTAGAAGCGTGTAAAGTTCATTTGATAGAGACAGGATGGAACTTCTCTCCTGACACGACGAAGGTGCTGATGCTCACGCATAATGGCATCGCCGCCGAGCAAGGCTATCGCGAACTCGCTCGGGCTTTCAAATACCCAGAAGGGTTTTCTAAGAAAGAAGATGATCACATCGCCTTTTTCGCGGATAAGTTGGAACCGGCCAGCGAGGCGTACTCCGAGCGACGCTATGGTGACATGTTCGCGCTACTAGATACGGCTGCGCCACGTCTCACTTCTCACTCTGAAAAGTTGAAGTGGTCAACCGCGATGGACAAGCTGTTAGCCATTCGTGAGACCGGAACCGTAGGGCAGGTAATTGATCACATCCTTGTGGCGGGCTACCCAAGGCTGCCGGACAAGGTACTCAATCACGAACGCGAGAGCATGGCGTGGGCTGCTAAGGAAGGTGCGGAGGAGCCGGAACTCGTTGCGAGAATTAGACAGCTCCGCTCTGTGTCGTACAGCGAGGTGAGCGCTCTGGTCAAATTCCTGAATGGGCATACGCCGTTTGCCACAAAGCACAGCGTGAAAGGCGCCGAATTTGAGAATGTGCTGGTGGTTCTAGGCCGTGGCTGGAACAAATACAACTTCGACCAATTTCTCGCGTGGGCGAACGCACCGGATCTAGTGCCACTAGACAAGCAAGAGATCTACGAACGCAACCGTAATCTCCTGTATGTGTGCTGTTCAAGGCCAACGTTGAGGTTAGCGCTGTTGTTCACACAGGAGCTTTCGCCAACGTCACTTACTACGCTCAATTCGTGGTTTGGGGCGACCAACGTGCATGATGTTGGCGCAGGAACTTTCCCCACTCTCAATGGGTGACTCGCGGAAACGCGACATCAGTCTCCGTTATGGAAAGGGAACAATATGGAACGTAGAAAGAACTTGGCGCTCTTCGCGATCATCTTGACAATAGTCTCTGGCTGTAAACGAAACACAACGACCTTCGTCGGCCACAAGTTGAGTGAATCGTTCACAGAATTCGCGGCGATTGAGCACCCATCAACTTCAATGCCTCCCGGCGTGCCGTACTTTGGAGTTGTCCACTGTCTCGTAACCCAAACATCTGGAGACGAGTGTAAAGGTCCACGACAGAGCTTCGACAACGCACACTTTACCCTCGTCAATGGCAAGGTCACCAAGATTGAAGCGGTCGGGGACGGCGGTATCATCGGAGACGTACATCAGAACTGGAACTGGAATCTCTATCTAGGTAGGCTTGCGAAGGAGTATGGGAAACCCGACAAGGTGACAGCACGAGATGTCGTTTGGCGTAAAGGAAATGAAGTTCTTCACGCCTATCTTGTCGATCAGCCGTTGATGTTCAACCCTGGGATGCAAGAGCAGGTAGAACACTTCGAGCTTACGAGCACCGGAGAGTACGAACAGTCCCAGAGGTAACTGGGGTCACGTCAAGAACCGGAATTTTATGTACGCTAACGACAGAGATTAAACTCGATCAGGTTGAGCAGGCTTTGGGGACGCGGTAAGAATGGGATGCCGTGTCCGTTCCCAGTACATTTTCGATAATCGCGTTTGAAGTGATTCCACTTTGTAATGCGTGGACTGTTGCGGTGAAAGTAATGGGCTGTCCTGGGTTGTCACCGCCATCTCTACCAGCATCGGCTCAGCTTGCGGCGTACTGAGTACTGCCTCCGTAGACCGCTGTGATGTTGTAGGTGCCGGCGTGAAGGGTACTGACGGTGGCGAGGGCGGTGCCGGCGGCGGTCAGAGGTACGGTCGCCAGCACGGTTCCGTTTGCCATGAAGGAGATGTTTCCCATTGGGGTGGTGAACGCGGAGGTTACGGTCGCGGTCATTGTGATTGCCTGGAGGGGCCGTGCGGGGTTCGGGCTGACGGTGTTGAGGGCCGTGTTAGTGGGCGGCCCAGTTATCACCTCTGTGACCGTGTTGGAAGTGGAGTCTTCAAAGTTGAAGTCGCCGGGATAGGTTGCAGTAATGAGATGGGTTCCGACGAACAGGAACGAGGTATCGAAGGTAGCCATGCCACTGGAGTTGAGAGGAGCCGTCCCGAGAACGGTTGCGCCGTCGAGAAACGTGACTACTCCGGTCGGCGTGTTGCAATTGCCTGTCAGTACGGCGGTGAAGGTCACGTTGGATTGACCGGGTGCGGTTTGAGAAGATCCGGTAAGAGTGATGGGAGGATGGGGGCGGATCTCGCAGACGCCCATGTCGATCGTGCCACAGACTGTACGGGCTTTTTCATCGTTCTGTCTATCTTGCTTGCAGTTCTCGGCACCCTTGCGTTTGTATCTGCAGTGTCTCGTGAGTGACCGGGGTCGACCAACGAGGGTGATGGAAAGCTTTCGCCATGATCACAAAGTGAAGCTAAATCGTGCTGCTGCTGCTGAGTCCATCGCCGCTTCAAGCCGAAGGTATCGTCTAGCTAACTTCACGTAGGTTTTGCGATGCATTCCTATTGGTCTGGGTGGAAGACCATCACCAACAGCCCCGGTACCCTCCCAGCCGGATGTGCAAGTCTTGGGCCTTGGTGAGGGCGCGAGCATGAGATTCTTCGCCATAAGTGTTGTGGCATTCTAGGCGGCCCGCCCAACCTTTAATAGTGCGACGCGCTATTAAAGGTTTGTATATATCAACGACTTTCCGAACCGAGCTTCTAAACGGAGCATCCCGCAAACACTCTATGACAGACCCAACGTTCATGGGCTGTGAAGTAACACGATGACCAATGAAACTGGGTCCTGCTATCGTTCGTGACGCAGGACCTGTCGAAGGAATAATCGGAAGCTTGCCGATGCAGGCGCGAGATTCTCGACGGATTATGTGTCAGCCTGTTCGGGCCGGTTGTCATCGTCGTAAGAACGCGGCGGCATTAGCCCTTCGCGCCATGTATTAATTAATGCGCTCCCCGTAAGGAACGGCTCTCGTCTAGACCACAAATCGCCAATGCGCTCATCCACAGTCTCAGAGTTGCTTCCGAGGTCTCGCGGAGAGCATTACTTCCTATAAGCCGACTTTCTATGAGCAGGCCACTGGTGTCAAGGTTGTTCTTCGTTTTTTCTTCATAGAGTTCTTGTATTTCTGTCTCTGGTGCGCCGCATGTTGCTCTCCACCGAGTTTCTATTCGCACTCTTGATGAGCTGTTTTGATGCAAGCTGGGTGCCGGTTGGGGTTCGAGAGGAGAGTCGATGCTGCCATTTATCAGACGGCCTTTAAGGCCAAAGTCGGCTCGCAGTCATCGGAACACGGTGTCGTCGCAACGGGTAGACATGATCATCTCTCAAGCAGCTGCTGCATAAAAAGGCATGTGAGGCTCTTGCGTCGTCCATATGCGATGAAGCAGAACGGCCAGCTTACGTGCGACCGCAACGACGGCCTTGTTCCTCGCCTGCTTGCCACCTCGAGACGCCAGGTGTAGTCCCCACTGTCGAAGCGATGAGTCTCTACCATGAGGTCTGAGGATGTGGTTCGCGCACTCGATGAGCAGACTTCGTAGGTATACGTTGCCTGCCTTCGTGATGCCGAGCTGAGGATCGCGATCACCGGACTGGCTGCGTCGAGGTCGCAGGCCGAGATAGCAGCCCACGTCGCGGCTCTGCTGAAAGCGTTCTTTACTTCCCAAGGTCAACACATAGGTCAGCGCCGTGATGTGGCCAACACCGTGGACCTTCAGGAGTGCCTGTGTCTCCGGATACTCTGTCTGGCCGACCTGTTGGATCTGTCGATCGTACTGCTTGATCTTAGCGGTCATCTCCCCGATCTGCACCAGCACCGGACCGAGTGCTTGCGCGAGTCCCGGTGGCATAACGGCCAGGCTTCGCTTGGCGAAACACCGTGTCGAGGAAGCGGGCATACGATAGCCGCATGGCTTCGTCAGCCCACGCACGGCGTTCACAGCCGCTGTGCGTAATCGAACCAGAAGATCGCGGGCACGGATCAACGTCAGCGCTTCCTGTTGTTCGACCGTCCGGTGAGCAATCGGTCGCAGGATCTTCGGGTCGAGCCGTGCATATCGAGCGAGCTTCTCGGCATCGACCTGATCGCTCTTGCGGTCACTATGCGAGATCGCCCGCAACTCGCGGACGTTCGCTACGATGACCTCGTGTCCAAGTTCCTGAAGCTGCTCGCTGATCCAGATCGAATGAATCCCCGCTTCCATCGCCACTCGCGCTGACGGCAGATCGGTAAACCACTTCTCAACTGCCTTCGGGCTGGTTCTGAAACGGCCTCGATCGACAACTTCGCCGTCTTGGTTGATGGTGCAGTAATGGCTCCAGACATCTCCAAGGTCGATACCGATCGTCGTCTCAACTCTGGACCGTCTGCAGGGTACTTCCACGATGAGGTGCTGCGCCGTCTTCTTCATGGGAAACAGTCTCTCCGATCCGAAGGACCTGCTCATCCCATTTATCGGTACTAATCCGGTCGCACGGAGATCTCTTTTGATGCTTCGCACACAGAAATCTCGTCCTACAAAGTCTTCAAGAATGCGATCAAGTCCTGTTTCTCTTGAGGAGTTAGATCAAGGCCGAATGTATGGCCTTTTACAGCGAAGGTTTTTACGTTGTAGGGTTTGAATCCGGTGGGGACGTAGTCGTCGTTGAGGCGTTTGGGGTCGAACCAGTCTTCGAGGGTCGCGCACCAGCCGCTATGACCGAACATGCTGCGGTACCAGACGCCTTTGATCGAGGGGACCTTGTAGTAGCCGGTCCCGCGGCGGGTGTTTGTTGCGAGGGAGGGATCGGTGCCTACGGAGACGGAAGAGATGTCGTATTTTGCGCGTGCGTCTTCCGGGACGGTGAAGCCGGGAGCGGGGGTGAGCTTGTTGTTGGTGTAGAGGGGCGGGGTATGGCAGCGGGTACAGCCTTCGTTGGCGAAGACTTTTTGGCCGCGGGCGGCCGCCGCGTCGAACTTGTTGGGGTTGGGTGGAGGTTTGAGCGAATAGATGTAGAGAGCAAGGGCGTAGAGTTGTTCGTCGCTGTAGCGGCCGCCGACGGCGATAGGGTCGGAGGGGTTTGGAAGTTTGTTGAACGTTGGGATGTTGGCGGGGATGAAGCCATCGAAGCTGGCAAGAGAGTCCGCGCCCTGATTGAGGGCGGCGTAACGCATGAGATCGACGATGGAGTGCTGCTGCTGGAGCCCGGTGCGGTCCAGATAGCGGCGGTCCGCGACGCCGATCAGGTTGGGTACTTGGATAGGCTCGGAGAGACTTCCCCGATGGCGAGCAGCGACCCCGGCGGGGACCGAGGCAAAAGTGCTCGCATCTGGTCCTCGGAGAGAGACTTCATGCGATCAGCGGGGTCTGGGGTCATCCAAGGCATGCCAAATAGCGCCTCCAAAACTGGGAAAGGAAAAGAGTCTGCCTGCGCCAGCGCGGGGCCGAAGGGAAGGTTTCCCTGTGCCCCTTTGACTACACTGCCGCCTGACGTTACTCGCGTATGGCACATGACACAACCGAACGAGCCTAGCTCGACTGTGCCTTTTTCACGGATGACATAGTGCATAAAGGGCATGATGCCGTCGGGGGTCAGGGGCATGCTGATCTTTTCGTAGAACGCGGGGTTGGTCACGTCCTCCATGCGAAATCCACCCTTATGCTCGGTGGAGTAGATGATGGGTGCGTCGAGGACGATCTCGCCGGCCTTGATCCAGTCGGCTTGAGTTTTCAGCTTCGGTTTGTGTGTCGTGCCGTCCCAGAGGACGATTGGCTCCTGTTGCTTGAGCCATTCCATGTATCCTGCAGGTTCGCGGCCGGGTGCGTAGACGGGATACTGCTTGTAGATCGGCCGCACTGGAATCCGGTAATAGTAGTCGGCTGAGACGTGTTTGGGGGAACCGATTGGATTGGCCAGGGGACTTCGAGCTTGTCCATCTCCGTGTCGTCCCAGGTCTTTGGAACGGTCAGATTCTTTGTCTGCGAAGACTGGCTAAACATCCCTGCGTGAGGCAGAAGAGTCAGTGCAAGTAGAGTTGGCTTTGCGGCGTGACGCAGTATTGCTCGGATCGTCATGGTGTCCCTCGGGTGTGTCGATTTGGCGACAAGTCCATCACGAACGACTATCTGCTGAGCTGAGGACGCCAGCCTAGTAAAAACGCGACATTTTATATGGGGGTGTTCAGAAAACGGCCTAAAATACTTTTATATAAGACGTTCGTCGATCACGAGCCCGCTGAGAAGGAGGGCACCTCGTGCGCACGATCCAGACAGCAAAGCCTCAACCTGAGCTGAGCGAGTTTATCGAGGTGTTTGCGCAGCGCGAGATGGACTGCGGCGGCGCAGCGTTCTCGCAGCCCAATAGCTCCAGCTTGCAGCAGGGGATAGCCTTTTACTTCGACGGTCAGGCGGTCCTTGACTATCCGGATGGCCGAAGCAGACTTGCTCCAAAGACTTACGTCTTCGGCGGGCTGACGCCTCCTTGCGGAGGCGTCAGTTTTTCCGGTCATGTCTTAGCATTCGCGATTTTCTTGAAGCCTCTCTCGTTATGGCCGCTCTTTCGCATCCCCTCAAGCGTTATTTTCAATAAGGACTACGACGCAGAGGACCTTCTAGGACGAGAGGTCCTGGACATGTGGTCAAAGCTGGCCGAGTGCGAGACCTTCGAAGAGCGCGTCCTTGCGGCCCAGCACTACCTGACGCCATTTGTCTCTCGTGCGCGTGGACGCACATTGATCGCAAGGACCGCTCATCACATGCTGGACCGCAAGGGCGCGGTCCGCATCGATGAGATCGCAGACCAGGCGAGACTCAGTGTGAGGCAATATGAACGCAGGTTTCTGGAAGAGATTGGGTTGACTCCGAAGAGCTTCGCACGAACGACGCGCTTCCAGCAGGCGCTTGACGCGAAGCGTTTCTTTCCAGGGCGGACGTGGTTAAGCATCGCCCACGAGTTTGGGTACTTCGATCAAATGCACATGGTCCGAGACTTTCAACGTTTGTGTGGAATTGCGCCGAGCGGCGTGCTCGATTTGAGCAGTGATTTACAGCCTTGGTCTCTTCCGGCGTACACGACATTGGAGCTGAGGTGAAGGGCCACGGTCAGCAAACCTGAAGAATCGGTATACGGATTGGTCCTGAGAAACGCGCATCTCGTCACCTACGGTTTCGTCATTCCTCCTCACGACGACAAAAAAACACCATAAGCTGACCATTTGGCCAAATTATGGTGTTTTTGACACCACCACTGACAAAGACATCATAAAGCGGCCAAAAACACGATAAGCTGGCCAGCCTATCCTGCTCCTCTTCAACACCAATTCTTACGCAGGGCCCACTGCAAAACATCATAAGCTGGCCGGGATCCCAATGTGACACGATAAGGTGGCCAACTTGCGTGGAGAAGAGTCCCTAAAGGCCGCTTCCATCGGCTTTGGTGGATACGTAAAATCCTCCGCTCCAATATCGATTCCAGCGACATCGGGCTCCAGAATCGCTGATCGGCGCTCCATTCTCTTCTCGCTTTACCCTGGTTGCCTCCTTATAGCCGGAGAGTGCGGCCCGAGGTGCGATTCCTTGCAGTCTCCTCACCGAGATCGCTGCAGTCTTCTGCAGATCTCATCACTGAACTGTCCATTATCGACTCGAGCGAGGTGTTTCACTGTGCAAGCGGGACTGGCTGCAGGTTTCCAGGCATCGACGTCCGCGTCAGCGGGCCACCCCGGAGCGTCTCAGCTTTACTCCTACAAAAATGGAGGAAGGTGTACTCAGCCGGAAGAAGTCCTGGACTTGGATTTCGGTAACGGGAAACGCCCCGGGCGCGGCGGGATTGACCGTATACCCCTTCGTATAAGCCAAGAGATTGATCCCTGAGCGCGGAACGACAGGTTGATCCAACGTGGTCAGCCGGTATTGGATTCTTAAGTCTCCAGTTGCTCCGGAGGTTGTAGGTAAGGTTGGAACGTTGCCGATCTCTGGAGAGATCTTTTGATACCTTCCTCGAAATGTCGTCATCACGAACCATGGTGAGGACGAAATCGTTGCCTTCCGCCGCTTCTCGCGCGGAAGCCTCTGTCTTTGCGCCAGAGTCGGCCAATCGTTTTACCGCCTCCGGAGCCAAGTCGCAAACGGTAGCCGGGAAGACCACCCGTGTTTCACCGGCTACTCTTGTCAGCGGCGAAGTTATCATGCTCGAGCCGCGCAGGATTGCGGCACGCCTGGCTGCACGAAGGGTCGCGTGGGAGCCGGGCGAAGAGGTTGGCGGAACGGTTGGCTACCAGGTCCGTTTTGACGAGAGGATCGGCCCACGCACGCGACTGTGGTTTGTCACGGAGGGTAAACACCTCCGTGGGTTGGTATTCTTCTATGCAGAGCTACCCGTCGGAGACGTTTATAACGACTAACCCAAAGGTCGCAGGTTCAAATCGTACCCCGCAATTAACGAAAACGCCAACCCAGACTAACCCACCGTAAGAAGACCACATGCGTCTCCGTTGGGTTGGGTTGTTTTTGGGCACGTTCGCATTGGGTTATGCCTTCCTCAATAGCTTGCTGACGACGGCCGCATTGGCTTCCCGCTTTGCTTTCATCAGCGCGTTGCCATAAACGTTCATCGTGGTCGAGATTTGGGCGTCCCGCATGCCTACGCTGAATACGCGGCGTCCAATGGCAGCGACAATTAGCTTCCTAGTGTGACTCGCGAGGGACGTGCGTGCCACGACATCCCACAAGGAAGTCCAGATCAGCTCCTTCAGATGCCTGCATTACATGCTCAACGTATAGGCGCTGATACCCTCCATGGACGGGTGGAAGATCCGGCTTCCAGGCAGCTCGGCGAGCGGCCAATTCATCTTCTGTTACCTCGAGATGTAGGCAACGCGCTGCAACGTCGATCTCGATGATGTCTCCCTCTCGTACAAGCCCAAGCGGGCCTCCAGCGGCTGCTTCGGGGCAGACATGAAGGACGACGGTTCCGTAGGCGGTTCCACTCATGCGTGCATCCGAGATCCGGACCATATCAGTGATTCCTTGCTCCAACAGCTTTGGCGGTAGCCCCATGTTTCCGACCTCGGGCATTCCGGGATAACCCTTTGGACCACAATTTTGGAGGACAAGAATCGAAGTTGCGTCAACATCGAGATTGGGGTCGCCGATCCTTTCGCGATAGTGCTCAATGGATTGGAAGACTATAGCTTTTCCACGATGTTTCATAAGGTGAGGCGACGCCGCGGAAGGCTTGATAACTGCTCCATTAGGAGCGAGGTTTCCACGCAGTACAGCTATGCCTCCCTTGGCCGTGACAGGGTTCTCCGTGGAGCGAATGACCTCATTGTTCCAGTTAGGAGCCTCTTTGCAGTTCTCCCAGATGGTGCGCCCGTTGACAGTCATGGCGTCGCGGTGGAGCAGTCTTTGGTCCCCAAGCTGTTTGATAACGGCAGGAAGCCCACCCGCATAGTAATAGTCCTCCATCAGAAAACGGCCAGATGGTTTGAGGTCTACCAGTGTAGGGGTGTCATGTCCGATGCGATCCCAGTCCTCCAGGTTTAACGAGATTCCGATGCGGCCGGCGATCGCAAGCAGGTGAATGACTGCGTTGGTTGAACCGCCCACCGCTCCGTTCACCCGGATTGCATTTTCAAACGACTCCCTTGTCAGAATCTTCGACATGGTTAGGTCTTCTCGTACCATGTCGACAATGCGACGGCCAGACATGTGCGCGAGGACCGATCGTCTTGAGTCGACTGCAGGTATCGCGGAATTAAAGGGAAGCGCTAGCCCCAGCGATTCCGCCATGGCACTCATTGTGGATGCGGTTCCCATGGTCATGCAATGACCTGCCGAACGGGACATGCAAGATTCTGCCTCGTAGAACTGTTCCATCGACATCTTGCCGGCTTTTACGTCTTCACTGAACCTCCACATGTCTGTGCCAGATCCGATGTCTTGTCCCTGAAACTTGCCATTGAGCATTGCACCACCGGAAACCACTATGGTTGGCACGTCGCAACTCGCCGCGCCCATGACCAGTGATGCCGTCGTCTTGTCGCAGCCGCACATCAATACGACACCGTCGATAGGGTTGCCGCGAATACTCTCTTCGACATCCATGCTTACAAGATTGCGAAAGAGCATGGCTGTGGGTCTGAGATTTGTTTCCCCTGTGGACATCACAGGGAACTCGAGCGGGAAGCCGCCTGCTTCCCAAACGCCGTATTTGACCCGTTCGGCCAATGCTCGGAGGTGGGCGTTACATGGGGTCAGTTCTGAGGCGGTGTTGCAGATGCCGATAACGGGTCGCCCGTCGAACACGTCCCCTGGAAATCCTTGGTTGCGCATCCAACTGCGGTGTATAAAACCATCTTTACCGGAGAGGCCGAACCACTCTGAGGATCTGTACTTTCGCTTTTCGCTGGGCATATGCGGCTTCCTCGTTATAACTATACGTATGATGTAATGGACAGACACAATTAAGTATATATATGATCTTCGACGAGCTTGAACAGGACGCTCAGCCACTGCCACACGAGGGTGTGAATCATGTCTTCATCTGCGCCATTCGTCATTCTTGGCGAACATTTGTTGAACGACATAATTCATTCGCATTCGCCAAAATCACAGCCGTGTAAGTGCAGTACACATTGCAGAGGTACTAGCATAATCGAGAGACGAGGTTCAGATGCTAAGTAGACTGCCCATCATTGATGGCGCGGTAGCGTTGGTTGCCGACTACGCGTGCGACACAGGGGAGAATCCCATCTGGCATCCATTTGAGCAAAAGCTGTACTGGTGCGACATTCCGAGAGGGTGGATCTTCCGCTTCGACCCGAGCACAGGCGCTCATGAACGGTGTTATGAGGGGCGAACGGTTGGCGGATTCACAATTCAGGCGGATGGCTCGCTTTTATTGTTCATGGACAGAGGAACAATTGCCATCTGGAGAGAGGGACTCTGACTGAGGTCGTTCCTTCAATACCAAGAGAAGAGAATTCTCGCTTCAACGACGTAATCGCCGACCCGAGGGGAGAGTCTTTTGCGGCACGATGTCCACAGAAACCCAGGCGGGAGCTTTGTATAGGGTCGACTTGGACGGTTCCGTCCATCTCTTACTTGATGGGATTCTCTGCTCCAATGGAATGGCATTTACTGCCGATGCAAAAGGCCTCTATCACACCGATTCCTTCGCCCGCGAAATCTCATATTTCGACTATTCCATTGATGACGGTTCGATCTCGAATCGCAAAACATTCGTGCGTTTTGCCGTTGGGGACGGATTGCCGGACGGGATGACGCGGGATGAGAACGGCGACCTCTGGTGTGCCTTGTGGGATGGAGGGTGTGTGGTGCAGATTTCGGCGGATGGTACTCAGCGGAGTCGAATTCTTGTCCCAGCGCCAAAGTCGTCAAGTGTTGCGTTTGGCGGTCCCGACTACAAAGACCTATACATCACGACAGCGGGCGGGAGCATCCGTGAGACTGATGGCGACTTTGCAGGAGCCCTCTTCAGAGTTCAGTGTGGAACTTCCGGTGTTCCTGAGTTCCTCTCACGGATTAGGATCTCGTAAGAGTAGAAAGGTGCAACAGAACAAACCTATGTCAAGACGACTAGAAGGCAAGACCGCTTTCATTACAGCAGCAGGACAAGGAATCGGGCGAGCAACCGCTTTGAGCTTTTCGCGTGAGGGCGCAAAGGTATGGGCTACCGATATCAATGAGGCCGCTCTAGAATCGTTACGAGCAGCAGATCCGTTGATTCAGACACGATTGCTCGACGTCCGCGACTCCAAGGCGATCGAAGAGATCGCGGTGAAAACCGGGCCGATGGATGTTTTGTTCAACTGCGTTGGCTATGTCCACCAGGGATCGATTCTTGATTGCACGGAGGACAACTGGAACTTTTCTTTCGACCTGAATGTAACTTCGATGTATCGGACGTGCCGGAGCTATCTGCCCGGAATGCTGGCCAATGGCCGTGGAAGCATCATCAACATGTCGTCGATTGTATCGAGCTTGAAGGGTGCTCCTAGTCGATTCGCATATGCATCGACAAAGGCAGCCGTCATCGGGCTGACAAAGGCGATTGCAGCCGATTTCGTGACAAAAGGAATACGGTGCAACGCGATTTGTCCCGGAACGGTAGAGACTCCATCTCTCGGAGACAGGATGGCGAGCACGGGGAATGCTGAAACAGCGCGTGCAAATTTCATCGCGCGGCAGCCGATGGGACGCCTGGGCACACCGGAGGAAATCGCTTCAGCAGCTTTGTACTTAGCTTCCGATGAGTCGAACTTCACCACGGGACAAGCGTTCATTGTTGATGGTGGCTGGAGTATCTGATTGCCTTGAGGTCAGACTCCTTTTCGTTATACATATAATAAATCCGTGAAAAACACCGACCAATTGAAATCTGCCTTTTTAGGCGAACGCCTGAAACAGGGGCTCCATCTGCGGATCGCAGAGTACCTCGGCGTTCAAATCATGAATGGCGAGTACGCTCCTGGCGCGGTCTTTCCGACTGAGGCAGCCTTAGGGACGTCGCTCGGCGTGAGCCGCACGGCCATCCGCGAAGCCATCAAGGTTCTCGCTTCAAAAGGATTGATTGAGGTGCGCCGGAAGACCGGAACACGTGTCAGGCCCGCGCAGGACTGGAACTCTCTGGATCCGGATGTCATCTCGTGGAAGTTCTCGGAGGAGAACGGAGTTCGAGGAGCGATCGGTGATTTGACTGAGCTTCGTCGAATCATCGAGCCGGGATGCGCATACCTGGCAGCGCAGCGCGCGAGTAAGAATCAGATCCTCGAGATCGAGAAGGCACTTCAGGAGATGGAGAGTGCGACGGGCAAAACCGAGGCAACTGTTGAAGCGGACCTCAGGTTTCATTTGGCAATCCTCGACGCGACTGACAACAGTTTTATGCGTCCCTTCGGAGCTCTGATTCAGGCAGGACTAAGGGTGAGCTTCAAGCTCACAAATGCAGATAAGAAAGCATACAGTCGTTCTCTCGTGAAGCATCGAACTGTCTATGCAGCCATTAAGAGTGGTAGTGCCGAGCAGGCGGAAGAAGCTATGCACTCTGTACTGCGGGGCTCTCACCGAGATATTGAGCGATCACTCGAGGGCAAGAACGTGAAGGTTTTGGAGCAGAAGAGGGCGCCTGGGACGAAGGGGCGGAAGCGGTCATAAAGAGTTCAAGAGCACGATTATTCGGAGAACGAGATATGAAGACTATAGGCATGGGGCTTGTCGGGCCGGGATTTGTAGGAGCACATCACATTGATTCGGTCCGCCGGCTAGGCTACGTGGATGTAGTAGCGATCGCGGGTTCGTCCGCAGAGTCGACCGCCCGCAAGGCAAAGCAATTAAATGTCGATCGCGCTTACGGCTCGTTTCAGGAATTGGTTGACGATCCCAATGTCCAGGTCATCCATAACACTACTCCGAACCATCTGCACTATCCTGTGACGCTGGCTGCGCTCAAGGCTGGTAAGCATGTTATTTCGGACAAGCCTCTCGCCTTGAGCGCGGAAGAAGCGAGACTCTTACTGGAGGCTGCGCATACGGCCGGCGTCGCTCACGTCGTCACGTTCAACTACCGCGGCAACCCCCTTGTGCAGCAAGCCCGCGGTATGGTTGCGTCAGGGGAACTTGGAAAGATTAGCTTCGTTCACGGTTTCTATCTGCAGGATTGGATGACAGACCCAGGAGTCTACTCATGGCGGTTGGACAGTGAAAAGGGCGGTGTGAGTTCGGCACTGGCGGACATCGGATCTCACTGGTGCGATCTTGCGGAACACGTCTCGGGAAGCAGAATACAATCAGTTTTGGCGGAACTGACTACGGTCGTAGATTCTCGTTATGCCTCTGCGGGCTCTGCAGAGGCTTCTGCTCAAACTAAGAACGAACAGGCTGAGCGCATCTCTGTTTCCGGAGAGGACCTTGCCAGTGTATTGCTGCGCTTCGAAAACGGTGCGAAGGGTTGCTTCTCCGTAGGGCAGGTGCTACCTGGACACAAGAACAATCTTCAGCTCCAGATCAATGGCGCTGCTTGCTCTGTGGGATGGCAGCAGGAGAATCAGAACGAGCTTTGGATCGGATATCAGAACCAATCGAACCGCCGTCTGGCAAAAGATCCGTCGCTGATGAGTGTCGCGGCACGTAAATATGCGCATCTTCCTGGTGGGCATCAGGAGGCATGGGCTGATGCCTTCACGAACGTGATGCGTGACGCCTATGACTGGATCTCGAACGGAGGTGCGCCGTCCGAGAAGCCTGGCGCGTTAGCGACATTTACGGATGGGTATCGCGCGCACCTGCTGATCGAAGCCATGATCAAGAGCCATCGCGACGGCGGCCGATGGACTGAGGTCTCATAGGAAGAGGCTAAGCAAGAAAACTGTATGGATCAGTCCTCGGACGGGCTCCGAAGAGTGTTCTGCGCGCTGAGGGTCCAGCAAGCTTGATAACCTCAATCGACTAAATCCACCAAGCGTCCGCCGGCGGTTCGGACAATATGCCTAGCTTCACCTGCTACCTCCGTGCGGCCCAAAGTTCTTGACTCGTAATCACAAGACTTGTTTGCCTCATGTCGCTTAGGAGCAAATTGGACGCGGGTTAGTTGACGTCCGTGCCGCTCTCCGCAATGGCCACTTGATTCTGTTGGCCAAGTCCTTCGATCTCGAGGCGAATCTTGTTTCCCGCCTTGAGATAGATGGGAGGTTTCTGCCCCATACCTACGCCCGGGGAGTGCCGGTAGAGACTATGTCGCCTGGCTGGAGGCTCATGTATTGACTTAGGTAGCTGACTAAACGGGACACTCCGAAGACCATCGTCTTTGTATTCCCGTGTTGAAATCGGTGGCCGTCAATCTCAAGCCACATGTCGAGCGCCTGGGGATCTCGAATCTCATCCGCCGTGACCAGCCACGGACCGATTGGTCCGAAGGTGTCTGCACTTTTTCCCTTCGTCCACTGCCCAGTGCCTTCGAGCTGAAATGCGCGTTCGGACACGTCATTGATCACGCAGTATCCGGCAACGTAGGACAGAGCGTCGGCCTCGCTTATATACTTCGCGGGCTTCCCAATCACAACGCCAAGTTCAACTTCCCAGTCGGTCTTGAGGGACCCCCTGGGGATCACGATGTTATCGTCCGGTCCGCAGATGGCCGAAGTCGCCTTCATGAAGATGACGGGTTCCTTAGGGACCGCCATTCCTGCCTCAGCTGCGTGATCGGAGTAGTTGAGACCGATGCAGATGAACTTCCCTACGAATCCGACGCATGCGCCGATCCGATGCTGACCTGCGACAAGTGGGAGATCTTCCAGGTCCAGGTTCCGGAGACGTTCGATAGATGCAGGGAGGAGAGCGTCCTTCGATATATCGGTGAGGATTCCGCTCAGATCGCGTATCTGGTTGTGCTGGTCGAGAACGCCGGGGCGTTCATTTCCTAAGGGGCCAAAGCGAAGTAGTTTCATGTTTTCTCTCGAGTGGGATCAACTGAAAATGAGTGCGATGTCTTGGGTGAAAAGGCGACGGAGCTACGGTGGCCCGATTGATACTCTTATTTAGAGATTGACTCGAGATACTGATAGTCCTTCTTCGCGGCTTCGATCGCGGTCGTGCCGATAAACGGGGGCTCTTGCTCTACAAAGAAGTGCTCCACTCCTGCAGTCTTGGCGGTTGCCAATATGGGCTTGTATTTGATGTATCCGGTTCCGAGTACGGTCCCTTGCGGTACTTCAGAGTGATCAAGAGAAGTGCTTGGTTTGGAGGGCTTGATGAAGTCTTTAATATGCACCATGCGATAACGATTCGGGTAGCGCTTGAAGTAGTCGACTGGATTGTAGCCAGCGGCGCTGATCCATCCGCAGTCAAGTTCTAGTTTCACTAGATTGGGATCCGTTGACTCGATCAAGATGTCATATCCAACTTTTCCCTGTCCCAGATCTTTGAATTCGGTGTTGTGGTTGTGATAGGCGAGTTGGAGACCGGCCTTATTGGCTGAAGCGCCCAGCTGGTTGAAGAAATCCGCCAATGCCTTGTATTCGTCTGCGCCGGCCTCGCCGCCCGACCCGTTTTGGCCGTACTTCCCAATAAACGAGCTCACCACATACCGGACGCCGAGTGTGTTTGCTTGTTCAAAGATCGGGGCCGGATCTCCGTCTCCAAAGTTGAAGAAATGTGTGCTATTGCATTTGAGTCCGGCCGTGTCCAAGGCTGTCTTGAACTGCTTTGCCGTGAGACCTGCGAAGCCCGCTCCTTCGACTTCCTTGTAGCCAATGGCTCGAATGGTAGCAAGAGTGCCATTGATGTCGGCCTTGAGTTCCTTGTCGACGGTGTAAAGCTGAATTCCGGGATAGGTGACAAGCGGCTCGGCCCAAAGCATTGGCGTGAGCGAGCCGGCAATAGCAGTGCCCGCAACCGTTACGGCACCTCTAGACAGAAATGTTCTGCGGGTCGTAGGAGCGATCATAGTGGGTTCCTTTCTCCTTCTGTTTCTTGATTGGCTGCCCAACTCAATGGTCCGCAACCGAGTCGAGCGGCAGCGGGACGTTAGGGTAGTGCAAATGCTACGTAAACACCCTTTGCGGGGGCAGTCTGATATCGCCCACCACCCGTGGCGACGACGACGTACTGCTTGCCATCGACCATGTAGGTTGCAGGTGTTGCCCTGCCAGCGTAAGGAAGTATGGTTTCCCATAACAACTTGCCGGTCTTGGAGTCGAACGCACGGAACTTATAGTCGTAGAGGGTGGCACCGATAAACACCACGCCGCCGGCAGTCACGATGGGGCCACCGTAGTTTTCCGACCCGGTGTTCTTTATGCCCTTGGCTGCCAGATCCGGATATTCACCCAGAGGCACCTTCCAAAGGTATTCGCCGGTATTGAGATCGATTGCGTTCAACGTTCCCCAGGGAGGAGCGATTGCCGGATAGTGATCGAGATCAAGGAACTTTCGATACCCGGTGAAGCTGTACTCCGGAGCTTGCTTGCGTAGAGGAGCGTTTAGGTCCGGTGCTCCGAGAAATTTCAGAAGAGCGTTGAGAGCATCCGGTTGAAGCTTCGGGAAGCCAGGCATCCTGCCGCGACCGTCATGGATTACGTCTACGAGTTGCTGATGTGACAGACGTTGTCCGACTCCCAAGACCATCGGAAAGGACGGAGGGATACCCTCTTGCTTTTCTCCATGGCAAATCGCGCACCGTTTTTCATACACGTCTCCACCGATGGAGTCCGGTTTCACAGAGCCTGTGGCCACGGATGCCATCTCTTTCTTATCGGTTGAAGGTGCGCTTGAACCGGCCCCTGGATTCTTGAGGTACGCCAACAACTTACTAAGCTGCGTATCGTCGAGGTTCGGAAAAGTCGGCATTCTTCCTTTACCGTGATGAACGATCGACTCTATTTGTGTGTCCGAAAGCCGTTTGTCGACACCGACAAGCGATGGGAATCCCGGAGGCGAACCTGTACGATCAGCGCCGTGACAAATACTGCACTGGCTCCGGTAGGTAGCCTCTCCAGGGTCTTTCACCGCGTTGATATCTTGCAGGCCACCGGTCCAGGCCATTTCGTTGGCGTTGATATAGATGACGCCAGTCTTGATATCAACGGCGGGGCCGCCCCACTCGGCTCCTCCGTCAAAGCCAGGAAAGAGGATCGTCTGCTTGTCGAGTCCAAACGGAACGAACTGTCCTTCACTGCGGAAGGTTCGAAATTGTTTGACGGCCCACTCGTGCGACTCCGGCGTGCGATTTGTGAGCATATCTTCGGTCAAGATCTGCCTTGCATATGGCTCGGGTTTTAGTGGATGGGGTTGCGTTGGCGATGTAACCTCTCCCGGCGTAGTGCTTGCGGGATACCTGCGTTCCTCGATCGGAAAGAGAGGAGTGCCGGTTTGACGGTCGAAAAGGTAAATAAATCCCTGTTTTGTGGTCTGGGCTACGGCATCGACGGTTTTTCCGTCCCGACGAACGGTCACTAGTGACGGAGCTGCAGGAAAGTCTCTATCCCAAACGTCGTGATGTACGCCCTGAAAGTGCCAAATTCTTCCACCAGTCGCAGCATCGAGAGCGAGCAGCGTGTTTGCGAATTGATCGTTGCCAAGACGGTCGCCGCCGTAAAAGTCGAATGCCGCAGACCCGGTTGGAATGTAAACGATCCTCTCTCTGCGTCGAGAGTCATACCAGCCCAGTTGTTCGCAGCTCCCGAATGCAGATAGGCATCTGTCGGCCAGGTTTCATATCCATACTCACCTGGATGAGGAATCGTATGGAACGTCCAACGGGTGGCTCCGGTGTGTACGTCGTAGGCTCGAATGTCGCCAGGCACTGCCGGCAAGGTTTCAGGCATCTCGCCACCGACGATGATCAGGTCTTTGTAGATGATTCCCGGAGTGGTAAGAGCTATCGACGCAAGCTTGTAATCACCGCGCAGCCCTTTTCTCAAATCAATGCGACCATTCTCTCCAAAATCGGCAATGGGTTTCCCAGTCTTCGGATCGAGCGCGTACAGATAGTTCATTATGCCGGCAAGAAGCCGGGCATCCTTGCCATCGGTCCAGTAAGACATGCCGCGCACAGGCTGTTCGGCTACTATTCCTGAGTCAAATTTCCATAGAAGTTTGCCAGTAACCGCGTCGAGCGCAATGACCTTCTGAGAGGGCGTGTAGGAATACAAGGTTCTCCCTACAACGAGTGGATTCGTCTCCATCCCTCCGTCTTCGCCTGTCTCATAGGTCCAAGCTACCTTGAGCTTCGAGACGTTCTTGCGATCGATCTGGTTAAGCTCTGAATAGTGATCGTTGGAAGGCTGACCTCCGAAGCTGGGCCAATCAGTAACGACAGTCTTTGATGCAGCGGGAGAGTGATGTGCCGAGGCACCCGGTATCCAGCGACTTCCTGCAAAGCATGCCAATAGGACAGTAGAAAGAATCACCGCGTTTGTCGTTTTAGTTTTCATCGTGCCTCCCGCCCCCTGACCACTGGTCGGGAGCTGCGGCCGAAAGTTCTGAAATCTAGCCACCATACTTGATCAACTGCATGAAGCCATAATCCATATGCAGCTGCTGATGGCAATGAAGTAGAGTATCTCCGGGGTTGTTCGCCACAAAGTCAACTGCCACGCTGTCGAGCGGCATGACGTTGATGACATCCTTGTATAAGCCGCTCAGTTGTGTGTCGCCGATACGAGTAACCTCGAACGTATGTCGATGGAGGTGCATTGGGTGTTGATCGCCACTTCCGTTGCGAAAGATCAATCTGCAGCGCTCCCCGGACTTGACTACGAGTGGTTCGATATTGGGCCACGATTTGTTGTTGATCGTCCACGTGTCGAACTGCGACCCCTGAACTGGGCCGACATCGCGAAATGTTAATTCAAACTGCCTGTCAGGCGCCGCAGCCTTGGATTGCGTACCGAACTGAATGTAATCCCATTCCGAGGGGGCAGGGTCCTTCCAAACGGGAGATGCAGATTGGCCGGCGTATTCGACGACTACTCCGAGACCCATCGCGCGCGACTTCTGGTTGGTTGATCCAAGAGTCCAGACTCCAGGGTTGTTCATCTCGACAACAGCGTCGATGCGTTCCGCCACTGACAGAGATACCACTTCAACGGAACAAGGATTTGGAACTGGATTTCCATCAAGGGCGGTGATCCTAAAGGTGTGTCCCGGCAGAGCCAGGATGACATTCTCGGTTGCGCTGGCGTTCAGCAGTCTCATGAGTATGCGTTCGCCATGTCTGACACGGATTGGTTCCCCGGCGCCAAGCATATGCTCGTTAATAGTGGCGTACTTGTAGACGACATCGGACCCCGTAGTCTGGGGGTGATTCGCGGACATTTCGCGCATCGTCTCCACCATGGGGGCGAGGGATGGTTCCCAATGATGGATCGCAAGATTAACCTCGCGATCGTAGTCCCCACGATCTCGCCCATCATCGATCAAAAGGAAGCCGAACTGACCGCTATACGATCCCAATGCCAAATTTGCGCCAGCCATTGCGTGGGTGTGGTACCAACGAGTTCCGCCGGGATTGGGCGTCACATGGTAGGTAAGTGTTTGTCCGGGAGCAATCATCGGAGAGCCTTCTTCCATGGCCCCGTCGTTGAGGGTATCGGTCGCGAGACCATGCCAATGGACGAGGTCAGCGTTCGAGGTCGCGTTCTTGACCTCGATTGAGATCGGCTTTCCTTTGCGGACTCGCAAGACAGGGCCAGGTACCTGGTCGTTATACGCCGTAGTCTTGATGCTGATGCCCTTTGCAATCTCGAGTGTATGGGGAGCAATTTTCAATTTGAGATCTGCAGGTCTTGCGGGTTCGGCTACTGCTGATTCGAGGGAGGTGATTGCAGGTCCCAACGTCGCCCCTCCGACAAGCCTTCCGGCTAGTCCTATAAACTCTCGGCGCTTCATTGTTTCCCCCAGGGATGCATATGTAAGGAGTGGATCGAAGTGAGGAAATGCGGGCAGCAGGAAGTCATGTAGTCTCCGCTCCTAGACCCAGCCGCCATCGACGATGAAGCCTTGATTGGTGATACCTGAGCTGTCGTCGGCTGCGAGGAACAGAACCATCCTGGCGACGTCTGACGGAAGGATGGATCGGGCTAGTGCTTGCCTATCCATGATCTCCTCCTCATACTCAGGGCTCCACCAAAGCTCCTTCTGACGTTCGGTCAGAATGGCTCCTGGCAAAACACAGTTCACCCGAATGTTCGAGGACCCGAGTTGATGGGCCATCGCGCGGGTCAGCCCGACGATTCCCGCCTTGGCAGTCACATAGGCCGGAAGACCGGTAGAAGGGATCATCCAGGCAATCGAGCTCATATTGATAATCGAGCCACCTCCCGCCGAAGTCATTCCGTCACTCACAGCTTGGATTGCGAAGAAGTGATGCCGGAGGTTCACATTCATTCGGTTGTCCCAATATTCCGTGGTTACCTCGTTCAATTGATGCCTGTCATCGTTGGCAGCATTATTGACCAGGACTCGAATCGGGCCGAAGTGGTCTTGGACCTTCTGTATCGACGACTTCAAAAGGTCGATGTTCGTGATGTCGCACGCAACAAACAGGGGCTTGTGGGCTGACCGACCGTCGAGACAGTGAATGAGTTTTTCCGCTGGCCCGCTGGCTATATCCAGAAACGCTACTTTGGCCCCCTGCAGAGCAAACTCCTCGACCATCGCAGAACCAATTCCGGACGCTCCCCCAGTAATCAGTGTCGTCTGGTCGCGCAAGCTCGGATAGTGGGCAAAATGTTTGTTTCCGTTCATCTCTTATTTCCTCTGAGGCTGCTCCGCGGTTTGAGGTGGAATGGGCTTTTGTATATCCAGGCAGATGCTGATGATTCCCGAATCGTCGGACTGGGGTTGCAAAAACCATACCCCGCAGGGTACCTACTACAAGCATCCCAATTCAATGATTCATCTTTATCTAAATTAGTCATCCGTTTATAGATTTGCGTAAACAAATTATGCTGTCGTTTGGAGCAAGGAAACTTGACGGTCTCAAAGGGTCGGAGTGCGCCGATATCTTCCAGGGGCTTCGCCGTATGTCCGTACGAAAAGAGTCGTCATATGTTGCACCGATTTGAATCCGGTTTCTGAAGCAATCTGCTTCAATGGCAGATCCGTTTCTGACACGAGTCGCTTTACTCGTTCCATGCGCGTCTGAGCGATTGCCGCGTGAATTGAATACCCTAGAGCAGAAGTAAAACGTGTCTCAAGTCCACTCCTGGAGATTGCGACCGCATTTACAACCTGTGGGACTTTGATTCCTTCTGAGGCATGGTCGCGTATGAAGGTCATCGCTTCTGAGACCTTAGGGTCATCGATCGCCAACACATCTGATGACTGTCTCGTCACGATGCCGGTGGGATCCGAGACGTAGTGGCGCCTCCGTGAATGGTGACCTTCGATCATCTGCGCAAGCAAAGCGGCGGCTGCATAGCCTAGCGCCTTGGCGCCCTGCTCCACGCTGCTAAGAGGCGGGCTGCTCAGGCGGCACAAGAGCTCGTCGTTGTCGACACCCACGACCGCAACATCATCGGGCACCGCGATTTCGAACGCGCGACACGCTTCGAGCACCTGGCGTCCGCGGTTGTCGTTTGCCGCCATGACACCAAGAGGTTTGGGAAGTTCTTGCAGCCACTCACCCAGAGATCGTTGGAAGGTAGCCCAGTGGTGATTGGATCGAGGGAAACGATCGAAGACTGCACAGGTGGTCGCCCGTTTTCGCAGATAACTCACGAAGGCATCCTGGCGCTCCTGCGACCAACCGTTAATCGGACTCTTGGCATAGCCACAGTAGGCGAAGTGCTTGAACCCGCGATCAAGCAGATGGTCAGCTGTAAGCGTCGCGATGGCCCTGTTGTTTGTGTAGAAGTATGGGATAGAGCCTTCAACATACCATCCGTATCCGCCCCCAAAACCAACGACTGGCAGTCGTGCCTGGGTGACCTGCCGGGCAATTCCCGGATCGTCAAAGTTGCCAATGATTCCGTCACCCTCCCATGACTTCAGGTCGGGTAGTCGCTGGTCCTTAAGCGCATTCTCTTCAATAAAGACGCTGTAGTGGTCGTTCTCTTGAAGGTACGCTGCCACTCCCGACATCACTTTTAGGTCATACGTCGATCGGGCGTCATAGATGAGTGCGATCCTTCGTGTCGTGCGGGCCATGGGTACTATTAGTAGCCGAAACAAAGCTGGCTGACCAACTTTTGCTTGCGGCGAGAAAGTTCTGTCATCAACAAAAGAGAAACGCGCCACGGTCAACAGTGGCGCGTATTCGGAAGCTCGCTTGCAGAAGTCTCAACCCTAGAAGTCGTATCTGAGTGCGAACTGTGCGATTCGTGGGTCACCGGCACTGGTGATTTGGCCAAACGATGGAGAATTGAGCGTCGTATTCGGTTGGCCAAGATTGGTCCAGTTCATCAGATTGAAGAGGTCAGCGCGAAACTGGAAGGCGCCGAACTCACGAGGCAGGCCAAACTTCCTCATGATGGAAATGTCGTTCTGGAGCGCTCCTGGTCCAACAATTGTGTTGCGTCCCACTGTGCCGAACGTACCGGGAGCAGGTTGCGCAAAGGACGATGTATTGAAATATTCAGCTTCCAGAGTCCGACGGGAGCGACCGAAGTCGAGGTTTGGTGGCCCAATGAGATTTGCCCGCTCCATGCCACCGTTCGGACGAGAGTAACCGATCAGAGCGTTGTCCTGACCCGAGTAGACGGACTGAGGTAATCCGCCGTTATATCGGAAGATTCCGCTCAGCCTCCACCCCCAGCTACTGCCTTAAGGAAGCCATTTCCTTGCGGAGTTGGGATGTCCCAGATGCCATTGATAGCAAAGATTTGACCAACATTGAAGTCGGAAAGTCCACGTTCAGCCCGTCCCCAGTTGTTCGGGTCCTGTGCACCTGATCCAAGCAACGATTGAGACCTGTTGTCGATCGATTTGCCCCAGGTGTACGAGCCCTGCACCGAATAGCCATGGGCAAACCTCTTTTGCACACTCGTCTGGAGCGCATGGTAGTTTGCATTGGTATCGGAGAAGAGGCCCGGCATGCTGCCGTAGTATTGAGGAAAGATCGGGCGCCGCGACTGTGCGTTGTCTTCCGTCGCACCCGACTTATAGACCCCGGCGTTGATGTCGCGGGAGTCATAAAGATGGTGCGATACGGTTCCAACATAGGCGACCTCAGCAAAGACGTCTGTGCCAAATCGATGCTGGATATTGAGATTGAATTGCTGAATATCCCCCGGTCGATAGTTCGGATCGATGTAAGACTGAGTGATGCCCGGGAACGGTCCGAAGCTCGGATGCTTCGGGTCATAGGGTATGGGATCCGTTTGACTTCCCCAGGGATTTTCGGTGGAAGGCGGCGCGGTGCTGAAGCTTACGAGGAACGGTTCGTTGTTCGTTTGAATAGCTTCGACTTCTTCGTTGATTGCGGCATGAAACAGTCCCCATGCGCCGCGTAATGACGTTGAGCCGTCGCCGAAGATATCCCACGCAAAGCCGATGCGCGGTTCTGCACCCCCTTCCAGCCTTGGTATAGTCCTGGCAGGACGCCCTTGTCTCCAGGAACGACAAGTTGCGGCGGAGCTGTCGGGTACACCGTGGATTGAGCGCCGGGTGTATAGGTGAAGGTCGAAACGTTTCCGTGCTTTTGGGTCCAGGGCGTTTGGTACGCCCAGCGGAGTCCAAGATCGACGGTAAGCCTTTTGGTCAGATGGTAGTTGTCTTGGATGAAGGGCTGGACAACGGTGGAAGTGCCGTCGTCGATAATCGTAGTCGTGACGTTGAAGTTTTGCGGACGGCCGATCAGGAAATCAGCCGCTGAATTGCCCGTGTACAAGCCAGTAAAACTCAACCCCATCGCGGGATAAGCAAGGTCCCCATTTCCCTGGTAGTTGATCATGATGCCCGTCTGAATGTCGTGTTTTCCGCGAATCCAAGAAAGTGTGTCATCGATCTGGCGAAAATACGACGGTTCATCGATGAACCAGCCCGAACCCAACGAGAAGCCGCTTGTGCTGATGCCCGGAGTCTGAGGATACGGAGTGAAGCCATTGGCATTGATTCCGAGTTGCTGGGCCGATTGGCCGTTCTTCGTGGTATCCGAAATTCCTTCCGGACGGGAGTACGAAAACTGGGCCTGGTTGAGTAGATTGGCGCTGAAGGTGTGAGTCCAATTGACCGCATAGCTCTGGAAGTTTCCGCTCGACGGGCTTGCGAAGAATGGAATCGACCCTGGTGAAACGCTCGAAGTGTTGTTCCGGAATAAGCGGAACCATACTCTGTCCTTGGCGCCGATAGCCTGATCGATCTTGAAGATATACTGGTTCGCAGTGGTGGGGACGGCTTGCGCGAGCCGTAGACTTCCATCGGGCTGATTGGGCGTCGGTACATACAGATTCAGCACGTTTGTCGCAACGCTGTCGATTTGGTTAGCGGGGATTTTGTTGCCCGGGTACGGTAGACCAGTTGCGGGGTTCACGATGACTTGAGTAGGGAGCAATGCCGAAAAGTCGCCGGTGCGTTCAGCTGCAGTGAGCGGAAAAGCAACTGTCAGCGCCTGTTGATGAATTCGAAGGCCTTCATAGCCAAAGAAGAAGAACGTCTTGTTTTTACCGTTGTACTTTGGCAATAAGACGGGACCACCGATATCACCACCGAACTGGTTCTGGCGAAGCATGGGCTTTCTCGTTCCGGCAGGAGTGAACGCATTAGCAGCATCGAACGCGTCGTTGCGCAGATATTCCCAGAGGCTACCGTGGAATTGATTTGTTCCTGACTTCGTCACTGCCAGAATGACGCTGCCACCGGCTCTGCCATAGTTGGCGCCGTAGCTGTCGGTGAGCACTCGGAACTCTTCCAGGGCGTCTACCGTCGGAAGATTCTGGCTTGTATTCGAGATGGCATCGGTGAAGGTCGTGCCATCGAGCATTAGGTTGGCAAAGTCGGTTCGGCTTCCGGAGATGCTAAATGACGGACCGCTACGTGCCCATGTGACATATGTGGGAGTACTCGAAACCGCCACGCCAGGTAGAGTTCCAAGAAGTCCTAAAGCATTGCGGCCGTTCAGCGGAAGGCTATTGAGGCGAGCAGTATCGATCGTCTGACCCAACGTCGCGTTGGTTGTTTCGATATTCACTGCGTTGCCTTGAACCGTTACAGATTGGTTGACCGCACCGATTTGCAACGGAACGTCGATGCGGATGTTTTGTGCAACTGGAATGAAGATGTCAGTCTTGATAAACGACTTGAAGCCTCTCGCTTCTACGGATACCGAGTAATGACCGACTGGCAATAAGGGAATCGAATAGGTTCCCTCCGCAGTCGAGAACGCATCTTTGATGAAGCCGGTTTCAGTATTGGTCACATGGACCTTTGCATCAGGAACACCTGCACCCCCTGATCGGTCACTACACCCAACAGCGATCCTGTGGTTTGCGCCCGCGCGCTTACACAGCCTAGAAGCAAGATCAACGAAACAAAGAGCTTTCCAACTCTTGCACTGCGCGACTGGCTTGTCCGACCTTTTCTATCAATCATGACGATCCTCCCGTACGTATAGGCTGAACCACCTGAACCGATCGACCGGCCGAAAGAATGATATGACAACGGTCGAGGTGCTTACCGACGGCAGATGGGTTGAGCTTGATTCGGGAGAACGTTACTCGGCGAAGATCACTACCTGCAATGCAGCTGATTTATGTAATTTGGGCAATGATTTACAGAATTTAACAAACGCAATATCGGGTGATCTCGCTCAAATGTGCAACCTGTTCTCCTTCGAATTCGCGACAAATTTGCTGATTGCAGTTGGAACCGGTACGAGGCTCGGGGAGATCTTTCGTCTTAGGTGGAGAGACATTCTTGCTGAGGAGATGAAGAAGTATCCGGCTGGGCCGATTTGCCTCCGGAGCCGAGAGCAACAAGTGGGCGTCAGCGTACGGATAAAAGTTCCCATGATCTGCTCGAACGAGCGGAGATTCGAGATTTCCGTTTTCACGACCTGCGTCACACTTTCGCGTCCTGGTACATGATGTCCGGCGATGATCTCTGCGAGCTATCCAAGCTTCTCGGGCATTCCAACATCAAGATGACGGAACGGTATGCAGACCTAGCTTGGGCGCATATCGGCAACTTCGAAGCGAACTTGCCGATAACCTGGGCGGTCTCAACCGGTCGGTGCAACACCATTTGATATGAATTCATTTTCTAAAGGTGGTGTTTATGGCACAAGGAAAACGGAACAGGCTTTCCACTGAGCAGCGGATCGACATGTGGCGCCGTTGGAAGTCGGGCGAGTCATTGCATGACATTGGGCGCGCCTTCGGTAAGGGGCATGGTTCTATTCGGTTCCTGTTGACGCAGCGCGGAGGTATAGTTCCTGCTGCTCGTCGGCGTTCACCGCGAACGCTGACGCTGGCCGAGCGGGAAGACATCTCACGAGGGATTGCTTCCGGTTCGTCGATTCGGGAGATAGCCAACGGGTTGCAACGGGCTGTGTCGACAGTGAGCCGGGAGGTGTCGCGTCACGGTGGCCGGCCACTCTATCGAGCCAGCGAAGCCGACCGTCAGGCCTGGGAGTCGGCTCTGCGACCCAAGGTGTGCCTTCTTGCCATCGAAGAGACATTGCGGACGATCGTGGCCAGTAAACTGATCCTGGACTGGTCGCCGGAACAGATTTCGAAATGGCTGAAGGTCCACTATTCCAGCAACGAGAGCATGCGTGTGTCCCACGAAACCATCTACCGCAGCTTATTCATCCAGGCCCGCGGAGTGCTGAAAAAGAGCTGGTTGAGCACCTCAGGTCCAAGCGGCTTATACGTCGCTCACGGCACTCGCGGGCTGCGGGACAGTATCGAGGTCAGATCGTCGATGCCATCTCTATTAGCGAAAGACCTGCCGAGGTTGAAGACCGCGCTATTCCCGGTCATTGGGAGGGCGATCTGCTCGCAGGCAGCAAAAACAGTCATATCGCAACCCTGGTGGAACGGCATTCGCGTTTCACCATGCTGGTCAAAGTGCCCAGCAAAGACACCGCGACGGTCGTCGCCGCGCTGAGCAAGCACGTGCTCAAACTGCCCTCCACCCTGCGGCGCTCCTTGACCTGGGACCGGGGGCACGAGATGGCCAAACACAAGAGCTTCACGGTAGACACCAATGTAAAGGTCTACTTCTGTGATCCGCAGAGCCCTTGGCAGCGCGGCACCAATGAAAATACCAACGGCCTATTAAGACAGTACTTCCCCAAGAAGACCGACTTGTCCGTCCACTCTCAAGCCGATCTCAACAAGGTAGCTCTGCGCCTCAATCAACGCCCGCGACAAACTTTGGGCTTTGAAACTCCGGCGAGTAAACTGCAAGCCAGTGTTGCATCGACCGGTTGAGCCCGCCTGACTTTCAAGGAATCAGAGAAGCGGAACTGGGCTCTGGGTTGATGTGCCTAGCTGTTCGCCACGACCCGCGAATCCAGAAGCAGATTGCACCTTCGCCTCCCAAGATAAAAACCAGCAGGACGTAGTTCGGCCAGTGATGTCTGTATTGCGCATAGACCTTCCAGTACGAATCCTCGCCCAACTGGGCCTGATCGTTAGCGGCCTCCCATGAAGTCGGGCCGACCGGAGCCGCCTGAAACATCTGATTGTGGGTATCGAATGTGAAGCGGCGAACACTGGAAGTTTTGAAGTCGAACTGTGTACCGGAAAATACGTCATTGGCTAAATGGAGACTGATGATGGCACGCACATAACCCGGTCCCGCGACCGGCACGTCTGTGCGTGCCCCAGGGCCCTCACGTAGCCGTCGTATGTATTGTGGCTGCCTACCTCGTATCCGTTTGGAAGTGTCACGTAGGGGTCCCCGCTCAATCCGCAATCTTGATGAGCCAGCCCGTTTGAAATCTGGACGTGGATCAGAAGCGCGACCACAAGCCAAGCAAGACCTAAGAACGGTGCGACGGCATTCTTGACGACAAAACTACGGTCCGCTCGATCTTCTTCACGAAGCCTTCTTCGCGCCAAGGAGAAAAGGATCAGGGACAATACGCCAGCACCGACGATCCCGATCAATCCCCAACTGAGGATCGTCATTACAACGGCAAATCCAGCCATCTCAGAAGTCTAGAACAGGTTTTCACGTGAAACATGGTTATCGGTAACGACCCCCGACAACCGGAGTTGTCGTGGGCATCCAGTGATGGGGGACTAGGGACACCGGCCTGAAGTTATCCGAGGAGGATCAAGTCTATTGCCGCTTTCATCATCCCATTCGATCGTGGCGCACCCGGCTCGTTGATACCTTGCTCCGTCAAAACGGAGCCTTCGGATATAAGTTTCCATTGCCGAATCATGGCTGCCGAGGACCAGATTGAATCGACCTTGGGGATGTCTGGAGCCATTACTGCACGCTCAACGAAGATGGAGAAGTTGTGGGCCGGGGCCGATTTCGTACCAGCCCATCGGGAGTCGAGAAGTGGTTTACCGATCTGCCTCCGGTGCGGATCGCGATGGAAGCTGGTACGCATTCGATCTGGATCAGCGAACAGCTTCAGGAACTGGGTCACGAAGTGATCGTTGCGAACGTGCGCGAACTGCGTGCGATCTCGCACAGCGATCGGAAGAGCGATCAGGTGGATGCGGAGAAGCTGGCTCGATACGCGCGGCTCGATCCGAAGATCCTGCGTCCGATTGCGCATCGTACGGTCGCTCAGCAGGAAGCACTGACCTTGATCCGTGCCGGCAACCTGATCGTTCGGCTGCGGACGGCGGCGGTGAACTCGGTGCGCGGGTTGGCTAAGCCGTGCGGCTATCGCCTACCAGCCTCTTCCACCTTGTGCTTCGCCAAGCGGTGCATGGCCGTGCTGCCGCCAGGTCTGGCTCTGGCACTCGGCCCAGTGCTCGAACAGATCGCCACCATGACGGTAAAGATCAAGCACTATGACCGTCTGATCCAGCAGCTGACGGAGACGGAGTACCCGGAGACGCAGGCGCTGATCAAAGTCTATGGCGTCGGCCAGCTCACAGCACTGACGTACGTTCTGACGCTGGGCAGCAAGGAACGCTTCGAGCGAAGTCGCGATGTGGGCTGTTATCTCGGCCTGCGGCCGAGACGCCGGCAGTCCGGGGACCACGACCCGCAACTCGGCATCACCAAGGCTGGCAATATCTACCTCAGGTCTCTGCTAGTCGAGTGCGCCAACCATGTGCTCGGGCCGCATGGACGGGACTCAACCCTGCGGCAGTGGGGCCTGCATCTGGCATCGCGTGGAAGCAAGCAGTCTCGGAATCGAGCCATCGTCGCCGTCGCTCGCAAGCTCGCAGTACTGCTTCATCGCATCTGGGTCACGCAAGAGCCGTACATCCCGTTCTCATGCAGTAGCTGCCTGAGTATCCGAATTATGTGCCCTGTTGCTAAACCCCGCGTCCCGATGACTGCGTGTCGGGTTGGGCCTTCACAAGGCCGGCCGAAAACTGGCAGCATCGACTTCTCCTTCTGACCCCAACCCGACACAGAGCCACGAACGGCTCACTCAAAGTGCGAATAGAAACACGGCGGAGAATAACAACGCGGAACAACCACAACAAACATCAACAAAGGCAAAGACGCTATGAAGGGAAAAACAAAAAACACTTGACGCCAGTGACCTGCTCATAGAAACCCGACTTCACAGGCACAACGGGGTAGTTTCCGGTTTGCCCGTCACTCGCCCAGAACTAGGATTATGCGTGAATCCACCAGCATTCCCGGCGACATCGGCGTTTTTCGGTACTAACCCTGATCTGACCAAGTAGACAAACTCAATCAGTGCTAAGCCCTGTTCTCGCTAACCCAAAGTCGGCGTGAAGATACATCGGTAAAGACTGGACGTCCCCTCAGGGCTAATTCGTCAAGGTATTTGCTCCCGAAGGCTCGTGTTCCCTGTAGTGGGTTACGACTAAAATGTGGGTTACTGTGAGGAAAACACACCAACCAGCGCGGTCCTTTGTTCCCGTCGGAGGTTGCGACAGCTCAGCACACTCAATCCGTGTCACAGCCTCGCAGTTATGCTGGCTTGTTGTCTTAATGATCGTTACCTGTTTTCGGTGTCCGTCGTCGTTCGGGCAAACGCCGGCATCGGGGAAAGTGCAGGTGGGTCACGACTTCTGGACCTTCAAAGAGGGAGCGCCCGCAGACGTCGCGTGTTTAGCCCAGACCAATGATGGTTTCCTATGGCTGGGCGGCCAAAATGGATTATTTCGCTTTGATGGAACGCGATTCGAACCATTCAGCTCGCCGTTTGGCGATCAGCTCCTCTCAACCAACCTGTACTCCTTGTTCGCGCCCCCGTCTGGTGGCCTCTGGATCGGCTACACGTCGGGAGGCTACAGTTTGCTGGACAAGGGGCGAGTGACCAATTATGCGAGCGAGACAGGAAGTGTGTACGGTTTTGCCCAGGATCGGGATGGAATTGTATGGGCAGGCACATCCAGTGGTCTATGGAGATTCGATCATTCGGGGTGGCAGCATATCGGGGTTGAGTGGAACGCTCCGGCTGGCCGCGTTACGCAGGTTGGATTTGATTCAGAGGGGATACTTTGGGCTTTAGTGGGCGGTCTTGACACCACGAAAGACCTCATCTATCTGAGGTCGGGGACCAGACACTTCAAAACAGCTGGCAGCAATTTATCAGTCGACGGGTTCACCTGGGAGCCGGATCGAACAGTCCTGACCTCGCCTGTAGCCCCACATGTGTCCGACTCCGGCAAAGGTGCTGATGAGAGGCTACCTGCTTACCCGGTCACCACCCGAAGCATGCAAATGGTTGATCGAAACGACGGGGTGTGGATCTCACCCGCGGATAAGCCCGGCTTGATGCGCCTTCCAAAAGACAGTCTACGTGATGTCGAGAACAAAGCGTCCCCAGCTATTTCTGAAACCTACAACATAAACCCTTTTCAGATGGCACAGTTGGTGGATCGTGAAGGAAATATCTGGTTTGGAGACACCAGGGGTATTCATCGATTCTTCTACACCCCGTTGATCAGACAGGAATTCCCGAAAGAAACGTCGGAGAGTGCGGATTTCGCCGTGGTTGCTGATGACAATGGGGCGGTATGGATCAGTTTCGGCAGCGATTATCTTAAAGCGAACCTTTATCATGTCCTGGGCGGCAAAGCCGAGCGTCGTCTTCCGCAGGTGACATCGTTCTTCGCCTACCGCGCACCTGACAAGACGTTCTGGTTCTCTGGGGAACATTGTCTTTGGCATCTTGTCGGAGACGATTTCGTTCGCGTAGACCTTCCCCGGAAATGATGAGCCAATTTGGATTCCTGCAGACTATTACTGAGGATCAACAAGGAGGAGTATGGGTCTCCTTCGGCCGCCACGGTTTATACCGGTTTGCCAATGGCAGTTGGACACCTTACGGCGGCCGCGACGACCTCCCAAAGACAGGGACCTACCTGATGACTGCGTTCACCGATAGCCTTGGTCGGGTGTGGTTCGGTTATGCGAAGAGCCAGCTGGCGGTCTTGGATGGCGACCGGGTCCGTCGATTCGGTCCGAGCGATGATCTTCAGGTGGGCAATATTACGGCGATCTATGGAGGGGGATCGGAGATTTGGATCGGGGGTGAATTTGGGCTGGAGCAGTTTGACCAGGGACGCTTCCACAAGATCGCCGCTGTGGATGACAAATGGCTGCGCGGAATCTCTGGAATCGTGGAAACATCCGGGGGAGATTTATGGCTCAACGCGGTTTCAGGGATCTTCCATATCCGTAAGGCGGAGATCTCCGAAGCTTTGAAAGACTCTGCGTATCGGGTCAAGGGCGAGCACTTCGGCATACGCGAGGGACTTTCAGGTGTTGCCAACCAGACGCGTCCGTTTCCGACCGCCATCGAGGGCACCGATGGGCGACTGTGGTTCACATTGCGCAACGGAGTGGTGTGGCTTGATCCAGCAGGTCGCTCTGAAAGACGGACAATGCCGCCTCCGATCACCATCCAGTCGGTCTCTGCCGACGACAAAGGCTACGCGACCGACTCTCGTCTCTCTTTACCAGCCCACACGTCGAGCGTGCAGATCAGTTACACCGCAGTGAGCCTCTCCGATCCCGAGGCCGTTCGGTTCCGCTACAAGCTGCAGGAAACAGACAAGGACTGGCACGAAGCGGCGGCTGCCACTCCCGTTACCTATCGCAACCTACCTCCCGGTTCCTATCACTTCAGCGTTGAGGCGTCCGATACGAACGGCGCCTGGTCGGGTGCACCCGCAAACATGGCTTTCACAATACTGCCGGCTTTCTACCAGACTACTTGGTGCCACTTGTTGTACGTGGCTGCGGTTCTGGCATTCCTTTGGGGGCTGCATCAACTCCGAGTGCGACAATTGCGGCGGGAGGAAAGAAAACTTCGCGAAGCCGTTGAGACCATTCCGGCGATGTCGTGGATCGCTGGACCCCGCGGGGCCCTTCAATTTTTGAATCGACGCTGGGTTGAGTATACCGGCCTGTCGCAGTTGGAAGCGGAGGAAGTCAGGAAAGTTGCTATTCATCCCGACGATCTGGATCGAATTCATCGACGAATGGAAGCGAGCTTTGCCAGTGGTGAGCCGTTCGAGGAGGAGATGCGCATCCGCCGCACCGACGGGGAGTATCGGTGGTTTTTGAGTCGCGCCGTGCCGCTGCGGGACAAGCGAGGAAAGGTCGTGAAATGGTACGGTGCGGCGACAGATCGCAAGCGTGCGGAAGAGCTACAGGCAGAACTTGCACACACCAATCGGGTCAGCACGATGGGAGAACTGGTCGCCTCCATCTCTCATGAACTCGCACAGCCATTACAGATCACAACCGCTCATGCCAAGGCATCTCTGCGATGGCTTCAGCGCGACCCGCCCGAAGTGACTGAAGCTCGCAAAGGAACGGAAAGAATCATCGAAGCCGGAGCCCTTGCGTCGGAAATCATCAACCGCCTGCGATCGTTGTACAAGAAGGCCCCTCCCAAACGGGAGTTGATCGCGATTAATGAAGTCATCGGCGAAATGGTCCTGCTGCTGCGGGGCGAAGCCAACGAGTATGCCGTTTCGATTCGTACGGACCTGGCCGCCGATCTTCCCAAAATCACGGCGGACCGGGTGCAACTGCAGCAGGTACTGATGAACCTCATGCTCAATGGTATCGAGGCGATGAAGGAGACGGGCGGAGCGCTCACGGTCAAGACGGGACGAGGCAAGGGCGGCCACGTGCTGATCTCAGTCAGCGACACCGGAGTAGGATTGCCGGCCGGAGGTGCGGACGAGATCTTCAATGCCTTCTTCACCACTAAACCTCAAGGCAGCGGCATGGGGCTGGCGATCAGTCGTTCAATCGTGGAATCGCAAGGCGGCCGTTTGTGGGCCACATCCAACGACGGACGAGGCGCAACGTTTCATTTCACTCTGCCAACCGCAGTCGTGGAAGTATCTGCGGCGAATGAAGCCGCAAATTTATCCCGATCACAAAACAGATAGATATTACGGCCTAATTTCCGCCATCAGTCCTCACGAGTCGGCTTCCTTGCCCATGATCCTCGGCTGACGCTATCAGGCCAATGCGCTTATTGACAGGGTTCTGGGTGGTTGGTCGGCAAACCGCACCTTACTCTCCAGCGTCTGACTCCCACCGCCGGATTTTACAGGCAGTTCGATCAAAGTTATGGAGCTAGTGTCTTGGCATTGAGTCTGCCGATACGACCGTGGGGTCCGACGACCAAGGGGAGGGAGAGGGCGTTCCAGTTCTTGTCGGCGTCGGGTTGGTCTTTAGCAGTGGGTTTGAGGGCTGTCCAGTTCTTGCCGTCGTCGCGGGAGATGTCGGTGCCGTTGGGGCCTACGGTGATCCAGAGTTTTTGGGTGGGGTCGTAGGCTACGGAGGAGCGGTAGCCGTGGGGTGGGGTTTGGGCGGGTTGCCAATTTATTGCGCCAGTGCGGGTTTGGGCAGCCGTATTCGTAGAATCATCAGGTTTTGTATAGTCGCCGCCTACTGCAACTCCCGTGGGAAATGACCCAGCGTCATAACGAAAATAAATTGAAAAAATTCCGGAACTTTGAGTCTTATCGCCCATGGAGGTTTCCCACCGCGATCCTCCTCCGGCACCGCCTGTAGCGAGAGCAAATCTGGCTATCGAATAAACCATCGCACCGGCCGTGCCGCCGGTTCCGAAAGCAAGGTAAGTTTGATCAAGATTTGTGACCCATAGAGCCGAGTTGCTGGCGGCAAATGCACCTTGCGTGAGCGGATTAGCTCGAAATGTTGTGAGGAGCGAATCTTGTTGGTCTTGCCATGTTTCACCGCTGTCCATTGTTCGCCATACGCGAAACCTATCTTTAACGGGATCGCCCAACAGATAACCTCGCGTGCGGTCTACGAATTTGATGGCGTCCCAGAAGCCTTCTTTGTCGGGGTTGGTGAAGAGGAGCTTCCAGGTCTGGCAGCCGTCGATGGTTTTGTAGAGGCGGGATAGGTCGCCTTTGCCGGAGGACATGACGATGGCGGTGTTTTCGTCGAAGGCCTGGATGCCGCGGAAGTCTAGTTTTTCGGCGTCGGGTGATGTCGCACAGAGCTGCCAGTGGGCACCGTCGTCAGTGGTGCGGAGGACGGTGCCGGAAGAGCCTGAGGACCACGCGATTCCGTTGCCGAGGGCATGAATGCCGCGCAGACTGGCGGTGGTGGGGGCCGACTGGATTTCCCATTGGGCGTTGGCAAGGGATGTGGTCGCTAGAACGAACGCAGAGAGGAGGATCGGGCGGGGCATAAAGAGCAGTGTAACGAAGAGCTGAGTAGAACATCCCGCAAAACGGGGTGTAGGCAACAACGGATTGAGCTTGCGAGATGGTGACTTTGACTTTATGGGCATGACGCGATTACTTCCGTTTGCCCGTCATCGGGGAGCAAGCTCTTAACCGTACCTAGCGAGAAATCATTGCAACCACGCGCCCGAGGCATGCGAAGAGTGCTAGAAGGCAACGCACGTTTCAACGCGGCGAAATATCGTCCGAGCATTACCATAACTCTGTGTCGATCCTCCAAAAGTTCCTTCTCTTCTTGCCGCTTCTGGTGCCCTGCGCAAAGGCGCAAACCCTCACCATCACCCACGCAACGCTCATCGATGTCACCAACGGCAAAAGTCAGCCCGACACCACCGTGGTCATCAACCGCAATCGCATCTCCAGCATCGCTCATTCCACCAAAGCCAATCCCAAAGCAGGCCAGATCGTCGATGCCAAGGGCCAGTACCTCATTCCTGGCCTCTGGGATATGCACACCCACGTCTACTTCGATGGCACTGCCGCTGACGGCACGGACCTCATCCTTCCGCTTTTCCTCGCCAACGGTGTCACCGGCATCCGCGATATGGGCAGCGCCCTTGACTCCGTCCTCCAGGCCCGCGATGACGTAGCCGCGCACCGCGTCTTCGGACCGCGCATGGTTGTCTCGGGTCCCATGCTCGACGGTCCCAAGTCCCACTACAAAGCCGCCGTTCCCATTGCCACACCTGAGGACGGACGCAACGCTGTGGACATGCTCAAGAGCCGAGGGGTCGACTTCATCAAGGTCCAGTCCGGTGTCCCTCGTGAAGCCTACTTCGCCATCGCCGAAGAGTCGAAAAAGCTAGGTATCGAATTCGAGGGTCACGTCCCTGACTCGATTCGCGCCTCCGAGGCCGTATCCGTCGGCCAGCGAACGTTCGAGCATCTCATCGGTATCTTCGAGGCCAGTTCCCTCGATGAGGACAAATACCTCACCGGCACGAAGACCCCCGGAATGTTCCTCCAGAGCTACGATCCAGCCCGCGAGGCCGGCATCATTCAGCTTCTAGCGAAGAACCATGTCTGGCAGTGCCCCACCCTTTTCTGGGAGCGTGGCCAGTGGCTCGTCGACGCCATCGACTACACCAGGGACCCGGACCTCGCATACGCTGGTCACATCTGGGTGACCAAGCAGTGGCCCGCAGCTCAGAAGGGCATCCTCAAATCCCTCGACACCGACCCTCTTGCTGTTCGTGAGAAGTTCGTCGATCACGAACTCGACATCGTTAGAAAGTTGCACGCTGCGAATGTGCCATTTCTAGCCGGCACCGATACACCTGCGGGAGTCGATGTCATTCCGGGCATCAGTCTCCATCTTGAACTGCAGCGCTTTGTAGCGGCAGGCTTCACCCCACTTGAAGCCCTCCAGACCGCCACCCTCAATCCGGCAAGGTTCTACAACAGGCTCAACGACTTCGGCACTATCCAGAGAGGCAGGATTGCCGATCTCGTTCTTCTCAGAGCCAACCCGCTGGACAACATCGGCAACACCCGCAAGATCGCAGGAGTCATAGCCGATGGACACTACTTCTCACCACAGGACCTAGACCAACTCCGCGCCCGAATCAAACAGATTGCCGCCGCGAAATAGTTCTTCGATCTGCCGTTTTGAAAGAATCCCTGAACCTTGGTGCGGGACTTCGTAAACTGCAGCGTGCCTCGCTCGCCATAGTTACTCGACGAGCAGATTGACTAGTCCGCGGCTGTGCTCCCCTGCGCACGCCTGCTCGGATGCGATAACGCTGCAACCGCGATCGACTGGACGCAGGCTGGTTCGAAGGGACCGCCACGCGCAACAACTGCGAACCAACCGAAAAATTGATCGCTGACGAACCTTTGATGGTCGCTTCGCCAGCATGCAAGCTTCATGGCCGTTAGCGCATTTCCCACCAGAAAGAGGTAGTATTCGTTCGGGAAGAGTCAGGATTAGGTTCATTCAAGTCATCAGCGATGCGAGCAAAAGCACTGTTGATGGTATCCGTCGTATTTGTCGAGGAGATGTGAAGCCGCCGGGTCGCCTTCGAGGCAGTCTGACAAAGTTTGTATTTATTAGTAACGGTTTCCTTGGCACGAAAGATCAGTTCTGAGCGCATGGTAATTCTCCGATTCTTTAACGGCGTCTCAGGCTTCTCTTCTGCTGAATTCGCGGGTGAACTGCAGGTGCTGTTCCTTTTGAGGCCATCCGACCCAAGACGACAGTTCGAACTACCGAGCCAAATCTTCGTCGCCCTCGCCAGAAAACCATTCGAGCGATGTTTGGCCAGGATTTTCGATATTGAAAGCGACATCACCAGTCTACGCCCTGAGCGGTTTTCGATGAAATTCGGTTTAGCTTTAAGTCATTTCGCCTGATTGTTCTACGTGGCGGGCGTTATCAGGGGGTAAGGAGGTCGGTATGTCAAGGTCGACCCATGTTCAATTTGTCACTGAGTCAGTGAGAAACGACTAGGAGAGAGGATGTCAAAGCTCGTACCGAAAGGTCCGAAAATCGAACTTCCCGAAACAGCGTTAGCGACAACCTCCGCCGTCAGCGAATCGAACTTGCCGCAAACCCGACTTTGCGGGCGCTACGGGATCACTTCCGGTTTGTTTGAATGTAAGTCAGTGTCAAGAGCACGAGTGTTGCAAATGCCGGACTCAGCGATGAGGCTGATTGAGAGAAGGACCTCGGAGGCTCCTATCTATTACATCGGACTGGACATTCACAAGAAGACGATCAGCTATTGCGTGAAGGATGCGAGCGGTCAGATCCATCGGGAAAGCAAGATCGGATCGACACGCTGGGAACTGGACAGCTATCTATGCGCTCCCCTTGACACTGACTTACATAGATGCCCGTCATCCTCCCGCAAGTGCATGAGACGATCTTTACGGATCTGCAGCAAACGCTCCTCCGATCCTCAAACTCAGGGTCAACGCACGTTGCTGCCTGTTCTGTTAATTAAGAAACCACTCAACCAGTTGTTCCAGAGTCGCTTTCCCCTTCGCCAAGCTCACTTCTGATTCCTGACGATCTCGATTCCACGCGTTGTCAACAATCACACTCCGAAGATCTCGAACACCGACAAGCTGCAACCAAAAGTCCAAATAGGTTGCTTGGTGATCGAATCGCGAGGGCGGTATAGGAGTACCCTCGAGGAAACGCGAGCCGCGTGTATAGACAACGATTGCCTTTTCCACGTTCAAGAGAGGGCTGTACTGTTTACCGTCGTAGGCAAACAGATAGTTTCGCTGCGCTACGAGATCAATCAAGTGTTTGAGCTTGTAAGGCAGTCCAAAGTTCCACATTGGAGTTCCTAAAACGATTCGATCGGCGTTCTGAAAGCGGTGGATCAACGATTGAATACGGTCCCATATGTTGGACTCCGCTTCAGTCATCGTTTCGTGCTTTACTGCTTTGTACTTCGCTCCAATTGCCTCGTAGTCGAACTCCGGTAGCGATTCATGCCAGACGTTCAACGTATCCACAACGATTGAGTTGTTGTAGGACTTGCACGCCTCGATGAACGATTTGATGAGCGTGCTCGAGTCGGAAGATTCGCCTCTTGGTGACGATTGAATTTCGAGAATTTTCACTTGGTTCTCCGGGTGTGGCGACTCCTTACGGAGTCCGAGCTACTTCGAGACCGCACGTGCTGCACTCTCAATTAGCTCTGCAACTTCCTTTGGATGCGAGACGTAAACTGAGTGGCTGGCGCCTGCGACTTCGACCGCGTGGCTCTTGGCCCGCTTGGCATACTGATGGGCCCCGGTAATTTTGAGCCAGAGAAATGTTAGTCTTCGACCAAATCTAACCCTATGGCTGAGGAGGATTTGGATGAGGAAGAGACGGTTCACGGTAGAGCAGATGATTGGTGTGCTGAAGCAGGCGCAAGTAGGCGTTCCTGTCGCGGAGGTGATTTGACCTTACTAGCAGATGGCGAGAGAGTGCTGAATTTAAATTAGAAGTAATCCGACCACTACTCCATATGCGGGACCGGAAGCGAGCCGACGTGGAGGCGAGAGCGGCCGAATTCAATTATTCGCCCGGCGCTCTTTACGATTGGATCGCCGCCTATGAGAGGGAGGAGAGCCTTTCTTCACTTTGGTCGAAAGCAAAGATCAGATACAGGACAGAAGGCCATTGACGAGCGTGTCGAAAGTATTATTTCCACCACACTTAAACAGCTCAAATCAGAAGATAAGCGGCTTTGTCGTATTTACGAAAAAATAAAAGACAAGATAGACGCCGCGAATGCGCAGGAAGCCATAACTACTGATCAGGCGTGCTGCGATGTTGGCATTTCAGCGAACGCGAATTTGAAGCTTATGAAAATTCCGAGTTTAAACACGGTCAGAGATCGCCTTCAGGCGATTCCGAGGAGGCAAACATACTCACGCTTGCATGGTGCTCGCGCAGCGGAGCACTTCCTCGATCCAATACTCGGCAGCTTTCCTGGCGCCGATTGCCCATTAGATGTGGTCCAAATCGATCATATGTTGCTCGATATTATGTTGGTGGATGAGAAATACCGGAAACCAACTAAGAAGTCGTGGCTCTCTCTGGCCTTCGATGTTTGTAGCCGAATGGTAACGGGTTTCTATAGTTCCCCTGATCCTCCGGGTGCGATGTCAACCGGGCTATGCATTGCTCACTCGATTCTTCCAAAAGAAGATTGGCTTTCCAAGCTTGGCTCTCACGCTGAGTGGCCTGTCTGGGGGAAGATGACCACTCTGCACGGCGACAATGCATTTCGTATGAATATGTTGAAGGTTGCATGCGACGATCACGGCATACACCTGATCTGGCGTCCAGTTAAGAATCCTAGATTCGGAGGCCACATCGAACGCTGGTGTGGCACGCTTGCCCAGGCTATCCACTCTCTTCCCGGCACCACGTTTTCAAACCCGAAAGAGCGCGGCTCATATGCTTCTGAAGCCAAAGCAATCTTTACGCAAACTGAATTTAATCAGTGGCTCGTAGAGCGGATCGCCGCGTATCACGCTGAAGAACACTCTCAACTTGGAATGTCGCCTCTTCAACGTTACAAGATTGGGGTCTTTGAGGGTACAGATAAGCACGCTCCTGTAGGCCTACAGCCTCGGATCGTAGACCTAAAAGATTGCACCCGTTTGCAGTTGGACTTCATGCCATTAGAGGAACGTACGGTACAACGCTATGGCGTCGAGATCGACAAAATCTTTTATTACCACGATGTACTACGGCGTTGGATCAATGCTCCCGACCCTGACAAGCCCAAACTGAAACGGCTCTTCAGGTTCAAAAGGTTCTATCACCACCTCAGCTCAATATATTTTTATGACCCTGACTTGAAAGAATATTTTGAGATTCCTACGCGAGACTCAACATTCCCAGACATGAGCATCTGGGATCTCAAAGAAATTCGAAACGCAGCGAGAGCAGAAGGTAAACCAGATTCGCAGGTCGATGAGGATTACGTCAAACAGCGTTATTTTCGGATGCGTGAAATCGAGGAGCAGGCTTGGTTTGCCCGATCTTTTGTGCCAGTGAGGAGTTAGTGTAGCGCGTTCATTGAAGGGCCTAATTTTCCTGTACCAAGGTCAGAGTTAGTCTTCGACCTGTTTAGGTTCCAGCCAGATCGCGGCTAGCCGCGATCTGGCTGGCGAACTCGCTCGGCGTCCTGTCATCGAGAGCTGCGTGAGGACGACTCTCATTATATTCCTGCCGCCATGCTTCGATCAGGTGTCTTGCCTCCTTCAAATCGAGGAACCAGTGGATATTCAGACATTCACTTCGCAGGGTTCCGTTGAAGCTTTCAACGAAGGCGTTGTCTGTTGGCTTGCCTGGTCTGGAGAAGTCGATCTTAGCGCTGTTGCGATAAGCCCATAGATCCATCGCCTGACTGGTGAACTCGCTGCCGTTGTCACAGAACAGCACCTTCGGCACGCCACGGTCTAGCTTCAACTGGTTCAGTGTCCGCACAACATCGTCTCCTTTCAGGCTCTGTCCTACTTGAATCGCTACAGCTTCTCTCGTATGCACATCCACGATCGTCAAGGCGCGGAACCGCGTTCCATCCTGCAGCTGATCCATCACGAAGTCCATACTCCAGGCTTCGTTCGGAGCCGTAGGCTTGATCCGATCCTCACGAGTTCGAGATGCCTTCCGCTTCCCGGCAGGCTTCATCCTCTTCAGCGTCAGTCCTTCTTCCTTGTACAGCCGGTACACCAAGTACTTGCCCACATCCCAGCCTTCGCGGTTCAACAGCACGCGGATCTTGCGGTATCCATAACGCACTCTTGCCTGAGCGATCTCGCGGATCCTCATCCGCAGTTCAGTCCGTGGATCGAGACAGCTTCGGTAGCGGTAGGTCGCTCGAGGGACGCGTAGAACACGACAGGCATGCCGTTCGCTTACCAGGTAGCTTCCAACCAGCCGCTCCACCATGAAGGGCCTAATTTTCCTGTACCAAGGTCAGAGTTAGTCTTCGACCTGTTTAGGTTCCAGCCAGATCGCGGCTAGCCGCGATCTGGCTGGCGAACTCGCTCGGCGTCCTGTCATCGAGAGCTGCGTGAGGACGACTCTCATTATATTCCTGCCGCCATGCTTCGATCAGGTGTCTTGCCTCCTTCAAATCGAGGAACCAGTGGATATTCAGACATTCACTTCGCAGGGTTCCGTTGAAGCTTTCAACGAAGGCGTTGTCTGTTGGCTTGCCTGGTCTGGAGAAGTCGATCTTAGCGCTGTTGCGATAAGCCCATAGATCCATCGCCTGACTGGTGAACTCGCTGCCGTTGTCACAGAACAGCACCTTCGGCACGCCACGGTCTAGCTTCAACTGGTTCAGTGTCCGCACAACATCGTCTCCTTTCAGGCTCTGTCCTACTTGAATCGCTACAGCTTCTCTCGTATGCACATCCACGATCGTCAAGGCGCGGAACCGCGTTCCATCCTGCAGCTGATCCATCACGAAGTCCATACTCCAGGCTTCGTTCGGAGCCGTAGGCTTGATCCGATCCTCACGAGTTCGAGATGCCTTCCGCTTCCCGGCAGGCTTCATCCTCTTCAGCGTCAGTCCTTCTTCCTTGTACAGCCGGTACACCAAGTACTTGCCCACATCCCAGCCTTCGCGGTTCAACAGCACGCGGATCTTGCGGTATCCATAACGCACTCTTGCCTGAGCGATCTCGCGGATCCTCATCCGCAGTTCAGTCCGTGGATCGAGACAGCTTCGGTAGCGGTAGGTCGCTCGAGGGACGCGTAGAACACGACAGGCATGCCGTTCGCTTACCAGGTAGCTTCCAACCAGCCGCTCCACCATCGGCCCACGCCGCGAAGGCTTCACCATTTTTTGAGAGCACATCCTGCAGCATCGTCTTGTCCAGCGTTAGCTCTGCAACAAGCTGCTTCAAACGCAGGTTCTCTTCTTGTAACTGAGCCATCTTGCGAACTTCGTCCACCTCTAGGCCAGCGTACTTCGCCTTCCACCGGTAGTACGTCTGCTCGCTAATCCCCGCCTTGCGGATCACCTCCGCGACAGGAACGCCTACTTGCGCCTGCTTCAGCACACCAATCATCTGCTCTACCGTGAACCGTCTCTTCCTCATCCAAATCCTCCTCAGCCATAGGGTTAGATTTGGTCGAAGACTAACATTTCTCCTGGCTCAAAATTACCGGGGCCCATCAATAGGAGAGATCGCTGAGCTTCTTATGCACGCTGCTATCAAGGCAATCGAGACGAAAAGGGAGCGGATTGATCGCAAGCTTCTAGAAGAGCTCAACTAGAAGCCTCCTTCTCAGAGAAGAGGAGAGGCACGTGGCTTGCGTTAGACGCTGGCCGGTTCATCCTCAACCACGTAAGGATGAGTTGTTGTCATCCTGGTTGCAAGATCTGGCTCGCGGCAACGGCCAGAAGCTCCAAGCCTTCTCTGATTGCGTGTTTGGAACCGACCACCAAATCTGGAATCGCGATGTCGATAGGCTGGCGCCACGATGGTTACGCGCCAATCTCGTTCGTCATACCGGCCTGCCGAGGCTGAGTGTTGCAGCTACAACGTTGGACGGCTATAGGGGAAACTTTATCGAACGAGAAATATCTCTGGTCAACTTCGCTGGATATTGCCGCTACAGATGTTCCATCGTAAATACCTCGGATTTGGTCTGCAGTACTGTTCGCAATGTCTGCTCGAAGATGATGAGCCATATTTTCGCCGGCGATGGAGAGTGGCTTACTGCACATTTTGTCCCAAACACAGTATTCTCCTCCGAGATCGGTGCTGGCGGTGCGGGGTCCCAGTAGCATTCCACCGCCGAGACCTGGGGAGGCCAATGCTGCTGTTAGCCGGGCCAATGAGCATCTGCCACTCATGCGGCGATGATCTTCGTGCGGCATTGCCTCTCGCCATTCCAATCTACGACCAGAAATCATTCCAGGAAACAGTTAAGTTCCTGAAAAGCCTCGAATCCAATCACCGTGAAAGGCCACAATTTGGCTTCTCTTTCCACGCAATACTTCATCAGCAATGCAAGTTGATCCTGTCCGAGCGAACGGCGCCGCGGTTTAAGGAGTTCATTCGCGAACGACTCAATTGTCCCGACATGCATCTCGCTAATGGGCGGTCACCATTTGAAACCCGCACTATCGTCGAACGTCATCACGTTGTCGCAATGGCGATGTGGATTATGTCGGACTTGCGGAAGCGGTTGACGTTGGCTTGGGAGTCCCAAGCTGTAAGATATAGCGCTTTGCTCAAGGATTTGGATAACCCGCCTCAACGATTTGTTTCCTTCGCCCGGCAGTTCAATCGAAACCGAACCTAAAGTCTGAGGAGGCCCGGTATCTCGTGGTGGAGGTCTTCTTGGTAGAGAAGCCTGTGGCCCATGGTCCGGTCAGGACCGTCCGCCATTTTGATTGCAGGTATGCCCAATCTTGGGACGCCAGTGCTCAGTAGCTCGGGCTGGATGGAGAGCTTTTAGCAGTACTGCGTTTCCAGCAGGAATTCTAGCGTTTCGATAGCGGCTCGCCCATCCGCTTCTTCGGGGCACAAGAAGCCGATTGTATCGTCGTGACCGAGGATGCGTTAGGGTCCGAAGATGTTCTCGGGCCAGGTGACTTCTCGGCCTCGGGCTTCGCTAGCTACAGAAGACTCTAGCTGATTAAGGACATCCTGATCGCGAGTTCAACTGCCAGAGTTGTGATTCCCGGACATAGACGTTACGCAGACTCTAAATGAAGAAAACGCCCAGAATCACGAGTTTTTTCGCGAACTGAACAGCTGTCACCCAACCCTGCTGTATCGCGGCATGGAGAAACTGCTCCCTGTCGGAAGGCTTAGGACAACGGTTCCTTGTTGCTGCGATTCTCACCGCACTCTCGTACCAGTTTGGTAGGGATTTGTTCTTAAACAAGTGGTGTAAATGATGGAGGTCATTCGTCGATCTCAGGACATCGACTAAATAATCTGGCCAGTCAGCGAAGAGACTCACTACCGCCTGGAGCATAAAAGCTCTAGATTTCACGTCGAGATATTCGAATTCAGGCGGTGTGCCACTCCAATATCTAGATGTGATCTGATGTGAACTAGGCAGCATTTGTGATCTCATGTGCTTCGCTAAGGCGGAAGGACGGCACATAACATGGAGAAGTCTGGCCAATACTTTAAAGTAGTCAACACAGGCTGGTTTCCTTACCAACGAGTCCAGCATGTAGGTGAGTTTCAAAGTTTTCTCATCTGCTAACTCGTATCGCTCATGATTCACGACTGATCTGCCGCAATATGCGCAGAGTTGAAGATCTCTCTTTGGCTTAGCAATGCACGAGTCGAAAAACCGGGCTGCACCTAGAAATCTCTTTCCACAATGAGGACAGTGATCTCGAAGGAAGCACTTGTGCTGCAGACAACAACTATAGACGGCGATAGTCCATGAAAGCTGATAGTGCCCGAACTTCCGAAGACAGATGGGACAATACTGGTTGCCCAAATTGTTTGGTGGCGTACCTCCTAGTAGGCGCCATTGCGTATTTGATGTCCAGGACCAGTCTGTGGAGGAAATGGATTTCCCAAACAGTCCGTAAAGGCCGGTAGGAAGGCTTTTAATAACAATATCCTTCTCTACTCCAGCCGCCTCTGCAATATGGTTTACGAGCGGATTATAGGGCTTCATCGAATCTATTTCCCGAACCCGATCGTCGCTTCCAAGCCACGCGCAAAGACGTCTGACAGAAATCCCGTTACCGGAGGCAATACTAAGCATCCAGGACGACAGAATCTCATCGTCAAGACGTCGCGGATGCCATGGCAAGAGATTGACGCGTTCGTCATAACCCTCAATCTGGCTGGCCGCGTGCAACGCTATTTTGTACTGGTACAAATTATCGTTGATCAGTACAGATTAGCGTTGATTTTGACACCAGCCCCGTAGACTCCGCCTGCTCCTGCGCGTGATAGCTACTTCGCACCAGCGGCCCGCTCTCCACATGCTTGAAGCCCATCCCTACAGCTTCATGCTTCAGAAATGCAAACTCCTCTGGCGTATAGTATCGAGCCATCGGCAGATGATCCCGGCTCGGCCGCAGATACTGCCCGATCGTCAGAATATCCACCTTCCGATCCGCCAGATCGCGAAACACTGCCAGCAGCTCGTGCATCTCCTCGCCCATCCCAACAATAATGCCTGTTTTGGTTACAATCTGGTCGCCATCCCGATCAGAAAACATCTCCGCAGCAAGCTCCTTCGCATGCTGCAGGAACCGCAGCGACTTCTCATACCGCCCACCCGACTTCGCCACCCGATAGAGCCGCGGCACCGTCTCAATGTTGTGATTCAGAATCTCCGGCCGCGCCGCCACCACCAGCCGCAGCGCCTCTTCATTGCCCTGAAAGTCCGGAGTCAGCACTTCAACCCTGCACGCCGGAGCCTGCATCCGAATCTCTTCGATCACACTCACAAACGCCCGCGCCGCGCCCACATTATCGTCATCGCGATTCACGCTCGTAATCACCGCATGCGCCAACCCAAGCTGCGCTACCGCATAGGCCACACGCCGCGGCTCATCGAAGTCAATCGGCTCCGGCTTCCCCTTCGGCACCGCGCAAAACCCGCAACGCCGCGTACAAAGATTCCCCAGCATCATGAACGTCGCCGACTTCTGATTCCAGCACTCTCCAATATTCGGGCACTGTGCGCTCTCGCACACCGTATGCAGGTTCAACTCGCGCGCCATCTTCTTCAGACTATGAAAGGTCTCCCCCATCGGAGCCTTCGCCTTCAACCACGCCGGCTTCGGCGCAGGTTTGCGCGGCGTCAGATCAATCTGTACCAGCTCTGCATTCAATTGGGCCACGGGCGGAGTCATCCGTCCATTGTATCCAACCCGCCCAAACAGTAGGAGCCAGCGAAACTCTGCGGCCGCTGGCTCTGGCCGGATCGACGAAGTGGCCATCGTCAAAGGCGATCACACACCTGGCCCTACAGGTTCAGCGTCACCTTAGCATCAGCGACTACCTTCGCCCATCTAGGATCGGTCGAGCCGCTGGAGGCGTACTCATCGTGCCAGTTCCACCACTTGTACGGCGCACTCTGCGGATACCCCTCAGGCGAGTCTTCCCACTCCTCCTGCCGTCCAAGCGCAGTCATATCGAGGTAATTCCAGACGCTGCCCATCGCCTCGTCCCCGCGGCTGTTGATGAAGTAGGTGCGGAAGATCTTGTCGCCGTCGCGGATGAACGCGTTATGGCCGTGCCACTGGTCCACACCAAAGTCAACGTCGAAGCTATCCGTAATGGTGTACCACGGCATCGTCCAACCCATCCGCTTCTTCAGGCGCTCAATATCCGGCTGCGGCGCGCGCGAAGCGTACGCCAGAGTCGTGTCGCGCGCATTCAGATGCGAAAGATGCGACACCTGATCGGCACCCAGCGAGCAGCCACGGCACGCATGGTCCGGCCAGCCAAACACACCCGGCTCGAAGAAGGCGCGATAGACGATCAGCTGACGACGCCCCTCAAACAAATCAAGCAGGCTCGCCTTCCCATTAGGTCCGTCGAACTCGTACTTCTTCTCCGCCGCCAGCCACGGTATCCTCCGACGTTTGGCGGCTAACGCGTCGCGCTCGTGTGTGACCCGCTTCTCTTCGGCGACAAGTCTCTCGCAAGCCGCAAGCCACTCCTCTTGCGACACTACTTTCGGATTCTCAGTCATGCTCGTTGCCATCTTGATCTCTCCTTTGATTTGTGTTCGCGACGATATCTCCCGCTCCGTTCTCTCTTTCAGACAGCTTGGATGGGGTCGGAGCAGGATGGTTATCCACGGCGTTCTTCACGCCGAACTTCTTGATTGCGATTGCCGAGAGTCCGCCCGTAGAGGTGACACTGCCGGCGATCAGCATTGCGGTTGCTACGCACACTGGACACATAGGCTGGAGCCTCCCCTGCGACCGATCGGTCGCGATATGAGCCGTTATCTACCGGCCTCGGCGTGCCTGCGAACGCGGTCGTTCATCGACGCCCAGCCCTTCGGCATCCCTGCCTTGTGATCCTCAGTCAGCAGACCGAGCGCCGTGTGTCGGAAGACGATCAAAGTTCCCCCATCGACCTCCTTCAGCCGGTACTGCACATTGTTGACCATCGGGAAAGAGGCGAACAACGGACCAGCGAACTCCAGCAGCGTCGGCCGCTTGATCGCCTGCACATTGGCCCAGAAGTGCCCATTGCCGTCCCCCAGGTCGCGATACCATCGTCCACCCGGCCACGGTTCGATCTTCATGGCGAGAGATTTGCCATCGTCGGTCTCGTTGCCGGGCCCCAGTTGCTCCAGCAGCGCGGCAAAGGTTACATCCAACGGCGCCTTTACGTGAATCTCTTGATTAAGCGTAAAGGTCAGGTTTTCGAGAGTCTGTTCGGTGGCGATCATCGTTTCTCCTTAAGGTTCGGGGTTGGGGAATTTGAATCTGTTAAGCCCTGGCGGACCGTCGCCTCCGCGAGCTCTTTCACTCGATGCAACTGGTGCTGCCAGTAACGCTCGAAGGTTCCTGCCCACGTGTGGAGTGGGCGTATCGCCTCCGCGTTGGTCTGGTATAGCTTCTGTCGACCCCGGCAGCGCATCCGAACCAGCCCCACGTCGTGCAGCACACGCAGGTGCTTGGAGATGGAAGGCTGCGGAAGGCCAAGCGCGGCCACAATCTCGCCGACCGGCCGCTCGGCTCCGGCAAGATAGCTCAAAATCTCCCGCCGGCGGGGCTCTGCAACCGCGTTGAACGTATCCGAAGTGGTGGTTGCTCGTGCCATGCCGAAACATTACATGCCTATATGGGAATATGTCAAATGATTTTTGCCCCACCACACAGCTTCAGACCTGCCCAGAAACTTTATAGATCGTCATCTCGACCGAAGCCGTGCGGTCTTATCGCACGGCGCAGTGGAGAGACCCCCGCGTCTCGCCTTTGCAGTTGCTTGTTCCCTGAAATCAGTTCACAAGCCGGAGAGCTTTTACAAGATCACTTGAATGTCTGGAAAGGTTCTAAGAGAAACGGATCGACGGAGAAACAGCTCGGACAACTCCGCTCTTCATGAAGACGACGGTTTCCTTACCCCGGTACACACAAAGTAATGGCCCGGAAGTCGTAGACGTAACTAGAGAAAGAGCATGAACAGATTACGAACAGGGGATATGCTCGCCACAAGGACTATCAGGACCACATGCGCCGTCTCCGACCGGCCGCGCAAAGCCGAGAAACACGGAGGATCAACCTCGATGACGCGAACCTCAATCATGCGGACCATACCGCGAACAAACACCAGCTCTCTCTCTGGATTGCTTGGCCTGGCGTTGGCCTTTACCTGCGTCGGCCGCGTCGCTGCGCAGATACAAACCGCGCAGCAGACAGCCCCGCAGCAGACAGCCCCGCAGCAGACAGACCGATCCCAGCCCACGCCCGGGCCAGGGCAGACCAATCCCCCATCGAAGACGCCAAAGGTGCATCGTCCCCAGCAATCTTGCAACCCGCCCCACCCGTCGTTGCGAAGGACAAAAAGAAAAGCAGGAGTACACCGGACCAACAACCCTCGTAGAACTGCCGCCCACGCCCATGCTCGACGCAGAGGGCAAGCAGCAGCAGGACCCCGAAGGCAAGCTGATGTTCAATCCGCCGGTCAGGCAGCAGCGCGACAAGAAGGGACACCCGCTCTTCGACGCAGAGGGCAAGCCCGTGATGCAGACCAGGAGCGAACTCGGATACGACGAGAACGGGAAGAAGCTGCATGCCCCGAAAGAGAAGCCGCCAAAGACAGTCTCCGTCTCCATCAGCCGCGGCACTCTCACGGTCGACGGAATGACCGGCAAGGCCGCACTGAACTACGAGATCAAGGACCTCAAATATGTTTACATCTACGTGCCCGGTGTCGGCACGACGATCATCTCGAACGATCCCTTCCCCGGCGCGGTCGAGCAGAAGAATGCCTTCGACGACAAGACGCTCACTGTGACCGTCGGCGATCACGTCCTGCAGTTGGCCTCCGACAATCGCCTCTTAGGCAAGACACAGCAGTCGGCCTTCGTACTGGTCGACAGGAGTTTTTCCGTGCCAACCAAATTCCCGGTAGTTGGTTACGGACCCATCCGTGTGGCTCCCTACGCATGGCCCGGCTCAAAGGAGAACGAGGTCCTGACCGGCGCCATCGAGGCCCCTCCGCTGCCTGCCGATCTACGCCCGACTCCGCTTTTGCAGCCATGCCCCGCAGGCCAGATGCGAACGGCCGGCCCCCGGTGCTCCCTGGACAGACCGCCACGCCGCGTCCCTGCGTACCCATCGGCTCGGTCCAAACGTCTGCGACCTACGCCAATCCGGCAGCCCTTCCCCCAGCAAACACCCAGGCAAGCAAATAAGCAAATCGAAAGCGAGCCCGATCCCGACCAGCGGGAGGACCGGCGCAGCTAACCCACCAGGACCGGTACAAAAGTCACGAAGTGACCGCCCCACGCGCAGTGGGCCCGTCCGGCAGGACGATCTTCTGAAAAATCTCTTGCAGAAAAATAAATCCGAAAATTTTGGCGTATCTTTCAGCGCTGAAAAACACGCGACGAACCACCAGGTCCCCACCAGCAATCCACCACAAACTCACCACCAAAACACCACACCCAAAACCCGCTTTTACTCAAAACCCACCCAAAAACACCAGCAAAACAACAAACCCCTCACCCGCCGCCGCTCCGCAATTTTTTCTCTCCTCATGCGCGTTTTTCGTCGCGCAATAGATCACCCGCTCCACCTCCGCAACCACCCCACCCGCGTCGTCCTTCACCTCAACGACAAACATCACATCCGTCCGCCCCGCACCCCCAGCTGCATTCGAACCTCCGCCAATCGTTCCGCCGTCAACCGAAACTCCGCGCGAACCCGCCCCAATCCAGGCTTTTTGTAACGTATCGAAGCAGCCTTATCCCAAACCACAAACTCCGGCCCAAGATTGGTAGCCAGCATAATCATGTAAAACGGATCGGTCAGCGCGAACAGCGACCCGCCAAATTGCACCCCACATAGTTGCGATTCCACGGCCGCAGCGGCATCTCCACATCAACCGCGCGCAGATCCTTATCCAGCCGCGTCACCTTGATCCCCGTCCCAAACAGCGGCGGCCACCATCCGATATGACGCAACCACCAGCTCATCGCAGCCGATCCCGCACTTCCGTCCTCACCAGATAAAGAAAGAACACCAGCGCAAACAATCCCTGCACCAGAAACGGCCCCGCGTGCGTCTTCTCAAACACAAACAGGTTCCCAAGGCAAAGCGTCAGACATCCACCCAACACCAGCGCCCATCCCCATCGCCGCAGCCGCAGCAGCCCAAACACTCCCGCCGCCAGCAACGTGCACAACGTCAGCACGCCGTACTTTCCCGGGCCTGCACCAAACTTCCCGTTCAACGCAGCGAACGCGTTTACCATCGTCAACACCAGCATGAACAGGGCTATCCCCGCCACGCCTGGCAACATCCCATGAGCCCGCGCTTCGAGCTTCTTTACTTCATCGGTATCGCTCATAAAGTATGCAGATACGCCAGCAGGTCATCTACATCCCGCTGATCAAGCGTATTCCCCAGAGCCGGCATCAGGTTGCGCCCATGCACAATCGTCGCCGTGACGCGGTCATCGTTCGCAGGAGCGCCGCTCGACAGATACGGCTTCTTGAACATCCCAATCAGCGCCGGCCCATGCAACGGCGCATCCTTGCGGTCGTAGTGGCACTGGGCGCAATGCGCCTGATACACCGCGTGCCCATGCATCTGCTGCGCATTCAAATCTGCCAGCGGCACAGGCGGCGCAATCGACTTGCATCCCGCCAACGCACACACAAGCAGCAAAAGAAAATGTCCTCTCATCATCCCCTTCATCGCACCTTATCCACGCAAGGACTCCGCCAGCAAAATAACTCCAATACCCGTCAGCCCCACGTAAACGTACCTCAAAAAAGCATCTCCCTGCAGGCGATGGTTCACCACTCTGCCCAGCCAGACCCCCGGCAGCAGCACAGGCAAACATAGCAAGTAATAGTGTGTCACAGCAGGAACCCAAAGCCCCGCCATCCAGTACCCCACCATGCCGATCAAACTCGCCGGTAGAAAATATGCCTGCAAGGTCGCGCGAAAATGCTGCGCCGACCAGCGCCGCATCGCCCCATAGATCACCAGCGGAGGTCCATTCATCCCAAAGGCGCCGCCAATAACTCCCGCAGCAAACCCACACCCAAAAAGCCACGCCACACTATCGTTCTTCAACTCAGGCGGCTTTCGGCCGAGTAGGGAATACATCGAAAAAGCAATAATAAAAATCGCAAGCACGATCTTAACGGCTTGCTGATGAATGCTCGTCAACAACAACAGGCCCACAGGTATCCCAAAGAGCGAACAGATCACCAGCCATCCCGCGCTGCGCACATGAATCTTCCGCCAGTCCTGCGCCACCACAACCGCGGCGATCGTGATCGACACCAGCACGGCAAGCGGCGTTGCCACCTTCAGCGGAATGAAAAGGGCCAGCAATGGAACCGCAATCAGCGACTCGCCAAATCCAAACGCCGACCGGAACAGCGTCGCAAAAAAATTACGATCAGCACTTGCAGAGTGGTCGCATCCATCAACTGCCCCACGTATTGACGGTCCGAATCACCCGCAATCGGCTACTCTGCATCTCTCCATTCTAAGTGGTCTAAGGCTGGACAGCTCGCGCGTCCTAAAGGACTAGTTCGTCGCCGCAATCGCTGCCACAATCTTGTCCATCACATCGCGGTCCGCATGAACCTGCGGCAGGTGGTTCCCCACCATGATTGAAAAGATCACCGTCCGACCGCTCGCACACTCCACATACCCGCTCAGCGTCCGTGCCTCTCCCAGCGTCCCCGTCTTCGCCCATACCTTTCCCTTCAGCGGAACCTTCATAAACCGTCCCTCCAGCGACCCATCCACTCCACCAATGGGCAGGCTGCTCTTCCAATCCGCAAACCATGTCTGCCCGCTCGCATACTGCAACAGTCGTACCGTTGCTCGCGGTGTAACAAGGTCATGTCCACTTAACCCCGACCCATCGACGAAAACAAAATCATCTTTATCAATACCTGCATTCAACAAAAACTGCCGCAACACCCGCGCCCCCTGCGCGACCGTCCCATCTCTTCCACGCGCCTCACCCAGTTGTCGAAGCAACAACTCCGCATGCAGATTCTGGCTCGTCTTATTCGTCACCACGACATCTTGCAAAAGCTCAGCGGACGTGTGACTGGCCAATGTCCTCTCCTCCCCCGTAACAGCAACCCCAAACGCGGCCGGTTCGATGCTCTGTTGCGGCGACGTCTCCTTTGTCGCAACATCCTCAATCGCACCCGACTCACGACTAAAGCTCTCCGTATCCATCAACACCCGATGCCGCGCCCTGGCCTCCCCAGTCACATGAACTCCGCGAGCCTCCAGCATCCCCTTCAAAGTTATCGCCGCATACTCAGCCGGATCCTGAATCGCAATCTCCTCTACATCCGGCTGCCCATGCAAACCAATCGCTCCATAGATTCGCAACACCTTGGACCCCGAAGCCCGCGCCATCTGCACCGTACTCCCACTCTTCGCCGCTCCGGTTGTCACTGCAACGTCCAGCGTGTAATAAGACATCGCCGGATCGAGCACCACACTCGCGGGCGCGCCCATCGCGTCCCCGGATGTCACCGTCACCTTGATCTGGTTGTCATTGATCGAAAGAGCCGACACCGGAGCGCCATACCCCCAAACTGCATCGTCGATCGCCCAGTCCTGTGCGTAAGGCTCCCACGGAAACACCGTGTCGTCCCCAATCACATCCCCTTGCACATTCTTCAATCCACTCGCGACCACCTGATCCGCCATCTCCTCCAGATACCGCAACGGAGCAGGGCCGGAGTCCTCTACAGCCTTCTCTCCGGGCACCGGCGCAACATAGGGCAACACCCGGCCCGACAGATTCGCATCTCCGTTTCCAACCAGCACCAGATGCCCCGTCAGCTTCCCGCCATCCTCAAAAATACCCCGTGCCAACACCTTCGTCTGATACGTCGACTTCGCTCCCAGCAAAGCCATCGCCGCCGCTGTCGTAAACAACTTCGCATTGCTGGCCGGTTGAAAAAGCTGCCCTTCATTCAACGAGTAAATCGGTGCACCATCCATCCCCACCACTGCGATGCCCCAGTGATCCCGCGCCACCGCAGGGTCCTCCAACAGGCCGGCAATCATCTGCGCCAGTGGCGTGCAAAGCCCGCTTCGGCCAGCCTTCAACGCAACCGCCCCTTCGCATCCAACGCTCTGCGTCTGCGCACAAAGCGCTTGAGCCCACACAGCAATCCCCAACAAACCAACCGCACCCCATCCGGAAAGCCTCATCATCCGCGCAGTCTAGCATCCTGTTTACAAAATCATGTCCTGCCGGACGGGCTCCCTGCGCGGGAGGCGGTCACTTCGTGACTTGTTTACATTTTCTAGTTGAAGCGGGCGGTAACGGGCCTCCCGTTGGTCGGCGCAGGCTGATTTCGACCAGCGGGAGGACCAAGTACCTACATCCTGCCAAGACCGGTACACGCGTCACGAAGTGACCGCCCCACGCGCAGTGGGCCCGTCCGGCAGGACACACAATAGAATCCAACCATGCCCTTCGCCCCTCGCACCCATCACGACTGGCACCTCCGCACCCGCACCTTGCCGCTGGGCCAGAGAACCATCGTCATGGGCATCCTCAACATCACACCCGATTCCTTCTCCGACGGCGGCTACTTCTACTCTCCCCACCACGCCCCCGAGCGAGCCCTCGCCCAGGCCCTCAAGCTCCTCGAAGAAGGCGCCACCATCCTCGACCTCGGCGGCGAATCCACCCGTCCCAACGCCACACCTCTCACCCCAGACGAAGAACAGTCCCGCATCCTCCCCGTCCTCGAATCCATCCTCAAAGAAAAGCCCGGCACCATACTCTCCATCGACACCTTCCACGCCACCACCGCACGCCGCGCCCTCGAAGCCGGAGCCGAGATCGTCAACGACGTAAGCGGCCACCTCTGGGACCCCGACATGTCCCAAACCTGCGCGCAGTCAGGCTGCGGAGCCATCCTCATGCATACCCGCGGCCGCCCCCAGGAGTGGCCGAGCCTCCCTCCCTTGCCGCCCGAGGCAGTCCTGCCCCTCGTCCTCACCGAATTAGCCGAGCGCCTCGAAGCCGCCACCGCCGCCGGTATCCCGCGCAACAAAATCGTCATCGACCCAGGCTTCGGCTTTGGCAAGCGTCTCGACGAAAACTACCCGCTCCTCGCGCACTTCGACCAACTCCGGCAATTCGGCCTGCCGATCCTGGCCGGCGTCTCTCGCAAAGGCTTCCTCGCCCACACCCTCACCCAAAACCCCAGCCTATCCGTCCTTCTCGAAGGCGCAACCCCGTCGATGGACGACCGCCTCCACGCCTCCACCGCCGCCAACGTGGCGGCCGTCCTCGCCGGAGCCCACATCCTCCGCACCCACGACGTTCGCCCCACCGTCGAAGCCGCCGCCATCGCCGACCAGATCCTGAAAGATATTTGAAGCTTTGTCCTGCCGGACGGGCCTCCTACGCGGAGCGCGGTCACTTCGTGACGTGTGTACCTTGTGGTGGCGAGTGAAGGGAAGTAGTCCTCCCGCTGGTCGGAATCAGCCTGCGCCGACCAACGGGAGGAACCCATGTCTTCCATCCTACGAAGACCGGTACACAAGTCACGAAGTGACCGCCCCACGCGCAGTGGGCCCGTCCGGCAGGACAAGCGCCTCTAAACCGGATTCCCCGCCGAATCCCTCCTCCAACTCTCCGTCTGAAACGCAATAAACACAGCCGTCCAGGTCCCCTTCGACGGCAGATTGATAAAGAGCGCCCCATCCTGCCAAACGCCATTATCCCCACCATGGTTATTCACAGGATTCCCCTGATTCATATGGATATCGTGAATCCCATCCACCTTCCCCGAGTCGGCAAACGCACTCCCAAACGCATAGATCACGCCGTCTTTATCCGCAATCGTCATATTCAGCAGCGTCACCACAGCGTTCTCCAGCGCCTTCGCCCGAGCCCGCTGCACCATCTGCTCCTCCGCGCTTCCACGCTTCGCCTGAGCCTTCAGTTGCGGCAACAGAGTCATCTGCGTCTTCGTAATCATCGGCGCGCCGTTCACCGTGCTGCGCACAAAATCCAGCGCCAGCCCACCCGGCTCACTCTTCAGCGCCGTCATCCCCATCGGCAGCGCCTGCAGCCCAGCTAAGTCCGGCGGCGTAAAGTTCTCGACGATGTCATACAACACCTCCGACCCATCCACCGACTGAATATTCACCGCCACCGTAAACCGCCCACCCGGAGCCTGCATCGTGATCTGGTAGTGCGTACTCGCCCCAGTCACCACCTTCCCCGCAGTCGGCTTTCCCGCCAGCACACTGTAATTCGTAATCGGCATTCCCGCTCCTTACCGTCTCACGCTCTTCGCGCAACGGGCACATTCGCCTCCATCTTAGATGACTCATCACCATCAGAGGCCTACTCCTCCACGCCCTCCGACTCCGCCGCCACCAACGACAACCGGCCCTGCCACTCATCACTGGTTAGCGGCCTCAGCTGCACTGCAGCAGGCTCCAGTACCGGCAGCTCCTGCTCTCCAATCTCCAACTCCCGCAGCTTGCGCGAGATAGAGAACAACCCGCCACGACCCTCAGCCTTCACCAGCATGTCGTCATAGGCCTTGCCCGCACTGCGCAGCCTCTTGCCCAACTCCACAATCGCATCGTGCATCCCCACCAGCTTCGACTGCACATTCAGCGCCTCATTCCGAATCAACTGTGCGTCCCGTGCAATCTGCGACTGCTTCCACCCATACGCCACCGCCTTCAGCAGCGCGATCAGCGTCGTGGGCGTCGCCAACAGCACGCGACTCTCTGCGCTGTACTCCAGCAGCGAAGGATCCTGCTCCAGCGCCGCCGAAAACAACACCTCGCTCGGCAGAAAACAAACTACAAAGTCCGGCGACTCCGGAAACTGCTTCCAGTAAGCCTTCCCACACAACGCATCCAGATGCTTCCGTACCCGCGCCGCATGCGCCGCCATATGCGCCGAACGCAACACCTCGTCCTCGCACGCGCTCGCATCCAGAAACGCATCCAGCGGTGTCTTCGCGTCGACGATAATGCTGCGCCCATTCGGCAGCTTAACAATCAAATCCGGACGAATCGCCGCGTCCTCGCCCTTCACATACTTCTCCACCTCAAACGACGCATACTGCACCATCCCCGAAAACTCGACGCATTTTTTCAATTGCATCTCGCCCCAGTTACCCCGCACCTTCGGAGCCCGCAGCGCCGCCACCAGTTGCGTGGTCTCTTTACGAAGGTCCCGGTGCGAGTTCTGCATATTCTGAATCTCGGTCAGCACCTCCTTATAGGCGCCCTCTCGTTTCACCTCCAAATCATGGCTATGGTTCGACAGCTTCGCCAGCGACTCCTGCATCGGCTTCAGCAGCATCTCAATCGCCGACTCCTTCGCCGCCAGATCCTTCGCAGACTCCATCTGCTGCTTATCCAGCTCGCCCTTTGCCAGCGCCACCAGTCGCTTGCTGTTCGCATCCAGCGCTTCCCCGCCAGAGCCTGGAAGCTCGTCTTAAGGCTCTTCTCCACGTCGATCAGCGCCTGTATCTTTTCCTCCGCGGCCTTCTGTTCCGCCTGCAGCCGCTCAAGCAGTCTTCCAGCCTCCAGCCGCGCCCCCTCTGCCTCCTTGCGTAGCGTCTCCACCTCCCGCGCCTTCTCCTCAATCAAACGATCCTTCGCAGCCACGCCCTCACGAAGCCCCGCCACTTCAGCCTCACGCACCACCGCCCGCGCTTCGGCAGCTGTACGCTCCAGCTGAGATCGGCTGCTCCTTATAAGCCACGCAATCACCCCGCCCACCGCACATCCCACCACAAACCAGACAATCGTCATCGCTTCCATCGTATAAATTTACGCCAAATCTTCGCCAGGCCCAACTCGGAATTTCCGCGTAGGCCCGATGCTGCAAACTACTCGAGCCACGGCTGGCGCACTTGACATCCACGCATCATCGATCGCCTCATTTGGCCAATCTCAAGCCTCCTCCACTCTCCCCACCACGTTTCAGGCTGACCTTCAAAAACCCGCTCGAAAGCTGAGCGCAATAACCGTGCTTCGACAGCTCTCCTCGGGCATCAGCTACCACAACACTGTCTGATTCTTGCTGGTCATTGCTGTTTTTTTGCAACTTTCAAAACATCCACCCCACGCCCCCTTTGCTTTACACTCACTGAGGCGCTCAGTATGCTTGAGGTTGGCCGTGTCGACCTTGAGCGACAAAATATCCAGGCTTCAGATTCCAGACGTAAACAGGAGAACGAAATGGCAGCAGTAGACGAGAAGGTAAAGCAGATTATTGTCGAGCAGCTTCAGGTGGATGAAGCAGAAGTCACACCGGGCGCAAGCTTTCAGGAAGATCTCGGCGCAGACTCCCTCGACGTCGTCGAGCTTGTCATGCAGTTTGAAGAAGCATTCGACATCCAGATCCCCGACGAAGATGCCGAGAAGATCAAGACCGTCAAAGACGCCGTCGACTATATCGAAAAGAACCAGAAGGCCAAGTAAACAATGGAGCATCGTCGCGTAGTTGTCACCGGCCTCGGCCTGATCTGCGGGGTCGGCAAAACCGCCCCTGAAGTTTGGGAAGGTCTCATGGCCGGACGTAGCGGCATGGCCGAGATCAAGGCATTCGATCTCACCGGTCATCCAGTCCGCTTCGCTGCTGAGGTCAAGGACTTCGATCCTCTCCTCTTCGTCGAAAAGAAAGAATCCCGCAAGATGGGCCGGTTCATTCACTTCGCCCTGGCCGCAGCAGCCGAGGCGATGGCCCACTCTGGCCTGAAGATCACCGAAGAGAACCGCGATCAGGTCGGCGTTCACATCGGCTCCGGCATCGGTGGCTTCGATGTCATCGAGCGCGAACACCAGAATCTGCTCAGTGGCGGTCCGCGCAAGGTCTCGCCCTTCTTCATCCCCGGCTCCATCATCAACCTCGCCGCCGGCCACGTCTCCATCAAGTACGGCGCACGCGGGCCGAATGAAGCTACGGCGACCGCCTGCACCACCTCGGCACACTCCATCGGCGACGCCTTCCGCATCATTCAGCGCGGCGATGCCGACGCCATGATCGCAGGCGGCACCGAAGCCTCCATCACCCCGCTCGGTGTGGCGGGATTCGCCGCCATGCGCGCCCTCTCCACCCGCAACGACGACCCGGAGCATGCCAGCCGCCCCTTCGACAAGGATCGCGACGGCTTCGTGGTCGGCGAAGGCGCCGGCATCCTCATCCTCGAAGAGCTTGAGTCTGCCAAAGCCCGCGGCGCCAAAATCCTCGCTGAAGTCCTCGGCTACGGCCTCTCCGCCGACGCCTTCCACATGACCGGCATGGCCCCCGAAGGCGAAGGCTGCTACCGTTCCATGCAGCACGCGCTCAAAGTCGCCGGCATCTCACCCGACCAGATCGACTACGTCAACGCGCACGCCACCTCGACGCCTCTCGGCGACGCCCTCGAATCGAAGGCCATCGAAAACGTCTTCGGTGAGCGCGCCACCGGCGGGAAGCTCCTGGTCAGCTCCACCAAATCCATGACAGGCCATCTGCTCGGCGGTGCCGGCGGCCTCGAAGCCGGAATCACCATCCTGGCCATGCAGCACCAGATCGCCCCCCAACGATGAACATCGTCGAACTCGATCCCCAGTGCCGCCTCAACTACGTCCCCAACAAACCTCTGCCCGCCAAGATCGACTACGCGCTCTCGAACTCGTTCGGCTTCGGCGGCACCAACGGCTCCCTCGTCTTCAAACGCTGGACCGAGTAACCCGCATCAACTTCACGAAGCCCGGCATATTGCCGGGCTTTTTCGTAAACCTCTCGGCAGTCCAAAGCACTCGTCATCCTGAGCGGAGCGAAGGGTCCCGGTATTTGCAGTTGCAGTTGCAATTGTATTTGCAGTTGCAATTGTATTTGCAGTTGCAATTGTATTTGCAGTTGCAATTGCAGTTGCAATTGCAATTGCCTTCACCTCACCCCCAAAACACAGTCATCTCGACCGAAGCGCTTCACGGTTTCATCGTGAAGCGCGCAGTGGAGAGACCCCCGCATTTCGCTTCCAAAGCCAAACCCCAAAGCATTCTCACCCCACCCGCTTCCAGTGAGATACATAAACGAAACCTTCCCTTCCGCAGCCTCGTCAACACACTCGTCGCCCAAAGATATAAAGCCGTCGGAGACCCGTTCATGAAGCTTCGCCTCACCCTCTGCCTCCTCGCCGCCACCCTCACCACGCAAGCCGAAGTCTCCCTCCCCAAGATCTTCTCCAGCCACATGGTCCTCCAGCGCGACATGCCCATCCACCTGTGGGGCAGCGCCATTCCCGGCGAATCCATCACCGCCACCTTCCACGACCTCACCAACACCGCCACCGCCGACGCCACTGGCCGCTGGAGCATCTATCTCCCCCTCAACCCGCCGGCGGCCCCTACACCCTCACCGTCCGCAGCTCCAACACCATCACCTACGACGACATCCTCCTCGGCGATCTCTGGTTCGCCTCCGGCCAGTCCAACATGGAGATACCTCTCTCCGGCTTCAACCCCAGCACTCAAATCCAAAACGCCGACAAAGAGATCGCAGCCGCCAACTACCCCAGCATCCGTCTCCTCCGAATCGAAAAAGACTCCGCCGACTACCCGGCCGAAGACGTCAAAGCCACCACCGGCTGGTCCCTCTGCACCCCCGAATCTGCAAAAACCTTCTCCGCCGTCGCCTACTTCTTCGGTCGCGACCTGCAAAAAGCACTCAGCGACAAGCAGCAACACGTCCCCATCGGCCTCATCGACTCCACCTGGGGAGGCACTCTCGCCGAAGCCTGGACCAGTCTCGACACCCTCGGCTCCAACGCCTCCCTCATGCCCGTCTTCGCCGCCCGCGCCGAAAAGATGAACCACGAAACCACCGAGATCCGCCAGGACTCACTCGACAAAACCAACCGCGAACAAGGTAAGCCGGTCGCTATCCGTTGGCATCCCGACCCCGACTCCTGGCGTCCGGCCGGTCTCTACAACGCGATGGTCGCTCCCTTCACCCCGCTCCCGATCAAAGGCGTTATCTGGTACCAGGGCGAAGCCAACTCCGTCCTCAACACCGTCGACCTCTACGACAAACTCTTCCCCGCACTCATCCAGGATTGGCGTCAGCACTGGGCCCAGGGCAACTTCCCCTTCCTCTACGTCCAGATCTCCGCCTACGCCAGCACCCCGCAGGAAAACTGGGGACAACTCCGCGAAGCCCAGCGCAAGACCCTCTCCTCGTCAACACCGGCATGGCCCTCACCATCGACATCGGCAACGAGCACGACGTCCACCCCGCCAACAAGCAGGCCGTAGGCGAGCGCCTCTCCCTCCTTGCCCGTCGCATCGCCTACGGCGAAGACATCACCGCCTCCGGCCCCCTCTTCCGCCTCGCTTATCCAGACCACGGCGCCATGCACGTCTGGTTCGACAACGCCGTCGGCCTCCACACAAAAAATGGTGCCCCCGAGGGCTTCGAGGTCGCCGGCCCCGACCGCGTCTTCCTCCGCGCCAACGCCCACATCGATCACGATGCGAGCGGCAACACCATCGTCGTCGCCAGCCCTGCGATCCCCAACCCGCAGTACGTCCGTTACGCCTGGCCCAACTTCCCCCAGGCCAACCTCTACAACGGCGCAAACCTCCCCGCCTCCACCTTCACCTCACAACAGACACCCGCTCAGCCCTAGCTCGTCATTGCAGCCGACGCGACACTCAAGATAAAAATCAGCACCCACCAACCCACCACCACAGCCGCAGCCTTCCCCCGGCTCACCTTCGCCACAATCGAGGTCCCAATCACCAGCAGCACCACGTTCCAGATCCCGATCACATCAAAAAACTCAACGCCGTCTTCAACCACGGCGCCGCGTCCGGCATAAAGTAAGCCGGGTTAGTTCCCACGGCATTCTTTATGTTGAAGGTCTCCGCGCTGCTTCCGAAAAGAAGCGTCACAATCGTCAGCAACCCACTCAGCAGCCGCGGTAGCGACGCATACATCCACACGCAGAACATCTGCGCAAACGTCGTCTTAGCCCCCAGTCCGAAATTAAAGCTCGCCCAGTTAATCAGCGCCCCAATCGCCGAGATGAGCAAAATAATCACCGGCGTCGCATACGACACATACTTATACCCCGCCGACATGCTCGTCATCTTCGCCGCACGCTGATCCATCGGCAGGCTCTGCATCTGCTCCTCCTGCTTCGGGCTATCCAGAATCACGTTCTCCACCACGCGACCGAAGCCCACCTGCTTATCGATCGTGAACGTCACGCCAATCGACACAACCACCGCCAGCAGAAATGGCAGCCACCAGCTCGTGCTCCGCAAAATATCTGTAAACGTCTTCGAGGGAGCAACAAACGAATCCACCACCCGCTCCACCTGGCTCAACCCCGGCTGTCCCGAATGCGCCTCCACCGCCACAACATCGCTCATAGACCCTCCTCGTGCAAACTCTTCTACAACTCAGCCAACCAAGGCTCAGGAATGTCTCCGCATTCTAGCCCACCTCTCCAAGCCGCCTAATAAAATCGGAAAAAACACAACGCACTTCAGGGTGAATGACACTTTATAGGTAGACATTTGTTACCCAGAGGGTGATACAGTTCCGCTGTACTTTGGACTGGTGCACGCTATGAAGTGTAAGGCTGTGTTCCTCCTCTCTAGACGGCCGCACCCTCGACCTATCTCTTGCACGATATTCCTCCTTGCCTTGACGTCTCTCTTCGGCGCGATTGCAGGCTGCGGAGGGAACTCCTCCGGCGGAAAATCGCCTGGAACCGAAACCCCTCCAACCAATCTGGTCTATCCACAAACCACCATCGCCGCTACCATCGGCCAGCCTATTGCCAGCAACACTCCCACCGTCACGGGCACAGTAACCTCCTACTCCGTCAGCCCAGCCCTTCCTGCGGGCCTCAGCCTCAACTCTACGACCGGCACAATCTCCGGCACCGCAACATCAGCCACTGTACTGACCGCCTACACCATCACCGCAGCCAACTCCGCAGGCTCGACCACCGCGACCATACAGATCGCCGTCAATCCTCCTCCGCCATCCAACCTGGTCTACCCACAGCCCACCATCGCTGCGACTGCCGGCCACGCCATCACCACGGATACTCCCACCGTCACCGGAGCCGTCACCAGCTACACCGTCAGTCCCGCACTCCCTGCAGGCCTCAGCCTCAACGCGTCGACCGGCGCAATCTCCGGCACCCCCACGACCGTCACCCCACAGGCGACCTACACCATCACCGCAGCAAACGCCGCAGGCTCGACGACCGCGACCGTACAGATCGCCGTGAACCCCGCCCCGCCAACCAACCTGGTCTATCCTCAGCCAACCATCACTGCGATCACCGGCCAGGCCATTACCACCGATACTCCAACCGTCACCGGAACCGTCACCAGCTACATCGTCAGTCCCGCACTCCCTGCAGGCCTCGGCCTCAACGCGTCGACCGGCGCAATCTCCGGCACCCCAACAACCGTCACCCCACAGGCGACCTACACCATCACCGCAGCAAACTCCGCAGGCTCGACCACCGCGACCGTACAGATCGCCGTGAATCTTGCCCCGCCGACAAACCTTGTCTATTCCCCGGCCACCATAGCTGCCACCATCACCCGAACCATCACCACGGATACACCCACCGTCACCGGCACTGTCACCAGCTACACGGTTAGCCCCGCACTTCCCGCTGGCCTCAGCCTCAACGCATCGACCGGAGCAATCTCCGGCACGCCCACCACCGTCACATCACAAGCTACCTACACCGTCACCGCGACAAACTCCGCAGGCTCTGCGACCGCAAACCTCGCGATCACGGTCGCCAGCTTCAGCGTCTTCACTCTGCTCGATCTCGGCCACGCCAATTCGCTCGCCGTCATGCGTCTTCAGCCCACCCGCCTCTTCACTCAGGACACCAGCGGTCACTGGGCGCTCTGGGACTACACCGCCACAACGGAGCTCGCCAGCGGCGACCCCGCCACCCTTGGCCTCCTCTACCCCTATCCAGCCGACATGGCAGGCTCCGTCCTCGCCATCGGCACCGCAAACGCAGTCGAAATCCGCTCCACCACCGACGGAAGCCTCATCACAACTCTCACCTCGCCCGGCCTCGACCCCGTCCCCGCCGCAGCCGCCTGGTGGATGCTCTCCACCGACGGCACCTACATCGCGTCCGGCTATGCCTCCGGTCTCTCCGTTTGGAGCACCACCGACGGACATCTCCTCTTCTCCCGCGCCGGCGACTACTCCAGAGCAAGAGCCTTCGCCGCACCCGGACAGATTCAAATCGCCCTCGGCCCCGCCGGCGCCAACGTCATCGAAATCGACTCCGTCCCCTCCGGAACCTCCTCCATCGGTCCTGCCTTCACCGCCAACTTCAACTCATGGTTCACCGACGGCAGCCACTTTTTCACCAACACCCCCAACCTCAGCCCGCCTCTCACCCCCCGGTCTACGACGTCTACACCTACTCAGCGGCCACAGTTCAACAAGGCATGCTCTCCCTCGGCTACCTGAACTTCACCGGCTACGCCAACTGGTTCTGGACCTACCCTGTCAACGTCCTCAGCTTCTACCCCATCGGCGCCACCACTCCCACCGCCACCTATACCCTCAGCGCCGACACCGCCGTCATTCCCTCTGGTTCCACCCTCGGCGTGCTTCCCTACGGAACCGCAGCCGCGTCCACCATCGACCTCTCCGGCTCAACTCCAACCCTCAGCACCGCCGTCACCCTACCCGTCGCCTACGAGTCCGCCTTCGCCGCACTCTCCCCCTCGCAGTGGGCCGTCGGCAATCAGCACGGCGTCGTCCTCGACGGCCCCAGCGCTGCCACCACACCGCGCTTCTTCGGATACGGCAACGCCTTCAGCATCGCCGGAGCACCCGGCCACGTAGCCATCGCCACCGCCATCGGCAAAGTTCTCGACTACGATCCCGCCTCCCAAACCGTACTCAGCACCATCAATTTCACCAGCTCCAAGCTCGCCCTCTCCACCGACGGAACCATCCTCGCCGCCAAAGCCAGCGACATCGACTCGCAATACGAGCCAGACAGAACCCTCAACATCTACGCACTCCCCGCCGGCACCGTCACCAGCACCTTCCCTTATCAACTTAACGACCAGTCCCCCGCAACACCCTTCCTCTTCGACTACTCACTCGCCAGCTCAGGCACCGCACTCGGCCAGTATCTGGCGACCTACAACGGCCTCTACTTCGACTACACCCGCCAGGTCACACCCCTCTCCGGCTCCCCCATCCTCTGGTCCGATAACCCACCCTCCGGCGTCTACGACGGCACCACCCCCATCCTGCTCTCCCCCGATGGAACCCTCATCGCCGTCTCCACCGGCGACTACTCCTCCACTTCCACCACCAGCATCTACAAAAACGGTGTCCTCGCCGCCACGGTCAATGGCTTCGCCGTCGGCTGGATCGACAACAATCGTGTCCTGGTCAACACCTTCGGCCCGCTCGGGACCAACGTCTACCCGCCCTATCTGGGAGCCGTCATCTACGACGCCACCGGCACCCAGCTCACCACCCTCACCGCACTCCCGCAGCTCCCACCCGCGGGCCAGAGCCTGCCCTTATCCACCACCGCCTTCTTCCCCGTCGACTCCAACTCCATCTACTCCCCGTACACCTACACCATCTACTCCCTCACCACCGGCGCCGCAATCTGGACCGAAACCCTCCCGCATCCGGGAACCACGACCGTACCCTACAACGGCGCCTCAGCCGTCTCCGGCAGCTACATCGTCTTCACCTCCGGCGCCCACATCCTGGTCGACCTCCCCTGATCGCCGTCCGCCCCATATCCCGTCATTCGCCCCATATCTCAAGCTCAGATGCAGGCATTCGCGCAATCCACGAACCGCTCTCGCTCGACCCACGGCACCCCTTGAGATCGTCTTTAGAGCAAACTACCAGTTGGCGTAGAGTCTGCCGTGTCCTTTTGTTTGGGGAATTACAGGCCTAATTCCCTTTTGTTTGTCATTCCCGAAGGGAATCTGCGGTTGCCTTCCTCCACACCAACAGCAAAACCGCTCTAGCCGCCTTCATTTTCCGAAATATACAAAAACTGCCAAGCCACGAAACCGCAAATCACCGCGCCAATCCAGCACATTCGCGTTGCATATGGCCGCGTCCACACTCAGGGTATCGAGAACTTCTGGAGCTTGCTCAAACGCGGTCTGAATGGCACCTACGTTGCCGTAGAGCCGTTCCACGTGGATTCACACGTTGACGAACAGGTATTCCGCTATAACAACCGCAAGGGCAAGACAGACGCACAGTGGGTCACTAAACTCTTTTCGCAGGTCGCGGAATAGCGGCTGACCTATGCTGAGGTCACTGGCGAGGTGGGAGGGGCGGAAGCCTTCTAGGAAGAGGCAGGGGAGGGGAAGCGGTCTTATATCGCTTCGCTTTCTTCTCTGCATCAAGTTCTGCTTTGATCTTCGAGTGCGGTACAGCTACAAGCCGCCTCATAAAAATTTGTGAATTGTGCGAAGTCACTCGGTACATCCTTCCCGGGAGCGTTTGAGCGACGCGCTTTAGGTTCAGCCTTCATCTAGCCGTTTGATATCACGCGGCGGAAAGGTTGGCGTGCGTTCAAAAAAATCTCTCAAAGAGTGGAAGGGTGTCCTCCGCAACATCGAGAAAAAGGGCGTCGAGAATGGCCATGACTTCCAGACGCTCTACGAGCGGGTGCTTATACGCGACAAACGCGACGATCCTCTCGCCAGGTATCAATTGTCCATTCCGCGTTCTGGTTATCTCAAGCTCGACGTGCCTGAAGGGCAATGGCTCATCTGGCTTGAAGGTACTGACGACGCTTGTAATTAGGGGTGTACGGTGCTTGTTCTCGTTGGTGAGTTCATCTAGAACGTAGATCGCCTTAGGGTTCGGTCCTTTCGGCAAAAATGCTGGCTGTAGCTTTTTGATGATCTCCCTCGCCTCCGCAGTTACACCTTTTAGCCTGCTGTTCTTTAGTGCCTGTTTATAGCTCTCGGGCGTCTGACAAATCGGAAATGCATTCCAACGACCCGGCTTTTTGTTATTCGCAATGACTAGTTGCCATACAAGGTAGTCAAGTACGGATCGCAGGTTTTGGAGGCAGTCGCCAGCGATAAGCCCGAACCTAGCAGGGACTGGCTCCTTTAGATCAAACGTGTAGATAGGATTTTCTGGCGTACTCTCCGGAGAGGGAACCAAATGTCCGGGTTCGCCATTCCACCATTTCAGCATCTCGCCGTTAAGTTCGTCGAAATGCTGCTTCGCTCGGTACAGCTTCCATTGAATCTCTTCGGGATAAGCCATGCGAAATCATAACCCTAACCCATTGAATTAAATGAGATTATGGTTCTAACTATGGAACAAGATGAATCTTGGAGTGGAGTAATCCTAACTTATATCTGGCGGGTGGCCCATGCATGAAAATCGACTCATATTGGGTGCCCCATTCATCGTGCACTTGCGATGAGTGGGTTCAACTCTGCCGAAGGCTGGAGTGAAGGCGAAGCCGCAACGACTGAATTGCCTTCTTTCATACCAGCTGTCCCACTCCACGAAAGACAACACCCTCGCGCAGCCCGCTCCACAATCCCACCGCATGAATGGGCATTGGGGCGAAGCCGGAACCCACCCGGCTCAACTCCTCCCACCCCTCGGCCGGATAGCCACCCCCCCAAACATCCGCAAATCCTGTCAAGCCCCAAAACCGCAAATCCCCGCGCCAATCCAGCACATTCCCGTGGCGTATCAGTTACGCTCCAACCGCTATACTGGAAGCAGAGAAAGAAAGAGGCCCCCGCGCAAACAGGGGGCCTCTTTGCATTGGCCCTAACTCATTTTTTTGTAATATTTTGCAGGTAACCGACATGGAATCAATATTTTACAGACACTACCCACCTATAAACCAATGATTCAAAAACACTTACTCCCAGAATACCCCCAGGGTGGAGGGGGTACCCTCACCAAAGGAGTGAAGGAAATGCCGATCCCTGCAGCAAATCACGAGACGCGGAACCTCGCTACTCCACCACCACCAGCACATCCCCGGACCCGACCGCATCACCCACCGCAACAGCAATCCTCGCCACCCGTCCAGCCTTGGGCGACTTCAACTCATTCTGCATCTTCATCGCCTCGATCACGACAACCGCCTGGCCCTCTTCCACCTCATCGCCCACCTCAACCAGGACCCGCACCATCCGCCCCGGCATAGGAGCCTTCACCGGCCGAGGCCCATCCGTCCCGGCCCCGGCCCCCGCCTCCCCTGCAGCGAACGCGGATCCGCAACCTCAAACTCAAATCGCCGCCCGCCGATCACCACCCCGTCGCCATCCAGAACACACCGGTACTGCCGCCCGTCAATCAGCAGAGACAGCACACCAGCCTGCAGAAACCTGACATCCGCCATGATCGACCGCCCATCGACCAGACACTCCACGGCTCCGGACCCTGCACCGATCTCCTCCGGAAGCTCAACCCGCCGCTTATCTCCCTCGACCTCAAGCCAGACCGTCACAGACGTAACCCCTCCCGCCGCCCTGCCGCCGCCCACCGGCTCTCCTCAGAGACAACCGGTGCAGCCAATGTCTCCCGCCGCACAGACGCCGCAAACAGCGCTGCCGCCAGTGCCACAACGTCCTCAGGAACGTCCTCCCGCACCGGGGCGGGCGGCTCAGCCAGCAACAGCTCCAGATATCCCGTATCGATCCGGGCCGCGCGAAAATCTTCATCCATCAGAATCCGCCGAAACAGCCCGATATTGGTCTTGATCCCGCCAATCACATATTCCTCAAGCGCCCTCAGCATCCGGTCGATGGCCTGCTCCCGCGTCGGCGCGAACGCCACCAGCTTCGACAACATCGGATCGTAGTCGAGCGGTACATTCCACCCCTCATACACCGCGCAGTCCTCCCGGATCCCCGGCCCGCTAGGCTGAATCAGCCGCGTAATCAACCCCGGCGACGGAAAAAATGATTCTCCGGATCTTCCGCATAGATCCTGCACTCAATCGCATGCCCGCGCAGCCGAACATCCTCCTGCGTCAACGGCAAAGGCTCGCCCATCGCCACGCGAAGCTGCAGATGCACCAGATCCAATCCAGTCACCATCTCGGTCACAGGATGCTCAACCTGCAGCCGCGTGTTCATCTCAAGGAAGTAGAAGTTCTCCGCGTCATCCACCAGGAACTCGACCGTCCCCGCGTTCACATACCCGGCAGAAAGCGCCAGCCGGACCGCAGCCTCGCCCATCCTCCGCCTTAGGCCCTCGCTCACCACGGCCGAAGGAGCCTCTTCGATCACCTTCTGATGCCGTCGCTGCACCGAGCACTCGCGCTCGCCCAGATACACGCAGCTTCCATGCCCATCAGCCATCAACTGGATCTCGATATGCCGAGGCCGCTCGATCAGCTTCTCCAGATACACCTCGCCCGACCCAAAGCTCCTCTCCGCCTCACTGCTCGCCGCCGTAAACGCGGCCGCCAGATCCTCCGCCCGCGTCACCGCCCGCATGCCCTTCCCACCGCCTCCAGCCGCAGCCTTCAGCATCACCGGATAGCCAATCCCGGCGGCCACGCTCACCGCCTCCGCCACATCCGCCAGCCCCGTCACACTTCCCGGAACCCGAGGCATCCCCGCCGCATCCGCCGCCTGCCGCGCCCTGGTCTTAGACCCCAGCACCCGCATCGCGCCAGCAGGCGGCCCGATAAACGTCACTCCCGCAACAGCACAAGCCTCCGCGAACTCCGCATTCTCCGACAGGAATCCGTATCCAGGATGCACAGCATCCGCCCCCGTCCGCTTCGCCACCTGCAGGATCAGATCCCCCGCAGATAGCTTTCGGCCGCCGGCGCCGGCCCCAGACGGTAGGCCTCATCCGCATGCAGCACATGCAGAGCCCCCCGGTCGGCATCCGAGTAAACCGCCACCGTGGCCACCCCCATCTCACGGCACGCACGAATCACCCGCAGCGCAATCTCTCCGCGGTTCGCAATCAACACTTTTTTTATCGACCGTCGCAAGGGGCCATTCTACCGTAAGCAACCATCAAGTTCATGAGTCCGAAAGACAGACCTACAAGCAAAGAGGCCTCCCATTCCAGGAGGCCTCAGAGGTTGCGACAACGAACAACGGCTACTGCATCGAAACGCCGCCCTGCGTTGCCTTTTCCTTCTTCAGTTCATTTTCCTTCCGGGCGCCCATTGCCTTCTGGATCCACGAATCGACCTGAGCCATATCAGCCTTGCGAGCCGTTTCATCGCCGCACTCGAGATCCGCCTTGCGACGATAGGTCAGCTGCAGATACTGCATGGCGTCATCATAGGTCGGGTTCAGCTCGACAGCTTTGTTCAGATACTGAAGTCCTTCGTTCACAAGATCGGTGTTAGCGGCCTGCAGCTTCTGGCACGCACCCTTGCTCTTTTTGGGATTACCATCGCCCTGATCGGTCAGCCCGTCTGCCGCAAGAATCGTGATCGCGTTCTTATAAGCCAGCGTCCAATCCACGAAACCCACAGTGTAGTAAGCCTCGGGATCATTCGGAGAAATCGCGATAACTTTTTCTCATATTCTTTTGCCGAATCGAATTTCTTGATATTACGGTTGATCGAGGCAATTTGCTTCAGCGCCGTCAGGTCGTTTGGGTTCTTTTCCAGAACCGCGTTGAAGCCGTCCAACGCCTTCTGTGCAATCGCCAGATTCTCCGGCGTATCCAGATTCGGAACAACTTGATAGGAGTAAGCCGTTGCTAAATAAAGCTTGGCCACCTCGGATTTAGGGTCCAGGGCAATCGCATTTTGGAAGTGGTTCGTCGCCTCTTCGTATCGTGCGTTCTTAAATGCCTGCACGCCCTTGGTCAACTGGTCCCGCGACTTGAGAACGTTGCAGCCAGTTGCAGTGAGCAGCGCCAGCAGAGCGGCCGTAACCGGAATCCGTGCGGTGAATTTCATTGGGCGAATCATCTCCTTCAAAAAGGGCGCGAGTTTCTGTTGCAGTGACCGGGGAAAACCATCTAACCAATGTTTCGGTGTTCGCTTGATTGTAATGGTATATGTCCTAACGTGACTAGAGCAGCTTTCTTTCCCTCTGGAAGGGAATAACGTCGGTCTTTTGTACTACAACTATGGAGCTTCTGCATAGTTCGAACTGCCTCTTTCGAGATACGATGCATTCTGGCTGAGGAGCGGCCAGCCGAAACATAAACAAAAGTGGCTAAACTATACGCCCATCCTTCATTTTGACGATCCTATCCGCATACGAGGCAGCGTCAGCGTCATGAGTGATCATCAGAATCGTCTGCCCTAGACGGCGGTTTAGATCCTTTACTAACTTCAATACAGCAGCCGAATTTTCACTGTCCAGATTGCCTGTAGGCTCGTCGGCCAGCAAAATCGCCGGTGAATTCACGAGCCCCCGAGCAATTGCCACCCTCTGTTGTTGGCCACCAGACAGTGCTCGGGGCTTGTGCTTTAACCTGTCGGTGATCCCGAGCAGACTCAAGATCTCTAGAAATCCCGGGTCGAATACCATATTCCGCCCGCCAATATATTGCACAATCCGGATATTATCCTCCGCAGACAAGGTCGGCAGCAGGTTGTACTTCTGAAACACAAATCCCACGGTCGTCTTGCGAAGCTCCGTCCGCTCGGCGTTCGTCATGCCGGCCAGATCACGCCCCTTGATTCGCACCATACCGGAGGTCATCGGCGTCAGCCCACCAAGAATGTGAAAGAGGGTCGACTTTCCCGAACCGGAGGCGCCAATAATGGCTACAAATTCTCCCTTTCCGACCTCCAGATCGACGCCGCGTAGCGCATGCACCGCGACCTCTCCCACTTGATAAGTCTTCGCCAGACCGCGCACTTCGATGATCGAAGACTCACTCATACGACAGAGCCTCCGTAACATCCTGCTTCACGGCTTTGACTCCGGGGACGATCGCACCCAGAAGCGCTCCTACGACCGCAATGCCGGTTGCTATCGGCCACCACCCGTAGACCGTCTCCTGCACCAGGCTTGCCGGCACGGCATGTTTCATCAACCACTGCGTCCCATAGGTCAGCAGAATGCCGACCGCCGAACCCAGGAGCGCCAGCAACAACGTTTCGCGAAACAGGATGTTCAAAATCAATCCCGAAGACCCGCCCACTGCCTTCAAGATCCCGATCTCCCTCGTTCGCTCCAAGACCGCCGTATACATCGCCATAAACACCACGATGAAGCCCACGATCACCGCAACCCCAATCACCACGCCGATAAAGCTTTTCAGCATTCCAACGTTGCTGATAGAAAGCATCGAGGTGAACTCTTCCATCGTGTAAATCTGGTACCCGTGATACTTCACTCGCAAAGCGTCCACCGCCGCTTGCGCGTTGTTTGGGTTATCCACCCTAAGGAAGATCTGGCTGAGACGGCCTTGATTTCCAGTCAGCCCCTGGAGGATCCGCAACTTCACGCAGATGCGAGAGAGCTTACCCGATTCGAAGATTCCCACCAGTTTCCAATCATGATTGACCAGATTAAGGGTATCGCCCAGGTGAAGATTTTTTTGTTGGGCGTAGTACTCGTCCACGATCACGTCGTTATCGTCGACCAGCGGGCCGCCTTTCAAATAACGAAACCCCCGTTCAGTCTCTGAAAATCCTCAAGGTCGAGTCCAGTCATCGCGTCGAACCCGGAGAGGGGTTGGACCATGGTCCCCATCGCAAACGTGACGTGCGGCTCCTTCATCAGCAGAGCAGGAATCTTATCGCTCATCGGAGCCGAGCTCAGCCCGATCGCTGAAGATCCCGGCGGCCGAAACCATATGTCAGCGCCCACCCCGCGGGCCCTCTGCGCGGATTGATCCAACGTCCCGTGGCTGACCCCAACCAACGTCAGGATCATCGTCACCTCAACGGCAATTGCAAGGACGCTCAGCAACGTGCGGACCGGTCGGTGGCCAAGATTCGCGAATATCAGCTTATTGAGCAAGATCAGATTCTAATCGAAATTCTGGGCGCGCAAAATAAAGGCCGAAGGAGTTTACTGAGCGACATTTCACCCGTCGCCGCGGTATTACGGGTACGATCACCACGAGATGATGAGCATCACCAGCAAGACATTGATAAGTGGGTTTACGTTGATATGAGACGAAACTACTACTATTTCGGAGCTTCCAGTCGTTGAGAATGCCATGACTTGCCCCCCAATGAGTATTGGGCAGCGAGCGCTCGATCAACGCACCTTCCAGTCCTTACAAAAAGCTTCAGACGACTGGTTACCCAGTCGCCTGCGCAAGAGTTTCGTTTCTGAATCTATTGTCCCGCTTCCACTCGAGGTGTAATGAGACCAATATTATCGACGCCGGCTTGATGACCGAAGTCGATAACCTCAGCAACTTTGCTGAAGTCGAGATCCTTGTCGCCTTTGACGAACATGACCTTCTCCTGCCGAGTCGCAAAGATCTCCACTAGCTTGGGCTCCAGGTCCGTCTTGTTGAACGACGTGTCGTTGATCTTATAGGCCGGGGCTGCTGCTCCGTTAGAGAGCACCTGCACCACGATCGTACGATCATTCGGATTGTCCGGTTGATGCTCCTTGGGCGGCTGAGGAACCAGCGTCTCCAGCCCTCGGGGCGTCACTGGCACGATGACCATGAAGATGATCAACAGCACCAGAAGAACGTCGATAAGCGGCGTTACATTCATGTCCGACATCGCTCCGCCGGTATTTCCACCACCCATTCCCATAGCAATCTCCTCAGATACTCTTGCGGCTCCAGTAAATGCGAGTCCGACACCCTGCATGTCTACTTCTTGGTTGTCGCCGTTCCGCTGTCGTCCGTTCTTTCGGTCAAAAGACCAAGCTGGCTCACACCGGCGGACCGGATTCCATCAACCGCATCCATCACTTTGCCGTAATTGGCACGTATATCCGCGCGCATAAAGACTTCTTTGCTGGTCTTGTTCTCCAGCTTCGCCGAGATCTTAGGTCCAAGATCATCGAGCGTTACCTGATCGCCGCCAAGAAACGTCCTGCCGTCGCGCGTAACAGCGACGACAACCGCGTCTTCCTTGTTGGCATCTTCCATTACCACCGCGGCATCAGCCTTCGGCAGATCGACGTTGACCTTGTTGTTCAGCATGGGGGTGATGACCATGAAGATGATCAACAGCACCAGCATCACGTCCACCATCGGCGTCACGTTGATGTTGGAGTTGACCTTCTTGCCTTCCTCCCGCTTATTGATACCCATAACGTATGCTCCGTCCGATTTACTCTATTTGCTTTCCTGCGATCCTGTTCGGCCTCCGGACGTCGTTCGCTTGCGACGTCCGGAGGACCTGATCAGAGCTGTGATTCCCGCAGTACTGCTGCTTACCTACGCTTACGACCGATGGCTCTGCTTGATGAAGTAGTCGACCAGTTCGCTCGAGCTGTTGTCCATCTCGACGTCGAATGCTTCGACCTTACCCGTAAAGTAGTTGAACGTCATAACGGCCGGAATGGCGACAAGTAGACCGAAGGCGGTGGTCACGAGAGCCTCCGAGATACCGCCGGCGACTGCACCGATACCAGAGGTCTTCTGAGTTGCAATCTGTTGGAAGGCGTTCAAAATACCGACGACGGTACCGAACAGACCGATAAACGGTGCAGTGGAACCAATCGTGGCCAGACCGCCCAGACCGCGCTTCAGCTTGGCATGAACGATGGCCTCAGAGCGCTCGAGTGCGCGCTTGGAGCTCTCGATCTGCTCCTCAGTGATCGTGCCGCCCGAACCAAAGCTGCGGAACTCCTGCAGACCAGCCGTAACAACCTCAGCGAGGTGCGACTTCTTGGAACGGTCGGCAACCTTGATCGCCTCGTCCAGACGTCCGTCCTTCAACGCGCCCGCAACCTTAGGGGCAAACTCACGCGACTGCTTGCGGGCTGCAGAGAAGTACAGTGCACGATCGATGATCACAGCGAGCGACCAGATGGACATGATGAAAAGGAAGATGACAACGCAACGAGCCAGCCAGCCCATATTGGACCAGAGACCCATAACGCTGAAGCTGACCTGCGCCTCTTCAAAGTACAAGGCGAGGGAAGCGGGAATGTGAGCGAAGGTTGTTGCTAGATGAGCGAGAATCACTGGAATATTTCCTCCTGGGTAGAACTCTAACTTTCAAAAACTTGACCCGGGAATCCCCCAAAAGTTCGACAACCCCTGGGAGACCCGCGAGAGACGTTGTTGCGTGACCAGCCTTGGGTTAGCCGCCGCCGAAGTTGAAGTTGACGGTGATCTGTGTGTCCACCTCGGTCGGCTCGCCGTTCAGAAAGTACGGCTTGTAGCGCCACCCTTGGACGGCCGACACAGCCGCGGACCGAAGCATCTCAGGACCGCTGACTACCTCGAGCTTTTCGATCGTACCGCTCTTCGAGATCACGGCGTGCAGAACAACAGCACCCGAGACGTGAGCCGCCCTTGCGATCGGTGGATAGACCGGATTCGACCCCGAGAGCTTGTTACCAGCCACAACGCCGCTCGATACGCGCTGAGGACCTTTCGGCGGAGCAACTTTGACAACCGGAGTCGGCGCAGTGCCGATTCCGCCCATCACGCCACCGGGGACGCCGTTGCCGCTACCCATACCCGCCATGCCGGCAACACCGGCGACTTGCGGAGGAGGCGCAGCATCTTCCTTCAGCATCTTGATATCTTTTGGAATTTTCGTAGGAGCGTGAAGGCCTGCGTCGATCTCTGACACCATCTTGATCGGCTTGACGATCTGTTGCGGCGGCGGAGGGGTGGAGGCGGAGGGGTGGAGGCGGCGCTGTCAGCATCGCGGTCATTGCCGTCTTCGGCAAAGCCTCCGGATACAGCAGCGGAATAAGGATCATGGTTGCCAGGATCGCGCCATTGAAGATAAAGGTCCCAATCATCCAGTACTTGGACTTGGTCTTGATCTGGCCGCCGGATTCCATCAACGAGGATTCGAACATATGCAGCCTCTTTACTGTGAAGAAGAGCTATTTTTCTTTAGACACCGCGTTGTTACTTTTTGTTCCCAGCCGCTACTTTTTGTTCCCAGCTATACATCGGCAGAAGAGCCGATCCCTACACCTTCGCGCGCTTGCCCGCAGGTAACGTCACCGACTTGCCTCTGCTTACCCGCCAGTCCTGGTACGCCACCAGCATCGGTGCCGCCACCGCGATCGACGAATAGGTGCCAATTAGGATGCCGACAACAAGTGCAAAGGAAAACCCATGCAACACCTCGCCGCCAAACAGATACAGCGAAAGCACCGTCAGGAAGGTCAGACCTGAAGAGATAACCGTTCTGCTCAGCGTCTGATTAATGCTCCGATTGACGACATCATGCAGCGACTCCCTTCGCGAAAGCGCCAGATTCTCGCGAATGCGGTCGAAGACGACGATGGTGTCGTTCATCGAATAACCAATCAACGTTAGGATTGCAGCGATAACGGTAAGGGTTATCTCCTGATTCGTCAAACTGAACGCGCCCACCGTAATAAGTGTGTCGTGGAACACCGCCACCACGGCCGCCACGCCGTAGATCAACTCAAACCGGAACCAGAGGTAGACGAGCATCCCGATCAGCGAGTACAGCGTTGCCAGCCACGCCTGCTTCTGCAGCTGTTTTCCAGCCGTAGGCCCAACAATCTCAACCTGCTCCACAGTAAACGGGGAGTCGTGGTAGTTGGCGCTCAGGGCGCTCTCCACGCTCTGCCGCCCGGCATCATGCGACTGGTCGGTCGCCGTCGACTCCGGCAGTGCAATGATCACCTTATTGGCCGCATGGCCGCTGGGATCGCTGACGCGCTGAATCCGGGCATCGTGCACGCCAGCCCGATCCATCGCCTGCCGAATGTGATCCTCATTCGGAGTCTGGTCAAAGGCCACGCGAACCTGGGTGCCTCCCTTGAAATCAACCCCAAGCGGAATGTGATGCCAGAACAGCATGCTCAGCACACCGAGGACAGAAAAAATCAGGGAAAACCCAAGGAAGTACCACTTCTTCCCGAGCCAATCGATATTCGTTGTACGAAACAGTTCCAAGCTCAAACCCTCAGCGGCAGCCAATGGCCCCGCAATCTCTCGAAATCTAAATAGACAGCGCCGCGCCGCGTTCCTTCTTCTGCAGAATCGCGTCAAAGATCACGCGCGACACCAGCACCGCGGTAAACAGGTTGGCGAACAGACCGAACGCCAGCGTCACCGCAAACCCGCGCACCGGACCCGAACCAAAGAGGAACAGGATCATCGCCGAGACGATGGTCGTCACGTGAGTATCGATGATCGTCACCAATGCATGCTTAAACCCTTGCTCAACCGCCGCCGAGGCCGTTTTTCCAGCCCTCAACTCCTCGCGGATGCGCTCAAAGATCAGCACATTCGAGTCCACGCCCATACCAATCGTCAGAATTACACCGGCAATTCCCGGCAGCGTCAACGTCGAGCCGGTGAACCCCATGAACCCGAGCAAAATAATCAGATTCAGCATCAACGCCAGGTCAGCATTGATCCCCGCGCCGCGGTAGTAGATCAGCATGAAGATCATGACCGCCAGCATGCCGGCAATCGCCGCAACCACGCCCTGATGAATCGAAGCAGCGCCAAGGCTCGGCCCAACCGTCCGCGTCTCAAGGTAAGAGATCGAAGCCGGCAGCGCGCCTGTGCGCAACATCAGCGACAGATCGTTCGCCTGCTGCTGCGTAAACGCACCGGTGATCTCGCCGCTATCGCGAATCGCCGACTGAATCCCCGCGACCTCACGCACCTTGTTGTCCAGCACAATCGCCATCGACCCCGGCGTGGCGCTCGAAGCCGTATGCGCCTCGGTGTACTTATAGAAGCGATCCCCGGCCTCAGTCGTCAGGTTGAAGCGGATGTTTGGCCGGCCGTTCTGGTCCTGCCCCGGCTGTGCATCGCGGAAGTCCGTACCTTCCACCTCGCTCACCCGCTTCAGCAGCCAGATCTGATCCGGCGCTCCGGCAGAACCGGTGCCGTGCACCAGCATCGAGTCGGGAGGAATCACCCCGCCGTTCGCCTGCAGCGCTGTCTGATCCGACTCGTAAGGACCGCCCGTCACAGCATGAATCGAGAGCTTGGCGGTCGACTGAATAATCTCCTCGACTCGCGCCGGATCATCGACGCCCGGCAGCTCCACCAGGATCTGGTTCTCCCCCAGCCCGTACTTCTGAATCACCGGCTCGCTCACACCCAGCTTGTCGATGCGCTCCCGGATCGTCTCAATCGAGGTATCGAGCGTCCTCGTCTCCAGATCACGCACCGCGCCGACCTTCATCGTCAGTGCGGAGTTGCCATCGGCTGTCGTGATGACGTCATAGGTCGAATAGTCGTTCCCCTGCAGCACCGAGCGAGCATCGCTCACCTTCGCCGCCGGAATACCCGACACAATAATCGTGTGCGGCCGCGACGGATCCGTCTTGCCTACAGTCGCGCCCACAACTCCAGCCTTCTGCAGATCGCCCTCAAGCCGCGCGACATCGCGGTCCGTAGCCGAAGCGATCGCCTCAGCAACATGCACTTCGAGCACAAGGTGGGTCCCACCCTTGAGGTCGAGCCCCAGGTGGATACGATCTTTGATCGACTGCGTGAGCCCGCCATGTGGAATGCCCACGATGCCGAAGCAGAAGATCACCAGTACCGCAACGATGAATGCCGATTTCCCGGCCAGATTCTTGCCCATGATCTTTATTGAAGGGTGCAGCCGCAGTGCCCTGCTTCGGTCCCGCCGCCGCTATCCTTGTTTCTTCCTCGTCCGTTGTTAACGGTTCAATCTCAACGTGCCTACATCTAATATCTGCTACAGCTTATTTTGAAGTGTTCGTTCAGGCTGCCTGTTCGTCCGTCGTCACCGCGGCAATCGCGCTCTTGACGAACTCAAGCTTCACGCCGTCCGGCTGAACCCGCAGGACAACAAGATCGTCCTTCACGGTAAGAACCGTCCCGCGAATACCGCCATTGGTAGTGACTCTATCGCCGGTCTTCAACTGTCCCAGCATCTCCTGCCACTTTTTCTGCTTCCTCTGGTTCGGCGCGATCATCAAAAAGTAAAGCACCACAAAGAACAGGATCGGCAGTGCAAGACTGCCAAGATTGCCCAGTCCGCCCATCGCACTCTGCAACCACATCGCAAACATCAATCAAAACTCCGTTCAACCACGCAATTATTCTTAGCGGCAACCAAAACCGAAAACACACGCAAGCGCGCCCAACTGCACGCAACTTCGCTCATTGTGCAAAAAGTGTGCCTAGCCCCTAAGCATCGCGTAACCGCCCCTCACTGTCAAGGCGAGCGCCTCGGCTCTCACTTCGCCAAACGTCGCTTCCAGGCCATCTTCACAGCCCCTTCAAGCACATCCGCGCTCACCGCGTCCAGTCGTACCCGGGTCATTCCCATGCGGCCCCATCCTCCTGGGACAGCAGAAAACACCTCCGGGGCATCCCCTACCAGGCCAGCCTGCTCCTCCAGGCTCAGCTTCAAGACGCCATAGCCCTCCTTCTCAAACGCAAGAGTACAAAAGATCTTCCCTCCCACCCGGAAGTCAGGATGCCCTTGGTGGGACCCCTCCGAAGCTCCCGGCAAACTCAACGCGATCCGACGATAATCCTGTCCCGTCATCCGCGATCTCCTCGCAAAAAGCTCTCAACACTCTACGCCCATCGCCGCAAACCCAGCGTAAACCTTCGCCGCCAGTCGAGTGCTGACCGCCTATCTCATAAACTGTCTGCAACGTGTCGTTTGGACTAATCGATCCGCAACCGTATGCACGCAGGAAGGAAGCACCGCTCATGCCCATCCCTGAAGACCTCGCCGCCATCGCTCGCCAGGAGGCCGAACTCCGCTTCTCCGCCTTCGACTACGACACCGCCTGGCGCCTCGGCCAGAGCCTGCGTCAACTGGCCGTCTCCCGCAACCAATCCCTCGTCATCGACATCCGTCGCTTCGGCCAGCCTCATCAGCCGCTCTTCTACACCGCCCTCGCCGGCACCACTCCGGACAACCCCCGCTGGGTAGAGCGCAAATCGAACGTAGTGGCCCGCTTCCATCGCAGTTCCTACGCCATCGGCCTCGCACTCGAGCAGAGCAACCGCACCTTCAGCGAGCGCTACAGTCTCCCCGACGCCGACTACGCCGCCCACGGAGGCAGCTTCCCCTCCACGTCACCGGCGCAGGCATCATCGGCTGTGTCACCGTCTCCGGCCTGCCGCAACGCGAAGACCACAATCTCGTCGTCGAGGCACTCTGCCTCGAGCTCAAGCAAAACCACGACTCCCTGCGCCTCGCCTGATTCCGATAAAGGGAGATGTGGCCTTTGGCCGCGAGCAAAGATCTTTGCGCCGACCAACGGGAGGCTCAAGGCGAAGCCGGTATACAAGTCACGAAGTGACCGCCGCCCGCGCAGGGCGCAATGATCTAATAAAGTCACGGAAAGAAACGGGAGCACAGAAGACATGTCGGATAGGTCTTACGCCATCACCCGGACACTCTCCTCCGTGTTCCTCGTGGCATGCCTCCTTCTCTTCGTCCTCCGCACCTGGCACTGGCCTCTCATGGGCGACGCCGCCCTCATGCATTACGTCGTCTTCCTCATGGATCGCGGCATGGCTCCCTATCGCGACATCGTCGATCCCAATATGCCGACGACGCTCCTGATCGAAGGCGCCGTCATGCACCTCTTCGGCGTCAACTCGCTCACCTGGCGACTCTTCGACCTCACACTCCTGGTCGTCTCTGGAATCGCCATGTTCGTCATCTGCAAACCCTACAGCCGTTTCGCCGCACTCTTCGCAGCATCCCTCTTCGCCCTCATCCACGGCCGCGACGGCCTCGTCGAACTAGGTCAGCGCGACCTGACCATGACCGTCTGCCTGCTCATCGGTTACGCCTTCCTCTTCACCGGACTCAGAACGCATCCCGCAACCGACCCACCCCGAAACACCATACCCTCGATGACCGCCCTCTTCGGATTCTTCTGCGGCGTCGCGGCCACAATTAAACCCTCGGTCCTCTTCCTCGCCCCAGCTGTTCTGATTCTGGCAGCTATCACCCTGCGACGCAGACAACAACCCTTCGCCTCGCACCTCATCGCCGGGCTTCTCGGAATGCTGACGCCCATCCTGCTGATCTTCGCTTGGCTCCAACACCAGCACATCACCGCCGACTTCCTCAGAACCCTCACCCAACTCCTCCCCTACTTCCTCCTGCTGGGCCCCCGTTCTTACCCTCATCTCATCCTCCACAGCATCTCCTCCGTCATGCTCCCCGTCGTGCTGCTGTGGCTTCCCATCGTCATCCTCAAAAAAGACTGGATCACCTGGGAGCGCGCCGCCCTTCTCGTCGCCGTTCTCTTTGGACTAGCCTCGTTCTATCTCCAAAGAAAGGGCTTCCCCTATCATCGCTACCCCTCCGAAGCCTTTCTCCTCCTCCTCATTGGCATCGACTTCACCACGACCCTCGAAACGAACGCAGCCCACTGGCGACTCCGTTTCATCACAAACAACAAGCTCCTACCTGGCCTTTCCATAGCGGGAATCGTAGTCGGCGTAGTCTTCGTCGCAGGTGGTTCCACCGCGCACGCACTCTGGCAGGACTGGCGCAATCAGGAGTCCGACACCATGCTCCGCGCAGACCTCAACCGCCTCGGAGGCGAAAAACTAGACACCCGCGTCCAGTGCCTCGACATGGCCGACGGCTGCATCCCCACCCTCTACAACATGCGGCTCGTCCAGGCCACGGGCTTCCTCTACGACTGCTACATGCTCTCCAACCAACCCGGCGCCGAACGAGATCGATCCCGCGAAGCCTTCTGGCAGGCAATCATGAAAAATCCCCCCACCGTCTTCGTCATCTCCAGCAACGACTGCGACCCAGCCACCCAGCGCCCCGGCTACGCCTATCAAAAGATGAGCCGCTGGCCCCAGTTCAACGACTACCTAAAAGCCAACTACCACCTCGACGCAGAACGAATTCCCCCACACATGGTCAACGCAGGCAGCAGTCCCTCGAAGCCCCTGGGCTACCGAATCTACGTCCAAAACAACCTCAACTAGCCCCAGCCAGATCCCCACGCACCCGCTCCATCGTATCCAGATAAAACGCGATATTGTGCAAACTGTTCAGCACCGCACTCAACGGCTCGCCCGAAGCAAACAGATGCCGCAGATAAGCCCGCGTATACCGCCGGCACACCATGCACCCGCACGCAGCATCGATCGGCCCCTGATTCTCCGCGTACTCCTTCTTCTTAATATTCAGCCTGCCCTCCGACGTAAACAGTAGCCCATGCCGCCCCGCCCGCGTAGGCAGCACGCAGTCCATCATGTCCACGCCCATCCGCGCATACTCTTCAATCTCATCCGGATACCCAACCCCATCACATACCGCGGCTTGTCCTTCGGCAGATGCTCAAGCGTCCGAGCGATCATCTCCCGCGTCACCTCCCTCGGCTCCCCCACTGCCAGCCCCCCAATCGCATACCCCGGCAGATCCATCTCCACCAGCCGCTTCGCACTCTCCTCCCTCAAATCCGCGTACATCCCACCCTGCACAATCCCGAACAGACTCTGCGTCTTGCCTTGTCTTTCAGAAAACCAAGGCACCCGATCCTTATGTAACTCAAAGTGATCCTTCGACCGCTGCGCCCACGCATGAGTCAGCCCCATCGACTCCCGCGTCCTCTCCCACGTCGCCGGCGTCTCCACGCACTCGTCGAAGACCATCGCAATATCCGCCCCCAGCGCAATCTGCACATCCATCGAGTGCTCCGGAGAGAAAAATGCTTGCTCCCATCCAGGTGCGACCGAAACTCCACCCCTCCGGCGAAATCCTCCGCAACTTACTCAGGCTAAACACCTGGAACCCGCCCGAGTCCGTCAACATCGGCCGCTCCCAGCTCATAAACCGATGCACCCCGCCCATCCGCCGCACCAGTTCATGCCCCGGCCGCAGATACAGATGGTACGTATTCGCCAGGATGATCTGCGCCCCTTCCCACCAGCGCCCACCTCCTCCAACAGACTCTGCGGCACCGCCTTCACACTCGCCGCCGTCCCCACCGGCATAAACACCGGAGTCTCCACCACCCCATGCGGCAGCCTCAGCCGTCCCCTCCGCCCGCCACCCTCTGCAGTCCGATCCACCTCAAATGAAAATCCCATTACTCCAATTGTAAGAGGCCCACCCACTGCGGCCTCAACGATGCACGGACAGCCCGTTTGGAGCAGTCACACTCCATTAATTCATCTGGCATTCAACTTCAATTCACAAATCCAGTCACTTTCAGACCTAACAATAAGGAGCATCGCATCTCTACCAACTTTTGAGGCCTCAAAAAATGATTCGGAAACTTCTCGCCCTCTCGTTGTCCACGACCCTTATTCTCAGCGGCTGCGGCCAGGGCACGGTCAGCACGCCTCCGGGCAACGGCAACGCCAACACCACCCCGCCGCCTACTCCGACCACAGCCCCGGCGGTCATCAAGCAAGTCGTCGTCATCTTCGGCGAAAACATCTCCTTCGATCACTACTTCGGCACCTACCCTCAGGCCGCGAACCTCGCCGGTGAGACGCCCTTCACTGCTGCGACCGCCGCCTCCGTAGCCGCCGCCACCCTAGCCGGCACCTTTACCCTCCCGGCCACCCCAACCAATACCGCCAACTACATCAGCACCCCATCCCTGCTCACCGCGAACCCGAACCTGAGCAGCGCCAACAACGTCGCCGCGATGAACTCGAACCCATCGAATCCCTTCCGTCTTGCTCCTGCGCAGGCGGCCACAGCGGATCAGGACCACAACTACAATCCCGAGCAGCTCGCCTTTGACAACGGCAAGATGGACCTGTTCCCGATCTCGGTCGGCACGCCGGACAGCAGCGCCGGCGTCCCGAACTTACCTAACCTGGCTGCGGTCACCAACGCCCCTCCCCAAGCTAACACCACCGCACTCACCATGGGCTACTACGACGGCAACACCGTCACCGCTCTGTGGAACTACGCGCAGCACTACGCCATGAACGACCACTCGTTCGGCACCACCTTCGGCCCCTCCACTCCGGGCGCCATCAACCTCGCCTCCGGCCAGACCAACGGCGTCATCAATCAAACCGCGGGCACCGCCTCCGATATCGTTGCTGATGGCAACGGCGGCTTTACCGACATCAACGACGCCGATCCCACCGGAGACATCTGCACCACCAACAGCGCCAACTTCAGCATGTCCGGCAAGAACATCGGCGATCTCCTCAACGCAGCCAAGATTACCTGGGGATTCTTTGAAGGAGGCTTCGACCTCACCGTTACCAACAAGAACGGAACCACCGGATGCACCCGCAGCACCGGCGCAGTCAACATCCCCACCCACCCGACGAAACTCGACTACATCCCGCACCACCAGCCCTTCCAGTACTATGCCAGCACGGCCAACCTGAACCACCTGCGTCCTACCGCAGCCATCGGAACTACCGACCAGGCCAACCACCAGTACGACATGCACGACTTTACCGACGCTCTCGCCGCCGGCAACATGCCGGCAGTCAGCTTCCTCAAAGCCCCCGGCTACCAGGACGCTCACGCCGGCTACTCCGACCCACTCGACGAGCAGACCTTCATCGTCAACACCATCAACGCCATCGAGAAGTCGCCCTTCTGGTCCTCCACCGCCATCATCATCGCCTACGATGACTCCGACGGCTGGTACGATCACCTGACCGACATCGTCAACGGCTCCGCCAGCGCTGCCGACGCGGCCATCTGCACCGGTGCCGCGGCTGCCTCGCTCCCCGGTCCAAACTCCAACGGCGCTCCTGTACAGGGACGCTGCGGACACGGCCCCCGCATGCCGTTTCTGGTCATCTCACCCTGGGCGAAGAAGAACTACGTCGACAACACCCCCACCGACCAGGCCTCCATTCCCCGCTTCATCGAGGATATCTTCCTGTCCAGCCAGCGCATCGGCGGCGGATCTTTCGATGCCTCAGCCGGTGCCCTCACCGGTATGTTCAACTTCACCAGCACCGTCGTGCCGAACCCCAACGTGGTCGTGCTGGACCCCACCACCGGCAAGGTCACCAGCGGCAACTAACCGCCGCTTTCACGAAACCGTCACATTCACCCGTTACGCTCAACAGCACGCACTCCCCACGGAGTGCGTGCTTTATTTTGCCCCGGAGAACCCACCCGTTGTCTGATCCGACCCATCCGCTATCCTCCCGCCGCCGCTTCCTCCAGCAGACCGCCGCCCTCAGCCTCCTCGGCCCCAGCACCGCCCCTCGACTCCTGGCCCAAATGGAGCACATGCAATCCACAATGCCCGCGCGCATAGCCCCCAACGCTCCCGACTCGAAACACCCCATGCTCCACGTCCTAGAGCTTCCCCCTTCGTCGACCCCCTCCCCGTCCCTGACACCCCCTTGGGCACCCCCTCCCCCGCAAGCTCCGCATCACCATGCGCGAGATCCAGGCCAAAGTCCACCGCGACGTCCCCCCACCCGCATGTGGAGCTATGGACCCACCCCGCTCGGCCCCGTCATCGAAGCCCGCTCCAACCAGCCCGTCGAGATCACCTGGGTCAATAATCTCCCCTCCAAACACTTCCTCCCCGTCGACTTCAGCCTCCACGGCAGCGGACGCGACCTCCCCGAAGTCCGCACCGTCGCCCATGTCCACGGAGCCAAAGTCCCCACCCAGTACGACGGCTACCCTACCGACTGGTTCCCCTCCGGCCAATCCAAAACCTGCCACTACCCCCTCCAGCAGGAGTCCGCCACCCTCTGGTACCACGACCACGCCATGGGTCTCAATCGCCTCAACACCTACGCCGGCCTCACCGGTCTCTTCCTCATTCGCGACCAGGCCGAGGACGCCCTCAACCTCCCTCCGGTCCCTATGAAATCCCCCTCCTCCTGTGCGACCGCAACTTCACCACCGACGGCCAGCTCTTCTACGCCACCTCCGGTGACCCCGATCATCCCTGGATCCCCGAGTTCACCGCCGACGGCATCCTTATCAACGGCAAGCTTCGCCCCTTCTTCAACGTCGAGCCCCGCCTCTACCGTTTTCGCGTCCTCAACTGTTCCAACAGCCGCTTCTTCGGCCTCGCCCTCGATAACCACCAACCCATGATCCAGATCGGCAGCGACCAGGGCCTCCTCGCCACACCGGTAGAGCAAAAGTTTTTCGCCCTCGCCCCCGCCGAACGCGCCGATCTCCTCATCGACTTCACCCACCTCGCCGGCCAGACCATCCATCTCCGCACCGGAGCCTTCGACATTCTCCAGTTCCGCGTCGCCAATCAATCCTCCTCCACGCCTCTTCACTCCATCCCCAAAACCCTTCGCACTCTCCCCCGGACCCCCGAGTCCTCCGCCACTCTCACCCGCACCATCACCCTCAACGAGTATCAGGACCGCCTCCAGAACCCCATGGTCATGCTCATCAACAACAAGCACTGGCACGACCCCACCACCGAGTTTCCCAAACTCAACACCACCGAGATCTGGGAGTTCGTCAACCAGACCGAAGACACCCATCCCATGCACATCCACCTTGTGCGCTTCCAGATACTCGACCGTCGCACCTTCGATCAGTTCGAACTGATGACCAGCAAAAAACTACGCTTCCGCGGCCCCGTCGAGCCTCCCGCCCCCAACGAGATGGGCTGGAAGGACACCATCCAGTGCCCGGCCGGACAGGTCACCCGCGTCATCATCCGCTTCGAAGGCTACCCCGGCAAATACCTCTACCACTGCCACATCCTTGAGCATGAAGCCAACGACATGATGCGTCCCTTCGAAGTCATCGCGTGATTCTTGTCCTGCCGGACGGGCTCCCTACGCGGGAAGCGGTCACTTCGTGACTTGTATACCGCTCCGCTCGTGCTCCCGTTGGTCGCAAACCCCGACCAACGGGAGGGCCACGCGAAGCTCTAAAAAGGCGTGCAAACGCCCGCCCCACGCGCAGTGGGCCCGTGCGGCAGCACACAGCCTTTCCCCCACACGCGAATCGGCGTAATCTACCCCCAAGGAGATCGCGCCATGCTAAGGAGAGACTTCCTTCGCCGCTCGACCCGCACCTTCGCCGCCACCCTTCTTACCCGGTCCGCCATCGCGCGTGCGGCCCTTCTCGAACCAGATCCCCTCCCACAGAAATTTCACGCACAAGACGAGGTTGTCCTCGGCAAAACCGGCATCCGCACCAGTCGCCTCGCCATGGGAACCGGCACCATCGGCTTCGGCGGCTCCTCCAATCAGACCCGCCTGGGCACCTCCCCACTCACCAGACTCCTGCTCGACGGCTACAACGACAACGGCCTCCGCTTCTTCGACTCTGCCGACTCCTACGGCAGCCATCCCTACGTCGCCGAAGCCCTCAAGCACATCCCCCGCGACAAGGTCACCGTCCTCACCAAAACCGACACCCGCGACGCCGCCGGCGTCCGCGCAGACCTCGATCGCTACCGCAAAGAGCTAGGCGTCGACTACATCGACATCGTCCTCGTCCACTGCGTCACCGAAGCCGACTGGACCACGCGCTACCGAGGCGTCATGGACGTCCTCTCCGAAGCCAAGCAGAAGGGCATCATCCGCGCCCACGGCGTCTCCTGCCACAGCCTGCCCGCGCTGAAAGCCGCAGCCGCCTCCCCTGGGTCGAAGTCGATCTCGTCCGCCTCAACCCCATCGGCTCCCACATGGACGCCGACCCCGCCACCGTGATCAGCGTCATCAAACAAATGCGCGCGCAAGGGAAGGGAATCGTCGGCATGAAGATCCTCGGCCAGGGAGATCTCCGCGACAAACCAGCCGAAGCCATCCGCTACGCACTGGGCACCGGAGTCCTCGACGCCTTCACCATCGGCGCCGAATCCCAAAGAGAGCAAAACAACCTCATCCAGCGCGTAGCCGCAGCCTGAGCGGGATCATCATCCCGACCAACGGGAGGACCAGGCGAAGCGGTACACAAGTCACGAAGTGACCGCACTCCGCGCAGGAGGCCCGTCCGGCAGAACCTACCGCTCCAGCATCTCAACCGCCTGCGCAACGCTGATATCCGCTGACAGCTGTCTAAACTCGCTGTGAACCAGATGCTCATTCCTGCTGATTTCTTTGAACAGCAGCGCCTTCCCCTCGATCGCCGTATTAACCGTTGCGTCCTTCCAATCGCCGCCCGGCTCCATCTCATGCGTCGTACTAAAGCTGCTGCCTGCGTGCACCGTACCCAGCAGGCCATACCCCAGACTCACATCTGCAGGCATCTTTCCTTCGATCCGGTGTAACTGCATCGTTCGCTGATCCACCACGACCGTACCCCACATCGCATGCAGCACCCGCTCCTCCAGAGACTGTGTCTTATACCCAGGATCAGGTCGAAACCCAATCTGCAGATCGCTCCCTTCCAAGCGCGGATCTTCAAAAAGAAATGCCTTCCTCAGCAGCGCCAACATCTGTTCCGCGTGCTCTTCGTCACTCTTCGTCGCCTGCTCCCGTCTTTGAAAAACCTCGGGATGCGCGACAATCTGCGCGAGCCGTTCTCTCTCCGCCGCCGCACGCTCGGCACTCAGCGGTTTGCCGTCCTCTGTCAGCAGCAGCCTCACTTTGCCCAGCGACGTCTCCACCACGCGCTCCCGCCACAGATGCCCACCCGTACGCTCCGACCGCTCCTCCGACACATACATGTATCGATTGCCATGCTCTGCCGGATCATTCTCATGGGTCAGCATCGTGTCGACAATTTGCTTCGCCGTACTCGAACTTTGAGCGTGCAAACCCACGCCCAACAGCAGGCACACCAGCACCGTCACCCTGACAACTAACCGCATTAATCCTCGATCCTTATCTCATCAGCAGAAATCATCGTTCCGTCAGCACCCAGTAAAGCACGCTCCCGACAAGACTCAGTAAATTCCGGCACTTCCCGTCAGACGCGATCGCCGCGCAGCAGGTTTTCGCACGCCACACAATATCGCCGAAATATCCAAGAAGGAGCCACAAAACTCACGTAGACTGCCATCAATCGCATGGCAGAATCACCACAAAACTCGCCGCAACCAATCACAACGCCCGATCCCGTGGCTCCGGATCCAATGATGACCGAGCCCGAACTCGTCTCCCCCGACATCACTGCCGACCTGCCCCTCACGCCGCATCCACCCCCGGCCGCCGCGCCGCCGCCGCCTTCATCTTCTTCACCGTCACCCTCGACATGCTCGCCCTCGGCATGATCGCTCCCGTCCTCCCCCGCCTCATCGAAGGCTTTCTCCACGGCGACACCTCCTCAGCCGCCCGCATGCTCGGCCTCTTCGGAACCGTCTTCGCCGTGATGCAGTTCTTCTTCTCGCCCATCCTCGGCTCACTCTCCGACCGCTTCGGCCGCCGACCCGTCGTTCTCCTCTCCAACTTCGGCCTGGGCTTCGACTACATGCTCATGGCCTGGGCCCCCGCACTCGGCTGGCTCTTCGTCGGCCGCGTCATCTCTGGCCTCACCGCCTCCAGCATCCCCACCGCCATGGCCTACATGGCCGACGTCACCCCACGCGAGCGCCGCGCCGCAGCCTTCGGCATGTTGAACGCCGCCTTCGGCATCGGCTTCGTCCTCGGCCCCGCAGTGGGCGGACTCCTCGGCAACATCAACCCGCGCCTGCCCTTCTGGGTCGCAGGCCTCCTCAGCCTCATCAACGGACTCTACGGCCTCTTCGTCCTCCCCGAATCTCTGTCCAAAGAAAACCGCAGCCGCTTCTCCTGGGCACGCGCCAACCCCGTCGGCTCCCTCAACCTCCTCAAACGCGGCGGCATGCTCGCCATCTCCGGCGTCCTGCTCCTTGGTTACATCGCGCAACAGGTTCTGATGAACGTCTACGTCATCTACGCCGACTACCGCTATCACTGGACCAACCGCACCGTCGGCCTCTCCCTCGCCACCGTCGGTATCTTCACCGCAATCTATGGCGCGCTGTTCGTCAAGCCCGTCGTAGCAAAAATAGGCGAGCGCGGCGCCATCACCCTCGGCCTCATCGGCGGAGCCATCGGCTACTCCATGTTCGGCCTCTCCAAGACCGGCCTCATCTTCTGGCTCGGCATCCCGTTACTCAACCTGATGTCCTTCACCTGGCCCTCCGCGCAGAGCCTCCTCTCCCGCAAGACCAGCCCCTCCGAACAGGGCCAGTTACAGGGCGCCATCAACAGCCTGCGCGGAATCGCCGGCCTCGTCGGCCCCGGCTTCTTCACCTACATCTTCAGCCAATCCATCGGAGCCAACGCCATCGTCCGCACCCCCGGCGCACCCTTCTACGTCGCCGCCTCCATGCTTCTCATCGGTCTCATCCTGGCCCAATACGCTACGCGCCACTCCCAGCCCGCCGTCTAAATCAGCTCTCTACAACTCGCCCTCCGCCAGTTTCAGGCGTCCAAATGCTCGCGATGCATAAAGTGGTTAATACTCTGAACATCCAACCCGAAATGAAATCCAGTCGCCCTCTCGTCATCGCAGGCGTAGCTTTTTTCCTCGCCATCATCGCCCTCCAACTCACCCTCATGGCGCGCGCCAACTCCTGTACGTGGGATGAAGCCGATCACACCTACGCCGCATACATGCAATGGAACGGCGACTTCGGACTCAATCCCGAGCATCCTCCTCTGGTCAAATTTCTTGCCACACTTCCGCTCCAGGGGATGACCCTCAAGATGCCCCCTCTGCTCGACCGCCCCTACAGGTTGCAGGAGGTCATCGGAGGAAGAAACTTTCTCTTCCAGAACGACGCAAACACAATCCTCTTCCGCGTCCGAATGGCGGCTTCGATCCTTACGCTTCTCTTAGCCGTGCTGGTATTTTTGGCCACGCAGGAGATGTTCGGAACAGGCGCTGGGTTCGTAGCGCTAGCCCTGATCTCCTTCGACCCCACGTTGCTTGGTCACTCCGCTCTCATGACCACCGACGCGGGACAAGCCTGCTTCATGCTCTGGGCAATCTACGCCTTCTACCGGTGCATAAAATCTCCGACCGCCTGGAGACTCGTCACCGTCGGCGTAGTCCTCGGTCTCGCTCTCGCCACAAAACACAGCGCAGTCCTGCTCTTCCCAATGCTCCTGCTACTTGCAGGGCTCGAACTTCTCTCGCGTCACAAGCTCTCAAAGATCCAACCACCAATCCCATTCGCAAGATACGCCTCGCGCCTCGCCGTCGCCCTCCTGATCATCGGCCTCCTCTCGATAGCAGTCCTCTGGTCTTCCTACGGCTTTCGCTACGCTGCACGCGAAGGAGGCTTGCAGCTCAACCCCGCCATGACAGTACAGCTGCAAAGAGTTCCAGGCACCCTCTTCGCCGAAGTTTTAGGCGTCTTCGCCAAATGGCATCTCCTACCAGAGTCGTATCTCTACGGCTTCGCTCATGTTCTCTTCCAGTCGAAGGCATTTCACAGCTATCTGCTGGGCACGATCTACCCTCATCCGGTTTGGTTCTACTTCCCCATAGCCATGCTGATCAAATCAACCCTGACCTTTTTGATCCTTCTGGGCATAACGGTGTGGGCAGGGTTAACCTGCCGCATCACACGCTGGCGCGAGATCCTATACATGGCGATCCCAGCCGGGATCTACATGATCTTCGCCATGGCAGGTGGCATGAACATCGGAGTCCGTCATGTTCTTCCCATCTACATCTTCCTATCGGTTGCTATTGCAGGAGCGACCTGGCCCCTCATCCAGAAAAACCGGCGTTGGCTGTACGCAATCGCTCTGCTCTTGCTCTTTCAGGCAGTGTCGGTGCTGTCCACCTTTCCGGCCTACGTCTCTTACGCAAATGAAGCATTTGGAGGACCCAGGAACGTTCACAAATATCTAAGCGACTCCAGCTCCGACTGGGGCCAGCAGATGAAGTCCGTCAAGCTCTATCTGGACCAGCGCGGAATCAAGAACTGCTGGTTCGCTTACTTCGGCGAAGGTGTGGCCGAATACAGCTACTACGGTATCCCCTGCAAGCCGCTCATCACCGCAGACTCGTTGTACTTCGACTCACCCCACGACGTTCCTGCATCCATCGACGGCCCCGTGCTCATGAGCGCCGGCGTCCTGTCCGGCTTCGAGTTCGGCCCCGGCGCTCTCAATCCGTACGAGCAATTCAAATCGCTCAAGCCAACAGCCACCATCGACTACGGCGTCTTCGTCTATGACGGCCACTTTGACATCCCTCTTGCGGCCGCCCTTAGCCACGTTCAAAAAGCCGGCCTCCTCCTCCAGGAAAAACACGCCGGCAGCACTCACAGAAGCGCAACAGGCAGAGTCGCTCGCGCCTGACTCTGCCCGGGTGAACACCATGCTCGGGAAGGCGCTCGATGCAAACGGCCGCCCGGAAGACGCGCTGCCCTTCTATCAGAAGGCGCTATCCCTGGCCAAGACGGTTCAACCCGCCTTCCAAATCTCATCCGTTGCAGACCTCGAGCAGCGGCTCAAAACAACGCAGAGATAACGCCGCGGCAGACAAGTCTCGTTTGACACACTCTTTACTTCACAGCTTTCTTCCCTGTCGTCTTCAGCGACTTCACCAGCTGCTTCCAATCCACCTCTGTCTGATCCGCGTAGGCCTCCGCAAACGCAACCACTGCGTCATCAAACCGCGCCGAAGTCCCCACATAGCCCGCCACCATCGCGCTATCCCCAGCCCGCGCATGCCCCCTCGCCAGCATCTCGCCGCAAAGCCCCGCATACTCCAGCAATCCGGCGGCCTTCAGATCCTCCAACTGAATCGAAGCCTTGTGATCGTTCAACTGCCTCACCAGGTAATCCCTGCCCTCCATCGTCGTCCATCCCAGAAACGGATCGGACTGCAACTGCATCGCACGCTCTCCGTTCACCACTCGCTGTCCCTGGTGCTGCTTTCTCCTTCCCTTCAGAGCCCCGGCAACGTAAGGCGCATATCCCGAAGCAACCTCCTCCTTGATCTGCAAAAACAGAGGATCTTTCGCTCCATTTCCCTCCATGAACACTACGTAGTCCCGCAACCCCACAGACCCGGTACCCACCACCTTGAACGCCACATCCATCGGCCGGTACTGCGCCAGAAAGTGCCTCCGCTCCGGCTGCAGACTCTCCGCATACATCGCCAGCGATCCAACCACCTGCTCCGCATGCGCTCCCGTCACCCGCTTCAGGTTTGGCGGAATCGTCCGAAACACTTGCTGCGGTGGCTCCGAACTCTTCGCCGCACCCTTCACCGTCCTGACGCCCTTCTTCGAGACCGAAGAACGCCCCTCCACCTCCGTCAACGTCAGCAACGTGTGTATCGGCGTAGCTCTCTCCGCCATCCGCAGAATCCCCGCCACCGGCGACACAGTTCCCAGCCGATGCACCTGGTACTTCGCCACCTCCAGCACAGTCATTCGCGCAAACGAGTGCATCATCGTCCGGTACCGCTCCAGAAACACCGTCGCGGCCTCCCTGCAATGCAGATTCTTCGCACCCGCCGCACGCCCCGCCAACACCAGGCTCGTCGCCATCCGCTTCACATCCCACTCAAACGGCGCAACAATCGTCTCGTCGAAATCATTAATATCGAACACCAGCCGCCCATCCGGAGCCGCAAACGCCCCCAGGTTCCTCACATGCGCGTCGCCGCAAAGCTGGTTGCAAATTCCCGTATTACCCACCAGCGACAGGTCATACGCCATCACCGGCACCGCCCCGCGAAAATACCCAAACGGCGACGCCGCCATCAACTCGTTCTTCAGCGCCACCAGCGATTGCACCCGTCCCCGCGTCGACACCTCCAGCAGCTTCAGTGGACTCTCCCGCCGCTGCTTAGCCATCCAGGTCTTATGGTGCAGCCGCTTCATCTGCTTCCGCCGCTCCTGTCCGAAGGTATAGCGTTCCTTCGCGCTCACCAGCTGCGTCTTGTCCATCGATCCTCCTCCAACAAATCTGCAACCCAAATCTGCAACCAAGACTCTAGCCTACGCTCGACGCAATAAACCCCCGCCCGTCAGCACGCTTGATGTATTCTTGCCCGCATAAGCGCAGAGCATCCATCAGGTCCCGCGAGGTCTCACAACTCCCATGTCCCGCGCTCGCACTACCGAGATCCCAAGGATTGAGCCTCTCCTCGTGCTCGGCGTCATCGTCCTGATCCTCTACTTCGCACGCGAGCTCCTCATCCCCCTCACCTTCGCGCTCACCTTGTCTTTCCTGCTCGCCCCAGCCGTCAGCCGCCTCGAAGCCCGACGAGTCCCACGCGTCCTCGCCGTCGCCACCATCGGCATCCTGGCCTTCCTCACCATCTTCAGCATCGGCTACGTCGTCTCCAGCCAGCTGCTCAACGTAGCCCGCACCCTACCCGCCTACCGTCTCAACATCCAGCAGAAGATGGCCACCGTCCACTCTCCCGCCGAACAGTCCCTCGAAAAGGCCTTCACCGCCGTCGAAGACATCAGCGGCGACATCACCCCTCATCGCCCCTGGCGCAACCCCCGTCCAGGTCCAGCCCGTCCGCGTCATCGATCCCAACCGCACCCAGCTCCAGACCACCACCGAGCTGCTCATGCGCTTCCTTCGCCCCATCGGTACCGTCGGTGTCGTCATCGTCTTCACCATCTACCTCCTCATGAAGCGCGAGGACCTCCGCCACCGCATCCTCCTGCTCGCCGGCATGGGCCGCATCAACCTCATGACCCAGGCCCTGCAGGAGGCCGCCACCCGCATCAGCCAATATCTCCTCTTCCAGACAGCCGTCAACGCCGCCTATGGCTTCCTCTTCGGCTCCGGCCTCTATCTCATCGGTGTCCCTAACGCAACGCTCTGGGGAGTCCTCGCCGGCATCCTCCGCATCGTCCCCTACGTCGGAACCGCCACCAGCCTCGCCCTTCCCCTCATCGTCTCCGTCGCCATCTCCACCACCTGGTGGCCGCCCATCCTCATCCTCTGCCTCTTCCTCGCGCTCGAGCTCACCGCCACCAACTTCGTCGAACCCTGGCTCTACAGCACCCGCACCGGCATCTCCTCCCTCGCGCTCCTCGCCATGGCCATCTTCTGGGCGCTCCTCTGGGGATGGCCCGGCCTCATCCTCTCCACCCCCTCACCGTCTGCATCGTCGTCATGGGCCGACACGTCCCGCAGATGTCCTTCCTCCACACCCTCCTCGGCACCGACGCCGAGCTCTCCGCCGAAGCCCTCTTCTACGAGCGACTCCTCGCCATGGATCAGCGCGAAGCCCGCGCCGTCGCCAACCGCTTCCTCGAAGGCAAGCCACTCGTCGAGCTCTACGACTCCGTCCTCATCCCCGCCCTCGCCCTCGTCGAGCAGGAGCGCCACCAGGGCAACCTCGACGACAAGCGCTCCGACTTCTTCTTCCTCACCATCGGCGAAATCGTCGCCGAACTAACCGACTACCACCAGAAAGAACCCGCGAACGCCCCTCCGATCGCCACCCCACGCCTCCCACGCGCCGTCGACAAAGAGTTCGCCGTCATCTGCATCTCCGTCAGCGACCAGGCCGACGAGCTCACCACCCTCATGCTCGTCCAGCTCATGGAGCGAGCCTCCCATCAAACACTCCTGCTCTCCGCCGCCTCCGTCTCAAGCGAAATCCTCGACTCCCTCGCCACCGAGCCCGACACCGTCGTCTTCATCTCCGCGCTTCCGCCCTTCGCCTTCTCTCAAGCCCGAGCCATCTGCCAGCGCGTCCGCTCTCATCTTCCCACCAACCGCATCGTCGTCGGCCTCTGGAACTCCGCCAACGACCCCGACCAGACCGCCGAACAATCCATCGAACGCTTCGGCAGCGGCAAACCCAACGTAGTCGTCAACTCCCTCGCCCAGGCCCTCCAACAGATCACGCACTGGCACCACCAACAGCACAGCCAGTACATGCGCTTCTGACCGTAATGACTCAATCCCCCGAATCCAAACTCGCGTGATAGAAAAGTCTTCGACGCTACGAGATCAGGACCCACCAGCTCTCTCCTCCAGGCAACGCCGCTTCGTGCTGCTTTCACCGATCCTGCTCATCGCCGCAGGCCACCTTACGGCGCGTGTATTTTCCGCCTCCATAGGAGCCTGGGCCTGGGTTCCATTGCAGCTGGTCTACTGGTCCGGGATGATTGCCGTTCTCTATTCCGTCAATGGTCTGTCGAACATCTTCGCGGCCTATAAAAGAAGCTCCGGATGGAGATCATGGTCGTCAGGCATCCTCATCGGCCTGATTCCCTGGCCCATCCTGCTCCTCCACCTCAGTCTGCTCCATTCCCCACTTCTTATCGTCTGCTGGATAGCTCTGGCCCTCATCAACCCATTCATCGAAGAGTCCTACTGGCGCGGCCTCTTCGGTGAAGTAACCGCGCGATGGCCTGCTTGGGCAGCACTTCTGTACCCAACGCTGTTCTTTGCAGCAGCCCATCCTCTGCAATGGGGAGTCTTTTCCGTTGGAAGTAGAAACTGGCAGATGGTTGTCGCGCTCATGATCATGGGAATCGCATGGAGCGCAACCTACCGTCAGACACGCAGTCTGCGTTCCAATACCTTCTCTCACATGCTGGTCGATCTCGGAAACATGAGCGTCTGGGTCTTTCTCAACCTTTACATTCCGCCCACGCGCCACTAGCTGCAAAGCCCATCGCTATTAAATCAAGAAGAGCCACGCATTCGAGCGTGGCCCTTATCGCAGATCGGTACTTCCTTAATTAACCGCCAGACGCTCCCGCTCCACGCCATCCAGCGCAACCCAAAGCGCCTTCGCCGCACGCTCTCCAGCCGCCAGCACCGCCTCTTCCTCCTCAGGCGCACCCGCAAGCTGCTTGTCGATCAATTCGCGCCACACACTCGCATGCGCAACATCAGCCGTCTGATGCAGCGTGAAATAACGCGCCGCCGCACCTTCTGTCCCATAGTGCTCCGCCAACCCTTCAGCCTTCGTCGTCGCAATCGCAGGCACCTTCGACTCATACGCATACAACGCCGCCATGGCAGCCGAAGCCTTCTCCTCCTGCATCAGCTCGCGGAACGTAGCCATCAGCGCCGCCATCTCCGGCTGCACCGCGCGCCCCTCAACCTCATCGCGAGTCGCACCCATTCCAGCAGCAAAATCCATCCACAGATCGCTATGCGGACGAGCCGTAGCCGCATCCACACCCTCTTCCTCCGCCAGATTGCGCAGAACCTCACGCCGCATCTCCCCATCCGGCAACCGCGAGTGCAGTGCACTCAGATAAGTCGGAAACGCCGACACATGATGCCAGTACTCCGCCGCATACTCCCGCAGATCCTCACGCGTCAGCTCACCCTTCGACCACGCCTGATAAAACGGGTGCTGCAACAAATTGAACGGAGCAACGCGCTCCTCGAAACGGCTCCAGAACCCAGCATTCCTCGAAATCGTCAAAGACATAATCAAGCTCCAATTCAAAAAATTCGCGCGCAGCAGAACCATACGTTGCGATGCTGTCAGTGTACCGCGCCCTCGCCATCACGTAGACGCATATGCGGAAATCTACTCCCGCCAATCCCATCTCCGAACCCCAGATCACTCAGCCCGAAGAGCCTCCGTCGGATCCACCGACGCCGCACGACGCGCCGGAATCACCGCCGCCGTCATCGCAATCAGAACAACTCCCGCAACCGTCGCGGCCACCGACAACGGATCGAAGCTGCTGGTTCCAAACAGCAATCCACGCACTACACGCGCAATCGCAAACGCCGCCACTCCCCCAGCAACCAGCCCAAACACAACAGGCCACGCGAGCTGACCAAGCACCAGACGCACAACATCTCCACGCGTCGCCCCAACCGCGATCCGAACCCCGATCTCCCGCGTGCGCTGTCCAATCGAGTAAGACAGCACGCCATACATCCCCACTCCGGTCAACATCAACGCCAGCAGAGCAAACACATCCAGCAGAATCGCCGTCACCCTCTGCCGCGCCACTGTGTCCGACAACACCTCGTCCATCGTCTGCACATGGTAGATCGGCTGCGTCGGATCGATCTCATGCACCGCCGCACGCACTGCCGACACCACACTCTCCGGAGCGATCTGCGTTCGCACCAGCACCACCGCATGCGTTCCAAAACCCGGCATATACATCACCGGTTCCGCCTCCGCACTCACGCCTACCTCGCGCGCATTCGACACCACGCCATAGATCGGAAACTTCTCCGGCTGCGGACTCAACACCCCCAGCAGAAGAGTCGTCTCCACCGGGTCTCTGCCGGCAAGATACCGATCCACGAAAGCCTGATTCACCACAAACAAAGCTGTACCCTTCTCCAGGTCCTTCTGCTCAAACAGCCGTCCCTGTCGCAGCCCGAGCCCCATCGTCTTGAAGTAGTCAGGACTCACAGTACGTATCTGCGCAAACGGAAACTTCCCTACCTCCGGCCGCGGCGCTCCCGCAATCAGGAAGCGCGACATCGAAAGCGAATCTTTCAGCGGAACCTGCGTAGTGCTCGCGACCGACAAAACTCCGGGCACATGCCCCACCTTCTCCAGAAGCTGTTCATAAAAACGATTCGTCTCCGGAGTCTCATCCTGATACCTCGGCTCCGGCAGCGTCACCTCGAAGCTAAGCATATGGTCCGTGCGAAATCCAGGATCGACCGCCGCAAGCCTCTGAAAGCTGCGCAGCAGCAACGCGCCAAGAAACAGCACCACCACCGCGAAGGCGATCTCAACCCCCATCAGCAGGCTCTTACCCCGCCTCCCTGTGCTGCTTTGGTCTCCCGGTCGCAGAGCCTCCACCAACTCGCGCGGCCTCTTCATCACCGGCAGCAACCCAAACACAAGCGCCATCAACGAACACACGCCAAACGTCACCAGCAGCACCGGCACACTCAATCGGATCGACTCAATCAACCCATGGTCACCCCCGCGGTATGCGACAGAGCAACCCGCAACAACGGCAGCGTCACCGCAGCAAAAGCCGTGCCCAATCCGCCTCCGAGCACACAAAGTATCAACGTCATCGTCAACGACTGGCCAAACAACCGCCCCCCGCTCGCCCCAAGCGCCTGCCGTATCGCAATCTGACGACGATCCGCCGCAGCTCTCACCATCAGCAGGTTCGCAACATTCGCGCACGCAATCAGCAACACCAGCACCACCGAGCCCATCAGGCTCAACATCGCAGGACGCAGCGCCCCCACAAGTTGCTCCCGCAAAGGCCGCAACACCACACCCACCGATCCATTCGTAGCCGGGTAGCTCAGCGACAAACCTCCGGCCACCGTCTGCATATCCGCCCGCGCCTCCGCCACCGAAACCCCAGGCCGCAGTCGCCCCAGCACATTCACCGTATGCCACACCCGCGACTCCTGCTCCTCCTTGCTCAGCAACGAGAGCGGCAGCCACACCTCGCCTGCGCCAGGAAACGCCGCGCCCGCCGCCAGCACCCCAATCACCGTATAGGCCGCTCCATTCAAATCAACCGTACGCCCAAGCACACCAGGGTCGCGGCCAAAGTACCGCTGCCACGCCTCCGCGCTCAGCACCACAACATGGTTGTTCCCCACGCTGTCATCCTGCTCCACAAACGTCCGACCAAGCTGCGGCGTCGCACCCAGAAGCGAAAAGAAGTTTCCCGACGCCAGCACCTTGCGCACCTGCTCAGCCCGGCCATCAACAGCGAGCGACAACGTCTCCGGCGCGCCAGTAGAGTAGGCTGACACCTGCTCAAAACTCTTCTGCTGCCGTCGCCAGTCCAGGTAGTCCGGAAACGTGACCTCAGCTCCAGCCGCCACCTGCGGGTGCGCCTCATAGATCCCCACAATGCGGTCCGCACTTTGAAATGGCAGCGACTTCAGCAGCAGGGCATACACCGCGCTAAAGATCGCAGCATTGGCTCCGATCCCCAAAGCAAGCGTAAGCACCGCCGCAACCGTGAATCCCGGTGCCCGACCCAACTGCCGCATCGCATAGCGAATATCTTTGAACAAGTTGTCCACTGGGGTGCCCGTCCTGTCAGGTAGACGATATGGCTAACCCATAGTCACGCGAAACAAAAATCAGCAGCAAGCCCAGCCCACTTCGGCGCCCTACACCCGCTCCAGCATCTCCTCCACCGTCAACCCCAGCACCGGATGCACCCACTCCGGCGCAATCTCCTTCAGCGGCTCAAGCACAAACCGGCGATCCTGCATCGAAGGATGCGGCAACGTCAGTTCCTCTGTCTCCATCACCACATCGCCCCACTCCCGATTGGCGTAAAGCAGCAGGTCGAGATCGATCACCCGAGGCCCCTTAGCCACGGCTGTAGCCCGGTCCCGCCCCATCGCCCGCTCCACCGTCAACAGCTCGCGCAGCAAAGCCACCGGCTCCAGATCAGTCTCGATCAGCAGCGTCCCATTCAGAAACCTCGGCTGCTCCACAACTCCCACCGGCTCCGTATCGTGAAACGAAGAGACTGCGGTCACCTCGCCCAACTCCCCAATCAACCCGACAGCCTGTTCGAGGTTCGCCTCGCGGTTTCCAAAGTCAGAGTCGAGGTTTGACCCCAACGCAATCGCCGCCACAGCCTTCATCTCAGCACCGCCCGAAGACGCGACTGAGCAGCCACACGAATCACCACATCGTCACCACAATCCACCATCACCGAACCACGCGTTTCGACCACAAAATCACGAAACCGTGGCTGGTTGCAGCTGGCCCATCACCCTGACCGGCTCCTCGACCTCGTCATACCCATGCGCCAGCTCCCACGCCGACCTGTCTCGCATAAGTCGTTGCACAAGAGCGGTATGCATCGCATGTCCAGCCCGCTCAGCCACCACATGGCCCTGAATCCGACGCCCCGCCAATGCCAAATCCCCAATCAAATCCAGCACTTTGTGCCGAACAAACTCATCATGGAAGCGAAGTGGCCCATTTTCAACACCTCGCCGCGAAAGAATGATGGCGCTTTCGTTCGAAACCCCACGAATCAGCCCCATATCCCGCAACATAGCCTCATCTTCTTTAAATCCGAAGGTACGCGCCGGAGCAATTAATTTTACATAGTCCCCGGTCGCAAGATCGCCCCTAAACGTCTCATAACCAATAGGTTGCGGGAAATCAATCGTATATTGAATCCGATAGCCTGACCCCGGATAGACCCCAATAAACTTCGATCCGTCCCGAACCTCAACTTCCTTCAAAATCTTCAGATATTCCCGCTTCCTCCTCTGTTGCTTAAGCCCCACAGAATGAAACGCTTGCACGTAAGGCAAAGAGCTTCCATCCAGGATCGGAACCTCCAGATTATCCACCTCGACGATCACGTTATCCACACCATAGCCGATAAGTGCAGAGAGCAAATGTTCGGTAGTTGAAATCAAAACGCTCTGCCGCATCAGGCTCGTCGCATAGCTCACCTTGGCAACGTTTCGCCCGATCGCAGCGATCTCAAAATTGTCTAAGTCTATGCGACGAAAGACGATACCAGACCCCGCCGGCGCCGGGACCAATCGCATCAGCACAGCCGCCCCGCTATGCAAGCCGATACCGCTGAACTCTATCTCCGAACGAATTGTCTGCTCAAAGTGAGCTTCCAATGCCACGAGTAGGCGTCTCCGGAAAGAACCATCACCGACATTACAGCGAAAAGAACTCTTCCCGGTGTGGCAAATAAGCCACAGTTCGCTCCGAGGATGACTACTTTTTCCTCAAGAAGCCGATCCACTAATCCTTTTGCTTGCTATAACATCCGTCCATGGAAGCCAAAACGATCCTCAACGCCACCCAGAACCAGGACGGGTGGATCGAAGACACCCTCCGAGATCTCGTTCAGCAGGAATCTCCAAGTGAAGACCCGCAGGCAGTTAACGCAGCTGCCGACCTTGTCGAACAGTGGGCTGCAGCGATCGGTGCCCGATCCAAACGCCATAAACGGCGCCAATTCGGCGACGTCCTGGAGCTCCACTTCGGCCCGTCGCGCTCCAGACAAAGACCTGTCCTCCTTCTAGGCCATCTCGACACCGTCTGGCCCCTCGGCACACTCAGGACAATGCCGTGGCGAAAGGCGAAGGGGCGGCTTTCCGGACCGGGCGTACTAGATATGAAAGCCGGTGTAGTAATGGCTCTCGCCGCTATCAACACATTGCAACAGTTGAAGTTAGCTCGCCCAATAACGCTTCTGCTGAACAGTGACGAAGAGGTCGGGAGCAGCATCTCGCGACCGATAACGGAGAAGCTGGCCAAAGAATCGTCTGCCGTCCTGGTCCTTGAACCGGCTCAGGGGTTGGCTTATAAGACTGCCCGAAAGGGCGTAGGTCAATACAATGTAGAGGTTACAGGAGTCGGAGCGCATAGCGGGGTCGACTTCGAGCGCGGACATTCGGCGATCCTGGAACTCACAAAACTAGTCCAAACCATCTCCGGATTCACAAATCTGCAGCGCAAACTAACGGTAAATTGTGGTGTGATTGCCGGTGGAACGCGGTCCAATGTCGTCCCGTCGCTCGCTTCAGCGGAGATCGACGTCCGTATCGCGAAGGCCAGCGACGCCGCCTACGTCGACAGACTTTTCCGCAAACTCAAAGTCTCAGACCCCCACTGCAAACTCACGATTACCGGCGGCATCAACCGTCCCCCGATGGAACGCAAACCGGGAACAATCGCGCTCTTCAAAAAGGCGCAGGCACTCGCAGCCGAAATTGGCTTTGCCCTTGAGGAGGCATCTACCGGCGGCGGCTCCGACGGCAACTTCACCGGTGCGCTCGGAGTGCCAACGCTCGACGGGATGGGCGCGGTAGGTGACGGCGCACACGCCGCCCACGAGTCTGTCGTCATCGAACATCTGGTGCCCCGAACGGCTCTGCTCGCGGCGATGATCGCCAGCATCGAATGAGCAGCCCCGGCATCAGCAAGTCGTCGACCTAGACCTTCTCCACAACAGGCGTATCCGATTCGGCCTGAGCAAGCAACGCCATGGTGCGAGCGATAGGCAGTCCGACAACATTGAAGTAGCAGCCCTCGATACGCGGTATCCACCGTGCTGCGTAGCCTTGAATCGCGTAGGCCCCGGCCTTATCGAGCGGCTCTCCGCTGGAGATGTATCTTCCAATCTCCGCGTCAGTGATTACGTTGAAAGTCACATGGGTAATGTCGAGATCGCGCACCGTCTTTTTCGCCGTGATCGCAGCGATGCCCGTCAACACCGCGTGCGTGCGCCCGCTCAGCAGCTCCAGCATCCGTCGTGCATCGGCACTGTCCGTAGGCTTGCCCAGAATGTGTCCATCCACAACGACGCACGTATCCGCGCCAAGAACAACCAAGGGGTCCTCAGATCCGTCCGTGAATCTATGAGCGTTCCACACAGCTTGCGCCTTCTCTTCGGCAAGCCGTTGAACATAAGCTGCGGCAGCCTCATTCGGCAACAGGTCTTCGCTGAGATTTGCGGCCTCGGCACTAAACGTAAGACCTGCCTGCGTGAGAAGTTCGTGACGACGTGGAGAAGCAGAGGCAAGGATGAGCATCACCCTCTGAGACTATCGACACCGCGGCCGATCTGCAAAATCTCCACTCCGAACTCTCACGCAACTCCCGCCTAACGAAGTCCGCTAGGCACTAAGCTCTTCTACTGAAACCCGAGCCTGCATGATGTGCGTAGCGCCTGGAGCGAGCGTGATCGCATCGGTCGCCGCGTTGACCGTCTCAATCGCGACAAACTCATGCCACTCCGTCGGGTCCATATCCGCCAGCTTTGCCGCTCCCGACTCCCAGGGGTTCCACACGACAGTAGTGTTGGAGCCAGTCTTCGCGACGGCAATGCGGCGCCTCCCGGCGTGATCATTCAACTTGCAGGTGCCGGTCGTATCCAGGTAGACGCGATCGGTCGGACCCGTCACAGTGATATCGCCATGCTGCAGCTTCTCTTTCAGACCATCGACTTTATCGAGATAGCTGACTCCGTCCAGACCTGTAATGGCGATCTCGTGCACATCCGCGACAGCATAGTAAGTATGCAGCGCCTCCTCAAAGACGAGGGGCGTATCCGCATCGTTAGCCACTGTCAGCTGCATCGTCAGGGTGCGTCCGACGGTGAGCTGGTAGGCAAGACGGAAGTGATCGTACCCAAGACTGCGGCTGAGATCGTTAGGCCCAAGCGTAAAAGTGAGGTGCAGATCGTCCCCAGCCAGCGCAGCAAACGCGAGTGTCCAGTCCTGAATCCGTGCGAATCCATGTGAAGGTCCTGTCTTTCCGTCATGACGCGTCGCAAACCACGGAAACGCAATCGGTACTCCGCCTCGAATTGCCTTCCCCGGTGCGAAGTCGGTCTTGCGGCTGGTAAAGATCGCAGGCTGATGGCCCGCAGGCTGCCACGCTGTCAGGTGAGCACCTTGCAGGTAGACTGTCGCCGTCGCGTGTGGCGTCGTAATGTCGGCACGTACAAGGCCACCTTCCGTTGCGTGAAATGCGAGAACACCCGGCAGGCCAAAGTGTTCGGTCAGTTGACTGATATCCATCATTTCCTTTTCCTTACGCTCGTCTTGACGAAAGAGAATCGTTGTCGCAGGTTATATCTGCGAGTAAGCCGTCGGGCTCAATATCAGATTTGAGATGTTACTCACGATCTCCTCAAAGTTGTAACGCGGCGAGCTCCTCAACTTGGTCCACTCAGGATCGGTGCGGAACTTGTCCCATTTGAGGTTGAGATCCGTCAGATCCGAGAAGCTAAGCATGTAGGTCAGGTTCGGCATACGGGGGCCGATAAGCGTATCGCCGTAGAACACCTGGCCGAATCCTGCACGTTGAAAGATGTCGAACTCCCCGTGATGAAACATCTCCACCTTGCGAATATGGTCCTGACTGCTGGGGCTTTCGTAGGTGCGCAGTTGAAAGATTCTCTTGCCGTGCTCTGCCGTTACTGCGGGCGGAGTCAACTTCGGCCAACCTTCAAACGCAATATGAAGCGAGCTCTCGATGCGCTGAAAGGCGGGTGCAGTCGCTGGCGCATTCCAAAAGGGCTCTGCCGCCTTCATGAACTGCTCATCGTGTACAAGTTGCAGTTCAGCAGAGACGAGTGTCTCCAGCTTCGAGCATGGCAGAAGAAGATACAACGTCGGTGTCTCCGGTCCAATGTCCAGATGGAAAGCACCGATAGGCGCAATGCCCATTCGATTCAAGGCTGGGATCAACGCTTCCGATATGTAACTGTCGGTGAGCTTAATCTGCGGCCCGGTCTGCAGGTGATACTTGCGAATCTCATAGTATTCGCGCGGTTTGCCGGATGTGGTCTGAGCCGACCCCTGATTCGCGAGTGCGAGCGCTGAAGTTGCAAGAGATGCGGTCAAGAATTCACGCCTTTCCATCAAGCCTCCCGTGGACCAGATATCCCGTCTATCCAGGACCGAGTCCATCCCTACAGGATACAGACTCTGGCACCGGTAACGCCGAAGCGCCTCTCGTTAATTCACCGGAGTGCCACTCTGAGGCGGCCCCTTCATCAGCTCGACGAAGAGCTTGTTGAATCGCGGCAAATCGAGGTCGGTCTGTACATGAACCAACTGCACATCGAGTTGAGGCTTGTTGGCCGCAGTCCAGGACAACGTATCTCCATAGAACGGCCCCCGAGTCAAATCAACATCAACGTATAGCTTTTCCTCGTTGGTGATGATTGCGGGATCAAGCCACGCAGCGGCCGCAAGCTCGTCCCACAGGTAATAGAACTCGCCCGTATATGCAGCCAGATACTTCGCACCGGGATTAGGCGAACGAGCAATCTCATCCAGCATCGCTTTGGTGAAGCCCGTCTTAATCGAGATGTCCACCGTCGTCAGGTCGATACGCGGCCAGTGGGCGCGAAGTGTAATGTGCGCGGCCTCGGGATCAAACCAGAAGTTGAACTCGTGTCGAGGATTGTTAGCAAACTCAGGATCGCCCGTCTGCGGACTCAGGCTGCCACCCATGATCACGATGCCCTGCGTAAGTTCGGCGAAGTGCGGGTCAATCGTGATCGCAAGCGCAATATTAGTGAGCGGCCCGGCGGCGTAAATCGTAACCTGATGTGGATGCGCATGGACCTGCCGAACAAGAAAGTGCGCAGCATCCTCCGCCAGGGGCTTCAGCGTAGGCTCGCCCTCCGCCAACTTCGGCACGACGTACGGCCCATGATAAGGTTGTCGGCTCGTCGTCGAAGCGAGGTCGCCCCAAGCCCCGTACCAGGGAAACGTCCCATGGAGTTGTTGTTGTTTCTTCGACTCTTCCTCAGTCCTGACCAACGGAAAAATCGCACCCGGCACAACAGGTACATCCGTTCGATGAATCAGTTCGAGCATACGCAGCGTATGCTGCACCTCCTCCGGCTCCCACGCATTTCCGCTCACCATGGTGATGCCCAGCACCTCGGCCTGCGGAGACTGCAGAAGCACCATCATCGCCATCTGGTTGGAGCCGCCCGGGCCTGAGCCGTCCTGATCGATCAAGACCATGCGCCTGGCCTGAGCGTTGGAAAGCTGCGAGATCGCAGCGCAAAAAGCACGACGAGGAATAGAGAAGATCTTCGACTCATGGTCAGCACAGATTACCAGCCATCCCGAAAGATGGGATCGCAAAGATACATGGACAAGCTCTCCATCGCAACTGCCGTTATGCTTTAAACAACATGCCCCGAATCCCGCTCTACCTGCTTCTCTTTGCTCTTCTTTTCTCTGCATCTCACCCCGCCCGGGCGATTGAGGTGAAGGTCTCGGCGCAGGCGTTGGAACGAACACTGCGGACGCAGTTGTTCAACGGTCCGCAAGGCCGCTACTACATCCGTGGCGACGCCAACTCGCCATGCTATGTCTACGCCGAATCGCCCCACGTCACCTTCGTCCAGGACCGCATCGTCGTCCATGTTCACGCCAAATCGAAGCTCGGCACCTCTGTCCGTGGCGCCTGCCTCGGTGTCTCGCTCACCACCGACACCGACGTCTCACTGATCCCCGAAGCCGAAGAAGAGAGCATCGGATTTCGCGACGCACGTATCCAAAAGCTCAGTGAATCCAGGAGCTGAACTTCATCCTTGCACCCTTCCTGAGTCACAAAGTCCCCGCGCAGATGAAGGTCAATGCCGCGGTGCTGATGCGTCAGCTCCTCAGCCGCTCGACCGAAACCACCGGCTACGCTCTCTCGCTCGACTCGCTGAAACTCCACTCCCTGCTGGTCGAAGGCGAGTCGCTCGTGATGGACGCCGACGCAAACCTGAAGGTGAACTGATTCCGAATTTCAGCCTGACTCCTGGCGCCACTCTTGCAGAACTGCCGATGAGAAAGAGTGAAGGCGGAACGGAGCCGCAGAATTGCAGTTTCAGCTAGAAAGAAACACGGGCTCCAAACTGAAACTGACGCGGATCGGATGCCGCAGTCGGCGTACCGGCCGCTGTATAAAGCAGGTTCACATCCAGAGTATTGTTTTTGTTGATGATGTTGAAGACATCCATCGTCACCTGTAGCGCAATCTCGTGCGAAAACGTGAACGCCTTTGCTAGTCGCAGATCCGTAAACACGTTGTACGGTTTCACCCCAACATTGCGGCCAAGATTCCCTGCATAGTAGCTGCTCGCGGGGCCTGCATCTGGTGGCGCATCCGCATAGCACGGCAGATTGAACGCCCCAGTCGGAGAGTACTTGGAAAGCACCGGGGCCGTGCCGCAGCTTGTAGTCCCGCTGTCGCGAGCGACCGCGTTCGGCCGATCTGTCAACGGATCGAAGTCAAAGTTCGTGTCCGTTCCCGTCAGAATGTTGAACGGCCGCCCCGAGGAGACCTCAAAGATCGGCGCCACCGTCACGCCGGAGAAAGCCGCAGGAAAGAATCCCGAACCTCCAAGATGACCCGTGTTATAAACCCCCGAGAGTACGAAGCGATGGCGTTGGTCAAACGTCGAAGTGCTTCGTTCCGCATTCGGCGCGAAGTTGCTCTGCGGTGCATCCGAAGTCGAAACCACATCTGTAGAGTCGTCGATCGCGTGGGACCATGTGTAGCTGACCAGAAACTCATAGTTCGTCGACAGGCGCTTCCTCAAATTCACGCTAAGAGCGTTATAGCTCGAGCTTCCAGTCGTCAGATTGGGCGACATGTCGCCGAACGGAACAGGAATGCCAACCCCAAGTCCATCCGCCGCAGCGATCTCGCTGGCCAGGGCAACGCACTGCCCGCCACCAACGTTCGGATTTGCAAGGAACGTCGCAAGCGAAGTGTTAAGCCCGGATGGGCGAAAGAAGTTTAAGAGCGCTGGCGTAACAAAGGGACCCGTGGGGCCGACTCCACAGGGATTCACCCCAGCCGCCGTACCCACAGTCAGCGGATTCGAAGTCGGGCCGGCCGTTCCAGGTGCTGCCGTTCCTGCCTTCACCGCGTTCACCGCATTGCGCCAGTTGGCCGTCAGCAACTGCGGATTCACCGGATTCACGTTGATAGGACGGTTCAGGTGCCGCCCCCGGTCGAAGTAAATGCAACATTCAACGAAGTATCGTGGCCCAGGTCCTGCTCCACTCCAAACGACATCTGCTGCACATAAGGCGTCTTGTAGAACAGGTCTGCAGGCAAGCCCGAAGGAAGAATCGCCAGAGGAAATCCCGTCGCCAGAAAGTTCTGGTTGACGAAGACAGAGTTCGGGTTGTTCGGATCGAACCGCTGTTGGCTTGCGAGATAGTTCACCCCCGCCGCACTCGCGCCAAGGCAGTTCGGGTTCCCCAGCGATCCCTGAAACGCATTCGTAGCGTTCAAGTTCAGAGGACTCGCCGCGCCATTTGGGCTCGCTATGCTGCAAGGAGCGCCACCCCCGAGAATGACCAGGGGAACTTTGGCCGAATTGAAGCTGGTCGACTGCGACTCAAGATTCCCAGGAGCGCGATCATAAAACAGCCCGTAGTTAGCGCGAATCACAGTCTTCGCATCTCCGCGCAGGTCATAGGCAATTCCAATGCGAGGGGCAAAGTTGGTAGGTTGCAGTCGAATGCCCTCGCGAATCCCGTAGATCCTCTCGGCTTCATTCGTATTGCTATTCAAAGCAAGCTGCGTGGGGAAAGCCTCAACGTCATACCGAACCCCGAGGTTCAACGTCATTCTGCTGGTGGCGCGCCAACTATCCTGCAGAAAACCACCAAGCGTCTTCAGGTCATACTTGTACGTCGTTTGTCCGATGCCCTGCGCAAATGACTGCGGAATCCCCAGACCATAAGCCTGAACGGCCGAGAACCCTGGCAGCCCTTCGAGCAAAGGCGAAATATCGGTGGCATTGAGACCAGCAAAGGTATAGTCGCCCCCGCCATAGAGCTGCCCCTGCAGCAGATTAATCGGGATATACCGAAGATCCACACCCGCCTTGAACGTGTGGCCACCATGTGTGTATGTAAAGTTGTCCTGCAGCTGGTTCTGATTCTCAATCCGATTCACAATCGAAAAAGGAGTCTTGCCAAAGTACGCATACCCAGGGATATTCACTGCGGTGCTGCCTCCGCCAGGTGAGTTCGTGTTGGCAAATAGCACCGGGTGCCGCGCATACTGGAAACGCAGATCGTTCACCTTGTTGTTGCCGATCAGAACCGTATACTGCGCCGCAATCGCAAAGTCGTGCAGGCTCTGGGTAGCCGTGCGCGAGAAAGAATTCTCGCCAAGGTTCTGGTTTGCTGCACTCTCTTGTATGCCCGTAATGTAGCTTGGACTCGCGCTGCCATGCAGAACCAGCTGCTGATTGCTGGTCAGCTTGTGATCGATCCGCAGCGAATACACCTCGGTCTTTTCGGTCACCGGAAAGTTTCCGATCAGGCTGTTCAGCGGCGTAAACGAACTTGGTGTGGCCTGGCCCGAAGTCACGAAGTTCCTCGCGCCAATCGTCGACTGCAGAAACGCAGGATTCTGCCCGGTCGTTGCCAGCGACGATCCCGATCCCACCAGAGCGATGTACTGCTGAATTCCCGGTGTGTTCGCTGGAACCCCTGCATTCTGCAGAAACGCCTGCTGCTCCGGCGTACCCTGAATCGTAAGCGCGCCGCCCGGAACCCCGTAGAACCGGCTCACGTCGATGCTCGTCAGCCCAAAGTTGTTCGTGCCGATATCCGAAAAGCCGCTCTCCTGCCGCCGCGTGATCTCAGTCGAGAAGAAGTAAAACGTCCTGTCAGGTATGATCGCGCCGCCGATAGTAAAACCCGCCTGGACCCGCGTATACGCTGGCTGGTTCACGGTCGAAAAGGGGTTCGTCGCCTGAATATAACGATTGCGCAAAAACCCGAAGGCGCTCCCATGAGTGGTATTTGTGCCCGACTTAGTCACAATATTAACCACGCCGCCCGATGCCCTGCCATACTCCGCCGCAAAGCCATTCGTAATGATCTGGAACTCCTGCACCGCATCCTGCGATACCGTCGTCCGCGTGCCGCCAGAGATATAGTCGCCCGCATCGGCGCCATCGACGTTGATCGAGTTAGACCGCGCCCGAACTCCGCCAAAGTTGAGCCCAGAGGTAGGGATCGCACCAATCGAAGGCGCAGCGTCACGCGCAATCTGCGAGTTGGTCAACGTGAAGTTGATGTAGTTGCGTCCGTTCGTCGGCAGGTTGTCGATACGCAGCTGGTCCACCGTAGTCGACTGGGAACTCCGCTGCGTCTCGACGATGTCCGCACCTGAACTAACCGTAACAATCTGCGTCGTACCCACTGCAAGAGAGAGCGGAAGCTCGGCCTGTTCGCCAGTCGTCAAAATCACATTCTCGCTGACATACGTGTTGAAGCCGCTGGCCGTCGCCTTTACGGTGTACCTACCTGGCGGCAGCAGCAGCAGACGGTAGTTTCCTTGTGCATCTGTAGTCGTCGAACGGGAGAAGCCCTTCGAGTCATCCGAGATCGTCACAGCCGCGTTGGGAATCACAGCTCCGGTCTGGTCGTGAACAGTACCGTTGAGCTGCGCCGTCGAGATGTTCTGGGCCTGCAGAACGGTGGAGAAGCACACCAGAAGAAGAACAGCGGCCAGAGCGTTGAAACAAAAAAGCCGCGAATTGAAATTGAACATGCGTGTTGCTCCCATTGTGTCAGCCAGCCCCAACTCCGTTGGCGACGGCCCGACCGACAACTTTAACGACGCGATGTTCTACATGAATGATCATTCAGTAGGCAAGAGGAAACCGGGGACGGCGGGGTTACCTGTGCAATCCCTCTTAAATTCGGCTCCCGAATATCCCTGTTTTGAGCGCTTTGCCTACACCGCTCTGCAGCATTCAACTGGCGCTAGTTGCGAGTCACGCCCAGCTGTCTCCCTGCAGGCGTCTGTAGTCCCCACGCCATGCGCGGCGTATTGTGCGCCATCCCCACGCGTCCATCTGGCCCCAGCAAAATAATCCCGCCGTGCCCGCCCAGCCGGTTGTACAGATAATCGATGGCCTCGTGCGCAGCCTCGTCAGGACTAGCCCCAGCCGACACACGATCCACGGCCCACTTGCCCAGCACCAGCTTCATAATCGGTTCGCCCCAACCCGTCAGCGACACCGCCGCCGAGAGATTGTCTGCATAGCAGCCACACCCGATCAACGAAGAATCCCCCACCCGCCCCGGAGCCTTATTCAGCGTGCCGCCTGTACTGGTTCCAGCGGCAATATTTCCATGAAAATCAAGCGCCACAGCACCCACCGTATCGTGCGACTCAAGACTCCCCGAAAAGGTCTCATCCGGCAACCCCGCCAGCTCATCGGCCTGAGCCTTATAAAGCCGCTCCGCTCCCGCGGAACCACCAGCTCTGTGTTGTCGCAAAGCGCCATGCCATGCTGCCGCGCAAACCTCTCAGCTCCCGTCCCGACAAAGTACACATGCGGCGACTTATCCAGCACCAGCCTCGCCGCCCTTATCGGATTCCGCAGCCGCTCCACGCACGCCACTCCGCCGGTGCGTAGGTTCTCGCCATTCATCAGCAGAGCGTCCATCTGCACCCGGCCATCCTGTGTCAGAAACGACCCACGCCCCGCGTCGAAGGTGTCATCGTCCTCCATCACCGCGACCGCGGCCTCCACGGCATCCACCGCGGCAGCGCCTCGTTCGAGCAGTGCATAACCGGCAGCAAGCGCGTTCGCGATGCCATCCTCGTGGGCGGCAATTGCATCATCGGGCATCGCCCACGCACCGCCATGAATTAACAGAACTGGTTGAACACTCATCGCATCCAAGTCTACGGGATTTAGACCATCCCATTCCATTCAGTTCGCTTGTTATGAGACCTGCAGAGAAACCGAGGAAGATATGGCAAAGACAATCGCTGACCTGATCGTGGAAAGCCTCAAGATCGCCGGCGTCAAACGCATCTACGGTCTTCCGGGCGACTCTCTCAACGGTTTTACCGACGCGCTACGTCGAGACGGCACCATGGAATGGGTCCACGTGCGCAACGAAGAGGTCGCCGCATTTGCCGCAGGCGCCGACGCGCATCTCACCGGCTCCCTCGCAGTCTGTGCAGCAAGCTGTGGACCCGGCAATCTGCACCTCATCAACGGCCTCTTTGACTGCCATCGCAGCCGCGTCCCCGTTCTCGCCATCGCCGCGCACATCCCCAGTGCGGAGATCGGCACCAACTACTTCCAGGAGACACACCCGCAAAATCTCTTCAAAGAGTGCAGTGACTACTGCGAGATGGTCGGTGTGCCCGAACAGATGCCGCGCGTGCTTGAGATCGCCATGCGCACCGCCATCAACCTCTCCGGCGTCTCCGTCATCGTCCTGCCCGGCGACATCCTCCTGCACAACGCCCCCGCCGAACACACCCTCGCACCCATCAGGAGCGCAAAGCCCCTCATCCGTCCCAACGACGACGAGCTACGCGATGCCGCAGAGATCCTCAACGCGGGAACAAACATCACCATCCTCGGCGGAGCCGGTTGCAAAGGCGCGCACAAAGAATTGATAGCCATCGCAGAAGCCTTGAAATCGCCGATCGTTCACGCACTCCGCGGCAAGGAATACATCGAGTACGACAATCCCTACGACGTCGGACTGACCGGCCTCATCGGCTTCAGCTCCGGCTACCACGCCATGGAAGACTGCGACGTCCTGCTCATGCTCGGAACCGATTTTCCCTACCCACAGTTCTTCCCTAGGCACGCAAAGGTCATTCAGATCGACCTGCGCGGCAACCAGATCGGCCGCCGCACCAAGGTCGATCTCGGCCTCGTCGGCTCCATCAAGGACACCCTCTCCGCGCTCCTTCCTCTGCTCACAAAAAGACGGACCGCGCCCATCTCGACGCAAAGACAATAGACTACAAAAAAGTCCGCGAAGGCCTGACCGAGCTGGCCGGTCCGGACGAAAACAAGACCCCCATCCACCCGCAGTACGTCGCGAAACTCATCGACCAGCTCGCAGCCGATGACGCGATTTTTACCTGCGACGTAGGCACTCCCACCGTCTGGTCGGCTCGCTATCTCACCATGAACGGGCGCCGTCGTCTCCTCGGCTCCTTCTCGCATGGGTCGATGGCCTGCGCGGTTCCACAAGCGATCGGCGCGCAATCAGCCTTCCCCACGCGTCAGGTGGTTACGCTCTCCGGCGACGGCGGCCTCGCCATGATGCTCGGCGATCTGCTCACCCTCCGCCAGCTCAAGCTTCCCATCAAGATGGTCGTCTTCAACAACGGCGCTCTCGCCTTCGTCGAGCTCGAGATGAAGGCCGGCGGCATCGTCAACTACGCAACCGACCTCGACAACCCCAGCTTCGCCGACCTGGCCAATTCCATCGGCATCCACGGCGTTCACGTCGACAAACCGAACAATCTCGAGGCCGCTCTGAAGACAGCGTTCGCAACTCCAGGACCTGCGTTGATCGAAGTCATGGTCAATCGACAGGAGCTCTCCATGCCGCCGCACATCAGTCTCGACCAGATGAAAGGCTTCTCGCTCTACATGGCAAAAAGCGTCTTCAGCGGACGAGGCGACGAGATCATCGACCTCGCAAAGACCAACCTCATCCAGCGGATCCTGTCTTAGGCTGTATCGACATATTGTCTAAGTGCGGGAGTGCGCCCTGCGCGGGCGGCGGTCACTTCGTGACTTGTGTACCCCTTCGGTTGGCGCTCCCGTTGGTCGCGAGGAGATCTTGTGCCGACCATCGAGAGGCCCGGGCGAAGCCGGTATACACGTCACGAAGTGACCGCCCCACGCGCAGTGGGCCCGTCCGGCAGGACAGATCTTCGATCGTAACCGCGTGTGCCGCTCGCCTATTTAGCCTGCGCCGCCAGCAGCTTCCTGCGCTCAGTCTCCAGATAGGTGTAGCGGATGCGGTGAATCACCGTCAATGTCGCAAACAGCGCCAGCACCCACAGCGCCGGAGCCATCACGCCCCACCGGTTGCACAGCGCACCCAGAATCACGCAGACAATGCGCTCCGGCCGCTCCATGAAACCCACCTTGCACGTCCCAATCAACGCCTCAGCCCGTGCGCGGGTGTAGCTCACCATCACGCACGCCGTCATCACAAACGCCACCAGCCCCACATAAAACAACCGGTTCCCGCGCGCGTAATAAATCAGCAGCCCAAAGAAGATCGCAACATCCGAGTACCGGTCCATCACCGAGTCGAAGAACGCGCCAAACACCGAAACCTGGTTCGTCTTCCTCGCCACCCGCCCATCGACCATGTCAAAGACGCCGGCGCCGATGATAATCAGCCCTGCATAGGCAAACATCCGGTTGGCGTTAGAGGGGCGCGCAAATCCAAAGAAGCACGCGGCGATGATATTGATCACCAGACCAATGAATGTCAGTGCGTTTGGCGAGATGCGGGTCAGCGCTAGGCCGTTCACGATCTTCTGCAGCAACCAGCCGCTGCCTTTGCCGAATGCGCTTGTCCAGGTCAAAAAACTAGTCCTCCGGGGCGAATCCCCGTCTTTACCGCTTCCTCGTTATCACATCGCCACACGTACCCCACGCATGCGATGCCGTGTGTTTAATCTTCCTCGGGGGCGTCGTGAATGGTTAGCAGCTGGAGGATCTCAAGTTCGCGCTTGCCGTTCGGCGTAATCACCGTTGCGACATCGCCAACCTGTTTGCCCAGCAGCGCCCGGCCGATCGGCGAAGTCGTCGAGATCAACCCCTTGGACACATCCGACTCCTCGCTCGTCACCAGCTGATACTTAATCTCTTCATCCTTGCTGGAGTCGAAGACCGTCACGCGCGAGCCGAACCCAACCTTGTCATTGGGGATATTGACGAGATTCACCATCGCCAGCTCGCCCATCCGCTTCTTCAACTGACCCAGGCGGGCGTTGACGAAGACCTGGCGCTGTTTGGCCATATGGTATTCGGCGTTTTCACTCAGGTCGCCCAGTGCGACGGCCTTCTTGATCTCAGCAGGGAGTTCGGTGGTGAGTTCGTGCTCCAGCAACTTGATCTCTTCTGCAAGCCTCTTTTTTACTTGTTCTGGCATGGGGCCTTCCGGATGGTACTGGCGAGCACGCAACCCTTCGCGCGGCAACGCTCTCTGATCAAAATTCGATTATACGATGGCGGGCCGCAAAACCATCCCCGAGCCTTCTCCCGCCTGCCGCCCACGCCCTGCGAACGCCCCCGAGCCGCAACAAACGACCGTAAAATCAACATAGTCGCCACCAGTTCAGAGTGAGGTCCACCCTCAGATCTTCATCGGTAGTCTCAAACTTGAGTCTACTGAGCGTCCACTCCTCCGTCAGTTAAAGAGCCAGCCGTAAAAGTCAGCCGTAAAATGAGAGTAACGAGCCGGACGACACCACCGAAGCCCGTCGGCAACCTGACGCTGACCATTCCCCGCCAGAAAACACGGAGCGCACTTGAAGTTTCTCGGTATCCTCCTTCTGCTTCTACTCATCGCCTTAGCCGTAGCAGCCGGCGTCATCTACCTGCCCTACGGCCCCTCCACCGAGACCTTCGTCGACATCGCCCCAGGCACCGGCACCGAGACCATCGCCGCACAGCTCGAACGCAGCGGCGTCATCCGCAGCCGCTACGCCTTCTATCTCCTCCGGCTCAAGATGAGAGGCACCCTCAAAGCCGGCGAGTACCGGTTCGATGGCCAGCTTCCCATGACCGACGTCTACCAGCGCATCCTCCACGGCGACGTCTACACCCGCGCCTTCACCATACCCGAAGGCTTCAACATCTTCGACATCGCCCAGGCAGCCGAGGCCGCAGGCTTCGGCCCCCGCGACACCTTCCTCGCCGCCGAACGCCAGCACACCGAGCTCATCGCCGCCTGGACCACCGACGGACCGCCCCCGTCTCTCTCGAAGGCTATCTTTTTCCCGACACCTATCAGTTCTCACGCCACGCCACCCCGCTCCAGATCCTCTCCGCCATGGTGCGCCGCTTTCACCAGGAGGCCGCCCAACTAGGCCTCATCAACAACGTGCCCCAGACCGTCATCATGGCCTCCCTCATCGAGAAAGAGGTCCGCCAGGACGCCGAGCGCCCGCTCGTAGCAGGAGTCTTCGTCAATCGTCTCGACAAACGCATTCCCCTGGCCACCGACCCCTCCGTCATCTACGCGGCCCTGCTCGACAACCGCTGGCGCGGCACCATCTACGCCTCCGATCTCCAGTCCCCGTCGCCCTATAACACTTACAAACACGCCGGCCTGCCCCCGGACCCATCGCCAACCCCGGCGTCGCCGCCCTCCGAGCCGCAATGCGTCCAGCCCGCACCGACTACCTCTACTTCGTCAGCGATGCCTCAGGACACACCCGCTTCTCCGCCACCCTTCAGGAGCACGCCCAGCAGGTTCAGTCCTACCGTCAAGCCCAAAAGCAACAGCTCTCCGGAACCGGAGTTACCCCTTAGCCAGCCTCGCTTTAGCCGAGAAGTTTGAGAAGCGCATCGGAACCTCAAGACATCCAATTCGTATACGGAACACTAGAAAAACCGCGTCACGGCCTGAATCAGAGGAACCGAGCCGGGAAAGATATACTTGAAGTTTGTGCTCATGAGGATAAAACAAGCGGCGGCGATCGCAATCATTGGGCTGGCTCCGGCGCTGACCGGCTGCCTGACCCATACCCGCATCGTCCCCAAGACGCGCCCCGCCGACGTCGTACTCAACGCCGAGCTGGAAGATCTCCTCAAACAAGTCGACGTCCGCTTCGGCGCCGTTCAAACCATGAACGCGAGCATCGAGATCGTCGCCACCACCGGAGGCGGCCGCCAGGGCAAAGAGACCCGGTATCCCAGCTTCAGCGGATACATCTTCCTCAGAAAGCCGCAAAACCTCCGCGTCCTGCTCCGCGTCCCCTTTCTCGGTTCGGTAGCGCTCGATATGGTCAGCGACGGCAAAATCTGGAAGTTCTGGGTCCCCAGGCGAAACCTTGCGATGACCGGCACCAGCGAGGTCACAAAACCATCCACCAACGGCCTGGAAAATCTGCGTCCCGCCGTCTTCTTCGACTCGCTTCTGATCAAAGGTCTCGGCCCGGACCAGGTCGTCTCGCTCACCCAGGACACGCGCGTCGTCGCAAACGAAAAAACAAGAAAGATCTCATCGAGGAACAGGATTACGACCTCGAATTTCTGGCGCAGCCTAAAGGCCAGACCGCCCACGCCGTTCGCGTCATCCACATCGGCCGCGCCAATCTGCTGCCCTATCAGCAGGACATCTACGGCCCCGACGGTACCATCGTGACACGCGCCTTCTACAGCAACTACCAGAAGTTCGGCGACACCCCTTCCCCATGAAGATCGAGATCGCGCGCCCCCAGGACCAATACACCCTCACCCTGACGATCACCAAACTGACACTCAATCAAAAACTCGAAGACGACCAGTTCGAACTCAAAATCCCAGACAACGTCCCCATCAAAAAATGGACTAACCTCCGTCCCGGTCGCTGTTGCTAACGTTGGTTCGTAGCGCTTCTGCCAGCCTGCTCTTTGTTGTCATCCGCAGCCTGCTCTTTTGTTGTCATTCCGCAGCGGAGCGAAGGAATCTGCGGTTATCTTCATTCCCACAGCCAACAGAATCCGTTCATCTCAAGCGAAGCTATTCACAGTCGTGAACAACGCAGTAGAGAGACCCGCTTTTGCCTCTCTGCACCGAACCCATCAAAACCCATGCCGACCGCATCGCTTGCATCCAGAAAACACCCACCCACATCCATAGTTCAGCTCAGCAAAAGGTGACACATGAAAGCGATGCAACTCTCTCAATCCCCGGAAGGATCTCCCTCCACCGCGGCCGCGCGCCTCAGCCAACACCCGGCAAAGGAGAGGTCTCCATCCACGTGCACGCCGCAGGCGTAAACGTCACCGAAGTCGATTGGTACCCTACCACCCACACCAAAGCCGGAACACCACGAGAAAACGCAATCCCAGGCCACGAGTTCTCCGGCGTCATCGCAGCATTAGGCGAAGACGTTACCGGCTTCACGATCGGCCAGCCCGTCTACGGAATGAACGACTGGTTCGCCGAAGGCGCTACCGCTGAATTCTGCCTCACCCAGCCTGCCAGCATCGCGCCCAAACCCGTTACCCTCACGCACGCTGAGGCCGCAACCATCCCCATCGGCGCCCTTACCGCATGGCAGGGTCTCTTCGATCACGCCAGGCTGCAACCAGGCGAGCGCGTCCTGGTCCACGGCGGAGCAGGAGCCGTCGGCCTCTTCGCCGTCCAGCTCGCCCACCGTCACGGCGCACACGTCATCGCTACCGCCTCTACCCCCACCCTGGACCTCGTCAAGCAACTCGGAGCCGACGTGGTCATCGACTACAAGACCGCCCGCTTTCAAGACCTCGTCCACGACATCGACGTAGTCTTCGATACCGTAGGCGGCGAGACCCGCGACCTCTCCTGGCCACTCCTCAAGCACCAAGGCCGCATGGTCACCATCGCCGGCGACGCCGAAACCAGCACCGATCCCCGCACCAAAGATCACTTCTTCATCGTCGAGCCCAGCCAGACTCAACTCATCGAGATCGCGAAGCTGCTCGACGCCGGATCGCTGAAGACATTCGTCAACGCAGCCGTACCCTTCGACCAAGCCGCATCAGCCTACGCCAAGACCATCCCGCAAAAACTAGGCTATGGCAAAGTCGTCATCACCCTGGCCGACTAGAGCAAATCCCCCGTCACGAAGAGGCTTTCAACCGCACATTTCTCGTCAGCCCGCAACACGTTTGTTGTAGTTCCGCACCCTGAGCGTAGTCGACAGGAGGAGGAATCTGCTTTTGTCCTCGGCAACATCTGCAGCGATGCGAGATCGGCTTTAATCTTCCGCCCAGCGCTCCCTGGCATCGGCCACCACATAGGAGCCGCGCTCCGATCGTCCCTCGCTCTTCACGACCGAAGCCAGCGCCCCCAACAACAACGCGCCGCCCGCGTCCGCAAACACCGAGTAGTCCAGCGGCGCCTTAACTCCAAGACTCCACGTCATCGCCAACGCGAACAGCGCAAACAGCCCAGCCGATCCATAAGCGACATACTCCAGCTTGTACCCAATCAGCAACCCCAATCCAAACACAGTCTCGAGCCCCGTCGAGATCCACGCCAGCGCTGGAACCAACGCCTTCGGCGCAAAGCTGTTCAACACCCCGCAGTAAGCCACAAAGTGAGCCCAGTCACCCCATGCCGCTCGTGGAGAACCATGCGGCCCCCACAACCCAAATCTATCCGCCACCGCCGAAAGCAGAGTCACCGCCAGGGCAATCCGCCCCATCCACAACGCAAACACCACAACTCGAGAAGTTCTCATAGACAAAGAATCAAACCCGCATGCTCCTTCCGCAAACATACCGCACCCCGGACGATGCATCCACCAAACTCAGCGAACGATCTCCACCTTTTCCAATAAGGGAAAACCAGCTGGATCGAAGCTCTGTCCTGCCGGACGGGCGCCCTGCGCGGGCCGCGGTCACTACGTGACGGGTATACCGGCTTCGCCCAGGCCTTCCGATGGTCGGCACAAGATCTTTCCTCGCGACCAACGGGAGCGCCAACCGAAGGGGTACACAAGTCACGAAGTGACCGCCGCCCGCGCAGGGCGTACTCAACCAGAAAATCCAGCGTCACAGGAAATTCTGCAGTTACATAAAGTCCTGCAACCCCGCCCGCTCCGCATGCCCTGCAATCGCCTCATTGATCTCGAGCGCCAAAGCAAGCGCAGCGCGCCCATCCTCCCCGAGACCAACGGCCGAGTGCGCTCCCGAACCGCCCGCAGAAAAGCCTCAATCTCAAGCCGCAGCGGTTCGCCCAACTCCACCGACACCTTCTTCAACGACAGCCCCGCCGAAGGATGTCCACCCAACTGCGCCCCCGCCTGCTGTGCCTTCTCCGCCATCGCAGCCAGCATCGCTGGATCCATCCCCGCCGCCGCCGTCACATCGATCATCAACAGATCCTGCCGCGCAAAATCCAGCGAGAGATACTGATGCGGCTGAAAGAACCGCAGCTTCCTCACCCGCTCCGTACTCACCCGGCTAGCCGTAAAGTTCGCAATACAGCCATTCTCAAACTCTACCCGCACATTTGCGATATCCACCTTGCGCGAAAGCACCGGCAGCCCCACCGCCCGCACCTCGCGCACTGGCGAAGCCACCAGGCTCAGCACAATATCCAGATCATGAATCATCAGATCCAGCACAACATCCACGTCCAGCGAACGTGGCGTAAAGATGCTCAGCCGGTGCGCCTCAAAGAACATCGGCTTATGCAGATGTTCCCGCGCCGCCGTCACCGCCGGATTGAACCGTTCCAGATGCCCCACCTGCACCACGCGTCCATGCTTGCGAGCAAGGTCAAGAATCAAATCCGCGTCAGCAAGACTGGCCGCCAGCGGCTTCTCAATCAGCAGATCCACACCAGCCGCCAACAGCGGCGCAGCCGCACTCGCATGATGCACCGTCGGCACACAGACCGACGCAGCATCCAGCCGCCCAACCGCAGCCAGACAAGCCTCGATCGTCTCAAAGCCCGGCACACCGAACTTCTCCGACGCCGCAGCCACAGCCGCCGAATCCCGATCCACCACGGCCACAAGCTCAACCGCCTGCCCCGCCTGCTCGAGCTCCCGCAGCACCCGCAGATGATTCCGCCCGAAGGCTCCCGCCCCAACCACCGCGACCCGCAGCGCCTGCGTCCGTGCTACACCTTCTTCGGCCACTACTTCTTTTCGACCGGAGCCTCAACCGCCTCGCGGCAGCGGGCATACAGATCAAGCAGATGTGTCACCTGTTCGTCACTCTTCGGCGAACTCGGCAGACCAAAACCGGTCGACCCGGCCGACTTGCTTCCAACATTAGCCTGCGATGCAACGAACTTGAGTAGATCGAGCGCGATATCTTCGGTACGACGCGCTGTGCTGATGGATTCCATGAAGTGTTTCCTCTCGTTTCTCTTAGCTGATGTTAACGGCCCACATGCCATGCACGCAAATGGCTGCCACCGCACCAGAACGATAGACTTCTCCTGCAACGATTACCCGACGGAGGTGCACGTGGAAATGAAGTTAGAGATCCGTGACGACGACCTGACCAGGTTCGAAGGCGAAGGCGCCGCACTCCCACCGCTCGAGGACCACGGCCACGTCGAACACCAGGGAGCCCGCATCTGGTACGCGACCTACGGCTCCGGCTCGCCTGTCATCCTGCTCCACGGAGGCCTCGGCCACAGCGGCAACTGGGGCTATCAAATCCCCGCGCTCCTCGAAGCTGGCCAGCGCGTCATCCTGATCGACAGCCGGGGCCACGGCCGCAGCACACGCGACACCCGCCCCTACACCTACGAGCTCATGGCCTCCGATGTCCTCGCCGTCATGGACACCCTGCGCCTCGAAAGTGCATCTCTCATCGGCTGGAGCGACGGCGCCTGCATCGCTCTCGTCGTCGCCGCACAGGCCCCACTCGCGTCACCGGTGCATTCTTCTTCGGCTGCAACATGGACCCCAGCGGCTTGAAACAAATCAACCAACGCAACCCCCTGCTCTCCCGTTGCCTCTCCCGTCACTTGCAGGACTACGCTCAACTCTCCGCCACACCCGACCACTTCCACGAGTTCGCCGAGGCCGTCGGCATCATGATGAAGTCCCAACCCAACTACACCGCCCACGACCTCTCCAAAATCAAGGTCCCCGTCCTCATCGTCCAGGCCGAACAGGACGAGTTCATCAAGCACGAACACGCCGAGTACCTCGCCCACAACATCCCAAACGCAAAACTCATCCTTCTGAACGGAGTAAGCCACTTCGCACCGCTTCAGCGACCCGACCAATTCAACACCACGATGCTCGCCTTCGTCAGCGAACACCAAACCCAAACTTAGATCGAAGCTCTGTCCTGCCGGACGGGGCGCCCTGCGCGGGCCGCGGTCACTTCGTGACGCATATACCGGCTTCGCCCAGGCCTTCCGATGGTCGGCACAAGATCCTTCCTTCGCGACCAACGGGAGCGCCAACCAAAGGGGTATACAAGTCACGAAGTGACCGCCGCCCGCGCAGGGCGAACCCTCAAACCCCACACCGAAGCGCCGCCTGCACCCCGCACACAATCTCATAAGCGATCGTGCCCGCCAGCCGCGCATGATCGTCCGCCGTCACGCCATCGCCCAGCACCACCACCTCATCCCCCAGCGCAATCCCCTCAATCCCGCTCACATCCACAATCGTCAGATTCATCGACACCCGCCCCACAATCGCCACCCTCTGCCCCTGCACCACCGCCCACCCCCCGGCCGCGCATTCGAAGCCGAAAGCTCCCGCCGCAGTCCATCCGCATATCCCACCGGCAGCAGCGCCAGACGCATCCTTCGCTCCGCCACAAAGATCCCGTTATACCCAACCGTCTCTCCCGCCTGCACCCGGCGCAACCCGATCACCCGCGTCTTCCACGCCATCACCGGCTGCAGCTCCTGCCGCACCTCACTCTGGCCCTCACCCTCAATCGGCAGACAGTACCCATAGAGCGCAATCCCGGCCCGCACCATCGACCGCGCCCCCGCAATCCCCGCCACCCCCCGCAGCCAGGCCACATTCCGTACCCCTTCGTTATCCATCATCGAAGAGTTCCCCGCATGAACCCACGCAGGCCGCAACCCTGCCGCCGCAAAGATCCGCACCGACCGCTCGAACCTTCCCCGCTGTGTCGAGGTCTGCGCCGACCCCGCCACCTCCGACGAGGCAAAGTGCGTCATCACCCCATCCACCCGAATCCCGGACTCCCCCCAACCCACCCCAGCAGCGCATCCAGCTCCGGCCCGGCCACCACACCCTGCCGCGCCATCCCCGTATCAACCTCCACATGCACCGGCACCGCCGCACCGCCGCTCCGCCCCGCCCCCTCCACCAGCCACTCCATCTGCTCCTTCAACCAAACCACCGGCGTCAACCCATGCCGAATCACATCCCCCGCATCCTCGCGCAACAACCCCGACATCACCAGAATCTCCGGCTGCTCAGCCCGCGAGATCCCGGCCCCCGCCAGAGCCTCCCGTACCGCCGCACCCTCCTCAACATCGGTCACACCCAGCCACTCCGCGCCCGCCCTCGCCAGCACCGGAGCACACACCGCCGCCCCATGCCCATACGCATTGGCCTTCACCACCGCCAGCACCGCGGTATCCCCACCCGCCGCTTCCTTCAGCAGCCCGTAGTTCCCCGCCAGCCGCCGCTCTGAAATCTCCACCCAGCTCTTCACATCCCTATCCTACCGTCGCCGCCCACTCCGGCAGATACCTCTCCAAATACCCCTTGTTCCCCATCGCACCCCGAGTGTGATACAAAGCCACGTCTGCAGAAAGCACACCCGCCGCGCCTCCACCCGGAGTCCGCGACGTCTCCAAGGGGTTCGTTCGTCGCCATGAAAATGAATAGCCGTTCAGTCCTGTTGCACTTCAGCCTCACCACTGCCCTCACCTCTCTCTCGCCGGTTGCAACAATAACGGCAGCAGCTCCTCCAAAGAGCTGGCCGACCTCCAGGCTCAGCAGGCCAAGAACGCAGGCAACTTCTCCAACACCGTCTTCCTCGGCGACTCCCTCACCGCAGGCTTCCAGAGCGGCTCCCTCCTCGACACCACCCAGGTTCACGGCTGGGCCCCAGTCCTCGCCGCCCAGGCCGGCTTCAACATCGTTCAACCGCTCATCGCCTACCCCGGCGCCCCCAACGTCCTCAAACTCGTCTCCCTCGGACCCCCGCCCGTCATCGCGCCCGTCCCCGGCGTCACCACCGGCCGCGACAACTTCGCCACCCAGGTCACCGACCTCGCCGTCCCCGGAGCCCTGCTCAACGACGTCATGAACACCGTCCCGCTGGTCAACCCCGCACCCGGCCAGCAGCAGCTCAACCAGCTCGTCCTCGGCTTCCCCGGCCTCGGCTACGGAGTCGCCGACAGCCAGGCCTCCTTCGCCGTAAAAGCCCAGCCCACCACCATCTTCCTCTGGATCGGCAACAACGATGCCCTCGTCGCCGACGAAACCGGCATGCCCGCCAGCATGACCTCCGTCGCCAACTTCACCAGCCAGTACCAGGCACTCATCACCGAGCTCACCACCAAAACCCCCGCTCACCTCGTCATCGGCAACATCCCCGACGTCACCAGGGTCCCCTACCTCACCCCCGCCGCACTCGTCCTCGGCGAAGTCTCCGCCGAAACCGGCGTTCCCACAGCCGTCCTCAGCCAGGTTCTCGGCATCGTCCCCGGCGACCTCGTCAACCCCACCGGCACCGCCGAGATCCCGCTGATCCTCGGAGGAATGCAGAAAGGCCCCATCGACGATGCCGGTGTACTCTCCGCCGCCGAGGTCGTCACCGTTCAGGCCCAGGTCACCGCCTTCAATCAGGTCATCGCCGCCCAGGCCAAAGCCGCCAACGCAACCCTGGTCGACATCAACGCCCTCTTCAACCAAGCCTTCACCAATGGCGTCACCATCAACGGCTTCACCGGCACCTCCAGCTTCCTCGGCGGCATCTTCGCACTCGACGGCATTCACCCCACCAACGTCGGATACGCCGTAGTCGCCAACACCTTCATCGACACCATGAACACCGCAATCAGCACCAAGATCGCCGACGTCCCACTAGGCCCCATCGCCGCCACCGACCCCTACTGGCCGCCCAACCTCGCCGCCGAGGTCGCCCCCTCCGCCCGCCCAAGAATCATGCCAGCCAACGCGGGACAGCACATCTCCGGCATCATCGGAAAGAAGCAGTAGGCATCTAGGAAGGCCTGCCTCAAACCTCCTGCGAAATCATCATCTCGACCGGAACCCAGCAGTCTCATCTCACGGCGAAGTGCAGAGGAGACTAGAAAGAAACAGAATTTCGATTAGGCTGGCGATGGCGTGATTTGAACGTTGAATCCCAAGTTCTTTAAGCGGTGAATGAGGTGAAGGGCTTGCTTGTCTTTGGCGCGATGGTTGAAGTGGTTAGCGCCGAGATCCTGGTAGAGGGTTCCAGACTTGAGCATATGGTAGGCGGTGGTGAGCAAGGAGGAGGCTACGGCTCCGATAGCTTTTTGGGGCCGCGGCGGCTGCGCAGGCGGTGGTATTGAGCATGGAAGTAGCTGTCCTTGGTGCGCGCGGCCGCCCAGGCGCATTGCACCAGAGTGGTCTTGAGCCACGGCGCACCTTTCTTCATTCGACTGGAGCGCCGCTTGCCCGCGCTTTCATCGTTGCGGGGACAGAGTCCAGCCCAGGAAATCAGGTGACCGGCGGTTTCAAAGCGGCTCATATCGACACCGATCTCGGCGATGATCACCTCGGCGGAAAGTGAGCTGACGCCAGGAATGCCGTTCAGCATTTCGAGGGCGACCCGAAGGGTTCGACGTTGCCGTCGACCTCCTTATCAATGCGCGCGATGGCCGCGGCCTGGGCATCGATCTGATCCAGATGCAGCTTCAGCATAAAGCGATGATGATCCGTCACCCTGCCACGCAACGCCGCTTCCAGTTGCGCCGAGGTGGCCTGAATCCGCCGATCTGCCAGTGTGGCTAGCGCCTGGGGAACGGTCTGGCCAGCGATCAGGGCCTGGAGGATACGGCGGCCAGAGAGACCCAGAACATCGGTGACCACCAAATCCAGCTTGATGTTGGCGTCCTCCAGCGTCTTCTGGATGCGCTGAATATGACTGCTGCGCTCGCGCACGAACTGCTTGCGGGTACGCAGCAGATCGCGCATTTGCTGGGTTGGTTCGTCGGGCACAAAGCTCGCCTTGACCAGTCCATGGGCCATGAGCTCGGCTAGCCAGACGGCGTCGTTAACGTCGGTCTTGCGCCCCGGCACATTTTTGACGTGGCCCGCATTGGCCAGCACCAATTCGAACTCGCCGTCGGAGAGAATATGCCAGACCGGCTTCCAGTAGACGCCGGTGGCTTCCATGACGATATGCGTACAACCTTCCGTTGCAAGCCAATCGGAGAGAGCTATCAGTTCCTCCGTGGTTGTCTTGAACGTTTTAATTTCTGTCGTCACCTTGCCGCTCCTCAAATGACGAACGCAGGACACCACCGTCTCCTTGTGAATATCCAGACCAGCACAATGCGGATGCAGAAGTTCCATCGCTTCCTCCTCTGCGCCGCTGGCGTGGAGCCCCGATCGGAGAAATCTAGAAAGCGTGCTCCGGGGCGGTAAACTGCCCGTGGCGACAATCCGGGGTGCTCAAGGGGTTCCGGGTCCGACTGTTACACGGGCTGATGCGCACCAATCTCATACCGACCTCTATGCCCTCGACGCGAAAACACTCTACACCAACACGCTTGCACGTTTCATCTATCGAGGGTCGGAAACACCGGTGGGGGACTGTTACGAACCCAGATACTCAGGCTTCAGCTCATCGCTGTCCATTCCGAGTTGCCGACAATCCAGTAGAAAATGACGAGATGCGCGTTTGTCGGTAGTAGTCTATTAATACCGAGAATCGACTAGTCGGGCCGCTGACGTTGATGGGCCGATCTACAGGCGTTGTTCAACGAAATGCGGCTGTGGCGGTGCGCAGATGACGAGGTTCATGGCGTTCATTCTCTTCGCGATCAGTTGCCTGGCGCAGACACCGAGCGGTCTGATGACACCCACACAGTTTCAGGCATTACCAACCAAAGCGGCGGACGAACGTATTCTTTATGGCAAGGAGATCGATCAGTTTGGCGAACTCCGAGTGCCTGCCGGACCAGGACCACATCCTGTCGTTATCCTGATTCACGGAGGTTGCTGGCGGGCAGACTTCTCGAATCTGCACGAGATGGGACCGATTGGCGATGCGCTGAAGGCGAAAGGTGTAGCGACGTGGAACATTGAATATCGGCGGTTGGGGCAGCCGGGCGCTGGATGGCCGGGGACATATCTCGATGTGGGAAAGGGTATCGATCATCTGCGTTCGATTGCTGCAAGCAAAAAATTAGACCTGAAGCGTGTGATAGTGATCGGACACTCGGGAGGAGGTCAACTGGCCTTGTGGGCGGCAGCGCGCGGACACGTGCCTTTAGGCAGCGCCATCTACGTGACTGATCCTTTGCCGCTGCGCGGAGTTATCGATCTTGCCGGTCCCGCTGATATGGCGGCTGTCCTTCCGTTTCAGCGCGCTTGTGGTGGACGAGCCGTGGTGGAAGAGATGCTTGGGGGGACTCCCACAGAAGTTCCGCAGCGATACTCCGATACGTCGGCGATCACCAAGCTGCCTCTGGGTGTGGCACAAACATTGGTATGGGGACGGCGCGACGAGTTCTACCCGATCTACCTGGGAGAGAGTTACGTAGAAGCTGCGAGAAGAAGCAACGAGAAGGTGAGTCTGATCAGCTTCGCCGATCTTGGTCACTTCGAGATTGCGACGCCTTTTGGACCGTCGTGGCCGGCATTGGAGAAGGAGATTCTCAGGATGTTGTCGCTGAACGATTAGGCGTGGGTCGCTATAAAGCATCGGGTCTACTCATAGAAAAGTGGGCCGTCGTTTTCGCCTCGACAAGTAACGAAAAGTCGGCTGGTAAGAAGTTACGAGCTCGGTCTGAGAGTCTTCCCGGAATCTGGGAGGATACGGCTGCTCAACCTCCGTTTTACGCCAAATTCTTCTGTCAAGCCCCGATTCCATCCATCTCTTTCCCTATCAACGAGATCCACGTGGCGCATGAGTTATGGCGAGTCCGCTATCATTGAAGATAGAGCAGAATAAAAGCCCCCGGCGATCATGACCATCCCGGGGCTTTTTCGTTTCAATTTGCAAATTGCCGCTAACCCTTTTAGAAAGAAATATTTAGCCGTAACCCTTTTGAATGGAATATTTTACGAAATGTCGAAAATGCTATGTCACTCATTTTAAAGATTTTATCGTGAAATACCCCCCCCGGGGGGTACACCACCGGGCAGGCAACTACGGGATAACCATTGTGCAATCCAGACATAGGAAGACCGCCCTCCACTCAAAAACCGACAGGAGGCACCGGGGTAATCCGTCCATCCCGCAGCGCGAACAGCTCTCCGCGCCACACCACCGTATCGCCAGCGAAGCTCCACGCCCAGAAGCCCAGCCCAAAAAGTCTCGCAGCGGCAGCAGCCACAGGTCGCGCAGCACCTGCTCATCGTGCAGCACTCCCACACCCACCGAAAGGGCCACCGCCACCCGCGCCAGCAGCACCACACTCAGCAGAAAAAGCTCCACAGCGCCAGCCCGCTCGCAATGCAGGTCATCATCGCCCACGGCACCGCATAGGTAATCCCCAGACCGAGATAACCCAGCTTGCGCGAATCCCGAGTCGATCTTGCCCAGCGCAGCTGGTGGTCCTTGAACCCGCGGTAGTGATACTCCGGCACAGTCGTCTCCACCACCTCATTGGCAAGCTCTACACGATACCCGGCCCCGCGACACGCGCGCCCATCTCGTAGTCGTCAGCCAGATACTCCGTCAGCGGCTCAAGACCCCCGGCCTTCGCCAGCACGCTCTTGCTGGTAGCGAGCGTCGATCCCAACCCAAACCGAATCCCGCCCTCCAGCTTGCGCGCCGTCAGCACACCCGGCAGAAAATCGGTCGAAATACCCAAAGCCTCCAGCCGCGACCACACCGTCAGGCCGCTGCCGCCCTCCGCAGTGCGGCCGACATAAGGAGCCGTCACCATGCCCACCTTCGCGTCCGAAAAACACTGCATTACCCGCGTCAGATACTGCGGAGAGACCCGAATATCGCTGTCGTTGATCAGCACATGCTCATACCGGGCTTCGCGCAGCATCTGCACCAGGTTGCTCACCTTGCCCGAGGTACCCAGCCGCTCCCGGCACTCCACCAACCGGATTGCACACGCGGGAAACTCAGCCTGCAGCCGCTCGATCTCACCAACCGCCGGATCGTCCAGGCTGCTTACGCCGAAGACAATCTCGAAGTTGCCCGCATACTGCTGCCGGCAGTGACTCACAAGACCCGCATACATGCGTTGGTCCACGCCCTTCACCGGCTTCAAAATCGTAACGTCGGGGGCAAAGCCGGCATCGACGCCCTTTCGCCGCCAATAGTGCGCGAAGTCTCGGCTCCCCCACAGCGCCAGCAGTAGATAGGCGAGCCCGGCAAGTGTCAACAGCGTCGTGATCGCCTCAATTGTGATGGCCATCTCAGTAGTCTACCGAACAGGCGCGCGCCGACTCGCAACCGTCATGCCAAGCTCTGCCGCCTACCACTTATTCATAGCGCAGAGCGTCAATCGGATTCAGGTTCGCCGCCTTCCACGCCGGATAGATGCCGAAGACCAGTCCAATCCCGCACGAACAGATGAAAGCAGTCAGTACCCACAACGCCGAAACAGTGGACGACAGAATGTACCGCAGCCCAAACGCCAGAATACTGCCCAGCATGATCCCAATTACGCCGCCCAGAGCGCACAGCGTAATGGCCTCCAGCGTGAACTGCATCAGAATGATTCGCTTGGTCGCCCCGATCGCCTTGCGTACGCCGATCTCGCGCGTTCGCTCCGTCACACTAACCAGCATGATGTTCATCACACCCACGCCACCTACCATCAAGCCAACCGCGGACAGGCCGAACATCAGCAAAAACAGGCTTCCCGTAATCTGATTCCACAACCGCGTAATCGAGTCCGCTCCAAAGATCGCGAAGTTGTCGTCCTGCTCGTTATGCACCTTCCTGCGCCGCCGCAACAGGTCTGTAATCTCGTCGATCACCAGGGCTTTATTCTTCTGATCGTCGAACTTCACACTGATCCAGTAATCCAGCACCTCCGGATGAAGCTTGTGAAAGGTCGTAATCGGAAAGTAGGCATAGTTGTCCTGGGGATTCTTGCCGCCACCGAAGGCCGCCTTCTGCTTCTCGAGTGTGCCGACGACCGTGAAGGTCAACCCTTCAATCTGTACCTCTTTGCCGATAGGATCCTCTTCCCCGAAGAGGTCGTTTGCCGTGTCGTAACCCAGCACCGTCACATTCGCAGTGCGCTCCTGATCCCCGTCGTTGAAGTATCGCCCCTTGTGAATATCCCAGTCATACACGTCCTTCGACGACGCCGTATCTCCCTCCAGCGATACGCTCTCAACCTTGTGAGTCCCCCACTTCGCTGTCACGGTACCCGCATTGAACTGAAAGTTCGTGTAACGCAGCGAAGGAGAGACTCCAGAGACATGCGGCAACATCGCCATTGCATTCGCGTCATCCATCGTCAACTGCTTCCGAGTCAGCATCTCGGTCGTCGGACGAACGCCGATCACCGGGAAGCGAAACACCCAGAGAACATTGGTCCCCATCGCCTCCACCATGCCCGAAACCTGGCCATTCAACCCATTGATCACCGAAGAGATCGTGATTACAGTCATCACGCCAATCACGATCCCGAGAATGGTCAAGCCGGAGCGCAGTTTGTTCGCGCGCAGCGTATCCAGCGCCATTCTGATTGCTTCCCTTTGATCGCTGATGTTCATCGAAGCCTCCTGAGAACCGGCCTAGTTATCCGCGCGCAGTGCAACGATCGGATCCAGTTCTGCGGCCTTGCGCGCCGGATAGACGCCAAAGAAGATCCCTGTACTCGTAGCAACAACCAGCCCGGCGAAGATGCTCCAGATCGCAATCGACGATGGAAAGCCAAGCAGAACTGTCACAATCTGCGCAACACCCATTCCGCCGATCACTCCGATCAGTCCGCCAACAAGCGCCATGGAAGCAGACTCGATCAGGAACTGAATCAGAATGTCCTGCCGCTTCGCCCCAAGCGCCTTCCGAACGCCGATCTCGCGAGTGCGCTCGGTGACGCTTACCAGCATGATGTTCATGATCACGATGCCGCCGACCACCAGCGAGATGCCCGCGATCGCAACAGCAACGGCTTCAAAGCCGGAGCTGATGCTCTTCCAGAGGCCAACGAAGGTATCGCTGGTCTCGAGCGTAAAGCTGTCATCCTCGCCCGGCCGGTCATGCCGCTCCGAGCGCATCAACTGCCGGCCCTCATCGGTCGCCATCTCCAAAGCATTCGCGCCCGCGCCCGCTTTGGCGTAGATGGTCAGAGTCTTCGCTGTACCGTAGGTCTTCTGAAAGGTCGACAGGGGCACAGCAACCCAGTTGTCCTGGCTCTGGCCAAGCGTCTTTCCCTGTTTTTCGCCGAGCCCGATGACCATGTAGGGAACGCCATCGACGCGTATCTCCTTGCCGATGGGATCGTCGCCGCCAAGCAGGTTCTCCTGAATGTCGGAGCCGACCAGCGCAACGTGCGACGCATGCTCGTCATCGGTAGGAGTGAACCCGCGTCCCTGCACGATGTTCAGGTTCTGCATCTCCGGCATCGACCACGTGTTGCCACGAATGACCGTGTCGGTGCTCGACTTCGTTCCGTAGACGATCTTCCCGACAGAGGTCTGCTGAGCTCCAATGTCGGTACAGTGTTTGCAGTTGTCCGCGACGTTCTTGTAGTCGTCAAGCAGGATGTTCTTACGCTTCTGGAAGGCTCGGTATTGGTCGTAGCTGGTAATGATCTGTGGCTGCTTGCTGATGGTGAAGACATCTGCACCGTACTTGTTGACCTTGCTGGCGACGTAGACGTTTGCTCCGTTTACCAGAGTGACGACCGCGATTACGCTGGCCACGCCGATGACGACGCCGAGCAGCGTCAGCACCGAGCGCAGCTTGTTCGCCCATAGCGACTGCAGCGCAATCTTGATTGCCTCTTTGAACTCCATCGCCTTATCTACCTTGAGTACGCTTGAGACTATCAGCCGGTGGTCTCCAAAGCGAGACTTCCCTTGCTCTGTAATACGCAACAGAGCGGGTTTGGTTCGCCTCCGTGAGATACACTTGGAGACGCAGGCGGCTGGATGATCGCTGCCGCCCGGGCCGTAAGGTGTTGGGCGGGGAGGAAAGTCCGAACTCCGCAGGGCAGTGTGCCGGATAACGTCCGGGACGGAGGTTTCAAGACCTCTGGACGGCAAGTGCAACAGAGAACGAACCGCCCCAGGCTGGTGATTTACCTCGGTAAATCCGCAAGCGGCCTGAGGTAAGGGTGAAAAGGTGCGGTAAGAGCGCACCGCGCGGCCAGTAATGGACGCGGCAGGGTAAACCCCACACGGAGCAAGACCAAATAGGCAGGGATCTTGCCGCTTCTCTTCAGGCGGCGGGAGCGTATCGGCCCGATGCGCCCAGGCGGAGAGACTTGAAACGGCGGGAACGCCGTGGAGGGAGCCGAAACTTGCGGGTAGGTTGCTAAAGCGCCGCAGTAATGCGTCGCGTAGAGGAATGATCGTCTAAAACAGAATTCGGCTTACGGGCCGTCTGCGAACTTATGGCCTCGAAACCGCTCAAACGGTTTCGAGGCCGTCTGATTTTTGTGGAGAGATTTTTTTGCTCGTGGTGGAGGGTTCTTTTTGCTGGGGTTTTTGCAAATTTTGGTTGCGAAACGTGGTGTTTTGGATGGTGAAGCGTGGTGTGGTTGTGGTGTTTTGCGTGGCTGGAGATGCAGGTTCTGGAGCTGCGAAAAACGTGACAGGTTTTTGAAGTTTATTTTTGGGGTGAAAAAGAACAAAAAGCGAAATACGGGGGTCTCTCCACTACGCGACAGACGATGAGACCGTCTATCGCTTCGGTCGAGATGACGGATCTGAGAGTAGTTGAATCGAAAGAGCGGCGGATGGGTATGAGTCGCAGATGGGCCATGGCGTTTAGCGGATGGCGGCCATGGCGGCGCGGAAGAGGCTTTCGAAGTCGTGGGCGGCGGCCGGGTCTTTGGCGATGGCGGTTTCGATGGCTTTCTGAGCGATGGGGCGGGGGTAGCCGAGGTTGACCAGGGCGGAGAGGGCATCGTCGCCTGCCGGGCCGTGGTGAGGCCTCCGGTGGTGGTGGGGATGGCTACGGCGAGATCGTCCAGCTTGTCTTTTAGTTCCAGGACTACGCGCTCGGCGGTCTTTTTGCCGATGCCGGGGATGCGTGTGAGGGTGGCGTGGTCGCCGGAGCGAATGGCGGTGATGAGGCGGCCGGCGTCGATGCCGCTGAGGACCGTAATGGCCAGCTTGGGGCCGATGCCTGAGATGGTGAGGAGTTTTTCGAAGAGACGCTTCTCCTGAATCTCGGAGAAGCCAAAGAGGGCGATCTGGTCTTCGCGGACGTGGGTGTGGATGTGGAACGTGGCTTCTGCGCCTTCGTTGGGGAGAGCGGAGAAGGTGGCGACGCTAATGGTGACGTCGTAGCCTACGCCGCAGCACTCGAGGATGGCTTGATTGGGAGACTTTGAGAGGAGGCGTCCGCGAAGGTGGGCGATCATGCTGTTCGTGATTGTAGCGTGTTGGGTTTGGGTTGGTTAGTAGATGCTGCATTAGCATGTTGGTTGATGAAGACTTTCTCTGTGCGGCGTTTTGCGACGGTCTGTCTGCCATTGTTGGCCTTGCTGATTTCTTGTTTGAGTAGCGGTGCTCAAGAGAAGGGCGAGCCCGGGAAGTTCGACTTTTACCTGATGAATCTTGCGTGGGGGCCGGAGTTCTGTTCGGTTCCAGGGGCGAGTTCGGAGTGCAAGGCGCCAAGAGGATTCGTGCTGCATGGGTTGTGGCCGCAGAACTATGACGGATCGTATCCGGTGAACTGCGGTGAGAGGCCTGGGCCGGCGCACCCTGAGCAGAATTTAGATATCACTCCTGACCTTCCGCTGCTGGATCACGAGTGGAGCAAGCATGGGACTTGCACAACGATGTCGCCGGAGGAGTTCTTTGGATTGGAACATCAGGCGTTTCATTCGGTGAGGATTCCGAAGAAGCTGCGTGATCTGAAGCATGAGGAGCCGTTGAGGCCGAAAGATATTCTCGATATGTTTGCGAAGGCTAATCCTTCGTTTCCGCAAGGAAGCGTGGTCGTGAGCTGCGAGAACAAGCGTCTGACGGCGGTTGAGGTTTGTCTGGCGAAGGATGGACTACTGCCGATCTCTTGTCAGGGTCTGCGCGGGTGTGATGCGGATGCGTTGAGGATTGTGCCAGCCTCTGCGAAATGACATTTTTGGAGGCAGTATGGACGGCTTTTCGTTTGAGCATTTCGCAAATTTCGTTCGTAGGTGGGCCTCTGTTCCTAAGAAGAAGGAGATCACCCTTGAAACCCGGTTTGAGAGAGATTTAGGGATTACCGGAGACGACGGATCCGATCTTCTTTCCGCAACTGAAAAGGAGCTTGGTATTAGCCTGTCGTCGGAAGAAAAAGGCTATCGTGAGACGTTCAATCTTGGGCCAAAAGAATATCTTTTCAACTCGGAAGGATGGACGCCGTGGGAGCTGACAACACTTTTTGGTACGAGTACAGTGCGTGCATTCACGGTCGGCGAACTTTACTACGCCGTAAGAAAGGCCCTCGAAACAAAGCAATGAGTTGTCGATGCGTCACTCTGAAATAGCACACAAACTTTGACGAGGAAGGCGTCGATGAGTTACAGGGTTTGCCCGCTTTATTGCACCAGTCCAAAGGGTGCACGCGCTATAGGTTTGAAGGGCCTAATTTTCCTGTACCAAGGTCAGAGTTAGTCTTCGACCTGTTTAGGTTCCAGCCAGATCGCGGCTAGCCGCGATCTGGCTGGCGAACTCGCTCGGCGTCCTGTCATCGAGAGCTGCGTGAGGACGACTCTCATTATATTCCTGCCGCCATGCTTCGATCAGGTGTCTTGCCTCCTTCAAATCGAGGAACCAGTGGATATTCAGACATTCACTTCGCAGGGTTCCGTTGAAGCTTTCAACGAAGGCGTTGTCTGTTGGCTTGCCTGGTCTGGAGAAGTCGATCTTAGCGCTGTTGCGATAAGCCCATAGATCCATCGCCTGACTGGTGAACTCGCTGCCGTTGTCACAGAACAGCACCTTCGGCACGCCACGGTCTAGCTTCAACTGGTTCAGTGTCCGCACAACATCGTCTCCTTTCAGGCTCTGTCCTACTTGAATCGCTACAGCTTCTCTCGTATGCACATCCACGATCGTCAAGGCGCGGAACCGCGTTCCATCCTGCAGCTGATCCATCACGAAGTCCATACTCCAGGCTTCGTTCGGAGCCGTAGGCTTGATCCGATCCTCACGAGTTCGAGATGCCTTCCGCTTCCCGGCAGGCTTCATCCTCTTCAGCGTCAGTCCTTCTTCCTTGTACAGCCGGTACACCAAGTACTTGCCCACATCCCAGCCTTCGCGGTTCAACAGCACGCGGATCTTGCGGTATCCATAACGCACTCTTGCCTGAGCGATCTCGCGGATCCTCATCCGCAGTTCAGTCCGTGGATCGAGACAGCTTCGGTAGCGGTAGGTCGCTCGAGGGACGCGTAGAACACGACAGGCATGCCGTTCGCTTACCAGGTAGCTTCCAACCAGCCGCTCCACCATCGGCCCACGCCGCGAAGGCTTCACCATTTTTTGAGAGCACATCCTGCAGCATCGTCTTGTCCAGCGTTAGCTCTGCAACAAGCTGCTTCAAACGCAGGTTCTCTTCTTGTAACTGAGCCATCTTGCGAACTTCGTCCACCTCTAGGCCAGCGTACTTCGCCTTCCACCGGTAGTACGTCTGCTCGCTAATCCCCGCCTTGCGGATCACCTCCGCGACAGGAACGCCTACTTGCGCCTGCTTCAGCACACCAATCATCTGCTCTACCGTGAACCGTCTCTTCCTCATCCAAATCCTCCTCAGCCATAGGGTTAGATTTGGTCGAAGACTAACATTTCTCCTGGCTCAAAATTACCGGGGCCCATCAAGGTTTGTACTACCTTTGAAAAAACAGTTGCCGCGCTAGCTCTTTGTAACTCTCAAATCCTTTCCAAACTCCCGTGGAGGCGATTGCTTAACGCATGAGTACACAGGCCATGGTTTTACTGGCGAAGACTCTAGTTTTCGCGAGCCTTTCGACACTTGGAGTGAGCGCTTCTTCTGCTCTGAAGCCACCTATCCCTTATATCGATGTGGGAGCTTGTCCTTTCGAGTGCTGTGTCTACCGGAAGTGGCATGCAGAGAGGACAGTAGTGCTCTTTGATCATCCCGACGGCAAGAAAGTCTCTCAACTCACGAAGGGGGAGTGGGTTCAGGCGCTAAACGGCGAGACACGCTCGATTCCGTTGCGTGTTGTTGCAACTCGCGATGTTCCGGAGGCGGGCATTCATCCCGGCGACGTTTTTTATGTCCTTCACTACGAGGGAGAGCTTTATTGGCTGATCTGGTTCAAGGGGAAGACCTTCGATGCGGAGGCAGGTGACGTCCGCCAGCCTAAGACCGCGTGGTGGGCGCAAGTCAAGAGAGCTGACGGCACAGTGGGGTGGGTCAAGGCGGGCGATGGTGCTTTCAGCAATCAGGATCAATGCGGATAGGGCCGTCAACGACGGGCTTTCTCCTCAAGACTGTGATCAAACGCCTTACAGCGTTTGCAGGTAGCTTAGGAGGTTTTTGAAGTAGAAGGCCTGGTCGTCCCACATGCAGAGATGGCTGCCGTTGGGGCAGATGAAGGATGTTGCGTTGGGCATGAGGGTGGCCATCTTTCTCATGTCTTCGGGGTCCATTTCGTCGTAGCGTGCGCCAATGGTGAGGGCCTTGGTTTTGATCTCGTGGAGGCGGTCCCAGCGCTCCCAGTCTTTGAGGTTGCCGGTGACGACGAACTCGCTGACGCCCTGCATCTGGATGTAGATCTTTTGATTGGAGTGGCGGAAGGCGCGGTCGACGGGCTCGGGCCACGGTTTGGTTCGGCAGATCATCTGAGGGTAGAGCTCCGTCATCATGATCTTTTCGTATTCGGGAGAGTCGTAGGCGTTCTTTGCTTCGAGCGCTTCCAAAGTCCTGAGAGAAGCCGGGGAGAGAAGCTGGTGCTTCAGTCTGGCTGTGCGCTTGAGATACGACTGCGTGCCGGCGGTCATGTTTGAGATGACGAGTCCCTTGAGGTGCTGCTGGTAGTTGAGGGCGTACTCGATGGCGAGGATGCCGCCCCAGGAGTGGCCGTAGAGGACGAAGTGATCGAGCCCGAGGCCGCGGCGCACCTCTTCGACCTCCTCGGTGTAGCGGGCGAGTGTCCAGAGGAGGGGTCGTCGGGCTGGTCGGAGTTGTTGCAGCCGAGCTGGTCGTAATAGTAGATCTCGATGCCTGCGTCGGGCAGGAAGGACTCCATCGCTTCGAGATACTCGTGACTGAAGCCGGGGCCGCCGTGGAGTAGCAACACCTTTGTGGACCCGCTGCCGAGCCGCTTGGTCCAAACTTTGTACTTGCCTTGCACCACAGGCAGCATGCGGATTCCTGCAGTGCGGATACCCTGCGGATTCAGAGTGTCTCTAGACTGCGGGGTGTAGCTGGATATCTGCGGGGCTGAGACAGATGCCATGGCTTTGTTGCCGGTCGCGGTGGCGAGTACGGATGCAGCGGTTGAAGCCAGGAAACTACGACGATTCACGAAGGCCCCTTGAGTTGACGTCGCGGGTTGATGGGATGCGACTCAACAGTTCTTGTTTGAAATGATAACGAAGTTGGAGTGGGTAGATGGGGCTCTGTTCTCGGAGGTGGTTTCGGTACGATAGAGTTGTGTGCTCGAGATGCTGAGAGTAAATGCGGTGTGAGTATTTTGCCGCGATTGAAAGAAGAAGATATGAAGGCAGAGCGTAACAAGGTTACGGTTGGGGTTTGCGGGGGATTGCGGCTTATAAGTCGGTGGAGCTTGTGCGGCTGTTGCAGGATGCGGGGTATGACCCGCATGTGGTGATGACGGCTGCGGCAGAGAAGTTTGTGACGCCGCTGACGTTTGCGGCGATCTCGGGGCACAAGGTGATTACTTCGCTGTGGGGCGAGGAGGCGGGAACGGGTTCGGCTGAGGACGATGCTGAGGGCGACGATGGCGTGAGCAGTATCGAGCATATTCAGGCGGCGCAGTCGACGAGTTTGCTGGTGGTGGCTCCGGCGACGGCGAATATGCTGGCGAAGTTTGCGCATGGGCTGGCGGATGATTTTCTTTCGACGATGTATCTGGCGACGACTGCTCCGGTGATTGTGGCTCCGGCGATGAATGTGAATATGTGGGAGCATCCGGCGGTGCAGACGAATGTGGCTACGCTGAGGGCGCGCGGCGTGAAGGTGATTGAGCCGGGGAGTGGGTATCTGGCATGCGGGATGGTGGGGGGCGGAAGGCTGGCTGAGCCGGCGACGATTGTGGATGCGATTGTGGAGACATTGGCTGGGGGTACGGAGGGTGGGGTGGGGCAGGGTGGAGATTTTACCGGCGAGACGGTGCTGGTGACCGCTGGCGGGACACGGGAGGCGATCGATCCGGTGCGGTTTATCGGGAACCGGTCGAGTGGACGGATGGGGTACGCAGTGGCGGTGGCGGCCAGGAGGCGCGGAGCGAAGGTGGTTTTGATCAGCGCTCCGACTGGGCTGCCATGTCCTGCGGGGGTTGAGGTGGAGCAGGTGGTGACGGTGGAGGATATGCGGGCCGCTGTGATGGCTCGACTGAATGAGATGACCGTTGTGGTGATGGCAGCGGCAGTAAGTGACTACCGGGTGAAGAGTGTTGCGGAACAGAAGATGAAACGCGAGGGAGCACAGGCGGTCTCGCTGGAGCTGGCGGGAACCGTGGACATTTTGCGGGAGGTCGTGGGGCGGCGGCGGGACGGAACTCTGGTGGTGGGATTTGCGGCCGAGACCGAGAATGCGATGGCGAATGGGCGCGCCAAGCTGGAGCGCAAGGGCGTGGATGCGGTGGTGGTCAACGATGTGTCGGAGGATGGGATTGGGTTCGATTCAGAACAGAACGCGGGCAGCTTTCTGACGAAAGACGGTGCGGTGGAGTTTCCGGTGATGAGTAAGACGGAGATGGCGGAACGGATTCTGGACGAGGTGCTGAAGCTGCGAGATAGGGCTGCGCACTGAGAGATAGTTATCTCTGTGTAGTTGTCGCGCATTCGGGAGAAGATCTTCTTTGCGGGGCACAATTCGCGGCTGCCGGTGCACTGTGGCCGCACGAACTAGTAAACTAACGGCACATGAGTTTCCGCAAAGCGTTTCTCCTTCTTGCCATCGTTGCCCTTGTCAGTGCTTCCTCCGCTCACGCGCAATTCGGCGTTTATGGAATGTTCACCGTAGATCGGCTCAGCAATATTGCTTCGTCGCCGGAGCAGACTCCCAATGTGACCAGCACACGTGCCAATACGGTGGATCCGCTGGGTGGGACGGGCGGCGTCTACTACGATTTTAAAAAGCTTGGGCCGGTAACGCTGGGAGCGGACCTCCGTGGCAGTATTCTGACGACTAAGCGCGGGGCCTATCAAAACTTCAATGGCGGGGGAGCGAGAATCTACTCAACGCTGGGCGGCGTGAGGTTTGTCTTTCATACCCCGTTAGCTCCGCTGAAGCCTTATGCTCAGGGCTCGTTTGGACTTGGCCGTACGGATTACGGGCTGCTGTACACCCAAGCCGGAGTCACCGATAACGGAATCGTCGGCAACAGCCCAATTCTGCGAAACAACTTTGAGTATGAGGGTATTGCCGGGCTGGATATCAAGCTGCTGCCCGTCCTTGACTGGCGTGTCGCGGAGTTCGCTTACGGCGGCCTGAACCCGTTCGGGGACAAGAGCCATAACTACCCGATCAAACAGGTCAGCATGGGGTTTGTCTTTCATCTTCCGTTTTAAGAGCATCGGGTCGCGAGAGAATAGTGCATGCGCGTAGCTCTTTTTGGTGGCAGCTTCGACCCGCCGCATCATGGTCATCTTGCCATCGCGACGGCGGCGGCGGATGCGTTCGCACTGGATAGCGTTTTTTTCTCCTGCGGGCCGGCAGCCTCTGAAGCTGGATGGCACGATAACTCCATTCGAAGACCGGCTCGCGATGGTGGAGCTGGCGTGTCTTGAGGATCCTCGCTTTACAGCCTCGCAGCTCGATGCGCCCCGTGCTGATGGCGCGCCGAACTACACTGTTGAAACTCTGAGCGAGTTGGCGCAGAGGATGCCAGAGGCTCGGCTCTTCAATCTGGTGGGAGCGGACAGCTTCCTCGGCCTGCCGCGATGGCACGAACCCGAACGTCTGCTGCAGCTCGCCGAGTGGATCGTCGTGAGCCGGCCGGGTTTCCCGATTGAGAATCTTGCTTCGCTGGGGCTGAATGCGCATGTGGAGAGCCGCGTCCATCTGCTGGATAACGTTCATGACGATACTGCAGCCACCGGACTACGCGAACGGCTGCAGGGCGGCGATCCTTGTATCGATCTGATCGCGCCGCGTGTTCTGGACTACATACAGAGCCACCACCTTTACCAATAGTGCAGACCCATTCTGGTTCTTCTGGTTTCGTCAGCGTCGAAACTTTGTTTTCCTCGAAACTTTCCTGAATGGGAGTATGTCTTTAGAAGTACGCGGCCGTTTTTGTTTATTGAACCCGGCCGCTTTTGTGCAGTAACAGAACCGTAACTTTCTATGACAGAGCTTTTACCACTTCCCGCATTTTCTACCTTTCGCGATCCTGCGGGCAGCGTCGAGGTTCGTCCTGATGGAGCTTACCGGAGCATTCACGCTCCCTTCGACACGGAGATGCTTGCGTTCCTGGCAACGCTGCTGGCTTCGGAGCTGGTTGCCCAGGGACGGCTCGTGGCGAGCGAGGTAGTGTCGTCTCCGATCGCCGAGACGCTTGTGCTGCGGCATCCGCGCATCTCGTTCCAGTCCTACCCGTGGGAGTGGAGTCCGGGGATGTGGCTGGCAGCGGCGGAACTCACTCTAAGCCTGTGCAGCGACCTCGTCGAGCAGGGTTGGCAGTTGAAGGATGCAACGCCTTTAAACGTGCTGTTTCAGGGGCCGCGGCCGATCTTCGTCGACGTGCTTTCGATTGAACGCGGAGACCCGCATCAAACGATCTGGCTTGCTTATGGCCAGTTCGTCCGAACTTTTCTGTTGCCGATGCTGGCTTACTCCCGGCTGGGATGGCCGCTTCGAACCTCGCTGACACGCCGCGATGGATATGAACCAGAGGACGTCTATCCGGCACTCTCGCTGGCTTCGCGGTTGCGGCGGCCTGCTCTGGCCACGGTTACGCTACCTTCGCTGCTCGCCAAGACGAAGAAGGGTAAGGCCGGCAAGGTGACGCCGCGAACCGTGAAAGATCCAGACCTTGCGAAGCAGATTCTGCTGAGGACGATGAGGACGTTGAGGAATGATATGCGGCATGTGACGCCGGGCCACCGCCCCTCGACCTGGTCGCACTACGCTGAGACGGCGAACCACTACAGCGACGAAGACCATGGCGACAAGCGGAGGTTTGTGAGCGATGTGCTGGGGAAGGCGCGGCCTGCGAAGGCGCTCGATGTGGGTTGTAACACGGGGGTGTACTCGAATCTGGCCGCGGACGCCGGAGCTGAGGTCGTCTCGATCGACACCGATCTGCAGGCGGTCGATCGGCTGTACGCGAGCCTGAAGGTGAGCGGGAAGAATATTCTTCCGCTCTGTGTCGATCTGGCTCATCCTACACCGGCCACTGGATGGGAGAATCGCGAGAGTGCCTCATTCCTGAACCGCTGCGCAGGGCATTTCGACATCGTAATGATGCTCGCAGTGTTGCACCATCTGCTGCTGCACAACCAGATCCCGATGAATCGTATCGCCGCGCTGTGCAGCGAGCTGACAACGCGACATCTGATTGTGGAGTGGGTGCCACCGGCGGATCCGAAGTTTCGGGAGCTGCTGCGCGGACGCGATGCACTCTACGATCACATTACCGAGGCAGCATTTCGGGGGCCTTTGCCGAGCATTTCACGGTCATCGACGAGCTGACGCTGGCGAATGGGCGCATCTTGTTTCACCTAGCGAAGAAACAAGTCGCATAGCCGGGGGCATCCGGGAGCACGGGTAGCGGTGAGCGAGCCAGTGTAAAGGCGGTTCAGGATTATTCACCCTGGGAGGGTGAAAGTTGCGATTACCCTTGTGGGCGCTGGCTTCCGGAGCCGCAACCCGCTACCATGGAACTCCAAGGAGTCTCATGCCCTCAATTGAAAGCAATCAGCTACTGCTCGCTGCGGCTGCGGCCTGCGAAGACAAGAAAGCTGAAGATATCCGCATACTCGCGCTGGATCCAGCCGAGAGCGGCCTGACCGACTACTTTTTGATCTGTAACGGAACCAACGACCGGCAGAATGTGGCCATCACCGACGAGATTGAGCTTCGTCTGAAACGCGAGTTTGGGGTTTATCCCAACTCTGTCGAAGGCCGCCGCCAGGCCGAATGGATTTTGATGGACTATGTCGATTTCATCGTCCATGTTTTCTCGGCCGAGAAGCGTGCGTTTTACGGATTGGAGCGACTGCGAAAGTCTGCGACCACGATCAGCGTGGCCGATCTCCACGCTGAAGTCAAAGCATCCCTGACGACTAGGCGCCCAAAGAAGACGCCCACGCCCACGGCTCCGAAGAAGATCGCAGCCTCCAAGAAATCCAGTGCGGTCGTAAAAAAGGTTGCGGCGAAGAAGACCACCAAGAAGACGCTTTCGGCGGCTAAGAGCGTTAAAGTAGCCGCCACGAAGACAAAGAGAAAGCCATCGGCCAAGAAGTAAAGAGGGCCTTGATGCAAGTGTGAAACCTCTCTCTGACTACAAAGGTAAAGGCGGGAACTCATTCCGAGTTCGCCGCCTTTCTGCTTTGCGATTGGTTAGCAAGGCTTCCGTGCAGTAGATGAGACGCATAGAGGCGTGGCGCCGTCGGTCGATCGGAGGATGCTGGTTGGGGCTCCGATCGTGCTCTGGATAGAGTGATGGTGCTGACTGTTTCGAAAAGAGGCACACTGTTCAAATGAAGCTGATTCTTGCAGCTGTGCTCGCCCGCCAGTTTCGTTCTAAATCGGAGGCTGGTGATCGACTGATCGATGAGTACATGCAGCGTACGGCTCGCTATGCCACCTGTACCTCTGAACTGTTTGATTCGGAGGCGGGGTTGCTGACATGGCTGGATCGACAGGCGGGGAGGACTCCGGCTTATGCGATTCTGCTGGATAGTCGTGGCCAGCAGTATAGCTCTGAGGAGTTTGCTGGTCAGATTGGGCGGCTACGCGATGCGGGAACCCAGCGGCTGGTGCTTGCGATTGGACCGGCGGACGGCTGGTCGCCGGCGGCACGGCAGCGGGCAGATCTACTTCTTTCTTTAGGACGCATGACGCTGCCTCACCAACTGGCGCGGGTGGTGCTGGCGGAGCAAGTGTACCGCGCCTTTACCATCCTGGCCGGCCACCCCTACCACTCAGGTCACTGACTTTCGCGAGGGCACGACTAATCGTCAATTCGTGCCTCTTTGGCTTTGCGAGGTTTGGAGGACATCGTTTCGACTATGCACTTTTCGGAGACGCGTTGCGGATTCGCGCATTTTCCGGCTGCTGTGCGCGTGAACGCACGATAGAGACGGTCCACGTCCACCTGCCCTTTGCGGCCTTGTGCCTCCAGGGCTGAGTGCATGGCCGATAACAGCTCAGACCTTAGTTCATGGAAGATCTTGTCGATATAGATGTACGGCAATTGACCCTCCGCGGCCCTGTGCACACGATACATGGGCCACTCGCGACTGTGCTCGACAGAGGTAGGCCTCCGCATCTGTTGCCTTTACCTCACTTGGGCCATAAGTGCCAGATTGGTACTTCGAAATGATCAAGGACCGGTGTTCTTGGGGTACGGTCGAGAGTTGCCATAAGAGACTCTCGGACGGCCGTTCGTTCGTGGCAGGGATCGTCATAATAGAGTGCGATCTTATCGTCCATCCCACAATAGATGGTTCTTTTGTGTAGGTTACGTGTGTTTTTTCTTAATTTAGAAAGCATCCATGGCCTAGGCTGATTCAAGCGCACATTTGCGCACAAGGAGCCTCCCCATGAACAAGTCAATCCGCAATCTCGCGCTCACCGCCGCTGTTCTGTTCTCCACCGCTGCTCCCATGTTTGCCAACATGACAGGCGGCAATCCGCATCCGCAGGTTGCTTCCATTGCTCTCTCTTTGGGCGACTACGCAAGTATCGTCATCTCCGTCTTCGGGTTGTAAGATCGTTCCGGATAGGCCTGCGAGGCAGGAATGAACTTTCCGGCTTTGGACAACATCATTTGGGCGGCGAACTTTGTCGGTCTCGCCGCCCTGCTGCTCGTGCTGTTGCTTCGTCAGCGGTGGAGGCGGTTCCCTGTCTTCACAGGGCTTATCACTTATTCGATCCTGGTGTCGGTTGCACTTTTCCTGATTTCCCGTCACAGCACACCGAATATCTACAAGATCACGTATTGGATTCTCGCTGGCGGGGACTTTCTTTTTCAGCTGGGTATGATCTTCGAGATTGCTCGAGTTGTCCTGCGTCCAACCGGAACCTGGGTTCGGGATGCACGTTCTTCGTTTGTGCTGGTCGGGTTGACTGGCACAGCGATCGCCGCCGGACTTTGTCTCTCGATAAAGACACCTCCAGGTTCGACCGCGGGAATTTGGGAGATCCGCGGAGACCTTTTCACTGCCCTGCTCGACTGTGAGCTCTTTCTGGCTATGCTCTTTGCTTCCAACAGGTTAGGGCTGGAATGGCGTAACCATGTGATGGCTTTGGCCCAGGGGTTGACCCTGTGGGCGTTCGGGTCCGCCGTCAGTGACCTGACCAGTATCTTTCTGGGTTGGACCCAGCAGTATCGAGTGGTCCAACTTTTCCCCTCTTTCCTTTATATTGCCGTCCTACTGTATTGGATCGTCGCCTTCTGGAGGCCGGAACGTGTCCGCGCGCCACTGTCAAACGAAATGAAAGATTATCTCGTTGCTCTTCACAGCCGAGTGCAGTACGATCTTCAGCAGGTCACTCGGACGCGCGACCACACGTAACCCATATGGCACCTATAGTCATTACCGCTCTGGTTACTATCCTGTTAGGCTGCGCGCTTCTCCATTCCTATTTGACGGCAAGACGTCTGGCTCGTTGTACGTGGGAGGAGCTGGTGGTCAAGCTTCATCCGGTTGAGTCCAAAGGCGTCATGACGGTGGCGCTGAATCATCTTGTGCCGCAGAAGGACGCTCTGGAGCTGGAACCGGCTGAGATGTGGAGTTTGATGGGCGGTCTTGAAGGGGTGCAGCGTATGCGCGAAAACGCCCGGATACTGGTCGCCCTCGCCTCCTATGTGGAGAGGTGGAACTTCGACGAAGGCATCATCATTGCCGAGCGTATGCGCCGCGATGGTTTGCAGCTGCGTCGCGCAGTCACGCAGATTATGCTGGCAACCTTCTTTGGAAGGCAACAGATGCGGATTCCCTTTTATCTGCATGAAGTGGCTTCTTCGTACTACCTGATGCGGCAGAGGCTGTTGGTTCTGTATGAGACCAACCATGCCGGCCTCTACTCTCGGCTCGCCGAAGCGCTCTGACTCCAGCTCAACTACCAACGCACCGCGCAAACTGTTCAGTCGTTACAATGAACAGGGTGGCGGTCGAAAGGGCATGCAAGAATGAGTTGGTTCAAGCGCGAAGATAACGAGATCGTCAACGACTCGGAGAAGACGGTTCGGACCGAGGGACTGTGGATCCGTTGCCCCGACTGCGGCAAGATTCTATTCAAGGCTGAGCTTGAGGCCAACCAGCACGTCTGCTTGCACTGCGGTCATCACTTCCGTGTGGACGCTCGTACGCGCATCGAGAATTTGCTGGAGCCGGGGTATGAGCTTGTCGACCTGGAACTTCGCTCGACCGATCCGTTGAACTTTACCGACCTGAAGCCCTATAAGCGGCGGCTTGCAGAGGCGCAGAAAAAACCGGATTGAACGACGCAATCGTCAACGCGATTGGACAGCTTGGGCCACACAGCGTTGTCCTGAGCGTGATGGAGTACGCCTTTATCGGCGGGAGCATGGGCGCGGTTGTCGGTGAGACGATTGCGCGGGCGGTCGATCGATCGCTCGCTACACGGCATCCTTTGATCATTGTTGCGGCCTCGGGGGGCGCACGCATGATGGAAGGCATTGCTTCGCTGATGCAGCTGGCGAAGATCTCTGCGGGCCTGGCGCGCATGGACGACGCGAAGATTCCCTATATCTCCGTGATGACGGATCCGACTACGGGTGGCGTCACTGCAAGCTTTGCGATGCTTGGTGATCTGAATATCGCAGAGCCGGGGGCGTTGATTGGCTTTGCGGGGCCTCGCGTGATCGAGCAGACGATTCGGCAGAAGCTGCCGGAGGGCTTTCAGCGCTCCGAGTTTCTGCTTGAGCATGGATTTCTTGATGCGATTGTCTCGCGCAAAGAGATGAAAGAGTATCTTTCGCAGACCTTGAGCTGGATGGGCGCTTAGGCGGGGTTAGCGGATCGAATGCAATCGGCGAGTCCATCACGCACAGCGCTTCGCGTAGCACTACGCCGCGCGGCGCACCAACTCTACGACGCAAAGCCTCTCGTCTTCGAAGACCCTGTTGCTGTTCCAATCCTCGGCGACTCCTACGCCGAGGAGTTACGCCGGACGCCGACTCGCAATCCAGATCGAAAGGATCGGCCGTTCTCTGTTGCTCTGCGCGCTTTCCTGGTTGCACGTAGTCGCTACGCCGAAGACACTCTTGCTCAAGCTGTTTCGCAGGGTGTCAGCCAGTATGTTGTGCTGGGGGCGGGCCTCGACACGTTTGCGCATCGCAACCCCTATCCGCAACTTCGCGTGTTTGAGGTGGATCACCCGGCGACGCAACAGTGGAAGCGCGAGCTTCTGGAAGACACCACACTGTCTGCACCGGTGAACCTTACCTATGTGCCTGTGAACTTCGAGGAGCAGTCTCTCCTCGCTCAGCTAGAGGCCAGCGGGTTCGACACGAAGGTGCCGGCTGTGTTCGCATGGCTTGGCGTGGTGCCGTACCTTACGCTTGAGGCCTTCCGCGCTACGGTCATGTTCCTTGCGTCGCAGGGTGCTGGCAGTGCGCTCATTCTTGACTACGGTCAACCGCGATCCGCGCTTCCATTCTTCGAGCAACTGGCTCACGACTCTCTCGCTTCTCGTGTTCAACAGGCGGGAGAACCGTTCAAGCTCTTCTTCACGCCGCCCGAGATCGCTGCTGAACTGAGCGCGTTCCGCAGTCTTGAAGATCTTGGGTCTGCTGAGATCAATGCCCGGTACTTCGCCGATCGCGCCGACGCGCTGAAAGTCCTTGGGAATGCCGGCCGGTTGCTTAGTGCATGGCTTTAGGGATCGGCGAGAGCCGACCATCGTAGGATTGAGTACTAGTTGCGGGCTGGCTCCGACCGTTCGTCGATAGATGAGCGATGAACGCTTCGAGCACAAACAGGAGACGACTGTCGCATGACTAAGACGAAGAACGCTGTTCACCGCTGCGCATGGGCCGGCAACGATCCATTGATGCAGGCTTATCACGACGAAGAGTGGGGCGTGCCGGAGCGCGACAGCCGTGCGCTTTGGGAGGCGCTGATGCTCGACGGATTTCAAGCTGGACTGTCCTGGCTCACCATCTTGCGGAAGCGCGAGGCTTTTCGTAAAGCCTTTCGTAGCTTCGATCCCAAGAAGGTGGCACGGATGGGGGAAGCTGACATAGAGCGCCTGCTACAAAATGACGGCATTATCCGCTCGCGCGCCAAGATCGAAGCGACCATCAATGGGGCGCGGATTTATATGGCTATGACGGATGCGGGAGAGGACTTCTCGACTTACGTCTGGAAGATGGCTGGTGATAAGCCTATTCAAAATAGGGGTCCGGTTCCAGTTAAGACTGAGTTGTCGGAGGCGATCTCTGCAGCGCTTAAGAAGCGCGGCTTCAAGTTTGTCGGTCCCGTCATCGTATATGCGTGGATGCAGGCTGTCGGCATCGTGAATGACCATAGTCCGGATTGCTTTCGACGTAAGACAGTTTGAGAGATGCCCGCTGTTGTCGGCAGCGGAGCGCTGTACTGGCGTGAGCCTGACTATTGGGCGGCTTTGGTGGCAAACATCCCTGCGGCGGCGAGGTTCGCGGTTAGCTCTGCCGGAAAGCCGTGTCGTTGTTCCAGCCATGCGGGATCATTCCAGGAGAGAAGTACCTTGCCGTTGCCTCCTTCTGCAATGAGAATCTTTAGGGGAAGATCAAGGGCTGCACTGGGCGCGGCCAGCATGACGGGAGTTCCTGCCTTCGGGCTTCCGAAGATCAACAGCTTGGTTGGATGCATCTCGAGCCCCGCTGCGGCGGCTTCGCCGGAGTGGTCTACGACTGCAAATAGCTTGACTCCCTTTTCCCTGAGAATAGCCTCCAGCCGGGAGACAGTTTCGTCGACGGAGTAGCGGCTGGTGCAGGTCTTTATTCCTTGGCTAGTCTGCTGGTCCGTCATCGTCAAACCTCCGAGGTGAGTTTTGGCCACCTAACGAAGATACCCCCTTCGGAGGGGGTATCTGTGCGTTCGACCGGGTGAGTTCTCTGTGTTTTTATTTCGCTCCGTCGGGGGAGGAACTCCGTTCGGATAGATTCCGGGAATTGGCGCGGTCATTTGCTTCTCCAACTCTGGATGTGGGAGGGGCTTGCGCGGCATCATGGCCTCGCGCTCGCTGGTGTTGTAGAGGAAGATCGCCTCGACGACGGCTGCCTGCTCGAGGTCAAGCGCGTGCAGACGGTCGTAGGTGTCCATGTCAGAGTGGTGGGTTCGCGTCTCGTAGTCCAGCGGATCCTGAATGTACTGGAAACCGGGTAAACCGACTGCATCGAAGGACAGGTGATCGGTGCCGCCGGTGTTGCGGTTGGAGATAGTCGTTACGCCGAGATCAGCTAAGGGTGCGATCCACTGCTTGAAGATCGGAGCGATCGCCCAGTTTTCCTGCGTGTAAACGCCACGTACTTTGCCGGTCCCGTTGTCCAGGTTGTAGTAGGCGTCGAGGGTCTCCCACTCCTTCGTTGTGGAGAGAGCTCCGTGCTGACGCATGAACGTCGGTGTATTCGCAGGCTCGGGAACTTTGGGCTCAGCGAAGGTGCCGAAGTGCTGTTTGACGTATCCCTGCGAGCCGAAGAGGCCTTGCTCTTCGCCGGACCAGAGCGCGATACGGATGGTGCGCTTTGGCTTGATGCCGAGCGACTTCAGGATTCGAACCGCCTCCATCGCTACGATGGAACCTGCACCATTGTCGGTTGCGCCGGTGCCGGAGATCCAGCTGTCGAGGTGGCCGCCGACCATGACGACCTGATCCTTCAACTTAGGATCGGTTCCAGGGATCTCTGCGACGGTGTCGAAGCCATGCTCGTGGTCTCCGGTGAACTTGGTTTCGATGTTGAGTTCGAGTGTTATCGGGACGTGGTTTTCCACCAGGCGCCCGAGGCGGTTGTAGTGCTCGATCATCATTACGGCATTGGGGATAGTGACTGCGTTTTCCTTCTTCTGTGCGTCGCGGGCGAGGTTAGCGCCGTTGTCGTCGAAGATGATGCCGGTTCCCCGCCGTCGCCGCCATCGCGGCTCGGAGTCAACACGGCGAGCGAGCCTTCGTCTGCCATCATCTTGAGTGCGGCTTTGCGAATCTCGGCGATCTTCATTCGCTCGGCGAGAAACTTTGCGAATTCCGGCGAGCCCGGGGTGTAGCGTCCACCACGCGACTCATAGGTTTCCATCTCCTTGAGTTCTGCATCGGTGTAGCGGCGGAAGAGCGGCTCGGTGATGTCGGGTGTCGGGCGCATTGCGCCAAGGAGGACAATTTTTCCTTTGAGCGTGCCTTTGTACTTTTCGAGATCTCCCATCTCCTGCACGTTCATGTAGACGACTTCGCCGGTGACTGGCCCGTTCGTCGGCGGAGACCACGGGGCGGCCTGCGCCCAGAGCGGTTCGGGATCGGGCGATATCATTCGCACCCAAGTGTTGATCTGCTGCCAGCCCATCCCGAATTCTCCCCAGTCTTCGAGGTGCGCGTTTTCCAGGCCAATCTTTGTAAGGGTGTCGCGCGTCCAGGCGTTGGCCTTCGTCATATTCGGCGAGCCTGTGAGACGCGGTCCGATTCCGTCAGCCAGTGCTCCACCAAACTCCATTACGTGGGAGTGTTTGAAGCCCTCTTCGCGGATGCGCGCATACATCGTCAGATCGATGCTCTCGGTCGCTGGCTGCTGGCCGTAGTAGGAAGGCGTCTCCACCACATCTTTGGTTTTCTTGTCGGCGGCGACGGAAGGAACGGCGAGGCTCGCAGTTGCGGCCGCACAACAGCCCCAACGCGCAAAGGCACGAACGATTGACATACTTGGTGGTCCTCCAGGAAGTGTTCTGAGAGCGAAGAATAGCAGATATCACCAACTGATCGCATCGAGCTGTTGCGTCTCGATATTGCTGGACCGTTCGAATGCAATTGTGGAGGGATCTTAGCTTTTGCGAAGCTGCCGCCGTATCCAAAGGGTACCCAGGTACGACAGCGCCACCAGCAATACCAGCACACCCACCGGAAGTCCGACCCGCGTGTAAGTCAGCGAGAAATCAACGGAACGTTGTGTTGCCGTGTTGTAGAACAGAATTCCAAGGATTGCGCAGAAGGTCGCCGCGAAGAAGGCCGCGAACCCTAGCGCAAAGCTCATCAACAGGCTGGTGAACCAGCCGAGGTCGCCCAAAGGCACACCAAAGAGATATCCCGCGCCGAAGGTTCGGGGCGAGGCTGAGCTTCCGTTCTGCGATCCTTGCGTCATATCAGTAGAATACTGCTTTATGGCAGAAGGTGTTGAGAGCGAGTTGGTGCAGGCGGCGCAGGTAATGCGCGAGGCAGCGGTGCGGCAGGCGCCAAACGGCATTCGTTATACAGCGTTTGGCGATAACAACTTCGACAATAATGATCTTGAGCGCATGGTTCAGGCCGTGCCAATCGCCATCTCCAGTGCGATTTCGAGCAAGACGTACTATTTTGTGCCGCTTGCTCTGAGCGAGGCTCGGGGCAGCGAAACTACGATGGTTGCGCCGGCCTACACGCCCGAGCTTGGCGATCAGGCGATCTGCCATCGCAACGTAACGCACGATGGCACGGAAGGTGTCTTCATCTCTACGCGTCTGTTGGGGGACCGCTTCGCGTTGGCCTTCGAGTTTTTCATCAACGTCGGCCATGCCTTTGTCGATGCGGTCGGCGTTCCCCAGGCCTTTGAACAGCTCGTATGGGGACAAGCTGTCGCTGATGTTCGCGGCGAAACCAGCCAGGATGCCTGGGAGAGCCGTGGTCTAGCCCTTGGCGCTAAGACGGAAAAGATTGACGGCAAACCGGTGATCGACGAGAAGGCCAAGACTGCCTTCCTTGAATCCGCTTTCTCCGACGCAATCGCCATCTATCAGCTTTCGCTCTCGGTGGACTTCGACTACTCCGAACTTCGTGAGCGAGAGTATCCGCTGCTTGCGCCGCTGGCTCTTGCGGATCGCCTTCGGCTGGTGGCGCGGCTCTTTCCTCCTAATCCTACGTACGAATTTTCCATCCGGTACCGCCGACGTGCCTGAGTTCTTTCTGCCTGACGACAAGATATCGGCGATTTCTATGACTTTGAAACATGACTTTCCCTCCAGTATGGAAGCGCGGCCAAAACCTGGGCATTGATCGTTCAGATCAAAGGAACGAAGCTTATAATTCCGTCGAGCGGAATCGGTGATTGGGATGGAGACTCGCTATGCGTTCGATGCGGATTTCGATTGCAACGACGGCATTCTGGATGTTTGCCGGCTATGCTCAGCAATCGCCGTATGCGCAATCGGCGACGCCTAATTCAGCGCGAGTTGAAAATCCGACACCCGCAATTCAACCCGCGGTCCTGGAAGTGGCGTCAGGCGACACGATTTCTGATGCTGATACGGAGATGGTCTCCAAAGATTTGATCGACAAGGTAAGAAGGGCGACCGAACGAAGCGTGAGCTCACCGGAGTTTCGCATTTCGCAGCATGTCGATTACTTTCCCATGCGCTCCGGGCTCAAGCCGGTACTTCCTATGAGTTCGCTTATCGAGTGGACGGGGCCTGGACAGGGTCCGGAACGGCTCTCTGTCGTTGAGTCGGTTGACGATCTCAGCTTGTCCACTTCGATAATGGAGCGCGCGATTCAAGTGAGATGGGATGGGCACCGTGTCGCGTGGGAGAGAGATGGGCGTTTGCATCCGGGGCAATATCTATGGCGCATTGCCGTCCACGATGGCAATGGAAAGGTCTTCGCGTCGGCAACACAGAAGATCGCAGTCGAGGTGCCTCAGCAGAAATTGATCGAGGTAAGCAGCGTGGTCATGGGCAAATCCTGCGAGGAGCAGGTCGGATCGGTGAATGGCCTGCGGCGACGAACGACAGTCGACCGCGACGATGACGTAAAAGTTCATTCGCAGAGTGACCCGATGCGCGCGGTAGACTGCAGGATCAACCCCGAGGCTTCCGATAGGTTCGCGCCATCAGACCGGCTTCATGCTTTTGTGCGGATCTATCCGACGGGGAAGCTCGAAAAACGTGGGCCGGCGAACTGGACCGCAAAGTTTATTCTTCGATCAAAAAACAATCCCATTGCAACGGAAAAAGAGACGGCTTTCAGAGTCGATTCGAGCTCAGGCTACCTCGCTTACGTAGAGATGTCGCTTGACACGCCCGGCATGAATCCCGGTCAGTACACAGTGGAGGTCGTTATGCGGGGTCCGGGTATTCGCAAGGAGCTGAAAGAGTCTCGTTCGATCTCGATTCAACCTGTTGCTGTTGAAGAGAAAAGTGCAGCGGCGGAGATTCGCCAAACGCGTTGACGAATGAGACCGAATCAGCCGAGACACATCCAATTGCTATAGGACGGGGGACGAGAATGCCTGCAATCCGAACCTGCAAACAGTGTGGCCAGAAGAATCGAATCGCCGCAAATCACCTGTCAGACACTGGCCGTTGCGGAGCTTGTAAAACTCCTCTGCCACCGCTCGATGAGCCGTTGCAAGTAGACGCGGCGCTCTTCGACGAGATTGTCCAGAGCTCTCGCGTCCCGGTTCTCGTAGACTTCTGGGCGGAGTGGTGTGGGCCGTGTCATGCTGCCGCTCCCGAGGTTGCGCGAACTGCCAGGAACATGGCTGGACATGCGCTTGTGCTGAAAGTTGATACCGACAAGCAGCAGCAACTAGCTGCCAGGTTCAACGTACGGGGCATTCCCAACTTTGCCATCTTCTCTGCGGGCAAACTTGTAAAACAGCAGGCCGGCGTCGTTGGGCACGATGTGATGGAAGGATGGCTGCGAGCTGTTATACCCTCTATGACGAACTGAACAGTGAGACTCGTATACTTGGCGCGGAGAAATCGCGCGAAGGATATGAATCGATGAAGCTGATCTTCCTCTATGGTTTGCCCGCCACCGGAAAGTTGAGCGTCGCGCAAGAACTGGCAGCGATGACCGGCCACAGACTCTTCCATAACCATCTCACGGTCGATTTGCTTCTGTCGGTCTTCGACTTTGGCTCCCCAGCCTTCGTTGCGCTTCGTGAAGAGATCTGGCTCTCGGTCTTCGATCAAGCCAGCCTTAGCAAGTTGCCAGCCCTCATCTTTACCTTCGCGCCCGAACCGACAGTGCGGCCTGGCTTTCTCGAGAGGGTGATGACTACGGTTGCCAAGAGAGGTGGTGAAGTTGACTTTGTTGAACTGGTCTGCCCCTTGAGCGAGTTGAGGCGACGCCTGAATACCCCATCGCGGCTTCAATATCGCAAACTGACTTCCGCTACGTTATTCGATCAAATTCATGCAACCGGAGGATTCGATGGATCTTTCCTGCCGAAGCCTCGGCTCTCGATCGACACGAGTCTTTGCACCGCCGCACAGGCAGCCGCGAAGATCGCGGAGGTACTCGAACTCGATCTGTCACTAACCTGACTTCGTCGGCATGGCGAAAGAACGCTACGAGAGGACCTTTATCGTAACGCATGGCGGGAGCCGAGCGAACCAAGGAGGCCAAACGTCTGTAGAAGCCAGACGATCACTGCGATGATCACGACCACTCGGATGATCTGTTTGATGGTTCCATCCATCGGGATCAACCCGATTAAGTAAAGCAGAAGGCCAACCACAATCAGAGTGACGATGACGCTAATAAGCGCGGGAGTGAGCATAAAGATTTCTTCCTCTTTCTACAGAGCTGGATAGTGTGATGCGGAAGTGCTCTGTTTTGAAGAAGAGACGGTCAAAAAATTGTATTCGACCTGTTGGCAACGCCAGACGATTGCTAAGCGCTAAGGGCGAAGCTCTACTGGGTAGATGGCCAGCCAGAAAGCGACCTACCAATCGCGGCTGTGATGGGGAATCCGCCCGCAGTCCCCTTCGGTGAGGTAGCAGCGCAGGATCCCAAAGAGCACAGTGGCCCCGGCACCGATGATCATGAAAAGCACCCCGGTAGTAATTCGCCCTGTGAAATAAGGAAACAAGAAGACAGCGACCCCCGCATACATCAAAATCGTCAACACAATCCGCGTGATGCTCCTGGTCATGTCTCCACCTCCCTGTGGTGGCCCTAAAGTCGATATTTCAAGCAAAGACAACCACATTTACGCATCACTCGTCTCGGGCCTTTCCCACCTTCAGCCATCTACGCGCTATGGTATTGCACATCCTACTCCGACGAAGTCGTCTTTTGCCATATCTTTGGTGTTCAGGAATGCTGCAAAGTCCTGCAACTGGCCTGATTCAAAGACCATGGGGCATGTCGCTGCCATAACTGCGTTATCCGGTGACTATCCCCATAGCGAGGATGGCACACAGGACTGCGCTCAAGTCCTCGACGAGCGCCACCGGCCAGTCTTTACAACCCAACCGAATCACGATCTCTCGGCGAATTAAAAGCTGGCGAAAGCACCGATCAGGGCTCCCAGCACGCAAAGAATCACGCCCTCGACTCCGGATCCGTTGAGTCCTGCAGCCACGATCGCTCCAACCAGACCGGCAAGTACAAGCCTCGCGGTCAATGGGAATGGCGATGTCCGATTGGGCGTCCTGGGTAACTTATCCGCGACGTATTCCCCTAGCGCTAGCACGGTGAAGGCAATTGCGGTCAGGAGTTTTCCGCTCCATGCCGCCCAACTGTCGTCTACCGGAAGGTGCCCTGCATAAGCGAACCAGCAGAGAACCGCCATGGGGGTCATCGTCCGAAGGCCAGTTACAAAGCCGAGCAGGGGAATGGCGATCAGCCAGGTCATCATTTGCATCGCCATGAAGTCCCCTTTCACTCGAAGATTCGGAGGCCAGCGGAACAGCAGACCCGTTCGGCCGCGCTCTGGCTACCGATCCATGGCTCTGCAGTCGCCTTTCAATCGAAAACTATACTCGCCGATCACTCTTTGGCTGCGACTATTAACCGGTGTTGCCCATGACTTAGACAGCGGCGCCGATGTAACTTCGGGCTGAAGCGGGCTGATTTTGAGGAAGTTATTCTTCTCTCAGCCAACTGTACAAAGGGAACTTCTCTGCCATTTCGAGCACTTGACTGCGAATTTGCTGTAATTTCAATGGGTCCGTCCGGTGTTCGAGAGCCTCGGCGATCCAACCGGCGATGACGCGCATCTCCGGCTCCTTCATCCCCCTTGTCGTCAGTGCTGGGGTACCGATTCGGATGCCGCTGGGCTTCATCGGGGGTTGGTGTCGTAGGGAATTGCATTCTTGTTGACCGTGATCCCGGCCTCTCCTAGAGCATGTTCTGCTTCAGAACCGAGCATTCCTTTCTGGAAGACGTCGATGAGGATGACATGGGTGTCGGTGCCGCCGGAGATGATGCGATAGCCCTCGGAGGCGATGGCTTCGGCAAGGACTTTCGCGTTGATGACTACCTGGTTTGCGTAGGTCGCAAACTCTGGAGTGAGAGCCTCTTTGAAGGCTACTGCTTTGGCCGCAACGATGTGGATCAGTGGGCCGCCCTGCTGGCCGGGAAAGACGCTCCGGTCTACGGCTGCGGCAAACTCCTGATTGCAAAGGATCATGCCAGCACGTGGTCCACGCAACGTTTTGTGCGTGGTGGTGGTGACGATGTGAGCGTGTGGAATTGGGGACGGGTGGGCGCCCCCTGCGACGAGGCCGGCGAAGTGAGCCATGTCGACCATGAAGTAAGCTCCCACTTTGTCGGCGATGGCGCGCATACGCGGGAAGTCGAACTGGCGCGGGTAGGCGCTGCCTCCACCTACGATTACCTTGGGTTTTTCGCGGATCGCCGTGGCTTCCAACTCGTCGTAATCAACGGTTTCAGTGTCTTTGCGGACCTGGTAGCCGACGATTCTGTAGAGTTTGCCTGAGAAATTGAGTTTGTGGCCGTGGGTAAGATGGCCGCCGTGGGCTAGATCGAGGCCCAGAATGCAGTCGCCGGGGTTGAGGATGGTCATGTAGGCGGCGGCGTTGGCCTGGGAGCCGGAGTGGGGCTGGACGTTGACGTGGTCGGCTCCGAAGAGCTGTTTGGCGCGGTCGCGGGCTATGTTTTCGACGATGTCGGCATACTCGCAGCCGCCGTAGTAGCGCTTGCCGGGGTAGCCTTCTGCGTATTTGTTGGTAAAAACGGTGCCTGCGGCCTCCAAAACCGCGCGGCTTACGAAGTTTTCAGAGGCGATCATCTCGAGGCCTTCGTGCTGGCGCTTTACTTCGTTTTTTATCTGCTCGGCAATCTCGGGGTCGGCGGCGGCCAGCGGGGCATTCATGTCGATGGGCATGGGGTTATTTTATGTCACTGTTTTTGGATTTTTTTCTGCGTGGTGTGAAGGGATTGATTCATGGATTTCAGGGTATTTTTGAGGGTGTTTTTTGAAAAAGAGCGTGTTTGGGTGTGGTGTTTCGATGGTGAGTTTGTGGTGGAGTGCGTGGCTGAGATGGAAGCGCAGCAATGAACTATCGGGCGGCTAAAAATGCGCCATGGTTTTGAACTTTATTTTTTATGTGGTGTGCCCCATCCAGTGATTGGTTGCCCTGGAAAACTGTATATTTTCGCGACTTTGGGATCTGAATTTGATTTTGGATAAATAAGGGTTGTTGGCAGGCATCCATTCGTTTGGGGTTCGCGTTCTTACTGTCAGCAAGGGTTTGAACAGACAAAAAGGAAAGGATCATTATGGAGACCCTCTATGTTGGAATCGTGTTCTCGACGATGGTGGTTCTTCCGCTTCTTGTCGCCAAGTGGAGCGGGGCTCGCAACGAAGACTTTCGCGCCTTCCTGCGCAAAGTAGAGTAGCTGGTCACGTGCAGTAAAGATTGACGTTCAGGAAGCCACGGATGAGAGACGAGGTGGTCTCATTCGTGGCTTTTCTGTTTGCGCTTAGCGCGGGATCTATTTCTGGGTGACGGCCGCCATCACGGTGGAGTGTGCCTGCGCCTTCGCAAGCGCCGACTTCAGCATCAGGCTCGCCCGGGACGGGAGGCAGACGCACATGGAATCATGTGATTTACGTGTGCCGCGGTGCCCGGTTTGGGATTGGGAACCGATGGCTACGATTACGAGAAAGACAGCTATGAAGATAACGAGACGCCGGGTGGCGTGATCGTCGGACGGACGATACGGAGGCTGTGTCATGGGATGAACCTCTGAGGGGATTATACGAAGGTTGGGTTATTGAAGTTCCATAAAACTCCAGTCAACTTCTACCGGGTCTGCTTCTGCAACCTGGAAGTCGGCGAATTCGATGTCAGCGAACCACTTAGGCCAGGGCTTGATTCTTAACCGCAATCAATGGGATGGAGGACCAGAAGATCGGCTTTCCACCGCGCTTACCCTCCTGAGGAGGCCTTATCCCTTCCGCTATGCCGACTTAGCATTACCGACTCGTGTGCTGGCACGCCAAATTCAGGAGCGGCATTGCGGGTGGGAACAGGACAACTGTGGTGGATGGCGGAGGTCTCGAAGTGGCTGAGACGGGCGAGGACTGCATCTCCTCCCTGCAAACAGAGAAACTTGCCGGGTGCCCACTACGGGATTGCTTGACGCGCGGCCAGAACTAAATTTTCTGGAATGATTGTCGAAATCTGTTCCGGCTGTTCGTCGTTGTAGTGAAGGCCGGCGATTAGCCAGCCTGCAGATCACTAGAGGAGAAGATATGCCGCAATATCTGGTTGCGATCCACCACCCCGACAACTACGACCCGTCCCTTGAAGACGAAGCCATGGTCCGCGATATCGATGTGCTCAATGAAGAGATGGGGGCTGCCGGTGCCAGGTTCTTCGCCGGCGGCCTGCAATCGCCGTCCCATGCGAAATCACTGCGTAAGCAGCCCGGCGGAGGAGTGGTCCTCACCGATGGGCCATACCTTGAGACCAAGGAGCACATTGGGGGCTTTTGGATACTCGACGCAGCCAACATGGATGAGGCCGTGGCGTGGGGACGCAAAGCCGCCTGCCGCGCATCGGTCGAGGTGCGCGAGTTCCTTGCAATGCCAACAGAATAGAAACTCCAACCCAGAACATGGAGACTTAAATGAGAAAGCTCAAAATCATGGAACACATATCGCTGGACGACGTGATCCAGCACTCCGCCGATGACCGCGATTTCCCCTACAGCGACTGGACCGCGCCCTATCGGACCCCCGCTGGCCGGGATGCAATCGCCGCCGCGCATGGCGGGAGCTTCGATCTGCTGCTTGGCCGTCGCACCTACGATATGTGGTCGGGCTCCTGGCCAAAGGCGCCGAGCAGTCCGATGGCGGACGGCATCAATGCGGCCAAAAAATATGTCGCATGCCAAGATCAGGCGACTTCTGACCGAACCTCGTGTGGAATCGAATAGTAGATAATCTGATATCTGATTTGATTATGCAGCTCAAACGACTCAACGACGATTCTGTCGAATCTAAAGATGGCCGCATTATCTTGTACAGCGTGCCACGCTTTATTGAAGAAATAGCGGATGGCGACGGCTGTTTCATCTGCGGTGCCAAACCGGGGGCGAAGCAATTTAACCAGGAGCATGTAATCCCCGATTGGGTGCTGCGGGACAGGGGCTGCACTCAGGGAACATTGCCTTCCGAACAAAGGCGCGGTAATGTACGGTCGCTATACCGTGCCCTGTTGCGCAGACTGCAACACTCAAATGGCTCAAATCTTCGAGACCCCAATCAGCGCTGCGTTTGCGGGAGGGTTGGAAGGCGTAACGGGCCTAATTCGAAAAGACCGCGGCCGTCTTCTCTGGCACTGGCTCGCGCTCATCTACCTTAAGGCTCACCTGAAGCACCGGGAATTACGCTGGCACTTGAACCGGAATCTGGGCGATGCACGGATCGCTGATACGTACGACTGGACCGAGCTTTACCACATACATTGCATCGTGCGCTCGTTTCATACCGGCGCTTTCCTGCAAGACACGGTTTACGGTTCGATCCTTGTATTCCCGGCAAGCGACGCGGAAGGTGGGGAGCAGTTCGACTTTGCCAACGTGCTGGATGGCGCGTCCATCATGCTCCGGTTCGGCGGCGTGATGGTGATTGCGGTACTGAACGACTCCCGCGTTGTGCGCAGGTCGATGATCGACATACTGGACAAGATCACCGGCCCCTTGACAATGCTTCAAGGCCGAGAGTTATTGGCGAAAATCTGTCACTGGAATCTAAGCTTTGAGCCGCGCCCACGGTACGAATCGAACATTGACCTATCGACTGGCGACTATGCTATCGAAAGTGTTCTCCCCGAAGGAGTCACGTTATTCGGACAGCCGCAGCCCCGTGTCGTCGAACTCTACGGCAAGATACTTCACTTCTTCGTGCGCGAAATCTTGGAGCAAACCGGCACTGACCCTCAGATCATCGAGCACGTTAGGCAGGGTCACTACTCGTTCCTGTTCAATGGTGATGGGACGTTCCTGAAGCATTGAGGTGGTCCCGCACCGGGTGGATAATGAACCCAATAAGTTGACTTGTGTTCACCGGTCCGTGTGGACGTCGCTCTGGATTAGCGGTAACAGGCCAGTGCGCTCATCGAGCTTCACCGAGAGCCCAGATTAGTCCTCATAACAGACGCGGTTCAGTCCCGTGACACGCTTCTCGTCAATAATGCGTGTTCTGGGCCGACCATGCTTTGGCAGGCGCACGTTGGAAATCACGAGGGGTGGATGCCATGGCGCTAACCTGCTCAGAGTCACTGATTATCGAGCTTTTGCCGTTGCGTGAGATTCGAGAGCTGTGGCGGTTTTCGTTTGAGCGAGTTGCTTGAAGGATTTGTAGATGAAGGAGCCGAGGTACCAGCCGTCGAGGTACTTGTAGGGTGTTTCGCCGGTGGTGTAGTGGCCGCAGGGGAGGACCTTCGAGACGTAGTCGATCTTCAAGGCGTCGAAGTTGGTGAGGACGTCGAGCGAATATTTCAGCGGGAAGGTGAGGTCGTAGGTGGCGTGGACGACCAAGACTCGCTTCGGGGTTGCGGGGCTGGAGCTTTGAGCAAACCGTTCCATGTAGGACATGGGGCTGACGATGGAGAAGATCTCGCGGACCTGATCCTGGGTGAGGCCGGCCTGCTCGAAGGCGGCGCGGATGTGGCGAGTGCTTTGGCCGGCCCAGACGACGTCTCCGAACCAGGTGGAGGCGTGGTTGAAGGCGCAGACCTGCAGGCGCTGGTCGAAGGCGGCGGCGATGAAGGCGTAACAACTCCCAAGGCTGGTGCCCAGGACGCCGAAGTGCTCGTAGCCTTGTGATTCGAGCCAGTCGATGCAGCTGCGGATGTCGACTACGGCCTGGCGGCAGGCTTCGGTGGTGCGGCCTACGTTGGAGCTTACGGCGTAGTCGGAGCGCTCGAGTTCGGCGGGGCGGCGGACGTCGTGGTAGGGCTTGGAGAGGCGGAGGCAGGAGATGCCGAAGCTGTTGAAGAGGGTGCAGAGGGCGTTGTGGGAGAAGGCGTCGGCGTTCCATTGGGGCATGACGATCATGGCCTGTTTGGGTTTAACTGGATGCCCTTTAGAGCGGGCTTCGCGTTGCTTGTCGGGGTGCGCGGGGTACCAGCGGGCGTTGACGATATCGTTCTCGGGGTAGCGGGTGCGGATGGGTGAGGTGAAGCGGAGGAAGTCGGCCTCTTCGATTTCGCCGGTTTCGGCCTGGCGCTTGAGTTCGGCATCCTCTTCCAACGTTTCGGGGCGGACGTTGGTGGGGTAGAGCTGGGGGTGGCGGCGCTCGAGGCGGAAGTCAGTGGGGGTTTCGTAGCCGAAGAACTGGTCGGCGCGGGCGACGATGTCGCGGTTGACGGCGGTCATGCGGGCAAAGTCTTCTGCCACAGGCGTGTCGCTGAGGTGCGGGTTGGCTGCACGAGCAAGGGGGCTGAAGTCCTCGAGCCAGTCGAAGCCCCACTCGAGGGGGCGGACGATGCGGTTGGTGTCGCGGGTGGTGAGGGCTGTCTCCCAGGAGTACATCCACTTTGCGTAAAGCTTGGAGAGCATTATGTACAAGTTTAGCAAGAGTGTCGTTTCGAAATCGCATGGCACCGCTATGAAGAGGAGTTTAAGACTTTTGTTGAGAGGAGTTGTGGGCTAGGCTGTTGCGTAAACCTGCTGCATCTGTTCGTCAGCCTTAGAAAGTTGAGCGGGAGGATGGTGAGGCGATGAAGTCTTATCCGGTGCCCCTGCGAAGGCGGCCGCGTCCCAAGAGCGCGAAGCAGTTTGTGGAGAGGGCGAAGGAGTTCTTGTGGGATGCCGCAGGGCGGATAACTTTCTGGCGTCTGGTGAAGGGCTTCGTTCTCGTCTTTCTTTTTCTGCCGTTGGTTGTGTATGTCGTTCGCGAGGTGAATCGGGACGTTCTCATCATCGATCCGTTCGGCGTTCCCAAGAGTCTTTCGGAGGCGGGCCTTTCGCCAGAGGTTATGGCGAACCGAGTGGGGAGAGGCTGCGCGTTATGGAGGCGACGACAAAGACCCGAATGAAGAAGGACGTTCTGGGATCGCAGGGGAGGAGGCGTCGATTCCAGAGGTCGAGATACCGGGGACGAAGCTAGGCCTGAAGACGATCGTCGATGTGGTGAGGAGCCTCTTTCATCGTGAGCCAAAGCACGTGGGCGGCGACATCGTGGTTCCCGCGGCGGATGCGGGGCCATCCACTTCCGACCCGCCAACAGTCAAGAGGCCGGCGATGGTAACGGTGTACTTCAAGCAGGGGAGAAACGGGAGCCAGGCGCTGAGCGGGGTTGCCGAACGGGATGATGGAAACATGCTGGTGCAGCGGGCGGCGGAGTTGGGTCTTGAACAAGTGAATCCTTACGTGCTGGCGTCCTATTGGGCAGATCATCAGGAGTTCGATAAAGCGATCAGAGTTGCGCGGGCGATGACCGAAGACCCATCTCAGGATCTGCTGCACCGGGAGGCCAGCTTCAATCTTTGGGGAACAGTGCTGAGCGACGAGGGCAAGTCGGAGGAGGCGATTGCGGAGTACCAGAGGGCGATCGAACTAGATCCGAAGGATCCGTTTCCCTACTACAACTGGGGAATAGTGCTGTTCGAGGAAAAAAGTATGAGGAGGCGATCGCGAAGTACCAGAGGGCGATCGAGTTGAATCCGAAGGATGGGGATGCCTACGTCTACTGGGGAAACATTCTGTACGACGAGAGAAGATATGAGGAAGCGATTGTGAGATACCAGAGGGCGATAGAGCTGGACTCAAAGAATGCGGATACTTACGTCGACTGGGGAAACGCTCTCTACGTCGAGGGAAGGTATGAGGAAGCGATTGCAAGGTACCAGAGGGCGATCGGACTGGATTCGAAGAATGTGTCTGCCTACATCAATTGGGGAAACGCGCTGTGCGTGGAGAGAGAGTATGACGAGGGGATTACGAAGTACCAGAGAGCGATCGAGCTGGATCCGAAGAATGCGCTTTCCTACAGTGGCTGGGGAAGCGCGCTGTACGGCGATGGAAAGTATGAGGAGGCGATTGCGAAGTATCAGAAGGCGATCGAGCTGGATCCGAAGAATCCGTTTGCCTACGGTGCCTGGGGACAGGCGCTGTCTGGCGAGGGAAAGTATGAGGAGGCGATTGCGAAATACCAGAGGGCGATCGAGCTGGATCCGAAGAATGCGTTTGCCTACGGAAGTTGGGGCCTGGCTTTGCAAACGATAGGTAAAAAGAGCGAGGCTGCGGAGAAGTTGGCGAAGGAGAAGGAACTGGAGCAGTCGAATTAGCACGATGCGTTGGGGGATTAGCTTTGCGTTCGATGGCGGGAGTGGTAAGGGCTGTCTCACAGAAGTACGCAGGCAACTGGTGCTTGGCAGCAAGGCGTCAGATGATTCCGCCGCCGGAGGAACGCGGCTTGCGGTAGTTGAGGCTGGCGTGCTCGGGACTTGGGTGGTTCACTTTCGAGATGCGGCCGCTCTGGCGCATGCGCTGGTCCGCTTCCTCCCAGGAAGGCAGGGTATTTTCCTCTTGCTCCCAATGTGCAACGGAGGCTTCATCGCACCAATGCATCAGGTGAGGCATCGCACTCTTGTGGGCGCCCGTCGTCATGTAGCGGCGCATACTTTCATGCTGGTCCCAAGCGGTCATGGTCCAGAAAGTCCAGCTTCGGTCGGGCAGGAGCGCACCGGTATAGAACCCGGGGGCCTTCTTCACCTGTCGAAGTGAGCGCACGGTGTAGATCGCAAACACGGGCAGGTAGAGGATGGAGCGAATGCGCAAGCGCGTGAGGCTGACGAAGATCATGACGGATGGCCTGACTGGCCTTATGCTATCCGCTTACACGACTGCGGTGGTCATCGTGCAGTCTTGTGGTCAAGGTGGGTGTGGTGTCGCTCATTCTGAGTCGAGTTTTTGTTACTGATCTGGACTCGATGAGTGTTTCGGCGATGGTGAGCGGATGAGAGACGGAGAGATTTTCAGGCTGAGTTGATGAGAAGCGTCTTGACAAACCATAACCATACGGTTATGGTTTCGAGGATGAAGACGGCTAGAGCCAATTCCGTGTTCCGCGCTCTTGCCGACCCGACTCGCAGGGCCATCTTCGAGGAGTTGACCCGGCAGGGCGAACAGACGGTCCACGCATTGACTCGCTATGCGGGGGTATCTCAGCCTGCTGTCTCCAAGCACCTGACGGTGCTGAAGAGGGCAAAGCTGGTACGGCATCGCCGTGAGGGACGTGAAACACACTATCGCGCGCAGCCCGATGCACTGGCGCCGATGGTGGACTGGATGCGTCACTACGGTGCCTTCTGGGGCGACCGGTTTGACCGTCTGGAAGCGCTTTTGGAAAGGATGGAGCCATGACTCAGGAATCAATGACCAATACAGCAGAGACTACTCGTACCCTTGTGATCGAGCGGATGTTCCCACACCCGCCAGCGAAGCTGTGGCGAGCGCTCACGGAGAGCCCGCTCCTCGCGCAATGGATGATGAACAACGACTTTGAGCCGGTGGTCGGGCGGAGGTTCCAATTTCGGGCCGACCCCATGCCGAACTGGAATGGTGTTGTCGACTGCGAGGTGCTGATCGTCGACCCACTGCAACGCCTGTCCTACAACTGGGGTGTTGGCGGAGGCGAGTCCGGGCTTCAATGGGTGGTGCTCTTCACGCTGACTCCGGCAGAGGGCGGCACCCACGTTCGCATGGAGCAGTCGGGCTTCGGTCCTGATCAGCAGGCAGCTTATCAGGGTGCGAAGTACGGCTGGCAGAAGTTCTTCGGCGGTCTGGAGCAGGTCGTCGGGGGTTGGAATGACCACGAAAGCCAGATCCATTGTTTATTGGACAACGACGATTCTCGTAGGGCTTCCTATTGGAAGTGGCGGTGTGGGGCAGCTTATCCAGTTTCGGGCCAACCCCCATGGCACGGTACCTGTCCTTGGCTACCCGCTGTACTTCTTTGGCATCCTGGGAATTTGGAAGGTGCTTGGCGCGATTGCCATCCTTGTGCCGCGTTTTCCGCGGCTCAAGGAATGGGCGTACGCCGGCATCTTCTTTGACCTGACAGGCGCGGCCGCATCCTGCGCTGCGGTCGGCGGCTATGGCGCTTACGCCTTTCACGTCATCGCCCCTCTCATCATTGCCGGTCTTACTGTGGCGTCGTGGGCGCTGCGACCTGCAAGCCGTACCATCGGCGTTCTCTTTCCTGCGACAAGCGGCGTGCCGGCATGAACACGAGAGACGCGTTTCCGCATCGAGCTTTCGTTGGCGAAAGTGTGGGCGTGGCCGCACTGCTCGTCCACATGGTCCCCGCGCGGCTCAAGGAGTGCGCCTACGCCGGCTTCGCCATCAATCTCGTCTCGGCGCTCATCGCGCACCTCTCGATCGGCGATCCCGCCGCGTTGGCCCCGTCGGCGTGCTCTGGGGTCTCTAGTACTTCTTCTGGCGCCGCCTGCAGGCTACGCCGGCGAGCGCCTGACCGCAGGTCGTAGGGTGCGAGGAGGCGGCGACGTTGGGCAGGGGGCCGGTTTGAACTCCGGGGCAACCAAAGTTGCCTATAACTCCGGCGGGCTCAACCGGTCGATGCAACACTGGCTTGCAGTTTACTCGCCGGAGTTTCAAAGCCCAAAGTTTGTCGCGGGCGTTGATTGAGGCGCAGAGCTACCTTGTTGAGATCGGCTTGAGAGTGGACGGACAAGTCGGTCTTCTTGGGGAAGTACTGTCTTAATAGGCCGTTGGTATTTTCATTGGTGCCGCGCTGCCAAGGGCTCTGCGGATCACAGAAGTAGACCTTTACATTGGTGTCTACCGTGAAGCTCTTGTGTTTTGCCATCTCGTGCCCCCGGTCCCAGGTCAAGGAGCGCCGCAGGGTCGCGGGGAGTTTAAGCACATGCTTGCTCAGCGCGGCGACGACCGTCGCGGTGTCTTTGCTGGGCACTTTGACCAGCATGGTGAAACGCGAATGCCGTTCCACCAGGGTTGCGATATGACTGTTTTTGCTGCCTGCGAGCAGATCGCCCTCCCAATGACCGGGAATAGCGCGGTCTTCAACCTCGGCAGGTCTTTGGCTAATAGAGATGGCATCGACGATCTGACCTCGAGACTGTCCCGCAGCGCGCGAGTGCCGTGAGCGACGTATAAGCCGCTTGGACCTGAGGTGCTGAACCAGCTCTTTCTTCAGCACTCCGCGGGCCTGGATGAATAAGCTGCGGTAGATGGTTTCGTGGGACACACGCATGCTCTCGTTGCTGGAATAGTGGACCTTCAGCCATTTCGAAATCTGTTCCGGCGACCAGTCCAGGATCAGTTTACTGGCCACGATCGTCCGCAACTTCTCTTCGATGGCAAGAAGGCACACCTTGAGTCGCAGAGCCGACTCCCAGGCCTGACGATCGGCTTCACTGGCTCGATAGAGTGGCCGCCCGCCATGACGCGACACCTCCCGGCTCACTGTCGACACAGGCCGTTGCAACCCGCTGGCTATCTCCCGAATCGACGAACCGGATGCAATTCCACGTGAGATGTCTTCCCGCTCGGCCAGCGTCAGCGTTCGCGGTGAACGCCGACGAGCAGCAGCAACTATACCTCCGCGCTGCGTCAACAGGAACCGAATAGAACCATGCCCCTTACCGAAGGCGCGCCCAATCTCATGCAACGACTCGCCCGACTTCCAACGGCGCCACATCTCGATCCGCTGCTCAGTGGAAAGCCTGTTCCGTTTTCCTTGTGCCATAAACACCACCTTTAGAAAATGAATTCATATCAGATGGTGTTGCACCGACCGGTTGAGACCGCCCCGTTTTCGGGGAAAATCGAACGCGTACGATCGTTAGGTGTAGAAAGGAAACGCGATTGAAGCTGGCATCTCCGAGTAGCCGTTCGTGGGGAAGGCATAACGATGTCGCACAAATACTTTGTGCAATTGAGTTGGCAGCCTTCCTTGGCGCATTGTCAGCTCATATATTCGGCAAGCAAATCGTGTTGCTCACTCGGTTGTATGTCGTCCTGTGGCTCCTCTGTGGCTTCGGTTCCATCTGTTTGTCTCTGGTTGGCTTGGGTACCAGCAGCAATCGAAAACAATCGCTTTTTACCCTCGGCTTGTGTACGGTGCTCTTCCTCCTTTTCGCGTGCAGCTTCATGATTGTTTAGCCGCCACTGGCGAGTGCCTTCGCGACAGAACCCGACCTAATGATCGGCCACAGAGAGTCGACCCTCCCGCCAAGTCCGGTTTTCGGAAACTTCAGTCATTCACTCCAAACTGACCAGTGCACGACGTCTGAGGAGGTTGCAGGTTGCGCTGAGCGCAGTGAGAATAGGTGCGAGAGTTTGGAGCTATATATGAAAAAGGCCGTCGCGGTGGAATCTGCCTCTGCATTCATCGATGCGAAGATCAACGGACTTGGGGACTGGCGCGGGAAGATGCTCGCGAAGGTGCGGGCAACCATCCACAAGGCAGACCCGGAGATCGTCGAAGAGTGGAAGTTTATGGGGACTCCCGTCTTCTCCCACTGCGGCATCGTCTGCACGGGAGAGGCGTACAAAAATGTCGTCAAGATGACCTTTGCCAAGGGAGCTGCGTTGAAGGATCCGTCGGGTCTGTTCAACTCCAGCCTCGACGGGAACGTCAGGCGCGCCATCGACATTCACGAAGGCGAGAAGATCGATGAGGCGGCCTTGAAGGAACTCATCCGCGCTGCAGTGGCGCTCAATCTCGATCTCAAGGCGGCCAAGAGCAAGCCGAAGCCGCGGCGGGCGAGCAACAAGAGAGTCGACTAGCCGCATGGCAGGCCGGGTCTCCGCTTCGGCCATATCTACTCCCATAGAGGAAGAGCTTCGGCATCTGGCTTATGCGCTGAGGCGGCCTGTGGGGAGTGAGATTGTCTGGGCTGTCGTACTTTCGATTGCCTTCTGCTTTCTAGTTGCTTCCCGCGTCTGACTGATGTCGGGACCTGGAGGTAGAGGTCAGCTTGCGCAGGACGAACTCCTGTATCATGCCGTTGGCCATGTCGGCGGCGATGTCAATAAAGGTAGTCGAGAAGACCAGGCCCGGGCCGCGATTGGACTCCGGATAGTAGGTGTTGGAGAGGGCGCCCGAGGCGAGATATCCGCCGAGGCCTGAAAAGTTCGGCTGCCAGCGTCCGTTGTCTCCTTTGCAGATGAAGGGGGTGGAGAGGGCGTGGAGTGCGCGCGACTTCTTGGTGCCTGTGCCCTGGTAGAAGTAGCGCGGATCCTGATGGAGAATGGATGGCAGGATGGCGCCGCCGATCAAGATGTCGGTTAAACCGTTGGCGTAGTTTGCGCCCAGACGCTGGCCGTAGCCCTTGGCGCCCTGCTGGTAGTTGGGGGTGTCGGAGGCTTGATCGATGGCAGAGACGAAGGCTGCGCCGGCAAAGGTGACGGGGTCGATGGAGGTCTTGAGAGCGAGTCTGAACTTCAGCTTCGGCGTGAGTGGCACGGCATTGTGGTCATAGACGACGTAGAAGTTGGGGATGAATCCCAGGACGCGCTGCTTCTCCTCCAACTTGACCTGCTCGGTGGCGAGTTCCTCGGTGGAGAGTAGTGCGTTGACTGTGGTGATCGCGGCTGCAATCCGGAGCCGGATGTCGGTCAGGTCCATATATTGACCTGGCCGGAGAATGATCTCGGGGGAGTTCCAGTCCGCGAATCCGTTGGCACTGACGGTGACATGGTAGGGTGTTCCCGGAGTGAGGTGGTTGAGTTTGAAGAAACCATCATCGCCCGTCCTCACATGCAGGGGATTAGTGAGCGAAGAATCTTCAAGAGCGACGGTAGCTCCGGGAATGGTGCCATCATTCACATCGGTTACCGTACCGATGATCGTTCCAGTCTGCGGCTCGGGTGCGGACATGTGCTGGGCTACCGCTGCGCTGGTGACAGAGATACTGAGAAGGAGGAGACACAGACGATGCCTGGTACTCAACTGCCGCTGGGTCTTATTGACAATTTGTTGGTGGAGTTCTTTCACCTCTGTCACTCCGAAAAATAACAGTTGAGAATTGGCACATCACCGTAATTTGCCGTACCTAAAGGATGTTTGGACACCTGATCAGATGCAGGCGTGGGGGCTTGTGATTCTGGATTCCCAGGTGTGACGGCTCTGAGGCTTCGCTGTCACTTGTTGTCCAGCGATCGCTCTCTTATGCACCGGGGAAGACAAGTTTGTGAAGACCTGCGGGTGTGCCTGCGCTGACAGTCACCCAAAAGTGTTATACGCAAAAATCTGCATACTGATAATCTTCGCCCCAGTACTACGCGAGGTAAAACATGAAGTTCAGTCGACTGCTCATTGCCTTTGTCCTTGGATTATCGTTGTTCGCAACCTCCTCCGTCTACGCCTCCGATAACGGCAGCGGTGGTCAACAATCCCATTCAACTATGCTCGGCTGGTTATACAACCTGATCACCGGCCAAGGCGGCTACAGCGACGACAACCAAGGCAAAGAGTGCGATCATGGCCATGGTAACGACAGCAGCGGGTGCCCCGCACCGTCGGGCGGCTCTACGGGTGGTGGTGGCGGCTCGACCAGTGGCGGCGGCACGGTAGGCCCCAAGGGGTAAACGAACGCTCTTGGGACAGAGCCGATTCCTAAGAACAGATGGCTCTGCAGATCAAAATCAATGACCCTCTTCGGAGGGTCCTTGCCATCTCAGGGAGAGATTATATTCCTGTCGCTCTTCGCTGGATTGCTTGAACAGGTTAGGTATTCGGCGTACAAGTTCGACCAGTTCTCGTCATACTCTCTGCTGTTGCGCTTCTCGTGCTCACCTGGATCGCCATGGCGGGCCGGACGACCCGTCAGATCGTTCACCGACGCGAGGTTCATCTTCGCAGATTGATACGACTGGCCAGCCTGTGTTGTGATCTTCCATCGGCGATTGATGAGTGGGTTCTCTATAAGCGGCCATCCCTTGAAACAGTGGCGACCTGCCAGGTTTGCTTAAGAGCGTTGAGTGTTTTTTGGCTGCCGTGTGGCACGAAGGTGGGATTTCGTTAAATCTTCGCTTGTGCTGGTAATTGTGGGGCGCTGCTCGGTTTTCCAGCATCAGATGGTATGTTCCGTTTCGATTTCTGAAGAAATTACCCTTGAGATGAGAGAGTGGCAAATGTTTTCCTACTTTTGGCAATCTGGGGCATTTGATCGTGTCTTATGAGTGGTAACAGGATGCGACGACAGCGTTGAAAACAAAGAAAGACGGGCGTTTTAGCAGCATTGGCAGGCCAAGTGCAACTATGCAAGATGTAGCACAGAGTTCGCGGGAACAGCGAAACAGGGAGGAAAGCTATATGGCAGCAATTTCGGTTTATACATGCGTTTGCGGGGTCCAGAAGAAGACCAGCAATCATTGGGTTCTGGCCAAAGTTACATCCTGCGGCGTTACGTTTATGCCCTGGGATGCAGAGTTGGCGAGGAGCCGGGATATCACGATTCTTTGCGGTGAGGGTTGCGCAGCATCGATGCTGAGCCGCTCGTTGGGCGACTGGAAGAAGCCTGCAGTGGGCGTGACCAGCGTTGGTTTGGTGACTGATCTTAGCGCGGAAGAGTACGAGTTGGCGGTAGCTTAGGCTAGTGTCCCCGGGAGCCGCAAGAGGCGCTCTGCGGGGATTTCGCGATCGGCGTTGTGTCCTGCAATGGAGACGGCTGACCGCGGTTGGGGTTGGGTTTTATTGGGTTTCAGTAGATGCCGCGGGTGAGGCATTTTTGGTGGACTTTCTGTAGATCTCGTATTCGTGGCGAAGACGGCGAGCGCTGACTCTTCCAGGTGGATGATCGCCCGCCTATCCAGTTTGGGTGTAGAGGAAGGAAGGCGATAGGTCCATTGTTCCGGTTTGCAGGGCGTGTTAGCGCTTCGTGGGATTCCAGGGGAGCGGTGGGGTGATGCTTTCGACGACGACGCCTTCGGTTTCAAAGTGAGAGACGCGGTGGTCGGTGGTGTGGCCCATGTGGATCGCCTTCTTGAGAAGCGTGATGAGTGGTCGGGAGGTCTCGGGGAACCAGCGGTCGGAGGATTGGTCCCAGTCGACGGCTAGGTTGTAAGTGGCGTCGCACCTGGGGCAGGTGAGGGGCGTTTCGAGCCAGCGTTGGAAGGATCCGGTGGTGAGCTTGCGGACCGGGTCAGTGCCCGAGCGGATGGCTGCTATGCGGAGGTTCATCGCTAGGGATAGGGTAGCACTGAGATCTTGTGGGTATGTCCTGGTCTGAGTACGGAGTTTTTTCGAGTGGCTTTTAGACAGGCAACGGCGTGCTGCGCGCACGGCGCGATCTGCCATCGAGGCTTACGCGCCTTCGGCGCCTTGTCTCTGGGATAGGTTTTCAGAGCTCGGAGAAGATGAGGCAGACGCGGCCTACGATGTAGTCGGCCGGGGTTTCGTGCGAGGCAAGGGGCAGGAGTTGGACGGGGAAGTCGCGAGAGTAGGGACGGAGGATGAGACGGCCCTCGTCGAAGTCCACGAAGCGGAGGAGGAGGGCGGCTCCGCAACGGACGGCGTAGAGAGTGGGTTGGTGGGCGCGGTAAGGGGCGAGGGAGTTGTAGTAGCGGATTTGAGTGTGCTGAAGAACCAGATGGAACATTTGCTGGGGATAGGACAGCCGGGGAGACTGACTCAGCTGGAGGACAGGGTTGAGCAGCATGAACGCAGCGTGCAACGTATCAAGGGGCTGTTGGGTGCGGGCGGAGCGGTACTGGCCATGTTCCATATGGCGATTGACTACTTGAGGCGATAGGGAGAGGTTATGAATTTTCTGAAGTTGTTTTCGCGATCGATTGCGTTGCTTCCAGGCGTAGTTCAAGGAACTGAGGCTTTGTTTGGGGCGAAGACTGGGGAGCAGAAGAAGGAGGTGGCGATAGAGATCGTAGGGGCCGCGATCAACATCACCGATGCTGTGACGATGAAGCATATTGCCGATTCGGACAAGTTTACGCAGGGACTGAGTATGACGATTGACGGTGTCGTGATGTGTCTGAACGCGAGTCTGTGGGCGAAGCGTTCGTAGTGCTGCTCGGGGCGCGGCGTGCGCTGGAAACCGTATAATCGGGCCATGGACGCCGAGCCGCTGGGCACTGTTTTGGTTGGAGTTGTGATGGGGAGCCGCAATGATTATGCGGTGATGCGAGGCGCCGTGGAGATGCTGAAGGAGTTTGGCGTCGCGCATGAAGTGCGGGTGGTGTCGGCTCATCGGACGCCGGATCTTTTGTTTGATTACGCAGATTCGGCCGTTGAGCGCGGGCTGAGGGTGATCATCGCGGGCGCTGGCGGCGCGGCGCATCTGCCCGGAATGATTGCTGCGAAGACCGTGGTGCCGGTGCTCGGAGTACCGATTCCGGCGACAGCGCTGCAAGGGATGGATTCGTTGTTGAGCATTGTGCAGATGCCGAAGGGAGTGCCGGTGGGAACACTTGCGATTGGAGCGGCGGGAGCTACGAATGCGGGTCTGTTAGCTATCGCGATCCTGGCTACGACGGATGCAGTGTTGCAGCAGAAACTGGTGGCGTGGCGGGCGACGCGACGGGATGAGGTTCTTGCTCAGGTAGTAAAGGAAGATGAGGTTGGCGCGTGACCTCTGGCTCTTCGAGTGCAAAACCGATCCTGCCTGGCGCGACGATTGGAATCTTTGGCGGTGGGCAGCTAGGCCGGATGACGGCGATGGCGGCTCGTGGGATGGGGTATCGCATCCTCGTGTTGGATCCTGATCCGGCTTGCCCTGCGCGGTTTGTGGTGGATGGATGCATCGAGGCCGGTTGGGATGATTCGCGGGAGGCGGCAAACCTTGCGCGCGGATGTGACGTAGTGACGCTGGAGATCGAGCAGATTTCGCCCGGCAGCATGGAAGCGGCGGCGAGCTATGCACCAGTACGGCCTGGCGGTGCGATGCTTGCGGTGATTCAGGACAGGATCGAGCAAAAAGACTGGCTGAGGCGAAACGGATTTCCCGTGGGAGAGTATCGCGCGGTTCGGTCGTTGGACGATCTGCGGAATGCTGTGGCTGCACTTGGAGGCAGGTGCTTCTGTAAGAGCGCTACCGGCGGATACGACGGGCGGGGTCAGGGTAAGGTTGGATTTACTACCGGCGCATCAATCGACGATGAGGTGAAGGGTGCCTGGGAGGCCTTGGGTGAACGGGCTGGCGTGGCTGAGAAGGCCGTTGACCTAGCAAAAGAGATCTCTGTGTTGGTTGCGCGTGCTCCCAATGGCGAGGTGAAGGTCTATCCTGCTGCGCTGAATCATCACGAAGAGCAGATTCTGGCCTGGAGTGTAATTCCCGCTCCGCTGTCTTCGAAGATGGAGGAGCAGGCGGGGGAGATCGCGAAGGCGCTTGCCGATACGTTTCAGCTTGAGGGAGTTCTCGCGGTTGAGATGTTTTGCACGACCGGTGGGGACCTGCTGGTCAACGAGCTTGCTCCGCGGCCGCACAACAGCTACCACGCGAGCGTCCGAGCTTGTGTGACGGGGCAGTTTGAGCAGTTGGTGCGGGCTGTGTGTGATCTGCCGTTAGGTGAAGTCGGCATTGTGCAGCCCGCGGCCATAGCGAATCTCCTCGGCGATTTATGGCTGAAGGATGGGCGGACTGTCGAACCCAGGTTCGATGCGGCACTGGCTGTGCCCGGGGTTCGTCTCCACTTATATGAGAAACATAAGCCGCGCAACGGGCGCAAGATGGGGCATCTGTCGGCTGTAGGTGCTACGGCGGATGAGGCTATAGAGCTGGTGCTGCGAGCGAAGGCTCTGCTGTAGCGGCAGTGAGAAGAAAGCGCGGCAGGCTTGAACTAAGTCTGCCGCGCTTTCTTGTGCTTAAGTTGAAGCTGCTAGCCGATATCTTCGGACCAGTTCTCGAGGTATGCCTTGAAATCAGACATGAATTTACCAGCGTCTGCACCGTCGACGATGCGGTGATCGAAGCCAAGGGTAAAGCGCTGAATGGAACGGATCGCGATGGAGTCGTTGCCGTCCTTATCGGTGATGACTTCGGCTTCCTTGTTGAGGCCGCCGATGCCGAGGATCGCGCTCTGTGGCTGGTTAATGATGGGAGTACCGAACTGCTCACCGAAGATACCAGAGTTTGTGAGCGTAAAGGTGCCGCCGGAGATCTCATCGGGAGCGAGCTTCTTGTTGCGGGCGCGATCGGCTACATCGACGATGCCGCGAGCAATACCCAGAAAGTTTTTCTCTTCGGTCTGCTTCAGAACAGGGACGATGAGGCCCCAGTCGAGGGCGACGGCGATGCCGATATTGATGTTCTTGTTGTAGCGGATCGCTTCGCCTTCAATTGAGCCGTTGACGATGGGGTGCTTGCGCAAGGCGACGATAGCGGCTCGAGTAATGAAGGGCATGTAGGTCAACTTGACGCCGTTGCGCTGCTCGTACTTTGACTTCTCCTTCTCGCGGAGTTTGACGATGCGCGTCATATCAACCTTGAAGACAGTGTGGACATGTGGGCTGGTGCGCTTGGACTCGACCATGCGCTGCGCAATGATGGAGCGCATCTTGGTCATAGGAACAAGCTCGCCGGGTTGCGGCTGGGGAGCGGCCGGCTTTGCGGCAGCCGGGACCGGCGAAGAGGCTGCAGGAACGACAGACCCAGCAGCAACAGGCTTTGGACCCTGCTCCAGATGGCTGACGATGTCGGTCTTGGTGATGCGGCCCGAGGCTCCGGTGCCAGGGACCTGCGAGAGGTCGACGCTGTTGTCTTTCGCGATCTTGCGGACCAGCGGGGAAGAACGGACGCGCTCGCCGGCTGCTGCAGAAGCGGAAGGTGCGGCGGGGGCAGGAGCAACCGTGGTTTTCGCGGATGCAGGTGCCAATGCAGTCGGCGCGGCTGCCTTTCCGGCCGCGCCACCGATGACTGCGACCACCGTGTTGATCGTAACGGTGGCACCCTCTTGGACCTTGATCTCTGAGAGAGTACCGGCCACCGGCGAAGGGATCTCGGCATCGACCTTGTCGGTCGAGATCTCGAAGATGGGTTCATCGCGCTGGACTGTATCCCCCACTTTCTTAAGCCACTTGGTAATTGTTCCTTCTGTAATGGACTCGCCCATCTGAGGCATTAGAACTTCGGTTCCTGGACCCGCGGCGCCATTGGAGGCAGCAGGCGGATTCCCCTGAACTGCGGATGGTGCATCGGCCGCAGCAGGTGTGACGGTGTCAGCTCTGGGATTAACCGCGGTTTCAGTCTTTGCCGGAGACGCAGCGGGCGACGATGACGAGCCGGCTTCGTCAATGCTGCAAACGACCGTGTTGATCTGGACCGTCGTACCTTCGGAGATTTTGATCTCCTTCAGAGTTCCGGCGGCGGGCGAAGGAATCTCCGCGTCAACCTTGTCGGTCGAGATCTCAAAGAGGGGTTCGTCCCGCTGAATGGCATCGCCCGGTTTCTTAAGCCATTTTGTGATGGTGCCTTCGGTGATGGATTCGCCCATCTGCGGCATAACTACGTCAGTCGGCATGAATATCTGTTCTCCCCTGATTTCAGGTGCGGCATCGAGGTACGAGCGGCAAAAAACCGCCATGTGTCTGCCCGGTCCGCTATCGGGCGTACGCAAATGGGATTATACGGCGGCGGGGTGATTGCTGGCCGCGCGGTGCGGTTAGCGAACATCGGCCGTGGTGCCCGACTTATGGGCTCCTACATGCTCGGCGAGCAACTGATCAACTGATTCGCACCAAAGCATCTGGCGCTCAAAAACTCGGCCGAAGTTCCGGGCTGTCGAGTTAAAAGCTGCGTCCATTGTTAGCTGGCGGTCGTGATCAACCTCCAGCTCGAGGCTTGTTACCTGCCGATCGGTGATGCCGCAGGGGACGATCCAGTCGAAATCTCTTAGATCCGTGGTTACGTTCAGCGCAAAGCCGTGGGAGGTGACACCCTGAGAGACATGGACACCTATCGCCGCAATTTTTTCTCGCGGATGCTGCCACCAGCCGTCGTCCAGACGCCTGTGAGCTTGCAGATACGCTGCGTCATGACGCCAAAGTCGCCGCAGGTTCGGATTAAGACCTCTTCAAGCAGACGGACATAGTCGACCGGGCCGAGATGCGGTCCTTTTTACCTGGCAGGTCGCCGCGCAGATCGATGATGGGGTACCCGACCAGCTGGCCCGGACCGTGATACGTGACGTCGCCGCCGCGGTTGACCTCGTGCAGTTCGACTCCGCGCTGCGCCAGTTCTTCGTCGCGGGCGAGGACGTTGGAGCGATGCGCATTCCGGCCAAGCGTCAACACGGGAGGATGCTCCACCATCAGAAGCGTGTCGCCTATCAAATTCTGCTTTCGCGCCGCGACTACCTGTTGCTGGAGGGCAAGGGCCGCGCTGTAGGGGACGCGACCGAGATTGAGGAGATTGATATACATGAGCTGCTTCGTGGCGTCGACGATTGGAGACAGCAGCCGAGCCAGATCGCCAGACTGCTGTCCTAACACTGATCCGGGCTAGACGTTGACCGCCATGCCTTCAACGCTCGAAAAGCCGTCAAGAAGAGCCTCAGCCACCGTCGGGTGTGCGTGGATGGTGAACATCATCTCTTCTATGGTCGCCTCGAGCTCAATTGCAGTGACGGCCTCGGCGATAATCTCTGTCGCGGTAGTGCCGATGATGTGGACGCCAAGAATCTCACCGTGCTTCGCATCCGAGACGACCTTGACGAAGCCATCGTGCGCATCGAGGATCGTTGCCTTGGAGTTGCCGACGAACGGGAACTTGCCGACCTTGACCTGGAAGCCTTTCTCCTTTGCCTGCGCCTCTGTAAGGCCGACGCTCGCAATCTGAGGATCGCAGTAGGTGCAGCCCGGAATGCGGGTGCGGTTCACTGGCTTGGCGAACTTGCCGGCGATCCTGGCCGCAACCACGAGTCCCGCCATGCTGCCGACGTGGGCCAACTGAGGCAGCCCCGCGACGATATCACCGATTGCGTAGATGCCAGGTTCGGTCGTCTCCATCCATTCGTTGGTGACAATGAAGCCGCGATCCGGAGTGATCTTCACCTTGTCGAGACCCAGGTCATAGGTACGCGGAGCCCGGCCGACCGCGACCAGCACCTTCTCGGCCTGCTTGGTCTCGCCCGTTCCGTCGGACTTCGTGAAGTGGACGAGCACGCCATCTTTATTTTTTCGAACTTGTCGACCTTCGCCGACAGGTGGACATCGATGCCACGTTTCTTGAAGAGGCGCAGCAACTCCTTGCTGACGTCCTCATCCTCCGCGGGCACCATGCGGGGCAGCGCTTCGAGGACCGTCACCTCCGCACCAAAGCTCTTGAAGACTGAAGCGAACTCGACGCCGACTGCGCCGGATCCCACAACCACCAACGACTTGGGAGCCTCGTCAATCTTCAAAATCTCGTAGTTCGTCAGAATGGTTGTGTCCGCTGTGTAGCCGGGGAGCAAACGTGCGTCCGAACCGGTCGCCAACACAACTTTCTTGGCTTTTACGGTGTCGGTCTTGCCATCAGCCGTCTTCACCTCGATCGTGTGTACACCGTCCTTCGCGGGGCCCGTCAAGCGACCGTAGCCCTTGATGGCATTGATCTTGTTCTTCTTCATCAGGAAGTCGAGACCCTTGACGTGACGCGAGATCACATCGTCTTTGCGCGCCAATACACCCTTCCAGTTCAGCTTGGGCTGCGTCACTTCAATGCCATATCTGTCGGCATGCTTCAGGTGATCCCACAGCTCGGCGGAGAAGAGCATCGACTTGGTGGGAATGCAGCCCCAGAGCAGGCACGTTCCGCCCAGCCGGTCATTCGCGTCGATCAGCGCCGCCTTCAGGCCATACTGCGACGCGCGGATAGCGCAGGTATATCCGGCGGGTCCGCCGCCAAGCACTACTAAGTCGAAAATCGTATCTGCCAAGGGAACACTCCATAAGATGTCGAACTCAAACAGTTCAATTTTACCCTCAAGAGTTGGGCCATCGTCCGCACACCCGGGACACCAGCTCTCGCGCAGAGCAGTTGATGCGCACCATGAACAGACGAAGACGCACCTTGCATAACCTCGATGGACGGGTAACGAAGGAGTGAACCAGGGCGAAATTTCGGCGAAACTACTTGACAAAGGATTGATAATCGAATCAGGGAGAAACGTTTCGATGGTTAGCAATGTAGCCCGGCTGACGAGCGCACTTCGCAACAGCGTTTTAGAGGAGGATGCGGATTCGCCTCTTTCACCGGAGACCACCCTCACCGAGAAGATTGCCGCTGTGCGGCGCGATCTAGCTGAAACAGGGGTAGCCCTCTTCACCGATGATCGAGGCCACCGCTTCCGCATCGTCCGCAAGCCCGCCTAGACGATGAGTGCGCTGGTCGCGGGATTTCTGCTGATCGGCTACCTGCTTGCCCCAGGGGTCATCTATCGACTCTTCTTCTCAGCTTACATCCCTGCAAGAAGATACCAACGCACCCGCACCGAAGAGGTCGTCTTCTCGTTGCTCGTCACGATTGCGCCCTTTGTTCTCTCGTGGATCCTGCTGGTGCACACACCGTTGGGCAACCTGCCAAACCTATCGATCGGACCTTCCAAGGACGAGGCCTATCGTATCGTCTTTCGTTCGCTTCTTCCCGGCCCGGAACTTACCCCGCCGAATCCTCTCACCGCAAAAGTCCATCTGGCGGACTCTTATCTGCGCGCGTTTCTTGAGCAGGGCCGTTTTCTCTCTTTACTCTGGCTGTTTTGTGCGCTGGAAGGATGGGCGTCCGGCCTGATCGTCTCACGCTACGGGGATTACAGCACCAACCAGCGCATGCATAGGCTGTTGAAGCGATTTTGCGATGACTTTCTTCTCACGTATGTCTCGGAGTGGGAGCTGCTCTTCACCACACGTTCCCTGCCGCGTAGTCAGCAGGACTTCGACGTCGAGATCGACGCTCTTGCAGCAGGTATTCTCTATCGCGGGAAACTTGTTGACTGGTTTCTCGATCAAGACGGCAAGCTCGAGGGCATCTTCCTTGAACGTGCCGCCCGTTATCAGCAGGCGGAGCTCGAACGTGATCGGGAGCGCGGCGCCGAAAAGCTCCGCGAGAGCTATTGGCGAACGATTCCGGGGGCGAAGCTTTATCTCGTGGCAAGTACCATCGCGAACTACAACATCCGCTATGCTTCGCCTGTCCAGCAGGACACTACGCTCGCACAGCTGCGCGCCCGTTTCGGTGAGGAAGCGATCATTACTCAACTCCCCCTGACAGCATCGACGATCCCATCAACTCGCCTTAGCCTGGCGAAATCGTTCGCTACGCGAGCACCTTCGCTGCATCCTTCGCGAAGTACGTCACGATAAAGTCCGCACCGGCCCGCCGGATTGACAACAACGACTCCATCATCGTCCGCTCAGGCTCCAGCCATCCACGCTGAAACGCAGCGTGCAGCATCGAGTACTCGCCAGACACCTGGTACGCGCCCATCGGCAGATCGTATCGCTCCCGCGCCGCGCGAATCACATCGAGATACGGCATCGCGGGCTTCATCAACAACATATCTGCACCCTCGGCAATATCCTGGTCGATCTCCCGCATAGCCTCTCGCAGATTCGCACCGTCCATCTGGTAGCTGCGACGGTCCCCGAACTGCGGAGCAGAGTCAGCCGCCTCACGAAACGGCCCATAGAACGCAGAAGCGAACTTTGACGCATAACTCATCACGGGAATCTGTTCGTGGCCGCCTGCGTCGAGGGCATCACGAATCGCCTCAACCCGACCGTCCATCATGTCCGAAGGAGCGACTATATCTGCGCCAGCCCTGGCCAACGAAGCTGCTGTCTTGGCGATCAACGCGACACTCGAGTCATTCTGAATCTCGTAGTGGTCGCCATCCCGTGCGACGACGCCGCAGTGGCCATGCGAGGTGTACTCACACAAACAAACGTCAGCGATTGTCACCAGGGAATCAAGCGCCCCATTCTTCTTCATCGATCGGAGCGCCTGCTGTACGATGCCGTCTTCAGCCCATGCCCCGGTGGCCTCTTCATCTTTTTCGGACGGCAGACCGAAGAGCAGCAAACCGCCAAGCCCCAGCGAAGCGCAGGCCTCGGCTTCCTTCATCGCTTCATCGATCGACAGATTGAAGACCCCGGGCATCGAGCTGATCTCTTTGCGGATTCCTTCGCCGGGACAGATAAACAGGGGGTAGATCAGCGCGCCGGGGTGCAGATGAGTCTCGCGAACCAGCGACCTCATCGCCTCGGTTCGACGCAAACGCCGTAAACGTGTGGCAGGAAAGTTCATGATTCCAGTTTACGTCCAGCCTTCAGGTTCGATCCGCGATCGCATCGTACTCAAGCCCCGAAGCCCCTGGAGCCAGCACCCACAGCGTATAGATCCCCAGAGCGGTGCCGAAGAGTGGCTTCAATAGAGTCAGAACTCCGACAACGATAGCGAACGTCCTCCCCAGGGCCGCCGCATCAAGAGGCTATACCCTACCAGCGCAGCCAACGCAGCCATAACCACCGTGTAAGCAGCGATCATAGGAAACAACGCGGTCATCCAGGAGTGTTCAAGGCCACTATGGTTGTTGAACGGCCAGTCGAATCCGCCGAAGTTGCGGAACGCAAATGCCCGTAGAAAGAACATGCCCATCAACCCGCCGATAATCCGGTACGCTCCAAAAACACACCAAAGCACTCCGAGCGTCTGCAGATTGCGTTGTACCGGGGGACCGCTGTTAATACCGGCGGCTGGGGAAAAGCTGCATACATCGGTTGCGCAGCAACGACCTGCGCCCCGCACTTCGCACAAAAATGAACTCCATCGACGACGGGAGATCCACATGCCTGACAGACCATCTCACACCTCCAACCTCTCAGGGCGCCGGTCCTGCGCACTCGTTGCTACGCATAGGTTCGATCATCAGTTCCCTGCGAGGGTACGATAAAAGGAGTGAATTCACCAGAGCTATTGCCGATCATCCCCTCCCCGCTACGCGAAGCGAGCGCTGCTGCCCTGGAGTGGCCGCGCCTCCGCGAGTACATCGCCGGTCGTACTTTTTCTTCCCTGGGCCGCGCTTGGATTCTAGCGCTCGAACCCTGCGCCGACCTCGCCTGGATCGACCAGCAGCAGCAACGCACCGCCGAGTTGCGCGCCATGCTCACCCGAGGCGGCAGTTTCGAGTTCCGCGGACTCTTCGACCCCACCCTCTCCTCGACAAAGCCCGCATCGAAGGCGCTGCCCTCGAGTCAACCGAGATTCGCGACCTCCTCGCCGTCGTAGAGCGCGTCGCAGCGTGGCGCAACCTCATCGACCCACCTCCAAATGGGACCCGCTACGAGTGGCCAGGAATCGCCGCACTCTCGGCGCCTTTGCTCGACTACGACCTCGCTCCACTCCTTCGCCTCCTGCGCGGCAAGATCGAGCCCGACGGCAGCCTCAACGACGACGCATCGCCCGAACTCAACCGCCTCCGACGCGCCATGGAGCGCCAGCACCGCGCCATCGAAGCAAGTCTCCGCAGATCTCTGCAAAGCCTCAGCGAAGGGGCAGCACGCAGGAAGATCTCATAACCATCCGCGGCGACCGCTTCGTCATCCCCGTCAAATCCGAATTCAAGCGAAAAGTCCCCGGCGTCATTCACGGCTCGTCCTCCTCCGGCCAGACCGTCTTCGTCGAACCACTCGAGACCATCGAGCAGAACAACGAACTCGTTCGGCTCCTTGACGAAGAGCAGTCGGAGATACACCGCATCCTCGTCGCGATGACGCACGCTCTCGGACAAAACTCCGCAGCAATCCACCTCGGCGCGTGCATTCTTGCCGAGGTCGAATCTCACCATGCGCGCGCTCGTTTCGCCGAGACCCTCAACTGCTCCCGCCCAATGTTCACGCAGGAGCTGGCACTTACAGCCGCTCGCCATCCTCTGCTGGAGCTTCGCATGCGCGCTAACGCCTTGGCTACAGGCACCGAACCCAGGACACCGGTTCCCCTCACCATCATTCTTCCTCCCGAAGCCAAGCAGCTCATCATCAGCGGCCCCAACACCGGAGGAAAAACAGTCTCTCTCAAAACCCTGGGCCTTCTCTCGCTGATGGCCCAGGCAGGCATCCCCGTCCCCGCAGAAGAAGGAAAGCTCCCACTCTTCCAGAGCATCTACGCCGACATAGGCGACGCCCAATCCATCGAGCGCAATCTCTCCAGCTTTTCCGCTCACGTCGTCAATCTCGATCGCATCTCCCGGGAAGCGACCTCAGACTCGCTCGTCCTGCTCGACGAACTGGGCTCGGCCACGGACCCCGAAGAAGGTGCGGCGCTCGCGGTCGCCATCGCAAGCCACTTCCTCAAGCGCAATACATGGTGTTGCATCACGACCCACCTCACTTCCCTGAAGGTCTACGCCGCCAACCACGCCGGAGTGCTCAACGCAGCCGTCGGTTTCGATCAACAGACCCTCACCCCTACTTACGAACTGCGCCTCGGCGTACCAGGAGCCTCTGCGGGGCTCAACATCGCAGCACGACTCGGCCTCGCGCCCGACATCATCACCGCAGCCCGCGCCCAGATGACCACGCAGACCGCTGACATCGGCGCCTTCCTCGACCAACTCCACGACCAGCTCACCGCAGCTGCGGCCGAGCGCGAAACCATGCAGCTTCGCGAACGCGAGCTGTCCCGCGAAAAGGCTCGCGTCGAAGTCGAAGGCCGGGTCGAACAAAAGGCCCGCACCAGAGAGCTCGAGGCCAAACTCAGCTCTCTCCTCGAAGACTTCGCCTACCAACTCCGCGAAACTGTAAAAGCCATTGACGACAAGACTCTTGCCCAAAAGATCGCTCGCGACTCCGACCGCCGCATGGCCACACTCCGTCGCGAGTTCTCCGAACAGTTCAACTCCACCGTCGTCGCCCACACAACGCGCGCTGACAAGAACGACCCAGCCGCTCAACCCCATCTTCCCAAGGGCATCAAGGTCGGCGATCTCGTAAAACTCAAGTCTCTCGGGCGTCAGGCAAGGGTAGACCGGATCATCGACGCAAAAAACTTCGAAGTGTCCATGGGCCCGATGAAGATGCGCGCCGCCATAGATGACATCGCGGAGGTCGAGTCGGTCAAGGTAGTCACGCCGCTCGAAGCCGCGCGCAAACGCGGAGGCATCACCGTCGCCACAGCCAACAACGACACCGACTACATGACCTCCGAGATCAACGTCATCGGCCGCACCGCAGACGAAGCGCAGACAGAGGTAGAACGCTTCCTCGACCGCGCCTTCCTCGCCGGCCTGCCGCGCATTCGCATCGTGCACGGAACTGGCATGGGTGTACTCCGTCGAACCCTACGCGAATATCTTCGCAATCATCCCCACGTCACTACCGTCACCGAACCACCGCAGAATCAAGGCGGACAGGGAGCCACCGAAGTTGAACTGCGCCAGTGATCGGCGTGCGATAAAATTCGCACCATCGAGTTCGATCACAGCATTCGTCGCAAAGGAGGCCCATGCCCTCTCAACGCACACGCATCACCGTCATCGGCTGCGGTCACGTCGGAACCAGTTGTGCCTACGCCCTGCTGCAAAACCACCTCGCACGCGAGATCGTCCTCATCGGTGACACCGAAAACCTCGTACACGGCGAAGCTCTCGACCTCCAGCAAGCCGTCCCGCTCGGCACTCCGGTGACGATCTTCGCTGGCACTTACAAGGATGCCGCCGCAAGCTCCATCGCGATCATCACCGTAGGCACGCCAGGGAAGTTCAGCGGTTCGCGACTCGACATGCTGGCAGGCAACGCCATCATCGTTCGAAGCTGCATGAGCAAACTCATGGCAGAGGGGTTCGATGGCGTGCTCCTTATCGCAACGAACCCGCTCGACGTCCTCACCTACATTGCTCAAACAGAGTCGGGATTGCCAGTTGGCCAGGTTATAGGCACCGGCACGCTACTAGACACAGAGCGCCTCCGCCACATCCTGGGTGAGAAGCTCAACGTCGATGCACGCTCTGTTCATGCGGCCGTAATCGGCGAACACGGAGACTCTTCGGTCGCGGTGTGGAGTGCCGCTCAAGTCGCTGGCATCCCACTCGCTCTATATCCTGGCGTCGACACGCTGCCATCTCAGGAAGAACTTCTGATCAGTGTCCGCCACGCCGGACCGGAGGTCGCCGCACTCAAAGGCAACACCTGCTTCGCTATCGCCGCCTGCGTCACGCGCATCTGCGAGGCTATCCTTCGAGACGAGCGCTCTGTTCTCATGGTCTCAACCATGATGACCGGCCAGTACGGCCTCAAGGAAGTCTCACTCAGCACGCCTTGCATAGTAGGCAACTGCGGTGTCGAGACTGTCCTCGAATTACGCCTCAACGAAGTCGAACAGAAGTCTCTCGAAGCCTCGGCCGCGGTGCTGAAACGCGCATACGCTCAACTCCAGAAGAGCTGAACACACTCACACGCCCGCAGAGAAAAGAGACCTGATGGAACGTCGCATGCATTTCCTGATGAGGTTTTCTCTTCAAAACGTCTGGAGAAGACGCCGTAGACTTTGTAAATGAAAAAGCCTAATGAGGCTAGTTCACGGCAACAGATTCTAAATTTTGCAGCTGTGGCGATCGCTATCCGTCGCTCAGGTTCCGCAGAAAGTTTGCCTGACGAGTTCCTCAGGGCGGGCTGGGGTGGCATACCTTTCCAGGTCTGGCCTGTTTTCGTATGGCCGTGACACAGCGTCCAACAGTTCCTCGAATGCCTGAAAGTCCTGCCGCTCCACGGCTGCGTTCAACGCGGCCTCGACCAAGTGGTTGCGCGGGATGAATGCCGGACTTGCCAATCGCATGGCCGCAGCACGGACCGGTGCGGGGAGAGGCTCCTGTCCCAGGCGCTGACGCCATCCTCCAGCCCACTCATCAAAGGAGCTTGGCTCATCGAACAACGTGCGTACTCCCTCTCCGCCTTCTGGCACGTCCACGTCATCGCATAGTCGTCGAAAGGTAAGGGTGAAGTCTGCGCGGTTGGCGGCCATGCGATCCAGTAGATCCTGTGCCAGCGCGGCATCTCCGTCGCTCTCTGTAAACAGGCCCAGCCTACGACGCAGACCGGCAACGCGAGCCGTCTCGTACTGCGGAACGAAGTCAGCGAGCGCCTCTTTGGCCGAAGCGAGCGCGTTCGCCTCGTTTCCCGCCTCCTGCTCCAAAATGGGCAGTAAAGTCTCGGCCAGCCGGGTCAGGTTCCAGTGTGCGGCGTGGGGCTGGTTGCCGTAGGCATAGCGTCCCTGATGGTCGATCGAGCTGAACACCATGGCCGGATCGTAAGCCTCCATAAAAGCGCAAGGTCCGTAGTCGATGGTCTCGCCCGAGATAGAAGTGTTATCGGTGTTCATGACTCCATGGATGAAACCGAGGAGCATCCATTGTGCGACCAGCTGCGCTTGCCGGCTAATCACTCCGTTCAGCAGCGCTCGGTATGGTTGCTTCGTTTTTGCGGCCTCAGGATAGTGCCGCGCGATCGCATAATCCGCAAGTGTGCGTGTCCCTTCCGTGTCACCCCGTGCAGCGAAGTACTGGAAGGTGCCCACACGGAGGTGGCTCGCCGCCACGCGAGTCAGCACGGCTCCAGGCATGACTTCTTCGCGCAGCACCTGTTCGCCCGTAGTCACCGCAGCAAGTGCCCGCGTGGTCGGCACGTTCAGCGCCGCCATGGCCTCGCTCAGGATGTACTCACGCAAGACCGGACCGAGAGCGGCTCTGCCGTCGCCGCGCCGGGAGTAGGGCGTCGGGCCCGAGCCCTTGAGTTGGATGTCGTAGCGTATGCCGTCATGCCCCACCAGCTCTCCCAGCAGATTAGCGCGGCCGTCACCTAGCTGAGGCACAAAATATCCGAACTGATGCCCGGCATAGGCCATCGCCAGAGGCTCGGATCCTTCAGCCAAGCGGTTGCCGGCAAATATCTCGACACCTTCCGGGGTCGTCAGAGTATCAGGATCCAGCCCAAGCTTCCGGGCCAGGTCCACGTTTACCTCGACCAGGTGCGGGGAATGAACAGGGGTAGGGTCTACCCGCGTATAGAAGCGCTCTGGCAACCGCGCATAGGTGTTTTCGAAGCTGAAACGAACGGACGGGCAGGCGGAGCAGGAGTTTGCGGGCGGCACGTTCGCGAGAGCATCGGTTGAACTCATAAACCTATATTACGTTTGCTGTCGCTTGCTGTTTCCCCTCAAAAAGTTCTACTATCGACTTCCCTTCACAGAGCAGTACTCGAATCCAGGCTCTCGCTTATCTCAAGCGAATCCTCTGAGGGCCATCGGAGGTTGCGTAAACTTCGAAATTCAGGGGGTTCAAGATGATCTCACACCCTTTAAGCCGCCATGGCAAAGCCGCCCGCCTCACCCTGAAACTGTGCACTGCGACACTACTTGGTCCCTTCGCCACCGCGGCCGCGCAGGACATCCAGCTCCACGTGACCTATGTCTGCAACGGCGAGCACATTTACATAGAAGGCTGCAACATACGCGATCTCTCCGACACCGCCACCTGTATGGTCGAGCATCCTGATCACGTCGGCCCCACCGGCATCGCAGCCATCACCAGCGAGACCCGCGGCTCACTCAAGAAGCGACTTCCCACCTGTCAGCAGCCCACCGCCAAGGAACTCGCCGCCGCGCAGGCCTTTCAGAAAAGACAGCAGGAGATCTACAACGCCAACGTTCAGAAAGCCAACCCCCAGCCCAACTTCAACAGAGCTCAACCCGCAGGAGCCAACGCCTCGCAGCAGCAAATCCGCCCCCCAAAAACGCCGAGGAGCGCGCCATGCGCCGCTGCGTCAGCTCCGGACGCCTTCCCGCTACCTGTACCGGCAACTCTCTTCTCGGAGCCTTCGGCCAGATGATCTCTCAAGTTCTGCCCTCGGCCACCAAAGAACCCGCTCCCGGCCCTGAAATGGCTGGCGTCTTCGAGGGTCCCGGTCATTGGCGTCTCGACTTCATCGACGGCGGCGTCCTCGTCAGCTGCTCCTTCCTCTCGCCCAATCAAGAGGCCTACTCCCTCGACTTCAAAGGCGGCCGCGCTGTCCTCACCATCAACACCAGGCCCAAGCCTCTCGTCCTCAGCCTCCACGGCACTGAAACCATCACCGGGCCGCCCGGCCCCGTCACCATCGATGGCGTAGTCGCCGGCGGCTACAGTCCTGGTAGCTCCTCCCCGGCCACACCGAAACCTCCCAAACCACCACCCACGAAACCGTCAATCAGAGCCAGGCCGGCAACTACGGCCAATCCCAGCTCACCTATCAGGGCAACGGCCAATACGACGCCGCCACTACCCACACCAGCAGCACCTACGTCCCCGGGGCATCCACACCCGGCTACACCAACTTCGTCCCCAAGCGCGCCACCTGCCCCGCCATCAACCTCTCTTCTAAGGGCGCAGGGGTTGGCGTGCAGACGATGCAAACAAACCTCCTCAAATCCATGTTCAATGACGGAGATAAAGGCCCCCCGACACCTCCCGGCATTCGCATGCACGGTATCTTCGCGGCCTCCACCGGCTTCAGCGCCCAGTTCTTCCCCGAATCCGTCATCCTCGGCTGTGGTCCCGACTCTGCCCGCGCCTATCCCTACACCGTCGTTGCCGACGGAACCCCCGCAGTCATCCGTGTCGCAGCCTCAGACCACCCCTTACCCTCACCTTCGGCCCCAACGGCTCCCTGGACCCAGGCTCGGGCCCCTATCTGGTCCACGGACGCATCGTCACCGGCCAGAACGACGATGGCGACTTCACCTTCGCCCCGATGGAGCAGACTTGCGACCTCGCTGTCCTGACCCCAAGCAAGACCATCCCCTCTGACGGCGGCTCTGCAGCGGCGCTTGTAGCCAGAGGAAGCCCGGGGCCAGCGGCTCCGCCAACAGGGACCGCCAACGGCGGCGGCGGCGTTTCAACTCCAGCCGCGCCTCTCGGCAACGCCACTCTGTCGATAGCCTCCGGGCTTCCTGCGCAACCCGGCACTCCTAATTCTCTCGCCGGACGCCCTTACGTTCTTTTGCGCGACAGCTACGCAAACGCACTCGCAAAAGGCGGCGTCTCAGTCCCCGCAGGAATGTCGCCCTACAAATATGTGGCCAATGCTTGTGGTCCTAATAGAACGCCGGACTGTCAAAAGATCCTGGACGCTGTCAAGGCTGATGCTGCTTCAGCCGTCCGCGCCGACGCCAACGGCACCGGAACCCTACCCGGCGTGGCTCCGGGAACCTACTACCTGATGATCTCTACCCGCTATAACAATCAAGCTCTTATTTGGGAACAGGCCATCCAGCTTAAGCCCGGCCCAAACTCCGTAACGCTCGATCAGCACAATGCAACGCCGGTAAATTGAAGCAAGTCCATCGACGTCAATCAACACGAAATAGAATTTGAAAATCACTTAACATTTGGTGTGTAGAACTTTGCGAATAGACATAGCCAGCTATTCGGCAAAGCTATGCTTATTTCTTTTCGTCGTCTTTGAAAAACAACCCAAAATCTGGCCAATATAACTCTCTAGCTTTCAATGCCCGCGCAAAGAACCTCTGAGACCATAAGTTGGCCGAAACCTCTCTAATAGACCATAACGTGGCCCAGAGTTTCGGAAGGGTCAACCGACACGTTCACGAACACCTTCAATTCGCAAACCTAATTTGCCGAATACGTCGCTCAGTGGGGCAAAAAATAACCCATAAGCTGGCCATTTGGCTAAATTATGGGTTTGTTTCATTTTACAACTTTTGGTAGGTACCAAAAATGGCGCGTGCGCCAAATTATCCCTTATTCGACACTTCTTCTTCAAACCGCCTCAGATCAGATTCTCATGGGCATCAGGATGTATCTGTACTTCACATCCTCATTCGCATCTTCGGGCCGCATCTGCCCGGCGCTCTGGGCATCCTTGAACTCCAGGCGCACCTCGCCCGTGTTGCCAATCGCCTTCAAAAAATCGATAAGATATTGGCTGTTAAACCCCACTACCAGTGGATCGTAATTATAGGGTGTCTCGATGGTATCTTCCGACTCACCAGCATCTGTGCTCGAAGACGAGAGCTTCAACTCATTCTGCTCCAGCCGTATCTTGATCGCGCCACTTCGCTCATCCGCAAACTGCGCCACGCGCTGTATCGACCCCATCAGATCTTCGCAACGAACGATCACAAACTTGTTGTTGTCCCGAGGTAGCACCGCCTCATAGTTAGGAAACTGTCCGGTCAGCTTGCGGCTGGTTAGCACACGCCCGCCAACCCGGAAGAACAGGGTCTGATCGTCATCGCCAAACTCCAGCGTCTCAGCTTCGGTCGAGCCCAGCAGAGAGGAGAGTTCACTCAGCGCCTTGCGGGGAATCAGCGTCTTCTTCTCGCCCGACACGCCATCCAGCGTCTCTCCTAGCTTCTCAATATGCGCCAGCCGATGTCCATCCGTCGCGACCATCGCCATGCTCTCCGCCTTCAGTACCAGAAGCGCACCATTCAGCGTGTAACGAGACTCTTCGTTCGAGATAGCGAAGATCGTCTTCGAAACCATGTTCTTCAGAGAAGGAACCGAGATCTTCACCGCGCCACTGGCAGGGAACTCCGGAACCTGCGGAAAGTTCGCCCGCGCCATCCCCACCATCTTCGTGTTCGACCGTCCCGCCCGGATCTGCACCCAGTGGTTGTCCATCAGCTTGATCGAGATCTCACCTTCAGGCAGCAGCTTGATGTAGTCGTACAGCTTCCGCGCTGGAATCGTGCAGGCACCCGCCTTCTTCACCTTGGCTGCGCAGCTCGTCCGCAGACTTTGATCAAGATCCGTCGCGGTAATTGTCAACCGGTCGCCGCCCTCGCTCTGCGTCGCCTCGAACAGAAAGTTCGACAGGATCGGAATCGTTGTCTTTCGCTCGACCACGCTCTGGGCAGCGGTCAACTCTCGCAACAACTCAGCGCGGGAGACGGTGATCTCGAGGTTGCCGGTTGGGGCTGGCGCTGCGCTCGTCTCGGTCGGCAAAGTCATCTCGGGCTCCTGGGTCGCAATGGTCACAGTTGTCTCTCCATCTCGTTGGTTGCTGCTGGCCAAACTGTACACCGAATCGAACCCACGATGCATCTCGGCCGTTCAACGTCTGCTTGATTTTAGGGGTGAAGGCGCCTCCAGCGCGAGATTTCTTTGTGGAAACCAAGGTCGTTGTGTGCGATGTCGAAACCAGCCAGAACCTCCTTCATTGCCCGTGACTGCTTCTAAGAAACAAGAGAAAAGAGAAGAAAGACTAGTAGCAGTAACCGTTGTCACTTGAAAAGTGGATTTCCTTCCCATCAAATTCATAAATAAATGTTTACGTTGGTGTCCTGTTTTAGAAAACCGGCCCACCCGAAGCGTACGTCTAGGAAGACTAGGCCCGATCGTCTCATCAACGGCCCTCTTATCCCACTTCTTCACAGCCACACTTTTCAACTTGCGAGAAGACTCATCCCCAACCGTGGGAATATTCAACAAATAAAACAGAATCATGCAGTTACCCCAACCCCTTTTTACACACCTTCATCTCAATCAGGAGGATAATCAGTCCCGAATCCAAAAGGAGCCCGCATGAAGATCGCTCTCTTCGGAGCCAGTGGTGCCACCGGAAAACTCCTGGCCCAACGCTGCATCCGCGCCGGCTACGAGGTCACAGCACTGTTCCGGTCCACCCCGCCTTCCCACTTCCTCTTCACGAGTCCCGCGTCTCCCGGCTCTCAGGTGCACCTGAATTTCAAGATCATCCGAGGGAGCGCCTTCGACCCTGCCCCGGTGCGTCAAACCATCGCGGGCGCCGACGTGGTCCTGTCGGCGCTTGGCGCAAAGTCCCTCAAGAAGGAAGATGTCCTCGAGCGCGCCATCCCGCAGATCATCGCTGCGATGCAGGACACCGATACTCAGGCAAAACCGGTTCGCCGCATCATCGTTCTTGGCTCCGCCGGCGCGCTCCCCACCTCGCTCGACAAGCAGCCAGCCTGGCGTCGCTGGATCGTCCAGAACATCGTGTACAACACCTTCCTCAAGTGGCCCGTGGCGTCGCAGATCTCACAATGGAACAACCTCTCCCACAGCAGCCTCGACTGGACCATGGTGATGCCTCCCATGCTCACCAACACGCACGGCCGTAGCGTCTATCGCATCGACGGCGACGCCTTGCCCCCAAACGGCAGCCGCATCTCTCGCGAGGACGTAGCCGACTTCATGATGCAGCAGATCAGCAGCCCCCAATGGATTCGCAAAGGAGTCTACATCACTTGGTGACGAAAAAGACGGGAACGCATTCAGCATTGTCCCCGCCTCACTTCCAAAGAAAAGAAAGGTCTTTAGCATGCTCCACAGGCTATGCCTTCGTCCTCCAGCGCGCAGCAGCCTCATTCTTGATTAACCAGAATGTCTCTGACCTTAGTAAAGTAGCTCTGTTACTTAAGGAGCTTCCGTGAAGCCGGCGAACCGAATCGTTGCTACTCTGCTGTCCCTATCTCTCGCAACCCTCGCGCACGCGCAGGCACCTTCCGCCCCAGCGCAGCCACCTGCTCCTCCCACCTTGATCGGTTCCATCGCGACGAGAGCCGACTGGCCGCAGGCGAAACCTGAGGACGTGAAATCACCTGAAGCGATCCTCAACGCTGTCTACAGCGTGATCTCCGGCGCTAAAGGCCAGACACGCGACTGGGACCGTATGCGCTCGCTCTTTATCCCTGATGCGCGCCTTATTCCTGCGACTACCTCATCCACCAGCGGGCGTAGTGATGCGGTTGTACTTACCATTGACAGCTACATCGCGCGCAGTCAGGGACGGATGACGGCCAATGGATTCTTCGAGCGCTCCATTCATAATGAAATTGAGCAGTTCGGCAATATTGTTCAGGTTTGGAGCACTTACGAGTCGCGCCACAACGCGGATGATCCCACTCCTTTTACTCGAGGGATTAATAGCCTTCAGTTGCTCAAGGACGGGGACCGGTACTGGATCGTCAACATCTTCTGGGACTCTGAATCTCCTGCCAATCCGATCCCTGCGAAGTATCTTCCGAAGTAGATTTTTTCTGGCGCTGGTGGAGGGGTGTTTTGATTGGGGTTTTTGGAGAAAATGGTATTTTTGTGGTGGTGTTTTGGTGGTGAAGACGTGGTATTTTGCATGGTAAACATGGTGGGTTAGGAGCGTGTTTTCGAGCTGCTAAAAATGCGCCACGTTTTCGAACTATTTTTTCAGGCAATGTCCTGCCGGACGGGCCCACTGCGCGTGGGGCGGTCACTTCGTGACTTGTGTACTGCTTCGCGTGGTGCTCGCGTTGCTCGGAGGGAAGATGATTCCGACCAAGGGGAGGACCGATGCTGCTTATCCTGCCGAGACCGGTACACACGTCACGAAGTGACCGCGCTCCGCGCAGTGGGCCCGTCCGGCAGGACAGTCTTTCAGGGGTTTTAGCTTAGCGTCTCCATCAGCTTGTTGATGGTGCGGTTCAGGTCCTTGTCCGCACGGCGCTGTTCGTCGATCTTCGAGATCGAGTGCATCACGGTTGTGTGGTGCTTGCCGCCAAACTGCCGTCCGATTTCGGGAAGGGAAGCCTCGGTCAACTGCTTGGCCAGGAACATGGCAATCTGCCGCGGCACCACGATCTGACGTGAGTTGTTCTTCTGCTTCAACTCCGCGACGCGCATGCCGAACTGCTCCGCTACGGTGCGCTGAATCGTCTCAATCGTGATCTTGCGAACCTGAGTGTCAATGAACTGCTTCAGGCACTGCTGCGTGACTGCGAGAGTGATCTCGACGCCATGCATGCTGCACCAGGCGATCAGACGCACCAGCGCGCCCTCAAGCTCACGCACGTTGGTCCGCACATTCGAGGCGATAAACATCGCTACGTCGGTGGGGAGCTGCGTCTGTTCGCTCTCTGCCTTCTTCTGCAGAATCGCGACTTTCGTTTCGAGATCCGGCGGCTGAATGTCAGCGATCAAACCCCACTCGAAGCGCGAACGCAGACGATCCTCAAAGTCGGCGAGTTCTTTCGGAGGCCGGTCGCTTGCAATGACGATCTGCTTCATGCTCTCGTGCAGGGTGTTGAACGTATGGAAGAACTCCTCCTGCGTTCGCTCCTTGCCGGCGAGAAACTGAATGTCGTCAATCAGCAACACATCGACATTGCGGAACTTGTCGCGGAATCCGGTCATCTTGTCGTAGCGGACCGAGTTGATCATCTCGTTGGTGAACTTTTCGCCGCTGACGTAGCTGATGGAGGCGTGCGGCTGGCGACGTTTCACGTCGTGGCCGATGGCATGCATCAGGTGGGTCTTGCCCATACCGACGCCGCCGTAGAGAAAGAGCGGGTTGTAGGCCTTCGAAGGCCGTTCTGCCACGGCCTGTGCCGCTGCTGATGCAAACTGATTGCCGCTTCCGATGACGAAGGCGTCGAACTGGTAGCGGGGGTTGAGCTGGGAGGCTGCGCTCCAGTCGAATCGCGCCTGCTCGGGCGTCGGCCCTGTTACTGAGTTTGTCGATCCACCGAGGCGCTGCCTGGGCGCGTTCTGGCTGTGGCTCGGCACAGGCGCAAAGCCGCCGTCCTCGCGTACCTTGGGCGCGCGTGGGTCCTGCTCGGGCGTGGTGAACGAAACGGACTCGACGTCGAGTCCGAGATTGTCGATAGCTTCCTGAATGAGGTCGGCGTAACGGTCGCCGATGTGCTGAAAGTCCGTGGAGGGAATTCGCACGAAGAGCTTTTTGCCCTCAAGATGTGAGAACCGTGTCGGCTTAAGCCAAGTCTCGTAAGACTGGCGGTTGATCTTCTTCTCGAGCGCAGCCAGAATACGAACCCAATAATTCAATACGGCGGTAGCCGTCGGAACGAATGACATTCTTTGTTTCCTTGTCTTGTTTCCTGTTCAAAACCAGACGTGGCACTTCTTTCAGTCGTGCGGGTTCACACGATAAGTGGCAAATAGAAGTCCATCCCTGCCCCTGAGGACAGGTAAAGACGGCCCCTGTGTTGCCAGAATTCTCTCCGCTGAGCACCCGTTGCAACCTTGGCCGCGGAGAGGAGTAGTTCAACGTGAAGCAGAGTGCGGGACGGCTGGACGTGCAGAAAAACGTGTTGCGAATCGGGTTCGATAGTAGCACGGAAAAGATGGTGTTTTTCAGTGGTTCCCATCAAAAAAGGAAGTTGCACCATTACCAGTGAAGAAGTGAAATTCAGTGTCTTTACTGACGAAAAAATACGCTGCGACTAAGCATTTCTTCCCCTGTTCGTAGCGACAGTTCTTCTCCTGGAGGGTGTCGCGTGAATTCATCGATGGTGTTTTCGATATCGCTTTGGCGAGAAGAAATCACGAGTTGGGAAAGACTCATTCGTCCAATCCTTCATAAACTTCATTTGACCCTCTTGATACTCGTGCGGTTGGCGTTGTGGGATCAGAGTTGTTCGATTGTTTCATTGTGCTTTCTTTCGCAGTGGTCATCTTATTCGGTTTGGCTTGCTCTTTGAACTGGGGTTTAAGATTCTTCTGTGGCACAAAGGACGCAGTGGAAGGGGCTGTGAAAATCCCGTCCTATCGGGTATACTCAGAGATTGTTGCAACAGCCTAGAAGTTTGAGCAGGTGTTCTACCCTGCGCAGGAGTTTTTTGTCATGCCGAAGCGTACTTTTCAACCTAACCGTCGCCACCGCGCCAAGACCCACGGCTTTCTTTCCCGCATGAAGACCAAGGCTGGCGCCGCTGTCCTCAACCGCCGCCGTGCCAAGGGCCGTCATAAGATCGCCGTCAGCGCCGGCTTCCGCGACTAGTTTTTGCTTAGAGCGAATTAGCCAGTCAACGTCTTCACGGCGCTTTCTGGTTCCTCCGGAAATCGTAAGCGATAGAAAATCCGAAAGAAGTATCTGGGGTTCCCAAAGACCATCGGGGAGAGCTATGGCTCTCGTTCGATGGTGTTTGCCTTTAATAGCCACCCGCTCGGCATTCGAGCTTCATCGTTCAGATTCGAAATGAGTTTCCCCCTGCGGGTGGATTGCCTAGGCTAAACCAACGTCTACCAGGACGTAAGGCATCTGTTTGGGGCAACCATTCCGGCTGCGACAGGTCTCTTAATGAGTGTCGGCAACACCGAGATAGTGGTCGAGGGCCGGCAAAGGAGACAATCGTTATGGCACAGAATATGAATCAGCCAAACCAGGGAAACCAGGGGAATAATCCTTCGCAGGGCAGCAACCAGCCCAGCACAACGACCAAGAAACCAGGTCAAGAGACAAACGTGAAGAGTGGAGACAGCACCTCGGGCAAAAAGAAATAGTTAGCGTTTTGAATGGACGCAGAGGTGATCGTTTCCTCGAGAGGCCCGCCGGGAAAAGGCGGGCTTCTTTGCGTGAGCAGACGGTATTGGCACTGCCTGATGGCGCAGGAGAGGCAGGGAAGCCACGTTTTCTAACTATTTTTTCAGGCAATGTCCTGCCGGGCGGGCCCACTGCGCGTGGGGCGGTCACTTCGTGACTTGTGTACTGCTTCGCTTGGCCCTCGCGTTGCGAGGAGGGTTACGATAGAGACAGCAGGCCGTCTGCCCGTATGCCAATGACCGCGAATCAAAATTCGATCTTCCGCCTGCGCAAACACGCCGACTATCAGCGCGTGTATAAGGCCAGCCGCAAACAGTTTTCGAAACAGATGAGCTACTTCTTTACACTCCGCCCTCAGCTTGGGGCCGATGGAACTCCGGTGCGGGACGCGGACGCGTCGAGTCCGCGGGTGGGCCTGACGGTGGGCAAGGTGATGGGAAAGGCAGTTGACCGGAACCGAATCAAGCGCCGCATGCGCGAGGCCGTCCGCAAGAATCTTGCAACCCTGAACACACCGGTCGATGTGATTCTGCATCCGCGCCGCAGCGTCATGGATCTCGACTTTTCGACCTTAGAGCGCGAGGTTGCCATCGTCTTCCGCGCTATTCAGAAGGCGGCTGAACGGCAGCCCAGGGATCGTGCGAGCAGGCAGACGTCTGCTGCGTCGCTCTGAGACCGATGAAGGACTCTCAGCCTGGTTTCGGTGTTCGCGTGGCCTACGGCTTCTATAAAGCGATCGTGTCGCCGGTGCTTCATGCCTTCAGTCCGAGCCAGTGCCTCTACCTTCCGACCTGTTCGGAGTATGCCTATGTTGCGCTGGTTCGCTTCGGTGTCGTCAAGGGGTCGTGGCTGGCGCTGCGGCGGGTGGGCAGGTGCCACCCCTTTGCGAAGGGCGGGCTTGATCCGGTGCCTCTGGAAAGCTCGAAGGCTGCAGTGGCTGCACCTATTTCCACAGACCATTTATCATAGAGGTAGCGTCTCCAAAGTCTGCGGAGGCGGCCTTACGTTTAGCAAAGAATAGGAAGTCTCTTTTGGCAGAGTTCAAAAACCCCAATCAACAGGGCGGCGGCGACAATAAATCGCTCCTCGTCATGATGCTCGTCCTGGTCACCGTCTTCTTTGGCCTGCAGTACTTCCGCGCGAAAAATAATCCGCAGACGGCCTCACCCAACGTTAGCCAGAGCGCAGCTGCTGTTGGCGGAACGCAAGCGCCGGCGCAGTCTCCGGCTTCCCCTGCAGTGACAGATTCAACCGCAGCTGCTCCTGCGGCCTCCGGGGTTCCGACGGTGCAGGCCCCTGCTGAGGCGACCACCACGGTCGAAAATGAGCTCTACCGCATCACCTTCACCAACCGCGGCGGTCAGGTGTCGAGCTGGATTTTGAAGAAGTACAAGGATTCGGACGGCAAGCCGCTGAATCTCGTTCATACGCAGGCTGCGCAGCAGTTCGGATATCCGCTGTCGCTGTATACCTACGATGCTGCGTTGACGGCGAGCTTGAGTAAGGCACTGTATGTGCCGTCGGCTAGCGGGGCGCTGGCCGCTCCTGCGAGTTTGACATTCAACTATTCGGACGGCGCGACAACGGTTCGCAAGACGTTCTCGTTTGACGAGACCTATGTGCTGCACGCCGATGTCGAGGTGACGCGCAACGGCGCTCCGGTTCGCGCGCTGATCAACTGGCCGGGCGGCTTCGGCGATCAGGACAATGCATCCGCCTATGCGGGGGCGCAGCTTGATTACGCACAGAACGCGAAAGAGCAGCACCTGGCCGCGAAGAAGGTATCGGGCGGCGAGACTCTGAATGGGCCGTTCGACTGGGCCGGGACGAGCGACACTTACTTTGCAGCGATCTTCCTGCCGGATTCGCCGGACACCGCGACTGTGGCGATGTTGCATAACCAGCTGGACGTTGCAAAGACGATTCGGCGTACGGGGCTTGGATCGGGCGCACCGGCTAAGGGAGCGATTGAGGTGCCGGTTCTGGGCGCTGCGCTTGGGGACACGAGTGGCCACACTCAGACCCGCGTGTATGTTGGCCCTAAGGCAGTGAACGTTTTGCGCGGCATCCACGCGACCGGCAATACTATTTCGCTGGAGCCGCTGCTGGACTTCGGCTTCTTCGGACCCATCGGCAAGTATCTCTTTCTCTCGCTGCAGTTCATCCACGCCCACATTGCGCCGAACTGGGGCTGGTCGATCGTGCTGCTGACGGTGTTGATCAACCTGCTGATTCTGCCGCTGCGCGTGAAGACGATGCAGAGCGGCCTGAAGATGCAGCGCATTCAGCCGCAGATGGACGCCATCAAGGAGCGCTACAAGAAGTACAAGGCGACCGATCCGAAGCGCAATGAGATGAACGTCGAGATTATGAAGCTGCAGAAGGATAACGGGGTGAACATGTTCGGGGGCTGTATTCCGACGTTGATCCAGATGCCGCTGCTCTTCGCCTTCTTCAGCATGCTGCCCAAAGTGGTGGAGCTACGGCAGGCGCACTGGTTCTGGCTGCCGGATCTTTCCAGCGCAGACCCGTACCACATCCTGCCGATCGTGATGATCGTGAGCCAGTTCCTGGTGCAGTTCTACACGCCGTCGCCCGGCGTCGATCCGCAGCAGCAGAAGATGATGGCGTTCATGATGCCGGCAGTCTCGGGCTATATGACCTGGAACTACGCCTCGGGTCTCGCTCTTTACTGGACAATCGGAAACCTGATCAGCATTGTGCAGCAATCCGTGATGAACCGCACCAGCCTCGGGCGGGAGATGCGTGAGATCGCCGCCAAACGAGCCCGCCGGAAGGCAGGGACCCCGACGACCATTTCGGGAAAGCGATAGGGTTTGGTGCGATAAACGAGCCTTCGTCGGGCAGTGCAGCCCCCAAAGCAGTAATACTTTGAGAGAATCAAATAACAAAGGGTTGAAACTTCATTCCCTCGAAATCGGTCTTAAGAAAATGACGAACCCCCTGATGGATCAGGGCCGTGCTGTGAAGAAGATCGCGGACTTCCTGAAAGTCTTAACAGATACAGGAAGTCTCGATTTGCAGTCTCACATCCTTGCCTGCAACGGCCACGTGCAACCCTACGCCGACACTCCTACCGGCGCGAACTCCTCTGCCATACCCGGTGCTTCCGGATCCGATCCGTCGCCCTTGATTTGCGTCGAGTTTACCGGCGCAGATACTCCGCTTCTACTTGCCCGCAACGGCGAGCTTCTCCACGCGATCGAGCATCTCGCTGCCAAGATCCTCCGGCTCGAACCCGAAGAACACGACCTCATCTTCTTCGACGCTGAAGGCTTCAAAGCCAGACGCGACCGGGAACTTCATCTGGCTGCCGAGACAGCCATCGAGCAGGTTCGCGCCACCGGCAGGCCCTTCTCGTTCCCGCCTATGACCTCGCGCGAGCGCCGGATGCTTCACCTCGCCCTGACGAAGTCCGGATTGCCGACGGCCTCCTCCGGCGAAGGCCCCAGACGCTTTGTGGTTCTCTATCCAGAGGGCCCGGCTCCTGCGCAGCCGATCCCGACGGCCGACCGTACACGCGCCATTCGCAACAGTTTCCGTCGGCGCTAACGATGCGTTTATTGGGAGCTAAGTCTGCGAACGAGGCAGCAGACTGCTGGCTTCCCATCTCTTCTTGATCGAATTTCCTTGGGGAGCCACCGCGATCGTCACGGATTGACCGTCGAGGTAACGATGCCAGTCCTCAGACTCCGCCACCTGCTTAAGTCCGGCATTCCGCTCCATCAGAAACTTTGTAAGATGACGCTTGACCAGGATCCTCGTAGCAAGTCGTCCTATCGCGCCCCAGGGAGCGGTAAATCTAATCTCGTCCCGTAACCGGGTACCGTCATCCATTTCCGCGAAGTGATGTTCATGTTCGAAGTGTGAGAACACACCCTTAACCATGACATCGCGAAAGTACGAGTAGGGCCGCAGAACTTCGATGCGGGTCTTGTGCCGCAGTTTCAAACCGAGATGCCGGCCGCGAAAGGTCACTGTCTCGCCCTCGCTGATCAACCCCGTCGTCACCCCTCTACTGCCTTCTCTCGGGAAGAACGCGCCGACGCAAGATGAAGATCAATACTCAAGGACAGCAGAAAGCACAGTTCTACCGGTGCATCAATCCAGGTCTCTAATCGAACTGTCTCCATGACCCAGTCACCGTTTACTCTTCAGTACTTGGCGTAACAGAGATAGATTACGCCAGTAATAGTATCTTTCCTATCCCACCTTTTGCTGCAGCAGCCTGTGCCTCGCCCGCCTCAGCTAGCGGCACCATTCTGTCGATTAGAATGTCAAATCGCCCAGCAATCAGATCTTCGGCCAATGTTCTCAGTGTTTTAGCGTCTGGCACAGCCTGAACCGCCTGGACCCTGACCGTGGGATGAAACCTCGCATCTGTCGGGGGCCCCAGTACCGAAGCGAAGACACCCCCGGTTTCACCTTCGCCAGGAGTTTGTTCGCGGTCTCCCCGCCAACCGTGTCCGCGACCGCGTCGATAAATCCGAGCCTGTCCATCGCCGCCGAGTCATCAAGCGCGAGTACGTGGTCGGCCTTCAAGGACTCCGCCTGTTTTAGCTGCGACTTTCTTACTCCCGCGATTACGATCGCCCCGGCCTTCTTCGCGGCCCATACCGCCGATCGGCCGACGGCGCCAACCGCGCCCGAGACCAGCACAGTCTGGCCGGATTGAATCTTCGTGCCGCGAGTGATCAACTGCTCCCCGGTCAGGGTCACCAGAGGCAGCGCTGCCGCATGCACGGGATCCAGCTTCTTCGGAACGAGCGCGAGATCGGTCGCCTTGACTACCGCCAACTCGGCGTAGGTTTTTGTCGCGAACCCCATTACCTTGTCGCCGGGCGCAAAGCCGCTCACGCGTTCGCCTACCTCGCGAACGATCCCCGAGAGATCTCTCCCGATGATCGCCGGCAGCTCCAGCGGAAAGTGCTCCTTCGCCTCGCCGCTCCGCATCTTGTAGTCGATCGGATTGACACTGGTGGCGACAACTCTCACCAGCACCTCGCCCCTGCCGGCAACCGGGTCAGGAACAACTTCGTACTTCAACTTATCCGGTCCACCGTACTCATGCAGGACGACGGCCCTCATCGAAACACCTCAGAAGAAGTGAGATGCACGCAGGGCAACGCCTGCACTCGAAGTGGTTAAGAGATGCAAACTAAATTTGTTGTGTCGGGATTTCTTGTGTCTGGGATTTGTCGTGTCGGGGATCGGAAGATCGCGCACCGGCGCTAGTCCGCTCGTGTCTCTTCCGGAAGATACTTTCGCCACTCCTGACTCTCGGCTACCTTTTTCAGCAGCTTCATCCTGCGCCGAAGCACCCGGGAGATGTAAGGCACAAGGATCGTACGGGCGACGAGCCTACCCACCCAGGAAAGCGGAAGGGTGAACCGGATCTTGTCGTTCAGAACGGTGCGTCCGTCGATGTAGAAGAGGTGATGGTCGTGTTGGAACCGTTTGAAACGTCCCCTACCCATCGTGTCCTGAAAAAACACAGGCGATTCGTATCGGGTAATGAGGGCCTCATGCATCTGCGGAAAGCCGAACTTCCATCCAGCCCACAGCAGCTTGTCTCCAGGTGCGATCATTCCCCTGGTCTTGCCTTCGATCGGCTTCATTCCCAGTGTTTTTCCCACCAACTCAATGTTGGTCGAAAGCTGGAAACATCTCTCGATCGGAGCATTGATATGAACACTGTCGCTAATCGTAAACATCGGTCCCCTGTCGATTGTACTGCTGTTCAGCTTGCAGACTCAATCTAAACCTTTGTCCGTCAACAGATCCGCGGCCTCGCGAACACCCTCGCCCTGCTCGATCGATACTTTATTGTTCGATCATCAGTGATGGAGATCTCAGAAAACAGGTTCTCAACATCATGCGAATCCGCGTTCTGCTTCAGCCTTCTGATGGCAGCTATGGCAAACCAGCTGGGTGTTTCTTGCAGTATACCCATCGATGGCACGAAAACGGTCAAGTTCTGCGCCACGCTCCGGCAACGTTGTTTGGCACAACGCGCAAAGCCCAAGCTGACTCTTCCGCTTCGCCTCTTTCAGCTTGCGGCGCTGCGTCGGCGTCCCACGCTCGTCGAACTCCAAACGCTTCAGGATGTATCGTCGCATCTGAAACAGTCGTTCGCGATCCTCTCCAGCGACAGCAACGATTCGCTCGCGCAACTGATCGAGAATAAGAATCGCCGCTGCCCGGTCCTGATCGGAGAGCGAAGCCATGGTCAACTCCTCCACGCGCAGAGCTAGAGTGCAGCCGACTTGGATTAAAGCGCAACCGACTTAGACTAAAGTGCAACCGACTTGGAAGCGACCAATCCCCTGGCTCTTTCGATAAAGTCGGTGAGCGCAACACTGCCTTCATCACCCTTTCCGCGTGTCCTCACACTAACGGCCTCCGTAGAAGCTTCCTTGTCGCCCATCACCAGCACGAAGGGCACCTTCTGCAATGTGAACTCGCGGATCTTCGCGTTCATCTTTTCATTCCGCTGGTCGACCTCGACACGCAGGCCTGCAGCCTCGAGCTTCGCCTTGACCGCGACGGCATACTCCACATGCTTCTCCGAGATGGGTACGATTCCGATCTGCACCGGGGCGAGCCACAGCGGAAATGCTCCGGCGTAGTGCTCGATCAGCACACCGAAGAACCGCTCCACCGAACCGAACAGCGCACGATGCACCATCACGGGTTGATGCAGCTCTCCGTCTTCGCCCTTGTACTCCAACTGAAAACGCGCGGGCAGATTGAAGTCGAACTGTACGGTCGACAGTTGCCACAGCCGTCCCAGGACGTCGACGAGCTTGATATCGATCTTCGGGCCATAGAACGCGCCCTCCCCGGGGATGGCCTTGAACGCGACGCCGCGTTTGGTCAACACACCCTTGAGGGCGGACTCGGCTTTCTCCCAGTCGCCGGGATTGCCGACAAACTCTCCTGACTTCTTCGGATCGTGCAGCGAGAGCTCGACCCGGTATTCGCTAAACCCGAAGGTCTTGAGCACCGCTTCGGCGAAGTCGAGGCAGCCTTCAATCTCGTCGACGACCTGCTCCGGCGTACAGAAGATGTGCGCATCATCCTGGGTGAAGCCTCGTACGCGCAGCAGCCCGTGCATGGTGCCCGACCGCTCGTAGCGATACACGTTGCCAAGCTCCGCGTATCGCACTGGCAGATCGCGATAGCTCTTGGGCGAGTTCTTGTAGATGAGTATGTGGCCGGGACAGTTCATTGGCTTCAGCCTGTACTCCGCGTCGTCAAGCTCCATCGGCGGATACATGTTCTGCGAATAGAAACCCTCATGTCCGGAGATCTTCCAAAGCTCTCGCCGCATGATGTGCGGTGTGTAGACCATATCGTAACCACGACGGATACATTCTTCGCGCATCCAGTCTTCCATCGTCTTGCGGATGAGCCCGCCCTTCGCATGCCAGAAGATCAAACCGGATCCCGCGACCTCCTGGATGGAAAACAGGTCGAGCTGCTTGCCGAGCACGCGGTGGTCGCGAGCCTTGATCTCCTCCAATCGTTTGAAGTGGGCGTCGAGATCCTTCGTGTTGAAAAACGCAGTGCCATAGATGCGCTGCAGTTGCTGATTCTTCTCATCGCCTAGCCAGTAGGCTCCAGCGACTGAGGTCACCTTGAACGCTTTCACACGCCCTGTTGATGGCACATGAGGCCCGCGGCAGAAGTCCACAAACTTGCCGTTGCGATAAAGCGAGATCTCGTCGCCCGACTGCGTAAACTTCTCGATGAAGTGGACCTTCATGAAGTCGCCGTGCTCGGCGTAGTCCTTCAATCCCATCTCGCGCGACTCTTCCTCGCGCAGAAACTTCTCATCGCGCGCAACGACCGCGCCCATACGCGTCTCGATCGCGGCGAGATCCTCGTCACTGAATGGCGTCTCGCGGTAGACATCATAGAAGAAGCCGGAGTCTGTCGCAGGTCCATGTCCGAGCTTGGTCTCGGGAAAGAGCTCGAGAATTGCGGTGGCCATCACGTGCGCGGCGGAGTGACGTACCACCTTCAGTGCAGCCTCGTCGCTCTCCTTCAACAATTCGAGCGCCACATCTTCCGTTAGGGGCGCGGTCAGATCCACCAACCGTTCGCCGCTCTCGGCGCTGCCATACATCGCGGCTTCCGAGGTCTCATCCGTCTCAACAACTCCCGTAGTCGCCGGCGTTAGCGGACGAATGCGCGCCACCACCACTGCTGCAGCCAGTCGCGGCGAGATGCTCATTGCCACGTCATACGCTGTTGTACCGCGCGAAACCTCGCGCACTGAACCGTCCGGAAGCTGAATCCTGATTATCTGCTCGCTCACATCTTCAAGAATAGATGGTTGCTGCAAATCGCGTCGAGGCGACGGCTTGCGAATGGAACACGAACCCCGTCGCCGTCGGTCAAAACCCGGGGGCGTTACTACCGAACCATACCGCTCACACGAGGGTGCTATGGACTCGTCCGGACACTGCCGCTACGGTAAGGATGTTTGAGAGTGTCCAGAAATTCGGGGAAATTGCCCACAGGACGACAACAACATGCAGGTCTTACTTAGAAGATCCGAGTTCCGGCAGGACATTCACTGTTCGGTTTGCGGTCAGGGCTTCCGCCTCTACTGGGAATCGAGTTCGCCCGCTGAACGCGCCACCACGCGCTCCATCGTTCTCGGCGAGCTCCGCGACCATCACTCTCCGGAACAGAGCGACGATAAAACTCCTGCGGCTCACCCCTTCGATCTGTTTCGACTCCCGGGCTGGACGGGATCGCCGCGGTTTACCAGGACAGCGATGCTTTCCAGTCCTGCCCGGATTCCCAGCGACATCTCCAAAGTCGTCATGATCTCCCGACAGGCCAAACGAGAGAGATGAGTTCGTCCGCGACGTAGATCCCGCGGCCTCCAAACGACTACGAAGATCGCAGCAACGGCGGATAGCTAAACAACTGTCCGCCATTTCCTGGTCTCAAAATAAGATCGAAGCCAAAGTCCTTTCGATCAATCAGCAGATACCCACAAAAGGAAAGGACCGCACCCCTATGGGCAACGGTCCTGTTTTTCTTTACGTTAGTGCTTCAGTTAAGCGATCTCTGGAACACTCTTCATGGTGCGTTCTGCGGGGACATGCTTCTTCAACCACACATTCGCCCTCCACCGACCGAAAAACGGTGCTACGGCGATCATTCCAAAAGCGATACCGAGTGCTAAGCGCATAAAACGTCTCCTTTCTCCCCTTGGGTTTTGGAACCCCTCCAGGGCTTGAACCGGCAGATTAGTTTGCAAAACATTGCATGTTGCAACTGTTGATACCCCACTATCCGCCCGCCGAACCACCCTCGATATCCCACCTTGGTGTTAGGGGCGGCACGTCTGTGGAATTTGAGAGTTCGATCCGGGTCACGGTGCTCGCCGCGGTATTCAAAGCCACGCCATCGCCTAAAATAGCCCCATGTCCTACTCGGCAGCGGTCGACCATCTCTACGCTTTAGGGCAGGAACTTGCCCCCGCCACACCCAACGCGCCCCGCCGCAAATTCGACCTCGCGCACATGCGAGTTCTCGCCGCAGCCCTGGGCGACCCACAAACGAGCTTTCCCTCGGTTTTGATCGCCGGAACCAACGGGAAAGGCTCTACCGCCGCCACCCTGTCCAGCATCCTCACCGCTGCCGGATATCGTACCGGCCTCTACACCTCGCCCCACCTGATCCGCGTCAACGAACGAATCCAGATCGGCGGTCACCAGATTCCCGACGAAGACTTCGCCCGCCTCTACTTTGAGGTCGACGAGACCGCCCGCCATCTCGTCGAATCCGGCGACCTGCCGTACCCGCCCAGTTTTTTCGAGGTGCTCACCGCGGTAGGCTTCCTCTACTTCGCGGGAGAGAACGCGACGCGCGCGGAAAAGTCCCCGGTAGACATTGCCATTCTTGAAGTGGGTCTGGGAGGGCGTCTCGACGCCACCAACATCGTCGACCCGCTCCTGTCCATTCTCACCGACATCGCTCTCGACCATCAGGATTACCTCGGCAACACCATCGCCGAGATTACCCGCGAAAAAGCCGGCATCCTGCGTCCCAACGGCACCCTCATCACCCTCCCCCAACACCCCGAGGCCAATCAGGCTATCGGCGAGGCTGCAGCCACTCTCAATCTCCGCGCCGTCAACGCCGCCAGCTACATCCCCGGCCAAACCCCGGCTGTTCCAAGATCTGTTCCAGGTCACGGCGCGGGAGCGCTTGGAAAAGAAGCGGCGAGCCCGTTACCAGCCAACCACTACAGCATCACGCTCGATGGGGAAGCCCTGGAAGTGGATTCGCCGCTCCCCGGCCATCATCAGCAGCGCAACATCGCCCTGGCAATCGCCGCTGTGGCGGAGCTACGTAACTGGAAAGCTTACAAAAGCGCCGAAAATACTCTAGAAAGTAACCAGATAGGTTACAAAATAACCAATGCCCATATCGAAGCAGGAATCCGAAACACGCAATGGCCCGGTCGCCTCGAACTCTTTACCTTCCCCAGCGGTCCGCAGCTCCTGCTTGACGTAGCGCACAATCCAGCCGGTGCCTGGACCCTCCGTGCCGCCATCGCACAGCTTCCCGAAGCCCGGCCCCGTACCCTTCTCTTCAGCTGCCTCCGCGATAAGGACCTCAACGAGATGGCGCAGATCCTCTTTCCTCTCTTCGACTCGTCTTCGGCCGATTCGGAACGCAGCAAAGACCATATTGTCTTCGCTCCAATCGACAATCCCCGGGCTGCTCCTATCGACGATCTCCTGGCCGCTGCCCACGCTCTCGATATTCCAGCTCACGCTGCCCCTCACCTTGCCGCCGCGCTCGCTCAGGCCCGTGCCGTAACGCCCTCAGACGGTCTCGTCATCGCCACCGGCTCCGTGTATTTAGTGGGCGAGATCCGCCGCCTCGCCGGAGAGCTATGAACGACTCTCCCCTGGCAAACAACGTGCCGGACAACACTGAGAACGGTGCTGTTTCGGTATCACCCGAACCAACGCCTTCGGTTCAACCCGTCTTCTCCGTGGAAGAGCCGGAGGGGCCACCTTTCACCGCGAAGCAGCCTCCCCTTTTGCTTCGCTGGCTGTCGTACCTTCTTCTAGTCCCCCTTGCAGGCCTTGCCACTGCGGGTTTCGGATGCATCTCCCTCCTGGCCGGCCTATGGGATAAATCGGGCCGCCAACAACACGCCATTGCGCACCTATGGGCGCGCGCGCTCCTGCTCGTCAGCCTGTCTCCCGTCAAGATCATTGGCCGCGAGAAGCTCCACGAACAAGATACCGCTGTTTACGCTTCGAACCATCTCAGCTATATGGACACCCCGGTCCTCTTCGCTAAACTCCCCTTCCAATTCCGCATTCTGGCCAAGCAGTCACTCTGGAAGATTCCATTCATCGGCTGGTACCTCAATCGCTCGGGCCAGGTCCCGGTGGACTCGAAGAGCCCCCGCTCCCTGGTAGCCAGCCTGAACCGGGGCGTCGCGACGCTCAAACACGGTCTGCCACTGGTTCTCTTCCCGGAAGGCGGCCGCGCAGCGACAGGCCAACTGCAGACGATGATGTCCGGCTGCGCCTACATGGCCATCAAGGCCCAGGTCCCCCTGGTTCCTCTCACTCTCATCGGAACCTACGAGCTTCTTCCCATCCACGTCTACGCTATTCACCCTCGCCCCGTCTTCATCGTGGTGGGCGACCCAATTCCTACCATCGGCCTCAATGCCCGGGATGCCGATTCCCTTACTAAGCGGCTCTACGACTCCATCTCCGCCACGTACTCCCAGTACTCCGCAATCGAGTGACGAAGGCTCACTTGTGCGATCCGCGAAAAAGATGTTCCACGTGGAACACAGCGCCAGGTCGTATGATTAATCTGCCATGAAGCCCCGCATCGCCATTCCCGTCCCTACGAGTCGCGACTTCGTCTACAACCAGCGCTCCTGGTCCCAGTACGCCGCCGCGGTCGAACGCAGCGGGGGCGTACCGGTTGAAATTCCCCTGAACGAGAGCCCCACAGCTATCGCAAATCTCATCAATAGCTGCCAGGCCGTTCTCCTGCCCGGCAGTCCCGCCGATGTCAATCCGCAGAAATACGGTCAGGAACCCATCCCCGAGTGCTCTCCAGCCGACAGCGCCCGCGAAAATGTGGATGAACTCCTCATCCAGGACGCCCACAACCTCTACAAACCAATCTTCGCCATCTGTTTCGGCCTGCAGTTCCTCAACGTCTGGCGCGGAGGCACGCTGGTGCAGGATCTCTCCATTCTGCCCGTAAACCACACCGCCGGCAGAAGTGTCGCTATAGCCCACAGTGCCGCAATCGCGCCAGACTCCCTCCTTGGCTCCTTTATTGATCCGGCCGAGGCTCCCCAGCAGGACGAGTTTCTCCGCCTCCCCATCAACTCCAGCCACCACCAGGCTATCGGCATCCCGGGGGACGGCCTCCGCGTTGCCGCACGCTGCCCGCAGGACGGGGTCATCGAAGGCGTCGAGGGTGGTCAGGCGAGCGAAGGCGCTACCTCACATTTCGTCCTGGGCGTACAGTGGCACCCCGAACGCAGCTACGACCTCAGCCCCTCCTCCCGCGCTCTCTTCGACCGGTTCGTCGAGCAAGCCGCCACATGGAGCCCGCGCCCTGTCCACACCTCCGTCGCCTGAAGGGGGCGATTCCATTCATATGTTCCACGTGGAACACTCTCCCACGATTCTCCTAACCCAACCCTGAGATACTGGAGTTCCATGCCAACTCTCTCAGAGGCGGAGATCGCCTCGCTCTTGACCCCGTATCTCCCGAACGCAGCGCCCGTCATTGTCTCTCAACTCTCCCTCTACCTCGAACTCCTCCTCAAGTGGAACTCCCGCACGAACCTCACCGCAATTCGCGACCCCATGGAAATCGTTCGCCGTCACTTCGGCGAGAGCCTGTTTGCCGGACAACTTCTAGACCCCGAAACCAGAACCCTCCTGGATTTCGGCTCTGGCGCAGGCTTCCCCGGCCTACCCATCGCCATCCTCCACCCCGAGATCGCGGTAACTCTCGCTGAATCCCAAAATAAAAAGGCTGCCTTCCTCCGCGAAGCGGTCCGAACCCTCGGCCTGGCGGTGGAGATATGGGCCGCCCGTGTCGAAACCATGCCTGAAACCCGGCGATTTCATACAGTTACGCTCCGCGCCGTCGACAATATGGCCGCCGCACTATCTGCTGCTGCTCCCCTTGCTGACAAAGAACTTCTCCTCCTTGTCGGAGCCCCACCCATCCAGCCTTCCGGCTTCACCCTTCAGGCGCCCATCCCAGTTCCAGGAACCCAAGCCAGCATCCTTCTACGCGCTACTCGCGATTAGATGTTCCACGTGGAACAAAGTTTTCCACATCACTGCTCCCGAAAGCCTTCAATCCAGACGCCAAAACCACGTATCCCACAAGTTCTCCACAGCCCTTGCCCGTTCTGCACAGACCAGTCGCCATTGCCACGCCGCCCGCCGCCCGATACCCTGCAACTATCGCAATGACGACTGAACAGCTCACTCCCAAGCCTGAAGACGTAGCGCAGATAGCCGCAGACCCAAAATCTCCAACGCCATCCAAAGTGATTGCCGTCGTCAATCAAAAGGGCGGAGTCGGCAAGACGACGACTGCCATCAACCTCGCAGCCGCCCTCGCCCTTGAAGGCCTCAGTACCCTTCTCATCGACTGCGACCCACAGGCAAACTCCACCGGGGGCCTTGGCTTTGCCCGTGCCAAGGACGGTGAGGAAGCCCGTCTCAGCATCTACGACATCCTGGTGGGCCAGACCACCATCGCAGAGGCTCTACTTTCGACCGAAATCGACACGCTCAAGCTCGTTCCCAGCAGCAAAAACCTCATCGGCGCGACCATCGAGCTGATATCCCTCGACCGCCGCGAATACAAGCTCCGCGACGCGATCGCGCCCATCCGCGCCGATTACCCCTTTATTCTCCTCGACTGCCCCCAGCCCTCGACCTGCTCACCCTCAACTCCCTCGTCGCGGCCGACAGCCTCCTCGTCCCCATGCAGGCCGAGTACTTCGCCCTCGAGGGCATCTCCGAGCTGATGAGCACCCTCGACCGCGTCGGTCAGAGCTTCAACCCCGGCCTTGCTCTCGAGGGCGTCCTCCTCACTATGTACGATGACCGCACCAACCTCTCCCAGCAGGTCTCGGAGAATCTGCAGGCCTTCTTCACTGACAAGCTCCTCAAGACCACGATCCCCCGCAACATCCGCCTCGCCGAAGCCCCCAGCCACGGCAAGCCCGTCTCGCTTTACGACCCACGGTCCCGCGGCTCCGAGGCCTACCGCGAGTTGGCCCTCGAACTCCTGAGTCGCAACAAGATGGACAGCCCGGAAGCGAAGCGACGAAAAGCGGCAGCCGCTGCAGCCGCAAGCTCCCTCAAGTCGTTCAACAAACCCGAAAAGAAACCCCGTTTCTGGCAATCGAAGAGTTAAAAAGCCACGGAGTGGCCGCACCACGCGCAGTGGGCCCGTCCGGCAGGACAAAGTTCGTCAAAAAAGATCGAATACTTCACCAGAGAAAGCTGTAAATCATGCCAACCGCAACCGCCGATCCCAAACGTCGAGCCCTGGGCAAGGGCCTCGAATCTCTCCTACCTCACCGCCCCGCCGCGCCCGCCCCACCTCCGCCCGTCGTCGAGCCAACCGGCAAGCCCCTCGAGATTCCTCTCGACCAGATCGAACGCAACCCCTTCCAGACCCGAAGCCACTTCGACGAGGCCAAGTTAGCGGAGCTGGCGCAGTCCATCGCAGCTTCAGGCGTAGTGCAACCCATTGTCGTGCGGCCACTTAGTGGAGGCCGCTACCAGCTCATCACCGGCGAGCGCCGTTGGCTGGCCAGCACAAAAGCAAATAAAACCACCATCCCGGCTATCGTCCGTCAGGTTTCGGATGAGCAGACGCTCGAGATGACCATCGTCGAAAATCTCCAGCGCGCCGATCTCAACCCCATCGAGCAGGCTCGCGCCTACCAACGCCTCAGCAACGACTTCAAGATGACCCAGGAGCAGATGGCCATCCGCACCGGCAAGGAGCGGGCCAGTGTAGCTAACTTCCTTCGTTTGTTGCGTTTGCCTGATACGGTCCAGCAAAAAGTCGAGTCCGGCGACCTCTCCTTCGGGCACGCCCGCACCCTGCTCGCCCTCGATTCCTCCGAAGCGATCACCGCAGCCGCTCAAAAGGTTATCGCGCTGTCACTCTCTGTCCGCCAGACCGAGAGCTACGTCCAGGGCCTGATCAATCCCGAAGCAAAAGAAAAAAGGAGTCGAAGGCCGACGCCCTACCCGAAGACCCCAACGTCCGCGAAGCGCAAGACCGCCTGCGCCGCTCCCTTGGCCTCAAGGTGCGCATCGAGGACAAAAAGGGCAAAGGCCGCGTCATCATCGAATACTCGGGCCTCGAAGACTTCGACTCGATTCTCTCCGCTCTAGGCGGGCAATAGTCTCCCGGAGCCACGCCGTCCTCTCAGCGAATTACGTTCACTCATCAACTCAGGCCGTGCAATACAAACATCGAAGGCTCTCACAGACACGCCAGGAGACTCCAAATGCGTAAAGCCAATCACGTGAAGTTATATTTATTCCTCTTTCTGTTACAAATTGCCGTCCTTGGCGTCCACGCTCAAACGACACCACGCACCCTCCTCCGCACCGGCCATCTTCTCGACGTAAAAACCGGCGCTGAACCCGCAGGCCAGACGATCATCATCACAGGCGACCGCATTACCGCGATCGCTCCCACGGCCTCCACACCGAAGCAGTCCGGCGATATTGAGATCGACCTCACCAAATTCACCGTCATGCCCGGCCTTATCGACGTCCACACCCACCTCACCATGGCGCCGAACTTCGATCCGTACTACGAACTCTCCATGACGCCGGCTAAAGAGGCGATCATCGGCGTTGAAAACGCCAAGGTCACGCTCGAAGCCGGCTTCACTACCGTGCGCAACGTCGGCGCGAACGACTTCACCGATGTTGCCTTACGCGATGAGATCAACGCCGGCCACATTCCCGGCCCGCACATGCAGGTCTCCGGCCCTGCCCTCGGCATCACCGGCGGCCACATGGATGAGAATCTTCTTCCATACGAGTACCACGTCCACGGAGAAGGCGTGGCAGACGGCATCCCCGCCGTCCAGCATCAGGTCCGCGAAAACATCAAGTACGGCGCCGATCTCATCAAAATCGGAGCCACCGGCGGCGTCCTCTCCAAGGGAGATGACCCACAAGCCTCGCAGTACACCCTCGAAGAGATGCAGGCCATCGTCGCCGATGCGCATCGTCTCGGACGCAAGGTCGCCGCCCATGCTCACGGCGCGCAAGGCATTCTCTTCGCGACCGAAGCCGGTGTCGACTCCATCGAACACGGCAGCTACATCAACGACGAAGACATCGCGCTCATGAAGAAGAAGGGCACCTACCTCGTTCCTACTGCTTACCTGATCGACTGGATGCAGCAGTACGGCAACCTTCCGCCTCTGTACCAGCACAAGATGAAAGACGTCAGCGCCGTCGAAAAACAAAATGCGACCAAAGCCATCAAAGCGGGCGTGAAAATCGCGCTCGGCACCGACGCCGCCGTCTATCCCCACGGCCTCAACGCCCACGAGGTCGATGTCTACGTCAATCAGTTTGGCATGTCGCCCCTGCAAGGCATTCAGACCGGCACCCTCAACGCCGCCGACCTCATGGGATGGACAGACCGCGTCGGTTCCATCGATCCCGGCAAGTGGGCCGACCTCATCGCCATCGACGGCGACCCGCTCCAGGACGTCAAGCTCCTGCAGCACGTCCCCTTCGTCATGAAGTCCGGCGTGGTCTACAAAGACGAGACTCACAAGTAGCAGGAGAGAAATCGCCGAATCATGAAAGCCTCACCCCTTGAGTTCCGTTTTCGTTTCATCATCGGCGTCGTTATTTACCTGCTCGGATTCATCGCCCCGTGGAACAGTCTGCTGCACCTGGACTCCATCCGCACCTGGCAGTACCTTGCGGCATGGCCCGCGCGTAGCGGCTGGCTTGGCTTCAGCGCCGCGACTATCACAGTCCTGGCTTTCGGCATCGTCTGTGCCTTCGCAGGAGCGTTCCTGCGCACCTGGGGCTCAGCCTACCTTGACCCCTCCGTCGTTCAGGCAGGTGGGATGCACAGCGAAGGCGTCGTTGCCGCCGGTCCCTATCGGTATCTCCGCAATCCGCTCTACCTTGGCACCTTCTTCCACACCTTCGCTCTTGCGCTCCTCATGCCGACCAGCGGAGCCTCTTCTCTATTTTCGCCATCATCTTCTTCCAGCTACGCCTCATCTTCGCAGAAGAGGCCTTCCTCACCACAAAACTCGGCGCTCCCTATCTCGACTACTGCGCCAAAGTCCCCCGCCTCTTCCCCTCATTCACCACGCGCATCCCCACATCCCCGGTGCGCCCCACCTGGCCCACAGCATTCTTATCCGAAATCTACATGTGGGGAGTCGCCATCTCCTTCGCGACGCTCGGCTGGCGCTACAACTCCATCCTCATCATCAAAGGCGTCCTCATCTCTCTCGGCATCTCCCTCATCGTCCGCGCCTTCCTCCCCAAACGCTGAAAGGCGCCGAAGGGCGCGTCAGCCTCGATGGCAGATCGCGCCGTGCGCGCAGCACGCCTTTGCATCTCTCGCTCTTAAACGAAAACCCCGCCGCGCCCACACGATCAAATCGTGGACACAGCGGGTTGGTGTTACTTGTTCTCACGCATCAGCAGACTAGACTCTGAGGCGCATCAATGTGGGAGGGCCTTCTCCTGCGACACTATCGCACCAATCGGCGCACGCGAGCGTCGCAGTCGAATTACTTCTTGACCGGTGCGATTGTGTCCTTCGCAACCTTGGCCACGCGGAACTTCACCACGGTCTTGGCCTTGATCTTGATGGTCTCACCCGTCTGCGGGTTGCGGCCAAGACGCGCCTTACGCTCTGCCTTTACCAGCTTGCCGATACCAGGAATGGTGAACTCACCATTCTTCTTGGTCTCTTTCACTGCGGTCTCTGCCAGCAGTTCCAGAAAGCCTGCGGTCTGCTTGTTGGTCAGTTCGAGCTTCTCCGCCAGGTGGCGAACCAGCGCTGTCTTTGTCATTCCCTTTGCCATGTGTTGCTCCTTCTTACTTTCGAAATAGACTCTAAGGTCTGCTCGCCTTGCCCGCATAAAAATTTCGTAAAGCGCATCCAGTTTTGCAATGCGAAATCACCAGTGTTCATGCGGGTGCGGAGAACCGTACCGCAATTCACCTTCAGCCTTTCCGCGCGCTTTGTCAACTCCATTTCTTCGGTTTCCACAGGTTTTTTCCGGTTTTTCTCGGTTTTGTTCGAAAACAGGTACATTTTTCTCATAAATTCCAAGAAAAATCCCCAATTTCAAGGGCAAGATCTCACCGATAGTCCTCGAAACGCGAGGAGGCAGAACAGTCAAAAAAATGTCTTCCGCTTAAGTTTTCGATAGCAAAATCCATTCACACATTCTTGCCACAATAAAAATACTGCACGTTGTCTCCAGGACCCATGCGCAAAAAGTCGTACCGTCCGTCCGGATCGATTCCAACATATTCCGCAAGGTTCCTCCCCGAATACTCACCCGCAATCAGTATGTGATATCTTGCTCCGCAGTAAATCCAAGGAGCAAAGTTCATGCGCAAAGCAACCTCCCCTCACGCGTCGTCGCGCCACTCCCCTCCATCTTCAAATTTCTTTTTCTCGCATTCCTGACCATCGGCACTGCGTCAGCGCAAGTCGTTCCCGCCCCAACAACTCCGCAGGTAGGCTCTTCCAATCCAGCGACAGCAGAGCCCCTCGTCCCGCGCCCCGCCACCAAGCCCTGCGTCGTCCCGCTGCTCACCAACGCTGCCTTTGAAAACTTCAACGGCGCGCCCCTCACCTACACACCGCCCGCAGCATGTCCCGGTCCCTGGGCCAAGGTCGTCCTCACTGCGGACTTCACCGTCACCGCCGGCCGTCAATTCGATCGGAGCGCCTGGTTCTATCTCGGCGACACCAACATCTTCTACGGCACCACCGCCGAACCCCGCGCCGCCCTCAGCCCCTCGTGGCACATCGAGCGCGACGTCACCGACCTCACCGCGCTCTTCAAAACTCCGCAGACCGGCCTCGCCTCCATCGGCAACATCGTCAACTCCACCTTCACCGGCATCATCTTCGCCAGCTCCGCACTCGAGTTCTACCCAGCGAACTTCCACACCCCCGCACCCATCACCCCCGACATCGTCGTCCCTGTCAGCGCCGGCAACGGCCCCGTCACTCTCAACACCACCGCCGACCAGGCGACCGCGACTCTCAACCTTCCGCGCAACGTCGAGAAGGTCTACCTCGACGTCATCTCGCAAAGCCAGATCGGCGACGAGTTCTGGTATCTCTGCGTCCCCAGCGCAGTCGCAGGCGAACTCGAAACCTGTGGCAACACCGCCTTCCGCGAGACCGAAATCAGCATCGACGGCAAACCCGCCGGCGTCGCTCCCGTCTTTCCATGGATCTTCACCGGCGGCATCGACCCCTTTCTGTGGGAGCCCATCACCGGCGTCCAAACCCTCGACTTCAAGCCCTACCGCGTTGACCTCACACCCTTCGCCGGCCTGCTCGGCGATGGCGCCCAGCATACCGTTGCCGTCAGCGTCTTCAACGCCAACGGTTTCTTCCTCTCCACCGGGAACATTTTCGTCTACACCGACCACGGCAGCAAAGAAGTCTCAGGCGGAGTCCTGAGCAACACGCTCACCGCCGCCCCAAATCCCGAGGTCGTCCAAAACCTCTCCACCGACTCCAGCGGCACCACCACCGGCACCGTCAACGTCGGCTCCAACCGCACCTTCTCTATCACCGGATACGTCAACACCTCGCATGGTCGCGTCGAAACCACCGTCGCTCAAAGGGTCAACTTCGTCAGCGCGCAAACTTTCAACGTCAACCCGGTAACCCAACCCGAAATCCAAAACCTGGTTCAGACCAGCACCGTCGACTCCGAGACCACAACTCGCGACAGTTTCCTGATCGAAAAGACAACCAGGCACATCTCTTTCCCCTCACCATCGACTACGCCTTAATCAATAATCCCGACGGTACCTTCACGCAGACAGTCTCGGTCGACCAGCAGAACCTCCACACTGAAGCAAAGTCTCTCGACGGCTTTTCCTATTTTCGTTCCAACGCTCACGAGCAGGTCGCTTCGAAGGACACTATTCAGCTAAGCTCCGGCTTCAGCATCCTTGCTCCCGGCGTAGGCAACTCCAGCGCCTCCTACCGCAGCAACGACTCCCTCGGCGACTGCTTCGGCCGCTCACTCACCGCCGCAGACCAGAAGCTAACCTCCATCACCGACAACAAAGGCTGCCACGACCACGACCACTGGTTCTAACCAATCCGTATCCAACGCAGTAACAATCAACTAATCTTCATATCACCGGAATCACCGGGTGCCCCATCCATCGCGCACTTTGCGATGGGTGGGATGTACCATCTCCGCCGGCCAACGTTGTAGTTGTTTTGCATCTGTAGTTGCTCTACTCACCACTCAAAAACAGTCATCTCGACCGAAGCTGTTCACAGTCTCATCGTGAACAGCGCAGTGGAGAGACCCCCGCATTTGTTGTTGCGGTTGTCCTTTGGTTGTCATTCGTACCCTGAGCGCAGTCGAACCGGGGAGGAATCTGCTGTTGTCTCTGTCTGTCCCCCCACGAAATACACGTCATCTCGACCGAAGCTGTTCACAGTCTCATCGTGAACAGCGTAGTAGAGAGACCCCGCATTTGTTGTTGCGGTTGTCCTTTGGTTGTCATTCGTACCCTGAGCGCAGTCGAACCGGGGAGGAATCTGCTGTTGTCTCTGTCTGTCTCCCCCACGAAATACACGTCATCTCGACCGAAGCTGTTCACAGTCTCATCGTGAACAGCGTAATGGAGAGACCCCGCATTTGTTGTTGCGGTTGTCCTTTTGTTGTCATTCGTACCCTGAGCGCAGTCGAACGGGGAGGAACCTGATGTTGTCTCTGTCTGTCTCCCCCACGAAATACACGTCATCTCGACCGAAGCTGTTCACAGTCTCATCGTGAACAGCGCAGTGGAGAGACCCCCGCATTTGTTGTTGCGGTTGTCCTTTGGTTGTCATTCGTACCCTGAGCGCAGTCGAACCGGGGAGGAATCTGCTGTTGTCTCTGTCTGTCCCCCCACGAAATACACGTCATCTCGACCGAGGCTGTTCACAGTCTCATCGTGAACAGCGTAGTGGAGAGACCCCCGCATTTCGTCTTTGCCTCTTCTGCCGCAACCCCCACCCAAACCAACAGGAGCACCGACCCTGAATCAAATTCCCTCCCTCCGCATCAACCTAAGAGACAATCAAACAAAGAGGACAACAGATGCAGATCGGCATCGACAGCTTCGCCGCACTCGTTTCAGATCCAATCACCGGGCAGACCGTCACCGCGCAACAGCGCATCGCCCATCTCCTCGAAGAGATCAAGCTCGCCGACGAAGTTGGCCTCGACCAGTTCGGCCTCGGCGAACATCACCGCAGCGAATACCTCGACTCCGCCCCCGCCGTCATCCCGGCGGCCGCAGCCCCCATTACCAAAACCATCCGCCTCACCTCTGCCGTCACCGTTCTCAGCGCCGCCGACCCCGTACGCGTCTTTCAGGAGTTCGCCACCCTCGACCTTATCTCCGGTGGTCGTGCCGAGATCGTCGCAGGCCGCGGCTCCTTCATCGAATCCTTCCCTCTCTTCGGCCTCAAGCTCGAAGACTACGACGACCTCTTCGCCGAAAAGCTCGACCTTCTCCTCACCCTTCGCGAGAGCAACAACATCCGCTGGTCCGGCAAACATCGCGCAGCTCTGACCGGACAAGGAGTCTTCCCGCGCCCTTTGCAAAACCCGCTGCCCGTCTGGCTCGGCGTAGGTGGCACGCCAGAGTCCTTCGCCCGCGCCGGCATGCTCGGCCTTCCTCTCATGGTCGCCATCATCGGCGGCGAGCCCCACCGCTTCCGCCCCCTCATCGACCTCTACCGCGAAGCAGGCAAGCGAGCAGGCCACGCTCCCGGCTCGCTCAAAGTCGGCATCCACGCCCTCGGCTACGTAGCCGACACCGACCAGCAAGCCTCCGACGACTTCTTCCCCGGCTACGCCGAAGCCTTCACCAAAATCGGCAAAGAACGCGGATGGCCTCCAGTCACTCGCAATCAGTTCGAAGCTCTCCGCCGTCCCACCGGCGCCCTCATGGTCAGCGATCCCGAAACCGTAGCCGCAAAGCTCCTCAGGATGAACGAAGCCCTCGGCGGCATCTCCCGCATCAGCTTTCAGATGAGCGTAGCCGCCCTGCGCCACGACAAACTCCTGCACGCCATCGAACTCCTCGGCACACGCGTAGCTCCAATCATTCGTAAAGCTCTCCTCGATCCCACCGCGGCGAAATAATCGAGAAGAACAACAGCCTTCCCATCGCGGAGGCGCCTCCTTCGGCGCACCGCCAGAGGTCACCGCCCTCCATGGCTTCCCTCTCGGGGGCCTTCCGCCTCGGCTCCTACGGCCGCAACGAGCTGCTCGGCAACCAGTACTGGCTCCTTCAGGGCGCATACGAACGCAAAGTCTTCCACCTGCCCCACTCCTCGGCGAAGGCGTCTATGCAGTCGGCTTCTTCGAGGGAGGCAAGGTCTACAACAACCTCAACCCCGTCGACGAACGTGAATCCGAAGCCTGGGACGGCAGCTTCGCCCTCATCGTCCGCACCGCCCTCGGCCCCATCTAACATAGGCGGAGCCGCAGGCAGCAACGACCACCGCAAATGGTGGTTCGGCCTCGGCCACGTCTTCTAGCGTTATTCCCTTGACAGTGCTTTGCCGACGCCAAGTAGACTGATCCCGATCCAATCAAAGAACAATCGCATCCGCCACAACCGCGAAGACAGCCAAACCCGCAGAGACTCACAACAGCATCAGGAGAAGCATGAATCCCTCACGTCGTCTATTCCTGCAACAGTCCGCTGCCGTCGGCCTCGCCTCCTCGTTCCCCTCCGATCTGCATTCGGCGAAACCAGCATGCCCATCGGAGTTCAGCTCTACACCGTGCAGGACGAACTGAAAAAGACGCCCTCGCCACCCTCCACGCCCTCGCCAAAATCGGCTACCGCGAAGTCGAGTCCTTTCCCTCCAGGACATCAACGCCGCGCAGATGCGAACCATGCTCAACGACGCCGGGCTCAAATGCCCCAGCGCCCATCTCTTCTTCGGAATGGCCGACACCGCCCAACTCTTCGACCAGGCCAACACCCTCGGCGCCCACTACGCCGTCAGCTCCGTACTCCTTCCTTCCACCCCGCCGGGCTTTGACGTCTCGAAGATGATGGACCTCATCAAAGCCTTCACCCTCGACGACTTCAAAAAGATCGCCGCCAAGGCCAACGAGATCGGAGCGCAGGCCCAGAAGGCCGGTCTCCAGTACGCCTATCACAATCACAACTTCGAGTTCCGCGACTACGGCGGCCACACCGGTTACGAGATTCTCCTCAGCGAGACCGACCCCAAACTCGTCAAGTTCGAGCTCGACTGCGGCTGGATGATCACCTCCGGCCACAATCCCATCGACTACTTCACCAAATATCCCGGCCGCTATCCCCTCATGCACGCCAAGGACTTCCCCGCCGGCACCCCCGTCACCACCACCCTCGGCGTCGACCCCGCCCACCGCCCCACCGAAGTCGGCCGCGGCCACATCGACTTCAAGCCCATCATCGCCGCCGCCGAGAAGTCCGGCCTCCAGCACATCTTCGTCGAGCAGGATCCACCCATCGAAGGAATGACCTCGCTCGAAGCAGTCCGCGTCAGCTATGAAACGCTCCGCCCCATCGTCTAAAAAAGATCATCGCTGGAAACGCGTCCCGCAAACAAATCTGCATCCTACAGCCAGCAATGCTCCAGGGGGAAACATGGGAACCGAGGAATTAGAACTAGCCGAAAATCGCCGCTCGATGAGCAAGCTGATCCTGTTCGCAACCATCGCATCAGGTGTCATCGCAGCCTATCTAATGTACCGGCGCGGCGAATCCTTAGGGACCATCGCAAAGCAGGCCGTCACAAATCCCATCGGCTCGCTCATGACGGAAGTAAAAGCCAAGCTTTAAACATCTAAAAACCGAAAACTTCATAAAACTCGTCATCTCGACCGAAGTCGTGCGGTCTTTCGCACCGCGCAGTCGAGAGACCCCGTATTTAGCCTCTATCAAATAACCAACCAGGCCACCGGTCTTTACCAGGGCTATTCTCGTAGAAACTCGTCATCTCGACCGAAGCCGTGCGGTCTTATCGCACGGCGCAGTGGAGAGACCCCGCATTTAGCCTTTGTCAAATAACGAAATAGGCCACCGATCTTCACCAGGGCTATTCTCGTAGAAACTCGTCATCTCGACCGAAGCCGTGCGGTCTTATCGCACGGCGCAGTGGAGAGACCCCCGTATTTAGCCTTTGCAGTTGCTGTTCCAAATAAGCGAATACATTCAAACGTTCCGAGACATAAGTCCCTCCCACACCGGCACGCCAACTGAGCAACCACCTCACTTCGCCGTATCCAAATGGAAGGACTCCGTATAAGCCTCCACCGGAAAACCCTTCTCCTTCCAGGCCGCCAGGCCACCCCGCAGCAGCTTCACTCGCGTAAAGTTCAGCGCCCGCGCCTTCCCCAACACCATCTGACTGGTCTCATCATCGCCGCCCGTGCAATAAATCACTGAATTTTGGTCACGAGAAAAATGAGCCGTCTCATCCGCGATATTCTTCGGCGCGATCCTCATAGCTCCCGGAATGATCTCCGGATGCGCCAGAAAATCCAGCGGCTGCCGCACATCGTAGAGCAGAATCTGCTTCGCCTGCAGCAGAGCATACAAAGCCTCAGGCTCAATGCTCTTCTCCCTCACCTCACGTTGTGCCAGCACGCGCCGCACAATCCACCCCACCACCAAAACGCAAACCACCGCCACAACAATCGCCGTCACGCTCATCCCGCCCTCCAGCTACTTGGATCAGATGTACGCTATCGAAGGCCAGTTGTCGGCGCCGTCAAATCCGCAAAACTCACACCCCACCAACGGGAGGACCCACGCCCTCCCCCATCAAGTCCGGTAAACAAGTCACGAAGTGACCGCCCCACGCGCAGTGGGCCCGTCCGGCAGGACGCATGCCTCTAAAACATAGGCCTCTTAGGCCTCCCCATCAGCGGAGTATTCAGCAGCCTGATCAACGGCGCCGCCACCTTGAACCGCTCCACCACATCCTTCAGCAACCCCGGCGAAGTAGCCCTCTCCACCGGCAGAGTAGCCGACAAGCCCCACTGCTTACACATAATCAAATCAATCGCGGGATGGTCCGCAGCGAACCCCTTCGGCGGCCGCGTCAGCGACAGCGTATCGGTCTCCTGCATCAGCGACCGCAGCTTCTTCCCTGCCATAACCTTGCGAAACTCCGGATGATGATCCACCAAGTATCGCCGTATCGCCAGCAACTGCTCACGCTCCGGCATATAAACCCCAGCGGCAATCAGTACATCCGTCGAGCTAACCTGCAGATAAAACCCACCCCCGAGGTCTTCTGCAGACCATCCCGAGCCCACCACGCCGACACGTGATGTTTGTAAGGCCGCTTGTCTTTACTAAAGCGAATGTCCCGATAGATCCGCATCAGGATCTTGTTCGCAGGTCGCAGGTGCTCCGGCGAAAACTCCGCCATCGCCTCATTCACCTCACCGATCAGCTTCAGCATCGGCTCCTTCAGCTGCTTCTCGTAGACGTCCTTCCGTTCTCCAAACCACTCGCGGTCGTTGTTCTTCTTCAGCCCCCGCAAAAACTTCAAAGCCTCATTCGAAAACTGTGTCCCCATTCCGCAATCCTAATCGTTTGCCATCACGCATCAATTGGGCAGTCCGTTCAATCGCGACAAACTAAATCCACGATCTTGCGGAACTTGCTTTGTCTGCGATCGGCCTTAGCTCACGACCAGGTACTCTCTCTATGATCAGTAGTTCAGTGTAATAAGTTCCCTAGTTCCCATAAATCCGCAATTCTTTGCATGAACTCTCAATTTCCCTCGAATAAATGCTTTCTTTTCAACAGGCACAGTTGGAGCCGCAATTGCACATAGCTTCGCGTCAGCCAAGAAGCGCCAATATCCGGAAAGTTTTCTTGGTGAACGCTCGATAGAGACCCTACCGCAAACCAGGCGGTTATGATCTCCGGTACGGTTTTCAGGCCCCTTCAAAAAATCATCGCTATCTCCGTTTATGCCGTCGTTCCTCCGACGCCATTCGCTTGAGAAGCTGCGGCCTTTTTCTCTCAACCGCAGCCACACGAAGGCTCGGGATTCGTCCAGTCTTTCCAACCAGCTCTGGAGGTGTTTCTTGAAAAAATTACTTGTTTTAGCCTGCCTTTTCGCTGCCGCGACCTCTTCAGCTCTCGCGGACAACTTCATCTACGGAGACAACGCCGACAACGGTTCTCCATACGTCTTTCAAATCGATAAGACTACGGGTGCCGTCACCAACACTTACACCGGACTCAGCGGCTTTAACGGTCGCGGTGTAGTGGTCGTCGGGACCACAATGTATTACACCTCGGCTACCACCAACGCCGTCTACTCCTACAACCTCGCCACAAAAACAGACAACGGACCCTTGTTCACGGTCGCTGGCTCGAGAGCTCTTTCGACCATCGCCTATGACGGGACAAACTTCTGGGTCGGCGACTACAGCGGCACCAACCATGCCTACCTGTACAGCCCGACCGGAACGCTGCTGAAAACGGTGTCGCTCGCAGACTGCACCGGTTTCTGTGATGGTCTCGAGTACTTCGTAATGAACGGTAATGGATATCTTCTCTCAAACGAGGCTGACGGCAGCGTAGATAACTACGACCTCTACGACACCAACGGCAACCTCATTCAGACCGACTACATCAACGCAGCCGCTCACTCCGGTGGAACAACCGGAATCGCATTTGATGGAACCGACTTCTTCACCTCCAACATCTTCCAGGGCTCACTCAACGAATGGTCCGAAAGCGGCACGTTCATCAAAACCATCTCCCTTACCGGGGCAAGCAGCAGCAATCCTTTCCTCATCGAGGATCTGTCAGCTGATTACTCTCAGGTCCTTGGACCGCCTCCTGCCGTTCCGGAACCCGGCACCTTCGCTCTCCTTGGTACCGGGCTGATCGGGCTGGCTGGCGTCGTCCGTCGCAAGCTCACCATCTAATCCGAATCGCAATAAGCACTCGACCAGGATCGTCCCGCGTCGAATAAATAACGAATCACCATCAACACGCGCCGGTCACCTTCAGGTGGCTGGCGCGTCTTTTCGTGACTCGCCGAGGCAGGCTCCCTGAAACGAGTTCAGACAGTCCGCCCGGCTCGCCCCCTACGTTCCCGCGGCTAATTCGGTCGGAAGTACCGCCTCGCAAAAAGTTTCGAAAAGTTGGCAGGTTTTTCACTCGTCAAAAATGCGTGTTTACTTCACCACGTTTACCACGCAATTCACCACGCTTACACCATCAAAACACCACGTTCTGCACCACGCTTTTCGCAAAACTCCCCAGAAAAACACCACAATCACCACACAGGATTTTTTCTTCCCGCTAACATGGAAAAATCCCGGTGAACGACTCCAACTCCAGCTTCAACTCCGAAGACACCATCGCAGCCATCTCCACCCCATCCGGCCGCGGCGGCATCGGTATCGTCCGTCTGTCAGGCCCCGCTGCTCGCTCCATCGCCGAACCCCTCCTGAAACTTCGCCATCCCTTGGCCCCCGCCCAGGCCCGCTTCGCTGAAATCCTTGATTCCACGGGCGAAGTTCTCGATGAAGCCGTAGTCACCTACTTCCAGTCCCCCCACTCCTACACCTCCGAGGACATCGTAGAAATCTCCGCCCACGGATCGCCCGTCCTCCTCCATCACCTCCTCCGCCAATGCCTCGACGCAGGCGCCCGCCTCGCCGAACCCGGAGAATTCACCCAGCGAGCGTTCCTCTCCGGCCGCCTCGACCTTACCCAGGCCGAAGCCGTCCACGACCTGATCGAATCCACCACCCTTCATCAGGCCCGCATCGCCGCCCAACAGCTTGGCGGCTCGCTATCACGTCACATCACCCCAATAAAACAACAACTTATAAGCCTCATCGCCGCACTGGAAGCTGGCATCGACTTCGCTGAAGACGACATCGACCTCCTCGCGCAAGATCAAATCTCCTCCCAGATAGCAGCAATCGAGGCCCCCTCGCCGTACTGCAGACCTCCTTTGCCTACGGCCGCATAGTCCGCGACGGCTTCACGATGGCCATAGTAGGCCGCCCCAACGTCGGTAAGTCGTCTCTCTTCAACCGACTAATCCAACGCGACCGCGCCATCGTCACATCGACGCCTGGTACGACTCGCGACCTGGTCACCGAACGAGTATCGCTCGAAGGCATTCCCCTCGAACTCATCGACACCGCGGGTCTGCGTTACTCCATCGACGAAGCCGAATCAATAGGCATCGCTAAATCCCGTGAAGCTATGTCCGAAGCCGACGTAGTGCTCCTGGTCCTGGATGCTACTGCACCACCCCATGAAGAAGACGCGACAGCTGTTGCCACCTTGGCGGGGCGGCCCTTCCTTATTGTTATCAACAAGCAAGACCTCGGACATCGGGAATCGCAAGAACCCGGTCTTCAGGCCGTTGAAACGTCTGCTCTCACCGGATCCGGTATCCCAGAGTTACGCCGAGCGATCCTGTCGCTGGTCACGAAGGAAATCCCAAACGCGGAGACCGCGGTTCTCACAAACCACCGCCAACAGCGATCGGTATCGGACGCATTGGTAGCTCTCAATCGGGCAAGACAGGCGGTGACCGCGATCATCCCTCACGAAATGATCCTTCTTGATCTCTACGAAGGTCTTCGCGCGCTCGACGCTTTCACTGGTTCTACGACGAGCGACGATATTCTAAACCTCATCTTTAGCAAGTTCTGCATCGGCAAATAAGAGCGCTTCCTTGGCGCTCCGAGCCAATCCATGCCATCACGGTTATTGCAATGTGTACAGTACCTTAGTGACCAATCGCGTCCAAGCAAATCCTTGGAGAGCCGTTCTCTAAGTTGTCCACGACGCTGTACATTGCGTCTCATGTTGCTCCCAAAATCGGCTCCCGTGGACAATCTGAGGCGCAGATGCCGCTAACCGAACTTCAGATCAAAGGGCTGAAGCCTCAAGAAATTCGTTACGCCGTAAGCGACGGTCGTGGGCTTGCACTTGAGGTGATGCCGACTGGAGCTGCTTCCTGGCGATACAGGTATCAGTTCAAAGGAAAGACGGAGAAGATCTCGCTGGGGAAATACCCGCTTGTGAGCTTGAAGGCTGCGAGATCGAAACGCGACGAACTCGCGAAGGCGGTGCACGATGGCATATCGCCGGCGAAGCAAAAACAACTAGAAAAGTTCGCTTTAGCGAACTCTACCTCCGTCGCCGACTTCAGTGAGCGTTACTTCAGAGAGGTAATCGAGAGAGATCGAAAGGACACTAAGCAACTTCGCCGCTATCTTGAAAAAGAAATTTACCCCGCGTTCGGAACCTGGGCATTGAGAGATGTCACAGCGCAAGATGTGCAGCGGCTCGTATTCAAGAAACGCGACAATGGCTTCGAATCCGCAGCCGCTCAGCTTCGCAATCTTCTCAAACGTATTTTCGATTACGCCATCGTCTGCGGAGTTGTTACTGTCAACCCTACGCACGCCACGCTACCTCTCGCAGACAAAGGCTCTCGGACGAGTACCGCTCCTGGCCGAATTCAAGTCCCTTTTCCGCTTGATCGAGCGATATGGTTCTGTGCAACGGATCGAGCGAATCGCCGAAAGCCTTATCGACCGAGATGTTCTCGTTTCAACTCGGGAGCAAAAGCGGTCAAACTTTCCTTACGTACATTGCGATGTTGCATCTGCAGGGTCTGACTCCACCGCCCATTCGTGTCATGCCAGAAGAGGTCCAAGCTGACATAAAGATGCTCTGGCCGAGCTACAAGGCTTCTATTCAGGCTGGCGTCGAATTCCTGTTCGAGCTTGGCAAACCTGGCGCCATTCAGCAGCAGTGCAAACTCTCTCCGGTCGGCAAAAGCTGCCTGACTCGTTGTACATCCACCGTACTGCCGAGGCGCAGCTGCCTCCGCTGCTGAGACTGATGATTCTAGCTGCCCGCCAAATCGTCGGCGAACTGGATTACGACCTCATCAAGATCGCTCTAGATGGGAAAAAGCTGTCCTTCCTTAGTTATCCCGAATTCGAGGACGACGCTCATCCTTCGTTGGCCTACAGTGTTCGCGTGTTCTTGCCCACGGCGTCGTATGGGATTAAAAACTTCAGCGATTCAATAACCCCCCGATCCTGCATCGCAAAGAGACCTTTGTCGACGCCTTCCACCCCCGTTACGCTGAATTCGCTGCACTTTCCTCCCAAGAGGAAGCGCATGGTTTGCTGGGCCGAACCGACATTGGAACGCGCAAGGGTTGGAACAACTCCCCGGATGAAAAAGGCCTCCGAATAGAAGGACATAATATTATTCACCATCGTCCGGATCGAGGCGAAATGAGCATATGATTAGCCCCCGCCCAAACTGAGGCGACTATGTACTTCCCGGGGATGGGCTCCTAACGACTTCCATCGCAACGCGTATACGACGGTACTGACGGCCCGATCGAGCCAGGTTCGAATACCCGTGTTCGGGAAGACGCCCGCAGAATCAGAATTCCCTCCAACGGAAGTCTGCTGTTGATCCAAGCCATTCAACAAGCGCTAAAGTTAAATGAATGATGACGATGCGCAAAGCTTTCACATTGCTCGCGGTAGTTTTGATAATGATGACTCCGCTGGCGGGCGCTCAGAAGGCAGCTTCCAGCTCAAGAGGTCTAAGCAGCGTTTCAAACCGCAGTGCCGGGATCTCCAGGCCTGTTGGTCAGGTACTGGAGGAAGTGGATCAACGGCTCAAAGCTTTGGACGACAGGGCAGCCCGTACGGAGACGAGCCTCTCAGAGATCGAGAAGCGAGTTGACGACGATAAAAAGCTTTCTCTCGTTGACTTGGGACCAGCTTTGATTGCAGCGGTAACTGGTGTAGTGGGCGTCTTCGTTGGTGTTTTTGCAAATAACAAGCAGCAGCGCGAGCGCCTGGAACAGGAAGCGGGTTTAGCCCAAGTCAAAGCTGATAACGATTTGCGCCTCGCTGAAAGACAAAGTAAAGCCAATATCAGCAGCGCCGTCGTGGATTGGCAGCTTAGGCAGCTATTTTTGCTGTACGGACCACTGCGAGCTTTACTCGGTCAGTCGTTCAGTCTCTATCGTCAAATGAACTCGGCTCTCTGCAAAGCAGCGCCGGACAGGTTTCAGCTTGTAAGTTCTAAGAACCCGAACGGGCAAGCTTCCGAGGATAAACAGGAGTTCCAAATTCTCCTCCCCGGTAGCGGATGGACACGGTTCAGAGTCGTAATGCATATGCAGCACGTGTATGGGCAGGCCTTCGATGTCGAGATTTATATCGACGAAATTGTTGCTATTGGATCCCGAGTCGTTAACATCATTCAAGAGAAGGCCGGCTACGCTCGTGCTGAAGAAGCTGACCTAATGGGCGTATTTGCACGGTACCTTGCACACTTTGCGGTTATGGCTCACCAGCATGAGCTCGCGAAAGGGTTGAATTCGAAGAACGGGATCCGAGTCGAAAGGGATGAGCCAGAATCGCAGCCGAGAGCGCTGTTAAACGTTGACCTTGCCTCAGTTTTCCCCTTAGAACTCCCGTCACTGATCAACACTGGCTTCTTGGCCATCACACGCGATGTAGAAGAATGGAAAAGGAAGACTCTCTCATGAATATGACCAAAACGGACACCAATACGGCAGAGCCCGTGATCCGTGAATTTGCTGCGGGAGCGTCAACGAAGTCATTCTGTCACCGATCTACGAGCGCTTTTTAAGACTCTGAAGCCAGGCTCCCGCGTTGTCGACATAGGCGCAGGCTCGGGGAGAGATCTCAAAGCGATGCTACTTGGCGGATTTGATCCGATCGGCCTAGATGGCTCCCCCGTGCTTGCCAAGATGGCAGAAGAGTTCTCAGGAGTCCGTTGTTTAGTGATGCGTTTCGAAGATTTGGCATTCGAAAACCAATTCGATGGGGCTTGGGCATGCGCTTCACTTTTACACCTCCCTAAGAAAGTTCTGCCCTCTGTCCTAAAACGCTTGCGGTCTGCGCTTAAGAGCGATGCATCGTTCTACATTTCGATGATCCTGGGGGTGGGCGAAGAATCACTTCCAGATGGACGGTTTTTCGCTTTTTATAGCCAAAGCGAATTGCATGCAATTCTCGAGAAATCAGGCTTCTCCATTGAAGAAACCTGGATCAGCGACGATTCCATTTCCAAAGAGCGAAACACCCGCTGGCTAAACATCATTGCTCGGCCTTCTAGGTTGTAGCAGATTGCAATTGCACTATCCTGTGCTCACTAAAAGGCCAAAGCCTTGGCCACGTGATTATGTGGCATCGCACTCTGGACGTTGGTGCGCGTTTTGACCACAAAGTTGTCCACAATCCATTAGGCTGCAGAAGTGGCCCCCACAGGAGGAAGTATCGAACCCGCGATACCGAACGGTGGGGTTAGTCGACGCTCGTCAGTGGCTCACTCTTGACCGAAAACCTTGCAGGTCGCTTGTATGTGGGTGACGGTTCTTTCTGTCTTTTCGCTAATTCGCCCCAGCATACCCGGTTGCGGCCCAGCTCCTTTGCGCGATAGAGCGCCTTATCAGCCGCCTCCAGTAGGTCTTCCTTGCAGTTGACGTCGCTCGGGTAGCAGGACGCTCCGCCGCAGCTTACCGTTGAAAGCCTGGGATGGCTGCCGGGCTCGGGTAGCGCTGGCGAACCTGCCACCTCGACGAGTTTGCGGACGCGTTCGGCGACTATCATGGCCCCTTCCTGTGTTGTGCCGGGAAGCAAAATCACAAACTCTTCGCCACCGAATCTGGCCGCGAAGTCGTCCTTACAGCGGAGACCCTGCAACAACAGAGAAGCAACTCGCACCAGTACTCGGTCGCCGTAGAGATGTCCGCGGGTATCGTTTGTGAGCTTGAAGTGATCGATGTCGATCACGATGGCGGACAAGCATGAGTGGGAGTCAATAGATTCGCTCCACAGTTTGGCAAACTGCAACTCGTAAGCATGTCGATTGGCAAGCCCGGTCAGGCTATCGACGCAGGAAATCCTTTGCAGCTCGACATTCAGGAAGGAGAGCTCTTTGCTTTGTATCTCGCTGCGCAGCCGCATCAGGAAGCCCAATCGTTCTTCTCGCCCGATGCTGTAATTCGCAATTGCCGTCATCGAAATGGCGCAGACAGCCAAGGTGATTCCGAGTAGCTTTTCCGAAGAGTTCAGGAAATGGTCGTGTTGAATGAAGACCAGATCGCTCGCCAGCAAAATGGCCGATGCGCTGAGAGCGTAAAAGAATTGCAGCCGCATCACCACGTTGACAAAGATGACCGCAACTATCACGCCCACTTGAGCGTATGCGGAGGAGGCCGCATTTTTATTACTCTCGATGTAGAGGTGAGTCACTCCTATAAGGCAGCTTGCCCCGGCGATGCTTACTTCGCGATAGATCTTGTTTGGACTCCAGCGCATGCTGAGATTAATCAGCAAGGCCAGGGGTGTGACGACGCACAGGCGGATTTGTAACGGGAGCCAGGAGTTGCCGCGGTCCTGAAGAAAGTGGTCGACGAGGAGATAAATATTGAAGAGGCCAATCGCTACCAGACCTTCCAGCCAGAGACGTTCGGAGCGTCGCGCGAGTGTTGACTGCTCGAAGGCGCTCTCAAGCGGCCGTGGCAACGCTAGTCGTTGAAACCCTCTTCGTGAAAGCCTCTCGATCTGCTGAATTGCGAGTTCGTGAATGGAAGTGCTCGGCATCTGAAGTTGCCTCTTCCCTGCAGTCTGTCTTGCATCCTTTGCCGGTGGACGGTCCACGCCGCCGCCGGTTCAAGGACAAGTCCTCACCAAGATGGCGCTCCCTGAATGTTACTAAAGCACGAACCCAATAAACGTATATTTGCAAGGGTTGCATGGTACTTCCGTGTCATTCGCGGAGCTCGCTCTGGCGCTATCGACCGGTTTTTCGGTTTCAGGCGACGAGAAAGTTGTCGATCAGACGCGTTCGCCCAATAAACGCAGCTACTGCGACTAGAACGCCTCTCTCTGCGGTCGCCACGGGAAGGAGCGATCGGGCGTCGACGATGGCAAGGTAGTCGACTCGTATGCCCGTCGCAGTCTCTAGAGTGTTTCTTCCGATTTGCAAAAGCGTGGAACTGTGGCGTTCGCCCTCTGCGATGCTCTGCTCGATTTTAGTGAGCGCTCGATGCAGAACCAGCGCCTGTTCACGCTCCAGAACGCTAAGGTATTTATTTCTGCTGCTCAGAGCGAGGCCGTCAGCATCTCTCACGATCGCGCAACTCACGAGCTCAAGATCGAAGTTCAGGTCCTGAATCATCTGTCGCAAGACGGCTAGTTGTGCGGCATCTTTCTGTCCGAAGTAGGCGCGGTGGGGTGCCACCAGGTGAAATAACTTCGCTACAACGGTGGCTACTCCGGTAAGGTGACCAGGCCGCGAGGCTCCATCTAGCCGGTCGCCGATGCCGGGTACGGTGATGGTGGTTACAGCGCCGTTCGGGTACATCTCCGTGGCGTCGGGAGCGAATAGAACAGCTACACCTTCGCTCTCGAGTTGTCTGCAGTCCTCCTCGAAGGTTCGTGGATATTGGGCGAAGTCTTCTCCTGGGGCGAACTGGAGAGGATTGACGAAGATCGATGCGACAACAGTTTTGCACTCAGAGCGGGCTCGCTGGATCAGAGAGAGATGACCTTTGTGAAGTGCGCCCATCGTCGGCACAAAGCCCATCGTTATGCCCTGGGTTCGGAGGTTGCGGCAGATACTTTGCATCTCCGCAATACTCTTTACGATCTGCATCGGGTTGACAGCTCCTCTCGCCCGCATCGCTGCGGGTTTATCTTTGATTCGTCACTTTTCAGGACACCAAACGCGCGCCACCATCAGTCCGCTGGACGCGACTCTGAGAGCTTCCTTCTCGTTTCGGTTTTGCGGCTATCCCACCACTTCCATCGGTTCTGTCATCAATTCCCGGACCTCGCGGGAGAAATGGTAGCTTTCGGCGTCCGCAGGAAAGGTTCGGGCTTCGACGTCGTGCCGGTATTGTTCCAATGCCTTGCGCATGACTCCCGCTACGTCGGCGTATCGTCTGACAAACTTCGCTGGAGGCGAGAAGGTCATGGTCATCATGTCGTGCAGGACGAGGATCTGTCCGTCGCAGTCGGGGCCGGCGCCGATTCCGATGGTGGGGATGCTGAGTTCTTCGGTGATGATGCGGGCTAGTTCGCGGGGCACACCTTCGAGGACGATGGCGAAGCAGCCTGCCTCCTGGAGGGCGAGGGCGTCGGCGCGTAGTTCGTCGATTGCTTCCATTGTCTTGCCCTGGACCTTGTAGCCTCCCATGCGATGGACGCTCTGGGGAGTTAGTCCGATGTGTCCCATGACAGGGATTTCGGCGGCTGTGATGCGCCGGATGAGCTCAGCGCGTTCGCGGCCACCTTCGAGCTTGACAGCTTCGGCTCCGGACTCCTTGATGAAGCGGATCGCGTTGGCGAGGCCTTCGCGGTCGTCGGTGTGATAGCTGCCGAAGGGCATGTCGGCCACCAGCAGGGCGCGTTTTACGGCACGCCGCACTCCTCGGGTGTAGAGGAGCATCTCGTCCATGGTGACGGCGAGGGTGTTTTCGTGTCCCTGCATGACCATGGCGAGCGAGTCTCCTACAAGGACGACGTCGAGTCCAGCCTCGTCGATGAGCCGGGCGCTGGCGTAGTCGTAGGCCGTGATGGCGCTGATTGGCCGACGTAGTAGTTTCTTTTCGAGGAGGGAGGGGACGGTAACTTTAGCGGGGGAATCGGCCTGTCGCCCACCCTGGGCGCCGGCTCGTTCCGTTGAGAACGTGGTCAAGCTCATTGCAATCTCCAGTGCAGCTCCGCCGCGTGTCGCCCTCGGAGGGGCGACTTTGGCTGGATACCACCTGTCCCAGTGGGTACCTGGGTCCGCGTTAAACCTTACGCGTCTTGTGACTTGGATGGCAAGACAACTGATGTTCCGCTTCTTATGTCATTGTCCAGGGGTACCCCGGGGTTCTCGGCGCTAACTCTTTTATTATCAGATACTTGCTAAAGAAGCTATCTTGCAAACTAGTCATTCAAAAGGGGTTAGTGGTAAAAATTTCAAAACAAACGGCTTAGACGGTTTTAACTGAAAGTCCGGCTCTTTTTCTCTCCTTTCTTCAATTGTAGCTGTCGGGACTAAACTAATGCGCACGGTACAAATTCATGATTGTAAATGGGTTAATCGAAATGGGGGCTTGACAGCCTTTTTTGTGGATTGCATTGGTGTGGTTCTTTCCTTTTCGGGGTATGAGTGACGGGGAAGAGGCGACGGCAACCGCAGATCCCTACGGGATGACAACAAAAGGACAGGCAACAGCAACCGCAAACTGCAACGGCAACGGCAACGGCAACCGGAAATCCATACTGGATGACGAGGCAAAAAGACACGGCAAAAAGGAATTCGACACGCCGACGGTGAAGGAGGGGAGGAACTCGCAGCCAGTGTTTGACGTTGTCCCGAACGGCTCGAGATCGAAATGCTAGGCGCGGCCGCGGGCGGAACCGGGCGGTGGGGGGTAGTTGGGTTTGAGTTTTACTGGCTCGGTGTTGTCGGGTTCGAGTGCGATGGGGCGGTGGGTTGCGACCAGCTCGGCGATGGCGAACTTTAACGGCTCGATGCCTTCGCCGGTGACGGCGGAGATGGCGAAGAAGGGCAGCTTGCGACGCTTGGCCATCGCGGTGAGCTTTTTGAGTTTGTCCGGATTGGCGACGTCGATCTTTGCGGCTACCAGGATGGTGGGCTTGGCGGCGAGGGCTGGATCGAAGCTCCTGAGCTCTTCGGTGATGACTTTGTAGTCGGCGACGGGGTCGGGACGGGCGGTTCCTTCGGCAGCGCCGGAGTCGGAGACGTCGACGAGATGAACGATGACGCTGGTGCGCTCGATGTGTTTGAGGAACTGGATGCCGAGCCCGTGACCGAGGTGCGCGCCTTCGATGAGTCCGGGGAGATCGGCGACGGTGAAAGACTCGGTGTGGGGGAAGTCGCCGACCTGGACGACGCCGAGGTTTGGCTCGAGCGTGGTGAAGGCATAGTTGGCGATCTTGGGTTTGGCGGCAGAGAGGCGCGAGATGAGGGTGGATTTGCCGACGTTGGGGTAGCCGACGAGGCCGGCGTCGGCGAGGAGACGGAGTTCGAGGCGGTAGGCGCGTTCTTCGCCGGCGCGGCCGAGCTCGTGCTCGCGCGGGGCCTGATGGGTGCTGGTGGCGAAGTGCTGATTGCCACGGCCGCCGCGACCGCCTTTGGCGATGACGATGGTCTCGTTGGGGCGGGCGAAGTCGTGGATGAGCTCGCCGGTGGCGTCGTCGTAGAGGAGAGTGCCTACGGGAACTTTGAGGGTGGTGCTTTCGCCGGAGTATCCGGAGCAGTTGGAGCCGAGGCCGTGGCCGCCGCGCTGAGCTTTGTGCTCGGGGTTGTAGCGAAAGTGGACGAGGGTGTTGTGGCTGAGGGAGGAGGACATGAGGACGTCGCCTCCGTGGCCTCCGTCGCCGCCAGAGGGGCCGCCCTTGGGGACGAACTTTTCGCGGCGGAAGGCCATGCAGCCATTGCCGCCGTCGCCGGCCTTGATACGAATTCTTGCTTCATCAATAAACATCTTCATTAACAGTGTACAAGTTTGCGCGCCGGGAGCGGGTTGCGGCGATAGGCGCGAGGTCGTGTGACGATTCGAGGGTGGCGTGCGGGAGCTTGCAGAAGACGGCATTTTTACATCTCGTAATCCTACGTTAACCGTCTCATGCGACTCTGAGAAGACTCACACGATGCAAGCAAGACTTTGGCTCGCAGCAGGCGCGGAAGGACGTGCAGTCTGCAGGGCGAAACAAACTCAGGAGACCAGATGAAGATTTCGGGATTGATGAGGCGCGGCGCGCTGATTGCGATGTTTTGCGCGGTTACGGGGTTACAGGGCTATGGGCAGTCGGCTGTCGACGGCGCGATCGGCGGTACAGTAGAGGATTCGAGCGGTTCTGCAATTGGGAGCGCGATCGTAGTAGTTCACTCGAACGCAACGAACGCTGAACAGAACGTGAAGGTCGATGGCTCGGGCGTGTTCCGGGTGATCCATCTGCAGCCTGCAACCTACACGGTTACAATTACGGCGCCTGGGTTTCGGAGCTACCGTTCCGGCGAGGTGATCGTCGAGGTTGGACTGCTGACGGACATCTCTCCCAAGATGCCTGTGGGTAACGTGAGTGACACGATTGAGGTCACGAGCGAGGCGCCAGTGCTGAATACGACGTCGCCTGATTTCTCTGGAGTGATCGATCAAAAGATGCTGCTTGATCTTCCGGTGAACAACTATCGGTGGTCGGCCTACGCGCTGCTGACGCCTGGAGTGGTTGCCGATTCGAGCGGATTTGGGCTGTTGAGTTTTCGTGGCCAGAGCACTTTGTTGAATAATGTAACCATCGACGGAGCAGACGACAATCAGGCGTACTTTTCGGAGGAGCGTGGACGCACTCGCGCGGGCTACTCGACGGCCAAAGCTTCGATTCAGGAGTTTCAGGTTAATACTTCGAACTACACGGTTGAGTATGGCCGGGCCGCGGGCGGCGTTGTGAACTCGATCACGAAGTCAGGCGGCAATAAGTTCCACGGTGAGGCGTACTTTTACGATCGCGATGCGGAGTGGGGAGCAGCGAACGCGTTTACGACAAAGACCGTGCAACTGGTTCCCAATGGACCCTTCAGTTCGGTAAACTTCAAGCCGACGGATCGGCGCAAGCAGTGGGGCGGGGCGGTGGGCGGACCGATCTTTCGCGACAAGCTGTTCTTCTTCTTTGCGGCGGATCGCTTTCAGAGAAACTTCCCAGCGGTCGCGGCGGCGAGCAATCCTACGAGCTTCTTCGCTACCCCTGACGCGGCGCTTCCGGCCGGCCAGGTGTGCGGAGGGAAAGGTGCGACCGCGCCAAGCACGATCGATGCGGCGGCGTGCACACTGCAAACGAATCTCAAACTGGCCAGTTATAGTGCGGCTGCAACGGATTACACCAGCGGTCTTGCCAATCTGAATTCGCTGCTCGGCAGTGTGCCGCGTACGGGCGATCAGACGATCTTCTTTCCTAAAGTGGACTGGCAGATCAACGGAAGGAATCATGCTTCGTTTGAGGTGAACCGGTTACGCTGGATCTCGCCGGCCGGCATCCAGACCGCAGCTACGGTCTTTGATGGTTCGCATAGCTTTGGCAACGACTATGTACGCGATACGTTCGGCATTGCGAAGCTGGATACGGTGATTACGAACAACATCAGCAATGAGGTTCGTTATCAGTATGGGCGTGATTTTGAGTTCGAGTTCGCCCAGGCCCCCGCGGCCTACGAGACGTCGAACCTGGTGGGGCCGACCCTGGGAGGCTATAGCAACCCTTTTGGCGGACTTCCGCCGAGTGTCTCGATTACGAATGGCTTCACGTTTGGAACACAGACGTTTCTGCAGCGTGCTGCGCTGCCGGATGAGCGGCGGAATCAGGTTGCCGATACGGTGAACTGGATTCATGGAAACCACAGCATTAAATTTGGCGGCGACTACATCCACACGTATGACCTGATCAACAACCTATTTGCGCAGTATGGCGGATATAGTTACTCCACGCTGACCAACTACCTTACGGACTTTTACCTCTCGCAGAATCCGAAGACAGTTGCTCAGGCGCATAACTACAGCTCTTATACGCAGGGTTTTGGTCGGCCCGGGCTAAATTTCAATACGGGGGATTATGCGTTCTTCGTGCAGGATGAGTGGAAGTTGAATTCGCGCCTGAGTTTGACGGGCGGCATTCGGTATGAGTATGAACAGTTGCCGTCGCCAGTCAGCGGCCTTGTCGTTTCATCGATTCCGCAGACGGGCTCCCTGCCGAGCAACAAGAGCAACATCGGTCCGCGAGTTGGTTTTGCCTACGACGTGTTTGGAAGCGGCAAGACGATTCTGCGGGGCGGCTACGGAGAGTTTTTCGCTCGCGTGATCAACTCGTCGATTTATAACGCGCTGATCAACACGGGTTCGCTCAACGGTCAGCCGAGCTTCACCTATACGTCGACGAGCGCGGGCGCCCCGGTGTTTCCGGAGGTAATTCCGGCACTAGTGAACACGGGAACTCCACCGAACGCTACGTTCTTTGACAAGAACTTCAAGCTGCCGGAGATCCATCAGGCGGACCTGACGGTGGAGCAGGACCTGGGCTGGAATACGGTCGTCAGTGTGACCTGGCTGGGAGCGTTTGGGCGGCGTCTGCCGAGTTTTGTTGATCTGAACCTGCCTGCTCCGACCAGCGTGACCTACACGGTGGTGGACACGTCCGGGAAAGGCCCGCTGCAGAACGGTTCCACGTTCATGTCGAACTTCTTTGCGAAGAGCACGGCGTCTTCCAAGATCTGTCCGAGCCAGCGTCCGGATTGCAACTTCGGCGCGAAGACGAACATCTTCAGCGGAGTGAACTCGAACTACCAGGGGCTGGTGGGTCAGATCTCACACCGTCTTACGCACAACCTGCAGTTCAGCGCGAACTATACCTGGTCGCACGCCTTGGATTACGGGGAGAACAATACGACTGGAAGCTCTGCCAATGCGCTGCTGGACCCGACCAGCCTTCGCGAGGAGTATGGCAACTCCAATCAGAATGTTCCGAACCGGTTTGTCCTGACGGCGGTGGCGACCTCGCCGTGGCGCTTTACGGGTTGGAAGAGCTATCTGCTGAACGACTACGAGGTTTCGCCGAACTTCTCGGCGCAGAGCGGCTTGCCCTATTCGGTAGCCACCAGCGGGACGTTGTCGACCGGGCTTGTCAACGGTGCGCAGTTGAACGCGGTGGGGAGTGGCGCAAACGGATCGGGCGGAACCGGCACAGTCAACGGAACATTCCGGCTGCCGGGGTTTGAGCGCAACGGCCTTCAGCAGCCGAGCACGAATGTGCTGGATCTTCGGCTGTCGAAGCGGTTCAATGTTGCCGAACGCGTGAAGCTGGAGCTGCTTGGAGAGAGCTTCAACATTCTGAACCGTCAGAACGTCACGTCAGTGAATACGACCGGATACTTCATCGGTACTACGACCAATGCAGCGAAGCAGGTGACCGCGAATCTGCTGACGTTCAACACGAGCAGCGCGAACTCCGCTTTGCCTCTGTTCGGTTCCGTGACCAACTCGAACGCCAGCGGATTTTCTTATACACCCCGTCAGGTCCAGTTGTCGGTTCGGGCGCAGTTCTAACCCTGGTCATTTCAAAAGGGCGGCGGCTTCGGTCGCCGCTCTTTTGTGTTTAACACGGAAGTGGTCTTTCATTATTGGCGCGTCTGCGGCTAATCTCATAGTGTCCTGTTGTTTTTGGCGTGGTGCGGACAATTTGCGGCTGCGACGTTTTGCCTGGATAGCGAAGGGCATGGCGAGCTTACTTTTCAATCTTCCCGTGGTTGCGGCGTAGAGCGGTACAGAATCCGCGGAGAGTGCATGTCGTTCTGTCTGGGACGCGCGATGGTGAGCGCGGGTGTGAGGAACGTTGTCCGGGCCTGCTTGCTGTGGTGTAGCGCCGCTGCTGCCATGGGGGTGTGCGTGGGGCCAGAGTTCGGTGGATGGGGCGGTCGGCGGTTTTGTCGTGGATGCGACGGGTGCTGCGCTGGTGGGCGCGGTGGTGCAGGCGCAGAATCTCGCGAACGGATTTACCGCTGTCGCGACGACCGAGGGCAAAGGTGAGTTTGTCGTGGCTCATCTGCCCGCGGGAGAGTACCGCGTGGTGGTGGACTATGAGCGGTTCGCGAATCTGACGCTGGAGCCGGTGGTCGTGGAGGTTGGGGGCGTGACCTCGGTGGAGGCGCAACTTAAAGTTGGCGGGATAGTCAGTTCGGTGAACGTGACCGCAGCGCCAGAGAGACCGGCTACGGTGAGCGTCGATGAGGTGGCGTCTGCGGCCACGGCCAGTGTGGTCACGCCTGAGGAGATGGAGAGGACTCCGGTGAATGGGCGGCGATGGCAGACGTTCGCTTTATTGACGCCGACGGTCAACGCGGATCCGGAGGGGGACGGGCTGTTGAGCTTCCGCGGGGTGGCTTCGACGCAAAACAGCAGCCGGATTGATGGTGGAGATGACGACCAGAGCTTTGGCGCGGTGCCGCGTGGGACGGGCGGGGAGAGTGCGGGGGAGATCGAAGATGCTGCGGAGACGGGGTCTTCACGGCGGGTGAGTGCAGGGAGCATGGATGGAGGGGGTGGGTATAGTCGGCACGCGGGTGCTGCTTCCACGTTTTCTCAGGAGGCAGTGAGGGAGTTTCGTGTGAGCGGCCAGAACTACTCGGCGTTGTATGGGCATGCGGCGGGAGGAATCATCACGACGGTCTCGAAGAACGGTACGAATGCGCTGCATGGGACGGGTTTTTACCTGGTGCGGTCGAGCGCGCTTGGAGCAACGAATCCTTTTTCGATCGCGACGACCTATGTGAACGGTGTGAGCACAAGTACCGCGGTGAAGCCCTCCGATCTTCGGCAACAGTTCGGCGGCAGCGTTGGCGGTGCAGCAGTGAGGGATAAACTTTTTTACTTTTATACGTACGATCAGCAGCTCCGGTCGTTCCCGGCTGTCTCGACACCCTATGATCCGAACTTCTATCTGCTGACACCAACGCAGAGTGCGTTGCTAGGCAACCGAGGCGTGACGCGGGCGAAGGTGAATGCTGCATTGACCTATCTTGACAGCCTGACGGGGACCGTGGCGCGGCGACAGGACCAGACAATCAACTTCGGCAAGATGGATTGGCAGGCAACGGAGCGCCACCGCGTGAGTCTGCAATACAACCGGGCGCGGTCAAGTGCGCCGTCGGGCGTGCGGTCTGCGCCGGTGGTGGATCTTGGAGTCGCAAGCCTGGGGAGCAGCTATGTGAAGGTAGATTCGCTGTTGGGGCGATGGATGTGGCGGGTGTCGCCGAAGCTGACGCATGAGTTGCGGGTTCAGTATGGGCGTGACTTTCAGTATGAGACCGCGGCGAAGCCGCTGCCGCAGGAGCCGGCGGTGGGGCCGGGTGGATTCGCTCCGGAGATTGCGATTGGGCCCGATGGATTTACGTTTGGGCCGTCGAACTCGCTGGGGCGCACGGCATATCCGGATGAGGATAAGGTGGAGTTGGCGGATTTGATGACGGTGGTGCGAGGGCGGCATCAGCTGCAGGCGGGTGTAGACGTCAGCTTTGTTCATGACGATATTTCGAGTCTGAACAATCCGCAGGGAGCGTTTCATTACGACAGCGGAGTTACGTCTGGTCACTCCGGCGGGTTGGTGGACTGGATCACCGACTATACCTTCAATGTGAACGCGTATCCGAATGGTGGTTGTCCATCGATCACGGCGCCGATCCATGATTTTTGCTTTCGCTCTTTTACGCAGAGCTTTGGGCAAAAGACAGTGACGTTCAACACGCAGGAATGGGCCGGTTTTTTGCAGGATAGCTGGAGGGTGAGGCGGGGACTGACAATAAGTGCCGGTTTACGTTACGAATACGAACTCTCTCCGCTGCCGCAGCGGCCCAATGCAACGCTGGATGCGGCATTTGGGCAGAAGGGCGCGACGAGTGTGTTTCCGGAGGATCGCAATAATGTTGGCCCGAGAGCGGCTGTGTCGTGGGAGCCGTCCGGGTCGGGCCGGATGGTTGTTCGCATTGGGTATGGTCTTTTCTATGGCAGGCTGCCCGGCGCCAAATTGAGTAGCGCGTTGTCAAACACTGCGCTGCCCTCTTCGACGACGAGCGTGTTGATCTTACCGACGACGGTCACAAATTGTCCGCAGGTTGCGAATCAGGGGTTTGGGTATGCGTGCTCGTACGTGACGATGCCGCCGGCGGCGGTGGGGAAGACGACGTCGGCGATGGTGTTCGATCGAAGATTTCGGCTGCCGGCGGTGCAGCAGGGCAGCTTTTCGATTGAGCGCGAGGTGGGTGCGGGGATGATTGCGAGTGCGACCTATCTGTTGAATCTTGACCGGCAGCTGCCGAACTCGGCGGATATCAATATTGCTCCGTCGGTTGCGACGAAGGAGTTCCAACTGCAGGGTGGCACCGGTTTAGTGGGCGTTCGGGATGGGGAGACGTTTGTGATTCCGTTTTATTCGCAGAGGCTGAACACGAACTTCGGGCCTGTGACCGACATTATTTCGAATGCGAATGCGACCTATAACGCTCTGGTGCTGGAGGCTCGACGACGCAGCCGCGGCGGGTTGGAGTTCAGAGCGAGCTGGACGTGGGCCAAGGCGATCGACTATGGACAGAGCGGCGGCGCGACGCCACGAACTAACGGACAGTTCGATCCGTTCGACGTGCGGTATGACAAGGGGCTTTCTGCGCTGAACTATCCGCATAAGATTGTGGCCAGCGTGGTGTGGGAGCCGAAGTTTGCGATCGAGCAGCATTGGCTGAGGAGGACGGTGAATGGCTGGGCGGTCGCTCCCATCTTTACAGAGACGAGCGGGAGACCTTACAGCCTGGATATCTTTGGGGGCACGAGGCTGGCCGGTGGACATGAGAGCATCAATGGCGCGGGTGGGGCGGTGTATCTGCCGACGGTTGGAAGAAATACGCTGCGGCTGCCGGATACCGGACGCGTTGATCTGCGTTTGAGCAAGGCTGTGCTGGTGAGCGAAAGCGTGAAGGTGCGCGGGGTTGCCGAGGCGTTCAATCTTACCAATCGGGTGAACTACTCCGCGATTATGCAGCGTGCTTATGTGGTGGGTACGGAGGCGAATGGGATTACGCCTCTGGTGTTTCAAAATGCTGCGACGGTTGCTGCGGAGGGGCTAAATGTGCGACCGTTCGGGACATTTACGGGGGCGGCGACGGGACAGTCGCCGGAGCGACAGGTGCAGCTGGGGCTGAGGGTCGAGTTTTGAGGGGCGCCATTCGCAGAGGTGTCCTGCCGGACGGGCCCACTCCGCGTGGGGCGGTCACTTCGTGACGTGTATACCTTTTCCGGTCCTCCCGTTGGTCGGAGGGGGAGACAGGCTAGTGCTGTGAGAGCGAGAGGGTGTTGCCGTCGGGGTCGGCGAACCAGGCGACCTTGGCTGCGCCGCCGGGTGCGGTCCAGACGCCGTCGGGGCTTTGCTCGAAGTGGGAATAGCGAGTGAATTTGAGGCCTTTGGCTGTGAGGTCTGCTACGGATTGGTGGATGTCTTTGACTTGCCAGCCGAGGATGGTGAAGGGGGCGGGAGTGAAGTTGCCGACGCGAACGATGCGGATCATGGTGCCGTTGGCTTCCATGACGAGGGCGAATTTGTCGTCGTTGATGAAGCGCAGGCCTAGGAGGTCCTCGTAGAAGGTGCGGGACTGTGCGGCGTCGCGAGTGGGAATGAAGGCGATGATCGGAGTTTGTCCTAGCATGCTGTGAAACCTCGATGGTAGCTAGTCTATAGCGAGTTCTGTCCTGCCGGACGAGCCGCCTGCGCGGCGCGCGGTCACTTCGTGACTTGTGTACCGGACCTGGCTGGATGAGCGCGTGGGTCCTCCCGTTGGTCGGGGGATGTAGGTCTAGCGGTGGTCGGTTGGTTGAAGGAGATTTGGGAGGCTTTGGTTTTCCTGCGGTTGGGCAGAGCTGTCTGGGCGAGAGGCGAAGCGGGTGGTGGGGAAGGCCTCGGGGTAGTTCTGCTGGATCCATTCAGTCATCTTTTCGCGGACGAGGCAACGGAGGTCAAAGTTGTCGCTGGAGTTGCGTGAACTCATGAGGCAGCGGAGTTCCATGGAGCGGTCGGTGAGGTTGGTGACCTGGAGGCCGCAGACTTGTTTGTTCCAGAGCGGCGACGGGTGGACGATGGACTCGAGTTGTTGACGGAGGGCTTCGACGGGGATGGAGTAGTCGACGTAGAGGAAGGCGGTGCCCATGATGTCTGAGGACTGGCGGGTCCAGTTCTGGAAGGAGTTTTCGATGAAGTAGCTGAGGGGGACGATGAGGCGGCGGAGGTCCCAGAGGCGGATGACGACATAGGCGGAGTTGATCTCTTCGACGCGGCCCCACTCGCCCTGGACTACGACGACGTCGTCGATACGGAGGGGCTCGGTGACGGCGATCTGCAGGCCGGCGAAGAAGTTTGCTGCGGTGGATTTGGCGGCGGTGGCGATGATAAGCGAGGCGATGCCGGCGGAGGCGAGAAGGCCGGAGCCGTAGTGCCAGATTCGGGGGTCGTTGAAGGTCCAGAGGAGGGCGCCGATGTCGATGATGACGACGAAGGTGATAAGCATGCGGCGGAAGAGCTGGAACTGGGTGTGGACGCGGCGTGCCCGGATGTTGTTTTCGGCGTTGAGGTCGTAGCGCCGCAGCATGATGGCCTGCAGGACGTAGATGCAGCCGACGGCGAACCAGCCGAGGGAGGCGACCAGCGCCATGATGAGGCCCTGGCGTATGGTGTCTTCGAACTTTCCGGGAAGGTCGGGTACGGCGGGGAGGATGAGGAGGAGGCAGGTGAGGAAGAAGATCGCGCGAGCGGGTTTGCCGAGGCGGCGCTGAAGGCCCCCCAGCCGAAGCTTTTGCTCTCCTCTTCTTTGCGGCGCAGCAGGCGAAACAGGACGTAGTGCACCACGTTTGCGAGCACGATGGCGGTGCAGAAGAGGAAGATGGCGAAGAACCAGGTGTGACGGAAGTGGGGGATCTCCAGCGCGAGCAAATTCAGATGCGGTGTAGTGAAGCTGATCGGGCTGAGCGCGAGTCGGTTCAAGGTTGCTCCGTCTGCTTCGTCGATTAGATGTAACGAAGCTGAGAGCAGTTTAATATCCGGTGGCTCGGCTGTGTGTGACAGCGCTATTTATGTTGAAGATAGTCGAGGCCGTCGAGGACTGCCTTTTCGAGGGCGATGCGCTGGTCGGAGTAGGAGTGGTCGGTCGTCATGTGGATCGCGGTGACCTCCTGATTGCCGGCTTTGTTGAGAGCTTCAACGAAGGCGTCGTTTGAGGGCGCGAGGCCATCGTCTGAGGTGATGACGAGCATGGGACGAGTGGCGAGTTTTGGCGCGAGCGCGAGGATATTCCAGGCGATGGAGTTCGCGGCAACCTCTTTGGCGAGGCCTTCGGGGGTGCATCCAGCGAGCGGTGCCATGCCTTCAGCAGCGAGGTGAGCGGCGAGAGCGGCGACTGCTGCGTCTCTCTGATCGGGTTTGGTGGATTGGATTTTGTCGAGGCCCATATCGGCGGCGGAGATGAGGCCGACGGCTTTGATGGCGGGATCCTGCGCGCCGACGTAGCGGGCTATGAAGCCGCCCATGCTGTGTCCGACGAGGACGATGGAGGACGGGTCGGAGCGAAGCTTCTTTGCGTTTGCGGGATCGCGCAGGAAGGCGATGGCGGATTGTGTGTCTTCGATGGAGTGGGTGAAGGAGAAGTCGCCGGGGAGCCCCAGGAGCCGCGGTAGTCGAAGTAAACGACGTCCCAGCCATCGCGGCGGATGGCCTGGGCGAGGTCGAGGTTTTTCTCGTTACCGGGGAAGCCGTGGAGGAGAAGGACAACGGGATGCGGGGCGGGGCCAGGAGCGATGTAGGCGAGTGCGTTGAGGAGCGCACCGTGGCTGGGGATCTGGAAGGTTTCGAAGCCGGCGGGATTGGTCTTGTCGTGGACCGGGTCGGCGGTGATGGCTGCGGGAAGTTGCTGGGCATGGAGGGTGAGAGGAAGGAAGACGCAGAGAAGCGCAAAGGCGGCGAGATGGCGATGAAGGCGCATGGTTGATTGTTGTTTGGGAATAGTGACTTGTAAAGGTGCAATTACAAAGAAACGGGCAGTGACGCCTAGAATAGAGAAGTGAGCTTTTCGGAACAGTTCGATGTGGCGGTGGTGGGTGCGGGGCATGCAGGTTGCGAGGCGGCGATGGCGGCGGCGCGGATGGGACTGCGCACCGCGATTTTTACGCTCAATCTGGATTTGATTGCGCAGATGAGTTGTAACCCTGCGATTGGGGGATTGCGAAGGGACACCTTGTGCGTGAGGTGGATGCGCTGGGCGGTGTGATGGGCGAGGTTGCCGATGCCACGGGGATACAGTTTCGCCTTCTGAATACTTCGCGGGGGCCGGCGGTGTGGTCGCCGAGGGCGCAGTGCGATAAGGCGCTGTATCGCGTGAAGATGCGCGAGGTGCTGGAGGGGCAGAAGAATCTCTTCATCAAGCAGGCTGAGGTGGTGGACCTGATTGTGGAGACGGAAGGTATTGCGACGGAAGTTGGAGAAGCAGATTCTGCCCCCATTCGACTGCGCTCAGGATGCGGAATGACAACACAAGGTCAATGGAATCTCCGCGAAGGGTGGTGCGCGGTTTGAAGTTGCGGGATGGGCGCCTGATTTATGCTGCGGCGACGATTGTTACAACAGGGACATTTCTTAATGGGCTCATTCATTGCGGGGAACAGCAGTACACGGCGGGGCGTAGTGGAGAGCCAGCCAGCGTATTGCTGGGAGAGGCGCTGAAGCGTCTGGGGCTGCGGGAGTGCCGGTTGAAGACAGGGACGCCGCCGCGACTTGATGGGCGCACGATTGATTGGAGCCAGTTTCAGGAGCAGCCGGGAGATGAAGACCCGACGCCATTCAGCTTTCGGACGAAAGAGATTCCGCTGCGGCAGATCAAGTGCCACATCGCGCACACGACGCCGGAGACGTTGCGGCTGATTCGGGAAAATGTTCATCGATCGCCGATGTACACGGGGCAGATTGAGGCGATTGGGCCGCGGTATTGTCCGTCGATTGAAGACAAGATCGTGCGGTTTCCGGAGAAGACGCGACACCAGTTTTTTCTGGAGCCGGAGGGGTTGAATACGCATGAGGTCTACATCAACGGTATGAGCACGAGTCTGCCGATGGAGATTCAGGCGGCGATGGTGCGATCGATACCTGGGCTTGAGAATGCAGAGATGCTGCGGCCGGGGTATGCGATTGAGTATGACGCGATCGATCCGACGGAGCTGGATCGTACGCTGCGGGTGAAGTCGTTTGCCGGGCTTTATCTTGCGGGACAGATCAACGGGACGAGCGGATATGAGGAGGCGGCGTGCCAGGGATTGATGGCGGGGATCAATGCGGCGCTGGCTGTTCGGGGCGAGGATGGCTTTACGCTGGATCGTACTGAGGCTTATACGGGAATTTTGATTGACGATCTGATCAGCAAAGGGACGAATGAGCCTTACCGGATGTTTACTTCGCGGGCGGAGTTTCGGCTGCATCTGCGGATCGATAATGCAGACAGGCGGTTGACTCCGCATGGGCGGCGGTTGGGGCTGATCGATGATGCTGCCTGGGCGGAGTATGAGGCGAAGCAGGCTCGGGCGGTTGCGTTTGAGAGGCTGTTGGGTTCGGCGCGGGTGCGGGCGGAGGAGTTGCCGGCTGCGTTGCTGGAGAGGCTGGACGGTGACGCCGCTGGGGTTGGCGGACAGACATTTGCGCAGCTTTTGAAGCGGCCGGAGGTGCCGATCGAGGAGGTCGCTTCGGTGCTTCGTGAGAGGCTGCGGGTCGGCGATGGGGCGCTGAGCAGTTGGGTAGCGGCGATGGATGCGGCGGGTGAGGAGAAACTGCCGGCGTGGGTTCGGAATGAGATGAAGACGGTGGAGACGGAGATTAAGTACTCTGGGTATCTGGATCAGCAGCGACGGTCGATGGAGAAGATGCGGAAGGCTGAGAGGCGGGCGATTCCGGGGTGGTTCGATTATTCGACGGTGAGTGGGTTGTCGAGTGAGATGAAGGAGATTCTTTCGCGGGTGCGGCCGCAGACGCTGGGACAGGCTAGCCGAATTGCGGGAGTTACTCCGGCGGCGGTTAGTTTGATTCATGTTTACATCGAGATTCAGGGGCGGGCGCGGGTGGCTTAATACCTGTCCTGCCGGACGGGCGCCCTCCGCGTGCGGCGGTCACTTCGTGACTTGTGTACCTTTTGTGGGTGAGTGAGGTGTTTCGGTCCTCCCGTTGGTCGGGGTTAGAAGCTGGTTGACTCGCTGGATGAGGGCTTGCGCGTCTTTGGGGGCGTGGACCTTGGCGTCGTTGTCGAAGTAGACGTAGACGTCTCGGGCGGTTCGCCGGCGTGCGGGTTTGGGGCTGGCGTGATCGCCGTCAGTGACCTCTCCTCCGCGTGCCCAGGCTGCTATGCGAGCGGCCCACTGGTCGAGCGCCTGATCGCTGTAGCCGCTGGTGTAGAGGACTTCGGAGCCGTGGAGACGGCAGTAGAGGAAATCTGAGGTGACGTCCATGAGGAGGGGCCATTCGACTGTGTCAGCACAGACCAGGGCGATGTTGTGGCGGCGGAGGAGGGAGATGAAGTCTGGTGTGACGAAGCTTGGATGACGGATCTCCATCGCGTGGCGGATGAGACGCTTTCTCATAAGCGCGGTGTAGGCGCGGCCCTTGAGGCGATCGTCGTGGTGTTGGGCGAGCACGGCAGCGGCGTGGGTGTCGCGCGGAAGAAGGGTAAAGAACTCTTCGAGCTTGGCGGCGTTGAACTGGAAGTTGGGTGGGAACTGCCAGAGGATGGGGCCGAGTTTGTGACCGAGGGCGAGGAGGCCGGAGGCGAAGAAGTTCGCCAGGGCCTGCTCGGCGTTGCGCAGCTTGAGCATGTGGGTGATGTAGCGGCTGGCTTTGATGGAGAAGACGAAGTCGTCGGGGGTCTGCTCGGCCCAGGTGGCGAAGCTTGAGGGGCGCTGGAGGGAGTAGAAGGTGCCGTTGATCTCGATGGTGGGGAAGAGTGAGGAGGCGTAGGCGAGCTCTTTCTTTTGTGCGAGGCCTTTGGGATAGAAGACGCCGCGCCATGGTTTGTAGGTCCATCCGGAGATTCCGATGCGAACGCGGCCGGGCAAGGTTTGGTCCTCCTGTTGGGCTTGGATGATTGATATGGGTACAGGTAGAGCTGGAAGGGAGGGAAAGCTTGAGAATGTAACCGGTTGTGGTGCCGGAGCGTCCAATACGAAGCGGACTGGAGTTTGCGATGTCGAATGTGGTGAAGACCGGGTTGATCGTTCTGGGGGTTGGGGTTGTTGCGCTTATGCTTTTTGGAGGGGGAAGAGAATGGTGATGGGAGCAGAGAGAAGAGAGCCGATTCCGGCTCCTGCGATGGATGAGCCGCATGTTGCGGCATCGCATGAGACTGCGGTGTTTGCGGGTGGCTGCTTTTGGGGCGTGCAGACGGTGTTTCAGCGAGTGAAAGGGGTTACGGCTACGACTGCGGGTTATTCGGGTGGATCTGCTTCGACTGCTACTTATGACCAGGTTTCGTCGGAGGGGACGGGGCATGCTGAGTCGGTGAAGATTGTGTTCGATCCGGCTAAGGTTAGTTATGGGACGCTGCTGCGGATCTTCTTTTCTGTGGTGCATGATCCTACGCAGTTGAACCGGCAGGGGCCGGATGTGGGGACTTCTTATCGGTCGGTGATTTTTTATACGTCGCCGGAGCAGGAGAAGGTGGCCAAGGCCTATATCTCTCAGCTGGATGCGGCGCATGTGTTTCCCAAGCCGATTGTGACGGAGGTTACGCCGCTGAAGGCGTTTTATGACGGCGAGGACTATCACCAGGACTATGCGGAGAAGAATCCGAATAATCCTTATATCCAGGTGTGCGATGTGCCGAAGATGGCGGCTCTGAAGCAGCAGTTTCCTGATCTTTTTCAGGATTACAAGCACAAATAATTTTCGGCTGGTTCTGCCTGCGGGAGAGGGCCTGTTTTCAGGGGTATTTGAGGAAACCACGTCGTCTGGACGTGGTTTTTGGCGTGGCTGAACGTGGTGGCATGTGTGGTGGATGTGGTGTTCCAGCACCATAGATTCTGGTGTTGAAAAATGCGCCAGGATTTTGGATTTATTTTGGTCTGGGTGGGAAGCAAGGGCGAGATGCGGGGATCTCTCCACTGCGCGACAGACGGTAAGGCTGTCTGTCGCTTCGGTCGAGACGACGGGTTTGGGGGTGGTGGAGAAGAACGAACAAGGGCGAAGGCGAAATACAGGGATCCTTCACTCCGCTCAGAATGACGACTCGAGATGGGAGCGGGTTTGAACTGGGTGGGTTTTAGCGGGTTGTGTGTGGGTTATTGGGTTACTTCGCCCTCGGGCTCGTCGGTGGGGTTTTCAATCTCAGCTTCGAAGCCTTCGAGGAGGCGGTTGAGGAAGGCTCCGGGGTCGGTTTCCTTGTTTTGCAACTGGTGGGCGAGGGCGATGTGGCGGGCGAGGTCGGCGAGGACGATGCCCCAGGCGAAGGGGTCCTCCCAGGCTCCGCTGCGGATGCTGACGTGCTGGCCCTGTTCGGCGATCCAGACACGGAGGACCTCGAAGGAGGCTTTGTCGCGTTGGGCCTGCTCGGGAATGGCTAGAACCTTTTCGACGCCCATCTTTGCTCCTGCGGAACTTGGGCTTGACTCTGCTTACCAGCGTATAACGACTGCGTTTCTGTGAACCAAGGATGGCACTTAGCGATCACTCGGTGGTTTACGTGCGGACGTAGACTAAAGATGCACGGATGTTCTTATCCACACCTTGCACAGGACCACCTCTTGTCCACAGGACTACATCTTCTGCACAGGATGGAATTTGGTGGAGGCGGCAGGTAAGGTTAAAGACTCATGGCCACCTATCCCCACATTGTCGGCGAGCAGGAACGGCCGGCGTCCGTGCATGCCGAGATGACGATTCTCGGCGCGATGCTGGTGGAGCCGGTCGCGATTATTGACGCGACGATGCTGCTGAAGACCGATGACTTTGCGCTGGACTCGCACCGGAAGATCTACGATGCGATGCTGCACCTGGTGGAGGTTGGTCATGCAGTCGACATTGTTACCGTCACCGATTATCTGGGGAAGAAGAAGGAGCTGGATTCGGTAGGTGGGCTGCCTTATCTGGCGTCGCTCAGTGAGGGTTTGCCGCGCAAGCTGAGCATCGAGAGCTATGTTCGGATCGTTCGCGACAAGAGCCTGATGCGGCAGTTGCTGACGGTGTGCGATATGGGGATGATCGAGGCCTCGGACCAGAGCCGCGAGGCGATCGATGTGCTGAACCAGGTCACGAGCAGGTTGACGGAGATCTCAGAGCATGCGGTGACGGGCGGGTTCTCGGATATTACGGCGATTGTGAAGGAGTCGTTTGGGTCGATCGACGCGCTGTATGAGCAGGGGCGCGAGGTTACGGGGCTGGCGACGCACTACATCGAGTTCGACCGGATGACGAGCGGACTGCAGGAGTCGGAGCTGACGATCATTGCGGCTCGGCCTTCGATGGGCAAGACGGCGTGGGCGATCAATATTGCGGAGAATGCGGCGGTGCGCGGGGGCAAGGTGGTGGCGGTGTTCTCGCTCGAAATGAGCAAGTCGAGTCTGCTGCGCAGAATGCTGGCTTCGCAGGCGCTCGTGAACTCGAAGGCGATTCAGACCGGGATGTTGATGCGTGAGGACCGGGCGAAGCTGATCAACGGGCTGGAGCGGCTGATGGAGTCGAAGATGTTTATCGACGACACGCCGGGAATTACGCTGGCGGAGATGCGGGCGAAGGCGCGGCGGCTGAAGCAGCAGCATGGTGCGCTGGATCTGATTGTGATCGATTATCTGCAGCTGATGACGGGGTCGGCGGGTGCGCAGAAGGGATTTGAGAATCGCACGCAGGAGGTCTCGGCGATCTCGCGCGGCCTGAAGGCGCTGGCGAAGGAGATGAAGGTGCCGGTGGTGGCGCTGTCGCAGCTCTCGCGTGCGAGTGAGCAGAGGGTGGGGATAAAAAGCCGCTGTTGAGCGACCTGCGCGAGTCGGGTTCGATTGAGCAGGATGCCGACGTGGTCTGCTTTATTCATCGCGAGGAGTACTACGATCGCGAGAATGAGGATCTGAAGGGCAAGGCGGAGATCATCATCGCGAAGCAGAGAAACGGACCGACTGGAAGTATTCAGCTGGCGTATCTGGCGGACTATACGCGGTTCGAGAATCTGTCGCACGGTGGGGATTCGGGCGGGTATTAGCGGGTGGACGCCGGCGCGAAGGTTCGCGTCTACGCCGCTTAAATGATGAGAAGCGAATTTTGACGACTAATCCGCAGATTGATTTTTTAACCCAAGCCAGATTAGCGCGTTGGCCTTTTGTCATCTGATGACCAGCCGTTTGCGGATGGCCCTTTGACTCTGGAGGAAGTCCGCCATGCCGGACAGTTTTCTATGCGCACCTGTTAATTGTGCTAATTACCCACTCACCACCGCCGCTTATAGACTCTTACCGCGAGTACCGATAGGTCTGCTGGGAGTATTGCCGATCTCGCTTGCGCGAGATTCAGCTCGAATATGGCTCAATCCAGACGAGAAAAGAGACAACGATAAATGAAGACTCTATTCACCACATACGGTCTCCTCATTGGCGCGGCCATCGTGTCTGCGGCAAGTGCACAGGAAGTCCTGCCGTTCCCGCCCACGCCTTCCGCCTCCACTGCCGGGCTGACGATGCCGGACTCTGTCTATAAGAAGCGCGTTGACCCGAAGCACCTGACTTCTGATGCGCCGAACATCCTTATCATCCTGATGGACGATGTCGGTCCAGGCCAAGCCTCAACCTATGGAGGCGAGATCAACACGCCCACCCTCGACCGCGTCGCGAAGGCGGGGATTTCGTACAACCGTTTTCACTCTACTGCGATGTGCTCGCCGACACGTGGCGCGCTTCTGACCGGGCGCAATCACACGCGCATCAGTAACGGGCAGATCGCCGAACTGGCCAACGATTTCGACGGTTTCAGCGGCACGATCCCGAAGTCGGCGGCGACCGTAGCCGAGGTGCTGAAGGACTACGGTTACAACACGGGGGCCTGGGGCAAGTGGCACAACACGCCCGCCGAACTGACGACCTCGAAGGGCCCGTTCGACTATTGGCCTACCGGCTATGGCTTCGAGTATTTCTACGGCTTCCTCGCCGGCGAGGCCTCGCAGTATGAGCCGCGTCTGGTGCGCAATACTACGGTCCTGGATCCGCACGAGTATGAGCATCCCGGGTATCACCTCTCCGAGGACATCGCGACGGACGCTATCAGCTGGCTGCGCGAGCAGCAGGCCTTCACTCCTGACAAGCCATTTTTCATTTATTGGGCGCCGGGCGCGGCGCACGGCCCGCATCAGGTCCCCAAAGAATGGGCCGACAAGTACAAAGGCAAGTTTGACGACGGCTGGGATAATTATCGTGAGCGCACCTTCAAGCGTGCCAAGGAGAGGGGCTGGATCCCGCAGGATGCCCAGCTCACTCCGCGCCCGGCGACGCTTGCATCGTGGGATTCCATTCCGGAAAGCGAAAAACCGTTCCAGCGCCGCCTGATGGAGGTGTACGCCGGCTTCGCCGAACACGCCGACTACAACGCAGGCCGCATTGTTGATGAGATCGAGAGGGAAGGAAAGCTGAACAATACTCTCATCTTCTACATCTGGGGCGACAACGGCGCGTCGGCGGAGGGCCAGAACGGCACCATCTCCGAAATGCTCGCGCAGAACGGTATTCCGACCACGACCCAGCAACACATCAAGACGCTGAACGAACTCGGGGGCCTTGATGTGCTGGGTTCGGCGAAGACCGACAACATGTATCACGCGGGCTGGGCCTGGGCGGGCGGGACGCCTTACAGATCCACCAAACTTGTGGCTGCGCATTTCGGCGGCACGCGCCAGCCGATGGCTGTTTCGTGGCCGGCAAAGATCAAACACGATGATGCGCCGCGTCCGCAGTTCCATCACGTCATCGACATTGTGCCGACGATCTACGAGGTGGTTGGCATCACACCACCTCGCGTAGTCAACGGCGTTGACCAAATGTCGATTGACGGCGTCAGCATGGCCTATACGTTTGCCGACGCGGCAGCGAAGGGGCGCAAGACAACGCAGTTCTTCGACATCATGGGTAGCCGCGGCATTTACCAGAACGGCTGGTATGCCGACACCTTCGGCCCCCGAATTCCATGGGTGCCGGGACTGCCCAAGGGCATAGCGGACTGGAACCCGAGCAATGACGTGTGGGAGCTTTACAACCTCGATGCCGACTGGTCTCAGGCCAATGACCTTGCAGCGAAGATGCCTGAAAGGGTCGCGTACATGAAGAACCTCTTCCTGGTCGAGTCGGCCAAGAACGAGAACCTGCCCATCGGCGGAGGCCTGTGGACGCCAGTGTTCCACCCGGAAGACGCGCCCTCCACACCCTACACCGAATGGACTTTCAGCGGCCCGATCACGGGGATGCCGGAGTTCACCGCGCCGAAGCTCGGAAAATTCGACAACACCGTCAGCATGGAAGTGGAAGTGGCTGCGAACGCCAACGGTGTTCTGTACGCCCTGGGCGGATTTTCCGGCGGCCTCTCCTTATATGTGAAGGATGGCGTGCTCCACTACGAATACAACCTCTTCGAGGTCGACCGGACGCAGATCAAGGCGAAAGAAAAACTGCCGACCGGCGCCGTGAAGGTCGAGGTCGAGTCGAAGCTGGCAGCACGCAAGCCCGGCGCTCCGCTGGACGTCACGTTGAAGGTCAACGGTCAGGCAGTGGCGCAGGGCCGGGTGCCGATTACGGCGGCGCTGGCCTTCACCGCCAACGATTGTTTCGACATCGGCAGCGATCTCGGCTCGCCCGTGTCGCTGGACTATTTCGACCAAGCACCGTTCGCCTTCAATGGGAAGATCGTGACGACGAGGATTGCGTATCCCAAAAAGTAAGAGACGATGGCCGAAGCCGCCACCACTCGGGCGCGCAACCTTGGCGACAATTCGCTGGTTGAGGTTGGGTACGACGACCGGGTGCACCATGTTTCAGAACTTGTTTATGAACTACCTGCTCAAGGTCTGCCCTGCGCGGGCGGCGGTCACTTCGTGACTTGTGATGGGCTTCGCGTGGTTCTCCCGCTGGTCGTGATGCAGATTCCGTGCTGACCAACGGGAGGATAGTATCGGAGGATCTTCGCCCAAGTCTGCGCGATCGTTATTGTTTGGGAGCTGCTGCGATTGAGTCCAGGCTGGTGATGATTTCGGGTGGGAGTTCGAGGGTTGCGGCTTTTAGATTTTCGCGAAGGTGACTGAGGGATGAGGTGCCGGGGATGAGGAGCATGTTGGGGGAGCGCTGGAGGAGCCAGGCTTGCGCGACTTGCATAGGGGTGGATTGGAGGGCGGCTGCGGCTGCGTCGAGTGCTGCGGATTGCAGGGGTGTGAAGCCTCCGAGGGGGAAGAAGGGAACGTAGGCGATGCCTTGGTTGGTGAGGTCGTCGAGGAAGGCGTCGTCGGTTCGGTGGGCTACGTTGTAGAGGTTCTGGACGCAGACGATGTCGGTGAGCTTTTGCGCTTCGGCGAGTTGCTGCGGGGTTACGTTGCTCAGGCCGAGGTGGCGGATGAGGCCCTGGGCTTTGAGTTCGGCGAGGACGGTGAGGGGGCTTCGATGGAGCCTTTGGTTGGGCCGGCGAGTCCACCGACGCGGAGGTTGACGATGTCGAGCTTGTCGAGGGCGAGGTTGCGGAGGTTGTCGTGGACGGCGTCGATGATGTCCTGGCGGGAGAGGGCGGGGTTCCAGGATGCGTCTGCGCCGCGGCGTGCGCCTACTTTGGTGACGATGATGAGGCGGTCGGGGTAGGGGTGGAGGGCCTGCTTGATGATCTGATTGGTGACGTGGGGGCCGTAGAAGTCGCTGGTGTCGATGTGGTTGACGCCGGCGGCTATGGCTTCGCGAAGGACGGCGATGGCGGTGTTCATGTCCTTTGGCGGGCCGAAGACGTGGGGGCCGGCGAGCTGCATGGCCCCGTAGCCCATGCGGTGTACGGTCATCGAGGTGCCGGGGAAGGTGAAGGCGCTGCCTAGATTTGTTTGTTGCGTCATGCTGTTGCTCCTTTTGTCGGTTCGCTGCTTGTCGTCGTTGTGGTTACCTGTGGTTAGATGAAGAAAGCCTCAGGTCAGGAGTTCGCATTTGCCGCAACGTTCCCAGGTGCTGTTGGAGCCGCGTAAATCGCCGGTGCAGGCTCGTTCGGCTGCGAGCGTGGATGCAATTCTGGAGGCGACTATTCAGGTTTTGTTGAGCGTGGGCAAGGAGCGGTTGACGACGACGAAGGTGGCGTCGCGGGCGGGGGTGTCGGTGGGGACGTTGTATCAGTACTTTCCGAATAAGAGCTCGTTGTTGCAGGCGGCGTTGGCGCGGCATCTCGATGAGGTGGCCGGGGCGATGAGCAGGGTGTGCAGAGAGGAGCGGGGGAAGAGTCTGAAGGAGATGGCGACGGCTCTGATCAACGCATTTCTTGAGGCGAAGATGAGGGATGCGAAGACGAGTGTGGCGTTGTACTCGGTGAGTTCGGATGTAGATGGGGCGAAGATTGCGCTGAGAAGCGGTGTGGAGACGAATAAGGCGCTGGTTGGGATGCTGACAACGGCTCGCGATCGGCTGACGAAGGATCCGCAGATGGTGGCTTCGATGTTGATGAGTGCGATGGCCGGGGTGAGCCGTAGATTGCTGGAGTCGGGTGATCCGGAGAAGCATTTTGAGGGTTTGCGGCAGGAGCTGGTGTTTCTGGTGTGCGCTTACCTGGAGGCTTGTACTGTGCGGGAATCGGCTTAGGGAACAGGTGCCTGAGTGGATACGGGTGGGGTGGATTTTGATGAGATTCGGTGAAGGCTCCTGACAGTACGGTGTCAGGAGGGTGTCAGTATGCTGCCTCTGTGTTCGTAATGTCAGGGAGGCAATATGAAGGAACAGCCGAAGTCAGGGGCGGTTTGGTTCGAGATTCCGTGTGCCGATCTGGATCGGGCCGCGAGGTTCTACGAGACGATTCTCGATCGCAGGATGAAGAAGGATGATTTTGGAGAGATGGGGGATCCGATGCGTGTTTTTCCGGCGGCGCCGGGCGGTGTAGCGGGGGCCTTGGTGAAGCGGCCGTTTCGGAAACCAGGTCGCGGCGGCACGATGGTGTATCTGAACTGCGATGGAGAGCTGGATGCCGTGATTGCGCGGGTGCGTGAGGCTGGGGGTTGATGCTGATGCCGCGTACGGTGATTCCTGGAGGGCATGGTGCGTTTGCGTGCCTGAAGGATACGGAGGGGAATCATATTGGTCTGCATACTTCGATTTGAGGTGATGTGGCCAAGTGCCCGCTGCGCGCGGGGCGGTCACTTCGTGACGGGTATACCCCTTCGGTTGGCGCTCCCGTTGGTCGCGGTGAATATTTGTGCCGACCCATTGGGGACCCTGGGCGAAGCCGGTGTACACCCACGGAGTGAGGATAGGATGGGTGCATGCGACGGGCTGACCGACTCTTCCGAATCGTACGAGTGCTGCGCGGCGGCAGATTGCAGACGGCGCGGATGCTGGCGGAGAAGCTGGAGGTTTCGGAGCGGACGATCTACCGGGATGTGCGCGATCTGCAGATCTCGGGGATGCCGATTGAGGGAGAGGCTGGGGTTGGGTATACGCTGCGGCGGGATATGGACCTGCCTCCGTTGATGTTTACGCGGGATGAGTTGACGGCGCTGGTGCTGGGGGCGCGGATGGTGCAGGCGTGGGGCGGGGCGGCGAGTGTGGCTTCGGCGGACCAGGCGCTGCAGCGGATAGAGGCGGTGCTGCCTGCGGAGCTTCGAGAGCGGCTGGATTCAATTCTGATGTATGCGCCTGGGTTCCGGATGGTGCAGCCTTTGAAGGAGAGGCTGGATGTGCTGCATGATGCGTGCGTGGGGCGGCGGGCGGTGGCGTTCTGCTACGCGAAAGAGGACGGCCAGAGCAGCGAGCGCGAGGTTAGGCCGCTGGCGCTTTACTTTTGGGGCGGGGCGTGGACGCTGGCAGCGTGGTGCGAGCTCCGGAAGGACTTTAGAGTGTTTCGCATCGACCGAATGCGAGAGGTCGAGGTGCTGGGGCGCGAGTTTGTGCAGAAGAAGGGGCAGAGACTTGAAGACTTTGTGAAGCAGGTGACCAAGCCGCCCTATGTCTACGAATCGGCTGGGGCGGGTATTGGGCAGGGTTAGTTTACGAGGTAGGTTGCGGGTCGGGAAGAATCGTCCGTGGTGTTGTGTGTAGTGGTGAAGACGGCCTGTTGTACCGCAAGGCACTCGGCGACGCGCTGGAGCATGTCGGTGGGGTGTACGGGCTTCGTGAGGGTGGTGAAGTTGTGGCCGGCGTTGCGGGCGTGAACGAGGAGGTCGGCGGTTGCGGCTTGTCCCGAGAACAAGAGGATCTTGCAGGTGGGGATGCTCTGGGTGATGGCGATGGCGAGTTCGACGCCGGTCATTCCGGGCATCATGACGTCGGAGATGACGAGGTCGGGTCGGGCGCTTCGTGCGATCTCGAGAGCTTGGAGGCCGTCGTAGGCGGTGATGGTGAAGAAGCCGCTGCGGGAGAGGATTATCGAGAGAGTGTCGGCGATAATTTGTTCGTCGTCAACGATCAGGATGAGCGGTTTGTTTTTTTGGGGAGGGCTACGGCGTCTTCCCTGGGAACGTCCGCTACTGAAACGACTTCAAATTTGAGCTTCTTAGCCATGGGTTTTACCTCTTTTTCAAACCTAGACCTGTTTGCTCTATACGGGTTAACTCTTTTAAATCTGTGGGTTATGCGGGAGCTTAGGCTCCGTTGAAGAAAGCAACCCGTGCATCGGAGAATGAATCTATTTAGTGTTACGTTAACTTTAGGTTAGTTTTAGACCATCAGATCGAGGGGGACCTTGAGCCACGACGACGAATTGCTTTTGAAGGGAATGAAATTCGAGTCGGTGCTTCAGGTGAATGTTCCCAAGGGCAGGGATGGGAAGCACAAGGAGATCATCACTCAACTGTTGAGCGATATCGAGAAACTGGCTACAGGCAGCGCGCTGAAGATTCCGTTGGCAGAGCTGCCGGACTCGAAGGAGAACGTTCGGTCGGCGCTGAGCCGCGCGGCGCGGCAACGTCAGATGAACCTGGCCACTTCGAGCAACGATGAGTTTCTGTTTGTTTGGAAGACGGATAAGTAACTTAGGTCTGTAGGAACCCTTTTAGAGATCATGGCTTTGTCCTGCCGGACGGGCCCACTGCGCGTGGGGCGGTCACTTCGTGACTTGTATACCCCTTCGGTTGGCGCTCCCGTTGGTCGCGAGGGAAGATGATTCCGACCAACGGGAGGACCACGCGAAGCTCTAAAAAGGCGTGTGAACGCCCGGCCCTCCGCGCAGGAGGCCCGTCCGGCAGGACTCAGTCTTTAGTAGGGGTTGGGTTGGTTGCTGAGGATCTCTTTGCCGCCGCTTTGGGCGATGAAATGGATCTTGCCCGGGAGGATGGGTAGTGGTTGGGAGAGATCCTGCCAGAGAAAGATGCGGCGGGGCTCAAGCCAACGGAGTTTGAGCGAGAGAGCATCTTCGAAGATGGGTGGGGCGTCGGGGAAGAAGGAGCCGTACCAGAGATTGGACGAGCGGCCGTCGAGGATGTGGAGGTCATTGCGCCCGAGGTAGAAGCCGAGAGTGCTGGCGCTCTCGTACTCGCCGTGGATGACGATGAGGTCGCTGGGTTTTAGCTCGGGCTCGATGGCGGTGGCGAGCTGACGGGAGCTTAGGACCGGGGAGAAGATCTGCAGGCCGATGTGGGCGGCTAAGACGAAGGCGAAGGTGGCGGCGGTGAGGCAGAGGTTTGCGGCGTGCGGCTGGTAGGCGCGGCGGAGAAGCCAGTTGGCGAGGGTGCCGGAGAAGAGAGCGATGGCGGTGAGGAGGAGCGGGTCGCGGAAGGCTCCCATGGCCTGGGCGTTGAGGTCGAGGAAGTGGCCGAAGGAGAGGGCATAGTCGCTGGGATTTTGTTTGAGGAGTGAGGCGAGGTCGGTGCCGGGGTTGGGTGGGGCGGAGTGCAGGAGGAAGAAGCCTGCGGTGAGGGCGGCGAGGGAGCCGAGGACGAGGAGGACGACGGAGATGCGCTGGCCGGAGCGGACGAGGGGGTTGGGGACGGCGAAGGATTCGGCTTCGGTGGCTTCGCGGTCGAGCCATGCGGCGATGAGAAGGATCATGGCGGGGAGGGAGGGGAGGACGTAGTACTCCTGGCGGGTGGAGAGGGAGAAGAAGAGGACGGGGATGATGGCCCAGAGGCCGAGGAGGAGGAGGGTGTTTTCGCGCTGGGTGAGGGTGCGGATGGAGACTCGCGGGCGGAGGGCTTTGCGCCAGGGGACGGTGGCGAGGGCACGAAAGAGGAATGCACTCCAGGGCATGATCCAGATGAGGATGAGGGCCCAGAAGAGGAGGAGGGGGACGGTGTCGTAGTCGCGGGGGACGCGGAGGTTGAGGTAGCGGAGGAGTTGCTCGTTGACGAAGTAGAACCAGAGCCAGCCGTGGACGTTGCCGTCGGTGGGGAGGGGGACGGACCAGTGGCCTTGCGAGAAGGTGAGGTTGCCGGGATGGCCCTGGGTGGGGTTGGCGAGGGCTATGAGGATGTGCCAGGGGGTGACGATGAGGAGGAAGACGATGGTGCTTGAGAGGGGTGGAGCTGTCGGATGCGGGTTAGGACGGCGTGAAGGTTGCGGCGGGTGAGGATGAGGTGGGCTAGGACGATGAGGAGGGGAAGACGATGCCGATGAGGCCTTTGGTGAGGACGTTGAGGGCGCAGCAGGCGGCGAAGAGCCAGCAGAGGGTGGGGCTGGCGTGGCGGCTTGCGAACGTCGTTCCCGCCCTTCGCGATGAGGCCGCGAAGGATGGGGCGACCGGAGTTTTGTGGCCATGGAGAGTTGGGTCTTGTTGGTTTGGTGGGGATTGGCCGGACTCGGTGGCCCAGTAGAAGAAGAGGGCGAGGGTGAGCCAGAGGCAGACGTCGGCGTCGGGCAGGAGGATGCGGGTGAAGATGAAGATGCCGAAGCTGGAGAGGAGAATGAGGCCGGCGTAGAGGCCGGCTCGGGGGATTGAGCTTGCTCAGGGCTGCTGAAGGCGCGGCGGGCGAAGCCTTCGAGGATAAGGGCGAGCGAGAGGACGGTGAGGGCTATGGGCAGACGTGCGGCGGCGGTGTTGACACCGAAGAGTTTGAAGCTGAGGGCCATGCTCCAGTAGAGGAGAGGGGCCTTTTCGAGGTAGCGGATGCCGTTGGCGTAGAGGGTGACCCAGTCGTGGCGGAGGAGCATCTCGCGGGCGACTTCGGCGTGGACGGAGTCGGCGTCGTCGAGGAGCGGGGGGACGAAGAGGGTGAGGGTTGCGTAGAAGAGGAGCCAGAGGACGAAGAGGATGAGGCGGTTTTTTGTTGTGGGCGACATGGGGGATGGGGGTGTCGTCTGCATGGTGGCGGAGGTGCGAGGTGTTAGGTGAGTTTATCAACTGCCGTGAAGACGCCCTACGCGGGCGGCGGTCACTTCGTGACATGTATACCGGCTTCGCCTCGGGCCTCCCGATGGTCGGCATAAAGCTTTTTATCGCGACCAGCGGGAGCGCCAACCGAAGGGGTATATCCGTCACGAAGTGACCGCTCCACGCGCAGTGGGCCCGGCCGGCAGGCCATATGATGAGAAGCGTGTTGTTTGAGCGAGGGCGTTCAGGTTGAGTGAGTTGGTGCGAGTTGCGGAGGTTGCGGGGCCGCCTGCGGACCTGATCTTTGGGGATTGGTATCCTGCGCTGCGCGCTGGGGAACTGCGGGAGGGCAAGACGGCGAAGGCGCTGCTGCTGGGGGTTCCGCTGCTGCTGGGGAGGAAGACGGGTGGGAGGCTGTTTGCGATGCGGGATCTTTGTCCGCATCGGGGGATTCCGCTGTCGGCTGGATGGTTCGATGGGGAGACGGTGACGTGCAAGTATCACGGTTGGAAGTTTGAGCCTTGCAGCGGGCAGTGCAGGGAGATTCCTTCGCTGACGAGCCATGAGACGCTGGACCCGACGAAGATTTATGCGGGTGCGTTTCCTTGTGAGGAGCGGGATGGGTTCGCCTGGGTTTATCTGCCGGAGGCGGGGGCGGGGCGAGTGCAGGTGTTGGAGGCGCTGCCGCCGGTGCCGGAGGTGCCGAAGTTTTCGGCGAGGTTTCGGAGCGCGCACCTGGTGGCTGAGCTGCCCTGCAATGTTGACCATGGAATTATCGGGTTGATAGATCCGGCGCATGGGCCGTTTGTGCACCAGGCGTGGTGGTGGCGGTCGGCGGCGAGTATTCATGAGAAGACGAAGCACTTTGAGCCGCTGGAGGACAGGGAGAATAACGGAAGGAATGCGGGGTTTCGGATGTCGTCGCATGCTCCGAGCGCGAACTCGGCGCCTTACAAGCTGCTGGGAGTTTATGGCGAGCCGATTACGACGACGATTGATTTTGTGCTGCCGAATCGGAGGTACGAGACGATACGCGCGGGGGAGAAATGGTTTTCGAGCCTGACTACGATTACGCCGGTGACTGGTTCGACTTGCAGGATTGACGTAGTTGCGGCTTGGAATGTTTTTTACTGGGTTCCATTTGTAACTTCTATTGCTACGTTCTTTGGAGCGCGGTTTGTGCGGCAGGATCAGCAGACGATGATTGAGCAGGCCGAGGGGTTGAGATTTCATCCGGGGCTGATGCTGATCGATGATGCGGATAAGCCGGCGAAGTGGTACTTCGCTTTGAAGCAGGCGCGGTTGAAGGGGACGGGGGAGCATCCGTTGAGTGGGCCGGTTACGCTGCATTGGAGGAGTTGAAGCTGACCGCCTCTTCTCGTCGAAATTGCGCAAAGTTCTCTAATTGCGAGGGCCAAGTTTCGGACTCTGGTGTTGATTGCTCCAGGAGTTGTGCAGGCCCTGTGGCCAAAAGGTTAGCGCTAAGGCTCAGGCGGTGGGGGCGATGACGGTTGGCTTGCAGCCAGTGAGTGGCATATTTAACTTGCCATAAATGGATATTTAGGATAAATTTACGACGCCGTTCTTACTGTCCCCTCGCACGTTCGCAGGGTTCATGGTCAGCGTCTGCAGAAGAACCTCGCACCGCAATAGCAACCGCGCTGGTTCTGTTGGCACTTGGTCGCCATAAGAAACGATGGAACGGCGAGTCTTCCAGGGCCTCGGGATCAAGGGAAATCCAGCCAGTTCAAATCCAGCCAGTTCCATGCCTCGATCGGGCATGGGACCAGCTCGTAGTGGCACGCAATCCTATACAGCACGCAATCTATACGCACGCAACCCTGTATAAGGAGGGATTGTCATGAGGATCAATCAGCGATAGGTAGCTAACCGTGTTGGTATTACCACACGAGATTCTTGTCCAGAGAGTGTTCCAGGCCGATGACCAGAAGTAGCGCGCTTGCACCTTACGGCGGTGCGGTGCGGTTTTGCCAGTAACCTCGCTGCCCTCCCACCGACCAATCTGCGACCTATCCAGGCCTGTTCGCTCCAGAACGTCTATCCCCAAAAAAGGAGAAATCAAATGAAACGTCATGTTCGCGGTTTTTTGTCACTTGCGAGCGCACTCGTCTTCGCGAGTCTCTCTATTCCAACCGCGCGCGCGGATGAAGTCACCGACTGGAACCAGATCATGTTCCAGACGGCGCTCGTCGCAAAGACCAACCCTCTCGATATGACCCGCAATGCGGCGATAGTGCAGAGTTCCGTGTTCGATGCGGTCAACGGGATCACCCGCAGATATACGCCTATCCATGTGAAACCTGCGGCCCCGTGGGAGTCTTCGCCAAGGGCTGCTGCTATCCAGGCGGCCTATGCGAGCCTGGTGAGACTGTATCCCGCCCAACAGAGCACCCTTGATGCGCAGCGGGCCGCGTCGCTGGCTGCACTCGTGGGGAAACACCCCCGCCATGAGCGGCAGGAGGCTATCGACAACGGAGTCCATTGGGGCCAGGAGGTTGCGGACTCGATCTGGGCCTGGCGCAGTACCGATGGGTTCACTCCTGCTCCGCCACCCTTCCTTGGGGGAACCAATGTTGGGCAGTGGCGTCCTACTCCCCCGGATTCTTGCCCGGATTTGGGCCGCAGTACGCGTACATGACTCCGTGGGTGATCAAGTCTCCGTCGCAGTTCCGGCCGGGTGGTCCTCCAGCCTTGACCAGCGCTCTATACGCAAAGGTTTTCAATGAAACAAAGTCGATGGGCAGTTTGACGAGTGTTACTCGCACGGCCGACCAGACTCTCTTCAGTCAATTCTGGAATGCGAGCACCGCCGTTTTCTACTGGAACCGGATTGCGCTTTTTCTACTGGGTAAGGAACACCACACCACATTGCAGGAGAATGCGTTGATATTTGCGGCGGTGAACGTTGCCATGGCAGATGCAGCTATCGCCTGCTGGGAGGCGAAGTACTACTACGTGGCATGGAGGCCGGTGACGGCAATCCGACTGGCTGACACGGACGGAAATCCCGCGACAATTGCGGATCCGAGCTGGGTCCCGCTGTTGAATACGCCACCCCATCCGGAGTATCCGTCGGGCCACTCCACGGTCAGTGCCGCAGCCGCGACGGTGCTGGCGCACTACTTCGGCAAGAATTCTTCCTTCATGGTGGATTCTGACGTGATGACCGGCGTGGTCCGCTCCTTCCCCAGTTTCTCAGCGGCCCTTACTGAGATCGTCAATGCCCGGGTGTTTGCCGGCATTCACTTCCGTACGGCGTGCAATGACGGACAGGCGACGGGTACTGCCGTTGGAGAGTATGTTCTGCAGCATGCGTTCAGGCGCGCGGAGCGAGAAGAGGGAGAAGACGAAGACTGATGCTGGTTGGGGTCAAAACAGCGTTGGGTGACCAACGCCCTTGTGTTCATCGGCAGGCTAATTCCGGATAGTTGGCGATTCGGAAGCAACGTGGATATAAAAACTGGAATGGTCTGGGGCGTGGTGGTTAGAAGGCGCTGACGCCCTCTTCGATGACGAGCTGGTCGACTTTGATGTTCATGGTCTCGCCTAGTTTTTGAAGCCTTCCTTCCACTCGTCGGACCAGTAGTTGGTGTCGCTTCGGCGGAGAAGGTCGTTCCAGATGTTCTGGGCCTGCCAGATGTTCACTTCGAAGGGCATCTTGTGGGTGGCCTCTGCGACTTCAATGGCTGAGGTCAGAGCGTCGGAGGCCTGAGAGTCTCCGGCGGCTGCGGCTTCCAGGCGGATCATTGCGCGCTTCATGCGCTGTCCAGTGGTGTAGCTGAGTAGAGTTGTATCGAGTGGGATCTGGTCAACCTCGGCACGGGCGATGAGTGATTCTATTTCGGCGGTGTCGAAGTTTTCGGACTCGATGGCCTGGCGCAGGCTGGCGTTGATGGCGAAGCGGGCGGCGGTGGCGAGGGCTGGCGGAGCGGTCATGCCGGACTCAGTGAGGAAGTGCATGAGGGAGGCGTGGTCTTCGTAGATCTTGCGGAGGGAGTCCTCCATCTCGGAGACGGTCTGGTTGAGGATGGTGCTGAGGATGCGGTGCTGCTCGTCTGCGAAGAGCGAGGTGAGGGAGTAGGCGGTTTCGCCGAAGAAGCGGTCGATGAGGCGGATGACCTCGGGGAGGTTGGCGCGACGGATGGCGGTGCTGATGTCGGTGGAGAAGGTGGCGAAGGCCTCGACCTCGGCTGGGTTGGTGGAGTTGTAGGCTTTGACGGCGGCGGAGAGGTTCTGGTCGCCGAGGTGGAGGACGGCGAAACAGAGCTCCTCGCTCTCTTCGGTGATGCGGGAGTAGAGGAGAGCGCGGCCCAGGGAGACGCGGCCACGGCCGGAGTTGAAGACCTCCTGCGATTCGCGATGGACGTCGAAGCAGAAGAGCTCGCCGTGCTCGGGATAGGCGCGGAAGATGGAGCTGATGGCGTAGTGGGCGCCGACCTGCTCGAGTCCGATCTTCATGTTGGTGACGTAGCGGCGATAGACTTCTGCGCCGTCGCCCATCTCGGGTACGTTGCTTTTGGCGCGGGCGAGGCGGGTGAGGAACTCGGCTTCGAGAGCTGCGCCGGGAGGGCCGAAGAGTTTGGCGGCGAGCTGGAGGACGCGGCCAGCGTAGGCGATGATCTGCACGGTTTCTATGCCGGAGATCTCGTCGAAGAACCAGCCGCAGCTGGTGTACATGAGCTGGGTGTGGCGTTCCAGCTCCATGAGTTCGAGGGCGGCGACACGCTCGTCTTCGGTGAGGTGGCGTGTGGCGTGGTCGGCGAAGAAACGGATGATGGAGGCGGGGGATCGGTCGAGGACGACGTGGATGTAGGCGTCGCGAGCGGCCCAGAGATCGTTGAAGAAAGATTGGGAGAGCTGTTCGGCCAGGGGCGCGGTGGCGTCGCGGAGATAGTCGAGGGACTCGCGAAGGGGAGCGCGCCACTCCTGGTTCCATCCGGCTTTGCCGCCGTTACAGCCGCAGTTGGAGCGCCAGCGTTCGACGCCGTGAGCGCAGGACCAGGAGGTGTCCTCAGCGACTTCGGCCTCCCACTTAGGCGGGAATTTCTCGAGGAACTCGCCGTAGTTGGTGAGCCTGGCTTGCTGACCCTCTTCGATACGGTGCATGGCGGAGGAGAGTGCCATCTCGCCGTGTTTGTGATGATGGCCGTAGCTCTCGCCGTCAGTGGCCACGTGTGAGATCTGTGCGAGTTCGGGGTCTCCGGGAGAGGCGGGGTGAAAGCCGCTGAGGAGACGGTTGGCAAAGTTTTCGCCGCTGTTGAGGAGGCCTTCGAAGGCGATGGCGCGGGAGCCGGGGCCGTCGTAGAAGAAGACGGCGATGGTGCGGCCTTCGTCGAGTTTGACGAGGTAGGGGCGGGTTGGATCTACGTTGGCGTTGGGGGTCTGGACCCAGGGCTCTTCTGCGGGGGCTGCGGCTGCGGCGACGGGATCGAGGTTTGGTTTGGAGGCTGTGCCTGCGGGAGGATCGAGGCGGCGCACGCGGGCGCACTGGACGGGAGCGAGGATGGTGAACTTGATGCCCTCCTGCGCCATGAGGTCGAGTACGTTGCGGTTGACGGCGGTTTCGGCGAGCCACATGCCTTCTGGTTTGCGGCCGAAGCGGGATTCGAAGTCGGCGATGCCCCAGCGGATCTGGGTGAGGGCGTCGCGGCGGTTGGCCAGGGGCATGATGAGGTGGTTGTAGACCTGGGCGACGGCGGATCCGTGACCGCTGTATCGCTGGGCGCTGAACTTGTCGGCGTCGACGATCATGCGGTAGGTGCGAGGGGCTTTGTCCTGCAGCCAGCTGAGGAGCGTGGGGCCGAAGTTGAAGCTCATCCGGGCGTAGTTGTTCATGATCCGGATGATCTCGTCCTGCTTGTTGGTGATGCGGGAGGCGCCGTTGGGGGCGTAGCACTCGGCGGTGATGCGGTCGTTCCAGTCGTGATAGGGGGCGGCGGAGTCCTGGACTTCGACGGTTTCGAGCCAGGGATTCTCGCGTGGGGGTTGGTAGAAGTGGCCGTGAATGCATACGAAGCGGGGAGCTTCGACGGCTGTTTGCGGCTTGGGGGACTTCGCGGCGCGAGGTTTGGCCATAAGTATTCAGTTAGAGGGTATCGCGGGTGGAGGGGTTGGGTGCGGCGCGCGAAGTAGAAATTTCGCGGATTCGACGAGAGCGAGGCCGTAAATCATTAAAGGGTGGAGTTATGCGGTCCGGGGCGAACGCTCCGCTGGCGGGATCAGATAAGTGTTCCGTCCGCTGTGCTCGTAGCGTGAGAGTGCCCAAAGAGAGAACGAAAGCGTGGAAACCGAGAGATAGAAGAAGGCGTAACGCAACTTGTCCGAGTGGAGTGCGAAGGTTACGACGAAGGGCGCAAGCATCACAAAGGTTGCGGCGCCGAAGATGAGAAAGAGGCGTGGAAGATCCATGCGAATCCAAAAGGCGGTGGAAGCTACGAGAATCGCGAGCAATGGGAGGGTCCACTGAGGATGAATCACGGCGGGAATGTAGCGGAGCTTGATTCCGTTCTGCTGGAGCTGCAGCAGGAGTTGCGAGAGAGGATGCCGCCAAAAAACCGGTAGAGTGACGGCCAAGGTTGAGAGGAGAACGAGAAAGAACAGCACGGCAGTGCGGAGGCGGGAGGTTCGTTGCAGGGTAAACGAGAGCAGAGGAATCAGGATGACGGCATAGAGGATGCGCGACGAGAGGCCGACACCGAGAAAGAGTGCGGCGGGGATGGAGGCGTAAAGGGAATGATTCAGAGATTGGCTGAAGAGAGTAACGGCGATGGCGATGTAAAAGAAGTTGGTGAGGTAGTCGCCGCCTGAGGAGAAGTCGCTGAGATGTGCTGGTGCGAACAGGAGGAATACCGCGAGATAAAAGAGGGCGGTTGCGCGATAGCGGAAAAAGCGGAGGGTGAAGCCGAAGAATAGACCGAGCCACAGGAAGTTTTGCCAGGCGATGTGTCCCATAGCAAAGAATGGTGCGGCCAGCAGCATCGCTCCCGGCAGCGGGGTCGGTGGATTGCCCAGGAAGGTGCGCGTGTCGTAAGGGTATTGGTGATGGCGGACGGCGAGGAGTTCGATGCGGAGGGCATCTTCGCGGTCCGATCCGATGTTCAGGGTGTGTCTCAGGGAGAGGGGATAGAGGATTGCGAAGGCTGCCGTCAGAGCGAGAAAGACAAGCAGGAACCAGCCGATGCTGATCGTACGTGGCCTTCGGTTGAGACGAATGAGGCAGGACATACCGATGACGATGGAAAGAGAGCCAAGTGCCAAGGCGACTATTGCCTTAGCCGGAGAGAGATATTTGAGAAGAGGAGCGGCCGAGGTAAGCGCCCAGGCCGCGCAGATGCCAAGGACAGACAGAGTTCGACGGCCCGCTTCGGTCATAGGTAGGACTATACGGAGGGGATGTCAGGATTTTGTCTGCCGATGTGCGACGAGGTGGTCGAGCGTGGCGGTGAGAGTGATGGCGAGGACGTAGGCGACGATGTTTTTGAAAGAGAAGTAGCGGCCGAGGAGGATTTTTCCAGCGGAGGTGAGGCGGAAGGCGTCAATGGAGGCGATGGGGACTAGGCGGCTGAGTTCGAGCAGCGTGGCGATAGTGAGGGCGATGGTGGCGACTGCCATTGGGCGGAGCGTTGGGAGGAGGGTGGCGAGGAACCAGTAGAGTGCCTCTGCCCAGAGTGTGGAACCGAGGTATTTATAAAGGAACCAGGGCAGACCGAGCGGGAGAAAGCGTACGGCGAGGCCGATGGGGATGGTGATGAGCAGAAGGGTGAGGGTGGTGATGGAGCGGCGCATTGTTCGTCTGTTTCTGGTGTTTGAGGATCACGTTGTTTGAGGTGTTGAGGCGGCGGGATTGGCTGAGCGGACAGGCTGACTCCCAACTACCGTTCGCGACGCCTCTTGCGAAAATTTGGGGACCTGAGGGTGTTCCTGGTTGGATTTCTAAAATCAGGCGGATGGGAGTTTTCCGGCTGCGAGGTCGCAGGCGCGCCAGAGATACCAGCTGGCGACAGAGCACCAGGGCTGCCATTTTTTGGCGCGACGACGCATGATGTCGGGTTTGGGGAGGTCGGCGGGGGTGACCTTGTCGGCGGGTTTGAGTTTGCCGAAGGTGAGGGCAAAGCCTTTGCGGACGCCGTAGTCGTCGACGGGAAGGACGTTGGGACGGCCGAGGCGGAAGATGAGAAGCATCTCGACGGTCCAGCGACCGACACCGCGGACCTGGGTGAGGTGTTCGATGATGGCCTCGTCGGACATGCGGCGGATGCGGAGGAGGGTGGGGACGGTGCCGTCGAGGGTTTTGGCGGCGAGGTCGCGGAGGGCGAGGGACTTGTTGTGGGAGAGGCCGGCGGCGCGGAGCTGCTCGTTGGGGCAGTCGAGGAGATGTTGCGCGGCGAAGTGCTGGTTGGAGGTGACGGGATAGAAGCTTTCGAGGAGCCGGCGGTGGATGGTGGCGGCGGCTTTGCCGTGCAGTTGCTGATAGATGATGCTTTCGACGAGAGCTTCGAAAGGGGATTGGGTGCTGGAGACGTTGAGCTTGAAGGGGCCTGCGCGTTCGATGAGCTTGCCTAGTTTGGGGTCTGAGGTCGAGAGATCGAGCAGGGCTTGAGCGGTGTTATAGCGTGGAGGACGTGGCGTGTGGAACGGACGCGGCATGACACTGACGGTATCGCAGGAGGGGCGGAAAAGTCTTGTGGGCGATTAGCAGAATTCGGACTAAGTTGGTTTGCATTTACAAGTCTGATACGTTTCAGGCAGGTTAGATGTTGTATTGGTTTTCAGCCGATGAACAAGCATGCACGAGATGTTGTGTCGGCGGTTCTAGGCGGGTTCGATAATCGGATGTTGCAGGAAGAAAATCAGTTGCGAGTTGTTGCAGATGAGTTGAGACATTCTTTTCCACTGCTATACTCTGAGTTTCGAGACAGGAATTTTTCGGGGCACCTCCGATTGCGGACGCTCCAGCCGCCGGAGTGTGGATTTGCCCGGTAACCCGGTAAATTGATAGCAGCAGTACCTAACCCTTGACAGCAACTTCTCAACCCTTAGCTCAGGTAATGCAGAGGAAGCAGGAACGCACTCATGGCGCAAGTTTTTGACCGCAGTTCGAACGCGCTGGCTCGATTCAGCCTGGTATTGACTGGCGTAATCGTCATCGCGCTCGGCGTCACCCTGAACGAACTGCAGCGATCACCGTGGGTGACGCGGCAGGGTCAGCGGCCGGATCAGCCGATACCGTTCAGCCACAAGCACCACGTTGAGGGACTTGGCCTTCAGTGCCAGTACTGCCACACGCAGGTGGAGAAGGCCGCGTATGCCGGGATTCCTCCGACCAAGACTTGTATCAACTGCCATGCGCAGATCTGGACCAACGCCGAGCTGCTTGAGCCGGTGCGACAGAGCTGGGCGACGGGCGCGTCGATTCAGTGGATCCGCGTGCATGACCTGCCGGACTACGTTTACTTCAATCATGAGATCCACGTGAATAAAGGCATTGGCTGCGCGAGTTGTCATGGACGCGTGGACGAGATGCCGCTGATGTATCAGCAGAACACGCTGCAGATGGAGTGGTGTTTGAACTGCCATCGCAATCCTGCGGTGAATCTGCGGCCCACCAGTGAGATCTACAACATGGCCTGGGCTGGGCCTTCGAGCGAGAAGCCGGTGTGGTGTTCGAGCACGGCAACGGGCGCGGCTGGCTCTGGCCCGACTGCGCAGAGTGTGAGCTGCACGACGACGAATCCTTCGGGTAAGAGTCCTGAGGTGGCGATGCTGCAGATGAACACCGAGGCGAATGGGCCGACATCGAGCGATGTGCCGCCACTGGGGATCACGATGCCGGCGAGCTATCAGAAGTTCACGAGCCAGATTGACCTGGGCAAGTATCTGACGGCCCAGTACCACATCCGCAATCCGGAGCAGCTGTCGAGCTGTGAGACGTGCCACCGATGAAGACGACTGGGAACAAGACTGGAACAGACGAGACGATGGCTGAGATGAAAGCACCAGCAGGACAACCCGTAGTGATCACCCAGATTGCACCGGCGAAGATGACGCTTGCTGAGGTTCATGCGAAGCTGGATGGCAAGACGGGTCGGCGCTTCTGGAAGAATCTGGATGAGTTGGCGGATACGCCGGCGTTCCAGGAGTTGATGCAGGAAGAGTTTCCGCGACAGGCTGGAGCGGGCGAGTGGGTCGATGCGGTCAGCCGGCGCGGCTTCCTGAAGGTGATGGGCGCGTCGTTGGCGCTGGCTGGACTGGCGGGTTGTACGAAGCAGCCGGATGAGCCGATCTTTCCTTACATCAAGCAGCCTGAGGACCTGGTTCTCGGCAAGCCGATGTACTTTGCGACGGCTTATCCATTTCCGACGGGCGCGATTCCGGTGCTGGTGAAGTCGGATTCGTTCCGGCCGATCAAGGTCGATGGAAATCCCGAGCATCCGATGTCGAAGGGGAAGTCGGACGCTTTTACGCAAGCGACGCTGCTTGATCTCTACGATCCAGACCGTTCGCAGCATGTGTTGCATCGCGGTGAAGTTTCTTCCTGGGGTGAGTTCCAGCAGGCGTTTGCAACCGCCGCGAAGAAGACCTCTGGCGGGCAGGGCATCTACTTCCTGAGCGAGACAATTACCTCGCCGACTTTGGCGGCGCAGTGGAAACAGGTGCAGGCGGCGTATCCGCAGGCGAAGATGGTGCAGTGGGAGCCGGTGAACCAGGACTCCTCGCGCGCGGCTTCGAAGGCGGCGTTCGGCGGCTATGCGGACGCGCAGTACAAGCTGGAAGAGGCTGATGTCATCGTTTCGCTCGATGCGGACTTCCTGGGTGGCATTGCTCATCCTGGTTTCCTGTCGCTGGCTTCCGGCTACGCGGAACGGCATCGGTATGAAGAGGGTAAGACGATGAACCGGCTGTACGTCGTCGAGACCATGCCGACGGTAACGGGGTTCAAGGCGGAACATCGGCTGGCGTTGAAGCCGAGCGAGATTGCAACCTTTGCGGTGGCGCTGGCGAATGGTTCGGCTCCGCAGGGTGCGACCGCGGAACAGCAGAAGTTTTTTGCTGCGTTGAGCGCCGATTTGAAGAGCAGCGGCGGCAAGTGCGTTGTGATTCCCGGTGAGCAGGCTTCGCCGGCGGTGCATGCTGCGGCTTATGCTTTGAACTCTTCGCTGGGCGCTGTGGGTAAGACGGTTATCTACACCGAGACGGTGAACCCGATGCCGAGCGAGCAGGTCGCTGACCTGAAGTCGCTGGTCGCAGATATGCAGGCCGGCAAGGTTCAGTGGCTGGTGGTGCTTGGTGTCAATCCGATCTACTCGGCGCCGTGGGATCTCGGCTTCAGGGATGCCTTCGTGAACGTTCCGGTGACGGCACAGCTTGCCTCGCATGTGGACGAGACAGGTGCGATCTCGAACTGGCATATCAACAAAGCGCACTATCTCGAGAGCTGGTCGGATGCGCGTGCGTACGACGGAACGATCTCGATTATTCAGCCGATGATCGATCCTATGTATGGCGGCAAGTCGGCGCATGATGTGCTGCAGGCGCTGCTGGCGGATCCGCAGCAGTCGGCTTACGACGTTGTTGTTGCGAATGCGAAGACTTATATCAAGGGCGACTTTGCTACAGCGTGGCGTAAGGCGCTGCACGACGGCTGGGTGGAAGGAACTGCGTTCACGGCGAAGGCTGGTGGTGCGGGTAAGAGTGCCGTATCGTCCTTCGCGTCGGCTGCTGCTCCGAGCGGCCTCGAAGTTTCGTTCCGGCCTGATCCTTCGATCTACGACGGCCGTTTCGCGAACGTTGGATGGTTGCAGGAGCTACCCAAACAGGTGACGAGCCTGAGCTGGGATAACGCGGCCATCATGAGTATCAACACGCTGGCCGATTTGAAGCTCGATGAGTCGGATCCGGTAAAGATTTCGTTGAACGGCCGCGAGGTGGTTGCGCCGGCGATGATGATTCCGGGCCATCCGGATGGCGTGATTACGGTCCATCTTGGCTTTGGCCGTGGCGTTGAGGCGGGCCGTGTTGGCCAGGGTGTCGGTTTCGATGCTTACCAGATTCGCACTATGGACGGGTTGTTGTCGGTCTCAGGCGCGACTGCGAAGAAGGTGCCGGGAACGTACGATCTTTGCATTACGAAGGTCCACAACATCGAGCATCGCGGCAGCTTTGCGCAGCACGATCTGGAGAAGCCGCTGTCGGATAAAGAGGGTGTGTACTCTCTGGCTGGGCACGAGGCGGAGGAGCGTTCGATCATCCGCTATGCGACGCTCGAGGAAGTCAAGAAGAATCCGAACTTCGCTCATGAGGGTGGCGCGAGCGGGACGCTGATCGACAAGGTTGGATATTCGCCGCAGGGCGAGAAGGTTCCGCACGACAACTCGTTCTTCCCGGATAACTGGAACTACGAGAAGCAGGACCCATCGACGCTGAAGATTCAGAATGCCTGGGGAATGGCGATCGACCTGAACAGCTGCATTGGTTGCAATGCCTGCATCGTGAGCTGCTATGCGGAGAACAATATCCCCGTCGTGGGCCGCGAACAGGTAAAGGTAGGACGCAACATGCAGTGGCTGCGCCTCGATACGTACTTCGAAGGCGACCTGCATGCACCGAAGGCGCACTTTCAGCCGATGGCTTGCCAACACTGCGAAAACGCGGGCTGCGAACAGGTCTGCCCGGTGGGCGCGACGGTGCATACGCCTGAGGGCCTGAACACGATGGTCTACAACCGTTGCGTTGGGACTCGTTATTGCTCGAACAACTGCCCGTATAAGGTACGCCGGTTCAACTTCCTGTTGTATTCGGACTACGACACGGAGAGCCTGAAGTTCATGCGGAATCCTGACGTTTCGGTCCGTTCGCGCGGCGTAATGGAGAAGTGCAGCTACTGCGTGCAGCGTATCGAGGCGGCAAAGATTGAGGCGGATAAGGAAAACCGCGAGATTCGTGACGGCGAAATTGTCACGGCATGCCAGCAGGCCTGCCCGACCAGCGCCATTACCTTCGGCAACATCAACGACAAGGCAAGCAAGGTGGCAAAGGCCAAGGCTGAGGAGCGCGACTACCAGGTACTCGCTGATCTCAACTTCCGTCCGCGTACCACCTATACGGCCGGAGTCATCAACCCGCATCCGGAGCTGGCATAATGGCGACTAAAGGACCCATGCAAGACCCGATCGTCGATCCCATGATCGACCCGCGTACTGGCGAGTATGCGGTTATCGCGCCGGGCCATAACTTCAGGTCGGTGACGCAGAAGATTGCCGGGATCGTGCTGACGTCGAACACTCCGCTGGGCTGGTTTTTCGGCCTGCTGGTCGGCGGCGGCGTGGCGATGGGCGTGGTGATCGGCTGCACGTGGCTGTTTATTAAAGGCGTCGGAATCTGGGGCGTTACGATTCCCGGTGCCTGGGGATTCGCCATCATCAACTTTGTTTGGTGGATCGGTATCGGCCATGCGGGAACGCTGATCTCGGCGATTCTGTTGCTCTTCAAACAGTCGTGGCGTAACTCGATCAATCGGTTCGCGGAAGCGATGACGATTTTTGCCGTGGTCTGCGCTGGAACCTTCCCGCTGATCCACGTTGGCCGTCCGTGGCTCGCTTACTGGCTCTTCCCTTACCCGAACACGATGAACGTGTGGCCGCAGTTCCGCAGCCCGTTGGCGTGGGACGTCTTCGCGGTTTCGACGTATGCCTCGATCTCGATCATCTTCTGGTATATCGGCATGATTCCCGACTTCGGGACGCTGCGTGACCGGGCGACGATGCCGGCGGCGAAGTATTTCTATGGGATGCTGTCGCTGGGTTGGCGTGGTTCGACCCGGCACTGGATCCGATATGAGTCGGCTTCCCTGCTGCTGGCGGGTCTTTCGACGCCGCTGGTGCTCTCGGTGCACACGGTCATCAGCTTCGACTTCGCCGTGGCGGCGCTGGCGGGCTGGCATACGACGATCTTCCCGCCTTACTTTGTTGCCGGCGCCGTGTATTCCGGTTTTGCGATGGTGCTGACGCTGGCGATTCCGATCCGCAAGTTTTACCACATGGAAGACCTGGTAACGCTGCGCCATCTGGACAACATGGCGAAGGTGATGCTGGCGACGGGTTCGATCGTGGCCTACGGGTACGGCATGGAGGTCTTCATGGCGTGGTTTTCGGCCAGCCACTGGGAGTTCTTCATGATGTGGAATCGTATGTTCGGGCCGATGGGCTGGGCGTACTGGATCCTGATCCTGACCAATATCGCGATTCCGCTGACGACGTTGTGGTCGCGTAAGCTTCGGGTCAACGTGACGTTCCTCTTTATCCTCTCGCTCATCGTCAATACGGGCATGTGGTTCGAGCGCTTCGTCATTGTTGTGACAAGTCTCTACCGCGAGTACCTGCCTTCGAGCTGGGGTACGTATCGTGCGACGAAGTGGGACTACATGATCTACGTGGGAACGATGGGTCTGTTTACGTTCCTGTTCTTTCTGTTTGTTCGCTTCCTGCCCATGATTCCGATGTCCGAGATCCGGATGATGCTGCCACAGACCAAGGTGACGCCGGGCGGACAGATCGCAGAGATAGTTAGTGAGGAGGAATCTTAATGCCGCCCCGCGAAGGAATCTACGGAATACTGGCCGAGTTCAATACGCCCGGTGAGTTAGTGCATGCAACAGAAGAAGCCCACCGCGCGGGATACCGCCGGATGGAGTGCTATACGCCGTACCCGGTCGAACAAGCTGCGGAGGCGCTGCACTTCCACAAGACGCGTGTGCCGCTGGTGTGCCTGATTGGCGGCTTGATGGGAGTGACGACGGCGTTTCTGATGGAGACCTGGATCAATGTCTGGGCCTATCCGCTGAATATTGCCGGTCGGCCGCTGTTCTCCTGGCCAGCATTCATCATTCCAGCGTACGAGTGGACGATTCTATTCGCCGGGTTCTCGGCGGCGCTCGGGATGATTGCACTGAATGGTTTGCCGCAGCTCTATCATCCGGTCTTCAACGCGCCGAACTTTAGAAACGGCGCGACGACCGACAAGTTTTTCCTGTGCATCGAGGGGTCGATCCCAAGTTCTCGCTCGCAGAGACACGGACGTTCCTCGAGCAGTTCCCTGCGGTCTCCGTGGTGGAGGTGGATCATTAATACGCAAGTGAGATTGACATCCCGGCGTCTTGGCCTCGTCACCGCAGCGTTGTCCCTGCTGGTGGTCACGGGCTGCCGCCAGGATATGCATAATCAGCCAAAGTTTTTTCCGCAGCGCGGGACAGATTTTTATGCGGATGGCCGCTCCGTGCGTCCGCAGGTCGAGAATACGGTTGCGCGGAACCAGCTGCATGAAGACGCCTACTTTTATACCGGGCTCGTGAATGGTAAAGAGGGAGATGGCATGCCCTTCCCGGCTACGATCCAGGTGTTAGAGCGCGGGCAGGAGCGTTACAACGTCTACTGCACGCCGTGTCACTCGCGTGTGGGAAATGGTATCGGCATGATCGTGCAGCGCGGGTACTCCAAGGCCGGCAGCTTCCATTCGGCTCGGCTCGAGAGCGCGCCGCTGGGGCATTTCTTCCACGTGATGTCGAATGGCTATGGTTCGATGCCCGACTATTCCTCACAGATCACACCTGCAGACCGTTGGGCGATTGTCGCCTATATCAAGGCATTGCAGCTCAGCCAAAAGGCGACGCAGGCGGACGTGGCATCGGGAGCTCATGTTGAGCCGCTTGCAAGTATTGCCGAACGGGAGGGATTGCCAGGCTCCTTTGCTAATGAATGGGTGTTACCGCCGACTGCTGTGACGGGAACACCTGACAATGGACTTTATGTGCTGCCCGTCCCGGGAGCCGGGGCTGCTGGAACGACCTCTGCTGCACCATCGCGACCCAACGCAGTTCCTCCGGCGACGTCTGCCGGCCAAACCGCACCGAAGCAGTAACCTCGGAAGCTTCCGAACGAAGGCTTGAAACGCATGTCATTTGGACACGAACATAACGGAGAAGCGGGCGGGCAGGACGACCACTCCCACCACGGCCCGCGAGTACTGCCTGCGTCGCTCGCTGCGCCGGAGATTCTCTCCGCCTGGCGGATGCGTGCGCTGATCATTTTTGCGGTCGCCACGATTCTGTCGATCTTCTTCGCCTTCACCCATGAGGGAAAGAATCATATCCTTCGCGCCTACCTGTTGGGGTACATGATCTGCTTCAGCTTCGCGGGTGGCGGGCTGGCGATGTTGATGCTGCAGTATGTCAGCGGCGGTAAGTGGGGCCTGTTGCTGCGACGACCGCTCGAGGCGATGACGCGCACGATCTGGCTGGTGGGGCTTATGTTCGTACCCATCATCTTCCTGTGGAAGCATTTGTACCAGTGGGCGGCGTTTCCGACGGCTGGAGCGGTGGCTCAGGCGTTGTCAAATCACGCGGTAACTCTTGAGCAGGCGATGACGTTGAACGCGAAGCGCGCTATGTTGAATCCTGGCGCTGCAATCTTTCAGACGGTTTTTATCTTCGCGATTCTCTTGCTGTTTGCTTTCCTCCTCAACAAGTGGTCGATGGAGCGTGATGCAGATCCGGCGCGTGGGACCGAGCCGAGCTTTGACCGTTGGCGGGTGAAGTTCGAAAACCTGAGCGGCATTGGAATTCTGATCTACGTCATTCTCCTGACCGATGGTGCGATTGTCTGGATCAAGTCACTGGACATCACCTGGTACTCGTCGATCTGGGGGCTGCAGTTCCTGGTAGGGCAAGGGTACGCTGTCCTCGCGCTTGGCATTCTTTCGGTGATTCTGCTTTCGCGCTTTGAGCCGATGAAGACGATGTTGAGGGCGACCGAGCAGCATGATCTGGGCAAGCTGGCATTTGCGTTCGTGATGCTCAACATCTATCTCTGCTTTGCCGAGTTCCTGATCATCTGGTCGGGCAATGTGCCGGACGAGATTCCCTGGTATCTGAACCGGATTCATGGCGGGTGGTGGTATGTCTGCTCGGCGGACTTCATCTGTCACTGGCTGATTCCTTCTGCCTGCTGCTGTCGCGGGACCTGAAGCGGAACAAGCAGAAGATGATCTGGCTGACTTGCTTCATGATCTTCGCGCGCTGCCTGGATATGTTCTGGCTGATTGAGCCGAACTTTGCCGATGCTGCAGGCAATCTGCATCTCGCGGGCAACGTTGGAATTCTCGCGTACATCACTGTTCCCGTGGCCGTTATTTCGCTATGGGCTGCTTATTACATGACGCAACTGCAAGCACGTCCTCTGCTCAATGTGAACGATCCTCACGTTGAAGAGATGTTGGAGCCTGAACATGCCCACTAACGATCACGAGATGCACCAAACACCGGGAGCACACGACGCTCATGTCCCTGACGCGGATTCTCCGGGATATGAAACGACGGACGTCAATGCTGGCGGAGTGGCTGTATTTCTGGCTGGCCTGTTTGGGTCCGTGTTGGTCTTCTTCCTCTTCTGCTTTGTGATGGGTAAGGTCATCAACTCGGCGATTGAAAAATCTGACGGGCCGACGACCAGGTGGAACAAGTTGTCAGCGTTTGCAGGTGCCGAGACCACCAACGGCAAGCGGCAGGATCTGGCCAGCAACCCGGAGATGCAGCAGAGAGAGTTCCAGCAGATGACGTCGAGTTTCCCGGAGCCTCGTCTGGATATTGATGACGGCAATCAGGCGACGGCGGACATGCATGCCCGCGAGGATCTCCTGCTTAACTACTACAGCGTTACTCCTGCCGAGAATGGGTCGATTCGGATTCCGATCTCTCGTGCAATGGAGTTGATCGCGCAGCGCGGTCTCCCGGTCAACCCTCAGGCGGCAGCGGCAACCGTCGAGATGGCCGGAGATGAGAAGCCAGTGGTCTCGGCTCCTTTGACCTCCGGATTTGCCCGGACTGGATATGAGCTTGAGGTTATCGAAGCACGGGAGCAAAAGATGACATACGGCAAAGCTGAAGCAGCAACGCAGGCAGAGCTTGCTCCAGCAAAGTAATGAATTTGCTCAAGCAGATTTATCATAGAGAAGAGATATGAGATACGGGCGGACAATCCGAGGTGGATGGCAGGCGGCAATACTTTGTTTCGCACTGCTGGGCGCTCCGTTGTCGGCGCAAGTCTCAAGTTATGGCGATAAGCAGAGTGGTGATAACGCCGGCGACCAGTTGCCGCAGGTGCTGCAGAAGGTTGGAGTTTCACAGCATTTGAATCAGCAGCTTCCTCTGGACGCGTCCTTTGTGGACGACACCGGGAAGACTGTAAAGCTGGGTGATTACTTTGGGAAGCATCCCGCGATTCTTTCGTTGGTTTACTACAACTGCCCGATGCTGTGCTCTGAGGAGCTGGACGGACTGACCGGTGCGATGGAGATGGTCAAGCTGACACCCGGGAAAGACTTCGATGTGGTCATTATCAGCATCGACCCGAGTGAGACTCCGGAGACTGCGGCGGCAAAAAAGGCCTTCTATGTGAAGCGTTATGGGCGCCCGGAGACTGCTTCGGGCTGGCACTTCCTAACGGGGCAGCGACCGGCGATTGATGCGGTGACGAATGCGGTTGGTTTTGGATATGTCAAGGTTCCCGGGCCCGATGGAAAGCTGACGCAGTTCGCTCACGCCAGTTCAATCGAGATTGTTACGACGGACGGAAAGCTGGCTCAGTACTACCTGGGAGTGGAGTACTCGCCGAAGGACATGCTGCTGGGGCTGATCGATGCTTCGGGCAACAAGATTGGTTCACCCGTGGCGAACATTTTGACCTACTGCTATCACTACGATCCGCAGACGAATAAGCACTCGCTGATCATTGCGCGAGTGGTGCAGTTTGGCGGCATGGTGACCGTGGCGGGTCTAGGTGGCTTTATGTTTTTGATGTTTCGACGAGATGTCAACCCAGCGCGCGAACACGACCTGACTAAGAAAGAGAACGGATAAAGGGTAACGATGCATATCAGTCCAGTCCTGTGGCAATTTTTGGTGAAGTGGCTTAACGCTTCGGCGCTGTTTCCGCGCGAGGCGTCGACCATCGCGCCCTACGCTGACGCGCTCTACTTCTTCCTGCTGTTGATCACGGTCGTCGGCCTGACGTTGGTGGGTTTCCTTGTCTTCGGTTTCTCGATCCGCTACCGCAAGGAGAGGCATCCGGAGGCGATCCAAGTAGAAGGCTCGACCCTGCTTGAGGCGACCTGGACCATCATCCCTCTCGCTCTCTTCCTGATTGTGTTTGTTTGGGGTGCGCTGCTGTATTTCCGCATCTACAACCCCCGACCAACGCTATGAACATCTACGTGGTGGGCAAGCAGTGGATGTGGAAGGCAGAGCATCCGGGCGGGCAGCACGAGATCAATGCGCTGCATGTGCCGACTGGCCGTCCTGTGCAGTTGACGATGATCTCGCAGGACGTGTTTCACAGCTTTTCCATTCCTGATTTTCGCGTGAAGCGCGAGGTGATTCCGGGACGCTACTCCACGGTTTGGTTTCAGGCGACGACTCCAGGAACCTACCATATCTTCTGCACGCAGTATTGCGGGACGAATCACTCCGCAATGATTGGCGAAGTTACCGTGCTAAGCCCTGATGACTACGATAAGTGGACGCAGGAGTCCACTAGTGGCATGTCGTTGGCTCAGAATGGCGAGAGGCTCTTCGCCAGTATGGGCTGCAACGCATGCCATTCGGGGAGTGCCGCTGCTCGCGGACCGAATCTCGCAGGTGTTTACGGCTCGAAGTTGCAACTAACCAGCGGGTCACAGGTGCTGGTCAATGATGCTTACCTGCGTGATGCGATCCTCAATCCTTCGCAGCATATCACCGCTGGATACGCCCCGATCATGCCGACCTACCAGGGGCAGATCAGCGAAGACGGATTGATCGATCTGGTCGAGTACATCAAAGCTATGCAGAGCAACTATCGTGTCCAGCAGACGCTGACCACGTCACAGTCGAACCAAGCGGCGCCGACAACGCCAGGGGTGGTGAAGCCATGAGTGCAACGAGTTACACGATCGTCAACCTGCCGGACCAGAGGACGGCCACGATTCCAAAGCGCAATTATCTGAACAACGAGGACGGGCTGCTCAGCTGGCTGTTCACTGGCGACCACAAGCGCATTGCGATGCTGTATCTGATCTCGATCACCTTCTTCTTTTTCATCGGGGGTGCATTTGCAGGTCTGATCAGGCTTGAACTGCTGACGCCCCAACCAGATCTTGTCGCTTCAGACACGTACAACAAGTTCTTCTCGATGCACGGTATCGTGATGATCTTCCTCTTTCTGGTTCCATCCGTTCCGGCGACCCTGGGGAACTTCCTGATTCCGATCATGTTGGGCGCGAAAGATCTCGCCTTTCCCAAAGTTAATCTGTTGAGCTGGTATCTTTACTGGCTTGGCGGTCTCGTCGTTCTTGGAGCTATGGTGCTGGGCGGCGTAGACACTGGCTGGACCTTCACCACGCCCCTCTCCACGCACTACCTGAATACCCATGTGGTCACGGCTGCGACGGGCGTCTTCATTCTCGGATTTTCGTCGATCTTCACGGGGCTGAACTTTATCGTAACCATCCACCGTATGCGGGCGCCGGGAATGACCTGGTTCCGGATGCCGCTGTTTGTCTGGTCGCACTACGCCGCGTCAATCCTGATGGTGCTTGGCACTCCTGTGCTGGCGATTACTCTGGTTCTTGTGGCGCTCGAGAGACTGGTTGGAATTGGAGTCTTCGATCCAACCAAAGGTGGCGATCCGCTGCTGTTCCAACACCTCTTCTGGTTCTACTCGCATCCTGCTGTATACATCATGATTCTTCCTGGCATGGGAGTCATCTCTGAAGTCATCAGCACGTTTAGCCGCAAGCGAGTGTTCGGTTATACGGCGGTTGCGTTCTCGTCCGTAGCGATTGCTCTGTTTGGGTTCTTTGTCTGGGCTCACCACATGTTCATCATGGGCGTCTCCAACTACTCGGCGCTGGTGTTCTCGCTGTTGACGATGCTTGTGGCGGTCCCTTCGGCAATCAAGATCTTCAACTGGGCATTTACCTTGCAGAAAGGTTCGATCACGTTCGAGACCCCGATGCTTTACGCCTTTGGGTTCCTGGGACTGTTTACGATCGGTGGCATGACGGGAGTCTTTCTAGGCGCCCTGGGTATGGACATCCACCTGACGGAGACGTACTTCATCGTTGCTCACTTTCACTTTGTGATGGTGGGCGGAATGCTGATGGCGTTTCTCGCGGGCATCCACTTCTGGTGGCCGAAGATGACCGGGCGTATGTATCCTGAGTCGCTCTCCAAGCTTGCAGCGGTTACGACCTTCATCGGATTCAACCTGACTTTCCTGCCGCAGTTCATTCTTGGTTATCTGGGTATGCCGCGACGGTACCACGCCTATCCGCCGGAGTTCCAGGTGCTGAACGTTCTGTCGACAGCGGGTGCCACGGTACTTGGCGTCGGCTACATGCTGCCGCTGCTTTATCTGGGGTGGTCGCTGAAGTACGGCGCTATTGCAGGCAATAACCCGTGGCAGGCTACCGGACTCGAATGGCAGATTCAATCGCCGCCGCTGACCGAAAACTTTATTGAGACGCCGGTCGTGGATCATGAAGCTTATGACTACGAGTGGCTCGCACACAAGACTGCACAAGAGGTGACGACCGTTGGATAACACGATCGTAGCTACGCATCCACACACGCACGAGACCGCAGTTGCGGCGGAACACGAACACGTCGTTCTTCCGCAGCACCGCCATCACTTTGAAACGAAAGAGCAGCAGCGCGAGGCTGCCACGTTTGGCATGTGGTTGTTCCTCCTGACTGAAATTATGTTCTTTGGCGGCCTCTTCTTCGCCTACCTGCTGTACCGCAACTGGTATCACGATGCGTTCGTCGTATCTTCCAATCAGCTCAGTATCCCTTTGGGCGCTGCCAACACCGCCATTCTGATCACCTCTGGATTCTTCATGGCACTTGGGGTGTGGGCTGCGGAGGTGCAGAAGAAGGGTCTGCTTGTCCTTTTTCTCGTGCTCACAACGTTCTTTGGAGTCGCCTTCCTCGGGATCAAAGCGGTCGAGTATCACGAGAAATGGGAGAAGCATCACATTCCAGGCGCGCACTTTGATGTGTCCGAGTTCGTCAATCCGCAGGCTTATGGGTTGAAGGAGAAGCCGCTTGCACCTGATATGGCGCAGAAGACGCAGGTATTCTTCTTCCTCTATTTTGCGATGACCGGAATGCATGCGTTCCACATGATTTTGGGAGTTGGACTCTTGTTCTGGCTTACATGGCGCGCCAATAGAGGAGAGTTCTCTTCAGGGTATGTTGCTCCTATCGAGAACTTCGGATTGTATTGGCACTTCGTGGATATCGTCTGGCTCTTCCTGTTTCCCTTGCTTTATCTCATCAACAGACACCCCGGCTCCTAGCCGCAGCTGTAGTTGCCGTTTTGGCCTGGAAGGAGAAGACTATGTCCGAATATCACGATCCGTCGAATGTCATCAATCCGGAGCATGCCGATCATCACATCATTACGCCGGTGACGTATGGAATCGTTTTTGCAACGTTGCTGGTCTTTACCGGGATTACAGTGGGCGCAGCCTATATTGATCTGGGTATCTTCAATCCAGTCGTCGCGCTGGCTATTGCAAGCTTCAAGGCTGTTGTAGTCATTCTGTTTTTCATGCATGTCAAATATCAGTCGAATCTGATCAAGTTGACGGTTGCTGCAGGGTTTTTCACGTTTTTAGTCTTGATCACAATGACTATGAGCGACTACATCAGCCGCGCATGGGGCCTTTGGTAGTGCAGATTGTTTTCACAGGGATGCGGCCTTCGGGCCGCATTTTTTATTGCGTCGAACTTGTGTTGCGGCACCTCGTACACTCGAATTATGCTCTTTCCGCGATCTGCCCTGTCGGAAGAATTGCTGAGCTGGTCGAAAGATTCCCGCGTGACAGTGAGGCGGGATGGAGCGCCAGATCCGGAGGGAAGGTGCGTTGTCTACTGGATGCAAAGGGCTCAGCGCGGTATCGACAATCATGCGGTTGATCTTGCCGCTAAAGTGGCTAACCTGCTTGGCCTTCCGCTTGTAGTCTATTTTGCGGGGATCTCTAACTTTCCCCACGCGAATCTGCGTCACTATGTTTTTCTCAATCAGGGTCTGCCGGATATCGAGGCCGATCTTGCGAGTCGAAATATTACGTTTGTGATGCGTCGGGCTCCTCGCGAATCGCACCAACAGTTGTTAGCTGACGTGCATGCAGTGTTTTTGGTTGGGGATGAAAATCCCATGCGGGTGCCAGAACAGTGGCGTAAAAAATTGGCATCGAAGATCAAGATTCCGTTCTGGACAGTCGATACGGATGTAGTCGTTCCTTCGAAGCTTATAGAAAAGGCTCAGTACGGTGCTTATACGATTCGTCCGCGCCTGTATCGTCTTCTGCCCGAATTTCTGCATCCCTACGAAAATGTCCGCGCTGAGCATGCATGGAAGCGGCCTCGGGGGTTTCATGCCGATTCCGTCCATGAGGATATGACGCGCGATTGGAAGGAACTCGACCGTAGCGTTCTTCCGGTTGAAGCGTGGCACGGGGAACTCATGCCGCGCTCCGGCGTCTCAAGTTTTTTATAGGAAAACTCTTGGAAGACTACGACATACAGCGTAATCATCCGGAGACCGATGGCACTTCTTGCATGTCGCCATACCTACATTATGGGCATATAGGTCCAATCACGATTGCTCTCGCCGTGGATGCGGCTGCGAAGGCGAATCCCAAGTTGCACTCTGCGCGCGACAGCTACTTCAACGAACTGATCGCCTGGCGCGAACTTGCTGTCAACTTCGTGCGCTACACGGCAAACTATGACTCACCTGACTGCGCTGAGAGCTGGGCGAAGACGACTATCGCCGAACACGCTCGCGACGAACGCGAACATTTGTACACGCTTCATCAGTTGGAGAATGCGCACACTTTTGACGATCTTTGGAATGCTGCCCAGATCCAAATGGTTCGATATGGCTGGATGCATAACTACCTGCGGATGTACTGGGCAAAGAAGATTCTGGAGTGGACACCCGACGTTGCGACGGCGATGAAGTACTCGATCTATCTCAACGACAAGTATTTTCTGGACGGCCGCGACCCGAACGGATACGCCGGTATTGCGTGGGCGGTCCTGGGAAAGTTCGATCGCGCCTGGGGCACGCGGCCCATCTTCGGCAAGATTAGATATATGTCCGGTGCGTCGACGGGCAAGAAGTTCGATTCCAAAGAATACATTCGGCAGATGGAAGTCCTGCCTCAGTAAAGTTCGCTGGCGTTTTAGGCGTTCAGAGGGGTCTATCTTCTCGGCAAACCGCGTCCTTCATTGCCACATCGGCGGCCGATATTTGTTTCTTGTCCTCGACTAGTAAGCCTACAACTATGATGAGATTGTGGCGTTGTTGCGGCTGATGGTAGATTCGAGAAAAGGCGGATGTTGTCGATTCCTGCTACATCGCTCGCTGAGGAAGACTTTGAAGAGGTGGCCAGAGAGCCCCGTAATTTCTGAGAGTCAAAACGTTGATGAGAGATTTCTCATCCCGTTCTGGCACAGTCTGTCGTACTTCTCCTGCTCTAGCGTTGACTCATCCTATGTCAGCTTGCAGCATCATTGTTAGCTGTCTTTAAGTTGCGGATCACACGCTATGGGCCTAGTCGTATCCTCACAACACGAGCGTCTCGCGCATCATCTCCGCCACTGTGTGAGTCGCTTTTTTTATACGATTGTTCTTTTTCTCACGTTTACTGCGCCTATTCTCGTCTTTGGCCAGTTGTACCCTACACCAGCAACTGCGAAGCCCGAAGGCACTGTTCCGTCGGCGTATTCCATCTCTTCGCACATGGTTCGGTCGCGTCGATTTCTCGGCGGCCGTACTCTTGCGGGAGCTGTGCCGGCTGCGCAAGCCATGGATGTCGCTCGTCAGAAGCATGCAGGGATGCTGATGCAGCAAGCGGCTTTGCCTCAACTATCGAGTCTAAGTGCGCCGTGGCAGGCAGTGGGGCCAAATCAGGTCGCCAGCATCGCCTATGGCAACGTGACGGGCCGCGTTACCGCGATTGCGATCGATCCGGCCGATCCAACCGGAAATACGGTTTATCTTGGGACGACCGGCGGCGGAGTTTGGAAGTCGAGCAATGCGGCCGGACCATCTGCCAGCGTTACGTTCATCCCTCTTACCGATACGCTGCCGGTGTTCAGCGCGAACGCCGGAACTGCAGCCATCCCATCGCTCAGTATCGGCGCAATCAGTGTTCAAGCCGGCGTGATCCTGGCCGGGACTGGGGATTCTAACGACGCATCCGATTCCTTTTACGGTAGCGGGCTGCTGCGATCCGCCGATAACGGGGTGACGTGGACGCTCATTCAAAACTCGCAGGATGGCGTGGCAGGTAATCACCTTTTCAGTGGACTTGGTTTTGCAGGTTTTGCGTGGAGTTCAACGACTCCGGGTACTGTCGTAGCAGCGGTCTCGCAGGCGGCCGAGGGTGTTCTCGTCAACGCGCCGGATACGACTAACAGCGTGATGGGCCTTTACTACTCGATCGACGCCGGTGTCACCTGGCAGATGTCAACCATCATGGACGGCAGCCAAACCGTACAGACGCCGCTACCTTCTAACGGAGATCTCGGTGGTAGAGCGGCGACAGCGGTTGTCTGGAACCCCATTCGTCAGCGCTTCTACGCCGCGGTTCGCTATCACGGATACTATGAGTCAGCAGATGGTGTGACGTGGACGCGTCTTGCGAACCAACCTGGGCAGGGGCTCTCCACAGCGGCCTGTCCAGTAGATCCAAACTCGATAGGAAGCACATCGTGCCCGATCTTTTGCGGGGCTTTGGCTGTACAGCCTGACACTGGCGATACGTTTGCGCTGACGGTCGATAAGAATAATCTCGATCAAGGTCTGTGGCAGGATGTGTGTGGTCTATCCGGAGGGAGCTGCGGAAGCGGCATTGTTACCTTCGGCAAACAGTTGCCATCGGGCGCGCTGGAGATCGGCAATGGCAGCAACGTCATACCCCAGGCAGACTATAATCTTGCGCTTGCGGCTACGCCATCGGGACCGAGCGGCTCGACCCAGGACACGATTTTGTATGCCGGGACGACCGATCTTTATCGCTGCTCTCTTGCTGCAGGGTGCGTGTTGCGCAACTCGACCAATGCGGTAAATGGATGTGCCGCTCCCGCGCAGGTCGCGCCCGCTCAGCATGCGATTGCCACGTTGGCGACGGCCTCCCAGCCACTGATTTATCTTGGCAACGATGGAGGCCTATGGCGGTCGACCGACGGTGTAAACGAGCAGTTACCTCCATGCTCCGCCGATGACGCGACTCACTTTCAAAACCTCAACGGCGGCCTCGGTTCACTGGCAGAGGTCATAAGCTTCGCACAGCATCCGTCGGACGCCGGGGCGCTGCTTGTCGGTCTTGGGGCGAATGGCACCGCAGCAACTGCATCTCTGAGTTCAAGCTCGTGGCCGCAGCTTTCTACGGGCGAAGGCGGCACGGTCGGAATCGACCAGACAAATCCATTGCTGTGGTACGTCTCCACTGCCGCCGGGGTGAGTATCCGTCAGTGTTCCAAAGGTGCGGCCTGCACGTCCGCGGACTTTATGGGGACGCCGACGATTGGGCCTGCGCAGGTCGATGAAGATGACTCCCTCATCGATGCTCCCTGGCTGCTCGATCCCGCTCTTCCGTCCAATATTCTCGTCGGGACTTGCCGGGTGTGAAGTGGACCGGCGGGTGATGGGTCCTTGTGGTCGTCGTCGAACGCGCTAAGCAGCTTTCTGGCCGGCCCTCAGGGCACATCCTGCGCTAGTTCAAATCCGGTTCTGCGATCTCTAGCTGCAGGTGGCCTCATAAGTAACGCATCGGCTGCGCAGGATGCAGGTTCGCCGGTTCTCTACGCCGGAATGGCGGGAAGACTTGATGGGGGTGGGAGCGCTGGAGGCCATCTTTACTCCATCACCACGGCGGGGACCGCAAACAGCACAACGACCTGGACCGATCTTGCAACTTCACCTGTCACAAATGGGCAAGGGACAAGCTTCAACTCAGGGGCTTCGATCTCTCCTCCCTCGCAGCGGATCCTCATGACGCGACTGGGAACACCATTTATGCGACGGTGATGGGGTTTGCAGGAAATGGAATCAACGCAGCGCATCTCTATCGCTCCATCGATGCCGGTGCTCATTGGAGCAACATCAGCAGCAACCTTCCTGATGCCCCGGCGAACAGCGTCGTCGTCGATCCCAACGATGCCAATACTCTTTATGTCGCGATGGACACGGGGGTGTATGTCACGACAGAGGTTACCACTTGTACCACTGCTAATTGTTGGAGCGTTTACGGTACTAATTTGCCGAATGCCCCTGTAGTCGAACTCGCGGCTGCGCCAGCCATGGCAACGGGTGATGGCCGCACCGGTGAGTTGCGCGCTGCAACTTATGGTCGCGGATTATGGCAGATTCCCCTGGTTACGGCAGCTACCGCTGCGCAGCCGACAATCAGCCTCAATCCTCCTTCGCCTACCTACCACGCGCAGTCGATCGGTACAGCGAGTGCGACGCAGACTATTACAGTTACAAATACAGGGCTTGCCCCGCTTACGGTCAGCCAGGTGGCAGTCCCGGTCGATTTCAATGAGACTGATAACTGTAAGGGAGCGCCTATTGCTATCAACCTTACATGCGCGATTCAGGTACGTTTTCTGCCAACTGCAACGGGGAGTCGTAGCGGTATCCTCACTGTCTACGGCAATGTTGCCGGCGGGCAGGCGACCGTGACACTATCGGGTACTGGATTGGCCGCGGCGGCTATTGTCCTCGATCCCGTTGTGCTCACTTTTCCTTCAACACCTCTCAATGCAACCAGTCCGGTCCAGAACATTACAATCTCCAATACGAGTAATGCCGCTGTGGGCTTGCAGGGGACGATCATAACCGGCGGAGACTACAGAATCACGGTCAACACCTGCGGTCCCAGCCTTGGACCAGGTGGATGCACAGTCGGTATCGCCTTTACGCCTACGGCCTCCGGAACGCGAAGCGGAACCTTAACCGTGACCGATGATGTGGGAACGCAGACCGCCTCGCTGATTGGAGTTGGGACATCTCCTGCGACAGACGCGCTCTCGCCACTGTCATTGGCTTTTGGCGTACAGCAGATCGATAGTGCAAGTCCTGCACAACAGATCACCCTGTCCAATACGGGCGATCTGCCGCTGACCCTGATTGCTGCACAGATTACGAGTGGAGACTTTACGGTAGTCAATGCCTGCGGCAACTCGCTGAATCCGCATTCAACGTGTTCGATGAATGTAAGTTTTGCGCCGAAGAACATCGGACCGCTCAGTGGTGTGCTTTCAGTATCGGATCAATACAGAACTCAGACCGTCGCGCTAAACGGTATCGGCGTTGCGCCGCCTGGCGTGTCCCTGGCTCCCTTTTCGACGGTAGCGTTTCCCGCTACCGGTGTTGGTCTTCAGTCTGCTCCGCAGACTGTCACGCTAACGAACAACGTGGATGTGCCGCTCTCGATACAAGGAATTTCGCTTACGGGAGACTATGTGATTCTGCCCAATAGCAGCACTTGCGGTGCTAGCGTTGCGGCTAATACAGCGTGCGTGTTGCAGGTTGCTTTTGCGCCGACCGTAGGTGGGCCGCGTTCCGGATCGCTTACCGTGACAGATAGCGCGGGCAATTCCCCTCAGAAACTTTCACTTACCGGGCCGGGTGTTGATTTCACACTCACCACGAATGGGATTACCAGCATTAGTATTACGAGTGGTCAGAACGCTGTTTTTCCGTTGCTGCTCAGTTCGTCGTCAAATGTTTCTGGCACGGTAACTTTCACCTGCACGGGGATTCCTGCTAACTCAACCTGTAACGTCACCCCCTCAAGCATTCCGCTTGGCAGTACGACTACAGTCTCCGTGACGGTGTTGACGGGGGTTGCTGCGGCGTCTTCATCGGGCCGATCTTCGACTAGTCGCCCGAGCACACTTTTGTTTGCGACTTTGTTCCCGTTCGTGTTGCTGGTGCTGCGGCCAGCGCGCCGCTCAAACGTGGCCGGTTTTGCTTTGCTCTGTTTGCTGCTCGTTGCGAGCGGCTGCGGTGCGGGACGGGAGATTCCTTTGACGAGTGGATCGAATCCAGGCGCGCCGTCGGGCCCCGTGACAACGGCGGGAACTTACACCGTAGTTGCGGGAGCGACGAGCGCTGGCTTGACGCGAAGTGTCAATCTCACACTGATCGTTCAGTAAATCGCCGGCCTTGGATGCTGCGAGTGCTTAAGCCGACTGTCCTGCACTCACTCCGGAGGCCCACGCCCACTGGAAGTTGTATCCTCCCAGCCATCCTGTTACGTCGACGACCTCACCAATAAAATAGAGACCTGCTACCTTACGACTCTGCATCGTCTTCGCGTCCAGTTCTGCGGTGTCAACGCCCCCACTGTGACCTCGGCTTTGGCGTAGCCTTCGGTTCCTGCCGGCGTAAGACACCACTCGTGTAAATGCTGTTCCATTCTCGCTAAAGATGCGTTGGTCCAGTCGGCCGGTTGGTAGAGCGCAACCCATCGCTCTGCCATACGAGCCGGCAAGACCGCGCGTATGGCGTTCGTCGCTGCGGTGGCATCTCTTCGTGCATTTCTGGACAGCAACGCGGCCAGGACATTTGAGTCGGGTGCGAGGTCTATTGTGATGGCCTCGCCCGGTTGCCAATAAGACGATGTCTGCAAAATCGCTGGACCGCTGAGTCCGCGGTGCGTAATCAGCATCTTCTCGCGGAAGTCACCTCGTCGAGGGCGTGTTCCCGCCATACTCACGACCTCAGCCGAGACACCTGCCAGGTCGCACCATTGCTCGCGATCCTCGGGGCTGAGGGCGAGGGGAACCAGGCCCGGCCTGCACGCAACGACGCGTAGGCCAAACTGTTCGGCCAGACTATAGCCGAGTGCGGTTGCGCCCATCTTGGGAATTGAAAGGCCACCGGTGGCGATGACTACGGACTCGGATCGAAGTATTACATCCGATGTTTGAACTTCGAGGTAGTCTTTGCGATGGACGGAGATTGCTTTCGCGCCGAGGATTATGCGAACGCTCGCCTCTGTGCATTCGCGTTCCAGCATTGCGACGATGTCGTGGGCGGAACGGTCGCAGAAAAGTTGTCCAAGCGTCTTCTCGTGGTAGCGGATGCCGTGTCTTTCGACCATGGCGATCATGTCTGAAGGTGTGAAGCGGGCGAGTGCGGACTTTGCAAAGTGGGGATTTTCTGAAAGAAAGTTCTCTGAGCGGCAGTGAATGTTGGTGAAGTTGCAGCGGCCACCGCCTGAGATCAGGATCTTTTTTCCAACGCGCTCGGCGTGATCAAGCAGGGCCACTTTGCGTCCGCGCTTCCCGGCTTCGATGGCACACATCATTCCCGCCGCACCAGCGCCGAGTACTACGACATCAACCTTCTCCACGTGCGGTCTCGCTGTCATTGATTGGAGGTCTTCGTTTGCCTGATCTTAAATTCCTCTCCGTCGATATGGCGTCTTTCGGACTGCAATCTGAGGGAGGACCTTTTGTGGATCTCTTCCGATGTCACCCCACCCGGCAGATGAGGCACTTGAGATAGCTGGTCTCGGGAAGGGTCAGGATGGCGGGGTGGTCGGGGGCGGCGCCGCGGGTCTCGAGGAGCTGGACTCGTCGGCCTGCGTCGGAGGCGGCGGAGGAGACGACCTCGGTGAACTCCTGCAGGGGGACGTGGTGGGAGCAGGAGCAGGTGATGAGGGTTCCGCCGGGGCGGAGCATCTTCACGGCGCGGAGGTTGAGCTCCTTGTAGCCGCGCATGGCGCCTTCGGCAGCGCGCTTCGACTTGGCGAAGGCGGGCGGATCGAGCACGATGGTGTCGTATTGTTGGCCGGTGGATTCGTACTCGCGGAGCAGCTCGAAGGCGTCGGCTTCGATCCACTCGACCTTTGCTGGAAGTTCGGGGTTGAGCTCCCGGTTGCGATCGGCTACTTCGAGGGCGCTGCGGCTGGCGTCGACTCCGGTTACGTGGCGGCAGCTCTGGGCCATGTGGAGGGCGAAGCCGCCTTGATAGGTGCAGATGTCGAGCGCGTTGCCGTTGGCGTATCTTGCTGCTGCGGCGTAGTTGAGACGCTGGTCGAGGAAGGCACCCGTCTTCTGGCCGGAGCCTGCGTCGAAGTGAAAACGAAGACCGTTGATGGTGAAGATCGTGGTGAGTTGTGGCGATTCGGTGGTGTTTGTGTGGAGGGGGCCTGGGGTCGGCGGGGCGAGCTGCTCGAGTTCGCGGATCTTTGGGTCGGGGCGCTCCCAGAGGGTGATGCCACCGTTGTCGGGGCGGAGGTGTTCGCGGACGACTTCGGTTATTAGGCTTCGTATGTCGTCCTGCGCGGTGCCCTGGGTGAGGAGTTGGAGGATGACGAGGTCGTTGTAGCGGTCGGCGACGATGCCGGGGAGGTTGTCGGCCTCGGAGAAGATGAGTCGGCAGGCGTCATCTTCCATGGACTCGGGCGCAACTTCGTCTCGCAGGGCGAGGGCGGCGAGGACTCGTTCGCGTACTTGGTCGAGGTAGGCGGTTCGGGTCAGGGCGGCCTCGTTCGAGACGATTCTTACTGCGATCTGCGAGGCGGCGCTGTAGAGGCCGGTTCCGAGGGGGATGCCACGGCTGTCCATCACTGTGATGAGGGCTCCGGGCTGGAGGTCGGTGGCTCCGATGGGGGGATTAGGGACTCTACGTCTGACCGGTAGACCCAGAGGTGTCCTGCTCGCAGGCGGTCTGCGGCGCGGCGGGTGATCGCTGCGGCTGGTCCGTGGGGCTGGGCCGCGACTACTCGCGGGGACCGGTCTTCTATTGTTCTAGGCATGATTTCAATGGTCGCATGGCCCTTTCCGCTGTGGACTTGACCCTCCCCTCCCCCTGGGTATCTTGCACGGAAGTTGTTTTGTTTCAGCGGTTTGGAGGGACGTTGCGTGGCTAAAATATTGATTCCAGTTGAGTTGCCTGCAAAATATTACAAATAAAGGAGTTAGATTGTGTCTAATCTCTTTTGTCTGTCTGGTTTTGGCTTTTGAATTCTCTGATTTCAGTATATCTGTTTAGGGATAACTAATATGCCACGCGAAAGTGCTGGATTGACGCGGGGATTTGCGGTTTTGGGGCTTGACAGGGTTTTGGCAGTATCGAGGACGGAGTTGGTTGGCTACGGTAGTGGCGTGGCTGATGAGTTAAAGCGGTTCGCGCTCTGCGCGAATGCCCACATCTCAAAATCGAGATATGGGGCACCCGGCAACAGAAGAAAGACTGATTCGAGCCAAAGAGTCTGTGATGCAAGCACTGTGTTTTGTGCGATACGGGTGACGGTCGGCCGTTTTCGGAGCCGAACTTGTCCGAAAACGGAAATCTTGTTCGCTGGTGAACACCGTTGCCTGGGGGTGGGTGTTTCGTGAGGGACGACTATGCCCGGCAGGGAGGAGTGCCGAGCGTATGCGCTGCGGTAGCTGGCCGAACGCATAAACGCAATTGAGAGTGCATTAGTGGTTGCGAAATTTTTTGCGGATATACTTCTCACACTGGAAATTTGTCCTTTTGGAGAGTGTGAGGATGTCGAGGAAGCTGGTGCGGATCGGTGTGTCTTGTGGCGTGTTGTTTGCGTCTGCTGCTATCGCGATGGGGGCCGGACCGCAGGAGAAGAAAGAGAGCGACAAGAAGAAGGAACAGAAGCTGGTGGTGACGGGGACGCCAGTGGTAGAGCCGGCGGAGCCACCATCGGACTCGACGACGGATGGATCGGTGACGGTGGGTGGGCAGGCGATCGCTTACCGTGCAGTGGCGGGGACGCTGACGGTGGGGTCAAGTGATTCTCAGGACGCGATGCTGGGGCTGGATGGGAAGATGCTGCCGGATACGGGAGAGAAGGCGCCTGATCCCGAGAAGCCGGACGAGGCTCCTGCGACGGCGCGGATGTTTTATGTGGCGTACTTCAAGAAGGATGCGCCTGCTGGGCGGCCGGTGACGTTTTTGTACAACGGCGGACCGGGGTCGGCGACGATGTGGCTGCATATGGGGTCGTTTGGGCCGAGGCGTGTGGTGACGACCGACGCGCAGCATGATGAGGAGCCCCTTACAAGATCGTCAACAACGAGAACAGCCTGCTGGACGTGAGCGATGTGGTGTTTATCGATGCGCCGGGGACCGGGTTCAGCCGGATTATGGGCAAGGAGAAAGAGAAGGCGTTCTGGGGTGTGGATCAGGATGCGCATGCGTTCGACCGGTTCATTCGGAGATTTTTGACGAAGTACAACCGATGGAACTCACCGAAGTATCTTTTTGGCGAGAGCTATGGGACGCCGCGCAGTGCGGTGCTTTCAGCCGCTTTGCAGAATGTGGATCTGAACGGGATTGTTCTGCTGTCGCAGATTTTGAGCTTCGATAACAGCATCGATGGGCCGAAGTGGAATCCTGGTGTGGACCAGGCTTATGCGCTGGGACTGCCTACTTTTGCGGCGAGCGCGTTCTATCATCACAAACTGCCGACGCAGCCTGCGGCACTGGAGCCGTTTCTGGCCGAGGTGGAGCAGTATGCGATCGGTGATTACATGAGCGCGCTGCTGCAGGGGTCTGAGCTGCCGGAGGCAAGGAAGCAGGCGGTGGCGGAGAAGCTGCATCAATATACCGGGTTGCCGGTGACGTACCTGATGCGTGCGAATCTTCGCGTGACGGGTGCGGCGTTCAGCAAGCAGCTGCAGTTGGATGACGAGACGACGACGGGGCGGCTGGATACGCGGTATAAGGGGCCTGACATCGATCCGTTGAGCGCGGATGCGGAGTATGACCCGCAGAGCAATGCGATCTCGTCGGCGTATACGGCGGCGCTGAATCAATACATGCGGACGGAGCTGAAGTATGGCGAGAATCAGACGTATAAGCCGGGGGCCTATGGGGATCCGGACTTTACGTGGGATCTGCGGCATCAGGCTCCGGGTGGTCCGCCGGCGAATCAGCAGGAGGGAGGGACGAACGTGATGCCGGACCTGGCGTACACGATGAAGTCGAATCCGAAGATGAAGGTGATGCTGGCGGGCGGCTACTTCGACCTGGCGACGCCGTATTTTGAGGGCAAGTTCGAGATGCATCATCTGCAGATCCCGCAGAAACTGCAGGCGAATATCAGCTATCACTACTATCAGAGCGGGCACATGGTCTATGTGAACGAGGATGTGTTGAAGCAGTTTCATGCGGATGTAGCGGCGTTTATCCGAGGGACAGAGGACGGGAAGTAGGTTCGGGTTCTGCTTCTCGCGCGAGTGGCGGAGGGCCAGAGGGGCTACTTGCGTTTGTTCTTGAGGCTCTTCATTCGCCACTTCGACTTGGTGATCATCTCGGAGAGGATGTATCGGGGTCGAAGGAGGACAGCGAGAGTTGCATTGCCGACGGTGTGGATATACCGTCGGCCAGCGAAGTGGCCAACCGCTGCTTTGTAGAAGATCTGTGAGAAGTCGACTCTCTCCTCGTTGATTCGCTGGTGAAGGGAAGTTTGTCGCCGGAACGCGAGGAACTGTTCCCAGGTGAGTTCGGGCTCGCTTCTTCTGCGACGCAGCATACATTCTCTTAGCCAGCGGACTTTTTTCGAGTAAGGTGCGCACGAGAGATAGAAGCCGAGCCGCCATGGATACGGTAATCGAGAAGGATCTCGGGCTGGACGAGGATCTTATGTCCCTGTTCTGCGAGGCGGTTCCAGAGATCAATGTCCTCGGCGGGCCAAAACTCCTGACGATATCCTCCTGCAGCTTGTATCACGCTCCTGCGAAGTACGACGGCCGGATGATTGAAACCGATCAGCTTGTTGAGTTGAATTTTTTCTTCAATCTCCTCGTGAGTGAACAAGAAGGAGTTGTCCTGTCCGATCACTCTTCCCTTCTCGTCGATGTGATTAACCAGGCTGCTGGCGACGGCCAACTCAGGGTGCACATCGAGGAAGGCCAATTGTCGTTCGAGACGGTTCGCGTGCATGACGTCATCCGCATGCATGATGAAGACCCAGTCCGAAGAGGCGAGGTCTATGGCTCGATTGAGAGTGGCTGCAGTGCCGGCGTTGGGCTGGCTGAATACTTTGATGCGGGGATCGTTCTGCGCGTGAGACTGCACGATGGCGAGTGACCCGTCGGTTGAGCCGTCATCGACCACGATGAACTCGAAGTCGCTCCGGGTCTGACGGAGAACGCTGGTGATGGCATCGTGGAGAAAGGTCTCCGCGTTGTAGGTGGGCATCACGACCGAGACGGTCATTTAGCAGCCGCAGGCATCCCCGCCCTGTTGGCGGGAGTAGTGTGAGCGGTGACGCGCAAATATGGGATCAGAGGACAAACCTCCGGAACGGAAAGATGCCGAGCTGTAAGTGACGATTGTAGATCACCAGTTTACGGTTTGATCGCAGACAGTTTGACAGCACGACAAGAGGGCCTCTCGTCCCCATCACCGGCTGGGTGGGCGGGTGGTGGAACGCGCCGTCTCAGGTAAGTCATTGAATTTGGTGTTGATTCGGTAGAAACGTCTCATAGCGAATTATTTGAGTGTAATTTAGTCATATTTTATGCAACTGTTGGAGCTGTTATGCGTCTAAGATAGTGCAGGGCTTGATGGATGGTGCCCTGAGATTTCAAGTTACTGACGTAGGAGGGTTTATGACGACAATGACTCGGTTTGTGCCGTTGCGGACGCCTTTTGAAGATGTTGCCGGGCTGCAGAAGCGGTTGAACTCGATCTTCAACGACTTTGCAGGATCGGTGGAGGCTTCGAGCGGGGGCTTTACCCCAGCGGTGGATGTGTATGAGGACGCGGACAGCCTGGTGCTCAAGTTGGAGGTCCCCGGTGTAAAGCAGGAAGATCTCGATATACGGCTGGAGAACCAGACTTTGGTGATCAAGGGTGAGCGCAAATTTGAACAAACTGAAAAGGCCGAGAACTTTCACCGAATCGAACGGAGATTTGGAAGCTTCGTTCGAAGCTTTACCCTGCCTCAGACTGTGAATACAGAGGACGTGAGGGCTTCTGCGGACGCGGGCGTGTTGACGATCTCACTGCCGAAGAAGGCGGAGGCCCAGCCAAAGCAGATCAAGGTGCAGGTGGGCAGCGGCGCTAAACAGGTTGAGGCTCAGACGGCTAAGTAATACGTTGATGGTGTGTTTTGCAGGGGAGGCTGAGATGCCTCCCCTCTTTCATTTGGGCGGCGATCAGGTACGCGTTCACTCTGGCAAAGGAATTGGCAGCCCGACCTGCAGCGGACTGAACACGCCCCGCCTTCCTATTCTGATAGAGATTCGTCTCGGTTCCCACCTCCTACTCCTCTTTTTTGCGCGTGGGCTCCGCAGACTGAGTTCCTAATGCCATCCGGTGTCTCGGTTATTGCACTCGCTGGATGTCCTGCACCCAATTTGTCTCCCAAGTCTTGCCCTCATCTGGCGAGTCCGCTTGCTCCCAGTGACCGGATGTCGGAGTGATGTTGGACCAGATGAAGCGCGCTCGAACTCGCTTTCCGTTGACCGTGTCGTCGCCATAGAAAGTGCCTACGCCATTGTGGAAGCTTCCTATCATGGGTGGATCCAGTGGATCGGATGGTGTCCTGCTGTCGAGCCACCAGATTGACCACTGCTGGGCCTTCGGGTCGAAGGACCGCAGTGCGACACCGCGATAGGCTGCACCCGGAACGTTGAGCACTGTATCGTCGACATTGCTGTAACTTCCCATAAGCGGCTGGTTAGACAACGTGCCTTCGAATTCAGTCCACTCGTGACTATTGGCGAGGCGGTGCTTCAGCTTTCGATGATGAGCCTGCCAGTGACCCACAAGGAAGTCGAAGTCGTGAAGACCGGAGACCGCACTTTCTGTTTGTATCATTCCAGGTCCCGGATCATAATCGGATCGGGCGGTCAACTGCCCAGGCGCTGCCAAGCCCAGGCTTAGCAACGCGATCATGACTGCACCGTGATGAATATTCATAAGCCTCCCTTTAAATTGTGGCGGTAGCAACTTTACACTGATGCTCAAATTCCGATTCGCTGCAACGCGATTGTCGTCCCCTCCGCAAATTGACCTTAACTACTGGCGCGCTTCTATATTGACCCAGCTCGTGGTCGTTTTATATACCCACTTTCCATGGAATTCTCGATACCACTCTCGAAGAAACACGGACCTCTCTTCCGGCAGGTATACAAGGGCATGTGATGAGACGAATGCCGTAGTCCTGACTTCAGCAACGGCCGTCATGTCAGCGGTTTAGTCGAACTTTCCGAGATACGGGGTGTTTTGAGCAACTACGAATCTCCCGATCACGCCTGCGGCGCGGATGATACTTTTGACACCCTCGCCCGGCTCCCTAATTCAGTGGCGGAATGGCGCTGTATCGGGTGGCGGCATAACCTTGCAGAGGGTGGCGGCATAAGGTTGAAACGGGTGGCGGAATCGATTGCATCCAGCAGCTTAGAATTGTCAATAAGATATGACAACCGTTTTGGCGTCATGTTATAAAGCGCGTGAGTTATCACGCCCGTGGTGCGAATGTGTTCAAAACTTTCAGTATTGATTGGTCTGTTGCGTCTATCCGCCTTTTGCTTCAGGTTCTTGCCCCCAAACCGAGTTTCCCAACGGAAGACGAGTACGGCAATTATGTCGGCAACCCTATCGGCTGGGACGGCTCTTCCGAGGGCTTGGAACAGATGTGCCGAATGATGCCACGATGCAACATAACCTGCGGTTGGCCTCAGCTGACTGGTCAGGGTGATGGTATCTCCCGGCCTGACTCCGGCTTGGGAAGGCCAGTGCTCAAGATAGAGTACCCCGGCGGCACAGTTGACTTTGTTGAGGCAGAGTTGTGTCGACCGAACCTGTCCGATGGTGGAGTCGTGGCCGGGGAAGTGAATGCATAGCCTCGCGTCCACTATCTGGTTTGGCTGATTGGGCCAGGGGAGGAGGAGTTAGCGTGGTGGGTGGCGGGCGTATTTGTGGGGGCCGACGCCTGTTTCGCGGGACGGCGAAGGACCCGGGAGCTGCGACGGAAGTAGATGCTTGTGGTGTGCCGGGTGGCGGCATCCTCTTTGCCAACAAAGATTCACCATGGGTGGTGGTGAATAATAGAACTAAAGGGGTATACCCGGCGTCGAGCGGGACAGTTGCGGAAGTTATAGAGGGAACAAGGCTTGGCCGACCCTCGTAAGATATGAGTGAGTTGCTATCAGATTTCCGCATCTTCTGAAGCACCTCAGACGTCTAATCTAAACGAAAAGCTCAAATCTGTTGCTTTTGATGGGGAGATAAAGACTTATGGCGATCAAGTGGGATCGATTGACGGTGAAATCGCAGGAGGCTGTGCAGACGGCCAGCGGGTATGCGGCGGAGAACGGCAATCCGGAGGTGCTGCCGCTGCATCTGATGGCGGCGCTGCTGGAGGACCGCGAGGGAGTGGTGATCCCGGTGCTGGAGAAGATTGGGGTGCCGGTCGAGCAGTTGCTGTCTGGGGTGAACTCGGCGATTGCGAAGCTGCCGAAGGTGCAGGGTGGGGGTCAGCCGGGGATGTCGAACGCTCTGCAGAAGGTGGTGGAGCAGGGGTTCAAAGAGGCGGAGAACTTCAAGGACGAGTATGTCTCGACGGAGCATCTGCTGCTGGCGCTGTCGAAGGCGAAGAATGATCCTGTGCAGGTGGCGCTGGCGGCGCTGGGCGGGACCCATGAGGCGATTCTGAAGGCGCTGAGTGCGGTGCGGGGGAGTCAGAGGGTGACGGACCAGAATCCTGAAGGGAAGTTTCAGGCGCTGGAGAAGTATGCGAAGGATCTGACGGACCTGGCGCGGCGCGGAAAGCTCGATCCGGTGATTGGGCGGGACGAGGAGATTCGCCGCGTGGTGCAGGTGCTGAGCCGCAGGACGAAGAATAATCCTGTGCTGATTGGCGAGCCGGGCGTGGGGAAGACTGCGATCGTTGAGGGGCTGGCGCGGAGGATCTTTCTAGGGGATGTGCCGGAGATTCTGAAGAACAAGCGTGTGTGCTCGCTGGATCTTGGCGCGATGATCGCCGGGGCGAAGTTTCGCGGGGAGTTCGAGGATCGGCTGAAGGCGGTGCTGAAGGAGATCGAAGAGTCGAACGGCGAAGTGATTTTGTTCATCGATGAGTTACATACTCTGGTGGGCGCGGGCGCGAGCGAAGGGTCGCTGGATGCAAGCAATATGCTGAAGCCTGCACTGGCTCGCGGCGGGCTGCGGGCGATTGGCGCGACGACGCTGGGTGAGTACAAGAAGTACATCGAGAAGGATGCTGCGCTGGAGCGGCGGTTCCAGATTGTGTATGTCGGCGAGCCGAACGTTGAGGATACGGTCGCGATTCTGCGTGGGCTGAAGGAGAAGTATGAGGCTCATCACAAGGTTCGGATTAAAGACTCGGCGATTGTAGCGGCGGCGGTGTTGAGCCATCGGTATATCTCGGATCGGTTTTTGCCGGATAAGGCGATTGACCTTGTGGATGAAGCGGCGGCGGCGCTGGCGATTCAGATTGGTTCTGTGCCGGTGGAGATTGATGACCTGGAGCGGCGGGCAACTTCGCTTGAGATTGAACGCGCGGCGTTGAAGCGGGAGAAGGACGCGGGCTCGCAGGAGCGGCTGGAGATTGTAGAGCGCGAGCTGGCCGAGGTGAAGGAGGCGTCGGCTGGGCTGCGTGCTCGTTGGCAGAAGGAGCGCGGCGCGATTGGGAAGATTGCGGAGCTGAAGGAGCAGTTGGAGGCGCTGCGGTTTCAGATGGGCGAAGAGACGCGGAAGGGCAACCTGCAGCGTGCGGCGGAGTTGCAGTATGGCGAGATTCCGAAGCGAGAGGCAGAGCTGCGCGAGTTGACGGCAGAGCAGGACGCCGCTGTTCGCGAGGACGAGGCTGAGGCGAAGTCTGGCGTTGCTGCTGGAGTTGCGAAGCGGCCTTCGCGGATGTTGAAGGAGGAGGTGGACGAGGAGGATATCGCCGCGGTCGTGTCGAAGTGGACTGGGATTCCGGTCTCGAAGATGCTGGAGGGCGAGACGCAGAAGCTGGTGCAGATGGAGGATCGTCTGCGCGAGCGCGTGGTTGGGCAGGATGAGGCGCTGAGTGCGGTGGCGAATGCGATTCGGCGATCGCGTGCCGGCTTGAGCGATCCGAAGCGGCCGATTGGTTCGTTTATCTTTCTTGGGCCTACCGGCATGGGCAAGACGGAGACGGCGAAGGCGCTGGCGGAGTTCCTGTTCGATGATGAGGCCGCGATGGTGCGGATCGACATGAGCGAGTATATGGAGAGGCATGCAGTGGCGCGGTTGATTGGAGCGCCTCCGGGATACGTCGGGTATGACGAGGGCGGACAGTTGACTGAGGCGGTGCGACGCAGACCGTATTCGGTGATTCTGTTTGATGAGATTGAGAAGGCGCATCCGGATGTGTTCAACGTGCTTCTGCAGGTGCTCGATGATGGACGGCTGACGGACTCGAAGGGCAGGACGGTCGATTTCAAGAACACTGTGCTGATCATGACTTCGAATGTTGGCGCGGGGCAGTTGTCTACGGCGTGGGCGCAGGGCGAGGACGGGTTCGAAGAGGCAAAGGTACGTGTGATGGATGAGCTGCGCAAGCACTTCAAGCCGGAGTTCCTGAATCGCGTGGATGACATTGTGATCTTCCATCCGCTGGCTGATGAGCAGCTGACTCATATCGTCGATCTGCGATTGAAGGATCTGCAGAAGTTGCTGGCGGACCGAAAGATTACGCTGGAGCTGACCGATGGCGCGAGGAAGGCGATCTTCAAAGCGGGATACGACCGGGCCTATGGGGCGCGGCCTTTGAAGAGAGCGATTCAGCGGCTGGTGCAGGATAAGCTGGCGGTGAAGATTCTGGACGGCAGCGTGCTGCACGGCGACCATGTGGTGGTGAAGGCTGGAAAGAACGGTCTCGAGTTCGAAGTGCAGGGGCGCGAGGCTTTAGTCTCTTAAGAGGTTTATGTGTTGTAAAGATTAGAGGCCCCCTTTCGATGGGGGGCCCGTCCTTGTCTACGGGGCGGACTGTACGGCGGGGTGATGGTACTTCGCGGTGAGGCAGCGCAGCATCGGTTTTTCGAGGAAGTGATAGCAGAGCAGGCCCATGGCAGCGACGACGAGAAAAGACAGAAGCACGTTTGCGTCTGGGCCGAGCTTCGCGGTGTGAGGATAAAAGCGATCGTAGACGTAGAAGACCGGCAGCGAGATCAGATAGATGGAGTAGGATGCGTAGCCGAGTTGAACGCCGAAGCGGCCTAGAGGCGATCGGATCCTGGTGGAACGGAAGACGAGGCCGGCGATGATCATGGCAGCGGGAATGCCCCAGAGAAAGACGCGGTTCCAGCTGAGGGAACCGTTGAGGGTGTTGGTCGCCTGACCGACGTCATATTTATTGAAGATGAGAGTGAAGAGTAGCGGGAGTGCTCCGGCAAAGAGGAGGACTGTGCCGAGGGTTTGGCGCTTGCCGTAACGTGCGAAGAGAAGTCCGATCCCACATCCGAAGACGAACTCCAGGTTGATGGGATTGCCAAGCAGGATGAAGACCGGCTGCTGGAAGCCAAGGACGCCGCCCAGTGCGATCAGTGCAACGATGGAAAGGATGGTTCTTTCGATGACGCGACGGGTGCCAAAGAAGAGATTGAGGGTGATGACGTAGTAGAAGAGCATCTCGAAGATCAGAGTCCAGCCGACGAAGACGAGTGGGGTGGGAAGGGGAAACCGCATGGAGGGAAGCAGGAGATAGGAGTTGACGAACCACGACAGGACGAGATGATGCTGCTTGAACTGGACCAGCACGAAGAAGAGGGAGAGGATCCAGTAGATGGGGAAGATGCGGATAAATCTTCGGAAGAGGAAGTCGAGGGCCTTGTGAGCATGTCCGAAGTGTGTGGGCCGGATGTTCATGGCCACGGTAGAGAGAATGAAGCCGCTGATGGCGAAGAAGATGTCGACGCCGCATGATCCGAAATTGACCAGATTGAAGAAGCGGCTCTGCGCGGGGAGGGCGTGGTGAGAGACGGTAAAGAGGGCATGAACGTGCACTACGAGGAGGGCCGCGACTGCGCGAAGGATCTGGATCGAATCGTTTTTCTTCATCGGGGAGCCGGGCTTTGCGGTGGAGCTTGAGGAAGCGGGTTCGCCGAGGAGGGTGGGTGCGGGGATGGGCATGCTGGCGCCTTCATGATACATCGACGGGTAACACAGAACGCGTGGCGACGGTGTGTTGAAGAAGTATGGTCAATGCGAATAAAACGTTTCTTTTCAATCGGATCTGTTTGGTAGAGTGGGGGCGTGACGTCCAGGACAGGGAATCATTCAAGCGCCGCTACCCACGGCAAGCGGCTTCTCCTCTTTGTGGTGTGTAGTCTGCTGCTTGCCAACGTTGTTCAGTGGGGTCTGTGCCGGGCGCTACACCTGGGCAATCCGGGGAGCATCAAGGTTGAGGTGGGCGACTTTCTGCACATGCGTCAGTGGACCGACTCGTGGCTTCCGATGATGAAGTCGCAGGATTATTTTGACGCCAATCCCACGAAGCCGATCTACGCGGCTCCTCTCTATGACACGCTTATCTATTCACTGGCGAGCGAGCTTCCTCTGGTTGAGTTGCGCAGGCTTGGAGTCGGCGATGCAATGATGCTCCGTTTGCTGGCGCTATTTTCGTGGCTCTCGGTGGTGGGGGTCGCGGCGGTCTCGCTTGCGATGGGGCGCAGGCTGTTGCGAATGCGCGGCGCGGATCTGACGTGGCCCGCGGTTCTTGCGGTGATCCTTGCTTGTCTGGGGTGCTATCCGCTGCTGAAGGGGTACTCGCTGGGGAACGCTCAGACGATGCTCTCCTTTGGCTTCGCGGTGATGCTTTTTCTGTGGACTTCGGGGCGCGAGCGCGAGGCGGGGATCGTGGCTGCTTTGCTGGCGTTCGTAAAGCCTCAGTATGTGCTGTTGCTGGTGTGGATGGCGGTGCGCCGAAGATGGGGCGCGATGGGGGCGTTCCTGATCTGCTCGAGTGTTTCGCTGGCGATGTCGGTTGCGGTCTTCGGTTGGCAGAACAATCTTGACTATGTGGGCGTGCTGGCGAGTCTGAGTCATAACGCGCAGTCGCACTTTGCGAATCAGTCGATGTTTGGGACTTTGAATCGCATGATCTTCAACGGCGAGAATCTGGGGTACACACCGCATGTTTACACCCCTTACGTTGCGTGGGTGTACCGCACGTCGGTGGTGACGTCGCTGGTGCTGGTAGGTGGAGTGCTGGTGTATCCGTGGAGAAGGCTGCGCGGATCGACGGCGGATATCGCTGCGATGGGGCTTCGTCGGTGGCGGCTTCGCCGATGGCGTGGGAGCACCACTACGGCATTGTGTTCGGAATCTTTGCGTGGTTCTGGTTTGCTTATGGGTGCTGGGAGAGCAAGAAGCCGTGGTTGTGGGGGCTGTCGTTTTTCTTTGCGACAACTTTCTGGCGGCGACTAATCTGCTGGCAGGCAGGCGCGGATGGAATGTGTTGCAGTCTTACATGTACTTTGGAGCGCTTCTGTTGCTCGTGCTGCTGATGCGGCTGGCTCGTCGTACTGAAGCGGTCGAAACTATCGCTGCTTGATGGCTCCTCGGCGGCTGAAGGATCACGAGATTATTTTGGGGATTGCGTTTGGGAGCCAAGTGAGAGTCGCAGGGAGGCTGCGTCGCCCCCATGGCGGGGCCTAACGGCTTGATCTCAGCGTGTGCGGCTGCGAGTGCCTGGTCGGTCCAGTTCCAGCCGCTGTGCAGAAGCACGAAGACGTGATCGCCGGGTTCGGTGGAGAGTTGCTCCCAGGCGATGATAGGAAATCCGGTGAAGTGGCGCATGTGTTGTGCGGTGAGCGACTCGGTGTCGCGTCGGCTCCAGAGCAGCTCCTGAGGGCTGGAGTAGACCAGGGCTATGTGGGAGCGGATGTCGGGGTCGGGCTCGTAGTAGCTGGCTACTTCGAAGGTGCCCATCTCCTGCAGGTAGAGCAGGCCGCTGGGACTGGAGAGAATTGCGGCTTTGATCTGAGGGCTGAGTGTGAGCGAGGTCAGGAAGTCTCGGGTCTTTGCCTGTTCGGCGTGGATGCGAATGGCTCCAGTGAATACGATGGCGATCGCGAGCGCGGACAACGTAAAGATGGCGGTGTTGGTTCGGCGAAGTAATGGGAACAGGGCAATCGTCAGGAGAATGCTGAGCGCGAGGATTGCTCCGAGGACGTAACGGACCTCGATGGAGTGCGTCACGAAGAAGGCCAGCAGGAAGCCGAAGAAGGGCAGTGCGGCGAGGACGATGAGGAAGACAAGCTCGGCGGTTGGGAGCTGGAGGTCCTGGTTGCGCAGCTGGCGCACGCTGCCAAAGACGAGGAGCGCTGCGAAGACGACAAGGCCGATGGCGGCGAAGTGCTGGATGCTGAGGCTCGCGTGAGTGTAGTCCAGGAAGAGCGAGCGGTAGGCCTGGGTGATGGCGTGGTAGCTGACGTCTCCGGCGTTGTAGTAGTTCTTACGAAACTCAGCGGCGGACTTTTCAAAGGGTAACGCGAAGGCGATGCAGGCCATGCCGAGGATGATGGCGGCTACGACGGGAAGGTCCAGCCGTCGGCGCTGGATGGTGCGAAAGAGCTCTGCGGCGCAGAGGGGAAGGAGCAATAGGACGCCGAAGTAGTGAGTGTTGAGCGTGAGTGCGACTGCCAGTGCGAGGAGGATGAGGGAGGCGGTGCGTTGCGACTGGCGACGCGTAGCGGCTTGCCAGCTCACCATGGCGAGTCCATAGAAGCCGAGCAACAAACCGTAGGGACGGCCTTCGGCGGAGTAAAAGAGAGTCGCAGTGATCGCGGGAAACGCCATTGCGAAGATCGCGGCGTGCTCGTTGGCGATGCGCCGCACAAAGTAGAAAAGGCAGAGCTGCATCAGGAGGTAGCCGAGCAGCGAGGGCAGTCTCAGGGCGAAGGCGCCTGCACCGAAGATGCTGATCGCAAAGTGCGCGAGGGTGTGGTAGACGAGGGGATCGAGCGAGATGGGATAGCTGTGTTGGATGTGGATCAGTTGGGCGTAGCTGGAAACGCTGTCGGTCTGCAGGACGAAGAACTCGTCCTGCGACATGAGCTTGTGGTGCGACCAGAGGAGGGAGATGGCGGCGGTAAGGATCAGAGATGCGACTGCTGTCCAGGGGAGCGCAAGACTGTCGCGGCTGCTTTCAACCCTCAAATTTTGCGACGAGATCATATCTTCGCGGGGACTCTAAGCCGCTGCTGCTGTGAGCCGGGTGGAGTGTAGCTGATGGGCGCGGGTTGAGCTACGGCAGGGGTAGTAGAGGGCAGGGTTGGAGTGAAGAACAACTCCAGACGTGGGATACGGATGAAGAGCAGAAGGCCCATCACCAGGGCGGTGGAGGCAAACGAGGTCATCAGGAGAGGTTCGCGATAGAGCTTTTCGGGGTTCTGTACGGCGCTGTCGTGCTTGAAGGCGAGCTTGAGATAGATCGCCATGGTGAAGGCTACGAGAGGAAAGCCGAGGATAAGCTCGATACGATAGCGGATGATGAAGGCGCCGAGGAAGAGCATAGCGGTAGAGGCGTAGAAGACCACCGATACGAGCAGCGACTCGGGCGTGTAGCGCTTGAAGGATGCGCGATAGGCTCCTGCGACGGTGCGGTCGCCGATCTCGGAGAGCTCGCTGAAGCGCTTGAGGCCCATGAAGTAGCAGCCGAGCATCCAGTAGGCGATTAGGAGCGAGACAGGTGGGACGATGACGTTGGTGACGGCGTACCAGCCGAGCAGCATACGCAGGGGGTTGTTGATGGACTCGGTGAGGACGTCGAGGTAGGGCACGTCCTTGGTGCGGATCGGAGGAAAGTTGTAGAGGCAGCCCATGATCCAGAGGACGAGCGCAACGAGGGCGAACATGCGGGAGATGGTGAGACCGACGGCGATTCCTGCGACCATCATCAAAAGCCATTGCACGTAGGCGGCGGGAATGTTGACCAGACCGCGCGCGGCGGGGCGGTTGCGTTTGGTTGGATGAAGGCGATCGAAGGGCGCGTCGAGGACTTCGTTGATGACGTAGTTGCTGCAGGCGATCAATGTCACCGCGACAAATGCGAGGAGCAGAGTGACGAAGAGATGGGGAGTGAAGAGCGCAGGATAGACGCTGAGAGGTACGATGACGCCGGGCAGAACGAAGAGATTCTTGATGGAATGATCGAGTCTGGCGATGGCGAGATGGGCGCGGAGGCGCTCGGGCAAGGAGACGTTGCGCAGGGCAGGCTCGGTCATGTTTGTTGTAGGGGCTCCTTCGCAAGCTGCCTTGGGGCTATGGGCACAGTGTAGCAAATGGAGATGAAGTCAGCGGACCGCGTTGCGCTCTGGCAGTGAGCGATTTGTTTACGATAAGCTTGGGTTTGGCGCGGTGTGCGCGTCTGGAGCAGGCGGGCGCATGTCGCGGAGAGCAGTGATTATCGGAGCAGGGCCTGCAGGGCTAACCGCGGGACTGGAGTTGCTGAGACGGTCGGATGTAAAACCGATCATCCTCGAGGCGAGCGAAGAGATTGGCGGGATCTCGCGCACGATCAAGTACAAGGGCAATCGGATGGATATTGGTGGCCATCGATTTTTCTCCAAGAGTGACCGCGTGATGCAGTGGTGGGTGGACTTGATGCCGCCCGACGTTGGCGATATGGGGTCGGAGCCGGAGATCTCTTATCAGGGAAAGAAGCGGGTGGTTGCTGTACCGGCGCGTCTGTCGGAGGAACCGGTGTTGCGTGGGGCGGGGCCGATTGATCCACATGCGGCGGAAGAGGTCGAGGACGAGGCGGAGAGCGAAGGGCCGGTGGAGATGATGGTGACGGCGGCGACGCCCGATCCTGATCCGGATCTGGTAATGCTGATTCGACCGCGCAAGAGCAGGATCTACTATCTGCGAAAGTTCTTTGATTATCCGATCACGCTGACCGCGACGACGTTGAAGAATCTTGGGCTGGCCAGGACGTTTCGTGTTGGTACGAGCTATATGAAGTCGCAGGTGAGCCAGATTGCGCCGGAGAAGAGTCTTGAGGACTTTCTGATTAACCGGTTTGGGCGGCAGCTCTATCTGACGTTCTTCAAAAGCTATACGGAGAAGGTTTGGGGGACGCCTTGCAATGAGATCTCGGCGGAGTGGGGGCGCAGCGGATCAAGGGGCTGAGCCTGACGACGGCGGTGAAGCACTTTTTGAAGAAAACGCTTGGAGGTAAAGCGAAGGCGGGTGACCTTGCGCAGAAGGGCACGGATACGAGCTTGATTGAGCGGTTCATGTATCCGAAGTTTGGACCGGGGCAGCTTTGGGAGCATGTCGCGGACTTAATTCGCGAGGGCGGGGGTGAGATTCACATGGGTTGGAAGGTGGATCGGATTCACTGCTCGCTGGAAGGCGGCGTGAAGCGAGTGGTTTCGATCGATGCGGTGAATGTGGCGGGAGAGCGGCAGTCCTTCGCGGGAGATTATTTCTTCTCGACGATGCCGATGCGCGAACTGGTGGAGGCGTTGGATGCTTCGGTGCCTGAGAACGTGCGCGAGGTGAGCGCGGGGTTGCAATATCGGGACTTTATTACGGTGGGGCTGCTGGTGGATCGGCTGAAGGTGAAGGAGCCGGATGGTGGGCTGCTGAAAGATACGTGGATCTACGTGCAGGAGCCGGATGTGGTACTGGGCCGGTTACAGATATTCAACAACTGGAGTCCCTATCTGGTGGCGGACCCGACGAAGGTCTGGATTGGGCTGGAATACTTTTGCTACGACACGGACGATCTTTGGAAGATGCCGGATGAAGAGCTGAAGAAGTTTGCGATTGCCGAGGTGGCGAAGATCGGGATTTTGAACGCGGAGGATGTTTCGGATGGGCATGTGGTGCGGGTTCCGAAGACTTATCCGGCGTACTTTGGCACGTATAACAGATTCGATGAACTGCGGGAGTTTACCGACGGATTCGAGAATCTGTTTCTGGTGGGGAGAAACGGAATGCATAAGTACAACAACCAGGATCACAGTATGTTGACGGCGATGACGGCAGTGGATGGTATCGTGGCTGGGCATGTGGATAAGGCTGCGCTCTGGGGCATCAACACAGAGCAGGAGTACCACGAGGAGAAATAATTGAGAAAGATTCTGGTTGTGGGGACGTTGCTGCTGGTGATCTTCGTGGCGGTCTTCCGGCAGAGAATCTTTTGCGGGATCCGCTGGGCAAGGTGGAGCGGAACGGCGCGGCGGTGGATGGGGCGCGGCTGTTTATTAATTTTTCTAACGATGTCCTGGTGGAGGAGCCGGGGACTGAACGGCGGTATCTGGTGCAGGGATGGAGCGGGGTCCCTGGGGTGCCGCAGATTCTGGGTTGCGTTCAGGGGCTGGTTTGCTGGACGGATGCGGATCACGCCGCGGTCTTTCCTTTGGATGGCCGCGGCGCTGGGGGCCGTGCGGTGATGAGCGCAAAGAAGGTTACGTTTGCTGATGAGACAGGAGCCCAGGTGCGGGTGCAGTTGAGGTAGGGCGCATCGACGCGTAGAGGAATGGCGTAACCTTTGGCGCGGGAAGGACTCTAACGATTCGGAGGCGCTGCGTTGTAGAAGCTGTGCGCGAGAGTGCACGATGGGAGCTCAAATGCCTGAGAATCCAAAAGACAGAAGTGAGCCGGGTGCGACGTTGAAGCAGTGGGCCGGTGAGGTCCCGGCAGAGATGGTCGATGCAACTCCGGTTCCGACACCGATGGCGGGTGGTAAGGCGATGGATGAATCCGTTGCGGCCGCTGCTTCCGTAGTCGTGCCGGAGACAGTGGCTTCGACAGTTGGGGTTGCTGTAGCGCCTGTCGAGGCAAGAGAGCCTGCGGTGGCGACGATCAGGTTGGAGAAGAAGCATCCCCTGGCGATTCGGTGGATGCACTGGGTGAACTTTCCGGTTTTATTCACGATGATCTGGAGCGGGTTGCTGATCTATTGGAATGACTCGGATAACGCGTATCAGCATCCTCATGCGGTGTATCGAGTGGGTGTGGGATCGCTGACGCTGGTGCGGCTGTTTCCGCCGTGGTTCTGGAAGCTGATTAATGCGCCCTATCGTGTGACTGAGGGGCTGGGATATCACTTCTTCTTTATGTGGATCTTTGCGATCAACGGAATATTGTATGTGGCTTATCTATTGATCTCGGGGGAGTGGCGGGTGCTGGTGCCGGAGCGAAGATCATTGATGGATGCGATCCAGGTGACGCTGGTGGATCTGCATCTTCGCAAGGGGCTGCCGCCGCAGAAGAAGTACAACGGAGCGCAGAGGATCGCTTATACGTCGGTGGTTCTGATGGGTCTGGGATCGCTGGTGACTGGGCTTTCGATCTACAAGCCGACGCAGGTGCACTGGATCACATCGCTGCTGGGCGGGTACGAGATGGCGCGATGGGAACACTTCTGGCTGACGATGGGCTTTTGTGCGTTCTTTTTGGTGCATGTGGTGCAGGTGATTCTTGCGGGATGGAATAACTTCCGCTCAATGGTGAGCGGATATGAGATTGTGCCGGCGGTGAAGGCTTCGCTGGACGAGGAAAGGAGGGCGGGATGAGCGACGGACGGGAGGAGCGCGAGGAGCAGGAGCAGCGCCGCAAGTGGGAGAAGGAGAAAAAGACCGCGAGGATGATCTTGACCGCGATTGGGAACGCGATGGAGAGCGGGAGCGGAGAGACTCCCGGGCGGTCAAGGTAGAGACGCTGGATGCTGCAGTGAGGGCGCAGTCGGGGCAGAGGACGCGTCGCAGCTTTTTGGTTGCAGCAGCGGCGGCGGTTGGTGGTTACGGATTTTATCGGTGGATCGATCGCAGTCCGCGCGACCAGCTGATCCAGAAGCCGCTGCGGAAGATGCTGGAGTTGAATGCGAAGTTGTCGCGCGGGGTGTTCGATGAGCGCGGACTTGCACCGACGTATCCGGTCGACCGATCGATGGAGCTGCGGACGAACGGCAACTACGGATTGAAGATGGACCTGATGCCGGTGAGCTATCGGCTGCAGATGGTGGGGGTGGCGAATGCGAAGGGTCTTCCTGAGTATGTCGACGATGTGACGGCGTGGGAGTACCAGTACGTCGCGAAGAAAGAAGCTGGGCCCGTCGAGCAGGATACGAAGGTAGCGCCAAAGGCTGCGGCGGTGGTAGGAGATGGGCCGAAGGCCAAGACCGATCCGAATGGCGACGCGGGGATGGGGGAAGGGCCGATGATGCAGGGTGGCGCGGCGAGCACGATGGTCGGCGGGAACGGCGAGAAGGAGAATGATGTGAAGATGCCACCTGCATTTGAGGCTGCGTTTGCTGCGTTGAAGAAGGCGCAGGGGAATAGGCGGCCGCGTGGGCAGGAGGAGGCAGGCATGTCGGATAACACGCTCGACCCGGGGACGCCGGGGCTGCTGCTGAAGATGGATGACGTTACGAGTCTGCGGCACCACGACTTGGTGACGGAGTTCAAGTGCATCGAGGGTTGGAGCCAGGTGGTGCACTGGGGCGGGTACCGGCTTGCGGATCTGATTGAGAAGTATCCGCCAGAGAAGAAGCCGGATGGCTCGTTGCCGAAGTACGTCTACATGGAGACGCCGGATGGGGACTACTACTGCGGATTCAGCCTGCAGGCGTGCATGCATCCGCAGAGCCTTCTGGTGACCGAGATGGCCGGGCGACAGTTGGCGCAGTGGCATGGCGCACCCATACGGTTACATATGCCGATCAAGTACGGTTACAAACAGATCAAACGAATTGGATTGATCGCCTACACCGATATGCGGCCCGACGATTACTGGACGAAGCTAGGGTATGACTGGTACGCGGGACTCTAAGAATACGTTTAACGATCCTTCTGTCCTGCCGGACGGGCCTCCTGCGCGGAGGGCGGTCACTTCGTGACGCGTATACCGGTCTGGGCAGGATGGTCTGCTTAGGGCCTCCCGCTGGTCGGCACTGAGATTTCTCGTTCCGACCAACGGGAGGACCGATGGTGTTCGGTCAAACGAAACAAGGTAAACAAGTCACGAAGTGACCGCCCTCCGCGGAGGAGGCCCGTCCGGCAGGACACTAGAGTTTTTAGGGTGTGTGTGCTGCTCCGGAGGTAGCTTGCTGGGTAGATTGAGCCTTTTGAGCGGCTATCCAACGATCCGTGCGGTGATCGAGAAGGTCGAGGGGGAGCACTCCGGCGCTGAGCATCTCATCGTGGAAGGCGCGGAGGTCGAACTTCGGGCCGAGGTCTTTTTCGCACGCTCTCGCAGCTCGATGAACTTTAGCTGGCCGATCTTGTAGGCGAGCGCTTGTCCGGGCCATGCGATATAGCGGTCGGTTTCAGACTGGATCTCGGGACCCTGGAGGCTGTCGGTCTGCTCGAAGAGAGCGACGACCTGCTCGCGTGTCCAGCCCTGCGAGTGGATGCCGGTGTCGACGACGAGGCGGACGGCGCGGAAGAGTTCGGAGGAGAGCCGACCGTAGTCGCTGACCGGGTCTTGATAGAAGCCGACATCCTTGCCGAGTTGTTCGGCGTAGAGAGCCCAGCCTTCGGTGTATGCGGTGAAGCCTCCGCCGTGGATGCGGAACTCTGGCAGGCCCTTGAGCTGCTGCTGGACGGAGCGTTGCATGTGGTGGCCGGGAACGCCTTCGTGGTAGGCGATGGCCTCGTCGTTGATGAGCGAGCGGTGAGCGAAGTCGCTGGTGCCGACGGAGACGCGACCGGGGTGTTTGCAGTCGGGAGTGCCGGTCTGGTAGTGAGTGGCGGCAGCGGCCTGGTAGGCGGGGATGGCTTCGACCGTTACCGGGCAGTCGGGCAGAACGGTGAAGAGTTCAGAGAGCTTCGGCTGCATCTGGGCGATGTAGTGGCGGAAGGTGTCGAGAATCTGTTCGGATGAGGTGGGGGTGTATTTGGGATTGGCCTTGATGGAGGCGCGGAAGCTTTCGAGATCCTTGAAGCCGGCCTTGTGGGCGAGGGTGGTCATCTCGGCGGTGATGCGGGTGATCTCGTCGAGTCCGAGTTGGTGGATCTGCGCCGGGGTCATGTCGGTGGTCGTCTGCTCGCGTACTGCGACCTCGTAGCGGTGCTTGCCGTCAGGCAGTGTCGAGACGCTGATAGAGGTGCGGCCGTGGGGTGCATAGTCCTTTGCGATAAATGCGGCGAAGGTGCGGTATGCGGGCGAAACTTCGGTGTCGACGGTCTGCTGGATGGCCGTGGTAAGGCGTTGACGGTCGGCGTCGGAGAAGGTCGGGGGAATTTTGTTGATAGCGACCAGGAAGGGGCTTTTGGCGGCGATGTCGGAGGCCTGCTGGGCGACTTTTTCGAGCAGGAATCGTGGCGGCATCAGACCATCTTTGACTCCAAGGCGCAAAATGTCCTCAGATTGGGCGAGAGCGTGAGGAATCTGGTGGAGGCGGGCGATGTAGTCGTCGTAGTGCTGGACGGTGTCCAGCGGAACGGCCAACGGCAGGTCGGAGAGAGGTGTGGATGCCGTTCTGCTGGTTGACGGACATCTCGTAGTTCTTGAGATCGAAGTTCTCGATGCTTTGCTTCAGCCTGCGCTCCATGAGTTGGTGGGAGAGAAGGTCCTGCTCGGGGAAGCCCGCGGCGTCGATGGCTGACAGGCGGCGCAGGTTGGCCTGATTGGCGGTGTTCTGCTGGATGATGGCCTCGACGGAGTAGTCGGCGAGCTTGTCGTTGTAGCGATAGTCGCCTACGGCGGTGGCGCGCTCGGGATTGCTCTTGAGGTCGGCCTGGTAAATCTCTTCGAACAGGTCGTTCTGAGCGGCCATACGCGCTTCAATCGAGGGAGTCTGGGCGATCAGAGACGGGGGATGACGCAGAGGCAGGTAGTCAGAAGGAGATTCAGTACTTGGGGGCGCATGATGGGAGGGTAGCAGAATCTGATATCTGATTTGTGGAGATTCGAGCGATTTTCACTGTGATGTCAGATCGGTCAGCTGGCGATGGTGCCCTGATGAAAGACGAGCTGCCAGCGGTTGTCGCGAAAGATCCACAGAGAAGAACGGTGGGAGACGGCGACAGAGGTGGTGGCGCGGTAGGTGGCGAGAACGATGTTCTCTGCGAGTTGTGCGATGTAGAAGTGGTGAATAGTCGCGTGGCGGGTGGCGCTGGTGAGCAGGACGTCGATCACTTGTTGGCGGTTGAAGACGCGGCCGGAGGTGCAGAACTCTCTGTACTCTTCGGCGAAGAGCGGGATGAGCGCGGTGCGGTCAGCCTCACGGTCAGGGTGGAGGAGACGCTCTTCGAGCGCGTAGAGATGATCTTGAAGTTCAGTCTTTCTCATGGAACACAGGCTCCGACTGTTATACGAATAATTGAGTGGAGGGTTTCATTGTGACAGATTTTAGCGTTCCGGGTGGAAGGAGTTCGGTCTGCGTGCTAAAGCGACGCGTGGGATGTGCTGCAGATCGTTGACGAAGGTGACGTCGTTCCATCCGGCGAGCAGATGGGTGAGCGGTTTCTGCTGTCCGTGGCCGATTTCCAGGGCGAGTATGCCGTTTGGTTTGAGTGCGCTCGCGGCTTCCGGAATGAGCCGGCGGTAGATGTCGAGGCCGGTTTCGCCTGCGAAGAGCGCAGTGGCGGGCTCGTGGTCGCGAACCTGGGGGTGCAGGGTGGGGCGGTCGGATTCGGGGATGTAGGGCGGGTTGCTGACGATGGCGTCGAAGGTCTGGCCAAGAGATTTGATGGCGACGAGGAGATCGGATTGAAGGAACTGGATGCGATTGGCTACTCCGTGTTCGCGGGCGTTGCGCTCTGCGATGGCGAGAGCGTCGGAGGATAGGTCGAGGGCTGTGATCTCGGCGAGGGGAAGATGGACGGCGAGTGCGATGGCGATGGCTCCCGATCCGGTACCGATATCGACGAGCTTCACAGGCTGGTTCGCGGGGAGCAGCTTAAGGACAGCTTCGACGAGATGTTCGGTCTCGGGGCGCGGGATGAGGACAGCGGGAGTGACGTGGAGACGCAGGCCGTAGAATTCCTGCTCGCCGGTGATGTACTGGATGGGCTCGAGTTGGAGCCGGCGGTTGATTGCGATTTGATAGAGGGTGTGTTGGTCAGGGAGAGATCGCGGTCGGGATGTGCGATGAGGGTGACGCGGGAGATCTGCAGGGTGTGGAGGAGGAGGAGTTCGGCGTCGCGGTGGGCGTGTTCGCTGAGGTGTGGGTTGGCGGCCAGCTCTGCAGCAGCGTTCGTGATGGCCTGGCGGAGGGTCATGCTGGCGGCTACCTTCACTGCGGGCGGGTGGAGTCTGAGGTTGCGGGGAGGATGGTTGAGCTCGCGGCGAAGCGATGGTAGTTGGTGTACTTCGCGGTGAAGCGGAAGGCGTTCGTCTTCGTGGTCTCTGTGGTGAAGGCGACGACCGTGGAGGGGAGCCAGAAGGATCTTCCGTTGAGGGTGACGGGAGCGTAGTCGACGGAGGCTGTGCCAAGCACTGCTTGTTCTTTGCCGATGGGATTCGGAACGGTTCGTTCGATGTGCGTGACTTGCATCGTGGAGGCGTCGATGACGAATTTGCCGGTGGTGCCTGGTTGAATCGAGACGCAGGCAGGTTGTTTCGCGGCGGCTTCGCGAGCGGTGAAGGTGAAGGCTTCGGTGCCGGGAGGTGCAGGGGAAGCGGGATCGGCCTGGTAGTCGAAACACTCGCGGCGATCAGCCGAGAGAAACTTCGCGAGTGCCGCACTGAAGCCGCCGTTGAATGAGATGGGCATGTCGAGTTTTTTGCTGCTCGACGATTTGCCGTTGACCGACCTGATTTCGCGGGATTCTTCGAGGGCGCCAGCAGGTGAGGCAGATCGAGTCACTCGGAAGAGTGCTTCGACAGTGGTTTCATGCTTGAGCTCGCCGTCACGGATCTCCTGTGAGGTGATGTGTTCGTCGCAGAGGAAGCTGGGGACAGCGGCCTTGTACTGCTCGGTGTTGGCTTCGACGCGGGTGAGGATCCGGTCGAGCGCGGGGGCGGGCTGTTGGGCCAGGGTACAGGCGAAGCATCCAAGGACGCAGACGGGAGATGTGCGTGCGAGAAGTGGAGAGAGGCGCATGCGTGACTTTACGGTAGCAGACGGGGAGGGTTCGCTAACGTGTTTCGAGTTGGAGGACGTTGCCGTCGGGGTCGATCACGGTGAGAGTGGCTCCGTTTTTGAAGGCGAAGACGCCTTCTTTGTGGAGGTGGCGCGCTGCCTTGCCTAGATTGGCCGATTCCATGGTGATGCGCGCGTGACTGCCGGGGGTCGCGGGCATGATTTCAACTTCTTGACCACTCTCGCCGGGCATGTGAAGACTCATCGGATCGTTGGCGATGGGCTTGAAGTTGAGCTGATTGATGTAAAAGTCGCGTGCGGAGGTGAAGGGCCTAATTTTCCTGTACCAAGGTCAGAGTTAGTCTTCGACCTGTTTAGGTTCCAGCCAGATCGCGGCTAGCCGCGATCTGGCTGGCGAACTCGCTCGGCGTCCTGTCATCGAGAGCTGCGTGAGGACGACTCTCATTATATTCCTGCCGCCATGCTTCGATCAGGTGTCTTGCCTCCTTCAAATCGAGGAACCAGTGGATATTCAGACATTCACTTCGCAGGGTTCCGTTGAAGCTTTCAACGAAGGCGTTGTCTGTTGGCTTGCCTGGTCTGGAGAAGTCGATCTTAGCGCTGTTGCGATAAGCCCATAGATCCATCGCCTGACTGGTGAACTCGCTGCCGTTGTCACAGAACAGCACCTTCGGCACGCCACGGTCTAGCTTCAACTGGTTCAGTGTCCGCACAACATCGTCTCCTTTCAGGCTCTGTCCTACTTGAATCGCTACAGCTTCTCTCGTATGCACATCCACGATCGTCAAGGCGCGGAACCGCGTTCCATCCTGCAGCTGATCCATCACGAAGTCCATACTCCAGGCTTCGTTCGGAGCCGTAGGCTTGATCCGATCCTCACGAGTTCGAGATGCCTTCCGCTTCCCGGCAGGCTTCATCCTCTTCAGCGTCAGTCCTTCTTCCTTGTACAGCCGGTACACCAAGTACTTGCCCACATCCCAGCCTTCGCGGTTCAACAGCACGCGGATCTTGCGGTATCCATAACGCACTCTTGCCTGAGCGATCTCGCGGATCCTCATCCGCAGTTCAGTCCGTGGATCGAGACAGCTTCGGTAGCGGTAGGTCGCTCGAGGGACGCGTAGAACACGACAGGCATGCCGTTCGCTTACCAGGTAGCTTCCAACCAGCCGCTCCACCATCGGCCCACGCCGCGAAGGCTTCACCATTTTTTTGAGAGCACATCCTGCAGCATCGTCTTGTCCAGCGTTAGCTCTGCAACAAGCTGCTTCAAACGCAGGTTCTCTTCTTGTAACTGAGCCATCTTGCGAACTTCGTCCACCTCTAGGCCAGCGTACTTCGCCTTCCACCGGTAGTACGTCTGCTCGCTAATCCCCGCCTTGCGGATCACCTCCGCGACAGGAACGCCTACTTGCGCCTGCTTCAGCACACCAATCATCTGCTCTACCGTGAACCGTCTCTTCCTCATCCAAATCCTCCTCAGCCATAGGGTTAGATTTGGTCGAAGACTAACATTTCTCCTGGCTCAAAATTACCGGGGCCCATCAGAGGTGGGGTCGGCCATGGGGAGCGAGATTGCGATCAGCTTTTCGGCGACTCGGTCGGGGCCGAGGTGCTTGCCCTGGTCGGTGCTGTGGAGCGAGCCGGGGACGTATTGGGTGTACTCGATGATCTGCGGACCCGAGAGCTGGGTGGGACCTCCCATAATGAAGCGCAGATTCCCGGCATCTGTTTTGCTCACCGGTGTGGGGGTGAGGCCGTGGCTGAGGTAGTCGTCGTTGATTGCCTGGACGTCTGCGCCCTCAAAGCAGAGGCTCAGGAACCCGGTGTCGGTGTCTGTTGGGGCGGCCGCGTGGAGTTCGATGAACTGAGTGTCGTTGATCTTGATGAAGGACTCGTAGGGAACATTGTCTTTGCGAAGGTCAAAGGCCTGTTCGAAGCCGAGTTTTTCGTAGAAGACGACGGAGTTGGCGAGATCGTGCACGCGGAAGGCAACATGGGCGATTCCGTTGAAGGGTGGTGTTTTGGTATCGGGCTGCGCGTGAAGGAGGGGTACGAAGAGGGTTGAAACAAGAGCGAGGAAGATAGGGTGCATCGTGGGACGGGCAGAGCGGCGGCCGCTCCGGTAATGCCTGATCATAGGTCGATCCTTTGGAGGAGGCTGACATGGACTCTTCCCGTGGGGTGCGGGTAATGCCAAGTCAGCCCTCTCTTCGTTCGTTACTGGGCAGGCGTGAAACAGCTCAGGCAGCTTCTGCTTCGGCCTTGAGTTTTTCGGCGGTGTAGTGCGCGATGAGGGCGTCGATGGTGGGTTGAATCTGCCCCTCCATCACCATTGCGAGCTGGTGGTTGGTGAGGCCGATGCGATGATCGGTAAGGCGGTTCTGCGGGAAGTTGTAGGTCCGGATCTTCTCGCTGCGGTCGCCGGAGCCAATCTGCTGCTTGCGGTCTTTTGCCTGAAGTTGGTGGATGCGTTCGGCCTCCACCTCGTACAAGCGGGCGCGCAGGACGCGCATACCCTTCTCGCGATTCTTGATCTGCGATTTTTCGTCCTGGCAGCTGACGACGGTGTTGGTAGGCAGATGTGTGATGCGCACGGCCGAATACGTCGTGTTTACCGACTGGCCGCCGGGTCCGGAGGAGCAGAAGGTGTCGATACGCAGATCTTTGGCCTCGATCTTGATGTCGACCTCTTCGGCCTCGGGAAGAACTGCGACAGTGATCGCTGAGGTATGGACGCGGCCCTGAGTTTCGGTCGCGGGAACGCGCTGTACGCGATGGACGCCGGATTCGTACTTCAACTGCGAGTAGACGTTTTCGCCTTCGATGATGGCGGTGATGTCCTTGAGGCCGTGGCCGATGCCGGATTCGGTCTGGGAGAGGATCTCGACCTTCCATTTGTGCTGCTCGGCGAAGCGCATATACATGCGGAAGACCTCTGCGACGAAGAGTGCAGCCTCGTCGCCTCCGGTACCGGCACGCAGCTCGAGGATGACGTTCTTCTCGTCGTTAGGATCCTTGGGGAGGAGCAGGACCTTGAGCTGCTCTTCCACGGGCTCGAGGCGGGGCTCCAGCGTGTCGAGCTCGGCCTGTGCCATCTCCTTTACTTCGGGGTCGGGGTCGGCGAGCATGGCCTTGGCTTCGGCGATGCCGTCCCTGATCTTGCGATACTCGCGAAATTTTTCGACGGTCGGCTCCATGTCGCGGTGTTGCTTGGCGATGGCCTGAAACTTCTTCTGGTCGTTGACGAGCGTGGGGTCGGACATCTGCTTGCCGAGGTCTTCATAACGGGCTTCGAGTTGGTCGAGGCGGTCGAACATAGCTGCTCCATTGAGTGAAAGTGATGTGGGATCAGGAGAATCGGGTGAGGGAGAGGCGCAGCTAGGCAAAGTCGTGACGGTCGGGGGACGCGGTCACGCGGGGGTGGACACCGGATTTGCAAGTGCGTTCATGTCTATTTAGATGTTACTCCTGACCTGGATGATGCGGAATGCATCTTTTACAGGGGAGTTCCATTTTCGAACTCAATTCCGGCGAGGGGTCTGCTTCTAAATGGCTTTATTTTCTGCAGTGGCAGGCTTGGCGGAGCAGTTGGCTGGTGAACCTGGGCGTCTGAAGAAGCGGGCAGCTATCTCTGCAGCGATTGCGGACGCGCATGAGGCTGCGCCCGAAGGTGAAGATGCAGGGTGGTTTGCGCTGTATGTTGCCGGCACGCCTTTTGCAGAGGCGGATTCCCGGAAGCTGAACGCTGGCGGGGCGTTGTTGTCGAAGGCGCTGCTGGCTGTGAGCGGGGCCAGCGACCAGGCGTTGACCACGGCTTATCGGCGGCATGGGGATATGGGTGCGGCGGCATACGATCTGCTGGTTGCTGCCGAGGGGCCCAAGACGCCTGAGTTAACGTTGGCCGAGTTATCGGAGGCCTTTGCGGCGATGGCGGTGGCGAAGACGACGGCGATTCGTGCTGCTCTGGTCGAGGGCTTGCTGCGGAGGGCGACTCCGCTCGAAGCGAAGTACCTGCTGAAACTGATGCTCGGCGACATGCGAATTGGAGTGAAACAGAGCCTGGTGGAGGAGGCAATTGCCGTTGCGGCTGGCGCCTCCGTTGAGGCGGTGCGGCGAGCGGTGATGTTAGAGGCCGATCTCGGCAGCGCGGTGCGTCGAGCGTTTTCCGGGACGTTGAATGAGGCGAGAATGCGGCTGTTTCATCCGCTGGGATTCATGCTGGCCTCGCCGGTCGATACGCCGGAGGAGGCGGTGGAGCGATTCACTGGAAAGCCCGCGAAGGTGGCGGTCATAAAACCTAAGAAGCCGCGAAAGAACAAAAAGGCGGAAGACAGTCTGAGGCGGGCGATAAAGCTCGATCCTGACCGTGAGGCCGAAGTTGCGGTTGCCGTGGAGACTGAGGGCGAGACGCCCGGTGAGGTTGTTTTGCCGCGAAAGCTCGACGTCGATGCCGAAGAGTTTGCGGATGCTCCTCCAGGAGATGTGATCGCAAAAAGCATACAGGAGGAGGGAGATGAGACGACGTCGAACGTTCGGCAGACGCAGGGTATCGAGGCGTTTCTCGAGGACAAGTACGACGGCATGCGGGCGCAGGTGCACTTCGGAGATGCCACTCAGCCGGGGCGGGTGGCGATCTACTCTCGCAACAAGGAAGATGTGACCGAGAGCTTTCCGGACTTAGAAGAGGCGTTTGCGCAGGTCTGCTCGGAGGTAAGCAGAGCCACAGGCTCGCTGATTTTAGATGGTGAGATTCTGGGGTGGGACTTCGAACAGGGACGTGCGCTACCGTTCGCGGTGTTGGGACAAAGGATCGGACGCAAGCGGGTTTCAAACGAATGGCGTCAGCAAGTGCCGGCAGTGTTTATGGCCTTCGACCTGATGTGCGAGGATGGCGAACTGCTGCTTGAGTTGCCGTTGCGGGAGCGGCGCAATCGGTTGGAGGCGGCGGTGGAGCGGCTTGTTGAGCAGGTGGTGTCGCCGCTGATAGTTGATGAACGCGCTCGCGATTCGCAGGCGGTGCTGTTTGCAGTCGAGGAGAGCGCAGGCGTAGAGAGGCTGATGATCTCACCGTCGCGTCTGGTGGAGTCAGCCGAGGATATTGACCGGGCTTACGCAGACGCGAGGGCGCGAGCCAACGAAGGCGTGATGTTGAAGGCGGCAGGGTCGGTCTATCAGCCGGGGCGCCGCGGTCTTGCGTGGGTGAAGCTGAAGCGTGAGCTGGCGACGCTGGACGTTGTGGTGACAGGGGCGGAGTTTGGGCATGGGAAGCGCGCAGGGATTTTGAGCGACTATACGTTCGCGGTGCGAAGTGGTGATGGCGATCTACTCAACGTAGGCAAGGCTTATTCGGGTCTCACCGATGTCGAGATTGCTGAGATGAGCGCATGGATGATGGAACACACTCTCGAAGACCAGGGATTCTTCCGCACGGTGGAACCGTTGATGGTGCTGGAGGTAGCGTTCAACAACATCATGCGCAGTGGACGCCATGCGAGCGGCTTTGCGCTGCGGTTTCCGCGCATCCTGAAGATCAGGACAGACAAGCCGGTGAGCGAGATCGACACGGTCGCACGGGTGGAAGAGGTCTACCAGTCGCAGGTGGATAAGCCGATGGAGTAATCACGCCGCGCAGGGTAACGGTATTTCTCGTCATATTGATCACCTTCTTAGCGCTCGACCTTTCGTCGTGGCCGATCTTCTTTTCGTAATATCTCTGGGGCTTCACCGACCGCCATCCGGACGTTCAGGCTGAACTTCGCTCGATGGGTCTGACAGACGTGACACGCGACTTCCAGATATGGTGGCGGCATCCACCGGAGTCTGCCACCTGCAAAGTCAACATGCGCAATACGCGAAGTGGCCTTCAGTAGCCGGCGTCGCCGAACGATCCATCCCATGCTTTGTCGCGGCGAGGTTATTCATTACGCACGCTAAATCTTCAGAGCCACGATCTGCCTTGTGCACTCCAGCACGTGACAGATCTATCCACCCAGGCGGAGAATGCTGGAGTGAGCTTTGAGATATCCAGACGGGCGCTGTTGCGAGGCGGGGCCGCTGTGGTTGCAGGCGGAGCGTTGCAACAGGTTGGGTTCGCTGCAGTTGACGTGCGGCCGCTCGATGAGGTGGGCTACGGACAGGTAACCCTCAAGAGTGCGCCGCACCTGGCTCAGATGGAGAACGCCCGCTCCGTTCTGATGGGGCTCAGCGATGACAGTCTGCTGATGCCTTTTCGAAAGATGGTTGGGCAGGAAGCGCCGGGCGAAGATATTGGCGGGTGGTATCAGTACCGGGCGGACTATGACTACAGAACGGAAGACGCGGGGTTGGCTCCGAGTGCAACGTTTGGGCAATGGGTATCGGCCTTGTCGCGAATGCATGCCATCACTGGCGATCCGGCGCTGCGTGAACGAGTCGTTCGTTTGAACCGCCTCTATGCCGAGACCATTGCGACCGAATACTACGCAAAGAACCGCTTTCCAGCCTACTGCTTCGACAAGCTTGTGTCTGGATTGATGGATGCGCACCGCCTTGCCGGCGACGGCGATGCGCTGGAGATTCTCGATCGCACACGAAAGGCCGCGTTGCCGGAGTTGCCGGGGCACGCAGTTGACCGGGAGGTAGTCTGGCGGGAGGGCAAGGATATCTCCTGGGTCTGGGACGAGAGTTATACACTGCCGGAGAATTTGTATCTTGTATCGGCACAAATGGGATCGCGGGGGTCTGCGTATCGCGAGATGGCGGAGCGTTACCTTGACGACGCGAGCTACTTCGATTCACTTGCACGCGGAGAGAACGTGCTGGGCGGCAAGCATGCGTACAGCTACGTGAATGCGCTGTGCTCGGCGATGCAGGCGTAAATGGTTGGAGGGAGCGAAAAGCATCTGCGCGCAGCGAAGAACGGTTTCGACATGCTGCTCGACCAGAGCTTTGCGACTGGTGGATGGGGACCGGACGAGATGTTGCAGACGCCCGGATCGGGGAAGGTCTTCGCAAGCCTCGCAAAGAGCCACAACAGCTTCGAGACACCGTGCGGAGCCTATGCGCACATGAAGCTGACGCGTTATCTGCTGCGCTGCACTCGCGAGGGGCGGTACGGAGACAGCATGGAACGTGTGATGTACAACACCGTTCTTGGAGCTATGCCTCTGCAGCCCGATGGACACGCCTTTTATTACGCGGACTATCACTCGCAATCTTCGACAGACAATGCCGCGGACACGGCCGGCACGCCGAACGACGTGTTGGGCTCTGGAGGCAAGCGGGTTTATTCGGTCCATCGGTGGCCCTGCTGTTCAGGGACGCTTCCGCAGGTCGTCGCGGACTATTGGATCAACGGATACTTTCACGAGCCGGGAGCTGTGTGGGTGAATCTCTATCTGCCTTCTGCTTTGCGGTGGAGCGAAGGCAACGCGAAGATCGAGATGGAACTGGAAGGAGCGTATCCGGAGACGTCGGAGGTGCGCCTGCGGATGAAGACCACGCGAGCGGTTTCGTTTGCACTCAAGCTGCGGATTCCGGCGTGGGCGGACGGGGCCGCGCTACAGGTGAATGGTCGTTCCGTCCAGATGGCGGTACCGTCGGGGTTTGCCACAGTTCAACGCAAATGGCGGACCGGCGATACGGTGAAGCTGCAACTGCCGATGAAGCCGCGGCTCGAGATATTGGACGAGGCGCATCCTGAGACCGCAGCGGTGATGTTGGGGCCGAGGGTATTGTTTGCACTGGCTTCGGAGCCGGTGATGGCGAGCAGTGCACAGGCGCTGGCGATACAGCAGGCCGAAGGCGGGGAATGGATGCTGCAAAGCGCGAATGGCGTGGTGAAGATGGTGCCTTTTACCTCGGTACAGAGTCAAACTTACGCGACCTACATTCGGGTGACTTAGCTGAGTGATCTGCGATCGGCTCGATCTCGAAGGCGAATTGTGAAGGCTCAAAATTTAGTGCGAAAAGAGTGCTGGCTGCATCTTAATCTGCATGGAATACAGACAGCTTGGTAAATCGGGTTTGAAGGTGCCGGAGCTTTGCTTCGGTGCGGGTACGTTTGGCACTGCTAACGAGTTTTTCAAGGCCTGGTCGGAGACGACGCAGGAAGAAGCGAACCGGATCGTCGACATCTGCATGGATGCGGGGATGAACCTGTTCGATACGGCAGATGTCTATTCGGACGGCGAGAGCGAAAAGGCACTGGGCAAGGCGCTGGCGAAGCACAATCGTGACGACGTCATGATCTCGACCAAGGCGACCTTCCGGCTTGGCAAGGGACCGAACGATGTGGGGTCATCCCGCTACCATCTTATCCAGTCAGCGGAGCGCTCGCTGAAGCGGCTCGGCACCGACTATATCGACATCTATCACCTTCACGCGTTCGATGCCACGTCGCCTGTGGAGGAGACGCTGCGTGCGCTCGATGACCTCGTGCGCGAGGGCAAGATTCGCTACATCGCGTGCTCCAATTTTTCGGGTTGGCATCTTATGAAGTCGTTGAGTGTAAGCGAACGCTATGGTTGGTCGCGTTATGTTGGCCATCAGGTGTACTACTCGCTGGTTGGCCGCGACTACGAGTGGGAGTTGATGCCGCTGGCTGCCGACCAGGGTGTGGGTGCTCTGGTATGGTCGCCGCTGGGCTGGGGACGTTTGACTGGCAGGATCCGCCGCGAGACGGGCATACCGAAGGACAGCCGTCTGAATTCAAACATCGTGAATGATGCAGGTCCGCAAGTCCCCGACGAATATCTCTACGCCGTGGTCGACGCCATCGACGAGATTGCGAAGGAGACCGGCAAGACAGTACCGCAGATCGCGTTGAACTGGCTGCTGCGGAGGCCTACGGTTTCGACTTTAGTTGTCGGCGCGAGAAACGAAGAGCAGTTGAAGCAGAACCTCGGGGCCATTGGCTGGGAGCTGACCAAAGAACAAGTGGCTGAGCTGGATAAGGCGAGCGAGTTACCGAAGGCTTATCCGTACTGGCACCAGGTTCAGTTCAAAGAGCGCAATCCGTTCCCGGTGTAACCCGCGTAGAATTGGCGATGATTTCGAGGCTCGCAATCTGCTGCGGGCCTCGATCAATTTTTGTGCGTGTGAGGATTGAGTGCGACTCCAGATCTTCGTTTTGTTATTGGCCGGCTTTCTTAGTGTGAATGGATTAGCTCAACAGGGGAGGCGCATCGATTTGCAGTCGAAGGCGATCACTTCACGCTGGATGGAAAGCCGTTTCAGGTGATCTCGGGGAGATGCACTATCCGCGAATTCCGCGAGCCTACTGGCGGCAACGGTTTCGCATGGCCAAGGCGATGGGCTTGAACACGATCACAACCTACGTCTTCTGGAACGTACATGAGCCGAGGCCCGGGGTGTATGACTTTTCCGGTAACAACGATGTCGCAGAGTTCGTTCGCGAGGCTCAGCAGGAAGGGCTCTATGTGATTCTTCGCCCCGGTCCGTATGTGTGCGCGGAGTGGGAGTTCGGCGGCTACCCGCCCTGGCTGCTGAAAGATCACAGCACCGTGGTGCGCACCAGCGATCCGAAGTTCATGAAGCCAGCTGCACAATGGATTGCTCGTCTGGGCAAGGAGCTTGCACCGTTGCAGGTGGGCAATGGCGGCCCGATCATCCTGACACAGGTGGAGAACGAATACGGATCGTTCGGCAACGACCACGCTTACATGGAGCAGATTCATAAGCTTCTGGTCGATGCAGGATTCACCGAGTCGCAGCTCTACACCGCTGACGGCCCGGAGAAAGTGTCGGACGGCTCGCTGCCCGAGCTTCCAGTTGGGATCAACTTTGGCGGTGAAGAAGACGGTACTGCAGAGCGGGCGTTTGCGACGCTGAAAAAGGTTCGTCCTGACGGGCCGTTTATCAATAGCGAATATTGGGCAGGGTGGTTCGATCACTATGGCGCAGACCACGCGAACACGCACGCGGACAAACAGGCAGACAATCTGCAGTGGATGCTGGAGCATGGCTACTCCGTAAGCTTCTACATGTTTCATGGCGGTACAAGCTTCGGAGGTATGAATGGAGCCAACGGAGACGTACCGGGAAGTTATGAACCGGACGTCACCAGCTATGACTACGACGCCGCGCTGGATGAAGGCGGACGGCCCACGCCCAAGTACTTCGTGTTTCGCGACATCATTGCAAAGTCCACAGGAGTCACGCCACCCCCGGTGCCGGAGGTCGCACCGACGATCCAGACTCCGCAGATCCGATTCGTCGAATCAGCGTCGTTGTGGAAGAGTCTGCCCGCGCCGGTCCGATCGGAGCATCCGTTGAGCATGGAAGATATCGACCAGGCCTACGGCTACATTCTGTACCGCACCAAGCTGAACGCAGCGGCGCAGGGCGAGCTTGTTCTCGATGAGCTTCACAGCTATGCCCAGGTCTACCTGGACGGCAGACTGATCGGAACGCTCGATCGGCGATTGAAGCAGGACCGTCTTACGCTTCCTGCAGTTGTCAGCAACGCCCGTCTGGATATTCTGGTGGAGAATACCGGCCGGATCAACTTCGGCAAAGCCATCGGTGGCGAACGTGCCGGCATTACCAAACAGGTGATGCTAGGCGGCAAAGAACTAACAGGCTGGGAGATTTATCCGCTGCCCCTCAAGGACACTGCCAGCTTGAAGTTTTCAAAAGAGCCCTGCGACGGCGCGTGTTTCTATCGTGCCAGCTTCGAACCAGGCACTGCGGGAGATACTTTCCTCGACACCAGCGAGTTTACAAAGGGGCAACTTTGGCTCAACGGCCACGCGCTGGGCCGCATCTGGAATGTCGGTCCACAGAAGACGCTCTACGCGCCGGCACCATGGATGGTGAAGGACCGCAACGAAGTGATTGTGTTCGATCTACAGGGGAAGAGGGGGCATCTATCAAAGGATTGAAGGAGCCGGTGCTCGGAACGCCACTTACTCCTGCCAAACCCTGAACATCTTCCGTCTGAAACAGATATTTCTCTCATACGAACTCTTTAGGCCTTCCTTACGATTCCTTTATGGGTCCCAGCCTAACCTTAGAAATGTCGTTTTGTGTCGCAACCAGATCGAGCGGGATCTGCCAATCGACCATCGGCAGGGAGAGTTATGCGATTGTATGAGATCAATGTTGGCTCGGCGCGCGCTGCGTGCTTGAGTCTTCTTTTTGCGAGTATTACTGGGGTTGTCCTAGCTCAGAGGCCTGACGACGCGAAGGATTTAGGGAGTAGCACAACGGCCGCTTCTACGACTGATAGCAATGAAGGAGTTATGTATAACGTTCCTCTCGTTCCTGCGGAGATGCAGAAGCATGGGAACACGGCCACGCCAGCTAGCGGCGCCGGATTGCAGGGAAACTTCTTCGAGCGACTCGGAGGTTTTTACAAGGCGGACTGGACAGGGAAGCTGCCGAGTTCCCCGACGCCTGCTCGCCGCGCTCTGGACGCGCCTCTCGACTCGACTCCATTCCCGAGCTCTGACTGGGGCTACGGTGGATCTCCCCTAATCGGTGTTCCGGATGGAAATGTGTATCCGCTGATGACTGCATTGAAGCTGGAGAACAGCCGAACGAAGATCTTTGGGTGGGTTGCAGCTAGCGTCAATGCAAGCACATCATCCAATAACAACTTTCCGTTGTCCTATGACATCTTTCCGAATCGCGTCGAGCTGAACCAGGCTGTGGTGTATGTAGAACGTCTGCCGGACACTGTGCAGAAGACCCACTTCGACTGGGGTTATCATCTTACGGCGTTCTACGGTATTGACTATCGCTTTACCACCGCGAAGGACTACTTCAGCCAGCAGTTGCTGCAGAAGAATCGTCGTTATGGCTTCGACCCGGTGTTGGAGTATGCCGATCTCTACTTTCCTGTGAAGGAAGGTTTGAATATTCGCATCGGGCGTTTCCTTTCAGTGCCCGGCATCGAAGCGCAGCTCGCTCCGAACAACTACAACATGACTCACTCGCTTCTCTACACCATCGATCCGTTCACCGACACCGGTGCGATTGCAACGCTCAAGCTGACCAAGCAGTGGATGGTGCAGGCAGGTATCTCCGCAGGGCATGACGTCGCGCCATGGTCGGACGATCGCAAGCCGTCGGCAATTGCCTGCCTGAACTACTCCACCGCGAGCAACCACGACAACTTTTACGCCTGTGCGAACGGCATCAACGACGGCAAATACGCGTACAACAACCTGCAGGACTACGACGGTACCTGGTACCACAAGTTCAACGCGAAGTGGCACATGGCGACCGAGGCCTGGTACATGTATGAGCGCGAGGTCCCGAACGTTGCGGGCAACGTGGCCAATCCTGTGCCGACGGAGCTTGGCGCTAACGGTGCTTTCTGCGCGCCCGGACAGCTGCGGTGCACCGCCCCCGAGTATGCCATCGTGAATTACGTCAATCGTGAGTTCAACTCGAAGTTCTTCGCCGGATTTCGAACGGACTTCCTGGATGACAAGAAGGGACAGCGCACGGGGATTCCGGGCAAGTACACGGAGAACACCTTGTACGCGACGAAGTACATCGGCACCACGATTCTCTTGCGCCCCGAACTGCGTTTCGACCACTCATGGAACGCTCGCGGATATGACAATGGAACGGCGCGGAATCAGTTCTTCTTTGGCGCAGACCTAATCTACAAGTTCTAACTTTTCAGGTCGGATGACCCTCTCTTCAGCTGAAGGGAGGGTCAAGTTGTTTTTAGCTTCGAGTTTCGGAGGGTGCGGATACGAGCGTTCAAGAACACGCCTGTTGAGACAACTTACCTAATGGCCGGCCGAAGGACTCGCGTGTTTGGGTGGCCGCGGGATAAAGAAGAGCAGAGGCAGCATGCACGCGCAGAAGACCGCCATGTACTGGATGATATCGAGGTAGGCGAGCATGCCCGCCTGACGGTGCAGCTCGTTGTAGAGATAGGCCTGTGCTGTGTGGGAGCCAGTGCCCGTCATGGGGTTGCCGCTGCTGTGGCCGCCGAACATCCCTTTCAGCTTTGCCACCCGGTTCATGAAAGAAGCACTGCCCGTCGTAAGATTGCGTACCATGTTCGTCTCGTGGGCTGCAGTGCGACGTGTGAGCATGGTGGCGACGAATGCGGTTCCCACAGAGCCGCCGATATTTCGCGCAAGATTCGTCAGGCCCGACACGTCGTTATTCTCAGACTGCTTTACCCCGATGTACGAGATCGTATTGATCGGGATAAACAGGAACGCAAGACCTGACGCCTGAAAGCAGCGCACAAAGACGAGGTATCCGTAGCTCACGCCGAGGTTCAGCGTATGCATCGTGATCAGGGACAGTGTCAGCATGATGAAGCCGTAGCCGATAAGCTTGCGTGGATCGACCCTGCCGACCAGAACGCCGACGATGGGCATCATGCACATCATCATCAGGCCTGCGGGCGAGAGGACAAGTCCGGCAAGTTCGGCAGTGTAGCCGAGCAGCGTCTGCACAAACTGTGGGATCAGGATGGTGGTGCCGTAGAGTGAGAAGCCGAGCACGAACATCAGCAGAAAACTGATTGAAAAGTTGCGGCGCTTGAAGAGCGTTAGATTGAGGATGGGGCGATGGCCTTCGCGGAGCTGTTTGAGCTCCCACCAGATCATCGCTACAAACGCAACGACCATCGCCACGGCAAAGAAGGTGATGAGGTTCGAGGAGAACCAGTCGTCTTCCTGGCCCTTGTCGAGAATGAACTCGAGCGAGCCGAAGGTAAGGCCCAGCAGACCGAAGCCGAGAAAGTCGAGTTTGATGCCGCCCTTCTGCGATTGCTCGACTTGCTTCTTCACCCAGGGCGGATCTTCGACGATGCGCGAGGTGAGGAAGAGGGAGATCAGGCAGATGGGTACATTGAGGAAGAAGATCCAGCGCCAGTCGAAGTTGTCCGTAATGTAGCCGCCCAGCGTTGGTCCAATTGCAGGCGCGCAGACCACGGCGAGGCCATACATCGCGAAGGCCTGCCCTCGTTTCTCCGGTGGGAAGGTATCGGCGAGGATCGCCTGTTCCGAAGGTGCTAGACCGCCGCCTCCAACACCCTGCAGAACGCGGCAGAAGATCAGGATCGGCAACGAAGGAGCAAAGCCGCAGAGAGCGGAGCTGATGCCGAACAGTGCGACGCAGATCATGTAGAACTTCTTGCGCCCGATGAAGGTCGTCATGTAAGCCCCGGCGGGCAGAATGATGGCGTTCGCGACCAGATACGCGGTGAGCACCCAGGTGGCCTCATCCTGCGTCGCTCCCAGACCGCCCGCGATGTGGGGCAGCGCAACGTTGGCGATTGAGGAGTCCAGAACCTCCATGAAGGTCGCGAGCGTCACCGTCATGGCAACGATCCACGGGTTGATCCGCGGTCGCCAGGGGCGTTCCACAGTCGGATGTTGCTCGGGACGATGCGCTTCAGAGAGCTGCGCCTCGGGGAGTTCGATTACTGTAGCTGCCATGTGTGGTTTATTCGATTGTATCGGCGTGAGCCGGGATTCAGAGAGTTGCGAACGAAATCTGTCGATCTGCGTAGCGGCCTATCCGGTTTGATGCGGTGATAACTTCATACCCAAAGCTTTCGGGAGAAGCGGAAATGTACATTCCTCGGGCAAATAGCGAAACCCGCACTCCGGTTATCCATAAACTGATCGAAGAGCAGCCATTTGCGTCGCTCATCACTATGGGGACGGCCGGTCTGTTCGCATCGCATATTCCAATGGTTCTGGAGCGCGACAGCACGCCTCTTGGCCGCCTCAAGTGCCACCTTTCACGAGCCAACCAGCAATGGCGCGAGTTCTCGCCAGACCTCGAAGCGCTTGCGATCTTCTCTGGTCCTCAGCACTACATCACGCCCACCTGGTATCCCGAGAAGCAGGAGAGTGGGGAGGTGGTGCCCACCTGGAACTACGTGGTGGTTCATGCGTACGGTCATCTGCGTGTCATCGAAGACAGCCAGTGGTTGATGGCCCATCTGCACAGCCTCACAACGATTCATGAGGCCGATTCCCCAGTTCCGTGGAAGATCGAGGATGCCCCGACGGACTATATCGCCTCGCAGGTAAAAGGTATCGTCGGGCTTGAGATGATCATCGATCGCCTGGAAGGCAAATGGAAGGTCAGCCAGAACCGCTCCGAACAGGACCGCGCCGGCGTCGCTGAAGGACTCGCCGAGTTGAACACCACAGAGAGCCTGGCGATGAAATCTCTCGTCGAGGAGCGACGCTGATCTGCCATTCAACTTCCGTCAAATCGCGATAGGCTAAGATCAATGCTCTCAACCGCCCTTCGCAATCGGTCACTCAGCGTCTTGTTTTCGTTAGCCACCGCCTTTCCCGTCCATGCCCAGACGTCGCAACCCGCTGCCCCCGCCACAACGCCGCCAGCGATCAAACAACCCACCCACGCCGATCTCTTACGCGGATCCTATGGGCCCTATCGCGCCAACAACGATCTCCTCTCCTATCACCTCGAGCTCCGCGTCGACCCCGAGAAGAAGTTCATCAGCGGCAGCAATACGATCCGCTTCAAGATGCTCACCGACGGCACCCGCATTCAGCTCGAACTCTTTCCTACCCTCCGAATCGACAAGATCGAGATGGGAAAATCCACGCTGAACTATGAGCGCGACGGCGGCACCTTTTTCGTCGACTTCCCCAAGACCCTGCGCACTGGCCACAGCTACTCCATCGACGTCCACTATTCGGGAAGCCCAGTAGAGACTGGCCGCTTCGGCTGCTTCACATTCAAGCAGGACACCGTCGGCCATCCCTGGATCAACACAGCCTGCGAAGAGACCGGCGCCAGCGTCTGGTGGCCCAATAAAGATCAGTGGCGCGACGAGCCCCAGGACGGAATGGAGATCAACGTCGCCGTTCCAAACGGCCTCATGGATGTCTCGAACGGAAAGTTCATCGGCAAGAAAGATCTCGGAGACGGCTACACGCGCTGGGACTGGAAGGTTCACTACCCCATCAACAACTACGACGTAGCGCTCAACATCGGCAACTACGTTCACTTTGACGACAAGTTCGGCGACCTTCCTCTCGACTATTACGTTCTGCCCGAAGACCTCGACGGAGCGAAGCGTCAGTTCGCCCAGGTGCCGGGCATGATGAAGGCCTACTACCACTACTTCGGCGAGTATCCCTTCAAGAAAGACGGCTACAAACTCATCGAAGTTCCCTACGCAGGCATGGAGCATCAGAGCGCCGTCGCCTACGGCAACCACTTCCACAATGGTTACCTCGACCGCGACTGGACCGGCGTCGGCATCAGCCCACGCTTCGACTTCATCATCATTCACGAGAGCGGACACGAGTGGTTCGGTAACGCGATCACGGCCGCCGACAAGTCCGACATGTGGATCCACGAAGGCTGGACCACCTATCTGGAGTGCCTCTACGTCGAGTACAACTACGGCCACGAGGACGAGGTGAAGTACGTCAACGCGCTCAAGAAAAAGATAAAAAACGACCGTCCCATCATCACGGCACGCGGCACCAACGCCGAGCCCCCGCAGGACCAATACTTCAAGGGCGCTCTCTTCCTCAACACCCTGCGCAGCATCGTGGACGACGACACCCGCTGGTTTGCGCTGATCCACGACTTCTATCAGCAATTCAAATATCAGAACATCATGACGGAAGATGTTGAACAGTACTTCAACCAACAAACCGGGAGGAACCTGACCCCGTCTTCGATCAGTATCTGCGTCACACAGCGATCCCCACGCTGGAGCTGAAGTTTGACGAGTCCGCCGGCACGGTCCAATACCGCTGGAAGACTGACGAAAAAGCCTTCGCCATGCCTGTGCGCGTAGGCTTGAAGGAGCACTGGGAGACGATTCATCCCACCACCGACTGGCAGACCATGAAAACGTCCCTTACCAAAGATCAGTTCGACGCGGCGACCGATCTGTACTACATCAACGTAGATAAGCTGGCCGAGCAGTAAGGCGCATACTTAACAAGTGACGAGAGCAGTGCTAGACTTCGAGTTTTCCGCTGTAGTTGAGCCTCTTCAGCGACCGAACCGAGTGGAAAGAGAGATGTCCAATGCATCCGGATCTTGAGAAGCTAATCGTATTGCAGGCACACGACGTCGAGGCCAAACGCCTCCGCGACGAGATGGTAGCGCTGCCGAAGCACGTAGCGGCGCTTGACGCCAAGGCAAAGGCGACGCAGGGGCAACGCGCAGTTATCATTGACCTGATAGCTAAAGAAGAGGCGCTGCGGCGGCGGCAGGAGTCTGACGTCAAGGACCAGAAAGCCAAGATCGACCGCACGCGCAAGCACATGGACATGGCCACAACGACCGTGCAGGTGACCGCCTTCGAGCACGAGATCGCCTTCGCTCAGGCGGAGATCAGCAAGCTCGAAGACGCCGAAATCGAGAGCATGGAGCGCAGCGAAGGGATCGAGTCGCAGAAGAAACTTGCCGACGAAGCTGTCACCGACGCGTCCGCTACTTTAGAGCGCGAGCGAATCCGAGCGACCGACACCATCGCCGCTGATAGGACCCTGCTGGCTGCGGTGGAAGAGAAACGAACCGCAGTCCGTGCGGAGATCGGCGAGGCCGCACTCTCCACCTACGACCGCATCGCCAAAGCCAAAGGGACCGCCGTAGCCGAAGCGCTCAACCAGAAGTGCATGGCCTGCCAGATGATGGTGCGGCCGCAGCGCTGGAATGATCTCCGCGACCGCAGCAACGACGAGACCATGATGACCTGCGAGAGCTGCGGACGGCTGCTCTACTACGATCCGGCGCGGGATGCTCCGCAGCGCAAGACGGTTCCGGTAGAGAGCATCGCAGCATCAATCATTCGGTCTCTTTAGATCCATATTGAAGAAATGAACAGCAAGGGCTTAGCGTGAAATCTTGAAGAGAATTTGCATAGACATGGACGAGGTGATGGCCGATGCGCTCGGCGAGCATCTGCTCCGCTACAACCAGCACTTCGGCGAAAACGTCAGTCTCAAAGACCTGCAGGGCAAGTGGCTGTGGGACGTGGTGTCAGTAGACCGCCATGCCGTGCTCGACGCGTATCTGCGTTCGGAGGACTTCTTCGAAGTGCTGTCCGTCATGCCGGAGTCGCAGCGTGTCCTCGAGCGGCTGCACATGAACTACGAGGTCTTTATCGCGACCGCGGCGATGGAAGTTCCGACATCTTTCCAGGCGAAGTATCGCTGGCTCGCAAAACATTTCCCGTTTATCCCCGCGTCGCACATCGTTTACTGTGGCGACAAAAGCATTCTCCGAGCGGACTATTTGATCGACGACAACCCGCGGCAGTTGCGACGGTTCAAGGGCGAAGGCATCCTCTATAGCTCGCCTCACAACGCCGGCGTCACGGGTTACAAGCGCGTCAACGACTGGCTCGACGTGGAGAAGCTGTTTCTCGGTTGATCTTACGCCGCTTCCTCAGGCGTACAGATTCGACTCAAAGCGCTGCAACGCAGCATCGGACCACGCATGGCTCGACTTGCGCCACGTATCCCCCTGCTCCGACATGAAGTTTGGAAAATCCATGCGACAGTATCCGCAGTGCGCTTGAAAGTCATAAAGTGCCTGCGCGGTTCCATCGAGATATAGCACGGCCTGCAGCCCATCGTGCGACCACTCCACCGAGGCGATGCGCTGTGGCCAAGGACGCTGGAGTTCGGCGTCGCTCTTGGCCAGCGCGGCCACATTGTAGATCAGCATCGCATCCATAATGCTGTGTTCATGCACCTCCTGCGAGCGATCGCAGGCATAGAAGTATCCCGCGACGCCTTCATCCTCAAAGACCACGGTCCAGGGAACGATCGGCGAATTGACAGAGAGAAACGCACGACCAGGGGTAAAAGAAAGCGACTGCATAACCTTCACGATACACTCGATGAGGCGGCTGCTGAAACGTCTCCGGCGGTGTAAGTTGCGCGGCAAAATGCACGTCAGCTGCACCCGGACAGCCCAATGGGACATCAGACTTGAGGAAAGATAAAGGCCGGCCTACTTCAGAATGGGAATGAAGCTCCCCCGCATTAAGTTCGGACGACCGCAGCAGTGGGCTGCGCTGCTGTTGCTAATCTTTCTGGCCGAATGCCTCTGGGTCGTAGGCCGACAGCAGCTCTCCCAGCAGGACTACCGCTACGCCGAGTGCGGGCGCGAGATGTGGGAGCGGCCGTCGCCGCTGGCCGGCTACTTCACCACTTGCGGCAACCTCAACGGCGACGGCACCTTTGCGTATCGCGTCGCTGGGCTACCTCTCACCGTGCAGCGGCTAGTAATGCTGGGCACAGACAATCTTCGCAAACCCGACAACCGGCTCTACGCGCAGGGCTCGCTGCACGGGTCCACGTGGGAGGCGCGACACGAACTCTTCAGTGTCAAATATCTCCTCCACCTCCCCTTCATCTTCTTCGCGGTCTGGCTTGGCGGCGGCCTATGGTGGGTCTCACGAAGGCTCTTCGGCAACGAGGGCGGATTTCTCGCTCTCGGCTTCTACTGCTTCTGTCCGGCGATCATTCGTTCGGCCGTTACGCCCAACAACGAAGTACTAGCCATGTGGGGGCTCTACGGGCTCGTCTACACGGCCATGGGAGTAGCCCATGCCATGCAGGGGCCGCGCAGCAAATGGCGACCCCGGATCGCACTGCTCACCCTCGCGTTGGGACTTACTGCCGCCGCGCATCTGCTGGCTGCAATCATCGGCTCCGTGATGGCAGTCGTGTGGATGATGTATCTCGCGCAGCGTCGCCGCAGCTACGTCATGCAGATCCTCGTCTTCTCCGCTGTCGGCGCACTGGCGATTCTGTTCGCGTTTTACGCATTCCGTCCCGCCCCATTCAGCTACGTCTTCACCGGCGGCGGCGCACGTTTCTGGTTTGCGCTCGATGGAGCCAAACGCTTCTTCCTGAGTACGGCGAATGCACCCATCGTAGTAGCGACGCTTGTATCGCTCCTGCTCTACATTTCAACCCGCCGCTGCCGCTACTTCGGCAACACCGCGCCCCTCGTCATGGTTTGCCTCTTGTTTCCGCTGGTGACGACGCAGACCACATCGCAACCATGGCTGTGGGCGCTGCCGTTCCTGTTCACGTTTGTTGGCGGAGTCTTCGCAGACGTCCTGGAGACGCGTCAACGGAAGATGTTTCTCGCTCTGTCAGGTGCGATTCTTCTCATGCAGGCAGTTCTCTGCCTGTCGCTGCTGCCGGAGATCGCACGTTGAACCTCTCCCCGTCGCGAAACCCAACTGCGTCCGGATCGCCACTGGTTCGTCCGTCGGATTCGCGCGAACTCTCAAGAAATACTGCATAATAGGTCGGCACCCTCATAAAGTTGCTGCTCCCTGAAGGATGGTCTCGCCCGTAATGATGAAAGTCTCTCTTCGCTCCGCCTGTACCGCATCGGCCCTTACTGTTTTGCTGCTGGTCGGCGGATGCCATCGCCACCGCAAGTCGAAGTCTCAACCCAATACGACGGCCTACGCGGATAAGCTGCACGAGATGGTCGAGAAAAAGTGCTGCCGCCCGAGAAGGTCGACACCACCAAAGTCCCCAATCTCCGCTGGCCGAACTTCTCCGACTACGAATCCATCGTGGCCACCTTCTATGACGATCGCAACTACGAGGTCGCCTGGACCCGCGACGGAGCGCCCACCGCCTCCGCGAAGGGTTTTATCCAGGCTTTTCAGGACGCCGCATCGAAGGGCCTCATTCCCGAAGACTACGACGCGCCGCGCTGGGCCGACCGCGTGCAGGCGCTCGACAGTAAATCCGAAGACGCCATCTCGCTCTTCGATGTAGCGATGACAGTCAACGTCATGCGGTACATCTCCGACCTGCGCATAGGCCGCGTCAACCCGTCGCACTTCAACTTCGAGATTCCCGTACAGGACAAGAAGTACGACCTCGCCGAGTTCGTCTCCGACAACGCCGTAGACGCAGCCGACGTGCCCAAGCTGATCGCCGGCGTAGAACCTGACTCCGAACAGTACCGCCAGACCGAAGCTGCACTGTCACACTACATGGATCTCGCGAAGCAACAAGGTCAGACGCAAACAGAGCCATTGCCCACAGTCGCCAAGCCAGTTGCCGCCGGTGGCGCTTACCCCGCACTACCCGCCCTGCTTGCCAGACTCCAGCTCGAGGGCGACGCCCCATCCGGCTCCACCCTCGCGTCTCCCACCACCTTCGACACCTCCCTCTCCGACGCCGTCAAGCACTACCAACATCGCCACGGTCTCGCCGCAGACGGCAAGCTCACGCCGCAGACGATCACGTCCCTCAACGTCCCGATGGCCTTCCGCGTGGCCCAGTTGCAGGACTCCCTCGAGCGCTGGCGTTGGCTCCCCGAGCCTTACCTGCACGCACGCCTCATGGTGAATCTGCCAGAGTTCGTCCTGCGCGGCTTCGACCCCGACCACAAGCTCGACTTCACCATGCGCGTCGTCGTAGGCAAAGTGATGGGCCAGCACGAAACCCCTGTGTTTACGCACATGATGAAGTACCTCGTCTTCCGACCCTACTGGAGCGTCCCAGTCGACATCGCGCGCAAAGAGCTGGTGCCGCACATCGAGTCCAATCGCGGCTACCTCGCCAGCAAGAACTTCGAGGTCACCAACAACAAGGGGTAGTCCAAACCGACTACACCGCCCACCAGGTTGCGCAGGGAGCCGTGATGGTGCGCGAAAAGCCCGGCCCGAAGAACTCGCTTGGCCTGGTCAAATTCATATTCCCCAACCAGTACGACATCTACCTTCACTCCACCCCTGCCGTCTCGCTGTTCGAGCAGACCAGACGTGACTTCAGCCACGGATGCATCCGCGTTCAGAAACCCGCCGACCTCGCCGCCTGGGTCCTCCAGGGCCAGGGCGACTGGGATCTCGAGAAGGTGCAGGAGGCCATGAACAGCGGCCCGGACAATAAGACCGTCAGCCTCAAAACTCCTCTGCCGATCGTCATCTTCTATCTCACCGCTATCGTCGAGGACGGCGGCGAGGTTCACTTCTTCGACGACGTCTACGGCTACGACTCCGAGATGCAGAAGGTCTTCTCCAAGGGACCGCCTTATCCGGTCAAGCACGAGCCCATCGTGCCCAAAACCAAGGAGGGCGACACGGCCTAGCACCGTGTAAACTGCTGTCCTGAAATCAGGAGAGAAAGCATGCCAGCTGCAAACTTCAACGCCAGGGTAGACATGTACATCGCGAAGTCCAGGCCCTTCGCGCAGCCGATCCTGGAGCATCTACGCGAGCTCATGCATAAGGGCTGTCCACGCGTCGAAGAGACCATCAAATGGAGTATGCCGTTCTTCGAGTATGGCGGCGTCATCCTCGGCAACATGGCAGGATTCAAAGAGCATTGCAGCTTCGGCTTCTGGGGCAAAGAGATCGGCGCCGTGTTGACCGAGGCCGGCATCGTCCAGCGCGGCGGCATGGGCACGCTCGGCCGCATTGCGAGCATCAAAGACCTGCCGTCCGACAAGCAGATGCTCTCTCTCATCCGGCAGGCCACAGCCATCATCGACCGCGGCGAATACACCAGCCCCATGGCAGCCAGAGGCAAAGTCGTAAAAGCTCCGAAGCCCGCGGTCGAAGCGCCTGAAGAACTCACCGCCGCTTTGAAGAAGAACAAGAAAGCTGCCGCAGTCTTTGCGGCCTTCAGCCCAAGCTGCAAGCGCGAGTACACCGACTGGATCGCCGACGCCAAGCGTCCCGAGACACGCGAAAAGCGCATCGCAACTGCGGTCGAATGGATGGCCGAGGGCAAGCAGCGCAACTGGAAGTATCAGCTCTGCTAAGGGCTCCTCGCCAGCAGATTCGCCTCATCGCTCACGACCGCTGCCGGACCGAAACGCCCTCTCATGCATAAAATTTTCAGGATGTATTCTTTCGCGACGCTATAGACTTGCTGCGATGTCTTCCCTACCCAGGCCAGCAATCACGAACGAAGATCGAATGCACCCTGTCGTTCCGAAAAGCGCACCCCTCGATGCCGCTCTCTTCCGGCGAAGACTGATGAGCTGGTACCGGACCCACGCACGCGAACTCCCCTGGCGCAACATCAGCGATCCTTATCGGACCTGGCTCTCCGAGGTCATGTTGCAGCAGACGCGCGTCGCCGCCGTCATCGAGCACTATCAGAGCTTTCTCCGACGCTTCCCCACCATCCTTGCTCTCGCGCTCGCGCCCGAGACCGAAGTTCTCGCCCTGTGGTCGGGCCTTGGCTACTACCGCCGTGCCCGCATGCTGCACAAAGCCGCGCAGTTCCTCACCGAAGAACGAGGAGGCATCCTGCCCAGCACCTCCGCAGAGCTGCGAACTCTTCCCGGCATCGGCGAGTACACCAGCGCAGCGATCGCCAGCATCGCCTTCGGAGAAAGTATCGCTGTAGTCGACGGCAACGTGGAGCGAGTGTTGTTGCGCCTCACCGGAAGGCCAGAGCAAAGAGACGCCGCCGGTCGAGCCTTCGTCCAGAAACAGGCGTCTGCCCTCGTACCCAACCGGCGCATCGGCGAACAAACCAACGCCGCCGGCGATCACAACCAGGCCATGATGGAACTCGGTGCGACGATCTGTCTGCCGAAGGCTCCGCTCTGTCTTAATTGCCCTGTCTATGCGATGTGCAAAACTCGTGGCGAGCACCTCACACCGCCGCGAGGCGGGCAGCTCAGCCGTCCCGCAGCGTATCTGCTCAGTCTGCGAAAGCGCGGCACCCTCACCGAAGTTCTCCTGCAGCTTCGCGCCGAGGACGCCAGCCTGATGCCGAACATGTACGAGTTGCCACCGCTTCCGCAGGATGCAGTCCAGGGCCGAGAACCTATGTTGCGTCTCCGGCACGCCATCACAAACACGAACTACTACGTGCAGGTCTACGCTGCCAGCGGACCGCAGGACCGTGGACTGCGCCGGGCCGTTCCGGCAGCAAAGAGAGATCTGCACTGGGTCCTGACCAGCAGGCTGAATTCAAAGCCCTTGACCGGGCTGACCCGCAAAGTCCTTCAGCGTCTCGGCGTCATGAAGGTCGACCTGCCGAACCTGCCGGGAGTGAAAACGACTTCGCCCGCGAGGTGAAGAAGCGTTTATCGGAATCGTTCTTTTAGTCCCCAATTAGTGCATCTGCGAAGACAGCTTTTTGCAACAGAAGCCTGCGGCAGAATCGAGCCGGGAATGCCGCGGACCTTCCCGTTGGTTCCATTCGCCGACCGCGTCCCACTCCCTAGCTGCATCAACAACGGATGCTGCAACGTTACGATCAGGGCTGTTGCGGGCGTCTTGCCGGTGCACATGTAGCTGTGGATCGTATTGGCGTCGAAGTAAATCGCATCCCCAGCCTCCACATGGTGGATCGTCTCGCCATGCCGCACATCGAGTGTGCCCGAGAGCAGGTAGAGAAACTCGCACCCGACGTGCTGGTGTGCGCGTGGCGAACGGCCCTCCTTCTCCGGCAGAAACTCCGCGAAGTAAGGATCGAGCTGACGATCGGGAACCAGGTACCCCAGGCTCTCGAAGAAGTAGGCGGGATCATCGGCCCCGGTCTGCGGCAGGCGCACACGCTCATGGCGGCGATGCACCCGGAACAGGGTCTGCGGCTCCGGATCGAAGAAATAACTCAGGTCTTTCGAGAACACCATCGCAATGCGGGCCAGGTTGCGCAGCGTCGGCACCACACGTCCCGTCTCCAGTTGCGACAGAAAGCTCGCCGACAATCCTGTATGGCGACCCAGCTCCACCAGTCCCATCGACTTCTTCAGCCGCAGGTGTTTGATGCGTTCCCCGATGCGCTTTTCAGCGATGAACGACTCAGCTGCCTCGCCATCGACCTGGAGGTGACGGACGTTTACGGTCGAGTTAGCTTCGCCGCCGGGGATGAAGCTATCGGTTTGTACTGAGATCTCGGCAGTGGCAAGGGAAGGGGAAGAAATTGTTTTGCTCATAAGGTTATTCGCTACGCCAACAGACGTTGAAACCCAATCAAAAGATGTCCGGACTGGCTCACTTTTGGGTTGGATGCGAATTATTTGCCTACACAGGGTCCTTCTCGAAAAAGAGTTAAGCCTTTAGTCGGTGGTGCCGAGATGTGGATTAGGATGAGCACAAAGAAAACACTATGAAAAGGCCTTCTGGGGGCAAAAATCTCGCGAAAGTGAAGGCTGGCCTGAAAAAGGCGAACTATCACCCCTGCCGCAGCGCCTTCAAAGTCTGGCTCTGCCGCTAGGCTTCACTTTCTTGGGATATTAGAGCCGCCACGCGTCTCTCAGAGATGCGGACTCTCCTTCTTGTAAACCAACGTCGTCTTCTTTGGAATTTGAAAGTAGTTATCCCCCGCTCCCAACGCCAGATTCGCACCCAATCCAAGGAGCCCACCCATGAGCCTACCTTTGAGATTACCTCCCTTGGCCGCCGCTCCGAGCCCGAACGTCACGATGTTGCTAATAACATTATTGGTTACCGCCTGCGTGAACCCATAGCCCATCTGAGATCCCACGGTTGGCCTGAAACGGCAGCTGCCCTCTTCGTGCCAATCACTTTGGCAAATCCGGCACTTTCTCTGAATGACGGACCCTCTGCTCCGCTGAATGGCATTCTTTGGTATTGCGATCCGATTTCCGATCGGAGGTAAAAAGCCACGCTGGACGGACCTCCCGTTCGGTGCCAGCTTCGCCTGGGTCAGGCTCATTTGAGGGCGGTACGGCGGCGGTACGGCCTGTCGTACTCCCCTGCTTTGGGGCGCGATCGCCTGCGAAGGACTCTGGGCAGGGGTCGGGCGATACACACTAGGCGCTACGACTCCCCTGTCTTACGCTGTACCGGAAGCAGTGGAGCGCCGGGTGAAGCCGACACTCGCAAGGGAGCAGATCCAGGGTTTGGCCTACTCGACTGCTGAGGCCGATACACTTGCGGCGGCGAGCACGTCACACTAAAGACATTCTGCTGACTATGCGGGAACATTGAGGAACCGAAGGGCGAATAATGATGAGACGGTTTTGGATACACGCAACCTCGACCAGAACAAGTGCGGCTTGCAAGATCCTACTACACTAGGGCATATCGACAGTGCCAGTTCGTCGCCATGCAGAAATGTGCTCGTGGTCCACACCACTGTCGCCACGCCATTTCCATGGCCGATTGTTATGGTTGCGGTTGTCGTTGATGTCAAAACTTCATCACAACTTCGAACAAGGTGTGCGGCGTCCTGGCATCTCGACTCGTCATCCGCGTGGGAGGGCTCTGCTAACGGCGCACCCGGTGCAGGTCCGGACATAGGCTCTCTGACTCCCTGGCCTATGATGGTCACAGACCAATGAAGTTTTCGTTCATCCCCTGCCATTCGCAGCTCCGGCGATGGTCATCCCGCGGCGCCGTCGCGCTATCGATCGTGTTTGCTGCAGGCTGCGCCAGTCCCGGGCCGCCTCACGCCCCCTCCTCGATCTGCCCGAGGTCGTCAAGGACCTTACCGCCGAGAGGGTCGGCGACACGGTCACTCTTCACTGGACGACCCCGGACAAGACGACCGATCGCATTGCAATCAAAGGCACAATCACAGCAGAGATCTGCCGCATCTCTATCCCGGTCACGCCTTTGGTCCCCCTTCAACTCCCGCATGTGCTGTAGCGAAGCGCCTCCCAGTACAGAGCGGACCGAGTCAGGCGGAAGAACTTCTTCCTCCATCGCTGACGGTAGATCCGGCCTCCCTCCTGGCCTACCGGGTGCAGCTCTTCAACGCCCACGGGCGCTCCGCAGGCTCTTCCCCGGAGGCCTTCGCCGCTGCCGGCGCTGCCCCTCCGCCAGTCGAGCAGCTCCGAGCGACATCCACCCGCGAAGGCATTCAGCTCGAGTGGATGCAGCGGAAGGACGCCGCACCGGGATACTCTCAGGTGCAGCTTGACCGCCATCTGGTCGCGCCCTCGCCTACGTCTGCAACTCCTGCCCCGGTTAATTCAGCCTCTTCCACCGCCCCTAAACCTACGCTCCGAAGCAAATCCAGAAAGACATCCCCTCCCGCGGCATTCGCCTCCGCCAAACCGCAGGCGACGCCAACGACCCCGCCAAAAACTCCGGACGACGTAAAGCTGGAAACTCCGAAACAAGCCGCAGATGCAGGCGGCACGATCGACCAGACGACGCAGAAGGGCGAAAGCTACCGCTACATGGCCAGGCGGGTTCGCGAGATCTCCCTCGCAGGCCGCGCCCTCGAAGTTCGCAGCGTGATCTCCGCTCCGGTCACCGTCGCCATGCTCGACACCTTCCCGCCCGCGATCCCAACTGGACTTGAGGCCGTCCCCGGCGGAGCCACTGCGTCAGACCGTTCCATCGATCTTTCATGGACGCCCAACACAGAGATCGATCTTGCCGGATATAGTGTGTATCGACAGGAAGTTACCTCGACAGGCCAAGTTGCGGGATCAGCAACGCGCCTGAACCCATCCCCGATCGTCGGCCCTGCCTACCGCGATCAAACCGCTATTCCCGGTCATCGCTACGCCTATCGCGTTACCGCAGTCGATGCCACCGGAAACGAGAGCGCCCCAAGCGGGGACGTGCAGGAAACACTAAGGGAGCAATAAAAAACACATGCGTTACTGTAAGTACCTGTCGGCTGAAAACGGCACCTTTCTCCCTCGCTACGCCCTCGTCGAGAAGCGCAATGGCATCCTCTGGGCCACGCTTCCCATGCAAGCCCCACAGGAAGACCTCAATACCCGCATCCTCGGCGGAGTCCCCATCCCAACCCTCGCCGTCGACTTCGAACCCACCCCGCTCGACGACCTGCATCTCCTTCCCCCGGTCACCCCTTCGAAGATTCTCTGCGTGGGCCGCAACTACCGCGACCACGCCGCCGAGCTCGGCAACGAAGTCCCCGCCGAGCCCCTCCTCTTCCTCAAGCCGCCCTCCTCGCTGCTCGGCCCCAAAGGCACCATCCGCATTCCCGCCCTCTCCAACCGCGTTGATTACGAAGGAGAACTAGGCATCGTCATTGGCCGCCGCTGCTACAGGATCGGCCCCGACGAAGACGTCCGCCCCTACATTCGCGGCTACGTCTGCGTCAACGACGTCACCGCCCGCGACATCCAGAAGTCCGACAGTCAGTGGACACGCGGCAAGGGTTTCGACACTTTCTGCCCCGTCGGCCCCATCGTCTCGGACGAGATCGACCCCGTCGGATTCCCGAACGGACCCGATGCCAAAGCCCCCTCGCCCGTCACCGTAACCACCCGCCTCAACGGCGTCGTCAAGCAGCAGGGCAGCACCCGCGACCTCATCTTCTCCATCGCCGACCTCCTCCGTTACATCACCGCCACCATGACTCTCGAACCCGGCGATCTCATTCCCACAGGAACTCCCGCGGGAGTAGGAGCCGTTCAGCCCGGCGACCGCATCCAAGTGGAAATAGACAGTCTCGGCGTCCTAGAAAATCAGTTTGCCGCCGGATAGCACCTTCCGCGCTCTAACAAACAGCGCAATCGCTCACAGCTTGATAAAATATGCATAACAGCCAAGGAGAAAGATTATGGCATCGTTACTCGAACAGCTTCGCGGATACACCACCGTCGTCTCCGACAGCGGGGACTTCAACGCCATCCAGCAGTTCCGCCCACAGGATGCGACCACGAACCCCTCTCTGATCGCCGCCGCCGCCGAAAAACCTGAATACCAGTCCTTCGTCGACGACGTGCTCAAGAAGATGCGCAAAGAAGCAGGCGCCCACGTCTCGGACAAAGAAGTCGCTGCAGCCGCCTTCCGGCCTCTCGAAGTCGCCTTCGGCCTCAAGATTCTCGACATCGTCCCCGGCCGCGTCTCGACCGAGGTTGACGCCCGCCTCTCCTACGACACCCAGAAGTCCATCGAAGAGGCCCACGCCATCATCGCTCTCTATGACAAGGCCGGCATCTCACACGACCGCGTCCTCATCAAGCTCGCCTCCACCTGGGAGGGGATCCGCGCCGCTGAGATCCTCGAGAAGGAGGGCATCCACTGCAACATGACGCTGCTCTTCGGTCTTCACCAGGCCATCGCTGCGGCCGAAGCCAAGGCCACTCTCATCTCGCCCTTCGTCGGACGCATCCTCGACTGGTACAAGAAAGACACCGGCAAGGACTACAAAGGTGCCGAAGACCCCGGCGTTGAGTCCGTCACCACCATCTACAACTACTACAAGAAATTTGGCTACAAGACGGTCGTCATGGGTGCAAGCTTCCGCAACATCGGTGAGATTACCGAACTCGCGGGTTGCGACCTCCTCACCATCGCACCGAAGCTGCTTGACGAGCTTGAAAAAACCGAGGGCTCACTGCCGCGCAAGCTCGACCCGGCCAAAGCACAGAGCCTGGACATCAAGAAGCTCACGATCGACAAGGCCACCTTCGACAAGATGCACGCCGAAGACCGCATGGCGCACGACAAGCTGAAAGAAGGCATCGACGGCTTCTCCAAGGCCATCGTCGATCTCGAAGTCATTCTCGAAAAGCGCCTCAGCGAGATCAGTGAACCGGCAACTGCAGCTCGCTAGTCTTCACAATTAAACGATTACCTCCCGGCGGCCTCCTCAAAAAGGCCGCCGGGTTGCCTTGGAACAAACTTTATCTCTGACAACCTCTCGCACCTTCGCCTGGTTCTAAACAAGGCAGAGGTGAAAAAATGCACGCTACTAAAATTCTCACCGCAGCCGCAGTTGCCGCTGCCTTCAGCTTTGCAGTAGCAGCTCCTAAAGCGGACGCTCAAATCAGCGTCAACATCGGACCTGCTCCGGCATGCCCTTATGGCTACTATGACTACGCACCCTACAACTGCGCGCCCTACGGCTACTACGGTTCCGAATGGTTCAGTAGCGGTGTTTTTATCGGCACGGGTCCCTGGTTCCACGGCCCGGAACACTTCTCCGGCCACGTCGATAACCACTACCATCCCGAGCACGGATACCACGGCCCATACCCTGCACGTGGCGAGGCCGCACGGCCAGAGAATCACGTGGACCACATGGAGAACTTCCACGGCAACGAGATGCGCGACGGACACGGCCACGCAGACAACGGACACCACTAGTTCGATTCGTTACAAAAACGGTTACAAAAAAGGGCAGAGACCGATGCAACCAGGTCTCTGCCCTTTTTCTTTCACCTCGCGTCACACTTTCATACAATACCGCAACTCTATCTCTGCACACTAACCACCGCTGCCATCTGCGAGTCCGCTACCGCAGGCCGGCCAACCACGGCCTTGGCCGTCTGGACTGCCGGCCTTTGCTTGGTCGCGTACATCCTCTGGTCTGCCACGCGAAGCAACCGGATCGAGTCGTGAGCGTCCTCCGGGTATACGGCCATGCCCACGCTCGCCGACAGCATCATCGGCTTGCCCTCCACCACGATCGGACGGTCCAGCGTGCTCCGCACCGTCTCCAACAGGTGATCCAGCGACTTCCCCGGCTCCACATCCGCCGCCACGATCACAAACTCATCCCCGCCCAGCCGCGCCAGCGTATCCGACGCCCGTACGCCCCTGCGCAGAGTCGCTGATACCTCGCGCAGCACCTGGTCGCCCGCCTGGTGCCCCATCGTGTCGTTGATCTTCTTGAAGCCGTTCAGATCCAGAACAATCAGCGCCAGCCGGTTGTGCGTGCGTTCAGCCCGGTCGAGCGCAATCATCAGCCGGTCCGCAAACAGACGCCGGTTCGGCAGCCCGGTCAACTCATCGTGCAGAGCCAGCCACTCGTTGCTCGAAACCTGCTCCTCCAGCATCACCAGAATCATGCCGATCGAGATCAGCGACTTCTGCATATTCCATATGTGCGAGGCGATATCGGCATACGCGCGATACTGCACAATCCACGGATGCAGAAGCAGGCACAGCGACCAGATCGTGAAGCCGGTCACAATAGCGAGCCTGCCCGTGCTTCCCGTCGGCAACCGCCGCTGGAAGTTCAGCGCCGCGGTCGCGTACACGCAGCACAGGCTCCAGTACACTGCCGCCCTGTAGTCGGAGACGTGGATCAGATATCCCATCGTCATCCACCCACACACATGCAGCACGGCGGCTATCCAACTGCGGCGAAGATACAGCGAGGTCGAAACCCCAATCACCATGCCCGCAGCCATGCACGGGAAGAAGACAATCCCCGTGTCCATGTGCATACCATAGACCGTGCACAACGCCAGCAGCGGCAGCGTATTCAGCGAGAGATAAAGCAACCGCGAAGCCTTGGAGACAGGATAAACTCCCGATGCCCACACAAAGATCATGCCCGTCAGCAGGTAGCAGTCCATCACGATCACATGCAGAATCTTCTGCGGCGGTCCGCTCGGCGCGTAAAACGTATGCGCACCCGCTTCCACCAGCGTAAAGAACAAGCCCAGCAGCCACAGATCGGCGCGCTCCTGAGGATGTCGTTGCCTGAGCAACATCAGGATCACAATCAGGATCATCAACGCCAGAAGATCGGGAAGAAACGCATAGTTCATCTGGGACCCGGGCATCGCCGCACTTGGATTTGGCCGCAACTGCAGCCCGCGCGGGATGCGTTTGTTACCTCTTCGGTGACAGAACGAGTGCCGTCACCTTTAGTCCTCAAACCCTGAACCAGAACAATAGTCCACAAAGCACCATCAGCGCGATGGCAAAAGTCATCTTTTACAAAACTGAGAGACGTGAAGCAGTCCAGAGTGAGAACTGTGCAGAGCCTTCCTGCGATGGGCGGATGGCTGCCTCGGTCAACTCTTCTAAAGACAGCAGAAAAATTACAGAGCAAAATGTCTGACCCTCCCGCCGGGTCTTTGAAACTCACTGCACCTGGTTCGCGGGGGCCCTGGTAACTCGTCGGTCTTACAGAGATGGAAACGCTGTTTGTTGCACAATTATGCGGTATTCCTGAGAAAATCAAACATAAAAATTACGACACAATAGCACTCCGCAATAACCTCCGCAAGACAGCAACTCTGCCCCAAACTTCTCCAACTCAACTCCGCCGGTCTGGTGGATTACTTTCACGTCTGTTTGGTTCTCAAGGACATCAGAGCCGGCGAAAGAGTGATAACGCACTGGTAGTGACCTTCACCTTCGAAACGTTACACAGCAATTCGTTTAGAAACAGGACTCGCCGCGTTGAAGACAAACCGGAGATAGGGAGAGCCATCGATTTCAGTCGATTCAAACCGCCACGCATCCTCACGAAACAGAAAGGGCTGGAGAGCGTCTCCCGCCATCCAGCCCCTTCTTCGCCTAACCCCTCTTCCTGTCTGACTTACCGGTGGCCACCGCCGCCTCCACCGCCTCCGTGAAATCCGCCACCGCCACCACCCTGGAATCCGCCGCCATGGAATCCTCCACCAGCGACCGATGCCCCACGATAGCCTCCGCTGCCGCCACGGAATCCATATCCGCCACGATAGCCGTAGCCGCGCCCATAGAAGCCACGGCCATACACAAAGCCGCCGCCATACAGGTAGTACGGAGAGTAGAAGCCATATCCAAACGGACTGAAGAACGGACCGCCACCCGGCAGCCAGTCATACCCATACAGAGAAGCATCCCACGCCCAACCAGGCGCGAAACCGCCGTAGCCGTACGCCGGACCGTATCCCGCATACTCCGCCGCAAGATCTATGTTCGCCTCACCCAGGTACTGCGAGCGCAACTGACTCCACCGATATAGATCATCCTCCGAGCTTTCCTTGTTGAAGCTCACCGGCTTCACCGCCTCGCCAACGAGCGTGATCTGCTTGCCGCCCTTCACATCCACAGGCTTCACATTGCTCTCGAGGTTCTTGCCGGGATAGACCCCCGCCTTCCCATCGAAGGTGCGCACCGTATTCGCATCTGCGTTGAACTCATACAGCCCGTTCTTCAGGATCTGCGTCTGACCGCCCTTCTGATCGATCAGGATCATGTTCTGCGGGTAGAGCTGATCCGCCTCCACCTCGGCACGCCCCTGCTCCACGCTCACCTCGGTGTGGGTCAGGTCAGGCTTGATCATCTTCACGGTGCTGTTCTTATCCAACCGCAGAAACACGCCCGGCGTCAGCAGCATCTCCGCCTTACCGTCAGCGGTCGCAAGGTACTGACCCGGCTCCACCTCCGCCTGGCCCACAGAATGCGCCGTGACCTGGTGGCCATCGATCGAAGCTTGACCTTCAACATAATTGAGAGTTCCTGGGCGGGCTGGGTTTGCGCCTTGCTGTTGTCCAAAGGCAGGCGTAAACAGAGTCGCCAGGGAAAGTAGAAGAACCGATTTGAGCCCTGACATATTCATAAAACCTCTGTTGTTTAGATGAAACAGAGGACGAAAAGTCACAGTAGGCTCAAACTGTGCCTGACCATTGAACCCGATGTAGCTCAACAAGTTGCTGCCGTTGACCGACGAATGACAACGCCGGGACACTACTTCATTCAAAGACCCCAAAATCTAGCTTTCCAACACCAAAAGCCGCTCGAAAGAGAGCCCTGAGTCAGTTGTAAAAGTTATGTCTTCTCAGAAGCCGTTGAACCAGGCGATCGATCATGAAAATTAAAGTGAAAAAGCTGGCGCATTTTTACGCCAGCTTTTTGCTGCACTTCCAGCCATACAAAACACCACAACGCCACCACGTTTCACCATCCAAAACACCACGTTTGGACACCAAAAAACGCGAAAAACCCTGCAAAAACACCACTCCACCACGCGCTAAAAAAACTACAAGATATACCGAGAAAGATCCTGATCCTTCACGATCGATGCCACCTGCTGCCGCACATACTCCGGATCGACCACGATGACCTTCTCCACGCCCGTAGCAGTCTGCCGCTCAATCACAGGCAGAGGCGGCGACGGCATCTGCAGCTCTGACGTAAGCGACGCAGACACAGGCACTTCGCCGACCACGCCCTCCTCCGTAATCTCCGCCCGCGGACTCTTGAACAGGTCCGGCGCCTGAAAACTGATCTCGTCCAGCACCCTCTCCAGAATCGTGTGCAGCCTCCGAGCCCCAATGTTTTCGGTAGTTTCGTTCACTTTGAAAGCAAACTGCGCCATCTCCGCAATCGCCTCCTTCGTAAACTCCAGCTTCAACCCCTCCGTCTCCAGAAGCGCCGTAGACTGCTTCACCAGAGACGACTTTGGCTCCGTCAGAATGCGAATAAAGTCATTCACCGTCAAGGAGTTAAGCTCAACGCGAATCGGAAAACGTCCCTGCAACTCCGGAATCAAATCGCTGGGCTTCGACACGTGAAACGCCCCGGCTGCAATAAACAAGATGTGATCCGTCGAAACCATTCCGTACTTTGTATTAACCGTAGTCCCTTCCACGATTGGCAGAATATCCCGCTGCACGCCCTCCCGCGAAACATCCGGCCCATGCCCACCTTCGCGTCCGGCAATCTTATCGATCTCATCCAGAAACACAATCCCCGAATCCTCAACGCGCTCCACCGCAAGCCGAGTCACCTGATCCATATCGATCAGCCGGTTCTCCTCCTCCTGCACCAGGTAGTCGAAAGCCTCTGCCACCTTCATCTTGCGCTTCTTCGTGCGCTGTCCAAACAGGCCCGGCAGCATGTCTTTCAGGTTGATATCCATCTCCTCCGAACCCTGATTGGAGATCACCTCAAAGCTGGGCTGGTTGCGGTCGCGTACATCCAGCTCCACTGTGCGCTCATCCAGCTTGCCCTCGCGAAACTGTTGCCGCAGCTTCTCTCTCGTCCTATGCTCCCGATCCCCCGGCTTCTCCTCGGAGTCATCAACCGGCGCAGCCACCGGAAGCTGAATGAGATTGCTCCCTGGCTCGTGCGTGGCCGCAGCAGCAGTCGCAGCAGGTGCTGCGGCAGGCGTCGGAGGCAACAGTAGATCGATCAGCCGATCCTCCGCCGCAAGCTCCGCTTTATCCTCGACCTCTTCCATTTTCTCTTCGCGAACCATGTCGATCGCGATCTCCACCAGGTCGCGCACAATCGATTCGACATCCCGTCCCACATAGCCCACCTCAGTAAACTTCGAGGCTTCCACCTTCAGAAACGGAGAGTTCGTCAGTTTCGCCAAACGCCGAGCGATCTCCGTTTTACCCACGCCCGTCGGCCCAATCATGATGATGTTCTTCGGCATGATCTCATCGGCCAGCTCTGGCGCAAGCTTCTGCCTGCGCATTCGATTACGCAACGCAATCGCCACGGCCCGTTTTGCCGCGTGCTGCCCCACAACGTATTTATCGAGCTCAGTGACGATCTCGCGCGGCGTCATCTCATCGAGTGCGAGTGCCTGATCTTCAGCGGCTCCAGGTAGAAAAATTGCCATAGTGCGGTACTCCTTGTCGCATATCCCAGCGACGAACCTTCTATAAAACTTCTACGAACAGTCGACGCTACTGGCTCGCCGGCACTTCAGACTTCAGCTCTTCCACCGTCATCTGGTCATTGGTGTAGATGCAGATCTGCGCGGCGATCATTAGACTCTTCACCGCGATCTCCCGGGCGCTTAAATCTGTGTTCTCCATCAAAGCTCTCGCGCTGGCCAGCGCAAAACTGCCGCCCGACCCGATCGTCGCGATCCCTTCATCCGGATCGATCACGTCGCCGGTACCCGAGATCAGAAACGTCTGCTTCGGATCAGCCACAATCAACAGCGCTTCCAGCTGACGGAGCATCTTGTCGGTGCGCCAGTCCTTCGCCAGCTCTACGGCGGCGCGTCCCAGGTTGCCGGCGTACTGCTCCAGCTTGCCTTCAAACCGCGCAAACAGCGAGAACGCATCGGCGGTCGATCCCGCAAATCCCGCCAGCACCTTGTCCTGGTACAGGCGGCGGATCTTCTTCGCCGTTCCCTTCATAATCGTCGCGCCAAGGGACACCTGCCCATCGGCAGCCATCACGACCGAGTCGCCGCGGCGCACACAGATCACTGTAGTAGAACGAATTCGCCGCCCCTCGCCCAGATCCAACGGATGGGCAAGACCGGATGGCAGAGTGGATATTTTTGGGCGACAACAGACGACCTGGTGCTGGAAGAGGAGAAAGGCTTCATGGGCAATCTTCAGTATATCGCGCAACGAGCGCCTACTCTCGAAGTAACTCCTCCGTTCCATACCCGGAAAGTTGTGTACTCAGACAGCACCTTCCCCCTCACGATCCCCTTGCCATGGTCTATGCTTTTGGGCAGAGACTGTGTTTGCGCTGATTCCAACTCATCTGCCGCTTGTCCTCCGTTCGCCGCGAGTTCTCATCGGCATTGGAGCAACGACTGCGGCGACGATCGGCGTCGTCAGCTACGTCCTAACCCGCCGCAGGCCCTCTGCCGAAGAGATAGAGCGAGAGCGTCGCGAGTTGCTGGCGCGAGTCGGACGCATCACCGACGGAACCATCATGGACACCATGGTTGCGGAGGTTCGTTGTCCTGCTCTGGACCTTGCAGACGATCCTGAGCCTGTCCGCCAGGGCCCTCTGACACCAGACATGATCGTCTACGTCTACCGCATCGCCGGCGTAACCTACGAGTGCGCTCAGGACGTCACCATGCTCGCCGACCTGGTCCACGGCGTTCGCACCGATCTTCCTATTCAGGTCCGCTATGCCCCGCAAAATCCTGCAAACAGCATCGTCGTAGCTGAGACGTGGAGCGGGCTACGGCTAGGCACCCGCCCACCCGTCCCTTATCCGGCAGAGGACGAGCTCGACAAACCGTTCTAGCTGGTCAGGCTTGCCAGGTCCCCACTGCAGATGGCCTTCACCTTCGACGTAATTTTTTCAATAGGCCACTCCCACCAGCAGAGACGAAGCAACTGGTCAATCGTCGCCGAGTCAAAGCGTTTGCGGATCAGCCTCGCCGGATTGCCGCCAACCACTCCATACGGTTCGACCTCCGACGTGACAACTGCTTCGGCTGCGATGATCGCTCCGTCTCCGACCCGAACGCCAGGCATCAGCGTCGCTCCGTGTCCTATCCAGACGTCGTTGCCGATAATGGTGTCGCCCTTGTTCGGCCAGCTCTCCGGCATCGCCGTCGACCATTCGCCGCCAAACACCGGGAACGGATAGTTTGTCAGCCAGTCCGTCCGGTGATTACCGCCGTTCATGATGAATTTGACTCCCATGGCGATCGAGCAGAACCGGCCGATGATCAGCCGGTCGCCGACGAAGTCGAAGTGATAGAGGACATTACGCTCAAACTCCTCCATCCCTGCCGGATCGTCATAGTACGTGTAGTCGCCTATCTGAATATTGGCGCGCGTGATGTGGTTCTTAAGAAAACCGACGCGGCTCTGGTTCGCTATCGGATAGGGAGCGGCCGCTGAGGGGATTTGATCTGGCATCCGGAAAACAATAGCAGACTGATGGCGCACACATCACAATCCCTCGATTGAACCCAACCCCGGCGCAGACTACACTTGTTCTCATGCACATGGTCGCCACCCCGAATAGCAAGATGCAGCGCGTTCTGCGGCTTTCCATGGTGCTCACGCTGGCGTACGTCGGGGCGACTTTCTACTTCGGGTTGCGGGCACACTCCCTGGCCCTTATCTCTGAAGCCGGACACAACGTCAGCGACCTCCTCGCCATCGTGCTGTCCTTCGTAGCCGTTTATTTTCAGGCACGTCCCGCAACCGATCAGAAGACCTTCGGGTACCAGCGAGCAGGCGTGTTGGCCGCCTTCGTCAATGCCGCAACTCTCATCGTGCTCTCTATTTGGATCGCCTTCGCCGCCATCCATCGTTTCAGCGTGCCGGTCGAGGTGCAGCCGAAGCTGATGATGTACGTAGCCGCCGCTGGCGTGCTGATGAACGGCACCATCGCCACTCTTCTCTGGAAGTTTTCGGGCGACGTCAACATCCGCAGCGTCTTCCTCCATATGCTGGGCGACACGCTCTCCACCGCCGCAGTGATCGCCGGAGGCGCCGCTATCTTCTTCACCGGCATGTCGTGGATCGATCCCGTGCTCTCTATCTTGATCGCCGGAATGATCCTGTGGAGTTCGATCGGCATCATTCGCGAGACCCTGAATATCCTGCTCGAAGGTACGCCGCGCAATCTCGAGCTCGGGGAGATTCGTCAGGCCATGGCCTCGGTCGACGGTGTCCTCAACGTTCACGACCTGCATGTCTGGAGCCTTGGCTCACAGTCCCACGCGCTCGCGAGTCACGTCACCATCGCCGAGATGCCCATGTCGGAGTGCAGCAGCATCCTCGCAGACATCAAATGCGCCCTGCGCGATCACTTCCACATCACCCACACGACTATCCAGTTTGAGATCACCGGCTGTGAGACTACGCATGGCTGCGCTGCGCCTCCCGAGCTAGAGGCAATTGGTGCCCACAGTCACGGGCATGACCATCACGGCCACGCTCACTGATAAGTCCTCCCGGACGGGGCCGCTGCGCGCGGTGCGGTCACTTCGTGACTTCTATACCTTGTGATTGTGATCCTCCCGTTGGTCGGAATTGAATTCTCTTCCGACCAACGGGAGGATCTATACCGCTGTCCAACCAAGACCGGTATACCCGCCACGAAGTGGCCGCGCCGCGCGTAGCGGGCCCGTCCGGCAGGACACCCATCTTCTAAACCAGCGTAGCGTCGAGCGTAATCGTCGCCGCCTTCAGCACCTTCGACACCGGGCATCCAACCTCAGCATTGTGCGCCAGTTCGTCGAACTTCGCCTTATCGATGCCAGGAATCTTCGCCTTCGTGGTCAGACGAATCTTGGTGATCGTCGGCGCGCCATGAACATCGAGCGTCAGCACCGCAGTCGTCTCAATGGTGTCGGGAGTAAAGCCCGCCTCCGTAAGCTGTCCGCTAAGCGCCATCGTGAAGCACCCTGCATGCGCCGCCGCAATCAACTCCTCGGGGTTGGTGCCAACACCATCGGCAAACCGCGTCTTGAAGCTGTACTGCGTGTCCTTCAACGTGCCGCTCTGCGTGGAAATGGTGCCCGTGCCGTCCATAATCTTGCCGTGCCATACTGCGCTGCCAGTGCGATCCATCGTATTTCTCCTTTTGTTCTCAACTGTTACCTATCAACAGTACCTTTTTCGATGCGCGGCTTGAAACAAAGGACTTTGAAAAATCTCGCATGCAATAGCATTTCGAGATGTCCTCAACCTCGGCACCCGCCGCAGCCGACCACGCAGCGACAACCTGCCCGAACTCCTCGCTCCCGACCGAACACCACTCCCGTTTCTGCCCCACCTGCTCTTCGCGGCTCGAAGACAGCCGCTGCAAGCTCGTCTGTCGAACCTGCGGCTACTTCCTTAGCTGTGCCGACTTCTACTGATCCGCGGATCTTCTCCGGCCATACCTTCCTTCACGCGATCCTATCTGGTTCCCTGGCTAGCCTTCCGCGCCGCTTCGAACTCATCCTTCGCCTTCCACTGAATGATCGCCGGCGCGCTCAGAGCCTCCCAGCCCAGTTCCATGCCAAAGCGGTCGAGTTTCGCATTCCCACTGAAGTCCCACTCCTCATGAAAGTTGTCGCTGAAGTTGTGATAGTCATGCGCGGTGAACTCTTCATGCTGCTTATGTCCCCAGGCTGCGTCATGCCCTTCATAAAGATTTCCCGTCTCAATCGAGAACGCTGGAATTCCCACACGCGAAAGGCTGAAGTGGTCCGAGCGATAGTAGCTTCCCGCCGAAGGCTTCGGGTCCGGCACAATCCCAAGATTGAACCTCTTCGCCGTAGCCTCCACCGTCGGATAAAACGTAGTCCTCTGCGCGCCATTCACATTGGTCTCCAGAGGCACGCCGATCGGCAGAATCATGTCGTAATTAATATCCAGCGCAATCTGCCCCGCAGGAATCGGCGGATGCTGCCCCAGATACTCGGAGCCCAGCAATCCCTGCTCCTCCGCCGTCACTGAAGCAAAGATCAGCGAGTGTGGCAGCTTCACGCCCGACTGTGCCCACGCCCGCGCCATCTCCAGCAGCATCCCACAGCCCGTGCCATTATCCGCAGCGCCGTTATAAATATTGTCCCCAGCCATCCCCGGCACAAACCCCAGATGGTCATAGTGGGCCGTATACATCACAGCCTGGTCTTTACCCCCGCCATTCGCCCCCGGCAAAATTCCCACCACATTCGGCGACTGGAACGACCGCACCGTGCTCTCAATATGCGCCTTCAGCTTCACCGGCAACTCCACCGCCTTGAAGCCACGCTTGCCCGCAGCAACAATCTCCGCATCCGCGTCCAGCCCACTCGACGCAAAGATCTTCTTCGCCACATCCAGCTGAATCCAGCTGGCCGCCTCCAGCTGCGGATTCTTATCATCCCGCAGATAAGTCTTCTCGCTCGTATTCGAGTTCTTCACTACATCCCAGCCATAGCTCGCCAGATCCGTGCGATGAATAATCAGCGCGCCCACGGCCCCCTCCGCGCCGCCTCTTCAAACTTGTACGTCCAGCGCCCATAGTAGGTCAGCGCATCGCCGCCAAAGAAGTTCCGATCGGTCGAAGGCGGATCTCCCACGATGCATAGAATCACCTTCCCCTTAACGTCCACGCCCGCGTAGTCATACCACTGAAACTCCGGCGCAATCGCACCATAACCAACAAACACAATCGGCGCATCGATATCGACGCTTGGCGTCAGCGTGCGATTGCTCACCGTATAGTCGTCCGCATACTTCAAATCGATCGAGTAAAGATCAATCGAATTGCCCGCAGGCTTCGCAGGAATCAACGACATCGTCGTCTTCTCCGGAATCGCCTTCATCCCAACAAAGTTGATCTGCTGCAGATACGTTCCGTTGTCGCCGCCCGGCTTCAACCCATAGAGCGCGAACTGCGTCGCAATGTACTTCGCCGCAATCTCGCTCCCCCGCAGCCCCGGCCCGCGTCCCTCCAGCAGATCGTCCGACAGAAAGCGCACCTGCGCGCGGATCTTTTCGCCGTCGATGGAAGCCTCCGCTGCCTTCACGGCAGACGGAATCGACTGCGCAATCAGAGCTGTGGAGAGAGAAATAACTGAGGCTGCAACACGGATGGCCGAGCGAATCTGGATCACGTTCCTACTCCTTGGCGTAAGACTTCTAAGACTTCATGGATGCGTCCAGTCTAATCGCAACTTCACGCAGCCATCGCCTCCATCGCAGGGTTCCGCTCCCGACTGAACGGAGCACGCTGACTTTGATATGTTTATTCGCATGGTGATGAAGCGTTTTAGCGTGGCTCTGGCACTTCTGCTCACAGTCTCCGCAACAGCACAGGACAAAGCGCTAGCTCCTACACCACCCATGGGATGGAACAGCTGGGACGCCTACGGCCCCACTGTGAACGAGGCCCAGTTTCGCGCCAACACGGTCGTTCTTGCAGCGCAACTCAAGGAGTTCGGCTGGGAGTACGTCGTCATCGATGAAGGCTGGTATCTGCAGAACCCCGAAAACATGTCTATGCCGCAGGCTCTGCACTACACCGTCAACCTCCGTGGCCAGTACGAGCCCGCTCCCAACCGCTTCCCCTCTTCCGCCACCGGCAGAGGCTTCAAACCACTCAGCGATGCCGTCCACGACGACGGCCTCAGGTTCGGAATCCACATGCTCCGAGGCATCCCGAAAAAACTGTCTTCGCCAACACATACATCGGCACCACGCACTATCGCGCCAGCATGGCGGCAGACACCACCGACACCTGCTCCTGGAACCCGGACAACTTCGGCGTGAAAGCCAACCTCGCCGGACAGGCCTGGTACGACGCACTGATGAAGCAGTACGCCTCCTGGGGCGTCGACTTCCTCAAGGTGGACTGCATCGCGCACCCCTACATGAGCGCCGAGATTCGAATGATTCACAAAGCCATCGAGCGATCAGGCCGCCCCATCGTGCTCAGCCTCTCGCCCGGGCCCACGCCAATCGAGCACGCCGGCGAGGTCCAAAAGAACGCGCAGATGTGGCGCATCTCGAGCGATGTCTGGGATCACTGGGATAAGGACCCCGACGCCACGTGGTCGCAGGGCGTAAAGGATCAGTTTTCTATCCTCGCGAAGTGGGCCGATCAGGCAAAGCCAGGAAGCTGGCCCGATGCGGATATGCTCCCCGTCGGCCAGCTCCGTCCAAATCCCGGCGAAGGTAAACCACGCAACTCAAGGCTCACTGAAGATGAGCAGCGTACGATGATCACCCTCTGGGCCATCGCGCGAGCACCGCTCTTCGTTGGAGGCAATCTCACCGAGATGGACGATGCTCTCAAGTCGCTTCTCACCAATCAGGCCGTCATCGAAATGGACCACGACTCCACAGCCAGCGAAATGAACACCGAGGACGGGCCGCTCGTCACCTGGACCTCGCGCTCCATTCGCGGCGACAAGTACTATCTCGCCGTCTTCAATCTCAGTGACGCGCCCGTTCACGTCGACAAGACCTTCGCCGAGTACGGCTACATCGACAAGGCGCAGTACAAGGTCCGCGACCTCTGGCAGAGAAAGGAACTAGGCCTCCTGAACTCCTTCCAGGTCGATCTCCCCCGCACGGTTCAGTCGTGTACTCCCTCCACAAATAAGGGTCCCTGTATTTGTGGTCGCAGCTGTTGTCGCAGTTGCGGTTGTCGTTGCTTGTTCTTTTGTTGTCCTCCCCGAAGGGATCTGCGGTTGCAGTTGCCAGTTCTTTCGTTTGTCATTCCGTAGGGAATAGTTGCTAACCCATCGCCAATCCCACCAGCGTAATCACTATCAGCCCAAGCGGCACGTAGTAAGGCGAGCCCACTCGAAACATCCCAAACGCATTCACCCCCTCTGACGGCAGCACCAGCAGGAGTATCAGCAACTTCAAGAGCGCTCTCTCCTCCGCGCCCAATCTGCCGGCGAGAACCACCACACTCACACCGATCCCAACCAGCGCTCCACCCAGTGCACGCAACAGCTCCCGAACCAATCTGGAGCTACGGGGATCTCCTCCGCACACAACCGCCAGATTCGCAGGCAGGCGGGGAACAAAGACGTCGTACAAACCACCAAGAGCAATCAGGCTCCCGGCTCCCTCTAGAACGGCTCGTCCGATCGTTGGCATAGCTGTCGAAACCTCTCAGCCCGAACATCCGAAAAGATATCCGGGCGCTACAGTTGCTTCCGGCCGTCCTTCGCCTTAGTATCGCCCTCAGGGCATGGCGAAGATAGACCTCAATCAAGCACGATCCACCGAAGCCGAACGTCTCGTCTCGGCCGGCAAAGCCGACGACGATGACATCTTCGAGCTAAAGTTACGCCCAACCCGCCTCGCCGAGTTCATCGGACAGGAAAAAGCCAAAGAACAGCTCGCCATCGCCCTCGAAGCGGCAAAATCACGCGGCGAAGCGCTCGACCACGTCCTCCTCTTCGGCCCTCCCGGCCTCGGCAAGACGACCCTCGCCACCATCATCGCCAACGAGTTGGGCGTCGGCTACCAGCAGACCTCAGGCCCCGCGCTACAGATACAAGGCGACCTCACCGCCATCCTCACCAACCTGCGCGAAAAACAGGTTCTCTTCCTCGACGAGATCCACAGACTGCAGCCCGTCCTTGAGGAAAAGCTCTACACCGCGCTCGAGGACTACAAGCTCGACATCATCATCGGCCAGGGTCCTGCCGCGCGCACCCACGTCATGGAGATCCGCCCCTTCACCTTCGTGGCCGCCACCACCCGCCCTGGCATGCTCTCTTCCCCGCTGCGCAGCCGCTTCGGCATCCTGCTCCGCCTCGAGTTCTACACCGACGACCAGCTCCGCTTCGTAGTCGAGCGCTCCGCCGAAGTCCTGGGCGTCCCCATCGACCGCGACGGCGCTGCCGAGATCGCCATGCGCTCCCGAGGCACCCCCGTATCGCCAATCGCCTTCTCCGCCGAGTCCGCGACTACGCGCAGGTGCGCGCGCAAGGCATGATCGACCGCCCTACCGCACAGGCTGCTTTGTCACTCCTAGAGGTAGACGCTCACGGCTTCGATGAGCTGGACCGCCGCCTCCTCCGCACCATCATCGAAAAGTATGACGGCGGCCCAGTAGGCCTCAATACTCTAGCCGCAGCGCTGGCCGAAGAACAAGACGCTCTCGAAGAGGTCTACGAGCCCTTCCTCATCCAGATCGGCTTCCTCGACCGCACCCCACGCGGCCGAGTCGCCACGCGCTTAGCCTATGAGCACCTCGGCATAGAGATGCCCCGCAAGCTAAGTCTCTTCTAGGGCTGTCCTTCCGACCAGCGGGAGGACCCACGCACCTCACTCGCCAAGACCGGTATACAAGTCACGAAGTGACCGCCTCCCGCGCAGGGAGCCCGTCCGGCGGGACAGCTTTTTCGGTTTTGCTGCGGGGATTTTTTCTGGCGTGGTGGCTGTGGTGTTTTGCAGGGGTTTTCGGGAAATTGTGGTTGCGTAACGTGGTGTTTTGGCATGGTAAACGTGGTGTAGATCGTGGTGAATGTGTGGCTGGAAACGCCACGTTTTTGGTGCCGGAAAAATGCGCCACGTTTTTGAACTTTATTTTTTGGGTACGCCGAAGATTTACTGACGCAAGGCAACCGGGACGAACTCCAAGCTGAGCATCTTTGGCGATTCGGTCAGGTAGTAGGTGGGGATCTTCGGAAACTGTTCCTCGACGAGGATGAGAGTGCGGAAGTCAAAGCTCTGCACCTCAGCCCTCGATTCCATGTGGTTCCGGACAATCGTCCCGCACAGCGTGTTTACAAAGGTCTGCGGGGCAACTGTGTGATTGCTCGTCGGTTCGGCGTGAGCGTTGGCCAGAGGCGGGTTCGGACCGGTGGGATCATTGGGCAGAGGCAGGATCTTCGTCTCGAGATTGAACCTAACCTTCTCCGCGTTGGCCGCGCGCGCAGCCGCGTCGGGATGGGACTTGCCAGCTCCGCTGCGATAGTACTCGGCGTAGAAGCGCGTAAACCGGAAGAGTTGCTCGGCATGAGTCGGAACATAGGGGCTGATGAGGTGCTCCTGTGCCGCGAAGGCTACGGCGACAGGTGAGAGTGCGAGATCGTTTTTCTGGTCGGGGAACTGCGGATGCAGCTTGTCGCAGATGAAGGTGCTCTGCGCTTCGGCAAGCGAGATATCGCGAGTGTAGACGCGGTTTTCCAGGGTGTAAGGAGTACCGTCCACTCGACGGCACGACTCCGGGCTGAGGAACTGATCGTGCCAGATGAGCGAGACGTGATCGGTCGTAACGCCAGTGTCAGTTTCGAGCGTTGTGCTGAGATGGTCGAGGCCGTCCTCAAAAGATGGCAGTGTGTTTTCAGGGCGCAGGCCGCGGCCTCCACGATGGGCCGACACGTCGAAGCTCTTGAAGTAAGCGGCTTCGTCGGGGTGAGCGGCGGCCTCTTCCTTCACGACCTGTTGAAGGAGGTCGGGTCGGTCCGAGATGATGCCGTCGACGCGGAGGCCGATGAGAGCGCGCATCTTTGCCGGGTCGTTGGTGGTCCAGGGAACGACCTTGAAGCCGGCTTTGTGGAGTTCGGCTACGTTCACAGGGGGATTTGTGCCCAGAAGGGTTGCATCGAGGGGGAGAGCACCGGAGTCTGGGCGTTATGCGCCCTGGCGTGCTGGCCGGCGGCGGTCATGAGTCCGAGGAAGGGATTTTGCATGGAGGCCTGCTGGGCGGTGAGGGTTGCGGTGGTGAGGAGGAGGCTTGCGGCAGATAAAACCGTTCGGGTGGAGGTTAACATGAGGGACCATGATATGGGGTTGAAGTTGCCGGGGTGTGAATGCGAGTGGGTTGCAGATTCACGCTTCGCGGTCCCACGACGACCAAGTTATGAGATGAACACTCCATGTGCTGGCTCGTCTTCGCAGTATCCATAGATGGCTTCCGAGGAGTTGTCTCGGAGTGGAGTCTTCTGCCGAGGAGAACGTGGTTTTGTAGCTTGCGGTTAGGTAGGCGATCTCGTTTGAACCTCGAATACGACGGTCGGTGATCTCAATGGAGTGAACTCTCGCGGTTCCGCGTGTTATCTGCGCTGAGACTGCGGCGCGACCGAGCAGAGGCTGCGCGTCAGGTGGCCACAGTTCGATGTCATCGTCGCACAATGCCATCAATCTGTGATCTTCTCCGGCGACTTCGTACGCGATCCAGTCTCAATGGATCTGTTCAATCTGTCGAACAGCATCGTTTGTGAGTTCGACCATATGGCAAAAAGGGATAGCAGATGCGGCTCTCAACGTGCAATATGTTATTCCCCTTCACGAGTGTCCTGATCGCTTATGGCTCTGAGATCGCTTTGCTGCAGCGCAGCTTTTGCTTCTGCCTGTGCTGTGGCCTCCATCCAACCTTGCAGGATGACGACGGCGGCGACCTGATCGATGACATACTTACGGTCGCGGGGACTGTGCCCGGCTTCATTGAGGATCTCGTGTGCTGCGACCGAGGTGAGGCGTTCATCCCAGAGCTGGACGGGAAGGCCGGAGCGTTTTTGCAACTCCTCGGCGAACTCATGGACCTTCGCGGCCCAGGGGCTTACATCGCCTGACATGTGCAGCGGATTGCCCACCACGATCTTTACTACTTCATGCTTGCGAATCAGTCGTAGGAGGCTGCGCAGATCCTCGCCCCTGGTCTTGCGCCATAGGGTCAACAGGGGCTGCGCCGTGTATCCGAGTGGGTCGGAGAGGGCCACGCCCACACGAATCTTTCCCACGTCCAACGCCATCACGCGGCCGGTCTTCATCCCCTCAGTCTACCGCTGCCTCTGCCGCCAAAGATGTGCGCTTCAGGACTTCCGATTCAGGAGCGCGGAGAGATTGCCGTGGTGGGCTTTCAGTTCTGCTTCGGCGGCGGGGCGGTCGATGGAGAGCTTCTGCATGACGATGGCGGTTTTGATTGTGCAGGCAATTTCAAGCAGAGCGGCGGCGGAGGGTTGGTCGATGCCGGTGGCGGCCATGATGATGCGCTGCGCGCGATCGACGAGTTTGACGTTACTGGCCTGCATGTTGACCATGAGGTTGCCGTAGACCGCGCCGGTCCTGATCATGACGCCGGTGGAGATCATGTTGAGGACGAGCTTGGTGGCGGTGCCGGCTTTCATGCGGGTGCTGCCGGTGAGGATCTCGGGGCCGGTGATGGGAGCGATGGAGATGTCGGCGGTTGCGGCCACTTGCGAATTTTGTACGCAGGTGAGGGCGATGGTGAGAGCGCCGATGTTGCGGGCGTGGGCGAGGGCGCCGAGAACGTAGGGTGTGCGTCCACTGGCGGCGATGCCGATCAGGGTGTCGGGGATTGCGGTTCCGTCGGGGCTGTGGGCGAAGCCTGCGTTAGCGAGGTCGGCTGCTCCTTGCTCGGGGGAGTCTTCGGATTGTTCGCTGGATCTGCGGAGGGCGGTGTCACCGCCGGCGATGATGGCGTGGAAGAGGGTGGGTGGAACGGAGAAGGTTGGGGGGCACTCGCTGGCGTCGAGAACGCCGAGACGGCCGCTGGTGCCGGCTCCGACGTAGAAGAGGCGGCCGCCGCTGATGAAGCGTTGGGCGATGGCATCGATGGCTTTGGCGACCTCCGGAAGAACAGCGGCTACGGCAGCGGCGACCTTGGCGTCCTCCTCGTTGATGAGGCGGAGCATGTCCAGAGTTGGGAGTTCGTCGATGTGTTCGGTGCGGGGGTTGCGGGCTTCCGTGGCGAGGTTGGCGAGGGTCGACTTGGTTTCCATGCGTTAGCGGTTCACTTTCCTAACTGCAAGTATGCCTCAGTCGGCTGGAGAGCGTTGACGCGGAAGAGAACAGCGGATTTCTCCGCTTCGCAACTTGCAAACTGTGCGCGTGGCTTCGGTCGAAGCGACATCGCGATCAGGTGAAGATCGCTATGGGACGATGACGCATGAGCCTTTGGCGGTCTCATCTTTGACGGCTATCAGGGCTTCGTTGGCCTTCTCCAGCGGGAAGGTTTGGATCTGCGGCTTCAGGCCGATCTCGCCGGCGATCTGGAGGAAGTCGTGGGCATCCTGGCGAGTCATGTTGGCGACGCTGCGGATCTGGCGTTCGCCCCAGAGGAGCTTGTCGTAGTCGAAGGCGGGCATCTGGTCGAGGTGGATGGCGTTGATGGCGACGACGCCGCCTTTGCGGAGGCTGGAAAGTGCGCTGACGACGACAGCACCGCTGGGCGCGAAGGTGATGGCGCGGTCGAGCGGGACGGGCGGCTTGTCGTCTTCGGTGCCGACCCACTGTGCGCCCGCAGTAGTCGCTTGCGCGCGGTGGGCTTCGCCGCGGGTGGAGACGTAGACCTCGCAGTTCCAGCGGCGCAGGACGCTGATGGCAAGCGAGGCGGAGGAGCCGAAGCCGAAGAGACCGACGCGCTCTCCGGGCTGAGTGCCGGCGACGCGAAGGCTGCGAAATCCGATAATGCCGGCGCAGAGGAGGGAGCGACGTGGGTGTCGTCGAGGGCTTCGGGGAGTGGGTAGGTGAAGTCGGAGCGGACGAGGACGTACTCGGCATAGCCGCCGTTGATGGTGTAGCCGGTGAAGACGGGGTTGTCGCAGAGGTTTTCTTCGCCGCGGCGGCAGAAGGGGCAGGTGCCGTCGGCTCCTCCGATCCAGGAGACGCCGACGCGCATGTCGTTGGGGCGATCCGTTGTGGCGCCGTCGACGACTTTGCCGACGATTTGATGGCCGAGGATAAGCGGCCGGTGGAGGAGACAGAGGTCGCCCTCAGCGATATGGAGATCGGTGCGACAGACTCCGCAGGCGAGAACGCGGAGGAGGAGATGGCCCTCGGCGAGGATGGGTATGGCGACCTCTTCCATGGAAAGAGGCTGGCCGGCAGATCGTAGAACGGCGCCTCTCATTAGCACCTTCGCGATGGGACTGGGTTAGATCGGGGCCACGCTTCGTTGATCTTTGTTGGTTGTTACTGATTCTTGTGGTTCGATGCTGAATTGAGGGCTGGGGTACGTGGAATCAATTCGCTTCAGCAGGTTCGGTGTTCATCGAGCCGTCTGCGTTGTCTTTGCGCCGGCGGCGTAAAATCTTGCCGAGGATGAAGGAGGGGATATGCCGAGGCGAATGTTTGTGGCTCTGATCGCAGGCTTGCTGATGACGACCTTCGCGGGTGCGAAGAACAAGGCTGAGAAGAGTGTGCCTGACTACATTCTCAGCGCGAAGACTGTTGCTGTGATGATCGATCCTCAAGCAGGAATTGACGTTGACGATCCGCGGGCCAATCAAGTAGCGCAAAAAGACGTTGAGACGGCGTTGTTGAATTGGGGAAGGTTTAAGCCAACGATCGGCACTCAGGGCGCGGACCTGATTATCGTGATTCGCAAGGGGCACAAGGGCGTGGTGGACACGACGACCAGCGATCCGCGGCAGAACAACCGAGTGGGAATGATCGATCCAGGGGCGAATGGGGTGTCGGTGGGGGCCCAGCACGGCAGGCAGCCGGAGCTGTCCGGGGCAGGCGTTCCTGCGGCGAGTGAGCAGGGGGCGCCGCATCCGCAGATGGAGATTGGAGCCGTGGACGATTCGTTCACTGTTTACAACGGCGATACGGATCATCCTTTGGACAGCCCGTCGGGCTGGAGGTACCTCGCAAAGGATGGGCTTCGTTCGCATAACGTTCCTGCGGTGGATGAGTTCAAGAAGGCGGTGGCTGCGGCTGATAAGGCTGCGGCGGCAAAACATCCTTAGCGAAGATCTGTTTTCTTTCCCTTGCAAGCGTTTTGGCCGGATGGAAGACGTTCAGGTGGCGCGGTCTTTGAGGGAGCGAGGTTCCAGCCGTCGATGAGTTCAGAAAACCTGTGGCGGCGGGAGACAAGGCTCTAGCCGCGAGGCATCCATGATCTTTCAGCCGGCGAAGTTGGAAGATGGCGATGTTGTGGCACATCTTCCAACTCGAGGTCGATTACTTTTCCGCGACATAGCGTCGTGTCACTCCGACGATGCCGAGCAGACCTGTACCAAACAGCAAGAGGGAGGCCGGTTCGGGTACGGAGGAGATGGTGCCGGCGAAGTCGAGACCTTCGTCGACTCCGGCGACCTGTTTTACGTCGAAGGTGAGGTCGTTCATTCCCTGGTCGAATCCGGTGAAGCTGAAGGTGAGCGGCGTAACGCAGTTAGGACCTACGTCGGAGCAATGAGAGTAATCATTGCTTGCGCTTAGGGGACCTGCTGCCTCGAGGATGAGCTTGCCGTTGAGGTAGATCGAAACCGTGTCATCGGCGAGAACGCTGAGAGAGCCAACGTAGTTTGAAGCAGAGGCCCCAAGGTTGAAATGCGTGTTGTAGACATAATCACCATTGGGGACGACCAGGCCGGAGGTGGGTCCGGTGAGAGCATTGAAGGAGACCCAACTTGAGCTGCCCAGGGCTGAATGCCAAACGGAACCTGAAGCGATGTCGAAGGTAGAGGTGGAACCACTGTTAACGATGGAGGCGGCCGAGTTGTAGGTCGTTGCGGTGTTGGCTACATAGGGCGCGGCAGAAGATCCGGAGTAACTGGCGAGTGAGAGGGTGTCGGCGTGGGCGGTGAAAAAGGTCCCGAAGACAAGGGCAACCAAGGCAGTGAGATATTTACGATTTTTTTCAAGATGCTTCTCCGTTGGGCCGAAATACAAGCGGTTACGAGTTACTTAGGTGCAGGTTGGGGGCCATCGCAGGGCTCTGGTCGTCACTGAGTAGTCGTTTGTATCGCCGTTGTTACCTTTTGGAGATGGAAGGTTGCCCGGTGGGATGTGCAAAGAATTGCAGAAAAAAGGAATTGATTTGCTCTATAGAGCTTTTCGCAAGTCGGCTTCTATCAGCACTTACCGTTTGCGGATAGCAAGGCTGTCCACATGGGATTGGTGCTTAGGCAAAAATGGGCGAAATGCCGGATAGGCCGTAAAATGGAGAGATAAGAAAAGAGTGATTGAGGCAAATGGTAATGGGGACGCAAGAAGTACTGGCTGGACAGGTAGACGCTGCGGCGAAGGTAGCCGGACTGGTAGTGGTTTCGAGTGCGATTGGACAGGATTTTTCCGGTAATCCGACGACGCGGTTTTTGCTAGCGCTGGTTGCTGATAAAGCGAAGAAGCAGGTGCTGACGCATAGCGAGGTTCCTGGCATCTCCGCTCCGATGACGAAGACGCAGGTGTTGGAACTGAGCGATAAATTCGACTTCAGCCGAGCCGACATGCTGGCCGAAGTTGGAGTTTACCTGGCAGAGGCGGCGAAGCGGTTGAAGAATCCGCGGCCGGACTGCTACCTCACACTGCATGGGCTGCCGCTGAGCTTCGAGAAGTTTACGTGGCCGTTCCATGAGTCGACCTCGGGGGCGGATACGTTCCTGGTGCATGGCGAGGTTCGGCTGCAGGATGGTGAAGACAATCCGCTGCACGCAAAGGTGGCGGCATCGATGACGGTGACGTTTGCGGAGATCGTGAAGGCTCCGGAGCAGCCGTTTGCCGAAGGGTTTATCTACAACGCAGTGCGGAAAACTATGGATCAGGGGCAGCTGGAGCTGGTGAAAAGCGGCAATCGGCAGCCTGTTCCGGTGACGACGCGATTCTACAGTCCGTGGAAGAAGCGTTTCAACTTCAACGACACGACTGAGGGGCAGCGGCAGGAGTATCTGGCGGCGAAGGTGTTCTGGTTGTCGGGTGTGCTGGGTGGTGGACAGCCGGTGTGGCTGCTGGATCCTCGGGATGCGCAGTATCTGAACTCGACCGTGGAGGAGCTGAAGAAGACGGTGGCGGCACTGGCGGGTGAGGGGCTCGTTCACCTGGCGGCTGATACAGAGTATGCCACGCCAACTGAGGCTCTGATGGGGCATCGAGCGCAGTATTCGGCTGAGCTGGCGCATGCGCTGGCGTTCATCAAGCCTACGTTCAATGAAGAGATGCGCGGCGGCCATACAAACATGTAGTGTTTGCGGGGGGGCAGCATCCCGTCGTGAATTTGCCAGTAATTACTGGGTTATGGTAACTTCCCTCTGGCCTTCAGGTCATCTATTCACCTGAAAGGAAAGAGGAAACACGATGAAGCTAACCCGAATTGCAACACCACTGATGGCAGTGGCACTTATGAGCGGTGCACCATTTTTCGCACACGCTCAGGCGAACCAGGCACCCACGACAGAGAGCCGGAGCTGGAATACGCCTCCTCCGGGCACGGAGCAGGCGCAGTCGGCCTACCGTGATGGAGTTGAATCCGCCCAGCTCGACATAGCGGCGAAGCGGAAGATTGATGCGAAGGCGTCTCACCGGTATGTTCACCCACCGGTGAAGGCCGCGGCTCGGGATGAGTACCGCTCGAACTTTACCGCTGGATATGAGGCTGCGGTGAAGCACAACACCGGCGCGTAGATGCAGAGACGCAGCGGTTGAATTCCGATGGGTTGAGAAGAGGGGCTCCTTTGGGGGCCCTTTTCCTTTGCGCTGGGATCGTGGGTTGGGATCGTGGGTTGGGTCGTGTCGATGGGTTTAGGTCGCGGCCTGTGAGATCGGGTGATTGTGGGTGACTGCGGCTCCGCAATGGGGGCAGAAGGATGCGGAAGGGTCGATGGGGCTGCTGCAGTCGGGACAGTGCGAGGTTGCAGGGGCCGGTTCGCCGTGTGGGATCGAACTGGCGAGGATCTGATTGGAGATGTAGAGCGCCAGAGCAGCGTTGTACTGGCGGACGCGGCCGGGCATGAAGAAGCATTCGATAACACCCAGGATTGCAGGGATGCCGGTCCAGAAGAAGATGAGATAGATGATGCCGGCAGTGTTTCGGCGGAGGTAAAAGTGGTGAATACCGAAGTCGCCAAGGAAGAGCGCGAGGAGAAAGCCGACAACCTCGTCCTTGTGGGCGCGTTCGTACTCGGCGTAAAACCAGGTGCGCTGCTGGTCGGTCATGCTGGCGGTGTAGAGAGGGTCGGTCATCTGCATGATGTGTTCCTCATGATGCTGCGAGGATAGGTACGATGCGAAGCACGTTGTGGTTCCCAATCAGCTGGGAGACCATGAGTGCGAAGTATCACTGCGACTCGACCGGTCGCAATTTACAAAGGATTTCGTGGGGCGTAGAGTTCGGGCCATCGTGATGTGCGATGCAACGGCGCCGCGCGATCGGTAATTTCACTTAGAGGAAGCAGGAGGTAGTCATGCAGCCAGTTCATAACGGACAGTGCGGACTTTGCAATCACTTTGGCGAGCATCACGCGAAGAGTTCGGTGTTGGTCACGATACTTGAAAGCAAGAAGGCGGATGCGGATCTACTGGACGAGTGCGGTCATCCGAAGCATGCGGCGCTGCACCTTAAGGTTTCGCCTATTAGTGGATGCGACGGTTTTGTACCGGCGGCCCAGGCTTGAATGATTGGATTTGTGAAGTTCACCTGATATTGAGACGCGGATTTTTTAGCGGCGGTTCATTCCGAGGAGGCTTAGGAAGAAGCTTCCGAAGATGGCTTCGACGCCGAGCATGAAACAGGTTGCCGAGGGCAAGGTGAGTCGAAGCATGCGCTGTGGAGAGAGGTTGCCGAATCCTGCGCCGTGCCAGATGTGGATGGCGTAACCGAGGATTCCCAGGCCGACAAGCAAGAGAGCGGCGCCGAACAAGAGGCCAACCTCAAGATTGATGTAATTGAAGATGCGCTCGAACTTCGGATTGGGCGGCAGGAAGCCCTCCTGCGTGCCGAAGACGCGCGCGCTGACGGCGAATACGGAGATGTGGGCTCCGATGAGAACCAGGCCGAGAGCGTAGGTGAGGGTGTCGACATCGAAGGTCCAGCGACCCACCGTCTGGGGGCCGGGGATGAGCCAGAGCGAGAGAAGAACGCCCACGAAGAAGGTGACGACGCCGGGGATCAGGAAGAGCCAACGGGGACTGAAGAGGAGGAGGAAGCGCAGGTGACGCCAGCCGTCGCGCCAGGAGCGAAGGTGGGGCGGGCGACTGCGGCCGTCGGGCGAGAGCGTGGTGGGGACTTCGGTCATGCGAAGGCCGGCGAGGGACGACTTTACGACCATCTCTGAGGCGAACTCCATGCCGGTGGTGCGGAGGTTGAGCGCGAGGATGGGATCGCGGCGGAAGGCGCGGAGGCCGCAGTGGAAGTCGCGGACGGGGATGCGGAAGAAGATGCGTCCGATGGAGGAGAGGACTGGGTTGCCGAGGTAGCGGTGGAGCGGGGGCATGGCTCCGGGTTCGATGGAGCCGGAGAAGCGGTTGCCCATGACGAGGTCGTAACCTTCGTCCAGTTTGGGGAGGAAGCGGGGAAGATGTTCGAAGTGATAGCTGGCGTCGGCGTCGGCCATCAGGATGTACTTGCCGCGGGCGGCTTCAACACCAGCGATGAGTGCTGCCCCGTAGCCACGGACCGGGACGTTGACGACGCGAGCACCTTCGTCGGTGGCGATCTTCTGGGAGCCGTCGGTACTGCCGTTGTCCGCGACGACGACTTCTCCGGCGACGTTGTTCTCGCGGAGAGCGGTGACCGCCTGGCGAACGCAGAAGGCTAGTGTCTCTGCTTCGTTGAGGCACGGCATAAGGATGGTTACGGTCAGATCGCTCATTGTTTGCATGCTACCAAAGTGATGGTGTGGGACTTGCGGGGTCAGGGGCGGGTGTCTTCTCTAGAATTTGTTGCGGGCAGGTTGAGGGGAAGAGCGTAAAAGGGGAGCTGTCCAGTTCGCGCCAGCCCGCGGAGATGGGATTGGTGCCGGTCATGAGGCCAGGGGTGAAGTAGCCGATGAGGACTTTGTCGCCTTGACGGCGTACGACGTCGATGGCCTCGGCGCGGTTGGGCATGGCGGCGAAGCTGGGGTAGAGAGGGACAGTGGGCTCGTAGATCTCAGTGAGGACGCGGACGCCAGCGAGCCGCGCCCAGTAGGGATCGTAGAGGCAGGCGGTCGTTCCAATGCAGGCGACGGTGTCGCCGGGGCCTATGCCGAGATCGTTTAGGGCGTGGGCCGCTCCGAAGATGTCGCGGTTATACCAGCCGACTGGCAGCCCGGCGAATGGGAGTTCGCGGCGGAGCTCTCCGACGGTTCGAGCGGATTCGCCGATAACTAGGAGTGCGAGAAGAACGACTGCCGCTGAGGCGGCGTTGCGGGTTGCGGCGGTCTGGACCGAAGAGGGGAAACGGAGTGCGGCGAAGAGGGGCAACAGGATCGCGAGAAGGCCGACGGTGATGTAGCGGTCTTCGATATTGACCATGCCGTAGATGCCGAGGATGCCGACGCCGAGGAGAAAAGGCGCTAGCCAGAAGGCATTGGCTGAGGGACTCCAGTCCTTTCGTAGGCGGCCTCCCAGGAGGAGCAGGACGAGGAGAAGAAGCCAGGCTTCGGGGTGATTCGCGATGTAGCGGATGATGCGCACGATGCATTGACCGATGACGACGATCTCAAGATGCGGATTCATGTGCGCCTTAACCTGATCGTTCCAGTAGGAGTTGTCGAACCAGTCGGGATAAGTGCCGTAGGGGAGCTCTTTGTAACTGAAGATACTGGGCGACTGCAGAAGCTGCGTTTCGGGATGCTTGAGATGGACATCGGATGCGCCGAAGAGAGAGGTCTGGTTAGGTTGGAGGTGCATCTTCTCGGTTCCGCTGATGAACCAGGCGTAGTTGAGGCTGCCGGAGTCGCCGAAGTCGAAGCGTCCTTTTTGTTTGGAGAGAGCGGCGATGAAGGGACCGGCAACAATGGTGAAACAGATGAGAGCGAGTGCGGCGGCGGCGGCGATGCGGGCAGGCTCGTGTCGTTGCCAGAAGGCGCGGAAGAGGATCAGCGCCAGGATGCAGAGGAGAGTGAAGAGGAAGGCAAACGATTTGGTGAGGTAGGCGAGGCCGAGGGCGATGCCCATGAGCGCGGCATAACGAAGATGGCTGGTGGCGAGATGTTTTAAGAGCGCGGCTACGCCTAGAAGCAGGAGGGCCTGAAGGAGCGCGTCCGGACGGACCTTGCCCATGCTGAGTTCGCGCTGGGTGGAGATGATCAGAAGGGCGACGCCGAGGTAGCGGAGGGTGTAGCGATCGAGAAGGAAAGGTGTCGCGGCTGATGTGGCTGCTTCGCGGAGCTCACGCAGTTGGACGAGCGCGTCGGTGAAGGCGACGATGGCCAACATCTCCAGGAGGAAGATGCTGAAGTTGACCATGTAGTAGGCGTGGAGCTCGTTGTAGCGATTGGAATGGAAGAGCGTGTGGCCGAGCGAGAGGGCGGCGGGGTAGAGGGGTTCCAGTAGCCGTTGATGACGGCGTGCCAGTTGTGGGCGCGGATGAGGTCGCCGATGTCCATGTAGGAGACCGCATCGCCGTCGATCTGGTAGGGATCGTAAAGGGCGTAGCCGAAGGTGACGAGAGCGGCGAGAAAGCAGTAGATGGGCCAGAGACGACGCAGCCAGTAGGGGAGACGGTTGGGCTCCGGCGTGGGGAGTGTCATGCGGTGGGGAGGTCCTCCGTGTACTGATCGATCTTTTTTATCATCGCAGAAGAGAGGAAAGAAGCTGTAAATCTTTTGTCCCGCCGGACGGGGCCGCTGCGCGCGGGGCGGTCACTTCGTGACTTGTATACTCCTTCGGTTGGCCCTCCCGCTGGTCGGGAGATGGCGCTTGTTTGCTGCAAAGGGAAGGGCGCCAGCTTTCGTTGGCGCCCTCTGTTATTTCAAATTGTGATGGTTGAAGTTACATGTCTTTGACGCCGTCGACGAAGGCCTTCAGCTTGCGGCTGCGGCTTGGGTGGCGGAGCTTGCGGAGCGCCTTGGCCTCTATCTGGCGGATGCGCTCGCGAGTTACCTGGAAGGATTGGCCGACCTCTTCGAGGGTGTGCTCGGAGCCGTCTTCGAGGCCGAAGCGCATCTTGATCACACGCTCTTCGCGCGGGGTCAGGGTACGGAGGACCTGCGAGGTGTACTCCTTCAGGTTGACGCTGATGACGGCGTCAGCCGGGGAGACGGCCATACGGTCTTCGATGAAGTCTCCGAGGTGCGAGTCTTCCTCTTCTCCGATGGGGGTCTCGAGGGAGATGGGCTCCTGGGCGATCTTGAGGACCTTGCGGACCTTGGCGACCGGGATGTCCATGCGGCGGGCGATTTCTTCGGATGAGGCTTCTCGACCAAGTTCCTGCACGAGCTGACGGCTGGTGCGGATGAGCTTGTTGATGGTCTCGATCATGTGCACCGGGATGCGGATGGTGCGGGCCTGGTCTGCGATGGCGCGGGTGATGGCCTGACGGATCCACCAGGTGGCGTAGGTCGAGAATTTGTAACCGCGACGGTACTCGAACTTGTCGACGGCCTTCATGAGGCCGATGTTGCCCTCCTGGATTAGGTCGAGGAACTGGAGACCGCGGTTGGTGTACTTCTTCGCGATGGAGACGACGAGGCGAAGGTTTGCCTCGATGAGCTCACGCTTGGCGCGCTCGGCGTCCATGTCGCCCTGGATCATCTCGCGCTGCGTGCGTTTGAGATCGACGAGCGAGATGCCGGCGTCAGCTTCGACACGCTCCAGGTCGGTGCGGCAGTTCTTCTGCTGGCGGCGGTACTCTTTGCGCAGCTCTTCGGACTTCGAGGCTTCGTGCTTGGTCTCGAGGGTCTTGATCTGGCGCTCGAGGGTGCGCATGGCGTCAACGGTCTTGTTGACCTTGTCCAGGAGGCGCTTCTTCTCGCCGTTGGTGTACTTCAGCTCGCGAACGATGCGGTTGATGTAAACGTGCTCGCGGCCGATGAGCCAACGGGTCTTGCGGGTCTCTTTGGCCTTGGCCTTGGCGTCTTTGCCTGCGGGCGCTTCGAGTTTTTCTTCGAGGCCATGGAGCTTCTTCTGGTGCTTGACGATGACGTCGATGCGGCCGGCAGTGGCGCGGACGCGGGCCTGCAGGATCTCTTCGGTGAGCTCTTCTTCGTCGAAGGTGACGACTTCCTTGATGTTGCGGACGCCGCGACGGAGGTCTTCGCCGAGGCCGACGATCTCGCGAATAACAATGGGCGAGCGCGAGATGGCCTTCATGACGCGGAGCTGGCCACGCTCGATGCGCTTGGCGATCTCGACTTCGCCCTCGCGGGTGAGCAGGGGAACGGTGCCCATCTCGCGGAGATACATGCGGACGGGGTCGTTGGTCTTCTCGAGGGTTCCAGGCGAGAGGTCGAGCTCTACGTCGTCGGACTCTTCGCCGGCTTCGGGCTCGTATTTGTCGCGGCCACTGGCGCGTTCTTCCCCGGAGAGGACGTCGATGCCCTGGGTGTTGATGGTGGTGAGAAGGTCATCGAGGTCGTCGGGGGTGGTGATATCGCCTGGGAGGAGGTCGTTGACCTCGCCGTAGGTGAGATATCCCTTTTCTTTCCCTGTGTCGATGAGCTTGTCTATATCGTCTTCGTACTTGTCAATTTCTTCAGCCACGGCTGTGCGCACTCCTGCGAAAGATTCTGATAATTGGGATGCCGCTGGTGAAGATTGTGGTATTCAGGCGGACATGTCCCTTGGTTGTAACGTAATCGGCAGGGAGCAGATTGCGGTTTAGACCGCGTTGGCAAGCCCGGTGACCCTATAGAGGGTCTGGGCATTCGAAGGCACACGTCCCCAGCGAATCACAGGATACCACAATATTTAGACGCTTTCCGAGGAAAAAAGATTCGGGGCAGCGTCGCGAAGTGGCTCGCCTCGGACGCCGTTCTGGTGGCGGGGACAGCGTCGTAAGTAGATGTCTTTGCCAGCGGAGCCGTAGTCGTGGTGACAGTGGCTGCAACGTAAGTGGTAGATGGTCTGGCCGGGGAAGGATTCTGCGGGAAATCCGGTGCGGGAGATGACGATCTGGCCGTGTTTGTTCTTGTATCCGGGGGTGGTGCTCTGAAATGTGCTCATTTTTTTGCATGGCGTGGTGTGTTTGATGAATAAGGGGTTAGTTCGTGATCGCTAACGACTGTAAGCCGAACGGAGCGCTTCCCAGGTGTAAGTTCAGCTTTCGAAGCCCGGTTTTGAGCGGCGGATCCTGGCTACCAGGGACGCAGGGCGGAGGGAGGATGGGTAGTGGAGCATGCTCGCCAGGAAGGCGGGCAGGGTATCGTGGGCGATGCGCAGGCAGGCAGGTACGACGTAAAGATTCATGACGATCTCTGAGATCAGGAGTGAGGCGGCTGCTCCATAGAGGCCGTAGGCTCGCGCCAGGACGTAGCAGAGAACGCAGGCGACACTGGTGCCGAGGATGTAATAGGTGGCGAGCCGCTGGTGCTGATTGGTGGAGGTCATTAGAGTCCCGCTGGTGGACCACAGCGCGTAGAGCACGACAACGGCGAGAAGGATGCTGAGGAGGGGGCGGCTGGGCGGGACGTGGCCACCGGTCCAATGAACCAGAAACCATGGGCCGAAGCCAAGCATGACGATAACGAGGATCAGGGCTACGAGAAGGGCCAACTGGCAGGCGCGGCGGAGCAGAGTTCGAGTGAGTTCGTAGTTTCGGGCTCCGAAGGCGATCGACATCTCCGGTTCGAAGGTGTTGTTGACCATTTGGACCATCTGCAGGGCGACCCGCGAGACAGTGCGGGCGGTGCTGAAGATGACGACGTCGGTGGGCCCGAGAGCGTATCCGACGGCGAGCAGGCTGCCTTGGAGGCTGAGGGCATTGCCAAGGGGAATCCCATGTAGGCGAAGGCCGGTCGGGCGAGTTTGCGAATCTCGGCGAAGCTGGCGTGCTGCCAACCATATTCGATCCAGGGGATATCGCGGCGGACGAGAATGCAGAAAAAATGGTGATGGCGACGTTGACCGAGGCAAAGACCAACGCTGTCGTGCGTGCGCCTGCGCCCAGTGTGACTGAAGCGATCATGCAGCCAAAGGCGAAGAGGGAGAACATGTTTTTGAGGAAGGTGCCGTAGGGATAGCGGCCGATGGCTCGGTAGGCAGATTGCAGGAGTTGTTCTAATTGCCCGAGCAGGACGGATACGCCTAGATAAAAGATGATCCATTTGGTATCGGACTCACCCAGCGTGGTGAGCTTGAGGAGGCGGGAGGCCGGAAGATAGTAGAGGGTTCCGGAGAGCAGTACGATTGTCGCTGTGCAGATGATGGCGATAAGCCACCAACAGCTCTGGAAGACGCGGAGAGCGGCAGCACGGTCATCGCGGGCCACCAGCATCGTCATCTCATTGCCCGCGACAGAGCCGAAGCCCACATTGCTGAAGCTGAGATAGGCGGGGATGGAGTTGACGATCATCCATTCGCCGTAGAGGGGACGCTCCAGAAGTGGAGGAAGACCGGGATCTGGACGAACTGAATCACGGTAGAGGAGAGTTTCCCCACCCAGTTGGTCAAGAAGCCGAGCATCAGCCTTCGCTTTGTAGAGATGTCCATACTCATACGTGAGATTTGTTTCCTAGATGTTTCCTAGGGCAAGTCTACTTTCTTATAACCCGCTGGTTTGGATGTTCCTGAGAACTCTACGAAGGAAGGTTTTAGTGCTCGCGCAGTTTCCGATCAATTTGAAGCTTTTCTGCAGTGAGCTTAGTCAGCATCTCATGGTCACCACGACGAATTGCTTCCGACATCAAAATTCGCAGCTCCCTCTGACGGCGTTCCATCTGGCGATGCTCCAACGTATGTAACGAATGCTCAACTTGTTCAAGCAAGGGTATTTTTTGACTCCTGAGAATATCCAAGCGTCGGTTCCATCGGTTCTATCAAGGCCGCCGCTAGCAACGTCTTGCTCTGCGCGTCCGGCGCCGCGTCCAACGGATTGCCAGATATAGATACATCGCAAAGAGCTTCAAAGAGAGATGCGCAAAGCAACCCTTCATACCATTGCGGATGTTGAGAGAGTTGCTCTGCAGCCAAAAGTCTAGCGGGATCGCTAGATGGTTGAACAAGTGCTGTTAGTAGCACTCTCTCATCCTCGTCTAGCTTATGGTTTTGCACACTCCGGACACTCTCAATCCGGTGAGTGGCTGCCTGTTTGAGCTCCTGGCGAAGGAGGGCGGAGTCGATGCCGAGTTTTTGTGCAGCATCCGCAGCGAACTCGTCGCGTTGTATTCGGTTGGGCATGCGGCGGATGTGAGGAAGAAGAAAATTAAGGGCTTTGACTTTAGCGTCTGCCGTACGGGGAGGAAACTGTTCGCGGGCGCGGTCGATGAGGTAGTCGGAGTGGCGCTTCGCATTGCGCAGGGCCGCCATGTACTGCTGGACGCCTTGCTCGCGGATGTAGCGGTCGGGGTCGAGGCCGCCTTCGAGGGTGACGATCTTTACTTCGAAGTCCTCTTCGGTGAGGAGGGCAATGGATTTTTCCGTCGCGGTGGTGCCGGCGGTGTCGGGGTCGAAGTTGACGATGACACGTTTGGTGAAGCGGCTGAGCAGTCGAATCTGCATCTCGGTGAAGGCAGTGCCGGAAGTGGCGATGACGCCTTTGATTCCGGCCATGTAGACGGAGATGCAGTCCATCTGGCCCTCGACCAGCAGCGCGAATCCGAGGGCGCGGATGTCGGCTTTGGCTTTGTCGAGATTGAAGAGGACCTGGCCTTTGCTGTAGAGCGCGGTTTCGGGGGAGTTGAGATACTTTGCGATGGGACGGCCCTTTTCGTCTTCGGCGTCGAGGGCGCGGGCGGTGAAGGCGATGGTTTTGCCTTGTTCATTGGCGATGGGGAAGGTGATGCGCTTGCGGAAGCGGGCGTAGAGCTGGCCCTGACTGCCATCGTTTTGTTCTTTGGCGCTGAAGAGGCCGCTGGTGCGGAGGACTTCGTCATTGAAGTGCTTCGCTAGCTGCTCGCGCATGTGATTGAAGTCGTCGGGGGCGTAGCCGATGCGGAACTTGGCGATGGTCTCGGCCGTGACGCCGCGTCCGGTGAGGTATTCGCGGGCGCGAGCGGCTTCGGGAGCTTTGAGTGCGGCTTCAAAATACTGCGTGGCGGCTTCGTGGATGTCGATGAGTTGGCGACGAATGCCGGCTTCGCGGGCCTCTTCGGGAGAGCTGAATTCGCGCTTCGGCAGAGGGATTCCGCACTTGGTGGCTACGACGCGAATGGCCTCAGGGAAGCTGATGTTTTCGAGCTTCATGACGAAGGTGAAGACGTCGCCTTTTTCGTGGCAGCCGAAGCAGTAGAAGTAGTTGTGGGTGGCGTTGACGGAGAAGGAACCTGTCTTTTCTTTGTGAAAGGGGCAGAGGCCGGTGTAGTTCTGAGCGCCGGATTTCCGCAGCTTGATGTAGTCGCCGATGATGCGGACGATGTCTGCCTGCTGCTTGACGGTTTGTGCGAAGTTGTCGGACATGGGTGGTGCGCGGGTGGATAAATTGACGTCGCGGGAGTCGGTGGGAGTTTTTGGTACCTGTTTATGAGTTTAGCCGGAGAATTTTTTTGGTCGTGGTGCGGCCTGGACTTTAGCGATTTTGCGTGGGTTTTTTGAAGGGGTTGGGACAGATTGACGTGTTTGACCATAGTTTTTTGATGGTCACAACGTGGTGTGCTGCATGGTGGACGTGGAAAAAAGCGGTGCACTTTTGAGATCGAAAAAATGCGTCATGAATTCGAACTTTATTTTTCCTCTCCTGTTTTAGGCAGAGCTTGGCGCCTGGGTACAACGATTGAGGGATATCTTCGTGAATTAGCATGGGCCTACGGTACATGTGCGGAACTTCCGTCGAAGGCATGTGTTTGTACGGTGGGTAGAGAGCGAATAGCCAGCTGAGATCTTTGGCTATTCAACAACTTGAGTGCCCCGGCCAAGGTGCCGTGAGGCCAACCAAAGGATGGATGTATGAGATTGACGAATTTAGTCCGTAAGTTTGTGGTGGGTGCGGCCCTTGCGCTTCTGCCTGCTGCTTCTTTTGCGGGAGTGTTCATTTCGGTGGGCTTTGCTCCGCCGGTGTTGCCGGTTTATACGCAGCCGATCTGCCCCGGCGATGGATATCTGTGGAATCCCGGCTATTGGGCGTATGGCGATGAGGGCTACTACTGGGTCCCGGGTGTGTGGGTTCGTCCGCCACAGGTTGGGCTTTTGTGGACGCCGGGCTACTGGGGATGGGGCGGTGGAGCTTACCTCTTCCACGCTGGTTATTGGGGACCGCATGTGGGCTTCTATGGCGGTGTGAACTATGGGTTCGGCTACGGCGGCGCCGGTTTTGGCGGCGGGCGTTGGGAGGGTGGCCACTTTGCGTATAACACCGCGGTCGTCAATGTGAATCGGACGGTGATCCACAACACGTACATCGATAACACGGTGATCAACCACACGACGATCAACAATCGCACGAGCTTCAACGGAGGGACCGGCGGCCTTCAGGCTCGTCCATCGTCACAGGAGGCTTCGTTCGCACGGGAGAACCATATTGCCGCGACTGCTGAGCAGCAGAACCACGTGCAGATGGCGCATGCGGATCGGAGTAATTTCGCTTCCGCGAACGGCGGCCATCCGCAATATGCAGCGGCCAGGACAACGAGTGAGTATCACGCGACCGTACAGCAGCGCGGCGGTTTCGGGCAACAGGGTGGTCAGCACACGCCTCAGCAGGCGGGTGCTCATGCGAATGCTGCACCACAGGAACATGCTCAGTATCAACAACAACAACAGCAGCATGCACAGGCCCAGGCACAGCAACAACAACAGCAGCATGCACAGGCACAGGCGCAGGCACAGCAACAACAACAGCAGCATGCGCAGGCACAGCAACAGCAACAGCAGCAGCAGCACGCGCAGGCACAGCAACAGCAACATGCGCAGGCTCAGCAACTGGAGCACGGACAGGCTCAGCCGCATGCCGAAGGTGGGCATGGTGGTGGCGAGCATGGTGGCGGCGGTCACGATCCGAAACGGTAGGTCGTAGCTGAAGTAGAAGGAGTGAGCCGGCGAGATTTCTTCGCCGGCCTTTTTGCTTCGCGCCTAGAATCGATTTGATGAAGAACGAGCGACAGTTGGATCGAGTTGTGGTGGTGTTGGTACGTGCGCGGAACCCGAATAACATTGGGGCGGTGGCGCGGGCTATGCATGATTTTGGATTTCGCCATCTGCGGATCGTGAATGAGTATGCGGTGCCGTTCGAGACTGCGCGGTCGGCGGTGGATGCTTCAGCGGTGTTGGCGGGGGCGGGGGTGTTTGCCGGCGTTGGCCAGGCGGTTGCGGATTGCACCCTGGTGGTGGGGACGACGGCGGTGGGCGAGCGGGTGCTGCAGCATTCGCTGCATGTGTTGCCGGATGCGGTAGAGAAGATGGGCCTGGAGCTGGCGGGCGAGGGACGAGTTGCGCTGCTGTTCGGTTCGGAGAAGACGGGGCTCAGCAACGATGAGTTGAGCCACTGTCATTGGCTGCTGACGATTCCGATGGAGGAGCAGGAGGAGATTCGGCATCCTTCGATGAATCTTGGGCAGGCGGTGGCGGTTTGTTTGTATGAGCTGGTGCGTGGGCGGGGTCCGGTCGCTGGGGGCGGTACGGATGCGGCGGCTGGTGCGGGTGAGGTGGAGCGGTTGATGGTGCTGTTGACTGAGGTGTTGGAGGCGACTGGATATACGAAGCGGCATCCTGCAAACTGCGATGAGGCTCAAGTGCGGCGGCTGGTTTTGAGGATGGGTTTGACGGCTGGTGATGCGCCGGTTTGGATGGGGATTTTGCGGCAGGTGTTGTGGAAGGTGCGCGGAAGTTGAGGTGCGGTGGGTACTGCAACCGCAGATCCCCTTCGGGGATGACAACAAAGAAGACAAGGCAACGGCAACAGGAATGCAAACGCTCTGCAACGAGAGAGGCAAAATCCAAAGGCAACCGCAGATCCCTACGGGATGACAACAAAAAGACAAGGCAACAGCAACAGCAACGGCAACAGCAGCTGCGACGGGTTGCAATTTCATATATCACCGGAGCGGGTAAGAACTGTAGACTAAGCGTCATTCGTACTCTTTGAAGGGCGCGAACGTCCGGAGGTCTTGAGCATGTTTTTGAAGACGCATTTGTTGGCTGGTGTTGTGTTGGGGTGCTGTTTTACGGCCAGTGGAATGGCGCAGGGGAGGCAGCTTACTACTGAAGACTATGCACGGGCTGAGAAGTTTATGGGGTACAACGTTAGCTCGCTGGTGTATCACGGCGTGGCTCGGCCGATGTGGATGGCGGATGGACGGTTCTGGTATCGCGACAATGGGCCGGATGGAATTACGTTTATGGTGGTCGATCCGGTGAAGAGGACGAAGACGCCGGCGTTCGATCAGAAGAAGCTGGCGGCGGCGCTGACGAGTGCGACGGACGGCAAGATGAAGGCGGACGCGCAGCACCTGGTGATCTCCGAGATTGAGTTTTCGGATGGAGATAAGACGGTTGTTGTAGGGAACGGCTCGCGGAAGTTTCGTTGTGATCTTAGTGGTGCGGGCGTTTGCACTGAAGCGGTTGAGCCGGGTGCGAAAGCGTCGGGTGGGGAGCAGGCGAACGGTGCGCAAAACAGGGGGCACGGAGAACTTTCGCCGGATAAGACCAAGGTCGCGTTTATTCGCGAGTGGAATCTTTGGGTGCGCGATGCGGCAACAGGTAAAGAGACGCAACTGACGACTGATGGCGTGAAGGACTATGGGTATGCGACCGATAACGCCGGTTGGCAGATGAGCGATAACGCGATTTTAGTGTGGTCGCCTGATTCGAAGAAGATTGCTACTTTCCAACAGGACCAGCGGAAGACGGGCGAGATGTATATGGTTCCTGTGACGAATGGACATCCGGAGCTGAAGGCGTGGAAGTATCCGCTGGTGGGCGACAAGGATGTGACGATGATTGAGCGGGTGATCATTGATGTGGATGCAGCATCAGGCGGCCTGAGGGTGATTCGGATTAAGATGCCGCCGGATCAGCACCGGTCTACTTTGTGCGATGACATCAGCTGCCGCGGTGGGAGCGGGTGGGACGACGTGCAGTGGAGCGCGGATGGCAAGACCCTGGCCTTTGTTTCTACGTCTCGCGATCATAAGCAGGAATGGATGCGGATTGCGGATGCTTCGACGGGCGAGGTCCGCGAGGTGATGGGCGAGACCACGGCGAAGTTTTTTGAGAGCGGCAATGACAAGGTGAACTGGAAGTATCTGTCGAAGGCGAATGAGCTGCTCTGGTTCAGCGAAAGAGATGGCTGGGGGCAGATGTATCTGTATGACACGAACACGGGCAAGCTGAAGAATCAGATCACGCGTGGCGATGGGAATGTGACGCAGGTGCTGCGGGTGGATGAGACGGCGCGGAAGGTCTACTTTCTTGGTGTGGGGAAGGAGGCGGGGCGCGATCCTTATTTTTCGCACTTCTACAGCGTGGGGTTTGACGGGAAGGGGATAAAGCTGCTGACGCCGGAAAATGAGGATCATGCGGTGACGGTGTCGCAGGATGGGCGGTACTTTGTCGATGTGTACTCGACCGCTGTGCAGCCGCAGACGGCGGTGGTGCGGGATGAGAGCGGCAGGGTTGTGGTCGATGTGGCGAAGCAGGATATCAGTAAGCTGGTGGCTTCTGGATGGGCGCCACCGGTTCCGATTACGGTGAAGGCGCGGGATGGGAAGACGGACTTGTACGGTTACATGTTCAAGCCGACGAACTTCGATGCGTCGAAGAAGTATCCGATTGTGAACAGTGTTTATCCGGGGCCGCAGACGGGTTCGTGCGGTGGGCGCGGGTTTGCGGCGGCGCATCGTGATTGGCAGTCGCTGGCGGAGCTTGGGTTTGTGGTGGTGTGTGTCGACGGAATGGGGACGCCGTTCCGGTCGAAGGCGTTTCATGAGTTTTACTTCGGCGACCTGGGAGACAACACGATTCCGGATCAGGTGGCGGGGATGAAGGAGTTGGCGGCGAAGTATCCGTGGATCGATATTGATAAGGCGGGGATGTATGGTCACTCGGGCGGTGGAAATGCCACGGCGGCGGCGATGTTTCATTATCCGGAGTTCTTCAAGGTGGGGATTGCGGAGAGTGGGAATCACGATCAACGCGACTATGAAGATGACTGGGCGGAGAAGTGGAACGGGCTGCTGGTGAAGAATGGCGATGGGACGACGAACTATGACAGCCAGGCGAATCAGAATGTGGCGAAGAATCTGAAGGGGAAACTGCTTCTGGCGCATGGTTCGATGGATAACAATGTGCCGCTGAATAACACGCTGCTGGTAGTGGACGCGCTGATCAGGGCGAATAAGGACTTTGATTTGCTGATCATTCCGAATGTGGCGCATGGGTATGGCGAGGCGACTCAGTATATGACGCGGCGGCGGTGGGATTATTTTGTGAAGAACCTTGCGGGGAATGTGCCGCCGCCTGAGTACGAGATGAAGTCGTACGCTGCGGCGATGGCGGCGATGCGGTCGGGGCCTGAGGATGCGGAGGATGATCAGTAAGGGTACCGAAAAATGCAAGTGGCCGGCGGAGTGATGTGCTCTGCCGGCCTATTCTTTGCGCGATTATTCGACGATCTTGCCGTCGTTGCTGGAGGTGGTGGTGGACTTGGCTGAGGAGACCTGCCAGCCGTTGCTGGTGTTGGTGAGGGTGGCCTGGGCGTTCTGGGGGGCTGCGAGTTCTGTCTGGAGTTGCGGGTAGGCGTTTTGAGTTTCGGCGGTGGTGGCCCAGGCGGCTGCGTCGGGGACGTTGTAGTGGTAGGTGACCTGAGTGGTGGCGCCGGGGTCGCTTGTGGTGGGAGTCGAGCTGTCGATGCTGGAGACTTTACGGTGGCCGTAGCAGAAGTTTCCGTAGCCGGGTTGAGTGGTGTCGGCGGTCCAGGCGGCGCGGCCCTTGTCGGAGAGATCGTAGTTGTTGACCTGCTTGCTGGCGATGATGAGGACCTTCTTTTCGGCGGTGGTGCGGACGAGGAGGCCCTGATCGACGAGGGCGTCGTAGTTGGAGGTTTTGCTGTTGTTGGAGGTGTCGGCCTGGACGGGGAATTTGACCGGCTCGGACCAGAGGCAGGCGGGGTGGGCGGAGTAGTAGGTGTTGATGGCGCTGGTGAAGTTGATGGTGTTGTCGGATTTTTTGTTGCAGCCAGTGGCGAGTAGGGCTGCTGCGGTGCAGAGTGCGGCGGTGCGGAGGGTGGTGCGGATGGCGTAGGTGAGCATTTGAAATCTCCTGTCTTTTTTCTGCAATTGGGTGGGATGCAGGAGAGCTGCGCCGGGTCATCGCGAGAATTGGTTGCTTGCGATCGGTGAAATAATTGTTTATCCGCATCGAACTAAGCGTAGTAGCGGGAGGGCTTCCCCCATCAAACCTTTTGCTTGCGCTTGAGAGGCCCAAGGCTGAGTCCTTGTAGTACCCGGCAGGCAACTGCAACGGCAAAGACTAAATACGGGGGTTTCCGTGGGCGAACCACGGTGAGACCTTAATTCGCTTCGGTCGAAATAACGAGTGCCGAGTGGGGCGAGGCAACCGCAGATCCCTACGGGATGACAAGCAAAAGAGCAGGCAACGGCAACTGCAACTGCAACGGCAAACGCGAAGGCGAGATGCGAGAGTTCGACTTTAGTCTAGCTGCGAGTTCAGCGAAGTTTATAGCCAGCCTTTAGTGCGGGCGATGCGGGCGGCGTCGACGCGGTTGGAGGCGCCGAGCTTGGCGATGGCTTCGGAGAGGTAGTTGCGGACGGTGCCTTCGGAGAGGTGAAGTTCGTTGGCGATTTCGGTGCTGCTGCGGCCGTCGCCGGCACGTTGGAGGATCTGACGCTCGCGGTCGGTGAGGGGTCGAGCTCGGCGTTCCAGGCCTCGGCGGCGAGGGCCGGGTCGACGACGCGCATGCCCCGGTGGACGCGGCGGACGGCGTCGGCAAGTTCTTTGGCGGGGCGGTCCTTGAGGAGATAGCCGCGGGCTCCGGCGTCGAGGGCGCGGCGGAGGTAGCCGGGACGGGCGAAGGTGGTGAGGATGATGGTGCGGATGTTGGGTTGGCTGGTGCGCAGGTTTGCGGCCAGTTCGAGACCGGTCATGTGAGGCATCTCGATGTCGGTGACGAGGACGTCTGGTTTCAGGCGACCGACGGCTTCGAAGGCGTCGCGGCCGTTGGCGGTGGTGGCGACAACGGAGATGTCGGCCTCGAGCTCGAGGAGCGCGGAGAGGGCGCCCAGCACCATGGCCTGATCTTCGGCGAGAACGACGCGTATGGAGGGGCTCATACGACCACGCAGGGCGCACTGACCGTGGCGGGGGTGATTGCGGGAGCTCGATGAGGAGAGAGACGCCGGGGTTGGTCGTGATGGAGAGGCGTCCGCCGAGGGACTGGACGCGCTCGCGCATGCCGCGGAGTCCGTTGCCCTCGCAGAGTTTGGGGTGGGTACCGTTGTCGGTGATGAGGAGAGAGTGATAGCCGTCTTCAGATCGCGTGAAGCGGATGCTGCAGTGTGTGGCCTGGGCGTGGCGCACGATGTTGGTGACGGCTTCGCGGACGGCGAGACAGAGCACGGTCTCTTCGGTTGCGTTGAGTTGAGGCACGGGTGACTCGCAGGCCAGGGCGACGCCTGCGGCCTGTAGGGTGTTGCGGGCTTGCTCCATCTCGGCGGTGAGGCCGCGGGAACGGTAGCCGCCGATGGCTTCGCGAACTTCGGTGAGGGCTGTGCGTGCGGTTCGTTCTACGTCGGCCATCTCCCTGGCAGCGCGCTGGGGGTCAAGTTCGACGAGGCGGCCGGCGAGTTCGGATTTCAGGACGATGACCGAGAGGGTGTGGCCGAGGACGTCGTGGAGGTCGCGCGCGATGCGCTCTCGTTCGGCTACGGCGGCGAGCTGTTCGATCTCATCCTGAGCTCTAATCAGCTTGATGTCGGCGCGTTTCTGCCTGGCGATGAATGTGTTGCTCACCGTCACGATACCCATGAGGAAGATGGTGAGGGTGAGACCAATGAGGTTGACGTGCAGGAGCAAACCAGCTACCAGAAAGCCGAGCATCTGAGTCAGGAGGACGGCGATGAGAACTGTCTCCGAGGCAACGACGAAGGGAAGAAAGGCGGCGCTGTAGACGAAGAAACAGGAGGAGCCTGTGTTGATCGGGTAGCCGATCATGCCGAGGAGATAAAAGGCTCCCAGCAGAACGTAACGCTGGTTGAGGGAACGGGCCTTCATGTAGTGGATGTAGATGGCGAGGAAGACCGCGTAGAGGATGGCGGACTGGACCCAGAGGTGACGATTGTGGCTCAGGATGGGATCAATAAAGAAGAAGCCCGAATAGGCGAGCCAGATGTAGCCGGAGCCTCTCTGGGTGCCGATGTGCAGGCCGTCCATCGTTCTTTGTGGTCTATCGCTCATCTTCGTCCGTTGCTGGTCTGTTTTAGCCTGCGGCCGCGTGTCAGTTTGCAAAATCGCCGATGGCTGTTGGGTGTTTGGGTTGATAGAGGCCGAGCGCGCCTCCTCCGGGAAGGCGGATGCTGACGATAGAACCCCACCTCTCTTCGTGCACTTCCGAACATTGGACAGCTTTGTTTGCGAGTGCTGAGATCTCGGCACTGAGATCGTTACACATGAGATAGAGTTCGTGTCGGCCATTCGCTTCGGCTGGATGAATGGCGACCTCTGCGGGAGGCAACGCGAAGATGAGCCATCCATGGCCGGCGTCCACTGAGGCGAGCCCCAGGACGTCGCGCAGGAAGGCGCGGTCGGCGGCTGCATCCGTGCTGTATAAGACTACGTGTGCGCCAAAGATCATCGGGGGTACCTTCTTTTCATTGCATTGATTTTTTCCCATCATGCACTCGGCGGGAAGGCTCATCGACGTATCGTCCGATGCCGAAAGTGTATCGCTTTACGCGCTATGCGTTCTGTTCCTTTCGGTGGAAGAGGAGGCGGCTGATTCCCAGCATCAAGAGGGTAAAGCCGATGAGTGCGTTCCAGTGGGTGGTGAGGGACATCGAGTCTCCGTAGTGGAAGATGCTGAGCATGAGCTGGGAGAGATGGTAGGTCGGTAGAAGTGGCGCTATGCCCTGCAGCCAGTGGGGCATGAACTTGATGGGAACCCAGAGACCACTGAGGAAGGACATGGGGAGGTAGATGAGATTGATGATGCCGGGTGCGGCATTTGCGGGGACCAGGAGTGCGATGAGGAGGCCCATGCTGGCGAAGCTGATGGAACCGACGGCGGTCATGCCGAGCATCTTGAACAGTTCGGCGGCGGAGAGGTGTACGTCTCCGAAGGAGGTTCCGACGATGGTAAGGATGGTGACGATGATGAGGCCGAAGGCAACGGCGGAGGCGCACTTGGCGAAGAGATAAGCCGAGACAGGCATGGGGCTTGCGCGTTTGAGTTCGAGCCAGCCGGCGGCTAGATCGGAGGCGAGGCCGACGCCTATGCCGAAGAGCGCGGCACCGATAAGGCCGAAGCAGGCGTAGCCGGCCAGCATATATTTTGCGAGGTGTATGCCGCCTTCGTAGGTGTGGCGGTTGGCGACGCCGAAGAGGACATAGAACATGATCGGGAAGCCGATGGTTGCGAGAGAGAAGGAGCGGGTGCGGATGAGTTTTACGAACTCGTACTTCGCTTCTTTGCGAAAGATGCGAATGGTGCGGGCGGAGTTCGTTGGTGCTGGAAGGATGATGGCGGAGGTGGACATGATGTTCTCCTTGGCGATCTGTTCTGGTTGCGGCCTAAGTTCGAAGAGCAAGAGCTGGATAGAGTCTGCGTCGTCATCAGCTTCTTGTTAGAGCGAGGAAGGCGTCTTCGAGAGCGGGGCTCGCGATCTCCAGGCCGCTGAGGGTTTCGTCGCGCAGCAGCATCTCGCGAACTACGTTCTCTGCGTTGACGGCTGTGACGATGGTCGTCTCTCCGTTGCGCTCGACGCTGGTTACGCTGGGGAGAGCTTGCAGGAGTTCGCTTGAGAGAGTTGTGTGGCAGCGGATGCGGCGTCCGCCGCTGTTGCGTTTGATTTGGGCTGGGGTGCCTTCGCAGATGACGCGGCCTTTGTTGATGACGATGATTCGGTCGGCGAGAGCGTCGGCTTCTTCGAGATAGTGCGTGGTGAGGAGGACTGTTTTTCCGAGAGCGGCGAGGACGCGGATCTCTGCCCAGAGGCCGCGGCGGGCTTCGATGTCCATGCCGACGGTGGGCTCGTCGAGGAAGATGAGGTCCGGGTTGCCGCAGAGGGCGAGGGCGAAGAGGACACGTTGCTTCTGGCCGCCGCTGAGTTGGCCGAAGAGGCGGTCTTCGATGCCCTGGAGCTGGGCGATTCGGAGGATGTCCGGGATAGGCAGAGGGTTGGGGTAGTAGCTGCGGAAGAGGTCGAGGTGCTCGCGGACCTTGAGCATCTCGGTGATGCGTGAGACCTGCAGCATAGCTCCGACGCGGGTGCGGGTGGCGGCTTCGCGGGGATCGCTGCCGAAGACGCGGGTGCTGCCGGAGGTGGGGGCGATGAGGCCGAGGAGAAGTTTGATGGCGGTGGATTTGCCTGCGCCGTTGGGGCCGAGTAGAGCGACGATCTCGCCTGGGCGGAGGGCGAGATTGAGGCGGTCCAACGCGAAGGTGGGGGTCGAGATGCTGCCGTAGCGCTTGGTGACGCCGGTGAGGGTGGCGATCGGCTGTTTCGACGCGATCTGAGGGCCGATGGACGGCGGCGTTTCGGTCTCGTAAGCGATGGAGGTCAAGGGCATGATCGGTCTCCTGTTTGGTTTACAGGATGATGATGCGATGGTCTGCGCGGCGGCAGTAGTGTGGGACGTCAGGAGTTGTGGGTGACAGATGTCATGTCCCCTGGTGGCGAGGGGGATGTCTGAACTGCTTGTTCGCGGAGGGTGCGAATTGCGTTTGGCGAGGCGAACGGCTGTTTATCGGGGAGGAGAGTGTGTGGGACTTGAGGCTACTGACATTTTTGGGCGTGGGTGCGTGGTAGAAATTGGCGATGGAAGCCGTTACTGATCGTCCTGCGTGGAAGACCTTGTTGGCGTTCGCGATTATTTATTTTGTGTGGGGATCGACATTTCTTGCGATTCGCGTGGCGGTGCATGATATACCGCCTTTCCTCTGTGCGGCGATGCGGTTTGTGGTTGCGGGGCTTGTGCTCTTTGGGTGGATGCTTGCCAAAAGGAGAGCCTGCCGAATGTGCGGCAGTGGGGTTCGATATCGTTGATCGCGCTGTTGATCTTCGTGGTCGACTATGGGCTGTTGTTCTGGGCTGAGCAGCGCGTAGCTTCGGGAATCGCGGCTGTGATGATGGCTACGATCCCGGTGTTCATGGCGCTGTCTGAGATTGTGTTTCTGGGGACGCAGAGGCTTACGATTCGTCTGGCGTTTGCGCTGCTGATCGGGATAGGAGGGGTGGCTGTGCTGATGAGCCACTCTCTGAACCTTGGTGGGGCTGCGATCGAGACTAGGGGCGCGGTGGCTCTGATTGTGGGATCACTGAGTTGGTCGGTCGCTTCGGTGCTTTCGCGTGTGCTGCCGCTGCCGGAGTCGAAGGTGATGAGCTCGGGGGCGCAGATGCTGACCGGGGGATTGCTGCTTGCGGTTGTGGCGGCTGGGGTGGGGGAGTTTCGTAACTTTCATCCCGAAAGTGTTTCGCGTGGGGCCTGGTTCGCTTTGGCGTATCTGATTGTTGCCGGGTCGATCATTGGGTTTACGGCTTATGTGTGGCTGATTCATCATGAGTCGCCTACTAAGGTTGGGACTTACGCTTATGTGAATCCAGTGGTGGCGGTGGTGCTGGGATATTTTGTGGGTGGCGAAGGGCTTGGAATGCGGACTGTTTTGGGGACTGCGTTTGTTTTAGTTAGCGTGGTGTTGATCACTACGGCTAAGAAACAGGAGGGTTGACTGCGGCTGGTTAGGAGATTAAAGGCGTGCTGCGCGCACGGCGCGATCTGCCATCGAGGCTGACGCGCCTTCGGCGCCTTTTGTTTTGTGGATGAGCGAGGCTACATGTAGTCGACGCCGTACTGGACGGGGATTTGGGTGAAGGCTATGCGCGTGGGCGCGGACTCGCGGGCGGGAAGCATGCCGGCGAAGTGCAGCGTAGTGTGGCCGTACTTCAGGTTGAGCTTGTCCATGGTGGCGGAGAGATCAGCGCGGTTGTCGGGGTCGGCGAAGAGCTCGGGTTGATGCTCGTCTTCGGGGATGAGGTTGCGCAGGGTGACGCCGACGAAGAAAGGCTTGGTGAAGTCGGAGCCCTGGGGGCGCTGGGACCATACGCCGCGCAGGGCTTCGAGGAAGGTGAGGGTGTCCTGACACTCGCGGAAGCGGGCTTCCATGGCCCACCCGGAGTGCTTGATGCCGCTGGTGTGGCGCTTGGATTTAATGCGGGCGGTCTGCTCTTTTGTGAGGGCGAAGCGGATAGTGACGGTGAGGGAGTTGGTGTAGAACTTCTCCATTCGCAGGCGCATGGCGGCTTTGTGGAGGAGCTTGTGCGCGACGGCCCAGGAGCCTTCGTGCGAGCGGTGTTCGGGGCCGAGGACGTGGGAGTGGCCGAGGGATTTCTGAATGCCGGAGGAGACGGGGGCGCCGTCGTCGCCGGTGTCGGCGCCGCGGAGCCAGTGGTAGAGGCGGTCGCCCCAGACCGAGTCCCAGAGCTTGTGCATGCCGGTGCGGTCGAGGGCGAGAAGCTGCTCCATGGTGGTGATGCCCTTGGCGTTGAGGCGGAGTTCGGTGCGGGCGCCTACGCCGGGGAGATCGCGAAGTTCGAGGTGGGCGATGGCGCGGGGGAGTTGCGAGGGGAGGAGGCCGATGAGTCCGTCGGGCTTCTGCATGTCGCTGGCGATCTTGGCCAGGTAGCGGTTGGGGGCCATGCCGATGGAGCAGCGAAGAGCTTCGCCTACGTTCTTGTAGATGGACTGCTTGATCTCGAGGGCGATCTTGCGGGCGCGGGGTGGCTCCTGCTCGCGGCCGATGAGTTCGCAGACCATCTCGTCGATGGAGGGGGTGTGGGAGACGGGGCAGGCTAGCTCGACGGCTTTGGCAATCTCTTGGGAGTACTTCGCGTACTCGGTGTGGTTGCCGGCGATGAGGATGATGTCGGGGCAGATTCTTTTGGCTTCGCCTACCTGGGTTCCGGTTTTGATGCCGAGGGCTTTGGCCTCGTAGCTGGCGGCGATGCAGGAGGTGGTGTCGGCCATGGTGGGGACGACGGCGAGCGGACGGCCTCGATATTCGGGGTGGAGCTGCTGCTCGACCGACGCGAAGAAGCTGTTCAGGTCGATGTGGAGGAAGTGGAAGCGGTCGGGTTGGACGTGGGCGGACACGGCTCGTACTGAGGATTATATTCGCCTTTTATTTGCTTTTCGTTCTCAAGCCTGGACGATGGCGTAGGTGATGCCGAAGGGGTCGCTGAAGTTGAGGCAGTTCTGACTCTCACGGAGAATGACGCAGCCGTTTGCGACGAGGCCTGTCTTTACGATGCCGATGTCTTGAACGGTGAAGCTCGGAAGAGGAGGCCGCGTGTTGAGCGCCTGATCGACGCAGAGGCGGAAGAGACCGGTGTCGTATTCGAGGCGAGTTTCAGAGCGATTGACGAGGGTGAACTTCATCACGTTGGTGTAGAAGTTCTCGGCTGCCGTGATGTCCTTCAGATGGATGGCGACACAGTCGGATGACTTGGACATTCTGGGCACCCTCCCTTCGAATAGGATGTCGATGTAATCACTTCGGGATGGAAGCTGTCCAGTGTATTTCTCGATAGAAGGACTGCGCTGGCCGCTCGCTGCTAGAATTCCGTTCTATGGCAGCAGCTGAGTATCCGGTTCAAGTAGACGTCCCTGTGGCGAAGTCACTCAATCATCAACGCAAACTCGCAGAGCTTGCCGCACGGCACGCCATCGCCGAAGAGGGCGGGGGCGAGGAACGGCGCGAGCGTGAGCGGAGGTCGGGCAAGCTTTCGGCGAGGGAGCGGATTGAATTTCTGCTCGACGAGGGCACGTTTGAGGAGACGGACAAGTTCGTCACGCACCGGGCGACGGACTTTGGCATGGCCGAGCAGCGTGTGCCTGGGGATGGATTCATTACCGGCTACGGGCGGGTGCATGGACGGGTGGTGTTTGTATTTGCGCAGGACTTTACGGTGTTTGGCGGGTCGCTGTCGGAGGCGAATGCCGCGAAGATCGTGAAGATTATGGATATGGCGATGCGCGTGGGCGCGCCGGTGGTGGGACTGAATGACTCGGGTGGGGCGCGCATTCAGGAGGGCGTGGTTTCGCTGGCTGGGTATACGGATATCTTTCTGCGAAACACGCTGGCCAGTGGGGTGGTGCCGCAGATCTCGGCGATTCTGGGGCCTTGTGCGGGGGCGCGGTTTATTCGCCGGCGATTACTGACTTTACGGTGATGACGGAGAAGACCAGTTACATGTTCGTGACCGGGCCGGACGTGATCAAGACGGTGACGCACGAGGATGTGACCAAGGAGGCGCTTGGCGGTGCGGTGACGCACAACGAGATCTCCGGCGTGGCGCACTTTATGGCGCATGACGATCAGGAGTGCCTGGCAACGGTGCGCGAGCTATTGAGTTTTCTGCCGTCGAATAATCTCGACGATGCGCCGAGGAGGCCTACGCAGGATGATCCGGGGCGTGCGGATGCTGCGCTCGACACGATCATTCCTGAAGAGAGCAACCAGCCGTACGACATGGTGGATGTGATCTCGCGTGTGGTGGACGACGGCTACTTCTTTCAGGTGCACGAGCACTTTGCACGAAACATCGTGGTGGGTTTCGCGCGGATGGCCGGGCGGCCGGTGGGGATCGTTGCAAATCAGCCGGCGTTTCTTGCAGGCGTGCTGGATATCAACGCGAGTGTGAAGGGCGCAAGGTTTGTGCGGTTCTGCGATGCATTTAACATTCCGCTGATTACGTTTGAGGATGTGCCGGGATTCATGCCAGGGATTCAGCAGGAGCATGGCGGCATTATTCGTCATGGAGCGAAGCTGCTGTATGCGTTCGCAGAGGCGACGGTGCCGAAGCTTACGGTGATTACGCGCAAGGCCTACGGCGGAGCGTACTGCGTGATGAGCTCGAAGCATCTTCGTACGGATTTGAACCTGGCCTGGCCTACGGCGGAGATCGCGGTGATGGGGCCTGAGGGTGCGGTGAATATTGTCTACAAACGGGAGCTTGATTTGACTCTGCGGCGGGCCGAAGCGATGTGGCCGCAGGGGAAGACGTTTACGGAAGAGGAGAAGCTGGCGGTTCTCGCTGAGGCTCGAAAGGACAAGGTGGAGGAGTTTCGCGAGCGATTTGCGAATCCTTATGTAGCGGCGGAGCGAGGATACATTGATGCGGTGGTTCGGCCTAGTGAGACGCGGCGACGGTTGAACTCTGCGCTGGATATGTTGGCTACCAAGCGGGAGAAAAACCCTGCCAGGAAGCATGGCAATATCCCGCTGTAAATGGGCTGATTGTCCGATCCCCTCTTCTTAGCGCTGACCGACCAGGACGAAGTTGCTGGGAATGGCTCGGCATTTTGTGGATGCTGATGGACGCCAGCTGGTGCCGTTGGCGTAGCGGATCTCATTTAAGTCCACCCAACGAAGAGCTCCTACTTTATTCATCCAGACGTCGGCGTTGCTGAGGGTCTCGTTGCCGGCGCTTCGTTGAAGGTCGAACGACTTTGAGACGGTGTCGCTTGCGCTGTCTTGAGTGGTGAGAAGATCTGTGGGAAGGATTCGGCCCTTTGAAGAGACGCCGTAGACGGTTACCTCAATGCTTTCGATGGCGGGTGCGGTCTGGCGGTCGAGACTGAGGTGCAGGCCGAGTGCAGGCTCCTTCTTCTTCGTGGTACCTGCGGTTAGAATCTGCGCAGTCGACTGACGATCCGCGCGAAAGCCGATGGGACAACCAGTTCCGACGGGGATATTTCTAAGTACGACGGGGGAGCCGTTGGAGCCGCTGCGAATCATAGTCTGAGACTGTGCGAGCGCGGTGATCGCTGCGAAGAGAAAGAGGGCGGCGGAGAGGCGATGCATACGAAACCTCCTGTATCCCAGCCTGCTGCTGCTAAGAACATTACTCCCGCTTGCGCGAGGTGTTCAAGAAGAGGTCGGTCCGGCTAGGCGGCTACTGGGTTGTGCCAGTGAGGAAGATCTGCTCGGAGTGCGAGGCGATGACGCGGTAGAGGCCGAACTGGCGGGCGTTCTGGCCGCGGAGTTCGAAGAGCAGGCTGGCGCGGTTGCTGGCCTCGGCGTCGACGACATCGACGAAGCGCATGAGCGGAGTGCGGTCGAGGTGGGCGGCGTCGGTGACACTTTGAATGGCGGGTCTGAGTTCGCCGAGGCCGTTGTCCTGCGCGACGATGGTGACGTAGCGGAGAGCTGCTCCCGTGCCGGCGGTGTGGGCGGAGTAGACATAGGTGGCGGCGCCGCCGTAGCTGAGGGTGTAGGCTTTCAGCTCTTCGTCCGACAGAAGAACCGGTGGCGGAGTGTTAGGGGCGGCTCGGTGGGTGCGCGTGGTGGTCGTTGTCTTCTTTATTGCCTGGGCCGGGGTTGCTGCGGAAGGTTTGGTGCCCGGTGAAGTGTATGCGGCGAGTTGCGCCTGGGCCATGGCCTGCATCTTGGCGAGAACGGCGGCATGCTGGGCGGCGTCCTCCCACTCGAGCGTGAAGGCGTGAGGGTCTCGGTTGGCGGCGTCGGAGACTGCTACCATCTGGTGCAGATTTTGGGGGATACCTACGAGCTTGGGTAGATCGGTCTCGGTCATGGCACTGGTTGGCTTGCCATGATGAAGGTTGGGGCGGTTGGGATCGTCGTTGAGTGCACCGGTGCCGGTGACCGAGTTGGTGTCGTGCGCTCTCTTTGCATCTTCGGCGGAGTGGCGCTTGAGGGTTGGACGGTCGGGGTCGTCGGAGGGAGTTGAGGTGCTTGCGGTTGTCGATCCGGTGTTTGTGGTGGGAGTGTCGGAGGTTTGACGCTTCATGGTGGGACGGTCGGGATCGTCTGTGGATGTATTCGATGTGGTCGTTGAGTTGTCAGTGCTGTCAGACCTGCGCTTCATGGTTGGGCGGTCTGGGTCGTCGGCGGGAGTGCTGCCGGTTGATGCGGTTGTGTTGTCGGTGGCCGAGCTGTCGGAGCGGCGCTTCATGGTGGGACGATCAGGGTCGTCGGTGGGGGTGGAAGCAGTTGAGGTTGTTGAAGAAGGAGTTGTGCCTGCGCTGGAGGTATCCGTGGTCGAACTAGTCGAAGTATCGGAACGACGCTTCATGGTTGGGCGATTCGGGTCGTCGTTATCGGTGGCTGTGTCGGTGTTGGTTTTGGTTGCGGGATGATGGCTGGCGTCGTCTTTGGAACTGGTGAGTACTGGCACTGTCTTCGAGGGCTTGAGGGCTGCGGCCTTCTTCGGCGCGGTGAGGGGCTTGACGCTGCCGTAGCCGAACCAGCCGTCGTCGTAGGCGAGGTCGCCGGTGGCCTCGACGGCTTGTAGATGCCTTGCATAGGCGAGATCGAGATAACCCTTGTCGATGCCTGCCGTTTGGAGTTCGTAGACGTTTCCGCTGAGGAGGGCGAAGGGTACGGGGCGTGCGACGTAGATGCCGGCATCTTCGAGCTTGCCGTCGATGAAGAGGGAGACGGGAATGAGACGGCTGGCGGTGGGCTTGACGAAGTCGCCGGTCCACTCGTAGACGCCGACTGCGCGGACGACCTGTTCGGGCTTGGCGACCTTGTGCATCTGGGCCCAGATCGGGCCGGTGAGAATCAGAGCGGCAAAAAGGATGCGATGGGGGAGGTATCTCATAGGCCTGTCATCGAGATTAGACGCTATCTGCGAGTCAAAGTCCTACCTGATTGCGGAGGGACATTTGAAGTTGAGCGACCAGTGGCGAGGATGTTCGCTACCATGCATGCTATGGGTTCTGCGATGTTGCTGGAAGTCAGAGAGTTGTCGGTGGATTTTGGACGGCATGAGGCTGTCAAAGGGATTTCGTTCGAGATAGAGGCCGGTGAGACGTTGGGATTGGTGGGGGAGTCGGGGTCTGGGAAGTCGGCGACCTCGCTGGCGGTGCTGAGGTTGTTGCCGGAGAGTGCGCGGGTGAGTGGGTCGATTCGATTCGATGAGGAGGAGCTCCTCGCGCTGTCTGAAGAAGCGATGCGGAGGCGTCGGGGGCGAGAGATTGCGATGATCTTTCAGGAGCCGATGACGGCACTGAATCCGGTGATGCCAGTGGGGGCGCAGATTGCTGAGGCGGTCGCGGCGCATCATCCGGAGATGGGGCGGAGAGCGGTGAGGGCGCGGGTTCTGGAGGCGATGGAAGAGGTTGGGTTGCCTGATGTTGAGCGGAGAGCGAAGGACTATCCGCATCAGTTTTCGGGAGGGCAAAGGCAAAGGATTCTGATTGCTATGGCGATTGTGAACCGGCCGAGATTGCTGATCGCAGATGAGCCGACGACGGCTCTGGATGTGACGGTGCAGGCGCAGATTTTGGAGCTGTTGAAGGCGTTACGGCGGGAGCATAAGTTGGCGATGCTGTTCATATCGCATGATCTGGCGGTGGTGTCGCAGGTGGCCGATCGTGTTGCGGTGATGCAGCATGGCGAGATTGTGGAGCAGGCGGAGGCGGCGAAGCTGTTTCTGAATCCGCAGCATGCTTATACGCGCAGGCTGCTGGCTTCCGCTCCGACGATGAGGACGGACCGGTCGAAACCGCTGGCTTCGGTTTGACGGAGCGGAAGTTGGCTATTTCCCTGAATGAGTGAATGTCTATAGACTTGAGAATTGTGCCTTATGTCGTTTAGGGCCAATTTGACTGTATGCGCGCGCTGGTTATTTCAGACATTCACGGGAACCTCGAAGCATTGAACGCAGTTCTTGCCGCGGCAGAGGCGTATGACGTGCTCTGGAACCTGGGCGATGTGGTGGGGTATGGCGCGAGTCCGAATGAAGTTGTGGCGCTGATGCGGGCGAAGGCGCAGGTAAGCGTGCGCGGAAACCACGATCGGGTGTGCTGCGGGTTGACCTCGGCGGTGGGGTTTAATCCTGTGGCTAGAGCGGCTGCGGAGTGGACTAAGGCTGAATTGACTGAGGAAAATCTGGTCTGGCTGAAGGCGATGCCGCAGGGACCGGTGGTTCCTGAGGAGCCGGGCGTGACTTGTGTGCATGGGTCGCCGCTGAATGAGGATCAGTACATTTTGAGCATGCGGGATGCGTGGGCTCCTTTGCAGCAGGCGGCGACGGCGATCACGTTCTTTGGGCATACGCATTTGCAGGGTGGGTTTTCGCAGAAAGGTCATGAATGGCACGAGATCAGGGCGCAGCTCCAGACGAGGAACGCGGCGGAGAGCTGGAAGATGCTGATTCCAGAGGGGACGCGGCATCTGATCAATCCGGGATCGGTGGGGCAGCCGAGGGATTCGGACTGGCGGGCAGCGTTTGTAATTTATGACTCGGAGGCGCGGGAGATTGTCTATCATCGCGTGCCGTATGACCTGACGGCGGCTCAGGGAAGGATTTTGATGGCGGGGTTGCCGGAGCGGCTGGCGGCTCGGCTGCGTGAGGGAAGATAATTTTTCCTGAGGTGGTTTTTGGTGGGGGTTTTGCGAAAATGTGGGCGTAAAGCGTGGTTTCTGGTTGGTGAGAACGTGGTTTCCTGCTGGTGAAACGTGGTAAGTTGACGCACGCTTTCGTGGTGGCAAAAGATACGCCAGTTTTTTCAACTTTATTTTTTGAAGGGCGGTTCGTCTTTGCTTGCGGTCGGGAGCCGCTGGGCACGACGGATGAGAGCAGCTTAGGCAGTGTGCTGTTCCTGGGTTTCCGAAACGACTGGGAGTTTGGCTGCTTCCCAGGCGGCGAGACCGCCTGCTACCTCGATTAGATTTGTGATTCCGTGCTGGTGGAGGATGCTGGCGGCGATGGAAGAACGATAGCCTCCGGCGCAGTGGACTGCAATGCGGCGGTCGCGTGGGATTTCGGCAATGCGCTCCTGCAGGTGGCCTAGCGGAATGTTTAGGCTGCCGGCGATATGCCGGGTCGTCCACTCTCGAGGATTTCTGATGTCGAGCACGAGAGGCGGAGTTGTTGTCCTGAGTTCTTCTGCTGCTATCTGGGCGGTCACGCGTTCTGTTGGCCACACGAGGTCCGGTCTGTTGGCGAGCGCTTCCATGCCGCCTGACAGATAGCCTCTGACGTGATCGAAACCGATGCGGCCGAGGCGCAGGGCAGCTTCCTGCTCGCGGCCTGGCTCTGCGACGATGACGATGGGTTTGGTCCGATCGAGAATTGTGCCTGCCCAGGTTGCATATTGGCCGCCCAGACCGATGTTGATGCTGCCGGGAAGGTGTCCCTTGGCGTACTCGGCAGCGTCGCGGACGTCGAGGATGTGAGCGCCGGCATCTCCCATCGCGAGGACGTCGTTGAGATCGACCGGTTGGAGAACCTTCTGGAGGTTGTTGTCGAGTGTGGCGTGCTCGCGCGTGTTGAGGACTGCGTCGTAGGTGAAGTAGGCGGGGGCGTCGGGCTGGTCGGCGGTTACGATGCGGATGAACTCTCGCTTCGACATTGGCTGGAGGGCGTAGTTGAAGCGTCGTTGATCACCGAGAGAGGAGACGGTGTCGGAGGAGAGGTTTTTACCGCAGAGCGATCCTGCACCATGCGCTGGGTAGACCAGGGTTTCGTCGGGGAGCGTCATCAGCTTGTTGTGCAGGGAGTCGTAGAGGTGTCCGCCGAGCTGGTTTGCGGTCCAGCCGAGGGAAGCTCGCAGGTCGGGTCGGCCAACGTCGCCGATGAAGAGCGTATAGCCGGTGAGGACTGCATAAGGCGTGGTGGGATTTTTCTCGAGATCGAAGACCAGGATCGAAATGGATTCGATCGTGTGGCCAGGGGTTTCGAGGACCTGTAGGCGCAGTCCGGGAAAGTTTAGCGTGTCGCCGTCCTTGATCCGCACGAAGGGATATTCGGCTTCCGCGCGAGAGCCGAGATAAATGGTTGCGCCGCAACTGTCTCGCAGCTCGAGATGACCGGCGATGAAGTCTGCATGGAAGTGGGTTAGGAATACGGCGCGGATCTGGAGGCCAAACTTTTCTGCGTCGGCGAGGTATTGCTGAATATCGCGCTGCGGGTCGACGATGATAGCCGTCGAGCTTGCCTCGTCTCCGACGAGGTAGGAGGCGTGGGCCAAACAGCCCAGGTAGTACTGTTTCAGAATCATACGATCACCTTCGAGACTACGACGGCCAACATGCGGTTACCGGGTGGGACGAAGAGCGTTATTTGCTCAGGATAAGCAGGACGACGCCGTGCTTTGGGATATTGCGGGAGTAGATGCCGGTACGTTTCCCCAAATCCTTGTTCTCCCAGACGTCATGGAGAGTCGCCCCTTGAGCGAAGCCAATCTGAGTGAGGTCGAGAGCTACATCGCGGGAGTCCAGAGCGGTGTTGAACATGCCGACGGCCACTCTTCCGTCGGCGAGCGGTTTGGTCCAGACGGAGAAGTCTCCGCGCTGGTAGAGGCGAGTGGGTTGTTTGCCGAGTGGATCCTGGTCGATGGCGATGACTTCTTTGTTGAGGAGGATGCTCTTGTCTTCGGGGGACATTTTGCTGAGATCGTTGCCTGCGAGCAGAGGCGCGGCGAGGAGGGCCCAGAGGCTCATGTGGGTTCGATACTCGTCTGTGGTCATGTGGCCGTTGCCGACTTCGAGCATGTCCGGATCGTTCCAGTGACCGGGTGCGGCGAAGGGGGCGAGATCGGCTTGTTCGAGGCCGATGATGGTCATGCGGCCCCAGGTGTCGTTGATGTCGTCGGTGGTTCGCCACATTTGTGCGCCGACGCTGGGACCCCACTTCCAGGGTTCGGCGATGCCGTACTGGCAGAGGCTGTAGAGGATGGGCCGATTGGTGGCTTTGAGTGCGTCTCCCATCTTGCGAAAGGCGTCGATCATCATTTTGAAGGCGGCGTCGGTGTTGCCGTTATTTTTTGCGGTGAGTTCGCGCATGGGGTCCTGCATGGAGCAGAGGTCGTACTTGAGGAAGTCGACGCCCCAACTGGCGTACATCTGTGCGTCCTGGACCTCGTGGCCGAGGCTGCCTTCGTAGCCTCCGCAGGTTTTGGGGCCGGGCGAGGAGTAGATGCCGAACTTGAGACCCTTTGAATGGATGTAGTCGCCGAGTTTTTTCATGTCGGGGAAGCGGCTGTTTGGATGGAGTTCTCCGTTGGCGTCGCGTGTGCCCTGCCAGGTGTCGTCGACATTGACGTAGATGTAGCCGGCGTCGCGCATGCCGGTGGAAACCATGAGATCGGCTGCGGTGCGGACGTCGGCGTCGGTGACGTGCTCTGCGAAGTGGTTCCAGCTATTCCAGCCCATCGGCGGGGTGGCGGCGAGGGTGGTCTGGCCGCGCATGGTTGGAGATTGCGCGATACAGAGAAGAACGAACGGAATCAGGACTACTTTGCGAAGAATCATCCTTTGCCTCCGAGAACTAGAGAAGCATATAACGCCGGACGATTCTCTCGTGCGCAGATGCTCTCTGGCCATTGAGATCTCGGAGCGTTCCGGTTCATCGAGCCTCGGGTGAGGAGGTCGAAGGTTAGCTTCGGGATCTTCTGCGGACGAGTGTGAGAGTTCCGGTGAGGCCGGTCGTGAGCAGGACGAGAGTGCTGGGCTCTGGCACCGCAGGCGGCGGGGTGAGATCGGTGATGGTGATGGCAGATGGGCCGCCGGTTGAGTCGAGGAAGGTTTGGGTGGTGACGGTGCCGTTGGTGTTGAGGTTGAGGAGGCCGAGGAAGCCGTCAGGATTTGCGGTGAGGATGGGCGCCATGTTGCCGTCGAAGAGGCTGATGGCGAAGGTGCTGCCGGAGACGGAGGTGCCGTTGGGGGAGTCGACTGCGGGACCGCCGAGCGAGACGGTGAAGGTGATGGGAACGCCGGCTGAGGGCAGATAGATGCCGCCGAAGGCGTCGTTGTAGGGCGTCTGGTTGTCGAAGCTGATGTCGGTGGGGCCGCCGCCGAAGCCGTCGGAGACGTCTCCGGTGAGGGCAAAGCCGTAGTTGACGCAGCAGGTGGGCACGGAGGCGTCTGCGGTGGCGAGTTGCGTGCCGGGAAGCTGGCCGGGGTTGAACTGCAGATCGAGGAAGTACTCGTTGAGGTCACCGCTGGGGAGGGTGGAGGTGTCGATGGAGATGGAGTAAGTGTCTGCGTGAGCCGCGGGGGTGCAAGAGAGGATGGCCACGGCGAGGAGTGCAGCTGTATGGGCGAGGAAGCTGCGTGGGGTCCTGGTGGCTATGCAGTTTTCATGTCAGAGCGCTCCCGTGTAAGCGACGAGGGTGTAGGTGATGCCGGAGTTGAAGGGGTTATTGAAACGGACGAGGATCTGCGCGGATTTGCCCGCGGGGAGTCCGCCAGGGATGGTGAAGAAGCCTTCGCTCTTTGGAATGGTGAGATTGGCGATTGTGATGTTTGCGGGAAGGTTGGTGAATTCGATTTGGAGTGGGCCGGAGATGGCGGAGCTGGTGGTGTTGGTGACGGTGAGGGTTCCGCTGTAGGTGTTGTTGACTCGGCTGTAGACGAAGCCGGGGCTGGTGAAGACGCGGAACTCGGATTCCGGAGGTGCAGACACGGTAGCACGGGAGGGCGTGCTTGCGTCATGCTCTTTGGATTAAGTTCTGACTGCGTGTGGAGAGGTGGGTTTGTCTGCTGCGGGAAGAGATCGGCTAGGCTAGCTGCTGCTCCTCGAGGGTGAGGGAGAGTTCTTCCCATTCGGTGAGGAGGCTGGTGCGTTTTGTGCGGAGGTCGTCGAGCTCGGCGGCGTCTCTCTGGGATTGCTCGGCGGAGGTGAAGTTGCCGAGACGCTCTTCGGCGGCGGCGATGAGAGATTCGAGGCGGGGAATCTCTTCTTCGGCGTGATGGAGACGGTCTTCGAGCTGCTTGAGCTTGATTGGGTTGAGGCGTTTGATGTTTGCATTGGGTGTGGGTTCGGTGGTGGGCGCTGGGATTTCGATTACAGGCGGAGGTGTGGGTGCCGCGGCCAGTGAGTTTGTAATCTGTTCAGTTACTTTTTCGGGGCCGCCCTGTTTGCGCCAGAGGTAGTCCTCGTAGTTGCCGGGGTAGATGTGGAGGCGGCGGTCTTCAACTTCGAAGACGCGGGTGGCGAGGCCGTCGATGAAGTAGCGGTCGTGCGAGACGAAGAGGACGGTGCCGGTGAAGTTACGGATGGCGTCGAGGAGAACGTCTTTGGCGCGGAGGTCGAGGTGGTTGGTGGGCTCGTCGAGGAGGAGGAAGTTAGATGGCGAGACGAGCATCTTGGCCATGGCGTAGCGGTTGCGTTCGCCGCCGGAGAGGACGCCGAGTTTTTGAAGACGTCGTCGCCGGAGAACATGAAGCAGCCGAGGAGGGAGCGAAGTTCGACGACGGGGACTTTGGGGGCGGCTCCGCTGATGTCGTCGAGCATGCCGGCGGCGGGGTCGAGGACTTTGTACTGGTCTTGCGCGAAGAAGTCGGAGAGGACGTTGTGGCCCTCGCGGATGGTGCCTGCGGTGGCTTCTTCCTGACGGCTTAGGAGGCGGATGAGTGTGGATTTTCCTGCGCCGTTTGCGCCTACGAGGGCGATGCGGTCGCCGCGCTCGATGGTGAAGCTGAGGTCGTCGAGGATGAGTTTTTCGCCGTCGGTTGGCGTGGGGTAGATTTTTTGAGGTTGTTCACTTCGATGACGGTGCGGCCGCTGGCGGGGGCTGCGGGATGGAGAAGTGGATCGTGGACTCGTCTTCGGGGACTTCGATGCGCTCGATCTTTTCGAGTTCTTTGATGCGGGACTGAACCTGCTTGGCCTTGGTGGCCTGATAGCGGAAGCGATTGATGAAGGCTTCGAGGGCGTCGATGCGGTCGCGCTGATTTTTGTAGGCGTTCATCAGCTGCGTTCGGCGCTCATCTTTCTGCACGACGTACTTTTCATAGTTGCCGTGGTAGGTGTGCATGCGCTTGTTCCAAAGTTCGACGGTCTTGTTGACGGTGACGTCGAGGAAGTAGCGGTCGTGCGAGATGAGGATGTAGGCGTTGGGGTAGTCGTGGAGGTAGGTTTCGAGCCAGTTGCGGGATTCGATGTCGAGGTGGTTGGTGGGCTCGTCGAGTAGGAGGAGGCTGGGTTTTTGGAGGAGGAGCTTCGCCAGCGCTATACGCATCTGCCAGCCGCCGGAGAACTCTTCGGTGTTGCGGTCCCAGTCTTCTTTGGAGAAGCCGAGGCCGCCGAGGACCGCGCCTACCTGCGAGTCGAGGTTGTAGATGTCGTGGACGTGCAGCTGGTCGGCGATGTCGGAGTAGCGCTCGGCGGCGGCGAGGTACTGCTTGGATTTTGGGTCGGCTTCGGAGAGGGTCGTAGTGAGTTCGATGGACTCGCGCTCGAGCTCGTGGAGGTGGTCGAAGACGGAGAGGCACTCGGAGAAGACGGTCCGGCCGCGGAGGGCGAGGCCGTCCTGCGGGAGGTAGCCGAGGGTGACGCCTTTGTTGCGGGTGATGGTGCCGTAGTCGAGGGACTCGATGCCGCCGATGATCTTGAGGAGGGTGGATTTGCCGGTGCCGTTGCCGCCGACCAGGCCGGTGCGCTCGTCTGGGTTGATGAGCCAGTTTGCGTCTTCGAAGAGGAGTTTTTGGCCGAAGCGTTTGCCGGCTGCTGAGAGTTGGAGCATGCTCCTTCTATTTTCTCATTGGTGTGTGAAATGCGGGTGTCCTGCCGGACGGGCGCCCTGCGCGGGCGGCGGTCACTTCGTGACTTGTGATTGCTTTGCGTGGTGCTCCCGTTGGTCGCAGGCTAAAGTCTGTGCCGACCAACGGGAGGGCCCAAGGGGTGAGCCAAACCAAGACCGATACACAAGTCACGAAGTGACCGCCGCCCGCGCAGGGCGCCTGTCCGGCAGGACAGAATTTAGATAATTGTGTCCAGGTTTGCTGTTCTTCTCCGTCTAACGGTGTGTTTTCATACTCATACTGTGCTCCAGGGATACCTCATGATCCGATGTTTCGTTTTTCTGCCTCTGCTTGCTTTCTCTTATGTCGTGGCGCAAGAGCCCACGATCGCGCCGACCCGGCTCACCATCTACAACCAGGACTTTGCGGTTGCCCGCACTACGGTTCCGCTCGATCTTCACGCGGGAACGAACGAAGTTCTGACGACGAATGTGACAAGGCAGCTTGAGCCGGATTCGGTGGTGCTTCGCGACCCGAGTGGTCGGAACCTTGTGCGTGTGGCCGAGCAGAACTACGACGCGGCGGTGGTGGACCAGCAGTGGATGATGGAGAAGTACGAGGGAAAGACGATCGACTTCGAGATCCAGGGACCGCAGGTGGTGGAGAGCGCCGCGGGTGAGCGGCAGGTGATTCCGGCGAGAACCGTCGAGGGCCGGATCATTCGAGCGGGCGGTCAGGCGGCGAATGGATATCCCTATAACCAGCCATTAGTCGAAGTTGGCGGGAAGATGCAGTTTTCCATGCCTGGGACGCCGTTGTTTCCGGCGACGACAGACGGTCTGTTGTTGAAGCCTACGCTGCGATGGCAGATCGATGCCGAGAAAGCGGCGCGGTTTTCCGCGGAGCTTGATTACATTACGCACGGGATGAACTGGCAGGCCACCTACAACGTGGTGGTGCCGGAGACAGCCGATACGACGGGGCCGGAGCTGGCGGAGATTATCGGCTGGGTGACCATCGAGAACAAGACGGGGACTGACTTTCCTCAGGCTACGTTGCAGTTGATGGCGGGGGACGTGGCAAAGATCCAGGATCTGCGGACCCACGCTTACAGGACCGAAATGGCTATGAGCCAGAACGCTGCGATTATGGGCGGGGTAGGTCAGGTCACACAAAAGGCATTTGACGATTTCCATCTTTACGATCTGCATCGCACGGTCTCTCTTCGCAACGAAGAAACCAAGCAGGTGCAGTTTCTAGAGGCCTCGAATGTGAGCGTTCGGCGCACCTATCAGTTTGAAGGAAACGGCCCTGTCGAGCAGGCTTTTTATCCTGGATACCATAACGATCAGATCGGATTTTCGAACTCCGGCAACACCCGCGTTTCGATCTTCGAAGAGATCAAGAACTCGGAGTCGAACCATCTCGGGATGCCTTTGCCCGCGGGCCGTCTGCGGTTGTATCGGCGCGATACCGGTGGCCAGATGCAGTTTGTGGGAGAGAACATGATCATGCACACGCCGGCCGAGCAGACGGTAAAGGTGATCAGCGGGAGTGCATTCGACCTGACTGCGGCGCGGCGTCAGACCGACTTCAAGGTTGACAATATGAAGCGGGTAATGGACGAGAGCTTTGAGATCAAGCTCTCTAACCAGAAGGCGCAGGCGGTGACGATTCACGCCGTGGAACATATGGGCCGCGGAGAGAACTGGGAGATCGCAGCGAAGTCTTCTGAGTACACCAAACGTGACAGCTCCACGATCGACTTTCCCGTGACGGTGCCAGCGAAAGGCGAAACCATCCTTAGCTACACGGTGCACTACAGCTGGTAGAACGGCGAAGTGGATTCCTGGCTCGAGTCGAGAGGAATCCGCCTTAGGGAATGCGGTGATGGCGCTGCATGCGGCTGTGCTGCCCTCGCGCGATAGGAGATGTGGCCTTCCGGCCGGGACCGCTGCGCGCGGTGCGGTCACTTCGTGACTTGTATACCCCTTCGGCTGGTCCTCCCGTTGGTCGGGGAGAGATTGATTTCGACCAACGGGAGAACCGTCGAGGTTGATCTCGCCAAGACCGGTACACGCGTCACGAAGTGACCGCCGCCCGCGCAGGGCGCCCTTCTGAAGCAGTTCGAAAACGAACAGTATTTTGTGTGTTTGGACAGTGGTGGACGCGGGGTTCGTCGATTCGATAGTCGTTATGTTTTGCTGGGTCTGAGGGTTACGGGTTTCGCATTGAGCCCGGAGTTTGGTAGGGGAATTGCCCGTTCTGCTGGGTGGAGTTTCGCTTGCGGAGGCTGGTGATGGCTTATTTCGAACGGGTTCGCGATGTGGTCTCGGGGCCGTTTAGCCCTGAGATGATGAGGCAGCGTACGGCTGCCGGGTGGCAACTGGTGTCGATCGAGTGGAGACGGGAGATGCCGGACCAGGAGGCTCCGACGGAGGGTGTGTTTGGGGAGGAGATTCCTTATGGCTTGCGGATCTCTGAAGACTGCACGCGGCTGGAGGTGCAGCCGAGGGAGAATCAGACGCTGATGTTGATGATGGAGCTGCTGGGGCAGGACTTTTCGTACTCGAGCATCGTCAGCGACCTGAATGAGAAGGGGTTCCGGATGCGGAACGGCGGGCCGTGGAACCGGGTGGCGGTGTTCAATATGATGCCGCGGCTGATCGAGGTGGGACCCAGGCTGTTTTCGTCGGAGGAGTGGAAGGGGCGGGAGAAGAGATTGACCCAGCTGAAGAGTCCTGAGGGGCTTTAGCTATGCTGCCCGATTCGATCGATGATTCTGTGCCACTCTTCGGAGGCTGACTCAAAAGCGGTGGCAGAGGTGTGATTTCTATAGGAGATCAAGAGACCAGGGATTAGAGTGGACGGCCAGAGGCGCGTTCTGAGTGAAAGAGATCATTGAGAAGCTGGTGGGTGCACTTCCGTTCTTTGGGCGGAGATTGGTGGCGCTGCTTCCTGCTCCGAAGAGCGCTGTTCTGGCGCTGGACCTTGAGTCGGACTCGGCGCTGGAAGAGGCTTTCACGTTTGTGGCTGTGTGTTTCGGGATAGCTTTTCTTGCACAGATTCCGCTTTTCTTCGGCAAGGAGAGCAAAGAGGTGCTGTTCGGCATCCTCGCTGTGCAGTCTGCACTGGCTTTTGCGCTGAATGTTGTGCTGGCAGTCCTGGTTTGGAGAGTGGTGGGGGAAAGCTGGCGTGGAAGAAGGTTGTTGCCGCTACCTGTTATTTTTCGGGGGTGTCGACTCTGCTGTTTCTATTCTTCTCGCTGGTGGGAGCGGGAGCTTTCAAGGTGCTGGATGGGGTTGGGTATCAACAGGTGATGAGCGGAAACGCCGCCGATGCGGCGGGCCTGATGGCAAGCGGCGGCTTCAAGATCTTTATTATCTTCCTGGGGCTGGGGTTCGTTGCTACCTATGTGTGGATCTTCTGCGTCTGGGGAGCTTATCGCGAGCTGATGCAGGTGTCGAAGGGGCGGTCTACGGTTGCGCTGATTCTCTTTGTGCTCTTTAGCCCGGTGTTGTTCCTGGTGCAGATGGCGATGTCGGCGTTGGTGGCGCAATCAGGTGGTCCAGCGATGCCGGACGATCTGCTTGGAGAGTGGCAGTTGGTTCAGCAGTCTGATAGTGGGGGAGTGCATTCGGTACGCTCGGTGCTGTATACGTTTGCTCCTCCGCGGTGGAAGATGATGCGAGCCGGCGAGTATTTTTTACGGACATCCATGGTTCGGCTAACGGCAAGTGTTTGATCACGACGATGAAACAGGAGTTTGGGCAGGTGTCCGCGCAGGGTTCGACCATGGACCTTATGCCGGCGAGACGAACGGAGACGAAAAAGGATCAATGTGCCGGCGTGACCGTTGAGGCGGCTACGGATCTCAGCAAGACGGAGTACCACTACAAGATCGATCAAGAGGCAAGCGGGTGGACGCTGTGCCTGAACGATCGATTCGGACAGACGTGTCTTACGCCGAAGAAGAAGTAGGCGGGATTGACGCTGTGAAGAATGAGCCCTGGGCGGGGATGGAGCTTTGCGGGATTGGGAAAACTTGCGACGACGCGAAAGCTTCGTCTCTACGGTATTTTTTGGGTGGGCTCCGGCTTTTGACGGTGCAAGAGCGTCCAACCAGCAGAGGAACAATTTGAGCGAGACTGATACGGAGACCGTGGTGCCGGTGGAGCGTCAGCGATGGTGGGGGTGGCGCTGGGTCTTTTGGATGGGTGCGGTGTTTGTGCTGGTGGCGATTGTGGGTGCTGTGGCGGTGGAATGGGGGCTGAGGCAGATTCAGCCCATGCTGCGGAAGAAGGTTGTGGAGACGCTTTCGGCGCGGTTTCATAGCCCGGTGGAGCTGGATCGGCTGGAGCTTTCGATGAGCAGAGACGTTATTGTTACGGGTGGAGGGCTGCGGATTCTTTACCTGGCGGGACCGACGAAGCCGGATGCGAGGCCGAATGCGCCGCCTATGCTGGTCGTCGATAGTTTTGAGTTCAGGACAGGATGGCGCGAGTTGCTGCGGCCTACGACTCGACTAGTCACGGTGAAGGTGCGGGGGCTTCGGGTGGATATTCCGCCGAAGGGAGATCGTGGGCAGGTGCCTGATGATCCGAGGCGGAAGGGGCAGTCGGCGCTGGGGATTGTGGTCGACCGGATCGAGTGCACGGACGCAAAGGTGACGCTCGAGACGAACAAGCCGGGGAAGAAGCCGTTGGAGTTTGCTATCAAGAGCCTTGTGCTGACCGATGTGGGGGCGAAGAAGCCGCTGAACTATACGGCGCTGCTGGTGAATCCGAAGCCGGTGGGGGAAGTGCAGTCGACGGGGCACTTTGGGCCATGGCAGGACGACAATCCGCGGGATACGCCGCTTGACGGGGACTACACGTTCACTCATGCGGACCTGTCTTCGATTCATGGGTTGGGCGGGATGCTGTCTTCGACGGGAAGGTTTGGCGGGACGCTGGGGAACCTGACTGCGGATGGGACTACGGAGACCCCGGACTTTCGACTGGATATCAGCGATCATCCGGTGCCTCTGCATACGGAGTTTCATGCGGTGGTGGATGGGACGACGGGGGATACCTGGCTGGACCCTGTGCGGGCGAGACTGGGCAGGACTGAGATTACGGCACGAGGTGCGGTGACGAGGGCGGTGGGTGTGAATGGGCATAACACCGATCTCAATGTGCTGATCGAGAAGGGGCGACTTGAGGATATTTTTAGCCTCGTGTTGAAGTCGAACCCACCGCTGATGCGCGGGGCGTTGGCGGCGAAGGTGCACTTCTACGATCCGGCGGGGCCGGTAAGCGTGTCGCGCAAGATGCGGCTTGAGGGCACGTTCGCGATCAAGGACGCGATGATGAACAATCCCGAGATGCAGGCGAAGATGGATGCGCTGAGTATGAGGGCGCAGGGGAAGCCGAAGCAGGCAAATGCGCAGGATGCGGAAGTGGTGGGTTCGGCGCTGAGTGGAAAGTTTACGATTGCGAATGCGGTGCTGGATGTGCAGGACCTGGACTACCAGATGCCTGGGGCGCAGATGCTGGCGGACGGGCAGATGCAACTGGTTGCGAGCACGTTTGAGTTTCACGGAACGGTGAAGACACAGGCGACGGCGTCGCAGATGACGACGGGGTGGAAGAGTATGCTGCTGACTCCATTCGACAAGCTGCTGAAGAAAAATGGTGCGGGGCTTGAGCTTCCGGTCAAGGTCACCGGGTCGCGGTCGACGTACGATCTGCGGCTGGATTTTCCTCATGACACCCATGCTCCTGCCGCGCTGCCAACTCCCGCAAAATCAGCGAAGTGAAGGAAGGGGAGCTTCGCATGGTGCTTCTGTTGGAGAGACAAGGACGAAGCGCTCTGCTAGTGTCAGACTTGAGAGTTATTCGAGCAGAAGAGGTTTTGCGCAGAACGTTTGATGCGGAGTTTGATGTCCGGACAGCCACAACTATTTCCGAACCCTGAGCCGACTGTGGAAGAGCCACCGGTGAGCCAGGGAGAACCTGCAAAGAGATCAGCGCCAGTGTGGCTGCAACGGCTGTCGCTGTTTGTGCTGGTGTTGTTCTGCGTGTACCTGGGCGTGCTGGTCATGGTGCTTCCGTGGTGGACGCGGATATGGGACCGGAACGAGTTTATTCTGGCGAGGCCGTGGCTGACGGCGGTGCTGCATAACGGCGCGGTGCGGGGGATGATCTCCGGGCTGGGACTGCTGGATATCTGGATCGGCATCTCCGAGGCGGTGCACTACCGCGACTACCGGGGATGAGCGACGCTAGATTTTTGATCGACTGGATGACAAGACTATGAACCCAAAGGTACCGGACGCGCTGGAGCAGGCTCCGCTGGCGTATGAGAATGCGGATTTTTGAGCTCGCCGGATGGGCGGATGCTGCGGATCCTGGCGGAGTATCAGGAGCCTATGGCGCGGTTTCGGCGGGAGCGGATTCAGGACACGGTGGTGTTCTTTGGGTCGGCTCGGTTTCGCGCTCTGGACGTGGCCAGTTCAGAGCTGGAGCTTTTGGCGAATACGGGTTCGAGCGAGCCGGCACCCGAGGCGGAGCAGCCCGCAAGCCCTGAGGAGATAGCGAGCGGAGAGGCCAGTGCACAGAAGCTGCGGCTGGCTGAGGCTGCGGTGGAGATGGCTCAGTATTACGAGGATGCGCGGCGGCTGGCAGGGATGATGGCTACGTGGTCGAAGACGCTGCCCGGACGGCGGCACAGATTTGTGGTGACCTCAGGGGGCGGGCCGGGGATTATGGAGGCGGCCAATCGCGGGGCGTATGAGGCTGGATGCAAGACGATCGGGTTGAATATCAAATTGCCCTTCGAACAACATCCGAACCCGTACATTACGCCGGCGCTTAGCTTCGACTTTCATTATTTTTTCATGCGGAAGTACTGGTTCGCTTATCTGGCGAAGGCGCTCGTGGTCTTTCCGGGCGGCTTTGGGACGCTGGACGAGATGTTCGAGCTGCTGACGCTGGCGCAGACCAGAAAACTGGCGAAGAAGATCACGGTGGTCGTCTATGGGTCGAGCTACTGGAAGAATGTGATCAATATGGAGCTGCTGGCGGCGAAGGGCGCGATTGCGCAGGCTGACCTTGAGCTGTTTCAGTTTGCAGATACGCCGGAGGAGGCGTTTGCGTTGCTGAAGAAGGGGCTGACGGAAAATCATCTCGAGTCGGACTATGAACGGGAGCAGGCTAGGCTGGAGAAACAGGAGATTCCTGATGATCCTGCGCCGAGCGTGCAGGAGATGATGGGCCCGGATATCGCGAAGACGCGCTGACCAGACCGCCGATCGACGCGTGCGTGCAGCGTCTGATGAGCGGATTCGCAGGAGAAGAGGGTTCTACGACCTCTGGGGAATCATTGTAGATACGGGGTTTAGGGATTTTGAAGCTGCATTATTGGTGCAGTCACACCCTCGTCACATAGCGGCTCCATACTGCCCTCGTAAGCAGCCTGAGAACCTGGGGGTCACCCGATGAGCCAGTCGAGCGTTTCATACCTGTGGCGGGAACCGGAGGCAGCGAAGGGCTTCATGACGGGCGTATCGCTGCATAGCCATACGAATCAGTCGAAGGAGACGCTGGATTTCATCTCGGAGCTGTCGAAGGACTGGAGTTTTCTGCAGCCGGTCATACGGTGGGGCGAGCGAAGGAGCAAGCGGCTGACGGGAATCGACGCGGATTATGCGCGGGCTTACTGGACGCCACCGTTGACGCCCAGCCTGGCGTTTGATCTGGAGCGAAAGCAGATCGAGAACAAGCTGCAGATTCAGGGACTGGTTTCGATCACGGATCACGATGATATCAACGCGCCGATGCTGCTGCGAACTGTGCCTTCGTCGCGGCATATTCCGGTATCGGTAGAGTGGACGGTGCCGTTTGGAGCCACCGCATTTCACCTGGGGATTCACAATCTGCCGAGCGCGACTGGGGCCCAGTGGATGGAACGGATGGCAGCGTTTACGGCCATTCCAGTGGCGACGAGAGCGCCAAAGCTGCTGACGGAGATGCTGGCGGAACTCGATGAACTGCCAGGAGTGCTGATTGTGTTCAACCACCCGCTGTGGGATCTGTACCGGGTGGGCATGGAGAAGCACGAGGTGTTGGTGAACGAGTTTCTGGCGGTGTACGGGCAGTTCGTCCACGCGCTGGAGCTGAACGGGTTGCGCTCGTGGAAGGAGAACCGCGAGGCCTCCATGCTGGCGGGAAAGTGGAACCAGTTGGTGATCAGCGGCGGCGACCGGCATGGTGTTGAGCCGAATGCCAATGTGAACCTGACGCGAGCGACGAGCTTCAACGAGTTTGTGCACGAGGTAAGGCGCGAGCGCGAGAGCCATGTGCTCTTTATGCCGCAGTATGCCGAACCATGGAAACACAGGATTCTGCAGTCGACGCTGGATACGATAAGGAACTATCCGGACTTTCCCGAGGGGTCCAGATTGTGGGATGAGCGGGTCTACCACCCCGACGCCGAGGGAGTGATTCGGCCGATGACGCAGTTGTGGACGACCGGACATGCTCCGGCGTTCTTTCGGGCGGTGCTGGTGATCGTTCGGATGATGGGCGCAGGGCCGGTTTCGAGTGGGCTCCGGATGGCGTGGAATGAGAGTGGCGAGATGCGGGCTGCTTTGGCGAAGCTGGACGCCTAAGGGGTAGAGGCTGCTGTCCTGCCGGACGGGCCTCCTGCGCGGAGGGCGGCCACTTTGTGGCGGGTGTACCGGCTTCGCCCTCGGGCCTCCCGTTGGTCGGCTTCATCTTACTTTCGACTTCTTGTCGTAGCTTAAAATCTTTCCGGACTGCGGAGCGCGAGGATAGTCTAAAGCGATGCGTGTGCCGCGTGTTGCCTACTTTCCGGACTCGTTCCATGAAGTGAATGGCGTCGCGCATACCAGTCGCAACTTTGTGGCGTATGCGGAGAGGCATGGGCTTCCGTTTCTTTGCGTGCGCGCTGGGGGCCGAGCGGGAGCGTTCGAGCAGGCAGGGGAGCTGAGGACGCTGGAGCTGGGGCGGAGTCGCACGTCGGTGCGAATGGAGAAGGATCTCGAGTTCGACACGCTGTTCTGGCGGCACGGTGGAGCAATTCGACGGGAGCTGGAGCGCTTTCGACCGGATGTAATCCACATTACCGGGCCGAGCGAGCTGGGGATGTTTGGCGCTTACTTTGCATGGGAGATGGCGATTCCGCTGGCCGCTTCCTGGCATACGAATGTGCATGAGTACGCGTCGCGACGGATGGGGTGGTTGACGGGTAGGCTGTCGGCGCGGGCCGGCGCTGCGACGGAGCACGGCGTGGAGGCGGGGGCGCTGTGGGCTACTTCGCGGTTTTACCAGTTGGCGAAGGTTTTGTTTGCGCCGAACGAAGAGCTTTGCCGCATGCTGGAGAGAACAACAGGAAGACCCTGCTATCTGATGCAGCGTGGCGTGGATACGGAGTGGTTTTCGCCGGTGCATCGTACGCGCGAGGTGGGCGACAGGATGGTGGTGCTGGGATACGTGGGAAGGCTTTCGATCGAGAAGAATGTGAAGCTGTTGGCGCGGGTGCAGAGAGAACTTGCGGCGATGGGAGTGGGTGGGGTGAGATTTTTGATCGTCGGGCATGGCAGCGACGAGGCGGAGCTGCGGCGAGAGCTGGCAGAGGCCGAATTCGCGGGCGTGCTGCGGGGAGCTGCGCTGGCACAGGCGTACGCAAATATGGATGTGCTGGTATTTCCTTCGCATACGGATACGTTTGGGAATGTAGTGCTGGAGGCGCTGGCAAGCGGGGTGCCTGCGGTGGTGACCCCTGATGGCGGACCGAAGTTTATCGTGCGGAACGGCGAGACGGGATTTGTAACAGAGGATGACGATTTCGCAGCGGCGGTTGCGGAGCTTGTGAGAGATCGGGCGCGGCTGGATGGGATGCGGCTGAAGGCGCGGAAGTATGCGTTGGGGTGCAGCTGGGATGCGGTGTTCGATCGGGTCTACGCCGGGTATGAAACGGCGCTGGCGGTGAGCGGGGCTGGATTGAAGGCTGGTGAGTTGACGCAACCGGCACTCAAGGATGACGGAAGCGATTGACAGGGGTCGTCTGCTACCTGGTTGAGAAACGGCAGGCTTCCCAGATACGCGCTCTGTTTACCGGCTCTAGTCGATTTGTTTGCGGACGTGGAACCAGACGGGCTCGGGGCGCGTACATTCCTTTGCCACTGTCGCCCTCAGGAGATCACTATGTCGTTTGCAGGTACTTGCTCAACAGGATTCGTCGCTACGGCCGCGGCGGTTGTGCTCTCTCTTCCGTCTTCCACGGTGCTCGCCCAGAGCTCAGATCACGAGTGGCAGAAGGTTTACACGGTGGGCGGAGGGAGTGCATCCCTCACTGTAGAGACGGGCGATAGTGGACTTGAGGTTCACTCCTGCGGCGATTGCAAGGAGATTCGAGTTCATGTGGAGTCCACTCAAAAGCTGAGCGAGTATTCCATCGAGGAGCACCAGGAGGGAGATCATGTCTCTTTCGCAATCAAAGAGAAGCCGCACACCTTCCATATTCAATGGAACGAGAGCCGGAGGACGAAGGTGACGGTGGAGACTCCGGCGAAGCTGGATCTGGATGCCAAGGTGGCGGATGGTAATTTGTCTGCGCGCGACCTGACGGGCAGGGTTCAGATTCATGCCGGCGACGGGTCGGTTGAGCTCGACAACATCAAGGGGGATGTGCACCTGGTTGCTTCGGACGGCAGTGTCAGCCTCCACAACGCGGTTGGGACCATTGACGCTCGAGGCTCTGATGGCAACATGAAGATCGATGGTCAGTTCACGATGGTTCAGCTTGAGACGAGCGATGGAAACCTCGATTTTACGCTCGCGCCAGGTTCGCAGCTTACGGGTGCTTCACGAATCAAGAGTTCGGATGGGCGGGTTTCCATTCGGCTGCCACAGGCTCTCTCTGCGGATATGGATGTGGCTACCGGCGATGGGCATCTGAACTGCACGCTTCCGCTCACGATGGATCACTACGACAGTAGAGAGTCGGGCGGACACCATCTCCACGGACATTTGAATAGCGGTGGCGTTCCGTTCAGCATTCACGCCTCTGATGGAGATGTAAGCATTACGACCCTCTAGTAACGAAGTTCGCCGATGTATGCGGCGTAGGGTGCGAGCGTCATGTCGTCGAGATGCATGGTGCCGATGCCGTTGTCTGAGCGCAGAACGGTGCGGAGAAAGCTGCCGCGCAGGCCGAGTTTGGTGGTGTCGGCTTTGAGCGAGAGCTGTACCGGCTGTGCGGTGAGATTGAAGAGCAGGACCAGGACGGGAGAGTTGGCGGAGATAACCTTCGGTTTGCGGATCAGGACGAGGACGTTCTGGTCGTCGCGGTTGACGGTAAGGCTGGTGCCCGAGGCCAGAGTGGAGTTGCCGTGGTGAAGCGTGCTGAGCCGCCAATACCAGTTGAGGAGAGACTCAGGGTCGGCGTCTTCCAGTGCGGCGTTCGGCGTGGCATCAGGAGGAGTACCCGCGGCGGTCGTGGGGGGCTTGTACGGGACGTAGGTTTCGCTGACGGGTGCCGGTTTTGCAGGCGGTGGTGCATCCCACAGGATCAGCGGTGTGGGCGCGTCAGCTGAAGATGAGGTGCGGACACCGAGCTCCTGCCCGTAATAAATGAGCGATTCGGCGCGGGTGGTGAAGAGCAGGGTGGCGAGAAGCTTGGCGATCGCGAGATCATGGTGTCCGTCGGCGTATCGGCTCATGCTGCGGGTGAAGGAGGGACCGTCGGTGGCGAGAAGCGGCAGGCTGTGTCCGGCTTGCTGGATCTCCTGGAGGCGGTCGATGATCGGGCGAATGGCAGCGGCGTTGAGCGTGGTAATGGCGCCCATGCGGTCATCGAGGAGGAGCTGCGGGGATTGGGTGTCGAGTGTGGTGAAGTCGTGGGTCGTGGTGCCGGTGCTTGATTGCTTTCGAGAGCGTGCGTGCGCGTGATGGCGGCCGCGCGTGGCGGGTTGTGGCTGTGGCTGAGGTTGGGCAGTTGCGGTCAGGTTGGGGTCCGCATCGGCGATGAGGATTCGTTGGCCGAGGTAGCCGGCGGCCGTAGAGCGGAGAGTTGCGGCCTGATCGCGGGCGGCTTCATTGACGCCACTTACGTGAAAACCCGCGATGCCGCGATTGAGCCAGAAGCGGGTGACGTTGGGCAGGTCGGCGGCGGGGATGGCGGGGTCGAGGTCGAGCAGGACGCGGAGGTGGCGGCTGCTGGCTTCGCGGAGAAGGTCGTCGAAGTCGTCGAGAGAGCCGAGGGCGGGATCGATGGTCTCGGCATGAGTGGGGTCGGGCTGTAGGTGCGTGAGGAGAACGGCGTCGGTGCCGAGGGAGTGAATGTAGTCGAGGCGCTGTGTGATGCTGTGGAGGCCGCTACCGTCGGTCGGGTTGAAGTCGGCGGGGTTGACCTGATAGATGATGGCGCGCTTCCACCAGAGGTCGGTGGTGATGCCGGAGCCGGCCCAGCCGGGGCGGGCGAGGGTTTGAGCTGCGGCGAATGGAGTTGCTGCGATGAGGATGCAGGCGAAGCAGAGGGAGAGAGGTCGGCGGGGCGTTCGGTGAAAGTTGATCATGCGCTCGTTATTGAGATGCTACGCGAGATGGCTCCAGCGCGGGGAGATGGCATGTCAGGCCCCACTGTGAGCTAGGTTGCGGCGCCGATATTTGCTCAGTTTCTTGTGTTTGACGATGCGAGGTTTTATGGTCAATGAATCCGGTGCAAATAAAAAAGGAGATTCACATGAAAGGTTTTGCCGCTTTGGGTATAGGGGCTGCGCTGTTGTTTGTTCAGACGGGGATGGCGCAGATGGGTGCACCGGATACGCCGCCACCTGTTTCAATGCCGGGTATTAATGGGCCGTTGGCGGCGAAGTACAAGGCCGATGCGGATCGGATATTGAGGGCTGGCGAGACCGACGACGATGGGTATGTAGCGCTGACTTATCTGTGCGTCCACATCGGCAAGCGGCTGAGTGGTTCGCCGCAGCTGAACACCGCGGTTGAATGGGGTGCCGAGTTGATGCGGAAGGCAGGACTGCAGAACGTAACTGTGCAGCCGGTAATGGTGCCGCATTGGGTGAGGGGAAATGAGTCGGCCACGATGACTTACAAGGGCGAGTCGGGATCGATAACACGGCAACTTCACATGCTAGGTCTGGGGATGAGCGTCGGTACGCCGAAAGATGGCCTTACGGCGGATGCGGTGTTCGTGCCGAGCTTTGCGGCGCTGGATGCGATGACGCCGGAGCAGGTGAAGGGGAAGATCGTGGTGTTCAATCCGGGCTGGCACGGCTACGGGGCGAACGTGACGTATCGCGCACTCGGGCCGTCGAAGGCTGCGGCAAAGGGTGCGGTGGGTGTTCTGGTGCGGTCGGCTACCGGGCTTGCGATGCAGACGCCGCATACGGGCTCGCTCTACTACGACGAGAAGGTGACGAAGATTCCGGCGGCTGCTATCTCGATCGAGGATGCGCTGATGATTGAGAGGCTGTGCAAAGAAGGGCCGGTGAAGGTGCACCTGCAGATGGACGCTCATATGGAAGCCGACGTGAAGGCCGGAAATGTGATGGGTGAGATTGTTGGCAGCGAGCATCCGGAGCAGGTGGTGGTGATTGGCGGCCACATTGATTCGTGGGATGTTGGGCAAGGCGCGCAGGACGATGGGTCTGGCATTATGGGAACGTTTCAAGCGGTGACGCTGATTCATAAGCTGGGACTGAAGCCAAAGCGGACGATCCGTTTGGTGTTCTGGGTGAATGAAGAGAATGGCGAGGCGGGTGGGAAGGCTTATCGAAAGATGATTGGCGCGAAGATCGGCGAACAGGTCGCGGCGATCGAGATGGATGAAGGAGCGGAGAAGCCGCTGGGGATTGGATATGGCGGGTTCGAGTCGATGATGCCTGGTGCGGCGCCATTTGATTTGAACAAGCTGCCGCCGGCTCAGCAGCAGTCGTTCGCGGCGCTCCAGGACATCGCTTCGCTGCTGGGCCCGATTGGCGCCGATAAGGTGCTGCCGGGTGGAGGAGGGTCAGACATCGAGCCGCTTACGGGCGACGGCGTACCGGCGCTGGCTCCGCGGACGGAGGATCTTCACTACTTCGACTGGCACCACACCGAGGCGGATACGCTGGACAAGGTCGACCCGAAGGAGTTTCGCAAGAATGCGGCTATGTTGGCTGTGGTGGCGTATGTGCTGGCTGATATGGATGGGCACTTGGCAGGCAAGACCGCTGCTCCTGCGAAGTAGTTGTTAGAAGGGGATGGCTGTGGCGAGTATTCCGCTGCAGCCATTTTTTGTGAGATTAGTTTGGCGGCGGAGCGGTGGACGGTGGCACCGGCTTGCCGTTTGCTGTTTCGGACTCCATCAGTTCGACACGGGTTCCGTCGGGGTCGAATAGATTGAGCTGGCGTTTGCCGTTGACACCCGTGTGAGGAGCCACTGGCTTACCGTAGGTTTGGAAGGCGGGGCGAGCTTCGAGTACGTTGATGGACTTTGCCACATCGGGCACGAGAAGAGAGATGTGCTCCTGGCCGCCGCGCTTGTCGGGTGGCGGGAGATCGCGGTAGAGCATGAACTCCACATAGTCTTTGCCGTCGGGCACCTGCATGTCGATCCAGCTTAGTTGCGTTCCGTTGGAGCTGCCGCGCCAGAACTCCTGGAAGCCGAGTAGGTCGCCGTAAAACTTAATGGACTTCTCGCTGTTGCCGACGAGAAAGCCGAGGTGATAGATGGAGTCGGAGATGCGTGTGGCAGGAAGGAACTTCCCGGTTGTGCGAGCTTCCAGGCCGTCGGGTTGAGGTTCGTCGAACTCGACGAGGTTGCCGTCCGGGTCTTTGATCGTCAAAGTTAGGTCGCCGGTTGTTACGTTTTTGAGAACCGGAGTGGCGACTTGGATGCCACGGGATATGAGGTAGAGGTGCATCTGTTCGGCACTGGAGACGGTGAAGGCGATGCGATTCAGATGACCAGAGCCTGGGGGCGGCTGCAGGTTGGAGAGTTCAACGAATTGGTGGTCGTTGATCTTGAGGATCGCGTCGGTGATGGAGCCATCTGGATTCTTATCTTCAGCGGACTCGTTGTAACCGAGGAGGCCGTGCCAGAAGTCGAGCGCTTTGGGGAGATCGGAGACGAAGAAGCCGACGTGCGAGATGCCGAGGATCTTGGGACGAGTTGGTGCGGTTTGGGCCTGAATTGTCAGCGCGCAGGTGAAGACGATGGTGCAGATCGCTGCCAGTCGCTTGCTTCGATTCATCTGGAGTTTCAGTCCTCTCGTCGGAGCCATCGTACATGTCTCAGTGCGACGTGCGTGTTCTCTTGAAAATTCATCGTGCTTCGATTGACAGGGCACAGCCGGCTCGATAGCCTCGAAGTCCGGCAGTGATTGGTGGGCCAATCTTTTTGCTGTCCGAATCCCACGAGCCCTCGTCGGCGACGCACGCGATGCGATGGGGCGGAAGGCTGGACTTATGAGCACACGAGCGGATTTCAGCGTTGATGAGTGGGACCTCTTGCGTTCCTCTCCTTTTATGGCGAGCATCCTGGTGGTGGCGGCGAGCCCGAGCGGACCTATCGGACTCGTCCAGGAGTCTACAGCTGCGGGCAAGATGATCTTGCAGGCGGCCGGATCAGCGCAGACGCCGTTGCTGAAAGATCTTGCGCAGGACCTGACTGAGAAGATGTCGATTCCAAAGCCGCCCGCTGGTGCCACGCCCGCGCAGGTGCAGGGAGCGGCAACCGAGATCCTGAAGCGAACTTCGAATCTGCTCGCGCAGAAGGCGTCGCCTGAAGAAGCAACCGAGGTGAAGCAGTGGCTGGCAGGCGTTGCCAAAGCGACCGCAGAGGCCACGAAGGAAGGTGGATTTCTCGGCTTCGGAGGAACTCTGGTTTCCGATGAGGAGAAGGCCGCGCTGGCTACGGTGAATTCGACCTTGGGGCTCGCAGCGTAGTCAGCGCGGGTGTTCGTGGTTAGTTGATGTCGAAGCTGACTCCTTGTGCAAGGGGCAGGTCGGTGCCGTAGTTGATGGTGTTGGTGGCGCGGCGCATGTACTGCTTCCAGGCGTCGGAGCCGGACTCGCGGCCTCCGCCGGTCTCTTTTCGCCGCCGAAGGCTCCGCCGATCTCTGCGCCTGAGGTTCCGATGTTGACGTTGGCGATGCCGCAGTCGGAGCCGGTGGCGGAGAGGAAGAGTTCGGCTTCGCGAAGGTTCATGGTGAAGATCGACGAAGAGAGGCCCTGGGGGACGTCGTTGTGGAGGGCGAGGGCGTCGGCGAAGTCGGAGTATTTGAGGACGTAGAGGATGGGGGCGAAGGTCTCGCGCTTGACGGTGTCGGTTTGGGAGCCGACCTCGACGAGAGCAGGACGTACGTAGAAGGCTTCGGGGTTCGCGGTGGAGATGCGTTCTCCTCCTGTGATGGTCGCGCCGGCACTGCGGGCCTCATCGAGAGATTTTTGCATGGCGTTGTGGGAGCGCTCGTCGATGAGTGGGCCGACGAGGGTGCCTTGTGCGCCGGGATCGCCGATGACGACGGAGCCGTAGACCTTCTTTAGTTGCGGGATGAGCTTGTCGTAGACGTCGGCGTGGACGATGAGGCGGCGGAGCGTGGTGCAGCGCTGGCCCGCGGTGCCCATGGCCGAGAAGGCGATGGCGCGGAGGGTGAGATCGAGGTCGGCGGTGGGGGCGACGACGGCTGCGTTGTTGCCGCCGAGCTCGAGGATGGCTTTGGCGAAGCGGGCGGCGAGCTTAGGCGCTACGGCGCGGCCCATGGCGGTTGATCCGGTGGCGGAGACCAACGGGATGAGTGGGCTGTCGACTAGCTGCTCGCCTACCTTGGCGTCGCCGATGAGCAGAGTTGCGAGGCCGGGGGAACGCCGCCGAACTTTTCGCAGCTCGCTCGAAGATGGCCTGGGTGGCCAGGGCGGTGAGGGGAGTTTTCTCGCTGGGCTTCCAGACGACGGCGTCGCCTGAGACCAGGGCGAGGGCTGCGTTCCAGCTCCAGACGGCGACCGGGAAGTTGAAGGCGGAGATGATGCCGACGACTCCGAGGGGTGCCAGGTCTCCATCATGCGGTGTTTGGAGCGCTCGGAAGGGACGGTGAGGCCGGCGAGCTGGCGGGAGAGGCCGGCGGCATAGGTGCAGATGTCGATCATCTCCTGGACTTCGCCGTGGCCTTCGGAGAGGAGCTTGCCGGTTTCGATGGTGACGAGGCGGCCGAGGGGTTCGAGGTTGGCGCGAAGCTCTTCGCCGAGGAGACGGATGAGTTCGCCGCGCTTGGGGGCGGGAACGTTGCGCCACTCGAGGTAGGCGGAGTGGGCCTGGGCGATAGCTTTACTGGCGGCCTCTGGCGTGATCGTGGCGATCTGGGCGATGACCTCGCCGGTGATGGGGGTGCGGACGGTGAGGTTGCCGGTGGTGGCAGTGACTCCGAGGTGCGCGAGGATAGCTTCGACTTCTTTTCTGATCGTCATGGTTTGTCTGGATTGTTCTCGAGGGCTAGCGTAGATGGTTCTGGTCAGGAGTGGCAAGTTGCCGGATGGGGGTACCCCTCCCCCATATGATCGTGTAAATTATTTTGAATCAGCAACTTGCGTTTGACCATGATTTGCAAAATCGTCATAGCAAAGGGTTTACAGGCAAATTCGTCTTACGAAAGGGGTTACGGGTTTGCAATAGAAAAGCCCTCTTGCGGCGAGGGCTTTTCAAGGTCTGATTCCAGTATAGCGGTTGGAGAGTAACTAATACGCCACGCGAATGTGCTGGATTGGCGCGGGTTTTAGCGGTTTGGGGGCTTGACAGGTTTAATGGGGTCGCGGGAGCGTGGGAGGGTGGCATGCTCAGGGGTTGAATGTAGGTTGAAAAGGTTCCAGTGGTATGGGCAGGTGGGGTGCGTCGGGACCCTTCGCTACGCTCAGGGTGACGGCAAGAACGGGCAACTGCAACCGCAACGGCAACTGCAACGACGACTGCAACTGCAACGACAACTGCAACCCAACGACGGGAGGGACCTTGTCTACGAGTTTCACTGGGGATTGGCGTAGCAAACGTTTGGGCGCGATGCATGTTTTGGAGGCTGGAGGCCGTCGGCCTGGCTTGGTGTTTTCGGGTGTGTGTAAACAGGACGTTTGATCGTGATGCGAGGGCCTTGATTCTGAGGAGGAGGCCTTCTCCTCGATCGCGCCGCTTGATTTGTAACCAAAAATGTGATATAATACTAAAGGTCACCTTGCCGCAAACGCGACAGGGGGAAGGCCAATCATTTGATAAGCGATTTAAGGAGCCGTGATGAAAAATCTGCATCCAGAGGTGAAAGACTTTCTCAAGCGATTCGAGATAAACGCTAATGGCAGGAGTGTTGATGAGATTGTGGAGCAGTTTGCCGATGTCTTTATGTCCGCCGATCCAAGCGGGGCGCGTGCAGTGCCGTCTTCGAAGCTCCTGATGGCGATCCCGCAGCGAAAGAAGCTGTTTGAGAGTGTGGGAGGCGGAGCAACTGCGCTGGTCTCGGTAGAGCAGATGAGGCTGGATGATCGATACGTTTTGCTGAAGACCGAGTGGCTGATGAAGTTTGATCGAGAAAGCGGGCCTGGCGACGATCTTACTTTGCGTTCGACGTTTGTGCTGTATCGATCGGATGATGGGTTGAAGATCGTCTTCTATTTGAATCACGAAGATCTGGTGTCTGTTCTGCGAGAGAGAGGATCTCTGCCGCCGGATAAGACCTAGTCCGGCGGGTTGTTAGTCCTGAGGGGACTGCGCGAGGACTTCGGCGAGGTGCATGGGTTTTGCGGAGGTGTTCTGGGTGATCTGTTCGGCGCAGCTGAAGCCGTCGGTGACGAGGATGGTGCTGGCGGCTTTGTTGCGGACGGCGGGGAGGAGGACGCGGTTGGCGAGGGTTTGCGAGACGGTGTACTTGTCTTTTTCAAAGCCGAAGGGGCCAGCCATGCCGCAGCAGCCGGAGTCGAGTAGTTCAACGTCGGCTCCGGTGAGGCGGAGGAGAGCGATCTCGTCGTGCATGCCCATGGTGGCGCGGTGGTGGCAGTGGCCGTGGACGAGGATCTTTTCGTCAAGTTGCGGCGGGCGGTAGTTGGGAGCGCGTTTGACGAGGAACTCGCTGAGGAGGAAGGTCTGGTCGCGGAGCTTTTGTGCGCGTGGGTCGTGGGGAAGGAGGTTGGTGAGTTCGTCGCGGAAGACGGAGGCGCAGGAGGGTTCGAGCACGACGATGGGGGTGCCGGCGAGGAGCTGCGGGGTGAGGGCGTTGAGAGTTTTGAGGAGGTAGTCTTTGGCGGTGGAGAGCATGCCGAAGTCGTAGAGGGGCGGCCGCAGCAGAGGTGTTGCGTAGGAAGCGTGACGCGGAAGCCGGCGGTGGTGAGGACCTGGTGGGCGGCGCGCATGGCGGCGGGGTGGAAGTAGTTGTTGAAGGTGTCGGCCCAGAGGAAGACCTCAGGGGCGTCGGATGGCAGGGGTGCGACGGTCGCCGCGACGGCGGTTTGCGTCACGGGCGAGGCGGCGGTCGGGAGTGAAGGGTTTGGAGAAGCAAGGGAAGGTTCGGTTCGGGTGGATGTGGAGAAGCTTCTTCATGACGGTGCTGATGAGCGGGGTGTGGTTGATGGTGTTGACGAGGTGCGGCGCGTACGAAGCGAGGCGGGCGAAGACGTCGATGCGGCCGAAGGCGTAGTGGGAGAGCGGGCGTGATTCGCCCTCATAGTGGTGGGCGAGGAACTCGGATTTGTAGGTGGCCATGTCGACCGAGACGGGGCACTCAGACTTGCAGGCTTTGCAGGCGAGGCAGAGGTCGAGGGACTCTTTGACCTGCTTGTTGCGCCATTGGTCGGGGAGGACTTCGCCTTGCATGAGCTCCCAGAGGAGATGGGCGCGGCCGCGGGTGGAGTGGAGCTCTTCGCCGGTGGCCATGAAGCTGGGACACATGGTGCCGGCATCGGTTTTGCGGCAGGCTCCTACGCCTACGCAGCGGAGATTGGCATCGGCGAAGCTGCCGTTGTTTTCGGCGTAGGCGAAGTGAGTTTTGGGATGCCAGGGGTTGTAGTCGGCACCGAGGCGGAGGTCTTCGTGCGGCTCGTGGGCGTCGATGAGCTTGTTCGGGTTGAGGCTGTTGGTGGGATCGAAGACATGTTTGAAGGTGCGGAAGGCCTGCATGAGTTCGGGGCCGAACATCTTGGGGAGGAGAGCGCCGCGCGCCTGGCCGTCGCCGTGTTCGCCGGAGAGGGAGCCGCCGTGGGCGAGGGCGATGTCGGTGGCGTGCTCCATGAACTGGCGGAATTTGAGGATGCCGGCTTCGGTTTGGAGGTCGAAGTTGTGGCGCATGTGAACGCAGCCCTGGCCGAAGTGGCCGTACATGGGGCTGCGGTAGCCGTACTCGTTCATGAGCGCGAAGATGGCGCGGAGATAGCTGCCGAGTTGGTGGGGATCGACGGCGGCGTCCTCCCATCCTTCCCAGCCGGTGCCGACGCCGGGGATGAAGGCGGTGGCGCCGAGGGCTGACTCGCGGATGCGCCAGACATTTTTCGCTTCGGAGGGGTGTAGATGCGGCTGGTTGCCTCCGGCGCGATGGTTTTGAGTGAGGCGACGAGGGCGCGGGCTTTAGTGTTTGCTTCGGCCTGGGTGTCGGCGCCGAACTCGACGATGAGGAAGCCGTTGCCGCCGGGGAGGAGTGCGAGCTCTTCGACAAACTTTCCTTTGCGCCGCATGGCGTCGAGCAGCAGGCCGTCCATGCCTTCGAAGCCGATGGGTTTGTGCTCGAGGATTTGGGGGACGTGGTCGGCGGCGAGGAAGACGTCGGGGAAGCCGACGCCGACGAGGGTGCGGCAGGGTGGGGATTGGACCAGCTGCAGGGTGGCGCTGAGGATGATGGCGCAGGTGCCTTCGCTGCCGACTAAGGCGCGGGCTACGTTGAAGGAGTTTTCGGGGAGCAGCTCGTCAAGGTTGAAGCCGGAGACGCGACGGGGGATGTTCGGGAATTTTTCGCGGACTTGGGTGGAGTAGGTGTCGCGAAGGGATTTGAGGGTTGCGTAGATCTCGCCAGTGCGGCCGCCGTTGGCGATGTGGGCGGCGAGTTCGGCTTCGGTGGTGGGGCCCACGGTGAGGCGGGTTCCGTCGTAGAGGAGGAGGTCGAGGGTGGCGATGTTGTCGACGGTTTTGCCGCCCATGAGGCCGTGCACGCCGCAGGAGTTGTTGCCGATCATGCCGCCGATGGTGCAGCGGCTGTGGGTGGCGGGGTCGGGAGCGAACGTGAGATGGAGTTTTTCGGCGGCGTCGCGGACGCGGTCGAGCACGATGCCGGGCTGGACTTTTACGGTGCGGTTTTCGACGTCGATCTCGCCCATGCCGTTCATGTATTTGGAGAAATCGAGGACGACGGCGGCGTTGCAGCCCTGGCCGGCGAGCGAGGTGCCTGCTCCGCGGGTGAGGACGGGTGCGTTGAAGCGGCGGCATAGGGCCACGGTGGCGATGACGTCGGCTTCGTCGCGTGGGATGACGACGCCGATGGGGATGTGGCGATAGTTGGAGGCGTCGGTGGAGTAGAGAGCTTTGGAGGCGGGGTCGAAGCGGACTTCGCCGCGGATCTGCTCGCGGAGGAGCGAGGCGAGCTCGTCGGAGGCGGCGAAGGTGTCGTGTGCGCGGGCGTGGGAGCTGGGCAGCACGACGAATGGGGAGGTGGACATAGTGCTCACTATACGATGGGTGTCCTGCCGGACGGGCCTCCTGCGCGGAGGGCGGTCACTTCGTGACTTGTGTACCCCTTTTGGCGGCCCTCCCGTTGGTCGGGAGAGGGATGATTGTTCCGACCAACGGGAGGGCCCTTGCCGCTCATTCCGCCAAGACCGGTATACACGTCACGAAGTGACCGCCCCACGCGCAGTGGGTTCTTCAGGCTTTGCCGGTGGCGGTCATCTTGAAGATGGCTTGCGCGTTGGAGCTGTCGAATCCGAGATCGAGCTTTTGTTTTCCGTCTTCTTCGGGGAGCGGGAGCCGGGTGATGAACTCGTAGAACGAGCCGTTTACCTCCTTTGCAACGAGAGCGCCTTCGGCGGTGTGGAACTTGCGTTGAACCTTTGCGGCTAGAAAGGCTGTCTGGCGGACCCGGCCCGATTGCGAGGTCTCGACGGCAGCCTTCATGGGTTGGCCGAGGGCTTTCTGTTCTTCAGCGAGTTGGTCGACGTCGGGGACGCGGTCGGTAGCGTGGTTGAAGGCGTTGCCTTCGGTAGAGATCCAGGCCATCTCGGGAGATTCGGCGAGGAGAATCTCGTAGTCGGAGAGGGTAGGTTCGGTGTGCTGACGCTCAAAGACCGAGGCGAGGACTGGAAGCAAGGCTACGGACTCGTCGACGCTGAGGGAGCCGGTGGATTCGAGTTTGTCGAGGAGGGATTTCGCCTGTGGGGTGACGGGGTCCTTTGAAGTCGCGGTGACGCGCTGGACGGCGGTCTGGAACTCGGGCGAGAAGCGCTCGGGGTGAAGCTCGCTGAGGAAGAACTGGGCGATCTCTTCGGGGTAGTCGGCCTGGGCGTGGGAGCGGCCGGTCATCTTGAGGCGCTCGAGCGGGTAGACGCCGTTGAGCGCGTAACCGAGCGGACGCAGGATGCGGGTGATGGCCTCCTGTCCAGCGGGAAGGCCGCCCATCCCCTCGAGTGCGACGGTGCGGACGGCGCCGTGATCGTGCAGGATCTGCCGCCCTTTGTTGAGGGTGTAGTCGGCGTATGTTTTTGCACTAGGGACGCGGCGAAGAAGGTCCTCAAAGAGGAGCATGTTGAGAGCCTGTGCGAGGACGGCGCGAGAGACTTGCGGGCCGGTGGCGGAGGCGATCTCGGGATGGATGACCAGGAGTTTGAAGAGGTGTTCCGTGCGTTCGGTACCGATGATCTTGTCGAGTGTTTCGCGTAGTACGCCGTTGTTTGTGCTCATTGTTAATTCCCCGTGACTGCCGGAGGGTATGCATCCGGCCCTAACATCATCGTCAATGGGAGCGCGTCTGTAAAGTTGATGCCCTCCGGCGGCAGAATTGGATCAGGAGTCTCTCGACGACGAGTCGGACGCGTTCGCCGATCCCGTCGGAACTGTAGCTATTCGATTAGAGAGGCCGCGAAGGATAGGAGCGCCCCGTCCTGCATGGGAGCGGCGGCTAGCTGCATGCCGGTGCCGAAGGGTGCGCCGATAGCTTCACCGGCCAGAGTGACGGCGGGCAGCCCCGCGAGGCTTACGGGTGTGGTGTAGCGCAGAATCTCTTGGCGAACGTGCGACTGGTCCTGGCCTGCGAAGAGTTTGCTGACGGGAGCGCAGGGGATTAGGAGGAGGTCGACCTGCCGGAAGAGCAACGACATCTTTGAGCGGAAGTCTTCGAGGCGACGATGAAGGAGCCTGAGCTGATCGGTGGTGATGGATGCTCCCCAGGCCAGGCGTTCCGCGATCGCGCGCTCGAAGTGTTGATAGTGGCCGCGGTGAAGTTGGGCCGCTTCGCTTGCCTGTATGGACGCGAAGATCTCTAAACTGTCGACCCAGAAAGTGGTGTCGATCGGTGTCAGGGTTGCGGGGCGTTCGGTGAGGCGCTGCTTCCATGCCGCGAAGGCGGAGAGGACCTCGGGTTCGCAATCGTGTGTGAACTCGTCGCCAACATAGCCGATGCGGAGTTGGGTTGGTGCGGGGACGGAGGGGATGTCGTAGATGGCGCTGGCGAGCGCGGGACCATCGCGGAGATCGCGGAAGAGCAGGCCGAGGGTGTCGAAGGATGGTGCAAGGTGAGCCGCGCCCGACCAGCGTTCTTCGCCGTGGCTGACGCCATGAGAGGCGCGATAGCCAGCCAGTCCGCAGAGTGCAGCGGGAACGCGAATGGAGCCGCCGGTGTCGGTGCCGATGGCTGCGAGCGCAGATCCCTCCTGCACACTCGCAGCAGCGCCGCTGGAGGAGCCTCCGGTGAGCAGACTTGAGTCGCGTGGCTGGACGCAGTCTCCGTAGTCCGGGTTTTCGCCCGTGATGCCGTACGCAAGTGGATGAAGATGAGTTTTTCCTGGGATGATCGCGCCCGCATCGAGAAGGCGTTGCGCGACCCATGAGTTTTTTCGGCCACGGGATGGAGTTGCTGGTAGTAGCGGGAGCCGCAGCTTGTGTTCGTCCCTGCTACATCGAAGCAGTCTTTGATCGAGATTGGAATGCCGTAAAGCGGAGGCCGTTTTTGAGCGTCGGCAAAGGCGTTCGGGAGTTGTTCGGCTCGACGAAGCGATTCGATTGTTGTGAGGGTCAGGTAGGTGTTGTGCGAGGCGTTGCTGTTCGCTCTGTCGGCTGCAGCGATGGCTGTGGTGTGGGGATCGCTCTCAGACGATGCGAGTGCGTGTCGCATCAAGGTGAGTGGGGAAGGGGCGTTTGTCATGGCTTGATGAATGCAGAAATGCGACGCGAAGACTGAGGATGAGTGGGCATCGTGGCAAAGGTCTGGAAGTAGGTTTGGAGAACTTTCGCAGTGGACTCATCGAGCTGTGGATTAGGAGACATGGCCGATTTCGGGTCGATGGATTTTGGATTGCGGAGGTAGCGTTCGAAGGTCGATGGCGACGAGGCGGCATAGTTGCCTAGAGTGTGCCACGACCTGCCTGCCTTTGTGCCGCCATAGCTGCCCATATTGTGGCAGCGGTAACAGTGTTGCTGGGCGATGCGAAAGCCGTCGATCACCTCCGGGTTGGACGCATCTCCTTGATGCGGCGCGATGGCCCCGTAGACCTGCCGGGTTGTGCCGAACTCCAGCCGAATTATCTTCGCCGGGATCTTGGGGATCTCCGAAAAAGAGAGGACGCTGAAGGACGGCGTGAAGTCTGCATGGGTGATGAAGTAGGTGCCAGGGTCGTCGTTGTGCGTCTGAGCTACCCAAGCCTTAACGGGCAGGCCGTCAATCTTTAACGCGAGGATTGGACGGTGCATCTTCACATAGTCTCCAGTGTAGGTTGCACGATAGCCATCGGAACATAGTGCGGTCAGTAGATTCGATCCGGGAAGAGCGCCGAGGGAGCTCTCGAGGACGTCGAGATAGACGCCGGTAACGGTTAGCTTTTGCTGAGGGAGTTCGCGGAAGTTGTCATCGCCTGTGACTGTGACCGTTGTCTGTGGAAGGCTCGCGAGTCGATCGTAGGAGATGTAGCGTACTGTGCCGGGTGCGATATCTGCGGCCATGCCGACGATCTCGAGGTCGGATGCAGCGCCGCGCTTCGGCAAAAGAAAATGTCCGGTTGAAGGTGGATTGACCGGCGGTAACGCGAGGCGTGCGGCAAAGACAACGATCAGCTTCACTGGAGCCATAATTCAGACTATCGTGGATTTTTTTAACAAGAGCAAAAAGAATGGATTTTGTACCGGAGTGAAGAGAGGCCAGGGAAATATCTACAGATGCAAGGACAGGATGCCTGCGAGGGGATTCTGACGCACGCGGGGCGATTGTTGAGTTCGTAAAGGAGCTCGTAGAGGGATTTCTCCAGCAAGTATGCGCTGAGCAGAAGTTGTGCCTGCTTGGCTTTGGGAATGAGGTCCGGATCTTTGGCCAGAATCGTTGCGTGGTAGGCGCGGAGAAATTCCGTGGAGACGGAGTTCTGCCAGAGGGTGGACCAGGGCTCGAGATATTTTGCGTCGTCGGGTCGGCGCTGCGCGAAGGCGTTGTGCGCGGCGTGTGCGGCGTAGCTGAAGGAGCGCAGCATGCCAGCTACATCGCGCAGGGGGATTGCTTGGCGCGGCGTTCGGCGAGGCTGCGTGCGGGTTCGCCCTCGAAGTCGAGGATGACGTAGTCGCCGCGAGATCGAAGAACCTGGCCGAGGTGGTAGTCGCCATGGATGCGGATACGCTGACCGGCCTGGGTAGGTGTTGCAGAGGCGATAGCGCGAGCGCGGGCGAAGAGCTCGATGCGGCGGCTGAGAACGAGTGCTGCGTTATCGGCAGTGATCTCGGTAATGTGCGACATGCCGCGCTTGAGGGCGTCGAGTGTGAGAGAGTTGCGCGTCGATGCGGTCGGCATCGGCGACGAGATCGGCAGTAGTGAAGTCTTCGGCCATGAAGGCAGGGTCGTGAGTAGGGGTGGCTAGTGCCAGGTGCATCTCCGCGGTGCGGCGGCCAAGCAGCGCGGCTGCGTCGAGATAGAGGCCTGCGTGCTCGCGGGCCAGGGCGGGTATTTCATTGTTGGAAAGGAAGGAGGGGGAGTGCCGAGGTCGTGAAGAGCGGGAAGAATGGCGACGCTGTCGTAGTAGTGCGAGAGTTCGTCGAGAGTCCACTGCCAGCCGTCTCCTTCGTTTTCGACCAGGGCCTGGAGCATCGCGATCGTGGTGGGCTCGCCGGTTTTGGAATGGAGTGTGATGTCCCCGAGAAACGGAGCGATACGGGGGAAGTGTGCTGTCTCGGTGAGGAAGCGGCCGATGTCGGTGTCAGGATTTTCACCGGGCTGGAGCCGGCGAAAAAGCTTCATGATGAGCTTCGCATCGTAAAGGATGGAGGTGTTGGACTGTTCGGCCGATCCCGTGCGAGCTGGCAGAGGATTGGTTCCACGAACCTCCGCGAAGGCGCTGCTGCTGTGTCCCTGCAGGCTTCCGTTGCGGGTGGGGAGTTCACCGCTGGTCTCAATGAGGTGAAGGATAGCCTGACGAACGTCTTCGCGCGCGACCGCATCGTGGAGGATAGCGGGACCGTCAGAGGTCGAAACGGTCGCGACGATGCTCGCCGGGTCTGAAGCGCGGACCATTTCTGCAACCTCGCCTGTGCTAATGGTAAGCGCAAGCTGATAGATATCGGTGCTGTTGTCTTCGTAGGTCAGATGCAGAAAGAGAATCATTGCGTTGAGGCCGGGAAGCTCCGCTGAGTCGAGAATTTCGACGGTCTTGATGGTTCGCGATTTCGCTCCAAACCAGCGCTGGTGCGGAAGGTAGCTGGCCAGCAGATGCTGCAGACGAGTTAAGCCTTCTCCGGACAGAACGCCTTCGATGCCGCGGCTGAGCATGTGCACGATCGGCTCGTCTACAGGCACCTCTACTGGCTCAGGCGCTGCCGGTGCAGACTGCAGCTCGAGCCAGAGAAAGGAATAGGGTGAAAGCGTGAGTGGGTATGGCTGTGCCGTGATGGTCGGAAAGTTGACGTATCCCAGCATCTCAACCGGAACCATGCCGGAAAACTTAGAGAGGTCGAGCGAGACAGGCTGCGAAAAACGCGACAGGTTCGCGACGCAAAGAACCGTTTCGCAGTTGCCGTTCTCTTCGTACTGGCGAATGTAAGCGAGGATCTTTCGGTTTTCCGGACTGAGAAAGTCCTGCGTGCCGCGTCCGAAGACGTGAAAGAGTTTGCGCAGGGCGATCATGTTGCGCGTCCAATGCAACAGGGACGATTGATCGGACTGCTGGGCCTCGACGTTGATCGACTGATAGCCCCAGATGGGGTCCATGATGACGGGGAAGTAGAGCTGAGCCGGAACAGCCTTGGAGAAGCCTGCGTTGCGGTCGGAGTTCCATTGCATGGGCGTGCGGACGCCGTTGCGATCGCCTAGATAGATGTTGTCGCCCATGCCGATCTCGTCGCCGTAGTAGAGGATGGGCGTGCCGGGAAAGCTGAGCAGGAGCGAGTTGAGGAGCTCAATGCGGCGGCGGTTGTTATCGACCAGAGGCGCGAGGCGCCGGCGAATGCCAACGTTGATGCGCATGCGGGGGTCGGCGGAGTACGCGAAGTACATGTAGTCGCGCTCGTCGTCGGTGACCATCTCGAGGGTGAGTTCGTCATGGTTGCGAAGGAAGAGTCCCCACTGGCAGTTGTCCGGGATGGCGGGGGTCTGCGCCATGATGTCGGTGATGGGGAGGCGGTCTTCCTGGCGGAGCGCCATGTAGATGCGCGGCATGAGTGGGAAGTGAAAGGCCATGTTGCACTCGTCGCCGTCGCCGAAGTAGGGACGGACGTCTGCGGGCCACATGTTGGCCTCGGCGAGCACCAGGCGATTCTCATACTCCGCATCGATCACTGCGCGAATCTGCTTGATCTTGACGTGGGTCTCGGGCACGTTCTCGCAGCTTGTGCCGTCGCGTTCTATGAGATAGGGAATCGCATCCAGTCGCAGGCCGTCGACGCCCATGTCCAGCCAGAAGCGCATCGCAGTGAGAACTTCCTCCATCACGCGCGGGTTGTCGAAGTTCAAGTCTGGTTGATGAGAGAAGAAGCGGTGCCAGTAGTACTGCTGCGCGACATCGTCCCAGGTCCAGTTCGACTTTTCTGTGTCGGTGAAGATGATTCTGACCCCCTCGAAGAGCTTGTCCGTGTCGCTCCAGACGTACATATCGCGCTCGGGGAACCTTTGGGGGCGAGGCGCGCAGCTTTGAACCATGGGTGCTGATCGCTGGTGTGGTTGATGACGAGCTCGATCATCACCTGCATGCCGCGAAGGTGGGCGGCGTCGAGGAACTGCTTGAAGTCGTTGAGGGTTCCGTAGCTGGGGTTGACGTCGACGTAGTTCGCAATGTCGTAGCCGTCGTCGCGCAGTGGCGAAGGGAAGAAGGGCAGCAGCCACAGACAGGTGACGCCCAGATCCTGAAGGTAGTCGAGCTTCGACATGATGCCGGGAAAGTCGCCGATGCCGTCTGCATTCGAGTCCATGAAGGCTCGGACGTGAATCTCGTAGATGATCGCGTCCTTGTACCAAAGGGGATCGGTAGCGCTGGAGACTTTTTCACTCTTCGTCCTCGTGCGGAGCTATGTGGTGAATGTTTTGCTTACGGAGTCTGCGTGGTCTCGACGTTTGATCTGCGGAGTAGACGGAAGATGTGCGCGGGCATCACGTCCGGGCGCAGAGCGACGTAGTTGCTGCGATCGTGCCATTGATAATGCACGCCAGTAAGCAGATCTTCTATGTCAAAAGTTTCGTTGTGCGGGATCGCCAGCTCCTTGAGGTCGAGATCGATCCATCCTGCCTGCTCCTGCGTTGGATCGAGATTGATGGCAACTAGAATCTGATTCTGCCCACTCCATTTGCTGTAGCAGAGGATGTTGGAGTTATCCACGTTGTGGAAGTGAAGCGAGCCGTCGCTTTGGAGTGCGGGGTTGGCGTGGCGGATCTGATTGACCTTCGTGATAAGCGGTGCGAGGCTTGTGCTCGCGCTGCAGTCCCATCGACGGATCTCGTACTTCTCGCTGTTGAGATATTCTTCGCTGCCCGGTTTGGCGGGGAGGTTCTCGCCGAGTTCGTAGGCGGGGCCGTACATGCCGTAGTTTGCGCCAAGTGTTGCCGCGAGGATCAGGCGCTGCATGAAAGCGGGACGCCCACCGTTTTGAAGTGTGGCGTGCAGGATGTCGGGTGTGTTGGGCCAGAGGTTCGGATGAAAGAAGTCCGTCACGGGCGGCTTGGTGATCTCCTCGAAGTACTCCCGCAGCTCGTCCTTCGTGTTCCGCCAGGTGAAGTAGGTATAGGACTGGCTAAAGCCAGCCTTGGCCAGCGAGTACATAACGTGCGGGCGCGTGAAGGCCTCGGCGAGAAAGATCACATCGGGATATTTTTTATGGATTTCGCCGATGCACCACTCCCAGAAAGAGAGTGCCTTCGTGTGGGGATTGTCGACACGGAAGATCTTGATGTCGCGCTTGATCCAATAGGTGAAGACATCGCGCAGAGCCTCCCACAGACCGCGCCAATCGAGCGATTCGAAGTTGAGCGGGTAGATGTCCTGGTATTTTTTGGGGGATTCTCCGCGTATTGGATGGAGCCGTCGGGGCGGCTATTGAACCAGTCGGGATGCTCGGCGACCCAGGGATGATCGGGGGAACATTGGAAGGCAATGTCGAGAGCCATCTCCATCCCATGTTCGCGGGTTGCGGCGACGAGAGCGTCGAAGTCTCGTAGGGTGCCCAGTGCAGCGAGGATGGATTTGTGGCCGCCCTCTTTTGCACCAATCGCCCAGGGGCTGCCAGGATCGTTCTCCATCGAGGTGACATTGTTGTTCGGGCCTTTGCGAAACGCTTTGCCGATGGGATGAATCGGCGGCAGATAGAGCACATCGAAGCCCATCGCGGCGATGGTTGGCAGAAGCGCTTGTACGTCGGCGAATGTGCCGTGCCGCGCAGGGTCGGGCGAGGTGGATCGGGGGAAAAGCTCATACCATGTCGAGTAGCGCGCCCGTTCGCGGTCAACCCACAGGTGCAGATCCTGCGGATAGCGGGTCGCCAGCGTGAGATCAGGGTATTGTGCGACGAGCGCGACGATCTCGTCCGTCAAAGGATTGTCGTAGGTTTCAGACTTTGCCTCCGCCAGTTTAAGGAGACGCGCAGCCTCATTCGCTAGACGTTTGCTATCGGGCCCGTTGGCGCGCGCCGCGGCCTGTTCCAGCAGGAGGGCGCCGGAACGCAACGCGAGCGGGATATCCTGTGATTCGGCCGAAGGACTCATGCCAGGCTGACCGGGCTGCGCGGCCAGCCGTTTTTCTAGATCGGCAGACCACGTGTCGAAGTGGTCAACCCATGCCTCGAGGGTGTAGAGCCAATCGCCCAGCGCATCTACGATGAAGCTGGCGGACCAAAGATCATTGGTAAGCGGGGAGAGCGGAGTGGATTGCCAGTCCTTCTCGCTCGAGGGGCGGTAGAGCAAACGTCCTGTGACATGGTCGTGGCCATCGCCAAATACAGCTGCGGTTACGGTGACGGTGTCACCCAGAATCCGCTTGGTTGGATAGCGTCCACAATCGACTTGTGGGTTGACCTCTTCAATAACGACTCGCTTACGGCCTTCGATAGGTTTCATATCACTCAGATCTTCAGACTAGCTTTCGTACCTATAGTAGTCCGACAGGCCGCGCTCGAAATACCGCTAACGGAATGAATGGCTACTCCTGGATAGGAAGATGCAGGCTGAGCCGCATATGTTTGCTGGCTATGGGGAAGCTGGGGAATCGCGCAGTTCCAGGTTCATTTTGAGGCTGGCGACGCGCAACCGAGGGGTTCCGGGAGGAGGGATGTTTTATCCAGATCTCGCATCCACAGTCGCCCTTCAAAGCCCGCACCTTTGCTTCTGTTGGGCGGCTGTGGCGTCCGTGCTTGTTCTCTGATTCCCCAGTTGGAAATCTTCTCGACTTCGCCGTCGAGGTAACAGATTCCATGCCCGTGGTTAGGCCGTTTTGTTCTGCGGAAAGGCTGTTTTTCTAGGTGCATCCAGACGGCAAAATTTTAAGGTTATTTTCCAATTGAAATAATTTTCCCCTTGACAATCGGTTGACGCCTCTGTTCGACTTGCGGGCGTTACAGGGAGGCGGAATCTCGCATGGCACACCTAAGCAAAACCAACGCTCCTTCAGAGCCGATAGATAACGGCGGAACGCATCGCAAGGACTTCAACCGGTCAAGCGGTTTTCGGAAGACCAGACTCTCTCGGGCGCTCCAAACCTTAGTCGTACTGCTGGTCGTCGCAGGCATAGGTCCGCTGAGGGTAACGTTTGCCCAGACCGATCTCGGCTCCCTCTCAGGAACGATTCGCGACAGCGCAGAGGCTGTGGTTCCTAATTGTCAGATCGAGATCAAAAACGCCAGAACGTCCACGACGCGAAGCGTCACGACAGATCAAAATGGTTATTTCAACGTGCCTTCCCTTACGGTGGGGCCTTACACCGTTTCGGCTACGGCACCCGGGTTCAAACACCTGGTGACGACCGTGGACGTGACCACGAATGGCGCAACCGCCAACCTGCAACTCTCTGTGGGCAATGTGCAGCAGGAGGTGACGGTTACCTCCGAGTCCGGCTCCGTGAGTTTGCAGACGGATAACCACGAGTTAGTGACCACCGTCTCGCCGACGCAGTTGGTCAACCTGCCGAACAACAGCCGAAGCATCCTGAACGTTGCGACGCTCGGGCCGGCTTCGCAGGCGGGAACCGATGTTGGAGTTGATGGTGGAGACGAAGGCTTCTACGGGCAGACCGCAAATTCGGTCATCATCTCGGGGCTTGGTAACGCTCACACGGCATTTCTTCAGGACGGCGTCGACAACACAAACCTGCTGACGCAGACGGTGAATATCCTTTCGTCGGTTGAAGCGAGCCAGGAGGTCACGACGATCCTGAACGGCGCTCCTGCGCGCTTCAGCCAGCCGTCGATCATCAACGTCATCACCAAGAGCGGCTCGAACCAGATTCACGGAACGGCGTACGACTTTCTCCAGAATGATGACTTCGATGCCAAGAACTGGTTCGCTACGACGAAGCCTGCGAAACGCTATAACCAGTTTGGAGGCAATATCGGCGCTCCACTCTGGAGGAACAAGCTGTTTGCCTTCTTTGACTATTCGGGTCTGCGGAGCCACACGGCGAACGTCAACCGCGACCGAGTTCCAACGGACGCGGAGCGCAACGGAGACTTCTCGGCAGACGGAATTACCCTCTACGATCCTTCAACCTACGATCCCACGACAGGAACGAGCCAGCCTTTTGCGGGAAATAAGCTCACTGCGATTAGTCCGTTTGCCCAGCAGTGGTTGAAGAACTATCCCAAACCCAACACAACACTCGATGCGAACAACGTCAACTACGTTGTGAATCTGCCGCAGATCAGTAACTACGACGAGTACCTTGGCCGTGTCGACTACAACATCTCGCAACGAGATTTGTTGTTCGGCACGGTAGCAAGGCTGGAGAGCCAGTTCGGTAACGACAGCATTACGCCAGGCCTCTTTGGTATATTCGACGCGCTCAAAGGAACGAATATCTCCCTTGCGGAGACACATGTATTCAACGCGAACGTAGTGAACGTCTTCAAGATTGGCTACAACCGCAGTAATCTATTCCGCACGCAGCAGGGCGAAGGAGCTCTCAACTATGCGGCGCAGTATGGCCTGGCGAACGTTAATCCTCAGCCTTCCCAATGGACGCCTCCCGCGATCAACCTCAACACCGGCAACTACACCTCGTTGGGAGATCCTTACTCTCCTCAGGGTGCAATTCAGAATCGCTTCCAGTACACCGACGAAGTGAGCTGGAAGCTAGGCAACCATACCTTCGTGTTCGGCGGCGATTACGTCAGGACACAGTTTGATGGCAACTGGGTCGTCGGCAACAACGGCATCTACAACTTCGACGGCAGTTCGACCTCGGCTTACGTTGGCGGTGTGCGCAGCGCTACCGATCAGGGCAACTCGCTGGCTGATCTCGAACTCGGATTCCCTCGAACCGCCAATGCTGCCAACGGCGTGACAGTGGGCGCTTTTCGAGGCACGGACGTTTCAGGTTATGTGCAGGATGACTGGAAGGCGCTGCCTCGGCTGACCCTCAACATTGGCCTGCGATATGACTTCGACAATCCACCGAACGACAAGAACGGACACGGCGGCCAATTCGATGTCGCGTCGAACCGGGTCATTCCCGGCACGTGGAAGACGAACTACAACGACTGGGCGCCACGGTTTGGCCTCTCCTATCAGGTGAACGACCGTACCGTCGTGCGCGCTGGTTATGGAATATACTACGCGCCAATTCTTTACAACAATCTGCAGTTCCAATTGCTCTATTCGCCGAACTTCGTGAATCAGTCTTATTCCTTCAACATAGCGGGGCCCGTGGATATCCAGGACCTCTTTGTTCCTAATCCATCGCTGGCCGGACAGCAGAACTACACACTTACCAAAACCCTGAAAGACACATCGGTTCAGGACTGGAATCTCAATATCCAACGGTCACTCAGCAACAACACTCTGTTAACCATCGGCTATATTGGGAACGCCACTCGGCATCAGTCCGCGCGTGCCGATCTCAACCAGCCATTTGGACTGACACCTGGAAACACGAGCGGCATCCTCGACCTGAGACCGAATGCACACGTCGGAACCACAGACGGCCAACTCAACGCGGTCTCGGCAAACTACAACGCACTCGCAGTCAAGGTGGAACGAACTTACACCAACGGTCTGCAGTTCCTTGGGGCTTATACCTACTCCAAGGCGATGGACATCCTGGACGGCGATAATGCGGACATTCAAGATCTCTATAACCCAGGGCTCACCTATGGTCCTGCTGGCTTCAACCGCACGCAGAATCTCATTATCAGCGCGGTGTATGAGTTGCCCTTCGGTCCCGGAAAGAAGTTTCTGAACTCCAATAACCTGATCAACCGCGAGATCATCGGCGGCTGGCAGCTCTCTGGAGTTCAACAGTTTGCCACCGGCCAGCCGATCCAGATCACGGCCAACAACAACGCGGATACCAGTTCGGTGCATAGTGTGTACGCAAACAGGATCTGCGCGGGGAATCCTCCTACGGGACATCCCCGTCTGCAGTTCTTCGATCCGTCCTGCTATGTGCAGCCCGCAACCGGTCAGTACGGAACAGCCAGAAGCGGACCGCATCAGCCTGGCATCGACACGACGAACCTGAGCCTTCAGAAGGCGTTTGCGATCACCGAGCGGCAGCAACTCCAGTTCCGTGCGGAGGCGTTCAGCGTCTTCAATCACCCCAACTTCTCTACCGGCAGCACCAGCATCACCAACCCCGCTGCCGGCCTGCTTACTCAGGAAACTGTAGGTCAGCGAGTGCTGCAACTCGCTTTGCGTTACGCGTTTTAGCAATTGAACCGATTAACCACGAGGGGCGATGGTTTTCCTTACGCCCCCTCACAGCTTAGGATTGCTCGACGAAAATTACTTCCTCTTATGGAAGCGGGACACGGGAGACTGGTGATGGCTGTAACACGACGTAAGTTTCTGTTGGACTCAACCTACGCGAGCGCAGGGTTTGCCGTCATTGGAGCGATGAAGCCGATCGCTCTGCTGGCCCAGGCGAACGAAAAGGAGATGGCACCTTACCTGACCGGAATCAGAATGGCCGCGACGCCGGCTACTAACTATCGCGCCTATCGTTCGAAAGTAGTTGCAACACCCGATGTGACTACCTGGGTTCAGGTGGATCTGAAAAAAGTATTCCAATCTCTGCGATTCAGTTATTCCCTGCCTCCGAGCGGATGTATCCGGGCCGCGACCAATACTACGGAGGCGAGGGGTTCCTCTGCGATTCCGGCTGGAAGCCTCCGACGATGCGAACTTCGGAAAAGTTGAGACCATCGCGGACTTCACGCAATCCGACTTTCCGGATCTGAAAGACAACATTACACAGTACGCGGCGCACGATGTTAATGGCCGGTATGTGCGGTTGACGGCAACGCGGCTTCGGCCTGTAAAAGCGGTCGCTACAGACAGCACCCCGCTAGGCAAAGAGCCCCAGGACAGCCCCGACTACACGCTGATGGTTGCGAAGATGGCCATTATCTCCGGCGGCCACGATGTTGCCGTGGGTTGCAAGGTGACGGCGGATGAGAAGTATGGAAACAGCGACCTTCTAGCGCAACTCACGCGGCCACCCCGGCAGGACGGAGAGGGAATCCGCGTCGACAATCCACACGCGGTGACAGACCCCGCAAGCTGGAAGCCGGCGAAGTACAAAGCCGAAGCGCCGAAGACGGGAGTGACTCTGGAGGGAGGCGTCTTTCAGGAGGCGATGCAAAACAACATTCAGTATCTGCTGAACTCGTACACGACGGACGATCTTCTGCGTCAGTTCTACGAGAGAACAGGCAAGATCAAAAACTTCAAACCGACCGGTTCGCAGGTCTTCTGGGAGGAAGATCTTGCGGGCTCGAACGCCGGACGTTTCCTGATGGGCGCCGGCAACACGCTGCGTTGGATTGACGATCCCGAGCTGCACCGCCGCCTGAATGTTGTGGTCGATGGTATTGAAGAGTGCCGTCAGCCGAACGGATACATCATGGCGTACCCGGAAGACACGATCTTTTACTCGGAGCGCGCAGCCTACACTCGCGCATGGCTTACCCACGGACTGCTCGAAGCCGCATACGGCGGTAACCCCAAGGCTTTACCGATGCTGCGCGGATACTACGACTGGTTCAATCAGCAGCCGTTCCTGCCGGACATGTTGCGCGGTGCGATTCAAGGCGGCCAGGGGATGGTCGCGAACACCCGCATGTGCACAAGTCCGGTTGGAAAGCCTGCCGACGCGCAGGTAATTCAGCGCTACTACCAGGAAGACGGCTGGATGGAGGGTTTGGCGAAGCAGGAGAAGGAGCAGGTGTGGCAGTATCCGTATGACCGCCCGCACTGCTATCTGCTGACCAATCTCGAAGCGTATCTGGATATGTATCTCGCCACCGGCGACGTGCGCTATCGAGACGGAGTTCTCGGAGCATGGGAGCTCTATCGCGCACACTGGCAGCAGGCCGGCGGAAGCATCTCCATCATCGAGTTCGAGAAGGATCCGCCCAACAGCAATTATCTCCACCAAAAACTGGGAGAGCTTTGCGGCAGTAGCTTCTGGGTCTTCTTGAGCCAGCGTTTTCAATTGCTGAATCCCGATGAGGAGCGCTATGCCACCGAGATCGAGAAGTCGATCTACAACGTCGGCATGGCGAACCAGGACGGCGGCGCAGGTCTTCGTTATCACACGATCATGGAAGGCAAGAAAGAGAAATCCACCCACGAGAATACGTGTTGCGAGGGACAGGGAACCAGGCTGCTTGGGACGCTGCCGGAGCACATCTACTCCATCGCCCCCGATGGAATCTATGTGAACCTCTACGAGCCCTCTACGATTCGTTGGCAGCAGGCAGGTCAGCCGATGGAGTTGAAGATGAAGACTCGCTTCCCCTATGACACGCACGTGAGTGGCGCAGTGAAGGTATCGGCGCCGACACAGGCCAATCTCAGGATCCGCGTTCCATCCTGGGCGGCGAAGGAGATGGCGGTTTCGGTCAACGGTAAAGCAGCGGGCTCGGGCAAACCGGGCACCTACCTTGCGCTCAATCGTAAGTGGAGCGACGGAGACGTCATCGAATTTGTGCTTCCCGCGGAGATTCGAGTACGCCGTTACAACGGGGACGACCAGATTGCGGGGAAGAAAAGATACTCGGTCGAGTACGGTCCTATTCTGCTGGCTGCTGTCGGATCTCCGACCGCCAGTCTCACTGTGGACAAGGGCCACGAAGCCGAGCATCTAGCGAACCATCTGGAGCCTGTCGATGGCTCACCGCTTCACTTCACTGTTCGAGGCAACGACGGTCAAAAGTTTGTGCCGTACTGGAAGATATCGGAAGAAGAGTTTACTTGCTACCCACAGGTCACTGCGATGGCGTGATGAGTCTGGACAGACTGCTGCAGATCGGCAGTCTGTCGCAGCGCTCGTTAGGCAAATGATGCGAAGCCGTTATCTAATTCTGTATGCAACCCAAAGTGTCCTGGACAGTCAATTCATGAAAATCCTGCGCCTCGCAATCCCTCTGTTCGCCTTACCGGCGCAGCGTGCTTCGTTCGTAGCGGCCTTATCTCTTTGTGCTGCGACAGCGTCTGCTGTACCGGTCCATCTTCGCGTGGATCAGCGTATCGATCCGCTGGGCATCGATTCGGCGCACCCCACGCTGTCCTGGCAGAGCGATGCAACCACACGCAACTGGAGCCAGTCGGCGTACCGCATTCTTGTTGCCAACTCACCCGCCACGCTGCGCCAAGGGCACGGCGACGTCTGGGACAGCGGGAAGCAGATGTCTTCAGAGTCTGTGAATGTGGCGTATGCCGGACCAGTGTTGACGTCTCATCAGCGCTGCTACTGGGCCGTTCAAACCTGGGATGCCCAGGAAAAAGAGGAGCGGTCGTCCGAGGTCGCATGGTGGGAGATGGGCCTGCTTCAACCCTCCGACTGGAAGGCTCAGTGGATTCGGCGCGACAATCACGTAGAGGCGGAGGTGTTGAAGACGACCTCGTGGATCTGGCTACCGGAAGGCGACTCCGAGCGTGTCCCACAGGGCACGGAGGCGGAGTTCCGGTACAACCTCCATCTGGACAAAGTTCCCAGCTCAGCCAGTCTTCACCTTCTGGCCGGCGGCATCTTTACCACGAAGGTCAACGGCACAGTTACAGGGCATAAGGATCAATGGGGAGCATTCGACCGCGAAGATATTCGCGACCAACTCCACGTCGGAGACAACGACATCGTCGTCCAAGTGGAGACCCCCAGATCCAACGAATCCAGTAAGACCTATCGCGTTGCCTTAGCCGCTGCTTTGAAGTTGACCGATGATGCGGGCAAGGCACGCTGGATTGAAAGCGGTGACGCGTGGCAGGCTCGTTCGATCAAGCCGGCTGACGCGACAGAGTGGTCTCCTGCGAAAAAGCTCGGTGCGTTTGCGGATCTTAACTTCGGCGTCGGAACCGATCGCGAATCGCGAGGACAGAATCCCACGGTGATCGAGTCGAGCACCGCTCTGCTCCGAAAGCAGTTCACCCCGCCTCGCAAGGTGGTCTCAGCTCGTCTCTATGTAACTGCGCTGGGCAGCTATCAAAGTTATTTGAATGGAAAAGAAGTGAGCAAATTCAGGCTCACCCCAGGGTTTACGGACTATCGAAAGCGCGTCCTGTATCAAACCTACGACGTCACCTCTTTGCTGGTGCCAGGGCGTAACACGCTCGCGGCAATCCTTGGGGCGGGATGGCACGGCAGTCCGCTCCTGTGGTCGGGCTCGCGCCTGTTTCCCGGTCCGGATCGTCTGCGCGCGCAGCTCGAGCTGACCTTCGCCGACGGCACTCATCAGGTCATCGCGACGGACTCCAGCTGGGAGACGGCTGCTTCGCCGATTGTCTCTTCGGAGATCTATGGCGGAGAAGCCTACGACGCGCGGCTTGACGTTCCGGGATGGAACACGTCCTCGTCTCCCAACGCCGCTCACTGGACGCCGGTGGTTGTCGATGACGCGAACACTGGCCTACTCGTCACTGCACAGCCGGATACACCGGTGCAGCCCGCGCAGACGGTCTCGCCGGTCGCCGTCAGTATGGTCGGTTCGGGCAAGACGCAGGACGCAGTCTTCGACATGGGCCAGAACATGGTCGGCGTGGCGCGCCTCCATGTGCACGGGGCGCGGGGAACTACTGTGAAGCTTCGCTTTGCGGAACGACTGAATCCCGACGGCACCGTCTACACAGAAAATCTGCGCGACGCCGATGCAACCGACTACTACACCCTAAGCGGTCATGGAGACGAGGAGTGGACTCCGGTCTTCACCTTTCATGGCTTTCGTTACGTGCAGGTGTCCGGCTACGGCGGCAAGCCTCCCTTGTCGGCGTTGCAAGGTCAGGTGCTCAACAGCCTTCCCGCTTCACCAGCGATCCGTTTTGAGAGCTCCAGCACGCTGCTGAACAAGATGAGCGAGCTCGGGCTGTGGGGACAGCGCGGCAACTTTGTCTCGATCCCCACCGACTGTCCGCAGCGCGACGAACGCATGGGTTGGATGGGCGACGCTGGTGCGTTCTGGCGCACAGGCTCATACAACTTCGACATCGACGCCTTCTCGCACAAGTTCATGCTCGATGTTATCGATGCGCAAAGTCCAGACGGCGCCTTCTCCAACATCTCGCCGAATCTTTTGCAGGAAGGGACGGACATCCCGGTGCTCCCGGTTGGGGCGACGCGGGCGTGCTGGTTCCGTACGCGACGTGGCTGCAATATGGAGACTCTTCCGTGATCGAGCGAAGTTGGCCGGACATGGAGCGGTGGATGGACTTTATCCTGCACGCGAATCCGAACTACGTTCGCGAGAAGGAGCTGGGAGCGAACTTTGCCGACTGGCTCGCGCCCGATCCGCATACTCCGTCTGACCTCGTCGCGACGGCCTATTGGGTCATCATCGCGCGCCAGATGCAGACGATGGCCACCGCACTAGGTCGGACCGCAGACGCGGACAAGTACGCAACACTGATCTCTCGCATCGAGGCCGCGTACCAGCAGAAATACCTACACGCCGACGGCTCGGTCGCAGGCGACACGCAGACATCGTATGTTTTGACAATGTATGCAGGACTCGCTCCGAAAGCGATGGAGAAGTCGATGACAGATCGCTTAGTACGCGACATTCAGGCTCACCAGACTCACCTGACGACGGGTTTCCTCGGCACGCCGTTCCTGCTCTCCGTGCTCGAAGCGCAAGGCCGCTCCGACGTAGCGTACAACCTGCTTTTGACAACCACCTATCCCTCCTGGGGATACATGGTCGATAAGGGCGCAACGACGTGGTGGGAGCGCTGGAATGGAGACACCGGCGACCCTGCGATGAACTCCTATAACCACTACGCGTTTGGTTCCGTCATGGCATGGGTCTTTCGGCGCGTGGGTGGTATCGACGCAGATCCCGCGATGCCAGGCTTCCACCATGTTCTCGTCAGCCCGCATGTGGAGCCGGGTTTATCGCACATGCACACCGAGTACGATTCCGTGTATGGAACGATCGTGACAGATTGGACGAAGAAGCCAGATGGCCAGCTTCAGTTGAACGTCAAAATACCAGCGAATACAACGGCCACCGTCGTCCTCCCAGCAACGCCGACAAGCATCGCAAAGCAGGACGGAGAACATATCACCACACCTTACAAAGATGGATCCGTGGCGCGTGAGATCGGCTCAGGAAGCTACAACTTTTCGGTTGATGGCAACTAAGACACAGTTGAAGAGAGGGAGTGTTTGCCGTCGGCAACCGCTCCTCAATAGCCCGCAGCTTTACCGTAGTCGCGACGGTTATCATGGCCACCGAGTAGCTCATGGGTCTTTGGATCGACAGCAATGAGCTCGCTATCGCCCCAGGTGCCGGGGTTGTGCTCATCGGCGATGGCAAGGCGGTTTACGTTATATCCCATAGCCTTGAGTTGTTCAGCTACATCTGGAGAGAACTTCTTTTCGAGGTCGAGACGATCCGGCAGATACTGATGATGAAAGCGCGGCGCATCGGCAGCTTGCTGAATGTTCAGGCCATTGTCGACGCAACTAAGCAGATCATTTGCCACGGTGGTAATGATGGTCGAACCGCCTGGAGTACCCAGAACGTAGGCCACTCTCGCGCGGCGGAAGAGACCACCCTTCGTCGTGACGATAGTTGGAGTCATCGCTGAGAGCGGGCGTTTGCCTGGAGCAATGGAGTTAGCGGGACCTTGAATGAGGCCATACATATTCGGCACTCCCATCTTGGAGGCGAAGTCGTCCATCTCGTTATTCATCAAGAAGCCGAGACCCTCCACCGTAACTCCCGATCCAAAGGTGCCGTTGAGCGTATAGGTGTTGGAGACGGTATTGCCTTCGGCATCGATGATGGAGAAGTGGGTGGTCTGGGTGGATTCGTGCGCGGCAGGCTGAAGCTGTGGAGGAGCCGGCATAAAGCCCGCAGGCCGAACCAGATCCTTGGACGGCGTCGGCGACGCGGGTTGAATGGAGCTTCGCCACGCAGCCGCGTAGGCAGCGTTCGACATCTCTTTCAGCGGCTGCGGCGTAAAGTCAGGATCGCCGAGATAGTCGGCGCGGTCCATGTATGCTCTGCGAAAGGCTTCGGTGATGATGTGAACCTGGGGTGCCGACCGGTCCGGACCTAGCTTGGGCAGATTGTAGGTCGAGAGTATGTTGAGAATCTCCAACAGAACGATGCCACCGGATGAGGGCGGAGGCGCAGTGATTATTTTGTAACCGTGGTAGGCACCTTTTACCGGCTCCCGATCCTTCACCTCGTAACCCGCGAGATCGGCAGCAGTGATAAGACCACCGCCAGCCTGTTCAAACGAGGCTATCTGTCTTGCCATCTCGCCCTTGTAGAAGTCGTCCGGATTCGCCGCGATGCGCGTGAGTGTTGCGGCGAGCAAAGGCTGTTTGAAGGTATCGCCTTCTTTATAGAAATCGCCATCGCGCTGGAAGATGTGCGCGGAGGTCGGGAAACGAGTGAGCATCTTGCTGTGAAGGTTCTGCGCCTCTTCCGCGGAGAGAACGTACCCGTCTGTGGCGAGGTGGATGGCTGGCGCCATGTCTTGGTGAAGGGTCAGCTTGCCGAAGTGGCTCTGCGCATAGACGAGTCCGGCGACGGTACCGGGGACGCACGAGGCCTTGTAACCAACTGTAGAGAGGCCGGGAACGACGTTCTTCTGTTCGTCCAGATACATGTCGCGGGTCGCAGCCGCGGGAGCCTTTTCGCGATAGTCGAGGAAGTGGGTTTGACCGTGCTTTGTCCGGATCAGCATGAAACCGCCGCCCTCGAGATTGCCCGCCTGCGGATAAACCACGGCGAGCGTGAAGGCGACGGCTACGGCTGCGTCGATCGCGTTACCGCCCTGCTTGAGAATGGCGATGCCGGCATCGGTAGCGTCATGGTGAATCGTGACGACCATGGCATGCTTCGCGCGAACCGGCTCTTCGGAGGCTGGACCGCCTGTCTGCGCGACAAGCGAGTTTGCGAGGAGTGCGAGTCCGACAGTAGCTGCGAAGACGCGGGTGCCAGCGGGCATTCAGGGCTCCAGAAAGTTTGTGGATGGGTGCTGAGATCAGCATAGCTGGTTCGAGATCAAGGGCGTCCGAAATAGTTGCTGCCGGAATCCGAGGTTGCGGGCTGAAAGGAGGCGGATTCTTCGCTCTTGCGGTTGGGTAGAATCAGAGGTCATGTCTACACGTGTTCGTTCCTATTCGAAGATCAATCTGGGGCTCGCGATTGGACCGGTCCGGCCCGATGGATTTCATGGCCTCACGACGTTGTACCAGACGCTCGATCTGCATGATCTGGTTTCGGTTAGGGCTAAACGCGGATCTTCGACCAGGATCTCGCTGACGACCAATCATCCGTTTGTTCCCCGCGATGGGCGGAACACGGCCTGGCGGATGGTGGAACGTGCACTGGCACGGTTGGGAGTAGCCGCAGAGGTCGAGATCAATATAGAGAAGAGACTGCCGGTTCAGGGAGGGATGGGAGCGGGCTCAGCCAATGCGGCGGCAGCACTGCTGGCGCTGGAGCGGGAGCTTGGTGAAGCTCTGCCGGGGGTCGAGAGGCTGAAGCTCGCAGCCGAGATTGGGTCGGATGTGCCTTTGTTTCTGTTAGGTGGCGCCGTTCTCGGGCTCGGAAGAGGAGAGCAGGTGGTGCCCATGCCGGACCTCCCAAAGACCTGGTGCGTCGTGGCGGTTCCTTCGGTGGGGGTTTCCACGCCTGCAGCGTTCAAAGAGTGGGATAGACGGCGAGCGGCGGAAGCGGTCAGCTTAAGTGGCAAGTCTCTACCGCGGGCGGAAGAATCGAATCCGCATAGCGCTGATGATGGGCTGGTTAGCGAGTCCGCGGAGGGCGAGTTGGGAGAGGGCCACGGGGTGACGCGAGCCCTTGGGTTGACGTCCAGACCCCAAATTGATAAGCTACAGGAGTTGAGTCTTGCTTACTCATCCCTCTCTGCCCCAACAGGCGTCAGCCTGACCGGAAAGAAAGAAGATAGTAGGCCCGGCACCTCCGGTATCGTTCGCGATCTTAGTCCCGGGAAAAAACGGGATTTGCCTGGTGAGAATCAGGCTGACGCGAGGAACGATCTGGCCGAGAATACCCTTCTCGCGCTTGTCCGCACCGGGATTGGAAGCGATGGTCTTCAGAATGACTTTGAAGAGGTCGTCTTTCCTCAGTATCCCTCCTTGCGAATAACCAAGCGTCAATTGATGGGTAGTGATTTGGGTAGTTCTGATGTAGATCGCCCTGCGATTTACGCGGCTCTATCAGGTTCTGGCTCTGCTCTGTTTGGACTTTACCGGTCCGATCGGGATGCCAAGGCTGCTCAACAGCGCGTCCAGTCCGCCGCGGCTTCGGCTGAAGCGGGGATTGCGGTACAGGTCTTCGTGACGGAGACCTTGCCCCGGTCGGAGTACTGGGACAGAATGTTCGCGGAGTGACCTCGCCGGTCGAGTAAAATCAAACTGCATCCGGCGATGTACTGGGCGATCGACTAACGGTAGGTCAAGTGCCTTTGGAGCACTTTGTCTAGGTTCGAATCCTAGTCGCCCAACCAAACAGTCGACGCCAGATGCGACAGGACAGATTAGGGAGTCTTAGGGATCCCAGGCGGCAGCAACAACTTGCCGCAGGATGAAGACGATTTGGACTCCGCGGAGAACAGCGCGGAGAAAGAAGTACGAAGTTTGAAGAACCGAAGTCTTTTAGTTTTTTTGAGTAGTCCGCAACAAGGATTTCAGAAGAAGTAACGGAGCCGCAACAAGGCTTCGCAAGACAGTGCAGCAGGAACATTCAAGGTCAACCAGCCTCGGAGGGTTTCACGTGAACGACCGAAACACGACTGCGGTTCTTTCCCCTATTTCAGAGCAGGCTGAAGAGACAGAAACAATCTCTCAGCCTGCGCTGGCGCCTTCTTCGCAAGGCGGACAACCAAAAGGTCCCCAGGGACCGACTTCCCCTCCGGCAACACGATTACCGCCAGAGGGTCCAGCTCCGGAAAAAAGCGCTCCGGCCGGCTGGCAGATGACAAGCGCATCAAGATTTTTTGCGGATCGTCCAATAAGCCTCTGGCCGAGGAGATCTGCAAGTTCGTCGGTGTGCCGCTGGGCGAGACCCGGTTGCAGAGATTCTCCGACGGCGAGGTTCATTTTCAGCTGCTTGAGAACGTTCGCGGTGCGGACGTCTTTCTCGTGCAGCCTACGTGTTTCCCGGTCGATCAGCATCTTGTCGAACTGCTGATCATGATGGATGCGCTCAAGCGCGCCTCAGCCGGACGAATCACGGTTGTCATTCCCTACTACGGCTACGCCCGGCAGGACAGAAAAGACCGTCCGCGCGTTGCGATTACGTCGAAGCTGGTTGCCGATCTTCTGACCACCGCCGGTGCAAACCGCGCTCTGCTGGTCGATCTGCATGCAGCCCAGATTCAGGGATTTTTCAATATTCCGGTAGACCACCTGTTTGCCAGCCCGGTGCTGGTGAGCTACTTCCGGGAGCTTGACCTGCCCAATCTGACGGTAGTCTCGCCAGATGCGGGGGAGTGGAGAGGGCGAGATTCTTCGCCAAGAAGCTGGATGTACCGTTGGCCATCGTCGACAAGCGGCGGACCGACATCAATGTCACCGAGGTGATGAACGTGATCGGCGATGTACAGGGCCGGACGTGCTTGATCCTCGACGACATCATCGACACCGCCGGAACTTTGGTCAAGACGGTGGATGCGCTGCTGGCCGAGGGCGCGGGAAAAGTTTATGCGTGTGCGACACATCCGGTGCTCTCGGGCCCGGCGGTCGAGCGTATCGCGGCCTCACGATTGCAGCAGTTGATCGTGACCAATACCATCCCTCTGCGTGAAGACGCGCTGAAGGTGGAGAAGATTAAAGTGCTTTCGATTGCGGGGCTCCTGGGCCGCGCCATCGAGAGTATTCACATGGAGACCAGCGTCAGTACGCTGTTCAACTGAAGCAGCTGTAGCACTGGATCGCGGTATGAAACAGGGCGGCTTGGATTAACCCAAGCAGCTTGGCATCAAGAGACAAAGGGAGCGGAGCTCAACTCTGTGCCCGAAAGGAAGATTCATCATGGCATCATCCACTATGGAAGCAGTCGTCGCAACGCCCCGCGAGGGCAAGTTCAACAAGAACGCCGCTCGTCGCGTTCGTGTCGCCGGCAAGATTCCCGCGGTCGTCTACGGCGCCGGACAGGACGCCGTCGCCGTTGCGGTCGACCCCAAGGTCATCACCAAAATTCTCCACTCCGACTCCGGTCACAACACCATCTTCGATCTGAACGTCGAGGGTTCCGCCGTCGTCAAGGCCATGATCGTCGACTGGCAGCATGAGCCGATCAAGGGGAACCTGTTGCACATCGATCTGAAGCGCATCGCGATGGACAAGATGATGATCGTTTCCGTGCCGATCCAGTTGGTTGGCGTTCCTGTCGGCGTCAAGTCGCAGGGCGGCATTCTCGAGCACGTCATGCGCGAAGTCGAAGTTGAGTGCTTGCCAAACGATATTCCGAGCCACCTCGATGTGGACGTCTCCGGCCTCGAGTTGCACGGCCTCATCCACGTCTCCGATCTGCCGCACTCGGGTAGCCTCAAGTTCCTCGCCGAAGAGCATGCGACGGTTGCGCACGTCACGATCATCAAGGAAGAGGTTGTGGCAGTCGACGCAGTGGTTGCCGCTCCGGCCGAGCCGGAAGTTGCCAAGAAGGGCAAGACAGATGCAGCCGCTCCTGCTGCTGCTCCTGCTGCCGATGCCAAGGACGCGAAGAAGAAGTAGTTTTGCGCGGCCTGCTGATTCCTTTGGATCTGCGGGCCGCCTGAGTTTGCTGGAAAGGGAAACAAAGCGTGAAGTTGATTGTCGGTCTCGGCAACCCCGGTATCGAGTATCAGTTCACGCCGCACAACGCAGGCTTTCTCGCAGTGGATCGCATCGCGGACGACTGCGGCGTGGTCCTCTCCAATCGCCGGGGACGGGCTCTCACGGCAAAGGCGAGGCTCGCAGGACACGAAGTTCTGCTGGCCAAACCTGAGACCTACATGAATCTGAGCGGGCTTTCGGTAGCTGCGCTGGTTCAGGAGCTCGAGATTGCAATCCCGTCGGAGGACCTGATCGTCCTCTATGACGAGCTGGCATTTCCGCTGGGCAGACTACGCATCAGCGCGAATGGCAGGGCAAACGGGCACAACGGAGTAAAGTCGATCTCCGGTGCGCTTGGCACGGAAGAGTGGTTGCGCATCCGCATCGGTGTCGGGAAGCCGGCGCTTGAGGATGGCAGAGAGATCAAGGCTGGCGGCAGAGATTATTTGCTGTCGCAGTTTCGCAAGCAGGAGCTTGTAGTGCTGGATGAAGTACTCGACAGAGTAGAAGACGCTGTCGAAGCGGTGTTGACCGAAGGGGTCAGCGCTGCGATGAACAGATTCAACCGTCGGCCCGAAGATCTGGAGAACGGATCGGATCAGCCGAAGGAGAAGTAAGGCAGTCACTAGTTGGTTGTTAGTCAGCAAAGTGTTGTTACGGAAACTAGACGCAGTCGAAATTCCAAACCGGGTTGGCAGAACAGACGCCAGCACGGTGCGAAGCAGAACTTCGCAGAAAGAAGTAATCGAATGAATCGCACCTACGAAATCATGTTCATCGTCCGTCCGGATGTTGAAGAAGCCGAACTCGACAAGCTGATTGAAGGCTTTTCCGCGAACGTCACCAACGGTGGCGGCGAAATCAAAAGCGTCGAAAAGATGGGCCGCCGCCGGCTCGCCTACACCGTGCGCAAGTTCAATGACGGCTTCTACATCCTGTTGAACGTTGCCGCAGCTGGCTCGCTGATCACCGAGATCGAGCGTCGCCTCCGCGTCTCCGAGCAGGTCATCAAGTTCATCACCGTCCGCATGGACGAAGAAGAGAAGCGTCTCGCCAAGGTCAAGGCCATCCGCGACACCAAGGTCAAGCGCAGCGCGCAGCCGATCGCAGCTCCTGTCCAGGCCCCGGCCGCGCCGTCCGATGCCGACACCGAGGAAGAGAAGAAGCCAGTTGCAGCAGCTCCAGTCGAGCACGTCGCATCCGACGCGCCACCCGAGTCTGTCTCCACCGCGGTCTAAGCTCTGCTTCGCATGAACATTCGCGATGAGATTCAAAACCGCATCGCACAACGCACTACGATCACCGATCTTCGCTTCCAACTCGACTGCACTTCGTCGGTTGTTCAGAGGCTCCAACGCGAACCTGGAGCGAGGAGAGGCACAACGTACCTGAGAGGGAAATATCATGGCTGACGAAACCAGCACGCACTCCACTGAGCACCACGCACCAACACCTCGCCCGGCGCACTCTGGCCCTGGCGCGGGTCCTCGCACCCCACGCCCCGCCGGCGCACCCGGTGGCGGTCCTGGCGGTCGCAAGTTCTTCCGTCGAAAGAAAGTCTGCAAGTTCTGCACCGAGAAGATCGACGCCATCTCCTACCGCGACGTTCGCCTGCTTCAGGGCTTCGTTGCCGAGCGTGGCAAGATCGTTCCCCGTCGCCTGACCGGCGTCTGCACTCGCCACCAGCGCAAGCTCAGCCTGGCCATCAAGCAGTCGCGCAACATCGCCCTGCTCGCCTTCGCTGCACGCTTCTAACTTCTTCCGTTGCAGCGGACTGGCTGCGGGCGGAACTATTGGATACGCAAGACTGGCGGCACCCTGGAGCCAGAGACGAAATCGGAGAAATGCAATGGAAGTCATTCTGAAGGAAGACGTAAACAAGCTCGGACATCGCGGCGACGTGGTTAAGGTCGCTGACGGCTACGGGCGCAACTACCTGCTGCCGGAGAAGCTCGCCATCGAAGCGACCCTCGCCAATAAGGCAGTCATTGACCAGATGAAGGCATCGGCGGTTCGCAAGTCCGCCAAGGAGAAGGCCGGGGCCGAGCAGTTGGCCACCCAGCTCTCCGAGGTTGAGCTTGTGTTCGAGCGCAAGGTTGGCGAGCACGAGCACCTTTTCGGCTCGGTCACCTCGGGCGACATCGCGCAACAGCTCGAGGCGAAGGGCTTCACCATCGATCGTCGCAAGATCTCCCTCGAGGAGCCTCTGAAAACGATCGGCGAATATCACGTTCCCGTGAAGCTGCACCGCGAAGTCACCAGCCACGTCAAGGTGACGGTCAAAGCCGATCAGCCCGAAGCCGAAACGGCCCCCACCGCTTAGTTCGCGATCGTCGAAACGAGAAAACGCATTGCCCTGAGCAGATTTTGCGAAGGGCAATGCATTTTTGTTTGTAACTATCAACGGTCAGACCGAAGAAAACGCTATTCATACTTGAGCGTCTGAACCGGATCGAGCCGCGCTGCGCGATTCGCCGGAAGGGTCCCGAAGAGAACTCCAACGAGCACCGAACTCCCCAGAGCGAAGACCGGCGACCACGGATTAATCGGGATCTTGAACGGCGTCAGCAGGCCCAGTGTCAGCGGCAGTGCAAGGCCAAGCACGGTCCCGATTAATCCGCCGCTCAGCGAAAGAAAGATCGCCTCGGTGAGGAACTGCAGTCGAATCTCACGACTTGTGGCCCCGAGCGCCTTACGAATCCCAATCTCCTTCAATCGCGACTGAACGTTTGCCAGCATGCTGTTCATAATGCCGACGCCGCTGACAATCATCGTGATGCCCGCCCCAAGAGTGAGAACGATGGTGAGCATATCCGCGATCTTCGCCATGCTGCTGAGTAGATCGGTGAGCGTTGCCGCGGTGTAAACCGAGCCGGCATAGTGCCGCGACCGAACGATCGCCAGAATACGTTCACTCGCCGGTACCACCAGGGTCGCGCTACGCATCGTGAAAAACAGCTCTTTCAGCGAGTTGCTTCCAGTGAAGTAACGTATGACGGGGTAGGGCACGAGCATCGTGTGATCGCTGATCTCCGACTGCCCGTAGGTATCGAACGCTTCCTTGAAGACTCCGATGACGACAAACGGAATACCCTTGATGCTGATCGTTTTTCCCACCGCCTCGTTCACGTTTCCGTACAACTCTTCTGCGAACGGCTTGACCATCACGGCGACCTTCTCATGGGCAAGCTCGTCCTGATCGTCAAAAAAGCGCCCCGACACCACAACGAGATTGCGCACAATCCGATACTCCGGAGAGACTCCAAGCAGGGTCGTCTGCTTCGTGACGCCGCCGCCCAGACTCACATTGTCGTAAAACTCCAACATCGGAGACGATGCAACGATTCCGGGCACCTGATCCAGGACTTCACGCATGTCGTCGAGCGTCATGTAGTCGGGCGTGCTCGTGTTGTCCGGACCGCTGATGTTCCCGCCGCCGTACTGCAGCTCCACCTTGTTAGGCCCGATGCTGGTCAGTTGGTCCAGGGCGTACTGCTTGCCTGTCGATCCGAGAGTCGCAACCAGAATAATCGACATAGAGCCGATGACCATACCCAGCATGGTGAGCAGAAACCGCGTCTTGCTTGCGCGGAAGCTGTCGACGGCAAGTCTAGCGACCTCACTGAACATCATGGTCGAGCGCGCGCTGGCCAGCGTACGGTCGAATGAGCTCGGTTTGGGAAGGTTTGTCGTCGCCATTGGCTTAAACCATTAGACGCCTAACAGTATCTCAGCGGTGCATGCTTTCCTGCTAGCCGAACCAACGTGGCGTCTCGAGCTATAAACTATCCTGGTTTGACTCGGTTTGACTTAGCGACGCCCATCGGTTGATCGGCCATCAGGATGTGGTCGGGCGGCCACCACGATAGCAGGGGAGCTCGAGCCCGAACAGTGCCGGGACTCACCGCCCACCCACAAGGAGCAAGAATGAATCACGCATCGACTCTGGCCCTTTTTCGTGCCAGAGCAACCAGCCTCGGGTCACTCTGCCTTCTCGCCTCGCTTATGGCCACCGCACAGTCGCAAACCTTCCAAAACACGCTCCTTCCGGCGCCATCAAACATCATCGCCGGCACCGGCTCCCTCTCCATCACGAAGGACTTCACAGTCTCCCTCAGCGGTGCGCACAACCCTATTCTTGAAGCGGCCACTCGCCGCGTACTCAATAGCCTCGAAAGAAACACCGGCATTCCAATCGGCAAAGATCTCCAGTCCCCAAGCCCCACCCTGACTATTCAGGTGCAGGACTCCACTGGCACGCGCCCCACGCTTGAGACCGACGAAGCCTACTCCCTCAGCGCAACCTCCAGCAAAATCATCCTCCGGGCCCAAACTGTCTTCGGGGCCCTCCACGGCCTCGAAACCATCCAGCAACTCGTGCAGGCCGAAGACGGCCACTATGTCTTTCCCGCGGTGGAGATCAACGACTCCCCCGGTTCCCCTGGCGCGGCTTCATGCTCGACGTCAGCCGACACTTCATGCCTCTGCCGGTTGTCTATCGCACGCTCGACGCCATGGCCGCCGTCAAACTCAACGTCTTCCACTGGCACCTCACCGACGACCAGGGCTTTCGTATCGAAAGCAAGCGCTTCCTCTCCTCACAGCCAAGGGGTCTGACGGCCTCTTCTACACCCAGGATCAGGTCCGCGACGTCATCGCCTACGCCAGCGCCCGCGGCATCCGCATCGTGCCCGAGTTCGACATCCCCGGCCACGTCACCAGCTGGCTCGTCGGTATGCCGCAGTTCGGCAGTGTCCAGCGCCCCTACGAGATCTCCCGAACCTTCGGCATCTGGGACGGCGCACTCGACCCCACCCGCGATAGCACCTACAAGTTCCTCGATGCCTTCATCGGCGAGATGGCCGCGCTGTTCCCCGACGACTACCTCCACCTCGGCGGCGACGAGAGCAACGGAGCCGACTGGAAGGCCAACCCCTCCATCGTCGCCTTCATGCACGCACACAACATGAAGTCCACCGACGAGCTGCAAACCTACTTCAGCACCCGCGTCCTCGCGCTCGTCCACGAACACCGCAAACAGATGGTCGGCTGGGACGAGATCCTCACCCCCGGCACTCCGAAAGACGCCGTCATCCAGAGCTGGCGCGGCGTTGAGTCGCTCGCCGTCGCTGCCAGACAAGGCAACCGCGGCATCCTCTCCGCGCCCTACTATCTCGACGCCATGAAGACCGCCGAGCGGATGTATCTAGACGATCCCATCCCCGACAACTCCACCCTCACCGCCGACCAGCAAAAGCTCATCCTCGGCGGCGAAGTCTGCATGTGGGCCGAACAAATCACTGCGCAGACCGTCGACTCCCGCGTCTGGCCTCGCACCGCCGCTCTGGCCGAACGCTTCTGGTCGCCCCGACAGACCCGCGACGTCCCCGACATGTATCGTCGCCTCGAGATCGAATCCATCCGCCTCGACGGCCTTGGCCTCACCCACATCTCCGCCCCCGAATCAGGCCTGCGCCAGCTCGCAGGAAGCGAAGCCGCAGCCTCCCAGCTCGCCGTCCTCATCTCCACGCTCTCCCCGGTCCCTTTCCACGAACGCTACGCGCAGCAGAAGACCTCACAGCTCACTCCCATGGGCAACGCCGTCGACTACACACGCCCCGACCCACCCCTCCGCGAAGACCTGCGTCTCCTCGTCGACCGCTACGTGAACAGCAGCTCTCCGGCCGAGCACGTCGCCGCGCACCAGCAACTTCAAACTCTTTTCCAGTCGTGGATCGCCTCTGGCCCAGCGCTCGACGCCCTCGCCCCCGAGCACCCGAAGCTGAACCAACTCACTCTTCGCCGCGCCCAACTGCCTCAACTCGGCCAGCTGGGAATCCAATCTCTCACAGCCATCGAGTCCCACACCCCACCAACGACAGCCTGGATCGAAGCGCAAAGCGCTTTCCTGAAGACAGCCGCAGACCACTCCGAGCTAACCGACTTCGTCATACTCCCACCGCTACAACAACTGATCGATACCGCCGGAAAGCATTAGCCCGGAGGCATAGCCGGCCTTTGGACAGCAAGCCGCAACAAGCCCAATGGCATCGAACCAAAGCATGAGTCACCTGCGCATCGGCACCGCCGGCTGGAGCATCGCGAAGCGATATTTGGACATCCCGCCGCAAGGAACCCATCTCGCCCGCTACTCGCAAATCTTCAACTGCGCCGAGATCAACTCCTCCTTCTCCCGCTCCCATCGCCTCTCCACCTGGGCGAAGTGGGCAGACTCCGTCCCCGAAGACTTCCGCTTCTCCGTCAAAGCTCCAAAGGCCATTACCCACGAAGCGAACCTCGCCTGCGAACCCGCGCAGTTACAAATCTTCCTCACCGAAGCAAACACCCTCGCTCAAAAATTGGGCCCCATCCTCTTTCAGCTCCCGCCCAGCTTAGCTTTCAACCCGGCCGTCGCCAAAGCCTTCTTCACCAGGCTGCGCGATCTCCACCAAGGCGCAGTCGTCTTCGAACCTCGGCATTCCACCTGGTTCGCCACCGAAGCCGACGACCTTCTCAAGAACTTCCACATCTCAAGAGTGGCCGCCGATCCCGCCTGTGTCCCCGCAGCCGCCCAGGCCGCCGGTTGGAGTCAACTCATCTACTGCCGACTCCACGGCAGCCCACATACCTACTACTCCGCCTACCCGGAGTCCTATCTCCGGTCACTCGCCGCAGCCATCGCAGCCCGTAAAACAAAAGAGACGTGGTGCGTCTTCGACAACACAGCCTCAGGCGCAGCGTTCGGAGACGCACAGATCCTTCAGCGTCTCCTCTCAGCCGCCTGACTCGCCGAACCGACCTACCGACCCAGAGTCCTATCGATCGCCGCCTGCGCCAGCGGCGCCATAATCGTATACCCCCGCGCATTCGGATGCACGCCATCGAAGCTGATGCCGGCCTTCATTCCGCCGACCTGCCCCACCATCGCCGCGTAGTAATCGAGGTAAGTCACCGAATGATTCACGCAGTATCCTTTCAGCCAGTCATTCAGAGCCTTGATCTTCGGCGCAGGTGCCAGGCCCGGCTTCCACGGATAATCTGCCACCGGCAGAATCGACGCGACAATCACCCGAATCCCATTCGCCTTCGCCAGATCGATCATCGACCGGAAGTTGTCCTCAGTCATCTGCGGCGTCATCGGCCCCGTGTTCCCAGCGACGTCGTTGGTTCCTGCCAGAATCACCACCGCTGCCGGATGCAGATCGATCACATCCTGCCGGAACCGCACCACCATCTGCGGCGTGGTCTGTCCGCTGATCCCGCGATTCACATACGGCTTCGCCGGAAAGAACTCCCCGTACCCGCCAGCCGCCCCCAGCTATCCGTGATCGAGTCCCCATAAAACACCACCCGCTGCTCCCCCGCCGCCACCGGAGACAACGCTGCGTTCTCCGCCCGATATCGTCCCAACTGCGGCCAGTCCGCCAGCTTCGCTTCCATCTCGGCGATCTCCTTCGCCGTCTCCTCCGGTGTCGAAACCGGAGGCACCGGAGTCGGAGTCTGCACAACCGCCGGAGTTTGAGCCGGCGTAGGAGCTCCCTCAGCCGTACCTGTACCCCCAACCTGCCCCTGCGCCATCCCACTCCCCCAGGCGACACACCCCGCTAAAACCACCCGCACAGCAAGCTTCATCTAAACCCTCCTCCCGACTCAAATTCTAGCCGAACACCCACAGAACCCCTTCCGCTACGCCGCTAACCCTCCCTCTGCTGTACCTTAAGAGGTGATGCAAACCGGACTCTCCACCCACGTCTTCCTCCCGCAGCGCCTGCACCCCGGCCTGCTCGACGCTCTCCACAGATCCGGCGCTCAGGTCATCGAGCTCTTCGCCGCCCGCCATCACTTCGACTACGCCGACCGCGCCGCCGTCCGCGACATCGCCACCTGGTTCCGCAACACCGGCGTCGGAGCCACACTTCACCAGCCCCTCTACATCGCCGATCGCGCCGACGCCCAGTGGTCCCGCCACGTCGCCCCAAATTCAAATCTCATCGACCCCGAAAAATCACGCCGCATCTCCGCCATGGACGAGGTCAAGCGCGCCCTCGAGTCCGCCGAGCAGATTCCAATCACCGCCTGCACCCTCCACCTTGGCAACAAAGACGATGCCTGGAACCCCCGCGCCCTCGAGAACTCCCTCACCGCCATCGAGCACCTCAAGGCCTTCGCGCATCCACTCGGCGTCCGCATCCTGCTTGAAAATCTCCAGAACGAGATCACCACCCCGAGCACCTCCTCGAGATCCTCAAAGTCGGCCACTTCGACCGCGTCGGCGTTACCCTCGACATCGGCCATGCCCATCTCGCCGCCTCCGAGAACAACAAGGGCATCGACGAAGCCTTCGAACTCCTGAAGCCCCGCATCGCCGAGCTCCACCTCCACGACAACCTCGGCCAAAAAGACGACCACCTCTGGCCCGGCACCGCCGGCCCTGGAGGTTTGGGCATCGACTGGCACAACATCGCCAAACACATTGCCACGCTCCCGGCCAACACCCCCGGCATCCTCGAGATCGCCCACGAACTCGAAGAGACCCCCGAATCCGCCACCACCAAAGCCACCCAGGCCTTCGACCTCCTCAAACGAGCCGCCGAAGTTAAAGCCCGGAGCAATTAGCACCTGTCATAGGCACAAACAAGGAACCAATGAGCGAATCTGTAGTCACCACAAGCACAACCTCCGCACCCATAGCCACCATCTCTTCTCTCTCCCAGCACGAAGGCCAGACCATCACTCTCCGCGGCTGGCTCTACAACCTCCGCGCCTCAGGCAAGCTCCTCTTTCCCATCTTCCGCGACGGCACCGGCACCATTCAGGGCATCGTCCCCAAAGCAGCCGTCTCCGAAGAGGTCTTCAACACTCTAAAAGAATTAACCCTTGAGTCCAGCCTCGCCGTCACCGGCAAAGTCCGCGCCGACTCCCGCGCCCCCTCCGGCTACGAGCTCGACGTCGAAAGCATCGAAGTCCTCCAGCGCGTCCCCGAAGACACTCCCTTTCCCATCACCCTCAAGGAGCACGGCGTCGACTTCCTCATGGAGCACCGCCACCTCTGGCTCCGCACCCCGCGCCAATCCGCCATCCTCCGCGTCAGGGCCACCATCATGCGCGCGGCTTCAGAGTATTTTGATACCAACGGCTTCATCCGCACCGACCCACCCATCCTCACCCCCAACGCCTGCGAAGGCACCTCCGAGCTCTTCGAGATGGACTACTTCGACGACGACAAGGCCTACCTCACCCAGTCCGGCCAGCTCTACATCGAAGCGACCGCCCTCGCACTCGGCAAGGTCTACAGCTTCGGCCCCACCTTCCGCGCAGAAAAATCCAAAACCCGCCGCCACCTCACCGAGTTTTGGATGATCGAACCCGAGGTCGCCTTCCTCGAACTCGACGGCCTCATGAACCTCGCCGAAGGCTTCATCACCCACATCGTCACGCGCGTTCTCGAGTCGCACCGCGCCGACCTCAAGGTCATCGGCAAAGACATCGCCAAACTCGAAGCCGTCATCGGAATCGGAGCCACCCCCGACGCCACTGATTCCGCTGTTTCTCACCCTGATGTTGAAGTTGAAAAAGATTCGTCATCTCGACCGGAGCAACAGACGGCATCATCGTCTGTTGCGGAGCGGAGAGACCCCGCATTTCGCCCGAAGCGCAATCGACTTCAGCTCCGGCAAACCGCTTCCCCCGCCTAAGCTACGACGAAGCCCACGCCATGCTCGAAAAGGCCTACGCCGAAGGCAAGCTCGAAGCCCCCACAAGTACGGCGACGACTTCGGCTCCCCCGACGAGACCTACATCAGTTCGCAGTTCTCGAAGCCCGTCATGATCCACCGCTACCCCGCCGCCTTCAAGGCCTTCTACATGCAGCCCGACCCGCTCGACCCCACCAAGGCCCTCTGCGTCGACGTCCTCGCCCCCGAGGGCTACGGCGAGATCATCGGCGGCTCCCAGCGCATCGACAGCTACGACCTCCTCAAGTCCCGCATCGAAGAGCACAACCTGCCCCTCGACGCCTTCCAGTGGTACCTCGACCTGCGCAGGTACGGCAGCGTCCCCCACGCCGGCTTCGGCATGGGCATCGAGCGAGCCGTAGCCTGGATCTGCGGCCTCGACCACGTCCGCGAAACCATCCCCTTCGCCCGCACCCTCAACCGCATCTATCCATAGACGAGGCTCGCTTTTGCTGTCATCCTGAGCGCAGCGAAGGATCCCGATGAGTTCAGCACCACCGATTCAGGCTTTCAGCCAAGAAGTTCAGAGCGCCCGAATCCAGTCGATGGCTGGCTGCTTCACTTTCAATATTTTTCTAACTGCGATTTTGTTCTTCTATTTCCTCTTCTCCTCGCGCGTTCAGGAAACGTTCGGCCGAAATATCTAGATAGGAAAAGAGGCGGCCACGACCACGTCCGCGAAACCATCTCCTTCGCCAGAACGCTCAACCGCATCTATCCATAGACGAGTCTCGCTTTTGCTGTCATCCTGAGCGCAGCGAAGGATCCCGATGAGTTCAAGCACCACCTCCACCGATTCAGGCTTTCAGCCAAGAGGTTCAGAGCGCCCGAATCCAGTCGATGGCTGGCTGCTTTACTTTCAATATTTGTTCTAATCGCAGTTTTGTTCTTCTATTTCCTCTTCTCCTCGCGCGTTCAGGCGACGGGACGTCTTCCGTCTTATCAAATCCTGCTCACACGGCAAGCTCTCAGCCTCCGCAAACTGCATCCAAGATTCTCAGGTAAAAACCTGGGACCATCTGATGCCGCGAAATAACCAACTGCAAATCGTCACCGATCCTGCGGAGTCAGCAAAAGCCGCAGGATTGCGCTACGTCACCGACACGAAGCCCGGAATCCAACGCAAACCCTGGCGCAAAACTTTCCGTTACTTCGACGCCGACGGAACGGCAGTGCGCGATATCGAGACCTTAGCTCGAATCAAATCCCTCGTCATCCCTCCAGCGTGGACGGCGGTATGGATCTGTCCCAATCCAAAAGGCCATCTGCAGGTCACCGGTCGCGACGCAAAAGGGAGAAAGCAAAGCCGCTACCACCCTCGTTGGCGCGAGATACGTGACGAAACCAAGTACGAGCGCATGATCATCTTCGGAGCAGCTCTGCCAGCGATTCGAGAGCGCGTGGAACAAGATCTCTCAATCCCAGGCCTGCCTCGCCCAAAGGTCCTGGCCACCATCGTTCGTCTCATGGAGACAACACTCATCCGCATCGGCAACGAGGAGTACGCCCGACAGAACCACTCCTATGGTCTAACGACGATGCGAAATAAACACGTCGATATCGCCGGCTCTACCGTGACCTTCAACTTCCAGGGAAAGAGCGGAGTCAAACATGCCGTTGACATCACCGATCGCCGTATCGCAAAGATCGTCCAACGCTGCCAGGACATCCCTGGATACGAGCTGTTCCAGTACGTCGACAAAGACGGCACACAGCACTCCATCGACTCGGCCGACGTCAACGAATACCTCCGCGAGATCTCAGGACAAGACTTCACCGCCAAAGACTTTCGCACCTGGGCCGGAACCGTTATCGCTTGCGAGCTGCTCTACGAGTTCGAGGCATTCGAATCCGAAACGCAAGCTAAACGGAACATCGTTCAGGCAATCAAATCGGTCGCCGCACGACTTGGCAACACACCCTCCGTCTGCAAAAAATGCTACGTGCATCCCGCCGTTCTCGACTCTTACATCAGCGGAGCGATGCTGGACAGAGTGAGACGCCGCGTTCAAGAGACCGACGCCGACCTTCCCAAGCCGCTTCAGCAGCAGGAACTCGACCTTCTCAATCTTTTGCGCCATCAAGTCGACCTGGCGGTTGCCTGAAGATCCCCGGCTTCCGCTCGCCGCCGTCCAGTTGAAATACATACATTTGACGTGCTGAAAATGTCCGTGAAAAAACAACTCACAATCTTGCGTGTCTTCCAAACCCCAGCGTAGAGTGGCGATGCCCAAAAGGAGGGCTCCCCACATGTCTGCAAACAGCATCACGCGCCGTAGTCTCCTCGGCATGGTCTCCACCGCCGCAGTGGCTGGCGCAGTGCCATCCATCTTCGCCCCGCAGTCGGCTCAAGCACAACTCGGCCAGTCCAACCCCTCACCGCCGCGAAAGATTCCGCCGACTCCATCGCACGCGCCTTCACCTTCCAGAACCTCATGATGGACGCCTACACCTCCGGCTCAACCATCCGCCTCTCCCAGAGCTACAGCGACGCCGCTCTCCAGGCCACCGGCTTTACCTACGACAACGCCGTCGCCATCCACGCCTATCTCTCTCGCGGCCTGCCCGACGACCTCTCCCGCGCAAAGATCCTCGGCCTCGGCCTCCTCCACGCCCAGGCCACCAACGTCCCCATCGCCGACGGCCGTTTCGCTCAGGCCTACTTCGTCAACGCACCAGACAGCAGTGGCGCCTTCATCACGCCTGCAGCATTTCCATTCTTCTTCTTTGGCAGCTCCGTCGGCGACCAGGCCTGGGCCGGAATGGCCCTCGCACAACTCTATCGCCGCACGGGCGACAAGCAATTCCTCGCCGGCGCACTCCTCGTTGCAAACTGGATCGTCACGAACACCTACAACACTCAGGGGCCAGGCGGCTACTCCTTCGGCACCATCATTAACCAATTCAATCAATCTCAACCCTCGCCCAACGGAAAGTCGACCGAGGGTAATCTCGACACCTACGCCTTCTTCACCATGCTCAACACACTCACCGCTGGCGGCCACGCGAACAATGGCACCTCGTGGGCAGCGCTCGCGCAACACGCCTTCCAATTCGTCTTTGCGATGCTCAATCCGTCAGGGCCCTTCTTCTTCACCGGCACTCTGCCCGATCAGATCACCATCAATCCCTCACCTATCCCGGAAGACTGCCAGACCTGGTCCTACCTGGCCTTCCTCGACGCCCGCTCTCGCGGCACCATCGACTGGGCGCTTGCCAATCTCCAAACCACCGACACCGCGTCCTCACCACACTCCAGCCTCACCGGAACGCAAACCGTTCACGGCATGACCTTCTCCTCCGCGAGTCTCGTCACCACGGCCAACGATCCGAATGCAGTCTGGCTCGAAGGCACCGCGCACACCTCTGCCGCGCTCACCGCAAGAGCACTGCGCGGTGGCGAACCAATCTTCTCTCTCCTCTCGGATATCTCCCGCGCCGTTCAACTCCTCAAAGACATCGAGCACGCCCAGCAGATCCTCGGCGTCGGCCAGACCGCAGGTGGAAGGGTCATCCCCAGCGGCCTCGGCGTCGTCGCATCCTCCAGCGTTCTCGACACCGGCTTCGGCTTCACCTACGGACCATCCCTCCACATCGGAGCAACCGGTTGGTATCTCATCGCCAGCCTCGCCGCCAACCCCTTCCAGCTCGGCTATCGCGTCATCGGATAACCTACAACTCAACCAAGCGCCCCACTCATGCGATCACATCGTGGGGCGGGGCTTCTTAGCGTAGCGTCCAGACCTAGACAACGTCTGCGAAACCATCCACTTTGCCAGAACGCTGAACCGCATTTACTCGTGACCTGCTAGCTGAGTGCTGTTATTATCCGTTTGTTCCACTGAACCGATCTCTGCCAAATTATGCGACTATCCAGAGCTATACGCCTGCTTACCTTCTCTGCTATCCCGGCCCTCGCCTCCACGCCCCAGTTGTTCACCCCCGTCAAGACATCAATACCGGCTTTCAACATCTGACTGGCCTCGCGGTCGCTGATTTTAATGGAGACGGAAAGCTCGACTTCGTCGTCACAGATGACGTAGACAAACGAGTCGTCGTGTACCTCAATAACGGAAACGGCACTTTTGCTGCACCGATCTCCACAACTCTTCAGATAGGCGCTATCGGAGTAGGACCGATAGTAGCCGGCGATTTCAACGAAGATGGGAAGCAGGATCTGATCGTTGGAACTGTAGCTGGGCTGCAGGCGGACATTCTTCTAACAGGGAATGGAGACGGGACGTTCACTCAGCAGCAAGCTCTACCGAACTCCTTTGGCTTTTTAGGTGCGGCGGTTGCTGATATCAATCACGACTCCCACCTTGACTTGATTGCTGGCGGAAACGGTCCCTTATATGTCTACCTTGGCGACGGTCATGGCGGTTTTAGTTTGCAGCCATTTGCCAACCAGCCTCCGAACGACATCTTCTTTGGAATCGTTGCCGGTGATTTCAACAATGACAAGAAAGACGATTTTATTGCTACAGGTTTCACCGGAAATAGTCTCCTGTACTTTTCCGGAAATGGTGATGGATCCTTTGCTTCTCCCTCAACCCTGAAAACCAGCAATATTTTCAGACCACAGTTTCTAACGTCAGCCGACTTCAATGGAGACGGAAACCGCGATCTGCTTGTTGGGTCTGCCAATATAGCTTCCGTTATCTTCGGAAATGGCAACGGAACCTTTCAGCTCAGCGACTCTCAAGCCGTCATTCTCGCAACTCCTCCTCCAATCAGCCAGACTCCAGCAAGTGCTCCCCCTGTTGTAGGAGCGGCTGATATGGACGGAGACGGAAAGATAGACGCCGTCGTCGCAGACAGCAGTTCTGCCTCACTCAGTGTGTTTCTCAACAACGGAACTGGCACATTTCCTCAGACTGCTCCTGACTTCACGGCGGCGCAGCCGGCTGGATCCAACCAACTACAGCTGGCTGATCTGAACGGCGACGGTCTACCGGACATAATCGTTACCAACTATCTCACGCAAAACGTTTCGATCTTCCTGTCGATAAGACAGCCAGTAAAACCAGCTGTCACACTAACAAGCAGCGCCAATCAGGCGCTCGTCGGAACGCCGCTAACGCTTACCGCTCAGGTCTCAGGAGTGCAAAGCTTGGCAGCAACAGGATCGGTAACACTTCTAGACGGTATGACATCACTCGGACAACAGCCCCTCAACTCAGGTGGGCAGGCAACATTTTCAATATCCAATCTTGCCACCGGCCAGCACAGTCTCTCTGTCTCCTATGCAGGGGATCAAAACTACTTGGCTTCGACAAGCAGCGTCATTGCAGAGTCGGTCACTGACTTTCAGCTTTCATTGGCATCTCCTACGCAAACCGTGTCACCCGGATCAACCGCTGGCTATAGCCTCAGCCTCACGCCAGTCGCATCGTTCGCCGGCAACATTACCTTCACCTGTTCAGGCCTTCCATCGGGGGCGTCGTGCGGCACGGCCGCTGTCACACTGAACGGGCAACCTATGACTTTCACAGTGAATGTAACGACGACAACAATAGCGGCGAACGACGGTCGTGCAGAGCCTGGATGTAGGCATGTAGGGCAAAGTGCCGTTCTATCGTTCGCTTCACTTCTTCTGGCAGGCCTCCTCCCACTTCGCCGCAGAGGATTTGCTCGGCTCGTTACCTTCCTGCTCGCCTCTGCCGGCCTTGGTCTGGCTTTGGGTTGTAGCGGCGGAGGTTCTGCAGGACCTTCCTCCAACGCACCTCTACCTGTAACAACACCTTTCACCATTACAGGTTCGACAACCCTCGCCGGCCAGACTGCCACTCATCAGGTCTCAGCGAGCGTAACGATCAATTAGCCGACTAAGGAGAGTCTGCACAAGTTCTGCATCGCTTGCCTGATTGATTAATCTGATAGCTGCGAGGAGATTGCGATGAAGCAGCAGAGTCTGTCGAGTCAGGGTGTGTTTGAGAAGTACGGGCGGAAGAGTCGGCGGGAGTTGTTTCTGGACGAGATGGAGCAGGTGGTTCCATGGTCTGCGCTGGAAGCCCTGGTACGACCGCACTATGCGAAGGCGGGCAAGGGACGGCAGCCGGTAGGGTTGGCGATCATGCTGCGGACTTACTTTGTGCAGCAGTGGTTCAATCTGTCGGACCCTGGGGTGGAAGAGGCGTTGTACGAGTCTGCGGCGCTGCGGCGGTTCGTTGGCGTGGACCTTGGGATTGCGCCTGCGCCGGATGAGACGACCATCCTGCGGTTCCGTCATCTGCTGGAGAGGCACGAGCTGGGCGGGTTGATGCTGGATGCGGTGAACGTGCATCTGGATGCCAGGGGCATCCGGATCGCGACGGGCACGATTGTCGATGCGACCATCCTGCATGCGCCTTCGTCGACCCAGAACGCGAGTGGCGAGCGCGACCCGGCGATGCACCAGACCAGGAAGGGCAACCAGTGGTACTTCGGCCTGAAGGCGCATATCGGCGTGGACGCGAGGGAGGGCATCGTCCACTCTGTGGCGACGAGCGCAGCCAGCGTGGCGGACTGCCACATGTTACCGGAACTGCTGCACGGCCAAGAGCGTAAGGTGTGGGGCGACGGCGGCTATCAGGGCCAGACCGACGCCATCCAAGAGGCCGCTCCGAAGGCACAGGACATGACCTGCAAGCGGACGAAGTTCAAAAACTATGTCGACGAGTTACAGAAAAAGAAGAACCGGAGTAAGTCGAGGGTGCGGGCCAAGGTAGAACATCCGTTCCGGATCCTGAAGCGCATCTTCGGCTTCGACAAAGTGAGATACAGAGGCATCGCGAAGAACCATCACCGCCTGTGCGCGAACTTCGCGCTGGTGAACCTGTACCTGCACCGCAAACGTCTGGCAGTCCTTGGGCAGTAGTGCGCCTGGAAGCCCCGGAAAACGGGCGGATGCGCGTTCCAATTAGCCCTCCAACAGCATCAAACCAACCAAAACCCGCGCATCTTCCATGCCCACTCCCTGACCCCAGAAAGTCAGACGCCTACGCAGAGGTTCCCTAACAGATAACCAGAAAAGGGGTGCCCATCTATGCAGTTACGTAGGTGGGCATTCGCCATGCGCGAACCGCCTTCTTAACCTTCGCAATGTACTACGAATACGGCCAACCAGATTTCACCGCGAAGCCACCCGTCCACCCCTCTCCACCCGACAAGCCGCCGGAACATTCGTCATCTGCTTCGCAAAAACTCGATAGCTCACCGTCCCCGGCCGCAGCGTCGACCAGTACCCCGATGCGGACAGCAGCGCCTTCCGCTTCTCGATAATCTGCTTATCCAAAATCTTCACGCCGCACTCAAGATTGTTCTTCGGCTGCAGGATCGTCCTATCCGGATCCTCTACCTTCAACTTCTTATCGTGCTCCCAGTCGAAGTCGCATCCATATCGTTCCTGGTCCCCATACGTAAGCTGCAGAAGGCCCGAGGTCCGGCCCGGTCGCCCTGTCACCTGATCCTTCACCATCATCTCCGGCTGCGAATGCTTCACCTGCACCGTCGGCTTCAGACCCGCCTCTGCTCCCGCCAGCGCCTGAAAGAAATAAGCCCAGAACGCCCGCTTGTCGTCCTCCGCCATCCCGTAGAACGCAGGGCAGAATCGCCTCACATCATGCGGCACCTGTCCCGACAGCATCGCCGGCGGCAGCGCCAGCTCCACAATCTTGTCCCACTCCGGATCCCACGTCGGCCCACCCACCTCCGCCTTCTTCGTGTCGATCGGAGTAGGCGGCGCGGGCTTCATCGCTGGAACTGGAACAGGAGCAGCAGCCGTAGCCTGCGCCTCATGCTTCTCGCATCCCGCCGCCACTATCGGCGCTGCCATACCAATAACGAAAACTACTGTGACCCTCAGACCTCGGTTCATCCGTGCACCTTTACGTTCGTTTGAAGACGGGCCCTGCACAGGAAGATGCCGTCCACGAGCGTGCAGTTGCTGAGACGACTCGCAATAGCCTTCGAATTCGCGTCAAATCCGCTGCACCGTCCCCTGATCCATCGTCCCGCCGAAGTACTTCTTCAAAGCCTCTCCAAACACATCCCCCGAATCCGCCGCTGTTTTGGCAATCGGCGCCGCAGCCTTCGCAAACAAGGTCATGCTCGAATGAAACTTCAAATCATCCGGAGACCCAAAGATCTCCCCCACCGTCCGTCCCTGCACTCCCACCACAACCCGCGTAGACTCCCGCAGCCGCGGCCCCAGCACAGCATGCTCCAGATAAGCCCGAGCCTCGTCGAGCGAAGAGATCGCATACCGCATCGCCATCGGGCTACTCCCCAGCCCCTGAATCTGCGGAAACACGAACCACATCCAGTGGCTACGCTTCCTCCCCGCCCGCAACTCCGCGCAGGCCTGCTCGTACACTCCAGCCTGCGCCTCCACAAACCTCTCCAGCTCGTAGTTATCGCTCGCTGCCCCAACTCTCATCGCTGTAGCCTCCCCCCGCTCGCGCACAACTCTTCACTCCAGCCGCTGACTTTGCAGTAGACTCACCCCGAAGGAGCCAACTATGCCCCCCACCATCGGCAACGGAAAAATCTGCTACCTCGAAATCCCCGCCACGGACGCAGCCATCTCTTCAGCCTTCTACGCCGCTTGCTTCGGCTGGTCTCTGCGCCAGCACGGCGACGGTACCACCGCCTTCGACGACGGCGTCGGTCAGGTCAGCGGCATGTGGGTCCTCAACCGTCCGCCCTCCACCCACCCCGGCATCGTCGTCTCCATCATGGTCGACAGCGCCGTCGCCACCGTCGATCTCATCACCGCTCACGGCGGCGAGATCGTCCAACCCATCGACCCCAACGCGTCAGAGATCACCGCCCACTTCCGCGACCCCGGCGGCAACGTTCTCGGCATCTACCAGGAGCCCGGCTGACCGTCTACCCTACTTCACCCCCTTATTCGGATCCCAGACTCCCTGCAGCTTCCGCACATACACCATCTGCCCAATGTGATAGGCATTGTGCGCTCCAACGTGCGCGATCCTCGAAGCCCACAGCGAAACCTTCGCCTCGTCGGCCGCCTCCACCGCGTTCTCCCACTCCGTCATCACCTCGTCCAACTGCTTCACCGTGGTATCCCAGCTCTTCGCATCGAAGCTGTTGAACGTCTCGTCGTTGTTGCCATCGAACTTCGCCGGAGTCTCGCCTTTGAACTTCGCCAGCATCTCGCGATCCCAGAACACAAGATGATTCGCCAACTGCCCCACCGAGTGATTCCCACTCTTGTCCGTCCAACTCGCCTGCGCCGGCGTCAGCCCTGCCACCGCCGTATTCGCCGGAACGAACCACTCCGCCTTGTTATGTGTCGACCGCAACTGCTCCAGCAGAACTGCCTTCAAGGTCATCGGCTTCTCCTGCTGTGCCATCGCAAAACCGGAAACCACAACAAAAACCATCAGGGCAACCAGAACTCGCCTCATAAAATCTCCTGCAACTCGATTTGAAGTATCGATCCACTGCGGGCCCGTTTGACGGAATCATTCTACGGCGCGCGCCGCAGCAGATGAGTTCGCAAAAGCGACTCGTTGTCGCGCTCAGAATTCTGTCAAGCCCCAATCATTCAAAAACCCGCGCCAGACAAGGAGATTCGCGTGGCGTATAAGTTATCTCCGCTCAGCTATACTTGATGTAGAAAGCAAAAACAGAAAGCCCCGGACAGTCATCCGGGGCTTTCTCCTTTGTTTTGAAATATTTAGCCGCAACCCCAATCGAATGAATATTTTGCAGATACCATTTTTTGTATCTGCTGCAATGATTAGACTTACAAAGGGGGTACCCCCGGGGGGGTACCCTCAAAGCGAAGGCATCACCGCTGCCCGCTGCGAGAGCAGATAGGAAGCGCGGTCGCCTTTCAACTGGCGAGCCGTGACCAGATACTCAATTGCGGTCACTCTCAAACCCCTAAACGCAACAGGGTACTCTGTGGACGCACTTCGCTTGCTGCGTGTTCATCCTTGAAATTTCACGGCAACAAGCGTGAATTATTTCTCGCTACTCGGTGGCACCAGTCCCTTTAATCGCAGATAGAGCGCCAGCGTCGCATACTGTTCGTTGTCATGCGACACGGTTCCCCACATTATTCCGATGCGCGAGCGCTTCGCGTTGAACACCTCAAACATATCTCCCAGATTCGCATCCGTTACAGCGGCGAACGCCTTATCGCACTCGGCAAACGAGGCCTTCAGTGCTTCGACGATGGCTGCTTTGTCTGCAGTCTCGGCAGGAACCTTCGCCAGGTCGCTCGCAGCTGTGCGATTGACAGCGCCGCATGTACGCAACTGTGCCTCGGTGACATGGTTCACTACCCGTGCATAGGTTCGTACCTCTGGCGTCGGCTTGAACTGGTAGTCGCTCTCCGGCATCTTATCGGCGGCCTTCAAGATGTTGCCCTTTTGAGCCGCATACCCACGCTGCACCTCACCCGCAGGCCCACTCGGCCCCACTGGAGCCGCCGGCGCCTGTGCCAATGCTGTACCCGAAATCATCAACCCCGCGGCCACGCACATCAAACGTATCTGCTGCATCTCTGTCACCTCGCACTCCAAGCCTAACCCGCGCTTCGGTCAAGGCCACATATTTTTTGTCAACGCTCGGTCATTTCTGATCGGGCAAAAGAAACTTACCGAAACAGCAACACAATGGTCCGACTGACACGTTCTCTTGCTTTGAAGTGGGCCGAGATAATTGGATGTCTTTATGGGCCGCAGCCAACAATGAACTATCCTGTTAAAGACAACTCCACGACGCCGGAACAAGCCTCGTAACAAGGAAACAGCACAATGCCATTGAACTGCGGAATCGTTGGTCTCCCCAACGTAGGAAAATCAACGATCTTCAACGCCCTTACCTCAGCCAAAGCGCAAGCCGCAAACTATCCTTTCTGCACGATCGACCCCAACACGGGCGTTGTAACCGTGCCGGATGAGCGCCTCGCCAAAATCTCTGAGCTTATCAGGCCCAAGTCACTCGTTCCCACCACCATGGAGTTTATCGATATCGCCGGCCTCGTCGAGGGTGCTTCCAAGGGCGAAGGCCTCGGCAACCAGTTCCTAGGCCACATCCGCGCGACCGATGCCGTAGCCCACGTCGTGCGTTGCTTCGACGATCCCGAGGTCATCCACGTGGCCGGCGGGGTCAATCCGCTACACGACATCGACATCATCAACACTGAACTGCTGCTAGCCGACCTCGACACTGTCGAAAAGCGCAACACAAAAGTTGAGCGCGCTGCGAAAGCATCGAGCGATGGCAAGATCAAGGCTGAGCACGCGATGCTGCAGAAACTTCTGGCAGCCCTCAATGCTGGTAAGCCGGCTCGCACTGCCGACCTTACCGAAGAAGAAAAGATCCTATCTCGTGAACTTTTCCTGATCACTGCGAAGCCTCAACTCTACGTGGCGAACGTTGACGAATCAGGCCTCATTGAAGGCAACTCTTACACTGCTGCCGTCGAAAAGCGCGCCGAAGAAGAAGGCAGTCAGGTTGTGCGCATCTGCGGTGCCCTCGAATCCGAGATTGCGCAGTTAGAACCCGCTGAGCGCGACGGATTCCTCAAGGATATGGGGCTCTCCGAGCCTGGTCTCAACCGGCTTATTCACTCCGCCTATCGCTTGCTCGACCTCATTACCTACTTCACGGCCGGCGTGCAGGAAGTTCGCGCCTGGACTATTCGCCGCGGCACTAAGGCGCCTGCCGCAGCGGGCGTCATTCACTCCGATTTCGAAAAGGGATTCATCAAGGCCGACTGCTACGCCTCCGACGACCTCTTCAAATATGGCACCGAACAGGCCGTCAAGGAAAAAGGCTTACTTCGCTCCGAGGGCAAAGAGTACATCGTGAAAGATGGTGACATTCTCTTCTTCAAGTTCAACGTATAGACGCGGTCATTGAGTAACTCAGTGTTTGTCTGTCGGGACGCTTCTGACGCGACTTGAATGGTTAAATACATGTACTTGTCGAACCACAAGCTACGAATTTGTAAGACGTGGTTTTTAAGTCTTTTCTGATCGATTTTGGGAACATAACCAATGTCGTACTGCGTAGGTTCGAGAACGAATGGCTCGATCTCCTTCGGCCTCACGCCCGGGTCTTTATACTTGAGGATATGTCTACGTTCCCTTCGCTTGAAGACCAGCTTGATTTGATCACCAAAGGTGCTGCGGAGATTGTTCCGCTGGAGGCGCTCAGAGAGCGCATTTCTAAGTCGATTGCAACTGGGGTCCCGATGCGGATCAAGGCGGGATTCGACCCGACGGCTCCAGACCTCCACGTGGGGCACACCGTCCTGCTGAGAAAGTTGAAGCACTTTCAGACGCTGGGGCACACGGTGATCTTTCTAATCGGCGATTCGACGGCATTGATCGGCGATCCGACTGGGCGTAACGCAACGCGCAAGCCGCTGACGCCGGAGCAGATCGCGGCCAATGCGGAGACCTATAAGGAACAGGTATTCAAGATTCTCGATCCTGAGAATACCGAGGTTCGGTATAACTCCGAGTGGCTGGATAAGCTCAGCTACTACGACATGGTGAAGCTGATGGCGCAGTTCACGGTGTCGCAGATGCTGGAGCGCGAGGATTTTCATAAGCGCTTCAACGAGGAGCAGCCAATTGCATTGCATGAGCTTATCTATCCGATTGCGCAGGGGTACGACTCTGTGGCGCTGAAGTGCGATGTCGAGTTGGGCGGCACCGATCAGAAGTTCAACCTGATGCGTGGAAGGGATCTGCAGAAGCACTTCGGACAGCCGCAGCAGGTTGTATTGATGACCTCGATCATGGAGGGACTTGATGGCGTGCAGAAGATGTCGAAGTCGCTCGGAAATGCGATCGGCATTCATGAACCCGCCGCGGAAATGTATGGGAAGTTGATGTCAATTTCGGATGAACTGATGTGGAAGTACTGGACGCTGCTCACGGACCTGCGGGGCTCGGAGATTGCACAGATGCAGACGGAGGTTGCGGGCGGAGTGCTGCACCCGATGCAGGCGAAGAAGAACCTGGCGTGGACGATCACCTGCGACTTTCATTCGAAGGATGAGGCTGATGTTGCCGCGGATAGCTGGGCGAAGGTGTTTCAGCAACGGGGTGTGAGCGACGATGTGCCAGTGGTGAAGGTGTCGCTGGCTGAAGAAGGTTTGATGAGCACGATGGACGGTGTGGTGGAGGTTCGTGTGCCGAAGTTGCTCGTGCTCGTCGGGCTGGCGAGTTCGGCTGGCGAGGCGACACGGAAGCTGGCCGAGAATGCGGTGAGCTTGAATGGAGAAAAGATCTCGGGCAGGACATTTGGAAGGGATGCTATGGGGGAGTCACCCGCGCTGCGATTGGGGAAGAAGAGTGTGCGGGTGGAGTGGGTGAGTTAGTGGGTGGAGTGGCTCAGTAAATTTGGTGGTGTTTGTTTTTGCCATAAACAACATCCTCTCCATCAGCATTTTGATAGAGTCGAGAAACGCTAACGTTATTGAAGAATCTGCATCTTAGACAGTGTAGGTCTTATGAAGATTTCGAAAGTCTATGTACGGCTGGTGGCGTTGGCGGGGTTTTTGGCTGCGGGCTTGTTGCCGATGCGTGCGCAGGAACCGAGAGAGATCGTTCGGGTTGCGATGCAGGCAGAATTGAATGCAGACCTGAACGACCACTCGCATTGGCGTTATCGCGATGCAGAGAGCGACGGGACCGATAAGGTTTCGATCGTGGCAGAGACCGGTCACGGTTCGGTGAAGCGATTGATCAGCAGGAATGGACGTCCGTTGAGTGAGGCGGAGGCCAAGGTTGAAGATGAACGGGTAAAGACCTTCATTCACGATCCGGCTCAACTTGCGAAGCAGAAAAAGACGGGCAACAAGACGGGAAGAATGCCGAGGAGCTGCTTCGGATGCTGCCGGATGCTTTCACCTGGAAGATGCAGGGCGATGATGGGGAGAACATCACGCTGAACTTTAACCCGAACCCAAAGTTTAGTCCGCCGGATTTTCAGGGGCGTGTACTGGGACAGATGGCGGGGAAGCTGGTGGTGAATAAGGGGCAGAACCGGATCGTTACGATCAGCGGAAGGCTGACCCAGGATGTGACGTTTGGCTGGGGGCTGCTGGGGCGGCTCCGCGGGGGTGGGACGTTCCGTGTGGAACGAAGAGAGGTGACGCCGGGGATGTGGCAGATTACTGAGACGCACGTGCACATCGAGGGCAAGGTACTGTTCTTTAAAAGCATCGGGCAGCAGGAGGATGAAGTGCAGACCGATTTTATGCAGATGCCGGATGGGATCACGCTGGAGCAGGCAGCGGAGATGTCCAAATCACTAACAGCGACCTTGAAGTAAGCGAAAAATGACTGCGCTGTATGCTCGGAGACGATGGCACACACTCCCTATCCACAGACTGATCGCGAGTTGATGCGGTTAATTGAACGCTCACCCGGCCATCGCGCTGGGTATAAGCAGCTGATTCGTGAACTTGGATTGGGAGGTGGACGCGAGCGGCGGCTGTTGTTAGAGCAGCTCGCACGGATCGCGGCGCGGGGCGAGTTGGTGAAGATTGATAGTGAGCAGTGGAGTTTGCCAGCAGCAACACCGGAGAAGACGAAGCGTGTGAAACGCGGTGCCCTCGAGATGCCGGCGGAGCATCGGGCGACGCGGGATAGGCTCTTGGCGGGACGACTGGATCTTCACCGTGATGGTTATGGATTTGTGCGGCCGAATGGGAGCGTGGATCGAAGCGATGATCTCTTTATTCCGCCGAATGAGTTGAACGGTGCGATGCAGGGCGATGAAGTCCTGGTGGATGAAGCGCCGCTGGGACGAGATGGCCGGCGATCCGGTCGGATTGCCCGCGTGCTGAATCGAAGAAATCCCACGGTGGTAGGAATCTTTCACTATGCCAGAACGCATCGCGGGGAAGTCCTTGGGAGAGCGCTCCCATGATCAACGGGAACTACATTACTCCTTTGGACGAACGGATGACGCAGGCGATTTTGATTCCAGAGGGAGCGGAGATTCGATCGACGGCGGAGCAGACACTGCATCGTGTTCTAGGGGAAGAGGCCGAGGCGCAACAGTCTCATTGGTCGCGAGAGTTGGACCCGCACAGACCACTCGAAGGCCTCGCGGTCGACGTGGAGATCACTGACTTTCCGACTGTCGGAAGGCCGGCGCGTGGACGAATCATTGAGGTCTTAGGACCACCGGACGCTTTCGGAGTTGATGTAGAAATCATCATTCGCAAACACCATTTACCGCATGTATTTCCTGCAAACGTGCTCGCCGAAGCTGCAGTGTCTGCAGAACAGACTGTCGCCGGTTTGGACGCGGATGAGATCGCGCGGCGCAGGGATTTTCGTGGACTGAACATCGTAACGATCGATGGGGAGACTGCAAGGGACTTCGACGACGCGGTGTTGGTGAAGCCGCTGCCGAATGGAAACTGGGAGCTACAGGTTCACATCGCCGATGTCAGTCATTACGTGAGACCGGGGACGTCGCTTGATCTTGAGGCTCGGCTGCGGGGGACGTCTGTTTATTTTCCAGATCGTGCTATTCCGATGCTCCCGCCCCAGCTTTCAAGCGGAATGTGCAGTCTTCGACCGGATGAAGATCGACTAGTCCTGAGTTGCTTAATGGAGATCGATGGGCGCGGCGAGGTGTTGAAGTACGAAGTGTTTGAGGGGATCATTCGCAGTGCCAAACGGATGACCTACACACAGATTCAGGGCGTGATCGATGGCAATGTCGAGACGCGGGCTGAGTTCGCCGAACTGGTCCCGGAGTTCGAACGGATGTACGAGTTGGCGCTGAAGCTGAATGCGAAACGGCATCGCCGCGGATCGATCGACTTCGATCTTCCCGAACCCGTGATTCAATTTGATCCAGATGGAAACATGGAGGCTATCGTTCGGTCACAGCGAGGGTGGTCGCACCGATTGATCGAAGAGTTCATGCTGTCCGCAAACGAATGCGTCGCGACCTGGATCGAGTCGCAAGGTGTGGCAAGCGTATATCGAATTCACGAGGTTCCAGACCCGAAGCGAATCGTCGATTTTGAAGAGACGGCGAGCCAGTTTGGCTATTCTCTCGGCCTCAGCAGTCTGCCTGTGAAACGGATTCAAACGAAGGTTGATCGCCGTGATGCGCGAGGAACTAATAAACAGGCGAAGACGCACGAGGTGGCGGAGTCGATTCCGGTAACGCCCCAGATGTATCAGAAATTGACTGCGAAGATTGCGGGAAAGCCAGAGGAGCGGATCCTCTCCTACCTCATGCTTCGGTCGTTGAAGCAGGCGCGCTACAGTGAAAAAAATGTGGGGCACTTTGCGCTGGCGAGTCCAAGTTACACCCATTTCACTTCGCCAATTCGGCGCTATCCGGATTTGATCGTGCATCGGTTGCTTCGGGAGCTCATTCAAAGTGGTGCAAATACCGAGGGATCGGCGATCCTATCCGACTCTCCTCAACCATGGGGAGAGAAAAGGGTCGGCAAAGGACACGCGGAGAAATCTGAACGGCCGGTTTTAGAAGGGCCGATACCCGAGGCTGAGCTCGGAGCGATTGCTACGGAGTCGAGCCAGTCCGAGCGGCGGGCCGATGATGCAGAGCGTGAGCTGATCGAGTGGAAGAAGATCAAGTTCATGCAGGACCGTGTGGGTGAGGACTTCAACGCCATCATACTTTCATGCACGAAGTACGGCTTCTTCGTGGAGCTGGACAGTCTTTTCATCGAAGGGCTAGTGCCTCTGACCTCGCTGCAAGACGATCGCTACATGTTTCGCGACGCGGATCGGCAAATTGTTGGTACGCGGAATGGCCGGGTGTTCAAGATGGGGCAACGGGTACACGTGCTGCTCGATCGCATTGATCGTCAACAGCGACGACTCCAGTTCGCTTTGCTGGCGGCAGAACGGGAGGTCGCTCCGCGATCGCCTCGTAAATCGAAGACCGCTGCCAGTACGAGCTCAGATCGGCCCCACTCCAGCCCTAACCGTTCGGGTAAGAAGGGCAAGACGAAGTCGAAGGCTAGGGAGCGGAATAAGAAATCGAAGGGCAAACGACGTTGAATAGCTCTGGTATTTCGCAAATCGGGGCTGCAATTGGTTTGAGCCGTTCTCAACGCGATGTCTGGAATAGGCCTGTGAAGAGCAGGAGAACCGAGATAACTAACATTGGACCCGTATGCGGTGAAGCATATCCCAACGTGCGCGGTCTTCGAGCCAACCGTCGTAGGGACGTGCGGCGTTCATCTTCGCTGTCCGATTATTGATCGGCACGAGCATCGTTACGGTGAAAATGATGGTTGCGGCCGAGAGAAATGCGGCACATGCGATCAGCATTCCGGGCCGTGTGAAATTGGACGATTGCTCGAATGCTGCACGATAAGGAGTACGAGCGCCAGGCAATTTCGGAATGGCATCGCTTCCCGAGGGCTGCTGCTATGGGAGCTGCAGCTTCAGCGTGCGTTCTGCTACTCAGTCTTGCCAGTTGCGGATGGACCAAAGCTGCGACGGCGACCTCGTTGCCTGCCATCATTGCTGTTGCGGCGCCGTCACTATCTCGTAAGCAATAGTCATGGAGTTATCGGATGCTGCGCAATAATTCGTACGGCATCGTAAAATAAAAGTTCCAAAGGAGTTTAGAGAATGGCACACATGGTGTTCGATACAAGATTCAAGGCCGAGATGGAAGGGCTAGATGAGCCGCCGTTCGATTCGGACTTCGGCCAGAAGATCTTCAAGAACGTCTCGAAAAAGTCGTGGGGCGAGTGGGTAGAGCGGCAGAAGATGCTTTTGAACGAGTACCGCCTGCAGCCGTGGACGCGCGAGGCGCAGGAATTTCTTGTGGAACAAATGAACGAGTTTTTCTTTGGCGAGGGTGGTTCCTTGCCGAAGGAGTTTGTGGCCCCGACGACGTAGCTGGTTCCGCCGGATAACCGCAAAGATGGACTAGTCGTGTACACTTAGGACTGCAGCATACCCCGCCGTCGTCCGCTTGGGCTGACGCGCAAACCATAGTCGGGACGTGGCTCAGCCTGGTAGAGCGCACCCTTGGGGTGGGTGAGGTCGCTAGTTCGAATCTAGTCGTCCCGACCATTCATTTGTTCCTCTGTTTTGAGCAGCTTGCAGCAGAACCCATTCTTCTATTTCGAACTCCACTCAAGCGACTATTGTTGATGCGTTCGCTATGGAGCGATAGCCTATCCGTTGGGCGTCTCGGAGATTATTCATCAATTTAAAGCCGGTTTCGTCAAAGCCGAAATGACTTTAGAGCTTCCAGAAACCTAGCTGCTTGCGGACCGATGAAGTCTGATGTACAAAGAAAACTCATCAATCGGCCTCGTTGGTTGTCATTTTGCTATGGCCGCGATTAATGAAACGGCTCCCAGGTTCGATCGTCGCGCTTTTCCTGTCAACAGCTCTGGTGGCGGGGTTCCGCTTCCCGATCGAAACCATCAGCAGTAAGTTCGGTGGCATTCCCGAGGGCTTTCCGCACTTCGCCTTACCCAATTTGAGGAGTCTCGTCCCTGTGGTCAAAGGATGTGGTTGGCGCATTCGATCAGCAGACTTCGTAGATACACGTTCCTGCCTCGTCCACCCTGACCTTTGCGAAGCGTTGCCTGGCGGTGCTGCCGCCAGATCTGGCTCAAGCACTTGGTCCTCTGCTCCAGCAGATCGCGGAGATGAAAGCAAAGATCAAGGAATATGACCGCGCCATTAAGCAACTCACCGAGACCGAGTATCCGGAGACCCAGGCGCTGATCAAAGTCTATGGAGTCGGACATCTCACCGCGCTGACGTTCGTGCTGACACTGGGCAACAAGGAGCGCTTCCAGCGAAGTTGTGATGTCGGCTGTTATCTCGGCCTGCGGCCGAGACGCAGCCAGTCCGGCGATAGCGACCCACAGCTTGGAATCACCAAGGCTGGCAACGGGTACGACTGCGCACGGGGTTGGGCCCTCACCGAGGCCGACCGAAAACTGGCAACATCACTTCTCCTACTGGACCTCAACCAGCACAGAGCCAAGGGCTCATACAAAGCGTTCCTTAATCCACGGAACGCGATCAGAAAGAATCTCCGTGAGTGGTAAACCAAAAGATAGGATAAAGATGGTGACTTCATGAGTTTTTCTAAAGCTTGGCTCGAGTGTGCCATCTGCATTTGTTCGATTTTATGTTGCAGCATTGCGCAGGGGCAGGGCTCGGGTCTGGTCGATGCAAGCAAGGCTTTTAACGCCGGCAAGTGGGTCGAGGCGGAGAGACTGTTGCGTAACTATCTCGCTGATCGGCCTGATTCTGCGGATGCGCATTACTTGCTTGCGAGTACGTTGTTTCATGAAAACCGTCCGACGGATTCACTCGCCGAGTACAGTAGCGCTGCACGTTTGAGAAGACCAGAAGCTGACGATCTGATGAGCGTCGCCCTTGACTATGTGCTAGCACATGACTACAAGGATGCGGATAAATGGATGGCAGAAGCGGTACGCTCGAGACCGGAGAATGGGAACGCGTGGTACGCATTTGGACGCATACTTTACAGCGAAGAGAAATTTGACAGAGCGGTCGGAGCATTTCAAGAGGCGCTCAAGCGTATGCCCGGATCTGTCAAGGCGGAAAATAATCTTGGCTTGGCTTATGAGGGGCTCTATCAGCCGGAAAAGGCGATAGCAGCATACCGTCAGGCGATCGAGTGGCAGAAGAACGATCAGCAGCCGAGTGAACAACCCTATATCAACCTGGGCAAGCTTTTAGTGGAGGAAGATCATGCAGAGGAGGGCTTGCCCTTTCTGCTGCGAGGGGAGCAACTGGCGCCTGGAGACGAAAAACTCACTTCGTGATCGGCGGACTGTATAAGAGGCAAGGAGATCTGAAGAAGGCGCAAGATGAGTTGGAAAAGGCGGTTGAGATTGAGCCGAAGGATTCGGCAGCGCACTTTCTGTTGGGTAGGATCTATCGGAGTGAGGGTTTGGTGGAGAAGGCAAGTGCCGAATTTGCTCTCATTGATCATCTTTATAAGACACAGACCGCAAAACCATGAGTACTTCACCCGCGATAGAGCAAATTCGTCGGCGCAGGGAAGAGTGTCAGCGGGTTGCCGTCGATGTTGGATTGGCGAAAACTGAGGCAGAAAATGTCGCTAAAGTGGACTTTGCTCGGACAACCTCGGGAAGGTCCTGGTCTGCGGACTTCCAGGAATGCAGGAACTGAGCGAAGGCCAGTCTGGCCTTCGCTTGATCGCCCATCCGGCTGTAGGTTTCTCCAAGATTGTATTGCGCGAGCGGGTAGTTGGCATTGATTTGCAGGATGCGCCGATATTCGGCGGCTGCCTCGTTGAACATTCCGGATTGCAGGTAGGCGTTGGCCAGGCAGTCTTCATGTAAGTCGATCGCCGAACTGGGAGGTAGATGCTGCAGAGCGGTCTTGAACTCGGCGATCGCAAGCTGCAAGTCTCCTCGCTTCAGATCAAGGTACGCGCGATAGTAGAGTTGTGTGCGAAGATCGGGCGGTAATCCTCGTTCATGATTTTGCAGATGCTGGAGTAGTATCTCCTCGAAACGAGCCGTCTTCGGAGCGTCTTTTTCGTCAGAAGCAAGTGAAAGCGCATTCCATACTGCATCTGGGCTGTTTTTCATCTCATTTTCTGTGGCTTTTTCTGCTGCAGATCGCTCGCCCAGAGCACGATAGACGGTCGCGATATCGCCGTATCCGATGGCCCTTGCATCGCTGGAGTGAGCGATCTGGACGTACCTTTCATACGCACGCACAGCCTCATGATAGCGGCCCTGCTCGAAGGCGACGTCTCCCAGGTGAACGATGGAGGGTTCAAACTCCGGGTTCAGCGAAAGCGCGATGTCATACTCGGATACGGCCGCGTCGTAGTTACCAGCACGCTGATAAGACATACCCAAACTGTCGTGCGCATTGGGGTCCTGCGGAGAGAGAGCCACATAATGCTGTTCGGCCTCAAGGGCCGCGCCGTATTGGTTCAGGTCCATCAACGACATTCCAAGGGCGTTGTAGAGTCTGTTATCCTCCGAGTGGTACTCCAGACCCCGCTTCAGAACAACGACAGCCTCAGCACTCTTCTCCTGACCTTCGAGCAGACGGCCGAGTTGATAGTAGGCCTCGGCCTCCTCAGGAAAAGACTCAACGATGTGATTGAACAGTTGCGTCGCTCGCACGTAGTTGGCCTCGGCAACTGCGCACCAGGCTTCTATATAGAGTCTTTCTTTTTCAGGAAGACTGGTCGACAACTGGTTTGCTCTTCTGAGGTAGGGCAGGCCTTTCTGTGGAACGAAGTCAGCGACCGCGTAGGTGTAACCGATGCGGGCATAGGCCATAGCAAATTTTGGATCGAGGGCGACAGCTTTTTTGAGCAGGTTGATCGCCTCTGCATTCTGGAAGCTGTGCGCTTTCTCGACACCCAAAGAATAGTACCGGTAGGCTTCAGCGTTACTAGTCCCAAGCTCGCTGAGAGTCGGTTGTAGTTGTTTCTTGACGCCGAGGTGATACAGGATCCGCTCCGACAGCGTATTCGCCTGTGTGGCTCGCTCGCCAGTGTCCGGCAAATCCAGATCATCGATTGAGATCAGATGCCCGTCTGCACCGTCTCGTATCTCTGTCTTAAGGTGCAGCTTCCAGTTCTCCAAAGCCAGAGTGCCGAGGACGACGTCTGAGGCGTGAGTAGCGCGGCCAATCTGGGCGACGGTAGAGGAGTCGGGAGTTTGAGAGAGGTCGGCGTTCGCGAGCAGATGAGTTACCTGCTGGTTGTTGAGGACGTTCAAGTGCCCGGAGCTTGCCAGATCGGAGGCTAGCATGTTGGCCAGCTCGTCGCCGAGGCGGTCGAGGTTTGGCTGGTGAGTGCTGTTTTTGAAGGACGCAACCGCAACTATGGGTCTCTTGTCACGGTCCTGTGTGGCGAATGTGGCGATGGCGTGTCTTGCCCCTAAGCTATTCCATTGAATTCCCACTTCGGCAGCCACCAGAAGGAACACGCAGAGGGAGGCAATCCATCGGGTATTTCGAAACGGAATGGGAGTTGAACCGTCTATATAAGAGCTGTTTGAAGCCGAGGGCGAGGTAGGAGCCTGATCCCCAAGCCTATCCGCCAGAGTTATTGCAGGAACGGTATTCTGTTCTGCGTCTTCGGAAGGTTCCACGATCTCTTCGAGCGCAAGGGAGGGGTGGAGAATTTCTCGCACGGAATGACAGCGGGAAGAAAGCGATAACCGATCTTGGGAATCGTCTTAATAAAGCGGGGGTTTTTAGGGTCATCCTCCAAAGCTCGGCGAATTTCGGCGATGCACTGGACCAAGGCATTGTCTGAGACGTAGGCGTCTTTCCAAATCGCTTCGGTCAATTCATCTTTAGTAATGAGGACGCCTGGATGCTGCAGAAAGTAGAGCAGAACCTGGAAGGTCTGGTAACGAAGTTGATGATCTTCTTCATTGCAGACCAAGGATCCACGATCCAGATCGAGTCTGCAATTATCAAATTTGTAACCGGCCAAGCAAGCCCCGCTGGACACGCTTCATAACCCCAAGCTGATGAACTGTTTCGATACTATGACCGATGGCGAAAAATGTCCATCACAGGACAGTTCAACGAAGACTGCGGGTGTTGCTGAATTTTTGTTGCGGCCGAAAAGACTTTTAACCTGATAAGTCCAATGAATCGAATCCGTATCCTTGGGTAAACCTCATTTCATAAAAATTTCATAACTATAAATTACACTCCTGCTCTTCTTATGTACTGTTGCCTGAATCGGAGCGCATGACACGATTCAGGAGAGCCATTGATGCAGGCTTCAAAGGTAAAGACACTAAAAACACTTAATTGGGTAATGATGACGTTGCTAGTGCTGATTCAGGCTTGCTGCATGGTTGGCAGCGGGTGGGCTCAGTCAATGAGCGGCATCGAGGGGACCGTAACTGATAATGCCGGCGCAACTGTTTCCGGCGCACAAGTGACCGCGAGGAATATAGCGACAGGAGTCGTCAGCCATGCTGTCACCAGTTCGGTGGGTAGCTATGCGATCACCGGACTGATTCCAGGACCATATAACGTCAGCATCACGGCACCCGGATTTGAGACATCGGTCCATAAGGATGTCATAGTGTCGGTCGCCGCACAGTCGAGTGTGAATGCTTCCCTGCTTCCGGGCGAAGTCAACACCACCGTGCAGGTGACAAGCAATGCGATCACCCTAGAGACGACCGAGCCGCAGGTCGGCGCAACGATCGAGCACAAGGTTGTCGAAGAGTTGCCAGATCAGGTGGGAGGGGTGAACGGCGGTGTGGGTGCCCGCGGTCGTCAGATCGATGACTTTCTATTCCTGGCGCCCGGCGTGCAGGGCGGGGAGTTCAGCCATCGGATCAGCGGCGGCGAGGACTTCTCGAACGAGGTTTTGTTCCAGGGGATACCGGCGGTTCAGTCGGAGACGGAAGGATTTCAGTCAAACATCAATCCGCCGTTTGAGATGGTCAGTGAGTTCAATGTGGCGACCGCGGTGTTTTCGACGCAGTATGGTTTGGGCCAGGGGCTGCAACCTACCAGTTCGTCTCGGGGACTAACCAGCTTCATGGTGACGTCTTTGAGATCAATCGCAACAACTTCTTCGACGCCCGCGGCCTCGTCCAGATCAATCCGCACGTTCCGGTAGACAAGCAGAACAACTACGGGTTTTCTGTGGGTGGTCCGATGTATCTGGGCAAACTCTACGACGGACGTAACCGCACGTTCTGGCACGCGACCTCGGAGTGGTACACCTTCAACCAGCAGCCGTCAGTCACGATGAACGTTCCGACTGCGCTAGCCAAGCAGGGCAACTTCAGCGAATATGGTCCGATCTATGTGCCACAGGGCGTCAGCTGCAACGGACTGAAGCCTGGGCAGGAGTTCCCAAACGACACCATTCCGCAGAGCTGCTTCAGCCCGCTAGCCTCCAGTCTTCTGTCACAGATTCCAGACCCCACCATTCCTGGCCAGCTTACCAATAACATCAACTCCCAGATTGGAGTTCTTCAGACGAGACAGACCTCGTGGGGGTTCACTGTAGATCACAACATCAACGATAAGCAATCGATTCACTATAGCCAGTGGCGAGATATCTACAACACGCCACAAATTGATAATAAGGCGTACTTCAACAATGAACTCTCCGGGCTGAAGAGCGAACCTCGCCTTGGCTCTGGATTCTTCCTTACCTACCTTAACACCGTGACGCCGAACCTGGTGGTTACGGCAGGAGTGGGATGGTTGGGAGAGTTGAACGACGAGATCAATCAGCATCAGAATGTAAACTTCGGTAGCGTGGCAAACTCAAACGTGCTGCCTACGATCTCCTTCAATGGTTTGGCTCCGAATGAACCGACAAACTGGGGAGTAAACAACGCCGGAGAGACGGAATCGATAAACCGCAAGCTTGGCGTCGCCATTGCAAACAACTACATCTACACGCGAGGACGACAGACGATTACCTTTGGCTTCGAGGCAAGGCGTGCTTTTCAGGACGATCATGAGTGTGTCTCCTGCGGGGGAGCTTTTGGCTTCTCGAGCCTTACGACGAGCAACGGGAATGTGGACCAGGGAGCCGCTCAGAACGAGAACAATACTGGCAATGCATTTGCCAGTTTCCTCTTAGGACAGGCTGACTCCAGCTTCCGTCAACAGGCTCTTGAAACCAAGCTTCGTAACTTCTCAATCTCGCCCTACGTGATGGACAATATCAAGATCACTCCACGCCTTACCTTGAGTGCAGGACTTCGCTGGGATATTCTTCAGCCCTTCACGGCGTTGAATAATAACAACATCGTATTCCTCAATCCAAACCTGCCAAATGCTGGCGCTGTCTCACCGAACGGTACGCAGCTATTGGGCGCCGCAACTTCTCTTGGAACAAACTGTCCACTGTGTGCCGGCTTCAACCGAGCAACGATGAGCTTTAAGAATGTTGGGCCCAGAGTAGGCTTCGCATATCAGGTGAACCCAAAGACCGTTGTACTTGGCGGCTTTGCGGTCATCTTCCTGGATGGCGGAGCGTACGAGTTCGGTACCAATAAGGTGGCGCTGAACTACGGAAGCATTCTGGCGGGTACCAACCAGGTGAACTCCAGTGGTACTAATGTCGCAAGTTATGGAAGCTGGGATGCCACGCAGTTGCCAGTGCCTACGAATTCGGCATTAACGCGAACCATCGGCAACGGATCGGGCATCTTGCATGTGTTTCAGCAGAACGGTATCGCGCAGCCCTACTCGCAGATGTACAACCTGGGCATACAACGCGAGCTTCCGTGGAACCTCTTCCTGTCGGCATCTTATGTTGGCAATCACGGGGTTCATCTGCCTTCGGCGCTGAATCCAACGAATCAATTGAATCCTCAGTTTCTCTCCCTGGGGCAGACACTGGGGCTGAGCTGGACCGACCCTGCCGCACAGGCCGCGTTGCGGTCGCTGGGATTCGGCACGGCGGGAGGTCTGTATACCCCGTATGCCAACTTCATCAATGACTTCCCCACGCAGACTCTTTCGCAGGCACTGGTGGAGTTTCCGCAGTTTCTGCCAACTTCAAATGGCAATACGCTGAACAACTTCGATACGAATGGCGTTTCGATCTACAACGCTCTTCAGGTGCAATTTCAGAAGCGGTTTACGAACGGACTAAGTTTTCTTACCTCGTATACACTCTCCCGTACGATGTCGAACGCCGATGAAGGCTTCAGCGTGAACACACCAACCACGCTGAACAAGTTCAACCAAAACGCAGAGTGGGCGGTTTCGACGGCGGACCAGACGCACCTACTTAGTATAAGCGGTGTCTATGAGCTTCCGTTTGGGAAGGGCAAAGCGTTCTTGGGAGGCCATGGCTTTGTCAGCCGGCAGATCATCGGCGGCTGGCAGCTCAGCGGTGTCTTTCAATATGAATCGGGAACGCCGTTCGGCATTACCGCCTCAGGCTCCCCTCCAGACAGGAGGCAACAGAGCCAATGTGGTTCCAGGTGTTCCAGTGCATTTGAACTACAAGAACTACTATCTCAACAAGCCCGTCTTCAATACGGCTGCCTTCTCCGATCCAGGTCGCTTTGCTGTAGGTGACGCTGCTCGAAATCAGAGCGACCTTCGTAATCCATTCGCCTCAAACGAGAACCTTGCACTCGCCAAGAAGTTTCTTTTCGGGGAGAAGGTAACAGGTGAACTGCGGATGGAGTACTTCAACGTCCTGAATCGCATGCAGCTCTGCGGGCCTTCTGATGAAAACGTGAGCGACTCCCGCGCAGCGAACAACGGAAACTTTGGATATGTTGTAGCTCCGTGTCAGGCCAACAATCCTCGGCAGGGTCAGGCGTACTTCAGAGTCAGCTTCTGACAATGTTCAAACCGGTTGTCTGCGGATTCTTTATAGAATCCGCAGACAACCTTTCCACCTTTTATATTCCTCGCTGCGGCTTGGATCGCATACGGCTTAGTCCATCGCGGGATCGCTAGTTATCAGATGTTGTAAGGGCCATGGGAAAAAATTATGAGTTCAGGGTCGAAGATCGGCACGATGGCGGGGAGTAGACGCACTTTTCTTAAATCAACGGGACTGGCGGCGATCGGCTCAACTCTTGGCAGCTCGTCTGCGGCGACCGCGGCAACCGTTGTCGGAGGTGAAGCACCTGGCGCCGCATCTGTATCCCAGACTCCAGTCGAGATGGTGAATCTGTTGCAGGGAACGGATTCTACGCCGGTCTTCTCACGTGGAAATACGCTGCCGATCGCTGCGCTGCCCTTCGGCATGGGGCACTGGACGATTCAATCGCGTGCGAACTCGCCATGGATGTTTCAGCCTGGCGAGCGTCGTCTCCAAGGATTTCGCTGCACGCATCAATTGAGTCCTTGGCTCTCCGATTATGGATACGCCAGCTTTCTACCGTTCAGTGGCGACATTAGCCCGGAGCCGACCTCGCGAGCATCCTCGTATCGTCCAGAGGAAGCGCGATTATCTCCTCATTCGATACAGATCAACCTATTGCGTTACCAGACACAGGTGGAGCTTGTGCCGACAGAACGATGTGCTGTGATTCATGCACAATTCGTAGAGAATGCTGTACCAGGATTTCTCTTCGACGTTCCAGGCGAGACCGGTGTCGTGAATCCAGAGGCTGAAAATCAGACCATTTCCTTCCAATCAACCGCGAATTCTGGCGGTGTTCCGGAAAACTTTGCTGCCTATTATGTAATTCGCTTTGCTGAAAGATGGGAGAGCTTTGAGGTCAAACAGCTCCATGGACATCGGGTGGGCGTGGTGCGATTCGCAGCGTCCAACCAGTCAGTCGAAGCGCGGATTGGCACTTCGTTTATCTCCTTCGAGCAGGCCAATAACAATCTTGACGTAGAGTTAGGGAAGAGATCGATTGAGGCGTTGCGCGATGCGGGAGCGAAGACCTGGAATGATCATCTGTCTCGCATCGAGATCGCGGGCGGCACAGAAGACCAGAAGAAGACCTTCTACTCCTGCCTGTATCGCGCGCTGCTCTTTCCGCGTATGTGGCATGAGCCGGATGCGCAGGGCAACCCGCATCACTTCAGCCCATACACAGGTAAGGTCGTTTCGGGGGTGATGTACGCGGATCATGGTTATTGGGATGTGTACCGTGCCTGGTATCCGCTGATGTCCATCCTGTTTCCAGAACGGCTAGGCGAGATCCTTCAGGCGTGGGTCAATATTTACAAAGAAGGTGGATGGCTGCCGCAATTTCCGTGCCCCGGCTATCGCGCCTGTATGACGGGAAGTTTGATCGACGCGGTCTTCGGAGACGCCGCAGTCAAAGGTCTAAACGGCTTCGATCTGGCAACGGCATATGAGGGATTGAAGAAGCATGCGACTATGCCGGGTGACCCTGATAAAGGATATGGTCGTGTAGGCATTGAGTACTACTTGAAGCTCAACTACGTACCCGCAAATCGCATCGATCAGTCCGCCGTCGAGACAGCCGATGCGGCGTATGGAGATTTTTGCATCGCACAGGTTGCGAAGATGTTGGGCAAGCAGGAAGACCACGTTGCATTCACGAAGCGCTCGCAGAACTGGCGCCACCTGTTTGATAGCAAGACCGGATTTTTGCGGGGCAAGAATGAAGATGGCTCCTGGGTTGAGCCGTTCGATCCTTTTGCATGGGGAAGCCCCTATGTGGAAGGCTCGGCGTGGCAGCATCGCTGGGATGTTCCGCATGACTTGCCGGGGCTGTTCGGGGTCATGGGTGGACGCGACAAGGCCGTGGCCGCGCTGGACGAGGCGCTTGCGTTGCCGCCGACCTTCCATGTCGGTGCTTACGGTCAGGAGATTCACGAGATGTCGGAGATGGCTGCTGTGAAATTCGGGCAGTACGCGCACAGCAATCAGCCAAGTCATCACGTGCTTTATGTCTTCGCCGCAGCGGGACGTCCGGATCGTACGCAGTACTGGGTACGAAAGGTGATGCAGGAGCTTTACACCAAAGACACCTTCGCAGGCGATGAAGATACTGGCTCCATGTCAGCCTGGTTTTTATTCAGCTCCCTAGGCTTTTACCCATTGTGCCCGGGAAGGCCGGAGTATACCCTCGGCAGCCCGCTGTTTGATCGGGTAACGTTGCACTTGCCAGGTGGCAAGACCTTCGTGATTCACTCCGCCGGCAACAATGCCGCTACGCCCTTTGTGCGTGGGGTCCGATTGAATGGAGAGGCCTTCGCCAACACGAGTATCGAGCACAGCGTGATTGCAAAAGGTGGAACGCTTGTCTTTGCTATGTCGTCGGAGGCGAAAGTTTAACCCGGCGCTCGAGGCATTGGTGAAGTGGGCATCGACCTTGCCCAAAGAATAGGCCTCAATAGTCTGAAAGGCTGCTGTAAGCCGAAAGGTGTATTTTGCTGAAAGACGATCGTCGCTATGCTTCGCAGCTCCTTCCACAAAGATTGCTTCTTATCTTTTGCGTATTTTTTCTACGTGGCGAAACCCTTCCGGCGCAGACCCAATCTCCGGCCGCGTTGGTCGACCCCTTCATCGGTACCGGCCCAGACGGGCATACATTTCCCGGGGCCACAGTTCCCTTCGGCATGGTGCAGCTCTCTCCAGATACGCAGATACGCAGCTTCAAACAGAGCTACAAATGGGCTGCAGGATATCGTTATGAAGACACAACCATCCTAGGCTTCTCGCATACCCACTTCTCCGGTGCCGGACACTCCGACCTCGGCGATGTGCTCTTGCAGCCGATCTCGGGAGGCGTGCTTCTCGAGCCAGGTGATATAGAAAAAACAGGTCAGGCTATCGCTCGCGATTCAGTCATGACAGTGAGAAGGCAGAACCCGGCTACTATGCGGTCAGTCTTCTCGACTACAACATCCGCGCAGAACTGACTGCCACCCAGCGCGTGGGTGTGCACCGTTACACCTATCCGTCGGGAAGCCCGGCACACGTTCTGCTCGATCTTCGTTCATCTATCTATAACTATCCCGGCAAAGTGCTCTGGTCACGTATGCGCGTTCGTGCTGATGGCACAGTCACCGGAATGCGCGAGACACGTGGCTGGGCACCCGGCCGACAGCTCTATTTCGCTATCCGCTTCTCTCAACCGATCACGCAACATAACCTTTACGATCGTGAACCTCTGCCAGTGGAGTATCGGGGATTCAAGTCTCCGGGGACCACTCCCAACGGCCTGCAATCAATAGAGGGCCGCGGGCTCATTGGTGTGTTCGATTTTGCGCCGCTCACGCAACCTCTGATCGTAAAGGTCGCTATATCCCCTGTCAGTGAAGACTCTGCCATTGCAAATATGAATGCAGAGATGCCCAGCTTTGACTTTGACGCTGTACACGCTGCGGCAACGGCCTCATGGAATCATGAGCTGCGTGCCATCGACTTCCAGGCAGCGCCCGCAATGGAGAAAAATCTTTACAGCGCTCTTTATCACGCTTTACTTGCACCATCTCTCAGCATGGATGTGGACGGCGGCTATCGTGGTCCTGACAATCAGATCCACTACGCGAAAGGATTCCACTTCGTCTCCAGTTTGTCCTTGTGGGACACGTATCGCGCGGAGCAGCCGCTGATGACGTTGATTGAGCCTGAGCAGCGGACCAGTGACCTGATCAACTCGCTGCTGGCATCACAGCACGAAAGCCCGTTCGGCATCTTGCCTGTCTGGCAGTTCCAGGGAATCGAGACCTGGTGCATGATCGGCTATCACGCTGTCCCGGAGATCGTCGACGCATTCGTAAAAGGCATACGTGGCTTCGACGCCAGCGATGCGCTCAACGCCATGGTTGCCAGTGCAACCTATGCTCCCTACGGAGACCTGGATGAGTACATGCGACGTGGATACGTCCCGGTAGACAATGACGGAGAAGCCGCCTCAAAGACCGTCGAATATGCATTTGACGATTGGACTATCTCTCGCATGGCACGCGCGATGCGTCGACCAGACGTAGGTGACACCTTCGAAAAAAGGGCTTCCTACTGGCGCAACAACTTTAACGTCACGGACGGTTTCGTTGAGCCACGCCTTGCCGACGGCAGATTTCGTACGCCGTTCGACCCTGCACGGGCTGGCGCGGAGAGCGGCTTCACCGAAGGCAACGCGTGGCAGTATTCCTGGTATCAGCCACAGGATGTCCAAGGGCTGATCAATCTGCTTGGGGGCGACAATCAACTTATTGGGAAGCTGGACGCGATGTTCGATGCGAAGGTCGATCTTCGACAATATGCAGACGTGGAAGACATTAGCGGCATGATTGGCCAATACATTCATGGGAACGAGCCAAGTCACCACCTTGCATACCTATATAACTACGCAGGAGCGCCGTTACGCACGCAGGAGCGCCTCAAACAGATCATGGACTCGCAGTACCGGCCCGCGCCCGATGGCTTGGTAGGCAACGATGATCTTGGACAGATGTCAGCATGGTTTGTCTTCACTTCTCTTGGTTTCTATCCGGTCGCACCAGGTTCGAACGAGTACGTCATCGGACGCCCTTTTGTCGATCGCGCAACATTGCATTTGCCGAACGGAAAGACCTTAGTGATCATCGCTGAGAATTTGAGCGACACGAACTCCTATCTAAAGTCCGTCACTTTGAATGGCAAGCCATTGACGCGCAGCTTTGTCCGCCACGAAGAACTGATGCGCGGTGGCGAACTCCGCTTCGTGATGAGTCCTAAGGTTGATGCGACCTGGTCAATCCAACAACTCGAAAAGCCATACTCAATGAGCGAACAAGCAACTTCGTTACAGAGGATGAAATGAGATATCTGAAGCTTGCCGCAACTCTGTTGAGTCCTTTGATCGCAGTCTCTCCTTTTTATGCTGAAACAGGGGGACAACGCGATCCAGCCAGTTGGGTGAATCCATTGATCGGTACAACCAATGGAGGGAATGTCTTCCCCGGCGCGGTATTGCCCTTTGGCATGGTGCAGTTCAGTCCAGAGACAAGCCCTTTCAATCTGAAGTCCTCCATTGCTGCGCCCGGCGGCTATGAATTCAGATCGGACAAGATCCGCGGCTTCAGCTTAACCAACGTAGAGGGTTGGGGCTGTGGTGGCGGCTCGGGCGATATCCCCATTATGCCGCTCGCAGAGGCTATCGGTGCATCACCCTCTTCCGACTTCCGCTATGCCTATGCCTCTCACTTCACACACAATAAAGAGCAAGCTCATCCCGGTCACTATCATGTGGCTTTGGATAGCGGCATTGGTGTTGACCTTACGGCATCGCTCCATACAGGCTCTGCCACGTTCAGCTTTCCCGAAGGCAAACCAGCCAATATTCTGGTTCGTACCTCGGACTCAGAGGTAGGCTCGACCGACGCACATACAACCGTGGATGCAGCACACCGTACGGTCTCAGGTTCGGTGACCAGCGGAAACTTTTGCGGTTATATCGATAAGGCTGACAGGCGCAGTTACTACACGGTCTATTTCGTTGCAGAGTTCGACCAACCCTTTCTCCAGACCGGTGCCTGGCACGACATGCAGATCACAGCGGGAGCAATAAAAGCCGAAGGCGGCTCAGGTTTTGGCCAAAAAGGATTTCCGGAAAAAAACATGGCTCTGGTGTCTGGGTAGGCTTCGATCCGGACCATACTCGACAGGTGCTGGTCCGCGTCGGCATCTCTTACGTCAGCGAGGCAAACGCCCGCGAAAATCTTGCCGTTGAAAATCCTTCGGGCACGACCTTTGATGTTTTACGCCAAAAGGCGGAAGCAGCATGGAACCGGAAGCTGGGACAGATTGAGATCGAAGGCGGTACGGACGATCAGCGCACTGTCTTTACCACCGCGCTCTATCACGCATCGATGACGCCGAACGTCTATAGTGACACCAACGGTGAATATCGCGGGATGGACGGCAAAGTTCATCGCGTTGCCGGTCCGCAACAGGCTCAGTACGCAAACTTCTCCGGCTGGGATGTCTATCGCTCTCAGCTGCAGCTTCTCACATGGCTTGATTCCTCCATTGGCAGTGACATCGCGCAGAGCCTGCTCAATCAGTCGCAACAGAATGGCGGCGCTTGGGATCGCTGGACGCATAACTCAGGGGCAACGCATGTAATGAATGGAGATCCAGCGGCGCCAGCCATTGCGGACATCTGGGCCTTTGGCGGTCATGGCTTTGATGCACGGGCCTCGCTGCGATCACTTGTCCACGCGGCGGATGTGCCAACTGCTGCTGATTTGTCGAAGACCGGGTGTCCGGTCCTGTGCGAAGCGGAGCGCCCGGCACTCGATCAATGGCTTAAGCTGCACTATATTCCGGTGGGCGCTCCAAGCTGGGGGCCAGCTGCGGATACCCTGGAGGATGTAAGCGCGGAGTTTGGGATATCGGCACTCGCCGACCGGCTTGGGGACAAAGCCATAAGCCGCCGCTTTATCAAGCGCGCTCAGTATTGGCGCAATATCTGGAACCCTAACGCTGCACCCGACGGCGGCTACTTTGAAAACCGAAATGCAAACGGTACTTGGGCTACGGTGCAGGACGACAACGAGAAAGCACCTCATCCGTTTACTCCCTCCACAGAGGATGGTTTCGTGGAAGGGAGTGCGGCGCAGTATGTCTGGATGGTTCCCTTCAATGTGCATGGACTTTTTGAAGCGATGGGAGGGAAGGAGAAAGCTGCCGCCCGCCTCGATGCTTTCTTCTACGACGCGAAAGGGGCTCCTGCCGTCACGAACGCGGGGCCTCTTCATGCCGAACTCAACAATGAGCCGTCTATCGAGACGCCTTGGCTCTATGACTTTGCTGGTCAGCCATGGAAGACGCAGCAGCTCGTGCGGCAGGTACTCAATACGATCTGGCTGAATGCGCCCAATGGTATTCCCGGCAATGATGACCTTGGTGAAATGTCCTCGTGGGATGTGTTCGCGTCACTTGGTTTTTATCCGGAGATTCCGGGGCGCGCCGAACTGGTTCTGGGCAGTCCACTCTTTTCCAGGATTGTGATTCATCGGCCGGATGGGGACATCACGATCCGAGCTCCAGGGGCAGCTGCAGATAAACCATACGTCAGCAGTTTGAGGGTCAACGGCAAGTCAACGACGAAGACCTGGTTACCTGAGTCCTTCGCAGCTCATGGCGGAGTTCTTGACTTCGTTCTATTCGGAACGCCGAACAAGAGTTTCGGCTCGCATGATGACGATCAGCCACCCTCCTTTGAAGGGAAGTGATATGCCATCATGCAGACGCCCAGGCAAGTCAGAGTGTCGATGAGAGATCATCAGTAACATAAGAGGCGGAAGGAGATGTATGTGCCTGTTGGAAGGGATTCGGAAGCGTAAAAGTTCGAAAATCGTCTAGCAGGGCCGACCATTCTTTTTGCTACGTTATTTCAGCCACTTACAAGCGAACCCATTTGTTCTTTTCGAACTCGACACGACGAAGGCCGAAACATCTGTGATCAAAGAAGTTTCCGAAAGCAAGCTTTTCAAGCAATCGCATCAAAGATACCGACTTATGATCATCGAACGACGGATCCGACACATATTTCCCGTGTATCGAATATGAAGCATGTAACTTCTATTTTGGTTTGGTTTCTTGGTCGATCTGCCTCCCCACAAAACTCTGACCGTAAACCAAAACTGTCGTTCTCTGCGTAGAACAGCCGCACGGATGTGTCCACTGCCGACATCTATTACGAGCGACAACAATATTCTCTAAAGAAGGCGTAAGTCATCATCCGCGACTACCCCTTGGATAGCCAAGAGCGCATCGAGTAGCCACCACTCCGCTATCACCCAGCCTCTGGCCAAAGCCGGAAGAATCTTGAATCAGACCCGAGGGAGGTCGAATCCGGAAGCGTTCTTTTCGCCGAGGCTTGGGAGATCGCCGATTTAGCACCGGCTAGAAAAAGAAGGAGTTAAAACGTTACTCATCGTGTATTTTGAGTGACTGTAGTCCATCCGGCGGTTATTGAGAGGTAGGCTCCTTCGGTGAGAGTCCCTGGGTCCTGTAGATTGATGTCCTTTTTTGCTCGTTTCTCTGCATTGGTTTTGGCACTCGGCATCCTGGTAGTCATTAGCGGCTGCGCAGGCGGCGGTTCCGGCTCAGGTTCCGGCTCAGGAAGTGGCGGTGGTGGCAACACTACTCCGACGCCGGCCATAACATCCATCAGCCCGAATCGAGTGCCCTGACCCTGACCATTAGCGGTTCCGGATTTCTGAACACAAGTGTTGTCCAAGTCGGTGGCATAACGGTATCGGCCGCTTACGTCAACAGCACTCAGATGACTGTGACCGTGCCAGCTAATCAATTAACGAGCGGCGCAGAGATATCGGTGGTCGTGTCAAATGGGTCATTGAGCAGCAGCAGCTCTGCTACGACGATCAACCTGGAGGTTGACAATCCTGCGCCGACGATCACGTCATTCTCGCCTTCGAGTGAAGTGACAGGAGCAGCATCCACCGTCATTACGACAATCGGAACGGGCTTTACACCGGCAACGGTCCTGAATGTGAACGGTGTGGCACGGACAACCACGTTCACCAGTTCAACTCAGATCAGCGTGACCATGAATGCTGCTGACGTCGCAGCGGCCGGCAGTCTCTCTCTGACTGCGGTGAACCCCACACCGGGCGGAGGCACCTCACCAGCCATCAGCCTTCCGGTCAACAATCCTGCCGTCGGAACCATTCACCTCAGTCCGTCTACACTGACCGCCGGAGCAACTGTACCGGCAACGATTACGGTGACAGGGAATACGTTTCTCCCCACGTCTGTTGTCCAGTTGAACGGGAGCGCCCGTGTCACCAACTACGTCAGCTCGACGACCCTGACGTTCATCGCCACAGTCGCCGATCAAGCTACTGCAGGTACACTTGCTGTGACGGTGACTAATCCCGCGCCCGGCGGTGGAACCTCGCCTTCAGCTAATCTCAGCATCCTTCAGTCCGCCACGCCGGTCATCACGTCGGTTTCCCCGAGTTCGATCGTTGCTGGCTCACCGAATTGGGACATAAGCGTGTTTGGAACTGGCTTCACCGCAAACTCCGTGGTGCAGTGGAACGGTACGAATCTGATCGCCACGCTGAGCTATCCCTACAATGGCACTGGGTTGATCGCGACTGTGCCGGGCGCCTACCTCACCACGTTAGGAACGGCAACAGTGACAGTCACGACGCCGAGCGCGACCCCGCCGCTTTCCAATGGCGTGACAGTGAACATTACAAACCCGCCGATTCCTGTCCTGACTTCCATCTCTCCCAGCGCGGGCCCGATCAATTCAGCAGCAGCCGCTACGCTGACTGGTACGGGGTTTACCGCAAATACGAATGTCGCGCTGAATGGCGTGACAATCCCGTCCACGTATGTGAGCCCAACGCAGATCACCGCAACCTTCCCAGCTTCAAGCCTGGCAATTCCTGGAAATGTTAATGTGACCGTAACGACTCCGGCGCCCGGTGGTGGAAGCAGCTCTCCTCAGGTCTACACAACCTACATTTTGATCCCGAATAATGACATCGCTTACAACCCCACCGACGGATTGCTGTATGCGTCCGTGCCGACTGAGGCCGTAGGAGCCCTCGAAAATTGCGTGGTAGGCATCGATCCTCTGACCGGCACGGTAACGCGCCAGATCTGGGTTGGCACCAATCCGAACAAGCTCGCGATCTCGACCGACGGCACTCAGCTCTTTTGTCGGTTTGGATGGCGCGGGAGCCGTTGCTCAGGTCAATCTGGCGCAGGGCAAAGTGGTCAATCAGTTTTCTTTGGGCGGCGGCCCGGGAATCTATAACCCTCCCTACCCCGCCCAATACCTCGCTGCCGTTCCCAGATCTCCCAACTCGGTCGCGGTCGCGATTCAGGGTAGTTTCTCCTCTGGAACTGGCGTGACCATCTTCGACTCCGGCGTCGCTCGCACCACCAGCTCTTCAAGTGCTGGCGAGGGACCGCTCAGCTTCGGTTCGTCCGCCTCGAATCTCTATGTGGCAGGTTCCACCGTTCAGGATCTGACGGTGAACTCCACCGGCATAACCGCGGCGACCACAATCTACAATTCTTCGAGCACAGCGAGTTGGCTCCAGTACGACAATGGGCGACTCTATCTCTCCACAGGTGCTGTCGTGAACGCCTCCACGGGCGCTCTTCTTGGAACGTTCTACAGCACTGCGAGCACTCCAGCCAACGGACCGGTTGTCTCGGATTCGACACTGGGCAGTGCGTTTGTCGGAGTATCGTCATTTTCCAATAGCGGCCAGGTGCTCGCTTTTGATGAAAGCTCGTTCAATCTCACTGGCAGTATTCCGGTGAACGGCGTTGGCACTCAGGGCTACCCGACAAGCTTCCGGAAGATCGTTCGCTGGGGGCAGAATGGCATCGCGCTCAGCACTATACCGAGTGCGTTCAGTTCCACCAACCAGATCTACATCTTCCAGTCACCGCTGGTGAAGGATATTTCCTCCTCGCCAGGTGACATTTCCGTTTCGCTGATAGCGCCGGCCACGGCCACAACCGGCACAGCCATCGCCTGGGTCGCAACCGTCAGCAATTCAGGTCCGAATTCCGCGGTCGGCACAACGCTGGCAATGAATCTTGATCCATCTCTCATCATCAACAACGTCACCGCGAGTCAGGGATCATGCGGGACCGGTGCTGCATTTACGTGTGACCTCGGCAGCCTGGCCAATGGGGCAAGCGCGATTGTGACGGTGAACGCGACTGCAACGAACACGGGTACGCTTGCCGGAACAGCCAACGCTTCCTCGACCAGCTACGATCCCAACTTCGCCAACAATCAATCCACCACCAGCACCACCGTAACGGGAGGCCTTTACGGCGCTATGCCCGCCATCTCCGCCATCGCTCCTAATCTAGTTCAGGCGGGTTCGGCGGACTTTACCCTTACAGTGACCGGGACTGGCTTCAATACGGCTTCGACTGTCAATCTCGGCACGACCGCACTTGCGACGACCTACGTTAGCGCAGCGAAGCTAACCGCAACCGTGACCGCAACAGAGATCGCGAATTATGGCTGGGGGGCAGTGACCGTTTCGAATCCCATGCCGGGCGGTGGCGTGTCCCAGATTGTACCGCTGACGATTTACGGCGTGGTCAACGTTCCGGCGAGCGCCCTCCTCTTTGATCCTTATTCACAACTCCTCTATGCCACTATTCCCAGCACGGCAACTAACCTCACGGGCAACTCCGTGGTGTCCGTCAATCCAGTTACTGGCTCGGTGGGAACCCCGGTTGCTGTCGGCAGTCAACCTACGGTGATGGCCGAGACAGGCGACGGCAACTATCTCTACATCGGATTAAGCGGGTCGGATAGTCTGGCGCAGTTCAATTTGCGTACAGGGAGTGTCGCTGCCACCATTCCTCTCACATATGCTTCGCAAAGTACCCCCGCGCTTTCGCTGGCAGCTATGCCCGGTACTGATACAACCCTGGCGATCGGCATCTCGAACGGATGGGACAACTTCGGCATCTTTGATGTGAACGGTAACACCGGAAGTTTTCGCCCGAATGTGTCAGGAATTTATGAAGGCGTCAATCCAGTCTTCGCAAGCCCGACGGAACTGTACGCCTACGACAGCCAGACATCGGAGCAGAATTCTATCGCTACAGCATCAATGCAAATGGCCTTACGCTGATTGATGGCACCACGCTCGATGGCATGGGTGGATCTAGTGGAGGGTTCCAATTGGCAAACGGCTTGGTGTATGGCGGAGCCGGTGGTATTGCCAATCCGAGCACCACACCTCCCTCGCAGATTGCCACGCTTCCATTGTTTGACTTCTACGGATCGGGAGATACTGCTCCTGGAGTGGGGAACGTGCCGGACCGGTCCCTGCAGAAGGAGTTTCTGATGCTGGAGAACACGGCGGGGACATGGGCTTACGGACTCGTGCGCTACGATTTGACGACTTATCTGCCGGAAGCAGTTCTCGGCATGCCCGCCTCGGCGTCCAGCGTTGAGTCAAACTGGACCATGCTGCTGGGGCCACGATGGACTGGCGCTGCTGTCTTACGATAACTTCGGCGTTAATCCACCTGTCGTGGTGATGATGCTTCTGCGCGGGCCGTTTGTCGCTCCGCAGGAGCTGGAGACGACGAACTCCGCGGCGAGCCTAACATCCAGTTCCGCCACGACGATTACGCACGGCAGCGGAAACACGATGGTCACCCTGACAGGATCGAACTTCCTTCCTGGAGTGGCGGTCACGTGGAACGGAAGTTATCGCACGACCACGATCGTTGACGCGACGCATGTTGCAGTGGCGATCCCGGCGAGCGACCTCGCGAGCACGGGAACTGCAACCGTTGTGGCGACGAATCCCGGCGCTTCGACATCGAACGCGCTACAAATCACGATTAACTAGCTTGCTAACCCACTGAACGTAGGGGTCGAGCTCTAAGGTGACGCCGAAATGGAACCGGTAGTTACTGCTAGATCTCGGAAAGTTCGACAATCGTCTACCAGGGCCGACCATTTACTTTCAATCTGTTAGATTCTGGAAAAGGTCCATTGGACCTCTGTGAAGGGCCACAAAGGTCCAATACCGACTCTGTACACTATAGGCCGTTCATGTGCCTTCAGGTTGATCGACAAAGAGCGCTGCGATAGCGTCTTGGGCAAGCCTCTTGTCAGCTGTAACGGCCTTGGCATATGTACCTAGGGGACTAGCGAACACCCAATCCCGCGGACTGGCAAAGCTGGTTGCTTCTTCCAGTTCTCAAGGGAGGATGCAAGCTCCTGAGACATGGGGATCCGCACCTCAAAAATGCGTTCATGCAACAATTCAACTTCAACCTGCAGCATGAATTTCCGAAAGACTTACTGGTGCAGGCCGGCTATGTCGGAGGCCTCGGAAACCGTTTGTGGTACGGATACCAGGCGAACGCAGCTCCGTTCTCCGCTGGAGGCAACGCATCCAATGCACAGGCGCGTCGTCGCTTCGAACCCCAGTACTTTGCCGGGATCACGCGAATATCTGATATTGCCTATTCGAATTACAACTCATTGCAACTCACCGCACGGAAGCGGCTTTCCGCCGGTTACACCATGCAAGTGGCGTATACCTTCGCGAAGTCACTAGACGTTGGTTCCTATGCTGATGCAGACGGTGCTACAGAGCAAGATCCCTACAATCTCCTGCAGCCCGAATACGCCAGATCTGATTTCAATCAAACACACCTACTTCGCATCAATGGCGTATGGATCTCCCACAGTTCAAAAACCTTGGCTTCGCGCGATTCCTCATAGGTGGATGGGAGATTTCAGGGCTTGTGAACTACAGCACTGGTACTCCTTCTCGGTGACTACGGGCGCCGCGGCGCCGTGGCTTGGGGCAGGCAGGGATATTGGGAACCTTCGTCTCAATCGGATCGGTAGTCCCTGTGCTGGTTGCGGGAGCCGCGACTCCTGGGCCAGGAAGGGATACTTCAGTACGGCGGCATACGTCGCGCCTCCAACCGGAACCTTCGGCAACAGCGGACGCAATAGCCTCGTCGGTCCTTCCTACTTTGTTACCGACATCAGCCTTGTGAAGAACTTTGCTTACCTGAAGCGCGATGGCGCGAATATTCAACTGCGCGGTGACTTCTTCAACCTTTTCAATGATGTGCCCTTCAACAATCCAGTTGCGACAAACACGTCGGCCGTCTTTGGGAAGGTTACCGCTGCTGGAAATGCGAGACAGGTTCAAGTCGCGTTGCGTGTAAGCTTCTAATCTTCGGCTGCATGCGGAGAATATTTGGAGTCGGCTTGACGTTTATCAGGGAGTGGCAGGTGCTGCGTTGCCCGCCACTTCCGAAGACCTTAAAGGCAATCGCAACTGAGGCGCGTCGCATTGGAAAGGAAGTACTGTATGTATCAGCCAGAAACCTATGGCCTGGCACTCCTGTTCATGATCGTCAGCATGTTGTGCTGGGGGTCATGGGCGAACTCCATGAAGCTTTGCCCGGGATATAGATTTCAGCTGCTTTACTGGGACTACGTTATCGGCTTGATTGCTGGCGCGGTTCTGTGGGGCGTGACTCTCGGAAGTGTGGGGAATGTCGGTCGATCATTTTTTGCGGACATCGCTCACACAGGCATACATCCCATTCTGCTCGCCATGGCTGGTGGCGCCATATTCAACATCGCGAATCTGCTGTTGGTAGCTGCGATCGATATTGCGGGGTTGGCGGTAGCGTTTCCTGTGGGCATCGGCCTGGCGCTTATTGTTGGTGCTGTCAGTACCTACATCATCTCGCCGAAAGGAAATCCGTTTCTGCTCTTCGGTGGTATTGCGCTCGTGATAGCGGCCATCGTGTTCGATGCCCTGGCCTATAGGTTGCGCGAAACAGAACACGCGGCCATGAGCCGCCGCGGCATCATCATTAGTCTGATCGCAGGACTTTTGATGGGCACGTTCTATCCGTTCGTCTCAAAAGCAATGACGGTCGAAGCCGCACCCGGACCCTACGCCGCCCTGCTGTTCTTCGCTCTCGGGGTGGCAGTTTGTGCGATCCCTGTGAACTTTTTCTTCATGCGCTTTCCTCTCGATGGCCGCGAGCCTGCCTCGATGCATGACTATTGGAAGGCAAGAGGAAGTTGGCATTTCTGGGGGGCCATGGGAGGGGCCATCTGGTGCACGGGAGCCATGGCCAATTTCGTGGCTTCGCAGGCTCACATCGTAGGACCCACTGTCTCCTATTCCATTGGGCAGGGTGCCACCATGATTTCTGCTTGCTGGGGCGTATTCGTCTGGCACGAATTCAGCGCTGCGCCGGCTCGTTCAAAGACCATTCTGAAGTGGATGTTCCTGTTCTTCGTGTGCGGTCTGATCGCGGTCGCTTGCGCTCCGATCTTTTGATAGCAACCTTCATCGTTACCTTTGAGGAGAAACGCATTGTCTGCCCAAAAGCCAATTGTCGTCGTCGGCAGCATTAATACAGACCTGGTAGCGGTGACTAAGAGAATGCCCGCTGTAGGCGAGACTGTCATCGCGTCCGACTTTCAGACTCATCCGGGCGGAAAAGGTGCAAATCAGGCCGTCTGCGTAGCGCGGTTAGGCTATCCCGTGCGCCTTATTGGGCGTTTGGGAAAGGACGCTTTCGGTGCCGAATTGCGAACCTATCTTCGTACAACAGGTGTTGATATGACCGGTGTTGCTACAAGCGATGGCGTCTCTGGCGTAGCCATGGTCGTAGTGTCGGAGCGCGGAGATAACAGCATCCTGGTAGCCCCCGGCGCTAATTCCAAGGTCACACCCGAAGATTTGGACGCCAACATATCCATCCTGAGAGATGCCGGCATGGTTCTGGCGCAGCTTGAGATACCGCTCGAGACCGTCGAATATCTGGCTCGCATCTGTGCGCGAGAAAATGTGCCACTGATTCTGGATCCCGCGCCAGCGAGTGATCTGCCGCCCAGCATCTTCAAAGACATCGCATGGTTCACTCCGAACCAAACTGAGGCGGCTTTTTACCTGGCGGACAAACACGCTGAATCAAGTCCGCCGACACCCGCAGAAACGGCACAAAGATTTCTTTCCAATGGCTGCCGTGGGGTCGTACTGAAGATGGGTGCGAATGGAATCTTTTTGGGGTCGCGGGATGGTATCGGCAGTCTGGTTCCCGCATTCTTTGTCAATGCAATCGATACAACGGCCGCAGGCGATGCGTTCAACGCGGGCTTTGCTACCGGGCTCATGCTCGGAAAATCACCGCTGGATAGCGCTGCATTTGGGGCTGCAGTTGCCGCCATTTCGGTAACACGCAAAGGCGCGCAGCCTTCGATGCCCACCATGGCGGAGGTAGAGAAGTTCATGGAAAAGGAATCGCACGAGTGACCTCGCCGAGCGGTAGTTAGCTAGCTACCGGACTACCGGAAATTGGCCATCGCATGATTGGCGTTCGCGCGTGAATGGCTCACAACCTATCTGCACGAAAGGAACTACGAAATGAAAAATGAATTTAGAACGATGTGGAGTGCCGCGGGCCTCAGTTCCCTCGCTGCTATGTTCACTAGCAGGCCAACGCACAGTTCGGAAATCCCACAGGCCAACTCATTCTTGCGCCGCCGTGTTTGACGATGGGCAACTTGGTACGGCCTGGAGCCGCTACTGATTGCACGGCGTCGACTCATCGCGAATGGCTCGCCGACAGTATGCATTGGCGTAAGGAGCGCCGCATCCGCATCGGCTACGATGGGTCCCGCTACAATTTGCCTCAACTTCAATGGGCCGAGCACAGCTTTATGCAGCCCCAGATGATGGCGCCTGATCGCTATTTGTACGATCCCGCCACTGGGAAATACACGGTCGACCGTTACGGTGTCTTCTCAAGCCGCTGGCCGCTGGCCGACCAGACTGTGTGGACTATCGTGAATCGCGATGAGTACGACGTCGACGGAAATTAGATGACGGTCCCCTACAACGAGGGTATGCGATACTTCGATCTCTATCACGGTACCGAACTCAAGCCAGGGATGAAGGGCGATCAAGCTGTACTTTCCTTTCGACAGAAGCCCACGGCTTCGGAGCAGTCGTCGCTACCAAAGGAAAACCGGATTCGAAGCTGAAAGAGTTGATGGGGAGATGAAAAGTATGACGGCTAAATTCTTGTCCAGCTACTCGCATGAGTGGCAAGCTCTGCCGCAGCACATCGTTGACATCGCACCCTCGGCTCCCGCCGCGTCCGATCTGGTACCTCCCGCAAGCCTACAAAAACGACGGGCATGACAAGCTGCTCTTGATGGCTCCAAGTTATGACCGATCGGGAACACTGGGATTCCGCTGTGTCAAGGACGCACAGTAGCCCAAGCCGAACGTCGCACCGCGGATCGTCGTTCGGCTTGGTTGTTTCCCGGCAAAGACTAATTCAATCTTTGCGGCATCTGTCGGTTTAACTATAGTTAGATAACTCCAAACTCCGGAAAGTTCGAAAATCGTCCACTAGGGCCGACCATTTATTTGTTCCTCTGTTTTGAGCAGCTTAGAGTAGAACCCATTCTTCTATTTCGAACTCTACACGAGCGACTCTCGTTGATGCGTTCGCTTTGGAGGAAAACCTATCAGTGAGTGCCTCGGCGATTATGCCCTCATTGAGAAGGCTGTAACGAGTCAATTGGCAACAATCAAACTTGTCCAATAAGCTGGCTCTCGGCCGAGTGGACACATTGCCCGTGGCTCATCCGGAATCCCGAAGATGACCCTTAGAACGTCTTCGAGATGGTCAGATTTACTGCACGCGGGCCAGCGGGAACGAGTCCGCCCGAAAAACCTGAGATCCAAAACTTACTGTCGGAGGCGTTTATTACCTGTGCTAAGACCGTCAGTCGCTTCTCGCGACCGAATGCATACCGTGCTCCCAAATCCAGGATCCTCCACGAAGGCACGCGATAGCTGTTGATGTCATCGAATGGGGCGGACCCATTTTGCATCAAGTTGCAAATGAGCATCAGGTTTTTGACGTGAAAAACCTCCCAGCTCAAGTCCACACGCTCGGTTGCGCCCGGTACGGAAGAGACACTTTTCCCTTCGGTGTCTGGAAGTCCCGTAGAGTGCTGTCTGGAGTTGATGAAGCTTACGGAGAGTATCGCGTGAAGGCTGGGAACGACATCGCCTGCGAAACCAATCTCTATCCCTTTACCTGTCTGGCGCCCATTCTGTGTAAAAGTCGGCGGATCGGTAACGGCGCTCACCACGCCGTAGGCTTCGCTGATGCGGTAAAAAGCGATCGTTCCAGACCATCTGCCGAAATGGGCTTTCGCTCCGGCTTCCACTTGGTTGCTGAGGGCTGGCGGAAATACCTGTCCGGCATTCTTTGTCTCTGGAGGAGCAACAGCTCCGGATTCCAGCGCCTGAATGAAATTGCCATAGAGGGAGATATTCGGGGTTATTTGAAACAGAGCCGCAACCGCAGGTGTGAACGCACTATCAAGATAGAGACTTGGCGAAATGTTATCGCGGAAATTGTCCTGCAGCCTCACAGTCGATCTGCGGAAGCCGCCTGTCACTAACAATTTGTCATGTACCACGCTGATGGTGTCGCCGAGATACCAACCTTTGGTGCTGTGGCTGTCTACCAGACCTGTAAGTGTCGATTCGGGAAGAACAAAGTTGGGAGAGGTCGGGCGATACGGTGTGTACAAATTGTAGGGCTGCGATGGACCGAAGTCATGGTCTTCTTGGTAGCTTCCCGTTTGTTGGACACGGTTCCATCCGGCGACAACCGAGTGGGTGAGAGAACCGGTCCTAAACTCACCACGAACGCCGACATCATTACTGTAGTTTTCCTGGGTGTAAACCTGACTGTATTGCTCGCAGAGAAGTGTGCCCGAGTAGTCCAGAAGAATAACCGGGCAATAGGCTGGAACACCGCCGAATGAGTGAGAGAAACCCGAGCCCGTTGTCACTGTCCAGCTTGGCGAGAGGTTGATATCCGCACGTCCGAGGATGATTTTCTGGTTGAAACCAATATGCATCCAGACAGGAACTGTGGATAGATTGGTCGGCATCGCTTGAGGAAGGTCGGGCACTCCCGGTCCCGGTATCACAACGTATTGAAAAGCCTGATTGTAATCGCGAAGGTATTGCGCATCCAACGAGAGCAGCACAAGCTTGGATCGATAATCGAGTCCAACCGCTGCGGCGCCATGCAGCAGCCGCGAATCGCGGATTTGCCCTTCACCATCACGGTAGGCCCCATTTACCCTCCCTCCGAATGCTTTGTGGGGGCCGACTCTGCCGGATGCGTCCACGTGTCCGCCATAGACACTCTTGCTGAGGTAAGTGGGCTCCAAGATCAGAAGCGGTCGCTCACCTGCCCGCTTTGGCGCCATATTCACTACGCCCCCAACAGATCCAGGGGCGCCCATGACGAAGGCGCTTGGACCATGGAACACATCAACACGCTCTACGAATTCCATAGTTGGCTGGCCAGCGTACAGTCCGAAAAGCCCGTTCACCGCCGCCTGGTTACCTGTGGCTTGTCTGAACCCGCGAACCAGGAACGTATCGGCGTACGGCGACGCCTTGGAAGAAGTCTGAGGTGAAACGAAGGCGGCATCGCTGCCCAGAACGTCAGTCAAAGTCAAAGCCTGCTGGTTCACGAGAAATGTGCTCGCGTAAGACTGAACACTGAACGGCACATCCTGAAGAAGCACGTCGCCGAAGATCCCTACATGACCGACGGTAGCGATCTGACCTCCAGCCAGCTCGGCTGCTGCTGCGCTTATGTTGACTGTAAATATGGCAGAGCCAGGCCGTAACATTGCATCGGGAAGAGTGAGGTTGACGCCTTTTAGGCCGAGATCCTCAAATATGAACGTGCTGAATGTAACGGCGGTAATCCTCACGCGATAGATGCCCGATGCAGGAGCTTACCTCGTAGCGTCCCGTCTCATCCGTTATCGCATTAGCGACTGTTTGTAAGCGGTCATCCTCGAGGGCGATAGCAGCATTAGCAATGGCCGCTCCTGAGCCATCCTTCACCACCCCATGCAGGACCGTTTGTGAATTGGATTGAGCTATTGCCAGTCTCTCCGAAGATAGTGGCAGGAGCAAAATAATGATGACCGACGTGAGGAAGGCCCAGAATTTGCGCGGTATCCATTGACCTCTCCTTGCATTCCGTCGTGGGTCACCTCGGATCGGCAATCTTTTTCTCCAATCTGCTTGGCGAGTGCGGTCAAGGGATACTTCTTGCCAGCCATACGTTTGAGTCGTCTGCACTGCTGCCCGGGAGCGCGAGGCGCTTTCCATCAGGAGATGGTATGGCCGCCACATAGTGCACGTCTCCATCTTCATGTACCACTGTGAATCTGCCGTCCATATCGACTTTCAACAGGGTGCAGGGACTGTATGCACCCCAGGAAGAGAGGTGCGTACAAGCACTCACCCATAGGCTTTTACTATCAACGGCCCAATCCACACCACTGATTTCGCGCCATCCGGGCAGAGGGATGATTTTTTCGAAATCACCAGAGGTCGAGAGGATGCGAATCGCCGTGTCGTTGCCGAGCTTCGTCACGCTCACAGCGAGATATTTTCCATCCGCCGACAGAGACCAGCTCGGCCAATCGACGTCAGCCAGTCTGGACGCCATGAATCGTTCGCTTTCGCCTGAATTCGCCTTGAAGGAGAAAAATTTTACCTGGTAAGGTGGCCCCGAACTGTAAATGCACAGTGTGGAAGGAATGCGTGCGCACTGCAAGTTCCAGATTGCCGGGCCGTGCAACAGTTGTTGCGGTCCTCCCCTTCGAGTGGCGTACGCATGACGCGCATGTCATGGGATGCTTCGTCTCGCCCTGGCATCTGAAGATACAGAATCTCGCCTCCATCAGGAGTCAGTCTAGGAAGTGAATAGTCGCGGTCTCCGCCAATCAGAAGCTCAGGCTGTACCTGATCAATACCCTGCCTGAAAATATGCTGCCGTCCGTCACGATCAGAAATCAATAAGATGGCCTTACTGTCTGGCGTCCAGGAATGAACCTCGTCATCCCATTTTTCGTTAGTCAATCGGTTGGGAGAGAGTAACTTTTTGCCGCCTTCTCCCAGCTCTGCAATGTAGATATCGGCTTGGTACTCTACTCTTTTTACGGCTAATATCTTCCCATCCTTCGTGGCGCTGATCTGACCTATAAATCCACGACCGCTGGTTATCCGCACCCCCGAGTCCCGCGAGTCCGGTTGTGTGCGCCAGAGATTGGAGTCTTTTTCATTAGGCACATCTTCACTACGTGTGTAGATCAACGAGTTCTCCTGTGGCCAAGCGAGCAATTGGCCGAGGGCCGGATTCGAGATCAAGCGATCTGTTCGTCCGCTTGCAAGATCAAAGATCTCGATCGTTGAAGTATCTCTATCCCACAGATGAATGGTTTTCCTGACGTAAGCGACTCGCCTGCTGTCTGGCGACCAGGCAACAGGACTTAGATATTGCTCGTCGGATTCGTAAGCTCCGACGATTTTGTGCGGCGCTTCGCCGTCTGAACTCATCAACCACAGTTCACTTCGACCGAGCCCGGCTTGAAGGAAGGCTATCTGTGATCCGTCCGGAGAAACCCGGGCGAATGAGCCAGCGCCATTCAGTCTTATCGGCGTTCCACCCATCGTGGAGACTCGCCAGAGGCTCCTTGTATTCTTTGTGCCTTCGGTCCACAAGGAGACAACAAGATGCACGCTGTCCGGAAACCAGCCTTCGATATCAGCACGGGGAAGTCTTCTTGAAACGAGAGCTTATGCGTTTCTCCACCTTCGACTTGCCGCAGATACATCCCGGTTTTGTCGGTGAATGCAAGATATTTTCCATCAGGTGAGATGGCGGAGCTCATGACCGGTCTATCTTGCGGGTTGGCGGTGATTCTTGATTCGACGACGTTGGCCGGGCGAGGCTTTCTGATTTGGATGAATTCTCTTGCTGCGACGAGAGCGACGAGCGCGGCGCTTGCCCCGATTACCATCGTTCTCCGACGAACGGCGGTCGGCGGGCGAGGCAGGACCGCGACTGAGTAGTCGGGAAGAATCTCGGGATCGCTGAGGACCGGCTGCCATTCCAGACGGGTAGCGATGTCTACCGATGACTTGGACGGTAAGGAGGGTCTTGGGGCCGGTTCCGTTACAGTCACATCGCAGAGGAAACGGTATCCGACAGTCTGCACCGTGGCGATGTACTGGGGTTCGCGGGGATCATCCCCCAGCAGCCGCCGCAAGGTAGCGATGCTCTTTGTGAGGGAATTATCCGAGACTGCGCAGTCATTCCAGACCGCGTCGATAATCTCGTCTTTCGTGACCAGCCTGCCCGGGTTGCCCAGCAGGAACAGGAACACCCGAAATGCCTTCGGTTCAACCGGTGCAGTCTTGCCTGCTTTGACTAGAAGAAACTCACGCTCTATGACTTCGACATCCGCGAATCTGAAAACACGCGACTTATTGTCAGTCATAAATCCGTCACTCTCTTTTCAGGGACCCGTCACAACGCAGTCATGACAGCGTGGAAGCGTACTGCGAGATTGCACCCAGCCCATCCGGCTGAGGTACACTTGTATGTCATTCCGCCCCTTCTTTGCCTGTGTCAGCTTCGCAACCCTCTCCCTTACGGTCCTGGCTGAACCGCACTGTCCGGGAAAGGTGGCCAGTCTGCCCGTACGTATCGTCCAGGGCTCACAAATCATCGTCCCGCTATGGGTCAACCAGAATGGCCCCTATGATTTTCTGGTGGATACGGGTGCCCAGATTACCACTGTCGACTCCTCGCTGGCATCAGAATTACAGCTGAGCGTTCAGGGCATTACTGGCGTAGGGGAGCCGCAACGCATGGCCGATATGATTTCGCCTATCTCGGGCAGTTACGGGCTGGCGAGAAATCCGTCCCGGATTTGCTTGTCGTTATCGAGAATCTCTCCCAACTGAAGGCAGCCGATCCCCGGATCCGCGGTATCCTGGGAGACAATTTTCTCGAACATTTCGATCTGCTTATCGATAATCGAAGGCACATCCTATGCCTGGATGACTCAAATACTCTTGCTCTATTTGCCAAAGGTGAACGTGTTCCTCTCATGGAGCCCTACGGTCCGGCGAATGACCTGCCGTTTACAGGACCCATGATTGTGGCTGCCAGTATATCCAGCTTTCAGAAAGCGCCCCTACTCCTGAGGCTTGACTCGGGTAGTAACGCGGCCATGCTTCACGTCGCAAACCCGCAGATGAGGATGATGCTTAACAGCCGAACTCCGACTCTGATGCGCCTGATGGAGGGGACCGAACAGGTTTTCGCGGTTCTCCCGGGGCAGGACTTGGAAGTGGGCAAACATCGATTTCACGAAATCTCGTTTGTCGTGCCGATGAATGCGGTGGGAAACGGACAACGCCCACGCGAAGACGGCGTGCTCCCTACCATCGCATTTCAACGTGTATTTATCAGTCCTGCGGCTCGATATGCCGCCCTTGAACCATGGTGATGTGCGATCGTCTCCCAGTTAGCCATCGCACAGTATCAATAACAGCGTCGCTAAACTTGATCGCGAGCAGAGACTTAGATTCACAAACCTGTCACCCGCTCGGCTATTGATAACAGTTAGCTCACTCATTGAGAAAGTTGTAGCAAGCCTCATCGCGCATTGGGAAGTTACCCGATTCATTCTGCGGCTGGCCTGGACAGACTGAAACTTGGGATAGCAGGGTCATTCCCCCGGAACCTTGGGGACCGGAAGCTCAAAAGTTCGAAAATCGTCCACTAGGGCCGACCATTATTTGTTCCTGTTTTGAGCAGCTTACAATAGAATCCCATTCCTTCGTTTCGAACTACCCAGGAACGACTCTTGTTGATGCGTCCGCCTTGCAGGAAAGCTCGGCGGGTGCCCGTCGATTTATTAACAACTGAGAGTTTAGTAGTACTTCCACAAGCCTCAAGGGATGATCTGTCCTAAAAAATGACTAGGCAGCGCAGCGGTTTCCCGATACTATCGGAACGCTTCCGATAAAACAGAGCAGCACGGGACATAAGTCGTCTACCTCCGCTGGTCGTTCTACGGAACGACTTTTTGTTTGCTTTGGAGGACTTGTGCGCCACAGTGTTCTGTTCTTGGTTGGATCAACTCTTACCCTTTCCATACTAGTTGGTTGCAGTGGCAGTTCTCCATCTTCTTCTACTACTCCGCCCGCCGCCCCTCCCGTCGCTCCTGCGAATAATCCGGCTCCGACGATCACGTCCACCTCTCCGACGGGAGTCCTTGCGGGCTCCTCTTCGCAGACGCTCACCGTTACAGGTACCGGATATATCTCCTCCACTGCCGCGACCCTGAATGGTGCTGCCCTACAGGCGACTTATGTCAGCGGAACGAGCCTGCACCTGGCGGTGCCTGCATCCGCGCTCGCAGATGGGCAGGTGGCGAAGCTTGTGCTTTCGAATCCCTCGCCGGGAGGGGGCAGTTCTGCTCCGTCGGAATTCTCGATCATGAGCCCAACGCCAGTGGTGACCGGACTTTCGCCCGGTAGTACTCGGCAAGGCGTTCCAGCGACCATTACTGTCAACGGTAGCGGATTTGAGGCGAACTCTGTCGTGATGTACAACGGTGCGGCGCGACCGACGACCTTCGTCAACGGAACAACACTCCAGGTTTCACTTACTGCAGCCGATCTACAGAGCTTCGGCTCGGGGCAGATCTCGGTCAACAATCCAGGTCCCGGAGGCAGCAATACGACGCCAACGGAGCTGGTGATTGCGGCATCTGTCCCCACCATCCTTTCGGTCAACCCGCCGAGCGTTGCGGTCAACACCTCTTCCAGTGTGCCGGTCTTGATCAGCATCTCCGGAAGTGGCTTTGCGGCGAATGCGACAGTACAAGCAAACGGCACCTTTGTTCCTGTCACCAGCCAAAATGGAACGAACATCACCGTCTCGGTTCCATCAACTTTCTTTGCGGCTGCAGGATCCATTCAGCTCGTTGTAAGCAATCCCGGAACGCCGGTAGTTCAGTCAAACGCCGCAACGGTCTCAGTTGTTATGCCGACGCTGAGTTTCAGCATCTCGCCTAACTATGCAACGGCCGGTAGTCCGGACACCACAATCACCGTTTCGGGGAGCGGCTTCTTCGCGGACTCCGTCGTGATGTGGAACAACACCCCTCTTGCCACGACTTATGTCAACGCACAACAGTTGACCGCCGTTATTCCTGCCTCCTTCCTTTCAGGCTTCGCGCAGGCGAACATTCAGGTTTCCACTCCAGAGTCCCCGGGCCAGACGCTTCCCCCACAACCTTTTACTACTTTCCTCGCGCTGCCGATCAATGACATCGTCTATAACGCGGTGGATGGACTCATCTACGCATCCATCCCGGGTTCCGCGGGTGAAGGTCTCGGCAACACGATTGCCGGTATCGACCCTACCTCAGGCGTTATCGTAAAGACCATCTTTGTCGGCAGCGAGCCTACCCGCATGGCTCTCTCCAGCGACGGCACTCAACTCTTCGTCGGTCTGAATGGTGCAGGCGCGGTTCGACAGGTCAATATGGCCACCGCCACCGCCGGTATCCAGTTTTCGTTAGGCGGCGGACCAGGTATCTACAATCCTCCATACACGGCGCAGGGCCTCGCGGTGCTCCCTGGACAGCCCAACTCTGTCGCAGTCTATGGAAGTAATGGGATTGTGACGATCTTCGACTCCGGCGTGGCCCGGGCCAAGACCAGCACTGGCCTGAGCGTCTACTTCAACCAGAATTCTGGCAGCCTTTCCTTCGGCAGCTCCGCTTCGACTCTTTATCTCAACTCGCAATCGACGAGCGCCAACCTTTACGCACTCACCATCGACGCAAGCGGCGTCACGGGCGCGACGCCTCTTGGCAACGGAGGCGGTAACACCATTCAGTATGACAATGGACGTCTCTATCTTTCGTCCGGAGTTGTGTTGAACGCCAATTCTGGCTCCCAGCTTGGTCAGTTCTCCACGGCGTCAACCAATGGCGGCTCAAACCAACCGGTTGTTGCAGCCGGGCCTATCGTATCGGACTCGACGCTTGGACACGCGTGGATCGTTCCCTCCTCGTTCTCCACGAATACCAATCAGGTCGTGGCCTTCGATGAAACCACTTTCAATCCAACCGGTAGTATGCCGGTCACAGGCATTGGTTCCTACCCCTCGTCTTCGTTCAACAACGTTCCCGCAGATCTGGTCCGCTGGGGTCAAGACGGTCTGGCCTTCCATACGGCATCGCAGCTCTATGTGTTGCAAAGTCCTATTGTGAAGGACGTCACTACTTCTCCGGCTGATTTGTCGGTCAGCATTCAGGCGCCGGCGACCGCAACAACAGGCACAGCATTCAGCTACACCGTGCAGGTAGCAAATCTGGGCCAAAACGCGGCGGCGGGAGTCACTCTCACAACTGTACTGCCTGCCTCAGTGATCGGTGGAACCTATACCTCATCACAAGGCACCTGCAGCGGAGGCGGAGTTCTTTACTGCAGTCTCGGGGCGATCGCAAACGGCGGTTCGGCCAGCGTGACCATCTCCATAACTCCAACGGTCGCCGGTTCGCTCACGATGACGGGGTCTGTGTCTTCGGTCAGCTTCGATCCGGTTTCTTCCAACAATCAAGCCAATGCAAACACTACAGTGACTGGAAACGTATTCAACGCGACGCCCGACATCACACAGATCTCGCCGTCTCTGATTCAGGCAGGCAGCTCAACAACAACGTTGACTGTCGATGGTACCGGCTTCACCTCCGGCTCCAGCATTCTCTGGAATGGGCAAACGCTGCCTACGACTTTTGTCAGCGCGGGTCAGATGACTGCAACGGTTGACTCCTCGCTGATCCAGAACCTAGGTTGGGCGCAGGTCTCGGTCACTACCCCCACGCCGGGTGGAGGACAATCGGTCGGCCTCCCGCTGCATATTTACCAACTGCTGAATGTCCCCGCGAACGTCATCAGCTTCGATCCTTTCACGCGGAAGATCTACGCCGCGCTGCCAAGCACCTCAACCGGCATCACAGGCAACAGTCTGGTTGCCATCGACCCGGCTACCGGGAGCGTCGGGACTCCGATTACGGTAGGCAGCGAGCCGAACCTGCTCTCTGAGACCAGCGATGGCAACTACCTCTTCATCGGTCTTAGCGGAGCCAAGAGTCTGAGTCGGTTCAATCTCCTTAATCAAACCATGGATGTTACAGTTCCTATTGTTTCCACTGCGTTTGGCAATAGCGGCGACGTCGCCGCGACGAGTATCGCTGCGGTACCTGGGACGGATTCGAGCGTGGCCGTCGAATTCAATTCGTTCTACGGTATCGGTATCTACGATATTTCTGGCAGCACGGGTGCCTTCCGCAGCAACATCTCTCAACCCTACAGCGGCGACAACCCGGTCTTTACGGACGCGACGCACTTCTACGCCTACGACGCCTATACCACTGGCGCAGAGTTCTATCGATACAGCGTCGGTCCAACCGGGGTAACGCTAATCGATGGCACCACGCTAAACGGCCTTGGCGGCTTTGGGGGCAAGTTGGCGGTAGACGGCGGCCTAGTCTTTGGATCGTCTGGAGGCATTGTCAATCCCAGCACAACTCCGCCTTCACAGGTGGCCGTTCTTCCTCTGGGGAATGGCGCGTCCTCGATCAGTCTCTACGGCGGCGGCGTCATCCCTTATCAAGCCGAATCCAAGGCCTTCGTCATCGGCGTCAACGCCGCCGGTACGGCTGCCTACTATCTGGAGCGGTTTGATACTCAGCATTTCACGCAGGAGCAACAGATACAGCTACCCGGGAACTCAGTCTCGTCGTTGCCAGGAATTCGCTTTGGGCAGGATGGACTGGCCTATGTAGTACCGAACACGACAACCTCGAACACACCGCAGATTTTCCTGATGCGTGGGCCGTTCGTGGTTCCTGCAGAAGCAACAAGCAACCCTGCACCCACGCTGAGCAGCACTGATCAGGCCACTATAGCGGTCGGCAGCGGCAATCTCTACCTCACCGTTACGGGAACCGGATTCCTGCCCGGAGCCGTCGTGCTATGGAATGGATCTCCGCGAACCACCACGTTTGTCGACAATGCGCATCTGCAGGTGGCGATCGCGGCAGCCGATCTTGCCAGCCCACAAACTATCACTCTCGCTAGTCAGAACCCGGGCTCCGGGGATTCCAACAAGCTCACCGTTACCATCCAATAAGAAAGCGATCCAAGCGAGAGGGACAACCGCACCCCGGTTGTCCCTCTTGCCGTTTTGGCGATAGCAGGGTCATTCGCCATGAATGTTGATGCAGCCCGTCTTTTCTCCGCTGAGATCCTGATCAGACCCTCGTCGGGACAGCGCCAACATCTCCAAAGACTTTCATTCCCGTTAAATTTTCGCAGATCTGCCACAAGCGAGTTGCAGCGACGGTGTCATTCGCGTGCGCCGCTATCTTTGCCGGCCCCACTTCTTCACCACGCATCTCCTGAAAGCCTTGCGGTCCATAGTATCCACCGTCTTTTACTTCAAGAGCGGTTGAAGCATACAGCGTCGGGAGAGCCCCTTCGGAGTCTGTGTTGAGAGCAATGCCAATAACATGGCCCGCAAAGATACGTAAACGCTTTTCAAGTGCGGAATATTCGCCCGATTGGAAAAGATTAGTATTTGCAACTCCCGGGTGCGCCGCAACGCTCATGATGCGCGAATTTTCGGCGCGCAGGCGGCGGTCGAGTTCGAACGCGATTAGGAGATTGGCGAGCTTTGATTGTTGATAAGCGCCCATAGGAGAGTAATTTCGCTTCGAGTTCAAATCGTCGAAGTCTACGCGTCCGCGCTTATGCGCAATCGATGCAATCGTCACAACGCGAGGTCTCCCGGCTTGGTCAGCAGAAGATGCGACGGCAGCCTGCTGAAGCGCAGGTATCAGAAGTGCGGTAAGCGCGAAATGGCCAAGAACATTGGTACCGAATTGAAGCTCGAACCCATCGGCCGTCTCCATGCGATGGGGGGAGCCATGACTCCGGCGTTGTTAATAAGCAGGTCCAGCGGGCGATGTTGCGCGAGTTCCGCGGCGGCAAATTGTCGGATCGAAGTAAGAGAAGCGAGGTCAAGAATCGCCAGTTCAGTGTGCAAACCTGGCGAATCGGCTTCCATGCGAGCCAGGGCTGCTTCGCCTCGTTTCCGATCTCGGCACGCAAAGATTACGTGAGCTCCTTTGCGGGCGAGCTTCAAAGCAGCATGGTATCCGATACCGCTATTCGCTCCCGTGATCACAACCCGCTTGTCTGCGAGCGATGGAATGTCCGATGCTTGCCACTTCTTACTCATCAGTATTGGACGTGGTTGGGGGGCGGTGAAGATGCGAACTTTTTCTTTGTTCCGCGGGGGCAGACGTGTGTGCTCTTGTGCGAACAAATTTGCCGAGGGAAGAGTCGGTTGTAACTTTGGTTGAATCAGAGTTCAGTAGATTCTGACGAGGAGAAATAACGATGCCACTTCCTACCGACGAAAAAATCATCGCACTGAGCCAGCAACTGCTGCAGCAGTTTGACGCAATCTTCGGATTGAACCCGGGCTTTCGACCTGCTCACGCCAAGGGCATTATGCTGACTGGGACGTTTACGCCTTCTGCCGAAGCGGCCACACTTACCAAAGCTCCGCACATCATGCGGGAGTCGACGCCTGTGACCGTGCGATTCTCCGATTCAACAGGAATTCCCCTGGTCCCCGATAACGATCCGAATGCGAATCCTCGTGGATTCGCCATCCGGTTCAATCTTGCCGAGCACGTTCATACCGATATCGTCAGTCATTCGACGGATGGTTTTCCAACGAGGACAGGGCAGGAGTTTCTGGAGTTGCTGACGGCGTTGGCTACGAGCGACCCCAAGAATCTGACAGGTTCTCCGCTGGAGGCGTTTCTTGGTTCCCACCCGAAGGCATTGGCGTTTGTGCAGGCTCCGAAGCCTGCGCCTTCGAGCTTCGCGCGCGAGAGCTACTTTGGTGTGACCGCGATGAAGTTCACAAATAAGGACGGTGTTAGTCGGTTTGGGCGCTATCGGATTGTTCCGGAGGCTGGGAACGATCATCTGGATGATGCTGCAACTGCTGCTAAGAGCGCGAACTATCTGATGGACGAGATTGTGGAGCGAGTTGGTAAAGGTCCGATTAGGTTCAAAATTCTCGTGCAGCTTGCGAACGATGGCGATGTGGTAGATGATGCGACTATTCATTGGCCGGAAGGTCGGAAGATTCTAGAATTCGGGACATTCGCTTTGACTGCGTTGGTGGGAGATAACGCACACGAGCAGAAGCAGATCATCTTCGATCCGATTCCTCGGGTGGAGGGAATCGAACCTTCAGACGATCCGCTGCTGGAGCTGCGAGCGGCGATTTATCTATTGAGCGGGCGGCGGCGAAGAGCTGCTTAGAATCGATGTTCTGACGGAGGGGCCCACTGCGCGTGGAGCGGTCACTTCGTGACTTATATACCTTGTTGTGGCGCGTGGAAAGCAACCGTCCTCCCGTTGGTCGGAAAGAAGATTGTACCGACCAGCGGGAGGCTCTATGCGTATCATCCTGCCAAGACCGGTATACCCGTCACGAAGTGACCGCCCCACGCGCAGTGGGCTCGTCCGGCAGGACATAAGCTTCTGACAGGCTCTGAGGAGCGAGGAGCAGGGTATTTGATCTGTGGCGGGAACCTGCTACCCTTAATGATGTGCTGATTACTCCGCTCCAACTCGTAGATGAACCTCTTGAATTCAATGAAGTCATCGCACCAGGGGTGTTGGACTATGCCTCCGACATCCGGCAGGTGGGTCCGTTGCCCGTCAATGGCGTCGCGGACTTGCTGATTGAGCACAGAAGCTCCAGTTCGCATGTGAACGATATCCGGTTGCGGGCAAATTACAGTGCGGACTTCGAAATTCTTTGTGCCCGGTGCGTAGACCCGGTTGCGGTGCCGCTTTCGGGTGATTTTGACCTGATCTTTCGTCCCGAATCCGCGGATGCGGACGCCGGGGAGCGTTCTATTACTGCGGATGAGACCGAAATCGGGTATTATCAGGAGAGTGGTCTTTTGCTGGAGGATGTGGTGCGCGAGCAGGTGTTACTCTCCCTGCCAAGTCGCACTCTCTGCACGGCAGACTGCAAAGGGCTCTGCCCGCGCTGTGGTCAGAATCTGAATCAAGCGAAATGCTCCTGCGAAGAGGCTCCGGCTGATCCGCGTTGGAATGCGCTTGCGGGTCTGGGAAATCTGACAGACAAGCTCGAGTTGAAGCACTAATCAAGTTTTTGCCTCGTCGACTGCGTTTTTTACGTGATTGCCGCGGCCGATTGAAAGGGATACTGCAATGCCTAATCCAAAACGGCGCCACTCCAAGCAACGGACTGCCAAGCGCCGCAGCCACGACTTTTTGACCCCCACCGGCCTCTCGGAGTGCCCTAACTGCCACGAGCGCAAGCTTCCCCATCGTGCCTGCCGCAAGTGCGGTACGTACAAGGGCCGCGACGTTCTCGTGACCAAAGAAGCCAGCTAACATCTTCACCTCAAACCCTGCTCTTCCCTGCTGATGCCGACTGACATCGTTGTAGACGCAATGGGTTCCGACAAGGCCCCCGAGCCAGAGGTTCGCGGGGCCGTACTTGCTGCGCGTCAGTACGACGTTCGCGTGCACCTGGTTGGGCCCGAGGATAAGCTGCGGCCGATTCTGCGTCAGGCGTTGCGTGGACAGCGTCTACCGGTGTTCATTGTGCCTGCCAGCGAGTGGATCACGATGGACGACAAGGCCGCTCAGGCGGTCCGGTCCAAGCGTGATTCCACTATGCGGGTAGGGTTGAAGATGGTCCGCGAGGGACGTGCCGCGGGATTCTTCACTGCAGGAAACACCGGTGCGGCGATGGCTACCGCGAAGATGGTGCTGGGGATGCTTTCCGGCGTCGACCGGCCCGCGCTGGCCCAGATTCTGCCGACGGTCCATCGCATTCCTTCGCTGCTCCTTGATGTGGGGGCGAACGTGGACTGCGATCCGGACAACCTGGTGCAGTTTGCGGTGATGGGCCACATGTACGCCAAAACCATCCTGAAGATCCATAATCCACGCGTCGGCCTTCTTTCGATCGGGGAAGAGGACATGAAGGGCAACGCCCTGACCCGCGATACGCTGCCTCTGCTCCGCGCGCTGACGGGGATCAACTTCAAAGGCAATGTCGAAGGGCGCGATCTGTTCAACGGGCATAGTGATGTTGCGGTCTGCGACGGGTTTGTGGGTAACGTTGCGTTGAAGGCGATTGAGGGAACGGCGCAGTTGCTGAGCGCATCGCTGCGCGAATCGTTGAAGTCCACGGTGACCTCGCAGGTTGGAGCGCTGCTCTCGCGAAAGGCCTTCGCCGAGTTCAAGAAGAGGCTGGACTACTCGGAGTATGGCGGCGCGGTGCTGCTGGGAGTGCGCGGGGTATGCATCGTCGGGCATGGATCGTCGAACGAGAAGGCGATCATGAATGGCGTTCGTGTGGCGGCAGAGTTTGCCCAGGCCGAGGTGAACTCCGGTATCGAATCCGCGCTGCGGTCTTCCTAGGTTCCTCCCCCAATCTGTCACTGCCACCCCCGGGGGTTACTTGGAATAACTATTTTATTTACAGTGATATACCAAAAACCATAGATGTAAATTATTCATTTCAAACAGGTTGCTGGCAAATATGTCAAACTAAAAGACTTACCAATAAATCGACTTTGCAAAATCGAAGGGCCCCGGTAACCGAGGCCCTTCTTCTTGCTCTATAGCTATTATATCGCGCCGAAGCTAACTTATACGCCACGCGATTCTCCGCTGTTGACGGGGTTTTCGCGCGTAGGGGGCTTGACAAGAAGTTTGGGGTGGGCCGTTTGGGATAGCCTGAAAGGCCACCCGGGTGCGTTGATGATGAGGAGGAGCAGTGGGGTTCCCGGGTCAGCTTTGGAGCCTCACCGTTTCGTATCCTGATGGTCCAGGGGCAAACGAACATCCTCTTTGGTGTTGATGACAATCTGTAAAAGGGTGTTACACTCCAAAAAAAACCATTTGAGACCGAACCGTTCCTCGGCTCGGTGACCCAGGCCACGAAGCTGCCTTCGCTGTCTACCGACATCCCTTCGCGGGAGTCTTCAGGGATCCAACTGGTTTCTTCGCACAACGGGCCAAGCTGGGGACCTCCGGTGGGCATGTAGTTCGAATAGATTCCTCGGGCCAATCTTTTATCGATTCAAGCAGCAAGCGACTTCTGGTTACTGGATGTCTTGCTTTGGAGTCCAACTGCGGTTGTGGATCGATGGTGAGCTGTGTGGACAGTGTGGGAGTGTGCGCAAGATGACGATTTATATCCGGCTGGTTATGCATCGGGCAGGCTGAACGAACTAAGAGAGCTTCTAACGCGTCGGCGCCAAGCCGAAACGAATCGAAGCGGGATTGCACAATTGAGAGTAGTTGCACTTAGGGTCCAGTATTCCGTTCAACATCCTAAGAGGTAGGCATGGTCTTTAATTCCTGGTCTTTGTTGTTTTCTTTGCCATTGTTCTCCTGCTCCACGCGATGCCTTTTTCCTGGAGCGTGAAGAAGGTCAACCTCCTGGTTGCCAGTTACATCTTCTATGCGGCCTGGAATCCGCCGTTCGTGATTTTGCTCTGGCTGTCGACCGTGGTGGACTGGTTCGCAGCGCGTGGACTCGCGCAGGCAGAGCAGCAATGGAAGCGCCGTGCGTGGATGCTGCTGTCCATCATTGTGAGCCTGGGACTGCTGTGCTACTTCAAATACGGCCACTTTCTCGTCGAGAACTTCGCCCATCTGGTGTCGCTGGCGGGCTTCAAATACAGCCCTCCGCAATCGAGCATTGTGCTTCCGATCGGCATCTCGTTCTACACCTTCGCCACCATGTCCTATACGTTGGACATTTATCTACGTCGCGCGGTGCCGGCGCGCAACTTCCTCGACTACGCGCTCTTCGTTACGTTCTTTCCTCACCTCGTCGCCGGTCCGATCATGCGGCCAACCGAGTTGGTCCCGCAGTTTGAAGTTCCACACAAGGCGACGCCGGATCAGCTGCGTTTTGGTTTGGCCCTGATGACGCTGGGGCTTTTGAAAAAGCAGTGCTGGCCGACGGCTTTCTGGGCCCGGTGGTCGACCAGGTGTATAGCGGCAGAGTCGTCCCGGGCTTTGTGGATGCCTGGGTGGGGACGCTGGCATTCAGCGGACAGATCTTCTGCGACTTCGCCGGCTACTCGATTACCGCGATCGGTGCTGCGCTTTGCCTGGGCTTCGCTCTCTCGGACAACTTTCGCTTCCCGTATGCGGCGATTGGGTTCACTGACTTCTGGCGCAGGTGGCACATCACGCTCTCGGCCTGGCTGCGCGACTATCTTTACATTCCGCTCGGCGGCAATCGCCACGGAGACGCGCGGACCTACTTCTCGCTGATGGCCACCATGTTGATCGGCGGGCTTTGGCATGGTGCGAGTTGGACCTTCGTAGTGTGGGGAGGCTTGCACGGTCTCTACCTGTCGGTCGAAAGAGTGCTGCGCAAACGGTTCCGTGGATATCGGCCGGGACCGATCGCGTCTGCCGGGCTCGGGCTGCTGACCTTCGTGCTGGTGAACATTGCATGGGTCTTCTTTCGGGCGAAGACTTTTCACCAGGCAATCGTGATCCTGCGGGGTATGTTCGGCAGAAATGCGCATGCCGAACCTGTGCTGGCCGCGATTTATATCATCACCACGATGGTGATCATGGGCGGCTTGTTGCTGGCTCACAGCTTTATGCGCAACCAGACGCTCGAGGCGGCGATCGGGCGCGCACACCCACAGCGCTGACAGCTCTGTGGACCATCATGGCCTTCGCAGTGGTAATTCAACACGGAGAGAGCAATGGCTTCATCTATTTCCAGTTCTAGCGCCGTCCACGACATTGTTCGCGAGCCCCTTCCCTCCGGTCTGCGACTTACCGCAGCCGACCGTCCAGGTGTTGCGCAGCCGGTGCCGGAACGCGACATCCCCGATCAGCCCTGGCGGGCAATGTCGCTCGTCGTGCTGGTCCTTGTGATTCTGTTCACGTCCCTCTGGGAGTGGAAGATGCGCAGGCTTGAGCTTGTCCCCGGGGATTCGAGCGGCACCTATGACGCCTGGGCTGAGCTGCGACGGCAAGTGGATAAGCGTGACGTACCCGTGGCCATCATCAGTGATTCGCGTTTGTTGTATGACACCGATCTCGATCGCATGGAGCAACTGACCGGAGTTCGCCCGTTGCAGCTGGGCATCGCAGGGGGAGCGCGTTACCTGTCCTGGAGGATATTGCTGACGACCCGCACTTCAAGGGCCTGGCGATCGTGGGAATGGCCGAAACCGTATTTTTCGATACCGTGTACTCCGTTGCGCGACCGAAGAAGGCTCTGGCGTTGAGCAAGTGGGAGTCCCCGTCCAATCGCGCATCGTTCCGGATCCAGCGCGTGATCGCACCTGGCCTGGCGATGCTCGATGACAGCTATCAACTGAGCACGCTTGTCTTTCAGCTCGATCCTGATTGGAGGCGTGGAGTGAAGGGGCCTTATCACGATGTCTGGAAGGTAGGGGAGAGGACCACGAACGGGCAATCTTCCATCTGGCGCCGACTTGAACATGATCAACGGCTCAGCGAACACGCTCGGACGGTCTGGCATGAGCTGTTTCCGCCCTTCCCGATTGAAGACAAGAATGTCCAGGAGATTCTGGTAAGAACAAAGATCGCTGTCGATAAGATCCGTGCTCGCGGTGGCGATGTGGTCTTCGTGCGGCCTCCTTCGGCGCCGGATCTGCGTGCGGTGGAAGACAGGCACATACCTCGAGCCAGCGGATGGGACGCGCTGCTCGCGTACACGCACACGAACGGCATTCACATTGATGATCTTCCGACCGTGCAGCACCTGACTCTGCCGGAGAGTTCTCATCTCAGTCATGGCTGCGCGACGGTCTTTACCGACGCATATATACGCGTGGTGGCTCAGCAGACACCGTTGCTGCACCTGAAAGCAGACCTGCCGCCAGCGCTCTCTACACGTGATTGCGTTCCATCGGCAGTAGCCAGCGCCGACTAGGGACTGTGGAAGAGTCGGATTCCTGCGACTCCTGCGGCGCCGGCTTCGAGGCAGGATGGCGCGTTCTGGAGGGTGACTCCGCCGAGCGCGTAAACCGGGATAGGAGCGGCGGCGGTACAGGCGGCGCGTAGTTGGTCGAGGCCCTGACCGGGAAGCTTTTGTCCGTCCGCGAGGGGTTTTTCGAAGACAGGGGCATAGAGGATTGCATCGACCTGGTCGTGGCGGGCGCGGTGGACGTCGGCGAGGGTGTGGCAGGAGACCGTTATGACGGGTTTTGGAGCGTGGGCAGAGTGGAAGAGGTCGCGGATTTGGGCAGGGGAGAGCTCGTCGGGCGATGCGGAGAGATGGACGCCGTGAGCGCCGGTGGCGAGGGCGATGTCGGGGCGGGAGTTTATGAGCAGACGTGTCGGGCTGGTGGCCAAGGCTATTTTTTCCAGCAGGTTACGGGTGAGGGTCGCGAGCGTGCCCGCGGGAAGGTCTTTTTCTCTTAGCTGAAGGAGGTCGATGCCGTCGGCGATCCATCGTGTGGCCTCGTGGAGGAGAGCGGCTTGTTTTTCCTGCTCGTCGCCAGGGTAGAGCGCGCGGCTGGTGATGGCGTAGCGAAGCATGGTGAGATCAGTGTATGGTGCCAACGCCCCCTCAGTGGAGTCTGCGATGTTGGTGTGGTAGTTTCAAGGCAGTAAGGCGAACGCGCACACAGTCAAGAAACTGGCCCCTCACGATCGCCAAGCAGGGGCCGATAACGGGACAAGACCCGCCGAGACGTTGGAGTGGATGTCCATGAGTATGTGCCAATATGAGTAGTAGTGTTTACGATCTGATTGTTATCGGGTCCGGGCCGGCCGGGCAGCGAGCTGCGATTTACGCTTCCAAGCTGGGTAAGAAGGTCGCACTGGTGGAGATGCGCGAGGTAGTGGGGGCGCCTGCATCAGCACCGGCACCATTCCCTCCAAGACCATGCGGGAGGCGGTGCTTCACCTCTCCGGATATAACTACAAGTCCATCTACGGGATGAACTACCGGGTGAAGGAACGGATCACGATGGCGGACCTTGCGTTCCGGGTGCAGCACGTGATCAAGACCGAGATCGACGTGACCGAGGCGCAGCTTTCGCGGAACAACATCGAGATGCTGGTTGGGGTGGCGAGCTTTGAAGATGCGACGCATGTGAAGGTGACGAACTCGCGCGGCTCAGCCGTGTATGAGGGGACCAATATCCTGATCGGAACCGGGACCAAGCCGGCGTCTTCGCCGAAGGTGCCGATCAACGGACGCAGCATCATCAACAGCGACCTTGTACTGGAGCTGGTGAACCTGCCGAAGACGATGATTATCGTGGGCGGCGGCGTGATCGGGGTGGAGTACACCTGTATGTTCTCAGCCCTCGGGGTGCGGGTGACGCTGATTGAGCGGAGGCCGCGGCTGCTGGAGTTTGCCGACCAGGAGATCATCGAGGCGCTGAGCTACCATCTGCGGGATTCGCGGGTGACGATGCGGCTGAACGAAGAGGTGGAGTCGGTGGAGGAGATGCCGGACGGAACCGTCGTGGCGAATCTCGAGAGCAAGAAGAAGGTTCAAGGTGATGCGCTGCTGTACGCGGTCGGTCGTCAGGGCAATGTGGATGAGTTGAACCTGGCTGCGGTCGGCATCGAGTCGGACTCGCGCGGGCGCATCCCGGTGGATAAGGACTTCAGGACGAAGGTGCCGACGATCTTCGCCGTGGGCGATGTGATTGGATTTCCTTCTCTGGCTTCGGTGTCGATGGAGCAGGGTCGCGTCGCCGCAGCACGGGCGTTTGGAGACGAAAAGATCCTGTCGAATCCGGGGCTATATCCGTATGGAATTTATACGATTCCGGAGATCAGCTTTATCGGCAAGACGGAAGAGCAGCTGACCGAGGAGGACGTGCCGTACGAGGTTGGCGTGGCCTACTACCGCGAGATTGCGCGTGGCCAGATTCGCGGCGATACGACGGGCCGGCTCAAGATCATCTTCCACCGGATGACGCACGCGATCCTCGGAGTGCACATCATCGGCGAGGGTGCGAGTGAGCTGTTGCACATCGGTCAGGCCGTAATGGCCCTGGGCGGAACGCTGGATTATTTCGTGGATACGGTCTTCAACTATCCAACTCTCGCAGAATGTTATAAAGTTGCGGCTTTCAACGGGTTGAACCGCGTCAGCAAATTTGAGTAGAGACGCGGCACCCAGGACGAGGCGGACAGGGTAATGGCAAAGACAATTGGAGTAATTTTATCGGAGCGCATTTCGGCCGGCTTGGTGGTGGATCACAAACTCGTCGGGCCGGTACGACGTTTTCCTGAAGATCATGACGACGAAGACGCGCTGGTGGAGCAGCATACGGAAGCGCTGGTGGAGACGATCACAAACCAGGTGCTCCTCGCAGCCGATGGCGCGAAGGATTTCACGGCGGTCGGAGTGGCTTTGCCCGGGTTGGTGAAGGATGGCGTGGTTGCTGAGGCGCCGAATCTGCCGCAGTTGAAGGGCGCGAAGATCCAGGAGTTGCTCGTCGGACAGTTGCGCAGTCACGGGCTCGACGTAAGCGTTACGGCGGTGAACGATGCCGATGGCATGGCGGCGGGGCTTGCTTCGATGCACGGCAAGCTGGACAGCATGATTCGGGTGTGGACGCTTGGCGTAGGAATCGGCTACGGGCGGTATCCGTTTGCTCCCGGAGTGTGGGAGGGCGGCCACACGGTGGTGACCCTCGACGAAAAAGAGCGCTTCTGCGGGTGCGGCGGGCGCGGACACATGGAAGGGATCATGGGGCATCGTGCGATGCGTCTGCGCTTCCTCGACATGGAGCCGGAGGAGGTCTTCGATGCGGCGAAACAGGGCGATGCCCGCTGCATGGACTTCAAACGGCTCTGGCACAAGGCTTTGGCCGCAGCGTCGGCGACTACGATTCATATGGCAGGGCCGGGGAAGATCTTCATCGCGGGATTCAACACGCGGTTTCTCGATATGTCCATGCTGAAGGATTATCTGCAGCAGATGGTGAAGATGAGTCCGCTGCAGGGATACTCGCTGGAGATCGTCGACGATACGCCGGAGGTGCGGGTCATCGGCGCTGCGGTCTCGGCCGAACAAGCGGCCGTTCGGTAAGAGGTAGTTAGTCCTCGTTCGAATGTCATCGATCCAGCAGTAGCAGCTACTTCTGGCAGGCGGGGCAGAAGTGTGTGCTTCGCCCACCAACCACGACGCGCTTGATGGGCGTGTCACAGATGCGGCAGGGTTGGCCGGTTCGCGAGTAAACGTGATGGTGCAGTTGGAAGAAGCCGGCAACTCCGTCCGCGTCGACGTAATCGGAGACCGACGAGCCGCCCAGTTTGATCGCCTCGGTCAATACCTTGACCAATGCCGCGTGGAGACGAGCTAGTTCGGCGCGTGTCAGGCGTCCGGCATGGCGCGTGGGGCGAATGCCGGCATGGAAGAGACTCTCGTCGGCGTAGATATTGCCGACTCCGTGGAGTAGCGACTGATTCAGCAGCGCGGCTTTGATGGGGGTTTTGCGGCCACGGAAGAGTGCGATGAAATCCTCGAGTCCGATGGTGAGTGGTTCGGCACCTGGGCCGGCGTACTTCTCCTCTGGAGTCGCAGCTTCTACGACGGACAGCCGGCCGAAGCGGCGAGCATCGACGAATCGAAGCTCCTTTCCGCTGCTGAGTGCCAGGATCGCGTGGGTGTGCGGCGGAATCGGAGTGTCGGGGGTGGAGACGAGCAGGCGGCCGGTCATGCCGAGGTGGACGAGGAACTGCGCTGGCCTCTCTTGGTTCTGTCTTGAGCGAATCAGATCCAGGACGACCGTTTTGCCGACGCGATGGACGCGTTCGATGCGGCTGCCGGTAAGAGCTTCGATGATCTGATCCGGGGAAGATTTGAAGGTTTGAGGCTTGTTGCTGGTCCAGACCGAGAGGACGGTTTGGCCGTGGATACGGGCATGCACGCCATTTGCGACCGTCTCGACTTCGGGGAGTTCGGGCATGGGATCTTTTGAAAGTATAGGCGGGCCAGAGCAGATCTCGTTTGAGCTTCGAATTTAATTGGGGGAGGCAGCGATTCAGCGGATATACTTGTCGCCCTATGAAGAAGACTGTCTTCGCACGTTGTGTGGCGATGTTTGGGTTGGTGGGCGTTGCCGCGGGTTTTTCGGGTGCTCAAAACAAAAACGTAGAGCCATTGTTGCTGGTGGTGAATCAGGGAGACCGCGATCTGAGCCTGATCGATCCTGGTGCGGGCAAACAAATGGCTGCTGTGCCGGTGGACGGTGTGACTGGCCACGAAGTGGCGGCTTCGCCGGATGGAGGCACGGCGTATGTGCCGATCTATGGCAGTGCGGGCGTGGGTAAGCCGGGCACAGACGGCAGCAAGATCTCCGTGATTGATCTTGCCAGCCACAAGGTTGTGCACACGATCGACTTCGGACATGGCGTGCGGCCGCACTGCGTGATCTACGACAAGAACACCGGAATGCTGTACGTGACGACGGAGCTGGATAAGACAATCAGCATCATTGACCCGAAGACGTTGAAGATCGTCGGCAGCGTGCCTACCGGGCAGGAGCAGTCGCATATGCTGGCGCTGTCGCGTGATGGTTCGCGTGGATATACGGCAAATGTTGGACCGGGCACGGTGTCAGTGCTTGATATGAAGGCGCGCAAGACGCTGGCAATCATTCCGATCTCGACCGATACGCAGAGGATTGCGATCTCGCGCGACGATAGCATGGTGTTCACCGCCGACCAGACCAAGCCGCAGCTAGCGGTCATCGATACCGCGACCAACAAGCTCAGGACGTGGGTCTCGCTGCCGAGTGTGGGATACGGAACGGCATCGACACTCGACGGGCGGTGGCTGCTCGTGGCGCTGCGAACGACGCATCAGGTGGCGGTCGTCGATCTGAAGTCGATGCAGGTGGCTCGAACGATCGACGTTGCGGATGGGCCGACGGAGATCCTGATGAATCCCGATGGCAAGTCTGCGTTTGTCTCCTGCTTCAGAAGCAAGCAGGTGGCAGAGATCGATCTTGAACATTGGAAGATGGCGCGGTTGATCGATGCCGGGGATGCCGCGGACGGGCTGGCGTGGGCGAAGTAGCGCACTTCGTGCTTTCCGTTGGTCGGCGGAAGATTGTCGACGCGAACAACGGGACCACCACCGAAGGGGTATACCTGTCACGAAGTGACCGCGCTCCGCGCAGGAGGCCCGTCCGGCAGGACAACTCTCTTCATCAAAAACAAAAAGAAGGCGGCCTAGTGGTGCGATAGCTGCAGGATGGGCAGGATGCTGGAGTAGTCGTCCGTCCAAACGCGCAGGCGTGCGTCAGTGGGGACGGCGCTGACGGCGGCTGCGAGCTCGGGTTGATCGAAGAAGGTTGGGCTTGAGGTGAGCAGAATCCAGGTGGCGCGATAGGCTCCGAGGGAGTCGTCGGGCTGGCTTTCGATCAACTTCGACTGCAGGTTGGCGGCGCGGGCTAATTGCCCGATCTCGGGTGCGAGGTTGAGGTACTGGTTGGAGACGTGGAAGGCCAGGATACCGTCGGGCGCGAGATGTTTTTTGTAGAGCGCGATCGCTTCGATGGTAAGCAGGTGGAGTGGAATGGCATCGCCGGAGAAAGCATCGACTGCGATGACGTCGAAGTTCTGCGGCGTCTCGCGCGTCAATGAGGTGCGTGCGTCACCGTCGGCGAAGGTGATCTGCGCCGGGGAGTCGCGGAGATAGGTGAAGAGATTTTGGGCGATGGGGCGCACCAGTGGGTTGATCTCGTAGAAGCGGATGCGGTCGTTAGCCACCCCGTAGGTTGCAATCGTGCCGGTGCCGAGTCCGATGACCGCGATGTTGCGGGGACGCTCGCCGCAGCAGTGATGAAGGGCGAGTCCGATGCCGGAGTTGTCAGCGTAGTAAGTGGTGGGGGTTCGGGTAAGGCCAGGCGCGAAGAGCTGCGTGCCGTGCTGGATGGTGCCGTTCAGCAGCATGCGCTCGGTGCCGCCGTGCGGGCCGGTCCTCTCCTTGACGCGGAGGGTTCCGTAGAAGTTGCGCACTTCGAGGATTGCCTCGCGGGCGTAGGCGGTGTGAAGCATGATCGCGAAGACGAGCAGCAATGTGGTGGCCGTGGACCAGAGCAGGCGCTGCGGCCAGCCGTCGCTCCATGTGACGACGATAGCCAATGCAGCGGTGACCAGGAACGAGATGGCAAGATCGTAGTTGGCGGAGAAGATCATCGGACTGGCGATGCCGATGCTGAAGGTTCCGGCTGCTCCTCCGGCGGCGATCAGCAGATAGAAGAGCGTGGTCTCGGTGGGGTTTTCCGGGCGCAGAGCGTAGGCCTCGGAGTGGCAGAAAAGTCCGGCGACGAAGCACTCTGCGAGGAAGAAGAGGATAGCGATGCCGATGGGCAGGCTCACATCGGTCTTCGAGATGGCGTAGCCGAGGCTGGCCAGCATCACGACCAGCAGACGAACGACGATGCCTCGACGGTAGAGTGCCGGAAACTCGAAGGCGAGGATGAACGTGAGCAGGTAGACGGCGAGAGGCAGCATCCAGAGCAGAGGAATCGCAGCGATGTTGACGGTGAGGTGGCTGGTGACCGCGCAGAGCTGCATCGCGGCGGCCATCGGTAGCAGGAACCAGAGCCACTTTGCTTTGGCGGGAGCAGGGGCTGGGGCCTGTGTTTCTTCCACAGGGTCAACCGGCGCAGGTGCGGGCAGTTGGCGCGTTATGGTCGCACAGAAGACGGCGTAGACGATGAAGCCGAAGGACCAGAGACTCCGCTGGAGCTTCAGGGTAAGGTGCGGCTCGACGACGAAGGGATAGGCGGTCAGAGCAAGAAGAGAGCCGAAGTTCGACAGCGCGAACAGCCGGTAGGGATGGTGCCGCCCTTGGCGCGCTGGAACCAGACCTGCAGAAGCGGACTGGTTGCGCTGAGCAGAAGAAACGGCAGGCCGATGGTGAAGGCGAGCGTCGAGAAGATTGTCGTGACGGGCTGGTCATAGCCTTGGCCAGGCTCTGCTGGGAAGATTCTTTGTGCGACCAGCACCAGTGCCGCTGCAGCGAGCGTTACCAGGTAAACGTGCCGACGCCATGTGGTGGCCTGGCAGCGAGTGATCCAGTGGGCGTAGAGATAGCCGAGCAGCAATGTGACTTGGAAGAAGACCAGGCACGTTAGCCACACGGCTGAGGATCCGCCAAGCACCGGGAGCAGCTGTTTTGCGGCCATCGGCTCCACGAGGAAGAGAAGGAATGCGCCGAGGAAGGTGGTGGTGCCGTAGAGCAGGCGTGATGCAGACATGTTCGGCCCTGAGAGTCTCGAGTTGAAGCAAAGCGCCAGCGCTGTCACTCCGCGCCTGATCTCCGTCGACCGAAGCGCAGGAGGAGGATATCGAGAGATTCGCATCTTGCGCCACCAAAATGGCTTGGCGCAGTTTTTTCAGGGATGCCAGTCGCATTCAATAGTCTGTCTCTGCTAGTTGCTGAAACTACTGAGATCGCTGCCCCGTCTTCATGCGAGGGTCGAAACTACGCAGGCAGACGTTTCAACCGGCAGAGGGCATGACAGCAGAGAAGTAACCGCAGAGAAGTATTTGAGGTGAGTATGAGTACGTTGAATCGGGCCACGCTGGTTCTCTCCTGTCTTTCGTTTCTCCCTCTCTTCGCATCTTCACAGCAGCAGACTCCGCCGCAGTCGAACCAACTTCCAGTGACCGCTGCGGCGCCGCTCACCGAAGCCAGAGATCCTCACCTCGTGTTGGATGTTGTGGTGACGGATCGGTCGGGAAGGCCCAGAGCCGGTCTGACCCAGAATGACTTTGTCGTGCGTGACAATGGCCAGATCCGAAAGATCGTATCATTTCGCGAGGTTGATGGCGCTGCCACAGCCGAGCCGCCGGTGAAGATCATCCTCATGGTGGATGAGGTCAACACTTCCTTCACCCGCGTTGCTTATGAACGCGACCAGCTCAGAAAGTTTCTTCTGCGAAACGGCGGACAACTTACCCACCCGGTTTCCCTGGGCTTCTTCAGCGACACAGGAACTGAGTTGCAGAACGAATCTTCTCGCGATGGAAATGCGTTGCTGGCCGAGTTCGATCAGCATGTGACGAAGCTCCGAACCATACGGCGCTCGACCGGTTTTTACGGCGCGGCGGAGCGCTTTACGCTTTCTCTCAAGGGGCTAAGTCTGCTTGCTGCCACTGAGGCGAAGGAACCGGGACGGAAGATGATGATCTGGATCAGCCCGGGCTGGCCGATTCTGAGCGGACCGAATATTACCCTGAGCACGAAGGAGGAGCAGGGGTTATTTTCGTCGATCGTGTATCTCTCCACGGCGCTCCGGCAGGCTCGGATCACGCTCTACAGCATCGACCCACTTGGGGTGGAAGATGCTGCTACGAATCGTGTCTTTTACTACGAGGAGTTCCTGAAACCGGTATCCGCGTCGAAAGATGCGCAGGCGGGAAATCTTGCGTTGCAGGTCCTGGCCAGGCAGAGCGGCGGCCAGGCGCTCAACTCCAGCAACGACATCACGGAACAGATCACTCGTTGCGTTGCGGAAGCCGATGCGTTCTACACCCTCACGTTGGATGCAACGCCGTCAGACCGGCCAAATCAGTCCCACTCTGTCGCGGTCAGCGTTGAAACACCTGGAGTGACCGCAAGGACGCGAAACCTGTACTACGGTCAGCCCTGAAAACCCGGCGGATGGGCTGTATTTGGCCTTTGTTTGATCGATAGAAGCACGTTACTCGGGTGCAGATGCCGCAGCCAGCGACGCGAAACGCCGAAGCCAGCTACGCTATATGATAGATAGCAGCGCGTGTCTGCCTGTTGCGGTGCACGTCTTCGTCTTCCGGCCAACAAACATCCTTGGAGAACACATTCGTCGTGAATCAACGCAAATCAGCGGTTATTTTGGGTGCCCAGTGGGGCGATGAGGGCAAAGGCAAGATCGTCGACGTGCTTTCGGAGAAGTTCTCCGTGGTGGCGCGCTATGCGGGCGGCCACAATGCCGGCCATACGGTCATCATCAAAGGCAAAAAGTTCGTCCTGCAGCTGATTCCATGCGGCGTGCTGCGTCCGGAGTGCAAAGGCGTCATCGGCAACGGCGTTGTCCTGGACCCCATGGCGTTTTTGAGCGAGGTCAAGAAGTTGAAGGATGCTGGCCTGCCCGTGGACGATCAGCTCTTCGTATCGAACCGCGCGCAGGTGATTCTGCCCTACCACCGGATGATCGAGCTGGCCGCGGAGAATGCGCCTGGACGGACGAAGATCGGCACGACCAGCCGCGGCATCGGCCCGGCGTATGAAGACAAGATGCATCGCAGCGGTTTGCGCGTCGTGGATCTGCTGAACTCGGCGCTGCTGCGGACGCACATCGAGAACGCCTGCCACGAGAAGAACACGATTGCTCACGCTCTCTTTGGCACGGAGCCTCTGGACCCCAAGACGATGTACGAGGAGTACTCGCGCGCAGCCGAGCAGATTGCACCGTTTGTGACCGATACGGCGGTGATGCTGAACCACGAGATCGACAACGGCGGAAAGGTCATGTTTGAGGGGCGCAGGGTGCGCTGCTGGATATCGACCACGGAACCTATCCTTTTGTGACGTCGTCTTCTTCGACAGCTGGCGGCGCAGTGACCGGCACCGGAATTGGGCCCACACGGATCGGCACCGTAATTGGGGTCACCAAGGCTTACGTGACGCGGGTGGGCGAAGGGCCGTTCCCAACGGAGATTCACGACTCCACCAGCGATCTGCTCCGCGCCAGGGGGCAGGAGTATGGTGCGGTCACTGGCCGTCCGCGACGCTGCGGCTGGCTCGATATTCCGCTGCTGCGCTACAGCAACATGATCAACGGGACGGAGTGGCTGGTCGTCACCAAGATGGATGTTCTGGACGAGTGCGCCGAGATCCCGGTATGCACCGGTTATAAGGTCAATGGAAAGCTGACGGATCTGATCCCTGCGGATATGCCGGGTTACAACGCGATCGAGCCGGTCTACACCAAGCTGAAGGGGTGGAACAGTTCGACGGAAGGGATCACGGAGTTCGAAAAGCTGCCGCAGTTAGCGCAGGATTATCTAAAATTTATTGAGCACGAGTCAGGGGCGAAGATTGGAATGGTCTCCACCGGCCCGGACCGCGACCAGACTATGACCTTGCCAGCATTCGAAGATGCGTTGAAGGCGTAAAAGAAAAGGCCGATTATGCTTAGGTTCACCGTGCGAATGACCTTCGACCAGTCGGACCGTGGCGAGATCTCCGAGATTCTCTGCCACCTTACGGCCGCTTCCCGGCAAGAGCCCGGATGCGCCAGCTATATTCCCCATCTGGTCGAAGGAGAGGCCTGCACCGTTCTAATCTACGAACAGTACGTCGATGACGCGGCTTTGGAGCATCATAGAGGGACACCTCACTTTCATCAGTACGCGATTGGGGGCCTGTATCAGAAGATGAGAGAACGTCAGGTTGAGAATCTGACCGCTGTTTGTTGATGCTTTTCTGTCGGGGTTCTTTGCGTGTGGCTCCGTCTAATACGTGGAGACTCGCGTACGACTAAAGTAGTTTTGACTCAACGCGGTAAATCGGTCTACCATCCGGTACGCTTATGGGCTTGTCTGGTCGTCCAATTCGTAGGTCGCTGATGGGCTCGGGCGTGTTGCTGGTGGCCATGGCGATAGGATGGCCTGCGCAGGCGGCATTCGCGGGTCACATGCAACCGCTGCACGAGAAAAAGCACGACGCTAAGCGGCAGGTCGAAGCGCTCGAGGAGCAATGGCGGCAGGCTCAGCTCGCGGGCGACGTCGCCACCATGGACAAACTTCTCTCCGACGATTACATCGGCATCTCGATGACCGGCCAGGTCAACACCAAGATTCAGCAACTGGATCGCATGCGAACCCGGAAGTTCGTCCTGACGAAGCTCGATCTGGGCGAGATGCAGGTGAAGCTGGTCGGCTCGATCGCCATTGTGACCTCTCGCGCCCAGGTAGAAGGAACCAACGAAGGCGTGGCGGTCCAGGGAACTTACCGGTACACACGTGTCTACCAGCGGCTCCCGTCGGGGGATGGAAGATCACGAGTTTTGAAGCCACAAGAGTGCCGGGATCGAGAGATTCGGGTAATCGCGATGCAGCAGCGCCCAAGGCCGCGGCCGGCGTGCCTCAGGACGGACCTTCCTAGCGGTCCTCTGGGGCTCTTGCAGTTCGGCATCCCAAGAAAAACCCTGCACATGGCAGGGTCTTTTCTTGACACACTTCGGGATCGTCACGAATCTCCGTAAGATCTTCGTGGCTCAGGTCTCATGCAGTCTTCGGTGCGACAACAGATACCCGCATATCTCTTCCCTCGCGCTGTGGCGGTGCCGGAAACTCTGGTGACTCGGCCGCTGGGCGGGGAAGGTTCAGTGCAAGTAGTCTGCGATACAGGGATCGGGTGGCGCCGGTAAGGCGCGCATCCTCTGACTCATGCGGAAAAAGAGAAAGATATTTACGGGTCGAAGTTGCGGGTTTGCGGACTGGAACAATATAAGGACGGCGATCGGGCTTTGGCGCGCTTAGATTCTCCGGCGCGACAGGCGGGACTGATCGCAGGGATGCAGGGAGTGTCTGGGGAACATTTGACATTGGGCCCTCGAACGAGACCATCGGCCTCAGACTGCTATATCAGTAGGATGGAAACCCGGAAACTTTGGTTGTATTTAATCTTTGAAGGCAAGCCGAAGTTTTTCCCACGTCACGTCGAGAGATTCGGGAAGGACGCGAGTTTCGGCAGTCACGGTCATGAAGTTCGTATCTCCGCTCCAACGCGGCAGCGCGTGAAGGTGCATGTGATCGGCGATGCCGGCTCCTGCGGCCTCGCCCAGGTTGAGCCCCATGTTGATCCCGCCCGGCCGATACACTTCACGAAGCGCCAGCTCCGAACGCTGAGCGAGAGCCATCAGCTCCTGCGCAACCTCTACTGGAAGCGCGGCCAGCGTGTCCAGATGTTGGTACGGCAGAAGCAACAGGTGTCCGGTGGAGTAGGGGAAGGCGTTGAGACAGATAAAGCAGGTCTGTCCCCGCCAGACGATGTACGCCGCTTTTTCAGCGACGATCCGATCCATCCCGTGATCGACGGCGTAGTCCACCGCGGCGATCATGTTGCAAAAGACGCAGTGCTTGTCCTCGGCCTCGGTGGGAGGCCAGGCGCTAAGAGCCGCAGGAACTCCGCTTCTGGCCTGCGGGTCCGCGCGCGTGATGTAGCTGTAACGCCAGGGCGTCCAGAGGCGATCCATTCGGCGAGTATAGCGGAGCGATACCCTGAAGCGGACGGAGCCGGGCAGACATGCCGTCCGAACCTGCGGCTCCGATTCTGCCACTCCACTTTGCGCAGTTTGGAGCACACTCTGCATCAAATTGGGACTCTCTGCATCAAACTATGTACGACCCAAGAGAATTTCGTCCGCTCCCGAGCATGACATGGCGATGAAAATGCAGGCGAACAGCCCGGCTTTTGTTGACGTACCGTATGCAAAGTTCTATGCTTTACAAGTGAGCTATTGCGTGTGGGACCCAAGTGCAATAGCTCCTCTGCAAGACCTGATTCCTTCCATCCTGCCGAAGCTGTCGCGGAGACAGAGAAAGCAGCCAGCCTCCGCTCCCGGATTCGCTGGATTGCTCCCACTCACGCGCTGCTTTAGAGGAAGAAATCTCTTGGATCCCGGAGTCCGCATTCACCATGGTAGAAAACCATAATCCTGACCACAACGAGAGCAAACCCCTGACCACCGAAACGGAAGTCCTAGCGCCCGAAGCGACAGCGGCTCACACCGAACTGTCTTCTGAATCCACCTCAACCCAACAGCATGAGACCGCCCACGACGCGTCAAGTGTAGCTGCACAGCAAGTTGCACCAGCTGCCGCCGCTCACCAGACTGCAGACCACGGAACCGTTGCCACGGTTACCGCTGCAGCCGACGAGTCTGACGATGATTTGAACTACGACGCTGCTGACTTTGCCGCTGCCCTTGCGAACTTCGATCGCGAGCAGGCTGCCGAGTCCGCCGCTGCCCAGAACCTGACCGCAGAAGAGGTCATCGTTACCGGCACCGTCGTCAAGATCACCGACAAGCATGTTGTTGTCGACATCGGGCTTAAGTCTGAAGGTCTCATCCCCTGGAACAAGTTCTTGACATCCATGGTGTCTCGAAGTTCCAGACAGGTGACACTGTTGAAGTTGTTGTGGAGCGCGAAGAGGCTGAAGGCGGCTACCTGGTCAGCTACGACAAGGCTCTCCGTCACAAGGTTTGGGACAAGCTGGAACAGGCTGCGAACGACAAGACCCCTGTCAAAGGCATGGTTCTCAGCCGTGTCAAGGGCGGTCTCACCGTCGACATCGGCATCAAGGCGTTCCTGCCCGGCTCGCAGGTCGAAGTCCGTCCCGTCCGCAATCTCGACGGCTACATCGGCACCGAGATTGAAGTCCGCGTCATCAAGCTCAACAAGAAGCGCGGCAACGTCGTCATCAGCCGCAAGGAGCTTCTTGAAGAAGACCAGAACGCCAAGAAGTCCGTCACCCTTGCCACCCTGGAAGAGGGAAGCGTCCTTACCGGCACCGTCAAGAACCTCACCGACTACGGCGCATTCGTCGATATGGGCGGCCTCGATGGCCTGCTCCACATCACCGACATGAGCTGGGGCCGTCTCACTCATCCCCGCGACCTCGTCAACGTTGGCGACGAGATTCAGGTGAAGGTGTTGAAGTTCGACAAAGATAAGCAGCGCGTTTCGCTCGGCTTCAAGCAGCTCACGCCTGACCCGTGGCTCGATGCAACGGAGCGATACCCCATCGGTGCGCAGGTTCGCGGCCGCGTTCTGTCGGTCACCGACTACGGCGCGTTCGTTGAGCTCGAGCAGGGAATCGAAGGTCTCGTTCACGTCTCCGAGATGACCTGGTCCAAGCGGATGAAGCATCCGTCGAAGATGGTCAAGCCCGGCGACGAGGTCGACACCATCATCCTCAGCGTCAATCCGAACGACCGCCGCATCTCGCTCGGCATGAAGCAACTGCAGGACAACCCCTGGGAGCAGCTCGAAGACAAGTACCCGACCGGCGCCATCATTGAAGGCCGCGTTCGCAACCTGACCGACTTCGGTGCCTTCATCGAGATCGAAGATGGAATCGACGGACTGGTACACGTCTCGAATCTGAGCTGGACCAAGCGCATCAAGCATCCTTCGGAAGTCCTGAAGAAGGGCGAGAAGGTTCGCGCGATCGTTCTTGGAGTCGAACCCGAAAATCGCCGCCTGTCGCTTGGCGTCAAGCAGCTTCAGCCGGATGTATGGGATACGTTCTTCGCGCAGCATCGCGTGGGCGACGTCATCAAGGGCAAGATCCTGCGTACTGCTCAGTTTGGTGCCTTCGTTGAGATTGCTGAAGGAGTCGAGGGTCTGTGCCACGTCTCCGAGGCGATCAATGCCGAGGGTAAGCCAGTCTCGATGGATGTGGACTCCGAGCACGAGTTCAAGATCGTCAAGATGAACCAGGAAGAGAAGAAGGTAGGCTTGAGCATCCGCGCAGTCGGCGAAGAAGCCAGCCGCGCAGAGGTCGAGAGCTACAAGGAGCGCGAGAAGTCGCCTAAGGGCAACAACTCCGGTTCGGCTTCTTCCTCCTCTTCGAGCAACAGCAGCAGCACCACGCTCGGTGACCTGATCAACTGGAAGCGCTCTGAATCAGAACGTGACTAAGCTCTCATAGGACGACAAAGTAAGAAGGCCATCCCGAGCGGGATGGCCTTTTTACTTGCTATGTGTTTTCCGAGGAGAGCTGCTCGATGCTGCTCTTCGGATGCTGCTTTACGCGGTGAGAGAGTGCGCCGGTGCCGGCGCTTCAATCGCTGCGGTCGCCATCTTCGCAGAGGCACGACGCATAACCTCCAACTCAGCCGGGGCAAAGAGCTCCGGTGGAATCCCACCGACTGCAACATGTCCAGGATCGTCCCCCAGAGCCATCGAAATCTGGTTCCACCGAAGGAATGGCGACGTGGTCGGGAGAGTAATGATGCGGCGTTTCGGCTCAGGAAATGCGAAGTAGCCCGACCAGACCAGAAGCGTCAGGCCAACGGCAATTCCGTTGATTACGCTGAAAGTGGAGTACATGCTCGAATAGTGAGTGATCCATGCGGAGTTCACTAAGTTCACAGCTGCCAGAAGACCGAGACCCAGGCTGACGCCAAAGATGCGGCTGCGATAGGAAAGACCCATCGGTCGAATAGCAAAGCAGACAAACAGCAGGAGGCAAAGAGTCAGAATGCTTGAGGTCTGCTGTAGCTGCGTGATCATCGTGACCATGAACTTGATTCCGGTCAGATGCGGGGTCACTGCGACACCGATCGCGACTGCGATCGAAATGGCTGCTACCCAGCGGAATACCAACATGCCCAACGTCTGGAGCCCTTTCAACGGAGCCATCGCGAGCTTGAAGATGCTGTAGATCACCAGGAGGGAGAGGATCGCCTCTAAGGCATAACTCGCCCAGTAAACATAAAAGTAAACCTGGTACGCCAGATGTCTATCGATTAGATGCCGACTGAAATACAGTAGCGGGAGGCATATTACCGCGCATGTAAGCCTTACACACAGGAGCGCAGTAAGAAAACCGAACTGTCGGACTGCCTTGCCGCGTACGAGAAAAATAACCAGCATGCCGCAAAGAACCGGCTCAAGATACTCAAAATGAAAACTGGATATAAAGCTATTCATGCGTTCGTACCCTCGAGAGGCTCAATCAGGCTAGCCTATTCCGGGGACCGACACAACAGAATTTAATGCCGAACGATGCAAAAAAGTGCGAATGAGTTATCTGGCTCCCATACCGCACGCGTGGGGATCGTCAGGTGCGCAGATTGGAACGGGCAGCATATTGACGCGGGCAACGGTCACCTTGTTTTGGGTGCTTGCGGGGGAGGTCTGGGTGGTGGCAGCGGCGCCTGTGAGAGCAAGTATTGCGACGAACGCACGGACAACAATCTTCATTGGGTTCCTTGGAGTTCCAGGTTTCGGTGGCACTAATTGATAAATAAGGTACTTAGCTGGCTACCGAGTACCCATACCGCATGCGTGGGGATCGTCAGGTGCGCAGATTGGAACGGGCAGCATGCTGACGCGGGCAACGGTCACCTTGTTTTGGGTGCTTGCGGGGGAGGTCTGGGTGGTGGCAACGGCGCCTGTGAGAGCAAGTATTGCGACGAACGTACGGACAACAATCTTCATTGGGTTCCTTGGAGTTCCAGGTTTCGGTGGCACTAATTGATAGATAAGGTACTTAGCTGGCTACCGAGTACCCATACCGCATGCGTGGGGATCGTCGGGCGCGCAGATTGGAACGGGCAGCATGCTGACGCGGGCAACCGTGACTTTGTTCTGGGTGCTGGCGGTGGAGGTCTGGGTGGTGGCAGCGGCGCCTGTGAGAGCAAGTATTGCGACGAACGTACGGACAACAATCTTCATTGGGTTCCTTGGAGTTCCAGGTTTCGGTGGCACTAATTGATAGATAAGGTACTTAGCTGGCTACCGAGTACCCATACCGCATGCGTGGGGATCGTCGGGCGCGCAGATTGGAACGGGCAGCATGCTGACGCGGGCAACCGTGACTTTGTTCTGGGTGCTGGCGGTGGAGGTCTGGGTGGTGGCAGCGGCGCCTGTGAGAGCAAGTATTGCAACGAACGTACGGATGGCAATTTTCATGGAGTCCCCGGAATTCTTTTTTGGTAGATAACAATGAATGGATTCAAATATTTAAGCGAACTAGCGAGTGCCCATACCACATGCATTCGGATCGTCGGGAGCGCAGATCGGCACTGGCAGCATGCTGACGCGGGCAACCGTGACTTTGTTCTGGGTGCTGGCGGTGGAGGTTTGGGTTGTGGCGGCTACACCGGTGACGACGAGGAGGGCGACGAAGGTACGTATGGCGATTTTCATAAGGAAACCTTTCAAGGTTGTTGTTTGTCTAACTGTCAATACGTTGGTAACTTAGCTGCGAACTGGTTAGCGAGTGCCCATACCACATGCATGAGGATCGTCTGGCGCGCAGATTGGAACAGGGAGCATGCTGACGCGGGCGACGGTAGCTTTGTTGCTCTTCGCAGAGACCGTTGAGGTCTGGGAGGTAGCGACTGCACCGGTGAGGACGAGGACGACAACGAAAGCGCGAACGATATGTTTCATAAGGAGATACTCCCAAAGTTGTATTTATGTAAAAAGATTTCTCTGGACAAACCAGATGATGTAACAATAGGATACAAGTTGGCCTAAGTCTAATGGAATCAGCTATATACAGAAGTATCAAACAATTTTTATTACTAAAGTAATAAATCAAGCCGCGCTGATGGGTCATGCCTTCGTGGGCACTGGCGATCTGTCTCGAAACTCAAATCGTCCCGCGATTGACAGGAGAGATAATCCCTCTCACTAGCCTTGCAGCATCAACCTGTTTTTTGCACTAGTTAGCGGCCACGGGCCGAAGTCGCCGGTTGATAACCCCGCGTAAATCGGTCAAGGAAGAAAAAACAACGAAAGGCTTCAGCGGACGAATGATCGTCGGCTGTGGTTGTTTTACTCTTGATGGCAGAAAAGTTTTGCGCACCCACTTCAGCCCTGAAATGACGCGAAGTGGGTGCTTTTATCAGGCCTGAGCAGGCGTAGGAGTTACAGGTTCGGCGGCCTTGGCATTGGGGGAAGGAACTGCAGGTATGGCCAATTTCTTGGGAACAGCTTCTGCCTTTTTAGAGGGAGCCAGGATAGCGTGCAGCGTCGTGCCCTCCATGCGGGGCATAAACTCCACCAGGCCGGCGTCGCCGATATCCAGAATAAGGCGATTGATGATCTTGTAGCCGAGATCGCGATGTGCCATCTGACGACCCTTGAACCGCAGAGAGGCTTTGACCTTGTCGCCCTCTCCCAGAAAGCGAACTGCCTGGTTTTTCTTGGTCTGGTAGTCGTGCTCGTCCACCGTCACTGAGAACTTGACCTCTTTGATGACGATGACCTTCTGTTTCTTGCGGGCAGCGCGATCGCTCTTATCTTTCTCGTAGAGGAACTTGCCGTAGTCCTGAATCTTGCAGACAGGGGGAACGGCGTTGGGGGAGATCTCTACCAGGTCGAGCGAGCGCTCGCGGGCCATCTTGAGAGCGTCAAAAGGAGCCATGACGCCGAGCTGTTCGCCATTTTCGTCGATGACGCGAATCTCGCGGGCGCGGATGCGTTCGTTGGTGCGGATAAAAGACTTGGCGGAACGTTTATCAATTGGTGGAATAAGTCGCCTCCACAGCAGGTTTCGTCACCCGCTATGCTTTGTTTAGGGTTTAGATGCAAATCTCACGAAAGGTTGCACCGCAACGTAAAGTATAACACTGCAGACACGAAGCCCTCTGTAATCAGTGAAGAGGAAAGGGCCTCCGGCACCCGCGGCACAATCTTCACAAGGCATCTATTCCCGGCATCGGGCCGCCTACTTTGGCATCGGAGCCCCGATCATGTATGTTTGCACGGAAGCCATCAGAAAGGAAACCGAATGAGACGCCGTATCCTGTTGGTCGATGATGAAGTCGCTGTCCTGCTGACCCTGAAGGCTGTGTTGGAGATCAGCGGCTTTGATGTGGATACCGCAGCCTCCGCACGCGAGGGCGTCTCCAAGCTGCACACTCGCGAGTACCAGATGCTGATCACCGATATGCGCATGGAGCACGATGTTGCCGGCATCGAGGTGATCAAGGCGGCGCGCTCGGCAAACTACCATCCCGCGGTCGCGTTGTTGACGGCCTTCCCTGTCGCCGATGAAGACTGGCAGGAGATGGGTGCAGATCAGCTGCTGGTCAAGCCCATGCACACTCGCATCCTGCTCCAGCAGATCGAAGACCTGATCGCCTCCCACGAGCGAAAACTTGGCGGCCTCGGTTTGACCTCACCAGCGGTAAAGCCAGCTAAGCCTGCCGTCAAAAAGAAAGCGGTTGCTAAGAAGGTGGTCGTCAAAAGGACGCCGCCGAAGAAAGCTGCGACCGCGAAGACAGCCATCGGACAGAAGCCTGTCGCCAAGAAGGCCATTGCGAAAAAAGCGGCGAAGACTTCCATCAAGGCGAAGCCGGCACGCCGTCGCGCGAAGTCCTGATCAACACTTCGAATCGAGGCGCTAACTGGACGTGTGTTCTTTGATGTAGTTCCTCAAAGACTGATTGAGCTTCATTGCTTTTTCGACGCCGCCGTCCAACATGCGTAACCAATCGGAAGCAGGTTCCTTCAGCTCGGAGGTGCTCAGCAGATAGCTCGTCTGCACAATGATCTCGAGCGCATTGCTCAGGTCGTGTGCAATTTTGCGCATCTCGACGGAGATCTCTTCTGGAATCTTTTCGACATTCGGGCCCGGAGAGGGAACCTTCGCTTCGTTCATGTAGGGGTGTCAGCCTTCCTTTGGGTCGAGACGCCTTTCGGGGAGAGGACTCGCAATCTTGGTTTCGATTGAGATTCGATGATAAGCGAGATGTTCAGCAGTTAGATGCTTAAGCTCCCTCCTGCGGACGCCTCGATTCCTGGCGACATTGCATCTGTGGCGTCCTCGCAGCACATTGACAGCAGCAGCCGCGTTTGTAAAACTAGAGACTCGCGGTTAGCGTGCTCCGGCCATCTGTGTGGAGCGAATGACACCGTGCCGTAGTGGCGGAATTGGCAGACGCGCATGGTTCAGGTCCATGTACTCGCAAGGGTGTGGGGGTTCGAGTCCCCCTTCGGCACCAAAGTTTCAACCTCGGTTGCAGGTAGACTGCTCACAGCAGCCCTACGGCAGCCGAGTGCGGATCCAGACCAGCCCTTTCGCCCTGCAGGCCGCATCTAACACCCAGCAATCGCAAAGAGAATATGCCCACTCAGCTTGATCAGATCCTTGCGCACACGCTCCTTCAGGTAAGAGCTCGCAAGTCGGTCGCGGACTTCGGGCTGCTTGAGAGCATGGCAGCTGCCCACATCCCCGCGGCCTCCGTGCTGGCCTTCAGGCCGCTGCTAAGAACGGCCCCGCCATCATCGCCGAGATCAAAAAGCCTCTCCGTCGAAGGGACTCATCCGCAGCGACTTTTATCCCGCCACCCTCGCGAAGACCTTCGAGTCCTCGGGCGCCGCTGCCCTCTCCGTCCTCACCGACGAGGAGTTCTTCCAGGGCTCGCTCGCCTACCTGCAGCAGGCCTCCAGCGTCGTCAACATTCCCTGCCTCCGCAAGGACTTCATCCTCGATCCCTTCCAGATCCTCGAAGCGCGCGCCTACGGAGCGGATGCGATCCTGCTCATCGTCTCCGCGCACACCGATGCTGCACTCAGCGACCTGCGCGACGAAGCCAGCTCTCGCGGCCTCGACGTTCTCTGCGAGACGCATGATCGCGAAGAGATGGAGCGCGCCGTCGCTCTGGGCTTCGACCTCATCGGCGTCAACAGCCGCGATCTGCGCACCTTCTCCGTACGCACCGAAGTCCTCTTCGAGCTCGCCGCATCGATGCCTAAAGACGCCGTCACCGTAGCCGAGAGCGGCATACGCACCGCCGAAGACATCGCCAGGCTGCGAGCCGCGGGATACGATGCCTTCCTCATCGGCGAAACGCTCATGCGGCAACCCGACCCCGCCGCCGCACTCGCAACCCTCCTGGATCGTGAGTACTCCTCCGACATCTAATTCGCAGGCCTGTGAACGGAGCCGGTCAACACCATGTGGATTAAGATCTGCGCCAACACCAACCTCGACGATGCACAACTTGCCGCCAAACTAGGAGCCGATGCGGTCGGCTTCGTCTTCGCTCCCAGCGCCCGCCGTGTCACCTCTGCTGAGGTCGCGAAGATTACGCCGCATCTCCCAACCTCCATCGAACGTGTAGGCGTCTTCCAGGCACTCGATGCCTACGAGATCGCTCGCGCAGCACACGAGGCCGGTCTCACCGCCGTTCAACTCCACAGCGGTGTCGACTTCGCGCTTCTGCACCGGCTCCATAAGCTCTTCGCCGGACAAGTCTCCCTGATCCAGACCGTTCACTGGGAGGTGGGTACCGACAGTGGCAGCAGCGCGGCGATCGTAGCCGCGGAGCTGCGCAGGATTGCGGCGGACGGTTTAGTCGATCATGTTCTGATTGATTCGAAGGTAGGCGCGGCCCTCGGAGGCACCGGCGTCTCCTTCGATTGGGATCAGGCACGCGCCATCTTTGGAGAGTCCGCACCTGAACTCAAACTGATTGTCGCAGGCGGCCTGCGCCCGGAAAACGTATCGGAGGCCATCCAGGGACTCAATCCCTGGGGTGTAGATGTCGCAAGTGGTGTCGAATCTGTGCCGGGCCGCAAGAGTCCAGAGAAGCTCGCAGCATTTATCAGGAAGGCACGTGAGTCGAAGGTCGACTCGATCTAGGCTCTGCGCCGGCTCGCAAAGAAAACTTAAGCGTGACGCGAGTAGGAATGCTGGACGTGAGCCTTTGGGGAACGGTCGTGATACAACTGCGGCCGTAGATGGGCTGTAGGCGGCTTGGGTGTCGCCGAAGCGAACACAGGAGCCAGCGCCAGCAGCAAACCGATAGAAATTTTTAGCTTCATACAGGCAACCTTTCTCCGTGTATATAAGACGCGTAGAGGATCTTCCCGGATTCAAATTTCTCCGCGAATCACCCACAAGGCGGAGCAGTTGGCAATGCAACCGAAGCGGGACAAAGTTAGTATCGCCCGCAAAATCGCGGTAAAAATTTGAATCTCCAAGCGAGTGCCCGAAGCTGTATTACGTAAATGGTTATTACTCGACGAGTGCCCCGCTGCTGTCCTGCCGGACGGGCCCACTGCGCGTGGCGCGGTCACTTCGTGACTTGTGTACCTTGCTTGGGTGGGTTAGCTGCTTCGGTCCTCCCGTTGGTCGGAATCAACTTCTCCACCGACCAACGGGAGGACCGGGCGAAGCAGTAAAAAGGCGTGCGAACGCCCGCCCTCCGCGCAGGAGGCCCGTCCGGCAGGACAGCGTCTTACCGATTCAACTCCCTCACCAGAAACGCATACTGATCAACCGTCGCCTCAATCCTCTTGCTAAGAGGCATTCCAGCACCGTGCCCCGCACGCGTCTCCACACGGATCAGGATCGGATTCTGACCAGCCTGCGCGGCCTGCAGAGCCGCCGTGTACTTGAAGCTGTGCGCCGGGTACACGCGGTCATCGTGATCGCCCGTCGTGATCAGCGTCGCCGGACAAGCTGCGCCCTGCAGAATATTGTGCAGCGGAGAGTATCTGTAGATCGCGGCAAACTCCTCTGCGTTCTCTGAAGGAGATCCATACTCCTCCTTCCACGCCCAGCCGATCGTGAACTTGTCGAAGCGCAGCATATCCATCACACCAACCTGCGCAATCACGGCACCGAAGAGGTCCGGCCGCTGCAACTCACAGGCCGCCACCAGCAGGCCGCCGTTGCTTCCTCCAGAGATAGCAAGCTTCGCTGTCGAGGTGTACTTGTTCGCGATGAGCCACTCCGCCGCTGCGATGAAGTCGTCGAACACGTTCTGCTTCTTCAAGCGGGTACCAGCCTCGTGCCACGCCTCGCCATACTCGCCGCCACCGCGCAGGCTGGGCTGCGCGTAGATGCCGCCCATCTCCATCCACATCACATGCGATGAAGAAAACTCCGGCATCAGCGGCACATTGAATCCGCCATACGCATACAGCAGAGTGGGTGCGCTTCCGTCCAGCGTCAGACCCTTCTTGTGGCTCACGAACATCGGCACGCGTGTGCCGTCCTTACTGGTGTAGAAGATCTGCGTCGTCTCGTAGAGCGCCGGATCGAACAGCAACTTTGGCTGACGGTACAGCGTCGATCGGCGCGTCTTCATATCCAGCCGATAGATCGTGCCGGGCGTCGTAAAGTTGGTGAACTGGTAGAAGGTCTCGGTATCCTCCCGCAGTCCGCCGAAGCCGTACGCTGTGCCTATCGCCGGAAGCTTCAGCCGTTCGATCATCTGCCCATCAAGACTTCGAAGTTCGATCAGGCTCTGCGCGTCGGCGAGATAGTTCGCGATGAACGTATTGTCGATGATCGAGATGTCGCTCAGTTTGTTCTTGCTCTCGGGAATAACCGTCTTCCAGTTCTCTCGCTCGGGATGATCCAGATCGATCGAGATTACTCTGCCGTTTGGCGCGTCAAGGGTGGTCAGCAGCCAGAAGAGAGTGCCGTCGTTGTTGATTGGAGCATACGTCGCGTCGGCAGTATCGATCAGCCGCAAAATCGCTGATGCAGGTTGTTGAAAGTCCCCTTGAAGGTCAAGCACCGCCAGCTCATTGTTCGGATTCGTGCCCTTCGACTGATGAAGCACCAGGTATCGTCCGTCGTCAGTCACATGCGCGCCCAGGTTCAACTCCTTGTCATCAGGACGGTCGAAGATCAGCTTGTCCTCGCTCTGCGGCGTGCCGAGCTTGTGAAAGAACACCTTGTGAAAGTAGTTGGCCGCCTTCAATGCTTCGGCTTCAGGTGGGTCGTAGCCCTCGTAGAAGAAGCCGCTGCCGTCCTTCAGCCACGCGGCTCCGCTGAACTTCGACCACTCCACGATATCCGGCAGATCCGCGCCAGTCGTGACATCGCGTACATGCCACTTCACCCAGTCGCTGCCCGCATCTGCGATGGAGTACGCCGCCAACGATCCGTCGTCGGTGATGCTCATCCCGCTGATCGCGACCGTGCCATCTGCCGAGAGGGTATTCGGGTCAAGCAGCACCTTCGGCTCACCTTCCAGCCCCTCCTGCCAGTAGATGACATTCTGATTCTGCAATCCGCTGTTATGCGAGTAGAAGTACCGCGTGCCGCGGCGCGACGGAGCGGTGTATCGCTCGAAGTTGATCAACTCCATCAGCCGCTTCTGCATCGCCTCGCGAGCCGGAATCTGCGAGAGGTAGGCCTGCGTCAGTTCATTCTCGGCATCCACCCACGTCTTCAACTCGGCCGAATCAACATCCTCCATCCACCGGTAAGGATCGCTCACCGTAGTGCCGAAGTAGTCATCCGTCTGCTCGACCTTGCGAGCGGTTGGATACGTGAGAGCTGAGGTCGTTTCAGGGAGGGCGAAGCAACAGCAGAGTTCGTCGTCATCAGTTCAACTTTCGGTCATTTGGCGCTCAAGCCTGCCGCGCCGGACTATAGCTTAGATGAGTGACCCCGCGGTAAGTCGCTGTCGAAGCGATACCAATTTCTCTTGAGTGGACGAAAATGGGAAACCTCCCTTCATACCGGGGAGATGAAAATAAAGTTGAGAAACGTGGCGCATCTTTCGCACCCGAAAAACTGACGGTCAAAACACCACATCAGCCACGCAATCCACCATAGTCTCACCACGTTTTCACCATCACAAAACACGCTTAAAAACGAAAAACCCCAGTAAAATCCACTACCTCACCACAAACCATTTTTTTCCACTCGAAAATACAAAATCTCCTCCGGTTAGACTTAAACCATGCGGCCTCTCCTCCCCGTCCTCCTGCTCTCGGCCACATTGCCCGCCATGGCTCAGACCCCCGCGCCGGCGGACGACCAAAGCTACACCCTCAAAACGCAGTCCAACGTCGTCCTGGTTCCAACCACCGTCCAGACCAAGCACGGCGAGATGATCTACGAACTCAAGCCGGAGCAGTTCGTCGTTGAAGACAATGGAGTTCCGCAGACTGTCCGAGTCGACGAAGACACCGACTCTCTCGGTCTCTCTCTCGTAGTCGTCGTCCAGTGCGGCCGCGCCGCCGGCTACGAGTATCCCAAGCTAAGCGGCCTCGGCTCGATGATCGACGGCATCGCCGGCGATGCTCCACGCGAGGTCGCCATCGTTACCTACGGCTCCGCGCCCTTACTGCTCGGCAAATTCTCCAACAGCGTAGACGCCATGGCCCACGCACTATCGCAGCTCGAGCCCTGTGATGACCCTGAAGCCTCAACGCTCGACGCTGTAGCGTACGCGACGAAGCTCTTGGAAGCCCGCCAGAATCACTATCGCCACGCGATTCTGCTGATCAGCGAGACCCGCGATCATGGCAGCACCGCCAAGCCAGCCGAAGTGGTGGCCGCGCTTGGGCGAACCAATACCGTCGTTGATTCTGTAGCCTTCGGCCCAGGAAAGACGGAGGTTATGAGCGATCTGAAGTACGGTGGTGGAAGCGGGCCGATCGGACTTCTCGTTATGGCAGTCAACGCGTTGAAGAAGAACGCGGCGCATGAACTGGCGGCGCTGTCGGGCGGCGAGTATATCAACTTCACCACGCAACGAGGCTTCGATGAAGGGCTCCATCAACTCTCAAATCACGTGCATAACTACTATCTGCTGAGCTTCCAGCCTCACGCCGAGGCCAACGGAGAGCCTGCGTCAGGGATGCACAGAATACGTGTCAGCATTCCGGATTATCCCGAGGCGCGAATCCGCTTTCGCGAGAGCTATTTTGCCGGCGAACTGGATTCTGGCGCGGCAAGCACGAACTGACGCCCCGAACGACAGTTGAACAACGTGGTTCGGCGTGTTCGTTAGATTTTTGAGGAAGGAGCATACTAGGAGTCCAATGTCAGGCAATGAAGCGGAACGTGCGTTTGCCGATAGAGTGACTCCGGGCTGTTTATGGGTATTGGTTCTCTCGATGAGACCGTAGAGGATCGCGTATCTTCTCTTTGGCGACTGACTTCGCTCGCGCTGGTCTTGGTGTGCCTGGGCTATGCCGCGCTGCTGTTGAATATTCGAAGCTGGGACAACGGCGGGGTAACGATCCTTTGGCCTTCGAACGGCCTTCTGCTGGGCGTCCTTTTATGTTCGAGGCGACGGCAGTGGACGGCGTACCTGGCTGTCGGTTTTGCTGTCGATCTTGGGCTCAACCTGGCGCTGTCGTTCGCGCCCTGGACCTCGGTCTACCTGGCCGGTTGCAACATGCTAGAGGTGGGCATTGCGGCTGCGCTGATGTACAGAACGATCTCGCCTAACCCAGACCTGACTCAGCGCAAACAGTTGCTGAGTCTGCTGCTGTATGGTGTTGTGCTCGCGCCGGCGATCGCGTCGGCGCTGGCTCAGCTGAGCATCTCGAATCTTCATGCGCTGCCGAGATTTACCGCAGCCAGACACTGGTTTGTGGCGGATGCACTAGGGATTGCGGTGATGACGCCGCTGTATCTGTCGTTCCGGGAGAGGGAGCGGTTTCCCGGCCGGTCCCGGCTTGAGGTTGTGGGGCTGCTGACGCTGCTGGTCGTTGCCGCAGTCGGTGTCTTCTGGCAGACGCGCTTTCCTCTTCTATTCCTGCTTCTGCCGGTGCTCCTGCTGCTTGGCGCGCGTCTGCGATTGGCAGGATCTGCGCTTGGATTGTTGATTGTGTCGATCATAGGCGGATACCTGACCATCCGGGGGCGCGGTCCGATCGCGCTGGTGCTTTCGGGCTCGACGATGACCGGCGATCTGCTGCTGCAGTTCTTCGTTGCTGTTTCGATACTGGTGCTTTACGTGGTTGAGGTTGTGATTGCAGAGCGCGAGCGGCTGCAGGTCAACCTGAAGTCCAGCGAGACCCTGTTTCGTCTTTTGGCTGAGGCTTCGAATGATGTGATCGTTCTCTCGGATCTCTCCGGGACGCGGCGATATGTTTCGCCGGCCGTGACCACCGTGCTGGGGTGGGGGGCAGAAGAGCTGATTGGCAATACTCACCTCCAGATTGTTCATCCTGACGACGTTGCCGCGTTGGAGGCTTTGATGAGGTCTTGTCGCGAGGGGGAGCAGGTGCAAACGTTGACCTATCGGTGCGCGAGGAAGGATGGAAGTTACGTCTGGATGGAGGCGAGCATGCGGCTCTATCACGACGAGACGACGTGGGATCCGATCGGATTTGTCAGCGTGGTGCGAGATGTGACCGCTCGCAAAGCCGCTGAGGATGAGCTGAACCGCACGTTCCGGTTGGTGGAGAATCTTGCCATGGCGGATGGGCTCACCGGCGTAGCGAACCGGCGCCGGTTCGAGGAAAAGATAGATGAAGAGTGGCGCAGGGCGATGCGCGATGGTTCGCTGCTCTCCGTGTTGATGATCGATGTCGATCATTTTAAGCCGTACAACGATCTCTACGGCCACGTGCTGGGCGACAACTGCCTGCGCCAGATTGCAGTGACGGCGCAGGAGGTGATTCATCGCTCCTCGGATCTGTTCGCAAGGTACGGCGGTGAGGAGTTTGTGGCGGTGCTGCCGAACACCGACAGCGACGGTGCTCAACTGGTCGCCGAACAGATTCGACGGGCGGTCGAGATGCTTGGTCTGCCACACTCGGGCAATCCTTGCGGGGTGGTGACGGTGAGCATCGGCTGCGCTACTCAGACGCTGGGGCACGACTCTGTTTCGACTGTGCTGGTAGATGCCGCGGACCAGGCTCTCTATCAGGCCAAATCTGCGGGCAGAAATCGGGTTGAGGTGGCTGCGGGTTCGACGATTCCAAGCTAGTCAGCGGATACCCTCCCCCCGGGTATCCTGTGCATAAGATGTCTGTAATCATTGACTTGCGGACACATGGGGGTCGCAAAATATTGATGACATGGCACTTGCCTGCAGAATATAGCAAATAAACGGGTTATCTCCTGAAAGAAATAGCCCCGGATGAATATCCGGGGCTCCTTTATTTGTTCTACTCCAGTATAGCGAACTGGGCATAACTCCTACGCAACGCGAATCTGCAGGATTGGCGTAGGTTTTCATGGTGTGGGGGTTGACAGGGTTCTTGATCCAGTCCGCGAGGATGCGCCTGGGCTGGTTTCCGGTTGATCGAGAGTTCGATGCGCGGTTTAGACCCATGTCCCAGAATCGAGACATGGGGCACCCGGCAGACTCGTGGGCTGTAGCCCTGGAGTACCTAAAGAGAAGGTTGCGGAGATTCTGACTGTCGCCGCTATGGCGATTTGCCTGATGGTGTAGAGATTGCAGACGCAGATTTCTTTGGGGAATGACAAACAAAAAAGCGAAAGCGACTCTACACCACGGCGGCGTTGCTCTAAAACGACTTTGCGTTAGGTGATGACGGGAAGCTGGAGGGTTGTGCCGACCGAGACTTTGTTGGGGTCGGCGATGTTGTTGGCTTTGGCGATTTCGGGGTATTTGTTGGCGTTGGTGTAAAAGAGAAGACTGATGGCGGAGAGGGTGTCGCCGGATTTGACGGTGTAGGCCTGGGTGTCTCCGCCGGTGTTGGCGATCTCGTGGTGCAGATCGGAGTAGGTGGGGTCCGCTTTTTTGATACTGTCCCAGACGCGCTCGAGGATGACCCGGGAGGGAACGGTGCCCTTGATGTGGAGTTGCTCGCCGTCGAGGTCGACTGCGTCGAGGGTGGCTCCGTAGGGAGCGAACTTTTGCAACGATTCAATGACACCGGCGTACTTTTGCTTCAAAGCGTCGAGATCTGCCATGGCGTAGCTCTCCTTGGTCAGCTTGGCTGACTGTTGTGGGATGCTGTGGGGATGAGCGCTGTGGCCCGGCGCTCCTGGAATATTGCTGCGAGCCTCGAAAAAGTACGCTTGAGACTAACGGCTAGACGAATTTGCTGAGAAGACTCTGCGCCACGCTGCCCATGGAGCTGGTCGGGGTAGCTTGTCCGTTGGGGGCGAAGTGGTGGATGACCATGGGAAGTACGGTGGCGAGGGCAACCTGAACGACCTGAGGCGAGACTCCGGCTTTTTCTGCGGTTTTTTCGATGAGGCCGGTTCCGCCGAGTCCCTGCTGAACCTGCTCGGGTGTGGCAGCGGTGGCCTGACCGGCGCCCCAGTTGTTGACGTGCTCGGCCATCCCGTTATTTTTGAAGGCGTCGAGAACCCCCTGGATCCCTTCGGGATGCTGGGTGAGAGCTTCAATGAAGCCCCCGGCAACTTTGGCCTGATCGGTGCCGGCTGCGGCTCCGGTTTGACCGGCGAGCGATTGAAGCATGTCCATAATTCCCATGTTGTTCACCTCGCACCCAATATATGACTGATTTTTCTCCAGCGCCGTCGGGCGGTACAGATATTTACGGATTTCTCATGGGACAAAAATCCTCGCAACTGAATAAGAAATCCTCGCAGAAGGGTAAGGAGACGCTGATTTCGAGACAGGGGCGGGACGCATCCATTTAGATTGCAGCCCTGAAAGGACTGTCACTTTCTTTTCCACTGCAATCGTCGTGTGCCTGAAGAGGCTGATTTTGCAGGTGCTTCAGGTTTCTGAGGTGTGATAGCATCAGCCGCGAATCCGATAGCGACCTGGCAAGGAGAGCAGAATGAAGCCGAAAGAGATCAGCCGGCGACAGTTCGCCACCGCAGTGTCCTCCGTTGGTGTTGGAACCCTGATTCCCGGTGCATTGGCGCAGGAGCGGGCGCAAGAGCCGAAACCTCCCTATCCCCCGACAGATGCCGGAGGGATTCACGGAGATATGCTGGGGAGGATATCGGATGGTCTGGGGGACAGCGAGATCCGCACGAAGGAGGGGCTTCTGAAGCTCGTCGCCCTGCTCCAGCAGGTTGATGTGATTTCAGAGCAGGATGCTGCGATGCTGAGAGAGACGATCGAGGCGATCTTCTCAGATTCGAAGACGACGGCCTCCAAGATCGACAAGATCTATGCGGAGGCGAAGGAAAAAGCCGGAGAAGTCACGGTTGCGATCATCAGCATTGCAAAGAACAGCGTCGAATTTGCGAAACGTCATGGCAAGACGATTTTGGTCGTTGCTTCTGACGTTTCCGGCGCGCTTACGGGCGCGGCAACCGGAGCGAAGTTGGGTGGAAGAGCATTAGCTGTTGTTGGCGCGCTCGCCGGGGCGGTGGCGTCTTCGGCGGAAGCTGCCTTTTCGCACAAAGGTTGACACGAGATTGCCTCTGCTGACGACGCTAAAGCTGTTCGTTCCGGTTGCTGGTTAACAACAGCGCGGGAAGGAGATAGACTTAGCTTCCATGAGCGATCAGGGCAAGACTGCGGTTTCTACGAAAGATGCACCGGCGGCGATTGGGCCTTATTCCCAGGCGGTACGGGTGGGCGATATGTTGTTTGCGTCGGGCCAGGTGGGGCTCGATCCGGCCACCGGGCAGATGGTTGCCGGGGGGATTACGGAGCAGACGGTTCGGGTGCTGGAGAATGTGAAGGCCGTGCTGGCGCAGGCTGGGCTGGATCTGAGGCATGTGGTGAAGACCACCGTTTTCCTGAAAACGATGAGCGACTTTGCGGCGATGAACGAGGTTTATGCGAAGTACCTTGCGCCTGAGGGCGTGGTGCCGCCGGCGCGATCGACGGTGGCGGTGGCCGGGCTGCCGAAGGATGCGCTGGTGGAGATTGAAGTGATCGTGAAGGGAGCCGCCTGAAACATAACGTGCGGCCCGGCATCTAATGACAGGACGACAGGAGGTCTGAACGATGGCCGAAACGACGAAGGTTGAGAAGGTGCACAAGACGGAGGCAGAGTGGCGTGAGTTGCTGACTCCGGAGCAGTTTCATGTGATGCGCGAGGGCGGGACGGAGCGGGCGTTTACCGGGGCGCTGGTGAATAACCATGAGGACGGGGTCTATCACTGCGGGGCTTGCAATGCTCCGCTGTTTACCTCGGATAAGAAGTTCGAATCGGGGAGCGGATGGCCCAGCTTCTGGAACCCGGTTTCGCCGGATGCGATTGTTTCGATTGAGGATAATTCGCTCGGGATGAGGCGGGTTGAGGTTCAGTGCGCGACCTGCGGGGCTCACCTGGGGCATGTGTTTCCGGATGGACCGAAGCCTACGGGGCTGCGGTATTGCATCAATAGCGCTTCGCTGGGATTTGAGAAGCAGTAAATCGCGTTGAAAAACAGGAAAAGCCCCAGCCGGCTGATACGCGGCTGGGGCGTTGTGTTTCTGGAGGTTTTGAGGCGGTTAGCCTTTGACGACTTTGCCGGTCTTGATGCAGCTGGTGCAGACGCGCATGCGCTTGCTGGCTCCGTTGACCTGAGCCTTGACGGGCTGTAGGTTCACGTTCCAACGACGACGTGTGGTGTTGTGGGCGTGAGAGATGTTGTTGCCGAACTGCGGGCCTTTGCCGCAAAGATCACATTTTTGTGCCATGACGAAGTGCTCCAATCCTGAGTCGCAGAAGGTTCCCGGGGACGTGCGTCTGAGTGAAAGAAGCCTCAAAACGGTGCCGGGGAAGGGTGGTACTGGGAGCGTGGAAGCTCCTGACCGCTACCGGGTGAAGGGTAGTCTGCCGATTCGTAATCATACCATGCAGGGGGCGGTGGGCTCAATCGTAAGGTGATGGGGCGAGCCGGAGGAGGGCATCGTGCGGACTTCCGCAGACATCTTATTGAGGAGTCACTGCTTATTGGGCCCAGACAACATAAAAGTTTGACGGTTGCGAGGACTGAGCTGAGTCTTTATGCACGGGCTCATGCGTCGATAGGGTTATGGACCTGGTGCAAATTTGTGTCCACAAATCTCTGATGTGGCAAGGGAGACGTATTGCCAGCTGAATCAAAGGAACAACACCCCGTCGTCGGGCCTGACCATCAACTTCCGGCCCCACCTCTGCCATCGTCTCGAAGTAAGCTCGTTCGAGTTGTTGTGTGGGTTGTTTTACTGCTGATATTTGCGGTTGGTTTCTTTCTCGTATTACGCCATCACGAAGATGCGAGCACGAGCGCAGCTGCTCCACGGCGGGGCGCCGGTGGTGGTGCGGTGGCGCTGACGACCGCTACTGCGCAGAGGGGCAATATTGGCGTCTACCTGGATGCGATCGGGACGGTGACACCGGTTTATACGGCTTCGATTACGAGCCAAGTGACTGGGCCGGTGGTGGCGGTGCGCTTCAAGGAGGGTCAGGTTGTGCGGAAGGGCGATCCGCTGATCGAGATCGATCCGCGACCGTTTGAGGCTACGCTGCTGCAGGCTCAAGGTGTGCTGGAACGCGATCAAGCGCTCCTGGCGCAGGCGACCATGGATCTCAACCGCTATCGCGACGCGTGGTCGAGGAATGCGATTCCGAAGCAGACGCTGGATGATCAGGAAAAGATTGTGCTGCAGGACGCGGGCACGGTGAAGAATGACCAAGGGACGGTGCAATTTGACCAGATACAGGTCGGGTACTGTCATATCCGAGCGCCGATCTCGGGAAGGGTTGGGTTGCGTCTGGTCGATCCGGGGAACGTGGTGCAGGCTTCGGGGACGACGACGCTGGCGGTGATTACGCAGATACAGCCGATCACGGTGATCTTTACGGTGCCGGAGGATAACCTGGGGCAGATTCAGCCGAGGCTTCGTCAGCAGGCAAAGCTGCCTGTCGATGCATATGACCGGGCGGCGTTGAAGCAGATTGCGACGGGGATGTTATTGACGCTGGATAACCAGATCGATACGACGACAGGGACGGTCAAGGCGAGGGCGTCGTTTGAGAATAAGGATTCGTCGCTGTTTCCGAATGAGTTTGTGAATGCGCGGCTGCTGGTGAATACGCTGCAGGGAGCGACGCTGATTCCGTCATCTGCGATTCAGCATAACGGGACGGCGTCGTTTGTTTATGTTCTGCAGAACGATACGGCGCACATGCGCCCGGTAAAGCCGGGGTGATCGAAGGAAATACCACACAGGTGACCGGGGTCAATCCTGGGGATGTGGTCGCGAATAGCAGCTTCGACAAGTTGCAGGACAATGCGAAGGTCAGTGTGTCGAATAAGCCGATTCCTGCCGCAGCAACGGCCGGGAGTAGCGCTCCTTGAGTCCATCTCGTCCGTTTATTCTGCGACCGGTCGCGACCTCGTTGTTGATGGCTGCGATTTTGCTAGTCGGCATTGTGAGTTATACGCAGCTGCCGGTGTCGGCGTTGCCTGAGGTCGACTATCCGACGATTCAGGTGCTGACGTTTTATCCGGGCGCTAGTCCGCAGGTGATGGCGACGACGGTGACTGCGCCGCTCGAGCGCCAGTTTGGCCAGTTGCAGGGGTTGAGCCAGATGACCTCGAGCAGCTCGGGCGGGACTTCGGTTGTGGTGCTGCAGTTCAATCTCAGCCTGAACATCGATATCGCTGAAGAAGAGGTGCAGTCGGCGATCAATGCAGCGCAGAGTTTTTGCCGGCCAATCTGCCCGCGCCGCCGATCTACAGCAAGACGAATCCTGCAGATGCGCCGGTGCTGACGCTCGCTATCACTTCGAAGACGGTGCCGCTGTCTCAGGTGGAGGACCTGGTCGACACGCGGTTGGCGCCGAAGATTTCGCAGTTGAGCGGCGTTGGGTTGGTGAGCATCAGTGGCGGACAGAAGCCCGCGGTGCGGATTCAGGCGAATCCGACGGCGCTTTCGTCGTATGGCATCAATCTCGAAGATCTGCGTACGGCTGTCAGCCAGAGCAGCGTGAATGCCGCGAAGGGAAACTTCGACGGGCCGCGGCAGGACTACCAGATCGATGCAAACGATCAGCTTGTGACGAGTAAGGATTACAGAAGCGTCGTTGTCGCGTATCGCAACGGCGCACCGGTGATGTTGACTGACGTTGCGCACATCCTTGACGGCGTAGAGAACACGACGCAGGCTGCGTGGATGAACCAGACACCCGCTGTGATTCTGAATGTGCAGCGGCAACCGGGTGGAAATACGATCAGCGTGGTCAAGAGCATCAAGAAGTTGCTGCCGCAGCTCGAGGCCAATCTGCCGAAGGGCATCGAGGTCACGACGCTCACCGACCTTACGACGCCGATTCAGGCTTCGGTTAGCGACGTTGAGTTCGAACTGATGCTGACCATCGGGTTGGTTGTGATGGTCATCTTCCTGTTCCTGCGAAATCTGTACGCAACGATTATTCCGAGTGTGGCGGTGCCGTTGTCGCTGATCGGAACCTTTGCGGCGATGTACGCGCTTGGCTACAGCCTGGATAACCTGTCGCTGATGGCGTTGACGATCTCGACTGGATTTGTCGTCGATGACGCGATCGTGATGGTGGAGAACATCTCGCGCTATCTGGAAGAGGGCGATACGCCGATGCAGGCGGCGTTGAAGGGCGCAGAGCAGATTGGCTTTACGATTCTTTCTCTGACGGTCTCTCTGATCGCGGTGTTGATTCCACTTTTGTTCATGGGAGATGTTGTCGGCCGTCTGTTCCGTGAGTTCGCGGTGACGCTGGCGGTGACGATCGTAGTGTCTGCGGTGGTTTCGCTGACGCTGACGCCGATGATGGCTTCGCGCATTTTGAAACATAATCCTGAAGCGCAGCAGGGACGTTTTTATCGAGCATCGGAGCACGCCTTCGAACGGATGATTGCGTTCTACGGACGGACTTTGAAGGTTGTGCTTCGCTACCAGACGATTACGTTGCTGGTAGCTCTTGCGACACTGATGTTGACGATTTTTCTGTACATCATCATCCCCAAGGGATTTTTCCCGTGCAGGATACGGGCGTTATTCAGGGAATCACGCAGGCTCCCCAGACAATTGGGTCGAAGGCAATGGCAGCGAAGCAGCAGGAGGTAGCGAAGGTAATTCTGGCGGATCCTGCGGTCGAGAGCTTGTCCTCCTTTATTGGTGCGGATGGCACGAATATCACTACGAACAGCGGAAGAATGTCGATCAATTTGAAGCCGCTTGAAGAACGTGATCTGAACGCCTCCGATGTAATTCGGAGGCTTCAGTCGAAGCTGCAAGATGTGCAGGATATTCAGATCTACATGCAGCCGGTGCAGAACATTACGGTGGATGATCGGGTGAGCCGCACGCAGTACCAGTACACTCTGGAGGATCCGGATCAGAACGAGCTGAACGATTGGACAGCCCGATTTGTGACTCGCTTGAAGCAGCTGCCGGAGTTGGAAGATGTTGCCACGGACCAACAGTTGGGCGGGCTGGCGGTCTCGTTGGTGATCGATCGGGCGACCGCCTCGCGGCTGGGAGTGGCGCCGACGACGATCGACAATACGCTCTATGACGCCTTCGGCCAGCGGCAGATCAATACGATGTACACGCAGTTGAATCAGTACCACGTGATTCTCGAGGCAGAGCCACAGTTTCAGGTCGATCCGAACAAGTTAAATCATCTCTACCTTCGGTCTGGGTCGGCGTCGGGGACTACCGGCGCAGCGGCAACTTCCTCCTCGGGCAATGGCTCTACGTCGGCGGGATCCAATGCGCTGACTAGCTCGGTGTTGTTTACTGCTTCAGCGAACACGCTGACTCCCCGGTCAATGCGCTGACCTCGAGTACTGTGACTTCAACCTCAAGCAAGGGCGCGACTTCGGCGGGAACGACGAGTTCCGCGTTCAATAATGCAGTGCCGTTCAGCGCGTTCTCGCACTTCGAGACGACGACTGAGGCGCTCTCGATTACTCACCAAGGCCAGTTCCCGGCGATTACGGTCTCTTTCAATCTTGCGCCCAATGCTGCGCTGGGAGGCGCGATCTCCGAGATTACGAAGGTGCAGAAGGATATGCACATGCCGGCGAGCCTGCAGGCGGATTTTCAAGGGACTGCGGCATCATTTCGGAACTCGCTCTCGGGTATGCCACTTCTGATTCTGGCTGCGCTGGTAACGGTGTACATCGTTCTCGGAGTTCTCTACGAGAGTTTCATTCATCCGGTTACGATTCTCTCGACGCTGCCTTCGGCGGGTGTGGGCGCGTTTCTTTCTCTGATTCTTTTTCATCAGGATCTAAGTGTGGTGGCGATCATCGGTCTGGTTTTGCTGATCGGCATCGTTAAGAAAAACGGAATTATGATGGTCGATTTTGCGCTCGATTCAGAGCGCAATCGAGGGCTTAGCTCCACGGATGCGATCTACGAGGCGTGCCTGCTGCGCTTCCGTCCGATTATGATGACGACGATGGCGGCGCTGCTGGGGGGCTGCCACTCGCGTTTGGTCAGGGTATCGGCTCGGAGTTGCGCAGACCGCTTGGGATCGCAATGGTCGGAGGTTTGCTCGTCAGCCAGGTGCTGACACTTTATACGACGCCTGTTATCTACATTTTCTTTGACAATCTTTCACATCGGTTTTCGAGAAAGTCGAAGAAGGCGGAGCGAAGTGGAGGCGAGTTAGAGACGGCGGAGCAGCCATGAACATCTCTGCACCTTTTATTCATCGGCCTGTGGCGACGACGCTGCTTACGATTGCGATCGCAATTGCCGGGGCCATTGCGTTCAATGTGCTTCCAGTCTCTCCGTTGCCGCAGGTGGATTTTCCAACGATCTCAGTGAGCGCGAGTTTGCCGGGTGGTAGTGCGGAGATTATGGCATCGTCGGTGGCGACCCCGCTGGAGCGGCAGTTTGGTCACATAGCAGGTGTTACGGAGATGACGTCTTCGAGCAGCCTGGGATCGACGTCGGTGACGATTCAGTTTGACCTGAGCCGGAATATCGATGGCGCTGCGCGCGATGTCGAGGCGGCTATCAACGCGGCGAGGACTTATCTTCCGGCGAATCTTCCGGCGAATCCGACGTACCGGAAGGTGAATCCGGCCGATGCGCCGATTATGATTCTTGGCTTGACGTCGGATAAATATGGACCGGACAAGCTGTATGACGAAGCTTCGACGGTGGTGCAGCAAAAGCTTTCGCAGATTGAGGGGGTCGGGCAGGTCAATCCGGGTGGGGGTGCGCTGCCTTCGGTCCGCGTCGAGGTGAATCCGACGAAGCTTGCGAGCTTTGGGATGACGATGGCGAATGTGCAGTCAGTGGTAAGTCTGCAGAATTCAAATTTGGCGAAGGGTCAGATCACGAATGGGGATGTCTCGGCGGACATTGTCGCAAACGATCAGATCTCACACGCGGAGGACTATAAGCCGATCATCATTGGTTACAATAATGGGTCGGCGGTGCGGTTGTCGGATGTGGCGGATGTGGTCGATTCGACGCAGAACCTGCGTGCGGCAGGATACCTGAACGGCAAACGGGCTGTAATGCTGATCATCTTCCGGCAGCCTGGGGCCAACATTATTGATACGGTGGATCGTATTCGGGCTGAGCTGCCATCGGTGGAGGCGTCGATTCCGAAGGGGATCGACACGACGATTGTGCTGGATCGCACGACGACGATTCGTGCGTCGGTGAGTGATGTTGAGCGAACACTGTTGCTCTCTATCGCGCTGGTGATCGTGGTGGTGTTCCTCTTCCTGCGTAACGGAAGAGCGACGTTGATACCCGCGGTGGCGGTTCCGGTTTCGTTGATCGGGACCTTTGCCGTGATGTACATGTTTGGCTACAGCATCGATAACCTTTCTCTGATGGCGCTGACGATCTCGACCGGGTTTGTGGTGGACGACGCGATCGTCGTGATGGAGAACATCACGCGGCATCTCGAGAATGGAATGGCTCCGTTTGCCGCAGCACTAAAGGGAGCGCAGGAGATTGGTTTTACGGTTGTGTCGATCAGCATATCGCTAGTTGCGGTTTTTATTCCGCTGCTGTTGATGGGCGGGATTGTGGGAAGACTGTTTCGTGAGTTTGCAGTGACACTATCGACTGCGATCTTTGTGTCGATGCTGATCTCACTGACGACGACGCCGATGATGTGCGCTTATCTGCTTCGGGACGAGCATGGGAAGAAGCACGGCCGGGTGTATATGGCGTCGGAGAGGTTTTTCGACTGGGTACTTTCGATCTATCGACGAAGCCTACATTGGGTTCTGGAAAATCCGGTGCTGACGTTGACTGTTCTGCTCCTGACGATCGCTTTGAATGTCGTGCTGGTCATCAAGATCCCAAAGGGGTTTTTTCCGCAACAGGATACGGGGTCGCTGGCAGGGGCGGTTCGGGGGCCGCAGGATGCTTCGTTCGCTTCGATGAATACGGCACTTCAGGAAGTTGCGAATATCGTGAAGAATGACCCGGCGGTCCAGAATGTGATCGGCTTTACTGGTGGAGGCGGGGCCACGAATACAGGGAATATGTTTGTGACGTTGAAGCCACTGAACGTTCGCAAGATCGGAGCGCCGGAGATTATCAACCGGCTGCGTCCGAAGTTGAATCGCGTGACGGGGGCCTCATCGTTTCTGCAGGCGTCACAGGATCTTCGTATCGGCGGACGTTCAAGCAACGCGCTGTATCAATACACGATTCAGGCCGATAACGTTACGGATCTTTCGCTGTGGGGTCCCAAGCTGCTGACGGCGATGATGCGCCTCCCTGGTTTTCAGGATGTGAGCTCGGATCAACAAAATGGCGGCTTGGATCAGCTGCTGACCTACGACCGAGTGACCGCGGCAAAGTTGGGCCAGACGGCGCAGTCGCTGGATCAGGGGTTGTACAGCGCGTTTGGGCAATCGGAAGTTTCGATTATTTATACGCAGTTGAATCAGTATTACGTAGTGCTTGAGGTCGCTCCAGAGTACTGGCAGACGCCGGAGGGACTGAAGAATATTTATTTTCATCCTGCGGGCACCAGCAGTACGACGGCCAGCGGCAATGTCCCCTTGTTTACGATGGCGACAGCTGCAACCAATACGACTCCGCTGTCGCTGAATCACACCGGGCTGTTTCCTTCGGTGACGGTGTCGTTCAATCTGGCTCCCGGGATGTCTTTGAGCGATGCGACGCTTGAGATTGCGGAGATGCAACAGCGGCTGGGGACGCCGACTTCCGTACACGGCTTTTTCGCGGGGACACTGCTGGCGTATCAGCAGTCACTGGGGACCGAGCCACTCCTTATTCTTACGGCGCTGCTTGCGGTTTATATTGTGCTCGGAGTTTTGTACGAGAGTCTGGTGCATCCGTTGACTATTCTTTCGACGCTGCCCTCGGCGAGTGTTGGCGCGATGCTTGCGCTTATGCTCTTCAAAGTAGATTTGAATGTCATCTCGATTATTGGAATCGTACTGTTGATCGGCATCGTGAAGAAGAACGCGATTATGATGATCGATTTTGCTTTACAGGCAGAGCGCGAGGGCGGCATGAATACAGAAGATGCGATCTTTGAGGCGTGCATGCTGCGTTTTCGGCCGATTCTGATGACGACAATGGCTGCGCTGTTTGGTGCGCTGCCGCTGGCGTTTGGTACGGGCACTGGGTCTGAGCTGCGCCGGCCGCTGGGTATCACGATTGTGGGTGGCTTGATCGTGAGCCAGATGCTTACGCTCTACACCACCCCTGTTGTCTATCTCACGCTGGATCGCCTGCGCCTGCGCGCGTTGGGTCGTAAGCACGATACTTTCAACCCCGAGGACGGCTCGGCTGCCGTTGCTGCGGAGTAGATTTGGATGTCTAAACCTATGACTAACCTTCGATTCACCCTGGTGATTTGCCCGGCACTCGCGGCGCTTCTCTTGACTGGATGCATGGTGGGGCCTAAGTATCACACGCCGCCGGCCGTTGCGCAGGCACCACCGGTGACTTACAAGGAGTCGCCCACGCAGTTTCCGGATACCGATGGCTGGAAGGTGGCACAGCCTCAGGATGCGATGCTGCACGGGAAGTGGTGGGAGATCTACAACGATTCCGAGTTGAATGCGCTGGAAGAGCGATTGAACATCGACAACCAGAACATCAAGCAGTTCTTCGCGAACTTCATGGAGGCGCGGGCCCTGGTTGCGGAGGCGCATGCACAGCTTTATCCGACGGCTTCTGTGGGACCTTCGTATAGCCGTTCCAAATCTTCAGCGAATCTGGGGCGTTCGTCGCAAGCCAACACGGGTTCAACGAGCTCCGTCGGATCTTTGCCGCTATCCGTTTCGTGGGAGCCCGACCTTTGGGGCAGAGTCCGCAGCACGATTCACGAACAGCAGTACAACGCACAGTTGAGCGCCGCCGATCTTGAGAATGAGAAGCTGACCGAACAAGCGAGCCTTGCTACTTTCTTCTTTGAGATACGGGGTCAGGATGCTTTGCAGGCTATTCTGAACGACACGGTGGAGGCGGACAAGAAGGCGCTTGAGTTCACGCAGGCTCAGTATGAGACTGGGATCGGCGACCGGATTTCGGTGGTGGAGGCGCAGAATACGCTACAGAATGTGCAATCGCAGGCGATCAATCTTGGCGTGGCGCGCGCGCAGTTTGAGCATGCCATTGCCCTGTTGGTGGGGGCCAATGCTTCGACGTTTTCTATTCCGGTGAGGGCTGCTAGTGTGACTCCTCCACCGATACCGATTGGGTTGCCGTCGGCGCTACTGGAGAGGCGGCCTGACATCGCTGCATCGGAGCGAAACATGGCGGCGGCGAATGCGCAGATTGGTATTGCGACTGCGGCGTACTATCCGAATCTGACGTTGAGCGCGTCTGGCGGATTCGAGAGCTCTACCTTCAAACATCTGTTTGACTGGCCGAGCCGGGTCTGGTCGATTGGGCCGACAGTGAGTGAGACGGTCTTCGACGCTGGGTTGCGGCGGGCAACGGTGAATCAGTTTAGAGAGGTCTATAACGCCGATGTCGCCAGCTATCGGCAGACCGTTCTTACGGGATTCCAACAGGTGGAGGACGCCCTTGCTTCGGTGCGTATTCTTTCGCAGCAGCAGATACAGCAGCAAGAGGCAGTGAAGTCGGCTGAGGAGTTTCTGACGCTGGAGACTGCGCGGTATCAGACTGGGATCGATCCGTATGTAAATGTGGTGACGGCACAGACGACGTTGCTGACGGATAGGCAGTCTGTAGCGAATCTGCGAGTGCAGGAGATGACCGCTTCGGTGCAGTTGATCGAGGCGTTGGGCGGAGGATGGGACCGGTCGCAATTGCCTACGCCGGCACAGGTCTCCGAGAAGCTGACCAAGGCGGAGACGACGATTCAACGGTGAAGCTGAGGTGTGACCTTTGCGTGAGGATCGTGTAGGGTTTCTATGTCTGGCGCGGAGTGATTTTCGCGCTGCAAATCTCTGTGATCTAACGATTAAAGGTGCGGTTGAATGCGAATGAAAGCTTGGGGATTGGCATTGGCTGCTGTGGGTTCCATGGGATTGGGTTCGATGGCTTTGGCAGCTAGTTCGTCTCTTCCTCAACCTGTAACGCTCTCAACTGGCTGGCAGTTGCAGGATGCAGCGAAGGTGACTCAATCCGGTGATGCGATCGCTTCGAAAAACTTCAAATCGCAAGGTTGGTACTCCGCGACGGTGCCGGGCACGGTGTTGACGAGCCTGGTGAATGCAGGTGTCTACCCAGAGCCTCTGTATGGGGAGAATAATCGGCCCGACAAGATTCCCGATAGCCTGGCGCGCACGCCGTACTGGTATCGAACGGTCTTTGAGGTGCCGAAGACGTACGCCGGGAAGCACGTGTGGTTGAACCTGGAAGGGATTAATTTCTCCGCCCAGGTGTGGGTGAATGGGACGCAGGTGGGCACGATGAAGGGCGCGTTCAAGCGGGGGATCTTTGACATCTCTGCGCAGACGAAGCCGGGGAAGAAGGCGGTTCTGGCCGTGCTGGTGTCGCCGCAGCCTCACCCCGGAGACCCACATGAACATACGATTCGGGATGGCGTAGGCAGGAACGGCGGCATCACCGCGATTGATGGGCCGACATTTCTTTCGACAATTGGCTGGGACTGGATTCCTGCGATTCGCGATCGGAACACGGGGATCTGGCAGAAGGTTTTTCTCTCGGCGAGTGGGCCGGTGGTGATCAAAGATCCACTGGTGACGACAGATCTTCCGTTGCCCAAGACGGATTCGGCTGATGTGGCGGTGCAGGCGCGGGTTGAAAACGTGACCGACACGCCGCAGAAGGGTGTGTTGAAGGGGAGTTTTGGAGACGTGACGTTCGAACAGAGCGTCGAGGTGGCGGCGCATAGTTCGCAGACGGTTACGGTCGATCCGAAGAGTACGCCGGCGATGCATGTGGCGCATCCGAAGCTGTGGTGGCCGAATGGCTATGGTCCGCAGAATCTATATAAGCTGCATTTGAGTTTTGAGGTGGATGGTAACGCGTCGGACAGCAAAGATGTGAGCTTCGGTGTTCGCAAGTTTACCTATGCCGTGCCGGATTCGGAGAACCTGACGATCTCGGTGAATGGTGTTCGCGTGTTTATTCGCGGAGGGAACTGGGGATTGGATGAAGCGATGAAGCGCAATCCGCGGGAGCGGCTGGAGGCGCAGATTCGGATGCATCAGATCGCGAATATGAACATGATTCGCAACTGGGTGGGACAGAGTACGAGCGAAGACTTTTATGAGCTATGCGACAAGTACGGGATCCTGGTGTGGGATGAGTTTTTCCAGCCGAATCCTTCTGACGGGCCAGATCCAGATGACTTTGATACGTACATGGCGAATGTGCGCGATAAGATTCTGCGGTTTCGGAATCATGCTGCGATTGTTGTGTGGTGTGCTCGGAATGAAGGGTATCCGCCGAAGAAGATCGACGATGCGCTGCGCGTTTTGATGACTGAGCTGGAGCCGACGAGGTTGTATCAGGCGAACTCTGCAGACGGGCGCGGGGTGAATTCGCATGGGCCGTATCACTGGAGGACGCCACGTGAGTTCTACGTCTATGACGAGGCGTACAAGACGGAGATCGGAAGTGTGTCGGTTCCGACGCTGGAGTCGATTCACGGCATGATGCCCGAGAAGGATTGGGAGACGATCAATGACGACTGGGCGGAGCATGACTTTGCCAAGGGCGCGGCGGATGGCGACACGTATCCGGCGATGATCGCTGATCGGTATGGCAAGGTGGCGAACCTTGCGGACTTTGTGCGGAAGTCGCAGCTGGCGAACTACGAGGCGTTCCGCGCGATGTATGAGGGACGCAATGCGAAGTTGTTTCATCCGACGACCGGCGTGATCACGTGGATGAGTAATCCTGCGCAGCCAAGTTTTGTGTGGCAGATCTATCACCACGATCTCGAACCGAATTCGGCTTTGTTCGCGGTGAAGAAGGCAGCCGAGCTGGTTCATATTCAGCTGAATGAATCGAACGGCGAGGTCCAGGTAATCAATAACGCGGATAGTCCACTTGAAAATGCGCGTGCTCATCTGGCGATCTACAACATGGATGGGGCAATGAAGTATGAGCACGATTTCGATGTGACTGCTGCCCCGAGCCTGGCGACTACGCTTGGATCCGTGGCGTGGCCCGCGGATCTTTCGGTGGTTCACTTTGTGAAGCTTGAGCTGCGTGATGCCGCGGGCAAGCTGGTTTCGGATAACTTTTATTGGCGTGCGCTGCCGGAACATCAGGACGATCTGAAGGCGCTTGATCGTCTACCGACGATCGCGCTGGATGCGAAGGTCGGCCGTAGCGATGCTGACGGAAAGAGTTTGATCACGGTGACGCTGCATAATCCCGACAAAGAGATTGCGTTGATGACACATCTTCAGTTGCGGAGGAAGCGCTCGGGGGAGCGAGTGCTGCCGGTGTACTACAGCGATAACTATGTGTCTCTGCTGCCGAATGAGAGCAAGACGATCACGATTGAGGCGGCGACGCCGGACCTGAAGAGCGAGGACGCGCTGGTTGTTGTGGATGGATGGAATGCCAAGGTCGTTGCCGGGACTGCGGCGGGAGTGGGGATCGAGACCAACGGCGAAGCTCTTGTGGAGCATTGGCCCGTGACCGGACTGCCGATGATCTCGGCAGCACCATGACCAGGTGCGAGGGATGGATTTTGAAGGGATGGTAGGCACGAGGAGACTCGAACTCCTGACCTCTACCGTGTCAAGGTAGCGCTCTAACCAACTGAGCTACGCGCCTGTGCGTCTTTTCAGTCTAAACGGAGATCTGTGTTGGGGCAACCTTCACGGGGTTGGGATAGGATGGATTGACCCCGCAACGTGCCCTTCCTGAGCCAATTTCGCGCCGCACCGAACCTGCTTACGCTGATGCGGCTCTTTATTATCCCCTTCCTTTTGATTGAGATTCTCGATGGGCACTATGGCGTCGCGTTTGGGTTGTTCATGCTTGCGGGGATCAGCGACGCGCTGGATGGTTTACTGGCTCGGTGGCTGAGTCAGAAGACTACGCTGGGGCAGTATCTGGATCCAATTGCGGACAAGTTGCTGTTGAGTTCGTTGTTTGTGGTGCTGACGCATGTTGGGCTGATTCCGTTGTACGTAACGGTGCTGGTCTTCAGCCGCGATGTGGGGATTCTGTTGATAGCAACGCTTCTGTTTGTGACGGGAACGCTGCGGGACTTCAGGCCCAGCGTGTTTGGAAAGCTGAACACGTTTGTGCAGATCGTCGCTCTGATTGCGGTGATTTGTCAGAAGCTGTTTGTGTCGCAACAACTTGCGACGCTGCGGGATATTCTGGTGCGCGCGATCGCGGTCCTGGCACCACTCTCTGCAGCGCAGTATGCATGGATTGTGCTGCGCAGGATGAGTTCTCCGCCGGAGCAGACCGTTTAGTCGTCGGAGGGAATCTCGGCGAGGGCGGTTTTTTCTTCGATGGCGATGTCGCTGTATTCAGCCGAATCGAAAACTTCTCCGCACTTCTGACACTCAACGAATTCGGCGTCTTCCTCGCGGGCGACGATTTTGACAATGGGATGTTTGCAGATGGCAGTCATTGGGGGAGAAAAATGTGAATGGTATGGATTTTGCGCGTCCGCGGACCCCTTGTCAACCTGGATTCTGGACTTTTGTCTGGTGAGAAATTCTGGAGGGACTCTGAAATCAAGGGCTCCTCACCCCTGTTGCACGCACCGAATTTTGGACGTACACTATCTAGGACTGGAATTGTCTGATTTACCCTCAATTTTCAGGGAGCGGGAGCTCAAAGCCGACATGCTGCGTCTGACCAAAAAAGCCGATTATGGTCTGATGGCTCTGAAGTATCTGGCGGAGCAGACGGACGGCAGCGCGCACAGCGCAAAGGATATCGCAGAGGCCTATCACATCCCGCCGCAGCTGTTAGCTAAGATTCTACAGACTTTAGCGAAGGCTGGACTGCTTGTTTCGCATGCCGGGACCAATGGTGGCTATGCTCTGTCGCGAAGTGCGACAGAGATGACGGCGTTTGAGGTCATCCGGGCGATTGACGGGCCGCTTTTCATTACAAGTTGCATTACGATTCACGGAACCTGCGACCTGGCAGGGCATTGCACCATCAAAGAACCATTGCGCAAAGTGAACGACAGCATCAAGGATCTGCTGAATGGACTCCGTATCTCCGACCTGATCGAAACCGGGGATGCGGAACAGGTTGGATCGGGCGCCCCGGTGGGCGGCGGTCTGGTAAGCATCGCGGTTTAGTCACGCGCTGACTGACGATGGACAGAGTTTGAGTTAGTGAAGAGTTAGAAGCACCAGTTTGGGAGATACGATGAGCAACGAGATGAGCAATAACGGCGTAGTGATCAGCGAGTCCTCAGCACCATTGCCGGCCGGCGTTACGCTGCCGATCTACATGGACAACCACGCGACGACACCGATGGATCCGCGGGTTCTGGATGCTATGCTGCCTTACTTTGGCAAGGTGTTTGGCAATGCGGCGAGCCGCAACCACGTGTTTGGCTGGGAGGCGGAGAAGGCGGTTGAGAAGGCTCGTGAGCAGATCGCCAGGTTAATTGGCGCGACGGCGAAGGAGATTATCTTCACCAGTGGTGCGACTGAGTCGAATAATCTTGCACTCAAGGGAATCGCGGAGATGTATCGTGAGCGCGGCAACCACATCATCACGCAGGTGACCGAGCATAAGGCTGTTCTGGATACGTGCAAGAAGCTCGAGAAGCAGGGTTATCGCGTGACCTACCTGCCGGTGCAGGCGGATGGTCTGATCGATCTTGAGGACCTGAAGCGTGCGATCGACGACAAGACGATCCTGGTTTCGATCATGTATGCGAACAACGAGATTGGAGTGATTCAGCCCATCGCCGAGATCGGCAAGCTGTGCCACGAGAAAGGCGTGATCTTTCACACCGACGCGGTCCAGGCTGTGGGCAAGATTCCGGTTGATGTGCAGAAGGACAATATCGATGTGCTCTCGCTCTCGGGACATAAGATCTATGGGCCGAAAGGTGTGGGCGCGCTGTACGTTCGTCGTCGCAATCCGAGGGTGCAGATCTCGGAACAGATCAATGGTGGTGGTCATGAACGCGGCATGCGGTCCGGTACGCTAAATGTTCCAGGCATCGTTGGGCTGGGCGCTGCTTGTGAGATTGCGGGCCAGGAGATGGAGGCCGAGGCGAAGCGCGAGCAGGAGCTGCGGGACTACATGAAGGCCAAGTTCGAGAAGGCGCTGGACTATGTTCACGTGAACGGCAACATGGACCATCATCTGCCGGGCAACCTGAATATGAGCTTTGTGTATGTCGAGGGCGAGAGCCTTTTGATGGGAATTAACGATATTGCGGTTTCTTCGGGTTCTGCTTGCACCTCAGCGACGCTTGAGCCATCTTATGTATTGAAGGCTTTGGGTTTGGGCGACGATGTGGCGCACAGTTCGATCAGGTTCGGTTTTGGCCGCTTCAATACGAAGGCTGAAGTCGACTACGTTTCGGACAAGGTGATCGGTGTGGTTTCGAAGCTGCGGGAACTTTCCCCGCTGTATGAGATGGTGAAGGAAGGTATCGACCTCACGAAGATTGAATGGGCCGCGCACTAATCCGGCGGCATTGGCAGTTTGGAAATTTGGAATAAGTTAGAGACAGGAGAAACAAGATGGCATATAGCGATAAAGTAGTGGACCACTACAATCATCCACGAAATGTTGGCACATTGGATAAGAGCGCTGCCGAGGTTGGCACTGGGCTTGTAGGCGCGCCAGAGTGCGGCGACGTGATGCGTCTGCAGATTCGCGTGAATCCGGAGACGAACGTGATCGAAGATGCCAAGTTCAAAACCTTCGGCTGCGGTTCGGCGATTGCTTCTTCCTCTCTCGCAACAGAGTGGGTGAAGGGCAAGACGATCGACGAGGCGATGGCGATCTCGAACACGGACATTGTGAAGGAGCTTGCGCTTCCTCCGGTGAAGATTCACTGCTCGGTGCTCGCGGAAGACGCGATCCGCGCGGCGATCGGCGACTGGAAGAAGAAGAACAACGTTGCCGAGACGGCAGCGGTTGCTGTCGCTCACTAAATTTTGAGCGGCGGTGCAGGGTTGAGACGACGGTAGCGGCGCATTTTTCAGTCGCGTTGCTACCGTGTTCTGTTGGTAGTGAGTGGCAGCGGCAGGGACGGCGATATGGCAATGGTGACACTACAAACCGCGGCGGAGATGGAGACGGCGCAACAGGCCGCTACATCCGGCCAGGCGAAGAATCCGCTGGCCGGGATGAATGTGCTGACTGCGCAGGGGCAGGAGCCGGGTCAGAAGGGCATCCAAATTACGGAGAAGGCGCTGAAGCGGATTCGTGTTGCGATGGCCAAGGAAGGTGTTTCGCCGGAGCAGGGTGGCCTGCGGGTGGGCATTCAGGGCGGCGGCTGCTCGGGGCTGAGCTATAACATTCGCTTCGATACGCAGCCTCGGGAACGGGATCGCGTTTATGCGTTTGGTGAGGGGCTGGCGACCGCCGGCGATCCTACGAATGGTGCGGCGATACGGATCTTTGTCGATCCGAAGAGCTTTATCTACCTGCACGGCATGGTGCTGGACTTTGAAGAGACACTGATGCGTCAGGGGTTCAACTTCATCAATCCGAATTCGACCAAGAGCTGTGGGTGCGGGTCGAGCTTTACGGCGTAGATGGATTATTTTTCCTTCTTCGATCTTCCGCGGAAGCTGACGCTGGATGTTGTGGCGTTGGAGAAGCAGTTCTATGTGCTCAGCCGCAAGCTGCACCCCGATCGGTTCGCTTCGAAGCCGGTGGCGGAGCAGGAGGCAGCGCTGGCGCAGAGTTCGCTGCTCAATGATGCGTATCGAACTCTCAAAGATCCGATTTTGCGGACGCAGTATCTGCTGACGCTCGAGGGTGTCGAGTTGGAAGAGCAGTCGAAGGCGGCCACCGATGCGGCGCGGGTGTCGGGCGAGCAGAAGAAACAGATTGTTCCTCCTGAGTTGCTGGAGGAGGTCTTCGAGCTGAATATGCAGCTCCAGGAGATGCGCGCGGCTAATCAGATGGGCGAGGATGAGCCGGAGTTGCGGCGCGATCTAATGACGGCGAAAGACACCTTCGACGCAAAGATGGTGGAGACGCAGGCGGAGTTGGAGGAGCTGTGGTCGGTCTGGGACTTCGGGGTGGACGCCGGGGATGAGGCGGCGAAGACTCGGGCCAAGGATGCGATGGTGGTGCTGCTCAACAAGCGGAGCTACTTGCGGAACCTGGTGCGGGATGTCAATGAGGCTCTGGGTCTGTAGCTCTCCGGCAGTTGGTGCGTCGACTAATCGGCGATTAGTCCGGCGGTCTCAACCGGTCGATGCAACACCATCTGATATGAATCATTTTTCTAAAGGTGGTGTTTATGGCACAAGGAAAACGGAACAGGCTTTCCGCGGTGCCGGGGTCTGAGAAGTGGCAGCTCGGAAACTAAAGGCCTCTGCACTATTGTCTGGGATTTCCGCCAGAGAGCAGGATCATCGGAATCTGCGAAGCCAGCTGCAGGTCAATCAACATCACCAGTCGCCGATCCAACTGGAAAAACACCGCGGTTTTCCTTCCTGGTATCACGTTGTTGAAGAGCGCAGTGTATCTCAGCCGTAACTCCGCAACCGATTGATCGACGCCAAGCATCTTGCGTACCAGTCCCATTGCCTGATCGTCGGTCAAGGTGGAGTAGCTGGACGCGAACTCTTTGAGCGCCGCATACTTCGCATCGTTGATCTTGACCAGATCGGCGGTGTACTGGTCATACAGCGGCCAGAATTTCAACGCCTCCTGATCAGTCAGCTGAAGATTCGAAGCGATGATCCGCCTCTTCTGTGACCGAACATCCTTCCGTAACAAATCGATATCCTGATCCGTGGCGGTCTGGGCAGAGTTGTCAGACGGGGTTTGCGCCGAACTTTGACTCCAACAGATTCCAGTCAAAATCACCATTGCTGCAATGCTGAACGATAGAAGACTCTTCCTTATCACGGATAATCTCCTTCCCATCGCTGTCGTTGGTAGAACCCGCAGGCACCTCAAGGTGCAACCAGAATCTTACGCCTTACTATCGCCAGCCGGGCAAGTCGCTCATCGAACGACGATCCAAAACTTGACGTCGAAGTTCCCAGGAAACGGGGTTTAGTTACCGCGTGCGGTGAGGCGTTCCAGATGCTGGATGTGGTTGATGTCGTGGCCGGCCATGGTCTCGACGATGGTCCAGAGGGTCATGGTGCCGCGCTCGGGGTGGGTGGCGGTGCGGTGGCGGTCGTCTTCGGAGACGGTGGCGAGGAAGAGGAGGTTCCAGTTGCGCGTGGCCTGGAAGAGGGCGAGTGCGGGTTCGATGTGGTAGACGGCGTAGCGTTGGGCCCAGGCTTCCTGATCGAAGGGCTGGATGATGTGGTGGGGCTGGTCGGGTGCGGGGGCGACGGTCTGGCGGAGGCGGAAGGCGAAGACCATCTCCGTGTCGGCGAGGTGGGTGATGATGTTGCAGATGCTCCACTTGCCGGGGGCGGGCGGGGTGTTGATCTGCGCGCCGGTGAGGTTGGCGGTGAGGGTGTGGAGGCGCTCGGCGGTGCTGGTGAGGACGGGGATGGGGTCGCGGCCGTCGAGGTACTTTGCGTAGGGGTTTAATTCCATCTGGAGACGGTATCACGGGGGTGGGGGTGCAGGCTAGAGTTTGGTTTCGGCCGCTGGGTTAATTCGAATGGGAATTAGTCCTGCCGGACGGGCTCCCTGCGCGGGAGGCGGTCACTTCGTGACGTGTTTACCGGTCTTGGCACGATGAAGTGCGGGGCCTCCCGTTGGTCGGAAAAGGACTCTGCAGGTCGACGGTTGCGCCAACGATGCGTTTGCGGATCGACGGCTATGTTTCGGTCATCGACCTGCGCTTTCTTGAGCGTGCTCGATAGCGGAGTCGGGCTTGGGCTGCGATGATTCGGGTTGCCAGGGGTCGTAGGTGCCGATGCTCCAGAGGTGGCCTTCGAGGTCGCGGCAGGTAAAGGCGCGGCCACCGTAGTCCATGTCGCGAATGTCGAGAACCATCTCGGCGCCTACGGATTTCGCGGTGGCGTAGACGGCGTCGGCGTCAGAGACTACGAGGTAGGCGCCCTGGGTTTCGCGTAGGCCGATCTCGTCGGGTTGGACCATGAACCTGCCGGCTTCGCCACCGTTGTCAACGGAGCCGAGCATGATCATGCCGTTGCCGTAGGTGAGCTGAGCGTGCTGGACGGTCTTGTTGTCGTTGGCTACGAAGACGGCTTGTTTTGTGAAGCCGAAGGCAGCGACGAGCCAGTCGATGGCGGCGAGCGCGTCGCGGTAGCGGAGGCTGGGGATGATGGAGGATCGGGTGGTGTTGACTGGGGTGTTCATGGTTGGAAGGATGCCATGAGAGCGGCGGGGTGGTCTTGGAAAATTCGGCGGTGCAAGAGATTTATTTGGGGTTTGATTTCGTGTTTCCGGTGAAGCGGGAGAACGATCTGATGGGTGGTAGGCTACTGGAGTTATGGCCGAGATTGTGGTGCGAGAGGCGGTTGGGGTAGAAGATATTGCCGCGGTGCGACGGCTGATGCAGGCGTATGGAGAGTATCTGGCGACGAATCCTGCGGGTGCGGCGAATATCTGCCTTGAGGGGTATGGGCAGGAGTTGGAGGGACTGCCGGGAGCTTACGTGGTTCTGTTGCTGGCGGTGGTTGATGGGACGGCGGCAGGGTGTGTGGCTCTGCGTCGTGTGCGAGGCGAGCAGAGAGGATGTGAGATGAAGCGCCTTTGGGTGGATGGCGCGTTTCGCGGATACGGGTTGGGGCGGCGGCTGGTGAAGGAGGCGATTGAGTGGGCTGAGGGAGCGGGGTTTGAGGCGATGTATCTGGATACGGTGCCAGCGGCGATGCCGGAGGCGAACCGGCTGTATGAGGCCATGGGATTTGTGCGGGTCGAGCGGTATAACGAGAATCCGATTGCGGATGTGGTGTTCTTTCGACGTGGTTTGGAGGGGAGGCAGCTTGGCGCGGGTTGAAGAGTGGTGCTAAAGCTGTTTTCACGTTGGATGGTGGGGAGCAGAGACGAAATACAGGGATCTCTCCACTGCGCAAGGAACGATAAAACTGTTCGTTGCTTCGGTCGAGATGCGAGTCATTGCACGGGCTGGCGATCTTTCTAAACTCGCTTTTTGAAAAGCTTTCCTTTTAGAACTTCCTCTTAAAAACTTCCTCTTACACGGACTAAAGATGAACTGCGCTAATCGAGGGGGATGTGATTGGCCCAGATGCGGTTGGTGGTGGAGTAGTCGGAGGCGCTGAGACCGGAGAAGGCGCGGAAGTCGTTGGCGAAGTGGGACTGGTCGTAGTAGCCGCAGGTGAGGGCCAGTTCGGCCCAGCGGACGTCGGTGCCGCGATGCATCTGTTGGACGGCTTGCTGGAAACGTTGGATGCGGCAGTAGAGTTTGGGGGAGATGCCGACCTGTTGGTTGAAGCGCTCGGAGAGACGGCGGGGGCTGAGGCCGGTGGTGCGGGTGAGCTCCGCGATCGTCGTGGTGCCGGGTGAGGTGTGGAGGTGGGTTAGGGCGTAGTCGAGGATGGGGTCGCGGCGCTGATGTTTGCTGAGGGAGAGGCGGGTGAGGAGGGCGAATTCGAGGAGAGCGAACTTTTGTTCGGGAGTGGGGGCTTCGCGGAGGTCGTTGCGGAGGTTGAGGGAGGCGCGTCCCCAGAGGTCGTCGAGGGAGGTCTCGCAGTTGGTGAAGACGCAGGCGTCTTCGGGGAAGAAGGCGGGGGTGCCGCCGGGGTGGAAGACAACGCCGATGAGCTCGGTGAAGTCGATGGCGTCGATCTGCTGGTAGTGGGAGTAAATGCCGAGGAAGATGCCGGCGGGGAGTGGTCGAGAGGGCTGACTGGATTGTTGGCGTCGGTGAGGTAGTCGCGGGCGAGCGAGAGGACGATTTGGGCTCTGCCGGTGGGAAGAACGCGCTCGTGGCGGTGGGCGGCGTGAGGGTCGCGGGCGTACCAGAGGGATTTGATGAAGGGGGAGAGGGCGGGATGAGGGTTGTGCTCGAGATAGAGCATGCTTCGGCCTCGGGTTGCCTGATGTTATCTCAGATAGAAGATGGATGTCCTGCCGGACGGGCCCGCTACGCGCGGGGCGGTCACTTCGTGACTTGTCTACCGGTCTGGGTGGAGTTAGATGCATAGGGCCTCCCGTTGGTCGGCTGAAATTTTGATTCCGACCAACGGGAGGATCATTTGTCGCCCCGAGGTATACACCCCACGAAGTGGGCGCCCCGCGCGTAGCGGGCCCGTCCGGCAGGACAGCGAGCGCATCCAAAGACCGTAACCGCAAGGCGTGTGGCGATGTAGGACAATAGAAGATGGACGAATAGGGGATTTTGAACGATGGCGGATGAGCGGGTTGTAGGGATTGATCTGGGTACGACGAATTCGCTGGTGGCTTTTATGGAGGGCGCGACGCCGGTGGTGATTCCCGGAGAGGACGGTGAGCGGCTGGTGCCGTCGGTGGTGGCGTGGACCGACAGTGGGGTGGTGGTGGGGAATGCGGCGCGCGGGACGCTGATGGCGGACTCGGCCAGCGCGGTGTATTCGGCTAAACGCTTGATGGGACGGGATATTGAGGATGTGCAGGGGGAGCTGAAACTGTTTCCGTTCAAGTTGGCGGAGGGGTTGAGGCCGGGTGAGGTGCTGAAAGTGAGTGTGGGTGGGTTGATGCTGACGCCGCCGGAGATCTCGGCCTATGTGCTGCAGCAATTAAAGAAGAATGCAGAGAGATTTTTGGCGGGCCGGTGACGAAGGCGGTCATTACGGTTCCGGCTTACTTCAACGACGCTCAACGACAGGCTACGAAGGATGCGGGACGGATTGCCGGCCTGGAGGTGCTGCGGCTGGTGAATGAGCCTACGGCGGCGGCGCTGGCTTATGGGCTGGATAAGAACAAAGATGGCTTGATTGCCGTGTATGACTTCGGGGGAGGGACGTTCGATGTCTCGATTTTGAAGCTGCATGAGGGGATCTTCGAGGTGGTCGCTACGGGTGGGGATACGCACCTGGGTGGAGACGATATCGACAACCTGATGATTGCGATTGCGCTGGATGATATTGCCGGTGATCTGGGTGAGGATGTTCGCGGGAACGGCGAGGCGGTGCAGGCGGTGCGTAAGGCTGTGATCGAGGCGAAGATTCTGCTGTCGAGTGCGGACAACGCGACGTTGAATGTTGAGCTGCCGAGTGGGAAGAGGTATCTGCGGCAGATCTCGCGGGAGCAGTTTGAAGGCTTGATTGCTGGTGTGATTGCGCGGACGGCGGGGCCTTGCAAACAGGCTTTGAAGGATGCGGGTTTGAGTGCTGCGCAGATCGATGAGGTGGTGCTGGTGGGCGGGTCGACGCGCATTCCGGCGGTGCAGGCGTTGGTGGATGATCTGTTTGAGATGAAGGCGCGGGGGAAGAAGCCGCATACGGAGTTGAATCCGGATGAGGTGGTGGCGCTGGGGGCGGCGGTGCAGGCGCAGATTCTGGCGGGTGGGTCGGCGGCGACGGAGGATCTGTTGCTGCTGGATGTGACGCCTTTGTCGCTGGGGATTGAGGCGCTGGGCGGCGTGGTGGCGAAGATTATTCAACGGAACTCGACGATTCCGGCGAGTGCGACGGAGCACTTTACGACTGGCGTGGATGGGCAGACGAATGTTGCGATCCATGTGGTGCAGGGTGAACGGGAGCTGGCGAAGGATTGCAGGTCGCTGGCGCGGTTTAATCTGAAGGGGATTCCGCCGATGGTGGCGGGGCTGCCGCGTATCGAGGTGAAGTTTCTGATCGATGCGAATGGGATTCTGCATGTGAGTGCGCGGGAGCAGAGGAGTGGGAAAGAGGCTGAGGTTGAGGTGAAGCCTACGTATGGGCTCACGGATGAGCAGGTGGAGACGATGATTCTGGACTCGTTCGATCACGCGGAGACCGATATCCAGGAGCGGCAGACGATCGAGGCGAAGAATGAGGCTGAGACGATTCTGAGTGCGGTGAACAAGGGTAAGAGTCATGCGGCGTGGCAGATGCTGACGGGCGTGGAGATAGAGAAGATTGCGACGGAGATTTCGTTTCTGGAGGCCGCGGTGCAGGGTGGGGAGTACAAGGTGATTCGCAACGGCATTGAGCGGCTGGACGCGGCGACGCGGAGGTTTGCGGAGTTGATGATGGATACCGCGGTCTCGGGCGCGATGCAGGGCAAGACGATGGAGGCTGCAGGTGAGAGCATGGGAGAGGGACCAACGGCTCCGCACCCTTTTGCGAAGGCGCAGGTGAGCAGCTCGCGTATAGACGCTGATGCTGAGACGAAGAAGATTGAAGAATCAATTCATGATGAGGCTACGGCCGGAGAGTCGACGGAAGACTGAACAATGAGTGAGACGAAGAAGGTTGCTGAAGCTGTGGATCTGACGAAGCCTGCGGGCGAGGGAATAGTTCGCGTGACATTTTTGCCTGAGGGCAGGACGGTGGAGTTCCCGTTCGATACGCTGCCTTATGAGGGGCATGGATTGCCGATGTCGTTTCTGGATGTGGCGGAGAACTATGACATCTTTCTGGATCATGCGTGCGGTGGAGTTTGTGCTTGTACGACGTGCCATCTCCATGTGAGAGAAGGGGCGCAGGGGATCAGTGAGGCGGAGGATCTGGAGCTGGACCGGATGGAGACGGCGGCGGATATTCAGTTGAACTCGCGGCTGGGATGCCAGGCGGTGATTGAGAAGCCGGGGACGTATGTGGTGGAGATTCCGAAGTGGAATCGGAACTATGTGCAGGAAGGTAAGCCTTCGCATGGGCCGGGGGCTTAAACGAAGCCTAAGAAGACTGCAAGGGGGCGACTCCGCACCGTAAGAGAAAATTAGCAGTGCGATCGAGCTCTTCGGGCAAGCGGGTGGGATCCTCGGCGTCTCCACGAGGTACGTAGACGATCATGCCTTGTCGAGCCCGAGTCAAGAGTACTCGGTACGCGTTTTTCCGATAAGTTCGCTTATCTGCGTTGCCGATGAGGCTCCATTTGCTTTGTTTTCCGAGATGCAGATTGCGCGCAACCCATTCCGTGCCCGACCAGATGAAATCTCCACCCCAACAGAGGCCTACCCAATCCAGCTCAAGGCCCTGAATTTCGAACTCTGTAGCGAAGACTTCACAAGCATAGCTGGATCTTATGTCCGTCCGAGGTGCCAGATACCAATGGTGCCAGGGGTAGTCTGCGTGGAAAGTGGAACTAGGCTCCAATCCCTCGGCGCGAAGTCTGGCAGATCCCGAAGATCCAGCCAGGCCGAATCTACTATCGCTGAGCGAGACGGTTTTGAGTCTTAAGCGCGTTTGTTGCAGGTCACGAGAGAGAAATAATGGATAGCGGCGTGTGATGTTCAATTCGATCGCATGCTGCCATTGGCCGTCGAGCACAAAGTTGACCCATTGAGCGAGATCGTCCGCACGCAGGCTTCGATTTGAAGTTCGTAAGTGAAGAGCGGACCGTTGATGTATGTTTTCGCTTTTACCCGCATCGCCGAATAGCTTATGGCCGGCTGTCGATATACCTCCTGAGATCACCTCTGGCGACGCATAGATGTGCCAATCGCATTGACTCTCCTGAAGGGCTCTGCCCCACTCCTCCAGTCCTGCTTCTCCATTATTGATCTCCTGTCCTCCTCCCACGAGGGCAACTACGACAGACCAATCTTTGTGACGCTGCATGATTTGCAACAACATCTCGGGTTCGGAGTAATTGCGGCGGAATTTACTCATGTTTTGTTTCAGATTCCAAGCACGTTGAGCCTCATCGAAGATGACGACACGGTTTGAAGGCGGTCGGTCGGGATCTTCGTCTGTGTATGTTTTGGCGAACACATGTACGTTTTCAATAAGAGTCTTTGCCTGAATGCTTGACTGTGCCGCGGGAACACCATCGCGCATTCCTTGTCTCCGGAAGAGTTCTTGCAAGACTTGTACAAGTGGTCCGTTGCCACTCATAAAGTGAATCGCGTCGGCTCGACTTTCGCTTAAGTGTGCAAGGCTTAGGCCGACTAGTGTTTTGCCCGAGCCTGGAACGCCTGTGAGGAAGCAGATTGCGTGCTGATGGTGAGTTTGCGCGTGTTGAATAATGTTATGAATTTCTTCAGTGACGCTGCCAATATCGTGCTCCGCGGCTTCCGAGAGAGCGATCTCCCTAATATTGAGACCGGTTCGGAGGGCGAGCGCTGCTTCGATGATGGTCGGTGTTGGAACGTAGCGGCCATTGTCCCATAGAGCCCCTTCTGGAGAAGCTGCGGAAGATTTGGCTATCGAGAGGATCAATGCTGGAAGCGTTCGCCATGTCGAGATTTGAGTAGGAGCAATCCAAAAGGAAGGAAGTGTCGGGAAGAGAAGCTCAATTTGCCGGATATCTGCCGAGCGGTCCGCGTGTGAGTGAGAGGAAACAACAATAGGGCAGATACGCTGCTTATCAGAGGGTTTATGGAAGTAATGCAAGAGCAGAGCGTATTCTTCGACTTGTTTTACGGCGTCCGACGTGGCTGCTCCACGCTTGCATTCGAGCAGGATGATTTCGCTGCCGGTGAGGAGGACCACATCGAGTCTTCGTTCTTTTCGAGGAACTGAAAACTCAAGTAGTAGCTGCCATTCATTTGCGGAAGGCCTGATTGAGGTGAGTTCAGCAGCTATGTGATGAAGAGACGCCAGATCGTCCCACCATGTGAGGGAGCTTCAGTCTGCATCTGCCTAAAGCCGGCGTTTGCGTACGCAAGGGTGAGTTCTGCGAGGATCGTTGACTCATCTGTTTTCAAAAACGTTGCAAGTGATGCTCGGAAATAAGAAGGCATGCAGGTCTGGCCAGGATACCAAAGCCAAACAGCTTATACGGTGGGGAGGATTCCGTACTTTGCTTCGAGGAATTGTTGCAGGTCTTCGGGGAGGGTGGATGTCAGTTCCTGCCAGGTTAGGAGCTTCAGGCGCCAGGCGAAGCTGGGGTAGTGGACGGCGGATAGGATTGAGTACCAGATCTCGATGAGGTCGCGGCGGCGCGCGTCGCAGAGGACGCAGAAGGATGCGTCGGAGGCGAAGGCGGCGAGGACGTTGCGGATGAGTTGGTAGCCCTGGATGATTGTGCGGGAATGCGTCGCTCTTGAATTTTGTGGCGTTGGATGGGGGAGAGCTCTTTGAGGTCGGAGAAGTCCTCTGCCAATGGGTGCGCTGGTGGTGTGATGATTTTGAGGGGGAGGCGCTCGACGGCAAAGATGGTTTCGAGATCACGGTAGCGTCCGATGAGGCGTGGACTTGCGGTCTGGAAGTTGGATTCGGTGAGCTTGGCTTCGACGAAGAGTGCGCCGAGTTGGAGGTCGATCTCGGTGCGGTCTTTGAGGTGAAGTGATTCGTCCGGTTGTGGTGGATCTGTGAGTATGCCGGCGTCGCCGAAGAGTGACGGTGCGATATCTTGTTGGTGGATGGAGCGCGTTTTTTCTTTCTGGTGGCGGGAGATTTTTTCAGCGGAACGCCGGGGTGAATGCCGAAGTTTGGTTGGGTGTCGGAGGGGACGCCTAGAAGATTCGCGACGGTGGGGTTGAGGCGGCCGTTGGAGAAGACTCCCGGATGGCAGAAGATGTTCATCAAGAGGGCGTCGGAGCTGTTGGCGGAGTCGAGTTCCATCCATTGCCAGTCGGCGCGGGCGCGAACTCGGCGGTGGGCGGTGTGGGCTTTGGTGAGGCGGCGTGACCAGGCGGGGTTAGCGCAGATGGCGGCGTAGCTGGCGGGATGGAAGTTGCCGTGGCGGGACTGCTCGGCTTGCTCTTCATGACCGAAGAGGATGCTGGGTTCGGAGCCTGTGGTCTGCTCGTGGAGGAGATTGCTGGTGGTGGCGAGGTGCTGGGCGCGGGCGTTGAGATCGCGGCGCAGGAGCGAGGCGGACCAGGGGATTAGTGCGGTTTGGTGGTTGCGCGTCATAAAACTGTGGCGGGGTTTCTTGTAGTCTTTCGAGTGGGGCGGTTCTTTGACGCCTGAGATTAGTTTATTGGGGGGCGCTATGGCGGTTGAGTTTGATTGGACGGATTCGGAAGAGATTGGGATCCAGTTGCAGGAGAAGTATCCGGAGATCGAGCCTTATTCAGTGCGGTTTACGGATCTGCATAAGTATGTGACGGGGCTGCCGGGATTTGTGGGTGATCCCGCGAAGTCGAATGAGGGGATTCTGGAGGCGATTCAGACGGCCTGGAATGAAGAGTATGAGGATGCGAAGTAGATGCTTTGGCCGGAAGGTATGTCCTGCCGGACGGGCCCACTGCGCGTGGGGCGGTCACTTCGTGACTTGTATACCTTGTCGTGGCTGGTTCAAGTGAGCGGTCCTCCCGTTGGTTGGGAGTGAGCCTGGCTAGGCTATTCGGGAGCGGATCTGTTGGAGAAGCTTGGAGCCGGTTAGATGGAGGGTTGCGATTGAGAGCGCTGCCCAGACTGCGGAGGCTGCGGCGATGATGACCACGTCGCGGAGGTGGCTGTGGTGGAGGGGGATGAGGTGAACGACAACGGCTGCTCCGGCGAAGCTGATGATTGCGGCGAGCAGTGCGCCGGCTAGTTCGCGAAGTTCGAGGCCGGAGAGGCGGACCAGCTTTCGGCGGTTGAGGAGGATGGCTAGTGTCAGGGTTTGGATGACGATGCCGATGTCGGAGGCGATGGTGAGGCCTTTGAGGCCGAGGGTGTGGAAGAGAAGCGCGTAGATGGGAATGGAGACGAGGGTGACGATCCAGCCAGCGGTGGCCGGAGTGACCGTGTTGCCGGCAGCGTAGAAGGAGCGCGCGTAGATTCCCTGTGCGGCCCAGAAGGCGATGGAGAGGGTGAAGAGGGTGAAGTAGACCGCGGTCGCGTGGGCGTCTTCGGGTGTGAAGGAGCCGCCGCGGAAGAGATCGACGATCGGTTTCGCGAGGGCGATCATCCATGCTCCGAGGAGGAAGGATGCGGCTAGAACTCGGGAGACGGAGCGGTTGACGGCGTTGGCGAAGTCGCTGAGCCGGTTCTGGCTGTAGAGGGCGGAGAAGAAGGGCAGGGAGGCTGCTCCGGCGGCTTGTCCGAGAATGCCCATGGGGGCTGTGAAGAGTGTCTTGGCCACGGTGAGGAGACTGATGCCGCCTACATCGTTGGAGGCGAAGTAGCTGAGGATCCACTTGTCGGCGGTGACGAGGGAGACTCCGATCATGAGGGGCAAGGTGAGGCGCAGCCACTCGAGAAAAGCTGGGTGGCGGAGGTTGAGGATGGGGTGATAGCGGAGGCCGCCGTGGAAGGCACCGTAGAGATTGAGTGCGGCGGGGCCGAGGATGACTCCGGCGAGCACGCCGATGGCGAGGGAGTAGATGCCGAAGCGTTGGTGGAGGAAGATCGCTCCGAGGATGATGCCGGAGTTGTAGATGAGCGGGCTGATGGCCTGGTAGAGGAAGATCTTGCGGACGAGGAGGCGCGAGCCCAGAACTCCGCCGAGGAAGAAGAAGAACTGCGCGGGGAGCAAGAGGCGAGTGAGGGCGGTGCAGAGGGCGGCGCGATGGGGGTCGAAGCCGCGGAAGGCGATGTGGGTGTAGTAGGGGGCGAAGATTTCGGCCAGGACGATGCCGAGGAGCAGCACGGCGGCCATGCCGTTGAGGATGATGGAGAGTGCGCGGTCTGCGCCTTCTTCGTCGTTTTGTGCGCGGTAGCGGCTGAGGATGGTGACGAGAGAGATGGAGACGACGCCGCCGATGAGGAAGTAGGCGAGCATGTCGGGAAGCTGGAAGGCGGCGTTGTAGGCGTCGGTTTCGGGGCTGGCTCCGAAGATGCGGTTGATGTACTTCGTGCGGATGAGACCAAGGACTCCGGAGAGGAGGGTCGAGAGCATCAGGAGGAGGGTGGCGGAGAAGGCGGTCTGCGAAGAGGAGGGGCGGAGGAGGGCAAGTAGGCTGCGGCGGGGCTTCTGGTCGTTGCCCGAAGCTGCGATGGAGGTCTCGAGAGTGGTGGATTCGAGGGGGTTGAAGGCCGGGATGGGATCTTCGTTGGTGGACACGGGTTGATTTGATTTTATCGGGTGGGCTTATGCTGGTGGATGGCGGGGCTGGTTCGTGGCTAGGAGAGAGGTTTGGAGAACTTTCGGTTGCGGGTGTTTCGGGCGGTGGCGGAGGAGATGAGCTTTCAAAAGGCGGCGAAGGTGCTGCATCTGAGCCAACCGGCAGTGAGTCAGCATATTCGTGCGCTGGAGGAAGAGGCTGGGGTGCAGTTGTTCACCATTTACTCCGGCCATCGCACCGCCACGCGACTTCTCAACCACGTCCCTCCTAAAAAAATAGGAATCAACTCGAGGATGGAGGTAGCTCTCATCGCCGCTCCAGACGGCTTCGAAGAGCTACTTGGCGATCTCCCAGAGAAGACGGCTCTGCTCTCGCGCCTCCGTCCGACTACCAGTCTCGCGTTTTGTTTCATCCGCTCGCTCGCAGACCTGGCCTCTACGCTGGATCTACTGACGGTTCGTCTCCCCAGGCAGGCCTCAGTCTGGATCGTTCATCCAAAACGCACCGGCAAACACCACGTCGACTTCAACCAGAATCATGTACGCGATGAGTCCCTCGCCGCAGGTCTGGTCGACTACAAGGTGTGTTCGATTGATAACGACTGGTCCGCGCTCAAATTCGCATGGCGCAAGCGTTAGATCTTCGCGATCCGACGACCCTTCAAGCCGAAGAGCACATGTACCGGCCCCGTTGAATATTGCTGGCAGCCGAACAGTTCCAGTTCAGCATCAGGATATGGTTCTAAAAAGAGTACAGCACCCGGCGAGAATAACCGACGCTCCCTCCCGTAGCCTTACAAGGCATAATCAATGGATGCCGTCTCTCTGGTCCCCAACCGACTGGTCCCAGCGTCTCGCCGAACTGCAGGCCCCTACCGGCGAGCTGAAAGAAGCTCCCCTGCGCCGCGACGTCCGCTCTCTCGGCATGCTGCTGGGCGAAGTACTACGCGAGCAGGCCGGCGCACCGCTCTACGACGCCGTCGAGGCTCTCCGACGCATAGCCATCGCTCGCCGCGAAGCCGAAGCCCCGCAGACCGGAGCCGCCGACCAGGCCGTCGCAACCGCCCATCTTCAGCAGGCTCTGGCCCGCGTCCACACTCTGGATCTGCCCGCCGCCTACCAGCTTGCTCGCGCCTTCGGCTTCTACTTCGAGCTCATCAATCTTGCCGAGACGAATCATCGCAAGCGCCGGCGCCTCTCCTTGCAGCTCAATCAGAGTGCAAATTCGTCCAGCTCTATCCAACGCGGCGATCTGCGCGGAACTCTCCGCCGTCTCCGCCAGGCTGGCCTTACCGCCGAGCAAGTTCACTCTCTGCTGGCGCGCATCTGCGTCTCCCCGGTCTTCACAGCGCACCCTACCGAGGTCGCCCGCCGCAGCGTCATGTTCAAGCGCCGTCGCATCTCCGACCTCCTCGAGCAGCTTGACCGCATCCCTGTCCCCGAACCTCACCTCGAATCTCTTGAACGCAATATATTGGCCGAGATCACAGCGCTCTGGCAGACTGACGACGTGCGCAGCGCGCGCCCTACAGTGCTCGACGAGATCCGCATGGCGCTCGACTACTACGAATCAAGTCTCTTCGACACCCTCCCTGTTCTCTACTCGGAGGTCGCCGCCGCGCTCGCCGCCGAATACCCCAACGACATAAGCTCCGATTTAGTTACAAATAAATCGGAGCAACCTAGATCTGCGGCAACTCGATCCTCCATCGCCGATCTTCCTCAACTGATCCGCTTTGGTTCCTGGATCGGGGGCGACCGCGACGGCAACCCCTTCGTCACTCCCCAGGCAACTCGCGACGCCCTCACGATGGCCCGCGCTCTCTTGTTCACGCACTACCGCCGCCGCCTGCAAAACATCTTCGAGCAGCTCGCAAGCTCTACCCAACAGGTCCCGGTCTCCAAAGAACTAAACGCGCTGCTCGACCGCTACCTCAGTCAACTCCGCACCGCCGGCCAGAGTGCTCTCGGGGAGCGCTTCCCTCACGAATCCATCCGGCTGCTCATCGCCTGCATCATGATGCGGCTCGGAGCGACTCCGCAATCCGCCGTTCCAGTTCCGGCCAACCCAGCGCTCAAGCCATACACCCGCGCTGCCGAGATGCTCTCCGATCTCACAATCCTTCGCGATTCGCTGATCGACAATAGCGGCCCTCGTCTCGCAGAGATGCTCATCGACCCGTTGCTGATAGAGGTTCGCACCTACGGACTGCACCTGCAGACATTGGACATTCGCCAACACGCGCGTGTCCACGCCGCCGCTGTCGCGGAGGTCTCCGCATGGTGCCCTTCTAACTCGACTGATTCGCTCAACCTCCCATCCGCACTGAGCGAACAGACCGCCGAGGTCCTCGACACCTTCCGCACAATCGCTGAACTCAAGCAGACCTACTCCCCGGAGTCCATCCTCCAGTACGTCATCAGCGGCGCAACCAGCGCCGAAGATGTCCTTCAGGTCGTCTGGCTTGCGCGTCTCGGTGGAGTCAAGGTGGAAGCCACCACACCTCAACCAGGCGGGACAGTAGATGACCCAGGCCTGCAGCCCGTTCCGCTCTTTGAGTCGATCGAGGATCTTCAGAACGCGCCCGCCATTATGCGCAAGCTCTGGACGAGCGAAGTCTACGTGCCACTGCTCGCAAGCTGGAACCGCCATCAGGAGGTCATGCTCGGCTACTCCGACTCGAATAAGGATGGCGGCATGATCACCAGCACCTGGGAGATATGGAAGGCCCATCGTGCGCTCCACCAGGTCGCTCGGGAGTGTAACGTGAACCTGCGTCTTTTCCATGGTCGCGGCGGCACGGTCGGTCGCGGCGGCGGACCAACGCACCGCGCCATCTTTGCTCAACCCGTCGACAGTTTCACCGGCGAACTTCGCATCACCGAGCAGGGCGAGGTTCTCAACTGGAAGTACTCCGACGTGGTGCTCGCAGAACGCAATCTCGAGCTGATGATCGCCGCAAGCCTCGACGCACTGGCCCGCCCTGATGCGACGCTGCAGCGCGGCGCGGAGACTCCCCACCTCACCGGCGAGATTCTTCCCGAATGGGAGGCCGCACTCGACCAGCTTTCGGCTACCTCCTACGAGTTCTATCGCAAACACGTCGTCGACAACCCCGACACCTTTACCTACTTCGAGCAGTCCACTCCCGTCGCAGAGCTCGAACACGCCCGCCTCGGCTCACGTCCCGCAAAACGCAGCGGCAAGAAGTCGATGGCCGATCTGCGTGCCATCCCGTGGGTCTTCGGCTGGATGCAGTCCCGCCAACTGGTTCCTGCGTACTTCGGCGTGGGTCACGCGCTCCATCAATTCATCCAATCCAAACCCGACGGCCTCGGGCAGCTTCAGACGATGGCCTGCGACTTCCCGCTCTTTCTCGACATCATCCGCAACGTCGAGATGGCCCTCGCAAAAGCAGACTTCGGCATCGCCCGCCTTTATGCGTCACTGGTCGAAGACAAAGCCCTTCGCGACCGCGTCTTCACGACCCTCGAAGCTGAGTTCAACCTGACGCACCGCATGATTCTCGAGATCACAAAGCAAAAATCGCTCTTGCAAACCAATCCGGTTCTCGAGCGCTCCATCCGCCTGCGCAATCCCTACGTCGACCCAATGTCCCTCATACAAGTCGAACTGATGCGACGCAAGCGAGCCGCCCTGGCAAAGGGAGAGACCCATTCCCCCGATCTGGACCGCGCCATCTCCGCCACCATCAACGGCATCAGCGCCGGCCTCCGCAACACGGGCTGAAAACTCCGTAGGGCCACTCTGATCTTTGTTGTTTCGGAAGACTTATTTCTCGTCTAGATTCGAACTCATGCTGCCGATCCTGCGTTCTTCTCGTGCTCGTTACATCTTTGCCGTTATTTTCGCCTCCTCTCTCTTTCCATCCCTCCACGCACAATCGACCGAAGCAGATATCAAAGCCAAGCTGAAAGACAAGCCACTTTACTTGCGCGGATTTTGGCGCGAAGACGACCTACATTTTGATTCCACCGGCCAACTCATCGGCAAGTCCGGGACAGTCACTTTTACGATCTGCGGCTTCGGCCTGAAGGCAATCGATCTTAAGCTGGACAAGCTCATTCTGGATGGTACCCGTGTCGGTCTTGAATTATCCGGCGACCGGAAAAAGCGCGTCTCACTTAACAAGCATATGCATATTGAGATTGCGGCAAGCCCAAATGGCGACTATGGACCTGCACTGGACGCTATCTTTGCCGACGGTCTTGATAGGCTCGTTCCATCGTTGCACACTTACTGGAAGAGTTATGCGGAAAAGAATTTTTTGCCAGCTTCCGTCACCCCGCCGATGGCAACTCCTGCAAACTCTGATTCAACATTGGGGGACACAAAGGTAAAAAAATTGGCGGCGCAGTCAGCCCGCCGAAACTTCTTAGTTATGTTGAACCAAAAATCAATGAAATAGCACATAGCCAAAGTTATGGGGGACACGTTCTCGTTAATTTGCACGTAGAACCTGATGGAACTATAAGCCATCCCGCTATCATTCGCGCGTTAGGCCTGGGCCTGGACGAAGATGCGTTAGTTGCAGTACTACGGTATACCTTCAAACCAGCTATGCAGGACGGTAAGCCTGTGCAGGTGGAACTCAACGTTGACGTTAACTTCGAGGCCCACTAACCGTCCGTACGTTGGGTTAACCTACAGAAAGCCACGGTGTCCGTTTCGGCGGCAAGCAGCACCTTTCAACTTGAACCGTTCATAAGCGAAGTATCAATACCCCTGATCCGCTCGAAACGCCGTCACTTTATTCTTAACAAAAGTTACCGCCATCGGCTTTCCAAGGTTCGCAAACACCACCATGCGATTTCCGTAGTCGTTGCTCGTGCTCTTACTGACCTGTCCCAGCGAAAGCTCGACCTGTCGCTCATTCATCCCAAGAATGACCTGGTGCGCATCCACGGCCTTCCAGATCTCCGGCCCCCAGTGCTTATACAACTGATGCGGATCGTCGTAGAACAGGATCTCGTCGGTATAAAACTTGTACTGACCGCCTTGACGATACCCCACGGGCACGGCATATTCCTTCGTATCGCCTGCAACATCGGGCCGCGTAAAGATCATCAGCACTTGTTTATCGCCGCCGGGAATTCGAAACGTCGCAGCCTTCGGAGCCACCTGCTCCATCGCGTCCTTCACCACCAGAGGCTCCGCGCCCAGCAACGTACCGGCAGCCTTGCCATACTGAGCCGCATGACCGACGAGAGGATAGTATTCAAGCTGCCCGCCCGCCGAAACCCAAACCGTCGTCCCCACCAGATCCTTGATGTCCTTCAAGGAATCCGGCCGCTTCTGCTTAAGATAAACAAGATCGTCCTCAGGAAGCACCTCACGAGCCGGCGCCTTCACCGAGTTGTCCGGAGCATTCCGCTCCCGGTAGATCAACCCAACCCGAATGCCGACCGCCAGCACCAGCACAACAGTCGCCCCGATCGCCGCCTTCGCCCCATTCTCCATCGACTCTCCCTTACCCCTTCAGATAGCAACCTCTGCACTCTAATCTACCGGCTCCGCGACACTCAACTCCTCATCCGCTCCCATCAAAGCGTCTGCTGTCAGAGCGTCTGCCTTGCGCAACTGCGGGAACAATCCTGCAGCCGAGGCCGTCACCAGCATCGATCCGATCCCGCCAATTACCACCGCCCGCACCGCGCCCCACCACTGCGCCGTCACGCCGCTCTCAAACTCGCCAAACTCATTCGACGCTCCGATGAACAACCAGTTCACCGCACTCACGCGCCCACGCATCTCTGGAGGCGTTGCCAACTGTAGCACGCTCGACCGAACCACCACACTCACCATGTCACTCGCACCGACGATCACCAACGCTGCCGCGCTCAAGTAAATGCTCTTCGACAGCCCGAATACCACCGTCGCCGCACCGAAGAGTCCAACACACACCAGCATCGTCGCCCCAGCTTTGTGCTTGATCGGCCGCAGGACCATCACCAGCGAAACCGCGAGCGCCCCTACCGACGGCATCGCCCGCAACAGCCCGAGCCCGCGCGGTCCAGCATGCAAAATATCCGTCGCAAAGATCGGCAGCAGCGCCGTCGCGCCACCCAGCAGCACGGCAAACAGGTCCAGCGAGATCGACCCCAGCAGCAGCTTCGATCGCCAAACATACTCCAGCCCCGCCAGCACCGTCTTCGTGCTGAAAGCCTTCTTTTCAGTGGTCACCATCTTCGCCCGAATCATGCTGACCAGCACGATGAACCCAAGCAACATCAGGAGCGTGAAGCCGTACACGAGCGGAGCGCCGTTACACAGTGCTGCGACACCCGCCAGTGGCAGCGTAAACAAGATTCCCCCCACCGCAGGCCCGGACATATTCGCAATCTGGTAGACCGTCGCGCCCCAGGTCACCGCGTTGACAAAGTTTTCTTTAGGCACCAGGCTTGGCAGCATGGCACTCGCCGCCGGCCCGCTGAACGCTCTGCCCAATCCAATCCCTACCAACACCGCGTAGATCGGCCAAACCCGTCCATGTTGCAACGCCGTCGCGCTCAAAGACAACCACAGCAACACAGCCGTACAACAAGCCTGCAGCCCGTAGCAAAGCAGAATAATCTTGCGCCGGTCATACCGATCTGCCGCATGTCCTGCAGCCAGCATCACAAACAATCCAGGCAGAAAAAGTGCTAGTCCCGTATATCCAAGGTCCAATGCAGAGTGTGTGATCGCATACACCTGCCATGCCACCGCGACCGACTGAGCCTCTGCCCCCAGAATCACCATCAACCGCGCCGTCTGATAAAGCCGAAAGTCCCGCGATTTAAACGCCGAGCGGTAATCCTTCTCCTCCGCCAGCTTTACTCGTTCCGAACCATCCGCCATGCCCTATGTTTTCACACTTCCGTTACGAAAATGTCACCTGCTCCCAGCACCTCCGTGCCTGCGATCACCTTCTTGAAATGCTGTGCAATCTCTGTAAGCAAAACACGCCGTCGCGCAGGACCCGCAGGGCTCAAGGCAATCGGGCCGAATTTTCGTTGGAGTTTCTCGCGCCGAAGCCGCGTTACCGGCCCAGGTAAACCTTGTACTGTGTCTCGACGACTCCAGTATTCCGCGCCAGTTGCAGCTTCGACTGATTGTACTGATACAGCGTATTCACCAGCCTGCTCTGCGCCGCCGCCAGCGTGGCCTGCGCCTGCACGACCGGCAGATTATCGTCCACCCCAGCAGAGAAGCGGTCAGTCGCATCCTGCAACTCCTGGGTCGCGAGGTCCACGTTGCTCTTGGCCACCTTCACCAGGTCATTCGACGACTGCACATCCAGCATCGCCGCGCGAATCTGCTGCTCGATGGTCACTCGCAGTGACGCGATCTGCTGCGTGAGGCCGCTGATCTGCGCGTCCGCCACCTCGCGCTCCCCACGAAGCTGTCCTTCCTGAAACACCGGCACGCTCACCTTGCCGGTCGCTGTAAACACGCCGTGGTACAGCGAACCGATCTCACCCAGCACGCCGTAGTATCCATCGAATGAAACGACCGGCAGACGCTCTGCCCGTACCGCCTTCCGCGCCTTCGCCGCAACCTCAAGCTGCGCCTGCAGACTCAGCAGGTCCTTTCGCCGTTGGTACGCCAGCTTCTTCGCATCCTCCAGGGGCAGCTGCGCAAACTCCGCATAGGGAGACGTATCGGTCAGCGTAATCTCCTGATCAGCCGGCAGTCCGATCAGCCGGTTCAGCGAAATCTTGTCCTTCGCAAACGCGTTCTCGTCATTGATCAGCGCCTGCTGCTGCGTCTGGAGTTGAACCCTGGCGCGCAACTCATCCAGATTGGTCCCAACGCCTGCCTCGTGCGACGCCTTGGCCTGCTGATAAGCCACCTCGTCGGCCTTCTCCAAAGCCTGCGCGTTCGCAATCTGCGAAGCATCCGCCAACGCCAGCAGATACTGTGTACCCACCGCAAGAGTAACGCCACCCAGCTGATTCAACGTCGTTAGATTAGCCACCTTTGCGGCCTGCTGCGCCGACCGGAACAGATAATACGCAGGTACATTGAAGAGTTGCTGATTCAAACTCATCTGTGCCGAAGCCGTATTCACCTTGACAATCTCGTTGAACGCTCCCGGAGGCAAACCCAACCCCACCAGCGATTGGCCTTTGAACCCCTGCGCTGCGAGGTTAATCTGCTGCGCCTCAATCTGTCCCTTGGCGGTTAGACTCGGCAGCAGACTATTTTCGACCGTCAACACCTGCCCACGCACCAGCCTCTCGTTCTGGATGACCAGCAACATCTGCAGGTTGCGCTTCTCTCCGCGAGCGATCGCGTCATCGAGGCTCAGAGGCAACGCACCCGGCGTCGCCTGCTCGACCATCACCCCACCCGGCAGCTTCACAGGATTGGGCATAGGGGCCGACGGCAGATCCGCGCTCTGCAACTGAGCACTCGGGATCTGAGCACTCTGGGCCTGCGCGCCCGCCACGGGAACCCACAAAGCCAGCGCCAGAGGCCACACCGCAGCCCGCAGCCGCGCCTTCGCTTCTCCTGAAATTCCAATCGGGGCTTTCATGCTCTCTTATTAGAGTGCCACACTCCCTCGCGATGCAGAAATCACGAGAAAACGGTCCTCCCCTCCCTCCCTCAGATAAAATAGGAAAGATAATCCTATGCGTCTTATAACAATGAACCGCATCGTCCTCGCCGCCGCCCTGCTCCTCGCCCTTCCGGCCACCCTCCCGGCCCTCGCTCAGGGCTTCAAAGATACCTCCATGCTCCGCGCTCCCGCCGGATCTCCGGTCGCCATCTACGAGTTTGAAGATCTTGAGTGCCCGGCTTGCTCCCACGCTTTCCCCATCGTGCATGCGGCTGTGGACAAATATAAGATCCCTCTCCTTCGCCACGACTTCCCTCTGCGGATGCACGTCTGGAGCTTTGACGCGGCAGTGATCGCCCGCTACATTCAGGACAAGATCTCCCCCAGGCCGCCGAAGAGTATCGCCGCGCCGTCTTCGCCAGCCAGATCTCCATAGCCTCAAAAGAAGATCTCAACGCCTTCACGCAAAAGTACTTTCAATCTCACGGCCGTGTGATGCCGTTCGTCATCGACCCGAACGGGCTCTTCGCTGCAGAGGTACACGCCGACCAGACCCTGGGCGAGCGCGTCGGTCTCACCAAGACCCCGACCATCTTCATCGTCACCCACAAGGGCTTCGTCGAAGTCAACGACGTCACCCAGCTCTACGCCATGCTCGACACTGCAATCGCAGAGAATCCTGCACCCGCAGCGGCGAAAGCGAAGACCACGACAGCGAAACGGTAGATCGATGACCAGGGCTCAGCTTCCACTCTTGGGCCTCCTGTTGACGTCTTTGGTCGCAATCACGAACGCCCAGAAAAGCTCCCCGGAGTTCATTCAGCCCTCGCGGCCAGTTCTGACAGGCCTCGCACCGCACATGCAGGTGAAGCTGGTGAATCAGCAAAACGGGGAGCGCACCTACGCTGTCATCTTCAGCAAAGGCGACGAGGTACTCAGCGGACTGACCGACTTCGCCAAACAATATCGCGTAGGCGACGCGCACTTTACCGGCATAGGAGCAGTCTCCAGCGCCCTCACCGCATGGTTCGATCTAGATCGCAAACTTTACCACCCGCTGCCTGTCAACGAGCAGGTCGAGGTCCTCTCCATGATCGGCGACATCGCCTCTTTTCAGGGCAGGCCGATCGTTCACACCCACGTCGTCCTGGGAAAACAAGACGGAACCACAGCGGGCGGTCATCTCTTCGAGGCGTGGGTCAACCCGACGCTGGAGGTCTTCGTCACCGCCGACGACACACCGCTCAACAAACGCGACGATCCAAGCGGCCTCAGGCTCATCGACCCCGCGAAGTAACCCGGGCCCTCTTCGGCGACTTCACCGAACTGGTCAACTCACCGAACCTGAAAGATCAGGAAATAGTCCTGCCCGTCGGCTTTGGTAAAGTCGTAGGTCCCAATCAGCTTGTACCCAGCCTGACCCATCTCTTTCACCACAACATCGTGGTTCAATCCATGGTCTGCTCCATTGCCGTTGCGGTCGATGATCCCCACCTTAGCCCCCGGCCGCAAAGCCTTCTGCAGCACCTTCATCGTCGGCACAGGGTGCGCAATCTCGTGATAGACCTTCAGCATCAGCACGGCATCGACGCTGCCTGCAGGTAGCCGCGGATCGTCAGCGCTCCCTAGCACTGTACGCACATTCGACAGATCTTCCTTCAACGCTCTCTTGCCAATGTATTCGATCGCCACCGGATTAATATCCTCCGCGATCACGGCACCCGTAGGTCCCACCCTGCGCGACGCACGCACGGTAAACCACCCCGACCCTGCACCGATATCCGCAACATTCTTCCCCGCGACAATTCCAAGCAGATCCATCACACGATCGATCTGCAGCTTCTTATCCCGATCCGGATACTCAAAGATGGAAAGATCGCCAGAGTAAGGAGTACTCGTAGGCCGCTGCGTCACGTCCTGCGCCGCGTCAGCGGAAGTCGACATCATGGCGGTCGCTTTGTCCAGGTTCCGCTGCGTTCCCGCTCCGGTCTGCCCACCACAAGGCACGCAAACTACCGCCGCCAAAACTAAAACCAGAAAACCTCTACCCAGCCCAAGCCATGGCGAACCGCCGAAAAGCGTCATCCCAACAGGATCCGCCAATTCACTGGCTAAAGCAATCGACCCACAGTTGTCAGTTATTACCTCGCCAACAACTCACCCAGCGCAATCAACGAATCTGCACCAGCTCCGCGTCTGCCCCATGTCCCGATGCGCCCGGCGTCACCGAAGAGGTCTGCGGAGCACGCCAGTGGTCGATGTAGCTCACCTGGTGCACACAGCTGATCGTACAGCTCGGAGCGCAACTCTTCTCCGTCAAAAACTCCCGCTTCACATCGGCGGTCTGGTACTGCGCCAATGGCACCGCCGGATATCCACGCTGCTGGCTGCAATAGTGCACCAACCCGTTCTCGCAGATGTACAAGTACCGTCCACCCGCCCGGCAACGCCAGTCATTCGTCTTCCCGTTGGCGATAGCCTCCTGGAAGTGATTGAACCGCGAGTAGCTCCGCCGCGTTAGATTACGCACCTTGTCCCAGACCGTGCGCTCGGCCTCGCCCAGCGGCTTCAACTGTCCGCTGCCATCGTGAATGATCCCAATCGTCGAGCTGAACCCCAGCGCCAGCGCCCGCTCACTCACTGTCAGCGCGTCGCTCGGATTCGCAATCCCGCCGCCAACCACCGAGTTGATATTCACATGAAAGTCCGCATGCTCGGCCAGCATCTGCAGCTTCTTATCCAGCACCTTCAGGCTCTTCTTCGAGACCTCATCCGGCATCACGTTGTCGATCGAGATCTGCATATGATCGAGCCCGGCCTTATTCAGCCTCTCGATCCTGTCCGGCATCAGCAGATAGCCGTTCGTGATCATCCCGGCAATCGCGCCCGTCTTCCGTATCCGAGCAATAATCTGGTCCAGCTCCGGATGCAGCAGCGGTTCGCCGCCCGAGATCGTAATCACCGAAGTTCCCAGCCGGCCCAGATGGTCGATGCGCCGCAGCATCTCCTCCAACGGCACCGGGTCCGAGTAATCGTCGTACTCATTGCAGTAGGTACAGGCCAGGTTGCATCGCCGCATCGGCACAATGTGCGCCATGTACGGATGCCCGGTCGACATCACCGCCGAACCGATCGAACCCAACTCACGCAGCTTGCGCGTCACTGCCTTCCAGCGGCGCCTGGCAGTCATCGGACGGCTGCCATTCACCACGGCAGTTGTAGGAGCAGAAGACATATCATCTTCAAGTATATCGGAGTGCGCTCAGATCTCCTCCATCGCCAACCCAAGGACCGATAAATCCACGCGAAGAAGACCCGAAACTGTCTCTTGACTCCCTGAGCCAACATCCCGCCAACCGGAGGCCAAACTCACCTCGCTGTTGTAGTTACAAATAAAAACTCCTGCGGTATCATCTCCAACATGCAACCAATGAAGCAGCAACTCCTGCGATTTGTGGACACCAACACTGGCTTCGCGGTCGCGACAGAATCCTGCGTACCTTCTCGCATCCCGACCACCAGAAATCGCACCCCTTCGACACTGACTTCTTTGGAAAGTCCTACTCCGGCAACATGGCCAACTTCATCGACTGGTCCGTCTTCTACTACGGAGCCTTTCAGCTGCATGAGGTGCGTCTACTTGGCGCAATTGCCGACGCCCTCCGCGCCACGGGCAAGCCGGTAAACTTCTTCGACGTCGGAGCCAACATCGGCCACCACACTCTTTTTATGTCCAGCCACGCGGACCACATCTTTTCCTTTGAACCCTTCTCCGTAGTGCGCAGCGAGATGGAACGCAAGCTCCACCACGCCCTAGTCGGCAACGTGACCATCTTTCCAGTGGCCCTCGGCGACCTCAATGAAAGCGGCAGCTCCACCCGCCCACAGGCGCCAATCAGGGCACGGGAACTCTAGGCAATAACCTCCCCGACAACGCCTCCACCGAGATCCTCTCAGTGCCAGTCGTCCGCGGCGACGACTTCTTCGCAGCCAACGCACTGCCTCCGATCACACTTCTCAAAATGGACGTCGAGGGCTACGAGGCAAAGGCGTTAGCAGGAATGCGCGAAACAATCAGGCGAGACCGGCCACCCATCTTCGTGGAGATCCAGCACGATCACTACACCGGCTCTGGCTCACACAAAGGAGCCACCGTAAAGGATCTCCTCTACCCCGATCACATCATCTTTGAGGTTGGCGAATCGCATGGCCACTACGATCTAAAGCCCTTCCTGACGGGCAATACCGAGGAAGCGCTCGTGCTTCCAATCGAACTCGCGGGACTGATTGAAGGCACCCAGATCCACTAAGAGCAAAGATCTCGCGTCATCTCGCCCAGATAAAATTCTGCCGCGTCTTCCGGACCGCGCTTCGCCCTACAGTTTCGCCAACAGTTCGCGGGTGTATTGGCCCGTCTCGCCAAACAACTCCTCCAGCCCAAACCCTGGAATCACACACGAGCGCTTCTTTGAATCCGGCGTCAGCGTCAACGTCTGCTCCTGCTTGTCGCGAATCACCACCACCGGCACCGGCCGTCCTCTGTTGTCATGGATCGTCTTCGTCCAGTCGGTCCCGCTCGAAACCGCGATCGAGTTCACCCGCACCACCACATCTCCCGCCTTCAACCCAGCCTGTTCCGCCGGACTGTTGCTGTCGACGCTTCGCACCAGCAGCCCCGCTCCACCCTCTGTCCCAAAAATCCCGCCAGCTGCGGCCCCATCACCTCAAGCTGAGCGCCAGTGTAAGACGAACTCAAAATCATATTCATCGCCAGCATCTCTCGATGCCCCTTGGGAATCGTCGTCGTCCCGGACGAGGTCGAGCCACCCATAAAACTATTCCCACCCCGCACAGATCCCGAAGGGCCGTTCCCCGGAGCTGGAACCGTAAAGTGCTGCTCCCACGCCTGCTGCCCGACTGTTCGCCGATCCGCCATCTGCATCGTCATCGTCTGCGTCTGCCCATCGCGCCTTACCACGAAGCTCACGGTCCGCCCCACTGGCTGATCGCGCAGCAACCGCTTCAACTGCTCCTGGCCGTCAACCGCCTGGCCGTTCATCTGCAGAATCACATCATGCATCCGCATCCCTGCTTTGCATGCCGGTCCATCGTGATCCAGACTCACGATCTCCGCACCGCGCGCCTCTTTCATCCGCAGCGAACCAACCTGATCGTCGCTCACATCGCGCGTCTCCACCCCGAGGTACCCCTGCGCCGCAGACTTGTGGGAGCCTCCGTCCATCGCTCCCTCGAGCAGCGTGCGCGCAGCCCGGAAGGGAAGACCCTGCGCCGCGACCGAACTCTGCCCACCATGCAGAACAGTCGTCCCAGCCATCAGCGCCACAACCCCCGTCACAACCCCCAAAGACCTGCGGTACTTCATCTGCCTACCCTCATTCGCACTTGCTCTCGCACACCGCGATCGAGTGCACTTATCTTGCCCAGTCCTACTGAATATCCGCGGAACCCTGCAGCGCGTTATAAGACGCCGTCCGAATAAAGGGATTTGCGTCCTGCGTTGAAACCGTTCGCAGCACCTGCCGCACGCTCGAGTCCGACTGCACCGGCTCCAGCAACCCGATCGCGATCTTCCGAACCTGCGCATCCGAATCATGCATAACTGCCTCCAGCACCGCATCCCGTACGTGCTGGTCCTGTCCTACAAACCGCTGCAAACCTTCCAGCGCCGTCATTCGAACGCCGGCATCCTGGTCATATCGCAGCGAGACCATCAACGCGTTGCGAATCTCCGTTCCATCGACAGCCGTCGGCTGGCACGCATGCCCCGACTTGCATTCGCTCGTCAGCAGCTCCACCGAATGCTTTCGCACTCCATCTGCCGCAGCAGAACGCGTGCCCACCATCAGCAGGTTCCGAATCTCCGGACTGTCCAACGATCCCTCCATCGTCTCCGGAACCACCCTGTTGTAGTTAACCTGCACCAACTCCGAGTTCGGCATCGTCACAATCCCGGTCACGTTAGCGACAGCGCCTCTATCAACGCCTACATCTGGACCCGTGACAATCACCGGCTTCTGAGGCTTCTGAGCATGCGCCACCTGGTAGCGCAGAGTAAAGTTACCCGCTAGAAAACCTACCCCCAGCAACAGTGTCGCCAGCGCCGGAGCGCTCTGCACATGCCCCAGCCACCGGTATAAGCTTGTTCTCAGTTGAGTAAGAAACCCATGCGGCGGAATCATATCCAGCTCGTCATCAAGCCGCATTCGCGACTGCGCCAGAAGATTCGGCGAAGGTTCCAACACTGGCAACAACGCCAATCGCTCTTCAAACATCTGGAAAGCTTCCAGCTCCGCGCGGCAACCCTCGCATTCGGTCAGATGCTGTTCCAGCCCCCAGCCAGTTCATCGGGCAACTCGCCGTACTTCAATAAAACGATGCAGTCTCTTGCGCTCTCACACTTCATTGTCCTACCTCAACCAGCCTCAAATTTTGCCTGCTCTTTGTGGGCTCTGCGTGCGCCCTTATAAAATCATTCCCAACGTACCTGCACTCACATCGCACCGGCGTTACCGCAACTCCGCCAGATTAGCCCGCAGCTTTCGCGTGGCCCGGAACAGCGTATTCTTAGCCGTCTCCTCCGTCGTGCTCAACATCTCGCCAATCGTCCGCAGCTTCAGCCCCTGGTAGTGCTTCAGCTCGAACACCGTTCGCTCTCGCGGTGTCAGCTTGTTCAAAGCCTCGCCGATCCGCTCACTCATCACCTTCCGGTCCAACTCCCGCCCCGGGTTCGCCATCGCCCGGTCATCCGTGATATTGGCCATCAGGTCCATCTCGTCGCCACTGGCATCCAGCACCGTCGCCGGATCTTCCCTGCGGCTCTTTCTCCGCCGCAGCTGGTCCAGGCAAAGGTTTGTGACAATCCGATAAAGCCATGTATAAAAGCTGCACTCGAAGCGGAAGTTCCCCAGGTGCCGATATGCCTTGATGAAGGCCTCCTGGTGGACATCCTGCGCATCCTGCTCATTGCCGAGCATATGCAGCGCCAGCCGAAGCACAGACTGGTCATATCGCCGCACCAGAGCGTCGAACGCAGTTCGCTGGCCCTTCTGCGCCTCGCGAATCAATTCATCGTCTTCGGTCCGCTGCTGGGCACGAGCATCGAGCTGCGCCTGGGTCAGCTTACCGCCGTTCCGGGTTCCGGGTTGAGCCGCTGCCTTTGCCATCGCTGGCAACGATTCTACAGCGGTCGCACCCAATAATCCCCTGGCAAACGGGCTAATATGCCGTTTTCGGAGCCCCACAGCGAGCGGAGAAGACAACTCCCCGCCAGGATTCAACCCAGCAACGTCTGCATTCATCGTTCTGACTCCGGAGTCAGGAAATCGGACTACACCCCGATAGACCCACGAACTTCCAAAAGGTGAGCATCACCAGATCCCACAAAAGGGGCAGCCGAAAACCTTCAGATGACGCTCGTTATAGATAACGCTCGTCATCTCGACAAATATTCGCCCTCCCCACAAATATTCGCCCTCCCGACAAATATTCGGCCTCGCGACAAATATTCGTCATCTCGACCGAAGGCGGCGTACTTTGCCGCCGCAGTGGAGAGACCCCGTATTTCGTATCCGCCTCAGCGTCATTCCAACCACAATCCAACAACCTCGCCGAAGTCACGCACCACCACGATCCGGTAAACTCACCCAATGCCTCCCCGTCCGACCGCCGTCCCCAGCCTCTTCTCCGAAGCCTCCACCTCCAGTCCGACCGCCACAAAAAAACAGACTGGATCAACGCCCACTGCGACGGCGGAGCCCGCGGCAACCCCGGCCCCTCCGGCTACGGCGCCCTCATTCAGGACGACAAAGGCAACGTCCTCGCCGAACTCTCCGAATTCCTCGGCATGCGCACCAACAACTACGCCGAATACTCCGGCCTACTCGGCTGCCTGCAATACGCCATCGACCATCACCACTCCCGCCTCCGGGTCGTCTCGGACTCCGAGCTGATGGTCAAGCAGATCCAGGGCAAATATCAGGTCAAGAGCCCCGACCTCAAGCCCCTCTACGAAGAGGCCAGGCGCCGCATCGCCAAACTCGAAGGCTTCGAGATCACCCACGCCCTCCGCCACAAAAACAAAGACGCCGACCGTCTCGCGAACGAAGCCATGGACCGCGGAATGCGTCGAGGCCCAGCCACCGGCTCGAACTCCCCCACCCAGCCCACCGCCCCGCCGATCATCAAGGCCACACCCTACCCCGCCAAGTCAGAAGCCCCGCCCAACCCCTACGCCAAAGCCGACACCATGCTCCGCGGCTTCACCAAAGACGGCGTAGTCCACATCCTCGGCGGCGCCACTCTCCCCGACGGCGTCTTCGTCAAAATTATCCGCGAATAACCTATTTGCTCGAGACGTCCACGCTGGAGTCGTTCGCGTATTCGATCCTGAAGTCGATCTGGGCGGCCTTTTCCAGCATCTTCGAGACCGAACAGTACTTATTCTTCGAGAGTTCCACCGCGTCTTCGGCAGCCTTCTTTGAGACAGCACCGCCAATCCGGTAAGTCAGCATGATCCTTGTAAACACCCGGGGCGGCGCAGCGGACTGTTCCGCGGTTGCAGACACAGTAAGGCTGGTCAGGGGCTCGCGCTTCTTTTTGAGGATCGAAACAACGTCGACGGATGTGCAACCGCAAAGGGCCATCAGCACCGCCTCCATTGGTGAAGGACCGTTGGCGTGCCGGTCGCCGGCATCGAAAACGATGCTATGGCCACTTTCCGAGCGACCCTCAAATTCCATCTCCTTCGTCCACAATGTCTTGGCAATCATTTGTCTCTCTCCTAAATTCATCGGACACTCGATTCATACTGGTCCGTTTCAAATTATTCAACTTAGAAATAAGCTTAACGTCCGGCAGCAGCTATCCGCGCACAAAGCTTCTCCACCGCCGCCATCTGCGTCAACATCGTTTCCAGCTTCTGCGGTCCCACACCATCCTCAAATCGCCGCTGCATTCGATCCAGAATACCCATCACCCTGACCGCTCGCCTCTTCCCCAGCGGCTTGAGCAGCAACTGCACGGCCCGCGCATCTTCCGGATCGATCCTCCGCTCCACCAGCCCCTTCGCCTCAAGCGACGAGATGCAATGACTCACATTGCTTCGCGTAGTCTCAAACGCCTCCGCCAGCGCCGACGGCTTGATCTGCCCACGCTTCTCGAAGAAGATCGCCGCAAGCACCAACGCCTCAAACGCGGTCACCTCCTCATCTTCGAGCACACGATTGAGCGAAGCATCCATTCTCCGCGCAATCCGGCTGGCCTGAAACACGGGACTCTGCCGCAAAAAAGCCTCAATCCGCATCACAACCTCGCCTATTGCTTTACACGCTCAACTATTTATAACAAAACAAAACTACCTGCTCTCCGCCCTCATCCCGACGCATCATGGTTACAGACAAACTCGCAACATCTATGAAAAATCAATCAGCCTTCCTGACACTCTGCGTTATCTCTCTGAGCGCCGCCGTGGCCCAGCAGCCCCATCAATCGACTGACGCAACCACTTCCCCCAAAAGAATTACCCCCATCGCCGAAAGCATCACGGTCACCACCACGCTCGAACCCCTCCCCCTCGCCGAGAGCGACCGCTCCGTCAACCTCATCTCCCCACGCGACCAGCCCCTCCTCTCAAACAGCGTCGTAGACCTCCTGCGCCAGGACACCTCCCTCAACCTCCAGGCTCGCGCGGCCAACGGCGTCCAGGCCGACCTCTCCCTCCGCGGCACCACCTTCGAGCAGGCACTCATTCTCCTCAACGGCCTCCGCATCAACGACCCCGAAACCGGTCACCTCAACCTCGACATCCCCATCCCCCTCGACGCTGTCACCCGCATCGACATCCTCCACGGCTCCGGCAGCACCTTCTATGGCTCCGGCGCCATTGGCGGCGCAGTCAACCTCCTCACCCAGCCCCCACCCCCGGCCTCACCATCATCGGCAGCGCAGGCGGCGGCAGCTACTCCTCCATCGAGCAGCACCTCCGAGCCTCCTACACCCAGGGCCCCATCGCCACCCAGCTCACCGGTAGCCGCGACACCTCCGATGGCTTCATCCCCGACCGCAACTACTCGAGCAACGCCCTCGCCTCCGAGACCTGGCTCACCCTAAAGCCCGGCACCACCGACATCCTCCTCGCCGCCAGCGACCGCCCCTACGGAGCCAACCTCTTCTACGGCCCCTACGACTCCTGGGAGCGCACCAAAGGCTGGTTCGCCAGCATCCAGCAGCAGCTCGGCCAACGCACCGCCGCCAGCTTCGGTTACCGCCGCCACTCCGACATCTTTGTCCTCTTCGCCGACCAGCCCCAGATCTACGAAAACAACCACATCACCACCAGCTACGAGGCCGCCCTCCGCCGCGCCGACACTCTAACCCCCAACATCACCCTCTCCTACGGCCTCGAAGCCGATGGCGACTCCATCCACTCCAACTCGCTCGGTCAGCACGCCCGCAATCAGGGCGCAGGCTACGCCAACCTCAACCTCCGCGCCCTCGGCCGCTTCTCCCTCTCCCTCGGAGCACGCGACGAACTCCTCTCCAGCAACGGCAACGTCTTCTCTCCCAGCATCGCCGCCGCCTACACCCTCACCCACACCACGCGTCTTCGCGCCTCCGCCGGCCACGGCTTCCGCCTCCCTACCTACGTTGATCTCTACTACGCCGACCCCACCACCATCGGCAATCCCAACCTCAAACCCGAGTCCTCCTGGAGCTACGAAGCCGGCCTCGACTGGACTCCCAACAACGGCCGCCTCACCCTCACCGCAACCGGCTTCCGTCTCCAGCAAAAAAACACCATCGACTACTCCAAACTAGCCCTCGCCACCCCAGCCCTCACCTTCGCCGAGCCCTACCAGGCCGTCAACATCCAGAACCTCAACATCACCGGAGCCGAGACCACCCTCCGTCTCCGCCTCACCACCACGCAGCAACTACAGTTCAGCTACACCGCCGCCCACGCCGCGTCCCCACCCGCCAACCTCATCTCCGAGTACGCCTACAACTACGCCGCGCAAAACGCCATCTTCGCCTGGAACGGAACCCTCCCAGGCAGCATCGGCCACCAGATCAACGCCCACACCCAGGTCAACATCGTCCAGCGAACCCAGCACACCGCCTACCCACTCTGGGACGTCGCCCTCGCCCGCAACACCGGCCACGTCCGCCCCTACCTGCGCCTGCTCAACCTCAGCAACACCGGCTACCACGAGATCCCACAAGTCCCCCTGCAAGGCCGCACCATCATCGCCGGCACCGAGTTCAACTGGACCACTTCGCGCCATTAGCCCGGCACAAGTCGCAATTCCTGAATGGCTAGCACTCAGGACCCCCAAACCTTGTTGATCTCAGCATCCACGCAGATTCACACCTAACGCTTCAAGATCTTCCACAGGGCATCGAAGCTTCGATAACTGCAACCGCCACGCTACTGTTTGTCGTAAACGTCCACCCCGGCCACCGGCTTCCCGTCCGCACCAGTTCCCTTGACGGTGGTCGAAAGCGTCTTACCGTCTGCCGAAACAACCGCGTGCCGTGTCCTGAGCTCTTTTCCGGCTTTCGTGAAGGTGTTGAGGCGACTGTGAGAGCTGACCAGCTTTGAGTTGACGCCGTCGAAGTCGCCCTGCTGTACTGTCCCCACCCCGCCCTTGATCGGAACCGTATATTTCACCGATATCGGCGAGCCATCACCGGTCGTGCCAGTACCAGTCACCTGAAGACTGTCGCCTTGCTCTTCAATCACAAGCGTCACGCTCTTTGCTGCGGTACCGGTCGTATACTTCGTCTTTGCCGAGTTGAGCGTCCATGTCCCAACGAAGGGATCACTAGCCAGCAGAGGCGTTGCAAACGCTAACAGTGCTAACGCGCACAGAATCTTTCGCATAGTTGTTACCTCGATGGCCGAGGACTATACACTGGCCGGCATCGGCCACGCAATTCAGAAATCTCCACTCGAAGCGCCTGATCATTTTGCCAAGCTCGCCCTTCACGATATCGCTCACCAGAGCTTCCCCTCCGCTCACATCCAATCCGCCAGGCTGCGCCATCATCGCAGCGCGGAAGTTCAACTGGTCGCGAAGATACAGCCGCCCACCGCACGCAATCGAAGATTACATCCGATGAAACGTATGAAAGTGAGTCAGCTCTTCAATTGCTATAAGAGCCAGCGTGACCAGAGATAAAACCAGCTGGATCCGCTCGAGTCGAATCTTGCGCGGCGTCAGAGGTCTTTGACGCCAGAGCGACGACGAGCGTCTGCGGAGATACCGAACACGCCGCAGAATCGTCAGGTTCAGCAGCGCACCCATCAGGGCAAACGCAATCATGGGCACGCGAATCCAGTCGGTGTGGACTTTGTCCCAGGTTATCCCGGCCTGTGTGATGGAGGCCAAAGCCGCTACTCCAATCACGACACGCAGACCATCCAGAGCGACAAAGAAGCTGCAGACGCTTTGCAGAAGCACGAAGAAGAGGCTTGACCAGGCGATAACGCCCTGGGCTCTTACTGCTTTCGCCGGCATCCGCAGCGACAGGGTCTCTTCCGGTTCAACTGATTTGAAAGAAGGAGTCGACATCGAAGGATAAGCTCCTGGACAAGAACTTTGCCGTCACAGCTTGTGTAACCGTTCGCGCGATCAACCAGGAGCTCAGCCCTACCGACCCTACCTGACCTCCAACCGCGCACCCAGCCTCATGCAACTACTTCGCCAGCTCCGCCTTCACAATCTCGCTCACCAGCTTCCCATCCGCACGCAACCCATCCGCCAGAATTCGCTGTTTGACTACATTCATCACCGTACCCATCTCCTTTGGCGTCGGTCTGCTTCCGCCCTCAGACATCGTATGAATCGCGCCCCGCACCACCGCGCGAATCACGTCCTCCTCCGCGGCCTGCGGCAGATAGCCCTCGATCATCCCGATCTCCGCCTGCTCCTTCGCCGCCAGCTCCGTCCGTCCACCCTTGGTAAACGACTCCACCGACTCCCTCCGCTGCTTGATCAGCGTCGTCAAAATCTGTTGCTCCTCCGCATCCGTCAGCTTCTCGCGCTTATCGATCTCTTTATTCTTCAGCGACGACTTCACCATCCGCAGCGTCGTCAGCTTATGCTCATCCTTCGCCTTCATCGCCACCACAATATCCGTCTGAATCTTCTCGCCAATCGTCATCATTCCCTCATCTCATCAAATCAATCTCTAATTATAAGTACGCCGAGCAACGCGAGGCCCCATGCCTCTCACCAGCCAAGACAAGGTATACAAGTCACGAAGTGACCGCCCTCCGCGCAGGAGGCCCGTCCGGCAGGACCCCGCTACAATAAACCCATGATTCGCAAAACGCGCCTCTTCACTCCTGGTCCGACCCCTCTCCTCCCCGCCGCCCAGTTCGCCATGGCTGCGGCCGATATCCACCACCGCACTCCCGAGTTTCGCGCGATGTACACCCGCGTCCTCTCCCAGCTCAAAGAGTTTGTCGGCACCAAAAACGACGTCATCATCCTCTCAAGCAGCGGCTCCGGCGCGATGGAAGCCGCAGTCTCCAACCTGACGTCACCGGGAGATCGCGTTCTGGTTCTGACCGCCGGCAAGTTCGGCGAGCGCTGGACCGGCATCACCAAAGCCTTCGGCTGCCACGTCGACGTCGTCAGCGCCCCCTACGGCAGCACCTTCTCCCTCGACGAGATCAAAGCGAATCTCCACCTCGAAACCCGCGCCGTCTTCGTCCAGGCCACCGAGTCCTCCACCGGCGTCCGCCACGACATCGAGGCCATCGCCAAGCTCCTCAAGCAGGAAAAATCCGAAGCCCTCCTCATCGTCGACGGCATCACCGGCCTCGGCACCTCGCACCTCGACATGGACGGCTGGGGCATCGACGTCCTCATCGGCGGCTCGCAGAAGGCCGTCATGATTCCCCCGGCCTCAGCTACCTCGCCGTCAGCGCCCGCGCCTGGGATCGCATGGAGGCCACCTACAACCCACGCTACTACTTCGACCTCCGCAAGGAGCGCAAGAACGCCGCCAAGGGCGAGTCCGCCTACACGCCGTCAGTAGCGCTCATCGCAGCCCTGGGCGCAGCGTTGAACTACATCGCCGCTCAAGCCGCTACACCCGAAAAACCCGAAGGCGACCTCGCAGAAGGCCGCAAGAAGTTAGTCGACAACGCGATCACCTGCGCCGCCATGACTCGCGCCGCAGCCACCGCACTCGGCCTCAAACTCTTCGCTCCCGCAGGCAACGAAGCCGCAGCCGCAACCGCCATCGTAGCCCCCGAAGGCACCGACTCCGGCACGCTGGTCAAAGGTCTCAAATCTCAGTTCGGCGCCATCGTCACCGACGGCCAGGGCGAGATGAAGGGCCAACTCTTCCGCATCGCCCACATCGGCTTCTTCGACTACATGGACACCATCGCCATCATCGGTGCCCTCGAACAAGTCATCCACAAAACCAAATTCCCCGCCCCCAACTTCACCTTCGGCAAAGGCCTAATCGCCGCCCAAACCTTCTTCGCCGAACACGCAAAGTAGCCATCTCGCGTGCCCCAACACTCCTCGCGGAACGGTGGGGCACGCGAAACGATCTCGGTTACTCGCGCTGCACCCTCCAGCTCAAAGCACTTGGCCTTTTCTCTTCACTCGCTCAACGAAAAGATAACCGATACCGTTCCATGCTCGGCCTTTGCCATCGGCAAAAACCGCCAATGCGACACGCAGTCTTCAGCCGCCTGCATCAGCAACGGATGCCCTGACACCGCGTGAACGTTCTTCACCGATCCATCCGGCATCGCTGTCAGCTCGACCACAACCGGGCCCTCCACGCGCATGCGCCGCGCAACCGCCGGATAGTTCGGCGAAATGCGTGAAACCACAGGCTGCTGAATCTCAGCTGCCCGTGCCATGCTCGTACTACCGCTGACTACGATCGTTGCCACAAGTAAGATTCCGCAAACTTTTAAGTACCGCATCGTTCCCTCGTCCTGTCTCCGGTATCGGCGGAAATCCGCAACACATGATCGCGGCGCCACGAATTCATCGAATCGTGACATTTGCAAGACCGCCAACTGTTGGGTGTCAAATTGTTTCGTGAGAAGTGGGCAAGTCCCGAGTCGGACGTCCGAACTTGCTTCTTCTCTAACCCTACTGCACAGCCGGGACCTCGATCCGCAGGATCTGCCTCATAACAAGCGCCCGACATTCACGCTAATGCCACTGTTCTTCTAACGTTCGGTACGCACCCGCCCAGAAGTCCGTGAACACCGCCGGAGGCTCCGGCGAATCCATCATGCGCTGCGTCATCAGAATGCCAATCAAGTCATTCGCCGGATCCGAATAAGCCGAAGTCCCAAAGCCCCCGTCCCAGCCGAATCTTCCCGGCACCATCCAGGGTTTCTCGCGTCGAAGGCTCACTGCCATCCCGAAGCCCCAACTGCTGTGATTGCCGAAGAACAACTCCGCACCCTCTCTCTGTTGCGGCGAAAGTTGATCTTTCGTCATCGCCTCAACGGACGCCTCCGTCAGCACACGCTCTCGACCCCACACACCCTTGTTCAACATCATCCGGCAGAAAGCGTAGTAGTCGTCGACAGTCGATACCAGCCCACCCGCACCCGATTCAAACGCCGGCGGCCGACTGTACTCACTATCCCCTACCGTGTCGAACTCCTCCAACTTCCTGCTCTCGTGATTGAACACATACACCCCCGGCAACCGATCGAGCTTCGACGCCGGAACGCTGAACCCCGTGTCCTTCATGCCCAGCGGATCGAACAGCCGCTCGCGAAGAAACGCATCAAACGACCTCCCCGAAACACGCGCCACCAGAACGCCCATCACATCGCAGCTGGTGTTATAGAGCCACCGCTCGCCCGGCTGATACATCAGCGGCAACTCGCTCAGCCTGCGCATCCACTCGTCCATTCCGGGCGCCAACGACGGATGAGGCGGCCCATCGCCCCCAAGATGCCCATCGCGAATCAGTTCCTGAATCCAATACGTGCCCGGTCTCGCCATCACGCTGCCAAAGCCGAAGGTAGAGTTCAGCACGTCCCTCACCGTGATCGAGCGTTTCGCAGGCGCCGTGTCGTCGGGTGCTGAATCCATGCGACGGAGCACCCTGCGATTCGCAAGCTCAGGCAACCACCGTTCCACAGAATCCTCCAGCCGAAGCTTCCCATCGTCGACCAGAATCATAGTTGCGGCCGCGGCAACCGGCTTCGTGATCGACGCAATCCGGAAGATCGTATCGCGCCTCATCGGCTTCGCTCCATCAACAGTCATTGTGCCGATCACATCAACATCGACCTCTTCGCCACAAGCAATCAGCGTCACGATGCCCGGAATATCCCCGCGTTCGACATATCCATTCGTCATCGCGTGCAGATCTGCGACTCGCGCCTTATTGAGTTTGCTGGGTGTCATCGTCGGGCTCTCCTACCGTTTCCCATTCGCGTGAGCCAGTCTAAACGTTCTGTGTGCCTGTTTCAGAACTCGGGAAGGGCCGTCGAGGTGGTTCCGTCGTCTCGCTCTTCGACCGCCCGAATCAACTGTGACTTGAGCAAATCAAAATTCCTTCCAGCTCCACCATGTGACTGATAACCTGTCTCAGCACACTCCCTCCATGAAGCGCTCCTCGCAAGTCGCCGCCCCACTCCTCGCTGCAGCCGCCCTCTCCATGCTCGCCGGCTGCCAAAAACCCGAGATGCAGCGGTGTGTCGACGAACAAAACCGCGTCGTCGATGACAGCCTCTGCGCCAATCTCCCCGCTGACCAGCAAGGCATCCAGCAACAGCGCCCCGACGGCCACGGCGGCTTCCTCCCCTCCTTATTCCCTACCGCTACTACTACGGCGGCTGGGGAGGCTACGGACTCGGCAGCGTAGTCGGCGGCGGAGGCTACGTCCCTGTAGCCGGTCGCAGCTACGCCAACCGCTCCGGTGTAACCATCCGAGGTGGCTTCGGCCGCAGCTTCTCCGAGGGCGGAAGTCACAGCAGCAGCGGCGGCGAAGGCGGAGCCCACGGTGGCAGCGCCGGCGAATAAACAGCAGCGACGAATCATCGACCTCAGGAGACTCATGCAGCGCATCACCCTAACCCCCGCGACGTCTGGCAACAAAAAGTCGAGTCCGTCGGCCTCACCTTCCACACCCTCGAAAACGGCACGCCCTACTGGGACGAGTCCGCCGCCTACAGCTTCACCGCCGCCGAGATCGACACCCTCGAGGCCGCCGGCAACAAGCTGCAAGAGATGTGCCTAGCCGCCGCCCAACACATCATCGACGAGAAGCGTTACGCCGAACTCGACGTCCCCGCCTTCGCCATCGAAGCCATCGAGTGGGCCTGGAACAACGAGCCACCGGCCCTCTACGGCCGCTTCGACCTAAGCTGGGCCGGCGCACAATCCGGCAACGCCCCCAAGCTCCTCGAGTACAACGCCGACACTCCCACCTCACTCCTCGAAGCCGCCGTCGTTCAGTGGCACTGGCTCAAAGACATGCCATCATCGCTCGTCTCCGCCAAGCCCGACCAGTTCAACTCCATCCACGAAAAGCTCATCGCCAAGTGGCATGACATCGACCCCTACCTCTCGAAGCCGATCTACTTCGCCGCACTCGACAACCCCGAAGACCAGCTCACCATCACCTACCTCCGCGACACCGCGCAACAGGCCGGTCTCGAAACCCTTCAGATGTTCATGAACGAGATCGGCTGGAATGACGAGCAGCAGCTCTTCCTCGACCCCGACGAACACCCCATGTTCTCCATCTTCAAGCTCTACCCCTGGGAGGCCATGCTCCAGGAGGAGTTCGGTCCTCACGCCATCGACACCTACCCCAGCACCCGCTGGATCGAGCCCATCTGGAAGATGCTCTTCTCCAACAAGGGCATCCTGCCCATCCTCTGGCAGCTCTACCCCAACCACGACCTCCTCCTCGAATCCCACTTCGCCGAAGACCGTAGCGTCGCCAATCTACGAAACTACGTCCGCAAGCCGCTCATGTCCCGCGAAGGCGCCAACATCACCCTCGTCCGCGAAGGCACAACCATCGCCACCACCCCTGGCCCCTACAACGGCAAACAAATCATCCAGGCCCTCGCGCCCGATGCGATCTTCGACCATCGCCACACCGTCCTCGGCCTGTGGATGATCGACCAGGACTGCTGCGGCCTCGGCGTTCGCGAATCCTTCAACCCCATCACCGACAATTTGAGCTCCTTCGTCCCCCACTTCTTTATTTAGAAGATCATGTCCTGCCGGACGGGCCCACTGCGCGTGGGGCGGTCACTTCGTGACGGGTATACCGGTCTCGGTAAGCGATATGCGACAGTCCTCCCGTTGGTCGGCGCGAGAGATGGCTCGCGACCAGCGGGAGCGCCGGCGAAGCAATCACCCGTCACGAAGTGACCGCCCCACGCGCAGTGGGCCCGTCCGGCAGGACACTTCAGGCCACACAAAAACGTGTCAAGCCCCCGATCGCCCTAAACCCAGATCAAACAACAACATGAACGTGGCGCATTAGTTTCCTCCAATCCCGTAAAATAGAGGGAAGTACAGAAAAAGCAGCCCTACCCGCCCAATCCGTGGGGTAGATGGCCCTAACTCATTTCGTTGGAAATATTTAGCCGTAACCCATTTAGATAGAATAATTTAGCAAACCACCTTTTCGCCATCTAAATGAAAACAAATAACTTGTGAGTGGGTATGGGGGAGGGGGTACCCCTTCAACACCAGTCGCAGTGAACAGACACCGAACGCAGAGGTCAATTTTGAAGATCGTTCTCGCCGAAAAAGTCTCTCCCGCCACACTCGCAGTCTTCCAACAAGAACCCGGCTGGCAGATCGTCACCCCAGACCAGATCAAAAACGGACTAGCCGCCGAACTAACCGACGCCGACGCCCTCGTAGTCCGCTCCGCCGTCCAGGCCGATGCCAAGCTCCTCGAGTCCGCCCCCAAGCTACGCGTCATCGGCCGCGCCGGCGTAGGCGTCGACAACATCGACACCGACGCCGCCACCCATCGCGGCATCGTCGTCATGAACACCCCCGGCGCCAACGCCGTCGCCGTCGCCGAACTCACCCTCGGCCTCATGATCTCGCTCGCCCGCTCCATCCCGCGCGCCAACACCACTATGCACCAGGCCAAGTGGGACAAAAATCCCTCCAGGGCCAGGAACTCCGCGGCAAAACCCTCGGCATCGTAGGCCTTGGCCGCATCGGCCTTGAAGTCGCCCGCCGCGCCGCCAGCTTCGGCATGACCATCCTCGGATACGACCCCTTCGTCGCCCCCGTCATCGCCCGCGAGAACAACGTCACCCTCGTCCCCATCGACGACATCTTCAAATCCTCCGACTACCTCACCCTCCACGTCGGCCTTACCACCCAGACCGAAGGCCTCATCAACGCAACCTCCATCAAGATCATGAAGAAGGGCATCCGCATCATCAACTGCGCCCGCGGCGAACTCATCGTCGAGCAAGCCCTCGCCGACGCCATCAAATCCGGCCACGTCGGTGGCGCCGCACTAGACGTCTTCCACCAGGAGCCCCTCAAAGAGTCGCCCTTCTACAATCTCGACAACGTCCTCCTCTCCCCGCACATCGCAGGCGCAACCGACGAAGCTCAGGAGGCCATCGGCATTCAGCTCGCCATGCAGGTCCGCGACTACCTCAAGCTCGGCGTCGTCCAGAACGCCGTCAACCTCCCCTCGCTCTCGCACGAAGAGTACAAAGAGATTGCTCCCTACATCGAGATGGCCGAACGTCTCGGCTACTTCCTCGCCCACGCCACCCCGGGCAACCTCGAAAACATCCAGATCTCCTACACAGGTCGCATCGCCGCCGGTAAAACCGACCTCATCCGCAACGCCGCCATCGCAGGAATCTTCAGCGGCGCCGACGGCGGCAGCACCGCCAACCGCATCAACGCCGCCGCCATCGCAGCCGAACGCGGCATCCGAATCCAGGAAGACAAAAGAGAATTCACCGTCGGCGGCGCAGGTTCGGTCCTCAAGATCGTCCTCCACTCCTCCGATGGCGACGCCAGCGCCTCCGCCACCGTCCTACACGGCAACTCGCCCCGCTTGCTCAGTTACGACGGCATCGACATCGAAGCCCCCTCCACGGCACCCTCGTCGCCATTCGCAACCACGACGTCCCCGGCGTAGTCGGTCGCATCGGCACGATTCTCGGTGAACACTCGGTCAACATCGCCAACTTCGCTTTGGGCCGCGCCCACTCCACTCACAGCCAGCGCGTACCCCACGGCCAGGCGCTCGCCGTCGTCCAGATCGATGTTCCCAAAGCCGCCTCCGCCACCGCAGCCGTCGACGCCCTGCGCAAAGTAGAAGCCATCGCCAGCGTTCGACTCATCGAACTAGGCAAACTTTAACGTTCCATCACCGAACGAGGCCTGAAAGCGCATCTTCAAGCCTCGTCCCGCATCCCAATAAGTAAGAAACAGAGAAAGAAGCCATGCCGCTCTACGAATACGAATGCACCACCTGCCACAAGCACACTGAAAAGATTCAGAAGTTCTCCGACCCCGAGATCACCGTCTGCCCCCACTGCAGCGGCCACCTGGAGCGGGTCATCTCCGCGCCCGCCGTCAGCTTCAAAGGCGGCGGCTGGTACGCCGACGGCTACGGCAACGCCAAACCGAAGTCCTCGAGCGATGGCAACGGTTCAGGATCAAGCGCCGGCAACGCGAAGTCAGCCGATTCGAAATCTGGCGATTCCAAGTCCGGCGATTCCAAGTCTGGTGGTTCAAAGTCCAGCGCCGACTCCAACTCCTCGGGCGGCAGCGGCTCTCCGGCCACGGCTCCCTCCGCCCCAGCGGCAGCGCCTGCAGCAGCCTCTTCCTCGTCGTCAGACAAGAAGTAGCCGCGCAGGCGCTCCAGGCTTCGGTTTATGGCAACGGCTTCAGTTGAATCTCGCGAACCAGTTCGCTCGAGACAACCTCCGTGCTCTCCGCCCTCATCGTGAGCACCTCCGCTCTCTTCTCGGGCGAACCATACACCTTGGCAACAATCGGTTCGGCCAGATCCGCGGACGTATCCAGTATGGCCATATTTTTGAAATGAATCACGTACATCACGTCCCACTTCTCCGGCCCCTCGAAGTTCACCGAAGTGAGAATCTCGTATCCAAGGATGATGCCGGCCGCTTTTTCGGCCTCAAAGACCTTAGGTGCATAAGCAAACGCCTCGTAAAACTCCTTGGTCTTTCCCGGCAATATCCGAAGCTTCACGGCCCGAGTGACTCCGACATGACTGTAATACTGTTGAGCTAGTCCGCTGACCGGCATAGCAGTGAGTACCAAAGCGACGAAACAACGTGCGAACGCCTTCATGGTCGTACCTCATAGGTTTTATGTGTGGGGTCCCGCCCGATAGCTTACACCTAATTTGAAACTTTGAAGATCTCCGTCTCGCTCTTCTGAAGAGTTCCATCGAAGCAACGAGCTCGCCTCCTCCTGCAAACCGATCTGCGAGTTCAATTACGGCAGACTCCCCATCATCGGCCCCCACGCAAGATACCGCTTCGCGCTCCAGCAAACTTCAGCTATCCTCGGTCTAACTCCACGTCATCGTTCCAACCACAAGCAGCTCTGCCTCCGACATCCGGCAACGCTTCAGCATCCGCATCTCCGTTCCCATCGACGCAAGAAGGGTCAAACACAATGGAGCAAACCGTAGCCGAATCCGAAGCCTCCCTCGCTCCTGCTCCCGGTCTGCGCGCGAACATCCTCTCGCCGATGGAGACCCTCGCCCAATCCATCTCCACCATCGCTCCCACAACCACGCCGACCATGACCATCCCGCTGGTCTTCGTCCTAGCAGGGAGCGGAACCTGGCTCGCTTATCTCTTCGCCACCGCTGCCATCCTCCTCATCGCCCTCTGTATCAGCCGCTTCGCCCGCTACACCTCCTGCTCAGGCTCGCTCTACACCTACGCAACCTCCTCGCTCCCACCAGCCATCAGCGGCATCGCCGGTTGGGCACTCCTGCTCGCCTACATCGCCACAGGAGCCTCCGTTGCCGGAGGGTTCATCAACTACGCCAACGTCTTCCTCCTCTCGATCACCGGTAAGTCGGCCCCAACCTTCCTGCTGGCATTACTCTGCGTCGGCGTCTCCACCTTCATCGCCTACCGCGACGTACAAGTCTCTGCCCGCCTCATGCTCTGGATCGAAGCCACCTCCGTCGCACTGATCGCCATCGTGCTCGCGCTCCTGCTCTGGCGCAATGGCCTTCACATCGACCACGCCCAACTCCACCTCCAAGGCGTCACTCCCTCCGCAGTTCGTCTCGGCGTCGTCCTCGCCCTCTTCAGCTTCGTAGGCTTCGAGAGCGCTACCACCCTCGGAGCCGAAGCCTCTAACCCGCTCCGCACCATCCCCCGCGCCGTCATCCAGAGCGCCGTCTTTACAGGCCTCTTCTTCATCCTCTGCGCCTACCTCGAAACCCTCGGCATGCACACCGCCCACCAGAACCTCGGCGAATCCACTGCCCCCATGCGTGTGCTCGCCAACCTCGCCGGCGTCACCCCCTCGGTCCATTCATCGACCTCGGCGCTCTCGTCAGCATGTTCGCCTGCACCCTGGCCTGCATCACCGCAGCTGCTCGCGTCCTCATGCGCATGGGCCACAACGGCCTCGTCCACCGCCGCCTATCTGTCGCCCACCACAAGAACGCCACCCCGGGCTCAGCGGTCCTCGTCGCCGGTATCCTCACCGCGCTCCCTGTAACGATCCTCGCTCTCCGCGGCATCGCAGGCACCGACATCTATGGCTGGATGGGCTCCCTCGCCGTCTACGGCTTCCTCACCACCTACGGTCTCGCCGCCATAGCGCTCCCTCTCTACCTCAAGCGCAACAACCGCCTCACCAACCCTCCGCTGATCCTCTCCGCCGCAACTACACTCGCCATCGTGCTCGCATTAGCCGGAACCCTCTACCCCGTCCCCGCAAGCCCTTACAACTGGCTCCCTTACTTTTACCTTGCCTACATCTTCTGCGGGATGGCGTGGTTTGCAGTCGGCAAAGGCCGAGCAGCTTGATCTAGCGATTCGCCGGATGCATCATCATCACAGCAATCTCTTCGACCCGCTCGAGTGTGATCCCATCTCGCTGTTCGATCGCCAGCGGATGACCTGCATCGACTACGACAAACTGCGGCCTCTGCCCCACCGGCTGCGTTTGAACACTCAGTTCGAGATTAAATGTGTCGCCGAAGACCGGCAGCTGAGAGTTCAGCCAACCCGGAAACGCCGGATCCCTCTCCCGCCCAGCAGCCGTCCATCGTTCATTGGTCCGCACAAAGTTCTTCGGACTTACCTCGGCCCATATTCCCCAAACAAACGGTTCCTCCAACCCAATCACCGGCACCAGGATGCGTCCGCGTAGATAGAAATCCTTACCATCAACAACGCACTGATCGTGAGTAATAACCACCCGCTGATCCCACTCTTCCGCCGGAATCGCACCAACTGCCAGAGGAGCCTTCACGCTATAACTCAAAGACAAAACGTGGCGCTCGCCACAGAGCTTGCAACCGAATCCACCGCCTGACTCAATACCCATCTCTTCATCATTCCACATCAAAGAGCGCCCTTCGACATAGAACGACCACCATAAAAGCCCTTATTCTTCGCCGATGTCCTCATTCCAAACCTCAGGCTTCTCTGCGATAAACGCGGTCAACAGATCCGAACACTCCTGCGAATCGAGATCGATCACTTTTACTCCATGCTCCTTCAGCCACTCCACTCCACCAGAAAAGTTTCTGCTCTCCCCTACCACCAGGGTGCGAATTCCAAACTGCCGGATCAGGCCGCTGCAATACCAGCAAGGAGCAAGCGTAGTCACCATCACCTTGTCCTTATAAGACCGCTGCCTGCCCGCGCGTCGAAAGGCATCGGTCTCTCCATGCACCGACGGGTCATCCTGTTGCACCCGACGATTTCTTCCCGATGCCAGTAGCTTGCCCTCCGCGTCGAACAACGCCGCACCGATCGGAACACCACCCTCACTCCGCCCTGTGCGGGCCTCCTCCAACGCGACCTCCAGCATCGCGCGATACCTCTCGACCTCAGTCATCCTTACCCTTTCTTCGGCGACGGCGGAACCTTCTTCCCCGCCTTCCTGGCCTCTGACAAACCTATCGCAATCGCCTGCTTCGGATTGGTCACCTTCTTCCCGCTCCGACCACTCTTCAGCGTACCCTTCTTCATCTCGCGCATCTCAGTCTCGACATTCTTGCTGGCCGAAGGACTGTACTTTCGCGTCGAACTCTTCTTTGCGGCCTTCTTTGCCGGAGCCTCCTTCGCAGCCGTCTTCTTTGAAGCTGTCTTCTTACTCGCCGATCTCTTTGCCGTTGCCTTCTTCGTAGTCATAGAGTTCCTCCTCATACTAAGAGTCTTCAAGACCACCGCAACGTTGCATCATCAAGCCCTCACCGCGCTTCGAACAGTAGTGTCACCGACTTCGCCTTCTTCGCCAAACCACTATTCCCGCCAGCATCCCTAAAGCTGCCACACCAACAACTCTCAGCGTGACTTTTCTAATCCACGAGGGCGTCCGCTCCAGCGACCCATCCTGCCAGGCCGCATGCACCCTCTCGAGATCGGCGGCCAACCCCGGAATCGTAATCGCGTTCAAATCAGCAGTCGGCAGCGAACCGAAGATCCGCGCAGGCTCCGGCACCCCTCCTCCCGGTCCTTCGGAATTGCCTTGATCAGCTCATTGACCTCCGCGTCGCGTCGATCATCAAACAATGCTCCATCCGCAGTATTGGGAAACAGAGTATCTTTCCCCGTCATCTTCCTCTCAATCGCAGCAACGCCGTCCTGGCACACGCCCAGCGGATAGTACCCCCCAAACGGAAGCTCAGGCCGAGCCAGATGCTGATGCATATAAGCAATCGACATCTTCCCCACCAGCCGCGTCACCTCCACCGCATCCGCATCGCGATACTCATGCGCATGGCGACCCAGCACCCATGATTGATCCTGCGTATCCATCGTGCGAAACTCCGCTTTGCCATCGATGCCGAAGTACCAACTTACATTCGCATTCACCTTCGGCCCGCGAACCTCCCACTCGTACTCAGCATGGCTCACCGGAACCAACAGTGAACGTCTCGTCCCCGGCACGCGAATCTGCGAGTCCACCCAGAACGGCATCATCACATCCTGTCCCTTGTAATGAAAGTGCCCGAAGTTGGCAAAGTACCGCGCATCCGCCACCACCACCGTATGCCCAGTCGTCATCAGCGCCTTTACCAGCTCCTGCGGGGTCTTCGCGCTCTGACTTTCAATTGCAACCGTAACAGGAGCATAATCACTCAGCCCGTTCAAACTCAGCCGGTTCAATAAATCCGCGAGCCGCTGACTCTCAGCATGCATCGGCGCAAGCGTTGGATTGGCGCCATCTCCTCTCACCACGCCGCCCCCAAGTTCGCTCACCAAGCCATCCGTAGTGAAACTCGGCAGCTTCGATGGAGCATCCAGACTCACCTTCTCAGCCTCCAACGCATACTCACCGAGATCGATATAGTCCTTGATCTGGCTCTTAGTCACCGCGCTCTTTGTCGATTCCGAACCCACCTGCATTCCGGGGTGCTGGGCCGCGAGATCCGTCACACTCTGATCCTTGGCAACCACGCGACCCGCGACTCTTACCGTGGGATTGATCGCCTGCATCGTCCAACCAGGAAACCGATCCAGTCCCTGCCAGTCTTTCCCGAGAATCAACTCACGCAGCCGCTTCACCAGTGCTGGCGTCATCAGCGCCGGGCCCTTCTTCCCGTTCTTATCCAGCTGCGCGAGCATCGCGTCCGTGAATCCCGGCGTAGCGGAAAGTTCACGCATCATCTGCGACAGCATCACGGTGTTCGCCGGCATCGGCTCCTCCGGCACAACGTACGGAGCATCGCTCCGGCACCCAAAGAGAGCAAGCAGAATACTCACACACACCCCACGATAAACATCTTTGGATAGAGGGCCACGCACATGCATCCGCCCATTAAACCCTACATCGTGCGTGCGCAAGAACTTAATTCAACTCAAACTGGCAAGTCAAACTGAGGCTACGGAATCGCCGACCTGAATCGCCCGGCGCACCTCATCACGATACAAAACTTCAATCTGCATAATTCGATCATTGACGACATCAAGAATGATCATTCCACTCTCGGGTTCAAGTTCCACATTACGATGGCCTGGACCGTAGGCTCCCGCTGGCTTAGGCTCGACATAAAATGCACCGCAAAAATCCTCACCGCACTTGCAACGATCCACTATCGCCAGCGAAATTATCTGAGCGGCTAACTTCGGTTCGTTCCGCTTGTTTAGCAGTTCTTCAATCTCCTTCGCGAAGATTGGAAGAATTTCATTTAGTAGAGGGCGTGTATCGTAAGCGCACATTACCCCAACGCATCCAGCTTCTTCGTCACCAGCTCATTCAGAAGCGCAGGATTTGCCTGTCCCTTCGACAGCTTCATCACCTGTCCGACAAAGAACGCGGCCACAGTCTTCTTCCCCCGCGATACTGTTCCACCTGTTTCGCATTTGCAGCAATCACCTCATCGATCATCGCCTCGATCGCGCCCGTATCCGAGATCTGCTGCGGCTTCTCCCGCTCGTACACAACAGGAAAATCTTCATTCCTCTCAAACGCCATATCCAGCAGCTGCTTCAGCATCTTGCTCGACAGCTCACCCGACTCTGCCAGGTCCGCCGCCATCACCACACCCGCCATCGACACCGGCGACTGCTCCAACTCCAGCCCCGCCGCCCGCAGCCGCATCGTCAACTCGCTCGTCAGCAGCGATGCCACACGCCGTGGACTCTTCGCCTTCTTCGCCGCATCTTCAAACCTGTCCGCAAACTCACGCGTCGCCGTCAGCGTAGCCGCGTCCTGCGCCGAGATCTCATACTCCGCAATCATTCGCGCCCGCCGAGCCTCCGGCAGCTCCGGCATCATCTTCAAAATCTCCGCCTGCCACTCGGCTCCAACGACAAGCGGCGGCAAATCCGGCTCCGGAAAGTACCGGTAGTCATGCGCCTGCTCCTTACTCCGCATCGAGTAGGTCCGTCCCTCCGCGTTATTCCAAAGCCGCGACTCCTGCACCACCCGACCACCGTCTGCAATCACGCCAATCTGCCGTTCGATCTCGTACTCTACCGCCGCGCGAATGTACCGAAAGCTGTTGACGTTCTTCACCTCAGCCTTCGTACCATACTCCTTCGCCCCCTTCAGCATCACGCTGACGTTAGCATCACACCGCAGCGAGCCTTCTTCCATGTTGCAATCGCTCACGCCGGTATAGAGCAGAATCTCCTTCAACTTGGTCAGGTATTCAAACACCTCATCCGCCGTGCGCAGATCAGGCTCACTCACAATCTCCACCAGCGGCGTCCCACACCGGTTCAGATCGATGTACGTCTTCGACACAGAATCCGCAAACCCATCGTGAATGCTCTTTCCCGCATCCTCTTCCATGTGCAGGCGCGTCACACCGATCCGCTTCGTCACAGCCGCGCCACTCGCATCAAACGCCGGCACCTCAATCCATCCATGCTCCGCAATCGGCTTATCGAACTGCGAGATCTGGTATCCCTTGGGCGAATCCGGATAAAAATAGTTCTTCCGTGAAAAAATACTCGTCTCGCGAATCTCGCAGTTGATCGCCTTCGCTGCCAGCACGGCAAACTCCACGGCCCTGCGATTCAACACCGGCAACGCCCCCGGCAGCCCGAGGCAGGTCGGACAGCAATGCGTATTCGGCTCGCCACCGTATTTATTGACGCAGCCGCAAAATGCCTTCGAATTCGTCAAAAGTTGAACATGAACCTCCAGCCCGATCACAGGCTGGTACTTGGCAAGAACCTCGGGCGAAAGCGCAGTCAAGGTAGGCATGGTCTATTTCGATTCTACCAAGCATGTCCTGCCGGACGGGCCCACTGCGCGTGGAGCGGTCACTTCGTGACTCGTGTACCTTGTCGTGTCGAATGGAAGCAACGGTCCTTCCGTTGGTCGGAGGAAGATTGTGCCGACCAGCGGGAGGCCCCCATGCCTGTCATCCTGCCAAAACCGGTATACACGTCACGAAGTGACCGCTCCACGCGCAGTGGGCCCGTCCGGCAGGACATCGCCGCGAAACAAGCTACTATCGGAAGCAAATGGAACCCATCACCCACCTCATGACCGGCGCCGTCCTCGCCCGCTCCGGATTCAATCGCAAGGCCGCCTACGCCACCGCTACGATGACCCTCGCCGCCGAAGCTCCCGACCTCGACACCCTATGGGCCATTCGCGGTCCCATCGCAGCCTTCCAGCATCATCGCGGCTGGACCCACACCCTCCTCGGTCTGCCGTTCGAAGCTGCATTGATCCTAGGCGCCATCTGGCTCTTTCACCGCTGGCGCAGCCGACGCAACGAAGCCCAAAAACAACCCGACCCCGCCCTGCCTTTCGACCCCACGACGACCCCACTCCCCCCACCGCGCCCCCATCCGCTGGGGACTGCTCTACTGCTTTGCTCTCATCGCCCTGCTAAGCCACCTCCTGCTCGACTGGACCAACAACTATGGCCTCCGCCCCTTCTTTCCCTTCAACCCTCACTGGTACGCCGGCTCCATCGTCTTCATCTTCGAACCCGTCATCTTTCTCCTTCTGCTCCTGGCTCTTATCGCGCCCTCCCTCTTCGGGCTCGTCAACAGCGAAGTAGGCGCACGTAAACAAGCATTCCGCGGACGAGGCTGGGCCATCTTCGCCCTCGTCGCCATCGTCGCCCTCTGGACCCTGCGCTTGGTCGAACACGCAAAGGCCCTCCAACTCGCTCAATCCACCGACTACAACGGAGCACCCATCTCACGTGCCTTCGCCAGCCCCTACCCCATCAATCCTTTTCGTTGGCAGACCATCGCCGAGACTCCGCAGTTCTACCAGCTAGCCACAGTTGACACTCTCAACAGCGTCGTCACCACCAGCACTCAGGCCGACGTCATCTATAAGCCGCCCACCCGGCTCGCTACTCTAGTAGCCAAACGCAGCTGGCTCGGCGAAGCCTACCTCGACTGGTCGCAATATCCCGTAGTCACCGACATCGGCACTAACGAAGAAGGCCTCACCACCGTCACCTTCCGTGATCTGCGCTTCTACGACACACCGTTCCTAGCCGGCAGCGAAAAGCCCCCACTCTCCGGAACCGTCTATCTCAACGCCGACCGCCGCATCGTCCGCATGGAGATGGACGGCCACATCCAGCATTAGCTAATTTGAAAACGCGCTAATTCTCTTCCACCGGAAGCGTCGTTCCCCGCCGCCGGTCAAACACCTTCCGCAGAACATACACCAGCAGCAGGACAATCAGAATGCCGCTGAACCCCAGCACATACGTAAGGTGTTGATGTATCGCCCGCGTAATCGTATGCAGAATCGCAGGCCCATACGTAATCGTGATAATGGCCCAGATCAAAAATCGTATGAACTTCCCGAGACAGATCGCGCTGAAGAACCAAAGCATCTTCATCTCGAACACGCCCGCCGCAAACTCAAACAGCTTCACCGGCGTCGGCGGAGGCATCATCGCCGGAATCATGATCGCGAGAAACTCCTGCTTCTCAAACCGGTCCCGCATCTGCTCATACCGCTGCCGATTGATTCGCTTCAGCAGAAACAGTTCCCCGCCCGCGCGACCCAGGTAGTACGGCAACAGGCTGCCGATCGCAGAGCCCACCGCCGCCATAAAGCAATAAAGTAAAAATCGAGACTTATCGTGCACCACATAGTCGATCAGCAGCGCATCGATCGGCACAGGAATCGCCGCCGAGTCGATCACCGCCAGCGCGCCGATGCCCCACACGCCAAGCGGCTTCAGTGCCGCAAGCATCACGACATTCAATTTATGTAGAAGGGCAACGGGAGAGATCTTCACGGGGTTCTTCTCATTCTAATTGCCGTCAGCCCTTCCATGCTGATCGCTTTCTGGGGATGCATGATGAGCCGTCCGCCCCGCCAGCAGGTCCAGCGCATGGGGCAACACCGGCAGAATCGATGCGAGCGAACTCCTCGCGCCCGACGGACTTCCCGGCAGATTCACAATCAGCGCATCTCCCAGCGTCCCGCAAACTGCACGGCTCAACGCTGCCAGCGGCGTCTGCAGCAGCCCGTCGGCTCTCATGCGCTCCGATAACCCATCGACCAGCCGCTCACAGACCATCCTCGTAGCTTCAGGCGTCACATCGCGTTTCGCCAGCCCCGTCCCCCCGGTCGTCACAATCAGGTCTACAACTTTCGCGTTACGTCTCAACGCCTCGGCAATCTGATCGACCTCATCCGGCAGCATCTCGCTCAACACCTGCCCCACCCCGGCATCTTCGAGCAGCTCGCACACCGCGGGTCCCGAGAGATCCATCTGTTCCCCACGGGAACAGCGATCGCTGATCGTCAGCACTACGGCACGAACATCAGGCGCAAATCTTAGAGTCACCCTCCTAGTCTACGGTTTCACCTGTCTGTTCGAAAGTTCCCGCGAACGCTTCTTTTCCCAATCCATGCAGTAAAGATGAGAAAATAAAGAGGACTATGCAACCCGGTGCATCCTGCCGGAATATCACGATCGCTCCCGCACGAAACTTTCGCCTCCCGCAGCCGTCAGAACACAGAGCCCATGCCTTCACTCGAGACCCCGCCCAAATCCGCACCACCCAACCAGACCCCAAAGGTGCGCACAGGCCGCTACGGCGAACTCGAAGAGCACGAACTCATTCACCTGCTCGACTCCCTCGATGACGAGCGCTCCAAGGCCCGTTTCCGCGAGTCCATCTACATCTCCATCATCATCTACCTGGCCATCGGCTGGTTCCTCTTCTATGGTCCGCGCGTCCTCTTCCATCAGCCCCGCCTCATCAGCCCCGCCCAGGTGCTCAAAGAGCGTGACCAGCTAACCCGCCTCGAAGACCCGACGAATCTCTCCAAAATCGCACCCAAAATCCCGAAGGCGCACCCGGCACAACCAGTCGTCGACGAGAAGATGTTGAAGCAGCTGCAGGCAATGCGCAAGGCAGCCCCGCCAACGCCCTCCGCTCCGGCCGCGCCCACTCCCGCGCCACCCGTCACCCAGCCCGCTCCTTCACAACAGGCGACGCCGCTACCCCCAGCCCCACAGCCTCAGCCTACCCAACAGCCGGCCCAGCAGGCTCTCGTAGAAGCACCAAAACCAGTCCCAACCCGGCCAAACTTCGGCAACCCCAACCAGACCGCCGGTGACGCCATTCGGCAGGCCGCACAGAGCGCCTCCCGCGACCACGGCAGCGCTGGCGACTACAGCGGCGGCCAATCCAGCGGACGCTCAGGCATGGGCACCGGAGCCGATATCCTCTCCGACACGCAAGGCGTCGACTTCGGCCCCTACATCCGCCGCATCCTCGGTGACATCAAGCGCAACTGGATCCCGCTCATCCCCGAAGAGGCCCGCCCGCCCCTCAACAAACAGGGCGAGACCCTCATCCGCTTCACCATCCTCCCCGACGGCCGCATCGCCGCCATGAACCTCGACGGCTCCAGCCAGGATCAGGCGATCGACCGCGCCTGTTGGGGCGGCATCACCGGCGTAGGCCAATTCCCCCGCTCCCCGCAAACTTCCACGGCCCCAACCTCGAACTCCGCATCGACTTCCTCACCAACAAGCCCCTCCCGTAACCGGATCTATTACGCAAGAACGCACCAGACCACTCAAAATCATCTATCGGGTGAGATCGATTGCCGCTGACTCAGCGCACGTAAGAAAAAGTGCCGCATAGGTCCGTTGAATTTCCGATCTCAGTCAACGTGAAGACGGGCATTTTTGGTCCCGAGAAAAATGCAATCTTCAAAGAGCGCCCGACAACATACGTGGCCATCCATTGCACATCCTCAGTACCGCACAAAGTATTCTTATGCAGGAACTTCTTCGCGGCCGGGATGTTCAGTCTGTAGAGGTTGCCACTCCCGCCTCCACTACTATCTGCATCGAACACAGCACTCACCTCGCCCGGCTCAAGAGAACGTATCTGAGCAATCACAAAGCCGGTAAAGTTGATCGACATCTTCTCGCCGGAGAAGCCGATATCGCCCGTAATGGACTGTGCCGTAGAACTTTCCGCACGCCAGTACCCTTTTTCCTGTGCCACCGCAAAATACAGCAGGCCAGCGCCGATCCGACAATTGCACCGACCATCTTCTTCCGCATCATCTTTCAAGGATCACACTCAAGCTGCCGTTTGAGCAACTGCAGCCCGCACCCCGGTGGCAAGTGCCCTAGTGATGCGATCTCATCGCAGGGGTGGCCATCGATGCTGAGGCAGCGACCCGCTCTGCTCAAAGCGGCTCACTCCAAACACAATCGGCCATCATCTATCATCGGAAAAGACGGCCACCACGATCGCAACTCCACTCCAACACGAACGCCGCCGCCAGATTCGCGGCCTCCTCACGCTGGCCGCCCTTATCCTCCTCTTCAGCGTCCTCCGCGCCGGCGTCCACCAGCTTTTCCACACTGGCTGGTGGCGCCTATGGTGAGCGCGCCGGAACAACCCCTCATCCTTCTCGCCGGCCCGACCGCCAGCGGCAAGACTTCGCTCGCCATTTATCTCGCCCGACAGTTCAACGGCGAGATTATCAGCTGCGACTCGGTAGCCGTCTATCGCGAGATGGAGATCGGCACCGCCAAGCCGACCCATGAAGAGCGCGCCCTCGTCCCTCACCACATGATCGACATTGCCTGGCCAGACGAACCCTGCACCGCAGGCGACTACAGCCGTCAGGCCCGTGAAGCCCTCGCCGGCATCACCGAACGCGGCCACCTCCCCATCGTCGCCGGGGGCACCGGCCTCTATCTCCGAGCCCTCACTGACGGCCTCTTCCCATCACCTCCACAAAAATCCGGCCAGCGCGAACGGCTCCGCAACATCGCTGCCACCCGCGGCCCCGAATATCTCCACCGCCTCCTCACCCGGCTTGACCCGGCCGCAGCAGCGGCCATCCACGCCAACGACATCCCCAAAGTCGTACGCGCCATCGAGGTCTCTCTCGCAGCCGGCCAAACCCTCAACTCCACCAAACGCACTCCCATGACCGAACAATGGCAGCAAGGCCGCGATGCCCTCACCGGTTACCGCATCCTGCGCCTCGGACTCAACCCCGCACGCCCCTCCTGTACGAACGCATCAACCAGCGCGCCGCCGCCATGTTCGACCGCGGCCTGGTCGAGGAGGCCGAGCGTCTCATAGCTCGCTACGGCGAAGCCTGCCGCCCTCTCACCTCGCTCGGCTACGCCGAGGCCTCTGCCGTCCTCCGCAACGAACTCACCCGCGAGCAAGCCGTCGCCCAAGCCCAGCAAGGTCATCGCAACTACGCCAAACGCCAGCTCACCTGGTTTCGCCGCGAACCCGACATGCACTGGCTCCCGGGCAGTGGCGGCGACACCGACATCGCAGACCAGGCCCACCACCTCGTCTCAAAACATCTTCACGAACAAGAAAAAGCCCACCCGCAAGGATGAGCTTTCCTCTCAGCATACTTCGCAATCAAGAAGGACGAATCACCAGATCATCCGCCAGCTTGAACCGCACAATCGACTCAGCCGGAATCTCAATATCCCTATTCCCAGTCAAACCGCTGATCAGTGTTCCTCCCCCGCCTCCAACCAGCCCTCCGACCAGCAGCCCAACGCCGCCCGTAGCTATACCTCCAATCAGCATCCCGGCTCCGGCACCGCCGCCAATAATCGCCGCCGACCTCTTACCTTTTCCCTTCTTCGTCTGCGTCAGATCAGACGTATCCAGCGCATATCGCGACCCGTTCAACGTCAGATACGTCAGCCGCAGCTCCAGAATCGAAGATCCTTTGAAGTGTCCCCGTCGATGCGAAGCAACCACCACTCCGCTGACCGGCGCGCCCCTCGGAATCACCACACGATCGCCCCGCCCAACCACCGGCTCCTCCACCTCTCCCGTGAATCGGTCTCCGGCATGGCTGGTCTTCACACTGATGTGCTGATTGATCCGAATCGTCAGGTTGGTCCCCGCAGCAATATTGACGTCAGCCGGTCGCACAATCGGCGGAGCCCCAGGTGCAGGCGCCACCACCGGTTGTCCCGAAGCATCCACCTGCCCCGGGGCCACCGCCTGTCCAGTTGCAGCCTGATCAGAAGTTACAGGTTCGGGGGCCCCAGGCGCGGTTGCAGGCGTATTCGCCGCTACCGGTGCCGCTGGCACAGGTGGGGTCGTGGTCGTCGTAACAGCCTGCGTCGCCTGTCCCGGCGCTGGCGGTTGCACCGTCGTTGTAGTCACATTACCGTTGCCATCGGTCGAAGTCACCGTTTGCGCCTGTCCCGTAGCTGCGGCCTGTTTCTTGGCCTGATCAATCGCAGCGTCCTGCTTCGACTTGCATCCAGCCATCATTACCAACGCCAGCATCATCGCGCCAACGGTCTTGCTCGAATATTGAAAGTTCATCGTGCCATCCTCGTTCTTAGTTCGGAAATGAGTTTCAGCGAACAAAAGTCACCGATCGCAAATCCGGTCACCTCCTAAGATGCTCATTCCGCACCAGAGACCGCCCAGCCACAAAAGGTTTAAGATAAATTTCATGACCACCGCAGCCGCCAAACGCCCTCAGCTTGCCCATCTCACCGCCCAGCTCAACGACCTCCGCGAGCGAGGCACCTTCTTCAAGCTGCGCATACTCGACGACCAGCAGGCTCCCGTCTGCACCTACGACGGCAAGCACGTCATCAATCTCGCCTCCAACAACTACCTCGGCCTCTGCAACGATCCCCGCCTCGAAGAAGCCGCCATCGCCGCCACAAAAAATACGGCGTAGGCTCCGGCGCCGTCCGCACCATCGCCGGCACCATGCACATCCACATGGAGCTCGAAGAAAAGATCGCTGCCTTCAAAGGTGTCGAAGCCTGCGTCGTCTTCCAGTCAGGCTTCGCCGCCAACGCCGGCACCGTCTCCAGCATCCTCGGTAAAGAAGACTTCATCCTCTCCGACGAACTCAACCACGCCAGCATCATCGACGGCGCACGCCTCTCTCGCGCAAAGATCAAAGTCTTCCGCCACAAGGACATCGCCCACGCCGAGCAACTCCTCCAGGAAGTTCAGAACGAGCCCGGCCGCAAGCTCCTCATCACCGACGGCGTCTTCTCCATGGACGGCGACATCGGCCCCGTCGACAAACTCGCCGACCTCTGCGAAAAGTACGGCGCCATCATGATGGTCGACGACGCCCACGCCTCCGGCGTCCTCGGTCGCAACGGCCGCGGCTCCGTCGATCACTTTCACGCCACCGACAAAGTCGACGTGCAGGTCGGCACGTTATCAAAAGCAATCGGAGCCCTCGGCGGCTACGTCTGCGGCAGCCGCGACCTCATCGATTACCTCTACCATCGCGCCCGCCCCTTCCTCTTCTCCACCTCGCACCCGCCATCGGTCGCCGCCACCTGCATCGCTGCCTTCGACATCCTCGAAAACGAGCCCGACCGCATCGAACGACTCTGGGCCAACACCGCCTACTTCAAACAGCAACTCACCAACGCCGGCTTCGACGTCGGCGGCAACACAACTCCCAAAAGCGAAACCCCAATCACCCCGATCATCATCGGCGACGGCCGCCGCACCATGGACTTCTCCCGCGCCCTCTTTGACGCCGGAGTCATGGCCACCGGCATCGCCTTCCCCACCGTCCCCGAGGGCAAAGCCCGCATCCGCACCATCATGACCAGCGAACACACACGCGAGCAGATCGATCGAGCCCTCGAAACCTTCACCTCGGTCGCAAAGAAGACGGGTATCCTTCAAGCCTGAAGATGCAGGATCAAATCTCACCCCGCTCAATCCCCGACAGAGACTTGCGACGCGCGAAAGGTTTCTAGGGAGCGGGGTGAGAGGTGTGGCTCCTCGGTGCGGAGGGTTGGGTCACAACAACATCCGGCGGAAGAAGACGACTCTTCTGAAAATGCCTGATGACGTCCGGGCCAAACTCAATCAGAAGAGCGCCGAAGATGCCCTCGGCGGTCACCAGAAAACCTTGCTCGATCGTCAACCCGAATCCCCGATCATCTTTCGGATAGTAGAGATTCGAGATGCCGCCCGCCGCCAGGTTCCCTAACAGGTTCGAGAAGTTCGGCTGCCAATTTCCGTTATCGCCCTTACATCGAATCGTGGTGCTCACCGCATATAAGAGCCGCTTCTTGACCGGTCCCGTTCCCATCCGGAAATAGCGGGCGTCCTGGTGGAGCAGCACGGGAAAAACTCCGTTGCCAAGAATGGTTCCGTTAAACTGGTCGGTGAATGCCGCGCCGAAACGCTTGCCATAAGCCCCCCAACCCTGCTGATAGCCCTCTTTCATGTACTGCACTGGATTTGTGCCAGGAATCGGGTCGGAGCTGGAGTGCGAGTTTTGCGCCTGTCCGATCGCCGACGTAAACAACGCCAGCCCAACCTGGTAGGGATCAATCGCACTCCGGAAAGACGCCCGCATCTTTTGTCCCGGAGTAAGAGGAAGGTTGTTGCCATCGAGCACAGCGTTGAAGTTTGGCACGACGACACCGATTCGCTGGTGAAGTTCCTTCTGGAGCTCCTCTTCCGAAGCGCTCTTCTTCTCCCCATCCGTCATTGGCTTCTTCGTGGTATCCGCCTGCCCAGGCGAGGTCGGCTGCTCCGGGGTGGTCTGAGCTTGCGCCGTCTGCTCGTCATCCAGAATCGAAGAGCTATATCCCGCCGTGTTGTTTGCGATCTCCACCGGCGCTTGCGGCACAGGCGCGTCAGGTAGCGTCGCTTCGGTCGGAACGGCACTCTGCGAGAACAGCGCCGGAGCTGCGATGACCAGGAATGTCACATTGAGGACGAAAAGCACAAGACGGCGGGAAGAAGCAGTCACGTTAAGAGTCTACCTGATGGGTATTGCAACAATCCGCGCCTCCAAACCTGTGCGGCGATGCTTTCTGTATAAAATTCATTGCATTCTCTCGCCGATTGCTTTTGCTGCGGAAAGAGCTAAGACAGGAATCAAAGCTGTCGGACACCTCTCCTGTCATCTGTCTGAGAACTGTGGTTATTGATACAGACGAGCTGAAAGTCTTCCCGCCTACAGCCGAGGAAGGAAATATGCGCGCTGCGGCGGAACGCTTCGCTGCTTTATCAGTTAATTTGAACCCTTGCCTCAAGTCCCCTGATCTCAGCTCTCTAACCAGCCTATCGACGGCCTCCACTTCTTCTGCAAAGAGTACCGCGCAGCGCAGTCGAACAGAAAAGAATCTAATCTTCCATTTCTCTTACTTCAGATTCCTATCAAAAAACTTCACCGCCATCTCCGACACGGTCCCATGCACCTTCTCGCGATCCACTCCCGCAGCATCTCCGCAAAACACGCCAAGCTTCGCCCTCCCCACATCGGTACAGGCGTCTAAAAACGTGTAATGCGCCACACCACCAGGCAACACCGCCAGATGCGCGTTCGGTATCAACGCCAGAAATCTCCCCGCGTTGGTCGCCACAGGAGCAATCTGATCGGCCGCTCCCACGACCATCGCCACCGGAATCGTCACGTCTCGAAAACCATCCGCGTCGAACGCCTGTCCAACCGCCGGCGCTATCGCAAACACCGCCCGAACCCGCGGATCACGGTAGCTCGCACCTCCACGCGCCATCGACTCCGCGCTGCTCGCCCTTACCTTCTTCAGCATCTGTTCCGGATCGCCCATGCCCTTCATCTCCGGCACCACGCACTTGTGTAACGTAGGATCGGTCTCGCACGCTTTGAGAAATCGCTCCTGATCCGTACGCGCACCCGCCAGTTCCAGCACCGTATAGCCGCCAATCGAAAACCCCGCCGCGCCAATCCGTGCTTCGTCGACATGTGGTCCAAACGTCGGATCCAGCAGCAGCGCATCCAGCGCATCACTGATGTCGGTCGCCCGCTCCCACCACAACACAAACCCCTCCGCCGTATAAGGCTCCAACGCGTTATTCCCCGGATGATTCAACCCCACTGCAATATATCCATGACGCGCCAGCACCGTGCCGAGCCACGCCAGCTGCATCGCCGAGCCACCCGTGCCATGCGACAGCATCACCACCGGAAACTTCGCTGGCGCACTCGCAATCGGAGCATCCACAGCCGCGCCACCCGCAAGAAACAGCGGCCCATCCGGCGGTCCAATTACCTGCGGCTCTTCATACACCTTTCCATCAGCATTCACCGGATACCAGATCGTCGTCACCAGCGCCTCAGTCTTCGCGCGCCGCCAGTTCCGGACATGCGCTGGCGTGAACACCCGCGAACTCGCGCCCACCTCGTAGGTCGTCGCAGCAAAACCGGCCCGCACCCCCACGATCACCGTCAACACAACCGCTAGCGCCGCCGCCGAACGCAAAACTCTCATGCGTCACTATACGAAACCGCCTTCCATTGGTTCCGATCCCCTTGCACTTTCCTATACATAGCGATGTCTCTTCGCTCACACGCAACAGCGCAGTAGAAAAATACTCTATCCGCAACACCCCGCGTCCGTCTGGTTTTAGCATTCGCCCTATGTTTGGCGAAAACGTAGGATCAGCGCCAAGCAAAAAGTCACTGAAAACAAGATGTGAATCCCTATGTGGAACACATTGGGACGGGGATTGTCGCCACGAGCAGGAAGGATGTGGCGAGTCCCCGCGTACATTTTCATGTATTCACTTCTCTCTTTTACGGGTGCTCCGCGCCAGTAAGGAACGTACCACATTCCAACAGCAGACAAGAGCGCGACAGCACAATAGATGACCCAGTAGGTAGGAACGAAGTTCGGTTTAGGCCGATTCCAGAAATAGAGAGCAAACCCCACGGCGATCCCCGGGAAGACAGAGTTTGCAAGCGTCGCAAGCAAAACCTTTCGCCTTCCTACCACAGCCTGCACTTGAGACCCGTGCACCCAGCCAGGAATGTCAACTAAGTCATGCGACACAATAATCGCGAATTGAACAACGATCAAACATGTAAAAGCCGCGAACATATGTCTCCTGTCCCGCGGCAGCCTAACAACACGCGAGGGATCACCAGAATCATAAAGTAACTAACAAAAAATGCCGTGAAGACTTCTTATCTATCCACTCTGAACACAACCCGCCCTTCGCTGATCGTAGCCGCAACCCGACCAAGCATGGGCGCGCCGTCAAAAGGCGTATTCCGCGACTTCGAACGACTCTTCCCCGCCTCAAAACTCCACTCCGCCGCCGGATCGAACACCACCACATCCGCAAAGCTATCAACTCTAAGCGTCCCACGCCCATCGAGCGAGACAATCCCAGCCGGTTGCGCGCTCATCAACTCGATCACCCGCGAGATCGGCATCCCATTGCCTTTATGCAGCACCCGCAACGCCAACCCCAGCGCAGTCTCAAGCCCGGTAATCCCATTCGGAGCCCGCTCAAACTCCTGCTCCTTCTCAAACAGCGCATGCGGAGCATGATCGGTCGCAATGCAATCCACCGTGCCATCCATCAGCCCGGCGATCATCGCCAAACGATCCGCATCATTCCGCAGCGGCGGATTCATCTTCGCATTCGTGTCATACTCACCCACCGCGTCGTCCGTTAACGTGAAGTGATGCGGCGCTACCTCGCACGTCACATGCAGCCCCGCCCGCTTAGCCTGCCGAATCGCCTCCATCGCCTTCGCCGTCGACACATGCTGCACATGCAGATGCGGCCGCAGCCCATCATGCTGCTCAATATCCCGCAGCAGACGAATATCCCGCTCCACAATCTTCGACTCCGCCTCCACCGTCATCCCGCGCAACCCAAGCCGAAACGCCACCGGCCCGGCATTCATGCTGCATCCGCCCGTCAGCCGCGTATCCTCCGCATGCTGCGACACCGGCACCCCAATCCCCGCAGCCGCCACCAGAGCCGCGCGCATCACCCGATCGTGCAGCACCGGCTTTCCGTCATCGGTAAAGCCAACCGCCCCTGCTCGCCGCAGCTGGTGAAAGTCCGTGATCTCCTCGCCCAAACTTCCAAACGTCGCCGCCGGCATCGCAAACAGCTTCACCACCGCGCCACGTGCCGCGTCCAGCATCCACTCCAGCCTCCCAACCGAATCGTTCACCGGCACGGTATTCGGCATCGCCACTACGCTCGTGAATCCACCCGCCGCCGCCGCCGCCGTTCCCGTCTTGATCGACTCCTTATAAGTCTGCCCTGGCTCCCGCAGATGCACATGCACATCCACCAGCCCCGGCGCGACGATCATTCCCTTGGCATCAATCGTCTCGTTGACCTTCGCCGCCCGCAGCGCCCCCGGCATCTCCACCGCAGCCACCCGACCATGCCGCAGCAGCAAATCCCGTTCCGCATCCACACCGCTCGCCGGATCCACCAGCCGTCCATTCAAAATCAATAGGTCACTCATACCGTTACACTCTCGAATCCACCCACACCCAACGCCCTCACCAGCAAAGCCGTCCGCACCGCCAGCCCATGGCGCACCTGATCTTCAATCGCCGAGTTCGGCCCATCCGCCACCTCGCCCGCGATCTCCAGCCCCCGAATCATGGGCCCCGGATGCATCACCAAAGCCTCCGGCGCCCGTGCCCCAAGCCGTTCCTCATCCAACTGATACCGCGAAGTGTAATCTCCCAGATCCAACTCCAATCCTGCCAGCCGCTCCCGCTGAATCCGCAGCATCATCACAACCGCCTTGCCCTCAGTACCAGCCTGTTTCAAAGCTTTATCGAAGTCCCGCTCAATCTCCACCGTACCGCTGCTATCAGCAACTCCCAACCCCAGCGCATCCTCCGGCAGCAACTCCTTCGGCCCGCACAGCACCACCCTCGCCCCCAGCCTCGGCAGCAGCATCGCATTCGACCGCGCCACCCGGCTATGCAGAATATCCCCCGTAATCACCACCGTAACGCCCTCAAGCGTCTTCGCATTCACCAACCGCCCATCGATCCCCGGCAATCGCGCCAACATCGTCCGCAGATCCAGCAGCGCCTGAGACGGATGCTCATGCATCCCATCCCCCGCGTTCAACACCGGCAATCCAGTAGACTTCGCCAGCAGATACGGCGCCCCCGAGTTCGCATGCCGCAGCACAATGCACTCCGCCCCCAGCGCCCGCAGCGTCAGCCCCGTGTCCTTCAGGCTCTCGCCCTTCTCAATCGACGATGACTTATCGCTCACCAGCGTCGTCATCGCCCCCAGCGACTTCGCCGCCAGTTCAAACGAAGTCCTGGTCCGCGTACTCGACTCATAAAACAGCAGCGCAATCCGCCGCCCTGCAAGTATCTTCGCTCTCTCCGCCGCAGCCATCCGTTCCAGCCGGTCCGTCGCCGCCAGAATCGCAGCAACCTCCTCCACCGAAAGGCTCGCAACCGTCAGCAAAGAACCAGCCGCAACCGTGCGCGTCTCTAATATTGTCATCGAATTTATCTTAGAGCCTGGAGCGAATCTCTGTCCTGCCGGACGGGCCTCCTGCGCGGAGTGCGGTCACTTCGTGACACGTATACCGGTCGGGGCAGGAGAATCTTCTTAGGTCCTCGCGTTGCTCGCAAATCAAATCTCACCCCGACCAACGGGAGGGCCATCCGAAGGGGTATACAAGTCACGAAGTGACCGCCCCGCGCGGAGCGGGCCCGTCTCAATCCACCAGCTCAACCAGCAGCACCTGCTCCTGCCCATCGACCTCGTTCAACTTCACCTCGATAATCTCCCGCTTCGACGTAGGAATCAGCCGTCCCACGTAAGTCGCTTCAATCGGCAACTCACGATGCCCGCGGTCGATCAGCACCAGCAGCCGCACACTCTTCGGCCGGCCGTAATCAAACAGCGCATCCAGCGCCGCCCGAATCGTCCGCCCTGTATACAACACGTCGTCCATCAAAATAATGTCGCGCCCCGTCACATCGAACCCGATCGCCCCCGGCGTCACCTTCGGCCTCGGCCCATCCGTCGACAGATCGTCCCGATAGAAGCTGATATCCAGCACACCCACATCCACCGGATGCTTCTCGATCTTCTCGATCAGCACGCCCAGCCTCTGCGCCAGCGGAACGCCTCTTCGCCTAATCCCCACCAGGCCGACATTTTTGCTGCCGCCATGTTTTTCCACGATCTCATGCGCCAGCCGCACCAGCGTACGCTCGATCTCCGAGGCCGACATCAGCCTGCCCTTTTCACGAAACTTCGGCTTCCGAACTTCAGTATCTTCACTCATACAATTGCGCTTGATGATACCAGCCCGACCTGGCCAATGCAGTGGGAAAACATATCCGACGCATCACCCTTCTGCACACAATGCGCAGACCGAATCTGCCAGGAGCATCGAATGCGAGACCGCATCCTCCCCTTACTTGTTATGCGCCAGGTCCTGCGTCACCTTGTACTGGTTCGGAGAACCCGTGATCGCAATAGGAATCACCGCCCCAGCATTCTGCTTCTTGAAAAACGGAGCGAACGGCTTCAGCAGCACCGACTTGAAACCCGTCGTAACGTGCGACAGATCCGTCTGCATATGAAGATCGCCCACCATGTGGACACTCTTGTCGTAAAGGCTGAAGGTTCCTTTGACCTTCACCCCAGCTCCGGGAACCTGAAAATCGAGACCATCGGTCGAAACCACACCGTTCCGTATCCTCGCTGGACCCTTCAACGAGGAGAGAACTTCCTCATCTTCCCCCGCTGCCGGATCAGCCGCAGACGTTCCGCCCTCCGGTCGCTTCAGGCCTTGTGCCCGATCGCTGAAGGCTGAAAGCGACTGCTCCGTTCTCTTATCCGTAAGCCGTTCGTCAGGTATGTCGAAAGCCCCATCCATCCGGAGCCGCTCCAGAAACTTCCGTCCTCCCTCCGCAGCCGCAATAACCGCGTGGCTGTGCAGCCACACACTCCCCGTCACCGGAACCTTCTCCTTGAAAAACGGCCGCAAAACATCCTCCGCACGGCCCTTAGTTACTGTCAGGTCCAGGTTAGTCACCTTCGGCGCGCCCACAATCTGCCCACTCGCATGAACGGTGGTAGCGCCAACATGCGCGTCAACCGAATGAAGCACAATATTCCCGTTCAGACCGTTGATGGTGAGGTGCCCCAACGCTTCCAGCCGTGTCGGCTTGCCACGACCCACCGCAAAGTCCGGCGTCACCGAGTCCGCATCCGCTTCAATCGCCGTCAACGCTCCCTTAAAGTGACCCCTGCCCGAAAATGTCCCGCTTATTCCATGAATATCCCCCAGGTTCACTGGAGCAAAGCTAAACTCACCCGACACCGGGGTCGCTCCGAGATTATCTGGATACAGCGGGCCGAAGCTCCCGTTCGCCACAATGTGTCCGCCCGGTATCGCGTTCTGCATGTCCACGAAATACGAGATCGAACCACCTTTACGAAAATTGCGGATCACCAGTTGGTGAATTGGAAACGAGTAACGGCCCCCGTCCACCCGAAGTATGTCGAGATCCGCATCATGCACGTTCAACTCTTCCACCACAGTCGTCGGACCCGCAAAATCACCGCTGCTTCCGGGTGAGAAGTCCTCATGGTTGGCGCGGCTGCCTACCGGCGGAATCACCACATGCAGCCCCCGACATCCACCAGGCGCACCCGGTCTCGGAATAACACCAGATCCAGCCAGTTCCCTTGGACTATAAGATCTCGTGCAGAGCCGATCGGCGGAAGGTCCGGGGCCGAATTGCGGCGCAGCGTCAAACCGGTCGCCACGAAACCAGGATGAGGGAAGTAGATTCGATGATAGTGATCGATCTTGATCTGGCTGGCGAAGACCTTCTGCAGCAGCGGCTCCACATTGCGGTACCGGTACGGCCAGTGCACATCGATGACGCGCCAGGCCGCGAAACCTATGGCGACGCCTGCCAGAACGAGCAACCACTTTAGGCGGAGCTTGCGCGGTGGGGTCGAAGAAGATCTTTCAGGAATCACCGCTGGAGAGATCGCCACGAAAGTATTCCCCCAAACTCTCAGATATTAGGTTGGGTCGGAAGTATCAATTGAGCGGCAAAGCCCACAGACGAATCGCTCAAATCGACGTCCATCCCCCGTCTCGAATGTAGATGCAGTTTTGCCCGTTTGGGTCAGTTGCCCTCGGAAAGCTTGCCCTAATTGACTCCGGTCGTTGCGTCTGAGTTGCATAGCTCTCCGATGGGCTCAATCGGACGATAGTCAGCCGTGAGAGCCATCTTCTGCTTGGTTCGGTTCGGTAACGATGTTTCCGTACCGGTCATTCAGCAGTTGCCGACTGACCGAAAGTTGTCTCGGCACCCTATCCAGGCCTCCATCTTCCATGATTCTGGGGCCGCCTCGCCGGAGGCCACACGACCGGATCTACGCCGAAACCTTCCGCCGCGTCCGCATAAATCCACCCAGCGCCCCACCCACCGTCGACAACACCAGTAGCACGCCCGACACCATCGCAAACCCCGCCAGCATAATCCCCGCCCTCACCTCAGGCGAATACAGAAACCGCAGCACCTCCGGCGGCTCCGGCGCCGTCGCAGCGGCCTTCTCGATCTGAGCATGCAGCGCCTGCGTCAGATCCGCATCGAATCCCGCCATGCTGTGCAGCCCAAACCTCGCCACCAACCCCGCACCCGCCATCGCGACCGCAAGACACGAGACCAGCGCCAGGCCCACCACCACGCCAATCCGCGCTCCAATGCCGGCATCCATCCACGCCAGCGGCTTCCTCTTTTGATACAGCGCCAGCGTAATCATCGACCCGCTGATCGTCCACAGCCACGTCAGCGGCGACACCAACTGCACCCGCGCCGACACCACGCTCAGCACAGCCGCCACGCCCGCCACCAGCAGCGCACACCGAATCGCCGTCTTCCACTCCACCTGCTGCGGCCTCGGAGGCGGCGTCGCACCCGTCGTATCGCCCTCCGCGCCGTTGTTCTGCTCCTCATAGTCCTGCAAATAGATCTGCGGCGAACCGCAATGGGGGCAGAACGGCGACTCCCCAACACTGGCAGAAAGCTCGCCTCCGCAACGGTGACAGTACGCATGCATATCTTATGAAGCTACCCCACCCCAAAGGGCGCGGCAAGCGCAGCGACTCCGCCACACCACCCGAGCCTCACCCAACCGCGTTACTGTTTGGTCGAGTCGTTGTCATCGCCTACCGAGATACGTCCCGGCAGATCCAGCGCCACCATCCCGATCTTCGTTCCGCTGCCTTCAGGATCGATCCCGACGATATGCTGATGCTGCTTGGAACCAGCCTTCAACTCCATCTTGCCCGACAGATCGTTGTCCACCTTGACGTGATTCTTCTGATCGTCCGCGCAGGTCAACCCCTCCGCCGTCCGCGTCTGCGAACTCGCCGGCTTGTTGTTCTGGCACTGAATCACATCCCCATATCGTCCCAGCGCCTTGCGATAAAACGCCGCCACCAGATCCGGACTATCGGGCGTCGTGTAACTGGCCGCCTTCACCTTCAGCGAAAAACTGCCGAAACTCAAATTAATATCGGCCGCCCCGTCGTTCTTATCCTTCTTCTTCACCATCACAGCGCCCGGATACACAGGCAGCCCAATCGCATCGACGCCTGCCGCTTCATTCGTCTTCACCGACATTCCGCCAAACGGCGTAGCAATCTTCACATTATCGGCATCGCCATGTTTGTCATTCTCGATCCGGCAGCCGCTCATCAACATCATCGACGTTGCCATCGTCGCTGCCAGCATCGCCGCCGTACTCTGGTTCACCCGCATCTTGAGCCTCCATTCAGTCAGAAAAACAATACGCTCTCTTGTCGCCTGAGGTTCCGTCTTGCAGTCTGCTCGAAAAAATCCGGAATGCTTGGCGTATTTTTCAGCTACCAAATGACCGCTGTTTTTTCTCCACGTCCACCACGCATTTCACCACATCTTCACCACGAATAAACCACAAAAATCTGCGACTTCCACCGAAAACCACCCATATACCACCGCAAAAATTTAATCCGTAAGGGTTGACTGTCCCTTCAGATCCAAATCCAACCCGCCACATCCAATAGGAGTGACCCAGCCAACCAACCACCTCTTCGCTCCTCTCAAGCTCCGCGGCCTCACGCTTCCAAACCGAATCGCCGTATCCCCTATGTGCGAATACTCTTCGATGGACGGTTTTGCCAACGATTGGCACCTCGTCCACCTCGGCAGCCGCGCCATTGGCGGCGCCGGCCTCATCATCACCGAAGCCAACGCCGTCAGCCCCGAAGCCCGCATCACCCCAGGCGACCTTGGCATCTGGAAGGACGACCACATCCCCGAGCTCAAACGCATCACCGCCTTCCTCCATCAGCACGGCGCCTACGCCGGCACCCAACTAGCCCACGCCGGCCGCAAAGCCAGCATGTCCGTCCCATGGGAAAAGGTCCGCACCATGCCCGCCTCCGAGGGCGGCTGGCAGCCCGTAGCCCCCTCCGCCATCCGCTTCGACGAAGCCTACCCCTGCCCAACGCTCTCGACCGCGCCGGCATGGATAAAATCATCGCCGACTTCGTCGCAGCCACTCATCGCGCCCTCGCCGCCGGCTTCGACCTCGTCGAGATCCACGCCGCACACGGCTACCTCCTGCACGAGTTCCTCTCCCCGCTCTCCAACCAGCGCACCGACCAGTACGGCGGAAGCTTCGAAAACCGCGCCCGCTTTCCCCTCGAAGTAGTAAAAGCCGTACGCGCCACATGGCCCCAGCATCTACCTCTCTTCGTCCGCATCTCAGCCACCGACTGGGCACCGGAGTCGCTCGGCGCAAGCTGGGATCTCTCGCAGTCCGTTGCCTTCTCCAAGCTCCTCAAGCGGGCAAACGTCGATTTAGTAGACGTCTCCACCGGCGGCAACCACCCCGCTCAGCAGATCCCAGTAGGCTCCGGCTACCAGGTCCATCACTCCGACGCCATTCGCCGCGAGGCCGGAATCCCCACCGCCGCAGTCGGCATGATCACCGAGCCGGCCCAGGCAGACCAGATCATCCGCACCAGTCAGGCTGACCTCATCCTGCTGGCGCGCGAGCTACTCCGCAACCCCTACTGGCCCCTTCACGCGGCTGCGGTTCTCCACCAGTCCACCACCTGGCCCGTCCAGTACCTCCGCAGCGCCCGCGGAAAGACCGAGCCTCGCCAGCCCGTCACCACCCCAGGTGCCTGAAAATTCAACAGCTCCGACCCGGGAAAAATACAAACCATCCAGACCGAGTGGCCTATACTGGCAGCAGCCGAACGATACACCACACCCGCCGGGCAGGCGGTTCCGGAGCTTCTGGCATGGCGCAGCACCAGCCAATCCGCAAAACCACCCCACCCTCCGGGTCCGACATCCCCGACAAGCTCTACTTCCGCATCGGTGAGGTCGCTAAACTCTGCGACGTTCCCGCTTACGTCCTTCGCTTCTGGGAAAGCGAGTTCCCTCAGCTCAAGCCGCACAAAGGCGGTACTGGCCAGCGTCTTTACCGACGTCGCGATGTAGAAATGGCTCTCCGCATCAAAAGCCTCCTCTACAACGAGGGCTACACGATCCCAGGCGCCCGTCAGGTCTTCAAAAGTGAACTCAGGCAGCGCGAGCCGCAACTGGCTCTTACCATCGAAGGCGCGCCCACCAGCATCGACTCGCGCCAACTCCGCAAACTACATAAAGACCTCCGCGATCTCCACACCCTGCTCTCCAAATCACCGGCCCGACCTACCGTGCACCCGATCCGCGCGCCGCGCACATCGGCCACCTCGCGCCGGACTCCGGAAAAACTCTTCAACCTTCCCCTTCTTCCCGAAGAGGATAAGAGTTGAAGATGAGATTCAAGGACGATCACAAGCAGAGTTCCCGCCGCAGACACTCCTCCCACACTCGCACCCCGTACCTCGGAACCGAGTCTCGCAATGGCGCTCCCATCCGATGCCAGTACTGCTCCGGCCAGAGCTTCCGCCGATCCAGCCTTCGGTCGCAAGACCTCACCGAAATACTCCTCATGCGCTATCCCGTACGCTGCCTCCGCTGCAGCCAGCGACAGCTGGTGAGCTTCACAGTCGCCGGCCTCTCCATCTCCTCCAGCATCAAAATAAAAAGAGAGGCAGTCGAAACAGCCTCCCCGTCCAGTGGAAAGATCCTTTCAAAGACAGAAGCGGCGACCAGCCGAAGGCCACCGCCTCGACGCCCCCGACCGCTAGCTCCTCACAGCGAGATCCATCCAACGTGGATCGCCCATAGCGACAAGCTTGCCACCACAATCCAAAGCGCGATCCCCTGCACCATCGGCCTGACACCCACTTCCTTCAGCGTCTCCCGCGTAATGCCAGTACCAATCAAAAACAACACCACAGTCAAAGCCGCGCGCCCCAACCTGTTCAGAGCCGCAAACAGCGGCACGGACTGCGGCATATAACGTGGCACATAACTCGCTGCCACCGCCGCAAAGCAGAAGTACAGAATGAACCAAGGCCACTGCACCTTCGCCTTGCTCTTCTTGAGCATCGCCGTAGCAATCGCCAGCGGCACAATCCACAGTGCCCGCGCCAGCTTCACCGTCGTTCCTACAGCCAGCGCCGTCGGCCCATACTTCGCCCCCGCACCCACCACCGAACTCGTGTCATGAATCGCCAGCGCCGACCACAACCCAAACTGCGTCTGCGAGAAGTTCATCAGGTGCCCAATCAACGGAAACAGCAGCAACGCCACCGAGTTGAGCACAAACACCGTGCCCAGTGAGACCGCCATCTCTTCTTCATTCGCGTTCAGCACCGGTCCCATCGCCGCGATCGCGCTTCCTCCGCAGATCGCAGTTCCAAAGCTGATCAGCAGCGACTGCGTCTTCCCCACCTGCAGCAGCTTACCCAGCGCGACTCCCAGAGCCAGTGCAAACGTGATGCTGATCGCGGTGTATAGAAACCCCGACGCTCCCGCGTGCACGACCTCCTTCAGGTTCATCCCGAATCCCAGGCAGACCACGGCAGCCTGCAGCAGAAACTTCGACAGGTCCCGTCCCTCTCCGTGAAACGTATGCACCGTGCTCAACCCAAACGCGAGACCCGCGGCCAACGCAAGCGGAGGCCCGATCAACCCGCTCGCCGAAACAATAATTCCAATATAAAAAAGATTCTTCTTCCACATGCTTAAAGCATGCGCGTCTCCCAACTACGGGTCGAGACGTACTTTCCGATTATCGATAAATATTACTTATCAGCCACATCAGCTATCTCGAGTCGACCGTACCCAACGGCGAGGCCGGTAGCCCCTGAAAGTTTGCGAAGAGTTCGAAATAAGATTTGCCGTTTGGGCGCAGGGTGCATTGGGCGATTAGCGCGGGGGCGGGTGAAGGCACGGAAGAGTCTACGCCAGCGGGGAGCGGAGAAACCCGCGAGAGCCAGCCGTACGTACTCTATCTGCGAACCCGGCTCCCGTCCGGCGATCCGATCGATTCCGTTAGCGAGATTGGTCTTTACGAGCTGTGGAGGATCAGATTGCTCCGCGCTTTGCTCTTCGCCAACGAGCGACGTCCCTACGGGGAGAGTGAGCGTGAGACGAAGGAGAATAGAGCAGCGAGAGCCAGCGGGCATGGGCATAGTGTAGCTGACGGAATTGCCGCCCGAAAGATTTTTTTGACTCAGTCTCGCGCGGTGCGTTGTTCCAGCCGGAAGGAGCCATGTGAAGGTGCGGGCCTTCACATCACCTGCGCGATCTTCTCCAACTCCTCCTGAAGGCAAGGCAAAGAGCAGCTGATCGATTCCATCCGGAACGCCGCTTTACGCGCATCCTGCGTGGAGACGCCGTAGCCGCGCGCGACAAGAAAGTTGCTGATGAGATCGGCGGCCTGCCAGGAGTCGAGACCCGACTTCATCAGATCTTCCCGCAACCCGGAGAGATCGGCATCGGTGAACTTTTCGACATGGGCGCCTTTTACCTTTGTCATCTGTGCTTCTCCTGCCCGGTGTGTGTCCGTCAGTTTATCTGTGATGTTAGACGTCATAAATTGACTGAGGTCGTGCTCTCTTTCTGAATGCGCCATTGATCGATCGCAGAGTGTATCTCCAGGGACTTTACGACGAGATGGCCCGGAAAGTTTCCTTGAGTCAATAGATCAGAGAGCACGGTCCGCGAGCAGTACAGGAATGTCGTCGACCACCGGGTAGCGTCGCCCGCATCCCTTGCACGAGATGACATCGCCCAAGCGTACGAGTTGCTGGCGGCATACCGGACAGACGACGTACCGCAGATCTTCGGCCGGCAGGGATTGCGCGCTCACGAAACTATCTTACCGTCAGGGGGACCGGAGAGCGCGATACCATGAAAGATGTATGGATGACATGAAGAGAACTCCAACGATTTTGGACGGCGTTGTGATCGCCGGTCAGATCAAGGCCGAAGTCGCGGTCGAGGTTCAAGCTCTGGTGACTCGCGGCATCACTCCTGGGTTGGCGGTGATTCTGGTCGGCGAGTCGCCTGCGTCGCAGATTTACGTTCGCACCAAGGTGAAGACCTGCGGCGAGTTGGGAATCTTCAGCGAGATGATCACGCCGCCGGAGAGCGTCACGACCGAGGAGATGCTGGCGCTGGTCGCGGCCCTCAACGACCGCGAGGACATCGACGGAATCCTGATTCAACTTCCGCTGCCGAAGCACGTAGATACCAAGCGGCTGCTCGAGGCTGTAGCGCCGGACAAAGATGTGGATGGGTTTCATCCCGTGAATGTAGGCCGGCTGCAGAGCGGTCAGCCGGGATTGGCTCCCTGTACTCCGGCGGGTATCCTCGAGATCCTGCGCCGTAGCGAATTGCCAATCGCCGGACAGAACGCGGTCGTCGTGGGGCGATCGGATATCGTGGGCAAGCCCACGGCGGTGATGTTGCTGAACGCCTCTGCCACCGTGACGGTATGCCACAGCAAAACTGTTGACCTCGGTAGCTTCACGCGCGAGGCCGATCTTCTGGTGGCAGCGATCGGGCGCGCGGGATTCGTGACAGCGGAGATGGTCAAGCCGGGCGCAACGCTGATCGATGTCGGAATCAATCGCATCACGGACGCTGCGGAGGTCGAAGAGTTCTTCCCCGGCGATCCAAACCGGGCAGCGGCTTTCGCCAAGCGCGGATCAGTTGTGGTCGGGGATATTCATCCGGCTGCGTTCGCGGTGTCGGGCGCGTACACCCCGGTCCCAGGTGGCGTCGGCGCGTTAACGATTGCAATGCTCATGCAGAATACGGTGGTGGCTGCGAGGCTGCGGCGCGGAATCTCGCTGGGGAACAAGTAGCTCTATGCTGCGTGTCGGCCTCACTGGCGGGTTGGGAAGCGGAAAATCCACCGCAGCGAAGTTGTTTGCGGCTCACGGGGCGCACATCCTGCAGTCGGACGCGATCGGACGCGAGCTCATGGAGTTGGGCCAGCCGATCTACGACGGCATGGTCGCGCACTTTGGTCCGGATGTGGTTCTCGCCGATGGAACTCTTGATCGTGCCGCCCTGGCGCGCATCGCCTTCGCGGAGGGTCGCGTTGAAGAATTAAATGCGATCGCGCATCCGTTGGTGATCGCACGTCAGATGGAGTTGACTGAGAAGATCATGCAGCAGGAACCTCACGCCGTTGTGATGGTGGAGTCGGCGTTGATCTTCGAGACGCGCTATGGTGCAGATGGTTCGCGCTGGCGGAGCCGTTTCGACAGGATCATTCTGGTGACGGCTCCGGAAGAGGTGAAGATCGCGCGATTCGTCGCTCGTTGCTCCACCGGCAGGATGATCAGCGAGGAGGAGCGCGCGGAACTTGAAGCAGAGGCACGTCGCAGACTGGCTCAGCAGATCTCCGATGAGCAGAAGAGCGCTTTGTCCGACTATGTGCTGACTAATGGCGGCGCGCTGACGGAGCTGGAATGGCAGGTCGATCAGCTCTGGCCGATCCTCGAAGCTGCAGCGTAAACAAGCCTCTGTCCCGGACTCCGGGGGAACGGGCTGCATCAAATCCCTAACATTTTGGATGTCTCCAGATGATGCATTCCGATCTTCTGCCGATGAAGGGACTGTGTCAGACAGGCACACTTCACCGAGGGATAAGGAGACAGGCAGATGATCCGGCAAGCTATCAATTGCGATATCTGTGCAGCAGAGAAGCAGACGAGTAACTACTGGTTCGTCGCTTACGAACAGGGCGGCGAGTTGAAGCTGCGGGGTTGGGAGACGCCGAAGAACTCGCGCAAGGGCGCCAAGCATCTGTGTGGACAGAAGTGTGCGCAGCGCATGATGGCAAACTTCATGGCTTCACTGATGGCGACGGTTCATAGCAACGAACAGGATGTTGAGTCGGCATTGGAAGGAATTGAGGTCGCGGCGAAGAGCCAGGAAGTGGAGATAACCCATCGCCCAGAACGCTCCGAACGTGCCGAAAGGCCTGAGCGCGCAGACAGATCTGATCGGCTCGATCGCACCGACCGTTCGCTCGTGGGTCGCGCAAGCATTGACAGCGCTGACCTCGAAGCCGAATCCTGGGCCGGCCCGGTGAAGGTCAAGGAGGAGCCGTGGGAGGTGCAGGCCAAACGGCAACCCGAACGCGAGAACTTCCTCCATGCGCCGCGCATCAAGCCGTCGGCACTCAATCGGTTGCAGCGAATGGTGTAAGTAAGCGCAGACTTGCCCTCCCCGGGTATGGATCGGGAGCACGACAGACTTCAACTTCCTGGTGTTCTCGAAGAGCGGGACGAATCCGGTCCCGCTTTCCAACTCTTCAGACAATCCTGATGGACCCTTTTGATAGGATCCGCGGCCTTATGCTCCTGCGCAGGGGAGCGCGCGCCTCGATACAATTGAATGTGTCGGTCTTTCGCAACCGGCTATTTGAAAGATCAGGTCGTGCTCACGATGAAACTGCGCCCCGTTCTCCTTGTGGTCCTTCTTCTCTCCGGCTTCTACTACCTGACTACGCATGTCTGGTCGACGGGAGCCGTCTCGCCGTGGCTGCATCGCGCCACGCCTGCCGCATCCTTGATTCCGACGAACACCGCCGCCGTGAATGGCCCGCTCGGCACCTTTGAGTTGACCGAAGCCAATGCCGCGCCCGCCTACGACACGGAGGAGCAGCAGAATATTGCCGTCTACAAGAAAGCCCTTCCCTCGGTGGTCAACATCACTTCGACCGCGATCGCGATGGACTTCTTCTACGGTCCGGTTCCGCAACAGGGACAAGGGTCCGGATTCATTCTGGACAAGCAGGGCCACATCCTGACCAACGATCACGTCATTGATAACGCTCAGCGCGTCGAGGTCACGCTCTCAGACAAGCACAAGTACAAGGCCACCGTGGTTGGGGTGGATAAAGGGCATGATCTCGCACTGCTTCTGATCAACAATGCTCCTAACCTTCAGCCGGCGACGCTTGCCGAATCGCAGAGCCTGACCGTCGGCCAGCGCGTCTACGCGATTGGCAATCCGTTTGGCCTGTCCGGCACGATGACGCGCGGAATCATCTCCGCGATACGGTCGATTCGCGGGCCGAACAACAACCCCATCGAAGACGCGATTCAGACCGACGCCAGCGTCAATCCGGGCAACTCCGGCGGACCACTCCTTAATTCGCGCGGCGAGGTCATTGGCATCACCACTCTCATCGCTTCAAATGGTGTTGATCAATCGGCAGGCATAGGTTTTGCCATCCCGGTCAATACCGCCAAAGCCGTCATCGCAGACTTCGCGAAGTACGGGCGAATCCGTCGTCCCTCGCTCGACATTGCCACGCTTGCGATTGGGCCGGAGGTCGCCGACCAGATCGGTTTGGCCGCCGACTACGGTCTGTTGATTGAGCGCGTTCTGCCCGGCGGCGCAGCGGAGAAGGCCGGTCTGCATGGAGGAACTCAGAGAGCCTACCAGGGAAACATGCCGGTGATGCTGGGGGGCGATCTGATCGTCGCGATGGACGGACAGGAGATCACAAACGCGCAGGATCTGGCGGCGGTGATGAACTCGCATAAGGCAGGCGACGAGGTAACTCTCACGATCTTCCGCGGGCGCAAACGGCTCGATGTGAAGGTAAAGCTGAACGATGCAACCGAGCAGCAGGGACAGGCAGGTCGCGAGACTTAAAGCTGTCCTGCCGGACGGGCCCAGTGCGCGTGGAGCGGTCACTTCGTGACGCGTATACCTTTTCTTGCAGCTACGATCTATTGTGGTGCTCACGTTAGCCAGGATCATCTTTCCTCCGACCAACGGGAGGACCCATGCTTACCCCGCCGAGACCGGTATACAAGTCACGAAGTGACCGCTCCACGCGCACTGGGCCCGTCCGGCGGGACAGCTTCTGAAATCGTCCTGCCAAAAGTGGAGCATGGTTGCGGACGAACGGATAAAATAGACACAGATGCTTCTACGGCTGACCTGGTGTGACTGAAACGACCCCTCCGCTACTACTCCTGATCCGATTCACAACTGTCCCGATTGTGGTCTTTGGCTGCCACCGATGACGCTCGCCTGTCCAGAGTGTCATTCGATCGTCTATGCCCGACACCTGAAGGGGCTTGGACAACTGGCAGTATCGCAGGAGCAGGAGCGGGCCTGGCCGCAGGCTCGTGAGACCTGGCAGCAGATGCTCCAGTGGCTGCCCGCCGATACGGAACAGAGCCAGATGGTGGCAGGGCACCTCGCGGCGATCGACGGACGAATTCAGCAAGGGGAGCAACGAACGGCCACCTGGAAGAAGAGGCTGGGCCCATTGGCTCCCGCTGCGTTCTTCCTGCTGAAGGCCAAGACCTTTCTGCTCGCTCTGTTGAAGTTCAAATTTCTGTTCAGTTTCTTCGCCTTTTTCGGGGTCTACTGGGCGCTCTTTGGGTGGAGATTTGGTCTGGGCTTCGCGGTGTCGATCCTCATCCACGAGCTCGGACACTATGTCGCAGCCCGGCGTCGCGGATTGAAGGCTGATCTTCCAGTGTTCCTGCCTGGACTTGGCGCGTATGTGCGCTGGTACAGCATGGGAATTTCGCTCGACGCGCTCTCGAGTATCGCCTTAGCGGGGCCGTTCGCCGGGTTGCTGGCTGCGGCAGCGTGCGCGGCTATGTATTTTTTCACCAAAGTCGAACTTTGGGCCGCGCTAGCTCACGCGGGCGCATGGCTAAATCTCATAAATCTGGTGCCGGTGTTGGGTCTTGACGGCGCGCAGGCGACCCACGCGCTAAATCGTATGCAGCGCGGCCTGATCCTGGCCGCCGCCATTCTCTTCTTTGCGTTCCTGCATGAAGGAGTCTTTCTGTTCATCGCAGCCGGTATGGCTTGGCGTCTCTTTACGGGCGCGGCCCCGGAGAGCCCGAGCAGCGCGACGATGATTCGCTACACACTGCTGCTGTTCGCGCTCGGAGCGCTGATGGGTCTCGTGCCCGATACGATGCGTCGGTTTTGACTCCGTCTCTCCTCAGAGGTCTTTGTCAGGGCTGTTGCGGATGTAACGGCGATCCCGTATGGAATATTCGCCGCTGAGCACGGCGGCGATGGCCTCCGGATAGGCACGGTGCTCCTGTTCAAGGATGCGAGCCGACAATGTCTCGTCGGTATCGTCGTCGTGCACCGGCACGGTCTTCTGCAAGATGATGACGCCGTGATCTACTGCCTCATCGACAAAGTGCACCGTACATCCAGCTACCTTCGCCCCGTAGTTCAGGGCCTGTTCTTGTGCGTCGAGTCCGGGAAAGGCGGGCAGCAATGACGGATGCACGTTGAGAATGCGGTTCGGAAACGCCCCCACGAAGACCGGCGAGATGATGCGCATATATCCCGCCAGGCAGACCAAATCCACCTTGTGCTGATGCAGACGCGCAATCATCTCCGCGTCATGCTCAGCGCGTTTGCGGCCAACCGAAGGAATTCCAAACGCTGGAATATTCAGCTCGCGTGCCGCCGACAGCCCAGGAGCATCTTCAAGATTCGACAAGACCACGGCAATTTCCGCTCCGAGCAGCCGCTGCTCATGAATAGCCTTCGCGATCGCAAGAAAATTTGAGCCTCTGCCGGAGAGAAGAATTCCAAGTCGCTGCATGAAGGGTCCCTTGCTTAGATTTTAGGCGACGGCTGCGGTCCATGTCTCCGCCGATACGGTAACCTCATCGCGCATCCGGCAGCAAACCCTTCTCCACCAATACCGGCAGCCTGCGATGCTTCGTCGCCTGCTCGTACGCATAAGCCCAGCCCAGCAGATCCCCATCTTTCCAGGGTCGCGCCGAGATCTCCAGCCCGAACGGCAGTCCATCGGAATAGAATCCACCCGGCACCACCACCGCTGGCACGCCAATCATATTCACCCATCCCGTATCGCTATGCGGTCCCTCGCTGAGCTTTCCATTCTGCGGCATCGTCTCATCGGGCGGAGGCATCTGCGTCGCCGGGTAGACAAAGCCGTCCAGATTCAGCCGGTCCAGTGTCTCGTTATAAGCTTCGAGAGCCTTTCTACGCGGCCCATAAAAATTAGCTTCAGCCAGCGGGTCGCTCTCGATCGACTCCTGCACAATCGTCGCCCGTCCTCGTCGCGTCGCGGGGTCCGCGCCACCAATAATGGTCGGCGGCAGCGGAGAGCCAGTCACCGTTTCATACTCCTTCGACGAGTGATACTGTGCAGGCCCATACTCCGCCAGAAACTTCTCCGTCCCCTCCTTCACATAGGGAAACGTCCCTACCCGCGCCACCGTCACCGCAAAGCTGTCCGGCAGAATCGAATCATCGAATAGCACCGTAGCCCCAGCAGCTCTTAGACCTTCAATCGCATTCATGAACGCTGCCCGCGTCTCTGGTCGCAACGGCTCACGCGAATCTGCGGTGTCCTCTGCTACCTCACTCGCTGTAGTCGAGGAAGGAATCCCCTGAAACGGAATCCCTGCACCAGCGAGAATGAAAGCTGGCACGCCAAACCGCCTGCCTTTTAGCGCACCCGCTTTCAGGTAATGCGTATAAGGTCCACTCTGAGCTTTCGTTGTGGAACCTTTTGTCCGCGCATCCGCAGCGTCCTCGCCGGCCATCGCGTCCAGCGCAATCGTTGCATCGGTCACTGTTCGTGCGATCGGCCCCGTATTGTCGAGCAGCCAATCCAGCGGTGCGATCCCCGCGATACTCACCAGCCCTCGCGTCGGAAACACACCCACCACCGCGCTCGTCGCCGACGGCATGCGAATCGAGTTCCCCGTGTCGGTCCCGTTGCCCAGCAGGGCGAAGTTGCCTGTCACCGCCGTCACCGTCCCACCCGACGAACCCCCGGACTGAACCGCACATCGTAGGCGTTTCCCGTCCGCCCAAACGCTGTGCTGCGATTCGTATCGCTGGCCGCAAAGTCCGGCATGTTTGTCTGTCCCAGAATCACCGCTCCCGCCGCCCGCAGCTTCGCGACGATCGTTGCATCCTTCGAAGCCACCAGCTCATGGCCTGGAATCATGTAACCCTTCCAGCCATCGGTTGTAATTAATCCCTTGATGCTTGTATTCGCCTTCGTCACAATCGGAACGCCCCACATTGGCCCACGCCGAAAGCTGCTCCCTCCGGCCTTTGCCTCAGCATCCTCGCGAGCCGCGGCGGCCAGCGCGTTCTGTGCATCAACAGTCTGCACGGCGCGATAGATTCCGTTGTATCTCGCAATCCGCGCCAGGTACCACTCGACCACCTCGGTCACTGTGTACTTATGAGCAAGGTACAACTCCTCCAAGCGAGGAATAGTAATTTCCATCAGCTCGCCGTCCATTGTCGTCCGCGAAACCCGCGTATTTGCTGAAGAAGGGGTACCCTGCGCGTTCGTGAGATTACCTGAAGACAAGCTGACTACGACGTAAACAAAGCAAACACTGACTCGAATCTTCATGTTGTTCCTTGAGTGATTTGGTGCCTTCTATAAGAACACAAGGCCGTCGGCAAACTCTCAAGATATGATGGCCTGAACCACGAGGACTCTATGTGCTTCTCTGCAACCGCGAACTTTGTCGGCAGCGCCGCTCTGGGCGGAATTGGCGTCGCCACGCTCACCGAGGTGAAACACCGCCGCGAACTGCTCTTCGCCGCGATGCCTTGTCTCTTCGCCTTCCATCAGTTCATCGAAGGCTTTGTCTGGTTAGGCCTTGACGGAATACTTTCGCCTACAGTGACACATAACGGGGGCGCAGCGTACGTTCTCTACGCACAGGGTCTGCTGCCGTTTCTCCTTCCACTCAGCGTGCTGCTTATCGAGCCCACGCGGAAGCTCCGCCGCCAGATGCTCCCCTTCGCCATCCTTGGCGGCGCGCTCATGCTCTACATGCTCTGGGGACTGATCGCCTATCCGCTCCAGGTCTCTGTCCAGGACAACAGCATCGTCTACGTCAACGCCATCACGACCACCACCCTCATCGCGATCCTCTATGTCATCGCCACCTGCGGCTCGCTCTTCTTCTCCGGCTACCGCGATCTCATCACACTGGCGTGGCTCAACCTCGTGGGGCTGCTCGTGGTCATGTTGGTCAAGCGTTATGCCTTCACTTCGGTCTGGTGTGCCTACGCCGCGGTCGTCAGCGTTCTCATCTACTTTTTCTTTCGACGTAGCCGTCCGCATCGCCCGTCTTCTTACGCCCTCACCGCGTAGTCGATCCTTCGGAGATAACCCGCACCTACGCCCGCTGATTTTCTGCCAAATCAAAGGGCCAGCGGGCTTGTAAACCGACACTGCGAACGATCTAGTTGTAGCTGACCTTGCGTTCCCCGCGTACTACACGGCCAATCAGGCAGTGCCGTTCGTTTGCGCGGTTCAGAATCGCCTTTGCCTTCTTGATCTTCTCTGCCGGAATCACCGCGATCAGCCCTATGCCCATGTTGAAGGTCCGCAGCATCTCGTCCTCATCCACGTTGCCCAATTGTTGAAGATGTTCAAACAGCGGTGGCACCGTCCACGAGGCGCGATCGATCAGGGCTCCCATTCCCTTCGGTAGAATGCGCGGCAGATTCTCCGTGATCCCGCCACCAGTAATGTGCGCCATCCCGCTCACCACCTCGGCTCCGGTCAGCTTTTTGATGACCGACAGATAGCTGCGGTGCGTCCGCATCAAGGCAGCTCCCGTCTTGTCCTTCAGCTCGTTGATGTACTGCTCCGGGCCATATTTCGCAACCTCGAACAACAGCTTGCGCGCCAGCGAATACCCGTTCGTATGCAGTCCATTCGAAGGAAGCCCAACCAGAACATCCCCGACCTGAATGTGCTCTCCAGTGATGATCTTGTCGCGGCTCACCGCACCGATGATCGTTCCGGCGAGATCGTACTCGCCATCCGCGTAGAACCCCGGCATCTGCGCCGTCTCTCCCCGATCAGCGCGCAGCCATTGGCTTTGCAGGCCTCGCTGATACCCTGCACGACTCGCTCGATCACCATATCTTCGAGCTTGCCGGTGGCGAGGTAATCAAGGAAGAACAGCGGCGTCGCGCCCTGCACCGCGATGTCGTTCACGCAGTGGTTGACCAGGTCCTGCCCAACGGTATGGTGAATGCCCAGCTCAAACGCGACCTTCAGCTTCGTGCCAACGCCGTCAGCGCTCGAGACCAGCACCGGGTTGGGAAACTTTTCGAGGTCCAGCGCGAACAGGCCGCCGAAGCCGCCGATCTCGCTCAGCACCTGTCTGTTGAAGGTCTTGCGCGCCAGCATCTTGATGCGCTGTTTGCTGCGGTCGCCCGAGGTGATGTCGACGCCGGCATCCGCATAACTGATGCTCTTCTTTGACGGACTCTTGACCTTATCCCCCGCGGCGGACTGGTTCAGGCTTGCGGCCTTTTTCTGCGCAATCGCGGATTGCAGCGGAGAGGTCTTCCTGGGTTTGTTCTGCTCGGGCGTAGCGCGGTGCGTGGCGATTGAATCGGGCGGCGGGGAGGTCTCATCCGGCAAGGTCGTGCTCCATATCGTAGTGCTTGAAAAGAAGAAGTTTAGTCTAGCAGGGCATCAGTCAAAGCGTCGTAAACAACCGTTATTCGTACACACCCAAAAGTTTTCGTTGCTGGTCCAAAGGTGGTAGAGGGCAGGTATCGTAGCGTCCAAAGATGCGGTAGCGAAGGCGAGCGATCACTCCGTAGCCGAACTCGCGCAAAGGCCGTGGCACCAGCGTCACCAGCTGCCCCAGAAGCCTCCACGGTAGTGCGAGCAACTTCAGCCCCTCCGCGACCGCATCCGAACGCTGGTAGAGCCGTTCCTGCGGCCTCAGGGCATCAGTCAGCAACATCACCCCATCGGGGAAGCTGTGAATGCCGAAGCGGCCTAGTATCTCGTGGCCGAGAGCACTCTGCAGCGGGGCATATCGTAATCTCTCTCGTCGGTCATGTTTGAGGAGGAACTGGACAACGCCGTTGCAGAGCGCGCAGACGCCGTCGTACAGCAGTAACGCCCGGCCTTCAATCTCTGCACGTTCTGGCTCGGTCATGTCTTTATGATATGCCCTCTTATACTGTTGCTATGTCCCGTTCCCTCGTCCGCTCCCGTCAATTGCAGCTTCGCGCTGAAAAATTCCTGCCTGGGGGCGTTGACTCGCCGGTGCGGGCGTTTCGTGCAGTAGGTGGTGACCCGCCGTTCGTCACCCATGCCGAAGGGGCCTATCTGTTTGATGCGGATGGGAATAAGTATCTTGACTTCTTCGGATCCTGGGGGCCGATGATCCTCGGACATGCCTTTCCGCCGGTGGTCGAAGCGATTCAAAAGGCCGCTTCGCGCGGGGCTAGCTTCGGAGCCTCTACTGCGACTGAAGCAGATTTGGCGGAGCTGGTGACGCGATGTTTCCCCTCGGTCGAAAAGCTGCGCTTCGTCAGTTCCGGAACCGAGGCATGTATGTCGGCTATCCGACTCGCTCGCGGCTTCACCGGCCGCAACGTCGTCGTCAAGTTCGAAGGCTGTTACCACGGCCACTCGGATGCCATGCTGGTGAAGGCCGGAAGCGGTGTAGCCACTTTGGGAATTCCCGGCTCTGCTGGTGTTCCTGTTGAGACTGCGATGCACACCCTTGCTCTTCCATACAACGATCTCGAGGCAGTACGAGCAGCCTTCGCCGCACGGCCAGACGAGATAGCCTGCGTAATCGTGGAGCCAGTGGTAGGCAACGCCGGGACGATCGCGCCTGCTGCGGAGTACCTGCAGGGTTTGCGAGCGATCACTGCGGAGTATGGCGCACTTCTGATCCTTGACGAAGTAATGACCGGCTTCCGTCTTTCGCTTGGGGTGCCCAACAGGTCTACGACGTCACGCCGGACCTCACTACCCTTGGCAAGATCATCGGCGGCGGCCTGCCCTGCGGAGCGTTTGGTGGACGAGCCGATGTGATGGAGTTTCTCGCTCCGCTTGGGCCTGTCTACCAGGCCGGAACGTTGAGTGGGAACCCCTTGGCGATGGCCGCAGGCATCGCTACGTTGAGTCATCTCATCAAGCATGAAGAGGATGTTTACAACGGCCTTGAGAGCACTACTGCTCGCATCGCAGAGGGGTTGCGGGAGTGGCGCGGGAGGCGGGTATTTCGTTGACGACCAATCGTGTTGGGTCAATGTTTACCTGGTTTTTTACGGATCGACCAGTCACAGATTTTGCGAGTGCGGCTACGTCGGATACGGCGGCTTTTGGGCGGTTTCATCGGGCTATGCTCGATGCAGGGGTTTGGTTGCCGCCTAGTCAGTTTGAGGCTGCTTTTGTCTCGACGGCGCACGGGGAAGCGGAGATTGGAATGGTCCTTGAAGCGGCTCGCAAATCGTTTTCCTGAAACTCGACTGGAGATAGTTTCGGAAGGTGGTTTTATTTTTTCTGTAGATTTTTTTGGTGTGGTGGGCGGGTGAGGAGTTGCTAATTTGCTGAGGTTTTTGAAGGGGGTTTCGGGAAAACTGTGTGTTTGGAGGTGGTTTTTTGATGGTGAAAACGTGGTGAGATGCGTGGTGGATGTGGAGCTTTAGCACCATACTTTTCGGCTTCGAAAAATACGCCAACTTTTTGAGATTTATTTTTGGTTGGCCTGGAGATCTGGCTTCGGACGCTTGTCGATGACAAATTCCAGCCGGCCGCCGAGTGCGAATTCGGGAGGTCGGTCAGCCTTCCTTCGTAGTTGCCGAAAGCGTGACTTTACGGGAGCGTGCAGGTGCTTACGAGTTGAGGGGCACTGTTAGCCTGGTCTGAAGCTAGAAGCCTTCAGTATGCTGACGTCAGGTAGCCGGGCCGCGTGGCTACCTTGAGATTCGGTCTGTCTACCTTGATGCCAACGTCATGAAACTGTCGGCGTCCTGATGATTTTGCTCCGTCGAAAATAATCTCATACGTGGACGAGATTCTCATGGCCATGGGTTCACTAGACGAATTTGCCATACTGACGCCCATCAAGGTATGGATTCCATCCTGTGTTTTGGAGGCGGGTATTGTCCGAAACGATTTGATCGGACGGATTTCATCATCGTCGAAGACTGTAAAATCCTGCTTGCGAAGGTCGGCAACCGGTTGACCCGACTGTGTTGTGACCACGACAAGAAATCGTACGCTCCCGTCCCCCCGAGCTTGTGCGACAGACACATCTTGAGCCCTGAGCATCAGCGTCGAAAATAGAACTGCGGATAGACCCAGACATGCGTGCTTTTTCATCGCATTCTCCTAAGCAACCGGATCCGACGTAGAAACTATATCGCGTCTGGGCTTCGCCAGAAAAGCGCAACCTGTCCTGCCACTACACGGCGCTCTCAATTTCCGAACTTGCCGAATGGCGGACCTTCAGGGAACTGCCCAGGTCCGTTTTTCATGATCGATGAAGAGAGACGTGTTTTTCGGTGCTGATCCGAGGAGTTGATCGACCGTTTGTTCTGCTCTTGATTTGAATTGTCTGCCGGCGTCGAGGCTATACGCACATTCACCGCAGGGAGCCTTCGCTTCTGCTTCGAGAAGCTCGACGTCGCGCATGCGTAGTTGAAGGGCTCGTCGCGGTATCTTGCTTCGATGGTCTCAACCGCTGATATTGTAGAGCTGCTGGATGACGGTTAGAGCGGGTTCGTCTCCAGGAACCCGTGCCGCGATCAAGCGCATCTAAAGTCGCGAAGCTAGCGAGGTAGGTCTATGAAAGCAGTTGTGCTGCACGAGTACGGCGGCCCCGATAAGCTGAAGTATGAGGAGTGGGACGATCCCAAAGCGGGCGACGGCCAGATTCTTATTCGCGTGACCGCAGCGGGAGTCAATCCGATCGATTGGAAGATCCGCAGCGGCGCCATGAAGGATTTTATGCCGCTGGAGCTGCCCACCATCCTTGGTTACGACTACTCCGGCGTCGTACGCTCGGTCGGTAAGGGCGTCGAGGGATTCGCCGAGGGCGACAAGGTCTTCGGCCGCGCCGGCAAGGCCTACGCCGAGTTGCTGTTGGCTGATCTTGCGGGATTGTCGAAGCTCCCGAAGGGACTTGATCCCATCGACGCTGCCGCACTCCCGGTGGTGCTGAACACCGGGGAACAACTCATCACTGAGGCCGGCAAGGTTCATCCTGGCCAGACTGTCGTCATCACCGGCGCGCTGGGCAGTGTGGGCCGCACTGCGGTATGGGTGGCGAAGAAGCTTGGTGCTCACGTCATCGCCGGCGTCCGCGGGTCACAGAAGAAGGCGGCGGAGGAGCTCGGGGCCGATGCTCTTTTGGCGCTCGATAGCCGCCAGGAGATGGACTCACTAGGGTTGGTCGAGGTCGTCGCGGATACGATTGGCGGCAACGTCGGCGATGCGCTTCTGGCGAAAGTGAAGCCGGGGGGACCTATGCCTCCGTGGTGGGGCCTCCACCAAATGCGAAACTTCACCCTAACGTAAAGGTGGAGGCCTTCGGCTCCCATCCTGACGCAGCGGGGATGCGTTCGCTCGCAGAAGACATCGCGAACGGAAGGTTCAAGATCTCTATCGATCGGACGATGCCGCTCGCCGACGCGGCAAGAGCACACGCTGAAGCGGAGAAAGGCGGCATCGGCAAGATTCTTCTTTTAGCGTGAACTGCACGGAGGACACCAAATGCTTCGTCTGGGCGCCTGGATCGATGCTGGGATCACTGGAGTGTCGGTCCTGACAAGCCTTCCGAGGAAGAGACGCTTTGAAGATCGTTGAGCCAACGGTTTAGCTTGTGCACAGAGACAACAAGGATAGTCTGCTCCTACCGCATCACCTTTGCCCGTAAGCCGTGAAGACGTAATCTTTTGTTCTGACTGCCGTGTGGCACGCGAACCCGCACTTGGCGTCGTTCCCCTGCGGCGGCTTGTCACCTAAGTTGCCGAGCCTGAAGTTGCCGGACGCGGCGTCATACTCGAAGACGCCGTAACCCCATCCGCCGCTGTCTGCGAACCTCTTGCTGTCCTTCACCATGAGATCAACGTCGTGCTGGGAGCCTGGCACTGTCGGCGCACCGGGTTCACTGGCATCCACCTTCGCGTTCCAATGGACCTTAGCCATCTTGGCACCATCGGGAAAGGGCTTGCCGTTACCGGGAATTCCTGCCTTATAGGCGTTGATCATCACAGGATTCCCGAGGATCGCAGCGACCGCACCTCCGTTATGGCTGATGGCGATCACCGGCCAGCCTTCGTATCCTCTGAACTCAGAGAACGCGAGGCCATTGGGTATTTTGAGGGTGTACTTGTCCTGCGTGGAAGTGGTGGCCTGGGTCTGTGTCGGGACTGGTGTGGAGGCGGGGGCAGCGTTGGGGATGGGAAGTTTGTGGATGAAACGTGCGAGCTTCCAGGTGTCGTTCTCGGAGATGCTCGATTTCCAGGCAGGCATGCCTGTGAGGCGAACTCCGTTCTGTACGATCCAGAACAGTTCCGCGTCGTTCCAGTGCTGCACGTGGGCTGAGCTCAGGTCCATGGCAGGCGGGTCCATGCTGCGGCCGAGGTTCGCGTCTCCGCGGGCGTCGGGACCGTGGCACTGGGCGCAAGACCCGAGAAACACTTCGCGGCCCTGGCTCACGACCTCGTCGGTCTCAGGCAGCGGGTTGTTCATCTTGCCTGCCTCCAATGGAATGGTGACGTCTTTCGCCGCGTTGGCCAGGCTGGTTTCTCCATGGGAAGGAGGTTTGCCCGCTGTGCAACCTTGAAGCAAAGCACCCAGCATTGCACTGATCACGCCAAGCATCAGCTTGTGTTTTAGCTCTACGCTGCGATCACCTCCGCGCCACCCACCAATCCACGGCAGACCGATAGACTCCCGCATAAGTTCAGGCATGGTGAATTCTCCTTCGCAAAGAAAGTTTTCTAGGCCCGATGCAGCGTGTGCCACTCCTTGGAAGCTTCTGATGTCCCTGGAACTAGAACGTCGGTGGTCTATTTTTACTCCGGCGCTCCTATTCTGGGAAGTCGCCTAGTAGCGCCGGTCATACAGATGCGGCAGGCTGCGTGAATGGGGAGTTCAGGCGGGCTGTGGCGTTGTGGGCTTTGGCTCCATCCAGATTTTGCCTACGGCCATCAGGACTACCAGCATGGCGGCGCAGAGGGCGAAGACCTGTCGGACGCCGATGTGCTGGGTGAGAATGCCCGAGAGAACTAGGCCTGAGATCTGGGCGGTGAAGATGATGGACATGAAGGTGGAACCTACTCGGCCCATCAGCTCTGGCGGGGTGGCTTTCTGGAAGAGGGTTTGGGAGGGGACGATGATTCCCGCTACCGAGAAGCCGATGATGAGGTTGCCGAGGATGGTCGACCAGAGGTGCGGCAGCAGCGTGAGGATGACCAGACCTACGGCGATGCCGCAGAGGCCGGAGTAGACGAGGACGGTGTCCTTCAGCTTTTTGCCGAAGGTGTTGAGGCCGTTGATGCCGACCAGCATGCCGAGGCCGATCATCGCTGAGGCGATGGCGAAGGATTTGGTGGAGGCGTGGAGGAGTCGCGCACGTAGATGGCGATGAGCGGGCCGAAGCAGCCGAGGACGAACATGCCGGCCGCCATGGCGAGGATGACGAAGAGCAGGGCGGCGTGGTGCACGATGAAGTTGATGCCCTGTTTCATGTCGAGCCACACTTTGCCGAGTGCGGATGCGTCTGGGGCGTGGGGTGTCGGTGCGGCGGCCTTGGGCCCGGGTGCGAGGAAGGAGACGGATGCGATGAGGAGTGCGGAGCCGATGAAGCTGGCGGAGTCGAAGGCGTAACAGCTGACGGCTCCCAGGTAGGAGACCATGAGGCCGGCGATGGCAGGGCCGACGATGCGCATGCCGAACATGACCTGCTGCATGAGTGCGTTTGCGGAGCGAAGGCCGTGCAGGGGGACGGCGGAGCGGATGGCGACTCCCTGGGCGGGGCCGAAGAAGCTGGAGACGATGCTGATGGCGGCGAGGATGGCGTAGAAGTGCCAGATCTGGGTGGCGAAGATGAGCAGGAGGCAGAGGCCCGCGCGGATGGAGTCGCTGGAGACCATGGTTGGCTTGAGGGGCCAGCGGTCGACGAAGACTCCGGCGAGGATGCCGAGGACCGCGATGGGAAGCATGTAGGAGATCTGCACGCCGGTGACCTGCTGCGCGGTGGCGTGGAGCTTGAAGGTGAGGACGTTGATGACGGCGAAGAGGGCGAGGAAGTCTCCGAAGACGGAGATGACCTGCGCGTACCAGAGGCGGCGCATCATGGAGATGCGGAGGACCTCGCCCATGGATAAGGGTGCGGGGAGTTCGGGGTCGATGACGGGAGGCGCGTTCGACCCAACGGATGCCGGGTTGGCGGAGGTTGTGCTCATCAGGGGTTGGCTTATGGTACTTGATTTCGGGTGAATCAGGCCCAGGAATCGACGGTGACGAAGCTTATTGCCGCTTGGGTTTTGTAGTGCTGGAGGAGCAGGTCTGTCGCTTTGACGGTTGGAAGGCGGGGCTGGCCGAGGCCTGCCTGACCGCCATCGTGCAACACGATATTCGATGCGCGACTTCTCTTTTGGTTTCGCAGAATAGCGTGGAGAGTGCGGTCGGCAATCTCGCCGGCGGAGATGGGGTTCCAGTCGCCTGGGATGATGTTCCACTGTACGGGGGTGAGGCCGAGCTCGTGGGCGATGCGTAAGACTGCGGGACGGCGGGCTCCGTGGGGTGCGCGGAAGTAACGGACTGGGATGCCGAGCGTGTCTTCGATGGCGGCGTTGCATTGGGTGAGTTCTTCGCGGATGCGTGCGGCCGATTGCCAGGCGAGCACGGGGTGGGTCATGGTGTGGTTGCCGATGAGGTGTCCGGCGGCTGCGAGGGCGCGGGCGATGGCGGGACGTTGCTGGACGTAGCGGCCAATGAGGAAGAAGGTTGCGCGTGTCTGGTTGCGGGCGAGGACTTCGAGAAGTTGTTCGGTGACGATGTCGTTGGGGCCGTCGTCGTAGGTGAGGGCGATCTGGTTCGGATCACTGCTCGCGATGAGTACCTTGCCGAAGAGTTGAGACTCCGGCCAGAAGGCGGCGTAGGTGAGGGTGCCTGCGGCTGCGGTGGCCGCGGCGAGGATGGCGGCGGCTGTTTGAGTTTGTGTCATGCCTGCGCTCCCCTTTTTCATTATAGGGAGGCTGGCAAGGTTGGAGTTGCTTCTATCGACTTGGGTGAGCTTTCGGTGCATGCTAACCTCTCAGGGACACTGGTGGACGATCGTCGAACCTTGAAGGCCTGAATTACTTGGGAGCCTCTCCAGGCTGCTACACTGCCGAAGTTGCCGAAAACCGCGGTGGTCTCAATGGGTCGACGCAACACTCCAGCTCAGACCCACATTCATTGAAAACAAAATCTGAAAGCGCTGGCTAGGGTTAGATCAGCCGGAACCTTACCCTGGCTAGGTTTGGCCACATCAGCCAAACAGATCGATTCTTCAGGGTAAGCATTTGTGGATCAGCGATTAGATAGTGTTGCATCGACCGGTTGAGCTGGCAGGGTTTTTCGTGCGATTCAGTTATCGGTTCGTGGGAAGTGTGCGTTTCTGAAATGACGAAGAAATGACAACCCGTCCGGGCTGCCAGACATATATTGAAAGTGCAGCTGCTCATAATGGAGAGTTCTTTTGTTAGCGCACGATGTACGGACAGCCTCCACGGCCCCGATCCTCCCTCTCGTAATCCTTCTTTCACTGATATCTGCTTTATCGGGTTGCGGATTAAGAGGCCAGCCGGCCCAGCCTACCGGGCTGGCACCCTTGATCATCACTCAGCCTGCTGACCAAAGTATTCCGATGGGGCTGCAGGCAACCTTCTCCGTCACGGCCGCGGGCCCGAATCTCAAATACCAGTGGAGTAGGAATGGAACTCCCATCTCCGGCGCCACCGGTAGTACATACAGTACAGCATCCGTTCTGGCCGCCGACGCCGGTTCGACGTTCTCGGTGGCACTGACGAACGCCTTCGGTTCTGCCACCAGCAGGGCAGGCGTTTTGACGGTCACCGCGCGAGCACCCGAGGCTGGTGATCTACGCTTTCAGGAGGTGGATGCCGCTTCAACGGTCAATGGCTATGTCGCCGAAGTTGCCCTTAGCAGTATCGGCGTCAATGGCTGGGATACATTTACGAATGCAACCGGAACGCCGATATGGCTGGAAAATGACTTTGGTCTGGATCAATTTGCCCCGTTCGCTCTACCATCTGGAGTCACGGGACTTAATACGGGCTATCTCCACGGCTCACTCGAAGATTTCCAGAGCGATCTCAATGGAAGCGGCCCCGTCACATCGGCGATCGGCAATTTGAGCGCTGCGAATACAGTCATTACCTCAATTAGCCTGTCGTCGGACTACGATGTGTTCGGGCTGTCCTGGATACAGACGACGACACAGTCTGGCGGCTTCGATCTCAGTCAGAACACGATCGCTCCGAGCGACTTTCAGGCGGCAGCTACGCAGGAGGGCGCGCACAGCCGAGTGATCACAGCCGTTTCCTATAATGCCGGGCAGATCACCTATCTTTCTTATGGGTGGCAGGCGGATCGGTCAACCGTCTATGAGACCCAGGTAGCGACCGCTACTCTAGGGACAGCATCGACTGTGGCCCAAAGTCTGGCGGCTCACGGTTACATCATCACCGCCTCCGGTACCGCACAGGCTGCGGATGGCTCTGGCGTGCTGATGGTCGGGACGCGTGTGCAGGGGATACGATGCCTCGTCCGATGATGGTAGTGCCTCTTGCAGAAGTTCCCGCAGGCCTCAACCAGCTCTTCCAGCAGGGCTATGCTATTGTCTGTGTCTCCGACGAATTCGCCCCGGGACTTCTGGTCTCGTAGTGAAAGACTGGATTGGAGAGCGATAGGGAGGACAGCCTGAGTGACAACCGCAAGGGAAACAGTCACGCATTCCAGATGCAAGATCCAGAGGTCTCTTTCTGTTGCGTCGAGAAAGCATTCGGTTGAGATCAAGTGCTCTTCCTTGGTGTAGCTTCGAGCAGGTGAGTACCGGTTTCTGTGATGCAATACGCGTGCAAAGATGTGGAAGCTGGGTCTTGACTCTGTAGCAACCAGCGAACCTCCTACAAAGTCAGCTTTGCGGCAAGGTCAAGGTCGAAGTTTCTCATAACGCCGCCTTCAGGGGACTAAACACGACGGGTTGGGAGGTCGGTCGGCAGGATTGTTTCCGAGGTGTCGACAACTCGGTCTTACAACTCGGTCTTACATGACCGGAAGCTGGTATTCTTCGTTTCCTCCACCGCGCTCCAAAGAGAAAGACAGACCGGCCTGCATGAACCGCGACGGTTGGCCACAGCAGAATCCCACCCGCGTTGACCCCAAACGTGGATGAGATACGGCGTTGCTAGCAAGCTGTACGTCAACATCCCAGATAACGTCCGATCGTGTTGCTGTCCGGCTAAAAAGACACTCCTTACGGAGAATGAAACTGTGATCCGAGGAGCAGCGCGTCGGCTTTCAATGTCCCATCTGGCTCAGCGCATCGAGAATTGGGGTCGGCGCAATCCTCAGTACTCCGCTGAACGGCGTATACATCTCGAGAATGAGAAACATCGCAGAGGAAACCGCCAGCGCGCTGAGGGCCAACGTCACGACTACGGTGGGGTTGGGCGGGGCGAAAAGACCAAAGCTGACAAAGATGGCGGCCAACCATAAGACCAAGATCACCAAAAGTGGAAGTGGCACGGCGTTCTGTTCCGATTTGAGGAACATTAACCATTGAGACTGCTTTAGGCTAACGACCATGGAGATGGCTTGGACTTTGGCGGCGGCCTGTCTGTCATCCTTTGGCGCCAGAAGTTCCAGCTCGTTCAAAGCAGTCTCGCTGTAGTTTCCTGGTCTCAGCTCGGCCTGACGAGACGACTGGCTTGGCCAGATGCGGTCGAGACCAGCCTGCACCATTTGACGAAACTCAGTGCGGATTTCCCCGGTCTCCTGGCCAAATTTTGCCAGTGAGCGATCAATGGCGAGAACCTCCGAGGACATCTCGGCGACCTCGTTCTTGCGAGCATCGTAGGAGGACTTTGCGGAGGAGACCAGCATCCCGAGGACCAGAGCGGCCATGGTCGCAATGAGCCCAGTCGCCAGCCTTACGACTTCCTTTGCATCCGATCCGACGTGATCCTCGGGAAGGGCGCGCCGGACAGCCATGCCGACCAGAGCTGAGGCAAAGACGGATGCAAAGATTATCGAGCTGACCACGATTGAATTCATAAGTGTCGCCCTTTCGATTACAGCCATTCCCTTGTAACGCAGGTTGATTCTGCCCGTACAAAGTTTGGGCGCGGATCATTCTGCAAACTGCGACCTACGCCTTTTATCAGAATCACAATAGGGAGTAGAGGCGGAGGGTCATGTGCCCACGGCTCACAAGGCTCTGGGTCTGTGTTCCGAACATTCCGCACCATGGGGTCTACCTTCCAAACTCCATAGGCGCCAGAGAGGGCCTGAGAAGGTCTGTAGACGGCCTAGCAGGCTCCACGAGGGCCAGCCACCTCCCATAGTCCTCCAGGCTCAGGATGACAGGCATCCCCCGCTACTCCCGAACAGTCCTCAACAGTCCTCTTTTCGGCAACTCACAAAAGGCAAAGAGACCCATTCGTCGACTGAGCCAACCTATCAACGCCGTGGTACCCCGATAACTGGCAAAACTACCAGTTGACTGAAATAGTCTCAGCCTCGCGGGAGTATCCCGAGTATCGGATAACCGGAGCAATCCTTATATCCGCGAAGGCGGGTTTTCGGCAACTGCGTGGCAAGGCAGTCGCAGCGATTTTTTGTGACCTTATAAGTAACAGAAATTGATTGATTTGTTGCGGGGAAGTTCCTACTATGGCTCGCACTCTTTAAGCACTTGCTTCCAGGCTCCGGGGAAATACTCGTTCCCGGGCAGCCGGGCTGAGGATTTTTATCCCAGGCGCGGCTGTCCGCATTGCAGCCGATATACCTCTCGCGAAGACATCAGAGGAGTTCGTTGACTGCACACCTCCTTGGCTTCTCTCACGTTTGAATTCAGGAGAAATACTGTATGAAGCTGCCAATCAGTTGCAAATGTATTGCTCTCCCTCTGTTGCTTGCAGGTTTTGTAAGCAGCGTGACGCCTGCCGTCTGCGCGCAGGATAAGACGATTGCGAGTCAAAAAATACTAACGATTCAGCGGGAGTACACGAAGCCGGGCAAGGAGGGGGCAGCCCACGAAAAGAGCGAGGCTGCGTTTGCTCAGGCAATGGCGGGGGCGAAGGCTACGGACCACTATTACGCGCTCACGTCTCTCTCGGGCCGGCCGAGGGTTTTGTTTCTCAGCGCCTATCCGAGCTTTGCGGATATTGAAGCTGAGCGCAAGAAGGTGAACGGCAACGCGTCTCTTTCGGCGGAGCTTGATCGGGCGAATGAAGCTGATGGCGATCTGCTTGCGGAGACGAACTCCAGCATGTGGATGCGACGGGACGATCTCAGTTTGAACCAGGGATATCGGGTGGGGTCTCGCTATGCGGAGCTGACGCAGTTCGTGGTTCGCCCGGGCCACACTGGTGAGTGGAACGAGTTGGTGAAGCTGGTGATCGACGCGTACAAGAAGGGTATTCCGGATGCTCACTGGGGAACCTACGAGCAGCTTTATGGCGGGGGCAGCACGTTTCTGGTGATTACGACGCTGAGGTCCGGGGAGGAGATCGACGCGAACTTCGCTAAGGAACCGAAGTTCCTCGAGGCGTTGGGGCCAGAGGGCTTGAAGAAGCTGGAGGCGCTTGAGGCTTCGTGCGTCGAGTCGAGACAGTCGAATCTGTTCCGGATGGCGCCGAAGATGAGCTATCCGCCAGAGGCGTTTGTCCAGGCAGAGCCGGATTTCTGGACGCCGAAGCCATAGCTGCTCGTGGTGTTTTGAAAAAAAGCCCTGCGCTGGTTGGCGCAGGGCTTTTGCTTTGGTGCGGGTTGAGGTTAGTAGAGGATCTTGAGGCCGAACTGGAAGATGCGCGGCTCGAAGGTGCTGGTGATCTGGCCGCCGCTGGTTGGGTTGTTGAGGGTTGCCGGGGCGGTGCTTGTGGCTGCGGTGCTCAGGGTGCCGCTAAGACCGCTGCCGGGGATGTAGAAGTTGGTGTGGTTGAAGAGGTTGTAGGACTCTGCGCGGAACTGCACTCGCAGGCTCTCGAGCGGGGTGTTGAAGGTTTTGTTGAGGGCTACGTCGGTCTGGTAGAAGGCTGGCGAACGTCCTGGGTTTCTGGAGGCGTTGCCGAAGGGGCTTACCAGATTTCCGTTTCCGTCCCTGGTCTCGGGAAGGGTGTAGGCGGCGAGGTTGATGTACTGGATGAAGCCGTTGCTCAGCTTGGTTTTTTTGATGGCCGGCTGACCGGCTACGACGTTGGGGCGGTACTCGTTGGCGCCGCGAAAGGTTGCAGCGATTTGAGGGGAGACCGCGTTGGCGGAGTTGGGAGAGTAGCCGATGTTGTATGCGGTGCCGGCCTGCACGGTGTTGATGGCGCTGATCTGCCAGCCGCCGAGGACGGTGTCGGTGAAGCCGTTGGCGGTGTTGAGGAAGTGGCGACCGTGTCCGAAGGGCAGGTCATAGACGAGGCTGGTGACGTTGCTGATGGGGAGGTTGTAGTCGGACTGGCCGTAGTCGGCGTTGATGTTGTTGGCGTCCTGCGGCGAGGGGCTGTTGCCTTCGAGGGAGGCGCTGGCGTTGTCGAGCGAGTGCGACCAGGTGAAGGAGTTGAGGAGGGTGAGGCCGGCGACGAAGCGCTGCTCGTAACGAACCTGAAGGGCGTCGTAGTGCGAGTGGAACTCGTTGAGGGCTTCGGTGATGTCGCTGGGCCAGTTGCCGTAGGGGCGGGTGAATTGGCCATTAGTGATGACCGAGGGGTTCATCTGGTTGGCGTTGAGGAAGCCCTGGAGCTTGCTGCCGTGGTTGCCGACGTAGGCGATGTCGAGGAGCGTGTTCTTGGCGAGCTCTTGCTGCACGCTGAGGAAGTAGCTCTGGACGTAGCTGTCCCGGGTGTTCTTGGGGACGTAGGTGATGTTGTCGGTCGCCGGATTGAAGGTGGTGGCGATGCCGTTGGGGAAGCCCTGGTCGGCGGTGACGTAGCAGCTTGCAGAGGCTCCGCCTACGGGGCAGTGGTTGGTGGTGCTTGGTGTCTTCTGGGTGACGGAGACGAACTGGGCCTGCGGGGCGTTGATGGCGAGGATGTCGCCCGAGCCTGCGCGGGTGTAGTGGACGTAGCTGGTGCCGTAGCCGCCGCGAATGGAGGTGCGCGGGGTCGCGGCGTAGGCAAAGCCGAGGCGGGGAGCGAAGTCGTTGAGGTCAGGGTTGACCAGGGTGCTGCCGTAGACTCCGCCTGGGGATACGGGGGTGATGCCGTTGCCGGCGACCGCGCCTGGAGTGATGGTGAGGACGGTCTGGGTGATGGGATCAAAGTTGGAGATGTTGTTGTGCTGTTCGGAGTAGGGCGAGCCGTACTCCCAGCGGAGGCCGAGGTTGAGGGTGAGTTTGGGATCGACCTTCCAGTCGTCCTGGGCGTAGACGCTTTGCAGAGTCTGGCGGAGGTGAGCGACGAAGAGGTTGGCGAGGGAGTAGTTGTTGGTGGTGCCGAAGAGGAAGTCGGCCCAGTAGTTGTCGGCGACTGCGCCCTTGATGTCCGCGCAGGATTGACCGTTCGGGTTGGTGGGGATTTTGACTCCGTTGACGGTGGAGCTTGGGCAGAGGCTGAAGCCGCCGGAGTAACTGAAGGAGCCGTAGAGGGGGTTGTTATCGTTTACGGCCATCCAGATGTGCTCGTACTCGTAGCCGAATTTGAGAGAGTGGTGGCCTTTGATCCAGGTGAAGTTGACCTTGGGATCGAGCAGGGCGGGGTCCTGCCACTGGGGGTTGGTGCTTTGACGGCCGAAGGAGGTGAAGCCGCCGTTGATGCTGGTCGAAGGAAGGCCGCCGGCGACGGTGGGATCAGAGGGCAGCCCGGGGATGGAGATGGCGTTGTCGCCGATGGAGAGCGAGAATTTGCCGGCCTTGGTGCGGGAGAGGCCGAGTCGCGCATCGAGGACCTTGTTGGCGCCGATGAGGTGGGTGTAGCCGAGGGCTATCTGCTGGTCGAGGACGCGAATGGTGCCGTTGGTCTGGCCGTCGAGAGGGAGCGGGAAGACGGGATGGTTGACGCCGGTCTCTTTGCGATCGGAGACGCGGAGGAACCAGGAGCTGCTGGGGTTCTGCTGGTAGTCGAGACGGAGGTCGCCCTTGTCGGAGTTGTCGGTGAAGGGGACCTGGGTGGCGTAGTTGTCCTGTGCGAGGCCGCTGGTGGAAAGGCCTGTGCCCTGGGTGGGGATCTGTTTGAAGAAGCCGATGATCTGCTGAGAGACGGGGTTGATGGCAGCTGCGGGGATGACGGTGCCTTTGGGGTAGACGACTCCGGTGATGGGATTCTGCACGTCGACGACGAGCTTGCCGTTGAGCTCGTTGGTGGTGGGAACGGTGTTGACGCTGAGCGGCTTGAGGACCTGGCGGAAGCCTTCGTAGTCGACGAAGTAGAAGAGCTTGTCTTTGATGATGGGGCCGCCGAAGTTGACGCCGAACTGGTTGCGGTTGAAGGTCGGCTTCTTGAAGGGAACGACGTTTCCGCTGGTGCCGACGAGGGTGGGCTTGAAGTAGCCGGCGGCGTTGAGGTCGGTGTTGCGGATGAACTCGTAGACGGTGGCGTGGAAGCGGTTGGTTCCGCTGGCGGAGGCGACGTTGATGGTAGCGCCGGAGGAGCGGCCGTACTCTGCGCTCTCGTTGTTGGTGACGATCTGGAACTGGGCGACGGAGTCGGGTGGGACGGCGATGATCTGGTTGTCGAAGCCCTGGTTGCTCTCGCCGTAGGCGTTGTTGTCCATGCCGTCGAGGAGGAAGTTGTTGAACACGCTGCGCTGGCCGTTGATGTTGTAGGCTCCGGCGCGGACGAGCGAGCTGATGGAGCTGGTGGTGGCGGCTGTGGGTGCCTGGCGGGAGCCGGTGACGAGGCCGAGGAGGTCAGAGTAGTTGCGGCTGACGAGGGGGAAGGCGGCGCTCTGGTACTGCGTGATGGTCTGGCCGCGCTGGCTGGTCTCGGTTTCGATCTGGAGCGCGACGTCGGAGACTTCTACGGTGGTCTGGGTGGAGCCTACCTGGAGGGAGAGGTCGATGCGCTCGCGGACGCCGACGGAGATGGTGATGTTTTTGGCGACCGCGTCGGAGAAGCCGGGAGAGTTGGCAGAGATGGTGTAGACGCCAACGCGGAGGGAGGGAATTTCGTAGTCGCCGGAGCTGTTGGAGGTCGCTTTTGCGGTGATGGCCGTGGCGTTGTTGGTGATGGTCACTGAAGCGCCGGAGACACCGGCTCCGGTTGCATCATGGATAGTTCCTACGAGGCTGCCGTTCTCATACTGAGCCTGTAGATGGGAACATAGAAAGAAAAACAGTATGGCCGCCACAAGGTTGGGTGCAGAAGAAAATCTTTTTTTCGCATAGCCCTAAGTTTTCAGGCAGCCGGTTAACCTGCGATCAAAGAAGTATGAACGTGGGGTTACGAAGTGAATATTTCTTGAGATTTATCAATATTCGATCGCTGAATCTAAGTGGCACCAACGTGCTCGATATCGCTTGTTGGAAGTCGCTGACGAGAGCGAGACGGGTGATTCAGGCGAAGCGATCAGGCGGGTGTATCGAATCCGAGTTGCCGCATCATCTGATCTGTTACTTCATAGTCCTGATTGGGGTCCGGCATCACGTCTCTGCCTGAGTCCCGGGTGCCGAAGGAGTGAAGATAGAGGCCAGCTTTGAGGAAGGCCCCTTCCAGCTTCACTTTGTCGGGAAAGACAACCTTTAAGGGGCTCTCTTCATGGGTGATGTCGCCGACTCGCTGAAACTGGAGGATGTATCCACCGGGGTGTTGGGGGTCGGGGTGAGTCTTAAATCTCACTTGATAGGTGTTCATCGGTAAGGTCTCTGGGTTCTTCGATGCTGCGGCGCGGTTTGTTGCGGCGGATGTTGGCGAGGTTATTTCTTTGCGTGAGATTTGAGGAGGGCGAGGACCTCTTCGGCATGGCCTTCGGGTTTGACCTCTTCGAAGATGTGGAGGAGGCGCTGGCCTTTTCCTGTATCGGGGCCAATGAGGTAGGTGGTGCGCTTGACGCCTTTGACGAGCTTGCCGTACATGTTCTTCGGCTTGACGAGGTCGTAGCGGTTGATGAGCTCCATGTCGGGGTCGGCGAGGAGGTCGTAGGGGAGGTCGTACTTGTCTTTGAATTTTTCTGGGCGGCGACGGTGTCGCGGGAGATGCCGAGGACGACGATGCCTTGCTTCTGGAATTTCTCAAAGGCGTCGCGAAAGCCGCAGGACTCGATGGTGCAGCCGGGGGTGTCGGCGCGGGGGTAAAAGAAGAGGACTACGGGCTTGGTTTTGAAGTCGGTGAGGTTGACCTCTTTGCCGTCTTGATTTTGGAGGGTGAAGTTTTCTACGACGTCGTTGATTTGCATGCGGGTCCTCTGTTCATTTCGGGCTCAAACTTTATTGCAAGTATCTCATCTGGCCTGATCGAGTTGTCGGTATTATGGCCGTACGATGACAACGCAGAACGGTGATTATGCTGGCCGCTGCTTGAGTACGCTGTTCGTACTGACGGTGCTGTTGGGCGTGGGGGCTGTAGGACAGGCTTTCGGACAGGAGACGGGCTCGGTGACGGGCCACTTGTATTGTGCGGATACGCACACCGTCTGCCGCTTCGGAAGTGTGACGATTCAGAGTGTGCCAGCAAAAAAGAAAGATGGCGCACCGTCGGGTGATAAGCATGCCTATTCTTCGCCGACGGATATGGACGGGGTCTTTCAGATCGATGGTGTCGCCGCTGGGGAGTATTACATTTTGGGGCGTTGCGCGGGATATGTGACGCCGTATGACGTTCTGGTGGCGGAGACGTCAGGAGCAGTGACAGGTGAGGATGAGGGATTGAAGTATGCATTGAATTCTGTGACGGTGATCGCGGGCCGAACGACGTCGACTTCCTTGACGATGCAGCGGGGCGCTTCTATCTCTGGCACTGTTCTCTATGACGATGGTTCGCCCGCGGAAAACCTTCCTGTCAAACTGCTTTGGCGAAATGCAAAGCAGACGTGGGAGCGATTCGCCAACAGTGCGAACGATAACACGACGCATGTATTAGGACTGGACGCGGTGCAGACAGACGATCGCGGGAGATATCGCGAGGCAGGTCTACCGCCGGGCACATATTCGGTGATGATTGGGCTGCGCGAAGTGACGTGGAAGCCAAAGCAGATTACCGGTGGTAGTGAGATGGATGTGAGGATGACAAAGGGTGATGGGCTCAAGGTGTACTTTGGCGATAAGTACAGGCTTCGAGAGACGTTACCAATCGTTCTGCACGACGGTGAGGATCGGACTGGTGCCGATGTAACAATTCCGGCCAATGGACTGCACATCGTTCGGGGACTGGTGAGCGCGAAGGCTGATGGGAGTGTGGTGAAAAAAGGTACGGTGCAGTTACTCGACCCGGAGGACAAGGCGGTTGTGCGCGAGGCAGATATTGCGAACGATGGAACATTCGTCTTTCACTATGTGGTGAATGGCTCCTACGTGGTGAAGGTCAGTGGAGAAGATGGCGGATCGAAGGCGGGTGGCTTCGATCCGGTTACACGGAATCTGCTGGTGGAGGAAGACGTACTGGACTTGAACTTCGCGCTGGACGCAACAACCATGCACTAGCTGGCGGTCAGGGCAGTGAGGGTTTTTTCCAAGGAGGCGGAGTCTTCTACGTGGGAAGTCTTTTGGTTGCGGTCGATTTGGCGCATTAGGCCGGAGAGGACCTTGCCGGGGCCTACTTCGATGAAGTGGGTTGCGCCCTGGGCGATGAGGAGTTGGACGCACTCGACCCAGCGGACGGAGCCGGTGACCTGGCGGATGAGGCAGTCGGGGACCTCGGTGCGGCTGGTGAGGAGGCGGGCGTCTACGTTGGCAGCGATGGGGAAGGCGGGGTCGTGGAAGGTGACGGCTTCGAGGGTGGAGGTGAGGGACAGTTGGGCGGGCTGCATGAGGGCGCAGTGGAAGGGTGCGCTGACGTGGAGGATTACGGTGCGCTTGGCTCCGGCAGCCTTGCAGAGGTCGGCGGCGAGATGAACGGCTCCGGCGGCTCCGGAGATGACGGTCTGGTCGGGGGAGTTGAGATTGGCGGGGAGACTACGGCCAGATCTGCGTTGAAGGTTTTGGCGTCGGGCATTGTGGGGAGCGGGGTGAGCTGATCGGTGACCTGGGAACAGACCTCGGAGATGAGGGTCGAGGAGAGGCCCAGGATGGCGGCCATGGCACCTTCTCCTGCGGGCACGGCTTGCTGCATGAACTGACCGCGGGAGCGGACGGTGCGGACGGCTTCGGCGAAGGAGAAGGTGCCGGCGGCGACGTGGGCGGAGTACTCGCCGAGGGAGTGGCCGGCGGCGAAGGCGGGAGTGACGCCTTTTTCTGCGAGGATGCGGGCGGCGGCGACCGAAACAGTTAGGATGGCGGGCTGGGTGTGCTCGGTGAGCTTGAGCTGGTCTTCGGGGCCTTCGAAGATGAGTTTGGAAAGAGGGAAGCCGAGGGCGTCGTCGGCCTCGTCGAAGATGGCGCGGGCGGTGGGGAAGTTGTCGTAGAGATCACGGCCCATGCCGACGGTCTGTGAACCCTGACCGGGGAAGAGGAAAGCTAATTTTGTCATCGTGGTTATCGTAAATCAGGGTGCAGGTTGTTCGCTTTAGGACAGATTTATGTGCTGAAGCAATTATTTCGGTCCCAACCACCTTTCGCGGGTATCTGAATAGTGGAGTGGAAGGAAAAAGATCATGTTCAAAAAGATCGCCGTGGCATTCGATGAATCGCCTGAAGCTGGACGGGCGTTTCATTCTGCGCTGAATCTGGCCAAATTCTCTTCGGCCGAGCTCCACCTGATCACCGTTCTGGAGAGCTTTCCGGCCTATATGAGTTATGTTGCGGCGCTGGCGCCTGAGGTGCCTGTTTTGTTGAAGCACGAAAAGCGGAATTTTTATACGGATCTCCAGGGCAAGGCGAGGGCGGAGGCAGATCGGGCTGGGGTGAGTGTGATTCAGGAGATCGCTGAGGGGGATGTGGCGGCGGAATTGTTACGAGTGATTGAGGCGATCAAACCCGATTTGCTGGTGGTTGGTCTTTGCCATAACCAGGGCGCTGCGGGGCGGTTGATGGGTGGAACGGCGCACTACATCGCGGTCCATGCAAAGTGCAATCTGTTGGGGGTTCATTGAAGAGTTTTTGAATTGACTGAATTTTGAATTGACTAGGTGCCGAGGCCGAAGTCTACGTCCTGCTCGTCGCCGGAGTGGGCGTAGAAGTCGTAGGGGGTGCGGCGGTTGAACTTGTAGCGCTGGCGGAGTTCGCGGCCGACGAAGAGGCCTAGAGCTACGGCTCCGAGACCGGCAGAGATCCAGCCTACGGTCTTGATGAGGGTCGATTCTGCGTCGTCCTCGTCCTCTTCCTCTCGCGCGAGGCTGGGGAAGGGGAGCTGGGCTGTGACCGGGATGTCCTCGGTTTGAGAGTCTTCAGGTCTCGCTTTGGAGCGGAACATCATGCTTTGAATGATATCGCAGGTTCGTGAGAGGTTGGGAAAGGTGAGAGTTGAGAGGTGCTTCTTCAGTGGCATTGACCAGTTGGACGCGATGCGGCAGATAAGGTTGCCGCGGTGATGGGGGAAGGGAAAAAACGAAGGCAGGCAAGTGCAACGGCAAAAGCAAACCGCAGATCCCCTTCGGGGATGACAACAAGAATGGCAAAAGGCAAGTTCGAAAGCAGTTGGCGGTTGCGGATTAGGTGACGTCGACCTGGTGGAAGCCGAGGCTGTAGAGCAGGGTGGCGATGGTGGCGCGGGCGTTCTTTCGGGCGGTGTCGAGGATGCCGTCGGCGAGGGCGGACTGCTGGAGCTGCTGCTCGGCTTTGGCGCGGGTATCGGACTCGAGGTTCTGGTCGGCGGGAACGAGGAGGCCGGTGGAGCGGGCGTAGACGCGGGTGTGCTGGTTGTCGAGCGTGGTGACGAAGAGTTGCGATGCGGGCAGGGTGACGTGGATGGATTGACCGTTGTTGTCGATGCGGACGTCTTCGGGTTTGAGTTGCGAGAGATCGATGCCGGCGATGGACTGGCCGTGGACGACGAGGAGGAGGCGGTCGCCGGCGAGGAGGTCGGGGAGGACGGCACTGGACTTTGAACCTTCGACCACGGTGTCGATGGAGTAGACGACGGTTTCGAGGCGGTTGAGGCGCTGAATGCGCTGGACCACGGCGGGAACTGAGGTATCGAAGGTGGTGGTGCGGCCGGTGATGGCGGTGGCGACGCGGGCTAATACTCCAGTGGTTGCGTGGCGGATGAAGACGGCTAGAGCGGCGGCGCCGAGGATCAAGGAGAGCAGGACGACGAGGAGGGTTCCGGAGGATCTGCGGCCTGAGTCGTAGGAACCGTATTGGGTAGTCATTGTTGTTTGGATGCTACTACTTCGCGTGGCGGCCGGGGAGTATGGGTTACGGCAACTGCGCTGCGCTCGGGATGACGGGCTGGGAAGGCGGACCGCAGAGCCCTTTGGGGATGACAGAAGGAAAAGCAAGTGCAACAGCACAACCAAGTGCAAAAACAAATACAAGGATCCTTCCCCATTGGACTTCGCTCAGGGTCAGGGTGACGGCAAAGATAAAGACAACAGCAACAGCAACGGCAATTCGGGGGTCTCTCCGCTGCGCTGTTCACGGTGAGGCTGTGAACAGCTTCGGTCGAGATGACGATTTTTGTGGGGAGGAGTGGGGCGGTTGGAAGGTTCTGGGTTGAACGGTTCGATCGGAATGGGGGGATTGAATGTGTCGGGGTCCTTCACTGCGTTCAGGATGACTGCAAAGACAAAGGTAAAGGCAACATCAAAAGCAACTGCAAAAGCAGATCCCCTGCGGGGATGACAACAAAAAGGGCAACAGCAACTGCAACAGCAACTCCGACAGCAACTCCGACAGCAACTGCAACAGCAACTCCGACAGCAAATGCAAACTGCTGTGTACTGTTTTCGCAGCGGTAGGGGTGGAGTTAGGGTTTGAGGTTGGTTTCGAAGTGCCAGAGGATGCGGTTGTAGAGCTCGTCGCGCGCGGTGGGGCCGGCGATGGAGTGGGTTTTGCGTGGGAAGAGCTGTAGGTCGTAGGGGATGCCGGCTTCGATCAGGGGCTGGATGAATTGGATAGTGTTGGCCATGTGGACGTTGTCGTCTCCTGTGCCCTGGGCTAGGAGGAGACGACCTTTGAGGTTGGCGGCGTTGGTGATGGGGGAATCGTCCTTGTAGATGGCGGCGTTGTCGGAGGGGAGGCCGAGGTAGCGCTCGGTGTAGATGGAGTCGTAGTTGCGCCAGTCGGTGACGGGGGCTACGGCTACGCCGGCCCGGATGCGGTCGGTGTGGGTCATGGCGTAGAGGGTGAAGTAGCCGCCCCAGCTCCAACCCCACCAGCCGACGCGTTTGGGGTCGAGCTGCGGGTATTGGGTGAGGATCTGGTCGAGCGAGGCCATCTGGTCGGCGAACTGGATGGGGCCGAAGTTGCGATAGGCGGCCTGCTGGAAGTCGCGGCCACGGCCGCCACTGCCGCGGGTGTCGACGTCGAGGACTGCGAAGCCGTGCTGGGCGAGGAGCTCGTTGAAGATCTGGGTGGAGCTCCACGAGTTGCGGATGCTGCTTTGGGGGTGGGTCCGTTGTAGGGGTTGAGGATTAGAGGAACCGAGACGGACGTGGGGCTGGGTGAAGACGGAAGGGTGAGGCGGCCGTAAAGCTTGGTCTTACCGTCGGCTGCGGTGACGGAGACGATGTCACTGGTGACGGTGGTGGCGGGGGAAGGGGCTTCGACTTCCATATGGGAGAGCAGTTGCGAGTTACGTTGCAGAGGCTGATGACAGGCGGGGTGATGGCGTCGCTGTAGTAGTCGCTGAAGTGGGCGCCGTCGGGCGAGGTCTTTGTGCCGTGAGTGCCGCGACCGGCGGTGAGCTGATCTTTTGCGGTGCCATCGAGTTTGATGGACCAGAGATTGTCTTCGAGGGGCGAGCCTTCGTTGCTCGTGTAAAAGACAGTGCCTGACTTTTCGTCGATGCTGTTGACGTACTCGACTTCGTAGTCGCCCTGGGAGAGCTGGCGGGTGAGGGTGGCGTCGGCGGCGAGGGGATGGTGCTGGTCGAAGCTGTAGAGGTAGAGGTGGGTGTGGCCGTCGCGCCAGCTTTCGATGAGGAAGCGGCCGCCGGAGAGGATGTTGAGGTCGGTGCTGAAGTCGAGGTACTTGGAGTCGGTGTCGGTGTAGACGACGCGGGTCTTGCCGGATTTTGTGTCGGCGAAGTAGAGGTTGAGGTGCTGTTGATCGCGGGTGAGGACTTCGATGTAGACGGTGTTGGCGTCGACCCAGCCGAAGCGGGGGATGTAGTCGTTGTTGGGGCTGAAGGGGACTTCGACGAATTTGGTTTTGCCGCCTTTGGCGGAGACGATGCCGACGCGGACGGCGGGGTTGGGGTCGCCGGGCTGGGGGTAGCGCTGGCTGTCGAGGGTGGCGTGGGTGGGGATCCAGTCGGTGATGGGGTACTGGGGAACTTTGGCCTCGTTCATCTGGAGGTAGGCGATGGATTTGGAGTCGGGCGACCAGAAGTAGTTGCTGCGGACGTCGAGCTCTTCGAGGTAGACCCAATCGACCTCGCCATTGAGGAGGGTGTCGGTGGTGTCGTGGGTGAGGGCGGTCTCTTTGCCTGCGGCTGCGACTGGATGGATGTAGAGGTTGTGGTTGTGAAGGTAGGAGACGTTGGCGGCGTCGGGGGAGAACTTGGGATCGTCGCCGGATCCCTCGTGGGTGTCGACGATCAGGGTGCCAGTGCCGGCGGCGATGTCGTAGAGCCAGAGGCGGCCTCCATTGTCGAGGAGGAGGTGTTTGGAGTCGGCGGCCCAGAGGTAGGCGGACATGCCGTAGCGGGCGCGATGGTCTGCGTCTTTCTCGTTGACGGCGGCGGCGGTGAGTTTGCTGAGCTGCTCGGCGGTGGCGAGGACGCTGGCGTGGCCTGTGGCAGCTTCGATCTGGACGATATCGCCTGCCTTGCCGGTGGTGTCGTCGTCAGAGGCGATGTAGGTGAGGAGCTTGCCGTCGGGGCTCCAGTCGATGCCGTGGGGAGGGGTGCCGGTTAGGTTTTTGTTCGCGTCGGCGACGGTGCGGAGACCGGGGTCGGTCGTGGAGGGGTTTGGCAAAAGGCGGGAGCGGCGAAGAGGCAGAGCAGGAGGGCAGCGCGCAGGTTGGAGGGCATAGGTTTGGGTTTGAGTTTACAGAAAAGAAGTGCCGAGATGCGTCTTCCTCGCCTTGACCGAGAACCGTGGTAGATTGCACTCGAGCGGATTAGGTATCTGAGCGAATGCGAAGATGGCAAACGGTGATCGGAACTCTTCTCGTGGCGATACCGCTTTTGATCCTCGCCGCTATACCGCTCTTTTGCGTGCTGCTTGGATCACTAGGTATGGACATCCACTGGAACGGTTCGAAGGTACATTTCTACGTTGCGATGCTCTGCGTGGTGTTGACGCTGTTTGCGTGTTTTTTCACGGGCTTTCGCTTGCGTCGCAAGGGAGGGCGCGACGCAAGCTGATCTGCAAACCACGGCGTCACGAATCAGGCTTCCATGCTGGAGGAGGCCGAGATCTCGTGGCGAATTGCGAGGCGGTTCTGGTAGCTGGCGGCGATGAAGTCGCGGAAGAGCGGGTGTGGCTCTAGCGGCTTGGATTTGAATTCGGGGTGGAACTGGCAGCCGAGGAAGAAGGGGTGGGTGGGGATCTCTACGATCTCGACGTAGGTGGCGTCTGGCGTGGTGCCGGTGAGGCGGAGGCCGGCGCCGGTGAGGATGGCCTCGTACTCGCGGTTGAACTCGTAGCGGTGGCGGTGGCGCTCGCTGATCTCGGTCTTGCCGTAGGCGTGGGCGGCGAGGGAGTCGGGCTCCATGACGCAGTCCCAGGCTCCGAGGCGCATGGTGCCGCCCATCTCTTCGACGCCGGTGAGCTCGCGGAGTTTGTAGATGATGCGGTAGGGGGTGGCGGGGTCAAACTCGCCGGAGTTGGCGTCTTTGAGGCCGCAGACGTTGCGGGCGTACTCGATGCAGGCGGTTTGCATGCCGAGGCAGATGCCGAAGTAAGGGACGGCCTCTTCGCGGGCGTAGCGGATGGCGTTGAGCATGCCTTCGATGCCACGTTTGCCGAAGCCGCCGGGTACGAGGATGCCGTCGAAGCCCTGGAGCTGTGCGGCGTAGTCGGGGGTTTCGAGGCCTTCGGCTTCGAGCCAGGTGACACGGAGCTTGAGATTGTGGGCGAGGGCGCCGTGGACGAGAGCTTCTTTGAGGGACTTGTAGGAGTCTTCGTACTCGACGTATTTGCCGACGATGGCGATGGAGACTTCATCTTTGGGGTGGTAGGCGCGGCGGACGATGTCCTGCCAACGGGAGAGGTCGGGGGCTTTGGTCTCGATGCGGAGGTATTTCAGTGCGAGAGTGTCTACGCCTTCGGCGGCGAAGGTCAGGGGGACCTCGTAGATGCTGGCGACGTCGCGGGCGGCGATGACGGCGGGCTCTTCGACGTTGCAGAAGAGGGCGATCTTGTTGCGCATCTCGCGGGGGACGGCGCGGTCGGAGCGGCAGAGGAGGATGTCGGGCTGGATACCGATGGAGAGCATCTCTTTGACGGAGTGCTGGGTGGGCTTGGTTTTGAGTTCTTGTGCGGCGGCGATCCAGGGGATGAGAGTGACGTGGACGAAGCAGGTGTTTTCGCGGCCTAGGTCCTGGCGCATCTGGCGGATGGCTTCGAGGAAGGGAAGCGATTCGATGTCTCCGACGGTGCCGCCGATTTCGACGATGGCTACTTCGCAGTCGGCTGCGACCTTGCGCATGGCGTTTTTGATCTCGTTGGTGACGTGCGGGATGACCTGGACGGTCTTGCCGAGGTAGTCACCGCGACGCTCCTTGGTGATGATCTGCTCGTAGATGCGGCCGGTGGTGAGGTTGTTATCGCGGGTGAGCTTGGCGTGGGTGAAGCGCTCGTAGTGGCCGAGGTCGAGGTCGGTTTCAGCGCCGTCGTCGGTGACGAAGACTTCGCCGTGCTGGAAGGGCGACATGGTGCCGGGATCGACGTTGAGATAGGGGTCAAACTTCATGAGATTGACCTTGAGGCCACGGGCCTCCAAGAGGCAGCCAATAGAGGCTGCGGCGAGACCCTTGCCGAGCGAAGACACGACTCCGCCAGTTACGAAGATGTACTTTGCAGACATGTCCGCGACCTCTTTGTATGTATTTGAAATTTGTGCAGGATGGGCACGGTTAAGTATCGCAGGGTCCGGGCGCGGAAGCAATGGGTTGACTTTTCGAGGGGAAGTCAGGTTGAGTCATTCGGTAGTTAGCGAGGCGGGACGCTCACGTTCTGGTTTTCAGGGGATGGGATTTTTCGGAACTCCGCGCGAAATTTTTTGATCAGGAACTCCTGAATGAGGGAGGAAGCTGCGCCGGAGGCCGTGTCGATGAGTGCGTTTGAGATTGTGAGCCCTGCCCCGTTGCGGTCGCCGGCGGGGTAGTAGAGGTTGGAGAGGCCGGCTGAGGCGAAGTTTCCCAGGATGAAGGAGTAGTTCGGCTGCCAGTGGCCGTTGTCGCCTTTGCAGATGAAGGCGGTGGACATGGCGTAGAGCGCGCGGGAGCGAATGGTTCCGGTGCCTTTGTAGAAGTAGCGCGGGTCCTGGTGGAAGACCGACGGAAGGATTGCGTTGCCGATCATGTTGCCGATGAAGCCGTCGCCGTAGGAGGCCCCGAAGCGTTTGAAGTAGCCTGCTGCGCCCTGGCCGTAGCCGCTGAAGGTGTTTTGAGACTGCTCAACGCCAGCGATGATTGCAGGGATTGCGATAGATACGGGATCGTAGGCAGTCCTCAAGGCCAGGCGGAACTTCTGGCCAGCGCTGAGAGGGACAGCATCCCAGTTGTACGAGACGTAGAAGTTGGGGAAGACGCCGAGGACGCGCTGTTTTTCTTCGAGCGATACCTGCTCCTCGGCTATGTCGTGTCGTGTGAAGTTGACGTCGACGTTTGTCGTGGCGGAGGAGAGTTGCAGCATGATCGTCGGCAGCTCGTAGAGCTGTCCTTTTTGAAGGAGAAGGGCGGACGAGACCCAATTCGCAAAGCCGGATGAGACGACTGCGATCTTGAAGGTGCCGGGGGTGACGCCGGTGAAGTTGAAGGAGCCGGTTGAGTCTGTCGCGCTCGTGCGTTGGGGTCTCGAGTCGATGAACTGGATCGAGACGAGGGCGCCTTCGACCTGGGCTCCGCTGGGATCTACTACGGTGCCGCTGATGCTGCCGGGGGCTTGCTGGTCGGACGTGATGAAGTTGGCAGATTGTTGTTCGGGTGCGTTTGGCAGTTCGTCGGGGAGGGGGACGAGTGCGGCGACCTGGTGGATTGTGCCTGTTGGCGTCGAGTCGATTGGATTCGAGAGTGGAGCGAGGTCGGACTGGCGGGGACGTGTCTGTGCATGAGCATACGCACTGAACATCACGCACAGCAGGGTGGTCAGGAGAAAGGGGCCCGTATTACGCAAACGATGCATATCAGTTACGATTCCAATTGTAGAGGCGGGCGAAGAAATGCCTTATGAAAAGCATAGCGTGAGGAGCGGATTTCGCCGACCTGGTTGATCTTGCTTCTTTGATGGTCGATCCCACAATCACCCATCGGTCCAATCACTCGGATCGTCTCGAACAGGAACTGTTGCCGCATTGGATTCAATATCACTCTTAGAGTTTGCAACAGCCGAACGGTTGCAAACTGATTGATTTCGAATGAATCGCATCAGAGGATGCTTCCGAGGGTGTTAATGTCTTTGGATTCAAGGACGGATCGAGGGAAGCCGTGTCTGGCAACCCGCAGCATGGCGCGGCCTACCTCTTCCGTGGTGCCTATCTGTTTGGGAAATACGCTTTTCATGATGGGGAGGGCTGGTTTCAGGACGGAGTAGAAGGCGCGGTACAACTTTGTCTTGGATACGATGCCATGAAGCGGTTGAACGAATCCGATGCGGAACATGTAGGCAGCTTTGAAGGGGAGCTTGAGAAGGTCATTTTCGGTTTTGCCTTTGACGCGGGCCCACATGCTCGAACCGCGCTCGGTGCCGTCGGTTCCCGATCCCGAGACGTAGATGAATGTCATGGATGGGTTGAGCTTTGCCAGGGTTGTTGCAGCGGCCAGGGTGAGGTCATGCGTGACGCGGGTGTATTGCGCTTCGGACATGCCGGCGGATGTGACGCCGAGACAGAAGAAGCAGGCGTCGTAGCCGGTTAGGTCGGCTTCGATCGTGGAGTAATCGAAGAGGTCTGCGTGGACCAGTTCGCGCAGCTTGGGATGATGCTGGCCGGTTGGTGTTCGTCCGACGGTGAGAACCTGGTTTACGTCGGGGTCGAGCAGGCACTCGCGTAGAGCGCCCTGACCGACCATACCCGTTGCGCCGAAGATAACTACGTTCATCCGTTTGCCCTCAGTCTGAATGCGCGCGGTGGTGGATGCGACGCGGCCCATCGACGTTAAGTGGTGAGATCACGTCGATGGTTCCATGCTACAGGTGTGCTTCGAGGGGGTGATTGGCGCTAACGCGATTGCAGGATTGGGGACGGCGGGTTGAGGATGTTCGGCTTGGTGGGGCCAAGCACAACGATGGACAGTTGGCCGTCGGTGAGGAACTCGTCGCCGGTTCCGTTGGCTGTTTTCTTCGGGGTGTGGGGACGATCGATGAGCGCGTAGGAGGTTGCGGTGCCGGAGTAGAGGAGATCGGTTTCAATCCATTCGCGTTCGCGATCGACGTGGGGATCGATACGGTGGGACCACTTGGTGTTCTTTCTAGCGGTTGAGATCGCGATGTCGTGAGTGGCGGCTCCAATCCAGACCTCGCGGCCCTGATAGGTGCCTGGCTCCTTCCAGATGCGGATGTGATGACGCTTGGCAAAGGTGTCGAGGGACTTTTGAAAGACGAGATCGGGCGGTTTGCCGTTGATCGTCAGGAGAGACGGGAGCGTTGGTGTACCCGGCACCGCGAATGGTCGCCTGGACCGACTTCGCTGCAGAGCCCATGCTGAGGGAGTCTGCCTCGAACCATCCTGACTCCCGAAAGGCAGCTACGAGTTGCTGCTGTGAGCCGATGAACATGAGATTGGTTACGTCGGATGGTTTGTTGTCTTTGGTGTAGACGCGCAGAGGGGCTGCGGTTACGAGCGCCTTGAGCTGTGCATCGACCGGCAGTACGGGCCACCCTGACCAGGAGTCGCGGGTCTTCAGCATGGAGGGCCGGACGACCTGAATCTGAAGGTCGGTTCCTGCGGGAAAGAGAATCTCCCGTCGAATGGAGAGGCCGTAGACCGCGGAGACTCATTTGATGGTGTATCCGGCGATTGGATTGACCATGCCGAGACCGGCGAGAGCAATGGAGGTCTTGGTGGACGCGTGAGGCTGCACGATGCCGAGGATCTCGTTGTTGCGGACGGTTTCGCGAGCGTTATCGACGTCGAGGACTCGGGCGTAAAGTGGCGAACGCGTGCCGTTCGCATGAATGATGTTGGAAAAGTCGAGAACCAGCCGCGGGCGAGAGTACTTGTCCGGAGCTTTTTGCGCGAAGAGTACGGTTGCCTGAACCCTTGTGCCGGGGGCGATGACGAGCTCGCCAGAGGGACAGGCGATATTTTCTCCGTTCTTGCAGAGGGGATAAGTGACGGTGGCCTCGACGGGGTCGCCGGTCCGGGAGTGTTCGCTATAGACGGGGCCGCCAAGCCGGACGCTCAGAGTTTGGCCGGGGGCAAGATCGGCTTTCCTTGACTGGGCCGCACTGGCGGCGATGGTGTGTGGCATGTCGCCTTTTTCCTGGTTGAAAAAGTTGAACAAGGCGGTGAGAAATCCGCTGGTTGCGCCATTTTCAATGAGCAGGGTTTGGATCTCGAAGTTTGGGGAGTAGAGGAGGTAGTCAAGAGCGGTGTCGTTGTAGATGTCTTCGCGATTGATCTCTACGCCGTGCTGGATGAGTTGGTCTGCGATCTCCTCGTAGGAGACGATGATCTTCGGCTTGGTGATGTAGCTGGAGCCGAAGATGGTCCAGTGAAGCGCGGTGCGGCCGTACTGGTCCGTTGCTTTGACGTCGGCTCCGTCCGCAAGTAGCTTTTTGGCTTCGGTGAGCCGATCGAGGATGGGTTGCTCCTTGGTTTCGCGGGTGGCCTGGTAGAGCTTTTGAATGAGCGGTGAGGTGTGCGAGAGATCGAGGGTCACGGCGGCAGTATCCAGCTCGTCGTCCGGTGCGTCCTGCGTGTCTGCGGTGGTCTCGGCGGCCTCGGGAGGCGATTGTTGATCGGCTTGAGCTGAGGGTGCTGGCTGGCTTTGAGCGACCGCTTGATCTCCTGACGCAGGTCCGGCGAGAGTCAAGAAGATCCCAACGAGAAAGAGCGATACTCTCGATGCGCTTGGCATGTGTGACCTCTGATTTTAAATGGGCCGTCTCTGAGTGTGGAACCGGCACGGCCCTGCGTAAGGACAGCGGTTCGAAAGCCACGTATTCTACTCGGAGATGATGGCTGAAATCATATACGAGAGGACGGACGACAGCCACGATGTGGATTGATATTCAGGCTTGGGCGATGCGAGGGATGGACGCTCTGGCTGCGCGTCGCGGAGGGGGCCCGCTCACCTTGCGACGGGCGAGCATGGTGAACGGGAGGCTCTGTTTCATCTGCGGAAGTTGGGGTATACGGTCGTAGCGCAGAGGTGGAAGAGCGCGAAGTTGTGGGGGATATCGACCTGGTGGGGTGGGACGGGCCGACGCTGTGTTTTGTCGAGGTGAAGACGCGAGGTGCCAGGGATGGGATGACGGCGGAGTCGGCCGTGGACCGGGATAAGCGAGAGATGCTGCGGAGAATGGCGCGGGCGTATCTGAAGGGATTTCCGGAGAAATTGAGGGTTGATGTTCCGGTGAGGTTCGATGTGGTGTCGGTATACTTGCTGCCAACTGGAACTGAGTTCGAACTGTATCGGGGGGCGTTTGGATGGTGATGTATGCACAGGAGTCGGATGTTGCGACGCTGAATCCGGTTGAGTTGAGCGAGCGGCTCTCGGTGGTAGTGCGCGAGTCGATGCCGTGGCTGGTGACGGTGTCCGAGGCTGAGGCGAGCGTACCGGAGCGGCCGGACAAGTGGAGCGCGAAGCAGGTGATCGGGCATCTTATCGATTCAGCGGTCAACAACCTGGGAAGAATCGTCCGATTACAGATTGGGCCGGGGCAGAGCATGCCAGGTTATGAGCAGGTGGCGTGGGTGAATCTGCAGCACTATTCCAAGCGTGATTGGGCGCAGGTACTGGCGCTCTGGTTTGCGCTGAATGAGCACATGGCGTGGACGGTTGGTCATATCGAAAAGGCGCATCTGGGGGACGTTGGATCGGTTGCAGGGGAGTCTTTGACCCTCGGGTTTCTGATCGAGGACTACATCGCACATATGCGGCATCACTTGCGACTCATGAGGGTATGGGTGGGAATCGGTGGCGATGAGGTGGAGTCGTCGTCCAGAAATGGATGGAGCCGGTGTCTAATACACTTGATCTGTTTTGATCTACAAGGATGAGGGACTATGACGCTGCTGAATGCACCGGATTTCGATAGCCGTCGCGAGACACGAAACCGTAATTTGTTGATTGCTTTTGGGGTTTTTGTTCTGCTGTTGGTCGTGTCGGGGGTAGGTGGTTTTCTGTTGGGACATGGTTGGTTCTTTTCTAACATTCCGGCTGAGCACAAGGTAAGCAACTTCTTCAGCGCACTCGAAACCCAGGATTATGGCAAGGCGTTTGCGATTTATACAAATGACCCGGACTGGCAGCAACATCCCGAACGTCACGCGGACTATCCGCTGAAGAGATTCACCGAAGACTGGACGAGCGCGAGCCCCGTCGGTGAACCGATTCGTTCCCACCATGTTGACATCTCGAAGACAGACGGGACAGGGGCGTTTGGAAGCGGGATTATTGTCGCAGTGAGGGTGAATGGCGACCACAAGCTCTTTATGTGGTACGAGCGCAAGGACGGGACGCTGACCGAACCGGCACCGCATATTCTTCAGTATGATTAGCTGTTGGATGGGAAGACACACAGTAGAATAAAGGTTTGCCTCGCACTTCAAGTAGAATCACTGAAGCCTGCCCGGCGAACTAGGAGAATTTGGTTTTTGAAGAAAGCCCTCATTACCGGAGTCACAGGCCAAGACGGATGGAATGGGTACCTCCGACGGATACGAAGTATATCGAGATCGCTCGCGGCCGCGAAGCTATCTACAGCCACATCACCGAGGTCGCCTTTCGAAAGGCATTTGCTGCGTACTTCATTGTTATCGATGAGCTTACTCTGGCGAATGGCCGCATACTGTTCCACCTGCAAAGGGCGTAGTGCATGAAGTTATTGCTGCACGCGGTAGCTACCGGCCTCGGATTGTCTGTTCTTTGTTGCCTGCCGCTGATCGGCCCCTTGGTTAGTCCTGCACATTTGATCGTTTATCACAGCAGCGGGCCTGTGGTTTCGGTCTTTGTCGCTGCTCTTCTCGACGTGATCATTCTGTGGCTCATTTTGACAGGGCTATTTCTTGTCGCACAAAAACCCCTAGACTTTGGCTGGCCTTGTGGCTCGGATTAATAGTGTTAGGTCCGTGGATGCTGTTGAAGATCGGTGCGAAGGCACAAGCCTGGCCGCTGCCTCATTGGATAAGTCGAACGCTGTTCTTTGGGTCTATCTTATCCCTGGTTGCCATCGCGATGTGCTGGCAACCATCGTTCGTGCGCACCTTTCAGCGAATACAGCGTTTTGCAACAACACTATTAGACTTCACCGCAATCTTCGGTGCTATTACTATCAGCCAACTTCTTTGGTGTCTCTGGCAAGCGCGAGAACTGAATACACCGATTTCATTCCATCAGCGACTTGTTGAGACAGCTCTCACTCGATCACATGCAAAGCCAAGAATCATTTGGATACTGCTCGATGAACTCTCTTATGAACAAGTTTATGAACATAGATTTGTGGGGTTGGATCTTCCTGCTTTCGATAGGATTGCGCAACAATCTACTGTTTTCACTCACGTCGTTCCCGCCGGAATCATGACTGAGAATGTAATCCCTTCGCTGATGACTGGACTGCCAGTGGACCGTATCCGCTCTTCTGCAGATCGCACACGACTCTCGTTACACGATCCGGTTTCGAATCACTGGCACTTCTTCGATCAGCATGAAACGATCTTTCAGGACGCTCTGAATGCCGGCTACAGCACGGCTGTTACGGGATGGTTCAACCCATATTGCAGAATTCTTCCCAGCGTCATAGATCGCTGCTATTGGACGTCTCACCAGCTAACGCCTACAGGGTCGATCGGGGATGCTTCTATCACCGCAAATGCCCTTGCCCCACTGCGGGATTCCGTTGAATCTACTCTCAAAGTCTTCTCTACAGTAGACGATCAGGGGGCCGAGCTTCACATCAGCGACTATCGCGAACTCCTCGAAGCGGCGGATGAACAATTGAAAGATTCTTCGAGCGGGTTTCTTTTTCTTCACATGCCGGTTCCCCATCCGGGTGGGATCTATGATCGCAGAACGGGTCGGTTTGCCTTGAATGAGAGTTCGTATATCGACAATCTTGCGCTTGCAGATCGGTATCTCGACCATGTTTATCAATTGCTGACGCAGCGCAATGAATGGGATTCTTCGATGATTTTGATCATGGGGGATCACTCGTGGCGAACGCAGTTACTCTGGGCTGAGTCTCGCGTGTGGACTGCCGAGGATCAGGCCGCGAGTCATGGAGGCAAGTTTGATGATCGGCCTGCATACATCGTCAAAATGCCCCATCAGAACCAGCCTTTACAGGTCGAAACGCCGTTTCAAGCCATCCGTACTCGTGCGTTGCTTCAAGGGTTCCTCAATAGTCAAATCCATTCAGCGGAGGATCTTACGGCATTCGCCGCGCAGGATGAGGCACCATGACGAAAATAAAGTCGTCTGTTAGCAGACTGTCGTGTATACGATGCGAAAGCTTCTGCCAAGAATTTGAGCTCTGGCCTGACCGATCTTGTGTGCCAGATGGATTGTTAGTGTAACGCAGCTTTTGATGTACCTGGATGGCTGCCGGACGGGGCGTGAAGAGCTGGGAAGCGCGTAGCGATTCCCAGCTCTTCACGCCCCGTGAGATTGGTTTCAATCGCCTAGGCTTCTGGCGCCGGTGAGCGATGCCCAGCGACGAGTGCGGCCTGATCGTGTTGTAGTGAACCCGCCAGCGTTCGGCCAGAACCTGCACCTCCTTCAGTGAGTAGAAGATTTCTCGGTTTAGGAACTCATCTCTGAGCTTCGAGTTGAAGCTCTCGCAGTAACCGTTCGCCCAGGGACTTCCGGGTTCGATATAGGGCGTCTTTGCACCGGTATCAGCCAGCCATTTGCGAAGGTCTTTGGCGACGAACTCAGGGCCGTTGTCGGAACGGATATGTTCTGGAACGCCCTTCATCACCATCACATCAGCCAGCGCCTCGATCACTTTGGCGCTGCTCCATCGCCGTTCGGGACGCACGAGCAGACTCTCCCTGGTGTGCTCATCGATCAGGTTCAACATCCGCACCGTCCTCCTGTCATGCGTCTTAGCACTCACGAAGTCATAGCTCCAGATATGGTTGGTGTGGTGCGGACGCAGCCGCACGCACGACCCGTCGTTGAGCCACAACCGCCCTCTTGGCTTCTGTCTCTGTGGAACCTTCAGCCCTCACGACGCCAGATCCGCTCTACCCGGTCCTTGCCAACCTGCCAGCCTGTCCGCTGGAGCAACGCCGTGATCCGGAGGTATCCATAACGGCCATACTGACTGGCCAACGTGATGATGGCCTGAGTAAGCGTGTCTTCGTCTTCCCGCTGTGTCGGCCGGTAGCGCTGGGTGCCGCGTGGCTGCTTCGCCACACGGCAGGCCTGCCGCTCGCTCATGCCATGCGCATCACGCGCATGGATCACCGCACAGCGCCGTCGTTTAGGGCTTAGAAGTTTCCCGAGGCGATGTCCTTCAACACCAGCTTCTCCAGGTTCAACTCGGAGACCAACCGCTTCAGCTTTGCGTTCTCCTGCGCAAGCTATTTCAGACGCCGAGCCTGGTCCACCTTCAAGCCACCGTACTCCTTGCGCCAACGGTAGTACGTCTGCTCTACGATCTCGGCTTCCTTGCACGGCTGTGGCAATGTCTTGCCATTCGCTACTCCCACCTCAACCTGCCGCAGCAGGTTCACGATCTGCTACGCTGTATGCTTTTTGCCTCGCGTCATACATAGCTCCTCTTGTTCCAGTTTTATCGCTTCTCAACTGGTACAAAAGGGGCCGGGCAGACCAGCCTGTTTGAAGTCTCAGGTTTGGACCGGGCGCGCTGGAACAGCGCCTCGCCCATTCGCTCGATATTTCGCGACGCTTTGTGGGGCTGGTCTGCCATATTTCAACCCGCACAGCTTCCGAAACACACTTGTCCGGCTCGGCCAAGATTTGTGTAAATAACCTTAGAATTTAAGGCATGGAGCCAGAACCTCGGACGTGAAAAAGTTCTGACGACCTTCGTCAGCTACGGAGCAGTTGCGCGTGATCGCCAAGGGCGAGATCCTACGAGACCTGGCAACTCCGCAACAGTCGGTGCAATCGGGTGCGAATCAAATTGTGGAGGCACTGTTCGAGAAATTCCGCCATTCTGGGTTGGATGTGCGTGTCAAATGATCTAGAGGGCTGGTGGAGGACCAAATTGAAGGTGGCCAAAGAAAAGACGACGAGGAGTAGCGTGTGGAGGGTGAGGTCGTCGTTCTGGGCTCGGGACCATTGTCGGTCTTCAGATTGAGATTGTTGCGGCAGCCGATTCGGGTCCGCCGACGTTTCGAAAGAGCCAGTTTGCGATGGATGGCTCATTCGAAGGAGTAGCATCACGGCAATACAGTCAAGGCCTGCAGGAGTCTCTGTTACCTCGGTATTAAGATCACCAATTGAGCCATTGCGGGGCCCATATGTGGTAGAACCTAGTTTTCAATCTTCTGTACCAAGCAGAGCAAGGAAGGATTCTTTTATGGTATGGTCTGATATTTTCTCCTGGGGGCCGCGTAGAAAAGGCGTATCCGGGTTGGTGGTACTTTTATTTGCCTTGTTTTCGTGCTTGCCGTCCTTGTCGCAGACAGCGACAGCAACGACAACGACTCTGGCGGTGACTCCATCTAATTCCATTGCTGCGCAACAGATTGCCACGTTGACTGCGTCGGTGCAGGCTGGAGGGCAGCCGGTCACGGTCGGGACGGTTAACTTTTTTGATGGCAAGCTGTATCTCGGCTCGGTTCAGGTGGTCCGCAACGCCGTGCACGGATATGCCGTGGGCACAGCGAACATGAAGATGGCTCTCAGTGTGGGGACACACTCGATTGTCGCTACATTTCTTCCGACGGCGACTCTGGCTTCCAGCACTTCGACAAGCCAAACGGTTACTGTTACAGGATCGGGGACAAATGTAGCGAAAACGACGGTACTGACGTTGACAGACCAAGCAGCGTCGGGCGGGACGTTATTCACTGCTACGTTGGCTGCTTCCGGGATACCGAAACCTACAGGTTCCGTTGTATTTTCCGATCAAACTACCGGCACAAGCCTGGGAACTGTTTCGGTGAACCCAGCAAGCTTTAGCAACGGTTTCTCGCCTATATTGACGATCCCCATAAAGTCATTTGGAATTCAGGCGGTAGATCTTAATGGGGATGGCCTTCCGGACCTTCTGTCGGCAGATTCCTCCACCGCGAATCTGCAAGTTCGGCCGTATTTGAATAAGGGTGACGGAACGTTTCAAGCCGGGACGCTGATTCCCGGAACTTATGGATCGCTTAGCGATTCGCCGCTAGTCCTTGTGGCGGACTTTAACGGAGATGGGGTTCCCGACGTTGTGAGTCTTGAGGGTTATAACGCCAACGCCTTACCGGAGGGGAGGGCGGGTACCAACAGATTATTGTTGATCTTGGTCTTGGAGACGGGACGTTTGGAGCCAATCAAATATTGTTCACGTCTCCTTCGCAGTCGATCTTACATAACCCTGTTATAGCGGATTTCAATGGAGACGGCATACCAGATTTCGGGGCCGCCTACAACTCTGGAGGCTTTGGTTCTAGTGTTCCCCGTCTTCTGGTTATTATATTTTTCCAGGCAAAGGAGACGGAACATTTGGTGGTCCAATCACCAGCAGCGGTGTAGGAACACCCGTCGTTGTGCAGGACTTTAATGGCGATGGAATTGCAGATTACGCCTCCGAAAATACGAATTCCTCAACAACGCCTATCACATTTTCGGTGCAGATCATGCTGGGAAAGGGTGACGGGACATTTATGCCCTCAGGCTCCTATCCGGCAGCGTCAGACATCGGCACTTATGGCTTGGCGGCTGTGCAGTCCCGCGGCAATGGGGTCACCGATCTGGTTGTGACTTATTACGATTCGACCAATAACGGTTCGATCGGCCTGATGTTAGGCAACGGTGACGGTACGTTTCTTCCCGAGGTTATATACCCTTTCACCGTTCTATATCCGAGTGGGGGTCGAGTCCGTGTTGGCGACGTGACCGGGGACGGTCTGCAAGACATCGTGATTCCCAAGATTAATGTATTCGACAATGACCCGGGGTCCTTCGTGGTTTTTGCCGGAAACGGAGATGGGACCTATCAGCCGGGAGTCGTCAATAGCCTTCCACCGAATACAAGAAACACTACGGGGGACCTGTTTGCGGTTGCCGACTTCAATCATGACGGACTAGCCGATATAGCAGGGTTCAACCCTCTACTCGACGGGATGATTTATGTTCTCTCGGCGAGTTCACAGGGGAACGCGACTTACGATTCCAACATTCCTTTTACGACAACGATCTATGGCCAGGGTGTTCATCAGCTGGTCGCGACTTATTCCGGAGATTCGAACTACGCCTCCAATACTTCGAACATCCTAACGCAACAGGCAGTTAAGACACCTCCACCGCCGCCCCCACCTTTACTTTAGCTGCGAATCCTTCGATTTTGAGCATTCTTGCAGGAATGACCGGTACAGCTACTTTGAGCGTGACGCCGCAAAACGGATTCAACAGCGCGGTGACGTTCAGCTGCTCTGGCCTGCCTGCAAATAGCACATGCAGTTTTTCACCCTCCTCGGTAACGCCAAGCAATGGATCCGTCACTACGACGTTCACGATGGCGACAAACGTTCAGACCGCCGCGAATCAGGTTCCGCTGCGTACTTTGCGAAGTGCAACGATTTCGTTTGGGCTGTTGTTCGGCTTTGTCCCTTTTGTTGGTATGGGGTTTACGCGAAGAGGGCGGTGGTTGTCTTTCAATGGAGGCCGATATCGAATGTTGTTGTTCTTTGCGGGGACGGTTGCGCTTGCGGCGACATTGGTTCTGGGCTGTAGTGGCAGTAACGGTGGTACTTCGTCGACGCCTCCGCCACCTGTAACACACATAACACCTGCTGGAACGAGCAACGTTACGGTGAATGCGATCTCTTCGGGCTCGTCCGGGACATCGGTGACGACTGTCTTGAGCGTTACCGTCTCAAATTGAGGGTGTCAGAGAGAGGAGCCTATCGAGGTACTGCAGCGTTGAGGCTTGCGTAGTCGCAGATGAGTTCTTCTCCTGTACCCCCTAGTAGCATGCCGTCAAATGGAGTTTCGCCTCCAAATGTCTTGGGTAGCGGTGCCCCCAGGGGCCGCTAAAGGCGAACAGGAGCCTTTTGTATGAAATACCTGCTGTCGCGGGTCTATTCTAGAAGCATCAAAATGAAACGGGTTAGATTTATTTTCTTTCTGCCACTCTGTCTGATTCTTCAGGCTTGTAGTGGTCTAGTTCCTTCGGGGTTCCCTGTCGCTTCTGCTATTCAGCCAACAACGACCCCTCTAAACGAGACCGTCGTCTTTGTCGGTGATTCGATAACGGCGATTTGGGGTGAGCAGGCCGACTTCACAGCGCACAATAACTGGATCAATAAAGGGATATCCGGCGAGACATCCACACAACTTGCGGATCGCTATCAGCGCGATGTCGTCGATCTCCATCCCGGTACTGTCCATATTGTCATAGGGACGAATGATGTTTCGCCTGGTTGGAAACTCTGTGATCCCTTTGCCCGCGATAGGGCTACTGCGACCACCCCTCCAGGACCTGCGGCACTCAAGTCTCTCCCGGAGACCTGCTCTAACATTCTGTATATGCTTGAGACAGCCAAGCGAAACAAAATTAAGGTTGTCATCGGGACAATCCCACCATGGGGCTGCTCTGACCGCCCGAAATGCGGTTTATCTATCTCCGACGTTTCACAAAAGCGTTACGACCGCATCGCGCAGCTAAATTCATGGATCAAGACTTTCGCCGTGGAAGAGGGCGTTACTTTAGTGGACTATCACACAGCACTGACCAATGCTGAAGGCCTTCACTATGCTGCCGGGCTAACGCTGGATGGGATTCATCCCGTTGCCGCAGGCTATGCCTTAATGCAGCCGCTCGTTGAATCCGCATTAGACCAATGAATCAAGTCGGATCGGGGGAGGTCCAAATCGCTAGCTGGTCCAAGATGGGCTGCCAGAGCGAAAATCCAGCAAGCCCTAGACGTAGTGCGGGTGATAGGCAACAACGCTGTTCATCCAGCTTTCTCGTGTGGGCCGCGTAGGAAAGGCCGGCTTGATATGGGCATCGGCGAGACGCTGATCAAGCGTTGCTGACGAGGGATTCCATCCGACGTTATTTGGTCGGCGACCCACAGGCTACTGGAGTGCCGGGCACTCCACCATCAATTGGACATTCTAGGTGTGCCTTTAAATCGCAACGCCAGTGGATACCACAGTGGGGTGCCATAGAACTTACTCAATCTCCAACTGGGAAACAAGCGGCGTATCACTTTGCGTACCAAGCTGGTTTCTTGGTACGCAACTTCCCCCAAAACCGGGGATTGGAGGATTCTTTCAGGATAAAACCGATCAAGAGGAGCGAATAACTCAGACAGCGTTTTCACAGTCAATTGATATTCAAAAAAACAACTGCGCGCATGATACTCGAGGGTTGTGACAAAAATATCGCCTTTGAAAAACTCGTTGATTGCTTTCGTCATGCCGCGGCGGATTTCATCCGGAATATGTTCGAACACTGAGACAGAAGCGATATGGGTTATCTGTGGATTTTGTTTCAACAATTGCGCAAGTGATTCATAACTTCCTAGGTTACGATGAAAGATGATGTTAGGAAGACAACCTCTTCCTTCCCCAACGTTCACATCCAACACATGCACTTCTTTGACGTAAGGGGCGATTACTGTCGTAAAAAATCCTGCCCCTGTAATTGGTGAGCCTCCACCGATATCCAGCACGACGGAGTCCGGGGTCAGGTCAAGCAACTCAATGGCTTGATGGTATTCCCAGAATCGTTGGCTTAACTTGCCTCCGCCATATATGTTTCCATCCCATTCCGCGGGACTATTCACGGCGCCGTATGCCTGCCAGAGAGCTGCCTTAAGTTTTTCAGTTAGAAGTGTCATCTTTTTAAAAGTTATACATTAGGCGAAAACATTTGGGTCTTACTTGAAGTAAGCATCTTCGGGCAGAACTGGCGAAACGTCCACGGATTCGATGACATCAGCTTGAACCTCCTGCTTACCATGAATTGAATTTGCGTGTAGATACCGACCCTGTAAAATTTGTCGTATCTGCCATGTTGCTGGAAAAACAATGAACACTAGGTAAGAGATGATCGTTCCCAACAGAACCCCAGTCGCTCCAAGATGCTGCACCAAAACGATAGAGAGGATAAGATTCAGGACCGCCGCGAGGCTTGAGTAGATGGCCTGCAATCGGATATGCTGGGTCGCCGCCAGCAAAGCCCCTTGGTTGACTGTAATCGACAGCAGAACTATCCAGAAACACATGCCCCATAAAAGAACAGAACCGGGAACAGCCGCCTTACCAGCCCATACACCGATGACCCAACGACCCGCAAAACCAAGAACCAGCGCAGCGGGAATGACTGTCAATACCGTAGCACGCATGATTCGGTGGTAAGCTGTGCGAATCCAGGCGAGGTCATGGCTTACATACGCTTCGGAAAACGCCGGCCAAAGCGACGGCACCAGGAGAGATTGCAGTACCGAGGCATACCCTACGAGCCTCCAGGTGACCGCGTATGGAGTCACCTGTTCGGCCCCCAGGAAGTGCGCAATAATGAGATTATCCGTATTGAAGACGGCGAGCCCAGCGATCTGAAGAACGAAAAACAGCATTCCGTGACTCATAATCTCGCGGACTACGCCCAGATGCACGCTTCGCAGCGTCGGACGAATGCGTGGTTCATGACGAAGTGCCATCCACAGATTCAGAAGAATGGTTCCAGTCAGCATTGCGGCGCAATAAGCGATCATCAGATCAACTACTGTGCCATGTATCCGTACCACTACTACGATAGCAACCAGGCTAAGCGCGCTGCTAAGCATCGCAAACGCATTTGCAACTGGCACACGCTGATACCCACCCATCACCTTATTCGCAAGGCCCAGAGGCAGAGTGAGAAGAACATAGCCGAATGAGATGGCTGCACACATTCCAGCCTGTAGCGCAACCGCCGGATCGCGCAATCCGAAGAGCTTGCCCCAATCGATAAGAGGCCAGCTCAGAGCCCCCAAGAGTCCAAGAGCCGTAGCGACCGCACATGTTGCCCAGAAGGCTGTGGCATAGTAGCGTCTCGCCATCTCATCCGAGCGTTCGGCATAAGCTCGCGAGATATAATTCGTCAACGTATTCGCAATGCCCAGATCGAGCACTGCCAACACCATGATCGTGGTGCTAATCGTTACCCAGAACCCATATTGTTCCGGGCCAAGATAACGAATTGCAATTGGCAGACTGACAGCATTTACCAGAACAGCCGTCGCCTTCCCCCAACTCCCGACACCCCCTTTGAGTACGCGAGCCAGCCGCGGGTCATCTTTTAGCTTGGCGTGGAACGCATGAATCATCGAAGGTTAATATCTCTCTCTTGAGACTCGCAATTGAATGAAACACCCATTCGAACGAAATGCCCTGCCACAACAACATCTAAGTTGCCCCGAATGGTCATTGACTTCTATTCTATCTGCCTTGGATTCTGTTCTTTAGGAAACAGATTTGCGAACCACTGCTGTGCCCGATTTGTCGGGAATCAGAATTGGACGTTCTGGCTTGTCCGCAAAGAATTCGTCGACAGCCTTCTCGACGAGCGGCCAGTGAAGACTCGAATAGTCATGCATGATGAGAAAGCCACCGGGCAACAGCCGAGGGTAGAAGTATTGAAGACCTGCCGAAAAGGGTGCGTAGAGGTCACAATCGAGATTCACCAGGCAGAAACGCTCCGCGTCAGGTATCGCATTTGCGGTTCCCGGAAAGCGGCCCTCAATAAAGCTCACATTCTTTTCTCCGACCAAAGAGCGGACGGATTCGAGCGAGGTATCCGAGAAGTTGTGCCACGGTTTAGCTTCCCCAACCATGTCCTCGTCCAGAAAGCCTTCATATGTATCCAGAAGGTATGCCGTCGTGTCGAAGAACCGCGCCAACTCTGCGAGCAGAAAGGCCGTGTTGCCCTTGTACACTCCCAGTTCAGCGATCGATCCGCGAACCCCTCTTTGATGAGTTGGTCGCATACAAGACTGAGAAAGTTGAGACGTACGGTATCGCCACAATTATTGGTACGGTTGCCGGCATAAAATGAGCGGGGATCTATGCTCGATCTCAGTCCGGGCTCTCTCTGATACTTGGGTAGGTTTTCGGAGTAGCGATCAGGCTCGTAAGCGAGGATCGTGCCCGGCCAGAGGCTGGTAATCCCTATCGAGAACGGCCACGGCCGAAGTCGCCTCATAACCGACAACTTGATTTCGGCAAAGGTTCTTTTCTTCATATAAGAATATCCACGTAGTCGGACGATCTCACGTACACCAAGCATAATTCACAAGCGCATTCGCTGTGGTCTGCCCGATCTTTTGTACGGTTTCATTGTTAGTGTAGCGCAGCTGTTGTTGTCTTGTCTTTCATTGCCGGACTTACTGCAACTATATATGAAGGAAATGCTTACGTCGTCCGCTGTATATTATGCAAGGTGTACTAAACTGATCCTAGTGCGCAGCAACGCTTCCTTAAAGATTACAGCGCCACGTCAGTGGCCTCTGGCCGAACACGCCGGCTTATGGAAGGCGCATTTGCGACGATGCACGGGTGTACCACAATGTTGAAAGCTACTTTAGGGCGTGTGGTCAGAGCAGGAGTTTCACCTCGTCTCTTGGTGGCACATGTCGCCGTGCTCCGCATGTTGCGTTTCCTGCCGCAAGGGCGTGTGCAATCGCCAGCGGATATTAGGCGCATTTTTTCTCGTTCCCATACCACAGCGTCGGCGATCTCATACTTTCTCTCACTCTGCTCGAGCGCGTACACCGTCGCTGGCCTGAAGCCCAGATAGACGTCGCCGTTGGCTCATCCATGGGAGCCGTTGTTAATGCTATTCCGTATGTGCATCGGACTTTTCGGCTGGCACGATCTAGGATTCGCAAACCAGGCTTCGCCGACTACGCGGAGATATGCAATGCGACCAAGCTTTTCAGAAAAGAGATTGCCGATACCGCGTATGATTTGACGATCGCTCCCCGATGGGATTCAGCCGATTCCTTCTTTTCCGGCTATCTAGCCTATCTCACAAGCGCTCCGATCCGCTGCGGGTATTCGGGGGGCGGATGGTGGCTCGACTGAGGTGGATCGCTTCTATACAGTTGTTGCAACTGGCGGGGCGGGCGAGCATGAATCGTTGAGGTATACGCGGTTATTGGGCCGCTGCGGTTTAGAATCAGTGGCTGCAGTTGATCCAGACACTCCGCAACATCCGATTCGCGCTCTTCGCACCATCGTGGAACAGCGTAAGATCCGCGGGGAGGCTATATCCGCGCCTGTGGTAGGAAGGTATGCTGTGATTTCTCCCGGGGCCACCAATCCTCGACGGATGTGGCCGATCGCCCGCTTCGCGGAAATTGGACGGGCTGTCTATCAGCGTTATGGTCTGAGGACGATTGTAATCGGCGGCCCGGCGGATATTGGGTGCTGCGAAGCGTTGAGCAATGCAATTGGTGAAAGTGCGCTCTCGATGGCAGGCAAGACAGACTCGCTACAGATACTTGACATTATTGCTGCCGCAGAAATTTTTCTGGGTAACGACTCCGGTCCTGCTCACATTGCGGGTGGGCTAGGCATCTTCACTGTTGTGATCAGCCCTTTTCCGTCTTCCTGTACGGTGGATCACCCTAACTCACCTACGCGGTTCAGGCCAGCCGGCAATCGGGTACAGGTGCTGCAGCCCGTTGCGCCTGTTGAACCCTGCTCGCCGATGTGTCAGCATGACAAGGCTCACTGCATCCTGCAGGTGTCCAGCGATCAGGTGCTAGCCTCAATAAGCGCCGAAGTAAATGCAAATCGCGTATCTGCAGGGGAAAAGATGCGAGATAAGTCTGTATGCGGAGATCCGACTTTATGAGGTTTATCAAAGAGTCGGTGAAAGAGTTGCTCTACAGGCCGTCGGGGGTGGCCTTCGGCGAACGGTCTTATATACAACGTCCTTATTCGATTTCCGGACGAAAACGGGTTCGGATCGGCAAGAGAACTTCTATTGGGGGAGGGCTGTATATTCAGGCAATTACGGAATACGCCGGTGTCAGATACATGCCTACCATTGAGATTGGCGACGACGTTTATATTGGCGGTCATGCCTATTTCACAGCAATCGATCGCATCTCGGTTGGCGATGGCTGCGTTCTGAGCGAATATGTTTATTTGACCGATGAGGTCCACGGTATGGACCCTCGGGCTGGCTTGATCATGGAACAATCCCTGATCAGTAAAGGTCCTGTGGTAATTGGACGAAGTTGCTTTCTTGGTTTCCGCGTGGCAGTGATGCCCGGAGTGACACTAGGCGAACATTGCGTAGTCGCGGCGAATTCGACCGTGACGCGATCCTTTCCTGCCTATTCCATGATCGGCGGATCTCCTGCACGTATCCTAAAACGCTATTCTCAGACACTCGGGCGGTGGGTGTCTGCAAAGGAAGAATTGGAGTAGGTCGAGCTGGTTGCTCCAGACGAAAGTTCGCTAAAGCAATTATTTATACTGCAGAATCTGGTGATAAACGTGTTTCTTGCAGTTTAAATCTGCGGATATTTGATGTTGGTTTATGTTAGAAGATGGCAGTGAATTCGACAATCTTCATGATATGGCGGAGAAAATGGCGGTAGGCGCTTGAATATACTTATTACCGGAGGAGCGGGTTTCATCGGAAGCTGCCTCGCGCGATCTCTTCTGCAGCAGGGACACTCGGTCACGGTGTTGGATAATTTCAACCCACAAATTCACGGCAGCAACACAGAACTGACTGCAGATCTCCGCCAGAGCGTGCGTCTAGTCCGCGGCGACGTCCGGGATCGTAAGGTCTGGGCTTCTACGCTGCCCGGTCACGAGGTTATTGTTAACTTGGCGGCCGAGACCGGGACGGGGCAATCGATGTATGAGGTTGCAAAGTACGAGCAGGTGAACCTGGCGGGAACGGCGCTGTTGTACGACCTGCTCGGAAGAAAGGCCGATCACGGCGTGGAGCGGATCGTCGTCGCCTCCTCGCGCGCCATCTATGGTGAGGGTGCGTACCAGTGCCCGCAACATGGGCAGGTGTATCCGCAGCCGCGTGTGAGTTCGGAAAAAAGGAACGGTCTCTTTGATCCCGTGTGCCCGGTATGCGCCGTCATTTGCCTCTCCGTCCCAACGCCGGAGACGGCTCCATTTCAGCCTTCGTCGTTTTATGGGCTTACTAAGCAGGTACAGGAGCAGATGACGCTGCTGTTCGGAGAGGTTTTCGGTATCCCATCCTTCGCACTGCGTTATCAGAACGTGTATGGTCCCGGACAGTCGTTGAAGAACCCTTATACCGGCATTCTCGCCATCTTTTCCAATCTGGCTCGAGTGGGCGCGGACATCAACGTCTTCGAGGATGGTGAGGAGAGCCGCGATTTCGTCTATATCGACGATGTCGTGCGTGCGACGGTCGCTTGCGTCAACAGCCCGGAAAAGCGGTCGTACGCGGTCAATGTCGGTTCGAATGAGCGCACCAGCGTGATGCAGGTGGCGCAGGCGGTGAATCGTTACTTCGGGGGCAAATCAAAGGTCCAGGTCACCGGTGCGTTCCGAGAAGGTGATATCCGCCACGGGATGGCGGACCTGGAACGCGCTAGAGCGATGCTTGGATTTGAGCCGCGGGTCAAGTTTGAGGACGGTTTGCGCAGCTTTCTTGCATGGGCCGAAGAAAGCGAGCCGGAACTCAGTGGCTATGAGCGCTCGCTTGAAGAGATGAAAGACAGGGGTCTGCTCCATGGCCGCGCCTGAATCGACAATCTCGCGGAAGGTTGACGCAGCGGTAAGGAAAGCCACTGTAGGGGTTGTAACTGTCACCTATAATAGTGATCGCTTTTTTGATGAATACATTGCCGCGCTGAATGCTCAGACTTACAGTGCGGACTTGGTGGTGATAGTTGATTCCGGGTCGACGCAGCCGGAGTTTCTTGAGCGAGCGGGTGCGTATTCTATGCCGGTTGAAATCTTGCGCGAGAAGAATGTAGGCGTCTGTGTTGGAAATAATATCGGATGGCGCCGAGTGAGAGGATTTGATTATATATTGTTCCTCAATCCGGACGCTTTTCCCGCCCCTGACTTTATCGAGAAGGCCGTGGCCTTTATGGAAGGCGAGGCAAGAATCGGAATGGTAACGCCATCGCTGCTTCGCTACGACATCGAGACGCATCAACCGATGGACGTGATCGATACTACTGGCGTGGTGCGAAACTGGTATGGGTTCTTCGAAGAACGAGATCAAACGAAATCTGCCGAGTCACTCAAACACTATACGAGGCCAAACAAGATTCCCTGGCTTTGTACTGCTGTAGCCATGGGCCGACGCGAGGCGATGGATGCGGTAGTGGAAGGCGGGGATCAACTTTTCGATGAAAGTTTCTTTATGTACAAAGATGATACCGACGTTTCCTGGCGAGTTCGGCGCGCCGGTTGGGACATTGTGCATCATCCGGGGCTGCTCGGATACCATTGTCGCGGTTGGCAGAATCGAACGACGGTGTCACGCAACGCCCGTCTTTTATCGGCTAGGAACGAGGTAAAAATGTGTTTCAAGAATCATTCTCTGTTCCTGGTGGTTGGTTTGTTGAAGTATGTACTGGTCCGATGGCTCGATGTGTGAGGGATTTCGAGGAACTCGCGGCCGGGCAACTGATTGAACCAACAACGGCAGGCTTCTCAAGAGCATCGTCGAGGAAAGCAATGACGCGAAGCATCGGGGTCGTAACGGTTCTTTTCAATAGTTCATCGGTACTGCCAGGTTTTTTTCCTCGCTTCAGCAGCAGGAGTTCAAAGATTTCCATGTTTGGGCTATTGATAATGTATCTAACGACGACTCGGTCGCTCAGTGTCGCGCTCAAGGTGACCGTTTTACGGTGATTGCAAACGAGAAAAACGTCGGTGTCGCTGCTGGAAATAATCAAGGTATTTATGCAGCCTTGAATGCTGGTTGCGAACACATTCTGCTGTTGAACAATGATGTCGAATTCGATTCTCAGCTTTTCGCCCGGTTAATCGAAGGGCTCACGGCCAATGCCTGCCAGATGACTGCGCCCTTGATGTACTACTATGATCGCCCTAACGTGATTTGGGCAGCCGGTGGCAAGTTTCAGCCAATGTTGGGCTATCGCTGTATTCATCTAAATGATGGCGTCGAGGATGTTGGGCAATTCAACAAAGCACGTCGTATCGAACATGCGCCGACTTGTTGCGTTCTGTTCAAGCGTTCCGTCTTCGATCAGGTTGGTTTCATGGACGAACGCTACTTTGTTTACCACGATGATACCGACTTTATGTTGCGCTGCTTAAAGGCGAATCAGCGCCTCTTCCTGCTGCCGAATGCCAAACTGTTGCACAAGGTCAGTTCGCTGACAGGTGGCGCTGAGTCGGAGTTTTCGGTGCGGATGGGGACGCGGAATCGGATATATATGCTCTCTAAGTTTCTTGGACGACTCCTTGCGTTTCCATACGTCGCCGGCCTATCGCTTGTATATCTAATACGGAAGCTTCTGAGACAATATAATCAAGAGCAATATCAATTGAAGCAACTCAGCCTTCGACAGGGCTTCGAGATGGCTACAAACTGGCTTCCATATAAGCAGTCTCGGTGACTAGCCCGGCAATATTGCTCTATGCTGAACTACAAATGCGACAGCGCTCATCTAGTGAGTGTCTGCTAATGCCCTTCCGAGAGGATCATGAGGACCCCGTGATGAGTACGACGGAAGGAAGACTGCCTCCACCATTACTTTCATCGAAACGGAATCCTTTGGTCCATCCCCTGACCATCGCTACTGGCTTGTGGGGGATGTTGACGGTCTTCTATGCGCTTCATCTAAGTGCTTTGCTTCGGTTCTCTGTTGTCCAATTACTCCCGTTAGTTCTGGCGATCTGGACGCCTTTTCCGTTGGTTGCGCTCGGATCTGCTTTATGGCGGCCTCGATCGCTTCGGCGACGGTACAAATTAGTGCCACTCACAAAGACACAAATAGTGGTAATGGAAAAAAGACTCACGTTTCTATGGCGTGTCTGGATATTGGCAGCTGTATTTGAAACCGCTGTCAGTGGTGGCCTCCCCGTCGTCTGGCTTTTTACTAACCCAGGAAAGACGTATTTTGACTATGGATTGCCATCGGTGCATGGTCTGGTCAACTCACTGCTTTTGGCGTTGACCCTCTGCCGTGTTGGCCTTTATCTGTTTACCCGGGAGAGGCGACATCTAAAAGTGCCTTTTTTTCTATACTTTGGTGGATGGCGTTGGTTACTCGGGGCACCTTACTCTTTAGCCTTGTCGCATGTTTGATTCTCTTGCTCCTAATTCGGCCTATTCGCACGAAGACTCTTATGAGGATTGGGGCTTATGGGATCCTAGCCCTTCTGCTCTTCGGTTGGGTTGGAGACCAGCGAACCGGTGTCGATAGATTTCGCGAGATTGCCCAACCCACCTCGCACTACCCTCAATGGCTTCCATCTGGGATCTTGTGGGTCTATATCTACGCAACGACTCCGCTCAATAATCTTGCCTATTCCATGCTATCCAGAAGACCAGAGGCTAACCCGCTATTGCCGCACACACTATCAATACTCCTCCCAACTGTTATCCGCAATTATGTCTATGGTGATGCGAGCGTCGCGGCAGAAGCAATGACGGGGGAACTGGTTGAGTCCCGATTGAATGTCTCCACGGCCTACTTGGGCCCAGCACAAGATTTTGGCTTGCTTGCGGTGTTCCTCTTCAGCTTAGTTACAGCAAGTGCCTGTCAGTGGTTCTGGTACAAGCCTGACTTGCGATCTCAGCTCGTTTTCGCAGTTCTCGCACAATGCCTAGTATTCAGCGTGTTTTACAATCTATTTCTTTCTCTGCCAATGCTTGCTCAGATCGGTTGGTTCACCCTTATCCTGCGACAAAAAGGCAACGATAGTAATAGAAATCAAGGACCTCGGCCTTCGCTATCCGCCGCAGTGGCACCCGTGCGATGACTCAGGGTCTCAAATTCCAGGTATCCTTCATATCCCTCAACTTGATTGAACTGCGATTTGAGTCAAATGGAGGTCGCATATTTCATCCTGCTTGCTTGCGATGCGTTTGTCATATGCCGTCAAGTAAGCTACTGAAAACAAGACAGAAAGGGACTTGCAATGGTTGACGAAGTACATCGAGCAGGAAGTGTGGAAACTCATATGGACGGACCGCTGGCGTCCGATGAGGAAGAGAATTCGATTGATCTCGCCTCACTCTTGAATTCCTTATATGAAGGTAGGAGAACGATCCTTGTTACGACAGTAGCCGTATTCGCGATTGCTACGAGCGCGGCATTCCTTATCCCTCCCCGGTATACCTCGAAAGGTTCATTCATTCCACCTACCACGAATAGCAGTTCAACTGCGTCTGCGCTTGCGGGACAACTCTCTCAGCTTTCCGGTCTTGGCGCAGGCAGTCTCATGGGAGGGATAAAGAGTCCTAGTGACCTTTATGTCGGAATTCTCAAGAGCCGGTCAGTCGGAAGCAAACTTGTAAAGCGTTTTGACCTGAAGAGTGTTTACCGTGTGAAAAAGGAAAGCGAGGCGGAGAAGCGTCTTGCTTCTAACTCGGATTTTGATATCGGCATAAAAGATTCTATCGTCACCATCAGCGTGACGGACAAGAGCCCGGCGCGAGCCCAAGATATGACAAATGCCTATCTTGATGTGTTAAGGGAGACGAACGGGCGTCTGGCTCTCAGCGAGTCTTCTCAGCGTAGGCTTTTCTTCGGACAGCAACTCGCCAAGGAGAAGGATGACCTGGCAGATGCGGAGGTCGAACTCAAGAAGACTCAGGAGACATCCGGCCTGATTGCTCCTGTGGGCCAGAGCGCCTCCGAGATCCAGATCATTGCCGAGACCCGCGCCCAGATCGCGATGCGGCAAGTTGAGCTGAGTGCTCTTCGTCAATCCGCTACCGAACAGAATCCACAACTTATTAGGCTTCAGAGTGAAATTGCAGACCTGGAGGGGCAACTCTCCCGGCTTCAGACCGGTTCTGGCAAGAGTGGAGGAGGGGCTATTCCGACTGCCAAGTTTCCAGCTTTGGCATTGGATTATGTGCGCAAGTCGCGAGAGGTGAAGTATCACGAAGTTCTCTTCGAGATGCTTTCCAGGCAGTACGAAGCAGCGCGCATTGACGAAGCCCGCGAAGCTCCGTTGTTGCAGGTCCTTGACATCGCGTCCTATCCAGATGCTAAGTCTTTTCCGCCGCGGATGTTAATGATGCTAGGTGGATTAATTCTCGGATGTCTGGCAGGTAGCGGCTGGGTTCTGCTGCACGAGCGTTTTGCCGCGTTTTTCGCATCTCTTAGGTCCGGTAAGAACGCTTAGAACCTGTCCAGAAACTAAGATATACGTCGGAGCAGTTGGTGAGCGAACAAATGGTGTCTCGAAAGTTGGCCAATTGACCGTCACTATTACGCAGTAATGAGGACACCGTGGGCGACTGAGTTCTGTGATCGCTGTCATTTACTCACAAAGCTTTCTTCATTGCCACCGCAAAGACCATGAAGACCCCAGATCCAATCGGTCGCGTGGCTCCCGCAAAGTCGCATTTACGGCCACTTCCTCGCCAGGATGATAATCCGCCCCATCTGTACCCGCTACCGGCGCCGTCTGACAAGGCAACGCATTGCTGAGGCATTCCATGCTGGGCAAGCGATCGATGAATTCTCGCCACCTCTTGGTTACTTGGTGACCACCCTTGATAAAGTTGTCTCCATAACGGAGTAGCCAAGTTTATCCAGATGCACTTCATCAATGAAATACTCAGGATGGCCCGCCATCGGCGTGAAATAGTCTACGAGCTGGTAACCTCTCGATCGAGCTAAAGCCGCAATCTCTTTATTCGCATATGTTACTTGGTCACTGAGATTTTGTCCGGAAATCGGCGGTAGTGCGCATAGTACTACTTCGATGCCGGAACCTTGTGCCATTGCGGCCATCGCGTCCAGATTCAGCGACACATTCGAAAGACTCTGGTGAAAACTTAAGTCATTCGTGCCTCCAAGGATCACAACGCGCTTGAAACCGTGGCCTAAAACATCTGCATTAAATCGATCTAACATCTGCGCAGTTGTCTGACCCGATATTCCCAAGTTGTGGTCAGGCAACCGCCAGAATTGCGTAATCGAATCGCCCATGAATGCCGTTGTAGCGTTCAAAGAGTCATTGAACGGGAACGCAGGTCCAGACCCACAAGACGTTGGCGTAGTCGCCAGCATTGCACTCAAAAGAAACCGAATTACGCTCACCTTCGATCTCCTAACTCTAGATGTGGATGAAGATACCATTACCACGAGGAATGGTTGACACCTACTTTCAGTCCTATCGATTATGGCTACCTTGGAATCGCTCGCTTGGAGAATCGGACGTTCTGGATATTCAGTTGGCCATCCTTAGCTTCGCAATCCAGGCGGAGTAAGTTGGTGTCAAGTCCCGCAAAGCTAGTGTAAAAGCTGAACTCCCGCCAGTCTGTATTGGTGATTGGGACGATCTGAAAATACGTTCTGCTCGCCAGGTTTGTGACTAACATCACGCGCGGACTGCCTTTTGTCCCTGTTCGCTTTGCCCAAAACTTAACCTTCGCAATGGACTGATTGAAGAATGCCGTATCTCGTACGAAGATCTGCAGCGATGTCCCGGCCGGGATCTTAGCTGAAGCGGTGCCGCTCATCTTTGTGGCAGTGTCGTACTGAGCCCCTCCGCCAGTCTGCGCGTACTGGATTTGATCGGTGTTGGCGGGGGTATTCGTAAACGTGGAATCGAAGTCGGGTTGCTGAGGGTAGGGGACATCCTGCCCGTCCTGAATGTCGATTGATTGCTGTCGATACCCTAATAGCGTTGGAATGAAGATGCACCCGCTAGAAAAACTTCCGACGCACGAATTTCCTCGAATCTTGACGAGCTTTTCTGCAGAGCCCGTGTCATCTGCGATGTTTTGCACCGATATGCCCGCACGCGCGATAGGGTGAGTATTATGGATAACGTTGTCTCGGATGACGAGAGGAGAAGCGCCGCCTGTGAAGATCCCAGCGGAATACGCAGGGGTTGAGACGCCGATGCCGCAGTCCTCAAGAACGTTCCCCTCGATGACGACATCAGACGCCGCGATTTCCGGTGCAATACACGCCGCCGCGACGCTCTTGACGGTGTTGCCGTGCACGGTGATCGTACCAGGGTAGTCGGTCGCAATGGACGCCGGAAAGTTGAGTACGAAATCCCAAACCGCCAACGAATCGCCAAGCCGTGCTTGGGAAGCGAGCGTCACGACAAAGTTGCTCCCTGACTTGGCGATCGTGGCTTCACCGGCTGTGAGTATGCGCTCGTTGAGGACCGCTACAGGCGTCCCGGAGAGGGCGTTCCTAGCGGGGAATGTATACGTCACCCGCGATGCAGTCGTTGTCTGCGCAGCGCTATTGACGGTCCCATGAAAATCGCTAACGATGTCGATCCCAGAATCCCCAGAGCCGTTGATTACGTTGTTCGAGACCGTGATATCCCAGCTCTGCGAATTCACTTGGATGTTTTCCAAAGCCGTCCACCCCAGCGCCGTAATGATGCTGCCTCTCGGAGGAGCCTTCGAATATGTCACGGTTGTATGTGTGGCATCAGTGTAAGTTACAACCGGAGCATTGTCAGCAATATCGTCTTTTTGTACCCATACGCGTTGAATCCTTGGACTAGGTGCCCAATTGAAGACAAACGACGTTTGCGAACCGTTCGCCGTAAGGCTAGAGCGAAATGTCGTTTGCTGGATGGTGTTGTGCGAGATTATGCCGTGCTGCGATGCCGTCGTCTGAATTGCGAAGCCGCAGGTGTTCTGCGCCGTGTTGTTCGTCACCGCGAAATGCGCCGATAAGAAAACAGTGATATCGCCTTGAGATGCGCATCCTGTCACGCCATTGAAGTCGTTGTTAGTTGCCCTGAGGCCGCCTGGTGAACCGCTCACAGCAATGTAAACGCCCGCCGGACCACTGAAATGATTCGCAGCAATGATCTGCCCGTATCCATCGCTTGCCACGATGCCGTAATTCGAACCATTCGTGTGGAAAGTGAAGCCTCTGACTTCGCCGTTGTTCCCCTGCGCGGAAATCATCGTATTCAGCGAAACATTGCCTGTCAGAATGGCTCCAGTTCCAATGAGCTTGATGTTTTTCCGGCCGTTGGGGAGCTTGGCGGTAGTTGTCAGAGCGTAAACGCCGGGCGGTACGTTGATGGTGCAGCCGTTCAAGCAAATAACGCTGTTCGCAGCGTTGGTGATCTTCTCGCCCATCTCTCCGCCGACGTGAGCATCGATCGTCACGGTCTGTGCACGTAGAGGTAAAGCACTGAGAATGATGCACAGAAATAGCTGTTTCATGTCCTTATTCTTAGTGCAGGAGCGGGCCGCCGTCCGATTGGATCGTCTTCAGGTGTTCCCGAACCGTCAGATCTCTTTTAAGCATTTTTCACAACCGTAGGCAGGGAATACCCCAAATATAAAGGAGCGAGCAGCTCATCATCGAGGGAAATTCAGGTCTGTCATGCAGAAGAGATACTGATTGCCGCGAAGCCTATTGCCGCTTTCGCATTTCGTCTAACCGGCTGACGAGATCTTCAGCCCTCAAGTGTGTGTACCGCTTGAGCATTTGCATCGACTTGTGTCCACTAATACTTGAGGCTTCTTGATCGGAAAAGCCAGCCTCTACAAAGCGGCTAACCGCTTCGTGGCGGAGATCGTGGAAGCGAGAACATCTGCTAGGCCTTGCTCTCGCTTGAGGTTCAGCCAAACAGGATTGAACTGATATGGATGGCGCTTTCCATCACGTCTTGGTTCTCCAAAGAAAATCAGGTCTGTGTCGATGGGGCGAATTGGATGACTTAAAGACTCGCGGAAGAGTTCGGTTGCAGCTGTACTTAATGGCACAGTGCGAGGAAGGGTGTTCTTAGTTTCGAGCAGACGCACGATGCGCCGTTTGATATCGACTTGCATCCGGCGCAATGTGACGATTTCAGACGAGCGCATGCCGGTTTCGAGCGCGATATGGACGATCCACGGGAGCATTGGATTCGAATGCTTATCTACAGCGGCGAGTAAGCGTAACTCTTCTTCTCGAGACAGACGACGATTGCGTCCCGGTCCCGGAGCGGGCCTGCGGATGTTCAATACTGGGTTCGACGGAAGCCCGACGCCCCACTCTTTGATGGCAACGGTGAACAGATGGCCTAACAATGCCAGGTCGAGCCAGACCGTGTTGTTAGCGCGCGGCAGGGATTTGCCTTGCTTATCTTTGCGGTCTTCCCCGGCGAGACGCATATCGCGGAAACGGGCGATGATCTCCGGTGTCATTGCTGCAAGCGAATACTTGCCAAGGTGCTTGAGCAGGATCACTGCTTGCCATTTTTCGGCCACCTGCGTCATGAGTCGCTTGGTCGGAGTGATTTCGGCGACGTAGCGCTTGAGAGCGTCCAACGGTCACTCGATCCGCAGATGCCCTCTGCACGTAAGCACCGCGCACCATTTCAACTTCAGTACGGCGCTCCCAGTCATCGGCATCTCGTTTCGTGCGGAACGTTTTCGATGTTGTGGGCCAGCCAGTCTTAGGGATCAGAGCTTCCAGCTGATGTTCTGACAATGGTCGCCATAGGCCCTTTCGGTACAGTGTTGGGGGACAGCACTGTACCGAAATTGTACCTTTGAGCCAAAGTACAGTTAGCCTCATCCTGGACCCAATCGACCGGCCCCGAGACGGGGCAGTGTAAATTAATAATATACAACTACTAATCGTGGTTTGCTGAATCGGGAATTTGGTGGGCCCGGAGGGATTTGAACCCCCAACCAAGGGATTATGAGTCCCCTGCTCTAACCGTTGAGCTACAGGCCCTACTTTTGTAATCGATAACTTACGAGATAAATGCGGAAGCGCGGAACTTCCTGTGTCGAAAAATGATTATCTTTTAGCCATCTTGGGAGCTTCCGGCGCACAAAGTTGAGTGTCTCCTCCCAATCAAAGGCAGGCGTGTGCCGCTTCACTCGTGGATGCACGTACAGCTGAGATCGTCACGCTGGAGTGTCAAGCCAACTAGATAATTGTAAACGCATCAGCCCCTAGCGTCGTTTACGCGCGACGATCAAGAGCTGCGATCGACCTTCAACGGTAGGAAAGTTAGATCGGGCCATTCGATGAGCCACCTCGAAACAGGGGTTTCGTCCTTGCTATGAAAGATGAAATGGAAGGATCGCTTTCCCAGCCCTACACTGAGCAAAATTCTCAATGTGCGCTCCCGTTTCTGCGTATCCGGCGTATACAGATCGTCTTGTGGGGCCAACACCATCCGAACGTGATCTTTCTATTGTTTGAGGCGCTCCCTGAAAGGTACGAAATACTTCCTTTTGCCATGCAATATTCTGCGCATTTGAAACGGTGAAGGCTCGTCATTGGCCTGATTTTTGAGGTTTTTATTTGGCATGGGAAGTGCTTATTGAGAAGACAACTACTAGTCACAAGCGCTTTGTACCCCTGGTTGCGGCGCAATTTCCCCGATCCGACTGCGATTGCAGAATCGCCAAGTGAATTCTCTGGAGGAATACAGAAAATGAAATATCTTCTTCGCGTCCTTTTTGTCGTGGCCCTGCTCTGCGGCGGTTCCAGCTTTGCCCATGCAGACGGCATCGATTTCCGCATGACAGTCCTTGACCCTCCGGCGGAAGCCGTTTGCAATCCTGCTGGCGTTCCCGTTGGATCTCCGGGCAACACGAATTGCACAATCTTCACTGGTGGAGATATCTCTCCGGTTAACGTTTCGCAGGCTGCTTGCAACGGGGCTGGGTTTGGCAACGGCCTCACTCCAGGCACCTACGGATGCTTCGTTGTGGACAATGAATCGGGCTCAACTATTAGCTCGATCGAGCTTGGTTTTCTTATTGCACCCCTCGTTACCACTCCCAGCTGCGACAGTTCCGGTCAGACTAATAATCAGGACAACTTTGTTGCGAGCGCACTAAACGTTGTGAGCTGTGCTCCGGATCTCAATAACCCTCTGGAGTACGCTCTGGATTTTGCGGGTGGCGCGGGTGTTGCTCCTGGGAACGCTCTTATCGTCCTTGAGCAGGGAGAAGATCCCAACGATTTTCAGGGAGGCTCCGCAACGATCGGCGTTACTCCTGAGCCAGACTCTTTACTGCTGTTTTCGACCGGTGTCATGATGGCTGGCTTGTATATGTCACGTCGCATCTGGACGGCCGCCGGAAAGTCGGCTGACGGCAACCGCTGAAGCAAACGAAGTTGAGAGACTTCGGATTGGACAATCGGAGAAGCCCGGGCTCAGTCCCGGGCTTTCTTGTCTGAGGAACGCCAAAGATGTTGGCCGGCCGCTTATAACCAGTAAGAAATGGCTGGCGCCGTGAACTGGTGAAATCGACGTTCGTGCCCGCAAAGTCTCATGATGTCAAAAGGATGACGTTGACAGTGGAGCGTCGATTTGCGTAACCTGCGGATCAGGCATCCCCTTGGGCTCTAACTCCTCATTCTAGAATTTCTCTGCTTGGCGCTCGGTGTGAGAGGCTTCTTGAAAGCCCTGAGAGGCGTCACTGAAAATACGAAAGTTGGCCGTGAGGGCGATCCCGGGGGAACTGCAGCGCGGTCCGAAGTGAGCGGGCGGGCAGTCCAGCAGTCCTCAAGCGAATAAGACGGCGAGAATTGATGCCTTCAAGTAATTTCAGTTTGCGTACTGCAATTGACGGGGCGAAGTGGCCAGCTGATGGATTTCATGAACAGGTCTTGAGAGTTGCACCTATGCGCTATGCAGGAACTTCGGTTGTGTTGTTGCTGCTCTTTGGTTTTGCGACGGGCCTGCGGGGACAGAAACCCACGGTAGGCCCAGCACCGAGACCGCAGCTTGAGGCTACGCTCGGCGACGGCACTGTCGAACTTTCCGGCCTCTGGAAGTTCCATCTTGGCGACGATATGTCCTGGGCGGGGCAGGACTTCGATGATTCGAGTTGGGGGACTCAAGATCTAACGCCGCCTGCAGGGTCCGCAAATCCTGAGCTGGGCAGCAGCGGTTACATTCCTGGCTGGACAGCGAACGGATATCCGAAACATACAGGGTTCGCATGGTATCGGCTGCGAGTTAACGTTCAGAGTTCCCACGGCAGGCTTGCGATCAAGATGCCGAACCAAGTAGACGATGCGTATCAACTCTACGTGAATGGTCAACTACTTGGGGAGCTCGGCAGGTTTGGCGAGCACAAGGCAACGGCGTACAGCACACTTCCCCGAGCGTTCAAGCTACCAAGGGAACTCCGCAATGGACCAATCACCATTGCTATTCGAACGTGGATGGACAGCGCATCGATTTTCCTTGCACCAGACGCCGGAGGGATGCACGAACCCCCGGTTCTTGGTCATGCCGGAGTAATCGGAACCCTGATTCAACTGGACTGGGACGACACCGCGCATGTTGTCGGCAGCGGTTTTCTCGAGATGCTGATTCTGCTCCTTGCGTGGATGGTGGCGGTCAGCCTTCTCTCGATGGACCGCACGGAGCCTTCGTATCTGTGGCTAAGCCTGGTTTGCGCGGTCACAATTTTGGAGAATGGCGTCGTTCTGATCGTCAGTTTTGTGCCGTGGATTGCCCTGACGGCCGGGATAGTTTTACAGTTCGTTATCATTAGTCCAATCCGGATCGGGCTTTGGGTCATCTTCTGGGGTTACTGGTTTCGGATTGGTCGGATGCAATGGATTCATCGCATAGTGTGGGGATTGGTCGCTCTTACGATATTCGGAACGGCCATGATGAGTGCTCCGATCTACGGCGAGCATATTCCCGTGCATGCGGCCGTTTATCTGACGCCTATTTTGCTTGGGCTGAGACTGTGCTTTGGAGTGCTCTTATGCGCAATCACCGTTCAAGGCATCCGGAAGCAAAAGACTGAGGGCTGGCTGGCTTTCTCGGCAGTGCTTTTAGTTGCGATTGCTCTCTTTCAGTCCCAACTCCGTCTTCTCCATATAAAGACGGCGTTTGACGTGCTCGGATTCGCCGTTGGGTTGGGAACCATCTCGACGATTTTTTCTCTCTTCCTAATTACGGTCATGTTGGTTCGGCGATTCCTGCATACTCAGCGGATACGCGAGCAGTGGAAGGCGGAGATCGAACAGGCCCGGCAGATTCAACAGGTGCTTATTCCAGAGCATCTACCACAAACACCTGGTCTTGCTATCGAAAGTGAGTATCGTCCGGCGCGCGAAGTTGGCGGGGACTTTTTCCAAATCCTCCCCGTGCAGGACGATGGCAGCGTACTGATCGTGGTTGGTGACGTTACAGGGAAGGGTCTTCAGGCTGGAATGCTGGTCGCGCTGATTGTTGGTGCGATACGGACGGCGGTTCAATACGACTCAGACCCCTTGATCCTGATGAACAGCCTTAACGATCGACTGTGGGGTCGAGGACGGGCCAGTGCGACTTGCCTCATCCTCCAGATCCGCACCGACGGACGGGTGACATTGGCCAATGCGGGACACCTGCCGCCGTATCTGAATGGAATAGAGGTTGAGATGGGAGGCTCGCTCCCGATCGGAGTGGTGCCAGGTGCTGAGTTCTTCGTCTCGCACTTCACGCTAGAGCCGGGGGACACGTTGATGCTGATGTCCGACGGAGTCGCTGAAGCACAGGATCAACAGAAGCAGCTGTTTGGGTTTGAACGCATCGAGAAGATGCTGCAGCAGCCTATCTCCGCCGCGGAATTGGCCTCAGCTGCTCAGGACTTTGGGCAGGAGGATGACATTCTCGTGCTGCGGATTCAGCGGAGGCTTCAGCCAGAGAACGTTCCTGATGAGAGGGGTATTCTGACGGCGACCTAGACGGCGGATTTCAAGGGATGAGACTCGGCGGCTTAGTAAAGCCTGGGGTTATTCGAAGCCTGCACACGCGGCGGCTTCATCCGGGTAGAGTTTGGTGTACTTCGTAATGCCCACCATCGTGAAGACTTTTTGGAAGTGCGGTGTCAGGCCAAACGTCTGGACGGTTTGTCCCTTCTGACTTGCGGCATAGAGCAGTTGAATGATCAGTGCTATACCGCTGGAGTTGAGATACTCCACTTTTGAAAAGTCGAGCAGAATGCGTTTGGACGTCTCGGGTGACAGCCCTCCATACGTACCTAATACCGCGGGCTCGGAGGAACTCGTAATATCACCGGCGAAACGCAGCACTGTGATTGGATCCCCCGAAGCGCATTTGAGCTGCTCCATTTTGACCTTCGTACTAAACTCCGCCATGGTGATGTCTCCTTCAATCCTCTGTTTTCCTTAAGCGTATGACGAGTCGCGCGTAGCTTCCAGTGAGAGGCGCACTGACCCATTCTGCCTCATCCACCAGAGACTGAATGAGAAACATTCCCATACCGCGACTGGCCTCTTCTCCGTGCATCTTCTTATCCATATCCGGGGTATGAACGCCACCAGGGGGCCAGTCCCGGTGTCGAGGACCTTTACTTCGAGCGAAGTTTCATTCATGGAGAGAATGACGCCTACGATTAGAGACTCGTCGAGTTTATTTCCATGCTCCATCGCATTGATGCAGGCCTCGGCGACAGCGGTTTTGAGATCTTCGACACGATCTGGAGCAAAGCCCATCAGCTTCGCGACGCTGGAGGCGGTACTCATTGCAATCTTTTCAAAGCCGAGACGCGAAGGAAGACGCAGTTCGATGCTGTTCACGTTCTTACCGTCCACTTCCCCTCCTACGGCTTCCGTCCAATTACGAGTGCGGTCATATCGTCTGATTGGTTTTCCTGATTGGAGAAAGCATCCAGAGTCTGCCAGATCGAGTTCAGTGTTCCAGTTGCATCCGAGAGGCGGCAGGTGCGGAATGCCTCCATAAGGCGATCCTGGCCGAATTCTTCGTCACCTTTAAACACCTCAGTCATTCCGTCGGTGTAGATTAGCAGCTTCGCCTTCTCAGACAGCACATATTTTTCTGCGGAGTAACCAGAGAAGGGAAGCATCCCGACCGGGGTTCCGCTGGCTTCAATCAACTCAGGCGTATCGCTGCCGTTGAGGAGAAAAGCCGGATTGTGCCCCGCGTTTACTACTTCGACAGTATGTGTCTTTGGATCGAGTCTAAGAAACATGGCCGTGACGTAGCGGCGGCGTGACTCTTCACCCTCTTTGTAATGAAGGTAGTTCAGGTGGGTCGCCATGTCGGCGAGCGGCATCTCTGAGTTTGCAATGGCTCGCAATGCTGCCCGAAACGAGCTGCCAACCAAAGCCGAGGCGAGACCTTTGCCTGCGACATCGGCGACGACAATCATCAGTTCTCCCGATGAAAGTTCAATGAGATCGAGGTAGTCGCCGCCGACTTCATAGCAGGTCTGCGAGCGACCCGCAATACTGTAACCCGAGATATCCGGAAAGGTCTGGGGAAGGAGACTTCTCTGGATGTCCCGAGCACAGGAGAGGTCCTGCTTTACCCGCTCCATATCCAGGGTTTGTTCGTGATAGCGGGCGTTTTCGATGGCGACGGCGGCCTGGACTGCAAGATGTTCCAGGAAGTCCTGCTCGAAGAGGATAACGGCGCGCCATCACGAGTGATGACGACCATTTCGGTAAGGACAGCGCCGTGGCGGTCCAGCAAAGGGAAGCGGTAACAACCACGCTTCGGATCGGAAGACGGAGGATGTAAGAGGAATCGTGGTGGAATCTCTCCGTACGAAAAGGGAAAAGCCGTGAAGAACGCACCGGCCATCTCGAGTTCGCGCACGGTGATCTGCAGGACGCTACGCAGCACACTATCCAATTCGATGGTGCTATGGATTCTATGGGTCGTGTCGAGGAGTGCCTGTAACCGCGCAATTTGCTGTTGCAGGTGGAGACTGCTTTCGATTTCCATGGAACTGCTCCTTCATGTGACCGGTCGGACGACGATAGAGCTCTCAAATCTTTGCCGATAGGCCAGCGAAGAGTTCGCTGCCTTCGTTATCCGCCGCCCGTTGTGGGCTCTTCTGTTGAATCGCTATGTAAACAGTGGCGGAAGTTTGACTAGAGCTATGACGGCTACGAGATATCGACGTCTTATTGGTCCTTTCAGGAGATATCACGGATGGTAGACATTGAACAGAACATTCTTATTTCTTGCCTGCGGTGCCTGGGGTGGTGTTTGCATCTTCCGGCGCAGATGGATTGATGTGACCCTGACTGTTTTCCGGAGTGTTAGAGCTGACCTCGGTGGGTCCCGGGCCTGCGGTAGACGGGTTATCGCCCTTGGGCCCCGATGGTTCGACGGCATCTTTTGAGTTGGTAGGAGGCGTCTGATAGCTGGTTTGCTTCGATTGTTGATCATTCGTGGACATAAGGTCACCTTTCGAGTCTCAACCCCATTGGAGAGGATGGTGGAGCTTGTAGTTGCCCGGGTCGTTGCGAGGTCGAGATCGCCACCTGAGCTCCAAACGGTTGTAGCCTTCAGAAGGGTCTATGACATTGGACCTTCTTAGGCAGCAGTGGGTTCTTCATGGAAGACTTAGCGATGGAATCTTTCAGCCGTAAGCGATACAGCAATCGTTAACCAGACCTCGTCACGAACGGCTTCTGGCTCCTTGCCTCCGCTGCAGGCTAAGTAGCCTATATTAAAAGCTTAGGAAAACGTACGCGGAGGCATTAGCAGCAACATGAGATTAGCAGTGAAGGCTGAAGAGATCGCATGCAGCGATTCCATTCTAGTGACTGGCGGAGCCGGGTTTATAGGGAGCAACTTCGTACTGGACTGGTTGGCTGCAGGCCATGGGCCAATCGTTAATCTGGATAAGTTGACCTATGCGGGGAATCCAGAGAATCTGGCGTCTGTTGAGCACACCAAGGCCTACAATTTTGTGCAGGGTGATATCTGTGATGGGGAGTTGGTGGCTGGCTTGCTGCAAAAATACCGTCCGCGAGCAGTGATTCATTTTGCTGCGGAGAGCCATGTTGACCGTTCGATTGTAGGACCAGAAGCGTTTCTGCGAACTAATATCGATGGGACGTTTACGTTGCTGCAAGCGGCACGCGCATACCACGACGAGCTGGCAAATACAGATCGGGAGAGGTTCCGCTTTCTGCACGTTTCGACCGATGAAGTGTATGGCACCCTGACACCGGAAGCGCCGGCTTTTCATGAGGAGACACCTTATGCTCCAAACAGTCCTTATGCAGCGTCGAAGGCAGCATCAGACCATCTGGTGAGGGCGTGGGTGCATACGTACGGCTTACCGGCCATCATCACGAACTGCTCCAATAACTATGGGCCGTATCAGTTTCCAGAGAAGCTGATCCCGCTGATGATTGCGAATGCGTTGCAGGGCAAGGCGCTGCCGGTGTACGGAGACGGCCAACAGGTAAGAGACTGGTTGTATGTCGGAGACCACGCCAGTGCGTTGCGCACGGTCTTAGAGCGGGGACGACTCGGCGAGACCTATAACATCGGCGGCGGCAATCAGCGGAGCAATCTCGAGGTGGTGACGACGGTTTGCGCGCTGTTGGATGAACTGGTACCTCAATCGAAGTTCAAACCGCATCTGCACTTGGTGAAATATGTAACCGACCGACCTGGACATGATCGACGGTATGCGATCGATGCGCGCAAGCTGGAGGGTGAGCTCGGCTGGCGAGCACAGGAGAGCTTCGAGACGGGGCTGAGGAAGACGGTGGAGTGGTATCTGGGAAACGCATCGTGGGTGGAGCATGTGACCAGTGGCGCGTATCAACAGTGGATGACGCAGAACTACTCTGGGCGCGGAGAGAAGGTCGCTCTTGGTGAAGGTCGCTCAATAACCCAGGCTGGCGAGGGAGCTCGATGAAGGGGATTATTCTCGCGGGCGGCTCAGGAACAAGATTGCATCCCGTGACGCAGACTGTTTCAAAGCAGTTGCTGCCAGTCTACGACAAACCGATGATCTACTATCCGCTGTCGGCCTTGCTGCTGGCGGGTATTCGCGAGATTCTCGTGATCTCAACACCCGAAGACACGCCGCGTTTCGAGCAACTGCTGGGAAGCGGCGAGCAGTGGGGCATCACGCTGCACTATGCCGTACAGCCATCTCCGGACGGCCTGGCACAGGCGTTTTTGATCGGGAAGGAGTTTCTTGCAGGAGAAGGTTGTTGCCTGGTGCTCGGGGACAATATCTTCTACGGACATGACTTCGCCAAAACACTGCGCGAGGCTGCTGCTGGCGGTCCAGGCGCGACAGTGTTCGCGTATCCTGTTCTTGACCCGGAGCGGTATGGGGTGGTGGAGTTTGACGAGCATCGACGCGCGATCTCGATTGAAGAGAAGCCGCTAAAGCCGAAGTCACGCTACGCGGTGACGGGTATCTACTTTTATGACGCGCAGGTGGTCGGCGTTGCGGAGGGGCTAAAACCGTCGCCGCGCGGGGAACTCGAGATCACAGATGTGAATCGCTGGTATCTCGAGCGCGGGCAATTGCGCACGCAGGTGCTTGGACGCGGAATCGCGTGGCTGGATACCGGGACACACGATTCTCTGCTGGAAGCGGCTACGTTCATCCATACGATCGAGAAGCGGCAGGGCCTTAAGGTGGCCTGCCCCGAAGAGATTGTGTACCGACTCGGTTACATAAACGCCGATCAGCTGCGCACACTGGCATCGAAGATCGCGAAGAGCACGTATGGGCAATATCTGCTACGACTTCTGGAAGAGATGGTGTACTGATGGCGTTCGGGAAGTTGCCATTGGGGGAGCGGATTCTTTTGACGGGAGCGACGGGTCAGGTCGGTGGTGAGCTAAGAAAAACCCTCAAGTCATTGGGTGACGTGGTCGCCCCAGAACGAGCATCGATGGATCTTGCGAATGCGGCTTCGGTCCGGGAGACGATTCGGGCAGTACGGCCCAGGTGGATCGTGAATCCCGGAGCCTACACGGCGGTGGACAAAGCCGAAAGCGAGCCGGAGTTGTCATACGCGATTAATGCCGAGGCCGTTAGAGTAATAGCAGAAGAGGCGCGAGCGCTTGGTGCCGGTATCATCCACTTCTCTACGGACTATGTTTTTGATGGCTTAGGGAACAAGCCATACGCTGAAACTGATGCGGCCGAGCCGGTGAGTGTCTACGGCGCGAGTAAGCTGGCCGGAGAGAAGGCGCTTGGTGAGAGCGGCGCAGGGCATATGATCTTCCGCACCAGCTGGGTCTACGGAACCAGTGGGAAGAATTTTTGCTGACGATTCTCAAGTTAGCGCGCGAGCGCGAGACGTTACGAATAGTGGCCGACCAGCATGGTGCGCCGACCTGGAGCCGTGATCTCGCAAGGATGACAGCACACGTGATCAAGCGATTCGAGGCCGCTGCACAGACAGCAGGATTCGAGGCCGCACTTCAGGACGCGAGTGGGGTTTACCACGCGGCTGGGGGCGGTGAAACTACCTGGTTCGAATTTGCAACTGAGGCGCTTCAATTGCGGTACGAGATGGAGCCCGGAGTGCGGCTTGCGGCGGTCGAGGCAATACCCACCGATCAATACCCGACTCCTGCGAAGCGGCCGTTGAACTCAAGGTTGAACTGTAGCAAGCTGATGCAACGATTCGGATGGACCATGATGGACTGGCGGAACTCGTTGCGAGAGGTGCTGTCGGAGCTATGAAGCGGGCGTTATTTCTAGATCGAGATGGTGTTGTCAATGAAGAGGTGGGATATCTGCACCGGGCCGACGAGGTACGGTTTGTCAATGGAATCTTTTCGCTCTGCAGGGCCGCGGTGGCGCTTGGATATCGACTAATCGTCGTGACGAATCAGGCGGGAATCGCGCGAGGCTATTATTCGGAGGCCGATTTTCAAGCGCTGATGATGTTCATGCGCGGAAAGCTTCGTGAGGAAGGTATTGAACTCGATGCTGTTTATTTTTGCCCGTTCCATCCTGAACACGGAGTGGGGGAGTACAAACGGGAGCACGAGGACCGGAAGCCGGGCACGGGTATGCTGCGACGTGGAGCAGTTCAGTTCGGGGTGGAGCTAAGCGAGAGTGTGATGGTTGGGGATCGATGCTCGGATGTAGCGGCTGCTAATGCAGCTGGATTGCGGCAGGCCTTTTTGATCAGTGGCACTGAGGCTCACGGATGTGACGGCGAACATCTGAAGGTGAAGTCATTGGCCGAGGTGGAACGTTGGCTGGTGACGCACGGGTAAGCAGGCGGCATGACCGGACGAACTTCGCTCAAAGTTCCGCAGCGACCAGATTTTTGAAGTCTGCCAATAAGCAAAGCGTCCATGATTTTCTCAGTGCGGAGGTGTCACTTGTGGAGTTCTCAGACAAGGTGGGCCACTTCAACGGGCGGAAGCTCGGCATCAAGAAAGTGCTTGCCAAGGGCGTCCTTGGGACTAACCGAGGGAGGAATGCCATCGAGCGCCTCGAGAGGCCAATCAATGGCGAGGACGGGGTCGCTCCAGAGGATGGAGCGGTCTCCCGCCGGGTGGTAGAGGTTTGTGGTTTTGTAGAACACTTCTGCGGTGTCCGAGAGGACAAGAAAGCCGTGGGCGAAACCTTCCGGAATCCAAAGGAGTCGCAGTTCGTCAGCGGAGGATTGGGCTTTCAGATGAAATCCGGCCCATTTGCCAAAATCGGGAGATTCCCGCCGGAGATCGACCGCGACGTCCCAGATATGGCCGGAGAGAACGCGGATGAGCTTACCCTGCGGTCTCCCGAGTTGATAGTGGAGGCCGCGAAGTACCCCTTTGACTGAGAAGGATTGATTGTCCTGCACGAAGTGCGCCGGCAACCCGGCGGCCGTAAAAGTTGATTGATTGAATACCTCTGCAAACCAACCGCGACTATCTCCGAAGCGTTGGGGTTGAACTAGCTTAACGTCACGTAGAGGCGTTTCCAGGACTCGCATTTGGTTAGTTTAGTGGGCGCGCCGCTACATGCAAATAGCCATGCTTAGTCGTCCCAAAGTGGAACGAACAAAAAGCGAATCTTATAGAGGCAGGCTCGGTTTTCAGAATTCCGTCGGTTAGAATGATGAAGTTGTATCAATGCGCTGTGTTCCCCAGTCGTCAACTTGGTCCAACCCGGTTCTTCAAAGAGACCATCGTAAGGTCCATGTACGGGTAGATATGAGCAAGCAGGTGAAGTGAAGTGGAAGCGCGGCCGTTTTCCTGGTTCCGTCAGGCTCCAGGAGCGGATTTAGAGAAAGTACCGCGACACATGGCGTGTAGCAAGAACCGGTCCGGCTGATGTGATGCACAACATGCGCACATACGAGCCGAACAGATACAGGATTCGAATGCAGGCTGAATATCAATCTCCCGAGTCGCGGACAGCGGCTATCGAAGGTTCTTATTCGTACCCGGAGTCGGTTGGCCGTTCGCTGGAGATATCGCATCGAGCAGACGAAACTCCGTTCGAGTTTTTCCGATACCGGGTGATCAAACGCTGCGTCGACGTCGCGTTGGTTCTGATCTCGATGCCCATTGTGCTGTTAATGCTGGGTTTTGTGGCTGCAGCTGTGAAATTGAGCTCTCCGGGACCAATCTTTTATTCGCATCGGCGGATACGCAAGAGTGGGGCTTTTTTCTCGATGTGGAAGTTCCGTACCATGTGTATCAACTCGGCTGAAGTCCTGGAGGCTCATCTGGCGCGAAACCCAAAGGCGCGCGCGGAATGGAACAGAACCCACAAACTTCGTAAAGATCCACGGATTACTCCACTGGGGCTTTTTCTCCGGCGATATAGCGTGGATGAGTTACCTCAGCTCTGGAATGTGCTCGCTGGACAAATGAGCCTCGTGGGCCCTCGGCCGATTGTAGCGGCGGAGGTAGAGAAATACGGTGATTGCTTCGATTGCTATTGCAGGGTGAAGCCTGGATTGACGGGGCTTTGGCAAGTATCGGGACGCAGTGCATTGAGCTACGAGAGACGTGTCGCACTTGACTGTGAATACGTTGAACGATGGTCGCTCATGAGAGACCTTTTGATCCTGATGAAGACGTTTGCGTCAGTAGTTAACCAGGACGGCGCGTATTAATCTCACTCTCATGAAATGAAGAGCGGTGCCCCCGAAATTGTCTCCGCGTCCTCTACGAGGGGGATCGATTTCTTCGTTTCGAGGGCTCGCCTTTTGACTTTGCTCCCGCGGGCCATCCCTCAGACGAGACATCTTTGCATCGGTTTGCCGTGATTCAAGACCAGCGTCATGGAGTTGGAATATGGCGAGCTCTAGCAGGGAAATTCCCTAAAATCCGCTCGTGATCTCGACAGTGACGACTTGATCGGAGTTTGCTGATGTCTTTAGAAGGTATGCGTGACATGTTGAGAGGTTCTTTGGGAAAGAGCCTGCAGGGGCTTCAGGAGGAGGATAGACTGGCTGCTGCCTGGCCAGTTGCGTGCGGAAGGGCGATGGCGGAGCGGGGGCAGGTCGTAGGATTTGAGAACGGCGTAGTCCGAATAGATGTGGACGATGGCGCGTGGCTGCAGCAGTTGATCAGTATGCGTCGACAGCTTGCCCGAGAGCTCGCACGTATTTCAGGTGTAACCGTGAACGAGATACACTTCAAGAAGAGGTATTTCAAGCGATGAAGGAACAGGCCGGGGTAACTCTGGACGATGTGCGGCGGGTCGCAGAGTTGGCGAATCTGGAGCTAACGGCGGAGGAAGAACCAAGGATGCAAAGAGACTTGAACGCCATTCTTGGCCATATCGATCAATTGAATGAGCTGGATACTTCTGGGGTCCCCGCGATGGCACAGGTAAGCGAGATGTTGGGCGACACGGTGCTCGATCGTGGAGAGGCGTTGCGGATGGACGAAGTGCGGCCGTCGCTGGATCGGATTGAAGTGATGTCCCAGGCTCCCGAGACCGATGGGCGGTTTTTCAAGGTTCCGAAGGTGATCGAACGGTGAGTGTAAAAGTAGTGAATTTGGAAAACCTGACAATCGATGCCGCCCATAAGTCCGTCGCTTCCGGTGAAACGACGGCAACTGCGCTTGCAGGACTGCACTATGATCGTATCGCCTCTCAGGATGGCAAAATCAACAGCTTTCTGGCGCTAAGTCGGGAGCGGGCGATGGCCCAAGCTCAGAAGATCGACGAGACGGTCGCCAAGGGTGAGCCGCTGCCTTCCCTGGCGGGGGTTCCAGTGGGGATTAAAGATGTTCTGGCAATGAGGGGAGCTCCGGCGACTGCTGGTTCGCTCATTCTGAAAGGTTACCGACCTCCGTATGATGCGACTGCAGTCGCGAAGCTTGAAGCAGCCGGGGCGGTGCTTCTGGGAAAGTTGAATTGCGACGAGTTTGCAATGGGTTCATCGAACGAAAACTCTGCGTATGGACCGGTGCTGAATCCAAAGGCAATAGACCGGGTTCCGGGAGGCTCGAGCGGCGGCTCGGCGGCTGCGGTAGCGGCGAATTTCGCAGTAGCGACCCTTGGAACCGATACTGGCGGGTCGATCCGGCAGCCGGCGGCCTTTTGCGGCGTAGTCGGTGTTTTGCCGACGTACGGGAGGGTCAGTCGCTATGGATTGATTGCATTTGCCTCTTCGCTGGACCGTGTTGGGCCGCTTACAAAAACGGTAAAAGATGCTGCAACCATCTTGCAAGTCATTGCAGGAAAAGATGTTATGGATGCAACCTCATCGACCAAGCCGGTGGCTGATTATGTCGGCGGATTGGCGAAACCTGTTGAAGGTCTGCGGGTCGGCGTGCCGAAGGAATACTTCGAAGATGGGCTGGATCCGGAGATTCGTAGTGCAATCGATGGTGTACTCGATGGTTTGAAGCTGGTGGGATGCGTGGTAAAACCGGTCAGTTTACCCCACACCAAATATGCGATTCCGACCTACTACGTCATCGCGACGGCCGAGGCATCGTCTAATCTTTCCCGGTTCGATGGGGTCAGATTCGGGTTGAGGGCTGAAGAGGCGAACACGTTGTCGGCGATGTTTCGGAAGACTCGAGACGCAGGCTTCGGCGCCGAAGTTAAGCGGCGGATTCTGCTGGGCACGTATGCGCTGAGCGCGGGCTACTATGACGCCTACTACCGCAAGGCGCAGCAGGTTCGAACTCTTCTGACACGAGACTTTCTGACGGCATTTGCCGATGTTGATGTGCTGGTGGCTCCGGTAACTCCGACCCCGGCGTTCAAGCTGGGCGAAAAGACGGACGACCCTGTTCAGATGTATCTGGAGGACATTTACTCAGTGGCGGCAAGTCTGGCGGGGATTTGCGGTGTGTCCGTGCCCTGTGGGCAAACGAAGGAAGGATTGCCGATCGGAGTGCAGATCATGGGAAAGCACTTCGACGAATCGACTCTGTTTCGAGTAGCGCAGGCCGTAGAGACACGGCAACGTGCGCACCGGGAATCTGCTACCTGAGGCCGTGTCGTTTGTGCTGGCGACGGCGCACTCCATCATCGGGTGCGGATCGAACTGGATGGATGAGTAGGCTGTAGTATCGAGATCCTGATGTGAATGCCAGGCGATCGTCATGCACAACAGCTCATTTCAGCGAGTTTACTGGTTGCTGCTTGTATGATGAACGATATCAGGCAAAAGAAGGTTGCGAGGATTAGAGCAGATGCAGTTTGGTAGTTCCCCTAGATTATGCAGGTTTGGATATGTGCTTCTGATCACCGTGTTCGGGACGCTTACGTCATCGGCTCAGTTCGACCAATTTGGTCAGGCTCTAACTGGACAGGCGGGACAACAGCAATCTTGTGACCCAAACGATCCAACCTGTCAGTCTTCAGTAGATCAAAGCAACCTTCAGGTACGGAATCCCTCGGTTAATCAGCAGCAGACTCTAACTCCACAGATCATCGTGCCTGGACAACAGGATAATACTCAGACCAATACGCAAAACAACAATCGGACCCAGCAGCAAAATCAGAATCTTGAGACCCGTCTTCCGCTGGATTCACCAACTGAATTTCAGCTCTTAGTTGCCAATTCGATTGGCAAGATGCTGCCAATCTACGGAGTTAATCTCTTTCGCAACCTCCCGTCCACCTTTGCCCCGCTGAACATGGTTCCGGTAACACCAGACTATGTGGTTGGGCCAGGAGACGAGTTGCTTATCCAGATGTGGGGACAGGTCACACTGAACGGCCGTTTTCTGGTTGACCGATCTGGAAGTATCTTCGTGCCGCAGGTGGGCTCGGTTCACGTGGCTGGGGTGAAGTTTGAGCAGATGCACGACTTTCTAAAGAGCCAAGTTGCGAGGGTCTTCAAGAACTTCGATCTCAATGTGAATCTGGGTCAGCTTCGGTCGATCCAGGTTTTTGTCGTTGGGCAGGCGCGTAGGCCTGGCAGCTACACGATTAGCTCGCTGAGCACTCTGACGAACGCACTTTTCGCCACTGGCGGCCCCACCCCTCAGGGTAGCCTGCGACATATCCAATTGAAACGTGGAGGTAAAGTCGTAGTCGAGTTCGATTTGTACGACCTATTGCAGCGCGGCGATAAATCGAAGGACGAGCAGCTGTTACCCGGTGATGTGATTTACATTCCGCCCGTCGGTCCGCAGGTAGCTGTCGCGGGCAGCATCCGCGCGCCAGCGATCTACGAGCTTAAGTCCTCCGATAGTACGACCATTGGTGATGTTCTAGAGTTGGCCGCAGGTCTAACGAACGTTGCTTCAGGACAGAGGGTTCGGTTAGAGAGAGTGGATGAGCGCCGTAGGCGCAGCATGATTGATATAGCTCTTGACGCGCAGGGAAGGGCCACCGTGATGCAGGATGGCGACCTGTTGGAGCTGAACGCAGTGGTCAGCCAATACAAGGATGCGGTGACGCTTCGTGGAAATGTGGCGAGTCCTGGACGCTACACCTGGAAGCCGGGAATGCGCGTCCGCGATCTGCTGCCGGACAAGGAGGCGCTGATTACCCGCGACTACTGGTTGAAGCGAAGCCAACTTGGTCAACCCACTCTGACCTATATCCCCACATGCCTTCCTTTGACCCCTACGGCGTTCCAAATTTGCGTTATGGAATTCCGGTTGGAGAAGAGGGGTCGAATCCGAACTGGAGATACTCCTCAACCAGGAATCCGAATTTGATTGGCCTGGCTTTCGGAAGCGAAGAGGGAAGTAGCTATCGAACGGCAGATGGAGAAACGGACAGCGAAACGGATGCTTCGACCGATGGCGGACTTGACTGCATGAAAATTCCCGCATCGCAGACCGCGTTGAGTGGAATCAACGATCGGTATACTCAACCTACAGCAGCCAATGCTGCCAATGCAGCCAATGGAACAAATTCCACAAACAATCAAAACAACTCCAACGGTGGCAACTCCAACACGTCGGGGCTTCTGCAAAATGGTTCCCAATCGAACCCAGCACCTTCGAATCGCATGAGTGCAGCCAGCGCAAGTTTGGGTTCAACCGTCGCAAACGCATCCTCCGGAGAATTTCGGCCGCGGAACAATGTGAAGCTGAGTGAGCCCGATATCGACTGGAGCTATGCTGTTATCGAGCGTCAGAGCAAAGTGAACCTGACAACATCTCTTCTTCCATTCAACCTTGGTAAGGCCATCCTGGAAGAAGATAATACTCAGAATCTTGAGCTGCTTCCCGGGGATGTAGTTACGATCTTTTCGAAGGCTGATATCCGTGTGCCGCAGGAGCAACAGACGCGATTCGTACGCCTGGAGGGAGAGTTTGCCTCCTCGGGTGTCTATAGCGTTCTGCCAGGCGAGACCTTGCGGCATCTCGTAGAACGTGCCGGCGGGTTTACGTCAGAAGCGTATCTCTACGGCTCAGAATTCACACGCGAATCTACACGTCGCGTCCAGCAACAGCGCCTGAATCAATATGTCGATGAGATAGCTCTACAGGTGAGCACAAACGCAACCAACAACGCGGGTCGAGCTATAAGCGCTTCTGACACTGCAGCTGCAGCTGCGTCTCAGGCGCAGAACCAAGCGATTGTAGCCACTTTGCGCCAAGCAAGGGCTACTGGCCGCATTGTGTTGGATTTGAAACCTGATAGTCACGATCTCTCGCAAATACCTGACCTCCCGCTCGAGGATGGGGATCGTTTCATCGTGCCGCGTGTTCCTTCTACCGTTAGCGTGGATGGGGCGGTCTATAACCAGAATTCATTCGCGTTCGAAACGCAGCGGAGGCTTGGCGGTTATATAAGACTAGCCGGTGGAACAAATAGAGATGCAGATAAGAGCCGGGCTTATGTTATCCGAGCGAGTGGATCTGTAATCAGCAAACAATACAGCTCTTCCCTACGAGGAAACAACTTTGACTCGCTCCATCTGTATCCAGGCGACACGGTTGTCGTTCCTCTGAATCTGACGAAAGGCAATACCATACGGTTGATCGTCGATATTGCACAGATCGTCGGTCAGTTTGGATTAGCGATAGCTGCAGCTAATGTCGTGTTCTAGAGATGCAGTCTGGTCACAAGATAAAATTCAAATATCGCCACGAATCCCTGCCAACGGCATCGTGCGGATATAGGAGTGGTCGGTTCGGTCACCAAGATTCTGGACCGAGAGTGTGGCGAAGGAGTGACACATACACCGACGACTCCCAAACCCGACGAGATAGCTACGTCTCCATGAACGGCTGTTTCAATAGTGATAACCTCTAACAGGTGAATTTTTTCGTAGTTGTACCTACTTTGAATGCAGCCGAGGGATGGCCGCGGCTTGCGGCGCTGCTTTTGGAATCCATCGCTCCGGACCGGGTCCTGATTCTCGACTCTTCTTCTGCTGATGAAACAACGAGTTTGGCGCGGACTGCGGGCTTTCGGGTGCATGCGATTGCAAGAGCTGAGTTCAATCATGGCGGAACAAGGCAACTGGCGGCTGAGCTATTGCCGGACGCAGAGATCCTCGTTTTCCTGACGCAGGATATTGAACTGGCGCAATCCGACGTCATTTGTCGCTTGCTTGAAGCATTCTCCGAACCAAGCGTTGCGGCGGCCTATGGGCGTCAGCTTCCGCGTCGCGGCGCAACCCCGGTGGAAGCTCATGCCCGTCTTTATAATTACCCCGCACAGTCCGGCGTGCGTACGTTGTCCAGCCGCAAGCAACTTGGTTTTAAGGCCATCTTTATCTCAAACTCATTTGCTGCTTATCGGCGAGAAGCGCTAATGGCCGTAGGCGGATTTCCACGCGACGTCATTTTTGGGGAAGATACAGTCACTGCCGCCAGACTGTTGCTCGCGGGATGGAAGATAGCTTACGTGGCCGAGGCGAAGGTGTATCACTCTCACAGCTACACCTGGAAACAGGAGTTCCGACGATACTTTGATATTGGTGTGCTGCACTACCGGGAGAGCTGGATGCTCGATGAATTTGGCGACGCTGGAGGTGAGGGAGGGCGTTTTGTTCGATCGGAACTGCGGTATCTCTGGCCCCGGTATTGGTGGCTTATCCCCGCCGCTTTGATCCACACCGTGGCTAAGCTGTTGGGCTATCGACTCGGCAGAGTTGAGAATCTGTTCAGCACTGGTTTGAAGCGCCGTTTGAGTATGAATCGTCTTTTCTGGAACTAATCAAATTGTGAACGGGTTCACGGCTTCCTCCCGGGTTGCCTGTGCGGTCTGCTTGGAATGCGGAATCGTTCTTAGCGATGCAGATGCAACTCCGGTGTCCAGGCAATCTGGAACCATCCGCTGGTGTTATGTTGTGAACCGCTCATGTAGGAGGGAATGAGAAACCGTTCGTATTGAGTGAACACCTGTGCCTGCCAGTGGCGGTTGATGGCAAAGGATCCGTTCACAAATCCATCGGTGATCCTGCCTCCATTAGGAAGGAACAAGTTTCCGCCCCAGCTTTGGCGATAGCCGGCTTCAACTCGTGTGCGGGCAGAGAACCAATAGCCTGAGCGGGCTTCGATCGCGCGAGCATCGCGACCGATCGCGTTCCCAAGCAAAAAGCCTTTGTTGGTATTTCCATCAAGGTACTGATTGTTGATGAAGTAGTGAGTCCCACCGTAGTCATGCGCAAGCCCCTCCGAACTGACCGCTTCAACGCGCAAATCCATGTGCGGCAAAAAGGGTAGTCTCGCGAAATAGATGCCTGGATTCCAAACCGCGCGGCGCGGCGCGGCGATGGGGCTTGGGTCATCGTCGGAGTACGCGTCTGCGTAGAGCGTAACCAGCCGTCTTAGAAAAGGCAGCCGATAGGTAAAGTCGAAGTTGCTTTTACGGTCGCCAGGATCCCCTCTATCTCCATAGCCTAAACTTCCTCCTCCCCTCCGACTCCGCCGCCAGTTGAGTTAAAACTAAAGACGTTGGCTTTGAAGCTATGGAGCGTAATCGGGTGTCCAACCCCCAGAAGATTGACCAGCGCGTGAAGCTGATCTCGAGGTTGTCTCCGAAGTTAAAGTCCATCTTTTGCCCGTTGTACCAGGGGCGTGCTGGATAACTATGTCCGGAGAGTTTTCCCAACACGATGTCGAATCGGTAGGTACCGAGGGATGGCAGGAGCGGTATGGGGTGGGGACGCGTCGATACGAAGCGCAGATTGTACGTTGGCTCTGCGTTACTGGAGAAAGCGAGTGGACCCATCGTGGTAGGCCCCCAGTAGAGCTCTTGTTTGCCGAGAGAAAGCGCATTGCCCGCGAAGGCAACGCCTCCATATAGCTCGATCGGTCGTTGGCGATTGTAAGCTGATCGTTCAGGTATCGGTTGTATGTGCGGATCGGAGTCTGGCTGTATCTGATCGAGTCGGTTGATCAGCTGATTTGTGGCCTCTGATTCGGCCGGGTTACCAGGGCCATGTTGCAGTTCCTGACGATCGTAGAAGAAGAGCCGCCCATGGTTGGCGCGAAACGAAAACCCGGCAATTGCGCTGCCGCCTCGGCCAAGCGGGCGGCCGAAGTCGTTCCACCATGTCTGGCCGAAGTGAAAGCTGTCGGTCAACGCGGGACCCGCAATCGTGCCATACCGCGCGTAGACAGATTCGAGACTCAACGACTCGTAATAGTTGGGTTCGGTTTCGAATTCAGCATGGAGATCGGCTATAAGGCGACGAGCCTCAGAAACTAGCCCGGGGCTGTTGTATTGATCCATGTCGACTTGATCCTCCGCCAATTTGAGCTGACGGAGGCACTCCTGCCGGGTCCACGGGCGGATGGAAGAACTCTGACCAGGAATGAAACCCATCGCAGCCAGTCTTTCGAGTGCTGGATAGACCCAGCTGTCCATGGGGACATTCGTCGATCCGATGGTGTCGGGGTCGTCATCTTCCGTAAAGAGGCGGGGCGGGTGGCGGGCGACGGCTACTGGCTGGGGTGCTCCGCTAACCGGCTGGGGTGCTTCGCTAACCGGCTGAGCTGCTCCGCTAACCGGCTGGGGTGCTCCGCTAACCGGATGAGCTGCTCCGTTTGTCTGCTGTGTTTTGTGGGTCCGTGGTACCCCGAAGTCTCCCGGCATCGGTTTGGAATCGAAGGGGTTCAGGCTGAAGTTGTGATGCGCACGATAGACGTAATGACCGATCAGCCATCCTGTCGCGCTTCCGACCAGGACATCCGATGGGAAGTGTTGTTCCGCAAGCACGCGGCTGACGCTTACCCCGACGGCCAGTCCGTAGACCGCTGTGCGAGCGATCCAGCCGGGATATTCATCGCCAACAACTGAAGCCAAGGCCCATGCAGCCGTAGCGTGATTCGAAGGGAAGCCGGCTGCGGAGGGGCTGGAACTGAAAAAGTCTCCCTTGGCGTTGTTTACGAGCGGGCGGTCACGCAGGAATACGAATTTACCCACTTCGCTGACCGCCAGGCTGTCTGCCAGTGCTTCTCCGGCCAGCAAGCCGGTCTCATGGGCCTGGGGCGCATCGTCGAACAAGCTCCAGAGGTACATGCTCGCCGGCAATGCCCCGAGCGCCGCGACACCAGCGTTCGAAAAGGTATTGAAGTGGCTGCGATCGTTCGCGTTGATGTTTATCAACGATGTCATGGTGTGTTGGTCGCTGCCGATCAACACACCTGTCGTCGCGGCCAGGGGTGCCAGCCAGATTGCGTCGCTTGGCCGTAGATGCAGCGGGCTGGTCCAGATCGCTTTCTGATCGGCCAGGATGCGCCGTGGGGTGCCAGCGAAAGTAATGTCTTCGCTGCCGGCCTTCGCTCCCGTTGACTTAGGTGCAGACTTGCCGGCGACTTGCGGCTCAGGTGCATCCGGCAGAGAGCTGGAGGAGTCCGCTGAAACATTCGCAGCTGGTGGCTCTGAGGCCGCGTCTTGAGCGAAGCACGATGGCCCGATCCATAGCAAAAGGAGTGCTGCGAGGAGGAAGTATCGACCAGGTTTTGGGTGATCTACAAGCATCGGCAAGGGTCCGGGGTAAGCGTGCTCGCATAATGCAACCCCTTGCTGGAGGCTACCATAGCCGGACGCCGACTGACGGAACGGTGACCAAAGCGTGACAATACTTTCTCATTTGAAACTCCCGCTTTCCCTCGAAGTCAACGGGCGAAGCGGGAGCATCCACAAGGTGGTGGTCTAAAGATGGAAAAAATGGTTGGCTCCCAGGACCAACAACAAGGTGATGGCAGCGATAGCGACCTCGCCGACCGCTCCCACGATGAATGGCCGGGCTCCCTGTTTGAAAAGATCCTTCAGGTTTGTGCGCAGGCCTACGCCGGCAAAGGTGAGCAGGAAGGCCCAGCGGCTCAGGTTTCCTAACGCTGTGAGCTGAGGTTTCGAGAAGCCCAGCGCGGCTACATGAGGGTTGGTCGAGGAGCCCAGGGTCGCCAGCAGCGAGATAAAGAGGAAGCCGAGGACGAACTTGGGGAACTTCTTCCAAAGGAATGCAGCTTTGTTCTCGAGCTGTGCCGTGGCGGCGCGGCTGGCGAGACCCTTGCGAGCCCATTGAATTGCATACGCCAGCACAACGAAGCCGATGAGAGCGTTGCGGCAGGTCTTGGCGAGTACGGCGAACTTGCCTGCCGCATCGGAGTAAAGGGCTCCGGCGGCAGTGGCTTCGGCGGTATTGTCGACCGCGAGGCCCGCCCAGAGACCGTAGGCGCGGTCGCTCATGTGCAGCGCGTGGCCGATAAGCGGAAAGGTGAATAGAGAGATCGCGCCAAGGGCCAGGATGGCAGCGATGGCGGTCGAGGAGTCCTCTTCGTCGGCGTCGATCGCGCCCTGCGTAGCAATGATGGCAGAGACGCCGCAGACGCTGGAGCCAACGGCCAGCAGCGTAGTGAGTTGGGGACCTAGTTTGAAGGTGCGGCCCAGCCATGTCATGAAGGTCAGCGAGAATGCGAAAGCTACGAAGACCAGGGCGAGTGAGATGCCGCCTAGTTTGAGGATGTCGCCGAGAATAAAGCGTGCCCCGAGCAGGATGATGCCTGCCTTTAGCCAGAACTCGTAGGTGGCGACTCCTGCGCGAAAGATTCGGGGTAGCCCGACAGTGTTGGCGATGAGGATCCCAAAGAGAATGGCCCACAGGACATATTCGATGTTGGGTAGGACGTAGTGGTGAGTCTTCCCGTAGGTGTTGATGAAGTGCTCGACGAACTTGCCCGCGTAGCCGACGACGGCCAGAAGTGCGATGCCCGGAAGCAGGCCAAGGAGGGAGGAGTGCTCGGCTGGAACGCGGCCGGGAGCGTGTGGTGGGTACTCAGTGCGAAGATCGGGTAGATCGATTGAGCTGGCCATAGACTCTCCTTCGTGCAGATTCGTTGGGGCGCAGACGTCGATGCTTACCAGGCGACGGTTTTGAGCAGGCCGGCGCGAATGATAGCGGCGAGAGCAAGAGACAACACAATTGCCCAGGTGTCGGTAGATAAAGAGAGACGGGTACGAGGGATCGACATGGAGTAGTCTCCTTGGAGGAAGCGTGGTGCACACGAAGCGACGTGTAGGCTACAACACTGAACTTTTAGAAAAGGGGGTACTGCGAAGGAAGGACTAGCTACAACAACAACGAGTAGGCATGAGGTGCAGCGGCGCGAGTTGGCGGAAGACCGTCATGTCAGAATTCAGTGTACACCAGTAGGGTGGGAGCGCTCGGCTGTTCAGGCTTTCAAAAGGTGCGCTGCCTTCGACTCAGCCTGGCGCCGCAGCAGTCCGGCCTTGGCGTAAAGCTTTTCAGTGATAGCACTTGCCTGTGGCAGTCTCGCGTTGGCATGGTTCAGCAAAAGAAGATAATCGTGCCACGCGCCGGTAGTCTGTTGCACGTCTTCCAGGCGTTTTGCAAACTTCGCCGCGGCCTTCGACGCTTCGCTGCCGATCTCAGCCATATATCGCGCCGTCTTGCAGACCTTGCGTATCGAATGAAGATCCTCATCTCGACTGGGATCGAGACCGTGCACCTCGGGAGCCATCCAGCTTCGCGCTACATTGATAAGCTTTGCTCCACTCAGGTTGAGATCGACCTGACCTGCAATATCCATCTCAACTCTGTCGAGGGCTCCGTGGATCTCGTCTTGACCGGCGCGGATCCTCCGTTGCAGCTTTTTCACCTTCTTCTTCCTCGAACTCTGCAGTTCCTTCTCCAGCTTTACCACCCCATCGGTTGCTCCGAGATGTTTTAGAAGCTCGACATGAACGTCTAGATCGCGAACAGCCCCGGCGCTCCGCCGGATGTCACCGAGCGACCGCCTGAACTGCTTCGACCTCTTTGCCAGATCGGGCAACTCTGCAGCGTTAGCCAATACTTCAAGCACAGCCTCCAGCCGACGCGTGCTCGAGCGGAGCCGGTGTACAGCCCTGGGCTTTGGATCGTCAACGCAATCGGCTAGTGCTGCTTTCAAGTCGAGCGAATGACGGAAAAACGTCATGACCGGCTGCGGCATGGGACACCCTGCCTTCTTACAGATGCATCTTTTGCGGATTAGGGCTTCACGACCCCGGATCGCCGCGATAGTTGCGCGCAACCGGCGCCAGTAAGGCGGGTTTCATTGGGTGTAGGCAGGAGGTTGTTATGAAGATCACAAACGTAAAAGCGATGGTAGCAAAGGGTGTAACGGTTGGCTTACTTGCAGGTGCGTTTGTGTTGGCAGCGCCGGCAAAGGCTGACGCACAGCAGTTCGCAGTGGGAGTACGGGCTGGCTATCCGGGTTATTATGGCTATCCCGTTCGCGGCTACTATAGGCCCGACTACTATGCTCGTCAGCGCTTCGAACAGGAACGTCGACATGCCGAGTGGGTGAGAGCGCACGAGTTTGAACGCTACCACCACGATCATCGCGGACGCTGGTAGTCCACGCGTAAGGCTGCAGTTTTGCAGCGCCTAACAATGTTCGCAGGCCGGTTGCGGAGAGGTTCCCGCGCCGGCCTTGCTGTTGCTAGAGAGCTCCGCTTCCGTAAGCGTTCGATAGTAGCGGGCCTCGGGGAAGGCGCACCCCTGACAAAGTGTTCGTCCGTCGCGCAGATGCTCGCGATCATAGTTGATGCCTTCGCCGCACTGCGCACAGGTGATGCGCGCCGACTTGTAGCCGGGCATCTCACGCAGGTGGATAGGCACGGCCACCCACTCTTCGTGAAAGAGATCTTCGTTAGGCAACTCGCGGTAGGCAAGCATCTGCTGGTCGTTCTTGTTCTCAATGTGCGGGAAAAGCTCACGAGCACGCTGCTTGGACGATTCGAGCGCCGCAATACGAAGAGCTTTGAAAACAGGAGCGTCGCCCTGCGGTCCAAGGGGTGACGTAAGGTCGACGAATGTGGCGGCCATCTTTCCCCAGTCGCGAAATTTGATGGCGCGTTTGCCCAGGCGGCAGCCAGTGACGACGGCAATAGCGCCAGTCGCGCAGCGGTCGATCTCAATGAAAGTAACCAGGCGCTTGCGGTCGGCACCCTTGGGATCTTCAACACCAAGGCGTTCACAACCCAACATGGCCATGCGAACACCGAGAATCTGACCAGCACAAAGGTGACCGTGGGCGATCTCGGCTTCACGGAGAAGTGCGTCGAAAGACTGCATAATCTGATGATACTGCTGGAGGCATCAACGCGTTTTTTAGTATTTGCGCGAGGTTACGCAGCCGGGGTACTATTCGAGGCCCGAGGTGCCCCATGAGTGAATTTGCGATGACGATCGGTATGGTGCTGAAGCAAAAGTCCGGACCTATTGCGTCTATCGCGCCCGATGCCTCCGTCTATCAGGCCATCGAGATGATGGCAGAGCGGCAGGTAGGCGCGCTGCTGGTGATGACGCAGCAGTCGCTTCTGGGAATCATCTCCGAACGCGACTATGCGCGGAAGGTCATTCTGCAGGGGCGGTCGTCGAAGGAAACCGAGGTCGCGGAGATCATGAGCAGCCCGGTGATCTCCGTGTCGCCAAAGCACACCGTCGGCGAGTGCCTGCGCATCATCACCAAAAATCGCATCCGGCACCTGCCGGTGGTCGAGGGCAGTGCAGTCGTCGGCGTAGTTTCGATCGGCGATCTCGTGAACACGGTCATCAGCGAGCAGGAGATGACGATCCGGCACCTCGAAGCGTACATCTCAGGCGCAGCTACGACGTAGCGGATGGTTGGGCCGTCGCAACGGACAAGTTCGGTTTCGTTGACTCGTAGGCCTCGAGTGCGTCGTGCAATCGGTTGAAGATCCACGCGGAGCCGATGACCTCCGTTAGGTGATGGCGGTCGAAGTCTGCTCTTGTGTTCCAGGGCACTCGAGCAAATCCCAACTGGACGCCGGCATCTGCCAGATTTTTCTTCAACTCCTCAACCACTCGCGCGGCACTGTAGTCCAGGTTGGTAATAGCCTCGGCATCTACGATGACCCAGCGCACGGTGGTCGGCGAGGGGCCTACCAGTCCGAGAATCTCGTCCGAGAAGCGGCTCGCGTTGGCATAGAACAGTGCGGCACCGAAGCGGTACATCACCAGCCCCGGCTCAGTCACTGTGCCTGGAGTCAGAGGGATCAGCTTCCAGACATTGTCCTCATCCGGGATCATCACTCCTGTTCGGGGATGGTAGCTGTGGTGCACGATGCGCAGCAGCGACAGGACCATCGCCAGAACAATACCCACTTCGACGCCTGCAGTAATGACGACGATGGTGGTTGTCACGGCAAGCGCGAATTCGGCAGGACTTTCACGGAGGATATCCTGCAGGCTGCGCAACTTGATCAGCCCGATCGCGACCAGGAAAACCAGTGTGCCAAGTACGCACTGCGGCAGGTATTGAAGTGGCCTGGTAAGAAACAGCAGGACGAGCGCGACGACTGCCGCAGCGGTGACCTGCGCGATCTGGCTCCGGCTGCCCACGCCTTCCACCATGGCGGTTTGCGTAGGGCTGCCGTTGACGACGAACGTACCACTGAAGGAAGCAGCCACGTTGGCCGCGGAAAGGCCAATCAGGTCCTGATTCTCGTCCAGCCGTTGATGATAGCGCGCTGCGTAAATTCGCGAGGTTGCAGCGCTCTGGGTCAGTATCATGACCGCGCACGACCCGGCGACCGAGAGCAGCGGTCTAATGTCACTCCAACGAACCTCTGGCATCGCAAGGTGCGGCAGGCCTCCCGCCACCGCGCCGATCACGGCGACGCCATGCCCGGCAAAGTTCCACATCGCACTGGCCGCTGTGGCCAGAACGACTGCAAACATCGGCCCGGGTGCCTTAGGCGCAGACCAGCGGAGAACAAAGACGAACGTAAGCACCGCGAGGGTCACCGCCAGCGTCGGCAGATGCACTCTCGGGAGTTCGCGGCCGATCTCCACGAGTTGAAGAATCGATCTGCGCGAGGTGACCTGAATGCCAAGCATCTGGCCTAGAACCGCGATGCCGACCTGAAATCCTATGCCCGTCAGGAAGCCGACAAGCACTGTTTGCGAGAGGAAGTCGGCGATGAAACCCAACCTGCACAACCGCCCCACCAGCAGGAATGCGGCTGTGAGAAGCGCCACCAGACCTGCCAGCGCGACATATCGGGTGCTTGCAGTCGGAGCCATTCCAGCCAGACCGCTGTGAAGTATGGCCGCAGTCGCCGAGTCAGCGGCAACAACCAGAAACCGCGACGAGCCGAAGGCCGCAAATGCAAGTATCGGCAAAAGAAGGGAATAGAGGCCGGTGACGACAGGCATTCCTGCGATGCGGGTATACCCGAGCGCCTGGGGAATGTCCATCGCGGCGAACGCAACACCGGCAACAGCGTCTCGTATAACGCCACTTCGCTTTATCGGTCTAATGCCCTGGAACAGTTTCAAATTCAAAACTCCTGCACGGGAAGCAGCGCAGCTTCGCCGCTGTCGCATTGCGAGTAGACGTTGATGCTAAACCATATATTCCGTATTTGACCCACTGCCACAGGCCAAACCGCAAACTCAAACTCGTCAAAGGGCGGCGTCAGACCAGACAACGACTGAGAGATCTATACCGCACCATCGAATGGCTCGCTAATCGAGACCTGCTGCTTCGTGATGGTCGCTGTGCATCTCCCGCAAGCCGGGCAGCTTCGCCCCTTGCGATGCAGCACGGCGGAGACGATAAAGACCTTACCGCACGAGGTGCACTGGACTGCAGCGTTGTTGCCATACCAGTCTTCAAATTGGCCGAGGGCGGCCTTGTCCAGATAGCGCACGGAAAACTCCTGGTCCAATACTAGTTCTCCCGGCGAGACGTTCTACTATTCGTCCGAATTATCGCCCTCTTCCAGCAGCGAAACGGTGCCGACCACGTCGTAAGTGGCAGCTTCACCGCCAGTCGGCTTCAACGTGACCCGCAGGGGCAACCGTTGCCACTGAGCAGGCTGGCACACCGGGATAAAGTGGTCAGCCTCGGGCCATTTTCCAATCTGCTTCTGAACCACAGGCCGATGCGCTCCCAGTTGCGCCACGACAGCATAGAGGCCTCCCTTGGACGTCGTTGCAATGCCGCAGTACGCCGCATAGTCGCGGAACCAGACCACATCGGAGACAGCGAAGTCGAAGTCGGGCAGGTGGAGCACTGTAACGTGGCCCGTGACGCGATCCACCGAGAGCCAAGGTCCAGGCTGCCAGATCCAATGCGGTGCAGCGTCATTCGGCAGGGCGTCGTTGAGCCGAAGCGCCCGACGCACCGTGAACGTGCGGTCCGTGACGTCGTGGATCTCGCCAGTCGTCCACTCCTTCTGGCGGTCGTCCACGAAGAGCGGGCGAACCTTAAGGCTGCTGGTCTCATCCACTTTGGTGTCGGGAGTGGCATCCGGCTGCGTGTAGGGAACCTTGCGGTACGGCCCCAGCGTGACAGTATGAACCTTCGGACCGGCCGCCAACAGCGGGCGTACCGAATAAATTGACGGTGAAGCCAACAAGAACAGCGCCCCCAGAAGATGAAAGAGTTGCAGTCTGGCGTGGGTCGTGCGGGGAGTCGAACTCAAGGGATAGGGCTCTCACAGGGGGATTTTCAGTTGTTGCCATCCTACCTGACGCATAGTCTTTTCTATGCCGTAGGGACTTCAGAACGCATAACACTTTTAGGGTGGAATAAAAGGCAGAAAAGGCAGAAAAAACTTCAGTGAAGTCGGAAAGAACTCCATAGGTAACGGAAAAGGTACAAAGGTTGTGGAATAGATTGTGAATACGGGGCAATCCACGGGCCTTTGCAGAGTAGTATCGTGGAAAGTATGCGTGCTGCCGTCGTGGTAGCGCGTGCGACAGACCGCGGCGGATCATTTGAAGCAGTACGAAAGGATACAAACGAACATGTGGAAACCGAATCAGCCTGGAAGCAACTCTCCCTCGACTCCTGAACCGGTGCGTCCGTCGACTCCAGCGACGAACTTCGAGGCGAGCCCAACCCGTCCCGCGACCGTCGGCGCAGGCAATGCAGCAGCCGCTGTACCAACCGGCGAACAGGCCACCATCGGCAAGTCCCTCATCGTCAAGGGTGAGCTGACAGGCTCGAGTCTCTTTACATCGACGGCAAAGTCGAAGGCGCAATCAACCTCCCCGGCAACCGCGTTACCGTAGGCCGGAACGGCCAGGTTGCGGCGAACATCGTGGCACGCGAGATCGTTGTGCTCGGTAAGGTCCGCGGCAACTGCCAGGCCAGCGACCGCGTTGATATTCGCAGCGAAGGCTCGCTCACTGGCGACGTAATCGCAGCGCGTATCTCGATTGAAGATGGCGCGTTCTTCAAGGGCGGCATCGACATTCGCAAACCCGGCGGAACCGACCTGAAGGGTGGCAGCGCTACCCCGGCTTCCATCGAACCCGTCGCCGTCGAGGCGTAACGCTTCGTGACGTCGTTTCTTATCGAGTCGAGCGGTCCCTGCTAATCACAGGGATCGTTTTGCTTTTTATTGGAACAGCCGAAGCGGAAGATTGCGAAGAACTGTAAATATCGATGACGCAGCAAGTGCAGCATAGACAGCCGCATGCGAAACTGGCGGCCACCGATCGACGCCGCTCCGTGCAAAACGCCAATACCACTGGAAACTATAGGCCGCTGCTATCGGGAGCAAGAGGGTCGTAAGGGCGTTCAGGTGCATAGCCTCGATGAAACGACCTTGGACCAGCGCGGCCAAAGCACGTGTGCCGCCGCACCCAGGGCACTTCAGATGAACAACTTCATAGATGGGGCATCGTGGATAAAGGCTGTTCTGTGCAGGAGAAAAGCGCCGCAGAACTCCAGCAACCGCCCCGACGATCACCAACGGTGCAGCCGTTCGCGCGACGCGGCCGCCCCGAATCAGCTATGTCATCGAGCCACGTTCTGGTAGCGAAGGTTCTGCTTCAGCTGGTTGATCTCGTTCAGCTTATATTGAAAATAAATGCCTCCGAAGAAGAAGGTCATAACGGCGCTCAGGCGCAACCCAAGCGGCTCCGTACTATTGAAGTGTTGTTCAAGCGTATCTCGCAGCGTAAAGCGGGCGATGAGGCGAGCGACCCAGGAGGCAATGCCGATAAATCCTCCCACGAAGCTTTGATGGGGTTGTTGGTGATGGCTCATCGCGATGACGAGCCCCAAGGACCCACCGAAGTGCAGCACAACCAGCACGGTGGCAATAATGTAAAACATCAGGGCTTTGCTCGCCGGTTGCACTCGGTTTGCCCACGCCGCTATCACCAGATTCCACACCACCACGAAGAGCGCACAAGTAAGAAAACCCAGCAGCAGCTCAAACACCCAGTTCAGATTCGGCGGGTCAGGATAGGTGCTGCCCGACTGCGAATACGCAACAGGAGCAGCGTAGACCGGTGTCGCCAGGACACCCGCTGAGCCGATAATTTGGGCGACCGGCACCCAATCGGGCATCGTGTCACTCCTGGCCATGTCGGTCAGCAGGACGTTTCCCGAGGCGACATAGCGCCGAAGATCTTCGAGAGTATACGGTCCATACATCTGTCCGTTGCGTGAAACCTGGTAGGTCATGCAAATCTCCTGAGTGGTCGAGGACTGCAACGTATCTGCAGAATCGATGAAATCACGGAGAGGCGGTTCCACACAATCAGATTCGCAGACCCAACCCCGATAACGCCGATTCTGTTCCTTCGAATTCAGATATGAGAGTCTTGCACTGTGCATCGAGCCACTTTAATCATCAACGCGTCGGCCGGGCGAAGCAAAAACCTGCGGGCTACAGTCCTTGCTCTCGTGCAGGCTCTTGAACAAACTGGCGCGCAGGCGAACGCAATTCTGACTACAGCAGCCCGAGAGGCGCAGTCAATTGCTGCTGATGCGGCGGCCAAGGGATGCGATACGGTCTTCGCATGTGGTGGCGACGGCACGGTGCACGAGGTTTTGCAAGGCCTTGTGGGCACGAAAACCGCGCTTGGTGTCGTACCGCTCGGGACGGCAAACGCATTTGCCCGCAATCTCGGGTTGTCGCTCGATCCGCTAAAAGCTCTCCAACAGCAGCTAAGCTTTGAGTCACGCCCGATCCCGGTCGGCGAGGCGCGCTACGCCGCCGAAGGATCCGAAGTGACCAGACACTTCATCGTCATGGCAGGAGCCGGTCCTGACGGTGCGCTCGTGTATCGGCTCCTCGGCGGGAAGAGATCGAAGCTCGGTCGAAACGTCTACTACGCCCATTCGCTGAGACTCTTCCTGACGCGGAGCTTTCCGGCGTTTCGAGTGGACTATCGAAGAAGCGACTCCGATCAGTGGGTAGAGCGACGCGGCGTCGGGATTATCTGCTCTCGCGTTGCAAATCTTGGCGGCATATTCAGTCGTCTGGCAACAGGTAGTTCCGCGAACGAGAGCGATCTTCTCCTCTCCATCGTGAAACCCCCGGCCAGAATCGGTCTACCGGCCTGGTTCGCTTTTAGTCACGTTAGACTCAACACGCAAAATCCGTGGCTGGAACAGGCTCGAGTCTCCGAGTTCCGCTGTTCACCTCTTGAGCCGAATCATCGCATCCACGCAGAACTCGACGGCGAGTGGATCGGCCAGCTTCCCATGTCCGTCCGCCTCTTACCGAATGCCATCTCCTTGTTGATCCCCAGGAACAACGCGGCACAGCGCAGCACGAAACAGCCAGAGGGATCATGATTAGAACTCGTCGTTGCCGGTGGGACGAAAACGATAGCCGATCCAGGGCTCGGTGACGATATACGCGGGCTCCTCTGTGAGCTCGATCTTCTTCCGCAACTGGCCAATGTTGACGCGCAGGTACTCCGGTTGATCGGCGTTTGTGCCCCACACTGCGTGGAGCAACGCTCGATGCGTAAGAACCTGTCCAGGATGCTGCGCCAGACACACGAGAAGGTCGAACTGCTTCGGCGTTAGGTGTGTATCTTGTCCACGAACCGCTACACGGTGCTGCGGAATATCGATATAAAAGTCGCCTGCTGAAATAACCTGCGGAGCCTCGGACTCGGTGGCGGAACTGCGGCGGAGTTGCGCGCGGACGCGAGCCTGCAGTTCCTGAATGCTGAACGGTTTCGTCACGTAGTCGTCCGCCCCGGCGTCCAGCGCTTCGATCTTCATAGCCTCTTGATTGCGGACCGAAAGAACAATGATCGGAACCTTGGATACAGCTCGAATCTCGCGGCAAAGCTCAATCCCGTTCATCTCAGGCATGGAGACGTCCGTGACGACCAGATCCGGCTTCCAGGCATGCACAGCCTCCATTCCCTCAACACCATTCGCGGCGATGCGCAACGAATAACCCTGCGTGGAAAGCGCCGTGCGAAGAACGCGAGTAATCTGAGCTTCGTCGTCCACAATGAGAATCTTTGCATGTTGCTGGCCTTCCAGGTTTTGTTTCATTCGCGCTCCGGATGTTGCGTAACGATGTGGACATCTACATTCGGCGATTCTTTGAGAAAGTGTTGAATAGCCCAATAGTAAAGATATTTGCGGAAGCCGTGAACGGCGGGGCGGCCGAAGACGATATGCGTGATGCGCTTCTCGCGAACAAAGCTGGCCGCAGCATGGACGATGCTCTTTCCCCTAACGGTGAACACCTGCGCATCCATATTGCGTGCGAACTGGATGTTGGCCGCCAGCGTAGCTTTTTCTTCTTCAAGCAGGTCTTCATCGTCGTCGACATGCAGAACAAACAGCTCGCCCCCTACACCTTCCGCTACCCGCGCGCCCCGTGCGATCAACATCTGCGAGGAACTGCTAGAGCTGATGCAGACCGCCACGCGTTCGCGGACCGCCCAATGCGCCTCAATGCGTTTCGCATCCATGTACGCAGTCAATGTGCGATCGACCGCCTTGGTCACATGCTGCAGCGCAAGCTCGCGGAGCGCGATCAGGTTTCCGCGACGGAAAAAGTTAGCCAGGGCCTTCTCAGCACGAGCCGTCCCATAGACATCTCCGCGCCGCATCCGTGTCTGCAAAGCTTCGGGCGTCAGATCGGCCATCACGATCTCATCCGCGCGTTGGACTAGCCAATCCGGGACAGTTTCGCGGATGATCACCCCGGTGACACTCTGGACGGTTGGCGCGACACTCTCGATGTGCTGCACGTTCATCGTGGCCAGTACGTCGATGTTGGCGGCCAGAACGTCGAGTACATCCTCATAGCGCTTGCGGTGTTTGCTGCCCTCGATATTGCTGTGTGCCAGTTCGTCGATCAGAACGATCTGCGGCCGCCGCTTGAGGATACCCTCAAGGTCCATCTCCTCGAAGACCACGCCTTTATACTCAATCCTTCTACGCGGAACCTGCTCCAGTTGCTCGGCCAACTCTGCAGTACGTGGTCTGCCGTGCGTCTCCACCACCCCGATGACAATATCCTCCCCACGCTGATGCCGACGGATCGCCTCGCTCAACATGTTGTATGTCTTGCCTACGCCGGGCGCGTAGCCGAGGAAGAGTTTGAAGGTTCCTCGCATCTTCTCCGGCGCGACCTTCTCCAGCCATTCTTCCGGGCTCTTCAGCGCCGGATTCGAGTTATCGCGAGTGCCCATAAGGATAAGATAATGGAGTGCAGCGAAAGCTTATACGCAGTATCGTCCGCTACAGTATCTCCACAGCGAGCGCAGCTGTCATTGTAGCCGTCTACTTTCTCCGGCTGCATGTCAACGAAACCACGGTAGCTCTGACATTCCTGATCGGCATCCTTCTCGTAGCCGCGAACTGGGGTCTTCGTCACTCCATCTACCTGTCCATTCTCTCGGCGGCTGCCTTCAACTTCTTCTTTCTTCCCCCAGTCCTCACCTTCACAGTTGGGGACGGTCGCAACTGGGTCGCCCTGTTCGCATTTCTAGTAACGGGCATCGTCGCCAGCCAGCTTGCGGAACGTGCGCGACGCGAAGCAAAGATATCGCGCCGCCGCCAGCGCGAGGCTGAACGACTATACGAGTTCAGCCAGCAGATGCTGGTGACCGGCAACGTGATCGATCTTCTCAATGTCCTGCCGCAGATGATCGCCGTGACCTTCAACCTCACGGGAGCCGCGGTTTATCTTCGCGAAAAGGACCGCATCTACCGCTCAAGTCCGGATTATATGGACGTGACGGCTTCTGAGCTGCGTGATGCATTGTTTACCCGCGACCATCGGTATGATGAAACACGCGCCGTCACCCTCGTTCCCATCCTCCTCGGAACGCGTCCCATCGGCGCAGTAGGAATCACGGGCAACAGGACCTCACCCGAGGCACTCGACGCAGTCTGTGGCCTGGCGGCTATCGCGATCGAACGCGCCGGTGCCGTCGAGACTCTGACCCGAGTCCAAGCCTCACGTGAAAGCGAGCGCCTCCGAAACGCGCTGTTGGATTCCGTGGCGCACGAGCTCCGTACGCCTCTGACCTCAATCACAGCCGCCGTCACTACCTTGCGCAGCGAGCCCTCACTCGATGCCGAGCAAAGTGGAGAGATGTTGCAGGTCATCGAAGAGGAAGCCGCACGTCTTGACCGGCTAGTCGGTCAGGCGATGGAGATGGCAGAGCTGGATGCAAACGACATCAAGCTCGACCTGCGCATGCACTCCATGCGAGAGGCGGTCGATCTCGCGCTCGAGGCTGTACAAGGGCCGCTCAAGAACCATCCCCTGGAGCTCCGTCTCCCCGACACCCTTCCTCCCGTGCAGATAGACCTCGAGCGCATCGCCAAAGTGCTGCAACATCTGCTGGAGAATGCAGCAAAATACTCGGCTGAGGGAAGCCCCATCTTCGTCAGCGCTGAAGTCACCGGAGGCCAGCTTGTCACCAGCGTCGCCGATCGTGGCGCAGGGGTTGATGATCTGGAGAAGATGATGATCTTCGACAAGTTCTACCGTGGCCAGGGGCAGAGGTATCGCGTGCAGGGAACAGGCATGGGACTCGCCATCGCGAAGGCCATCGTCGAAGCCCACGGCGGCTCCATCGACGTGACCAGCCAGCCGTCACAGGGCTCAGTCTTCTCCTTCTACCTGCCCCTGAATCTCTCCGGCCGCTAAGACTCCCTCCTTGAGACTATAGCTTCGGCAACTGCGTCACGTTCCAGCCACCACCCAGCGCCTTGATCAACAGCACGCTTGCATCCATCTGCCTGCGCATAATGTCGATGTCGTTACGTTCGTTATTCAACTCAGTGGTCTGAGCGGTTACAACTTGAAGATAGGTGTCGAGCCCGCCCACATATCGATTGTTGAATATCTGCGCGGCAGACTGTGCCGCCATCGTAGCCTGCCGTTGATGCCCCGCCTCCTGATTGAGTACGCGCAGTGCGACCAGATTGTCTTCCACCTGTTGAAAAGCCGTCAAAGTGGTTTGACGGTAGTTCGCGACGGTCTCATCGTAGCTGGCATTAGCCTGTTCGGAGACAGAGGCTCTACGCCCCGCGTCGAATACCGTCTGCGAGAGTGTAGGTCCAAGCGACCACAGCAGACTCGCCGGGTCGAACAGGTTTGCAAACGAGGTCCCCTCCACGCCAACCGTTCCGCTCAATGAAATCGTCGGATAGAACGCAGCTCGCGCTATGCCGATACGGTCGTTCGCCTCAGCGACGCGGCGTTCCGCTGACGCAATGTCCGGGCGTCGCTCAAGCAGCTCCGAAGGCAGCCCAGTCGGAATCATCGGTGGTCGCGCGTCAAGAGGAGCGTTCCCCAAGGCGAACGACGCCGGAGGCTTTCCGAGAAGAATTGCGATTGCATGCTCGAACTGTGCTCGTTGCAATGTGATATCACGCGACAGAACCTTTGCCGCCTCAAGCTGTGTCTGCGCCTGATCGACGTCCGACTTCGGAGCGACGCCTCCTTCAAATCGGTTCTTCGTGATCCGGTAGGCCTCTTCGAAGTCTTTCACGGTATCGTTTAACAATTTCTCCTGGGCATCGGCGCTGCGAGCTTCGAAGTAGTCGATTGCAAGCTCAGCCTGCAGGCTCAGCAGCACCGTCTGTCTATCTCCCGCGCTCGCTTGCGCCTCCTCCCGCGCAGCACTTACGGTGTGGCGAACGCGCCCCCACACATCAATCTCATAGTTCAAATCCACCGGTAATTGAATCACACCAACGCCGTTTCCCTGGATGTTGTTCACATTGAAGTACGGCTGGTTTGACGACTCGCGTAAGCCTCCGGCGGAAGGCGCTACCCCAACGGTCGGATACAGCGATGCATGGTTGAAGCGGATCAAGGCCCGTGCCTCACGGAACCGAGCATCCGCCGCCTTGAGATTCTGGTTGTTCTCCGCCACCTGCGGCTCCAGAAGATTCAACTCCGCATCGCCGAAGATCGTCCACCACTCTCCGCGCAGCGCCGCATCGGCCGGCTGGGCAACCTGCCAGTCCGAGTTTTCCTTGTAAGCGTCCGGTCCTGCTTCTTTATACCCGGGAGCCATGGGAACCGATGGTTTCACATACTTCGGTCCGACCATGCATCCGCTCAGCAGAACTACAGCGGCACTGGCCAGAGCAGTGGGTCGTAACTTCACTGCGCCCCCGCTTTCTTCTGCATCTGTTTTGCATTCTCATTATCCCGGCTCTTCACCTGAACCTCCTGCCCACTAGCCAGTGAGTCGGAAGGATCCAGAACTACGGCGTCATTCGGGGTCAGACCTGAGGCAATTTCAACGTTAGCGCCCAGGTCCTTGCTGATCGTCACTGGTACAAGCTGCACGCGTCCATCACGCACAACTCCCACCTGCAGTCCCTGTGCTCGGAACAACAACGTGTTCGATGGGATCATCAAATTCGACGTGCGCTCTGGCACCTTGAAGTGAACAAATACATAGGCGCCCGGTAGTAACTCGCCCTTAGGATTGTCGACGTCCACTTCAACGTTCAGTGTACGAGTCGCCGAATCGATTGCGTTCGAGTTGCGTGCAACCGAGCCTTCAAACTCCCTGCCCGGATACTCGTCCAGAGTCAAAGTCGCTTTACCGCCTTGTTTGATGGAGGTGGAGTAGGCTTCAGGAACCGAAACGAACACGCGAATCTGTTGAATAGCGGCAAGATGAAACAACTCCTTCGGTGTTGTATTCTCGCCGGCCTGGATTAATGCGCCGATATCGACATTGCGCGCCGTCACAATTCCATCGAAAGGAGCGTAGATCTTCTCGAACGATTGCAGTTGCTGCAGTCGACGTACCGCTGCCGTCGATGCATCCACCGCCGCTTTCTTGGCGGCAGCATCGCTCACTGCAACATCGGTCTCCTGCTTCGACACTGAATTGGTCGTCAGAAGGTTTTGATAGCGCGCTGACGTCGTATTCGCCAGGTTGAGATTGGCCTCTGCGCTCTTCAGATCCGCCTGTGTCACCTGGAGTTGCTCATCGAGCTCGGGCGTCTCGATTACGGCCATCAGCTGTCCCTTGCGAACATGCGCGCCTATGTCGAAGTGCCAGCTCTTTAAGTATCCGCTCGTGCGGGCATAGATCGGTGTGTCCACATAAGCCTGCGTGTTTCCCGGTAACGCCAAACCTGAGGACAGTACGGAGCTGACAGGGTGAATTACATTTACCGAAGGAATCGATGCAGCTTTTGTGTCGGTCTCCAGCGTGCTCTCAGACCGACGGCGCGCGGCAATTCCGAACAGTACAACCAGGGCCACGATCGCCGCGATGACGACCACTCCGATCCACGTACCCTTGGTCAGGCCGGGCTCTGGAACTTCCGCGGCTGGCCGCTCACCGGACGGCGTGGTCTCATTCGCATTCATCCTGGGTTCCGCCTTTGTTCCGCTCGTCATGCATTCTCCTTGGTGCCTAAAAGTTCTTTCAGTCGCCGGCTGTCAATTGGTGCTCGCGGCTTTCGTTGCCAACAGTATTTTTCTTATCCGAGCCATGCAGCAAAGCAAAGACGGCGGGAACGAAGATAAGAGTCGCAACCGTAGCGCAGCACAGTCCGCCTATCACCGCGCGACCTAACGGCGCGTTCTGTTCTCCGCCTTCTCCCGCGCCCAGCGCCATCGGAATCATGCCGATGATCATCGCCAGTGCCGTCATCATCACAGGTCGGAACCGTGTCGCTCCCGCTTCGATCGCAGCTTCGATCGCATCCCCATGATGCAGCAGGCGTTCTTTCGCAAACGATACCACCAGAATACTGTTCGCTGTCGCAACGCCCATACACATGATCGCGCCCATCAGCGCAGGCACACTCAATGTCGTCCTGGTCGTAAACAGAAAGAGCACAATACCCGCCAGCGCCGCGGGCAGAGCCGTAATAATGATGAACGGATCGAGCCACGACTGGAAGTTCACAACGATCAGCAGGTAGACCAGCACAATGGCAAACGCCAGTCCGGCGAGCAGTCCAAAGTAGGAGCTGTTCATCGTTTCGATCTGTCCGCGCACTCTCACAAAGCTGCCGCGTACCAGGGACCTCTCATTTCTCGCAACAATTTTGTTGATGTCTCGGCCCACCGAACCGAGATCGCGTCCCTGGACGTTGCCATAGATATCGAGCGTGCGTCGGACGTTGTAGTGGGTCACCACTTCCAGTTCGTTACTGCGGCTGATCGTCGCGACATCTGTCAGAATCTCCGGCTTCTTCGCGGTGGGAGACGAGATCGGAATATTCTCCAGCGAGTTCAGAGAGCTGATCTGGTACTGCGGTGTCTGCTCCACGATGTTGTACGTATTGCCATTCGACCAGTTCAGATAAAACATCGGGTTCAGTTGTGTGCTGCCGCCAAGTATGTTCAGCAGGCTGCTGCCCACATCGCGCTCGGAGTAACCACCCTGCGCCGCTTTCGTCCGGTCTACCGCAACGTCCAACACCGGATAGTCATCGGGTTGCTGGATGCGAAGATCCACCAGACCTGGAACCTGGCGCAGTTCGCTCAATACCTGGTTCGCAACCTTCCGATTAGCCGCAATATCGGAGCCTTCGAACTGTATGTCGATTGGCGCAGGCAGACCAAAGTTCAAAATCTGCGTAACGATATCCGATGGCAGGAAGTAGAACGTGACTCCGGGAAGGCACGCGGTAGATCCCTGCGCAGTGCCTCGACATAATTGGCAGTCGGATGGTGATCTTCCTTCAGCGAGACCAGAATATCCGCGTCTCCCGCACCGATGAGCCCCGATGTTGCATGCTGAGTATTCAGCGTGCTGTAGGGCAGGCCGATGTTGTCCAGAATATTATCCATCTCGGCGGTCGGCACCGTCTTCCGGATGTCCTGTTCAATCAGATCGCACAGCTTGGCAGTCTCTTCGATGCGGATGCCGCTCTTGCCGCGAACGTGAAGGATGAACGACCCATTGTCTGTGCTTGGAAAGAAGTTTTGTCCAAGGAACGGCAGCAGTGCGAAGGCACACAGGCAAAGTAACAAAAAGATGGGAACGAAGAAAATTCGCGCCGCCACCAGCCGACCAAGCAGATCTTGATAACTTGTGCGCAGTTTCTCAAAGACGCGCTCAAATCCCCGCTGGAACCGCGCAAGAATGTTCTTCGAAGGAACAGCATGGTGATCGTGTGCCTTCAGCAGGTACATCGCAAGCGTCGGAACCAGCGTACGAGAGAGAACATACGAAGCCAGCATGGCGAAGACCACGGCCTCCGCCAACGGCACAAAGAGATAACGCGCGACCCCGCTCAAAAAGAACATCGGTAGAAACACAATGCAGATGCAAAGGGTTGATACCAGTGCCGGCACCGAGATCTGAGCGGCGCCTTCGAGGATCGCGTCGTGCAACTCTCTGCCTTCCTCCAGGTAGCGTTCAATATTTTCAATCGTCACCGTCGCATCGTCCACCAGGATGCCGACCGCCAGCGCCAGCCCGCCCAGCGTCATGATGTTGATCGTCTCCCCCAGAAGACCCAGCACGATGATCGAAGACAGGATCGACAACGGAATTGAAATCGCGATGATGATTGTGCTGCGCCAGCTTCCCAGGAACAAAAGAATCATCAATCCCGTCAGCACCGCTGCAATCACAGCCTCCCGGATGACACCCTGAACCGATCCGCGAACGAAGACAGACTGGTCCCCGATCGGAGTCATCTTCAGCTCTGGCGGCACAGTCAGCTTTACCCTGGGCAACAGATCCCTGACACCGCTCACCACGGACAGCGTCGAGGCAGTTCCGGACTTCAGAATCACCATCAGCGCTCCGCGGCGCCCATCCTGTCGCACGATATTCGTCTGCGGAATGCTTCCGTCCGCCACGGTCGCAACGTCGCGCAAATAGATCGTTGTTCCGTTCACCTGTTTTATCGGCAGGTTGCTGATACCTTCCAGAGTCACCGGCGAAGAGTTGATGTGGATGTCATATTCGGCCTCACCGATCTTCGCCGTTCCGCCCGGTTGCACCACGTTCTGTTGTCCCACAGCATTCAGTACATCAACTGGCGACAGTCCCTTGGCCTGCAGTTGCTTCGGATCGATATTCAACATAATCGACCGTTGTTTGCCGCCATAGATATTCGGAATAACCGCGCCAGGAACCGAGATCAGCTGTGGACGAACAAAATTCGCGCCAAGATCGTTCAGCTGCTGCTCGCTCAGTCCCGCTCCAGACAAGCCCAGCTGTATGATCGGCACGCTCGAGGCGCTGAAGTTAATAATCTGCGGCGGCAAAATACCCGGAGGCAGTTGCCTCAGTTGAAACTCAGAAGCGGCAGACACCTGCGAGTTTGCCGTATCCAGGCTCGCTCCTGGCTGCAGGTAAATCTTCACAATCACCTGGCCCGCAAACGTAGTCGACTCGACATGCTGGATGTTATCCACCAGCACCGTCAGCGCCTTCTCGTACGGTGTTGTCAGTCGCCCTTCAAGCTCTTCCGGATTCAGCCCTGTGTATTGCCACGCAACAGACACCACCGGAATATTGATGTTCGGAAAGATATCGGTCGGCGTGCTCGAGATCACCACAGGCGCAGCAATCAAAATGAGGATTGCCAGCACGATGAAGGTATACGGTCGGCTCAGAGCTACTTTTACGATCCACATTCGACGAACCCTCTTCCGCTTCGGGTAAATCTTTCCCTGTATAGAGTAAGACATTCCCTGCCACGTTTAGGTCTCACAGGTATTTCCGAGAACTGCCATCGGAAAGACCGATATCCTGACAGCAGAGGGATAAACCTTCATGGAACTGAGACACTTGCGTTATCTCTGTGCGGTTGCCGAGCACGGCACCTTCAGCGAGGCAGGCCGTCGTCTGCATGTATCCCAATCAGCCATCAGCGAGCAGATTGCAGATCTGGAACGCGAAGTCGGCGGCCAGCTTCTCAACCGCAGCCCAGGCCGAACCCGCCTCACCCCCCAGGGCCAGATATTTCTCGCCGAAGCTCGTAAAACTCTCGCAGCCGCCGACCGAGCCCTCGAAATCACCCAAAGCTCCCTCCTCGGACAAGTCGGATCCCTCAACATCGGATTCTTCCTCTGGGGCGCCGGCGGTTTCTTCGCCCGCATCATCCGCGACTACCGCAAACTCCACCCCAATATCAAGCTCTCGCTCTATGAGATGCGCACGCCCGAGCAGATGGAAGCCCTCCTCACCGGTAAGATCGACATCGCCTTCGCCCGCCCCCTCGAGCCTCCCTTCGACCAGACCCTCCGCGCCGAGCTGCTCTATCGCGACCCCGTCGTCGTCGTTCTTCCCCGCGACCATCCCCTTGCGGGCAAACCCATCTCGATCGGCTCCCTGGTCACCGAACGCTTCGTCCTCTGCGATCGCCAGATGACGACAGCACTCTTCGACGGCATCGTAGCTCTCTGCTCTACGGCAGGCTTCTCGCCCAATATCGTCAACACCTCCTCAACCTGGTCCGGCGTCCTCACTCTGGTCGAATCCGGCGAAGGCGTCGCCCTTGTTCCCTCGGGGGTCCGATACCTCCGTCCTCCCGGAGTCGTCATCTCCCCGCTTGTGCCGCAAAACCTCTACATGGGACTATCCGTGGCCTGGAACCCCCAAAATGAAGACCCAATCCAACAGAACTTCCTCCGTCTGGTTCGAGAGAACAAGGATCGCATCCAGCGCACTCACGGCCTCTGAACCGCGTACTCCGGGCTCTCAAGCCCGTTCCGAATCGTCTTCTGCGGTACTTTTAGTGTCTAATGCTGTCCATGATCAGACCATGCTTCCTCGTCATCGACCGGGAGTTCCCCGGCAGCATCTCGACCCGCAAGCTGGTAATCGAAACTGCGAAGTTCAACGTCCTCACAGCCTACAGCGGCAAGGAAGCCCTCGAGGTCTTCACTAGATTTCCAGCCGTCAGCGGCGTCGTACTTGACGGTGGTCTCGACGACCTGTCCTGCGAAGAAGTTTCCGACAAGATCAAAGCCCTTCAGCCGAAGGTTCCTGTCATCGTAATCACCACCCCCGGCTCCAATGTCTGTCCCTCAGCCGACTATCAGCTCGAATCCTTCGATCCTGCAAAGCTTCTCGAGATCCTTCGCGGTCTGAAACCCGAGGCCTCGGCCGCCATCGAAAGACGCAACGAACAGCTCAGCCGCGAAACTCTCTCGTAATCCAGCCAAACGAAAAGCCCTCCACTCCGCAATCTTCCGCGAAGTGGAGGGCCGTCGTGCTATTGCTTATTTGTTCGCTTCGATGTCGATTGTGAACTGAACGTCGTCGCCCAGAATAGGCGCGGCATACTTCGAACCGAAGTTGAAGTCACTACGCTTCAGCGTCCCGGTAGCCGAAAGGCCGATCACAGTCTTGCCGCCCATGCCCTTCTGCGGAGCGGTTGGTCCATCGACAGCCAGCGTTACACTCTTGGTCACACCCGCGAGCGTCAGATCGCCGACAACCTGCAGCTTCCCGTTCGCGCCCGACACCGAGGTCGACTTGAAGGTCAGCGTCGGAAACTTCTCGACATTGAAGAAGTTGGCAGACTTCAGGTCCTTGTCGCGGTTGTCGTTGTTCGTCGACACAGTCGTCGCGTCCATCGTTGCTTCCACGGTCGACTTGCTGGGGTTCTTGTCGTCCCACACGATCGTGCCGGTCACACCGCTGATCGACCCGCGAACCGTGCTGACTCCCATATGCTGGATTGCGAAATTCACCTGGGTATGGTTCTTGTCGATCGTCCAGGTTGAGCTCTGGCCGAACGCGCTGACTCCGGTCAGGAGCAGGGCAGAGAGGGCGGCGGTAAAGATGCGACGGTTCATAATTGTTCTCCTCGGAAATGGGTAAGGCTACTGTGAGATGTCTTTGTTATGGTGAACGGCGCAAAGATATGTGCCGGTCACCGTTGCATTTGTGTAGAAATTTATTAGCCCGCTGTCAGGTACCGCGAATGGGTTATGCAAGATCGAACAACAGTATCTCGCTATTAGCCTTTCCCTGCCCGCTTACTTCAAGCGCCTCTTCGTTATCGACTGCAACAGCATCGCCCGTCTCCAGCGCTTTGCCGTTCACCGTCACCTCTCCGTGGATCACATGCAGCCACGCATGGCGCTTGCTGCCCAGCGGATAGGTAATCTGTTTGCCCGGCGTCAACTCTGCAACCGACACGCTCGTGTCCTGGTTGATCGTTGCCGCTCCGGTCGCAGGCGTCGGCGAAGCCAGCAGCTTGAAGCGGTCCAGCTTCTCCTCCGCCTCGAACTTCAACTGCTCATAGCTCGGCTGCGTGCCCCGGCTCTTCGGCTCAATCCAGATCTGCAGAAAGTGAACCGGCTCCGTCTCCGACCCGTTGAACTCGCTATGCACCACGCCGCTGCCGGCCGACATCTTCTGAATCTCGTTCGGCCCCAGCACCTCCACGTGACCCATGCTGTCCTTGTGGGCGAGCTTGCCCTTCAGCACATAGCTCAGAATCTCCATATCGCGGTGCGCATGCGCTCCAAATCCACGCCCCTCGGCCACGCGATCCTCATTAATCACCCGCAGCGACCGATACCCCATATGCTTCGGGTCATGATAGTTGGCGAAGGAAAACGTGTGGTGTGAATCCAGCCATCCGTGATCTGCATGGCCTCTTTCTTTACTCTTCCGAACAGTCAACATAATGCTTCCTTTCTTACTTCTTCACCGGCTCATTGCTTAGGGCCGTGTGTCCTGCATCCAGCTTTGGTGCGTCAAGCGGTCTTGCGCTTCTGCGTCGGAACCGCGGACTTCGCCGCCAGCCCAACCGTCTTCAACCCCTCATACATCGTCCTGCGCTCCTCCTCGGAGAGTCCGGCCATCACAAACTCCAGATCCTTCTCATGCCGCGCATAGATCTCTTCGATAAAACTCTTACCCTCCGCGGTAAGCTCGACCAGACGAATCCGCCGGTCCGAGTTACAGCTTCTCCGCCGCACCAGGCTGCGCTTCTCCAGCCGATCGATCGCTGACGTCATGGAAGCGCTCGCCAGCAGCACCTTCTCCCCAATCACGGAGATCGTCAACGGCCCTTTGTGCAGCAAGACCTCCATCACCATGAAGTCACTGATTCCCAATCCCTGGGCCGTGATAGCGCCCTCGATGAAATCGACGATGGAACCATGGGCCCGAGCCAGAACCAACCAGAGTCGAGGGGCCGAAACTATATTTCGCTCATCTGTCATCTCAGCCTCCTCAACTCCTACGATATAAGATATCTCGACATCGAGATAAGATTCAAAACCTCCATCCCCTCCTCTATCTTGCTTGTACTCATAAGATTAGCGGTCTAAAGACGGCGCACCTTTAGCTTCGCTGAAGATGACTGGACGGACCAATCATCTTCTCGTCGTGCTTCCGGAGTGGCTATGTGAAGATTTTCGGGGGTGGCCATTGGAATCCCGACCATGCGGCCCTAAGTTGAGTTGAGAGATCGATGATCTATGGGCGCGTCTCAGGCAACCTCCTATATGCCGCCCACAGGAGGCTTTCCAGTGCTGATGCTTCTACCGTTTCTGTCGCTGATTGCTCTGCCCGTACCCTTGCTGATCTTTTGTGCGGCGGTGTTTCTGCTATCGGTGCTATCACCGCTACCTTGGTCTGCTCTTCTGTTGTCGTTTCACGGCGCAGCCGATAATTCCGTCGTTCTTCATCTTGCTTCCTTGCATCCCGCTAACGCCTCGATCTATCGCCTCTGCCTGGCTCTCGCAATCCTCGTGACGATTCCGATCCCTACGATCAAAAGAGAACGCAATGGATTGTTGGTGTCCTGCTTGTTGGCGGTCGCCTTACTCTTTTCTCTCTCTGCCATCCCATCCTCAAGCGCAGCAAACCTCTCGCCCCGCATTCGGGGAACGGTAGACGACCGGGAAGGCTCAACCATCCAGGACGCCAGAGTCGTTGTCGTCAATCAGAGAACCGAAGCTGTCTTCAGAACGCGAACCGGAAGCGATGGAAGCTACGAGTTTCACAAGCTCCCCGACGGAATCTATTCCCTGAGTGTCCAGGTCCCCGGCTTCCAGACCTTCACAATCTACGGAATCCACCTCGCTCAGGACTCCGACTACGCCCGGCAAATCGATATGCAGCACGCCTGTAAGATCCGCGCGATCCGGGCTCCGGCAAGAACTCCGGCAGAGAACGTCCTCACCGTTAGATCGCTCCTCTAGAGCAAAGTAGCAGTGGCGTAGAGTCTGCCGTGCCCTTCTGTTTGTCATTCCCGAAGGAAATCTGCGTTTGCCGTCGTACTTGTTCTTGCTGTTGCCTGTCCTTTTGGTTGTCATTCCCGAAGGAGAATCTGCGTTTGCCGTTGCACTTGTTCTTGCCGTTGCCTGTCCTTTGGTTGTCATTCCCGAAGGAGAATCTGCGTTTGCCGTTGCACTTGTTCTTGCTGTTGCCTGTCCTTCTTGTTGTCATTCCCGAAGGAAATCTGCGTTTGCCTTCCTCTACACCAACAGCAAATCCGCTCTAGTTGCACCCTTGAGCGGGTTGCAGCCGCGAGCTCATTGCAGCTGCTGACCGGCTCCTCAAACCGGTTGACGGCCAAGCCGGCGTCCGATCTCTTTCATCCGCTCCATTGCGTCCGCCACTTCTTCCGAAACCACCGCATCTGACGGCGTGATACCAGCCGCCAGCAAAGCCTCGTCTACAACTCTTTGCGCCTCTGTCTTTGACGGAGAAATACCGAAGGTCCAGGCGGTCTTTCCCACCATCTGTCCCGGATCCAATCCCGCCAGGACCGCAAGCAATCCGTTTACCTCCTCCGTCTCTGATCGTTCATCCTCGAACCCGACCACAACGGTATCGGCCCACAGCAGATCCGCCTCCCTCAGCGTTCCGTAACCCTTATGCCCCACCTCCACCGCGCCAGGCTTCCTCAGACGTCGCAATCGAATGCCCGCCTCAGCCTCTACCGCACCCACACCGACCGCCAGTGCAAGCTGCTCCGTATGCTCCGTATCGGCCTGAAAGATAACCAGCACATGACTCATCTCTGCAATCTCCTTCAACGATCCTAACGGCCAGCATGACACCCCTGGAAGTACCGCCAGCCGCCCCGCCCCAGTGCGAACCCGAAAAAGATGCACTCGACGGCTGACGCCCAAAAATAAAGTCCAAAAAGCTGGCGTGTTTTTTCGCTCCCGAAAAGTGACGGTCAAAACACCACGTCAGCCACGCAAATCACCACAACTACACCACGATTTACCATCCAGAAACACCCCTGAAAATCAAAAACCCCTGCAAAAAGCCCCTTTCACCACGTGGAGAAATTTTTCTCCGCAAAAACCAAAAATCAACCCTCACTCTGAAGCGGTTTCCGTGCGAAGTAGTAGAGCGAAAACGCCAGCAACGCAAACATCACGACGCTGACCGGATCGTGGTGCAGAGGATTACGTCCGCTAAAGCGCGGAATCGACCTGTCAGTAGCAGCTTCATAGAGTTTCACGCAAACCCCCAGCAATCCAACGATTCCACCAGCCGCAATCAGCCCCGAAGCGTACAGCGATCCCGGAGAAACCTCAGATTCAATAGTCACATCGCGCGCCGTGATGTTAGTGAAGATAGGAAGACCGCTGGTATCGGCATGTGCAGGATTAGTTGGGTCAAAGTCGGGATGTTGAGCCAGCCACGTATCCCGGTCCGAATGCCAAAGGGCCAAAGAAGCATCGTGTTCAAGCCGTGCCTTCTCCGCCGCGTGGCGAAGCATAGCGCGATCCACCATCCAACGCACGACGCCGCCCACGAAGATCGCCAAGGTAGTAGCGATGCTGAGGTATGCGCCCACTGCAAAGGTGAGAGAACGAACGCCAAGAAGCTCAACAACAACCACGATGGCAACCCCCAGCAAGACAAGAGCCCAAGGTAGTTTGCGGCTAAGGATGCCATTGATGACAGTCGCCATCAGACGCCCCTGCGGAGCTGCCGCCTTCTCGCTGCCAATACCCTGTATCCACTGGACTTCGATCTGACCGGTCGTCGGATTATAGAGATACTTTCCGTCATCGAGCGTCGTGGACCCAATTGCATTGAGAAGCACATATTCCTTAGCGTTCGAAAGCTCCTCTTTTGCCTGGTTGTCGGCATTGTGAGAAGTGAGAGTGATCTTGTCGCTACCCGCGAAGTGACCGTTGTTCTGGACTCCGTCCGGCAAACGATCCAGCGAGAAGACGATTGGTTTCGGGAGACGCTGAAAGGTCTCAAGACCTTTATTCATCGCGTTAAGCGTTGCGCCGATCGAAAAGATCGAGACAATGACGCCAATCATAATTGCGATCTGTTGCTTCCACGGCGTTGCACCGATGAGGTAGCCGGTCTTCAGATCCTGCGAGGTGTCTCCTGCATTCGAGGCGGCGATGCATACGACTCCGCCAATCGTGATTGCCAGCGCTCCGAAGGCTGGAGCAGTCCAGCCTTTGCCCAAGAAGATGGCGGCAGTTGCCATGAGAGTCGCGATAGTCATGCCAGAGACGGGCGAGGCTGACGAGCCAACGATCCCTACAATGCGCGCGCTGACGGTGACAAAGAGGAAGCCGAAGACGACCACCAGAAGAGCAGCGGCGATGTTAGCAAGTGCTCCAACCTGGGCACCGGGGATCGGCTTGAACTGCAGGAATAGAAACATCAGCAGGATGAGGAGTAAGGAGCCGCCAAAGACCACGATGGGAGGGAGATCGTGTTCCGTGCGAGAGGGTTGCGAAACAGCGGATTTACCTGTGCCGGTCTTCCTAAATCCTTGGGTGAGTGCTCCGACGATGGTGGGCAGGGTACGGAGGAGGGTGATGAGACCGGCGGCGGCGACTCCGCCGGCTCCCATGGGGCGGACGTAGGTTCGCCAGAGATCGGAGGGAGACATCTGCGTGATGAGGATGGTGCCGGGGTAGAGTGGGGTAGAGAGGTGCGAGCCGAAGAAGTAAATCGCAGGCATGAGGACCAGCCACGAAAAGACTCCACCGGCGAGCATAATGGCGGCGACGCGGATGCCGATGATATAGCCGACGCCGAGATATTCGGGAGTGCAGTCAGCACGGATGGCTGAGCCTTTGAGAAGGTGCTGGGCGCCGAGATCAGGCTGATAGTCGGGCTGACTGGGCCACAGTGCGAAGAGGTTGTCATTCTGGAAGAGGGTGTAGACGCCGCCAAGACCGAGGCCGAGGAAGACCCGAGAGGCGAATGAGCCGCCGCGTTCACCGGCGATGAGAACATCGGCGCAAGCTGTACCTTCGGGATAGATCAGGTTGTCGTGTTCTTCCACGATGAGCTGGCGGCGAAGGGGAATCATAAAGAGAACACCGAGCCATCCGCCGAAGAGGGCGAGGGCAAAGATACGAGAAGCCTCGAGGTCGAAGCCGAGGAAGATCAAAGCTGGGAGCGTGAAGATGACGCCCGAGGCGATCGACTGTCCCGCGTTACCTGTACTTTGAACGATGTTGTTTTCGAGGATGCTCGCTTTGCCGAAGGCTCGCAGGATGGAGATGGACAGGACTGAAATGGGAATTGATGCGGCGACCGTGAGACCAGCACGGAGACCGACGTAAACGGTGACAGCTCCGAAGAGGACGCCGAAGACAGCGCCGAGGATGAGCGCGCGGGCAGAGAGCTCCGGTCGGGTTTCTGTGGCGGGGACGAACGGTTTGAAGGTCGGCTTGGTCGGTGTAGATGTTGCCATGGTGGTGCGTCTCCGGCTTGCTCGAGCTTTGTTTTGGCTTCGATGGAGTGTATCAGCGGGGGTGTAGGTTGAGTCTTTTTGCTTTGAAGTTGGCCGGTTTGAATTTGGGATCGTGGGGAGGTGTCGCAAACCCGGTCTTAGGTCAACGTCGCGCTGCTCGGAACCAATCAACACAATTGGAGTTTGATACTTCTCGAAAAGCCGGACTGTCGACGAAGAATTGAAGTTGGTTTACGGAACCCTCCACCTGCGAACACTCGTTCTCTGATTCAGCTTTGGCAACAACTATCGAAGCTACTTTGATTTTCGTCGCTGTCTTTTTACAACTCAGGGTCAGACGAGCCGAACTGTATAGAATGTCTCCCGGAGAGCGTACTGTTCTGTAGGCTGGAGAGATCCTGAGTATCAGGCCGAGTCACCTGTTTCCGTTTTCGCCTGAGGTTTGCGCAGGCCAGTGAGGTGATAACGAAGTAAGGCCGCAAGAGCGCAGGCTATGAGGAACAGCATAGGGCCGGTGAAGAGGAAGCGGTCTGTAATCCATTTGTTGTCGAGCAGGCCGGTGGTCTGTCCATAGAGAGGGCCGAAGAAGCGTTCGATGCGACCGACAGATCGGTGCGTGTCGAATACGCTCGAGGCTCGAGATTTCCAAGTAGCGAAACGGATAAGGAAGGCAATGGTAACTGGTAACCACGCCCACAGGATGGGGGTACGGCCTCGGACTCTGGAGCTAGCCTGGCAGATGAGGAAGGAGCAACGGACTGGAAGAGATCTCCCAACGCTTTACCTAGTTTGCCGAAAGGAATGAGGCCGAGCAGAAATCCAGTGATCGCAAAGATAGGTAGGAAGTAGCTCAACACGTAGCCAATGCGGTTCAGGCTGGTCCAGTGCATCCTGGTAGCCAATTGCCAAACCGGTGTTGTAACGACCCATGAGAATCGGATCGCGAACACTGCGACCAGCAAGTATAGAAACAAGCATTTGGCGCACCATGTGACAACTTTGAGCATGGCCTAGATGTAGCATAGGCGCATCTTTTATGGTGCAGAATTGTTGACGGCTGGTGTGACTAAGGGGCTATACTGCGTGAAATGGCGCGGTCCGATGGACCTGGAGCGCCGGCGAGTGAGGTGAGTCTTCAGCGATTGCTTGAATGACAATGCGCTCGGGATTGGTTCCGGGGTCCGCCCGGTTCTCCGCCTGGTAGGGTGGGGGAGGGGCGCGTGATGTCTCGCTGGTGGCGAGGACCGAGTCGGGCTGCTCGGGCTGTGCTGGATGACCTGGTTACCACGTTGTATCCGACCGATTGCAGGGCTTGCGGTGGGCCTCTGCTGACAGCTGGGCTGTCTCCTGTATGTGACAGATGTATAGAAGGCGTTGAGGCGCAGTCGATGACGCTGTGCGTGCGTTGTGGTGAGGCGCTCGACATGGAGGGCGTGCGGTTCGCGGGGCAGTTTCCTGTGGAGGGGCTGGTGTGTTCGCCTTGCCGGATGGCACCGCCGGAATTCGAGCGAGCGGTGGCGTATGCCGTGTATGAGGATGAGTTGAGGGAGATGGTGCATCTGCTGAAGTATGAGCGGATGGCTTCGGTGGCCAAACCGCTGGGCAGGTTTCTGGCGCGAGCGATTGAGATGCTGGAGGGTGAGGCTGGCGGTGAGTTGCTTGTCGTTGCGGTGCCGTTGTTTCCTGCGAAGGAGCGGGAGCGTGGCTACAACCAGGCGGTGTTGATGGCTGATGCTGCGCTTGCGGAGCTGAAGAGGTCTCGTCCGCGGTGGAAGCTGATTTCGGCGCATGAGGTGATTCGCCGGGTGAAGGATACGCGAAGCCAGTTTGAACTCACTCCGAAGGGGCGGCGACGAAATTTGCAGGGCGCGTTCAAGGTAGACGATCGTGCGGCGCTGGCGGGGCGAGAAGTTTTGTTGGTGGATGACATTTATACGACTGGGGCGACGGCCCGCGCTTGTGCGCAGGTTTTGCGGCGAGCCGGGCCCGGCAGGGTTTGGGTGGCGACTGCGTCGCGGGCCCAGGCAGAGATGGTTGCTTCCTGGGATGCGGCTTCCTGGGAATCCGAGGAGGTAGTTTCGGCAGATGGAAGGCCGGGGGATGCCGGTTCTCGTGGTGCCGTGTGGGCTGGTTAGTGGAGTCGGAAATGGTCAGAGAAGCTTAGCGCGGAGTGCTAACAGTAGCTGGAACCGGGGGTTTTGAGATGCAATCGGGGAAGATGCGGAAGCAAGGGCTGGGCGGAAAGCGACACGCGGGACACGGCGGGGGCCATGGGGCCGGGCGCATTACGACGGAGCGCGAGGTTCGGGTTGGCGTGTTTCGGCAGCCGGCGATGCAGACTCCGGTGCTGGTGCTGAATGCGTCGTATGAGCCGATCAATATTTGCGGGGCTCGGCGGGCGCTGGTGCTGGTGTTGAAGGGCGTGGCGCGTACCGAGGAGGAGCAGGGGGCGGTGCTGCATGCGGCGCGGATGCGGGTGGCGATGCCAAGCGTGATCCGGTTGCTGGAGTACCGCAGGATTCCGCACCAGACGCGGGCTCTGAGCCGTAAGAACATTCTTCTCCGCGACCGAAACTCGTGCCAGTACTGCAGCGTCATCCTGACCGCGGGGGAGTTGACGCTGGATCATGTCATACCGCGGTCACGTGGCGGCCTTTCGACCTGGGAGAATCTTGTCGCCTGCTGCCACAACTGCAACCGACGCAAGGGGAACCAACTGCTGCACGAGCTGACGGACATGAAGCTGCAGCGGGAACCACGGCCGTTTTCTTTGCATACCTCCCGGCACATTATGAGGATGATCGGAAGCGCGGACGCTGCGTGGCGGAAGTATCTCTACTTCGAGGCTGAACCGGCAGCTTAGCATTTTTCGTGTGCTTCATGCTGGGGGATGGATACCCCTCCCCCCGGGTATCCTGCACGTAAAACATTTATTATCAATGGCTTGCATAGGGTCAGTGTCTGCAAAATATTGATACCAAACTGGTTACTCCTAAAATATTGTAAATAAATGGTTTAACGTGGAAAGGATTTCCTTGGAGACGAAAGCCCTGGCCTTTTTCTTGGCGCTCTTCCTATCCTCTGATTCCATTATAAAGATCCTGAGGTAACTCATGCGTCAGGCGGAAGCTGCTGATCCGTAATGGTTTATGGCTTTTCGGGGCTTGACAGCTCTTATCTGCGAGCCTGTGTCCTGCCGGACGGGCGCCCTGCGCGCGGTCACTTCGTGACTTATATACCGGTCTTGGTGGGTGGGCGCATGGGGCCTCCCGTTGGTCGGCACAGAATCCGGATTGCGACCAACGGGAGCACCATGCAGAGCGATCATTGGTCACGAAGTGACCGCTGCCCGCGCAGGGCGCCCGTCCGGCAGGACAGTACTTAGGATCGTTCTCTTACTCCTGAGGGTCAGGCCAATCGAGCCGATTTCCGGCTCTGTAAGGACGCGGCACTCGGGCAGAATAAGGTACCGCTTTGCACTTATGCGCTCTATCCAATTCGGTCAGCTCCGCGTCCGATTTGCTTAAGCCGACGGTTCTCAAACAGGTCAAACAGATCGATTGAAGATTGCCATCCTCCATTCGGCGGTGTGGGAAAAATGGTTCAGTTTTTTTATCCATCGCATTTGCCTCCCAGGTAAAGAACGCGATGCGGCGGGGTTCAGATTCCGCCGTATCTGGGGATTAAGCGGTTTTTGTCGATTTATTTTTGCTGGCTTGGTCTGTCTTGCGTTCGATGTGCGGTTAGACGAAATAACAGCGGTTTCTCCGCTGCGCGGCCACGATGAGACTGTGGCTGCCTCGGTCGAAGTGACGATTTTTCCGTGGAGAAAGATGCAGAAGTGCAACCGCAGATTCCTCCGCTGCGCTGCGGAATGACAACAAAACAGCAGACAACGGCAGAAGTGCAACCGCAGATTTCTCCGCTGCGCTGCGGAATGACAACAAAACAACAGACAACGGCCACGGAGTGACAAGCTATTGGAGCGACTGCGATTTTGCGAGGACAGCCTTCTGGGGCTGCAAGTTGAAACGGGGATGTGATAGTTTGAGCGGCAGGAGATCGAATGTCTTATATCGAGAGTTACCAGTGCGACGTGTGTGGCGATAAGAAGGGCGAGGGCGGGGATTGGTGGCTGGCCTGGGTGGATTGTTTTCCGGGGAGAAGCCGGAAGAGGATCAGCCCCTGATCAAACTGACGCGGTGGCAACATCACCATGCGCACTCGGCTGGGGTGAAGCATCTGTGCGGGGCGCGGTGTGCAGGGACGTTGATGGATCGGTGGATGACGCAGCAGCATGCGGAGCCGGATTCGCACTGCGAGACGAAGTAAGCGGGTTTCTGCACTGACCGATGGGTCATGTTGCGAAACGCATGGTGCCTTCGCGTTGATGTCTGCGGTTAGTAGAGCAAACGAAAATGCGGAGGTTTCTCCACTGCGTCGCGAGATTGACGCTTGCGCGACTCTGGTCGGGATAACGAATCTTGGGGTGAGTCGAGGTGACGGCTCACGACGGATTGCGATTGTTTGGCTTGGGAAAAATGGCAACGACTGGACTGTTTGGGTTGGAAAGTTCGAATCGTATGGGTCAATGGAGTGTGTCGGGATCCTTCACTTCGTTCAGGATGACGGCTTCACTGCGTCCAGGATGACGGCTTCACTTTGACTCTATTTCTGGTTTTCATTGGGCGAGTGGCTGGTAGTTGGAGCTGGTGGTGGTGACCTGAAGCTTTTTGGCGGTGGCGTTGAGGACAGACTGTTGGACGTAGTTGGTGGAGTCGGGCAGGCTGGCGAAATTTACGGCGAGAGTGACGACGTCCTTCGGGTCGTCCATGTAGGTGTTGACGTTCAATGCGCTGATTTTTTTATCTGCAGTGCTGAAGGAGATGGTCATCTGGTCGCCGGGTTGAGCGTAGTCCTTGAAGACGATCTTCGCGATGCCTGAGTCCGGGTCGGGGTTGACAGAGGCTTTTCCTCCCTGAAATGCCTGCTGCATGCGTTGGGGGTCAGGCGGAACATACATCGCGAGCAGGGTCTTGACCTGCCCCATGTAATCCTTCACCTCTTCTTTCTTTTTGGCGATGATCTTTTGTTTGAGGCGACCGCCGCTGGGTGGCGGCGGCGGAGGGCTCATAGGGGTCTTCTGTACTTTTCCGTCGGGACCGTACTGGCACATGGATTGCGTGGGGGGCTTGTCGTCGCCGTTGAGCGTGAGCTGTGTGTTTTCGATCCACCGGTATTGATGCAGCTTCTGCTGATTTGCGGCGACCGATTGCTTCAGGGCCGCTACTTTCTCTTGCAGATCGCCGCCTGCCGCCTGGCTGTTTGCGCGGTTGGTTGTGAAGAGAAACAAAGCGAACAGAGCCGCTGCGATGAACGCGCTCTGTGGATGAGGAAGCGATAATTTGTTTGCCGTGGGTCGGTCCATCTAGAACTCCTTTGAATTTGAATCATGGCCGACCGGGGATTTTGCAAATCTTTCAGGCGTGACAGATTGCGTGTGACTTCGTGAGGTTGCCGCTTGATCTGCAGGCAGAGACGAGTGCAGTTCCGCAAATCTGTGAGGACGGCCCTTTTTCGTGTGGTCGACGAGAATGCGAGACTAGACGATTTACTTGGTCGCGGTCTTCTTGACGTGCGGGATGCGGTTGACCGAGCCGTCGGGCATGACGATGTATTTGTCTCCGGTGGCGTCTTCGATGTAGGAGTTCTTGCTGCCGGGGACGAGAGTGACCTCGCGGGCGTCGGTCTGGCCGGGTGCGGTGAGGACGAAGTGTTTGCCATCGCCTTCATCCTGTACGGGGGACTTGGTCGGCATCGGTGCGGGGGCCACGGTGGCTACGGGGCGGGGCCGGGTGTAGGCGCGGGAGCGGCGGAGCTGGTGGGGGAGCACCGGTGTATGCGGTCATCTGGCCGGTCTGGCGGAAGTGGACGTACTCGGGCCCCTTGATGCCATTGACGCACTGCTGATAGGCATCGACGCCGACGGTCTGGCTGGTGGCGGTGGTGCTGGCGACATCCTGACTGTTGCGATTGGTGCGCTGGGTGGCACCGGTGGCGGCGGCGGTTTGGGCGCCGTTATTGTTACCGTAGCCCCACCAACCACCGTTCTTGCGGGAGATGGCGCTGGTGGCTGCACCTGTGACTCCGGTGATGCCGCCCTGGGCCATCTTGTCCTTGTCTTGACCGTGCTCGCGGTCGTGCAGGGTCTTCTGCTCATCGGTGAGCTGACTGGAGGCCTGCTGGCGGCACTGGGTGAGCTGCTCCTGAGTAATGGGCATCATGTCCATGGTGATGCCGTCGGCGGGGCCGGCTGCGGGTGCGGGGGCAGGGGCAGGCGCGGGTGTCTGGGCCAGGGTGTAGCCGAGGGTGAGGGCGGAGATGCAGGTGGTTCTGAGAAGGAATTTGGCGAGCACGGCGGCCTCCCGAGAGTGCGATCGTTCCCGACGATCATCCGCTACACAGGGGCCCGTGAATCCGTGGAATACGGGAACAAAAGTCATCCTAAGCTCGACGTCGCGGGCAGGCAAGCGAATCTTCGGTAACTTTGATGAATTCTCGCGGGAGCCGCTGCGAGACAGGTCCTGCCGGACGGGCGCCCTGCGCGGGCGGCGGTCACTTCGTGACGTGTATACCGGTCTTGGTGGGTGCGGGCATGGGGCCTCCCGTTGGTCGGCACGGAATCCAGGTTGCGACCAACGGGAGCACCCCGCGAAGCCATTACAAGTCACGAAGTGACCGCCGCCCGCGCAGGGCGCCCGTCCGGCAGGCCATACGCTACGGTTTGGGCTTCTGGGGTGGATTGGCCGGGGGCTGGGTGGTGTCCTTCTTGTCGGTGATGTCTTCGCCGTTGTAGATGATGCGCGCGGTGGCGTGGTACTGCTTGTAGTCGGTGTATTTGACGATGTTGCGCATGTGGACGTCGTTGGCGAGGGCGCCTTCCTGGGCGACGAAGTGGAGGTTGCCCTCGGCCTTGGTGTAGGTGGGGAACCAGTACTTGCCGTCAACCTGCTCGTAGTAGGTGGTGAAGGGCGGGGAGAGGTCTTCGTGGCCTTTGCGCTTGTCCTGGGGGACGGTGATGCCGTTGACGAGGACGATCTGGAAGTCCTGCTGATCGACCCAGACCTTGCCCTGGAAGTAGCGCTTGCCTTTTTCGAAGGTCTTGGGGGCGGCGGAGAAGACGTAGGTGTCGAGCTCGTCGATGTGCTGACGGCCGAGGTAGGTGATGTCGTATTTGGGCAGGTCTTCGGTGGTGAGGATGAAGGGGAGGCGGTGCTCGATCTCGTCGAAGTCGGCGGGGGTCATCTGGACGCGCTCAAGGGAGTTCTGGGGGGCGAAGACGACGTGTTCGGCGCGCTTGCCGTCCTTGTCGAAGGTGATGTCAGTGACCTGCTGGTACTCGCCGTCGACGCGGTCGGTGTCTTCGGCGAGGGTGTCGACCCGGACGGTCTGGCGGAAGGTGTAGTTCTGGCGGGCGAGGTTGAAGAGGGTTTCGCGGGCGGCGAACTTGTCGATGATCTGCTGGGGGGTCATGCCGGTGGGGGTGCGGGGTCTAGGGGGCCGAAGCCTGCGGGGTCCTGGGGGCGGCTCCGTCTGGATTTGCGACAGCGGCGATGGCCGCGGTGGGCGGGGCCGATAGCAGGAGGGATAGGACGCTTGCAGAAACAAAACGTAGGGTCGCGGAGGCAGAGGCGCGGCTGGGCTTCATGTGGGAGAACTCCATGGGCGGGGCTGTGTGTGTCTTGCCTGCGTTGCCCCGCACGCTACTAAGAATAGACGCGATTTGGGAGGTTTGGTGATGTGGCCTGGAGCGAGGGAGATGAGCGGGTTGATCGTGCTGCGCTGGATGGAGCTTTCGCTGGCGGGCGGGGGCCTTTGGGCGTTCTGGTGCCGGATGCAGGCTCGGGTGGCAGAGGGCAGGCGGGAGAGACGCGAGCAGGAGGAGTTGCAGGCCTATGCGGGTTTGGATGTTCAGCTGGGAGGTGACGCGGGGATGCCGGAACTGGCGACGCGGGTGAGCCAATTGATGGCGGAGAAGAGCGTCTTCCGCAGGACGGCGGTGCTGGTTCGGGACGCGGGGGGCTGCTTGCGGTGGCGGGCAGCGCGGGGATGGAGGAGGCCACGGTGGACTCGCTGAATGCCTGGGCGGAGGGTGTCGTGGAGGCTGAGCGCCGGGGTGGGATTGGCACTCGGCGGGGGGAGGGTGGCCTGGGGAGGCGGATAAAGAACAATGCGTTTGCTGTGGTCTTCGGGATGGGGAGGGGAAGGGGAATTGGAGTCGGAGGCGGAACGGGTCTGGGAAGGGATGGGGAGGCGGGAAGGGGGCAGAATGCGCGATTTGGGGAGGAGGCGCGCGGGGCGATTGTGATTCCGCTGTGGACGACCGGCGGGAGAATGATGGGGGCGCTGGCGGTGGGCGCGGACGGTCTGCTGAGCGTGCGGCAGAGGGAGCTTGAAGAGGTGCTGTGGCCGCTCGAGGCGCTGGGTGTGAAGGTGGCGCGGGCGATGGAGAACGCTGCTCTGGCCGAGAAGTTGATGCGCGCGGAGAGGCTTGCAGGGATGGGGATGCTGGCTGGAGGGATGGCGCACGCGTTGAGCAATCCGCTGACGGCGGTGCTCGGGTTTGCGGAGCTGATTGCGGGGTCGACGGGCGAGGCGCGGGTGAAGACGGATGCGGAGATCATCGTACGGGAGGCGCTGCGGATGAGGCAGACGGTGGAGTCGCTGCTGGAGTTCTGGAGGCCGGTAGGGCAGGGCGACGAGCTGGTCGATTTGACGGAGCTGGTGCGGGAGTTGGCGGCGGCGTGTGGAGAGAAGCTTGAGAGCAGGGGGATTCGGCTGGTGGTGCAGGCCGGCAGCGAGGTGCCCGAGGTGTTGGGAAACAGGCACAGGCTGCGGCAGTTGCTGGAACATCTGCTGAATAATGCGGCGCAGGCGCTGGCTGGGGTGCGGGAGACGAAGACTGGCGAAGAGTTGTTGATTCGTATGTCTTTGAGTTGCTCGGGGAGCGGCTTGGACAGTAGTTCCGGGGGTACTGCTGATAGTGGATCGGGTGGGGATGGGCGGAGGGTTCACCTGATTGTGAGTGATACCGGGCCGGGTTTTCGTGAGCCGGGGCGGATGTTTGATCCGATTTACACGATGCAGGAGGCGGGCGATGGCGCGGGAATGGGGCTGAGTCTTTCCTACTCGATTGTGCAGGAGCATGGTGGGGAGATCAGTGCGTTCAATATGCATCCGCACGGGGCGGCGGTGGCGGTGGAGTTGCCGGTGAGGATGGGGGCGGAAAAAAATCCGGGGTGGTGGAGGAGGCGATTCGCCGCGCCGCTGTTGGGGGATAGGCGGTTTTGCTTGCAGTTTTTTGTGGTGCAGGACGTGGTGGAATGCGTGGTAGACGTGGTGTTGGTGTGGTGTTTTGCGTGGTGAATTTTGTGGTTGAAAAAAGTGCCACGTCTTCTGGATTTATTTTTGAGACGTTAAACTTTGGCGGGGATTTTCTTCTGTGGTTCCTCTTCCGGTTCGATCCTTGAGTTGCGGGGGTAGACTGGCGCGATGAAGAAGTGCGGGATCAGGGCCGGCTTGCTGGCGGCGGCGATGGCTGGGGTTTGGGGCTGGACTTGTGGGAGGGTGTGGGCGCAGGGGTTTGGTCCGGACTCTGATTCCTTGTCGGGTGGGGCGGCGGGACAGCGGCCGATGACGTTTGCGGATCTCGAGCGGATGAAGCGGGTGAGTGATCCGCAGGTTTCGCCGAGCGGCAAGTGGGTGATGTTTTCGGCGACGGATGTTGATCTTGAGAAGAACACGAAGGTGAATCATCTTTGGGTGGTGCCGATGGCGGCTGCGCCTGCGGACGGCGTGGGAAAAGCAGATTCCTCCGCTGCGCTGCGGAGTGACAGGAAAGGCGGCCCCGATGGTCCGGTGAAAGGCCGTGCTGAGCGGCAGTTGACGTTCTGGAAGGAGGGGAGTCGGGGGGAAGGTTTTCGCCGGATGGGAAGCAGGTTGCGTTTGTTGCGACTGATAGCGCGACGGGACTTTCGCAGATCTTTCTGGCGGCGTGGGATGATGCAGCGGGGACGCTGGGGACGCCGAAGCGACTGACCAGTGTGAGCACGGAGGCGGATGGCGCGGTTTGGTCGCCGAACTCGCAGAGGATCCTGTTTATGTCTCGGGTGTATCCGGAGTGCAGTGACGAGGCCTCGTGGATGGATGAGGATCTTTGCAATAAAAAGAAAGAGGATGCTGCGGCAGCAAATCCGGTGAAGGCGCAGGTCTTCGAGCACTTGATGTACCGGCATTGGAATAGTTATTTAGGGCCGAAGCGGAGTCATGTGCTGGTGGTGTCGGCGACGGATGGAAACGCTGTTCGTGACCTGACTCCGCGAGGGGATATTGGAGATGCGGAGGCTCCGACGTTTACTCTTGGCGGCCCGATTGGGTATGCGTGGGCGCCTGGCTCGGAGGAGATTGCTTATGTAACCAATGTTGATCCTGTTCCTGCTGCGAGCACAAATAATGATGTGTTTACGCTGCTGCTGGATGACGCGGGGGCAGGCCGCGTAAGGTTTCGACATCGCAGGGGAGCGACGATGCGCCGGCTTACTCTCCCGATGGGAAGTACCTTGCGTTTCGTTCGCAGGCGAGGGCGGCGTATGAGAGCGACCGGTTTCGGTTGATGTTGTTCGATCGTCTCGCCGGCACGGCGAAGGAGTTGTTGCCGAAGCTGGATCGCTGGGTGGATGAGTTTGTGTGGAACCCGGCGAATCCGGAGATCTGCTTTACGACTGCAGACCATGGGGAGGAGCGCATCTTCTGCACTTATCCAAATCTGGGCGACTCGCTCTTCGCTCTGCCGGGGAAGGGGAGTATGGAGAGCTGCAGTTTGCGGCGTTGAAAGACGTTGGCTATGAGCTGGTGGCGACGAAGATGACCGTGGAGTCGCCGTCTGCGGTGGTGGCGCTGTTTCGTGGAGACGTCAAGGCGTCTGCGGATAGAGATATTCCGAGTGTCTCAAGTCAGATTGCGACGACCGAGGTGCGGCTGACGCATTTGAACGATGACCTGGAGGAGCATCTCGATCTGCCGAAGATGACGAGCTTCACGTTTAGCGGCGCGGAGGGTGCGCCGGTGCAGGGTTTCATGATTCCGCCGCCGAAGTTCGATGCGACGAAGAAGTATCCGGTGAAGTTTTTGATACATGGTGGACCGCAGGGGGCGTGGGGAGATGCCTGGAGTTATCGGTGGAACGCGGAGTTGATGGCGGCAAGCGGATACGTGGTGGTGATGGTGAATCCGCGCGGTTCGACGGGTTATGGGCAGGCGTTTGTCGATGGTGTGAACGGCGACTGGGGCGGAAAGCCTTATGTCGATCTGATGAAGGGTCTGGATTTTGCGGAGTCGAAGTTTGCGTTTATCGATAAGACGCGGGAGTGTGCGCTGGGTGCGAGCTACGGCGGGTTTATGGCGAACTGGATTTTGACGCACACGGATCGCTTTGCGTGCATTGTGACGCATGATGGGATGTTCAATCCTGAGAGCGCGTATGGAACGACCGAGGAGATCTGGTTTAACGAGTGGGAGTTCCGGCGGACGGGCGAGGTGGCGCCAGGACAGCCGTGGAGGTATGCGGCGGGGCCGGCTGCGAATGATCCTTTCAGGCGGTGGTCGCCGATGCTTTCGATTCAAAGTGCGAAGACGCCTACGCTGGTGGTTCATTCGCAGCGAGATTATCGGTTGGATGTGTCGGAGGGGTTTCAACTTTTTACGGCGTTGCAGCGGCTGAATGTGCCGAGCAAGATGCTGTATTTTCCGGATGAAGGGCATTGGGTGTTGAAGCCGCAGAACTCGAAGCTCTGGTACGAGACGGTGGGGGATTGGAGCGACAGGTGGACGAAGACGAATCTGTATGCGGCGGTTGCAAACTATCGAGCGGCGCCGGGAGCGCCTGCTGCGAAGGACGGAGCGAAAGGGAAGGGGACAACGGGTAAGGCTGCAGCTCCAGCGGTTTCGGCCGCGCCTGCAGAGGTTGCGCCGTCTTCAGCGGTTACGGCAACAACAACTACTTCGAGTGAGAGAGATCTGTCGCAGCGGCCTGGAGAGGGTGAGGACTTTACGGTTGCGATCGGTACTCCGCAGGATCAGGTGAAGGTGGGTTCGGATGCGAAGGTGACGATTGCGTTGAGGAATGTGTCGGATCATCCGGTTATGTTTGCGCATCGGCCGGGTGCGAACAATCCTGAGTATTCGTATCGCATTGTGGTGAAGGATGCGGCGGGCAAGCTGGTGGAGGAGACCGCGTATGGGCGCGAGGCGCTGCAGCATCAGCAGGAGGAGAGCCGCACGGTGGAGTATGTGCAGCCGGGGAAGGCCGCGGTGCAGACGGCGCATCTGGAGAAGCTGGTGAATATGAACCGGCCGGGGCGGTACACCGTGCAGGTGTTTCGCAAGGATGCGAAGAGTGGTGTGGTGGTGCGGTCGAATGAGCTTACGCTGAATGTGGTTCCCTGAGGACTGGCTGGGCGAGAATGGGTTCGAGGGATTGCGATGGCGTTTGCACGACCGAAGAAGCGGGAGCCGGTGGGTGAGGCCGGGTTGTTCGAGTATGCGGTGGGGACGCTGGCGCGGCGGATGCGGACGGTGCGGGATCTGCGGCGGTTGATGAAGGCACGCGCGGAGGAGGGTGAGGCTGGGGAGCGCGCGATGGATGCGGTGATCGTGCGACTGAAGGAGCTTAACTATCTGAGCGATACGCGGTTTGCCGAGGACTATACGCGGGTGCGCAAGGAGCATGAGAAGTTCGGGAAGAGACGTGTGCAGCAGGATTTGATGATGAAGGGTGTGGAGAAGGAGTTGGTGGCCTCGACGCTGGAGTCGGCGTATGAGGATGTGGATGAGGTGGTGCTGGCACGGCAGTATATCGCGCGGAAGAGGATGAAGAAGCCTAGTGGGGAGAATGCGCAGAAGGAGACCGTGCGGACGATGAACCGGTTGATGCGAGCGGGGTTTTCTTCGAATGCGATCTTTAAGGTGCTGAAGGCTTGGGAGCTTCCGGAGGAGGCTTTGGCGGGAGTGGAGGAGGGTGGAGGGGATTCGGATTCTTATGCAGAGCGGGAGGAGCGGGCGGGGGACTCGGATAGTTACGCGAAGCAGAATGAAGAGGAATGATTGTGTCCTGCCGGACGGGCCTCCTGCGCGGAGGGCGGTCACTTCGTGACTTGTATACCTTGAATGGGTCCTCGCGATGCTCGGAAGGGAGATTGCGCCGACCAACGGGAGGCCCGACGCGGATGATGATTAACCACGACCGGTATACGCGTCACGAAGTGACCGCCCCACGCGCAGTGGGTCTTTAGTAGTCGCCGCGGAAGCTGTGGATGAGGCGGCGATCGCGCTTGCTGGGACGTTTGGAAGGAGCGGCATAGGCGATGGGGCCGAGGAGTTTACGTTCTTCGGCGGCTTTGCGGCGAGCTTCCTTGCTGTCTTCTGTTTCGCGGTAGAGGGTTTGGGCGATGGCGGCGGATCCGCGCTGCTGGCTTAGGGCGAGGACTTCTACCTCGAACTCGCCAGCTTCGTTTTTGATGCGGAGCATGTCGCCGAGGCGGACCTCGCGCGAGGGCTTGGCTGCGAGGTTGTTCGAGGTGATGCGGTTCATGTCGCAGGCTTGGAGGCCTGCTCGCGGGTTTTAAAGAAGCGGGCGGCCCAGAGCCACTTGTCGATGCGGGTGCCGGTCATGAATCTATTTTGATCTATTTTCTTCTACTTTTGCGGGCAGGTGTTAGATGGCGCGAAGCATGCGGACGGGGAGGTAGAAGAGAGCGGCGATGAGCTCGAAGGTGCCACCGACTACGAGGCCGACGAGGCGAAAGGGTAGGAGGATCAGCCAGATTAGTGGGTAGAGCAGGAGGGCTGCGAGGGCCAGGGGCCAGCAGACGACCATGAGGATCAAAAAGAGCAGAAGATTGAGCATCGGTGTTTCTCTCCTGGGAGATTAAACGTGGGGCGTGGGGAAAAGTTCCCGTGAGTTGATTTGATGGATGATAGAAGGATGGCAGAGAGCGGGTTGCAACGGGTGGTGGGGGTGGACTGGTCGGGCGATAAAGGGCCGGGGCAGAGGAGGAAGATCTGGGCGGGGGTTTGGACGGCGTCTACTGGGCGGGTGACGCTGGAGAGTGGGCGGACGCGGGAGGAGTTGATGGCCTGGCTGGTGGAGATGAGCCGGGAGACTCCGCGGATGGTGGTGGGGTTCGATTTTACGTTTAGCTATCCGGCGTGGTTTTTGCGGGAGTTGGGGATTGGGTCGGCGCCGGAGTTTTGGAAGTTGGTGGCGGGAGGGCGAGGGGAGGAGTGGCTGCATCGGGATTGTGAGGATGTGCGGTTCTGGGGGAGGGTGGGGCCGATGCGGCATGGGAAGAAGCCGGCGGAGTTCAGTGGGGAGCATGCGCACAGGATGTTGCGGCGGGCGGAGACGGTATTGAAGGTGAGGGCGGAGATGACGGACCCGCTGCAGATCGCGAGGATTGCGGGGATTGCACCGAAGTCTGTGTTTCAGATTGGTGGTGCGGGGGCGGTGGGGACGGCTTCGCTGCGGGGGATGCCGGGGTTGCTGGTGTTGCGGGCGGCTGGGTTTCGGATCTGGCCTTATGATGAGCCTTCTGTGCAGAGTGCTCCTTTGGTGGTGGAGATCTATACGCGGCTGATGACGGGGGCGGTGACGAAGAGCTCGGAGGCGGCGCGGACGGCTTATCTGGCGAAGAAGCGGAGGGAGAGTGCGCTGTATGCGGGGTTGTCGAGGCTGGTGATGGCGAAGGCGCGGGCTTCGGAGGATGCGTTTGATGCGCTGGTGACGGCGATGGTGATGGTGGAGCATCGGGGGAGTTTGCGGGGTTGAGGAAGACGGAGGATGAGGTGTTTCGGATGGAGGGGCAGACTTGGGTGCCGGGGTTGATCGTTTAGCGATAGGGCTTGTGGAGGAGAGCGGTTCGCGTGTGGCGCGAATGCCCACATCTTAGAGTCGAGATATGGGGCACTCGGGCGGCGGCTACACTGAAGGCGGGGGCGGAAGTGCCATGAGAGCAAATCTGCTGACGCTTGCTGTTGCGGTTTCGATGATTGCTCTGCTGTTGGGGTATGCGCCTGAGGTTGTGTGGACTACGACGAAGGTGATTGGGGCGGTGATCTGTGGGATATCGTTTCCATTGTTTGTGCTGGCTCGGTGGCAGCTTGGCAGTTCGTTTTCGGTGAGGGCGAAGGCTGGCCGGCTGGTGACTACGGGGCTTTATTCGCGGATTCGGAATCCTATTTATCTGTTTGGGGGATTGTTCACGGTGGGGCTGTCGCTCTTCGTTTCGGTGTGGGGACCGCTGGTGGTGGCTTTGGTGATTGTGCCGCTGCAGATCGTCAGGGCTCGCAGGGAAGAACGGGTTTTGGCTGGGGCGTTTGGGGAGGAGTACGCGCGGTACAAGAGCCGGACGTGGTTTTGAGGGGTGGGCTCGCTGGTAGACTTTAAGTCTATGATCAATCGTTCGGGCAGCCAGATTCGGGAAGATTTTTTGCGGTTTTTTGAGGGCAAGGGGCATCGGCGGGTGCACTCTTCTTCGCTGGTGCCGGCGAACGATCCTACGCTGCTGTTTACCAATGCGGGGATGAATCAGTTCAAGGATGTTTTTCTTGGGAACGAGAGGCGGGATTACACGCGGGCGGTTAGCTCGCAGAAGTGTGTGCGTGCAGGTGGCAAGCACAACGATCTAGAGAACGTTGGGTTCACGCGGCGGCACCATACTTTTTTGAGATGCTGGGGAATTTTTCGTTTGGGGATTACTTCAAGAAGGATGCGATTGCCTATGCGTGGGAGCTGCTGACTTCGAATCATGATCATTGCTTTGGGATTGATCCGTCGAAGTTGTACGTGACGATCTTTGAGGGTGATGCGAAGGTTCCGCGGGATGATGAGGCGGAGAAGTTCTGGATTGAGATTGGGGTGCCGAAGGAGAGGATCTTTGGGATGTCGGCCAAGGATAACTTCTGGCAGATGGGGGATACAGGGCCTTGTGGGCCTTGCTCGGAGATCTTCTACGACCTGGGGATTGAGGCGGCCGAGGAGGCTGGTGTTGACAAGCCGTTTCCGCTCGATGAGCAGCGGTATGTTGAGATTTGGAATTTGGTTTTTATGCAGTTCGATAGGAGCAGTGATGGTACGCTGACGCCGTTGCCTAAGCCTTCTATCGATACGGGGATGGGGTTGGAGCGGGTGGCGGCGGTGCTGCAGGGGTGCTGTCGAACTTTGAGACGGATCTGTTTACTCCTCTGATCAAACGCGCGGAGGAGTTAACCGGGCATAAGGTGGAACCGGAGCACGAGGTGGATGAGAGGTCGCGAGCTTCACTGCGGATCATTGCGGACCATGCGCGGGCGGCTACGTTTTTGATCTCGGATGGGGTAAATCCTGCGAACGATGGCAGAGGGTATGTGCTGCGGAAGATTCTGCGGCGTGGGATTCGGCATGGACGGCTGCTGGGGCAGGAGACGCCGTTTATGCATGAGATGGTGTTTGCGGTTCGTGATGAGATGCAGGTGGCTTATCCAGAGTTGAAGGAGACGGCGGAACGGGTTAGTAAGGTGGTGCTGGCGGAGGAGCAGCAGTTTGCTCGGGTATTGGAGTCGGGTTCACGCCGCCTAGACGAAGAAATCTTCGAAGCACAAAGCGCATTTCTCAAGAGACTTTTGAGTACGAGTAGTGAAGCCGTGCTTAGGCAGGCATATACGACAGATTATTTCGATAAGGGTCTGGACACGCCTTTCAATGCTCTAAACCTCGACATCTTCAGCAATGTTCGGAACCTTTATTTAGCATATCGCCGTCACGTCAATCACCTTGAAAGCGGTCAAGCGGTTCTGAGTGGGACATCTGCGTTTCGTCTCTACGAAACCTTTGGATTGCCTAGAGACTTCATTGCTGATGCCGCAAGAGATTCAGATATCGGTTTCGATGAAGAGGGCTTTGAGGCGGCTAAGGAAGAAGAGCAGCAGCGGGCGCGTGCGAGTTGGAAGGGTGGGTCGCAGAAGTCGGCGGCGCCGGTCTATCGGGAGTTGCCGAAGACGGAGTTTGAAGGGTACTCGACGCTAAGGGTGGATGGGGCGAAGGTGTTGGCGCTGGTCGCCGGTGGCATTGGCGTTCCGGAGCTGAAGGCCGGGGAGTCGGGTGAGGTGGTGCTCGACGCTACGAGTTTTTATGCGGACTCGGGTGGGCAGGTTGGGGATGTGGGGTGGTTGTACTCGGGGGATCATAATGCTGTGGTCGCTGAGGTGAGTGGCGCGACCAAGCCGGTGCAGGGGGTGTTTGCGCATAAGGTGAGGGCGAATCAGACGATTGCGGTGGGCGATATCGTGGATACAGTGGTCGATGGTGCGACGCGGGCGGCTACGACGCGGAATCATACGGGGACGCATCTGTTGCATGCGGCGCTGCGCGAGGTGTTGGGGAAGCATGTGAAGCAGGCGGGGTCGTTGAACGATGCGACGCGGCTGCGGTTTGATTTTTCGCACTTCACGGGTGTGGCCGAGGAGGAGTTGCGCGAGGTTGAGGAGATTGTGAACCGGCAGGTGATGGGGAATACGAAGGTGGAGACGCTGGTGGATGTGCCGATCGACGTGGCGGTGAATGAGCTGGGGGCGATGGCGCTGTTTGGCGAGAAGTATGGCGAGAAGGTGAGGGTGGTGAAGATCGGTGACTTTTCGACGGAGCTTTGCGGTGGGATTCATACGGGAGCTACGGGCGAGATTGGCGTGATTAAGGTGGTGGGGGAGGGGTCGGTGTCTTCGGGCGTGCGGCGCGTGGAGGCGGTGAGTGGGACGGGTGCGCTGCATGAGTTCCGGAGGGATTTTGAGGTTGCTCGTGTGGTGGGGGCGATGCTGGGGGGCTCGTCGGATGAGGTGACTCCGGCGGAGGCGCTGCGTGCGCGGATTGCGGCACAGGAGGAGGAGATGAAGAAGCTGCGGCGGGAGCTGGATGCGGTGCGGATGAAGGCGGCTGCTTCGTCGGTGTCGGATGCGGCTTCGTCAGCGGTTGAGGTGAAGGGCGTGAAGGTGCTGGCGCAGCGGGTGGATGGTGTGGAGAAGGCTCAGATGCGGGAGCTGGTGGATTCGCTGCGGATCAAGCTGGGGAGTGGCGTGGTTGTGCTGGGAGCGGCGGTGGTGGATGGGAAGGGTTCGCTGGGCGTTTCTCTGATTTGCGGCGTGACGAAGGATCTGACCTCGCGGGTGCAGGCAGGGAAGATTGTTGGGCAGCTTGCGGCACAGGTTGGTGGGAAGGGCGGTGGGCGGCCTGATCTGGCGGAGGCTGGCGGGAGCGATGTGGGTTCGCTGGATGCGGCGTTGAAAAGTGCGGCTGAGGTGGTGGGCGGGTTGCTGGGTTAGATGTTTGTGTCCTGCCGGACGGGCGCCCTGCGCGGGCAGCGGTCACTTCGTGACTTGTATACCTTGTTGAGGAGAGGCGGAGTTTGTTGGTCCTCCCTTCGGTCGGTGGCTAATGGTGTCGGAAGGTTTGGATCAGGAGCCAGAGGTTGAGTCCGGCGATGAGGATGGCTACGGCGTAGCTTAGAAACTTGATCGAAGTGCGATTGACGAAGGGGCCCATCTTCGTTCGGTCGCTGGTGAATGACACGAGTGGGAAGACGGCGAAGCTCAACTGCATGCTGAGAATGACCTGACTTAGGACGAGCAGGTCCGAGGTGCCGCGTTCGCCGTAGAAGTAGGTCACGATGACCGTGGGGATGATAGCAAGAGAACGGGTGATGAGCCTGCGTAGCCAGGGGGTGAGGCGCAGGTGGAGGAACCCCTCCATGACGATCTGGCCGGCGAGGGTTCCGGTGATGGTGGAGTTTTGTCCGGAGGCCAGCAGGGCGAGAGCGAACATGGTGCTGGCTCCGGCGAAGCCTAGCATGGGGGTGAGGAGCTTGTAGGCGTCACCTATCTCGGCGACTTCGTAGTGGCCTCCGCGATGGAAGACGGCGGCGGCGAGGATGAGGATTGCGGCGTTGACGAAGAGGGCGAGCATGAGGGCGGTTGCGGAGTCGATGTTTGCGAAGCGGATTGCTTCTCGCTTGCCCTGCTCGGTTCGCGGGTAGTTTCGCGTCTGGACGATGGAGGAGTGGAGATAAAGATTGTGCGGCATGACGGTGGCGCCGAGGATTCCGATGGCGATGTAGAGCATGTCGGGGTTGGTAATGATCGCTCGGGAGGGGATGAAAAGGTTGTGGGCGATGGGTAGCCACTCGGGATGAGAGAGCAGGACTTCGACGCCGAAGAGAGCGGCGATGGTGCCGATGAGGGTGATGACGAGTGCTTCGAGGTAGCGGAAGCCGCGGTTTTGAAGCAGCAGGATCAGCAGGACGTCGGTGCCGGTGATGAGGACGCCGAGGAGAAGCGGAATGTGAAAGAGCAATTGGAGGGCGATGGCTGAGCCGATGACTTCGGCGAGGTCGCAGGCGCCTATTCCGATCTCGGCAAAGAGCCAGAGAAGGATGTTGACGGGGCGGCTGTAGGTCTCGCGGCAGGACTGTGCGAGATCGCGTTCGGTTGCGATGCCGAGCTTGAGGGCGAGGCTTTGGAGCAGGATCGCCATCAGGTTGGAGAGCATGATGACGTAGAGGAGGGTGTATCCGTATTTGGATCCGCCGGCGAGGTCGGTCGCCCAGTTGCCGGGGTCCATGTAGCCGACGGAGATCAGGAAGCCGGGACCGAGAAAGCCGAAGAGGCGCCGCCAGAAGCCGGGCGACTGTGTGAGGCGCACCGAAGAGAACACCTCGGGCAAGGAGGGGCGCTGGTCCCGATTGAGTTCCTGGAGAGTTGGCATAGGCGGCATGGGTACGTGCAGTCTTAGATCCAGTATGCCACATCGAGTTAACCGAGGTTACGTTTTTACGTCGCCTTGGTTCATCCACCGATCTCGATCCTGAGCTTGGACGCACCCAAACCCTGATGGTGGCGGATTGGCCGAGCGTCACGGAGCCGTTTGGGGTCTGCACCTGGATGGTGTCGTCGTAGTTGCGTTTGAGCACGCGTAGAGCGACTTTTGGACCTATTCCGAGCTCGTGGAGGAACTCGAGGAGGCCGGAGTCTCGTTCGTAGAGACTTGCCACCACGTAATTGGCGCCTTCGGTTGCTTCGGAGAGTGCGACTAGTCCTCGTCGCTTGATCTGCGCGGGGGTTTCCGGGAGGACCTTGTTGCCGTGGGGACAGTCGCCCGCTTCGCCCAGCTTCTCGATGAGCTTGGCTTCGAATGCGGGAGAGATGGCGTGTTCGAGCCGTTCGGCTTCGGTGTGGATTTGATGCCACTCCATGCCGAACATTTCGGAGAGCATGCGTTCGACGAGATGGTGACGCAGGGCTGTACGGTGGGCAGCTTCTCGTCCTTTGGCGGTGAGTTTGAGGGCGCCTTCGCGGCCTGCTTCAATGTAGCCGTCTTCGCGCAGGCGCTTTACGGCCTTGGTCACGGCGGGAGCGGAGACCTCCAGCCACTGGGCGAGCAGGGCGGCGATGACAGTGTGGCCTTCGCTCTCGGCTTCGATGATCGCCTTGAGGTAATCTTCCTTCGAGACTGTGATTTCCTGCGACATGACTGCAAGTTAACCATGGTAAAGAAGATTTGTCATCGCAGGAGTGGATTTTTAGGTGGGGAAGAGCGGCAAATGCTTGAGCGTTTGGGTTGGAAGGTTCGAACGGTATGGGTAGGCGGAAGGTGTCGGGATCCTTCACTCCGTTCAGGATGACGACAAGAACAAACTGCGGATTCTTCCCGTTCGACTCAAGAGGGCACTGGTTATTTCGACTCTTCCTCGTCTTCGAGAAGCTGTCTTGCCTCTTCGAGGTTGAGGAGGTTGCCGTCTACGACGATTTCATAGACGCCTGCGTTGTCCGGTACGGAGAAGACGCTCTCAACGGTGTGTCCCCGTTTGCGAATAGCTTCGACGAGAAGATCGATGTCTACCATGCGTGTGAGTTTACCGCAGGATGGGTTGCTGTGATCGGGGCTGAATGGAGGCTTGATGCGGGAGGAGCGCAAGGGGTTGGGGGTGGCTGGGGGTGGCTGGGGGTATCGGGGGGAATACCGGGTTTCTTTTCACACGCGTTGGGGGGTGGGCTCTCTTAAACTTAGGCAGTCTGTCGATTTTTGAAGAAGACAAATGGGCCTGGGGAAGATAATTCGTAGTTCTTGGTGGGGCGGGAGTTGCGCGGTGGTGCTGGGCTGCGCAATGGTGCAGGTTCTGCCTGCGAAGACGGCACACCAGCGGCATGCGGAGTTGACTCAGTGGGAGCAGGCCGAGCGGGGGCGGCAGACGCTCGAGGCGATGCCGGAGGGGACGCGGACGAGGGCGGATTACGCGCGGGCGATGGACGGTTTTCGTGCGGTGTACCACGAGGCTCCGGGGGATTTGCATGCTCCCGACAGCGTGAATGCGGTGGCAGAGTTGCTGGCGGAGCAAGGGCGTGGACTGCATGATGCGAAGAGTCTGAAGGCGGCGGTGGGGCAGTATGAGTTTTTGCGGACGCAGTATCCGGGAAGCTCGCTGCGGGTGGGGGCGCTGCTGGCGGAGGGACAGATTTATGAGAACGATCTGCATGATGCGGGGTCGGCGCGGGAGAGATATGCGCTGCTGGTGAAGCAGTATCCGCGGAGTGAGATGGCGGAAGAGGCTCGGGCTGGATTGGCTTCGCTGGATCAGAGTGGGCGTAACGATCAGAGTGCGACGGGAGGCGCTGCGGCGGCTCCGGTTGGGTCTTCTGTTTCTTCGAATGCGGCTCCGGTTGCGAAGGAGGCTGGAGCTGGCGGGATGTTGGCGGCGGCGGGTGCGTCTGATGGGCGCGATGCTCAGGTGTCGGGTGTGAGTTCGGCGGGTCAGGCGGGAGTTGCAGAGAGGCGTGGGATTGCGACGCCGATGGATGAGGCGATCGATGCTGCTCCGGGCTTGGCCTCGAGTTCAAATGCGGGAGCGCAGAGTGTGGCGCCGATGCATGTGGCGAAGGCTGTGCGGCGTGGGCATATGGCCCAGGTGACCGGGATTCGCCACTGGTCGACGCCGAACTATACGCGGGTGGCGATCGACCTGGGGGACGATGTGACGTATGAGGCGGCGCGGGTACCGAATCCGGATCGCATCTATTTTGATTTGCATGGGACGAGGCTGGCGCAGGAGTTGGTGGGCAAGAGCTTCGCTGTGACTGATGATGGCTTTTTGAAGAAGATCCGGGCGGCGCAGTTTTCGAATGATATGACGCGCGTGGTGCTGGATGTTAATGATGTCACGGAGTACTCGGCGTTTCTGCTGCCGAACCCTTATCGCTTAATTATTGACATTCATGGCGGGAGTAAGGCGGAGCCGGGCGCGGCGGTGGTGAGCGTACCGATGCAGAGGGCGGCGGCTCCTGCACCGTCGGTTCCGAACACGACGGCGGTGAAGTCGGGGAGCTCGTTTGATGTGGCGGCGGTGAGTGCGCAGCCGGGCAGGGTGGAGGCGACGACGCAGCCTACGTCGCAGCCGATCTCGGCGGTGGTTTCGGACAGGGCTCAGGGTTCAGGGCTCAGGGTTCAGGGGGCCGATGGTGCATTGGGGACGGGTAGCTCGACGGGAGTAGCGACGAGCTCTGCTGAGGTGGCGGTGCCTGTGCCGAGCACGAGGAAGCTGCGACACGGCAAAGGTGCTAAAGATGCGGATGCTGTGCCGGCGCGCGCGGCGGTTCCTACGGCGGATGGCGAGACCTCGATGGTAAGGGCGCTGGGGTTGAAGGTTGGGCGAATTGTGATTGACGCGGGCCATGGGGGCACGACTCGGGGACGCTGGGCGTGGATGGGATTGAAGAGAAGGACGTTGTGCTGGATGTGGCGCTGCGGTTGGGCAAGCTGCTGCATGACAGGCTGGGGTCGGAGATCATTTATACGCGGTCGGATGACACGTTTATTCCGCTGGAGACCCGGACGGCGATTGCGAATAAAGCGCAGGCTGATCTGTTTCTTTCTATCCATGCGAACTCTTCCTCGGATGCGAGTGCGCGTGGGGTGGAGACTTACTATTTGAACTTCACTTCGTCGCCGGATGCTTTGGAGACGGCGGCGCGTGAGAATGCGGTGTCGGATCAGTCGATTCATCAGCTGAGCGACCTGGTGAAGAAGATCGCGCTAAAGGACAAGATCGCTGAGTCGCGGGAGTTTGCGGGGGATGTGGAGCAAAGTTTGTATGGCGGGCTGCAGAGGGGAAATGCGGGGTTGAAAGACCGCGGGGTGAAGAAGGCTCCGTTTGTGGTGCTGATTGGTGCGAATATGCCTTCGATTCTGGCGGAGATCTCGTTTGTTACGAATGCGAAGGATGCTCGGCAGCTGCAGCAGCCGGAGTATCGGGAGCGGGTGGCCGAGAGTCTCTACAAAGGTGTCGCGAAGTATGCGGGTGGGCTGAGTGGGGCGAAGACGCCTTCGGAGCGGGCGAGAGGGAACTGATTTTCTGGGTTGTGCTGTGGCGGGTGAGACAAGATCCTCCGTGGCGGTGGAGTGCAAATAAATTCGCTGCGTAAGGGCGAACAAAGACGGGCAACGACAACGGCGAATACGGGGTCTCTCCACTGCGCTGTTCACGATGAGGCTGTGAACAGCTTCGGTCGAGATGACGGTGTTTGTTAGGGAGCGAGCGAGAAGCGGATTCCTCCGCTGCGCTGCGGTGACACTAGATGCGTGTGTTGCTTAGGGCAATCAATAAAGGCTGGAGAAGGCGAACAAAAACGGGCAACGACAACGGCGAATACGGGGGTCTCTCCACTGCGCGGCTCACGATGAGGCTGTGAACAGCTTCGGTCGAGATGACGGTGTTTGTTTTTGGGCGGGCGAAAAGCAGATTCCTCCCGCTTCGACTTTGCTCAGGGTGCGGAATGACAACAAAAAGACACGACTATTAAATACGGAGGAAGATTCGGCGGCGCGATGGGTGCGCGATTCTTAGATTCTTCCAATCTGGATGATTCAGGGATGGCGGCGCGTTTGCTTTTACCTCGTCGCGGAGATTTTCCGCATGAAGATGCGCAGCTTGCCTCGTTGTTTCGACGCGGTGATGGCGTTCTTCAGTGAGGAGGTCCATGAGGCCTGAGACGCAGAAGATTCAACCGCAGTACGGGAGTGCCTTTCACTGTATTGGGACTGAGTGCGAGGACTCCTGTTGTCACGGCATGAGCGTTCTTGTGGACAAGAAGACTTACGAGGGATATCAGGAGTTTCCGGAGGAGAATCTGGGTGCGCTGGTGAAGGAGTATGTCTCGATTCTTCCCGTTGGCGCTACGGAATCGCTTTATGCGCGGATCAAGCCGAACGCATCGGGCCGGTGTCCGTTTCTTTCGGCCGAGCGGCTTTGCGGCGTGCAGAAGGAGTATGGCTCTGCACATCTGTCGGCTACCTGTTCGACCTATCCTCGCGCGCTGAACAGCGTGGAGAACGAGCTTGAGATTTCGTTATATCTGTCGTGCCCGCAGGCGGCTCGGCAGGTGCTGCTCGATGCGGACTCGACGCGGGCGGTGGGCGATGCTTCGTCGGCTCACTTTCGAAGTGATCAGTTTTCGCGTCTGGCTACCGGGGAGGGTTCGATTCATAAACCGATCCGGTACTTCTGGGAGGTTCGGGATCTGGTGGTGGCGATGATTCAGGATCGCGGGCGCCCGATGTGGCAGCGGCTGTTTTTGCTTGGGATGCTTTCGAAGCGGCTGAATGAAGTGACTACGGCGCAGGAGGACGATGCCGTCCCGCAGATACTCGGCAGCTATTGGGAGTTATTGGAGAGTGGGGCGCTGCGCGACAAACTGGAGATGGTTCCGGTGCAGCCTGCGGTGCAGCTGGATGTGGTGCTTCGGCTGATTGACCAGAGGATTCGGGCGGGCTCATGCGGGCAACGCTTTCTGGAGTGCTTCGACGAGTTTCTGCAGGGCATTGGGTACTCAGCGGGATCCACTTCGGCGAGTGATGCGCTGCACTATGTGGAAGCGGAGGCGCAGTACTGTGCGCCGTTCTTTGCCGAGCGCCCGCATATTCTGGAGAACTATCTGCTGAACTATGTCTATCGGACGCTGTTTCCCTTTGGCCGCGAGGCGAGCGCGCACATTACTCCGCAGGGAATCTTTGGGGAGTTCCTGTTGATGGTGACTCAGTATGCGATGGTATACGGTCTGCTGGTTGGGATGGCGGGTCATGCGCGGGATGCGTTTGGGGAGGAGCACGTCGTCAGGCTGGTGCAGTCTTTCTCGAAGACCGTGGAGCATAGTCCGAGCTATTTAAAAGAGATCAATCAATTGATAGAGAGCAGGGGATTAGGAGATCCGCAGGGGATCGCGACACTTTTGAAGTTTTCTTAGGATGAGGTTGGTGGATCGTTCTCGGGTTTTGAGCGGCATGGAACTGAGGGAGGAGGCTCTAGGCTTACGTTCGGGCGCTGGTGTAGTCTGACCAACGTATGGGTTTTCTTTCTCGGATGCGGGTTGTGTCGACGGCCGTGCTGGGGCTGGTGGTGATGGGCGCCTCTGTGACTTCGCTGGAGGGACAGACGCCGCAGGTGCTGTTGGCGGAGCCGCCGACGCCGCTGTTGCCGGAGTCGCTGCGGGGAGTGGTTGATCATGATGCGGGTACCGGTGCTCCTTCGTGGAGTGGGGCCGATGGGCCGGTGTTGGTGGAGGATGGGATTCGCCGGTTTGAGCGGGGAGGGCCGCAGAGTCCGGGCGCAAACGGCACGGTAACGGTTTACCAGTTTGAAGATGCTACGGGGCGGCCGCGGCGTATGACTATCTGCATAAGAGCGCGCCCTATGTAGTGCGGAGTGGGGTGTCCGTCGTGGTCGCGAATTTGAAGGGCAGTCCGGCTTCGGCTGAGGCGCTTCTGCGGACGGTGGAGGTCGGGCTGCCGAAGGTGGGGGGACCGAAGGGGATGTCTCCACTGCTGCCGACTTATCTGCCGACGAAGGGTCTGGAGAAAGGCTCGGAACGGTATGCGGTGGGGCCGGTGGGGTATAGGGCGATGGGCGGGGTGCTGCCGCCGGAGATTATTGGCTTCGACAAGGCTGCCGAGGTGGTGACGGCGAAGTACGAGGGCAAGGGTACGCTGACGATGCTGCTCTACCCGACGCCGCAGATTGCGGGCGACCACGGGCGGCAGATTGAGGCGGAGATGAACCAGGAGGGTGGTGCCGCCGGGACCGTGAAGCTGAGGCGTGAGGGGCCGCTGGTGCTGATGACGACAGGCGCATGGAACGCGGCCGAGGCGCAGAGGCTCGTGGAGGGGATTCATCTGCGGAGCGAGGTGACGTGGAACAAGGCGATGCCGCCGGAGTTTCATGCGGAGATCAGGAAGACTGTGAGCCTGCTGACCAGCATCCTGGTGTTCTGCGGGTTGGGGGCTTTGGCGGCGGTGATTCTGGCGTTGTTTCTGGGTGGCGGACGGGCTGCGATCAGGGTACTTCAGGGTAAGCCGGCGGCGACTGAGCCGGAGTTTCTCCGGATCGATTTGAGCGGAAGTGCGGCTCGGATTCATACCGAGGGGTCCGGGGTTGAGCACGGAGGATAATCGAGCGGGTGCCAAATCTGCACTGAGATTGGTGCAGCGGCCGAGCTAAGCGGCTGATAGGAATGTCGTTGGGGTCTTGACGAAAGGGTTTAAAGCGAATATTAGGCGAAAACAAAGCGACTTGTTGACAGGTTAGTAACCCCCGTAAACATTGAGAAATAGGGACTTACAGGAGTTGAGTTTTGGCCTTGACACGTCATATCGCCAAACTTAGTATTTCGCCAGAAAGTTCTGATGGCTTTGCCTCCGTTGGAACTATTCTCCCTAAAGAAGAGGCCACCTCGTTGCCGGGTGGCCTCTTCGCTTTTCCGGACGGGATTTTGGAGGTTATTTTCCGCGGGGATTGGTTACCAAAGTGGGAGAGCGCAGGGAAGCAAATCAGGCGAGGTGTGGGAGTTGTGTGATGGCAGGGACATTGAGGCCGATGCAGACCTGAGGGACAGTAGGCTCTTCGCGTGAAGGGGCGGTTTATGTCTGAGGGTCTAAATCCGGCGCTTCAAATTGCTATCGCTCCGGCGGTTCTCGCGATCCTGGTGTGGCCCATTGAGCCGGCAGACGGGATGGATCTTAGAGTGGAGGACTCTGATCGTATCGACCCTCCGTGACCCGTGAGCGCGCAGCTTAGTTTGTCTGGATTTTGGAGCGTGGAGTCTGAGTCGTCGAACGAAGACGAGTGGCACTTTAGTCAGGGAGTGGGGAACGATAGCTCCATCGAGACATCTGCCCGGGCGTAGGGAGACGGTGCGACACGCTCCGGCGGGAGTCGCCTGAAGCCGACCGCTTCGTAGAGGTGGATGGCAGGGGTCAGCTTGTGGTTGGTTTCGAGATAGAGACGAGTTGCGCCTGAGACTCTTGCTTCTTCGACAACGCTCTTGAGCAGTCTGCGTCCGATTCCGGTTCCCTGGCACGCCTGCGTCACTGCCATCTTGGCTACTTCGAACTCACCGGGTTTCATCGCGACCAAAGCGCAGCAGCCAACGGTTTCGCCGTTTTGAATGGCGAAGAAGATTCGGCCACCATGGTCGAGGATAGTTGCTTGAGGGTCGGAGAGGGAGTATACGTCTTTCGGCTCGAGGACGAACTCGCGGGTGATCCACTCTTCGTTGAGGAGGCGGAAGGCGATCTCGTCTCCTGGTTCAAACTCTCGGATCTTAACTTCCAGAGCTGTGTTGTTCATGAAGCCTCCACTGAATTCTGCGGTCTGCGGATTGCTGTCGGGGGACGGGGTAGAGTACGGCAGTCGATTCTGCAGCGGGCGGGCCATTGGCGTTGTCTATCCTGACCTCGGCTCTGGCATCGAAGAGCTTGCGACGCTGACCTGTAATCCAGGCTCGGATGTGCGGGCGCGTTCCGATGGGAATGGGTTGGTGGAAGCTGGTCTCGATGCGGGCTGTGACCGCGGGGATGCGTTGGAAGTAGAGACACCAAGCAAAGGCTTCGCCCATGAGGGAGGAGGGTATGCCGCCGTGGAGGATGCCGTTCCAACCACGATGCTCTTTGGGCGCGATGTATATTGCGGAGCTTCGGGCTTCGCCAACGGGCTCCAGGGGACCTGCAGGCCTAGCGGATCGTCTGGGCCACAGACGAAGCAGGTTGTGTCTTTCGTTCCGGAAAGAGTCACTGACGACGCCTCCTGAACTAAACGCTACGAGGAGTTTCGCGGGATGTCCAATAGCTGAAAGATCGAGATCTATATCATCGACGTATGAGTGACCACATCGAATTGCGCCATCTGCGCTACTTTTTGGCAGTTGCCGAGACGCTCCATTTCAGTAAGGCGGCAAGGCGTCTGGGGATGGCGCAGCCTCCGCTGAGCCAGCAGATTAAACGCTTGGAACAGATGCTTGGTCACGCTCTCTTTGAGCGGACGACACGCGGGGTGAAGTTGACCGCTGCCGGCCATCTGCTCGCCAGACGTGCGCGAAGCACGATGGAGAAGGTGGACGAGGATCTCGCCCAGGTTCGCCGGCTGGGACGCGGAGAGGAAGGGACGTTGACAGTTGGTTTCAGCGGCTCAGTGATGTTTACGGAGTTGCCCGCTGCTATCCAAAGCTTTCGACGTCGGTATCCGAAGGTGGAGCTGCGTCTGCGCGAACTCGTAACATCTGCGCAGATCGTTGCGCTGCTGAATGGTCAGATTGACCTTGCGTTTTTGCGAGATGGAGACCCGACTGAGGGGATTCGAATCACTACGCTGCTGAAGGAAAAGTATGTGGCTGTATTGCCGGAGGCACATCCGCTGGCTCGGCGAAGAACTTTGAGCGTGAAGGCGCTGGAGGGAGAACCGTTCATCATGTTCGCGCGGCGTATGGGGCCGCTCGCCTATGATCGAACGATCGCCTGTTGCGAACGGAGCGGGTTTCGTCCGAACATAGTTCAGGATGCGCCGCAGTGGTTGACGCTAGTGCGTCTGGTGGCTGCCGGGCTCGGCGTGTCGCTGGCACCAGCCTGTGTTGGAAGGGTTGCGATGCCAGGGGCTGTGTATCGAGAGGTGAAGGCGGCGTGCCGGACTTCGGTTGATCTCGGCGTCAAGGTGGGAGCGGAGAGTGTCCTTGCGAGCAATTTCATTGAGATTGCGAATCAACATCTTGCGGGTTGACCCCGACGAGGCGGTCGCGCGCGCTGGGCTTGTGGCGCGAGTTGATAAGGACGAGAAACAGAGATTTGGCGGGATGGCCACGAAGCCGCTAGAATAGAAGGACAGGCCGATGTAGCTCAGTTGGTAGAGCAACTGATTCGTAATCAGTAGGTCAGCGGTTCAACTCCGCTCATCGGCTCCATTTCCTCCAATCACTTACAGCTATTTTCTTCACCTCCCACGGAACGACTGTGGGAGTTTTTGTGGGAGTCTGTTTAGCCTGTTGCCTCCAGCAGGTGCAGCGACTTCGAGTGATTCCTCTTGTTGACGACAGCAGCTGACCTACTGGTATTGGGGTGCAGATACTTCATGGTGGTCTTCACATCCTCGTGCCCCATCAGCTCTTTGACCTCAGCTAGATTCATGCCCTCAGCGAGCATGTCAGTGGCCAAGGTGTGGCGGGCGCAATAGAGTTTGAGGTTCGGGGAGATCGGAAGCAGCTTCTGTTCGGCGCCGACGAGGGTTGACGGCCTCGACGGTCGCGGTCCCTTGTTTGGCGAGTGCCGGAAAAATTCGAACTTGCCGGAATGTATGGTCCGCCGTCTGACCGCAAGGGAAAAGTGTTGAGAGGAAGAAAGTCTGCGTCAATGTATCCGGCATTTGTGTGGAGATGTATTTCTCCTGGCCAGGATGAGATACGCCGCGTGCCTTTCCTTCGAAACCGATCGGTCGTGTGAGTGCCTCATCGGAAAACAGTTTTCAGGCAAGCCGTTGTGACTGTTCTTTCATCTTCACTCGCCTGTGCAGACCTTGGTGGGAGAGCTTGGAATCGATCGTTGTTACGCTTGGCTAGGCAGAGATCGCATTCGGAACAGTCCGATAGTCCTGGCCGGTTGAGAGCTCCGCCCACGCGATCCGCGCCAGCTTGTTCACCATAGCAAGGATCAGCAGGTTACGCGGCGCTCGCATCTCCAGCGCCGTCATCCATGCACCCATCGCGATGCAGTCTCGCTTCGATCGCGACACCACGCACGAGCACCATGGATCAAGATCTTGCGGAGGTAGAGGTTGCCGCGCTTGGTAATTCCATATAGTTTCGCCTTGCCGCCTGTCGAGTGCTGCTTGGGCACCAGGCCCATCCAAGCCGCGAACTCGCGTCCCTTGGAGGCCGACGGCCGAAGTCGCCGAAAGCCACGCTTCCACGACGTAGACCTTCGTTCATGGGGATTGATCTGCTTTAACCTCACACTATAAAAGAATCGTGAGGTCATCTCATGGTGTTAACGCATTTCTCCTCACCTACCCTCGCTCTACTAATCTGGCACTCGGCATCTGTGTTGCTTGGACAGCAACCTAATGGTCAGGCCCTACCAACAATCGTGTTGAATCATCAGGACTCTTATTCCATTTCAACGGCTCCCTTCTCCTTCACTTCCACTCAATGCGATGGCCGAGGAGATGTGTTCTTCGATCTGTTAGGGCGGAAGATTGCAAATGGTAATATCCTTCGCGCCTCCGCCGACGGTCAACACCTAGACCAGGCCCGCCTGCCCACTGATCTCGGCAAGCATGGCGAGTGGCACTATTCCGTCACTTACGAGGGTGCGCTGTACGCCATCTTCTCGGAGGCGAGTGATCATCGATTGATCGAACTTTCGACCTCCAACGAGGAGGTGAGACGTACCACCCTTCAACTGCCCCGATACTTCCACGTGCATTCCTTTGCAGTCCTTCCCGAAGGAAACTTGATGGTCGCCGGTTCTATCCCGGTGGGCAAGACTTCAGTTGTCGCCAAGGAGGCACCTCTCCTTGTATGGCTCGCTCCTGACGGGCGAGTCCTTCGGCAGGAGGTGCTTGGAGAACCGATCAATCCATTGTTCTTCCGCTCTGAGAGTTTCATTGCTACAGGTAGACTTCACACCTTCGTCGCTACCACTGGCTCCGCAATTAGCGAATTCAGCCCTCGTGGAGATCTGATCCAAACCTTCCGGCTTCCAAAACCTAGTCTGGACTCTTGGATCGTAGGCCTTGAATTTGGAGACGCTCATATTGCTGTTGAGTTTGCGCATCCCGACACTGCGGCCGCCAGTGCCTCAGCAAGCGCAAGCGGATCTGACAAACCGTCGGGGCTGTACTTTGGTCCGGTAACCCAGACCTGGTTGATGGTCAACCCTGTAAGCGGTGAAGCTGAAGGTTTCTATGAAATGCCGCCGAACTTCATTGGATCGGCGATGTGCTATTTGGGAGGCCATGATTTTCTGTATCTTCAAGTCACAAACGGAAAACCCACCATTGTGCGAGCCACTAAGTTCCCTTGAAGTCCGATCTGCGACAAGTTCAAGGTCGAAGTTTCTCATAACCCGTTTTCGTGAAGTACGGATAGGCGTCTGATCGTCGAGGAGTGACTCGGGGATTTGTCATCAACCGATAATCGCTCCTGATGACATGGGCGCTTCTCATTACCAATCCCGGTGACTACTTGAATTCCGCATTGCTCATCATCAACTCTAAGCGCGGATGGGAGGTCGGTCGGTCCTCATCGGCTTGAAGAATGGTCGATGATTCTGAAGGCAAAGCAATCAGCCGCGGCGATCGTCACATGACGCCAGTTCGGAAAGGCCCACGCGGCGGGCCAGTCCATCGTCTCCAATTCTTCGATCCAGTCCTGTGCGGCCATCCTCGCTTCCTCTAAGCCATATCGTCTGAATACTGCCTCGTAAAAGGCTGCCAACTCCCTCTCCGCTTTCATCGTGAACTCGGCAACCAGTTCGACAGGTTCCTTCTGAGCGTGAACAATCGAGTTAGTTTTTTTATCACACATGGAACCTATCTCCTGGTTGGAATAACGTCCGTCAGTTTTTTGCCTCTGACACCATTTCGGAGCCTTTAGAAATACAATTTCGCGCGGCGGTAATGATCTGATGGTTAGATTTTGTTGCTAGTGCATTGCTTCTCCTGCAGGGGCGCCCTGTCCAGGCTTGTTCTTGCTCAGAATGAAGGCGCATACCACCATGCCCATTGCCATCCAAGAGAGCAGACGGTAGATGTCCTGATAACCCTGCGCAGCAGCCTGCTGATTGAGTTGCTGATAAATAGCAGCTTGTGCCATGTGGCCGGGCCCGGGCCCTTTGCCGCTACCGCCAAAGTAGGAGGTAAGCGCGTTGACCTGGTTGACGAAGGCGGGATTGCCGGGCTGCATGGACTCCTGCAGACGCGCCTGGTGGAAGAGAGAACGGTTGGTGACGATCGCTCCAGTGATGGCGATGAAGATGCTGCCGCCAACGTTCCGAACGAAATTGATAATCCCGGAGACCTGATTGCTCGCCTCCTTTGGAAGCCCGACATAAGCGGCGGTGGTAATGGCGATGAAGGCAAAAGGAATCGCGAACATCTGAAGAATTCGCAACCACGAGGCAAAGCCGAAGGTCATTGTGAGTGTGAAGTGCGTGGATGTGTAATAGAACGCGCCCGCGAAGCAGACGAAACCGAATGCAGCCATGTTTCTCGCAGGAAATTTGCCGGTAGCTATTCCTGCAAGGGGCATAATGACGAGCAGGGCAAGTCCTCCGCCTGCGAGCGCCTCTCCGGCGCGGGTTGCCGTGTAGCCCATCAGTTGCTGCAGGAACTGGGGCTCAAGTACGGTTGCGGCATTCAGGACGCCGCCGACCAGAATCATGAGGAAACAACAGATAGCGAAATTCTTGTACTTGAATAGCCGTAGATTCATGATGGGATTCTTAGCCCGCCACTGCCACCAGATCAGGCCGGTCATACCCGCCACGAATAGAAGGCAGAAGATGCGGATGAAGTTAGAGGCAAACCAGTCGTTCTCTTCCCCCTTATCGAGCATGACCTGCATGCCGCCCATGGCGACTGTGAGCAATCCGAGGCCTATGTAGTCCAGTTTCCTGAGATTGGCACGATCGGCTTTGATCCACGGCGGATCCTGGACCAGACGGCTAACCAGAAAGAACGCGAGTATGCCAACCGGCAGATTGATGTAGAAGATCCATCGCCAGGAGTAGTTGTCGGTGATCCAACCGCCGATCGTCGGCCCAAGGGATGGCGCAAGCACTGCCACAAGACCGTAGAGCGCGAAGGCTTGGCCACGCTTTTTTCTTCGAAGGAATCCGCCATGATGGCCTGCGCCATCGGCTGGAGGCCGCCACCCCCGACACCCTGAAGGACGCGTGCCAGGAGCAAAACCGGGAGCGTCGGGGCGATACCGCAAAGAAAGCTTGCGACCGTGAAGATGGTGATGCACAGCAGAAAGAAGTTTCTGCGGCCGATGACGCTGGAGGCCCATGCGCCCACTGGCAGAATGATCGCGTTGGAGACCAGATAGCTGGTGAGGACCCAGGTCCCTTGATCAGTGCTGGCGCCGAGGTCGCCGGCAATGTGGGGAGGGCGACATTGGCAATGGAGGTGTCGAGGACCTCCATGAATGCAGCCAAGGCAACCGTCGCCGCGATCAGCCACGGGTTGGCCTTTGGCTTCCATTGCTCGCTGGTGCTTACCTTCGCCACTATTCGGTTTCCTCTCTGTGGCGGAAATATCTGGATCTACGGATACACGATGTATCCCAAAGCTATATGGATTCATATTATATACAGCATGTATTTGAAATCGTATTGTATGTTAGGGTAAGAGTTGTTGCGTAAGAGGTGCCACGATGGCTCATTCAGGCGCAAGCCGAACATTGCCGACCAAAGACAAATATCCAGTTCAAGTCTTCGATCGCGGCCCCGACAGTCTGCGCGCAGATGCTGGATACCTCGACCGCGACGCATCGAGTGCCGGACGGAGGACGTGGAAGAAGGAAGGGACCGAACGGCAAGGCGCTCCACCCGCCAGGATTGTTGAGCAGTGGATCTGCTTCGTTTTGGGCTTGATCTGCATGGCCTTCGGGATCTGGGGCCTTTGTATAAAGTCTGGACAGTCTGCGCTTTCTTCTTACATGGCATGGCTGGGATCGCTATATGTACCAACGATGCGCGTAACAGCAATTGTGTGCGTCGGATTCGGCGTAACGCTGATACGCCGGGGATGGGCGCACCTCTGACCGCCTTTCAGTTTTCAGCAGGCCGCGGGCAATTGCGATTCTCTCGTCTCCGCTCGCAAGGTGAACGGAGGAAGCAATGTGAAAACCAGAATGAAAGCCGACCTGGAAGATATCGCAAATGGCATACCTGGCCTCTCGCAATCATGGAGATTGCGGTCACAGCTGTGGTTTCCCTCGTTCGATTGTTTAGTTGCCTAAAATCTCGCGTGATGGACTTTGGGGTGTAAGGCCGGTTCAACCGAATCCTTCCAGGAAATGGCTGTCCAGGTAAGACCTCCAGAAAATAAGTTATCTTGGTATCTGGATGCAGAGTGTTCATTGCGTTTAGGATCGTGTGGCGCAACTTCGATTCAGACGTTCGCGGTAGTAGCATACGTCTCTTTGGGACCAGTCGATGCATCGTATTTGTGCCTACCGAGAGGAGTAGAATGCCTGTGAGAAGCGCAAAACCGAGGAAACGGCTTACGCGCGAGGAGAGCAGAGCGCAGACTCGTGCTATGTTGATCGCCGAGGGGCGTAGGCACTTTCTGCGTTACGGGCTTGGTGGGGCGGTGGCGGAGAAGATCGCCGAGGATGCCGGTTATTCCCGGGGCGCTTTGTATTCCAACTTCGATGGCATGGAAGAGCTGTTCCTCGCTGTACTCCAAGAGGAGCAGGCGCTTCACCTGAATTTCCTTCGTTCTTTGCTCAACGAAGAGCCTTCAGGCAAGAAGCGGCTGAAAAAATGCGGGACGCCATTGCCGACCTGATGACGGACCATGATTGGATCGTGCTCCGTGCTGAATTCGAGGCCGGAGCTCTCCGAAGCGAGTGTATCCGACAACGCTTTGTTGAAGTGCATCGACAGCAGATTCGCGACGGAGGCGAGCTTGTCAGGGACCTCCTACGATCTCCCGAAGTCACTTCGAAACTGAAGCCGGATGATTTCATCACGGTCATCATCAATCTTGCTCACGGTCTGGCAGTCACCCAGAGAATCCTTGGCGCAGAACTCTCTCAAAAGAGCACGCGCACCCTGATCCAATCGCTGTTTGATCATTTGATATCGTCCGCATGAATAGTCGGCTGGCACAATAATGCCATCAATGCGACGATTGATTTGGAAACATGCCTTTAGTAGAGGGGTGCTGTCGATTTAGCACTATTCCACCGATCACCACTCATTACTCCCAAACGAAGGCCAAAGCGGTAGAGTTCCAGTGGGGAAAGCCACGGCCTCCCGAATCCAACGGCGTCTTGACGCTTCTTGACAAATCCCCGGGGCAGTCCAGAGGCGGCGATGCGGACGCAGACTTCATCGGCTCCCATCGCTAGATACTGCATCTCGCCCAGATGTGAAGTACTTCACTGGTCGGCTCAAAGCGGGAGTTGTTCCGGCGGCGGATAGCCATGCTGTTCTCGGCCAACTCTACCGTCGTATTTTTTGTTGTTTTGTACAGCTCGAGATGGCCATCCCCGAAGAAGGTCTGCATCTCACACGAAGCTCATGCATCTCCTGAGACGTCAGCGGTTTGAAGCCGCGGGCAATTTTCACGTTCTGTTGCAGCACGTCCAGCGAGTCGATACCGCAAATTGTGGTCGCGACTGGCAGGCTCATTGCGTAACGCAGCGCCTCTTCCGCTCTCACGACGCCGTATACGATCGGCTGGCCGTCACCCCCGAGGCTCTTCATGCCAAGCGCTGCAATCCCTCGCCGCTGAAGTTCAGGAAGCACCTGCTGCTCGAAGCTACGGTAGGTCGCGTCAAAACAGTTGAGCGGCAGTTGCACGGTATCGAAAGCGTAATCATGTGCGAGCATCTTGAGATGTATCGCCGGGCTCTTATGTCCGGTGAAGCCAACAAAGCGAACCTTGCCCTGCTGTTTCGCCTCATCCAGCGCCTCGACTACACCACCCTTTGCGAAATGCAAGTCCGGGTCGTTTTCGTAGACGACCTCGTGGATCTGCCATAAGTCCAAATGATCGGTTCCCAACCGCTTCAGGGACTCCTCCAACTGTTGCATGGCTACCTTCTTATCTCGGCCGTGGGTGCAAACCTTGCTCATCAGGAAAGCTTTATCTCGCCTTCCCTGCAAACCAAGTCCCATCCATTCTTCACTACGGTGATCGTTGTACTCCCATGCGTTGTCGAGAAAAGTGACTCCCGCGTCGATCGCCTCCTGAACCAAGCGCACGGCCAACTCGCGCGATTGCACTGCCCCGAGATGATATCCGCCAAGACCGATGATGGAGACTTGTTCGCCAGTTTTTCCGAGCGGCCTGCGAGGAATCTGTTGAGAGCTGCTGTTTGTCATTTGCCCTGTCATCGTTCATCTCCTCGAGGTCTCCGGGGTTGTCTCCGGCACTAACCAGGGGCCGTCGGCATTGGCGAGCATCTCTGTGACCTCTCGTTGCGTGTGGTCGAAGGGGAATCCATGAGGCATGCGGGTCATCGGGTTGTCATACCGCAGCGATACTTTGTATGGCTCAAAGCGGCCATCGGCGGCCGTCGGCGCGCAACGAGCGCGCAACGCTGCCATCTCGGTCTCAGTCATCGGCTGAAAGCTGCTCACGACGCCCAGGTTCTGATGGAGCACGTCGAGCGAGTCCATGCCGCAAATTGTGGTCGCGACGGGCAGGCTCATCGCGTAGCGCAACATCTCCTCAGCCTTGACGACGCCGGCTTTTATCCCCCAGGCGGTACCACCCATGCTCTTCATGCCCAGCGCGGCCATGCCTCGCCGATTCACCTCGGGCAAGACCTGCTTCTCAAAGCTATGGTAGTTGGCGTCGAAGGGATTGAGCGGCATCTGCACTGAGTCAAATGGATAACCGAGTTCGAGCATCTTGAGATGAAATGCGGGATCCTTGTGACCGGTGAAGCCGACGAATCTGACTTTTCCTTCTTTTTTTGCCTGGTCGAATGCTTCCAGGACGCCGCCTTGAGCGTAGGCCAATTCGGGGTCGTTGTCGTAGACGATGCCGTGGATCTGCCAGAGATCGAGGTGATCGGTTTGATAGCGACGCAGCGAATCTTCGAGCATCTGCATGGCTAATTTCGCGCTTCGTCCGTGAGTGCAAACCTTCGTCATCAGGAAAACTTTTTCGCGGCGCCCGTCTCTGAGTGCTCTGCCCAGGATGGTCTCAGTTTTGCCGTTGTAGTATTCCCAGGCGTTGTCGAAGAAAGTAATGCCCGCGTCGATCGCCTCGTGGATGAGTTGCACTGCCTCGTCCAGGGTCGGCAAATCGCCGAGATGATGACCACCGAGCCCGATAGCGGAAATGTGCGCATTCGTGCTTCCAAATTTCCGATAAATCATGTCTGGCGCCTCCCCTGCTGGCGCTGGTGTTCGTTCCCCGATACCCGGAACGCCGGATATCGCAGCCACAGCACCCGCACCGACTTTGAGAAAGTCCCTTCGACTTGTATTCATGTCTGCGCCACTAATTGTACTTATCGCGGCGGTACTTCTCGAGTTCCTGACCGCCCGCCATGTCCTAGGTGCCTCGATCCAGATCATGTGAACCAAATGCCAGTATCCGGCGATTTCCCAAAGCACTTGGCGTTCGCCTTTCTCAACATCACACTCCGACCTAAATGGCAAAAGTTGCCGTGTGGTTCAACGCACTAAGAGCTGCATCCTGCACGAATGCACCGTCCGCAATGGACCTTGGTCCGCGAATGATAAATCCCAGGATGGCTTACAGCACCATGTAATTTATTTCGCTCCCCAGCGTTGCTAGTATCGCCGGGTCACTGCGCCTTTGCTCGGAGGCGCAATGGTTGCGAAGACATGGACATTACAAACGACTACAACGAGCGATTTTGAAAATGCAACTTTACTAAGCCAACGGAGAAACGATATGTCTCAAAATAACGGAACATCGAAGCGTAGCGAAAAAGGACTTCTCACGCCAGACAATTGCGTCGTGGCGCTGATCACCAACCGCAAATGCTGTTCGGAACAAGTGACTTGATCGACGGGCGATCATTCACTGTACTGTCGCGTTAGGAAAAGCAGAGCGGATATTCCTCTTTCATCCGGTCAAGCACTGCCGTTACTATCCGCGATCCTTGAGATACTGCTCGTCTGTAACGTGCTCCATCCAATCGACCACCTTTCCGTCGAGTTTTTCCTGGATAGCGATGTGGGTCATAGCTGTTTTAGAAGTCGCTCCATGCCAGTGCTTCTCACCGGGTGCAAACCAGATGACATCACCCTGACAGATGTCCTGGATCGGTTGGCCTTCCAACTGCACCCAACCTGCGCCTCCTGTTACGATGAGTGTCTGACCAAGGGGATGAGTGTGCCACGCTGTCCGTGCGCCTGGCTCGAACGTCACACTCGCGCCCGACACGAGCGCCGGTTCAGGCGCTTGAAACAGTGGATCGATGCGCACGTTTCCGGTGAACCAATCTGCCGGCCCCTTGCCGGATGCCTGCGTTCCAGCTCTTTTGATGTCCAAGATCTTATCTCCAGTTATTAGGGCTCCATGCCTTCGACAACTCGGGCTGGAACAGTTGATGGTCTTCTTAGGTGTTGTGGGGTTCGATCTTCACTGTGGCGGAACGGGTCTGCCTGCCGATCATCGGGGGAAGATATCGGCTGTTCTTGTACTTTGCCCGATAAGCGTCGTCGATCTGCTGGTTGATTAGTCCGTCTTCGACCGGCGCGAATGTAACGTCCGTAGCTTTCCCCGCGGTTCTGATTCGGCCACGCCTTTGCTGCATCGCGGCCTTATACCAACGCGAAGATGTGCCGTTGTACGCTCGCACATACAGCCCGTTGTCTACGACAACCGACCAAATCCAGGTCGGAGTACCGTACGTGACGCCATCCTCCCGGAACGGTGAGATATACAGATCGTCGGTTTCGGCGATTTGTTTCAATTCATCTTTCGGCCAAGAACTCATACTTGCGATCTCCCCGTTTCGATATCAGTATTGCTTCTGCCGCCTTTCACGTCACGCCCTGACGATTGGTTGGAAACCTCCTCGAGTCGGGCGTTCTCCCTTCCGTGAAGTACAGTTCCACGCATACCTATATACCTCTAGCGCATCACATAGCCACCATCGACCGAGATCGATTGACCGGTCACGTAGCTGGCCGCGTCGCTACAGAGCCACAAGACGGCATCGGCGATCTCCTCGGCTTTGCCCATGCGGCCCATCGGGACGAAGGTCTTCAGCATATGCTTCAACTCTTCTCCCTGACCTTCCGCGATCATCTTGTCGAACATCGGCGTTTCAATCATTCCCGGGCACACGTCGTTTACGCGAATGCCGCGCGCTGCATATTCAAGAGCGGCGCTCTTGGTGAAGCCGATCACGCCATGCTTAGCGGCGTGATACGTGCCGCGCTGCGCACCGCCAATAAGACCACCCAGCGAAGAGCAATTCACGATTGCGCCACTGCCCTGTTTGCGCATCTGCTGTAGTTCAAACTTCATGCAGCTCCACACGCCGCGCAGGTTGACTCCCATAACGCGGTCGTAATCATCGCGAGGAGAGTCTGCTGTTTCGGCCAACACATTTTGGACGCCGGCATTGTTGTAGGCTGCGTCAAGCCGACCAAAGGTGTCAACTGTCTGCTTCACCATCGCTTCAACCTGGGAGTCATCCGATACGTCACAGCGGATGCCCAGTGTATTGTGCCCCTTACCGCTTAGACTCTTGGCCGCAGCCTGCACTTCTTTCTCATTCCAGTCTGCCAGCACCACGGACGCACCCGCTTCCGCAAACGCCTTGGCTGTAGCAAAGCCCAGACCGGACGCAGCTCCTGTCACGAGTGCAACTTTGTTCTCAAATGAAATGTTCATCTTCAGATCTCCATATTGTTGTCTTACTTGCTGACTTGATGTTGATATTGCTCATCCGTGACCTGCTCGAGCCAATTAACCGCGACGCCGTTGAGGCTATCCTGTACAGCGATATGTGTCATCGCGGTGGTCGGCGTGGCTCCATGCCAATGCTTCACACCAGCCGGAATCCAAACAACATCGCCCTTGCGGATCACTTGAACGGGACCGGCCCATTGCTGTATCCAGCCCACGCCGTCCGTCACAATCAGAATTTGGCCAAGGGGTGTGTGTGCCACGCGGACCGCGAACCCGGTTGGAATGTGACCGCTCCACCGCTTGTCCGGCTCGGATCAGTCGCATCGAAGAGCGATTGGACACGGACAGAACCAGTAAAGCGATCGGGGGCGCCTGCAATCACCTTTTGCGCACTTGCCGGGGTAATCGTGATTTGCGGTGCGCTCGTCTGGGCAGCAGCCGCGCCAGTTAGCACCGCCGAAATGAGCAAGAGGGCCAAAGCCGTAATCGACTTCCTCATGTTCTTGCCTTTCTTCTTACCTTGCCAAGCCTAACGAGTTACGGGGGCCGGGGCTTCCCTGATCCTGCCAATTGTTTACGCGATCCTGTTTGGTCGATGTATTTGATGAATACGACTGGTTGCCTGGGATTGCGCTATTTTGAAGGCGAAGGATAATGAAACAGAAGCGGTGTTGCCGAACCGTAGGATCAGGCTGGAGCTAACCCGTCATGAGGCTTTTGCTGCCAAATGTGAGTTGTTATGACCGAAGCCGCTGTCGATACGCTAGAGTTGCTAACTTCTTCCGGCTGCACCGGAGCGTCGGAAAACGGGAAATCGAGAGCGTAGGCGCCGAGCAGGATATGTACCGGCTCGTCAGATCCACACTCGGCGTTGTACTGATTACCGGCACCCCAAACCTCCAGGGGACCAACCATATCACAGGCCAAAGACAGAATGAGATTGGCTCAATCCGGCCTAACTAACACAGTCACATGACCTTCTCTCTATGGCATTTTTCAGGGTATGAGAGAACTGCAACGTAATGCATGCCTCCGCACCGTGCTTGTGGGACGTCACCAACGGACAGCAAATGGCAGGCTTGTGGCGTTTGGAAATAAGCTTCATTACTCGGCGTTGAGGAGAAAGCAGTCCGTGGACTTAGGTTATTGGATCGAAAAACAGGGGAACACTCGGAGTTGGAAGTCCAGTTCATGTTTCTCGGAATTGGCCACGAACCGAATGCCCGATATGTTCAGAGGCCAGATAGATCTTGACGACGATGGTTACGTGAAAACGGAACACAATGTTGTTACGACTCGGCAGGGTGTGCAGCTACATGGCGTGTATGCTTGCGGAGATGTGCAGGAGAGGCGTTATCGCCAGCCAATCACCGCTGCCGGTGCAGGTTGCATGGCTGCGCTCGAGGTCGAATACCTCGAGGAACTCGGCCAGTAGAGCGACCTATCGCACCTCTTCCCCGCAGGCCCCGCAGCTATTCAGGAGATACGATGGCTTTCTCGCGACGCAAGTTTTCCAAAGCGCTTCTGTGCAACCTTCCCATTGCGGCGGCTGCCTTCTCCCTCAAGCCTAGCTTGCTCGCGGGACTTGCACCGGTCGACACGTTAACGTCGCTCAGTGGGTCTTCCCTGTCCGGAATGCTTGTCCATCGGGCTTTGCGACCCCATCAGGAGTCCCGCCCTTAGGATTGAATACGTGGAGTTTGCGGGCGCTGAAGCGTGACCAGGCAATCCCAGCGATCTTAAGCGTCATGAAAGAAACAGGGATGCGGGACTGCCAGCTTCTGTTTAGTCACGCTGAGCCTGAAGAGTTCGATCCCGATTTCGCTTCCATGCTAGGCGGGGCCGCAAAAGCCCCGACAGCGCAGGACCGGGACGAGCAGAAGCGCAAATCCGAAGCCCGCACGGCATGGCGGCTTTCTGTGCCGATGGCGTACTTCGAAGCGCTGCGCGCGCGGTTCGAGCAGCAAGGTTTCACGATTCGCGCATACGCCACGCCACTTGGGGGTTCTGCCGAGGAGGTTGATCGTGTGTTTCTGATGGCGAAAACCATGGGCGCCACCGTGGTCAACACCCGGCTGCCGGAAGCTCAGACTGATCTTGTCGCGGCCGCGGCTGAGCGGCACCGCTTGCTCGTTGGCATTCAGGTTTCAGATCAGCGGATTCTGGCGCTGCAACTGCGGGCATCGCCACGGTTGCGAGCCGATCCAGACCTCGGCGACCTGACAAAGGCAGGTGTATCCGCTCTCGAGTTCATCAAGGAGCACCTCAATAGCATCTCGTCAATCGACTTGAAAGACGCCGTCTCCGGTGGAGGCAGCGTTCCCTTTGGCACTGGTGATGCGCACATGCAGCAAGTACTCGAGTTCCTCGTCAGCGCACATAGTCCGGTAGAGCTCTATATCGACTGCGATTACCCGGGCACCGGGCGCTCGACAGACGAAGTAAAAGGTGTGTACGCTACGCGCGCGGAGTGATGAGTGAGTAGGGAGGGTATCCTTGCGAGATGGTCTGCACAGGAAGAGCGGTCAAAGGGAGATGAAGGGAAGAACGTGATGGGACGACGCATAGGGATGGGCTTGGTGGGACCGGGGTTCATAGCGCAGCATCACATCGACGCGGTGCGCCGACTTGGCGATGTCGATGTCGTTGCCATTGCTGGGTCAACGCTTGCTTCCACACAGCGCAAAGCGGAAGAACTGAAAGTCGACCGCAGCTACGCGACCTTCGAAGAGTTGGTGAACGATCAATCGATCCACGTGGTCCACAACACCACCCCCAGCTACCTCCATGTTCCCGTAACACTGGCTGCGTTGCACGCGGGCAAGCATGTGATCACCGACAAGCCACTAGCAATGACGGCCGTTGAATGCGCCCAGTTGCGCGACGCAGCTGCCGCGGCTGGCGTGATCAACGCGGTTACCTTCAACTACCGCGGCAATTCCATGGTGCAGGAGGCACGTGCCCGCATCGCTGCCGGGGAAGCCGGAGAACTCGTCTCCGTTCACGGCCAGTACCTGCAGGACTGGATGACCGATGCCAATGTGTACTCCTGGCGCATGGATCCGGTCAAAGGCGGTGTTAGTTCGGCGCTGGCCGATATCGGTTCGCACTGGTGCGATCTTGCGGAGCACGTCTCTGGCCTCCGCATTGTGAGCGTGCTTGCTGAACTCACGACGGTGGTGCGAACCCGCTTTGCGGCGAGCGGTTCAAGCGAGGCTTTCGCTCGTTCGTCCGATGCCACACGGACGCCAATCACCGTTCATGGCGAGGATCTTGCCACCGTGCTGCTGCGCTTCGACAACGGCGCCAGGGGCTCCCTCAGAGTGGGTCAGGTACTACCCGGACATAAGAACGATCTGCAGCTGGAGCTCAATGGTCGCACTGCCTCACTGCGCTGGCAACAGGAGCAGCAGAACGAGCTCTGGATCGGTCGGCATGACGCGGCAAACACTATCGTGACTAAGGACCCTGCCCTGCTGTCCGCGGCTGCCCGCCCGTACGTGCACCTGCCGGCCGGCCACCAGGAGGGCTGGGCGGATGCGTTTGCTAACGTGATCCGCGATATTTACGACGTCATTCGCTCTGGAAGCGCCTCCTATCGGCCCGCCACGCTGTGCACGTTTGCCGACGCCACTCGCACAGCATGTGTGCTGGGAGCGATGCTGAACAGCGCCGCGACAGGCGGCGTCTGGACAGACGTCGTCGACGGCAGTGAGTCATCTGGCGCGTTGTCTTCTACTGCCTCCACGAAAGGGTATCCGCAAAGATTGAACCGATAGATCCGTTGAGAGGTGATGATATGAATCGAAGAAATGCAGACGTGCTGCATGGCATTACGAACACCGGAAGAACGATGATGACCTTCTATTTCGTCAAAATGTCGGGGAGGTGTGCATAAAGGCTGTTCGTTTCGTGGATAGCGCGAATCGAGACGAAGTGAATTGGCGACTTATCACAGACGCGTTGAGCTGAAAATTATTAGCTAAGCTGGCATCGCGCCGATCTGCAGGCCGAGGGATCTAGGAAGCTTTCTCGTGTTCCGGGCGTTCGCAACAGATTTCCCTTATTTATCAATAACTTATATTTGCGAATGGCAAATTGGTAGTCAGTAGATCAGCGGCTCGATTACTTTCAAATCTAGATATCGGTCGTCCTTCTGCCGGAGGACGTTGTGGGTTCGGCTTGACTGGATGACTGCACCGAGTGAGCGACCAGAGTCGTCTTCGGTCGACGACTGCAGCGAGCGTAACGGTGTTGGGATGACTAGATACATCCTTTTCTTGAAAAGAACAAAATGGGCGGGACGTCTTTCCTTAGATGTTGGCGCGGGGGCATGGCAAAGGCGCGAAGCTGAAAATATGCAGCGGTGCTTGAATCAATGCTATAAACACTGCACCTTAGCTTTGTGATCGAAGTGGCTCCGTATCTATTCCAGGTCGCACGGTTTCGACGGATGAGTTGTGGCAGTAATTCTTCGGGTTGTGGGCCCTTGTATCTCAATTCAATTAGAGATGAACCAAATAACGAGGAGAGGGTATGTCAAACCTTAATAAATGGACCACTCAGCATATTGTGAAGAAATGTAACGGAGATGGACTGTGCGGGGCTTATCCGGATTGGGGGATGCACCCATCCTGGATTGCGGGAGTTGAAGGGTTGGACGCTTACAACCGATGGGTTTGCGAGGTTGTGATTCCGATCGTGTTTCAGTGGATCGACGAGCACAAAAAAGAAGTCTACGAAGGCGTGTCAGATGAGCATAAAGATGATGTCGGCGTCGTGATTGCTTCGGCGTTCGAGATCGTGAAGAAGATGTCGAGTTACACGAATGGATTGATAAAGGCTGAGGAGTTTGAGGAAGCCCTAGAGAAGGAAGAGGTGGATCTCAAGACGATCAACCCGGTATGGACCGACATTGCGAAGAAAGTGAGAGAGGGAACAGAGAAAGTTTTTGACGAGAAAAGAAATGTGCTTAAGGACACGATTCGGCGAGCCGACGATAGCTCGTCGGGCGACTCGTAGCTAGATTATTCGAGTGTCTACTGGGCTGCCGGTCGATTCTTTTCCGATGGGTACGCGGACCAGGGTGACGACAGTGATGTCGTCATCCTGGCCAAAGCGTACCGCGGCTTCTGCGGCTCGGGCGGCGTCCGGGAGTGTTGCGAAGAGGTCGCTTATTCGCTCAAAGCCGTAGAGTTCGCCGGTCTTGCTGCGGGCTTCGAGCAATCCATCGGTGTAGAGCGCGAGGTGATCCTTAAGCTGCAATCGTATGCGGCTCTCCTCGTAGGTGACGGCAGGAAAGAGGCCGAGCGGGAACGAACCGGGGATGGCTAACTCTCGATCGTTGAGGTAGGGAGGTGGGTGGCCCGCACTGGACAGAGTGCAGTCGCCGTGAGGATCAATGCGCAGAGTCACGCAGGTGGCAAAACCGCCTTGCAAGCGACCACACAATCGTCGGTTCAACTCGGTCAACAATTGAGCGGGGCTTTGCGTGTTTTCTACCAGGACGCGCACCAGTCCGACGATGAGTGAGACCGCGATGGCAGCCTTGATGCCTTTGCCGCTGACATCGCCAAGAATGACAAGGGTGAAATCGCCATCGAGGGGAATGATCTGAAAGAAGTCTCCGCCAACTTCAAGCGCAGGACAATAGGCGCTGGTAACTCCGAAGCCCGGAATCGACGGGAATGTTTCGGGGATGAGCACCTGTTGGAGCTCGCGGGCGCTGCTCATCTCCTGCTCGAGAAGGCTCCGACGACGGCGGTCGTCCATGGAAGTGCGATAGACGGCGTAGAGCAGAGCGACGAGCAGGAAGATCCCGGTGAGCGTAGGCAACGACACTGCATTGCCATAGATGTGGAAGAGGGGCTGGCGCAGTTTATCGGCAAGGGTCCAGTGTGTGAAGCGACTTCCCTGGGGAGCTAACCCCTGCACAACCTGAATCATGCCCCAGAGAAACGCGGCGATGACAAGCAGCCTGCGAGCCAAATCCAATTGGCGTCGCTGTTTGACGGCGAGGGCGACTAATGCAAGCGGTATCCCCGCGGTGATGAAGTAGATCCCGGTGAGAATCGCGTCGGCTATCTGAATTATCCAGAACCATCCCACGCTGGCATCCAACAGCGATAGAAGACCATCGAGAATACTGACAGACAGGCTGACAAAGGCGAAGCGACGGACAAATCGGATGAGTGACAGGTTGTCGTCAAGGTGCAGAAGCCAGAGCAGCAGAAACCAAAGAGAGATGTCGCGAATCGACGAGACGGGCGGTCCTATTGCGTTCGATAGACCCACCGGCCAGGTGATGCGCATTCCGTAGAGGGCTAGTCGAATGAGCGGGCTCAGGGCGAATCCGGTCATCCACAAAAGAGTTCTCTGCTGCCGATCCCGAAGCCAGGACAGGAAGCCGAGAAGACCGGCGATTCCGTAGAGCAGGTATTCGCTGAAAGAGAATTGATTGGCGCGGAGCCACTGGTAGTCCAACGTGGTTTTATAAGCGGCGAGAGGTTCGGGATAACCGATAACGGGGCTCGCTCGAAGCCGCCCGATCGTCCGGAGTCATCTGACATAAGGGGCGCTTTCCAGACGCGGACGGCAAGGGTGCCATGAAGTTGTTGATCGAGTTTCGGTTCGGACTCAGGAGTCCGTGGGCGGAGTGGGTAGATGATCGGTGCGTCTGAGGATCGATACCAGATGGGATAGGGAGGAAACTTCCCGCTGTGGCCGATGGAGTTGCCGTTCCAGTAGATCTCGTACACATCGTCCAGGTGCGGCACAAGGAGGGCGAAGTCGCTCTGATTCCCCGGTGCAGAATTGAGCGACAGGTGCAGGCGATACCAGGCATAGCCGGTGTAACTGGGGTGCCCCTGCTCGCCCCAGGGCCTCTCTGCGGTGAGCTGTTCCCAACGAGAGTCGTCGAAGGATGGCGAGGCCCAGTCGGGATCGTCGCCCAGATGAAACCGCCAGGGACCGTCGAGGGTGCAACCGCTTTACCTAGACCTTCGATCCTCATTCCAGATGCGGATAAAGGCGGCACGGCAGGCGCTTGTCCGGCGGCCAGTCCCGTCAAAAATGCGAGGAAGCAGGAGGCGTAAAGCAGGAGTGCGGGCAGACAGCATGAACGTGAGAGACGCCAGGCAGGCCGAAGCATGTGGCCAGCATACGCTGGGTTTCCGACTCTGAGGTATCGAAAGCGCTGTCGGAGGTCGCAGTGTTCAAGAACTGAATCTCCTGAGAACGCTCTTGATTTTTATTACAAATTGCGATATAAATATTGCGATTTGTAATAACAAATGAAACTCAGCGACAAAATCCGTTATCTTCGCGAAGTTGAGGGCAACCTCCGCGGTCTCAACCGCGCTATGACTCAGCAGGAGCTGGTCCGTGCGATTCAACAGGAAAATGGCACGGGCAAAAAGACAAACAAAGCAACAATTAGCCAGTCATATCTGTCTCAGATTGAGAGTGGAACGCGTCCCCACCTGACGAATACGACGCGGCTGCTGCTGGCAAAGTTCTTCAAGGTTCATCCCGGCTACCTGGTCGATGATCCCGAGGGCTATCACTCCGAGTTGATCTCTGACCTACGCACCGCCGAAGACAAGCTCGACCTCTGGCTGGTTGGCGGCGCGGAACGTTTCCGTCGAGACCCCGCACTCTGTCAGGCCCTGCTCGCGCTGGCTAACCATAGCGATTCACGGCGCTGTTTTCTTCTGATCGAGAGCATTCTCGAGACACCTGCGCTACTGGACCGCCTCTTTCAGGTTCTTCGTTCTGAAAGTTCCTCGCTGATGGCTATACCAACTCAACCAGCTCCAAAAAGAGCTGCGAAACGGAGCACCAAATAATATGGACTCCTTCTATCTCATCTGTTTCTGTGTCGGTCTGGTTCTGAGCCTGATCTCCGTTGTCGGAGGCTTCGCCCATCTGCACATCGGCCGCTTTCACATCGGTCATGCGGCACATGGCCATGCGGCACACGGCGGAGCGCATCGAGGATCCGGAATCTCTGCGGTAAACGGCTTCACGATTACGGTGTTTCTCTGTTGGTTTGGTGGCGCTGGGTATCTACTGCACCACTCCAGCATATTTGGAGGTGTGCTGGTCTTGCTTATCGCCTTAGTAAGCGGTGTCGCTGGAGCCGGGCTCATCTGGGCTGTTCTCTTCAAATTGCTTCTTCCTCGAGAGCGTGTTTTGACACCGGAAGAGACGGAGATGGCCGGCGTACTTGCTCAGGTAAGCGACTCGATTCGTGATGGCAACGGCATGGGAGAAATCATCTTTTCGCAAGCCGGAGCTCGTCGTGCTGCTGCTGCCCGGAGCGAAGACGGCAGCGCGATCGAACGCGGAGTGGAGGTTGTTGTCATTCGATATGACCGTGGCGTGGCATACGTTCGCCGCTGGGACGAACTCACGAACGGACTGCCGTAACTCACTGATCTTCTTTCGACACAGGCGGCCTCACTTGCCGAGGAACTCACCCGCCTTCCTTCCCTCTCTTGAGGCAAGCACATCACACGCTCTCTCGTCTGTCTCGGACAAAGGAACGATATGCCGAACTCAGTCATTATTATTGTTGGCCTGGTAGTTCTCGCCACTCTCGCTTTAGCCCTTCTCATGGCTAAGATGTTTCGCAAAGCAGGCCCCAACGAAGCGATTATTGTCTATGGTTTTCGCGGCCCGCGCGTCATCAAGGGCGGCGGCGCGGTGATCTTTCCGGTCGTTGAAAACTCTCGTCAGCTCTCGCTGGAGCTGATGAGCTTCGACGTCGCGCCACAGCAGGATCTCTATACGAAGCAAGGCGTTGCGGTGACTGTGGAAGCTGTCGCTCAGATCAAAGTCCGGTCAGACAAAGAGTCCATTCTCACTGCGGCTGAACAGTTTCTGACGAAGTCTCCTGACCAGCGCGAAGGCCTTATCCGCCTTGTGATGGAGGGCCATCTTCGGGGTATCATCGGCCAGCTCACCGTTGAGCAAATTGTTAAAGAGCCCGAGATGGTGGCCGAACGGATGCGCTCTACGTGCATGGACGATATGAGCAAGATGGGGCTTGAGGTGATCTCATTCACCATTCGCGAAGTGCGCGACAAGAACGAGTACATCACCAACATGGGCCGTCCCGATGTCGCTCGCATCCGCCGCGATGCTGAGATTGCGGCGGCAGAGGCCGAGCGTGATACGGCGATTCGTCGTGCCATTGCGCTACGCGAGGCAGCAGTCGCCAAGGCCTCCGCTGATCAGGATCGCGTGATTGCAGAGACGGCATCGCTCGCGAAACAGGCCGAAGCTCAGCGCGACCTTGACATCCAGAAGGCGCAGTTCACCGAGCAGAGCCGTCGTCAGGAGGCTCAGGCCGACAAAGCTTATGAACTGCAGACCAACGTCATGCAACAGAAGGTTGTTGCCGAGCAGGTCCGCGTGCAACAGGTAGAGAAGCAGGAGCAGGTGAAGGTACAGGAGGCGGAGATCCTGCGTCATGAGAAGGAGCTCATCGCGACGATCCTCAAGGGTTCCGAGATTGAGCGTCAGCGCATTGAGAATATTGCTCAGGCTGATAAGGCACGGATCATGATGGAGGCGGAGGGTCGCGCCGCAGCGACTAAACTGCAGGGCGAGGCGGAGGCCAACATCATCTTTCAGAAGGGCGAGGCTGAGGCGAAGGCGATGAATGTAAAGGCTGAAGCCTACCAAGGGTGGACGCAGGCCGCTGTCGTCGACAAACTCATTACCAATATGGCCGATGTTGTTCGCGCCATGGCGGAGCCTCTCAGCAAAGTTGACAAGATCACCATCGTTTCAACTGGGAACGATGGGGCGACAGGAGCCAACAGGATCACAGGCGAGATGACGAAGATCGCCGCTCAGGTTCCTGCGCTCTTCGAAGCTCTTTCCGGGATGAACATTCATGATTTGATGTCCAACGTCAAAGCGATGAGACCTCGCGACGATGGAAACAGTCCACAGGCCTGACCCGTTAGCCGGCGCGGAGAACTCTCTTCGCGCCGGCGCATTACCGCAGTAAAGGAGGACTCCCATGGCACTGCTCGAACGTGTAGGAACGCTTCTACGAGCCAATATTAACGACCTCATTGAGAGAGCTGAAGATCCTGAGAAGCTCGCAAAGCAACTTGTTCTTGATATGGAAAATCAGCTTCTGCAGGTCAAGACACAGGTCGCCATCGCCATCGCCGATCAGCATCTTTTGCAGAAGAAACTGAAGGAGCACGAAGATGCCATGAGCCAGTGGAATCGCAAAGCCGAACTTGCCGTCCAGAAACAGCAGGACGATCTGGCCCGTGCCGCACTCGAGCGCAGTTTGAGTAACCAGCGGCTGACGGCGAACTTTGCCCAGCAACTTGAAGATCAGAATGCTGAGACTGAAACTCTTCGCAACGCCTTCCATCGCCTTCAACAAAAGCTGTCCGAAACGCGATCGGCTTGCGAGTTGTTGATCGCCCAGCAGCGTCGCGCCCGAACCGTAGGCAAGGCCAACGCGGCTCGCACGATCGCTGCGTCGCATGAGAGATCGACTGCCATGAACCGATTGCGCTCTAGTATCCAGCGCAACGAAGCCAACAATGCCGCCAGCCACATGATCCTTGAAGCTCAGTCGCTCGAAGATCAACTGAACACTCTGGAAAGAGAGGATCAGATCGAGCGCCTTCTTGAGGATCTCAAGAGTCGCCAACCCAGGCTGACTTGATGGCCGGTGTTCTGGAAGGTTCGGGAGCTATTTTTTCAGAGCGTATTTGCTTCGTCATAGAGTGAACCCGTTTTGGTACAAGTTATCCACTGTTATTGGTGGGGTTGAGAGACTTAGGTCTTGATTGGTGCGGGTTTCGAGGGCATACTCCAGAGAGAGTTCGCAGGATGAACTTGTAAGACGGTGCCAACTGAGACACCACTGTGACCCGATATAGCCGTCAAGACGTAATCCGGATCCTTCACTTGCAGGCACGCCAGCTGACGGCGTGGGAGCGAGCGGGACTGATCTCTCCCCACGACGACTATTCCTTTGAAGCGTTGGGCCAACTGCGAAGGCTGCGCGATCTACAGGCGACGACGAAGATTTCTGCAAAAAATATACGAGCGTCGGTAGATGCGATGCAGCGGCTCGGGGAGTGCGAAACCCGCTGCTGGAGGCGAGTTTTGTGCGTCGTGGATCGCGGTTAAGCTTCCGGCATGGCGGCGCGCTGATGGATCCAGTGACGCAGCAGCTTGCCTTTGATTTTGAAACTGCGCCAGCGCGTCAACTTCGCGTCGTGGGCAGTGGAGACGCTGCCCTGCGGCAGGCCGCAGAGGTTCAAGAGATGTTTTTGCGGGCCGTGCAGCTGGAGGAAAATCCGGCTACGATCCACGAGGCTGCCGAGATCTACTCGGCGATTCTGGTGATGCGACCGCAGCATGCTCCGGCGTTGATCAATCTCGGGACGATCCACTACAACCTGCGCCGATTTCAAGAAGCAGAAGGGCTTTATCGGCAGGCAACACTGGCCGACCCGGAGTACGCGCTCGCATTCTTTGACCTGGGCAATGTGCTGGACGAGATGCAGCGACTGGCTGAGGCGACGACTGCCTACCAGAAAGCTGTTGCGCTGGTTCCCCAGTATGCGGATGCACACTACAATCTGGCCCTGGCATATGAGCGGCAGGGGCAGCGTCGACGGGCGTTGCGGCACTGGCTGGCTTATGTGCGACTTGATCCCGTTGGGCCGTGGGCAAACCATGCGAAAGAGCAGGCTCGAAAGATTTTGAATACCGAGAAACTCTCGATTGTCAGCCGACGCGGGCGGCTGGTGAAGGTTGCTGGATAGCGATTTGCTCATTTTCGCGTGCACCTTCGACCCGGTAGTCTTCGTTCAACAGGTTGAGTGAATGGCTATTCAGTAGTGTGTCCGAAATGCTAGACTCACCTTTTCCTGAATACGGGTTGAGGTGAGTGGATGTCGCAGCAGGTTGGACCGATGGCGTTGACGCAGTTGGGGGATGAGGAGCAGCTTTTTCGCGATACGATTCGACGCTTTGCCGTGGAGCAGATAGCCCCGCTGGTGCGAGGCATGGACGAGTCGCAGCAGATGGACGCCGGGCTTATCCGAAAACTCTTCGAACTTGGGTTGATGGGGATCGAGATTCCCGAGGAGTACGGCGGGGCAGGGGGCTCGTTTTTCAACGCGATTCTCGCGGTCGAGGAGCTCTCCGCGGTCGACCCGTCTGTAGGAGTGATGGTAGATGTGCAGAACACGCTTTGCGTCAATGCGCTGGTGCGATGGGCGAATGAAGAGCAGAAGAAGAGGTATCTGACACGCCTTGCGACAGACACCATCGGATCGTATGCGCTCAGCGAAGCGTCGTCGGGGTCTGATGCCTTTGCGTTGCAGACGCGGGCAGTGAAACGCGGCGAGGATTACCTTCTCAACGGGCAGAAGCTCTGGATTACAAATGCTAAAGAGGCCGGCTTGTTTATCGTCTTTGCGACGATCGATCCGGCGGCAGGGTACAAGGGGATCACGGCGTTTCTGGTAGAGAAAGGCGCGCCCGGATTTACGCTCGGCAAGAAAGAAGACAAGCTTGGTATTCGCGCGTCGAGTACGTGCGAGCTGATCTTTAATGACTGCGTTGTTCCTGCAGCGCAGGTGTTGGGCGAGCCTGGCAAGGGATACAAGATCGCTATCGAGACCTTGAATGAAGGTCGTATCGGGATAGGCTCGCAGATGCTCGGGCTGGCCGAAGGCGCGTGGGGCCATGCGGCGAAGTGGGCGAAAGAGCGCAAGCAGTTTGGCAAGGCGCTGGTGGAGTTTCAGGCGATGCAGTTTCAACTTGCCGAGATGGCGACAGAGATCGAGGCGTCGAGACTGATGGTCTATAACGCGGCGCGGCTGAAGGACGCGAAGCTCGACTTTCTGACCGAGGCGGCGATGTGCAAGTACTTCACGTCGCATGTCGCTGAGCGCGTCGCCAGTCTTGCGGTCGAGGTCTATGGGGGATCGGGCTTTGTGAAGGATTACCCCGTCGAGAAGTTGTATCGCGACGCAAAGATCGGAAAGATCTATGAGGGCACGTCGTTCATGCAGTTAGCTACTATCGCTAAGTTGACGTTGGGCAAGGTTTAGCGCCTCCACGTCGATTCCGGCCTCTGGTCGAATATGACCCAATGCTCTACACTGGAAGAGAGCATTGGTATGACCACTTTACTAAAATCAGAACAACGCGCACCGCTCCCTTTCTAGGATTGGCCTGCGCGGTGGGTGTTTCGACGATCTACTACAACCAGCCGCTTCTGCTGGAGATGGGCCGATCCTACGGCGTTACGGCTGGCCATGTTGGCTTCGTCGCGGTGGCGACCCAGGTCGGTTACGCGTGTGGTTTGCTGGCCTTCGTTCCGCTGGGCGATGTGCTGGAGCGCCGCGCGCTGATGATGCGAATGTATGGCGCGGAGGCGGTTGCGCTTCTGCTGGTCGCGCTTGCCCCTGGACTGACCTGGCTTATTGCTGCGAGTGTGTTGCTCGGACTCTTCGCGTCGGTCACCCACGTTGCGCTTCCGATTGCGCCCGATCTGGTTTCTCATGAAAAGCGCGGCCGGGCTATCGGTACGGTCATGACCGGGCTGTTGCTGGGTATTCTGCTGGCCCGCACCTTCGCGGGTTGGGTGAGCGGTATCCATGGCTGGCGATGGGTCTTTGTGGTGGCTGCGGTGGTGAATGCAGCATTTGTTCCGCTGATGGGGAGGGTGATGCCCAGACTGCCCCCGAAGCAACGATTGCGCTACGCGGACGCAATGAAGTCGCTATGGACGCTCTTTCGGACGCAGCCTCTATTGAGAGAATCCTCCGTTGTCGGCGCGCTTGTCTTTGCGTCCTTCAGCTGCTTTTGGACGACGCTGGCTTTCGTGCTGCACAGTCATTACGGGCTGGGCGCGGGCGTCGCCGGCACGTTTGGTGTGGTCGGCGCGGCGGGAGCATTGGTCGCACCACTTGCGGGCAGGCTGTCCGACCGGCATGGGTCTCGATGGGTCATCTCGGTTGGGATGGGGTTGCTGACGTTCTCCTACGTTTTGTTGTGGTTGGAAGAGCCGATCAAGCTGCCGGTGACAATCCACATCATCGCCCTGGCGGTTGGAGTGCTGGTGCTGGATATAGGAGCGCAAATGACGCAGGTAGCCAACCAGACGCGGATCTTCGGGCTGGTGCCCTCTGCGCGCAGCCGGATCAATACGGTTTATATGACGGTGTACTTTAGCGGGGCAGCGGTTGGGTCAGCGCTGGCTACGATTGCCTGGGCGCATTGGAAGTGGAATGGAGTCTGCGGTCTGGCGATCGGCTTCATCGCACTGGCCGGTCTGCGGCATGCGACCGGAAACCGCGATACTAAAGCAGATCACCACCGGGTAGAGGAAGTCGAAATCTTGCTGGAAGCCTGAGCAAGTCCGTAGACGCAGTGTGCGGTGGTGGGCGAGGCGGGGATCGAACCCACAACCCCGAGCTTAGAAGGCTCGTGCTCTATCCAATTGAGCTACTCGCCCGCGCGCGTCTAGATCGATTGTATCGGGGAAGGGGAGCCTTAGGGTTTGGAAAATTGGCGGGTGCCTAGCCCAAGGCAAGATCCTTACTGCGCAACAGTGCGACGACAGCGTCCAGAGCCGAGGCCCAGTTCTGCTCTGCAGTCTGGGACTCATGACCGACGGCCTTTATATAGAGGCTGACCGCGAAACCCTCCTGTGGACCAGTGAGATCGACGAGTGCAGGGCGGATGACGCAGTCGAGCATGGCATAGGGCTGATCCAGCGGAGACGAGTGGCGTGTCAAACGGTGCATCATTTGCTCCATCTGATGGTAGGAGGCGAAGAGAGATCGTTCGCGCCAAAGGATGTCGATGTAGCTGCCGAAGCCTGCCGGGGCATCGTCGGAACTCACGTCAAGGTTTGCGCGAAGGTTGTCGAGTTCCTCCGCATTCAGCAGCCATGCATCGCACTTCGCGGTGAAGACCGCAGATCGCGGCGCGTTGAGCGCACGCAGAGCATGCATCAGCGGTGGATGCTGCTCGACTTCGGGGAGATGATCGAGGTCGTAGGGGTTCTCGCGGAGATCGATGAATCGGCGATTGCCGGAGGGATCGGATGGGTCAGACCAGGGAACCACAAGCACAGGATCGTCTGAAGAACATTCGGCGGACCAGTCAGAGAGCATTAGAAACTATCTTATGCGTTGGCGAGCAGGAAACGCAGCAGGGTGTGCTCGGCCCAGTAGCCATCGTACCCGGTATCGGCGTCGGGCTGGGCGAGAAAGGCGCAGTGGCCGCCGTGGTGAGTCGTGATCAGCCGGATATTCGGATTCGCCTCGAGTCTGCCGCAACTCTCATCGGTAATGCGGACGAAGGGATCGTCCAGCGCATGGAGGATGAGCGTCGGCACAGCGATCTGGTCGATGACGCGGGCTGCAGCGGCGCGATAGTAATAGTCTTCGGCGCCAGCGAACCCGGAGTAGAGTGCAGTGATGCGGTCGTCCAACTCGCGCAGAGAACGTACTCCGATCGCGAGATTTGGATCGTAGACATGAGGAAACAGTGCGACCTTGCGACGATAGCGGCTCAAGAGGGCGCGAAGAAACTTCAACTCGTAAAGTCGGTTTCGCCTACGGTGCAGAGCATCGGCCGAAGGGCCAAGATCGAGCGCGGGCGATACGCCGATTACGGAATGCAGTTCTGAGGGAGCTGCGGTGCCAAGCTCGCCGGCAAGCTTGAGGACGAGATTTCCGCCCATCGAGTAACCGATCAACGACATCGACCGGAGCCCGCGTTGTGCCACGAAGAAGTTCATCACGGCGAGTACGTCATTGGAGAGGCCCGAATGATAGAGCGTCGGCGTGAGCGCCTCGGTGCCTCCACAGTTACGCATATTCATCCGAATGATGTTGCATCCGGCACGCCACAGCTTGTTCGAGTTGCCAACGACGTACTGCGAATCCGAGGAACCTTCCAGCCCATGCACGATGATCGCTGTTGGTCGTGAAGAACGAACATCTTCCGGTTGCCAGTGGCAGTGGCAAAGAACCTGGCTTGCGATCTGGCGGGCTGTGGCCGGCGAAACCTCGACGAAGGTCGCCTCGGGCGCGGGCAGGCTATTGAGTCGCGGCAAGTAGTTGCCCATGATCGTTTGCAGATGTCCGTTGATGATGAAACGGCGAGGTTGAAACTCAGCAGCGTGGCTTTCGATGCTCTCGATCTCGGCTGTCGGCGTCACTGTTTCTCCGCTAGAGCTTGGATGCGGGCAAGAAATTGCGTGGCGTTGAGTGCGCCGGTTGGCTCGTCCTCGTGCTTGAAGTAGACGTAGACGTCGCGCTGCTGGGCGAGAGTTGCGAAACGCTGCGCGAAGGCGTCAAGCTCAATTGCCGAATAACCGCTGCTCCGCCGCAACCGATAGCAGGTATGGCCCTCCGCAGTATGCACCTCTGGCGTCAGCAGGTCATCGCTCTCGGCAATACAAACCGCCGCGTTATGCTCGCGCAAAATCGAGTAAATCTTCTCGTCAAACCACGATTCGTGACGGAATTCAAAAGCGATCGGCGGGGCGGCCTTTTCGTGAAGCGCGGAAAGAAAAAGGAAGGTGCTGAGAAGTTCGGCGTCAGCCTTGAAGTTAGGAGGAAGCTGGAAGAGCAGCAGGCCAAGTTTGTCCGCCTGACGAACTGGCTCAAGCGTTGCCACAAACTGGGCTACAAGTTCTTCGCAGTTGCGTAAGCGCTTGAGGTGGGTGATGCGCTGGGGCGCCTTGAAGCTGAAGCGAAAGTCTGGCGGCGTCGCGGCAAGCCAGCCCTCTAGTATCTTCGCCGTCGGCAAGGCACGGAAGGTGTAATTGACCTCCACCGAGGTGAGTTGCGAGGCATAAAACTCTAGGAATTTCTTCGCTGGCGTCCCCGCAGGATAGAATTCGGGCTTCCAGGTCGGATAGGCCCAGCCCGATGTCCCGGCGTATAGGCGCGCCAAGGTTCTAGGAGCGGCGACCGGTACGGGCGTTGAGGAAGCTTTAGGAACGCGGGACAAGGTTGATCCGCAGTCTGAAGATTTGAGAAGTTTGGGGCGGCTAGTGGGTTTCGAACCCACGACATCCGCTGCCACAGAGCGGCGTTCTGCCACTGAACTATAGCCGCCGTATACTGGAATTATAGCACTGGCCGCCTGCGGGGCAATCTCTCGGTGGGGGCGAGAGGGTCCGATGCCGTTTACCGCGAAACCCGAGGTTCTGTCACCCCGCATCAAGCGCGGGGGAAAAGCCTTTGATGACGAGAATCTCGATCTGCTTTCGCACGTTCTAGACGATTTCATCAGGATCCCCGGCACCTCGATCCGCTTCGGTCTGGACGGCATTGTGGGGTTCATACCCGGCATCGGAGATCTGATCGGCGGCATTGCCTCTTGCATCATTATCGTCGCGGCCTGGGTACGCGGAGTCTCCTATGTCACCGTTGCGCGTATGGTGACCAATGTTGCGATTGAGGTCGTGGTCGGCTCGATTCCGGTTCTCGGCGATATGTTCGATATCGCCTGGCGCGCTAACCGACGTAACTACGCTCTTCTCGTCGGCAGTGTCGATGAGCCGCGCAAACACACGTTGCAGAGCTGGCTCTTTCTTGGGGCCGTCTGTCTTGTGTTGGCCGCACTGGTAATTTTGCCGCTACTTCTACTCACCTGGGTCTTTGACGGTCTCTTCCATACGCTCTTCGGGACCAGCAGCCACGGCCTCTTTCGAACGTTGTGATCGCCGTAGCACGTTCGATGCGATAAACTAAAAAGAGTCGGGGCGTAGCGCAGTCTGGTAGCGCATCTGGTTTGGGACCAGAGGGTCGGGGGTTCGAATCCCTCCGCCCCGACCATCAAAACAACAATTATTTCTATAACTTACATGGCTTTCTCAGCGATGGATACCGCAGGGGATACCGCTTTGCAGCTATGGAAGTCAATCTCACTAAACGGATCGAGACTCGAGAAGGAAGGCGATACGTCTCGGTCGTAATCGCCGCTAACGGGCGCGTAAAGCCAAATTGGGTGCTGGTAAATGGAAGGCCCGAAAAACGCGAAACCTGAATCTACTATCTGGACTGGCGGGAGAATGGGAAGCGCCAGCGTCTCTCTGTTGGCAGGGAATCAGACGCAGCGCATCAGCGCCAGATGCAAAAACTAGCTGAGCTGCGCGCACTCTCCCAAGGACTAGTCGTCACAGATGTCGAAGAGGAAGCAAACAAGAATCATGTCAAAGTGGCGGTGCATGACTTTCTGGAAGAAGTGCAACTCACAAAGCAGGACAAACATGGCGCGGCTACAAGATCGCGCTCAAGTATTTTCAGGAATCATGTGACAGGACGCACCTTGAGGACATCCAGCGCATTGACCTGTTACGTTTTTCTGCATTCCTGCGAGATAAGAAAAAGCTTGCGCCACGAACTGTCCACAACAAGTTCGCGTGCGTGCTGACGTTCTTGGAGGCGCAAGGTGTTTCGAAACTCGTGGAAGAAGGACCGTCCCCGCTTCGTCGATCTCCATCGCAAAATCGTTGGAGGACATTATGTTCGAGTCGAGGAACGCTCGGCGATCAAAGTGGGGCAGATAGAGCCTGCGTATCTATCTGACAAATAGAGAGTTGTAGCGCGAGGTCAAGACCGATGACATGCAGCGAAATTCGCATGAGAGACTTCGCAGAAATCTCCTCCAAATTTGCCGTGGCGCACACTGAAAAGGCGATTCGGCTTTGGAGGATATCGATGCCCTGAGATTGGAAATTTCAGGACGAACACGTTTTGGTTGCTTGAGATCATCAAGAGCGAAGGCGTGGTCTATAACGCGGCGGGAGAAGGCAAGACGGCACCGGTGGCTCCTCAGGACATCGCCGCTGTGGCAGTTCAGGTGCTGACAAACCCGACGCCCCAGAGATCCTAGAGGTTACAGGGGATGAACTGCTCACCGTGCCTGAACAGATAGGCATTGTTTCGCGCGCGACGGGCCAGCCGATCCGGGTTGTGGAGATCAATAGCGAGCAGGCAGAACAGGGCCTCTTAAAAGCAGGAACGGCTCCGTTTATGGCTAAAGCAGTGTCTAGCACCTACGAGGAGGTTCGTAGTGGCAAGTTGGCGTTCATGCGAGATGCAGTCCAAAAAACGCAAAGAGGGCCTTGCCTGTGACCTATGTGTGGTGGGTCGAATCGCAACGGACACGGCTCGCTTAATCTGCGTCACACTTTGGCCAGGACAATGCCCGGCATCGCCGGGCATCTGCGATCGGTTGGATTGCATCGCTTAACACGAGGATTGCTGGAGATGCTGTTCCGGGATCGCAGAGATGCTGGCCGCGTGCTGGCCCGAACCGTCGCAAAGCTGCACGATCTAAGAGATGCGATTGTGCTTGGATTGCCTCGTGGCGGTGTGCCGGTCGCCTATGGTTGCACGCGAACTGACCTTCCGCTGGACATCTTCATCGTTCGTAAGCTTGGAGTCCCAGGGCAGCAAGAGCTTGCCATGGGAGCCATCGCAAGCGGCGGTATGGTCGTCATCAATTCATCGGTAGTCCACAACTTGGACATTTCCTCTGAAATCATCAAAACGGTCGCAAAACGCGAAGAACTGGAGATCGAGGAAATACCAAGTCGAATTCGGAATGCCTCTATCGACGATTGCCGGGCTCAGATCGTTTCTGCCCTCCTACAGAAGCATTGGAACCTCGACCATTCCGAGTAGAGCAAACCCTTTCGCGGCTTCCGCAGCCCTGGTGGTTGGTCAAAGACGTTAGCGATCGCCCGAACCTTTGCGTCTGGCACTGCGAAGCGGATTGAAAAGGCGCACTCCTGGAAAGTGCTTTTCATTGTCCGTCACGACAACGCAGTCATTGGCCTCGGCGATGGCGGCAACCACCATATCGAACGCGCTTCGTGGCCTGCCCACCGATGTGCCTTCGGCCATGAGGCGAGCCCATACGAGGGCCGCGTGTTCGTCAAACGGCAACACACGGCCTCGAAATAGGGCCTGAGGACCTTCTGCGCCCCCAAACCATTCTTCGAGTTCTCTCCGCTTTTTCCCGGCGGGTTTCTCCAGGATGCCTCGCCAGATCTCCGCCAAGCTTAATGAAGAGATGAAGAGGTCTCCGTCTGCCTGGTCCGCCATCCATTCGAGTAACGGCTGGGATGGATAGGGCTTGGTAACGTTGCTGATGATGTTGGTGTCAAGGAGATGCTGCATCAGAGATCGACTTTCCTGCCCGTATTCAGCTGCCTTTCGATCTTCAGATCAGCTCCAACCAAAGGCGAACGCCGGAGTGCCGCAAGAATTCCGCCTTTCTGGGGAACATCAGCGACCGTTCTCATCATCTCTAGACGAATACGGCTCGCCTCCGGGTCGTCCTGCGCAAGTCTCTTTGCTAGGGAACGAATCAGATTGCGATCCGTGTCGAGACCAAGTACTTCGAACCGTGCCAATCCCTTCTTCTGAAGACGGCTTCTGAAGTTCTTCACAGCGCGTTTCTGGGCAGTATTGCTCATGTCTGGCCTCCAATCTATATCCAGTAATATATCCAGAATATCTGAAAGCTGCAACTTGATTCTTCGACCATCTTGGAAGAAAGACGTAATGAACGCGACGGCCCGATCGTCGAGCTCTGCACTGTTCACTGCAGCGGCAGAGTCGCCATCCTGGTCGGCTTGATCCGCACCCAGTTGTCATTCTTTTAAGTGTTGATAATCAAGAGAATGTGAGCATAAGTGGCAATCCAGACACCTGTTTTCCCGGCCTGTTCAAGAACGCCCTTGAGCAGAGAAGCACCGGTGGAAAGGGTTGATAATGACACTTTGCAATTGTTGGGGTGCGGGTGTATAGTTCGACGCCGAGTGACGGCTTTCTTCGTTTGGCAGTACGAGCGTAGCTCTAAAGATTTGTCATTCTTGCAGCAATCGCCGCGTTCCAGCTCCCGACACGCAGCTACTGGGGTTCGGCGTCTAGCTTGTCTCTCCCTCTAAAGCGCTACCTTGAGTCTTGAATTGCGTGTAAGGAGCTAGCCATGAGAGTGCTTGACCCCGTGTCGTTCATTTTACGCAAGAAGGGTTCTGATATCTGGTCCGTACCCTCCGATGCGACAGTTTATTCCGTTATGCAGATGATGGCCGATAAGGATGTGGGCGCGCTGCTGGTCATCGATCAAGGCCAACTAGTGGGCCTCGTTTCGGAGAGAGACTACGCGAGAAAGGTCATCCTCCTGGGACGAGGCTCAAAGGATACCCCGGTGAGCGAGATCATGGTTGCATCGCCGATTACCATCCGCCCAGAGTGTTCCGTTGACGAAGCCATGCGACTTATCACAACGAACCGGATTCGCCATCTTCCTGTGGTTTGCGACGGAAAAATTCTTGGGATGATTTCAATCGGAGACCTTGTGAATTGGATGGCTTTCGCGCAGGACCAGACGATCGAACACCTCGAGCACTACATCGAGGGAAAATACCCTTGCTAGGCCGGCTGATAGGATCAGCCGAGATCGTGTGTGACAGCTATGATGGCATCCCAAAGTGGTGCGGGGTAGACGCCTAGCAGAAGTATGAGACCAGTGAGAACTGTGAGCGCCAGGGTAGCTGGGAGAGACAATGGCTGTATAGATGACTCTTCCTCTAGGCCAGGGCCTTCCGACTGGGAGTACATGGCGACAATGATGCGCAGGTAGTAGAACAAACCGATGGTGCTGCTGGCGACGAGGGTGAAGAGAAGTAGCCATCGGGATTGTGAAGCGCCGGCCGCGATGACGTAGAACTTACCGAGGAATCCTGCCGTGAGCGGAATCCCGGCAAGGGAAAGAAGTGTTGTAGTGAATGCACCTGCGACGAGGGGCCTCTTCCAAAAGAGTCCACGGTAGTCGTCGATGGAGGCAGCTTCGAGTCGCGGGCCGGACAGGACGGTCATCAGGCCGAAGGCGCTGAGGATCGTCGCTGCATAGGCGATGAGGTAGTAGGTGGCCGCCGGAGCGCCGAGTACTCCGCCGGCGAGCAACGCAACCAGCAGATAGCCCATGTGAGCGATCGATGAAAATGCCAGGATCCTCTTGACGTTGGTCTGCGCCAGCGCGAGAAGGTTTCCCGTCAGCATGGAAGCGATCGCAATGATCGTGAGAACCAGCCCCGGCGCTCCTGCCACTCCTGCGTCTTGCACGTGGAACCAGCGCAAAAGAAATGCAAACATCCCAGCCTTCGATACGGTGGCAATGAACGCCGTTACCGGCAGGGGTGCGCCTTCGTAGACGTCCGGCGTCCAGAGTTGAAATGGAACGACCGCCAGTTTGAAACCGATTCCCGTGAGCACGAGCATCAGGCCAGTCAGAAGAAATAGGCTCGTGGGCTCGGAGGCGCGGGTCATCGCCGCCGAGAACTGAAAGAGTTCCATCGACCCTGACTCCGCATAGATCAACGCGAGACCAAATAGCAGAACGGAGGATGATGACGCAGCAAGAATCAAGTACTTGATCCCCGCTTCGATACATGAACTCTCGGTTCGCACGTAGGAGATCAGGCTGTAGAGCGCCACGCTCAGCAATTCCAACCCAAGAAAGAACGACGCAAAGTTGCGGCTGATCACAAGCACCATTGCGCCTGTCGTCGCGAGCAGCACAAGAAGATAAAATTCCTCCGGGCGTTCCTGGCGGCGCTTCAGGTAGTCGTAGCCGAATAGGAATACAAATGCTGCCGCACCGAGGAGAATCGCCATGTAGAGACGCGAATAGGAATCGAGAATCAACAGGGTGGCGATCTGGCGCGGTGCAGCGGATGCAGCAAGCAGAAGGCTCGCCAGGGCGGCTGCCACGCCGATCAGCGAGATCGCAAAGACAACTTTGTGATTGTGCCGGATTGCGATCGCGATCATCACAACGATTGCGGTCGTCGAAATCGTAAGCAGCGGCAGCAGCGCAACAAAATCAGCGACATTCATATCTCATCTCCTGACGATCTGCTGCGGGAACGCACTTTGATGCATGGCGGCGAGGCTGGGCCGTAACGTGTTCAAGACGGGCTGCGGATACAGGCCGATCCAGAGGAGACAAAGGATCATCGGTCCCAGAATCATCCACTCGCGAAAGCGCATGTCCGGCAGGCTGAGATGGTGCAGGTTCGGGCCGTGGAACACGCCTTGAGCGAACTTCAATCCGTAGAGAGTTGCCGCGAGAAGACCCAGCGTCGCGACGACGGTGAGGCTGACGTTGGCCCGGTATGCCCCAAGAAGGACGAGAAATTCACCCACAAAATCGCCCAGTCCTGGAAGTCCAAGCGAGGCCATGGCAAACAGAAGACCCGCCCCGCTGAGGACAGGCATGGTCTCCCAAAGGCCGCCCATCTCTGATATCTCACGGGTGTGCATCCTCTCCTGAAGGAGGCCGGCAAGGACGAACAGCGCGCCCGTACTGATTCCATGGCTAATCATCTGGATTACGGCTCCCTCGAGCGCAATTTCATTTCCCGCGAAGACTCCGAGGAGAACGAATCCCATGTGGCTGACGCTGGTGTAGGCGACGAGGCGCTTGAGATCGGTTTGGCCGACAGCAAGTATCGCGCCGTAGAGGATTCCGATGACGCCGACGGTCATCATGAGAGGAGCCAATTCGCGCGACTGGCCTGGAAAGAGAGGTAAAACGAAACGGATGAGTCCGTACGCGCCCGTCTTCAGGAGAAGTCCGGCAAGGATTACGCTACCGGCGGTGGGAGCTTCCGTATGTGCATCCGGGAGCCATGTGTGAAAGGGGAATACGGGCAGTTTAACCGCAAACGCAACAAAGAATCCAAGCATCAAGAGACGTCCCGAGCGGGGCGATAGCGTTGTATTGAGCAACTGTTCGTAGTCGAAGGTGAAAACGCCGGTCGCGTGCTGATGGAGAACGGCCAGCGAAATGATCGCGACCAGCATCAGCAGGCCGCTCAATTGCGTGAAGAGGAAGAACTTCGTCGCAGCGTATATCCGCCGTTCATGGCCCCATATGCCGATCAGGAAGTACATCGGCACGAGCATCAACTCCCAGAAAAGATAGAAGACAAACAGATCCGCAGCCAGGAACACGCCGGTGATACCTGCCAGTACCCAGAGCAGATTGAAGTGAAAGAAACCGACTCTCTGCCGGATCTCCGTCCACGAGGAAAGAATGGCCACAATGCCTAGAAAGTAAGTGAGGAGCAGCAACGCCAGACTAAGGCCGTCGAGTGCGAGATGGAAGCGGATGCCGAACTGCGAGATCCAGGGGAAGTTGCACTCTTGCAGCCAGCGTTGTGTTGCAGGCCGAGACCGTCCGGTGTTGGCGATCCATATCCCGAGGGTGAGCACCAGATCGGCTCCCACGCTGGCCATGGCGATCCAACGCGCAGACGCTACATGTCGGCGGGCGACGATCCAGGAGGAGGTGCCGCCGACGAGCAGAATCAGAATCAGACTGAGTAGGATCATCACGATACCTCATCGGGCAAAGAATGCGATCGCGAGGATCGCAACGGTTCCCATGGCAATTCCCATTGCATACCAACGCACGTGGCCAGTTTGCATCCGATGCAAGCTCCGATAGCCAAGCATGACAAGCTGCCCCACATCCTGGACGGGCACATCCACAACGTCGCTCTTGCTCTTCCGGGTAAGCCACTGGAACGGGCGGACGAACAGACGGTCGTACACAAGGTCGAAGCCCAAGCCTGCGAGCCAGAGCCTTGGCAGGAAGCCCTGGGCGGGAAGCCGCGAACGGTGCGGACCGTAGAGAAGGTACGCCAGCGCGAGGCCGAGCCCGAACGCAGCACTGGCACAGAGCGCAGTGATGGTTTCAGTAATAGGACCTATGTGAACCTCTTCGAGCGGAGGCAAGGCGCTGCTTAGAAAGTTTGAAAGTGCGGGGACGCCGCCAAAGTGTGGCGGCGTATCGACATATCCGCCTGTAAGCGACAATACGCAAAGTGCGACGAGGGAGATGCGAACAGCCGCGCCGCTTTCCGCTTTCACGTGTGCCTGCTGCGGACCGTAGAAGGTCAGCGAGATCATCCTGAAGGTATAGAGCGAGGTCAGCATGGCTCCCGTCATGCCTGCGATCCAGAACAACGCACTTCCATTCGGGCCCGCCCAGGATTGCCATAGGATGAGGTCCTTGCTGAAGAAACCGGCGGTTATCAGTGGTAGGCCGGCCAATGCCGATCCGCCAATCACGAACGACCAGAATGCGAGCCGCAGTTCAGAGCGAAGCCCGCCCATACGGTAGAGGTCCTGCTCATGTGTTGCGTGAATGACAACTCCTGCAGCCAGGAAGAGAAGCGCCTTAAAGAAGGCGTGCGTCATAAGGTGGAAGAGGGCAGCCGACCAGGCACCCAGTCCGAGCGCGAGGAACATGTAGCCGATCTGGCTGATAGTGGAGTACGCCAGCACTCGCTTCAAATCATGCTGGGCAAGCGCACTGAAGGCCGCCAGCAGCATCGTGGCGGCTCCAAGGATTGCCACTGCGAACTGGACGGGAGGAGCCAGCGTGAAGAGCACATGCGTGCGTGCAATCAGGTAAACTCCCGCGGTCACCATGGTCGCGGCGTGAATGAGTGCGCTCGTGGGGGTGGGGCCGGCCATCGCGTCCGGCAACCAGGTTTGAAGCGGCAATTGCGCGGATTTACCAACCGCCCCGCCCAATAGCAGCGCTGCTGCTGCCACCGCAATCCCGCTGCCCGGGTTCCATTGCGCCGAGGAGCGATGCATCAGCTCCTGAATGTCCAGCGTTCCCAGCTTGGTAAACAAAAGGAACAACCCCACGGCAAAGGCGGTATCGCCAACCCGGGTTACGATAAAGGCTTTGCGCGCTGCACGTACGTTCACCGGATCCCGATACCAGAAGCCGATCAGAAGAAAGCTGCAGAGCCCTACACCTTCCCAACCCAGGTACAGCAAGAGCAGATTATTCGCGAGCACAAGCGTGATCATCGACGCCGCAAAGAGGTTCATGTAAGCAAAAAATCGCGCGTACCCTTCGTCGTCACGCATGTACTCAACGGAATAGAGATGAATCAGGAAGCCAACAAACGTGACGACCAGAAGCATTAGAAGCGCAACAGAATCGAGATAGAACGCGACCTCGGGTTGGAATCCACCGATATTCATCCACGTCCACAGGTGCTGGACATAAGAGTTGCCGGCAGGTGGCGACGCAATGAACTCGGAGCCAATCAGCAGAGTGAGCGCCGCGGCAAACCCAATGGACCCGGCACCCGCGATCGCGACCACTTTGCGGGGCAACTGGGAACCGAACAGCGCAAGCAAGGCAGCGCTGGCAAACGGAATGGCCGCAACAAGCCATAACAGTTGAAACATGTCAGCCTCTCAACTCACTGGCCGCGTCCACATCCAATGCGGCCTGCTTCTTATGGAACAGGAGTACGAATGCCAATCCGACAGAGACTTCAGCCGCCGCCATTGCGAGAATAAACAGAAACATTATCTGACCGTCCGGCTGCCCCCAGCGGGAGCCAGCCGCTACGAATGCCAAGCCGCTTGCATTGAGCATGATCTCAATGCACATGAGCGTGAAGATCAGGTTCCGCCTCGTCAGAAGTCCCGCTAGGCCCAACGTGAACAGGATTGCCGCCAGAATCAGCGCGTGCTGCATCGGCACTTGTAGCATGTTGCACCTCCTCTCTTGTGATTTCACGATTTCCTAGATGACATGCGCCCACCAGCCCTGCCGTCAACAACAGAGACACGAATTCGACTCCGATCCAGTAAGTCCTGAATAGCGCCACGCCAACCTGCTTTGGACTTACGGCGTTAGCTAGCGAGGGCGTGCTGCCGGATGTGACGGTACAGTAGGCCAGTTCTGCTAACAAGATCAGCGAGAGGGCGAGAGGGCCGTACCAGTTTCGAGGTTTCAGCCACTCGCGTTCCACTTCCATCGCATGCCCGGCCACGTTGAGCATCATTACGACGAACACAAAGAGCACCATGATGGCGCCCGCATAAATCATGACTTCAAGCGCAGCCACAAAGACCGCACCCAGGACATACAGGTCCGCCGCGACGGCCAGAAGCGACACGACCAGATAAAGCAGTGCGTGAACCGCATGACGCTGCGTGATGGCGAGCAGCGTCGCGATGACGGCAACAATACCCGCGAGATAGAAAAGCGTGACCATAGCGCATCCTCAAGGCATCAGGCTGTGGGTGTCGACCGGCGCAATTTCGTTCTCAGCTTCTCCTTTATCCTTGCCATCGATTGCGACTCCCGCCACGCGCCAGAAGTTGTAATCGGGATACTTTCCCGGACCTTCAATCTGCAGATCGGCTTTCTCGTACACGAGATTTTGCCGCTTGTACTCGCCCATCTCGAAGTCCGGCGTTAGCTGAATCGCGTACGTGGGGCACGCTTCTTCGCAGTAGCCGCAGAATATGCAGCGGGAAAAATTGATTCGGAAGAACTCCGGGTATCTCCGGCCGTGCTCGTCCTCCGTCGCCTGGAGAGAGATGCAATCTACCGGACAGGCCACGGCGCAGAGATTGCACGCGACGCAGCGTTCCCCACCGTCGGGATCCTTCGTGAGAACGATGCGACCCCGATACCTAGGCGCGAGATAGGGCTTTTCCTCCGGATACAGAACTGTCACGCGCCGCGCAAAGGCATGCCGGAAGACCTCCCACAAAGAGCGCACAAGGCTGATCACAAAAAGCCTCCTTCACATCCGGGCCAGCACGACGGCCCCGGTCACAAGCAAATTCAGCAGTGCAAGGGGCAGCATCACCTTCCAGCCCCAAGACATTAGCTGATCAAAGCGCGGCCTGGGAAGCGCCGCGCGAAACAGGATGAACAGACAGATAAAGAACATCGTCTTGGCTGCAAACCAGATTGGGGCCGGCAACACAGGTCCTAGCCAGCCACCGAAAAACAGCAACGCAATTGTTGCCGAGATCAGGATCACACCTATGTATTCCCCGACGAAGAACATGCCGAACTTCATGCCCGAATACTCTGAGTGAAAGCCTGCTACCAATTCGCTCTCGGCTTCGGCGAGGTCGAATGGCAGCCGGCGCGTCTCCGCCACGCCCGCGATCAGGAACAAAACGAAGCCAAGGAATTGAGGCACCACGAACCACAGCCCGCGCTGCGCTTCGACGATATGCGAGATCCGGAACGAGCCGGCAAGGATTACCACACCCAACAGTGACAGCCCCATGAAGACCTCGTAACTCAGCATCTGCGCGGCTGCGCGGATCCCACCGAGCAGCGAGTATTTGTTGTTCGAAGCCCAACCTGCCAGAACAACGCTATAGACGCCCAGGGAGGACATCGCCAGGAGAAACAAGACCCCAATGTCGAGGTCGGCGATGACGAATCCCGGAGAAAATGGCACGACTGCGAATGAGAGCAGCGCCGTAGCAACAATAATGGCAGGGGCTAGGACGAAGACCGGTCTATCGGCGAACGGAGGTATCCAGTCTTCTTTGGTAAACATCTTCACTGAATCGGCTATCACCTGGCCCAAACCGAACGGGCCCACACGGTTGGGGCCATATCGGTCTTGCCACAATGCAAGCAGACGGCGCTCCACCCAAATCAACCCCGCTGCCAGATTGAGTATCACAAACAGAACCACTGCGATGATGACCAGGGGAAAGAGATTCCAAGTCATAGGGCACCTCTGGATGGTTCAGTCAGAATCGGTGCAAGCCTGCAAAAAGCTGGCAGGATGATACCCCCGACTGGCAACAGCCCGACGGGCAAGCCGGCTACACCGCGAGGCAGATCGGCTCGCAACGTCACCTCTAGTTCGAATAGCGACCCTTCAATTGACACCTTAATCCGCTCGCCGGCGTTCACCCCTCTCTGTGAAGCCTCCACTGGGTTCAATGCTACATAGGGGAGCGGGGTCAGTTGAGCGATGCCTTGCGCGTTGCGGCTCAGTTCCTCTGACCCGAAGATGTGGAATATCGGGACGAGCAGCCACTCGTCCGGCTGCGGTCGAAAAGCCGCGGGGACCGTGGAGCAATATTGCCAGCCTGCCTCCAGCGACGGCTCGATCAGACGAATACCGGGATCCCCGCCGCGTAGTGGCCCTCCCACTTCGCTTTGAAATTTGTTGGTCGCTTGAACGGAGTTCCAACCGGGCGCCCAGAAGAAAGGGATCAACGAAGGAGGGGCCGATTCGAGACCGGACTCCATCGAGAACGCGAGGTCAGAATCAGGATCGTTAGGCGGTTTTGGCTCATGCACGCTGATATTGGCTAGCATCGCAGTGCGGCCGCTATATCGGTTCGGCTCGCGTGCGATCTTACCACCAGCTTTCCGCGGAGGAGCAACTTGCGGAATCGACGCAAATACGGTCATTTCTGCGGCCATAGCCGTCGTGAGATCGTCGAGGCTCTGCCACGGCGCCCCGTTCTCAGAATTCGCCGCAATCGCCCCTTCGCGTAACCATCGCCAGCTTTCCTGTACGTCGGTACTGGGATCAAAAACCTGGAAGAATCGCTGGGCGCGCCCTTCGTTGTTCACAATCGTTCCATCAGATTCGGCGTAGGTGCCCGCGGGCAACACAAGTTCGGCTGCCTCCGTTGTGCCGTTATCCAGATGATCGAGAACGACAAAGTGATGGGCATCTTTCAGCAAGGATGACACTGCACCTGCGGGACCACGGCGAAACAGATCATTCTCAAGGACGACCAACGTCTTTGTTGGTTCGCTCTTGATTGCGGAGACGGCTTCAGAGAGTGGACGCGGTTCCATCAACGCAAGACCAAGGCTGTTACACTCCGGCATCGTGAAGCTGAGAGCTGCGTGGCGCCCCACCTTACACAGAGCCCATGCAACCTGCGCCGCCGCTTCTATGACACTTTGGCTACCGCAGCTCGTACCGGAAACAACCAACGGATGCCGCCCGCCAAGCAACCCTGAAGCTATATCCGTCGCCATTTTCTCAAGGTCCGGCAGTAGTCCCGTCACAACGGGAGCACCGGGATCGATCGCGTGGGCCACAGCGAAACCCAACCGTGCCAGGTCATCTGGCGCAGCGCAATAAGTGGCCGCCGCGATGTCATCGAGCTTCGTCGCGTAAGGAGAAGCAATATAGAGCGGGCCCTTCTCCTCTTGCACAGCCTCACGCACGGAATGGTCGAGCCACTCAGGAATGTGCAGCTTCTCCGCGATTTGTATGGGGGACTGACGGACGGCCTGTCGTAGCCGCAAAGCCATGATCGGTGCGACGTTCGTGATATCTTCGCCAAGCACGAACACCGCATCCGAGTGCTCCACTTCATTGAGCGACGGTGATCGCGCCGGGCCTTCGCGCAGGATGCGGAGCATGGTCGAAAGGAGCTGCAACTCCTGGTCGGAAGTTCCAGCGAAGAAACGATCGGGACCAACCAGTGTGCGCAGTGCGAAGTTGCCCTCCAGGGAGGCCCGTGGCGATCCGATGCCGAGCACCTTGCCCTCGCGCAAGATGGTGCCGAATCGTTCCAATGCCTCACTTTTCGTTGCTGCTTTGCCGTTCAGCAGTGGATGGCGGATTCTCTGATTGCTCTCCACAAACTCGTAGCCAAACCGTCCACGGTCGCAAAGAAAGTACCCGTTCACCTCGTGGTTATAGCGATTCACGATGCGGCGCAGTGTTCCATATCGTTCGCCAACAGTGGTGTTGCAGCCCAGCCCGCAGTGAACGCAGATAGACGGCGCCATCTGTAGATCCCACTTGCGTGTGTAGTGGCGCTTGAGCGTCGCATCGGTAAATACACCCGTCGGGCAGATTTCAACTAGGTTGCCGCTGAACTCGTTTTCCAGCACGCCGTCTTCGTGTCGCCCAAAGTAGATCGTGTCGCGCAAATGAAACGCGTTCAGATCGTCACCACCCGCGTATTCGCGATAAAAGCGCACACATCGCTGGCATTGAATGCAGCGGTTCATCTCATGATTCACCAGCGGACCAAGATACTGGTTGCGAAACGTTCTTTTGCCAAAACTGTAAACGCGTGACCGGTGTCCGGTCATGACCGTCATGTCCTGGAGGTGACATTCGCCGCCTTCGTCGCATACAGGACAATCGTGCGGATGGTTCTGCATCAAGCCTTGAATAATCGCGGCGCGAAAGGCCACAGCTTCAGGATCGACGATGGAGATACGTGTGCTCTCGGCGGCTGGTGTCATGCAGGCCATGACGAGCTTGCCGGCCGTGTCTTGCTCGTTGCGGAATTGCTTAACGGCGCACTGGCGACACGCACCCACCGAGCCCAATGCTGGATGCCAGCAGAAATACGGAAGATCATAACCTAGTGAAAGACAGGCGTGCAGCAGGTTCTGTTTTGGATTCGCCTGTCTGAGCTTGCCGTCGATGTAAATGGTCGCCACAGTCATCTCCAGGGACAACGGTGTTCGTCGATGTGCCGACGGAAATCTTCAGCGAAATATTTCAGCGCACTCTGAAGTGGCTCGACTGCCCCCGGTGCAAAGGCGCAGAACGTGTTGCCGGGAGCAAGAAATTTTGTCTGGAACATCAGCGTGTCCAGATCACCGGCGCTCCCACGGCCTTGCTCCATTGCGAGCAGGATCTTCTCCGTCCACGCCAGCCCACTCCAACAAGGGGTGCACCAGCCGCACGATTCCTGCGCAAAGAAGTGTTCGAGATTCCAGACCATCCCGACGGGACACGTCTGATCGTCCAGCACAACCATGGTGCCCGTGCCCAGTCGGCTTCCGGCGTTCTGCACGTTCCCGTAGTCCATCGGCGTGTCCAGATGCTCCTCTACAAGGAAGTCGGTAGACGCTCCACCCGGCAGCAGCCCGCGAAAACGAAGGCCGTCGCGCATTCCTCCGGCGTGGTCCTCGAGGATCTCACGCAGCGGCGTGCCCATGGGAAGTTCCCAGAGTCCCGGCCTCTTGACTTTGCCGCTGACGCCAAACAGCTTCGTACCTCCATCTTCGGTTAGGCTCAAACCTCGGAACCAATCAGGGCCCTTGTTCACGATGTGGTGAACATTGCAGAGCGTTTCCACATTCTGGACGATCGTCGGTTTTCCCCAGAGCCCGCAAACCTGGGGGAAAGGAGGCTTCGCTCTCGGATGCGCTCGCTTCCCTTCAAGTGCATTCAGTAGAGCCGTCTCTTCGCCACAGATGTAACGACCAGCGCTGGCGTGAAGATGAATTTCAAGACCGAAGCCCGACCCGAGGATGTTGCGGCCGAGATAGTTGCTTGCCTTTGCTTCGGCGATCGCTCTGGAAAGGCACTGATTGGAGCACTCGTACTCACCTCGCAAAAATATGTAACCAATATCGGCCTCAATAGCGTACGCGGCCACGATCATGCCTTCGATCAACTGGTGTGGGTCACGCTCCATCAACGCGCGATCTTTGAACGTTCCCGGTTCCATTTCGTCAGCGTTCGCAACGAGATACTTCGGATGCTGAGCTTCCTTTCCCATGGGCACGAAGCTCCACTTCATGCCGGTCGGAAAACCCGCCCCGCCCCGCCCGCGAAGGTTCGATTTCTTCACGCGTTCAGTAACTTCAGCCGGCTCCATAGTGAGTGCCTTGCGGAGCCCTTGATATCCGCCGGCGCGCTCGTACTCCGGAAGGCTCACCGCAGTTTTGTCAGGCCGAAAATTGCCTGTGAGAGGCTTTTCCATAGATGTACCTACGTGTAGTGTGCCAATATTTCGTCAATCTTCGGTTCGTCGAGGTCCTCATGTAACGTACCGTCGATCATCATGGCTGGCGCGTGATCACACGCCCCCAGGCAAACGATCGGCAACAAAGTAAATTGCCCATCGGAAGTTGTGCCGCCAAGCGGTGTGCCCAGCCTACTGCAAAGGTGATCCCGCATCCGTTCAGAGCCCATGATCCAACACGAAACGCTGTCGCAAATAAGTGCGACGTGCTGCCCGACCGGCCTCCGGCGGATCAAGTTGTAAAACGTCGCTACACCGTCGAGGTTGGCAACGGAAAGCCGCAGAAAGTCTGAGAGATCGCGCAGTTTCTCATCCGATACCCATCCCTGGTGCCGTTGAATGATCAGTATCGCTTCGATAGCCACGGCCTGAGTGGTCGGATAGTCGGCAAGTTTCGCCTCGATCTCCTCTCGTTCCTCCACAGTCAACATCGCTCCACCTCTCCCCCTCTTTCTGTTCACCGGTCGATGTCTGCGAGTACATAATCAAGACTTCCCAGAATCGCCAGAAGATCTGGGATCATCAATCCCCGGCACAGCAGCGGCAGCATCTGCATGTGTGCAAACGATGGTGCGCGAATACGAGTCCGGTAGGAACCAGTGCCTCCATCGCTGATCAGGTAGTAGCCGTTATTGCCTTTGGTACCTTCGATTGCCGCCATGGCTTCGCCGGCCGGAATCACAGGACCCCAGCTCACACCAAGGAAATGGTGGATGAGCGTTTCGATGTCGTGCATGGTGCGCAGCTTGGGTGGCGGTGTGGCCAGCGGATGATCGGCATTACATGGGCCGCCCGGCATATCGTCGACACATTGCTGGAGAATTCTGAGGCTCTGACGCATCTCCTCAACGTGCACAGTCGCACGATCGTAACAATCTCCCGAGCGGCCAACAGGTATATCGAATTCGAGTTGGTCGTAGCAGGCATAGGGTTGCTTCTTGCGAAAATCCAAATCGAGACCGCACGCGCGCAGATTTGGACCTGTCATTCCCCACTCAACTGCTTCCTCGATGGTGCAGCTTCCAATACCCTTCGTGCGCGCTTGGAACAGACGGTTCCGCATGACAGTGCGGTCGTACTCGTCGAGCCTGGCCGGCAGGTAATGCAGGAAGTCTCGGAACAGGCGGTCCCATCCGCCGGGCAGATCCTGGGCCACACCACCAATGCGGAACCAGTTGGGGTGCATGCGTGCACCGCATATCGCTTCAACGATACCGAACGCGCGTTCGCGGTCGTTGAACATATAAAACACAGGCGACATCTGGCCAAGATCCTGTGCGAACGTGCCGTACCAAACCAGATGGCTGATGATACGGAAAAGCTCCGCCATCATGACCCGAATCATCTGTCCACGCGGAGGCACCGTGATGCCCGCTAACTTTTCGACGGCTGTCAGGTACGCGAAGTTGTTCATCACGCCGCCCAGATAGTCCACGCGGTCGGTGTATGGAATATAGGTATGCCACGTCTGGCGCTCGCCCATCTTCTCGGCACCGCGGTGATGAAAGCCAATGTCCGGGATCGCATCGACGATCTCTTCGCCATCCAACTGCAGGATGATGCGCAGAACCCCGTGTGTGCCGGGGTGTTGCGGACCAATATTCAGAAAAATAAAATCGGAATCCTCGTTTTCTCGCGACATGCCCCATTCTTCCGGGCGGAACTGCAATGCTTCCTGTTCGGCGTCCTGCTTTTCGTCCGGCAGAGTAAAGGGGCCCATCTCCGTGGCGCGTGCCGGATGCTCCTTGCGCAACGGATGTCCCAACCACGTCCGCGGCATGAGAATGCGCGTCAAATGCGGGTGTTGCTCGAAGACGATACCAAACATATCCCACACCTCGCGCTCATACCAGTTGGCAGCAGGACAGATGTCAGTGATCGTGGGGAGTGAGAGTTGATCCTGGTTGAGCGCTACCTTTAGCCGAACATACTCGTTCCTCTCAAGCGAGTAGAGGTGGTAAACGACGGTGAAGTCACTCGGCGGCTGGCCGTCGCGATGCGTGCGGCCGCGTTCGTCAATCGCCGTAACGTCATAAAACATTCTGTACGGTTCTGGAATGCCTGAGTAGAGCGAGCGAATGGCCTCGTGGATGTCGGCCTTCGAAACCCAGAACGTCGGAACTGCGTCGCAGACAGACTGGGGTATAGGCGTGGGACCCAGTTCATTCCGTAGCTCCTGATCGACGACAAGGCTGCCCATCATACACACCGCCGGTACGGCTAAACGCTATCGGGAGTCCGGAGCACAGTAAGCGATTGCCGCTGTGCCCATTTCGCATCACGCATCGAAGGCATATCAGGTCGCTGCACTCCTTGCGGCCCGATGACCCAACTTAGGGGCCGCTTTTCCTTTCCTATCGCGTCGCGCAATAACAGAACGCCTTCGAGAAACGCGTCCGGCCGAGGCGGACAACCGGGGACATAGACGTCGACAGGGAGGATTTTATCTACGCCCTGCACCACGCTGTAGATGTCGTACATGCCGCCGGAATTAGCGCAGGACCCCATTGAGATGACCCACCGAGGCTCCATCATTTGTTCATAAAGGCGCTTAATAACCGGCGCCATTTTGATAAATGGCGTACCCGCGATGACCATAAGGTCAGCCTCTCGTGGCGTGCCACGAATCACTTCAGCGCCGAACCGGGAGATGTCATATTTGCTTGTAATGCTCGTGGCCATCTCCACGAAACAGCAGGAGAGGCCGAAGTTGAACGGCCAGACAGAGTTCTTGCGGCTCCACGCCACAAGATCATCCAAACGGGACAGAACAAGAGTACGGCGGATCGCCCCCTCAAGATTCCCATCGGCCCTCTCGACCTGCTGCAAAGCATCAGGCCGACTGATCGACCAGCGCATGGCACACCACCCGTTGCTAGTTCACCATCCGTCTGCTTCCTTGTCTCCAATCGAGAGCGCCGACGCGCCACAAATAAGCAAGCGTCGCGAGCAGTACCGTGATGAACAGCAGAACCTCGGCGTAGCCAGTCCATCCGGTTTCACGGACAGCGACCGCCCACGCAAATAGAAACACCGCTTCAAGATCGAAGATGACGAAGAACATCGCGACCAGGTAGAACTTGGCCGAGAACCGCACTCGCGCGGAACCTTCCGAGAGAATGCCAGATTCGTAGGGCGAACCCGTAGCCCGGTCCGTGTGCCGTTGACCCAGGACAAACGACAAGCTCAGCATGACAACGACGAGCATACCAACGAGGGCGATATACACTGCCAGCGGCCAAAAGTTCATGGTCCCCTGCCTCGATGCAACCCGCCTGCGCTGCACTGACGCGGCATTATATCTTAAATAAGATGATGGTGGCAAAGTGTCTCGACGCATGGCGTAAACGCACTCTCTTGAATATATTTCGCGAGACATTCGCCCGGCACTTTTTGCCTACCGGCCCTTGATACTCTGTCACTCCTGGACGTTAAAGTTCGAACCGTTGGCCGAAGCGAACCTGTTCAACGGCCGGTTGTGGGAACAAACGTACTAAGTCATTGAACAACAAGGACAGCGAGAATCTGATCGTCATCAAGATCGACATCAGTGTGAACGAACGTGCTGTTCTTGCGTCATGGTCGTTGATGACGATAAAAGGTGCAACCGGGTCTGCGAGCGCGAATCCGCGAAAAACCTCTTCGCTCAACGCAGAGTGATGTGAACCAAGATCGCCCACAAGGAGAACGAAGACCCCAAGTGTCTCGGCTGCCGCTCTGAGTTGCTTGAAGAAGTCGTCGGCTATATTGCCCAATCTGTGTGTCGCTCGGGGAGTTTGAGCGCGCTTGAAATACGGTTCGCGATCGTCTCTGCTCCGTCGGTCACGGTGCAGGAAGAAACAAACTTCGTGGTATGGGCCTCATCCAGATCTTGCAGAAGACCGCGAACCATTTCCTGGCGCGCCTTGCGACGTAAGGAAGAGCAACGATTCAACACATTCGCCTTTGACCGGGAACATATTCGCACGTGTCCTAGCTTCGGTCATCAGCACCGCTGTGGCTTTTGGCTGGCTCTCGTAACCCAGTAGTGGTTAGGAGACGACGACGTCGTCATCCCCGCAAACATCGCTGAATAGTGAAGAATCTTTAGTTTTAAAAATGTGCCGATGTTCGTTTAAAAATGTGCCAATGTTCGCGTATTGTTCGCGACTCTAAAGTCCAAAACTCCCAAGCCGTAAGTCTATCATTTTGATATAGTTGCGATTATCCAACGAGCGACGCCAGCCTTTTCACGGCCAGGAAGCGGCATTTTCTATATGCTGAAATAAACAACCTATTTTGGAACATAAAAACCTCCCAAAGGGATGCTTCAAGATTGAATCTTGTAGGTTGTTGATTTTAAATGGTGGCCAGAGACGGGATCGGTCTCCCGCGCCGCTAATGGAATCTGTAACTTACAGATTCTAAAAGGTGCAGGAAGCGCTAGAAGTGCCAGAATGCCCAAACGTTCTTGCAAATCTCTTGCAAATTTAGTCCGTGAGTTTCGCGAGGTCCTCCCGAGCGGCCAATGCGGTTTCGTGAATCCGACGAGATTGGACGTCTGGCCATCGCAGTCTAGCGCCAATTATGACGATAGGTCTCGAACAAGATGCTACCGACGCTTCAGTACGCTTGCCACTCGCTTCGCGAGGGCTCCCCAGGGCGGCCCGAGCTGTTCAAAGACATTCAGCATTCCTACCTTGTAAACCGAACGCATGTGGCTGAACCGTCGGAACCCATCGCGCCCGTGATAGGCACCCATGCCGCTCGTGCCGACGCCACCGAACGGCAGCCCGTCTTGTGCAATATGGAGAAGAGTCCCGTTGATTGTGACGCCACCGGAACTGACTCGTTCGAGAACCCTATTCTGCGTATTTTTGTCATTGCTGAAACAGTAGAGTGCCAGTGCTTTTGGTCGCTCATTGATGAAATCGAATGCCTCTTCTAGCGTTCCGTAAGAAACAATCGGCAGGACTGGCCCAAATATCTCATCCTGTAACAACGAGCAGCCCGCGGGGGCACCGAGTACTACCGTAGGGGCAATCGCCGCCTGTTGGATCTCTGGCTTTGTCGTGAGCAACGTTGCTCCCCCGCTTTTGCTTCGGCTAAAGCATCGAGGAGCCGCGCCCGATGACGCTCATTAATTATGGTGCTGTAATCGGGATTCTCTTGGATGGTCGGATAAGCTCGTTGTGCTCGAGTGATGACCTCCTCGGCAAATTCGCGACACAGATCCGATGGAACAAGAACATAGTCAGGGGCAATGCAAGTCTGTCCCGCGTTCAGGAACTTTCCGAAAGCGATGCTTCGGGCTGCCTTCTTCAGGGAGTAATCGGCGCAAACGATTGCTGGTGACTTTCCGCCAAGCTCGAGCGTCACAGGCGTAAGATTTTCCGCTGCCGCCTTCATCACCTCGCGTCCTATAGACGTTGACCCAGTGAAAAGAAGATGATCGAAGGGAAGGAGTGCGAACTCGCGGGCGATACATGAGCCACCAGTGATTACCGTTACCTCTGTGGTATCGAAGTGGGATGAGATGAGCTTGTGGAGGAGTTCTGAGAAGCAGGGCGTGAGTTCAGAAGGTTTGATCATGACACGGTTCCCTGCGGCGATCGCGTCGACAAGCGGTGAGAGGCTCAGTAGTAGCGGGTAGTTCCAGGGCGCGATGATGCCTACGACTCCTAGCGGTTCATAACGGATCCAGGCACGTCCAGGTTGGAACGTTAGGTCAACGGGTCGTGCCTCAGGACGCATCCACGCGCCAAGATTTCGACGGGTATAGCGGATCGCGTTCAAGACCGGGATCATTTCGAGCATCTCGGTTTCGGTAGTCGACCGATTTCCGAAATCATTGCAAATACTTTTTGAATCGCCTCGCCATTTTCGAGGATCAGGGCACGAATAGTGTTGAGGGACTTCACACGTTGCTTGATCGTTAGCGTTGGCACAGTTCGAGACGCAAGGCGTTGCGCTCGGAACAGATCACGTATTGCATCCAGAGTCGTTTCGTCATTGATCCTCGTGCTCACGTCGGTGAGTTGCGGCATGGCCTCTAGCTCCGATCGGTAGTTTGCCGTCCGATGAATGTGATCATGCTGGTATACACGCTTAGAACTCTCCCAACAATAAGGTCGAAAGTTGGGGTTGGCAAGCGACATAGGTGCCGCAGACCTCACATTGCAGGTTGGGTCCGTTACCCCCGTCCAAGCCGCAACGACCCTGTAGGCGGCCATGGTCGGAAGTCAGCTTCATGTGCTGCGTGTCGGCGATGTTTGCGATGAAGCTCCCAACATTGGTGTCGAAGTAGAAGGATTTTTCCGCCTGCATCAGATTTCCACGGTCGAGAATTCCTCCTCTACGGCGTCTGTCCGCGGATCGAATGGAACCAACTGCAGTTCTGTGGTGAATCGCGTGGAGCACTGACGGCAGACCAGGTGCATGGCATCCTCCTCCGATTACAGAAGACTACGTCCTTTGCCCTTGAAGAGATTGCTAAAGCCCTCCAGGTTGGGTTGAACGGGGCATGAGGCGATCCATGGACCGTCTGGAGATTCGTGACGGAAATGGAGAGAGAATGTATGCATAAATCCTCCTGATTACTGTCATTATGATGCGTCGGAACCGAGAGGAGAATACTCAACGATCAGTGAATCTCAATTGGTACAGGCGTGGCTGCGATGCGACCCTTGGCTACCAATTTTGTCTTTTGGTAAACCCAAAGCTGTGTCGATCAACTGTTCAGAAATCAGATATTCCGCGTACAGGCAGTAACGCCCGGAGCAATAGACTCCGTTTGAAGATCGGTGCTCCAGCTGCGGGTCTCTCCCGGATTAAGCTCTGCGTATACGACCTTAGGCGATGAACCCACGTAGGCGCAGCCTGGTTCGTTTGGATCTGCCGCTCTGCCGTGTAGAGTCAGGACCTCGGTAGCAAAACCGTGACTGCATGTTTGCTGAAAAGCCCCGAAAAAGTTAGCAGGTAAGCCCCCTTCGCTCCAGCTCGCAGGGTCAGAATCACGTGAATCCGTTCATCTCTCGGGTAGACAGAGCCGGTTGTCAGATTCTCTAAACTTACAAACACAGGACTAACCTGTGGAGTTCCTAAAAGCGCGCATCTGATTGCGGATTGCGCGACAGCGGGTCAGGAACTCAATAGCAAGCTTCCGACCAACGCTGTGAGAACTGTTGCCACTATTCTGCGGCCGATTCTTGGCTCCCTTAGATACCCTCTTTGGATCCTTTGTTCCTGCACCGGCACTACGCTACACCGCGATCAATGGCCTGGAAGCGGATTTCTCTTCATTTGCCGGATTGGTACTCATAAACGCCGTTGCGTTACTAACCCACGGAACGCCAGTCCCAATTCTAGGCGCGAGCCGAAGCTCCCGAAAACAGAGGATTTCACCAAGTTCGACGCGCCGAACCCCACTGGCCGAGTGAACTTACTCAAAAGCCGACTCTGCGAGAACTACGGATAGCTTCCGGTTTGCCCGTAATTCTGGCATGAGTGCTCCATCGAGACTGCAGACCACGATCACTGAAGCTTCGCGTACTCTGCCTGGGCCTGTTTCAGGATGGGAATGTCCTGGTCGGCGTCTTTCCACAGGGTGAAGAAATCATGATAGGCAGCACGGGATTTGTCGGTATGGCCTTGCAACGCATGTGCGCGGGCAAGGCCGAGATGGGCGAGTATGGAGAGCGGATTGTTTGCGACCATGGTGGGATGGTCGAGAAATTTCTGAAACTCTGCTGCCGCTTCGGCTCCTTGATGGAGAAGCAGATACGCTTGCCCGCGAAGGTACACAGGATAAAAATAGGCCCCAAATTCGATGTCCGCTACGTAGACCAGTTCGTATGGAGTTGCGGTTTTGAGAAACTCGATGGCCTTGGAGGGGTTATTGCGGTTGATTTCAATGGCTGCTCGAACGGTTGGCAACCAATAGTTGCCGATGATGGTATCCAACGGGAATTGCTTTTGCACCTCGTCTGCCAATCTCTGCGCTCGTGTGGAATCGCCGGCCCGTGCAAACGCCAGAGCCGCTTGAATCTGCACGTCACGGGTCGAAGCCATGGTCAATGCAGAAGTACTCCGCTCGTTAGCGCGTGCCGCATTACCGAACTCCGCTTCTCGCAGTGCTTCATTCATCTCCTCCTCAGCCGCCCCTTCTTTGAGATCATTCAAGTAGGAGATTTGGACTGCGCGCTGGGAGAGTTCCCGGGCTTTTTTGAGATGGCCAAAGAACGCTTCGGTGTCAGATTGATAAGCGAGCAAGCTATCCGCGAACTCCGGCTTATCCGCTGCCCAGTTCGCCTGGCGTTCCATCTCCTTCTCGTCGCGCTCGAGGAAAGCAACCCCATACATATATAAGTGCGGGCCTCCGTTGTCAGGTTCGCGCTTGATAGCCTCCTGATACGTGGCTCTTGCCTCGCCCAACTGATTCAGGGATGCATAGCCCTGTATCAGATTGGCGTAACCAATGCTGTTATCAGGATCAAGGCGGAGACCCTCCTTAATTTCCGCGATTGCTTTCTCAATTTGTCCGAACAGGACATAACCAACCGCCAGGATATGGTGAGGTTCGGAGTCTCTCGGGTAGGATTGAGCCCACAGTTGGCTGATCTGGATACTCTTCTCGATCTCCCCGGTGACAGCCATGTAGTACTGGGAGGATATATCGTACTTTTCCGGCTCCGTCACACGGTCGCGCAACTGGAACGCCTTAGTGAGGTATTCGAAGGACTTGGTTCTTTCTCCCAGAATTTCGTGCACCTCTCCAAGGCGGCCGTAGGCCATCGCAAAGTCAGGGTCCAGTTCTATCGCTTGTTTGAAGGCTGGAATCGACTGAACCTCACCGTTTTCGTTCCAGATCTTCATACCCAGGCTGTAGGCCTTCAGAGCATCGAATGAAGATGTCGTGGCCTGCTCGATGGGCGTATTAAATCTCTGCACCGAACTGAGAGATTCGCCGAGTTCGGTGCGGAGTTTTGCGGCTAGCTTACCCAAAGCATCAAGAACTTTTTCCTTCCCGTTCACATGCAGCTGCTTGAGCGCAAGCGTGTCACCGCTCTGACAGTTCACGGCCTTTAACCCGATCACGTATTCGTTCCCAATGCTCGCGACAGAGCCCGCGATATAGGCTTTACTCTCGGCACGCTGGCAGACCTCACCTGCAATTTTGGGCGTAAGCGGCGTGTTCGGCGGTAGGGTCATCAGTCGGAGTGTCGTGATGACCTTTTCGTCCGAAAGAACGTTAAGAAATGGTGATTGGCGCAACGAAACAGCAAGTGCCTGCTTGAGCGTGTCGTCGAAGACGGCGTCGCCAGTGGAATTAGCGAAGTCGGCCAGCACGACGGTATCCGTTTCGCTCATGGCGTGCGCCTTGCGATTGCGCAGGAAAAGCGCTCCTCCAGCAAGCGCGACTGCCAGAATTGCCGCCGATGCGAAAATCCACCACCGTCTCTTCCGTGCAACGGATTTGGGCGCAACCTCGAGAGGCGAAACCATTGCGCGGCCAGATTCCGTCGCGCGGATCTCTTTCATCCCTCCCGCTTTTTGTAACGTCCCCGCCGGAGCCTGAGCCAGGTCACCCTCTTCAGGGACCTGTCGAACTTCGGCGACGAATCTGTAGCCCTTCGTTGGAACCGTCTCGATCAGTATCCGGTCGCGCCGATTGTCACCAAGGGCACGTCGGAGCACCAGAATCGTGCGCGTCAAGGTATTTTCTTCAACGAACGTCTCGTTCCAAACCGTCTCGAGAAGATAGTCCTTTTCCACCAGATGGCCGGCTTTGCTTACCAGCAGCAGAAGAACCCGCAACGCCTTTGGTTCGAGTGCGGTCCGTTCCCCTTCTCGTAAAGGCAGAAATCTTTCTCGCGCAATTCGAAGTGGTTGAAAAGATAGACCATATCTACCTTTACTTGTCTGAATAAAATCCTCACAAAAACCAAACGAACCCTACAACGACATTCCTCTCCGTCTCCGCCAGGCTCATGGGCACTGATCGAGGAGGATTGCCATGCGCTCTCTCACATTCTGCTCCGGTTTCATTACAGTCGGTATATTTTTCTTTCATTTCTCTGCTGCAGCACAAACGGCAGACACAACTTCAGTCCCCATTCGAATGGTGGATGGTGCCCCCGTCGTCCAGGTCACGCTCAACGGCAAGGGCCCCTACGACTTCCTTCTCGATACCGGAGCCACTTACAGCGCTGTTCAGCGGAAGGTTCTCGCCGAGCTCTCCATTCCACTGGAGGACCAGTTTGTTATCGATACTGCGACGGGCGGTAGCATTCACGAGCGCAAGACGACCGTCGAGAGTATGAGCGTTGGTGGCCTCACCGTTCTGCAGATGAATGTTTACACCCTTGACCCCAGGGTACTCAGCCAAAACCATCAGCGCATTTCGGGCATTCTTGGCGAAAGCTTCCTTAAGCACTTCGACATACTTCTCGATAATGAGAAGAAAATACTCGTTCTTGATCGAACATCGCGGCTGGCCGAATCGCTCGCTGGGGAACAACTACCTTTTTCCCGCTTTGGAATGAGCGAAACAGGTCGTACTCGCGACAGGATTGTCGTCGAGTTGAAGATACCCAGTTACCTTCAGCAGCCGCTCCGCTGCGCCGTCGATAGCGGAGCAAGCTCCCCCTTCTCTTCCTTGAAAAAGCCAGGCTTGGCGTCTGCAAGTTCTCGACCACCCATCTGAAATGGCCACTCTCACCGGAGACCGATGCATCGTCGCGGGGGCAGGTCTGATCATTGGTAGCAGCGCTTTTCCCGCTACTGAGGTGTTCTCCTGCGGAAACATGACACGTAAAGCTGCCGATACCGACTGTCTGCTTCCAACACATCTCTTTAAGCAGATCTTCATCAGCCACGCAAACTCGTACATCATCGTCAACCCCAAAAAAGACTCTCGCAAATTGCAGGAAACTGCCGACACCGTTCTATTGGCTCGATAATTGGTTGAACTTCCCGGGAAACGGGGTATCGGAAACTAAGGCCGCTACCGGTTGAGCCCGCCTGACATTGCGGGCAGTTCGCCCATCGTAGTCGGTGCATACCTAAGGCAGTGGAATCATCTCCCCGCATTCTGTGCCCTTGTAGATGCGAGCGGTCGCACCTTCGCGTTTCCACCATTGCGACCACTTGGCGGATTCGGTCTGCCGATCCCGGTTCAACTGATCTCGCACAGAGGTGCGGTGAGTCAGAAGTTGCAGGGTGTAGTTGGCTCGATCGCTGATATTAATGTCTGGGCTTATCAGGTAATCCAGGAGCACCGGTATCGCATCGCGTGAGCCTGTAGAGCCCATCGCCATAATTGCGCATCCTTTCATGTGGCCGTATTACCGGTTAATCGGACATTCACACGAGGCCACTTCCCCCAACTCTTGGGTTGTCGGCAAACAGGAAGTTAGCAATTATTCTCAAATAGCCATCACGCTAAGTGAGGGCTGCCGTAACGCAACAACCGTCGCAAAGCGGGTTAGCGTTTTGGCGAAGACCGGAGCGAGGCCGGAGAGCGAAGCGCCCAAACGATTGCCATTGTCGTCGTCTTTGCATTGGCCTTACTATCCGTAGCCTCAGCTTTCTAAAGAGAATTTCTTCAAAAACAGCCCAAAAATCGCATACCGTGGCCCGACTACTTAGCCGCCTGGTGGAAAAGTCCTACAAGTAAGTCCAGATTCAACCTGGAACAGACAGAGGCTGCCACTAAGTAGCCTCTGTTCTTGCGCTAGACCCGCCGTCGCGGGCAAAGATCTCCGCTGCTACAATTCCCGCACTGGAGAACCCCATGCAGAGATCACTCGCCGTACGTCTGCGGGCCGCTCGCAGCATCACTTTCTCAATCCTTCTTCTTTCCTCTCCTAAAATCTTCGCAGCCACCTGCGAGAGCCTCAGCACTCTCAAGCTCCCGAACACCACCATCACCCTCGCACGCACCGAGCAAGGCGACCTCTCCGCCCTGGACAACCAGACCCCCGGCCCCCGCTCAAGGGGCTCCCGCCCTTCTGTCGCGTCGCCGGAACCATCTCGCCCGTCCCCGACTCCGTCATCGGCTTCGAGGTCTGGATGCCCACCTCCAACTGGAACCACAGGTTTCTCGAGGTTGGCAACGGAGTCTTCTCCGGAGCACCATGGATTCATTTCATGGCAGCCGCACTCCGCAACGGATACGCCACCGCCTCCACCGATACCGGTCACCACGGCGACGCCGCCGACGCCAGCTTCGCCCTCGGCCATCCCGAAAAGGTCAACGACTTCGGTTATCGCTCCGAACACGAGACGGCCGTAAAAGCCAAAGCCATCATCGCCGCCTTCTACGGCGAGCCTCAGAAGCGCGCCTACTGGGAGGGCTGCTCCTCCGGAGGAAAGCAGGGCCTCATGGAAGCCCAGCGCTACCCCGACGACTTCGATGGCATCATCGCCGGAGCCCCCGCCAACAACTGGGAACGCCTCATGGCCAGTGCCATCTGGATCGAACAGGCCACCCACCTCACGCCAGCCAGTTCTCTGCCGAACGAGAAGCTCGCCATCCTCCATCAAGCCGCCCTCGATGCCTGCGACGCATCCGACGGTGTCAAGGATGGTGTCATCCGAGATCCCCTCTCCTGCCACTTCGATCCCGCTTTCACCCAATGCAAAGGCACTGACACCCTCGCCTGTCTCTCTCCCGAACAAGTCGAAGCCGCGCGCAAGATCTTAGCCGGGCCTGTCAATCCCCGCACCCACGAAAAAATCTTCCCCGGCCTCGAGCCCGGTAGTGAGATCACCTGGTACGCCTTCGCCACTCCAGCGTTGCCGGTTGGAGCCTCTCACTTCAGATACATCGTCTTCAAAGACCCCAAGTGGGACCCCAGCAGCCTCAACTTCGACACCGACATAGCCATCGCCGAGAAGGTCGACAACGGAACTCTCACCGCAACCAACACCAACCTCAAGCCCTTCTTCGCCCACAGCGGCAAACTCATCCTCTACCACGGTCTCTCCGACGGCCTCATCCCACCGCAGAACACCATCAACTACTACAATGCCGTCCTCAAAACCACCGGCCCGGCGGCAGCAGCCTCCATGCGCCTCTACCTGGCCCCCGGTATGGGGCACTGCTACGGAGGTGACGGCCCCGACATATTCGATCTCGACACACCCCTCGCGGCGTGGATCGAAGACAACAAGGCCCCCGGCCCGATCCTCGCCCTCCACTTTCCCCCAAACGCTCCACCCACCAAGCCTGATCGCTCCCGTCCACTCTGCCCTTATCCAGAGGTCGCAAAGTACAAGGGGAGCGGAAGCACCGACGACGCCGCCAACTTCGCCTGCACAAAACGCTGAAATTCCATCGCCTTGCGTACCCGTCCTGCCGCGTGTCCCATCGGCAAATGGGCGTCTACCCCAAGTGGGTGGCGGCCCGTTTGCGGGCTCATCGCAATATTCTCTTCGAATTTGGAAGTAGTTTTCCCTTCAGGGTGTTCAGAAGGAATCTTTCTCTTTTGCATCGAACTCCATGGAACCCCGGTCGGGCGAGACGAATGAAATTCGATAACGTCCGTCCATAACCGTGAACCGTTCACCTTTGTGACAAGCCCTATTCTCCCATCTGAGATAAGTTCCGAATTGTCGGCTAACCGCACCTTACTCTCCCGAGCTTGAACCGGACAGCGTCCTGATCGAACCGCAACCGCGGCACCGCACGCCTTCAACGTGGATGATACTTTGCACACTAAGTGGCAGCATAACGCTGCACTGGGTGGCAGAATTGATTGTATTCAGCAATCGGTGACACTAGATCCACTCGCTTCCACCAGGAGTCGTTCTGGAGAGGTTGGTGCGGTGAACGTCGGGCGTGCTGTGATGAGGTCGATTGACGCTATTCGAGTGATCGTGTTCGATGGAACTTGCTCGACGCCGGTGTCGTTCGGGTAAAATCAGCACTCTATGAAGCCAGGTACGCAACTGGGCCCCTATGAGTTGCTCGAGTTCATCGGCGCCGGTGGCATGGGTGAGGTGTGGAAGGCGCGCGATCCCCGACTTATGCGCATTGTGGCCATTAAGACGCTGACGGGACAACACGGTGCGCGATTCAGTCAGGAAGCCCGCGCAATTGCCGCTCTGAACCACCCGTATATCTGCCAAGTGTATGACATAGGCCCAGATTACCTGGTTCTCGAATACGTTGAAGGCCAGCCGCTTCCTTGTCCGCTGGCACCGAACGTAGTGCTTCAGCTGGCGCTTGAAATCGTGAACGCCATCGAGGCCGCGCACGCTAAGGGGATTCTCCATCGCGATCTAAAGCCCTCGAACATCCTGATGACGCGGGAGCGCTCCATCAAACTGCTCGATTTCGGACTGGCCAAGATGATGGAGGATGCCCCTGAGGCGACAGCCGTGACGGTAGAGGGTTCGGTGCTGGGCACGCCGGCCTACATGTCGCCCGAGCAGGCTGAGGGCAAGACACTTGATGAACGCTCGGACGTCTTCAGTTTTGGCGCAGTGCTGTACGAGATGGTGAGTGGGAAACGGGCATTCGGCGGCGGAACGACTGCGCAGGTGCTGAGTGCTGTCCTATACCAAGAACCAGGGCCACTGCTGGTCGAACCGGCGCTCGAACGCATCGTAAGGCGATGTTTGGCCAAGCGGCCGGCGGAGCGCTTTCAGAGCATGTCGGAGGTGCGGAGTGAGCTCGAAGGGGTTTCGGGCAAGTGTGCTGAGAAGCAGCCATCGGTGGCGGTCTTGCCGTTCTCGATCATCAGCGCCGACAAGGAAGATGAGTACTTCAGCGACGGTCTTGCCGAGGAGATTATCAATGCATTGGCACACGTGCCAGGCCTGAACGTTACCGCCCGCACCTCTTCGTTTTCGTTCCGTGGCAAGGATCTGGACATCCGGAAGGTAGCCGAGATGCTGGGCGTGCAGACCACACTCGAGGGCAGCGTGCGGCGGTCGGGAAGCCGGATCCGGGTAACGGTCCAGTTGAATCAATGCCGCGAACGGGTACCACCTCTGGTCGGAGAGATATGACCGGGAAATGGCAGACGTATTTGCGATTCAGGACGAGATTGCCCACGCGATTGCGTCGGCGTTGAAGGTGAAGCTTTCGCCGGAGGCGGCGACGAGGCGGCACACTCCCGGAATTCCGGCGTACGAAGCATTCCTCAAGGCGCGGCACTTCCAAAGAAAAGGTACACCAGAGTCGTACAGGCGGGCGCGGGAGTGCCTGGAGCGTTCAATCGCGCTGGATCCGGATTTTGCGCTCGCGTACGCCGAACTCGCGGCCTGCTTGCGCGACGGCGCGGGCTGGCAGGTGGAGACCGCGGTCGAGGCACTGCCCAGGGCACGCACCTTTGCCCAACGAGCGCTCGAGATTGACCCCGCTCTACCCGAGGCCCATGCGGAACTGGCCGCCGTCGCGCTCTTTCTTGACTACGACTGGGAAATGGCGGGGCACCATCTCCGGCTGGCGATGGCTCATGACCCGATTCCTGCCGCCGTGAGCCATCTGTACGGCTTTTACTATCTGATGCCGCTAGGCCGAATTCGAGAAGCTATTGCGGAATTGGAACGTTCCCTCACGGAAGACCCTCTCAATACTCTGTGCCGGACACAACTCGCCGTGTTGCATTGGGAAGCCGGTTCACATGACGAGGCGTCGGCACAATTCCGCCAGGTCCTCGAACTTGACGAAAACTTCTGGCTTGCTTTGATGGTGCAGGCAATTTGGCAGGCTGAACTGGGAAACATCAAGCAGGGCCTTGCCTTTGCCGAGCGGGCCTATGCGGTGGAGCCGAAGAATCCCGGCAGTGTTGGAGCGCTGGCGGGTCTGATTTCACGAAGGGGCGACCCCGAACGTGCCGGACAGCTCCTGGGTGAGTTAGGCGACTTCTCTGCCTATGGGGTACCAATCGGTCTCAACATTTATCACTACATTCGGAAGGAATTCGACAAGGCGGCAGACTGGGCCGAGAAGGGCATTGAGGAGCATCATCCCCATATCCTTCCCCTAACGTGCGGCCCCATTCGAAAGCACTACGTTGCTTGCGGCGAGTGGCCTCGATTAGCACGACTGCTGCGTCTGTCTGGTTCGGACAGAGGCACACCGGCGTAATTTGCGAAAGGTCCAAAGGGCGGCAAATTTATGAAGCCGATTGCCATCTTGGCGCTTGGGCTCTTCCTACCCCTGTGCTGTGCGGCCCGGGTGGCCGCCGCCGCTTACTATCAATAACGCTTCTCGGTTCCCCTGCCCGTTCCGTTCAGGTTCCCCAACAATCTATAACGACGCGCTCATTTACAACGGCCTGATGCGCCTTCTTTCGCCGCCGCCGTGGGGTCATCCCTGACCCGAATCCCAAACCGGGTCACTGGGACAATCTGCTAACCCAGACATGGCCCGTCGACCCGCGATCGTTGATGTGGCCTCCGAAGGAAACATTCACAATTGGTGGTCCGCAGTCCATAGCGACGGTTTTGGACCGTTGGCGCATGAGTGAAAAGATATCCGTGGAAATACTCAAACAGAAAAAGTAAGGACCCGTGGATATGCCGCGTCTGATGGAAAAGCTGAAGAAGCTTTCCCAAGCTATCCCAGTCAGTCCGACCGAGAACCTACAGACTGACCGAAACGCCCATCTGGACCAATGCCTCAGCCATTCGTCGCTCGAGTGCCGCCTGTCTTTCAGGGACCCACGGAGAGTAGTACTTTTCCGTAATCTTTACTGATTTGTGGGCCAGCATCTTCGACAAATCCTGCATGCTTGTGCCACTCAGAAGCTGAGTGACAGCAAGGTGTCGCGCAATTGGTGCGAGTGAAATTTCATGGGTGTTCCATCGTCTTTCGTGATCGAGAGATAGTCGTTCAAACGCTCTAGTTTGCGCTGCCATCGACCGGTCAGGGACTTGTGCTTAGAATTTCCACTCCAGAAGAAATAGTCCGGATGAACATCTGCTCGAGTAGGAAGAGCGTTCAAAGCGGCGATGACGTGGTCCGGAATGAGCACGGTCAAGGCAGATTTGCCCTTCTGGGTTGTGAGGCTGAAACGATTTCCCTGAATCCTTGATTTGGCGCACATGAGGGCATCGCCAATCCGCAGACCTGTCCATCGCATCAACTCGATGATCGCTCTCATTTCGGCTCCGAATTGGTCGGAGGGACGACGTGCACTCTTGTCGTACTCGAATGTGGCGGCAATCACCTTTTCATAACGGCCACTCAATAACGGCCACGTCACGCTTGGGTCAGGCTTAATGGCTTTCAACTCTGTGGCGGGGTTTGCCGCAAGCCAGTGCATCTTCACGCAGTAGCCAAGAAATCTCTTGACCTTCTCCAGCCGCCTACCCGCCGTCGTCTTGCCGATGCGATCATCAGGATTCTTCGCCTTCGGTGACCATGAGCTCTTCCAGTGGTCGAGGGCATCCGGCGTAATCTGGCTGAGGCGGATCAGATGGTTTGCGTGCGCCCAGGCACCGATATGTTTGGCGGCAGTCCGATATTTGCTATGTGTATGCTCGTTGCCCGAGTCGCTGTCTGCCTTAACTGACGCGAGCCACCGTTCCAAAGCATGGGTGATCGTGACATCGCCAAGCTCCCGGGCTTGTTTGAGTTCATCCAACTCACGGAGCCTCTGCTTGACTGGATCCCAACTCTCCCGGATATCCTGGGCCTGTTGCTCGGCCTTTTCCCAGGAGCGGGTCTTCGCGGAGATAGTCTTGTCCTTCCCGTCTCGGAGCAGGTAGAGGTACTTCGCACACTTGCAACGTCTCCACTGCGCCTACCCCTTCTTGGAGCAGTCGGCAGAATGGCGTGTATATACGGAGACAGTTTGGGTCTTGGGCCGGAGGGAGACAGCCTTCAACGGGTGCATGGCAAAAGAGTAGCATTACTCTCTTGCAACCCTCTTGCACTTTTCCGAAAGTCGGTTAAGTCTTTTATTTTAAATGGTGGCCAGAGACGGGATCGAACCGCCGACGCCGGCCTTTTCAGGGCCGCGCTCTACCACTGAGCTATCTGGCCTTGGCATAAAACGCTTATTATCGGAGATCGCCAAGAACCGCCGTGCGCTAATGCTACATCTGTCGCCCCGGCTTTTCAGGGGAGCCCATCGCCGGTAGGGAACCAGCAACGCAAACGCATTCTAAGTATAGCAATCTCGAGCCTTACCGCCAACTCGCCCATCTCAAGCTATTCTTTCTCATACTCGAACTGCAAGGACGCCAATGATCCGTCGTCTCCGAAACCTCACGCCTGCATCATTTCTTTTCTGTTTCGTCGCTGCAGCACACGCGCAAATCGCAACACAACCAACCGTATCGGTCGTTGCAAAAAGAACCGCTGTGGCCACGCCGCGCGAACAGCGGGCCATCAAGATCTTCGATACCGCGCGGCAAAGTCCTCTCCAACTCAATGCCTTCCTCACTCGCATGCCCAAGGGTGCCGACCTGCACATGCATCTCTCAGGAGCAATCTACGCCGAGACCTTCATCAAGGATGGAGCCGCCGATCTTCTCTGCGTGGACCCCACCACGCACAGCTTCATCAAGCCAATCGGTACCACCCGTAGCATCCCGCCGCAGCCTGTCTGTGGCGAGGGCCATGTTCGCGCCGAAGAAGCCTTCAAAGATCAGAAGCTCTACGACGCTCTCGTCGATTCCTTCTCCATGCGCGCCTTCGTTCCTAGCGCGGGCGTCAGCGGGCACGACCAGTTCTTCGCGACCTTCGACCGCTTCCGCAATCTCAACAAATCTCACACAGGAGAGTGGCTCGACGAAGTTGCCACTCGCGCCGCGGCGCAGAACGAGCAATACCTCGAGGTCATGGAGACCCCCATCTTCACCGACCTCTCCAGGATCGTCTCAAAAATTGATTGGCCCTCCACTCCTGCAGATCCCGCACAAAACCGCACCGGCGACGCAACAGGTACTAGCCGTGAGGACCTCAGCCATCTTCGCGAAACCCTCCTCAGTGCAGGCCTCCGCGACGAAGTCGCCGTTGATCGCAAAGAATTAGACGACGTCCTCGACGCTCGTGACAGCATCGAAAACTGCGGCCAGCCTAGTGCCCGAGCGGCCTGCTCCGTAAAAATTCGCTTCCTCTATCAGGTCCTGCGAGCCTTCCCTCCGCAACACGTCTTCGCGCAGACGCTGTTGGCATTCGAGGTCGCGTCAGTGGACCCTCGCGTAGTCGGGCTCAACTTCGTGCAGCCCGAAGACGCCTATCTATCTATGTCTGAGTATCACCGCCAGATGCTAATGCTCGACTATCTCCACAGCGTCTACCCCAAAGTTCACATCTCCCTTCACGCAGGCGAGATCGCACCAGGCTTGGTCCCTCCCGGCGGTCTTCGCTTCCACATCCGCGAAGCCGTCGACCTTGGCCATGCCGAACGCATCGGCCACGGCGTCGACGTCATGTACGAGAACGAGCCTCAGGCCTTGCTGAAAGAGTTGGCCGACCGTCACATCATGGTTGAGATCAACCTCACCTCGAACGACGTCATCCTCGGAGTCACCGCCCCCTGGCATCCGCTTCCGTCCTATCGCGCCGCCGGCGTTCCCATCGCCCTCTCCACCGATGACGAGGGCGTCTCCCGCATCGATCTCACAAACGAGTACACGCGCGCCGCAATGGAGTTTAACCTCTCCTACTTAGACCTCAAGCAATCCGCCCGCACCAGCCTCGAGCACAGCTTCCTTCCCGGACCCAGCCTCTGGCAGCAGCCCGATGTCTTCACCAAAACCGTTGGCGCCTGCGCCGGACAGCCTCTGGGAGGCGCAAATCCCACCCCAAATTGCTTGAGCTTTCTACAATCCAGCGAAAAGGCCGCCGAACAGTGGGAACTCGAACACCGTTACGATCTCTTCGAATCCAGCCTGCAATAGCTTCCGGTTCTCTCGCACTAGACTCTGTGGATAAAAATCCGACACCTGGCCAGCCTTCTCATCGGCTGGCTTCGCTAAGCGCTGTGTTTGCAGCATGCATGTACAGTCGAACCCAAAAGGCGAGAGCGCCATTGCCAAATATCGTCTCTGCGGCCTATAGTCCGTGTGCCATCCGTTATTCCCCAAACGGTTCGATGGCAAGGGCCCTACTGCGAAACACGTGAACCGTTTAATAACCTGTCATCCGGCCTTCGGTTCGTCGGGTGAGGTATCGCACCCGGTGTGTCGCGGCTCGGATGAGAACGACCCCTGGCCCATCTAATTCGGCTTCCCAAGACTCAAAATTGCGTACGACGTTCGAGTCCTGAATCCGGAATCGCCAGATGGCCAGGAATAGGAGTAAGTCATGAATCTGACACCAGAAATACGTGAGCAAGTCGCTTCGGAAGTAAAGAGATTTTCAGCAGACCTGCAACTCAACTCAGATCAGAAGGAGAAACTGCAAAATGCTTTCCAGAGTGCTCGAGGAAAGCTGGGTGATTACATGCAACAACATCCAAACGTCACGAAGGCTGACATCGGCAAAGAACTAGTAAGCCGCCGCGAAGAGATTCGCCAGAATGTGGTCAGCTTCCTCAACCCAGACCAACTTAAAAGTGGGATACCGAGATCGTCAAGGCCAAGGAATTTCTCGGCCAACATATGGCGTAAGCACCTTCCCTAACCGCTCGGTGGCGACGGCCAACTCTGATCGCCACCGACTCCTGACTCTCCCAAAAACAAGTTTCTTTCGACCGAAGCCAACTACAGCCCTGATTTCCGCAGTTATGTAACTAAAATAATTACATAATTATAAGATTCAGCTTACTGCTTCCAAGAACTGTCTCGGCGTCGTCGGAAGCTCCGTGCCACTAAGGATCTCCCGGCGAGGACAACGCCGCCAGGGCCTCCGTGTTTTTTGAGTCTCTGCATCTCCGGCTCCCGCGCTAAACTCATCTCCAGAGCCCATGAAAAAAGCCATCATCACCATCCTCGAGTTCTTTCTCTTCCTGATCGTCTTCGGAGCTTTTTCGCTCTTTCCGCCGTTCCACATCGAGCACGTCTTCGGTGCAACCCCGGCCGGTACGCGCATCTTTATCGCCGATGGTCTTCTCATCGCACTCGTCGTATATCTCCTTATTGTCCTCATCGAACTCTTGATGAAGCGTCTCCGGATCTCCGCGCCTTGGACTACAGTCGCCTTTGTTTTTGCAGCCATTGTCGGATTCATGATGAAGTTCGGCTTCCTCACCCGCTCCACCTTCTAAGAATTCACTCATGTCAGACGATCTCTTCCAACTCCTCAGCGACACACAGCGCCGCCTCGATGCCGGATCGGCCCACCTCCCTTCGTACTCAACGCCCCCGCTGGGCGAACCAGCCTCTGCGATCCTCCACCAGGTCGCCGATCGACTTCAGGACAACTACCCCTACGCCCACCCGCTCTACGCCGGCCAGATGCTGAAGCCGCCGCACCCCATCGCCCGCGCCGCCTACGCGCTCGCCATGTCGGTCAACCCGAACAACCACGCTCTCGACGGTGGTCGCGCCAGCTCCGCTATGGAGATTGAAGCCGTCGCCGCTCTCGCAAAGATGTTTCACTGGCCGCAGCACCTCGGCCACCTCTCAAGCGGCGGCACCTTCGCGAATCTGGAAGCCCTCTGGGTCGCCGGCCAGCTCATGCCCGGTAAGGCAATCGCCGCCTCCGACCAGGCGCACTATACTCACAGCCGCATCTCGAGCGTCCTCGGCCTGCCCTTCGCCACCGTCCCCTCCGACGACCGCGGTCGCATGGACCTCACCGCCCTCGAGCATCTCCTCGCAACGCAAAACATCGGCACCGTCGTCGTCACGCTCGGCACCACCGCCATCGGCTCAGTCGATCCACTCGACCAGATTCTCCCCCTGCAGAAAAAATATAGTTTCCGCATCCACGTCGACGCTGCGTATGGCGGCTACTTCACCCTCGCCTCCAACCTATCCCCCGAGACCCGCGCAGCCTTCGACGCCATTCCGCACGCAGACTCCATCGTCATCGATCCACACAAGCACGGCCTCCAACCCTATGGTTGCGGCTCCATCCTCTTTCGCGACCCAGCCGTCGGCCGCCTCTATAAACACGACTCCCCCTACACCTACTTTTCTTCGAAAGATCTTCACCTCGGCGAGATCTCCCTCGAGTGCTCCCGCGCCGGAGCATCCGCCGTAGCTCTCTGGGCGACCCAGCAGCTTCTGCCCTACACCCCCGGTGGCACCTTTGCTCAGGGCCTCGAATCCAGTCACGCCGCGGCCCTCGAACTTCACCGCCGTTTAGGCGAATCCGCGCACTTCCTCACTCCATTCAACCCGCCCCAACTCGACATCGTCTTCTGGGCCGTCAACGCCCCCACCCCCGAAGCGTCCTCAGACCGGGCTCAGTCAATCTTCGATGAAGCCGCCAAAAATAATCTTCACCTTGCTCTCGCCAAACTTCCAACCCGTTTTTTTCCACATGATGCATGGGAAGATACCCCCCACCAAACTCAGAAAAAAGTTACTTGCCTCCGGTCCGTCCTGATGAAGCCAGAACATCTCCTTTGGTTAGACCACTTATGGCAGCGCCTCCAGGCCGCCGCACTCCCCCACGTCTCGTCAATACCCCGATAGCATCAGGGTAACTAACCGGAGTTCCATCTTTTGGAGGAGGACCGTTTGGTAGAATCAGCCATAAATTCGACGCTTCAACGATCTTCTTCGGATCTCGTGTAGCGCATCTCAGCCGATAGAAAACGATGACGTCGCAACTCGGGCCATCGACGCAAGAGATACCAAATCGGATGAGATAAGGACCGATCAACGCAATGAATCTTCCCTCCGCCGCCACATCTGCTTCAGCGCCCGACCTCTCCACCCGCACCATCGCCTACTTTTCCATGGAGATAGCTCTCTCTCCAGCTCTGCCGACTTACTCAGGTGGCCTCGGCATGCTAGCCGGCGATACCCTCCGCTCCGCCGCCGACACCGCGGCCCCCATGGTCGCCATCTCGCTCGCCCACCGTTGCGGCTACTTCCGCCAGAAGCTTTCTGATGTCGGCCAGCAGACAGAAGCCGACGTCACCTGGTCCCCCGAGACCACCCTCCCCAGCGCGAACCAGATCGTCGCCCTCACGCTGCAGGGCCGTCAGGTCCTGGTCCGCGCCTGGCGATTCGACGTCGTTGGCGTCACCGGCCACATCATCCCCGTCTTCCTCCTCGACACCGACGTCGAAGGCAACGACCCCTGGGACCGCCGCCTCACCGACCACCTCTATGGCGGTGACACCTACTATCGTCTCTGTCAGGAGACTGTTTTAGGGCTTGCCGGCGTTGCGCTCCTCGACGCCCTTGCCTGTAAACCGAAGGTCTATCACATGAACGAGGGTCACGCCGCCCTCCTCGCCATTGGCCTCCTCGAAGACCACCTCGCCGGCACCCCCTCAAGGACGCAACCGAAGCCGACATCGACTTTGTCCGTCAGCAGTGCGTCTTCACCACCCACACTCCCGTTCCGGCCGGCCACGATCAGTTCGGCGTCGACCAGATGTACCAGGTCCTCGGAAACGACCGCGCCGCCGCTATCGAGCAGTTCGGCTGTCTCCATAACGGACTGATGAACATGACCTACATCGCCCTCCGTTTCTCGCGCTTCGTCAACGGCGTCGCCATGCAGCACGGCAAGGTCTCCCAGCAGATGTTCCCCGACTACAAGGTCTACTCCATCACCAACGGTGTCCACGCCGCCACCTGGCTCTCGCCTCACTTTCAGGAGCTTCTCGACGACGAAATCCCCCATTGGCGCACCGACAACCAGTACCTCCGCTCGGTCTACGGCATCGACCCGGCACGCATCGCCGCCGCTCACAACAAGGGCAAGCTACGCCTCTTCAGCGCCATCGCCAAACGCACCGGGCATCACTTCAACCCCAACGTCCTCACCCTTGGCTTTGCCCGCCGAGTCGCCACCTACAAGCGCGCCAGCCTCTTACTGCACGATCCCAAAAGACTCGTCGAGATCGCCGAAAAAATCGGCGGCCTCCAGATCCTCTACGCCGGCAAGGCCCATCCCGCCGACGTTGCCGGTAAAGGCCTCATCCGCGAAGTATTCGCCTCTGCCGCAAAACTCAACTCCTCGGCCCTCAAGATCTTCTACATGGAAAACTACGACTGGGAGCTAGGCGCTCTCCTCACTCAGGGCGTCGACGTCTGGGTCAACACCCCGCGCCGCCCCTACGAGGCCTCCGGCACCTCCGGCATGAAGGCCGCCCTCAACGGTGTCCCATCGCTCTCCATTCTCGACGGCTGGTGGATCGAAGGTTGTGCCGAGAACACCACTGGCTGGGCCATCGAAAACGGCGAAGACGAAGCTGCCGAAGCCACCAGCCTCTACCAAAAATTGGAAGAATCGATCGCCCCCATGTATGCCAATCCCCATGCGTGGGCTCGTATGCAGCAGCATTGCATCGCAATCAACGGCAGCTTCTTCAACACCCACCGCATGCTGGCGCAGTACTTCGAAAACTCATACTTCCCCCGCGCCAAGCTCCCCGATCCAGACCAACTACCTCGAGCACCGACGCTCCACGGACGCGGTAGTCCCCGAACCAGCTCTCGTCTAACCGAACCCGCGAACAACGTCTCAGGCAACGACAATCTTTACCGTCGTTGCCTGTTCTCTTTTCACTCCCCAAATCGAAGGGTGCCCCATCTTAGCGCAGTCTCATCGCGCTAAGGTGGGAATGTAAAACCTTCGCCGCTGCTGTTGCCGTGCTGTTGTTATTGTTGTTGCCCTTGCTGTTGTTGCCCTTGCTGTTGTTGCCCTTGCTGTCGTTGTTGCCGCTGTGCCAATGTTATTGTTGCTGCCGTTGTCGTTGTTGTTGCTAGTTTTTTTGTTGTCATTCCGCAGCGAAGCGGAGGAATCTGCGGTTGCGTTTAAAAAATTCCGATCGCTAATCCCCGGCTACAACTTCTGCCACCCGCCGTCGCCCGGCCCGTCGCCCCCGCACCGCCCGGGCAAACCTTCCCCTCACCCGATCGAAGAACAGATAAACCACCGGCGTAGTAAACAGCGTAAGCGCCTGCGACACGATCAACCCACCCACAATCGTGATCCCCAGCGGTCGCCGCATCTCGCTCCCGGTCCCGCGACCCAGAGCCAGAGGCAGCCCCCAAGCAGAGCCGCCATCGTCGTCATCATGATCGGCCGAAACCGCAGCATACAAGCCTCGAAGATCGCCTCCTGCGGCGTCTTGCCATGCTCCCTCTCCGCCACCAGCGCAAAGTCGATCATCATAATCGCGTTCTTCTTCACGATCCCGATCAGAAGAATGATCCCGATCATCGCGATCACGCTAAGGTCTACCTTGAACAGCAGCAGCGCCACAATCGCGCCCACCCCAGCCGAAGGCAGCGTAGACAGAATCGTCAGCGGATGAATGAAGCTCTCATACAAAATGCCCAGCACAAGATAGACCGCAATAAGCGCCAGCAGAATCAGCCATGGCTCGCTCTTCAGCGAATCCTTGAACGCCTGCGCCGACCCCGCAAAACCGCCATGAATAGCCGAAGGCATCCCGATATTTACCCGCGCTTGCTGAATAGCCTGCGTCGCCTCACTCAGTGAAGCCCCCGGTGCAAGGTTGAAAGACAACGTGGTAGCCGGTGACTGCGACTGATGATTCACCGCCAGGGGAATCCTCTGTGCCTCAAAGTGCGTCACCGCCGACAGCGGCACCATCGCCCCCGTCGTACTCTTCACATAAATACTCTTCAGGGCATCCGGATCTTCCTGAAACTGCGGCGCAACCTCCATCACCACGTGATACTGATTCAGCGGCATGTAGGTCGTCGAAACCTGCGTCTGTGCAAACGCATCCGACAGCGTCGAATCAATCGTCAACGGCGACACCCCCAGCCGGCTCGCGGTCGCTCGATCAATCACCAGTTGCCCCCGCAACCCCTGCTGCTGCTGGTCCGTCGCGACGTCTTTGATCTGCGGCAGCTGGTCCATCGCATCTTTCAGCTTAGGACCCCACTCGTTCAACTCCTTCAGATTGTCTCCGGTCAAGGTGTACTGGTACTCCGTTGCCGTATTCCGCCCGCCAATCCGCAGATCCTGAAACGCCTGCAGATACATAATCACGCCAGGCAAGTTGCTGACCTTAGGCCGCAGCCGGTTGACGATCACCTGCGCCGTGTCTCCCGTCTTCTTGCGCTCTGCATCCGGCTTCAGCGACATGAACATGAAGCCACCATTCGAATTTCCGCGCCCACCCGCAAACGCTGTGACATCTTCAACGCCGGGGTCCTTCTGCGCGATCGCCGCCAGCGCCAGCACATTCTTCTTCATCTGCGCGAACGACACATCCTGCTGCCCCTGCACCTGCCCGCCGATACGCCCCGCATCCTGCTCCGGGAAAAATCCCTTCGGCACCAGGATGTACAGATAGACGTTCAGCACAAACGTCAGCACCGTAATCACCAGCACCAGCCTCTGATGCTTCAACACCCATCGCAGTCCCAGCTCATACTCCGCCGCCATCCACTCCAGCGCCCGCTCGCCCGAACGATAGAACCACCCATGCTTACGCCTGCCGTGCGGCTCCAGAAACTTTGCGCTCAGCATCGGCGTAGTCGTCAGCGACACCACCAGCGACACCATAATCGCGACCGACAGCGTCACCGCAAACTCACGGAACAGCCGCCCAACAATCCCGCCCATCAGCAGAATCGGAATGAACACCGCAATCAGCGACGTGCTCATCGACACCACCGTAAACCCAATCTCCTTCGAACCCACCATCGCGGCCTGGTACGGCGACATCCCAGCTTCAAGGTGCCGGCTGATGTTCTCGATCACCACAATCGCATCATCGACCACAAACCCCGTCGAGATCGTCAGCGCCATCAGCGAAAGATTATCAAGCGTATATCCCAGCAGGTACATCACCGCAAACGTCCCCAGCAGACTCAAAGGCACCGCGACCGTCGGAATCAAAGTCGACCGCACCTCCCGCAGGAAAAGGAACACCACCAGGATCACCAGCAGAATCGAGATGACCAGTGTTCGCGTTACATCCTTCACCGAAGCGCGAATCGTCGTCGTCCGGTCCAGTGCCACATGTACTGAGATCGCTGGCGGTATCGACGCCTCCAGCAGAGGAAGCATCTTCTTCACGTTGTCCACGGTCTCAATCACGTTAGCCGTCGAGGTCTTGAACACGATCACAAGAATCGCAGGCTTCCCGTTGAACACTCCGGTAGCATGAACATCCTCAACACTGTTGACGATCTGTGCTACATCCTGAATCCGAACCGCACCATGCGCCGTCCCCGGCCCGGCGCGCATCCCGGTACTAGCAACTGCAGGTGCCGCAACAGCTGCTGTCCCATTGTTTGTAGCGGTTCCATTCGCAGCGGCCGCGTTGCCAGTCGAACCTGTGCCTCCACTCACCGCCTGCGGATTACTCGTCAACGCGCTCGCCACCGAAGCAGGCAACCCCGAACTCGCAGCCGCAGAGCTCACCGGCCCGCGATCCGTTGCCACAATCAGCGGAGCATACGCCGCCGCACCAAACAACTGATCCGTCGCACTGACACTCCACCGCCGCGTGTCATCCTGCAGATACCCCTTCGGCTGATTTACATTCACCGTGCCGATCGCCGCCCGCAGAGCCTCGAGTCCCACCCCATAGTGCGCCAGCTGCATCGGGTTCGCCTCAATCCGCACCGAGGGCTTCGCGCTACCCCCGCAGAAGGTCTGCCCCACACCCGGTATCTGCGCGATCTTCTGCGCCAGAATGCTGTCGCAAGCGTCGTACAACTGCGGCACATTCATCGTGTCAGAGGTCAGCGCGATAATCATGATCGGCGAGTCCGCCGGATTCACCTTGTAGTACCCAGGATTGCTCGGCAGATTCGCAGGCAACTGACTCCGCGCCGCATTGATCGCCGCCTGCACATCCCGCGCCGCTCCATTCACATCGCGCGTCAGATCGAACTGCAGCGTAATCCCCACCACGCCTGTAGAAGAATAGGACGTCATCTCGTTGACGCCGGCAATCTTCGAGAACTGTCGCTCCAGCGGCGTCGCCACCGATGAGGCCATCGTCTCCGGATCCGCACCAGGCAAATTCGCACCCACCGAGATCACCGGAAACTCCACCTGCGGCAGACTGGCCACCGGCAGCAGCGTATAGGCCACCGCGCCCGCCAGAATCACCGCTATCGACAGAAGAAACGTCGCTACCGGACGCCGAATAAATGGAGCTGAAAAATGCATAATCCCTAATCCTTAACCATCAATCAGCTGACATCGCATGCGCGTGAATCTCCACATCCTTCGAGCGCCGCGACCTGCGCGCAATCCGGTCGAAGAATAGATAAACCACAGGCGTCGTAAACAACGTCAACACCTGCGACACAATCAATCCACCCACAATCGTGATGCCCAGCGGCCGTCTCAACTCACTGCCGGTGCCGGTACCCAGTGCCAGCGGCAGACCGCCCAGCAGCGCCGCCATCGTCGTCATCATAATTGGCCGAAACCGTAGCAGACACGCCTGATAGATCGCCTCCGTCGGCGTCATTCCCTGCTCGCGCTCGGCCTCCAGAGCAAAGTCGATCATCATAATCGCGTTCTTCTTCACAATGCCGATCAGCAAAATGATTCCGATCAGCGCAATCACACTCAGGTCCACATGGAACAACAGCAGTGCAAGAATCGCGCCGACTCCAGCTGAAGGGAGCGTCGAAAGAATCGTAATCGGATGAATATAGCTCTCGTACAAAACACCCAGCACGATATACACCACAATCAGCGCAGCCAGAATCAACAGCGGCTCATTCGCAATCGAAGACTCAAAGGCCTTCGCCGAACCCTGGAACTCACCCTTCACGCTCGGCGGCATATGCAGCTCCGCCTGGGCCTTGTTCACCGCATCCACCGCATCGCCGATAGACTTGCCCGGCGCAAGATTGAACGAGATCGTCACAGCAGGGAACTGCCCCTGGTGATTGATCACCAACGCCGTAGGCTTTTCTTCAAAGTGCGTAAACGTGGACAGCGGCACCTGCGTTCCGTTGGAACTCTTCACATAAATGTTGTCGAGCGACGCCGGATTCCGCTGGTACTTCGGAGCCACCTCCAACACCACGTGATACTGGTTCTGCTGCGTGAAAATCGTGGATACCTGCCGCTGCGCAAACGCGTCATCCAGCGTGTCATCGATATTCTGCGGCGTAATCCCGAGCCGCGAAGCCGTATCGCGATCGATCACAAGCTGCGCCTCGAGCCCACTCATCTGCTCGTCGCTCGCCACATCGTTCAGAATCGGAATCTGCTTGAGCTTTCCGACCAGCCTGCCGGTCCACATCGTCAGCTCCTCAACATTCGCATCCTCCAGAGAATATTGGTACTGCGTACGGCTCACACGATCTTCCACCGTCAGATCCTGCAGCGGCTGCAGAAAGCACTGAATCCCATCCACCCTCGCAACCTTCGGCTCCAGCCGTTGAATCACCTCGAGCGCAGTAGAACTTCTTTGCTCCCGATCCTTCAGATTGATCTGAATACGTCCACTATTCAACGTAGAGTTCGTCCCGTCGATTCCGATGAACGATGAAACGCTCTCCACGTCTTTGTCCTGCAGAATGATCCTCGCCAGCGCCTGCTGCCTCGAACTCATGGCGTTGAAGCTGATCGTCTGCGGAGCTTCTGTAATTCCCAGCAGCACACCCGTATCCTGCACCGGAAAAAGCCCTTTGGCACGATCAGGAATAGATACACCGTCAACGCAAATGTAGCCAGCGTCACCAGCAACGTAGCAGTCTGGTGACGCAGTACAAACCGCACACCCACCGCATACTTCGCAATCACGTACTCGAAGAACTCTTCACTCTTCTTGTAAAAGTATTCTGCTCGCTCTCCGGCGTATGCTTCAGCAGCTTAGCCGACATCATCGGCGTCAGCGTCAGCGAAACCAGCGCCGAGACCAGAATTGTAACTGCCAGCGTTACAGCAAACTCGCGGAACAGTCTGCCTACAATATCGCCCATGAACAACAGCGGAATCAGCACCGCAATCAGACTCACCGTCAGCGACACGATGGTGAATCCAATCTGCTCCGATCCCTTCAACGCCGCCTCCAGAGGAGAATCCCCCTGCTCCAGAAAACGCGAGATATTCTCGATCATCACGATCGCGTCATCCACCACAAACCCGGTAGAGATCGTCAGCGCCATCAGCGACAGGTTATTCAGGCTGTACCCCAGCAGGTACATCACTCCAAACGTCCCCACAATCGACAGCGGCACCGCAACCGAAGGAATAATCGTCGCAGCAATCGACCGCAGAAACAGGAAGATCACCATCACGACCAGTCCAATGGTCAGCACCAGCGAGAACTGCACATCCTTCACCGACGCCCGAATCGTATTTGTCCGGTCCGTCAGCACCTGCAATTGCACAGTCGCCGGCATCGTCGAGCGCAGCTGCGGCAGAATCTTCTGCACCTCATCCACCACGCCGATGATGTTCGCCCCCGGCTGCCGCTGGATGTTCACAATCACCGCCGGCTTCAACACCGCCTCGCGCGCCTGCTGCCCGCCAGTACCAGACTGTGCCGCCGTCCCCATCCACGCCGCTTGGAACAGGTTCTCCGCGCTGTCTACCGCATTCGCTACATCCGACAGCCTCACCGGCGACCCATTCCGGTAAGCAATAATCACATTGTTATAAGCCCCGCTCGAAGGCAGCTGATCGTTCGCGCCGATCGTGTACGACTGACTCGCTCCATTCAGATTTCCCTTCGCCTGGTCCACATTCGTCGTTCCGATGGCAGCCCGAATATCCTCGAGGCTCAGGCCATAATTAGCCAAAGCCGTAGGATTCGCCTGAATCCGCACCGCCGGCTTCTGCCCACCATTGATCGACACCAATCCCACGCCCGAAAGCTGCGAGATCTTCTGCGCGATCACCGTATCGGCCAGATCCTCCACCTTCGCCAGTGGCAGAGTATCGCTGGTCAGCGCCAGCGTCATAATCGGGGCGTCCGCAGGGTTCACCTTGCTGTACACCGGAGGATTCGGCAAATCCTTCGGCAGATAGCTGAACGCTGCATTGATCGCAGCCTGCACGTCCTGCTGCGCAATATCGATCGACTCGGCCAGCGAAAACTGCAGCGTAATCACACTGCCGCCCCCAGAGCTCGACGAAGTCATCTGACTCAGACCCGGTATCTGCCCAAACTGCCGCTCCAGCGGTGCCGTCACCGACGACGCCATCACCTCCGGGCTCGCCCCCGGATAAAACGTCTGCACCTGGATCGTCGGATAGTCCACCTGCGGCAGCGCCGACACCGGCAGCTGCTCATACGCGACAAACCCCGCAAGCAAAATGGCCACCATCAAGAGCGAGGTGGCCACCGGCCGAAGAATAAATGGCTTCGAAGGACTCACGAGGGCTGCCCCACGTTGCCCGTCATTCCCAACTCCGCAGTAGTCCCATCTCCAGCCTTCGCCGGAGCAGTCTTCGGAAACACCTTACTTCCATTCTTCAACTTCTCCTGCCCATCCACCACAATCTGGTCTCCCGGCTTCACACCACCGCTCAGGATCACCTGCGTCCCCTCGGTCAGCTCCACGTTCACCGTCTGTGCCTCAACGTAAAAATTCGTCTGGTTCTCTGGCAGCTCAATCGTCGGGCCATCAGCATTCTTCTTCGCCAACGGATCCGGCGGTGGCTGCCCCTGTTTCAGCAGATAGACGAAGTTCCCCTGCGTCCCCGTCTGCAACGCCGAAGCAGGAATCACCACCGCATTGCGTTTCTCCTGCAAAATCAATCGAACATTCACAAACTGATTCGGAAACAAAGCACCATCTTTATTTTCAAAGACAGCCTTTGCCTTCACCGTTCCGGTCGTTGTATCAATCTGGTTATCGACCGTCAGCAGACTGCCACTCGCAAGGTGAGTCGCCGCAGCCCGGTCATATGCTTCGACCACCAGCTTGTCGCCCGCGCGTGTCTTCTTCAACACCTCCGGCAGCTGATCCTCAGGCAACGTAAAGATCACAGCAATCGGCTGGAGCTGTGTCACCACCAGCAACCCATTTGTATCCGCCGCATGCACAATATTTCCCGCATCGACCTGCCGAAGCCCAACCACGCCATTGATCGGCGACAAAATCTTCGTATACCCCAGGTTCACCTTCGCGGCTTCAATCGCCGCGCGGTCCGAAGCGATCGAACCCTCCGCCTGCCCAGCCGTCGACGCCTGCGCCTGCTGGCTCTCCTTGGAAACCACCCCAGCCGACAGCAGCGCCTCATATCGCGCCGCCTCCGCGCGGGCATTCACCGCATTCGCCTGATCTTTCACCAACTGTCCCTGCGCCTGCTCCAGCGCCGCCTGGTAAGGCTTCGGGTCAATCTCAGCCAGCGTCTGTCCCTGCCGCACGGCCTGCCCTTCGCGCACCGGCACCTGCATCAGCTGCCCATCCACACGCGACTTGATCGTCACAGTGTTGTAAGCCGTCACCGTCCCCAGCGCCGTCAGGAAGATCGGCATCGTCTTCTGCTGCACCGCAGACACCTGCACCGAAGCCGGCCGGTCCGCCTGCGCCGCCATCATCATCTGTACGCCGTTCTGCTCGCTCGTGTTCCGGCGGATCTTCCACACCGCACCGCCCACCACCGCGAGTATCACCAAAACCACCACCCACTTCCGCGCCGGCGAACCCTTCGGCTCCTCTGGCAACGGTTCGGCATGCCGCAAAACTCTCTGCGACTCATCCGCCGCTACCCCATCTTGTCGTTCTTTCTCGTTTACTTGCGTTGACAGCATGAAGTGGTCTCTGCTCTCTCGGTAAAATTCACGGCACGAACAAATTGATTACTGTGCCAGATATCTAAGAATAAATGATAATGACGTTGGTCGACCAAGCACTTCACTGCTTGACGGCCAGCCGAACCACTGTGCAACGTGATGCGCCTAAGTCCAGATATTTTGGTTAGACGTACGAAAGGACACTTTTGCCTCTCCCGGCCTCTGAAATCGACACCGCCGCGCTCCCGGCCCTCTGCGTCGACCTCGACGGCACCCTCGTCAAATCCGACACCCTGCACGACTCCGCGCTAGCCGTCGCCCGCCACCACCCGCTAGCCCTCCTCAAACTTCCCTCGTGGCTCCTTCAGGGCAAAGCCGCCCTCAAACGTCACCTCGCCGCCACCGTCCAGCTCGACGTCGCCCACCTCCCCTACAACCGCGAACTCCTTCAGTATCTGCAGCAGCAGCACGCCATCGGCCGCCCCATCTACCTCGCCACCGCCGCCGACGCCGACACCGCCCACCGCGTCGCCGCCCACCTCGGCCTCTTCACCGGCGTCCTCGCCTCCGACGGCCAGCTCAACCTCGCCGGCAAGAACAAACTCGCCGCCTTCCGCTCCCACTTCGGCGACAACTTCACCTACATCGGCAACGCCATGCCCGACCTCACCCTCCTCGAAAGCTGCAAGGAGCCCATGGTCGCCAACCCCACCCCCGCTCTCCGCGCCGCCCTTCGCAAAGCCCGCGTCACCCCCGCCCGCACCTTCGACGAGACCGTCTCCCCCTCAAAGCCTGGCCCAAAGCCATCCGCCTGCATCAATGGGCCAAAAACGTCCTCATCTTCCTCCCGCTCCTCCTCGCCCACAACTGGACCCCCGGCATCCTCGCCGGTGCCGCCCTGGCCTTCTTCAGCTTCGGCCTCTGCGCCTCCGCCACCTACATCGTCAACGACCTCCTAGACCTCGAGGCCGACCGCCAGCACCCGCGCAAGCGCCGCCGCCCCTTCGCCTCAGGAGATCTCTCCGCTCTCTCCGGAATCGCCGTCATCGCCCTCTTCCTCACAACCTCCCTCGCCCTGGCACTTCTCGTTCCGCTTGTCATCTCAGCCATCTCCCCCGACGCCAGCCTGATTCGGCCCCACCACTTTCTCCTCTGGCTGGGCATCTACCTGGTCACCACCCTCGCGTACTCGCTGCGCCTCAAACGCTCCGTCCTGGTCGACGTCATCGTCCTCTCCGGTCTCTACACCGTTCGCATCATCGCCGGATCAGCCGCCACCGGAATCCCCGTCTCCACCTGGCTCGCCGGTTTCAGCATCTTCTTCTTCCTCTCCCTGGCCTTCGTCAAACGCTTCGCCGAGCTCGAAAATCTCAGTGAACGCGGCGGCTCCACGGTAGGCGGCCGCGGCTACCACGTCTCCGACATCGAACAGCTCCGCAGCTTCGGCACCGCAAGCGGTTACGCCTCGGTCGTCGTCCTCACCCTCTACATCTCCAACCTCGACGCCGCCCAGCTCTATCACCACACCAACCGCCTCTGGCTCCTCGTCCCCGTCCTTCTCCTCTGGATCAGCCGTCTCTGGTTCACCGCCTCCCGCGGCCAGCTCGACGAAGACCCCGTCGTCTACGCCATTACCGACCGCCGCAGCCTCCTCCTGGGCCTCCTCGTAGTCCTCATCGTCCTCTCCGCACTCTGAAAATCACACCTCTGCCGCCCCCCGACCGCGCTCCAAATTGCTATTTACGAACTACTTATGCGCGACTCAATAGCATGAGCGTAGAAGTCAGAAGGGAGGCATGCAAAATGCCCAATGTGCATGGTATCGAGTTCAATTCAAATCAGTCGGAGCTCGTCAAAGATCTGGTTCGTGAACTCCTCAAAGATGGAAACTGCGCCGTATACGCGCTCAACAACATGAAGCCGAACGGCGAACTCAGAATGGCAACCACGCCGCCTACTCCAAATCCAAGGCAAGTCGGTGGAGTCTTCCTCAGAATTCGTCCCGGGATTAACGAGGCAACCATCGTTCGTCCGATGAACGCCAAGGCCGGCGATCCACTCACCAAGTTAGCCAAGCTAACCCAGGCCGAGACGCTTGAGATGATCCGCATCTGGCGAAAAGAGACCAAATCCGGTCCCATCCTTATCAAATCAACGCCCATCACAAGCAAAGCGATAAACCCCACAGCCACCGGTCAAGCCAACCGGTCAGGCCTCTAGTGGAACACCCTAAACGGCCCTGATCGCTCAAAAGGCCAAGCCTCAGCGACAGGGCTGTTCTTCATACTCCCTCTGAAACACCTCCTGCACACCTACCCCAAACGCATCCGCAATCCGAAAAGCCAGCTCCAGCGAAGGAGCGTACTTTCCCGCCTCGATCGCCAGCACAGTCTGCCGCGTTGCTCCGACTTTGTCGGCCAAAGCCTGTTGCGTCATCTCCCCATGATCGAACCGCAGCCGCCGCACCCGGTTCTCAATCTTCATCTTCATCTTCATCTTCGCCTTCACGCCGACACGCCCATCCTATACATCACCAACTGCGTCCCGGTCCTCAGAGCCTCCACGGCAAACCACGCCATAATAATCAGTGTCGGCGACGTAAGCTGCCCTACCGTGAACCACTGCGCCACCAGCGCCCACACCCAGATCCCGCCCAGGACCGTCAGCGAAATGTAGCTCACCTTATAAGCCTTGTACTCGATCAACCGATCCCGCTCGTCGCGGTCCTCGATCTTCGAAAAGATCGCGACCACAATCAGGTATCCAATCTGCAAGACCACAACCAAAATGATGTTGCCCAGCAAGGACCAAGGCCGCACACCGACGCCCAAAATCCCAAAAAAATAGGCGCAGCCCAACAACGGTGGAAGAAACTGCCCCCAGATCAACTTCTCCTGATAGCTCATATCGACCTCCGATAAAGTCAGATTCAACGAACTAAATGTAAAGTAAAACATACATATTGTATATAATTATTTACACATAGTGTCCTGCCCATCGACCAGCCAGCCTTCTTCAACCTAAAAAGCCTGCTGCGATACACTTAGGGCGTAGAGAATTAATGAAGACGCGGGATATTCTGAGGCTGATTCAAGAGGATGGCTGGTACCAGGTTGCGCAACGCGGCAGTCACCGCCAGTTCAAGCACCCTGCCAAGCCGGGGAAGAGTCACGATCGCCGGTCATCCCTCAGAAGACATGGACGAAGGTACCCGCAAGAGCATCTTCAAGCAGGCAGGGATAAACCCATGAAAGAGTACGCCGTCATCTTCGAGCAGACCGCCACCGGCTGGAGTGCCTACGTCCCCGACCTGCCCGGTCTCGGCGTAGCTGGCCCAACCTACGAAGCCACCGAGCAACTCATCCGCGAGGGCATCGTCTTCCACATCGAAGGCCTCCGCGCCGACGGCGACCCCATCCCCGAACCCACCACCCGCGTAGCCCGCATGCCCATCTCCGCCTGATAAAAATTCATGAACGAAGCCATCCCCGAACTTCCTTCCTACGACGAAGCCACTCTCGACACCGCCTTCAGCAAACTTGAGAACGAAGTGCGGGCGAAAGCCACCTTCCTCACCTTTCCTGAGGATCAAGAGCGTTTCCGTGTCGACTGGCTAGGCCGCAAACAAGGCCGCCTAAAGCTCATCAGCGAAGCGTGGCTCAAATCCGCACCCCCGAAGCCAAAAAAGCCCTCGGCATCCGCTTCAACCAGCTCAAGCAGCAGATCGAAGCCGCCCTCGAAACCCCGGCCTCGACCAAAGCCCAGGCAGTGCAGGGAATCGACATCACCCTCCCCGGCTCCCTCCGCGCCCCCGGCATCCCCCACCCACTCCTCAAAACCATGCACGAGATAGTCTCCGTCTTCCACCATCTCGGCTACAGCACCAACCTCGGCCCCCAGGTCGAGTCCGACTTCTACAACTTCGAAGCCCTCAACTTCCCCCCAACCACCCCGCGCGCGACACGCAGGACACCCTCGTCATCGCCAACCAGCACGGGCGCCCCTCACGCGACCGCCTCCTCATGCGCACCCACACCAGCCCGGTCCAGATCCGCACCATGATCGCGCAGGCCCCACCCATCCGCATCGTCATCCCCGGCAAGGTCCACCGCAACGACGCCGCCGACGCCACCCACTCGCCCATCTTCCATCAGATCGAAGGCCTCTGCGTCGACACCAACATCACCTTCTCCGACCTCAAGGGCACGCTAGACCACGCCATGAAGGCCCTTTTCGGTTCCGACGTAAAAACCCGCTTCTTCCCAAGCTTCTTCCCCTTCACCGAACCCAGTGCCGACGTCCAGATCTCCTGCATCTTCTGCGGTGGCAAAGGCTGCCGCAAGTGCAAACACAGCGGCTGGATCGAACTCCTAGGCTGCGGCATGGTGGACCCCGCAGTCTTCGCCGCCGTCACCACCGAGCGCCGCAAACTAAACCCGGCAGACGACGCCTACAATCCCGAGAAGATCACCGGCTTCGCCTTCGGCATGGGTGTCGAGCGCATCGCCATGATGCTCCACGGCGTCTCCGACATAGGCCACTTCTACTCCGGCGACATGCGCTTCCTCGAGCAATTCGCTTGAAGCCCTGCGCGGGCGGCGGTCACTTCGTGACATGTATACCGGCTTCGCCCGTGGCCTCCCGATGGTCGGCAAAGCTGTTGTTCGCGACCAACGGAAGCGCCAACCGAAGGGGTACACAAGTCACGAAGTGACCGCGCGCCGCGCAGGCGGCCCGTCCGGCAGGACACGCTGAAACGCCCGTCGAAACTCCCAAGGAGTCTGCCCCTTCAGCTCCTTAAACTGCCGATTGAAATTCGCCAGATTCCCATACCCAACCTCATCCGCGATCACAGCAATCGGCTTCTCACTATTCAGCAGCAGCGCACAAGCGTGCCCCACCCGCAGATGCGCCACATACATCCCCATCGTCATCCGCGTCTGCCGCTTGAACAGCCGATGCAGCGAACTCCGGCTCAGCGCCCAAACCTTCACCAGCTTCTCCACCACCATCTCATCGCGATAGTGCTCATGCAAATGCGAGATCACCTTCCCAATCCGCTCCTCGGTCGCCTCGGCAAAGCTCTCACTCTGATTCGCCTCCGAAGCCAGCGGCAAACTCCCCGCATCCTCCGCCAGCAACAACAAAACATTCAGCAACCCAGTCAGCCTCGCCCCCGCACCCTGCTCAATCATCGCGCAAATAATCTCCCGCGCCCTCTCCCTCACCGGATCAGAAAACGTCAGCGCCCGCGAAGACCGCTCCAGCAGCCTTCGAATCGGCCGTAGCTCCACATGCGGATCGATCATCCCCTTCACAAACGCATCGCTGAACCAAAGCACCAGCGCCTGATGCTGCGCGCCCGTAACGACATCCTCCGTCGAGCACCAAGTATGCGGAATCTTCGGCCCAATCAGCACCAGGTCCCCATCGTCATACCGCGAGATGTTGTCTCCAATAAACCTCTGCCCGCGGCTATTCAACGTCAGCGTCAACTCATACTCGCTGTTGTAGTGCCACTCAAACGGAATCGCAGGCAGCCGCCGATCAAACAACACCCAAGAAGAATCCTTCGACGTCTTGATGTGCTCCAAAACGGCTTCATCCCGCCCCTTCAAACATCTCCAACCTCAACACAAAAATCCGTCATCGCGGTTGCGGTTATTCAATTTAGAAAATCCGTCATCTCGACCGAAGCGATGGACAGTCTCATCGTCCATCGCGCAGTGGAGAGACCCCGCCGTTGCTTTTGCCGTTGCTTTTGCCGTTGCTTTTGCCGTTGCTTTTGCCGTTGCTTTTGCCGTTGCTTTTGCCGTTGCTTTTGCCGTTGCTTTTGCCGTTGCTTTTGCCGTTGCTTTTGCCGTTGCTTTTGCCGTTGCTTTTGCCGTTGCTTTTGCCGTTGCTTTTGCCGTTGCTTTTGCCGTTGCTTTTGCCGTTGCTTTTGCCGTTGCTTTTGCCGTTGCTTTTGCCGTTGCTTTTGCCGTTGCTTTTGCCGTTGCTTTTGCCGTTGCTTTTGCCGTTGCTTTTGCCGTTGCTTTTGCCGTTGCTTTTGCCGTTGCAGTTGCCGTTGCTGTTGTCTGCCCTTTTGTTTGTCATCCCGTAGGGATCTGCGGTTGCTGTTGCCGTTGCATGTCTCTCTTACCCCAAAAGCCGACGCAATTATAGCCACAACCCCCACCCACATGAGATTCCAGTACCAGTATTTGGCACCCAAAGCCAACAACTCCCCTCCCCTCGCTCTAAAGTTCTCTCGTACGCAACCCGCGCAAAGGATCGGAACCCAAACATGAGAACCCAAACCGCAGTCCTAGAACACAACGTCGTCGGCAAGCCCGGCGAAAACTCCCTCAACATCGAAGTCGCCCGCCAGCCCCTCCGCGAGATCAAGAAAAGCTCCCCTCCGCGTTCTCTCGCAAGCCGACTTAGACCACTGGCAGACCTACGGCTACGTCGTCATCCGCCAGGCCGTCCCCTCCGCCAACGTCGAGCGCACCCGCAACTTTCTGTGGGAGTTTCAGGAGATGGACCCGAACGACACCGCCACATGGAACGCGGCCCAGCTCCGCAACCACGCCATGAAGGAGCTCAACAACAGCGGCATGGTCGAGGTCTACAACCACCAGACCCTCTGGGACAACCGCCAGGAGCCCCGTGTCTACCACGCCTTCGTCGACATCTGGGACGACGAGCGCCTCTGGGTCACGATCGACCGCGCCAACCTCAACACCCCCAACCGCAGCGGCCGCGCCTTCGCCGGCTTCATCCACAACGACGTCGACACCACCCTCGACCCCCTCCCCGTCAACGTCCAGGGCGTCCTGTCCCTCGTCGACACCGACGAATCCACCGGCGGCTTCCAGTGCGTCCCCGAGATCTTCCGCAACTTCGAAGCCTGGAAGAAGACCCAGCCCGCCGACCGCGACGGCTTCAAACCCGACATCACCGGCTACGAACTAAAACCCGTCCTCATGAAAGCCGGCGACCTCCTCATCTTCAACAGCCTGCTCACCCACGGCATCCGCCCCAACACCTCAGAAGACAAAGCCCGCATGGCCCAGTACATCTCCATGACTCCAGCCGACGGAGGCAACGAAGAGATCCGCCAGCGCCGCATCGACTCCTGGCGCGAGCGCAGCGCCCCGGAGGGCTTCGCCTTCCCCGGCGACCCCCGCGAGTGGGAGCGCACCAAATACAAGACCGCCGAACTAACCCCACTAGGCTGCAAGCTCCTGGGACTAGACCCCTGGTAGTCGAGTAAACATCTCATCCCTCGAACGACCTCAATTTAGGCAAGGGGTCCGGACACCCGGACCTCTGAACCGGACACCCGGACCCTGAACCGGACACCCGGACCTCTGAACCGGACACCCGAACCCCTAAATTTGTCGCGTGCGGTTGTCTGTTCTTTTGTTGTCATCCCGTAGGGATCTGCGGTCGTCGTTCTCGCAGTCACCCCTTTCCCAAAACAAAACAACGTCATCTCGACCGAAGCGACGGACAGTCTCACCGTCCGTCGCACAGTGGAGAGACCCCGTATTTGCTGTTGCCGTTGCTTGTTACTTTGTTGTCATTCCGCAGCGAAGCGGAGGAATCTGCTGCCGCATTTCCCATTACCATTTTTCATTCCGACCGGAGCGCAACGGAGTGGCTGGAACCCACTGTTCCATGCACCACTTCACCCACCATCCCCTGCAACACACGCAGCGATAAAATCGCTCATGCCGTCTCCCCCGACACCATAGACCAAATCTTCGCTGTCTCCTCCACCATTCGCTACGTGGCTCTCTACCGGCAAGGCCAGCTAACATCCCGTCAACGTTCCGCGATCTCCGGCGCTTCTGCCTCGGAGTCCGATCGCTACGAAGAGCTCTTCGTCAATCCAACTCTTCTCACCCTTGCAAGACAGCGCGGTAATCTCGACTGCGGCGGCGCAAAGTTTGTCCTCGTCGGCTACGGAAACTTCTACCAGCTAGTCCTCGACCTGCCTGACGGTCACGCATCCATCTGCTTCGAACTCTCCTCAAATCCCTTGAACTACGCCGACACGATCCGCACCATCTGCGATGACAAGCAAACAAAAAGCTGATCACGTGATCGCGGTCTGACAAACCGACGCAAGCCGAGACGGATTCCAGGCTCTTTCAAAGATCGCAATCTCCGCCGCCACCACCTCTTTCATACCGGCGAAGCCTCACCGAAAAAGCTCATCCCCAAAAAGAATCACCCACACTGTGTCGCAACTCACTCCGTTCCCAATCCGGCCCGCAAGCTGACCAGATTCTGTGGCCGCACCTGAATCATCCCGCCCCTCGGACTATCGATATCCGCAATCAGAAAAAACGAGATTGCCACGACCAGCGGCAGCACCGTGAACAACCTCCATTCCATCCGCCGCGCCCCATATCCCAGCAATCCATTGCTCAAAGTCGCGATCGTAAACATCAGGCACCACGCTGCCGCAGGAATCCTGTTCCACCACGCCGCCTGCGTGTACCCCTGCGAGTTCAGCACATCATTCATTCCCCCAACCGCGAGCGCAATCACCGGCGAAGGCTGTGCTGCCGCGGGCTTCGAAGCCGCCGCCCAAAGGTTTCCCTGCACCCGAGCCGTCTCCGAATTGATCTGACCCAAATCCCCAGAGTCCCGCGTCCTGTAAAACCGAATCCGCAGATCCGTATACTGCCTCAGCAGTCCCCGCAGCTGCGCTCCATCTGCCGCCGGAAGCAGATCCGCCCTCACATACTCCGTTCCAATCGCATTCGCCTCGGCCTCTTCATCCATCTTGCGCAGATCGTAACGGGCCGTCGCCATCGAAAAGCTGAACCCGATAATCAATCCCAGCAGCGTCAGCGTAGCGGCAAGCACGACGCCGAAGTCTGTCCGCGTCTCCTCAGTAAAATCCGGTCGCCGCTGGCTGAGCCGCCTCCCCACCCAGGCCGCAAACCACATCACAAAAAATGCAATCACAGACAACATCAACGGATGGTCCAAAAGGTTCCTCACTCGCCACTCTCCAACACCGTTATTCTCCTGGGCAACATCTGTTCTTAGCCCGCTTAAGACCTCCGATTCGCAGCCGAACCAAAGAACCCAAAAATCAGATGCAACACCGCCAGCGCCAGCGCCCCAAGAAACGCCGCCTTGAACGTCGTCACCGCAAACCCCGGCACAAACTTGCTTGAGAACCAGAGAATCACCGCATTCACGACAAGAAAAATATCCCGAACGTAAGAATGCTCAGCGGCAGCGTAACGATCTTCAAAAACAACCCGATCGTCGCGTTGAACAGCCCAATCACCACCACCGCTATCAGCGCCGACACGAAGTTACTCACGTCGAAGCCCTGAACAAAGTGCGCCACCACCAGTAAGGCCACAGCATTCAGAATCCAGTGCAGAAACAATCGAAGCATCGTCTATCCTCGTTTAAAGTGTTCAGCGGAATTTGATATACGGAGTAGCGACCAGCATATCCGACGCCCCCAACCTCCGCCACAACTTCCGCCCGAACAACGCCTCAAAAACCAATCACGCCGCCGTGCCCACCTCGGCATAACTCTTGCGTCCCAGCCCGTAGATACCTCGTGTTCTGCACAATTTTTTGCCGTCCGCCGTATGGTATCCTCCCTCGTTCATTCGCCTAGGCATCGCCGCCGTCTCGTCGCCCTCTACAACCTCAGCGTCCCACTCCTGTGGGACTTCCGCCGTCCCTGGACGATGACCGCAGTCGAATGGCTCGTAGCCGCGGGAGCGATCGGATTCATCGTCGTGGGCCTCAACGCTGCACCAGTCCAGCGCTTTCTTCTCTCGTCCATACCGCGCTTCCTCGGCAGAGTCTCCTACAGCCTCTATCTCATCCACGTCCCCGTACTGCTGGCACTTACCTTCTCCCTGCCCAACACCCTCTCCACCCTGGGTGCAGTTTCCCCTCTACCTCACCGCCACCCTCCTCCTCGCGTGGCTCTTCTGTCTCCGCGTGGAGGAGCCCTTCATCCGCCAGGGCCAGCGTCTCGGCAACAAGAAACCCGCAACCCTCAATAAGCCTTCCCTCAACGAGCAGCCCCGTGTCGCTCTGCACAGTTGACCGCAACGCCGCGTTTACATCACAACTTTTGTGCTTTTCAACAAGACTCCACCGCCGCGAATCGCTCAGCGCGAGTGTCTTCACGCAGCTTCCTCACTGCGCTCCCGTCGTCACTCCAATCGTCTTCATCCACTCATCTACCAGGTCAGGCCACCCCGTCACCGGCAGCTTCGTCCGCCGCAGTCCATAACCATGGCCACCTTCGGCATACACATGCAGCTCCGTCGGCACACCTGCGCCCTTCAGCGCCAAAAAGTAACTCACCGCATTCTCCACATGCACCGAATCATCCTCCGCCTGCACCAGAAACGTCGGCGGCGTATCTTTGGTCACCGGAATATCCGCACTGAACTCCATCCCCTTCTTCGGATCGGCCAGCTCCCCCGGATACACCACCACTGCAAAGTCCGGCCTGCAACTCAACTCGTCTGCCGAATCCACCTTCGCGTAGAGCCTCGTTTCATAGTGGGTACTCACTGCCGCCGCCAGATGTCCGCCCGCAGAAAACCCCAGCACCCCAATCTTCTTTGGATCAACCTTCCACTCCCCAGCCCGAGCCCGCACCATCCCCACCGCTCTCTGCGCATCCTCAAGCGCCGCAGCCGACTTCGGATAAGGCCCCGTCCCCGGCACCCGATACTTCAGCAGAAAGCAGGCCACGCCCCGCGAGTTCAGCCACTCGCAAACCTCAGTCCCCTCCAGATCCATCGCCAGAATGTTGTATCCGCCCCCGGAAACACGACCACGCCCGCGCCATTGCCGGTCCCCTTCGACTCATACACCGTAAGCGTAGGCACCGACACATTCCCCAACCGCACCAGCGGCCTTCCCGCGATCTTCTCGCTCGCCGGCGTCGAAGTATCTACCTCCGGCCCCTCGCAACGGTGGCCGCACCCGGAACCCCTTCGGCCAAAGCTTCACCACCGCATGCTCCGGCCCCGGCGGCCAACTCGAAGTCTGCCCCACGCCCCAACCAACCACCATCAAAAACGCCACAACTCCCCACACACGCAGCGTCCTCGTCATTGCCTTACCGCCCAGGCCAGACCATCCGGTTCACCACCAGCTTCAATATGCCCCACCACCTCCAGCGTCTTCAAATCGATCACCGCAACGTAATCGTCCGGCGAGCAAGCCACATACGCCTTCGACCCATCCGGATTCATCTGGATCCCTGCCGCGCCATGTCCAATCTTCACCCGCTTCATCACCCGCCTGCTTGCCGCATCCAGCACCACCAGATCAGCTCCCGACAGCGTCGACACCAGCACCGTCTTTCCATCCGGAGTGAACTTCAGCCGATTCGCTCCCTCCACATTCACCTCCAGCGTCTGTATCACCTTCTTCGTCGCCCGATCAATAATCGAAATCGTTCCATCCCCCGCATTCCCCACCCAGATCTCTCTCCCATCAGGCGACACATCAAAACCCTCCGACCCTCGCCCGACCGGAATCACAGTCTCATCCCAACTCCCTCCCGGCGCGCCCATCGGCCCACCGCCCGGCGGAGGCGGCCGCATCCCACCCGAACCCGGCGGAGGCGGTGGTGGTCCCTGCCGCCGCGTGCTCTTCTCCAGAATCGTCACCGTACCCGAACTTACATTCGTCGTCACCATCCACTTCAGATCCTCTGCCACATAAACCATGTGCGTCCGGTCCTGCCCCGTCCCCATAATCCAGTCGACCTTCCCACTCGCAGGGTCATAGCTCCCAATCGCCTTGGCTCCCTCCGCCGTAAACCAAACCTTCCCGCCAACAAAATCCAAACCATGCGGCCCTCGCAAAGCTCCAAGATCCACCGCTGGCAGTGCCTTACGCTCCACCAGATCGACAATTGCCAGCGTGTTGTAAGCGCCACCGCCATAGTTCGAAACGTACGCCGTCCTCCCATCCGCCGAAGCAATCACCTCGTGCGGATCGTTCCCCACCGGAGCACTCGCCACCACCTTCAAACTCACCGGATCAACAATCGACAGCGTATGCGCCCTCTTCGAAAGCACCAGCAAAGAAGCGCTCTGCCCCCACATCACACAGCAACCAGCCAACATCACCCCTGCCACCAAAGCTCGCCGCATCGGCAAACCTCCCGAACCACGCACCCATCATCGCTGCCAGCATCATGCGGAAGCAAGCCGCATCCGCACGCAGCACCCGCACAATCCGGCCGCTCAAGCAGACCCCGTCGGTGGAGTTCGTTTCTTAAACCTAAACGGATTCCAAACCGAAATCCTGCGTCTCGTGCCCGTCAAAAACTCCGAAGGAGCCATCGGCTCAGGTTTGATCGGTTCCACTGGTTCCACCGGCACCACCGGCACCACCGGCCCGCCCGGATCCTCAGGCCGCATGCTGTTCCTCCGGGTCACAATACTTCCCACCAGAACCACCACCGATCCCACCAGCGCAAAGCCCGATCTGAAATCAATCCACGGCATATCAGTCCTCAGTCCTTATCACAGCGCCTAAGCCAAGGATGAACATGGATGCCACATAAACCACACTATGGTGGAACACCATTCCGGCAGGCACAGGCCGCGTTGCATGCAACATGGAATTGAGTGTTCCGAACTCGAAGGACATCATCATCGCAAAGGCAAGCGCAAACCCCAATCCGATCATGTCGATGACCTTCTTCTGGTCGACCATCGCGAACCGCCCAAGGCTATCCCCAACCAGCGCTACGCAAATCAGGTAGACGTCCCCTCGTTCGATCACTTCTTGAAGCCCGCTCTTTGTATCGCCCATATCGTCGCTCATCCACGCAAAAAAAGCGGAAACATGGCAAACACAAAACAGAAGATAGCCCACACCATCTTGTTGACCGGCCACTTACGTGAAGGCGGACCACTCATGCCAGCCATTCTCCTCCGAATCCCGCCCTAACCCCGAATTTATTTTCGTGAAAGAAGATGCCAAACACTCAACCTGCAGCCACTTCATGAAAACTAGAAACCGTTAGACTAAAGAAGCTAATCATGAATATCCTCACCGCATGGCTGCGCACCTACGTCCCCAACATTCCGGTCGATGATCACCAACTCGCCGAAGCTCTCACCCTCCGTGGCATCGCCGTAGAGGGCGTCCACTCCCTCGGCCCTAACAACGGCCACCTCTTCGAGATGGACATCACCACCAACCGCGTCGACGCCATGAACCACTACGGCATCGCCCGCGAGGCCGCCACCATCTACAACCTGCCGCTGGCCCCCTCAACACCAGACTCCCCATCGGCACCCTCGTCGACGAGCCCTTCTCCGTCCGCATCGCCCCCGAAGCCAAAGGCCTCTGCGGCCGCTTCACCGCGCAGGTCATCCGCAACGTCACCATCGGCCCCAGTTCCCACCAGGTCGCCGAGTACTTCACCCTCCTCAGCCAGAAGCAGATCTCGAACGCCGTCGACGCCAGCAACTTCGTCCTCCACGGCATGGGCCATCCCACCCACGCCTTCGACCTCGACAAGATCGAAGGCGGCATCGTCGTCCGCCTCGCCCACAAGGGAGAAAAACTAAAGCTCCTCGACGGCACCGACCGCACCCTGGAAGCCGACGACCTCGTCATCGCCGATCACAAAAAGTCCTCTCGCTCGCCGGAGTCATGGGCGGCTGGGACTCCATGATCACCCCCGAGACAAAAAACATCCTCGTCGAAGCCGCATGGTTCGATCAGGCCAGTGTCCGCCGCAGTTCGCGCCGACACGGCCTCCACACCGACGCCTCCCACCGCTTCGAGCGCGGCGCAGACTTCAACGCCGCCCCCGTCGCCAACGCCCTCGTCACCCAGCTCATCCTCCAGAGCGCTGGCGCTGCCCAGCACGGAGGCGCCGAAGGCCAGCAGAACGGAAAGCTCGAAGGCGAACTCATCGACCTCATCGACCCCGAGGTAGCCGCCCGCACCGCGAACCGTCCCCCCATCGAGCTCTCCGTCCAACAGGTCCAGCGTCACCTCGGCGCAACCATCGACCCCCGAGGCATCACCTCCGAGATCGTCGCCCAATACCTCACCTCGCTAGGCTGCGAGCTCCTCCTCCACGGCCTGCGTCACGATCAAGCCGTCTACGCCACCAAACTCCCAAGCTGGCGTCTCGACCTCGAGCGCGAGATCGACCTCATCGAAGAGGTAGCTCGCGTCTACGGCTACAACCGCTTCGCCAACACTCTCCCCGCCCCCGCCGTCGTCCTCACGCAACCCACCGAAGCCAGGGAAGCCGCCGTCCGCACCCGCCTCCTCGCCCTAGGCTTCAGCGAATCCATCTCCAGCACCTTCGCCTCCCAACACGACGCCGACCTCTTCGCGCCGCCACCAACGTCGGGTGCTCCATCCTTTGCTGTCGCATCGCAAAGGGTGGGTTCTTCGCAAAGCGAGCCGTCTTCTTCAAGCGTGGCCACAGATCCGGGTGCCCCCTACGTGACAGCCTCACCGTCACGGGTGGGCCATCGCGACAGCGATCCGCCCTCCTCAACCGCCGCAACCATCCCGGTTCCCTCGACAACCCCTCTCCGAAGAGGCCTCCCTCCTCCGTCCCTCGCTCATCCCCGGCATGGTCACCATGCTCGCGCACAACCTCAACCGCGACGTCCGCGAGGTCCGCCTCTTCGAGCAGGGCCAGGTCTTCACCGCCGCCATCCCAGCCGACGGCAACTTCATCTCCGACGTTCACGAGTCCCCCCAGCTCTCCCTGGGCCTCACCACCGCCGCCGCAAAATACTCCAACCTCTACTCCGCCGAAGACGCTCCATTCTTCGAGCTCAAGGGCGCCATCGAGTCTCTCCTCTCCCTCTTCGCCCTGAACGCCGCAACGAGCACCTTCACACCCCACGTTCGACCGGAGGCGGCAAGAGACTCCTTCCCACCCGACGTTCTCGCATCCTCAAAAGAGTCGTCATCTCGACCGGAGGCGGCGCTTTTGCCGCCGGAGCGGAGAGACCCCCGCATCTCGTCCGTGCAGCCGCTCACCTTCTCGGCGGAAGCACCAGCGTGGCTCCAGCCAGGCCGCAGCGCGACAGCACTATTGAACAACCAACCCATCGCCCACTTCGGCGAACTAGTCCACACACAAAAAGAAGCCCGCAAGCTCCGCCAACCCGTCTACCTCGCGCAACTCGACCTCGCCGCCCTCTACGAACTCCCGCTGAAAAAATCACAGCCCACGACCTCTCCCGCTACCAGGCCGTCGAGCGCGACTTCTCCTTCGTCTTCCCCGACGCCACCCAGTGGCAAGCGGTCTCCTCCGCCATCCACGCACTCGCGATCCCCGAGCTGCAAAGCCTCAAGCCCATCGAAGTCTTCCGCGACGCGAAGAAGTACCCCGGCGTCTACTCCCTCCTCCTCCGCACCGTCTTCCAGTCCAACGACCGCACCCTCCGCGAAGAAGAGCTCACCGACTGGTGGACCCGCATCATCGCCACCCTCACCGCCCTCGGCGGCACCATCCGCGACGGCGCCGCGACCGCGTCATAGTCATCCTGCATGTCCACACCAACCGACCAACCCCCTTACGCCGTCATCCTGAGCGCAGCGAAGGATCCCGAAACACTCTAATCTGCCCCGACCGCTCGTCCCTTTCAACCCACCCCTTCCCGCCTTTGCCATTGCCTGCTCTTCTGTTTGTCATTCCGCATCCAGAGGGATAGTCGAACGGGAAAGGAACCTGCCGTTGTAGTTGCCGTTCCGCCGAGGTATGCCACGGCTTCACCCACCCAGAAAATAAATCCGAAAACCCTGTCACATTTCTCACCGCCGAAAACGTGACGGCGAACAACCACACTCAGCCACACAAATCACCACAACTGCACCACAGATTCACCACATCAAAACCCGCATAATCGCAAAAACCCCTTGAAAAAACAGCCAATCCACCACAACCACAAATTAATCCGCAAAAAACACGCACCCAAATAGATTCCACCCCGCTTTTCCCCAGCAAATATCCACCCCTCCGCCGTCTATACTGAAAAGCATGAGCACCTCCACCATTAGCTCCAACATCAGCGTCGATGAGTTCCAGGCCCTCGAACAAAAAGTCCTCCGCGCCGTAGAAGTCGTCAAGCGCGAGCGCGAAGCCCGTGCTGCCGCCGAAGCAGAAGTAGCCACTCTGCGCGCCCAGCTAGCCGAGCAGCAAACCCTCTCCACCATGGTCGAATCCGAACTCACCACCCTCACCAAAGAGCGCGAAGCTGTCCGTCAGCGCGTAGAAAAGATGCTCCAACAGATGGACGAACTCCTCTAAACTTCACCGCAAGGAGACCCGATGAACCAGACTCTAGAAGCGCAGACTCGAGAAGCCCCCAGGCCACTCAACAGCCCGCCGCCGAGCTCACGCAGAGCCAGTCCATCGCCGTCGAAATCTACGACCAGATCTATCACCTCCGCGGCACCGACCCCGCCTACATCGAGCGCCTCGCCACCATCGTCGACGCCAAGATGCGCGCCGTCTCCGCCCACGGCAACACCGTCGACAGCCTCCGCGTAGCCGTCCTCGCCGCACTCAACATCGCCGACGAACTCTGCTGCGCCCGCGACCGCAGCGACAACCTCGCCGGCAGCCTCCAGAACTCCCAGCAATCCCTCCGCTCCCGCGCCGGCGACCTCTCCCACCTCCTCGACGAACTCCTCGAAGACCGCAAAGTCGGCTGATCGTACCGCGGGTACTCGAGTCCCCTATAAAGCTGGATAGGGCAGGTGATAACCTTAGAGAACCCTTGGAGGGCTCTCTGTTAAATTGGGCTGCACGTTATTTCCCTATCCTTCGCGCCATCAAGAAACATGGTCTTCTTGAAAATGGAACGCTGCTAGAAATCGGATCTGGACCATTTGGTATTGGAACGTTTCGCAAAGTCCCGTTTACGGGATGCGACCTATCCTTCGCAGACAAAGAACAGTGGCCAATGACACAGCTGGCAGCATCAGCCGCTGATTTACCTGTCGGCGACAAATCTTTTGATATTGTGCTCGCCTCGGATGTCCTGGAGCACATCCCTCCACCTCTCCGAATGAAGGTGATCAGCGAAGCACTCCGGGTGGCCGACAAGCTCGTGATCTTTGGGTTCCCTTGCGGAAAAGAGGCCCACGATTCCGACAGAGCCCTGCGACAGGAATATCTGGACAAAAATCTCAAAGTTCCCGAGTGGCTCGAGGAGCATATGGAAGCCGATTTCCCCGAACCTGGCCTGTTCACCAATCTGCCCGGATGGAAGGTTGAGCAATTCAGCAATGAGAGCCTGAGCTTTCACAAGTGGCTGATGAAGCGAGAGATGAACCTGCTATTTGTCCGTATCACGGGCCGAATGTCTAGGTCTTTACCCCGGCTCATAGAAAAAATACTAAGGAATACGGATGGAAATCCCTCATACCGGCAAATTTTTGTGTTGACCAGGACTTAACGTATCCGGTAGGCCACGCGAAGAAATTGCCGAACGCCATTCCACCCCCAATTCGCCCAGTCGAATCCATTGGGACCAGTTGATCTTCGCCTATAGCGGCCTTGTCCATCCTCACGCTAAATTCCATGTCCACGTCGAGATGGACAGCTCTCGATGTGGCCGACTTGCCATTCTCTGACCCTACCGTTAACATCCAAACTAAGAACGCCGGCCTGCAAAGCAGGTACGCGAACAACGCTGGTTGAACCAACATTCATTGAACAGGGGCCTGGCTCGTAGACATGGTTCGGTGTGCAGTCCTCCAGTCAGGAACGCCTAAAGAGCCACGGCAGGGTCCCGCCGTCTTAGGACGGGTTCACCAGCGCTTCGACGTACGGCCCAGTGGGTCGGTCTTCTTCCTTCACACCCCGCGAATCCTTCCTGCCATCTGAGGAAAAATCAGACCCGTCATCCTGAGCGAAGTGGCTCACGCACTTTGTGAGCCGCGCAGTCGAAGGATCCCTGTATTTCGTCTTTGCCATTCGGCGACCAAAACAACCACACCAAAACAGCAGCAACAAAACAAACCGCTCCCTCGCCTGTCATCATCAAGAACGTGCACCCCTACCTCCTACACTCCGGCCATCTCATCCTCCCCACCTTCGGCGTACTCGCCGCCCTTGGCCTTATGGCTGCCCTAACCCTCAGCCTGCGCACCGCCGCAATCGTCGGTCTCGACCCCGACAAGCTCTGGAACGCCGGCCTCTTCACCCTCCTCACCGCCTTTGCTCTCTCGCGCATCCTTCTTATCGCCACCAATCTCCACAACTTTCTCGTCTACCCCATCCTTCTGCTCACGGTACCCTCCCTCACCCCCACCGGAATCCTCCTCACCCTTCTCGCCGCGCTGATCTATCTCCGCATCCGCCACCTCCCCCTCCTCGACATCCTCGACGCCTGGAGTCCCTGCGCCGCGCTCATCTGGGCCTTCCTCGCCCTCGGACACTTCGCCGAAGGCAGCGACGCCGGCCTCCCTACCACCCTCCCCTGGGGCATCCGCATTCCGCCCGACCGCATCCACCTCCATCCGGTCCCCCTCTACGCCGCCATCGCCGCAGCAATCCTCACACTGATCCTCCTGCAGCAGCTCCGAAACCGCCGCCAGCCCGGAGACACCCTCTTCGTGGCCCTGGCCGCCGCAGGCACCCTCCAGTTCCTCCTCACCTTCTTTCGCCAACCCTACCCGTACACCAGCAGCGCCACCTACGTTCTCCTCGACCCCATTCAGTGGATCGCCCTCGGTATGATCGTTGTAGCGGCAGTCATCCTGCTGCTGCCAAGAAAGCTGGTCACCCATGCCGTCTAAGAACATGCTCCCCAAGGGCCAGCGCCGCCGCACCGTAAAACCCGAGTACCGCGCCACCCGCGGGGTCGAAGAACTAACTCCGCCCCCAGTCCCCGTCCTCGAATTCGACGAAGTCGAAGAGGACTCCGACGCTCCAGCCATCCGCACCTTCACCGCTGACCCCGCCGCCGCCAACCTGCGCCTCGATCTCTACCTCGCCCAGGCACTCCCCGACATCTCCCGCGCCCGCGTCCAACTCCTCATCGAAGCCGGCCAGGTCCGCGTCGACGGCAACCCCGCCAAGCCCAAACAAAAACTCCACGGCGGTGAATCCATCGAGATCGAAGGCTCCCCCAGCCAGCGCCACTCCACGCCATCCCCGAAGACATCCCCCTCGACATCCTCCACGAAGACAAGTACCTCGCCGTCATCAACAAACCCGCCGGCATGATGGTCCACGCCGGAGCCGGCACCGCCCCCTTGGTGGTTTAGACGCCCGCAACCGCGGCACCCTCGTCAACGCACTCCTCTTCCATTTCGCCAAGCTCTCCGACGTCGGCGGCGATCTCCGCCCCGGCATCGTCCACCGCCTCGACAAGCTCACCAGCGGCCTCATCCTCGTCGCCAAAGACGACAGCACCCACCGCAAACTCGGCGACATGTTCTCCCGCCGCCAGGTCACCAAGACCTACGTTGCCCTCCTCCACGGCCACGTCAAAAAGACGACACCACGGTCAACCTCCCCATCGCGCGCGACCTCATCCGCCGCACCCGCATGACCACTCGGCGAGCCGACGGCCGCACCGCCGTCTCCCACTTCCATGTTCTCGAACGTCTAACCACTGCCTATGGCCCCTTCACCATGGTCGAGGTCCGCATCGAGACCGGCCGCACCCATCAAATCCGCGTTCACGCCCAATCCCTCGGCCACCCCGTCGTCGGCGACACCCTCTACGGCGCCCCCCACGTCATCCCCGGCCTCGACCCCTCCCTCAACCTCGAGCGAAACTTCCTCCACGCCGCTCATCTCTCCTTCACTCATCCACAGACCAACAAACCCCTGGATCTCGCAGCCCCCTCCCTATCGAGCTTGAGACGTTTTTGCAAGCAATTCGCACGAATTCGTCCACAATTGAGTAGAATCATCCGAGTGATCGCTGCCAACCGAATGAACCGTGTCTTAGGGCTCAAGCTCCCCGTTTTCCTTCTCTCTCTCATCCTTGCCCCCCGCCTCTCAACGCTCAAACCAGCTCAGGGCCCAGCCCGGCGGCAAACCCCGCACCATCCTCTGCTCAACCCGGCGCTACCCCGGCTCCCACCGTCTCCCAGCAGCCGGCCGCAACGCCGGCGCAGACCCCAGCCCAGGCTCCCGCCCAGACCAGCCCACAAGTCGACGAGCCCGTAACCACCCTCCAGGTCCAGGTCAACGAAGTCAATCTCATCTTCACCGTCATCGACAAGCACGGCAAGTTCATCACCGGCCTCAAGCGCGAAAACTTCGGCCTCCTCGACGACGGCCGTCCCCCTCGCCGTCCTCCGCTTCACCCAGCAGACCAATCTCCCCTGCGCGTCGGCATCATGCTCGACACCTCCAGCTCCATCCGTCAGCGCTTCCAGTTCGAGCAGGACTCCGCCATCGAGTTCCTCCTCCAGATCCTCCACCTCAACGACCGCGCCTTCGTCGAGGGCTTCGACATCGAAACCGACGTCGCCCAGGACTTCACCAACAACGTCGACCTCCTGAATCAAGGCATCCGAAAGCTCCGTCCCGGCGGAGGCACCGCCCTCTTCGACGCCCTCTACAAAACCTGCAAAGACCAGATGCTCCCCTTAAGGAGACAGGAGCTGTCCGCCGCGCCCTCATCCTCGTCTCCGACGGTGACGACAACTACTCCCGCGCCCAGGAGTCCGACGCCATCAAGATGTGCCAGCGCGCCGACACCATCGTCTACACCATCAGCACCAACATCAGCCCCAGCAAAGACAAGGGTGACGACGTCCTCAAAGCCATCTCCGACGCCACCGGCGGCCAGGCCTTCTACCCCACCAGGCTCGAAGACGTAGCCATCGGCTTCCACAACATCGAAGAGGAGCTACGCAGTCAGTACCACCTCGTCTACCGCCCCGCCGACCTCCGCATGGACGGCTCCTTCCGCACCATCTACCTCCAGGCCAACGACCCCCGCTTTAAGGTCCGCGCCCAAAAAGGCTACTTCTCCCCCGCCCACCCCAGTAAGGCCGGAGCCCGCAACTAAAAACCGAAGCCTGCGAGGGAGCAGAGAAACAATGAAGAAGTTTTATCTTTCCGCTCTTTCTCTCGCCCTGATCACGCTCTCCCCTCCATCTTCCCAAGCGCAGAACTCCGCTCCTGCACCCACCGCTCCGCTGATCCTCACTGGAGCCATCCCGCTGCTGAACGTCAAAGGCCGCATCGACCACTTTGCGTTTGACTCTGCACACAACCGCCTCTTCGTCTCAGCCCTCGGCAACAACACAGAAGAGATCGTCAGCCTGAGCGCACAGACCGTCACTCACACCATCTCCGGCGTCCCCGCCCCGCAAGGCGTGGTGTACTCGCCCGAGACCAACAAGCTCTTCGTCGGAAGCGACCAGGGCAAGCTCTATATCTACGACGGCTCGACCTTCGCGCTCCTCGCCACTCTAGACTTCGGCGATGACGTCGACAACCTCCGCTACGACCCCGCCGACAAGCGTGTCTACATCGGCTACGGCGACGAAAAAACCGGCGCCATCGCCATGGTCGATGCTACCTCCAACCAGCGTCTCCCCGAAGAGTTCAAGCTCGGTGCCCACCCCGAGTCCTTCCAACTCGCCTCCTCCAGCCCGGAGATCTATGTAAACCTCCCCGACCTCAAGCAGATCGCCGTCATCAATCGTCACACCCAGGCCGTCTCTCGTTGGCCACTGCAGTTTGCCAGCAACTTCCCCATGGCGCTTGACGAAGCCAGCCACAGACTCTTTGTCGTCACCCGCACACCAGCCCGCCTCGCCGTATTCGACACCGTAACCGGCCGCATGGTCGCCGCCCTCCCCGCCGTTCAGGATGCCGACGATCTCTACTTCGACTCCACCCGCAAACGCCTCTACATCCCCGGCGGAGAAGGTTTCATCAGCGTCTTCCAACAGGACGATCCCGACCACTACAAGCTAATCACCAGGCTCCCCACGAGCCTCGGCGCACGCACTGCCGGATACTTCGGCAAAGGCAGAAAAGGCTTCGACCGCCTCTACTTAGCCGTCCCCGCCCGTGCCGACCATGGAGCCGAACTATGGATCTACACCCTGCAAGACGAGTAGAGGATCTGCCCAAATTCCGTCTGCGTCTCCCGCGAACGCCGAATAATACTTGAAATCAGGGAAACTCGGGCCTCCGAACCGTGTCTAATCACCCAGGGGTTTTCACCATGAAACTGCGTCCCGTCCTATTAGCCCTCGCCCTCTCTACCGCTGCTGCCATCGCGCAACCACCCGCCGGCCCGCCGCCCCCACCGCTCGACCTCCAGGGCGCGCTCATGAATCTCGCCGACCAGCCCGCCACTCACACCTCCTTCAGCTTCGACCGCAGCATGATACAGATCGCCCAGAATCTCCTCGAATCGAACGGCCTCGACGCGAACCGTGCTCCCGCTGCGCTCACCGGCATCTCGGTCGACAACTACCGCTATCCCCGCCCGGCCTTCTACACCCCTGAGGCCATGGACGCCATCATCGCCTCCTACAATGCCGCGGGCTGGAAGCATCTCGTCAACGCCAACCAGAACTCCGCCAACACGGCGCAGCCCCACAGCACCGTCACCGATCTCTGGCTGCACTTCGCCGGCCCCGACATCACCGGCGTCACTGTCCTCAACCGCTCTGCCCGCGACATGAGCATCATCCAGATCGCCTGCGAACTCCGCCCCCTCGACCTCATCCATCTCAGCGGCCACTTTGGTATCCCCAAAGTTGACCCCGGCGCCGTCATGGTCCCCGCACCCCCAGGCCGCTAACGGACGGGCGCCCTGCGCGGGCGGCGGTCACTTCGTGACGTGTATACCGGCTTCGCCCGGGGCCTTCCGATGGTCGGCACAAGATCTTTCCTCGCGACCAACGGGAGCGCCAACCGAAGGGGTACACAAGTCACGAAGTGACCCCGGCCCGCGCAGGGCGCACTTGCCGCATAGGTTATCTTGGTCTAGCTGACCACCCATGCCCACCCGCCCCCACCTGGCCGTACTGCTTGACGACTTCCGTCGCTTCGGCCACCAGACAGCCATCGTCCAGTACACCGGCAATCGCCGCAAAGCCACCAGCTACCGAGAAATAGCAACCCTCGCCGGACGCTTCGCCGCACTCCTGACCCAGCGCAACCTCCAGCCAGGTGACCGCCTCATACTCTGGGCGCAGAACAGCGCCGAATGGGTCGCTGCCTTCCACGCCTGCATTCTCCGCGGAGTCATCGCAGTCCCACTCGACGCCTACGGCACACCCGACTTCGCCGCCCGCGTAGCGGCAGACGTGAAGCCAGCGCTCATCACGGGCGACGCCACTCTCCTCCAAACCCTCCCCAACGTCTGGCCAAAACTAACCTTCGAAGACTGGCCCACCACCCTCCCAATCGAGCAAGCCAGCCCCATCCCCACCCTCTCCCACGACACACCCCTCCAGATTCTCTTCACCTCCGGCACCACCGGCGACCCCAAAGGCATCGTCCACACCCACGGCAACATCCTCTCCAGCTTCGAGCCCATCCGTAACGCCGCCCAGCCCTACATGCGCTACGAGCGCATCGTCCATCCCCTCCGCTTCCTCCACACCCTCCCCCTCAGCCACGTCTTCGGCCAGATGATGGGTCTCTGGGTCCCGTCCATCTTCGCCGCCGAAGTCCACTTCGAATCCCGCCTCAGCGCCCCCCGCCTCATCGAAACCATCCGCCGCGAACGCATCTCCGTCCTCGCCGGAGTCCCCCGCGTCCTCGCGCTGCTCAAGACCCACCTCGAAACCGAACACCCAAACCTCCCCGCGCGCATCGCAGCAGCTCAAGGCATCTCCGCACAAAAGCGCTGGTGGCGCTTCCGCGACATCCACTCCCTCTTCGGCTTCAAGTTCTGGGCCTTCGTCACCGGCGGCGGCGCCCTCCCCGCCCCCTCCGAGCAGTTCTGGAACGCCCTTGGCTTCGTCCTCGTGCAGGGCTACGGCATGACCGAGACCTCCGCCCTCATCACCCTCAACCACCCCTTCAAGGTAGCCCGCGGAACCATGGGCAAACCCCTCCCCGGTCGCGAGGTCAAGCTCCAACCCGACGGCGAAGTCCTCGTCCGCGGCCCCATGATCTCCCCCGCCACCTGGTCCGCAGGCGCCCTCCAACCCCGCACCAACGAATGGCTCGCCACCGGCGACCTCGCCGAAGCCCAGCCCACCGGCGAACTCCGCTTCCTCGGCCGCAAAAGCGAGACCATCGTCACCGCCACCGGCGTCAACCTCCACCCCGAAGACCTCGAAGCCGCCTTCGAACCCGAGCCCCAAGTCGCAGCCTGCGCGGTCGTCCCCATCCAAACCCCCACCGGCCCCGAGCCCTGCGCCGTCCTCGCCCTTCGCACCACACCCGACCGCGCCCCCGCCATCCTGCAGAGCGCCAACACCCGCCTCGCCGAGTTCCAGCGCATCCGCCGCTGGGCCATCTGGTCCGAGCCCGATCTCCCCCGCACCTCCACCGGCAAAGTCAAACGCGCCGCCGTAGCCAAGTGGCTGGCCAGCAGGGAAGCCAACAACGGAGGCGCAGCCACATCGACATCCGCACTCCCCTCCACCGACTGGCTCCTCACCCTCATCGCCCAAATCACACGCGAAGCCATCCCCGCCGAGCAGCAAGCCTCAAATCAAGACCTCCGCCTCGCCGAAGACCTGCGCCTCGACAGCCTGGGCCGCGTCCAACTCCAGGACGCCCTCGAGCAGCGCCTGGGCACCGCGCTCCCGCAAGATCAATTCGACAAAGCCGAGACGCTAACCCAGCTACGGCAGCTCCTCACTCACTCCAGCAACCAGGCGTTCGAACCAACCCAGCCACCGCCCGCGAACACCACTCCATCATCCATCACCTCCAGCGCAGCCACGCCTCACAGATCCGAAGCCGCGCAACTCCCCGAACCCAGAACCGCACCGGCCACCACGCACCACCTCTATCCCCAGTGGCCCTGGTCGCTCCCCATTCGCTGGATTCGCGCCGCATTCCTGGAGTGCGTCGCCCAACCCCTGGTCTGGTTTCTAGCCGCACCCCGCGTCTCTCCAACAAACCAGCCGCATCAAGCAACAGCACCCCCTCCAACACAGCCGCAACCAACCCAACCACTCCTGATCATCGCCAACCACGTCACCGCCTACGACCTGCCGCTTCTCCTCTACGCCCTCCCGCGCCCCATCCGTCTCCACACCGCCGTCGCCATGTCCGGCGAGATCCTCGAAGACTTCCGCCACGCCCGCAACCAACAACCAAGCTGGCTAAACCCCCTCGGGCCGCCCACCTGGCTCCTCCTCACCGCACTCCTCAACGTCTTTCCCCTCCCGCGCCTGCGCGACTTCCAACGCAGCTTCGCCCACATCGGCAAAGCGCTCGATCACGGCTTCCACGTAGTTGTCTTCCCCGAAGGAACCCGCTCCCCCGAAGGCACGCTAGCCGCCTTCCGCCCCGGAATCGGCCTGCTCGTAAAACAATCCTCCGCGGCAGTCCTGCCCATGGCGATCCAAGGCTTAGGCGAACTAAAAACCCGCCGCCGCCGCTGGTTTCGCTCTGGCACCCTCCAGATCCGCCTAGGCCAACCAATCCGCTTCTCCCCCGACGAGACCGAAGCTGCCATCACCGCCCGCCTCCATGCCGAAGTAGAAAAGCTCCTCGCAAAAAATCAACCGTAAGGTCGTCGCTCCGCCAAAGAGGACCGGTGCTTTTGCGGTTGTCTGTTCCTTTGGTTGTCATCCCGCAGGGATCTCCGGTTGCTGTTGTCTGTTCCTTTGGTTGTCATCCCCGAAGGGGATCTGCGGTTGTCGAAGGCCGTGACTGGAAGACCATGACTATCCGACAAGGCGGAGATCGTCGCATAATGTCTGGGCGCACTTCGGACCAAGCACAGGAGCTGTGAATGGATCAGACAGCCTTCGAACGGTACGTCCTGAACCTCCTCTTTGTCGCTCTCAAGCCGTTCCTCGGAGACGACTCAGGCTGGGAATATAAACCCGTCGTGTCGCTCTTAAGCGGCTACTCCCTCTCCCGGTTCTACGAGATGGCCGAACCTTTGTTCTCCGAGCTCATCAGCCTCAACAGCCACAGGCCGATGGGAGCCGACAAAGCCCAGCAACAGGCCTCCGAAATCCTCATCATCAACAGGGACAGCCAGACACCGCGATCGTTGGCCGAACGTCTTGCAGGCGTCATCCTCTCCAACTCCCCGCGCCAGCAACAACAACAGCAGCAACAGCAGCAACAACAACAGCAGCAACAACAACAGCAGCAGCAGCAACAACAGCAGCAGCAGCAGGAACAACAACAGCAGTACGACTACTTCACCTTCACAGGACTCCCCACCGATCAGTCCAGTGCAGCCCTCCTGCCGCGAGTGGAAAGTCTGCTTCCTCCGGCACGAGCCGCCGCACCGCCCGCTTGGACGTTAAGGAAGGCGGTCGCCGCACCGCCACCTGCCGCCCCAGTCAAGCTCCCCCACAACTGCACCGCCGTTCAAATCTTCTATGCGACAGACCGCGAACGCAAAGAGGACAAAAAGCTGGGCTTCAGCTTCACCGCAAAACGCTCCTCCGACGAAGACCTCCACTACGGCCAATGCACCGTGAGCATTCCAGCCACCCACAAGCTCGGAGAACTCGAATCTCCCTCCTTCCTGCGATTCGAATTCCGGCCCAACCCCGAAAAACACATTGTGCTGCAGGAGGTCACCACTCTCGAGGAAGATGCGTTCTTCGACAGCATCAAGCAACGGGTCAGCAACTCCCCCGCCGGCGATGCCTTCGTCTTCGTCCATGGATACAACGTCGACTTCGAAACCGCCGCTCGCCGGACAGGCCAGTTCGCCTTCGATCTCGGTTTCATCGGAGCTCCCATCCTCTACAGCTGGCCCTCCAACGGCACCTTCGAGGACTATGCCAGCGATGCCGCAAACGTCGGCTGGACAGCAAGCCATCTCGAGCGGTTCCTGCGCCTGCTTGAGGCTCGCAGCGGCGCAAACAAGATCCACCTCATCGCCCACAGCATGGGCAATCGCGCCGTATGTGACGCTCTCCAGGCGCTAAGCTACGACCACACGGCGCAACCCCATCCCCTGCTGCACCATCTGGTGCTCGCCGCCCCGGATATCGATGCCGAGACCTTCCGTCAACTGGCATCGGCCCTGCGCCTGGTCTCCGATCACATCACTCTCTACGCCTCTTCCAAAGACAAAGCACTCGCGGCCTCCGCCAAGCTGCACAAATATCCAAGAGCGGGAGGCATCCCGGTCCTCGTGCTCCCGAACGTTGAAAGCATCGACGCGTCCGCCGTCGCAAGTGACTTCCTTGCCCACTCCTACTTCGCCGGAACCTACCCGCTTCTCTCCGACATCTACGAGCTCCTCTCCGATGACAAGCCTGCCTCGAAGCGATTCGCTCTCCGCTCCACAACCGGCACCGACGGCGTCTATTACATGTTCAAGGCATAACCGCCGAAACCTCTTTCCTCCAGTATTGGAAGTTGTTCCGGGCCTGTAGTTGCGCCAATCGTCAGCTTGCCCGCGCCGTGTTCTTTCGTCGCCTCTGCTCGCTCTCCTTCATCATCTCGGCCAAATCCGCAATCGGCCGTATCTCAATCGGTCCAAGTCCATACTTAAATCCTGGAAGCTGTGAGACAAGCTGAATGGCATGATTGAGATCTCGCGCCTCAAGGATTTGAAGGCCGCCGAGCTGTTCCTTCGTCTCCGCATAGGGGCCATCGGTCGTCGCCACTTTGCCGTTCTTCCAGTACAGCGTCATTGCGGTCTCGGGAGACTGAAGAGCCACTTCGGTGACAAGATGTCCGCTGGCGCGCAGATGGTCGTTGTGCTCAAAGCATTCGTCGAACACTGCGTTTCGCTCGTCCTCGGTCATCCCTTCAAATTTTCCTGGCTCGATGTATCCCAAACAGATATATTTCATCGATTCCTCCTTGTTTCCTGTGACACAGAGAGCCTGGCTCGTCATTCTGTGATCAGATAGTCGTGCGGGAGACGGAAAATCGACAGCTGCCTTTTTTGCCTCGTGAGGAAATAGGTGCTAACGATGATGCTCGGGAACGGAGCCTTCGCGATCTTCCGTTCCGTCTGACCATCGTTGCGTTGTAATGACGAACTGCGTCAGGTGCTCCAGGGGGTCAGCAACCGCAATGACAGGAGAACCCGGCAGATTGGCTCCCCAGATCGCGGGGTCGGTGTCGGAATAGAAGAACATGAGGTGGGAAGGCCAGTGTGGCGCGCTATCGCCACCGTATCCTTGCTTCGACATCATGTAGCACATCGCCCCTGGCTCCATCGGCGGCAGTTCTTTCTTGGCGAGGGCGGCGACGATGGCCTCGTTCACCTGAGCCAGCGTTCGCCCCCCAAGGCCAGGTCGGTGATTTTCGTGTGGCGTAGAAGGTAGGTACGCGCGGCTGCCGCATTGAGACACATGGGAACCCGCACTTTCGGATTCCAGAAGTCAGCATCCGTTGCGGCTGACCATCCACGCCCCACGATACACACAAAGCCGTTTTTGCCCTGGACCCCTGTTTCGAAACCATGACGTCGGAGAACCAGCACTTCTGCGTCGCGTGAAATGGACCCCGGCGCCGCACTTCGCGCGAGAGCTATTTCCGCACCCTGATCCGCCATGAGGTACTGGTCGATCGGAGCCATCTTCGGATACGGCGTCGTGGCATCCTGTGCCATCGCCTGGTGCGCCATGCTCAGCACAACAAGCAGTGCGAAGCTCTTGATTGCGATTGCGTGAACCTTCTTTTTTCGCATTTTTCCCTCTTGAGAATGGGCTATCCGTGACCGCCGGCTTATTGCGAGCAACGATATCGGCGCAGACTCGGAAAGCAGGCGGAGGCCGTCCTTCAGTGAGCCTCGCCACCAGCTTTCAATCCACGGATGCAAGTGCGTCTATTTGCTGACGGGCTGATTCGGCAGCTCAGCCCGTTTCGCTACTTTGTACTGAATCTCCTCTTTGGACAGGATGGGGGCGAACTCTTCCATCTCAAAGACCTGGCGGATTTCGATTTCGGAGTCGCCGCCTTGGGGGTTAGGGCAACGCTTGACCCACTCGATGGCCTCTTCAAGGGACTTGACCTGCCAGATCCAAAAGCCGGCGATGAGCTCCTTGGCCTCGGTGAAGGGGCCATCGACGACGGTACGAGACTTGCCGGAGAATTTGACGCGTGCGCCTTTGGAGCTGGGATGGAGGCCATCCATGGCGAGCACGACGCCAGCCTTGATGAGCTCTTCGTTGTACTTGCCCATCTCGTGCAGCATCTGCGGATCGGAGAGGGGGCCTTTTTCTCTGCCTCTGGGGTTGATTTGACGATGACCATGAATCGCATTGCGGAATCTCCTTTGGGTTGAGCGATGGTTGGGTGGCTTGCCTTCGGGTTTAGCTATTTGTTGGCTAACCGGTGAACTCAGATTGAGAGCGCTGTTGGATCGCTTCGCATCTGGACGGGTCGTAGTTCTCGGAGTGGTGAATCGCAACCAAATACTGCGGCATGATCTCTCCCTTATCGTGTAACTGTCTTCGAGCGGGCCGTTTGCCCCGTATTCACTACATAGTCGAACGGCCAGACTGGAATTCGACAAAGCGTCCAAAAAATGCTTCTTCTGCGCTTTTTCATTGCAACTGGCGAATCCGCTCCTGCAGGAATTGCCGCTCTGGTTCCTGTTGGGTCAGGGCCAGAGCTTTCTCATAAGAGGACCGAGCCTCTGCCGTTCTGCCGAGCCTGCGGTACATATCAGCACGGGCTGAGTGCGCTAGATAATAATTTGCCAATTCGCCATGCTCCAACACCGCGTCGATATGTGTCAGGCCGACCTCTGGACCATCTCGCATTGCAATGGCCACGGCACGATTCAGCCGTACAACTGGTGAAGGCTGAATTCGTTCCAATCGGTTGTAAAGCGCAACAATCTGCCGCCAGTCGGTTCCAGCGACCGATTCCGCCTCCGCATGAACAGCCGCAATCGCAGCCTGCAGTGTGTAAGAGCCGAAGTGGCGGGACTTCAGGGCTCTCTCCAGCAATGCCACTCCCTCCGCGATCTGTTCCCGATTCCAGAGTGAACGGTCTTGATTCTCCAGCAAAATCAGCTCGCCAGTCGGAGAGGTTCTCGCGGCGCGACGGGATTCCTGTAGCAACATCAGGGAGAGCAGCCCAATGACTTCCGGCTCTGGCCGGAGTTCGGTCAGCAATCGGCCCAGTCGAATCGCCTCGCCGGTTAGCTCGGCCCGCGTTACCTCCACTCCTGCCGCAGCAGAGTAGCCCTCGTTAAAGACGAGATAGATGACCTGAAGCACCGCGTCCATTCGCTCTGGCAACTCCTGCGGCGACGGCACCTCATACCGAATCGGTGCGTCTCGAATCTTTGCCTTTGCGCGCACAATGCGCTGCGCCAGCGTAGGCGGAGTAATGAGGAACGCCTTCGCAATCTCCTCGGTCGCAAGCCCGCACACCTCACGCAAGGTGAGCGCAACGCGCGCTTCCGGCGGTAAAGACGGATGACAGCAGGTAAAGATCAGGCGCAGCCGATCATCCTCAATGATGTCCTCTTCCTTGGACCCTTCCGCCGAACTCCATTGCGCTTCGAGATATCGCACGAGCTCGTCTTGAGACGCATCCAATCGTGCCCGTCGACGAAAAGTATCAATGGCCTTGAATCGAGCCGTCGAAATCAACCATGGTCGCGGGTTATCGGGTACTCCACTCCTCGGCCACAAGCTCAGCGCAGTCGCAAAGGCCTCGTGCATGGCCTCTTCGGCGACATCAAGATCTCCGAGCAGGCGCACCAGCGTAGCAAGAATCCTGCCCGATTCGGATCGGTAAAGCGTCTCTATGGTTTTGCTGAGCTCTTCGGGAACATCCTGCGGCATGCACGTCAAACTAACAAACGAACGTACTCCACACAACTGCGCCCGGCTCGCTGTTTATCCAAAATTCAATAAGAGACCAATGCGCTGATTCAGGGCGGCCTGAGCTGGTGCAACCAGCATAGGGCCTCCAAAGGCCCTTCGCTCCGGCGAAACCCATCGCTCGACCTGCAAATCTCGATGGGCGCATTATCCCCAACGCACTCAGCGAGAATCTCAAATAACACCGGAAGGCCTACACGTCTTGCTGATGCCATCAGGTGCCGGTCGAATCCCTACTGGCCACCGAAGAGACCCCCAGCCTTCGTCGGCGCCAAAAACTTGTCAAGCCCCAAAGTCGCCAAAACCCGCGCCAATCACGCAGATTCGCGTGGCGTATCAGTTAGGGTCAAACCGGTATACTGGAAACAGATCAAAAAACCCCGGACCTCCGGGGCTTTCTATTTTAAGGAAGTGACCACTGAAGAAGGAGACCGCCGACTCGTAACCCGTTTGTTTATAAATATTTGGCGCTAACCCTTTTGGAATAAGAATTTTACAAAAGAGCAATTTCTCTAAGCCGTTTGAAATGAGAATTTTAGCGAATGATACCCCCGGGGACCCCCGGTTAGTACCCGTACTGCTCCACCCGTCGCAGCAGCTCAAGCTTCCGCTCCGGTGGCAGAAAGCTGGCCTCGACCGCATTCGCCGCCAGCTCCCGCATCTGCTCCAGAGAAAACTCGAACTGGTTTTGCACCAGAACGTACTCCTCCAGCAGATTGCTCCCGAACATCGGAGGATCGTCCGAGTTGATTGTCACCATCAGCCCTGATTCGAAGTAGTGCTTCACCGGGTGCTCGTCGAAGCTCTTGCAGCAGCCCGTCCGAATGTTGCTGGTCACATTCAGCTCCAGCGGGATCTGTCTCTCCGCCAGCACCTCCAGCAACTCCGCATCATGCTGCGCCGAAAGGGCATGCCCCACACGCTCTGCCCCGATGTTGATCGCGGCCCAGATGCTCTCCGGCCCGATGGTCTCGCCAGCATGTGCCGTCAGCCGAAGTCCGGCCGTCTTCGCCTCCGCATACGACTCCTTGAAAAGGTCCGCACTCCCCCGAGCCTCGTCCCCGCCGATCCCGATTCCAACGATGCTCGGATACAGCTTCCGCAACTCCGCCGCCTTCCGAAACACCTTCACGGCCTCCTCCGCCCCAAAGTGCCGCACCGCATCGATCAACCAATAGACGGTCGTCCCAAAGTCCTTCTCACCCCGTACCCGCCCACGCTCCATCGCCTCGGCGTACGGTTCCACTTCCTGGTTCTTCCAGAAATAGATAATTCCGAACGAGATATACACCTCGGCATGAACCACCCCCTGCGCCGCCAGGTCCCGAACCATGTTGTAAGTAATCAATTCATAATCGTCCGGCCCCACCAAACGAGCCGAAACCGCCTTGAACGAATCCATGAATCCAAGAAAATTCTCGTAGACATAAAGCTTCTTCGCCGCCTCGCTCGTCAGCGGCTCCGCATCGTGCCGCTTGCTCAACTCCAGCAAAGTATCAAGTTGAATCGTTCCCTCGAGGTGCAGATGAAGCTCAACCTTCGGCAGCTTTCGCAGCCACTCAACTACATCGATCTCAGCGTCTTGTCTCGTCTGTTTGCGCGCCATCTATCTATCCTAGACTTGTTACAAGCCTCGTTGCGCCGGCGTGGCTAAACTTTAGGCGCGTAGAACTCACTCCGCTTGCGGCCATAGAAGAAATAGATCAGCAACCCAAGTCCAAGCCACACGAAGAATCGTAACCAGGTAATAATCGGCAATCCCATCATCAGCAGCACACAGAAGGTCACCGAAAGCATCGGAATCACCGGCCCAAACGGAACCCGAAACCTGCGCTTTCGCTCCGGTTCGCGATACCGCAGAATGACCACCCCAATCGAAACCAGAGCAAACGCGAACAGCGTCCCGATATTCGACAGATCCGTCAATGTCCCGATGTCAAACAACCCAGCAGGAATTCCCACCACGATTCCAGCCACCCAGGTCGCAACCGCAGGCGTCCGGAACTTGGGATGAACCTTCCCGAAGAACGCAGGAAGCAACCGATCCCGCGACATGGCAAACCAGACCCGCGACTGACCCAACTGAAACACCAGGATCGACGAGATCATCCCCATCATCGCGCCCAGCAGAACCGCCAACCTCACCCAGTGCAGATTGTGGCCGCCCGGCTGCAATGACAGCTTCTTCAGCGCATTCACCACCGGAGCAGCATCATCGACCATGCTCTGCCAAGGCACCAGCCCAGTGAGGATCGTTGCTACACCGATGTACAGAATCGTGCACACGACCAGCGTGGCGATGATCCCAATCGGGACGTCCTTCTGGGGATTCCTGCACTCTTCCGCAGCGGTCGATACCGAATCAAACCCAATATAGGTGAAGAAGATGATCGATCCACCCGTCAACACACCTGACCAGCCGTTCGGCGAGTAGGGGTGATAAAGCGCAGGCTTGATGAAGTGCGCGCCAGCGAAGATGAACAGCAGAATCGCGGCGAGCTTCAGCAGCACCATGATGTTGTTGGTTCGCGCTGACTCCCGAATCCCGCGCACCAGCACCACAGTGAGCAGCATAACTACCAGAAACGCTGGCCAATCGAAGCCGAAGTGCCATCCTGGGAGATAGAGATCATGTCCCTGAAGGTCTTGCAATCCACCCGGAAGAAACGCGGGCGAGATCCAGCGCAAAGCGGGATGGAATCCGAACCAGTCAAGCAGATCCACCATGTGGGCTGCGAAGCCAACCGAGACAGCCATGTTACTGCCTGCATACTCCAGGATCAGGTCCCACCCAATGATCCAGGCAACCAGTTCTCCCAGAGTCGCATAAGTATAAGTGTAGGCAGATCCCGCAATCGGAATCATCGAAGCTAACTCCGCGTAGCAAACTCCCGTCAGACCGCAGACGATGGCAACAAGCACCAGGGAGATCGCGAGTGCCGGCCCCGCTCCTGGCCGACCCGCCAGAGCTGAGTGATGAATCATATAGTCCAGCACAGGTGCCCGCAGGATCGAAGTTGTGTCGAACTTCTCGCCCGCAATGGCGGTTCCAACAACGGTAAAGATGCCGGAACCAATCACGGCACCAATACCCAGTGCGGTCAAAGAGAGCGGCCCCAGCGTCTTCTTCAACGCGTGCTCGGGCCGCTCCGATTCAGAGATCAGTTTGTCGATCGACTTGGTTGCAAAGATTTGCCTGGCCAGCGCGCTCGCTCCTGCCTGCGAATGAATTGGTGCGGGGCGTTTCCGACTACACAATGCGAGATCAGAATACTTAATGTCAGGGCGGCCGCGCGGCCACATCGTCCGAACGGCCCCAACAGAAGATCAGTTATCGCTTGCTCTGACCGCGAGCCGCCTTCTTGACCTTTTGCTTGTTCTCGCCACGGGCACCAGTGCGCGGACCCTTTGCTGGTGCGGCTTTGCGTGCTGCGCGCTTTACCTTCTTGCGCTCTTGGGTGTCAGTGATGCTCTTTGTATTTGCCATGTATCTGTGCCAATCTTTCTTTGACTGCGATTTTTCAAAACTTTAGAGGCGCTCCAGCTGAGCAAACTTCTCCACCAGCTTCTTTACGCCGTGCTGTTGAAATTGTACTGTAATCTTCGCATCATCCCCATCACCCTCGCGACGAAAGACAGTTCCTTCGCCATACTTGGGATGCCTAACCCGCGAACCTTGCTTTAGGCCGGTCTTACCTGTTTGCTCTTGAACCTCTGGCTTGGGGCGCGATATCTTCTGTCCCCGCCCGGCGAAGAAGCTGGCAATGTTATCTATTGACTGTCCCGGCAAGGCAGTCTTCGCAGAGTGTACGGGACGATTGTTCACTCCAGGAAGCCCCGAAACACGAGCCGAAGTTCGATCACCGCTTTGGTCTTCGTCTTCATAGCTGTAATGCCGATCACCTTGATCGGTACTTGGACGACCAAACCTGTTTGCCTTGGGATAGGGCGTCGCGTACGCGCCCCCATACCCCGAACCATAATCAGATCCCGAAAACTGCGGCCGAGCGGGCGGACTTCCCAAATCCTCCACAAGCCGGCTGGGAACCTCTTCAAGAAACCGTGAGGCGATGCTAGATTCCGGCATATCGCTTCCATACCGCCGCCGATATCTGGCGCGCGTCATGATCAGCGTGTCCATCGCTCTCGTCATTCCGACATAGCAAAGACGGCGCTCTTCCTCGAGTCCCGTTGGATCGGTCAGCGTCCGAGAGTGAGGAAAGAGCCCTTCTTCCATGCCAGTCAAAAAGACAAGAGGAAATTCCAAACCCTTAGCTGCGTGCAAGGTCATAAGCGTCACCCTGGCCTCTTCGCTGTAACTATCTGCATCGCTGACCAGGGCGGCGTGATCCAAAATTCATGCAGTGTCTCTCCGCGCTCCTGGGCGTCCTGGGCCGCGTTGGCAAGTTCTTTCAGATTCTCGATCCGCGAGAATGATTCTGGGGTCGCTTCTTCCTCCAGCGCCCGAATGTATCCACTCCGGTCATTCAGGAACTTGATCAGTTCCGGGAGCGTGGCGGCATCCCCCGGTTTCCGAAACGCCGGCTTTTCATCAGCCATGCGAATTTCTGCGACTCTGTCCATTGTCGTCCCTGCGGACTTCTTCAGTAACACCGGTGCAAATGGATTGAAATTCGCCGAATCGATTCCGTGTGCAGCATCCGAATCTGAAGCGTTTTCAGCCGCAATTGTGGAAATCTCTTCGGTTGGACCGAAGTCGAACCCGAAGTTGAAGCTCGTGTCGAACGAAGTATTCGCGCCCGTGTCCTCAGATGCTGGGTTTCCAAATTCGAATGAAACCTCTGCTTCCGTGTCTTCGGCCGCATCGGAGTTCAGGGAAGTGTTATTCTCCGTTGCAATATCGTCAGCCAGCTTCTCCGCAAACCCAGGTCCCAGCATTGCCCGCGCATCCTCAATCAGTCGTCTGAAGCTACCCAGAGCCTGCAATGCCCGCGCAGGGAGCAACTTGTCTTCAATGGCGTGTCCTATCGCATCCCAGGTGCTCATGCCGCTTGACAGAGCCATCCGCGCCAACATCTCCATCGTTGTTTTGCCAATTCCGCGTGGAGGCGAGTTCACCACTCTTCCCAGAGCGACCGAGTCATGCACATTCTGGACCAGCTTCAGGTAGCTCAGAATGTCTTTCACCTCGGCACGGTCGTAGAAGCTGAATCCGCCCACCATGTGGTACTGAATCTGATACCGGCGCAGAGCTTCTTCAACGAGCCGCGACTGCGAGTTGGTCCGGTAGAGTACCGCGCATCTCGGCAAATCTACCTGTCCCCCAGCCTCGCGCAGATACCGCTGAATCCGATCGGCAATAAATAGTGCTTCGTTCTCTCCGTCTGGAGCTTCGTAGTAGCCAATCAGACTTCCACCCTCTCGCGTGGTGAACAGATTCTTGCCCTTCCGCTGTGTATTCTGCGCCACAACGGCGCCGGCACCCTCCAGGATCACCTGTGTCGAGCGATAGTTCTGCTCGAGACGGATCGTTTTTGTCTCGGGAAAGTCCTTCTCAAACTCCAGGATGTTTTTAATGTCTGCGCCGCGCCAGCTATAGATCGACTGATCCTCATCACCGACCACGCAGACGTTAGCGTCAGGCCCGGCCAGCAGCTTCATCAGCTCATACTGAGGTCGGTTCGTATCCTGGTACTCGTCGATCAGAAGATATTTGTAGCGCCGATTGTATCTTTCTCTCGTTTCCGGCGACGACTTTAGCAGGCGGACAGTTTCCAGGAGCAGATCGTCGAAATCCAACGCATTCGCTTTAAATAGCTCCTTCTTGTAAATCTCAAAGATGTGAGCAATCTTCTCTTCCATCGGGTTAGTGCTCGCAAGAAAATATTCCTGTGGATCAATCATGTGGTTCTTCGCCCATGAGATCCGCCCAAGCGCAACACGCGGCTTCAGAGACTTGTCATCAATGGCAAGCCGCTTCAGAGCCTGCTTCACTACAGCCTGTTGGTCGGTCTCATCGTAGATTGCGAAAGTCTTTGTCAACCCAACCCCGCCTACTCGGAGCGCTTCAATATCTCGCCGGAGCACGCGAACACAAAAGCTATGGAATGTGGCCAGCATTGGTTTCGCCAGACTGCTGTGCCCTAAAATCTTATCCACCCTCTCGGCCATTTCTTTGGCGGCCTTATTCGTAAACGTTACAGCGAGAATTGCATCGGCCGGCACGCCCCGTTCTTGAATCAGATAGGCGATGCGATGTGTGATGACGCGCGTTTTGCCAGATCCCGCGCCTGCAAGTAGAAGAACAGGCCCATCTACTGCCTGGATTCCCTCTTGCTGTTGCGGATTCATATTCTCTAAAAGTCGACTCAACGCGCACGCTCCAATATCTATTTTAAGCTCCCAGAGGCTGGCTCTCCAGTAGCTCGCCTGAAGCTTTCAAAGCTTATAGCCGTTGTTCATTTGCGAACAGCTTGTCCACTCATGGACAGCAGTCAAAATCAAATTAAGACTGGATGATTAATTCGAAAACCAAAGTGACTTTTCACGGAACTAGTTTCGTCCAACCTGCGTAACTCAACTCACGACGGGCTCCCTGATCCATGGCAGAGAACTTCAGTCGAAATCTTGAAGTAATGGAGCGTAGTATGAAACGTCACAATCTCTTGACCGTCGCAGTTGTCGCTACCTCTCTTCTTGCAGTTCCGGCCATATATGCGGCTCCTACAAGCATCTCATCTCCCGTTCATGCGATGTTCGGCAAAACAAAGACCAATACAATCAAACTCAATCTTCGCAATGATACCGGCACTTCTCTGCAGGTTCTGGTAGGGGATAAACCGATGACGCTTGAGCCCGGCAAATTAGTTAACCTGGACGTTCCAGTGGGAACACGCATCGTCGCCAATAGCGCCACGCCAAACCACGCGGTAGGATCGCTCATCGAAGAAGTCATTAAAGATCATAAAGGTGCCACGATCGCAATTCGCTAAGAGGACTTACGACGAAGACGATATCAGCTCACTGTCTCCGAAGGCCGACCCGCTACTATTAGTCCGGTCGGCCTGCAGCTTTCTTCCTCCTCCTTAACGTAATTGACTCAAACAATCAGACGACATGACGCGCTTGATATTCTCAGCAGTATGATTCGCAATGTTGCCGTCTTTTGTGCTTCCGCTAATGGTCTTCATTCCGCCTACCGAGCGGACGCCGAGCGCCTGGGGCGCGCCCTTGCTGCCCGCAATATTGGGGTAATTTATGGAGGCGCAAACGTCGGCCTGATGCAGGCCGTTGCTGAGGCTGCCCTAACCGCCGAGGGCAAAGTAATAGGCGTCATTCCGGAGGTGCTCGTCGATCTCGAAGTGGCCCATCACGGCATCACCGAACTTCACATCACCAGCACCATGCACACCCGTAAGGCGCTTATTGGAGAAAAGGCCGACGCGTTCATCGCGCTGCCAGGAGGTTTTGGCACCTTCGAGGAACTCTTCGAAGTCCTCGCCTGGCACACCCTCAAGCTCCACGCGAAACCTATCCTCTTGCTCAATACACATAGCTTCTACGACAAGCTCCTCACCTTTCTTGATCACTGCGTAACCGAAGGTATGCTCAAGCAGAAGAACCGCCAACTCCTTCTCGTCGCAGATACTGTTGAAGAGGCGCTCACGATGTTGAAGTTAGACGACCGATCCGTATAAGGAGTGGTTCGCTAAGCGATCACATAAGGCACGCACCGCGCCGCCAGAATCTGCAACCGCGGTTCTTTCTTTACAAGACTCATTGATCTCTTACGACGCTTGCTTTGTCATACAGCCGTCGCAACGGCACACCCGTCGAAGGTAATCCCAAGAGTAGATTCCACTTTCGTGTCCATCGCTCCACTTGAACTTCAGCGCATACTTGCCGACCGGCGTCACCTCCAGAGGTCGTACCGGGGCCTCATACATCTTCAGCAGTGACTGGTCCTTAGCTTTTGCTTCCCCGGTAACCTGCCTGTCTTTTCTCGATCTTCGTGGCAGGTGGCGCACGGACATGCGTTCCGCAACCACGCAAAGTTCCATTCGCTTTGGTGCCCGTCCTTCCACTCAATCTCGACGCCAGTGCCCTCGGTCTTCTTCACCCGCACCTTTTTCGGAGTTATCGCATCTGCCGGCATCTGTACGTGCTCCAGGTCTTCGAGCCGTGCCCGCTCCGCACTAACAATACGAATTCCCTCATGACTCATAACGCACTCTCCGCTTGCTTACCGATATTATCGAACAATACATCTCAATTCCTTGCCTCTGGCTCCGCTCCTTAGCCATTTCGCCAGAAGAAATAAGCCGCCATCACGCATCCTGTAATCACAACGATCGTTCGTAGCACATTCGCATTCATTCGGCGAGCATACTGTGCCCCGACATATCCGCCAACACCAGCAAATATCATCGAGATCAGGCAGTAACGCCAAATGACTGCGCCACTTAATACAAACGTGATTACGGCGCACAAGTTAGACAAACAGGCCGCAAGAACCTTCAACGAGTTCAGCGCGTTCATCTCCTCTATTCCAAATAACGCCAAGGCGCTCATAATCAAAAAGCCCGCACCGGCACCAAAGTAGCCGATGTAGAAGCATACCGGCAGCAACACAAAAAAAGCGGCGTCACGGCAGGGGATTTCATGACATGAGGCTCAGTCGATCGTTTCCTTAGCCACTGCGATACCGGACCACTGATTCCAAACAACAGAGAAGCGATCAGCAACAGCCAAGGCACCAAATGCAGAAACGTAATCTGCCGGGTATTCAGCAGTACGATAGCCCCACTTACTCCGCCCAGAATGGAAGCCGCACAGACAACCGGCAATAGATCCCGTGTCAAGTCTCCGCGTAAGGCAGCAACCGAAGTCAGCTGTCCCGGCCATAGCGCGACCGTATTTGTCGCATTCGCCTGGATGGGAGCAACCCCGATCGACAGCATAGCCGGAAAGGATATGAAGGATCCGCCACCAGCCATCGCATTCATGACGCCAGCAATAAGAGACGCTGTGACCAGCCAAGGGTAATGCAAATGCGAACTAAGACTCGATATCATCCAACTTCTATTGTATCGAGTTCTGCTTGCCAGCCGATTCTAAGGCTCGCAACTCTAAGCCTTCACATCCTTGCAGGCATCACTGGAGTCGCTGCAATCAACCGGCGCGTGTATTCGTCTTGCGGCGTATCGCAAATTTGCGCGCTCTCCCCCAACTCCACTAGTCGCCCGCTTTGCATTACCGCCACCCTGTCGCACCAGTACCGCACCAGAGGCATAGAATGCGAGATAAACAGGTACGTCAGTCCATATTCTCTCTGTAAGTCCCTTAGCAAATTCACAACTTGCGCGCCTACGCTAACATCTAATGCACTCACCGGCTCGTCCAACACCACGAATTCGGGTCTAAGAGCCAACGCGCGCGCGATATTAATTCTCTGTCGTTGCCCACCGCTGAACTCATGAGGAAATCGTTCTAGCGCCGACTCGTCCAGACCGACCGTCCGCAACATCTCTTTTAGCCGTGACGCTAGCCCTCCTAACGGTTTCGCCCGATGGATCTCAAATGGCTCGGTCAAAATCTGCTTCACCCGCATCCTAGGATTCAACGCCGCGTATGGATCCTGAAACACAATCTGCATGTGTCGTCGCATTTCCTGCATCTCGTGTGAAGTCAGGGATAGTAGATCCCGCCCTCTGTATCTCACGCTGCCCGCGGAAGGTTCTTCCAGGCGCAACAACAGGCGTGCGATGGTGCTTTTCCCCGACCCGGACTCACCGACCAATCCCAACGTCTCTCCCGGACGGATCACGAACGAGACATCGTCCACTACTCGGCTTCCCCTTCCGTACTCCTTCTTCAGGCCACGAGCCTGCACCAGCGCCTTATCATCCATTGGCATAGTCGGATGGTAGCATCCGAAGTCTGTCCGTCTTCACAATGCCCAATGCGTAGCCAGCTGAAACCTATTGCACGGACCGGTCGACACAAATGAGCTACCGACTAACAAAAGGAGAATCGCTCAGCGCAGGCCCTAGCGGTGCGATGCGGCGAAAGCATTCGTATAGATGAACTGCGATCCGACGATCAGAAGCCAGACCCAGAGAGCGAATCGCAGGGGCCTCTTGGGTATCCAGCGCACGGTAACTGTTCCCAAAGCAACGCCCGCGAGTCCTCCGAGAATCAAGTGCCGAAGAAGACTCGAATTCGTCCCATCAAAGAAGCCATGAGCACCACTTCCGACGAGCGAGAGGAGGAAGCCAAAGACGATATCAGTTCCAACTACTTGCGCCGGTGAGAGAGAAGTCAAGCTAAGCAGCGCGGCAGTACCCAACGCTCCAGCGCCTGCAGAAGAAAATCCTACCTCAACTCCAAGGGGTAGCATCAGAAAAGGTAGCAGGCGGCTGCGATCCCTCGGTGGCGCCTCGGTTCGCGTCGGTCGAAACGAAAAAATATCTGCCAAAGTGCTGTTAGAACCAATACCCCGCCGAGAAGGCCGTTCAGCAGAAGTTGCGGGCCATGGACATCAAGGTGGCGGAGGACGAGCGAGCCGATAAGAACCCCTGGCAGACCGCCGATCAACATAAGACTAAGGACACGCCATGAGACCTGTTTGCGAGCGATCTGCGATGGGACCAAGACAAGTTTGACGGCGGCAGAGAACATGAGCCCTGTGGTTACAGCGATAGGTGCAGGAACTCCGAGAAACAAGATGAGCAGCGGTGTTGTGATCGTGCCGGCGCCGACGCCGGTCAGAGCAATGAAGACGGCGATAATAAATCCAATGGCGTATTCCATGAGTCTTCCTTTCGGCGACCGTATCGACGCGGATCACCGGTTCGGAGCGGCCTGAATGTGAATGCCGCACTCGACCTTGCGACCAGCCCAGCGACCAGAGCGTGGGTCGTTGGGATCTGTGGGGATCGAGGTGCAGGGCTCGCAGCCGACGCTGGTGTAACCGAGTTCGTAGAGCGGCAGGAGCGGAATGGCGTAGGAAGCGCATGCCTGCCAGATGTCCCGCGTTGTCCAGTCCGCGAAGGGGCTGAGTTTGCGAACTGTGATGCCGCTGGGCAGCGCGAAATCCGCGATCTCTTCAAGCGCAGTGCGGCTACGTGCCTGTTCGCGGCGGAGACCGGTAAGCCAGATCTTGTAGTTGGCGACCGCAGTGAAAAGAGGCTCGACTTTGCGAAAGGCGCAACAGCGGTCTGGTGCGGTCTGGTAGAGCAGCCCATGTTCAAGCTCCTGCTCTGTCACTGTGTGGGTTGGAAGAAGATTAGTAAGGTTCAGCTTCCATTCGACTGCAATCCGGTCGCGGTACGCGTAGGTTTCCGGGAAGTGATAACCCGTATCCAGAAAGAGGACTGGAATATCAGGCCACAGTTCGCGAACGAGATGGAGGAGGAGTACATCTTCGGCCTGAAAGCTACAAGTGAGGCAGGCAGCATTCTCGGCAGGTGTTCCTGGTAACTCCCGGCCGAGAAGTGCGCGGACGTTCGCTAGTTTGGCCCCAAGTATGGGGGATAGAACTGGAGGCAGTTCTGCTGTTTTGCGAGACACATCGGGAGCGAGCGCCAAATTTGGAAAGTTCGTCATTGTCTATTTTTCTCCCGTTATGATGGCGCGGGCTTCAAGGAAACGAAGGAAGTCGTCAACGTCAGATACGACAGCCTGCTTTTCGCCGAAACGAACTGTCCTGTCCTCGGACGCAGCGTGAGTTAAGACCAGAGCTCCTCCAGTGATAAGCACTGCGATGGATTCGTTAGAGGGGAACTCGGGGCGAACGATGAAAGCACCGCGAAGAAAAAGGGTTCGTTCCACCGCATCGGCAAAGTCAACAGGGCTGCGGAGATGAATGTGCGCCCCAGAGTGGCCCCAACGCTCGCGTCGGTCAGCCTCTGTCACTATGTTTATTGTTTTGGCAATCGTTTCAGCGCCGACAGATCGGATCATTCCTGCGGCGACTGTAAGATTCGTTACGGGATCGATCAGAACGAAGCTTCCTGTGATGTGGTTTGTGGAATAGCTGTCAACACAGAGCGGGAGAAGGGATTCAATATCTACTAGGCCGATATCATTGAACTTCAGTGTTTCGGCGGCGTCTTGTTCCAGAGTTTCTACGTTAAGGCGATATTGAATATCAGTGATCTGAACCTGGATGGTCTTGCTTGTGTGCTTCAGTAAATAACGGCGCGCAAGCTCGAGAGGCTTCTCATCCATCCACACCAGGGAAGAGGTAAAGCTCTTCGTCGTGATAGCCGGAAATTCGGGAGTGACGATTAAATCGCCTCTACTAACGTCCAATTCATCTGTAAGAGTAAGAGTTATAGATTGGGGCGCTTGGGCCTGCGCAAGATTACCACCGAAGGTAACGATGTTCCGCACGCGGCTGATTTGGCGCGATGGGAGCACCATGATGGGATCCCCGGGGCGGATTGTTCCCGCTGCGATCTGTCCGGAAAATCCACGAAAATCCCGGCTGGGGCGAAGAACACGCTGAACCGGGAAACGAAAAGGGTGAGCGACTCCGGCCTCCGCTGCGGGGACCGATTCAAGCACTTCGAGCAACGAGGGTCCTTGGTACCACGGCATCGCAGCGGTTGCCCGGACGACATTGTCGCCGGTCAGCGCGCTGACTGGAACGAAGTAGAGATGCGGCGGACGCAAATCCCCCAATTCGTCGCAAAACGCGGTGAAGTTAGCCCGGATTGCGTCGAACACTTGTTTGTCGTAGTTGACAAGATCCATCTTATTGACGGCAACGAGGATGTGGCGAACGCCAAGCAGCGCGGTTATGCAGGCGTGACGACGAGACTGCGTTAGCACGCCCTTTCGCGCATCGACAAGAACGATGGCAAGCGAAGCAGTTGAGGCGCCGGTAGCCATATTGCGGGTGTACTGCTCGTGGCCTGGTGTGTCGGCGATGATGAATTTGCGGTTGGCGGTGGCAAAATAACGATAGGCTACATCGATGGTTATGCCCTGCTCGCGCTCTGCACGGAGCCCGTCTGTCAAAAGAGCGAGATCGACGCTTCCCGCTCCCGTGGAGCCCTTGCCCGTGATCGAACGGACCTGATCTTCGTAGACACTCTGCGTATCGTAGAGCAAACGGCCGATGAGCGTTGACTTCCCATCGTCGACCGAACCGGCGGTGGCGAAGCGAAGCAGATCACGCGCATGCTCGTTTGCAAGAAAACTGGAGAGAGAGAACCTCGAGTCTTCCTCGAACCGCCCTTCGACATCCATCTTCAGAACGGATTCACTGATAGGCATTTAAAAGTAACCCTCACGCTTCTTACGTTCCATCGACCCTTCCTGATCGTGATCGATAACACGATTCGCACGCTCGGAAGAACGGAAGGAAAGCAGTTCTTCGATAATCTTGGGTAGCGTATCGGCAGCCGAGCGAATCGCTCCGGTGCACGGACTGCAGCCAAGCGAACGAAGCCTTGAGAGCACCATCTGCGGCCGCTCTCCGGGCCGGGCAATAAAGCTCTGTTCGACCGGAAGAAGCGCACCTTCGCGAACATACATCAGCCGTTCTTTGGCAAAGTAAAGATCTACTATGGGAATGTCTTCCTGCAGGATGTACTGCCAGACGTCCATCTCGGTCCAGTTCGAGAGTGGAAAGACGCGGATGGACTCACCCGGATGTATCCGCGAATTGTAGAGGTTCCAGAGCTCAGGACGCTGGGCTTTCGGATCCCATTGGCCAGCCTTGTCGCGAAAAGAGTAGATGCGTTCCTTGGCGCGAGACTTCTCTTCATCGCGACGAGCACCACCAAACGCAGCGTCAAAGCCGTAATGATTAAGGCCATCGAGCAGCGCCTGTGTTTTAAGCAGGCCACAGCACCTTTTGGTATCGAGCGCGATCGGATTCGCGCCTGAAGCAATGGCAGGCTCGTTACGCCAGACCAGAAGCTCAGCGCCAACTTCGGCTGCTATGCGATCGCGAAACTCGATCATCTCGCGGAATTTGAAACCTGTATCGACATGGAGGAGCGGAAACGGGATCGGAGCCGGAAAGAAAGCTTTTTGTGCGAGACGCAGCATCACAGAGGAGTCTTTTCCAATGGAGTAAAGCATCACGGGGCGTTCAAACTCGGACGCAACCTCGCGAAGGATATGGATACTCTCGGCTTCGAGAAGCTGCAGATGCGTAAGTACCGGTGCGGCCAATGCCATGACTGACTCCAGAGGGAGTTTCGGGTGCAACTTCCCCAAAGCAAGAAGCTCGGGAAAAAGTGTCTAAAAAACAGTTTTTAGAGTGAAAGACTAGCGCTTGGGTCGACACGCCTGCTCGACGTTGAAAGGACAACAACAACGGAGCTGGCATGAGATGCGCATTTCTCCCTCCAGAGTAGCAAAGCGCAGAGACTGAGGCAAATCTGGGCCGGTCGCTTCAAAGCCCCCCGACAAAGGTGCCGGTCCTAAGCTGATAAACGAAGGTGCTTTCCAGCTATCTGACGTAATACGGAAGGCCGTTAGAGTTTTGCTCGCTGAAGAGTGAGCCTGCGATCCGACTAAAGAAGTCTCTGTGCTACTATTCGGTTTATGGCTCTGACCTTCCACTATGCCGTTACTGGCTGTCGTTGTTGTGAAGCAGGTCTGCGCCTCTCGCCTACACGAAATTAGTTTCCCCAAGCAAAAAAACTTACAGCAACCTGTTGCCAAGCGGGTCATGGCCTTTCGGTAATTCAATGTATTCAAGAATCTCAAGGCAGTTCCGACAGATCCGCATCGCAATTTCCTTCTCGGAAACAATGCCGAATTGTTGTTGCCGATAGTCTCTCGCCCTCCTCGAGAATTTATAAAGCAATCTTTTCCCATCTACATGCGGGTCTTGTTGTAGGCACTTGAGGTACCCTCGATGTTCCATCGATCAATTTTTCTCATAGCCCCATTTCTACTCGCAACGATTTCCAGCGCCCAGATCGTGGGTGGGACCATCAGCGGTATTGTCACGGATCCCGCCGGCGCTGTCATTCCCGATGCCCAGATCACGATTCGCAATCAGGAGACAGGTGGTGAGCGCCATCTCATCTCCGATGCAGCCGGAGCATACGCTGCGCCCTCGATTCCCGTTGGTGTGTACGCGATCTCAGTTGTGCGCGAGGGCTTCGCTCCGCAGACACGCGCCGGGATTTCTCTCACTGTAGGTCAGGCCACGCGCATCGATCTCACGGTGCATCCGGGTAACGTCACAGAGCAGGTCACCGTTACGGATGTGCCCTCGTCTGTCAATCTTTCCACCCAGCAGATCTCCGGCCTCGTCAACGAGCGTCAAGTCAAAGACCTCCCGCTCAATGGTCGCTCTTACGATCAACTCATCACGCTCAATCCTGCGGCAGTGAACTACACAGCGCAGCGTAGCGGATCGGTTGGAACCTCCAACTCCTCCGTGGGTAGTATGTTTGCGATCTCTGGTCGACGCCCGCAGGACAATCTCTACCTGCTCAATGGCGTCGAATACACCGGCGCGTCGCTTATCAACGTCACCCCGGGCGGCACCAGCGGTCAGCTTCTTGGTGTCGATGCGGTACGCGAGTTCAATGTCGTCAGTGACACGTACTCGGCAAGTTATGGAAAGCGTCAGGGAGCCCAGATCTCCATCGTAACGGCCTCGGGCACTAATAACGTCCACGGTTCGGCGTACGAGTTTCTTCGTAACTCGTTCTTCGATGCACGCAATTATTTCGACCAGGCCCACATCCCGAACTTTCAGCGCAATAACTACGGTGCCTCACTCGGGGGCCCCATTCGCACCAATCGGCTCTTTCTCTTTGGCAACTACGAAGGCTACCGGCAGAATCTCGGGATCACCGACGTCACGCTTGTCCCTGACACTCAGGCTCGACAAGGTCTGCTTCCGGACCCGGCTAATCCGAGCGGTCCTCGCAAGAACTATGGCGTCGCGAACGGAGTTCGGCCTTTGCTTAACCTCTGGCCTGCACAAAACGGCCCAGAGCTACTCGACGCCAAGGGCAACCCAACCGGGATCGGTGAAGCCTTCTCCAGTCCCACCCAACACATCCGCGAGGACTTCGGTACCGCGCGTTTCGATGCCAACCTTACCTCGCGCGACCTCCTCTTTGCTGTCTACACTGTGGATGATTCCACGGCCAACACGCCCACGCAAAACCCCTTATCGCTCATCAACGAATCGCTTCGCGAACAAGTCGTCAGCGTCCAGGAGCAACACGTCTTCTCCGCTCACCTGCTAAATACGGCTCGTGTTGGCTACTCTCGTGCCAGCTTTTTCTTCCTCGGCAATATTCCCTCTTCAATCCAGACTGACACTCCCGGCTTCCTCGCGGGCAAGCCGACCGGAGCTATCGTGATCGCTGGTTCGACCGCCTCCAATGGCTCGTCGCAGATCACCGGTGCCGGTGCCAACGTTGGATCGAACAATGCCACAGCGCGCAATCTCTACACCTTCGACGACCACGTCTTCTATTCGCGCTCGCGGCACCAGATTGAGGCCGGCCTTTGGCTTCAGTCGCTTCAGTCGAACGATAATCTCGCCCAGAACCAGTACGGCCAAGCCTCCTTCGCTTCACTCGCTACCTTCCTGCAGGGAACTGTCAAGACCTTCACCGTGGTGCCCAGTCCCACGCCGCTCAATTGGCGCAGCTTCATGAGCGCTGTTTATCTCGAAGATACCTGGCAACTTACGCCAGTGTTCGAGATTCGCGGCGGGATTCGCTTCGAATCCACCAATGGCTGGAACGAGTCCCACGGTCGTGCCTCGCAATACGGCTTTACCAACGGCATCATCAATACCACTCCAACCACAGGAACCTCGGCCCTGTCGAACAACCGCGCGAAGATTCTTCCCGAACCTCGCGTCGGCGTCGCATGGAATGTCTTCGGCAATGGCAAAACTTCGCTTCGTTCCAGCGTTGGCCTTCACCACTCACTTCTCGACAATCTCGACTATCGCCTCGACCAGGCCGCGCCCTACAACACGACTCTCTCTTACTCGAACGTGCCTATCGCAAGTCCGATCAGCGGTGCTCCAGGGCTCATCTCTCCCTCTAACGTCCAACCCGATATCTCGACTCCGAGCGTTGTCTCCTACGCACTCAGCATCGAACAGCAGCTCGATCAAGCAACCTCAATCACGGTTGGATACGTAGGTTCTCACGGCTATCACCAGATCCTTTCGGAGGATCAAAACGAACCCGCTTCCATCATCTGCTCTCCGAACTCAAGCTGCCCTGCAGGCACTTCGACCGGAACGATCTACTACCCTACGACAGTCAAAGCGAACCCTTTGGTGGCCAACACCACGTCATGGACCTCGGGCGGCTCCAGCAACTACAACGCCCTCGAGGTTGATCTTCGCCGCAATCTGGCACACGGCTTGCAACTTCGAGCCAATTACACCTTCGCCAAGAATCTCGACGACGGTTCTGCCTGGAACACGAGTGTTTCAGCCAACACTCCGGCATTTGTCTCCTATCCGGCAAATCCTTCGCTTGACTACGGCCCCGCTGCGACAGATATTCGCCACCTCGCTGCCTTCAATGCCACCTACGAGCTGCCCGTCGGCCGTGGACACTTTCTCCTGTCCACCGTGTCGCCATTTGTTAACCACGCGGTATCTGGATGGAGTCTCAGCACCATCGCATCACTCCAATCCGGATTTCCCTTCAGCCCTCAACTGGGCTATAACCCTACCGGCTCAGGTGACACCCGAAACCCCGTCCGTCCCAACCTCAACCCCGGCTTCCACGGGAGGCTTTACGCTCGTGGCAGCACCTCTGCTCGCGTGGCGCAATTCTTCTCCCCTACCGCTTTTACCGCACCCGCATATGGCACAATCGGGAACCTTGGCCGCGACACTCTTACCGGTCCCGGCTACGCCGACTGGGATCTTTCTCTCCTAAAGTCCACCGTCCTGACGGAGAGAACTCGTCTCCAGTTTCGCGCCGAATTCTTCAATGTGCTCAACCACACCAACCTGCAGACGCCCAACGAAGTTGTTTACACAAGCGGGCCCACTCAAGGCGCAGTCGCCAATCAGGCCGCAGCCGCCGTTCAAAGCCCTACAGCCGGAGTCGTAACCGCGGCCTCCACCAGCCGTCAGATCCAACTCGCGCTCAAGGTCATCTTTTAGGGCATAACTGTTTCTCACAGAGTGCCCGAACACCGAGGCAAGATGGCAATCCTGAACTGGAGCTGTGCGGTCCACAGCAGCGAAACTATCGCGATGGATCTATAGATATACTTCTCCGGGGGAATAAATCAGTCAATCCCTTTCCGCTGGAAACGTAAAAACTTCCGCTGGAACCAATTCACTTAGGCCGGAGCTCCTCGAAATGTTCATGCGCAACCGCCCCTTTTCACATGCCACGCCATCGCAGTTGGCGCTCTCTTTCTGACGAGTCTTTCCAGTTCTGCACAGTTCGTTGGCAACAACCCGCAAGCTGTCGACAAGCGCGTCGACGATCTCCTTGCCAAGATGACGCTCGATGAAAAAATCGATCTCATTGGTGGTGACACCCCTTTTCGGACCCATTCCATTCCGCGATTGAGTATCCCCTACTTCCAAATGGCGGACGGCCCTGTGGGTGCGCACATCCCTGCACCTACTATTGCGTACGCCGCAGGCATTGGTCTCGCGGCTTCGTGGGACAGGGCGCTCGCCCTCAGCGTCGGCCAGCAACTGGGCCGCGATTCACGCTCTCGCGGTGCGGCCTTTCTCCTCGGCCCAGGCGTAAACATCTATCGCGCGCCAATGAATGGTCGTAACTTCGAATACTTCGGTGAGGATCCGTTCCTGGCGAGTGCGATCGCCGTCGGTTATATACGAGGCGTCCAGCAGGAAGGTGTGTCGGCGACGGTCAAGCACTACCTGGGTAACAACTCCGAGTATCTTCGCCACGATTCAGACTCGATCATCGATGAACGAACACTTCGTGAGATCTACATGCCCGTCTTTGAGGCTGCCGTGAAGACTGCCAAAGTAGGCGCAATCATGGACTCCTACAACATCACCAATGGTGAGCACATGACGCAGAACGGGCGTCTTAACATCACCGTCGCAAAGGATCAATGGCACTTTCCAGGCGTCATTATGTCCGATTGGGTCGCGACCTACGACACCGCTGCAGCTGTCAAAGGCGGCCTTGATCTCGAGATGCCCTTTGGCGTCTATCTCTCCAAAGAAAAGATACTTCCGCTACTGAAGGATGGCACCATCACTCAGGCTGAGATCGATGAGAAGGTGCGCCGAATCCTCCGGGTGGCAGTCGACTTCGGCTGGCTCGACCGACCACAGATGGACACCAGTATTCCCCGTTACAATCTCGATGGCCGTGCGGCCTCTTTGCAGGCGGCGCTTGAAGGGGCAGTCCTGCTCAAAAATGACAACAACGCGCTTCCTCTTAACAAAGCCGTACTCAAGACGATCGCAGTCATCGGACCGACGGCCACCCAAACCGTCACTACCGGTGGTGGCAGCGGCGAGGTAGTCAGCTTCGCCAACACCAATCTCCTGGTGGGCATAAGTAATTTCGTTGGCCCGCAGACAAAAGTTCTCTACGCTCGTGGTATCCATAGCGTCAACCAGATGTCACGGTTGACACGCTTTACGACCGACTCGCAGGGCACAATACCGGGAGTTACGCACACCACCTTCGCAAAGGCGAGCCTCGAAGGAGATGTCACTGGCACCGTCACGGAGACGGCAATGCTGACTGCTGGATCCACCCGCCGCGAACCTGAAGAGCAAGAGCTGAATGCGCTTACCTCCCACAAGAGCGCATCTCCCTACGTGCGCACGACCACCAGCAGCCGTTGGACCGGTTATTACACCCCCGCCGAAGCCGGCAAGTTCGCAATCTTCGTCCAGACCGATGGAAAATATCGGCTTCTAGTGGACGACGCGGTTGTCTTCGATAGCTCCGTGGTCCCGAAATACATCCTCAACCAAACAACGCTGGACCTCACTCAGGCTCCGCATAAAGTGGTTTTGGAGCAACTCTCCCAGCAACTCGGTTCTGTCTCCGGCATGCGAGTCGGCATTGCTCCTCTCAGTACGATCGTAGAGAAAGATGCCCTCGAAATGGCTTCACACGCCGACACGGTGATCCTCGCAGCGGGTTTCAATGCATCATCAGAGTCTGAAGGCGGAGACCGCACGTTCGAGCTTCCCGTCGGCCAGGAGGAGCTTATTCAGCAAATTGCCGCCCTCGGCAAGAAGACGATCGTCTTCATCACCTCTGGTGGCAGTGTCGATATTTCAAACTGGAAAGATAAGGTGCAGGGAATCTTCGAGACTTGGTATGCAGGGGAAGAGGGTGGCACCGCTGCGGCTCGCCTCCTTTTCGGAGAAGATAATCCTTCCGGTCATCTGCCCATCAGCTGGGAAAAAGATCACGGATAATCCCAGTTACCGCAACTATTATCCGGATGCCGGCACCAACAAAATCGTCTATCGAGAGGGTATCTTCGTAGGTTATCGCGGCTACGAGCATAATCACGTAGAGCCGCAGTACCCGTTTGGATTCGGTCTCTCCTACACGACATTTTCTTTCAGTAAGCTTAAAAGCACTTCTTCGGCCGACGGTCACCTCACGGTGACGTGCGATGTCACAAATACAGGCAGTCGTTTAGGGGCTACTGTGGCCCAACTGTATGTTGGTCAGGCTTCAGCCACGGTAGAGCGCCCCGCAAAAGAACTAAAAGGTTTTGAACGGATCGCTCTGCAACCCGGCGAGACAGGGCACATCTCGTTTAGCCTTGACCCTCGCAGCTTTAGTTACTTCGATGTCAAGTCGTCAAGCTGGCGGGCAGACGCTGGAGCATACGATCTGACTTTGGGCGATTCCTCACAAGACAACCAGCAGAAGATTACAGTCCAACTTGAAAAGTCTCTGACCTCGTCTGTCAGCGACTAGTCGACCTGTCAAGGCCGTCAAGAAATTGGCTTGAACGCGGTCGAAACGCTGCCCGCAATCGTTCGTCGCGACGGTGCACGGTTGTGGGCTGCGTAATGAAAGCAGCGCCATGATTGCGCAAGACCGGAATTGGAGCTTCGGGTCGGCAATCAGACCGGAAGCCCCAATTTTGCGGGCTCAAGATTGTCTTTCCCCATCATTCCGGCGTAATCCTAGCAAGACACTCTGAATGTGCGGCTGAATCGGCTAAATCGATTAGGCCGATTAAAGGAATCGACACAGTATTAGATAACGGTCTTTCATAACTGAGGCAAAGCCCCATTGCTTCCTAAATCCTGGGAACGACGGCAGAATCTTATATCTATAACAAAATAAGAGATTTATTCGCGTAAGTCGACGTCCCGAGGCTCCCCTTGGTGTCAGGACATGTCGTTGCGGGTCAATCCTGCAGACCCAAATATGAAACTTGGAAGAGCGTGATGCCAGCGACAGGCGATGCAGGAGCTGAGTCTCCCTCTGAAGGATTCTTTTTTAGGATTTTGTTTGTTCTCCTCTGGCAAATGGCGGCAAAGAGGTAGTACAGTACCCTCCAACACTGCATGCCGTAAATCTTTTTGATCAGAGGTGTTGAGGCATAAACCGGATAGGGCACGCCCACCCGTCGAAGGGAACAGCCGATAGATCGCGTATCTGTGAAATCAATCCGAGTTCGCGGTAGACTGCCGGTCCTTAGTTTTCCACTCATTTAGACTTCGTTCCTTGATTGGTTGTCACACCCGTTTCATCGGCGCTATAAGTTCTTCACGGTTCTTAGAAGGTGTCCAGCGATGAAGTCCCCGTTCCGTCTATCGCCCATTCCCACAGCGGTATGGCTATGTCTCAGTGTTTATTGTCTGACTCATCCCTGCAGCGCGAGTCAGGCGTCTGCCCTATCGGGTCCGTCGGACACTCAGTCGCTCGCGACAAAGGCGTCGGCTTCTCAAAGGGATAATGTCATAATCCCCGGTCCTCTTCGATCTTTTCTCCGCATGGCGGGCATTAGCCAGAAGGTCTCTGAAGACGATGTGTTAGCCCTATTAGCCCGAAACGTCTATCTCCGTGGTTATCAGCAGAACACTCCGACCGAATTTCTTATCTTGATTGATCGTTACGTGAATCAGGCGAGAGAGCTGCAGGTTCTGGCAGGAACGAGCAGCACGATCCGGGTTGCCGGTTGTGACGACGCTGGCACCCTGGTCCAGATCCTTGGTTATCGGTTGCGTGAAGGGTGTGGTCAGAAAAACTTCACGTTAGAGACGGCAAACCCGGAGAGAGCTTTTCTTACCATCGATTCAGGTTTTCCTCTGGTTGAACTCGAAGAATCTCTCCAGAAGGGGATACCTTTTACCTATCCCTATCCGGCATCTCGGGTTCCGGTGCTGTTCCACGAAAGCGACTGGATTGGCCTAAGCCAAAGTGCGAAGTCAAGATCGGGCAGTCTGCTAGACGCGCTGCTCAGCGACGCTTCTGTAGCTCGCCTTTACTGGGCCCTCGCTAAGACAGACGACGAGACGGCCCTCGCGTTGCGGAATGCGCCTGGTCTCAGGAAACTGCTCCCGTTTGGAAGCATCCTGGATTTTTATGGAAGTCAGATATGTGTTCGCTCTGGACGAGTGATTGTTCCCGGGGAGAGAGTGCTTCCGCGGATTGGAAGGAGCTGGTCGGCGCGAGTCCAGCGTCGTCGGGGGAGTTCATAACCGACTTGCTTGCCAAAGATAGCGGCTGGCTGGCTGCCTACTATGATGCCTTGTCACGTGTCAGTCGGAAGCAGCAAATACACCTTACGGAAGCTCCGCGGCTAAAAGAACTTTACGACGTATTTCGGAAAGGGGCTAACGGAACCAATGCCGTCCGAGGAGTATTTCCGAGAGCACCCGATCTTTTGGTGCTGTTTACTCGCATTCAATGGGAGTCTAACGGCGATCCCTACGTGCCAGGAAATCTCGAAGTTTGGAAAGAGATTCTTCTCCAAAAGTCCGACTCCAAAATTGTTCGCAGCTGGGTCAAACGAGCCCGGAACTGGAATCGTCCAGAACAGTTGCTCGAAACAATGACCGCACTTTCCTCGATAGACAGTAATAGCGGACCGCTCCAGATTTATCTCACATTGAGTGAATTAGACCGCGGACGGCCGCCAGGGAATCACTTATCCGCAGAAGGAGTGCGTCAACTGGCTGATCGATTTGCAGAACTGAACAATTGGTACTTGATGTTCGCTGAGTTTCCAGCTTTGAACGAAGCGGGCATTATCAGCTTCATGAGGTCGACGGACGCAATCGACAAAATCTCCAACCAGACAATGCGTGGGAATGCCTTGGGAGCATTTCAGGCAACTGTCGGGCTCTGGCAGATCCTCGCCCGACAAGGACAAATTCCAGAGCGCGAACTGAACACGTCCTGGCAGAAAGTGATCGAACCATTCACTACGATCTCCTCCTCCACACAACTCTTCGACAGTACCCAGAAATCCCTCCAGGAACTTCTGCTGGCGGCAGGCGCTAAGGCGGACTCCTCTCAAGAAGATCTCGTTGAGTTGCTTGCTGGCCCTCATCAGGTGACCCCGGACGGACTACGCGAGCATATCGCGTTAGCCGCTAGAATCAATTCGGTTCTGGAAGATCAGCGGCTGGTCTCCTTGACACGTTATTCGCTCTTAGTGACGGTCTCAAGGAACTCGCTCAGGGGAGAGGCAAGAGCGACGCACTGCTTCCACTTGCGGCAGAACTGCGTGAATTTGACCTGCCACGCCCGATCTTCACCAGCAGTGAGAAGATCAGCTGGGCACCTCCGAACTATACCGCCCATCACGCGGAACTACAGGTGCGTACGGATTTGACCAAAGTTATTAAAGAGCACGGTTCGCACGTTCAGCTTGAAACAGCTCGTGGCCAGCTCACGCCCTTCTTGCGCGACACTCTGGTTGGTTTGAACTACGCGTACTATGAACCCCCCGGCGCTCAAATGCTTCACCATAATCCGCTCTTCGTCCGTTCGCACGACTTTCTCGGAGTTTCGATACAGAGCCCGGATCGACTATGGAGTGCTCCCATGCTGTTGGGCGCAGGATCGCCTGCTGGTGGCGGAGCGTATCTGGTTGGGTCTTTAGTTGATCTGTCTTACGCGTTAGCAACAACGGAGCAGGACTTCATCTCTCCAGAAAACATACAAGCACTAATTTGGAAAGATTTAGTGCCGGAACTTTTGGTTAGCGCAACCCTGCCGCGCTGGTGGAGAGTGACACCGGTTGAACTTCATGCCGTCACCCTCTATCAGAAGTCTGGAGAAGAGTTATTGACCGCGTCTGCAGGAAATCCCCAGATCAGGGAGAGGGTTGTCGGCATCCTCTCTGATCGTTTGACGTCGCAACGACTGGAACGAGTTCAACTGTCACTGTTTCGTTCGGAGGATGTGGCTGCGATGCTTCGGCGAATGACGCCCGCCGAGACCTCTTACCTTGCTGCCGAGTATGGCACCAGGTTTCCCGAAGAAAACGGTTCCTGGGGACCCGCAAGTCAACAACTTCAGGAGCTGCAACGACACTATCCAGTGGAAGTAAGCTGGGAGCATCTATCGAGAGACTTCGGCGTGCCTCATCCGACGCTGGCCCGAACCAACGCTTGCGAGCTGCTGAATGTAAAACCCTTTCCCTTCTTTGGCTCTTATTCCAGCCGCCTGTTCGGAGAGTCATGGGAGTCCAGCAACTTATATTGGGCTCGCCTTGCAGATGAGATGGGTTATTCACCTGTGGCACTGAACAGCCTTGTCCCAGAACTGAGCCGACGTGCCATCAGTAAGATCTTTGCCACGGAGCCCGATGATTGGCCGGCAATCCTTCGTGCCATTCAAGAAACAGGAGAGGAGTTTCGACAAGGCAAAACTGCCAGTTTCCCAGGCAGCAATATCACTTCTACGATGTCTGGGCAGGCGAAAAACGATGCGAACACACGTTAGGAAGAATATGAAGCGACATTTTCTATTTCTCTGGCTACTTTCATTCCCCTTCTACGGCGGTGGCTCCGGTGCCGCCCAAAACGATACTTCGCGCATTCGCGTGAGCGTCGTGCTTGTACAACTGAATATCGCCGTAACTGACGGAAAGGGGAACTACGTTAGCGGTCTCAGTCCGGAAGACTTCTCTATCACCGAGGATAAAATCCCCGAAAAAACTGCCACCTTCGAAGAGGGAAACGAACCACCCAGGCGATTGATTGACATTGCTCCGTCGGGCGCCCGCCTTCCGCAGGACGCAGGGAAAGGTGCGGTGACGATAGTGCAGAAGTCAGCTGGGGTAGATCAGGTTAAGACTCCAGACTTATGGGCGGCGGGGGCCAACGTTTTTATTCTCTTCGACACCAGCAACTACATGTATCGGGGATTCGTATTCGCGCAGGACTCCATCGCCGATTTCATCCGGTCTCTTGAAGGCGTTAGCAAGGTCGCACTTTATTCTTACAGTCGGGATCTTTCCCGCGTATCTGCCCTTACGTCCGACCGGTCGCAAGCCTTACGTGGCGTGCGCAATACAGTTGCCGGTGATGACGCTGCACTCTATAACTCCCTCTTGCTGACGGTAAAGGATGCCGCTCGTTTGACAGGAAAAAAGCTATCGTCGTCTTTTCTAATGGTCCTGACAATGCAAGCCTGGTGCCACCGGAGGATGTAGCGGAATTGGCCCAATCCACCGGAACAATCATTTATATGATCAGTACTCAGCAAGCCGAAGATGAACCAGTTTCTACAGCTGTCTTTGAACGAATGAGCAAAGTCACCGGCGGTAAAGCCTATTTCTCGAAGAGTTGGAGAGATGAGAAACAGGCCTTTGCCTCCATTCGAGATGACCTGGCTCATCTGTACACTCTCAGCTACTATCCACAACCCAATCCGAATCGCGGGTGGCGCACCATAACGGTAAAGCTCGTTGGCAAAAATCTGCAAAAATATCACATTCGGACCCGGGATGGTTACCGCCTTCTTCAGCAGACGCAGTCTGCAGACAATTTACCGTTGCCTGGTCCGGATCCTGCTTCGCCATAATCCAGTGGGAGCTGAAACAGCAATTATTACGTAGATCCCAGTTCTAACGGGTACTTCTGCAACGAAACAATCCCATACGCAACGCGTAGCCATCATCACCTACCTTCACTCGCAAATTGTTCCACTGGGAAGTTAGTATTCGTATGTAGGTGAAGATGACAAACTCCAACCAACGTCCCGTCGAACCAGACATCGTAAGCGACTTTTCCGACAGACTAAGCTACTCGGGTTACCTTTCCCTTGACGGCCTACTTGCGCAACAGCGACCGTTATCTCAGCCGCCGCATCATGATGAAATGTTGTTCATCGTCCAGCACCAGGTTTCGGAGCTATGGATTAAGCTGGTGATCCACGAGCTTACGGCCGCGATCGACAAAATACGCCGTGACAGACTTCCACCCACCCTCAAAATTCTGTCGCGCGTAAAACTCATCCAGATGCAACTCTTCGAGCAGTGGTCTGTCCTCGAAACGCTGACGCCGTCGGAGTATATGGAGTTTCGATCCGTTCTTGGAAGCGCTTCGGGATTTCAGTCGTTCCAGTATCGCAAGCTGGAATTTCTCCTGGGCAATAAAAACCTCGACAACATTAAAGTGTTCATGCATGATGCAGCGATCTACGAGGATCTCACTTGCACCCTCAATGCTCCCAGCCTTTATGACGAGTTCTTGAGGTATCTGGCTCGACACGGCTATCGCATTCCCGGCGAATGCCGCGATCGCAACTGGTCTACGCCTCACAGCAGGAATGAAGCTCTCGTGGAAGTCTTTCGCGATATATATCGGAACCCAAAACAACATTGGGTGGCGTATGAGATGTGCGAGAAGTTGGTGGACGTGGAGGAATACTTCCAACTCTGGCGCTTCCGTCATCTCAAGACGGTCGAGCGCATCATCGGCTCTCGGCACGGTACCGGCGGCTCCTCGGGCGTAGGCTTTCTACGCCAGGCGCTGGAGCTCACCTTCTTTCCTGAACTGCTTGCTTCGCGAACCGAGGCACCACGGGAATGAGTCTCGCAGATGCTCTCGCAGCGATAGGCCCAGGTGTGCTAACAGAAGATACTCTCCGCCATCATGTTTTTCCGCTCTTCTCCGGCACGCTCGCGGCACCGGGTATCTATTTGGCGAATCACTCGTTGGGCCGTCCGCTCAATCAGACGGAAGAGGATCTTCGCGAAGGCTTTCACCTTTGGCAAACTAAGCTTGGAGAGGCATGGGGCGCTTGGCTCGAAGAAGAGCATGTGCATCGCGCGCGATTGGCTCAACTCGTTGGCGCTTCGAGGCCAGACTGTATGGTCCCAAAGGCTTCAGCAGGACAAGGCTTGCGAACCGTTCTCAACGCACTTCCCGGTATTCCCCGAGTCGTCTCGACGACAGGAGAGTTCGATTCAATCGATGTGATCCTCAAGCAGTACGGAGCCGTTGGAAGAATCAACCTTCAGTTTGTCTCCTGCGAAGCGGCTGATGGCGGTGTCGATCTTTCACAACTGATGCAGAAGATTCATGGTGGTGTGGATCTCGTCGTCATCTCTCAGGTCATGTTTATGACCGGGCGGGTCGTGCCCGATCTTGATCTTCTCGCAGACTACTGCCATGAGGCGGGCGCTCGTCTCCTCGTGGATGCTTATCATTCCGTCGGGGTCTTCTCGGTCAATGTCGCAGACATGAAGGCTGACTTTATGATCGGGGGCAGTTACAAATACCTGCGTGGCGGCCCTGGTGCGGCCTTCCTTTATATATCGCCGGACGCTCTTTCCAATGACCTGAAGCCGATCGACATTGGGTGGTTCGCCAAAGACCAACCTTTTCTCTACGATCGACCCAACCCACCACGCTTCGCGCATGGAGGAGATGCGTTCCTCGAGTCAACTCCTCCAGTCCTGACCTACTATCAGGCTCGGGCTGGTCAGCAGTTCGCTCTTCAGATGGGGGTGACGCGAATCCGGGCGTATTGCGTCGACCGTCTCAGTCGCCTCAAACGATATCTCGCGGATGTTGGAATTACAGCGGAGGGCGCGGACGATCAACACGGTGGTTTCCTGACGATAGAAGACGCTGCGGCGGCGGCGCTTGCAGAGACACTCGAACGCAGCGGCATTACGACAGATGCACGCGGCAATCGGCTTAGGCTCTCACCCGACTACCTCACGCCAGATAGTGCGTTACGTGAAGTGGCAGCGACCCTGGCATCTATTCGTGCTGCGGTCTGAGCGACAATTACCGAGCCAGTTCGAGCCTTAGGTCGGCGGCTTGGACCCTTGCACCGGCGGGTTTGGGGATATTTTTTTGGCGCTGGGTTTGGTGGTTTTTGCTGGGTATTTTGGCGAAAATAGGTGTTTGGATGTGGTGTTTTGATGGTGTGGTTGTGGTGGAATGCGTGGTGGAGATGGTGTTTCAGCGGTCAGTTTTCCAGGGTCGAAAAGTACGCCATCGATTTCGCATTTATTTTCAGGGTTCCCGTTTTGATATCGCAGCCTCGCACCATTTCGCGTAAATGGGCTGGGTTAGCTGCGCCTACTACTGAGGCGCGTGGTTCCACATTTTGTCTTTCTCTTCTTTTTCGTGGATTTTGAATCGGGCTTCCTCTGCAGGGCTCATGAAGTTTGAACCGACCGGCCAAACGGAGAGGTCCCGCAGCGCAAGTCGTCTTGGAGTTCCGTGCATGGAGAGCAGGGCATCCTCAAGCTCGAGCAGAGCGCCGCGTGAGAGGGCAAGTTCGTGTTCGTTGGGTTGGTACATGGTGCCAACCGGATAGTCGACATACGGAGTGCTGGTCTGCTCGATGTGATTGCCGAGGATCTGCGCGACTGGTTTGCCCTCGGTGAATTTGATCAACCTCTCCACGCTGGCCTGGAAGGCAGGGAGGTCTGCTACGTAGAGTCGACCTGGATAGACGGTGTCTCCGGCGAGCAGGACTGCCGTTTTCCGGTCGTAAAGGGCGACGCTCACCGCGCTGTGGCCGGGAATTGGAATGAGATCAATGATGCGGTCGCCGAGGTCTACGTGTCCGATGTCCGTGGGCCAGTGTTCGATACCGTAGAAGCGCTTTGTCGCTTCCACCTCCGATGGGATGAAGGTCACCGGCATCGCGGGGTTGTTCATCGCCTGCAGCTCCTTGTCGCCCCAGATGTGGTCTTCGTGCTCATGAGAGTGCACCACGATCAGCGGGATGTTGGTGCGCCCATTGCGTGCGAGCCAGTTCTTGACTGTTCGTTGAAGCGCTGGCGCCAGGTTGCCGTTCCGCGACCCGGTGTCCATGAGAAGGGCTTTATCCTTGCCGAAGAGGAGGTAGATAAAGGGTTTCTCAAAATCGGTACAAGGGGACTGCCGGAGAATGTAGAGGTTCGGGTTGTACTCATGGACCTGCCACTCGGGGATTTCCATGCACTTCGGCTCCTGAGATAACCAGTGAGCAGGAAGAACACCTCGCTCAATGTTGCCGCCATCTGGCTGCGGAAGCTGCGCCAGAACGGACCCAGAAGAGAGGGACAGCGCAATGGTCAGGGCCGTTGCAGCCAGAGCAACTCGAAACATCATGACCTCGATTCTAGAGCTTGATAGTGGAACAGGCAGATAGATCGTCTCACGAAAAGGAGTCATCACTGAATATGGTGCGCATCCCGGGCGGTGTGCTTCAGTACGAATGCTTCGATATGTTCCGGTTCAGGCCCCAGGGATGAAATCCCTGGGCTGCGCACGCTCGCGCAAAATGCACATTCTCGCTGAGAAATCCATTGCCAATCGTTGCGTGCCTTCTGGTCTTTCATCTTTGATCCGGAGAGATTCTCCACACGGTACCCTGCATCAAATTCGAAAGCCACACTGAACCGAACCCGAACCTTACGCCGTCTCCGCCCTTGCCTGCCCATTGCTTAACTGGAAGATTCTTCGTGGCGTCTACCTGGGTGAGGGGAAGTCAAACAGAGCCGTCCATACTGAACCTGCGCCAAATGTAATCTCTCCGCCCTCGCCGGGGATGCCGCATGCGATCGTTGCGACGAGTTTGTCAGTCTTCATGTCAACCCGCGAGATGGTTCCGTCGCCCTGGTTCAGCGTCCAAACCGAACCTGCTCCAATCGTAAGAAAGCGTGGCTTCGGGCCGACCTGGATCGTTGCGATTACTTTGTTCGATTTCGGGTCGATCTTCAGCAATTGATCGTGACCAAAGGAGGAGATCCAAACAAACCGATCCCCAAAGGCCGGATTCTCCGAACCTGTCGGCAGCTCAAGCGTTGAGGTGATCGCGTTGGTGTTTGGGTCAACGCGTACCAACTTGCCTGGCTTGACGACCATCCAAATGGACCCATCGCCTACCGTGATACCGCCTTCGGAGTTTGCAGGGTCTGCGGGAATCTCGGCTATCACTTTGCCGGTCGCTTCGTCGAGTCGCACGAGTTGATGCGTTGCGCAGCTTGGAACCCACACCGACCCCCAGCCGTAAGCGAGCCCGGAACAGGGCCGTTGCACTGTTGCGATAAGGCCCGGTTTGCCGGTTGAGGGAAGTAGCTGCACAACGTGATTTACGCGCGCGCTTGACACCCAGACCGAGTCCCTGGTCATCACAGACCAGTCGGGTGAACCTTCAACCGGGTATATCGTTTCTGGCCTGAGTTCGCTGAGTGGCCGAGCGACGCCTGGGGTCGTCACCCCGTCCGAACCACCTTCGGTGGCCGTAACGTAGTGGCTGCCGGCGGCAGCACCTGTTGTCCTCGTGACGAGATAGCCGCCATCGGTCCACTGGCGATGAGGCTGGCCGCAATCGCAAACCCGACTCTGCTCGCTTTTCCATGATTGATTAAATTCATGATCGTTCTAGACACTCCGCGTAGCACCCGCTGGTTTATGGGAGAGGAACAGGTTCTGATTGAATTGGCTTCCTTCTATCAAAACAAAGGTTGATCGGTTTTTGATCGACATGGAATTCGTTTATCTAGTGCATAGAAAAAATACTCCCATAGCAATTCTCTATCGCATCAATCCACTTTTGCCACCTCGGGCGACTCCCGCATAGTCTCCGCATCAACGTGCTCAACCTGAATGCGAAGATGAAGGCCGGAGAGTCTAACGATGTTCTCTTTACGCCGGATCAGACAGGCGATTTCAAGGCGGACTGTGGCGTCTACTGCGGTGTGGGACACAAAACGATGACGATGAGGGTGATGTGATTCAATAGTGAGATGAGACCGGTTCGTTTCCCTTCCCTGAGTCTGCTCTCGATTTTGTCGATTGGCCTTTCGGGATGCCGCGTCAGCGCACCGTCCGCGGCGGAGACTCATGTCGTCAACTGGACGAAGCACCATGTCACGATTGGGGGAAAAAAGACGTCAACCCAGTGGCCGCGAGTGCAGAGAATATCGAGGACGGCAAACAGAGTTTTACCTCCTACTGCATGGTTTGCCACGGGCTTGATGGCCAGAATACGGGCGTGCCTTTCGCAGCGTCGATCTCTCCGCCGATCCCCTCGCTTGCCAGCGCCGAGGTTCAGGCCTATACGGATGGGCAACTGAGGTGGATTATCAAGAACGGTATCTCTCCTTCCGGCATGCCTGCCTCTGACAAGGAATTTTCCGACGACGATATTTGGCACATCGTGCTTTACATTCGGCACCTTCCGCCTGCCGGCAGTCTCGGTGAGCCGACCGTATATGGCGGTTCGGCGAAGTAGCATCGAAGATTGCGCATTACGCCCTGGACAACAAACATCGTGCTCAACCAAGCCGCCCTGCACCGCCAATGCAAGATGAGTTCGACCGCGTATGGTTATAAGAAAATCGTCAAGCGTTACGTAGGCTGCTGCCTTGACCATAGTCCGTAACAAGCACTGGCCTCCACAAGGTTCGAGCGGATTCGGCTCGCCTCGGGTTGGCTTCATCTTTCAATGTGACTCGCTTCTGGATCAGAGAACGAATTGCCACTTTCGAATGATGGCAATGAGGTGCCCGTATGAACTTCGAGGAGCGTTGCGATCTTGTCCTCGCCTTTGCTCGAGTCCTGTTCGTGAATGGTCAATCCACGCAACAGACGCTGGACGCGGCCGGGCGGGTGGGCGACATAGTTGGGCTGCATGGCAAGATCTTCGCGCGCTGGGGGAGCTGCAACTCCAGGCCAAGGCTGGGGATGTTGGGCTTCTCGCCGCCGTGGCGGCCGATCCTATCGGTGTAGACATGGATCGCGTGGCGTCCACGATGCGGGCGGTAGAAGATCTCAGCGGTGGCCGGATCGCGCTCGCTGCTGCAACGGAGGCGATCACGACGATTTCACAGGCGTCCCCGGCGCCTACATGGCTGTTTACGCTCGCCGCAGCGGCAGGCGCCGTTGCCCTGGCGGTCATCTTCGGAATCCAACATCTGCCCGAGGCAGCCCTCATCTTCGTAAGCGCGGGTGCCGGTGCCGTCTTGCGTCGCAAGTTAGCTCAGTACGGCACAAACGTTTTCGTGCAACCATTTCTCGCCTCGTTGCTCGCTGGCGTTATCGGCGCACTGGCGGTTCGGTATCAGTTGAGCTCAACCCTGCGCCTTGTCGCAGTCTGCCCCTGCATGATCCTGGTGCCAGGGCCGCATGTGCTTAACGGCGCATTGGATCTGATCAAGGGCCGCCTTGATCTGGGCACCGCCCGCTTGATCTATGCGGGACTCGTGGCCTTGGCGATCTCAATCGGACTGTTGCTTGGACTCGCCCTTCTTGGCGCCTCCTTTCCTTTAGACCCAGCCAGCCGGGACGTACCCTTGTGGCTCGATACGATCGCCGCCGGCGTCGCTGTCTTCGCGTACAGCGTCTTCTTCTCCACGCCGCTACGCATGCTGGCGTGGCCGGTCGCCGTTGGGATGCTGGCTCATGCTGTAAGGTGGTGGTCAATTTTTGTATTTGGTTCCAGCGCCGCGACCGGCGCCATGGCCGCATGTCTTGTCGTCGGGCTGATCCTTACGCCAGTTTCGCGCCGCTGGCACATGCCGTTTGCGGCCATCGGCTTCGCTTCGGTCGTATCGATGATTCCGGGTGTCTTCCTGTTCAGGATGGCTAGCGGCGTTGTGCAACTTGCCGGCGGCTCGCATCCGACGTCGGAGCTCCTAAGCGCGACAGTTGCTGACGGCATGACCGCCGTCACGATCATTTTAGCGATGAGCTTAGGTCTCATCGTTCCCAAGCTGGTGATTGATCGCCTGAGTGAGAGTGCTCGATCTTCTCTTTTGAAGTGAAGTCACGCCACCGGAATGATCAAGACTCCCCGACGCGATTTACAACCGTTATGGCAGTTCGCGGTAATTCAGCAGAACGATGCCGACCAGTGCCAGGCATAGCGGCCAGAGGTAGCTGGTAATGCTGGCCATGCGGCTCCTGGGTAAACGCAGCTCTAGCCATCGGCTACATCCCGCCGTGATACCAAGCAGTGCAACAGGGGTGTGGCTCAGCTCCGCAAGCATTGATTCCTTCACGTCCTTGGCCGAATGTTCGTGTGTCAACAACAGCGCAGCACCGAGAGCACACATTGCCGGAAAAACGTAGCTTGCCCACCGCGCTCGCAACTTACCTGCCTGCACCGCACATTCGAATGCGGCGAAGACCACGATCAGGAGCGCCCCTACACGATGTTGCAGCACGTCGGGGGCTGCAAAACTCTGCCAAAAGGGACGTGGGCCAAGAGGCCAGTTTTCCGGGTCAGCGCGCAACAGGATGAAGACCGCTAAACCAGCAAAGCTCAGCGGCCAAAAGCGGGCCCAGCGCATCGTGCGGTGCCGGCTTAGAAGCGCCAGCAGCCCTGCGATGAGCACGATCAACCCTGCCCAGTGATGGTTGTACTCAGACCATGCTCTGTCGGTGTCGTCGCTCCCGACAGAGGCAACGAACTGACTGTCCTGGACTGCCACTGCAAGTGAACTCGGAGCAGCAAGCGCAGCCAAAGGGGGACTGCTCATGCGCGGCGTCTCCGGATGCAAGCGGACGTAGATTTCGTGGGATGTCAGCCGGTCCTGAGCGTTCACATCGATCGCGGGTGCCTGTGCAGTCAGCGAAGCCGCCGTCAACACTGCGAGAAACCCAAGACAGACCTCCGCCTCGACGACCCGGCGCAACCGCACCAGCAAAGGCTCGGGATCGCTGGCCAGCCGCCGAACCAAAAACCAATTTCCGGCGCCGAGCGTAATCATCGCCAGCAAAAGAAAGATCTTGGCAGCCAGCATGATGCCGTAGGCCGTGGTGTACATCCCGCTCCACGATCCTACGTAAAACCAAGCCATACCTACTCCGGCCAACACAAGCGTCGCCGCACCCGCCAGCGCCATCCTGGAGTAACGCTGAGTCAACTGCCGGGCCTCGCTCGAGTCTTCGACGCGGCCCAGGGAGGTCAAAAGATAAGCCATTGCGCCAATCCAGGCCGCTGTGCCGAGATGATGTGCGGCCGTAAGAACCGCTAACAGAACGCGATGGTCGATGCGGGCCGCCGCGTGGCTGGTAGAGACGGTTGTCGCCAACAGCAGCAGGCTTAAGGGAAACAGCCCGACCGTCGCTATATTGTTTTTGAATCGCGCGCAGATCCAGAGTCCAATCGCGAACAGGATTCCGAGGAGATCGGCGCGGAAGAAGCTGGTAGTCGTCACGTCCCTGAACGTCAAATCAGAGCCGCTCATCAGGATGGCGCCAGAGAAGCAGACCAGAAGCAATTGTCCAACCACAAACGCGAGTGCCGCCATCCGGATACCGCGGCGGCAAAGATCCTCGACGGCCCCGCTTGCCCTCGCCGGGCGGACCACAGCCAGGAGAAAGGCAACGCCTCCAAGGAGCAGCGCCTCGAAGGCCAGCGTTGCCGCGCGTGCTAAGACACTCAGCAGATCAATATCGCGCAAGAACCAGATCAAGAGGGAGGCCTCTATTCTACTTGGAAGGGAACTTTACCACGCGTGATGTGTCCATCCGTTGCCAGCACCTGCCAGCGCAATACATAGGCCCCTTTGACAAGTCCGGTCAACTTGGCAGACAGCACACCGGGTTCGGGCTCGCTCTCGATGGCGACCTTCTCCACCTTTCCATCAGGCTCGAGCAGCGTCAGAGTTGAGTGCTCTATGTCGACCCGTGAGTTGTACTTGAGGAGGACGGCGACCTCCGTTCCTGAAACGGTACTATTAACGCCTGGCTGAGAGCTAACCAACACGGCGTGCGCCAACGCAACTCTGGGAAGAAACAGCGTGATACCGTAAGCAACAACGATCGCTGCTACAGAACAAGGTGTAAACATCCGACTGTTCCTGCGCATATCGTCCCCTCCCTAAGTGCTTGGGCCCGATTACTCAATCCCTAAACGATTGCATGACGGTGCGTGCGATTGCCTGCGTGAAGCTCATGCGAATCCCGTGCTTCGGCCGTAGGATGACCATAGGGCGCGCTTCAATCATCTGGCCTGGAATCAGCTGAAAGTCGTACTTTCTAAGCAGATCGCTCAGAATCATAAGAATCTGCAGCATCGCGTAGTGACCGCCGATACAGCCCCGGGGTCCGCCGCCGAAGGGCAGATGGGTGAAGGGAGTAATCAGCTTCTCGTTCGCTTTGGTAAAACGCTCCGGTTCGAAACTCTCCGGGTTCTCCCAGTATCGCGGCGCATGATGCGCGCCGTACACGAACACAATCACCGTAGATCCTCGGGGTATTACGACATCGCCAACGCGGTCGTCCGCGACAGCCATGCGGTCGACCATCCAGAACGGTGGGTAGAGGCGCAGCGCCTCCAGAATGACCTGGGTCGTAAAGGGCAACCTGGAAACATCGCTGAAGCTCAGAGGCGCATCGCCGAGCACGGAATGGAACTCTTCCCGTACTCTCTCGAGACAATCGGGACGCGAGCTTAGGAGATAGAGAAGCCACGATAGAGCGTTCGACGATGTTTCATGGCCCGCGACCAGGAGTTGCATGCTCTCGCTCAGGACCAGCTCATCACTCATGCCTTCGCCGTCACTGTAACGGGCGTCCATCAAGGTCTGCAGCAGATCGGTGCCGGGCGCCTGGTGGCGGCGTGTCTTGATGTACTCCATAAGAACGCCGTCCGCGCGAGCCCGCATCTCCTCGTGTCTCCGCAACTCACCGGAGACCTCAAACCACGGATTCAGGTAGGGCTGAAGAGTCTGCCGAACTATAAATTCCTGGACGGTGCAGATCGTATTGCTGACGACGTCGATGTCTTCGTCCTTCAGCTTGGCGCCAAAAAGCGAACGGGCGACCATCGCGAAGGTCATCTTCATCAGATGGGGGTAGATGTCGACGGGGCCAACACGAACTTGTCTATCGAAGTCCCGCAGCGACTCGGCGAGGGAGTCCTGCATGATCGCGGATAGAGCCTCAAGCTGCTTTCGGTCGAAACCCTTCTGGATAAGACGTCGCTGTGTTTTCCAGGGCTCCCCGTGGGTAGTCAGAAGACCTTTGCCCAGGAAGTGGCCCATCCGCTTCACTTGAATTTCGGACTTCTGGTAATTGTCCGCATTCGTCTTCAAGACGTGCTGAATGACAGCGGGATTGGTAGTGACGATGGCCTCTTTAATGCCACCCAGATAAAACTGGAATGTGTCGCCGAAGAGTTCGGTGTACTTTGACAACACCTGCACAGGATTGGCGGCCATGGCGCGCGAATCCGCAAAAGAACGAGATCGTGAGACAGAGGGTATTGGAGTGGGCAACGTCACACCTCGCTGCCTAGATGGCGGTCCAGACACCTGCGTAGGACAGTGGGGAATTTCATGTAGTTTGCCTGAAGCGATCGGGTAGCCATAGGTAAAAGACTAAACGCTCAAAATTAGTTTTCGTTTCCCAGTTGCTTCAAAAGTATCAGATGATGCCAGATTGCCCGGGTCATGGTGCGATGCTGCCGATAGGGAACGCCAAACTCCTCGGCGGTCTCCTTCACAATCCGGGTCAGCGGAGCATAGTGGGTGTGGCACACGAAAGGGCACAGATGATGCGCGATGTGGTGGTTGAGACCGCCCGTGAGCCAGCCTACGACCGGGTTGCCCGTTGCATAATCGGCCGTTGTCGCGAAGATGTGATAAACGCCGTTATCAAACTCGCTGCGGTTTGAAGGAAAGTACGTTGTGTCGACAGTATGCGTCGTTTGGAATACCAGCGATACGGTCAACCCGATGATCAAATGGACCAGCACGAATGCCCCGGCGACCAGCAGAGGCGATCTCCCGAGCACCGCCACTGGCAAAATGAGCATGTACGTCAGGTAGAACGCCTTCCCCGCGAAGAGGATGACGTATTCCCGCAGCGGATGCCGGTCGCGTTTCAGATAGTCGTGGGACGGGAAGAAGAAGCTCTCAAAGTCCCTGACGAAAACATAGTCCAGGGAGAACATCGCGTAAAAAAAGAGCGCATAGATGTGCTGGAACCGATGCAGGCGCGCGCGCGGTTCATGGGGCGTAAATCGAAAGATGCTCCGTCCCGTAAGCGCGTCGTCTTCACCGTGGACATTGATGCAGGAGTGGTGGCCTCGATGATGGAGGATGCGCCACATGTACGAGTTGATTCCACAAACATCGAAGACATAGTTCAGGATCTTGTTTATGGACGGCACAGACGAAATAGCGTTGTGGTTGCTGTCATGGGCGATATTCAGCAGAAGGAAAGTCTGGGCGAGACCGCTCAAAGCATAGAGGGCAAAAAACTTCCACGAGTCCGGCTTCAGCGCGTAGAGGGCTATCCAACTGCCTGCCAGTACCGTGAGACCCGCGGCGATCTTGACCCACATGGTGCGGTCGGCCTTAGGAGAAAGCTTCTGTTCCGCAAAAAATCTGTCGAGTCGGCGGCGTAGGACCTTCGGGAAGGAAGACGGACCGGCCGGATCGCCCATGGACTGCCGTGGCCAGGCCTCAGGTGGTACCAGATCCTCTATCTCCGGCTTCAGGCTGATCACCGCTTCTTCGTTGCCAGACGTCACCGGAGCCTCCACAATCCTGTTTAGTCTGCCCGGCGCATCCCGGTTGGTTGCATCGGAAGGCCTTGAGCAGCAACATATCTGTGGGCCACCACCGACAGTGTCGAAACTTCATAGTAGCGTGAAGATCCGACGACAATCAAGCGAATTTAGGTCGGGGGTAGCCGGTTTGGGGCGTGCCTCCATCCTGAAATCAGAGACTTGCCGCATTGCTTGGTAGCTCTGCTAACATAAAGCAACCGGATCGAACGATGCCAAGGCAGAGAATGTTTATGTCTTTGTTCTCACATTCGGCCATACTGTAATTCCGCACTCCGAGACTCAGTCATATTTCACCTGACCAGGACACTGGGGAGCAGCGAAAAGTTTTTAGTCTTTTGCGTACTGAGTTTTGCTATTCAACCTCGGGGGTATTGCTGATCTCTTATGGCGTCGATCTTAGATCAACTGGATAGGCTGGGAGAGGAACACCCACACAAGCTCCTGTATTCGTATCTCGACCTGAACGGCAACCCAATCGAGTGTTATTCGTATGCGTCTTTCATTGAGCGCACGAAGGCAATCGCCGGTCACCTGCTCAGGGAAGGTGGTTTCGCATCGCAGGATCGGCTTCTGCTCGCCTACCCGCCGGGGCTCGAGATGATCTGCGCGTTCTTCGGTTGCGTGCGCGCCGGACTGATCCCCGTGCCGGTATATCCTCCGAGCTCTCGTGGCTTCCAGAGCGCACTTTACAAGATGGTCCACATCGCCAAGGATTGCCAGGCGTCCGGGATCTTAACCAGCGCAGACTACCACGCGTCGCTGAAGACAAATCTCACCCGAAGTGGGGTCTCGGCATCCGGTGTCGACGTCGACTACATCTCTGGTCTCCCGTGGATTGTCACCGAAGAGTTCGTAGACAGGATTCCGAACGAACCTTTCTTCGACACTTCGCAGGTCCTGTTTCTCCAGTACACGTCGGGGTCGACGATGGAGCCCAAGGGTGTGATGGTGACGCACGAAAACATCCTCGACACCTGTCCGCTCGTGATCGACCATTCTGACCCGGTCGTCGTATCCTGGCTCCCGCAGTATCACGATATGGGTCTGATCGGCTGCTACCTCTATCCTGCGCTGAGAGGCGGAACCACCTACGGCTTCTCTTCCATGGACTTCATTCAGCGGCCGATCCTGTGGTTCGATACGATCACAGCCTACCGGGCCACGGCGACGGCGGCTCCCAACTTCGCTTATGACTATTGCCTTCGCGCCGGAAGACTCTCCAAGGAGAGCCTGAAAGAGTGCGATCTCAGCTCCCTCCGGGTGTTGATGTGTGCTGCGGAACCCGTGAAAGCGGATACTTTCACGCGTTTTCTGGAGGCGTTTGAACCTTACGGATTGAATTCAGAGAGCTTTTATGCCGCCTTCGGACTCGCTGAGAATACTCTCGCGGTTTCACTCGGCGGCCGCACGATCGTGTCTGTCAACAAGCGTGCCCTCGCGCTGGGTAAGGCGCGCATGACGACAGAGGTCTCGGAGATCGACGGAGCAACACAGATTGTCAGCTGCGGAACTCCACTCGCGGGTATGGACGTCAAGATCGTCGATCCGGAACAACACGTCGCTCTGAAGCCCGGTCACATCGGTGAGATCTGGATCGCAGGACGCGGTAAGTGTTTGGGTTACTGGAACAATCCGGAACTGACACTGAAACAGTTTCGTGCACGGCTCGTGGATGATAGCCCCTATGACGACGGCTACCTCAGGACCGGCGATATGGGATTCTTCCACGACGGAGAACTCTTCGTCTGTGGCCGCATCAAGGACATGATTATCCTCCGCGGGCAAAACCATTATCCGCAGGATATCGAGAACGTCGTGGAGCGAGCGTCGGGCCTGATCCGGAACAATTGCGTCGCTGCGTTCCAGATTCACGAAGACAGCGAGCCTGCGCTGGCAATTGTGGCCGAAGTGAAGAATCCTAAGTCTCTTCCGGATGCGCTAAAGATTGCCGCCGCGGTCCGCAATTACCTCAACGTGGAAGTGGCGTTGATCTCCTTCATAGCACCTCGCGCGATCCCGAGAACGAGTTCGGGCAAGATCATGCGCCATAAGACCAAACACATGTGGCTGGAAGGTGGGTTCACCGTTCTCTCCGAGTTTTCGCGGGAGAAGGACGCCGGGTCGTGCGAGTCCGGCTCGGGCGTGCAGTCGTCGTTCGACGAGTTGAAGGCCCGGTACAACCTGACAGGCATGGAGTCGTACAACCTGGTAGAAGCAGGGCTGGACTCCCTGGATCTCGTGGTGTTCATGCATGAGCTTAAGGAGCTCCTGAAGGAAAAAGGCGCAGACATGCTGGCGCGGCAGGTCGACATCGGAGTCATTCAGCAAGTCAGCGTAGCTGATCTGTTTCGACTGGCGGAACAGTTGGAGAGTGCGCCTGAAGAGGCGCTGGTTCACCTGCGTCATTCCTTGGCGGCTTTCCGCGATGGCCAGCGTGCAGCGGAAAAAGAGATGATGAGCAACGATAGAAATCTCATCTTCAACCCTCCCGTACCTGCATCTTTGCCCCAGATACCAGTCCCGAATCATGTGCTGCTGACGGGGGCACCGGTTTCATCGGACCGTTCCTCATGAAGAGCCTGCTGGAACAGACGCGGGCGAAGATCTATGTTCTGGTCAGGTCGTCCGACGAAGTGCAAGGCAGGCAACGATTGCGGGCGGCGATGGAAACAATGGGGCCCTGCCCCGCAAGGCTGATGCAGACGTTTGAGGCTCGCGTCATTCCCATCTGCGGCGATCTGGGGCAGCCAATGCTCGGCCTGACGCAGGACGTCTGGGATTTCCTCGCCAGTGAAATCGACACAGTGTTCCACAACGGCGCGACCGTGAACTACTTGTTCAACTACGACCGCATGCGTGACGCGAACGTGATGGGAACCAATGAGGTCTTGAGACTGGCGTTCGAAGGAAGGTCCAAAGAATTCAACTACGTCTCGACTACCTTCGTGTTCGGATGGGCTGTCAAATCAGTCCTGTATGAGACCGACTTCAACAAGAAGATGGAGCTTCTTGATTTCGGATACAGCCAGTCCAAATGGGTAGCAGAACAAGTGGTCGCAGACGCGCGCAGCCGGGGACTATCCACTCGCATCTTCCGGCCCGCTCTCGTCAGCCCCTCGGTTACGGGGGAGGCAACAACTTTGATATCGCCGTTCGCTTAGTGGCGTTCATGGTCAATCACGGCATTGGAGTCGACGCTCTCAACCAGGTCAGTTTCGTTCCGGCCGACATTGTGGCCAACAATATCGTTGCCATCTCGACTACTCCTGGTACGGCGAACAAAACTTACCATGTGGTGCGGGACGATTATGCGAACATGCTGGATATTACCGGGCTCATTACCAAGTCGACCGGGCGGCAGTTCGAAATATTCAGCATTTCGGAGTTCGTTCCCGAACTGATCCGGAGATGCCGGAAGGAAGATCTACTCTTTCCTCTGCTGGATTTTCTGGTTGGCTCGGTGGACAACATCTCCGCGATGGAGTTCAAGCGCTATGAGAGTTCCTCCTATCAAGAGGCTCGCGATGCCTCTACGTGGGGCATTGCGGATCCGTCACTTGAGGATACAGTCGGCGGCATTTTGAAATTCATGCACCGCAAGGGGATCATTTCGGTTGCGGCGCGTGAGCTCAGCACTGCGTCATCGCTCGCTGAACCACTCGCCTTCACAGATGCATAACCGCTACTGCTTTTTGAACACCATCTTCTCGGTTAGGTGCTGGCCGGTTTCCAACGAGCCCGCGGTGGTTAGCGTCATGTGCTGCCCGTCAGGCGAAACTACCCACCGATCCTTTTGGGTCAATTGATCGTCCCGCCGGTAAATTGAATCCACCGTATGAGAATCGACGAGATCGAGCGTCACGGTATCGTTGCGGGAGTTTTTCAGATCGTACTGCTTCCCATCGAAACGGGCGGTGTAGCTGAAATCACCCAAAAACGGACTGCACCGTTTCCGTCCGGCTCAATCTTCAGCGCCAGCCCTTGCCGCATACGAGTCTTTCCGAGATCCTGCGTCCACTCGCCGGCGAGTAAGTCGCGGCCGACCTTCGCGCCTCCGGTCCGGTTCCATACTGTGATCTGGTCAGCATGGCCCGTGCTCGCAGTCGTGATTGTCAGCTCGTTCCCATCCTTCGAGAGCTTCTCGCGAACCGTCGCCACGGCAACCCCATCCTTCTTTTCCTTCACCTCGGCCTGCTTCTTATCGATCCTGCGCAGTTCGACTTGGTTGAACGCCGGATTGCCCGGAACGGGTGTGTTGTGTCCGCCCGATTTTGCCGTGAAATCGAGATGAGTCTGACCAGACATGACCACGTGTACCGCGTCATGGAGATCTGTGACGGAGAGCCTGTCCGGAGGGTTCAGGCTAGACTGCGCGGAGACGAGCGTCCAGGAGCCAATGCGAGGATCAGCGGCTCCCGATGAGGAGGCGGCAAGCAGTGCGAGCAAAACGAAGTTGAGAATTGATCCTCCTAATCTGACGAAACCAATTTAGCAGACTGAGAAAGCCGGGTTGGATTGGCGTCGGGCACCTGGATTCCAGCTCCCAAGAATTTTGATGCCATCGGAGTATGCCATATCACCTTACCTGGCGACTATTTTGTATGACATCATGGGTCTCATGCATGTGCGCCGTTTCTGGGTGGCCGGGGTAGTTCTTGTCACCGCCATTGCGCTTCTTCCATTTTCTTTTCACGCCGAGCGCCATCTGGAGACGGCAACCCATGTCGAAGGCAGCGAAGCGGAGAGTGTCCGGCAGGAGTTGGCCAGTCGTTTTCGTTCGCCATTCGTTGACCGCGTCGTCCTGGTCATCCAGGGACTTCCACCCGCGGATTCGGAGGAAGGCGGGCAAGCGTTAGCAACCATTGTGGCGGCACTCAAAGCGGAACCCGGCGTATCCGGAGTCGTCTCCCACCTCGAGCTGCGCGATCCGATCTTCCTGGGCAAAGGCGGCGGAACCTTCGTCTTGATCGGCTTGTCCTCGACCGAGGGCCCAGTGGAGTCGTTTGTTCCAAAGCTTCACGCACGGGCAAACTCTCTCGCCAGCCAATTGCGTGGCCGTTACCCGGCGGTAAAGCTCGAACTGACGGGCGAGCTTCCACTGAACTTCGACATTCGCAAAGCAAGCGCCGACGATGTGCGACGCGGCGAAAGTCTGGTCATTCCTGCGACCCTGGCACTCCTGCTGGTTGCCTTTGGGAGCTTGGTCGCCGCCCTGATTCCATTAGCCGTCGGCCAGCTTGCCATCGCGGCCACTCTGGCGATTACCGGGCTGCTGGCCCACCACTGGCACTTGTCCATTCTGGTCCAGAATCTGGCCACCATGCTTGGGCTTGGCTTGGGAATCGACTACGCGCTCCTCATGGTCAGCCGCTTCCGGGAGGCCATCTCCGCAGGCCACAGCGCATCCGCAGCCTCGGTCGTGGCGGCACGTCAGGCGGGTCGCACGCTCTTGATTTCAGCATCCACGGTAGCCATCGGATTCTTAGCACTCTTGACGGTTCCCATCAGCGAGATCCGTTCCATCGGTATCGCAGGATTCCTGGTTGCCGCAATCAGCGTATTGCTCACGAATACTCTCGTCCCAGCGGCGTTGGCGTTGCTCGGCGCGCGAATTGATCTTGGCCGGATGCCGTTTACTCCGAAACTTGATGCGCAGCGGGCCGCACGTACAGGAAACCGCTGGAGGGGCTGGGGCAAGGTCATCGTCGCCCATCCCTTTCTCGCCCTGATTGTGGCAGGAGCCCCCATGCTTCTACTCGCCTGGCAAGCCAAGCACCTGAATACCAGCGTCCCTACAGGGAACTGGCTTCCAGAGTCGGCGGAATCGGTCCATGCGCTGCACACGCTCGAGCAGATGGACCGCGCCGGAATCGTCTATTCGATGCGCATCATTCTCGAACTGCCAGGGGTCTCTATTGCACAAACAGACGCTGGATGGAACGCGCTCGATCGCCTCAGCCAACGCCTCGCGAGCGACCCCCGTTGCGCCCGCGTCATCTCTATCTCAACCATTGCCGAGCACAACCGCGCCTCCCTGACCGACCTTTCGCGCGAAACACGACGCACCTTTCTAAGTGGTGACGGGCAAGCGGCGCTGCTTGAGGTGCTGCCCGCCACTTCGGTTTCCTTACGCGATCAGGTCGACTGGGTGCGGGAACTCCGCAAGACCGGCGCCGCAGCTCTCACCGGAGTGCCTGGAGCGAGACTCCGAATCGGCGGCATCCCCGCGCTCAATGCCGATTATCAGACGATTGTTACAGACCGCTTCGTGTCCGTAATGACGATGGTTGTAGTGGCGACGCTCCTGGCACTTCTGGCCGGCTTCCGATCACTCTTCGCCGCCGTGAAGGCCATTGCCCTGAATCTGCTCTCGGTTGCAGCTTCCTTCGGAGCCCTCGTCCTGGTCTTTCAGGATGGACACGGAAGTGGACTGCTGGGAGTTCCCGGGGGACCGGCAGCGTGTTTCCCCTTGTTCCAATCGTCGCTTTTGCCATTGTCTTCGGATTAAGCATGGACTATGAAGTGTTCCTGGTCGCTCGAGTTCTCGAAGCCAGAAGGAGCGGGCTCAGTGAAATGGATGCGATCCCGGAGGGTATGGCTCGAACCGCTGGGCTGATTACCAGCGCTGCCGCGATCATGATCGTGGTATTTGCGGCATTCACCTTCGGAAACTTCCTGGTAGTCAAGATGATCGGATTTACCCTGGCGGTCGCCGTGTTTATCGACGCGACACTGGTTCGTATCGTGATCGGTCCCGCGCTCCTTCGCGTTGCAGGCGATTGGAATTGGTGGCCCGGCGGACTCGACACGGCCAGCAGGGTGCCCGCGGCGGCGAGCCGCGAATAACGCTACCTTGTCCGCTGAGTGCAACGTTATGCTGCCACTGCCGGCATTCCCGATGGACCATTATCCTCGCACCGGCACGATGAAATTCTGCCGCCCGGTGCAACCAGATCTTGCACTTGAATGGATGCGGTCTCGATAGCTAAATACACCGCTCCGGGGTCGTACGGCAGTAAGGTGCGGCTTGCCCGTCATTCGGGCGTCACCGACATTTTTCTGCAAGCCGACTCGCACTTAGCCTTATTGTTGTCAATCGAAGAGCATGAGCCGATCCTCAGATACCTTCCGGGTTGCCAACCATCAGCTCTTTATTCCGTCTCGGATCTCCAAATACATTGAAGTTCACTAGCCTCCATCGAGAGTGATCCTCCTGATCCAGCCTTTCAACGGTGAGTTGCTCGAGACAGCTTCGAATAGGTGCGAGACTGGAAGGTGAGATATCCACAGGAAGGATCCGAGCGGCTTGATTATCAGAAATTTTGAATATTTGCTGGCGTTGAATAAGGAAAGACACTTCGCGCGGGCGGCTGCTGCCTGCAGGGTGTCGCAACCAACCCTGTCAGCGGGGATTAAGCAGCTGGAAGAGGATATGGACGCGCTGATCGTGAAGCGCGGCCAAAGGTTTGAGGGCTTCACGCGCGAGGGCGAACGTGTGCTGGCGTGGGCGCAGCAGATGCTCGAAGATTGTATGCGGTTGAAGCAGGAACTGCACGAGCTGCGCGATGATGCCATGCGGGGTCCATTTCGTCTGGGGATGTTGGCGGCGACCTCAGCACTGGCTTCCGTGCTGAGCGTGGCGTTCGCGGAAAAATTTCCGGCTTTGCAGATATCGATGGAGACAGGTGACCCGGAGCGCCTGTTGCGGATGGTGCGGCAGGGCGAGATGGATGTAGCGCTTATGTATCTGGACGAGCCAGTGAGCGAGGGGTTGGATGGGTATGCACTCTATCGGGAACGTCTATTTCTCGTGACAACGGGGGACGCAGGCGATGGTCGTCGCGTGTCATGGGAGGAGGTGTCGACATTGCCGCTGTGCCTGTTGAGGTCAGCGGTCCCGCGCACTGCGGAGACACAACTGAAAAAAGCCCCCAAGGTAATCCATACGGATTCGGCAGCGGTGATGGCCGCATATGTGGGGACAGGACGGTGGTCCACGGTGCTTCCTCAGTCGCTCGTTACGATGTTGGCGAAGACGCCTGCTCTGCGGGCGATCGCGATTGCAAAGCCCGGCGAGCAGGTAAATGTGGGATTTGTGACGGTGAAGAGCGACCCATCGCCTGCTGCCGCGCATGCCCTGATGGAGATGGCGCACACCCCGGAGTTGGTCGATGCAATACGCGCGATGCTGGAGACCTATAAGGACTATCAGCCAAAGGGTTCCCGCAGAGTCAGGGCACCGAAGCAGCAGTCCTGAATTCTCCGCATCGACCGTGGACTGCTCGATCGATTGAAAAAAGCTATCAGCCGATTTGAATTTCCTGTTTGATCGGCGCAAACCGCGATGCGACTCTGAAAGAGCGATGTCAAACGGTTATGTCGAAATACCGAGTTATTCTTCTTCCCAAGTACTCCTACTGAAAGAACTGGAGCGCACTCTTGCCGCGGTGAGTGAAGCAGAGATCGCTGTTGCGCAGGAGATGATTCTGGCGGCCAGGCGCGTGTTCGTGACTGGCGCCGGGCGCAGCGGACTGGCGCTGAAGATGGCTGCAATGCGCCTGATGCATCTGGGGTTGGTTGTGCATGTAGCTGGTGAGGTGACAGCCCCTGCAATCAGCCAGGGAGATCTGTTGCTGGTGGCCTCGGGATCGGGCACCACGGCAGGCGCAGTGCATGCGGCTGAGGTGGCACGAAACGTTCGAGCAGAGGTACTCGCGCTGACGGCGGCGCCCGCATCGAAGCTCGGCCAGCTGGCACAAGGCTTGATCGTGATTCCAGCAGCCACGAAACAGGACCACGGCGGAGTGAGATCCGAGCAGTATGCAGGGGCGCTGTTCGAGCAAAGTGTGCTGCTGGTGATGGACGCAATATTTCAGGTGATGTGGCGCGAACGCGGAGAGAGCGCTGAGGAGCTGTGGAAGCGCCACGCGAATCTGGAATGACGTCTTCCCCTTTCCCAGACTATTCGCGGGCTTACCTCGACCGGTTGGTGTTATCGCTAATTTTTTTATAACCCAGAAATGGAGTACAAAATGAAACTGCAGGTTGCAATAGATCTACTCTCGACGGCGGATGCGCTGGCGTTGCTTAACAAGGTTGCGGAACACGTAGATGTGATCGAGCTAGGAACTCCTCTGATCAAACAGCAGGGACTGAGCGTCGTTACGAATGTGAAGGCGGCGTATCCCAACAAGCTGGTTTTTGCAGACATGAAGACGATGGATGCGGGCGAGCTCGAAGCCGACCTCGCGTTCAAGGCAGGCGCGGATATTATGACAGTGCTGGCTTCAGCGGCTGACAGCACGATTGCGGGCGCGGTGAAGGCAGGCAAAGCACACGGCAAAGCAGTCGTGGCCGACATGATCGGTGTAGCGGATAAGGCTGCGCGGCTTCAGGAGCTGAAGGCCATGGGCGTGAGCTGGGTTGAACTGCATGCGGGACTCGATGAGCAGGCGCAGGCAGGTTATTCGATTGAAAAGCTGCTCGAGGTCGGGCGAAGTGCCGACATGCCATTCTCGGTTGCCGGCGGTATCAACGCAGAGCGCATCGGAGGGGTCGAATCGGCAGGTGCAACGATTGCGGTTGCCGGTGCCGCGATCTATGGCGCAAAAGATCCCGGAGCCGCAGCGAAAGATCTTCGGAAGAAGATCAAGCAACTGGGATAGGCGCGAGCATCAATCAAGAGGAGATGGGGCTTACATCGCGTTGTCTCCTCTTTTTCTTTCGAGAGGCGAAGTGGATGGCTCAACGCTCAGGAGGGTTCTGGGCGTCCAAACAAGCGGCGGTTCCAGTAACATTGCTCCTGCATCACGCTGACCCCTGAAGTTATTCGCAGGCCACATCGATCACTCCAAGCCATGCTCCATCCATGCGATGAAATGTCTTCAAGTCGCCTCCCGGATCAAGGATTGCGATGCAAACTGAAATCCCGAGTTCGCGCGCCTTCTGTATGGAAGCCTTCAAGACGCGCTCTGCTTGTTCCGTCGTAATTTGCATGACCTTTGCTCCCTTCGGGGGCAACCTCCTCTTCTTTAGGGGGATGCTCCCGGTTGTGAACCAGACTGCCAGCCACTCGGAATGCCGATAGAACTTGATGTTATCTTCGAAGTCGCGGAATAAATCAGAGGATGTATGCATGCGAGAAAATCGATCCTTCGGACGCTGGCGACCACAGCGATCGTGTTCGGCATCAGCTTGGGCATGGATGCCCAGAAAAAGGACAAGGCAATGGAACAGCAGGTGCTTTATCGCACAGTAAAGGTCGATGGACTCTCCATTTTCTACAGAGAGGCGGGGCGGAAAGACGCTCCCACCATTCTTCTGCTGCACGGTCTTCCGTCGTCGTCGCGGATGTTTCAGCCGCTGCTAAGACGGCTTGCGGATAACTACCATCTGGTTGCGCCCGACTATCCGGGCTATGGACACAGCGACTGGCCCGACCCCAAGCAGTTCGATTACACCTTCGATCACATCGCTTCCGTGATGGACGGTTTCACGCAAGCGCTGGGTTTGTCGCGTTACACGCTTTATATGCAGGACTACGGTGGGCCGGTTGGTTTTCGCATGGCATTGATACACCCGGAGCGCGTGCAGGCTCTTATCGTCCAGGATGCAGTCGCTCACAACGAAGGCCTGGGCGCGAACTGGGCAACACGGAGGGCATTCTGGGTGGACAGATCTGCTCATGAAGAAGCGCTGCGCAAAAATCTGCTGTCGCTTGCAACCACGAAGACGCGCCATATCGGAGACGATCCTAAGATTGAACTCTATGATCCAGATCTTTGGACCGATGAGTACACCTTTCTGAACGCGCCAGGACAGGTGGCTACAGAAGACGCAGCCAAAACTTTTGGTCCTCTGGGGCAAACACGATCTCTCGTTCGATCTCGGCGAGCCGGAACGATATCGCAAGGACGTGCCGAACGCGAAGGTCTACGTACTCGAAGCAGGACACTTCGCGTTGGATACCAAAGCAGACGAGATTGCGGAGCTTATATCTGACTTCATGAAAACATAGAAGTAAATAGCGCCATTCGCGCTTTTTTGCCCATCACTACAAGGCAGCACTACCTCGCCCCAACTCGCTTTTCAATCTTTTCTCTTTAGGGATGTCCAGAGCGGATATTTCTCTTCCCGTCGAATCGGAGGTTCTTCAATCATCCTCTATCTGCTTGGGATAGGCTGTACTTTGCGACTCTAAATACGATCGGTCTGGTGAATGGAATCTCTACTCGCGCTGATTGGCGTGGCGATTGTGCTGTTTGCTTCAACCAATATCGATGATGTGTTTGTGCTCGTAGCGTTTTTTCCGATAAGAGGTTCCGCACGCGAGACACTGTGCTCGGTCAATATGTAGGGATCACCACTTTGTTCAGCGCGGGTGTTGCGGCGTCCCTGCTCTCTCTCGTGATCCCTCGCGCGTACATCGGCCTGCTAGGAGTGATCCCTATGTTGATCGGTGGAAAAAACTCTTCGAACTGTACCAGCAGCGCCGCTGGACGGAAGAGACTCCTGGACATCACTTCGGTGCCGACAGAAAGGGACGAGTCGCAACAGTAGCGCTGGTGACGTTGGCGAACGGTGGCGACAACATTGGGATCTACACGCCTTCCTTTGCCATCCGCTCGGCTCACGAAATCATCGTAATTGCTGTCGTTTTCGTAGTGATGACCGCACTCTGGTGTTTTGTAGCACACGCGATAGTCAATCATCCGAAGTTGGGCTCGCCCATTCGCCGGTGCGGCCACCGCGTGACTCCCTTCGTGCTAGTCGGACTTGGAGTACTGATCCTCTATCAAGCGGGTAGTTTCGGATTGTTGCTCGGTCGTAGTGGGTTCTAGAGAGTGTTACAGCCCGCGCCGCTCGCAGTCCCCGGCTCGATTCGAACAGTGTCTGTGGAATAACTTCCGAGTTGTCCGTGACTCGCCCGGAACCCGGAAGATTGGAGGTTCGCCATGCACGGGACAACCGGACGGAGATAAGATGCCGCATTGGAGGACCGAAACATGACCAGCTTAACCAATTGGGCAGCCTCAGTCGCCGGCACTGCGATGCGAAATTCGAAATGGTCGCCCGCGGAGAAGGACATCGTTCGAAGGCCCTTCGATCAGGCGCTCGGTCGGGAGCTGGAATCGATCGTACTGGGAACCAAAAAGCAAGGCAGCCAGCATTCAAGATCCGTCCGGCCTCTGGGAGCTGGAACGGATACCTCACTCAGCGCCGCCCGGAAATCGACCGCAAGTTCGACTGCCGCTGCTCCGTCCTCCCACTCGTCCTTTCAAACCTCGTCACCGGTGCCCGCCTCAACGAGGACGAGCTGCAGGGGCTGGGCGAAGACAAACTCGGCTCCATCCACCGCGCAGCTTTGAAGCCTCGCCGTAGGGGCGGTTCGTAAATACCGAAGGTCTTCATTGATTCTGTTGAGCGAGGCTCCGCATTTCATCTGCGTTTCAAACGAGAGAGGCTTCGATTCAAGGAGTTTCAAAGCTGGGGTTCCTCTGTCGTTTGATTGTTTGGAGTTGTAGCAGAATTTCCGTGCACGTCACGGGCGTCTCAGTTGTCGGCGGAGAAGGGAACTGTTCTCGCTGATATTCCGAAATCAATCCGGTTAGTGAAGCTCTCAACTCAACGATGCACGTCCAGTTTTGAAGGGCGAGGCATCTGGTGAACTATGTCCTAATTGTAAAAAGATTGTCAGGATTCAGAAATTCTGTTTGCATGTCGGTTCGAGTTTAGTAGCTTGAGTTGATTCGTAACTGCGTCAGGTCATCCAGTTCCGTTCCCAGAGGTTCTTCGAACATGAGATTTACAGATCGTCGGGCACATTCTCTCTGCACTCTCTCCAATACACCTCTTGGCCTGCCGAATTCCTCTAAGGATATAGGCCTGATTCCTTAGCAAAGTCAAAAAAGTTTGGCTCTCTCGCCTATTCTTCCTGAGGCAGGCGAAGCCGCAATGGCTTTGCCTTGGCCGAAATTCATCGCCAAAAAATGAGTTTGTAATTCCATGTTTAACTCCCTAGCGTAGAGCTGTTAACTAATAATTAATGAATATTCAATCACACTGTATCTTCCTTGGTTACAAATGTTCGGCTTTTCTTAGACGCGGTCGAGAGGAACCTTTATCGCACGAAGGTAGCACTACCTTCGTACCGTTTACAGTACACATGTGAAGACTTATGTTCCTCGAAGTTGGATTGTCCAACTTTGCTTCTAAACTAGTCGTTGTTTACCGGGAGGCACTTCTTGAACTCAATCTTGCAGAACTTTATATCTTTGTTTTTCTCCGTACTCCCATCCCGAAAGGCTCACCCGATGGAGGGCGGTTCGCTCGGTGTATCGCGTAGTCGACGCAGGTGGATGACATCGTCCCATGTGGCACTGATGGTCCTTTGCGCATTAGGCGGCATGGCCATTGCCCAAACCCGTCAATTCGTCATCACGAACAACTGTTCCGAAACCGTATGGGTTGCTGGTGCAGGCAATCCCATCCCTGTCTTCAACGGCTCGTCAGGCGGCCTGGAACTTCCCGCCGGCGCGACCGTCAGCACCTCACTGCCAACTCCGTGGGTTGGTGGCCGCTTTTGGGGACGTCGTCAGTGCACCTTCGACGCTAATGGAAAGGGCTCCTGCCAGACCGGCGACTGTGGCGGCCTGCAATGCCAGCACGCCGGAGCGGGCAACACGAGTCTTGCCGAATTCACCCTTACCGGCTCCGCGACAGGGGCCGACAACTACGACATCAGCCTGGTTGATGGCTTTGACTTCCCCATCTCCGTTCAACTCAACGATCCAAATCCTACCCATGCGGTCAACGCTGGGTGCCAAGTGGATCTGCGCAGCTCCTGCCCCGCTGGCCAGCAGATGCTCAACAGCGCTGGACAGGTCGTCGGATGCAAGAGTCTCTGCAGCAAGTTTGGAACGGCGAACTACTGCTGCGCGGGACCCTATGCCTCGCCGCAGGCCTGCAACAACGTGAATTGGGATACAAACTACCGCGGAGCCGTGCTCAAGCAGTCCTGTCCCTCGGTCTACGGTTATGCCTTTGACGACCCAAGCAGCGACTTCAATGTAGCTCCTCTGCCCTCTTCGGGCTATCAGATTACTTTCTGTCCTGCAAAGACTGTTCCCAACTCAGATCCCGCGACTGTTCCCACTTTTACTATTACTTCGCAGCAACCGAGCCAGACTGTAACGCCCGGTGGCGCTGTCGCGTATAACCTGAATGTAACCGCGAGTAGCACATTTACCGGTATCGTCAAGCTCTCCGCAGCGCATCTGCCTGGCAGCTGCACCTGGACCACGGTTGGCAAGGTATCCTGCAGCAACAAGGGATCCTCTGCCTCTTTCAGCGCGTCAAGCGTCAGTTTGACTCCGGGAGTAACCGTCCCCGTCACCCTGACTGTCAATACAACGACGACTCCAGCTCCGATGTTGAGCACAGGAAATATCGAGGTTATCGGCCAGAGTGGCGCGCTCGAAAATGTCTGGGAGGGTTCGTTGACGGTTGCCAATCCTACAGCTCCCGACTACGTCTTCACCATTACGCCAACATCTGCGCAGACCGTTCTGCCTGGAACGCCGGTGGTCTACACTGTCACGGCCACTCCAGTGAATGGCTTCACCGGCGTCGTCTCAATGAGTACCTCCGGTCTTCCTGCAACCTCCACGGCCCCCACGTTGCCACAGTTCACTTTTGCAGGTGATCCTACACCGCAGTCGGCGACTATCACGATCGCTACCTCTGCCTCTGCCACAAAACGAGCCTACTTTCCTTTATTCACCAGCTTTAGCGCAAATAGCCTACACGACGCTCAAGTCGCTCTAACCGTCTCCTCCACAGTCCCCAGCCCGGATTTCACCGTCTCTGTGACTCCTGCAATGAGCGCGCTTCAAGCGGGAAACAGCGCGTCTTTCACGATTACAGCAACACCCGAGAACGGCTTTAGCTCCACTGTTGCTCTCAGTGCTCCCAGCCTCCCAGTGGGAGTGACGGCGACGTTTACGCCTGACTCGATTTCCGGAGCGGCAACCTCATCGCTAACCCTCGCCACCAGCGCATCGACGTTGCCCGGAAACTATATTATTCCGGTCACTGCAACCTCGGGCTCGCTGAGCCATACCACGAACATCTCTCTAACGGTCAACTCGGCCGGCGTTCAGTTTACCGATCTTGACATCGGCAATCCGGGAACCGCTGGCACCTTCAGCGCAAACGGAGGCAGTTTCACGGTAGGAGGCAGCGGAAGCGATATCTTCGGCACCGCCGATCAGTTCAACTACGCCTATCAGTCGGCAACCGGCGACTTCACGGTCATCGCGCACGTTGCGACTCAGACCGATACCGATGTGTGGGCCAAGTCAGGCGTCATGATTCGCTCTACCACTGCTGACAATGCAGCCTTCGCCGCGGTGTTTGCCACCCCAGGGCATGGTGTCGCCATGATCGTTCGCGCGGCCGATGGAGGAGGCACCACAGACTTGGGACAAGCCCAGCAAAACGTCCCGGTGTGGGTCAAACTTCAGCGCTCGGGTAATACGTTCTCTGGCTATGCGTCACCCGATGGCGTCAGTTGGACTCTGATCTCTACCAGGGATGTCAGTATGACCGGATCTGTCACCGCCGGCCTCGCCGTTACCTCAAAACGGGAGTCAACACTCAATATCTCAACCTTCGATGGCGTCACCATTCAGTAGGAAGAGATATTGATGAATCAATATGACTGATCCCTTGTCTAACCCTGTGCGTGGCCGGAATCTTGGCCACGCACAGGACGCGATCTCCGATTGATGGCACAACTCACTGTGTACATGAGTCTTATCTTGTCGCGAAGCCACTAAAAATTGATCTCCCCCTACGATTGACCTGGCGGAACCTGTCGATTGTTTGTCCCCAACGTTGAATGTAGCCACTGAAAGGCACTGTAATGAAAAGAGCATCTCTTGTCTTATTGATGTTGTTGTCTCTGGGAGTAGGGGCGGCCTTGGCCGGACCCTGTCCTGCGCAGTTCCCCACCTCGCGCGGCGACGGCACGGTCGCTGGTGTAGCTGTTGCGGGCGGAACGCAGTATTACTTCAAGGATGCTCTGCTCAATGGCTTCGATTGCTTCGAGCAGTTGAGTTCCTGGTTTCCTTCCTATATCACCTCATCGAACGCGATGAATCCCGCCAAAGAGACCGTCGATATGGCCTATACGACTGACGGCACGGCGACGTTCTCGAACGTGGTGGTACCGACCGCTGGCACCTACACTTTGACGATTCGCTATGCATTCGCCACCGGCCTTTTTCCAGGAGTTTTGAATAGGCCAGAGGGCATCCTGGTGAACGGCACCGTCATGACTTCGGACCTGAACTTCCCGGTCACCGGGGACTTCGAGACCTTTAGTACTGTAAGCATTGCGGTCCCCTTGAATGCAGGCCAAAACACCGTTCAAGTCTTCAACGTGGCCACTCAAAGTGTCTCCCGCCTTGACTCGATGACCGTCACCGCGGGTGGAAGCAATAGTTGCAGCGTCCTGCCGCAGGCGCCGGGCGGACTTAGCGCGGCGGAAGACTCCAACAATGCCATTGCACTGACATGGAGCGCCAGCACGGCTCCCGCAGGCTGCACGGTTGGGTACTACAACGTGTTCCGCGGCACCACGTCTGGCTTCATCCCATCAGCCGCCAACCAGGTCGCGACCGTAGTGTCCGGCACGAAGTATGAAGATACGACGGGAATGTGTCAGACGCCTTACTACTATGTCGTGCAGGCAGTAGATTTGGCGGGGCTATCGGTTACGTCAACCCAGGCCAGCGCCTCAATCAGCCAATGTCCGACAGTAAGCAGCGCCCAGATCAACGCAGGCGGTCCGGGAGTCGCTCCCTTCCTTTCGGACGTAGACTTTGCAGGCGGTTCGATTCTTAGCCACAAGAACGTCATCGATCTCAGTGGTGTTACGAATGCTGCGCCGATGGCCGTGTATCAGGACGGGCGCCAGGGGAACTTTACCTACACGCTTGCTGGCTTTGTCCCTGGATCGAGCCATACGGTAAGGCTACATTTTGCCGAAACCTTCTTCTCCACTGTCGGCTCCCGCACCTTCAATATCAACATCAATGGAACGCAGGTGATGACAAATTTTGACATCTTCGCCGCGGCGGGCGCCAAGAACAAGGCAGTGATACAGGAGCTAACGGGAAATGCGGACTCCAACGGCACTTTCGTAGTTACGTTCACCTCGGTCGTCAACAGTTCTCTGCTGAGTGCGATCGAAATTAACTAGCATACAGGGTAGATAGAATTCAGCCGGATCGCGGCCTAACCGCGATCCGGCCGATGATTCCTCCTGGCTGCGACAGCAACTCATGTGCCTCGATCTATGTGGCGCTATATCGCGACGTGATCGTTCGGATTTCCGGGATCGACTACACTCACCCTAAGCAATACCACTCCCCGCTAGAGGTAATCATGCAACAATCATCCTGGACCACACCCGGCTTCGAAGAAATCTCCCTCAACTGCGAAATCAACTCCTACGCGCCGGTCGAACTGTAAGTAGACTGAGTGGGTATTAAAGCATTGGGGGCCGCCGAAGGTGGCGGCTTTCCTCAGCGGAGTGGCACCTGCGCAAACTGTTCTGCTCTGCGACGTGACCCATCGCGTATCCAGGCTCGAACACAGCCACAGCTTGCTGTTGCGCAGATCTCGACCTGTCCTGGTTTGCTATTGATGCAATGAATTTACGCTTATTCGCATCTACGCATTCGGAGCAGCACGCAGCAAATAAAATTTCAAATTGAGGAAGTTAAGAACGACTAACTGGAGAATCATTCATCTAGATCAGACTTTTTGAGAGTGCATTAGTGACAATCTTTTGACAAGTTTCTTGGAAATATTTTGTAGTGGCATGCTAGATTACTTTCACGTTATAAAATTTGGTGATTCGATAAATCAGTCGAACCGGCGAAGGAGACAATAAAGAGCGCACGGCAGACTCGAATTGTCGCTCTGTTTGAAACAAGCACACGCACTCTACGCTAAAAATTTTTCCACGAAAGTTAACCTCCCCCTACCTCCCCATTAATTTCCATTGAATAGCCGTAGGGAAATCTTGGCTTCTACCTACCCCTTTGTACGGCAAAACTGTACCAAGGCGAAGACCTCTTACTGGCCCGATTGAGTTGAACTCAATCGAAAGACGTCACACGCTTCATTGGGAGATAGTTCAGTCCGATATTTATCGCTCCAGCGCTCGGCTTCAAGCAGCCTATTTATTCGCTCGATGATAGGACAGGCAACACCGCAGTTTAACAACACCCTCGTTGTTAATGTTTCGCCAGCAGAATATCCACTACTCAGAGTAAGAGTGAAAAGGATGCAGAGAGCATCGTCTATCGAATGATCGGCTTAGTACTTTATGAAGATACTCCCCACATTTTCGCTCTGTTTTATCGCGGGCCCTCTTGTGGCCCAGGTCAACACGAGTGAACTTCGTCTCAAGGTTATCGATTCGACCGGACTTGGCCTCAAGGCCACTGTCTCTCTCACCAGCCAAGCTAACCAATATTTCAGCGAACTCACCACCGACGCCGACGGCTCGGCCAAAATCGAAAGGCTGGCGTACGGCGTCTACAGGTTGGACGTTGAAAAGCAGGGCTTTTCCCCCATCTCGAACACGTTGGCGATAAGGTCTGCGATCCCGGTCGAACAGACTCTCCAACTCGCCATCGCTCCAATCAACACCGTCATCCGGGTGAGCGATGCGGGCACCCTCCTCGATCCAAATCGCCCCTCATCCATCATGCAGATCGGTTCTGCGCAGATTGAAGATCGAGTCGCTTTGCTTTCTGGGCGCTCCGTGCAGGACCTTGTCAACTCGCAACCTGGCTGGCAGCTACGACACGCTCCAGTCCTTCGGACAATTGCAGGACACCTGGGGCAAAAACAATCCGACCGGTACCTCCGTGATCGACCGCGAGGCGACCACCAGACGGCGCTGTGCAGGAACAATGAAGTGGAATCACCGGGAAGTTTGCTCGATGTATTGGGTGTTTCAACTATTTCTTCTTTCTTATCCTTCTCAACAGTTTGTCGCCAATAGGAGTTTATGAATGCGTCTCAATAAGCTTATTGCCCTGGTTATCTCGTTCGCTTTTATTGTGTTCAATTGCAGGCTTTCCTCTGCCCAAATGGACATTACTACGTGGCAAGTGAATACCAGTCACACGGGAGTAAATCCTACTGAGCAGACGCTGACTCCGGCGTTTGTCTCGGGCTCTGGTAACGTAACGTGCTTGTTCGCGGAGCAGGTGGATGGTCAGGTCAACGCGCAGCCGCTCTATCTCACTTCGACGACATCAACTAAATTGCCCGGCTCTTTTCCCGACGGTGCCCAACACAATGCAGTTTATGTTGCCACTCAAAATGGCACTGTTTACGCGATCGATGGGGACAGAACCTCCGACGGTTGCAACAAGGTGAACCAGAATTATCTGTGGGTAATGCCGCTGGTGAATTACAAGAATGGTCCTACTCCGAATGGTCAGGCAGAGGCCTATGAGGACATCAAGGGAGCGGCGGACATCACCCCGCTTCTGGGACTCACAGAGACACCGGTAATTGATACGGTGACCGGCACACTCTATGTCGTGGTTTCTGTCAAAGACACGCAGGACCTTCCCGCCGCGACGCCATTCATGCAGGTGCTTTACGCGCTTGATGTGAAGACGGGCAATGTAAAGGGTTTTACGATCATAGACCCCGAATTCAATGGAGACTACACGCCACAGGCATGTGTCGCGAATACTACTTGCGACATCGTCACCCCCAGCCAGAGTGGCAGGATTCCGTTCGTGCCGGAGCACCAGCACTTGCGTTCGGCACTGACACTAGACAGTGCTCACCATACCTTGTATCTCGCATACGCCTCTCACAATGATCAGACGCCCTATTGGGGATTGGTCCTGGGCTACAACGTAAGCAACCCGGCAAGCATGACCCTGCAGGGGAATTCAACACGCATCCTACCGGCTCTGACGAAGAGGCAGGCGTCTGGATGGGCGGGGCAAGTCCTGCGCTCGACCCGAATACCAATCAATTGTTCTTCGCAACCGGCAATGGCAGCTGGAATCAGAACCTGTCCCGCAGCGACTCCAATGGTCCGTTCAATACCGGGACTGACTTCGCGATGAGCGTGCTCTCCCTTTCCACCGATCCGACGACGATCGTGAACTACCGCGGGGAGCCCGAGATGAGGGTCCCGTTCGCTCAGGATTCCAGCAGCAACTTCCATTGGTTTACGCCAAGCCAATGGAATACGTTCAACAATGGAGACCGCGATCTTGGTTCAGGCGGCCTGCTTCTGCTGCCGCCTCTGCCTGGAGCCGACGGTGAGACCAGAAACCTCATGCTCGTCGGCGGCAAAGCTGGCGTCATGTATCTTCTGGATCGCACCAATCTTGGCGGAATCACACAAAATGATACAAGCGCTTCAAACCCCAACGCTGTCCAGCAGATTATCGAACCGAATGCAGGCATCTTTAACACGCCGACTTACTTCAACGGCGCCATTTACTATGGTGCAAGCTCGGCGGTCCACCGGCGCGCGGTCGGTTTCGATGCAGCGACGGGAGGTTTCATCTCTTCCAGTGAAACCATGTCGACGCAAGGTTCGCCCCTGTTCACCTCCGGAAACTTTATATCGGCTAGCAGCCCTACCTCCGGTGGTGTCGTGTGGCAGGTCAACAACGGCATCTTTGCCTGGGATGCGAACAACGTCCCGAGCGCGATCTTCAGCGCCAATGCCTCGCTTCCGAATGGGCAAGGCGGAACGTGCGCCAGTGCCACGTGGGCACTGCCGATCGTAGATAACGGCAAGGTCTACTTCTCCTGCTTTCAGCCCCCTACTCAGACCGGCCAGTTCGTAAATACTGCCGGTCAGACCGTCACCTTCTCTCAACCTTCGGATAACAAGCCTGGCTATCTCTTCGTGTACGGGCCGGCGCCCGTCGCGACCGGCGCACCTGTAGAGACACCTGGCTCACTCTCCGCGACGGCCAATAGCGCTAACCAGATCACGTTGAACTGGTCTTTCAGTGGAACCGATAACACAGGTTTCACGGTCCTTCGCTCTACAGGCAATGCCAACAACTTCTCACCCCTGAACATAAACCCACCGCTGTCCAATAATGCAACCTCCTTCGCCGATCAGACAGTGGCCCCCAACACGACGTACTTCTACACGGTACAGGCGACAAACTCAGCCGGCCATTCGCTGAGCAGTCAAACGGCTTCCGCTACGACCCTTGCGCAGTTTGAGGAGCAGGGGCTTGTCGCCTACTGGCCTCTCGACGAGGGTGTCACGAACCCGTCATCTTTGAACTCCGCGGATGTGACAGGACACGGTCATACTGCGACAAAGCCACAAGCCGCGGATGAAGACCATGGCATCGCAAGTGGTCTTATCAATGGCTCGTGGTCCTTCCATGGCACTCATACATCGGATTCTCTGCACATTGCGGATGCTCCGGACCTGGATTTCACCAGTTCGCAGAGCTTTACCCTCAGCGCCTGGGTCTTTTGCCTGAATGTGGCCGGCGATCCGGATGGAGAGCATCCAGGTGAGTCCTCCATCATTGTGAAGTCCGCGGATCGGGGAGCTCTCTACGGCCTGTTCATCAACGGAGCCGGCAACTGGGTCGCACGTGGTCCTGCGGGCGACCTGGTAGGCCCCCCGTCAGCGAAGATTCGTGGACGCATGTCGCGCTGGTGCAGGACGGCGTCAAGGGCGTTCGCTATCTCTACATCAACGGAGTAAAGCAGACGAACACGGCGCCGGCACAGAATGCAAATGGTCTCGGCCAACTGTGGTTCGGCGAGCAGAATGCTGTCTTGAACGGAACCCCCGATCCCAACGGAGTCGACGGCTTTGCAGGCAATCTCGACGAAGTCCGCATCTACAACCGCGCCCTTTCGCAGAGCGACATAAGCGATCTGACGGCAGACCCGGTTCTGCAAGCCAGCTCCCTGCAGCCCTCGGGTTCGCAGATGCTTGCCGTTCCCCTCTTCCCCTCGCCCGTGCCTCTTACTGAACCACGCGTTCCGGCCCACCAGACGTACACCATCAAGGTTCAGTTTGCCGCGCCTCTGACCGCAACTCCGACTGCAGTTCTTCAAGGCCAGCCCGGTACAGCAAACGTGACAGGAGTGGCAGGAACACCAACGCTCGATCCTACACAGACCATTATGACGGTACAACTCACCGGCGTTGCGAATGCGCAGGCTCTGGACCTCCACCTCTCGAACATCAACACCACACTTACCAGCAATGCCGTGCAGGATATTCCCTTCAACGTTCTTTACGGCGACGTCAGCCAGGATCACCATGTTGACGGCTTTGACAGCGCGGAAGTCACGCTGCAAAAAACTGGCTCGGTTAATACGGCGAATGCCATCTTCGATCTGAATGGAGACGGTGTCATCGATGCCAACGACGTGACCGTGGTGACACAGAACCAATCTGCGGCTTGGACTGCGCCCGGCGACACGAACCTGGCCTTCTTCAAGCCAGCGTTCGCTACCAGCAGCAACGGCGGCAATGTGAAGGCAAACGCGTTCGATAACAATGTGAATGACAACTGGGAGACGATCCATGCACCCAATGGAAACTCCAACACGGGCGTTCCAGGTCTAGACCCATCGTTTATCTATGTCGATCTCGGATCGCCTGCAACAGTCGATGGATTCGCCATTCAGTGGGGCGGCTCTGCCGCTCTGGTGTACACCATCGATGCCTGCACCGGCACGGTCAACAGTACCTCAGGAGCCTGTTCCACCGGCTGGCAAAACATGGCCACCGCAAACAACGGCGCCAACAACAAACTACAGTCCTACAACGACCTGCCCCCAGTCACAGCCGAGTTCTTCCGTATGAATGGAACTGTTCGCGTCAACGCGCCGTTTGGATACCAGATCAACGAGTTTTACGTTTTCGGCTCCTTCACTCCGGGCTCGACTCCGCCGCCTACGACGCCGGTCATCAATAGCCCTCTCACTGAGACGGCGACCGTAGGACAGCCTTTCAGCTATACCATTACGTCCAACCCAACCGCTGCGAGCTTCAGCGCCACTGGCCTCCCTGCGGGTTTGAGCCTTAGCGGCGCAGTCATCTCGGGTACACCAACAACAACCGGGTCGTTCAGCATCGCGCTGTCGGCCGCCAACTCGACCGGCCAGACGGGCTCAGCAACACTGAGCTTGACCGTGAACGCTGCGGTGCCCGTCATTACCAGCTCTTCGACCGCAACAGCAACGGTCGGCCAGCCGTTCAGTTACACGATCACGTCGAACCCAACCGCCGCAAGCTTCGGCGCTACTGCTCTACCTGCGGGTCTCAGCCTCAACGGTGCAATCATCTCAGGTACGCCTACAGCGAGCGGGTCGTTCAGCATCGCACTCTCAGCCACCAACTCCACCGGCCAGACGGGCTCAGCAACGTTGAGCCTGACCATTAGCAATGCTGCCCCGGTCTTGCCGGTTGCACCTACAAATCTGACACCGACTGCAGTATCGTCAAGCCAGATCAATCTGAGTTGGACGGCGAGCACCACGCAGGGAGTTACATACTCGGTCTTCCGGAGTACCATCTCTGGCTTTACTCCCACGGCGGCCAATCAGATCGCACAAAATCTGACAGCCACCACCGACTCAGACACGGGCCTCACCGCCTCTACGACCTACTTTTATGTGGTAGAAGCAGTCAACGGAGCCGGGTTTGCAGCATCGCTGCAGGCCTCAACACAAACGCTAGCCGCTTCAGGGGTAACTGAAGTCATCGCAATCAATGCGGGCAGTGCCACAGCAGTCCCCGACTCCGCCAACAACGCAACCTTCGTCGCTGATACGGACTTCACCGGCGGCAACGATGATGCAACAAACCATGCCATCACTATACCCACGCCGATCGCAAGTATAGCTGCGCCCGCTGCGGTGTATGCAGATGCTCATCAAGGCGGCGTCACTTACACCGTCCCTAACCTGGCAGCAGGCAACACCTATACCGTGGTCTTGCATTTTGCGGAACTGTTCTTCACGAAACCGAACTCTCGCCTGTTCAACGTGTCAATCAACGGAGCGCGGGTGCTGACGAACTTCGATATCTTTGCGGCTGCCGGAAACGCTAGCTTCACGGCGGCTGTCGAGACCCTTCCCAACATAACTCCTGTGAATGGTCAGATCGTCATCGCTTTCACCAATGGCACGAACGACCAGCCTATGGTGAACGGCATTGAGATTCAGACAGGAGGACCGGCCGTACCGTCCGCCCCGACAGCCCTGACAGCCTCAACTGGCTCGTCAAACATAGTCAATCTGAGTTGGACAGCGAGCGTTAGTTCGGGAGTCACATACACGGTCTTCAGGAGCACCACCGCGGGCTTCGCACCGTCTGCGGCTACCCAGATCGCAAATAACCTTACAGCAACTAGCTTTTCCGATACGACTCTCACCCCTTCGACCATGTACTACTACGTAGTCGAAGCGGTGAACGGTGCCGGAGTGCTTTCACCGCCTTCGCAGCAGGTTTCCACGTCAACTGCGGCTGCGTCTGCGGATGTGATTGCGATCAATGCCGGCAGCTCGATGGTAGTTGGCAGCTTCATCGGCGATACCGACTTTGTTGGCGGCAACAATGATGCTCCAGGCCATTCCATCACCATACCCGCAGCGATCGCGAATATAGCCGCGCCTGCTGCGGTGTATGCGGATGCTCACCAGGGGGCGTTACATACACGATCCCCAACCTGTCGGCCACCAGAACCTACACGGTGGTTCTCCACTTCGCCGAACTCTTCTTCCCAACGGCGAACTCCCGACAGTTCAACGTATCGATCAATGGAACACAGGTGCTGACGAACTTTGATATCTTTGCGGCTGCCGGAAATGCCAACTTCACCGCGGTCGTTCAGAGCTTCGCCAACATCACACCCGTCAACGGTCAGATTGTCATTGCTTTCTCCAACGGTGCGCACGACCAGCCTATGGTGAACGGCATTGAGATTCGATAGCACCTAAACAGATGACCTCACCGTCAACCGTCTTCCGAGGGCCTGCGGGAAATATTGCAGGCCCTCGGTTTGACTTTGCTAAAGAAACGATAACGCTCAAGAGGAATTGATGTTTTGTCTCCATGATCGATCACGGCAACAGGGTTTGCTCCCCACGTCTGTTTTGGTACTCTCTGTATTTCTGACAAGCGGCGTGATTCCGGCCCAGATCACCTCCAGCAACACGGACGGATCGACGGTTAGCCGTGCATACGTGGATTATCTTCAGGCATTAGAACTGGCCAATGACGGAAGCAAACCAGAAGCTTTGAGATTGCTGGCAGACAGTCTTCGTCTGCAACCCCGGGACAATCCGGCTTCGTCCCTGATCTTCGAACTTTTGACAGAACAACGCGCGAATACTCCGCTCAAGCTGCACGGGCATACCGCGACGATCACCTACGCAGGCTACAGCAGCGATGGAACGAAGATCCTCACAGCTTCAGCTGACCACACGGCGCGGCTGTGGGATGCACGCACAGGCTCGCAACTCACCCAGCCTCTTCAGCATGACGACGCAGTCATCTCCGCTGCCTTCAGTCCCGACGGGAGACATGTCGTAACCGGGAGCTCGGAAAGTGAGGTAAGAGTATGGGACGCCGTCAGCGGAAAACCGATCACCGACTCCCTCGAGGTACACGGATCGGTGCTCTGCGTCAGCTTTAGCCGTGACGGCAAGATGATCGCGGCCGGGACCGACGACGGCAAACTGCGTACGTGGAATGCGGTCACCGGCCAGCCCCAGTCCCCCGTTGTTCTTTATCACGAGGAAGTCTACGGCATTAGCTTCAACCGCGACGGTTCCCAGTTATTGGTGGCAACAGGCGATAACAAAGCCGATCTCCTGGACCCTCGCACGGGCTCACATCTGCTGAAACCTCTTAGGCATAAAAATATCGTCTTGAGCGCTCGTTTTAGCCCCGACGATAAGAACATCCTTACGGCGTCCGGTGACGAGACTGCTCAGATATGGGACGCAGCAACCGGCGCACCCACAGGCGTGATTCTTCGTCATGGCTTCGCTGTAGAATCGGCAGCTTTCAGTCCCGACGGTTCGAATGTTGTCACTGCGTCGTTGGACCACACAGCACGCGTATGGAACGCAAACACTGGTCAGCCAATCACGCCTCCATTGCAACATCCTGCCCCTGTCGAAAGAGCATCGTTCAGCCCGGACAGTCGCCTCGTCGCAACGGTGGCTGCAGATGGAGCAATACGAGTGTGGGATGCGCGCACCGGAGACAGGCTTCACCTTCCGATTCGCGGCCATGGGAATGAGCATTTTGCTGTATTCAGCCCCAATGGACTTTCCCTGCTTGCGGTAGATGGATCGTCACTTGAGATTCTGGACATGCCTCCCCACGAAGTGCCTCCCTCCTGGGCGCTTGACCTGGCCGACTTTGCTGCGACTCAAACCAACTATAACCAGAGCCTTTTGCCCGATCTTGCGAAGATCCACGCTCTTCGCTCGCAGCTTCTCAGTTCGAGTGAAAGTGATCCCTGGACGCTTTTCGGCAAGTGGTACTTCGCAGACAGCGGACGGCGGACGCTTTCGCCGTGGAGTCAAATCAGCCTGGAAAGCTACGTCAGCCTCTTGATCGAAAGAGGGGATAGAGAATCGCTGGAGTATGCAAGATCCCTATCTCACGATCATCCTTCTTGGATCGCAAAGATCGCTCCGCTTCTGGCTAAGCTGCCCTATGGATCACCTACATCGAACGAAAAGAATTGAATATCCCAAGAGGGAGGCGTCGTGTTTCGCAAGCGATGTCTTGCCTTTGCGAAAACGGCCGTCCGCCCGCGCCAGGGGATGCCGGAAGAATGCCTGCACGATTTCGTGCACAATGTGTATATAGCGGCCTGCTGGCCAGAAATTACTGCTGCACATCGACTTACATTACACTTCGTTCGTTTCTGCTGAGGATTCCATCATCGTGGCCACATCCCATTCGACTCTAGCTCAGCATTCGCTTCTGAGTTTTGCCTTGTCTGCCAGCCTTTTGCTACGCCGCCATAGCAAACGCCCTCTGCGGGCCATCGTGGCCGGAATAATGCTTTTATTTGCCGCCAGCGCATACGCCTCCACTGATACGGTGACTACACTGGCCGACAGCGGAGCGGGATCACTACGTGCTACCCTCTCCGCTGCCAACTCCGGCGACACGATCGTTTTCAGTAACGGGCTTAAGGGTACCATCACGTTGGCGAGCACGCTGACGATCAACAACAACGTGACCATTCAGGGGCCGGGCGTGAGTACCCTAACCATCTCCGGGGCGAATCAGGTTGCGGTCTTTGCCTTCCGTAGCGCGGTGACGAATGCGAGCATCTCCGGGCTGACCATTGCCAATGGAACCGATCCCGTCGGTGGCGGCGCCATCACCAACTTCGGTACGCTAACGGTGACTGGTTGCACATTCTCCAATAATTCCGCGCTGGGCAGTCAGGGGGATGGTGGTGCTATTACCAACGTCGGCACGCTAACAGTGAGCAATAGCACCTTTAACGGCAACTCCGCTGCGGCTGGGGGTGCCCTCTTCAACGTATCGGGTCCCTCTTCTACAGCCGCGTTAATTGTGATCAACAGCACCTTCAGCGGCAACTCCGCCGCGGCTGGGGGTGCAATCTACAACCAAACCGGCTCGGTCGGCGCCTCCTTTGCGTCGGTGGTGACGGTGATCAACAGCACCTTCTCCGGCAATTCCGCGGCAGCCGTTGGCGGCGCCATCTTGAATCAGAGCCTAACTCTCGCTGGAGGTTCGATCGTCAATGCCAGCGACAATGTTTTTTCAATAACCAGGACGTTGGTGTCGGAGAAGATGACTGCAGCAGCTGTACCTCCAATACCAACGCAACGACTACCGATCCCAAGCTGCTGCCACTGGGCAACTACGGCGGGGATACGCAGACGATGCTGCCGCAACTCGGCAGCTCAGCCACCTGCGCTGGCTCAGCAACGTTGGTTCCTTCGGGTACCACCACCGACCAGCGTGGGTTTCCTTGGTCTCCTCCTGTGTGGATGCGGGGCGGTGCAGACTAACTACGTGCTGGTGAGCACCACTGCCGACTCAGGCAACGGGTCGCTGCGCGCCGCCATCGGCTTGGCTAACACCGATGGATTCGCCGACGTTGGCTTCTCTTCCGGTGTCACCGGAACGATTCTGCTTCTCACTCCGTTGCCATCACTAACCGGCCAGATCGCCATGGCTGGGCCGGGCGCGGGCAGCCTCACCCTCTCTGGTGGCGGATCGACAACAGTTGGGAGCATCTTTACGGTCAACTCCGGAGCGCAACTGTTTCTTTTGGGGCTGACAATCGCGAAAGGCAATACCACTGGACCCGGCGGCGGCATCTCGAACAACGGCGTGCTGACCGTGACCAACAGCAGCTTCAACGACAATTCCACGGCAGGCAACGCAGGTGGGGCAATTAGTAACTCCGGCACCCTGGTGGTGAGCGCGAGCAGCTTTATCGGTAATTCGTCCAGCTTGGACGACACCGGTGTTGGCGGCGCAATCGACAACGGTGGCACGCTCACGGTAGACGACAGCACGTTCAGCGCCAATTTCTCCAACAATGGGGGCGCCATTTGTAACGACGGCGGAACGGCCACGATTCGTAATAGCACGTTCAGCGCCAACTCCTCCGGCATCGCTGGAGGGGGAGCCATTTTTGGCTTTGGCGGGGCGGTGACCGCAACCAATAACATCTTCGTAGGCAATTCCGGCTCGGTTGGAGCGGGCGTTGCCAATATCGCTACCGCCAACCTCAGCTATAACATGTTCTTCAACAATCTTGATGCCGGGGGCGCAGAAGACGACTGTGCTTCCTGCACGAGCAACACACAGACTGTCGATGGCGACCCAATGCTGGCTCCGCTGGGCAACTACGGAGGCCCCGTACAAACGATGCTGCCGTTGCCGGGCAGCGCAGCTATCTGCGCTGGATCTGCCGCATTGCTTCCCCTGAGGTTAACTACCGATCAGCGCGGTTTTGCGCGCACGACCAACTATTCGATCAATGAGACACCGACGGTCTGCGTGGATGCGGGCGCAGTCCAGACCAACTACCAGTCGGTTCAGTTCACAAATGTTCCGAGTAGCGGCAGCTACAACGGTGTGGTGGGCATAGCCGTCTCCAGTCCCGCTCCAGTGGTCTCGTTGACCGAAAACAACCAGAGTATCGGCGGCGTACCGATTACGCTTCTCTTCAGTGGAGCCTCGAGCACAGTCACCGGGCTGGGGCCTGCGACCACTGCCAGTGGCATGGGTGCGAGCTTCAACAACCTCATCATTACAACGGCGGGCGACAACACGCTCTCGGTGAACATACCTATTACCGGCGTGGGAGCCAATATTCAACCAGCCGCGCTGACAGCGAGTGCCGCGATCGACATTATGGAGCAGGTGCAGACGATTACATTTGGGCCACTGCCAAATCAGCCCTTTGGAACTGCCGCGTTCAACGTGAGCGCAACAGCGAGTTCTGGGCTACCGGTAACCTTCGCCTCAACGATCCCCACGGTCTGCACTGTCTCCGGATCGACGGTGAATCTGGTCTCGGCAGGTACATGCACCATCCAGGCCACACAAGCAGGCAACACTACGTTTGCCGCAGCGACACCGGTGAGCGCGAGTTTCACGGTAACCATGGTGGCACCCACGATTAGCTTCACCGTGCCGAACCAGAGCTATGGCGCCGCCGCGTTCAGTGTGAGTGCGAGCTCGAACTCGACCGGCGTGTTTACCTATACGGTGACGAGTGGCCCAGCAACTGTCTCAGGCTCGATGTTAACGCTAACGGGTATTGGCACCGTTACGCTGCAGGCGTCCGAGGCGGCCGACGTCAACTACACCGCCGGCACCAAAACCGCGAGCTTCATTGTTGCCGCAACAGGATTGCAGGTGACAGCGAATAACGCGACAAGGCTCTATGGTGCAGCGAACCCGATGTTCACCGGCACAGTACTGGGCGCGAAGTCGAGTGACATGTTCAGCGAGAGCTTCACAACTACAGCAACACCCATATCACCAGTCGGCAGCTACGTGATTGTTCCCACGGCTTCTGGCGCTAAGGTGGGTGACTACACTGTGACGACGGCGGATGGAGCGCTGACAGTTACACAGGCACCCACAACAACCGGCATCACAACGAGCAGTCCGTCGGTCAACGCAAACCAGGCGGGCACACTGACAGTGACCGTGCTTTCCACGACCAGCGGCACGCCGACGGGCACTGTGACATTCTTCGACAACGGCACGGCGCTACAGACGGTGACACTAAGTGGCGGAGTCGCCTCCACGAATCCGATGCTTTCGCCTGGCACGACGCACGTCCTTACGGCCAGTTACTCCGGCGATATCAACTTCGTCGCGAGTTCGACTCCTGCCGCAGGAGTGACCGTGGTCGTGGGAGCGCTGCAATTCACCTTCGCCTGCACTGGAGCGAATGCGCTGACAGTGGCGCCTGGCAACGTGGCGGCGTATACGTTCTCCGTTTCGCCAGACTCGGTGAACTACGCAGGTCCGGTGACGTTCAGCATTGGAGGCCTGCCACCGGGAACGACAGCCAGCTTCACCCCGTCGACCATTCCGGTCAATGGAGGCGCACAGACAGTGACGATGACCATCCAAACAGAAGCTGCGACGGCACACAACCGGACGCCCTCCAGTCCGCTGGGCGGCGGCAAGGTTCCAGCGATGCTGTCTCTGTTGCTACTGCCGCTCGTCGTCAACAACAAGCTGCGGCGGAGGCTGGATACACGACTATTGATGTTGGTCTTGCTCATAGGGGGACTGGTGGGACTAGCTACAATCACGGGTTGCGGTTCCGGTGTCGGCTTCTCTCTGGATGAACCCCAGACTTACGCGTTGACGGTGACTGCAACAAGCGGATCGCTGCAGCAGACCAATACCGTCAGACTTACCGTGCAGTAGGCAACCGGAGAGCAAACGACGCTGGTTCCAGCAAAAGTCAAAAGGCTTCGCTTGCGCGATTTCATTGGCAGCGATACTGATCTTGAGCTTCGCCGCGCAAGCCCAGCCCGGCCGTCCTGGCAGGAAATGGATCTTGTTGTTCCCTAGGACGCAGGATTTCAGACTCCTCAAGCGATCGCCAACCGTGCAATCGCATCGACATGAATGCCTGCACAGTCGACCAGCGGGAATTCGGCAGTCTGTTCGTTGAAGGCCAACGCGAGATCGGTACCTCCAAGCATGATCGCCTCCACACCCTGGTCCCCGAGCAGACGGTGGCTCGCGGCATTGAAGATCGAACGCTGATCCTCAGTCATAAAGCCCGACTCGGCCATCGAAATGTATGCTTGATGCACATCGTCCAAGTCCGGTTTGCTTGGCGGAACGATCTCCGCACTGGCGATGCGTCCGTAAAAGCGTGTCTCCATCACGGTGCGAGTTCCAATAATTCCGATCCGCTTCAGCCCGCGCGTTTCGATGGCCCGGCTCACTTCGGCGATCATATCAACGACCGGAAGCGGGGATACAGCCTTGAAGTCATCGATGCAGAAATGTCCTGCAATCGATGTGACGCAGACACATTTGGCCCCTGCCGAAGCAAGGCGGTTCGTGAGTCGGGTATAGATGGCGGTCTGCGCAACGGCGTCATTCCTGGCCAGATTGTTCAAGAGCGTTGGCGTGTCGGCGTGCACAATGGTCAACTCGAGCGTAGCGTTCTTCCTGGCGAACGTGGAAATCAATCGCCTATAGTAAAAATCCGTCGCTCCAGGGCCGATCCCCCCAACAAGGCCGATATGCATTTCGCCCACCTCCATCACCGATCATATAGAGTTGGGCTCTGCTCGATGCGCTTAGACGTGGTAGCCGGATAGCTTCTGAGTGTTCGGCAAACAGGAAGTTACCAGCTAGCCGATCAAGGAGGAGAGTAACTTCCGTATAGCCCGTAATCCGGGAGTGACCGTAACATCCTACAAGCCTACTTAGTAGGATTTATGGAACGTGGAGTAGCGCGATAGATGCGATAGCTTGCACCTCATATCATTCGTGAGAGACGGTCGTGAGGGACGGCCCTATGGCCGGACAGCGACGGGATAAACTTTAATGTTGATCGTGCGAGGGGATGGCTATTTTGTCGCTTTCGCGGCGATGACGGCGGTGTAGACAGGGGCTTCCGAGTTCTCTGGATCGAGCATATTGCCCGCGTAGACTGCGCCGGTCTCGGGGTCGGTTACGACCGCGTAAGGGTGACTGCCTGCGGGCAATGTCTGAATGACCTTCATGCGTGAGGCGTCGATAACACTTATGTTGTTGCCCTGCATGTTGCCCACGTACACCCGATTCCTGTTGGGATCGACCGCGACGGATTGCGGATGGCTGCCGACCGGAATCGTGCCTCTGACTGTGCCGCTGACTCCGTCGATGACGCTAACGGTGTTGTCGGCGTAGTTGGTAACGTAGGCCATATGGGTCTTCGGATTCACCGCGATCGCACAGGGATAGTTGCCGACCTTGATGACCGTGTGTGCGGGTGACTCTAGATCGACGACGAGCACGTCGGCAGAACCAACTCTGGTTACATATAGCTTGCGGATTCCTTGATCGATGGCCGGAGCCCAGGCATGGATGCCTCCGACAGGCTCACGGGTGACCTCGCCGGTCGCTCCGTTCATGATGCGGAGATTGGGATCTTCGTACCCTAGCAGATAAACTTGATCGTTTTTCGAATCGACGGCGACGGCGTCTCCGGATCCGACGGCCCAGTCGCTGGGAGTATCGGTGGACAGGTCGAGCACGGTCATCACCTTGCTGAAGGTGTTGGAGACGTACGCCTTATTGGTGGCTTCGTTGACAGCGATGTAGTAGGGCCGGCGATCCGTTTTGATGATGCCGGCGACTTGATCAACGGAGCCATCGATGACACTTACATTGCCGGCGCCGGAGTTCACCACGTAGACACGATTGGTCGCGTTGTTAACGGCGATGGCGCCGGGATGCGCGCCGGTGGGGATGCTTCTGGCTACACCGGTCCGGCTGTTGATGACGACCACGGCTCCGTGGGCCTGATCGACAGCGTAGATCTTATGCGCGGTGGCGTTGAGCACGATGCCACGTTCGGAGATGAGAGTTCCGAGGGGTGGAACGGACGTGAGCGCCTGAGCGCAGGCACTTCCACACGCGCAGCCTCCCAGGAGGAATGCGGTGAAGGCCCAGAAGGAGAGGCGAAGGCGAGATGTCATGGCAACAACACGATAGCAGCTAGGCTAGGCGGCGCGCCGCAGGATTCGCGGTTAGTATGGATTCCTACACCCAGAACCGAATCGATTGAGACAGAACCGCCGACCCTATGCCACGTCTCCGCAACTTCCGTTTCGCTGCGCTTCTGATGCTGGCGTTCTTCTCGACGGCGCCCTCGCGCTCACAGTCCGCGGCGCCAGTTCGGTACCGCGTGATTGCGCTGGCGGAAGCCGGCAATGGGCTGCACCAGGGCTTTGTGGATGCCGCGCTCGAGTTCCTGGAGAAGACGGGGGCGAAGGAAGGGTTCGCGGTGGACTATATTCGCACGACAGATCCGATCACGGATGATTATTTGGCGCAGCACAAGCTGTTCGTGCAGTTGAATTATCCGCCGTACCGGTGGACGCCGGTGGCAGAGGCCGCGTTCAAGAAGGCAATGGACCTAGGAACGATCGGCTATGTCGGGTTTCATCATGCAACCCTGCTGGGGAAGTTCGACGGGTTCGAGATGTCGCCGTTCTTTTACGACTTCATGGGCCGGATCCAGTTCAAGAGCTATATTCCAGAGTTTGCGACGGGCACGGTTCATGTGGAGGCTCCGAGGCATCCGGTAATGAAGGGACTTCCGAAGAGCTTTGTGATCGAGAACGACGAGTGGTACACGTACGACCGGTCTCCGCGGCCGAGTGTGCATGTGCTGGCAAACGTGGACGAAGGCAGTTATCAGCCGGTGCGTGAGGTAAAGATGGGGGATCACCCGGTCGTGTGGAGTAATGAACACTACAAGGCCCGGAACGTCTACTTCCAGTTCGGCCATCACGGAGAGCTGCTGGGCAACGCGAACTTCCAAGAGCTGTTTCTGAATGCAATTCACTGGGCGGCGGAATAAGGAATGCGCATATATCTGAGAGCGGTTGCAATTTTTGCCATCGCATTTGCGGTGATGTCGAGCGCACATGCGCAGAATGCACCGTTCCGCGTACTCGCGTTCTGGACTACGGAGGGCGAGGTGGATCACTCGGACTTTGCACGCCAGGCGATTGAGTTCTTTACCGAGGCTGCGGTGCGCGGCCACTTCGAGTTTCGCGCAACCACAGACTGGAAGGAGATGAACCCGGAGACTCTGGCGAAGACGCAAGTGGTGGTGTGGCTGAACGGACAACCTGACACTACGGAGGAACGCGCGGCGTTCGAGAGCTATATGAGCAATGGGGGTGGATGGATGGGAACCCACGTCTCGGGCTATAACGACCGCAGCACCACGTGGCGCTGGTTTGTGGACTTCTTGGGCGGGGCGATGTTCTTCGCGAACAACTGGCCTCCCCTTCCTGCGACGCTCCACGTTGATGACCCGACACATCCGGTAGTGAAGGGATTACCGCGCAGCTTTGTGGCGCCTGCGAACGAGTGGTATGTGTGGAAGCCCTCCGCGCGGGCGAATCCCGCTGTGAAGGTGTTAGTGACGCTGGATCCTTCGAACTATCCGCTGGGTTTCAAAGATCGTCTGCTCTCGGGAGATTGCCCGCTGGTATGGACAAACAAGAAATTCAGGATGTTGTATCTGAATATGGGCCACGGCGATAAGGTGATGAGCACTCCGGAGATACGCACGCTCTTCGAGAACTCGCTGTTGTGGCTGGGCAGGCCGCGGAATTAGGTCGCCGGCGGCGCGAGTGCGATCACATGGCTTCGCACCAAGGTTTCCCAGTGGTTGGTGAGATGCTTGTTGATGACGCCTTGCGATGGCCAGCACTCCTTATCGGATGGGATGTCGTCTTGGGTGGTAACCCCGAGTAGTCCACATGAGTGCCAATTCAAACTTGGGACATGCTCTGGCCTTAAAGCATTCCCCTCAATCAGCTATTGCAAGCGCTACATGGGAGCGCGGTCTCAGTATTTCAGGGGAGGAGTCAGATTAACCACGCAGGTTAGTCGTCATAAACGAGCTTCTCGTCACTTAACTCCCGGTTGGTCGGCAATACGGAAGTAATCATTCTGCTTTTGTAATGCACGTAAAACGAGGCGGTCTCAACCGGTCGGTGCAACACCATCTGATATGAATTCATTTTCTAAAGGTGGTGTTTTATGGCACAAGGAAAACGGGACAGGCTTTCCGCGGAGCAGAGGATCGACATGTGGCGCCGTTGGAAGGCGGGAGAGTCGTTGCATGAGATTGGGCGCGCCTTGGGCAAGGACCATGGCTCCATTCAGTTCTTGTTGTCGCAGCGCGGCGGGATAGTTCCGGCCGCTCGTCGGCGCTCGCTGCGAACGCTCACGGTGGCCGAGCGGGAAGACATCTCACGAGGAATTGCTTCCGGTTCCTCGATTCGGGAGATAGCCAAAGGGTTGCAGCGGGCTGTCTCGACGGTGAGCCGGGAGGTGGCGCGCCACGGCGGGCGTCCACTCTATCGAGCCAATGAAGCCGATCATCAGGTCTGGGAGTCGGCGGAGTGAGGAGGGAAGGCCGCTGATCAAGGAGTACACTCATCAGGCTTGCACGCGCCCGACACAGAACGGGGTAGGCGTGTCACAGGGGCTGGCGGCAGTGGGGAGAGCAGCAAGGGAAAACAGGGAAATGACGTTCACCGCCCTGCTCCACCATGTAATAGTCGATCTGCTGCGGGAAAGCTTTCGCAAAGCATGGGTTTTGCTGCAAGCTGCTCAAACGAGGAGAACAAAGAATGATCGCCCTGGTGCACGGTTTAAAGAACTCTCTCGGAAACGGAGGCTTCTTGGTTCTTTCAGGATTTCTTGAAGCACTGCGTGGATGCAGAGGATTCGCAGTAGCCGCATTGCCATCGAAACGAGACGTATGTACAAGAGTGTCGCTGCAGAACATCCGAACCTGATCTGCATGCAGCGATGTAGCAAGGTCGTGAATCGGCTGTCGGTACACAATGAGACGGAGGCGGCAGGCGCTGGCATGGACATTTCGCAATTCCGATTTTCTATCTACTGCGGCTTTGAGCGCCGGATCGCGCATCCGCGGGCTCTCGATTCGGCCATTGGGACTGGTTTGCCCTCAAGCACCGCTTCAATGGCAAGTCTCAGCCCTTGTTTCGTGGTCCGCTCCGGATTCAGCGCGTCCTCTATATATCCGTGGTACTTCATAACGCCGGATGAATCCATGACAAATGTATCTGTAGTCGCCAACACTCCGAAACGGTCTGACGCCTGGTTATTCACATCCATGTATACCGGGAAGTCGAATCCAACCTCCTTGGCGTATGCTCGCACCTCCTCGAGCGATTCATTGGAGTTGGAGTCCACCACGACAAATTTCGCGCGGTTTTGGAAATCTCTGTAAACGGTGTTTCGTCGAAAGTTGAATGCGTTGGAGATCGGACAGCGTGTAGAAAAAACATCACGACGGTCACCTTACCTCTTAGTGCCCGATAGTTCAGAGAACGACCGTTCATGTCATGTAAGGTGAAATCGGACACCGGTGCGCCCATGTGGAACTGCTGAGCACGCGTCGCCTGGGTCATCAAAACCAGAACCAGGGTGGTGAGTAGCGATGCCTTCACGGTTTCTCCTTTGGTCTCAGGGTAAGCGCATAGAGCTATGGACTCTCTATGGCAGCTGAACAAACGGCGCAACCGACGGAACACCTGCGCTATTCACGATAAACAGCATGTAATAGCCACGCGGAGCAAGATTCGCGTCGACAGGCGCTGTGACGGTGAGGCCCCCGCTGGTTTGTGTGAAGGTTAGCGGTACGTAGCGCTCATTCTGATCAAAGAAGTGTGTCACGGCACCACTTCGAATAAGTGCGACGCTCGCTATTGTCCCGCCGTCGGGTGTGCTCACAAAGAAATTCGAGCCATATTGTATTTGGCTGGGCGCCTGACTAATTGTCGGCCTGGCGCCTTTGAAGAGATAGGGCGGCGAGTAGAACTCAGCGCTCTCCTCATTAGGAACATTTCCAAAGTCAGCCCCCATCCCCGATTCCAACACCCTTCCGTCTGGTAGAAGCAGGGCCGTGCCGTGATATTCCCTGGGAGTGTGCATCGAGGCCATGGTTGACCATGTCTGCGTCAGTGGCGACCACAGTTCCGCCGCATAAACCGCTTTACTAATATCTCCACCATTCTTGTCAGTCTCTCCACCGGTTGCCAGAACGGTGCCGTCGGGCAGCATCGTGAGGTTGAAGAAACTGCGCGGATAGGCCATCGATGCTGTTTGGTGCCATGCGGGCGAGGGTTTGGTCATATCCAGCACAAAGGTCGTGTTTGAGGAAGCTCCGACGTTCTGGCTGTCAGCGGCGCTGCCAGCTTTCATGAACTTGCCCGGCATGTACATCGTCGCGCTACCACCATCGACAATGTTGGGATCAACCACGGACCAGCTAGTCGTTGTGAGATCAAGTATGTCTGTGTCGGTGGCAAACTCCGAGCCGCCAATATGGATGACTCTTCCATCAGGCAGAAGGTACATAAATGGATAGGTCTCAAAGGGGTTGTTAGCATTCGTCAGAGATGTCCAGGTGTTCGTCGCCGGACTATAGATCTCCGAGATCCCTGCATTGGTATTTGCACTGGTCTGCCAACCGGCTACTACTAGAATTCGACCATCCGAAAGTGTGGTTGCGTTTGGATACCAACGCCGGTACTGCATGCCGGGTATGGGGGTCCAGGTCAAATTCGTCGGATCAAAGATCTCTGCATTCTTGATGCCGAAGGTTGTCCCGCTCTCACCATATCCCCCGACAACGAGAATTCTGCCGTCAGACATCAGGGCATGTCCAGAACAGAAGAGGTCTGCTGACATGGGAACGTTCGTGAACGTGCCAGCCACGTAGTCCCAAACCGTTGGCGTCGTGCCATCCTGATAGAAAAGCACCCTGTTATTTCTCAGGAGAATAAGATTTACTGCGACAGCTGGAGTTTTCACCGCCGAAGACCAGCTTCCGACGAGCGATGCGTTTGCGGAGTTGTTGACCGTGACTGCGACTGAAGCTGAGGTCGTGGTGAGCCCCACACTGTCACGTGCGCGAGCCGAAAGCGTATGTGAACCGTTGGTCGCCGTCGTCGTGTCCCAGGTAATGGAATAAGGAGGACTGGTGACCTCGGCGGCTAGTGATGCTCCATCGAGCAGGAACTGAACCCCGGCGACAGAGATTGTGTCTGAAGCCGTCGCAGAGACCGTCACCAGACTCGACAACTGCGCGCCTTGAGCCGGTGATGTCATCGACACCGTGGGGGAGTCGAATTTACACCGCCGCTAGCAGGGAGGATCTCGACGATACTCAGGTTGAAACGATCTTTGGTCGGCGCCGTATCGTTGATAGTGACAGTGGTCCCGGCCACGGGAACCGGATTGGTCTGCATCTGGACCCAGTATGTATCACCGGTAGGTGTCAAATACTGATGCACTAAGGTCTGTCCCGTGCCCACGGTTCGCGCAATCGCATTATCGAAGTCGTTCCCGACTCCAAGGACCCACGAGTTGTTCGTTGTGCTCACCAGCGATGCGGTCGGCGCACCTGTGGCAGCACTCTTGCTGCCGACCGCTCCAATCGTCCCAGATCCATTTGTACCTGCAGTGCTGACGCCCGAAAAGCTCATGACAGTGATCGAAGAGATGACACTTTGAGACAAACTCGCAGTGACCGTCACATTGTTCAGGGTCGATGCCGCGAAAGCTCTCCAGATCTCAGCAGAGCCACTCTGTCCATTGGTTCTCTGCACCAGCGTCCACGTCAACCCTGCTCCAGAGATGCCCGTCACAGTCGTATTCGTGCCGCCTAGATAGTCCGTAGAAACAAAGGCTAGCAGCAACTCGTTCGTTGTTGCGGTTGAGAAGGCAGGGCTGGCAATCGTCGTTGCCGCCACTGCTCCGTCTTGAGATTTGTTCACATCCAGCGTGATCGAATTTGACGGCGCGATAGCTGTGAAATTGACTCCGCTGATGTCGGAACCGCCAATCGTGACCGCTTGATTTACAGGGTTGAAGGTATACCCGCTTTTGATGGGTGTAACCGAATAGGGACCGTTCGCCAAACCTGAAAACATATAGTTGCCTTTAGTATCGGCGAGACTGTTCGCGCTCGCGGTCCCGCTCAACGCAACCGTTGCGCCGCTTCCCCCTGAAGCAGGGCTAATGCTGCCCGAGATACTCCACGTTGGACCCGTCCCTTGAGCCGTGAAATTGACTCCAGTCTGATTTGCTCCGTTGATGGTGACTGCCTGATTGACGGGACTAAACGTATACCCCGTTTTGCCAGGCGTGACCGTGTATGAGCCGTTCGCTACTCCAGCAAACGTGTAGTTCCCGTTCGCATCGGCAACGCTCGTTCCACTGGCCGCGCCGCTTAACGTAACAGTTGAACCGCCCCCGCTCGCTGGGGGACTAACGCTGCCCGAGATGCTCCATGATGGACTGCTCACAGCAGCTGGGAGAATCTCACAGATGCTCAGGTTGAATCGGTCCGTTGTGGGGGCTGTGTCGTTAATGGATACCGTAGTCCCGGCGACGGGAACCGGGCTGGTTTGCATCTGGACCCAGTACGTGTCGCCGGTCGGTGCCAGATATTGGTGCAGCAGCGTCTGTCCTGCGCCCACCGTTCTTGCAACAGCATTATCGAAGTCGTTCCCAACTCCGACTACCCACGAATTGTTCGCCGTACTGACGAGCGATGCGGTCGGCGCACCAGTGGCAGCACTCTTGCTGCCGACCGCCCCAATCGCCCCTAATCCATTCGTGCCGGAGGTGTTCACTCCCGCAAAGCTCATGACGGTCATCGACGAGATGACGCTCTGAGACAGAGTAGCCGCGACCGTTACGCCGCTCAGCGACGCACCCGCGAAGGCCCTCCAGATCTCCGAAGATCCGCTCTGCCCGTTGGTTCGTTGAACCAAGACCCATGTCAACCCACCACCTGAGACGCTTTTCACCGTCGTGTTCGTGCCGCTTAGATAGTCCGTCGCAACAAACGCCAACAACAACTCGTTCGCTTGGGAGGTCGAAAACGTGGGGCTCATGATCGTCACACTGGCAGCAGAATTATCCTTCGATACGGCGACGTCGGTCGCGATCGCCCCACGCGCAGAGCTTGTAAGCAATGCTGTCAGTAAGAGGAGAACACCTGCGGCGCGCCCAATCGAACCACCTGTTATCACGCTTCGCCGGAATGCATCCAATCTAAAACGATTCGCTTTTCCGTCAGTGAATAGTGATTGGAACTTCCATTCGGCCATAGCTGCCTCCGAAAGCCGTCTCCTAAGCAATGTTTCACCGCGTGTCGGGGGCGGCGGTTTGCCAAGGTAAAGTGCAACTATTGGGCCAAACATGTACGGAAGCCCAAAACAAATCGCGTGGGACTATTCCGGTCGCTATCAGAACCCGCGTAATGTCTTGCCTGTGAATTGTTTGCGAAATGGGCGGAATTTATTCAGCATAGGTCCAAAATCGGGCAATCTCATGCGAAAGCCCAAGAAAATACCACCTGTATGCAAGAAATCAGCGTTTCCCTTCGGCCCGACAGCACCGGCAGGTCACGAAGGCCCGGGGGATCAAGGCCAATCCCAGCAAAGGGTGGTTCACCTACTTCCGCATCTACGGCCCCGGAGCACCCGCCTTCAATGGAAGCTGGGAGACTTCGAAGAAGTAAGTGCCGATTGCAGGCCAAGTCACTCATCGAGGCACGACGCCAGCCCCTTCTCACAGTCCTGGGCGTGTGGTCGTCAACCCTTCCGTTACGCGCCCGAATGGCCAACGACGGGTAAGGTGCGGATAGCCCGTAATCCGGGACCAATGAGATTTCTACGCCTGGCGTTCTATCCGACTTTGAATCCGTACTTTGAGGCCTGGGTCTGCAGATCTTTCCACTTCGCCGTCGTGCTCGAACCTGGCGGGCCAGCTCCGCTGCTGGCTTGCACCGCGTTGAACACGCTACCCGCATTCTGAAGGCAAGGGGTCTGCATCGCGGGCGTGTTCGGTTTGAGCAGGCCAGGGACTGCCGTTTGCGGCTGATTGAAGTTCAGAGCGTAGGCCAGGTTGTTGATGTCGCCACTCGCATCTCGTGGTGTCAGCGGCGCAAGGCTCCAGCGCCACTCAATCAGCTTGAGCACGGATGTGTGGTCGAAGACGAGCGAACTGATCCGCGGATTCTGAGGATCGCCGCGGCTGAACGGAGACGCGATCACAACCGGCAGGCGGAATCCGAGCAGCGTCTTACCACCGATGATGTCGGTGTCGACTGCGTTTGCTGCCTCCGCTCGCGGCGGGGGACGTGATCGAAGAATCCGCCCCACTCGTCGAAATTGACGACGAGCACGGTGCTTGACCAGGCGGGTCCGTTGGCTATGGCCTCGAACACGTCATAAAGAAAGCGATCGCCTTCGCGAATATCAGCGTGGGGATGGTCGTCATTGCCGGTCCCATCGTCCAGGACTGTGTAGGTCGGGTCTATGAAGGAGACGGCCGGCAAGGTACCATCGCTCGCCTGCGCAAGAAAATCACTGTAGAGCTTCGAAATGCCAAGGTACTGGTCAGCCCAGAGTGTGACGAAGGGCAAGTTGGAGTAATAGTAATTGTGGCTCACCTTTGCGTCCGCGAGCCGGTCCAAGATCGTCGGCAGCGAACTGATGGTGACGCTATTGTCAGTACGATCCGTCTGGCCCGCGTACAGGAAAATTCTGTTTGGAAAGGTCGGGCCGAGTATGGCAGCGAAGTAATGGTCGCAGGTCGTGTAGTTGCGAGCCAGGGCCGCATAGGAGGGAATGTCCTTCTCCTCGTAATAGCCAATGCTGAAGAGGTCATTCGATCCGGCACGGAGAAAGCCGTCCATCATGCCGCCGTCGTAGGCGACGCGCGATCCATAGTAGGAGTGATCGGGATCGGAATGTGGGCAGCCTGTGAAGTCGCCGGAGAGAGAGTGGATCGGATGCGATGCGCCGCTCTTGTCGGTGAAGTTCAACCCTGCCTGTATGCCCGCCGCGTTAGGCAGCCAGCCCAGAAAGTGGTCAAAGCTGCGGTTCTCCATCGTGACAACGACAAGATGTTCGAGGCCGGAAGATGCCGGGGCAGGCAGGGTTGGATAGGTCGGCGAAGCGATCGGTGCAATCGATTGAACCCGGGTTGAGCAACCCAGCACAGCCGATCCGCCAGCCAGAAACGCGTGCTTCGTGAAATCTCTGCGACTCCATTGCATAGGGTTGACCTGAAGGTCTTCGAATTGCCAATTCGAACCTCTCCCGTATTCCTATGAGATGTCATGGTCGATTCCCGGGTGGTCGGCTACTCTTCCATAATCCGATAACGTCCGGTTTGCCCCTAACTCGCCCAGGATCCGTAATCCCTTTGCGACGATTCGAGTGAATGGGTGTCAGGCCTTCGGCGCCGGCTTTGTCGCGATCAACTGATGCATCCGGCAATGCGCAACCAAGGTGGTTGGTGAAGCGTCCGCCTCGGCCATTCCCGCCACCAGCTCTTCCAGGCGGGCTCCCGACAAGCTTCCTTCTCGCACCATCCCCAGGCCCACTGCGTGCAGCGTCCAGTTCCAGAATCCCTTGTGTTTGCCGGTCAGGTAGTGCGGGTGATAGGCATCCGCGTGGGCAAGTTCAAAGCCCGCCTCCTTGGCCCACAAATGGACACGGCGACCGCCCGAGTAATCCACTCCGCGGCTGCGGGCTCCTTCCATGCAGATATCGCGTAGTTCGGTATAAGCGGCTGAGCTTGGCTCTGTGTAAACCGCGCTCACGTCCGCTTCCTCGCAAACCATGACGCCGCCCGGCTTCAACGCCGCGTGGATGGCGCGCATCGCCTCAACCGGATTGTTCAGATGGACCATCAGCCACCGCGAATACGCCACGTCCACGCTCTCGGGCTCAAGTCCGGGCTCGTAGATGTTGGCAGAAACAAACCGCGCATTCTTCAGGCCTACCTCTTGTGCCAACTGGGCAGCTACCGCAAGGTTGTCTTCGTTCAGATCGATTCCGGTGGCATCCGCTCCCAGGCTGGCCGCCCAACGCGTGACGTAGCCGAGTCCGCATCCAAATTCCACGAAGCGATGCGCCGATGCGAGTCCAGCGCGCAGCAACAATTCGCGCGTGCGGCCATCATGAATTTCACTGATCACCCTCAGCCGGTCGTGGTCGCTTCGTCCAGTGCCCAGCAAGTACTTGTCGCCAATTGTTTGCACCAAGGAAGCATACGCTCACACCTCTGGGCGCGGTCTACCGATGGATCGCGTCCGGTTTGTCGGCAAACCGCACCTTACTCTCCAGCGCCTGACGCCGACCACGTCCCTGTGGACCCGAAAACGCCTGAACCATCGAACTTGCCGACAAGCGGACTCCTCAGGCGGAGCGATCTATGAGGTGCTACGCTCTATCCGGACAAGCATTTATGAAGGTATCCCGATTTGACGCATTTAGACGCGCTCCATCACCAGTAGCCTTGCACTCTTTGCGAGCGCCAACGCGATAATTCGGTGGGATTGGCTTACCTACTTAGGGAGGGCCTAGTCGTCTTATCAGGACATCCCCAACCCTGCCCGACAGATACCGAAGCCATGGCGGCGTGCGCGAAATTCCTAAAGGATTCCGGGTATGCCACCCTTGGGGTGCATCCGAAAGGTGTCCTTGAACCCTGATCTACAGGGGAGAACGAATATGGCAAGCTACGGTTTCATCGCGTTCATGCAGGGAGTAACCGGAGCCGGTCTGTTCACCAGGCTGCGGCGCCCTGGCGCCCCCAGAGTTCATTGACTCCCGGACAGTGGAGGAGTATCTCGAGAGCGGGGAATTCGAAGAGACCTTGATCAAATACCGCCTCCATGTACTTCCGCAAGATAGCCGTCATTCCGAACCCAGAAATACTGGGCCTTTACGCCCAGATCGATCCTGATCTGCGGATGTTCAGGGGATGTATACCTGCTTCGTCTCAACGTTTCGATTTGCGTCACCGAGCAATTCATCGCACCCAGGCGCGAAGCTGACTGTTGTCGAGTGGGAAAAGCATTTGGCCAACCGGACACGCCGTCAGGCCCGATGTGACGCTGATACGGCCGAGCACCGCAAGCAAGTGTTGGCGGCGCCTTAATGGCTGCTTGCTTTTGCCGGGTAGGCGTGACCTTGCACCTCTTCTGACGCTACACTCGGTCCGCCGGGATCGCGCTGGCGACCGTAATCGTTCTTTTGGCGCACCAGATTGCCCTGATCGGCTGGTAATGAGGGATGGAGAATTCTAATGATGTCTTGCATGACGACTGGATTGTCTACAAGATGGGTGTGATCAAACGGGTAAGGATAGTCACCCAAACTTGGGTCGTTGCCTCTGAGCCGCTCCAAATTGGACAAAACAAAGTCGCTCAGAAGAGCACTGCGAACCGGCACGACACCATCGTGCGACTGATTCGTCATTCGCGCCTGCTCATAGGCCCAGGACGCTGCCCAGCCGTGTGAAAACTTATCCCCCGCAACCGTAATGATCTTTACATTCCGAAGGTACCGGCGAGCAGATGTTTGTGCGTCCTGGACTGTTGCGCTCCCAGGCATTAATTGCTCAATGAACGGGAGAAATTCGTTGATCAAGGCGGGGACGAATACTGTCCAAGGCTGCGGCGTCGGCGTGTTTAGACAAAGCGTTAGAAAAGGAATGGCGTTCTCGGCAATTGGGGTACCCTCCAGTGGGCCAGCCACGAGCACCACATGCTTCAGCCTTGAAATGGTTCCTTTTCCAGCGATTCACGGCCGACGTGTCCGCCCGAGGCAATAAGTCGACCCGCCTGATCCGCACCGTAGCCTTATCTTCGTCTATAGACTTCAGCTGGCTTCACTAATTCCGGCATTCCCTCTGGATGAGTACTAAATCGCCGAGTCACTCAGCGAGCGCTTGAGGCATATGCGGGACCTCCTCAATCCCATTGGAGAGCTATTCGGAGCCATTTAATTTGGCGAAAAACGCACGCGCGGGAACGATGAAAGAGGTCCCAAAAAGGTCCAATCTCTTTGAGCCCGACAAGACATTGTGGCTCTTCGGCAGGATTATCGACGAACCAATCGCTGGACAGATCAGCGCTGAGAAGCCCTTGCATCGCCCGAAAAACTGTCTCATTAGCGAGAGTTTGAGGAATTTGAAACCAGCGCCGATAATGTGAGGTGTCAAGCCATTTGTGGCCTCTCTTTCATGCCCGCGAATATCGTCACTCTCTTAGAGCTCTTTCTCCTCGCTGTGTCTCTTGGCCTGTTCGTTATGGCCGTCCTGACAATCACGCGTCGGCGCCAGGCACCGCAGTCACGTTTGTTGGCTCTGGCGATGTGCGCCGAGGCTTTCTACTGCCTCGGTTACTCGCAAGAGATGGCGCAGACCACGCTTGCCGGAGCAATCTTCTGGCTCCGAGTGGAGTACATCGGTATTCCGTGGATCCCGGCGCTTTGGGTCCTGATTGGACGGCGGCACTTCGGTCTGCGAGGCCGCGCAGTTCTTTTATCGATCATTCCCGTGATCGTGGCCATTGCCGAATGGACCAACGGCATGCACGGTCTGTATGACCGCTCTATGATGCTTGTGCCGCGCGTTCCTTTCTGGGTGGTCGAGGTCCACAGAGGCCCAATTGCGTGGCTGAATCTGACATTTCTGTATGGCTCCCTTGCTTACGGGACTGTGCTTTGCCTATCGCGCATTCGCGGGTGTTCGGGGCTCGCCAGGTTGCAATCTATCTTTTTTGCGTTGTCCTGCATGCCGCCCCTCATCGGCTACCTGATTTATTTCTTTGGTTGGAGCCCATGGGGACTCGACCTGGCGCCGCTTTCCCTCTGCCTTACGGTCGCGCTCGTGTACGTTGCGGTATTCAGACTGGAGTGGTTCCATCTTGTGCCGACGGTACGCTCGCTCGTGTTCAAGAGCATCCGCGATTCAGTGCTTGCGATTGATCTGCAGCATCGTCTGGTGGATTTTAACCCGGCCGCAAGCGTGCTCTTTCCGTGGCTGTCGGAGCCCTGCCTTGGGAAGGAATTATCCAGCGTATTTCCCGAAAACTCAGGCTTCCTGAAGGCGTTCAGCACTTCGGAGAGTGTGCGAGATCTGAGTCTGCGGGTGAATGGCGAAGAACAGCACTTCGAGATGCGCGTCCTCCCGCTGCATCGCGGGACGCAACACTTAGGCTGGGCTGTGATTGTGTCGAATATTACGGCCCAGATTGAGCTTGTGCAACAGTTGCATCATCATGCCGTAACTGATTCCCTCACTGAAATTTCAAACCGCCGCGCCTTCGATGCCGCTCTGGAACGCGAATTTGTGCGCGCGTCACACTACCGCTCACACTTTGCCCTCCTGCTCATTGATGTGGATCATTTCAAGATGATCAATGACGTTGGGGGTCACGCCATGGGAGATCGCGTCTTGCAGTTAGTAGCCCAACGCATCGCCCACTGCCTCCGCTCCACTGACCTGCCTGGACGCTACGGTGGAGATGAATTCGCAATTCTGCTGCCCGACACTACCCTGCATGAAGCCTCGCAACTGGCGGATCGTATTCGAGACGACGTGGGCCTCGCAACAACTGACCTTGGGAAACAAGGGATGCGGGTAACCCTTAGCGTAGGACTCACGGTATATATGCCCGAAGATCCTGCTGATCCTCCGGAACTACTGGAGCAGGCAGATCAGGCCCTCTATTCTGCCAAATCCGATGGACGCAACCGCGTCGGAGTTTGGAGACGCCTCTCTATCCATGCGAACACGCCACTTTAAAACCCCTAGAGTCGGTGCGTTTTCGCCAGTTAGATTAGCGAATTGGCGATTTGTCGTCCCCCCGAAAATGTAACGGCAACTTCCGTATTGCCGACGATCCGGGAGTTAGGTGACGAGAACCGCGTTTTTCGTTGCTAAATCCACTCTGGGCGAAGGTCCGATCCGGCTCGCTACCCGGCCAGTCTAACCGGCCGCCACGGTCTCGAGCCGTTCCTTGGCTTCGTACAGCTGCTCGAAGGCACCGCGTCTACAAGATTCTTGGCGACGACACAGCTCTGCCTGCCATCCCTTCGGAAGCTTGCCGATGCATATCGAGAAGCATATTGTAGGTTGTCAAAATAAGTGACATATTTGTCAGAAGTGGTGAAACATTTCCATAAGCTGTTGTTGCTCAATAATTTAAGATGTGGAATAACCTTCCGAAACAAATTGGAGGTAAGACGGGCAGTTCTACTGTCCCGTCTTCTCCCGCTCCCTCGCTTCCTGGATAGACATTCGAATCTGTATGGTCGAGCATAAATCTGGATAACGAGAAGCAATCTCTTCCTGGGAAACAAACTTTTCAAATTCATTGCGAACAAAATTGAACTCAGCGTAACGCTTGTCATAGAGAAGACGACGATAAAAAATTCCGTAGATCTGGTTGGGCCCCAGATGCCTTTGACTGTTATCTATCTCTGGCAGTTGGTCTTTATGATAGGCTGTAAACCCGTCGGGCCATCCAAGAAGCATGGCTGATGCTCTGGATCCGAATGCTATGGCGCGTTCTACAGTGGATCTACGGAAGGATTTCCTTCCATAGAGTATAGGTTCTGTAAACACAAATAGCTGGATTAAACAAAGCAAAGAGTGGAGGTTAAATTGAGCTATTTCGAGCGGAAACTGGGCGGCCACAAATATGTGACTGTTCTTCCCAAAGACTAAATCCGCTTTTAAATCTGTCGCAACCTTCTGTCTTTTGGCAAGCGTGTTAGTTCTTTCCCGACCTATTCCAATGGAAAATAGAATCGCTGCATTCAAGGCAAGAGTGTCTCTCTGTGCGCCTACAGTAGGGATATTGCATAGATCACTACCGCATTCGCACAGATTGATTCTCGGTCGGGTCCACCGTAATCTCCTTCTGCAATGCGGGCATGTGTCGATGAGCAGACATCTATGCTCTACACAAGCAGTGATTAAGTACAGGTCCCAAACAGCCAAACATACGGCACGCTCATTCAGACACAGGGGGCAGACGCGCGGATATCGAAAATTGAGCTGAAGGACGTCAATGTTCGTTCCCAAGAAACGGCAACGCTTTTCAGAATAGCCTTCCACTTCCGTGTAAAAGAGTTGTCGGCACTCAATGATTTCCAAACGAAGTGTCCTTGCTAGATAAAGGAGATCTTTTTCCCCAATCGTCTTGGCGCAAGTCTTTAGCCCCGCCATCTCCAGAATTGATAAGTAATTTCTGTATTCATTTACCTGAGCCACTCGGTATAGATATCCAATCGGACTCTCTAGGGAACCTCTGCGTAGGCGTCTGACTTTCTGGGGTCAGGGAGTGGGCATGGAAGATGCGCGGGTTTTGGTTGGTTTGATGCTGTTGGAGGGCTAATTGGAACGCGCATCCGCCCGTTTTCCGGGGCTTCCAGGCGCACTACTGCCCAAGGACTGCCAGACGTTTGCGGTGCAGGTACAGGTTCACCAGCGCGAAGTTCGCGCACAGGCGGTGATGGTTCTTCGCGATGCCTCTGTATCTCACTTTGTCGAAGCCGAAGATGCGCTTCAGGATCCGGAACGGATGTTCTACCTTGGCCCGCACCCTCGACTTACTCCGGTTCTTCTTTTTCTGTAACTCGTCGACATAGTTTTTGAACTTCGTCCGCTTGCAGGTCATGTCCTGTGCCTTCGGAGCGGCCTCTTGGATGGCGTCGGTCTGGCCCTGATAGCCGCCGTCGCCCCACACCTTACGCTCTTGGCCGTGCAGCAGTTCCGGTAACATGTGGCAGTCCGCCACGCTGGCTGCGCTCGTCGCCACAGAGTGGACGATGCCCTCCTCGCGTCCACGCCGATATGCGCCTTCAGGCCGAAGTACCACTGGTTGCCCTTCCTGGTCTGGTGCATCGCCGGGTCGCGCTCGCCACTCGCGTTCTGGGTCGACGAAGGCGCATGCAGGATGGTCGCATCGACAATCGTGCCCGTCGCGATCCGGATGCCCCTGGCATCCAGATGCACGTTCACCGCATCCAGCATCAACCCGCCCAGCTCGTGCCTCTCCAGCAGATGACGGAACCGCAGGATGGTCGTCTCATCCGGCGCAGGCGCAATCCCAAGGTCCACGCCAACGAACCGCCGCAGCGCCGCAGACTCGTACAACGCCTCTTCCACCCCAGGGTCCGACAGATTGAACCACTGCTGCACAAAGTAAGTCCGCAGCATGATCGCCAACCCTACCGGCTGCCGTCCCTTGCCCGCCTTCGCATAGTGCGGTCGTACCAGGGCTTCCAGCGCAGACCATGGAACCACCTGCTCCATCTCGTCCAGAAACAACTCCCGCCGACTCTTCCGCCCGTACTTCTCAAACACACCCTGACTCGACAGACTCTGCTGCTTCATCGCAATCTCCTCGCAGCTATCAGATTAATCAATCAGGCAAGCGATGCAGAACTTGTGCAGACTCTCCCTAGGAGAATCGGCGCTGTCTTGAACAAAAGACGTGCTTTATTCATATATGCTTTGGTTCTGATTGTTATAAAAGTAAGGTTATGTGCCGAATCCAAATTGACCTACCGGTGCAGTCGAAACAGCAGGCAGCCTAACTGATGTAGCGCTTCGCAATATTGAAAGGCAACGCGTTGATACTAGCGCTAACTGAGACCGTCTAAATCTTTTTCGAGTTTTTGCATGAAATCCGAGCTGCGGATTCCAAGTGCAGCACATATCCGATACAACTGCGTCGACACGGCGTTCGCCGCGCTCCATCTTGCTGATCGTCGATTGTGTGTGAGACAACGTGAGGGCAAGTTGCTCTTGACTAAAACCCGCTCGCTCTCGAGCCGCTCTTAGACGGCGCAGGAAAATCCCATATTCACGCGAGAACTGCGATTTTTCCTGCACAAATTGAGGATGAAGTCTATGATGGAATAGTCCAAAATCGACTATTTGAACAGCCGTCTTCTAACACTACTTAGTAATCACGTCGGCGGGCATGTCCCTCTGTGCTCTTATTAGAAGCACCAGCATCTGCCCTTGAAGCGTTCTCCGATCAATCAATGAAGGAGATAGGTAATGGGTATCCAAATATTCCAAAGTCAGAACTTTCAGATACAGTTTGACGACACGAAATTTGACGCTGCGAGCATTTCCCAGGTGAAGGCCAGGGCGCAGTTCATGACTACCGCATGTGAAACTGCCTGGCGACCATGTGCGGCTGGTTTGGCGTGAATGCGGCACAGAAGTTTGGTCCACAAAATCGCGTAGTCGTGACGCTGACGAATGACGTGAACGGCGCAGTGAACAGCGGATATTCCGTGCACAACTCGCAAATGAGCGTTAACCCTGAAATCGGCCAAACGAATGATTTAGTTATGTTGCTTTTTGCTGACGAGATGAGTGAGATCCTGATGACGATCGTTGCGGATGGGCACCGGGCTTCAGTGGTGGTGAAGGCTTGTCGCGCGGGTGCAATCAGCAGATGGATAAAAGCGCTCCTTTCCCTGATTGGCGCTCTGCTGCTTTTCATCGGAGCGTACTACAAGTAAGCCATTGATTGGATTTTCCTGCGACAACATCACAACCGAAGCTCCTCTTGCTGGGCCAGCTTCCTGGCAGCAATGTCTGTCATGGTCGAAGCTGAGCAAAGACCAGCCGCATGAGTTGACGAAAGATGATTCCGCGCACTGCGCCGCTCTTTCTCCGAGTGGGAATCACCGAGATGTGCAGATCAGAAAAGGAAACGTGCTGACTTTCGGTCAAATCCGGAACCTGAGAGCGATATGGTCCCGGCCCGACAGCTTCCGTAAAAAGCCGGAGAACCTTCGAAATCTGGCCGGGTGTCGTCGTCTTACCAAAGAACGAAATCCCAGGAGATCGACATGCGTGATGAGGGCGGTCTCGTAATTGACCTTTCGTGGCTTATCGGGCATTTCGTTCACTATATCGTCTCAGCGCTCATTCACTAATGAGCAACCGCCAGCGGGGCCGAATACCAGTTTTATCCGGACTCAAAACGCATCAATCTAGCGACGCCGGGAGTCATCCGCCCAAACAATACCCTCACTACCGTTGGCGCAGAGAACCATCCTTGCTGAAGTTGAGGAAGATCGGAAAACGGAAGACGACGAGGATTGGAGTGCCATTAACAGGCATCCGCTTGGAGGTCGTAGAAGTATCAAGCCGATTTGCGATCATAGGTACAACCAACGGCTCGGGCGAGCTCTGACGCAAATTCCTGGTCCTGCATCGCCGCGAGAAGAGTGGAATAGATCGGAGCAGAAGGGCGAATACTCTTCCCAAAGGCGTCGAACAACCAAAGCACACCGTCGTATCTGTAAAAGCTGATGTAGGTCAGCAAAGCAGCGCACCAGGCAGCATCCTCACTATTGTCGGTAGGCGATGCAATATCGTCGACCCAATATCCGACGTATGGTCGTAGCGAGGCGACCTCAACTAGACCCGTTTTGACGTAGCTTGCCAATCTCTCAAAGCCGTCGAGAAGTGCGTCGTATGCATCTCGTATTGCCGCCTCTGCATGAGTGAAGCTCGTCTTGTGTTCCCTCTCGTCATCGACCGCCATATCGATGTCAGCGCCGTTCGGCGTCAAAAGGGTATGTGGTCGCAGGCCTGACGCTTGCATGGCTCTCGTCACGACGACGCTTCCTTTTTCCGGCGGCGCATTTTCAAGAAGATCGACCCTGCGATACCCCCAATCAATGAGGATCAAAGCCTTCTGAACCCTTGGAGTGGCGAAGAACTCCTTCATTTCGTTCGCTAGGAACTCAGCCCTCTTCCACTTTTCAGTCCGATAGTAGGTTGATACACCAATCGAAAACACAATAAAGCTACCTACCGCTCCTGCGACGGTCACAACATCTTTAGCGTAGAGAATCGCTGCGCTCGGCATGGCAGAGACTGTACATCACTTTGGGGTCGAATCGATTGTTTTTGTTAACAGGCGAGGTGAAGAGGTCAGCGGGAGCGCCGGTGCAATATTCTGCAGATCAAATACATACGATTTCTAGACAAGGGAACTAGTACTCTTTCCTGACTTAGTGCATACTAATCGCACTAGCCCGGGCCTGGTCACTCACCTCACTGCGGAGTTGTTTATGAGTGTGCTCACTTCTCTGACGGACGTCGATCTGTCGCCCATTCCTGGCAAAGAGTATTTCAACTTCGAGCGCGAGTGGCGGGAAGAGTTCATCTATTTTGCGATGACGGACCGCTTCCAGGATTCTGCAAATCGTATTGCCACCACTATCGCCGGACGTTCTATCGGAGTAGCGGCAGGAGGTGACTTTTACGGAGGCACCATCCGGGGAGTCACCAACAACCTTGCCTATATCGCTGGGCTGGGCTGTACTGCGATCTGGCTCTCGCCGGTACTCGAAGCAAACTCCTATCACGGGTATGACATCAACAACTATCTCGACATCGATCCGCACTTTGGCACCAAGCAGGACCTTGTCGACCTCGTCCAGGCCGCTCACAATTTTGTAAAGGGCGACCAACCATGGCCCATCCGCATCATCATGGACGTTGTAATCAATCACTCTGGGGATAACTGGGGTTATCCAGGCAATTTTTCTTACAATTACAGCGGTGGCCAACAGTTTCCATTCGGAGCCTGGCGAAGGAATGATCGGCCCATTCCTGTAGAACTTCGTAATCCTGATTACTACCATCGGTGTGGACAGATCGGCAACTACGAGGCGCTCCCTGAGTACCAACTCGGAGATATCGCCAGCCTGAAAGACTACGAAAACGATGATAATCCGATCGGTTCGACGGTCATCAACGCCCTGATCATGGTCTTCTGCTATTGGATTCGGGAAGCGGACGTCGATGGCTTTCGCGTCGACGCAGTAAAGCATATGGGAGCGTTGGCCTGTTCGAGGTTCTGCTCGAACGTCAGGGAGTATGCCTACGCCCTCGGAAAGCGCGGCTTCTTCTTGTACGGGGAGGTCGCCGAAGCATCTGACGATCTCTACAACAGCTATCTTGGGCCCAATACGTCGGTACAGGTTGGAAATGACACGGTATTCATTGGGCTCGACTCGGTACTCGATTTCCGGCTGGCGGAGGGGATTTATCAAGATCCCAACAATGCGCCGTTACCCACGATTTTGAAGGCCCAGAACGGTCCCCAGGGCCTATTCAACCGTCTGGAACTGCAGCTCAATCGAGCTTTGAATCGTGGCGAGAGCGGTCGCTATCTTGTGACCTTTGTCGATAATCATGACTCATTCTGGCAGCCGACTGGACGATTCGCGAACGGAGCAACAGACGACCAAGTCATTGCGGCGATCGGTTTCATCCTATGTGCGTTAGGCACTCCATGTATTTACTACGGGACGGAGCAAGGGTTTAGTGGAAGCGGTGGCGATCCACAAATGCGTGAGGCAATGTTTGATAAAGCGAACAATAGCAGTCTGTTGAATACCGGTTGCAGAATCTATCAAGAGATTGCAAAGATCGCAGCTGTGATGCGCGCTGAAGAACCTTTGCGCTTTGGTCGCATGTACTACCGTCAGATCGGCAATGGGACAGACTTCGGCTTGCCGTATGGAAGTCAATATACCTTGGCATTCTCTCGACTGCTTTACACGCGCGAGGTCTTGGTGGCCTACAACGTATCCGGGGCCTCTAGAAGCGACAGCATCCTCGCCGACAGTACGATTCACTCGGCTGGAAAGACTCTCGAATACCTCTACGGAGGTATCGGCAGTGTCGTAGTACAGGCGGCTCCAAGCGGGGCCTGCTATATGACGCTTCCATTGCGGCCGTATCAGTTCGTCATCCTTGGATGACATTGTCAATGGTCCGCAGAATTGCCTCCTTTCTGTTCTGGGCCGCGTTGTGATTTCGACGGCTGACTTCGATAAAAGAGACGGAGCGGACTTCATTGCGTATCCAAATTTCGAGAACCTTGCAGTACCTCTACTTCCTTCGGTTTAGTCTCATCCTCTGGCTCTTTCCGCCCGTCTTTGCGCTAGCTGACTGGGGTTTGCTTTCGTTTTCAACCAGGACTCTCACTCGCGGTATCTTCGTCCCCGAGTACTGGTCCGGATATCTCGCTTTCTATCTGGTTGCCTCTGGTTTCGTAGCTCTTGCCACTGCGCGAACGACTGTCATCAACGGGAAGGAACGCTTTGCAGCCGATAGGCCGAATTGGCTAGTGAAGCTCCTCGCCAACGACGCTGCTCAGGGAGAAGTGTGGCCGGTCTTTTACTCGCTCATCCCGACAATCCTCATATTCGTCTATCTTGTGATCGACGGTTTTTGTGAGGAGGTGGACGGACACGCAATTGCCCTCGGTCTCGCGATCGGGACGCAGCCCTCTTGTTTTGGTACGTTCTGAACGCCTGGTATTACTTGGCCTATACGAGGCCGGGCGATCCCAAGAAGAACGATCTTCTCAAGCTCGGAACCAACGCTGCCCGCACCATCCTCTTTCCCAGACACTGGTTCTTCCTCAAGCCACCCGGGACTCCTGTTCTCGACGCGCCAAAGACCCTCGAAGACATTACAACGTCCCTCCGAAGAAGCGACTGGCTTGGGAGGCTCACAGCCTATGTCTCCAACAAGTCGAGCGAACTTCCGCGCCTACCCGGGTACGTGAACAAGATGAACCAGTTTTATGAAGCACAAGTCTTCACATTCATCTCGGCGATCGGATTTATTGTGCTCTTCTGGGTGCTTTACCCTCTTACCGCTCCAAGGCCGACGGCCTGGTCGCGATTGGCGTTCGCTGTCATCCTGGTGTCTCTGCTTCTCGTGCTCAGGGTGTTTTTTAGCGGCAGATGCGAAGACAAACGGCTCCTCCGTCGATGGCAGGCTTTCCTCAGTGGCGGAGCAGTTGGCTTTTGCGCCGTCATTCCCTTGGTCTACTGTCTGACTGATCCAGAGCGGTTTCCCACCCTGGCCGCGGTGCTGCTGCTCATGATCGTTCTCGGCTGGACATTTGCGGGTTTCGCCTTCTTTCTGGATCGTTTCCGCATTCCGGTCCTCACGCTCTTTATCCTATTCGCCCTTGTACCGCGCATCTTCCATTGGTACGGAAGCTCCGAAGAGCATTATGTTTCCACGACTCCCCTGCGTCTTGATGACGCAGAACTAAAGCTTTCCACTCCAGCTCAGATCCTTGGGGCAAAGCTCAAGGCGGACGCGGATGCCGGTGAAGAGGATAGTCACCCCTTCATCATCGTTACTGCGACTGGTGGCGGCCTACACGCCTCGGCTTGGACAGCGCGGGTACTCAAGCAACTCAACGATGAGATGGCCTCGGAGACCGAAAGCTTCCGCAAGCATATCGTGCTCCTTAGCACTGTCTCTGGAGCAAGCACTGGCCTGTCCTACTATCTCCGCGAGATCGACCCGGCAACGAGCGGCGGTAGCCCCGACTTCAACAGAATGGTCATCGCCTCTCAGTGCTCGAGTCTCGAAGCAGTGGGCTGGGGGCTGGTGTACTACGACGTGCCCAAGGCAATCGTGCCCTTGGCTCCCGTCGTACTTCGATCTTCTTCGGATGATGACGACCTTGAATCCTCACCCTCTTCAAGGACCGTACCCGGGCGCTCCGTAGCGGGTTCGCCAGAAATGCCGATGACAGCTACTGCATTTCCTCCAGTCGGAAAGACACGTCATCTAACATCCAAGGGCCACCCCCAGAACCGAAGGTGCCATGGTATCGGCGTCTGTGCATCTGGTGTCTATGGCCTTCCCGGGCGAGCGGACCAGCGCAACTTACACTGGCTGATTTCCAGAACACTGCTGTTTTCCCGGCCTTCACCATGAATACGACCACAGCGGAGGCAGGCGAACGCTTCTTGCTTTCCAACTATCGGCTCCCTAGCTACGCAATCGGACCTATTGAGGGTCCGCCGGCAGAATCCTTCCTGGACATCTTTAACTCGAACAAACGCGCCGATCTACCGCTGGCGTCCGCGGCGCAGCTTTCGGGCACCTTCCCTTACGTCTCATCCGCTGCCCGAATTCCAGAAACCTACACCGACAAGGACAACGGTAGTGATGGCCACAGCGTCCACTTCGTCGACGGCGGATACTACGACGACGATGGCACATCTTCTGCCATCGAGTTCTTGCGCTACGCGCTCGATCCGCCTGTGCGGGGCTTCAACGACAAGCGCTATCCGAACGATGCAAACGATCAGGCAATCGCCATAAGCCAATTGGCTTACCTTCCCTCCCATCATCTCCCGAAGTTCCCTGAAACCGGGGCGGTCTCAACCGGTCGGTGCAACACCATTTGATATGAATTCATTTTCTAAAGGTGGTGTTTATGGCACAAGGAAAACGGAACAGGCTTTCCACTGAGCAGAGGACGGAGATGTGGCGCCGTTGGAAGTCGGGCGAGTCGTTGCATGACATTGGGCGCGCCTTCGGTAAGGGCATGGTTCTATTCGGTTCCTGTTGACGCAGCGCGGAGGTATCGTTCCTGCTGCTCGTCGGCGTTCACCGCGAACGCTGACGCTGGCCGAGCGGGAAGACATCTCACGAGGGATTGCTTCCGGTTCGTCGATTCGGGAGATAACCAACGGGTTGCAACGGCCTGTGTCGACAGTGAGCCGGGAGGTGGTGCGTCACGGTGGCCGGCCACTCTATCGAGCCAGCGAAGCCGACCGTCAGGCATGGAACTCAGCTCTGCGACCCAAGGTGTGCCTTCTTGCCATCGAAGAGAAGTTGCGGACGATCGTGGCCAGTAAACTGATCCTGGACTGGTCGGCGGAACAGATTTCGAAATGGCTGAAAGTCCACTCTTCCAACAACGAGAGCCTGCGCGTGTCCCACGAAACCATCTACCGCAGCTTATTCATCCAGGCCCGCGGAGTGCTGAAAAGGAGCTGGTTCAGCACCTCACTGGCTTGCAGTTTACTCGCCGGAGTTTCAAAGCCCAAAGTTTGTCGCGGGCGTTGATTGAGGCGCAGAGCTACCTTGTTGAGATCGGCTTGAGAGTGGACGGACAAGTCGGTCTTCTTGGGGAAGTACTGTCTTAGTAGGCCGTTGGTATTTTCATTGGTGCCGCGCTGCCAAGGGCTCTGCGGATCACAGAAGTAGACCTTTACATTGGTGTCTACCGTGAAGCTCTTGTGTTTTGCCATCTCGTGCCCCCGGTCCCAGGTCAAGGAGCGCCGCAGGGTCGCGGGGAGTTTAAGCACATGCTTGCTCAGCGCGGCGACGACCGTCGCGGTGTCTTTGCTGGGCACTTTGACCAGCATGGTGAAACGCGAATGCCGTTCCACCAGGGTTGCGATATGACTGTTTTTGCTGCCTGCGAGCAGATCGCCCTCCCAATGACCGGGAATAGCGCGGTCTTCAACCTCGGCAGGTCTTTCGCTAATAGAGATGGCATCGACGATCTGACCTCGATACTGTCCCGCAGCCCGCGAGTGCCGTGAGCGACGTATAAGCCGCTTGGACCTGAGGTGCTCAACCAGCTCTTTTTCAGCACTCCGCGGGCCTGGATGAATAAGCTGCGGTAGATGGTTTCGTGGGACACACGCATGCTCTCGTTGCTGGAATAGTGGACCTTCAGCCATTTCGAAATCTGTTCCGGCGACCAGTCCAGGATCAGTTTACTGGCCACGATCGTCCGCAATGTCTCATGGTTCGCAAGAAGACACACCTTGGGTCGCAGAGCCGACTCCCAGGCCTGACGATCGGCTTCACTGGCTCGATAGAGTGGCCGCCCGCCATGACGCACCACCTCCCGGCTCACTGTCGACACAGGCCGTTGCAACCCGCTGGCTATCTCCCGAATCGACGAACCGGATGCAATTCCACGTGAGATGTCTTCCCGCTCGGCCAGCGTCAACGTTCGCGGTGAGCGCCGACGAGCAGCAGGAACGATCCCGCCGCGCTGCGTCAACAGGAACCGAATGGAACCATGCCCCTTACCGAAGGCACGCCCAATCTCATGCAACGACTCGCCCGACTTCCAGCGGCGCCACATCTCCGTCCGCTGCTCAGTGGAAAGCCTGTTCCGTTTTCCTTGTGCCATAAACACCACCTTTAGAAAATGAATTCATATCAGATGGTGTTGCACCGACCGGTTGAGACCGCCCGGTTTATCGGCCACTTGGCAAATAGATAAATCGCTCTGAATAGCTCAATGAGCGCTTTGGCCTGTTACCGTAAATCCAGAATTTTGCGGAAGTTTGGCCCGGGGCCCACTTCATAGACTGTGCGAGGCTCAAAAGCTTCATCCAGCATTTAATACTTATGAAAATCTTAGCGATATCAACCCTTCGACAAACCGCATACGTTTGAACACCTGCAATTGCATTAAAGCTCGAAATTGCGACCCGAACCTCAGAATTGCGCCGTTTCCAAATGTTCCCCAAAGTATCCGATGATCATCACCCGTCGAGATGGCTCGAACAAATAGTGAACTCGTCTGTTCTCACCCAAGTTCTTCATGTGGTATTCCATAAACTCTGTGCGGCCGTGATCTGTGGCGAAGTTTCGCATGTCGCGTAACCGGGGCGACTTCCTGACAGGGCCGCTTTCTCCAGTTGCGGGACCGGGCAATCGATTATGGGGAAACATGCCCCCGTCCCAGCTAGAAACCTCAGAGTCAGCTAAGAGCAGCGACTTCACAAGCCATTGGGAAATAGCGTTCTGTGCCCGTGAGTGCGCTGATCAGCGGTACGGCCGAGCGACCAAACCGGAGGTTAGGAACCAGTTCATGCGCCGAGCGATGAGGTCGGCACCACACTGGACTTCACCGGCCATTTCGGAACGAATCCAGTCTGCGTGGTCGGCCCAATGCTTTAATTCAGAAGCATTTCGAACGGTCTCATCGATCTCGCTCATCGTCCCGTCTTCGGATAGACGGCGTACCATTACCGAGATTACCGGCATTCTCCACGCCGCGTCCGAAGCGCAGCTGACGGCAATAGAACGATTGAATCATGCACGAGCCGAGCCCCTGGCGATGCAGTTACCGAAGGTCGTCTCTTCAAGATCTCCATCTATGTATGGGGATGAAGTAGCAAATCGAATGAACCGAACGCGATCATCCCGGTCTACAGACTTGTCAGTCATCCATATCGCAATTGGGTATCCGGCGATGGACTCTCCTCATCTTGAGCTTCCTCTTCGCTGTGCCTGTGTTGCTTGTATTTCTCTTATTTGATGGAGACCTTGACACTGGAGGTCACTACGAGGTCCTCCAAATGGTCCCCTATTCAAAAGGAAGAGTTGCCTTTGAAATTGAGCGATGGGACAATCAGGCGTTGAGCGGTCCTCGCTACGCAGTAATTGTCGATGATCACATGCCTTCAACCGTTGAACTCCGAAGGGCGATCATCAGCTTTTGGAAGCGCCGCAGTTTTGCGCTGGCGAATCCGAGTGTCAGCATCAACTGGTCAGGACCGAACCTGCTTACTGACGACGACCGCCCCGGGAACTAGCGCCGACTGGGTAGTCAATCAGTCGCATCGTATAGACGATGTTGTCGTTCAATACTCTGGCCGACCCTAGCTTAGGGAAAGTTCCCGAGAAGTCACGTTTGCGGCCACTTCCGATTTCCCGGTCGCTAACCTTCCGATAACCCCGTTTCTCGGGAACGGGACACCGAGATTCATCTATGAGCACGTCCTCGCGATCCGACTGGCAGGCGTTTATTTGTGACCGGTTGTGAAGCTTAGATCACAGTATTCTTATGCCATGCGCTTCCCACGAAATTGTCTGCTGCCTTTTGCATTGACTGCTCTACATATTGCTGCCGCACAGCAACCAGTCGCCACGATTAAAGGAAATGAGCCAAACGGGAATCCATCATCTGGAGGATATAAGCCTCCTGCTCTGTCGCTCACGCAGCTTTTGGAGAGTGATCACGTGCCTAATGAAGCAATGATGACCTTCGCGCGAACCGGTGATAGTGCGACATTTCGAAACACCATCATGCGTGCGGCGCAGGCTGGAAACATAGGTGCAGAGCTTCTTTTGGCGGAACAATATATCCCAGAGCAGTGCGCCTTTGAGCCCGATCAAGACGCGCCACATTGTGGCAAGAGCGGTAACGAGCCTCCGCATGTGGTCTTTCGGCGCAATCCGCTGGGAGTAGAAGCTTCCTACGAAGAAGCCGCACATTGGCTCCAAAAAGCCAGCGCACAGGGCTCCGGCGAGGCAAGTGAAGTGCTCGCGCAATTAATTACGTGGATGCAAGCCAATTGGACACGGTGCCAGCTATACCGCTGCGGACTCGGATCGCTTTCATGCGCTTGCGCGTTCTCAGGGATTTGACGTCGAGCAAATCAGCGCTACGTGCTATAAGCTCACGCCGGGGGGCAGTGGTATCAAGCTGGGGCGGATTCCTGGTCTCATCCTTGGCGAACCGCCTTCAAGACCGTTTACAGATTCAGGATCTGGCTGAACTCGACGAAGCCGGTCTTTTTGGTTCGTTGTTATATGGAGGAGGTTCGGGCAATGGCGATTCGGTATTGCTCATGAGGCCTCAAGGGACCGTTGCGCATGTCCGTATCATTCTGGACCACGATCCAGGATATGAGGTACTACTCCCTATCCCGGCGCATCGGGACGTCATTTACGTCCAGCGCGGAGACAAGTTTCTCGCTTTCCCAAGCGAGGGGCCAAACCTGCCCCGCTTCATATCAGTTCAGCCACTCGGTACCCCCGCTACACAAATCTCCGTGTTCACCCAGACAATGGACGGGGGATACTCAGGCGGGTTTTGTACTCGCTTTCCTTAGTTACACTGCATGACCTCCTTCAAGAGGAGTATTTTTTTCGACATCTCAATTGTCGCGAGTTCTCTTGAACTCCCCGAAAGTCAGGTTTGCGGCAAGTTCGTCACGAAGTTGCCGATAACCCCGGCTTTGCTGGCAATACCAACCGCCAAGCGAAGCGATACCCCGTGATAGACTTCACGCCTCAACGTGGCTCAAGGAATTCACACTGAAAGGAACTTCATGAGACAACTTAGGAAACAAGTGTTTGCCTTAGTTCTGTCCAGCTGTCTTCTCTCCGGGTATTACTCGTGTCTGCACGCTCAGGTCAACTCCGTTCACCCTAGGTAACGCTCCGTTGTCTGAACTGACATATGGCCAGGCAGATAACGCGGTTGTTAGCTGATTCAACCCAGCTCATTTTGTTTCATGAGAGCCATCCGAGATCCAAAAGGTCGGCGATAGGTTCAGTAAACGAACAGGAGCCGAAGCCGATAGCGACGTTCTCTCGCGCTTCTCTGATTTGTTCCGCGGATAGTTCCTGATCACGCCATGCAAGAGCGTGCCTGCTCCAGCGAAAGGCGGTAGGATCGTGTTCATTCAACACTGCTAAAACCTTCTCTTCTGTTGCTCCGTAATAGGCGATGATTGCCGCGACGAAGACATTGACGAAGCCGTTCATCAGAGCGGATGCGCTCCCCGGTTCATACGTGAGCTGTTGAACGGAACGCAAAGGATGATGCAGTCCAGCCGTTGCCTTGAAGGGAACCCTTGCTTCGGCGCAGGCCACGAGAAATTCCGCGACCTGCTCGACGCTTGGGATGGCATCGGCAGTAACGCCTCCGGTCCGAATCTTTGCGCGCGCGTTCCCTTCCTTCAGTGCAGGAATCATTTGCCTGCAATTCTTCAGTGGAAATTCGACGTAGAGAGTAGTCTTTGGGGTGCGGCTGAGAGCAGCTCATGCACCTCAGCCAGATTCGCAGCCTTGGACTCGAGGACGTCAACAACTGCGCCCATCTTATCGAGCCCAGATATCAGGCGAGCATCTTGCTGCGCATTGCCCGTGCTGAGTGCGCCCAGGAGCCATGGTGTCGTCTGCTCGTTGCTGCCAACCTCCATCAGTGCCACGCTGAATTCTGTCAGCCTCGCAACTGGGACGATCAACCGTCCCAGAGCCCACGCATACTTACCAGAGCGGTAACTGGCATAGTTCCGCGTCGACGTTAGCATATCGAGGCCTGCGGGAGGAAAGAGCCCCGCGTAATCTATCAATCTGTTCATGAATGGTTTAATTGCAGTCATTTGCTTTTTCTGTTCTTTACCTTCGTCGTCGGAATTCCGAATTCACCCTTCCATATGCGATGCCAGTCTACCTCCTGAAAGGTCGGGTCATTGGCAACTTGCCGAAAGTTCCGCCACGTGCCCGTATTCGCGCTAAGGTTCGCCTAAGTACGACCGGAGGGCTGTCGCTATCGTCGGAAAGACCAGCGACCCCGCTCTTCAGACGAAGTTGCCAATAACCCCGTTCTAGTGCACTACAAGAGGACAATGATCAATTCCGTATCGCCGATTATCCACCCGCAGCGCATCAGTGCTGAAACGAATCGGTTGCCTTGATTGGCTGTGCGGGTGGATAATCGCACATCTATGCATCCAGGAGGATGCTTTGGCTCAGCCCTTGGTGCCCTCGACTGCGTTCGCAGACGCATGGATTCAAGTCGATCGAACCGAAAACCCACGCTTCTTTGTGAACCTTCTGGATGCTACCCGCGCTCGCCTTCTTGAGCGTGCTCGCACGTCGCCCGGGGAATTCTTTGCGTCGCTGGCTCTCCGCCCCGGACACAACGTACTTGACGTTGGCTGCGGTACGGGGGACTTTCTTCGCCTCCTGGCTCCGATTGTTTCTCCGGGGACAGCCGTTGGCGTAGATCTCAGTGAGACCATGATTGCCGAGGCACGCCAACGTTCTGCTGAGAACGTTGACAACCTCTCGTTCCGAGTGGGGAGCGTCCTGGAACTTCCATTCCCGGCTGCGAGCTTTGATCGTGTCCTTGCAACGCAATTACTCCTGCATGTTCCCGATCCCATGAAAGCCTTGGTGGAGATAAAACGAGTCCTCGCTCCATCCGGGCTAATCTCCATCACAGAAATCGACTGGGGAACGCTGGTCGTGCAATCGTCGGACAACAAACTAGGGCGCCGATTCAGCGATCTCGCCTGCAGAGAACTGCGAAATGGGCTCATCATACGAGAGCTTCCAGGCCAACTTCGCGAGCTTGGATTTAATCACATTCTCATCGCGCCCGAAGTTGAGGTCGCGCAGGATCTTGATGCGTTTCATACATGGTTTGTGGCGCCGTCCCTTAAGCACTTCAAGAGAATAGGGGCATTCTCTGAAGCTGACGCTGACGCGTTCCTCGCCGACCTTATGGCACGTGCAGGTCGGGGGCACTATTTCTCTTCTCGCACTTACTACACAGTTCTCGCATCGTAATCGAGCTGAAAGCCACCTTGACTCATGGCACAGACGGAACAATTGACGCTTGCAGAAGCTTCTGATCGCCTTGATCGTCTCCCCGCGTCACGGTTCCACGCGAAGATCCTTATCGTCGCTGCCCTGTCACTGCTGTTCGACACATTGGATACGGCTGTCACTGGTTTTGTTCTCGCATCACTTCGCACCGTCTGGCATTTCGATGCGAAGACGATTGGCGTCGTCTCGGCAATCGGGCTGTCCGGCTATCTTGTGGGCTCTGCCATTTGTGGCTTTGTTGCCGATCATCTGGGTAGAAAGAAGACGATCTTGTTCACACTGATTTTGTACTCGGTCTTCTCTGCGTCCCGAGGGCTGACTCACACGGTAGGCGTATTTGCCTTCTTTAACTTTTTCACATGGTTCTTCGTCGGAGCTGAGAGTTCGACCGTTCCTCCCTACTTGGCGGAATTGTGGCCCTCACGAATACGAGGAAAATTAGTTGGTTGGATGATGGCTTTCTTCGGAGCCGGCATTGCACTCTCATCGGTCTGGGCTCTGCTGATCATTCCGACCCTGGGCTGGCGCTGGGCGCTGTTCCTGACAGCTCCGTTTGCTCTTATTGGAGGCGTCATGCGATCGGTGCTGCCGGAATCGCCCCGGTGGTTGATCCGTGTAGGTCGACTGGCCGACGCGGAAGCCGTCCTGAGGCGAGTGGAGGATGAGGTCGCCAAGTCCACAGGTCGCGTCCTACCACCGGTCGCCCCCAGCCCCGGCGGACCACAGGTGTCCCCAAGGCGGGTGCATCCCAGGGAACTGCTCGGCACAGCCTATCGGAGCCTCACACTCATGCTCTGGGCCGCGTGGTTCGCGGAATACGGGGTGCTCTACACGTATCAGATTTTTCTCCCGACCATACTGTCGGCCGAAGGGCATTCCATCGTGAACTCTTTCCGATATTCTGTCGTCATCTATTCCGCCGCGATTCCCGGTTATGTACTGGGAGGGTATGTGGTCGAATGGCTCGATCGCAAATACACGATCTTGCTCTCATTTGCTTCTGTCGCTGCGTTTGGAACACTGTTTGGCCACTCGCAATCACCTGCCCAGATAATGACGTTCGCCGGATCAACAGTCTTCTTTCTCTCCCTTGGATCCACTGCGATATACACTTACACTCCCGAACTGTATCCCACGGAGATTCGCGCGACCGCGATGGGGATCGCGTCTGCGTGGGGACGAGTAGGTGCCGTGACAATGCTTTTAGTTTTTGGACATTTATTCGCGATCCACGGCAAATCGCTGTTCTTTTTGATCATCGACCCGATTCTCATCACTGCCTCAATTGTGGTCCTCTGCGTTGGTCCACCAACTCGCGGAAAGCCGCTCCAAGAGGCATAGTCTGATGCTGCCAGAGAACTCTGAGTGGTTGACGGGCCACCAGGAAGTTAGCAGCCGGAGCACCGGCGTCCCGCTTTCATTTTGTTGCGGAGAGAACATAGAAGACCAACGCGCCACCTTACGCATGGGCACCTAGTTTGAGGCCGGAGAAGATCATGAGCGATGAGCTCCCTGTGTATGACCGTGAACTGCTGTTGCTGGGCGCGAAGCGTAATACCGTGCTGGACCTGTGGGAGGTGCAGCGGTACGGCAGCGACAGCTATGGCGATACCGACTATGTCTCCGTCTACGGGATGCGGCCAGACGATTGGCATGCGAAGGGCGCCCGGATTTTGGGACGGACCGCCGTCGAATGCACGCGCGATCGATTGGGGGATGCGATTGGCAAAGAGGTTGCCACTATTGCTGGCCCGCGACTACCAGGCGCCCGAGCACAAGTGGTAGATCTCTTCGCTGGCTCCGGCAACACGCTGTACTGGCTGTTGCGGCACCTCCCCGGCTCGAGGGGCGTCGGGTTCGAGTCGGATGCTGCAGTTTTCCGGCTCACTCGGCACAATATCGGAGCTCTGGCGTTGCCCATCGACGTCCTGAATACGGACTATCTCACCGGACTGGCCGGCATCTCGGCGGGGCTGGATGAACTGCTGATTCTGTTCATCGCGCCGCCCTGGGGCGATGCGTTCGACAGGACCTCCGGCGTCGACCTACGGCGCACCAATCCGCCGATCACCGGAATTGTGGACTTCCTGCTTCACAGGTTCTCCCAGAACCACCTACTTTGCGCCATCCAAGTCCACGAAGTTGTTCTTCCTGTCTCCATGGCCGAGTTGAGAGCTCGTTTCGACTGGTCGACACTGCGCAACTTCCAGCTGAATACGCCGGGGCAGAACCATGGAATTCTTCTCGGTGCCAAGGGCTGGGCACCACAGGTTATCGCCACTTAACACGTTCGCGGGCGAGGGACCTTTCGGAGCAGGGGTCGTCCCCAGTACGCGATTTGTGGAATCTCGGTTACCGAGGTTTAATCCCGGCGGCTTCGACGATACGTGCGGCGTTTTCACTCTCGCTCACGACAAAGTGCGCGAACTCAGGCTGCGTCATACTCATTGGATCGGCCCCGTGCTTCGCCAGCCAGTCGCGCATATCAGGCGCGGCCAGAACCCGGGCGATGTCCTTCGCTAGTTTGTCCACCACTCCGGCCGGAGTGCCTGCGCGCAGCCATACCCCATACCAAATTGGGTAGTCGAAGCCCGTGACGCCGGCCTCAGCGATCGTGGGCACTTCAGAGAGCAAGGGTGAGCGCGTGTTGGTCGTTACGCCCAAAGCGCGCAGCCTGCCCGCACGGATGTCGGCCAAGGCGTAAGAGATCGGTGTAATCAGGTAAGTGGTACGGCCTGCGACCGTATCGGCGATCGCTCCGGGGGTCGTGTCGCCAGGCACATGTACGGCCCTAATGCCCGTCGCTAGATTGAATTTCTCGGCCCCCAGGTGAGTGCCGGTGCCTATGCCAGCCGAGCCGAACTTCAGCTCGCCTGGCCTTGCCTTCGCTGCGGCAATGAGATCGCGGACTGAGGCGATGCCTGATGACGTGCCCGCCACCAGCACGTAGGGTTGGCTCGTGAGTGGAGCGACCGGGATGAAATCGTTCAACGGGTCATACGGCAGATTCTTCAAAAGCGCGGCGCTGTAAGCCTGAGCGCTGGTGTTAACGAGCAACGTGTAACCATCAGCTGGCAACTGCGCAACCAGAGCGGGCGCCGCTGTACTCCCCGCGCCGGGATGGTTCTCTATTGTCACAGGCTGGCCCCATAGAGCGGTTAGCTTCGGACTGATGGCGCGAGCTATGATGTCCGGTCCACCACCAGCACCGAATGGTTCGATTATCCGCACGGGCTTCGCTGGATAATCTGATGAACCTTGCAGCATCACAACCAGCGAACACGCAAGCCCCAAAACCATCCGCGTCGACATGATCCACCGCCTGAAGGATTACTGCGTCACGACCGTAACGGACCCGAGATTTAGAGAATTGCGGCCTTAGCGAACGGTAGTTGGTGAAACATCGCCTAGCACTCATCAACGGGGTCGCGGGCGTGGAGTAACGAGCTTCGCACAACGATAGCGACGTTCGGGCTCTGTTGCATTAACTTTGTTGGTCGCAGTTCTTCCGTTGCGCGGTTTACCTCAGGCAGCGATATCGAAGATGTCGAACAGCTTGTTTACGAATCGCACCTCGTCTTTGACATGCGGCTTACACGTGAGGCAATGTCCTCGGCGGATCATCCGCATCACCTCGAACCCCTTCATCGTAGCGGCGGCCGTCTTCATGGTCTGAAAGCCTCGCGTGGGGCGAATGACTCGCTTCAGAGCCCCGTGGTCGGCTTCAATGATGTTGTTCAGATACTTGCACGTGCGATGCTTGGTATCGCTTGATAGCTTGCCTTCTCGTTGTAGCCGGCTAATGGCTTTTGGATAAGAGCCGAGTTGGTCCGTGGTCAAACCGGCCATGCTTGTCGACGGCCCGGAACAGGAACTTCCAGTGGCCACCGACCTTCACATACGTCTCGTCCACTCGCCACGAGGTCGCACGGTACCCGCTGGTACCAGCAGACCCGCTTCTCAAGCTCAGGCGCGTAGCGATGAACCCAGCGCATGATCGTAGACGGATCCACGTCTACGCCGCGTTCCTGCATCATCTCCGCCAGATCCCGGGAGCTTATCCCATACTTGCAGTACCAGCGAACGCACACCAGGATGATATCCACAGGGAAACGACGGCGCTTGAACATGAACAAGGCTCCTCGGCCAACGACTCCAGACTACGACGCGCCCGTTAATGCAACAGAGCCCGGCTCCCGAACCTCTTTATCCAAAAGCATTGGAAGTAGCCCACCGCGCCACATCCACAATCCCTGCGAAATGATGTTCTTCACCCGATGGAGTGGCCAGCGAATACGCAGCGTTTTTATCTTCTGCAAGAAGGTTCGGCCTGGTAGCCAACTGCACCGACCAAACACAGAAGCAGCGCAAATTGCAGAAGCACATCTCGCCGACCGTATCCTTGAGGACGAAGGAAGGGTCCGGGACGGCGAACAGACGCGACGCTTCATTATTCCGGCGTTCCTTCCACCAGGCCGTATCTTTGCAGAATCATTTCAAGATACTTCATGCCGCGCCTGCACAATAGAGTCGCTCACCCTGAGAGCCTATAGTCCCATCAATGGCGATACGCTGAGCGACTGGCGGTCTGGTCGGTAGTTGAACAGTCATCGAAACAAATCGGGATCGAGCACTTTGGCGCCCACGATTCTTCCCGCTCTTGGAGATGGAGCGGAGCAGCCGGCCATCTTCGATCCTCGCCGCGATCATCCAGGCGTTGATGCCCTGTTAGACCCAGATCGGGATGGCAACGGTGCGGATGCGCCGGCCTTTGCCCTCGAGGTCGGCCAGGACCCAGCGCCCCTTCCTCTGCTGGATAGTTTCGACGTCGCGCTCGGCCAGCTCGTTCCGCCTGAGGGCGCAGCCGACCAGCAGCGCCAGGATCACGTAGTCGCGTTTGCCCTTTAGTTGGAGCGGTCGGGGACGGCCAGCAGCTCTTTGGCCTGCTCGCGGTTCAGCCAGTTGCCCAACCGGGTTCCCTTCTGGGGATGTTAGGGACCTCGGTCAGATTCGCGGCCTCCTCGGCCCCGAGCATTCCGTTCTTCCGCGCCTCCGAGACCATCTTCCGAACGGCCGAGAGCCGGACGTTGATCGTCGAGGGGAGAGCGCGTCCATCGTCGCCCGATACTCCATCAGCAGTGAGCGGGTGAGGGGGCGTCCGGCTGAGCGTACTTAGCACTTCCGTACAAAACAGACCGGAGACATGGTTTACAGCGAAGCGCGACGGCGACGGTTCCTCAGCATTGGGCAACACACGACGATGTTGTATGCCCTGGAAAGAGAGTCGGATCTTGGATCAACGTCATTCTGGTCCAGCCGCATCGTGATCAGCGGGCCGCAGAGCGATTCTTTCGAAAACTCTTGCGTGGCCAAGGTTCGGAATCACTGCAGATCATTACCGACAAATTGAGAAGCTACTCCGCTGCCATGCGAAGCATCTTCAGCAACGTGACTCACAGGGGGAGCGGTACGCCAACAATCGCGTCGAAGCCTCGCATCAGCCGACGCGCCAACGGGAACGGCAAATGCGCCGATTCAAATCTGCCAGGCACGCACAACGTTTCTCTCCCTCCATGATGCCGTCCGAAATCTGTTCCGAGTGGGCCGACACTTATTGAGGTCTAGCAATCACCGGCTCCTGCGATCGCGGTCATTCGCGGTCTGGCGGGAAGTGACCGCGGCCTAAGCCAGCGCAAGACCCGCAGCGTTCCCAGCTCAGAATGTCCCTCAACCTCTTAAGTTGACAATGCCGTTCCGAAGGGAAACCCGATGCTGTAGGTGAGAGTGAGGCGCGTGATGGCGTAACGCAGTAAGCCGCCCAACGCACTGCCGATTGTGACCCAGAGATATGACATCGTCTGCCTCGTTGTTCCTCAGATTGAGAAGATCGAATTGGCAGAGGTCATCAGCGGATCTGTACGGCGGATGTGGGAGACCTCATTCCCATGAACTTATCGTAACAGTGTTCAAAAGTTGTTTTTGCAGGTCGATTTCAAAAAAGCGGCCGCCCAATGCTGCGGGCGGCCGTGAGGAAGGACGCCGGTCGACTACTGCACGGTGAGTGCAATGGTCGTGTTCTGGGTGAGGCTGCCGGAGGTGGCCGTGATGGTCACCATCTGCAGACCAGCCGGAGTGCCGGGCGCCGCCGGGGTTGTTGGCGCGGTGGGAGCCGGTGCGGAGGCTGTCGGTGTCATGGCAGGGTTGGAGCCGCTGGAGCAGCCGACGACTACGCCAGTGGAGAGGACCAGAAGCGCGAAGAGACTCAGCATCTGCATGGGGTGTGACTTGCCGAGGGCGCGTCTGCGGGTAAAGACAAGGAGAGAGCCGAAGGGCAGGAGAAAGGCAACAGTGATGGAAGCTTCGCGTCTGGTCCAGGGGTTGTGCTTCTGGAGATGCGCCATGCGGGCCGCAGTCTGGATGGTTACGGTGCTGGTGGCTGCGGCTGTGGGCGTGACGGAGAGTGTGCCGGGTGAAAAGGTGCAGGTGACGCCGACCGGGCCGCTGCAGGACAGGGATACGTTGCCGGTGAAGCTGTTGGTTGGAGCGACGCTAATGGTTGCGGTGGTGGAGTTGCCCGCAGTGACCGTGGCGGCAGTGGTTGAAGCGCTGAAGCCAAAGGCTGGGGTGCCGGTTGAAGATGTGGTGTTGGCGATGCCGGCGAAGAGACCGTGGGCTTCGTTGGCGAGGCCCGCGGCGATGTAGAGAGTGTTGGGATCGCCTGCGCCAGCCGGGGTTGCGTTGCTTTGGCCGAAGACGATCTCCCACAACGATGGGAAGGAGAGGGGTTTACCGGTGGCGTCGGTGAGTTGGCCGAGGAAGGCGAAGGTGGTGGGGTTGTAGACGTTGATGAGGCCGTCGCCGAAGTTGCCGACGAGGAGGTCGCCGCCGAAGATGCCGAAGCCGGTGGGGGCGATGGCGACGCCCCAGGGCGCGTTGAGGTTGCCGCCGGTGATGGCGCGGGAGACGAAGTTGCCGTTGAGGTCGAAGACGTCGACGATGCCGTTGCCGGCGCCTACGGTCTGGATGTAGCTGGTGGCCGCGGCGTGGGGTCCTGAGGCAGAGACGGCATAGGGTCCGGCGACCGGGGAGGTGGGGGAAGAGGTGTTGGTGCTGCGAAGGGCGTAGGTGACGAAGACCTGGCTTCCGAGGACGTGCACGGCGAAGGGGGCGTAGTTGGCGGGGAGGTTGGTGTCGGTGAAGGCGCCGGCCAGTTTGGCGGCGTGGAAGCTGGTGTCGTAGGTCTCGATGTCGGTGCCTGCGCCGAAGTTTGCAGCGAGGAGGAAGGTTCCGGTGGTGTTGGTGAGGAGGGCGATGTCAGTGTAGTCGGCGCCCGTTGTGTTGTTATTGACAGCAATCTGGGCAACGCTGTTGGTGGTGCTGAGAGCGGAGTTCCAGCCGCTGATGGTGCCGTCGAGCGTGGAGAAGAGGAAGGCGGCAGCGGAGCCGTTGGTCAGCTTGAAGTTGGTTGTGGATGGGCTGAAGATGGTGCCGGTGGGGGAGCCGGTGCCGGTGCCAGAAGCAGTGGGGATGGCTACCTTGAAGGGAATGGTTCCGGTGGCGGTGGCGACGTAGTCCAGCCCGGTTGCCTGGGTGTTGATCCAGAAGGCGGGCCCTACGGAGACGCCCCAGGGATTGATGAACTGTGGATCTGTAACGGTGGCGGTTACCGATCCGTCGGAGAGGATGTTGGTGGTTTGATAAGAGCCTGCGGTTTGTGCGGAGGCCGCAGCGGTAAGAGACGCGGTTGCGAGGATAAGAGCAAGAAGATTTTTGCGTTCGATCGGATTTGAGTGCGAAGACCGCGACGCGAGGTGAGTTTATTTGCTGCAGGGGCCGTTGAACAAGATTTGCGGTGCATGATCTCTCTCTCTTTTTCTCTGGGTGAGGCAGAATTGCTTGCCGGATGAAAGATACGGGTCCGGTCAAGTTGAAGAGTAGAGAGATCGGGGAGGGGAATTGTCAGGAAGAGGTCATTTGATTGCATTATCTGCAAGTTCGCGCGCAGAGGGAGGCGCTTGAAGCTCCTGCGCGAACCTCCCAAGCAAATGCTGCTCGATTTAGGTCCGCGCAGGTTAGTTGATTACGCCGTCCTACCCGCGTGCAGCGCCACACTGGGGTAATCATGCGTGCCCTTCACATAGCGGCCCTCCATGAGAGCACTGAATAACTGGCCTGTGGGGATAGCGCGAAAAGTGATATTTCGCTTCTCCTCGACTGCAAGAGTACCCTTGGTGGTTGAGTTCATGAAGATGGAGGCTCGCGCCGAGAGAGCAGAGTTAGAAGCTGCTCAGTATCGGCGCGAGTGCAACACCATCACGCGCTCGCTCTCTGCTCTCCTACTCCATAGATTAAATCCCCCGCGTCCACAGCTAATTCGCTTATTCTTCGCCTATGGGTAGTGAGCGGTCGTCGACTTAGAGGATGCGGCAGGAAGGTAAGATTTGCTGTGGCTGCGGAAGTCTTCTAGAGCCGCCATATCCAGGACGGGAGCGGTACTGTAAGCGATGTGCTTCCGAGAGAGCTCCGCGGCGGAAGGTGTACATGCATTTTATGCTCGCGAACGGATGGCGCTGCCAGTTCCTCGAAGCAGATCTCAAGATGTCGCTTCCTACCTGACCCGATTCCGCGTCGAGACCTCCACGCTGAAGTTCACAGATCGTGTAGCTCCTGAAGACCCAGAGCCTGTTCACGATAATTCTGCCATTTTTGAACGTATCGACCATCCAACGTGAGAGTCTTGAACGCCTGGATGATGACATTGCGGTCCTGACCAAATATCTGAAGACTGAAAGTGCATCCAAGGAAGTAATGAAGGCGCTAGAGACTTTGAGCAATGAGCAGCACGCAAGCTGGCAGGCCGCTGTTGATCGAATTGAAGAACTTATAGAGGAGGGGTAGCAAGTGTGCGGTCGTTACTTTCGCCGATCCGACAAGCAGCGCATTGCTGAAGCCTTTAAGCTGGGCAAGCTTCCACCTGACTTTCGAACTGCCGCCCGATTTCAACATAGCTCCGTCAACGTTTCAGCCTGTCATCCGAACCGATGGCGAGAAGAGAGAGAGAGCTAAGGATGATGCGCTGGGGTCTTGTGCCAGCCAAAATCATAGGGTTACGTTTTGGCGGAGAGGCCGTACCCACCTGAGGCCGGAGTAATCCGAAGCCTGTCGCAGAGAGCGGCCGACGTTCCTCTCTCATTACGCCGTGGAGAATCGGAGGCCATTGAGCCTGTATGTTCAAGGTCGGCGAAAGGAGTGGGTCCGCGCTAGCGGATAGGGGCGGAGCCGAGACCAATTTCAAACGTCGGAGTTACTCTATGGGTAATCAATCCACTATCGTGCCGGATAAGCTGTTCTGCGGTATAGATGTCAGTGCCGTCAGCTTGGCTGTAGCAGTTCAACAACGAGAGGAACTTCTCGAGGAACGCGATTTCCCCAATAATGCAAACGGACACAGACTCCTGATCGCATGGCTCCGCAAGCGAAAAGCGTCGGTACGAGTTACGCTTGAGGCTACAGGAGTTTACTCCCTCGATTTATCGTTGGCTCTGAATGAAAGCCTTCTACGAATCGCTACTGGCGCGTCACAAAGCTCGACTTCAAGCTCTTGTAGCCGTCGCACGAAAACTGATCCATGCCATTTATGGCATTCTCCGGTGCAAGACTCCTTACGACGGTCAGAAGCTGTTCCCGGAACTCCTTCGCGGATAACAGTACCGTCCGCGGGTAACGATGGAGCAGCGGATGGGCGAATTCAATAATCGCCCAAAAGGTGAATGTTAGGGCAGGAACGCCCCAACTGACGATGCATCACAGGAGCGCACGAGGCGAGCGAGCGACTTTCTCATCTTCGAGAGGTCTGCGATTTTATGTTCGATCAACTCCAGCTCGTGCGCTGCAATTTCCCCTGTCTCCAGACAGGCTTTCCGTTCATCTAGAGCGAGCAATCCAAAATTTCCTCAAGTGTGAATCTTAGAAAGTCGAGTTTCTTATCTTGTGGATGGCTAAATATTAATTTTTAGCTTCTAAGCCTATATCAAGCAATAACTTGTTGACGGCTGAAGAGGGGACAGCTACTTTTGCGTTACTGTTCTCTGCCCTTACCGTTACGTTCATCAAATCCAGGAGATCGTTAGAGGAGTAACTGACGCTTCAGCTCGAATTGTTGACGAGAAAAATGAGGATCGCTAGACTCAACTGATCTAAATCGGGAGGCGGTCCATGAAGCTCTCAGTATTCTGCGGAGTCAGCGTAGATGGCTTTCTGGCTCGGCCTGACAACTCGCTCGATTTTCTGCGTGCTGGCGAGCAGGAGCCGCACGGTTTCGAAGAATTCTATGGGAGCGTCGATGTCGTCGTAATCGGTCGCAAAACCTTCGAAGTCGTGCTGACATTCGGCAAATGGTTTTACGGCAGGAAGCCGGTGGTCGTGCTGAGCCGCCGTCCGCTCGATTTCTCATCGGTCAAGGACGGAGTGGTCGAGCAGATGTCCGGCGAACCCTCCGAAATCATAACCCGGCTCAAAGCTCGCGGCCTCAAACATGCTTATATAGACGGCGGCATCACCATTCAGCGATTCCTGGCGGCCGGCCTGATCGACCGGCTGGTGATCACACACGTGCCAGTACTGATCGGAGCGGGCATCCCGTTGTTCGGTCCGGTGCCGCGCGATATCAGTCTTCGCCACGTTGCTACGCGCTGCTATAACAGTGGTCTGGTGCAGAGCGAATACGAGCTTGACGCCGAGCGGGGCACTCAGGTCCGGAAGACGGGTAAAACATCCAAGGCGGTAGAAGTACGCCCGCTCTGATCCCACCTCGCTCCACCGACAAGAACATCTCGATCTCTGGCTGCACGACTACAATTTCCACCGACCGAACGCTAGCCTCAATCTCAATTCACTCACTTCCGCTCAGGCCTGAATCGATCTAAAGAGGTCAATGAGCGCATTGCCCTGTTGTCATCAACTCACATTTAGACTCACAGGGCGTCGTCACCATAGACGGATATCGCTCATTCCGCCCTGAGTGCTTCGACGGGATCAAGATGAACTACTTTTCGTACTGGAAGCAACGAAGCGGAGAGCGCGATGACGCACAGGAGCAGTGCCGCACCGGCGAGGACGAATGGGTTGTTGGAGGTCACTCCATAAAGGAAGCCGCGAATCAGCCGGGTAGAGAGGATCGCAGCGACTCCTCCCGCGACGATCCCGATTGTCATCAAGATGATGACCTGCCGCAGAACAAGCAGTACGATACGGAAGCGAGTCGCACCCAGGGCTATCCGAATACCGAACTCCGTCGTTCTCTGGGTAATGCTCCTCGAGAATAGCCCGTACAGGCCAACCCCGCTCAGCAGGAGCGCCATTCCGGCAAAGAATCCGGAGAGAGATGCCAGCATTCTTTCGAGCGATGTCGAGTCATCCATCTTCTGAGTGATCAGAGTCACTTCAGAATCGGGACTCCCCGGCGCAATGTCGCGCAACGTTTTCCGGTAAGAACTCTGAGCGTCCGTGAGTGACCGCGCTTCGATTACGAAATTCATCAGGCCCGGATTGTCCATATCCGAGGCAATGGGCCGGTAGACGACAGGTTGAGGCGGCATTCGCAGATCCTGGAGCTTTACATCGGCTACGACGCCGATCACCCGACAGGTACTTTCCGATGCTCCACCTCGATCGAGCGAGAACTGAAATTGCCGCAATGTCGATCCAAGAGCCGGGGCCTTCGGAAACATCTTCTTCGCGGCGGACTGGCTGACGATGCAGGTATCCGCATCCGCATCACTGTTCACGAAGTCACGGCCCGCGAGCAAAGGAATTTCCATGGTAGAGAAAAAATCCTGGCCGACTTCATTGAACTGAAGCGGTTGTTTTAACTCCTGCGCAGAATGTGACACGGTGCTGAATTCCCTCGTCACAGTTCCGAATAGCGGCGGAACTGTGACGAGGGCTGCGTTCTGCACTTCCGGCATCTCCTTCAGGTGTTCCGCCATTTGCCAATAGATATGCGTCAGTGCTGTTCCTCTCTCCGAACGAGCCCTGATATCCATCATGACCGTGGAAATATTCTCAGCGCGAAAGCCAACATGACCCAGTCTGAGCTTAACCAGCGTCGTGCTCAACAAGCCCGCAACCACGACGAGCATCAAAGACAACGCGATCTGCGCGCAGACGAAGCTGTTTCCCACCCACTTGCTTTCAGCCCGCAGGGAGCGGTTTGCGGATTGGCGCAACATAGGCTCCGGAGCTGTTTGACTGAGCATCCATGCCGGAGCTATGCCACAAAGCAGCGCGCAAAAAACAGCGCACCCGGCGGTGACGGTAAGTACGGTTGCATCCGGACGGATCGAGAGCGCAATCGGAAATCTTTCAGCGCCGGCAGACAAGAGGCGCAGCAGGATGCGGCATCCCATCCACGCAAAACCCAATCCCAGCAATCCACCGGGAAGAGTCAGCAGCAGGCTTTCTATCAACACCTGCCGCATGAGACGCGGGCGCGGGGCGCCAAGAGCGATGCGGAGCGCGAATTCGCGCGAGCGGCTGACGGCGCGTGCCAGTCCCAAGCCGGCAAGATTGGCACAGCAGATTAACAGCACGATGCCAACCAATCCCTGCATCAAAAACAGCGGCTGACGGTAGCGGATTCGTAGAAAGCTCCATCCGGAACGCCCGGGGAGCGCTATCAAATGTATGGGCGGCAAACCATGAATCTGGCGAACGGCTACGGCGGGCAGGACTTCTTCCAGCACCTGGCGCGTAACGGCCGATAACTCGGCAGAGGCCTGAGCTACTGTGATGCCGGGTTTCAGCCGCGCCATCGGCGTCAGGTTAAATAAGAGAGGATTGCGCAGCATCGAATCCCTCTGCCGCTGCCGCATCACCGGTTCGTAATTCAGCGGCATGTAGAAATCAGGGCGCGACGAGACCATGATTCCTGCAAAATTCTCGGGAGCTACGCCAACGATGGTGACGCTGTATCCATTCAAGTGGACGTGACGGCCAATGACGGAAGCGTCGGCTGCATAATGCTCTACCCAGAAACGATGGCTGATGACGACGGCCCAGCCATCCGGACCGCCGCCCGGCTGATCATCGGCCGCGGTCAGCAATCGTCCGGCAGTCGGCCGAACACCGAGGACATCGAAGATGTTGCCGCTCACAATGGTTCCCGGATAGGTATGCGTAATATCGTTTTCGAGGAGATCGGCGCCGTAATCGCACCATCCAGAGATGCCGGAAAAAGAACGGGTGTGCCGCTCGACGGATTCGATGAGCGGCAGATTGAGTACCGGCATCGGAGACTGGGCAACAGGCGAAGGATGGTCAGCCTGCACACCGATGAGGACCAGGCTGTTTGGGTCTTTTACCGGAAGGCTTTGCAGCCACAGAGAGTTCATCAACGTAAAGATCGCTGTGTTCGCGCCGATACCGAGCGTCAGCGTCAGCACAGAGATAAGTACGAAGCTGGGAGACCGGCGGAACTGGCGCAGGGCATATCCTGCATCCTGGCGCAGGTTTTCGAGCCAGGTCCACGACCATTTTTCGGTGATCTGGTCGCGAAGCACGGCAGAATTTCCAAAGAGCCGCATGGCCGCGTGCTCGGCCTCTTGGGGGTTCATGCCCGACGCAATGTTCTCGGCGATCTGCTGCTCCAGATGAAACTGGAGCTCCCTGTCGAGGCGATCGGCCGTGCGTTGGCGGTGAAGTAGCAGTAAGAGCCAGACGCGCATCTTTTCAAAAACGCGGACCATATTTCACCTCGCGTCTTTCAGACTTCTTCAATGACCAGATTCACCGCTCCGGAAAGTCGTTTCCAGTTTTCCGTTTCGTGCTCCAACTGCTTCCGCCCGGCCGCTGTCAGTGAATAGAACTTGGTTTGGCGTCCGTTTTCGCTCTCCGCCCATTTGGCTTTGATCCAGCCCTGCTGCTCCAGGCGATAGAGCGCCGGATAGAGTGATCCCTGCTGCACCTGCAAAACCTCTTTGGATATCTGCTGGATGCGTTTCGCGATGGCCCATCCATGTTTGGGGTCGAGCGAGATAGTTTTCAGGATCAGCAAATCCAGCGTCCCTTGTACGAGATCGTTTGGTTTTCCCATGGCCACAATTATCGACAGGAGAATTGCAGATAGTCAAGAGACTTTGACTATCTTAAAAGAAGATAATTGTTGACTATCTACAATAAGAATTGTAGATAGTCATAATATGTCGATGCGGAAAACAATCCAATTGCTTTTGGGCGCGAGCCTGGCCGCATTTACGGGAATGGCCGCGCAGAAGAACCCGACATTATCGCAGGTGAATTCGGAGCAGCGCCTCGGCCGGCTGACTGAGCTGGAGCTGAAAGGCCGCTATGCGGAAGTGACGGAGCCGCTCGCGGAGCTCATACGCTCCAATGCCCTCAATGAGCGCGAGTCCGGCCGCGCACAGCTCCTGCTCGGCATCGCATATCATCAGCAGGGAGCGTTGGCGCAGGCGCAGAGCGCGTACGAGAAGGCGCTTCATATCCTCTCGCACACCCCGGAAGGCGCGGTGGATCATGCTTCCGCTCTCGATAACTTTGCGCGTCTCTCACACGATACAGGGCATCCGGATACCGCACTGCGCATGGAAACCGACGCGCTCAAGGAATACGAGGGATTGTCAGATCTCTCGGATATCGCCCGATCCTGTGCTACGCTCGCAAGCCTAGAGATCAACCGGGGACATCGGCGCGAAGGAAAAGAGTATCTTTCTCGGGCGCTTCAGGAATCAGGTTTGGCGTCCGTCCTGGATCAGGATTTCTATGCCACCGTCTGGTCCGCTCAGGGATGGCTTTCTCTTCTGAACAAAGACACAACAACCGCCATCTCGGCGTACGCGCATGCCATTGAATTGTGGCGCGCCGCTCACGGCGAGCAGCACATGCTTACCGGATGGGGATACATGCTTCTGGGCAAGAGCTATGCACAGGCGGGCCAGAATGAGAAAGCTCTCGAACAGATGCGGAAGGGGCTGAACATCCTAGATCAGGCAGTTGGTTCCAGCGATCCGAAGTATCTTGCCGCACAGATATCTTATTCGCAGGTACTGGATCAGTCAGGCGAGCATGATGAAGCTGTTCGTGTAAAAAACTCAGCGCAACAAGCTCTCAAGAGGCTCTCTCGAGATGCGTGCGCGGACTGTACTGTGAGCGCGTTCGCCCTGCATTGATGCCCAGGATCTCCCTACTATTATCTCTATCTCCACCAGCGGAAGCTATCGTAGGCCGTCCGGCAAAGACTTCGGTTAACACTTCGATCCGTTTTTGGCTCAGGATGAATCTCAATTGGAGCATTATCGCCAAGTCACTCAGCGACGGCGCGCATTTTACATGGACGTGTAGTCGGCTTGTCGGACAAGTGGCGTCCCGTAGTTCCTTGAAAACGAGGCGGTCTCAACCGGTCGATGCAACACCGGCTTGGAGTTTACTCGACCGGTTGAGACCGCAGAAGTTTTCGGAAACTACGACCTTGAACTTGTCGCAAACGTGACTTCACAGGCACAACCGCGTAACTTCCGGATTGCCCGTGATCCGGAAGTAAAGCTCTCTAAGTCATCTGTCCGACAAGGCGACTATACAGACATCTCTAACAATGTCTGCGGTGTCAAGGCGTTTTTCGAGCGCAGGACGGCACGAACTCCGAGGAGTTGCTTCGATAGCGCTTTGGTTGAAGAATTCATTATCGATGACGAAGGCTCGCATGTAATCTGGCGGGCGGAACTCGGTCCGACCCAAACATCTCTCCGATCGCACGTTCGACCATGATTACTACTTCGAACGCCCTGGTGAGGGAGCGGGATGCCCAATCAAGTGGGCGGTGATTTACTTCACACCATGTCTGTAACCGGGCTCTCCCGCGTGCGAACCGAACTGCAAACTCTGTTGATAGTCATATCCCCTCCTCCACATCCAGTAGAGACTGATGGCTAGCCTGCGGGCCATCGCCACCTTGGCGATGCGCCGGTCGCGCCGCATGCTCAGATGGGCGTAGCGACGTCGCCAGTCGGGGTCCCAGCGTACGGCAGCCTGGGCTGACTCAGTCAGCAGGTGACGTACCAGCGAACTGCTTTGCTTGGTGATGTGCCCCAGTCGCTGACGGTTGGCGCTGGAGTCTTCACACGGAATGAGACCGAGATAGCTCCCGATCTGCTTGCCGCAGGCGAAGCGATCGGGAGACCCGATGACCAGCACGAAGGCCAGTGCTGTAATCGGTCCGACACCGGGATGGGCCATCAGCCGCAGGACCTCGGGCCGTTTGTTTGCCTCCTGCTCGATGGCGGTGGTGAGCTCAGCAATGGTCCGGTTCAATCGATCCTCCAGTTCCAGCAGGTCCTCGCGGCGGCGGGTGGCCCATGGAGCCAGCAGCAATGAATCCAGTTGCTGACGTCCGGACTTGCTCCACAGCGCCTTCTTGCGTCGTACACCCTCGTTCATGGCCGTGGCCTGGATCTGATTCATGACCCGCGTGCGCATCTGCGCCAGGCGATGCCGATGCCAGATCAACTGGCGTAGATCACGGTTCCCCGGACTCGGGACCCAGAGGCGCGGAAAGCGATCCTCCACCAGCAGCTTGAGCAACAACAGGGCGTCCTGCCGATCCGTCTTCTGCTTCCGTATCCGGGCCGCCTTGATCTCGGCCGCGTTTCCAATCCATAGCTCGAACTTCAACTCCGCCAGTAACCGCTCAAACCAGCGTGCATGTCCGGTAGCCTCGATCCCTACCCGCACGCTGACCTGTCTTCGTTCAAGAGCGCGATAGAAATGCTCTGCCTCTCCACCGCTGTGGTTCAATCGACGTTCACAAGTCTCGCCTGTCTCTGTATCGACATACGCTATATGCTGAACGCTTGGGTGATAATCCACTCCTATGATGATCATGTTCGGCTCCTTCTCCCGAACCTTCGGTCGTCGATGCTCCAGAGTCTAACCGGCCCTCAATGGAGCAGACAGTGTTATGAAATCAAGTGGGCTCCCTTCCCTGGTAAATGAGTGACTTGGCGATTATGCGTCAACCGAGATGAGGATCGGCCAACTTCTGGCTGACCATCAGATGGGAGCACGCTCGGAGTATGTGGACCACAATCATGTCCGGTGACCTGCCCGATGCCGAGCGAGATGCTCGGTATTTTTGCGGGTAGTAGGAAGGCGCTTGGTTTCCCACTGCCCGTGCTCCCATTTATCCCTGCGACTTTTAGATCGAGACCTGCAGCAGATCTCCCAGGCCAATACGGCGGAGCAGTTCGGCACGAACCCGATCCATGACCATGTTGGTTACCTCTGCGCCATCCTCTGTCGGGTCGACATGCACTCTGAATGGACGTTTCCCGAATGGCGTGTCTACGATCTTCACAATCGCATCGGCGACTGCTGAGGCATCCGCATCTGGAGGCACGATGGAGGCAAAGCCCTTCATCACGTCGTCTGCGAAGCCTTTGTAGGGTCCAGCTTCGTACTCGGCCACGACTGCGGTGTCTGCAGGGCGGCCGGAGTGGGCGAAATGGTTGGTGCCGCCTGTGAACGCGCCGGGCACGACGATAGTGGTCTCGACACCCCAACGGACGAGTTCGCGAGCGTATACGACAGCCATTGCGTCCATGCCTGCCTTCGAGGCGAAGTAGGGTGCCAGGTAGGGAGGCGTGCCGCCCGCACTGCTGCTGCTCGATACCCAGAGGACGAGCCCCTTCCGCTGTTTCCGCAAATACGGCAGCACCGCGCGATTGACTCGCTGTGTGCTCAGCACATTGATGTCGTAAAGCTCGGCGAGTTGCTCGGGAGTGAAGGCTTCCGCCGGCCCGAAGACCATGTGCCCCGCGTTGTGGATCAGCACGTCGATACGGCCTTGCTGCTCGATAATGGCCTTGATGGCGGCATTCACAGAGGGCTGATCGGATACATCCATCTCTACGGTTCGCAGATCGACGCTGTGCTCTTTTGAAAAGCGATTGGCTTCCTCAACCTGCGGGGCGTTGCGACCTCGAGTTTCTCTCATACCCGCGTAGACGGTGTGACCCGCCCGGGCAAGAGCATGGGAGGCAAGGGAACCAAAACCGCTTGACGCTCCAGTGATGACGATGATGTTTTTCATGACAATTCTCCTTGATTGCGATTGGTTGGGAACGGGGTCTACAGAGCGGACTGAGAACTAGACGAGGCCACCGTTTGGGCGGAGTATCTGCCCGTTGATCCAGCCGCCATCGGGTCCGGCTAAGAAGGAGACGACGCCGGCAATATCGTCGGGCTGGCCGAGCCGCTCGAGCGGAGTTATGCTGGCGGTCTGCTTGATCAGTTCTTCGCTCTTGCCCTCGAAGAAAAGCGGCGTGGCAATGGGTCCTGGGGCAACAGCGTTGACGGTGATCTTGTGTCCGCGAAGTTCATTTGCGAGGACAGGGACGAGACCTTCGACGCCTGCTTTGGACGCGATATACGGGCCGTAGGTGGGGAGTCTCCTGGCGATGACGCTGCTGGAGAAGGCGATGATGCGGCCTCCTTCGGCAACGTGTTGCGCGGCCTGGGCGAGAACGAGGAAGGTCCCGCGCAGGTTGGTGGCGATGACCTTGTCGAAGGTTTCGACGTCGCCTTTGGCGATAGGCGAGAGAGGCATGATGCCTGCGTTGTTGACGACGACGTCGATTTGGCCGAAGGCCTTGAGGGTCTTCTCGAAGAGCTGCTTGACGTCTTCCGGGTTGGCAACGTCGGCCTGGATGGCGAGCGCGCGACCTCCAGCGCTGGTGATCTCGGTGACGACCTCTTCGGCTTTGGCTGTGTTGCCGGCGAAGTTGACGACGACACCGAATCCATCGGCGGCGAGGCGAAGAGCGATGGCACGTCCGATACCGCGGGATGCACCGGTTACGATAGCTGTCTTTCTCATGATGGTTCTCCTTTTTGGCGGCTTCTTCGAACTTGAAGTCCGTCGCTAAAAAGAGAATGAACCCGATAGCGCTATACGTCCAATGCATAGTGCTAATATTCGTTATGCGTGTAACGCAGCTACGTCAGGCCGACCTGAATCTCCTTGTTGTCTTCTCAGTGCTTGCCGAGGAGCGCAACGTATCCCGTGCCGCCAAGCGGTTGTTGTTAAGCCAGCCCGCAGTGAGCCGCGCCTTGCAGCGAATGCGGGATACGTTTCACGATGATCTGCTGGTACGGACAGTAAAGGGTTACGAACCAACGCCGCAGGGGGAACGTGTTCTTCAAGAGCTTGAGATCATGTTGCCGAAATTGGATCGGCTCATCTCGGGTTCGACCTTCGACCCGGTGACGGAACATTGTTCCTTCCGGATTGCGGCAACAGACAATGCGACCTCGATCATCGCTCCCGTTCTCTGTCGCGAAGTTCTCCCGGTGGCGCGACAGGTTCGCTTCACGTTCGCAAGTTGGAGAGGAGATGTCTTCGAGGACCTGAGTCACGGTCGGCTCGATCTTGCCTTGATCGGGGATGAAGGCCATGTGCCATCGCCGCTGCTGACCGAAGTGATCTATGAGGAGGAACTTGTCTGTATTGTGGCAGCGGACGCGCCCTACCAGCGTCAACTCACTTTGAAGCAATATCTCGCGGCCGAACACATTGGCGTCGACGTCGTCGAAGGTTCGCAACATATACCGGAGAAGCGTCTCGCAGCGCACGGTCATCGCCGTCGTACCGTGATTACCCTGCCATATTTCGGCGCTGCGACGCGGTGCATTCCTGGAACCAAACTGATTCTTACCGCACCCCGGCGATTCGCAGGACTGGAGGCCGAAAATCGCAAAATCAAGGTGCTGAAGGCGCCGGGAGAGATAACCGGCTTCAAGTACTTGATGATCTGGCATCCGCGAGTCAATACGGATGCCGCGCATGCATGGCTTCGAGGCGAGATCAGGAGAATTGGCAAGAAGATCGGCTCATGATCTTCCTATCGACTGAATCGGATTGCGCTATGGTAACGCCGCAAGCAATTCCCGAGTCACAGGTAAGCCGGAAGTAATTCTCAACTGACGCTAACAGGCCTTAGCGCAAATCGAGTGTTCTGGAGAACAGACATCTAAACCGGTCGTTAGCCTGTTTCTCCAAGTGTGCCCCTGGCGGATTTGGACGTTTTCTTTCCTAAGGGACACCAGTTCTACTCGTCGGAGTCGGCATCCGAGCAGGATGGCGATCATGGCCACGTCACGTGTGTAACGGAGGCTTTCGCCATCTGATTTCTCAAGAAGCAAGCGAGCCTGATCGCGGTTCAGCCAGTTGCCGGCCCGAGAGCCTAGTTGCTTCACTGTTTGACTCTCCTGATTCCGGCTGCCAGTTCTAGACTCAATAATCCCAAATCAGCCGCTTCGTAGGCGAGACCTCTTACCGCGGCGAGACTCTGGTTGATGATACCTGCCGCAAGGCCCAGAGACTCGAGATACAGCCGGAATCTCAGGACCACGGCCCGGTTTAGAGCCAAGCGGGGCTCGGAACAGTACCAGGTGATGAACTGCTCCATTGCGAACCTATAGTTCCGCCTCGAGTTTGGTGGCTCAGGCTGCTGGGGACGGAGTTCTTCGCCCGATCCAGATCAGGCAGGCGAAGGACGATCTTACGGCGAAGGATTTTTTATTCTTCTTGCGCGTACGAGCGGCCTCCACGCCGCTGGCATGCTTCGAAGGGTACGTCGGGGCCACTTCCGGCTGGTCGGGTAGGGAGTTCCTTTGGAGCAGATCGCACCACCGTCGCAGAAATTTCCAGATGAATTGAAACGTAATAGATAAAAGCGAACATGGGATACCGTCAGATGGATTCTGATGTTTTTAGGACGATTGGCCACCACGCAATCGCACCCTCATAACTGTTTGGAGAAAGGACCTTTTGTATGAACTCAAATGCAGCTTCCCCATCTATACCCCATCCCAATCGCGAGCAAGCGCTAAAGAAGGCTCGTCTGACCGCGGGGTTTCCGAATTTAGTGAACGGCCAAAGAATCGACTCTTCCAGGCGGATAAAGATCTCCGATCCTGTGACCGGAGAAGAACTCGCAAGCGTGACCGACACCCAGAAAGATGGTCTCGAGCGGGCGATTCAGGCTGCAAAGGCTGCGTTTCCCCTTTGGAGCAGCAAGACCTGGAACGAGCGAAGGGATCTTCTTCGAAATGCCATGGAAGAGCTCAAAGCTCACACCGATGAGCTTTGCACGATCCTGACAGCGGAAAACGGCCGGCCCTATAGCATGGCGCAGTTCGAGATCAAATGGATTCTCGAGACCTATGTCCCCGCGTTACTTCAGATGGAACTGCCAGATACGACATGGAATGAAACCGGTGTCGGACAGATCACAAAACGTCATGTTCCACTGGGCGTTGTCGCCGCGATCAGTCCGTGGAATCTTCCGTTCTGGCTGTCATTTACAAAAGTGCTGCCAGCTCTGCTGACCGGTAACACCGTTGTCCTGAAGCCTGCGGTCTTTACTCCTCTTACGGTACTGCGAGCTGCTGACTACATTCGTGAGATGCTTCCGCCCGGCGTTTTGAATGTGATCAGCGGAGGGGATGACCTTGGCCCCTGGATGACGTCCCACCCGGACTTCCAGAAGGTCTCCTTCACAGGATCTTCGGAGACAGGACGCAAGGTCTTCGCATCCGCGGCTGCAACCCTGAAACACCTAACCCTTGAGCTAGGTGGGAACGACGCCGGTATTGTCCTTCCGGATGCAGATCCTCAGGCAATCGCCGAATACCTGTTTAGTAGCATGTTCTTACTCAGTGGCCAAGGGTGTGTCACGCTCAAACGACTTTTCGTGCACGAGAGCATGTATCAAGCTCTTACGAAAGTACTCATAACGTGTGCTCAGCGTCAGAAACTCGGCGATGGGTTTGACCCCGAGACCACCCTGGGTCCTATACAGAACCGCCCCCAGTTCGCTCGCATGCAAACAACATGGGAGGAGATTCAAAAGGCGAAGGCTCCGATCCTCTATCAAGGGGAAGTTCCATCAGAGGGTGCAGGTATGTTTTTCCCTGTCACACTCCTGGACAACCCGCCTGCGGAAGCGACTTACGTAATCCGGGAAAACTTTGGACCATTGCGAGCGGTTATCAAGTACCGGGACCTTGACGAAGCCGTCCGCCTAGCCAACGGGACCCCATATGGCCTTGGAGCTTCCGTTTGGGGTACAGATCCTGAGGCACTGGACGCAGTCGCACGTCGGCTTGATGCCGGGACGGTTTGGATCAACCAACATATCAATGTCCATCCCAATATTCCATTTAGCGGTCATAAGAATTCAGGGATTGGCATTGAATTCAGCGCAGATGGGCTCAAAGAATTTTGCAATGTGCAGGTCATTGCGAATAGACGGTAAATAATAAAGCTGATTCTGCAATCGCAGAACCAGCTTGTCCCCAGAAATAAATCACACATGCCAAGGAGGATATGGACGAGGAGACCAGCGAGATTGCACACCGGACATCGTTGCTCGCGCTTTCCAGATCGGCTGTGTGACAAATTCGAGCGAATCCATACCGAGGAAGTGACCATCGAATAGTTGCGAAACAAAAGATGATCACTGAGAAAGAAAGCGCATTCCGCATCCTCTCTCATCGAGAGGGTAGCGTACAGCCGATGTTCGAGGCGGCACCCATTGGGCCCTTATCTCCCTCATCCTCCCTGCTTGTGGAGCGCCGCGACCTCGAACCGATAAGCTGGCAGTCGCATCTTATTGACGACCAACTGTTCCATTTTTTATGAAGCCCGCGGTGATTGGCTATTCGTTGAGAGACGGAGCCATTGTCAAGATTCCCGTAGCCCCTGGCCAAATCGTGTTTTGTCCTCGAAAAGAATGGCACAACATCCGATGGGACGAGCGGATCAGTGTACTTTCGATCAGCATACCGGACTCCGCGTTGATGGAAGCGGCGCGTGAACGTCTTGCGGATAGATCACTCGAAATCGTGCCGAGGCAGCTGGTTGCAGACGATCGGCTGACCCATTTGCTGCTTGCCCTGGATGCGGAACGAGCCAGAGGCTATTCGGCAGGAAAACTTTTTGTTGATGGCATTGAAGCTGCAGTGGCCAACATACTCTTAACCTCTTTCAACGCCGCCGCTCCGAGATCGATTTCCGTCAAAGGGGGCATGGCTCCTCGTCTCCTTCGACGCGTTCTTGAGTTCATGCACGCGAACCTGGACAAACAAATCGGCCTGAAAGACCTCGCTGACTGCGCGGGCTTGAGTTTATCCCATTTCTCATTTCAGTTTCGCGCAAGTACAAACCAGAGTCCCCACCAATACATGCTTCGGCTCCGCGTCGAGCGAAGTAAGGAACTGCTTGCAGATTCCCGCCTCTCCGTTCTCGATGTCGGATTGGAAGTGGGGTTCCGGAATCAACAGCATTTTGCAACAGTCTTCAGAAACTCTGTGGGCGTGCCGCCTTCCGTGTATCGTACCCAACTGTAGTCCCGATCACATCAGGCCTCTCTTCGCCCTGACCTCCATATCGCGACAGAACCAGGTGAGACGGTTCTCGTCCAACAAGAGCGCCACTCGTTTGGCCCGAAGAGCAGGTCGAGTGTCATCAACGGCATCTGAACAGCGGCAGCGATTGCGGTGAGAACACGAAGACCGGTCGTGTTGGCGATTATGGCCTGACAGTGCTTCTCCTGTTCTAACTTCCACTTTTCATGGCTTGCACCACCGTCGCAGAAATTTCCAGAAGAATTGAAACGTAACAGATAAAAGCGAACATGGGATATCGCCAGATGGATTCTGATGTTTTTAGGGCGATTTGCATGCCTCACATCAGAAAGGAGCATTGAGATGAGTTTGAATCATGGAAAACAATCAGCAGTAGATTTCGCGGAGCGCGTTCGTGGGAACCAGCGGAAGCTCAGGGACGGTCTTACGTCGAAGTACGACTTCATCGTCTGTGGGTCAGGTTCCTCCGGATCAGTAGTTGCGCGCCGCCTGGCCGAAGATCCCAACGTCAGCGTGCTCTTGCTCGAAGCAGGCGGCAGCGACGAGGTGCCAAGCGTGATAGAAGCGGCTCGGTGGTTTGAAAACCTCGGGAGCGAGCGCGATTGGAACTTTGTGGATCAACCCAATCCACACCTCAAAGGACGTTCCATGCCGCTAGGTATGGGCAAGGTGCTTGGCGGGGGATCGAGCATCAATGTGATGGGTTGGGCACGCGGACATAAGAACGATTGGGATTTCTTCGCATCCGAGTCCGGCGAGACGGCATGGAACTATGAGTCCGTCCTCAACATCTACCGCCGGGTGGAAGACTGGCAGGGAGCGCCAGACCCCACGCGTCGTGGAACCGGCGGGTTGGTTTTCGTGCAGTCCGCGCCTGACCCGAATCCAATCGCTCCGGCTATGGTGGACGCAGCGCGTTCCATCGGGATGCCAACTTTCGATAGCAACAATGGACGAATGATGGAAGGAGGCGGCGGAGCCTCTATTATCGATATGAACGTACGCGATGGAAAGCGCCTATCCGTCTTTCGAAGTTATGTCTTCCCCTACATGGACCGCCCGAACCTGACCGTGCTCACGCACGCATTGGTTACCAGGCTTACCTTAGAGGGAAAGCGAGCGACTGGTGTAGAGATCGCTTTCGACGGAAAAATCCAACGCATCACGGCTGGACTCGAGGTTGTCCTGTCGTTGGGCGCGATGCACACGCCAAAGGTGTTGATGCTTTCTGGCATTGGCGATCAGGCTGAGCTAAAACGTCTAGGCATACCGGTCGTCCAGCATCTTCCAGGTGTGGGACAGAACTTTCAGGATCATTCTGCTTTCGGCTGTGTCTGGGAGTATCAGCAACCGCTCGCTCCTCGCAACAATGGAGCTGAGGCAACGTTCTTCTGGAAGAGCAATTCTGGTCTTGACACTCCGGATTTGCAGACCTGTCAGATTGAAGTACCCGTCTGCAGTGCCGAGACAGGCGCCAAGTTTAATCCACCACCGGCTTCTTGGACAATGTATGGAAGCGTCGTGCGGCCGAAGAGTCGCGGTCAGATTCGCTTGACGGGACCCAACCCCGACGACTCTATACAGATTGAGTCCAATACGCTGTCCCACCCGGACGACCTGAAGGCCGCAGTAGCGTGCGTGGAACTTTGTCGCGAGATTGGCAATTCGGCTGCGCTTCGACCCTTCACAAAACGCGAAGTCATGCCTGGCAACCTGAGAGGAGCTGCACTGGAAGACTTCATTCGAGATGAGGCCTCCACTTACCACCATCAGACGTGTACCGCGAAGATGGGGCGCGATTCGATGTCGGTCGTAGACGGTCAACTGAAGGTCTATGGGATCGAAAATCTTCGCATTGCAGACGGCTCGATCATGCCGCGCGTGCCTACCGGCAATGCCATGGCTTCCTGCATCATCATCGGCGAACGTGCCGCGGAAACCTTGCGGAACGAGCACATGTTAGAGACATCTTCGATGTCGCGCAGCGCGAAGGTATGAGTTGCCTGTTCCGGGCCAGCTGCCTTCGTCGATAGTGTATCTCCGGGAGAGATCAGGCGGCCCATCAGTGGGCTTACCCCAAGAACGGTGTAGTAGTTTCCGGTGACAGAGTGCACCGCCGATGCGGTAACGCTGCCGTTTGCTTCCACATTGAAGTTCGCGCCCGCGCTCCATCCGCAGATGCCGGAGAAGGCATGCTGCTCACGCTCCAGTTCGGCAAACATCGGATAGGAGATCGGGATACTGGAGTTGTTCCGGTAGATGCCGGAGAACTGTACAAGCTGTTCGGGATGAGCCAGCGGTAGAGGCCGGAACACAAGAGCGTTGAAGACGGTGAAGACCGCAATGGCCGCCCCGATACCGACGGCAAGAACAATGACCACTATGGAAGCGAAGCCGGGAGTCCGCGTGAACGCCCGAAGTCCATAACTTGCATCCTGCCGCAACGATCCCATTAGGCCTCCCGGGTACTGGTCAAATTCTAAGGGATTCTCGAGAAAGGCAGAGCCGATCAGTTGAGCAAAACCTGGATTTCTCCGATGGCGACTTCAGGGCGAGTCACTCAGCGAGGTGTTCGGCTAGCTCTCCTCGAAGTTCCGAGTGGTTTGTCGGCAACTCGGACGTTGGCCGATCGGTACAGAGATGCGCGCTCAACTGTACTCGGACTGGCGAATCGGCGGGTCTTCCGATACGCGTTCTCGTGCATACCCGCCGCCGAGTGTTTCCACAGCACCCGAGTAAACTGTCTCTGTTCCCGCACACCTCAAGTCTGGGATAATTCCATCACGTTCGCGGATGTCGAGCAGCGAACCCTGAGTGAGGCCACCTTTGTTGAGAGCCGCGAACCGCGCTGTCCTGATCCTTTCTTGTCTTGTATGCCGGTCGTGGATTCCAGGAGTAGCTGCATTTTCGCAAGCTCCCGTTCCAGATGGTCCCGCCATAGAAACGCGGGTGAACAACCTGCTCGAACGGATGACGACGGATGAGAAGATCGACCTCATCAGCGGCGATACCCCTTTTCGCACTCATGCCATCGCTCGATTAAACATCCCCTACTTCCAAATGGCCGATGGACCTGTGGGGGCACACATACCAGCACCCACCATCGCGTATGCTGCGGGCATCGGATTAGCTGCAACATGGGATCCAGAGTTGGCTGAACGTCTCGGCCGCGAATTGGGTCGGGACGCTCGATCTCGCGGTGCAGTGTTTTTGCTCGGGCCTGGCGTGAACATCTATCGCGCTCCGATGAACGGCCGAAACTTCGAATATTTCGGAGAAGACCCGTTCCTCGCCGGAAGGATCGCGGTGGGTTATATTCGCGGCGTTCAGACCGAGGGAGTGGCAGCGACGGTAAAGCATTATCTCGGAAACAACTCCGAGTATCTTCGCTACGACAGCGATTCGGTCATCGATGAACGTACCCTGCGCGAGATCTACATGCCAGCGTTCGAGGCGGCGGTGAAAGAAGCTCACGTGGGCGCAGTGATGGACGGATACAACATCACTAATGGCGATCACATGACGCAAAACCGTCCGCTCGATCTGGAGGTTCTTAAGCAGCAATGGCAGTTTCCGGGGGTTCTGATGTCGGACTGGACTTCAGTTCATGACACAGCGGCCGCAGCGAACGCCGGACTCGACCTCGAGATGCCCTTTGGCGTGTATTTCTCTCAAGAAAAGATCAAATCACTTCTGGCAAATGGAACGATCTCTGAGGCCACGCTTGATGACAAAGTCCGACGAATTCTGCGCTTGGCAGCGACCTTTGGGTGGCTTGATCATCCAGCAAAAGACCTGGGCATCCCTCGTTACAACCTGCAGGGTAAATCGGCCTCGCTGCAAGCTGCGCTGGAAGGGACAGTTCTATTGCAGAACACGGCAAACCTTCTCCCGCTCGACCGAACTAAGGTGCAAACGATTGCCGTCATCGGTCCCACTGCGGCGCAAACCCTCACGACTGGGGGCGGCAGCGGCGAAGTAGTGAGCTTCGCGAACACGAATCTCATTACCGGGATCAGCAACGAACTCGGTGCCGAGAAAAGGACCTTATACGCTCGGGGTATGTATACGCTGGACCAGTTCGCGCGCCTGACTCATTTCACGACGACAAGCGACGGAGAGCAAGCAGGTCTTATCGTTGAGCACTATTCTCAGCTCAATCTGCAAGGCCCCATACGTTCGACCACAATTGAGCCCGTCGGTATTGTCCCAGGAAGCGCACATCGCAGGCCTGAGGAGCAGGAGATCAACGCCTTTTACTCACACAAGGGCTCTGATTTCGTCGTTCCTTCTGAGTCGGATCGCTGGACTGGCTATTACACACCTGAGCAGGCCGGGCCACATGCCGTCTTTGTGCATACCGATGGTCGCTTCCGTCTCTATATTGATGATCGACTGACCTTTGATAATGTCACCATCCCAAAGTACATCCTCAATCAGACCACGGTGGACTTTACTAAGACTTCCCACAAGATAGTGCTGGAGGTATATGCTCAGCGCCGAGCTTCGTCCATCGGAGTAAGCATGGGTATAGTCAGTCTGGCCACAATTGTGGACCCGGACGCGATCAAGATCGCTCAGATGGCCGACGCGGTTGTGCTCGCCGTCGGATTCGACAACACCTCGGAGTCTGAGGGTGGAGATCGCAGCTTTGAACTTCCCCTCGGTCAGGAAGAGTTGATTGAGCAGGTCGCAGCAGTCAACAAGAACACCATTGTGGCGATCACTGCGGGTGGGAGCGTTGACGTGCTCGCTTGGAAAGACAAGGTTGGTTCCATTCTCGCGACGTGGTACTCCGGCGAGGAGGGCGGAGATGCCTTCGCCCGACTGCTGTTCGGTGATGTCAATCCTTCGGGTCACCTGCCGATCACTTGGGAACGTCGCATCGCCGACAACCCCAGCTTCGCTCACTACTATCCCGACCCAGGTACGAACAAGATTGTCTACCGTGAAGGGATCTTCGTTGGGTATCGCGGCTATGAGCACAGTGGGACGGCACCGTTGTTTCCGTTCGGCTATGGGCTCTCGTACACGACCTTCGCCATGTCTAATCTGAATGCAACATCGAATGAGGATGGTCATGTTCTGGCGAGTTTCGATGTAGAGAATACTGGCAGGGTGGCCGGCACGGCTGTAGCGCAACTCTACGTCTCGCAGAAGAACCCATCCGTACCGAGACCTGCTGAAGAGCTGAAGGGCTTCTCTCGGGTCGAACTGGGCCCCGGTGAGCGGAAGCACGTGACGATTGAACTCGACCCTCGCAGCTTTGCATACTTCGATACGAAGGCCGGTGCCTGGCAGGCCGATGCAGGCTCTTACACTTTATCGCTCGGTAACTCCGTGAATGAAATTCTTGCCAAAACCGATGTGCAACTTCGTCGAACGCTTCACATAGGAGTTTCGGAGCAGATCGCCAGCCCAGCGAATTGAGACGAAAATAGCCTCAGTCCTGGAAGTCGGCTCGTCAGCTTACTTCCGTATTGCCCGTGACTCGCCCGCAATCCGCGCTGGTGTGCTTTGCCTATCTGGAGTTCTCACAAAGTGCATCGGCGATTTGGCAACTATCGAGGATGGTACGATTCGTTGAGCCATGAAACACAATTTGACGCGATAGAAGTGGCCGTTTTTCACTTCGCAATCGAAGCGATTGGGAATAGGTGAAATCCGGACTTGGAAGGTCAATGGGTAGTGGGTATCCGACCAGGCTGAAGTGCCTTATGGGGAAGCTGGTCTAAATGCTCTTCAGACGTACGGGCCGGAGGAAGGAACCTTAACCGTCCTTCGCAAAACTTCGATCAAACAAAGCGAGCTAAAGCAAAGGTCGCGGAAATGGGTAAGTTCGTGACCGGACTCCTAGACGGCTGGGCGCATGATCGCGTGCGGCTTGACGAAGTGAATTTCGCGTTGAAATCTCTAATCAAGGGGTAGTGAAGGTGGGTGTTCGGCGCGGGATTGAAAGGAGCAGCCAGCATCAAATTCAAGATCGATCCTGCTCCGAAAACGGGGTCGCCCGATCATGGCTAGCGATGATGCCCTTTCAAAGGCTTTCGCTTCCGCCGAGCTGAGTCGCCAACAATCGCGCTTTAAGTTTTCCGATCAGGGAGCGTTCGATCGCCACCAGAGCGCAATCGACTCTTTGGATCCCGAGATTAGAGAGATCGCCCTCGTTATGGGATATCCTGTACCAGTCAACTGCGTTGCTGGCGTGTTCCCTCTGCCTGAAATCAACGCCGTCGCAATGGCACTACCCAACCAAGCCGGTTACATAATTGGGGTCAACGAAGGTCTATTTCACTTCGTTGAAGGGATGGCACAGATTTGCGCGCTCTACTTTCCGTTTTCCGATGATCCAATGGCGGACTTGAGCAAGGATCAGAGAGGGTGCACTCTCTTTGTTGAATTGCTATCTTCGCTGGCAGCCTTCACAGTTACAGTTCCATTCCAGAACGCCGTCATGATGTATGAGCGGACTCAATTGGCAGAGACAATATCTATTTTGATGACTTTCTATGTGGCATCCCACGAGTATGCGCACGTTATGCTCGGACATCATGCTAGACTCGGCCATTCGTCAAGGAAGACCACTTCAGGTGGACGCATTGAATGCGATGAGATTCCTCTATCGCAGCAGCTCGAATTCGATGCAGACTTCAGAGGGTTTATGACTACTTTCGCCTTTGCAGACCAAATGGGTGGTAACCGGGCGCTTGCGCTTTGGGCAGCAGACTTCTACTTCGCTGCCATCAGCTTTTGGGAAGCGTTTTCTGAAGAGGTCGAGCCGATTCGCGCGTCATCTAAGAGACTTTGCCTTGCGACAGGGGCTCGATGTCAGATGGCCGACTTCTAGGCCCTTTTCAGAAACTCACCCGCCCACTCCCATTCGCCGGTCTATCCTGCGCGGCCAAACGACCAGTTCCATCGAAGGTCCGCCGTTCAAGAACTTGACGGTAGAAGAGGCATTGAACAAGAAACCGCAAAAGAATACTGAACTGGATTTTGCGTTCACCATGGGAGATCGATCGTCGTCATTTCTCACCGCACTTTGGCAGTGTTCAAGAGCCAACTTCCTTGACTCTGTACAGAATGCGCTCCGTAGAAAAGGATAGTCATGAGCGACCACGATTATCTCAGCGTAGTGATGAACTCTGGGGTGGAAAATGACGGGCTTCCCTTTCATCGATGCCGGTCAGATTGTGGGCACACAGCAAAAGAAATCTCAGTTGCTGATATCAGGGCGATTTACTTATTGAGCAATAAAACCAGGTAGCTTTGTGGCGTTACGGGTGGATCGTCGGCAAACCGCACCTTACTCTCCAGCGCCTGACTCCGACCACGTCCTGTGGATCCGGAATCGCCTGAACCATCGACCGGTTAAGACCGCCTGACTTTTCCGGCAGTTCGTTTTCGCCACGTCGAATGACAACCAATGCCTCGGCAAAAGGAGTCAGCTATTCACAGGAAGATTCGTTGTGCGAAGCTCCCTGACGTCGAAGAGTGTCAGCCGTTGCAACAGGCGTTCAGATTTCATTGTGGATTCCGATCCGGTCTTACTCGCTCTCAAATAACTGCCTCATTCTAAGTGGTAAACAGCAATGGAGCCGTTTTTCGGCGGCGGCTCAGCTCGCAGTCCTAAGACGTTCATTACGCCATTTATCGCTCAAAGATTTACGCCAAATAATTCTCAAAGCAACACATATACCTTCTTTACATGTTTCAGAGTTTACTGGGGTGAGAAGTGCGGATCTGATCCGACTCTGGAGGCAACACCAATGAAATCGATTACTCGTTTTGTCACAGCAGTGGTGGCAGTTATATTAACGGTCGCCATACTGTGTCCCGCGCAGGACGCCAAGTCGAAGGACCTGGGCAAGGGGTCGGCGTTCAATGGCAAGAAGCTCGAGATGAAGGACAACGGAGAGGTCGCTTACCTCCTGTCTTTCACGGCGGGGAAAGAGTTCGAGGCCACCACGGACGGCCTGAAGAATACCGACGTGCACCTTTTCGTCTACGACTCCACCAGCGCGGAAGTCGCGAAGGACGACTCGTCCGGACCGAAGTGTTCAGTTAAGTTCACGCCGGAGAAGGACGGGCAGTACAAGTTTGTCATCAAGAACGCCGGCGGGACCAACACGGTGACCTTCAATGTAAAGGTCGCCAAATGATGACTCGCCGCTTGTCGAAAAGACACTAGGATTCGCGCCAAATGGCTTTCGAAAAGATGCGGACTATCGTCAGAACGGCGATCCCTAAGCCAAATCCCGCGAAAGGTTCAGCAAGATTGCCGAAACCAACCCAACACCAGGTTGTCACGCTGCAAAGCAGAGACGGCCTGGTGGAGGGAAGATCGGACGATGAAGAGTCGAGTGTGCTCCTACGATATGTTCGCCATCCCTGACCCCTCTTTCGTCCTGAAGGATTCGGGCGGAGGAGATGTAGCTCTTCAAGTTGCGATGCTTCTGTGTCTGGTCGGTTGCGTGCAGATAGCGGATATGGGTTTGCTTCAGGATATTAGAGCCTTGAGAACATCAGCTGAGCCGATAGACCATGCATGAAGAAGCCCTAAAAGCCCGATTCAACCATTTGATAACCGGGCAAAGCGAAATGGCTGCACGAATTTGCTCTTGAACTGGTCACATCCCCCTTGGGTCCGATTGAAGACTGATCAGAAACTCTGTTGGTAACCACCAATCTCATGTTGAACTCGCCCTTCCCGACAATTTTGTCCTGGGGGCCGGAGATGGTGTTTCTTTACAACGATGCCGCAATGTATTGTGACGCCTTAGTTCGAGGCCCAAGCTGACACAAAGAAGCATTCTATCTTTTCCGAAAAAACGTCAGCGCATCTTGACAACGCGAGAGCAGGATCTTGTACTAGATCGAGCTCATGCTATGTATCTTCACCATACTCAATAGTTAGCTTCAGTAGACCAGTGGAAGTTGTCAGTAATTTGACCACTCGCTGAATCTCAAACGACTTAACCTAACCTGTTTCCTGAAAGACTGCTAGATGCTCGTAATGCCTTGGATCAAGACCCCATACAGGCACGATTCCTCCTAATCGTTCTGATCGCGCAACTATTTTCCCTCCCGCATTCGCGCAAAACCAGTCACACTCTTCCCCGTCACGTCCTTCTTCCCAATCGGAGGCGGGCAGTCCGTCGCTACCGGTGACTTCGACGCAGACGGACAAACCGATCTTGCTGCCGTCTCGCCTACTTCCACCTCCACCACGTTGACCATATTCCTCAACCGGGGGACAACTGCACCTCCAGTCTCCATAACGACCTCACTGAATCTCCCCACCTTCGCTGTATCCCATCTCTTAGCGATCGATCTAAACAACGACAAGAAGCTCGATCTGGTCGTGACGACCAATACCAGCGTCAACGTGCTGTTGGGGAACGGACGGCACCTTTCAGACACCTGTTAGTTATGCCGTATCGAGCGCTGGCAATCTAACCGCAGTTGACCTGAACGGCGACGGATATCCCGATCTGGCCCTGGTCACAACGAGCGTCCAGACATCGGCAAACGTCGTCGTCCTGCTCAATCAAGGTAGCAGCGCACCAGGAACGCTCTCCAGCCCGGTACTCTATCCCGTCTCTGTCCCTGTAGTTACTCAGGCACCTCTAGCCATAGCGACAGGAGACTTCAACGGAGACGGCAAGCCGGACCTCGTCGTCGGAGACACGCAACTGACGGTCTTCTACGGCAACGGAGACGGAACCCTTCAAGCACCCTATCAAGCGACGCAGGCTCCGATAACGCCCGTCGGCCCCTCCGGACTCTACGGCGATGCTCTCTTCGTCGCAGCCGATCTCAACCACGACGGCGTTACAGATATCGCCTACCTCACCACCAATTTAGAGGACGTATACTCCGTTGCCCTGCAAGTTATCCTGGGTCACTCCGACGGTAAGTTTACGATCGGCCCGAGCCTGCCGTTGATCTCGTCTCTTCTTTATCCCACGGCGATGGTAGTTGCAGGCACGACGAATGGCGGCAACAATATCGATCTGGCCATCGTCACGGACAAAACCACAGTTCTTCTGGGTGACGGCAAAGGAGGCTTCACGCAAGGCCAGTCCTGTGCGCTCAACGGAACTCTCTTCCCCATCCCAGGCAGCAACGGACAAACCGATCTGATCTCCGAGCTCGCGTACTCCGACCCATTGACAATCAACCCGTCAGCCAGCAGTGTGACTCGCCTCACCTCCAACGGAGATGGCACCTTTCAGGCCACCCCGACGCTCTTCGTACAAAACGTCGGCTTCGTACCGGCAGACCTGAACGGCGACGGCGTCACCGATATTCTTACCTTCGACTATCAAGGGAACCTCGTCACCGCTCTGGGCCGAGGCAATGGCACCTTCACCGTCGCCGATAGAATCGGCGGTAGTCCGAACTTTGCTATTCAAACGACACCTTTGGTCGCGGCCGATTTCACAGGAGACGGCATCATCGATGCTGCTATTGTCACGCCCGGCAACGGGTCACCCCGTAGCAACGTCTGGATCTTTGGCGACACGTTGCACGGGGATAAGCGTGTGGTCGATGGATCGGACCCTCGCATGGTGCATAACACCATTGGGATTTCGACGTGCCAGGGTGGCAAGTGGAAGATCGATTATTCCATTCGCCAGGGAGCGCAGGGCGAGATGCAGAGCTTCTTCGACCCGCCTCGCCACGACGGTACGTGGTATTGGGCGCTTGACGGCTTTGTCTACCGCAATGAGCTTTGGATCTCGCTGCTCTGCATTCGCGCTACGCCGAAGAACGACGCCGCAGCGATAGGTTTCGAGACGTGCGGCACGGATCTTGCGCACGTCACAGGCATAGACGGCGCGCCGAAAAGCTGGAAAGTAGAGTACCAGCCCCTGGTGCCGGAAAGCGCCCAGGCGAATCCCTCGGCGACGGCGGTTGTGGAAGGCAAGTACGCCTATTTCGTTGCGCTGGCTGAGAAGTCGCGGGCCGACATCCTGACCCGCATACCGTTAGACGGCCTGCATGCGGCGGAGAAAAACCTGCAGTACCTGTCTGCGGACGGCACATGGAAGGCAGGAATCGATGCAGCGAACGCCAAGACGCTCATTGCCGAGGGTGCTGCGGAACTTTCGATCCGGTACCACCCTGAATTGAAGAAGTGGGTTTCCATCATGGTCTCCCCGAACATGCTTTCCAATGCTGTTTTTGCGTACGGGGCCCTCGCTCACGGGGCCTTGGAGCGATAGCCAGACGATCTACCACATCCCGGAGCTGAACCCAAGCAAGCCGGGCTATGACAAAGACACGTTTTGCTACGCGGGCAAGGAGCATCCCGAATTCGAGCATTCCGGCGATCTCGTGTTCACGTATGCCTGCAACACCAACAAGCCCAAGAAACTGGAAACGGAGCCGAATATCTACTTTCCGCAAGCGGTACGGATGGCGATGCCATAAACGGATCTTGTCCCTACACCCTTCTGATGCTGTGAGGCCGTGGTCTGCGCGGGCTCTTTTGTACCAGTTGAAGGGCGACGAAACTAGAACAAGACGAGCGAGCAATGGTCCGAGGCAAGAAGCATACAGCGGAGCAGGTGGTGAATCTGCTGCGACAAGTTGAAGTTGGGGTAGCGAAACCAGAGCGCCGACTCGTGCCGTCTTCCTTTTTTGCTTGTTTCGGGAATATGCCTCGATGGATCCAGCGGTATATCGTTGAGCGCGAGCGCTGGATGCGTCGCATGGAGAAATCCGGATGGTGTCTTGAGCGTTGATGATCCGTTCAGGAACGCGTGGGTTCGACTCCCACCCTCACGCCACCTTCGGGTGGCGTTTTTATTGCAGCGATACGCGTGTTGCTCTCCACCGGGTTTCTATTCGCACTCTTAATGAGCTGTCTTGTTGCAAGCTCGGTGCCGGTTGGGGTTCGAGAGGCGAGTCGATGCTGCCATTTATCGATCGGTCTTGGAAGACCAAAACGCGCACGCAGTCATCGGAACACGGTGTCGTCGCAACGGGTAAACATCGTCATCGATCAAGCGGCTGCGGCATAGAACGGGATGTACGGTTCCTGTGTTGTCCAGAGGCGGTGGAGTAAAACGGCCAGCTTGCGGGCGACCGCAACGACGGCCTTGCTCTTGGCCTGCTTACCGCCTCTGGCAGCCAGGTGCAGACCCCACTGTCGAAGCGCCGAGTCCTTACCGTGCGGTCGCAGGATATGGTTCGAGCACTCGATCAGCAAACTCCGAAGATAAGCGTTACCAGCATGTGTAATGCCGAGTTGAGGATCATGATCGCCTGACTGGCTTAGGCGAGGCCGAAGACCGAGATAGCAACCGACATCGCGACTTCGTCCGAACCGCTCCTTGCTGCCAAGGGTCAGCACGAAGGTCAGGGTTGTGAGGTGTCCTACGCCATGCACCTTCAGCAGAGCCTGTGTCTCCGGGTACTCCGTCTGGCCGAGCTGCTGAATCTGCCGGTCGTACTGCTTGATCTTCAGCGTCATCTCCGCGATCTGCTGGAGAACCGGGCCGAGCGCTTGACATAGTCCGGGAGGCATAGCCGCCAAACTGCGCTGAGCAAAGCACGGAGTTGCGGAGGCGGGGATATCCTCATTCTCCGCTTACATTGTAGTTCGCTAAAGAACTCGTCTAGCTCGGATCGGTAATCGCCAATGCACGCAATATAAAAGGCGCCCACTTTGCTGTAGGTTGTGGTTATTCGTATCACCACCTACCGAAAGGAGCGGCGTTATGAGCCAAGAGAAATATATCGGCATGGACGTCCACCAAGCAACGATCTCGGCTGCAGTCACAGATTCCCGGGGAAGTTGATCATGGAAAGTATTCTGGAGACGAAAGCGGCCACGATCCTTGAGTTCCTCCAAGGGCTACACGGAAGTTTATCGGTGACCTTCGAAGAAGGAGTCTCTGCGGCCTGGTTACATGACCTGCTGAAACCTCACGTCACCCATCTCGTGGTCTGCGATCCGCGCAAGAACGCCCTGTTGAAAGACGGCAGCAAGAGTGACCGAATCGATGCGCGAAAGCTGGCGGAGCTGCTGCGTGGCAACCAGCTCACGTCGGTTTACCATGGCGAGCACGGGATGCGCACCATAAAAGAATTAGGTCGCAGCTACCTAACCATTACGAAGGATCTCACACGAGTCATGAATCGGATCAAAGCCCTCTACCGAAGCTGGGCCATTCCCTGTAGCGGTACCAGCGTCTATGCACCGCGGCATCGCACAGAATGGTTAGACAAGATCCCGGAACCCGGAGTTCGTCTCCGGGCCGAACGGCTCTATCAGCAACTGGATCTGCTGCAACCAGTGCGTCAGCAAGCGCGACGCGACTTGCTGACCGAGAGCCGCAAGCATCATGCCGTGAAATTGCTTCGCCAGATTCCTTCGATCGGTCCGATTCGTGCAGCCTTGCTGGTTGCGCAGCTGCAGACGCCCCACCGTTTCCGTAGCAAGCGCCAGCTGTGGGCTTACAGTGGTTTCGCGCTGGAGACCCACGACAGCGGCGAGTATCGCTACGTCCGAGGGAAACTGCAACGAAACCGGGAGCGCATGACCGTGCGTGGCCTGAGTAACAACCATAATCCCGATGTGAAGAATCTCTTCAAAGGGGCTGCGATCTCCGCTAGCACTCACCCTGGCCCCCTGTACGATTTCTATGTTGCTCTTCTTGAAAAAGGAATGCGACCGACGATGGCGCGTCTCACCCTGGCACGCAAGATTGCCAGCATCACTCTAACGATTTGGAAGAAAGGAGTGGATTTCGACGCCACACAATTGCATCGGCAAGAAGCTTGAGCGTCTCTGATAAGGAGGCCTTTCCATCTCCGGCCATTCTCTTAGGTGGTGGTCGGTCGGGTTCTCGAGACGCTCGGTTCGAGGTGAGTATCAGTCAATGAGTTCGGCCTTGTGTGCTTCGGCACCGAGTCACTAATGCACGCTATGCCTCCTCGGATAACCAGAAATAGCGATAGGCCACGAGCCTCAAATAGAACCATGGTTGACATTCAAATACCAGGTCCGCTTGCCCAAGTCTAAGACTCGATTGGCGTCGTCACCACCGGAAGATGCAAGCCACGGAATGGCAAACAAGCCAAGACAAACCTCTCGAGCGAATCGAGGGGCACGTTCACAGGCAGTGGGCTGGATCTCGAGACAAAAATCTTCTCGGCGTCCGGTCGAGGGAGAAACTTTTTCTTGACATCCCTTTTATAGAACTCACTGAGCTTCGTACAAGCTGAGTACTTCCGCGTTGCTCCTGGATTACGGGCAATCCGGACATTACCGCCAAGGATGTCTCTGCGTCGCACAGGCTGTCATCAAGCTGCGCAACTCGACAGAAGTTCGCAATCACCAGATTTGAACCGCCCCCGGCGCCGCGGACTTTACGGAACACCCGGTCGCACTACTGAGATTGCAGGCACGCGTCGCGAGCTTACTGGCATCCCGTCCGATCGACAGGATGCGCGGCGGACCCGCTTTGCCCCCGAAGTTGCAGGAGGGGAAGTCTATTGGCGGAGAACTGTGATCGGGGAGGAAATGGCTCTGAGAATCATTTGTTTCCTTAGATTTAGATTGCGTTCTCTTGCTTATTTCAAGGTGCATGGAGGGTTTAGCCGGTGCGAACAAGACAGCGGGGATCTACTGTCACCATACCGATGCCCTCCACATAGGCGGAAACAGAGTTGACGGAAACGGGGCGCTTTCTCGTGGCCGTAAAATCTCGAACCCAGACTTCTCGCCCCTTGCCTAGAACCCCTCCAGGCATCGTTCCTTCGCAGAGTTCATCTTCAAACTGATAAGGAATGTTTCGAACAATCACACAGTTTTCTTCGTAATTCTGAGGTTTGTTCATGAAAGGCCCTTTCTGTCGTGTCTGACTAATGGTGAGAAAAAGGTAACTGTCCAGGTATTGATCTGTATGTTCGATACCTTACATCGAACCAGAGATGCGAGCACGGATCCTTTGGAACACTTCATGGTCGACGCCGTCAGAATGAATGTTGATCAAGGAACTGCCGACGAGGGCCCCTACCATCCGAAGGTCCCGGTGCGTCGAGCCTTTGAACCGACAGCAATGAGAAATCGAGCTTGTTGAAGAGGGACTGGGTGCCTGTCGATACTTCGAGAAGACTGGTGTCCCGTAGGAGTCGTCTTTATCTCAGTCCCGTTTTTCATGCACTACGACTCTCAGTCACCAAAAGCACCGGAGCACACCGCCCGAGCGCTGCTCGTAACCGCGAAGCCAGATTGCGAGTTCTGGCATGGTTCTGCAGGCATGGGCTTCGACGGAGTTGGTTGAGCGATGACTTTCGGATCCGGAGATCTGGACAAGGCCCAGAGGGCGGAGTTAAGTCCGCCCTCTCGTGCAAACAGGGCCATGCCCATTGCTACGCTGTCGCTTGGTGGATGGTGGAATTGACAACTTCACCGCTCTGCACCTTGGGCGTTCCATCCATTACTCCTGCCAAGGTCTTTACCACGTCTGGGTAGATATTGTTGTTGTAAGCCTCTGCATTGGCTTTGTTGTCCCACAGGCTGATTGCAGTGACATCTGTTCCGCCGGGACCGGAGAATGCAATTTCGTCCTTAAAGCCGTTCTGTTTACGCAGTAACGGAAGGACATCTTTCTCAAATGTCCGGGTGTAGTCAGAAAGCATATTGGGTTTCAAATGTATCGAGACATTGCGTGCATACATAGCAACCTCCTTAAGGTTGGGGAGGGCTAAGAAGGAAAGCTTCAGATAGGCTGACTTAGCTCAGGGAACCTGAGACGAGGAGAAGGAAAAAGCTACCTCAAAGTCCGACCCTAGTCTTATGCGACGAGACTGTCAAGCAACGGAAAACGCCAGTGCGGACAGGTCCGCCGCCGCTGCCACTCTCGGTTCTTAAGAGCGCTTCGGACATGGAGAAATAGAAGTGTCCGTACACCACCCGCGCAGGCTTCACCCTCCACACAGCACCACACCCAGACCTGCGCATCATCGCCGTCAGCGACGTCAACCCATCCGACCTCGACGTCCTCATGACCACTCTGGTCCAGGCACAATAAGACGTCTGAAATCAGCAACAGATTAGCGGGTTTGCGAGCAAATGTGCAGTATCACCAACAGTGCGGGATGAACCAACGGAATGCTCTCACCTTCGGCGATCACCAAGGGGTGTGCAAAGTCTCATCCGCACCGGAGGCGTGCGGTGCCGCGGTTGCGGTTCGGTCAGGACGATGTCTGGTTCGAGCTAAGGGGAGTAAGGTGCGGTTAGCCGACCATCCGGAAATAGCCGGACGAGAACAACGTGTACAGGTGTCGAACGGATACGGTTTAGATGCCCGCATACCACGCATAACCATAGTCCGGCTCGGAAGAGCCCAGACCTTTACCAAAGCTCTTAAGACAGTCTGTGACCGTCAGACGGGTAATGTACTTCACACTCTTATAGCCTAATTGGCGCGGCACACGCATGCGGAGCGGGCCGCCGAAGACCACGGGAAGATCGCCGTCATTCATCCCGTAGGTCAGCAGCGTCTGAGAATGCAGGGCGTCGGCCATATCGATGCTGTCCCACCAGTCCTTGTCGATGGAGAAGAATACGACATACCGCGCCTGCGGCAAGATTCCGACTTCGTGCAGAACTCCAATCAGAGGCGTACCAATCCACTCAGCGATATAGGACCAGCCCTCCTCGCATGCGACCTCGGTGATTTGGCTGCGAACGGGAAGACTCTTGAGGTCGGACAGGAAAGGGATCCTGGCCGGGCGACCATTCCGTCAACCGAAAGCCGCCAGTCCGCGAACCCGTTGGCCTGATGGCGCTTGAAGAGATCGTTCGGAGGCGCGGTCTGGTTGGCGAATGGCGTCTTCGAGATCATGCTTCGCGGAAAGTCTCGGGCCAACGAGTGCGTCGTCAGAAGCCGTTGAGCGGCGTAGGTCAGCGTCTGGCCAGGGCCGTAGATTCCACCGTGGTCAGGCGGGATAAGTCCGTAACGCTGGGCTAGGCGGGCAGCCGCGGTCAGACCGGCCAGACCTGCGGTGGCGGCAACACCGCTGGTTATGAGCTTGCGGCGTGAGATGGGTCTCATGTGCGCTCCCTCGGCGTGGTGGCGCGACCGATGATCATCGCTCTCATGCGACTCCTGAATCCTGCAAGAACAACCATGGTCACGTGGACCACAAGAAAGAGCAGGAGAGATCCCGAGACGAAGAAATGCAGCGTGCGCGCGGATTGCCGGCCGCCCAGCGCAGCAACCGCAGCCGGAACCGCGGAATCGAAGGCGGGAGACATCGCAAGGCCGGTCCAGATCACCAGCGGAAACAAGACGAAGATCACCATCAGATATGCGGTCCGCTGCATTACGTTGTACGAGTGGGCTTCCGTTTCATCCGGCGGCTCACGGTGAAGATACTTTGCGATGACCTTCCAGAAAGCCCGCCAATTTCTGTCAGACGATGCCAAAAACAGGTGTTTCCGGAAGTGGCCGGTCCACAGACTGGATATCGCGTAGACCAGGCCTGTCACCACCACAGCCCATGCGGCCTAGAAGTGTAGAGACCGGCTCCAGCCATTCTGGTCGGGCAGCACGTAGCCGTAGCCAGTCGGAACAGTAGACCTCGATGCGGGGATCGGCAGGGTAAATAAGGGACAAGTCAGCGCATTCCCGACTTCACCCCAATAGAACCGCGGATGAGAGATCACGATCTCAGCGCCGCTGACGAGCAACGCAAAGAACGCGAGCACATTGATCCAGTGCGTCACGCGGACCACCGCACCATGGCGGGGATTCCCCGGATTAGGGAGCGAACCGGCGGTTGACACACGCGAAGCATAACATAGGATTCCATGCCATCACGCTATCCCGTGAGAACTGGCGAACCGGACCCTCTGAAGGAGCTGTTGACCACGGGCTTGAAACTAAATACTTACGTTAAGAATCGGTGTATACGGCTTGACCGTATGGGAGCGCGCACTTGCATCCGATTCAACCGATAACGTGACAACGCCTCGACCGTCAGCTATTCGAAAGAAATCCCGCGTTACAAATCTCAATTGGTGCAAAATCGCCAACGCACTCAGGGAACACTGCGGGCCGAGAAATTTCAGGACTTCGGAGTTCTGGGCGGATCACGGGCTTATCCGCACCTTACCGGTCGTTCGTATTCCGATTCGAATCGGTCCGGACGGTTAGCCGATCGGTTATTGACGAGTTGCCGACCATCCGTTCACGATCTCTTCCCACTTGCCGTGCTATGGACGGTAATACGGACTGATGAGGATTGCGACAAGTTCCTCACTTCTGCTTTCCGTCCAGAACAGAGCGTTGACACTCACGGAAATTGGCGAGTAGCATCGGCCAACCGAACTGCGTCTTTGACGCGTGCCTCGTCGCCTTCCCACATGACCGCCCAGGGAAAGCGGTCGCGCATTGGCGCCTACCGGGAACTCTCTGGAAGGAAGCTTATGTGCCAGGTCAAACGACGTTCGTTTCTCGGCTTATCCGCCACGATCTTGGGAGGCGGTCTGATTGCGGGCAAAACGGGCTACGGTCTCGAGAGCGGCAGTCAGGACGCGCCGGGCAGCGTACACCACCATGTCCACGCGGTTTTGGTGATGACGGAGACCGCCAACCGCTTTCTGACCGCGCTCAGCCCGAAGCAGCGGGCTAAGGCAACCTTCCAATTCAGTGACGACGAGCGCATGAACTGGCATTTTATCCCCAAGGAGCGCAAAGGGCTGGCGTTGGGCGAAATGAGCCCCTACCAGAAACACCTGGCGAGCGCGCTTTTGGCAGCCGGACTGAGCCAGACCGGCTACATTAAGGCTGTCACCATCATGAGCCTGGAAGACGTGCTGAAGGTGCTGGAAAACGATAACGGCGAGCACCGCGATCCGGAGAAATATTACTTCACGGTGTTCGGCACGCCATCCGACACGGGAACCTGGGGCTGGCGCATCGAGGGACATCACCTAAGTCAGAATTACACTGTGGCGAGCGGACAGGTCCTGGATGCGCCGAGCTTCTTCGGCTCCAACCCCGCCGAATTGCGACAGGGGCTGCGCAAGGGACTGCGGACGTTAGCGGGCGAGGACGACCTGGGCTTCGAGGTGATTCGTGCGTTGGATGAGCCCCAACAGAAGATCGCCATCGTCGATCCGAAGGCGTATAGCGATATCCTGACGGCGGCCAGCAGGAAGGCGGCGCTACAAGGGCAGCCCTCGGGGCTTCCGGCGGCGAAGATGAACGCCAGGCAGTTCGACGCGCTGCGCGCACTGGTGGAACTGTACGCGTACAATCTCCCGGATGAACTGGCGGAGCGGCGCATGGATCAGATCAATAAGGCCGGGCGGAATGTCTACTTCGCCTGGGCCGGAGGCATCAAACCGGGCGACCTGCACTATTACCGCGTACAGACGCCTTCGTTCTTGATCGAATTCGACGACACGCAGGATAACGCAAACCACATCCACTCAGTGTGGCGCGACTTCAGCGGCGACTTCGGCGGAGACCCGCTGAGGGCGCATTACGAAACCAGTCATCGGAACCAGAAGGGGTAGCTTCAATCAGCGCCGCGATATTATGCAGTCCGCGGCTTAGTCATACAACCCTTGAATTCCATTTCTAGGTCTGCGGTCCTGGATGCTTTCTGCGGTGGTCCAAGTCGAATCGTGTGGCGGGAATCGTGCCTTCCGTGTGAATCCTGCCGCTTCGATCCTTCACGCAGGAGGCCGTGGACCAACTCGAATCTCCCCACTCCGTCTGCCCATCTAACGAGACAGTCAGAATCAAGCAGCGCCGGTCCGTGACAGGAGGCGTGAACCTCCTTTGCACCGTGGCGATTGTGCCCGACCGCATTCTGGTATCAGATGGTTTTGGGTTACGGCTCATCTATGGTCTGCCACAGGTGTACCTAAAGGACAAGCGCCGGTATATGGATTTCGCTTCCATCAAGAAGATTGTGCAAAGCGACGACCTGACACGCAACCTCATAGATGAATTTGTAGAGAAGGGCATTTTCTATCGCGGCTATATCTTTCAATGCCAAAACTGCTCCGATGCCGCGTGGCACTCAATATCAGAAGTCGATCAAACTTTCACGTGCAGACGATGTGGCCTGAATCAGCAGTACAAAAATCGGCATTGGCGCATTCCGAACGAGCCTTTGTGGTTCTACAAGCTCGACGAAATGGTTTACCTCATGCTTGAAAATAACGGCCACGTCCCACTACTCACACTCAATAAACTCAGTGTCAGTTCCCAAGAAAGCTTCTTATTTCGTCCTGAACTCCGCATAACGCCGAAGAGCAGTGAGGAAGCGTATCTGGAGGTGGACATTTGCTGCATTATGGATGGTCGCCTATGTATCGGTGAAGCAAAGAGCAACAATAGTCTCGCGGGCAAAGACTTGACGGCATTGCAAACAGTCGAACGCTATCGTGATCTCGCACTCAGAATGGGTGTTTCGATGGTTGTGTTCAGCACCACTGAGAATGCTTGGAACCAAGCAAGCCGCGACGCGATACGCATGGCCTTCGAGAATCATCCTCACATCAAAGTGATGAAGCTGACTTCGTCCTCTCTCTACAGCTAGTGTGTGCGAAGCCATTGTTCATTGATACTTTGATCAGCGCAGTGTTAGCTTCTTTTGATAAGCATCATAAATCCTGATCTTGGCCGATGCATCGACCACTATGGTGCTTCGACTCAGGGCTCTAACACCAAGCGGCCCAATGGCTTGAGCAGGACCTTTGTCGTACGGGGCGGAGTCGATGATTTGCATGCTGAAGAGAATGATTTCGCAGTAAGCGTCGACGGAAACTAAATAAAATTGATTTATACGTCAATTTTCATTAACAATGACCAATTTGTTGATGTATAAATCAATTATGAAGACCCTTCAAGAGCTCGGTGAAGCCGTATCAGCCGCACGGCGGGAACTTCGGCTGAAGCAGAAGGACGTGGCAGCTCAGGCCGGTATCACGCCGGAACTACTCCTGCGATTTGAACGAGGACAAGTTGCTGAATTCGGTGCGAGGAAGCTCCTTGCCGTTCTCGCAGTCCTGGGCATGGAAGTGACATTCGTAAAGGCGGGCACATCCGGCTCGCTCGATGAACTGAGGCGAGAACGAGGTGGCGTGTGAAGCTCTCCGTCTATGTCCTTGGCCGCGAGGTCTCCGTTCTGGAGTCTGTTGGCGACTTCAAGAGTGTGCTCACCTACCTCCCAAATACGGTAGTGAACGATTTCGTGTCTTTGACCATGCCGGTGCGCACAGAGTCCTACACCTGGGATGACCAGCTCCCGCCAGTTTTGCAAATGAACCTGCCGGAAGGATACCTGCTCCAGGTGCTTCAGGAGCAATTCGGTCCCCATATCGGGGCGAGCCCAATGGCCCTCCTATCTGTGATTGGCAGGAATATGGTGGGACGCATTCAGGTAGCTGCTGCCGGTGCTGAGCTAGAGGAGCCTGCCAAGCCGATTGAAGTTGCGGAACTGTTGCAAGGTGATAATTCAGAAGAGGCTTTCACGGAACTGGTACGGCAACACGCGACCAGTGGCGTCTCCGGCGTTCTGCCCAAATTTCTCGATGTCGAAGAAGAGGCTGCGCTAGACACCGCGGATTCTGGCAAACAACTCGGTCCTCATCAAAAAGCTACTTTACTAACCCGTCGTCACATCATCAAAGGCTCTTCGGGCCGCTTACCATTTGCCGCACTCAATGAGTACCTGTGTATGCAGGTCATGGAAAAGGTGATCCCCAGCGCTACGGTAGAGGTATCGCGGGATGGCAATGCACTGGTAGTCTACCGCTTCGATGTGGACGATGAGGGACAGCCTCTTTGGGGAATGGAAGATTTTTGCGCTCTGCTTGGTCTGCGTCCCGCGCAAAAGTACGAGACAACGTGGGAGAGGATAACCCGCGCCGTGCGGGACCACGTGCCGGGTTCGCGTCAGTACGAAACTTTCCAACGATTGGCCGCAACACTCTTATTGACCTACGCGCTGCATAACGCCGACTGTCACTCCAAGAACATCGCTTTGCTCTATACCTCGCACGCCGATGTGCATCTCTCCCCGGCCTATGATTTCCTGACAACAAGTGTGTACCCGGGCTATCAGCAAAATCCGCCGGGGATATCGTTTCTCGGCAAGAAGACATGGGCGCCGGGCAAAAACTTATCCAAGTTTATCGCGGGCACATTCGGTATACCCTTGCGCGAGCAAGCAGTCATGTTGGAGCGCATCAGTGATGCAGTCGCCGATACCGTGCCTCTGGTCCGCGAAAAGATAGCCGAGCTTCCCGAATTCAGGGATATTGGGAAACGGATGCTTCTGGCCTGGCAGGAAGGCACGACCAGTCTTCGTGATCGTCGTGTCTACGCTGCCGGAGATTGGCCCACAGATAAGGTGTTTGAAGGCATCTCCGACCCGCCAAAGTTGGAAAACCCCACGATCGTCCTCGGTCGCTCTCCGCTCCTTGGCTCCCGCTCATCGCGGTCGCAGAAGTAGTCATTGCGCGGCTCTGAACGCGATGCAGTCAGCCACTGTCAAAGGTGGTCTCACGCGGAATTCGGCGGGCATTCCTCTTGTGCACACAGCACAGGTTCATTGTGTGGACGTACCGACTCGCGGGTCTACCGTACTCTCCGACAATCCAAGGCGTGGAGTTGACCGACTCCGCCGCGCGATTGGAACGTTTCGGAACGTAATCGTTGCTTGATGGGCTTGTAAGTTGTTGAAAGGATGGTGGCCAGAGACGGGATCGGTCTCCCGCGTCGCTAATGAAATCTGTAACTTACAGATTCTAAAAGGTGCAGGAAAGGCCAAAAGTGCCAGAATGCCCAAACGTTCTTGCAAATCTCTTGCAAATTTATTTTCGAAGCCCTCTTGGAGGGCGGAATGGCGGCGTCGACTCTAAGAAGGCAGCGAACCGGTGGTCTTGTCCGGTCGAGCCGAAGATAAAACAGAGACTGCCCAATGCCGGTGAGGCTGGCTTCTACACTCTCAATGAGTGACTCGGTCTGTTCTCGCCAATTGAGAATCATCGAATCTGGAAAAGACAAGAATGCAGACACAGCGAGACGACGAAGATACCCTTACCCAGGCCATCGTCACGTTGGCTAGCCAGTATGGCCGCTATGGCTATCGCCGGATTACGGCGCTGCTCCGACGGGCAGGCTGGCATGTCGGCAAGGACCGGGTGGAGCGGATCTGGCGTCGTGAGGGGCTGAAGGTTCCAAAGAAACAGAAGCCAAGAGGTCGGTTGTGGCTCAACGACAGGTCGTGCGTGCGGCTGCCATGACGCACATCGTCAAATCGACATGACGCAATCTCCCGTTCCAACCAGGAATCGACCTCCGCATATGGGAACTCGCGCCGTCTGTCCATGCCTGCAGTTCAACACCAAGACGGCACACCCCATAAGTGTCTGCCTTGAGCACGCACCAGAAGCAGCAACCCCCGCTCAGACAAAATACTTGTGGGTAATTGATAGGTGACCTTCCCCACTGGATTTGTTGTTAGGTGCGGGGTGATGATGCGGCCATGGAACGTGGGGAAGTTGTAGGGCCGAAGCGGACGCAGCGGGTACATCGCAGCATGGCGGAGAAGCGCCGGATTGTAGAGTTAGTGATTCAGACTGAGGTGAGCGTGGCGCGTGTGGCTCAGGCAGAAGGAATGGACGGCTGTTTCCCAACCGTAATGCTGGTGTTCATTGCCTTGGACGGGATACGAAATCAGACGAAGCATTGCCGGGCCTCCCGGTGCGGTGCCGCAAGCCGGCCGCCTTCGCCCAAATCGGCTTGCAGTCCTGTCATCGATCACTCAATTGTTAGAGTCCAAATTGAATCGCGGCGAAGTGCTGGAGTACACTCAGTTCTTGCGCTTTTTTAGAGGATGTTGGAACTGATCCGAACTCTCCACGATTTACACTTTACTTCCTCCAAAATTTGCTTTTTCCCTTCTTTGGGAGGCATTCTGCGATCCATTTTCGTCAACTATCGAAGGAGCGATTCGGGGGTGAAGCTGGCCGCCTCTTCGATGATCTCGCGTTGCGCTTCAAACCCGAGTCTGTATTTATGGACGTGGCGGCGATCGAGCCAGGACGGGATTTCAGGAAGGCCATTGATAAGAGCGTGGCAACATGCAGCGTTGTTCTGGCGCTGATCGGGCAGGAGTGGCTGGACTTGAGGGATTCTCAGGGAGGTCGGCGCCTGGACGATGCGAACGACTTCGTGCGGATCGAGCTGGCTTCGGCGCTTCGGCGCGATATACCGGTGGTGCCTGTGCTCGTGCGGGGGGCGAAGATGCCGCACGTGGAGCAGCTTCCCGATGACCTGAAGGAACTGGCTTATCGAAATGCGGTTGAGTTGACCCATGCTCGCTGGAAGTCGGACGTGCAGGTGCTGCTCGAGGCGCTGCGGCCCTACCTTGACGTCCGAGACGAGGATGCCACCGTAGCGCATCGCGAGGATCGAGGAAAAGAGCCAGGTGAGCCCGTGGAAGAAGTCTCCGGGGTGCATGGGGCAAGAAGCAGGTCCGATCCTGCCGCGGTCGCTTCGAAGATCGAGCCGCAGACGATGGAGCGCATCATCAAGGAACTGGCGCCGTATATAGGGCCGATCTCCGAGGTTGTTGTCAAGCGGGCGGCGAAGCGATGTTCCTCGGTGGAGGATCTTTACGGGATGGCAGCGCGGGAGATCGAAACGGAAACAGACCGGGCGAAGTTCCTCCGATCGTGCCGGAGTTAGGCTGGACGTATATTACCGCTACTCCTCTTCAAACATCTTGAGAGCCTTCGCAACGCTAAGCTGCATCCGGTTGAAGGATGAGGCGACGGTTGCGATCTCGTCCTTCCCATTGACCTTGATCGGAGGCACGTTCTTTTCGCCGCGGCTGACTCGGTCGGCAGTGTCAGAGACGGTCCTCAACGGCCGAATCACGAACAAGTAGACGCCCGCGTCGAGGGCCAGAATGGCAATGATCAGTGTAAGGACGAGGTAGAGCAGCAGCTGGTGGTATGCGCGGTTGGCGATCCCTATGGGTACCGTCATCGGGACGGAGATGATCTGGGCGCCTACGATCTCATCTTTCTTCCATCCGAAACCGTTTGCCGAGCCGTAGACGGCGAGCATCGCACGCGGAGCGGCGGATGGAACGCTATGGCACTCAAGACACTCCAGGGTCGCTTTGATGGGTTTCGCGATATAAAGTGATCGGCCTGAGGGGATTAGACGCTCGTTCATGATCTGCGACTCATCGGGGTGGTTGCGAAGCTCGGAGATGATGTCGGCTTCCCAATCTGAGGCTCGGTCCTCGAGATTCGTGGGGTTGAGTGCGGCTTCCTTATAGGTGTAATTCGTGTAGTCAGGGTTGTCCCTGCGGAGATTATTGAAGGTGGTTGTGGCTCCGTAGAAGGGAATGGTTTCGGGGAGAAAGCGCACCCGGTGTCCGGGGTTTTGCTGAAGAAGCGGGGACAGATCCGTTGCGGTATAGTCGCGGACTGACTTGGCGCTGGCGATCATCAACTGCGCTTCCTGGAGGACTTCGCGGCGTGCATTGCCGAAGAGGAAGGAGTAGGCGAGCTGAGAGATCAAGAAACCACCCGATCCGAAAATGACGAGGAGGATGAGATTGAATTTGGCCAGGAGTCTCATGAATGCTCGATTCCATTCTGATTGAGATGACTTCAGGACTGATGAGATACGCACCGTTATAGCACCGACCGAGCCGACTGAGACGGCTTTTCCGACGAGCAACTTGTTCCCCCAGTTCCCTGGTGGTCCTGTCCATAGGTTTCAGCGACGACTCCTCTAGGCTGACCGTAGAGTTCACATATCCGGAAAGCGGCTGCTGAGGGAACGCCGGATGTATATTGCAGGGAGCGTATCGAGGAGACCTCGGATGGTTGAAACGACGGAATCGGTTATCGGCAACGATCCGATCTTTGATCGGCTCGAAGATCAGATTAGGTGGTACGACCGGAAAAGCCGATCGGCACAGCACATCTATAAGCGCGTCAAGGTGGTGGAAATCTTCGCGGCTGCAATAATCCCTTTGCTGGCAGGCTTGAATTTCACGCACGACAAGCTGGTGACCGCCGGTCTCGGCGTACTTATAACCGTCCTGGAAGGGATCCTCCATCTGAACCAGTACCAGCAGCTCTGGAGCACGTATCGCTCCACCTGCGAGGCGCTCAAACATGAGAAATATGTCTATTTGGGCAAGGCCGGACCTTACACGGGCACGGCCGACCCACACGCATTACTCGCCGAACGAGTCGAGTCCTGCGTATCGCAGGAACACGCGCAATGGAGCTCGATCCAGCAACCGACAGGGAAAGCGCAAAAGACTAACGAGCCGTGATCCATGCATTGACAAATTGCCGGGCTCACCCTCTACGAGGTGGTTCTGGTAGCTGGCGGCTATGAAGTCGCGGAAGCTGGGGTGGGGCTCGAGCGGTTTGGATTTGAATTCGGGGGAATGGCAGCCGAGGAAGAAGGGCCGGGTGGGGATCTCGATGATCTCGACGTAGGTGGAGTCGGGGGTGGTGCCGGTGATGCGGACGCCTCCGCCGGTGAGGATGGCTTCGTACTCGCGGTTGAACTCGTGGCGGTGGCGTTGACGATGAGGCTGTAGCGAAGTTGGGGCACCCAAATTTGTTGTGGGTTAGACCTGGCCACCCGCCCCGGGGTTATGGGGGCTGGGCTCTTTTCTACGCGGACGATCTTGCACTCGAGCTTTTTGTCTTGCGGGGTTTTGATCTTTGCCTTGTTCTTCTCGATCTCGTAGTTGATCTGGCTGCCGACGACGAACTCGGTGGCGTCGATGGATTTTTGGGATCGGTGCGACAGGTGTAGCTGTGGCCTTCGGCGTCGAAGGAGAGGTCGTAGGCCTGATGCTTGTGCTCTTTGTCGGTGGTTCCGAAGGGTTGGAGATCCTTGAGGGCGGCGGAGCCGTTTAGCTTTGCGGCGGATGCGGAGAGTGTGGCGGCGATGGCTGCCAGGGCGAGGATCGCGGTTGTGGCTGTTCTGTGCATGGATTCACCTCGAAAGAGGATTGTAGGCGGAGAGAAAGGGCGGCGGGACTAGCAGTTTTTGATAGGGACGGAATCGCAATGTTGCCGGAGGACGGGAGCGTTGATTTTTCCTTGACCGGCGGGGCTTTGGGGCGTACGTTTGCGGTCTCCCGACAATGCACTTCAGAAATTCGCCAATCGGCGACAGGAGATTTCCCATGCGGATGATGATGTTTGTTTCGTTCCCCGTTGAGCCGTTCAACGCGGCGGTGAGGGATGGCTCGGCTGGAGCCAAGACGAAGAAGATTCTCGATCAATTGAAACCGGAGGCGGCGTACTTCATGGCGGACCGGAATGGGCGGCGGTGTGGGGTCCTGATTGTTGACATGGCGGAAACGTCACAGATTCCGTCACTGGCCGAGCCGTGGTTTCTTACGTTCAATGCCGCAGTGGAGTTTTTTCCAGTGATGCTGCCCCAGGACCTTGCGGCAGCCGGACTGGAGCGGTTGGGTAAACAGTGGGCATAATCTCTCGGCGCAGCCGAGTGCATCCTTTTGTAACCTCAAACATCCTGTCCCCTATTCATGCGCGATGGCCATCGCTGCCTAGCAGGCCATTACGACGATAGGTCTCGAAGAAGATGCTACCGACGCTTCAGTACGCTGGCCACTCGCTTCGCGACGCGGGTTCTCCCACCACAACAATTGTCACTTGAAGGCGGCTTCAGACGAGAGCTAGAGGAAGCCTTGCGCCGATCGTAGAGTTTAGTGATTCGGGGATCCGAGTGATTCGCCATGTCCTGTGCAGCTTCTAGGGAGCCACCATTTTGCAGGAACACGGTGATGCCCGTACCCCGGAATGTGTGATTGCAGATCGTGTCTGGCAGCCCGGCAGCGGCACAACGTCCTTTAACGATGCGCATCATATCGCGCCGGGACAGCGGCAGGCCGGTCAGGCGATGATTCTTGTCCTGTGTCTGAAATAGCGGAGCGGTATTGTCGGTGATATTCGGCATTTCTAGATATGCGTCCAGAAACTCCTCGGCTTCATGATGGAGCCACACCAGCTTCTCCTTGTTGCCCTTTTCGAGGAGCCTCAGACGCGCTCGCTTCCCCTGCAAACCATACCTTCGTGAACATTGCAGTCGTGTTGCTATCCGTACTCCTCGCCCGATCGTAGACGGCAATCCAGAGATTTTCGATCCGGTTCTGCCACCTTCCCTCCTCGTCCTCGTACAAGAAGAAGGCAAAGTAAAACGCAATCACCCCAACGAGGCCAGACAATATCCGGATATCGGCCGCGTAGTATTTAATTCCTCCAAATACGATTCTCAGCGCTTTACCATCGGGTCGGTGAGACGCATTGTTTCGAGATTCGCATGCGATCACCGAATTGTCTCGTCGCCTCATAAATAGCGATATATCAGGAGGAGGATTAACTGCAGTTCACTGGAAGCGCCTTCCCGTGCTGCGCTCCGATTTCATCTTGGCAGCTTGTTAACGGCACACCTATAGCTCTCTCGCTGTTGTAGGCGAAAGTTCGATTGCTGTTCAGCGAGTCTACGGTCGGCACCGATTCCCCCAATTCGCCGCCATATAGTCTGTCAAACCCTCTGCGGCGGCTCAAAGCAATATCTTCCTATTGATTTAGATCTGGTAAGGAGTTGACGAATGTCGTGCCTTGCTCTTTCCACGCACGGTCGAGGTTAACCCGGTCGTTGTATTCCCAAACGAGTGCCTTGAGAGAAGAAGCCACGTCTCTCTTTAAGAGATATGTTCTCAATCGAGAGGTCGAGAGCAGCTGTTGCTTTTTATTCTCCCAGAATTGTTGACAAACGAAATGCAGCATCCTGAGTGTCCTTGCAAATGTGTCCCCTTTAGACAGGTCTTTTGCCGTCGAAGCATCAGTTGCTATCTGTCGTACGTCAGCAGTGGTGAGGTAAGCTTTCGAATCGAATGACATCAGAATCATGAGACAGGTTGCCGAATCAAGAGGTCCGTATTTTCTGCAGAGTATTTGAGAAACGATCTCGGCGAGTAGCTCCTTCATGTTTGCCATTAAACGCCAGGTCTGATAAGTTTCGTTGTCTGCAAGAAAGGAATCTTGTTCCTTGTCTGAAGAAATGATACTTCCACTAGCTTTGCGAATTAGGCCAGATTGAACGCCTTCGGCTAAGGCAAGTTCCCGATACTTGCGCGGTGAAGGGATGAAGGCATTGATATATTGCCAAACGAAGTACGCTAACAGATATTGACCTGCTTCGCCTTGTTTTCTTTCAAGGAGCTCTTCACGACCTTTATCCCAATCAATAGCTATGCAAAATCTTGCCCAATAGTCCGAAGTAGGTCTACTTCCGAACGCACGATCGTAAATCTTGTCGTCGGAAAAGAAGTGAGTTACCCGATCCCCGGCTTCATCGGAGAACCCGATAAAGGCTAGCCATGCCTTTGCGGCTTCTTGGTTATCTATGACACGGCCACCCTTCCGACTCCCAACTGGCTTGAACTCTGAAGATTTAAAGCCGATCACTTGTTCAAAAAACGTGAAGATTCGCTTGTCAGGGATTCCCATTCGCCTTCTTTAAGTTGATAGAACCATCGAGCCGAAAGCATGTTGAAGCCCTTACGCAAGACTTTTGCTCAAGATTGTTAGATCTAAGGTTGCGCTGTGCCATCGGGTTTTGGTTGTTGGTTGCCCGAACAATCTGATCTACGAATTTCGCATCACTCGTTTGGATGACTTTGACCGGCACTACACATTCAGCGTCAAGATCCTCGAAGCTAACCTGCTTATCGCTTACCGAGTTATATATAGATTTAACTGTTTGTAGCCCATTCACTATCTGGGCCCCCGTAAGACGGACCACGGTGTCGCTGTCTTTAATCGAATAGTTAACGGCAACGATTATTAATCCATTGTTATAGTGGTGGAAGTTCTTCCGAGATTTGCTATGTGCGAGCGACTCGATAATTTCCCCATTTACGGCAGAATTCCGAACCTCGTATCGCAAGTTCAGATCGAAGAGCCTCCAGCCATATTTGACGAACGCCTTAAAAAGATCAGATGCGTTCGCGAGGAAATAGCAATAGTTAGGAGAACGAAGAACCTCGTTCTTTCGAATGTGCAAATCGAACTCGATACGATCGGATGTGTGATCAGATCCGACTAAAAATTCGGAGACGAGGTTGTTCATTTCAACTAAAACTATTGAAATATGCTTTGACTCGTATTCGGCCTTCAGTTCTAGAACCGCGTCGTTACCTCTCTTGTTCAATTGTCCATAGACAACGATGTAGAAGGTTAGATTGAAATCTGGCTCGCCCTTATCAGCGTCAATTAAGGCGTATAGTCTTCGAACCTGATCATTTGGTTTTAGATCGCTTGAACCGAACAGGTACCTAAGGTACAGCGCACTTCAAGCCGAAGCACGACGACAGGCCAAGGCCGCGGGACTGGTGCTCGATACTGAGTTGATCAGTGGAGACGAAGTGGGCAGCATTATCGATTGCACGAAGAGACATCACTCGGATCTGCTGGTTCTGGGGATGCGGAAACATGGCTGGCTGATGGCAGGTCACACGGCAAAAGATCTTACCGAACGTGCTCCATGTGCGCTACTGGGAATCAGATGAGCTGACTGTGCTCTTGTATCGATGCAATGGAGGGACCGATGAATCCGTTTGATGCAGGAGCAGACTCTCCAATGGGAAGTACGTTAGCAGTTGCGTCCGACGAGGCCCTCGTCATCTCAGCAAAAGCGGGAATGCATCTGGCCTATGCCGAACTTTGCAGGCGCCACTCGACTAGTATTTTCCGTACGATTCACCGTATTACTCGCAGCAAAGAAGATGCAGAGGATGGATTACAGGAATCACTGCTAAAGGCGTTCATTCACCTCAATAAGTTTGATGGAAGGTCTAAGTTTTCCACTTGGCTTACCCGCATTGCGATTAACTCTGCGCTGATGATCGTTCGGAAAAAGCGGGCCCATCCTGAGAGTCCTTTCGACGGGGATATGTTATCCGGCTTGCTAATTTCCGATTCCGCATCTGATCCTGAGCGCCACTTTCTTGAGCGGGAGAGAAACCTCGAGCTTCGAAAGGCTGTACGGCGTCTGCCGCCGTTACTCCGAGAGGCCGCCGAGATTCGTTATTCGGAGGAGCTCTCTGTGTCCGAAGTTGCTGCACGGACAGAGGCTTCGCTCTTCGCGACTAAGTCGCGCTTGCTGAGGGCAAGAAAGTCACTCATTCGTGCGCTGAGGGAAGACGGAGTGCTTCGGGGAAGCGTGTCCACGCTTGAAAGGAAACGTAGAACGTGGTTGTGAAGACAGGCGGGCAGCTGAAGCCCGGTTGCAAATTGAAAAGAAAGTCTTGTCACAAGAGAAGGCGATCCCTAGTCCTTAGGCCCTGACCCGTCGGAATCGTTCTTTTCGAAAGCCGAGGTTTACATGCCGTTAACTATAGTTCTCGCTGTTGGCTTGGATTCGTCGTTATTGGGGACTCGAAGTCCAGTCCTGCAATCCGCGGGATACATGGTCGAGTCAGCATCATCAGTGAAAGAGGCGGTCGATCGCTTTCAGTCAGGTGATTTCGATCTTGTCCTGTTGTGCCACTCCGTTCCCAGAAAAGACAGGGACCGCGTGACCAGCTTGATTCGAGCGTCTGGATCGCGTACTCCCATAGTTTCCATTGCGGGAGATCTCGGTGAATGCGATGCCTTCGCGAATGCAACGCTTGAGGATGGCCCGAACAACTTCCTCGCTGGCATTAGAGACGTACTAGCCAAGGCAGAGAAAGCACCGGCGTGGACAACCAAGTCTGGGAACAGGTGAGACCTGAGCTGCTACGCAACGCCTTGACCAATGTCATCAGATTGCGCTCGCCGCGAAGAAAACTGGCCGAAGGACGAAGCGCTGCGAGGCAGTTGGATAACGCCGCCACTGAATCGGGAGAGTGACCAAACCCACACAAACATCAGCCGGATCAGGGATTCCGCGCGTTCTACATGGATGTCGGCTAACCGGAACTTAGCCACTTGGCCGTGTAGTCGGCTAATCGGACAAGTGGCACCCCGTAGACGGCGTTTGGGTAAGTGGTAGGTCCCGGCTCGCGAGAAGCAGGCAGGGCGCAAACGACCAGAGAAAGGCATGCTCTAAGCGAGCCGTTGTCCATCGAAGGTGTTGGTGAAAGAGCGTGTTCTGCTGCTACCCCTGCGCCAACTTTGCAGGCAGGGTTTTACCTAACCGCGCTGCACTGGCCGCCGACTGGGTCGCCAACCTTGCCATGAGTTCGCGGCGGTGGAACTTTTGTTTCCTTAACCTGTTGAATCTCGCTTTGTCGCCATTTTGTGATGACATATGCCCTCGTTCTTCCAATTTGTTCGTAACTCACGTGCCGAAGATAAGTCTGTCCTTTCCTCCATACGTCAGCCACCGATGGAAGATGCGAGGCGTAGGGCACGTTGAGGAGAAACCCATTGCAGCGCCTGCGGGTCCGATTGCTCGGCTTGCTCTCTGGCTGCCGACAAAATGACCTGCGGCATGCCCGCAGCATACTCTATTTTTCGAAAGATCTGCCATGTGGTTGCGGACTCGGAAACTTGGCCCAACGCAGCGGCCGTCGCGAGGTTCCCGAGAAAACGTTAGGACTCTATCTTGACTGCCCAAAACGCGGAACTGTGTAGTCGCCAGGATCAGCTGTCGGGCAGTTAAGATAGAGCCGTTTGAAGGAGCCGCTTGCGTTTGCGGCGATGCGGTCAGGCGAATTGAATCGACTTTCGCCTGCAACAGGCTGAAGGATAGCGAGTTAGAAAAAGAGGCGAAAGTCGATTCAGGACGCTTCGGCTGCCCATGATGTCCGGAGTATCGCACGCTTAGCGTTCGCCGCGCTATCGGCTTAGTTCAAAACGGGTTTTCACCAAGTTCGACGCACCGAACCTTCTGGCCAGGTGAACTTGCTCAAATGTATGGTCCGCCGTCTGACTGCAAGGGAAAAGTTGGTGGATGAAGAAAGTCTGCGTCAATGTATCCGACCTGTTGTGTGGAGAGGTGTCTCCTGGCCATGATGAGATACGCCGCGTACCTGTCCTTCGAAACCCCTCGGCCGTGTAAGGGCCATTTGAGCAAACAGGCTTCAGGTGCGCCGTTTTGACTGTTCTTTCATCCTTACTTGTCCGGTGCAGACCTCGGTGGGAGAACTTGATCTTGATGGTTACTCTTGCCTACGCAGCAGCTGGCTCTTGAACTGCCCGATAGTCCTGGCCACTCGATAGCACCGCCCATGCGATCCGCGCGAGCTTGTTGGCTGCCGCGACGATGAGCACGTTGCGTGGGGCTCTCGTTTCAACTCGGCGTGGTGGAGAGTGGCGCCGTCTGGCTGACGCAGGAAGACCTTATTGTCGATGCTCTAGGCTTCCTTTCGCAACACCTCATTGTTCTTCTAGATCCGAATGAGATCGTGCCGGATATGCACGCAGCTCACTGTCGCGTCCGACTCAATGAAACAGCATTCGGGTGTTTCATGATGGGGCCGTCTGCAACCGCGGATGTGGAGGCCACTCTGGTGCACGGCGCTCAGGGCGCTCGTTCTTTAAACATATTCTTCTTATCGCCTGTGCAAACAGCTGCCTGAACGAGGCTCCGACGGATGATCAAGTAACGATGTTGATCGTGACCGCAACAACGATCTGCCAGATCGTTGTTGCGACGTACGCAATGGACTTAGGAAAGAGCTTTCTGGGTGCGAAGATGACGAAGGAGATGAAGGGCGTCTGCTTCCCTTTTCAGTGAGACCGGCACAGAAGGCGGCTGGTGGGCGATGCAGGAGGACGGCTTCGTTACGGAAGCCTTCAACGTGGTGCGGGTGGGGGAAGCTCTATCCGTGATGCGACCTCCTTTTGGATGAAAAAGCGGAACTCCTTCCCGCTTCTGGTAACGGTACCGCAAGCAGCGGTGCGGCCGACTCCCTGAGATAGCGCGTGAGATATCCACCGTAGATGTGGAATCGCGTGGCTAGGATCGATGTTGCCACATACCGTTCCGCGAATTGCTGGACCTCTTTCGCAGATACAAGCTTCAAAAAACCATGGCGCAAAGTGTAGGAAGCTGTGAGCAGGCCTTGCTCTGTAGAATGTGCAATTCTCGTCGCGCACACATCCCATTTCGGACGTATTGCATGCTCCTCAGCGAAGTACAGAATCGAAGAATATTGGAGCATTTGAAGCGCAGGATCATGGCGATAGATTTCGACAACTTAGACAAGGGTGCCTTCATTTCGTTTAATGTCGGCATTGAACTCCACGATCCGAAACATAGCCATTTTCAAACGATCTTGAGAGACTCTGCGGTAGCTCGTCGCCATGCCAAACTCAGCAAGCTCCTTCCGCGAAGCGTAACCCAAATTCTAAAGAATCGAGGCTAGCCATGAATCGCCGACATTGTGTCTAGAATTTTAACCACACAACATATGGGGTTTTTGGCTCGCGAACTCGCCTAATAACCCATTCGCTCCAATCGAAGCCCATGGTGATACGAGTGATCCGCTTTCCAAAGCGGAGCCATGAGCGACTTGATACGTGCGATGGCGCGGACGTGATACTCGCCGGAGCTGGTAAACACCTGCTGACGGTGGGCGCGAAGCAATCTTTCTGCTTTTGCCTTAAGTTGTGCGGCTTTTGCGTAGTCGTATGCCATATTTCGAATCCTTCCGATGCAACGGAGTACAAGGCGTAGCAACCTGCCTAGCGGTTAGTTGACAGTGTTTGGAAAGTCCGCGAACGGCGTTTTTCGGCAACGCGTGATTCGTGAGATGGGGATTGATCGAAGATGTCCTGCCTCCAGTACGAACATCTTTCAGGCTGCCGGCCGCTCGGCCATCGGGGGTCGACGTAAGCTGGTATTGAGAAGAGCAGGCGGCTTGTAATTCTTTTCGTTCTGCCCGATGTCGACACCGGGCGCGGCGACTCTGATCGATACGGTCCAGGAACGTCGTCACTGAACCGGCGCATGCACATCGGTACAATTTGACCCAGGAGTCGGGGTGTTCGCATGGGGTATTGCCACTACCGGGAGCTTGAGCAGGAAATTGGCCAGGAATCCTTCTCTTGCATCGTCGCTGATGTGCACCGGATAATTTTAATTCTCGACGATATGGGAGTTCGGCTTGCCGGACCCCTCGGAAAAGCTCTTCCAGAAATAGACACGGCCCATATTGCCTTCAATGGCCTCTGGGACTGTGGTCACGTCAAGAATGAAGAGATCGTTATTCCGTTCCCGAAGGTGGATGCGGCGGGGAATCGGCAGTTCGATCAATGCTGTTGTAGGCTCGTACTACGGGGTGGGCACCCTAATCAAGCATCGGACCTTGCGACGGCAACTGCAGCTACGAAACTTTTCAGGTCGTTCGGACATTCCAAGAGACACGCAAAGTCAAACATGGCCGGTACCGCGACTACTGCAAGACAGGCTACCGGCCCTATGACCTCGCGGTTCAGTGCGTGCTGCTGATCACCAGACACCATCTCAAAGACCGCATTCAGGTTTGGTCAGGTGGAAGCGACTACCACTGGAACGATGCAAGATTGCTGTGCCACGTCCACCTGAGCTACCCGCTCAATCAATATAAGATCGACGGGGACGCAGGTTTGATCCCGGTGTGAGGAGCACATTGCACCAAAACGCAATCAACCTTCCGAGTTGGCTTCCGAAGGTTTGTGATCCTTCTTCTCGGTTAATGAAAAGTGCGGTCCACTCTGGGAAGCACTGCACTCAACTGCTTATTCTCTACCTGCCTCAGCAGTTTTGTAATCATGGCCGATGTGCCAGCCTCGACCGCGCGGACACTCATAGACGTGGAGAAGGTGGGAATGCTTCTGCTTTCGCACCTTCGGTGCCGCTATCAGGTCCTCGAGCCTTTCCAAGGCGATTTCCTCGTTCGGAAAGGTGAATTTGCGACAGCCTGCGCAGTACGATCCGCCGTCGCTCCACAGCGGCCGCTTCTCCGACAGACGTTGGTTGATTTTCCGCTTCTTCATACGGATAAAATGTGGCTCTCTCCATAGTTGCCAGTAGAGCGCCCCAACCCCTCGCAGTACCAGTTGTTGTGCCGTTGCTAGTTAGTGCGCGGACTGAATCCGGTACTCGCCGCCGGACGCATCAGGCCATGACCACTTTTTCTAGCTACTCGCTTCTCCATATCTGTTGCCTCTGCGTTCTGGCAGGCGAACCGGCTTGATGCACCACGGTAGTTGTTTAGGTCTGAAGATCTACCCTCGAGAGAGGACAACGCCTCTGGACACGAAGAGTTTGATGCCCTTACCTGGCAGCTTGACGGAGAGAACCATCACTCCATGTCTTGCGAGCTGCCGCGTGATTGCACTACTGCGTGTCCTGTAACGATGCGCAACGCTTGCCAAGGAAATGAAGTCTCGAGCAAATCGCTCTAGCTCAATTTTGCGGATGAGCTTCCGTCCATTCAGAAGCACCGGAGGAGAAAAGAACCGGCGATTTCGGACGAGGTTCCGAACGACTTCGGAATTTGTCTCCAAAAGTCTCGCCGCATCCCCGCAACTGATGAGATCGCCCGGGATGGCGCTCAATTTCCTCGGAGGGTAGTATGCAGCGATCGCCGCTTTCACGAACAGGTAGCCTCCGAGTCCAGTGCTACCATCCACTTTGCCTGCTGGGATCAACTGACCGTTCCTTACAGCTTCGATGATTCGAGCTAAACCCCGACGGCCGCAATGCAGTCTTATTACGCTTCGAAGCTGTATCAGATCATTCATCGCGGTCGCTCCGCAATGACCGTCGTGATTCTCAAATGCCTGTTGGATTGCTTCAACATCGGCTCGTTCATAGTACGGCCCATTGTCGGGGTACCACTTCTCACATCCTTGCGCCCCTCGGATGATGCCGGTGGCAGCTACTGTCTTCAGCGTCAATGAACTGAGCCCCAGAGCACACCGGACCTCTTTCACAGTCATGTACCCAGCTAAATTCTGATCGCGCTGGACAGTCCAATTGGCCAGAGACTGGCGGTGGACCCAACACTCACTTCGCGAACTCTCTGGTGAACTGATCAAAACACCTTTTATCACCTGCTGTCGTACAAGTTCTTTGATTTGCCAGATGACCAGATTCGCCTCTTTGGCAGCTTCAGGAGCCGACATCCATCGCAGATGGTCACGCAGGTTCGAAGCGAACGCCGTGTTTTGGCCCCGGATGAGCCCAAGCCAGCGCTCTTGAACCCAATTCTCGAATGCCTGGATGAAGAAGCTCAAATCGGGATTTCCGCGTGAGCTCAACCAGTAAAGGTATAACGGTCCGAACGCATGCTTCAGACTCAGATTGCTTGGACTGGTTGAATGAGCCTGCATGGTTTCAAGCAAACGATTCAACTGGGCTGGCCAGTCCCTAAGGAGAAGACCCGCCCGCCAACAAAGGGTCTTTGCCTCAGAAAGGCTCGTGAGCATAACGGAGGTCTGCTTGAGTACGTGTTTCACGCGCAAGGTTCCCAAAAGGAGAATTAGCTCGAGAAGTACATTAAGAGACAGTCCCGACAGTTCTCGAGGAAATCGCAGCTGAGCGAAAACATCTGTGGCTTCGATTCTGCCGAATCCGGCTGCGCTTCGTATTGCGTTCGCAATCGCCATGATTTCGACCGGAGCTTCTTTTGATTGCGCTTTTCTGAGATCGTAGCCGCATCGGCAGAGGTGGGGTCCGGGACGAGACCACGTCAAGTATTTCCGGCACCGGGGACAACGGTCGATTAGCATGCATCGATGGATCGGACATGCGCTGACGATTCTCAAGTCCCACAGGCCCAGCCATATGGGGCGCTCCGCCAGGCAGCGAGGGCACACTCGGGGTCGTCCATAATTCAGACGATCAGCATCGATTATCTGACCATTGAAGCGCCTCTTTTTGAAGCCAATCTGCCCGCCAACACGCATGTAGGACATCGCGGCCCATTTGCCGGCATCCAGGCGCAAAGCGGAATCGATCTGCGGAGCGCACCTTCCATCTTCGAGGTCAGCAGCCCCATTCAACCCGGCCAGCTCAGCGATGCTGCCGGGTCCAGGGTAACGATAGTCGTACGCTACGCGACACGGATACCCTCGGGGGCTCTCATCTGCCTCTGGATCGATTGCGAATGGAATCCTCCTTCGGGAGGGCTCACTGAGGCTTTCACCCGGATCATCGGGAGTCGACGTGGTCTTGCTCCTTCCCGTCATGCCTGGCGATCTTCCTTTCTTACTTCGCCATGTAGTGTTCAGGGGCCCGTAGTCGGCTCTGACTACTGTGGTGGGTTATTCGGCGTTTCGGCGCACGACTTCTCCGCTTTCGGTTTCCTGTTCGCTCGCCCGTAGGTGGGCAAGGATCGCACTCCTGAGACTTTCGTCATAGGAGGCGCCAATCCCGCAGCCGATCAGCAGCAACGATGCCGGCCCAGCGCTTGCGTGAGTCGAAACAACGATCTGACTAGATCGTTGTTTCGATCACAATGAGCATCGTTAATTGATCATCCCCCACATCCTGGTTCACGCAGCGAGTGCAACAGTTCGGGATGTGCCGGAATCGGCACATTCCCGCGCGTAGTTGTCGTTCCACCTCCTTCATCCTCCTTAATTCTGTCTTCAGTGCTCAATTCATTCACGATGCGCCCAACCCGGCAGAGTCGCACTCTGCGGTGGCGCAGCCTTGCCTCCGGAGAACCCTTGCACGTTTCAACAATTCGCGAAACCCTGGTCTGTCCCGTCTGCCAACTGAGCCAATTTGAACCTGGAAATGGTAAATGCCGTCGCTGCCATCGTTCGTTGGGTCTTACCTATATCGAGATCTTCGTTTCAAATCCTATTGCTCGCCCGAATTCTCAACGTCTGAGCACGATGCGGTTAGAGGTTGGCAGGCTCATTCGACGGTTGAGGTCCCGGCGCGGCATAACCCAGGCGGAATTGGCTCTTCTCACCGGAATTCACCGAACTTATCTGTCGCGCGCAGAGCGTGGCCAAGTAGTGCCTTCAGTCATCGCTCTGATCCAAATTCTCGGTGCCCTCGGCGTTGACAAGATCCTGTTGCGCGTGCGCAGTTCGTCGAGCTAATCATGATAGATCCTGGGAATGTGCCGATTCCGGCACATTCTGAACGGGCGCGCATCGCAGACTCGCATGATTCCGTGCAATGATCGACCAATAATCCACATCGAAATCGAATCAGCGAACTTGCTAGATCGTTGTCTCTCCAACCGTGAGCGCTGAACAGGATTTCCACTCGTGACGAGTGGATCGATGAGTACCTCTCGAAGACGAGAAGATCCACAATGGGGCGATGTGGGCCAGACGGCGCATCAGATCTTTTTACGTCCACAAATAACGGCTTTTTGACACGATCATTAATGAATGTGGAAGCCTCAAAGCAACGCGTATATTAATGTGCACGTCAAACTGCATTAACCAAACACCGCGACGCAGATTGAGAATGCGAAACGGGAGCGGGATGGCATCAGCCTGGATCAATTAGCCTCCGCCGCGATGCTTCAGCGGGTGGGTTCTCTGATGACGTTTGAACTCAACTCGGCCACAAGCACGATCGTCTTCAATCTTCCCGACCATTGTGCGAAATTGAATCTAGACGAAATTCTGCCTGTCCGACGGCCGATTACGCCTTCTAAGCGGACCGGGTGCGGAAAGGTAGCAGACGTTAGGCACGAATGTACATTGAAGGCGGAGTCGATCAATGAATTCTATGGGTTGCGATTGATCGTCGCCGTAGCCCTTCACGACAAATGCGTGGTTCAGCCATTCGTCTTGAAATTCAAGGTGAATGGCAGGTTTCGGCGGTATACACCGGACTTCTTACTTTTCCGTGGTGCCGACCGGATCGTGGTGGAAGTCAAATCCGACAAGCAAGCAGCAAAACCCGGCATCAGAGCCTATTTTCGCTTTATCCAGGCGCTTTTGGCGGAGCACGGCTATAAATTTGTCCTTTGGCACCGTTCGGCGATCATTCAAGAGCCCAGGCTGACTAACGTAGCCCTCATGTTGAAGTATCGGCGAACGCCGGTTTCTGAAAGTGAGTGCGAATCCGTGAGATCCGCTATCGGCCATGGCACGTCGATGACCTTTGCCGAACTGTCAGTCCGGTCTGGAGTTCGTATACAAGTCCTCCGACGGCTCGTGTTGGAGGGGCAGCTATTCGTAGACTGGTTCGTTCCTTTTGGTGCGGACCAAATTGTGAGTAAAGTGCCCATAGGGAACCAGGTCTGGCCCTCGCCACAGGCTGACCTTTCGGACAGCTCTCTAGACGATGATGCACGAGAAAGTCGCAATCCAGTCGCGTTGGATAAACACGCAGTTGCACTTGCCGGGAGCATCATCGCCAGCATGTCTGTGAACAAGGTTCGCGATGCAGCTTCAGGTAACTTCGCGTGGTGGCACTTGCGGACGAGGAGGACATTCAAAGCCCGATATTGCGCCTGAGAAGCGCTGTTGGGGACGGCCAACGTTCGTTTCTGACTACCTGTATAGCGGACCTGCCGAGTAATGATACGCAGTTCGCTCCGGAGCCTCAATGTCAGTGTTCCGCTTCCAATACGGTTTGCATCTGGCAATCAAGGGTGAAGAATACGTTGTCGCGGAGTTGCTGGAAGATGGCTTTTGTACTCTGCGCAAAGTCGCGACTGCGATGACCATCACCCGCAGCTGCAGCGATCTGTGCGTGATGTACGGCGATGGAGATCTCGTCGGCCTGCACGATCAAGGCGGCCGATACCCGCTCTCAGCTGCTATGAAGGAAAGGCTCACCAGAGATCTAAGTACTTACCGCGAAGACCTGGTCGACGCGGCAAAGCGGATGCTCATGTACGTGAAGGCAGTGGACTCCCGGCAGGTCCGATTGGATGCCGCGCATCTGACCGCGATGATCGCCGAAGTGTCTGCGCAGAACGATGACGCCAGTCCCCCAGGCTGGAGTCGGGTCTACCGCTGCCACCGCCTTTGGATTGCGTCACGGAAAGATATTAGAGCGTTGATACCGGCTTACTGCAATCGAGGCAGGCATTCCCTTTCCAGCATTCCTTTTGTTGGCACAACGATGATGATGGTGATCGGGAAACTCTACATGTTGCCGGAATATAGCTCGATATCAGACATCCATTTGGAAATCAGGCGGCAAATCGAGCAACAGAACAAGAGCCGCGGCCCCAGGTCTCAACTGCCAGTCCCGAGCCCGAGCACCGTAGCACGAGAAATCTCCAGAATTCCCAAATACGAGATTGCACTAGCGCACAAGGGAGAGCGGCAAGCGAACATCGAGTTCCGTAACACTGGGCAAGGTACTAGAACCACTCGGCCTCTCGAGATCACTCAGGCCGACCATACGCCCTCCGATCTCATTGTGATTGACGACGAGATGTTCCTGCCGCTCGGGCGGCTCAACCTAACCGCAATTGTCGACAACTACACCCAAGGGATTCTCGACATTGGGGACGAATTTGCAAACGAAAGCTCGTCGACGGTTGCGCGCTCTCTTCGAAGGGCAATCTTGCCGAAAGATCGACTTCTGAAGGACTTCCCAGAGGTAAAAAAGAAATGGGATTGCTGCGGAGTTCCGGAGGTTCTGCTCTGGGACAATGCGATGCACTTCCACTCTGATCACCTTCAGAGAGCGGCGCTTCAACTCGGATGCGACATCAAGTACGGTCCCAAAAATATGCCATGGTATCGCGGCCTGATCGAGGAATTCCTGGGATTCGTGAACCGATCATGTCTTCAGTCTCTGCCAGGTACAACATTTTCAAATGTGCTCCGACGCGGCGATTATAACCCGGTGAAAAATGGCGTAATCCGGCGCAGCACATTCCGCAGAATCATGATGATCTGGACAGTTGATTTCTATATGCAAAATCCACGTCGCGGCATGGAGGACATCCCGGCCTGCCGTTGGCGGGATCATTTTGGAGCTTTTCCCCGGACATTCCGGACGACCTCGATTTTCTCAATACGGCCCTCGGCGAGCACGCGTTTCGGACAGCTTTCCACTACGGAATCGACATCTTCCGTCTGCGGTACAACAACCAGCAACTTGGCGAAGTGCGCAAGCGCTTCGGAACAGGCCTCAGCAAGAGCGTAGATGTTGAGGTTAATTTCGATCGGGGGAATATCGGCTACATCTACGTGTTGAACCCAGGGAACGGCAAGTACTTCCGCGTAGATGCGTTGAATTACAACGAGTACGCGAAGGGTCTGAGTCTATGGCAGCACAGAGTCATAAGAAAATGGAAGCTTAAGAACCCGAAGGGTGACCGGAACTCCAGCGTGGTTCGTACAGACGAACGGCCAGACAGCAAAGAAGGCAATGTGCAGGCACCTGAAATAATCTGCACGGTCCTAGGTCCCGGCCGGATGGGCAAGTCGAGAGCCATCCAACAGTACTTACGACGGTGCGGGCAATCCAGCGCAGACGAGGGCGGAGTTCCCGTACCAAGATTCCCGATGGCCCTCGTGGTGGATAACTGTCCTCACTTCCACCAGAGCGTGGAGCGCATGTGGCGTGCCTTTGTTGAACAAGACTTCACCGTACGGCACAGGTCCGGAAAACACGGTAAGCGGTGATGCAGAAGGAAGAAGAACTGCTCATTTTTCATCCTGCGTTCAACGACGGGCTTGCCATACTCGAGGCGTGCTTCGATAGTGTGGGTACTACGGCCGACGCCATGTGCAGGGCATTCTATGGGCCTAGCCGTAGCGGAAAAACTCGGCTATTCAAACAGTTTCGCGCCAATCATCCGTTCATCAACCGTGGAAAATTCGTGGAAATGCCTGTACCTTACGTGCCGGTTGCCCCCAGCCCCACTACAAAGAGCTTTGCAGAAGGAATTCTCTACGCGCTCGGAGATCCACTTTGGACCCGGGGCAACACATTTGCGAAAGAACTTCGAATTCTGGAGATCTGTAAAAAATGTAAGGTCCGTGTCCTTGCATTGGATGACTTCCAGCATCTTGTTGATACACGCTCGAACGTGCCGCGAGAAGCAGCGGACTTCCTAAAAGACCTGCTGGTCAGATCCCAAGACAATAAAGCAAACCTGTCTGTAGTGGCCGCAGGGCTGGAGCGGAGCCTTGCGGTATTTGAGCAGAATGAGCAATTGCGTGGGCGGTTCGGAACTCCGATCAAGTTTGGTCCGCTCGAGTGGGAAATAGAAACAGACCAGATAAACTTTCGTGCATTCATTAAAGCGATGAAAAAGGATCTCTCGGAGTTTACGTTTCCCGGAGAGGACTGCTCGTTCGCGCGGCGCATTCATTGGGCATCCTATGGGCTGATCGGATACACCATGAAGATCGTTCGGAGGGCAGCCAAGCTCGCACGGCGCGCTCGCCGTCGGGAGATTAGCCTGAAGGATCTTGAGACAGCTTTCAATCAAGAGATTGGTACGGCTGACCTCAATGGTCCTAATCCATTCTCAAACGGGTTCAAAGTCGATGCGCCGCCGGTTCGACTGCTCCCCGCGCCGGCCGATCCGATCAGCGGCCGCCCCCTCGACTCAAGCTCACAGCATAACCAAAAGAGAAAGCAACGATGCTGATGGTGTCGGTGCGCTGAGGTTATGCTCTCCCAGCCTGCGACCACGGAAGTGCATCCTCAACTGATCAGCTGTCGATTCGCATACGTTTCCTACTCGGTACCTTTCAGTTCATCAACTGACAACTTCGCTGAAATCGAACACTGATGACACCAAAAGAATCTTACTCAACATCCCAACTACTCTTTCAAGAAGGCTTGCAGCTAGTCTCAACTGGGAGCACAATGGCACCCTAGGGAGAGTCTGCACAAGTTCTGCATCGCTTGCCTGATTGATTAATCTGATAGCTGCGAGGAGATTGCGATGAAGCAGCAGAGTCTGTCGAGTCAGGGTGTGTTTGAGAAGTACGGGCGGAAGAGTCGGCGGGAGTTGTTTCTGGACGAGATGGAGCAGGTGGTTCCATGGTCTGCGCTGGAAGCCCTGGTACGACCGCACTATGCGAAGGCGGGCAAGGGACGGCAGCCGGTAGGGTTGGCGATCATGCTGCGGACTTACTTTGTGCAGCAGTGGTTCAATCTGTCGGACCCTGGGGTGGAAGAGGCGTTGTACGAGTCTGCGGCGCTGCGGCGGTTCGTTGGCGTGGACCTTGGGATTGCGCCTGCGCCGGATGAGACGACCATCCTGCGGTTCCGTCATCTGCTGGAGAGGCACGAGCTGGGCGGGTTGATGCTGGATGCGGTGAACGTGCATCTGGATGCCAGGGGCATCCGGATCGCGACGGGCACGATTGTCGATGCGACCATCCTGCATGCGCCTTCGTCGACCCAGAACGCGAGTGGCGAGCGCGACCCGGCGATGCACCAGACCAGGAAGGGCAACCAGTGGTACTTCGGCCTGAAGGCGCATATCGGCGTGGACGCGAGGGAGGGCATCGTCCACTCTGTGGCGACGAGCGCAGCCAGCGTGGCGGACTGCCACATGTTACCGGAACTGCTGCACGGCCAAGAGCGTAAGGTGTGGGGCGACGGCGGCTATCAGGGCCAGACCGACGCCATCCAAGAGGCCGCTCCGAAGGCACAGGACATGACCTGCAAGCGGACGAAGTTCAAAAACTATGTCGACGAGTTACAGAAAAAGAAGAACCGGAGTAAGTCGAGGGTGCGGGCCAAGGTAGAACATCCGTTCCGGATCCTGAAGCGCATCTTCGGCTTCGACAAAGTGAGATACAGAGGCATCGCGAAGAACCATCACCGCCTGTGCGCGAACTTCGCGCTGGTGAACCTGTACCTGCACCGCAAACGTCTGGCAGTCCTTGGGCAGTAGTGCGCCTGGAAGCCCCGGAAAACGGGCGGATGCGCGTTCCAATTAGCCCTCCAACAGCATCAAACCAACCAAAACCCGCGCATCTTCCATGCCCACTCCCTGACCCCAGAAAGTCAGACGCCTACGCAGAGGTTCCCTAGAGGATTGTCCATGCTAGTTGATCGCGCGTATCGCTGGCTAAAGATCTGTCTCCGATTAGCTCTTCTCCTCACACCGTTAGCCCATGCAAGCGTGTGCAGCTTACCTGTAGGAACGTTGTCGGTGGGCACTGTCGCAGGAAATCCATTTTCTGCCGATGTACTAGTTACCTCTTGGCAAGGTGCTCCAAACGAGGTCAAGAAGCAGGTTGGAGTCTTACAACACCGCCCAGGCGATGCGCGCCAGCTTGTTTGCCGTGGCAACCACCACGACGTCCTTGTGTGCCCTGAGGTCAAGTGCATCAAGCCAGGCTCCGATTGGCGCTCGGTCGCGCTTGATCCGCAGCACGGCCGATCTGGCACCATGGATCAGGATCTTGCGCAGGTAGTGGCGGCATAACGTTGCGGCCAGCACGCAGTGGACAAGTTCCCGACTGCAGCCGACATTCAGCAGGTCTCCCCCAATAAGCAAGACGCCGGGAAACTCTCGTAAGAGAATTCCAGGCTCTGGATGAATGGCAGCCGAACGGATAGGCTTATGTAAAAGCCTACTCAGCTTTGATTTCCGTCAGGCGGCAGACCGAAGTCAGCCGACGATATCTGCACCTCTACGCATTATTCAACCCTCCACGGATCTGGTTTTAATTCTAACTCCTTATTTGATTCGCAGGTCCCGATCAAGACGGACGACCGGCTGGATCTGCAGGCCATCCATCGCTGCTGGGTTTTTTCGCGCGTATGACGAGCGTAGGCAGCGGATTTTGTTGGGTTTACAGACGCAAATATCCACAATATTAGTCAATTCACGCATGCCTTCGGTAGGCGGTTTATATACACAGTAGGGAGTTTATTTGTACAGTAGGCGGAACTATTATTCAGTTCCACGGCGGCTGATGCGTGACATCTATGTGCCCAACTATCGACCTCGAAACATTGGGATTTTGGCCCTCTCTATATCTCTCCTTAAGCAAATTCGCCCAACTGAAAGCGCATTGGTCCAAGCTTAGGAGCCAAACCGTGACATCTATGCGCCCAACTATCACCTTATCCATTTGATTCAAAACATGATACGTTGGCATGTCGTCGGCCGATCACACACTGATTTGCGCGGATCACGTTCCAAATATTTCGAGGAGATTGAGGTGCTGTTTACCTTCCTGGCCAAGGGCTATGAGCGTGGCAGCATGATGCTGACCAGTAACCTCCTCATTCCAACCCTTTCTGAATGCGATAGCATGAAGGGTCACATGAGCGATGCAGCCCAACCGCGAGCGTTTACGAACCACCCTGACCTGTCGGACCCGGTCGAGCAAGAGCGGCTGAGCCCGGCAGCGGTCGGGGCATTCGTCAACATTGCCACCGTATGGTCGCTCAATGATGTCCAGGCGCTTGGGCTGCTCGGCGTTGTCACCCCTCCACTCTCCTTGAATGGAAGACCGGTATGGAGGGAACAACACTCGACGAGGACACGCTCATGAGGATCTCATTTCTGATTGGGATCTTTAAGGCGTTAAATATTTGCTACGGACAGCATCTGGCAGATTGCTGGGTCAAGCTTCCGAACGAGAATCCCATTTTCGCCGGCGAGGCGCCGGTCGACTATATGATTCAACACGGCCAGCCATGCCTGGAGCAGGTGCGTCGCCTGCTCGATGCCCGGTGCGCCGGTCAGTGACAACTTCCCTCATCGCTTTATTCCTTGCAGAGTGTGTACACGATAGACCATTTGCGCTCCAACCGCGGCCTACGCTCTACCATCGCAGCCCTTGACCGGCGGAGACAACGGTCGAAGCTCACCGCTTGCAAATTGTCTCAGCATCACCGCCTCAATTTTTTGGGCGTCTTCGACTGGGCGCACATGAAAGCCTGCGCCCTCCGACCCAAAATACCGGTGTCTTAGCCAGAAGGCCACGTTGACCAAGCCGATCAACGCTGGCACCTCTATGAGTGGGCCCACGACACCGACGAACGCCTCTCCAGAGTTCAAACCAAAGACTGCCACCGCTACGGCAATAGCCAGCTCAAAGTTGTTACCGGCAGCCGTGAAGGAGAGGGTACCTTACGTGTGAGGTTGTTATCGACCGCCCAGCAGAGGCAGGCACCCAGCAAAAACAAGGCAGGTACTACGCCGGAGAACTTCGCCTCGCCCGGCCAGCTCAAAATCAGCAGCCCAGCGAGAATCGCTCCCATGCCAAGTGCTATGCGCCTGTCGAAATTCTCCTTGAAGACAAACCATGCGAGGAGAGCGGTGAACACACTCTCTGGGTTCAGGAGGAGCGATGTTCCCGAGGCGAGCATACGAGTTAATCCAAGCATCTGTAGGCCAGGACCGAGAACACCTCCGGTGAAGATGGCTCCGGCAAGCCAAGGCCATTCCCCCGTGGAAGACGAACGGCGGGAGACCTTCGCAGCAGACGGTACTGCGTAAGCCCGATTCCAGAGCCAAGATAAAGGAGCGCCGCCATGAGCCACGGGCTTACATCTGCGAGCAGCAGCTTGGCAAGAGGCGTTCCACTCCCGAAAAGCAGGACAGCCCCTAGCGCGGCGAGGATGCCGGGCTGCGTCAGATTCTTTCGTAGTTGTTCCGTTTGCGCCATGACAGCCTCCTACGCTCTCGCCGGGTGTTCTTCTGCATTTTGTGTTATTTCGATTGGACTCTCTTTCTCGAATATCCATTCATAGAGGACAGGAAGGAGCAACAGAGTCAACAGGGTTGAAGTGAACAATCCGCCAATCACTACACTCGCAAGTGGCCTCTGGACCTCGGCTCCGGTGGAAGTAGATACAGCCATTGGGATGAAACCGAAACTCGCCACACAAGCGGTCATCAGCACCGGGCGAAGCCTGCGGCGCGCTCCAGCAAGCACGGCCGCGTAGGTCGTCTGCCCGGCCTCACGCGCCTGATTAATCGAGCTAACCAGAACGACTCCGTTCAACATGGCAACTCCAAACAGAGCAATGAAACCTACCGATGCGGAGAGATTGAGGTTCATGCCGCGCAGCCAGAGGGCGGCTATGCCACCGACCAGAGCGAACGGGATATTGCCCACCACAAGCAATGCCTGCTTGAAGGATTTGAAGGTGAGGTAGAGGAGGATATAGATGAGGAAGATAACGATCGGAATAATGATCATCAGCCGTTTGGTTGCGCGCTGCTGGTTTTCAAACTGTCCACCGTATTCGATCGAATAACCTGCGGGCAGCCTTACCTGGCGTGCGATGTTGGCCTGCACCTCTTGGACAAAACTGCCGAGGTCGCGTCCGCGCACGTTGGACATGACAACCATACGCCGCTGTCCTTCTTCGCGGTCGATCTCAATAGCCGCGCGTACCACCCTTACTTGCGCGACTTGGTCGAGTTTGACCTGTGCCCCTCCCGGAGAACGCAACGTGATCTCTTGCATGGATTGGGGATTTGCCCGATACGACTCCGGTAGGCGCATGGCGATGTCGTAACGTTTCTGGCCTTCAATGAGCTGCGAGATGACAGCCCCGGAAGCACCGGCCTCCACCGCCTGCTCTACATCGGAGACATTCAGGCCGTAACGTGCCAACGCGCCGCGATCAATGCGAATCGTGAGATCAGGCACGCCGGAGGTAAGTTGAATCTGTGCATCCGCTGCCCCACGCACGCCAGAGACGGCCCGGAGCACCTGCGTCGAGAGTGAATCGAGTGTGTCGAAGTCGTCTCCGAAAATCTTAATAGCGAGGTCGGCCTTGACCCCTGAAACAGTCTCATCGACGCGCATCGCCATCGGCTGGGTAAAGTCGTAAGCGAGGCCGGAATCTGAGCAAGTTCCTTATCGAGAGCGCTAATCAACTCTTCTTTGGTGTGAAAGCGATGCCATTCGTTCATCGGTTTCAACAGGAGGTAAGTATCACCTTCGTTGATGCCCATTGCTTCGGTCGCAAAATCCGGGCGTCCGATCTTGATAACGACATCGGCGATCTCAGGAAATGCGCGCAGCCTCTGCTCGATGCGCTTGCTGATTTCAACTGATTCGGTAAGGGAGATACCTGGCAACTTGCGCGTCTCCAGCAGAATCGAGCCTTCATCCAATTGCGGCATGAACTCAGTGCCAATGACAGTGAGCGACCAGAGAGCCACCACCAGGATGAGAAGCGCAGCCGCTACGGTCGTCTTGCGGTGCCGGATGACAGTCGCCAGCAGACGCTGGTAATGATCGGCCAGACGATCCATCCATCCCGCGCTTGCGTCATTACGCTTCGCCGGCAAGCCCTTGCTGAAAGCAAACGAAGCGAAGGAAGGGATCGCGATCAGCGCCAGAAGCAAAGCGCCGAGAAGAGCGGAGCAGACGGTAAAGGCCATCGGCCGGAACATGCGTCCTTCCAACCCCTCCAAAAGAAGATCGGGACATACACCGCAATAATGATGAGGACACCAAAGGCCATAGGTCGGGCGACATCATGGGCAGCTGCGCGAACTGCGGCAAGCCCTGATTCGCCTTCCCGTCGTTCTTCCAAGCGATGGATGGAGTTTTCCATCATGACCACTGCGCCATCGACGATCATGCCAAAGTCGATGGCTCCCAAGCTCATGAGATTGGCACTGAAGCCAAAGAGACGCATGTTGATGAAGCTGATGAGCATTGCCAGAGGAATAATCGAAGCCGTAATTAGCGCAGCACGGACGTTGCCGAGGAAAAGGAAGAGTACAACCGTAACAAGAACGAACCCCTCGAAGAGATTTTTCTTGACGGTTTGAATCGTTCCGTCGATCACGCTTGACTGGTCATAGAAAGGAACGATCTTGACGCCCGCTGGCAAATGCATGCCCTTGATTTTTTCTTTCACTGCCGCGATTACGCGCTTGCCATTCTCGCCCTTGAGCATGATGACCATGCCTGAGATCGTCTCGCCGTTGCGCAGTACGGCTCCGAGACGTGGAGCTGGACCGATCCCTACCTTGGCGACATCGCTTAACAAGACGGGGACACCGCGACTCGAAAGCAGAACGATGTTGCCGATGTCCTCGATGCTCTGGACGCGGCCCTCGCCTCGTAGCGTGTATTGCTCGTCGTTGTGTTCGATGTAGCCGCCGCCGAAGTTGGTATTGTTTTCAGCGACCCGGTCGGCGACATCCCGCAGAGTTAGCCCGTATTGCGTCAGCAAGGCGGGATCGACGGTGATCTGATACTGCTTGACCTCACCGCCCCAGTTATTGATCTCGCTCACGCCGGGCACCGTGCGGAGCTGACGTTTGATCTGCCACTCCTGCAGGTCTTTGAGTTCCATTGGAGTCATGGGACCGCTGAGCGTGTACTGATAGAGTTCGCCGAAGGCCGTCGCGGGTAGGCCCAATTGTGGCTGAATCCCTCTCGGCAACTGGTCCGTCACCTGTTGCAGCCGCTCATTCACCATCTGCCGTGCAAAGTACATCGACACGGAGTCGTCGAATACGATCGTGATGATGGACAGACCCAGCTTCGAGAGCGAGCGAACTTCTTGCTGCTTCGGCATCCCCATCATCGCCTGTTCGATGGGATAGGTGACGAGTTGTTCAACCTCGGTTGGTGGCATCGAGGGAGCATCGGTCACGACCGTGACCTGATTGTTGGTAAGATCGGGAAATGCCTCGACAGGCATGGTGTAGAGGGCGTATCCACCGGCTGCGACCAGAGCGAGGACCAGCATCAATACGATCCAGCGAGCAGAGAGTGCGGCGTCAATGATGCGATTCAACATGCCTAGTCTCCGATCGTGGATTTGAGAAGCTGCGATTTAGCGATAAAGCTGCCGTGGGTGATGACCTGTTCACCCGGCTTTAGCCCCTCAAGGATGCGGACGTTGCCACGCACGTTTTCGCCTGTCTGTACCGTTTGCACTTTGAACCGATCCGCCGCCAGGCGTACAAAGACGACGTCCTGTCCATTGACCTGTTGAATCGACTCTTGCGGTACTAGGACAGCGGAGCTGCCTGCTCCCGCTGCGAACTCGGCACTCGCCAGCATCTCGGGACGAAGATGATTGTCTGGATTTCTGATCTCGATGCGTACCTGTATTAGTCGAGTCACCGGATCGAACTCCTGACCGAGATTCGTAATCTTTCCGGTGTAGGTTGCGTCCGGCACGTCCGGCAATGTAACCGTCGCCGTCTGCCCAACATGCAACTTGGACAAGGTCGCAGTATCGACCGAGGCCAACATCCACAACCGGCTGAGATCGCCGATGACAAAAGCGTCCGTGGAAGTCGAGAGGGTAGAACCAGGCGTTACACTTTTCTGCAAAATCCGCCCGCTTGCGGGGGCTTTGATAGGAATGAGATCGGCGTCGCCCGACTCGTTTGCTGCCGCGTCGGCTTTGATCCCAAGGATCTCCTCCATGTGGGCCTGCTCACGATGCACGTCGTTGTCGGCCTCACGGGTCGCACTCTGGGCGTTCACCAACTCCTGTTTCGACGTCTCGACTTGCGAGACCGATTCAGCCTTCAGTGTGTAGAGCCGCTGACTGCGCTCGTAGTTCTTCTCGGCCAGAGCTGCGGCGGCCTGGAGGCGTGAGCGTTCGGCTACGGCGTTGTCGTAAGCCGCCCGCGTCTCATGCACGTCATGGCTGTGCATCCGGGCAAGCACCTGATCCTTCCGCACAAAGTCACCGAGGTTGAAATACACCTTTTCGACCCTACCCTCGGCGAGAACGCCGACGCGCCAGGTTGCGTTATCTGGAAGAGCGATGTGGCCTTTGGCACGCTGGTTCACAACGGCGCTCCCCAACTCGACTGGCGCAATTTCGATCTTCTGTTCGGCCTGTGCCTGCGTCGAGAGCGTCACCTCGTCCGACGCACCTTTGCTCTGGGCTGTAGTGGCCGCTTCGCCCGTCGTATCCTTTTGTGGGCGATGGCATCCGCATAGCAGGCAGAACGTCATCGCACATATCAATGCGGCTGCTTTTGTAATCCTCACTGGTCCACTCCTTCCGCATAGTTCAGCGCGACAACGCTGAGATGAAAGCCTTCCAATGCCCGCACGTAGCTGAGTTCCGCGTCTACGCGCGCCCGTTCCGCATCGAGCATCCGAAGCAGATCAAGTCCTCCGGCCTGATAGGCCGCTCGGCTTATATCCGAGATTTCGATAGCCTGCTCCCGCAGAGGCTTGAACGTCTGAAGATACTGGTCACGTCGCATCTCATATTCCCGGTGCGCCAATTCGAGTTCAGCCGCGAGCTGGTTGCGCGTGGCCTGATAGTCCTCTCGCGCCGCGTCTTCCTCCGCGTGCGCTGCCGCGACCGCTCCCTGATTTCGATTGAAGAGGGGAAGATCGAACTGCACACCGGCCACAGGCGTATCGATATCCACGTCTCGCTTATAGCCGCCAGTGAGAAGAAGATCGGGCCTGCCGTTTGCCTTTTGCAACCGCGTCTGTGCTTCCGCTCCCACAATCGCCTGTTGGGCAAGCTGGCCTTCGACTCGCGTCGAAGTGGCGTCTGTTCCGGGAGGGAGGGGCCTCGGTTCCTCCAGCGTCTCGAAGCCCTCGGAGAGCAGCCACGAACTGTTCGGAGCGGTGTTCATTTCCTGCGCCAGCATCAACAACGCCTTCTCGGAGTCGAGCTTTGCGTTCGCCGCCGCAGCGCGAATCTGTTCCCCTTGCAGGCGTACTCGCAACAGGTCCACCTCCGCGATCTTGCCTTCGCGGAAGCGAGCTTCGTGATACTCGATGACCTGCCTGAAGTAGTCAGAGTCTTGTGCATATAAGGCAGCGAGCGATTGCGCCGCCTTTGCTTTCCAGTAGCTTTCGCGCACGTTCAAGACGATCTGCCGCCGCTCCAGTTCGGCCTGCAGGCGGCTTTGGTCCATACCCTGTTGCGCGACGGCGATGCGGCCTCCTCGTTTACCGGAGGTTTCGAGAAGTTGTGATCCCTCCCAATACGTTTGAGAGTTTTCTCCGACATTGAGGTGATCGACGAAGTCTTCTTTGCGGAAGAGGAGACGCGGGTTGGGAATCAGGCCAGCTTGTGAGCGCAGACGTTCCGACGCACTGACGCGGTCGTTCGCCGCCCGCAGTTCCGGACGGTGAGAAAGTGCATAGGCAACTGCATCCTGGGCTGAGAGAATCGTCTGTCCGTTACAGACCTTTGCCCACAGGAGCATTCCTATAAATACAAACAACAAAGGCCTTTTCATCGATAGAGTCCTGCTTGGAATTTGCGAGAGACGGCTACTCTGGCAGCAAATCCAATGAGTGCCAGCAACACGTTCACGAAGATCTAGTTGAGATACCGTTTGACCACGGACATCAGCTCGTCCGCGGCCTCAAGCTGCGAGGGATGAGTCTTCTGGTTTGGGTCGAGTACATGAAACCGCAGATGCCCCTCAATCAGCTCGGCCATGAGCCCATTGAGCGCTCCGCGGCAAGACGCGACGAGCTGCAAGATCTCCTCGCACTCTCCCTCGCCGTCCAGAGCGCGCTCGATGGCTTCGGTTTGCCCCTTGATGCGGCGAATACGCGACAAGAGCTTTTTCTTATCTTTCGTGGTATGGGCCATGAGCACCTCTCAAAGAAAATAATATACACCCCTATATTATATTTGGAATAGCGCTCACATCACGAACACAGGAATTGCCCATCATGAAGACCGAAGAACAGCGATTGCATTGGGACCAGAAGTATCAGGAGGAGATGCCCTCTCTGACCAAGCCCGATCCATTCTTCCTGTCGGCCTACAAGCAGTTTGTAGAGGATTCCTTCCTGAACGCCAGGGCTGTTCTGGACCTGGCTGGTGGGCTCGGCAGACATGCCTTATGGCTGGCGAGCCGGGGATGGCGAGTGAGTGTCGTAGATATCTCCGAGGTGGCGATCAGCAGGCTACATCAGACGGCGCTTCAACTCGATTTGCCCCTGGACCTTTTTGCGATAGCTGCAACGGAATACCAATTTGAACCGGCAAAGTTCGACCTGATCGTGCTGTTCTACCACCTGGACCGGAGTCTCTGCGGCAAGATCATGTCCGCTCTGAAACCCGGCGGTTTCCTTCTTTGTAAGACCAGCCTGCGCTGGGGTTCCGATGAGAGATCCATTTCGACCAGCACCGATCCGCTAGAGAGAAACGAAATTTTGTCGCTCGTTCCAGACTTACGTGTGATGTACCACCGAGAGCGGCCCGTCCGTGATCAAGGTGTCGTCGAATTCGTTGGGAAGAAAGGCTACGCCGCAGATTCATATAGTACGGCCCCACTGCCGGAGCAGTAACTCCATTCTTCTCAGCACTCATTCCTTAATTCTTAGTCAGAAAATCTTCAGGAACACTTCAGTGGCCCCAGAGCTGAATACGCTTATATAGAAGAGAGGTGGCATCGTGAGGATTCTGCTCGTGGAGGACGAGATCAAAGTAGGTAACGCGGTGTGCGAAGGACTTCGGGCGGAAGGGTACGAAGTCACCTGGGCGCAGACCGGGGAGGAAGGATTTTTTCATGCCAGCTCGCAGGGGTTCGATCTGATTGTTCTGGACGTAATGCTGCCAGGGCGGGATGGCATTGAAGTGCTCGAAACATTACGGAAGCAGGGCGCCAAGACACCGGTACTTCTGCTGACCGCAAAGGACGCGATTGAGGATCGTGTGCTGGGACTGGATGCCGGAGCTGACGACTACCTGGTGAAGCCATTTGCATTTGCGGAGCTAACTGCGCGTCTCCGCGCTCTCCTTCGTCGCAACAAGCCAGAGACCGGCGGAGTATTGAACATCGCGGCGCTTGAAATCGACCCGATCAGAAGAATCGTCAGCCGAGAGGGCCATCGCATTGATCTCACGGCGCGAGAGTTCGAACTGCTCGAATACCTGGCCCGCAATCATGGCAGGGTGGTCTCTCGCCAGATGCTCGCCCGCGATGTATGGCAGGAGACGGATCGAGCAACGCCTCTGGACAACGTGATCGACGTGCATATCGCGCGGCTACGCCGGAAAATGGACGATCCATTCGAGACCAAGCTTCTGCATACCGTGAGAGGGGTCGGCTTCACGCTGAGCGAGGACAATTCGTGAAACTCTTACAGGCGAATCTTCGCACACGCCTGACCGTTCTCTATGCGTCCTTGCTCGGGGTCGCACTGCTCCTCTATGCCTGTGTGGTTTCGATTTTCTTTTTCACAATTTGCAGGAACAGTTGGATTCGAGCCTCCATCGAGACGTAGAGACCGTTGAAGGGGCACTTTCCGCTGATCGGAATGGCAGGCTCCAGATCAGTTCTCGTGAAGGCGAGGCAGACGAAGACGATCTCGACCGCGGTTATCTTCTGGAGGTCTGGTCCGCTGACGGCAAGCTGCTCTATCGGAGTGAACAATTGCGCGGTCAGGCGCTCGGCCCGCTCCCAACAGGTAGCGCAGATTCCAATCGGCAACACGCACATTCCCTCCGGCTCGCATCGGGCATGCGGTTGCGTTCCATCAGCCGCGTTCATCGTCTGGCGGATGGCAATGCGGTAATCGTCCGGTTGGCTGTCAGTCAGGAACCTCTCTGGCATGAATTTTGGGAGATGGCGACGGTCCTTGGCATCGGTCTTCCGCTTACAGTAATTCTCGTTGCTCTCACTGGATACCTGGTTGCTGCTCGCGCGCTCAAGCCGGTGGACTCGATGGCGCAGCGTGCGGCGCAGATTACCGCCGAGCAGCTGAATGAGAGATTGCAAATCGAAAACCCGAAAGACGAATTGGGTCAGCTGGGCGCTGCATTCAACAATACCCTGGCACGGCTGGAGAGGTCTTTCGATCAGTTGCGTCGGTTCACCGCCGATGCTTCCCACGAATTACGAACCCCGCTGACTGCCATACAGAGTGTCGGCGAAGTGTCGCTGAAGATGCCAGGAGATGTGAGCTACTACCGGGACACAATCGGAAGCATGCTCGAAGAGACGAATCGCCTTACCCAATTGGTGGACAGTCTTCTGACGATGGCTCGCGCTGATGCTGGCCGCATTCAATTGCACCGGGTTGAGGTGAACCTCTTTGATCTTGCGGGGGAGACGGTAGGGCTTCTCGAAGTTCTTGCGGAGGAGAAGCAACAGACGATTCTGATCGATGGCAACCGTTCCACAACCGTAAAGGCTGATCGGACGATTCTCAGACAATCCCTTGTGAATCTTGTCCACAATGCGGTGAAGTATTCACCCGAGCATGGCGAAATTCGACTGCGCATCCACGAGACGGAGCAGGATGCGATTGTCGAAGTCGAGGACAGCGGTCCTGGCATTGCGCCCGAACATCGCACGCGCATCTTCGAGCGATTCTATCGGGTGGACAAATCGCGCACACGCGCAGCTGGAGGAGCAGGGCTTGGCCTGTCAATCGCGCAATGGGCCGTCTCGGCGCATGGCGGAACGATCGAAGTTCAATCTGAACCTGGATCTGGATCAATCTTTCAAATTTGTCTACCGAAACATGTTTCGTCCGTGGCAGTGCGCTGAGAACCGAGTCTCTTATTTCGTCCAGAGGTGGTATGCGGTGTCGATTTCATTTCGTTCTTCTTCTGCTTGGTTCGGTGATCGGTCTCGCGCAGGCGCAGAGCGGCGCGAACTCGCTCGGCCTCATGGGAGGCGTGCAGGATACCAGCGGAGCCGTGATCGTAGGAGCGCAAGTCAGTCTGACAACCCAGGACGGAAGGATCGTTGCGCAAGGAATTACTGACAGTTCAGGCGCTTTTCGTTTTACGAACATAACTGCGGGAAACTACTCAATCGACGTAACCCAAGCGGGATTTCAGGAGGTTAAGCAGCCGATCAAGGCCGGTTCGGGGGCCGTCCGGCGATCCACATCGTCCTGTCAGTCGCGTCGGTAAATCAAGATGTGATGGTAAGGGCTCCTGACAGCTCCGCGCAGGTGAGTACCGAGATTTCACAAAACCAGGACTCAAATACCGTTGACCGCGATGCGCTCGATCGCCTTCCAGTATTTGATCAGGATTACATCACAACCATGTCACGGTTCTTAGACTCCGATGCGACGGGCACGAATGGAGTCACGCTTGTCGTCAATGGTATCGAAGCGAACGGGCCAGGCGTGACAGCGTCGGCGATCCAGAGCGTGAAGATCAATCAGAACCCCTATACTGCTCTATATTCTCGCCCCGGACGCGCCCGGATCGAGATCACCACCAAAGGCGGAACTCCACAGTTCCACGGATCAGCAAACTTCTTATACCGAGACGCGCTCTTCGATGCCCAGAACGCATTCGCCGTCACTAAGCCATCAGAGCAGCGTACCTACTATGAAGGATCGCTCACAGGTCCTTTGAGTCACAGCAAGAAGACGACCTTTCTCCTGGCGCTCGACAGGGACAATGACAACCAACAAGCGATCGTCGTAGCAGCGGGCCCGGATGGAGACATCAATGCGAACGTTCCCAATCCGACGCATCACTACTTCCTTTCAGGCCGCGTCTTTCATGATTACGGCCAGGGAAACCAGTTCTGGGTGGGCTACTCCTATGAGCACAAAACGGTACAGAATCAGGGGGTAGGCGGCACAGTCATTCAGGAAGCGGGCACCAACACTCTGTTCTTCGAGCATGAGGTCAATGTCGGAGATACCTATGTCTTCTCGCCAAAGCTCTTAAACCAACTCCACTTCCTGGTCGGTCATTTCGATAATCAGACCCACAGCTTGAATGAAAATCCACAATTAGCTGTGTCGGGAGCCTTCACCGGAGGCGGAGCACAGGCAGATGCTCGGAGAACGGAATATCACTTCGACGGAACCGACATCGTCACGTATTCGGCGGGCAAGCAGGAGATCAAGTTCGGAGTTGATGTGCCGGACATCAGCCGCCGCGGTTTCGACGATTTCACCAACCAGGCGGGCACATACTCCTTTGCGAGCCTCGCCGACTATGAGGCATCCAATCCATTTTCCTATCTGGTCCAAAGCGGGCAGGGGCATGTGACCTTTCTCGAAAAGACGGTTGCCGGTATCTTTGAAGACACCATCCGATTGAGATCGAATCTCTCCGTCGCGGCAGGCGTCCGCTATTACTGGCAAAACTACTTTCACGATATTGCGCACAATTTCGCACCCCGGCTCAGCTTTGCCTATGCTCCCGCCGCAAAGGGCACGACGGTCATTCGCGGCGGTGCGGGATTCTTCTTCGACCGTACAGGGCCCAGTCCGATCTCTGACCTCCTGCATTTCAATGGAGTCCGTCTTAAGAGGTTCATTCTGGAGAATCCGACTTACCCGGTTACGGCCCCTGAGCTGGCTGGTGTGCCTACGAGTGTTGTGGTGCTCGATCCGCGCCAGCGCATCCCTTACACCATCCAGTTCGGCGTAGGTATCGAGCAACAACTGAACGCAAAGAGTTCTCTGTCGATCAACTACCTCGGTTCTAGAGGGATCGATCTGTTTCGCTCGGTGGACGCGAACGCACCGGCCCCGCCCGACTATATCGCGCGGCCAAATCCGAATCTTGGACAGGAGCGACAGCTCCAATCAGAGGGATACCAGAAGAGCAACTCGCTTCAGGTTAGTTTTCGCGGCAGGCCAGTAAGTTATTTCACAGGACAGGCTCAATACACCTTTGGAAAGACATACAACAACACGAGCGGAATCACCTACTTCCCTGCGAATAGCTACTTCCCGAACTCCGACTGGTCACGGTCCGATAATGACCAGCGCAACAAGTTTGACCTGCTGGGTACTCTGGAAGCGGGCAAATGGTTCGACCTTGGAACCGCACTCTCCCTGTACTCCGGCAAGCCGGTAAACATCACCACGGGCAACGATGACAACCATGATGGCCTCGCCATCGATCGTCCAGTCGGCGTTCCGAGGAACGCGATGCATGGCCCAGGCTACATCGACCTGGACCTGAATCTGGCGCACGACTTCATTCTTACAAAGACTGGAAAGGACGGGCCTGTTGCCACCCTTTCCGTCAATTCTTTCAACGTTCTCAACCACGCGAATGATGTGACTTATGTCGGCGTCGTGAGCTCGCCCTTCTTTGGTCACGCGGTCGCAGCCCAGCCACCGCGCCGTCTGCAACTGGATCTGGAGTTCAAGTTTTAGCTGTGAGGGAGCGCGGACGGTCCGCTGCTCCGTACCATTCAAGCGAGGTCAGAAAAAATGAGATCGAAGTATCAAATGTCGAGCCGGATCACCAGCTGTCTAGTCGCGGGCTTCTTTGTGGTGTCCGCAGTGAGCTATTCCCAGGATGCAAAAAACGAAACAGAGGTCTTGAAAAAGATCGCAGATGTCCCGATGCCTGGCCCTGCGGTGAGGTTCGACTACCAAACCTTCGACCCATCGAGTGGCCGGCTATACATCGCGCACATGAACGCCGATCAACTTGTTGTATTCGACACCTCGAAGAGACAGGTTGTCGCCAATCTCGACGGCTTCAAGCGGGTGCATGGCGTGACCGTTGCGCCCGAGATTCATCGCCTCTATGCGTCCGTGACCGGGAATCATCAGGTCACTGCTGTCGATACCGAGTCGCTGAAGACTTTGGGAATCGCCGGGCCGATCACCTACCCGGACGGCTTGGCTTACGCTCCAAAGCAGAACAAGGTGTTCGTCTCCGATGAACACGGCGGGGTCGATGCGGTCATCGACGCTAGGAGCAATAAGCTCATCACCAACATTCCTCTAGGCGGCGGCGCAGGAAACACCGTCTACGATTCCGTCTCTGGCCACGTCCTGGTCTCGGTTCATGGCATGAATCTACTTGCCGTTATCGACCCGGCGACGAATCAGATCATCAGCCGCATACCGCTGGCGGGGATCAAAAACCCACATGGGATAGCCCTGGATACACGCGACCGTATTGCTTTCATCGCAGGCGAAGAAAATCACTCACTTGCTATGGTCGATCTCCAGACGATGAAGGTTCTTTCCACCTATCAGGTGGGCGAAGATCCCGACGTGTTGGCTTATGACCCCGGTCTAAAGCGCCTGTATGTCTCCGCCGAGTCGGGTACGGTCACGATCTTCCAAAACAATCGCAAGAGCCTTACTTTGCTCGGCTCCTTCGAGATGCCTCACGCGCATACAGTGTCGGTCGATCCAAAGACTCACCTCGTCTATTTCCCGCTGGAGAACGTAGACGGTCACCCTCTACTGAGAATCATGCAGCCAGTCGTAACCACGCAATCAAAACAATAAGGATATTCAATGAAGCTTTATCTATGTTCCACGATCTTAGTCGCCGCCAATCTAGCTATCCCTGTTTACGCGCAGCAAGCTGGTACGGACAACAGTTGGAAAGCAGTTGATGCCGCACTTGGGCGATCCGGACAGATGCAACCGGGAGATGTCTATAAATTTGCAATGCCGCGCAAGGATCTGATAGTCACGAAGGACGGTATCACGGTCGCGCCTGGACTCGCCCTGGGTTCCTGGGTCGCTTTCAAGACGATGGGAGATGAGACGATGTTAATGGGCGATCTGGTCCTCACCGAGGATGAGATCGAGCCTGTTATGTTGAAGCTGCAACAGCAAGGAATTGAGCAAACATCGATTCACAACCATCTTCTGGGCGAGACGCCACACATCATCTACATGCACATCGCAGGTCATGGTGACGCAGCAAAACTTGCTTCATCGCTTGCGTCTGCACTTGCTCTGACAAAAACTCCAGGTGCTTCCTCATCTCCTTCCTCCCCTTCAAAGCCAATCGATCTGGATACAAAGGCCGTCGAGCAGGCGCTTGGGTACTCCGGGAAAGTCAACGGGGAATTCTCCAGTTCGGCATACCGCGTGTGGAGACAATCACTGACAACGGAATGGTTGTGCCCCCCGCAATGGGGACCGCAACCGCAATCAATTTCCAACCGACAGGCAATGGCAGAGCCGCAATCTCAGGTGACTTTGTGATGCTCGCAAGAGAAGTCAATCCAGTCATCCGCGCGCTCCGCACTAATGGAATCGAGGTTGAGGCGATGCATAATCACATGCTTTTCGATGAACCCCATCTCTACTTCATGCACTTCTGGGCAAACGACGACGCGGTGAAGCTGGCGCAAGGGCTACGAGCCGCGCTGGATGAGACCAATTCTGTGAAGCCCATAGTGAAGTAAGCGCAGTAGAGTCTCTCGAAGGCAGATCGTTTGCATCGGAGGAGCGTAGAGATGAAGACCCGAAAAACTCTCATTATTGCCTTTCTTTCAGTCCTCCTTATAGGACTGCTTGGTGTGGGTGCGTTGAAGTGGCACGGTTTCCGTGCCACTTCAACGCCATCGGCCTTTGAAACGGTCGCGGCCCGATCGATCCGCGACTTTGCGATTCCGGGGAAGGAAAGCCGCCTGACAAACCCGGACGCCGATGACTGGACTGCGATCCAGCAGGGCCGCGAAGACTTCCTCTCTCGATGCGCCTCCTGTCATGGCGTCGATGCTCGTGGACGAACCCCCATCGGCGCCAACGTCTATCCCCGTGTCCCGGATTTGCACTCCGATTCCACACAGAACCTCAGTGACGGTGAAATCCACTACATCATCGAGAATGGCGTTGAATTGACAGGTATGCCCGCGATGACCAGTCCGCACCACGAATCCGCTGCGGAGAGCTGGAAGCTCGTAGCGTACATCCGGAGCCTTCGTACTCCCACGCGAGACGAAAAAGCCGCCGAAGCGAATACATTGGCATCAGCCCACTACACCGGCTCGCAGGCGTGCCAGAAGTGCCATGCGGACATTTACGAGCACTGGAAGAAGACGCCGATGGCGAACGTGGTCCGCGATCCGCGAGAGCACCCGGATGCGATCATTCCCGATCTCAACACGAATAACGTCTCAAAGTTTACGAAGGACCAAGTAGCTCTGGTCTACGGCAGCATCTGGAAGCAACGGTACTTCACCAAGGTCGGCGATGACTACTACCCGCTCCCCGCGCAATGGGACATCCACAACAGGAAGTGGCTCAAATATCACGTCCCCGATACAGGCGCCGACTGGTGGACAGCCTTCTATCCTTCGGACAACATGCAGCGGCCTACAGGGCCAACTTGCGATGGCTGCCACTCCGTGAACTATGACATCCACACCAAACAGGTCACGGAATGGAACGTCGGCTGCGAACGCTGCCACGGTCCCGGCAGCGAGCACGTCGCCCATCCCACGCGGAACAATATTCTCAATCCGGCGCAGATGGACGACGTAGCGGCGAACGACACCTGCATTCAATGCCATTCACAGGGGCAGCCCCTCACCAAACAGATCGTGGGCAAAGCCTACGACTGGCCGGTCGGATACCAGGTCGGTCTACACCTTCAGGACTATTGGAAGCTCGAGGACATCACATTAGGCCAGACGACGTTCACTCATTTCGCTGATGGGACGGCACACAAGAATCGAATGCAGGGCAATGACTTCGTGCAGAGCGTTATGTACGAGCACGGTGTCACTTGCGCTTCCTGTCACGACGTTCACGGCACCGAGAACATCGCGCAGCTCCGAAAGCCCGTAGACAAGCTCTGCCTGGACTGTCACGGACCAACGTCGCCGAATGGTCCACACACCGCGACTCTGGAGCAACACACCCACCACAAGGATGGCAGCCCCGGCAGTCAGTGCGTAGCCTGTCATATGCCGAAGATCGAAACTCAGGGTGTTCCCGGTACATTTGTGAGTTCACACACCTTCAAATTCATCTCGCCGGCGATGACAGACAAATACAAGATTCCGAACCCTTGCACGTCCTGCCATACGGACAAGTCTACGGATTGGGCAACGAAGGAATTGATGACCTGGAAAACGACATCTCCTTGGCGAGTCGGGCAATGAAGAGAGACTGTAGGTTCCACGGCTTGTTGAGCTGGAACCTGGACGGCTAGGCCACGTCTCGGTCAACACCACAAATGTTTATGCAGAAGTGGATCTGGAAATGAAGGCTAAGGCGCTCGCAGCCTGTTCTACGACACCTTATGTGCTGATCAACATAAAACCTCGAACCTCCAATTTGCCCCGGCAGGCAGCTTTTCTACAGCAGGCATTTCATCGGTTCGATGAATGCTGCGCGTCGAACTGGTAAGGCCGCGCCAATCTTCCCTGTATACCGGGGTGTCTAAGCCGCAGTTGGCCTCAAGCTGAATCGCCGTTAGTTCGGCAAACCGGATGTACTTTGGGATCGTCGCCTTCTCAAACGCTCGAAGCCGCCTTCCAAGAGCTCTACAAGAGTGCACGCACAAACTCAATCTAAATCCAAGAGACGTTTCCAAGATGCAGGTGTCGAGTCGGCCTGATAAGTTTTCCATGCGAAGTCGAAAGCGTTGCTTTATCGTGAAAAAAACACCATAAGCTGGCCATTTGGCCAAATTATGGTGTTTTTGACACAAATTCTGGCTGGATTCCCGGCCAGAATTCATAGCTGCATCGCCGCAATCTTTGCAATCACATACATGTCAAAGTGGCCAAAGCTTTGAACAGTGGCTAACAGTGGTGCACAGTGGCCGACATTGATGTACAGGACCAAGTGGTGGTTGAAACTGAATAATAGTTCCGCCTACTCGATGCCGTGATCCAAAGGACTTAAAAGCACAGCCGAGACCTGGTTGGTGCGACATTTTTGCCTACCGCGCTTGCCTAGGTGCCGCCAGGTGCCAAGTGTCGTGCACCAATTCTGCCTACTCGTCTCATTCAAAAGCCCAAAGAGTCGACGTTGGAAACCGTGACGGAGCCACTTCCTCCAATAAGGGAATCAGGCAGGTCCGTACCCTGTGTTGCGAAGGAATAGAGGGTTGCTTCGAGGAACTCAAGATTTAGTGCAAAGTTCAGCACATCCGTCTCAGTGGGACCAGCGGCAAGAACAGTGTCTTCCGAAGGATTGCTTCCGCTGCACCCGCTTAGTGCGACTCCTAAAACGCTGCTTGCCATTCCTACTCCAATCATAAAATTTCTACGGTTCACGATTCGGCCATCTCTGGCGGCTAGAGCTTGTTCGACCGTGTTAGCATCGCGATCCTGACGGTGTACTGCATTACTCATACTGTTATCTCCTGAAAATGCACTTCCTGTGAATAGAGAGAGGTGGCTCGGGTACGGAGCAGTGTGTTGAGCGTGACTCCGGTTAGCTCTGCTTTAATGCGGAACTGGAAGGAAAATCGTCGGCATTAGCGAACTCCGTCAAGGAAGGTGTTCACCTGCGAGACAAAGAGAGCGTGGTATTGGAAGAGTGAGCCGTGGCCGGAATCAGGATAAAGACTGAGCTGGGCGCCGGGAATGTGCTGGTAGAGGACATAGGAGTTGACGGTGGGTGCGATAAGGTCGTCATTGCCGTTAACTACAAGAACGGGCTGCTTGATGGCTTCCAGTTGCGCGTTATTCGCGACCCAAAGAACCGGACATGATACTTTCCCATCATCCGGCTCAAGCCTTGGATGCATGGAGCAGAGCCGATCACAACACACAGGTTTCAGTGTTACTGTTGGCACGCTCCAGACTCTCACGAGTCTCGAAGTAGTCGCGTCCCACCAAGACGCCCATCAGCGACACGTCAAGGTGAGGTCGAACTCCAATCTGTTCGATCTTGACCGGATTGACCGTCCCTCGCTCGCCAGTAACCCGGCAGCAGTTGAGTTCTTCCTCCTACCCCTTCCCTCAGGCAAAGGACGTCGCGGATTCATCATATCTTTTCGACCGTAGCCACAATTGGGAGGATGGCGCTTAGTTCTCTAATTCCATGCACAACTTCTACCGGTATAGGAAAACTGGGCCAAGCATCGATGACGAGCAGTGTGCGTTTCAAAATGTGATCATCCTCATGACGCAGGTCCGATGCAAACGTCGTTCGAGCTAAATCGAGTTTTTTACTTTGCTGCGTCTTCTTTCTTCCGTCCCTACTACCGCATGGCAGCATGACCAGCTTACGCAACACTTCTGCAGTTCGACTATATGACTTTTATACGAACCTCTTTCGATCTTGTAAGGCTGATTTGCGATGTAATCACACTGTTTCAATTCGCGGCTGGTCAGTTCGCGCAAGGAGTAACAAAAATGCATGTCCGTAATTTTTCCAACGCTCCAAGGACGGCGTGGGCTGTGTTCCTGCTCACATTCGTTTTGGTGGCATCATCTCGTGCTCAATCCACATTTGGCAGTATTGTCGGAACGGTACAGGATGTAACCGAGGCCGTGGTACCTGGAGCAGCAGTAACGTTGCACAGCGAAGATGACAATAGCGACCGCGTAACAACCTCAGGCCCTACAGGGGACTTTCAGTTTGTCAACCTCAAACCGGGACGGTATTCCGTTGCTTCCCGGGTTACCGGTTTCGCTGATGCCAAGGTCACTGCTTTTGACCTTGCGCCACGCCAGACCGCTCGAGTCAATGTCGTGATGACGTTGCAAAGTCAGCAGACCGTCGAAGTCTCGGCCAGCGCCACGATGATCAGCACAGACAAGGCCACACTCGATTCGTCGAAAGACAATGCAGCGATAGTGCAGTTGCCATTGAACTCACGCGCTTCGACATCGAGCCCTCTATCTTCGCCTCTCTCCTACCAAACGTACAGCAGGATAATCAGGGAAACATTGCTCTGGCTGGTGCGACAGCGAACATGGTCAACTACTCGGTCGATGGTATTTCGACTGCGGATATCTTCCACAATGGCGCGTTGAAGAACGCGTATCCTTCGCAGGAAAACATAGCCGAGGTCAAGGCTACTGACTTCAACAACAGCGCAGAGTTCGCCCAGGTTGGTGATGTTACTTTTACCACCAAAGGCGGATCGAATGCGCTTCACGGCAGCGTGTTTGAATATCTGCAGAACGATGCTCTCGATGCGAAGATTTATGGTTTCGACACCAAGGCACCAAAGCGTTATAACGACTTTGGCTTCAGCCTGAGCGGCCCGGTTACGATTCCGCATCTCTATCACGGCAGGGACAAGACATTCTTTTTCGTGGACTACGAAGGCAACCGCAGGAGCACTTCTACCCCAGAATTCCTGGTGGTTCCAACTGCCCAGCAACGCGCGGGGGATTTGAGTGATCTTCCCATTGGAAATGCAAGTGGTATGCTTACCAATCCGCTTCCTGCAGGATCTACATGTGCTGGCACGGCCTTTACGAATAATTTCATTCCTACCCGGTGCATCAACCCGGTCGCCCTGTCGTTGTTAAATAAGTACTATCCGCTACCCACACCCGGTCTTACGGGCGCTTTCAATTATCAGGCTCTGGTTCCGATTCCTGGCAACAGCAATGGATTCGATGCCCGTATCGATCAGAACATTAACAGCAAACAGCAGGTTTATGCGCGTATCAGCTGGAAGAACCTGCTGACTAACGTGTACAACCAGTTGCTTCCAAACGATGAGGACGTGGAACACGATCGGAGTTTCCTAGTCTCACACAACTATTCGATCACACCCAGAATTGTGAACGAGTTTCGTTTTGGCTTCACACATTCTTTGATCAATCCGAATTTTCCGATTCAGGGAACTCAGGCGCTGAATGGGTTGGGATTCGAGACTGGTACCGGACCGGGACAGATCAACACCACTAACCATCCAACGCAAGGGGCTTTCCCAGCATTAACTTCTCCGATGGAAGCGGATTCTCCACTATCGGTCGAGACATTACCGGTGTGGGGGAGTCGAACACGAAACAACTCACGGACAACATCACTCTTAGCCGTGGCCATCACACCATTCGCGCCGGAGTTGACTACCGTATCGTCAATTACGTTACTCCATCGCTGGAGACAGCATCCGACGACTTTGGTCAGTTCACCTTCAATCAAAATGTCTTCACCGGCAGCTCCTTCGGTGACCTACTGCTAGGACTGCCTAACATCACTTATTTCGCGGTTACGGGTCCTCGCGACGATGGAACGGCGCACCAATATGGCTTCTATGGTCAGGACCAGTGGGAGGTCAACAGCCATCTCACGGTGAATGCCGGACTTCGGTATGAATATCTTCCAGGCTTCCAGGATCAGCTTGGCAACATGGCGAACTTCCTTCCGGATACGAACACAGTCATTATTCCGGACAGGTTGGCGAACGGTATTGGAGCAGTCCCTGCCTTTCTGCAGTCCTTCAACTCATGCACGCTGCCAGGAAGAAACATGAATCTGGCATGCTCGAACTTTCAGACGGCAAGCCAGGCTCATATGCCGCAAAGCCTGAGGCAGAATTACAAGTACAACTTTGATCCACGTCTCGGTATTGCTTATCGTCCCTTTTCGGATAGCAAGACTGTAATTCGCGCTGGATTTGGGGTCTTTACTGTAAGCAATCTCGGACCGCTAGCCTTCAATATGTCGAGCAATCCTACTGCCTCTGTTCACACGTATCAGAACAATAACAACGGAACGCCACAGTTCCAGTTCCCACTGGTTTCAACTCCAAGCCAATCCGTTCAGTATGGCGGCGGCGAGTTGGAGCAGGGCGACGCTCCCAACTATCGTGACCCTGAGGTAATCCAGTGGAATCTCACGGTCGAACGAGAGATCACGTCTTCTACGGCTGCTCGCATTAGCTACGTAGGAATGGAAGGACACCGGCAAAATGTAACCATTGATCTCAATCAGATCCCTGAAAACACCCAAGGATATAACGTCCCGGCGGGCGGATGGGTCGATCCCCGCGCACCATTCCAGAGCTGGTCGGAGATCTTCCAGTCTGCAAACCTTGGTTCCACCTCGTATCACTCATTGCAACTGGGAGTGACGCATCGCATGTCGCATGGCCTGACCTTCCAGGGAGACTATAGCTGGACGAAGAGTCTGAGCGATGTGCAGGGAGACGCGCCCACCAGCTTCGCCATTGAAAGCTACTATGGCTTCGCTGTTTCAGATCGATTCCACATCAATGCGCTTCGGGGCAACGCCGAGGGTACGCCGCGTCAACGTTTTCTGGCTACGGGAACATACGAACTCCCGTTCGGCCGGGGTCGTGCGTGGAGCAGTAGGCACGGCTTCGTGAATGAGGCTCTCGGCGGCTGGAATGTGAATACCATCTCACTCCTCCAGACCGGTCCATGGCTGACTCCAACGATGAGCCCAAGCAACGATACGTCCGGTGTTGGCATTTCGCAACGCGGAACGACGGCGCGTCCGGATCGAGTGCCTGGCGTTTCCACAACTCCTGCTCATCGCAGCAATTCCAACTACTTCAACATCAACGCCTTCACCACCAGCACTCAGCCTGGTCAGACCGGGAACGCCGCAGTCGGTTCTCTCGAAGCTCCCGGAACCATTGCTGTCGCGGGTGGCCTCGCCAAGGTGTTTACCTTGCATGAGGGAATCAAGATGCGCTTCGAATCAACATTTACTAACATCATCAATCACTCCAACTTCGCCATACCAGCCACAGACGTAAGCAATCCCAGTACGTTTGGTGTGCTGCAGTCGGTGCAGACGGCGAACAATGCGGGAAATCGTACCGGACAGGCGGCGCTTCGTATCGATTTCTAGTTGAGCGCTTAGCCATTTACAGAAAGCCTGATGGCCAACCTATCGGATGCTACCGATAGGTTGGCCACTTCAAATAACTCCTTTCGGCAGCAAGTGGCGACTCCAATAAAAAGGCGCATCGTCTATGAAACGAAAATGCAGATGAGCTCAACCGATGAATAACAATTTGGATAAGGTTCTTGTCGTCGTTGATGAGGCCTCGCAACGCTCCCAATTAAGGAGGACCCTTGAGGCCTCCGGATTCGATCCAGGTGAGGCTTCCCTGGTGACAACGCGCTTATGCGCTTGCGGATGGTTGATTACGATGCCATTCTTTTGGGCTTTTCGAAGCAGGTAGGAGAAGAGATCGAGACCTGCGGTCAACTCCGTAGGTTCCATCCCCGCATCCCCATTCTGATCCTGAGCGACTCTGATCTTCTAGACTCCAAGGTGAATGCGCTGGAGGCAGGAGCCGATGATTATGTTGTCAATCCTTTTTCAGAACGCGAATTGACCGCTCGACTTCGATCCGCCATTCGTCGGTTTCATGCGTCTGCCATCGGCACTAACGGCTGCGTGGCTGTCGGAGAAATCAGGCTCGATCCGGACAAATTAATCATTGAAAAATCCGGCAACGAGATACTCCTCACCCCCTTGAGTTCCGTGCGCTCCACATACTCATGGCACAGGCCGGTAAACCAGTCACGCATTCTTCGTTACAGAGCTTACTTTGGGGGCCGGAACGTGGTAGCCAGCGGGAGCATCTGCGTGTGTTGATTAGTACCTTACGCAAAAAGCTTGAGGATGACCCGGCACATCCGGTTTATCTGATGACGCACTCTCATTTTGGATATTTCTTTCGTGCCGCACATACCGCAGCAACGCAATGAATAATCCTGTCTGATGGCCAGGTTCGGGTGGCTTGGAGGATGCCAGAAAAAACGAAATACTTACGACTTTACATGGACATTTTCGCCCTTGTAAGACGATCCAGATCCGTAATCGCAATAGTGTGATTGTTCCGCCATCACGTTGATCGATTGCCGGATGGCAGCTCGGCATGATCAGTTGCCCCTGAGCTCCGACGTGGCGCATTGACCACCTTCTCCATCGCCAATGATGTAGCCAAATACTTCGCCATCATTCCGGCAATGTTCAGATTCGGAGCGCCGTTTCTCGGCATCAAGCTCATTGACTTGTTTATTACAGCCCTGCACCTGGCCTAAAGGATCATGCGTCGAATTCTTGTCACTGCTAACTCCACAAACTGGTGTTGTGCCTTTTTCCCACTAACCTTCTTCTTCAGAAGAAGTCAGCCTGTAGCCAACCCAGGGATCGGTAAGCAGGTAGCGCGGACGAAGCGGGTCCGGTTCAATCTTCTTTCGCAGAGAAGCGACAAGTACCCTTAGATATTCCGGCTGGTGTGTACTGTGCGGCCCCCAGATCGAATGGATGATGACAGAATGCGTCAGGACGCGATCGGCATTTCTTACAAGAAAGAGGAGGAGGTCATACTCTTTTGGCGTCAGCTTGATCTCTCGATCCTGGATGCTAACCTGCCGCTTTAGCAGGTCGACGTTGAAATCCCCCACCTGCAATATCGCTTCTTCCTGATCTGGCTGAGAAGCAAGAGCGCGTATCGATTCCAATCTGCGGAGAGAAGTGCGAACCCGAGCAAGAAGTTCCTCGATGCTGAAGGGCTTTGTGACATAGTCGTCGGCGCCAGCGTCAAGAGCACGGATCTTGGATTCCACATCTTCGCGCACCGACAGCAAAATGATCGGAAGAAGAGAGGCAGCTCGTACCCGTTTACATAGTTCGACGCCGTCCATATCGGGCATTGTTAGATCGGTAACGATCAGGTCCGGCCCCCAATCCTCTAGCACGTGCAAGCCGGAAAGACCGTCGTGCGCCGTCCGAACGTCGTAACCATTCGCGACAAAACTGGCGCGAAGAACTCTGGTGATCGCGGGTTCATCATCGACAACCAGAATCTTGTTCCGAGGGGACGCTCTCTGAATATTGGGGCCGTTCATTCCTCGTCCTCCTTGATAGGTATGCGAAATGTCATGGTTGTTCCTTTTAACGGCGAACTCTCCGATACCCATATCGATCCGCTATGCGCTTCTACAACTGCTTTCGCGATCGACAGACCGATCCCCAGACCGCCCGGGCTGTTCGTTCTGGAATTCCTCGTGTCCTTCCCGCGATAGAACTTCTCGAAAACCCTCGCCAGATCGTCCGTCCGAATTCCACTCCCCTGATCCGAAACCGAAACCTCGACGTCTCCCTCGACCTGTCGAGCCGTGATGCTGATTGCAGATGCGTCCGGCGAATACTTTCTCGCGTTGTCCAAAAGCGTGTAAATCACCTCGGCCAGGGCTCGTACGTCGATGTGCATCAGTGGAAGAGTATCCGGAATATCGACATAGACACGGTGCTTCACCAGCAACGCCTGAGCGCGTTTGACAGCCGCTTGCGCTACCTCGTTCAGCGCCCCCCAGGTAGTCTGAAGCAGCAGATCGCCCCCTTCGATGCGTGCCAGTTCCATAAATCCCTTGAGGATCTGATCGAGATGGGAGCTCTCTTCATCCACCAGTTCGATGAGTTCGCGATTAAGTTCAGGATCGAGTGTCTGGCTCGTCCGTTCGGCCTTCCGCAGCGTGCTCGCCGCCGCGCGTATAGACGTCAGAGGAGTCATCAGATCATGCGTCACCGCATCCAATAACGCGGACTTCATCAACTCGCTTCTTTTGATCGCCTCTGCGTGGCTGGATTTTTCGAAAGCGCCCTGTAACTCCATATAAAGCCGTTCAATCTCTTCCTTGGCAGCCAACGCTTCTAGCGTCCTCTCTTTTGCTTTCGCGGAAAGTTGGCCGGTGACAAGAGCCGTGACCGTGAAGGCTGCAAGGGCAACCCAATTCTGCGGATCAGTGATCGTCAGTGTCAGAATCGGAGGAAGGAAAAAGAAGTTATAGCCGAGCATTGCCACAACAGATGCGGCGATGGCTGCTCTGCTCCCCATGTGAATGGCCGTAAACAGCACCCCGAGCAGCAGGGCAAATCCGATTGTCGTTGTGTTGACCATGCCCTGGAGAGGAGCCAGCAGGAGCACGAGGAGAGCAAGGAAGGTGCTCGATGCCAGAGTTCGCCTTATCACGCTTTTGGAAAGGAATAATTCGGCACTTCGGAGAATCCTGATCGACTGCGGCATGCTGATCTCAGGTTAGGGGAAGGGCGTCTGCATCACATACATTTCCAGGGCATAGTTGAATCGATGCACCGGCTCTCATATGACTTTTATATGGACTATTTTCGACCTCCTAATTTGATTCTGAAGTGTAATCACTTTGGGCTTCGCGAAACGAAAAACCTGAGTAGTTCTGAAGGCTGTATGGGACTGAATGCGATCGGCGAATTCGATCAACGAGACGCCTGATGAAAGTGTTCGCCAGAGCGAAGATCAGGGCGAAGCCGACATCGCATTAGACTTTTAATTTAGGCGTAAGATTGAATGGCCACAATGACAAATATCCCAGAATTTCTGCCAAGAACACGTCGACAACAGACAGGTTCCCGGACTGTGCTTTTTGTGGCCTTCGAGGGGATGGGACTGCTCGACATGAGTGGTTCGACGACTGTCTTCTGGTCAGCATCTTTATTTATGAAGCAGCAAGGAAGGCCGGGCTACTCTTTCTGCGCAGTTAGCATTGACGGGGGTCTTATTGTCACGGCGGAAGGGGTCGGTATTGCCACCGTGCCGGTTTCGGATTTTGCGCGCGCTGCGATCGACACTATCGTTGTGCCCGGTGCGCTCGACATGGAGCCAGCGCTAAACGACCGCCGACTGGTGGACTGGTTACGTGTCACTGCTCCAAAAACGCGACGGATGGCATCCGTTTGTGCAGGAGCATTTCTGCTGGCCGAGGCAGGCCTGTTGAACGAGCGTCGCGCGGCAACCCACTGGGCCTCATGCGCTTTGCTGAGAGAGCGCTATCCCTCGTTGAAGGTTGAACCAGATGCTATCTTCGTGCGCGACGATCCCATCTGGACGTCCGCAGGAGTCAGCGCCGGCATCGACCTTTCTTTGGCGATGGTGCAAGACGACTGCGGCCATAGTGTCGCCATGCAGGTGGCCCAGCAGTTGGTCGTATATATGAAGAGGCCTGGAGGGCAATCGCAGTTCAGCGAGTTATTGCAATCGCAGACCACCGATTCTCCAATCTTTGATGAACTTCACCTGTGGATTGCGAAGAATCTGCAAGACCGGAAGTTGACTGTAGATATGCTCGCAGCACAAGTGAATATGAGCCCGCGAAACTTCGCTCGAAGTTACAAGACCAGGACCGGACGGACTCCGGCCAAGGCACTTGAACTTTTCCGGGTAGAAGCGGCTCGCCGCTTACTGGAAGATGCCAAACTCGACGTGGACGAGATCGCTCAGCGCTGTGGGTTCGGCGACGAAGAACGGATGCGCGCGACCTTCAAACGGCATTTGGCTATATCACCTCGGGATTATCGTCGGCGTTTTTCAATACTCCCTCGGCGAGCGCTAAGAGACGAAAATAGATCGAGCCCGGCAACGAAACGAGTCCAGCCCTATTCAACGAACTCGATCTATCGATCGAAAAGACATAATCGTCAACGGTTGACTGTTGGTGTGCTTGCCTCGTGAGCGAGCATAAGCCGGCTTAGCATCGTCATGGCAGAAATTATGGGATGTTTGTCATTGCTGCCATCCGACTTCGAACTTAGATTGAAGTCGAGCGCACAGCATAGGCAGCTCAAGTCAACCGCCGACGAAAACGGAAAGGATTGAACATGATTCTCACAAATAGCAGTCTAGATGGACAGAAACTCACTCTCCTCGAAGCCCAACTCATGGAGGGCGAGATACAGCGGTCGACATTTGTTGAGGCGGCTCTATCCCTGGGCGTACAGTCCCCAACAGCGATGACCGAAGCTGACCGGTATTTGGCAATCGCCTCGAATCAGTCCCAACTACGAGCATCGCTGAAGAAGAGCTATGACTACATCGTGGTCGGTTCAGGAGCTTCTGGCTCTGTAGTCGCGGGGCGCCTTGCTCAGAATCCCGCTACACAGGTCTTATTGCTTGAGGATGGAGGAAGCGATCTCAAGCCGGAAATTTTGATGACCGTCCTTTGGTTTACCAACGAAGGCGGAAAATTTGACTGGAGCTTCAATGCCGAGCGCAGCGATTCCGTCAATGGCCGCTCCATACACCAGGCCATGGGCCGGGTGCTTGGCGGAGGCAGCAGCATCAACGGCATGGTGTGGGCCCGGGGCCACAAGAACGATTTCGACTACTGGGCAAAGGAAGTTGGCGATAGTGCGTGGGACTACAACCATATTCTTGAGATCTACAAGCGCATTGAAGCTTGGCAAGGCCCAGCTGATCCGTCCCGCCGAGGAACGGGTGGCAATGTCTTCGTGCAGCCCGCACCCGATCCTCATCCGATCGCTCATGCATTTCTGCAAGGAGCTGCTGCGCATGGGATCGCGACCTTCGACGATCAAAATGGAGTCCTGCTGGAAGGGGACGGGGGTGCGGCCATCACCAATGTCCGAATTCGCGATGGCCGCCGTCGCAATATTCCGGCCGATTACCTCTATCCGGTCATGCACCAACCAAATCTCACGGTACTGACTGGGGCTCATGTCTGCCGCATCACCTTCGAAGATGCGACAACAACCGGAGTTGAGTTCGAGTATCAAGGCGAAACGCGTACGATCCGTGCGTCCACTGAAGTCATTCTTTCCGCAGGCGCGATCAACACGCCGGGAATCCTTATGCGCTCAGGTATTGGAGATCGGGCTGAGCTCGGTCGCTTCGGTATTCCCACTGTCTCGCATCGTCCAGGCGTCGGCCAGAATCTCCAGGATCATCCGATCATCGGAAGCGCCATGTGGGAGGGCGACGAGCCGATCTCAGGACGCAACAATAGCGCAGAAGCTAATTTTCTGACGAAGAGTAGCTCGGACCTTTTGACTCCCGATCTACATTGCTGGCATATCGAAGGACCTTATGCCTCGGAGGTGACGGGCAAACTCGCTGTACCCGCAACGTGGTCGATCTCGCCGGGCTTGGTAAGGCCCGAGAGCCGCGGCTTTCTGCGCCTCCAATCCGCCGATCCTCACAAGGCGCTCGCAATTCACGCGAATTTGTTGAGCGATCCACGGGACATCGCCGCGCTTCGAGTTGGCATAAAACTATGTCGCGAGATCGGGAACTCGGAAGCGCTGCGCCCCTTCAGGAAACGCGAGATTCTACCGGGCGATGTAGACGGCGAAGCGCTCGACGCGCTTATTCGGGACGGAGCGATGTCGATGCATCATCCGACCTGCACTGCAAAAATGGGCACGGACGATATGTCCGTTGTCGACTCGAAGTTGTGTGTCTATGGGGTTAAGAACCTCAGGGTGGCCGACGGCTCCATCATGCCACGAGTCACCACAGGGAATACCCATGCGCCGTGCGTCATTATCGGCGAGCGTATGGCAGAAATGCTTTCGGCTTGAGAGTGAATTGAAACTTCCGACTTTCGCACCCTCAACGGACCGTCCATACCAAAAAGAAAGAGGAACAAAACAATGACTCAGACCCCCACAGAAGTCGTAAGGCAATTCCTGGCGAGCACCACAAATCCAACGATTGTCAAACGTCTCGTTGCAGAGGATGCGACCTACGTGTCCCTCAACTATGACAATCCCGATCTCAAAAAGATTATGCCGTGGGCCGGCACGGGCAAGGGTCCACAGGCGTTCATTGACACGTTTACGCGCGTCAGTCAGTTCTGGCAGATTCTGGCTTTCTCTCCCGAAGAACTGTTCGGTGTTGGTGAAAACGTCGCCGTCTTTGGCCGATTCACCTACAAATCGAAGACACAGGGGAAAACTGTCGAATCTCCCTTCTCGATTCTTTCCCGCGTGCACGATGGCAAGATCGTTTACTTCCAGTTCATGGAGGACACCTTCGCGACGGCAGCCAGCTTCAAATCCGGCGGAAGTTCGATATTTCATAGCGATCCGAACGGAAAGGAGATCGAGATCTGATAGGGATCGAATAATAACGCGCTAAAGAAAGGAACTCATGATGGAAGCACGGCTTAATGCTCAGCAAGCATCTCCAGCGGCTTACGCAGCCATGATTGGTTTAGAGATGTTTGTTCGAAAAGAATCCAAACTCGAACCATCGCTTGTCGAACTCGTGAAAGTTCGCGCCTCACAGATCAATGGTTGTGCCTACTGTATTGATATCCACACCAAAGATGCCCGCACCGAGGGCGAGACGGAACAGCGTCTGTATGCGCTTAGCGCATGGCGCGAGACACCATTCTTCAGCGCACGAGAGCGCGCGGCTCTAGCATGGACCGAGGCGCTGACCTTAATTACGGAGGGCCATGTGCCGGATGACATCTATGAGTTAGCGAAGCAGAGTTTCTCGAATGAGGAACTCGTGAATCTCACACTGGCTGTCATCACTATCAACGGTTGGAACCGTCTCGCGATTTCATTTCGATCGGTGCCAGGAGACTACCAGCCAAGAACGCATAATACGGAGACCTCAAAGTGATCAAACGCATACTTATGGTTTCAATTCTTCTGACCGGAACACTGGTGGCTCAAGAACTAAAGGTATCGCCGCTTCTGTCGAAGGACCTGACCGGAATTCCTGGGAAGGAAGGCCTGATGATTACGGTTGACTACGCACCAGGAGCTACGGACGCGATCCACCGTCATAACGCCCATGTCTTCGTCTACGTTCTTGAAGGGTCGGTTGTGATGCAAGTCCGAGGCGGCAAGGAAGTAACGCTTGTCCCAGGCCAAACCTTCTACGAGAGTCCACAGGACGTACACGTCGTGGGTCGCAACGCCAGTAAGACGAAACACGCGAAGTTCCTTGTTTTCTTTGTGAAGGATAAGGGCGCTCCGTCTCTTATTCCCGCTCAATAGAGCGGTTACCCGTGGCCCGTAAGTCTGCCATGCCCTTCAGGTCTGCATCGGCGCCGGCAGCGTCCTCAATCACTCTCCAGCTACGAAACTTGCTTAGGAGAAATGAGAGTCGGACATTAACAGATACATCCCACCTCGACCGAGACAAATGATGACCACACAAAAAATTGCGATGCACTGGATCAACGGAGAGTGGATGGATTCGAGCCCGCATCGAGAGTCCATCGATCCAGCCACATATCAGGTAATCGGAAGTTACGCCGATGGCGGCGTAGAGGTAGCTGCTGCGGCGATCGCTGCAGCTCGTCGCGCCTTTGAAACGACCGAATGGAAACGTGACGCTTCACTGCGTGCACGAGTTCTGGAGGAGCTAGCAGCTTCCTTTGAGCGGCATACCGACTCCTTGGTTGAGCAACTTGCGTTGGAGAACGGTAAGGTCAGGCCGGAGGCATCCTTTGAAGTCAATATGGTGCCGTCCAAGCTGCGCTACTATGCCGCGCTGGCCCGCGTCGAACGCGGGCACAGCGGCACCCCCAGGCCAGATGTATTGTCCATCGTTTTGCGTGAACCGATGGGGGTTGCGGGCATCATCGTACCTTGGAATTCTCCTGTAGTGCTGATGATCCGTTCACTAGCTCCTGCTATGGCCGCTGGCACGACAGTAGTGATTAAAATGCCAGGCCAGACCGCGCAGACCAATGCGCTGATCGCAAGGGTCATGTCGGAAGCGCCGTCGCTTCCGTGCGGCGTAATAAATCTCTTCAGCGAATTGGGCGCAGAAGGCTCCAAGCACCTGGTGGCCTCGCCAGCGGTGCCAGTAATCAGCTTTACGGGTTCCACCGCCACGGGGCGCGCAATCTCTGCAGTGGGCGCACAATATCTCAAACGCTTCGGCCTGGAACTGGGCGGTAAAACACCACATCTAGTTTTCGACGATGCCAATATCGATGCGGCACTGCCGGTGCTAGAGAAATCACTCACTGTATTCGCTGGCCAGTTCTGCATGACCGGATCGCGTCTGTTGGTACAACGAGCGGTAGCGAATCAAGTGCGCACGAAACTCGCTAACCGTTTGCTCGATTTGAAAGTGGGTCCGGCCTCCGACCCGCGAAGCGACATGGGCCCTCTGATCGACAAGCCCAACGTTGCACGTGTCGATCACGCGGTAGAGGAGGCCATCGCTCAAGGTGCCCGCATCGTGGTGCGTGGTGGCCCAATCGTAGAAGGGGAACTCGCTCGGGGCGCATTCTATCGACCAACTCTGCTGGAGGTAGACGACCCACATCTGGATATCGTGCAGAAAGAAACGTTCGGACCAGTGCTTACCATGCAGGTGTTCGATACCGAGGCCGAGGCAATCTCCTTGGCTAACGATAGCGAATACGGTCTCTCTGCTGGTATATGGACGCGCGATATACAACGCTCATTCCGGGTAGCGCGAGAACTACAAAGCGGCACAGTCTGGATCAACGATTGGGCCAAAGTTTACGACGAGTTCGAAGAGGGTGGCTATCGTCAGTCCGGTCTGGGGCGCCTCAACGGCGTCGCTGCGATTGACGATTTCATCGAGTACAAGCACATTACGCTTTCCACCGCTGATTAGCTGCGTCGGCACAGGCGACTTCTTATGCAAGCTGCGATTTCACTCACATACACCAGGAGGAAAGAAGCAATGAAAGGCAAGATCGTTCTTGAAGAGCACCTCACAACGGCACTAAACAATAGTCTTTGGGATGCGTCTGGAGAGTCTGCACGTAACGGGAAAGCGTACATGGAGGATGTCGAAGGTAAGCTGCTGGATACCGAACGACGCATCGTGGAGATGGATCAATGTGGCATTGACATAGCCATTCTCTCCCTTACCTCACCAGGAGCGCAATCGTTACTCGATACGAGAAAAGCAACCGATTTCGCCAAACAGACCAACGATCATATCGCCGAACATCTCCTCGCTCAACACCCAGATCGGTTTCGCGCTTTTGCGACCGTCGCGATGCAATCACCTAGAGCTGCGGCAGACGAGTTGGAGCGTTCAGTTACCAGCCTGGGTTTCATGGGAGCATTGATAAACGGGTACACCAACATCGGAAATGCCGATACTGCGCAGTATCTGGATGAACCGCCGGTATGGGAGTTCTGGGACCGCGTCGCTCAACTAAACGTCCCAGTCTATCTGCATCCCCGTGAACCGCTGCCTAATCAGCGACGGATTTATGAGGGCTATTCTTCCCTCATCGGTTCGGCGTGGGGCTTCGCACACGAAACGGCAACTCATGCGATCCGTCTGATGTTGAGTGGGCTGTTCGACAAATATCCCAACTTGACTATCATTCTCGGACACCTTGGAGAAGGTCTGCCTCTCATGTTACCGCGCCTTGAGCATCGGCTTTGGATGCAACGGGATGGTCAGGGATTAGGCAGTGCCAAGTTACCCGTGAGTCATTATTTCAGTCGCAATTTTTACTTGACCACCAGCGGCCACTTTCACACGAAAGGCTTGTTGGATGCGATCAGCGAAATTGGCGCCGACCGTTTACTCTTCTCGGCGGACTATCCCTACGAGAGCATGGTCACGGCGAGTCAGTGGTTCGATAACGCGCTTCTCAGCACAAATGATCGAGAGAAGATCGGTCGAACTAACGCACAGACTCTATTCCGTCTGTAAAACCACGACAGACTCTTTTTTATAACTAACCCTCACTCTCGATTCACTCGAAAGGCTACCCAATATGGCAAAAGTGCTTGTTCTTTACTATTCAACCTACGGCCACATCGAAACGATGGCTCAGGCAGTCGCTGAAGGCGCTCGCAGTGCCGGGGCTCAAGCGGATATTAAGCGGGTGCCGGAGACCGTGCCTGACGATGTCGCCAGAAGCGCTCACTTCAAGCTAGATCAGGCAGCACCTATTGGCACGATTGCCGATCTCGAACACTATGACGCGATTATCGTTGGTACAGGTACGCGCTTCGGACGTATTTCCTCTCAGATGGCGTCCTTTCTCGATCAGGCAGGCTCTCTCTGGATGCGCGGCGCCTTGAATGGCAAGGTTGGCGCCGCATTTGCGTCAACGGGGACCCAGCATGGCGGTCAGGAAGTCACACTGTTTTCTCTGATTACCAATCTGTTGCACTTTGGCATGATTATCGTGGGCCTCCCCTATAGCCATCAAGGCATGATGAGCACAACCGAAATTGTTGGAGGCACGCCGTATGGAGCAACCACCGTTGCTGGTGGGGATGGATCACGACAGCCGACAGAGATTGATCTCGCCGGTGCACGTCACCAGGGCATGCTGGTCGCCAAAACAGCGGCGAAGATATTCGGGTAAGGAAACAACGATATGCGTATACGAGCCGCAGTAATTGAACAGAAGGGTGCTCCATTCACCATTGAACAATTGGAGTTGGATGCCCCTCGTGCAAACGAGGTGCTGGTTAGAATCGTTGCGGTAGGCATTTGCCAGACCGATATTCATATGCAGCATCAGGAATATCCAGTGCCATTCCCGATCGTGTTGGGTCACGAGGCATCTGGCATCGTCGAGAACGTTGGTCCGGGTGTAAGTGATATCAAGCCTGGCGACAAAGTAGTTTTATCATTTCCGTCCTGTGGTCATTGCAGTCCCTGCCTGAGCGGAAGCGCAGCCTACTGCTTGCACGCCTACGAGCTCTGTTTCGGCGGTCAACGGCTCGACGGCAGTAATGCTTTGCATCGTCTCTCCACGAAAGGCGAGAAAGAAACAGTACATGGTCATTTCTTTTGCCAGTCGTCTTTTGCAGCTTATTCCATCGCACTGGAAAGTAACGTAGTTAAGGTTCCGGACGATGCACCCCTGGAGCTTCTGGGACCGCTGGGATGTGGATTTCAGACTGGCGCGGGGGCGATATTCAACTCGCTGCGTGTCCAAGTGAATTCGAGCATCGCAGTCTTTGGTGTAGGGGCTGTGGGACTCGCTGCCATCATGGCCGCGAAAGCGGCCGGAGCCTCTAAGATCATCGCCATTGACATAGAAGACAAACGTCTGACTTTAGCCAGTGAGTTAGGAGCAACGCATACCATCAACAGCAAACGGGAATCCAGTTCAGAACAGATCAAGTCCATTGTGCCAATTGGCCTCGATTATGTGCTGGAGTTAACAGCACGTCCTGAGATGCTCAAGCTCGCCGTCGATGTTCTCGCACCCAAGGGCACAGCCGCATTGATCGGAGGCGCACCTCTCGGCACCGAGGCCTCAATCGACATGAATCAACTACTTAATGGGCGGACGGTACGAGGCATCATTCAGGGTGATGCTGTCCCACGGTTATTTATTCCCAAACTGATCGATCTCTACCAAGCCGGCCGGTTTCCATTCGACAGACTTATTCGTTTTTACGATTTCGCAGAGATAAATGAGGCTATCGAAGACATCAAAAAGGGCCAAACGATCAAAGCAGTGTTGAAAGTCAGTACGCCTTTATCTCCATTGCGACCATGGTAAAAATCGCAGGCTTCAGCTTTTCAACATCGAATGCCTTTTGTTTACCCCTGAGAGCATCATGTCCGATCGATTGCATGGACAAGATTACTGACAGATAGAGCATGGATTTCTGGCCATCGCTGAGCCGAGTGAAATCGACCAACTTCTCGTTGTGCCCCGGAGAGAATGAGACGGTCAAGTGTCGCAGGAGGGTCTCGATCTCATTATTCAGAAATGTGATTTCAGGATCCGAGAAGAACGAGCCTCTGTGAAGGTCCTTCCACCTCGACGCGAGCTGTGCGCTGAGAGATGATACAGCTTCATTGGCGATTAGACTGTCGCTGATTTTTTTCGTGTGTCTTGCTACGACCTTCTTTTGTGCCTGCCAGTCGGCTGAACGAAGCGCACGCCCCAGAAGCGACGTGGCAGTGTATGAGATCTGTTCGGTTGGATCGCGGCGGGCTGGAAGGTAGTGTACGTGAATGTTGTTTCTGTCCGATCGGGGCACAGGCTGACTTGTCAGCGGATTGCCGTCCTCATCAATTTCGAGAACATACTTGAGCGCTTCCTCGATTTCGCCCTCAATATCGATGCTGGCATCGAGTCGGAACCGCACCCGTGGGATACCGTCGGCGCTGTCCAGGCGCATATGAGCGAAGTTCGGTGGAATCGAAGGATTCGCCTCATGGTCGTCGGCGCACTCCGGAAATTCGAATTCTGCCTCGATATACATCGAATTCGCTTCGAGAGTGGTCGTCCCCGCGCTCTGTCCGGACGTGTGGAAGTCCGACTTCTGGATGCGCCTCAAGGCGGGGTTGAAGGCAAATAATCTGCACAGTGCTTGAAGAACCGCAGTCTTTCCGGCACCGTTCGGTCCTATCAGGAAAGTTAAATCGTCGAATCTGATGTCTGTGGCTTGGGGCCCAAACGACTGGAAATTCGAAACGCGTGCTCTTCGAAGTTTCAATGATGATCCTCGTTATCACTCTGTGTGAGCTACCATCGGATCGCCGTTAGGAGAATCCATCAAACTAGGATAAATAACAGACGGGTACGTTCGCCCATTTGCTGAAAATAACCCACGACAGACTCCTTCAGGGAGTCACTAGAATGCCTCCAACAATTCGCGCGAAGCTGCCCCTCGCATGGGGTACGACCTCAATACGGGTGCTTATCCTTTCTTTGAGTTCAGTGACGTGCGAGATGATGCCGATGGACCGACCACTCTGACGCAGGTCGGTAAGAACCTGCAGAGCCTGATCGAGTGCCTCGGAGTCGAGCGACCCGAAACCTTCGTCGATAAATAGGGACTCCAGCCGCACGCCCCCGTGTGGTTCTGCACGACATCTGCGAGACCCAGCGCCAGTGAAAGTGACGCCATGAATCCCTCGCCCCCGGACAGCGAGGAGACCGGGCGAGTGGTTCCGGTGTGGCTATCAACAACAACAATGTCTAGACCACCAGACTGGCGCCCGTCGCCAATGCGGATTCCACGCTGAAGTTCGAAGCGACCTTTGCTCATCCTGCGCAGCCGCAATGAAGCAGCTTGAAGTACGTCTTCGAAAAGCGCACCTTGAACGTAGCGCTGGAATGTGACCCGCATCTGGTTGTCACCGCAGGCAACGCCGGCGATCTTTCCGTACACACTGTGGGCAGTCTCAAGCAACCGGAGTTTCCTTTGCGCCTCGTTCAGCTGTTCAAGGAACCGCTCGGCGGATCGGACGCTCTCCGATAACCGGTGTTGTTCCTGTACGAGACCTGCAGCCTCTTCTTTCGCGATCGACAATCCCAGTTCAATAGCTGGTAGGTCCGGCGGCACAAGCCCGGCGGCTGCTTGGCGGGCACGGTGGAGTCGAGACTGGGCGGCGGAAAGGTCGGCTTCGAACTGTTTGATCTCTCCTTCCATTCGGCCGATGTTCGAGATTTCCGTCTTCGCGAAATCGAAATCAGCCGGGGTATTGAAGCCGACTTGCACCAATCGCTCCGAGAACATTTCTCGGGCCTGACGCGCCCGATCTGCCGCTGTCTGCTCGTTCTCCTGCGCGGAACTGTGGGCCATGACACATCCAGTAGTCGCGCGGCTGGTTTCCTCGACCTCGGTGCGAGCGGTTTCATAAGCTGTTGTCAACTCTGCTACACGACCGGAGGCATTTCTAATCGCGACTTTAAGTAACGACGGCGTCTGAAGATACTCAGGCACCCCGTCCTGACGCTCAGCAAGTGCCTGGTGCGCAGCGGCCAGGCGATTGGAAGCTGTCTGCATGCGGGAGCGGGCTGCGTCCAATTGGGAAGACAGGCTTGCCAGATTGGCGCGATCACTATTCTGCTCTTCCGTGGTGCGCCCGGCCTCTTCGGCAGCCCTGCGAGAAGCGGCTAACTCGTTGAGTGCGTCTTGAAGCTGACCCGTCAGTTGGGACAGAGGCGTGGACGCGGCCGCGCCGAGCTGAGTAATGAGATTGCCGGTCTCTGTCTCAAGACGGGTAACTTCGCTTTGCGCGATGGCGGCTTTGTCGCGCAGTGAGGCGGACTCGGCCTCAAGTTGCCGGACACATTTCTGAAACAGCTTGAGTTCCCGTTCTTCGGGGAGCGGAACTTCAGAAGTTGCCGGCATCGGATGATCAACCGATCCGCAGACCGGGCAGGGAGCACCAACCATGAGGTTAGCTGCCAAAACTGTCGCCTGGGCAGAGAGCCAGTCAGTCTGCATCTCATCAAACCGCTGTCGGGCCGCCAGCAGGCTGGCATGCATTGTCGAGAGGGCAGCGCTCGTCTGATCAAACCGGTCGCGCGCCCCGCCGAATTCCTCGGTTGACCGGTCCAGCCGCCTCCGATTCTGAAGCAACACCTCCAGCTGTTGTACTGTTAGCGAGAGGAAGTCGACCCGCTGCGCAGAAACCTGAAGGGTTGCGATGCGCTGATCACGCGCTTCGATTGTTTGAGCAAGCCGCTGCACTTCGCGGTCAAGGCGCGCCTGCTCGGCGGCTTCCATGCCATGCGCCTTCTCAGCCGCGGTAGCCTCGGTGGCAGCAAGGGCGATCTTGTCCACCCGACCCCCATGTCGGAGAGATGCTGCAACTCACGGGCTGAAGTCCCCCGTTCTTCGCTGCATCTTTCTTCGACTGCCAAGCGTTCCCGAGCTTTCGACTCAGCTTGTTCCGCGTGGGCACGTTCCCGTTGGCGATCAGTTTGCTCTTCTACTGCGCTAGCATGTTCCTTGCCACGCTCAAGAACTGTACGCTCCAGATCCAGCAGCTGCTCCGCTTTACTTGCGGAAGTCAGCTTAAGCCGAGTGGAGGCTATTTCGGTCTCGTGTTCCTTCACGGTAGAGGATGCATTCTCGGCCGCTTGCAATTCCCCCAGCCTTTCGGCGGCCGAGCGAGCCGCTTCCGATGCCTCTTGAGCAGCGATCTCGGTTCTGCGGGCGGCTTCCAGCGGACCGTCGAGTTCCTGCAGCCGTAACTGCGCAGCTTTCCGACGCTGCAGCAGTTCGTCCTCCGACTGAGCCTCAGCAGCCTCAAGGAAGTTACCCTGCCGTTGTCGCGCCGCTTGGATCTCTTCCTCCAACGCCTTCGCCTTCAACTTCAATTCCTCTTCGATATGGCGAAAAGCTTCGGTCTGAAACAGGACTTCCAGTATCTGTTCGCGTTCACGGGACGTGGCTGATAGGAACTTCCTGAACTCGCCCTGCGGCAAGAGAACAACTTGGCGGAACTGGCTGCATTCGAAGCCGAGCAGTTCAGTAACCTTGGCCGTCACGTTTGTCGGCTGCGAGGCTATTACTTCGCCCTCAACATTCGGATCGATGACCCCCGTCCGCCCCCAGAGCGTCGCAGTGGGTGGATCTTCCGTAGTACCATTACCCCGCCGGCGCGGTCGCACCTGCGCCGGTGTACGCTGGACCCGGTACGATTCCGGACCAATGTCGAAATTCTTTTCGAACTAAGCAGTTCATCGACCTTTAGGCGGGCCAGATCGATTAACCCAAGCATCGGGTAGTCTGAGTCCAGTAAAGCCTTGCTGGTCTGACGCGCTTTGAGCGCCTCGATGTTTACATGACCGTGCATCTGGTAGTACTCGTCGAAGTAGAGAAACTTCGGAAGTCTTGTCTTCAGAAATTTGTCCCAGATATGCAACGACAATCCCCGCTCAACAATCTTGGGGAGAGCGGCCCGTCCTTCTTGCGACGCGTTCGTTTCTTCTTGGGCCTTTGCACCAGCTTCGGCAGCTTTCTTCTGATCTGCATCCACAATACCCGCTGCTGCTGCCATCGCAGCGGTGGCGTCTTTGGTCTTCTGTTCCGCCCGAAGATTCCAAGCCTTAAGCAGAGTCTCTAAATCGATCCAGGTCCCTGAAGGAACCTCGGTCTCCATGCCCGCATGCTTGAGCAGCGTGGCACCAGCGATCTTCTGATTGACATAAACACTTACGAGGCTTGTGTTTTCGTAAGTGCGTTCATACTTGAATTGCTTCTGTGTCAGGACCCCTTTGCCGAACTCCGTTTCGATCGCATGTAACTCCTGATCTTCCACCTCGAATGTTGCAGAAATCGGGATGCTGTGCCTACGTGTTTTCGCCTCAACTGCCTGCCGATAGTCTTCTACCTCGGCGCGAGGATAATCATCGGTTATGTCGAATTTTTGATGTTCGGGGATTATGGGATTGAGCCTGTAAAGGGCCTGCAAGAGGCTGGTCTTCCCTGATTCGTTCTTTCCCACCAAACAAGTGACATCCGAAACATCGATAGGGCCCGAGTCGTAAATCGACTTGAAGTCGCGCACATGGAAACTAACCAGTTTCATCTAGCCTCTTGCCTCCCTGAATTCTCCGCGATGAGATCGGCTGTTCGATAACAGGTTGTCTAATTGTCCGGAGGAATAATCTCGCAAATGGTACCACATAAAAGCCTATCTAACACATAAAAGGGAGGTTATGGCGGGATGCCGATCTCGGCTACCATTGCACCTATTCCGAATTAAGAATCGGGTAACGCTAAACGCCGATTGCGCCAGCCCATGTTCAGAATCCCAGCGTACTTGTCATTCTCTACTTCGGCAAGGATCTCGGAAGATGACTACGCCATAGGCGAAAGTATGTACCACAGACCAAAGCCATGACTCTGCACCCGCAGACTCTCGCCGTCCTGGGCAGTCAGTTGAAAGTACCCTGCGGGAATGGCATCGCCGTCCACCGCTGAAATTGCACCTTCCGACCTGCTCTTTCCCACGGCGGGAGGGAATCCGGGTCGCTGGATAATGTTCGTGTGGACGATAAACCGATAGGTAACTGCCCACTCTTTGGCTTCGCCGCTCGTTGTGCGAAGCGTTCCCTTACCTTCGATGACATCTGTCGCCACGATTGATCTCCTCGGTGATATACAAAGTATAGTCTTCGCTACCCGTTATTGGGCTATAATTGCCGTCAATTCTATGACATACGCTACGCAGGTGGTATCCTCATCACGGGCATTCTCGGCTCGCTGCTCGGTGGCGCGGCCCTCGTCATCTCGATCTTGAACTATCGACGGGACAAGCCGCAGCTCAAGGTCACGCTCAAATGGGATATGCAGGAGATCGGTACTCGACGAATGATGGGAATTGTGAAGGTGGCCAATGTGGGCAGACGCCCGGTACATCTCAGTATTGTCGCTTTGCAAATCAATGCAGACCATAAATACCGCGCAATGATCCTCAACGATTCGATAAAAGGTAAGCGGCTCGATGAAGGCGATAAGCCTGAAGGGTTCACGGTGAACTACGACCAGATGGCCGAGCATAAGGGGCATTGGGACAAGATCCGCGCGATGGCGGAAGATAGTACCGGAAAGGCTTATTACTCCGAATACCCGAAAGACAAGCCTTCATGGGCGAACTAGCGTTTTAGAAGTTCAGGGTTCTCGTGGATGTTGCCGATGACCTCAAACGGAACATAGGGCCGGAAGTGGCCCTATTTGAAGCTGAGTATCGTTGGGATCGGATTGAATGCAGCACCGGGACGGATCGAGGTGCTATTGATGAGTGAGTATTCTAATTTTCTCAGAGCTGAGAAGGTCGAACACAGGAAACCAGCGTGTCAGCTGGCCGTTTTCTAACGGCACCCCTCTATCGTTTGGCGACCTTCAAACTGAGTTCGCCGATCCTCCGACAACGCAGAAATGCGAGGCCTTTCATTTCCGTAAATGAGGGAAGCACGTTTGACACCTTCGTGGGATATGAATGCAGCGGTCATTAGCCTTTTCTATAGAAGGGGACACTTTCAGTGAAGGCAGTCATCTTTGCCGCTATCGGAGTTTTTGCGATTTTGACGAACGTGTGCGGAGCACAGGGCTTCAGAGCACGCGACTTGCGGGGCATCCGACTCGACATGACGCCCGGTGAGGTGGAACAACTCACTCACGCCCGTCTTAGCCCTCTAGGACGCGGCGATTTCAAGCTAGAGTTCAATCACACCGAGTTCGATCTTGGCTTTTCGCCACTGGGCCACCTCTACAGAATCGACTCCGATCAGCCGCTTGGTTCCTTTGCGCCTGATCTCACATTTGCGGCTACCTTGACCAGCAAATTGACCGAAAAGTTCGGTCCACCGAAGAGCAACATGCTTCCAGGTGGCCCGATTGATTGGGACCTGCAAGCAATGGTTACGGACAACAACGGCACAAATCCCCGAGAACTAGAAAGCCTCTCTGCAATGCTTGAGGGCGGCTATGGAGCGCCAATTCATCTGGTGATGAAGATGATGGATTTTAGGCTCCTTTGGCGCGATCAAGCTATAGTGAACGCAACGCCGCGCAACAAGGCTGCTGAAGCCGCAAAATTCTGAAAAGACACGCGGCCGTGAGGCGCGCCGCTTCGGACTAGGAAACGCTAAACGTGCTTTAGTGTCCGTTTTCTGACGGGACCCCTTTCTGCAATACCTGACACAGAAGAAAGCAAGCGGCCTGAGAGAGAATGTCGGCGTAGAGCGTTGGCTCAGAATGCTCAGTGAGTTGCACTTTTGCTGTCAGGGCGACGGGAGTCGATTTGTCGATTTGGCCTTCCTCAAATCAGCTCCGTGCGCCAGGTTATGTGTCCCCCTGTGCAGCTCGTAGGTTTATCTCACTTTATGGGTCAAGGAATCCCACTTTATGTGTCAATAATCCCAGGTTATGTGTCAACCTACAAAATTGCTCCACCTCACACCCCAGACCGAGCCGAAAGCAAGATGCTTGCGATGCACTCGATTCGGTGCATGCAGGCATCGATAACTGCTATGTTTCGCTAGACTTACATTTATTCTGGCGCAAAAGTTGCATTTAATCTGACGCGAATTGCAGTATTTTTGACTGCCTCCATGCATATCGAGAAGCTAGATATCCAGGTTCTTCACGTCCAGGGCATTTTCTTCGATGAACTTGCGCCGGCTCTCTACGTCTTCACCCATCAGGGTCGTAAAGATCTCTTCACAGGCCGCAATGTCTTCGAGCTTCACCTGCAGCAGCGTACGTCGCTCCGGATCCATCGTCGTCTCCCATAGCTGCGGAGCCGTCATCTCGCCCAGACCCTTGTACCGCTGAACCTGATACTCCTTCTTGCCCTGTTCGATCACATACTCGAACACATCGCGCGCCGTCTTCTTCTCCACTGGATCCTGCGATGCTTTGCTTACCCTCTTGGACGGCTTCACCTCAGCCACTGTTCCCGGGGCCGCGGCGATCTCAGCAACGCCCTCTTCCGAAGCAATCTCCTCAGCCTCTTCTGCTGCAGCCTCGGCCTTGGTCTTCGTCGCATACTCAATAAAGAACGGCGCCACCAATTGTTCCTTGATCTGTGCATGCTTGGCCAGCATCTGCCTGCTCTCCGGAGCGGAAGCCAGCGCCCAGTCGATCGTTCTCACTGCGCCCTGCGCGTCGGTAAAGCTGACCGAGTAGCTCCTGTGCTCCTCATCCATCACGACATCGCCAACACTCTTGAACTGATAGGTCTTCTGCATACTGGCTAACCGCTGCCGCATGGCCTCCACCTTGGCGGGTGTCTCGAAGTCTACGCGTCGCACAGAATCCTTGCCCTCATGCGCAAACAACTCAGCGAACGCCTGTGTCACGTCATCATTCCGCAACCGCTTCTGCACCTTATCGAAGAAGCCGAGATAGTCGTTCAACTGACCCATGTACTTGGTCAGGGCAGCGCCTTCGAGCCTGCCGCCGTCGTTGCCGTAACGAATCACCATGCCGTCCGAGGCACGCTTCACCATCACGCTCACATACTCGCGATCGTCCTTGATGTACTGCTCGAACTTGCCCTTCTTGATGCGATACAACGGCGGCTGAGCAATATAAACATGTCCACGCTTGATCAGCTCCGTCATATGACGGAAGAAAAACGTCAACAACAGCGTGCGGATATGCGATCCGTCGACGTCTGCGTCGGTCATCAGGATCAACTTGCCATACCGCAGTTTGCTCGCATCGAAGTCGTCTTTACCGATGCCGCAGCCAAGCGCCGTAATCATGGCGCGAATCTCCTCGTGGCCCAGCATTTTGTCATAACGGGCCTTCTCGACGTTGAGAATCTTTCCCTTCAACGGCAAAATCGCCTGGAACTTCCGGTCGCGCCCTTGCTTGGCCGTTCCGCCGGCGCTCTCTCCTTCGACGAGATAAAGCTCGCACCGATCCGGTTGACGCTCCGAGCAGTCTGCCAGCTTACCCGGCAACCCGCCGCCATCGAGAGCCCCCTTACGCCGAGTCAGATCCCTAGCCTTGCGCGCAGCCTCACGTGCTCGCGCCGCATCGATCGCCTTATTGATGATCTTCTTCGCAACCGAGGGGTTCTGCTCGAGAAATGCACCCAGCCGCTCATTCACAAACGCCTGCACCGTACCGGCGATATCCGAGTTCAGCTTACCCTTCGTCTGCCCTTCAAACTGCGGCTGCGATAGCTTCACGCTGATCACAACAACAAGACCTTCGCGTACATCGTCGCCGCTCAGGTTCTCCTTCACGTCCTTGAACAGACCCAGAGACTGCCCTGCGGCGTTGATCGTCCTGGTCAGAGCCGTCTTGAAGCCCGAGAGGTGCGTTCCACCGTCCACCGTGTTGATGTTGTTCGCGAAGGTAAACACAGTCTCGGAGTAGGCGTCGTTATACTGCAGCCCAATCTCCATGGCCACGTTGTCCCGCTCGGCTTCCATGTAGATCGGCTTGTCATGCAGCACCGCCTTGCCCTTGTTCAGGTGCTTGATGAACTCCGCAATGCCGCCAATGTACTTGAACTCCTGGTGCTTGTACTCCCCGGTCTTCGAGTCCGTCGTCCGCTGGTCCGTCAGGTGGATCTCCAGCCCCTTATTCAAAAAGGCGAGCTCCCGCAAACGTTGCGCCAGCGTGTCGTAGTTGAACTCCGTCACCGTAAAGATCGACTTGTCCGGCAGAAAATGAACCTTCGTGCCCTTCCGTGTCGAAGAGCCCATCTTACGCAGCTTGCTGATCGGCGCACCCTTCGAGTAGTCCTGCTCCCACGCATGACCATCGCGCCAGATCTCGACGTCAAACTCTTCGCTCAGCGCGTTGACGCAGCTCACGCCAACACCGTGCAGACCACCCGAAACCTTATAGTTCGACGCGTCGAACTTACCGCCTGCGTGCAGCATGGTCAATACCACCTGCACCGCCGGCATCTTCTCCCCGTTGATCACCTTGTCGTCGACCGGAATGCCACGGCCATCATCGACCACCGTAATCGAATTATCGACATGGATCGTCACATCGATCTTCGTGGCATGCCCACCCAGCGCTTCGTCGACCGAGTTATCGACCACCTCATACACCAGGTGATGGAGCCCCTGCTCACCGGTCGAGCCGATATACATCGCCGGTCGCAGCCGAACCGCCGCCAGACCTTCCAGAACAGTAATGTTCTCAGCCGAATAGCCGCCGCCTTCTTTTCCTTTTGCAGGAGCGTCCTTAATTTTGCCGGCTTCAAGCTCTAAAAGAGCACCTTCGGTGGGGATTGCAGTCGATGCCATGTATCTCCGTTCAGCGGTTGCTGAAGTTGCAGGATTTTCAGCCCGTCCCGTGTCCGCGCGATCCGCGAAAACCCGCGCCGTTACAGCGCTTTACACACGTTCTAGCCTGACTCTCAGTGTCTTAAGTATAGCACGCACAAGAGGTGTTGTACCCCTCCCGGCACCTGCGCTGATCCCGCCCGCAGTGCAATCTCTGGCCCATCGGTAACCAGCGCCTCTGCTCCGAAAGTTGTACTCCTCTAACCCATGCGGCTTGTTATGCTTCGGCTCGTAACTCCCCGAGGTGAACCAATGAAATTGAACCGTTTGATCGCTGTGTCGATCGTTGGATTCTCACTGCTCACAACCTCCAGCTCAGCCTTCGCCTGTGATCATGATCACGACAGTGGCAGCTCGTGGTCCTGGTTCGGCTGGTGCCATCACGACCACGACCATGATCACGACCACGAACATGACGGCGGAGGCAACACCGGTAGCGGCGGTAACTGCCCTGGACATGGTGGCAGCAGCACTGGTGGCGGCGGTTCCACTACCACCCCACCCTCCACTGGTCCGAAGGGGGATAACGGAATACGTAATCCTAACCACCTGGCAAACGCTCGCGAGAGCCCAACGATGACCCTCTTCGGAGGGTCATTTTGTTGCTCCGGCACGAACTCCGTTTTCATCCAGAGCCTGCTTCCCAGCCGGAAGAAGGCATAATTGTTGGAGATGATCTTTGTTCCTGCTATTTATGCTGACGTCGACGAACTCGTCACCTTCGTCAACAGTGCCTATCGAGGCAAAAGTTCTGAAGCTGGTTGGGCCAGCGAAGCTAAGGTGATAGCCGGGCAGAGAATCGACTCGACCATGCTTGCCGAGACATTCGCAAGCGGTAAAACCACCGTTCTATTGATGCGGGACGACGACAAGGCCCCGCTCGCAGGGTGTGTGTCGCTTGAGCCTACTGACGAACCGGCAGTCTGGTATCTCTCGATGCTTGCAATAGACCCTCAACGTCAGGCTGACGGACTTGGCCGGACGCTTTTGTCTCATGCCGAGGACTATATGAAAGCCCGTGGAGCGCAGCGAGTCAGGATTACCGTGATCTGGCTTCGTCATACGCTCATCGAGTGGTATGAGCGCCGCGGATATCGTCGCACCGGCAAGACAGAGCCGTTCCCATACGGAGATCAACGCTTCGGGATGCCGCTTCGTGACGACCTGAACTTCGAAGTATTCGAGAAAACCCTCGTTTATTAACTCACCACGAAGTCTAACTATCAAGCAAGTCTTTTATTTTCACGGCTTCGCGGTGGTAGGCTCGAGTGCTTCGCACTGCTGTCCAAATAGATCGGCCTGTAATCGCAACCCTCGTATATACTTAGAAAGTTGTCCAGAACACAGTTTTCGTCAGGAACACCATGCCAAAGTTGAAGACACACAGCGGCGCAGCCAAGCGCTTTCATAAGACAGGCACCGGCAAGTTCAAGCGTGGCCAGTCCAAGATGCGCCACATCCTCACATCGAAGGCCACCAAAACCAAGCGCAAGCTAGGCGGGTCGGTGCTTATCTCCGATGCGGATCATCACAAGGTTGCCCGGATGCTTCCTTACGCCTGAGTCAAGAAAGACCATAAAACGGTCTTTCCCTCGGAAATAAGAAGCACAAGTTTTCAAGTCGAGCCGCTCAAAAGCAAAGGGCCAGCAAAGCGTTCCGGCCCCTGGAATCGCGTTAGCGATTCCACCGAGACTTGAAGTTGCATAGCGAGTGAAGAGGCCACCATCGTCGTTCTCACGAGTCCCCTTCAGGACACCCACTAGTTCTGATTGAGACGGGAATGCGACCCTTACCTCCAGCCGCTCAAACGAAGTACGCAAAAGGAGAAGCAAGATGCCCCGTGTAAAACGGAGTACAAAACGCAACGATCGCCGCAAAAAATCCTCAAGCGCGCGAGCGGTTACTTCCTCACCAAATCCAAGCTCTATCAGGCCGCTCAGGAAGCCGTCGAGCGCGGACTCAAGTTCGCCTACACCGGCCGTAAACAGAAGAAGCGCCAGTATCGCGCCCTCTGGATCGTCCGCATCAACGCAGCCTGCCGCATCAACGGCATGAGCTACTCGACCTTTATCAACGGCCTCAAGCTCGCCGGCAATCAGCTCGACCGCAAGGTCCTTGCTGACATCGCCGCCAACGACGCAGCTGGCTTTGCCGCTCTTACCGTGCAGGCAAAGTCAGCCCTGAAGATTGCAGCAGACAGGCACGCCGCAAATCGCAGCACCGCTGCCGCCTAAAAAGCACAGCAGTTTCAGAAGAGGCACGGCACACGCTGTGCCTCTTGCTTTAATTCCGCCACCGCTCTGAACCAGTATCCTGTCCCTATGCCAGATCCAACCGCAACAGAGGAAGCGATCTCCCCAGTGCAATCTCCCTTCGAATCCTGGGGCCGCTACCCTAACTACGGCGCAAAACTCCTTCCGCTCCACTGGCAGAGCGACTTTCCCGCACTCACCGCCAACCTCCACAACGGTGCGCTCCCCGTCGGCATGGGCCGCAGCTACGGCGACGTCTGCCTCCTCAAAGACGGCAACCTCCTCGTCACCACCGCAATGAACCGCCTCATCGACTTCGACGCCGAAACCGGCCTCCTCACAGCCGAAGCCGGCGTCACCCTGGCCCAGATCCTCGACTTTGCCGTTCCCCGTGGCTTCTTCCTTCCCGTCACGCCCGGCACAAAATATGTAACCCTCGGCGGAGCAATTGCCAACGACATCCACGGCAAAAACCACCACACCGCCGGAACCTTCGGCCGCCACATCGCACAGTTCGAGCTCGTCCGCTCCGACGGCTCCCATATGCTCTGCTCGCCAACCGAGAACCCTGAGTTCTACGCCGCAACTATCGGCGGCCTCGGCCTCACCGGCGTCATTACCTGGGCCACACTCCGTCTCAAACCGATCGTCTCCCGCAAGATCGACTACGAAGGCATTCAGTTCCACGGCATCGACGAGTTCCTCGACCTCACCAATCAGGCCAAGGACGTCGAGTACACCGTCAGCTGGGTCGATGTCACCTCCACCGGCCGCAACTTCGCCCGCGGGGTCTTCATGCAAGGCGATCACTCCGCGAAGAAGGACGATCTCAAACCCTCGCCCAAACCAAAGCTGATCTTCCCCTTCGAAGCCCCCGGCTTCGCCCTCAACGCCCTTTCTGTCAGCCTCTTCAACACAGCCTTCTTCCACAAGCAGATCCGCAAACGCGTCGTCGCCCTCCAGGACTACGAGCCCTTCTTCTATCCGCTCGACAAGGTCCTCCGCTGGAACCGCATGTACGGCAAGCGCGGCCTCCTCCAATTCCAGTACGTCATCCCCTGGGAGCACGCCAAAGAGGGAACTGTCGCCATCCTCCGCGAAGTCGCCAAATCCGGTCTCGCCAGCTTTCTCGCCGTGCTCAAAGCCTTCGGCGACGTCCCCTCGCCCGGCATGATGAGCTTCCCCAAACCCGGCATAACCCTCGCCCTCGACTTTCCCATCAAGCCCGACAAGAGCTTCCCGCTCTTTCAGCGCCTCGCCGATATGACCCTCGAGTTCGGCGGCCGCCTCTATCCCGCCAAAGACGCCGCCATGACGGCCCCTCAGTTCCAGGCCTTCTACCCTCAATGGCAACACTTCGCCCAGTACCGTGACCCCCTGCTCACCTCGAGCTTCTGGGAGCGCGTCACTCCAAATTCATAAGACCGGACACCGTAAGCTATGAGCACGACCCCGCAATCGACCTCTACAACTACCCGCAAGATCCTCGTTCTCGGCGCAACCTCTGGCATCGCCGAAGCCACCTGCCGCATCTGGGCCTCACAGGGAGCAAGCCTCTTCCTCGTCGCGCGCAACGCCGAAAAACTCGCCGCCGTCGCCGCCGACCTCAAAACCCGCGGTGCCAGCTACATCGACACTGCCGTCGCCGACCTCGACGACACCGACCAGCACCCCTCGCTCCTGGCCCACGCTATCAACTCTCTCACCGGCATGGACATCGCCTACCTGGCCCACGGCGTCCTCGGCGATCAGACCGAAGCGGAGCGCGACTTCAACACCGCTGCCCATATTCTCCACACCAACTTCATGGCGCCGGTCTCGCTCCTCACCTGGCTCGCGAACTTCTGCGTCCAGCGTCGCTCCGGCACCCTCGCCGTGATCTCCTCGGTAGCCGGCGACCGAGGCCGCAAGTCCAACTACGTCTACGGCTCCTCAAAGGCAGGCCTCTCCGCATTCCTCGGCGGCCTGAGAAACCGTGTTGATCGCGAAGGGGTCACCGTCCTGACGATCAAACCCGGCCCCGTCAAAACTGCGATGACGGCGGGGATGCCCAAGAGCGAGAAGTTCGCCGACGTCGATTCAGTCGCGGAATCGATCGTCAGCGCCATCGACAAGCGCAGAGACATCCTCTACGTCCCATTCCAATGGCAGCCCATCATGTTCATCATCCGCAACATCCCCGAGCGCATCTTCAAGAAGCTCAACCTCTGAAGGCGCTGTCCTGCCGGACGGGCCCACTGCGCGTGGGGCGGTCACTTCGTGACTTGTATACCGGTCTTGGCAGGGTGAGCTTCCTGGGGGCCTCCCGTTGGTCGGCTCGATCTTCCTTCCGACCAACGGGAGGAGCATCGCTGCATGTTGCGCCAAAACCAAGGTACACGCGTCACGAAGTGACCGCCCTCCGCGCAGGAGGCCCGTCCGGCAGGACAGCTCCCTAAAAACCTGTCAAGCCCCAAACTCACCAAACCCCGCGCCAATCCAGCAGATTCGCGTGGCGTATGAGTTATGCTCCAGCCGCTATACTAGAAAGAGACAGTAAAGAAAGCCCCGGCATCCACCGGGGCTTTTCCAACCTAGACCGAGCTAACTCTTTTAGAAAGACGAATTTACCTATAACCAGTTTGGAATGAATATTTTACAGTCTGTGGAAATCGTAAGTCTATCAATAGAGAAAACTTAGCAGCTACAACCCCCCAGGGGGTGGGGTACCCTAGACGTTTTCCTGTTGCTGCTGCGCCATCTGCTGCTGGCGAGTCGGCGGAGGTGGCTGCTCCGGCAGCTGAGTCGCCTTCTCAACCAGAATCGACCAGTCCTCTGGCACAGGCAACTCCTGATCGAGCGAAGGAGTTCCCAGACTCGGCGTCACCCGCACGGCCACCGTCAGCTCGCTCCCCGCCCGACCCCGAAAGATTCCATGCGTCGGCGGAACATCGGAATAATCCCTCCCGATCGCCGTACGAATATGACGGTCCCCCGCCACCAGCCAGTTCGTCGGGTCAAACCCCACCCACCCAAGATGAGGAATCAACACTTCGATCCACGCATGCGTCGCCGAACTCACCGACCGGTCCATATCGCTCTCGCCGTGAAAGAGATACCCGCTCACATACCGGCAGGGGATCCGCAACTTCGATCGCACCAGCGTGATCATGATGTGCGCAAAGTCCTGGCAGACCCCGGCTTTGGTACCTAACGCCAGATCGATTGGTGAATCGACTTGCGTCGACTTCGGCTTGTAGTCGAAGTGCTCATAGATCTGCTGATTCAAGTGATGCAGCACCATCAGCGGATCGTCTCTGCGCCGCACATCCAGCTCCACAGCCAAAGCGTCCAGCGCTGGCGTCGGCGCAGCAAATTCGCTAGGCAGCAGCATCTCCCAGTAGTCCCCCTGCTCCACCATCGCATCCAGGTCCGCCCACGCATCCGGCGCCAGAAACGCCGGAACCTGCGCCGCCGGTTGTACCTCCACCAGCGACTCGGCAACAATCACCAACTGCCCATGCATCCCCGGAATATCGAAGTGGTGAACGTGATTCGATAAATGATCGCGATAACTGAACACTCTGCATCGCGGGCTCACCGAAAGATGAAACGTCAGGCAGCGTTGATTCTGATCGCTACGCGGATGCATCCGCGTCTCCATCATGCTCTCGCTGACCTGGTTGCTGTACAGGAACTTCGTCAGATGACGAATTGAATAATACATAGCCTGTCCCTTTCGGTCTCGCGGGATATGGTGCATCTGCTAAAACGGCCAGTGAAAGAGCCACCCAAGCCGCCATCGGTCTCGCTGATACCAAACAATAGCAGGTAGAACTGCCGCGAACGCCGTCGGCAACAACAATTGAAGCCACAGATTGTTCGTATGGAACAAGCTCGACAACACAACCCTCGTCGCTCCCTGCGCAAACGAGCTCAACAGAAAGATCGCCAGCGACGCCCGTCCTAGCCACACCAGCGCGTCGCCCACCCTATGATTCTCAAGCAGTCGTGCCAGCAGAAAGAGCGCGGCCGTCCCGGTCAGGCCCATCAAGATATAGTTCCATCGGCCCACATAGCCATAGAAGTAAATGGTCACCACCTGAAACGCACCGAGCATCACCAGTCCCACTGCGGCCCTCGTCTTCTCAAGGCGCTCCAGCTTAAAAATCTGATTCCCAACCCACATCCCAGCAGCCACAAAGCAAAACTCCCGCAACACGCGGTCACTGATGTACGAACCGTAGATCGGCGATACCCCCGCCACCACCGCGAGCAAAAACCGCAGCCAGTTCGGAAGCCGAGCCGTCAGCAACGCCAACATCGAACAAAAAAACAACGTGAACAGAAACCAGCTAACGTCCCCGTCCGCGACGCTCAGCAGAAACGCCTTCCAGTTAAACGGCGAGTACGTCACTTGAAATCGTCGTGTCAAAGGGCCGAGCGCTGCCGTGATGACTGCGAACAGCAGATAGGGATACAGAATGGTCTTTAATTTTTCTAACGTGTAGTTGCCGGCTCCTCGCCGACCAATGCTACCTAGGACAAACAGACCCGAAGCAAAGAAAAACGCGGGCATGTGAAAACTGTAGATAAAGTTCTTAGAGAACGCCATCCCCGGTCCAGTCCACCATCCCCGATGTGCCGCGCCCTGTGAGGTATGGCCATACACCACCAGAAGGATCGCAAGACCTTTAACAAGGTCCACCAGATTTGACCGCCTCCCACTGGTAATCGGCTCCCATGTCTGGGCTGCGGCCTGTCCCCGCTCGATCATTTACCCTGCCAGCGCTGCCTGAATGGAATAGTCCACGTACAACTCGTAGATCGTTTCATGGATCGCTCGACATTGTGCCTGAATGCTGCCCAGATACCCCAGCACATCTACGCTCAAAATCTCATCCACGCTGCTATAGCTCAGAGAAGACTGCAGCCGCCCACTCAACCGCCGCAAACCCTCGGCGCGGCTCTTCCCGCTGTCTCCCTGTATCTTTTCGAGCGCACACTGCAGGCTGTCGATCGAAAACCGGACCGAGTGCGGGAACTCTTCATCGAGCAGAAGAAACTCGAAGATCTGATCCGGTGTCAGGTCGGCCGTATACACCTTGCAGTAGGCCTCAAACGCAGTCGCCGAACGCAACAGCCCCATCCAGTCCAGGTACTCATTGCCATCGGCCACTCTCTCGGGGTGCCCCCAAAGATCGATGTGGTACGCCTGAAGCAACAACGCCGTCGCGCATGCCCGTTCGATATAGCGCCCGACCTGAATGAACTGCCAGCCCTCGCCGTGATTCATCGTTGAGTCTGTCACCCCCTGGAATTGATGCGCCGCCTCCATCACAGACTGCAGGAACTCGCTAGGCTGCGTCATCCCCGCCCCCAAAGCCTCAGATTGAGTCCGATGCTGCATTTCTGGCCGCGTCACCTGCAAATAAAGACTGTTGAGCCGATGCCACTGCTCTGTAGAAATCTGCTCCCGCACATGGCGCGAGTTCTCGCGCGCCGCAATGATGCAGGACAGAATTGAAGCCTTGTTTTCGGTGTCAAAGGTCAACGCCTGTGTCAGCGCATAGGGCTCACCTGTCCATTCGATATTCTTCGGCTTGCCCAGCGCTTGCAGCACCCGCTGCCATCGCCGCTCTGCGCTGATCGGGCTCTCATCAAGCATCAGATTCAAATTCACATCCAGCAGCCGCGTTGTATGTTCAGCGCGTTCTAGATACCGACTCATCCAGTACAAACTATCCGCGACGCGTGACAGCATTGGCCACTCCTTTCACTGACTCAGCACCCACGTATCTTTACTGCCGCCACCCTGCGACGAGTTCACCACTAACGATCCTTGATTCAGTGCCACACGCGTCAATCCACCCGGCACAATCGTCACCTTATCCCCATACAACACGTAAGGCCGTAGATCCACATGCCGCGGCTGCAGCTCGTCCCCGATTAGACACGGTGCTCGCGAAAATGAGATGGTCGGCTGCGCAATGTAGTTCCTTGGATCCGCGACGATCTTTTGTGCGAATTCGTCCTGCTGCGCTTTTGTCGATTGCGGCCCGATCAGCATTCCGTACCCGCCGCTCTCGCCGACCGCTTTTACCACTAACTTGTCAAGATTTTGCAGCACATGTTGCTGTTCCTTAGGCCGGGTCAACAGATACGTCTCGACATTTTTCAGCACCGGCTCTTCACTCAGGTAGTACTTGATAATCTCCGGAACGTACGCATATAAGGCCTTGTCATCGGCCACACCTGTACCAAACGCATTTGCCAGTGTCACATTCCCAGCACGGTAAGCATTGAACAGACCCGCCACTCCGAGAATCGAATCTCCGCGAAACGCCAGCGGGTCGATGAAGTCATCATCCACGCGCCGATAGATCACATCCACCCGCCGCAGCCCGATCGTCGTCCGCATATACACAAGGTTGTCGTGCGTTACCAGATCGCGTCCTTCAACCAGTTCGATCCCCATCTGTCGCGCAAGATACGCATGCTCAAAGTAAGCAGAGTTGAAAACTCCTGGCGACAGCAGCACAATATTCGGCTCCGGTCGTCCCTCCGGCGCCAGGGATCGCAATGTTCCCAACAACAACTGTGTGTACTGTTCAATCGGCCGCACGTTGTAGCTTCGAAACAGCTGAGGAAAGATCCGCTTCATCACCCTGCGATTGGTCAACATATAGCTGACCCCGCTAGGCACGCGCAGATTATCCTCCAGCACCACAAACTCGCCGCTCTCCAATCGGATCAGGTCGGTCCCGCAGACAGCAATGTACACATTCCGGGGAACCTGCAATCCCATCATCTGCCGCCTGTAGTGTTTGCAGCTATAGACCACCTCGCGCGGCACGATTCCGTCATCCAGAATTCGTCCCTCGTTATAGATGTCCTTGAGAAAAAGATTGAGTGCCGTAATCCGCTGCGTCAGCCCGTGCTCAACCGTCGCCCACTCGGCTGCGGTAATAATTCGCGGAATCAGGTCATAGGGAAAGATCTTCTCCGTTCCTTCTTCGCGGCCGTACACCGTAAACGTAATTCCTTGATTCAGGAAACTAAGGTCCGCCGCCTGTTTTCTACGTTGTAACTCTTCCGAAGGCAGAGCCGAAAAGTGCTCTAGAAGCGGCTCGCAGTGCTGATGCAGGTCGCCAAGCCCGGTGAACATCTCGTCATAGGCATGGTCCAGCAGATAGTTTTTCAGGGCCGCGTGCTCGAACTGGGATGACTGAGTTGGATGCATTAGGAGCCTTGAGTATAGCGGGACATCCGGACGCATCCAAACCCAAATTAGCCGAGTCTTCGAAAATCAAAAAAGAAAGGACCGCCCCAGCCGGGCTCTACGTGAAGCTGCAAACTTACATCCGTTTGCCACCGGCCAACATCAGCGTCAAGCCCTTGACCAAACCTGCATCGTCGGAAGCAAAGAACACAGCCGCCGTCGCGATGTCCTCCGGGTGCGCAATAACTCCGAGCGTCGTTGTCGCCTCCGTATGCACCTGTCACCGCCGCTACATTTCCTGCCAGCATGCTCAGCAGTGTCGTTCTCCTGTTGGCCATAATTCGATAAACATCTAATTGATTGAGGTCCAATAACAAGAAGGGTTCACGTCTTCTCTGAACATTTACAAATCGTCAAGTAGCTTCCTGCGCATTCGAGCTTCCTCGAATCAGCGTCTTACGCTTCACCATTCACCGTATCTTCTCGCCGTTCCGCACATTTTAGAGGCCAATGTGAGTCCAACTAGGCTAAAATAGTAAGGACGCGCACTTTCCCCAAAACACCACCCCTAAGCGCACAGACAGGACATAAACGCAGTGAGCAACTCAACCGCAATAGCCGTTAAGCCTATCTTTAATATCGCGATCATCGCCCACGTTGACCATGGCAAGACCACCCTCGTCGACGCCATGCTTCGACAGTCCGGAACCTTTCGCTCCAACGAAGCCGTCACCGACCGCGTCATGGACTCCAACGATCTCGAAAAAGAGCGCGGCATCACCATTCTTGCGAAGAACACCGCCCTCTACTATCACGACAACAAGATCAACATCGTCGACACTCCGGGCCACGCCGACTTCGGAGGGGAAGTGGAGCGCGCGCTCAAGATGGTCGACGGCGTAGTCCTGCTCGTCGATGCCTCAGAAGGTCCCCTACCGCAGACCCGTTACGTTCTCTCGAAGGCCCTGGAAGCTGGCCTAACGCCGATGGTCGTCATCAATAAGATCGACCGTCCCGACGCGCGTCCCCAGGAGGTTCTTAACGAAGTCTACGACCTCTTTATCGACCTTGATGCCGACGAATCAGTCCTCGACTTTCCCGTCCTCTACACGAACGGAAAGCTCGGCACCGCGACGAACGATCTTGCGACCCCCGGCACGGACCTCCAGCCCTTGTTCGAGCAGATCGTCCAGACCATTCCCGTCTCCAAGGGCGATCCCGAAGGCACCCTCCAGATTCTCGTCACTAACCTCGACTACTCCGACTACCTTGGCCGTCTCGCCATCGGTCGCGTCTTCAACGGCACCATGCGCACCGGCCAGGAGTACAACGTTGCTAAGATCGATGGCACTTTCACCAAGCACAAGATCACAAAACTCTTTAGTTTCTCAGGACTCAAGCGCACCGACATTGAAGAGACACAGGTAGGCGACATTGTTGCCATCGCCGGTATTCCCGGCATCTTCATAGGAGAAAGCTTCTGCGACATCGAGAATCCGCAGCCGCTTCCCCAGATCACTATCGACGAGCCGACAATCGCTATCCAGTTCAACGTGAATAACTCCCCGTTTGCGGGCCGCGAGGGGAAGTTTGTTACCTCACGAAATCTCCGCGATCGCCTTGAGAAAGAGCTTCTTACCAACGTCTCTCTCAAGATGCAGGACACCGGCTCTCCGGATTCCTTCAAGGTGCTGGGCCGCGGTGAACTTCAGCTCGGCATCCTCATCGAGATGATGCGTCGCGAAGGCTTCGAACTCATGGCCAGCCGTCCCGAAATCGTTACCAAGAAGATCGATGATGCTGTGATGGAGCCGGTGGAGCATCTCTCGATTGACGTTCCTGAAAACTTTGTTGGTACTGTTATTGAGCGTCTTGGGCCGAGAAAAGGCGAGATGGTCAAAATGATCAATCACGGCTCAGGCCGTGTTCGTATGGAGTTTCGTATCCCCTCGCGTGGTCTGATTGGCCTGCGTTCGGAGATGCTTACCGAGACGCGCGGCACGATTATCATGAACTCGATTCTTGATGGGTATATCGCTTATCAAGGGGAGATTCCGCAGCGTCAGTCGGGTGCTTTGATCTCGGATCGTCAGGGAACTACGACTGCTTACGCGCTGGAAGGGCTGCAGGATCGCGGCGTTCTGTTTGTTGCGGACGGCGTGGAAGTGTATGAAGGTATGGTAGTTGGAGAGCATTCGCGAGACAACGATCTTGACGTCAACTGCGTTCGCGAGAAGAAGCTTTCGAATATGCGGGCTTCTGGCTCGGATGATGCCGTGCGGCTGGTTCCTTATAAGCAGCTGACGCTCGAGCAGTGTATTGAGTTCATTGCGGATGATGAGCTGGTTGAGGTTACGCCTAAGTCTTTGCGTCTGCGTAAGAAGGTGTTGCAGGCGAATCGTCGTCCCCGCAAGGGCGGCAGCGAATAACGAGTTGCAAAGATGGTTTTTCTACGGCCGGACCTCTCGAGGTTCGGCCGTAGTTTTTTTGTGGTGTGAGAAAAAAGTTATTCGTGGTGGGGTGTGGTTTTTACAGGGGTTTTTGAGAAAAACGGGTGTTTTGATGTGGTTTTTTGGTGGTGAGAATTTTTGCGTGGTGGACGTGGAGTTTAGACATCCACTTTTCTGGCGCCTGAAAAAGTGACACGGTTTTGAAGTTTATTTTCGGGCTACTGACGGGAGCAGGTGGCTCGCGTATTTGCTGGTGCGCGCAGACACCTTCTCTGATCCCAAGAGGCGAACGGCCACGCAGGATTGACCTTGCAGATGCAGCATCTTGCAGGGGGCGATAAAGAACAGACAACGGCGTGAAGAGGGTGGGTGGAAAGGGACAGGCGGTTTGGGCGGGACGGAGTTCGTCGGGATCCTTCGCTGCGCTCAGGATGACAGCAAAGGCGTAGTCCGGCGTCGCCAGTTCAAGTAATCCGGCGTCGCCAGCGCAAGTAAGCCGGCGTCGCCAGCGCGAGTGATCCGGCGTCGCCAGCGCGAGTGATCCGGCGTCGCCAGCTCCATACGACGGCAAGATGGCAGCCGTCCGAGGTGTGCGGTGCGGAGTAGGCGGTTCGCCATGCCTTGTTCGGAGGACAAAACTTTAGCTCAGCGAAAGCCGTTATTACGGTTAGTTGTGGCCGCCTTGTTCGGTGGGGACATAGCTGAAGAGCCGCAGGCGCTCGCTTTCGCGTTCGAGAGAACGTTCTCTGCCTCGGAGCAGATCTTTGAGCGAGATCTCGCCGCACACCTGCCCGTTGGAACGGTCTACTACCGGCAATGTTTCCAGACCTTCGGTCGCCATCAGCTCTGCGGCTCCGCGGGTGGTCGAGTCGGAGTAGGAGTAAGAGCCCGGGAGCGGTACGGCCGGGGCGCCTTCTGCGAGGGGCGACATCACCTCGCGAACGAGGACCAGCTCAAGCGGGTCTACGCCGTACTCCCGGGTCAAATGGTAGCCTCGCCGGCTGAGCTTTTCGGTCAGAATCGATCGAGGCATGATGAGAGCGGTGATGAGGTAGGACGCGATAGAGGCTACGGCAAGGGGGAGCAGGGCGGGTAGACAGTGAGTGACCTCCAGGCTGAACAGGATGGCGGTGAGAGGAACACCGAGCGATCCTGCGAGCATAGCTCCCATGCCGATCAAAGCCCAGAACGCTTGAATTTCGGCGGGGGCATGAGCCAGATGCCCTGCCAGTGCGCCCACGGCTCCGCCGATCATGAGCAGAGGCGCAAGAACGCCGCCGGAGGTTCCTGATCCCAGGGAAAAGGCCCACATGAGCGACTTCGCGAACAGAATTCCTACGATGAGGCCAATCGAGGGGCTGCCGTGAAGCAGTTCGGCGATGTTGTCGTACCCGACTCCAAGGCCGCGCGGGAAGAACAGGCCACCCACTCCAATCCCGATCCCGCCGATTGCCGGCCACCACATCCAGTGGATATGCAGGTGCTCGAACAGATCTTCAAAGGCATACATCATGCGGCTCATGCCTGCCGCAATGAGGCCGATGAGGGCACCCAGGCAGAGAGCGCCGATCGCGAAGGAAGCACCATGTGTTCCCGTGATGACCGGCATATGAAAGAGCGGTCCTGCGCCAAGCCAATAGACCCGGAAAAGTGCTGCGGTGACACTTGCAAGCGCTACGGGGACCAGGCTTCGCGGGCGCCATTCGAAGAGCAGGAGTTCTACGGCAAGCAGAATGGCAGCCACCGGCGTAGCAAAGGTTGCGGACATACCTGCTGCCGCACCGGCGACGAGGAGTGTGGTTCTCTCTGCATCGGTCACATGCATCCATTGTCCGATGAGCGATCCTACGGCTCCGCCGGTCATGATGATGGGGCCTTCGGCTCCGAACGGGCCGCCCGATCCGATCGCGATGGCTGCGGAGATGGGTTTCAGAAGGGCGATCTTCGGAGCAACTTTAGCGCGATGCAGGAGGATCGCTTCAATGGCCTCCGGGATACCGTGCCCGCGAATTTTATCCGAACCGAAGCGGGCCATCAGGCCAACGAGAAGGCCCCTATGACGGGCACTACCACCATCCAGTGTCCCAGGGGACTTCCGGCCGGAGAGACCGGGGTAAGGCTGAAGCGATGGTAGTAGAAGACGTTTGTTGAGAACGCAATACAGCGCAGGAGCACAACGGCGAACAGGGTGGCGCATAGACCGATGCCGATGGAGACACCGGAGAGCAGCCAGACCCTTTTATCAACCGTGAAATCCCTGAGAATCGATGGTTCTGACTTCAAGATTTGCCTTTCCTTTTCTGGATGGTTTCCTGATCGGGGTGTGACCCATTTGAGTTGCCTATGCGGGTGAGGGCCTGGATCAGACCAGGGGCCAGCTCGCGCAGCTGTCGAGCATGGGTCTCGGAGAGCAGGCGAAGAGCCTCCTCGCCCTGGGGGTGAGCTCGAGCACTACGTACCTGCGATCGTTCTGGTCGGAACTTCTGCGCACGAGGCCTGCCAGCTCGCATCGTTTGCTGAGTTCGACGACGGTGTGGTGTCGCAGGCCCATCATTTCGGCGATGTGAGAGATCGTGACGAGGGTGTCGTCGGGCGCTCCGGCGATCTGCAACATGAGCTGGTGCTGCTGCGGCTGCAGGCCGGCTGCTGCTGCGGCTTGTTCGCTGAACTGGAGGAAGCGTCGAATTTCGGATCGAAACCTGGCCAGCAGTTGAATCTCATTGCGATCAATTTTTCTGGACACGGGCTTCACTCTAAGAGTATCGTAACACGATATGATCTGCGATGGAATCTGGCGGTCGCGCTGAGCAGCTTCTCGGGTTCTGCGCTCGGGGTCTAAGAGGTGTCAAATGATGAACATCTATGTGTTTATCTTTCTCCTGCTGCCGTTTGTTGGAATGATCGGCGCGTTGGTGGTGCTGGCAAGGGATAGAAGAGCTCCCCCACATCAACGCCATTCTGGATTGCGGTAGGGGATTCGTTTTGTGGGTTGGTCGGCAACTGTGGAGATACGGGAGAAATACGGGGATCTCTCCACTGCGTCGTGCGATGGGACCGCGCGACTTCGGTCGAGATGACGCTTAAGGGGTGCCGTTTGTTGGAGACGGAAACTTGAATTACAGCGGGTCGGCGGGATGAGGAAACACGGTCGGAGCGGTTTTGTAACTTCATTCTTCTATGGCTAGATGGTGCCGGAGTGCAGGTTTTCCTGGTGAAGGACGTCGGCTTGGGAGACGCGAATCCTTGATCCGAGGAAGGCGAACCAGGCTACGACGAGATAGCAGAGCAGAGGTACGAGGAAGGCGTCGGCCATGCTGTGGGTGCGCTCTGCGACCCAGCCGACTGCGGGTGTGAGGACTGCTCCGCCGATGATGGCCATGACCAGGATGGAGGCGCCGAGGGTGGTGTTGGGGCCAAGCTGTTTGAGTCCGAGGGCGAAGATGGTTGGGTACATGAGCGACATGCAGAAGCTGGTGGCCATGATGGCCCAGAGGCCGATCCAGCCGGGCTTTGTGATGGCTACGGCGAGGAGGAGGACGTTGGTGAGGGCAAAGGTTCCCATGAGGATGTTGGGGCTGATGTACCACATGAGGAACTGACGGATGAGGACATCGTTGAGGTTGTTCGGCATCGCCCACAGAAAGAACAGAGCGGTGACCATGACGAAGGGTGCACGGTAGCGGGAGTCGATGAGCGGCACGTTTGCGCGGGGCGGAGACTGTGTGCCGGTGTCCTCCTTTGGGATCGAAGGCGTGTGCATGGGCGAATCCTGACGCGCGGGATTGGTCGTCCGGGATGCGTGCACGATGTTACAGGACGACGCGTTAGGGGTCGATTGCGAACAGATTGGTCTCTTGTTCCGATGGAACCGCTTCCGGGGTTTGACCGTAAGACGGCCGGATTGAGGGGGTAGAGGCTTGACTGGTTTAGCAATCACTACAAAGTTGTAGTGCAGTTACTCCGGGGTGACCGCATAGTGGGATGGGTTCGCAGGGACGCTTGAGGGACAGCGACTCCAGGCAGCGTGAATCGAAGTTGAGGAAGCCAGCCAAAGAGAGGGCGTGATCATGCTTGACGGACTTCGAAGGACTTATTGCACGATTGTGGGTTTCGCTATTTTGTGTGCGACTCCAGCTTTTGCCAATCATGTGGACACTGCCAACGTTACAGTGACCTGCAACGCGTACAGCTTTTCGGTAGCGGCTTCGGCGCTGTCACCGGGAACGAAGTATCAGATCAGCTATACGATTGAAACCTCGCCGTATGCCGGCGCTCCGATTACCGGCACTATTCCATTGACTGCAACTTCGACTACCACCTTCGAGGCAACGGTGTGGGGTTCGTTTCCGGCTTTGATCGGGACTTACAACTTCACCGGCACGGCGAGCCTGGTGGGGCATAATACGGTTCCGATCCTGTTTTCGCCTACGAGCATCTCCTGTGGAGCTCCTCCGCCGCCGCCCAACTCGGGCAAGGGAATCGACACGGCGAGCTTTAATGGGACGCCGCTCGTGTCGGGGGACTATGTTTGGTTTAACGGCAACTTCAGTGTGAAGAACATTCCCAAGACCGGAGGTGTGATTACCTTCACGGGGTCGAAGATTCTGGATGTGGAGAACGGGTCGCTCTTTACCAGTGCGGCTCCGAATGCCCAGATCACGTTCTCGCCGACGGCGACCTGCAGTTCGACGACGTTCAGTACGATGACCAATACATGGATCACCACGGTTCCCCTGAAGGGCGACGACGAGATCTTCCTGAGCGGTGTGGCGATACCTGTGCCGTCGGGTGGGGTGCTTGGAGGGATCAACGTTACATGGAGCGGAGTGTTTGATACGACGGGGGCGCCTGGGATGTCGATTGATTGGAAGTGGGGTGCTGCAGTTTATTCCAGCATCGCGACTGACCCGAATTCTCTTGGAGTCAAGGCTGGGCACCAGACGGCTTGCGGGCAGAGCAGCGGGGATCACGCCGGCACACCTGAGGGCGTCAATAACAGGAATCAGCCCTGGAAGCAGTTTGTGATCGGTGGGGCGAGAGGTGGTGGAGGTTCGAACTGGACGGGATCGTGGAGTGGCACGGAGACCGTTACTCCTACGGCCGTAAGCGATCCTGGCCCTGGGCCGAAGGGGTAGAACGCATCAAATCGATCGGAAGTTCGAAGTCGCCGGTGCAACGTGAAGGCTACGTTGCACCGGTTTTCTTTTGGTTGGAAAGACGTCCTGCCGGACGGGCCTCCTGCGCGGAGGGCGGTCACTTCGTGACTTGTATACCTTGTCTCGGCTGGACCCGGGGTTAGCGGCCCTCCCGTTGGTCGGGGGAGACTATTTGTGGGTTTTGGCGGTGGCGAAGCGCTTGTTGATCTCTTCCCAGTTGACTGTGTTCCACCAGGCGGCGAGGTAGTCGGGGCGCTTGTTCTGATACTTGAGGTAGTAGGCGTGCTCCCAGACGTCGTTGCCCAGGATCGGATAGTGGCCCTGGGAGAGGGGATTGTCCTGGTTGGCGGTGGTGACGATCTTCAGCTTGCCGCCTTCGAAGATCACCCAGCCCCAGCCGGAGCCGAACTGCTTGGCGGTGGTCTCGTTGAACTGCTTCTTGAAGTCTTCGAAGTTGCCGAAGTCGGCCTTGATCTGTGCGGCGATCTCGCCGGTGGGTTCTCCGCCGCCCTTTGGCTTCATGATCTGCCAGAACATGGTGTGGTTGACGTGGCCGCCGCCGTTGTTCTGGACGACCTTGCGAACGTCTTCGGGGATACTGGCGAGATCCTTGAGGAGCTCCTCGGGAGACTTCTTGCCGATCTCTGCGTGCTTCTCTACCGCGCCGTTCAGATTGGTGACGTAGGTCTGGTGGTGCTTGTCGTGGTGGAGCTTCATGGTGGCTTCGTCGATGAAGGGCTCAAGCGCCGCGTAATCGTATGGCAAAGGTGGTAGTTCGTAGGCCACAGTAGTTCTCCTGTCGTCGTTCGTTTTGTCAGCCAGGAGGATCCTGACTGCCTGAGTGAGTTCGATGCTGTCCGGAGGGTGCGCGATGCACCTGGGGGAGTCTGCACAACCTCAGGAATCATAACTTACCTGCGGATTCATCGCTCTTTGATGGAGGGATGAAACCGAGTAAGGAGTTTTGCGCTCTAATAGGAACCAATGAACGACCTCACTGCTTCTTACCGCTGGCTTGACGACGATGGACCCGCATTCGGGGCTCCTGGGATGGAACCGCGCTGGACTTCGAGCGAAAAAGATGCTGTTTCGACTGCTTATGCGGCTTCGAGCCGGGTTTGGTTTACGGTCTCGCATGGGACGTTGAACGAGATCTATTATCCGACGATCGATCGTCCGCAGACTCGCGATATGGAGTTGCTGTTCAGCGATGGCGAGACCTTTGTGCATGAGGAGAAGCGCAACTTCGAGTATGACTTTCATTACATCGATGCGGCTGCTCCCGCGGTCCGGGTGGTGGCCAGCGATCTGGATGGACGTTATACGGTGACCAAGGAGTTCATCTGCGATCCGCATCATCCTGTGGTGTTGATGAATGTGACGATCTCCGGGGATGAGGAGATTCTGTCGCGGCTGAAGTGCTATGCGCTGCTGGCGCCGCATTTGAACGGCGGTGGGGCGGGGAACTCGGCGCGGTCGATCGATGTGGCGGGGCAGCGCTGTTTGCTGGCGTGGAAGGGCGAGACTTCGCTGGCGTTTGGTACGGATTGCGGGTTTGTACGGTCTTCGTGCGGCTATGCCGGGACCAGCGATGGGTACCAGAATCTGAAACAGGATATGAGGATGAGCTGGCAGTTTGGGCAGGCTCTGGATGGGAATCTCGCATTGATGGGAGAGATCGATATTTCGCGGAATCGTGAGTTCACGGTGGCGATCTCGTTTGGGGATGGGCATCATGCGGCGATCGCGCAGATGATGCAGACGCTGGCTTCACCTTATGAGTTACACCGGAAGAGGTTTGTGGATCAGTGGCAGAGAGTGAACCCGCCGGTTGGTTTTGCGGCTGTCTCGACGGATGGCGGGAGGTTGATGCGGATCAGCCAGAACGTGCTGCTGACGCATGAGGACAAGACGTACTCGGGCGCATTTATTGCTTCGGCTTCGGTGCCGTGGGGTGCGTCGAAGGGGGACTCGGACCTGGGCGGATATCACCTGGTATGGACTCGGGATATGGTTCAGACGGCGAGCGCTCTGCTGGCGTGCGGGAGGACGGATACGGCGTTGCGGGCGCTGGTTTATCTGGCCTGCACGCAGAAGCCGGATGGGAGCTTTGCGCAGAACTTCTGGATCGACGGGACGCCGTACTGGACGGGAATTCAGCTGGATGAGGTGGCGTTTCCGATCATTCTGGCGTGGCGGCTTTGGAAGCAGGATGGGCTGGGGAGCTTTGATGTGTTTCCGTTTGTCGAGCGGGCGGCGGCATTTCTGGTGCGGTATGCGCCTGTGACCCAGCAGGAGCGGTGGGAGGAGGCCGCGGGGTACTCGCCGTCTACGCTTGCGGCTGTGATCTCGGGGCTGATCTGCGCGGCTGATATTGTTCGTTCACGGGAGTCAATGGAGCTGGCGGACTACCTGGAGACCTATGCGGATTGGATTGAGTCGCATCTGGACGAGTGGACGACGACGACTGAAGGCGTGTTGCACCCGGATGTGAAGTATCACTACATGCGGATTCGTCCGCCGGCCAAAGGTGAGCCGTTTCATGACGACAGTCTGCCGCCGGGGATGATTCGAATTAATAATCGCGAACCTGGGGAGAGGAATGTGTTCGAGGCTCGCGAGGTGATCGATGGCGGATTCCTGGAGCTGGTGCGGTATGGGATTCGAAGGGCTGATGATCCTTTGATCGTCGATTCGCTGAAGGTTGTCGATCACTGTTTGAAGATCGAGACGCCGTTTGGGGATTCGTGGCGACGATACAACCATGATGGGTATGGACAGAAGAAGGATGGGGGGCGTATGACGGGTCGGGGCAGGGTCGCGCATGGCCGATTCTGACGGGCGAAAGAGGCCACTACGAGCTCTGCGCGGGGAACGACTTCAGCAAGTACGTCAAGGCGATCGAACAGTTTAGTTCGGTTGGAGGGATGCTTCCGGAACAGGTCTGGGACTACGACGATCTACCTTCGCGGGGGATGTATCGCGGCCGGTCGGCGGGGTCGGCTCAGCCGCTGGTTTGGGCGCATGCGGAGTATCTGAAGTTGCTGCGCTCGGCGGCGGATGGCCGGGTGTTTGACCGGATTCAGGCGGTGGAAGATCGTTATGCCGTCGTGAAGGAAAAGCGCTCGTTTACGAACCATATCGAGATATTCGAACCGGGGCGACCGATTTGCTCGCTCTACTCGGGACATACGCTACGCGTTGTGGATCGAGAGCATTTTCGCGTCGTCTACACTTATGACAACTGGGCCACGACGCTCACTCTTGAGTCGCTGTCGGTTGGATATTCGGGATCGTTTGTGGATATTCCGACGGGCGAGGGTCAGGTAGGCAAGATTACGTTTACGCTGGCGTGGCCGGTGGAGGGACAGCAGGATCGCTGGCTGGGGCGAAATATTGATGTCTCCGTCGATCCAGTTCCGGCATCTACCAAGGTGTAAGGATGCAGCGAGCCGGGCCCCGCTAGTACACTGTTATAGTTTGACCAAATCTTCCAGATTCAGCGTCGGCAAGCGGCGCGCGAGTCTCCTGAAAGAGCAAAGGAATAGCATGAGCGAACAGCAGGATTCGAAGCAGCAAGAAATTGACCAGATCTCCATCAACGCCCTCCGCTTTCTCGCCGTCGATGCCGTGGAGAAGGCGAAGTCCGGACATCCCGGAGCTCCGCTTGGATGCGCTCCGATCGCTTATTTGCTCTATCACAAGCTGATGAAGCACGATCCTTCGGATCCGAAGTGGATTGACCGGGATCGTTTCGTACTCTCGAATGGGCACGCGTCGGCGCTGCTGTATGGCGCACTGCACCTGTCCGGGTACGATCTGCCGATCTCGCAGCTGGAGCAGTTCCGGCAGTGGGGTTCGCATACGCCCGGCCACCCCGAGTATGGCGAGGCTCCAGGAGTTGAGGTTACGACTGGTCCGCTGGGGCAGGGCCTGGCAATGGCTGTGGGCATGGCGACTGCGGAGCGGCATCAGGCTGCGGTCTACAACCGAGATACGTACAACATCGTTGACCACCACACGTATGTGCTCTGCGGCGATGGCGACCTGATGGAAGGTATCTCGCATGAGGCGTGCTCGCTGGCGGGAACGCTGGCGCTGGGCAAGCTGATTGTGCTTTATGACGACAATCTGATCTCGCTCGATGGGCCGACGGAGCTCTCTTTCACGGAAGATGTGACGAAGCGGTTCGAGGCTTATCACTGGCATGTGCAGCAGGTTGCCGATGGCAACGATCTGGTGGCGATTGAGGCGGCGATTCTTGCGGCCAAGGCGGAGACGTCGAAGCCCTCGTTGATTCGCGTGCGCACGGTGATCGGTTATGGCAGCCCGAAGGCCGGCACGAACAAGGTGCACGGCGAGGCGCTTGGACCGGAGGCGACCAAGGAGACCAAGAAGAACCTGGGTTGGCCCGAGGACAAGAGCTTCTATGTTCCGGATGAGGCTCGCAAGAACTGGGACACAATCAAGCTGCGAGGCAAGGATCTGCATGCTTCGTGGACCGCGGAGTTTGAAGAGTACGCGAAGGCATATCCTGAGCCGGCGGCGCAGTTCGACCGTACGATCAAGGCAAAGATGGCCGATGGCTGGGAGCAGAAGATCCCGACCTTCCCGACTGAGAAGCCTATGGCAACGCGAAACGCGGGGCAGGCTGTGATGCAGGCGATTGAGAACGTGGTGCCGGAGCTGTTTGGCGGCGCGGCGGACCTGACTGCTTCGACCAAGACGATCTTCAAAGATTCACCGAGTTTTCACGTGGACCCGGCGGGGCGCAATGTGTTCTTCGGCGTGCGTGAGTTTGGCATGTGCGCGATGGTGAATGGCATGGCGGCACACGGCGGATTGATTCCGTTTGGGTCGACGTTCTTCACGTTCTCGGACTACTGCCGTAACGCGCTGCGTCTGGCCGCGTTGATGAGCTTGCATTCCCTGTTCATCTTCACCCATGACTCGATCGGGCTGGGTGAAGACGGACCCACGCACCAGCCGGTTGAGCATCTGATGAGTCTTCGGGCTATTCCTCATCTCACGGACTTCCGTCCCGCGGATGCGAATGAGACGGCAGCGTGCTGGCAACTTGCACTCGAGCGAAAGAGTGCGAGTTTCATGGCGTTGTCGCGTCAGGATCTGCCGACGATCGATGCGACGATAGCTCGTGCGGGTGCGCGGTTTGGTGCGTATGAGGTGGTTTCGTACGGCAAGGATTTGATTCTGATTGCGACCGGCTCAGAGGTTGGACTTATCAGGAAGGCTGCTGAGGAATTGAAGGGGATTGGGATCAACGCGACCGTCGTTTCGATGCCAAGCTTCCATGTCTATGACGAGCAGAGTGACGAATACAAGGCGAAGCTGATGCCCGAAAATACGCCGAAGCTAGCGGTGGAGGCAGGTGCGACGCTGGGTTGGTACAAATACGTCGGCCACAACGGAGGAGTGATTGGGTTGGACCGCTTCGGTGGTTCGGCTCCGGGAGCGGTCGCTTTCGAGAAGCTGGGGTTCACCGTTGCGAACGTGGTCGACCATGCCAAGAAGCTGGTAAAGAAGTAAATGAAGAGGCGGGGTTGATCACCCCGCCTTTTCATGGTCTGGCAATAAACTCCATGTCTACTCAAGCCTGATTACGACTCATTTGCGCCTTGTGACACCGCCCGAGCATCTTAAGCCTGAACGCTATGAAGGTTGATTCCAAGGGCGGTGCCTTGAGGTGGATTGGTTGCGGGCGAATCGCGCATCATGTACCGCCTGGACGGCGTCGGGATGATTGGCAGCGATAAATGCTGCGACCCTCGAACGGCCTCTTCCCTTGATTCAGCACACGAACGTAGCCTTTGGAGTATTGGAGATGATGACTGAATCGATTCAACGTGTCTGGTTTATCACGGGAGCATCGACCGGTTTTGGCCGTCTGCTAGCCGAAGAGGTTCTGAAGTCTGGCGGTAAAGTGATTGCGACCGCTCGCCAGCTGGACAAGGTTTCAGATCTTGAAAAACGGTATCCGCAAAATGCAAAGGCTTTGGCCCTGGATGTCACGGATGCCGGCCAGGTGGATTCGGCAGTGACGCAGGCGTCTGCGCTGTTCGGACAAGTGGATGTACTGGTCAACAACGCGGGCTACGGAGTCGCGGGCGCGATTGAAGAGGTCTCAGAGGCGGAGTTTATGCCGATGTTCGAGACTAATGTCTTCGGTTTGCTGAAGGTGACGCGGGCGTTTCTTCCTCATCTGCGCAAGCAGCGCAGCGGACATATTCTCAATCTTTCGTCGATCGGCGGGCTGATTGGCGGGCAGGGCATCGGGATGTATAACGCGACGAAGTTTGCTGTTGAAGGGCTGTCCGAGGCTTTAGCGGCGGAGCTGGCGCCGTTGGGTATCCGCGTTACCGTGATTGAACCTGGTCCGTTTCGTACTGACTTTCTAGGTCGTTCTGGCGTGATTGCGAAGACTAGAATTGCTGACTACGACAGGACGGCCGCGAATATGCGGAAGTATTTTGTGGAGAATGACGGCAAGCAGGCAGGTGATCCGCTGAAAGCGGTGCAGGCTATGATGCAGGTCGTCGAGTCTGAGGATCCTCCCTTGCATCTACTGCTGGGTGCGAGCGCGTTGCAACGATTCAGGGGCAAGCTGGACAGCTGGCAGAAAGAGATCGCGGCATGGGAGCAGGTGACTGCGGGCGCAGATTTTCCGGAGGGTGAGTGAGTTCTTCCACGTACATCAAGACGATCTTCTGGGACCTCGGCGGGGTTCTGCTCACGAATGGGTGGGACAAAGACGAGCGTACGGAGGTTCTGACTCGGCTCGATGTTGATCTGGTCGACTACGAGTCGCGTCATGAAGAAGCGAACTACTTCTGGGAGCGGGGACTGTCTACTGCTGAGCACTTCTTCAACGTGACGGTTCTGAACCAGAATCCGAATCTGACATTTGATGAGCTCTGGCCGCAGGTCTGCGCGGAGAGCAAGATTCTTCATCCTGAGAGCTTCGATATTCTTGGGGAGCTCGCTACCTCCGGACGATATATGCTGGCCACGCTTAACAATGAGAGCCGTGAGTTGAACGAGCATCGGCTGAATGCGTTTCGGCTGCGACCGTTTTTCGATTACTTTATCTGCTCGGGCTACGTGCATGAGATGAAGCCGCATCCGGGCATCTATCGCGCGGCGATCGAGATCTCGGGCCATCTTGCGGAGACCGCGTTGTTTATCGATGACAAGGTGGAAAATTGCGATGCCGCGGAAGCTCTTGGCATGCAGACGATTTGTTTTGAGTCACCCGCTCAGCTCAGAGATGAGCTCGCACAACTTGGCTTACGGGCCGCATAAGGAAGGAAGATTTCAGAATGTCGTAGTTTTGCTGGACGTGTGAGGGAGCATTGACTCCTCGCATGGACCTTAAATTTCATCTGCCTGGCGAATTTTATCGGTCGGCACAGCATGGAAGGTTTGTAAGGAGCAGATTATGAGTACGAGCACATTACCAATTGGCGTATCAGCGGCGGCGGTGGATGCCACCAAAAAGGGCGAGCGCATTCCAGAGCCCTGCATTGTTGTTATCTTCGGCGCCTCGGGCGATCTCACGAAGCGGAAGCTTCTGCCGGCGCTTTATCACCTTGACCAGTCGGGTCTTTTGCCGAAAGATTTCGCGGTGGTCGGCGTGGCGCGGCGCGATCTGAGTGCGACGTTTGGACCTGATATGAAGGACGGAATTATGAAGGGCGGCGGGGTAGAGGAGAATGATCCGAAGCTGAAGCCGTTTATGGACCGCGTCTCTTACTTCGCGACGGAGTTTGATGACGATGCGGGCTTCGATAAGTTGAAGGCGCATCTGGCTGAGCTTGATGGCAAATTCAACACCAAGGGCAATCGCCTGTTCTACCTTGCGGTCGCGCCAGAGTTCTTTGCGGACATCACGCGGCGGTTGGGTAAGCATGGCATGGCGAGGCCTGAGGCTGCGGATAAGCACTGGGTAAGGGTGATCATCGAGAAGCCGTTTGGTACTGATTTGGAGTCGGCGCGCAAGCTGAACGATGAGATCAACGACGTGCTGGCCGAAGATCAGATCTTCCGCATCGATCACTATCTCGGTAAGGAGACGGTTCAGAATATTCTTGTCTTTCGCTTTGGCAATGGGATCTTCGAACCTGTCTGGAATCGCAACTTCATCGACCACGTCGAGATTACGGCGGCTGAATCGATTGGGATTGAAGGGCGTGGGCCGTTCTATGAAAAGGCGGGCGCCGTTCGCGATGTGCTGCAGAACCATGTGATGGAGGTTCTTTCTTTTGTGGCGATGGAACCGCCAGACTCGTTTGAGGCTGAGGCGGTTCGTACGGAGAAGCTGAAGGTCTGGCGTGCGATTGAGGGTATTCCAGTGAACAATACCGTGCGTGGACAGTATGGTCCGGGCAAGGTAGATGGCAAGGACGTTGTCGGGTATCGGCAGGAGGATCGTGTGTCGCCGGCTTCGAGCACGGAGACGTTTGCGGCGATTCGGCTGGGGATTGAAAACTGGCGATGGGCCGGCGTTCCGTTTTACCTGCGCGCCGGGAAGCGACTGGAAAAACGCGTGACAGAGGTGACAATCGTCTTCAAGCAACCACCGCTGCACCTCTTCAAGTCCAACAGCAGCGAAGACAATATTGCTCCGAACATCATCAAGATGCGCATTCAGCCGGATGAGGGGATTTCGCTTCAGTTTGGCGCGAAGGTTCCTGGGCCGACCACCAATCTTGCGCAGGTGAACATGGCGTTCAGCTATGCGGATGCGTTCGGCAAGTCCTCAGCCAACGGCTACGAGCGGTTATTGTTGGATGCGATGCTGGGCGACGCGACGTTGTTCGCGCACCGCGATGGCGTCGAGGCGACCTGGGCGCTGTTTACGCCGATCCTGGAGGCGTGGGCCAAGGTTGAAGGCAAGCACTTCCCCAACTATGCAGCGGGCTCTGAGGGGCCGGACTGCGCGGATGAGCTTCTGGCGAAGGATGGCCGGAAGTGGGAGCAGCTGTAAGGAAGAGTCGTACGGCACGCTGTTCAGCAGGTCTCCTCAGCGTGCCGGATTCACTGGTTATGTTATGCATCAAGTATTCGGCTGGACTCCAGAGCGTTTGAAACTTATCCCGGAGTCCATCCGTTTCAGGGTAGTCCGTACTTCCATTTCATCGCTGCGAGAGTCCTATGCCCCGTCCAGTTTCGGTTACGTATCGCGTATCGCCAACACCGGCAGCCACGGCCCGGGCCGCTGCGCAGCTTTTCACAGAAGCCGCGGGGAAGGCCGCCGCGTCGCGTGGGCTGGCTCGCATCGCCATCTCGGGCGGCACGACCCCGAAAACGATGTTCGGTCTGCTGGCGGATCCGGCGGAGCCCTTTCTTATGCAGGTTCCGTGGGACAAGCTCGATCTCTACTGGGTTGATGAGCGTTGCGTGCCGCCTGACAATGCGGAGTCGAACTACCGCATGACCAAGGAGGCTCTGCTCTCGAAGGTTCCGTTGCCGGCGGGGCGGGTTCACCGGATGGAGGGCGAGCTTCCGCCGGATGTTGCTGCGGCGCGGTATGAGTCGACGATTCGAAATACGTTCAAGCTTGAGGGTGCGGAGACTCCTACGTTCGACCTGGTGCTGCTGGGTATGGGTGATGACGGGCATACGGCTTCGCTGTTTCCCCATACGGAGGCATTGAACGAGATGAGCCATATCGTGGTTCCAAACCACGTTCCACAGAAGGATACGTGGCGCATCACCTTGACTTGGCCTGTTATCAACCAGGGCCGGGAGGTGGCGTTTTTGATCGAGGGCGCGGGGAAGGCGCAAGTTCTGCATGACGTTTTTCTGGGAGCCTACCAGCCGGAGACCTATCCCTCGCAGTTGATTCGACCGGCCAGCGGACAATTGACCCTCTTGCTCGACTCGGCTGCAGCGTCTAAGCTGCCTGCACCGGCGAATTCCGATTCGACCGGAACTTTGGAGCTCAAATAGATGATTCTCGCTGGGGACGTTGGTGGAACAAAAGTTCACCTTGCACTGTACGACTTCGCCAATGGGCGTTTGCACCCGATCCGCGACCAGAAGTTCCCGGCGCATGAGTTCGCGAGCCTGGACGATGTCGTTCACAAGTTTCTTGCTGGAGACGGGACCAATGCAACGCAGGGAGGGGATATTTTTGGGGCTTGTTTCGGGTGTCCGGGGCCGGTTCGCGATGGGCGCCTGAAGCTGACGAACCTGCCGTGGACGCTGGATACTCGGGACCTGGTGAAGTCTCTCTCGATTCCTCATATCTCTCTGATCAATGACCTCGAGGCGAACGGTTATGGCATCCCCGAGCTTGCGCCGGAGAGCATTTTTACGCTGCATGAGGGTGACCCTGAGGCTACCGGACATGCCGGCCTGATGGCTGCGGGTACGGGGCTCGGCCAGGCGCTGCTGATCTGGGATGGTCAGAAGCACCGCCCGATTGCGTCCGAGGGCGGACATGCCGACTTTGCGGCGCGGAGTAATCGCGAGATCGCGCTGCTGGAGTATTTGCGCGATACGTTGAAGGGGCGGGTGAGCTGGGAACGGGTGGTCTCTGGTCTCGGCATCAAGAACATCTATGCTTTTCTGCGTGACGTGGAGAAGATTGCAGAGCCGGGGTGGCTGCATGACCGAATGCAGACGGAGGATCCGAACGCGGTGATTGGCCAGTGCGCCGAGGATGGTTCGAGTTCGCTTTGCTTTGAGACCATGAAGATCTTCGCTGGAGCTTATGGGGCGGAGGCGGGCAATATTGCTCTGCAGGTGCTTGCGACGGGCGGGATGTACCTCGGCGGGGGTATCGCTCCGAAGATTTTGAAGACGTTGAAGAACGGCACCTTCACCCAGGCCTTCATCGACAAGGGGCGATTGTCGCCGCTAGTCGAATCGGTACCTGTTCGGGTGATCCTGGATGATACGTGCGCCCTGCTGGGGGCCGCGGCGTACGCTGAGGCTCGCGCGTCAGAGAATTCCGGTTATTCGGAACGCGCTGCTTCGGTCAAGGCTTCTTCCTAGTCAATTTCCGTAGGCAATTTAACAGGGCATCCGCGCCTGCGTGATTAAGTACGATCTATCGCCTTCGGGGGTTGACAGAAGGCTGTGGGGATGAAATTTCTGGAATATGCTTCCTTTGCTAGGAAGATCGAGTCAGAGGAGAGGGCGTGATCCTGCAGGTATTCGGGCGCTTCGACTTCTTTTTATCTGGCAGGTTTCCCAGAAGCCGTTTTCTCTCAAGCCGTTATACTGATCGAAGACCCTCTTGCCCACCACTTCTATCATCTCCCCCGAAATCTCGTCGCAAGAAATTCTCGATGCACTTTCTTCCGAAGACATTGCAGTAGGTCCGCTAGCAGCATTTCCTTCGCCGGCGGTGGCGGACGGGCTGGACTTTTCACAGCGCGCCAATCTGATCGAGTTGATGGATCTGCCGTGTTCCTATGAGGAGCTTCGCGCGTGCCTGCATGATATTGCCCGCGTCAACCGGCTCACGCTTGCTCAGCGGCCTACGCTTGGCTGGCTGGAGGGGCTGGTGGCTGCACGTCCTGTTTCAGCGGCTCCGCTGCGCGTGGTGGATGTTGGCTGCGGCTATGGAGATACGCTGCGGATGATCGATCGATGGGCAGCCAGGCGTGGAGTTGGCGTAACGTTGACGGGCATCGATCTGAATCCGGATGCGATTCGAGCCGCGCGGGAGGCGACTCCGTCGAGCCAGCGGATAGAGTGGCTGGTGGGGGATGCGTTGGCCGATCACACCCAGGGACCGATCGACGTCGTCATCTGCTCTCTGCTGACACACCACCTGACGAACGCGCAGATCGTGCTGTTTTTGCGTTGGATGGAGCAGACGGCGCGGCGGGGATGGTTTATCGACGATCTTCATCGTAAGCCGGTGCCGTATCACCTGTTTCGGTTGTGGGCGCGGTTTGCGAACTGGCACCCGTTCGTGAAGAACGATGGGCCGGTGTCGATCCGGCGCAGCTTCGTCGTGGAGGACTGGCGAAGGCTGTGCGCTGCTGCAGAGGTTGCCGCGGAGGCTGTCTCCATTACGGAGCACCGTCCGGCGCGGCTTTGCGTGGGACGTGTTAAGTAAACGGATTCCACGACGTTGCTCCCTTTTAGAAAATACCTTTCTTCGTTTCGAGGCCTTCTTTGATGTTCGTTCGTGACTCTGCTTCTATCCTTTCTGCCTTCGCGCTCTTTCTTCTCACAACCGTTGGAGCGCAGGCACAGCGGCTACCCGTCGAGGTACACCCCGAGCACTATGGGTTGACGGTTACGCCGGATTTGAAGTCGGCGACCTTCGGTGGCGAAGAGACGATCGATGTTGTGCTGGATGTTCCCAGCAAGCGAATCACGCTGAATGCGGCGGAGCTTAGGTTTGGAGAGGTGAAGGCCTATGTTCTGCCTGTGGCTGCGTACTCGTATGGCAAGCTGGGATCGCAGCCTAAGCCCTTGAATCCGATCGAGGCGGATCGGCATCCGCAGATCGCGACGGTGACGCTCGACGGCGAGAAGGAGCAGGCTACGTTTAGCTTTGCCGAAGAGCTGCCTGCGGGCAGGGTCACGCTGGCGATCCGCTATTCGGGGGTGTTGAACGATAAGCTGCGTGGGTTTTATCTTTCGAAGACTGAAGCGCGCAACTATGCCGTGACGCAGTTTGAGCCTACCGATGCGCGGCGCGCGTTCCCAGGCTTCGATGAGCCTGCGTTGAAGGCTACGTATGACATTGCGGTGGTCGTCGATAGGGGCGATACGGCGATCTCGAACTCGAACATGATCTCGGATAAAGCAGGGCCGGTTGCGGGGAAACACACGATTCGATTTGCGACGACGCCGAAGATGTCGACTTATCTGGTTGCGTTTTTAGTGGGCGACTTCAAATGCACGGAAGGTAAGTCGGATGGAGTGCCGATTCGTGTCTGCTCGACGCCGGACAAGGTGGAACTGACGCGGTTTGCGCTGGAGTCGGCGAGGTACGTTCTGCATTATTACGACACTTATTTCGGGATTAAGTATCCGATGCCGAAGCTGGATATGGTCGCGTTGCCGGACTTTGAAGCGGGCGCGATGGAGAACTTTGGCTGCATTACCTATCGCGAAACGGACTTGCTGGTGAACGCGAAGACTGGGGATATTCCCGCGAAGAAGCGGGTTGCGGCGGTGGTGGCGCATGAGATGGCGCACCAGTGGTTTGGCGATATGGTGACGATGCAGTGGTGGGACAATCTGTGGCTGAACGAAGGTTTCGCGACATGGATGGAGACCAAGCCGGTAGCGGTGTGGCACCCGGAGTGGAACTTCGACCAGGACGACGCGCAAGGGCTGAACGAGACGCTGAATCTCGATGCTCAGAGGACTACGCGGACGATACGCGCAACGGCGAATACTCCGGATGAGATCAACGAAATGTTCGACGAGATCGCGTACGGCAAGGCCGGAGCGGTGATCGGCATGGTTGAGAACTACCTGGGCAAGGAGGTCTTCCGGCAAGGAGTGCATAACTATCTGCAGGCGCATCTGTACGCGAACGCGACGGCAGAGGATTTCTGGAGTGCGCAGACCGCGAATGCGCACCTGCCGGTGGATAAGATCATGTCGAGCTTTGTGACGCAACCTGGTGTGCCGCTGCTGACGTTTTCTGAGAGGCAGGCAGGGGGTGTTCCGGTGATGCAGAGCAGGTTTTTCTGTCAGATGGGGAGACGAATCCGCCGGTGGACGGACGAGTGCAGGAATGGACGGTGCCGGTGTGTCTCAAGACGACTGACCGGCCGATCTGCCGGGTGCTGACGTCGGGTGACTCCAGCCTTCCGCTGCCGGTGGATGCCGGGTTGCCGTTCTTCTATAGCAATGCTGCGGCGAAGGGGTACTACCGGACGGTTTACACTGCGGCGCAGTTCAGCGCGATTGATGCGAAGGCAGAGAGTTCAATGATGCCGCCGGAGCGGATCGGGCTGCTGGGCGATCGCTGGGCGTTAGTGCAGTCGGGGCAGGGAGATGTGGGGGATTTTTAAATCTGGTAATGACCTTGAAGGATGACTCCAGTGCGGCTGTGTTGGATACGGCGCATCACGCGATCGAGAAGATCGATTCGGATATTGCGAGTGACCAGGATCGCGCCGAACTGGCCGCAGTGGTGCGGCGGCAGTTCGGCCCGGTGTATTCGAAGCTCGGGAGCCCGATGAAGAAGGAGTCGTTCGATCGGCAGCAGCTTCGCGGGACGCTGTTTGAACTGCTGGGGGAGGCTCACGACACCTCTGTTCTGGCTGAGGCGCAGCTGCTGACCGCGCGGGTCTTCGCAGTGGACAACGAGAAGGATAAGACTCTGGATCCGACGCTGGCGGACGCGGCAGTGCAGGTAAGCGCCGCCAATGGCGATGCGGGGCTATACGACAAAGTGCTTGCGGTGAGCAGGAACTTCAGCGATCCGGAACAACAGACCGATGCGCTGCGGCTGCTGGCGCGATTCCGCGATCCTGCGCTGGTAAGACGTACGCTCGACCTGATTGCTTCGGGAGAGGTTCGAAATCAGGATAGCTGGACCATGCTGGCGGAGCTGCTACGGGATCGGGCGGTCCGCGATCAGGCCTGGGAGTATATGCGGCAGAACTGGGAGAAGGTGAGTGCCCAGTTCACCGTGTCGTCGGGGGCTGAGGTGGTGGGAGCCACCGGGGCGTTTTGCACGGTCAGACAAAGGGACGAAGTGACCGGTTTCTTTGCTACCCACAAGGTTCCGGCAACCGAACGGACCCTCGCAAAGGCTGTTGATAGTATCAATGACTGCATTAAATTGCAGTCTCTTCAGGAGTCGAAGCTGCATGCCTGGCTTCAGCTTCAGTCAAAATGACGAAGGCGCGGTCTGTACAACTTAAGTCCAGGCAGAGTTGGGACATAGCAGTTTCGATGCAGGTGGTGGAGAAACAAGCGGCAAGTCCTTTGGAGCGTCTGTTTGCGGCAAGACGGCGTTGAAGTCGAGATGCCGTCTGTGAGATTTTGTAGACTGACGGTAAAAGTGATCAGGGTACCCAAAAGTGTTATGAATTGGAAGTCATTCTGCGTTGACTTTCAACTTTCGTAACGGTACCTTCCCAATTGAGGACACCAATGAAGAAAACCTGTCTCTTACTAGCCGGCATCGCCCTCCTCTCTTCCGTCGCCCTCCCGCTCTACGCTCAAGACGGTTGCGTGAACTCTCCGGAAAATCCGACGGCGATTCTTGCTGTCGTTGGCTCCGCGGGTGCATTTTTCGTTTCGGTACGTGCTCGCATCAAGGCTCGTCGTAACTCTTCCAAGTAACGCGCCACTGGGATCTGCCACCTAATACTCCCCTGGTGCGCTGCCTGGATCAAAGACCTGAATGCCAACTTTACCTGCTACCGCTGAAGTCAGCCCACTCCGATCGGCTGGAGCGGAGGGGCTGGCCCTATCCCGGGCTGCAGGACTCGCGGCGATTGTCGCGGTGCTCGGTCTGTCCACCATTTTTTCGACCGTGGGTGCTCTTTGGAACCTTTGGACTACGGACGCTCTTAAGTCGATCGGGATGTTCATCCCGCTGGTCAGCTTTGTGCTCGTCCTGCGGGCGTGGCGCTCACTTGGATGGGAGATGGAGGGCAGTTGGTGGGGATTGGTTGTCCTGGTCGTCACGGCCGCGGCCGTGCATATTCGGGACCAGGCGGTTTTGGTGTTTGTTTTTTCACCTAAGTGGTCGGTTTACGTGCCGCCGCACTCGCTTGTTGCCTTCGCGTATGGTGCCGGGGTGGTTCTGCTGTTTGGGGGACACGCCTGTTCCGGGCATCACTGTTTCCGCTCATCCTTCTGTGGTTTGTAAATCCGATTCCTCACATCTTCAACGTGTTTGTCGATTTGCCGTTGCAGCGCGCCTCGGCACACGTCGCTCGCGCTTTCGCGATTGCGTTGGGTCAGCCGCTGAGCCCGGATCAACTGCGGCTGATGTTCACTCCAGAGTTTGGTATGTTCATCGCTCCGGGGTGCAATGGAATTCGGGGCGCCGTCACGATGGGGTTCATTGCGCTTATTGCCGGCTATGTCTATCGCTTTCGCTGGTATGCCCATGCTGCGGTGGTGGCAGGTGCGGTCCTTCTGGGTTACGTCTTCAACTTCGCTCGCCTTTGCATTCTGGTTCTGTATTATCTGGTCGCGTTGCGGATTCCTTCTCTGCGGAGCAAAGCCGAGATGGGGGATTACGTCATCGGCGCGTGCCTCTTTCTTCTGGGGACCTTCCTGTTGTTCTATGTGGTGCGTCGTTTGAGCGAATCGCCCGGCCAGATCAAGCCCCCGGCGCTGACTTTGCTTCACTCGGAAGGCGCAGTTACAGGACGCTCCTTCTACCTTCGTTTTTTCGGAATGCTTGCGCTGGTGTTGTGGAGCTGTGTTGGCGTCGCGCGCGCCTATGTAAGCACGCACAGTGGTAGCGCGGCCGCTCAGAGGAGGGCTGATGAGAAAGCGCCCGGACAGTTCCCCGAGCGTATCGGGAGCTACACTCTGGCGCGCGCCTGGAACGAGAATTTATTTACGGGTCCTCTGATCTATCACTGGGCGGAGTACGCTCCGACGGATGGCGGGGCTCACGTGTCGATCGGGGTTTCGCCGGTGATGGGGTCTCACGATACGCTAATTTGCCACTCTGCGCGCGGGGAGGATCCAATCTGGCGAGACCAGCTTTCGATGCCCACCGCGAAAGGCGCGGTTGGTTTTTCGGGCTCCTTTTTCACCGACGGCGCGACCCAATATCTTGAGGCGACCACGATCTGCAATAGTGGTTCGTGCGGAGAATATTCGAGCGACCGAACTCACTTCGGATTTGTTTACAGCAAGCCGACCTCTCAGTCTCTGCTATCCCAGCAGACACAGCGGCCGATCCCGATTCTGTTGAAGGTGGAGACGATAGACACAACGCTTCCGGTGGAGGTGGCACGCCAGCAGTTGACGACCGATCTTCGCTCTTTCCTCGGCTCGGTGGATCTGGACGGACTGACGAAGCCTTACCGACAGTAATAGAATCCACCTTTGATATTCTTGGCCCTCCAGTGAGATTACTTTTGCGCAACTTTCAGGGACTTTTCAGTGTGGCGATGGCCGGGGTTCTGGCTTGCTCGCTTGCGGGATGCGGCGGCGGTTCGACCCCGACCGCTCCCACACCTCCGCCTGTCACTCCACCGCCGGTCGCTCCGCCTCCGGTCACCCCACCTCCTGTGACTCCACCTCCACCGCCAGTAGTCACCAATCCCGGCGTGAGTTTTTCAGGAAAAGCGATGGCGGGTTCTCAACCGATTGTAGGAGCGGCCATCCAACTCTACGCGGCTGGAGCCACCGGGAGCGGCTCGGCTTCGACGGCGATGCTTACGAGTCCACTCACCACCGATGCCGCGGGAGCGTTCACTGTGCCCGCGGGTTACGCATGTCCTCTTGCCGCATCGGAGATCTATGTTCTCGTTCGCGGTGGGCAGGTCGGGGGCGCTGCCGCGAATCCGGCCATTACCCTCGGAAGCGCACCTGGCGCCTGCAACCAGATAGTTGCCGGATCCAAGTTCACAGTCAACGAGGTGACGACTGCGGCTACTGCGTGGGGACTTGCTCAGTTCTTTGGCACGGGGGAAATCTTGGAGCGAGTTCGACCAACGCCCAGGGACTGGCCAATGCTGTAGCCACGGTTGCGAATCTCGCGAACCTTACAACCGGAGCTTCGCTGGGGGCGACCTTTCCGACGACAGGTGTCTCTCCGGCTGCGAAGATCAACGCAGTTGCTGATCTGCTAAACAACTGTACCGCCACAGCCTCGGGGTGCGGCGCGCTCTTCTCTGCGACTACGCCGAATGGAGTAACGGCTCCGAACAATACGCTGGATGCGGTTCTGAACCTGGTTCGCAATCCAGGGAGTAACGTTGCCACACTATTTGCGCAGCTGCCCGCCAGCGGTGCACCCTTTACTCCGGTGCCGCCCGCCGCGCCGGCGGACTGGACGCTGTACATCAGCTACCATGGCGGGGGTATCGGCGATGGGGCGCCGACTGATAGTAAATCGCCGTCCGGACTGGGTGTGGACGCTGCCGGCAATGTTTGGGTTTCGACCTACTCGGGCATCGTGACTGAGTTTTCGACGACGGGCACTCCTCTGTTTCCGAGCGGCATCACTGGTGGTGGTTTGAGCCACTCGGATGCGCTCGCCGTGGACCCGCAGGGGGACATCTGGGTACCGGATGGAGCAAGCGCTGGGGTCAACGGCGGTTTTGGCAGCGTGACTGAGCTTGGTTCGAGCGGCCAGGTACTCTCAGGCGCTACGGGATACAGTGCAGGTGGTATCAGCTATCCGACGGCGATCGCGATTGATGAAAACGGGACCGTGTGGATACCCGACTATGGCAACTCGCGAGTCACCCTGCTCTCGAGCAGTGGTCAACCGCTCTCGGGTACAAACGGATATGAGTCGCTGCAGTTCAGCTTTCCGCTTGCGGTTGCACTCGATTCCAATCACTACGGGTGGGTGGCGAATTTTGGCAACGATACTGTCAGCAAAGTCTCCGCTGATGGGAGTCAGATTGCCAGTTTCCCGAGTGTCGGCGGCCCGGACGGCATTGCGGTCGATCAACGCGGCTATGTATGGGTTGCGAATCAGATAGGTAACAGCATTACTGAACTCGCGAATGATGGAACCGTGGTCTCGAGCGGCTATAGCGATAACAAGGCCAGCATCCTTGCTCCGCAAGGGATCGCGATCGACGGATCGGGTCATGTATGGGTCGCAAACCTGCATAGTCACACGATTACGGAGCTGGCAGGTTCGGCTGCAGCTTCGCCCGGAGCGATTTTGTCTCCGACTGCAGGCTATGCGTCCGACGCCGGATTCACGGAGGCCTATGCGGTCGTGGTTGATGCCAGCGGGAATCTCTGGGTCACGGACTTCAACAACGGCACACTTACTGAGATCGTTGGACTGGCGACGCCAGTGAAGACTCCTGTTCTGGGACCGCCTCAGACCCCTTAGCGCCGCAGTTTGATTGCGAAAAGTTGAGGCTATCGCTTGCGACGATACAAGCGATAGCCTCTTTTGCTTTGGTTCAAAGCTATGGTTTGATCGTCAGCATCACCACGCCATGGCTGGGTACGTCGGCGGAGTAGCCTCCGCTCTGTTTGCCAAGATCGTTCGCGTTCCACAGATTCCGTACCGAGGCAGAGAGGGTGTCGGGATAGCCGATGTCGGTCCATGCGACGGCTATCTTTGCAGCTGCGGGGCTGCGGTTGAGAAGCACGACGGCGCGGCCGCCATCCTGTAGCTGCTTCGACCAGATCTCGAGATCGCCGGTCTTCTTTACTCTGCGTGCCTGGTGTCCGAGAGGGTCTTGATCGATTGCAATAACTTCCTTATTCAGCAAAATCTCTTTGGTGTCGGGAGTCATGTTGGAGATGTCATTTCCCGCTAGCAGAGGCGCGGAGAACATCGCCCACATGCTGAAGTGCGCGCGGTACTCCTCCTTCGTCATGCCGCCGTTGCCGACCTCGAGCATATCGGGATCATTCCAATGGCCGGGGCCGGCGTAGGTCTCCAATCCATTCATCTGGTCAATGATCTGTGTCACGCCGTTGCCGCCCCAGTCTTTCTTGCAGTCCCAGCAGTCTTGAATGTCGCCGGTGGCACGCCACAGATTTCCGATCGATCCCGCCCACAGCCATGGTTTGGTCGATCCCCACTCGCAGATGCTGAAGACGATCGGACGCCCGGAGTCGGCTAGCGCGTTGCGCATGAGGGTGTAGGAGGACTCGCTGTTCTGTCCGGGGAGGGTGTTGCACCAGTCTTCTTTGAGATAGTCGACGCCCCAGTTCGCGTACTGTTTTGCGTCCTGGTACTCGTGCCCGATGCTACCGGGACGCTTGGCGCAGGTCATTGTGCCGACGTCGGTGTAGATGCCGAACTTCAAGCCCTTCGAGTGAACGTAGTCGGCCAGCGCTTCGATGCCCGAGGGGAAGCGCTCTGCGTCGGCGACGATATTGCCCGAGGTATCGCGGCCGGTCTGCCAGCAATCGTCGAGAATGACGAACTGATAGCCGGCATCCTTCATGCCGCTGCTCACCATAGTGTCCGCGGTCTCGCGTACGACTTTTTCATTGAGACCTTGGCAGCCAAACTTGTTCCAGCTGTTCCATCCCATCGGCGGGGTCTTTGCGAGGCCGTTGTCGAGAGCCCGTCCAAAGGCCGGTATCATGACGACCGCCAACATCACCAAACACATCTTCACAACGAAACGAGTTCGACCCATTTAAATGCACTCCTCTTCGGAACCTGCGCGATACCTTTTGCGAGCTCCACGAAATTCTAACCTTAGTATGGAAGCAATCGCGTGGGTCGGTGTCACGAGAGAATCAGGTGGGGGATAGCCGTTTTTCGTAGCAGAGAAAACGCAGTCCTGGCCTGAACTCGAGGGTGATCTCTCCGGCCAGCACGTAGCCAAGCTTCGGAAAGAGCCGCTGCGTCGCTTCGTTCTGGGTGTTGGTGTCGACGCGGAGGGCGGTGATGCCGCGTTCGACTGCGATCTCTTCAGCTTTTCGCATGAGCGCGCCAGCCGCTCCCTGGCCACGAAATGCGGGATCGACCGCAAGTCGGTGCACTACGATTGCGGGTTCAGTAATGTCCCAACCCACCTGGGTATAGTCAGGCTCTTGATCCATCGTGATTGCAGCGACGCCGGCGATGCTACCGTTCATTTCGGCGATCCAGAGCTGGTTCAGGTCGATGTCGCGCTGAAAGACAGCGTCGTTTGGGTAGGTCTCGTCCCACTGCAGATTTCCTGTCGCGCGCATCAGGGGAACGACCCGCCGGACGAGGCTCGTCAGCGCTGGCAGATCAAGTTGTGTTGCCAGCCGGATCTCCATCGTCTTTCCAGCTTAACAGGAGCGGCGAAATGGAGTTTTGATGTGGCGCTGGAGCGCAGGACAACTGAAGCTACATAATTCGAAAACGTTCGCGCATGAGGCGCTGGAAACGAGGACGCCAAATAAGGTCGTAGGCTAATTCCTTGCCGGGGAACATGGCTAAGGCAGCCTTTCTGCTGTCCGCGATCATCTGGGCTGCCTCGTCCACCGTCAGCGACCCGTCCTGTGCGATGACCTGCATCACCATGTTCATCATCATCTGCATTCTGCGGATCAGCTTCTGCTCTTCTGCCCGCTCTTCTGCACTGATCACGACAGCTTCAGCATTTGGCCCATTCAACTCCATCGAAACCTCCCGATCAAGTCAGCTACTCATGGATTAGACGCATCGACAAGCTCACGGATTTTTCCATCCCTTCCGAGCAGGAATGTGGTCAAGCCAAACTCATCCGTTCGATACAGCTTAGTCCGAGCCTCCGAGATTCGTTCGATCACTTCGTAGCGGGGGTGACCAAATGTATTCCCCTTGCCGACTGACACAACCGCGTCTTTTGGAGCGGCGGCATCGAGGAACTCCTGGGTCGTCGAGGTGCGGCTGCCGTGATGGCCGACCTTCAAGAGCGTGACGGGTGCGATTCTCTGATGTGCGAGCATCTCGCGTTCACTCGGGGCTTCGGCATCGCCTTCCAACAACACAGAAGCGTTGCCGTATTGCATCCGCATCACGAGCGAATCGTTGTTGATGGGCTCTCGAGGGTTGGCGTAACCGGCCTCGGGGGCGAGCATCGTTATCTGCGTTCCTCCCCAGGCAAGCTGGGTGCCCGCGTAAAAATGCCGCACAGTGACTCCAAGATCTTTTGCTTCGTCGAGCAGCGAGCGGTACGCATCCGAGTTGGGATCGATGCTGACCCATAGTTCGCGGGGGCGGAAGTTGCGAAGGATTGCGGGCATGCCGCCCATGTGGTCGCTGTGGGCGTGGCTCAAGGCGAGGACATCGAGCCGACGAAATCTGCGCGACCAGAGATACGGCGAGACGACCTCTTCGCCAACGTCGAAACGGTTTGTTGCCTCGGCGGCCTCGGTGACTCCGCCAACGGGGCCGCCGGCATCGATCAGCATCGTCGCCCCGTCCGGCGCCACGATGAAGATAGAATCGCCCTGACCGACATCGATCGCCGTAACCTCCATCATGCCTGGTGAGACGATCGAGTGCTCCGGCCACAGTACGATTAGGGCCACGAGTGGCAGCGTGACGACCGCAGCCCACGCCCAGTTACGGGATCGTCGCACGGCCCAGCAACAGAAGGCCCATGCAACGACTGCCAGGATAGCGATCCACCACGCTGGAGCGGGGACGCGCAGATCGGCTGCATGAAGGGCGCTGACGCGGCCGATTACTCCCCTGACTCCGTGGAGCAGTAAAGCCGTCATCGCTCCCGGCAGCAACGCGAACCATGGGCTGACGAGGGAGGCGCAAAAGGTAACGACCGCGGTTGGAGCGAGAATGGCCACGAGCGGCACGCTCAACATGTTGGTGGGGACGGCGAACATTGTTGCGCGATGGAAGTAGACTGCCATCGGTAAGACCATCACCATCTCAGCGACTACGCCAATCAGCGACAGCTCCAACGCCCAAAGGAACCAACGGATAGCCAACGGTAAGAGTCTTCTGGACCACTGGCCCAGCAGGTTCGCAATTGCCTCGCTACCCATTCGCAGCATCAGCCGAAACTGCGCTACCCGAGGGGGAGGCCAGCATCGACCCACTTATCCCACAGGTGATCCGCAGCTCTGGCGTAGGGGAGGAAACTGCGCTCCCCTAGCGGAATTGCGATGCCGCCGATCGCGACGATCGCGAGAAAGGTCATCTGAAAGCTGGCTTCGAACAAGGCGTTTGGAGACAACACTAGTACAGCCATCGCTGCCGCGCCCAAGGCATTGAGTACGTTGCGGTCGCGGGTCAGCAGACGAGCCAGGAGAAAGACAGTAGTCATAAAGAGAGCTCGCTGTACCGGAGCGCCAAAGCCGGTCAATAGCGCGTAGCCAAAGGTCAAAGCAATGGTGAACAGTGTCGCGAGCAGGTCGCTCAATTTGAGCCGGCGCGCCAGCCAAAAGACAAGGCCCGCAAGCAAGCCGACGTGCATTCCGGAGACGACAAAGAGATGAAATGAGCCTGTTCGTTCAAAGCCCACTCGCTGGGTCTTATTCAAACCGGCGCGGTCGCCAAACAACATCGCGTTGAGCATGCCGGCATCGTCCGGGCTGAGCCGAAGGATCTTTGGAAGTCCACGGTTCGCCTTCGAATGTACATAGCCAAGCACGCGCCCAGAGGCCCAGTTTTGTGCAGTGAAGATCTTGCACTGCCATTGTGCTGCGTAATCGGACTTGGCTGCCGCAAGTCCCGAGCTTGCCTGGTCGAGGACGGAGACCTTCGAGGCGCGCACGCTGGCATGAGCGCCGATCCCCTGCGCAAGGAGATAGTCGGCGTACTGCCAGGCACTAGGGTCGCGATAGTACTCTGCAACCTTCATGCGCATGGGAGCTTGCACCAGGTCGCCGCACCTCAGCGTTGGAAGAGGCTGACTGGCAGATACGGCGAGACCCGTCACGGAGGCGCTTTTTGCGAGCTTGTCGGGAACGACATTCATGCGCACGCCACCGTTGACGGGTGCCATCCATGCAACGTCCGGCGTCACCTCTTCGACCGCGTCGACTAGAACATCGACCGAAAGCGCGCCTATGGCGGCGGCCTCCTCGTTCTCCTCTTTCTCAGCCCACCAACCTGCTTCCTTATCCTGATCCGAGTTTTCCTGTTGGGGGCCAGCTCGCGAACCCGTACGACGCGTCCTCTGACCTGCCGGCTCAGGCCATCTGCATACGTTTTCAGAGCGTGTTGCGTTGGTGGTGCGGGCTGCACCTCTGCGCAGAAGAGGCCAAGCGCCATCCAGACGGCCGCCAGAGGCACAATTGCGATCCGCAGGGACCATCGCAGGCTTGCCAGCGTCAGGCCGCACAACAGAAACATGGCAAGGAACAGCATGACCGTTGGCGCGTCATTCCGTGCCATCACTTCGCCCACCGCGAACAAGCAGACCGCTGTCAGGAGGGGAGCGCGACGGAATGCGAGCGTGGGAACGCGTGCGACCGCATTCGGCCAGAGATCAGGGTTCGGCTCGCTCGTTCTTCCGGTCTTCAATGCTCTGCCTGCTGACCGCACTTACCAACCATTTCACCACAACGTAGGCACGTTTATCTGCTCAAAACCACGATCGTCTCCAGATGAAACGTCTGAGGAAACAGGTCCACCAGATGAAGTTCATCCAGCCTGTAGCCCACGTCTACCAGCAGCTTAAGGTCGCGAGCCAGAGTCACAGGATCGCAGGAGACGTAGACGATCTGGGGAGACAAAACTTTCGCCAGGAGCGAGCAAACCTCTGCCCCAACGCCCGCCCGTGGAGGGTCCATGACGATCAACTGAGGGCGTTCCCGTTGCACGACTGCCTTCCGCAGGAATTCCACTGTGGTGGATTCGACAGCGCGTCTGCCTGCTCCTTTGAAGGAGTTGATCAGATCAGCGCCGGCGGCCTCGACTGCCACGACTTGCTGAAATCCGTTCGTCAGTGCTCGAGAAAACAATCCCACTCCGGCATACAGATCCCACGCTAGTAACCCTTGGCGATTGGTTGCGACAATTCTAATAAGTTCATCGATGAGAAAGCGGTTGACCTGGAAGAAACCGCCGCGGCTCACCCAATAGTCTTCGTTTCCTACTTGATAACTCAGGCCCCGCGTTCCCCAATTTTCCAGGGGACGCGGCTTCTGTATTTGCCTTTGTGGGCCAGCGCGTTTGAGAAGAGCGCTGCCAGCCCCTACAAGCTCTGGCACGAACCGTCTCATACGCTCGCACAATGCGGCCAGCCCCGGTTGATCCTTCCGGACCAGCACGGTCATCTGCAACTTCTTTTCGTCGCCTGTTGTGAAGAACTCTATCTCTACGGCATTGCTAAGCCATCTTCGACTGGCAGGGTTCTCGGCCGCTACTTGCAAGAGGCTCTGGGCCGCGCGCCACAGCAACGGCGCGGTGATGGGACACTCTTGAATCGCAAGAAACTCATTGGTGCCGCGCCGGTTGTAGCCAGCTCTCAAGGTGGAGCCCACCTCTTCAAGCCGCAAACGCACACGGTTTCTGTACGCCCAGGGAGACGCGGTATGGCTCTGGATCACAGGCAGTGTCTTCAACCCAGCGTGTTCGAGTGTCTCCTGAAGGATGGATTCCTTCATCTTTAGTTGTGCGGGATACTGGGAGTGCTGGTACTGACATCCACCGCACTCTCCGAAGTGTATGCATGTTGGCTGGACACGGTCTTCCGAATCCTTCAACACCCGCAGTAACGAAGCTTCCTCAAAGTTCTTTCTTTTATGACGAATATCGACCTCGACCAGTTCGCCGGGCAGAACGAAAGGTACAGAGATAGATTCGCCATCGGTCTGATGAGCAAGGCCGGCTCCGCCATAGATCGCTCCTTCAATCTGTAACTTCATCCGTGGCTCATATAGAACAGGCTTAGTCGAGGTAGTTTTCGCGCTTCCAGCAATCGCTTCTGGAGAAACTGCTGCTGCACCTGTTTAATTTGAACGGCCTTCATCTTGCTTCGGTAGGGTGCGAGTTCGCGAGTAGCTTGTTCGCGCAGAGCCACCAACTCATCCTCCGGTGCTGCCGTCATTAGAGCTGCAAACATCTTCTCTTCGAGGACGCTAAGGGTTCGGTCGAGCTCTTCGAGAGAATGCGCCGGTTCAACCCGAAGGCCTACGGCCAGTGCTCGAAGTCTGCCTGCAACTTCTGCTGCTGTTGAATCGGCGGGGGGACAGCTTCGCCGACTCGATAGAGACAGCATTATCTTCCAGGTAACGTCCGACGCGCTCCGCTTCGAAGCCGGTCTCTGCCGCTTGGGCCGCAGCGATGGAAGGGGCACCGACAGAGGCTTCCATCGCCTGCTCGACGGCCTCCATCACGCTCTGTGCGCACCACGCCAGGCCGTTCACCTTGCGTGTTCTTGTTGTGCCGCGAAGAGCCTTCGCGTCATGCTTGTCGAAGGCGTCGTCGATTCCGTGTAACACCGCCTCTAGAGGGACGCCAGCCTCGCGCCATGTCTCGATCAGCGCCCAGTCCAGGGTCGACAGCATCAGGAGCGAGCCGCGACGCTGCTGAAACCGCTCCTCGATTTCAGTAAAGTAATTGAAGTAGTTCTGCATTCGCTCTTCTATAGCTTAAGCCAATGCGGACAAGTTGTGCCTAAACGTACTTTCCGGTTAGGTCACACGCTTTTTGTGTCGGTCGAAATTGCGCTCGTAGATCAGGCGCAAACCGGTAAGGGTCAGCATCTCGTCCACTGCCCCGATGTACTTCGATCCGCTGGCTATGAGCTTCGCGAGGCCGCCGGTGGCAACGGTTTTAGTCTCGGGTCCCATCTCGGCGATCATGCGTTCGAGGATGCCGTCGACGAGTCCGATGTAGCCGTAATAAAGGCCGATCTGGATGTTGTCGACAGTTCCTGTTCCGATGACCTTCGCGGGTTTTTTGATATCGATTCGCGGTAGCCGGGCGGCACGCGAGAATAATGCGTCAGCGGAGATGCCAAGTCCGGGTGCGATGGCGCCACCAAGGAACTCTCCTTTTTTGAGAGCACATCGAAGGTCGTTGCCGTACCCATATCCACTACGATGCAGGGTCCTCCGAAACGCTCGAAGGCCGCGATGCAGTTGACGATCCTGTCGGCACCGAGCTCCGCGGGGTTATCAGTCAAGACAGGGATACCAGTCTTCACTCCGGGTTCGACGAAGACTGGTCTCACATGAAAGTAGAGTTCGCAGACCTGACGCAGAGTCGAGTCTAGGGGAGGCACCACCGAAGAGATGGCGATGCCGTCGACGACACCGATCTCGAGTCCCTTCAAGCCGAAAAGATTGCGCAGGAGAATGCCGAACTCATCGCTGGTTTGCTTCGACGAGGGCGTTGTGATTCTCCAGTTCGCCACCAACTCTGGGCCCGTTGCCGGTGGCGCTGCTTCGTTTGCTAACCGGTAGAGCCCGAGAACCGTGTTGGTATTGCCCACATCCATTGCCAGTAGCATGGTTTGAGTCTCCCACCCTGTTCCGTCTAGAACGGACGAACTCCACCGGAGAGTACGGTATGCAGCTCTCCATCGTCTCCTGCGACACGCAAAAATCCTCGCGGGTCGAGGCCTGTCGTCACGCCAGTATAGCCGCCGGCCTCGTCAACTCGAACGCGTCTGCCTCGCACCCAGCTTGAGGCTCCCTCAAATCTCTCTAACAGCCGGGGGCGAGTGGAAGCTCCGCGTAGCTCGTCTTCGAGAAGATGAATCTCTTGATCGAAAGCGCTTAAGAGTTCGATCAGTACGCGTTCGCGTGGATACGGATCTCCGCTTTCGCGGCGTAGAGACGTGGCGAAGGGGTCAATTTCTTCTGGAAAGGTGCGGTGGTTTACGTTGATGCCGACGCCGATGACGGCGTACCGCAGCATCGTCGGGGCGTCCGCCTGGGAAGGGATGGCGGAGGTTTCGACGAGGATGCCGCCACATTTCTTTTCGTGGATCAGAAGATCGTTGGGCCAGCGAATGTCAGGTTGCAGGCCACTGACGGCAGCGATGGCCGCTCGTGCCGCGAGACCGGTTGCGAGGGACAGCCAGAGTGCGTCGATCAGAGCCATCCTCGGGCGCAGAAGCACGCTGAGGTAGAGGCCATCACCGGGTATGGAATGCCAGACGTGGCCGCCACGTCCTCGCCCGGCCGTTTGCTCATCCGCTATCCACACACTACCATGCGATGCGCCTGCTTGTGCGGCTTCAAGCGCCAGCAGATTTGTGGAACCGACCGTTGGAAGGTGCTGCAAATGGCCTGCGAAAGGAGTGCGGACGAGTGCAGCTTCAACAGAGGTTAGATCGAACGAATCGGCCACTCAGCCCTCAGTAGATGTCTGCTGTGATGCGCATGCTCAGGTCGACTGCCGCGGCTGAGTGTGTGAGCGCGCCGACAGAGACGAAGTCCACTCCGGCTAAGGCGTAGGCGCGCACCGTCTTTAGATTCATGTTGCCGGACGCCTCGATGGGAACGTTGGACCGGGTGGCTCGGATCTGCTTGATCGCTTTCTTTACCTGGGATGGCGTCATGTTGTCGAGCAGGATGGACTCCGCGCCACCGGTGATGGCTTGATCCAGTTCGGTCTGGCTACGGACTTCCACCTGTACGACCTGGCCAGACTTGCGGCCTTGGAGTGCACGTTCGAGCACTGTTGGGAGGCCCCCGCCGAGTGAGATGTGATTGTTCTTGATGAGTATTCCGTCCTGCAGGTCGAGACGGTGGTTTACACCGCCGCCGCAGCATACCGCGTACTTATCGAGAACGCGAAGGCCAGGTATGGTTTTGCGGGTGTCGAGGACTTTTGTCTTGGTGCCGGCGACTGCTTTTACGAACTCGTTGGTAAGCGTTGCGATGCCGCTCATTCGCTGCATGAGATTGAGGATGACGCGCTCGCAGGAGAGGATGGCTGCAGCGTTATGACGAATAACGGCAAGGGTTTGGCCCTTCTTCACGCTTACTCCGTCGAAGATCTCGGGGTGGCTGATGACCTCGAATCGGCCTACGGGAGCGGGGGACATCTTTGCGAAGATATCGAGAAATACTGGGATACAGCCTAATCCGGAGACGACGCAGGCCTGCTTGGCGATGATGGTGCCGGAGGCGCGGAGATTGGGGGGATGGTGAGAGCGGTGGTGACGTCGTTGGCGACTTTGTCTTCAGCCAGGGCAGCTTCAAGGATGGTGCGAATCCGTTTGCTCTTCCAGTCCATTCTCTAATCCTAAACCTCTTGTTTTCTTAGAAAAAAATCTGGGCGTGGTGGCGGGGAGTTTTCTGCCGTTTTTGGGCTGTTTTCGAGGGGTTTTGGGAAAAGTGGATGTTTTGGCGAGATCGTGGTGAATGGGTGGTGAAACGTGGTGTCTTTGGATGCGTGTTTTTGGGAGGCAGAGAATACGCCAACTTTTAGAGATTTTTCTGTGGAAAATCTTTGGTTGGGAGAGAAGAAGATTTGTGCGGGTGCTAAAGCCTACCTCTCAAGATCGAGATCTGCCTTGGGTTGCCCTGCGCGGGCGGCGCCACTTCGTGGGGTGTATACCGGCTTCGCCCTGCCTCCCGATGGTCGGCTGATATTTCATCGCGACCAACGGGAGCGCCAACCGAAGGGGTATACACGTCACGAAGTGACCGCACCGCGCGTAGCGGGCTGCCCGCAAGGTCATTCTTCACTTAGGCCGTGGCGTAGAGACGGCAGTGTTCAAGGTAGGCGGTTTCGTGGCTGGCGATGAGCTCGACGATGCTGGTCCACATCCAGTTTGGGGCGTTGAGGGTCTTTGACTGGTTTTTGGTCAGCTCTGCGGCCCAGCGCTTGCGGGTGGCGGTGTCCATCTGGCGGGCGTGGGCTTTGCCGACGATGCAGGCGAGGTAGCTTGCGGCGTTGACGGCCTCTTCGCGGGTGAGTCGGTCGATCTCGAGCTTGAGGTCCTGGGGCATGAGTTCGCGCAGTACGACGGGGCGGCCGAGGAACTTTGCGGCCAGCATTCGTTCGCCGAGGAAGGGCGAGAGGTTCGATGCGCCGGTGACGACTCGCTGGGCGAAGTCTTTGGGCATGTCGGCGTTCTTGGCTGCGGGTGCGGCGGCTCGTACTGCCTCCTTGATATCGACGAGGCAGTACTCTTTGTCCTTCTTGGAGCCTACGCCTAGCAGAACGGCGTAGCGAAGGCGGCCGAGGGAGCTGCAGCCTTTCATCCAGTAGGCGGCGTCGAGTACGCGGACCTTGGCGTCGTTGTCACGATGTTTGAGCGAGGTGATGAGCTTGCGTGCGTCTTCGGTTTCGAAGAGTTTTGTGATCTCCGCCTTCTCTTCGTCGGAGAGTGCCCAGAAGCGGTCGCCAAGGGGGATGGTCGGTTTGACGTCCTCGATGCGCTCCTGTGCCAGGTGCCGCCACTCGCGATTGACGGCCTGATGAAGCACGGTCTCGACGGGGCGCAGGTTTTCAGGGTCCTTCTTTATCTTCTTCGCGCGTTGCGGGATGAGGGCGCTGCGGTATCCCTGGACCATCTGCTCCATCATGAGAGCGGTGGTGACGCCGGGGAGGTCGGAGCCGCGGGCGGCGGTGGCGAGGGAGAGGCCGAGGCGGATGAGATCGTGTGCTGGATTGCCGATGACGGTCTGGTCGAGGTCGCGGATCTCGATCTCGACTTTGCCTTCGGAGTTTGCGACCGGGCCTAGGTTACCTAGGTGGCAGTCGCCGCAGATCCAAACGGGAGGACCCTGGGGGAGCTTGCGGGCGGAGTCTGCCTTGAGCCACTCGTAGAACTTGAGGGTGTTTCCACGAACATAGGCGTGGGCGGAGCGTGCCATCTTGAGGCGACGACGTTCTTCGAGGATGGCTTGGCGGTCGGCTGGGTTGATCTGAACTACTTTTTTCCGCATCTACCAGTATTATCAGAAAATTAACATTCGTAGTGTGTCTTGCGGCCGAGATATGCGTTGAGTGAAAGTTTTTCGATAGTTGGTCAGTTTGATGTGAACGTCTCAAATTGCCGAAAACCTGGGCGGTCTCAACCGGTCGGTGCAACACCATCTGATATGAATTCATTTTCTAAAGGTGGTGTTTATGGCACAAGGAAAACGGAACAGGCTTTCCACTGAGCAGCGGATCGACATGTGGCGCCGTTGGAAGTCGGGCGAGTCATTGCATGACATTGGGCGCGCCTTCGGTAAGGGGCATGGTTCTATTCGGTTCCTGTTGACGCAGCGCGGCGGGATCGTTCCTGCTGCTCGTCGGCGTTCACCGCGAACGCTGACGCTGGCCGAGCGGGAAGACATCTCACGTGGAATTGCATCCGGTTCGTCGATTCGGGAGATAGCCAGCGGGTTGCAACGGCCTGTGTCGACAGTGAGCCGGGAGGTGGTGCGTCATGGCGGGCGGCCACTCTATCGAGCCAGTGAAGCCGATCGTCAGGCCTGGGAGTCGGCTCTGCGACCCAAGGTGTGTCTTCTTGCGAACCATGAGACATTGCGGACGATCGTGGCCAGTAAACTGATCCTGGACTGGTCGCCGGAACAGATTTCGAAATGGCTGAAGGTCCACTATTCCAGCAACGAGAGCATGCGTGTGTCCCACGAAACCATCTACCGCAGCTTATTCATCCAGGCCCGCGGAGTGCTGAAAAAAGAGCTGGTTGAGCACCTCAGGTCCAAGCGGCTTATACGTCGCTCACGGCACTCGCGGGCTGCGGGACAGTATCGAGGTCAGATCGTCGATGCCATCTCTATTAGCGAAAGACCTGCCGAGGTTGAAGACCGCGCTATTCCCGGTCATTGGGAGGGCGATCTGCTCGCAGGCAGCAAAAACAGTCATATCGCAACCCTGGTGGAACGGCATTCGCGTTTCACCATGCTGGTCAAAGTGCCCAGCAAAGACACCGCGACGGTCGTCGCCGCGCTGAGCAAGCATGTGCTTAAACTCCCCGCGACCCTGCGGCGCTCCTTGACCTGGGACCGGGGGCACGAGATGGCAAAACACAAGAGCTTCACGGTAGACACCAATGTAAAGGTCTACTTCTGTGATCCGCAGAGCCCTTGGCAGCGCGGCACCAATGAAAATACCAACGGCCTACTAAGACAGTACTTCCCCAAGAAGACCGACTTGTCCGTCCACTCTCAAGCCGATCTCAACAAGGTAGCTCTGCGCCTCAATCAACGCCCGCGACAAACTTTGGGCTTTGAAACTCCGGCGAGTAAACTGCAAGCCAGTGTTGCATCGACCGGTTGAGCCCGCCTGACTTTGCAGGAACTACGAAGATCACTTCCGCCAAGCGAACTTCACATTATTGATTTCGAAGGTGATCCATGAATATACGAATGTCATGACGTAATTCGCAATCGCAGATCAGTGGAACCGGAAGAAGTTCAGTTGAAGACGCGATCATCTGCTTATGGTAGTCTTTGCATGTTTCTCAAACAACAAGTGATCCCGGATGTTTGCAGTCATGCAGGCTTCCGTATTCTGCACTGATTGCTATTTATTTACTAAATAACAAAGGTAGATCGGCAAACCGACCTATCTTGACCCCGGGGGCAATACTGCGGTGCTTTCAATTCATTCGTCTGTCTGTTCTATTCTTCCTTCCACCATTTCTTCTCGTATTTCCAACCGTGGATCCCAACTCGGTCAGATGACCACGCGCTGCGGTGTTCTGGTTGCGCTGACGTGCTGCATCGGGGCTGTCGCCGCGGCACAGACGGCCCACTTCACTGGTGTCCAAAGCATCGTTGGATCAAGCGGTCAATATCAACCCGGCGGGGTTGCGGTGGACGCGAGCGGAAATGTCTATATCAGTGATGAAGACCACAACGCGGTCTACAAGGAGACCCCGACGGCCAATGGACTCTATGTTCAAAGTACTGTTGCCAGCGGCCTTAACGCCGTAACTGGGCTTGCGGTCGATGGAAGCGGCAACGTCTATATTATCGAATACACACAAAACAGCTCGGTATTGAAAGAAACGCCGTCGAGCAGCGGATACACCCAAAGCACAGTAGCCAGTAATTTGGGTTTTCCATCGGGGGTAGCAGTAGACGGGAGCGGCAACGTCTATATTGCAGTTCCAGGCAATGGGGTGCTGCTGGAGACCCCGTCATCGGGCGGTTACACGCAGAGCGTTGTAGTCAGCGGTTCCATTTACCCTCGAGGCATCGCGGTTGATGGAAACAAGAACGTCTATTTTGTCGATGGAATCGCTTTGGCAGTACTGAAGGAGACGCCGTCGAACGGAAGTTTTATCCAGAGCAAACTCTTTGCTGTCTCCACCTACGCCAGCGAAGGACCATTGGCTATAGACTCCAGCGGTAACTTGTATTTTACAGAACCAATTTCACCCAATGGCCACGTGTTCAAAGAGACGCTATCGGGGGAAGCTACACCGTAAGCACGATCGGCAACGACCTGGATTATCCCTCTGCTGTTGCTGTGGATGGAAGCGGAAATGTTTATATCGCCGATTCCTTTAATGACCGTGTTCTGAAGGAGACGCCGTCGGGTGGAAACTTCGGTACGGTGAATGTTGGCAGCCCCAGCACGAAGATGTCGTGGATCTTCACTTTCGACACGGCTGGCACAATCGGCACGCCGGTAGTGTTAACCAAGGTGCAACTGGGCTGGACTTTGCCGATGCGGGCACGGGAAGCTGCACTACGAATGGAACATCATCCCAGTACAACATCGGCGACACATGCACAGTGGATGTTGTCTTTACACCGACGACGGCAGGAACTCGCAACGGTTCCGTGGAGCTTGTGAGTAACTCAGGAAGCGTAATTGCCTCGGGTTCCGTGCAGGGCTTGGGGCAGGCCAGTGGGGTAAGTCGCGACTTCGCAATCACCTCGCCCGGTAGCGGAACACCCTCGGTGACTTCTTCTGCCGGTGGACAGGCGGTCTATCCGTTCGTGATTTCACCGCTCGGTGGCACGGGAATGCCGGGAGCAGTCAGCCTTAGCGTGACCGGGTTGCCTACGGGAGCAACGGCGGTCTTCTCTCCATCTACAGTATCGGCCGGTGCTGCAACCACAAATGCGATTCTGCTGGTCACCTTGCCAACCCAATCGGCGGCGCACCCGCTCAGAAGTCCATTTGGCAGAGGCGCGTTGCCGGTGGCACTGGGTCTGCTCGTGCTCCCATTTGCAGGTAACTGGCGCAAAGCTGCGGGGCGCATGAACAGGATGAGCTGGATGATAGTACTTGGCTTATCCAGCGTGGCCATGATTGCAGGCTTGACGGGGTGCAGCAGCAGCGGTGGTTCAGGTTCGTCGGCGCAAACCTACACACTCACTATTGCCGCAACCTCCGGTTCTCTATCGCATTCGACTACAGCGACACTTATCGTGAAGTAGCCACTCCGCATCAAGCAAGTGCCCTCGGTTCGCTGTTCGGGACACTTGCGATTCGAACATTTGCATTCCTACCGTGACGTGCTCTTGCCCTAAAGCCCACGGGACGACAAGGGCCAATTCCCGATCTAGACGTAAGCCTCAGTTCACGAAAACGGGGTTACTGAGATGGTCCGCCGCTTGAACTTCACCGTAGGGTGGAAGATCTTGTAGGCAGGTTCAAGGAGGATCATCGATATGCAGATTCGTTCGGTAGGGATTGACCTTGGCAAGACGACCTTTCACCTGGTGGCGCTCGGCGATAACGGCAAGGTGCTGCTGAAGAAGAAGTTCACCCAGAAGCAGCTGATCACGTTCACGGCGAACCTGCAGAGCTCGCTGATCGGCTTGGAGGCATGTGCCGGAGCGCACTTTCTTGGTCGTGCTCTGCGTGAACAGGGCCATGACGTGAAGCTCATTCCGGCTCAGTTCGTGAGGCCATTTGTGAAGTCCAACAAGAACGACTTCCTGGATGCAGAAGCTATCGCGGAGGCTGTCGATCGACAGAACATGCGTTTCGTGCCGATCAAGACAGATGACCAGCTCGATCTGCAGGCGCTGCATCGTGTGCGCGACCGCTTGATCACACGACGAACGTCCGTGATCAACCAGTTGCGTGCCTTCCTGCTGGAGCGCGGCCTAGTGTTCGCGAAGAGCCCGGCCAAGCTGCGCGAGCGTATGCCTGAGATCCTTGAGAACGCCGAAGAAGATCTCACTCCGCGGATGCGTAACCTGCTCGCTCTGCTTTGGAACGAGTGGAAGGATCTTGAGCAGCAGGTGGTCGATCTGAACCATGAAGTGGAGCTGATCGCTTCCAGTGATGCGGCATGCCTACGGCTCAGGCAGATCCCAGGCATCGGCCCTTTGGTCGCAACAGCGATCGTGGCTTCGATCGGCAACGGCGCTGCGTTCCACAAGGGGCGAGAGTTCGCCGCCTGGATGGGACTGGTGCCGAAGCAGTACTCGACTGGCGGCAAAGCAAAGCTCTACGGCATCAGTAAGCGAGGCAATCGCTACTTACGCAAGATCCCTCATCCATGGAGCACGCGCCGTGGTCTTACGCTGCAAGCGAGAGCGGATTCCCATGGGAGCGTGGATGACGGCTCTTGAAACGAGAGCCCCACGCAACGTGCTCATCGTCGCGGCAGCCAACAAGCTCGCGCGGATCGCATGGGCGGTGCTATCGAGTGGCCAGGACTATCGGGCAGTTCAAGAGCCAGCTGCTGCGTAGGCAAGAGTAACCATCAAGATCAAGTTCTCCCACCGAGGTCTGCACCGGACAAGTAAGGATGAAAGAACAGTCAAAACGGCGCACCTGAAGCCTGTTTGCTCAAATGGCCCTTACACGGCCGAGGGGTTTCGAAGGACAGGTACGCGGCGTATCTCATCATGGCCAGGAGACACCTCTCCACACAACAGGTCGGATACATTGACGCAGACTTTCTTCATCCACCAACTTTTCCCTTGCAGTCAGACGGCGGACCATACATTGCGGCAACTTCGACTACCAGGGCACCCGATCAGTTTCGAGCTTGCCGGAAGGCGGACTTGCACTAAGACTTCCCGGGATGTCGGCTCAGTGGTGTGCGAAATCGATCACAATGGCCGCTAGCCAGACGACCGCTGCCAACAGCAAAAGCGGCCACCGCTCCAATGTCGGTGCGCGAGAATGATCGTCCAAGCGATATTGATCACCAAAAATATTGCGACAATCGGAAGAAGGCTGAGGAACCAGACAAATGGTTCGCCCGTCGTCGTGTTTATTCCCGCCGCCCGTTCCTCTGGAATTGCCCAGCTACCGCGCGACGCCGCGAACACGTAAAGAATCGCTCCAACTACACTCGCGACAAGAAATGCTATCGGTTGCGCGCCAACAGACATTCTCGTCGGCTGCATGGCTGATCTTGATGGACTCGACTCCTGCATAGGCACAGCCTACCAAACCCTTTTCCCGCAAAACGGGTTTTCGGCAGCTTCTGGGCCGGACTCGAAGCTGACACACCACCGGTTTTTCCGTATAGTTTTCGTCCCTCGATAACTAGCGCCAGCGGAAGATGCGGAGGGAGATGGCGAAGGGGATGATGAGCCAGGCCAGGAGGATGGCTACCGGGGCGAGGAGATGTTGCAGGGTCATGCCCTGGAGCATGTTTCCTCGCATGGCGTCGATGGCGGCGGTGAGAGGCAGGGCCCGGATCAGGGGTTGGACGACTGCGGGAAAGCGAGTGGAGGAGAAGAAGCATCCAGAGAAGATCCACATGGGAAACATCACGAGGTTCATGAGTCCGGAGACGGCTTCGATGGTTTTGGCGCGGGAGGCGGTGAGCAGGCCGATGGCGCAGAAGGCAAGGGAGGTGAGGACGCAGAGGAGGGAGAGCTGTGCGATCGATCCGCGGAAGGGCACTCCGAAGACGAGGCGGGAGAAGCCGAGGAAGGCGGCGACTTCGATGACGAGCATGACCAGACGCGAGAGGAGAAACGATGCGAGGAACTGCCAGCGAGGCATGGGCGAGGCGACGAGACGCTTGAGGAGTTTCTTTTGTCTCGCGTCTACGATGGCGAATCCCATGCCCCACATGGCCGATCCCATGAGGTTCATTCCGAGCAGGCCCGGGACTACGAAGTCGATGTAGCGTGAGCCGGTCTCGTGCACCAACTCCTCTTTGGCGGGGAGGGCGTCGTGTCGGCCGGCTGCGGTTTGAATGGCGCGGTCGGCGAGGAGTTTGGCGGTTCGCGCGTCCGGGTTGGTGGAGTCGTACTGGTAGACGGTCGTGTCGGGTCGTTGAACGGCGAGGAGCAGAATGCGTCCTGTGGCTAACGCCTGCGTGCCTGTGGCCTCGTCCATTGTGGTGGACGTGAGTAAGTTGTCGGTGTTGAGCGCCTGAGTTAGTTGCAGCGTGGTTGCGCCGACTTGAAGAACGTCTGGCGGGCGGTTGCGAAAGGCGATGCCGAGGCCGGCGGCGAGGAGGATGGGAAAGATGAAGATCCAGAAGATCGCCTCGGGCTCGCGCAGGAAGAGACGGAAGCGCATCATCGTGAGTTGATAGAGGCTGCTGAACTCCAGCTTATTCATCGCGCAGGTTCCTTCCGGTGAGGCCTACGAAGACATCTTCGAGTGTCGCGGAGTGGGTGCGAAACTCGCTGAGATGGAGCCCCTGCGAGGCGAGCACGGAGAAGATCTTCGGCACGGCGGTATGCAGCTCGCGTACGGAGATCTGATGGATGCCGGCAGTGAGGCGGTGAGAGGCTACTCCCTCAATCGCAGTCAGGAGAGCTGGGTCGACCTGACCAGCTCCGTGGTCGTGACTGATGGCGGCGAACTCTACGATGTGCTCTCCGCCGACGGAGGCGATGAGCTTCGGCGGGGTGTCGAGCGCGATGATGCGGCCGTGATCCATGATGGCGACGCGGTCGCAGAGGCGCTCGGCCTCGTCCATGTAGTGCGTGGTGAGGATGATGGTGCGGCCCTCCTGCTTGAGGCGGTCGAGGAGGTCCCAGAGGTTGCGCCTCGCCTGGGGGTCGAGTCCGGTGGTGGGTTCGTCGAGGAAGAGCAGCTCCGGATCGCCGACGAGGGCGCAGGCCATGGCGAGGCGTTGCTTCTGGCCGCCTGAGAGGGTGCCGACGCGGGCGGTGCGCTTTTCTTCGAGTTGCGCGGTTTTGATGGAGTCTTCGACGGTGATGCCGCGGCGGAAGAAGCTGCGGAAGAGGCGCAGAGTCTCTTCGACAGTCATCTTCTCGGAGAACTGGGTCTCTTGCAACTGCAGGCCGATGCGTTGACGAAGCTCGTCTGCGTTGGTGCGCCAGTTGAGGCCGAGGAGCTCGACGACGCCGCTGTCGGGCGCGGTGAGGCCTTCGCAGATCTCGATCGTAGTCGTCTTGCCCGCGCCGTTGGGGCCGAGCAGACCGAAACACTCGCCGGGTGTGACCTCGAGATCGAGGCGGTTGACGGCGACGACGTCAGCGAACGTTTTGCGGACTCCGCGCAATAGCAGCGATGGACTGTTGGCCTGCGGCTTCGCGGTCAGCATGGAGAGGTCGCCTTTGGCTTCGAGGGAGGCAGCTTGTCGACGAGGATCTGGACCAGCTGGTGTACGGAGTTCTGACCGACGTCCCGGAGAGCAGCATATTCGCTGATTTCGATGTGACGAATGCGGGAATCGTGAAGCAGTATGCCGATCAACTCTTTGCCTTCTTCGAGGCTGAGTCCCTCTTCGTGCGGGAAGTAGATGGCAGTCAGGTCGCTTCCGCGGAAGACGTCAATGTCCAGGTGCAAAAGGATTGCTGCGGAGGGTGGGATCGCTGCGAGGATCTGCTGCGCCGATTGTCGAATCCCGATGCGCCGCAGATCGGCCAGAGAGGTGGACTGAATGCCTGTTTGCGGCGACTGCGAAGGGGTGGTCCATCCCACGAAGGACACCTGCGAAGGTTTGAGCGGGGGACCGTTCCAGAACGCGGAGTCATGAGTGAGAAACCAGACCGCGCAGGTGGCGGCGCTCGAACTGCGGGAAGAGATGGGCGCGGCGTCGTCGCAATCTCCGTCGATGTAGAGGACGTGGATGTCGTTTGATGTGGCTTTGCTTAGGGCTTGTGCGGTTCCTACGACGACGCTGCAGTCGCAACCGATCAAGAGCGGAGTTTGTCCGGGTTGTTTGAGTATCTCGGTCAGATGCTCGCTCAGGAGATCCCAGACGATTCGCGGAGCTGGCCAGTTTCTGATGGGAGGAACGGAGTGATGGGGAAGATAGCTGGGTATCGGGAGATTGCCGGCGTCGATGGCGTTGCGACCGGCATCGTTGAGCCGCTTTACCAGGTCGGCGTCGCGGTAGGCCTGAGCGTCGTTCTCGTTTCCGGGATAGAGCGAACCCGCACGAAGGGGAACGCCGAGAATCACGTATGTCGGAGTTGCTGATTGTGCGGTAGGGGGCGGTTGGAGCGGGGAAGCTGGGGTAGGGACTGGTCGCGCATCGGCGTACGTGCTGTCCAGGGTGAGCGCAAGGGCTGCTGCGCCCGCGGTGGTCAGGAACTCTCGTCGCTTCATTCAGCACCTCGTCGCAGCAAAGCGTCCTGAAGACAAGTTTTACCTGATAAAAGCGGGAAGCGTTAGCTGTCTTTGCGATAGAGGAGTTCGCGCATCGCCTGGCGACGGGCGGCGTTGGCTTCGGTCTGGTTTTTGCGCTCGTCGGCGTCCATGCGTTGCCTGGTGACGGGGTCGGTTGACTCTTCGGCGCTGCACTCCGGACAACGATTGGCGAAGCCGGGCTTATCCGGCTTTAGCTCGAACTCTTCGGAGCAGATGGCGCAGACTTTGATCGGAAAAGGCATACCCTCCATGATAAATCGCTGGGGTTCTGGTGAAAAGACTGCCCCACTATGGCTTTATTGTGACAATGCCGCCGGGGAAGATTCGTTGGAGGAGGGTGCAGTTCTGGAAGGTATAAGGGAGTGAAAATTTCTTAGAAAATAGGCTTGACTCTTTGTCTATGTAAGTATTAGCTTACCGTAAGTGAATACTTACGGACAACAGCAGCTGGATGCACTTGGCGATGTGACGCGGAGACTGTTGTTGGAGAGGCTCCGCCGGGGTCCGCTGCCAGTGGGAGAGCTGGCGCGAGGTTTGACGGTGAGCAGGCCGGCGGTCTCGCAGCATCTGCGGGTTCTGAAGGAGGCGAAGCTGGTGCGCGATGAGGCGGCAGGAACGCGACGGTATTACAGTTTGGATCCGAAGGGATTTGCTGCGCTGCGATCGTATCTGGACAACTTCTGGGGCGAGGCCCTGGAAGCATTTCAAGCGAAGGTAGAGGAGAAATAATATGCCGGAGAGACAACTGAATACGCAGGACACGATGACGATGGAGGTAGAGGCTCAGGTGATCGAGCCTGTACGCAAGAGTATTCGCGTGCGAGCCGATGCAGCCCGCGCCTTCCGCGTCTTTACCGAGGAGATGGACAGCTGGTGGCCAAGGACGCACCATATCGGCAGCTCGCCCTTGAAGCGCGTTGTGATCGAAGGCAGGCCGATGGGCGCCATCTATAGCGAACAGGAGGACGGGACCAACTGTCCGTGGGGCTCGGTGCTGACGTGGGAGCCGCCTCACCTGTTTGTGATGGCGTGGCAGATAAAGCCGGACTGGCAGTTCGAACCGGATCTGAGCAGGTGCAGCGAGGTGGAGATAAGGTTTACCCCGGCCGATGACGGCACGACGCTGGTGGAACTGGAGCATCGCAATCTGCATCGCCACGGCGTGGGAGGCGCGAAGATGCGCGAACAGGTGAACGCCGAGGGCGGATGGGGAGCTCTGCTTGGGATGTTTGGAGCCAAGGCGGACGAGGCGTCGTGAGAGCGGTAGTGTGGTTCCGCGCTGCGGCTGTGCTGATGCTGCTGTTTGCAGTGGGTCATACGTACGGCTTTCTGGCCTTCCGTCCGGATACGGCGGAGGGCCGCGCCGTGTGGGAGGCGATGAACAGTGTGCGTTTATCTGCGGGTCGCGAGACGTTCAGCTATGGCGGGTTCTATACCGGCTTTGGGCTGTCTATCTCCGCGTTCGATGTTTTCAGCGCGTGGCTGGCCTGGACGCTGGGGTCGATGGCTGGCGCTGGTGAGATGAGAGCGCGCCCGATTGGATGGGCCATGTTCGTGCTGCAGTGCGTGGGTTTTGTGCTGTCTCTGCGGTACTTTTCGATTGTGCCTGCGGTGTTGTCGGCTGTGGCTGCTCTTTTGTTTCTGGTGGCGGCTGTGTCGGTGCGGCCAGCGAAGATCACGGCCGGGTGAATGCGGTTGAATGTGTGAAGGATGAGTGCTTCGGGGATACGCGAGGTTTATTCCTCTCAATCTGTGTCTAAATCCTAAGTTTTTAGTTGACAGGTCCGGACACGCGGCCTATTTTCCTAATTACTTAGGAGATAGGCGATGGGCCGAGGCAAGAAGGACACGTTGACGAAGCTGGAGCTGCAGATCATGCAGGCGATCTGGAGGCTGGGGGCAAGCAACGTAAGCGCGGTGCAGGAGAGCCTGAAGCAGCGGCTGGCTTACACCACGGTGCAGACGATGCTGAACATTCTTGAGAAGAAGGGCAAGCTGAAGCGCACTCTCGTGGGACGGTCGTTCGAGTACAGCGCGACGGTGAGTGAAGCAGCGGCGTCGGGCCATGCGGTGCGGGATCTGGTGGAGCGGATGTTCGGCGGGTCGAGCGAAGAGCTGGTCATGAGTCTGATCAAAACCAAACAGATCGATGCGAAGCAGATTGCACGGCTGAGCAAGATGTTGGAGAAGAAAGGAGGCGAGGGATGAGCGCACCTGGGGGATGGGTGTTGGGGTATCTGTTGAACTCGTTGTGGCAGGTGCCTGTTATCTTCGCAGCGGGGTGGATCGCGGCGCGAATGGCGCGACGGAGCGGACCAGATCTGGAGCATCGCGTGTGGGTGATCGCTCTCCTGTTGCAGGTGGTGTTGCCTGCATGCCGGTTTCGGCCAGGAGGCTTGATTCACGAGATCGTTGGGTTGATTCTGCGCCGATCGAGCGGGGCTGGCGGGGAGGTACGGGTTGCCGTTGGTGCCGGTGTGACGAGTGGCCTGAGCATGGCGTGGCTTTCGAATGAGGTGCTGGCTGTTGTGGCGGTGACCTACGGGTGCAGCGTGCTGTACTTTGCGGCAAGGCTGGGATGGAGGATGGTCAGGACCTGGCAGATGGAGCGGCAGGCGAAGGCGGTCATGCTGACTGGCGATGCGATGCAGCGTTGGGAGCGATGCGGGCGGGTTTTTGGTTGCGCGTCGGCGCGAGTGTCGGAGTCGGAGGTGATCGGCGGGCCGGTGACGGTCGGTGTTTGGAGCGATGTGATGCTGGTGCCGCCTGGATTCATCGACAGCATTGCAGAGGAAGATCTCGACGTGGTGATGACACATGAGTTTGCGCATATGCGGCGACGGGACTTTGTGAAGAACCTGACGTATGAGATGTTGTCGCTGCCGGTGGCTTATCATCCGGCGCTTTGGTTGACACGAGCGCGGGTTGCGGAGAGCCGTGAGATGGTTTGCGATGCGATGGCTGCTGGGGCTGTCGCAGGGAGTGAGAGATATGCACGATCGCTGCTGCGGCTGGCATCGCTGCTGGTGAAGGGCGCGCAGGACGAGACACTACACGCCATCGGAATCTTCGATGCCAACAGCTTTGAGAGGAGAGTTATGCGACTGAGCGAAAGACGTGCGGAGTTGCGAGGAGTGCGGAGGTTGTTGACAGCCTCGGCTTGTGGGTTCGTGGGGCTGGTGACATGCGCATCCGCGTTGGGATTGCGGATGGAGGTGTCGGCGCCTGCGCCTGCGGCAGTGGCACAGGACGCGAGTTCAGCGAGGGTGACGATACCCGCGCAAAAGATGGACGCTGTCTATAAAAGGCCTCCGGTGTACCCGGCGCAGGCGAAGGAGAAGAAGGATACGCTGAACGGGCCCGTCGTTCTTGACGTGATTGTGGACGAGGAGGGAGTGCCGAGCGACGTGCGGGTGAGGAAGGGGTTGCGATCTGATTACGATGAGAGTGCGCTCGCTGCGGTAAAGGAGTGGCGCTGGACTCCGTATCTCGTCAAGGGAAAGCATGTGACGGTGAATACGACTGTGACGGTTAACTATTTTCTTGTTAAATAGCTGGAGTTGAGGGCGGGAGATTAGTCCCGCCTTTCTTTCTTGTTAGCTGAGTGGGAGTGCGTCGAGTGCGGATTTGGTTTTGTCGTAAAGGATTTTGGTTTCGGCGTGTTGTTGGCGCAGGCCGTCGACGATGTGCGCGGGGGCTTTGGCGAGAACGTCGATGTTGCGGTGGTAGAGGACTTGCATCTGGACTCGGGTGATCGGGCGCTTGCATCTTGTTGTCAACAGTCGGTCAGTCGAGGGGCATTTTCAAGCTTGGTGCGATGGGGTCTATAATCCCCGTTCCATAAGGAGGATTTGGCTATGGCTACAGATGACAAACAGACCATGGAGAACAAACAAATCGCGGAGAGGTTCATGGAGGAGTGCTGGAACCAAGGGAAGATGGACTCGATCCGCGAACTTGTCGCAAGCGGATGCAAGCTTCATGACCCGGTTTTTCCCGCTCTTACCTCGGGAGCGGATAACCTGAAGCGGCACATTGAGATGTGCAGGATCGGGTTCCCCGATATCAAATTTTCAATCGACGATACGATCGCTGAACGAAATGAGGTTGTGAATCACTGGACGACTCGAGGGACTCACAAGGGAGAGTTCCTTGGTCTGGCTCCGACCAACCGCACGGCCACGGTCTCGGGCACCTCGATCCATCGGATAGAGGGCGGAAAGATCGTCGAACAGTGGTCGGATTGGAACCTGATGACCTTGATGGAGCAGCTTGGACTTTCCACCACGCCCCAGACAGCGGAAGCCAAAGCGCGCGTTTGATGGGCAAAAGCCTGCGGGCCTCGCGGGTTCGTCGCGACGGGAGTTCTTGAGGTTTTTTTGCAGCTAGACGGAGGGCAGCGAATCCAGCGCTGCCCTTGTTTTGTCGTGCAAGGTCCTGGTTTCGGCGTGTTGTTTGCGCAGGCCATCGACAATGTGGGCGGGGGCTTTGGACATGAAGGTTTCGTTGTTGAGTTGCTTGTCCGCGGAGGCCAGGCCCTTTTCGTACTTCGCGAGGTCTTTGGTTAGGCGTTCGCGTTCAGCGGCTACGTCGATCTGGCGCTCGTAGATTACGGCTACGTCGAAGTCGGCGGTGGAGCGGGCGTTGCTGCCTGTAAGAGATTCGCTGGCGAACTCTACAGCTGCAACGCGGGCCATGCGGGAGAGGACGTCGGCGTTGGCGTCGGCGAGTGCTATGACGCGATTGCCTGCGTGGATGGTGATTGGGGTGGATTCTTTTTCGGGGACGCCGAGCTCTTTGCGCAGGCCGCGTACGGTGACGATGAGATCCTGCAGGGTCTTCATCGCGCTCTCGGCTACTGGGTCGGCGGGGAAGTCGTTGGCCTGCGGGTAGCGAGTGAGCGCGATGGATTTCGCGGGAGGCTTGCCTTCGTAGAGCGCGTGCCAGATCTCTTCGGTGAGGAAGGGCATGAAGGGGCTGAGGAGACGCAGGGCGCTCTCAAAGACGCCTACGAGTGAGGCTAGGGTGAGCGCGGTGGTTGGGTTTTTCTGTGCGCCTTCGGTGAAGTCGAGACGGAGTTTCGCGAGCTCGAGGTACCAGTCGCAGAACTCTCCCCAGAAGAACTGGTAGATGGCGTTGGCGGCTTCGTCGAAGCGATAGTCGGCGAGGGCGCGATCGACTTCCACAGAGACCGCTGACAGGCGCGAGAAGATCCACCGGGTTTCTAGTGGAGTGTCGTCGGGGAGCGAAGGGACGGTGCCGCTCTCGCGCATGGTCATGTTGTAGCCGGCTTCGCGGGCGCGGTCGACGTTCATGAAGAGGAAGCGGGCGGCGTTCCAGATCTTGTTGGCGAAGGCGCGGTAGCCTTCGGTGCGGGCTTCTGAAAAGGCGATATCGGTGCCGGGGGAGGCCATGCTGGCGAGGGTGAAGCGGACGGCGTCGGTCCCGAAGCGCTCGATGATGTCGATGGGGTTGATGACGTTGCCCTTGGTCTTGGACATCTTCTCGCGGTTGGCGTCGCGGACGAGGCCGTGGATGTAGACCTCGCGGAAGGGGACGGCGTCTTTCAACTCGCGCTTGCTGCCGTCGGGCATGGGGACGTCGAGCATGAAGTGAGTGCCGAGCATGATCATGCGGGCGACCCAGAAGAAGAGGATGTCGAAGCCGGTGACCAGGAGCTGCGTCGGGTAGAAGGCGGCGAGATCGGGTGTGAGATCCGGCATGCCGGTGTCGGGGTTTGGATTAGGCCAGCCGAAGACGGTGAAGGGAAGCAGGCCGGAGGAGAACCAGGTGTCGAGGACGTCGGTCTCCTGCGTGATGTCGGCGGAGTTGCAGGTGGCGCAGTGCGTCGGTGTGTCGCGAGAGACGGTGATGGCGGTGCAGGCTTTGCAGTGCCACGCGGGAATGCGATGGCCCCACCAGAGCTGGCGGGAGATGCACCAGTCGTGGATGTTCTTCATCCACTCGTCGTAGGTCTTGCGGTACTGGTCGGGCGTGAACTTGATGTAGCCCTTGTCGACGGCTTCGATGGCCTTGTCGGCGAGCGGCTGAATCTTGATGAACCACTGTTGCGAGAGGCGGGGCTCGATGACGACGCCGGTGCGTTGCGAGAGGCCGATGGCGTTGGTGTGCTCTTTGACTGCTACGAGCAGGCCCTGGGCTTCGAGGTCGGCTACGATGCGTTCGCGGGCGGCGTAGCGGTCTAGGCCGTGATAAGGCGAGCCGGCGAGGAGGACGTGCGCGGTCTCGTCGAGGATGCTGGGGCTGGGCAGGTTGTGACGCTGGCCGATGGCGAAGTCGTTGGGGTCGTGCGCGGGCGTGACCTTGACGGCTCCGGTGCCGAACTCGGGCTTGGCCCAGTCGTCGGCGAGGATGGGGATCTCGCGGTCGGGTTGGCCGTTGACGCCACTGAGAGGGAGGCGTACGAGTTTGCCTTGCAGGGCGAGGTAGCGCTCGTCGGTTGGGTTTACGGCCACGGCGACGTCACCGAGCATGGTCTCGGGGCGCGTGGTGGCGATGACGATTGAGCCAGTGCCGTCAGCTAGCGGGTAGCGGATGTGATAGAGCTTGCCGAGGCGCTCCTCGTGCTCGACTTCGAGGTCGGAGACGGCGGTCTGGGCGACGGGGTCCCAGTTGACGATGTAGGCTCCGCGATAGATGAGGCCCTGCTCCCAGAGGCGGACGAAGGCCTCTTTGACAGCGGGTGAGAGCTTCTCGTCCATGGTGAAGTACTCGCGGGCCCAGTCGACGGAGGCTCCGAGGCGCTTCATTTGGTCGAGGATTGCGCCGCCGTAGAGCTCGCGCCAGGCCCAGACCTTTTCGACGAAGGCTGATCGGCCAAGTTCCTGGCGGGTCTTGCCTTCTTCTTTGAGCTGGCGCTCGACCATCATCTGGGTGGCGATGCCGGCGTGATCGGTGCCGGGGACCCAGAGGGAGGTCTCGCCGCGCATGCGGTTCCAGCGGGTGAGAATGTCCATCTCCGCCTGGTTGAGCATGTGGCCCATGTGGAGGCGGCCGGTGACGTTGGGGGGCGGCAAAAGAATGGTGAACTTCTTTTGCGCGTCGTGCGTAGTTTCGGGGGTCGGAACGTCAAACAGATGTTCCTTGACCCAGTACTCGGCCCAGCGTTGTTCGATAACGGACGGATCGTATGCTTTTGGAAGTTCCTGGCTCATCGGTGCTTTAAGGGTAGCATTGAGCGGCCTTCCTCGCTGATGCGGGCGATTTGGCTGAGCTCCAGGAAAAACGGCAGACCGAAGGCATCGATCACCGTACACTAGCCCACGAGGTTTTTCATGCGTAGACTGCTGTTCGCCGTTGCTCTGTTGACAGTTGCTTATACACCCGCCTTTGCCCGATCTTCGGAGGATCGCGCCAGTGTTGGAAACGATATTACGATTGCGGATGGAGAGACAGCGGGGGATATCGCCTGTGCGTTTTGTACGGTGCGAGTGCACGGTGAGGTGAAGGGCGATATCGCTACTTTCCTGGGATCGGTGATAGTGGATTCCGGGAGGGGTATCTCGGGTGATGTGGCTTCGCTTGGCGGCGATCTCGAGATGGGCCAGGATGCGTCAGTCGGTGGCGATGTAGCGATTGCTGCGGGAGAGTTGAAACTGGGTAACGGGGCTGCGATTCATGGGGAGCAGACGGTTCTGCCGGGACGCGTATGGCTTCTGCTGCCGCTCGCTCCGTTCCTGATCCTTGCGGGGCTGATCTGGCTGATCGTATATATCGTTCGGCGCAACCGGTACCAGTTCCCGGTTTATCCGAGAGGGCGCGGATTCTGAACCGGGCTGTTGGGGCCAAAGCTGGGTACGGTTACGAAGATCAGGGAACCTGTCTCGTGGTGTATGCGTACCACCTCCTGCATGCTGTTGTCTTCTGGGGGAACTTTGCCGAACTTTGCGCTCCGCAGCCTCGTCGTTACGCTTCTTTTTGCCTCGGCCGCGCTGGCTCAGTCGCCGGGCAATCGAGCTTATGTCGGCGAGGACATTTATGTCGCTTCGGGCCAGCAGGTGCACAATGCGATGTGTATCTTCTGCTCGGTGCAGGTGGAGGGCGACCTGACGGGACGCGTCATTGTGCTGTTCGGCAGCCTGAACGTGACCGGACATGTGGAGAAGGGCGCCACCGTGCTGGGGGTAACGCGGTGGTCGATTCGCAGGCGCGGATCGGCGGCGATACCACGGTGTTGGGCGGTAACGCGGTGTACGAGAGTGACGAATCGTTCGGGGGAAGTGCCTATGTGCTGGGCGGGCATCTCTCGCATGTGCCGCTGGCGCACGGACAAGTCAGCGCGCACCCACGAGTCTCGTTGAGCCCGTTGTTTTCGATTTTGCTGGGAGTGCTGGTTTTGCTGCTGCTTTCGGCATTGTTTGTGCCGCAGGTGCGGCGGCGCATCGCAGTCAATCAGACCTCCTGAATGGAGGGGGTTTCGAGACAGAAAAAGGATGCGGCTTGTGGCTGCATCCTTTTTGGCTTTCCTGTGACCGCTTGAAGCAGGCAGTTAGAAGGGGTTCAGCTTGTTCAAGCCCTTCTTCTTCTTGTGCTTGCTGTCGGACTCATCGCTCTTATCGAACTCTGGCTTCTTGTTCTTTCCGTTGGCGTTGCCTGCCTGTGCTGCGGACTGGGTTCCGGGCTTGATATCGTTGACCGCGTCGAGGGCAGCCGCGGCCTTTTCAGCCGCGGGAAGAGGGGTGGAGTTCGTCGGTCCGACTACCTTCAGGCCGCCGTTGTCGGGTACGGTGGTTCCGGAGGCGCCTGAGTTGAGAATCTCGACTCCGCCGATGCGGCTGCCAGAAGAAGCAGGCGGCGTTGGCGCAGCGCCCGAGATGCTGGTCGTCGACGATGCTCCGCTGGCGGCACCGCCGTCGGCAGCAGGGACGTCCGACAGGGCCAGCGGCGCGGCGGGCGCAGCCGGAGCTGAAGTGTCTGCTGCGGGAGTGGCTGCATCGGCCGTTGTCGTCGCGGGCTTCGCAGCGGCAGGTGCGTTGGGAGTCAGCGCGTCATTGAAGTCGGTCTTGATCTGGTTCACGACGTGGGGTGCGATCGTGGGAGCGGGGTCGGCGAGGGTCGGCTCTCCGTCACGAGCTGCCATGACAACGTCTGGCTGGTGAAGGACGAGGAGACGTGCTCGATCCTGCAAACGGTACTGCCTACGACTGTTTTCGAGCGCGACGCTGGCAGCAATCTGTTCGGGTGTGGGCTGCGGAATCTTGACGTTCATCGCATCGAGACGGTCGCGAGCGTCTTCTACGTGGGGCGAGGCCGAGTGCTCGAGAATCACCTTACTGTAGGCGTCGATGGCCTGGTCGTCGTAGATCTTTTCGAGCTTTGCCTTGCCGGCTTCGGGGAGCTTCATGGTGCGAACGAACCGCGCTTCAGCCTCATACGCATCGCCGAGACCGACAAGAACGTCGTCCATGTGGCTGTACTGCGGATAGGTATCGACCACGGTCTGGAAGCGTGCGATTGTCGCGGGATAGTTGTTGTGGGTCTGGTAGAAGGCTGCGATGTTTGCTTCGCGGGTGGCCATGACCTCCTGCACCTCGCGCAGCCTCTGCTTGGCCTGAGGCACCAGAGTGGATTCGGGGAACTGCTGCAGCATCAGGCGGTACTCTTCTTCGGCGTGGACGGCCTTGGCGTAGTCGCGGTCGGGCTTGTCCATCTGACGGAAGTAGATGTCGCCGACACGCATCTGGGCTTCAGCAGCCTCTGGTGCGTTGGGGAAGAAGGTAATGAAGTCCTTGTACTCCTGCTCGGCCTGGGTGAGGGCTGCGGTGCCGCCCTCCTTGTACCAGCTGTCGCCGATGGCGAGCTTGGCCTTCATCTGATATTGCGAGTCAGGGTAAGTGTTGAGCAGCGTCTGCAGGTCGAGACGGGCGACGTCGTAGTGTCCGCGCTTGGTCGCGTCGACGGCTTTATCGTAAAGGACCTTGTCGGGAAGCTTGGCGTCGGGCTTATCGGCCGGCTTCATAGTCTTTTCTTTGCGGAGCTCTTTTTTGGTGTCCTTGGACGGGACGACTTTGTCTTTTTTGTTATCCGGGGTTGCGGAGAGGGTCACGCTCTCGTGCTGCTGACCGGTGGCGTCGGTGGTCGTCTGGGACGAGCCGGTCACCTGTGCCAGGGCTCCGAGCGAGCCGAACATCAGGCTGGCGATTGCGACTCCGGCCAGCGTACCGGCCCTGAGAGTTGGAAAGAAAGAACGCTTGTTCATCCGCTGTAGACCCCATCCGCCTCGCGCGACTGGGCGCTCAGGCTGTGTTCTATTCTAATCGTTCCTGTCTGAACCTTACTACTCGCGCGACTTCGGCCGCGCTTATGCCACTTGTACAGAGCCGGCTGCCCGGGCGATTTTGAGAAATTCCACGGCGTTCTGCTCGGTTTTGCCGGGGCGGAAGATGGCCGAGCCGGCGACGAGCATGTCGGCTCCTGCTTCGACGACCTGGGCGACGGTATCGTGAGCGACGCCGCCATCAACTTCAATACGAAAGTTGAGGCCCATCTCCTCCCGCAGTTCGGCCAGATGGGCGATCTTGTCGAGCGCCAGGGGCAGAAATTTCTGACCACCGAAGCCGGGATTGACGCTCATGACCAGCACATGGTGCAGCATCGGAAGGACTTCTATCAACGTATCGACCGGAGTCGCGGGGTTGAGGACGACGGCAGGGAGCATGCCGTGGAGGACGATCTGCTGGAGGGTGCGGTGGAGGTGGCGGCAGACCTCCTGGTGGACGCTCATCATGTCGGCGCCGGCCTCGGCGAAGTCCTGGATGAAGTCGTCGGGATTATCGACCATCATGTGGCAGTCGAGGGGGAGCCTGGTGATGGGGCGGAGGGCCTTGACGACGGGTGGGCCGAAGGTGATGTTGGGGACGAAGTGGCCGTCCATGATGTCGACGTGGAGGAGGGTGGCTCCGCCGAGCTCCACGAGGGCGACTTCGTCGGCGAGGTGGGCGAAGTCTGCGGCGAGAATGGATGCTGCCAGTTCGATCACGGGGTTCGCTCCTGAGTAGAGTTTACCAGTGGCGCAGCGAGTGACCCGGCCTGTGATCGCCGGAGGGGTTCGTGAGCCATTGGAGTCTTACGGAGTTTCGTTCCATAGCTTGAGTTCGGCTGCTTGCGGCGCTTGTTCCACGCGGCTTTCGGAGCTGGCCTTGGCTCCGAAGATCATGGTCGCTCGGCTTTGTTCGTTGTACAGCGGCCACGCGGGAAGTCCTGGCGCGGCTGGAGTTTCGCCGCGGATGAAGGCGGACCAGGCGGCATGCATCTGCTTGCCCAGGGCGGCTTCAGATGCGGCATCCGCAACCTGCTTGTTCGGATGATTCCAGACCATGCCGACATCGAGCGAGTGATAGGCGTTGCCTTTGAGCCTGCCGCTGGTCTCCTGGAACTCCAACTCGTAGACGTACGCGCTGCCGCCGCCTATGAGATGCGCCTCTGCGACCCGGATGGAAGGGATCCAGTACTCCTCTGCCGTGACGGCGCGAATACGGAGCTGCTCGACGCTGAGTTGGGGATAGATGTCCTTGTACTGTTGATAGACAGCGTTGAACTTTTCGACGCTCATGTTGCCGAGTTGAATCGGCATTGGATCTTTCGCAGGATGCGGACCGATGAAGATAGCGCTCTCTTCTCGGTTGGTGCCGATGAGTAGCCTCTTGCCACGAGTTGAACCGCTGGCGATGGTTTCGACGGGAAGTTGCGGGATAAGAGTTCCATCGAGCTCGGCGCGTAGCGGGAAGTGCTGCGGCCAGGTTTCGATGAACTGCTGCTGGGCCTGGATTAATGCGGTTCCTGCTGCCGTCTTCAGATTCGCTATGGTGTTGCCGGACTGCTTCTGCCAGAGATCGCCGAAACCTTTTGAGATGTCAGCGCTCGCCGCACGATCCCAAATACGTTCGGCTCCGCCGCTTTCGGAGATCATCTGGTGAAACAACGGCTGGGCTGACGGGATGCCCATCAACGTACCGGTCAGCTTGGCTCCCGCAGATTCACCGCCAATAGTTACGCGAGCAGGATCGCCGCCGAAAGCACTGATGTTCTCCTGTATCCACGAGAGCGCGGTCATCAGGTCACGCAGTGCGTTGTTCGCGGTTCCGGCGTATTGCTGACCGAGGAGGGGTTCGTAATCGAGGAAGCCGAAGACGCCGAGGCGATACTCGACGGAGATGCTGATGATGCCTTCGCGGGCAAAGTCCGTGCCGTCATACATAGGCTCGAAGGCGTGACCGTCGGTGAAGCCTCCACCGTGAATCCATACAAAGATGGGGAATGGTCCGCTGCCTTCGGGCGCCCAGATGTTCAGGTAGAGGCAGTCTTCGCTGTGCGGCACCTCCAGCTGTTTATGCTGCATGGCGGCGGCGGAGAACTTAGTTGCATCACGTTCGCCGTTCCAGGGCGCCACTTTTTCCGTTGGGAGAAAGCGCAGAGGCCCCACAGGTGGTTCGGCGAAGGGAACGCCGCGGAAGACGCGGACTCCATCGCTGCTTTCGCCACGCAAGGTTCCGACTGGTGTGCGAACGATGGTGGGCGTGACGGCAGTGTATGCGAAAAGATGTCGGGTGCTGAGAGAACATGCGGCCAGGGAGGTGTTTGCCAGGAAGCTTCGACGAGTGATCATAGGCATCGTCGATCAGTGTAGCTGCCCGAACTCCATACGGTTCAACTTCGGTCTCCGATCCTGAGAACGACAGGCACGATATCGGCAACTGCCTCGAACGAACGACTGACCTTCCAGCGATCTCTCGGCTGCGTCGCCACACCGCGTGATCAGGGCTTAGGCAACCGTAATCCCATGCTCCTCCGCAGAGGCGAGGGTCGACAGCAGATTGGTCATCTTCAACAGATTCCGCAACTGCTTGCCGAGGTGAAGCAGCTGGAACTCGCAACCTGCGCCCTTCGCGTGAGCATACAGCCGCACAATCGTCCCCAGCCCCATGCTGTCCACATAGGTCAGGTCTTCGAGATCGAGCACCAACACCTTGCTGCTGGAGGCGACTGCTTTCAGTTCCTGGTAAAAGCCATCCGTGAGACCCGCCACCAAGCGACCGTGGCACTTCACAACGGCAGTTTCACCTTCACGTTTAACGTCGTAGGTAAGCGGTTTAGCGGCTACTTCTTCGGGCATCTGGCAGCTCCATGGAGCAAGAATGAATACAGAGAGACAATAATCCTACCGGAGCATTCTTGCATACTGTCACGCCCTCTGTCGGGACGAGCTTGCCATGTTCGACAGCTTTCCAGGCTACCTGCTAACGAGTCTTCGGCAAAACGGGCACGACTCTTTCGACGTCTGGGCGGCCTTCGTGGAGGATTTTGGTTTTGATGCCCGTTGCGGCTTCCTTGGCGGCGTCGCGTTGGGTTTCGGCCATCGGCCTGGGATCGCCGAGGACCATGCGGGCAGCGCCGCGGAGGATCTTGCGGATGGGCCATGCGCCCTTGTCGCCTCCGTCTTCGTTAGGGAAGAAGATCTCGCCGTTACGCTGCTTTTCGGGACGATAGTACCAGCGGCGCAGGAGCGAGAGATGGTCGCTCAGAAGAGCGAGATCACTCGATGGTTCGGCTCGTTTTTCGAGGAGAGATAGGACGTAAGCGGCGCGATTCTCCGGCGAGTCGGAGGCGGTGAACTCGCCTTCGAGCGGAACGGCCTGCAGCATGAGAGGTTGCGCGAAGAGGGAGCTGCCGACGCTGGTCTGCTCGCGAACGGCGCGGACGCCTAGAGTGGAGAGGCGCTCGGGGCCGATGATGCACCCGCCGTTGAGGAGGAACGCGGCCGCTTGTTCCGCGTGCTCCGTCTCCTGCGCGGCTGTCTGGACGATGATCGCTTTCAGTCGCGGGATCGGGCGTACGATCCAGTCGGCGAGCGCCTGTGCCGCTTTTACCTTCTGCCATTGGGCGTGCAGGGCGGCGGCCTTCTCGAACTTCATCGCGGAGGAGGCCTCTTCGCGCTCGAGGCCGATGGCGATGATCATGCTCTCGCCGCGGGTGTCGAAGAACTTCTTTACGGCTGCGGACTCGGCGGCATACTCCTCGGGGGTGCAGGCCTGTTTGCAGGGCTCGATGCACTTGTTCATCTCGCCGTAGACGCAGCCGGGGTGGTCCGGGTAAGGCGCGAGATCTTCGTAGCAGCGACGGAGCTTGAAGAGATCGAGTACAGCGTCGCAGTAGCGCTCGGCGGCGAGGCGCGAGGGGAAGGGACCGTACATCTGGGCGAGGCCGCGTTTAGACAATTTGTTGGTGGAGTAGACGCGAGGGAAGGCGTTCTCCAGGGTCATGCGCAGAAAATAGGGCGTGTGGAGCTTGAGGCGGCGGCGGGCCTCGGTGTATCCAAACTGGGCGGCGGTGGCCTGATAGAGGACGAAGGAGGATTCGAAGGCGGAGCCGGTGACGCAGTACTCGATGCGTGCTACTTTTTCGCGGAGGTTGAGGCGCTTGGACTGCGACTCGGGCGGATCGAGCAGACGACGCATGCGACGGCGCAGATCTGCGGTCTGGGTGAGGTACGGTGCGTCTTCTTTGCGTGCGCCGCAGAGGGCGAAGACTCCAGGGAGGGCGGGGATTGTGCGGAGGATCTCGTCTGCCTGGCCCGGGCGGAAGTCTAGAGCGTGTTCGAAATGGAAGCTGGTTGCCACATCCAGAATTGTAGTCGCGCTTATCTGATGATGCGCTACAACTTACGCTCCGGCGATCATCATTCCTTCGATGCGCATGGTGGGGGCGGCGCTGGCTCCGCGGAAGATGAGGTCGTTGCCGATGGCGACGATGTTTTTGTACATGTCCTTCAGGTTGCCGGCGATGGTGATCTCTTCGACCGGGTAGGCGAGCTCGCCGTTCTCGATCCAGAGGCCGCTGGCGCCCTGGGAGTAGTCGCCGGTGACGAGGTTGACGCCGAAGCCCATGGTCTCGGTGACGTAGAGGCCGGATTTGATGTCGCCGATGATCTGCTCGGGTGTGAGCGTGCCCGCTTCGAGAAAGAAGTTGCCTGCGCCAATGCCGGGGTTGCCGGCGAGTCCGCGTGAGGCGTTGCCGGTGGACTTCATGTTGAGCTTGCGCGCGGTGTAGGTGTTGCTGACGTAGTTTTTGAGTATGCCGCGTTCGACCAGCACGGTGCGGCGCGTGGGCAGACCTTCGCCGTCGAAGGGGCGGGTTCCGAAGCCGCCGATGCCTGCTCCATCATCGAAACGGTGAATGATGGTGCCGTCGTCGATGACGGTGATGTTTTCGCCGGCGACCTGCTCGCCCAGCATGCCGCTGAAGAACGAGGCGTTGCGGTAAATTGCGTCGCCGTTGGCCGCGTCGAAGATGTTGCCGATGATGGAGCGCGCGATCTCGGGCGAGAAGACGACAGTGGCTTTTTGCGTCTTGACCTGGCGTGCGCCTAGTCGCTTGAGGGTGCGGCGTGCGGCTTCGTGGCCGATCTCTTCGGGGTTCTCGAGTTTTGTGACGGTGCGAGAGTTCGAGAACCAGTAGTTGCGCTGCATGTTGCCCTTCTCGTCGTGGGCGATGGGCGCGGCGGAGAACCCGCAGTAGCTGCGGCGGTACTCGCCGGTGAAGCCGCGGGAGTTCATCAGGATCTTGTGCGAGGTGGAGGTGTCGAAGTCGCCGCCGCCGGAGTTCTGGATGCGCGCGTCGTAGGACAGGGCGGCGGCCTCGGTGCGGCGGGCGATCTCGATGCGCTCGGCGGGCGGCATCTCATTTACGTCGTCGAAGTATAGATGCTGATCTTCTTCGATCTTGCCGAACTCGTGTGCTTCGGGCAGGCCGGCGAAGGGGTCTTCGCTGGTGATCTTGGCCAGCGTGATGGCTCCTTCGACGAGGCGCGCGATACTCTCGCTCGAAAAATCTGAAGATGAAGTGCTCGCTGTGCGCTGGCCGATGAACACGCGCAAACCAACTGCTCGAGAGCCCGATTCTTTCAGGGTTTCGACCTGTCCCAATCGCACGAGCGCTGAAAATTCGTCGCCTTCGTAGACGACAGCCTCGGCATCGGTGGCTCCAGCCTTGAGGGCGTGGCTGAGGACATCGGAGGCAAGCTGGCGGAGATTCGTGGTCGTCTGGGTTGGCATGGTCTCTTCAGGATAATTGGTTTCGAGCTGACTTTTCTGACGGCTGCAACGATGCCTCTGGTTCGAGAGGAGACGATGGTGAGCAAGGAAGTGGCTGATATGATGCTCGCTGTTATTCCACACATGCTGAATGAGGAGATGCGAGTGTCAGAGTCTGGGAACGTATCTGGGAACCTATATGGGAACGTCGCAGTCGTCGCCAGGTTTTTGGAAGAGGTCATCAATCAGGGGCGGTTGGAGCAAGCCGACGAACTTGTCGCGGTCGATTTTGTCGAGCTTGATCCTCTTCCGGGTCAGCGGCAAGGACGAGAGGGTTTGAAAGAGGTTATCGGGATGATGCGCGCCGCATTCCCCGATATTCACTGGGTTGCGGACGAGACGGTAGCTAGTGGAGACAAGGTTGTCACTCGCTTCACATGGACCGGTACGCATCGAGGGACGTTTCTCGGTGTTCCCGCTACAGGCAGGAGCGTCAACGTCAAAGGTGTCGTCATCGACCGCTTGGTCGGGGGCAAGATGACGGACAGTCGAATCCTGATGGATAACTTGACTATGATGCAGCAGCTTGGCGTCATTCCACAGGCATAGCGATCGGCGTGCAGATGATTGCGACGAACGATCGCCCTGGATGGAACTGAAACCCCGAAGCGGGATTTAACGAACTGGGGTTGCGGAGGGGCGTGGCTCGCGACCGTCAGTGGCTTTCAGGAAGTACATGCCGGCTGCGCAGTACTCGGAGTCGCTCTTCAGCTTGTGCTCGATGTGCGTGGCGGGCCCATCTTCCGAGCGGCGCTTGAAGAGTTTTACGGCGCCTCCGCAGGTCATGCAGCGGAACTCCGTGTCGTTGTCTTCGAGCGCGACCGTGATGGGCTTCACCTTCCAGAACGACTCGTAACCACCGGCTGCTCTGACGCGGCGACGCTTCACTTCACATTCGTAGAACTTTTCGCGTTCGATTGCCATGGGATACCTCGAGAGATTCTGTGCGGTTGGTCGTACGTTAGCCGTACTTTCAGATGTCGTGCGCAAAGAGCCTGGGAAAGTTGGTGCAGAGATGCAGGTCGTTACTCTACGGGATGAGTCGAATGTCTGGGCTCGCGCCCGTCGGTCGCTTTTTTGAAGAGCATACCGTTGGCGCAGTACTCGGAGTCTGCCGGAGACTTGTGTTCCACGTAAGGGACGGTGCCGGTCTTGCCGTTGCGGCCCAGCAGCTTGACCTCGCCGAAGCAATCCTTGCAGCGAAACTCGGTGTCGTTGTCGATCAGTGCAACCGCGACGGGCTTGATCTTCCAGAAGGGCTCATAGCCTCCGCCGGCCTTTACGCGACGTCGTTTTACTTCGCACTCAAAGATCTTTTCGCGTTCGACAGCCATTATTGTCCCGTTCCCCGACCGTCATGCGGTCGAGCTTTACTGTGGGCATGCCTACGCCGACCGGCACACTTTGCCCCGCCTTGCCGCAGGTGCCAATGCCTTCGTCGAGTGCCAGATCGTTGCCGACCATCGACACATACTTCAATGCTTCAGGGCCGTTGCCGATCAGCGTTGCACCCTTCACGGGCCGCGTTACCTTGCCGTCTTCGATCAGATACGCTTCGCTGGCCGAGAAGACGAACTTGCCGTTGGTGATGTCGACCTGCCCGCCGCCGAAGTTGACGGCATAGAGACCACGCTTGACGCTCTTGATGATGTCTTCGGGCATATCCTCGCCGTTGAGCATGTAGGTGTTGGTCATGCGCGGCATGGGGATGTGGTGATAACTCTCGCGGCGTCCGCTGCCGGTGTTGGGCATGCCCATCAGGCGCGAGTTGAGCTTGTCGGAGAGAAAGCCCTTCAGGATGCCGTTTTCAATCAGCACGGTCTCCTGCGTGGGATTCCCCTCATCATCCATGTTGATGGACCCGCGGCGACCGGGCATCAGGCCGTTGTCGACGACGGTGACCTTGGGGCTTGCGACCTGCTGGCCGATGAGTCCGGCAAAGGCTGAGGTTTTTTGCGGTTGAAGTCGGCTTCGAGTCCGTGGCCTACGGCTTCATGAAGCAGAACGCCGGGCCATCCGGGGCCGAGGACGACGGGCATCTCGCCTGCTGGAGCTTCGACTGCGCCCAGTTGCAGGATCGCGGTGCGTGCGGCCTCACGGGCGTGACGCTCGGGCGATTTGTCGCCTTCGAAAAATCCATCGTGACGCGGCCGCCGCCGCCGCTGGTGCCGCGTGCGGTGTTCACGCCGTCTTTCGCGATGACGAAGACGTTGAGGCGTGCGAGGGGCTGAGTATCCGAGGCGAAGGTGCCGTCGGAGGCAGCGACGAGGATGCGACGGAGTTCGTCGTTGAAGCCGGCGCGAACCTGCGTGATGCGGGAGTCGTAGGCTCGGGCGGCCTTGTCGGCACGTTGAATCAATGCCAGCTTGGCGGCGATCTCGGCGTCGCTGGTGGCTCCGGCGACCGGATAGAGCGAGGGAGTGTCGGTCTGGCGAAAACCGCTCATCACCTCTTTGGCTGGGCCGCTGGCGATCAGGGCCGCGGTTCGAGCTGCGCGGAGCAGGCGATCGCTCGAAAGATCGTCAGTGTAGGCGTAGCCGGTGCGTTCGCCCGAGACGACGCGGATGCCGCATCCTACGCTGATTCCCTGACTCGCTGACTTGACCAGGGACTCGTCAATGCCCAGCGAGGTTGACGTAACCGACTCAAAATAAAGGTCAGCATACTCGCCTCCGGCTGAAAGGGCCTCTCCGAGACAGCGTTCCATGAGGCGTTCCGACAGACCAAGTTTTTCGATGAAGTAGCGTTTGTGGTCGGGTGCGGGTATGGTCATCTAGATTGATTCTAGGCTTCCAATGGAGCCGCGGCAAATAACACTCTTGCGGAGGTGCGGCGGGAGTATGCCTTTCGACCTCTCCTTTTCGGGAAAATCCGCGCGCTTTAGGGTCTGTTTCAGCGTCCGTGCGATGGGTCAGCGGAGCCTGAAACGCTTAGATCGAGTGGGAGATTCGGGATATCGGCAGCGTAGCAGTTGCCGTCGGCGGCGTAGGTTTTGCTGCAGGCGGCGGTGATCCCCTTACGTCTTGGAGACTGAGCGTACTGCCACACTGCGATGTCCGGGGTGCCGCTGGAGTCGAGCGGAGGAGGTTGCAGGCTGCATCCATTGGCGGGTGGGCAGGCGTCCTGATAGACCCACATTGCAGCCTGGTGCAGGTGTTGAGCGGCGACTTGTTCGCGGATGTCCTGCACGGTGGTGATGGTCTTGCCCGGGCCATCGCCGACTGGCTGGCCGCTGCCATAAACTCCGGGGAGATACCCTGAGTGAGCTACGGCCTCTGTCCACGCAAGAAGATACGCCGACTGATCCGCTGTGAGGCGGCCGCCTTCCTCCTGATCCAGAAAGAGAATCGTGCGAGCGGGGAAGTGTTCGCGCTCGGCTGCGGCGGCCGCGGCTGCTGCGTCCCTGGTTCCAAGCGTGACAGGTGGGGTTCCGGATCGCCTGGCTTTCTTGATCTCGATTTCAAGCCTGCCGTTGAACAGCACCAGGAAGCCGAAGCCGTTACGCATCAAAGCCTCGCGCTTGCCCACCCAACCGTTCTGACTTTCGCCGGGAGGATTGTTGAGCCAATAACCGACAAAGGCGAAGTGTCTTTGCAGCGCAGGCAGTACTCCGTCACCTGGGTAGTCGTTGCTGTCAAAGCCGACATACTCGCGGCCCGCGCCATTGGATTGGTTGGCTTCTGTAACCGCATGATTCGAGGCCATAGCAGGGTACTGCTGCGCGTAAACAGGAGCAGAGGCAAAGAGTAGAGCGAGGCGGAGTGCAGATAATCGCATAAGAAAGCTACAAGGTACGCAACGGAATCTTCATAGAAGGTTACACAATTTCGTGTGCTAAGTTGCTGGTAGAGGTATGGAGGCGAGGCCATGGAGCAGATTGATGTAGACCCGAGGTTCCCCATAGGTGTATTCGAACCGCCAGCATCCATCTCTGCAGACGAGCGAACCGGGGCCGTTGCTTCGCTCGCTGAGCTGCCCGAACAACTGCGCAATGCTGTGGACGGATTGAGTTCGGCTCAGTTGGGTACGCCGTATCGCGAAGGCGGATGGACGCTGCGCCAGGTGGTGCATCACGTCGCGGATAGCCACATGAACGCCTTCGTAAGGGTGAAGCTTGCGCTGACCGAAGACTGGCCGACGGTCAAGACCTATGATGAAGCGGCCTGGGCTAAGCTGCACGACATGGCCGCTCCGGTGGAGTGGTCGCTGGAACTGGTGGAAGCGCTTCACGCCCGCTGGGTTATGCTGTTGCAGTCTCTCGACGAGCAGCAGTGGCAGCGTGGGTACATCCATCCTGCGGATGGTCGCGTCACGGTGGAACTTTCGGCACTGATCTACGCCTGGCACTCGCGCCATCACGTGGCTCACATTACGCATCTGCGCGCGAAAGAAGGATGGTAGCGGGCTGCCCGCCTATGTCCACCATTCAGATTGCTACGATGCCGAGCGAGATAGAACGCTGCTTTCCGGTGATGCGCCAGCTTCGACCCATGTTGGTTGCTGAGGAGTTTGTTGGTCGTATCCAGACCCAGCAGGCCGAGGGGTATCAACTCGCTTTTCTGGAGTCGGACGGTGCGATCGTTTCAGTCGCGGGCTTCCGTATGCAGACTCTGCTGTGGAGCGGCAAGACGCTCTACGTGGATGACCTTGTAACGGACGAAGCGGCGCGCTCGAAGGGGCATGGCGAGTCGATGATAACGTGGCTGATCGCGCTGGCGAAGGAGGCGGGATGCACCACCTTTATGCTTGACTCGGGAACGCACCGGCATGAGGCGCACGCATTCTACTTCCGTCATGGCCTGCGCATCTCCGACTATCACTTCAAGCTTCCTCTGTAGATTCCTTCGCCATTTGCGGAGATTTGCTCGCTCGCGGATGTGCTAACGTTCGGCTATGCCGCCAAGAGCCTCCTCCGCGGAGCCGGTGCAGACGGTAGAACAGATCACCGCTGCACTTGAATCCTTTTTAGCTGAATCTCCCCGCGCCGTGGTGCTGGAAGATGGCAAAGTTCTCTTCGACATGCGCGAGGCAAAGTACAAGCTTGCGACCGAGCACGGCCGCTGCACGCTGCATCTGTGGGGAGAGGACCGCAATCTTGTTCGGCGAGTTAGCGGTACGACGCTTCGCAACGGAGTGCTGCGGCTCAGCACGCATCGCTTCGGACAGACCAAACCGCAGACTCTGGAACTTGTAACCGATCGCGATCGTCGTACACCCTCAACGCGTGAGGCAACTCGCGTGAGATATCTGCGTGTGCTCGAGCGTGCGTTGCTGCGCAGCTTTCCTGAGTTCAAAGTAGATGGGCTTCGTACCGCGATGGATCTCGAGAAGAGCTTCGGCCCGGCCTATGCACGTGGTTCGCTGGTGCAGGGACAGAAGGCGTGGGCTGTAATTGCCGTGAATGAAGAGGAGAGCCAGGCCACCGTCGATGGCATTCTGACGTTGGGAATCCTGTGGTTGCAGCACTGCCGCGACTCCGGTGACGGACGAAAAGTGTATCAAGGGTTGAAGCTGATCGTGCCACGTGGCATGGCGATACTGACTCTTTCGCGGATGGCGTGGCTCAACCCCTCAGTCGCGCAGTGGGAGTTGTGGGAGTTGGACCAGAAGTCGGAAGAGTTGGAGCAGCGTGACGCCGCAGACCACGGCAACCTGACAACCCGCCTGATGCATGCGCCCAACGAGCACGCCGCACATGAACGATTCGCCGGGTCGAGGCTCCGTGTGATGACGCTGGTGCCGGAAACGATGCGCGAGGTGGTGGAGCAGCGGCTTCGCAGCGGCACCGAGCTTGCGTTTTTGCTGCATGGCCTCGAGTTTGCGCGGGTTCGAATGGGCTACTCGGGCAACTCCTTCAACAGCGCGCAGGAGATCACGTTCGGTGCCGGCGCAAACGAAACTCCGCTGACCGAAGAGAATGAGAACGAACTGCGCGAGCTGGTGGCGCGATTGTTTGCAAGGCGCATCTCTGGCGGCGACAAGCGCGATCCACTCTACCGCATGCAGCCCGAGCGCTGGCTGGAGAGCGTGCTGAGGCGTGATTTGGAGCCGCTCGATGCGCGCCTCGATTCGAAGCATGTTTACACGCAGGTGCCTGCGTTCGCCGCGGCAGATCGCGGAATGCTCGACCTGCTCGGCGTCACCGATGACGGACGGTTGGCGGTCATTGAATTGAAGGCCGACGAAGACCTCCACCTCGCTCTGCAGGGGCTTGATTATTGGATCCGGGTGCGATGGCACCATCTGCAGAACCCCGACAACGCCACTGGCCTAGGAGAGTTTCAGCGGCATGGATACTTCGGTGGGCTGCGCTTGTCGGCCGAGCCTCCGCGACTCTATCTGGTGGCTCCCGCGCTCCGAGTTCATCCGGCAACGGAGGTCGTGCTGCGGTACCTTTCACCGCGAGTCGAATGGAGTCTCATTGCGCTCGATGAGCGCTGGCGTGCGAAGGTGAAGGCGGTGTGGCGCAAACGGAACACGGATGCCGGATCACATTCGACGCACGTGTTGCAGGGTAGAGTGTAGTCGCGGTCAATCGCAGTAGGCTGCAGAGGTAAGAAGCTGGTCGTCCTGTGTGACGATCTCGGGATGGGAGACGAGTTCGTCTGCGCGGTTCGCGAAGAAGCTTTCGATCGCGCCGAGAACTGCGTCGCCGTTCTTTGATTCGAAGATCTGCTTGCGTAGCGCGCCTCCGCCAGGAACTCCGTGGGTGAACCAGCTGGCGAACTGCTTCATCTTGCCGACGCAGTCACGATGGCGCTGCTCGCGTGCGACCTGGCCTGCCGCGGTGATGGCCTCTGCGCGTGCTGCTTCGGCTCGCTCTTCGATGGCGATCTCATCGACCAGCATCTGGAAGTACGTACGAATCATGCGGTAGCGGTCCTGGTCGGTGGGCTGGTCGTAGATGCCAACGCCGGTCGCTTCCTTTGACGCGGTGTACTGCGCGATCTGCCGGAAGATCCACGGATTCGAAGGCGCGGTGCGGCCTATCATCACCGCGTCGCAGCCGGTGACATCCACCATCGCCGCGGCGTCCTCGGGGGTGCGAATGTCGCCGTTGCCGATCACAGGAATCTTCACTGCGTCTTTCACGGCGGCGATGTACTCCCAACGCGCCTGGCCGGTGTAGCCATCTTCGCGGGTGCGGGCGTGCAGGGCGACGGCGTTGAGGCCGCAGTCCTCCGCCATCTTGGCGAGCTCGACGCAGACGATGTGCTTGTCGTTCCAACCCATGCGGAACTTCACGGTGAAGGGAATCGTGACGGCGGCGCGGACGGTTTTGAAGATGGTCTCGATCAGCGGCAGATCGCGCAGCAGGCCGGAGCCTCCGTTGCAGGCGACGACGCGCTTCGCCGGGCAGCCGAGGTTCAGGTCTACGAGGTCAAAGCCTGCGTCCTGCACAATGCGAGCCGAATCGGCCAGCGTTGCGGGATTCGAGCCAAAGAGCTGTGCGGAGATGGGGTGTTCGTCGTCGTAGTAGGTCAGGTAGCGTTTGCGCTTGGTCTCGCGCATGCGGGAGAGGCCGTCGGCGGAGGTGAACTCCGTCATGATGAGGCCGCAACCTGACTGCTGATTTGAAGTGACACTGTCAATATTCGACGTCCGATCGACTGCGTCATCGGTCGCACTTGTAAACTGGCTGGCGTTCTTGATGAAGCGGCGAAAGACCGTGTCGGTCACGCCTGCCATGGGAGCAAGAACGGTCGCAGGAGCGATCTTCACGTTGCCGATGGTGAAACTGGCGGGGACGCGGGAGTGCTCGGGCATCGCGTGCTCGGCTGGTTCGTCCCAGCGCTTCTGCTCGAGGGTGTAACGCTTCTTCATGACAACAGGCGCTCTCGCGGTCGTTCTTCTCGATTAGTTTAGACAAAACAAAGGCCCCCGCGTAGTGCGGAGGCCCCTGGGTGGTTTAGGCGTCCGCTTACTTCGCGGCGGTCTCGGCCTTGCCGGCGTCCGACTTGGCGAACTTGCGGCGGAAGCGCTCGACGCGACCTGCGGTGTCGATCAGCTTCTGCTTGCCGGTGAAGAACGGGTGGCAGGCGGAGCAGATTTCGACGACGATGTCGCCCTTGTGCGTGGAGCGGGTCTCAAACGTGTTCCCGCAGGCGCACTTGACGTGAATGTTGTCATACTTCGGGTGAATACCTTCTTTTGGCATGGTAACTATCCTTTTCTGAATCTTGGGGTATGCCTGCCGGCTCGCGGATCGCTTGCAACGGAAGAGTTCACGTCACATCGAAGGGCCTGTCGCGCCGCCGCCTGCGCCTTTTTGGGAGCGCTCAAGCAGTTTCCTCAGTTTAACTCAGATTCGCACAGGGGGCAATTGGATTCAGATGCTGCCATACTGAGAGAACAGCCATGAGTGAAGTTTGCACGATATGCGGCGGGGCGGGGATGCTGATCCTGCAGGAGGATGGCAGGCAGTTCGTCAAAGACTGCGTCTGCCGGGTGCAGAGGCGCGCTGAGCGGATGCTGGGCCGCGCCCACATCCCAAAGCGATACGAACACTGTTCGCTTGAGAGTTACGAGACGGACTTTCCCTCCTCGAACCGGTCGCTTAGTCTGGCCCATCTCCGTGCCAAGAAGTTCGTTGACGGCTACCCGGTCGAGACGGCTGGAACCGGACTGCTCATCACTGGTTCGATCGGCGTGGGAAAGACGCATCTCGCGGTGGGGATTCTGCAGGCGTTGGTTGCTGAACGCGGCGCCACCGGTCTCTTCTTCGACTACCGTGACCTGTTGAAGCAGGTTCAAAACAGCTACAACAACAAGGTCTCCGCCACCGAACTCGAAGTATTGGCACCCGTCTTTGACGCCGAGGTGCTCGTTTTGGACGAACTCGGCGCGTCCAAGCCCACAGACTGGGTCTGGGACACGGTCGCGCACATTCTGAACACCCGCTACAACGACCGCCGCACCACGATCATCACGACTAACTACGCGAATGCAGGTCCTCTCGGAACCGAGAGCGGCGTGCGCGGGGCAATGCGCGAGGAGACGCTCGGCGACAGGATCGGCGAACGCATGCGGTCACGGCTGCAGGAGATGTGTGTTGTCGTAGAGATGCAGGGCGAAGACTTCCGCCAGAAAGTGAAACGCGCCAGCTTCGCCTAAGCGATATATTCAGTCATCGGTCGGTATCGCTTCAAGCATGAGCTAATGCAATGGCGAGGCCGGCGGATTTAGACCAGCGTGACCAGAAGAAACAAGCCGGCCGTGAGTGCGGCGAGCTGGTATATGCGGTCGGCCGCAACGGGAACTGAAACACCCTCCGCAACCCGCAAGCCGTTCTTAGGATCCAGTGGCGAGAAGGGAAGCTGCGGCGAAAGATCGATTTGCTCGTTCATGCTTAGCTCCTCTTACTCAGATCACCGAATGCTGTGGGCTAAAGAACAGTACCAGCGCAATTAGCCGACACCTTATAGATGTTCTATAACGCGAGAATGCGCCATTAAGTTCTGGTATCAGCATGAAAATTTGTCAAAGTTTTGCCACAGTCCCTATGGTGGTTCCCTTTCGGTAGCCCATAGGAGGGATATGACGAAGCGTGGCTCCGGTCGGGAGGGGTATCCGCGGTATAAAATCTCCGCTTATGAGCGAAGAGCGTCGTCCACTCGATACCCCGGTTAATGTATCTGGTTCCTCCCAGGGTGCACCGATCCCCCAGGGAAGTAGTGAAAACAACCCGCAGCCCGCGATGTTCGAGAGCAAGCCGCAGGAAGGTGGCGGGGTTCCGGTCGCAGCATGGGGGGTGGCGGGTTTGGCAGTGCTGGCGGTGGTCATCGGCCTGGTATTCGCGACGCGCCACAGATCGCAGACACCTCCCAACACCATCCAGCCATTGGCCGCCTACGCTGCCGAGCTTCCTCTTTCGCAGCTTGCGATGAGTGAGTCGACCAGCCTCTCCGGAGGAAAGTCGACCTTCATCGACGGTCACATCCAGAACGCCGGTGGTCAGACCGTGTCTGGCGTCACCGTCCAGGTCATCTTCCGCAACGACGAGGCCATGCCGCCGCAGGTGGAGACGCTACCGCTATCGGTGGTCCGAATGCGTGAGCCGTATATCGACACCCAGCCGATTAGTGCCTCCCCTCTAAAGCCCGGCGAGGAGCGGGATTTTCGCCTTATCTTCGAGACAATCCCGGCCAACTGGAACACGCAAATGCCCGAGATTCACGTCATTAGCGTGAACACAAAATAGCGCAAATCCGGGCGATCGGGTAATAGTTACCCGGCGTCCGGGAAGATTTTGCGTGAGTGGGTTGTAATCTCCCGTTTGGCTGGAACCCACGATCTTATCTAACCTCCATATTTTCAATGGGTTGATACGTTTAAGTACTTTGGCACGCTACCTGCTCTAGTAAGTGCATGTTGACGTCTGGAACACAGGCGCAGAGTCAGAACAGGAGAGCAGACCAAATGATGAAATCCGGAAATACTTTCGGCCTCCCAGTTTTACTGTTAGGTAGTGCATTGGGCATCTCGGCATTCGCTCAGACGAGCACTCCCGCTACGCAGACAACAGACCCCGCAGCAGCCAGTTCCACCTCGGGCGCACCCAGCCCCGACGATAAGGGTACCTACGCCACCGGCAAGCCCCTCCCCGATCAGTCGAAGGAAGGCTTCTGGGGACACGTGAACCCTCTTGCCCGCAAGAAGTGGGTAAATCGGCAGACGGCTCCGATCAAGGGCCAAGTCAACGAGCTCGATCAGCTTCAGTCAAAGAACGCCAATGATATCAAGGATGTGGACTCCCGCTCGCAGGCAGGCATCAAAAATGCGATGAATTCGGCTAACACGGCCGACCAACATGCTCAGGATGCTGCGAATCGCGCGAACTCCGCCCAGACGCTGGCGAGCAACGCAAGCACCCGGACAGATTCCCTCGGGAACACGGTCGGCAATCTCGATCAGTACCAGACCGTCTCTTCGACCTCAGTAAAGTTTGCTTCGGGGCGTACGACACTCGGGCCGACCGGTAAGTCCGACCTTGATAATCTCGCCACCACTCTCGCAAGCGAGAAGGGTTACATCATTGAAGTGCAGGGTTATAGCAGGTCTGGCGTTCAGACCTCGCAGGCGATGGCTGACTCCGTCGTCCGCTACCTCGTCACCGAGCATCAGGTTCCGGTCTACCGCATCTACAAGACGGGTCTTGGCAAGAACACCGCCAAGCCGGCAGAGGGTGAGCAGGCAGTCGTAAATGGTGTTCGCGTCACGCTGCTCCACAACAGCTTGGCAACGATGAGCCCCAACTCCGCGTCTAGTGCAACAGCGACGCCAAAGACCTCCCACGCGGGAGTAAGTTCACCACAAGAGGTGAATCAGTAGCCCTCCCCCAGGACGGTGCAGCTTACCCGCACCGTCCACAAGTTTGCCGAGATAGCGACTCAGAGCGCACTCGCAAAAACCTCTCCTAACCAGAGAGAACCAAGGCAGATTGGCCCCTCACTGAGGGGCCGCTTTTTTAACATTGCATCCTGTCGAGCGTGCCTCCGCGCGCGTCGTTCACGCCCCCTCTTAGCTTTGGGTTGACTAGCCTCTCAACTTGCTAGTCGAGAGGATCTTCCTTCCGACCAACGGGATGACCTTTGCATCCTTCGCGCCACAACCAAAGTACACACGCCACGAAGTGGCCGCTCCGCGCGCAGCGGGCCCGTCCGGCAGGACATGCTTCTAGCGAACCGCCTCGTGCACGGCAATCAATTGCTCCAGTACACCCTTCAGATGGTTTAGATGAAGCGCGTTGGCTCCATCGGACTTCGCCTCAGCAGGATTGTTATGCACTTCAAGAAAGACACCATCCACACCAGCGGCGACTGCCGCGCGGGCCAGCACGGGGATGAACTCCGGCTGCCCCCGCTAACGCCGTTGCCCGCTGAAGGCGTCTGCACCGAGTGCGTGCCATCGAAGACCACCGGGGCAAACCCACGCATCACCGGCAGCGAGCGCATATCCACCACCAGGTTGTTGTATCCGAAGCTCGCCCCGCGTTCGGTCAGCGAGACACGCTCGTTTCCGCTCTCGCGAACCTTTTCGACGGCGTGCCGCATGTCCCATGGCGCGACAAACTGGCCCTTCTTCACGTTGATCGCTCCACCGGTCTTCTTCGTCGCCTCAGCTGCGGCGATCAATAGGTCCGTCTGGCGGCAGAGAAAGGCGGGAATCTGCAGCACATCTACTGCTTCGGCGACAGGGTCGCAGTCCACCGCGGTGTGAACATCGGTCAACACAGGCAGGCCGGTGCTCTCGCTGATCGTGCGAAGAATGCGGCAACCCTCCACCAGCCCCGGTCCGCGAAAGCTTTTGATGGATGTTCGATTGGCCTTGTCATAGCTGGCCTTGAAGATGTACGGAACGCCGAGATCAGAGGTAATGCGCTGGATCGCATCTGCCATCATGCGTGCATGGCTCTCGGACTCGATCACACACGGTCCCGCAATAAGAAAAAGCTTGCCCCGGCCTACCGGGACCTGATGAGGTGCACTGCCTATATCGAAAGAATGAGTCACATCGTTTATTTGACCATAGCTCGCGACCCTGCGCGTGAGCCTGGATCGCGTCGGTCAGTTCTTCAGCGACCTGCCCAGCCCGGAGAGAACCAGCGTCATGAACGAGAGTCCGCGGCGGCTGTCTTCGCTCGTCGCGCGTCTTGCCAGCTGCCACAGGCTTGGCGCCTCTCGCTCCGCCTGATGCTCTTTCGTAGCATACGCCATCACCTTCGAGAGCTCATCGAGCACCTCCGGATCGAGTTCGGTAAGGATCTTCGCGGCGGTTAGCAGATTACGGATCGCTGCGATGCCTTCAGGCTGCGCCGCGTACTTCGACAACGTATTGAAGATCGTATCCTTCGCGCCGATTGCACCGTGCAGTAGGCTGAGCAGGCCCTTCCTGTGCGCCTCTTCAAGCACATCGTAGGCCAGCAGCAGAGCCTCTGCATGTTCTTCCGGAGCCTTCTCAAGCTTGCGCACTAGATCGGCTTTGAAGTCGACGGTAATCGGTTTGAAAGCAATTGGCTTTGCCATAACAGCTCCTGAAGATCGAAAAGTTAAACAGTAGTGGAGGTGATTTGAACGAGTTTGTCAGCGGCAACGGTGCCCGGCAGATGGTAGTCCTTGCGCGCCCACTTGCGCTCGATCTCAAGACCGGGCTGCGGTGTACGCGTGCCATAGCGAAAGTTTCTGCGCGGCAAAGGATTCTCACCCTGCTCCGGCAACACGGTCATGCTCACCGGCGTCTCTTTGTAAGCCGGTGTATGGGTGGCGCGATCGGTAAAGCTGCTGGTCAACCGGTTCACCGGCTCCTCAACCGAGTTCAGCGGCATGTAGAGTTGTTTCCCCTGAACACGATCGGTGACGATGACCTGCACGCGGACAACGCCGTAGGGGCTGGTGAGTTGGACGTGGCGGCCCGTGGTGATGCCGCGCTCGGCGGCGAGCTCGGGGAGACCTCCACCCAGGTGTTCGGTGTCATCTCTTTGAGCCCGGCGGTGCGATAGGTCATGCTGCCCTGCTCGAAGTGTTCCAGCAATCGGCCATTGTTAAGGTGCAGGTCGAACTCTTTGCTGATGTCTTCGTTCGGTGGAATGTATTCGACCGGATGGAACTTCGCCTTGCCGTCCGGGAAGGGGAACTTCTCGGTGAACAGAACCGGAGAGTCGGTGCCGTCCGCATGCACGGGCCACTGCAGAGACTTGAAGCCTTCGAGGCGGTCGTAATTAACGCCGGCAAACAGCGGCGTCAGTCGTGCTACCTCATCCATAATCTCCGAAGGATGTTGGTAGTTCCAGTTCCCACCCATGCGGTTGGCGATGAGTTGAATGATCTCCCAGTCGGCCTTCGCTTCGCCGAGCGGCTCTATCGCTTTGTAGATTCGCTGGATGCGGCGCTCCGTGCTCGTGAAGGTTCCCTCTTTTTCGAGCGAAGGGACGGCGGGGAGGACGAGGTCGGCGTAGCGGCAGGTCTCGGAGAAGTTGATGTCCTGGACGATCAGGAATTCGCATACGCTAAGTGCGTCGCCGACGTCGCCCGCGTTGGCATCGGAGGTGATAGTGTCCTCTCCTTTGATGTAGAGGCTCTTGAGGGAGCCGTTCTGAATAGCGCGGATCATCTCGTGGTTGTCGAGCCCTTTGCTGGTGGGAAGGGTAACGCCCCAGTCCGCTTCAAACTTTGCGCGGATCTCCGGGTCGTCGACTTTTTGGTATCCCGAAAAGACGTTTGGCATAGAGCCGTAATCGCTCGCTCCCTGCACATTATTGTGGCCGCGCAGCGGATAAGCGCCCGCGCCGGGACGCATGTAGTTGCCGGTGACCAGAAGCAGATTCGAGAGCGCCGTCGACGTATCCGATCCGCCGCAATGCTGGGTCACTCCCATCGCAAATAGGATGCACGTGCCATCCGCCGCCGCAATCTCATGTGCCACCGTCGTCAGTGTCGCCGCGGGAACGCCAGTAATCTTCTCGGCATATTCCAACGTGAACGGCTCAAGCGACTTCTTGAACTCATCGAAGTGATTCACCCACTTGTTGACGAAGTCCATCTTGGCCAGGCCGCTATCAATGATGTACTTCGACACCGCGCACATCCACACTGCGTCGGTTGACGGGTTCGGGCGGAAGAAGATATCGGCGCGTTCGGCCATCTCATGCTTGCGCAGGTCGGCCACGATCAGCCGCTGCCCGCGATGCTTATGCGAACGCTTGACTCGCGTGGCCAGCACAGGATGATTCTCCGCGGGGTTGGCCCCGACGATCAACACCAGCCCGGCTTTTTCGATATCCGCAATCGAGCCCGAATCGCCGCCATAACCCACAGTACGTTGCAGCCCCACCGTCGCAGGGTTCTGGCAGTAGCGGGCGCAGTTGTCGACGTTATTGGTCCCGATCACCGCGCGAGCCAGCTTCTGCATCACGAAGCTCTCTTCATTGGTGCACTTCGATGAGGCGATAAACGCCAGCGCATCCGGTCCATGCTCGTTCTTGATGCGTTTGAAGGTGTGCTCGATGATGTCGAGCGCCTCCTCCCATTCGATCTCGCGAAAGCCCTCTCCATCACGCAGCAGCGGCTTCACCAGCCGATCGTCGGAGTTGATATGACCCCACGCGAACTTGCCCTTTACGCAGGTAGAGATCCCATTCGCAGGCCCATGGGTCGGCTCAATCTTCAGAATATGGCGTTCCTTGGTCCACACCTCGAAGCTGCATCCCACCGCGCAGTAGGTGCACACCGTTTTGGTACGCTTGGTGCGCTCGTTGCGCATCTCCGACTCCATCTCAGAGAGCGACAGGATCGGCCCATATCCAATCGGTGGCTCGACACCCTTCACCACGTCGATCATGTTGTTCAGCGTCGCGGCTGGGAGGTCGGTCATGTAGCCCGCCTCGCCGAGCATCGACTTCTCCATCAGCGCGTTGCACGGACAAACTGTGACGCAGTGCCCGCACGAGACGCAACTCGAGCCTTCGATCTTCGTTCCGCCATCCCACAACACCCGCGGATGCTCGCTCTCCCAGTCGATCGAAAGCGTCTCATTCACCTGAACGTTCTGGCACGACTCCACACAGCGCCCGCACAAAATGCACTGGTCCGGATCGTAGCGGTAGAACGGGTTCGACATATCCTTCTCATACGGCTTCCGCTTGTACTCGCGATGCTGGTGCTTCACGTCGAGAACCGCCGTCGTATTGTGGATCGTGCAGTTCTGGTTGTTGTTATCGCACACCGTGCAGTACAGCATGTGGTTCTCAAGGATGCGGTCGAAGGCCTCGCGCTGTGCAATATCGACGGCCTCGCCAGCGGTCTCCACCTTCATTCCTGCGACAACTCGGGTCGAACACGCACGAGCCAACTCGCCATTCACCTTCACCAGGCAGGTGTCGCAACTTTCGATGGGTCCCATCTGTTTCAGATAGCAGACCTGCGGCACAGGCTTCTGCGCATTCACCGCGGTGCGCCGATTCAAGAGGTCGATCAACAACTCACCGGACCGGCCAGGAACCTGCAGTCCATCAATGGTCAACTGTGTATTCGGAGTGTGCTCGGCGGGGGTATTCAACAGCGATTTCGTAGTAGCCATAGTCCCTCTAAATTGCGAAGCAGAATAACAGGCAACTCGCCGGTGCGATCACTCCGCGTCTTTCCACATTACACCCAACCTGCAACGGCAAAATCATGACAAAAAAAGTGCATCCGGCGAGCGCTTGGAACGCATCCAAGGCTTTTCATTGAAGCAAACTTTCGAGAACGCCCAACCGAAACCGCACGACTGGCACCACCAGAATTCTTCAATCTTTCAACTTAGGATGTGCAAGAATCTGTGCCGCTGCCCGCAATCCAGACCGCATAGCCGCATGGACCGTCCCCCAATGCCCCGTGATATCGGTATGTTCGCCGGCGAAATAAAGTGTTCCCGCCACAGGCTCCGTCATGTGCCTCGAGGCGTCGAGTCCGCCGGTCGCGACATAGCTGTACGCGCCACCGGTGAATGCATCATGCCTCCAGTCGTGCGTGTAGCAGCCCATCAGCAGGTTCGAGACGTAGTCTGTCTCAAGTCCGAAGATCCTTCCCAGCGTCGCGCAGGCTCGGCGGCTGATCTCCTCCGCATCCATCCCCTCCAAAGCCTGCGAACGCCGTCCTCCAACCCAACCCGTGATACTGTTGCTGGCCTCTGGATGCGGAGTCCACCAGACTGGCGGCATCTCCGAGAACGAAAACAGAAAACTCATCTCGCTCAGCGCGGGATGCGGCTCAAGTCCTCCCCAGAAACGCTCGCGAAAGAGCAGAGTGAACCGTCGAACCTGTCCCATCCGCAGACCGCCCGCGGCCTCCATCACTGTGTCGGGAGCGGGCGAGATCGCAACGCCGCCACCCTGCAAAACTCCAAGCGGAAGCGTCACGACCGCCCGCGCCGCAACGAAACTGCCCGAGTCCGTAATAATCTCTGCACGTCCAATCTTCCAGCGAATCTCCTTCGCCGCCCTTCCTGTTATCACCGTTCCGCCATACTCTGCAATGCGTTTCGCCAGATAAGCCGGAAGTTGGTCATAGCCGCCGCGCAGCCGAAAGATGCGGTCGCCCTCGCTTGCGTCTTCCGCCTTCTGCTGCGCTCCCAGCGACGCCGCACTTACGTCCCGGTGATCTGCCGCGTTGAAGCCTTCGACGTAGCCAATCATTCTGCCACGCTCTTCCGCGGGAACCTTCTCACGGTCGAGATACTCGGCAAAGCTGATATCAGGCCCTTCAAAATCTTCCAACCGTTCCAGCGGCTCAAACACTTCATCCATCCCGCCGCCGCAGTCGCTCACCGCACCGCCCTCAAAGCAGATCTGCGAGCCGTCACGTTCGTAGGTCTCCAGCCCCGCCTCCTCGATCAGAGCCCACAGCTCCGACGGTCTGCCGTGTATGAACTCCGCGCCGAGTTCAAACGCCTCGTCTCCAACAGCGTAAGAATGCGTCCGCCAATCCGATCTCGAGCCTCCAGCACCAGCACCTTCAGCCCGGCCTCAGCCAACGCCCTCCCCGCGGTCGTCAGTCCCGCCACCCCGCACCGACCACCACAACATCGGTTCTCTCACTCATAGCCGAGTTAGATGCACTATCAGGCAGCGTCACCAGGATCACCCCACCGCTCCCTGACCAACGTCAGCCCCTCTTCAGTGGTCGTCACTGAGCCCTCAAGCTGAGCATCCTCCGCAGCCTCCAGCATCTCTTTGAACTGCGGACCAGGGCGATATCCCGCAGCAATCAAATCCCGCCCCGTCACCAGCAGCTTCGGCCGCATCTCTTCGACCGGCGCAGCTTCATACCGCTCCCGCGCAAACTCATACAGCCGCAGATCCCCATGGGCCGACATGCAATCCATCCAGTGCAGCCCGAGATGTTCATCGAACTTCGGCAACCGAAGAAACCGCTTCAGCGTCGACTCCCGCATCTGCAGAATGTCTCCAAAGCGCATATGGTTCTTCACCAGCGCCACGATCTGCCCGGTCTCCTCGTTCGAAAATCGTAGCCGCGCAAGAATCGCTTCAGCGATGCGCACACCAACCTCAACATGCCCATCAAACCGAATGCGGTCCCCCGGCTTCTTCGGATCAGGCGGACGAAACGTGGCCGGCTTTCCGATGTCGTGCAACAACGCTCCCCAGGCGAGAGTCGGCGAAACCCCCGGCGTCAGCTTTTCCAGCAGCAGCATCGTATGCACCCAAACATCTCCCTCCGGATGAAACTGCGGCGGCTGCTCTACGCCGCGCATCTTCACAGCCTCAGGCAGAATGTGCTCCAACAAGCCGTACTCGCATAGCATCTCGAATGCCCGACGCGCATGTCCCTCCGTCAACATCAGCGTCAACTCATCGCGAATCCGCTCCAGGCTGACCTGCGTGATCTGTCCGGCTAACTTCTTGATCGCTGCAGCAGTCTCGGAATCGATTTCGAACTCAAGCCTCGCCGCAAACCGCACCGCCCGCAGCATCCTTAGCTTATCTTCCGTAAACCGATCCTTCGCGACGCCAATCGTCCGCACCCGATGCTTCGTCAGATCTTCGCGCCCGCCAACAAAATCGAGAATTGCCGATTCGTGTGCGTCCGCCAGAGGATCAAACAGCATGCCGTTGATCGTAAAGTCGCGTCGCTGCACATCCTCGCGAGGATCGGTCGAAAAACGCACCGCATCCGGCCTCCTCCCGTCGCTGTAAGCCGCATCATGCCGAAATGTAGCAACCTCGGTAGCAATCCCGCCGCCGTCTTCCTCCGGCGAGCAAACCAGCACCACGCCAAAGTGAGCCCCCACCGAATAGGTCTTCGCGAACATCCCCATCACCACATCCGGCGTCGCGTTAGTAGCCACATCGAAGTCCTTCGCCTCAACGCCGAGCAGCAGATCGCGCACGCATCCGCCGGCAAAGTAAGCCGTATATCCCGCCGCACGCAGAGACACCACGATCTCTCGCGCCGCCTTGTACCCCGCGTTCTCGCCCCAAAGCTCGCTCATGCTTCCCCTATGATAGAGAGATGCGCGAAAGCCCCCAAAGCGGCGCAACGACGGGCGAAACGACTGGCCACGAAACCGGCCACACCACCGGCCTGATCCTCGGCATCGAAAGCTCCTGCGACGAGACCGCAGCCGCCGTTGTCCGCGCAGGCAGCGAAGCCCTGTCAAATGTCGTCGCCTCACAGATGTCGCTCCACGCCAACTACGGCGGCGTCGTCCCCGAGCTAGCCTCCCGCGAGCACCTCCGCAATATCGTCCCCGTTGTCCGCGAGGCCATGTCCCGCGCCAACGTTACCTTCGCCGACCTCGACGCCGTGGCCGTCACCGCAGGCCCTGGACTAGCCGGCGCACTGCTCGTCGGCATCACCTATGCCAAGGCCCTCACCTTCGGGCTCGACAAGCCGCTCATCTCGGTCAACCACCTCGAAGGCCACATCCACGCCGTCCTCATGGAAACCCGCCAGCGCAGCGACGTCCCCATGGAACTCCCTCTGCTCGCCCTGGTAGTCTCGGGCGGCCACACCCATCTCTACCTCGCAAGCCATCAGCAGGGAAGCGAGACCGATTGGACCTACCGCAACGTAGGCCGCACCGTCGACGACGCCGCCGGCGAGGCCTACGACAAGGTCGCCAAGCTCCTCGGCCTCGGCTACCCCGGCGGACCGTGGATCGACGCGCTCGCCCCCCACGGCAACCCACGCGCCGTCCCTTTCACCTTTGCCGAGATCAAACATCGCGCCCCCCGCGAGGGAGTCACCAACAAAAAGCCCCGCAAACACTGAAGGCCCCCACTTCGACTTCTCCTTCAGCGGCATCAAAACAGCGGTCCTACGCTACGTCGAAACACACCACATGCGCGACAGCATTGAAGCCCGCCGCACCGCTCTCGCAGCCGATCCAACCCTCACGCCAAAATCCGAAGCCGTCATACAACTCTGCGACCAGCAAACCCTCGACCTGATCGCCTCCTTCCAGTACGCCGTTGTCGGCAATCTCCAGCGCCAGACCTTCGCCGCCGCCCAAGCCCTCGGTGCGCAGAGCATCCTCGTCTCCGGCGGAGTTGCCGCCAACAGCGAACTACGCCGCCGCCTCCAGGCCGAGGCCGACCGTCGCAATCTCCCCATAGCCTTCCCCTCGTTGGCCCTCTCCACCGACAACGCCGCCATGATCGCCGCCGCCGCCTGGCCAAAGCTGGTCGCCCGGGACTTCGCCTCCGAAGACCTCGGCGCAGCCCCCAGCTCCGCCTCGGCCAGCAGTAACTCCGCGCCCGACAATCTACCCCGGTAAATCAGCTAAAATCATCAAGGAATTCAAGCGAGAGCAGTCTGCACCGCGCCACGCGCCGGCTGCGGCAGGATACTAGAGCACGTGGCAACCATAGAACTGTTCAACACTCTCGGCGGAAAGATTGAAACCCTCGCCCCCGTCGACCAAAAAGCTCTGCGAATGTACTGCTGCGGCCCCACCGTCTACGACTACGGCCACATCGGAAACTTCCGCACCTTCCTCCACGTCGATGTGCTGCGCCGTGTCATCCGCCAGCAGGGCATCCCCGTCGAGCACGTCATGAACATCACCGACGTCGACGACAAGATCATCCGCAACGCTGCAGCCGCCGGCGTCCCCATCACCCAGTACACCGAAAAATTCGAGCGCGCATTCTTCGAAGACCTCGACGCCCTCGGCATCCAGCGCCCCGAGCACATCTCCCACGCCACCGCTTGCATCCCCGACATGGTGGGTCTGATCGAGCAACTCGCCGCCAAAGACATCGCCTATCAGACCGAAGACGGCAGCTGGTACTTCCGCATCGCCCGGTTCCCCGACTACGGCAAGCTCTCCAAAAAAGACTTTGACGGCATCGAAGACGGAGCCCGCGTCGACCTCGACGAGTACGAGAAAGATGCCGCTCGCGACTTCGCCCTCTGGAAGGCGGTAAAACCCGGCGAACAATCCTGGGACACAGCCCTCGGCACCGGTCGCCCCGGCTGGCACATCGAGTGCTCCGCCATGGCTACTAAATTTCTCGGTGAAAATATCGACCTCCACGCCGGCGGCGAAGACCTCATGTTCCCGCACCACGAGAACGAGATCGCACAGTCGGAGTCCGCCTCCGGCAAGCCCTTCGTCCGACACTGGATGCACGTCCGCTTCCTGCTCGTCGAAGGCAAGAAGATGTCGAAGTCTGAGGGCAACTTCTACACCCTCCGCGACCTGCTCCTCAAGGGTCATCGCGCCTCCGCCATCCGCTTTCTGCTCATCTCGGTGCCCTACCGCCACCAGATGAACTTCACCTTCGACAGCCTCATCGAATCCACCAACGCCATCGACCGCCTGCGCACCTTTCACCAGCGCATGCTGAAGGGCGGCTTCCCGCAAGGATGCGACCAGGCCCTCTCTCTGCTCATCGCCGAGGCAAGGATGGCGTACACCATCGCCCTCTCCAACGACCTCAACACCGCTGAAGCTCGCGCTGCCATCTTTGATCTCGTTCGCGCAGCCAACACTGCCGCTGACACAGGAACACTGCGCAGCCAAAACGCTACAGAAATCCTTCAGGTCCTCGAACTCTTCGACGCAGTCTTCGCCGTACTCGAAGACCGTGACGCCGCCATCACCCGCGCCGCGCTCGCCTGGGCCGAAGCCGAGGGTCGCATCGACGAGGCCGCCCCCGAACTTGTCGCCACTCTCTCCTTCTCCGACGCCGCCATCGACGCCCTCGTCGCCGAACGCACGCAGGCCAAAAAGAACCGCAACTTCGCCCGCGCCGACGCCATCCGCAACGACCTGCTCCAAAAGGGCATACTAATCGAAGACTCCAAAGATGGCGTCCGCTGGAAGAGAAAATAAACAAGCCGGAAGAGAGCACTTCGTAAACATGCGGCTGGAGTGGAATCAATGACCTTCGCAATCCGTACTCTCGTCGCAAGTTGTTTCCTCGCGGCATCTCTCGCCGCATCCGCACAAACTCCCACTGCTAGTACCACCCAATGGGAGAGCGAAGCCCTCAAGCTGCGCCTCTTCTATCCTTCGGACCTCGTCAAAGCCGACCCCGAAAAGGTGCTCCGCGACGGTCACCTCATGCTCTTCAATGTCGACAATCCAAAGCTCGCCGCAGAGACTCACTGCCTGCGCCCGGCCCTCCTTCTCGAACTCCCGCAGTCTGGTCCTGCGCAAACCACGGAGAGCCAACCAACCGCAGACGGCGGCACTCACGTCACCATCACGCCCGCCATCACCGCGACCATTCTTCTCGCCGAACTCGACGTCGACTGCCTCAATGCCGAGCACGAGAGCAGCAGCACCACCCTCCTCGCGGACCTCGCCGAGATCGTCAATAAGGTTCCCGGCATGAAGCCGATCGCGCAACCCTCCTGGTATAACGTCGGCTGGCAAAAGGTCCACATGGCCGCTGCGCAGGGTCCGGCGCCGAGCCAGCCGCAGCCCGCCGATCAAAAAGACTCCCAGCCCACAGTCCCCCAGCCGCTCTACACCATGGGCCTCTCCACCAACTGGAACAGCCACCTCCTCGTCTGGTACTTCGCTTCGAACAACATTGACACGCTCAATCGCATCACCAAAACCACCGTCCGCTTCGGCCGCGCCGAGGCCGTCCCGCTCTATCCCGTCCCCATGGGCACCGCGGCCCCATAACTACTTCCAACCTTCGCCATCTTCTGAGGCCCATGACAAAAGATCTGCTCCCCATCGAAGCCATCGTTGAAAAGCTAAATCTACCCGAAAAGTACGTTGAACGCCTCGGCCGCCACGGCGCAAAGCTCACCCTCGACCTCCTCGACGATCCCGCCTTCCCCGTACGCGGCAAGTTCATCCTCGTCACCGCGACCACCCCCACTCTCTCGGGCGAAGGCAAGACCGTCACCTCCATCGGCCTCGTGCAGGGCCTCGAAAAGATAGGCAAAAAGGCCATCATCACCTCACGCGAACCCTCTCTCGGCCCGGTCTTCGGCATGAAGGGCGGAGCCGCCGGCGGTGGCCGTTCGCAGGTCGAGCCCGCCGAAAAGATCAATCTCCACTTTCACGGCGACTTCCACGCCATCACCTCCGCGCACAATCTCCTCGCCGCCCTCATCGACTCGCATCTCTTCCACGGCAACGAGCTCGGCCTCGACCCCAACGCCATCACCTGGCCCCGCACGCTCGACATGAACGATCGTGCCCTCCGCCACATCATCGTGCAGGCCGGAGGAAAACGCGACGGAGCCAACCGCCACACCGGCTTCCTCATCACCGCCGCCAGCGAGATCATGGCCATCATGGCGCTCGCGGTCAGCAGGGAAGATCTACGGCTTCGGCTGGAAAGAATTGTTGTTGGCTCAACCCGCAGCGGCAAGGCCGTCCTCGCAAAAGATTTGAACGCCACCGGCGCAATGATGGCGCTGCTCAACGAAGCCATCCTCCCCAACCTCGTTCAGACAACGGAGGGCACGCCCGCACTGGTGCATTGTGGACCCTTCGGAAACATCGCCCACGGCACCAGCTCCGTCCTCTCGCAGCAGATGGGCCTTCGCCTCGCAGACTACGTCATCAACGAGACCGGCTTCGCCTCCGACCTCGGCTTCGAAAAGTATTTGGATATCGTCATGCCATCATCCGGCATCAAGCCCTCCGCCGCAGTCCTCGTCACCACGGTGCAGTCGGTTCGCAACCAGGGTGCAGGCGACCTCGAAGCCGGCTTCGAAAACCTGAAGAAACACATCGCCATCGTGCGCGGCTTCAACCTCCCCGCCATCGTAGCCATCAACCGCTTCCCCAACGACACCGACGAAGATCTCAAGTTCCTCGAGAAGTACTGCGAAGCCCAGGGCGCTGCATTCGCCCTCTCCGAGGCATTCACAAAAGGAGGAGCCGGAACCACCGCCCTCGCCGAGAAGGTCGTCAGCGTCATCGCCGCCAACCCCAACGTCATGCCCACCAGCACCTATACTTCTAGCGCCTCGCCGCTCGAGAAGATCACCGCCGTCGCGCAAAAAGTCTACGGCGCAGCCAACGTCGAGCTCTCGCCACAAGCCGAAGAAAAACTCGCCCGCTTCACACAATGGGGCTACGGCGAGCTCCCGGTCTGCATCGCCAAGACCCAATACTCGCTCACCGACGACCCCAAGCTGATGGGCGCTCCCACCGGCTGGACCCTTCACATCACCGACGTCGTTCTCTCCGCCGGCGCGGGCTTTCTCGTCGTCATCTCAGGCAGCATGATGCTGATGCCCGGACTGCCAAAGTCCTCTCGGGCCATGGGCATCAACGTAGACGCCAGAGGCAATATAACCGGCATGTCCTAGCCCATCGAAAAGGCATACAAGTCACGAAGTGACCGCCCCACGCGCAGTGGGCCCGTCCGGCAGGACATCTCTAAGAATGCAAGAAAAAGAGCGACGAGCCGCAGACTAAGCCTCTTGCCCAGCGGCAATATCCTCATTCACCACCGACGCTGCTCCGCTCTTCATCTTCGAGCTGGTCACCAGGAACACCGCCACCAGAATCGCCGCCATCCCCACGTACTCCACCGCTACAAAGCGCTCCCGCATGAAAATCACCCCAAGAATCACGGCAATCACCGGATTCACATACGCATACGTCGCCACCTTCGAAACCGCGACATGGTCCAGCAGGTAGACATACGCGCTGTAAGTCAGAATCGATCCGAACGCCACCAGATAGAGCGTTGAAGCCCAGGCCTGCAATCCCCACTGCGCCCCGTGATATCCCTTCGTCGCAAGCAGCATCAGCACATTGAACACGCCGCCGAACAGCATCTCCCACCCCGCCGCCGCGAATCCGCTTATCCGAAAAGTCGATCGCCGCGAGATCACAGACGCACTCGTCCAGCACATTGCTCCGCCCAGCGTCACCCCTGCCGCGACGATCTGCCGCGAGTCACCATGCAGTCCCTCCCGCAACCCCGGCCACAGCAGGAATATGATGCCGGCGAATCCGATGCAGATTCCGATCCATCCTTTCGCTCCTAACCCTTCGCCTTTGGGCAGAACAATCTCGATCAGCGCCGCATACAAAGGAATCGAAGCCACCAGCAGCGCCGCCAGCCCCGTCGGAAGATACTGCTCCGCCCAGATCACCGACGTATTGCCGCACCCCAGCATCAGCACACCGATGATCACCAACCGCACCAACTCCTGTCGGTTCGGCCACATCTTCATCCGCAGCACAGCCGATGCGGCCAGCATCAGCACACCAGCCATCAGAAACCGCACGCTCCCCAGCACAAACGGCGGCAGCACCTCTACCCCATACCGCATCGCCAGATACGTCGATCCCCAGAACAGATAGACGCACGCAAAACACAACAGAATCCTTGTTCGGTTGGGCGCTGAACGTGCTGAGTTGACGGGCATTCCTCAATGGTATCGCGCCTTTGCCCCAGGCCTCCGAGCCTGTATTCGGAGTCCGCCCGGTGCTACGATAAGGAGATGGTGCTTCGTCCTGCGGCCTTCTTGCTCGTCTTTCTTGCCTGTGTCTCGGCACTCTCCCAAGCTCCCGACCAGTCCTCCGCGCAGTCCAATCCCAACCTGCCGCGAAGCTTCCGCGACCAGGACCTGAACATCACCTACTTCTATCCGGGCCGTTTCGTTCCCGACCCCGCAAGCGTCGCCGTAACCCCCGCCGCGCCGGCATCTTCCAGCTCGACCACCACCGCCACGCCGAAGTGCGCCCGCTCTACCTTCTTCGCCAATTCGGTCACCCCAGTCGACACTTCGTCCTTCGTCCTCTCCACCATCGACAACAGCTGCCCCAACGTTCTCCGCGGCGCCACCACGCTGGGCCCCTTCATCCGCGAGCAAATCCTCCGCCAGCTCAAGCAGTACGGCGAGCCCACCGTCACCCAGGAACCCACCCGCTACACCATCGATGGCCATCCCGCCGCCATCGTCCTCGCCTCGGTCCCCATGCCCGCGACTCCTGGCAAGATCCCCCAGACCACCTACGCCGCCAAGGCCTGCTTCCTCGGCAACATCCCGGTCAAAGCCAAGAAGAAGTCCGACCCAGCCGACCCCACGCGCCACGTCCTCTGCTTCGACTACACCACCCTGCACAGCGATCTCTACCATCTCCTGTTCGCCTTCAGCCTGCAGTTCGACAACGACACTCCCCAGCCCGTGGTACCCGGTAGCGTCATCCGCTAGCGCTTGCGCAAGATTGTGTTGCAAACAACGCGAGCCATCAGACTCGAGCGTTACTCCTCGCGCAACAGCAGCAAAGGATCGGTAGCCAGCGCACGCCGCGCAGGAATCCAGCCAGCCAGCAGCCCCAACAGAAGCATCGTCGCCACCACCCCACCCAGCACAACCGGATCCCACGGCGTAGCCTGAGACACGATGAACGCCAGCAGCTTGCCAGCCGCCAGGCCCAGCAGCAGCCCCATCACCGAACCAAAGGTCAGCAGCCGGAACGTACGTCCCAGTGCCGCATGCAACAACTCTTTCTTTTGCGCCCCCAAGGCAATGCGAATCCCGAACTCCCGCAGCCGTTTGCTCACCGAATACGAAGCCATGCCGAAGATCCCAACTACTGACAGCATCGCGCCCATCACACCCAGCACACCGAGCGAAATCGTCGCCATCCGCGGACCAAACAGAAACACGTCCAGAGCCTTATAGCGCGTCTGGATATAAACCGGCAGGCCGGCATCCATATTCCGCAACGTATCTCTGATGGCTTGTCCCAACTGCTCCGGATCGCGGCTCGACCTCACCACAAGATAGGCCGAATTCGACGGCGATTGCAGAATGGGAAGAAACATCACCGGCTGCGGATCTTCCGTGAGGCTTCCATATCTTCCATCCTCCGCAATCCCCACAACCTGAAGACGCGCTCCATCCGGCATCTTGAAGTACGCGCCCATAGCCTTTGCCTCGGAGCCGAAGATCTTCCGCGCAAACTGTCGATTCACCACCGCCACGCGCGGCTTGTCTTTATTCTCCTGCCAGGTGAAGCCTCTTCCCGACACCAGTGCCGTACCCGCTGCCTGAAAGTATTCAGGCGAGACCTTGAACATCAGTGCGTCTGATGCGGCATTCGCAGGCCTCAGATCCGAGGTACTGTCGGCGAAGACATTCGAGTCCGGTTGCGCATCCCCCAACGGCACCTGATCGGCCAGGCCCACGGACTCCACACCCGGAATCGCCGCCAACGCATCAATCATGCGTTTTTGCATCGGCGGCACTTTGTCGCCCCGATAGCCGGCCATGTTCAAGTCTGTCTCAACCAGCATCATATTCTGCAGTTCGAAGCCGAAGTTGTTGTGCAGCGAATGCGCCAATCCGCGCACGGCAACGATCGAGGACGTGACAAGAACGGCACAGATTGCAATCTGCACCACAAGCAGCAGATCGCGGAAGCTCATCCGCAGTCCAAACCTCCCGCGCTTTGTTTCAACGCAGCCACCCTTCACCGCCTCATACGGATCGGTGCGAAGAACCTGCCCCACCGGCACCGCGCCAAACAGTAATCCACTCGCCAGCGCCAGAAACAAAGCGACCGCATACACCTTCACATCTGGATTCACGGACATATGCAGCGGCCACCGGGAGATTGGCTGCCACACGCTCAACGCCCTCAAGAGCACCACGCTGCCTGCAAGCCCAACTGCCCCGCCCGCCAGCGAAATCAGTACCGCCTCGGCAAAGAGCCCACGCAGAATCCGTTTGCGGCTCGACCCAAGTGCAAGCCGCAGAGCAATCTCACGTGATCGATCGGCAGCGCGCGCCGCAAATAGGCTGCCGAGGTTGGCACAGGCAGCCAGTAGAATCAATCCCGCCAGTAGCATCAGTGCCGTCATAAAGGTCCGCACAGGGCGGCCAATATAGTCGCCATAAAGACCAGGGCGCGCCAGTTTGAAGCTCATCTTGGGATCGTCTTTGGGGTAAGCCCTCTCAAGAGAAGCTCCCACCGAATCCAGATCCGCAATTGCCTGTGCCGGAGTTACTCCCGTCTTCAGGTGTCCCAACGTCATAAAGACCCAGCGATCGCCGCGGTTGTTCAGATCGTTTTCATCGAACTGTGCATGATTCACAATCGGCACAAAAAATCTGGATTGAAGAACATCAGCGTGCCGTGGAACTCAGGCGGCGCTACCCCGATGATGGTGTACGGAAACTTGTTCAGCCGAACCACGCGACCTACTACGCCGGCATCGCCCTGAAAGTGGCTGTGCCAGAAGTCATAGGTCAGCACGATGTACGGTGCGCTGTTCGGTCCGTGCTCATCGGAGCCATGAAAGAACCGGCCCAGGTACGGCTTCAGTCCAAGAGCATCGAAGTAATTTCCACTGGCCTCATCAACCCATGCGCGTGAGGGATCGTTGCCTGTATCCAGCGCCGCCTCCATGACGTTGTAAGCTGCCAAACTCTCAAAACTGTGGTTGCGGTCCCGCAGATCGAGATAGTCCGGATAAGACTCGGCCATGTCGTTGCTGGACAGGCGCCACAACCCGTAGAGGCTCTCCGACTGGGGAACATTCAACGGCCGCAGGATGAACGCATTCAAAACAGCAAACACCACCGCATTCGCCCCGATCGCAAACGCCAGCGTCAAGATCGCAACAACCGCAAATCCAGGTTTCTTGACCATCCTGCGCATCGCGAAACGAATATCCTGAAGCAGCCCCGCCCCGAACTGCCCGCCAAGCGCATCACGGCTCTCTTCTTTCAGCCTTTGATAACCACCAAATTCAATGCGCGCACGCCTCTCTGCCTCTGCACGCGGAAGACCACCACGCTCAAGATCATCGGCACGATGCTGAATGTGCGAGCGAAGCTCCTCCTCGATCTCACGGTCGGTCTCAGAGCGATGAAAGAAACTCGAAGCAAAGGAGCGAAGAGAGTCGAAGAATCTCATATTTCCTCCGGCTGCGGTGCGAGTGCGCTCGCGATGGCAGTAGACAGGCGATTCCAGCTATCTGTCTCTTCGCGAAGACGTCTCCGGCCTGTTGCAGTCAACTCGTAAAACTTGGCCCTGCGGTTGTTCTCAGAAGTCCCCCAGTCCGCCTTCAGCAGACCCTGCCGCAGCAACCGAAACAACCCGGGATACAGAGCGCCCTGTTCAATCAGCAGCGCACCAGCGGAGATCTGCTGAATACGCAGAAGCACACCATACCCATGCAAAGGCCCAAGCGAGACCGCGCGAAGAATCAGAAGATCAAGCGTGCCGGGAAGGAGTTGAGCCTGGGTAGTCAAGATTTCCCCTAAGATGATTAGGAGACTAGCCCCACTTCCCTAAGCTGTCAAGGAGAGTTTTTGGGCCAAAACTGCCACGCCATCCTCGATGCGAGGCCAGTCCCAGCCATCCGGAAGCATCTGCACGCTTTAGAGCAAAGGCCTTGATGGCGTAGAGGACAGATCTTGCCAAAGGAGCGGGTGCCCATGTCTCGATTCTGAGACATGGGTTTCAATCGGGTCATCGAACTCCAGATGATCGAGAACCCGCTCCAATCAATGGTTTTCGAGTGTTACCGCAATAAGGTATACTCACCGCCAAAGGCAGACTCCCCAATGAAATCGCTGTTCGACACAGCCCGGATCAATCGCATCGCAGCCTTCCAGTGCCGCTCCAGGCGCCACCAGATGCCGCGTCGCCATCTCCGCGTCCTGCCCAGCCTCACGCGACCTAGTCTCTTCGCCGGCGACTAAGCTCGAACACCCAACAGCCGGCGAAGACCCCGCCACCAGCGCAAACCGTTCTCTCTGCAACCACAGAGCGCCGCCGCCCTTCATCAGGAACGGATACGAGCACGAACGGATAGACCAAACGCACCGCTGCCCCAAGGAGAGATTCGCATGACCACCCTTACTGAAAAGACCCTCGAAGACCTGAAGCAGAACTCCGCCCAGGGCGTCACTCACGCCGCTGGAGAAGCCATCCGCTCGAAGCACTACGCCGAGTTCGGCCCCAAGCTCAAGACCGCCTTGCCCGGACCCAACGCGACCAAGATCGTCGCCGACGACGCCCGCCTCATCTCCCCCAGCTACACGCGCAGCTACCCCATGGTGGCCAAATCCGGCCGCGGCATCCGCGTCACCGACGTCGATGGCAACGAGTTCATCGACTTCGCCGCCGGCATCGCCGTCAACTCCACAGGCCACTGCCATCCCGAAGTCGTCAAGGCCATCCAGGACCAGGCCGCCGAACTCATCCATATGTCCGGCACCGACTTCTACTACGAAAACATGACCACCTTCGCCGAGCGCCTCTCCGCCATTGCGCCCATGCCCGGCCCGCACAAGTTCTACTACGGCAACTCCGGTGCCGAAGCCGTCGAGTGCGCCATGAAGCTCGCCCGCTACCACACCGGCCGCCAGAACATCATCAGCTTCTTCGGCGGCTTCCATGGCCGCACCATGGGCGCGCTCTCGCTCACCGGCTCCAAGCCCCAGCAGAAGCGCCGCTTCGCACCCTTCGTCCCCGGCGTCCATCACGTGCGCTACCCCTACGCCTACCGCGGTTGTAGCGGCGGCGCGCAGGAAGAAGAGGCCTTCGCCCTCGGCTGCGCCCGCTACATCGAAGAGAAGCTCTTCAAGACCATCCTCCCGCCCGAAGAGGTCGCCGCCATCATCCTCGAGCCCATCCAGGGCGAGGGCGGCTACGTCGTAGCCCCAACCAGCTTCCTCCAGGAGATCCGTCGCATCTGCGATCGCCACGGCATCCTACTCATCGCCGACGAGGTCCAATCCGGCGCTGCAAGGACAGGGAAGTGGTGGGCCATCGAGCATTCCGGTGTCCAGCCCGATATCGTCTGCATAGCCAAAGGCATCGCCAGCGGAATGCCGCTAGGCATCTGCATGTCGAAAGCTGAAGTCATGGACTGGGTCCCCGGATCGCACGCCAGCACCTTCGGCGGCAATCCCATCTGCATCGCCGCAGCCCTCGCCACCATGGACATCCTGGAGCGCGAAGGTCTTCAGAACGCCGCCACCATTGGCGAAAAGATGCTCGGCCGCTTGCGTCCCTGGATTGCCAAACACCCCACCGTTGGCGACGTTCGCGGCCGCGGTCTCATGATCGGCGTCGAACTCGTCAAAGACAAGGAGTCGCGCACGCCAGTCGGCCCCATGCGCGACAAAGTCGTTGATCTAGCCTTCGAGCGCGGTCTCCTCATCCTTGGCTGCGGCGAAACCACCATCCGCCTCTGCCCGCCGCTCATCGTCAACGAGCACGAGGCCAACATAGCCCTCGACATCCTCGAGGAGTGCATCGCCCTAGCCGCAAAAGCCTGAATGAACGGTCCTGCCGGACGGGCCCGCTGCGCGCGGGGCGGTCACTTCGTGACTTGTGTACTCTTTCGTGGGCCTCCCGTGGGTCGGCATGTTGCTTCCGACCAGCGGGAGGACCCAGGTTGATGTGCTGTCGAGACCGGTAGACGCGTCACGAAGTGACCGCCCCGCGCGCAGCGGGCCTGTCCGGCAGGACAGTGTGCCCTTACGAGCGCACACCATACCGAGTTGCCGAATGCTTATGCGAAAGGTTCGGCCCCAGCGCCACACGAGCAGCATTGAACTTCTCCCAATCCGCCACTTCGGACAGCGCCGGAATCGTCACCAACTCGCCGCTATCGAACGCCGCCAGAGAAGCATCCACCATCTCCTCCGAGCTCATCACAATCTCCGACGGCAGATTTTGATGCCCACCAATCCCCGCACGGTCCCAGAACTCCGACGCCGTAGCACCCGGCAGCACCGCCTGCACCTGAATCCCCTTGCCCCCAACCTCTTTATGCAGCGACTGCGTAAGATTCAGCACATACGCCTTCGTCCCGCTGTACACGCCATTCAGCAACTCCGGAGCCACCGCAACAATCGAAGAGATATTGATGATCGCGCCCTTGCCTCTCGCAAGAAATCCCGGCACCACAGCATAGGTCAACCTCGTCAGCGCCGTCACATTCAACTCAATCATGTTCTCAAGTTCGTCAATCTTCGAGTCAACCAGTGAAGTAGTTCCGCCGAAGCCTGCATTGTTTACCAGCGCCGTAATCGAACGATCAGAGCGCAACCGCTCCTCGACCTTGCGCAAATCCGCCTTGTTCGTAAGGTCTGCCGCGACAACATCCACTGAACGGCCAGTAGCCGAACTCAGCGAAGCTGCAAGATCATTCAGCTTCCCGCCGTTGCGAGCTACCAGGATCAGGTCATAGCCGCGATGCGCCAGGCGATCCGCATAAACTGCACCGATTCCTGTCGATGCGCCAGTGACGAGGGCCGTGCCGAGAGTGGTGCCTTTAGAAGAAATAGCTGAGGTAGTCATAAAGTCTCCGTCCTGCGAAAGTGTGAATTAGAAAACTGATTCGCTTACTTAGAGTAGACCGGTTGGTTAATCGATTCAAAAAGATACTTCCTCCTGCAAAGAAAGTTTTCTTCCTAAGGCCTGACTCTCCTAGTCCTGCCCAGACACGCCGCCGCGCGCTTCAACCAGCTCCCGGCGTCCGGGTTGGTCGGCACGCTCGGCAACCTTGAGCAGCTCGTTGAAGTATCTCTTCGCCCCTGTTGATCGCCGGTCCTCTTCGCCGCCTCAGCCGCCCCGTAGAGAGACCAGAACCGATTCGGCTCCCTCTTGAGTGTCGATTCAAACTCCACAAGCGCTTCAGCGGGTCGCTTCGACTCCAGCAGCAAATCTCCCAGCAGCTCGCGTGCCGGGGCGAGCGGCCCCGGCGTAACCACGCTCTTTTCGGTCGCATCTTCCAACTCGGCGGCTCGGCGCATCCCGGCCAATGCGTCTTCGGATTGCCCCTGCGAAAACGCCAGCCATGCGACAACTTCCAATCGCTGAATCTCCACCTGGTTCGCCCAGAAGCCCTCTTTCATGGTGTTCAACCGGTCGCGGCACTTCGCCAGAGAATCGATTGCAGCACGTACCCCAGCACTGTCCTTCATATGCGCAGCCCCCAGGCCTCGGGCAAAGTAGGTCATGGCCTCCGCGTAAGGAAACGGGCTTGGCAGCGGCTGAAGTTTCGCAGCGTTTGCCCAGTCACGCCGCTCCAGATCGTATCGTGCCGGAATCGCCGCCCTCGCAAAGTAGGCCGCCGACGGGCCGCCCGCGCCACCGATCTGCATCTTCGGATTGAAGCGCGCAAAAATCTGATCAGCAGATTCCACTACGCCCTTCGAAGCTTTGTCCTGGGCCGTCTGCAGATAGGCGTACTCCAGATAATCGCTGGCATGCAACTCGTCTGCCGGCTGTCCCGCGCTGCGTGCAGCAGCCGCAGAGGCAACATTGGCGTCAATCGAAGCCTGCCAGTCTCCCACTCGCGTGAATGTATGCGAGGGCATATGCAACGCGTGAGGAGTCGAAGGCGCAATCTCGCTGTAGTGCTGTGCCGCTCCCGCCGCCCGTGCAGCCAGCGTTGGAACGTCATACGTGTGAATGATGTAGTGCGCCAGTCCCGGATGATCTGGATATTGCGCGTACAGGCGATCCAGAATCTCACCAGCCTTCAGCTGACGGGCATAAGTTTTGTCGGCTGGATCTGCGGCGGTCGACACAGCCAGCGCGTAGAAAATCGCCGCCTCTGTGTCCTCAGGATAGGCAGCACTCACCGCAGCCATCGCACTTTCATACGCCAGTTCACGAGAGCTCTGATCAACAGTAGCTGTGTCCGTATAGAGGCGCGCCACAGCCTCAAGATAAGCGCGCTCACGCTCACTCTTCGGAGGCGATCCTCGTCCCTGTTCGACGGCCTTCAGACCCGCATCGAGTTGTGCCTGCGACTTGAGATCCGAAGCGAAGGGATTGCCCCAATCGCTCAATGCGATACCCCAGTAAGCCATCGAACACGACGGATCGCTCCCAAGAATCGCACGGAACGCTTCTATCGCACTCGCAAACTGAAACGAGTGCATCAGCGCCACCGCCCGATTGAACTGCGGTTGAGTCACAGTGCTGCACGACGTGCTGAAGCTCACCGTCCCCAGCTTCTCGGGAGCACCGTGATGGTCGACCTGGGCGAACTCCACCGGAGACAGCATGGCAAGAGCCACAACAGACAAGGTGAAGCGAGTTTGCATCACAGTTTGCATCCCACTCACGCTCGGCGAAACATGGTCAGCGCGCGATCGACTCGATCATAGCCCACACTCACCGCGGAACGTTGCTGAGCAGTGCACGTGCTTCATCACCAAGCTCAACCGCAGCTCCGCCTACTTCTTCAGCAACACATCAAACGCAAAGTGAAGAAAGTTCTCCAGCGGCTTGTCGCTCTTCTCCGCCTTCATACGAATTAACGATCCCTCATAGCTGTTCAACAGAAACCCGGCCAAAGCGTCCGGATCCGTAGCCTTCGCCAGATCCCCCGTTCCACCGCCTCGCGCAGCACATCGGCAACACTCTTCTGCCAGACCGCAAAGACCCCCTTCAGCTCCGACCGCAGCCGCGGGCTGTGGTCCGCAACCTCCAGGCTCAGACTCCCCACCAGGCACCCACTGATCTCCCCGCGTTGTCCAAACACTGAGATCAGCTCTTCGAAATACCGCCACAGCCTCTTCAAAGGAGCAACCTTACGATCCCCAAGCACCCTCTCCGACCGTTCCCCCTCGCCCTTCGCGTAAAGGCGAAACACCTCCACGGCAAACTCTTCCTTGCTTGGAAAGTAGTGATAGAACGAGCCCTTGGGCACCTTCGCCAGATCGAGCACCTCCTTCACCCCGGTCGCCGTATACCCGGTCGAACGAAGCCGCTCGAGCCCCACTGCAAGCAGATGATCGCGAGTTGAAGGAGGAGCCCCCATAACCAATTAATAATAGACTGGTCGTCTATTGAGGTCAACCCGCTTCCGATCTGCCGACAATCAGTTCAAAACCATCTGATCCTCTGCTGATCTTTTCTGCGGCGATGTCCTCCGCGTCAATCGCGCATTCGACAATCGCAGCGACCGCTCACCCCTTCTTCGATCATCGCGAATTAATTTCTGACAAAGTGTGCTGCAGAATTGACGATCGATATCTGCGGTGCTATACCGAATACCGACCTTGGGCCACCGGCTTCTCAATTCACAGAGCGGGGTACTGCCATGTCAGTAGCACACAGAATGCTTCTCGTTTATGCGGCCCTGAGCTTGTTGATGTTCTCGTCAGCTTCCTCAGCCCAGTCGTTCAAGCCCTTCGGTGGCCTGGACTGTAATGGCCACAGCAAAATTCAAAAACCACTCAGACCACAGGATGTTTGCACCGACTTCCACAATGAATACGGGGGACGGGGCTACGACAACGGTCACTACATCGGGCATGACGAGCCCAGTGTCGGCTTCATCTCAACCGTCCCTCACTCCGGCAACAATACGCAATGGGAGTTCACGCTGCCCCGCGAACGTCCGCTGCCGGCAACACAGTCCTTCGAGAACTACATCACTTTCTGGCTCTCCATGGCGCTCTGCGATCCTAATTCAGGCTTTGTGCGCGGACCCTGCATTCCGGATAGCGACAAGAACAATCCCACCTCCGCCGGGTCTGCATTCCTCGAGATGCAGTTCTATCCTCCCGGCTTTCCCCTTTATCACCCAGGTCAGTTGTGACCTGACCCACTGGTGTGCGTCCCTGCACATCAACAGCCTCGAAAATATGGATACCGGAGGCCTCAATCCCAATTGCACTGAGACTACAAACTTCGCGTTCATTCAGACCGATGGAGTTCCCACCGGACCCCCTGGCCCCAACACTGTTACCAACGCGAGCTTCACTCCAAACAGTCGTACCTTGCTGATGAACCAGGGCGACCGGCTGCGCGTCACCATCCTGGACGTACCAGGAGATGTCTTGGGAGGCGTGATGACGATGATCCAGGATCTGACCACGGGTCAGTCCGGGTTCATGGTAGCTAGCGCCCACAACGGCTACCAAACCACCAATCCGAACACCTGCGCCGGAACCAACTTCAGCTTCCATCCCGAGTTCGACACTGCGAAGTTTGGCAACTTTGTTTCCTGGGCCGCACTGCAAGCCAATGTCAACGTCTCCGTGGAAATCGGTCACTTCACCCCCGGCGCCCATGGCGACAGCGACTCCGATGACGCGCCCTGCTTCCCAGGACCAACAGTCGCTGGCTGCTTGAACTTCGCGACAGGAGGGGACCTCGACTTTGACGGCACCTCTTACCTGTTCGACTGGCCAGACGGCACGCGCAACAACGCCACTTCCGTTGCAATCCAATCTGCCAAAGGTGGCGGCATCGGCCCACTCAGTCCGTCTGACGATTCTGGCAAATACGACCAGCCCTTTCCAATCATTCAGATCGAGACCGACGTTGCAGCCTCAGAAAGCACCTGCCAACCGAACGGAGTCGGCTGCGTCGTCCCGCCAGTGGGCGCACAGTTCTATCCCTTCTATGCTGTAACAAAGAACGGAGGCAACGACGACTTCAACGATGACCGCGAAAACTGCACCTTGGTCTTCGGCAACTTCACAAACCCGGACTTCAATAACTTTGGCGGCGATGCGCAGTACGGCGCGTCGAATTTATATTGGTTCTTCGGCCAGAACACCAGTGGCCCGCGAACCAATCCGTGCATCCCGCATCCGAAGGGCGGGGATGAACGTTGATGTCCTTCGCTTAGTGAATCCTCTCTGCATGGGGCCCCATTCGAGACGTTTTGTGCGAATCGGACGGGGCTCCATCTGACAAGGCTTTGCGTTGCTGAGCGCCTCTCTGTTCTTGGAGCGATCTTCCATGCAGGGCCCCACGCCCCGAGCTTCTCAAAGCGTTTTATGGGCCTTGACTTCGGGGGACAGCCTACATCAGATAACTGCGCGGAGGGCAACCGTCACGCCGTCACGTGCGGTCTTGAGAGCACCGGCGACCGTTTCACCGGCGGCGATCGTGTGTGCGAGTGCCGATCTCCTTCGTTTTCCCGGATGCTCAAAAGCGACGGCCTCTATCCCACCACCGAAGAGTGTGTGGCTCTCTTCCAGTCGATCCAGTGCGGCGTTCAACTCCGCGACAACCGCCTCGGCCTCATCGGCAACCACGATCACTTCCACACTGATTTTCTTGTATCGCATCGGAATACCTCTGCCTCCAATCTTATGCTCCCGGCTCCAAAGCAGACCGCAAGCAACTCGCCGCAGGACTACCTCCGGATGGCCGAGCAACCGGGAATTGAAGATGGATTGAAGCGTCAGCGATGTTCAGCATTGCGTGCGGCGCAGTTGTTGTGTGGCCTCAATAGGCCAATTGCTGGAGCAATCTAAGTCAGTCTGTGATGAAACCGAAGGACTTGTCTTCTGGACGCGGTACCTCGGCATAGCCCGGTTGCAACCTGGTATCGGTCGCGTCACTTACTGGGTCAGAACTTTGGGAATATTGACTTGAGATGTTGCGAGATCATAGACGCCACCCGTGATCAGCAGGCCCTCCAACTCGGGATCCTTCTGCAGAACCTTCACGCCATGGATGACGTTTTGTTCGGTTACGAGCGGAATGAATGTCTTGAGATCGTCCGGGTTTCCGCCCAGACTTATGGCCGCCGCAATAGCCGGGTAGATCAATTCTGCAAACTGGAAGGTCCGCCCTGGGTAGGACATTATCGCCGCTTTCACCGCGCCGCAGTCCGAGTGGCCAAGCACGAAGAGTATCAACGCCCCAAGGTATTGCTCCTTCGTCCCGTAATAGAGGCTCTCGGTCAACGTTCCCTCCGCACAATTGCCCGCGACACGCGCGACGAACAGATCGCCTATTCCCTGATCGAAGACCAGCTCTGGCGGAACCCGCGAATCCGAGCAGGAGAGAATCGTTGCGAATGGAGACTGCCCTTGTACCACGGACATGCGGCGGCCTCGATCCTCGTGCGGATGGCACTGAGTAAATGTCGCCCATCGTTCATTTCCCTTTGCCAGTGCCTGGAGCGCCTTCGCGGGAGTCTCGGGCGGAGGATTCTCCTTGCAATGCTTCGGGCATTGGGACTCGCCCTCCTGGTCTAACCCCCATGCGGGCGACAGCGCTGTTGCGAGCCCGGTGAATGCACAGCCCCGCAACACGTTCCTCCTGCTGATCGGCCAATTTGCAAATGATTTCAACATGTTTCCTCCTCGACGAAGAGTCTTTGCAAGAACGTTTTCCAAAAACTAGACGGGAATTTCCTCTACGGGCTCAGCCCATAGGCAAAAACAGGATGTCCATTTTGGAATCTCAGGCCTGACTGCAACACATGGTCTACGCTTCCTAAAGTCCTGTGTCAAGAGATGAAGCACCGATAAGAGAGTTGGAGCTCAGATTGTGAGTCCTAGACCCCAGTTGCAGCCTTGGATTACCCGTCGTTGCATCAGTAACGGGAAATGATAGGACCCTATCAGGGCTTCCCCGGGCAGAGATGCGAGCGGACTGCCGGGTTATGTCTTCCGGGGGCAGTTTTGATAAACGTCGGACTCTATCGGGACTGCCCCGAGCCAAAAGCGGCTAGCCAGAACATCTCTGGTCGGCAGTTTCGATAGAGCCGTTTCAAGTGGTCGCTCGCGTTTGCGGCGGATGCGGTTTGTTATGGGAATTCAGTCGTACTTCTGGCCGTGAAGGCAGCCGCTTTTTCCGGCGAGCGAGTACCGGATTATTGGACCAAGTCGTTGACTTGAGACTTGGTCCATCTGTCGCAACGTCGATTTTGTTGTCCAATTTCCATCTCAGATTGCGTATTGGCTGTCCTTACGGTTGGCTCCGCCGCTTGGATTCAAGATTCGTCTGACCGGTGTTGTTCCCCCCGCCTGGCTTCATCCGCATCCTCCGCCAGATCGTGCAACAACCTGAAGAACGCCCCTGATTGACCGATGAAGAGTCCCATTGACGTCAGGAACTTGACCACGCCCATGGCAATGCCCTTCGTTTCTGTGGGACGGATGATCGAGCATGGCGGGAGCTTCCGGCTCAGGAATGGGCACGGCTCAGGCATGATCAGGTTAGTTTGGAAATCCTCGCCACCAAACGGTGGAGAGTTCAGGTCTGGAAACGTCACCGAGACTTTTGTCACTGGATCCACTGCAGTCAGTGGCTTCGCATTGCCCGCCTTGTCCGACCAGGTTTGAAAGTGCATGGTCTCGGTGGGTCCAATGCTGATCAGAATTCGCAAGACCTCCACGCTGGTGGCTCTTTGAGCCATCGAGGGGTAGAGGCTGTTGCCACCTTGTTCGATTGTGGGGAAGTGGAAACCGGCAGTATTTGCGATCGCCTGAAGAAAGTTTGGATCTATGGTATCGGCATCGGTCCTGGGAATTGCGGTATGCTCCCCCACCGCTAAAGTTGGTATCGCCTGCGGGAACGTGAAATTCGGATCGAGGTCAGGGTTATGGGTACTGCTCCGATAGCGAGTCCACCAACTGGTGTCCAGCGTCAGTTGCATCAGGTTTGTGATCCGTAGTTTCCCGCTGGAGCCCTTCGCTGTGCTGCCCGGTAGAGTGCGGAACGGCTCAAGGTCTACGGTCGCTGCTCCTTTGGAGGCAAGATATGCATTGAGGAAGTTTTGATGGGTGAATTCATCGTCAGTATTGTCATGGACGTACTGCGCCATGTCGGAGTCCAGCATCGAAAGGGCGGCGGTGTAGGCAGGATTCCCACTTCCACCCGGCACTTCGCTGTCTTGAACGCCTCCCAGTTCGTTGTACTGCACCCAGAAGTCAGTCTCAATGATTTCCGCTGCCGCCGCGAACCGAAGCAGGGCTGCATCTCCTCGAGTGAGACGGCCACCACGTTCTTCAAATTCCTGTTCCGCTAATACGGGTGAGCTATTGGCCAGGAGTCCGACGCCAGTGGTCGCGATAGTTGCTGCGGTCAGTCCGTTCTTTACAAACGAACGCCGATCGATTGCGGTTTTCATACTGCTCCACATGTCTTTCATAGAAGAGCCTCCTTACGCTAGAATCCTGAACCTGTTAACTCGGAGCTGGTGTCAGTGGAGCGTAATGATGTTGTCATTTATCTGTTTCGCACTCGCCGCACGCGCGCGGACCAACAGATAGGAGCGAACTCACCCGAAAGCGCCTGCGCGAAAAGCTCGCGAGATCGTCGGGTTGCATAGGCTGCCTCGTACGCCCCGAATTAACCTGTCAACCCCCTGACTGCTCCAAACCCGCTCCAGACGGGGCGATTCGCGTGGCGTATACACCCCTCCCGCCCGCTATAATGGAATATAGGAGATACGCCCGGGAGGTTGCCGGGGCTCTTCGCGTGAAGCAGCCATAACTCCTTCATTTTGAATATTCTGCAAGCAAGTCCTTTCAATGGAATATTTTGCAGACACTGCCCACCCGCAAGCCGAACAAAATAATAGACTTTGCTGCAAGATACCCCACCCCCCGGGGAGGGGGATGGCCCCACTCCGACAAACTCGAGATCTGCGTCTAAACTGTGGAATCACAAGATGGATCATCCGCGCCGCACCGCAAAACTCGCCGCAATTCTCCTCGCCGCTACCATCAGCGCGCCACAATCTCTCCATGCTTTGCTGCAACACACCACCGCCCTCGAGCCAGATAACTCGGCGCCGCACCGCACCCGCCTCATCCTCAAGGACGGCAGCTACCAGGTCATCATGAGCTACCGCATCGTCGGCAACGTAGTCCACTACATCAGCGCCGAGCGCGGCGGAGCCGAAGAGGAGATCCTCTCAACCTCGTAGACCTCGATGCCACCAAGCGCTGGGACCGCCAGCACTCTCAGCCCACCGCGACCGCCGACAACCCCCAGCCACCCGCCATCGACCCCGAGCTCCTCAAAGAAGAGGCCGACCGCGCCGCCCTCACGCCCGAGGTCGCCAAGGATCTCCGCCTCCCGGAAGAGGACAGCACCCTCGCCCTCGACACCTACCGTGGCACCCCAGAGCTGGTCCCTCTCGCCCAGACCGACAGCGACCTCAATCGAAACACGGGACACAACCTCCTCAAGGCCGCCGTCAACCCCCTCTCAGCCTCCCACCAGATCGTCGAGCTCAAAGGGGAGACCTCGCCCATCCAGCTCCACGTCAAAGATCCTGTCCTCTACCTCCGCATCGGTGACGAGAGCGTGGGCTCGACAGCCGGTACGCCCCTGACCGTCGACACCCACGGAGCCACCAGCCACGCCGCGAACGACCCCACCGGTGGCTCCCCCACGAGCCGTTACGTCATCGTTCGCGCCGACGTCCGCAAGGGAGCCCGGGTCATCGCCAGCTTCCGCATCGGTCTCCTCGGCGGGGTCCAGCATCAGGAAGATGTAGTCGAAACCACCACGGAGCTGCTACCCGGAGGACACTGGCTAAAAATCACCCCCAAAGAGCCCCTCGACTTCGGTGAGTTTGCCCTGATGGAAGTTCTCTCGGACAAAGCCGTCAATCTCGGCGTCTGGGACTTCGGCGTCCACCCCGTCTCCCCCGAAAACCGCGACGTCCTAAAGCCCGAGCCCCGTCGGGGTGTCACGCTCGAACACCGAGGTCCCGGTTAGCCCCGCGGGATCAAAGAATTTTAGTGGAGAAATTGCCTAGTTGCGGGGAATAGAGTCGCGCTCAAGAAACATTCCCGAAACTTCCCGACGCGAGCCGCCAGCGGATCTGGCCGTCCCTGCGCGTCCGATCATGCCCTTGCCTGCTACCGCGACATTGTCTCGCGTTACCTTGGCCTCATACATCATCGTATCGGCAGCCCGGAGAATCGTCTGGACCGTATTCCCGTCCTCAGGATAGGTTGCCAATCCAAAGCTTCCCGAGAGGCTGAGCGAAAGCCCTGCACCCTCCAGAAAGCGCGCCGACCGCAGATCCTCGCACAGTGCCATCGTGGTCCCGCTCGCCGCTGCCTTCCCCATTCCCGGCAGCAGTGCGACAAACTCGTCCCCGCCGTAGCGAAAAGCCGCATTGTTCGGACCCAGGCTGCGCCTCATCAACCCGCCAATCTCAGCCAGGAGCCGGCTTCCAATCAGATGGCCATGGGTATCATTCACCGACTTGAAGTGATCCAGATCGACAAACATCAAACTGAATACCTGTCCCCGAGCTACCTCTTCCTCAAGCATGGTGTACAGGTGCCGGGCATTGAAAAGTCCCGTCACGTCATCGGTGATGGTCAACTCCTGAATCAAAGTCATGGACCGCGCGTTCTGAATCGCGATCGCAGCGTAATCGCACAGAATTCGTAGAAACGAGATCGAGTGCTCCGACAGCAGATCCAGCTTGCTGTTCAGCAGTTGAATCACGCCCAGTGTCTTATCGCCGGATCGCACTGGCACGCAGGCAATAGACTGAATCTTCAGGTCAGGATGTTTATTCGCAAACGCTGACCAATGTGGATCAAGCGCCACATCAGGCACCACCAGAGGATTTCCCGTCGCCGCCACCCAACCTGCAACTCCCTCGCCGAGCGGAACTCGCAAACCCTTCAAACTTTCGGCATTCTCCCCCACCGCGATCGCGTAATAAAGTTCACCAGACTTATCGTCCACCATCAGCAGCGACCAGCGTTCAGGCCCAAAGAACTGAGCCATCTTATTCATGATGGCCCCCAGAATCTCTTCCAGTTCAAGGCTCGAAGTCAGCGCGCGAGCAACGTCATGGAACACTCGAAGGTGATCCATTTGACGACTTTCGATCACTTCAAACTGCCGCCTGTCCTTCAATCGCTGTCCTTATACTTGTATGTGCATTTTTTTGCACATATTACATATCAGCCTCTCATAGCTCTCGCGATAATTCAACAAAAGTCCGCGACAGAAACGCACAACAACAATGCCACTCACCCGCCGATATGAACCATACTGCGCGACGGCTTTTCAAAACCTGGTTCACCAATGTGATGACGTGCTTCTTTCCGCATCACGATCCGGCGGATGTACGCTGCTAGCTCCTCATCCGTTCCGCCTCGCAGCATCTCGCCATATAAGTCGTGGTCGCTCTGCGAAAACAGACAAGTCCGTATCTTTCCGTCTGACGTCAACCTCACTCGGCTGCACAGCCCGCAGAAAGGGCGCGACACCGGAGCAATAATCCCTATCTCTCCCAGACCATCGTCAAAGGTGAACCGCTTCGCCGTTTCGCTGGCCGCATGCGGAGCCAGTTCCACCATTGGACGGTACGCATTCAACCGCTCCACAATCTCGTCCATCGAGACGACAGACTCCCTCTTCCAGCTTCGGCCTTCCTCGAGGGGCATCCACTCGATGAACCGAACGATGACTCCTTCTCGCCGTGAGAACTCCGCAAACTGTTCAATCTGTCCATCGTTGAACCCGCGCAGCAGCACGCAATTCACCTTGACTGGTCCCAGTCCTACGGCCTGCGCCTTACGAATCCCGGCCAACACCTTTTCATAGCTCCGCGGAACCCGCGTAATCGCGCTAAATGTCTCTGCGTCCACCGCATCCATGCTGACAGTTACACGATTCAGCCCCGCATCCTTCAGCGGCTGAGCAATTCCCTCCAGCAAATGCCCGTTCGTCGTCAGGGCGATATCCAGCGGGTCGCCGAGTTCGCCGGCAAAGCTCCCATCAGACAAAAATGCTGTCCGCATGTCAGACAGTTGGCGAACCATCTCAACCAGGCCGGACCGCAGCAGAGGTTCTCCCCGGTTAGCCTTACCTTTTCCACTCCCAGTGAGACGAAGACCCGCACCATCCTCAGGTAATCTTCAATCGAGAGTTCGGTGAACTGGGCCCCCTCGTTCCCGGTCCGGCAATAGACGCATTTGTAGTTGCAGCGATCAGTCACAGAGACACGCAGGTCTGTAATAGACCTGCCAAACTTATCTCGCAGCCTTCCCGGAACCTGAAAAGCTTGCTCCTCCAACTCCAGAATCGCGGTATTTCCATCGCCAATCATCAAGAGACGTACCCGGGTCGCAGCTACTTATTTCCCATACAAACTTTAGATGCAATGCCTCAGAAAGCGAATCAGTAGAACCGAAGTCTCTGCAGAATCTGTTGTCGGCCAGACGGTTGCTCCTCAAGACACGCGCAACATGGCACCAATTTTATTCATGTTTTTTACGGTGCGTGTAGATCTTCCCGGGATTGCGACTTTAGCCGCAGCATGGCTCAGCGACCGGGACCATCTACTAGAAGACGCGGTTGCTCTGATGTCCGCGTCGTCAATTCTAACGCGCAGAATATCAGCATCCGGACTCGTTGCACAGTATTTATGATCTAACGCTCCAACTCTATAGGTCGTGAAGAAGACCGAAGAGTTGCGCAATTCGGCTTCAATAGCTGAGAAACTCGTTGCTGCCACGTTTCAGGCGGACTCCCAGAATGCCGAAAACCACTGCAGCGGCGAAGGTGATCGCATTCCAGTAAACGACGGGATGGGCCCAACCCGGCGACAAGGTCAGGTCTTGTCCGCTCCACAAGGTCAGCAGGGTAGCCACGATCAGGCTCTGAAAGCAGAGCACCAGAAAAAGCTGGCCACGACGACGGCGTTTATCCAGCCGTTCTACGTCATCCGGCGTCAAATTGCGTTCTTCGATTGGAAGCAGTGTATTCGCCATCGCGTTCTTGATCTCCGGTCTTTCCTGTTCAAATTCCAGCTCGGGCCAAGCAGGCTCCTAGAGCGTCAGTCTAAGTTTGTATTAAATCACAGCCTGCCCGGATCAACCGAACCCGCCAAAAAAGTCTTTCCCGGTAGCCCAAATCAGTACTCAGAACCGCAGGGATCGGCTAAATAAAAGCTACCGACTGAATCCCCACGACGTCGAAACGCTTACGGCACCGGACGTTCTTGCAGCCCATCGGGTCGTCGCGACGAACCATGTAGCTCTGAGCCTTCACAAAACGCGCCCGATCGCGATCGTCGGCACCCCTCGGAAGCTGCGCTTTCTTTCTTCGCACCACCCACTCGATCTGGTACTCCCCTGTTGTCCACAGTGGGGACACGTCATTACATGGGTCCGTTGCTCTGCCCGCTCATCAAAAAGTCCCGCTCTTCCATCCAGCACCTCATCCGGTCCTCGATCCCGAACTGCGGTTCGATTCCCCTCTGCAATCCTGCCTGAGAAGCCCCTTACAAGCAAGAGTCATGCATAATGTTTGGGACTGGCAGCCAGCTTTTGCTTGGGGTCGGGCAGGACACGCTCAGGAGAAGATCAATGACCATCCTCCGCCACGCATCCGTCGTCCTCTCAGCTGCTTTCCTGACTGCAGCAGCCTCAGCCCAGACCATCCAGGTCAACAAGGAAAATCGAACCATCGCGATCACAGCCACCGACAAAGTCATCGTTCTCGCCGACGTCGCTACCCTCCACATCGGCTTCATCGCCTACGGTCCCGATAGCGACTCCGCCTACGCCGCCGGCTCCCGCACCTCCAACGTCATCGTCAAGGCCCTCACCACCGCCGGCGTTCCCAACGACTCCATCCAGAGCGAAAACCAAAACGTCTCCCCGGTGCAGGAGTATCAAATCGACAAGCTGACGCCAGCCGAGAAGGCCCAGCGTAAGTTCCAGGTCACGCAGAGCTGGACCGTTCGGACCAACGCAAACGACGCCGCAAAAGTCCTCGATCTTGCCGTCAAAGCTGGGGCCAATCAGTCAGGTCAGATTGACTGGAGCCTGAAAGACGAAAACGCCCCCAGTCTGAAGCCGCCGCAAAGGCGCTCCAGCGTGCCCGCGTTGTAGCAGCCGAGATGGCTAAAGGCCTCGGCGCCAGCCTCGGAGCCCTCCTCTACGCCAGCAACGAAACCCAGGCGGAGCCACCTCGTCCGCTCATCCGCGCCATGGCCGCCCCTGCGATGGCAAAGGCCGACGTAGCGCCCCTCGCGGTCAACCCACGCCAGATCGAAAAAACCGCAACCGTCTATGCCGTCTTCGCCATAGAATAGGCGAACCAAAGATTCGCCAGTCCTCAACCGGACGAACGACAGCGAGGGAAATATGCCAATCCACACGTACCGCGAACTCAAACCCACTCCCGAAGCTGAGGCCCTCTACCGCCGTTGGTTAGCCAAACTCAACGACGAGTTCACCCGACAGCAGTCGCCCGACCGCCGCTCCGAGGTCGTCCGCGACGAACTCTACCAGATCTACTTCGGTCGTCCCCACGGCGGACACATCAAAGCCGTCCTCAACAGCGAACTCGCCATGTACTGCCTCTCCGAGAGCTTCGATCCGCGCAACATCACCCTCGAACCCGAGTACTACGGCGACATCGACGCCGAGCAATACGCGATCCGCAAGCCGCTCATCTGGTTCTGGCAGATGTTCGACCGCTCCCCCTTGGCCTGAACCACTGGCTGGGCTTCCGCTTCCGCTGCATGCTCGGCCGCCACATATTCCGGCACCTCGGCAAGCACGTCAAAATCTTCCACAACGTCGAGTTCACCTACGGCTACAACCTCACCATCGAAGACTCCTGCACCATCCACAAGAACGTCCTGCTCGACGACCGCGGCGAGATCATCCTTCACGAAGGAACCAGCGTCTCGGACTACGCCAACGTTTACTCACACACCCACGACATTAACAATCAATCCAACATCACCAACAAGGTGACCGAGCTCGGCCCGCGCGCCCGCATCACGTACCACGCCACTGTCCTCGCCGGAGCCAACATCGGCGAAGACGCTATGCTCGGTGCGATGGCGCTCGCCACAAAACCAGTCCCGCAGGAGACCGTCTCAGTCGGAATCCCAGCCAAGGCAAAGATCCGCAAACAGGCCACTCAACTGGCCGCCGAGACCCTCTAGGATCTAGGCACGACGAAGCGCAGGTTTTCTTGTCCTGACTGTCCCCTTCGTCGTGCCGCCTCATTTGTTGTCATCCCCAGGGATCTGCTGTTTCTCTTGCCGTTGCTTTGCCCCGGCGTCGGACCTCGCCCCCGATCCCTGCAATCAGAGCCAAGCAGTCATCTTGTCGGAGCTTCCCCGCGTCGCCTTCTAACCTCCGCTTCACCACTGGAACATCTTTACGGTCTTCTCACGCGATCTTCAGTAAACTTGAGTCTGTATGAATCAGGAAGTTGTCCTCATCGTCTTTCAGGTCGTCGTTCTGGTCCTGGCCTTCAGCATCCACGAGTCCGCCCACGCATGGACTGCATGGCGTCTCGGCGACCCCACCGCCAAGATGCTCGGGCGCGTCACCCTCAACCCCTCAAGCACCTCGACCCGTTCGGCTCTGTTCTCATGCCGCTGCTTGCTCTGGTCTATCATTGGCCCCTCATCGGCTGGGCGAAGCCGACCCCGTTACAGCCCGCAACTTCAAGAACTACAGGCGCGACGACATCCTCGTCACCCTCGCCGGTCCCGCCAGCAATCTCCTCTCCGCCACCGTTGCGCTCATTCTGCTCGTTCTCATCAAACATCTCGTCCCCGGTGGGGTCCTCGCGATCGGCACTGCGATGGCACTCGCCTCTCACATCCCCGGCATCGCCACCGACAATCTGCCAGCGCTCTTTCCCATTGCACTTTTTCTCTACTTCGTAATCCTGATCAACCTGCTGCTCTTCGTCTTCAACTTGATTCCTATCCCACCACTTGACGGCAGCCACGTTCTGCGGCATTTTCTTCCCTACAAGGCTCTTCAGGTCTATGACCGCGTCGGCATGTTCGGCATGATCATCTTGTTTTTGGTCGGGGGAAGCTTCATCTTCAGCGTCTTCTTCACTCCGCTGTTGAACACCTTCAACCACATTCTGTTCACGTTGTAGGCGTCTTTTTTCTGCAAATAAAATAGTGAGGCTGGCGGACCGGGGGTTTGCGCAGTTCCTTGAGTTTTTTGAGGGCTCTTTTGGAAAAAGTGGGTGGTTGAGGATGGTTTTTTGCTGGTGAGAACGTGGTGGGATGCGTGGTAAACGTGGTCTTTTGACCGGCGTTTTCCAGAGCCGAAAAATACGCCAACTTTCTGAACTATTTTTTCTGCCGACTCCTTTTGCCCGTTACGGCTAATCCTCGGAGCACGCTCAACCATAGTCTCTCCCAATCATTTACCCTTGCAGTTGATCGCAATGACTGAAAACACCAACGGCACCCTGACCTCCTCCCGTCCCCGCGTCCTCAGCGGCATGCGACCCACCGGCCGTCTCCATCTCGGCAACTACATGGGCGCGCTCTACAACTGGGTCCAGCTCCAGCACCAGTACGACTGCTACTTCTTCATCGCCGACCTCCACGCCCTCACCACCGACTACGCCGACCCCACATCCCTCCGCCAAAGCATCCGCGACGTGGCCCTGGACTTTCTAGCCGCCGGCCTCGATCCCGAGGTCTGCACCGTCTTCATCCAGTCGCACGTTCCCCAACATGCCGAGCTCTTCACCCTCTTCAGCATGTTCACGCCGCTCCCCTGGCTTGAGCGCGTCCCCACCTACAAGGATCAGCAGGAGCAGCTCCGCGAGAAGGACCTGAACACCTATGGCTTCCTCGGCTACCCCTACTGCAATCCGCCGATATCCTTCTCTACCAGCCCGACTTCGTCCCCGTCGGACAGGATCAGGTCGCCCACGTTGAGCTCACCCGCGAGGTCGCCCGCCGCTTCAACGCTCTCTACTGCTCCCAGCCAACACCGGCCATCGAGAAAGCACGCGAAGATCACTCCGATAAGGAGATTCTCACCGCAGAGCTCTCTGCCAATTCCGTCGTAGCCGGCATCCTGCCCGAGCCCAAGGTTCTCCTGACTCCATCCCCCAAACTCCCCGGTCTTGACGGTCGCAAGATGTCCAAGAGCTACGGAAACACCCTGATGCTCGCCGAACCCGAGGCGGACCTTCGCGCCAAGCTTAAGACCATGGTTACCGACCCCGCGCGCATCCGTCGCACCGACGTTGGCAACCCCGACATCTGCCCCGTCTTCGATCTGCACAAAGTCTTCTCGACCGAAGAGACGCAGCAGAAGGTTCGCCAGGGGTGCACCACCGCAGGCATCGGCTGCATCGAGTGCAAGGGCTGGCTCGCCGACTCCATCGTCCGCGAGATTGCCCCCATCCAGGAACGCCGCCGCGCCCTTGAAGCCGATCCGGGTCAGGTCGACGCGATCCTATGGGACGGCTCTGCTCGAGCCCGCCACCGTGCCATTCAGACACTCCAGCACGTCCGCCAGGCCATCGGCCTCGAGTAACGACCATGCCCGACGAAACTCAATCTCCCCAAACCGCCGCCGAAGAGGCAAAGCCCGAAGAGCAGACCGTCGCCCTGTCGGCTGAAGCAGTCTCCGAAGACTCTTCCTCGGAAGAAGCGACCAATTCGACGACCGCTGCCTCGGCTAACGTAGCAGAAACAGCGACGCCCGAGGTCAGCGAACCCTTCGCCCTCCAGCATCCGCCCGTCCCGTCCCCGCCACCAGACCCAAAGCGCAGCGCCAGAGAAAAGGACAAAGAAAAAGAAGAGGCATCGCAGTCGCCTTTCTCCGTGACCGTCGGCCAGGTCTACGACGGGCCGCTCGATCTTCTTCTCGACCTGATCCGTAAGCAGAACATCGACATCTACGACATCCCCATCGCACGCATCACCAGCCAGTTCCTCGAGTACACCCATCACCTCAAGCAGGTCGACGTCGATGCCGCAGGCGAGTTCATCTACATGGCCTCTCTGCTGATCCACATCAAGTCGAAGACTCTGCTCCCCCGCGATCCCTCGGACGTTTTGAGTGGCGATCCGGAAGATCCGCGCCGCGAGCTGGTCGAGCGCCTCCTCGAGCACGAACGCTTCAAAGCCGCCGCGCAGATGCTTCTCCAGAAACAGCAGATTGAAGAGGCTACCTGGACCAACTCCGGCCTAAGAAACTTCCGCCACGACATCGGCGAAGCAGGCGCACCCACACTCGATGAGAACCGCGAGATTGCAGCCGACACTGTCGACCTCGTCCGCGTCTTTCAAGACATCCTCATCCGTCTTCGCGAGCGCCCCATCCTCAATGTCGACGAGGAATCCGTCACCGTCGCGCAGATGATCGACTACGTCAAACGCCGTTTGCTAATGGAAGACAAACCGATCAGCCTGAAGCGCCTGCTCCACAACACCCACACCGAGCGCGCGCTCATCTGTCTTTTCCTCGCGATGTTAGAACTCGTGCGTCTTCAGGCCGTGTTACTTCACCAGCCGGACCTTCAGGGCGACATTCTCATCAAGAAGACAGAAAACTTCGATCAGGTTTTCACCGATCAGGCCCAGGCCCGCGACGACTGGCGTTAACGCTACTCGCTGCGTACTCTTAGCGATTCGCCCTGCGACGAACAGCAGCAGTGAACCACAGCAGACCTGTACCCACCAGCAACAAGCTTCCCGGCTCGGGAATCGGCGATATGGAAGTATCGACAGCTTCGAAGATCTGTTCACTCTGCCCATCGGTCCACGCGAAGTCACCAATCGAGTTGAGAAAGACCTGGTCAGCGGAACCGCCGCGCAGGAACTGGAAATCGTCTCCAGATCCGATGTACGTCCCGTTCTTACTGCCGTTAGGGTTGTACAACGTCCCCAGTCCAACGAGGCCGTGATTGCAGACCTTCTTTGACGCGTTGAAGCCCGCAGGGGTGGAACTGCAGGGAGTCCCGTCGTCATAAACAAGATCCGGCGGAGCTGCGCTAGGGGTTCCCGCCACGCCATCGACATAGGTGAAGTAGCAGGTAAAGCTCCCCAGGCCGCACGAGTTGCCCTGGAAGATCACAACATCACCCGCTGTGTCCAAGCCATAGATACCCCGGCCATTGGCATTACCCAGATCGAAGATAGTGTATGTGTCTGCAGCTGCCGGTTTTGGACAGAGAAGAAGGGTGACTGCGAGGAGAGCGGCCGAGGCGCTGAGCCAGTGTGCAGGATGTTTCATGGGAATGACCCTCGAAAAGTTGAATTATAGTACCGATTGGTGCCTGCGGCCACGAACGATAGTTGTAGCTCTACGAATTCCTAAAAGCCGGTCTACCACCGTTTCGAGGGAATGGTGCCGATCACAGCAATTCCGTTACAAGCTCAGGTCGGTTATGACTTGCCCTCCAGGATGGACTTGTTCCCACTCGACAAAAATCCCTGCACTGCAAACTCTTGCAAACAAGGAACCATTACCGCGCCCCTCGACCGATCGTCCGCACAGGGCTTCGCTATGAACGGTCAAAAGAACTTATGTTTCACATTCCTGTAACCCTCCATTCGCATACCGCGCCTATCGTCAGCCACACGCATTCATCTTGAATCCTAGGCGAAACCATTATGGCCACTCCTGTAATACACCCCACCGGTTCATTACTTGACCAGAAGATGGGAAAATCGTCGCCCGGCAAGATTGGCGCCATTATCTTTGGCGTCCTGCTGATTGGCGGTCTAGGCTACATTGCCAACCGTCTCTACTCCGATCTTCTACCTGTCCATGAAGGCTCAGCCTTCCCGTATATCCTGCTCGGTCTGGCGCTGTTCATCGCGCTCGGCTTTGAGTTCGTCAACGGCTTCCACGACACTGCCAACGCAGTCGCGACCGTCATCTATACCCACGCGCTCGAACCGCACGTCGCGGTGGTCTGGTCCGGCCTCTGGAACTTCATCGGCGTGCTTACCAGTTCGGGGGCAGTCGCCTTCGCCATCATCTCGTTGCTGCCCGTCGAGCTCATTCTGAAGGTCAGCAAAGGCTCCGGTTTTGCGATGGTCTTCGCGCTTCTCATTGCGGCCATCCTTTGGAACCTCGCCACCTGGTGGAAGGGTCTTCCAGCATCAAGCTCTCACACCATGATCGGTTCGATCATCGGTGTCGGTGTCGCGAATCAACTGATGCACGGCACCAGCGGCGTCAGTGGCGTCGATTGGGAGCAAGTCACCAAGGTCTTCAAGGCGCTTCTTATCTCGCCATTGGTCGGCTTCGGCTGTGCAGCTCTCGTCTTTCTGCTGTTGAAGGCTGTTTTGAAGGATCCGCGTCTCTACGAAGCGCCAAAGGGTGCCGAGCCACCACCGTTCTATATCCGCGCTCTGCTGGTGCTCACCTGCACCGGCGTCAGTTTTGCCCACGGATCGAACGATGGCCAGAAGGGCATGGGCCTCATCATGCTGATCCTCGTCGGCACGGTGCCTACGGCTTACGCCCTCAACCACACCGTGGGCGTCAACCAGGTTCAGACCTTCGCAGCCGTATCCCAACAAGTGATCGGAGCAATCGGCAACTACATTGATCCCAACACCACAGTCGCCGACAGCGCTCCCGAACTCGAATCCTTCGTCAGCACCCATAAGTTCAGCCCGCACACCATGCTTGCCCTGCAGGAGATGGTGGGCGACATCCGCAACGAAGCCACGCAGTACAAGTCTCTCGGTGCTGTGCCTTCAAGCATGCAGTCCAACGTTCGCAACCAGATGTATCTCACCAGCGAGACGCTCCGCCTGATGCCGAAGTACGGTCCCACGATCAGCGACGGCGACCAGAAGATCTTCAAGAACTACAAGGGCCTACTGGACAACTCGACCAAGTTCATACCGCCTTGGGTCAAGGTCGCAGTCGCCCTCGCGCTTGGTCTCGGAACCATGATCGGCTGGAAGCGCATCGTCGTCACGGTTGGAGAAAAGATCGGCAAGACTCACCTGACCTACGCTCAGGGACTCTCCGCCGAACTCGTCGCCATGTTGACCATTCTTGCTGCAGACCAATATGGCCTGCCGGTAAGCACTACCCACGTGCTCTCCTCCGGTGTGGCTGGCACTATGGCTGCGAATAAAAGCGGCTTGCAGGTGTCCACGCTCCGTGACATCGCTCTTGCCTGGGTCTTCACCCTCCCGGTGGCGGCGCTGCTGTCGGGCTGTCTCTTCTGGGTCTTCAATATGGTCGCGAAATAACTCTTCAGACAGTGCAGCGTAGAGAAGGCTCGCAAAATAGCGGGCCTTCTCTTTTGTTGACCGCTGAATGATTGCTTTATGCTGCTCAAAGGCGGCGTCGACAGATTTCTAGCGCTGCGGCTCGGTCTTTTACAACGACTTATCCGCATCCTAAGAAAGATGACCCTTCGCGTTGGTATGCTTAGAAGTACACCAACGAGACTATGAGCCTTAAAGCAAAGATCGAAGCCGTCATCTACGCCTCAGAAGAACCAGTCACGCTGGCCCAGCTCGCCGGCCTCCTCGGCCACGAAGCTCAGGCCGAGCTTGACCACCTCGACTCCGCCCAGCACTCTCTGGCGCTCGACGCCGCCGCCGCCGACTCGTCTCTCACTCCACGCTCCATCGACGAAGACGATCTCAATAACGAGGTATTCTCCGGTCCCGCTTCGGACGAATCCGGGTCTCACGCCGAAGCGCAGACGCAGGAGGAGATCGAGGCACAGCACGCCGTAGCGCTCGTGCATCATCTTCACGAAGCCGCCGCCCAGGAAGCTGCCCACGCCCGTGCGCTTCGCGAGCACGCCGCAGCAGATGCCGCCGCCATGAGCTCATCGGATGACCTCGAAGCTCCAACCGAGGCCGATTTCCCTGCAGAGTCACCTGCCAGGCACCAGGCCCCGCAGGCATTCGAGGCATCCGCCGCAACAGAGCAGGGAAGCGAGCCCTCTGCCGAAGCCGCTCCCGCTGACAAGGACGACAAGAAGCTAGCCCGCGAGGCCAGGGAAAGGGAGCGCCGCCTCCGCGACTACTTCCGCACCATCCTCGACCAGCTCATCGCCGACTACGTCACCTCCGACCGCGGCCTCGAGATCCGCGAGGTCGCCGGCGGCTACCGTCTCGCCACCAAGCCCGAGTACCACGACGCCGTCCGCGGCTTCGTCAAATCCCTCAAGCCACCCCTCAAGCTCTCTCTCCAGGCCCTCGAAACCCTCGCCGTCGTCGCCTACAAACAGCCCGTCACCGCTCCCGAGGTCTCCGAGATCCGCGGCGTCGACTCCGGCGGCGTCCTCGGCTCCCTGATGACCCGCAAGCTCGTCGCCACCGCTGGCCGCAAACAGGTTATCGGCCGACCCATCCTCTACAAAACCACCAGGGACTTCCTTCTTCGCTTCGGCCTCAAAGACATCAACGAGCTTCCCAGCATCGAAGAGTTTGAGAAGATGGCCGGCGAGCTGGCCGAGCAGGAGGAGATCCCCATGGAGCACCACGCACCCGAGTCCTCAACCGACCTCGAACGAGAGAGATCAGACCGAACCCCAGGCCGACGGCGACAGCAGCGACCGCGAAACCACCGCCGAGACTGTAGCCGACGAATCCATCGTAGACGGCCGGCTCTCCGGTCTACCGCCCAACTACGACACCGACCAGATAGTCGACGGCGAAGACTCTCCCGCCCTCGACGCCGAGATTCAAAGCGAGCAGCGCCACGACTCCGAGGAGGGCTGATAACCGATGACCCCTCCCAACGTCGACCCCGAACCGCTCGACTCTCCCGACAGTCCGGAAGACCACGAGCCGGACACCGTAGCCACCCCGGAGGGCGACGCCGAGGACCTGCCCGACGCCCCCTCAAGCCCGCCCCCAGGGGTATGCAGCGGACACGCTTCATCGACACCAACAAGCTCTAGCGCAGATCGCAGAGGCTGCCGAACTCACGGCATCACCTTTCATCCCCCTGGTCCCTCCGCACGGTTCCGAATCCGGCCCATGGGTATTTCATGACCCTCTGACGACAGCAACATTGCAACCGAATCCCGAACTCTATTCGCACGTCAAAGTCGTCATCTCGATCATCGTAGGCCTTGGTATCACGACCCTGCTCAAAGGCTTCGCGTAGTTTGTCCAGCATCCCAAACGCGCCAAAGCCTCCCTCCTTCATCTCGGCTGGGCCGCATCTCTTCTGCTCTGGATCATTCACTTCTGGTGGTGGGAGTTTCGTCTTGCCATGGTGCAGCAGTGGACCTTCGGCGATCTACTTCTTCGTCATCCTCTATGCGATCCTCTTCTACTTCCTAAGCACCCTGCTCTTTCTGTCGGACCTGAACGACTACAGCGGCTACGAAGACTACTCCTCTCCCGGCGCAGGTAGTTCTTCGGCTTTCTCGCTGCTACCTTCCTTGCTGACATCATCGACACCAGCCTCAAAGGTGCAGCCTATCTACACTCCTTCGGCCTTGAGTATCCCATTCGAATTGCTGCCTACCTCATCGTCTGTGTCATCGCGATGATTACGAAAAATCGGCGCACGCAGCTAACCCTCCTTACTCTGTCCGTCGCCTATCAGATCTCCTACATCGTCCGCCTCTACGCCACAGAGTAGTGCAGGACCATGACATCTTCTAGCTCAAGCCCACAGCCTCTGACGCGCCAGTACCAGCAGTCCTGCAATGCCGGAGCCGAGCAGAACGATGCTGGATGGCTCCGGGACCACGGTCTCGTTGATCGTAATGTTATCGATGTTCAGTTCGATGGCTTCTTCCACTACATCAGGAAAGACGACTGCATCGATATTGGACCAGTTCAAAGTCAGCAAGCCGTTGGGACCGATATCCGCAGTGTTCCCTTGGTCGACCAGCACACCCTTTCTGTATCCGTAAAACTCAACGCTAGGGTCAAGTGCGATCTCCATATTGTTTAGCGTAAACGCCGCTCCAGAGGAGGAATAAGACTCAGGAGTAAACATTGAGTAGGGAAGCGGATAGGGATAAGCAGGGGGCTCAAAAGGATTATCTCCACCAAAGATGTACTCCGTCCCCGGAATGACCATCTCGTTCTGATCCAGTTGGCCGTAGACATAAAATTCAGTGAAATTAAGTGGCCCGGCCGAAGCGATAACCCTCGAATCTACGGTGTTGGCCAGTCCTGCAAACGTGATCGTCTCCGCGCTACCGAACCGGGTGGCAACGAACATCACGGACAGAACAGCGAGAATTTGGAAAGATCTCATCATTTTCTTCTCCTTTAGAAGGCGAACCAGACACCAGGACAAGGTGCATGACAGTAAAAACTCATACCGAGAAATGATTTAGGCTCCAACTTCGCTGACCGTGCGGCCAATCATCGGCCAATTCTAGGCTCAACCCGATCGAAACGCCACGTAACTTGCACTCCGCTAACTAACGCGTCATATTGCTTCGCATTGAACCGCATCATCGCTCTTGCACGTCATCCCGGCAATCGAAAGGCTTCCTATTGCTTCGGAGGGCCGTCGCAATGACGCACCGGCCGCAATCCCGCACGATACAATCGATACAGCTACACACCGACCGCGATGAGCAGCCCCGCAGTCAGAAAGACGGAAACACCATGACGAAGTCTGCCTCCACCCCAAAGCCCGACGCCAGCGAACAGCCCCAAGGCGACCGCCTCCAAAAGATTCTCGCGCAAGCAGGCATCGCCAGTCGCCGCAAAGCCGAGGAGATCATCCTTGAAGGCCGCGTGCAGGTCAACGGCGTCATCGTCAATACGCTCGGCACCCGCCACGACGCACTTAAAGATCACATCCGCGTAGACGGCAAGCTCCTTCACGGCCCCGAGCAGCAGCGCTACTATATGCTCAACAAACCGCGCGGCTACGTCACCACCCTCGACGATCCCGAGAAGCGACCCACTGTCATGCAACTCATGGCGAAGCAGAAGTCCGGCCCCCACGGAGATAACGTTCGACTCTATCCCGTGGGCCGCCTCGACTATCTCAGCGAAGGTCTCATCCTGATGACCAACGACGGCAACCTCGCCAACGCACTCTCGAAAGCCGCAGCCGGAGTAGAAAAACCTATCTCGTCAAAATCAGCGGAACCCCGCCTGCTTCAGGCCTCGATCAGATTCGTCGCGGCATCATGATCGACCGCGGCCGTCTCGACGAGGTCCGCAGCGGCCGTCGCGACCGCATCATCACCTCGCCCGCCAAAGTCGAACTCGTTCGCGGCGGCGACAATCCCTGGTTCGAGCTCACCCTCATCGAAGGCCGCAATCGCCAGATCAGAAAGATGTTCGAAGAGATCGGCCACCACGTTGAAAAGATTCGTCGCATCGGCTACGGCGCGCTACGCCTCGACGTCCCGCCAGGCGAGTTCCGCGAGCTCACGCTCGGCGAAGTGACGGCACTGGACCGCGCAGCGAAGGGCAAAAAGGTCGTCCCCAAAAAGAAGACGCCCGAGTTCGCGCAGCTTAAATCCCCCGCAAAGAAAAAGTTCTCGAAGCCGCGCCGACAACCCACCGGCACCAAGTCCGCAAGTCGTCCGCGCCGCCCAAATTAGTCTGTCGTCCATCCGACGTTCACTCTTTCGTAACCACATTCATAGAACGTTTGTCTAACTGAGTATCTACCGGATACCCCTGTTTTTCTACGACCTTTGATCGCTTGACACAGCTCTCTCGACACGCTCAGAATACTCGCGCTATTAACCTTCCGGCTGATGACAATCGCAACCCGGGAGCATCCAATAAGAACAGCAAGGATGTAGTCAAGGAGCAGCAGAGTGGCAATTGAAAAAGCAACATTTGGAGCAGGATGTTTTTGGGGAGTTGAGACCCGTTTTGGCGAAATCACAGGTGTCATCGATACAGCCGTAGGATACGAGGGCGGCAACCTCGAACACCCAACCTACAAAGAAGTCTGTACCGACCGCACCGGCCATGCGGAGGTCGTCGAAGTCACCTTCGATCCATCTCGCGTCTCCTACGAAACACTGTTAGACGCGTTCTTCGCCATGCATGATCCCACTCAGGTCAACCGCCAGGGTCCCGATTGGGGCACACAATACCGCAGCGTCATCTTCACCAGGACCAACGAGCAGTTCGCGCAAGCACGAGCAAAGATCGCCGAGCTCAGCGCCGCAGGCTCTTACCGTAAACCCATCGCAACCCAGGTCATTCCTTCCACCACTTTCTGGAAAGCCGAAGAGTATCACCAGAAGTATCTCGAAAAGCGTGGCATGGTGAGTTGCCACATCTAGCTTCATTCCAACTCAATCAAAAACGGCGGCAACGATTCCATGATCTCGTTGCCGCCGTTTTCTAATCTCTGGCAAGCCAGAGAAACTCATTCCGCGCGCAGTGCGGTTGTAGGGTCTACCGAAGAGGCACGTCGCGCCGGCAGAATCGCAGCCAGAAGCGCAACCACGGCGATCAACAAGACCACCCCGGCGAGAGTCAGAGGATCCGCAGCCGAAACCCCGAAGAGCTGAATCCGCAACAGCCGTCCCAGCATCACCGAGCAGGGAATCGCCACAACGACCCCTATCCCCGCCAACCGCAAAACATCTATCAACACCAGGCGCGACACGTTCAGCCTCGAAGACCCTAACGCCATGCGTATCCCAATCTCCCGCGTACGCTGCGCCATCGAGTACGCCAGCACACCGTAGAGACCAACCGCCGCCAGCATCGTCGCCAGCAACCCAAACGAGATCGCCAGTAGTTCGATCATCCGCTCATTCCCCAGCGTCGTATCAATCTGATCATCCATCGTTCGAAGCTCATCCACTGCGAGGCCTGGGTCGATCTGCTTCATCGTCTGTCGCGCCATCGCGAAGCTCTGATCCGGAGGCGTCGCAGTCCGAAGGTAGAGATAGAGCTGGTCGGCGAACTTAGCCTGCTTCAGCGGAGAAAACAGTGTCGGCACAACCGCGTCCCGAAGATTCGAATGCTTCGCGTCTCGCGTCACCCCGACGATGGTCATATATTCTCCCGGCTTGCCGTCTCCGCCCACCAGACGCCTTCCCACTGCTGCAGCGGGAGTGGAGAAGTAGTGCTTTGCGAAGCTCTCGTTCACAATCCCAACCAGCGGATGCGTCGCATCATCGTCTTCAGTGAAGCCTCGTCCGGCCAGCACAGGCTCTTGCATCGCGTGAAAGAAGTTCGCATTGACATAAGGGATCTCAACCGGGAAGTCCTCGTCTGGAAGAGCGGTAAAGCCCTCTACCGTGACATCTCCGCTATGTCCGATGTCAGCAAGCTCCTCATCATTGGTCGCGCCAACAGCCTGCACTCCAGGCAGCGCCGCCATGCTCTCCAGAATCTGTTGGTGCAACGCCGGAATCTTCTCCTTCGCATAACCGGACAGCAGTGGGCTGACGTGAAACGTAATCAGGTGCGAAGTATTGATCCCCGTGTCGACGTGCCGAAGGTTCTGCATCGTGCGCACAAACAGCCCGGAGCCCACCAGCAGCAACACGCTCAGCCCCACCTGCAGCGAAACAATCCGACCTCGAAAACTTAACGCTCTCCCCGACGCCGTCGTCGTCTGCTGCTTGAGGGAGTTCACGATATCCGGCCTCAACAACTGCATCGCAGGCGCGAGACTGAAAAGAATACTCACAGCCACGGCGATGGCGAAGTTGAAGGCCAGCAGACGGGCGTCCAACGTTGTAGAAAACGCTGTCGGTCCATCCGTGCTCAGCCGCTGCACCAGCACACGCAGGCACATCGGCGCGATCACCAACCCAGCCACGCCTCCAGCAATACCAATCAGCACACCTTCAAGTAACAATTGCTGCACAACACGCCGTGCATTCGCACCCAGCGCGTAACGCAGCGAGAACTCCCGCACTCGTGCCGCCGAACGCACCAGCAGCAAACTCGCCACATTCACCGCAGCGATCAGGAGCACAAGAAACGCCATCCCCATCACCGCGTACAACGGTTTTTGCAGCGACTCCCGGCTATACGACAACCCCCGCGCGCCAGGCGCAACCAGCAGCTGGCTCCGGGTCAGATACTCATCAACGAAGCGCTGCGACTTCGTCCCCAGCGCCTTCAACTCCTCTGCGCGCAGCGCATGCCACAAAGGCGCCACTGCGATCTGCGCGGGTTGCGGCGTCTCTCCCGGCTTTAGCCGCCCGACGATATTCATCCATCGGTCGGTATGATCCTCGAGTCTCTTGCCCTTGCCCGGAATCACCACATCCAGCATCGACATCGGAACGAAGACGTCCGGCACCTGCCCCCACACCGCACTCTGAAATCCCTGCGCCGCCACCCCTGCAATGACAAACGGCGCTCCGTTGATCGAAATCGTCTCGCCGACAGCATGCGCATCCGATCCCATATGGGTCTGCCAGTAGTGGTAGCTCAGCACCGCAACCGGATTGCCTCCGGGCACCGTATCATCGCTCGCCGTCAGCAGTCGTCCCTCTGCTGCCTTCACCCCGAGCACGCTGAAGTAATTTCCGCTGACAACCTCCCCATCCACCAGCTCCGAGACCTTGTTCCGCGTAATCCCCACTGACGTCGGCGCGGTTGCAATCAGCCCATCGAAGACCGCCGTTCCCTTATCGCGTAGATCTCTGTACATCGGGTACGAAAACGATTGCTCCACCCCCGCCCCATGATCGCTCGAGTGACCTGCCCAGGCATTTCCTGTGCCGCTCAAAACCACCAGCTGCTCCGGTTCGCGCACCGGCAGCGACCGCAGCAACGCCTGATCTAGCAGCGAGAAGATAGCCGTATTCGCGCCAACACCCAGCGCGAGGGTCAGCACAGCGGTCACCATGAATCCCGGCGACCGGCGGATCTGGCGAAGCGAAAAGCGAAGGTCTTGCATTAATGAGGTCATCTTTGCCTCTTCTCAATAATGGGTGACACGTTGATTGGGTGGGATTGCAGCTGAACCGCCAATCTCGTGCACGCCCCAACCCATTACAAAGAAAGGCGTGGTTGATGATACCCAACCCCAAAGCTGTTCATCCGCGGAACCGCCTGTTCATTTGCGGACGCGATCTATCGTGCTAATGGCCACCGTTTATCCGTAGTGGGTCAGTTTAGAACTGCGGAAAACTTGAACTCCGGGCACCAAGGCTACCTATAATTCCGTATCGCGGGAGGGTCCGACGATTGCGTATGGATTCGGGCGACACATTACTAATGGGATGGTCCGCCGCCATTACCCAGCAAGCAGTTGGGATATAAGAGGCACACGGAGGAGGCGTCCCATGGAACTACACACGATTGGCATTGACCTCGGCAAGACGGTATTTCATCTTGTTGGCCTTAACCTGCGCGGCGAGGTTGTGGTGCGCAAGAAGTTTTCCCGCAAGCAACTACTGCACTTCACCGCGAACCTACGAGTGGAACGAATCGGCATGGAAGCCTGCGGTGGTTCCCATTTTCTAGGCCGCGCCTTACGAGAGCAGGGGCATGAAGTTCGGCTAATCCCGGCGCAGTATGTGAAGCCGTACGTGAAGACGAACAAGAGCGACTATATCGATGCCGAGGCGATTGCCGAGGCAGTGGGTCGACCCAGGATGCGGTTCGTGCCGATCAAGACCGATGATCAGTTGGATCTTCAGTCCCTGCATCGGGTGCGGGAGCGATGGGTGATGCGTCGCACGGCAGTCGTCAATCAGATTCGCGGCTTGCTGCTGGAACGCGGGATCACGGTGCGGAAGGGACGGTGCCATCTGGATGCCATGTTGCCAGGACTCCTGGAAGACGCCTCGATGAAGCTGTCGGGCTCAGTGCGGTTGCTGTTGGCTCAACTGAAGCTGGAATTGGATCAGTTAGCTATACGGCTGGAAGAGGCCGAGGTGCTGGTTGAGAAGACTGCGCAGGAGAGCGAAGTCTGCCGACGTCTCGATGCGATTCCCGGTATCGGCCCGCTTACAGCAACGGCGCTCATCGCAGCCATTGGCAACGGGGCAGCTTTTCGCAAGGGTCGTGAGTTCGCAGCCTGGGTTGGATTAGTTCCGCGCGAGCACTCAACTGGCGGCAAGCAAAAGCTACTCGGTATTAGCAAGCGCGGGAACTCCTATTTGCGACGGTTGTTTGTACAAGGGGCACGAGCAGTCCTGCAGTTTCGAGACAAGCAGTCTCCTGGCCTGAGTGCGTGGTTGGCACAGCTTACTTCGCGCCCTCACTACAACGTCGCAGGTGTCGCTTTGGCGAACAAGCTGGCGCGCATGGCGTGGGCCGTGCTTGCGAAGGGCGAAGTCTATCGGCCTCCTTTGCTTGCCGGCAGCGGTTCAGCTCCTCTGGCCTGCAGATGACGCCCGGCTAAACCTGGCTTGGAAATCGCGTATGCGATTCCCACAACCCCAGCCCAGCTACTACTACGCACTTATATTTTCCTGCCAGGTCTGCTGGCGAACAATGAGATGGCACAACGGTCGAACCCGGCGCTCTAAAAACCCGTAACCGGAAGAAGCCCTTCAAGTCTGCATTACTAATGGGGACAAGAGCGCAGCGCATTCCATCCTGGCCAGGAGCTACTGCTCCAACGAAGGCCGCATACATTTGCGCAGACCAACCTGTCACTCTCACTTTTCACTTGCGACAAGGCGGCGGACCATACATTCCGGTTTGCCGACACATGGAGACAACGGCGCATACCGTCGGCCTCGATGGCCGCAGATTAGCCCGCACGAAGGCGCGGCCCAGCCGGCACTTCGCATGGAAGAGCTGGTTTCGCGAACTAAAGCAATTTGACCAACGCGGCGATGGCGCCAAACACACTAGTCGCTGCGACAGCAGACGTTTTTACCCATCCCATTGCGGACTCTAATCCCTTAGCCCACTGCGGATCCTCTCCGAACTTCTCTTCAATTTGTTTCCTAAGGACGCTCAACATCTCGCCATTGGTCCGGTCAGTTTTGCACATGTTGTCGATCATGGTAGCGACCTTAGCGAAAAACTGTTCCAGATCATCGTCCTTGGGTTCGCCAGAGGGGAAAATATCCCTGAGCTGGAGTATCAACGTCTCCTTGCGCTCCTTAGGATCAGTGAAGAAAATAATTGCTGGAATGTCGTCGGCACCTGCTCCTAGATAGCGCGCGATTTCATAAACGCTCTCCGGTTTGAACTTTGGTTCCTCCTCAGGCGTCCGACCAGGGATTTCGACTATCGCAACGAGCCAGTTGGGGCCTGTCTGCTTGCGGAACTGGTCAAAATGCTTCCACACATATTCGTGCAATCGCCTGTTTAAACCCTCCGTCCGCGTGTAAAGCAATACACTGTACACCGCGAATGTGTTGTCACCATACATGTAGCTAACGCCGTTCTCCAGCAGATCCTGCAAATCACTCAGATTGCCAATTGGTTGCGACATTTCGTCGATCCTCACACCCCTTCACGGCCCCGCGTTGCCGTCGTGACGGCACAATTATGCGCCAAAACCCTAACCAGCGACATCCACGAATTTCAGTTGTCGATAGATCATCGATGCACTCGTGGTGTCCAGTTATAGAGATCCGATTTGAGTTATTGGCGGATCACGGTAAACCGGAAGCAATTCAACAGTGCCGGCAGAGTCGCATTTTCGGCAACCTCAGTCATCCACTACAAACCTGCTGGATCTAATGCCTGGCACGAATCCAATCGTCAGTCGCATCGCCACTGTGTTATTCTTATTTCGTACTCTGACTAAAAGGAGTACGGGCATCGCAGGCAAAGACTCTTCATGGAATTCGGAGTTTGGCCAGAGACTGCGATTCGCTTCATCCCACCGCATACCTTCCGCACGTTGGAAGTCGCGCTGGTTGCTCTGGCTGGAAGACCCGTCAACGGACGAGTCTCGCCGTGCAGCAGCAGCGCTTCGATTCCCGACAGCAATGCTGACTAATTGAAATCCATGATGCCATGCTGGCATCCCTGCACCACTATGCGCTTTATAACGCCCTTTCTTCGGGCCACTAGACAGGAAAAATTTTGACCTCCGCAACTTTAGAACAGAACGACCAGATCTCTCAAAACCAGCAGAACCCCAATCCCCAAGCCAACACAGCCGTCGCGAATCCCGCAGGCCTTCCTCTCGTTGAGGATGTTCGCTTCACCGACTTCAACATCTCCGACTCCCTCAAGAACCGTCTCACCAGCGCCGGCTTCACGATGCCGACCCCGGTTCAGGCCAAGGCCATTCCGCCTGCGCTCGAAGGCTCCGACATCCTCGCCACCGCCTCTACCGGCACCGGTAAGACCCTCAGCTTCCTCATCCCGATGATCCAGCGCATGGACGCGAACTCGGTCCCCAGCACCAAGGGCAAGCGTGGTCCCATCCGAGCCCTCATCCTGCTGCCGACCCGCGAGCTCGCCATGCAGGTCCTCGAGGCCTACTGGAAGCTCGTCCCGGGCTCGAAGAACGACGCAGTCCTGGTCTGCGGCGGCCTCTCCGAGAACAACCAGCTCGATCAGCTCGACCGCGGCCCTCGTCTCGTCGTCGCCACTCCTGGCCGCCTCGAAGACTTCCTCCGCCGTCGCGAGATCAACATCAACGCGGTCGAGATGCTCGTCCTCGACGAAGTCGATCGCATGCTCGACATGGGCTTCCTTCCCGCCATCCGCCGCATCGTCGGCGCACTGCCGAAGACCCGACAGACCATGTGCTACTCCGCGACCCTCGACGCGAACATCCGCGAGATCGTCCGCGACTATGTCAACAAACCAGTCCGCATCGAGATCGGCACCACCTCGAAGCCGTCCGACCGAGTCGAACTCCGCGTCTACACCGTCATGCAGGACCAGAAGCTCGGCCTGCTTGACCAGATGCTGAAGCAGGAAGAGGGAACGTTCCTCGTCTTCTCGCGCACCAAGCACGGCGCCGACCGCATCTCGAAGAAACTCGAGAAGCTAGGCCATGACGCAGATGTCATCCACGGCGATCGCAGCCAGTCTCAGCGCACTGCCGCTCTCAAGGGCTTTGCCAACGGCCGTCACCGCGTCCTCGTCGCTACCGACGTGGCCGCTCGCGGCATCGACGTGCAGGACATCGCCCATGTAGTCAACTACGACCTGCCCAACGCCTCCGACGACTTCGTTCACCGCATCGGCCGCACCGGCCGCGCCGGCAAGAAAGGCGTAGCCACCACCTTCGTCATGCCGCAGGAACGTCACGATGCCCGCAAGCTCGAGCGCGAACTAAAGATAAAGTTTGAGTGGCGCGAAGCCGATAAGAACCTTGAGAAGGAAGTCCGCAACGCACCCCTCGACACAACAGCTCAGGGACAGGACCTCATGCAGCTTGAAACTCGCTCCTGGAAGGGCAACGACCCGGTCACACCGATGACGACGCCCAGCGCCAACTACGGCGGCAACAAGAGTGGATTCCGCAGCCGCAGCGGTGGCGGAGGCTTCTCTGGTGGACGCAACTCCGGTGGCCGTGGTCCCGGTGGTCGCCCCAGCAGCAACAGCCGCCCCGGCAGCAGCCGCTCCGGCCCAGCCCGCCGCGGTCAGTAACTTCGGCACTCAGACACAAAAGACGCTCCGCTCTGCCAGCCAACCCGCCGCAGAGCGGAGCGTTCGTCTTTCCATCCTGCAGCTCCATCGGATCAAACTATTTCAGCCAATATTCCCAACCTTACAGAGTTCAGCGAAATCGTCGGCAACGACAAAAACTTCGTCCTGCGCATCGTCCAACCCGGTCTGGCCGGCCTCATGGACGGTTCTGTCTCCACCCTCGCGCCCATCTTCGCCACCGCCTTCGCCACCCACAACTCGCGCACTGTCTTCCTCATCGGCGCGGCATCCGCGGTCGGCGCGGGCATCTCGATGGCCTTCTCCGAGGGTCTCTCCGACGACGGCGAGCTCACCGGCCGCGGCAACCCTATCTTTCGCGGCCTCGTCACCGGCCTCATGACCTTCATCGGCGGCTTCCTTCACACGCTCCCGTTTCTTATCGGCAACGTCCACACCGCCCTCACCTGGGCCTACGCGGTCGTCGGGGTCGAGCTGGTCGTCATCGCCCTCATCCGCCATCGTTACTTCAAGACCAGCTTCGCGCTCTCCTGCCTTCAGGTCATCGTTGGCGGTGGGCTGGTCTTCGCCGCCGGTGTCCTCATCGGCCAGTCCTGAACCACCGCCTTCACTAGGGACCGCCTCGAACTCTTGGTATCCTCGGATAGCAAAGCTGCACGCCGTTCCACGGAACTCCTTCTCCCACCTCTCGAATCGGATCCGCCAAGCAGTTCGGGGATGTAATGAAACTTCGCCGCATCACAACCCACGGAAACTGGATCCCTGAGATTGACGGCCTCCGTTTCGTCGCCATCGCAGCCACCTTGTTTGTCCATATTCTGTCCGAAATGGTGAATCGCAGCGGTCAAACCTTCTCCGCACTCGCCCAGAGAAATGTTCCTGAACTCATCGAACGCGGCGGTCGCGGCGTCCTTCTCTTCTTTGCCATCAGCGGCTTCATTCTCGCGCAGCCTTTTCTTCGTCAACATCTCCTCCACGGTCAGCCCGTCTCGATTAAAGCCTTCTTCAAACGCCGCCTCACCCGGCTTGAGCCGCCCTACATCCTTTGCCTTCTCCTCTACGCTTTCGTCCTGGCCATCTACGAGCACCACCTCTTCCCGCTTCTCCTGCCCCTGATCGCTCACATCTTCTATCTGCACAACTTCACCAGCCTGCCGCCCATCAACTTCGTTACCTGGAGCCTCGAGGTCGAGGTGCAGTTCTACATCCTCGCCCCCGTTCTCGGACTCCTCTACGCCATCTCCTCCACCCTCGTCCGCCGCTGCGCCCTCGTCTCACTCATCGCCGCCAGCACCGCCTTCCAATACCTCACCCACGGCACCGCCTCCTGGAACCTTCCCGGCCAGCTCCAGTTCTTTCTCGTCGGCTTTCTCCTGGCCGACCTCCGCGCCACCCGCACCGAATCCACCATCAGCCGCTGGTGGGACCTCATCAGTGTGGTCGTCTGGGTCGCCATCTTCGCCCTGCCCACCTCCTACACCTCCCTCTGCCTCCCTCTTCTCATCCTTCTCGCCTACCTCGCTACCTTCAACGGCCCCGCCAGCCGCCAGATCTTCCGCACCCCATGGATCGCCCTCACCGGTGGCATGTGCTACTCGTTCTATCTCATGCACATGATGGTTATCTCCATCGCATTCCGCCTCACCCGCAGGCTCCTCATCCCATCGAGCCTTCCCCTCAGCTTTCTCATTCAGACTATCCTCCTCGGCGCCTGCATCTATCTCTTCTGCACCGCCTACTTCATCCTCATCGAGCGGCCCTGCATGGACCCCAAATGGCCCCGCAAGCTCGCCTCAAAGCTCTCCAGTCTAAGCCGTCCGCGTAAGTCCGCGTCGTCGAAACCAGCGTCGAAAACCGCTAAATCTCATCCAATCTTCATGTATTCGCCAAAGCGGTGAATATTCACGCCCAAAACGCGAAAATTGCTGCATTCCCCAGCTAAAATGAAAGTAATACCATGATCTCAGTATCCAACGTCACTATGCGCTATGGCTCGAAGCTCCTCTTCGAGGATGTTTCAGTCACCTTCACCACAGGCCGTCGCTACGGCCTCACCGGCCCCAACGGCGCCGGCAAATCCACCTTCATGAAGTGCCTCACCGGCGAGATTGACCCCCAGAAGGGCACCGTCGTCCGCCCGAAAAAGATCGGCGTCCTCTCCCAGGACCAGTACGCCTTCGACGCCTACCGTGTCATCGACACCGTGATCATGGGCAACAAGGGCCTCTGGGCCGCTCTCGAAGAGCGCGAGATCATCTACGCCAAGCCTGAGATGACCGACGAAGACGGCTCCCGTCTCGGAGAACTCGAAGGCATCGTCGGTGACGAAGACGGCTACGAAGCTGAGTCCAACGCCGCCGTTCTCCTCCAGGGCCTCGATATCCCCGATGAGCTCCACGAGCGCAAGATGTCCGAGCTGCAGGGCGGCCAGAAAGTCCGCGTCCTCCTCGCTCAAGCCCTCTTTGGCAGCCCCCAGGCCCTGCTCCTCGACGAGCCCACCAACTACCTCGACCTCGAGTCCATCCACTGGCTCCAGGACTTCCTCACCCGCTACAACGGCACCGTCATCACCATCTCGCACGACCGCCACTTCCTCAACAACGTCTGCACCCACATCGCCGACATCGACTACGAGACCATCATCACCTACAACGGCGGCTACGACGACATGGTCCTCCAGAAGACCAGTATCCGAACCCGCATCGAAAGCCAGAACGAGCAGCGTGAAAAGAAGATCGCCCAGCTCAACGACTTCATCGCCCGCTTCTCTGCCGGCACCCGCTCCTCGCAGGTGAACTCCCGCAAAAAGAAGTAGAGCGCCTCGCGACCTCCGAACTAGCCCGCTCCAACATCGCCCGTCCCTTCATCAGCTTCAAGATGGAGCGCCCCTCCGGCAAGAACGTCCTCGAGTTCGAGCGGGTGAACAAGTCCTACGAGCAAAAGGACGGCAAGACCGAGCACGTCATCAAAAACTTCACCGCCTCCGTCACTCGCGGTGACAAAGTCATCCTGATGGGCCGCAACGGCCAGGGCAAAACCACCCTCCTCAAAGCCCTGCTCGCCAACGGCCCCGGCATCGAAGAGCTCGGGTTCGAAGACAAGTCCGTCTCCATCGACTCCGGCACCGTCAAATGGGGCCACGAGGTCTCCATCGGCTACTTCGCGCAGGACCACAAGGGCAGCATCCAGCTTGGTATGACAGCCTCCGACTGGCTCCACCAGTTCGACCCGCAAGCCACCAAGGAAGACATCCGCGGCATCCTCGGCCAGATGCTCTTCAAGGGCGAAGAGGGCCTCAAGAAGACCGACGCTCTCTCCGGTGGCGAAGCCGCCCGCCTCCTCTTCTGCAAGATCATGCTGCAGAAGCCCAACGTCCTCGTCCTCGACGAACCGACGAACCACCTTGACCTCGAGAGCATCAACGCCCTCAACCAGGCCATCCAGAAGTATGAAGGCACCGTCTTCCTCGTCACTCACGACCAGGACCTCATCGAAGAGGCTGGCACCCGCATATGGCACTTCGAAGGCGGCCCCACCGACTTCCACATCACCGACCACAAAGGCCCCTACGAGGAATACCAGCAACAACTGGCCATCGCCGCAAAATAGTCCAAAATAAGTTACAAATAAGGCCCGGCTCGCGAATCATGGCGAGCCGGGCCTTTCTTCACCCCTCCAGCGCATGCTTGATCATCTCGCGCAACCCGAAGACACCATTCACCTTCAACGTCGTCGGCTCCCACAACGGGTCCAGGCTTATGTAGGAACTCGAATCCGCCAGCAGCAATCCAACAAATGTTTCGGCGACGATACGTCCTCCTACTGGGCCAAGCTTTCTCGTCGTAATGGCCTTGTCTCCCTGCAGTGTCTTCACGGTAACTTTGCTCTCAATAGTCTCGGCCAGCACATAAGTCCATAGTGGGCAGTTTCCGACAAAGCCCTTCCCATCACCGACCGTCGCGACGCTCTTCGCAACAATATCCGCCGGATCCCCGGTGAACTTACCAATCACGATCTTGTCGTCAGGCAGCGGAATCAAGCCCATCGCCCTGGCAACATCCTGCCCGCTCGGCAGCCTCATCCTCCACCCGCGCTCCAGATTTCGCGCTGCGAGAACACTCGGATTGACCGCAATCGAAGCCGGCAGCACGCCAAGAGGATTCACCAGCGACGTATCGATCTTGTACGCCAGTTGCAGCCTGTTCTGGTTCTTCGGATCGGTCTGGCTCGGATTGGGCACCAGCGTTCCATAGTCCAACGGCACCAGGTCGATGTACCGTCTCCAGTCCAGCGCCCAATTCGACGGAGGAGCCTGAAACCCCCGCAGGTCCTGGGCGTTTTTACCCAACTTGAAGATTGGTTGCGGCCCCACCGTCGTATTCACTCGATACCCCGGCCGTATCATCGAGTGGCCAAACCTGTAAGCCGCCGCAGAAAACTCCAACGGCATAAACGCTTCATTTTTGAAGTGGAAGAACTTCAGATTAACCTTGCTCACTATCGGATTCTTACTCTTGTCGAGCGGCAGCACCCCTCCAGCACGTCCTTATCGATGATCGTCGGCAAAAAATCATGAATCAGGATCCACTGATAGTGGAATCGCACCATCTGCTGAATCTGCGGAAACGTCAGCGTCGGATTGTCCTTGACGATCTTGTTGTGAAAGCGATGCCACAACCCCTGCAGCTGCGACACGATCTTGTTCTCATCGTTGCGAGGGTCCCCAATCAGCGCTCGCGCCGGCGTCTGCGAGTTACGCTGCAGATCGTGCGCATTCGCATTGACCTCCGGCGCGCCGGTCATCGGATTCCCCAGCACAAAACTCTTGCCGTCGTCCGTATACATATACGGCTGGTCGTCCGGCCCCCGCCCGTAGATGTTGTCCAAGTCGAACCGCGGCGTTCGATAGTCCTCAAGCGCGTCCGGATCGTTCTGCTTCTGCAGGCTGCTTGCCGGATCGAAGGTTAGATCGTGGTCGATGAACTGTCCGAAGTAGGTATACGCCGCAGGAATTCCGCTCTCTTCGCTATCCGGCCCATCCTTCGGGTCTTGCGGATCGGCAACCGAAGTCATCGCATTGGCCAGGTCTTCCAGATTCTTGAGACTCGTCGCGTCATCCGGTCCAAAGTCGGCCGGCGGCACCGCTCGAAAGATTCGGCCGAACGGCCCGCCAAACAGCAGAGATCCTCGTGACAGATTTGCTCCGCGTACCCCTCCATGGGGGCGAAAGATCTTAGGTGATTGCATGGTTTCTCCTTCACTTCATTCCGTCTAAACTCTGCGCACTCGGCCACCTGCTTCGCGATCACCGGCAGAGCCGGCGCGAACAGGTGCGAACCAGTAACTAACAGGGCCCACATCACCAGAAGAAGAGGAGCAGCGTTCGATTGTAGATTGGGAGGGCCAAGATCCCGGCGGCTTGTACGAGTCCAGCCACCCTACGGAACGACTCAAAATATCACAAATAGAGTTATCCCAGAAAGAACTCATGACACCGGGTCATAGCGCCTCTTCCCCCTGGAAAGGTGGGATACTAACGTCTGAGAGATTTTCATCGCCATGCCCACCGTAGAGCCCATCAAAAACCGCGGCAAAAACGTTCTCGGCCAGCCCCTTGATATCTGCGGCTGCGAACCCATGACCGGCTTCTACCGCACCGGCTGCTGCGAGACCGGCCCTGACGACCACGGCGTCCACACCATCTGCTGCGTCGTCGACGCACCCTTCCTGGAAGCGTCCAGGGCTCTCGGCAACGACCTCAGCACACCCATGCCGCAATTTGGCTTTGAAGGCCTCAAACCCGGCGACCGCTGGTGTGTCTGTGCCGCCCGCTGGCTGCAGGTTCAACAGGCCGGAGCAGCCTGCCCCATCATTCTCGAAGCCACCCACGAGAATACCCTCAAAATCGTCCCCTTCGAGCTCCTGATTCAGTACGCGGTCATCCCCAGCCAGCTCCACTAGGCCACTTTTCTTCCCACACAAAAACACCGCCGAATATGTCAGGCTCCTGGTAAAAAGTTGACCGACGACACATTTGGTAGGCCGGCGCCAACTCCGACGTTCGAAACGCCACTTGACAGTCCCTACCGCAAGGCCTGACTGTTTTAAGTACTACGACAAAGTCATCTTAGGTTGCACGCGAACGTCTCCGGAAGACACGAAACCCGGATTCCAATAGCCGCTAACCCTTCACACACCGTTCTTTGTAATCGGTGTTTTCAGGAGCCAGTACATATGAAACTTCCCTCCGTCTCTAACGGTTTGCTCGCGTGTGTCGCAGCAGCCCTCCTCCTCGCGTCCTTTAGCTATCCCATCGCCGCTCAGACCGCCGCAGTCGGCAACATCGCCGGCGCGGTCACCGACACCTCAGGAGCCGCCGTCCCGGGCGCCGCTGTCGTCGTCACCAACGTCGACACTGGTGTCTCCCGCACCATCACCACCGGCTCCGATGGCTCCTACAGCGCCACCTTCCTCCAGCCCGGCCACTACGAGGTCGTCATCGGCGGTGGCGGCTTCGGCAAGATCGACCGCAAGAATCTCACCGTCACCGTCGGTCAGGTCCTCACCGTCGATGCCGCTCTGCCCACCGCCTCCGTCTCCACAGAGGTTCAGGTCTCGACCGAGTCCCCAATCATCGACACCGACAAAAATCAGATCTCGCAGACCATCGACCAGCACCTGATCTCCAACCTCCCGGTCAACGGCCGCCGTTGGGATAACTTCGTGCTCGCCACCCCAAACGTAGCTCCCGATGGCAACACCGGCCTCATCAGCTACCGCGGCGTCTCCGGCCTCTACAACACCAACCTCGTCGACGGCGCCAACAACCAGCAGGCCTTCTTCTCGGAAGCGCGTGGTCGCTCCATCGGCGCCCCCTACGTCTATCCGCTCGAATCCATTCAAGAGTTCCAGTCCAGCGTCAGCGGCTACTCGGCCGAGCTAGGTCAGGCCGCAGGCGGCATCGTCAACGCAATCACCAAGTCAGGAACCAATCAGTTTCACGGCGACGTCTTCGAGTACTACCGCACTCCCGGCTGGAACGCTCTCGACCCGCTGAACAAATACAACGGCAACCTCACCCACAATCCCTTCCTCCTCAACCAGCCGGTGAAGACTCAGAACCAGTTCGGCGCCTCGGTCGGCGGCCCCATCCTCAAAGACAAGCTCTTCTTCCACTTCACCTACGACGGCTACCGCAAGGTCAACCCCATCACCTATCTCTCCACCTACAACTCCGCGACCACCAGCGTCGCCAACCTCGCTCACCTCTGCGATGGCGGCACCACGTACGTCTCGGACGCAGGAAACATATACCCCACTACCATCACTGGCGTCAGCCCGACCCAGTGTTCGCAGGCAGTCACCTTCATCCAGAGCAAGCTCCTCGGCTCCTTCGCGCGCAACACCACACAGGACATTTACTTCCCGCGCCTGGACTACCAGCTCAACTCGAAGACCCACCTCTCAGCCAGCTTCCTCTTCGAAAACTTCAAGCAGCCCAACGGCTACAACACCTCCACCACCGTCAACAACGGCTCGGTCACCCAGAACGGCGGCGTCAACTTCCATCAGCGCTACGTCGTAGCCAACGCCGAGACGGCACTCACCTCCAACTCCGCTAACGTGGTCCACTTCCAATGGTCGCGCGACCTTGAAACCGCCAGCACCAACTCCGGTGGTCCCGCCATGAACATTGGCAGCTCCACCGTCGGCGTCGCCGCCTACGGCGAAACCTCCGCCCTTCCCCGCGGAGCCTTCCCCGACGAGCACCGCATCCAGATCACCGACATCTACTCCACCATCTTCGGCAAGCACTCCGTCAAACTCGGCGTAGACGTCAATCTCATCCACGAGCAGATCGCCAACCTCTTCGGCGGCGACGGCAGCTTCACCTACTCCACCGGTACCGTCGAGGCCGAATTCGCCAACTGGATCCAGGACGTCTACCAGGTCAACGGTGGCCGGCACTACAGCTCGTTCTCTCAGACCACGGACCCCATCACCGGCATCGGTGCAGACGACTTCTGGAACAAGAACCTCGATATCTTCCTCGAGGACGACTGGAAGGTCACGCCCAAGCTCCTCCTCTCGCTCGGTGCGCGCTACGACGTCCAACTCGTCCCTCAGCCCGACCGTCCCAACACGACCAGCACCCCGGCCTTCAACGCCACCTCGGTCATCAACACCGACTACCACATGGCCGCCCCGCGCATCGGCTTCGCCTGGAGTCCCCACGAGGGAACCGTCGTCCGCGGCGGATACGGCCTCTTCTTCGGCCTCACCTCCAACTCCACCTGGTACACCCTCCGCCGCGAAAACGGCGTCTACCAGCAGCAGTTCAGCACCCGCACCTACAGCCCCAGCGGCACCTACAGCGCCATCACCGGCGCCCCTACGGGTAGTCCAAACCGTAAGTTCAACGGAAACTCCGGCGCAGTTTACGATAGCTACGCACCGCAGGGCGGCATCCCAGCCTTCACGCCCCCGGACCAGCCCCCATCAACCAGGTCACCGGAGCGCCAACGCCCGCCTTCAACCCCGGGCTACCCGCATCCACCCTCAACGTCCGTGGCGCGTCCCCCAACTTCCTCAACCCCTTCACCCACTCCTACGATCTGGCAGTCGAGCAGCAGCTTCCACTCCACTCCACCCTCTCCATCGGCTACGTCGGAACCCGCGGCATGCGTCTTCCCATCTTCGTCGACACCAACGTGGACCCCGTCAACGGCGTCATCTCGAACCGCCCCTACTACTCCTCCAGCGCATCGGGCATCACCCCCATCATCGTCCCCATCTACACCAAGCGCCTCTCCACCGCCACTGGCTCCATCCTCACCGGCGAATCAGACGTCAACAGCTGGTATCACTCCATGGCCGTCTCGGTTCGCAAGCCCCTCAGTTACGGCGTCGAGGTCCTCGCCAACTACACCTGGGCCAAAACCATGGACGGCGGCCAGTCCGGCGCACCTAACGGCACCTTCAACGGCACCGACGCTCCTCTGATCCCCTTCGCCGAAGGTCACCGCCAGGGACGCGGCGCAGAGTACGCCCGCTCCGACATCGATCAGCGCGGCCGCTTCGTCGGCTCCATCGTTGCAACCTCGAAGCTCCCTATCGCCAACCGCTATGCCGCCTACGCCGCCAACGGCTGGCAGCTCTCCGGAAGCTTCACCGCACAGACTGGATTTCCCATCACCGGCTTCGTCAACGGAACCATCTCCTCCGCGCTCGGTGGCGGCGACGGTGGCGTCACCGGCGCAGTCCTCACCTCCGGCACCGCAACCCGCGTCCCCGACCAGATCGCTCGCCGCAACGCCTTCACCGGTCCCGGCGTCCACAACTTCGACTCCCGTATCTCTCGCAGTTTCCCCGTTCACGAAGGCATGGCAATCGAAGTAGCGGCTGAAGCCTTCAACGTCTTCAATCACCGCAACATCCTCTCGGTCAACAACTCACTCGTCAACTACACAGCAGCCTCTACGTCGGCCTCTCCCACCACCTGCAACTTCCCAGGATCGTCAGGCTGCTTCACTCCCAACCCATCCTTCGGAACCCCAACCAGCACCTCCAACATCCTCTACGGACCCCGCCAGATTCAACTCCTGGGCAGGTTCGTCTTCTAACCAACCAACACCACAACCCGCAACATGCAGCAAGAAGGCGGCTCCCGGTTGACCGGAGCCGCCTTCCCCTTGAACCCGCCAGAGAAACCTGTTTGAACTTACCGAGAACCCCGTTTACAGAGACGTTCTATATGAGCCCGCCGGACCTACGATCTCGCTCTCCGGTTGCCAGTCTTCTGAAGGCTTCTCCGCTCGAATCGATGGAAGATTTGTCACTGAAATCCACATGCCATTTACCGAGCCTTGCTGCTTCTCCCGTACTGTTTTCGCGCCCACGCCGATAACCCAAACACGACCGAAGTCAACGTCAGCAGGATGGTGGGAGGTTCGGGTGTAACAGCGCTTACTCCCGGATCATCAACCTCTACGTGCCCCAGCAGCGCGCCGCTGGTCACCGTCGTTCCATTCGCAAGGGCACCTTCTAACATCGGGAAATCTAACGTTACCCTATTCGCTTCCAGGTTCCAGAATCCACGGTCCTTGTTCTCGTCCGGTGTAGTATCCGGGATCTCCGGTGTTGTGAAATCTACGACGAGCACACACTGGCCGCCACCACCCGGCAGCTTGACCCCGCTGTCACAACCACTGATCGTTCCTACCTTTGGCTTATCATCATTGTCGCCCCCGACCGCACGAAGCGCACTCCGTTCTTACGAAGACTGTTGTCTAGCGTGATCGCGCCCGGTCCCTGGTTTTGGATGATCCAGGTCAGGGTTCCACCTTGGTCCTCCATCACTGGTACGTTCTGGTCGTTTCCTTTCGTGATCACCAGCCGGTCACCCTTCGCAGGAACCGTGGCGATCCCCAGTACCAGTGCCATCGTTGTGCCTGTAAGTACCTTATAGACTCTCTCTTCATGCCTCATTTGGAGCCCCCTCCCCTCTCCCGTGGCCGCCGTTTAGAGGATTTCCGGGAAAGTAACGCGCATTATACACCCGACGATCTTCCAGAAAAAGGTTCTGATGTCCGTAGGGAGTCATCGCGCCGAACGAATAGAGCATCGCATCCTTCGGATTCGTTCCGCAAAGTCGGGTTTCCGGAAACTACTGACAGTCTCTCTGAATGTATTGGAGGGTGGTGCGCCCGAGAAGATTCGAACTTCTGACCTACAGCTTCGGAGGCTGCCGCTCTATCCAGCTGAGCTACGGGCGCATACCTCTAGCCTAGCACGATCGCCCTCGGTTGACAGCCCAAGCCCAGCCGGTGGAGCATCAACTCCAGCACCGAAAAACCTTCCCACCCGCGCCGATGCGCACCCACGAAAGAGAGACCACCAATGCACCTCCGCTCCCTCGCTCTAGCAGCCTGTTGTACTCTCCTCACCACTGCAACCCCACTCATGAATGCACAGAGCGGAGGCGTAAAGATGGAAGGCGCCCAGTCCTCCGCAAAGCCCCTCGCCAGCCCCGCCGCCACCGCCGAGGTCAGCCTCAACGGCAAACAAGTCACCATCAAATACAACTCCCCCGTCTCAAAGGCCGCACCATCGGCACCACCATCGTCCCCTACGACCAGGTCTGGCGCACCGGAGCCAACCCCGCCACCACCCTGATCACCGCGACAAATCTGAGGATCGGCACCCTCGACGTCCCCGCCGGCACCTACACCATCTACACCCTGCCAAGCGCCAGCAAGTGGTTGCTCATCGTCAACAAGCAGACCGGCCAGTGGGGCACCGATTACTCCGAAGCCCAGGACCTCGGCCGCACGCCCATGACGAGCAAAACCCTCCCCGCCCCGCAGGAGAACATGTCCATTTCATTCGAGCACACCAGCGGAGCCACCACCGAACTTCACGTCAAATGGGCCACGACCGACGAATATGTAACTGTCAAAGCTCAGTAAGCCAGCTGCGTAATTCGAGTGAACCGAATCAAAGCCGACCGGAGAAGTTGAAGCACGAAGCAGAACCCCTACTTCGCCGCTTCCTTCTCCAGCTCGAGCCGATCCAGCCTCAACCGCTCCATCACCGAAGCCACCAGCTCCTTCGCTCCGTTCAAATTCATCAACACCGCCTGCAGATCCAGCGCCGGAACGTTCGGATTCCGCGTGCTCGTGCAGTAAACCCCATGCTGCCCAATCAAGATCAGCGCATCGGTCAGCACATCCAGCGTCACCGCCAGCCGCCCGCGTGCCTCTCCCATCATGAACTCATACTTCTCAAGTTCATCCTGCCGATGATAGAAGACAGACACGCTACCACTCCTTCGCGGCCGTATCCACCAGCACCGGCTCCGCAGCCACAGGAGCTTTCCAGCGCAGAATCGGCTTCCTCGCCGCCGACGTCTCATCCAGCCGCTGCAGCCGCGTCGTATGCGGCGATGTCTGCACCAGCTCAGGATTCTCTTCCGCCTCGCGCGCAATCTGCTTCAACGCATCGATCAGCAGATCAAGCTCCTCGCGGCTCTCGCTCTCGGTCGGCTCAATCATCATCGCGCCCTGCACTACCAGTGGGAACGAGACCGTATACGCATGGAAGCCATAGTCGATCAACCGCTTGCCCATATCACCCGTCTTTACGCCGTTCCTCGCCTGAATCTTGTCCGAGAACACCACCTCATGCAGCGACCGCGTCTTGTACGGCAGCTCAAACGTGCCCTCCAGCTTCGCCCGGATATAGTTCGCATTCAGCACCGCATCTTCGGTCGTCTGTCGCAGTCCATCCGGCCCATTCGCCAGGATGTAAGCCAGCGCCCGCACAAACATTCCAAAGTTGCCATAGAACATCCGCACACGGCCAACTGTCTGCGGCCTGTTGTACTCCAGCCCAAGCTTTCCATCAGCCTTCGTCACCACAATCGGCGTAGGTAGAAACGGCTCCAGAATCTTCTTGCAGGCCACTGGCCCCGACCCCGGACCACCGCCACCATGCGGCGTAGAAAACGTCTTGTGCAGATTCAGATGCATCACATCGACGCCAAAATCTCCCGGCCGCGTCTTGCCCACCAGCGCATTCATATTCGCGCCATCCATGTAAAGCAGCGCGCCCTTCGCATGCAGAATGTCCGCAATCTTATGAATGTCGCTCTCGAACACACCAATCGTCGAAGGATTCGTCAGCATCAGCGCAGCGGTGTCTTCATCGACCATCCGCTCCAACTCAGCCACATCCACCATGCCCTGCGCATTCGACTTCAGATTGGCAACCTCATATCCGCACACAGCAGCAGTGGCAGGATTCGTCCCATGCGCCGAGTCCGGAATCAGAATCTTCTTCCGCGGATTGCCCTTGCTCTCGTGATAAGCCCGCACCAGCAGGATTCCCGTAAACTCACCATGCGCGCCCGCCGCCGGCTGCAGTGTAATCGCATCCATGCCCGTAATCTCAATCAGCGCCTCGGACAGCGTCTTCATAATCCCCAGGCACCCCTGCGACAGCGACTCCGGCTGATAAGGATGTGCCTCCGCGATCCCCTCCAACCGCGCCACCGCCTCGTTCACGCGAGGGTTGTACTTCATCGTGCAGCTTCCCAGCGGATACATCCCTAGGTCAATCGCATAGTTCCACGTCGAAAGCCGCGTGAAGTGCCGAATGATCTCGATCTCGCTCAGCTCCGGCATCACACCCAGGTCCGTCCGCACAGAATCCCCCAGCAGCGCAACCGAGTCCACCGCCGGCACATCCAGCTCCGCCAGCCGATAGGCCTTCTTCCCAGGCGAAGACTTCTCAAACATCAAATCTTCGTTCTGATTCGTGTGCGTCGTAGCCTTCTTGGGTGTCCCTACAAACTTTTCCGCCATAGTCGCTCTGCTTTCTAAGTGTGCTTCTGATGTTTCAAATCTGGATTATTTCGAATTTCAATCCAATATTCCTCGCGAACATCGTCGTCAATTTCAGTTGCAACGTTTGTCGCATAGAGAGAATCCCCGCCACTTTTCTTCGGGCCTGAGATCCAGTATTCCTCCAAAGTGTCGACGTCGAAGTAATTCGCTTTAAAACCATTTCCCTTGAGGCTTTGGAACGATTTACCGCGATAGTAGAGAGTCTCGCCAGTCTTTGAAAAAGTTACCCTTCCAATTCTTGCTGGTCCAGTAAGATCGTTGCCTTTGTACTCGATGTACATGATCCTCGGCTTGATCGAATGAGCCATAGTTAAAACTCCTGCGCATCCGCTGCGCTTCCGGTCTCCGAGTAGCTGCCAGACTCCGGCCCATCCAAATCTTCTTCCCGCAAAGAAAGCCCAAACACGGTGCCGTTCTCAAACTCGATCGTTAGCGCATCGCCCTCTTCGAGCGTTGCCTGCACAACCTTGTCGTTAATCTGCGCACAGAGTGCATTCCGATACTCCGGCTCTCCATAAGCCACCGAAAACTCCGGAAACAGCACATGCGGCCACGCATAAAACGTCAGCAGAGGAGCCTCAAACCGAAGCTGCAAAAAGTCCTCAACAAACTCAACCGCCTTCAGCTCTTCCCCAACAATTGCCGAAACATCCATCGCTAAGCCTTCTTGCCTGCAAGCGCCGCTGCGACAGCGTCCATCTGCTTGCGCGTCGTCAGCTCTGTCGCGCACCACAAACTAGCATTCGGCCCAAGCTCGGGATACCACTTCGCCAACGCTAGTCCACCGATGATCTTCTCGCCAAGCAGCGAAGCGTTCGTCTCCTCCGCACCCTTCGGCAACTCCAGCACAAACTCATGAAACCGCGGCGCGCCATCAAACAAAACCTTCGCGCCAGCAGAAGAACCAAGCACGCTCTGCAGATAAGCCGCCTTCGCCAAATTCTGCTCAGCCAATTCCTTCATCCCCTGCTTGCCATACACACTTAGAAAGATCGTCGTCATCATCGCAACCAGTGCCTGATTCGTACAGATGTTCGAAGTCGCCTTCTCCCGCCGAATATGCTGCTCGCGCGTCGACAGCGTCAGCACAAACCCGCGCTTGCCATCCTTATCCTTCGTCTCGCCGATCAGCCTTCCCGGCATCTGCCGCAAGAACTTCTCCTTGCACGCAATCACGCCGCAGTAAGGCCCGCCATATCCAACAGCCACGCCATACGACTGCGCCTCCAGCGAAACAATATCCGCCTCAGCCGGCGGCCGCACGATCCCCAGCGACACCGCCTCTGCAATCGAAACGATCAGCAGAGCACCCTTCGCATGGGCAATCTCCGCAATCGCCGCAACATCCTCGACCGTCCCAAAGAAGTTCGGCGACTGAATCAACACACAAGCCGTATCCTTCGTAATCGCCGCATCGAGCGCAGCAAGATCCACCCGCCCATTCGCGCTATACCCAACTTCAATCGTCGGGATCTCCTGGTGCTGCGCATACGTCGCAATCACCTCGCGATACTCCGGATGCACCGTCCGCGCAATCACCGCACCGTCGCGCCCGGTCACACGCACCGCCATCATGATCGCCTCAGCCGCGCCGGTCGAGCCGTCATACATCGACGCGTTCGCAATCTCCATCCCCGTCAGCTCGCAGATCATCGTCTGGAACTCGAACATCGCCTGCAGCGTGCCCTGCGAGATCTCCGGCTGATACGGCGTATAGCTGGTCAGGAACTCACCGCGCTGCACCAACGAGTCGATGATCACCGGCCGATAATGCCGATACACCCCCGCGCCCAGAAAGCTCGAATAACCAACCGCATTATTCTCCGCAAACTCGCGAAAGCGATCCAGGATCTCCGACTCCCCATGCTGCCGTGGAATCTTCAGATCACGCTTCAGTTGGAACTCCGCTGGAATCGTAGAAAACAGATCGTCGATCGATGCCACACCAATCTCGGCAAGCATCTCCTCGCGATCCACGGGGGACTTCGGCAAATAGCGCATCTTTTAGTGTCCGGTCTCTTCGCTGGTAAATTTCTCGTAATCCGCCGCAGTCAAAAGCCCATCGACCTGCTTCGCATCCGCAAGCTCAACCTTCAGCAGCCAGGTCGTATTCGCATCCGAATTAATCTTCTCCGGAGCGTCCTTCAACTCCTCATTAATCGCCGTCACCTTGCCCGACACCGGCGCAAACAGATCCGACACAGCCTTCACCGACTCCACCGAACCGAAGCTCTTCGCAGCTTCAACCGTATCCCCCACCTTCGGCAGGTCGACAAACACAATGTCGCCCAGCGAGTTCTGCGCGTAGTCCGTGATGCCGACGGTTCCAATGTTGCCATCGACCTTTATCCACTCGTGTTCCTTCGTGTAGCGGTAATCCGCAGGGTAACCCATTCGTCGTTCTCCAGAGAAAGTGTGTGTAACTCAATTGTAGATGCTCGAGCTATGCGGATTTCTTCGCCCGTTTATAGAAGGGAAGCGGAACAACCTTGGCCTTCACCATCTGGCCGCGAATTTCCACTGCGACCTCGGTATCGAGCGCCGTATAATCCACCGGCACATAAGCCATCGCAATATTCTTCTTCAAAAACGGCGACGGCGAACCGCTCGTAATCTCGCCAAGCCGCTTTCCTTCAACCGAAAACACCGTATATCCATCCCGCCCAATCCCGCGATCAATCATCTCCAGCCCTACCAGTTTGCGCCCCGGCCCGCCTTCAGCCTGAACCTTCAGCAGAGCCTCGCGCCCCACAAACTCCGGCTTATCGAGCTTCGCATAACGCCCCAGCCCAGCCTCTAGCACGTTGATCGTATCCGAGATCTCGTGCCCATACAGAGCCATTCCAGCCTCGAGCCGCAGCGTATTCCGCGCACCCAAACCACACGCCAAAATCCCGAACTCAGCGCCCGCTGCCAGCACTTCGCCCCAAACCCGCGCGCTCGTCGGCTCATCCGACGGAATATAAATCTCAAACCCATCCTCGCCGGTATATCCCGTGCGAGCAATCATCACGTTGTACAGTCCGCACACCTGACCCCACGTAAACCAGTAGTTCTTAATCGTGCTCAGGTCCGTCGAAGTAAGCTTCTGCAGCGTCTCCGCGGCCCGCGGCCCTTGAATCGCAAGCTGCGTGTAGTAATCGCTGAAGTCGTTCACATGCACGCCCGGCATATGCCCAATCGTCTTCCGCACCCACTCGACATCCTTCTCACGCGTGCCCGCATTAATCACGATCAAGTAATCATTGTCCGAAAGCTTGTGCACAATTACGTCATCAACAAAAGTCCCATTCGGATACAGCATCGCCGAGTAGTGCGCCTGTCCCACTGCCAGCTTCGAAGCATCGTTCATGCAAAGATGCTGCACCGCCGCCAGCGACCCCGGCCCACGCAGCTGAATATCCCCCATATGCGACACGTCGAACACGCCCACCGACGTCCGCACCGCCATATGCTCCGCTATCAGCCCGCAGCAATCCACCGGCATATCCCACCCGCCGAAATCAACCATCTTGGACTTAGCCGCCCGGTGCACCGCGTTCAGTGCTGTCTTACGAAGTGGTGTCATTGTCTCTGCCATAACGGTACTTCCTCTAGTCTTCCCCGTGAATGCTGCCCCTAAAACGATAGCATCGACAAGCCCAATCCAACCACCCTCGCCCTGTCGCTCCAGCGCATCACACTGAATCAGGAGCGGAAAGTGAGAGTTTGCTCCAGGCAATCAGAGCAAAGGCTCCCATCAGGAAGATCGAGACGAGAACACACGACCGGAGGATGTCTGCGGTCATCCACTGCCTGCCCGAAGCATCTGTGACAACCACCTGAGTTGCTGACGGAATGGCAAGCAGGATATTTCCGGCTGCTGAAGCTCCATAAAAAAGAACTGGAAGACGCCAGTGTTTCAGCGGCAAGGGCGGAACCGTTCGACTTCGCAGATAGAGCGCAAATGCCTGATAAAAGAGATAGACCGTGAGATACCACCCGAGAAAATTGCTCACCGGCACACCGAAGAAGGGGCCTCCGTCCTTCCACACCCAGGCATGATCGAGGTTAGACCAGACCGGGTCCATCGAAAGATCCCAGGCCACCATCACGAAGCTCGCAACCAGCGGCAGAAAAATGATCCGTCTACCGGTCAAGGGTTCGTCGTGGTGGCCTAAGATCAGCAGACCCACGACCCACGACAAGTACCCCATCCCGACATAAGCAAGTGCCAGCAATACCGGGAGCCGAAAGAGCTTCGGCCCCATCAGATCGCTGAAGTAGTAGTGTCCAAAGGGAAAACCGGTTCGAAGACTCAGGCTCTCCAGCAGTGCTCCGATGACAAGACTGAGCCCCACGAAGAGAAGGATGCCACGCCACCGGTAGGTAATCTTTCCGTGGAGGAGGGCGAAGGCCGCTGGCGGAAGCACATGAAGCGTGACGATCGCAAGAGTTGGGACTCTACCCGCATACAGCTGAAGAATCCGCGCCACGATATACAAAACAAGCAGCAGAACGAGAAGATAGTCAGTTCGTCTACCTCCCTCATCGTTTAGCAACATGAAGAGATTCTACGTGGTGTTCCTGTCCCGTTCCTGCGGCGATTCTCGCATTCCGTCAGCGCATCCCGCTTGGCAGAGACTTCGTAAGTCCCCCCGCATCCAGCACAAGTTCGGCCAGCGCCTCGTCGAAGTTATGATCATGCGTCTTCTGCTTCGCCGCCGGAGCCACCGACTCCGTCAACGCCCAAAGGACATAGCGCGTCGCCCTGTCGTAGATCACCAGCCGAAACATAGGCAGCGGATCCGAAGCACCTTTCTCCTTATCCGCGTTCGACGGCCCATTCGGCGCAGACAACTGCAACTCGAAGACCAGATCCGCCTCACCCGGCGTGCTCACCAATGGTAGTGTCCGCTCCCTGCGAAACGGAGAATGCCGCGTCGCGAAGCACGGTCCGTCTACGCAATCAATCAGACGCTGCCCAATTACAAATGTTTCGCGAACAGAAGCGGCATCGTAGCGCCTAAACCGTTACCGACTCGCGATACTCGCCAAACACCTTCCGCAACACGTCGGCAATCTCGCCCACCGTCGCATAGCTCTCCACCGCGTGCAGTATCAGCGGCATCAGATTGCTCCCACCCCGCGCCGCATCCTCCACCCTCCGCAAAGCCTCCGCATGCACCCCTGCATCCCGCCGCAGACGCATCGCGCGAACCCGCTCCACCTGCCGGCCCTCCAGCGCCTCGTCAATTCTCTGTATCGGCACCGCAACCTCCTGCTCACTCGCGAACTCATTCACCCCGACGACAATCGCCGCCTTAGCATCCACGGCCTGCTGATACCCATAAGCCGCATTTTGTATCTCCCGCTGCACATATCCCTGGTCGATCGCTCGCAGCATCCCGTACCTACCGCCCAGATCAAAACGTGCGATCGTAGCCAGATACTCCTCCGCACGCCGCTCAATCTCATTGGTCAGCGACTCCACATAAAACGAGCCCGCCAGCGGATCAACCGTCTGCGCAACCCCACTCTCATGCGCCAAAATCTGCTGCGTTCTCAGGGCAATCCTCGCCGCATTCTCCGTCGGCAGCGACAACGCCTCATCGAACCCATTCGTATGCAGGCTTTGCGTCCCCCAGCACCGCCGCCAGCGCCTGCAGCGTCGTGCGCGCCACGTTATTCTCCGGTTGCTGCGCCGTCAGCGTAGACCCCGCCGTCTGAGTGTGAAACCGCAGCATCCAACTGCGTTCCTTCTTCGCGCCGAAGTGCTCCCGCATAATCCGCGCCCACATCCTCCGCGCCGCGCGAAACTTCGCCACCTCTTCCAGCAGGTTGTTATGCGAGTTGAAGAAAAACTCAGCCGCGGCGCGAACGCATCCACATCCAGTCCGGCATCGATGGCTGCCTGCACGTACGTCATGCCATCAGCCAGCGTAAACGCCACCTCCTGCACCGCTGTACATCCAGCCTCGCGCATGTGATATCCCGAGATCGAGATCGTATTCCACTCCGGCGCCTCCTCCGCCGCCCACGCGAAGATGTCCGTCACCAACCGCATCGCATGCGTCACCGGATAGATATACGTCCCGCGCGCAATGTACTCCTTCAAAATATCGTTCTGAATCGTCCCACTCAGCCCTTTGACATTCGCCCCTGTCCGCTTCGCCACCGCAACATACAGCGCCAGCAGAATCGAAGCCGTCGCATTGATCGTCATGGACGTTGAGATCGTATCCAGCGCAATCCCATCGAACAGCCGTTGCATATCCTCGATCGAATCAATCGCCACGCCGACCTTACCCACCTCACCCAGCGCCAGCGGCGAGTCCGAGTCATACCCAATCTGCGTCGGCAGATCGAACGCCACACTCAACCCCTTCGTCCCGTGGTCGAGGAGAAATTTGTATCGCTTGTTCGACTCCTCCGCATCTCCCATCCCCGCATACTGCCGCATCGTCCACAGCCGACCGCGATACATCGTCGGCTGAATCCCCCGCGTAAACGGATACTCCCCCGGCTCGCCCACCGCCGCCGCCGCATCGCAGCCCGCGAGATCCTCAGCCCGGTACACCAGTTCCACCGGAATTCCCGAGCTCGTCTCCGGCTGCTTCAAGTTATTTTTCGTGTCATCAGACATGCCGAACAAGTGTACCCGTCCGCACACTTCGGTGCTGCTGAAGCCAGGGCAGTTTCAAAGAGACTGTGATGCCGGGATGCTCCATCCTTCGCGCTCTTTGCGAAGGTTGGGAAGTGACACTGTCGCATCACATCAACCCCCCAACAACGAAGATGCTTTAGCTCCGCTTGCCCCTGCGGTTCGCCTTCACAAAGCTGCTCACGCAAAAGTACCCAAACACGCCCGCCATCGCCGCCGTCAGCAGCAGATGCCCATGCGCGTCATGATTCGCCGCCGTCTCATGCAGATCTCCACGCATCTTCCAGGCGCTGCTCGCCGCAAACGCCGCGAAGATCCCAAAGAAAACCCCCGTCAGCTCCAGCCACAACTGGCCCGACAGCTTCACGAACGGCCCCCAGACCGCCTCGCCAAACCGCCTCCCGCCGCGCTTCAGCCCCTTGCCTGTCTCGACCACCTGCGCCGTCGTCCGCGCGGTCTTCTCTCCCAGCCTCGCCCCGGATTCCTCAGCTCTACTACGATCAGAGCTCGCCGTGGCAGCCCCAGCACCCGGAGCCTTGCCCGCACCAGAAGGGTTCGGCGCCGTCGCAGCATCCACCGCTGTCACCAGCGTCTTAGCCGCCAGCCGAGCTCCAATTCCAAGCGCACGACCGAACCGAACCGAATCCATACCCAGAGTGTAGCCGTTCCTCCCGTCTCAAAGAAATCATTCCCCGCCCAACCCGCATCAAGCTGATTTCTCGAACATTCGTTCCCCCGACGCATCGTTTTTCCCAACACTGGAATCAGAGCAAGAGAGGAGCTACCCATAATGAAGAGCACGCTTTGGATGATCGGCGGATTCTGTGCTGCCGCTGTTGGTTTTTTCGTCTTCGGCTGTCGTCGTACCCCTCCGTAGAGCTTCTCGCGCACCGGCTCGGAGACGCATGGGCCGACCATCACACTGTGGTTGAAACCACTTAGCTTCCCCGTCAACTTCGAGCAAGAAATGCCGTTGCAGCCGCCACCGTCATGGGCGTATTCTTAATCCAGAAGCTAGTGACGCCGACATACCCGCAATGCCGTTCCCGCCGGTCACCTTCGCTGGGAATACCCGATGCGTGGAGTGGTTCGAACGATAGGGCAGCCCGGAGGTGGCATTGAATCAGAAGGTCAAAAACCTGATACAGAAACTTGGCGAAGCAATCCACGAGTCCGTCTCGGAGTCGGAGGATATAGCAGGCGTCGTCAAAAACATCCGCGAACAGGGTTTTGATGTCCTCCTCATGCTTGAGGCCACCATCGGTCTCAACGAGGTTGAGGCAGAAGCCGATGAGGCAACCGAAGCTGCCGACGAAGGCATCGACGGGCCGTTTACCTCAAACGACGTAACCTTTCTGAAGTCCTTGCGCATCAGTCTCACCGAAGACGAACCAACCGACACTACCGGCTCGACTGACATCACCGAAGCCTGAGCGCCGAAGCCTGACCACTCAAGTCCGCGCAGTCCTCTCATGCGACGAGGTCCCGGCTCGCGTAACCGGGCTTCGTCGCCTCCGCTGCACCACCCACATTCCAAAGTCAATCTCTCCGTGGTAGACTCGCGTTTCCCTGTAACACGTGGGTCGCTTTGTGCATCTGACTGACGTGCTATGAAGCTGAGCCGCCTAACGCAGAAGTCGGAGTCCGGAAGATTATGAGAGATACCCTCGGTGTTCTACTCGCTGGTGGCGCTGGCGAACGGCTCTTTCCCCTCACCCGCGATCGCGCAAAGCCCGCCGTCCCCTTCGCCGGCCAGTACCGCATCATCGATATCACTCTCTCCAACTGCATCAACTCCGACCTCCGCCACGTCTACATCCTCACCCAGTACAAGGCCCTTTCGCTCAACCGCCACATCCGCGAGGGCTGGGGCACCGTCGTAGCCAACGAGCTCGGCGAGTTCATCGAGATCCTCCCCCATGCAGCGCGTCTCCAAGTCCTGGTACCAGGGCACCGCCGACGCCGTCTACCAGAACATCTACTCCATCGGCGCCGAAGAGCCGAAACACGTCCTCATCCTCTCCGGCGACCACATCTACAAGATGAACTACGCCCTCATGATGCAGCAGCACACCGACTCAGGCGCCGACGTCACCATCGCCACACTTCCCATCAAGCCGGAAGAGGTGTCTTCCTTCGGTGTCGTCGAAGTCGCCCGCAACGGCGAGGTCACCGGATTCGAAGAGAAGCCAAAAGAAACCAAGCTCCGCTCGCCCTTCAACCCCGACATGGTCGACGCCTCCATGGGCATCTACCTCTTCAACACCGACGTCCTCCTCCCCGAGCTCATCAAGGACGCCGAAGACCCCAACTCCAAGCACGACTTCGGCCACAACATCCTGCCCAACATCCTCGGCCGCGTCAAGATGCAAGCCTACAACTTCGTCGACGAGAACAAGCAGAAGGCCCTCTACTGGCGCGACGTCGGCACCCTCGAGGCCTACTACGAGGCCAACATGGACGTCGCCGGCGTCACTCCCACCTTCAACCTCTACGACAAGTCCTGGCCCATGCGCACCCGCCCCTACCAGTACCCGCCCGCCAAGTTCGTCTTCGGCGAGCCCGGCCGCACCGGCATGGCCATCAACTCCATCGTCGCCGCCGGCACCATCGTCTCGGGAGCAGTCGTCCGCAACTCCGTCGTCTCCCAGGACGTCCGCGTCAACTCCTACGCCGACGTCGACTCCTCCATCGTCTTCTCCCACGTCAACATCGGTCGCCACTGCCGCATCCGCCATGCCATCATCGACCGCGACGTCCACATCCCCGACGGCACCGTCATCGGCTACGATCCCAACGAGGACAAGAAGAACTACTTCGTCTCCCAGAGCGGCCTCACCGTCGTCACCCGCGACTACTCCGTCTACGAAAACCCCGTCTCCCCGGAGTTCCTCAACCGCGACCTTCCAGGCAGACCAGGAAACGGCACACAGGAATAAACAGTAGAACGCCCAGCAAGAAATTCACGCCGCCGCGGTTCTCGTGGTGCCCCCGCAAAACTCCCGCCCTTCTGAGCGGAGCGAAGAACCTTGTAAAGAAACTTGCCTCGGCCGAAATGGTGTTGGAACCTCCTCGGAGCAAGTTGTCCCCAAGAGCTATACCGTCCCAAAATGGGCTGTGGGAATTACTTCGGGCACCCTCATCACGTATAAGTGATGTCTTTGCAGCGGCCCAAAATGTCATCCATAGGTGTGAGCCTTCTGAGAACATTCGGAACCCGGATCGTACAGCTAAGAGACGGGTCGGAGATGTCGCGGCAGACCTATCAGAAAAGACTGGGGTTAGCACTGAGCACCCGAGCAATTTAGAAAATGGCCACAAAGAACCGTGCCTGAAAAGCATGGCAAAGATTGGGGAGCCGTTCGATATAAACCTTTCCAGCTTTTTGCACGATATAGATACATAGAACGATTCCCCAAAGAGCAGGATCGGGGCTGGAGAGAACGTGAAAGAGCAGAGAAACTGGTGGACCTTCCGTGCAATACTTTCTGACAGCTTGGCTTATATCTGGAATCGGAAGATTCGAAGGATAAAGCGCAATGATGATAGCCCCAGCGCTGAATGCCTTTCCTCACGACACAAAGGCGAAGCAGCGCATGGCGTACCTAAGAGGCTACGGGTATTTCTGCAACGAAGCTGAGGCCGTGGATCACTGGAACGAACTTCAGCTCCAGATCAGATCTTCTACTGCGGCATCGATCGCCTCTTTCACCAGCCCTGGGTCTTCCCGGTTGGAGCACTGACAGCCCGTGCCGGTTGGATGCGACATTGGTGCGTGTAGGCAGCGGGGTTTCGCATAAAGGCGAAATCGCCAGACCAGCACCGCTCCGGACCAGCAGTGTGCAAACAAAAATGGGCCGCCCAATCAGGCGACCCGCTTCTCCGCGCTCATTCGAACTAGCGCCGTAATTTTTACAGTCCTTACCGTTTCCCCATCCGATAAACCACACCACCGGAGATCGCAAAGAACTCCCGCGTCTCAGTCCCAAAGTGCTCCAGGATCAAATCCGGCGAAAGCCGGATCGCCCAGTTCTTCGAGCGATTGATGTCGATGCTTCCACCGATCGCCGCAATCGGCTTGGTCCGGTTCGTATAAAGCCCAGTCACCTGCGAGAACGTAGGCTGCCCCGGCTGCCCCGGCCTCAGGTCATCGTCAAAAGTCCCATGCGCCACCCCGCCATAAGCGTGATAGTTGATCGCAACGTACTGGTTCTTCGGTCCGCGGTACTGTGCGCCCAGCAGACCCATATTCATGTAAACCAGCGGACGGCTCAGGTTGTACGGCAGTCCCTGCGCCTGGCCAAACACAGGCGTAGTTCCCGCCTCGCCACGGTACTCCGCGCCAACTCCAACGTGGTTGGTGAACCAGTGATCCCCGGCAGCCAGTAGGTCGCCAGAAACTCGCCCCCGCCCATATTCATCCGCTTCGGCAGAGACTGACCAGCCTGGAAGTTCATGAAGTTGATCCCGACATAGAACTCATACTTATTGTCGTAGGTCACCGGCGCTGCCAGAGCGATCTTCGTATTTGCGATCGGTACCGTGTTCTGCGTCGCTTGCGGCGTCGCCGAGGACGAAGTAGCCTGCGCCCGGCTCAATGTCGCGCCCGTCATCAGTAAACCCGTTGCCAACACTCCAAAGAAGGCGCGTTGTCCCGTCCTCCGCGCCCCGGTCAACTTCCATGCACCACTCGTCTTCAATCGCAACATCCGTCTCCGCGTCTCTTCCAGCATCTGCTACTGCATTTCCTTCCAGTTACCCTTCGTACACTTACCAAGATATAACGTTCAGCCAACATCTGCTTCGTCCCTCACCGCGTACCTATCGATAGCACGCACCTGTGCGACAATAGTGGGTGGCAGTCGGCGCACCCGTCAGGCTGCAGGGAGAAACAGTATGGGCGAACTATTTACACCAACACATCTCATCGTCATCGCCGTAGTCGTCCTTGTCCTCTTCGGCGGCAAGAAACTGCCTGAGCTCGGCAAAGGTCTGGGCGAAGGTCTACGTGGCTTCAAGGACGGTATGAAGGGTGTCACTGACGAGGTCAACAAGCCGACCGAGACCACTCACGCCGTCACCCCCAAGCCCGAAGAGTCCGTCAAGTAATTCGAGTTCCTCCGCGCGATCCAACTCCCTCTGTAGAAGCCGATCACCGTGTCTTGCCGGACGGGCGCCCTACGCGGGCGGCGGTCACTTCGTGACTTATGATCGCTCCGCCAGGTGCTCCCGTTGGTCGCAAGCTGGACCCCATGCCGACCAACGGGAGGCCCCATGCATCCTACCCACCAAGACCGGTACACAAGTCACGAAGTGACCGCTGCCCGCGCAGGGCGCCCGTCCGGCAGGACAAAACGAGGCAACTACATCCATGAAGATTAAATCCCCTATCTCATCAAGCCAAACGCCCACGTCCGGCTCGCAAAAAAATCAACCTCAGACGCCGGCAACTATAAATCCGAGGAAGCAGCCGCAGCCGTCCTGCTCAAGCACCGCACCCAGCTCGCAGACCTGCAGGACGTCTTCTACGCCAGCCAGACCAAAGCCCTCCTCATCGTCCTGCAAGGCATGGACACCGCCGGGAAAGACGGTACCATCAGCCACATCTTCTCCGGCATCAATCCTCAAGGCTGCGATGTCGCCTCCTTCAAAGTCCCCACGCCCCTCGAAGCCCGTCACGACTTCCTCTGGCGAGCTCACGCCCAGGTGCCTCCCCGCGGCATGATCAACATCTTCAATCGCTCCCACTACGAAGACGTTCTCTACCCGCGTGTCCACAAGATCATCAGCGACAAAGTCATGCGCCGACGCCTCGACGACATCAACGAGTTCGAGAGCATGCTCGTCGATAACGACGTCCTCATCCTGAAGTTCTACCTCCACATCTCCCACGACGAACAAACCCGCCGTCTCCAATCCCGCCTCGACGACAAGCAAAAGCACTGGAAGCTCTCCGAGGCCGACTTCCACGAACGCAAGTTCTGGCCCCAGTACACCGACGCCTACGACCGAATCCTCTCCACCACCAGCCCCAAACACGCCCCTTGGTTCGTCATCCCTGCCGACCACAAGTGGTACCGCAACATCGCCATCTCCGCCATCCTCGTCGACGCTCTCCAAAGCCTCAAGCTGAAATTTCCTGCCCCCACCCTCGACGCCTCCACGATCAAGCTCTAGCCGCTATACCGCCCCCGCGCCAACAACGTCGTTGCCGTTAACGTTGTTGTTGTTCTTGCCGTCGCCTTTGCCCGTTCTTTTGTTGTCATCCCCGCAGGGATCTGCGGTTGTCCGTGCCATAGTGTGTTTCTACCGCCAAAACGCACCACTGCCTAGAGCGTAATCATCACCACAGCCGCCGCCGCAACGACCATCCCCAGCCCTTGCCTCCGCGTAGGCCGCTCCCTCAACGCCCACGCCGCCAGCAGAATCGTCGAAGCCGGATACAGCGAAGCCAGCACTGCCGCCACATCCAGCCGCCCCGCCCGCGTCGCCGCAATGTAAAGCAGATTCCCCGAAGTATCCAGCAGCGCCGTAGCTATCGCCCACATCACCACAGGTTGCGTCACCTGCGCCTGCCCCATACCTTTTTCCCACGCAGTGACATCCCCACCAGCATCAACGAACAAACGCTGATGCTCCCCATCCTGCAAGTAGCCAGCGGCCAGACCAAGCCCGTCTTCGCCGCCGCCACCTTCAGCGCCGTGAAGTAGATCCCAAACCCCACCCCGCCAATCACCGCCAGCCAGAAAGTACTCCGGTCCGCCGGCTTCGCCTCAGCATTCTCCCCAGCCGCGATCAGCCAGATCGAAACGCCAGCCACCAGAAAACCAGCCAGCTGCAACATCCCGGGAGAACCCTCCCACCCAGCCGAAAACGCCGCCGGAATTGCCGCCGCCAGCAGCCCGCTCAACGCGGCCGAAGCTCCCATCGCCCCCGCGACAACGCAATATAAAAGCAAGCCAGCGAAACCCCTGCCGTAACCCCCGCAACCACTCCCCAAACCAGCGCAGCCCCATGCGGAAACGCATCTCCCCGCAGCCACGCAAGCAGCATCAGCACGCTAAAACTCATGCAGTGGCTCAGCAGAATCACTCGCAGCGCGGATTCCATCGAGCCGCCGGCACGTTTCACGCCCATGCCGCCCGAAAAGTCCCCACCACCCCACAACACTGCGGCGGCCAGAGCCAGCAGCGCATTTCCATGCACCAGCATCCCCATCAAATTCCGATCAGCCCTCGCAGCCGAACATGCGTTCTACTTCACCGACACAATCCCCGCCGGCCGCGTGTCGCCCGCCGTCGGGTAGTAGCCCTTCTTCGCGATCACGGTCAGGTTCGGCCTAAGCACCTTAACCTCAAGTGTCCGGTACTTGCCATCGATAAACGGCTCATGCGTGTAGTAGCCGACCGTATACTGCGTCCGCACCTCCTCCGCAATCTTCGCAAAGCTCGTCTCGATGCCCTTCTGCCGGAACTCTCCATCAAAGTTCCCGCCCGTTGCATTCGCATAAGCCGGCAAAATGTTATCCCGCATCTGCAGCGGCAGGTGAATCCGATCCAGAAATCCGATCACCGGCAGCGACGAGTCACCCACCAGCGTTCCATACACCGCAATCTTGTTCGTGTTCAGGTACTTCACCACCTGCGAAAACTTCGCTGTGCTGCCATACTCGCGCCCGTCGCTGATCACATAGATAATCCGCCGCCGACCGGTCTTGGTCTTCGACAACGCCGTCGCCGCCGCCAGAATCGCATCGTTCAGCGTATGCACATCCCGCGGAACATTCTGTATCCCTAGAATGCTCGTTCCATGCGTAGCGTTCGTATTCGGATCAGTGTGGCTATCCTGGCCGCCGTTGATATTGATGTTCTGCCCCAGCGGCCCCGCCGTGTCGTAGTAGATAGGCTCTCGCCCCGTCGACTTCGACCGCTCCAGCACTGCCTCCAGACGCGCACTCTGCGCCCCTGTAAAGTCCGTCTGCATCTTCGGCCCGTTGTTATACGTAAACACCGAAACCTCGTCATACGGCGTAAACGCGCCCTGCAACGCAGACAGCGAATTGTTCACCTTCGCCATATTGTCGTACGTCATGCTCTGGTCGATCACCAGTGCCACCGACAACGGAAACGGATCGACCGTAAACAGATCCAGCTTCTGCCGCAGGTTGTTCTCATACACGCGAACATCGCGCCATGTCAGTCCCGGCACCAGCCGCTGTTTATTGTCCTTCACCGTAAACGGCACTTCCACAAAGTTCGTCTGCACCCGCAGCGTAAACGCCTCTGGCCCCTGCCCACCCGTAGAAATCTCAGGCGGCGTCCCATCATCCTGCTTCTGCGCCGCGCTCTCCGGCAGTCTGCTCGGCACTCCGCCATCCTGCGCCGGTGCCGAGTTGTCTCCAGCCGACTCTGGCGTAGTCCCCGCCCCCGGCGTCACCGGCCCAACCGGCAGTTCCTGCGGCTTCGGAGCATCGGGAATCGCCTGTGGTTTTGGCCCATCGGGGATCGGCTGCTGTTGTGCTGCATCCTGCTGCGCCTGCGTCAATGCCGGCTGTCCAGCCATCATGCACGCCAAAGCCCCCGCCAATATACTGTTCCTAACCACGCGAAAATCCCCCATACTCTTCAGCCGGGCCTTCACAACCCAAAGCTTCACGAACTACCAGACTATCAGCGCAACATCCCCGCCGCCATCCCCATCCCGCAGGACGTCTCCGCGCCCTGCACCTTGGACGTCCTGCCGTCTCCCAACGTTGCGCCGCGGCCTCCCTCCCCAACTCATATTTTCCTAAGACTCACCCCCAACTTCGTCGTCTAATACGGTATGCGCTCCCTCTGCCTCGCCGCCGTCGCCCTCGCTCTCAGTCTCACCCCCGCCCTCCGCGCGCAGGAGGCACCATCCCCCGGCGGCCCACCCCTGCCAGCGACGCCGCCGCCCAGCCCGTCGACATCGGCGACACCCAGACCCTCAAGGTCCAGGTCAACCTCGTCAACGTCTACTTCTCCGTCCGCGACAAGAGCGGCTTCATCACCAACCTCCACAAAGACGACTGCAGCATCCTCGAGGACAAGGCCCCCCAGAAGACCAAGAACTTCACCCAGGAAAAAATCTCCCCCTCACCATCGGCATCCTCCTCGACACCAGCGGCAGCCAGCGCAACGTCCTCCCCCTCGAGCAGCAGTCCGGCGCCGAGTTCCTCAAAGACGTCCTCACCCCCAAAGACGAGGCCTTCCTCATCTCCTTCGACATCAACGTCAACCTCCTCTCCGACTACACCAACAGCCCTCGCGAGATCAAACGCTCCATCGACTCCGCCGAGATCAACACCGGCGCAGGCACCGGCTCCGTCACCGGCAACGGCAGCGCCCGCGGCACCCTCCTCTTCGACGCCGTCTACCTCGCCGCGCACGACAAGCTCCGTCAGGAGGCCGGCCGCAAGATCCTCGTCCTCCTCACCGACGGAGGCGACCAGGGCTCACAGGAGACCCTGAAGACCGCAACCGAAGCAGCCCAGAAGGCCAACGCCATCGTCTACGTCATCCTCCTCTCCGACCGCGGCTTCTACGGCGGAGGCTTCGGCATCAACCTCGCCGACACCGGCGAACGCGACATGCAGAAGCTTGCCACCGACACCGGCGGCCGCGTCATCAACGTAGGCAACAACGGCAAAAAGCTTCAGGAAGCCTTCGACCAGATCCAGGACGAGCTCCGCACCCAGTACCTCGCCAGCTTCACCCCAACCAACGCCAAAATCGATGGCACCTTCCGCACCCTCAACATCACCTGCCAGCCCGGTCAAAAGATCCAGGCCCGCAAAGGCTACTACGCCCTGGCCGACTCTCAGGGCAAAGACGACTAACCGCGACCTTCGTCAAAGTCCACCTAAACCGTCGTCGTAGCCTTTGCCGTTGCCTGTCCCTTTGTTGTCATCCCCGAAGGGATCTGCGGTTGCCGTTGCTCCTGTCGTTGCTGTTGCCGTTGCCTGTTCTTTTGTTGTCATCCCCGAAGGGATCTGCGGTTGCCCTCCGCCTTTCTCCCTACCCCTCACCACCACCGTCATCCTGAGCGAAGTGGCTCACGGTACCTTGTGAGCCACGCAGTCGAAGGATCCCCGTATTTCGTCTTTGCATTTGCGGTTGCCTATCTTTTTGTATCGTCCCGCAGGGGATCTGCGTTGCCGTCGTCTTTGAATTTGCCGTCGCCTGTCCCCTTGTTGTCATCCCGCAGGGATCTGCTGTTGCTCTGGCACCCGAGGCCGCAGAGCCAGCCGATAACGCACCGTTCCCGCCTCTTCTCCATCTCCATCAAAGACCATCCCACACTTCTCCATCACCCGAATCGAAGCCGGTATCGAAGGAAACGTATGCGCGATCACACTAGTAATCCGCTCGTCGCAACGAAGATACTCAATCAGAGCCCTGGCCCCCTCGGTGGCAAAGCCTCGGCCTTCAAACTGCGGCAGCATTCCATATCCAATTTCACACTCTGATGAATGACCCGCCTTGGTAAACGCGCCCAGCGAACCGATCAAAGTACGAAACCCATCCGGAGAAACTAGGCCCACATACCGGTGCCAGCCAAGCTGATCCGGATGCTCCCTAAGCTGAGTCAGCATGAAATCGTAGACATGCGGCTCCCAGTTCTCATGGGGCCAGTTTGTCGGGATAACACACCGAATCAGTTCGCCAAGGCGGCCTTCACCGGCCTGTTCCGCCCTCAGCATCTTGGGCGTAACGGAAATGAGCGATAGACGAGACGTAGCGATATCGTCAACGAATCGAAGCGACATGACGGAATCTCCTGAACACGTGTGAGAAGAGCAGGTAAGCACAATCCGGCCCAACAACTCCGGAGTCATAACCGCTGCACGCACATCCGATTCAGGCAATCATAGGCAGGCCAGAATTCTAGCACCCGCGTTGCTTATTCTCAGAGCCCTTTCTATTCCTAATTCCTGTCAAGCCCCAAAACCTCGCAACTATCTCATTCGCAACCACATCCACGTGGCGCATGAGTTATCTTCAACCCGCTATACTGGATCCAGGACAAAATCTCGAAAGCTAAATGGCAACTCTGCGGTTGCGGTTGCCGTTGTCGTAGCCTTTGCCGTTGCCTGTCCTTTTGTTGTCATCCCCGAAGGGGATCTGCGGTTGCGGTTGAATGAATAAGTTAACGCTAAACCTTTTGTTATGAAGATTTTGCCTGTAAGCCATCTAGAATCAATATTTTGCAGGGGGTCATTTCAGCAAGTCATTCATTGCAAATGGCTTACAAATCGATACCCCCAAGGGGGGTACCCTCCCGAGCTTCTAAGGAGACGGCATGGAATACGTGAATCTAGGTAAAACGGGTCTCAAGATCTCCCGCATCGCCCTCGGTTGCATGTCCTACGGCGTCCCTCCCGCCGGCCCCCTTCGCCCCGGAAGTCACGCCTGGGCCCTCAACGAAGCCGACAGCCAGCCCTTCTTCAAGCAAGCCCTCGACCTCGGCATCAACTTCTTCGACACCGCCAACATCTACACCGTCGGCTCCTCCGAAGAGCTCTTGGGGCGCTTCCTCAAAGCCAACACCAAACGCGAAGACACCGTCATCGCCACCAAGCTCTTCAACGCCATGCGCGACGACCCCAACGCCAGGGGCCTATCCCGCAAACAGATCTTCTTCGAACTCGACCAGAGCCTCAAGCGCCTCGGCACCGACTACGTCGACCTCTACCAGATCCACCGCTGGGACTACGACACCCCCATCGAAGAGACCCTGGAAGCCCTCCACGACGCAGTCAAATCCGGCAAGGTCCGCTACATCGGAGCCTCCTCCATGTACTCCTGGCAGTTCGCCAAGGCCCTCTACGTCGCCGACCTCCACGGCTGGACCCGCTTCGTCTCCATGCAGAACCACTACAACCTCCTCTACCGCGAAGAGGAGCGCGAGATGATGGGTCTCTGCCAGGCCGAAGGCATCGGCGTCATCCCCTGGAGCCCGCTCGCGCGAGGCCGTCTCGCCCGCGCCTGGAACTCCGAGACCACCAAACGCAACGACACCGACCAGTTCGCCAAAGCCATCTACACCCCAACCGAAGAAGCCGACAAAAAGGTCGTCGACCGGTTAGGCGAACTCGCCGAAAAGCGAGGCATACCCCGCGCCACCCTGGCCCTCGCCTGGATGCTCAGCAAACCACACATCACCTCGCCCATCGTAGGGGCCACCAAGCCCAACCACCTCACCGACGCCGCGGCCGCCCTCTCCGTCAAGCTCACACCAGAGGAGATCACCTCGCTCGAAGAGCCCTACATCCCGCACCCCGTCGTAGGCTTCAGCTAACACCGCAGCAGTCTCTGAAGTTGTCCTTGCTCTCGCCGTTGCAGTTGTCCTTGCTCTCGTCGTTGCAGTTGTCGTTGCTTGCCCTTTTGTTGTCATTCCGCAGCGAAGCGGAGGAACCTGCGGTTGCAGTTGTCGTTGTTGTTGCTTGTCCTTTTGTTGTCATTCCGCAGCGAAGCGGAGGAATCTACGGTTGTTGTTGTCGTTGCTGTTGCCTGTCCTTTTATTGTCATTCCGCAGCGAAGCGGAGGAATCTGCGGTTAGAAAATCCTCCACACCCAAACCAAACTGTCATCCTAAGCCAAGCCTCTCGCAGTCTCACCGCGAGAGGGCAGTCAAAGGAAACGCAGTCGCACCGCGAAGAATGAAAGTAAGGAAAGAGAAAATGTTAATACCCTCAATCGACCTCATGGGAGGCCGCATCGTCCAGCTAGTCCAGGGCGAAAAGCTGAAACTAGCCTTCGACGACTTCGAGTACTGGATCGAGCGCTTTCAAAAGTACCCTCTGGTCCAACTCATCGACCTCGACGCCGCCATGCGTCTGGGCAACAACCGCGCCCTCATCGAGATGATCTGCAAACGCCTCCCCTGCCAGGTCGGCGGCGGCCTGAAGACCGCCGAAGACGGCAAAATCCTCCTCGAAGCCGGAGCCAAACGAGTCATCTACGGTTCCAGCCTCTTCCGCCCGGCCGAGCCCGACCACATCCGCCGCCACAAGCTCATCTATCTCGAGTTCGCCGAAGGCCTCAAGTCCTCCCTCGGCGAAGAAGCCCTCGTCTTCAGCGTCGACACCAAGGCCGGAAGAGTCGCCGTCAAAGGCTGGAAAGACTCCGTAGACCTCACTCCCGAAGAAGCCATCACCTGGCTCGAAGACTACTGCACCGCCTTCCTCTACACCCACGTCGACACCGAAGGAACCATGCAGGGCTTCCCCTGGATGTCGCAGCAATCCTAAGAGCTTGCACTGCGAAACAACTCATAGTCGCCGGAGGAATCAAATCGCCGAGCGAAATAGAAGCCCTAGACGCTATGGGAGTCGATGCGGTAGCCGGAATGGCCGTCTACTCCGGCGCGATGGAAGCATAGCAAGCATCCGACCATCGGGAGGACCGACGCGCACTGCCGGAACGACACAAGGTACACACCCACGAAGTGGGCGCCCCACGCGTAGTGGGCCCGTCCGGCAGGACAGAAGAGATGTCGCCTAGCAGGGCAGCCGAACCGGAACCCCAGCCCGCTGCAACTCCGCCTTCAACTCCCGCGAGTCCGTAACGCCGAAGTGAAAGATACTAGCCGCCAGCGCAGCATCCGCCTTACCCCGCCCGAACACCTCAACAAAGTGCGCAGCAGTCCCCGCCCCACCCGACGCAATCACCGGAATCTGCACCGCCCCACTCACCATCGCGGTCAACTCACAATCGAACCCACCCCGCATCCCATCGGTATCCATTGAAGTCAGCAGAATCTCCCCGGCACCCCGCGCCTCGGCCTCGCGCGCCCAATCCAAAACCCGCCGCCCCGCCGCCTTCCGCCCGCCACTGACAAAAACTTCAGCCTCCTCGACGCTAGCGCCTTCAACGCGACGAGCATCGATAGCCACAATCACAGCCTGCGCTCCAAAGCTTCCACCGATCTCTCCAATCAGCTCCGGCCGAGAAATCGCCGACGAGTTGATGCTCACCTTGTCTGCACCCGCATCGAACACAGCCGCAGCATCCTCCGCGCTCCGAATCCCGCCCCCAACAGTAAACGGCACGAACAGCGTCGCAGCCGTTCGCTTCACCGTCTCGAGCAGCGTTCCGCGCCCCTCATGCGTAGCTGTAATATCCAGCAGCACAATCTCATCCGCTCCAGCCGCAGCATGACGATGTGCCAGCTCAGCTGGATCGCCCGCATCGACGATGTCCACGAACTGCACACCCTTCACGACGCGCCCGCCGCGCACATCGAGACAAGCAATGATCCGCTTCGTCAGCATCGACTATCCCAACCTCATCGGCACAGCCGCTGGCACCGCCACCAACTCACCCTCACACACAATCCGCGCCAGCGAATCCCCATTCTCGATCACCGCACCATGCTCCACAAACCACTCCACCAGCAAACCCTGCCTCGGCGCCGGAACATGAAACTCCATAGCCCCATCCGTCAGAGTACAAACCGCCTGCCCCGTCCCCACGAGGGACCCCGCCGGCACCAGCTGTTGCACAAACGTATAAGAGGGTTCTTCCGCAGCAATCTTCAACTCATACAAAAAAGGCATGCTCTACAACTCCACAAAGTTCTTCAAAACCTGTAATCCCACCGTGCTCGACTTCTCAGGATGAAACTGTACCCCCATGACATTGTCCTTCTCGACCACTCCCGTAAACGCCCCACCATATTCTGTGACCGCCGCAGTTGCATGAATCACCGGTGCACGCCACGAATGAGTGTAGTAAACAAATCCGCCACTTTCCACCTCGCGCATCAACCTCGAATCAGCACTCATCATCTCCAGCGAGTTCCATCCCACATGCGGCGACTTCAACTCCGCGCCCTCGAACAGAGCAGGGAACCGCTCACACCTCCCAGCAAAGTGCCCCAACCCTGCCACACCCGGAGCCTCTGTCGACCCATCAAACAACCACTGCAACCCAACGCAGATCCCCAGGAACCACGTGCCCTTGGCGATACTCTCCCGCACCGCATCCGCCAAGCCAAGCTCGAACAACAGGGAAGTAGCACGAAAGTGTCCCACCCCTGGAAGTACCACCTTCGCCGCTTTCGCCACCATCGCGGGATCCTGTGTCACAACGATCTCGCGCGCACCAAGATAGTTCAGCGTCTTTACAACACTGGTCAGGTTTCCCGCTCTGTAATCGATAATCGCGATCATGCCGTCAGCCCTATTCGTTCATGTAACGCAGAAGAAAACTAAGCCCGCTAAAGCAGCCCCTTGGTACTCGGCAACATGTCCCTCATCCGCTCATCCCGCGAACAGGCCCCACGCAGCGCCCTGGCGAACGCCTTGAAGATCGCCTCGATCTTGTGATGATTGCTGCGCCCATACATCGTTTTCACGTGTACATTCGCTTTGGCTCCGCGGGCGAAGCCATCGAAGAAGTCGGTCAGCAACTCGCTTTGAAAATCTCCGACTAAACGCACTTTCACTCTATCGTCGACAACGTAAGCAACTCGTCCACTAAGATCCACCGCTGCGACGGCGAGCGTCTCATCCATCGCCATCACAAAATATCCGGCGCGCATGATGCCCTTCTTATCACCCAGCGCTTTACCAAATGCCTCGCCAAGAGCAATCCCTACATCTTCGACCGTATGGTGCTGATCGACATCGAGATCACCCGTACACTTCAACGTCAGATCAAACCCCCCATGGCGTGTAAACAACTCCAGCATGTGATCAAAAAAACGAATCCCGGTCGACACTTTGTACACACCCTGGCCGTCGACAACGAGCTTTAACGCAATCTGCGTCTCTGTAGTATCGCGCTTGATTACTCCAGAGCGCACCTTCAAAGCCTTCGCCCCTGTCATACCGTAGCGCTCCATTCAATCTCCCGCAGGGAAGTCTTCAACGCATCCAGTCCACGATTGACATGTTCTTCAATGCCAATGGTGATGCGCACAAAACCATCACATCCAGGATCGGTCGATCGATCCCGCAGCAACACCCCATGCCTTCTCATCGCATCCACAAGCGCAGCATGCCTTGGCCCAATATTCATAAGGACAAAGTTCGCATGACTAGGAAAGAAGGGAACCCCCAGCTCTCGCAGGCCATCCATCATTCTCTTCCGTCCAATACGGACCTGCTCTGTGTACCAGGAAAGATATTCCTCGTCGGCAACAGCAACTGGCAGACAAGCCAACGCTACTCCATTCACGTTATACGGAGAAGACACCTTGCGCACACTCTTCAAGAGCGCTGCATTCCCAGCCAACATGCCGACTCGCAAACTCGCCAATCCATAGGCCTTCGAAAACGTTCGGGCCACGATCAGGTTCGGTATCGTCACCAGATCCTCAAGCGTCGACTCGCCGTGAAAGTGATAGTAAGCCTCATCGACCATCAATACCGCCTGAGGAGCCGCTGCGGCAATCGCCAGCAGATGCTCTTTGCTTACCGTTGCTCCAGTCGGATTATTCGGCGAAGCAATGATAATCAGCTTCGTCTTATCCGTGATAGCGGACATGAAGCGTTCGAACGGAAACGCCAGCGTCGCATCTGCCTGTACCTTTCGCAGGTGAGGCGTCATCATCTTGATGCTCACGTCGTACATGAAAAAGTCGGGGTCGCAATCAGCGCCTCGTCATCCGTCTCGAGAAACGCCACACATATCAGATGAATCGCTTCATCGACGCCGTTTGTCAGCAACACCTCGTCTGGCTTCAATCCGAAATGTGTCGCGACGATCCTCTCCACCGGCTCCCTCTCGGGATACTTCGTTAGCCCCTCGGCTGTAAGCGCCAACAACTTCTCGACGACCCGTGGCGACGGCGCAAACGTATTCTCGTTGAAGTCCAGACGCAATGCGTCACGTCCAGCCAACGGGGGATGATACTCAGGCATCTCCAATACAGCCTTGCGCGCCTGCACAATTTTCCTGTATGTAACCAAGTCAGTAGCAAGACTCATTTCATCCTCACCCGCACGCTTTCTGCATGTCCTTTCAGTCCCTCTGCTTCCGCCAGTGCGATCGCGTGGGGACCCATCTTCTTCAACCCTGACTTCGTGTATTGCTGCACTGTAATAACCTTTACGAAATCCATCACACTCAAGCCACCTCGGACCCGCCCGAAGCGCCCGGTTGGCAACACATGATTCGGGCCAGAGACGTAATCTCCCATCGACTGCGGCGCGAACTCTCCGACAAAAACGGATCCAGCGTTTTGAACCCACTTTAGATCCGCCTCCGAATCGACGGTCAAATGCTCTGGCGCGAGCCGGTTCGTTAGCTCCTGAGCTTCGCGTACTGAGGCGGTCACAAATAAGCATCCGCGTGCCGCCAGTGACTGCTTCCCAATCTCATTATCTCGCGCGCGTAACTTCACCTCTGCCTCAACAGCCTTCGCCAACTCTTCCTTGCTCGTAATCAGAACAGCCAATGTCTCCGGGTCATGTTCTGCCTGCGCAATCAGATCTGCCGCGATCCCCGCCGCGTCCCCATTTTCGCTGGTTACCACAATCTCCGTGGGACCCGCCGGCATATCGATCCCACATTCATTTGAAGCCAGCATCTTTGCCGCAGTCACATAAAGATTTCCCGGCCCGACAATCTTATCGACTCGCTCAATCGTAGTCGTGCCGTAAGCCATAGCTGCAATCGCCTGCGCGCCGCCCACGCGATAAAACTCCGTTACCCCGGTGAGCCATGCCGCGGCCATCGTCTCTTTTGCAGGCCTAGGCGAACACACCACAATTCGTTCCACCCCAGCGACTTGCGCAGGTATCACCGTCATCAACAGCGTCGAAGGCAGTGGATAGCGCCCTCCCGGCACATAACACCCAACGCTGCCCAACGCCCGCACGATCTGTCCCGTCCTCACACCATCCACCGGAGAGATCGTCCACTCCTGTGGCAGCTGCGACTCGGCGAACGCAAGAATATTTCCTCGCGCCACCATCATCGCCGCTTGCAGTGCCGGCGCTGTCGAATCCCAAGCCTCCTTCATCTCCCCACGCGACACCACCAACGTCTGACCCTTTGCAAGCCAATCAAACTGTACCGCATACTTCGCCAACGCTCGGTCGCCGCCCTTGCGCACTGCTGCGAGAATGCGTCGCACCACTGGCTCCACGCGCGCCGTATTCACAGCGCCCCGCCGTTCCAGAGATTCGATCAATGCATCTGCCGCAGCTTTGCCGCGACCAAACGTCCTTACCAGCTTCATCACAAAACTCCAGAGGCAACTCGTTAGCCCAAGGCAGAACGATTTTTACAGCACAACCTTACTCAGCGGATACTCAACAATGCCGGTAGCACCAGCAGCTTTGAGCTTCGGAATCACCTCACGCACCAAAGCTTCATCCAAAATCGTATTCAACGCGACCCACTCTTGATCGCTCAACTGCGACACTGTCGGCGAGGTCAACGCAGGCAACTCACCAACGATCTTCTCCAAATCAACCTTCCGCGCATTCAGCATCAAACCGACTCGTCCCTGCGCAGCAATCGCGGCATTCAGCATCAAAGAGATATTCTCAATCTTCTCCCGCTTCCAACCCTCTCTGTAGGCCGTTTTATTCGCAATCAACTGGGTCTCGCTCTCCATCAGCGTCTCGATAATTCGCAGCCGATTCGCGCGCAACGACGACCCTGTTTCTGTCACCTCAACAATCGCATCAGCCAGCGTCGGAGGTTTCACCTCGGTCGCGCCCCAGCTAAACTCCACCGTTACTGGAATCTTCTTTCCGGCGAAGTACCGCTTCGTAAACTCAACAAGCTCCGTAGCAATAATCTTCCCCGCAAGGTCCCCAGGCTTCTGGAACGGTGAGTCCTCCGGCACCGCCAGCACCCACTTCACCTTCTGCCGGCTCTGCTTCGAGTACGTAAGGCTGGTGACATACTCCACTTCATTCTCATTTTCCAGCACCCAGTCATTGCCCGTCAGCCCAGCATCCAGCGCCCCATGCTCCACATATCGCGCCATCTCCTGCGCCCGGACCAGCATGCATTCAATCTCCTCATCATCGATGGAAGGGAAGTAGCTCCTCCCATTAGCGAAGATCCGCCATCCAGCGCGTTCAAACAGCGCAATCGTCGCGTCCTGCAGGCTGCCCTTCGGTATTCCCAGCTTCAACCGCTTCGTCTCGCTCACTTCGCCTCCGTCGCAATATTTTTCGTAAAGCAGCTCACCGTTCCCTCGTGACAAACCAGCCCATCGCCCTCGACTTCAACTTTGAATAGCAGCGCATCGTTATCGCAGTCGGTCGACGCCTGGATTACTCGCAGCCGATTGCCGCTGGTTTCGCCCTTCATCCAAAGCTTCTGCCGCGTCCGGCTCCAGAAAGTGACAAATCCAGATTCCAGCGTCTTCGCATAGCTGACCTCATTCAAAAAACCGAGCATCAGCATCTCGCCCGTCTTCGCATCCTGAACGATACCCGGGACAAGGCCATCCATCTTTGCAAAATCTATCTTCACGGAATTCACCATCTCTGTCTCCCCATTTCCATGTAGGCACGAAAAAGGCCCGCTCGCGGTATGCGCGTCAGCGGGCCTTTCGAAATCCTTAGTAAGCGTTCGTTACTTCGCCACTCCGGACACAGCCGCCAACACGCTCGTTGCGTCATGATGCGAATGGCCGTGATGGAGGTGCAGTCTGCTCATCTCCCCTTCAGGGTAGCTTTCAGTCATGGAGAAGTCAAACCGCGTTACCCCTGCCGCAAGCTTCAAAGTCAACAAAGCTGAAACTTGTCCGTTGACGCAGCCCACACTCTCTCGTACTCTTCCGCTGTAAAGTATTCAGCCCAAAGTAGGAGATCTCAGATGATCAATCTTCGCCGCAAACTTCTCGCCGCCGCGCTCCTGCTCTCCGTCGCCCCGGTTTTCTCGGTTGCCCAGGCTTCCAAAGCAGGTGCGCCAGCCGCCGCCGCGGCCACCACGCCGCTCGACATCAACACCGCCACCGCCGACCAGCTCAAGGCCTTCCCAGGCATCGGCGATGCTTACTCGAAGCGCATCATCGACGGCCGCCCCTACACCGCAAAGAATCAGCTCGTCACCAAGGGTGTCCTTCCCAAGGCCACTTACGACAAGATCAAGGACCAGATCATCGCCAGCCACCCCAAAAAGTAGGCGGTAGCTGCAGCCCTGCTCAGACGGGCATCCGGACCAGGATGCCCGTCCCATTCAACTCCATTATCTTTATCCTCGAAACTCCCACGCCGCTGCTACCATCTCTCCAACTGGCCTATGCCCCAGAGATCCGCACGCCTCCAGTATTTTCTTCTCGCCCTCGTAGCCGCGCTAGCGCTCCTGCATGCGTACGGTGCTGCTATCCGCGTCTTCAACGTTATGGTGCACGGCCAGTCCATCGTTCGAGCCCCGTTCGAAAGCGGCTCGCGCCTTGCGACAACGACCAACCTCCGCGAAGAGGCTCTTGCCGCAGGTCTCGAACCCTTCGACACCGTCCTCACAATCAATGGCCAGCCATACACCAGTCGCAATATGCTTCTTGGTCAAATCCGTCGCGCCTCGCCGGGCGACCCAATGACAATCACCTACCGCCGCGGCTCTGACGCAGCGGTCGAGTCGACGAGCATCCGACTGGCCGCGGTTGAGCCCCAGAAGCTCTCGCCCTTGCAAATCTCAGTCAACTTGGTGTTCGCCCTATTGACTTTCTTCTGTCTCCTCATCGGTTTATGGGTGGTCTTCGCTCGCCCGAGAAATCTGAATGCCTGGCTTATTCTGGGAATTCTCTGCTACTTCGACGCTATCATCAACAACCCGACCTTGATCGTCGGACCCTACCTCCTCCCCATCGCCTTGATTTGGAATATCGTGGCGCAGACCGCAATGCCGATCTGCCTCATGTTCTTCGGGGTCTACTTTCCCGATCGCTCACAAACAGATATCAAGTTCCCCTGGGTCAAGTGGCTCGTAGCGATTCCCCTTATGCTTTTATCCTTTACAGATTTCATCGCCATCTTCGGCGACATGTGGAGCTTCGCTTCGATCTCCTGGTTCGCTCCTTACATGTACCCCGTCAACGTTGCGGAAAATGTCTTGGGCGCCATCGCAATCAGTTGGTTCTTCTTCAATCTCGGTCCAAAGATCGGCCAGGCCACCGGCGATGCTCGCCGCCGCCTCCGGATTCTCTTAGTCGGAACTTCGGTCGGACTCACCCCACTATTTCTCCTTCTCTTGTTATCCATCGTTACCAAAAGCGACGTCGGGCAGGGAACCCCTGAGTGGGTCAATATTTCTGTATTCGTCATTCTCCTTCTCTTCCCGCTCTCTCTTGCCTACGTTGTCGTAGTTCAGCGTGCAATGGACCTTCGCATCATCATTCGCCAGGGAACCCGCTACGCCTTCGCCCGCGAATTTCTTACGGTGGTAAGAGTTGGACTCGCCATATGGATGGCCTTTTCCCTCAACGACTTCTTCAAACATCCCGACCATCAGCGCAACGACATCATCCGCATCTTACTCATCATTGGAGTCTTCTTCGCCTTCCGTTTTCTCCTCTCGAATCGCCTGCAAAAGATGATCGACCAGCGATTCTTCCGCGAGGCTTACTCCACCGAGCAGCTCCTCTCCGAGCTCTCCGACGAAGCCCGCAACTTCACCGAAGTCACCCCATTGCTCGAAACCATCACCCGCCGTCTCGGCTCCACGCTCCACATCGAACGCATCGCCGTCTTCCTCCGCTCCGGCGATACGTACCACCTCCAACTCGCCACCGGAATGCCCATGACCCCAGGCGCAGCCCAGATCTTCTCTCTTCCAGCTGCCTCGACCACCATCACCACACTCACCCGCGCCAAAGCCCCCGCCAACGTCTATCGCGACGACCCCTCCAGCTGGCTCATAGACGCCACCGACGCCGAACGCAGCGCCCTCAACGATCTCTCCACCGAACTCCTCGTCCCTCTCCCCGGCCGCACTCGCCTCGCCGGCGTCATCGCCCTCGGCCCCAAAAGCTCCGAGGAGCCCTACACCAAAACCGACCGCCAACTCCTCCAGACCATCGCCTCCCAAACCGGCCTCGCTCTTGAAAACGCCGAGCTCTTTGAAAACCTCACCACCGAGGTCACTCAACGCGAACGCATCTCCCGCGAGCTCGAGATCGCCCGTGAGGTTCAGGAGCGCCTCTTCCCGCAGACCTATCCCAAAATTCCAGGTGTAGATCTCGCCGGCTTCTGCCGCCCCGCTCAGGTCGTCGGAGGCGACTACTACGACTTCTTCCTCCTTCCGTCAGACTCAACCACAGACTCCCGTCTAGCCCTCGCCCTCGGCGACATCTCTGGCAAAGGAATCTCCGCCGCGCTCCTCATGGCGAGCCTGCGGGCCAGCCTCCGCAGCATCGCCGGCCTGCAGCAGAGCGATCTCGCCGCTCTCATCTCCAACGTCAACAAAATCGTCTATGAGTCCTCCACCACCAATCGCTACGCCACCTTCTTTTACGCGGAATACGATCCAGTCAACCATCTCCTCACCTATGTCAACGCTGGACACAACCCTCCCTACGTCCTGCGCGGCGCCGAAACCATCGCCCTCGAACCCACCGGAACCGTAGTGGGCCTCCTGCCCGATGCGGAGTACTCCCAGGCCGCCCTCCAACTACATCCCGGCGACGTCCTGCTGGCCTTCACCGACGGAATCTCTGAAGCCATGAACCACGACGAGGAAGAGTGGGGCGAAGACAACATGCTTGCATCGGCCCGCCAACTCCTCAACCGGCCCGACTGCACCACAACCGCCGACCAACTACTCACCTGCATCTTCGACGCTGCTGACAGATTCACCGCCGGCGCTGCGCAGCACGACGACATGACCCTTCTAGTCTTCACCATCGGCCACACAGCTACAAATAGCTGAGATCTAGAACGGCAACTGTGCAAACAAAATCTGATAATTCCTTCGTATCCCCCAGATTGCTCATCCTCTCCATCCGTTCAGCACTCTTCTGCGTAGTGAAATCAAGTAAAGTGGATGGAGCGCGGCGCCTCCATCAATCTGAGGATCACCAGTCGACGGTCTATGTTCAACCTCATTCATCTCGTCCGACCTGTCGCTCGCGCTGTCGCGGCCACAGCAATCCTGCTCACACTCGCCGGATGCGGAGCCATCGTCAGCAGCGCTCCCGCACCCCAGGTTCGCGTTGTTACAGCCTCCCCTGATGCTCCCAGGCTCGACATCTATCAGGGCTCCAACCCCCTCGCTCATAATCTCGGCTTCGGCACCATCACCTCCTACATTCCGCTCTCGCCCGGCAGCGACACCATCGCCGCCAACACCGCCGGAACCAGGCAGCTTCTCTCCATATCCAGGATGAACTTCGCCGCCTCCGGCCAATACACCGTTCTCATCGGTAGCGCCGCCGCCACGATGCAGCAGCTCACACTCACCGACCAGAGCCAGCCCGCACCCCAGGGCCAGATCGCGCTCCGTTTCCTCAACCAGGCCACGCGCTCGGGCGCCGTCGACATCTATCTCGTCCCCGCTGGTCAGAAACTCACCGCCGTCGCCCCCACGGTGACCAACATCCCCTTCGGCGCGAACACCGGCTACCTCAACATCCCGGCCGGTGCCTACTCTTTCGTCATTCTGCCCACCGCAACCGTTCCCCCCAATTCATCTCTCGCGGTCTACAACGGCTCGCAGGTCACATACTCCTCCGGCTCAGCCCACACCATCATCCTCATCGATCAACAGCCGACCTCCGCACCGGGCCTGCAGGTCATAACCGCCAGCGACTTCGACCCCGCCACGAACTAACGCCCGCCAGGCTGTTCTCGCAAAAGTAAAATCCCACAGCAAGCCTCGCGCTAACCCAGAGAACACTCGAAAGTCGCGCCTTTTCGAAAAAATATACCTCTTCGATTTGCCACAACACTCGCAAAACCCCCGTGTCTATTCCCTCCGTAAGCGGTGACGGACACGCCTCCCCGGACTCCCACTGAATCCTTGAAGACTGAATCAACCTGTCTTGTTCTCTCTCCATGCAGCAAACAAAAAGGCCGCCGAGGAACTCCTCAGCGGCCCTTTGTTTCTTCTTGAAGCTTAGTACCGGTAATGGTCCGCCTTGTATGGTCCTTCCACCGGAACGCTCAGGTAATCCGCCTGCTTCTTGGAGAGCGTCGTCAGCTTCACCCCGATCTTCTCCAGGTGCAGCCGTGCAACCTCTTCGTCCAGCTTCTTCGGCAGAATGTAGATCCCGATCTTGTACGTATCCTTGTTCTTCCACAAGTCGAGCTGAGCCAGCGTCTGGTTTGCAAAGCTGTTCGACATCACAAAGCTCGGATGCCCAGTCGCGCAGCCCAGGTTCACCAGCCGGCCCTCAGCCAGAACGAAGATGCTGTTGCCGCTCTCGAACGTGTATTTGTCTACCTGGGGCTTGATGTTCAGCTTCTTCACGCCCTTCAGCGCATTCAGCGGCTCCATCTGGATCTCGTTGTCGAAGTGGCCGATGTTGCACACGATCGCCTGATCCTTCATCAGCTTCATGTGCTCCACCGTGATGATGTCGACATTGCCCGTGCAGGTCACGTAGATATCGCCGCGGCCAAGAGTCTCTTCAATCGTCGTGACCTCATAGCCTTCCATCGCAGCCTGCAGCGCATTGATCGGATCGATCTCCGTCACAATCACCCGCGCCCCGAGCCCACGCAGCGAAGCCGCCGAGCCCTTACCCACATCGCCGTACCCGCAAACCACAGCGACCTTACCCGCGACCATCACATCGGTCGCGCGCTTGATGCCATCCACCAGTGACTCGCGGCAGCCATACAGGTTATCGAACTTCGACTTCGTCACCGAATCATTGACATTGATCGCCGGAACCAGAAGCGTGCCCTTCTCCAGCATCTTGTACAGCCGGTGAACGCCCGTCGTCGTCTCCTCCGAAACGCCGCGCCACTCCTTCGCCACATCCTGCCAGCGGGTCGGATGCTCCGCATGTACCTTCTTCAGGAGAGCCTTGATTACATCCTCTTCGGTCGAGCTCGAAGGCGAATCAATCCACTTGTCGCCCTTCTCCATATCAACGCCCTTGTGGATCAGCAGCGTCACATCGCCGCCATCATCGATCACAAGCTGCGGCCCGAGCAATCCGCCCTTACCATCAGGAAACTTCAGCGACTCGTTCGTGCACCACCAGAACTCCTCAAGCGTCTCGCCCTTCCACGCAAACACCGGCACACCCGCCGCGGCAATCGCAGCAGCCGCATGGTCCTGGGTCGAGAAGATATTGCAGCTCGCCCAGCGAACATTCGCGCCGAGCGCCACCATCGTCTCAATCAGCACCGCGGTCTGGATCGTCATATGCAGGGAGCCCGTCACGCGAACGCCAGCCAGCGGCTTACCCGCGGCATACTTGTTGCGGATCGACATCAACCCGGGCATCTCCTGCTCGGCGATCTCAATCTCCTTCCGGCCAAAATCCGCCAGAGAAATATCGGCTACTTTGTAATCCGCTGCTGCCTTATCGATCGTCGCTGTCGCCATAGTAGGGAACCTCAAAATGCTGAATTTTTACTTGATCCAGAATATCATCGCGACCACGATTCGCCGGTGAAATAAGAGCTGCCGCGGTTCGCCTTATCGAACTCTTCCTGAGTCTTTTCAGTGAGATGACGTGAACGAGTCCCAATTCTTCTTAACCCTCATTCACTAGTCGTAGCCTGATGAAAAGTTCGCAGTCAAAAATACTTAGAGATCACTCTCTGCAACCGACCGACTCTCTTTATTTCTCGCTACGAGCGCCAGCCCGGCAGCCCCCAGCGCCATCGCACTGATCAAATACAGCCCCCGGTAAAACTCTGCGTAGCATCCCGCAGCCGCCCCGTCATATAAGGTCCGGCAAATCCACCCACTCCACCCACCATCTGCAAGATCGCCACAGCTCCAGCCGCTGCTGTCCCGCTCAGCATGCTCGTCGCCAACGTCCAGAACGGCCCCATCATGCTCCAGAGCCCAATCGCCGCCAGTGTCATCGCGCACAACGCAACCACCAAAGCATGCGCCCACGCCGCCCACGCAAAACCCACCGCCGACAGCGTCAGGCATCCAGCGATATGCCATCGCCGCTCATTCCGTCTATCCGAACTCCACCCCACCACCACCGTCATCACGGCCGCTGCAAGGTAAGGAAGCGTCGCATACCGAGCAATCAAGATCGCATCCCTCTCCCCACCATGCGAGAAGCTCTGCAGAATAAGCGGCATCCACAGATTCACGATGTACACCCCCACTTGGCTCACAAAATACACACCCGCAAGCACCCAAAGCGCCGGCAACCGAAACGCATCCAGCAGCCTGTGATGCGTCGAAGCCCCAAACCGCTCCTTATCCCGCTGCAATTCGCCCTCGAGCCATACTCTCTCCTCCGCCCGCAGCCACCCAGCCTTCGCAGGCCCGTCCTTCAACACAAACAGCACCGAAATCCCCAGCAGCACCGTAGGAACTCCCTCCGACACGAACAGCCACTGCCAACCCGCCAGCCCACCCACACCATCCAGCTTCAGCAGATAACTCGACAACGGCCCACCCACCACGCCCGCCAGCGAAGTCGCCGTCATGAACTTCGCCACCGCCCGCGCCCGCTCCTGCGTAGGAAACCAGTACGTCAGGTAAATAATCATCCCGGGAAAAAATCCCGCCTCACTCACTCCCAGCAAAAATCGCAGCACATAAAACGACTCCTTCGAGTGCATAAACATCATGCAGGTCGAGATCACGCCCCACGAGATCATGATCCGCGCAATCCATATCCGCGCTCCCACGCGCGTCAGCATCAAATTGCTCGGCAGATCGAACAGCACCGACCCCAGAAAAAAATCCCGGCCCCAGTCCCATACACCGTATTGCTGAAGTGCAGATCCCGCTGCAGATCATAGGCAGCAAACCCAACATTCACCCGGTCAAGATACGCCACAATATAGAGCAGAAAAATATAAGGGATCAGCCGCCACGTAATCTTCGAGTAAAGCGCCCGTCCATCCACCGCCATCTCACGAACCGCCTCTGCCATCGCTCTACTCTAGTCTTTCAGGCGAGCAAGATCGAGATTCTTCTCCGGCAGATACAACGGAGTACTTAAGAGACATTCTTGGTGAGTACAATTACCAAATGTTCAGTTTTGGAAGACTTATGCGCAAGCTTCTTGGCGTGGAACGCACTCCCCAACACTGTCCTGCGCATTCCAAATACCTTCAGAACTGCACACACTGCCGATCAGCGGAAGCGCGCGTTGCGAAAACATGGGGACGTTACTGGAACTCTAGTAGCTTGCCGAATTCTTATTCAACTCCTCCCCATTCAGACGCAGTCTCCACTCCACCTGCATCCGATTCAGGGTTCTCCGGTTTCGGCGGCGGAGATAGCGGCGGGGGAGGCGCTAGCTTTTAGCATTTGTCCCACCTTCGACTGCTCAATCTTGCTCAACGCTGGCCCTGGTCCTCGCGCATTGGCGAAATGATCTGCACCCTCTTCGACTCTAAATACGATCGCCACCCAGCGAAGGCCAACAGCACAAACAGCCCCGCAAACCCTAGCCCCACGCCCATCGCTCCCACCACTCCCAGCAGCGTCACCCAGAGCGGGTTTGTCTTATCAGAGAAGTAAGCGAACGCCGCAACAACATCCCCCAACACCAGAACCAGCGAAAGCAGCAGTACGCTCACACTCGCGATAATCCAACCTTTGAAACCATCCGGCAGCGATTTGCTCTTGGCAACACTCATCGTGCAATCATTGTCGCTCACCAGCAAACCTCACGCCCGCTCAGCCTCCAGCAGTCGCCTCTTCCGCTCCACTCCCCAACGATATCCAGTGATCGCCCCACCCTTGCCCACCACACGATGACAAGGCACCGCAATCGCAACCGGATTCGCTCCACAGGCCCCCGCCACCGCACGCGAAGCCGAAGGCGCACCAAGCTGCAACGCCACCTCCGAGTAACTCCTCGTCTCTCCACGAGGAATCGCCTGCAGCGCCTTCCAAACCCTCTGCTGAAACGCCGTAGCCCTCACGTCCAGCGGAAACGTAGCCGCCAGAGGATGCTCCCCAAGCTGACTCGCCACAAACGCAACCGCATCCGCGAGCCATCCCGTATTCCCCTTGGCCACCACCAGTTGCGCCTTCGAGAACTGCTCCCGCAACCCCGCAATCAGTTCTTTATCATCACGACCAAAAGCAATCGAGCAGATCCCCACATCTGTCGTCGCCACCAGCATCCGTCCCAACGGACTAGCCGCCGTGCAGTACCGAATCAGCAGTCCAGCCCCTCCCTCCCGCATCACCCGTGGAGTCATCCCAAGCGTCGCGGCACTCTTCTCATACAATCTGCTGCTCGACCCAAACCCCGCCTCATAGATAGCATCCGTAATCGGCGCCTTCACCTTCTTCGGCTCCCTCACCCTGCTCTTGAACCGCTCCAGCCGCGCCTCTTTCGCATACTGCCCAGGACTCACCCCCAGCACCCGCTTGAACCCACGCAGAATCGTCAGCCGCCCTACCCCCGTAGCCTTCGCCACATCGGCCAGTCTCGTCCTCTCCTCCGCATGATCCTTCAAATACTCCGTCACCGCCGCGATCGCGCCCGCCTGAGGATCGGCCTTCGCCTCGGTACTCTCCGGCTCACACCGCTTGCAGGCCCTGTAACCCGCAGCCTCGGCCAGCGCCGGGGTAGGGAAGAACGTCACATTCTTCCGCGAAGGCCGCCGGCTCGCACAGCTAGGTTTGCAATACACCCTGGTCGACTTCACGGCATACACAAACTGCCCGTCCGCGCTCGCATCCCGTCCCAGCACCTGCTGCCACTGCTTGCCCGGAAAGTAGCTCGGAACCACCACATCGCTCTTAGCTGCACTCGTCATCGTCATTGTCTCTATCATTCCAGTATCCTCCCACCCGCCGAAAATCTGCACGCTCCGTTTCGTGTCTTCAAAGTAGTCAAACCTCTTCGGCGTAGTCTATGCTCGATGAAAATGCGAATCTGTCTCCCTGTCTCCCTCTCTGCGACTATCCTCTTTGCCGCCTTCTCCTCCGCTCAAAGCCCCACCGATCCGTCACTCACCGTGCCGCCGCCTACGCAACACGCGATTCTCACAGTCACCGGCAAAGGAGCGCAGGTCTACGCCTGCCAGCAAACCGACTCCGGCCCCCAATGGATCTTCAAAGCGCCCGACGCCACTCTCACTGACGAATCAGGCACACCCGTAGGTACCCATGGAGCTGGGCCCTCCTGGACGTCACAGGACGGCAGCACCGTCAAAGGCGATCTCCTCCAGAAGAGTCCCTCACCCGAACCCCAAGCCATCCCCTGGCTTCTCCTCAAAGCCGCCAGCACTAGTGGCTCCGGCATCATGGCCCGCGTTGAGTTCATCCGCCGCTCCGACACCCACGGCGGCATCGCTCCCACCACCGGCTGCGACGCCCAACACCTCACCACCACCACCCGCGTCCCTTACACCGCCACCTACACCTTCTACTCCGCGAAGCCCTGAACCGCCCCCGCCGAGCCGCGATTCACCGACGTCACCAGAGGCTCCTGCGCTATCGTGCCCGGCAGACTCGGCACCGTCGTCCCATCCTCGAGCACCTCATAGCTGTCCACATAGAAGTTCGTCAAAATCGCATTCCCGAATGAGGTCGTGATCGCCACATCCGCAGCATCCCGTCCCGCAGCCATCAGCACCCTCCCCACCCTCGGCTCGTTATGCCGCGCGTCCATCGTCATCCAGCGCCCATCAAGAAACACCTCATACCACGCGCTAAAATCCCCCTGACCGCTGTAGGGCCAGCGAATATCTCCGAGATATCCCGTCACATACCGCGCTGGAATATTCTGACTACGCGACAGCGCAATCGCCAGATGCTGATAATCCCGGCACACTCCAATCCGCTCCGCAAAAACATCCATCGCCGTCTTCGTCGGTCGCGCCGTCTTGTAGTCGAACATCACCTTCTCATGGACCCAGTCGCGTATTGCAGATGCCTTCGTCCACCCCGGCGTCATCCAGCCAAAGAGATCCTGCGAGATCGGCCCAAACTTATCCACCTCGCAGTACCGGCTCGCCAGCAAAAACTGCAACACCTCCGACGGCAGATTCTCCACCGGAGCCTGTTGCGCATAGGCGTTGATCGGATCAGCCAACCCCTCGATCTCGACAACGTTCGCCCCGCTCAACCGAATCGCGCCCGCAGGCGTGACAAACCGGGTGCACCGATTTCCAAACACATCGTGATACTCGGACACCGGAACATTTGTCTTCGTCTCCTGGTCGATATGTTCGACCTTCAATTCATTCCCGGCGCGCACCTGCGGCTCCAGCGACGGGTGCAGATGCAGCATCGCCACCATTGGCGTGGGCATAGGAAGATGAAATTGAATATCGTATTCAGACTTAACAAGCATCGAAAACCCTCTTCTCTACTGGGGTTGATATTAAATGTGATGCAATTAAGCGATAGCCAGCAGTCTAACCCGATCTTCACAAATCCCCACCAGCAAAAGAAAAGGCAGGCCCGAAGGCCCGCCCATATTTCAAAACCATCCAGGAGAGAATCTACTTGGAAGCCAACTGCTTCACCCCGGCCTGCTCAGCCAGTGCAGCAGCCTTATCAGTCTTCTCCCAGGTAAAGCCCTCGCCCTTGCGTCCGAAGTGACCGTACGCAGCCGTCGCCTTGAAGATCGGCTTACGCAGGTCGAGCCCTTCGATGATGCCCTTCGGCGTCAGCGAGAAGTTCTTCCGCACCAGGTCCTCTAGCTTCGACTCATCGATCTTGCCCGTGCCAAACGTATCCGCGAGCACGCTCACCGGCTCCGCGACGCCAATCGCGTAGGCCAACTGCACCTCGCAACGATCCGCCAGCCCAGCCGCGACGATGTTCTTCGCCACGTACCGCGCCATGTAAGCCGCCGAGCGATCCACCTTGGTCGCATCCTTACCGCTGAAGGCTCCGCCGCCGTGCCGTCCCATGCCGCCATACGTATCGACGATGATCTTCCGCCCCGTCAAGCCCGTATCGCCCATCGGTCCTCCGACCACGAACCGGCCCGTCGGATTGATGTGGTACTTCGTATCCTGATCCAGCAATGCCGCAGGAATCACAGCCTGAATCACGTGCTTCAAAATATCCGCGCGCAGATCTTCGTTGCCAACATTCTCTGCATGCTGGGTCGAGATCACCACCGCATCCACCCGCTTCGGCTTGTTGTCCGAGTCATACTCCACCGTCACCTGGCTCTTGCCGTCCGGCCGCAGGTACGACATCAGCCCGTTCTTGCGAACCTCGCTCAGCTTATGCGCCAGCTTGTGCGCCAGCGAGATCGGCGTCGGCATCAGCTCCGGGGTCTCGTTCGTCGCATAGCCGAACATCATGCCCTGGTCGCCGGCGCCGCCCGTATCGACACCCATGGCGATATCGCCAGACTGCTTATTGATCGTCGAGATCACCGCGCAGGTGTTCGAATCGAACCCATACAGCGCGTTGTCATACCCGATCGCGGCAACAGTCCCGCGCACCAGGCTCTGAAAATCCACATAAGCCTTCGTCGTGATCTCCCCGGCGATAACGACCAGACCTGTGCAGGTCAGTGTCTCGCAGGCCACGCGGCTATAGGGATCCTGCGCCAGGCAGGCGTCCAGAATCGCATCGGAGATCTGATCGGCGATCTTATCCGGATGCCCCTCAGTGACAGACTCACTCGTAAACAGAAAACGGTCGCGTTTAGCCAAAACTCCTCCAAAGAGTACCTGTCCGGACACTTAGCCCGGAACAGCGTGCGTTCTGTCTATTCTACCCACGCTCGCCAAACCGGGCAAAGGGACGCATTCGTCGGCGAAGATGATCATTCAACGGCGAGATCCTGCATCAACCGGCAAACTCTCTAGTTCGCTGATACGCAAATCGCCCCTTCAACCTGAGCCATTGCTTCTCGTACACCTCGTAGCTGGCCACCGCAACCAGCATTGTCCCCACAAACATCATTAACACAAAACACAGCCCACCCAGCATCACGGAACCCAAACGCGCTTGAAGCCACGGCTGAATCCAAGTCAATGCAGGCCAGAAAAGAATGTGATAAACATACATCCCATAGCTGTACCGGCCGACAAACCGCAGCCCAGACAGCGTACCGATCCGGTTTACGATGCCCCCCGGTTTCAGGGCGAGAAGCACAACACCCGCAAATGTCGCAGCCAGTGCAGGGAAGCCAAACAGGATCATCGGCAAGGAGTGGAAATCGATTCCGCCTGCTGCGATCACAGCCAGCAAAGTAGCCAGTGCAAACGGTAGCCCTCTCCGCACGCCTTGCAGCATCCGTTCCAACGGAATCGCCCGCACGCCGATTGCGGCCAGCGCTCCATAGAGCAGGCCGTCCATATGCGTCGGAAGTTGGGCATAACACCATTCGTAGGCGTCCCCGCGAGGCAGCCACAGCAGCAGCCCCATCCGCAGAATCAGCCCGCCAACAGAGAGTCCCCCACAGATCCATGCCAGCTTTCGTCGGTTTCCCACCAGCATCACAACCAGCGGCCATATCAGATAAAACTGCTCTTCCACCGCCAGCGACCACAAATGCAGAAACGACACAGAGGGCTGCACCGTCGCAAGACTTTCATTCAGGTTGAAAGCGATGTTCCCCGCATAAAACAGATAAGCCAGATGTCCCGTATGCCATTGCAGGTGAAGCCAGGGAGTCATCACAAAAAGCACAGCAAGAACCGTGTAATAGAGAGGAAAGATGCGGAGCGCTCGTCGCGCATAAAAGTTCGTGAAATATCCAGGAAGCTCTCGCGTGTCCAGCAAAATTCCAGTAATCAGAAACCCGGACAGCACGAAGAACAGATCCACGCCCATCCATCCGCCGAAACACAGAGAAAAAACAAATTTAGCCCATGAACTATTTAAATGGGAGGTCATTCCATAGTGACGGAAGAAGACCATGAGAAAGGCGAGACCGCGAAGCCCATCCAGGCTCGCGATGTGTCGCGCTGAAAAGCGTGCGTCCCCGTTTGCGATGGATCTCCCCACTCGGTTTCAACGAAATTGTAAATGGAGCAGCAGACAGCCGCTCCTGGCCAGCGAAACGTCTCTGCTCCGGTAAGAGAGAAGCTCTATCGGAATGTGTCGTTAGGGGATCAACCGGCCATGCAGCGCGAACTTCCACACAGCCCAGCCCAGGACCCCCAGCATCGTCACCATGGTTCCGACGCCCATCCATCGCATGTTCGTCTTCGATTCGACGCCACTTCTATTCCGTCGCACATTCTCCGCGAACTCAGTCCAATCGGTATCTTCGCTGCCCCCGCCGCTCTCCCTCAGGGTCGCCTCAAACCGTTCGATCCACGGAGCCTCCTCCAGCCCAACCGCTGCTAAATAGCTGCGAACAATACCTTTCCGGAACACTCCGCCCGGCAAAGCGTCGTACTCTCCAGCCTCAAGCGCCTCCAGGTGACGCAGCGACACCTTCGTCTCGTCGGAGATCCTCTCCATCGACACCTTGCGCCTCTCGCGCTCCCGCCGCAGCTCGTCGCCGAATCGTTCCATTCGCTCCGTCTAACCCTTATCGGCGCAGGCCTCATTCCTGCGCAGTACACGCTAATTCATCGAAGAATAGACCGGCGCATTTGTCAAAGTCAAAGCTACTTTTGGGTCATAAGGCTTCCCGTTACCAGATTGGAACCAGACTAGTTAGGCCTCGTTCGCAAGTTCGCCCCTCGGCGCCGCTCAGGTTACCCGCGCTAAGGCGGTCATTCGGCCCCCGGGCCTCAGATATTGAAAAAGTCATTCTATCCAATCAATTAGACAGAGGCGATTCTGTCGCGGGCGAAGAATCGGGGACCCGGTCTTCCTGGGTGAAACTCAACACGAGTGGATCCTCATTTTCAACCGGAGCCGATCTCCCCATCAGCAGGAAGCGCTCTTCATAGAGCCTTCGTGAGAGCCATGCGATGAGAATTGATAATCCGCCAGCCAGAAAGAAGCGAGTGAACGCTCCTTCTAGCAGATGACGCAAGGAAGGATCGGAAATTCGCGTCACTTTGTCGTCGTATCTGACAAAGATCAGAAAGTGGACGAGGTACAGACCGTAGCTGATGTATCCGAAGAAACGTAGAGGAGCGGCCCACAGACTGGAGGCAAGGGGGCTTCGCAGACCAAGGCAAAGAAGCAGGGTGCCGGCAAAGAAGATGTTCCATGGGACTGATTGCAAGGTGTTGCCGACGACGTTGGTGCGGTGCATGATGCCAAAGGGATAGCCGGCCGCGAAGATGGCAAGTCCTGCCAGACACAACCCCAGCCCAATTCTTACTCCGTTGCGAAGGGTGCCGTAACTCGAACGGGCGAAGATCGCAGCCAAGGCCCCTAGGGCGAGGTTGTCAGCAATCAGATAGGTCGCCTGGGAGAGATCTCCCAGATGGAGATGGCCGGACGCAACGAGCCACCGAAGAAAGGGTTCAACCAGGCATAGCGCGATCGAGATGTAGGTGAGGATACGGACGCTCACCCGGCCGACGACTGACGGCCAGACGAGATAGAACTGTTCTTCGACCGATAGCGACCACAAAGGGCCATAGCCGCCCAGGTGGAACAGCGTAAACAGGAGACTGTAGTTGGTGAGAAATAATAGGGCCACCGCCGCCGATCCAAACGTCAGCCAGCCAGTAAATACAAGAAACAGAACAAGTAGGAGATATGCAGGCAGGATGCGAAGAGCGCGGCGAATGTAGAACTTCCGATAGAAGGTCGGTCTTCCTTTTGTATCAATCAGGATCCCGGTGATCAGAAAGCCGGAGAGTACAAAAAAGATTGACGCCAAGCCAACCGACGACAGTCGCCTTGATGAAGAGGTTTGCCAGGTGATTCGACGAGGACGCATTCGACCAATAAAGACCGTGGTAGAAAAGCACAGCAAGGACCGCAAGACCGCGCAACACGTCCAACTCCGGCATGTGCTTTTGAAGTAGTCTAGCCAAGCAGCTCCCGAATCAATGGATCCATCGATACCCAAGAATAGCCTAGTCCCGGTTGTCTAAAACCAGTCCGACAAATGGCTTGGGCGGTGCATTGACTCGATCCGCTTCGGTTTTTGACGCGCCAGCCCCGCAATCGCTATCATCGTCGTTGAAAGTCGTTGAGACTTCGATCGATTGGTTCTCCCGGTCTTTCGGCTGGCAAACGTAAGATCCCTCGTTCCGTGTATCTGTCGTGGATTTCAGGAAGTCGTCCCAAGTCCTTGGTTGTGAAAGAGAACGAGTGCGCCTACCCTTTCCCGAAAGCATTCCGATCGTCCCCGTATTTTTCTTTGCGGCGACCCTTCTGGTCATCCAGCTCTCTCAAGGCACCAGCCCTACCTTCGCTCTAGGCTGCTTCTTCTATGTTTTGGTCGCCGCGCACGCCTTCAACGTCGCCGGCGGGTTCACTCGAACCTCCGGAGCCTTCATCTTCTTCAACTCCGTACTCGGCGTCATCCTTGGCCTCTGCGTGAAGGCTTATCTCGACGAGCCGGCAGACTCCAATCTCTTCGCTCCCGACCTCACCATCAGAGTCCTGCTCGCCGGAATGTGCATGATGCTGCTGGCCGTCTACCTCACTAAGAGATTCGCTCCCCGGCGCCCGCTCCTGGGAAAAATGGTCACCGACGCCAAGATGCAGACAGCTACCGTCGGCAGTCTCATCGCGGGCATCTTACTCAATGTCGCGTTCAATTTCATCCCCTCCGGCAGCGGGTCGGTCCTCAGCGCTCTCAGTCAGCTCAACCGCTTCTTCCCCATGGCGATCGTACTCGGCGTCATCAACACGGTTCGCCGCAGCGGCGGCAGACGCAGCGTCAACCTGCCTGTGCTGCTTGCCGGCGCCATCATGTTCATCATTGGCCTCTTTGGTTTCTCTAAAGAGGGAATGTTTGCTCCCTTCGCCAGCTGGATCCTTGCTGTAGCCTCCCAGCGATACAAACTCAGTCGCGCTCAGGTCGCCGGCGCAATCCTCGTGACCATCTTCGTCTTACGATACCTCGTCCCCTACGCTCAATACGGAAGACAATTTCGCGAGGAAAATGGTGGCGCCAGCCTCGCGACCACGATCTCTCTCCTCTCAAACCTCGGCTACGTGCGCCAGCAGTTTCTAGAAACCTCCGCCGACTCTTATGACTACCGCGTTCTCGGCTACTTCAACAATCCCCAGGGGCTCTTCGATCGCCTGCAAATGATCTCGATCGATGACGCACTCATCAACCGAACCGCGCAGTTCGGAACCTTCGGCCTCTATCCCATCATCGAGGCCTTTGAAAATCTGGTCCCTCACTTTATCTGGCCGAATAAACCCGTCCTGCTAACCGGAAACATCTACGCGCATGAAGTCGGGCTCCTCGGAGAACAGGACGAGAGCACCGGCGTCTCGTTTTCTTCCACCTCGACCGCGTACCATCTCGCGGGGTGGAAGGGGATCTTTCTTCTTGCCCCCGCCATCTGGTTCCTTCTTTTCTTTGTCTTCGAATCACTCTGCGGAGACACCCGGCAAACTCCGTGGGGGCTCCTCGTCCTGGTCCTCTATAGCCATACCGCCCCGGAGGGCGACATCGGCAACCTGGTATACACAGCCACTTACGCCGCGTTCGGCATCGTCTTTGCCGCAATCGTGGGCTCCTATGTTGCACCCCTGATCGGAACCCTCTTTATCGGCCCCGAAGGCATCGAACTCCGCAAGGGAGGATCTGTCCGAAGCATCGCCGGACGGCTCCTCCTCCCCCTCCCCCAAAGCCGGATCAGAATCCCGCCTCCTAACACCCCACGAGGCGGCCCACTACGCGTGGAGCGGTCACTTCGTGACAGGTATACCTCTTCTTGCAGCCGACTATCTACGGTGGTCCTCCCGTTGGCCGGAGAAACGGTTGATCCCGACCAATGGGAGGACCACGCGAAGCGGTATACCCGCCACGAAGTGGCCGCTCCACGCGCAGTGGGCCCGTCCGGCAGGACATTCCCATACACTGGTACAAGAATGAACAAATTAGTTGCCGGCAATCTGGTCCACCGTCCCCTCCGCTCGCTCATCAGCTGCCTCGCCATCGCCATCGAGGTCATCATGATCCTCTCCATCACCGCGATCCTCATGGGCAAGCTCAACGGCTTCAAGACCCGCCAGAACGGCATCGGCATGGACATGTTCGTCCGCCCCAACACCGCCAGCAACCTCATCGGCATGAGCCCCGCCGGGGCCTCCATCAAAGTCGCGGACGTCCTCGCCAAGATCCCCCACGTCGTCGTCTCCGCCCCCGTCAACGTCCAGATCAACAGCTCCCTCGACACCATCTACGGCATCGACTTCAAGAGCTTCGACGCGCTCCTGCCCTTCACCTTCCTCTCCGGCACACCCTTCCAGGGCCCCGACGACGTCATCCTCGACGACTACGCCGCCGCCGGCAAGAAAGTCGGCGACCACATCAGCATCCTCAACCATCCGTTCCGAATCTCCGGCATCGTCGCTCACGGCAAAGGCGGCCGCAAGTTCGTCCCCATCGACACCATGGGCTCGCTCACCGGCACCGAGGGCAAGGCCACCATGTTCTACCTCCGCACCGAAGACCAGCCGAAGTACCAGGACGAAGTCCGCAAAGACATCCTCGCCACACCCGGCATGAGCACTTACAACGTAGCCACCGCCGAGGAGTATCTCTCCTCCATCTCGCCCGACCGCCTCCCCGGCTTCAACATCGGCCTCCAGGTCGTCATCGGAATCGCCGTCATCATCGGCTTCCTCGTCATCTTCCAATCCATGTACACCGCCGTCATGGAGCGCACCCGCGAGATCGGCATCCTAAAATCGATGGGAGCCTCACGCTCCTACATCGTCGGCATCGTCCTCCGGGAGACCGGCGTCCTCGCCACCATCGGCATCGTGATCGGCATCGCAGCCAGCTTCGCCCTCAGCGCAGCGCTCGAGGCCCGCTTCCCCACGCTCGACTTCGTCATCAATGTCCCCTATGTCTGGAAAGCTACCCTCATAGCCTTCATAGGAGCCCTCCTCGGCGCACTCTACCCAGCCCTCAAAGCCGCCAGCAAAGATCCGATCGACGCCCTCTCCTACGAGTAGCCGCATCCAGCCGATATAAAAGTCACGAAGTGACCGCTCCACGCGCAGTGGGACCGTCCGGCAGGACGTCTCTCTCGGGATCAACTCACAAGGACCTTGGCGGGGCGCCGATCACTCAAACGGAGCGCGAACTTCCCGGGTCCTCCTGAACCAAAAACCGCTGCATCGCGAACTCCACCGTTAGAGGAGCTAACGCCAGGGCGAACGGCAAAAAGATCCGCACCTCCTTCACCCTCCCCACCATCAGCCACATTCCCAGAAAGATCAACGCCCCGGCCAACACCGCCACTCCACCCGCGTTCATCCGATACCGCCGACGCCCCATCGTCCACACAGTCCAGGCAAATGGCCACATAAAAAGCACAAACGGAATCCACGAAGCCGCCGAACTCAAATTCAAAAGCAGCTGAAACACCGGCGTACTGCCATAGGTCGCCTGCGGAAACATCCGCCGCATCAGCCAATACTGTATCCCCACCACCATCAGCAGCGAAACCACGCTGGTACCCACCTGCAAGCCGCGTGGCAACGCAAACCCGCGCCCCAAAGGCGTCAAGCAGACCAGCAGAATCCCGGCATGCAGCGCAAACGCCACATCGGCGCGAACAAACCCCTGCGCCACAGCCAACAGCAAGAACCCAAACACCGCCGTCCCGGCACGCAAAGGCACGGCCAGCAGAAGCAGAGCCAGCGCCAAAATCGCCGCCGTAGGCAGCGTCTCCGGACGTTGATACCAAAGCAGCCAGGCCAGGTAGAACTGCACCAGCACCACAAATCCAGCCGCCCCAAACCACTGCCCAGCCAGACTAGCCTCGCGATACACCGCCGACCGCCGCAACACCAGAAACAGCGCAAACACAGCAATAAAGCCCGCAATCACATCCAGCATCGTCAGCATATGCCGCAGCGCCAGATGCGTATGTTGCGCCAGAAAGTAAGCGGTATCGATCACTCCAATCCGATACTGGTTCGGCGCGTTTGCCGTCCCCCCACCACGTCCATCCAGATCCCCGGCTCCGTATGGAACGCCTGACTATAGCTCCAGTAGTCCAAAAAGCCCGCCGACAGAACGATAAGGCTCAGCAAAACGCCGACGACCTTCTTTGGGCCCTCCATCATCCGTTCTCTTCTCGCTTCCCCACTGCGCTTTGAGAGGAAGAATAGCACTCCAGAAGACGCCCACCACCCCCTGCAAGCACCTCCGGCGCCAACCCTTCTGCAACTCTTTGCATCTTTCCGTACTAATTCTGTAATACTCTGAACTCTCACGACATATCTGCGTTTAATCGACTGTACACATGAAGCGGCCAGGCTCCATCTCGTTCTCCATGTTCCGTGCCCTCGAAGCGGCCCTCCTCCTCGTCTCGGCCATCTTCCTCATCCTGCACGCCTTCCACCTCAGCGCCGACTTCCCCAACCACTCCCCCTGGATGGATTGGGCCAAATACACCGACGAGGGCTGGTACGGCGACGGAGCCATCCGCCACTTCCAGCGCGGCCACTGGTACGTCCCCGGCGACTTCAACCCCGCCGCCGCTCTCCCCGTCTGGCCCCTTCTCGAAGCCGCCCTCTTCCGCTTCACCGGAGTCAGCCTTACCGCAGCCCGCGGCCTGACCGTCGTCATCTTTGGCCTCATCCTCGCCGCCTCTTACCTCCTGCTCCTTCGCTGGCAGAATCTCGCAGATCCCTCCGGTCACAAACCCACCACAACCCTTGCGCCCGCCATCGCCGTCCTCCTTCTCGCCGTCAGTCCCTTCTGCTACGTCTTTACCCGCATGGCGATCCTCGAGCCCCTGCTCATCCTTCTCACTCTCCTCGCTCTCCTCGCCGCCTCCTACGCCGGCCCGCAGCCAGAAAGCTCCCCCACCACTCTCCGGACCCGCCTTCATCAAGCCCTTCCTATCGCCTCCCTCGGCTTGCTTCTCCCGCTCATGGTCCTCACCAAGACCACCGCCATCTTCCTCCTCCCCTCCATCGCCTGGATCCTCTGGGCCCGCGCCGGCTACCGCCTCCGCCCCTTCCTGCGCCTGACCCTCCCCGCCGCTGCGCTCGCCGCCGTCACCTGGATCGGCTACTACGCCTTCATCGTCCGCCCACACTTCCTCGACGACTATCACTATCTCTTCAGCGCCAACGCCTACACCGGCATCACCCCAGCCACCGCCCTCTCTGTTCTAGGCGACACCATCGCCGACGGCCTCTGGATCGGCAACATCCTGTACCCCCTTGCCCTTCTCGCCGTCTTCTCCGCCTTCCTCCTACGTCCCCGCCTCCTCCGCAACCCGCTCATCCCGGCTCTCCTGCTTTGGACATCCGGCTACGCAACCTTCCTCGCCTATCACAACAACCTCCAGCCCCGTTACTACCTCGTACTCGCAATCCCACTCACCCTGCTGATCCCGGTCGTCTTCTCCACACTCTGGACCCGCCCCCAAACCAACTCCGAGCCCCTGTCTGACCTTCGCCGCCTCGGCACAGCCAGCATCGTCGCCGTCCTGTCCATCCTCACCGTCACCGACGCCCGCCAGACGCTCCACTACGTCCGCACCCCCGACTACACCTTCACCTCCGCCGCCGCGCAGATCCGCAAGATCGTCTCTGCCGACCACACCCACAACCCGCTCATCCTTTCCATCAGCGGCTCCAACCTCTCCCTCATGACCGGCCTGCCCTCCATCTGCGACGACTTCGGCACCATGGACCTCGCCGTCCGCGTCCAGGCCTACCATCCCGGCTGGTACGTAGCCTGGAACCAGGTCGACGACGACAAGATGGACGCTCTCGCCCCCACCTATCACCTGCAGCGCGTCGCCGCCTTCCCCGCCATGGACGACCCCGAACGCAACCTCCTCATCCTCTACCGCCTCGACCCCGCCACCCCCGGCACGCCCCCGCGCCGCCACCACAAACCCGCCATCCCCCGCCTCCTTCAAACCAGCTTCGGCCAGCAGCCCAGCCCCATCCAACTCGAACACTAAGGCCGTCCGCCATTGCTCCTCAGTCCCCAAGCTATACTTGGCGTGACCATGCCAGACGAGACAAATCAGCGCCCGGAGCGCGAATCCAGGCGCTTCTACGAGCTCGATTCTCTCCGTGGCGTGGCCGCTCTCACCGTCGTCTTCCACCACTTTTCGCGCATCTGTCCAGACAGCATCACCCACCTCTTCATCCGGACTCCCCTCAGAATCCTCATCGCCGGACATCAGGCCGTCATCCTCTTCTTCTTCCTCAGCGGCTTCGTCCTCACCCTCCCCTACCAGAAAAAAAATCGCCTCAACTATGGCCCTTTCCTTCTAAAGAGAATTTGCCGCATCTACCTCCCTTATCTGGGAGCATTGGCCCTCGCAGTCGTCTGTGACCGTTATCTCCCGGCTAAGCCTTCTGACAACTACTGGATCAACTCCACCTGGTCAGAGCCTGTCACCTCGCATCTGGTGACCCAGCACATCCTGTTTCTCGGCAACTACGACTGGGCTCAGTTCAACACCGCCTTCTGGTCCCTTGTCTACGAGATGCGGATCTCGCTCGTCTTCCCCCTCATTGCAGTCGCGGTCCTTCGCATTCGTTCCATCTGGCTGATTCTCGCTGCGGTCGCACTCTCTGTCGCCTGTTTCCCCCTCGCCGACTTGTCTTCCAACGTATCGCGCCTCTGCACGCACGAGACAGCTGTTAACACGATGCTTACGCTCCACTACGCCGCCTTCTTCATCATCGGGTCGCTTTTGGCGAAGCATCTTCCCGCAGTCAATCGCTGGTACGCCCGGCTCACCCTCAGTCAGGTCGCGATCGTCGCTCTCGTCTCATTGAGCCTCTACTGCTTCGGCAACGCCAGCAGCCTGGTCCAACGCTTTCCCGCTATTCCTCAGGACATGTTCGACTGGCTCGTTGCCGTCGGAGCCGTCATGCTCATCGTCTTCGCGATCAACAACCGTCCGTTCCACCGCTTCCTCACCAGCCGCTCCATCCACTACCTTGGAGAGCGTTCGTATAGCCTCTATCTCATCCATGGAACCATCCTCTTCACCCTCATCCACACCCTCATGGGACGAGTCCGCCTCGACCTCCTCTTGCTCCTCTACCTTGCGATCACCCTCCTCGTCACGGAGATCTTCTACCGCCTGATCGAGCGGCCCACCATGCAGCTCGGTCGCCGCCTCACAACTCCCGCAAGGCCCCGTACATCGGCGACGCTGCTCCCTGTCGCGTCCGAATCGCACAAGTAAACTGGAGAACGTTTCATGACCCCAGCTTCGCTGCTGCACTTCCTTGAGGCCCTCGTCTGGTGCGCTCTCCTCTTTCTATCCATCGCAGGCTACGGAGCCCTTCTCCTTCGCCTCTTCGGCATCCGCAGAGCCCCCTCACCCTCGCAGCCACCAGCGGCTTCGGCGTCGTCATCTTCCTCGGCGGCTGCCTTAATCTCCTCCGTACCATTACTTCCCCCGTCCTGATCACCTTTACGATCCTCGGCCTTCTCGCTGCCATTCTCCTGCGCATCACCATCAACGGAACCGACACGCCCAGCCCAACCCCGTTCCTCCAGAAGCCCTCAGCGGTATCGAAAGCGGTCCCCATCCTCCTGCTGGTCGCAGCCCTGGTCTTCATCGTCCGCATCGCCGCGACCGTGCATACCCAGTCCTACCAGGCCTCCGACGACTACAACTTCTACCTCGCCGCCCCTGCCAAGATGCTCCAGCTCCACCACTACGCCGCCGATCCCTTCAGCGAGCGCCGCATCATGTCCAGCATCGGCGGCAACTACTACCTTCAGACCCTCGTCCTCGCAGTCCTCCCCCTCGCCGACGTCCAAATGGCCGACCGAGCCCTCGGCCTCCTTCTGCTCGCCTTCCTAGCCTTCGCTCTCGCCTCCGAGTTCCGCCTCACCCCACCCCAGCGAGCCGTATTCGCGCTCCTCCTCTTCACCACCCCGCAGCTCGTCTTCAATCTCACCTTCGTCCTTCTACCCAGCGCTCTCTTCTTCGCCCTCGTATGCCTCGCCGCCAACCGCAAGCTCCTCGCCGAAGACCCAACCCTCCAAGCGCTTCTCCTCGGCGCGGTCACCGGCGTCCTCGCCACCACCAAGTCCACCTATCTGCCGCACGGAGTCATCTTCATCGCCTGCTTTGCTCTCTTCCAGGCGCGCCGCCGCGGCCTCTCCGCCGCCACAAAAGCCCTGGTCCTCGCCGCCCTTTCCTGCCTCATCGTCATGGCCCCCTGGATGATGGCTAGCCACGCCACCTCCGGCACCTGGTTTTACCCCTCACTAGGCAAGGGCTACCAATACAGCGCCTACGGCCTCTACCCCGCGCCCTCCGGAGCAGGCCTCTCCATCATCCTGCGCAAGGTCGTCCCCTTCTGCGCCCCCTCCTTTTCCTCTTGGGCCTCGAATGGTATCTCGGGGACCGCGATGAACAGGGCGAAGCCGTTCTCGCTCTCTCGGCCGCCGCCCTCTGCGCCACCCTACTCGTCGGCATCGGCACCGGTGGAGACTCCGTCCGCCGCTACAACTACCCCTGCATCATCCCAGCGATACTCCTTCTCTACATCGTCTTCAGCCGCCGCCGGAACACCTTCCCGGGCTCCCGCCGCTGGCCCATCCTGCAGACTCTCACCATCGCCTTCATCGCCTACACCGCCATCACCACCTGGCGCAACAAATTCACCAACGAATACGACCAGATCCCCCTCGGTCTCAAAGCCGCCCTACAAGACACCCCCATCGTCCCCCCCAGCGTCAGTGCCGAGTACGCCGCCGTCCAGCGTGCCATCCCCACCGACGCCGGCGCCATAGCCACCGTCACCAACAGCTTCCTCCTCGACTACCGCGCCAACTCCATCAGCATCGCCGACTATCCCGGAGCCGCCAGCCTCCCCCTGGCTGGCCCTCCCAGGGCGACGGCGACACCCTCGCCCAATACCTCCTGGCCCATAACCTCCGGTACCTTGTCTGCTCGTACGCCGACTTCATCCCCCTCGACCACGAAGCCGTCAAAGTCCTCCACGACCCCAGCCGCACCCAGTGGATTCACAGCGAACAGGCCATCATCCTCCGCTCCCACCAGCAGTACGCCGAACTAGCCCAAACCCGCCGCCATCTCTACGACGACGGCCAGATCTACGTCCTAGACCTAGCCTCCCGATAGTCGGTAGAAGGCGACCAACGGGAGCGCCAACCGAAGGGGTATACCCGTCACGAAGTGACCGCGCCGCGCGCAGCGGGCCCGGCCGGCAGGCCACGCCATAGTCAGCCCCACAAACCCCCGAAAACAAACCAAACAATCCTTGACGCAGGCCCCGGAGCGCCAGTAAGATTAAATCTCGCGCAGTCTCGCGTCTGTACGTCTGTGTCAGCACATCTCTCAGGCGAGTCAGGTCACCGAGACATCCGTGGTGGATCCACTGGGGAGCAGCTTTCAGCATAGCCGCCCCTGAAGCACCCATCCCATAGGTTGTGCGTCGTCCAGCTGTAGTCCAGGCCAAGCGGGCCGTTCCGCGTGTTTGGAGAGAAATTCTCCTTCCCGCACGTCGCCTTGCTCTGGAACAAACGTTCTTTTGAGCTCTTTAAAATTGGCGCACCATCAACGGCACCACTTTCTTCATGCACCAGGCCGAACACTGAAGACGGCAGAAACAAGGAGTAACCCAAACGATGTCCACCACGATTCCGAGTGGCAAAGATATTAAGCGCAAGTGGTACGTGCTTGATGCCAGCGGTAAGACCCTCGGTCGCCTCGCCACACAGGCCGCCTCCGTCCTCGCCGGCAAGACCAACCCCTCTACACCCCTACATCGATATGGGCGATCACGTCGTGATCATCAACGCCGAAAAGATCGTGCTGACCGGCCTCAAGTCTGACCAGAAGCTCTATCGCCGCTACACCGGCTTCCCAGGTGGTCTTCGCGAAGAGTCCTTCATCAAGCTTCTCGCCCGTCGCCCCGAAGCCATCGTCGAGCAGGCCGTCAAGGGCATGCTTCCCAAGTCCAAGCTCGGCCGCCAGATGGCCACCAAGCTCAAGGTCTACAAGGGAGCACAGCACCCCCACCTCGCCCAGCAGCCCGTTGCCATGGACTTCCATGCCTCCAACGCGCCCAAGGTTCTCACCTCCAAGGTCATGGTGCCGGCGCATCCGGCTCACTCCCTCGAAGGCTAAGCGTCCCCTCCCGATCTTCGGGAGCTAACGAAGTTTGGGGCATCGGCCCCGGGTTTTCAAAAGTTCAAGGAGCACCATGGTAGATCTGATTCAGTACTACGGAACCGGCCGTCGCAAGTCCTCGATCGCACGCGTCTTCCTGCGTCCAGGCAGCGGCAAATTCACCGTCAACAAAAAGAGTGTGACGTCTACTTCGTCACCGCACAACAGCGCGCAGCCGCCAAGCGGTCGCTCGGCATCGCCGACATCGGCGAGACCTTCGACGTCATCACCACCGTAAAGGGTGGCGGCGTCATGGGCCAGGCCGACGCAGTCAAGCTCGGCATCGCACGCGCACTCATGGAATTCAACCCCGAGCTTCGCAAGGCGCTCAAGGCAGAAGGCCTCGTTACCCGCGACTCGCGTGGTAAAGAGCGTAAGAAGTACGGTCAGAAGGGCGCTCGCGCTCGCTTCCAGTTCAGCAAACGCTAATCGCTTCGCTTTATTGGTTGTCATCCCCGAAGGGGATCTGCTTCTGTACTTGCCGTTGTTTTTGCTTTTCAAGTGGAAGCCGAGGCGTCAGCCCGGCTTCCACCGCAGCACCAAGGGCCCTGTATCAAAGCGGCGAAAAGGAATCACCGCTTGAGCACCACCCTCTCAGAGCATCGTGAGGCAAGGAGTCAAATCTCCCTTACGAGGGATCAATCCAGGCACCGGAGCATCGGTCCGGCTGTCTTAAACCAAGGAGCTACATGGCAAACATCACTATGAAAGAACTGCTCGAAGCTGGCGTTCACTTCGGGCATCAGACCAAGCGCTGGAACCCAAAGATGAAGGAGTACATCTTCGGCGAGCGCAACGGCATTTACATCATCGATCTCCAGAAGACCCTCAAGATGTTCAAAGAGGCTTCGAAGTTCGTCACCGATCTCACCGCCACCGGCAAGCTCATCCTCTTCGTCGGCACCAAGCGCCAGGCACAGGACGCGATCGCCGAAGAAGCCACCCGCGCCGGCATGCCCTACATCAACAGCCGCTGGCTCGGTGGTCTTCTCACCAACTGGGTCACCGTGCAGAAGTCGGTCAAGCGCCTCACCGAACTCGACGACATGTCGACCGACGGCCGCTACGAGCTCCTCACCAAGAAGGAAGTCATCAAGCTCGAGCGCGAGCGCAAGCACCTCACCACCAACCTCGCCGGTATCAAGACCATGAAGCGCCTTCCCGACGCCATCTTTGTCGTTGACTCCAACAACGAAGCTATCGCCGTCGCCGAAGCCCGCAAGCTTGGCATCCCGGTCGTCGCCGTCGTCGACACCAACTGCGATCCCACCGTCGTCGACTACGTCATCCCCGGCAACGACGACGCCCTCCGCGCCATCCGCCTCTTCACCACGAAGATCGCCGATTCCGCCTACGAAGGCGTCCAGATGGTCTCCGAGAAGGCATTCGCCACCGAGTCCGCTGACGTTCAGCCTCTCGAAGTCTCCCCCGAGCACATCGGAGAAGAAGGCGAGTACGAGCCCGGCGAGATCCACGCCGCTGCCGAGCCCGTCGAAGCTGCTCCCGAAGAAGATGAGACCGTCGACCTAGCTGCAGTCCTCGGCGGAAACATCCGCAAAGCACCTTCCGCCGCCAGCGAGCCCGAAGCAGAGAACGAGTCCATCTCCGCCCAGGCCGCCGTCTAACGCATCTCTTCGTGCCGAGAGGTCGCCACAAGGAAAGGGCAGGGCATTAGCCGTGCCGTAACCGCCTCTTGTTATTTTGGTGGGGGCGCGGGCATCCAGCCCGCGCCCCCTTTCGCAGAAACCGCAACTCAAGGAAACTCACAATGACTGAAACCGCCGTAAAGATCGACGCAAAACTCGTCAAAGAACTCCGTGAAAAGTCCGGCGCCCCCATGGGCGACTGCTTGAAAGCTCTGCAAGAGGCTAAAGGTGAGATGGAAGCCGCCTTCGTCGTCCTCCGCAAGCGCGGCATGGCGTCTGCCGCCAAGAAGGCCAGCCGCACCACCAACGAAGGCGCAGTCGGAACCTACATCCACGCCGGCGGAAAGATCGGCGTTCTCCTCGAGCTCAACTGCGAGTCCGACTTCGTAGCCCGCACCGACGACTTCCAGGAGCTGCTCCGCGACGTCGCCATGCACATCGCCGCCGTCGACCCGCGCTTCGTCAGCCGCGAGGACGTCACCGAAGCCGACCTCGAGCGCGAGAAGGACGTCTATCGCGCCCAGGCCGCTGCCTCCGGCAAGCCCGCCGAGATCATCGAGAAGATGCTCACCGGCAAGCTCGCCAAGTTCTACGAAGAGTTCTGCCTCCTCGACCAGCCCTTCATCAAGGAAGCCTCGCAGACCATCGGCCAGCTCATCGCCTCCAAGGTCGCAAAGCTCGGCGAGAACATCAGCGTCCGTCGCTTCGCCCGCTTCAAAGTAGGCGCCACCGACTGGACAGTAGCCCAGGCCAAGGCAGCCAGCACTGAAGAAGCCGCCTCCTAATCTGTAACTATCACCGATACACAAAACCCGGGCCACCAGCCCGGGTTTTGTGTATCAGTGTGCCGTCAAGCTTCTTACCTGCAAAAAACTTCATCTCGACCGAAGTCGTGACGCAGGCAGCCGATCACTGCCAATGCCCAGCCTTCTCCGCGTTGTCGACGATCGTATGGGCGTAGTCGATCTCCCCGATCGCATGGTTTCGAAGTTGACGCGCCTGCGGCAGCTCCTCCGCATTCTCCAGATCCTTGTGCGCCGCGAGAAGCAACTCATTCGCCTTGTGGAAACGGTCCCGAGGACTCAGGCCAGGATCGACCTGATAGGAATCGTGCAGACTCTTGTCTTCATCGATCGAAGCTTGCTTGATCTCATTCACTGCCGCATCGATGTGCTTCGTCGCAGCCTCGGCATCCCGCTTCACAGGGACCGAGGTCGGCATTCCTTCATTCAAATAACGCCGCGCCGCCCGCAGATCGCTAAGTGCATGTTGATAAGCCGGATGAGGTCCCGCAGCCCCTTGTGCCTGCACGGCCGGAGCCGCTGCAACCATCAGACTCGCGGCCAAAACTGCAAAACGCATATTCAATACCATATTCATCTCCTTGTACATCTGTGAAAAAAATAAGGGAATAACTGGATCGCCGATCCAGTAATAGTTCCCCATACATGGGACAACCTTCCGTACGCCAAAGCGGGGCGAAAGAACTACAGGGATACTTCAGTGGTAGATGCAGATGTTGTCCAGTGGGGAAGTCCCGGCACCAAAAATCGCCCTGCCAGACGATGCTATCTGGTAGGACCGCGAAGCTAAATGCCCGTCAGCGCAATCCGTCCATTAGGTTCAACGTGACGAAACGGAGTACTGGACCAGCACCCCATTCACAAAATCCGCCTGAACCTTCTCATCCTTGCTCTTGTAAGTGCAGGAGGTCATGGACATCCCATTCTCTGTTCGGTCATGCGCCTCCACCGCCAGGCCATACTGAGTCTCCACCTGCTCTCTGCTCATCCCTTTCTTCAAACTCTGCGCCGGATCAGAACCATTGTCCGCAGGACGCACGGCAAGTCCCGGGACTCCTGGTGCGTCTCCAGCGGGTGCTGCCCCCGCAGCTCCGACCGTATTCCCCGGAAACGACACATACTCCGCCAGTGCATTCTGAATCACCTGCGGTGTCAGCGAATCTCCCATCCCTCGCGCGTCCAGTTTTATATTGAATCGCGACCCACCCTGCTGCCGCTTCATCGCCTCTTCTCTATCTTTCAATTCTCTCTTCCGCTCAAATCACCCGAATGGAAAAAGATTTCCAGGCGTGCTCAGACTAAAGCACAAAGAGAAGAGGGGAGCATCATGGCTCCCCTCTTTTGCTTTGATAGACGCCACTTACTCCCAGTGTGCCGTCCGCTGCGCATTGTCCACAATGGTATGCGCGTAATCGATCTCGGCGATCGCATGATTGCGAAGCTGACGCGCCTGCGGTACATCCTCCGCATGCTCCAGATCCCTGTGCGCCGCAGCCAGAAGTTCATTCGCCTTGCGGAAGCGATCATGCGCGTTCAGACCGGTATCGATGTGGAAGGAATCGTTCATGCCTTTGCCATCATCGATCGAAGCCTGTTTGATCATGTTGATCGCCGCGTCGATGTGGTGAATCGCCTCATTATCGTCACGCTTCACTGGCGCCCACGCCCATCCATCATTCAAATAGTGCCGTGCCGCGCGAAGATCGCTAAGCGCATGCAGATAAGCCGGGTGCGGCCCCGGAACCTCTTGTGCCTGCATCGTCGGTACCGCCGTCGCAAAAATACCAGCTGTCAAAACCATCAAACGTACTGTGCTGAACATTTACTTTTCTCCTTGGGCTGCGTCGTATCGTGCCCGCACCCAGCAATACCCACCTTACCCCGCAAAGTTGTGCACAACCTTCACAAGCTTCACCAAAGTTGTAAACAAAACCTGGCCTCGAGCCGTCTGTAGGCACGAATTTAATCGCCCAAAATCTCCCCCTGCACCATGCGATACTTAGTTCTGACATGTACAAAAGAGTCCTCCTCAAGATCTCAGGCGAAGCCCTGGCTGCAGGCAAAGGTTTTGGCATCGACGCCGTCTTCATCCACAAAATCGCAGCCGAGATCGCCGCCGTCCACGCCCTCGGCTGCGCGATTGCCATCGTCGTCGGCGGTGGAAACTTCTTCCGCGGCGTCGCCCAGCAGGCCATCGACATGGACCGCGTCGCAGCCGATCACATGGGCATGCTCTCCACCGTCATCAACGCCATCGCACTGCAAGACGCCATCGAGAAGCTAGGCCTCTACTGCCGTGTCATGTCCGCAATCGAGATGCACGAAGTCGCCGAGCCCTACATCCGCCGCCGCGCCATGCGCCACCTCGAAAAGAACCGCATCGTCATCTTCGCCGCCGGAACCGGCAACCCCTTCTTCTCCACCGACACCGCCGCCAGCCTCCGCGCCATGGAGATCAAAGCCGACATCCTCCTCAAAGCCACCTCCGTCGACGGCATCTACACCGCCGACCCCAAGGTCGATGCCGACGCCACCAAATTCAACCAGATCACCTACAGCGAGATGCTCCGCCTCAACCTCCGCGTCATGGACACCACCGCCGTCTCCCTCTGTCGCGACAACAACATGCCCATGATGGTCTTCAGCATGCGCGAGCCCGGCAATATCGTTCGCGTCGTCAGCGGCGAAAAGATCGGTTCTCTCGTCACCGCGTGACCGGCTGAGATTGGTCGTTCTCGCTGTCGTCTGCCTCTTGTTGTCATCCCGCCAGGGATCGACGTTCGTTGCTGCCCACGCCCTTTCTTTCGTAGCGAAGCGGAGAAATCTGTCGTAGCCCCATGACCTCCGGCTCGAAATCACGCAGTTGATGCGAATTATGTCGTCTTCCGTGTACTCTCGTGCGTCCAATCCTAAGAAACCGCGTTAGACAGAGTTGAACGGTACTATCCCACTCAAGCAGGACGTATAGTGAATCTCAGCCTTCTGGAACCAGAGATCGAGCAGCCGCGAAGCCCTGTTCCACCACCCGCGGCCATCACCATCCGCAAGCCGCCTCTGCCGGCTCTCACCGGCATCCGCACTCTGCTCGCCATCTTCATCATTCTCTTTCACTTCACGCCGCCGCACCTCGGTCTCCTCTATCCCATCATCGACAACGGCTACGTCTTCGTCGGCGTCTTCTTTCTCATCTCCGGCTACGTACTCACCTACAACTACGCCGACCGCGCAAACACCCTGGTCAAGCGCGAGTTCTGGCTGGCCCGCTTCTCCCGCCTCTACCCCATCTACCTGCTCGTGCTCCTCATCTCCTTCCGCATGGTGCAGGACGAGTGGCACGCCCGCTCCCGCTTCGAGTTCTGGCAGGGAATCGTCCTCACCCCCTCGTCCTCCAGGGTTGGAGCCCCTCCGTCGCCACCTTCTGGAACACCGTCGCCTGGACGCTTTCGAGTGAGGTCGTCCTCTACGTCGCCTTCCCCTGGCTCATTCGCCTTCCATGGCCCAAAAAGCCGATCCAGTTGGTTCTTCTTCTCGCAGCTCTCTGGATCATCGGCCTGATCCCCCACTCCCTCTATCTCTGGCTCAACCCCGACCACATCGTCGGTCCCGTCGACCGCTACAGCTCCACCCAGCTCATCCGCTTCCTCAAATACACCCCGCTCCCCTACGTTTGCACCTTCCTCATCGGGGTCACCCTGGGCAAACTCCAGCACGCCCTCACCCTCACCTCACGGCAGCGCCTCCTGCTCTCGTTCGTCAGCCTCGCGCTCGTAGGTGTCTTCTTCTACGCCCTCGTCCTCCGCACGCCGTACCTCCTCATGCACGGCGGGCTCATGACTCCCGTCTTCGCCGCTCTGGTTCTGGGCCTCAGCGGGCCTCACGCCATCTCGGCCCTCTTCTCGTGGCGACCTCTTCTGCTCATCGGTGAAAGCAGCTACTGCCTCTACCTGCTCCACTTCAACGTCTTCCAGCTCCTCCACCTCTACCATGTGCCGGAGCACCTCCACCTGGCTGCCCTTGAACCCTGGCTCTCCTACGGAATCCTCATCCTGTTAGCTCTGGCAGCCTTCCACTTCGTAGAAACTCCCGCCCGCAACGCCATCCTCACCCGCTTCTCCCGCAAATCCCCTACGCTGTCACCCGCCTCCAACTAGCGACCTCCGCAGCCGTTCGTTTTTTTGCTTGTTCTTTTGTTGTCATCCCGTAGGGATCTGCTGTTGCTGTTGTTCCTTTCGTCACCGGGTTCCCCGTCACCGCGCTGGCCGTTCCGGAGGTCGCGCCTGCCATTTCCGAGCGCAGCGAAGACCACATATTTCGCCCTCTGTTTGCCAACGCCCCCGCCGATGCGTTTTGAAAGGCAGTGGCAGTCTGAATCGTCGCAAGCGCGCCCCGGTTCAAAGCAAGCCGCCGTCCTCGAACCCTCAGAATCATGTCAAGCCCCGAAATCGTAAATCACCGCGCCAGACAAGGAGAAACGCGTGGCGTATTAGTTTCGGTCAATCAGCTATACTTAATTCAGAGTTCAAGACTGCCCTCGGACAAGTCCGAGGGCTTCATGTTTTAAGAGTTAACCTAACCCCTTTGTTTAGACAAATTTAGCCATAACCCGTTTAGAATGACAATTTTGCGTGATGCCTCCGAAGCCTAATCTATTGAAAATAAATGGCTTAGGAGAAAATACCCCCGTGGGGGGTGCCTCACAGAAAGGCGTAGATACGGACGAGCGGGGTCAGCCCGTCGAATGAACACAGTCGCATGCGCAGTCACGGACTCTAGAGAAGCAGAAGAAAGCCGGCAGGAGCGCAAAAAAGCCCCGCAATAGCGGGGCCTTTTGCACAACCAGGAACGCCGGTTACTCGACTATGATCTGCGTCGGATGCGAACCATTCGCCACTGCCACGGCACAGGTTGGCAGCGCGCCCGAGGGGAACGGCGTGTTCTGCACCTGCTTCAGCGTGCCGTTTTGAGGGGCCAATTGAAACGCCGAGACATCGCCTTCGAGGTTGTTCGACGTATAGAGGTAAACGCCCAACGCCGGCTCGATCGCAACGCAGGTTGGACCCGTACCCGTGGCCGTCGAAGCAGAACCGACAGACCCCGTCGGATTCCCCGAGTTTTGATCGATCGTATAGGCGCCGACCGTACCCGAGGAGAAGTTCGCAACATACAGGAACTTGCCTCGAGGATCGACCGTCACGCCTACCGGGAACAAACCGGTGGGAAACTGGTTGTTGATCATCGGGGTCAGCGACCCATCTGCATTGGCTGTCTTGCCGTAGAGCACATTGGCCGCCTGGTCCGTGACATACACGAACCGGGAAGAAGGATCTTCCGCGATCGCGCTCGGTGTAATTCCCACGCCATATCCGGTCGCCACCGTCTTGCCCGTAGCATCGGTTGTGATAGTGGTCCCGGGAGTTGGAGTCAATGCGCCCGTCGACATGTTCTGTGAGAAGCCCAGCAGCGCAGCCTTCGGCGTCGTCGGTGTCTCCTGATCGATGACGTACACAAAGGAGCTCTGCAGCCCAGATCCCGAGCCATCGGTCAAAGTGCAGGTCGGATTGCCGGCATTGTAGGCGGCCGACGGTTCGCAGCGCGGACGGCTGACCACAACCCCGACAGGCGTGTTACCGACGTTGACGGTCTTAGGTGTTCCCAGCGAGCCGTCCTTGCTGATTGGGAAGATCGTAATACCACCCGGCCCGGGAGAAGCGGTCGAGTAAAGCTGCTGTCCATTTGGACCCAGCTGATACTGGAAGGTGACGTAAAGGAAGGCCCCCGCTGCGTCCATCGCAACCGCGGTAGCATTGCTTCCCGTTATGTTGTACGTGTTCTGCAGGTAGATCTTTCCGTCGGTCCCGATCGAGTACTCTCCGATGGTCGAATCGTCGTGATTGGCAACATACAGATTAAGCCCGTTTGGAGAGGCCACCAGCGTCACCGGATTCCTGCCCGCAGGTATCGGTGAATCCGCCAGCGGCGTCAGCGAACCGATCTGGAAGTCCACCGCGTAGGCATTGATCCCACCGTTGGGAGAGGTGCTCGTCAACGGTTTTGCAGTAGTCGCATAGACATACGCCAGCGTGTAGTCGCGGCTGCACGCCGTTACGCTCACCAACGCAAAAGACAATATCGAGGCCACTGTTCCGCGACCCATTTTGATCCACTTCATGCTTGCCTAACTCCGGGGCAAATCGTTTCCGCCCGTTCCTGCTGTCCCGATACTCAGAATTCCTACCGACATTCTGTCCTGGTTCTCCAGCTGCGCCCTGCCAGCTAGTTTACGTTTCCGCTTACTGCGAGGCACGTCGTTTGTCCGGTCGCCGTGAACTTCGATCCTCGGCGTAGATCCGACAGAGTGCCTGTTGTCGAGATCTGTTTCCCGGTCACCGTCCCATCTCCGTTTGACGTGTAGATGTACTGATTAGACGGGTCCTCGACCATACAAACCGGCCCTGCACCTACCGGGTACGGGTTGTTCCCCGGATCGTTCAGCAGCTGCAGTGCTCCGTTGGACTGGATATTGAACGCCGAAATCGAACTATTCGGATTCGTGGTGTCGGTGGTCGACTGGTTCGCGACATATACGAAATTCTTCGCAGAACCCGTCCCGCCGACCAACGAATAGACCGGATTTGCCGCTGGTGAGGGATTCTGCTGAACTCCGTTGTTGATCGTGTTCAACGAGCACGTACTCCCAACAGTAAACGGAATAAGCTGCCCCGGACTGTTCGTATTGGGAGCACCCGCATCGGTAATGTAAATATTGCTTCCACCGGCAATAATCGACGTGGGCCGTACAGCTCCCGAGTTGAACTTCTGCGTAGTCGTCAGCGTCAGCTGTCCGGCGGTTCCAACCGCGTAGGGTGAGACCGTCTGGTCAGCCGTATTGAGCGTTAACACGCATCCGCCCGAGACCGCCAACATCGTCGGCGTCTGCCCAACGGGGAAGTAAGTCAGCTGCAAGCCGGTCGCGGGATCCTTGATCTGCTGGTTCAACACCAGAGTCAATCGCCCCGTATTGGGATCGATAGAAAACACCGTGATGTCTCCATTGGGAGGTGGAGTTGCTCCATCGAGCGGGGGCGCCTGCTGGTCCAGAACATACAGGAAGTTACCCGTAGTATCGACCGCTGCCCAGACAGGTGTAGTCCCCTGGCTTGTGAAGCACTGCTGAAAGGTCAGCACACCCTGTCCGCCAACGCTGAACTCGCTGATGCTGCCGGCGGTCCCGCAAGGTAGGTTGGTTGTTGTTCCGTTTCCGCCACCCTTATTGACCACATAGATGAAGCGGCCACCCGGCTTCACCACGATCGACACCGGGTTCGCTCCGCCGGAGGTGAACGGCGAATGAGGAATCGTCGTCAGGTTTCCCGTAAAGTCATCGATCTTGAAGCCGGCGATCTGGTTGTATTGCGTTCCAAGAACCCACATGAACCCGATCGTGCCACCACCGCACGCCGTCATGCCCAGACCCATCGCTACGGACACTACCAAGGCCATTGAAACCCGGCCAATCCTGCTCAACTTCATGCGCTTCCTTAATCCTCGCCAGTGAACGTCTTCCGTCCACCTTTTGCCGCGAGCAACTCTGTAGGGTACGATTCCTTCGCTTATTGTAGAAGCTGTCGCGACTTTGTGCCACTTATGCAACTCATTCTGGTTGGTCTATCCTTCGCCCACAAGGTCACCACGCCATGGTTACTGCCAACTTCACCGGCATAAAACAGCCACAAAAAGACCGGGCCGCAGCCCGGACCTCTGCCTCACTTCTATCCTCTACCAGACGCGGCAGGAGTTTACCAGCATCATCGGTTGTCCTGCTTTACAGCCAAAGGCCTTGCCGAACTCATCGAAGTTTTGCACTGTACCCTTCGCCCGCCACTCGCCTGTGCTGTGCGGATCCGTCTTGGCCAGCACACGCGCGTTCTGTTCCGTTTGATTCTGGCACCATAGCTGTCCGAAGGTGATAAAGAAGCGCTGCTGCGCGGTATATCCATCACGCTTCCCATCAACATACCCTGGCTCAGCAGCGGCTCCCTGTTGCGTGAGAGATGCTTCGAGCGCCTGGAATGCAATCCGAATCCCGCCATTGTCTGCTGTATTTTCGCCAAGCGTCAACTTCCCGTTAAGGTTTTGTCCCTCGGCAACCTTGAACCCGTCATACTCTTTCACTTCGCAATCGGTGCGCTCGGTAAACTTCGCGCGGTCCTCCGCTGTGAACCACGGCCGCACATTCCCTTTCGGGTCGTACTTCGATCCCTGGTCATCGAAACCATGCGTCATCTCATGCCCGATCACAGTGCCGATGCCGCCAAAGTTTACCGCTGGATCTTTGCTGTTGTCGAAGAAAGGAGGCTGCAGAATACCGGCAGGGAAATTGATATCGTTATTCGGAGGGCTGTAGTACGCATTGACCGTAGGCGGCGTCATAGTCCATTCCTTCTCGTCGACTGGCTTGCCCAGCTTGGCGTAGTTCCGCGCCCGCTCAAAACTCTGACTCCGCTCCACGTTTCCGAGATAGTCGTCACGCTTCACCGTCAGTGTGCTGTAGTCGCGCCAGTTTTCCGGATAACCGATCTTGTTCCGAATCGCATCCAGCTTTGCCTTCGCTTCTAGCTTTGTCGCATCGCTCATCCATGGCAGCTGTTGAATATCCTGTCTCAGCGCCTGCTCGAGCGCCGCAACCAGTTTGTCCATGTTGGCTTTCGCGTCGGGAGGAAGTATTGTTTCACCCAGTCCTGTCCTACGGCCTCGCCTAGTGCCGCGTCTGTGGTATGCGTACACCGTTTCCAACGTGGCGCCTGCTCCTTCTGGCCTTGCAGCGTCGCTGAAAAGAAGTTGAAGTTTTCATCCACAAATGCCTTCGACAAAGCTGGCGCAGCGGTCCTCAACGCCTGCCAGCGCAGATAGCTTTTAATCGAATCCAAACTCGCCGCATCGATCGCTACATTCATCGTCTTGAAGTAGTCCGGCGTCGCGACATTCAGAGTACTGAACTCTCCGATCTTGACTTCCTGCAAATAGGCCTGCCAGTCATAATCGGGTGACAGTGCCTCAAGGTCCTGCCTCGACATAATGTGGTACCCCTTCGCCGGATCTCGCAGCTCGACGCGATCGATTGAGCCCTTGGCGAGTGCCGTCTCGATGGTCATTACACTTTTAGCCTCGTCCGCAGCTCTCTCAGGAGCATCGCCTAATAGTACGAACATCTTCGCGACGTGCTCGACATACTGATCCCGCAGCTTCTGGCTCCTCTCATCTTCGGTCAGATAGTACGACCGGTCTGGCAGCGAAAGGCCCCCTTGGATGGCGGTCGCAATCTGCTGACTCGAGTCTTTCTGATCCTGCTGCACATTCAACCCATAAAACACGCCCACAGAATATGTTCTCTGTAACTCTGCGACAGTCGTCGCTAGTTGTTTTTGTTCTTCAACGATTCAATCACCGCCAATACTGGCTTCAACGGCTTCACTCCCAGTTGGTCCGCCAGATCAACGTTCATGCACGCGGCGAAGTAGTCCCCGTACTTTCGCTGCAGGGGAGTCTTCGGAGCATCGGCTGCTGCCCTCAACTCCGTATACAGCAAATAATTATTTCGTTCCGCCAACTCGTTAAACCTTCCCCACCGTACTTGGTCTGCGGGTATAGGATTTTTCTTCAGCCAATTGCCGCAAGCGTACTGATAGAAGTCGGTGCAAGGATCAACTGTCTTATCGATTGCGGATAGGTCGAAGATGATTGGCTGCTTCGGCTCCGAAGTCGGCCCACCGGCTACATCTGCGTTCGTAAACCCCTGCCCGACACACACTCCCGTAGACAGTATCAGCAGACTTGCAAAAGACTTAGAAATCATCTCTCTCCTCACAAGAACTCTCCATAAAGAGCAACTATTCAAAGAGCGAGACGAGTCTTCGTCTACTCAAAAACGCAACTCTCAGCGGTTCTACAGAGACGAGACACTGTATCGCAAAGTTTCGGGGTCCGTAAAACGCAGAAAAAACGGGCTCAGGCCAAAGCCCAAACCCGTCACCCTCGTTGCTGCATTTTCTCTAAAAGATCTTCAGATGGATCGTCAGGTATTTCTTCGGATCGCTTCGGATCGTCTTTACCAAGTCCGTGCTGGCCACCAGCAGTTTGTTCAAGTTGGTGTAGGCGGCATCGTCAGTCACCAGTTTGCCCAGCGTACCCCGACCATCGTTCACTCCAGTCACCAGCGTGTTTACCTGCGTCAGCGTGTTGCTCAGATCCTGGCGAAACTTGGGATCTTTCAGCATCAGCCCAATTCCCCCTTGCCAGCGTCCGCATCGGCCAGCAGCGAGTTCGCGTGTGCAAGAGTCGAGTTCAGATTTTTATAAAGGGTATCGTCCTTTATCAGCTTGCCCGCCGTGCCCTTGCCGCTGTCGATCCCCTCGGCGATACTTTGTAGCTTCGCCACAGTGCCGTTTAGCCGGTTGTACAACGTGTCGTCGGTCATCAGTTTGCCTATCGACCCGCGACCCGCATTAATATTCTTCTCCAGCTTCAAAAGCTCATCGACGGTATTGTTCGCCTTGTTGTACAAATCGGGATTATTGATCAGCTGCCCGACCGAGCCCTTCCCGGACTGAATGTTGTCGACAATGATGTTCATCTTCGCCAGAATCACATTCAAGCTCTCGATCGTTCCCTGGCTCGCCTTCACGACATCGGTCAAACTAGGCGTCTCCAGAGTCTTCAGTACATCACCGTCCTGCAGCGGGGGCCCGACGGCAAACTGGCTATTGATATCCACCACCGTATCGCCCAGCACTCCCACCGTCGATAGCGAAGCCTTCGAATCTTTCTTCAGATTGGTGGCGAACTTTTCGTTCATCTTCATCACTACCTTCACCGGAGTCAGCTTGTGCTCTGGTGAGTTGTCGATCGTCACAGATTTCACCGTCCCGATCGTCACGCCTTCCAGGTTCACTGCCGCACCGGTCTTCAGCCCGGCCGAGTTCTCGAAGAACGTCACCACCGTCAGCTTATGCGAGAAAATTCCCAGACCCGATGAACTCGTCATCAGAAACAGCAGGGTCACCAGCACCACTGTCGAAATCAGTACAATCACGCCCACCTTCAACTGCGACCACCGGACCTCCTGCTGGCTGGGCATAGCTCTCCTTTAAGACCTTTTTGCAAAACTTCACTGCCACGGCGTCACACCGCCGCCTCCCACCTGTAGCGCAATCAGGGTGTCAGTAACTAGGAGAATACATTACCCTCCCAACCAATCACCTCAGGAAAAGCACAGGGAGTCACGTCGCGCTAAAGTGCTTGATCTCTTATGGATGCCCAAACCACTCTAATGGTTTCAACTTCCGCTACCCGTTGCGGTCTAGTCCTCAACGACCACCATCGCCATCGCCAACTCCCGGCTATGGGTCAAGCTCAACTGTACCCTGTGCACGCCCATCGCCCCAGCCAACTCTGCCGCCCTCCCACTCAGGTGAAGCGTGGGTCTCCCACTCGTCTGGCGCCGCACTTCAAGCTCTTTCCACGTAATCCCTCGACTGATTCCGGTCCCGAGGGCCTTCGCACCGGCCTCCTTCGCTGCAAACCGGGCCGCAAAGCTCTCTGCGGCATTCTTTTTCTTGCGCATGCAGTAGGCGATCTCTTCTGGAGTAAAAACCCTCTCCAGAAACCGCTCGCCGTACCGGTCGATACTCTCCTCGATCCGTTTCGTCTCTATCAAATCCGTTCCCACGCCCAGCACCATAAAGAACCTCGCTGCCGCTATCTCCTTCGTCATGGAACTAAAAGTAGACAAACCGCTGCCGAATCGCAAAGTTTCGAAGTGATATCGCAAGTCATCTCTTTTCAACATTATCAAACCGCAAGCGCCACATGACCAGAGTACCGCACTAGAGACTCACGCTTCGCGCTTCCCCTTCCGATGAACACCCTATCGGCAAGCACACTTCGATCGGCAGAGGCTCAACATTCCCATGCAATCGCTTGATATTCAGGGCTTCAGCTACGAAGAGCGCCAAGGCCTCCTGCCCTCGCTCACCTCAGCCTTCGCAGACTGCGGAGGATGGATCCTCAACCGCAAAACCCTCTCGCCCACCACCATGGAGTTCCGCGTCGAGATCCAGCTTCGCGCCGTCATCGACCTTTACGCCTCCATCATCTCTTCGGGCCTCGAACTCACCCGTGCCGGCCACCTCGGCTTTACTCACCTCTGCACGTGTCGCAAAAACCTCACCACCCCGGCCGACCTCGGCCAGATCATCACCATCCGTCTGGAGATTAGCTTCCTGGAAGATGCCACCCTCCAGTCTCTCTTTCTCTCCGCGGGGAGTGCGCCTGAATCATCCTTCACAAGTCTCAGTGCACGTCGAGCTTCTTTTTGTTCGGCCCCCACAACCCAAACCGAAACGGTACACCCACGGAGAACTGCAGGTTCGGCGTGTCCGGCGTGAGCCCCACGCCAAAGCTCAGATCGATCGTTCGCCCTGGTGCATATACGTAGGTTGTTCCCAACCGCAACGCCCCTTCTACCAGATACGACGCCGGGATATCCACCCCGTTCAACGTGGTGCTGCGCGTAAACCGCTGATCCCAGCCCAGCGTCATCGATACCTCTGGATTCAGCGCCAGGATTGACCCAATCTGGAAGCCCACCGCATCACCCGGCTTGAAGTGTCCCACCATCGTTGCCGAAGGGTTGGTGGGATCGTTCGCCGAAACGGTATGGTTGCCTGGCAAATTAGCCGTATACGAAAGATTTCCAAAGAACACCACCGGGTCGCTCGACTTCGACAGAGTCAGATTTCCCTGAAGCGCATTGAACCCAGTTCCGAGCGCCACCGCGCTGCTCTGCAAGTTGTAGGGATCTTTCCCGGTCGTCGATTTGAAGCGCACATTCGCCAGCATGTCGGGAACCTTTCCATGTTCGCTCGTCAACTGCCTGGAGAGGCCGGCAGAGATATCGCCCAGTCCAAAGCTGCTCGAAGAGGTCTGGATATTGTTCGCATCCACCGTCCGGATCAGTTCATAACCATAGGGAATCGTAAAGTCGCCTTGGAACTTATGCGGCAGCCCCAGTCTGGCCGTAAAGTTGGGCAGCAGGTAATCCTCCCGAATACGCTCCGAAGCGATATCGCCCACGACTAACACCGGCAGCAGCGCGAAACCATTCACCGTCACATGGTCAGACGAGGCGCTGAAATAAGAAGTCGTATTGTCGACCTCCAGAGTCCCGGAAGGCAGCAGCAATCCGCCGCGCAAGATCAACGCCTGGTCGAGAGCCTCCGTCGCCTGCCGCTCCGTGCTGTCGTAGGTTGAGGTCGACACCACTGAATTGATCACGCGACTGGTCGAGCTGGCGGGCAAAGCAGGACGCTCATCAACCTTGGCCGGAGTAGTAAATCCTCCGTTGACGCGCCATTCCAGCTCATTTACCCGCTCCAGCAAGTTGCGGATGATCGCATCGCGCTCTCGCAGCGCCTCCTGCAGCTTCAAATCCACCGGGTCTTTCATCGGAGCTGCAGCTTTGGCCACTTCCTGCGTCTGCGGCCGATCTTTAGCTGGTGTCGTCTGGGCCGGGAGCGATTCCACGGCCGCCAGCAACAACACAATGCCTGGTAGAACTCTTCGCCGCAACATCGAGCCGCCTTTCCCCTCAGTACAAATAGTTGCTCGGAGCCGTAACTCCGATCTTGCGCGATATCAGCGACTCATCCGGTACCAACCGTGCGGCCACAGGAAGACGTTTGTCTCCAATCATTCGGTCGTCTGGTGGATGAACCACGAAGACGATCCCGTTCTTCCACAAAGTCTGAAACCGGTCGACTCGCATCGTCACATTGCCGAAGCCCGGATCGCCCAGAATCACATGCCCTGCAACAAAGCCTTTCACCACCACAAAGTGATCGAAGCCCTTCTCTCGTATCGGTACGATCACCGAAGTTTTCTCCAGCGCCAGATCCTCAATCGACATGCCGCTGAAGGCCTCCGCGTGGTATCCCCGCGCCTCGGAAAAGTGCTTCAGGTCCAACAGCGAAAATCCGCCACGCGAACGCACGCGCTTCGCATCCACGCGATGAAGAAGCCAGACCACGATCGAAGTCTCAGGCGTATCGTCCTTGAAGTCATAAGTAAGCAGTGTGCTCAACGCCGCGGCGCCGCAACTCACGTCCCAACGCTGCTTCACCACGCCCTCATCGCGAATCTCTTTCATGCTTCGAATGTTCTTGCTTCCCTGCATCCCCGTCGCTTCTCCCGTCTTCTGGGCGCGTACGGGGGCAGGGAAGAGAACAAGACTCGCCAATCCAGCAGTAAGTATCGATCGCAAGCAGTTCATCAGTGTTTTCCAGTCAGGTTGGACTGCACAATGGTCCCTACCGTCGAATTCAGATTGACGTTTAGGTTCAGCAGCACATTGATGTTGGAGTTCACCGCGTTGATGTTGACTAGCGAACTCAGATTCTGCTGCGCGCTGCCATTCAACGTGAGCGTGCCCATGTTAGTGGTTGAGGTCAGCGGACCGGTCAGCACCTGCAGCGTGCCAGCACCTGTCACTAGACCGTTGGCAGTTGACGCCGATCCTTGGAACTGCACGACTCCATTCGACAAGCTTGCTGAAACACCCGCTGCCGTGACCCGATCCATAGCGGCATCGTTCAACGGTTGGGGAGTATGCCGTGCTGTCTGGGCAAGTCCTGCTTGGGTCAGCAACGCAAGACTCGCAATCACGAAAAGACGACGCATAAATCCTCCTTGATGCCACAGAGAAGCGTAGGTCGGGGCTCCCTGGTTGGAGAGCCCCTTCCTGCGGCCGTCTTTAGCGAGACTGCGAGATGCTGTTGACCTGGGTAAGGGTCGGCATGGTGGTGAGGTTTGTCGTATGGGCAATGTTCAGCCCATTGGCAACCATACCGCCGGCCGCGTTGACGATGTTCAATGCCTTCGCATTCTGCTCTGCCGAACCGGCAAGTATCACGCTGTAGGTATTGGTGTCGCTAATGGTCGATCCATCAACGGCGATGTTCTTCGCGGCAGCTGAATCGAAGCTGACTGCGCCCTCTATATCCTCACTTACAGACTTGCTCCTCACCGCCGTGAAGGACTTTGTGTCAGACTCAGTCGTCGCAAGGGTTGTTGCCAGACTGTGGGTGAAGTCGTTCGTCACGCTCTTGTTGTGAGTCAAAGACGACATCTTTGAAACGCTGTTGCTCTTGTTCGAAGAGAGGTTTAAGGTAGCTGCCAACGAAGCGGTGTTGTTCGAGGCCGTCGTATTGGTGTTTGAGTTGTCGGCGGTAGCGTTAGATGCACTTCCACCGTTAGCAGCCTTCGTGGTGCTCATCGCAGTGCCGACTGTTCCCGAGGTGCTTCCGCCGCTCGATGAGGTGTTGTTAGACGTCGAGTTGCCCGTTGTAGCAGCGCTGCCGCCTGTCGCCGCCGTGGAGTTATTGGCGGTGGCATCGGAGGCCGATGTGCTGTTTGCGCTATCTGAAGCCATTTCGGCAGCGTTCAACGTTGCGGCCGCCGACTTCACATTGCTGAAGGTGTCAGTAAAGCTCTTGCTCTTGGTCAGGTCATTCGACTTAGCAAAGCTATCAGTCGTGCTGGTATTCAGCGAAGCGTTAAGGCTCGACGTAGAGCTCTTCATCTTGCTCACATTCGAGCTCTTGCTAACTTTCAGCTGGCTATTTGCTCCCCGCTTGTAGCCATCGAGAGTGGCTGTCGATGAGCTATCCTGCGAGATACTGTTGGCCTGCGACACATCGGTTGGTTTGGTTGAGGCATTGGTCAACGCGCTGCTGTCGTATACATTCACGCCATTGGCAACAAGCGCGTCGGTCGAGCTCACGATGTTGATGCCGCTGGCGCCCATCAACGCGGTTCCGGCGAGATTCACTGTGCCTGTGTTGTTTTCAGTCACGGTCGAGTTATTGGCGGCGATCGACGAGTTCTCTTCGCCGGCAGCGGTAACTTTGTCCATCTGATTGTCAAGCAGCGCCTGCTTTGCCTGTTTATGGTTCGTTGGTTTGGTCTTGTTCTGGCCGTAAGCGGAGCCGCCGACAAGAACCGATGCGGTAACGAGAGTGCAAATGATTTTATTCACGTCTGCCTCCTGGGCATTGTTGACGAGCGCGACCGTCTACGCAGCAAGGCCGGCCGCATAGGGGACAAAATTGACGCACCACAGTGCGGGCGCACGGAAGAGAGCGGACGCAGTGGGAACATCGCGTAAATGTTCGGATTAAGGCTTCAACTCAGGCTGAATAAAACCAGCGCAAAACGTAAAAAGCGTAGTGACGCATGCGATGAGATTGTCGTTCAAGCCGATCGCGTTCGTAATGTAGTTCGTGCATGAAGCCCGTCAATATGAATGTCATCTCTGTCTTGCAACAGATAGTGCGCGACAGATGGAGCCCGTTTCAGAAGTATCTTTCAGACTTCCGACGTTAGGCTACGTGCAATTTAAGTGCCAATTTATTTCCCCGCATTCCACAGGGGATTCTGCGTATCTCGTTTGACACCATGCAGCAACTTGCAAATATCGAGAAAACAATTCTCTCGAAGCGTCTGCCACGGTCGTAACCCTCTGGTCCGCTCCCGCCGTAACGTATGCGGCTTTACTCTATCGCGCGTCCTAATCTCCAGCATCGAGGTCCTCGATCAGCGTCCAAGTTCGACCACTGTTTTGCGGTGCAGCACGCTGTCCGAGTCACCAATCACCAACACTCCCGGCTGCTTCCACCCGTGCGTCAAAACCAGCCTCAGGCCTGTTGCGTCTCCAGCGACCTTGAAGACGGGCTCGCTTATCACTGAGCCTCCTCCAGCCAGCCTCGTGCTCAATCCCACTCCATTGACTCCAGCCGACTCGTCCCACCGCCGCCGCTGCGCATCCGTCAGGTAAACCCGGATCAAAGGATCGCTCTGGGCGGACCGCCCCCGATTTGTAACCCGAACAGTCACTCGCACCAGGCGCCGTCCATCACGGACCAAAAACCCCTTCACCTCCTCGACCCCAGCTACTGTAAAACACATCTCATCAAAGCACTGCGGTTGACCCACCGCCAACACTCTCTGCTTCTGTCCCAGCGAAACTCCTATCAACACCGCCAGATACACCACCCAAACCGCAGCCAGCCACGCGATTCCACGGCGCACTCGCAGCCGCTCGCCTCGCAGCCATGACACCCCAACGCCCACCATTCCCAGTGCCGTCCAGCCCCCCACTCCAACCAGCAAAAGCCCCGTCAGCCTCACTCCCCACCCCATTCGCGATAGACTTCTTATACGTACATGTCTCCTCATTCTTCCACGTTGTCCCCCCAGCCCGACTCCTTCTCCACAACGCCTCTTAACTCGACGCCCGATGGCAGCGCCGCGACGCCCGTCATCCTCGCCCGCGACCTGGGCAAGACCTATCGCTCCGGCAAACTCGAGGTGCCCGCTCTCCGCAAGGTCAACTTCGCCATCACACCCGGCGAGTTCGTCGCCATCGTCGGCCCCTCCGGCTCTGGAAAATCCACGCTCTTTTACATCCTCGGCGGCCTTACCGGAGCAACCACCGGCTCCGTCCTCATCGATGGCATTGACTTCGCCACACTCTCCGACGCCGAGCGAACCCGTACTCGCCGCGCCAAGATCGGCTTCATCTTCCAGCGTTTCAATCTCCTGCCCACCCTCTCGGCTATGGGCAACATCGAGATCGCCCACGACATCGCTAACCTGGGCGCCTCCACCAAGCGAGAACTCGATCGCCCTCTCCTTACCCACCTCACCGAGATCCTCGGCATCCAGGGCCGTCTTGACCACCGTCCGAACGAGTTATCCGGCGGCGAGCAGCAGCGCGTAGCCATCGCCCGCGCCCTCATCAACCGTCCAGCCATCGTCCTCGCCGACGAACCCACCGGCAACCTGGACACCAAAAACTCCGACGCTGTTCTTAAAATGCTCCGCCAGTCCAGCCGCGAACTCAACCAGACGGTCCTGATGATCACCCACAACCCTGAGGCAGCCCAGATTGCTGATCGCATCCTCCATATGCGTGATGGCGAAATCACACATATAGAAACCGTTACACGTTAATATTCCTTCTAGTCAGAAATCTGAATGTCGCGATGTAACTAGTGCTGGCTTACTAGTTAGGAAAGTAACTAGAGATTTGGTTACTTATTCAAGCCCCGTAAAGTACCGCATAAATCGCGCAGTACAGCACTTTAAAATTGAAGTAAATCGTCGCTCCCCTGTACCATTCGCTTGTCGCAACTAGATTCTGATTGCAGCGATTTGCCGGGGGTCCTGTGAATCACACTTACTTTCAACCAGAAAAAGAATTCTCTAATTGCTTCAGGCGAAAGCCCTTTCTGTTCTCTCACAACCTGGACTCCAATGATCTCTTCTCGACCCAATCGGTGGAGAAGCTGGCCGAAATCTGGAGCCGCGACAACACCAAATCTGGCTTCTTCTATCTAGATAGAAAATTCAGAGAGTGGGGCAGTGAGGACCACAAGGCCAGCCTGGTGGAAGCCTTCCGCCACTCCGACCTTAGCCGCATGAGGATGAAGCTCAGCTTCATTCACACCCAGCCGAAGTACGACAAAGTCCTCGAAACTATGACGCAAGAGCTTTCAGAGCTCACTCACGTCGACCTCGGCAAGGAGTATCGTGCGCCCATGGAGACGCTCTTCCTCACCTCTCCAAACGAGTTCACTCCATATCACATCGACAGCGAAGACAGCTTCCTCCTTCAGATTCAGGGCACAAAGACCATCTACATCTTCGATGGAAGCGACAAAGAAATTCTCAAAGACCTCGATATAGAAAAGTATTGGGCGCAGAACGAGATCGCATTCCGCGAAGAGATCAGGTCGCGCGGCGTCCGCTTCGATATGGGGCCCGGAACCGGCGTCCACATCCCCATGCACTTCCCGCACATGGTCGAGAGCGGCCCCACTTCCTCCATGTCGCTCAGCATCGGCTACGAGTCAGTTGCCTTTGACAGGGATCTCTTCCGCGTCAATCATCAGTTACGCAAACTCGGTCTCAACCCCACACCTCCAGGCAAGAGCAAAGTCATCGACAACACCAAGATGGCCGTCTTTACTGGAGCCAAAACAATCACCAAGACACTCAAGGGACTGCAACACAAGTAGGCCCCCAGTCTTCTGCTACGTCAAGGATCCCTGCCACGGCAGGGATTCTTCTTGCCTAGGCAACAAACGACGGGCTAATCCATCTTTTTCACATTATTGCTGCGATCATCCGTCCGGCAACATATGGTCGGGGTCAATGATCACCTCAGCAATCGGCGCTTTACTCTCAAGCGTCCACGTGTACGTTCCTTTTTGCATCCATGTCTCCGCGGGCAACGTCATACGTAACTTCTCACCGCTCTTGAAGCGCACCTTAACCGGAGTGGGGAGCACCAACTGTCCGCGATTGCTGATCGTCACCACCGATCCTTCGACCTTATCGACGGCGACATCGTATTTCCAGTTGCTCAGATACCATCCCCGCCAGAACCAACTCAGGTCCTCGCCACCTTCGCTCTCCATCGCGCGAAAGAAGTCCGAGGGCGAAGGGTGCTTGAACGCCCAGTCCTTGATGTACTTTCGGAACGCCCAGTCGAACCCCACGATCCGGGTATCGCGTAGTGATACTTGATGTGAATCTTCAGCTCGCCGCCGTGTCCGTTCAGCGGCGTCGCCAGACGAATCTGCATCCGCGTCTCGCTTACCAGATACTCTACCTTCGTAGTCTGCTTCCCCTGTTCAACCTCTACGGAGTCGAACCCATACCCTTCGGTCGAAGGCGGCGGCCCCGTCTCATCACCGCCACGTCTACGCCTCGTTCCGCCGCTGGCGATACGCGACCGTGAATGCTTCTTGTAGATGTTCTGCTCCACCTGCACCCACAAACTTGTTAGGGCATCCGGGCTATTGTTCGTGTAAGCAATGATCTCTGTCGTGCTCAACTGCTTCGACTTGGTATCGAGTGCCGCATGCAGTTCGTAATCCGCCTCATTCTGCCAATAGTTTGGGCCCCGAGCACCATTGCTCGAGCGGTATCCATTCACCGGATTCGGCAGAGTGCGCGGCGCAAACGTCAGTCGCGGATCATACCCAGACATCGCACTGACAGTGCTCTGCGCTAGAACGAAGTCCGCACTCAAATCAAGCCAAAAGGCAGCCAACAGCAACACGAGTAGACGAACGGGGCGGGGCTCGCTTTCCAGAATCTGAGGGTATTTTCTAGATCATAGACGCAAGCCGCAGTACGATGGACTGGGGAAACCGGTCTCTGGCCAAGCGCAAACCAAAACAAGGAACTCTCATGCCCTGGTACCAGCCCATGCCAGGCGGGACGGAGACGACGAGCAACCCGGAAAACTCGTCTCCCTCATCCTCGACACCATTGTCGATCTCTACTTCCCCGCGATCGACCACTTCGACGACCGCATCGACCAGCTTGAGGACAAAGTCTTCGACGATCCCTCCCCCGAGATCCTTCAGGCGGTCTTCGCCATCAAGCGAGAACTCATCGACCTTCGTCGCGTCCTTGTCGATACACGCGATGCCGCGCTCCACCTCCAGCGCGATGCCAACACCATCTCGACGCCGACTATCAGCCCTATGTACGCGACACTTACGATCACATCGCGCGTCTGCTCGACTCGGTCGAAACCCAGCGACCTCCTCAATAACACGTTCGACATCTACCTCCTCGGTCTCCAACCGGACAAACGAAGTCATGAAGGTCCTCACCGTCCTCGGCACCATCGCGTTACCCGCGCTTGCCATCTCGGGCATCTACGGTATGAATCTCAAAGGTCTCCCCTTTGAAGACTCTCCGAACGGAGCCGAATGGGTCGCCGGTATAACCATCCTGGCCACCGCAATCCTCCTCTACGTCCTTCGCAAGCTGAACTGGCTTTAGCTCATCGGCTCCACCTCATCAAAGCAATTTAAACGCCTGTTGACCACGCAAAACTCGCACGAAAGAGATTCCTGCGGTCGACCACTATCTTGCATCTTCTGGAGTATGACGGCAAAGCCGCCAGGGAGATTTGTTTATGACCGACTATCGTGTAAGCCAAGGGGATGTTCAGGAAGATCAGATAACCGCAGCCATCGAAAAAGTGACCTCGCAGGTGCCCTCTACCGTGTATCTGGCGTTGGCACTCGGCTCCATGGCAATCTCTGTCGGTCTTCAGGCCGCTAAGAAGCAGCACGAATCGCTCTTCGTAGGCCAGTGGGCCGCGCCCTTCCTCCTCCTCGGCATCTACAACAAACTCGTAAAACTTCATGGCTCCGATGGCGCTTCTCATGCCTGACGTTCCTCAAAAAGGCCCCGGCGCAGGGCCGGGCCTCAGCGTTCGACGCTTACCAAAGCACGCCGTCAATAGGTGTCGTCGCCGCAGGAAAGGCGGTTTCGCCCAGCAGTTGCCGAAGATTCACCTCAATCGTTGTCGTAATCGAAGTCATCGGCACATCGAAGATAGTGTTATCAAACGGGTCCTCAAGATCCCGGCCGATCTTGTCCAGCGCCAGAAAGATAAACCCAACCAGCGTCGAACCGAGCGGTGTAAACCATCCCATGCTCGTCACCAGCGCCAACGGCAACAACACGCAGTAGATCTGCACAAATAGCTGGGGGAAGTAGTCGTACTGTTTCGGCATCGGCGTGTTCTTGATCCGCTCCGCACCGCCTTGCGCATCTGCCAGGTCGTTCAAACTCTCGTCCATAGCGCGCCACTGCAACGCGTCCACCCACTCCCGCGTCTGGCACTCCAGTAGCAACTTCCCCATCACCTGCTGTATGGCAAGTGGCACATTCTTCTCCACCCGCAGCGCCTCCAACTCATGCTCGTCGAGCAGTGGCGCCAACTCAGCCCACGGCTCCAGCTTCCGCAAATGTTGCCGCAGCGCATGCACAAACGCAATCTGCAGATACACCATCCGCCGCTGCATCGCGCTCAACTCCGCGACGTCATTACCCTTCAGTGAGAGCATTCCGGTCGTCACCTGCCGCGCCCAACTCCGCGAATTGTTTACAACCGAGCCCCACAGAATCCGCGCCTCCCACCACCGCGCATAGGCAGACTGATTCCGGAACGCAACGATAATTCCGATCGCGGATCCAAAGAGCGCCAACGGAATATGCGGGAGCGCCACCCAGTCCCAGTGCAACAACTTATACGCAGCCACCACCGCAAGGTCGTACAGAACCAGCAGCAGTAGCGGCGTGCCGACATACTTGAGCATCGGCATAAGCTGTCGTCCGCGCGGAACGATCATTCGCCCTCAATCTCGACCGGCACAAACGCTCGGCCGCCATCCTCCGAGATCCTCACTTCACCGGTGCCGATGTCGTAGACCCAACCCGAGATCGTCAGCTCTTGGCGCGCCATCGCTCCAGCCACAGAAGGATGAGTTCGCAGATGCTGCATCTGCAGCAGAACATTCTCCTCCGTAACCCGGCGCATTAGCACACTCGGCTTCTCATCGCGTTCAGCCAGCGAATTCGCCACACTTAATGCCGCATGCGCATTCTTCAACCAACTCTTAACGGTCGGCATCTTCTCCAGGGCCTCGGGATGCAGCAGACCCTTCATCGCGCCGCAGTCGGAATGGCCGCACACCACCACGTGCTGCACCTTCAGCGCTGTCACGGCATACTCAATCACCGCGCTCACGCCGCCAAGCATCTCCCCGTAAGCCGGCACCAGATTACCGACATTTCGAGTTACAAATACATCGCCCGGTTGTGATTGTGTGATCAACTCAGGATCAATTCGAGAGTCCGCGCAAGTCACAATCAAAGCGTGCGGTTTCTGTGGCTCGCTCGCCGCTTTGGTGTAGATGTCCTTGTTCTCGGGATAAACTTCCATCCGGAATTTCCGTATCCCCGCCTTCAACACATCCAGCACAGTATCCATATCTCTCCCTCTCAAGCCGTCAATTGATCGCATCGCGCCGCGTGATGCAAGCTGCAGTCTATTCCTTCCACTTAATATTGCATCCAATCGAGAACCGTTGATTCGTATCCGGCCGCTTCCCCGCGATCACCGCATCCATCGCAGCTCGCAGGTCGTTTCCCGTCACAGGAAGGTCATTGCCCGAGTCCCCCTGCGAGGCCGGCTATCATCCAGCTGACCCCGATAAACCAGCGTCATCCCCGCATCGAACAGAAAAAGTCCGGCGTACAAGCCGCGTTATATGCCCGCGCCACCTCCTGGGTCTCGTCATACAGATAGGGAAAGCGGAAGCCGAGTCGCTCAGCCTGCTTCTTCATCTCCCCCGGCGCGTCCTGCGGATAAGCCTCCACGTCGTTCGACGAGATCGCCGCCATCGCAATCCTGCCCTCGTAATCCCGTCCGATCCGCGCCAGCTCCTCTTCCACGTGTTTCACAAACGGGCAGTGTACACAGAGAAACATTACCAGCAGCCCGTGGCATCCGGTGGTCGAGCAGTTTGCCGCGTCTGCCCGCGCATCCTCTGACGCCGTCGCGAACACATCATCCCGACCCACAGCCTTCCCGCTCACCACATCCAATAACTCAAACGCCGGAGCCGTACTCCCCAGCGAGACCATAGTCGACTGCGTTCTGGACATCACACCCTCCACTACCTCAACGATCATAGCCAACTCTCGCTACATCACGCCCCGCGGCACCAAATTACTTGAGGCCGAGCCCTACTCGACCGGTCAACCTCAGCTTCTCGCACGGCTTGCCCCACTGGTCGGCCGTCGAGATCGATCAGCCTAACGGCCATTCCAATCGCCTTAGATCATCCCTCGAGGCCAACCACCCAGAACCTGTCTCAACAATTCCGCCCTTCGATCCGTGGCTCTATCCTCAAAGCATCGTGATCATCCCACGCACCCTCCCCGGCGGCCGCACCACAAGCCACGCTCTGCCGGTCGGTCCGAACAACCTGCCCCTCTGTCGCTGGTGCGAACTTGAAATCATCTCCAGACGCCGCCGTACCTTCTGCAGCGATTACTGCGTCCACCAGTGGCGTCTCCGCACTGACCCCGGCTACCTACGCGACCAGGTCTTCGCCCGAGACCGTGGCATCTGCCACGTATGCGCCATCGACACCATCGCCGCCTATAACGCCCTGAAACGATCCCGAGGCTCCGCCCGCGCTGCAGGGCTACGACTCTACGGCATGAAGTCCATCACCGCCCGCCGCAGCCTCTGGGACGCCGACCACATTCGTCCCGTAGCCGAAGGCGGCGGCCAATGCGACCTCGACAACATCCGCACACTCTGCCTCCTCTGCCATCGCGAAACCACTGCCCAGCTCCGCCAGCGCCTCCGCCTTACCCGAGCCTCTTAGTCCAGCTCATCCATAAGCCTGATACTCCTTCCAAAACTCAGGCCACGGCAGCCGCGGTGGCCCGCACACAAACACGCTCCCACCTTTCTCCTCGTTGTCGACACCCTCTGGATTGTCGATCCGCGCCACCATTCGGCAGTCCGTAAAGGCCTTGTCCGCAGTAGCCTTGGAAAGTCCCAGCACGATCAGGGGCGTCGGCGGCACCGCAGGATACCCCTAAGCCACGCCGAGTTCGTCCTGCTGATCGGCATCGGCAACCCATACGCAGGCCCCAGAATCTCAACGGCGCCCTGCTCCCCGTAGTTCCCCGTAAACACGCCGACGCTTGACCGTTGGTCGGCGGGAAGGAATCGCGGATTCCCGCCACCATCGCCACCATCTCCTTCCACCCAAGCTCCTCGCGGAGATCGCCATTGTTCTTCAGCGCGAACTGTTTCAGTGGTCCATCCGCCGCCAGCGGCACAATGATCGCGTACACAAAAATTCCGTAAGCCGCCATCCCGACGAACGCCACCCCCAGTACAACCCGCCGCCACGCTCGTCCAAGCGACGCAACCCATCTCTCCCCAGCTACCGCACCCATCGCCATCAGCATCGGATACGCCGCCGCCAGATAGTACCCGCGCCCCTTGCCTAACAGGAACAGTGCGAACGGCACCAGGTACATCCATCCCAGCATCCGATATCGCCTCTCCCGCAAAAAACAGATCACTCCGGCAATCCACAACGGCGCAGCCGCCAGATTCGCACAGATCTTGAACTGGTCTCTCACGAAACCGTTCGCGCGCCCCTGCCGAACATCCCGCACATGAATGTGCTGCAAGAAATGCACCGAGATAAATCCATGCTGCACCTGCCAGATAATGTTAGGCGCGAAGATCAACAGCGCGACCGCCACTCCACTCCAAAACCAGGCACTCGCAAAATAACGGCGAGCCGAACTCAGCACCATTCCGCTCACGATTCCCGCAATGAAAAACACAATCGTGTACTTGGTCATCAACCCCAGGCCAACAAACACTCCGATCGCCAGCCACCATCGGGGGTTCTCCGTCTTCAACAACCGAATGACGAAGTAAGCGATCAGAACCCACCACAGATAGTCGAACGTGGAGTACTGAAACTCGGTCCCCTCAAACACCGGCAACCCGGAGGTCGCCACCGCCAGCGCGGCCGTCACCTGCGCCAGCCGTCCACCGCCCAACTCGCGAGCCGTCAGCCCCGTCACCACAATGGCCAGCGCCTGCGCAATCACGGAAAACAGCCGCAGCCCCACCATCGACACCCCAAACAACCGCAAACCCACCCGCTCCGCAAACGGCGTAAGCGGAGGATAGGCAACGAACCCCCAATCCAGATGCCGCGCATCGCTCAGAAACTGGAACTCGTCCCGGTGAAATCCATACCGCCCATTCGTCATCAGGTGGATGACCGCCACCACCAGCGCGATCCCCACCAGCGCCAAATTATCTGCCTGCGTCGCCGCACGCGAGCCACTCCCCGTTCGAAGCAAGAATCCCTCCGCGCTAGATCGTTGTGTCCGACAAGCTACGCAACACATTACACGGGGTTCACCCCCGTTCCGTCTTTTGATGCCGACGACACCCAGATTCCTGAGGATGAGCCGTCCACTTTTCCTACATTTCCACGCTCATCCACACCAAGCATCCCTTGCTCTTACCCGTGTTCGAGCCTACCCTCAAAACTGTTCTGTTACAGAACACTAAATCCGCCGTCCGCGCCCACATTATGCAAAATCCACAGTAAAACCCGCGGTTTTCACCGTTTTGACACATTAACCCCGCGTAAATAGGGGTATTCGCACAGCTAACACAACATGTTGTGCTTTATACTTGACACACCCCATAAGGGGCGTTACTTTCACGACTGCAGCCAAGCAAAGCACAGCCGAGTTCCTTACATTTCACGACCCAGAACGCCGCCGGCTCCTTTAGCCGGATACATATCCAGCGCTCTCGTCGTCAGTTTTACCTCCCCGGTCGAACGCCTCCGGGAGGCATCGGCACCTTAGATTCTTCATCCAATTAGAAGGAGTACTCCCCAATGGCGACCATCTCAAACCAGACCCACACTCAAGGCCAGAACGGCACCCAGACCACACCCGGAGCAGCCGGCTTCAAGAATCAGCGCACCCCGGGCCTGACGTTTGATCGCCACTTCACCAAGCCCGGCATCTCCCCCTACGACGAGATCGTCTGGGAGCTCCGCGACGCCATCATTCAGGACTTCAAGGGCAAGACCATCTTCGAGCAGAAGAACGTCGAGGTTCCCGCGGACTGGTCCATGACCGCGACCAACATCGTCGCCAGCAAATACCTCCACGGCCTTAACGGCACCGACGAACGCGAATCCGGCGTCCGCGCCCTCATCACCCGCGTCGCTGAGTCCATTCGCGACTGGGGCATCGCAGGCGGCTACTTCGCCTCCCAGAGTGACGCCGACACCTTCTACGCCGAGCTCGCCCACCTCCTCCTCAACCAGAAGGTCGCCTTCAACTCGCCCGTCTGGTTCAACGTAGGTTGCGACCGCCTCGAGCCCAACTCCGACGCTCAGAACTGGCACTGGAACGCCACCACCGGCAAAGTCGAGTTCTCCGTCACCGGCTACACCAAGCCCCAGTGCTCCGCCTGCTTCATCAACTCCGTGCAGGACTCGCTCGACTCCATCCTCACCCTCGCCAAGACCGAGGGCATGCTCTTCAAGTGGGGCTCGGGCGCAGGCTCGAACCTCTCAGGCATCCGCGGCTCCATGGAAACACTCTCTGGCGGGGGCACCGCCTCCGGCCCCCTCTCCTTCATGCGCGGCTTCGACGCCTTCGCCGGCGTCATCAAGTCCGGTGGCAAGACCCGCCGCGCCGCCAAGATGGTCATCCTCAACGTCGACCATCCAGATATCGACGACTTCATCCAGTGCAAGGTGAAGGAAGAGCAGAAGGCCTGGCACCTCATGCAGGCGGGCTACGACGGCAGCGGCCCCGACTCCGAAGCCTACAGCTCCATCTTCTTCCAGAACGCCAACAACTCCGTCCGCGTCACTGACGAGTTCATGCGCGCCGTCGAGTCCGACAGCACCTTTGTCACCCGTACTGTCAAAGAGCGCACCCCGGTCAAGGAGTACAAGGCCCGCGACCTCATGCACAACATCGCCGAAGCCACCTGGCAGTGCGGCGACCCCGGCATGCAGTACGACACCACCATCAACCGCTGGCACACCAGCAAGAACACCGCACGCATCAACGCCTCCAATCCCTGCTCGGAGTACATGTTCCTCGATGACTCCGCCTGCAACCTCGCCTCCTTCAATCTCCTCAAGTTCCTCACCCCCGGCGGCCAGTTCGACATCCCCAGCTACCGCCACGCCATCGAGATCGTCACCACCGCCATGGAGATCATCGTCGACTCCGCCGGCTACCCCACCGAGATGATCTCGAAGAACTCGCACGACTACCGCCCCCTCGGCCTCGGTTATGCGAACCTCGGCGCGCTCCTCATGGCCTTCGGTCTCCCCTACGACTCCGACGCCGGCCGTGACTTCGCCGCCACTCTCACCTCCATCCTCTGCGGCGACGCCTACTGGCAGTCCTCCCGCATCGCCGAAACCTGCCCGCCTCTCGGCGCAGCCACCCCGCTCACCCAGCAGGCCGAAATCGCTGGCGGAGCCTGCCCCGGCTTCTACGTCAACCGCGAGCCCTTCCTCGACGTCATCCGCATGCATCGCGCCGAGGTCAACAACATCGGCACCTCTCGCTCCTCCAGCGAGCCCTTCTCCGTCCCCCAGCTCGATCAGCTCATCGAAGCCTCCCGTCACGCCTGGGACGGCGCACTCGCCCACGGCGAAAAGCACGGCTACCGCAACTCCCAGGTCACCGTCCTCGCCCCAACCGGCACCATCGGTTTCATGATGGACTGCGACACCACCGGCATCGAGCCTGACCTGGCCCTCGTGAAGTACAAGAAGCTAGTCGGCGGCGGCATGATCAAGATCGTCAACAACACCGTCCCCTCGGCCCTCATCAAGCTCGGCTACGACGAGGCGCAAGTCAACGCCATCGTCAGCTACATCGACGCCACCGGCACCATCGAAGGCGCTCCCGCCATCAAGCCCGAGCACCTCGCCGTCTTCGACTGCTCCTTCAAGCCCTCCAAGGGAACCCGCAGCATCTCCTACATGGGCCACATCAAGATGATGGGCGCCACCCAGCCCTTCCTCTCCGGAGCCATCTCCAAGACCGTCAACCTCCCGCAGGACTGCTCCGTCGACGACATCGCCGAAGCCTACATGGAAAGCTGGCGCCAGGGCCTCAAGGCCGTAGCCATCTACCGCGACAACTCCAAGGGAACCCAGCCCCTCAACGTCACCGCCCAAACCGACGCCGACAAGAAGGGAACCCGCGCCACCAACGCCGTAGCCCCGGTAGCCGCAGGCTCCATCGAAATCGAGGAAGCCGTCGAAGCCGCCAAGGCCGCCTCCCGCCAGCAGCTCACCGAGGCCATGGAGACCGCCACCGCCGCCCACACCCGCATCCACTCCCTCGAAACCCAGCTCAAGCAGATCGCCGAAGCCGCTCTCCAGAACTCCGACGCCGCAGACTCGCAGGCACCGCCCCGCGCCGTCCGCCACCGTCTCCCTGCCGAGCGCGCCTCCGTCACCCACAAGTTCGGCCTAGCCGGACACGAGGGCTACATCACCGTCGGCCTCTACCCCAACGGCCAGCCCGGCGAAATCTTCATCCGCATGGCCAAGGAAGGCTCCACCGTCTCCGGACTCATGGACTCCTTCGCCACTGCCGTATCTCTCGCCCTCCAGCACGGCGTTCCTCTCCGTGTCCTCTGCGAGAAGTTCGCCCACACCCGCTTCGAGCCCTCCGGCTGGACCGGCAACGAGCAAATCGGCTACGCCAAGTCGATCATGGACTACATCTTCCGCTGGATCCAGATCCGCTTCCTCTCCGGACACCAGTTCGACCTCTTCGCCGGCCTCACCCCCAAAGCCAGGGCCACGCCAGCATCCCAACCAGCATCCCCGTAGAAGGCACCGTCAACGCCCCCAACAACCGCATCGAATCGTCCACGTTGACCGGACCCTCCAGCACCTCGGCACCCGTCAACCGCATCGAGTCCTCAGTCCTCCCCAACCTCCACGCCTCTGCTGTCATCCTGAGCGGAGCGAAGGATCCCGAAGCCGCCGGCCCAGCCACCAACAGCTTGGATCTTTCTGCCTCAACCGGCGACTACGACAGCCACGAGCACACCCACCCCACCACCCCACCCCAACAGGGAATCGCCCCCGATCTCGCAGCCCGCAGCGGCCTGACTGAGAGCGGACAACGGACAACGGACAACCTCTCCCTCGAAGACCGCGGCATCTACCACGCCTCCGACGCCATGAAGTCCATGTACGAGATGGGCGACTCACCGTCCTGCGCCACCTGCGGAGCCATCATGACCCGCAGCGGATCCTGCTACCGCTGCATGTCCTGCGGCAGCACCAGCGGCTGCAGCTGATGAACCTCATGTGGGTTGATGTGGGGTTGTGTGTGGGTTTACGCATAAGGTTGAAGTTGTACCCCATAAAGCTAAAGTCGACACCCCATAAGCCTAAAGCGCTTTTGGGGTGTTTTTAGCAGCAGCAGAGTAAGAGATTGGGTCTATTGGTCCGGGCGTGCTTTCGCTGACCAAGGAAAGAAGTGATCACGTTCGCTCCTGAGTGAGCCGCACGATAGTAGAACTGTTGTATGAATTGTGATCGTCAGCTGCCCGGACCTGGGTATAGACAGCACGCATGAGGTGGCTTGCTGCTATGCTGCGGAAGGCTTCGTCGTTCATCAATCGGACGAATATCTCTTCGTTGCCATCCATTCGATCAATAAACAAATTTTCCAGCTCCTTATTGAAAACCGGCTCAAAATTTTCGATGGTGTTCGTCATCACTGCCTGACGCAGTTGCTCATTGGCAACAGCAGTTTCACGAACCTGTTCAAAAAAAGTTGATCAGCTGGAGTGAACTCGGTGCCAAAACGTTCATTCAGTTTACCCACCAACGTTGACAGTTGCACGTCTTCATCCGGCTGGCCGGTACCGACATCGGTCGGTCCCTTAAGGGCCTCGGCCTCACCCGCCTTCAAATCTATCGCCCCTTCACTGATTTTCTGGAGGCGATAAAACTTCAACTCTACTTCGTCATCAATCTCAATTCTTCGGATATCCGAAGTCTGCGGCAGTTTCGTCAGCAAGAAGCGTGCATACGTGTAGAGTTTTTCAAAGTCAGAGTCCTGGTAAGGGATTATCTGTGAAACAAAGCTGTAAAGATTGCGAAAACTCGCCAATTGACTCTTGAACAAGTTTCCGTCTTCTTCCCTCAGCTGTTTAAAACGCTCTACGGCGAGGTCTAATAAGCCATTTAGTTGCTTATGCTCGCCGCCCGTCGGGTTCATCCGGTTTCGAAACCAGATCTCGCACCATTCGTTCACCTCAGTTGCGGTAAACACCCTCCAACTCGCTAGGGTATGAGCTAAAGTACTGAGCTGCTGCGGGTCAGTGTCCTCCCCTTGGGTGTCACTTGGTAGTACGGCTTGAATGATTTATAGATTTCGTCTGGCTCATTCACAAAGTCGAGCACGAAGGTATCAGTCTTGCCTCGCGTCGTACGATTGAGACGTGACAACGTCTGTACGGCCTGAATGCCTGACAACCTTTTGTCTACGTACATGCTGTGTAGAAGGGGCTGATCGAAGCCGGTCTGGTACTTCTCTGCCACCAACAATACTTGATACTCTTCTGTGTTAAATTTCTCAGGCAGCTCAGATTCCTTGATGCCGTTGTTCATTCCAATTTCGGTAAATTTCTTGTCACCGTACTCCTTAAGCATGATCTCGCCCGAGAAGGCTACCAAGGATCTGATATCCGCGTAGCCTTTTTCCTTGATGTATTTGTCAAACCCAAGCTTGTAGCGCACGGCATGCTCGCGCGAGCCGGTGACCACCATCGCTTTGGCTCGCCCACCAATCTTGTGGCGTGTATGGGTACGGAAGTGCTCGACGATCACCTCCACCTTTTGTGCAATCTCGTAGTCGTGGAACTCCACGAACCGCGCTAGTGCGCGGGCTGTCTTGCGTCTCGGTAGCTCGGGATCGTCCTCGACCTTCTGGATCAGTTTGTAGTAGCGCCGGTAACTGGTGTGATACTTCAAGACATCGTGGATGAAGCCCTCTTCGATGGCTTGGCGCATGCTGTAGTGATGGAACGGGGACTTGCCATCCAGGCCCGCCTCGTCGAATACGCACAGCGTCTTGAATTTGGGGGTCGCCGTAAAAGCAAAAAAGCTAAGGTTGGGCTGCTTGGTACGTTTCAATTGCTCGCGCAGCAGTTCCTTTTTGGCTTCCTCACTTAACTCGTCGTCGTCCAAGTCGAGCATTTGCTCGGCAACTGCCGCCTCAATGCCATCTTTGTTGAGGATTTTGCGCAGCTCCATTGCAGTTTCGCCGCTTTGCGAGCTGTGGGCCTCGTCCACGATCACAGCGAAGCGCTTGCCCGCAGTGGAGAGCATCACCGAGTGGCCTTTCCCCTTCATCGTACGAATGGCCTGCGTGATGAACGGAAATTTTTGGATAGTAGAGATAATGATAGGAACACCGTCTGCGAGCGCTTTTGCCAGTTGCTGTGTGTCCTCGTCAATTTTTTGCACCACGCCAAGCTTGTGCTCGAACTGAAAGATGGTGTCCTGTAACTGCTGATCGAGTACGAGCCGGTCTGTAATCACAACCACCGAATGGAAGATCTTCTCGTTATGGATGTCGTGCAAGCTAGAGAGACGGTGTGCCAGCCAAGCAATCGAGTTCGATTTACCTGAGCCCGCCGAATGCTGAATCAGATAATTGTGCCCCGCCCCGTGGGTCTGGGCATGGTCAGTTAGAGTACGCACCGCATCCAACTGGTGAAAACGCGGAAAGATCATTGACTCTTTGCGGTTCCGCTTGATGCCTCTCTCCGTCACGACTGTATTTTCTTCGATATGGAGGTGGATAAAACGCGCCAGAATATCCATAAAACTGTCGCGCACCAAAGCCTTGTGCCAGAGGTAGGAGGTGCGAACGTCTCCATCTACAGGCGGGTTTCCTGCGCCATGCTCAAAGCCAAGGTTGAAGGGCAGGAAAAACGTATCTTTTCTTTCGAGCTTCGTGGTCATGAATACGAGTTCTGTATCAACGGCAAAGTGCACAAGGCAGCGCTGCCCGAAAGCGAACAGCAAATCCTTTGGATCGCGCTCAAAACGATACTGATACTTGGCGTGCTCCACGTTCCAACGAGTTGCTGACATCGGATTCTTCAGTTCTATCGTTGCCACTGGCAGCCCATTCACCACCAGCACTACGTCTGGTATCGCTCCGCTCTTGGTCGGAACTTGGCGCACAACGGTAAGGCAGTTGTCCGCGTATCGTTCCGTGGCCGTGGGGTCCAGTCCGGTATTGGGTGCGAAATAAGCCAGTCGTACCGTTTTTCCGACGCACTTGAATCCCCCACGAAGCACCGCCAATGCGCCTTTGGCGGCCAGTTCCTTGACCAGGCTGTCGAGCAGGATCGCTTGTGCCTTGCTCGCGTCTAGTTGCGTGAGCCTCGTCCAGATCTGGGGCTGCGTCTTCTGCACAAAGGCCACCACATCAGCTGGAAATAAGGCGGTCTCCGGATCATACGCACTCGGGACACCTTTAACATATCCGCCACTGGTCGTCAGCGTGTCTTCGATGTCGTTCTCAAAGTCGATTTCTCTATGCATGTCGATCCTTGTGCAGAGGCTGATTCGCTTCTAGCGAATCACCTCAACGTTGGTGTTCTCCAGATCTGCCAGAGACATACCGTTCACATCAGAGTAGCGGTAATGGCGAATCGTGTGGTCACGTTGCAGGTACTTTCTCTCTACATCTAGGTACGGGCTCGCGTCTGGATGATTGCTCAGCACATATCTGGTTACCTGCAATTTGCTGCGTTTGGCGGTATAAGCGTTGACCGTAGCATGCAACGCCTTCAACCAATCCACACTGGCCTGCAACTGAGCTGGCACATCCTGAGGAATGCTCTCGGACTTAAACTCAAGGCAGTACGTGAAAAGCTTGCCTTCACGCAGATTGAACACCACGAAATCGCAGCGCTTCGACCAAGGCTTGGCGTTGTCGTCGAGAAAATGAAACAGTGGTGGCGAAGATCCGTTTTTCTTAGAATCAAGCCTAATCACAAGGACCTCGCCCGCCGTCTGTAGTCTCACCTTATATTCAATGGGTTTACTGCCATTTTCACCGTATCCCTTTTCCCTCAGCACGATTTCATCCTGCCCGGCCTGGGGTTCACCGTAATGATTGGTGTTCAGGTAAGACTTTAGGCAGTTGAAGTATCCCTGCGCGTTTAAGGCCATCTGGTCACTCCTCCGCCGCCGCTAGGGCTGGCATCGTCGATGGAGGGATAGGCACACTCCGCACGTCGATTTTGCCAGTGACGGCGTTCGTGATCAGAGCAGAACGATACTCTTGAAGATGGTCAATGATCCTCTGAACGTGTTTTTTTGGTTATCGATTTTATTAGTGAGGTTGCATACTGTCGCGACGATTTCACCCTGTTCCGCTAGAGGTGGCACCGGAAGATGTATGTTCTTGAACACATCCGTACGCAGCACCTTAGTGCCATGAGCAGATTCCTCGACAACACTCAGGACTAGCTGCTGAATTCCTCTGAGCAGAATCGCAAGGTACTTGCTATCCAAGGTTGTGGCGATAGCCTTCATATCTTGGTTTACGGTCGTTGGTACCGAATTGATGGCAACTGGGAAGGTGTGCGCCAAAATCATTCCACGCACGACGATCAGTACTTTTCCATGCTCGTGAAGAGGTATCCCTGTCTCGATAAGTGCTTGCTCTGTAAGCGTATCGATTGAGCCCCCGAGCACCTCACTTTTCATGTCTTTAGGTGAGATCCAGGGAATGTCTCCACCCCAATACTCTGAGTTCCCAGTACTGGGAGTCATTCCGCCCGTCATGTTGGTCAGAAAACGTAGGCGCTTTGTATTCCAATGCGCCGGAAGTTTGCCCAGCCACTCGACATCTGAATCTTTCATGGGAACAGACGGGTCAAGGCCCCTGGTGACCGCATGGCTGATTAACGCCGTACGCTTTTCGGTTAGCTTCTCCAACAATGTCTGTTGTTTCGCGATCAGTGCATCGATCTGCTCCATTTTGAAATCAAGGAAGCGTGCGATGGTCCATTGCTCTTCGAGCGGAGGCATGCCAGCTCTGAAGTTCTTGAAAAACGTTTCGGGAACACGTTTTTGCCCACCTGCCCCATACATCTCTGATTCACCAAGCTTCCGGAACTTGTGGGATATGGTGAGATAAAAAATGAATTTTGGATCAAGCTGTTCGGGCGAGGTACGCAATACATGCAGTTCGGTTGTCCCAAAAGCTGTTTGGTTTCTGAGCCCCTTTGCCAAGGCACCTTTCCCATTTTCAAAACATGGAGTTATTTTGGCAACGACGACATCACCGTCGCGAAAGTAGGTGTAGCCACTACTCACTTCCGCCAACGCTTTCTCTTCAACTAGGCGGATTCCTCCATACTCGCCGACTGCATCCATACGTACAAATGAGACTTGATCTGATTGACAAAGACTAATCTCGCTCTTGCTCGGATTCATCGTCAAAGAAAATCGCAAACGCTTGTATCCCCAAGCCTCAGGTACGCCAGACTTCGAGTAGCTCGGATATGGTGGGTACTGCGCCATCACAGCACCTCACTCAGCATTGTCATGACGTCCTTTTCGAGCTGACTGATTTCGCCAGCGATAACATCCAAGGGACGCGGCGGTTGGTAGACATAGAAGTGCCGCGTCAGTGGGATTTCATAGCCGACCTTGGTCTTGCTGTGATCGATCCAGGCATCGGGTACATGGGGAAGAACCTCCGTCTTGAGGTACTCCTCGCAGTGGGCTTGCACCAGGGCCAGCAGATTGTCATGGCCTGTTTCACTGTCGTAGCCAAGCGGCAACGGAAGGGAAATGTCGCTAGGAAGCGGTACGAGTTCGGTATCGCGTATTTCAGGATCGGGCTCAGGGTCGCCTTTTGCGTCGAAGCAGATGTCGGCTTTCGGGTCTCGCTCCGAAAGCGCTGCAAGAATCGCTTTCCGGATCGGTGCCTCGAGCTTGATTTTCGCCTTCTTCATCCCTGTGTTAAGAACATCTTCAAACGCGCGGCGATTTCGATAAAGTGTCTCTCCGTCCATCCGGTCCAAAGCCACCTTGATGGCTGCTTGCATCTTGCGTCCTTCTTCAATCTCCGCACGATAGGCAGCGTCATCCTTGCGCTTCTTGCTGCTCGCCAGGTTTTTGAAAGCGCTCTGGGCATCGAGTCTGGCGATGCGCTCGGCGCTCACTTGGAAATTGAGACGAAGCGGACGCTCCACCGTCATCTTGAGGAACCCAAATCCACGGTTATCGAAAATTTTGCTGCAGATGCGGCGTTCAGCTTTGCCATCAACCAGAACTTCGCTTTCCGCATCGTGCTCGTATTCGGCGTAGAGGCGTACCAGCTCCTTGATGTGGTCATCTGACAGCTCGTTGCGCTTGTTACCAAGGCTTGGGTTCATCTTTATGAAGTGACGAGTACCGTCGATCAATTGCACTTTGCCTTGGCGATGAGCAGGCTTCTTGTTGGTCACGATCCAGACGTAAGTGTAGATACCTGTGTTGTAGAACATCTGGTCAGGCAAGCCTACTACAGCATCCAGCATATCGCGCTCAATAATCCAGCGACGGATATTGCTTTCACCGCTGCCTGCATCACCGGTAAACAAAGGGGAGCCGTTAAAAACAATGGCGATCTTGGAGCCGTCTCCACCGAGTTTGGGTGGGTTGTGCATCTTCGAGATCATGTGCTGCAAAAAGAGGAGCGCCCCGTCGTTGATGCGCGGCAAACCAGCGCCAAAACGGCCTGAGAAGCCTTGCTCTTTGTACTCTTCTCTAACGAAGTCTTCTTCCGGTTTCCATTCCACTCCGAATGGAGGGTTGGATAGCATATAGTGAAATTTCTTGTCTTGGTGCCCGTCATGCGCAACAAAGCCGTTGGTCTTGTTCTTGGCGTCCTTGATGCCGAGAGTATCGCCATAGATCAGATTGTTGATCGGCTCGTCTTTGATCAGGAGGTCCGAGCAGCAGATGGCGTAGGACTCGGGATTGTATTCCTGGCCGAACAACTCGATGTTCGCTTCAGGATTAAGGCCCGTATGAACTCCATCACCGCAGATGAACTTCTCTGATTCAGACAGCATCCCGCCGGTGCCAGCTGTGGGATCGTAGACACTGCGGTAAATCTGTTTTGCGTAAATATCTTCTTCGCCGACGAATAACAACTGCACCATAAGCCGAATGACCTCGCGCGGGGTGAAGTGATCTCCGGCTTCTTCATTGGCCTGCTCGTTGAACTTGCGTACGAGCTCTTCGAATAGATAACCCATTTGCAGGTTGGACAAGCGCTGCGGGGACAGATCGATATCTGGCGAGCAGAATTCCTTGATGATCAGGAATAGGCGGTTGGCTTCGTCGAGCTTGGCGATTTCAGCCTCAAATTCGAATTTATCGAAGATGTCACGGGCACGCGGCGAGAATCCCTGAATGTAAGCAATTAGATTGCCCGCAATGTTGGGAGCATCCCCTAGAAGCTTCTCAAAAGTGAAGCCGCTGGTATTGAACAATTCCTGCTTGCGGTCCTTCGCAGCTACGCGCGACAGCGACTTTTGGAGAGCAGCGCCGGTGATCCCCTTATCTTCAAGTCGCTTCTTTTCATTCAGAACTTTCTGCTTGTTTTCCGCCAAGACGAGATCAAAGCGGCGTAAAACGATCAGGGGAAGCATCACGCGGCGGTACTGCGGAGGACGATACGGACCACGTAATTTATTCGCGATATTCCAGATGAACCCGACGAGATTTTGGTGCTGCGTATTTTGCATCAATGCTTTCCTGAAAACTGTTCTTGTTAGTGGCCTTTGCCGCGCGATCGACTAATTTGAGTGCTTTCGCACATGACGTGAGAGATCCTCGCAGACGGCCTCACATGCCGCCACTCAGGCGAGAAAATTTATCATCTCGTAAGCTGCTTAGAATGTTACAGATATGGAATAGATCTATCAAGCGAGAGGTCGATTTAGGTATGTGCAAAGTATAGGCGGTACCGGCGATCGATATCTAGTTCCGAACCAAAGCCTGATCACTGCAGCAGGTCTGCAGATTGTCTCAACGGACTTCCGAGTCGTTCCCTGTCAGTAGCCATTCGATGGATTTCCCATAGAGCTTCGAGATCCGAAACAGGATTACTGCCCCACATTCCTTCTCCCCGCGCTCGATCGCAGAGACATAGCTCTGCGCAACTCCGACCGCGTCAGCCAGCTCCGACTGCTTTGTGTCGAATCCACGGAGTTCCCGAATCCGGCGTCCCACCGACTTCCAGTCGATCGTCAAATCTTTTGGTGCATCAGGTCTTGACATGTAAGCTCAATGGAGCTATAAAAGCTCTATAGTGATTCAAATGAAGGTCACTTCTACACAAGACTAATGCAATCAACATGAGGAGAAGGATGAAAAACAGCATCTCGCCAATGGAGCTTATCGCTAAGTGGAACCCAAGCCAGGATATGTCCGTTGAACTGCCCAGTTCTGTGCGTTGGGCGGACGGCACTTGCGCTACCCACAATGATTATCTGCAGCACATGCTGGACACTCACACATTCGTGGGTGACTGTGAAAATGGTAGAGAAATTCGCATGTTTCCTAACATCGTGGCTGATGTGCGCTACGACCATTCTGCCCAGACTTGGGCCGTCAGCGGCGTCGGTGTCACACCCTCCGCCCTTGCTCTGACGGACCCAGATGCTTCGGACGACCAGATAACGGCCGCACTCTACGCTCTCCCTGTTGTCTACCGTTCAAATATCCGCCGGTAACAACCTGCGCTGGGGCGGGAGCTAATTCCGCCCCACGGGAACTATGCAGGTCAATCGATCTGAAAGAAGCTCAACTAGCCCAGTCGCTCATCGATTTAGAGAATGCTATCGCTGCGGCTTGTTTATTCTTCTTCGCCTATTGTGGTCATCACCCCCTATTGAGGAACAGTGAAGCAACATGACAGTGCACGATCTGGAGCAGCATCACCGAGCCATATATATAGATATCGAATTAACTTGCTGGTCGGGTCCACCACCACCAGGTATGAAGCAAGAGATTGTTGAGATAGGGATCGTTGAAATGGATCTGATGGCGCTTACGATCACTCGCGAAAAATCACATTTCATACGCCCGCGTCGATGGGAGATCAGTTCCCAATGCACCGATCTCACCGGGATCACAACGGATGACATTCGCTCGGCACGCCCGTTCGCTGAAGTCCTCGATTTGGTGACACAGGAATTCAATCCCCAGAAGGCGCTTTGTTGTACTTGGGGTGGCGACGCTGGGCTTATCGCGGACGCCTGTCGATCGCATGGGCTCAAGAGCCCCTTGCGTCACCTTCTGGACCTGGCGCATTTCGTTCAAAATCTCCTTCTCTTGAGGGATGGACCAAGCCTTAGAAACGCAGTCAAATTACTTGGATTGGAGTTTGATGGTGTCCCACACTGCGCGTTGGTTGACGCCCGCAATACTGCACGGATCCACGCCGCTGTGGTTCGGCGGATGAGGGGCAATCCTGATCCTCAGCGGCCACCTCCCGCAAAAGCTATCGAAGGAACACATTTGAGTTCTTTCGCAGAGAAGCTGCAGCGGTCTCTTTCGACTTCATCCGGGGACGAAGCATCTGGTCCGGTGAAAACCTAGCCGACGATGAACTCAGCTTGCGTCCATGATTGGAGCGATTGCAATTCGACGACATCTCCGACTTGCCTGGATCGTGAGCAAGGCAATCGTGCACGCGCTCCTCATTTCGAACTTAATGTCATATCGCGACGAAATTTCGTTTTTAAATCAAACCAAAGAGCTATCAGGACATCGTCGAGGTTTAACTATGGCAAATGCATAACTCCCATCGCCTTCTGTAAAATCCCAAACTATTTTCTGTTGAATCCGCAAATCACATTCAGTGTAAGTGGGAAGGCTATACCGGAAGTGGATAGAACGGCTAATCGGCACTACTAGTCATCGCTTTCTAGAGCGAAGCGCTTTTCCACCAGTTTTCCACAAATCTTTTCGTCAAAACTGCTCCATTTGTCCTTATAACCACTTAGTGAACGTAATGAGCACTATCACCCTAATGCCCGGCTACAGGCCGCCCTCGTCTCGGTCCCTCTTGCAGGTATTTCGAGGCGTTTATGGATCGCGAGTCCGCGTGCGTGCGACCCACCATGTTAAAGGATGTGAACGAAAAAGAAACCGAGAACTCCCTGCGCAAACGGAGCCCGACGGGAAAATATTTCTCACTTCGAGTCCATAGACGCGGCCTTGTGGCTCAGGTTATGACACGGGCAATATCTACAAACGACAGTAAATGTCACTCCGTTTCACAAAACGATATAGATCGTTTTGTGAAACGGGCAGTCTCAATCTATCGCGCCTCTCCGGTCCGAAGTCAAGCCAGTTGAGGTTGCGGAAGGCGCAAGCCAGTCTCACTCCAGGGAGAGTCTGCACAAGTTCTGCATCGCTTGCCTGATTGATTAATCTGATAGCTGCGAGGAGATTGCGATGAAGCAGCAGAGTCTGTCGAGTCAGGGTGTGTTTGAGAAGTACGGGCGGAAGAGTCGGCGGGAGTTGTTTCTGGACGAGATGGAGCAGGTGGTTCCATGGTCTGCGCTGGAAGCCCTGGTACGACCGCACTATGCGAAGGCGGGCAAGGGACGGCAGCCGGTAGGGTTGGCGATCATGCTGCGGACTTACTTTGTGCAGCAGTGGTTCAATCTGTCGGACCCTGGGGTGGAAGAGGCGTTGTACGAGTCTGCGGCGCTGCGGCGGTTCGTTGGCGTGGACCTTGGGATTGCGCCTGCGCCGGATGAGACGACCATCCTGCGGTTCCGTCATCTGCTGGAGAGGCACGAGCTGGGCGGGTTGATGCTGGATGCGGTGAACGTGCATCTGGATGCCAGGGGCATCCGGATCGCGACGGGCACGATTGTCGATGCGACCATCCTGCATGCGCCTTCGTCGACCCAGAACGCGAGTGGCGAGCGCGACCCGGCGATGCACCAGACCAGGAAGGGCAACCAGTGGTACTTCGGCCTGAAGGCGCATATCGGCGTGGACGCGAGGGAGGGCATCGTCCACTCTGTGGCGACGAGCGCAGCCAGCGTGGCGGACTGCCACATGTTACCGGAACTGCTGCACGGCCAAGAGCGTAAGGTGTGGGGCGACGGCGGCTATCAGGGCCAGACCGACGCCATCCAAGAGGCCGCTCCGAAGGCACAGGACATGACCTGCAAGCGGACGAAGTTCAAAAACTATGTCGACGAGTTACAGAAAAAGAAGAACCGGAGTAAGTCGAGGGTGCGGGCCAAGGTAGAACATCCGTTCCGGATCCTGAAGCGCATCTTCGGCTTCGACAAAGTGAGATACAGAGGCATCGCGAAGAACCATCACCGCCTGTGCGCGAACTTCGCGCTGGTGAACCTGTACCTGCACCGCAAACGTCTGGCAGTCCTTGGGCAGTAGTGCGCCTGGAAGCCCCGGAAAACGGGCGGATGCGCGTTCCAATTAGCCCTCCAACAGCATCAAACCAACCAAAACCCGCGCATCTTCCATGCCCACTCCCTGACCCCAGAAAGTCAGACGCCTACGCAGAGGTTCCCCAGAGTAACTGTGAAATATCTAAGTTGGAAAATGCTGAGGATCATGCACGCTGAGTCCAAGAACAAACTCAATGCTTTCAGACGGCTCGACAGCAATCCGAATGTAACGGCGTTATACGAACAGCCACGTGAAATCCACGATAGCCTTGATGGGATCCGTCATCGCCATCTCGCGGAAATCAATGATGTAGAGAAACTGCGAGAAATTCCATTGGAAATGGAAGCTCTAAATCCAGAGGTCAGCAGAAGGGCCAGTTTACTTCACTGTGATCTTCTCCGTCTTGGTTACAAGTACCTGCCTCGCCATAGTAAATGTCAGGCTCTCATCGTATCTCAGCATGTAACTCCCCAGCCAACATCACTGGTTAACACGGTGGGCGACCAGGTAGAACTCCTCTACTGCAGAAACAATTCAAAATATTTTTACGATCGACTCCATAAATCGACCTCAGGTCCCGATGTTAACGTATGACAATTTTATCTACCGCTAAGAAACTAACAACACATACTTCGCAAGCAGACTGGCCGCATCTTGTCGACCAGATATCACAATCTATCATAGATATCCGCTTCTCGGAACCTGGGGAATTTCGATCTCGGAAAGTTGTAACTCGCTCACAAGCCCGAGGAACTGGGCGACCAATCGACAGAAGGGTGCCCATCCAGAAGTTAGGCAGGCCGGATGGTGCAGTTCTGGCAACAATTTCCGCGATCCAAAGCATCGAGTTTCCTGAGCCAGGGCAGCTTCGAGCTCGCAAAGTGGTGACGCGGTCGCAAAGCCGCTCGACGGGTAAGTATCCGAGCTGGAAGATGGGTAGGATGCTCCAGTGGGAGTCTCTGAACGAACTTAACGCATTCCGCTTGCTCGACTGCGATCCAGAAGTAACACGCTTCGCTGAACAGCCATGCAAGATTTTGTACGTCCACGACGGAGTATCTAAAACCCACTTTCCAGACATTCTCGTCGAGACCAAAGGCTGCAAAAAACTGTGGGAGATTAAGCCTGAGGCCGAGGCCATTCGGCCTGAAGTAGCTTCGCGGACGACGTTGCTTGCGCAACATCTTCCGAGGTGGGGCTATTCCTACCGTGTCGTTCTCGACCACGAGCTCGCGAGACAACCGCGCCTCAGAAATGCGGATCGGCTGCTTAGCTTTGGTCGAGACACCGTCACGGAGTGCGAGCAGGAGTTCATAAGGTTAGCCCTCAAGCGATGCGGCGCATTGGTCTGGTCGGATGCCTGCGCCGGGGCATATGGCTCAAGAGGCAGGGAGATTCTGTGCCACCTCGCGCTCAATGGAACATTGTCCCTGGACATGAATGCGACATGGTCTGCCGACACTCGGTTCACTACCGGAAAGGCTGGAATCTGAAATGGGTGCTTGCGCGTTCGAAAAAATGCACTCGTAAAGATTGACGGGGTAGAGCATCGCCTCCTAAGCAAAATCACCTCTACGCGCTGGCAGTTGGTGCATACCCGAACGGGGTGCTTTGCTCAGTTTGAGGAGAACGAACTTCTAATTAAATATGACGACAAAACACTCGTGTTTCCAAGCAGCGGCAACGTCGTTCACTGCGGTCCAGCAAACTTGTCAATATCTTCGCAAGATCACGAACTAGCAGTATTGAGACTTACCTATGTGCGAGAAGCGCTCAAGGTTCCAAACTCACGCACATCTCTTGAACGAGTCATCGCAGACCTCTGGAACAAGATCAAGATTCCAGATACGGCTCCCAGTTACTCGACAGTGTATCTCTGGAAGCGCCGCTACCAAGCGGCAAACGGCGACTACCGCGTGCTCGTCAACGACACAAGAGGGAAAGGCAACCGCCTGAATCGTTATCCTTCCACGGTGGTTGAGATTTGCAATCAAGCCATCGAGGCCAGATATTTGCGGAGAGAGCGCAACACTATTCAGAAAACGTTGGAATATGCCAAGAGTAGGGTCCTAGAAGAGAACAAACATCGTTTGCCCAGTTTGGCACTTCCTTTGCCAACCCGGCGACTTGTAAAGCGGCTCGTTCAACACATCCCTGCCTTCGATAAGCATGCAGCACGGTACGGCCACGAGTCAGCCCGTAAAGCCTTTCGCTCCGTCAAAGGGCATGTTGTCACTGAGGCCCCCTTGAACGAGCAGAGATCGATCATACGCAACTCGATATCGAGGTTGTAGACGATGAGACGTCCAAAACGATTGGCAGGCCACATGTGACAGCCTGCATAGACGACTTCTCCCGCTGCATCCTGGGTATCTATGTGGGATTTAATCCGCCTGGCTATCAGACTGTTCAACTCTGCCTAAATGACTGCCTTCGTCCCAAGGTGAGGCTCAAGAGCGAATATCCGGAAATCCAGTCGGAGTGGCCAGCACATGGCGTAATGCGCAATCTGGTTGTCGACGGTGGTCTTGAGTTTCACGGCACTAGCCTAGAAAAGGCATGCAATTCTCTTGGCATCAATATAGTCATGTCACCCTGTCGTACGCCCTGGTTCAAGGGGAAGATCGAGCGATTTTTAGGCACACTCAATCGTGCAGTTACCGAGGGCGTTCCAGGCACGACCTTCAGGAGCATCGAGGAGAAGGGAGACTACGATTCAGCGAAGCATGCTTGCGTAACCCTCTCGACTTTGAAGAGGAATATCATGCAATGGATTGCCGACGAGTATCATCAACGGCCCCACCGGTCGATAGATACAACGCCCTCCAAAATGTGGACATCCAGTATTAGTCCTGAGGATATCCGCTACCCAGATGAGTCGACCCAGCTTGATGCTGTCACCGGTAGCGCATATTGGCGCTCTTTGACACACAAGGGGATAGAGTTCGAGAGCCTAATCTACTATTCGCCCGCTATTCACGAATTGAGGCGATTAGAGAGGGCCGATCTTAAAGTTGAAATACGTGTCAACGAAAGCGATCTAGGTTCCCTTTATGTGCTATGGCCGAAAGTCTCGGAACCATTCGAGGTTCCGGCACTAGAGCTCGATTATGCCAAAGGCCTTAGTCTCTGGGCACACAGGGTAAACAAGAAAAGACAAAGAGAAAATGCTGATCTTGATCAGGGTTCAGCTGGGCGGCTGCAGGTAAGCCAAGACATTTCGCGGCGGATCGAAGAGGACGCATCACTTAAGCGCAAACGGATGGGCAAGCGTGTTGGGCGCTATCTAGAAGGGTCGGAGAAGGCCAGAGCACATAGAGAGTCACACGAGACAACATCGATCCCATCCCGAAGTTCATCAAACGCTGCTGCCAGCAACTCTGTGGCGGCGGATTCGTACTCTCTTGCAAGCCCGTTTGGTGGTCCCCCAGATCCGGGCGCACAAGACCTTTCCGACGATCTTCCAACATTCACAGCAAGGTACAAGGGCGGATATGAAGACGAATAGCTACGTAACGATTGTCGATCAAGTCGTAATCCCACATACGGCCTTCCTCCACGCAGAGCGACAGATTCGGCAGTGCTTTGAGTTCTCGGGTGAAAAGGCGGAAGCGGAAGGAGTCGCAATAACCGGAGAATCTGGCACAGGAAAGACAAGTGTACTAGAGAGCTTCAGAGCTAATTACCAATCCATCCATACCAACGAAGGCTGGCGCGTCCCGATCCTGTCAGCGACAGTGCCTCCCCAACCAACGGTTAAGAGCCTTGCTGGGGCGATGTTGGCGGCCCTCAAGGACCCCGATTGGGAACGGGGTACTGAGCATGAAAAATCTAAGCGCCTGCGGGTGCTGATGAAAGGAACAGGGACACGGATGGTGATGATCGATGAGTTTCAGCATTTTTACGATCAGGACAAACAAAAAATTATGTACAACATCGCAGATTGGCTCAAGGTCTTGATCGACGACACGCACTCAATACTCGTGGTGGCGGGTCTTCCTTCCTGCGCGTCCGTTATTAACCAGAATGAACAATTGCGCAGGAGATTTCTCGCTCCGGTGCAATTGCCGAGGTTCTGGTGGCAGGATCTGAATCAACGAAGGGAATTTATGGGCATTCTGAAGGAATTCCATAACCGACTCTCCAAGAAATACGAACTTCCACCGTTTCATGAAGAGGGCTTGGCCTTCCGATTTTACTGCGCAACTGGAGGTCTAATTGGCTATTTAGCGAAGCTTCTGAGACAGGCCGTGCGGAACGCAGTCGATGGCAACAAGACGTCCATAACGCTTGAGGACCTAAACATTGCACATGGGCAGGCAATATGGTCCAACGCGACGAGTCATGATCTTCTCAAGCCATTTGATCGCGGCTTTTCACTAGTTGCAAATGTGGACATTCTCGATCGCGCCGGAAAGGTAGGTATGGTCACCGCCATCTCGCCGACGCCGACGCTACGCGGATTCAAGAAACCAAGAGACAAGTCTCTCAATGCCGAACTGGTGACTCGATGAGCACCCCGCTTCTAGTCCGGCATCCAACTCCGCATCGAACTGAGAGCCTCCTTGGGTACGTGTTACGACTGAGCGAGAACAATGGCTACCCTTCGCCGTGGAGCGTATATCGATTGGCCGGGATGAGACAGAACGAGATGAGAACCACGGGCATCAGAGTTGAGAGCTTGGCCAAGATTGCCGGGTGTCCTGTGTCCCAACTGGACGGCATTGCATTTGCACAATCGGCTAACCACCAGCGTTGCTCTCGGCTGCTGGGCCATCGCTTGGTTCCGACGGATCTAAATGTAACCAAGCCGAAGCTTTGCCCTCAATGTGTCTCCGAGAAGGGATTCATTGAGGCGCACTGGCACCTGGAGATCATGGTGGCCTGTCCTATCCATCAGTGTTTGGCACTCTCGACCTGCCCTAAGTGCGGCAAGCGCCTGAGCTGGTTCAGGCCGGGCCTATTGGAATGCAAGTGCGGCGGCAACCTGCAGGACGGCGAACTACCTTCAATATCCCTGTCAGAAGCAAGCCTGCTCGACGCGATCAGAAGAACAGTACTGGCGCTTCCGGTGCCCGCAGAAAACCTAGCATCGCTGCCACAAGATCAGCTCATGAAGATGAGTCTGCACTCACTACTGGCAGTTGTCCACACACTTGGAAAGCATCGTATGATCGCCAATCGTTCGACTAGCTGGAACGATAAACGACGAGCGGTAGAGAAAGCCTCACACGTCCTGATGAACTGGCCACAACACTTCATCGAACTGTTTGTAGATATCGGTCAAAGGCTTCCGGTAACCACTGCCGGCGGCGTCAGAAAGCAGTTTGCAAGCATCTATCATGCCTTGTTTAAGAGCGAAGCAATCAGGCCGCGAGAGGATGCCGACTTTCTGAAGGTCGCTTTTCTAGACTTTGCCATGAACCATTGGGGTCGAGGCTTTGTCGACCGCAAGTTGGTAAAGGTATTGGGAACAAATGTTGCCAAGCGATACCTGACGCAGACGGAATTCGCAACGCAAATAGGAGTGGAGCAAAGCACCGTTGCACGACTTCTGAGGAGTCAAAAGCCTCTTCGAGGCGAGTGAAGTGTGGCAAAGCTGAGCGCATTCTGGTGGACGCAAGTCAAAGTCAAGTTCCTCGCACTTCGCCCGGAAAGATATTCAGGAATAGAGATGCAGCAAAGCACATGGGACTTTCCGCGTCTCTGTTGCAGTTTTTAAAGAAGGCCGGTGTTTACGAAATCAACCATCTACTTCCAACACGAGCGGGATTCCACGAACTCGATATTGAAGCCTTCAGGCAGAGGCTGTTGACTCTCGCTCCACGCTCCGAGTCGTCCTCCGGCGTGGCTCAAGATTGCGTCGCCCTGCGAGTTGTTATGCAAGGACACCACGACTCGCTGGAGATCAAGATGAACATATTACGAGCGGTTCTTTCAGATAAGATTGCCGTCGTCGGCAATGCCGATGGAACTCCTGGAGGGGTGTTGTTAGAACGCGCCGCATATCACCGGTTTGTAGAAGATGTTCGTAACAGAGCTGCAGGGAACGCCAGCACACCGGCTGCGGTGGCGAGATCTCTCGTTTGTGATGGGACCACCGTTCCTGGTTTGGTGCGCTTAGGTCTTCTTGAGGGGAGCGAAACGCCCGTAGGCCTGCGGATAACGGATGACTCCATCGAGGTGTTCAAACGGCAATACGTTTCATTAGCATCTGTCGCAAAAAGCGAAGGTACCAGCAGCAGAGCCCTGATGCGTCGCTGTGAAGAGAATGGCATCAACATGCTTCTGGTGCCAACAAGGAGACGTGGTGGCCTGCAGCCGTTCATCCGCCTTGCGGACAAATGCTACCTCTTCTCGGGTGCGAGTCAAACTCTAGAGAGTTTGATTCCCGATGATGCAGTTGGTATGCGAGTAATCGCATCTGTAAAGGGAGCGGTAGGCGCATGATCACGTCAAAACTGGTTCGGCACCCCTCCCTATCCGAGGGATATGTCCTGCGTCTCAGCGAAGCAAACGGCTATACCTCTCCGCAGAATCTATATCGATTGGCTGGCATGAAGGCAGACGAAATTTCGCCGAGTAATTTTGAATGTTCAAAGCTCGCCGCGATCGCGAATTGTCAAACCGCTCTTCTGGACCAGATTGCATTCAAGGATTCAGGGGACGAGTCCGAAACAATGCAATTATTAGGGAACTGGGTGAGTAAGAGAGACCTGAACTTGACTGGCGCAAGGGTGTGCCCAGCGTGTGTCGCCGAGAAAGGATTCATTGAGGCACATTGGCATATTGAACTCATGGTGGCTTGTCCTGTTCACGAGCGGCCCGCTGTGTGGTTCTGCGGTAAATGCCGAAGGAGACTGAGCTGGGTAAGATCGGGTCTACTAACGTGCAAGTGCGGGAGCTCCCTTTGACGTCCCCCGCGACTCCTATTCCAGACAGGATCTGTGGCTCCTCGACTTAATTCGGCAAAAAGTCCTTAATGATCGAACCGGTCCTCGAAATGATTCATGCATGCCCTGCGAGCAACTCGCCGCCATGAGTCTGCAATCGCTACTCTCTCTTGTCCGTTCTCTCGGAAGGCAGCGACTAACTGCGAACAGAAGTTCGAAATTACAGATGGGCAGACATCTATTGCAGGCGGCAGTCAGCGTGCTCAAGGATTGGCCCTCCAATTTTGAAAAGCTGCTGGGGGATATAGGCCCTCGCGGATCCGAGGATGGACTGACTGCGCCCGCAGCGAACTTTGCAAACATCTACGAGTTGGTGTCCGGAAGAATCGCGTCTCGATTGGAAGGGCACAGTTCCGTCACAGAGTAGCTCCGCGACGGCTTGCTGAGAATATAGTGCCTGGCAGCTGGTCCCGCCTCTGAACACGCACACTAGAGCAGAGATCAGATGCCTCTTTCGATTGCTTCAAGAAATCAGTTCTTTGATTCTGAGAAATCATCGAGTCAGTGTTATCTTGATGCCAGCTGATGCATTTGGAGATTCTTAGACTGTTGCGATGGACAATCGCGTCGAAGCTAGTCAAACCTTTCATATACCGCGCAACTTCACCGAATCCTACACACAACACCCTCGCCGCTCCCCCTTATGGAAGCGGTACCAACCGTGCAGGAAGCGCAGGTCGCCACGCCTGAGAAGCCGGGGTGGACAGGCGACTTGTACACTATTTCCGAGGACGGCCACTTCATCGGACAGGATGGGTTCGTCGTTCCACGCAGCTTCGAAGAGTTCTTTGAGAGGCATCCCCGGTACGTCCGTGGCCGTGTCCGTTTTTTCTGGCCCAACAGTACCGATTCGGAACGTGAGGACCACGAGAACGAGCTGCTCATATTCCTCATGAGCTTGCCCGATAAGTCCAAGTTCCGCGCCCTGGATTACAACGGCTTCCCAGATGGGTGCAAGGACCGCATTCAGACCTTCAATCCGGACCTTGCCTATGGCGCTTCAGAGCCTCGCTTCTTCAATTACATCAAAATAATCCTGACGAACCGCCTTATCTCGCTGTGGCAGAAGGCCGCGTCGAACCCCGTTCGCGCGTCCAACACGTCCAGCTACTATTCACCGGAGCCGGATGGAACGCAGCTCGACGAGGATTACATCTATGCGCTTGCCAGCGAACGCGGGGCGTTTGGGATGAGCTATGATCAAGCTATTCAGAACGGCATCCTCGTGGATGAGTTCTTCAGATTCGTCAAGAATCAGAACCCCGAGCTACTTGCGATCATCAGGGCCATCCAGAATACCGACACTTACGTCGAAGCGCAGCATACCCTCGGCCTAACGGAGAGGCTCTTTATCCGGGCGCGGAGCCGTCTAGTGGTCCTTTACTCCTGTTTCGATAAGGGTACGGATCCTCCGCGCCAACGCAAGGTATATCGTTCCCGAAAACCGTGAACAAAAGGGTAAGTTATTTCTGGGAAATGCCGTCAATTTCAAACCAGATCGAAAGCGGTGTGCACGTTCCATGACGGCTATTTATAAAAAACGAATGCGCTCGTAAAGCCGTTTGGTCGAATGGCGCCGATAGCATCATCCTCTACCGACCCTATCTGCTCCTACGGGACCCAATGGCGCGGGCGACTCCCAAGGTGCTTGAGCGGTTCGAGGTCCACCTGAAGTCTCCTTTTCCAAGCGATCATTTCTGCGGGAGACAGTGGGTTTCGGAGTGAAAATCGGTCTCGGATCTCGCAAAGAAGAAAAAACATATTCTCTACATCTGCAAATTCAGCGTTTGCTTCCAGCCACTGCATGAGCGCTTCTTTGTGAGAACCCTCCACTACGACTCGTCGCCCCGTTGGCGCCTTATATCTGATGATTTCCTTTTCAGGACGATACGCCGAATGATGCTCATAAAACCGGTCCAAGCACGAAAGACTAACAAAATCCTCGATCTCTACTTCCGTGTCACACCTGCTGCATGAGAGCTGTGGTTCCAACAACACGGCATCTTGGTCCAAGATCTGAAGTTTCTCTTTGGCATTCCGACCAGGTTGATCACAGTCGAAAAGAAATAGGTCCCTATTTCTTCTAGTGCTTTTCTCTACGACAATTTCCGGAACCTTGCTTGTCCCCCCATCTCTGCCTGAGCCAAGCGGTAGGATCGAGAGGCTCTCTGCTACATCAACACCCTTGGCAGCATATGCCAGCTTCGAAACAAGCTTCAGAAGGCGACTGTCAGTCTCTCCCTCGACCCATAGCCGAAACCCGCCGTTCGCGGTGTTTAATGGAGGCGCATAAAATTCTAAGAAGAGTCCCGTCAAGTCTTCCGACCCCAAGCGCTCCCTGGGGCCAAGTTGAACTCTAAGGCGCATCATATCTGCACACCTTGCGGCTAATTCGGGCAATTCTTTGATCCTCGGTCCAAGGCTTACCTTTGACAATGCCACGAGTGCACTTGATGGTAGCTGTGTTGTTGCGGTTACAAGATCACCAGAATCCGCACTCGTATCATTCCGGAAAAGCTCACGAATGAGTCCTATAAGCCACGCAATCTTGTCTAAGGGGCGATCGTCAACGTGGCTAAGGCGGACAGTCTGTACCTGTGCGTCTAGATTTGCATCTGAGTGGTATTCAGACGGAGAAAAGAGAATGGCTCTACCCGAAAGAGCGTTAAAACGTTCCAAAACTGTCCCACGTTGTGAAGCAGAGGCAGGCAAACCATCGAGCAAGATCAATGAATCTCTCGACCGTCTCAAATCTTTAAGTTCTTTTTGGGTGAGACCTAGGGTTCCATCGAGATAGAAAGACTGAATGCCCCTGTTCTTCGCCGCAGTGTCAAGAGATTTGGCGATAGAGGTCTTGCCGTGGTATTGCTCCAAGAATATGTAGGCCCGGCGCTGAACAGGGTCTTCGGTTGACGCCGACCCTAATACTTCGTTGCAAAGTCGCAGAACATTCTTGAATTCCGGTGACGCTCCATAAAACTCAAGGCCGCCTATCGTTGACGAAAATGAGGAAAAATCCTGAAGCATGTTCCCTACGAGTTGAAGCGCTTCGTCGCGTCCCATGGCATTTTTCGGCTGCAGTGTCTCGATCCGTCAGTTGCCGGTAGCAGAATCAGATTTATTGGTCTCGGCCCAAGCGGTTCCGACTCCCATGGGATTCCAGTAATTGAATGCCACAAGCGTAATAAGTTCATCACCCCTCTGAAGATTATTCATTGCGGAAGGGCCTTGATAACGCTTGGGGATCTTAACCTCTATCCCGAGCGCAGGAACGAACACAGTCAAGAGATCATCATCGTCTCTCCGTCTTACAATAGCGGCCAAGTGCTTTGGCGCACCCCACTCGTCAGACAAATAGACTAACGGCGTTAGGCGTCGCCGACCAAAGGCTAGAGAGTTTGCCTGAACTTCTTCGGTCATCTGTAAGGCCCTACGTATATCACCTTGATGGGCGAGTGCAACCGAGAGCCAGAAATTGACGTACGGCACACGGGTCTCCCCAAAAGCTGACGCCGACCAGCGGTTATCATTTCGAGCTCTTTCCACTCAGCTTGCGTACTGGCGATTCCGTGCGGGCGTTCGTCGAGATCACGATTTCCTAGGTGTGCCCCAAGCCAAAGTCGGTGCATCAATGTCAATGCGCGATCATCAGCCAATATCTTCGGCGCATAGGCATTCAGCCGGTGGAGCGCTGCAGTGGCGGCCGCAGAACTAATAATCTTTCCTGATTGGCTATCGATCGCGTCCATTCGTCCCAACAGGCAGATCCCGCTAAATTTTCCTGCTTGCGCATCTTCCTCCGCTCTAAGCTGGGCTGTACCGTCATCGTTCAGGTACGTCGCTAGTTCGACGATACGGCTACCCAGCCGGTCAGCTTGATCGTGCGGCAATTGTCCCAATTCTTTTGCTTTATCGACCGCATCAGCCATGTTAAGGAGCGCCCGCTCACGTTCTTGTCTGCCTCGTTCTGTTTCTGGTCCCTCAGATAAGTGTCTGAAGAAATCTCGACTTGTCCAGAATGCGGTATCCAGAGGATGGTATGCGTCGGTGTAGGCTCTTGATTCGCTAGCGGTGTCCAAAGCCTGTTGAACCAAATCTCTACGCTCCGATTCATCAAGGTCTTGCCCACGTGATTCGGCATTGAACGTATAGCCGATTGTCGTGGCGATGGCGTTCAATACCATCGACATTTCGAAGTTGCGGCCAGATGATGGTCTGCGACGAGCAAGGCTTTCTCGCGCCAGCTCAAGGACATGGCGGCTTTGCCGATAGTAGGCTATTGCATCCACATTGCGGCCGTCGTCACCCGTCCGACGCCCGAGATGCCGCAGCACGATCCCCTCCACTAGGAGTAGTTGAGGGAGGGCGGCGCCATTGTCCTCTCGCAGTCCCCGCAGGATATCTGCCAATGCGTTTAAATCCTCAGTCCGCTGATAATCGGCTTGGAATGCACCGCTGGGCGGTGCGATGCTTCTTATCAGATGGATTAATAATGCTTGTTCAGGCAAATCGACAGGCCTGCTATCGGGGTCCCAAGGGAACTCCCGCAGAAGCGATCCCAGGAGCTTGATTCTCGCGACTGAAGACGGTACCGCGGCATTCAAGAGCAGTTGCGCAACGAATGGGTTGGCCGCCGTTAGTCCAAGGTCGCTCTGCTTCCCGAGATCGATCTCTTGAAACAGGCCACTTGCTTCTAAGGTCTCCCTGATGGTTCTGTAGACATGGAGCAATCCCGGAAATCTCTTGGTTAGAAGATTTAGCGAGATTGACTCATCTAGGCTCGAAAAAAGCAACACAAGTTGTGGAAGATGAATCGCGATGTTCTTCCATGAAGGTGATTGTTGAGACTCAGCTGAGGCTTCCAACGTTGTTGGTTTCGTTCTGTGAGTGCCGAGCCAGATAGAGAGCTGTTCGCTCATAGTGCTACCTCTTAGCTGCTCTCCTGTCGGTGGGCGAAAGGTGGCAAGACCATCTACTAGGCTGAGATACTCATCGACAACCACTCCGCGAATGTTCTCTCGTGTATCTGGGATCAATCTATACAAGAGAGCGAACACGGCCGGGTCCGAGGCTAAGAGCCGAAGGACCAGGTCCGGATCGATGTCACGGACGTTTTCTATAAGATAGGTCCTAAATCTGTTCGCTTCTGACTCTGTCAAGGCATAGTCTAAGTTGACCTCGATGCCGCGAGAGGCTTCCAGTTCATCATCAAGATCGTGATTCGCGAGTAGTCCACGCTTTGCCATTGCCGGTGCTACGGAAGCGACCAGCATAGCACGACGTCCCGCGCTTTTCAGTTGCCGGTCAAGCTGTTCTGCTACCTTGCGATCGGACTTGTCTAACAGCACAACTGCAGATGGAGCACCCCTTCCTTCAGCGAGTCGAAGAATTTGCTCGATTGAACCATTGTCTACGGTCCCACCCGCTGGGAGGAGATGTACCACAAAGATGCCTCTTCGCCGGAGTTCATAGGCCAGCCAACTTAATCCCACCGTCCGCCCTGATGCGGGGGGACCTGCCAAGAAGATAGGAAGATCTTCGACGGTTCGCTTTCGAGTATGTGACCGTTGGCCTGAACCTACGATCAGTCTTGTACGGTCAAGGACAAGTTCTAGGAGGTCTTTGTAAGCGTCTCGTTGAAATGCATACCCTTCACTGATGCCGCTCCAATCGGGCGTATCTCGATTTTGTGACAGAAAGCGAATGAAATCCTGCTTGCGCCCATTTGTTTCCGGGGCTGCGGCTTTGGCTTTCAGATCAGGAACTATCAGTAGGTGCCTACGAAACTCGCGAAGCTCGCTCGCGCGGAAGGTAAGAACCTTTTGAATCTCGCCGAGGCTAACTGTCACGGTGAGGTCTTCCAGTTGCAAAACCTGTTCTTTCAAGACTGACAGACTGCTCTGCTTGCTAGCACTATCCGAATAGGACGTTAGCGCAGCCGAGAATTCCGACTCGACGAAATGGATGTTTGGGGCGGCGAGTTTGAGCTCAGAAAGGTCTAAATTGTCTTGTGGGCCAACAAACCAGTAGACGTTATCCGGATCAAGATCGCTAATCGAATCAGCAACAAGGAGGGGAGCAACCGCATCAGTGTTTCTAATTCCGGCAATGCAGAGCAAGTGGGCGGGGCCGATTGCTTGCGCTAAATTTCCTAGCACTCCGGGCATCAGTAATCTCTTGGCCCTTCCCCAGTTTCTTCCGTACAGCGGCAATCCCGTTGTAGTCTTTTCATTCGCTAGATGAGATAGATGAAGAACGGTAAGAACTTCGTTTCGCCTTGGGAAAAACGCTGGCATTTCATCATCTAGGGAGAGGTGGCGCAGGCGTCGACCTTGGCTATCTTGGCCAGCAAGTTCTGTCGATAATGTGTCGTCCAGGGCTGAGGTGAAAACTGCTGCCCACGGGATGTCGGCGATACGCCTCAAAGCCCCTCGGGCTGTCTTTTCCTCGACCGCTTTTGCCGCTGCAATTATGTACTCAGGGTCCACAATTCCAGAACAGACGCCTTCCATCGTGGCATTTGGCGGAAGAGTTGCATTGTTAGATAGTGCTTGCAGGAATCGTTCACTCGTTCCAGGCTCTAGGTCCTGCCCGGCGAAGAGCACGGCCCTGCCTGTGAAAGCATTCTGGAACAACCTCGAAAGATCCGTCATATCGTCGGCTCATGCTATCACGCGCTTGCAGGCTATCGTCACGGCAGAGGGTTTGAATTTCAGGGACACCATACGCTAGAGTTGGAACGTGCTCCTTATGGTCAGGGATCTTGGATTAATTCCAGGCAATCCGCTCTGCCAAATCGATTCTAGGAAAGTCGGGGGCTAAGAACTGATCAGCCAGGTCCCGAGTGACGGTCAACCCGGAAGTAGTTCAAATTCGCAAAACTCCATTGCTCACAAGCAAGGGAGGTCAGGGGCCAACTATTCACGCTTCGCCGCTCGGGAGCGATTTTCAGTATTGGTCGCGACCTTATCCGCCGACTTGGATGCGGGGAAGACAGGGATAGCGAGAGAAACCATGAGCAAGATGGACTGGGATCGCGTGAGATGGGAAAATCGTGCCGCCCGGCAGGGATCTGAGTGGGCCAGTTCCGATGGTGCTCCGCCACTTTTTTCCGGTCCAGGCCCGTCTGCGCCGACGGGCACCCATTCGAGTATCTCAATAGCTCGCGAATCAAATAAGAAGAAAAAAGAAGAAGAAACATAAAGTTGCCCAACGAAGCATACAGGTGCAGCCAAAAGGGAACTTGGCGGACAACTCCAAGCCGAATGTTTCCGCTGGCACGATGACTCGGGTGCTGCCGAACGCTTCAGGCTCTCTGAAGAGTCCATTGCTCAGTGGCGTTTCTCAAGTAAGAAGAGCTCAGAGGGAACCCGGGTTCCCTCTGAAAGCCAAGTCGAATTGCCTAGGGATTCAACATGCAGGTGATCCTCTAACCGTGCCAGAGCTTCAAAAGCTGACCATTCGTTTGTACAAGGCTCTCGGCGAGAATCGGATGTTGGAAGCAGCATCCTTGGCATTAGATATTCGTGGCGAAAGCCTCCATTATGTCGGAAATGCTAAGCGTGAAAGGACTGAGAACTAGAGTGCAAGTGGGCGTTGGGTATTTGGATACGCGAGCGGTATACCTTGCGCTGACGAGGAGGAGTCTGGCTCTTGCGGAAGCACGAGGAGAGAGCTGTTCGACGAAGATGCAATTCTTTATCACTTGATTAGGCGGTTGCGGGTACGCATGAACTGCGGTAAGCAAGCTGGCAGTTTTGCTCCCTCGCATCTGAGTCACTCAAGGGCCCTACATTCCCTTTCTACGCATTTCGGCCGCTCAAAAAAGCATTATGTTCACCTGTTACGGCCACGACCGTATTTTCCGATGACTGCGACCGCATTTCGGGCTTCTAAAGCCACCTGATAGTTTTCTATGTTCATGAGCTCCCTTTGTTGATGAAGGGAAGGGATGACTAAAGGGAAAAACCATCTGACAGTTGACACCAGATGCGTTTCCGATATTTTTCAGGTGCCATTATCGCCTTCAATTAGTCACATTTGCTACGGCATCTTCTCGCCTGTTTTCAGCGGCGGTTGGCAAATATTTGAAAATTACCTGTTGACATATTATCGAGTCCATGAGAACTTTTCCAAGCATCTAAAAGATGCACTAATGAGCACCTCCTGCCGCGTCTCGCGAGTTACTCGCGTTAGTGCGGGTGTATTTCTGAATTGCCGGTTCTCTCCCGAATCTAGATTTAGATCGATATCAGTGACTATTGGCGTTCCATTCACAAATGTCGCTGACGCACCAACTTGCGTTCTACGGTGTGCCGGGGATGTCTCAGTCGATGTGTTCGCATCAAAAGGCTGTGTCAAAGCCGATTCCCTCGACGTCTGCAAGGGATTCTCTGTTAGTGAGGACACATACATCCCTATAGGAATTGTATTTTACCACTTTCGCAATTAGTGCCGGACCACATGTACGAGTTACTCGAGGAGCTTCAATGGTCAAACTAAAGGCGCTGCATTTTCTTCTGTTCGTGATCATTATGTCTGCCATCCTGCAAGCGCAAACCTCTGCCACTCTTAATAACGATGCCGTCGTTCAGATGGCAAAATGGAAACTTGCAGATGCAGACATTATCGCTACGATAAATCGCAACGACAGCGTGAATTTCGACCTAAGTCCGGCAACGATCAGCACCTTGAAAGATGCTGGAATATCGGACGCTGTTATAGACGCGATGTACGCTGCTGCCAAGAAGGCTTCCGCTGTCAAGGTCGCGCCGGTTGGGAAACCCACATCAGGAGGGTCTGGTAAAAGTATCCAAGCTCATACACCCGAAAGACTCGCGGCGGCGAAACTCATAAAAGCAGAGACTGGCACAATCCCGACCCTCACGGTGAGTTGCCCTGTCGGTAACAATGGAAAAATTCCAAAGCGTACAATTTCTTTGTTCTGGCCCTCTGGGACTACCGATCCGACCAAAATATACGAATCAGGGCCGACCTGCTTTGAGGTGAGAGACTTCAATAACGTTCTTTACACTGCTTCATTTTCTCTGACGGAGACTGCGCCAAGTGGCAGTGCTCTTGACTTACTCAAAGATGCGATTAGCACGGTTACAGGATTTAGCTTCGGTAGTAAAACAAATAATCCAGCCGCAGACGCAGCTAATGATGCAGCGAAGAAAAACAAAGCTGGTGCCATACCAATCAACTGTCCGACCACACTGACAGATTCGATTACAATAGCTCAAGCTAGGGCTGGAAATTTCAGCGACATGATCGGGAAGCTCGATCCCGGCAAAGACGGCAATGGAAAAGTCAATTTAGTGGATTGGCCTACCACGGTTTCCTTGTGGCAGCCAGTTCCCGATGCCTACAACCAGTTCCAAGCTGCCACATCTCAGGTCATCAATAACCTAAGCCTAGAGCATGTTGACGCTTGTTCCACGGACGTTCTTGCCTCCGCTGAAGCTGTAATACTGGACGCATACGTGCCAGCCCGTCAATCATTTACGTATTATCAGGCGCGAGTCAACTCAGCCCACGTGATCTACTTTGCAGCGTCAGTCAATTCGACTAGCGACTACAAGGCTACGGTTCAAGCTAATTATCCAGCAGGCTCAGTTGCCGGTGGAGCCAAAGACTTCCTGATTCCAGCAGGCCATAAGATCTTGAGCTCGTCGGGAGGATTTCTGATCACTGAGCTACCAGGACGTTCATATTCAAGCGTAACAGTTCCCTCTGGTATGACTAGTCCAGCTACTCAAAATGTCTTGGGCATCAATGACTACAATGGGCCGCGAGTTGGAGTTGCAGCATTGCTAAACGTATATTTGCCGAAAGTATTCGGACTCCCAATGAACCGGGAGAACTGGGGACTAGCTTTGTCCGCAGGCCCAACATATGCTGTGTCCGGCAATAGTACCGATTCATCGCAATGGGGACTTTTGGTCGGTCCTTCATTGCATATCAGAAATCAGTTGCTTTTAACTCCGGGCATTAATGTTGGCGAGTTTGCAGACTACCCAATTGGGTATACTCATTCCGGGCAAGTAATACCACCCAATACAGGGACTCCCGTACCAGTTAAGCGGCCTACAGCCCGATTTGGATTTTCGATCACCTACAAGATCAAAGACTTTGGTCAAACGACGGGACAGACAAACCAATCGGCAGTTCCCGTTGCGCCGACTCCGAAGCCCGCTGGAACTGACGCGGGCAGTCCAGCCTCAAAGAAGCAATAACAAAGCATAAGGACAGTAGAACGACCTAAGAAGTAGACTGCTATCGTTACTCTCAGTTGACCCGCTGTACTCTTAGACCATATGACGAAGATCGTGCTCGCGCTTTTTAGTTTATCGGGATTTTCGCTGGTTGCGATAGCACAGGATGTGATGTGTAAGCCTGCCATCGCTCCGACCACGACCGTTGAAACAAACTTGACCGTTCAGAGTGATATTGGCCAGCAATCTGAACCGCTCAGAATAGACACCGCCAATCTCAATGACGCCCAGAGGCAGGCGTACGAAGCAATTCAAGCCGGGCCTCCCACCGAGTACATAGTTAAGGACACGATGCCGTTTGATGGCATGGTTCTCGCGGCGAGGGTAATAACGTTTTTACCAGGTAGCAGCTTGATCATCGGAGGACGCTTCAGCGATCGAGCAGAGAAGTACATTGTCGCTCGTACGATCAAAGTAATTCCTGGCGCTCCCGCACCCAGGATTGTTTGGCCGATAGGAGACGTCAAGACCCAGCCAACGACATCCTCTAATGAAGGTCTCTCTCTTAGCGCAGGCTTTCAGTACTTGAAAGCACCTCCTGGTGCCATGGGAAGCATCGAGGGGGCAGCCGGACACGCTGGACCAGACGGCCAGACCGGCAGCCCCGGAATTCCTGGGCGGAGTGCGCCGACCCTATTCATTTTCGCAACGGAGGTGGTGGGCGGAGTCCTTGAGATTAGTCTTCGCGGAGAAAATGGTAGTTCAGGCCAGCCTGGACAAACAGGGGGAGACGGTGGATTCGGTAGGACTGGTCGAACTAGCGTTTCGAGCTTAGCGGGCCTTTCGGGCTGCAGAGCGGATGCAACGAACGGGGGAAATGGCGGCGCGGGCGGTAACGGTGGTCGAGGTGGTCCGGGTGGACGGGGTGGAAACGGTGGGAACTTTGTATTCGTAACGTCTGCTCAGAACGCGACGACGCCGTACGCGAAACAAGTGTTCCAAACGAATCTTTCTGGTGGAAGTGGGGGTCCAGGTGCTGCCGGCGGTAAATGCGGTGTTGGAGGACAGGGCGGCGCCGCACAAAATGGCGACGGTTTTTGCAAGGGTGGACTGGCGGGCGACGTAGGGCCAAATGGTCACCTCGGTGCAGATGGGACTGAGGGGGCTGCAGGAATTCCTGGACAGTACGCAATCGCACCTCTATCTGACGATCAGATGAAAAAGCTTGGCCTTTCTACACTCAAATGAATCGTGTCAATTGGATCACGCCTTATATCGCGATCGCTTCGCTTCTGCTTAGTCAGTCGATCAAGTTGCATTCTCAGACTCAGTTAGAGCAAGTGACGACTCCGCAAATCTCAGTTCCGAGAACCGTTCCCAGGATTGCCCTAGTTATCGGAGCAGAGCACTACGAAACTTTGCCACCCGTAACAAACGCGCTCAACGACGCGAAACAGATTGCAAGGAGACTTACTCAGTTTGGCTTTGATTTCGTAAGATATGTCCCCGATCCTAAGGACGCGGATGAGATTTACGACTACTTGAGAGAGTTAGCTCAGCGTGCATCCAATAAGCCCGACCAGCCCGCCGTCATTGTTTTTTTCTTTGCAGGACATGGATTTCACCGCGGTTCAACAAACTACATTGTTCCCGTTCGTTCATCAATAGATAACAAGAATGATACGTCCGTCCCTGTTTCGAGTATCTTAGGTACACTGGCGCGCCACACCAATGGCATTTCAATTTTCTTATTCGACTCGTGTCGAAACATCATTAGTTCCGAAGATGGTTTCACGTCTCAATCTGACCCGTATGGTCCCGCAATCCTTGGATTGGCTGCCAAGTATGGTAAGACCGCGATGAGCTTTGTGCAGGCAGGCGACGTAGACAGTCCCTATGTATCTGCACTCACGCTGTACCTTGATAATCCTGGGTATCGGCTTCCGCAACTATTAGGGCTGGTGGGTAGAGAAGTACTAAGGACAACGCGGGAGGCCCAGGCCCCGAAGTATATAGTCTAGGCGGAGCCGATGGGCACGGGTTCTTCTTTAATCCCCGTGAAGAAGATCTGGCTAAAGAGCGTGTCAAATGGGAAGAGACTTTGAAGACGAATAACGAAAGATGCGTGAGCTTATATCTCACAGGCCATCCCGGAAGCGTCTATCTTTTGGACGCTCTTGGGTGGCAATCAAGCTCTTCTCACGGAGAGTCTGCCATTTCGAAAGGTGAATTATGTCCAGACGAACAACCAGACCCGTAGCCTACCTTGTTACCTGTGTTCTTGCTTCACAATTCTGCTTTACACAGAGGACTGGTCTAGCTCAGGCGGATTCAAAAGCTGATCAAAATCAGGGCTCATGTAGGAAACAATATGACATCTCGGCAAAGGGATCCGGAGCTCTACAGAAAGTAATCGCGGTTTGGAATGCAACAGGCACTGAGCAAGAACAACGAATCATTGGGGGACAACCCGCCAAGATTGAAGACAATCCTTGGCAGGTAGCAATCTTAGCTTCCCATGTTCCGGATAATTGGGCCGCCCAGTTTTGCGGCGGATCAATAATCGCGAAGAGATGGGTTCTGACAGCCGCGCACTGCGTTGATGAGGGAACGAAGGCTGCAGACATAAGTGTCCTCGAAGGAACAGCTTCACTTAAGGGCAAGAAAAATCGCGTGCCTGTTGATCAGGTAGCAGTTCATTGCAACTGGAACCCTCTAAATCATGATTCGGATATTGCACTATTGCACGTCAAATCTGATCTCGCGGGCACGCCAATAGATGCCATAGGTGCAGACGAGACAGGCATTGTAGGTGGAGTTCTCCTACGCGTAAGTGGTTGGGGCCTCTTGTCTATAACCGAGGATATCCGCACTGATGTTCTCTATCAAACAGAAGTTCCATATGTGCCGAAGTCTTCGTGCACTCAGAATAAGAGCTACCCTGGCGAAATAACCGACAATATGCTCTGCGCCGGGAGAGAAGGCAAAGATACTTGCACAGGTGACAGCGGCGGCCCTGCGAGCATTGTTGTCAATGGCCAGCGGAAGCTTGTTGGCATTGTTAGCTGGGGCGAAGGCTGTGGGGACGTAAACAAGCCGGGAGTCTACACTCGAGTTTCGATATTCCGTCCTTGGGTGAAAAGCATATCGGCTAACGAAGTCAAGTGGTAACTCTTCGCCGCGCTAGCACAGACTCGGAATCGCGGCCGCCCTCATCGAAGTCATATTTGGCTTCGATCGCAAGTTCAGGGCAGTACCTAGCACTATTTCATCGTGTGATCTGCTTTCGCCCTACCTCATTTTGAGGGTCACAGCGGTGCCAACAAACGCGCAGGATTGAATCGACCAGATAATACCCGCATATTATCAATGTTTTACGGGAGATATCGGCATACGGCTATCGTGGTTCGGCGGTGAATTCAAGCTTATGCGTAATTTCTCCTCGGAAATTCAGCCTTATGGGGGTGCGCCACTTCAGCCTTATGAGGTCTGGAAACCAGCAAGTCATTGAAACAAGAGTGGGGCAAGTTCAGCCTTATGCGTCACCCCACAACTTTTAGGCACAAGCCGAAAGCCGTTGAGAGAGGGAATGGCCGCGCAATCGGAAATGATCCAGCCACGGATGGGGTTTTATCTTTGATTCGCCAATGTAAATGTGAGACTCAGTGTGGCGCAAAGAGGCGTAACCACCTCATTCTAGTAGCAGGTGCAGACACGGGAAGTACGAACAAACGGAATCGTTCGAAAGCCATGCGGCGTCAGTATCTGGGCTAGTGTTATGCCTGCCCTGTCCGTTACTCTTAATGGGCTAAACGGAAGTTGTAGAGTGGAAAAGTGGACCGACCGGTACGCTTCAGAGGTTCCGTTTGGAGGAGAAGTGGGTCTCGTCGAGTTTCGCTCCTTTGAAGATAGCCTTCATCCTTGTTCTAATGCCATTCTCACTGCCAACCTATATATAAGGAAGATGAAAGGCGGCTCGCAGTCGATTTTAGTTCTGGCCAATGATGGCCGGCACTACGTTGTAAAGATGACGGACAATCCCATAGGCCCCAACGTGCTTGCCAACGAACATCTCGGTAGCCACGTTGCAAAAGCCGTCGGGGTCCCCGTAGCCGAAGCCAAGGGTATATGCCTCTCTGACAGTTTCATCGACAGTCATCCGGACATGTGGTTCGAACTTCCGTCGGGAGTACGCCGTCCAACTAAGGGTATGCACTTTGGTAGTCTGTTCGTAGGCAAGACCTCTGGCCCGGACCGGCCAACGGAATACATAAGCCCGTCGAGAGTCAGCATGATTACAAATAGGGAGGCGTTTTTGGGGATGTACCTCCTCGATGTTTGGGCCAATCACCAAGACAATCGTCAGGCCATCTTCCGACGAAGCTCGACAAACGCTCAGGAAGTTTGCTTCATTGATCACGGTCACATGTTCGGAGGCCCGGAATGGAATTTCAAGGAGAATTCGGCTTCAGCTCTTCATTTGGAGAGGGCGGTCTACTCCGATCTTTGGCGGGATGAACAAGTAGTCTCTTGGATTTCACGAATTCAAACCTTGATTCCGGATGTGCTCGCGTCGATTGTTCCCCCGATGCCATCCGAATGGTATTCAGGAGATTTGGGCGAACTGCTTATCAGGCTAGAAGATCGGTTACTTCGTTTGCCGGAACTCGTCCAAGCAGATGCAGAAAAGACTTGGCACCCAAGTCAACAGAAAAACATAAATGAAACTCTGCGATTATCAGATGTTGGAATACACGACCTCAGAACTCCAGAGACACGGAGTGCCTTTCATCGTCGTCGTGGGACTGCATGAGCTTAGTTCCTACGCCTCAAAGATTTTTATCTTTCGGCAAGTGAAAAGCGAAAATTGAAGTTGTCTCCAAATGGGAGGTTGATGAATTCGAAACCTTCTTAGAAAATCTTCGGCTCAAAAATAGCGAACAGAGTTCGATTGCCTCTTTGTTTGAACGTTCAGCCAATCTGACTGTTGGCCCTATCCGTGCCTCCGTGTCGCGCTCTTGCTCCGTGCAAGATCTAAATGAACTGATCCACGACTTCTTGATACTGTTCGCGGATCTTCCTCTTGGGAAGAGCAGCAATCTTCTTTAGATCCAGAATGGGAATGCGCTCATCGCCCATTGTGTTTTTGTCAACGTTGGCGCGTGATGTGCGCTTTACCATTTGATTATGCAAACAGCGATCATCGAGAGTGGGGTCGATCATTCCTCGTATTCAGAAACCGAAATTACGCCGGCCAGGCCGCAATCAGATTGCTTTGAAGCTTTCGTGGGAATGCGTAATGTCTGTCTAATCTCCGTTATCTTCTGGATCGTTCTTGCGAAGGTCATCCATACACTGCACTTCATGTTTCACAATCCACGGTGGTGACTACTTCCTCTGAGTGAATTGCCTGAACGCGCCGCCCCGGTATCCAGAGTGCAACGATTCAAGGCAGCCCGCGCAAGCTCACTTCGCCAAGTTGCAGGCGTCGTCAGCGAGCGCGGCATACGGGCAAGCCCCGGGTGGCGAATGGGATTCGTCCGGGTAAGACGGGTGTTAACCTAAGTGGCCTCTTAAGCAAGTTACCTCCTCTCGGTAGTCCCCTCACGGCCGATCAATATAACTGCCTCACTTTCAAGAATATGTTGCTCTCGTGGATAGACAATAGAACTCTCTTCGCCTGCCAAACTCTACTGACGGCGGTGTACGCGATCGTTTTCCTTAGCATGGGGCGGATGCATCGTCATCTCCCGGGCACCGGTTCGTTCGCTCTCGGCTTTTTTCCGGTTTTCTCGGATGCGTCCTGATCGTTATACGAGGCAGCCTCCCGAACGTTGTCTCTATCGTCGTTGTAAACTTCCTGCTCTTCTCTGCATTCGTTTTGTTCTATCGTGGGATTCTGCTCTTCTTTCGCAGTCCGCGGACGACTCTCGTACTCTGGACCTCGGTTGGTATTGCTCTCCTTTTGCTGATGTACTTCAGCATGGCGAACGACCAGATTGCTCCTCGAATCGCCATCATTTCCCTGGTGTTCTTCCTTTCCCGCGGCTTCATCGCTGTCGAACTTTTCAGACAGGCCGGTCAACGGGTCATCCTGAATGTCTTCGCAGTCCTGATGGCCACCTATGCCCTGTTTGGGGTGGGTCGCTCCCTCGTTACCTTCCTCCACGGTGCTCCCTACGATCTCATGCAGACAAGCAGGTTCCAGACCCCGGCACTCGTCGTCAACTTTATCTTCATCTGCATCATTGGCCTCTTCTTCGTACTAATGCTCAGTAGCGAACTCGTTGCCATCGTCGAGGCGCAGTCTCTATACGACCACGTCTCCGGCGCACTCAACCGCCGCGGCATCGACCAAAGGCTCGCACTCGAACTCGTTCGCGCCGAGCGAAAAGGCTACCAACTCGCCATCGCGCTCATCGACATCGATCATTTCAAACAAATCAACGACACCGCTGGTCACGCGGCAGGTGACGCCGCCCTCAAGCAGGTCGTTGAAGTCATTTCCTCTCGCCTTCGCTCCTACGATCTCTTCGGACGGTACGGAGGCGACGAGTTCCTCCTTGTCCTCCCTCAAACCTCTTGCGACGATGCCCTGCGAATCGCCGGACGGATAGAACGGGCGGTGAGTAGCCTTGCCGTCTCCAGATTGGCGCTGCCTATCTCTCTCAGCATCGGCCTCACCGTCGCCACTTTCCGCGAATCATCCAACTCCATGCTTGCCCGCGCCGACATGGCCCTGTACAACGCCAAACAAGCGGGCCGTAACTGCACCCGGATCCTGCTGGCTTCGATCAACGAAGATAGCCGCCGCCGATAAGATCCCTCAGCTAGTTGAACGACGTCATCGATCTGGCGCGTCATTCGAGGATGATTTCCTTGTGCAGAATCGGAAAAGCTTGATCGACAGGCAGCTCTCTGCTTTTTCAAGATGACGCTTCTTGTTGGATTGCTGTAAGTGTACTCTTCATCTGCTTCCTTGGTGTATTCCCAGCAAACGTGGATCGCCATCCGGAGCCGGACAGGCGAGGTTGGCACTCGCAGGGCGACTGGGGCAACCCGAAGAGACATCCTCGGCTAACTCTTCGCGGAAGTGTCACTGGGGACCGCAGTTAGCTGCTCCGCCGGGTGGCAGTCGCCTATGCAATCTTGCGAGTTATTGACACACGTTTCCAACAGCCCTTCATGTTTTCCGCCACTACAACGGACAGGAGAGCATGTTCTTAGTAGTTTTGTCTGTCTTGTCGCGAATTAGCTACTTCTAACACTACACTGCAGGTAGCCGACCTCTATGGAGCCGCAGAGGCCCGGCGTTCCATACAGCGTTTGTCGAGGCATATCGGCCCATCGGGATGCGGATCGAAAATGTCTCTCCTGACGTACAAAACCATTCGACAGAAAATGCACTTCGGTGGCACCGCGGGTCGCATTTCTCGACGTCGTGCGAGCAGTTGAGATCTGTCCGCTCTGCCTATGTGGAAGCATCCACAATCAAAACATTGATAAGCGATAATCAGACGTCCTTCTTTCTGGCTAACCCTATGTGCGTTCTTCTCCGCAATCATCACGCTTCGATATGAGAGTTTACGATTGCATCGTCTGTCGGCCGGATTATTCCACGTTCCAGTGATCGTTGCCATCTCCTAAAACCTACTAGCTCTGATAAGCTACCTTTCCGAAGGTGCATTTCGAAGCGATCTTGCAATAGCCTTCCGCAGATTCGGGACCATAACGATGGTTCGTTTATTGCAAATTTCTAACCCATTCGTTCTTGGTGCCGAACTGCAGGTGGTTGGTATCCGTCATGTTCCACGTGAGAGGCCAACACTGTAAGAGGGTTCGTGGCTCTTATGCGCCGGAAACTCTAACGAGTCATTAGTTGGCACCGCAAGTTGCTTCTCTAAAAAGGCTCCCCGATCGAATTCGCATGACTGCCATTGGCTTCAGAGTCACGTTACGTTGGTCTAAATAAAGCGGGCCCTGCTGGGTTGCGGCTAAGTGCGAGCCGATAACGGGGGTGATGCCTACCCGCAACGCTACATCCCTACGTTTAGCTGCAACTATTGTCCTTGCGCTTTGCATGACATCTATAGGCTGTGGCAATAACATTCAGCCAGTTTCTGGCAACCCTCAACCGCCGCCGAGTGGCCCGTCCACTTCGACTCCCCCCACGCCGTTCATTCCGCAAAGGCCAAGCTTAGTCAGGCTTCGGATCGCTAATTCGACCAAGACCGTGCGATCTGAGAGCCCTTACGCGTTCACAGCCACTGCAGACTATTCGGACGGCTCATCGGCAGATGTAAGCTCCACATCTGCTTGGTCCGGAAGCTCTTCGGTCGCATATATTTCACCCAAGGGCATTGCATTCTGCAACGGTCCCGGAACTGCCGCAGCCTCGGTTCAATTCGGATCGCTTTCAGCATCTTCGTCCTTCAACTGTGTTATGAAACAAGTCGCTCCTCCTGCCGGTTTCGCAGAGCATGCTCAGCAGTTCGATGGGCCATTTCCGTCCTGGTTGAATGTTCAGACCGTGTTTGGAGCAAAGGGAGATGGCGTTACCGACGATACGCAAGCATTCCAGAACGCGTTGAACCGACTAGTCTCGAATCCGGCGGTTCTTTGGGTGCCGAAAGGAAATTATATTATCAGCGCCACGCTACGGATGACGGCCTGCCAGCAATTCTCAATCATAGGCGAAGATCCTACAAAATCAGTCATTCAGTGGAATGGTTCAGCTAGTGGAATCATGCTGGATCTTGAAGGCTGCGCTTGGTTCCGACTCGCGCGCCTCGGCTGGAACGGCGAAGACAAAGCGGGGGTTGTGATACGGATTGCGTCTTCACTTGAGAACGGAGAGAACTATCCGACTTACGACGATATCGAAGACCAGCAGATCAGTCACGCAGGAATTGGAATCCAAGTAGGATTTGCAGGTGAAACGAGCGTTCAACGTGTGCACTTTGATCACAATACGATAGCTGGTATTAGCTTAGAAAACTGGAATGCATTGAATTTCAACGTCGTCGACTCTCTCTTTACAGACTGCAACGTTGGCGTCACCAATGCCGGGCCCGGAGGATCCGGTTCTGGAGCTTTCAATGTTTCAAATAGCGTCTTTGTCCGGTCGCAGTACACCGACATGATGATGTGGAACACCGGACCCTTTTCGGAGAGGCAAAATATTTCCTTTGACTCAGCAGCTTTCTTTATTGGGGGACCCATCGGAGCCGGGGCAAACATCATTCTTCAAGGAAATACAGTTATTAATCCGACTACCACTCCTATACAAATAGGAAACCCAGGTCCGGTTATGCTAATCGACAATTATTTTGCGGGACTGGATCAGTCGCTTAACATTCTCTCCGAGACGGGCTACAACCCGCTTGGCGTCTTTTCTATTGGAAATGTGTTTGCTGTGGCGAAACCATTTACAGGTTACATCGGTGTGATGAATAGTGTCGATGAAGAGCAAAGCTCAACGGACATTATCCCTAAAGTTGATATTCCGGTGGATGTTTACATTCCTCCCCCAAGCGGGCGCCCTATTTTTGAGGTTCCGTTAGGTTCGTCCGCTAGTGAGATTCAGAAACTAGTGGATAGCGCTGCCCTGAGCCGGGAAGGCGGGGTGGTCCACTTTCCGGCCGGCCAGTTTTTGATCGATCAAACCATTAACGTCCCCGACTCGGCAAATCTCACCCTAACCGGAGACGGCCCTCTTACCGATCTCGCGGGCACAATCTCTCTTTCTGGTCCCGTCCTGAAAATTTCAGGAACTCATGTGAGACTTGAGAACATGCAACTTGCTTCACTTGGGGGATTGACGACGGACACTGCCTTGGAGATCGATATCGCGGATCGTCCTTCCACCAGTGTTCATTGTGATCAATGCAAGACCGCCTTTTCGAAGCTCAGTCTCCAGGTGGATGAAATTGACAATGCGTTGGTAGATGTACGGATTGGTGAACTAAACGCCGGCTCCGGTCAAGCTGCCGTTGTCACGGGAGGTCCCGTCCGGCAGGGGGAGGTCAGACGTTAGGTCGCCTAGATGGCTTCATGACCTCTCTCGATTCTTATGAAGTGTCTGGCGGAGGACACTTTTTGGTCGAAGATGGCTGGCATGACGCCGGTCAGGGTTCGCAGCAATTCACGTTATCGGGATCTGAGGTCGTGACTCTCGAAGGGGGAACCGTCTATACACCATCCTCTGCGCCGATGATGAAAGCAAGCCAGTTTTCCGGCTCAGTAAGCCTTCTAGGTGTGGTTAGTAACTCGACTTTGACCATAGACCAGTCTCCGAAAGCTGCTGTGATGATTGCTGGTACAGTACAGGAAATGGGGCTGTCAATGCTTGCGACTGATGGAACCGTAACGCATGCTACGCAACTCTCTAATCTTGAATCCACAAATAACAACACTCCAACAGCAGTCCTCGATGTACCTTCATCACCCTCAGTGGTCGAGAACATGTTCGCGCAGGCACGCACGGAATATGTCGTTCCACGGTTGACACCCTCGTCAGATGCCACTGAAATCGATTTGCACCGGATCCTCGTCTTAAGCGATGGTATCGGCATAACAATTCAACCAAAGTCTTCATTTAGCGGATCCGCGACATATACATTGACCCCCTTGGCGCCGAATGGACAATCTGCGCAAGCACCTTCTACTTGCAGTAATGGTTCATTGACAATGAATGGGGCTTGGACAGTGCAGCAAAACGTCGACGGCTTCTATGGCTTGAGTAACGGGATTGCTTTCCTGTCGAACCGAAGTGGCGATTCGTTAGATTATCCCTACCCGGGGCTTTCCGAGACGATGTCTGATGCTGGGCAGCGGTGGAACGTAAGGCCACTTGGAGACGGCTCTTTCCACCTCATCAACAGAGCAAACGGTTTGGCATTGGCAACCGATTCTCTAGGCTGCGTTTCTCTCTCAGTCGAGAGCGGCGCAAATAACCAGAAGTGGTCAGTTGATCTCTTAGACCCAAATGACTAAAGACATTTACATCCGATGGGCTGCTGTCTGCGACGAAGGCTAAAGCTCTCGCATCGCGGGTTATCGGGGGTCTTTCCAGATATGTGTAACCTAGCCCGGTCCGTCCAACGACTCGCGTCCAGCTGCAGGTCGCTGTCCGGTGCTTGGTGTCATCATAGCCCAGGCAGTCTGCCATCAAAAGGGAAAGCGGTTTTAGGAACAAGGAAGTCTCGGACGGTGGGGAAGGAGGATCTGATGTTGTGCATCTGATTGAGCGCTCTCCGTGAGAGAGTCGCGAACCAATATGGTCACTGCAAAACGAAACCGGCGAAATAATTTAATTCCGACTGACATTCGGTTTGATGAGAATCGAGGACCGAAGACAATTTTCGAAGCGGCCTACTGGTCCGCGACGACCAGCTTTGCGCGGTTTCGGAACGTGCTCAACCGCAAGTCTCCGTCCAATTGATCTGGTCCGAAACTTCGAAGATGGGCCCACTCGGTGCGTCAGCGCGACGTAGCTTGTCCGCCCAGGAGGCAACCGTCCGGTACTCCGCTGTTTCAGTCCCTCCACTTCCCTAAGCCCGAGAATTTGAACGACTTGCCACTTAGCGAAATGATTCCCTGTCATTTAGCTTGGCGAGTTAAAGCTCATGAGATGTTGGCGCTTCGCCCCCTGTCTTTAAGACGTTCTCGGAGCCAGTAGCTGCACATCATCGTACAGAACGACCGACTCTGTGTCCTTGATGCTCGCTCCATTGCCTGAGGCAGCGATCAGTAAGAGTGATCGGGTCCCCTATATCTCGACTCTACCGGTCTGACTTCAAAGAGTCCATACGGTATGCCGCGGCCAGGTTTCCTGTCGAGTCAAAAAATCCTCACCCACCATATTGAAGGATCTTTGCCAAGTTGATATTTCTGGTATCTCAACGAAAAACATCGGAATTACCGTATCCAACTGTTGTACAGCGCAAGAGCCCGATCCCAACGCGCGAAGCGGTCCAACACCAAGGCTGTTCAGACGATCGAAGAAACGTGTATCGGATGCCGGCGAAGCGCGGCTCTGCTGCCGGAGATCTTCTAGAAAAGCTTCGATATCATCAAGCTCACTATCGAATTCGACCATAGTTTCCCAATTTTTCAAGACATAGGCCGTCAGAACGGACGAATTCATTATATGAATCCGCAAGACCACGATAAACGGCACTCCGTCCGTTCGGAGTTCGGAGTTTGTGTATTGGAGAATCTGGTAATCGCACGGTATCATTTCGCTGTTCCGATGAACGAACTGTCGGGAGCTCGTCGCACCAGTATAGACAAGTTCGTTCGTGTTAGATAGTGATGGTTAGGCTTCCCAAGTCGCCGTTGTACCATCGCGGTGAAAGAATTGAGGTGACCGAAGAAAGGACGTCAGGACGGCCGCTCCCGGAAGTGCCAGTGAGGTCCGCCAAATATGTGACCGTGGTCGATGAAGAGAGCCTCCTGAGCGTCATCGCCCAATCTCCTGAGGAAAACAGCCTGTCGGTTGTCTTGATGATTAGCCCAAACGTCTAAGATGCACATCCCTAAAAATGCCTCCCGATTCGCAATGGAATCGATTCTCGAAGGATTGATGTACTCTGATGACCGTTGCGGACCAAAGGGTTGCCCAAAAAGCAGGTTCCAAAATGCAAGAAGGCGTCAGGACGCTTTCTTCCTGAAGGGAGTTCAAACCCGATGTCTGGCTCACTATCGATAAACTGATCGGACAGGTGAATCACGATACTTTCAGCTACCACAGGAAGTCCAACTGCGCCTGCGATGATGCTACCCAGAAATTCATTGGCTACGACGCCCTTGCGGGGTGCCAGTCATTTTACGACGCAGAATCGATTGTCGTTGCACTGAACCAAAATTGGTTGAGAACCGCGTTTCATCTTTCGAACACACTTTATAGTTGAGAGAAAAACAGTGGACAAGGATGCTCTACAGCCCATCGAGCAAACCTGGCAGGTTTCGAAACAGCCCGGAGAAGATCTTCCGCCTCTGCATCGAAAAGGTCTCACCAAGTGCCTTTGTTACCATCCCCTTTTTGAGCGCCTTGACGTTTCGGTGCGGTTCCGCAGAACGGAAGCGTACTTTGCCGATGGTAATTTCGATGTCATTTCTTGACCGACGTGCAGGGTCGCGGATTTCTGTACGGTGTTCGGGTCGTACGGGTCTCAAAAGAATTATCGCTGCTTTGGGGGCGTAGATGGGATGAAATGGATTTCAACCGAACGCTGTCCACCCGACCACCAAAGCTGACTAGAAGCAGCCAACTACGGTAGTGGTTTTGGGAACTGTGGTCCACAGTATAATGATTCGTTGTCATTCTGGTGTTTTTGGTCGGCTCTCTCGAATGAGGTTGGAGGAACCTGATGATCAGTGCAATGCACTCCGAGGCAGACGTAGTGATTGTCGGATGAACATGCTTTAGCCATATCCATCGTTCCCGAGGCTTACGCTAGATAATTCATATGACGAGACTTATGAAATTCCTATTCTCCGAAAGATACGCCGAGACTGCCAAGTGCGTCTGCTGTGGCGCAGTACTTAGTAAGACACGGATGGTGCAGTCGGGGTACCGATGGTTCTGCAACGAAGAAGAAGCATACGAATATTGGATTAGCACGATCCGGTGAGTGAGTGGCTGTGATGGACAGTTTGAAGTGATAATCCTGTTCAGATCAGCTTCGAACCGTGAGGGTTTTGTCCTCAGACACGCCCTTTCCTCCGACAAGAGGCCGCATGAGCCAGGAATCCTTCCGGCCACAATCGATTTGGTCGAGTCCCAGAAAGCGCGAGTCTCCGTCCTTGACTTGAGCAGAAGACACTTCGGATGTTGTCGGACGGTCACTCTCCGAGGGTCTCTGGCACGCGTGGAGATCGAAATCACTTCCTACTGGAAGTTCTGATCTCCGGAATAAGTAGCGCTGATGTCATGACTGCCGGCTTCCAAAGAGACCACGGAAATCGAAGCAATTCCGGATGCTAGCGGAACCGTTCCCAATAGTTGATCGCCGTCTCTGAAGCTTATCGTTCCTGTCGCGCCCACTGGTAAGGTCGCGGAAAACGTAACGGCGCTCCCATACATCGAGGGATCATGGGATGAAGATAGGTTAATGGCTGCGACCGCCTTACTAACTATTTGGCTCATGGACGAGGATGTCACCGTATAGTTCGAATCTCCGTCATAGATTGCGGAGATGGTATGAGAACCGACGGCAAGGGTCGTGGTGACAATCGAGGCCGATCCTCCAGACAGTTGGGAACTGCCTATAAGAGTTGATCCGTCTTGGAACGTTATAGTTCCCGTGGGTTCGATCTCAGAAGTCTTAGACACTGAAGCCACCAAGGTAACAGCTGTTCCGAAAGTAGAAGGATTTGGTGCCGACACGAGCGAAAGCACCGGAACTGCCGGACTTGCGAGGAGTGCAACTGGAGGAGACTGACTCCTAATCCGGCTCCCGTCCCCACCAAAATTCGCAACAACCTTATGTGATCCGGTCCCCACGATAGAAACGTGGTCTACACTGAAGGTGCTGCTCTGTTGACCCAGGAAGACTGAGACAGTAGTTGCCGACGTATCGCTTATTAGCAGATCTGGGACTCCATCGAGATTGAAGTCTGCCACTACTAGACCACGTGGACCGCTCCCTGTAGCAAGTGTGAATTGAGGTTGAAAGGTGCCATCTCCATTCCCGAGGAGTATTGAAGCCGTATCGTCTGCGTCGTTTGACACGACCAAATCAGCGATCCCATCTCTGTTGAAGTCTCCGACAGCCGCCGAATAGGGGTAGTTACCGACCCGATAAGGAACTTGCGCCTGGAAAGTACCATCGCCATTGCCCAGAAGCACCGAAATACTTGAGCCGCCAAAGTCAACGGCGACAAGATCGGGTGCGCCATCTCGGTTGAAATCGCCGACCGTTATTCCCTCTAATCCGGAACCAGCTATATAGTTTACAGAAGGCTTAAAGGTGCCGTCACCGTTTCCAATGAGAACAGAAATCGCATTGTTTGTGGCTACGGCTAGATCCGGAACACCGTCTCCATTCAAGTCCACCGAGACAAGCGCATCTGGGTTCGCCGAAACATTAGCCAGTATTTGAGATTGGAATGTCCCATCACCATTTCCAAGCAATACAGAGATCGTTCCGTCGCTTTCATTTGCACAGGCGAGATCTAGATTCCCGTCGCCGTCGAAGTCAGCAACTGAGAGTGCAAACGGTTCTGTCCCCACCCAATACTTTCGCTGCGGTTGAAACTGCCCGTCTCCAACCCCCAACAGTACCGATAGGGTCCCTTCGGTGGAATTGGCCACCGCCAAATCCGGAATCCCATCTCGATTAAAGTCAGCAATCGTGACCGATAGTGGAGTTGCTCCAGTGTCATAGGTGACAAAGGGCTTGAAGGTTCCGTCGCCGTTGCCGAGTAAGATAGACACCGAATTGCTATATTCATCCGTTACGGCAACGTCTGGTATCCCATCGTTGTTCAGATCGCCAACCGCCCCCGAATATGGGTTAATGCCAGCCGAAATTTGCGCTGCTGCCGAAAGCGCATACCTTGGATTTGACAATGGTACGGATGCTATCTGCAAGTTGCTATTGGTCAGATCGAGTAGACCTATCTGACTGACCATTGGAAGACCCCCATATGCGCTCACTGTCCCGCTTAAGGTGTAGTCTCCAGGACTTCCAGTTCCAGCCAGTGAGGTGACGCTTGGGTAGACGCTGATCGGCGTAACAGCAACCGTGGTCGTCTCAGATCTGCTAGCTGCTCCAAAATCTTCAAAATTCGCTTGAACTTTGTTCGTACCTGCCGGCAGTCTCAATGTGAGACTAGCATTTCCATCGCTTGTAAGCTGTGCTGTACCGTATAGACCATCGCCAGGCAAACAAACCGGAAAACCGGGATCGCAAAAGGAGACAGTGCCGCGAGGTGTGCCAGCAGAACTCGTGACCAACGCGGTTAACGTAACGACAGTACCGGAGGAAATGACACCACCTGGCGTGACGACCAAGGTTGTAACCGTCTGCGCGTTGGCAGCGATTAGGCAGCGCGGAATCAACAGCCAAAGTGATAGTTTCATCACAGACTTCGTGAAATTGGTTTTCATCGTAATAAACTCCTCTTCATTGCAAACCAAGCAATTTGTCCGTTGGGCTACTGATTGACCGTCAAAGGATCCACATTGATCTGATATGTCACAGACTGACTGTAGTCACCCGAGGCGCCCATCACATACATGGATAACGGCGGAAAATAGGGGAAAGCGACGAGAGGGCCGCACCCGATCGCTGCTAGTAGAAACATGGAAGCAAGCACCGCGCCAACAAGTTTCGACAACTTGATTCTTCGGCGGACGGCGCAACCGATGGTTCCTAGTAATGGAATGAGGAGCATTCCTGCGGTTGACTGTGTGCCGATCGGCGTAAACGATGTCACGACGGATTGCGGCGCGCCATTGCCTACAAAGGTGAGTGACGGCGCCGACACGCCGCACTTACCGGAGTCAACCCTACAGCCCAACTGAACGACGCCGACATACCCAGGGGCTGGGATCACCCTTTAAGAGATCTGTGAATGTCGCGGAGCCGACGGCGGTTCCGGATTGATGGGTCTGCTGCAGGGTGTAGGGAGGTAAGGCTTGAAAAGCAAGTGTTCCGCAACTGGTTAAGTAATTTGCGGATCCTTCAAAACAAGCGGTTAGTTGATGAATCCCGACTGCCGCGAAGTTGATCGTAAAGCTTACATAACCATTGACAAGAGGCGTTTCATTGACCTTAGCGGTCCCATCAAACAATGATGCGGCCCCCGCGGGCACAGGGGCGCCCGTTGGTCCCGTGACGTTCACGGCAATTACTACATCTGTCGTAGCAAGGGCCATACCATTCGGAGAATCTAAGCTAGTCCTAGTTGGCGCTTGTAAAACGGTCTGACTTAGATGTGCTTGACTAGAAGCAGCAGAAGCCACTGCTGTTATAGAGATCAATAAGCATCCGAAAGTAGTCAATCTGAATTCTCTAATCATTATTTTTCTCGATTCTTAGTACGATCAGCTGATCAAGACGATTTGTACCTTGTCTGGCGGAAAGCAGATCTGCGGGCATACGGATCTTGCCGCTAGCCATATGCGAAACCAGTGACACATATCTACAATTCCTGGAATTCGGTACCTTAATCGTCCAATGCACATTGTTATCGGCAAGTCGAAGACCAATGTTTTAGGCAAAGGATTAGAGACTGCTAAACAGGCGGAGATGGTTGCGCGTCTCCCGCCCTAAACTGCTCGGCTTATCAGGCTGGACTCTTCTAAGGTGACAGCGTCTTCATATGAGAATCGTTATCGAGCGTATCTCGACCGCAGGACACAGCCGAATGAATTCAGCCGTTGAGGGCGTAACGATCTACAATTAGGCGCGCCAAATACATTCCGGCAATCACCATGCTTTGGTTGCTCTGTTAATTTATCTCTTCATAATTCAATTTCTGTGCAGATTTTTGGCGTTCGGAAGACACTCAGGTTGCTACCTACATCGCAAATCGGTCATTGTTTATAGGGAATTACCATGAATCCATTCTCTTAATTCAGCCAATTTCTGCGATACGCACCTGACGCATTTCGCCCGAGGAATTCCCAGACCTAGCTCAGGCTTGTCAACATGGCTCGAAATCCGCAAGAGATCAACACAGACCTGAATTCCCAATCGCTCATTGGTTGTATCAACATCTCCCGAATATTAGCCGGCTCAGGAGGCAACCCATTGAGTAAGCTAAGTGGCATGTCATTGTTTGGGGGCAGAGTGGCGCGGGGTCCTTCGGTACGAACAGTCGCATTGGTTGCTCTTTAGGCGGTGATAGCCAAAGCTTCATGTTCGAGCGGTGAACGTTCGTTATAACCGTTCATCCCAATACTACACACTTGCCCAGCGCAGATTGTGCAGATGCCGTGCCGCGGTCGCATTGTTGAGCTCATCGACGGTTTTCGGAAAATCTCGGTCATAGGGATGACATATTGGAGACGCTAGTCGAGACTGTTCTTCCATCCACGATGATGTGTGTTCAAATCGAACTTGTAGACTCCGCCTAGACTGAAGACTACTGGGTTGATGGAACCGAAGGACGGTGATGGGGCGGTCCAATGCTGATACTGAAAATCGACTTTGGCGCTGAACTGATGAGTAAGGCCGATGTCCATACCTGTTACGCACGCCGAGACCATGGAAGTAGAGGTGATATATCTAAATCCACGGAAGATGTAACCATTATCTTCATAGTTGATCCGACCGCGTCCGACAAGAGCATTCACGTAGTAATGCAAGCGCCCAGCGTCGTAGCCCCCCCGGGCCTAACAGAAACACTTTTTGACGGGCTACGGTGCCGCCTCCTAATGGATAAGATCCGCGTGCTTCGACAGAGGGTCTAATACCCTTGACAGCAGGCAGAGTGAGGTCGAGCCCCGAGATAAAGTTTATTTCTTTCCCCCCGCTACATTATTCGAGACTCTAGAACCAGCCATGAAGGTAGAAAGCTGAAGCCGCTGAGTCGCCGTCGGCAGACTTTGGGAGAACGAGACACATGCTGAATAACAGAATGCTCCCACTAAGACCGGCTTCGCTAAAAGTCTCGAGCGATTGATTTTGTTCTTCCTAACAAAGCTGGAGATAGACCAAACAAGAGGGCGCCGTCCGCGCCAGGTCTCTACGACTGAATCGCAGCCGACGTCAGGGATACTGAGATGAGCCGTTACGGAAGTTTCCGCGGTAATGGACATAATGAGAAACACCTAATCTGAATTTGCTGCTGCTTGCCGCTGCGACTTCTGAAATAGCACGTGAAGGTCCGAATCGAAGGCGCTACAGCTTAGGTGTCAATCAGGAATTGTTTGAATTGATGTATTGGCGAGTGCGATAGGCGACAAAGGGCACCCCAATACGGGTTGGAGAGCAAAGCGTATCAATTCATTTATTGGAGAGTTCTAATGATTGTGATCGTGCCCGCGCCCGCGCCCGCAGTCGGAATGAGGAGTCGCTAGTCATCAGTAGTCCGCCTGCCTTGGGCACGCAGTGGCATCTGGATCGTTTTGTTGGTCAGGTCAGTTCAAACCGGGAAGAGAGTTTACCTCCTAATGTAAAAGCCGAAGAGGTCGATAAGGTCTTATGACAACGGAGGAAGCAATGCGCATTGCGTTGATCGCAGCATTCGTCTTAATTTTACTGGCACGGCCATTTGGAAGGTGGCGGGCCAAGCGATGGCTTGAAAAGAATATTCGAACAACCGAGGAGGGGTTCAGCCACACAACTCCTATCCCTATGGGGTGAGAGATCCTGCATCATGACACACGGTAGGCGAGGTTGGCCTCGAGCTTGGGATTGGGGAAAATAGGGGACCGGAACAACCGGTGAGCCGAAGACAACCCAAGCGTCTGCAGCTAGCCCTCGCATATCGGGTGGTCTTCGATCCGCTGCACTATCTGGCGTTGCTCGAACAGAAGACACGCGCCCTCGATCAGGCCGCGCCGCTGGCAGGCTGGCAGTTACCGGAGTGCTTCGCCCAACTGCGGCGTCTGCTCGAAGCCAAGCTCAAGCAGCACGGCGGCCGCGAGTACGTGCAGGCGCTTCGCCTGCTGGAGACCTTCGACCTCGGTGAGCTAACCCATGCCATCGAAGATGCCCTGCGGTTAGCCACGATCAGCTTCGATGCAGAGCGTCATCTGCTGCTGTGCCGCATCGAACGAAGACCGCCGCGGCTGGACATGGAGAACTATCCCCCTGCCCCTGGCCCAGGTGCGCACCACGGAGGCCGCCGACTACATGACCTTGCTTGCCGAGGTGTGCGCATGAGCGGCGCCGATGTCTCTGCTACCAACACTACGGCTCATACAGCCGACACGCCGCAGTTGCTGCTGGAGCATCACCTGAAGGAACTGCGGCTGCCCACCATCCTGCGCGAGTACGAGAAGGTGGCGCGGCAGTGTGCGGTCGAGCAGGTGGACTATCAACTCTATCTGCTGCGCATGGCCGAGTTGGAGTTGCTGGACCGCGAACGCAGGGCCACCGAACGCCGCATCCGGCAGGCGAAGTTCCCGGTCGTCAAGACCATGGACAGCTTCGACTTCCTTGCCATACCTACGCTGAACAAGACCCTGGTGCTCGAGCTGGCGCGATGTGAGTTCCTTGCCCGCCGCGAGACGTGCTGCTGCTGGGCAACAGCGGAACGGGCAAAACGCACCTCGCCCTGGCTCTAGGTCTGGCCGTATGCCAGCGTGGACCCCGCGTTCGCTTCACCACCACCGACGCCCTGGTCAGCGAACTGATCGAGGCTCGCGACGAAAAGAAGCTGCTCCGCTTCCAGAAGCAGATCGCCAGCTATGAACTGCTGATCGTCGATGAGCTCGGCTTCGTGCCCCCCATCGAAAAGCGGCGCCGAATTGCTCTTCGAGATGCTCAGCCAACGCTACGAGCGCGGTTCCACTCTAATCACCTCCAACCTACCGCCTTAAATAGAGCCGCCGCAAACGGCTGCCACCCGCCGAACGCTGACACTACCCCTCCAAACGCACATCGGGGAGGAGGGCCGCTTCCGCTACGCGCCAGCGCCCCTTCTCCCCGAATACTCAACAACTTTACGTCCAACTACTGGCCTACTTTTACTTCGCCCCAGTGGCCTGGTTTTACTCCGCCCTTGAGATACATATTGAGATGATTTCACTCATGCGAGTGCGGAGCCCCAGACCGGTCACCATCAAATGTCAAAACGCGTGCGCTTGCCGAAAGTCTAGAACTCCTGACAGGAAACTACTTGCTGTTTGCCTCATTTTGAATGAGGAGACATGATCCCTTTTTCGAGAGTACTCTTGGTCAGCACTAGAATAGCCCAAACAAACTGGCAGTTCCGTAATCTTGTGTAGTTCGCCGATATTCTCTGTAAGTAGTTGAGCGTATAGATCGTTCCGCACGAACAGGCGTGTCTGTTGTGCTTGAACCAAGGAATAGTTATCAAGCAAGCCGTCCTTGTAGAGATGACTGGCCTCTGCCCATACTTCATGTGCTACCACGATGTCAGGCCGGTTTAAGACAAAATACGATTCGAAATTACCATATCCTTCCCGCGCTAGAGTCGGATTCGTCAAGAGGGCGATGTCTAATATTCGAAGCTTGTCGCAGCAAAGCGCCGCGCCACCAACATCAGGAATCATAATCGTCAAGGATTCGTGGTGCAAAAGTTGCCGAATCCGCTCCGAAGCTCGCCCTTCGTTCTCGAATTTACGAATCGAGACACTATTTCCGCGATGCGCAAGAAAGTAAGCATTGACAGACCAGAACCCTAAATGCAGCATCGCGGCTAAGACGAGCGGCAGTAACAGTTCGTCGTTTTCACAGGCAATATTTGCTATACAAAAGGATAAAAGCAAAATAATGAACGGCAAAAGAGATTCTGTCATTCTGCCACGATGACCAAGGTTTTTGCCGAACACTAAACCGAACAGGACAGCCCCAACAGCCAAGGTGGATATGAGGGAAGGCACACGAGTGTGGTGATTCCGAAAAACAAATCGATTAGAAACAAGAAGCCAGAAAAATAGAAGTAACGGCGAAAATAAAACTTCCACTAACTCCATAGTAGCGCTGCCTCTGCCGGCGGCCAGCCCATGCCATGTATGAATTTCTTGATAAGGCCACCATAACTTCGCATAAACAGTGTTCGGCATCCAAATCCCAAACGTATTGTGGCGCCACAATTCCATGGCGACAAAGCTGGCAAAGCCTGCCGAGGCCAAAGCGCACATGAACCGTATGCTCGGACATCTAGGGACTTCTCTTTGGCTTAATGTGCACCCTATCAAGAGAGCCACCAGCATATATGGCGCTTCGAATCGAGTAGCCATAAAGAGAGATACTACCAACCAACACACCGAGAATTTAATCCAAGAATTAATATTAGCCGTCAACAAATAGATTAAGCATAGAAACAAAAAAAGAGAGAGATTCATCTCCATTCCGTTGAATGTCTCATAGAGAGGGGTAATGGCAAATGCCAGAATCCATGTTGAAAACGCTACTAGATTGCGGTTCACTAAAAAACGTCGGTTGAGAAAATAAAAAAACAAGCGAGAGGAAAGTAAAGAGAGCAGAAAGAACCTTCATCCATATCAGATATCTAGAAGGATCATGTCCAAAAGGATGGGCGAGCGTCAGAAGAAGAAACCAACTCAGAGAGGAAAAGCCTTCTACGTGAGGGGAAAGTGGAGTTAGCGCGATCACGCCAGTATCTGCAAACGTCCTTGAAAACGCGGCTGTGATCGCCCCGTCATCCCACCCCGCTTTTAGAAAAAGCAATCCGACAATGAGAGAGATTACGGGGACGAACAATGCTGCCCCAAGACATCCGTTCCTGACGCCGGACTGATTTCTCGCCACAGATTCGAATATCCATGTGCGAGAGAATGGGAGCATGCGCTTTGGCAAATTTAACACCCCTTTGTATATTTTCGAGAAGAAGATAATCAGGCGTTATGGTACCAATTTCTTTGAACCGCCAGAGCGTGACCTGCCCCTTTTTTCTCAACCCATCCCCAAAATCACGATAGACCCGAGCAACCCAGCTAGATTCAGACAAGTCCTAAGCGAGAACCCCTAGATGACCACAAAAAGATTCTCCCCGCTCCTTTCCGTCGGATGCATCCTCGTCGTCCTGTCTGCCGCCGTACTCATTGCAGGTTCTCTCCTCTTTCATCTCTTTCACGCGCCCCTCGGGCACGACCAGTCCTCCTACCTCGTCGAAGCCCAGCGCTTCATCGCAGGCGACCAAATCTACGGCCCGCACCTCTCCGAAACCAACCCTCCTCTCATCATCTGGTTCTCCGCGATTCCCATCCTCCTGGGCCAGGGTCTTCACGCCTCACCTGTCTTCCTGTTTCAGCTTCTCGTCCTCGTATTGACTCTCGTCAGCGTCGCATGGTGCATCAGAATTCTGCGCTGCAGTCGCACCTTCACCAATCCACTCTCACTAACCCTTATCGCCCTTGCAATCCTCTACGCCGAGTGCAGCATTGGCGAGTACGACTTCGGCCAGCGCGAGCATCTTCTCGCCATCTTGCTCTTTCCATATATCCTCGCCGTAGCCACCTGGGTCGCAGGTCGCCTGCCTCTTCCCGAGCGCTTCGCCCTCGGTGCCGCCGCCGGGCTCGCCATCTGGCTCAAGCCGCACCAAGTCATCATCCTTATCGGTCTCGAACTCTTCCTAGCCCTCCGCTTCCGCACTCTCCGCCGTCTCCTCGCCCCCGAGCTGCTCTCCCTCATCATCACCTGCCTCTTCCTCCTCGCCATCGTTCAAATCTTCACGCCTCTTTACTTCTCCAGCACATATCCCATACTCCTCGATACCTACTGGGCCCTCGGCAACTACAACGCTCTCTCGCTCGCCCTTAGCCTGCGTCGCTACACGGCTCTATTGATTGGAGCCACTCTGCTTTGGGTCTTCCTCCGTAAATCCCTCAGCGACGCAACCGCCTCCCTCGCGCTCCTGCTCTGCAGCTTCGCTGCCTCTATCGCCTGCGATATTCAACACACCGACTGGCCCTACCACAGCTTCCCCCAGCGAGCCCTCCTCTTCCTCGCCATCGCCTGGCTGCCCATTGACTTTTTCAATGCGCTCTTCGACAGCTTCGTCGCGAAGCTCCTCTCAGACGCTCGCCTCGTCCGCAAAATCACGCTCATAACCTCCGCCATCGCCGCCGCCGCATTCCTCTGCGTCGCGGCCATCCGTCCCCGCATCGTCTTTTCCGCCCCCGAAGCTCTGCCCGACCTCGAACTACGCACTTTCCTCTCCCAATACCCGCCATCCACACCTGTCTATGTTTTCTCCACCAGCGTCTCCCCCATGTCCGTCACTTACAACCTCGGCCTTACCTGGGCAAGCCGCTTCGCTTGCCTTTGGTTGATGCCGTCCATCCTTCAAAACGAACTCGGCCCTACCGGCCCACATGCTCCCTTCAAGCAGCTCACCACGCAAAGAGTCACTCAACTCGCCACCATCCAGCGCACCGCTACAGTCGAGGACTTTGAGTACTGGCACCCCGCTATAGTCCTCGTGCAACGCTGCGATCTCGAATATCCCTGCTTGGGAATCTTCGGGAAAAAGTCGACTTCGCCTCATGGTTCCTCCGAAGCCCTCAGTTTGCTCAGATCTGGTCCCACTATCAACGTCAGCCCAGCATCGACCGCTTCGATGTTTACAAGCTCGTCCCATAATCCACAGCTGATAGCATCAGAAAGACCTAGCGTCGGTTCGCACCAGTCAACTGACCAACTGCTTCAGCCGTGTGTTCTCGTCCCGCAGCTGCTTCAGTTGCGGCATCTGGTCCACCTCCAGGCCAACGTACTTCGACTTCCAGCGATAGAACGTCTGTTTACTGATCCCGACCTTCCGAATCAGCTCCGCGACCGGAACTCCCACCTCAGCCTGCTTCGACACAGACTCGATCTGCTCTACCGAGAACTTCTTCTTCATGGCAAAACTCCTCTTCGCGTCTGCAGTCAAACTTATGCCTGCGTAGTCGGCTTATCCGCCATGTGCGGCCGAAGCTGAGCTGCGACGCCTGCGACAGGATCGTTCAAGCTCCGGCACCATTGCGGCCTATCGATCGAGGACTCGCCGGGCCTGGGCTGCTCGCTCATGTGCTGGTCTCGAAGTATGCCGACCACATGCCGCTCTACCGGCAGTCGGAGATCTATGCCCGCGAAGGCGTCGATCTGGACCGCTCGACGCTGGCCGGATGGGTCGGCGCGACGAGCGAACTGCTTGCTCCTCTGGTTGAAGCTGTTCGCGATCATGTCATGTCCGCAAGCAAGCTTCATGCCGACGACACACCTGTCCCCGTGCTCGCGCCAGGCAACGGACCAACCAAGACCGGACGGCTCTGATTTCATAACGAAGTCGGCTCCCAGGCCCGAGTATGGGAGAAAGGAGCCGAACATCGTGATTATCGGATGTGATTTTCACCCGAGTGGTCAGCAAATTGCCTATCTGGATACAGAAACCGGAGAGTACTGTGAGCAGCGTTTAAGCCATAGCAATGGAGAAGCGGAGAGATTCTATCGGGAGTTGCACCAGAAAACGGACGGTCGATCGGAAGTGCGATACCTGATGAGCCATCCTGGCGCTGGTTCTCTCACAGCTCTTGCTTTTGTATTGGTTGTCGGATCGCCGGACCGATTCCATTGCGGCAAACAAATCAGCAGCTATTTGGGGCTTATTCCCTGCGACGAAGAATCAAGCGCTGATCGGCAGCGACTCGGAAATATCACCAAGCAAGATAACAGTCTGATGCGATTCTTTCTGGGTGAGGCCGCTCAAACGGTAGTGCGCTGCGATCCTGACTGGCGACGTCAGTACCTGCACTTGATGATGCGCCGCCGTCGCCAAATTGCAAAAGTGGCAATGGCACGAAAGCTAGCCGTTCATCTGTACTGGATGTGGCGTAAAGAAATAGAACGTCAACGGACTTTGAAGATCGGTCCGCACGCGAGGCTGCTCGTGTAAGTCCATGGTGTGAAGCAGATCGCCGCGGCTCTGATTGAGCGCCTCGCTCCCTCACACGAGGGAGTCTGAAGAAGTAATCATGGTCGATGTTCTGATCGAAGAGATGGTTGGGTCGGACTGAGTTTCGTACCTGAAAAGGTTACAGACGGGCCTTGCTGGAAGTGGCAAGTTTTGCAAATGGTCGGGTTGGAGCGCTCATTATTAAGAGTGCCTGCAGTAGCACGCTTCAAAACCCCTTGACAAAGCCGACTTTGTTAGAGATGGATATGGCCCTGTACAACGCCAAACAAGCCGGCCGGAACTGCACCCGGATCCTGCTGGCTTCGATCGACGAAGATAGCTCAGAGAGTGGCACCGGATCTCCCGCTGAGGTGGAGGCGTGGGCGGGGCAATCGCTGCGTGTTTTGCGCCCGAGATGAGCGTGACTTGCACGTGGAAGATGCATCTGAGGTGCTCTATCGCCGCACAATCATTCGTTATCGTGAGACTCCATTGGTTCTATCTAAATCGTTAAGCTCGTCGAAATGTTCTTGCCAAGACGAAGATCCGCGAACAGCATCAAAGAACTCTTGATCACTTCATTTAGATCTTGCTCAGAGCAAGAGCCCGACACGGAGGCACGGATAGGTCCAATATTCAGATTGGCTAAACGTTCAAACAAAGGGGGAATCGAACTCTGTTCGATACTTTGAAGTCGAAGATCTTCTAAGAGTACTTCGATTTCATCAACCTCTCCTTGGGAGGCAACTCCAATCTTCGCTTTCCACTGCCGCAAGATAAAAATCTGTAAGGCGTACGATCCAAGCTCATGCAGTTGCACGACTACGATGAAAGGCACTCCGTGTGTCCGGAGTTCCGACGTGGTGTATTCCAAAATCTGATAATCGCAGAGTTTCATCTATTGTTTTCTGTTGACTTGGGTGCCAAGTCCGTTCTGCATCTGCGTTGACGAGTTTCGGCAAACAGATTAACCGATCTGCTAGCCTTCTATGTAGTTCATTCAAATCTCCTGTATACCACTCGTCTGGCATACAAGGGAAAATGGAAGATAGCACTCCTGGAATGATGGTTTGAAATCGTGAAATCCAAGAGGTCACTTGTTCGTCTTGCCAAAGATCGTTGTAGACAGACCTCTCCAAATGAAGAGCTGAAGCTGGATTCTCTTTGAAATTCCATGCCGGGCCTCCGAACATGTGACCGTGATCAATGAAGCAAACTTCCTGGGCCTTTGTTGAGCCTCGTGTGAAGATAGCCTGACGGTTGTCTTGATGATTGGCCCAAACGTCGAGGAGGTACATCCCCAGGAACATCTCCCGATTTGTAATCATGCTTACTCTCGAAGGGCTAATGTATTCTGTTGGCCGGTCTGGGCCAGAGGTCTGGCCCACAAACTGACTAGCAAAATGCATACCCTTAGTTGGGCGGCGTACTCCAGACGGAAGTTCGAACCACAGGTCCGGATGACTATCGATGAAGCTGTCAGAGAGCAATATTCCCTTGGCCTCCGCAACCGGGAGTCCGACGGCTTTTGCAACGTGGCTACCGAGATGTTCGTTGGCAAGCAGGTTGGGGCCTATAGGATTGTCCGTCATCTTTACGACGTAGTGCCTGCCATCATTGGCCCGAACTAAAATGGACTGCGAACCACCTTTCATCTTCCTGATGTATTTGTTGGCAGAGAGAATGGCATTAGAACAAGGATGAAGTTTATCTTCAAAGGAACGAAACTCAACGAGGCCCACTTTTCCTCCAGAACGGAATCTCTGAAGCGTACATGGTCGGTCCAGTTTTCCACACTACAACTTTAGTTTAGCCACTTAAGAGTAACGGTTAGCCAGCGCATCATCAGTTGCTGGAAGAACGTCTTCACGATGGCCATGGGAGAACAATAAGCGAAGATGCTGTAGATCCTACAGCAAACTCTGTGCAATATACGCTAACGTGACCCATCATTTTTGGATTTATCGGATCGTAGGGAGCACGCGCCCATCGTCTCGTCCCTGGGAGTTTTCGCGGTAACCATCGGAGACCGCATTCTCGAGGTGAGGATGCGGTGTGCCATCGGAGCGAAGCGGGGAGACATCCTAGTGCTTCCAACTTCGAAACCGGTGACAACCCCTGTTCCTCCTATCCAAGGCCGGTCACATTCCAATGCGTCTGAAATCGCGGCCTCTGTTGCTGACGCAAGCCGAGTGGTCTGAGTTGCGCCCTTTGAAAGCTGTTCTGCCTGAAGATTGAGCTTCGTGACAGCATCCTGAACGCCCGGCTTTATCCCCTCTGCGGCGGTTGCAAATCGCTTTGAGGCATCAGCGTTGGTATTTGCAGCAGTAATCAACTTGTCAGTTTGCACTCCACTGCTAGTGGCGAGTTCTTTTGCTGTGCGAAGCTGAATCGAGGAGACAACGATGTCCCGCGGTCGCAAACGTCACGATAATACCGAACGCCATCGACGCTTGATTGGTCAGCCAGCTTTTCTTGAATCTCTGGAGGACGTTCATTTAGACCGACTTGGCTGCTGTCATACCCGTAAGTCTAGCATTTGCAATGTGCTGATAGATTTCCCTGTCTTCGTCTTTTGTTCTCTTTACAATCTTTGCATGAGACGCACATACAAGTTCCCGACTGAGGAAAGTTTCTCTGACAAATGCCCATCATGCGAAAAGCTGATTCGGCCAGCAGATATCGTCCGGTTGACTGTCGATTACTCCCGATGTCTTCATTGTGGGGCTGTGCACGCCACATTGGACATTTGGGGAAAGGCTAGAACTGCATCAGCAAATGATGGACCACAACAAACTCTTAGCTCTATGGAACACGGATGACTTTCCCGCCTGCCCGGAAGGAAGTCTTAGCAAGAGTTGCGACAAGCGCATGGGAGTTTGAACCTCGTCGGCCATATCACAGAGGTTGCAGTAGCAGAGTCTGATTCCTTGCAGATCCTTAACTATACTCAACGTGCACTTCGAAGAAAGAAGGCACGCAATATAAAAGGCGCCCACTTTGCTGTAGGTTGTGGTTATTCGTATCACCACCTACCGAAAGGAGCGGCGTTATGAGCCAAGAGAAATATATCGGCATGGACGTCCACCAAGCAACGATCTCGGCTGCAGTCACAGATTCCCGGGGAAGTTGATCATGGAAAGTATTCTGGAGACGAAAGCGGCCACGATCCTTGAGTTCCTCCAAGGGCTACACGGAAGTTTATCGGTGACCTTCGAAGAAGGAGTCTCTGCGGCCTGGTTACATGACCTGCTGAAACCTCACGTCACCCATCTCGTGGTCTGCGATCCGCGCAAGAACGCCCTGTTGAAAGACGGCAGCAAGAGTGACCGAATCGATGCGCGAAAGCTGGCGGAGCTGCTGCGTGGCAACCAGCTCACGTCGGTTTACCATGGCGAGCACGGGATGCGCACCATAAAAGAATTAGGTCGCAGCTACCTAACCATTACGAAGGATCTCACACGAGTCATGAATCGGATCAAAGCCCTCTACCGAAGCTGGGCCATTCCCTGTAGCGGTACCAGCGTCTATGCACCGCGGCATCGCACAGAATGGTTAGACAAGATCCCGGAACCCGGAGTTCGTCTCCGGGCCGAACGGCTCTATCAGCAACTGGATCTGCTGCAACCAGTGCGTCAGCAAGCGCGACGCGACTTGCTGACCGAGAGCCGCAAGCATCATGCCGTGAAATTGCTTCGCCAGATTCCTTCGATCGGTCCGATTCGTGCAGCCTTGCTGGTTGCGCAGCTGCAGACGCCCCACCGTTTCCGTAGCAAGCGCCAGCTGTGGGCTTACAGTGGTTTCGCGCTGGAGACCCACGACAGCGGCGAGTATCGCTACGTCCGAGGGAAACTGCAACGAAACCGGGAGCGCATGACCGTGCGTGGCCTGAGTAACAACCATAATCCCGATGTGAAGAATCTCTTCAAAGGGGCTGCGATCTCCGCTAGCACTCACCCTGGCCCCCTGTACGATTTCTATGTTGCTCTTCTTGAAAAAGGAATGCGACCGACGATGGCGCGTCTCACCCTGGCACGCAAGATTGCCAGCATCACTCTAACGATTTGGAAGAAAGGAGTGGATTTCGACGCCACACAATTGCATCGGCAAGAAGCTTGAGCGTCTCTGATAAGGAGGCCTTTCCATCTCCGGCCATTCTCTTAGGTGGTGGTCGGTCGGGTTCTCGAGACGCTCGGTTCGAGGTGAGTATCAGTCAATGAGTTCGGCCTTGTGTGCTTCGGCACCGAGTCACTAATGCACGCTATGCCTCCTCGGATAACCAGAAATAGCGATAGGCCACGAGCCTCAAATAGAACCATGGTTGACATTCAAATACCAGGTCCGCTTGCCCAAGTCTAAGACTCGATTGGCGTCGTCACCACCGGAAGATGCAAGCCACGGAATGGCAAACAAGCCAAGACAAACCTCTCGAGCGAATCGAGGGGCACGTTCACAGGCAGTGGGCTGGATCTCGAGACAAAAATCTTCTCGGCGTCCGGTCGAGGGAGAAACTTTTTCTTGACATCCCTTTTTATAGAACCCATTGAGCACGCCAGTAATTGTACGTTCTCGTCCCAAGTTGGGATTTCTGCAAATGTTAGACATTTGGTTAACAAGCAAACTCGACACAACGGAAGAAATAACAGCAAGATGCGGGGTTTGTAAAAGACTGGGTTTGCGTTCCAGGATGCTCACAGAAAACCACCAGTGGTACTGCAATAGAGAAGCGGCATATGAAGACCGCCTCTATAAGAGACCTCCGATTAGGAAGGTCTCTTTGCGCTAACTGCATCAGCTGTGGCGAAGGGTTAATCGTCTAGGCACCTAGGAACCTTTAGAAAGCATGAATGACATCCAAGCCATGTTACATGGCTCTCGTCGCTAGACGATATGACAACCGGTCCCAAGAGAGTCCAGGTCAGTGATCCAGTTGTTTCCGCTGTCGAGCCGGTTCCCACCATCGAGAGCAGCGATGATGAGCCGTTCATGTTGCGCCAACGCTCAAACGAAGAAACTGCCGACTACGATAAGGGCTCTGAATGCGGGCAGAAGGGTGGACAGAATGACGACACCGAGAGTCATGCTTGGCAGCGTGGCTGGGCTGAGGCGCAAGAATGATGGTCTGATACGCTAATCGGACTATGGCGAAAGCCCGTAAGCGAGTTGTTGAACCTGAGCCTCCCCTTGTCCCACAGATCGGTGACAAGGTCATCCCCGAACGCTCCTGACAGCGTATTCGTGATCACTAGTGTTCGTTCTGAGGGAAGGTAAGTCGATCTGGACTTGCCGGGTACGAACCTGCACCGGTTTATGCGTCCCAATGGAGTTCGGAATCCCCAACGACGAGGGCGTTACGCTGGTCGTTTGCTGTGTGGATTGAATACTACTTACCGGGCGAGCGCATCCCGTCTTGATTATCGCGGAGCTCAACACAAACAAGATGATCCAGACAAACTCTGGATGGCGTCTCTGCTGGACTTGGAGAGTTTGGCGGTGTCATTTGGCACATTGATTCGGCGGTAAAAATGCGCTGATAAAACGGGAGAGGCGGAAGCAGTGGCCGACATTGTCAATATCGAATCAGTGACAGAAGTATCCATATGGCTTGCCTTTCACATACAAGCTAAGGATCGACTGAACCAGGCAATGCATTAGCCGTTTTTCATACCGGAGCAGCAAATTTTGAGATTCTTTGCCAGTACCGAGAAACGCTAGGGAGCAAGTAATACCGATCACCGCGATACGTATCGCAATCTCCGTTCTCACGGAGCCCTATCGACCTCCTCTGCTTTTTGCATTAGCAAGAAGTTTTCTTCGATCGGACTGCCAGATCGAGGACGAGCAATCTCGCGGTCTTTCTATTTTCTGTGCTCTTGCAACAGCTAGAGGCTGACGATATGCACCATATGGTCGGTCTGCGGATTGCTCCTTCACTTCTACAGTTTCCAGCTGTAGGCAGAATCGCCAGAAAGTCAGTGGGCAGGTTCTGTCGCTACACGATCAATGCAAATTGTTGACGAGACGATTCGCAACAGCGATTGATATAAGGGGAAACCGGGCTTTATGAAACAGAATCAGCATGAGAGAAACGACCGTCAAAGAACAAGCGAAAGGCCTCAGACAGCGCGCCTATTTGTTCAGGGGGCATTGCGAGACTCGCGCAAGATGGGCCACTTTGATAGATCATTACGTGGATCTTGTGCAAAGCGGATGTGTTTCTTGTTGATCACTGGATGCTTCGTCCTCCTCCCTTCAAACTGTAGAGCCGCCGCTTTCGTTTTCCCTTCTTCAGTTTCTGTTGGTGGCACTGCGCTGACACAGCCGGTCAACATAACGATCCAGACCGCGGGCACGCTCGCAAGTATTCGAGTGTTGACCCAGGGCTCTGCAAATTTGGACTTTACGCCCTCTGGTCTCGGCACGTGCGCCGCCGGACCGTATGTTCAAGGGCAGATGTGTAGCGTATCCGTCAGCTTTGCGCCGAAGTATCCGGGACTGCGCGTCGGTGCCGTTCTGCTTGTCGACACTAACGGACACTTTATGGCCGACCAAAGTCTCTCAGGCGTCGGTACTGGCTCACTTAGCGTTATGGCCCCTGGTGAAATCAACACTCTGGCAGGGGACGGCTGCCTAAATGATGGGTCCTGCCCTACTAGCGGTGGTACGCCAGCCACTTCTTCTGCACTCAATCTCCCACTTGGGGAAGCCGCCGATGCTGCAGGCAATCTTTATATCTCGGACACGGGTAACAATCGCATTCAGAAGGTCGATCCTGTTGGCAATGTCACTACCATCGCTGGCGGCAGTGAGATAGCAGGCTTCAGTGGCGACGGTGGGCCAGCGATGTCAGCTCGGATCAACGCCCCGTCTGCGATTGCGATAGACGGGGCAGGAAACATTTTCTTCGCGGACACCGGCAACAATGCAATTCGCGAGATCAGCGCCGCAACCGGTAATAATATTTCGACAATTGCGGGGACTCTTGGCAGCGCAGGGTTTGGCGGCGACGGGCACGCCGCGACTCTAGCCCTACTCTCAGCTCCGCAAGGCTTTGCTTTTGACGCGTCCGGAGATCTCTATATCGCCGATACGGGTAATAACCGCATTCGTGAAGTAGACTCTTTGGGGAACATCAAAACCGTAGCTGGGAACGGGATCTCAGGATTCTTTGGAGACGGGGGCGACGCCCTTTCCGGCCAGTTTGATCTGCCTTGGGGGATCTGCGTCGCGACAGACAACAGTCTCTACATCGCCGATTTCGGCAATAATCGTATTCGCAGAATCGACGCGGTGTCAGGAGATCTCTCAACCGTAGCGGGCAACGGCACCGGGAGCTACACGGGAGATGGTGGCCTAGCCCTCAATGCGACATTAAATGGTCCGGCAAGTATCGCTATTGATGCCGCAAACAATCTTTATATAGCAGACTCAGAAAATAACGCGATCCGAAAAGTGAATCATGTCACAGGAGCGATCGCGACTTTTGCCGGCAATGGAACTGCTCTCTTCGGTGGCGACGGCTTTAACGCACCCCTTGCTGGCCTCTACAAACCTTATTCGGTGTACCTTGATGCCGCTGGCAATCTCTTCCTTGCCGATCGGCTCGACCTTCGCATACGTGAGGTAAGCGCGACCGTCGCAGGACTTCAATATCCTACGATGAAGGAAGGCAAGACATCTGCCCCAATCGCCCAAAGGATTGAGAACAATGGGAACGCACCGCTTAATCTAACCAACCTCGCCGCGCTCCCTGCTACCACTCATGCGGCACTCGACTTCACTCCAACCGATCCAATCACGACAACGTGTTCGATCTCCCAATCCCTACCGGTCGACAGCAGCTGCGTCCTTGCTGTCGAGTTCACTCCCGTGACCGTTGGTGCTCCAAGTACGGGTGTTCTCTCCGTAACCTCCGACTCGGGCAACAATCCCGTCGCCGTCGATATTAGCGGCACTGTCCTCTCCGTGGACCCAAGTTCAACGACCGTCACCTCCAATCTCAATCCCGCTGCAGTCGGTCTCGCTGTCGCCTTTACGGCGCACATCGCCAGTCCCAATCAGGTCACAGGAACGGTCCAATTCTTCGACGGAACTACAGCCATTGGCATTCCTCAATCCGTTACCCCTTCCTCGGATACAGCAACTATCACCACCTCGTTTTTAGTTCTGCAATCGCACAGCATCACAGCGGTCTACAGTGGTGACAATCTAAATGCAGCCAGCACTCCGAACAATCCACTCATCCAGATTATCGAGCAGGCAACTCATCTCAACGTAATTCCCACGGCAAATCCAGCGGTCGAATTCGCTCCACTAACCTTTAACGCTGTCGTTACTGGCTGGACGACTGCACCCACCGGCAGCATTACTTTCACTGACGGCACCACACCTATCGGCTCTGCCCCACTGAACGGCAACGGAGTCGCCTCGTTCCAGGTCCCATCATTAACGGTCGGGAAACATAACATCACCGCTGTCTTCGCCGGCGATGCGAACGACTTTACCAGCCAATATCCCTTTGTTCAGACCGTCGATCTGGCTCCCAGTTCAACAACCTTGAATACCAGCAATGCGGTCGCTCAGTTTGCTACCTCTATTACATTCACCGCCACTGTCAGTGGAGTTAACTCATCCACACCGACCGGCGACGTCTCTTTCAACGATGGCGCGATTACCCTTGCTACTGTTCCCCTCAATACGCTTGGGATTGCGACCTACATCAATTCGACGCTCACAGCCGGGACTCACACTATTACCGCCGTTTACCTAGGCGATGCGGATTACGCTACAAGTACATCTACACAGATAATCACCGAGACGATCGCGCAGACGGCTACTTCCACTATGCTCTCTGCCAACACGACAGACTCTATCTCTGGCAGACCTGTCGTCCTCACTGCCAGGGTAAGGGAAGCTTCGGGAGGCAACACTCCTACCGGCACCGTTAATTTCATGAACGGTAATATCCTCCTCGGGACGAGTCTCCTCATTAACGGAACAGCTTCTCTCACTGTTTCGAATTTGGGTATCGGAACGGACAACATAACCGCTATCTACAGTGGCGATTCGAATGACACAACCAGCAAGTCCGCCTCCCTCGTGATAACGGTTCTGCAGGCCCCCACCACCACAACCCTCACCTCCAGTCAGAGTCCCTTGCCGACCCTGGCCTCGGTCGTCATCACCGCAACCGTCTCCAATGGAGGCATAAATAGACCAACTGGCCTGGTCACTTTTTCGGAAGATTCCGTTTCGATAGGAGTTGGTACACTCAACGGCGACGGCTTGGCCACTATATCGATCCCATCTCTTACTGCGGGCTCTCATACTTTTGTTGCCACCTATGCCGGTGATCCGCTAGACATTTCAAGTACCTCGGTTCCCTTTACCGAGCTCGTTCAGCTACGACCTAGCACGGACACACTTACCACATCGGCGACCTCACTGACCGGTGGACAGCAGCTCACCCTCATCTCGGTAATCCGCTCGACTGGTTCACCTGTTTCAACCGCTCCAACCGGTAACGTCTCCTTTATGTCGGGAAGTATCACGCTCGCATCTGTGCCGGTCGATGCTACCGGTGTAGCAACCGTGACGGTCCTATTGTCAGGAACGAACGCCACTATTTCGTCGACCTACAATGGCGATGCTAACTACGGCGCCTCGTCTTCTTCACCGACCCCGGTTACCATTGGGCCTCCACCCGATTTCGACATTCAGGCGACTCCAACTTCGTGGCAGATGCAGAGCAAGCAGAACCGCACCATCAAATTAACTCTGATATCTGTCAAGAGCTTTGCAGATAGCTTCTCCCTCGGGTGCCTCGGTTTACCCCAAAATGCGACCTGCACCTTCTCTCAAGATGAGACTAACTTGGCGGCAGGTGGCGTACAGTCCATCGACGTAACCGTCGATACCGGCTCACCGTTGCTCAGCGGGACTCAGGCTCGGAATGACAATCACACCGCCTCGACCGCAGCTCTCGCCTGGTTGCTTCCCGGGTGCATTGTCTTCGGACTCCTAGGTTCTCAAGCGCGACGCTTTAGATCAATCAGCCTGATTCTTCTCCTTATGGGACTCTTCGGGCTTACGTCTGCCCTCTCTGGGTGCGGAAGCATCCAGAACAACGGAACACCACCAGGGACCTATAACTTCATGATCAACGCCTCCAGTCAGACTGGCGTTTCCCATTTTGTCAGCGTGACGATGACCATCACTCAATAGGAAAGATGTGGGCAATGAATAGATCTCTTTCCATCGCTTTCGTCGCGTTGACATCTCTTTTAGGTCTTCGGAAGAGCTCTGCACAGGCGCTTCCGACGGCCACGGCCCCCGGAGCATACATCTCGATTGGAGAAACCTTATCCTCCTTTCAATCCGGCTACGGAAAGCAGACGTTTGACGGTGCCGGGGTATACGTCGATATCAACCCCATTAGAGCGGTAGGAATCGAGGCTGAGAGCCGGTGGCTGCGACAGAACAAGATGTCGAAGATTGGCGAGTCCACCTACCTGGTGGGTCCACGGGTCCAGTTTCGAAGGGGGCCGTATACGCCATACGTCAAAACGATCGTTGGCTTGGGCTACTTCAACTATCCATACGATTCAGCAAAGGGAAGGTACTTTGTTGTCGCAATGGGAGCTGGAGTTGATCTTATGCTCGGCCAGAACCTCAAGATACGTCTTATCGATGTGGAGTATCAGCAATGGCCACAGTTCACATTCGGTACGATAAACCCATACGGGGTTAGTTTCGGTCTGAGCTATCGTGTCTTTAATGGCAGCCGACAAGGTCCGCGGGCACTCGTCAGATGAAACGACACCCGCAATGTCCCATACGACTATGTGATGGCCTCCCCTCCAAACTCTAAGAAAAGTAAAGTCACTTCGCCGTAAAGGTAACGTAACGAAAATGCTTCATTGCTACGCCAGACTTGATCAGAAATTGTGACTACTGCATTCCAGGTCAGCAACGCGATGCGCTGGATTCGTTCCAATTACGCTGAGAGTCTTCGAATCGAAGCCCTTGCGCGGGTTGCAGGCATGAGAGCCACGTCGTTTCACCGTCATTTTCGAGAAGTTATGCAGTAGCGCTCCAGAAGCCGAGAATACAGTGTTCTCAGCGTGGACCAAGATTCCGCGAGCATAACCGTCTCTCTGGGTATGAGCGAAAGGCGGTTCCATTTTGGGTCGGCGTGTGGATTTAATGCGCCCGCGATCTGGTTCGAGCATGATTTTTGAGCTAGAATGGTCTCGTATCTGATGGCACAAGTTGAGTTAGACCAGCGTCGGAGAAAAATGAGACTGTTTGATGTATGTACGTTTTTCCTTGTATTGATCGTCGGTGCGAGACGATATCCGTTCCCCTGGAAACATCTGGCCGCGGCTCTAATAGCGAAAGATAGTTTCCTCCAGATATCGGCAGTCTGCGATCTCTTAGGGATGCTCACAGCCTGTGACTACGTGATGTCCCGCATCTGTAGATCAAATCACCACCCCGCCTGGATTAGCTTTCTGTGTGCGGGCTACATTTCCGTAGGATTAATCGTTACTCCCACCGCCCGATCTCTTATTGCAAGTATCTTTCTCAGAAAATCTAAGTTGGAACGAGCTCCCAAGCGAGTGTTGTCATCGCAGTAGAGTCATGTACCGATCCTAAGGAACGTCATGTGTCTCTGATCGAAATGGTTGGAAAATACGCCGCCCTGCTAGGGCGGAGACCATGCGTTCAGAATCATTCGAACCTTGGATCTGATTTCAATCGAGCAAACCTATGACCGCTCCCTATGCCGAGCTTTTCACGAGACTTTCAGTGCATCCCGTTGTGTGGATGTTGCTTGCCCTTTTCTCTTCGACGGCCGCTTTTAAAGGTGTTCTGCGGAATAAAAGCCTCTGTTCAGTTGTTGCGGATTGCATTTTTACTGGAGATTTTCTCTGTCGACGGATTGACTCTCCATCTGCACGTTATTGCACGGGACGTCTTACTCTTGTGGTCAACAGTATTCTTCTTCGTCTTTGCCGCCTGCGCCATTGCCTGGGTCAGGGATCGGCAGGAATGGGGCCGACCTATGTACTACGTCCAATCATGTGACGTCGATTCTACCCGTCTGAGGGCAAAGAGCTGGTAGTAAATGCCGGGACTAGCTTTCCTGCCAGATCGAAACAATCCTCACCGACTATATCGAAGGATCTTTGCCACCCTGACAGTCCGACCTGGCCATCGAAGAACATCGGAAGTATCGTATCCAACTCTTGTACGAGGCAAGAGCCAGATACAAACGCGCGGAGCGGTCCAACGCTAAGGCCATTCAAACGATCAAAGAAACGGGTATCGGATGACGGCGAGGTTCGGCTGTGATGCCGAAGATCTTCCAGAAAAACTTCGACATCACTGAGTTCGCCCTCCGAAGTGACTTCGATCTTAGCTTCCCAATTCCGCAAAACGTACCCGGTCAAAGTGTACGAATTTTGCATCTGAAAGCGCAAGATCACGATAAAAGGCACTCCGTGTGTCCGGAGTTCTGAGCTTGTGTATTCCAGAATCTGATAATCGCAGGGCGTCATTTTCACTGTCCTGGTGAACGAACTGTCGAGATTTTGCCGCATCCTTTTCGACAAGTTCTGTCAGATTAGATAGTCGATGGATGAGTCGCTCCCTCAGGCTTCTCAAGTCACCGTTATACCATCGCGGTGGAAGAATTGAGGTGACCCAAGAAAGCACCTCAGGAAGAACGGTTCGAAAGTGGGAAATCCAGGAAGAAACGACCTCGTCACGCCAGAGTTCGAAGTAAACGGACGTTTCGAGATGGAGAGCCGCTCCTGGAAGCTCTCGAAAGTTCCAATCAGGACCTCCAAACATGTGACCGTGGTCGATGAAGCAAGCCTCCTGAGCGCCGTCGTCCGATGTCCTGACGAGAACAGCCTGTCGGTTGTCCTGATGATTCGCCCAAACGTCTAAGATGTACATTCCCAAAAATGCATCACGATTCGCAATGGTGTTGACTCTCGACGGACTGATGTACTCTGATGGCCGTTGTGGGCCAGAGGGTTGGCCAACAAGCAGGCTTCCAAAGTGCAAGCCGGCGTGGGGACGCTTTCTTCCTGAGGGAGTTCAAACCAACAGTCAGGCTCACTTTCGATGAAGTGATCGGACAGGTGAATCATCATACTTTCTGCTACAGGAAGCCCGACTGCGCCTGCGATGACGCCACCCAGAAACTCATTGGCCACGACATTAGACCCCTGCGGATTGCCAGCCATTTTTACGACGTAGAATCGATTGTCGTCGCACTGAACCAGAATTGATTGAGAACCACCTTTCATCTTCCGAATGTATTTGTTAGCAGAGAGAAAAACAGTAGAACAAGGGTGCTCTTCCTTATAGAAGGAATCAAACTCAACGAAACTCAACGCATTCCTCCAAGTTGAATGACTAGGAGGCTACATGGTAGGACCATGATTTCGCTAGTAGGATATTCAGAACAGTTCGCAGTTCGATAACACTTTTGGGTGAGCCGCTAGAACCGCCTCTTTCTCTTGCAAACCCCAGTCGCTCCGCACTGAATGAACTGCCGGATCTCCGGGTACCGACGCCGACAGTCGGTTGGTTCCCTGTTCAGAGGGAACAGCGAAGATCTGACAACACGCGGAGAGCAAACTGCGTGCGGAGCGGACACGTCTGCATTCGCGGCTCACGTCTAATCCGGAACCGGGTGGAAGATGGATGTGCTTACAAGCGTCCACACTTCAGCGGAGAAGCAACAGAGAAGAAGCCGCCTGAAGTGTGGAGTCTGCTGGATCTCATTGCGCGGCTTCAACCGTGCACTTATACTTTACGGGTCTTCGATGATGCAGGTATTGTACTTCAGCGAGTTCCGTTAGTGCTGCAGACCGTCGTTGACGATAATGGAGCTGCGAATGGAATGAATCCGACGATTTGTTCCCGATGGAACTTGCTCCACCCAGGGCTTTACTGGAGGCAAAAAAAGGATCAGTCTTGGGATATGTGTGGCACTGCCCCGGCCATTAGTGCTTCTACGGTTTCTATTCAATGTATGTCAGCGCCAGCAGGTAGGTCCCTAGGGCGTGTCATCAAACGAGCGAGAGATAGGCACAGGCGAGATGGATGGCGGCGAGGAAATTTCTGGCGGTTTTGTCGTAGCGGGTGGCGATGGCGCCAACTGCTTGAGTTTGGCGAAGGAAATTTTCGATCAGGTGGCGAGCTTTGTAGAGCTCTTTGTCGTAAGTGCGCGGTTGCAGGCGTTTGGCGCGAGGCGGGATCACTGCCTGTTTTCCAGCCTCGCGCAACGGTTCCAGCACTCTGGCCTCGGCATCGAAGCCCTTGTCGGCGATGACGATTCTGGCCTGAAGCTGCGGCAGCAGAACGTCGGCACCGTCCAACTCACAGGCTTGTCCGCCGGTCAGATGCACACCGGTTGGGTTGCCCAGCGCGTCCACGGTTACGTGGATCTTAGTGCTTAGCCCGCCCTTGCTCCGCCCGAGGGCTTGTTTGCCGCCCCTTTTTGCGAGCTCCCGCGCATGCTGATGGGCGCGAAGGATGGTGGCGTCGATCATCGCATATTCTTTGTTTGCATCCCGGCTCAGATGCTCCAGTACGTGCTTCCAGATGCCGCGCTCAGACCAGCGCGTGAACCGCGTATGCACCACCCGGAAATCGCCAAAGCGCTCCGGTAGATCGCGCCACGGAATCCCCGCTCGATAACGGTACAGAACCGCTTCCACAAATAGACGGTTGTCCCGCGCTGGACGCCCTTCCGTCCCAGAGCGACCAGGCAGAAAATCCTTGATCCGATCCCACTGGTCGTCCCGCAATCCGTAACGACGTAAACCCATCCCACGACGATAAAAAGACTGCAACCTCTCGCATATAGCGAGTTTGATGACACACCCTAGAGTGGGTCGGAGTGTCAACACGTTTTCGAGATCACACGGAAGTTGCAGTTTTACTGGTGTAAACCGATGATAATCTTCCGGTATGTCCTCCCTTGATAAGCTCGCTGTGCGATTTACGGCCATTGTCTTAGCTATAGTTCTCATCGGTTTCGCCGCTCGCTTCGCTGTAGCCGGTATTTACGCGGCGGCACATAACACACTAGATCCACGTAAGGCTGATGATAAAACCATACGCGGAAAGTGAAAGACGTTCGCAATAGTCTATGAGCAAAGGAAAAACTATACCCCTGAACACAATGCATCGTATCTCTCATCGTTGGCCTTCTAAGCGGCATTGTCAACTTAAGAGGTTGAGGGACATTCTGAGCTGGGCACGCTGCGGGTCTTGCGCTCGCTTAGGCCGCGGTCACTTCCCGCCAGACCGCGAATGACCGCGATCGCAGGAGCCGGTGATTGCTAGACCTCAATAAGTGTCGGCCTACACGGAACAGATTTCGGACGGCATCATTGAGGGAGAGAAAACGTTGTAGCGTGCCTGGCAGATTTGAATCGGCGCATTTGCCGTTCCCGTTGGCGCGTCGGCTGATGCGAGGCTTCGACGCGATTGTTGGCGTACCGCTCCACCCTGTGAGTCACGTTGCTGAAGATGCTTCGCATGGCAGCGGTGTAGCTTCTCAATTTGTCGGTAATGATCTGCAGTGGTTCCGCACCCTGGCCACGCAAGAGTTTTCGAAAGAATCGCTCTGTGATGGGCCCCGGTAATTTTGAGCCAGGAGAAATGTTAGTCTTCGACCAAATCTAACCCTATGGCTGAGGAGGATTTGGATGAGGAAGAGACGGTTCACGGTAGAGCAGATGATTGGTGTGCTGAAGCAGGCGCAAGTAGGCGTTCCTGTCGCGGAGGTGATCCGCAAGGCGGGGATTAGCGAGCAGACGTACTACCGGTGGAAGGCGAAGTACGCTGGCCTAGAGGTGGACGAAGTTCGCAAGATGGCTCAGTTACAAGAAGAGAACCTGCGTTTGAAGCAGCTTGTTGCAGAGCTAACGCTGGACAAGACGATGCTGCAGGATGTGCTCTCAAAAAAATGGTGAAGCCTTCGCGGCGTGGGCCGATGGTGGAGCGGCTGGTTGGAAGCTACCTGGTAAGCGAACGGCATGCCTGTCGTGTTCTACGCGTCCCTCGAGCGACCTACCGCTACCGAAGCTGTCTCGATCCACGGACTGAACTGCGGATGAGGATCCGCGAGATCGCTCAGGCAAGAGTGCGTTATGGATACCGCAAGATCCGCGTGCTGTTGAACCGCGAAGGCTGGGATGTGGGCAAGTACTTGGTGTACCGGCTGTACAAGGAAGAAGGACTGACGCTGAAGAGGATGAAGCCTGCCGGGAAGCGGAAGGCATCTCGAACTCGTGAGGATCGGATCAAGCCTACGGCTCCGAACGAAGCCTGGAGTATGGACTTCGTGATGGATCAGCTGCAGGATGGAACGCGGTTCCGCGCCTTGACGATCGTGGATGTGCATACGAGAGAAGCTGTAGCGATTCAAGTAGGACAGAGCCTGAAAGGAGACGATGTTGTGCGGACACTGAACCAGTTGAAGCTAGACCGTGGCGTGCCGAAGGTGCTGTTCTGTGACAACGGCAGCGAGTTCACCAGTCAGGCGATGGATCTATGGGCTTATCGCAACAGCGCTAAGATCGACTTCTCCAGACCAGGCAAGCCAACAGACAACGCCTTCGTTGAAAGCTTCAACGGAACCCTGCGAAGTGAATGTCTGAATATCCACTGGTTCCTCGATTTGAAGGAGGCAAGACACCTGATCGAAGCATGGCGGCAGGAATATAATGAGAGTCGTCCTCACGCAGCTCTCGATGACAGGACGCCGAGCGAGTTCGCCAGCCAGATCGCGGCTAGCCGCGATCTGGCTGGAACCTAAACAGGTCGAAGACTAACTCTGACCTTGGTACAGGAAAATTAGGCCCTTCAACTTTCACTGCTGACTAGCAAAGATCTGGATTGGTTCATCGAGCGAATCCAAAGGGAGTTTCGCCCGATCCCGTAGCAGAGGCTCGGATTGTCTGCCGACTCGCGAGTTCTTGGGAAACCGATGCGTTAACCACCATTTGGTACGCATGCCAAGTGAACGCGATGCTTGCCGCCGAGTGTAAAGGCCTATTTGAGCCTGCGCCGCTGGATTCCGAGATGGCGAAATGGGAGCGCCAGTCTCGCGAAGATTTTCTTAGAGGTAACAATCTACAGGAAGCCCCGGTGATGGCTCCCCGCGTCGAAGCTGCACTTGTGAAATCGGAAGACGGAGACGCTGACGAATGGCTCCGCCTCATCAGCGAGATGTCAGTGGAGGAGGGCGGCACTCATTACAAAGAATTCCGATGGATGAAGCCGCTCGAACTCCCCGGATGGGTCGAAGCATCCGACGAAACACGGTTGCGCATCGTTGAAGCGGCAAAGCGCTACCTTATGGGAACGACTTTCCCTGAACTTGACTCAACCCCATCAAATCAGGTACGTAACGGAGCTTCGGGTGGTATCAACGCACTTTGGTTGCTTCAAGCGATGGAACCGACATTCTTGCAAGAACAGCCGCCCAAGTTTTGGACTCGATGGATTCCCAGCTTCACAGAAGACGGTCGCGCTGGCGAGGACAAAGTATTAGCTATCGAAGAGATCTTTCGCCTGGCAGCCCGCTCAGCTCCCGATGCAATGAATCAAAGACTCCTCGCATTGATCGACTTTCAAAACGCGGGTGAGCAAAAGTATCTTTTCTGTTCAGCTCTGCTGGATCGAGGATGGTCAGAGTCGTTGGGTCATCTTCTTTTCCAGAGGCTCCAAAAGAACGACCTCGCTCCTTCGATCCAAGGAAGTCTCCTGAACAAATTGCTGCTCAACGAGGTCGCAGATGTGCGGACTTGGGCGGAAGACGTAATTCGGGCAGATCATGAAACCGAACGAGGCATGACTTTCTCTCGGGTGTTGTTGGGTGTCGGTGAAGAAAAAGCATGGCCCGTTCTTTGGCCACTCATTCAGAACGACGCAAAGTTTGGTCGCGCGCTGCTCGAAGGTTTCTCTTATGGCCGCCCTGACAGAAGCGCATTCGGGGGGATTTACCGAAGTCGAACTTGAGGAGGTCTACCTCTGGATGGCAGAGCAATATCCACCAGCGAATGGCCGAATGATATCTGGTGCTGTGGGGCCGGTCGATACGATCCGATTTTTTCGCGATGGAGTATTGGAGATTCTCAAGAAGCGCGGCACATTTGAGGCGTGTGATGCAATTGCCCGCATCGAATTAAGGCTTCCCCAATCCAAATGGCTGAGGTATCACTTCGACGAGGCTGAGGTCCTTGCCTGCGCCTCGACTTGGGAACCACCTTCTCCCGAGGTGATTCTCGCAATGGGCGAGGACGAGAGCAAGCGCTTCGTAGAGAGCAATGAACACTTGCTCAATGTCATCGTCGAATCCCTGGACCGACTCCAGGCAGAGTTGCATGGTGAACTGGCAGCTGTAGGAGACCTTTGGAACAACCTAGAAAAAGAATGGTGGCCGAAGCAGGAAGAGGATATCTCAGACTACGTCGCTCGCTTCCTGCGGAAGCACCTCTCCGAACGTGGAGTCGTAGTGAATCGTGAGGTACAAATTCGGCGGGGCCGTCGCGGCGAAATGCCCGGACAAGACACTGACATTCATGTGGATGCCTTGTTGCCGAAGCGTGCCAAGGAATCACACTATGGCCCTGTAAGCGTGATCATCGAGGTTAAGGGAACGTGGAATGATGGCTTGATGACGGACATGGAGGTCCAACTACGTGACCGATATCTGCGGAATAGCGGTTGCCGAACTGGACTCTACGTGGCTACCCACTTCTGGCAGCGTGACGATTCGCTCGTTTGTAATTGACGCCTCATTAGACTCGACAGTCGCGACGGGGATCGAGTACGACGACGTCAGGCAAAAGTAGAGGCGGCTTTTGATCTTAGACGGGAGTAAGAAGCTAAACTTTATCGGTGCCACACTGCAGGAGTGTCATGATTTCTGACGATGATCTGGTGAAAATGCGATTCGGTATGACCGAAGTTCCCGCTCCAAGCGGAAAGCCAGGAGATTACGAGGAGCGCCTTACCCCAGGGGTGTCTGGAGCGCTCTTTTTTCGAGACTTCACTTATCGCAATCCTGCGAAGAAAAAGGGCGAAGAACTTGCTGATGCCTTAGTCCTCTTTGACGATGTTGCTTTCCTTGTCCAGGTGAAGGCGCAGCGCGGGAATCACGGAGCGAAGGCTTGGGCGACAGAAGCCATTTTGAAAGCGCTGAAGCAGGTCCGTGCGACCCACGAGAGTCTCGTCACGGGCGTAGTGAAAACTCTAGCCAATGAAGTTTATGGAAGACTAGAGTTCGATGCGCTGAGCTACCCTAATATGTACGGGATCATCATCCTCGCCGAGGTCGGAGCCCTTCGATCCAGTTCATCTAGTGCCTGAACTCAAGGATGCCGGATTTCCTGTATTCGTATTCTCACTCGCCGATGTTGAACTCATCACCCGGCGGTTTGATACCGGGGCCGACTTCGTTCACTTCATCGAGCTTCGCGTCGATACAGCGGCAATGGGCACATACCAGGTGAATGACGAAGAGCAGAACGTGTTGCAAATGGTCGAACTGCTCCCGAGATCTACGTGTCACGCATGCAGCCGATCTCTGCAAAGATCCTAAACCGAACGGTCGAGGCATTTCGTGAAAAAGCCTCAGGGGAGCTCGAGCTGTCACCTGGTTGGCGATATGGTCTCGCGATTGATGACATGATTGCTCGCGCCCACGACGTTGACCCTGATCTTGAGTGGAATACCAGATCTTCTGGAGTCAAGGTGCAGATCGCGAGATTTTTGGGTTGGCTGTCTCGGGATAGACGCATCAAGTCGGGAAAGCGCATGCTAGCTGCGTGTCTCGAAAGCGAAAAGACGGGTGATCCAGATTACTTCACACACTACCAGCGTTCGAGAGGAACAGTTGGAGTTACCTTGCATCACTTGAGTCAAGAGAGAGCAGAGTAAAACGACTGGAATTTCTTGTCACTTATGCTCACTTCAAGTATCAGGTTAAGCAAGCTTTTGGAGTGGCAACGGATGCCGGAACGAGTGGTAGAGCCTACGATTTCATGCTTACGTGTAAAGAGCCTCCGCCGGCCGTTCCCGAATATCTCAAGACAGTTCCCGATCCATTTACGCATGACATGAGCCCCTTGTAGCCGCGAACAAGATATCGGGTGGTGGTGGTGGACGACAAGCCAAATAGCAAGCTCGCCTATGCTGCGACCTGATGTATGTAGAACGGAAGCTCCTTGTCCAATAGGATGTGCTCAAGTCGTTCCTGGCTTACAGTGCTTGGAAACAGCCAATCGGACACCCTTTTCAGCGGCTCGCGCGTCAGGCTCCCGGTGGAAAATCACGCCCAGCACGCGCCGTACGGGGGAACTCATCCCAGAGTGGCCGCTGCCTTCAATGTTGGATAACAAGGCGTCATTGAAAGAAAGACGACTTTGCGCTTCCGAATCAGCACAGGCATCGCGATCAAAGCGAGACTTTACGACAAGGTGCGCGAATGTCTGGGCGGTAATAGCATCGAACCGCGTCAACGTTGCCGAGAGAGATCCAAAGCTATGGGCAGAGTCGTTACGGACTGGAAACAGATCGTAATAGAAATCAAAATAGCTCTTTTCTGCGAGATCGAAGGTATCTTCCGGCGGGAGTCGAATCTCTCGAAGCCAACGATCTCTCGTCCGCGTCCGGTTCTGACCTGGCTTGCCGAGCAGCCCTTCAACAGCCCGCGTGGCCTGAACGATCGCAGTTTCCATATTGGGAATTCGTGAAACCATGCTCCAAACATCGGGCTCTGGATGTTGATGTCTACGGTGAGCTGGAGGTCGCAGAGCACACTCGAGACAGAACCAGTGATTACGGAATGAGTCGCAAAGCTGCTGGGCTGCGACGAAGAACTTTTCGTCCCGAAGCAACAATTCGAGGATGCGTGCGTGGTCAAACCAATGCTCAATTCGATAGATAGAGCGCTCGTTCAAAATCAGGGGATCATCCCCGTCCAATCGATCCTGACTCTCAACAGGTTTCTGCTGATCGAAGCGATAAATCCACGCGTAGTCGATCTCTCGCGATTGTTCTTGCATTGAAGCAAGCCCAATAGAGATGGACATGCTGCTCGCAAGCGTTCGCCAGAGATTCGATAGAATGTTTGTGCGGTCAACTTCGACCAGGAGCACAGTGTAATCATCCTCTTGTTGCGTCCACAGCGAAGCTTTCTCTGGACCGAAGCAAAAGAAATCGACGCGATCCCTTGGGAAGGAAATCCACCCGGCGGTGTGTCTTTCCAAGCTTGATTGTCGATTGCGATGCCCTTCAGCATTGCGTGGTGACAATCGGCATTCGGCACGTCTAGCGGGTAGGAGGCAGCTATCGTTTCGTTGATTGTCCTCCATTCCTCCGACATCTGCTGAATCGTCTGGATACGTTCCCAGGAATCAAGGTCAAGTTTCTCGAGACGCGCCCGATACTTGTCCTGGAGATTGTTCAGTGCTTCGCGCTGCTTTCGTTCGCCTGCCACAAATTACCTCTCGAATGGGGATGCTAGTTGCTGGGTAAGGTTGCTGACCTCCCAAAAGGCGGACATTCTGCAGCTTGATTTGTTTCGTTCTTGTCATCTGGCTTTTCCCGATATAAGTCCTGGTCTATGTCGCCAGAGTATCCATTGCATAATCCCAGGGGCTGTTTGGTGACTACAGCTTAGTTCTAGTTTTACGCCTGGTCCAGTACCGAGAGGGCGGCGTAAAACCTATTTCCTTAAGTATTGCCGGCATACCGCCCCAATGGCCAGAAGCTCCTATCACTTGTCCGACTCGCTTCTTTACCGTCTCTGGCAATATCACATGCCCGGCACGATGGTCACTCAGCAGTTGGATCGGTGAAAGTCCGTATTCAGCAACTATCTCTCTCGCCGCGGTAACGACCAAATCCCGCGTCCATTTTTTCCCCCTCACGAGATCAATGCCCAGGCTTTCCCTTGCGGCTACAGCACCACCAGCGTATTTAAGGACCGCCATAGCAATTTTGGAAGCTTCTCGTTCGATCCCTGCCGATAACTCTCCCTTTCTCTTGTATCGTTGTCGAGCTTGGTCCGGTGTCATCCCGTGCCGCTCAGTGAACTCTCTGTAAGCCTCAAGCGCTTTTTCGGCGGTCCAATCGATTGTGCTGACTTGCTCCTGATCGAGGAGCTTACGCAGATTTCGAACGCCGCCGAACCACAGCTTGATGTAAACGGAAAAAGTATTCAAAGCTTCGCCCGGACGATCCACCCACTTTCCCCGCTTCCTAAGCCACTCTTCTGTCGGAAACTTCCCGTCGGGCATTGTCGCCGTGAGATGACGTGCGTATTCGAGTAACTCGTCCGCATTGCTCCAGTGGGTCGCGTGAATCAGGCGGTCGGTCGGCTTATCAAATTGAAATGGTTCAATTCTCCCTATGTGTGGCTCTAGTACGTCGGTCAGGCGCTTCTCTTCATAGCAATCCCGAAATCCAACGCCTAGGAAATTAGGGTTGTTTTCTTGATTAAAGTCCTCTTTCAAAATGCGTTTGGCTCGGTATTCCTCTTCCAAGCCTAGCGGTTTGTCGCCCCAGACCTCAACATCCACCCAACGACCATCTGAGGCCAAAAACCTTAGATCATACATCCCGTAACGATATCCACTGTGCTCGGCATAGCCATCCGCATACTTGCGCCCTTTGCGGTGCTCAATTCCTCTTGCATATAGAAAATTAGATAATGACGCTTCGGCGTGACTGAGCCACCGCAACCCGTTTCGGCTTTCAACAAAGTTGCTGTTGGAAAAGTCCTTGAGGGCAGAACGTAGATCCACCCATGTAAATCCAAGGCTGTAAACCGAAGACACTAATGACCCATGACCATTAGCTTGAAACCATGCAGCCGCGGGAAGGCTACCTTGTTCCTCCGCAACCTCTCGTGCTTCTGTGAGTACTCGATCCCATGTCCATCTGAAGCATTCTCGTCCCCCAGCTCTCATTGGCTGTGCTAAACGATGAGCGTGGTACTCGTCTTCAAGATGCAATGCTTTGATGACATGTGCCAGCTTTAGACCTTTGCTGTAAAGAGGGAAGTAGAGCTTATGAAACTTGAGCGATTTGAAGCTAAATGCCGTAATGCCTTCTCGCTCGTACAATGCTCTGCATTCGTCCAAGAGTTGATCTCCGGACATTGCAGCATAGCCATCAACAGCTGGTGGTCTGCCAATCAAGACCCCGGTCTTCGACTTTACACGAGGTCTCGGAAGTGGAAGATATTCTGATATAGAAAGACCTCCGCTTTGCTTTTTTGCCTCTTTTATTGGTTCTCGCATCTTTTTGTCGCGATCGAAGCCTCTATAGGCTATTACCGTTCTGGGCTTTGAGAGTAGGTAGGAGCAATTCTCTGCTTAGTTCGAAAAATCGAGACGGGGACACCTAATTCAGTTGATGTCGCACCATGCGACACGGTCACCCGCCGTTTTTAATTTCTCCCGACCGGCGGCATCGCAAAACATATTCTCAACTGTTCCGGCGTGAGGCCGCTGCCCACTAGTCCAAACCCAGGCTTACAGAAGCCGGGGGCACATTGGTTTCGACCACCTTCTTAATTCGCTGACATGCGTCAGAAGAAAAGCCTGCACAATAATCTGCCGCATTCGGGACATCTTGGTTGGTGCAAACGATATTAGCAATTTCACCCGCAATAGAGCGTGGCGGAGCATCTAAAACATCTGATTGTCCCATGTTTCCATCGAACGACCGAAAGTGGCCCTGGCAATCGAACCATAGCATCTCTAGCCTGGTCGAATCGAACATAGAGTGCGGAGCGCCTGTATACACAGTGAATTCGCGAGAGCTGTGCTAGCTTTAAGCCCATGGCTAAGATCGAACAATGCCTCATTGACGTACAGCTTGCGCTTGCAATTAAAACCATAGTTGAAGCTACCGGTGTAGCGATTCCTGATGGCAAATTGGGTTTGATGTGCCCGGAGTGCAAACGGGCTGTAAAGCCTCATGCAGGGGAGTCGGCGCACTTCGAACATCTCCGGCGCAACAGCAACTGTTCGCTCAGTCACAAAATGCCTGCTTACGAACGCTAGGGCCCCATACGTTAGGGCATTGACGCAGAGGCAGCTCGCTATCGTCGTGTGGCACTCTAAGGCTGATCTTGGGTCAAAGCAGAGCCTTTTCGTGGCAATCAACCTTCGTTTCGTATTTTCTCTGAAAGGTTTACATGTTCGCGTTGTCCGGGGATGGAGGACTGGTCGCGCTCAAGCCAACCCAGTTTGCTTTGGAGATCGACTTTCAGCGATTGCTGGAACAATATCCGGAACTGCTTTCGGGTGACCTGATCGACCCCGAAGAGCCTAGACAATGGGTTTTGGTGACACGGGAAATCGCCATTCCCGGTGAGATGAACGGATCAGGACTCTGGTCTGCCGATCATCTATTTCTCGATCAGGATGGTGTGCCAACCATCGTCGAAGTGAAGCGTCAGACCGACACCCGTTTGCGCCGAGAGGTGGTCGGACAGATGCTCGACTATGCGGCTAATGGCACGGCCTACTGGACCGTGGAAACCATACGCTCGGCGTTTGAGGCCACGTGTGCCAAGAGCGATAAAGATCCGGATTCAGAGTTGCAGCAGAGGTTTGGCCCAGAGGTCGAGAGTTCCCGGTTTTGGGCTCAAGTCAAGACCAATCTTGAGGCGCAGAAGATACGGCTTCTTTTCGTGGCCGACGTCATTCCCCGGGAACTACGCAGAATCGTTGAGTTCCTGAACCGCCAAATGAATCCCGCTGAGGTTCTGGCCCTGGAACTCAGACAGTACGGGGAGAGAACGGCCTGCGAACCCTAGCTCCAACACTTTTTGGACAGACCGAGGGAGCGCGAGCACAGAAGTCTGGGGCAGCGGCACGCAGTTGGGATCGGGAGTCGTTCTTCAACGAGCTTGCATCCAGATATAAACCTGACGTGGTGCAGGCGGCCCACAAAATCGTGGCGTGGATGGAGAAGAACACGTCTTCTGGAACGATCTATGGCCACGGAAAATTGGATGGATCGGTGACCGGGTTCCTCCTGGCAGACGGGACGATGAAGCTGTACCCGATGCTGCTCATGACGTCAGGCAAACTCTATATCAACTTCCGGGATTGCATGAAGCCTCCATTCGATGCGGAGCCCAAGCGGATTGAGTTTCTCGAAAAACTGAACTTGATTCCAGGAGTGAAGTTGCCGACGGACTGCATTGCCAGACAGCCGTTTATCCCGTTGAGCATACTGACAGGCGAAGGACAAATGGATCGCCTTTTGCGGGTAATGGATTGGTTTGCCGGGCAGCTTCACTGACAATACTTTCTTGCACTATTGCGGACTTGCTTCGAACTATCGATGGCGCGCGCCGTCCTGACCAATTCTGGTAATTTAGGAGGCAGTGATTCTGCATATAAAATGACGCGATGACACCCAAGCAAACGGAATGAAAGCTACTTCTTCTTGCCTGCCCGCGCCGGCCTTTCAGAATCTAAGGCAAGCCTCAGTTGCGCCAATATCTGATTGGTGATTTCATCCACCCTTTCCTGCTGTTTACGCCAAGCTTGTCCGCTAGCATCGGCGAAAACTCCGCGATTTCAGAAGCCGAAATCCTATGCCAAACAGGCAAAATCCTCTTTTTGTGTGTGGAGTCAAGTGCGAATAGCCCATTCAGCTCTTTCTTAGTCCAATCTTTTTTGAAGAAATTCTTGCTCAGTATTACGACACCAAATCGTGAACCTGTGAGACCCTTATCAATCGAAGCTCGCAAACTGTCACCTAAGCCGAGCGAGAACTCGTCATACCAGACCCTGACCAATCGCCCCGAAATTTTCTGCTTCCTCAGCTTCTCGGCAAGGGGCTTTGCTACTCTTTCCTTATCCTCGCTTGCATGCGAAATAAACAGATCCCATTCACCTTCGTATTTCTCCTTTCGCAGCACCTTGTTGCTAGGCGCCAGCTTCTTAACTGGCTTACGCTTGACTTTGTAGAGAACCAAGTTCTTCAAAATGGACCGAAGCTGTGTTTGAAAGAAGCCCGACTCTTTGTTAAGCTGCTCCCACTTCTTGTGAATTGGAGAGCGCGGGAGAGCAACGGCCAAAGAGAAGGTAAGATTGCGCTTTATTTGGTCAGTGTCAAAGAATGTTCCGACAAGAACGATGGAGTGGCTTTTCCATAACATCACGTCGTTCTGGAACTGCTGATAATCACCTACAGAATCTGTAATCGGCCTCTCGAGGAGCTTCTCGCCCTCTGCAATTTGTTTCTCAAGCCCTGCTCCAGCGATTTTGCGCGTCACTACGAGCTTCGGTTCTATTCCCATTATGCGGGCCACGTTCCTTTTCATAAGCTGCAAGAAGAACCAAGTATACGAGGATCAGTCCTCGAAAGTCGGCCAATGTCCGCCGATCTGAGCGCTGTTGAGCACGTCTCCAAGGATTAGTACTCGGAAACGCCCATGGCGACGCTGATTGCCTTGGCTGCGCGGCAGCCGATTCTAGTCGCCATGCCGACTTGCGGGGAGTAATCGGCGTCGGTGAGCGCCTTGGCGATTTATCATTCGTCCCGAGTGAGTATCGGTAAAGTGGAGGCGCGAATGATTGCGCATGGCGTTTTCCTCAGCTACTGCATTGCACTCGTAAAGCTGTTGAGGCGGAGTCTCGATGAATAGATTGAAAATGCCAGTCTGGACCTTGGCAGGCGGATTGATCGTTTTGCAGATGATGCTGATTGCGATCATTGTTCATGGCGAGTCGCTCACCTTTGATGAGGGCGACCATATTTTCGCCGGCTACATGATGTGGCATACCGGTGACTACGGTCTGAATCCCGAGCATCCGCCGCTGGTGAAACTGGTGGCTACACTGCCGCTGCTGCAGGAGCAGCTTTGGGTGCCTCCGCTGCAACACCGAATGTTCAAGGGTGAGGCGTACCGGGATGGCCGTGATTTTATGGAACGAAATGATGGCCCAAGCCATCGCCTGCTCTTCCGCATGCGCCTGGCAGCAGGTGTCTTCGCCATGGGCCTCTCAGTGATGGTATTTCTCATGGGGAGCAAGCTCTTTGGCCAGTCCGCTGGCTTGCTGGCTTTGCTCTTGGTGGTCTTCGAACCCAATGTGTTGGCCAACAGTGATCTGGTAACCACCGATGTGGGAGTCGCGTGCTTCTTTTTGGCGACAATTTATTGCTTCTACCGTTACGCAAGGCAGCCGTCTGTGATTCGTCTGTTGCTCACCGGCCTGGCAGCGGGACTAGCGCTGTCGGCCAAGCACAGCGGGATTTTGCTGGGTCCCATGCTGCTGGGATTGACGCTGGTAGAGATCGCCTGTGCCGAGCGGGGACAGCGCAAGCGGATGGCTGGCACACTTTTTGGCGGATTGGTAGCCACCATGGTCCTCGCGGTTGGGTTGCTCTGGGCTTTCTACGGTTTTCGCTATGCGGCCAGACCGGCGGGGCTGGTCATGAACCCGACGCTGAGCGAATACGCTGCACCTCTCACAGGGGTGAACAGTTGGGTCATAGGACATCTCGCCAACTGGCGGTTGCTGCCGGAATCCTACCTGATGGGAATAACTGACATTCACTATGCGGCGCAGCAGTATGCCATCTTCCTGCTGGGGCACGACTATCCTCACGGCGTTTGGTGGTACTTTCCAGTCGCGCTGTCCATCAAGACCACTCTGGGCTTGATCGGTCTGGTGGTTTTGGCCGGTATTGCGCTCGTCAGCAGAAGGCTCAGGCAGAGTAGGGAGCTGGCGTACCTGGCTGTGCCTGGCGCTATCTATCTCACTGCGGCGATCCTCAGCGGTATGAACATCGGCACTCGTCATGTTCTGCTCTTGTATCCACTGGCTGCATTGCTGGCAGCAGCGGGTCTCACAGCGCTCGCGCAGCATAGCCGGCGCTGGATGTGGATCGGTGGAGGATTGGTGGCGTGTCATATCGTTTCCGTCATGGCTGTTTTTCCGGCAGAGATGGCGTACGGCAACGAAGCCTGGGGCGGAACGGAAAACACACACAAATATCTGAGCGACTCCAGTGTGGATTGGGCGCAGCAACTGCCACACGTTAAGCAATGGGTTGACGCCCACCCTGGCGTGGAGTGCTGGTTCGCCTATTCCGCTTATCCGGATCTTCGTCCGCAAGCCTACGGCATTCCCTGCCACCCGCTCCCCACGGCCCATACCCTATGGGAGATTCTGCCGGTCGACGTGCCGGAAACCATCCATGGCAACCTCCTGTTAAGCGCAGACGATCTGGAAGCCTGTGACTGGCCCAGCGATCAGTTGAATGTCTTCGAGCGATTCCGGTGGATGCCGATGGCGGAGCAGATCGATCACAGCGTGTTTGTGTACCACGGCGATTTCCATGTCCCTGAAGCGGCGGCCTTGGCAGCAGTCCAAACGGCGAATATCCTGCTCAGGCAGAAGAGGCCCGCAGAAGCTTTGGTTGCGGCAGAGAAGGCTGTCGCTTTGCAGCCGGAAAATTTGCTGGCGCAGACGGCCTTGGGAGACGCCCAGACAGCAGTAGGCGACAAAAACAGTGCACGAGCCGCCTATGAATTGGCACTGGCAGCGGCCCATCGATTAGAAGCCGACGCCCAGCCGCTGTTTGTGCCGGATTTAGAGCAGAAGCTGCATCCGTGACATCGTCAAAACATAAGCAGTGAGGTTTTTCTTTCCATCCGAAGTCGATGGCGACACTTGCCTGATTGCAGACAACAGGGCAAAGCGCTCATTGAGCGTCGGTTGCACGCAATTCTCAGAATTACTCCCCATAAACGCCGTTGCGGTCGGCGAAGACACCAAGTGGCAGCTCATCTTCAGCGGAGTTCAGTCGATGAATTCAAACTGACCTACTGCCGGGTGTAAGCTCGCGGGCGGTTTGAGAGGTCGAGCTTGCGTGCGATTGCCGACTTATCGCTGTGAGGCTGCCGAGAGTGTGGCAGCCCCGGTTGTGGCGTCCTAAATTGGGATTATTCACTGCAGGCGACTTTTCGTTGCCAATCTGAACGGCGCGCTCAGTCCCGCGATCTCTACTCGATCTCGCGAACGACTCTGCAAGGATTGCCTACTGCAAGGACGTTGTCCGGTAGACTTCGGGAGACGACGCTTCCAGCGCCTACGACTGTGCGCGATCCGATAGTGACGCCAGGAAGAATGATCGCGCCCGAACCTACCCATACATCTAACCCGATCGTAATAGGAGCGCCATATTCCTCCTTACGTCTCAACGCCGCGTTGAGAGGATGAAGTGGAGTGAGGATTTGCACGCCAGAACCGAACTGGCTGTAGTCCCCAATGGTTATTTTGCAGACATCGAGGATGGTGCAGTTGAAGTTGAAGAATACCCGCTCGCCAAGTTCTATGTTGGATCCGTAATCACAGAAGAACGGTGGCTGCAGCCAAGCGGTATCCCCGCCTTTGCCAAAGATCTTCAAGAGCAGCTCCCGTCTCAACTCCCGGTCCCCCTCACGGGTAGTGTTCAGAATCTGGCAGAGGTCACGAGCGCGGTCCCGTGCTTGGACCAACTCGGGGTCTAGCGCGTTGTACATTTCTCCGGCAAGCATCTTTCCACGTTCGGTGTTCATCATGCACCTTTCGACCACTTTTGCAGAGAGCTACTTCCTCTTTCTGTGGAGTTTGATGCCGGATACTCTCAAGAATTTCTCCAGTGTGTCGATGACCAGATGCAGGGTTCCGAGGAGGACGGACTGGTGTAGGGCCGCGGATGGAGCGGGATGTCCTCACGCCTTGCGCAAAACTCGCGATCGATGAGCGACAGTCACTCATCACAAGCCGACATATCAGGACTAATCGGTTCTTCGATGAGCGATCTTGCTTCAAGAACCGCCGGCATGCTCACTCCTTCTTAATTCACGGAGTTAGTGGCATTTCACTGAAAGTTTTCGGCCAGGGCGATGGAACTGGTCAGCTTGTACTGCACAAAGTAGAGTGTAATCCCATTGCGTGACGCCGCGAGACTTGCCGTCCACGGAAGGGATTTTCCTTAAGCGTAAGCACGGGTGTAGTGCGACGTTTGTGGAAGTCATAGAACATTATCGTTGGAGCCGGCTCCGCATCTGCGTCCAGAAAGTAAATTCCGGAATCGACCACCGAAAAGTGGCCCCAGTAGCCATGATGCAGAGCATCTGTGATCTGTTCCTCTGCGCCTCCATTCACCGGCACAGTCCAGATGCCTCCACCTTCGAGTCTTGAATAATAGAGCTTCTTGCCGTCATTGGACTCGAACGCCGAATATCCCCCTTGATGAGTGATTTGCGTTTCTTCTCCAGACGCGAGGTCGTGTCGCCAGACCTGCCAGTCTCCCGTATTGTTAGCCGTAAAGTAGATCGACTTGCCGTCACGCGACCAGCTTGGAGCCTGCTGCTCAAATCGATCAGAGCTTACCATGTGCGGATTGCGGCCCACCGAATCCATCACATAGATATGGCTTCTCAATCCCGGCCGATAGTCGAACGCTATCGACTTACCATCCGGCGACCAGCGTGGAGTTCCGGCATGACCATGAGAGTTGGTCAGCTGCAGTGGATCGCTTCCGTCCGATCTGCTCTTCCAGATTTCCATCGTCCAGCCTGCGTCCTGCGCCAAGTCCGACTCGAATACCAGCTCCCGATCGTCGGGTGAGGGTTGAAGAGCCGAGCTGGTGCTCCCCGAAGCAAAAAGTGCTTGCACTCCGAGAACTCGTCCACCAGGCCGGGATAGCGTGACACGCACAGCTTCTGTCGGCCAGGTTCCAGGACTTTGAATATATGCGAGTCGACTGCCATCATGGGATTGCGAGCCAACTTCAGGGTAGACATCCTCGGCAGTCACGGAACCTCCATCGCGGGAGACTTTCCAGATTCGATTGATACCCTGCCGTGGCGACCGGAAGATAATACGCTTTCCGTCGGAAGACCACATCAGCCCCAAAAACTTCCTCCGTCCGACGTGACTACACGCGTGCTGCCTCCCTGCACGGGAATGGTACAGATTTCATTCACAGTCCTGGAGTGCATACGGGTAAACGCGATCGTGTTTCCATCGGGAGACAATACCGGAGTCCGATCGCCACGGTCCCCGTCTCCGGATGAGATAGGCACCGTTTCTCACCGGTTGCCAGTGAGAAGAGAACGATGCCGATTGCACCCTGCGGCGAACACTGGGCAGCGATTACCAGCGACTTGCCGTCTGCGGTCCAAATGGGCCAACCGGCGTTCCCGTAGATGCACGCCACGCTCGTAACTTTGCGCTCCGCACCGCCCAACGCTGGAACAACAAAGATCGCTCCTCCACTGTCATTGCAACGGCCAAACGCTATCTTATGCCCATCCGGAGACCAGCTTGCACAGCAAGTAAAGCCACTGTCGGTATGGGTCAGGCGCAGAGGCTTTTCGCCGCCAATCAAATGAACATACACATCCCCGCGCACGGCATTTTCGCCATCCCAGATGAATGCGATCTGTTCAGAGTTCGGGGAAAGTACCGGATCACTTACTTTTCCCGGAAGATCGAGGATTGGGACCATCCGCATTCGGGCCGATGGTCCGGAGACATGTTCGCTGCGATGATTTCTGGCGCGCAGAACCAAACCTGAGACAACAACTATGATCGCAACGCACACGATAGCACCCAGGATGCGGAAGCCGCGACGCCTCGAACTTTCAGGCATATCGAGCATGGGAGGCGGGGTAGACTCTGGTGTTTCGTGTGCCGTCAGTGCGACCTGTGAATGGCTCAGACCCGCGGGCCGGTGGCCTGCAGCTGACGACTGATTCTCGGCGAGAACAACATCCGCCTGTTCTTCATTTGCGATATCCGACAGCCTTGAAGTATCGGAGACGATTTTTCTTACCGCAGGTGTAAATCGATACCCGCGCTTGTGCACTGTCTGGATGATCGAAGTTCCGTTTTTCCCGTCCCCAAGGACCTTCCTTAATTGAGAAATATTCTGCGCGAGGGTGACTTCCTCGACAAAGACTTCGGGCCAGAGTTGCCTGATGAAGCCATCTTTCTCAATGAGCCGGCCCTCGCTCTTAACCAGGATCAGCAGCGTCTCAAAGACCTTCGGAGTCAAGGCTACAGGCCGCCCATGCTGTAGCAGAAGTTGCTCAGCAGGATCCATGCGAAAGTCGCCGAATTCATAGATGTACTTCACGGATATAGGGATACCTGCAAGAACTCGGGCCTCAAAATTCTATCAACTAACTTTCACACTTCTGTCAGGACTTCTTCCTCCGGCCTCCTGCAAAGTCTCCCTGTCGCGCGTCCTTCCCTGCGTTGCGGCTCACATTCCCAAGGAGGGTCTATGAAAAACAATTCGACTTTAGCCCCATTGAGCATTATTACCCGGAAATTTGCGGTTGGCATCATCCTGGTATCGGGCACTTTTGCTCTTGGCCAGCTCAACCATTCAGGCCCCTTCGATGATCGCAACGAAGAGCAGAACAAAAGGTGTTCAAACCGGACTCTGACTGGCGACTATGGAATTCAGATCGAAGGCAACAGGACGGATGTGAATGATGCCACCTTGCGGACTCTGGTTCTCGCTCACTTTCACGGAGACGGCACCATCACAGAGATCGACCACGTCGTTTTGAACGGCCAGCCTCCCGACCAGGAGTGGAGACCGAGCACCGGCACCTACAGCGTCAACCCGGATTGCACCGGGTCGGCCTCGATCGACGTTGCCCCCGGCTTTCCTCCGCTCGGCTACCACTTCATCGTGGTGAACCAGGGCCGGAAATTCATCCTGGTGGTCGACGGCGGCGCGATCAACGGTGTCGCTTACAAGGTTGATTGAATTTCACCGGCACTCAATTGACGATAACAAGTGGGTGTTGAAAAACTCACTTTGCAAAAATCCTCAGAAAATAGATCGCGTCAGGATGCCCTACAAACGATTTGTTGAGGTTGCTTAGACATTTTCTATCCCCAAATTTGTACTGGTTTTCTGAGATTTCGAGTTTTTCAACACCCACAGGCCTTAGCACTCATCGAACCGCGGCGTTTCAGGATTCCGACTCATTGTCGGCAACCCTTTCATTACGCACCCGAACGGCCGACCGCGGGTGAGGTGCGGGTTGCCCGTCACTCGGGAAGACGACGGCGATGAACAAGAAGCTGGCTGCAAGCGAGTGCGTTCGATCGTATCTCGGCTCTAGATTTTTTTGAAGGCTGTAACGAGCTATGAATATGACGCCCCGCTGTACGGACAGGTTCCCGGCTGCAGCCACATACATCAAGTCTCCCCTACAAGCAAGAAGCCTGGAAAGCTCTCGTAAGAGAATTCCAGGCTCTGAATGATGAATGGCAAACCGAACGGATAGGCTTATGTAGAAGCCCTGCTCAGCTCATTTCCTTCAGACGGCAGACCGAAGTCAGCCGACGATATCTGCACCTTTACGCATGATTCAACCCTCCACGGATCTGGTTTGAATTCTACCTCGTTATTTGAAGCGCTTAGTATTTATTGTGGCCCTCCTAGAGAGGACAGCTTCAGCACAGAGCTGCTTCGCATGTGCAGGTACCGGCGCCAAGCGTCAGGGGATTTGATCAAGCTTCCGCCGGATAGTGCTGCCCAAGTCTCTAAGGAAAATCACCCCAGCTTGGAAGCGGCGGGGGTGATGATTGAAGAAGACTGGTCGCGGATAACGCTGCACTGGTGGCATATCGATGTATCCAGCAATATCCGGTAACTCCATGTTTTTCAAGCAGATGAGAAAGATGGCGGGCCGGTTGTTATCGACTTGCAATTAGAGCGGGCACAAGCCGGAGATTCTTGCATTTTATCCCGCAAATCAATTGCAAAAATCTGAACCAGTCAAGATTTCATAAGGTGAAAGTCACTCATTTTAGAAGGCTTTGGTGAAAGCCTTCTAAAATAGTGCAATAAACCTCCATAACTTACATAACCTCCTCAACTTCGGTCGTTACAGTTACTTGCGGGCGATGTAGGTTTTTGGCGAGAGCGAGCCAATCCTCCCCTAAGTACATCGAAGAAAGCGTCAGAAGCCGAGTCAGCGTCTCCTTGTCCATAACTAAGCCATTGCCTACCTGACTCAACCGCCGCGTCGCCAAACCCAACTTCCGCAGCCGATGTCCCACTTTCTCTGGGCTAAGTTTGGTCCGCTCGCCGCGCGCTTCCAGTAGACGGTTGACCTCGAGCGCGATCTCCTTTGCGTAAAGTTGTTCGGCGCCTCCCCTGCTCAGAGCGAGGACTGCTTCGATGACCAAGGCTTCGGCTGTATCCAGCCTTTCAGAGATCCGCTGCTGGTCGCGCGGCGCGAGAATTGAAACGAGCGCCGCCTGAAGGTCGGGCGAATCCACAATGCAGCTTCCGAGCGCCTTTGCGACGGCGCCGGTCTCCGGCGAGATCCCAATGGGGTTGAACGCAAGCCGACGTACCTGAGCCAGGTTACGTTCGCGATACTTGGCCAAGTTGCCGTTGAGATCCTCGACAGCCCGGTCAACCCCTATGGGAGAAATTCGTTTGTCCGCATTCAGCGCCGGCGTCACGTCGATGTAGATGGCGTGCTGGATCCTCCTAATCGTCGGATCTTCGCCGATGTAGACCGCCTTAGAAGTATGACAATTTAGGTAGGACCCTTGTTCCACCATCACGAAGCCTCGATTTGTCAGGTTTCCCAAGAGAGCTGCGGTCTGATTGTTGAGATTGGGTTCAGAGATCAGGAGCGTATGGCGGGACACATCTTTGAGGTCTCCCCTGCGAATTCCAGCGAGGAGCAGTGATCCAAGGCAGAGGTCATGGAGGACGCGCAGAAGTTCGGTTGCCTCGTGGGGAGGGCCGGTGATCACCAAGCATGGGAGCACGATAAGGGCCTCCTGGAACCAGGTGGAGACGACCCAGAACGCGGCAACAGCGATGTCGGCGTCGGACAAGTGAGTCTGTGCCTTGATCGTATGCTTAATGGTAGTGAGAATCTCGAGAGCCTTGCTTGATGGCGGCACCGGTGAAGACTGAGCCGCTGAAGTGGCGGCCTTATCGGTGCCGGACAACGGTAACGTTGGGTGGACTCCAGTCGCGGACGGGAGGTTTGCTTCTGACTCGTTCATGAAAGCCTCTCAAAGAAAGAACTGCGGACGGAAAGTGGCGATGAACTGCCGGGCAACACCCGCTCTATAAGGGGTTTCATAGACGGCTTTCTGGAAACAGTGTGTTTCCAGAAGATGCCGGTTGCGACAGGATCACTGAGCCTGAACTGGAAGTCCCGAAGGCACTTGGCCGGTGTGTGGTCCGAGACTGAAAGGGCTATCGGTGTCGTGCTTCAATATTGAATGCTCTTTTAGACAGCGCTACCGTGAAGTTTGGGATCATGAACAACCGCGTAGGTGTAAGAAGCGACAACTTGGAGAGTGCGTTGCCGGCCTGCTTTGAGTACTGTCTATTTAGACGACGGCGAGCCATGAGGCCCGTTGACATGCCCAGACGTGCCCCGGAGCTTTCCATCGCGCAAGCGATGGAAAGCGGTCGGGGTCAACACCTTGGCTACCGCTAGACGTACGCCTTGCTATTCAGAACAACAAACTGCTTGAGAGCTTCCTTGCGATTTTCTCCGGAAGCGATCGCCTCAAGGCAACCCCTGTACTCCGGCGAATTCCACAAGCGTGACTGAGCACGGTTGGTTTCATCCCACAGGGTCCACTCAAGCGCCTTTTCAGCGGCTTCACGTAACTCGGAGTCATTGAGGCAAGACTTATTCTTCTGGCTGATGAGGGCGCCCAACATCTCCCGCACGGCCTCACGCCGTTCGAATTCCGAGAGGTTAGCCTCCGTGACCATCTTGGCCCACTTCGACCAAGGTTCATGAACAGTCATCTTCATGCAGTAGCACATGACGTGCTGGTCGACCGACTCTACACGATGGCCATTCTGACCAGGGGTGTAGTGGCCGATACCGGCGTCGCTATATACCTGGAGGGCCAAAAACTGCTCAACACATACCTTGCCGTCCTCCGGCAGGTTTACATAGGCCGAGATAAGGTTCTCAGCCGCGTGAAGCCGATTCAAGTGCTTCGGCCCCTTCTTTGGTGTTGCTGACTTAAACATGCTAAAGCTCCATATCCTTTGGCTAGTGAATCCGTTTCGCGACGCATGGTGCGTTACCCTGCGCATCGTGTAATACATGGGCTAATACCCCGGGACGGAGCGGTTACCTGATTATTTTTTTGTGGAAAAGTCGATAAAGCTTCTTCGTGGACTCCCACTTCGACCTCTCCAGAGGTCAATATCCATAAAACGGCTGAGGGGGCAATTTGTGACGAAAAATGTCTCGATCAGCGCCGTCGCCATACGGAATCGTAAGCGCGGCTTGGCGAAGCGAAGGTTGTAAGCCTTTTATAATCAACATTTATTGCCTACGACAATGCTAATTGTCAGGGGTAAAATCAGTTCATGACAAATTCACTCGTTTTGGCGCCTGTACCCTGGCCCTCACCCCGGCCCAGGCCCGGCTGCGCAAGATGGTCCTCGACGCGGTCCCATCGCCGCACACCCAGCGCAACTACGCCAAGGCTCTGGACGACCTCTTCCAATTCTGTGCCAGCCGGCCTCTCTCCCGCTCCTTATTAATGGAGTGGAGGGCAGGCATGGAGTCGCTCTCGCCCTCCACTATAAATGTCCGGCTCTCGGCGGTGCGGAAGCTGGTCTCGGAGGCGCGGAAGAACGGAATGCTCGGGGCCAAAGAAGCCGCCAGCCTGACCGACGTCCCCAACATCCGCCAGAAGGGGACTCGGCTGGGAAACTGGCTGACCCGCGAGCAGGCCAAAGAACTTTGGTCGTCCCCGACCGCTCCACCCTGAAGGGCAAGCGCGACTACGTGATCCTGGCGCTGCTGGTCGGCTGCGCCCTACGGCGGAACGAGCTGGCCGAGCTCGACGTCGAGACCATCCAGCAACGAGAGGGCAGGTGGGTCCTGGCCGACCTCGAGGGCAAAGGCCGACGCATCCGCACCGTGGCCATCCCCATCTGGGTCAAGCAGGGTATCAACGCCTGGATGACCGCGGCCGGCATCGAAGACGGCCGGCTGCTACGGTCGATCTCGAAGTCGGGGAAGATCAATCGCGACACGCTGAGCGACTGGGCGGTCTGGTCAGTAGTTGAACAGTCATCCAAACAAATCGGCATCGAGCACTTCGGCGCCCACGACCTGCGCCGTACCTGCGCCAAACTGTGCCGAAAGAACGGCGGCGACCTGGAGCAGATAAAGTTCTTGTTGGGGCACTCGTCCATCCAGACCACGGAGCGCTATCTCGGCTCCGAGCAGGATATCGAGATCGCGGTGAACGACAACCTTGGACTCTAGTGGAGACCGCGACTTCTCGCGGATTTTGGGGACGCCACAATTTGACGAGCGGGTGCTAATATGCAAACACCTTGCACGGAAACAAGTTTGGTTTCAGCAAAGATGCGACCCGAACCCCAATTTGACTGAGCATGGCAACAGATGAGAACCGAGGAAAACACTATGGAACAGGGAACAGTGAAGTGGTTTAACGATGCCAAGGGGTTTGGCTTCATCAGCCGTCAAAACGGCGAAGACGTTTTCGCACATTACTCCGCAATCACCTCGAGCGGCTTCAAGAGCCTCCAAGAGGGTCAGGCTGTGCAGTTCAATGTGATTAAGGGGCCTAAGGGCTGGCAGGCAGCCGACATTCAGCCTCTTTAAATTACTTACTTCTTTGTGAAAGGGACCGGCTTAGCAGACTCGCGGTGAACGGTCGAAGATGCCGTGTGGTCTGGAAGCGACCTGTTCGCCTTCTGTGCCAGCCGGCCTCTCTCCCGGTCCTTATCAATGGAGTGGCGTGCGGGCATGGAGTCGCTCTCGCCGTCCACTATAAACGTCCGGCTCTCCGCCGTCCGCAAACTGATCGGGGAGGCCCGGCGCGCCGGCATGATCGGATTGGACGAGGCGGCCAGCCTGACCGACGTCCCCAACATCCGCCAGACGGGAACCCGGCTGGGGAACTGGCTGACCCGGGAGCAGGCCAAAGAACTTCTCGCAGTGCCCGACCGTTTCACCCTGAATGGGAAGCGCGACTACGTCCTCCTGGCCCTCCAGGTCGGCTGCGCCCTGCGACGCAACGAGCTGGCAGAGCTCGACGTCGTGACCATTCAGCAACGCGAGGGAAGGTGGGTGCTGGCCGACCTTGAGGGCAAAGGCCGATGTATCCGCACCGTCGCCATCCCCATCTGGGTCAAGCAGGGGATCAACGCCTGGATGACTGCGGCCGGCACGAAGACGGCCGGCTGCTGCGATCGGTCTCGAAGAGCGGGAAGGTCAATCGCGACACCCTGAGCGACTGGGCGATCTGGTCGGTAGTTACAGTCATCGAAACAAATCGGCATCGAGCACTTCGGCGCCCATGATTTGCGCCGCACCTGCGCCAAGCTGTGTCGGATGGAAGACCGGCTCTAATCCTGCTCGCCGATTGTTTGCGCATAGGTCTTGCCGTATGGGTAAAAGAGCTCTTTGCGGCCTTCCTTCCATGCAGCCTTCATTTCCGGCGTTGTGATATCCCAATCCGGCCGGCACTTTTGGGTGACAGCACGGAGGTCCTGGCGGAGATCTTCAAGCGTCGGGCGGCCGAAAAACCAATAGCCGTTGTAGATCTTGTATATGACGAGGCCCGGTTCCAGAACAATGACATGTGGAATCATCGGATCGTGGTCTGGATCGGTATATTCGGCAATGTCGAGATCCTTTTGAACACTTCGTCGCGTATCCGAAAGGAACGGCCAGTGAGCACCAACGCCTGAACGGTACTCGTTGGTAAGAGTTATGTTGTCGGTGCTGATGGTGACGAGACGGCAATATCCAACTTCCAGCTCACGGTGCAGCTGGACCAGGAGTTCTGAGTGCCGGCGGTCCTTGGGGCAATAGCCTCCCCGGCTGAGTACGAGAACCATGGGATGCTGACCCTGCAGTTCCGAGAGCTTGCGGCGTTTGGCAGTATGGTCAGTAAGTTCGTAGTCGGGAAAGAGCGCCCCGGGCACGATATCGGATCGCATAATGGAAGGTCCTTTCGGTGTGTCGAGTTGATCTGAATTAATTAATCACTGCAACAGTCGTTGAAACCTAAGAAGTCTAGGCAAAGCTGAGCACTTCGGTCAGCGGGCGTCTGCTTTTTTGCGGCCAGTTATTGGTAGCTGCTCGACCAATCGCAACCAACAATACTGGAATCTCATCGGGGAGAAGGCTGAATTCACTCGCGACGGCCACAGGATCGAAGCCGATCATCGGGCAAGAGCCGAACCCATGCAGTTCGGCGGCATATAGAAGTGACCCAGCTCCAAATGTAGCGCTTCGTATCGCTTCGCATCGCTTCGTCCCGCTGCATCTGCGGCTTATCGTCGTACAGACCTTTAGCCGCTCCTACCCATCCAGCGACAAGCTCGGGCGACATGAAGCCCGCATCCGCTGAGGGCGCGAGACGCCCTTCCAAGGCGGAATAGTCCGCGAGCTGTCCGCATACGATGAACGTTACGGCTGCCTCGCTTACCTTTGCCTGATCGTACGCAAGTTTACGAAGCTTGGCCTTCCTCTCTGGTGTTCGCACTGCCAGGAATCGCCAGTTCTGAAGGTTGAAGGAAGTCGGGGCTCGTGTCGCGAGATGGACCAAATGTTCAATCTGTTCGTCCGAAATCGTATGGTTTGGCTCGAAGACATTTGTGGTGCGACGGTGTTCGATTACGTTTTGCAATGCTTGATTCATGATTTTCTCCTGTGATTGCTCGGTATCTAGACGTGCAGTACTGTTGCGCCGACGGTTCGTCGCTGTTCGAGTTGCTGATGTGCGTGGACCAGTTGATCAAACCGATAGATGTTCGTTGGGTCGACCTTGAGAATTCCCGACTGTATGGCGTCGAAGAGATCGGCTGAGGAGGCAGCGAGAGCTTCTGGGGTGTCGTTGTAGTGCGGCAAAATTGCCCACGTCAGATACAGCGCTCGGGGTGCCAGCTCAAATGGACTGATTGGTTCCGGGAAACCCGATGCTTTGCCGAACTGAACCAGCGTGCCGCGGGGTCTCAGTACCGCGAGTGAGCCCCGGAACGTATCCTTGCCGACCGAGTCGTAGACAGCCGTTACTCCCTGGCCACCAGTCAACTCGAAGGTGCGTTCTACGAAGTCTTCCGTGCTGTAATTGATCACCGCTGTACAGCCCGATTGGAGAGCGATTTGCGCTTTCTCCGCAGTCGATACTGTTCCAATCACGTGAATCCCAAGCGATCTTGCCCACTGCGTGAAGATCTGACCCACTCCACCAGCTGCAGCGTGGTACAGGACGGTATCTCCTTCGTGGAGTTGAACGGTTTCCTTCAGCAGGTAACGTGCTGTCAATCCTTTGAGCAGGCTGCTGGCTGCCTGGTCGTCTGTTACTCCATCGGGAATTACGGTGAGGCGATCCTCAGGATAGAGACGCACCGTCGTGTACGCACCGAACGCATCGGCGTAGGCGACCCTGTCCCCAACCTTCACCAGCGTCACGTTCGGGCCAACCGCTTCGACGACTCCTGATGCTTCGTCACCGATGATCGCTGGAAACTCCGGGACCGGCAGTGTTCCGCGGCGATAGTAGATGTCTACAAAATTGAGACCGATGACGGTGTTTCGCACAAGAACCTCGTGACCAACGGGATCAGGAACATCCATGGTCTCGAAACGAAAGACATCGGGCTCTCCATACTTGTAGATACGTGCAGCTGTTGCTTTGGTCGACATATAGCTTTCCTCGAAAACGTGTAAGTGTGTCCCGGTGTTGTCGCCAGACTGGAGACAACGCCGGTCAAAGTCACAGGTTGATGCGTTTCCCTGTTTCGGACGAATCTTGAATCTGCTCGAAGAGCTGCTGCTGCCAGACCGCATCGTGGAATGTCGGAACGGCTTGTGTTCCACTGGCCAGATCTCTGCTCAACGCCACATACAAGTCGCCGAGTTCCGCTACGCCTGTCTGTAGGCCGGCCCGTGGGAACCACTCGTACTCCGCAGGGATCGGGAGATGCTCCAACGGCTTGCTATCCCCTTTGCCCCAGTGACAATGAAGTCTTCATCGACACCACCAAATGCTGAGGTGTTGGTGATCTTGAGATCACCTGCATCGCCAGTGATATCGATCTGCACGCCGGAACCGCTCAGCTTGCCGCCCTCGATATGGATCGAAAACAAACCACCATCGGCAAGAGTTCCATGCATCAACAGTTCGTCTGGCGATGTCGTCTGGATCTTTTCTCCTGTCTCCTTGATGGTGACCTCTGGAAACTGATTGACCGTGAGCGCTGAGAAGCTGGACGGCTTTCCCACCACTGAGAAGAGCACCGGAAAGAAATGGCCCCCAAAAATCGAGACGACGCTCATGAAATTCTCGACTGGCAAGCTCCAACGCGCCGCGTTTGTACGGATTTCTCCGAACAGATTCACACTGACGTGCATGCGGGCCGAGCGCACCTTGCCGACAAAGCCTTGAGCGATGAGGTCATGGACATATCGAAAAGCCGGGGCGAACTGCCGCTGCAGGCCAATCTGGGTTTTCACTCCGGCAGCATCTGCGAGCGTCGCCAGCTCGGCAGATTTGGCCGCAGTCGGCGTAAGCGGCCACTCGCAGTAAACGTCCTTGCCTGCAGTGATGGCTGCGCGGATACCCTCCTCATGTTGCTGAGAAGTGGTCAGCACCAGGACCTGGTCGACCAATGGGTCCGTCACCAACGCATCCAAACTCTCGGCTACGTGAGGAATGCCATACTCTGCAGCGGCCGCCATCGCCGCTTCCTTGCGTTGGCTGTAGATAGCTACGATCTCGTACTCCGGCAAAAGCCTCAGCACCCGGACATGTGCGAACAAGGCCCAATTGCCAACACCGATCAATCCCAGACGAATTTTCTTTTGATCCTTCATACCTTCCTCCCTATGCGTGTCACTTGCTACAGAACTAAAGATGAGGAGGGACTGATAAAGAAGTGATACTTTATTGGAGTGCAATTGATAGTCCGGAGCGATCAGTGGAATTGAGACAACTTCGTTATGCGGTTGCAGTTGCCGATCATCTGAACTTCCGCGAGGCGAGTCGAGCGCTGCATGTCGCTCAGCCTTCGCTTAGCGTGCAGATCAAACAACTTGAAGAGGAAATTGGCGTAGCTCTCTTCATTCGTTCGAAGCGCCATGTGGAGATCACCCGTCCGGGTAAAGTCTTCCTCAAGACAGCGCGCGAAGCGCTCGCAATGCTCGACCGAAGCGTGTCTTCAGCGCGCAGGGCAGAGCGAGGCGAAGTGGGAACGCTTCGGCTAGGCTTCGTCGCAACAGCATTGTTCAATATCCTTCCCCGGTTGCTAGAGGAATTGAAGACCCAATTGCCGATGGTGACGGTTGAGCTGAGAGAAAGTCCTTCGTCCACCCAGATGCAGTTGCTGCAATCGGGAGATTTAGATCTGGGGCTTGGTTACTCGGAAGAACTGCCTAAGCAGATTTCAAGCGCGATCGTGCTGTCTGAGCCGTTCATTCTGGTGTTGCACGAGAAGCACCGAGCAGCGAAAAAACGAGTCGTGCTCTTCGAGGATCTGAAAGACGACCTTCTGCTGATACCGCGGAAAGATCTCTTCCCGACGTTGTATCAAGCGATCATCGACCTTCTCCTTGCGGCCGGGATGACCGACATGCGGACGCAGGAGATTGAGCATCCCCTGACGGCATTGGCCCTTGCGTCGGCAAACGCCGGTTTTGCGTTTGTGCCGGCTTCAGCGCAAGAATTGTCGGCAAGGGGGTGGTCTTCCGGCCTCTCAAAGCCGATGTTCCACCTCTTGAAACCGTAGCGCTCTGGTCCAACGCGAGCCCAGATCCTCTCGTGGCCCGAGTGCTGGACATCCTCAGACGTTTGGGGAGCGAGAAGAAAAAGGCCAGCTTCCCAACCGAAGCGCGTCGCAGCGGGTGAAGACAAGGCAGCGGTCGCCAAGGACTTCGGGATCAGCCGTGCGTCGGTATATAACTACATGGCATCGTAACCAGAGCGGAAGACTTATCCATCACTCGCACTTGGCAATTGATCACGGGAATCTTTTCCCCATGGAGGCCGCATTGGAACTATGACCATGCGTATCACAAAGGACCAGAAGATCGCGGGCATCGCTGCGATTGGCGTGCGCAACGTTCTGCAAAAGGTCTATGACGACAGCTCGTTTAATGAGCAGTGGCTCGCGGAGGAAATTTATTGGCTCAGGACTAAAGGTCAGTTCAAATACACGACACGTCGTGACTGCCTCCATTGGCTGCACTCGAAAGACGAGAAGACCTACACCCACTATCCTGCCTGCCGACGCTACTGGAACGCGAGCCTTCGTGCTGCTCCTCAACTCATCGAGACTCTCATCCAGCAGGGCTTCATTCGGCTGAATGAGAAAGAGACGAACGAAAGAAAGCTGCCGCGCTACGAACTTACGGACGACGGACGAGAGTTTCGCCGCGCTACCGCAGCCAAGCCGGTTCACCGCAAGAAGGCCGATGAGGCCATTAAGGGACTCATGGAGCGGGTCCGCATTGTCAATGAGGATGATTTCTTTCTTTACCGGGTCACGACTGTAGTCCTTTACGGAAGTTACGTGCGGGGCGCGGAACGTCCCGCCGATGTTGATCTGGCCATCGATGTCAAACGCAAAATAAGCGATGTCAAAAAGTTCCATGAGGCTTGCTGGAAACACCTCAACGACTCGGGGCGAGAATGTCGACGGATCGGATACGAGTTCGACTTTCCTCGTGACGAGGTGTTCGTATTCCTCAGGCAGCGCAAGCGAACGCTAAGCCTTCACACGCTGCACGACTTCATTGGCATGGAGAAACACGAGAACTTCAGCTATGAGGCGCTGTTCGGAGACAAGAACGCTATCTCGCAAATGCTGGGGGAGCCACAGCGGGTGTGAACCATGATCAAGACCATAGCGATCCGGCGGCTGGCCCACAAAATTGAGATTTTGAGTTCGCGGGGCGAAATCAGCACAACCAGGTGCGTATAGGCGCTTTACGGAAATAGGCGTTGGTCTAACGCAGCATTGGACGAACCATAACAACAACGTCCAACGGACCGTGCCGTTTTGTCAGGTCGTTCTGTAGTGCTGCCGGGTTTCCGCATCTGCCGTCGGGGTCATAGACGAAGCAAAAGAGCGTCTTGCAATCCAGGTGGGCTTGGTAACGCAGGATATCTGTGGCGAGCTGGTTCACGACCTCTTTCTGATCCAGGTTCTTGCGGGTCATCTTCACTTCCACCACCAAGCCGAAGGCCTTCAGTAAGAAATCCACGCGGCTGGAGTTGCCAGCATAACCAGGAGTCCACTCCTCCGGTCGAACGTCTTCGAAGTGAACCTTCAACAGCGCTCCGAGTAGATCTTGCACGTCGTACTCGTCTGTCATCGTTACAGTCGGTCGGTTGTTATGTCTCTTCTTCAACGCGTTCACGATGACCGGGAAGCGGTCACCGATGTTCTCTACAATGCGAAGTGCATCGCGGCTATTGACCGGCTGCGCCCAACTTTGTTCCACCTGAGACTGGATACATGCATCCAGCACGGAGGACGTGGCGCACAAAACAAGGGAGGCCTCGGCCACGTCATTGATCTGACTCTCTGCTCTTAGCGCAAGCTTCAGGATTCGTCCCTCAAGGTCGGCCTCCTTGAAATCAAGTCCAAGAGGTGAAGCGAATTCGGCTTCCCTGGAAAGCCAGTGCAAGAGGCAAAGAGTAGGCAATGGCGGATCATTGCCTCGGGGCACTTGGATATCCCACCGTACGTCCAGTTGACTGGCCGCGTAGGCCGATAGAAGCTGTGTCGGTGTGCCAAGCTGCAACCTATCGCGCCCCTGATCCAGAATTTTCCTGAGCCAATCGCGATGCGCTTGATCAACTGCAGGACAATGTTTGGCACCAAGGCAGAGCCCTATCAACTCCAAGGGGCGATAGAAATAAGATTCCCGATCAACAGGGAAAGCATTCCGAGATGCGAGGCGCTCGAAATGCGAACTCCAATCTGAATCGTATCCGCTCCATTACAGAGCGGCATTCGCTTTTTCCAGCATCCTTTACCCGCTACCCCAACAGCGTGCCTTGCGGCAGCACCTGCCCAGAAGGGCGGGGCAACGGGCTTACCTTGTTCCATTTGAATGACACGAATGACTTAGCCCCCACCTCTACACCGATAGCCTTTGTGTCCGTGTACTCCATCCCTACCGGTGGAGCAGCCGGCTGTGTGCCTTTTGGCTAGAGCCTGTCAGCGTCTTTGGCTCCTCGGCCGTTACGATGCCTGCGGTGGTTCACTTTCGTTGGACATATCATTCAGCCTGGCTCCTCCCACCGCCTTGACGCTGGCAGTGGCAGAGAACCCCTCGCGGGGTTCTCCTTGTCAAAGACAGAGGCTCGTTGTCTCGACAGCTTTCGACCCAGCCGTTACCAGCTACGCCGATGTCGATAGGCTACTGCGGACGGAACCGCAGGTTCAGCTCACTCCTTTCGTGTTGAACAATCATTCAAATAGCCTCAAGTCGCACGGCGGGAAAGGCCCGCAGAGGAGGGGGCCGGAAGACGGTGGCTTCCTTGCCGGCTGCAGGCTGGGGGAGCCTTCCCCCTTTCTGGTAGTGGCCTTGGTCTTATGTCTGTCGGGGTGTGTTGCAGACTGGATTTCCGTGTACTGCTACATCTGCCTCGAATTTGTTTCCGTCCGCTAACAGGAGGCTGGCGTAGAGGATTTGAGGGTTGGATTTTGGGGGTGGTTGCTGGACAGCGTTCCTGATAGGGGTCCGGCGGCCCATGGAGGACAGTATCGCAACGTAAAATTGCTTATGACCCAAGATGCCGTTGTCCAGAAGCAACGTCAAACATCCCGCAACTCATCAGGAGCTTTCTTAGAGCATGAGTATTGGAATCGCAGCATCCCCTGAACACCGCAGCCTTTCCCTCATTCGGCCATTAGTCTTTTTTGATTTAGAGACCACGGGAACGATTTTGGGGATAGACCGGATTGTCGAGCTTGCCGTTATCAAGCTGTGGCCTAACGGAGAACGAAGCGAGTGCGAGTGGCGGTTCAACCCGGAGATGGCTATACCTGGAGAGGCTAGCGCGTACCTTCGTGCAAGAGGTCGTAGCTTGTGGATTCACCGAACGCGTGTGGTGTACCCGTCTGGAAATCTCTCCGTTGAGGAACTCATCTCTGAGCTTCGAGTTGAAGCTCTCACCGTAGCCGTTCTCCCAGGGAGAGCCGGGTTCGATATACAGCGTCTTTGCACCTGTGTCCGCCAGCCATTTGCACAGGTCCTTCGCGACGAACTCCGGACCGTTGTCGGAACGTATGTGCTCCGGCACCCCTTTCCACACCATCACGTCGGCCAGTGCTCCGATGACCTTGGCCGAACTCCAACGCCGCTCGGCACGGATCATCAGGCACTCCCGCGTGGATTCATCGATCAAGTTCAGGATGCGCACACTGCGGCCATCGTGAGTTCGCGCACTCACGAAGTCGTAACTCCACACATGGTTGGGGTGTGTCGGCCTGAGCCGCACACACGAGCCATCGTTGAGCCATAACCGGCCTCTCGCTTTCTGCTTCTTTGCTACCTTCAGCCCTTCGCGACGCCAGATACGTTCGACTCGGTCCTTGCCTACCTGCCAGCCGGCTCGCTGGAGCAGAGCCGTGATCCGGCGATACCCGTAGCGGCCATACTGGCTGGCAAGGACTACGATGGCCTGAGTCAGAGCATCTTCGTCTTCACGCTGCGTCGGTCGGTAGCGTTGCGTGCCTCTGGGCTGCCCCAACCGCAGGCACGCATGCCGCTCACTCACTCCATGCTCACAAGCATGGCTGACCGCACAACGCCGTCGCTCAGGGCTTAGAAGTTTCCCGCCGCGATGTCCTTCAACACCAGTTTGTCCAGGCTTAGTTCAGCGACCAGACGCTTCAGCTTCGCATTCTCCTGCTCAAGCTCCCTCAGCCGCCGCGCCTGATCCACCTGCAGACCGCCATACTCCTTGCGCCAACGGAAATACGTCTGCTCCACGATCTCCGCTTCCTTGCAGGCTTGTGCCGTCGTCTTCCCGTTCGCCACCGCCACTTCAATCTGTCGCAGCAGGTTCACCACCTGCTCCGGTTGATACCTCTTCCCTCGTCCCATACAAAGCTCCTCTCATGCCAGTTTCTTATGGTTCTCACTGGCACAAAATTTGCCGGGCACTCCAACTCGATGCTGCCGTTGCGAAAATTGGAAAACAAACAGTGATCCTTGGCCGCAGCCAACACCCCAGCGGCGCCCTTCTCATTCCGTATGGGCCGCGACACGTCGTCTGTATCTGGGTATCCGAGATCAAGCTGTGGAGCCGTATACCATGGGCCTGCAGATAAGCGAAGTGAGATTCGGAATAGAGATATAGGCCGGTTCAAGCCGAGAATTGGCAATTTAATCGTTTATCAAAAAGTGGCCACGCAGCGCGGGCGACATCTCCTTTACATGCTGATGCTTACCGCGTTTGGGCATTAGCACGCTCTCTGTGTTCAAAGAGAATCCATCTTTCGAGTGTGGACTTCGCGGGGAATCGATCGATACCTGACCGAAACCATATTCGTTAACTCAGCGTGAATTGCAGGGATTTCAGTGTGGCATCCCACTTGCTTCATCTCCATTGCTGGATCGATTTTAATTGCGAGGTCGTAGCATGCGACTCACAGTGGAAAGCTTCACCGTCCCACGGGTCAATGAACAATTTGACCTCGAACAGATGCGTCGTACGCCGGAGTTCTACTTTGAGCGGCGCCAGAGCCATCAGTATCCTCTTGTGATTGAATCCGACGAGGAATTGGAACAGTTTCTCGGCGGTCTCGTCAGTGATATCGGGCACACGGTCAGTAACGTGGTGAAGGCCGTCGACAAGGTCGTTCCGATCTCCAAAATTGCGAAAGGTATAGGTGATGTCGCTTCTGCAGTTGACAAGGTCGTGCCCATCTCCCTGCTTGTACCTGGCGGGGTGGTCATGCGATTTGCTGGGGATACAGCATCGCGAGTCGCCCGCGGAGAGAATGTCTTCAAAGCGATCGAGAGTGCCGGGCGTGGAGCGCTGGGTGATGTCAAGAAGGGATTACAACTCGCATCCATGGTTGCAGGCTTCGTGCCGGGGATCGGCACTGGAGTGGGGGCGGCCCTTGGAGCAGCGAGTGCGCTTGCCAACGGTGAACCGATCACCGAAGCGCTCATCGCCGCGGCGCGCAGCGCTTTGCCTGGGGGAGCAATCGCGAAGGCAGCGTTTGACATGGCAGCAAATTTGGCCAAAGGGAAGAACATTGGTGAGGCGGCGCTCAGCACGCTTCGCTCGCAATTACCAAACAATCCAATTGCGCAAGCTGCATTCGACGCAGGCGTGTCGCTCTCGAAAGGCCAGAGTATCCAGCAGGCTGCCTTAGCGGCCACCGGGAAGTTGTTGCCAAAGTCGCCGCTCGCAGATGGTGCTTTGTCATTCGTGAACAAGGTGATGTCCGGCCAGAACATACAAACGGCCGCTCTCTCAATGGCCGGGAATCTCGCATTCAAGAAGTTGCAACAGGCTGGAGGAATCAAGGTGCCCGGAGTTGGGACGGTCACGATCCCGCGCCTTTCAGGTTCTGTGCCAGCTATACGCGGAGTCTCGTTCGGGCCAAAAATTCCAAGCGCGATAGCTCCAGCCTTCTCAGCAGGAGCGAAAGCTTTAGGTCGAATCGAGCTAAAGGCCCGCGATGTAGCTCAATCGGGAGGAGCTACTAGGGTTCTCGGAACCGGGGCGCCAAAAATGCTACGTCCGCCGAGTGCGCAAGTCTCGTATCCGATGCTTCGTCCGCAGATCGGAGCCAGCACAGGGACTGGACGCAAATTCCCTGCACCAGCACTGCAGGGTCTGCGCGGGTTGGGACAATCGTCTGGCAACCTCGCCGCCCCCCAAGCGGTCCCTCTCTTCAAACCGGTAGTGATGCGAAGAATATTGGTGTCCCGCAAAATGGATTGGCGCAGTTGCCGAGCGGCTCAGCAACTACCTCTTTCGATAGGTGTATGACGTCTGCAAGACGACAGTGCATGGGCACCCCAAGGATCGTGGTAGACACTCCAATGTTCAAGTCAGTGGATTTGGATAATTCCAAGTACTCCTTCGATTCCGTGCCGCGTGACACGCCAGAGCGCAGAGCCCGTCCAACGTCCTCGTTCCAGCCCAGCAGGGTCGACCGCGATTCTAGCGGACGTAGATATGGGAGCAATGGCGTGGCGCACTCCAGAATTCCTGCGACAGGGCATTGGGTGCGAAAGAATGGTGGAGTCGTCGTGGTTGGCGCATATGCTTCGTAGCCGTAAGCGACGCACCGGCAGCGTAAGTCGTCGTCAATACGCGAACTTGCCGGCGGCGCGCCGAATCTGAAGCGCTCGATCAGTGATGCCCAAGCACCTTGCGGCCTTCTGCAGATTACCCTTCTCTGCCTGAACGGCAATGCGAATTGCCGTTTCGGTAGCCTTCTGGCTTATTTCTTTCAGGCTAGTGCCGCATGCAATCGCTTGACCGATACTTTGCTCAAGCTGCTTGTCTGGCCAAGAGAAGTGGAGTTCTGGGTCGACCGGGCGATCTTCTTCCGGTATGTCGCCGGCCGTGATGGGCCCTGGTCCCACATGTTTCTGCGCGATGCGCTGAACAAGCTGGCGCAACTCGCGCACATTGCCTGGGTAGGACCGATGCATGAGATAGTCGCGCACGGGAATATCGACGGCAGGAGTGTCAGCAGGGAAGATAGAGCCCAGAAAACTCAAGGCAAGCGGCAGGATGTCGTCTAGACGTTCAGAAAGCGGCGGCATGTGAAACACACATCCAGCGATGCGATAGTAAAGATCTAAACGAAACTGCCCGCGCTTTACCAGGTCTTCCAGGTTTCGGTTTGTAGCACAGATGAGCCGGAAATCTGTGCTTTGCCATGCGTTGCCCCCAACTCGCTTAAATGTTTTCTCTTGAATCGCGCGCAGCAGTTGAGCCTGCAATGGAAGAGGTACGTCGCCGATTTCGTCTAAGAATAGAGTTCCGCGGTGCGCTAGAGCGAAAGCACCTTCCCGCTGATTCTGGGCGCCGGTAAAGGCCCCCGTTCGTGGCCAAAGAACTCGCTTCCCGAGAGCTCAGGCACGATCGCCCCGCAATCAACCGTAACGAGATCTCCATGTACTCCACGACCTGCGTTGGCATCTTGACATAACGAGTTGACGAGGCTGGCCAATACTTCTTTGCCAGTGCCACTTTCTCCGATAAGCAAGATAGGAGAAGCATTGAACCGAGCGGCCTCTATGACACCGCCAACCAGTGTGCGCCAGGCTGCGCTAACACCCACTAGCGAACTGCGCCTCGTCACTTCATCTACTGCCCGATCCAAAAGGCACCAGCGGTCGAGCTTGGCCCGAACCTGCTGGGCAACTGAACCATCGTTCTTCCAGCACAGGGCGTCGTCCGCTCCGGCATGAAGCAATCGCCAGACGATGCTCCCGCTTGATGCCTCGGTTGCGGCCAGAGCTAGAACCCGGGCACCCGTTCGGCCACGCAGTTCATGAAGAAGGGTGAAAAGCTCCTCTTCTATGGAGTCGAAACAAAGGATCCCGCACGGCTCGCGATGCCCGGCCTGGAGTGGCGTGAGCTGGATGCCCGCCTCAGCCAATCCCATGCGAACTGCAGCCTCAGCAGGGTCGCTGCGTCCGCAAAACCGAAACCATACTGCTGCCTGTTCCACGGTCGCCTCCGCGTGTGGGCGAGCCCAACTCTGCTGAGACACGGACAAGAGAGAATCCTCCCGATCGCGAAACTCCAATTCCGGATCGGCAAGAATCAACGCAGCAACACACGGCCGCAGGTTGAGATGTGGTGCATTCAGTCACAAATTGCCACAACAGTGTAGAGTCAAACGCTGTGGATAATAATGTTGTTGCCGCGTCGAACCCAGCGTCCCGCTAGTTGCTGCTGTGATTGACCCTCGGGGGGCGTTCCAGGCTTATCGGGAATCGCCTCCACCGCATCTACGAGGCCTGGAGCATACTGCCTTGAAGCCTCGACCACGGCCTGCTTACCTCGCTCGAATGGAGGCAGATCGTCGTCAGCATCCACCGCGCGCTTCACCGCATGTCGAGCGAATCTGACGAATTTCCTTGCGGTTTCAAATTCGCGGTCCTCTTGGCTCATCTCACCGACTTCCAGGCCGAACAACTGTGCCGCAGCCGACCCGAGTTGGCTGCCCACTCCGGCACCCGAAGAACCTCCGAAGTAATTGCCCACGGCTTTGCCTGCGATCGGTAGTATTTGCTTTGCCGCGCTCTTCAGAATGCCTCCAACTGTCTGACCCGCAGGGGAATTCGCGAATCCTTTTACGGACCTGCCAATGTCCTGGATTAAGTCTCCCAGAAATTGCTCTAACTCCTGCTCACTTGTAATTCCAGACAACTCCGCAGCCAATGCGATTTCCTGCATATCGTTCAACATCGATTCCTGCTCGCCGTACTCCGGCTGTTCGAGTGAGTACTTCGCTTCTTCCATTTCTCCGGTCTGATCCGGCGAGTCGGGGGGCCACTCGGAGGCATGTCGGGCGGTCCCGGAGGTCCTGCGATCGGCACCGGAGGGACTGGGAAAGGGGGCGGGTGGGGGAAGTTGGCGAGCGCATGCCGCCTGCAATGCGCCCACGGTTTGGCTGTCGAGTATCCCAGTAACCGGTAGTTGTTGTTGTCCCTGGAACATCTGGATTGCGCGGCGGGTATCCGGTCCCACAATACCGTCCTGAGGTACCCAGGCACCTACAAGCCGGGCGAGACAGGCCTGTGCCCACGGTACCCATTGGGATGTGTCCATTGGTGTGCTGACGCCCCACGCGGATTGATACAACCATGGCCACCTGGGACGCCTACGATAATCGACATAACCGCGCGGGTACCTGGACCCTCTGTCGCCCGTTCCAGTGACGGCAGTTGGTCTGGTTCTATAGCCACCGCTCTGGTAGCCGGAGCTTTGTTTCGAACTCCCGGAGTAGCTCGCACGGGGTGTATAACCGGTTCTTCCGCTGTAGGGACTCATTGGATCTCACTCCTTCTGTAGGAAGCGCTCCGCTGGGCAGCGCTTCCACCAAGCTGTCTAGTGCTTTGTTGATGTCGGTTAACCTATGCCGAACCGTGAGCACAAAGCTGATACAAGGACGATGGTCCCCACAGCCCTCGTGCAACACGGGACGCACACCCAGGTTCAGCAGTGCGTGGTAGACCGCCACAGTGTTGGCGCCCGGGGGCAGGGCAATGGGCTGCACGGGAAAGAGGCTGTTGCTGCCCAAGAGAGATAGGCGCTTCAAACCTCGCCGAAAGTGGGCCACTCCCTCGGCCAGACTCAAGCGCAACGCGTCGCCAAAGCGGCGGTTTAGCTCGACCGCGTTCAGGGCAGCTGCCAAAGCCGCCGCGGAGGGTGGGCTGCAATGCACACGCGTTTGGCTCTCAGACCTGAAGTGCTCCACAACGCGGGTGCTTCCTGCCAGCATCGCGACAGGGACTCCGAACGCCTTCGCAAGGGAACTAACGAGCACAATAACTGGATGTCGTAAGGCCAAGCGCTGAAGGGAGCCTCCCCCGCCATGACCGTACGGAGCAAACCCTGCAGTCAATGCTCCAAACACGCCGAGTGACTGAGTATCGTCAACCACGAGAAATCCACCTCCTAACACAGCGCACTGTGCATAATCGGTCAATGGTGCCGCTGTCCCGCACCCCGGACAAAAGCCGTCCGTTACTATCGCTGGCGTCACCCGCCCGGCGTTGCGCATTGCCTTCTGCAACGCTGGAATGTCGTTCGGGGGAAGGTTTGGACTGACGCGCCCGCTGTCTTTGCTCTCTCTACGCCCCATTTTGAGATCGCGTAGGAGCCCTGATCGACAAAGATGCTCAGGTTCTCCCCGATAGCAGCGGAAACAAATCCCAGAACAAATGCAGTGTTGACGTCCCCAGCAGCGCTCGCTCGCAACCGACCAGCGCCGCCAGTTCTGACTCGACCTCAGCGGTACCGGGAAGTTCCTCCAAGGCTGACGGCTTTCCCGAAGTTAGACGGGGCCAAGCGGGCAGGTTCCACGAAGCGTGCTCGAATTCCAGATACGCTGCGGAAGTGAAATCGAGCATAGAATTTGTTCCGCTACGGCAGCATTCGTTGGTAGGTAGTGAGCCGCCTCTGCAGGTGAACCCCGGAATCGTCGCATCTACGTTGTCTCCGGTAGTCACATCCACGCCCACTGCTGCACGGTATGCGTGAATGTAGCCCTGGATCTCTGGCCGCCAATAGCGTGCCCAGTTCTTCGCTGAATCCTCATCGTTGACATTAATCCAGTCACCGTACCGCGCTGATAGCAACAACTGCTCTCCATAAACGGCGAGATCACGGAAGTGAGTTACAGACACGTCAGTCCATCCTTGGAGGGTTTTCATCGTGTCCACTTGTGGCATCCAGGCTTCTTTGTAAGGGACCATTACCCGGCTCTGAAGAAAGTCGCGAATCTCAGGCCGTGCCAGCATGAATTGGGTCAGCAGTGTCTCCACGCGCGCAGTCCACGGCAAGTCTCCAAATTGGTTATGAGCTCCCTGCGCCAGCATCAGATGAACTTCCTTGAGTGCATTAAGGAGAGGGAATCCGTCCGCAATGACCGTCGTCTGAAAGTCCTCTTTGAAAAAGAGGAAGCTTTGGTACAAAAGGTTGTGAAACGCTTCGAGGAACTTTGATCGAGAATCTGCAGGACGGATGCCGCCCGTAGCTCTACCAAGCAGCGTGAGCCCGTACTGATGTGAGTACTCAAACGCTCGGCGACGAACAGAAAGCCGGTCGACCTCCTTCTGTATATATCCCCAAAACACGTTATTTAGGGGCGCAGCGGATCCAGCTCCATGTTTGTTAGTGGATCGCGATCCGATGACATCCGAACATTCTGGAAGCGCAGGGCAATAGCGTTCATCGTCTGCATTAGCATCCCTTCTTCCAGCCAATAAGTATGGAACAGCTCTATTAGACAAGGCTCATTGATGCGTGAGGTGACCAATCGATCAGACCAACCTTTCTTTTCCAATGCAGGGAACGCGGCCTCGACGACACGGGTGATATACGGAAGTTGTGAAGAATTTCCCAGATATTCTCTCAACCGCATTGCCATCTGTTCGCGAGTGAAGGGTTCACCCAACCGTTCTGTACCTTCGCCCGGATCGAAGCGATCGCGCTCCGCACGGCGGCCGATTCTCACTCCGCATTCAAGTAAAAGGAATGCTTCAGTTGCGAATTTGAGAAAGTCATATGCCGTGACCCCATGGAGATGAGCTCCAAGATCTCTCATCCGCCTTTCGATGGGTTCTGGCAGGATTTCGCCTTCTTCCCACATAAGAACACGATTAAGGAATTCACGATATCGGTTGAACGAAATGGCTTGGGTGCGATCACGGATAGCCACCCAGAGGGCCTGATCCAATGTTGGATCTGAAGAAGTGCGGTGCAGTGTGACTCCGACCTGCCCGCCGATCATCTGGATGTCAGGGTCTGAGACGGTGATCTCCGCGTGGGCAGTCGCCTTTGGGTGTACATCGGAAGGAGTGGTAATTCCAATCACAGTGACCTCAAGACGCACTGGCGCTGCATGGGCGAATACGAGCTCCACTTCATCAGGTCTGAGCTGGACGAAACCATCACTCCGAGGATGACTCCACTCAATCAACTCGATATGCTCCGGAGAAATAGCGGATTCAGCACGAACAACCAGACGCCTCCCGACTACTCCTCGGATCACTGGCAGGAGCGTCTCCCTTCTTGGGTGTACGCATGAGTTGTGAGACGCAGCTCCAGGTCCAAGTCGAAGTTGATTTCTTGGGGTACGGATTCCTTCGTGATGTGAACCTCGTGCTCACGCGATTTGCCAAATGCTCTACACCTTATTACGTATGTGCCCGGCTCCAGTTCATTGCCGAACTCGTACTTGCCTGTGGCATCGGTTTCGGTGGTCAGGGCATAGGGCTCACCCGCCCCGCCCCGCCCTTTTGCTTGGCGGCGGAACTGCAGTTGCAGTTCTGCGCCGCTTATGTGACTTGTGCCTCCGGTATGGGTAACGCGTCCAAAGACGCTGACTAGCCCTTGTGTCTCCTGCCTATCCATGGTGTGCTCCTTTTCCTCGTAATCTGTCCATCGCGCTAGATGGAGTTTCTGCATGTAGCGGAAGCGATTGTTTTACTTCACAACCCGCCGCCGCTTGCAAGGTGCTCCGCACCGCCCAGTGGGTCAGCACTTTCCCGACAACTGTGCTCTCTTCTTCAGGGCTGATGTTTCCGTCTGCCCGTCCCTGGCCTAATGCTGCGAAGACTAAGGTGGGCCGAGCCTTGTACATTTGGTCGGGCATCGTCCGCCATCCTTGAAGCAGAGCTCGCAGCCTAGCCGGCTGTAACTCGTCCGTGTCAAGAGCTTCGACGATCGAGCGGCCGTTTAGTGCTGCTGGACGGTGGTGCAGAAGGATCGCAACAAGCCCTGGAATCGTCCGTTCCAACAACAAGAGGACTTGGCGTTGATCTTCATGTATACGGTCAACCGGGTAATAGGAATCCCATAGATCCGTAAGTTGATCCCACATCGGTTGAGGATAAAGCGCCTTCCCAAGAGCTGCACTCACCTTCACTCGTATCCAAGGAGTGGGGTGTGGATCATCCGGGTTCAGGCGAAAAACGAATGCCCTCGGGAGACTCACCACCCCCATCAACCCCATTGTTGAACCCACCCCGACGCGAGCCACAGACCACAGGTCGGCGACGATTTCCGAGATCCATCTCTCCCAGAGTTGCCATGCGAGAGACTCGACTCGATTACCGAGCCCTCGACCGTGCAACAGAGGCCGAAACGATTCCACTAAATCAAGCAGTGCAGCCGCTTGGTGGCCGACTTCATGTATGAGCGAAGATGCAATACCACTCCCCACCATTCTTTCCCGCGGAACTCGAATGATGCTGATGGGATTCAAGCCTCCTCCTGGTAAGCGTGTCCGCGCACGCCGTATTGACGCACCCACACCTCGATCGAGGTAACAAACGATTGGCTTTGCTTCATAAAAGTGGCCACGAAGATAAAGAGCATCTGCCGACAGAACGTCCAGACCAGACAGCCAAACTCCGGTTTCGCTTTCGCTGCGTTGAGTGATCACATTGTCAAACAGGTCAAAGTGTGTGATCACCGCGTTGAACCTGAGCCGTAACATCGTGAATTCTCGTTGGGCAAGTTCAGCGCTGCTCTCCGATGCCTTCGGAGATCTGAGCCAGTTCAGAAAGCTGTCGACCAGCAAGCGCAGATGCTGTCGTCCGTTCGTAAGGAAATTCTCGATTGCGGTTGCTGTCTGAGGCAGAAGCCCCGCTGCGGGCAGCATGGATTCCTGCAGGGCAAGGGGCTTCACCCGACCGAGACGAGTCAGAAGCGCCCTTGCCTCCTGCTCCAGCATCCATGACGCAAACGGTGGGATGGGCATGGCGACTACACTCCAAGTAGAATGATCCGCTGACCGTGTCGCACCCAGCGCCCCGTCTTCTTGTCCGTCGAAGACGCGCCTCCTACTTCGGGTCTGGAAGCTCCATTGGCAAATGACTTGACAAATTCGGGAGCGTGTATTTTGGCTGCCTCGATAAGTGCAGTCCTCGCGATCGCCTGCGGGTCTCCGGTCGCAGGAGATTTCGCTGCATTCTTGGCGGCTTCACCCGCGAGTTTGACAAAAGTATTTGCGGCTTCCCACTCATGTTCCTCATTTTCAGCCTCGAACATACCGCTGGCCTGTTGAGCGAGCTGCCCTCCAATCTGTGCGCCGGTCGGGCCTCCGAGATAGCCGCCCAAGGCTTGCCCGGCCATCGGCAACAACTGCTTTGCCGCCCCTTTCAGTAAGCCTCCGAGAGCCTGGCCGGTCGAGGAATTAATGAAGCTGCCTACAGCCGACCCTGCCTTTTTGAACAGATCACCCAGGAAATACTCCAGCTCCTGCTCGCTGGATACCTCCATCAGTTCCGCAGCAAGATTCATCTGTTCGTTTTCGTTGAATACTGTTTCACCCGAGGGGAATTCATAGTTCTCCATCTCCCCCGCGAATCCAACCTGAGTGCGGTCGATATTGTGCGCCATGTTTTTCTCCTGTCCGTGCCTTAAACCCCGATCAACGTAATCGTGTGGTGATGGCGAATCCATCGTCCGGCCCGGCGCGTGGGTTCGCCTGATTGATTAGCTGGCTGGCTTATAGTCACCAAGCCAGGAGCATACGCACGGGCCGCCTCTACAGCTGCTGCTTTCGCCCTGACTGTAGAGTCCTCGGGACGAACTGCTTCAAGCGCGTTTTTAACTGTTTGACCAGCGAACCTGATGAATTGCTTCGTTGCTTCGAGTTCGCCGTCCTCGGGGCTTAACCCTCCAACTCCAGGCCTAGCGTGTTACCCGCAATGGCCGCCAGCCCGGTGCCAAGCTTCGCACCGAGTGAACCTGCTAGATCATTCCCATAGGAACTTGCAGCTGCCGGCAACACCTTACGCGCTGCCATCTTCAGCACGCTCGCGACTGATTGGCCCAAGGGAAGATCAACAAATTTTCCAAGTGATATCCCGGCCCGCTCGATCAAATCACCCAGGAAATATTCGAATTCTTGTTCATTTGTCACTTCTAAGAAGCGAGAAGCTAGTTCCAGCTCTTCGCTTTCGCTAAACACCTTCCCGGCATCCTGCTCGAATTGCATCTCGGAAGAGAACTCCGAAGCTTCCATCTGAGGAGAATATTCAGTGAGCGGGTTGCTGAAGGTGCTCATGCCGATGTGCTCCCGATTCCCTCGCTGTTCGTTCAGGCGAGTTGCTTCATTGCCCTACGTAACACGTTGAGGCAAGTGTGTCGCCAAACCTAGATTGCGGTGTTTCTGGCCGATTGCACGGTCCAGAGCGAACCGGCTTTCGCTTTGGCGCGAGGCAAACAGGATTTCAACGAACGAGAATTCGCATAATGCCAGCTGCAAGCCAGCAAACGACATGCGGAGAACCGTACCGGTGATCTACACGAGCCCATCCGTGGTAAACGTTGCAGGGACGGAGGAGGTGAAAACCCTCCAGATCCCGTACTCAACTCGGGTTGCTGGGTTGTGGGCGTGGAACTAGATTGGCCGCAAGGTCAGGAGGGAGAGCGCGAAGCGCATTCTTGCGCCGCTCATCGGCATCCGGCGCAAGAAAGATGCGGGGACCGAAAGGATTGGATGAGGTGTTAGCAAATGTAACACGATGATTTGAATCAACACTGCGAAGGGCACTTTCTTGTAGAGCCCAGTTAGCGACAAAGCTCTATGCGCCTATCGAGTAGCGCCGTCGGAGAAGCGTCCAAGATTCTGGGTTGTGGGCGGTTAACGGGCAACCCGCACCTTACCCGTCGTTGGCCGTTCGGGCGCGTAATGGAAGGGTTGCCGACAACTCGGAAGTTAACGTTCGTGCATCCGAGATAATGCTCCCCGCAAGGGTGCTTAAAGTTGTGGCGAGGTAGTGCCGCCCCGCAGTGATGGGCAAAAGCGGTGCGAACGGCGATGTTTACTTCTATGTTTTCATGAAGTCTCTTATAAGCTCCGTAATCTCATCTGCTTTGGTATCCAACGCGAAGTGCCCTGCTTCAAGAACGTAGACCTTCGCGTTCGGCACGTCCTTGCGATATCGATCCGGCTCGCCGAGATCGAACGAGAGATCGTGTTTGCCCCAGAGGACCAAAAGTTTTGGATGCGTCTTCTGTAGCCACGCCTGCCACTTTGGATAAGCATCCACATTCGTCCGGTAGTCATAGAAGAGGTCGCTTTGAATCTGCGCCTGCCCCGGCGCGTTCAGAAAGGCGTACTCATCGGTCCAAAGATCTGGATCATAGAGTTCAATCTTAGGATCGTCTCCGATATGGCGCGTCTTCGTGGTTGCAAGCGACAGCAGATTTTTGCGCAGTGCTTCTTCATGAGCAGGTCTGTCCGCCCAGAATGCCCTCCGTGTTGCCCAGTTCGCCCCAAGGCCTTCGTTGTGAGCGACTGCATCCTGGACGATAAGAGCCTGCACCCGCTCCGGGTGTGCCAGTGCCATGCGAAAGCCAACCGGCCCACCGTAGTCCTGCATGTAAAGCGTGTAGTGCGACAAACCCAGCGCTTGTGTAAAACCGTCCATCACGGCAGCGATATGATCGAAGGTGTAATCGAACTGCTTTGGGTCGGGCCAGTCGCTGTGTCCATAGCCCGGATAGTCGGGCGCAACCAGGTGGTAGTTATCTGCAAGCCGTTTTAGCAGTGGCTGAAACATACGCGACGACGACGGAAGACCGTGCAGCAAAAGAATGGTGGGAGCGTCTTTCCGCCCCGCCTCTCTGTAGAAAATGGAGAGGCCATCGACCGTTACTGTGCGATAAAATACCTGCTGTTCCATTGCCTTGTCCTTTTTCTGGGCAACCATGCCCAAGCTGATGCAGAACACGATCGCTGTGGTCGCCAGCGTTCGAAGGATCGATTTTCTCGTATGCATACATCCTCCGATTTACTCCGCGACTTCGAAGATGACATCAAGCTCTATCGGCATCCCGAGTGGAAGGCTGGCAACGCCGATCACGAGCCGAACCGCCATCTTCTCGATGCCGAAGACATCTCGAAACAGGTCCGAGACCGCGTCCGCGACTTTGGGCTGATCGAAGAAGTCTCCTGAGGTTGCGATGAACACTCCGAGCCGGACGACGCGAGTCACTCGATCGAGCGAGCCCAGATGCTCTTTGGCCGCGGCGAGCACGCCCAAAGCCGCGGTATAGGCGGCATCTCGTCCAGCCGCGGTATCGAGTTCTTTCCCCAGTCGACCAACATACTTCGGTTTGTGGTCTACCACCGGGAGCATCCCGCTAAAGAAGAGGAGGTTGCCCGTCTGCACCGTCTCGACATAAGGACCAAACGGCGTCGGGGCGACCGGGAGCTGAATGCCAAGGTCCTGCAGCCGACGATCTGCACCGGTCAGCTGCAAACCTTTACCGCTTACCAGCGGCCCACGTGCGCACCGTCGTCCATGTGCAGCACCTCCCCGGTTATGGCCCGGACAACGGCCGCTCCCATGCCTTGCGAGGCGCCGGTTACAACGACTGTCTTTTTGCTTGCCATACTTAGCTCCTGTTGTTTTCTCGCGAGCCCCGAAGAATACTAGCGAACTACCGGCCGAGAATTGTCCTTATAGAGTTAATACTTCTGCTACTCGTCGAAGATAATACTGGCTAACCATGAATTTACCGTGCGCGAACGCACGAGTAGTGGAAAGGATTTCAAGTTGAAACTACGTATTAGCCGCCCTTGCTATTATGGTCGCCGAGTCGTCTAGTTGACCCCAAAGGAGCGAGGGCATGCAAATTACGGCAGAGCAGGCGGAGCGGGTCATGAAGGCTTCCATATTGAAAGCGGGCGAACTCGGAATTTCAGTTTGCATCGCAATCCTTGATTCGGGAGGCCACTTGAAAGCATTTCATCGCATGGATGGAGCATGGCTTGGAGTGATCGATGTGGCCATTAAGAAAGCGAAGACATCGGCCTTGTTCGAAATGGAAACGCAGACGCTTGACAACTACAGCAAAGCAGGGGCAGATGCGCATGGAATCGAGCTCACCAATGGCAACCTCGTAACGTTTGCCGGTGGAATCCCCTTAAGCACGCCGATGGGCAAATCATCGGAAGCATCGGCGTGTCCGGAGGCCAGGTAGCTCAAGATCATGCAGTCGCCCAAAGCGGTGAATCAGCATTGAAGGCCTAGCTAAAAGAAAAGGGAGATCACTCACATGCAGGAAATATTGATTACCGGAGCAGGCTCCGGATTTGGTGAAGGAACCGCTCTCGGATTGGCACAAAAAGGGCACAGTGTAATAGCAGCTGTTCAGACCTGGCCACAAGTGACAGCTATGCGGGAAAAAGCCAGCTCGCTCGGCCTCAAAACACTACAAGTCGAGAAGTTGGACTTGCTCGACAAGTACGACGTGGCACATGCACTCAAATTGAAGTTCGACATTCTGGTGAACAACGCTGGCATCGGCGAGGGAGGACCCATGTCCGAGATTCCCGTTGATCTGGTGCGGGAGAATTTTGAAACAAATGTCTTCTCGGCTTTGGATTTTACGCAGCGCGTAGTGAGGAACTGGGTGGCCACGGGCATTAAGGGAAAGGTAGTATTCACCTCCTCAGTTGTTGGACTGCTCACGGTGCCACCAATTCCCGCGTATGCAGCAAGCAAGCATGCCGTGCAATCTATCGCTGAAGCGATGTACGAGGAGTTGAAACCCTTCGGAATTCAGGTCCAAACAATCAATCCCGGACCCTACCTTACGGGTTTCAACGAAACTGTGGTGGAAGCCGGTCTGCGCTGGCTCAACGATGACGTGAACTTTATCAAGCGCGATGCCTTCAAGAAAGTGGTCGACGGGCTGCTCGGTAAACCAGAGGGCAGACTCGATCCAAAGGACATGATCGCAAAGATGATTGAAGTGATCCCTTCTCGCGAAGGAAAGTTTCTCAACATCTTTCCTCCTTCGTCAGAAGAATGGGTCAAGAGTTACCAGCAGCAACTCTACGATCGCACTATCTAGCAGGCGATTATCGGTGAACGATAACGATCGAGCTTTCGTTATTGAAGGGTACCGCACATCAATGTGGTCAATGCGGCCAAGTTGGGCCTATCATTGACCACATTGATCAACCTGAGCAGCCTCGAATACTTCTTTGCAGATGGAGGCATTGCGGCGTTGCTGTCGAGGGAGATGCTATGAAGAAGATCGCGGCCCCCATTCCTTTTGCTGGTTCCCAGATCGACCAACCGCGTCATGTCTGCGCTTTCTTCAACAGCCCTGACGAAGAGTATCGGGTCTTGCTTCCATTCATAAAAGACGGATTCCAGTGTGGCCATAAAGCAATTCACATTGTTGATCGAGATAAGCGTCAGGACCACCTGCAACGCTTGACGGCCGCGGGCATTGATACCGCGGTTGCGGAGCAAAGCGGACAGCTGGAGATTCGGACCGATACCGACGTCTACCTTCCGGAAGGCCGTTTCGATGCAGATCGCATGATTTCGGCGTTCGAGCAGTTGGTCAGCGACGATGGCACCGGAGGATTCCCGCTAAGGCGCATTTGTTGTCGTATGGATTGGGCTGTTGAAAGCGGATCGCATGTGGATGATGTGATTGAGTTCGAGTCGCGGGTAAATGAGGTTTGGCTTCGGCACGAAGACGCAGTTATCTGTACCTACGATCTCGGCAAGTTTGGAGCAGACGCCATCATTGACATCTTGCGGACCCATCCGATGGTCGTCATCGGCGGCATCCTTCACAAAAATGCCTTCTTTGTGCCGCCAGACGAATTCCTGCGTGAATTTCGCGAGCGTCGGTCTCGTCGGAGCGGCTCACCTGGGGTGGCCTGACATGGAAGTGCAGCTCGAAGATCCAGCCCAGGAGATCAAGCGCCTTCAGCGATGCATCAACGATCTAACAAGCCTGCTCGCTCTGCCTGGTATCTGGCGCGGCAGTGAACCATCGCAAATTGTTCAAACTCTTCTGGATGTACTCCTCCGTATGCTCACCCTGGATTTCGCTTACGCGCGGTTGAGCGACGCATTTGGCGTGGTGCCAGTGGAGATCCTCCGAGTCGCCGAGGACAGCAAAATCAACCTGTCGGCCCAGGAAGTCCGCAATATGCTCGGCGACCCACTGGCTGCCTACGCTCAAGGGTCTCTCCCGCAATTACGTAACCAATTGGCAGTCGAAGGCATTGCGATCGTCCCCGCGCAGTTGGGCGTACACGGTGAAATCGGGGTGATCGTCCTGGGTTCTAACCGGACAGGTTTCCTGAGAAGACCGAAAGCCTTCTTCTGAACGTAGCGGCCAATGAGGCATCTATCGGATTGCAAGAGGCAAGACTCCTAAGCGAACAGAAGCGGATCTCCGCTGAGGCCAATGCCGAGAACCAGATGTGGCCGGTCCTTACTGAGGTCGAGATAGATCGTGCGCGGCCGTACGGACGGGTGCGCCGGGTGGAGATTGGCGAGATTCTGTATCGGCCGGGAGAAGTGGGAAGGCCGTGCTTCATCCTCTTATCCGTGAGCTTGGAAATCGTTCAGCCAACTATCAACGGCGAACGGCTGGTCACGATCTTACGCCCAGGAATGTTCACCGGTGAGGCGGGCTCGATTGCAGGGCAACGAACTGTAGTGCAGGCCCGAGTTATACAAGCAGGTGAAATCCTGGAGGTTCGACCCGAAGACCTTCGCACTCTTGTGGCACACGATGCAAGTCTGAGTGAAATCCTCTTGCGTGCGTTTATGTTGCGAAGGCTTATGCTCATAGACCGACAGTTGGGCAATGTCGTCGTCATTGGCTCACGACACTCTGCAGAGACTCTATGCCTTCGGGAATTTCTAAGCCGAAATGGTCATCCATTCTCCTACATCGACTTGGATGTGGACGACGCTTATCGGAACCTTCTCGACCGCTTTGGAATCGCTGTCTCCGAAATCCCGATCGTGATTGGCAACGGGACGATGGTTTTGCGAAATCCGTCAACCTCACAGCTGGCGGATTCCCTCGGACTTAACGACAATATCGACAATAGTTCGCTTCACGATCTGATCATCGTGGGTGCGGGCCCTGCAGGCCTGGCAGCAGCGGTATACGCGGCCTCGGAGGGAATAGATGCTCTCGTTATAGAAAGCCACGCCCCCGGGGGCAGGCGGGCTCCAGTTCAAAGATAGAGAATTATCTGGGATTTCCAACCGGGATCTCCGGTCAGGAGCTCGCTACAAGCGCCACCAAGCAGGCACAGAAGTTTGGAGCGAAGATGGCGTTGGCACGATCGATTGTTCAACTTAGGTGCCAACATCGCCCCTACGAACTCGTCATGAACGATGGTACTGTCTTCTTCGCACGGACTATTGTCATTGCGACTGGCGCCTACTACAAGAAGCCAACGACCGTGAACCTGGACCGCTTCGTGGGGCACGGGATTCACTACGGCGCCACCTTTCTTGAAGCTCAGTTGTGCCAGGGCGAAGAGGTCATTGTTGTGGGCGGCGGCAACTCGGCTGGTCAAGCTGCAGTCTTCCTTTCGCAGCACGCACGCAAGGTATATATGCTTGTGCGAGCGGCCACGTTATCCGAATCGATGTCCCACTATCTCATCGCGCGAATTTCCGTAAATCCGTCTATCGAACTGCTGTGCAACTCCGAACTAGCCGACCTTGGGGGCGAGAGCGCTCTCGAAAAAGTGGGTTGGGTCAACACGCTGAACGGAGAGGTGCGTTCGGTCAAGGCACATCACCTTTTCATCATGGCTGGCGCCTCACCTAACACAAGCTGGCTTCGGGGCCGAGTCGCTCTTGATGAGAAGGGCTTTATCCTCACCGGACGTGATTTGCCACTGGTTGTTGACCCGGATCGAAGTCCTCTCTGGCCACTTTCGCGCCCACCTTTCATGCTGGAGAGCAGCCTACCGGGAGTATTCGCAGTGGGCGATGTCCGCTCCGGCAACGTCAAGCGGGTTGCTTCGGCGGTTGGTGAGGGAGCCATTTCCGTGAGTATGGTGCATCGAGCTCTCGCGGAGCTTTAGTGAACTAAAGGCGTCCAAAGAACGGCTTGTCCAACCTACCTGCGATTTCATCGCCGTTCCACGCGATGCCTTTCAGGGCAAAGCTTAACTGCGTGCCTATATAGAAAAATTACTGGCAGAGCCTCGTAGTCTGGCCACGCCTTCATTGCTCTTAGTCGCGCCACGACAGCTTGATCGGCTTGGTGGAATCCCTCTGCAAAGAACGGTGTGCTTTCGATAACGTTCTCGACCATGTTTCGGTCGTATGACGGGCAACCCGCACTTTACCCGTCGTTGGCCGTTCGGGCGCGTAACGGAAGGGTTGCCGACCATCCTCCCGGAACGCGAACCAATGGCTCCACGATGAGTGCTTTGCTCTGTTCTCGCCAGTCGAGAATTACCTCCGGTTTGCCCGTATTCGTCCATAACCAGGAGTTTGGGCATGTGCTTCCTTCAGCAAAGCTGAGTATCCGTGTCCCCGCGTGCCCGCTCTTTGGCATCCTCCACCATCCCCCGAAAACGAAATTTGCGCGAGATCTTTTGCGGATTCTGGCGCATGTCGCCCAATGAATGCCCTGTTGCGGGTCGTTCTCTGAAATCGTGGTTTATCGGCGGTGTGCGGCGCCGAGATACGTTTCGTCGAGCTGATCGATTGACGGACATCCGAGCAGGGTGAGGGTAAGATCGAGATCGTCCTTCAGGATCTTGATTGCGCGAGCAACGCCGGCCTCTCCCGCCGCGGCAAGTCCATAGGCGTAAGCGCGTCCGATCAGCACCGCGTGAGCGCCATGGCAAATCGCCTTAACGATATCGCTGCCCCGGCGCACGCCGCCGTCCATCAGGACTTCGACTTGGCCGCCTACCGCCTCCACAATCTCAGGCAGTGCATGCAACGACGGAGAGACGGAGTCCAACTGCCGTCCGCCGTGGTTCGAAACAACCACCGCTGCAGCACCTTCATCTACAGCACGCTGGGCATCATCGCCGGTAAGAACCCCCTTGGCCACAATCGGGCCCGGCCACATCTCGCGTATCCATCGCAGGTCTTCCCAGCTCGCTCCTGCGTGAGAAAGCGCGGCTCCCACATCGATCAGGTCCATCGGACCTTTTCCTGGAATCACAACATTCTCCAGTTTGGGAACACCGCCATCGAGCAAGAAGGAAGCAAGCCAACGGGGATGCGCGAGGATGTTAGGAAGGAAGCGTGCTTTTGGCAGCAGGGCGGGCGCCAAGAGCTCCTTCATGCCGTTGCGCGGGTCGCGTTCGCGCTTGCCTGCCATGGGAGTATCGACGGTTAACACCAGTGCGGAGTAGCCGGCGCGGCGTGCCCGGTCAATGGCGCCCTCGGCTGCCTGGCGACCTCCAAGCAGATACAACTGGTACCAGAGCGGGCCGGTGGAGACGGTCTTTACGTCCTCGAGCTTGTGGCCGGAGATTGTTGGCACAGTGTAGATCGTACCTGCCTGGCCGGCTGCGCGGGCCACGCCTGCCTCCCCGTCTGAGTGCATCAGACGGATGTAGCTGACGGGAGCAAGGATGGCGGGGAAGGCGAGTTCGTGGCCGAGCACGCTCACGGTCGTCTTGCAGTCATAAACCGCAACACCGCTGCGCGGACGAAATGTCGCATCGCGAAAGGCGCGGCAGTTTTCCGCCAGCGTGACTTCGGCGTCGGCGCCGCCGTCGAGATAGTCGAAGACCGACCTGGGGACTCTTCGCTCGGCCAGCCGCCGAAGATCCTCGATATTGACGATGGCAGATGAGTTCAGCTTGCGGTTTGGCATGGGTACGCCTCGAGACGGGACCGTCCTCGAAATATTATTCGGTTTCCTGAGGGAATGCTTCGTTTCGGATGTGTTGTCGCTACTCGGAAGTGATCGCATTGCCAATCTCATTTGGTGATAAATCGCCAATGCGCTCATCGAGCATGGAACGCAGAGGACTTGGCCGAATAGTCGCCTTGTCGGACAGATGACCGTGCAGAGCGTAACTCCTGAGTCACGGGCAATCCGGAAGGAATCCTATTCGCTGTGACTATTCTGCTTCAAAGCTCGCAGTTTTCCTGCCTCGACACCGACTAGCTCGCTTCTATCTGCGTCAGCACACCATCCCACAACTTAAGCCGCGCACGAAGCGCCTCCTCGGCAGCTTGGGAGGCCTCCTCCCAAAGTGCAGGGTCGTCATCACATAGGTCGGCAACCATCTTCAACGACAGCGGTCCATGGTCGTCACCATCAACCTCGATATGCCTTTCCAGATACCAGACGAACTGGTCGAGTTCTCCACTCATCTCCTGGTTTAGCTGACGTACCAGCGATCGAAACATGTCCGGAATCGCATCCTCGCGGCCAAACGCGAAGGCCGCGGCCTGGGCAGCAGACGAGCCCCTGTGAATGACTCCGAAGGTAGTCTCGACAAACTCTTTGGCAGCTACCGGAACTCCTTCGAAACTAAGCCTGTCAGCGTCCGCCCGAGCGCAGCTTATTATGTGGCGAATCGCACGCGTATCTGCCTTCACCTGCTCCATCGCTTCGAGATAAATCTCGAAATGACTGATGGGACGCCCCTGATATTCGTCGCTCTCCTCGGCCAGGACAATCTCGTTGACGAAGCGCCGGCTCACAGGAAAGGGCGTCGGCACCCAAGGTAGATCCACACACGTCAGCGTCCGCTGTAGTACTTTCAGCAGACTCATAAAGTCCCATACCGCGAAGACATGCGACTCCATGAAAAGGCGGACGTGACCGAGCGTGCGAATCCGTGGATACAGTGGATGCGCAGCCAACTGCTTGCGCAACGGCGTGAGGCGCAATTCTATGGCTTCAATTGAATTGACTACTCCGATAAAGGTCACTTTCTTATTATCGCTGCCGGATAGCGGTTTCTTCCGGTTTGCCGACGATCCGGGAGTTCAGGTTCAATTCAGTCAACACATGCGCATTTAGCGGAACTCGCACCACCATTCTGGGCGCCCGTAATCCACCGCCCATCGGGTGAATTGCTGATCAGAATGGAATCTACTCTTCAGGTGGATCGATGCACGCTGACCTTGTTCATACTAGGTCAGCGTCGTCTGCGTATGGCAACGATGCTCCCTCAAAAATCCAGCTCGCAGATCCACTATCTCAAGTGGCACTCACGCCTGTCGCGAATCAGAACCGATATCCCGGCTTAAGTTCACAGCCATACACTGTGGTCTTCTCTTTTGCCGTATCAGTTCGAACAGTGCATGTAGCCCAGCTCAAATTGAGCGCCGGCCCCAGCGGGAATACCATCGGAGAGCCGTCGATCTCCGCCTCAAGGCTCACGCCCTCCTGAGTGGGGGGCAGCGTAAAGTTCAGAGTTCGGCCAAAGATCACCGGGTACAACTGCCGGACATTGGAATCGATTGCCGAGTGATAGACCTCAGCCTCCATCAGGAAGGTCGCCGTGTCCGACCAGGCCAGGACCGAAACAGTGATGTTGCGTCCGCCATGAATAAAACCGCTTGAATCGATCCGCGTAAACGGACACGGCCCCGCGATGCAGGAGGCTCTTACATTGCTGAACGTACTGTCCGCTCCCGCATCCAGCGATTCCGAAGCAGAAGCGGCCTTCCATTTCCCATCCGGTGAACACGGAGCCTGATGATTGCAGGGCACGTTTCCCGTATTCACAACCTGAAAGGTCTTGACTGCGCTGCCCACATTCGTTTCGGTCCGGGAATTGAGCGTATATCTCACCCGGATATTGGTCACCACCGCCTCCGGATGGCTGGGTCCAGCCATGGTCTTAGGAGGGATCGGAATCATTGCGGCGACATAAAGCGCATTCTTAATCTCCAACCTTCCTGTCTGCACACTCATATCAAGTGGTTCGTAGGACGGATGCCGGAAGCTGACCGTAATCGGCTTCCCGGACAACACTCCTTTTGCAGGACCAGCTTGAAATAGCCCGAGGCTTCAGATCGGGTCGTGGCGCTCGCCACGCTATCCGATGCTGTGATCACAACATTTGCTATTGGCACCTGCTTCTTCGTGTCGGCATCGTGCTGGATCACTGCTCCTTCAATCGGCATTGATTGCCGCACGTTGATCGATCTCAACCGGTTCGTGCGCAGGAACAACCCAAGCACCACGGCTGCCGCCACTGCGATGATCGTCCAGACAACTTTCTTTGCCGTCATTCAGCACCGATAAATACTTCGACGCACAACCTGGAGAACGTGCTGCCCGGGGACTGCACTTACAGGCGCATTTGTGCATCTATTATTCAATACATGTGTCGCCAGAATCGGTTTCCCGGACGAATGCGGATGGCTTGAATGAGCGCAGATAAAAGCGCAGATGACATCGAGAATTAACTTCCCGGCGCCGGCTGCTGCGCCAGATGGCTGGTGTCTCATTGGCTCTGCCATTTGCTCAATGGAAACCGCTTCCTGTTTGGGCGCAGGCGCCGGCGCAACGAACTGACAGACGGGGTAAGGAATCAGCACCTCCTCCTCCAACCGCCCTTTCGCCTGAGGATGATAAGTTTCTGGACGACCTTGAACGCAGCAGCTTCCTCTTCTTCTGGGAGCAAGCCAATCCGCAGACGGGATTGATCAAAGATCGCTGCAACGTCCACATAAACGACACCGGTGTCGTCGCAAGCGTCGCGTCCACCGGCTTCGGCCTGACCGCAATCTGCATCGCAGAAAAACGCGGCTACATCTCTCACCAGGACGCGCGCCTTCGCATCATCGCGACACTCGTATTTCTTTGGAGGAAGCTGCCGACGCACCGCGGATTCTTCTATCACTTCGCCAACATCAATACTGGCGAAAGAATCTGGGACTCCGAAGTCTCTTCTGTCGACACGGCATTATTGCTCTGCGGCATCCTCACCTGCCGCCAGCACTTTCAGGATCGCGACATGATCGAACTGGCACAGGCAATCTTCGACCGGGTGGACTGGACCTGGCTCTCAGAAGACACCACCCTGCTCTCCATGGGCTGGACACCTGAGATGGGCTTCCTGCCGTACAAGTGGGACTACTACAGCGAACTGATGATGATCTATCTGCTAGGAATGGGTTCTTCCTCTCACCCATTGCGGCCCGAGGCGTGGTTGGCTTGGAAACGAACCACCTTCGAATATGACGGCCTGCGCTACATCGGCTCCTTCGCCCCGCTCTTCGTGCACCAGTACTCCCAGGCCTGGTTCGACTTTCGGCACAAGCGCGACAAGTACGCGGATTATTTTCAGAACTCGACCACCGCCACCGAAGTTCACCGGCGCTTTTGCATCGAATTGGGCAAAAGCTTTCCCGACTACAGCGACGACCTCTGGGGCATCACCGCCTCCGACTCCGACAAAGGCTACGTAATCTGGGGCGGCCCACCGGCCATGGGTCCAATCGATGGAACCGTGGTTCCCGCGGCCCCCGGAGGCTCGCTTCCATTTCTGCCCGAGGCCACCATCCGTGTCCTCAAAAACATCAGAACCCATTACCCTCAGGCCTGGAGCCGCTACGGCTTCGTGGATGCCTTCAATCCATTGAAGAAATGGTATGACACCGACATCGTCGGAATCGACACTGGCATTATCATGCTCATGGCTGAAAACGCGCGATCCGCCTTCGTCTGGGAGACATTCATGAAGAACCCCGAGGCGCAACGCGGAATGACCAATGCAGGCTTCAAAAGCTATAACCCCACTTAAATGGATTACGTTCACATGAACATTTCCCGGTCAGAATTAGTTCGATACGTCGTAGGAAGTTACGGTCACTCCCGAGTGACGGCAATCCGGCATGTAGAAATTGGCGCTTGGATAACTTCCTGTTTGCCGACCACTAGGGAATTAACTGTAGACAAACTCGTATCATCATTCAATTCCTGGTAGGTATTAAGCCCGTTGTAAGAGACGCAGGTCGAACTTGGCGCCTTTTTCGTGCACCTACCGAAAATCTTCATATACTACTACCGAGAGGGAAGAAGATAGAGTGATCATCGCTGTATTGCTCGCAGTGCTTGCCGCTGCTTCCAATTCTGCTTCAAGTTCCGCTCCAAGTGCTGAGGCCGCAACCGAGGCGGCGATCTCGCGAGTGCAGGCGGTGGATCCTCACTCGATCCCACCGCGCTGAATCAGGCTCGCGCCATCGACCGGCAGCGCAAAGCGCGCGGGTTACTCTACGGCTACGCGATCCTGCTTAAGGACAATATTGAGGCGGACGGCCCACTCCCTACCACGGCGGGCAGCATGGCCCTGCTCGGCAACGTGACGCATCGTGATGCGCCGCTGGTCGCACGACTGCGCATAGCCGACGCTGTGATCCTAGGCAAGACGAACCTGTCCGAATGGGCGAACATTCGGTCCAACGCCTCGACCTCGGGTTGGAGCGCGGTGGGCGGTCAGACCCGTAATCCTTACGCGCTAGACCGCAATCCGTGCGGCTCTTCCGCGGGCAGCGCCGCCGCAGTAGCCGCGGGCGAAGTGAAAGCCGCGATTGGCACAGAGACCGACGGGTCGATCACCTGCCCCGCAGCAGTGAACGGCGTGGTGGGACTGAAGCCTACAGTCGGGCTGGTCAGCCGCACCTGGATCGTGCCGATCAGCCACAGTCAGGACACCGCCGGGCCGATCGCTACCGATGATCGCGCTGCTGATTGGAGTGGCTGATGAGAAGCGATGCAGATAGCGAGCCGGGGGCATGGAGAGTGGGCATCCGATAGGCATGCAGGCGACAGAGTACGGTTGGTCGCCCTGGCAAGACGGCCTTGTCCGAGGCGTGGAACACACGTCCAGGGAGCATCGCCAGAGGCAGGTGCAAGGGTCCGGTTAAACATGAGGTCAGGACGTGTCATAGGCACCTACAGGTCGAGTTTCGGCGAAGAAGATCTGAGCGGCAGTAAGTCGCTCGATAAGATACATGGGGCCTTGGCAGCGAGGGCACGGCCATGTGGCTGGCTGGGTGGAGGAGGGCGCATCTGTTGCCGGCGGCGGCTGGTGGAGCAGGTAGCGGCAGAGCGGAAGCAGACTTCCACGGGAGCGGTTGGTCAGCCAGCCGAAGTAGCGGATGCGGGGGAAGCCTCTGGGCAGCACATGCTGGAGGAAGCGGCGCAGGAACTCCTCCGGCGAGAGCGTCAAGGTGCGATGCTTGCTGCCATGCGCGTAGTCCTTCCAGCGGAAGCTGATCGCGGCATCTGAGACCGAGAGCAGGCGGTGGTTGGAGATGGCGACGCGGTGGGTATAGCGGGCCAGGTAGTGAAGGACGTGCTCCGGCCCGCCGAAGGGCGGCTTGGCATAGACGACCCAGTCCTGCTGGAACAGAGTACGCAGAAAAGCGGCGAAGTTCTTCTCTTCTGTCAGCGGCAAGCACTCGCCGTAGAATCGCAACTGATCGCGATGAAAAGCGCGTCGTAGTCCAGCAAGGAACTTGCCGCGGAAGACGTGGCTGAGGACCTTGACGGGCAGAAAGAAGTGAGGGCGCGAAGAGATCCAGTGGCTGTGATCCGGCGACAGACCGCCGCCGGGCACGACACAGTGGACATGCGGGTGAGGCTGCAGGGTCTGTCCCCAGGTATGCAGCACGGCGAGTAAACCGGCTTGAGCGCCGAGATGCTTCGGATCGGCTGCGACTTCGAGCAGCGTGGCTGCGCTGGCTTCGAACAGCAGAGCGAAGAGCCGCCGCTGGTTCTGCCACATCAGCGGCACGAGCGCGTGCGGCACACTGAAGACCAGGTGATAGTAGCCCACGGGCAGCAGCTCCTGCTGGCGCTTGGCGAGCCACTGTTCGCGAGCGTTGGTCTGGCACTTGGGGCAGTGCCGGTTGCGGCATGAGTTGTAAGAGATGGCCTGATGGCCGCAGTTGGAGCACTGATCGCGATGTCCCCCGAGCGCGGCCGTGCGGCAACGGGCGATGGCGTCGAGCACCTTCGCCTGCGGCCATGTCAACGACGCACGTTCTCGAAACCTGCTGCCTGCTGTACGGATCACATCGGCCACCTCGAAAGGTGGCCGCGTCATCCCAGTCGCTTCTCCTGCATGTTGCGGATCGTGAGTTGGTCAAGCGGGTTGATGGCGGCATGCAGATGCCGCTGGGACAGGTGCAGATAGATGGTCGTGTCTTCCAGTCGCTCATGCCCCATCAGCAACTGGATGGTACGCAGGTCGGCTCCGCCTTCCAGCAGATGCGTGGCGAAGCAATGCCGGAGCGTATGGGGGCCAAGCTTCTTCTGAATGCCCGCGCGGGTGGCCGCCGCCCGGCAGACGTTCCACACCGTCTTATCGGAGATAGGCTGATCGCTGCCGGCTGCGCTCCTCTTGCTGGGGAACAGATAGACGCGGGGCTTCTTCCAGCGCCAGTAGTCGCGCAGCGCTTCGAGCATCTTCGGCGTCAGCGGCACATCGCGGTCGCGCATGCCCTTGCCCCGGTGGATGTGGATGACCATGCGCTGGCTGTCGATGTCGCTCACCTTCAGCAGAGACGCTTCGGTGCGGCGCATGCCGGTGGCGTAGAGCAGCATCAGGAGCATGCGATGCATGCGGTTCGCCGCCGCCTCGATCAGTCGCGTCACCTCGTCCTGGCTGAGCACGGTTGGCAAGGTGCGCGGCTGCTTGGGAAAAGGCAGATCGTCGAAAGCCAAATCGCGCCGCTTCAGCGTCTTCTTGTAAAGAAACCGCAGAGCCGAGATGTTGTTCTCCACCGTGCCGAGCGCAAACTTCCTCTCGTGAAGCAGGTAAAGCTGATAGCGGCGCAGTTCTTCGCCACCCATCTGTTCGGGCGAACGGTGAAAGTACTCGGCAAACTGCTGCACAGCACGGATGTAGCCGCGGATCGTATCAGGGGAATAGTTGCGCCGCAGGAGATCGTCCAGCATGCGTCGACGGAGTGGGGTCATAGGATCCTCCTTCCTATAACCAACAACGCTAGCCCCGCCGTTCTCCTCTCGTCACACCACCACGATCCATCCGCCGCGCCAGCGGCTTAGTCCTGACCGGCTATCCGCACCTTACTCCCGTCAGTGTGGGCTGCTGCAGCCGTGCCCACGTCTGTCTTGACCGCCGCTCGGAAATTCAAATATTCGTGGATCCTGCGGCGTTTATGGGGAGTAATCCTGAGATTCGCGCGTAACCAACTTTCAATGAGTGATTTGCCCTGTTAACTGGCCAATCGGTGCCCATTTTCAGGTGTGGTCGTGAGAGGCGCTTCAATGCCGATCGTCATGTTCTTCACGACCCAGCGATCTTATGCGTCCGATCAGAATTCCGACTTCAGCTTGGCGCGGTGCAGAGCGGCCTACCATGGGTTCATCTATCCGGTTGCCCAATTCGTCGACTCTGTTGCCGTCCTACCCTGCAGGAACCCCCGCATTGGTCACTGGGACCACAGATGGAAGGCAAAACTGAACACGCTTGCTCAAGCTGGAGTAAGAAGAAACCGGCTGAAGAATAATACAACACGCCTCTCACCTGCACCAGATCAAGCGATTTGCAATTGTTGGCATAAACGGACGTTGGCCGGTTATCCGACTGTTTTCGCCAACTGTGCTCCCGACCGCGCTCAGTTAGCCCCTCATGACGGAGGGAAGAGAGCAGTGCGCCGTCAGGGTTGTCGTTCCTTGCGTTGACGATCGACCGATCGGCTTTGCTGTTGCGGCGAACCGGATTATTCGCCTGTGCCAGAATCAGTGACAGGAGAACTCCGCGATCATCCCCTCTGATTGTTGCCAATGTGGCGTGTCGCACAGGCCGTCAAGCTGTTGATGAACGTTGTCGCGGAGTCGATCTACATAGGCTGCATTTTCCTGATCTGAAGGAAGATGCCAATCGGAATTGGTTGACGAGTTTTGACGGCTCACATAGAGAGTGCTCGCTACCGTGACCTTCGGATCGACTTGGATTCTGCCGAGCAACGCCGGCGCTGAGAACTTGATTCGGACGGTAACGAGAATAAATTGTTGCAGTGCACGATCGAATCTATAATCTGCTACGCCTACAATCTCTCCATCGGCGGTGCTCGAGACTCTCAATGCCAGCGGCTGACTGGAAAGTGCACGCATCATCGCTTGCACAATCTTGTTCGGCACCTGGCTGCCATTGTTCCAATCGAGGTAGTGAAGCGCTATAACAAAATCTGGCCTCCCAGCATAGTTGTAAAACATATATTCCAATCGGTAAGCACCCACTATGAACCATTGATCATGCATTTTCAACGCAATCGGCTCACAGCGGGTAGGCGGGGTTACGTGTCGTTGTTCAGTCAGCAGCACTTCGCAGGTTGCCAACCCTTCCAATCTCAGTCCGGAAGTCTCAGCCCAAGCGTGAACCAACTCATTGCAATCTCTGCCTTCGCATTCGAATACAATACGTTCTGCGGCTAGACGTTGCCAGACAGTTAAGACTTTTTGTCCTTCGAGAACGTCGCTGAGTTTCATCCAACGAAAGTTTGCGGTGGGCAATTCGCGATTGCTGTATGTAGTCAGATAGGTGCGCTCATCTGAAGGAACCCGTGTTTCATTGCTCCGGGAGATCAAGTCTTCTGAATGCCTGCTTAGGGTAGGCACTGGTGCGGGGTAAGGCGGCAGGAGCACAATAGTTCGCAGTTCTGACAGCAGATAATCCGGTAAGTCCGTTACCTGTTGTTGAGGAATGATTTTGGCGCATTTTAGCGAATGGCCAGCAAATCGGCCACAGGCAAAAGGGTGATCCGATGTTATCTTGTATCCGTATTTCGATAACAATGGCGGCAGGGAATCCGAGGTTGATGGCGACCCTGTGCTTTGACTGTTGAGAATGTCTTTAGCATCCTCCGGTAATTGCACCTGGAAAACATTCGGGCGTTCTGATTGCTGGGCCGGCACACATGCACAATAGAACAATAGAGGCGCCCACAGTAGTCCAACGCGACCTCGACGTTCGGCATGACTGGGTAGCATGAGAGTTATCCTTTGCTAGATGCTTTATCCGTGCGTCATGGTCAGGTCTTCGTCACTCCAGCCGTTCTAACTGGATCACGACTGCAAGAAGCCCCACTCTGGCAAGCTGCGATGACAATCTGTGGCGCTCATTACCCTTCGCTCCCGAAAAGATAGGCGACGGCAAAGTTGGTAGTTACGGCGAGCAATCCCAGAATTGTCGATATGCTTCCGGCAAACATGTCAAAACTTATGCCTGTTCCAGGAACTCCGTTTGGCCTGTTTGATATCCCAAATGCGACGAAGTCTGCGACGAGCGCAATGCCCAGAATGACGATGGGGCCTCGAACGAGTAAGCCCGAGATGCCGGCAACATTACTGCGGAATCTCACATCGGCCAATCCGGACCTGCTCCGGAAACCGAAAACCGAAGCGCTAGCCAGATACCCAAGAAATACTGGAAGGATGATTTCAAGGATACGCAGGCTCTGCTCAAAAGTTAACGGATAGCCTGTAGCGGAAGCGAGCAAGAGAAAGGCAAATGCCGCGCCAGTCACTGAGAGCGTCGTCATGATTATGAACTTCCGCGCCTGTAGAACCGTCATAGGTTAGGAACCTCAGCGAAACCCGCAATTTTCGTGAGCAACGGCGGAATGAGAGCCGATGCAGTCTTTTTCAACCGTGCCCTATCGAGCATGATTGATGTCTCGATTCAAGAGGGGCCGTTTCAGGGCCTTTTAATTGCTGAGAGTATATCCCATCTGCGGTTCTCGCGAGATGGCGGCGATATCGACGCCTTGTGAGAACCGGCGAAGAGAGAACGATTACAAGAACAAGAACGGGCCAAAGTTGTTGTACCAGAGTCGTCTTTATGCGGGAGAACGCCTCATTTCCCGCGAACAATCACATCTATTTAACGTGGTACCGAAGTGTTACGGATCGGCAAGCGAACTGAGCGATTCACCGCAAGGCCGTCTAGAACTTGATGTGACGGCGCAGCCGTCCGGCTATTCCAGGCAATTCGGAACCTAAGAAGCCTTTGGTCAATTGGTTGGTGAAAAATCTCCGCCGAGTCACTCACCGAGGAGGCGATCAGTACCGAAAGTCGACATGGCGACGGGGATATCGGGCCCTCCGGCTTGCTAAGGCTCTAGTCGCAAACGGCGTTTGTGAGGACTAACCGTATTCAGCAATCTTCAATGAGTGAGGTTATCTGGTCCAATGGAGTGATTTCGGCGACTCAAGCCAAAGGTAAGCAAGCCGCCGTGGTGCAGCGGGACCGAAAACGAAGCTACCTCATACAAAGCCAACAACGGGGTTGAGTGGGGCCAACCTGCTACAGGCTTGCATAACTCAAAAGCGATTCGATTCAGATCTCGCACAGAGTGCGAGGCCTCACCAAGCCACCGGGTTGCGCGCAAACCCTGCCACTGCAGCCCCCTTTTAGAGAAAGGTTGCGTTTTGCCGGGGAAGTGGTGCTAGCATGGCTTCGCGTCAGTTCCGACCGGCCCGAGTGAAGCTGAAGGGGTCGCATCGCCCCGGAGAGCTATAGCGACGCGTCCAGCCTACTCAAAATCCCATCTGTGCGAGTCCGAAGAATCGCAACAGTTGTTTCGTCATTCCAGCTAATCGGCTTAGCGTACGTCCAGGACAGATAAATCTCATGGGCACGCCGTCAGTTGATCCGTCGCCGAAAGTTGCCGCCGAGCCACCCCGGCGCGACCAGCGTGTGCGGCCTCCGGATCTGATTTACGGATTGGATGAACGTCCTCCACTTCCGCATCTGATTCTTCTGGGGGCGCAGCATGTCGCTGTGATCTGTCCCTACTTGGTGTTCATTGCGTTGATCGCCCAAGCGGCAGGAGCTTCCTCCGCCGTGGCATCGCACGCGGTGGGGCTGGGCATGATCGCTATTGCGCTGGCTACGGTGCTGCAAGCGCATCGGCTCGGTCCGGTGGGGTCAGGATACCTGGCGCCGCCGGTGGTTTCGGCAATTTACTTCGCAGCGGCTCTTGAGGCGGCGCATCGTGGCGGACTGGGGCTGGTTTGCGGAATGATCGCGTTCGCGGGCTTTGTAGAGGCGATCTTCGCGTGGGCGCTGCCCCGGATGCGCAGGGTGTTCCCTCCGGTTGTTTCTGGCTTTATTGTGATTGCGGTAGGTGTGGAGTTGGGCCTCATCGGAGTGCGCGGATTTCTTGGAATTTCTAACCTGCACGATCCGAATCTTCCCCGCAATATAGGGGCCGCCGCCTTGACGCTTGCTGTGATGGTGGGGCTGGGCGTGTGGGGCAAGGGTCTTCCCCGTCTGCTCTGCGGCCTGATCGGTCTCGCATTGGGGATGGCGGTCGCAGTCGCGATAGGAATGTTGACGAGCAAAGACGTCGCGACCATCGATTCGAGGCCCTGGTTCGGGCTGCCTGACCCTCGGTTTCTGTCCTACCGCTTTGAACCGTCGCTGATGGTGCCGTTCGCGATTGCAGCATTGGCCTCGGGCCTGCGCGTCATCGGTGTGATCACGACCTGCCAGAGGATCAATGACGCATCCTGGCGCCGACCTGACCTGGACAGCATCCGCTCGGGGTTCTCTCGGACGGCATCGCCTGTGTTGCCGGAGGATGCGTGGCGACGCCCGGGATAAGTGCCGCGCCGAGCCTTGTCGGACTCCAAAAAGTCACTGGCGCGACGAGTCGATATATCGCCTATGCAATTGCGGGCTGGCTCGTGCTGCTCTCATGCGTACCGAAGGTCGGCGCCGCACTCCTCGCACTGCCATTGCCCATCATCGGCGCCGCGTTGGTTTTCAACGGCTCTTCGATGCTGGTGGGTGGGATCCAGATTGTGATGTCGCGACCCATGACGATGCGCAACACGTTCATCATCGGCATCTCGCTGCTCTTTGCGCTAAGCCGACGTGTGTATCCCGAGTTTTTCGCTCTGCTACCCCCTTGGACGAACGCCTTCACTGATTCGATTCTGTCGATCGCAGTGGTGGTCTGCGTGCTGCTCAATCTGGTTTTCCTTATCGGGGAACGCCGCACCAATGTCATGGTATTGGAGCCCGACGACGGCAAAACCCCTTCACGTTTTGACACCAAGTTTCGCGAGCAAGCCAAGCTATGGCAGTTGAACGCGGCCGATGCCGCGCGCGCCGAAACCAGCACAAGCGAACTGCTGCGCCTGATCGAGGAAGGGGGCCACACCGATAGTTCCATCACCGCAAAAGTCAGCTACGACGACCTCGATTTGACGATCAGGCTGAATTACAAAGGCACGTTGCCCTTCGTCGCTTCAGAACAGCGGACGCCGCGTGGAATGGTCGAGGAACAGATTTTCGCCGCAGGGCTTTCGGGTTTTTGTCTTCGGTGTTCCCAGACCGTCTTAACAGCCAGCAGAAAGACCGCAACTGCGAAATTTCGATGACTTTCCAGACGTAACGTACCCGCGAACATCCGACCGTCAGGTGAAGAGCAGGAAAGTTCGAAAATCGAACTCCAAGGCCACCGCAAAATTCATCGGCGAGTAAGTCCCTGTAAGTCGGCTTGTGGCAAGGTTTCTCGGGTCCGTCACGTGGTCCCTGGCGGATCACGGGAATCCCTCCCCGAGCGTAAGGTGCGGTTTGCCGACAATCCACTCGGAACTCGTGATGTTGATGGTGTTTCCATTCACATCAACTTGTTTCCTCAGCGAGCCGCAGTTGGACCTTATTGGGGAAGACATTCAATTCCACTTACGGATGCGTAGCCATTGACTGGAACGAAAGCCAGCAGGAACTTGCCTTGGGCATTCGGCTCGAGGCCGGAAAACTTTCGGATCACTACATCCGATGGATGCGCCTCCTTCGATAAGTCGAAATTCTGAAGGAGAGCCTTGCCATTGCAGAACACATTGAATACGCGACTAACCTGCATTCTGCTCAGCGCCGCATCGATCGACGATTCGCCCGAGGGCGCGCGGCGCGCAGCGAAGTGGAGCGTTATAGAGTATCTTCCCGGAGACGCTGGAATCGCGTAGGAGAAGTTTCCCCACCGTTCCGTTTCGTAAAGCTCGGGATCGTCGGTACCTGTGACAGGCTCTGCATACACTGCCAGCTGCCCACCTTCGAAATAATCGTCCGGACTCCACCAGTGGCTGTCGTTGGAGTAGTAAGGAGACTGCCGTGCCAGAACACGAACGGGCCGCATGTGGCCTTGTGCTCCTGGCAGAATTTCGATAGCTGAAACCATCGCCGGCATTCCATCCTCGCCGGCGAACTCTAAATGGAGAACTCCGTCCGGCCCCGGTCTTATATCCGGAAAGACTTTTACGTCTGCAGTTCGGCTGGCGCCGGCATCCGCAACAACATCTAAGTCGGCGAGCAGCGTCTTTCCATTTGCTCGGATCGTCATCAGCCGGCTGCCTTCCCCACCGGTTTCTGTTGATTCGGGACCAAAAGCAGTTTCCGCAAAATGAAGTCGCAGCTCGTAAACTCCTCTCTTGAGTGGAATGTCGTAGCGGAATTGTCCCTGCCTGCTGGTTCGGTAGAAACCTGGCTCCTCTGTACGCCAAATGTGCAGCACGGAACTTCTAACGGCATTGCCTCCTGTAAACCACTTGTCAGCGCTCCATAACTTGCCGGCGTGATCGACAAAGCTACGTGTTGTGCCGGCGAGGATTCGAATCTCTTCACCGGCTGGCGGTCCGATCTGCTCGGTAGCCCCTTCCGTGGCGGTTGGCGCCCTGGATTGAACGGACGAAACTCGGGCTTCATGCCGAAAGATAAGCCAGGTTCCTACGGTGCCCGCCAACATCGTCGAAAGCGCTGCCGCTAGCCACCAGGTCCAATGTTTACCTTTGAAATACTTGACTGGTTGGCCCGACGGATTTCCCAGCGGGTTGGCGGGCTGAAGCGACGTGCTCGCCAGGCGCTCCTGAACGGATGCTCCGGCCGTCTCGAACCGCGGCACGTACTGCCCAACCGGAATAGTGATTCTTAGAGGTCGCGTCGAGCCACTCTGAGCGTAGTACTCGGCCAGCCGCTTGCGCAGCCGGTTGGCTTCTACCCGCACAATTGAATCGGAGTCCTGATCAAACGAATCGCCGCGCCGAAAAACCTCGACCGCAATCGTATACTCTTTGATTCTGTCGGCCTCTCCGGCGAACTGCTTCTCGCACAGATAGGAAAGCATGCGAGCCAGCGTGGGAGAACGACTGAATTCCCTGGAGTCGAGCACACACTTCAGTTCTGCGCGCTCTTGCTCTAAGTCGACTGATTCTAGACTTATCGGCGCCATCTTAATCACCGTTCCCTGTCAACTTAGATTGTCGCGCCGCTCCGATGTTAGCGACGGGGCATTGTTCCTGGCCGATTTAACGGTATCTATAAGAGCTACTCCATGCCTTGTAACGGCATTTAACCTCCTCTCTTCTCTTCCACCAGGTCGCCCGCAAGCCTTCAGAAAGGAGACGCTTAGCGTCTTTGCAGCCCATTTTTCATTACTTAGTCTTGACGCAAAACGGTGTAGTAGCGGCCGTAGCGTTGTCAGCGGAAGATGCCGGGCCTCTACTGGAGTCGAAGTGATGAGCAAACTGTTCGAAGCGGCACGATCATTCGCCCACCTCCGGAGGGTCGCCTCATCGAAAAGAGGTGCAAAATGCAAGGACTTCTAAAAGCACTTTTAGTCGCAAACCTGATGGTTTTCGCTGCCGTACAGGCGAGGACAGAATCTCTTCCGGATGTGCCGATGTCGTCGACTATTGCGAAGACGGCTGAGCAAAAGGGAGACCAGGCGCGCATTCATAAGGATTACGCATCCGCCGTCGCTTACTACCACACAGCAGTCCAGGGCGATACGAGAAACTCCATGCTATATGACAAATTGGCCATTGCAGAATTCCAACTCGGTGACAAGAGCGCTGCCCGCAAGCATTTGACGCAGGCGGTTAAGCTCGATTCCCGTAGTGTTGCCGCGCTTAACAATCTCGGTGTCCTGGATTTGATGGACAAGAAATACAAAGCCTCTGTCAACCACTTGAAGCAGGCGCTGGCTCTCGATGAATCGAACGCAACAGCCCACCTGAACATCGCGGAGGCCTGGATGGGTCTCGGAGAGGTGGACCGGGCGATGACCGAGTACTCTCGGGCGCTCGAACTGAATGCCGATATCCTGAACAGCGACAATGGCGGAGTTGTCGCGCAGGTCACCACCCCCGAGCAACGCGCCCGAATCTCCTACCTGATTGCAAAATCGTATGGAAAGAAAGGCAATCTCGACGGCGCTCTTGAATATTTGCGTCGGGCAAAGGAGGGCCACTATCCGGACCTGGCGCGGGTATATAGCGATCAGGAGTTTGCTGCTCTATGGTCGGATCCGCGCTTGGAGAAGATCGTCAAGCGCTAAGCGAACCTGTTTGCGCTGGAGTGCTGCGCCTCGTCGGTACAGGCCACGGCGAGGCGCAGCATGAAACGGTGACACGTGGCCACGCCCAAAGCTTTCGCTGAAGTGGCGAAATGGTTGTTCTTATGTGTGGAGCAAAGTCGCCTCCTCAATCGTCGGCAATCCGGAAGTTGGCAGTTCTTTGTTCTCAGATGGTGCATAATCGCCATGCACTCAGCGAGCCTCGCAGGCCGCGAGCAGAAGAGGAATCCCCTATCTCAGGAGGAATCAATGAAGCGGAAGACTCTCAGGGCCATTGCATCAAGAAGCTTCGCGCTGGTTGTCGTGGTGGCCGCGGCGTGGCAGGCGCAAGCACAGGACGCCAAAACACCGTATCCGAGCATGGCCCCGCTTGACCAATACCTGATGGAGCGAAGTGCCGAGATTACGCTGGCGCGGAGCGCTGCCCCGGAATCCATTTCACAGGATAGCGAGATCATGGCAGCATGGTTACGAAACCGCGGTCAAAGGCAAGAACGGCTTCGTGTGCATGGTGGAGCGATCCTGGTCGGCCGGAATAGACGATCCCGAGTTTTGGAATCCCTGGTTGCGGGCTCCGATCTGCCTCAACCCGGCGGCCGTGCGATCCTACCTTCCACGCACTATCAAGAAGACCGAGTTGGTTTTGGCTGGACGATCCAAAGCCCAGATGCTCGAGGATCTCAGCCGCCGCTTTCGACAAGAATCCTTAGCAGTAATCTAATCTAAGAGGAAAAACTTCAGATGGGCTGACTTAGTTCAGTGAACCTGAACGAGCAAGAAGACATACTTTGCTCAACAATAACGCTAGGCTTGCCGTGCAACGGTTGTTAAGATGCGCTAGTGTCCTGTTGTCGCTCCAAGCTGAATGATGGATCAGTGTCGAATCAGTGCTCGTCACTGGATACGTTCGCCGTCAGTTTCAGCAAGACGGCCAACTCGGCGCACGTAGCATGCATCCTATTGACCGAAGGTGATCCACATGCAGACCCCCAGCCCTCTACAACTTCTCCAACAGAAGCGTTCCTCAGCCATGATAGATATCGGAAACATCGAAGCTAGACTTACCCGTCTCAGCAATTCAACTGCAACAGTCGGAATACGAACCAACCTACTTTGCGTCGTGGGAATGTTCCGTGAGTATATCGCCACGCTGGATGAATCTATAGGGGCTTTTGTAGTAGTCCAATAGTCGCAAAGTAGCGGCGGGTATTCTGGAGTGAATGATGCTCGAAATCAAATTTTCCCACCGCTACAACCCCGGTTTGGCTTGATCTTGTGTTTCCGATCAGGAGCCATTCCAAGTGTACCCCCCTGAATCCGAGCCCATGTGTCAGTAGCAAGCGCTTTGCAGGCGGACGTTCAGCTCCGTGGAAGCAACAATGGGATTTAGACCGAATGGTCGGCAACTCGTCAATAACCTGTCGGCTGACGCCTCCGGGCCGATTGAATCGGAAGACGACCGGTAAGGTGCGGGTGGCCCGTCATCCTGGAGAAACTATGGTGGCATGGGCACGCCCGATGGCCAGTTAAGTTCTGCGCAATGCGTTGTTACGTTTCGTTGTTATGTTCCAAAGTTACTGCTACTTTTCCTCGAGCGTGTCCTTTCTCCAGATACTCGAGAGCTTCGGGGATTTCATTCAAGCTGTAGCGCCTGTCGATGACCGGTGTTACCTTTCCCGTTGCCATAAGCTCTCCCACGATGGTCAGATCCTCTTCATTCGATTTCGCGATGAAGGTGATCAGCTTCTGGCTCACGAACGGGGAGAGCATAAGAGCTCCGATCAAGCGGGCCAGAAGATCGATCACTCGAACGTCGTGTGGTGCTCCGATCATGATTAATATCCCCTTGGGATTCAGCACGTGCCTGCATGCTGATAGCGAGTGATTGCCTACGTTGTCGAAAAGCAGGTCGTAACGTTGCTCGCCCTTGGTGAAATCCTCCTGTGTGTAGTCGATGACTCGATCTGCGCCGATGGACCGGACCATGTCCACATTCCTCGTACTGCATACGCCGGTGACATCTGTGCCGAACGACTTGGCGATCTGCACGGCGAACGTCCCCACGCCTCCCGCGGCGCCATTGATCAAGACCTTTTGTCCCGGTTTAATCCGCCCCTTGTCGCGAAGACCCTGCAACGCGGTCAGCGCCGCAACAGGTGCAGCAGCGGCTTGCTCAAACGTCACGTTATCCGGCTTCATGACCAATGCTGATTTCATGAGCTTCGCCGACTGGCAGGTACACGCATATTCGGCAAATGCTCCGCGGCATGTGCCGAACACCGCGTCGCCAGGTTTGAACTGGGTTACGTTCCTGCCAACCACTTCAACCTGGCCGGCCACATCAACGCCGAGTTGTTTGATCTTCGGTGTGAACAGCCCGAGCAGTAGACGAACGATGTACGGACCGCCTGTCATTGTCTTCCAGTCGAGTGGATTGACGGAGGCCGCGCGGACCTTTATCAAGACCTCATTGTCCCTGGGAACAGGCTTGTCGAGGTCGCTGATTTCGATAACGTCTGGCGGACCGTATCTGGTGTAGGCGGCTTTCATGCGCGGGCCTGCTCCTTCCATCGTTGAACGTTCACGCCCATCACGAGGAGCCACAGCATCACCAATCCTTCCACGAGGAGGACGGCGGCCAGGTTGTAGGGGACAGATAGCTTGCGAGCCGCGGTGGCAGAAAGGTCAGCCAACACAGACCCGCGATCGCCGGCAGTGCGCCCAAAATTCGAGGTAGGAAGGTCGACCTGAAGATGAGGTAGCCGATCAGGATCCAATAGAATCCGTGAAATCCCAGGCCGATGTTCACGCCGTGAGGCAGAAATCGAAGAAGCTCAAGCGTGACTGCCACGAAGTTGAAGGCCGCTGCGAGCAAAGAGAGGCGCCTGTTCACCGGCTTAAAGATGTCATAGAAGAGCAGTGTCACAGCGATCATGCAGGAGACCTCGATGATGCCCGCAGCGAGGTCCGCTGCGAAACTCAGTCTGCCGCGAAAGAAGAACTCGGTGCATGCTGCCGTCAGCAACAGGAGCAAAAAAGGCCACCGGCCATTCTAGCCTTGAACCGCGGCGACGCTTCTGCAATCCGTTTCATCATTACTGCTGCGCTCATACTCTTTCCTCCTGATGCGAGCTACGGAATTAGGCGTTCATGCGAATCAGGTCCGGTTTCCCGACAGAGGCCCAGCCGTACCGCTGCGACGATAGACGGGGCTTTCATGCTGCGTTGGCCTGTTCCTTCCATCGTTGAACGTTCACGCCCATCACAAGCAGCCATAGCATCAGCGCTAGTTCCGCGATGACGCCGAGGAGCAGAATATAGGGGCGCAGATAGTTTGCGAGCGGCGGTAGCAGAAAGGCCACCCAACCCAAACCGGCAAACGCCATCAACACACCCAGAATTCGAGGCAGGAAGGCGGACCTGATGATGAGGTAGCCGATCAGGAGGCAATAGACTCCGAAAAATACGAAGCAGATGTTGACGACCTGACCATACAATTCGAGAAACAGAGACGCGAGCGCCCGCAACTGTTCCACGTTAAATACGCTCAAGTACTGACTGCCTCCCAAGACGACAAGCGGAGCGATGCGAAAGAGGCTAGCGAACGCCAGGATGGCGCATCCCACGAGGCTAAAGAACGCTGCAAGTAAAGAGAGGGTCCTGTTCACAGGTTTAAATAGGCCATAGAAGAGAGCCGTCACAGTGACATAGCACGCGGTCGCGATGAGCCCGGTTGCTAAACCCAACCGAAACAAACGCTGGTGCGCCAGGATGTTGTTCGCTGTAGCCGCGGCGTCGCCATGTACAACAAGCCCTTTAAGGAAGAACTCGCCGCATACCGCCGTCAGAAAGTAAAACAAATAAAAGACCCCGGTAATCCTGGCCCTGGGACACGGCGACGCTTCTGCAATCCGCTCCATCATTTCATAGCCTCCACGAGGGGCCGTGACATGAAGGTGACGACCCCGGATATTACCACGCCCATAAGGACCGTGAGCACGACGAGTCGCCCCCAAGGGGCACTGCCCGCCGGGACCACACCGGGTGTCAGTTCGGACAAACGGCTCTCGTGGTCAGTGTAGGCGCAATCAGACCATCTCACCCAATGCGATTTCAGGCCTGCACCCCGACGAACGGCCAAGTTCTGGTTGTCGGCAATTCGGAAGTAATCCGACGCAAGCTCAGTTGATGACAAATCGCCATATCACTCACCGAGAATGCTAGCCACCATACCTCTCTCAGGCATCAGCGTCCGCCGTTTCGTGAATTGTTGCGACATCGATCGTTACCTGGCAGGTTTCGCAGAGATTGGCGATCTCCAGAGCCGAAGGCGTTGTAACGGGTTTTGACTCAGAGATTAGCTTTATTCTGGCCGGGGGTATTGCTGCCCTTGAAGGCGCAGGAAGCCGTTGGGGTCGTAGACCGAGAGATCCAACTCACCGCTGACGGACGAGGTGCAGCTGTCGGAGACCTCAGCGCCGGGATGAACGGTGTAGGCTGCGCCCAAGCCTTCACCAGATGCGGCTTTACTCGCGGGTTATTCCGACTTTATCGATGCACTCCCGACGGGTCGGAACGACTGAGTGCGGTATACTTCGTTGCTTCACGGTCAGGAGGCTTTAGTGAAACGATCTGTCATTGCCGTCCTTTTTCTTGTGTCGGTCCACGTATTGGCGCAGGCCAGTCCCAATCCCGCCGCGTCTTCGAACCCCAAAGTCAGGGCAATCACCGGATTTGTACGGCTCGATAGAGGCAGCTATCCGCAACAAATTGCCGATGCTCTCCTTGTGCTGCACAGAGTGAAGTCTGAGTTCGAGGCTTCCGGCTACGAAGTGGAGTCTCTACGGCTCACCACACAACCTCTCGCTCAGCTCGTTTCGGGTCTATCTGAGGACCAGGCGCTGTCATTTATTGGTCAGCTCGACCGAATCTCAGTAAAGGAGAACTTTATTCCGAATGTGGGTCCCGCCATGATGCATGACAGTGATGATCCGGCCACGATGCATCTGCTGGAGCGGATATTGTCGACCTTGCCAAACATCGAGGCCAACACCATCATCGCCGATGAAGACGGCATTCACTGGAAATCAATCCACCACACCGCCGAACTTGTGAAATATGTTAGCGAACATAGTCCACGCAGTCAGGGAACGTTCAACTTCACCGCCACTGCCATGCTGAAGCCGCTATCGCCATTCTTTCCTGGCTCGTATCACACCGGCGCGGGCAAGCAATTCGCTATCGGTTTTGAAGGCGCGAATGTCGTTCATGACGTATTCGCGAAAGACAAGGGAAATGTCGAGGCCGCCACCGTCGACCTCACCGCGGCGCTGACAAAACATGCCTCCGTCGCCGACGCGATCGGCAACAAGGTCGCCGCAGAAACGGGCTGGACATATGTTGGAGTCGATCCAACACCTGCTCCCCTGGGAGACGTGTCCATCGGGTCCGCCATCGAAGCATTTACTGGCGCGAAGTTCGGCTCCAGTGGGACGCTCACCGCGGCTCGGATTATTACCGCCGCAGTCAAAGCGGTGCCACAAAAGCAAATCGGATACTCGGGCCTGATGGTGCCGGTAATGGAGGATAGGCTTTTGGCACAACGATGGGCTGAGTCGACCTACAACATCGATTCACTTCTTGCGTATTCGGCTGTCTGTGGCACCGGTCTGGATACAATTCCTCTCCCCGGTGACATCAGCGTTGAGCAGATGGAACGCATCTTCTCCGACGTCGCTTCCCTGGCGACCAAATGGAAAAAGCCTCTATCGGCGCGGCTGGAGCCCGTTCTAAATAAGAAGCCAGGCGATCAGACCGATTTTCAAGATCCGTACCTCTTCAATACAAAACTGCACCCTTTGCCCTAGTTAACAGAAAGGCATTTAGGTGGTTGTCATGGGAGCTTCGAAAAGGGCGATCCGCGCGTACGTTTCTTCAGCCCGTGCTGGCTCCCCAAATGAGTGGTAAATCGCTAATGCACTCAACGAGTGCTTCGACCTGTCCTCGTTCGATTCAGGCGCGGTCGTACAGCAGGTAGTGGTTCGTACGCGCGTTTGAGTTTTGCAGATTAACAGGATCTTTCATGGGCGCCGAATTTAGGTTTGATTCTCAGGCGTATCTATTCTTTGGTGCGATCGACGATCTTATAGCCTTCGGGGAGTTCGAAGAGGAGTGGGTCGGGCTCGGAGGTCGTGAGGTCTATAACGGTGAAGACCTGCTTGCCGCTCTGCGGGGTGTCGACTTTGGAGATGAGGTTGATGCCGAGCTGGGCGGAGTACCAAAATTCGCGGGTGGAGATCATGGGCTGATCGTTGCCCATGACGCCGGGGGTGATGGTGGTGGTCTCGCGATAGCCGGTGGTGTCTACGCCGTTAGTGTTGGCAACGCGTACCCCTTCAATCAGGCTGCGGCCCTTGATTTCCATCGTCAGCGGCTTCTCGAGCGGGAACGTACTCCCTATTTCAATCTTGATCCGCTCGGCGGTGCGTTCGCCAATCAGCAAGTTATATTTTTGCTTCACGTAAGTCATGATGGCTTCGTCCATTTGGTTTCCTGCCATTCGCAAAGAACGGGCGTAGACGATGCCACTCAGAGAGATCACCGCAATATCCGTGGTACCTCCCCCAATATCGATGATCATGCTTCCGGTGGGTTCACTGGTGGGAAGCCCGGCACCAATCGCCGCCACCATGGCCTGGTCCACCAGATAGACCTCGCTGGCTTTCGCGCGGTAAGCTGAGTCCATGACCGCGCGTCTTTCAACCTGCGTGATCTCCGCGGGCACACCAATCACAATGCGTGTATGCACCGACATTTTGCGATTGTGCGCTTTCTGGATAAAGTAATTCAACATCTTCTCGGTCACTTTGAAATCGGCAATGACCCCCTCTTTCAACGGTCGAATTGCAACTATGTGGCCCGGTGTACGGCCCAGCATTTTCTTGGCCTCTCTTCCCACTGCTTCCACCTCACCGCTGTTCTTGTTAATGGCTACGACGGACGGCTCGTTCACCACGATGCCCTTGCCACGAACATAAACTAGTGTGTTGGAGGTTCCCAGATCGATGGCCAGGTCGCTTGAGAGAAGGCTAAAGAGCGGCTTTAGGTTGTGCACGCGCGACGTCCCTGAATAAAAACCACGAGGTGACATACGAATGCTTCTTTCTAAGCTGCCTGTTCAAAAGCAGGATAATCCACCGCAGTTCCTCAGCCTCAGTCCTCGTCGGCCGAATCCAGTCCACCCCAAGAGTGCCCTCCAGTTGGGGTAAGCCTCTTGTTCCTGGATGATGCTGTTGATCACCTGCGGATAGGGTTCGATCCAGCAGGACAAACGGAAGGATCGCAAAATCGATGGATCACCATCCCAAGCCAAAAACAGCTTACTGCGATTGTATCTGTCAATTGTTGCGGGCTGAGTTTTGGCGAAAACTAGCTTTTCCCTAGTAACTCGCCAACTCACCGGGCCTTACCGCTATCAAGCTGACAAGCCAAAAACAATAAAGTGAATCCACGCCGTATGGACCCTGCGGCGCCCTCCACCGAACGTGAGTGAACTAGTTTCTTACAGGGGGACGTATGTTCATAGAGCTGATGCCGCTTCTTGGGGAGCGGACGGTGATGTTGACAGTCGCTCGTATAGACAAGAATAGAATCCGCATTAACGTGATCCAAACAAGAAAGAGGGAGGATGAAAACGCCGCATTGTGCGCGCCCTTCAGCTTCAGCGGCACACCCGAGGAAGTGGACGGCGAAATGGCGAGGAATCTCGGGTGCGTACGTCGAGGAAAATCTGCGGCTCCAACACACGTTGGAGGAGGTGAAGGCAGAGATGGACGCCGCGGCGTCGACCGCACGTGAGCGGGCCAGCGGGAAAGCAGGTCAGGCCGCAAAGAAAACGGAATTGCAAGGTGGTGACAACAAACCGATTCGACAGGGACCGAAGCCCCGGCGGATCAGGAAAATTCCCCGTTACTTCCGGCTTGCCGACGATCCGGAACTTACCAGTACAGTAGGAATCGAATCAGAGCTCTTGTGAGGTCAGCCCTTCAACTCAGGATGTTCTGAGATGCTTAGAGTATTTCCGTCTGGGTCTTTGAACCAGGCGACCTTAGCGCCCGTAGGTGATGTCCAGATGCCCAACTCATCTTGATCCATACCCCCATAGCGCTCGAACTTGACTCCAGCTTGCCCCAAGTCTTTGACGGTTGCGCTGATCTCCGGGACTTGCCAACCCAGGACCGTACCATGCGCTGGCGCAATCTCGTTAGCCATGCCAAGTCGAAGCATGATGCCGTTGGCGTCAAAGACCAACGCGAACGGCGGTTCTTCCATCACCAGCCGTAGGCCAAGCGTGTCCCGATAGAAAGCTCTTGCGCGGGATACGTCAACGATGGAGACGAATCCGATGATGTTGTACTTGCCGAGTCCGAACGGTTGTGACATGCGACCATGATGAGCTTCTTCGCCGATTGTCGCAAGAGTCCCCTTACGCCATAATATATCTCTATTGAGACAGAGCACGCTTTTGACGGAATACGACCCGAAGCGCGGCATTTCTGTTGCGACGCTCGCCTATGAATACCCTTCCAGGTTTGAGGTGTTCGAACACGCGCACGGGTCCGATCAACTGATTTACGCAATCAGTGGCCTCATGGAAGTATCTTCCGATCAGAGCATGTGGTTGATCCCGCCGCATTTTGCGTTGTGGATTCCAGCCAGAACCCACCATCGGATTCACATGCCTGGACCTGTTTCGATGCGCACGCTTTATCTGCGAACAGGCCTGACCGCGAGATTGGACCCGCGGTGCGCCGTGCTGCACGTGACTCCGCTGCTACGAGAGCTTATCGTCGAAACCGTACGCCTCAGTCAGCTTCGAGTGCGGAACCGCTACGAGTGTGCCCTTCGCGACCTGCTCATTGCTCAGCTTCAGAAGGCCTCCCCGGTGCCCACCTTTGTGACGCTGCCACGAGACGCGAGAGCACTTGCTGTGGCTCAAGCAATATTGCGGAATCCGGCCGAATCGAAGCCGATGGCAGTTCTATGTTCCGAGGTAGGTGTCAGTGTCAGAACGATCCAGAGGGTGTTTCGTAAGGAGATCGGCATCGACTTTGAATCGTGGCGACGACAGGTCCGGTTAACGAAAGCCGTGGAGTTATTGGTTTCGGGATGTTCGATCAAGGAAGTAGCCCACAAGGTCGGTTATTGTCAGCCAAGCGCCTTTGTCGAAATGTTCCGCCGGACATTTGGAACAACTCCAAAGGCGTGGATGTCAGCATTGGAAAATCGTGGCCAATGATCCCCAAACCAAACGCAAGCCCGCCCCTGCACTCCAACGCTCCGGCAAGCTGTGATGGTACCTTCCGTGTCTAAAAAGGCGATTGGGCCTGGATCACGGGCAATCCAAAAATAACGAGGTCTGAGCGTTCGTCAGATTAGCTTCCGTGTAGCCGACCATCCTGCCAAGAAAGCTGTTTGACTGGCAAGAAGCGAGTTTTGATTTCCCAATCGCCGCTGATTCGAGCCTTTTCGTAATTCCGGCCCCATGGTTCGTATACACCACGTATGTTCGATTGTGAGCTGACTTCGAGGGCGTCAATGGAGAGCGATACGCAACAAATCGCGCTTGGATTGCGCCAGGGAGATGTCATTGTTCTTGAGGCGCTGGTCGAGCAGTACCAATATCGGCTTGTTCGCTATCTCATTTACCTGTTGGGCAGACGCGACGGGGTTGACGATCTGGTCCAGGAGACGTGGCTGCGCGTTCTAGAGCGAGGCTCCTCCTACGACGGGCAGTCCCGCTTTGAGCCCTGGCTCTTCAGGGTCGCACGCAATATTGCTCTCGATGCCATGCGTAAGCGGCCGATGTTCAGTCTGGACTCAAATGATGACGGTGGCGTTCGACCATCGCCTGCTTCCAATGAGCCTTCGCCATTCACGCTTGCGGCGCGGACAGAAGATGCTGACCGGCTTGCTTGCTCGCTGCAAACTCTGGACCCCGTCTATCGCGAAGCCCTCGCACTGCGCTTTCAGGAAGATTTGTCCCTACAGGAGATATCCGTAGTTGTGGGAGCGCCTGTCTCTACCGTCGCTTCCAGAATTTATCGAGGGCTGGCAACGCTGCGGCCGCAGTTCGAGGGAGAAACAGCATGAACACTGACCACCACGAAAGTTTCCAGCACATGATCGACGAGAGTCTGGCGGGCAGCATCTCGGCTGAGAGGGAACAATCTCTTCGCGAGCATCTCGACACTTGTGCTCCATGCCAGGAGTATCTCAGCGCCAGCAACAGGGTTATCGCGGGCCTCGGCGGTTTTTCCTTCGAGGTAAATCCAACCCTCAATGCCAGGGTTTTCGCGTCCCTCAGGCTGCCTGCGCAGCAGCTCCAGGCCGCGCAACCAAGCCGCCGGCGATGGGTGTTGATCAGCGTTGCCGCCGTCGTACTCACAATGGGCGGCTCATTCGTCGATCTGCAATTCGGAGGCCTGATCGCTTCTGTCTTCGATATGCAGCGCATGCAGGTGCGGCAGGGGCTGCTTGCTTTCTGGATTGTGCCCTCGCTGTTTATCTTCCTGCTGTTTCCGCTATTGCCTTTGTTATTGAAAGCCGGCATTAACCGGGAAGAAAGGACTCTATGAAACTCCGTCACTTTTTGAGTATTGTTCCGAAGACAGTTCAGCTCTGGGCTTCAGTCTTTGTGGGCTGCGCGTTGCTGATCGGGTTGGTTGCGGGATACAAGACCGCTAACCATGGCGCTCTGTTGCGGACAATGTCTGCGTATGGCAGCGCTGCCTTGGTGCTCGGCATCGTGCTCGCTATCTGGCTTCTGTGTCTCGGGTTCGTGTTTGCGGACGCTCGGCGGCGCGATATGCGGTCAATCCTCTGGGTTCTGGTCGCAGCCTTGTTCCCTCACTTGCTCGGATTTCTTCTTTACTTTGTCATGCGTCACCCGATCGCCGCGACCTGCACTCACTGCGGCATGACTGTCTCGAACCATCAGCGATTCTGCTCGTGGTGTGGCACTGCGCAATTCCTACCGAACTCAACCAAAGCACCACTCACCGCAAACCTGTCGCAAGGAGCAAGCCAATGAAGCCGGTATCCGCGGCAAAATCCTACGATAGCGTTACCTTGCGTCAGGCAGCGCTGGTTGCCGGCTTCGCCTACCTGCTCAATCCTGTCAGCTACGCTGAGTTTTCCATTTACCCGAAGCTAGTGGCTGCGAACAACGCCGCTGAAACCGTGCAGAACATCTCCGCCCACCCGGGCCTCTTTGCTGTCGCCATACTCTGTTACATCGTGAGCTTCATCGGTGACGTCATTATTGCCTGGGCGCTCTATGTTCTGCTCGCCCCGGTCAACAGAGCGCTGTCCTTGCTTACGGCCTGGTGTCAGCTGGTGTACGCCGCCGGCGCTCTCTGCAGCGTGTTTAGCTTGCTGAATGTCTACCATCTCCTCGTCACCCCATATTACCTCACCCTCTTCGGCTCCGGCCCGCTGCAGGCACAGGTTTGGTTTCAGCTCCATTCGTTCCATTACGAGTGGTCCGTGTCCCTGATCATCTTTGGGGTTCATCGGGTTCTCTTGGGCTATTTGGTCTACCGCTCCGGCTATATTCCGTGGATATTGGGGATTGCGTTGTTCATCGCTGGAGTGGGCTGGATGATTGCCGGCTTGGGGCCATACGTTCTTCCGAATGCCAACCTTGACTTCACTTTCATCACGGCCTTCGGCGAACTACTCTTCACCCTTTGGCTCTGGATCAGGGGTTGGAAGGTCCGGGAGCCGACCGTAATCTCTTGAGTCCATCCGATCACTGACGTCTCATGATGCCCTTCGTCGAAGGTGAGAGGAGTGACGACATGCATGCTTCCTGAATGACGGGCAATCCACACCCTGTTCCAGCGGAGAAGAGGTGTATTCGCTGGCGATTACCTTGCTTGAGTTTCTGGGTGCCAGGGCCGCTAGTCTCCGCATTCAGATCTTTGGGACAGACCTCAATGAGAAGGAGTTGCGAAAGCTCGCTCCGGCATCTACTCCGACAGCGCTATGAAGAATGTCTCAGCTGGGCGGGTCGCAAAGTACTTCACGAAAGTGGCAGGCGGATACCGGGTCAACAAGGCGATCCGGGATCTCTGTGTCTTTGCACGCCAGGATGTCATCAAGGACCCACCTTTTTCAAACCTCGATCTAATCTCCTGCCGGAATTTCCTGATCTACGTTCAACCGGAGTTGCAGGAAAAGATTATCTCGACCTTGCACTACGCCTTGAATCCATCCGGCTTTCTGCTGTTGGGAAACGCTGAGAGCGCAGCCTCTTATCCGCAGATATTTATGCCACTCAATAAGAAGAGCAAAATCTATTCCAAAAAGATTGGCAATCACCGTCAGCAGCGGATGTTCAAGACAAGCCGGACTCCCATTCAGGCCACTGCATCGCCCGTAGCGAAAGCGCAGCCCATCAGCCGCGCCAGCCAGAGTGAAGCGGAGTTGCAGCAACTTGCAGACCGGATCGTACTCAGGGAGTGTGCTCCGCCAGGCGTCATCGTCAACGAGACCCTCGAAATCCTCCAGTTTCGCGGGCGAACCAGTCCTTATCTGGAACCTGCGTCCGGGCGTGCGAATCTCAACATACTGAATATGGTCCGTGAAGAGTTGGCCATTGCCCTGCGCACCGCCATTGCTTCAGCCAGGAAAAAGGCTGCTCCAATCAAGAAAAAGAACGTTGCCTTTGAACACAATGGCAAAAAGCGTGTAGTGCATCTGTCCGTGACTCCCATGAATGAACCGGCTTCCGGAATGGGACGGTGTTATCTCATCCTCTTCGAGGACGCTACACTTCTGATCGAGACACATGACAAAACGAGTCAGCGCCTGCCTTTTAAAGCAAGCGATCTTGCACGAAGAACGCTTCTTGAGCAGAAGCGTGAATTGCAGGCCGCACGCGCTCTGCTCAAGGAACATCTGGGGGCACAAGAAGCGCTCCGTGAAGATTATCAGTCTGCAAATGAAGAAATGCTCTCCGCAAACGAGGAGTTGCAAAGCACCAACGAAGAGCTGGAGACCTCGAAAGAGGAGCTGCAAGCCACCAATGAAGAACTCACCACCGTCAACGACGAGTTGAATAGCAACAACTCAACCTTGCACCTGCTTGGGAATGACCTGAAGAACCTGCTCGAAAGCACAGTGATCCCTATTGTGATGGTAGATAGTGGCCTGTGTATACGCCGCATGACCCCTACAGCGGATACTGTCTTCAAGGTTCTTCCATCCGATATCGGACGTCCCATTACCGATATCAGGCCGGATCTCGACGTGGATTTGAAGTGCCGGCTCAGACGGTCGACGCAACACTTGCTTGCAGTCTAGCTGCCGGAGTTTCAAAGCCCAAAGTTTTTCGCGGACGTTGATTCAAGCGCAGCGCGACCTTGGAAGTCCAGCCGGCCAGCTAAAGCGCAGTGAGTTCATTGCCTTGACTCCATACTGAATCTTGGTTAGCTGAGTGATGCTCGTCTGGAACAAACGCTTGCTACGACGACGCAAGAATGGGAATCACAGGTAGCGAAAACTCATCGCCACCAGCTATTCGTGCAAGGACATCGTTGATGGTGTCTGTGGTGTTTTTCGCGGCGATGTGAAGGCGGCGAGTTGCCTTTGAGGTTGTCTGGCATAGCTTGTACTTGTTATCGACTGTTTCCCTGGCGCGAAAGATGAGTTCTGAGCGCACGTTAACCTCCACGTTCTTTGCGGCGTTCAGAGCAGGGTCTGCTGAGTTCGCGGGTGAAATGCAGGTTCTTCTTCGTAGCGCGCAAGCGAAGAAGGCTAGTCGATCCGAACCAAGCGCCCATTTAGTGAGAGGCAAACATGGGTACCTTCGGCTGGCCGTAAGTCTTCCTCTTCGCGGCTTTCTGCCACCGTTTTATAACATTCCGGGCAGATTGACTGCCACATGCCGTCAGGGTTGAAGCGGTGGGAAAATTTGATTTCTACCATCATCATCGCCTAATGCGGTTCGTTTCAGAAAAATGGACCAAGCTGGATTGGTTAGCGCGGCGTCCGAGCGCGATCAAAAGCCTGTCGGGACAAGACGGAAGGATTGCAGACGTGATACTTGTCGTGCTTTGCCAGGTCAGCTTCAGTTCTTGAGCTAGCAATTGTGAGCAAGCACTTCAGGCAAATCGAGTCAAACGAACCGTCAGGATTTCGCCTATGCGGGAAGAAGGGTGGAAGCGTGAGAACCATCTTGGGCCTCTCTCTTGAGGCTTAAGCGTAGCCCTATACGGATGCATTGTCTATCAGCATAGATAGACGGTACGCCGCACTCTACAATGTTAGTTCGAAAGCTTCAATGCAGCCGAGAGGCGTTCGAGGAGGCGCGATTGTGGGTAGTGTTTAGTTTGAATCTGTACATGGCGCGACGACGCACGCCTGCGAGCGAACGGAACAGCTGACAGGACGGGGCCATCCTGCCTCCCGCTTGACGTATGGCGAGCGCTAAGGCCGACGTCCAGGCGCAGCATGTCGCGCATATACTGAGGCCCTAAATTTGGGACAGGTCTCTTGAGCGAACGGAGCGGAAATGATCCGTCTAGTCAAAATCATTGCTCTTGCTTGTGCTTCCACTTGCGTGCTCGCGTCAGCTCAGACACCATCACGCGATCTCGTTGTTGCAATCGAAGGCGGCATCGTCCAAGGAGCTCAATCTCCTGAGTATCCCAATTTGATTTTTTCCGTGGCATCCCGTATGCGGCTCCGCCAGTAGGAGATCTCCGATGGAGACCTCCGCAACCGCTGGCCCGATGGGCGGGCGTTCGCAAAGCAGAGGAACTCAGTCCAGCCTGCCCGCAATCGGACACATGGTTCAGGATTCGCCAGCGACTGCTCAGCCAACTGGGAGGCGACCCATCCAAAGCTCGGCCCGCGGATAAGACAAGCGAAGACTGTCTCTATCTGAACGTGATGACGCCCCATCCTGGTTCAAGCCAACGCCTTCCCGTCATGTTCTACATCCACGGCGGCAGCGGGACCATTGGCCGCGGCGATGACGGCGGAGCCGCACTGGCCGCAACCGGCCAGGTCGTGGTCGTCACCATCAATTACCGAATCGGCGCGTTGGGATGGCTCTCCCATCCTGCGCTCACGGCTGAATCGGAACACCACTCCTCCGGCAACTATGGCCTGCTGGACCAGATCGCTGCTTTGCAGTGGGTGCGTCGCAACATCGCACAATTCGGAGGCGATCCCGATAGCGTCACGATCTGGGGGCATTCCTCGGGGGCTATTACGTAGGCATCTTAATGATTTCTCCGTTAGCGCGCGGGCTGTTTCATCGAGCAATCCTGCAAAGCGGCGTGCCCTTTGACCCGCAACCGCGGCTTCATGATTCGTACGGAAATCTGGCGTCCGCTGAAGAGTCCGGGGTAAAAGTTGCCCGTTCTCTCGGGGCCGACGGTACCGACGCGCTCGCCAAACTGCGCTCCATCCCGGCTGAAAAGCTGATCAATACGAACATGTCGTCGGACACCATCGTCGATGGCTGGGTGGTTACCGATCAACCGCTTGCGCTATTTGCGCGCGGGCGGGAGCTGGACATTCCGGTTATCGTGGGCAGCACTGAACGGGAAATGGCAAACCTGATCAGTTTCAACCCGGACCTCTCCGCCAATGCGTACCGTAGCTGGATCAAAGACACTCTCGGTCCGCTGGCCGAGGAAGGCTTACGCGTTTACCCGGCACCCGGCACCGGCGACGCCTCTGCCGAATTCATCCGCGCCGGGAGCGACCTGGACTTTACTGCTCCGGCTCGGTGGCTCGCGCAATCGATGAGCAACAAGAAGAGCAAAGCCTATCTTTACCACTCTACCTTCAGCTTCGACAGCCCCGGCGGCGCTCGGTGGGGAGCGTTCCACGGCAGCGACCTAACCCTGTTGTTTGATACACCGGGCATCCCCAGGAATAAATCGGGGGACGCCTTGGCTCGAGCAATGCGCCAGTATTGGATTCAGTTTGCAAAGACCGGAGATCCAAACGTGCCGGACCAACCCAAGTGGCCCGGGTACGATGCAGCCAGGGGCTCATATCTGGAAATCGGAGAGCCGATCCACGCATCAGTGTCTCTGCACCCGGAGGCCTTTGACCTTATTGATCAGTTGTACAAAAGCCGCGAACGTTGATTGGCATCCGTACCGCGATGTTGGCCGCTTCCACCAGAAGAAATCGCAAGAGCCGGTTGCCTTGTTTGCTGATCCCACCCATCCGCTGCTTTGCTCCGGATGAATGCTCTCGAGGGGCCAATCCCAGGTAGCTGGCGACCTGCTTGCCACGTGGAAAGCGATGGACATCTCCCAGGGTCAGCACAAAGGCAAGTGCTGTTACTGCACCTACTCCTGGCTGACTCATCAGGAGAGGCACACCTGGATAGCCTTTGGCCACTCGCGTCACTGCCTCGTTGAGGCTCTCGAGTTGAGCATCCAACATCGCCAGTAAGTTCAGTAAGTCCTTCCTGCGTCGATCTGTCCATGGCTCCAGCGGTAGGCACGCGAGCGCCGCCCGGCCCTCCGTGCTCCACAGCTTCTGCTTTTTCTGCATTCCCTAATTCAGCATGAGGTGCTGCAATTCGTTCTTGACCCGAGTACGTATCTGCACCAGTTTGTGACGGTGTATCAGCAACTGGCGATGATCCCGCATCTCGGCGTCTGGTATCCAGATCCGTGGAAACCTTCCTTCCACCAGCAGCTGCAGTATGTGTTTTGCATCTCGACGATCCGTTTTCTGCTTCCGCACGTAGCTGGCACGAATTTGCGCCGCGTCTCCGACACAGACCTCGTGACCCAACTTCTGCAACAGCTGCACGAACCACTGATCATTTCCTACGGTTTCAATGCCCACAATCGCGGGCGAAGCCAGCTTCCGATAGAAGCCTTCGGCTTCTCCGCTCGTGTGCATCAGCTTGTGTTCTTCGGTTGCTCCAGTCTCGGTATCGAGCATGGCGATTTGTTGAAAGCTAGGGAACCTCTGCGTAGGCGTCTGACTTTCTGGGGTCAGGGAGTGGGCATGGAAGATGCGCGGGTTTTGGTTGGTTTGATGCTGTTGGAGGGCTAATTGGAACGCGCATCCGCCCGTTTTCCGGGGCTTCCAGGCGCACTACTGCCCAAGGACTGCCAGACGTTTGCGGTGCAGGTACAGGTTCACCAGCGCGAAGTTCGCGCACAGGCGGTGATGGTTCTTCGCGATGCCTCTGTATCTCACTTTGTCGAAGCCGAAGATGCGCTTCAGGATCCGGAACGGATGTTCTACCTTGGCCCGCACCCTCGACTTACTCCGGTTCTTCTTTTTCTGTAACTCGTCGACATAGTTTTTGAACTTCGTCCGCTTGCAGGTCATGTCCTGTGCCTTCGGAGCGGCCTCTTGGATGGCGTCGGTCTGGCCCTGATAGCCGCCGTCGCCCCACACCTTACGCTCTTGGCCGTGCAGCAGTTCCGGTAACATGTGGCAGTCCGCCACGCTGGCTGCGCTCGTCGCCACAGAGTGGACGATGCCCTCCCTCGCGTCCACGCCGATATGCGCCTTCAGGCCGAAGTACCACTGGTTGCCCTTCCTGGTCTGGTGCATCGCCGGGTCGCGCTCGCCACTCGCGTTCTGGGTCGACGAAGGCGCATGCAGGATGGTCGCATCGACAATCGTGCCCGTCGCGATCCGGATGCCCCTGGCATCCAGATGCACGTTCACCGCATCCAGCATCAACCCGCCCAGCTCGTGCCTCTCCAGCAGATGACGGAACCGCAGGATGGTCGTCTCATCCGGCGCAGGCGCAATCCCAAGGTCCACGCCAACGAACCGCCGCAGCGCCGCAGACTCGTACAACGCCTCTTCCACCCCAGGGTCCGACAGATTGAACCACTGCTGCACAAAGTAAGTCCGCAGCATGATCGCCAACCCTACCGGCTGCCGTCCCTTGCCCGCCTTCGCATAGTGCGGTCGTACCAGGGCTTCCAGCGCAGACCATGGAACCACCTGCTCCATCTCGTCCAGAAACAACTCCCGCCGACTCTTCCGCCCGTACTTCTCAAACACACCCTGACTCGACAGACTCTGCTGCTTCATCGCAATCTCCTCGCAGCTATCAGATTAATCAATCAGGCAAGCGATGCAGAACTTGTGCAGACTCTCCCTAGGATGAAAATCACAACCTACTATGATCATCGGACCTCCTCCTCCCGCTGACCATGGTCTCTAAACCAAACACAGTCTACCGGGAGCGGCTTGAGTCTTCGCCCTTATCTAATCAGCCTGTTGTGTGGAGAGGTGTCTCCTGGCCATGATGAGTTGCGCTGCGTGCTCTTCCTGATAAACGGGACGGTGCTGGAAGACCATTTTCGGGAGCAGGTTGCGAGCACGCCGTTGGGAACTGTTCGTTCGTCTCAGCTATCCAGTGCAGACCTTGGTTGGAGAACTTGATGCCGGTGGTGGCTAATGTGGCTAATCTTGCTTAGGCAGTCATTGCGTCGGGAACCGCTCGATAGTCCTGTCCGCTCGAGAGAACGGCCCACGCAATACGGGCAAGCTTGTTAGCTGCGGCTGTGATCACTACCTTGACCGGGGACCGGCGCTCAAGAGCGTTGAGCCAGGGACCGAACGGCGATCGTTCTCGCTTGACGCGGAGGACGGCGGATCGGGCACCATGCACAAGCAGCTTCCTCAGATAGCTGTTGCCGCGCTTGCTGATGCCGAAGAGTCTGGCCTTGCCGCCGGTCGAGTGCTGTCGCGGCACAAGTCCCAGCCAGGAGGAGAGCTCCCGGCCCTTATGAAAGGCCGCTCCGTTGCCGATCGCCGCTACGACCGCGGTTGCAACCAGAGGCCCAATACCGGGATCTGTCTGAGTCGCTGGCAGGCTGGATCGGAAGAGGCGATCTGTTCAACCTCCACGTTCATCGCAACGATCTGCTGCTCCAGATCCTTCCACTCGCTCCAGAGCAGGCTGACGAGGTTGCGCATGCGTAGGGTCAGGTTCGCATCTGCGTTCTCGAGGATCTCTGGCATCGCCAGCTTCAGCTTCGCTGGCGTCTTTGCGAACACCATGCCACGCTCGAGCAGGAAGGCCCGTAGTTGGTTGATGACGGAGGTTCGACGGGCGACGAGGCGATCACGCACACGGTGCATCGCCTGAAGGTCGAGCTGGTCGTCTGTCTTGATCGGAACGAAGCGCATGTTCTGTCGGTCCACTGCTTCGGCGATGGCTTCCGCATCCAGAAAGTCGTTCTTGTTCGACTTCACGAACTGAGCCGGGATCAGCTTCACGTCGTGACCTTGTTCTCTCAGAGCACGACCGAGGAAGTGAGCACCCGAACAAGCCTCCATACCGATCAGGCAGGTCTGCAGGTTGGCGGTAAATACAATGAGCTGCTTCTGGGTGAACTTCCTCCTCAACAGCACCTTGCCAGCTGCGTTGAGGGCTACGAGGTGAAAGGTCGTCTTGCCGAGATCAATGCCAACCGAACGAATCTCCATGTCGATGATCCTCCTTGAACCTGCCAACAAGATCACCCAATTCAATGTGGAGATCAAGCGGCGGACCATCTCATTAAGGGGGCGGTCTCAACCGGTCGGTGCAACACCATCTGATATGAATTCATTTTCTAAAGGTGGTGTTTATGGCACAAGGAAAACGGAACAGGCTTTCCACTGAGCAGCGGATCGAGATGTGGCGCCGTTGGAAGTCGGGCGAGTCGTTGCATGAGATTGGGCGCGCCTTCGGTAAGGGGCATGGTTCTATTCGGTTCCTGTTGACGCAGCGCGGAGGTATCGTTCCTGCTGCTCGCCGGCGTTCACCGCGAACGCTGACGCTGGCCGAGCGGGAAGACATCTCACGAGGGATTGCATCCGGTTCGTCGATTCGGGAGATAGCCAACGGGTTGCAACGGGCTGTGTCGACAGTGAGCCGGGAGGTGTCGCGTCACGGTGGCCGGCCACTCTATCGAGCCAGCGCAGCCGACCGTCAGGCATGGAACTCAGCTCTGCGACCCAAGGTGTGTCTTCTTGCCATCGAAGAGAAGCTGCGGACGATCGTGGCCAGTAAACTGATCCTGGACTGGTCGCCGGAACAGATTTCGAAATGGCTGAAAGTCCACTCTTCCAACAACGAGAGCCTGCGCGTGTCCCACGAAACCATCTACCGCAGCTTATTCATCCAGGCCCGCGGAGTGCTGAAAAAGGAGCTGGTTCAGCACCTCAGGTCCAAGCGGCTTATACGTCGCTCACGGCACTCGCGGGCTGCGGGACAGTATCGAGGTCAGATCGTCGATGCCATCTCTATTAGCGAAAGACCTGCCGAGGTTGAAGACCGCGCTATTCCCGGTCATTGGGAGGGCGATCTGCTCGCAGGCAGCAAAAACAGTCATATCGCAACCCTGGTGGAACGACATTCGTGTTTCACCATGCTGGTCAAAGTGCCCAGCAAAGACACAACGACGGTCGTCGCCGCGCTGAGCAAGCACGTGCTCAAACTCCCTGCGACGCTGCGGCGCTCGTTGACCTGGGACCGGGGGCACGAGATGGCCAAGCACAAGAGCTTCACGGTAGACACGAATGTAAAGGTCTACTTCTGTGATCCGCAGAGCCCCTGGCAGCGCGGCACCAATGAAAATACCAACGGCCTACTAAGACAGTACTTCCCCAAGAAGACCGACTTGTCCGTCCACTCTCAAGCCGATCTCAACAAGGTAGCTCTGCGCCTCAATCAACGCCCGCGACAAACTTTGGGCTTTGAAACTCCGGCGAGTAAACTGCAAGCCAGTGTTGCATCGACCAGTTGAGCCCGCCGGAGTTACTGAGATGGTCCGCCGCTTGAACTTCACCGTAGGGTGGAAGATCTTGTAGGCAGGTTCAAGGAGGATCATCGATATGCAGATTCGTTCGGTAGGGATTGACCTTGGCAAGACGACCTTTCACCTGGTGGCGCTCGGCGATAACGGCAAGGTGCTGCTGAAGAAGAAGTTCACCCAGAAGCAGCTGATCACGTTCACGGCGAACCTGCAGAGCTCGCTGATCGGCTTGGAGGCATGTGCCGGAGCGCACTTTCTTGGTCGTGCTCTGCGTGAACAGGGCCATGACGTGAAGCTCATTCCGGCTCAGTTCGTGAGGCCATTTGTGAAGTCCAACAAGAACGACTTCCTGGATGCAGAAGCTATCGCGGAGGCTGTCGATCGACAGAACATGCGTTTCGTGCCGATCAAGACAGATGACCAGCTCGATCTGCAGGCGCTGCATCGTGTGCGCGACCGCTTGATCACACGACGAACGTCCGTGATCAACCAGTTGCGTGCCTTCCTGCTGGAGCGCGGCCTAGTGTTCGCGAAGAGCCCGGCCAAGCTGCGCGAGCGTATGCCTGAGATCCTTGAGAACGCCGAAGAAGATCTCACTCCGCGGATGCGTAACCTGCTCGCTCTGCTTTGGAACGAGTGGAAGGATCTTGAGCAGCAGGTGGTCGATCTGAACCATGAAGTGGAGCTGATCGCTTCCAGTGATGCGGCATGCCTACGGCTCAGGCAGATCCCAGGCATCGGCCCTTTGGTCGCAACAGCGATCGTGGCTTCGATCGGCAACGGCGCTGCGTTCCACAAGGGGCGAGTTCGCCGCCTGGATGGGACTGGTGCCGAAGCAGTACTCGACTGGCGGCAAAGCAAAGCTCTACGGCATCAGTAAGCGAGGCAATCGCTACTTACGCAAGATCCTCATCCATGGAGCACGCGCCGTGGTCTTACGCTGCAAGCGAGAGCGGATTCCCATGGGAGCGTGGATGACGGCTCTTGAAACGAGAGCCCCACGCAACGTGCTCATCGTCGCGGCAGCCAACAAGCTCGCGCGGATCGCATGGGCGGTGCTATCGAGTGGCCAGGACTATCGGGCAGTTCAAGAGCCAGCTGCTGCGTAGGCAAGAGTAACCATCAAGATCAAGTTCTCCCACCGAGGTCTGCACCGGACAAGTAAGGATGAAAGAACAGTCAAAACGGCGCACCTGAAGCCTGTTTGCTCAAATGGCCCTTACACGGCCGAGGGGTTTCGAAGGACAGGTACGCGGCGTATCTCATCATGGCCAGGAGACACCTCTCCACACAACAGGTCGGATACATTGACGCAGACTTTCTTCATCCACCAACTTTTCCCTTGCAGTCAGACGGCGGACCATACATTTGAGCAAGTTCGAATTTCTCGCGCACGCCTCCGGCGCGGATGGGACTCTGGTCAGCTTCGGCCTTCCATCAAATCAACGGCGGTATAACGTTGGCTCTTCCTGACTTTTGGTGAAGATGACCGAGCAATCGCTAAAAAGGCGCAAACTTCAAAGCCCGTCGCCAGAGCTGTAAGTCTGCGACCTTATAAGGCGTCTGAAATCAGCAACAGATTAGCGGGTTTGCGAGCAAATGAGCAGTATCACCAAATGTGCGGAAGAGCCATAACGTTGCACGGTGTGGCGGCATAACACTGGCTCTTCCTGACTTTTGGTGAAGATGACCGAGCAATCGCTAAAAAGGCGCAAACTTCAAAGCCCGTCGCCAGAGCTGTAAGTCTGCGACCTTATAAGGCGTCTGAAATCAGCAACAGATTAGCGGGTTTGCGAGCAAATGAGCAGTATCACCAAATGTGCGGAAGAGCCATAACACTGTATCAAGTGGCAGAATTGATTGTAATCAGCACATGGGATCGTGCTTTGCGAACCCGGGAGTTTGTACGTGATTCGATCACTCAAGGGCGGCTATCGTCACCGATCGTCAAAACCACTCACGAGCTTGGAAACGAGACTCTCCAAGCAACGACAGTATGAAACAAAGGAACCACCTCATACTCGCATTGCTTGTCCGGTGCGGCTTTCGACAAGCAGATCGTCGTCCGACATAATTTTTCGGGATAGACCCCCAGGCGGGAAGCTTGCTTTACAAGTTCTTACTTTAAATTTTTAGAACGAAGACTTCTGAGGCTTACACTTTCCCCATGCTCAGGACCTTCGATTCGCCTATCCGGCCCCGCCGGCTGACCTCACTGTTGTCCGCTGGCATCCTCTTCCTTACCCTCCACGCAGTGGCGCAGACTCCCAGGTCCATCGCAGCTCCACCAGTAGCGCAGGTCCGGCCGGTCACGGATATCTACTTCGGCCAGCAGGTCATTGATCCCTATCGCTATCTGGAAGATCAGAAGTCGCCGGAGGTCGTCGCCTTCATGAGGGGCCAGGCCGACTATACCCGAGCGGTGCTCGACAGCATCCCCGGCCGGCAGGCGTTTGCGGGCGAGATGTCCCGCTACATGAACGCCGAAGAGGCTGCCATTACCGACGTCAAGGTCGCAGGCCCTTACCTTTTCTATCGCAAGCGCAAGCGGGATGAAAATCAGGCTAGTCTCTATGTCCGTACGGCTTCGGGCGGTCCCGAGCACATGCTTCTCGACCTGCCGAGGCTCTCGACCGCCACGTCCCACGTATCGCTCGACGACTACACGCCCTCCGACGACGGCAAGTTCGTCACTGCCGATCTATCCTCGGGCGGATCCGAAGAGAAGACCGCCCATATTTACGAGACGGCGACCGGACGCGAACTGCCCGAAACCTTCGAACGCTGCGAAGGTGCAGTCTTTTCCGCCGACGATAAAAGCCTCTTCTACCTTCAGTTGGAGAAGCTTGCCCCCAATGCTCCGCCTACCGACAAGTACCGCAAGCCGATGGTTCATCAGCATATTCTGGGCACGCCGGTAGCGCAGGATACAGTCGTCCTGGGCCGGGGTATCTCGCCCGACATCGAAGTCCCGGAGTTCTCCTTCCCGATCGCGCTCACGGTGCCGGGATCGAAGTTCGCGTTGGTGATCGTAACTCCGGGAGTCGATCCCGACAGCTCGATTTACGTTGGGCCGCCCTCTGCCCTCACGACCCATACAGGGTGGCAGAAGGTCGCCGACTTCTCCGACAAGGTGACCGACGAGGCGCTCCACGGGGATGACCTTTACCTCGTCAGCTTTGACGGCACCCTTAATGGCAAGATCCTGCGCGTAGATGCGGCTCATCCCGACCTCAAGGCGGCGGAGGTCGTACTCCCGGCAAGCGACCTGGTTCTCTCCGGCGGGTTCATCGGCACGAACGTGCTTCACGCGGCCTCGGACGCGCTCTACATCCAGTGCCTGCAGAACGGTATTGGCCGTGTGCTCCGTCTGCCGTATGGCCCCACTCCAAGCCGACCACCCTCCCGCTGCCTGCCGCCGAACACGCCAACGCTGTCGCGACCGCGCTCTCCGTTTCCGGGGCGGTCATTGACCTCACCAGTTGGACGATGCCCGGCGACGGCTTCCGCTACGATTCCAGGACCGCCTCGCTCACTGCCCTGCACCTGAAGGTCCCGAATGCTGTCGACCCCACTGACCTCGTCTCTGAAGAGGTCACGATCAGGGGCCTGGACGGCACCCCGCTTCCGCTCTCCATTGTCTATAGGAAGGGTCTGGTTCGTGACGGCACGGCACCCACGGCGCTGATCGGCTATGGCGCCTACGGAGACGCATTCACGCCCGCCTTCAGCCGACGTTACATGGCCTGGCTGGAGCGTGGCGGCGTGCTCGCGATCGCCCACGTGCGTGGTGGCGGCGAACTCGGCGAAGGCTGGCACCTCGCCGGCAAAAAGCTCACCAAGCCAAACACCTGGCGCGATTTCATCGCTTCTGCCCAATACCTTATCGACGCGAAATACACCTCAACTCCACACCTCGGCATCTGGAGCCAGTCCGCGGGCGGAATCCTGATCGGCCGCTCCATCACCGAGCGCCCTGACCTCTTCGCCGCCGCTGTAGACGGCGTGCCTAGCTCCGACACGCTACGTGAGGAGACTAGCGCAACCGGCCCGGCCAACATTCCTGAGTTCGGCACAGTCAAGGATCCAGACGGCTTCAAGGGCCTTTTCGAGATGGCCGCGTATGAGCACGTGGTTCCAGGTACCAAGTATCCCGCCACGCTAGTCACTGCGGGCGCTAACGATCCCCGAGTCGATCCTTGGGAGGGTGCCAAAATGGCCTCGCGCCTGCAAGCCGCCAATGCTGGACCCAACCCCATCCTCTTCCGTGTGAATTACGACGCGGGCCACGGTATCACCGATACCATCGCCCAACAGCTCTCGGACTGGACCGACATATTCACCTTTTTCCTGTGGAACTTCGGGAACCCCGATTTTCAACCCGCTGTCCTCGCTCGCTCCACTAAGGCTGCCGCATACACCGCCCAGTAAACGCCCGCTCTCCACGGTGTCTTGGTTGCGTCGCGGCCACGCCGCCGCAACCAAGGCCACTTCAAGCAAGCCCTAAATGAGCGCTCTTGTCTTGTGCCCGAATCATGGGCAACCCGCACCTTACCCGTCGTTGGCCGTTCGGGCGCGTAACGGAAGGGTTGCCGACGATCAACCCGTAACGCAGAAGGGCTCGTAAGGCAGCTGAACGAGTGACTCGGGTGTGTTATCGCCAACTGATTCACAATTTAAGGATTGCTTTTTTTCGTGAGGTTTATCTGTGTCAGCGACGAGTAGAGTCTCTCGCTGGAAGTGACAGAAGTTCTATGAACATTATGGACAGGAAGGTTTTGCGAGCGGGCTCGCACCTGTAAGAAGCCTACAATCAGAATGTTTGTCCAATGACGATCGAGTACGGGGGAAAATTGCCGGATTTCATAGATTCACCGCAGCATCGAAGTTCAATATGGGGTCGTCGCGGGATCATTTTCCTGGCTGCTTTAGCTTTAGGCGTCCTCCTTTGTGGACGGATCGGATTGTCGTATTGGGTTGACCTTCTCTGGTTCCAGTCGCTTGGATACGGCGAGGTGTTCTGGAAATCGCTAGGGCTGCAGATCGCGGACTTCGTGTTTTTTGCTGGGACCACCTTCCTGATTCTGTACGGTGCGTTTTCGGCCATTCGACGGTCTCATGAAGCCGATCTGCCGAGGGCTCACGCAATCGTCATCGCAGGAGAACCGATAAGCCTGTCAGTCCAGCCAGTCCTCCGCGTCATCTCCTTTTGCGTCTCCATTGTCATTGCGTGTGTGACCGGCTTGGGGTTGATGGCAGACTGGCCGACACTGGCGCTGTTCTGGTATGCACCGCATGCGACGGGCAGCGTTGCTGATCCAATCTTTGGTGAGCAGCTGAATTTCTTTCTCTTCACCTTGCCTGCGTGGCAGCTCGTCAATAACTGGCTCCTCACGCTGGCAATTGCGATCTGTGCCGTCGCTGTACTGTTCCTCATCATTACGAGTGGTGCCCGCTCCCTTGCCAAGCGACAGATTACCTATGCCCCGTCACCGTGGCGTGGACTTTCGATTACGGTCGCATTCCTTCTGCTTGTCCTCGCTATGAACGTGTATGTGGACCGGTTCCAGCTCTTGCTTGAACATCACACGATCTTTGACGGCATTAGTTACACCGACGCACACGTAACGATCTATGGCCTTCTCATTGTCTGCGCTGCTCTTGTACTCGGTGCGGTTATCTCAGCCTACAACGCCATTCGGCATTCACGCGGACGATGGATTGTGGCTGCGATCCTTCCCGCCGTAGTCTGCTATGGCGTACTGGGGATAGTCGGCTGGTACGTTGGCAGCTTCATCGTCAAGCCCAACGAGCTCGTTCGGGAAGAACCTTTTATCGCCCACAACATTGAGATGACCCGGCAGGCTTACGGACTCAATCGCTTCGCAGAGCGCGAGTTTCCCGCAGAGACAACGGTCGAAGCAGCTGACCCGGCGAACAACCAGCCCACTCTTCAGAACATCCGGCTATGGGACTGGCATGCCTTGCAGGATACGCTGCGTCAGGTCCAGGAGATCCGCACCTACTACGACTTTCCTGACATCGACATCGATCGTTACAAGCTCGATGGCACGACGCGCCAGGTGATGCTTGCGGCGCGAGAACTAAACGTCGAAAAGCTCCCGGTAAGTAGTCGTAACTGGATCAACGAGAAGCTGATCTACACCCACGGTTACGGAGTGACGATGAATCCGGTCAATGGGTTCACGGCGGAAGGTTTGCCGACACTATTGTTGAGCAACATGCCCGTCCAGAGCACGGTGCGCGGTCTGAACGTAACGCGCCCCGAGATCTATTTTGGCGAACTGACCGACACCGACGTGTACGTCAAGACGAGGCAGCAGGAGTTTGATTATCCGCAAGGCCAGAACAACAATCTCACGTCCTATCAAGGCACCGGCGGCATCGCGCTGGGCGGGTTCTTGCGGCGCGTCATCCTGGCGATCGACCGCGGCGATCTTGGGAAGTTGCCGTTCAGTGACGACGTCAATTCGCAGAGCCGGCTCCTGATGCGGCGCAACATCCGCGAACGCGTGGCGGCAGTAGCTCCGTTCCTTACCTTCGATCAGGACCCCTATATGGTGGTCGGCGACGATGGCCGGCTTTCCTGGATCATTGATGCGTTTACCGTCTCGAACAACTATCCGTATTCGACCCACTACAACCTCGGCGATAGCGCGGTCAACTACATGCGAAACAGCGTCAAGGTGGTTGTGGATGGGTACAACGGGGCTACGACGCTCTACGTCTTCGACTCTGAAGACCCTATCCTGGCTACTTATCGCAACATCTTTCCGAGTCTTTTCAAAGACGCCTCAGCGATGCCGACAGACCTGCGCAGGCATGTACGCTACCCCGAAGCACTGTTCAAAGTGCAATCGGAAGTCTATGGCCTTTACCACATGACGAACCCGGCGGTCTTCTTCAATCGCGAGGACCTCTGGACGGTTGCGACGGAGTCCGTGACCGACAGTAACGGTCAACAGACGACTCACATGATGCAGCCGAACTATGTACTGATGAAGCTGCCGGGAGGCACTGGCGAAGAATTCGTAGAGATTCTGCCCTTCACGCCTGCCAATCGGAATAACCTGATCGGGTGGATTGCCGCCCGATGCGACGGCCCAGACTATGGAACAGCGGTAGTTTACGACTTCCCTAAGACAAAACTCATCGATGGTCCGCAGCAGATCGAGGCCCGCATCGATCAGAATGCGCAGCTCTCAGGACAATTGACGCTGTGGAATCAACAAGGCTCCCACGTGCTGCGCGGAAGCCTGCTGGTCATTCCGACTGGACGAGCGCTCTTGTATGCGGAGCCAATCTACCTTCAGGCTCAGCAAAGCCCCATGCCGGAGTTGCGGCTGGTCGTGCTCGCGCTGCAGGACAAGCTTGCATACGGCACTACGTTCCAGGCAGCACTGAGGTCTCTTTTTGGTGGAGAAGTTTCGTCGCTGAACCCGAGCGAGATAGCACAAGCCGTGCTTGCACCCCAGGGGACGGCCCAACCTTCGACAGATATCAACGTACTCATCTCTGAGGCTGCCAAAGACTTTGCCGATTACCAGCGCCTAACGGCCGCGGGCAAGCTTGGCGAAGCTGGGCTGAAGCTCGATGCGCTCAAAGGTGTAATCGACAGACTCAATGCGCATGGGAAGTAGATTCGCTCTTACCGTGGAGCTTGTGGATCGCGAGACTATCGTCTTGGCAGGTCGTTGCCCGCAACATAACGTCAAAGTCGTTAACTGAAGTGAATTAATGTGGAAATCTTATTCCTTCTGTATGCGTTTAACGGTGGACTAAGGGAAAGTGAAGATCCAGCTCAAATAAAAACAGGGAACACGCGATCGGCGTTCCGGGCGGTTGCCGGGCAATCCGGACATTACCGCCAAGGATGTCTCTGCGTCGCACAGGCTGTCATCAAACAGCGCAACTCGATAGAAGTTCGCAATCACCAGATTTGAAACCGCCCCCGGCGCCGCGGACTTTACGTAACACCCGGTCGCACTTATCGTTCCTGCTGCTCGTCGGCGTTCACCGCGAACGCTGACGCTGGCCGAGCGGGAAGACATCTCACGAGGGATTGCTAATGGGATGGTCCGCCGCCATTACCCAGCAAGCAGTTGGGATATAAGAGGCACACGGAGGAGGCGTCCCATGGAACTACACACGATTGGCATTGACCTCGGCAAGACGGTATTTCATCTTGTTGGCCTTAACCTGCGCGGCGAGGTTGTGGTGCGCAAGAAGTTTTCCCGCAAGCAACTACTGCACTTCACCGCGAACCTACGAGTGGAACGAATCGGCATGGAAGCCTGCGGTGGTTCCCATTTTCTAGGCCGCGCCTTACGAGAGCAGGGGCATGAAGTTCGGCTAATCCCGGCGCAGTATGTGAAGCCGTACGTGAAGACGAACAAGAGCGACTATATCGATGCCGAGGCGATTGCCGAGGCAGTGGGTCGACCCAGGATGCGGTTCGTGCCGATCAAGACCGATGATCAGTTGGATCTTCAGTCCCTGCATCGGGTGCGGGAGCGATGGGTGATGCGTCGCACGGCAGTCGTCAATCAGATTCGCGGCTTGCTGCTGGAACGCGGGATCACGGTGCGGAAGGGACGGTGCCATCTGGATGCCATGTTGCCAGGACTCCTGGAAGACGCCTCGATGAAGCTGTCGGGCTCAGTGCGGTTGCTGTTGGCTCAACTGAAGCTGGAATTGGATCAGTTAGCTATACGGCTGGAAGAGGCCGAGGTGCTGGTTGAGAAGACTGCGCAGGAGAGCGAAGTCTGCCGACGTCTCGATGCGATTCCCGGTATCGGCCCGCTTACAGCAACGGCGCTCATCGCAGCCATTGGCAACGGGGCAGCTTTTCGCAAGGGTCGTGAGTTCGCAGCCTGGGTTGGATTAGTTCCGCGCGAGCACTCAACTGGCGGCAAGCAAAAGCTACTCGGTATTAGCAAGCGCGGGAACTCCTATTTGCGACGGTTGTTTGTACAAGGGGCACGAGCAGTCCTGCAGTTTCGAGACAAGCAGTCTCCTGGCCTGAGTGCGTGGTTGGCACAGCTTACTTCGCGCACTCACTACAACGTCGCAGGTGTCGCTTTGGCGAACAAGCTGGCGCGCATGGCGTGGGCCGTGCTTGCGAAGGGCGAAGTCTATCGGCCTCCTTTGCTTGCCGGCAGCGGTTCAGCTCCTCTGGCCTGCAGATGACGCCCGGCTAAACCTGGCTTGGAAATCGCGTATGCGATTCCCACAACCCCAGCCCAGCTACTACTACGCACTTATATTTTCCTGCCAGGTCTGCTGGCGAACAATGAGATGGCACAACGGTCGAACCCGGCGCTCTAAAAACCCGTAACCGGAAGAAGCCCTTCAAGGCTGCATTACTAATGGGGACAAGAGCGCAGCGCATTCCATCCTGGCCAGGAGCTACTGCTCCAACGAAGGCCGCATACATTTGCGCAGACCAACCTGTCACTCTCACTTTTCACTTGCGACAAGGCGGCGGACCATACATTCCGGTTCGTCGATTCGGGAGATAACAAGCGGGTTGCAACGGCCTGTGTCGACAGTGAGCCGGGAGGTGGTGCGTCACGGTGGCCGGCCACTCTATCGAGCCAGCGAAGCCGACCGTCAGGCATGGAACTCAGCTCTGCGACCCAAGGTGTGCCTTCTTGCCATCGAAGAGAAGTTGCGGACGATCGTGGCCAGTAAACTGATCCTGGACTGGTCGGCGGAACAGATTTCGAAATGGCTGAAAGTCCACTCTTCCAACAACGAGAGCCTGCGCGTGTCCCACGAAACCATCTACCGCAGCTTATTCCTCCAGGCCCGCGGAGTGCTAAAAAAGAGCTGGTTGAGCACCTCAGGTCCAAGCGGCTTATACGTCGCTCACGGCACTCGCGCGCTGCGGGACAGTATCGAGGTCAGATCGTCGATGCCATCTCTATTAGCCAAAGACCTGCGGAGGTTGAAGACCGCGCTATTCCCGGTCATTGGGAGGGGGATCTGCTCGCAGGCAGCAAAAATAGTCATATCGCAACCCTGGTGGAACGACACTCGCGTTTTACCATGCTCATCAAAGTGCCCAGCAAAGACACTACGACGGTCGTCGCCGCGCTGAGCAAGCATGTGCTTAAACTCCCTGCGACGCTGCGGCGCTCGTTGACCTGGGACCGAGGCCACGAGATGGCCAAACACAAGAGCTTCACGGTAGACACGAATGTAAAGGTCTACTTCTGTGCTCCGCAGAGCCCCTGGCAGCGCGGCACCAATGAAAATACCAACGGCCTATTAAGACAGTACTTCCCCAAGAAGACCGACTTGTCCGTCCACTCTCAAGCCGATCTCAACAAGGTAGCTCTGCGCCTCAATCAACGCCCGCGACAAACTTTGGGCTTTGAAACTCCGGCGAGTAAACTGCAAGCCAGTGTTGCATCGACCGGTTGAGCCCGCCTGAGTTCACAGGCACAACCGCGTAACTTCCGGATTGCCCGTCACCCGACCGCAATCCGCAAAGCACCGTCCCCAGCCACTATCAGCTTTCTAACACCTGACATTTGCTCTGCCTCGTCAGTTTTTTGCAACGGAGCCTTGCCCGATCCCGCGAACTCTAAAGCTTGCGGTGCGGATTCGAATAGGGAGTTCCTCTGGAGCAGATCGCATCACCGTCGCAGAAATTTCCGGATGAATTGAAACGGAACGGATAAAAGCGAACACGGGATACCGAAGCAGGCGGCAGCGACGAGGTGCCAAGCGTGATAGAAGCGGCTCGGTGGTTTGAAAACCTCGGGAGCGAGCGCGATTGGAACTTTGTGGATCAACCCAATCCACACCTCAAAGGACGTTCCATGCCGCTAGGTATGGGCAAGGTGCTTGGCGGGGGATCGAGCATCAATGTGATGGGTTGGGCACGCGGACATAAGAACGATTGGGATTTCTTCGCATCCGAGTCCGGCGAGACGGCATGGAACTATGAGTCCGTCCTCAACATCTACCGCCGGGTGGAAGACTGGCAGGGAGCACCAGACCCCACGCGTCGTGGAACCGGCGGGTTGGTTTTCGTGCAGTCCGCGCCTGACCCGAATCCAATCGCTCCGGCTATGGTGGACGCAGCGCGTTCCATCGGGATGCCAACTTTCGATAGCAACAATGGACGAATGATGGAAGGAGGCGGCGGAGCCTCTATTATCGATATGAACGTACGCGATGGAAAGCGCCTATCCGTCTTTCGAAGTTATGTCTTCCCCTACATGGACCGCCCGAACCTGACCGTGCTCACGCACGCATTGGTTACCAGGCTTACCTTAGAGGGAAAGCGAGCGACTGGTGTAGAGATCGCTTTCGACGGAAAAATCCAACGCATCACGGCTGGACTCGAGGTTGTCCTGTCGTTGGGCGCGATGCACACGCCAAAGGTGTTGATGCTTTCTGGCATTGGCGATCAGGCTGAGCTAAAACGTCTAGGCATACCGGTCGTCCAGCATCTTCCAGGTGTGGGACAGAACTTTCAGGATCATTCTGCTTTCGGCTGTGTCTGGGAGTATCAGCAACCGCTCGCTCCTCGCAACAATGGAGCTGAGGCAACGTTCTTCTGGAAGAGCAATTCTGGTCTTGACACTCCGGATTTGCAGACCTGTCAGATTGAAGTACCCGTCTGCAGTGCCGAGACAGGCGCCAAGTTTAATCCACCACCGGCTTCTTGGACAATGTATGGAAGCGTCGTGCGGCCGAAGAGTCGCGGTCAGATTCGCTTGACGGGACCCAACCCCGACGACTCTATACAGATTGAGTCCAATACGCTGTCCCACCCGGACGACCTGAAGGCCGCAGTAGCGTGCGTGGAACTTTGTCGCGAGATTGGCAATTCGGCTGCGCTTCGACCCTTCACAAAACGCGAAGTCATGCCTGGCAACCTGAGAGGAGCTGCACTGGAAGACTTCATTCGAGATGAGGCCTCCACTTACCACCATCAGACGTGTACCGCGAAGATGGGGCGCGATTCGATGTCGGTCGTAGACGGTCAACTGAAGGTCTATGGGATCGAAAATCTTCGCATTGCAGACGGCTCGATCATGCCGCGCGTGCCTACCGGCAATGCCATGGCTTCCTGCATCATCATCGGCGAACGTGCCGCGGAAACCTTGCGGAACGAGCACATGTTAGAGACATCTTCGATGTCGCGCAGCGCGAAGGTATGAGTTGCCTGTTCCGGGCCAGCTGCCTTCGTCGATAGTGGAATAAAAACTGGGGACGGGATGTAAACAGGCTAAGGCGCTCATCTGCGCCACAAGAGGTAAGCTAAGGCTCGTTGACGCAAGTAAAGATACCTTACAGTGAGCAGGTTAGAAGGCGGTTAGCGTCCGAGCCAAGCGTACCGGGAACTCTTGTAGGCATGACTGGGTTGCTATGGAAAGATAACTTTGATATAAACAGTGTTACCCATTGCTCAGCCAATTGGTAACAATTAGTAACCAATGGGTGTCATTGCAAAGCCGATTTTTGAGATGTCAATCTGCACATGTGAGGAGTGAGATGTTCGCGCTCTCCCGCTTTCGTGTAGTCTTGTCCGTCGTAAAACATGAAGTTTCTTGATCTTGTATGAAAGCTGGGGAATGAGAATCGGCGACCTAGGCAGCATCATGGTAGTTGCCAAGTAAGACAAAATCATCCCAATTGTGCCCATAAGCCCTTCCGAATCGGGCGGCGTGCAACCATACGAGTTCCCACCAACACTATCCTCACTTTCTTTTTTGCTCTGCTGTCAGAACCATACATCTTGCGTCAAATTATGAGGTAATAGTGATCCTTAGCAGATCTGTTTTTAGGCCCCTTGTTCTCTTTGTAGAGAACTCAGCACCCACCTCCCCCACCATTTCAAAGTACAATCTGCCTCACCTCCAGCCTACGGCAACTCGCTACCGGCTTGGGCTCTTCCTGCTTGCAATCTGCTCCTGCATCGCATTCGCAACGCCCGCCGGCGCACAGCTCACCATCATGAAGCCAACCTCTGTCCCTGTGACAGTCGATAGCAACGATGGTAATGCGGTCGAGGTCGGCGTCAAGTTCAGAGCAGACAGCAACGGCACAGTCACGGGACTGCGTTTCTATAAGGCAAAGACGAACGCCGGCACACACGTCGGTCATATCTGGTCCAAAGCCGGAGTGCTCCTGGGCAGCGCGACGTTTACGGGCGAAACCGCATCGGGCTGGCAGCAGGTCAACTTCGCCAATCCAATCGCGGTGACGGCAAACACCACTTATATCGCCTCGTACTTTGCGCCTTTAGGCCATTACTCCGATACCTCGAACGCCTTTGCCAGCGCGGGGATTGATGCTGCGCCTCTTCACGCTCTCGCCAACGGCGTCGACGGCGGCAATGGGGTCTACCGCTACTCGACAACCGGATTTCCCACTTCCACCTTTCAATCGACGAACTATTGGGTCGATATCGTATTTACCCCACAGACAACGACTGGGTCTCCACAGTTGACCATAGGCGGAACGGCTTTGAACTTCGGCAGTGTGGCCGTAAATTCGACTGAGACCAAGTCTGCGACGCTTACCTCGTCGGGCACCTCTCCAGTCACCATTAGCTCCGCTTCCATGACCGGCTCAGGCTTCTCACTCGTCGCGGGCAGCTTCCCGGTAACGTTAAATCCAAAACAATCGTTGACGCTTCAGCTTGAATTCAGCCCAGTCACCGCAGGAGCAGTGACCGGCCAGTTCACAATCAACAGCAACGCCGTCACTAACAGCAAAATAGTGGTCTCCATGAGCGGTACGGGCACGAGCGCCAGTCCGCAACTCACGGAAAGTGCTACCTCTTTGAGTTTCGGCGACGTGGCCGTGAATTCGGCCGTTACAAAATCAGTCACCCTTACCTCTACGGGTTCCTCTGCGGTGACGGTGAACTCGGCTGCGATCAGCGGCGCGGGCTTCTCCATCATCGGTGGCAGCTTTCCTGTGACGCTGAATACGAATCAGTCAGTGGCGGTTCAAGTTCAATTCAAACCGGCCGCAGTTGGAACGGATACAGGGAAACTTACCATTAGCAGCAACTCAACGACTGGCAGCACCTCTGTGGTGGCTCTCGGCGGAACCGCAACGTCAGGCTCTCATCAAGTTGACCTAAGCTGGAAGGCACCCGCCAGTTCACCGGATCCGGTCGCAGGCTACAACATTTACCGGATGGTAGGTTCTGGGGCTTTTCAATTGATAAACTCGTCGCGGGACACGAGCGCAAGCTACGTGGACACCGGCGTCGTCAGTGGCGCTACCTATGAGTACACCGTAAAGAGCGTCGATTCAAGTGGAATAGAAAGTGGTCCATCCAACCAGATTACGGTGACAACTCCTTAGGTCTCACAACAAGGACAACTCTATCGGTAAGCTGGCAATTTGTAGACACATATAAATTCGCCAGCCTACCGAGTTTATTTCCGTACCACCGCGACCTATTGGGTCGATGTCATATATACAAACATCTCAAGCTACGCAATCTCCGGTTCCATTACTGGAGCAGGCGGGCACGGGACTCTAAATAATCTAACTTGATGAGAAGTTCCTAACAGGCTCTAGCAGGCTTTGTTGTCTGACTGAAATTGATGTTTCGACGGCCGCCTATGCGCTCAGTCCGTGCTGCTGAATCTTGTAGAGCAGGGCGCGATAACTGATATTCAGGTTCACTGCAGCCCTTCTCCGATTCCAGCCTGAAGCCGACAGTGCGTCCTGGAGCATGCGGATCTCTGTCTCATTCTTGACTTCGTTTACCGCACCTTTCATGCCTACAGCGGCGGACGATCTGTTTAATGCGACCTCCACACGAGTATTTTTAGTGGAAGCTGTGTTGTCGGTTCGCGTCTTGGCCCGCAAGTCATTGTAGGCAGATTCTTCGTCTTGCAAAATGAGTGTACGAGTGACGAAGTTACGTAACTCGCGAAGATTCCCTGGCCAGTGGTATTCTTGGGCCGCTTCAATAATCCGGTCGGAAAAAATAAATGCCTGCCCGAGTTCCAACGCTCCCCTGTGAACCATTTGCTCCATCAGCAGAGGTATCTCTTCGCGACGTTCACGAAGCGGTGGAACAGTGATGGTCAAAGTATTGAGGCGGTAATAGAGATCTTCGCGAAAGCGTTTTTCCGCGATTGCATCTTGCATATTGATATTCGTGGCAGCCAGGACGCGGACATCCACCCGAGATGATGAGCGCGCTCCAAGACGGCAAAATGATCCATCTTGTAGGACGTGAAGGAGCTTGGCCTGCATTTGCGGGCTCATCTCGCCGATTTCGTCCAAGAGAAGGGTTCCCTTATTTGCAAGTTCAAACATACCGGGCTTGGACTTTGTTGCGCCGGTAAATGCTCCGGTCTCGTATCCGAACAGTTCGCTTTCTAACAGTTCGATGGGCAGTGCAGCGCAGTTGATATTGAGGAGCTGTTTCTCGGAGTTCGCGTGGTATTTGTGTAGCAACATAGCCACAATTTCCTTGCCAACTCCGCTTTCACCCAGGATTAATACAGGAATGTCAACGGGAGCAAGGACCCGGATGTCCCTGTAAAGCTGCATCATGGTCGGCGACGCCGCCATGAAGAACCGGTTATTGTCCAACTCTTCCATATGATACTGAGGAACTTTAGCCGAAGGGTTGACCATTGGGCTTGCGAACGCCGCCGTCTCGCCACTCGGCCGAGTAGTCAATTTTTCGATATCCTGTCTCAGGAGGGGCATTGTCAGCACTGTATTTATCTTCCACTTGTCTGCATGGCTGTTCCATGACGTATCTCCCGGCTCGGAGAGGATGCACAGTTTTTCGCTGCTGATGTTTTGCAGAAGCGCTGGGGCGAAGAGAGTGTCCTTTGATCTATTCTTCGCCGCATGTATCAGGAGGACCTTTGCCACCAATCCTCGGTGGAGAAGTTGGAGCGCCTCCAGAGGAGAAGTGACGCAAATGGCCTTATGGCCTTCAGATTCAAGGGCACTAAGAATCAGCTTGCGTACGTCACTGTCTTCACTAATTGCTAAAATTTTCACCGTATCGACCATTGGGACTCCTCAACAACACAACAAAACCCGAATGAAAGCCATGGCCTTCCAGCGAAGCGGAAGATAAGACGATGTTGACCGACATTGGTCAGCATCCGCTCTACATATCCGCGACTGTGATAAGACAATAACTTTATAGGAGCCCGGGAACCCTTTGCAGAAACCCACCTGCCGTAGTCAGTTTGCAACAGAAAATATTGCAAAAAATAGTGCTAAATTCATTCCAATTCTTTCAGGTAGTAACTTGGTTGAGTTACCTAGCTTGACTGAAAGCCAAGTCCAAACCCTGCTCCATGCTTCCTGAAGTGCACGGAATCTATCGCCACCCCGCAAAAGTGTCAAGCAAAATAATAGGAAGATGTCTTCACATACTTTGCATTATTTTGCTACCCCACTCAAGTTGTTGAGGGGAAAAAGGCAGCTGCGCTCTTGCACACAAATAATTTACTCAAGGTGACACGAAAATGATAAATATTGGCAAGAATAGGCAAATATGTGGTTGGTTACAAACTCACATTTAGGTAACTTTACGGACCGTGAGGGTCGGAAGGAGCAATATCGACCTCGGGCGCAGTTGGAAATCCATGTTGACCCATCCTCGAACACGCCCTATGCTGATTGGTAAGAAATTCCCAGCACCGCTTGGCTATTATGGTCGGCAAGCGCAGGCATTTCAACAATGACCTGGAGCACGGTTAGAAAATCGCCATCTCTTCTCAGTTGAACGTCGCAATTATCGGTGCCGGTATTGTCGGCTTGGCAACAGGCCTTGAGCTCACCAGCCGTTTTCCCGGAATTTCCTTGGCCGTCATTGAGAAAGAATCTGTAGTTGCAGGCCATCAGTCAAGCCATAACAGTGGAGTCATCCACTCCGGGATCTATTACAAGCCAGGAAGTTTAAAGGCTAAGCTTTGCGTAGAGGGCGCGGAAGCTCTCCTGCGCTTTTGTCAGGAAAGCGCAGTGCCTTACGATATCTGCGGCAAAGTGATCGTCGCTACGTCGGAGCGCGAACTGCCACGACTCGACGAGTTGTACAGGCGCGGGAACGAGAATGGATTGAAAGGGTTGCGAATGCTGACCGCCACAGAGATCCGTGAATTTGAACCCTATGCCACCGGCATTCGCGGGATTCGTGTACCGAGCACGGGCATAGTTGACTATGCCAAGGTGGCTAAGAAGTATGCAGAGCGGATTACTAGTCGTGGGGGCAATTCACCTGTCGCATGAAGTTACTGCGCTAGTGCGCTCATTTGGCTATACAGTTGTTGAGACAACACGTGGTCCCATTCAGGCAAAATTGGTTATAAACTGCGCCGGTCTTCAGAGTGATCGCGTCAGCCGCATGGCCAATGCGAAGCTCGATCTGACGATCGTGCCTTTTCGCGGCGAGTACTACGAGATGGTACCAGCCAAGCGCCACTATCTGAAGGGAGTGCTTTACCCTGTGCCTGACCCAGAGTTTCCATTCCTTGGAGTGCACTTCACGAGGCGTATAGGGGGAGGGATTGAGGCGGGCCCAAACGCCGTGCTGGCTATGAAGCGCGAAGGTTACCTGAAGAATTCATTTGATTTCGGTGACGTATTCGAATACGCTACGTTTCCTGGCTTCTGGACCATGGCTGCAAAGCATTGGCGGATGTCCTTGGGCGAGTATCATCGCTCCTGGAGCAAAGCGGCTTTTGTTCGAGCGCTACAACGTCTCATGCCGGCGCTGGCGGTAGAGGACTTGGTTCCCGCAGCCTCTGGTGTTCGAGCCCAGGCCCTGGGTATCACTGGAAAACTTATCGACGACTTCCACTTTGTTTATACGGATGGCATGGTTCATGTGTGTAACGTGCCGTCACCCGCGGCGACCGCGTCGCTCGCTATCGGCAAGTACATCGTGGATACCCTCGTCCAGCACTACGGAGCCCATCCGGTGCACTGAACTAGTGGGCAGTCAGAGTGAATTCATTACTACGAAATGCGGTGTGTGAGGGATCGGCATACTTTCAGCGGATGGCTTGGCGTTAGCGAATAGGGCGTTAATGTAGCGGCGCAGTTTCCTTGCCAGGTCGCTCACGGAGGTAAAGACACCGCGAGCGATCACATCCCGCTCGATTCTGGCGAATCAGATTTCGACCTGGTTGAGCCATGAGGAGTAAGTGGGTGTGAAGTGAAAGCGGACCAGCGGGTTCGGCTCCAGGAACACGGGAACCGCCTGTGTCTTGTGAGCCGATGGGTTATCGAGGATGATGTGAATCTTGTGGCGGATGGGCGGGAAGAAATGACTTCCCGAAGAAAGCCCAGGAAGTCGGCGCTAGTGTGCCGTTTGCTGTCATGCCGGTTACTTTGCCGGACTTTACATCCAGCGCGGCATAGAGGGAAGCGTGACGTGACGGTAGTACTCGAAACCGTGCGTTCGGCGCGTCCCGGCGAGACTGGATCGAGTCGATCCAGCGCCTGAATGGCTGTCTTTTTCATCGACGCAGAAACACAGCAGCATGTTGGGGCGGGCGAAGATAGAGTCTGATGTCGGCTGCCTTGCGCTCAAACTCCGGATCATTGGTGGCCATATAGCGTTCCAGCCGGTGCGCCTTCAGGCCAGCCTCTTTCCAGACGCGATGCACGGCGTCCTTACTGACATCCAGCGCCGCCGCCAGTTTGCAGCAACTCCAGTGCGTGGAGCCATCGATCGGCTTCCTTCCAGAGGCGGCCCCGCAGAGCAGATGTCAGCACGCTTGCGGCCTGTCCGGATGGAATGTGTCTAGACCATCGAGCCCGCGTTGAAGAAAGCGCCGCTTCCAACGAATGATCGTCGGTGCGGTCGTCTGCAATCGCTGACTAATGGTGCCGAAGGACGCGCCCTCGGCCAGCAGGAGAATCAGTTTGGCGCGAAAAACATATCCCGCGGGCAAAGAACGAGACTGAGCTATGGCTCGTAGTTCTAAACGCTGATCATCGCTGAGCACGAGTTCGCTGATAGTCGCCATACCAACTTAGAAGCAAACACGTCCTGTCTTGGCCGCGTGTGCATTGTTTTGTTTGGTGATGATGATGTTTGGATGGTTGACGTTGAGTTGAGCGGAGGGTTGGGGTTAGGACCTCGTAGGCGTCGCAGTGCGGCTGAGCGTCGCCGGGTCGTGGAGGAGACGTTGGAGGCGGGTGCTTCGGTAGCTCGTGTTGCACTGAAGTACGGCGTCAACGCGAACCAGGTGTTTCAGTCGCGGCGTTTGTATCGGGACGGCAAGCTCGGAGCAACTCCTGAGAGTAGGGTGAAGTTGCTTCCGGTCAGCGGAACTGATGACGAAGAGCTTCTGAGGCCTGAGCCGACCGATGTGGCTCCGTCGAGTTCCGGCGGATTCACATTGAGCTTCCCGGTGAAGTTCGGATCAGCCTTGAAGGCAGCGTTGATGCTGCGATCGTTCGTGCTGTGCTCAAGAGCTGCGCTCGTGATCGCTCTTCCGGCAGGGACGAGGATCTGGATCGCGGCTGAGGTGACGGACATGCGGCGCGGCTTCCACGGGCTTAGCGCCCAGGTGCAGACGGTGCTCGAACGGCAGCCACTATCGGGCCACGTCTTCGTCTTTCGAGGCAGACGTGGCGATATTTTGAAGGTCCTCTGGTTCGATGGCGATGGGTTAGTGTCTGCTGGCCAAGCGGCTTGAGCGAGGACGCTTCGTATGGCCGCAGGCGGCGAGTGGAACGGTCTCGCTGAGCCGTGCACAGCTCTCGATTGCTGCTTGAGGGGATCGACTGGAGAGCGCCCATCAGGACCTCGGAACCGGTGATGAGTCAGCATAAGAGATACACCGCAACGCTCACGTCACGGGCCAGCGAGATCGAGCGCCTGGTGCTCTTGATCGAGAAGTTGCAGCGCATGCTCTTCGGGACGAAGAGCGAGAAGGTCCTCCGCCAGATCAAGCAGCTCGAGTTGCAACCGGAAAACATGCAGGCCGCCAGCGCTATCGAAGAGGCGCAAGCCGTCTCTCAGCGGGGCGCCCGGTGGCCGCGAAGCCTTCCGCCGTCCACTGCCCGAACGTCTTCCGCGTGAAGTCCACACCCAGCTCCCGTGCTGGAGTATGTTCGGGCCTGCTTCAAGGTCATCCGACATGTGCGCCCGAAGCTGAGTTACGATGCCTGCGACAGCATCGTGCAGGCAAGAGGTCGTTCGCCGATACCTTGAGCCTCTGGTGGAACCTAAGTTTCATCAAGACTCGTATGGGTATCGTCCAGGTCGTTCAGCGATTGATGCAATCCGAGTCGCACGTCAGCGGTGTTGGCGCTCCGACTGCGCTGTCGGAGTGAACGCAAGCTGCCATCCCATCGAGCCAGCGGCGGGCGGCAAGGCTGATTCCGATCAAGCGGATGACCTTGCGCTACACGCATCATCGCGATCCGCAGGAGGCCTTGCGAGTTCGTCTGCGAGACTTGGCCGAGAACCGTGTGCACTACGGTTCCCGGCGGCTGACGGTCCGACTCAAGCGCGAGGGCGCTTGGAGCGCTTCGATAATATAGTCCTGATCTGACTCGGTCATCTGATGGAAGAGTGGAAGAATAAGACCTGTATCGGTGGCCACGTTGGTTTGTGGCAGGCTGTGGTCCCAACGCTCTGATCGGTAGGGCAGTTCACGATGGGTAGCCATGATTGCGCGTCTTGTTGAGATATTCTTCTGGAGCAACTCCTGCATAATCGCGTCGCGCTTCGCTGCGAAGTCTCCGACCAGACGTACCATGTAGGACTGGTAGTTGTGGCGGCAGTTAAGCGGAACCATGGGTGTCTGTAGCCAAGGAAGGTTCTGAAGAGCTTTAGTGTAACGCGCTGCCAAGTAGCGCCGACGCCTCAAGAAATTGCCCAGACGACCAAGTTGTGTAATGCCTATCGCCGCCTGCATATCAGTCATGCGAAAGTTGAAACCTACCTCGTCATAGGTCTCAGAGCTGGTCTGCTTTGCATTGTGGCGGACTACATCCGACAGGCTCATGGCGTGTTGTCTGAGACGGCGAAGTCGCTCCGCAAGCTTGGCATCGCTCGTGGTGATCATACCGCCCTCGCCGGTGGTCAATATTTTCCTCGGGTGAAAGCTGAAGCACGCCATCGTGCCAAGCGGCTTGCCAATCAGCTTTCCGTCGTACTCGGAGCCGATGGCGCACGCAGCATCCTCGATCACGGTCAGACCGTGCTTAGCTGCCACCGCCAGAAGCTCGTTCATTTCTGCCGGGAGTCCAATCTGATGCACTATCAGGATAGCTTTGGTGCGTGGTGAGATGGCCTCTTCGAGCCGGGTAGGATCGAGATTGTAAGTTGCCAGATCGATGTCACCGAAAATCGGGGTTGCTCCCGTGTAGGCGATCGAATTTGCTGTAGCGATAAATGAAAGGCTCGGGCAGATGACCTCGTCGCCTGGCCCGATCCCGCTGGACGATAGCGCCAAGTGGAGAGCCGCAGTGCAGGAAGAAACAGCGACCGAATGATCGCAGCCGATATAGTCCGAGAACTTCTCTTCGAACTCGGCGACGCGAGGTCCCTGCGTCACCCAGCCCGAGCGTAGTACATCAATAACTGCTCGCTCTTCCTCGACGCCAATGCACGGGCGAGCGACGGGAATCATTGCCGTAACAGGAGTAGAGAGAACACTCATTTTGCACCCCACCTACAGTGGTAAGTTCCGATTTGGTTTGGTCACGCCACTGTATTAGTGATTTCAGGCCGGTTTCAAGGTCCACATGCGCCCTGAAGCCCAGCATCTTCTCAGCCTTCTGGGTGGTTGCGCGACGCGCCTGGACGTTGTTTACTTTCCGCGCCGCGTGGTATTCGGGTTTGAGATCTGATCCAGTAACCTTTAGCAGCAGGTGGCAGAGTTCATTCAAAGTCGTCTGGACCCCCATTCCGACGTTAAAAACCTCATCGGTGACATCGGCTACCAGGCCCGCAACGTTGGCACGCGCGACGTCTTCCACGTATACGAAATCCATAGACTGCGAGCCGTCCCCAAAGATCTTTGGCGATTCCCCGGTCTCAATAGCATCCATCCAACGGATCAACACTTCAGTGTAGACCCCATCAATATCCATGCGCGGTCCATAGATATTGAAGTAGCGAAACGCAACGTAAGGGAGCTTGAACATCTCGTAATAGGCGCGAAGTATTTGCTCGTTGGCGATCTTGCCAGCTCCATAGAGGGTCCGGTTGTTAAATGGGTGGTTTTCGTCCATTGGGAGATAGGAAGGATCTCCGTAGACGGAAGCGGAGGAGGCTGCCACGATCTTTTTGACTTTGTGGCGAACCGCGCTTTCAAGGACATTTGAGGCGCCATCGATCAAAACCTGAATGGCTTCGCGCGGCGCTTCGGCGCATCGAGTAATGCGCAGTGCAGCCTGGTGAAAAACATAGTCGACGCCTTCCACCGCGCTATCCACCGTATCAGCGTCGCGAATATCACCTTCGACGATGACGACATTACCCTTTTTCTTTGCGCTCTCCAGGTTCCGCAGGTTGCCGCGGATAAAATTGTCTAGTACACGTACTTCAGCTGCCCCAGCGTCTAATAGCTGGTCGGCGGTGGTGCTCCCCACAAATCCTGCCCCGCCTGTAATAAGTATCTTTGTCCCTTGAACAGAATTCATCCAATCCTCTCTTGCCGGTGTCCGGCTAATTGCTGTTGGCCTTATATCAATTGGCCGCTTAGTACGTGTGCTCTAATCCGATGCATGTCAATAAATGCGCTGTAGGCTGCTATTTTCGATGCCGGATCACTCGCGCAGGCACTCCTGCCACGACGGCGTATTCCGAAACATCTACATTTACAACAGCACCTGCGCCAACCATGGAATGAGCTCCGACATGAACGCCTGGAAGAATTGTTGCATTGGTGCCGATATCTGCTCCGTAGCCTATCACGACGGGCTTGATGCTCAGCTCCGTTGCGATGATAGGGACGTCGATCGGGTCACCCACATGAGAAGAGCCGAGCACCTTTGCTCCGGGTCCCCATCCCACGTAGTCTTCAAGAATCAGGTTTCGGGCATCGAAGTAAGAGTGAGGGCCAATCCATACATGATCGCCGATGCGACATGTTCCGTCGAAACGTCCTTGGATCATCGACTGGGCGCCTATAAAGACAGCGTCTCCAAGTTCCATGGTTTCTGGATGTTTCACGACAACTCCAGGACCTATCTGTAGAGCATGTCCGGCTGTCCGGCACATGGCACGAAATATTACGCGCCTGAGCTGGGACTCAAAGGGCCCTTCTTCGTTTCGATATCGAGAATACAAAGCAAGGAGTTCAATCGGAGAGTGGGTTTGCTTTAGGTGTGCAGCAAAATCCCACTCCCAGATCGAATCATGCACAACCTTCTTACTTCCAAAAACGGCGGGCACCGTCCTGGATTCCAAAACGGTTTCGTGCTCACGGTCAACTGACATAACAACTCTCCCGAAGTTCGGACGCAACCCGTTCCACTGCTTCATAGTGGATGCCCGGGTACATCGGAAGCGAGAAGATACGGCTCTTCACCTTTTCCGTCACCGGGAATTCACCGTGCTTGTAACCAAGAAAGCGGTAGGCCTCTTGAAGATGCAATGGTGTCGGATAGTGTAATCCGGATTCGATGCCGGCCTCAGTCAACTGCTGGCGCAGCGCATCGCGGTTGTCGGACTGGACGACGTAGAGATGATAGACGTGGCGGCCATAGTCCATCTCGGTGGGTATCTCGATGTCGGTATCAGCGAGCGCCTTGTCATACGCTGTCGCCGCCTGGCGCCGTTGGTCATTCCAGCGGTCGAGATACTTGAGTTTCACAGAAAGGATTCCGCCTTGAATTCCTTCCATGCGCATGTTGAGCCCTGGAAAGACATGTTCGTATCTCTTTGCCGATCCGTGATCGCGCCACAAACGTATGCGTTGAGCGAGGTCGGCGTCATTGGTCGTCACGGCCCCCTTCGCCGCAGGCGCCAAGATTTTTGCCGGGATAAAAACTGAAGCATCCAGCTGCACCGAATGAACCTGCTTTACGGCCTTTGTATTCCGCGCCGTGAGCTTGACAGGCGTCCTCAACCACCGGGATACCATGACGATTTGCAATTTCCAAGATAGGGTCCATATTCGCGACCTGGCCATAAAGATCGACGGGAATGATAGCGCGTGTCTTGCTTGTGATGGCCGCTTCTATAAGTGAGGCGTCCATTGTGAAGGAGATCGGATCAATATCTATAAAGACAGGTCGTGCGCCTACTGCCGTTATAGCCTCCGCAGTCGCGATGAAGGTATGTGGAACTGTAATGACCTCATCTCCGGGACCGATGCCAAGAGATGCCAGAGCCAGATGGATCGCAGCAGTGCCGGTATTCACTGCCACGCAATATTCCGTTCCACAATAAGCCGCAAATTCCTGCTCGAATCTGTGGACCTCGGGTCCTAACACGAAAGTCGAGTTATCTAGGACGCGATCAAACACTTCACGAAGGTCGTCCTTGATCTCGCTGTGCAACGACTTCAGGTCTACAAAAGGGATCTTCATTTTTCCTCCATCTTTCTCAGAATGCGAGCAGGGTTGCCTGCAACAACAGTGTTCGCAGGAACATCACCAGTAACGACACTGCCGGCCCCGACTATGGCGAATTCTCCGATCGTAACTCCGCAAAGAATTGTGCAACTCGTACCTATCGATGCCCCGCGTTTTATTACCGTCCTGACAACCTGCCAGTCTGCTTCTGTTTGCAACTCGCCGTTTGCGTTGGTGGCGCGGGGATATTTGTCGTTGATGAACGAGACATTATGGCCGACGAAGACATCATCTTCAATCTGGACGCCTTCGCAGATGAACGTGTGGCTTGAGATTTTTACGTTTCTTCCTATTTCGGCATTCTTCTGAATCTCGACGAACGTCCCAATCTTGCTGTTATCACCAATCGAGCAGCCATAAAGATTTACAAAACCAAAGATGCGAACATCGTCGCCCAGTTTTACATCCGGAGCGATCCGGCTGAACTCGGGCAGCTGCGGAAGCGACGACAGCTCAGCTGCAATTGAGCCATCGCTGACTGACCAGGACGAATCGCGATTGAATTGAGTTTCATTCATCGTCAGGCGGCTCCTTGACTCAATCGAAGTCTTTCAGGCGCAAGATGGACAAGCTTGCCGCGCTGCTTCATGGAGAGAGAGGCGCTCTCCAGAATACGGACAACCCGCAGTCCTGCCTGGCCTCCCGTAATCGGCTCAACTCCCGTCCTGATGCACTCCGCAAAATGTTGAATCTCTACTTTGAGAGCCTCCGACACGTCCAACTGGGGAGCGAACATGTCGCCGGAGCGGTAACCCACAAGGGCCTTATAGAGCGAATCCGAAGATCCATTCACCGTGATTCCTTTGTCATAGACCTTGACTTTCTCGCTAGGCTCCATGTCGTCGTACACGATCATCTGTTTACTGCCCCCAAGCAGGGTGCGCCGAACCTTGACAGGCGATAGCCAGTTGACGTTGACGTGAGCGATAAGGTTCTCCTCGAAAAACATTGTGATATACGCCAGATTCTCGGTGCCGCCAAATACATGGTTGATTCCGGTCGCGGCGACGGCACAGGGAGCCGACGGAAGAATGTAGTCAATAATCGCAAGGTCATGGACGGCGAGGTCCCAAATAACATCGACATCACGCTGGAACAGGCCCAGGTTAATGCGCGTGGAATCGTAATAGAGGATGTCTCCCAGTTGTCCGGAATCCGCAATGGCTTTGATTTTTCGAACCGCACCTGTGTAGACGAAGGTGTGATCCACCAGAAGCGTAAGGTTGCGACGAGCGGCTTCTTCGATCAATCGAAGAGCCTGCTCAGAAGAAGACGTCATCGGCTTTTCGACCATAACGTGTTTGCCGCTCTGCAGAGCTTGTAGCGCGAGGTCGTAGTGAGTATGAACCGGTGTCGCGATCGCAATTGCGTCGATCTTCGGGTTGCTAAGTAGCTGCCGAAAGTCCGTCGTGACCTCGACTGACGGGTAACGGTTCTTCACTTGTTCAAGCCGGTCCTGACGCATGTCGCTGACCGCAACCACCTGCGTCTCTGCAACTTCAAACAAATTGCGAACCAGGTTCGGTCCCCAATATCCATAACCGATCACTCCTACGTTTATCACGCTTCCTCCCATGACTGTCCAAACTTAACCAAGGAGTGCCGTGTTGATACAAAACTTTGCACACTCGTATTGATCAGAAAACCAAAAACCAACCTGCAGCACACTCAAAAGCCAGATTTGCATATCATCCAAGGACGGATTGCAGAAGCACTGGTGAGAGAAGCATGCCGGATGCCAAACCCTCACCAGTACGGGTTATCTGAAATCATCAATCCCGAGCATCTCTCCAGGATCGTGCAATGACAACTTTTGTAATGTGGGCTTGCTACACGGGATTACTGGTAACCCAACTTGCTTGATCTTGTACAACAGCGCGCGATAGCTGATATCCAGAGAGCGTGCAGTCTTTCTGCGATTCCACTTATGCGCCTCAAGCACACCAAGAATGATTTTTCTCTCGAGATGTTGGGTTGCACGTTTTGTCTGGACTCGCAAAGGAGTTGTCAAATCAATCACATCGGGTGCTGAAGAGAAGGGCTTTTCGGGTTGTTTCATAACAGAGAGGATGTGCTCTTCCCCCCAACACGACGTAGCGTTTTGCCATATTTTCAAGCTCTCGGATGTTGCCTGGCCAATGGTATGACTCAAGTCCCCTCATAAGGGATGAGCTCAACTCCGGAGCGTTCCCCCGAACTGCTTGCTGTACATCCTGATGAAATGATTCATTAGGATGGGTACATCAGAGGCGCGATCGCGCAAGGCAGGCATATGTATCCTAAGTACGTTAATCCGGTAGAACAGGTCGGTGCGAAATCCACCCTTGACTACCTCAACCTCAAGATCTCGGTTGGTGGCGCAGATTAATCGAATGTCGATTGCGCGTTCATCCACCGTTTCCAATCTCACCAGTCGGAAGTCTTGCAAGGCGTGCAGGAGTTTGGCTTGGAGCCCCAGATCTAGCTCTCCTATCTCGTCCAGAAATAGTGTGCCCTTATCGTCCTGCTCATACTTGCCGGCGTTCGATTTTTTGGCGGTGAATGCACCATGTTCATGTCCGAAGAGTTCGCTCTCGAAGAACTGATTGGGAATTGCTGGGCAACTGAATTTGAGGAAATTGTGGGCACGACGCGCGCTCAAATTATGCAACAGTCTTGCAGCCAGCTCCTTTCCGGTGCCGCTCTCACCAGTGATGAGAACTGGAACTTCGGTCAATGCAGCTTTTTGCAGTTGTGCGCAAATTCTATGGATCGTCGGCGAGTCGCCGATAAGCGCGTCAACCGGTTTGTACCCTTGAATCTCGAACATATGTCCTCAGCATTCAAGGACTAGGCACGTAAATGACCAAAGCGTGATTGAAATTACCGTAGCCATTCTTTTTGGGTAACCTACTTGTTGGGCTCCCAGTCGATCCTTCCTCCCAAACTATTCCTGAAATACTCTCGACAAGACGGCCTCCGCTGCTGTCTGTTCCGCAGTAATGACAGCTTTGCAATTTTCACACCATCGTTCGTACCGGGAAGTTCACCCTTGCTTTGGCGAGCCTAGTGCGGTGGCCGCTAAACTCGGAATCAACCAAGCTAATACCTTTTTCTCATTGGGCTAACTCAGTTACAATTTGCTGCACTCATTTTGCGAGATCTTGCATTCTCTTAGCAGCCCGTGGTGCAAGCGCTGAACTCCTGCAAGGCCATCGGTGCGGTTGACGGAGTGGATGGCTTCGGGAACGGTGGCGATACCGGGAGTGCGGGACTCCACTGCGCTATCTGTCCGATATCCGCAGGTGAGCCACCAGAAGAGGCGCAAAATCAGCCCACCGGCGCGGTTCTTCACTCTCGCGATGTACCGGCGCCAAGCAACTTGCGCAGAGCCAGACTCAGGCTGAACGCGCCTAGGTGAACCAGCTGCGCTTCAAGATGTTCTCACGTCCCCTCAGTTGGCGACGCCGTATGCCATCCGTTTCAAAGCAACGCCGAAGCTGGCGCTCGGCCATCTCGCCACGTCTCCTGAGCAAACTATTGCCGTAGCTGCCTCCCACCCCGCCGCTATTCTGATACGCCGCCTGCTGTTTGTCAGCCTCGGCTGTTTTCAGCACCCGGCACGCATGCCGTTCGCTCATCCCATGCGCCTCACACGCATGGCTCACCGCACGGCGTCGTCGCTCAGGGCTTCCCGAGGCGATGTCCTTCAACACCAACTTCTCCAGACTAAAATCCGACGCCACCCGACTAAGCTTCGCGTTCTCCTGCTCCAACTCCTTCAGCCGTCGCACTTGGTCCACCTTCACCCGCCGTACTCCTTGCGCCACCGGTAGTACGTTCTGCTCGACAATCTCCACCTCTTTATACGCCTACGGCAACGTCTTGCCGTTCGATACTCCAACCTCAACCTGCCGCAGCAGGTTCACAATCTGCTCCGCTGTATGCTTCTTGCCTCGCGCCATACATTGCTCCTTCCATACCAGTTTGACTCATCTCAACTGGCACAAAGCGAACCGGGCACTCCAAGGGTGAAAGCTTGAACTTGACTTGTCCGAGGGCGAGAAACATCAGAGCGCTATCAGCTTGTCATCCCGCAAAAACGTCGTCATCGAGCGAGAAGGCTGGGAGACCCAGCAACTTGTTCATGGAAGAGTACGCTCTCCTTAACCCGCACAAACAATTGCACACTTCGCAAAAGACTGCAGACTTACACGTTATTCACCGACATATCCATGGCTTAGCAGGTGGCAAATGTCTGAAAAGGCTCGTTGTCTTTGGCCATCTATTTGCTCTTTACTCGATGTGAAGTTAGACAACCATATACGATGCGTTCCTATAGTCCAATCCGACTATTCGCAATTCTGTTAGCGTTAGGTCTTTCAGCGACCGACAATCTGGCGCAAAGCGTCGCTGCGGCTGGATCAAATACTGTACGACTGTCAAACACCGAACACCCCGATACGGCATCGAATACCCATTCGCAGACTGCTATCGGGACATCTCAATTCACCCTTGGTGCGGCAGACATCATTCGTGTAAACGTGTGGAAGAACGCCGATCTCTCACAAACCGCAACGGTCGGCCCAGATGGGTTCGTTTCATTGCCGCTATTGGGAGATGTGCGTGCTGCCGGAATGACTGCGAATCAACTGGCGCAGGATCTGAGCGCGCGGCTTAGTAGTTACGTTGTGAGTGCTCAGGTTACGGTCAGCGTGGTCGATATCCGGAGCAGGCAGGTCTACGTGATGGGTCAGGTTGCTAAACCCGGGGATACCCCTGATTGCGCCGATAGCCGTTCTTCAGCTGATTGCTCAGGCAGGAGGGCTGAACACATTTGCGAATCGCAAAAGGATATTTATACTTCGTGGATCGAAAGGCGACCTACAGCGGCTAAAGTTCAACTACTCCAGCGCTATACACGGCGATGTCAACCAGAACATCGATCTCCAACCCGGCGATACAGTCATCGTTCCTTAGGAAAGGAACTATGAGCAAATTGGGATGCATTCGCCTCATTGCCGGGCTATCCATTGGGCTTTTTGCTGGCTCACTTTTTGCTCAGACGTCAAGCGACGATCAGACGAGTACGAGCGCCCACCCTCCCGTCGAGTCGTCTGGTGTGAACGCTGAAGATGCAGTTCAAGCCTCTAATGGGGGAGGAGAACAGAAGATGCAGTATGCCGCGGCACTCGATGGGACGGGGTTGATTTCTATGGATAGAACTACGCCCACGCACTTGCTCCTTGGTGTGGCCGTCGCTGGTGGGTGGGACAGCAACCCTGACAACCTGGGGAACGGTGCATCATCGGGGGTGTATATACTGAGTCCATATTTCGGGATACAGGTAAGCACTCCCAAGACGCAGTATCTTCTTCAGTACCAACCGACGATTACAGGGTACAGTTCCAGCATTTACTCTCGGGAAACCATGAATGTGGCGTCTGCCACGATTGCGGGGACCGTAAACGAACGATGGAGCTGGGATTTGAGCGCACGTGGTACCTATGGACAAGACTCACTCCGCTTACTTGCACCCCAGCAATCAGTCGCCGTAGGAGAGGTGCCTGGCAATAGTTCCAGTTCCGCTTCGTATCTCCCGAATGCAGGTACTGTAACATACGCCAACGGGGATCTAGACATCCACTATAGAAAGTCTGAACGGGATTCACTTGAGTTCCATGTGGCGAACTCATTCAGCCACTTCACGGGCATGAGCGAGAACAACGGCGTTGCAACGACCGAGCGTTTCGGCTACGGTAGAGAATTGTCATCCAAGCTCGGGGTGATTGCTTATGGCCAAAGCTCCTACATCAATGGATTCATCGATTGCGCAAGCTTTGGCGGCGGGATCGGTCTCAAGTGGCAAGCGGGTGAGAGAACCTCCCTCTCGTTGAGTGGCGGCCCACAATTTGATACGTCTGCGTGCGGCAATCAGCTGGAATTCTCCTACAACGCTGCATTCAGTACAAGGTTGTCGTCCAAATCGCAAATCTACTTATTGGCGTCTCGTCAGCCCACCGCCTCTTATCTGGGACCACAGTTGTCGCAATTGAGTGTATCTGGCGGATATCAAAGGAGGATAACGACTAACGGCACCTTGAGCCTCGACATAGGCTATGCCCGCAGTGACACATTAGCGACAGGGAGTTCATATCATGAGACCTACTTCGGCTGCATTTACGGTTACCGTATCGGGCATGGGTTTAGTGCTACGTACACCTATCGTGGCTACGTAGGCGATTCGAATGGAACTAAATTTACCCGTAACCTGGGGCTGTTCTCACTCACGTGGACTCCTGGTGCGGGCCGCGTCTTCCAGTGAAAAGTTACAAGTTGAACTTAAGGACAAGATGCAGGAAGAAGCATACTCAGATAATTCGTCGGTATCGATTAGGCAATGCCTCGGGGCGTTGAAGCAGCACGGCCATATTGTGTTCCTATCATCGCTCCTGCTTGCCATTCTTAGCATAGTTGGCACATCTCTGCTTCCGAACGTCTATCGTGCGACCACCACGATCCTGGTAGATCCGCAAAAGATTCCCGAAAAGTATGTTTCATCGACGATAGATCCGAACGCGCGAATGAACACTTTGACACAACAAGTGCTCAGCTCCTCCAGATTGCAGGAGATTATTGATAAGAACAATCTCTATCCAGAGTTGCGGAAAAAGGATTCAAGAGAAGAAGTGTTGGACCGCATGCGCGAGAAGACCAAGATTGAACTGAAGCAAAGCCCAGAACCAGAGCAAGGATTGAGTAGTTTCAGCATCTCTTACGAAGACAATGATCGAATGCTTGTAGCGCTGATAACTAATCAACTTGCCTCCAGTTTTATTGATTGGAATCTCAAAGTACGCCAACAACAAGCGCTTGGTACAACTCAGTTTCTCTCAAGCGAATTGCAACAGGCCAAAGAGGGCCTCGAAGAGCAGGAGAGCCAACTCGAAGCGTTCAAAATGAAGCACGTTGGAGCGACGCCCGACGAACTCAACGGAAATTTGCAGGCACTTTCACGGTTGCAGGCTGAAACGCAATCGAACATGGATGCCATCAGCCGGCTCGACCAAGAACGAATCCTGTTAACCCAAGTTAAATCCATGGAAATACAGACCGCGCCCCTCACGGAGCGAGAGCGCCTACTTCAGGAAAAGCGTCGTTTGGAAAATGAGCGTTGGAACTTGAAGCGACAGTTCACGGATACATATCCTGACGTCATTGCCGTCACGGAGCAGCTTAAGAACGTGGACGCCCGACTGGTAACAACGTCCGCGCCAGATTCGTACGACTCGAACACTCAGGTGCGGCTCGCTTTGATTGACAAAGAGCTGCAGCGACACAAACAGCACCTCGCAGAGCTCAATCAACAGATGCAAACTTATCAGTGGAAAGTGGATTCTGTGCCGGTTCTCGAGACCCAATTAGTCAAACTGACGCGAAACTACGAGTCATCTAAGCAGAATTATCAGTCCCTTCTCGACAAGAGGTTCTCGGCAGGAATGTCGGAGGAACTTGAACGAGAGCAACAGGCGGAGCGATTCACAGTCTTGGATCCCGCCAAGACCCCGGAGAAGCCCGTCAGACCAAAGCGCCTCCCGATCATGGCAGGTTTGCTGGTAGCGGCTTTCCTGATTCCAGCCGGTACTGTTATAAGTATCCATTTCCTTAGTGGCTCGATCAGATCTGAGGAGGAAGTAAGGGGGATGCTTCCACTGAAGATCCAAGTTCTTGGGACAATCCCGCCGATTACGAGCAGAGCGGATCTGCTCCGTGGACGGACAATCGCGGCTCAGACATTTGTAGTGTCAGTAATTGCATGCACGGCGCTGGTAATCTTCCTGCTCAAGGTTAGGCCTATTTTATGAGTTCCACTCTAGGGCTACATACGACAAACACGGCAGGCCCGGTTGATGACGTCCCTCGGCGGTTGATCCCAGGGAGCCGGGTGATTACGATCCAACCAAACAAAAAGTCCCGTCTGGTCTTCTTGATGGAGCCCACGGGGCTCGCGGCGGAGCTATATAAAATGCTACGCCGTCGACTCTGCACCCTCCATCCACCCGGAGGGGCAATGTTGATTACGAGCCCAGGTCCGGGCGAAGGAAAGACTCTAACCTCGGTCAATCTCGCTTGGTGCCTGGCGGATGCCGGCCATCATACTTGCCTGGTCGATCTAGATTTTAGGGCTCCCGGAATCTCTCCTGCACTGGGTTATGCGTTCGAAGAGGATGGCGTGGAGGACGTACTGACCGGCAACCGGACCATTAGTCAATCCGTTCGTCAAATAGCGGGACGTTCGCTATATGTATTAGGTGTCAAAAAACGGCTGACCTCGCCTGGGGAGTTTCTGTCATCTGCGTCATTAACTCCGCTGTTGGCTAATCTTCGCGCAACGTTTCGATGGGTCATTCTGGATATTGCACCGGTAATTCCCATGGCGGACGTCGCTGAGGTTTTACCGTATGTCGACGGGGCACTTATGGTAATACGTTCAGGGAAGACGGACAAATCGATGGTTGCACCATCTCTTGAGATAGTGGGATCCAAACTTTGGGGAGTAGTCGTGAATGACTCTCCTATCAACGGTAGCTCGTACTACGATTATTACGGCAATCTTAAAGACTGAACCGGGGAGAGAGTGGGGACGAATGAGTAGTCAGCCGAGTGCTTTTGTCACTTCTGTGATTCGGTACGCGTCCAATCTGTATTCCGGCATTGTAGAGCGGATATGGTGCAGACAATGAAGGGACCTACTTTTTTCCATGTGAAACGCATTGGTTAAGTATGCAGGTCGCTGCACACTGTTTAACGCTTTGTAAGGGATGTTTCTCACTATTCCGAGCAGGTGGTTATTGTGCAACATTAGACTTGGCTCAAGTCTGTCTGGAAGAGTCGCCGCGTGTTATCCCCGGATGGTCTCTTCCATTACAAAATGCTTCGCCTATTTCAAATCAATACCGCGCAAGGTGCTTCACTTTCTTCATCCGTTGCCTCAAAAGTGCTGTTCGTGCAAGCTAACCCGATAGATATCTCGACTTAGCCAAGATTGCCGGATCGCACTCCTAAGGTTGCAACATTTTCGGTTGTAGCCGCCGCGCTGGTTTCTCATTTGTGCGAAGGAAACAAGGTGGGCTGGCACGCCAATTGCTTAAGCTTTAGAACATAAGGATGGAATTGTCCGATTTGAATTGACAGCTCGTTTCCCCGGCTTTCATGTGTTTTTGTCTTTTGCTACTTCCAACGGCGCTGTGCTGATCGGAAATTGGAAGTGAATTGGGGCACTTCAACAGTGACAATCTGTAAGTCACCGTCGCGAAGCGTTGCCCAATTGTCGATTGACAAGGCTAGGAGAAAGAATGAGCTGCCAAGCGAATCCGTTGCCGAGCTATATCCCGGTGGCAAGTGAGCGATGTTCCTCGTTGGTATGCCGTCTATACACATCCGCGTCACGAAATGGTCGTAACGAAACAACTCGAATCAAGATCCGTCGAAGCATTCCTTCCTACTTTTGTCACTGAGAGCCGTTGGAAAGATCGGCGCGTACGCATTCAAACTCCAGTCTTCCCGGCGTATGTGTTCACACGCATCAAGTTGGCTGAACGAAGCAAAGTGGAGCCGCTTGCTGCTGAAATGACCTATGTGCGCCATAGCGCCATATTTGCATTCGTAACACGGTGAAGTGCCCTCCGATTTTGATGAAGAGACAGTCGTTTTGGGATTAGCTGAATATACGTATACGCTTGACACCCCAGTTCTTTGCGCGACGGCGTCATCCAGTTTCGACACTACGTCAGATCTTCACCAGTTGCTGAGACATACCGAGGATGGTTTGGATGGCTACTACGAAACCTGCACGTTTGCCCCGGATAAAGAAGGTTTCCGCCGAAGATGATTCTTCGGCCTCCTATGAGGGACGGCTGCAGATTGCTCCGATCCAAGAAGCAATCTTCGTCCAAATGCTTCGGCTCGAGCGCAGGAGAAGCGAGCGCTCCGGAAAGCAATTCATGCTTGTTCTCATAAGCGGCGATGACTTCCAGACCGATTTAGGTGGCCTGCTCATTCAGAATGTGGTGGCTGCAATTTCCTCAAATACGAGGGAGACCGATGTTCTCGGTTGGTATGAGCAAGACGTCACATTAGGCTTGCTCATGACGGAAATTGGCCAAGCCGACGCGGCAACCGTCGACACCATTATTCAAAAGATATCGGTTGCGGTGCAGCGAGCTGTTAACTCTGTGGCCTATCACCGCCTTACACTGGTCTTCCGAGTCTTCCCGCAGGAGATAGCAAAACTATCGAATGGAGATGAGCTTGTTACTCTCTACCCCGATATCTCCAGTAAGCGCGGCTCGAAACGACGTGGGCGCCTCCTCAAGCGGGGTATGGATATATTTGGCAGCCTGTTCGCGCTGATTGTATTTTTTCCGGCTTTTCTTGTCATTGCCTTGCTCGTGAAATTGACATCGAAAGGCCCGGTTCTCTTTGCTCAAAAACGGGTTGGCCAGTTCGGAAGAGAGTTCACCTTTTTCAAATTTCGTACCATGCATGCCGATAACGACCCACAGATACATCGGGAATATGTGACGAAGCTAATTGCAGGTGGCGGAGATCTTGGGCAAGGGAATGGGGTCTACAAGCTGGTCAACGATCCCAGAGTAACCCCTCTCGGTCGATTCCTGCGAAAGAGCAGCCTTGATGAACTTCCACAGTTCGTGAATGTCCTTATGAACGATATGTCGCTCGTGGGGCCGAGGCCCCCGCTTCCCTATGAATACGAGCGATACCAGACTTGGCATAAACGTCGCGTACTAGAGCTAAAGCCAGGACTGACTGGTTTGTGGCAGATCGAAGGAAGATCGCGTACAACCTTCGACGAGATGGTACGCATGGACATTAGGTATGCAAACATCTGGTCTCTGTGGCTGGACGTCAAGATCGTGATGCAGACACCAGCAGCGATGCTCTCTGGACGCGGCGCCTGCTAAATGTAAAGTTGCCCTGCTATTCGCTCCACTAATAGGTTAGTGGAGTACTACGATTGTCAGGACCCTTCTTCAGAGACTTCTCCCGTGGTCGATTTGTGCGAATGACTGATCTTTTGGCGGCACGCATTGGAGAGATAACGCAATTCGATGCACCTCGAGCAACCAGTCTCTCAAGGAAACAGTGCCATTGCTGTTATTGTTTTCGGCACTCGATGTGCTTTTGTGACGTTGTGGGGTAGCAGGGTTGTCTAAATAGCCCTCCAATTGCTCTTCTGGAGATGTATCGACGAGCTTCAATCCAAGCGTTCAGATGGCATTCAAATTGCTCGCGAAGAAGTAGGGTCAACAGACCAGAGTGACACGTGCGCGGAATTGAACCCGCTGCGTGGAATCGACCGATGTTATGTCCCCGGCAAGCGATGGTTTTATTGATGACTATATCTCGATCAACACGAATCGTTGGTGTGATTTGTAAGGCTTGGAATTGCGAGCCGAAACGTCGCGACGGGTTTTGGAAGCAAGGATGGACGCGGTGCCAGAGAGAATCGGGCAAACCGCTTCGATCCGAAGGGAAAGAAGGGGCTGTAGCCCACAAACCGAAGCTATGCCTTCCCGATGGGCAACATGAGATGCAATTCGCATGGGAAAGGGAAGCGAAGGAAAATGGCGACTTCATCGAGTGGTAATCTGATCAACATGCAAGACACAGCGTGGTGCGCGCTATTTACGCGCCATCAGCACGAGAAGTCGGTAGCATGTGGGTTGACTGCCAAGGGATTCGAGGCATTTGTGCCCCTCTATGATTCGATGCGGCGTTGGAAGGATCGAAAGAAGTTAGTTTCACTGCCGCTCTTCCCTTGCTACGTATTCGTCCGGGGAGCGCTCACCCGTCGATTGCAAGCCGTGACGACACCCGGGATTCATATGATTGTGTGCACCGGGGATCAAGTCGCGGTCATTCCGGAGGAGGAAATTGAGGCAATTCGGCGGATCATTCGCGGACCGTATCGGGTAGAGCCGCATCCGTTTTTGAAATGCGGCGTTCGGGTTCGAGTCAAGCGAGGAGCGCTCGAAGGAGTCGAGGGGATCCTGCTCCGGAAGAAGAATCTCTGTCGTTTGGTTTTATCTGTCGATATGATGGCGCAGTCGATCGCAGTGGAAATTGACGCATCGGAGGTGGAGCCCGTGACAGCGCTCGGGGAAGCAGCTGCCTACAGACCTGCGGCGACCGTCTCTCATGCAGATGTTCGGGCTTGGTCTGTATACGGGCCTTTGTCAATACCTCCAGGATGATCGCTTCCACGTAACGAGTGTCTACCATCTTGAAGGCCCACACTTTTGGATTCTGCCGGCATGCGGCGTGCCGACCAACGCGCTTGACCTCTTTCAATCGGGGAAACTGTCTGCACTGATGGATCAGCTTGAGCGATTGGTTCGATTGGATCATTGTCGATTCACCTCCGGTGCTTCCCTTGGCGGACACAACTGACGGAAGGCATCATTCTCGTACGCGTCAAGGAATTACTGAAAAGAGACAATTGCAGAGGGGTGTTGTGGCGCTCGACTCTAAAAAGCTAATCGGTGGGGTGTTGAACTGCTCGAGGAGCCGGCGCAGCGATTACTACTATGGCTTGCCCCCATTGCCATCGAGCGGGGTAACGCGTTGAAAGGAAGGAATTCTCCATTTGCAGAAGGCGTATTCGAAGCGGCGGTATGGGCCGGGAACGTTTCCAGTGACCGAGGCGGCGGCAGAGAGGATTGTTTCCCTACCGATGTATCCCAGCCTGGCTGCCCCGCAGCAGCGTGTGGTTGAAGCGCTGTTGGCGGCAGCGCATGTGTTTAGCGTGTGATCTTGATGGTGGACTATACGAAGTAGGTAGCCGATGTTCGACAACGAAGTTATTACAAAAAGCGAATCCAGCGACTGGCAGGTGCGATTCCGCAGCGGCGAGAGAGCATTGATGCGATGATACGGAGCATCCTGATGCGCGCCATGTGCAAGACGGTAGGCAATGATCTTCAAGTGAGCCCGAACCTGGTGAGCGTATTGGGCTGCCGCACGCCGCAAATTGCGTTGCTTCAGCTTTCATCCGTGCAAGATGCTGACGACGGGCGAGGGCAGCATGATCACCGCAGCGGACGACGGCTTGGCTGCGTACATGAGGCGGACGCGACACACGGCGTGTCGTTATCGGACCTGGCGCGCCATGGTTTGTGTAAAGTGATGGCCGAGAGCTATGGCGAAGTCGGCTACAACCGCATGACAGACTTACAGGCTGCGGTGGGATTGTCCAGTTGAAGAAGCTCGATGAGATGTTGGCAAGGCGACGCGGTATGGCGCGTCGATATACCGAGCACCTAAGATCGATTCCATGGCTTCTGCCGCCGCAGGAACCGGCAGGATCATGCCACAGCTATCAGTCTTACATGGTGCGGCTGACGAACGACGCTCCGATTAATCGCGATCAACTCGTGCAAGGCTTGCTCGACCGCGGGATCTCGACGCGACGCGGCATTATCGCCATCCACCGCGAAGCGCCCTATCGCTGCGATTGGGGCAAACTGCTACCGAACACTAATATTTGCCGGACTCGGCGATCATTCTCCCGCTCTTTCACGAGATGACGGAAGAAGAAAAGGACTGGGTTATTGAGTGCCTCGAAGGAATTGGCTATCACAGGAGACTCTCGAGTCCCGTCGTCAGCAGGACATGACTGTAGCCCACCCCGCTTTGATATCTGACTCCACTCCTGGTCGTGCTGCTCAAATGATTCCGATCACCGTCCGTGATAACGGCGAGGTGGCAGCTCCTGATTGCACCTGTTCAGGCATCGCTGTCCCAAGCGATCTCCAAACTCCGCCTGCTCGGCCGGCGCCGAGTGCGGTCCGGATCGCGATGAAAGCGAATGAAAGCTACCACGAGATTCTCAAGTCTTCCGCGCTGATCGGCGGCTCTCAAGTGGCGAATATCGTGATTGGTATCGTACGCATCAAGGCCATGGCGATGCTGCTTGGTCCAGCCGGCTTCGGACTGTTTGGTCTCTATGGGTCCATTCAGAACCTTACTCAGAGCATCGCCGGCATGGGCATCAACAGCAGCGGCGTCCGCCAGATTGCCGAGGCGGCAGGATCGGATGACAAAGCCCGGATCGCTCAAACCGCAGCGGTTCTTCGACGGACAGCCATCATTCTTGGATTGCTCGGCGCGGCTTTGCTGCTGGCGTTCTCTCGGCAGATTTCCCAGTTAACCTTTGGCAGCACAGAACACACGGCGGCTGTATCCCTGTTGTCTATCGCCGTTTTCTTCGGCCTCGTGTCCGGCGGGCAGGGGGCCCTGATCCAGGGCATGCGACGCATTGCCGACCTTGCCAAGATGAACGTTTTGGGAGCGTTCTTCGGACTATGCGCCGGCATCCCACTGGTCTACTTCTTCGGCCAGAAAGGTGTGGCGCCTTCGCTCGTTGTAGTCGCGGCCATGAGCATTCTAACGTCTTGGTGGTACAGTCGCAAGATCGATACTCAGCCCGCACATGTCACGCTCTCTCAGGTTCGGCAGGAGGCTTCCGCCCTTCTAAAGCTGGGCTCAGCATTCATGGCAAGCGGTTTGATGACCATGGGGGTTGCCTATGCGGTGCGAATCATGGTGTTACGCCGGGTCGGATTTGAGGCGACCGGGCTTTACCAGACCGCATGGACGCTAGGCGGACTATACGTTAGTTTCATTCTCGGAGCCATGGGCGCCAACTTCTACCCGCGCCTCACCGCCAGCATCCACAACCACCCCGAAGCCAACCGCTTGGTGAACGAACAGACCCTCATTGGGCTTCTTCTGGCGGGACCGGGTGTGCTTGCGACGCTCACCTTTGCCCCGCTCGTGATTATGCTGTTCTACTCAGCCAAATTCGGAGCCTCAGCAGAACTTCTGCGCTGGATCTGCCTGGGGAACGCGCTTCAAGTGGTTACCTGGCCAATGGGTTTCATCATTGTGGCCAAAGGGAATCAGAAGCTATTCTTTCTGGCCGAATTTTCCTGGACGGTCGTAGCTATCGCACTCGCCTGGCTCTGCCTGCGCTGGTTTGGATTGAATGGAGCCGGCATTGCCTTCTTTGGATCCTACGTCTTCCATCTGTTTCTCATATATCCAATCTCCCGCTGGATGACGGGCTTTCGGTGGTCGAGGGAGAACGCGCAAAACACTGTAGCCTTTCTCGCGCTGATGGGACTCGTTTTTGGCGGATTCTACGTTGTCCCGGTTTTGTGGGCGACCGGCATCGGGATGTTGGCTACAATCGCGAGCGCCGTCTACTCCATGCGGGTTCTGCTTAGGCTCGTTCCCTTAGAGCGCGTTCCTGGCCATGTTCGACGATTGTTCGTGACACTAACCTCCGTACTCCGTCCAAAGGACGGCCGTTCGGTCGATTGCTCTCATGTGTGATAAGTACAAGCCAAAGCTAGAGCCTGTTATTAACTTCTGTCAGCAATCTGTATAGGTGAGCGAGCATGAGACAGACGAAAGCCACATAATGCCATCCTGCCAAGGTCTGCGCCATCCGTTCGTAGTCGCGGGCGAGGCGTATGAAGCGTGCGGCCCACGCGAAGCTGCGCTCGATCACCCAACGACGGGGCAGGAGGACAAAGCCGCGTTTAGCCTAGGTATGTTGACCACCGCCAGTTCGATGCCACGGGAGGCCGCCGCTTGCTGTGCGGCCTCTCCGGTGTAACCCTGATCAACAACCGCCAGCTCCAGATGTTCACCGGTGATCTGCGGACCGCTTCGGCCAGCTTCTCCACCTGCTCACGATCTTGCTCGTTGGCCGGCGTAACATGCAAGGCCAGCAAATGGCCCAGGGTGTCCACCGCCGCATGAACTTTCGATCCCTTGCGCCGTTTGGCTCCGTCATTGCCGGCTCGCGCACCAGACTCCGGCGTCGATTGCAGCGTACGGCTGTCCAGCACCATGGCTGTCGGTTGCTGCTTGCGCCCGGCGAACTCCCGCAGCAGCATGCGCAAGTCCTCGATCATGACCTGGAAGCATTGGGCTCGAATCCACCGTTGCGCCTGCTGATAAATGACTGTCCACGGCGACAAATCATGGGGCACCATCCGCCACTGGACCCCGGTCCGCACCACGTATCTCAGACCGTTGAACACTTCCCGCAGACTGTATTTTCGTTGCTGGGCATCTTCGCGGCACAGCGCCAAGTACGGCGCCACGAATGCCCACTCCTCAACATCACTTGGATAGCCGCCTCCACTCGCCATGACTGCATCTTGCGCGAGATGGACGTCGCTCCCTCACACCTTCGACTCAACCGGAACAAAGTTAATAACAGGCTCTAGTGTTTTTCCGGTGGGATCAGCCCAACAGAGCCGAATTTATACGTCTGCACTTGCATGAACAGTACAAGTGCCTTTTACAATTTTTTAACGCGACCGTGCTTTTGGCCAATTGCGACTATCAGCGCGTCTATGACGCATATGAGCCTGACCTGGCACTCTTCCAGTCTGGCGTATACGTTGATGATAGCAAGCGAGAGATCACAAATATTTCAGCCAATCCGCACATTCCGAAACTCGGCTTTGTGATGCCGACGCAATGTGCTGGAGTCGCAGTTCCTTCATTGCAGATATGGCGAAATGGGGCATTGAGATGTTTTTCACGCTGTCAGTGTCGATGCCCGAAAAAAGAGATCAAGTCCAAGACCCTCACCCATTGGGTGTCAACGGCGTGGATAGGATTCTGCTTCGAGAAGCGGAGAGGGAGCTACGGACCGGCCACTATGGGCGGCTACGCGATGTTCCAAAGCAAGCATACGATCGCTCCGACGAGTCTCGCGCTATTGTTAGAGGCACAAGCAAGACTAGTTCTCGATTAACATCTCAAGAGATCACCGACGTTTTTGTGCACTTATAGCCCTGCCGACAGCGTAGCCACGAACCTGAACAGCGTCGCTGCCCACAACGATGCCAGAGCTGGGGACTGGGCTTTGCTAGTAATCATGATCTCGCAACACTTACTCCAGCCACCCGAGAATCAATAGAATACGTGTGACTGGCTTCGAACAACTACCGGAAACCGCGCTACGCTGCATCATCACTAGGAGGTGAACGCTGTGAATTCAAGCAATTGTGTCGTTGTAATCGGCCTTGGTGAAATTGGAGCGCCCCTGATGCAACTCATATCAGAGCACTTTGAAGTCACCGGAGTGGATGTCACACTAGTAGAACCGCCTCCATATGTAGAGGTCATGCACATTTGTTATCCATTCCAAATCAGCGATTTCGTCGGCGAAACTGCTCGCTATATCGACCTTTTCAAGCCCCGTCTCACAGTGATCAATAGCACCGTTGCTGTAGGAACAACGCGCGCGATTGCCGACCGTACCGGAACTGAAGTTGTGAACAGTCCCATCCGCGGCAAACACGCGCAGATGATTAAGGACTTACGTTCCTACACTAAGTTCGTGGGAGCGCTTAATTCGGAATCAGCTGAGAGTGCTGTCCGGCATTTTGAATCAATTGGGTTAAATGTCCAGGTAGTTGGCTCTCCAGAGACAACAGAATTGGCGAAACTCTCCGAAACCACGTACTTCGGTCTGCTTATCGGCTGGGCGCAAGAAGTAGAGAGATATTGTGCCAGAGCGGGCGTCGACTATGACGAAGTAACCTCCTTTTATAGCGAAATTAAGTATTTTCCTCCCGTTAACTATTTTGCGGGCATCATCGGCGGACACTGTGTAATGCCGAACATTGAGATATTGCGCAAGTTCGACGACTCAGAGATGTTAAGCGCGATTGTGAACTCCAACATGATGAAGATCCATCGGGAGTATGACAAAGGGAGAGATTCCGCAGTTATCCGTGCTGGTACACGTGTTTTAGATCCACTCACGCAAGGTTAGGGAATGAGGGAATGGGTGGTCTTGGCAACTGAGCGATATATGAGTGCGACTTGTGTCGGACGGGGAACCACAAATCCTCGGCTCTCTGGGAAACACGCAGCCATGGTGGTATTCTCGCCTTACCCCGCTGACCCCCGTCCTCGCCGTACAGTCGACGCGCTTCTCACAGAAGGAATGAGCGTAGATCTGCTGTGCGAGACCGAGCAAGGCTCACCTGGGCGTGAGATGATCGATCATCTCACAATCACACGGATCCCGATCAAACACCATCGCCGGGGTTTCTTTTCATACATCTACCAATATCTCGCTTTCACGTTCATTGCTGCTATGATCCTGACCCGACGCTCCTTCGAGCGGCGCTACGATCTCGTGTATGTGCATAACATGCCCGATATGCTCGTGTTCTGTTCACTCTTCCCAAAGTGGCTTGGTGCGAAGGTTATTCTGGATCAGCACGACCCCATGCCCGAACTGATGACGGCAATCTTCGACTTGGACGAGAAGAGCCCCGCACTCCGAATGATCAAGATGCTGGAAAAGTGGAGCATGAGCTGTGCTGATCTCGTGATCACCGTCAACATCGGATGTAAGCGCTTATTCGGCAACAGGAGCTGCCCGCCCGACAAGATCGACGTGGTCATGAACTCTCCTGATAACGAGATCTTTCCTTTTCATAGTGCGGCGTCTTATCTGGAACGCACGCAGCGGGAACCCTTCGTCATTATGTACCATGGCTCTCTTGTCGAGAGAAATGGGCTAAAGCTAGCAGTAGATGCACTCGCACGAGTACGAGAGACGCTTCCCGCGGCTGAATTGCATGTATACGGGAAGGCGACTCCGTATCTAGAACAAGTAAAGGAATACGCAGTACAGAAAGGCCTAAAGGAAGCGGTGCGCTTTTGTGGGCCAAGAAAATTGGAAGAGTTGGTGAGCGACATACAGAGGTGTGACGTCGGCGTGATTCCAAACGGGCAAAACGCATTCACGAAGATTAATACCCCGACTCGGATCTTCGAATATCTGGCGCTAGGCAGACCAGTAGTTGCTCCCAATACCCCGGAATTCAGGATTATTTCGCGCCTGGTTCTCTTCACTTTTTCGATGCGGGGAGTGCCGAACAACTCGCAGCGCAGATTTTGGAAGTCCATGCAGATCCCGTCGGCGCCTCCGCAATCACGGAACGTGGCCAAGTAGTCTACCGGGAGCACGATTGGCGTATCGAGCGACGACGGCTTGTTGATTTGGTCAGTGATCTCCTTAACAAAAACGGGGTCGAAGAAGTGGCTCACGCGTGTAACCGTTGAGTGAAGGTTTAGTGACATCATCCCAGGGAGATGTGAGTTCGTCGAGTCTTAGACAATGATTGGCGTAGTTGCAGACAAAAGCCGTTTCGCTGTGATCCGCGAGTTCTTTGAACTATTCAAGACTCCTTGGGAGGGCTACGAGTCTCAAAAGCATTACGACGTTCTGATTTGCGATGAAACTTGCAATCTAGAAGGTGTAACAGCCGGGCTCATCGTAATATTTCGCAACCGTGACGCTCATAGTCCATCGGTCAGATCACTGGACAGCGGATCATCCCGAGAGGACTGCCGTTATCTCTTGTATCGAGGCACGCGGATTCCGATCTACGGCGTAATCACGACATTTTCTGTCAACGGCCTCTGTTCAATACGAGAGGCGGACTCGTTGCAACCGGCCGCATATCGAGAGGGCGGAGCCCAGACAACGTTGGGCGTTGGATATGATTTGTTTTTTGAAATCGATACTCTCCTTACGACAGGGCAGCCAATCTGTAACGCAGCTCTGCCGACTCTCGAATGGCATATTCGTGTTCTCCGTGAACTCATCGTGTGCAATGGAGCCAGGCTAATTGAGATCCCGTCAGTGCCGGAAGGGGCCCGAATGATTGCGTGTTTGACGCACGACGTTGATCACCCGGCAATTCGGTTGCACCATTGCGGCCGCACTCTACTGGGTTTCCTGTACCGCGCACTGGTGCGATCTCCAATCCGCTCGCTTCAAGGACGGATGTCGATTAGGAACATGCTCCACAACTGGTTGGCGGTTCTGAAGCTGCCATTCGTTCTGTTGGGTCTGGCCGATGACTTTTGGCGCCGATTCGATGGCTACCTGAAACATGAACAAGGTATGCAGTCGACGTTCTTTGTGATTCCTTTCAAGGGCGATCCGGGCCAGATGGGGTCTCGCCAAGCTCCGAAAGGCCGCGCTACGGCGTATGGTGCTCGCGACATAGAGACTCAGCTCCGAGAACTGGTGTCCGCAGGGTGTGAGGTTGGGCTTCACGGACTGGATGCGTGGCATGATCCGATCAAAGGTCGACTGGAACTCGATGAGATTCGCCGGGCAACTGGCATTCGGGAACTTGGCGTGCGAATGCATTGGCTATTTTTCGATTCTGAAACACCGAAGAACCTCGAACTTGCGGGAGCCGAGTACGACTCCACAGTGGGGTACAACGAGACAGTGGGCTTTCGATCTGGTACGACTCAGGTGTACAAGCCGCTCGGAGCGACTCGGCTCCTTGAATTACCACTTCACATCATGGATACGGCGCTATTCCTCGCCGGGTATCTGAACCTGAAGCCTTGCGATGCCGATCGACGGATTAATGACATTCTGAACCACGTGGAGGAATGCGGCGGTGTTGTATCGATCAACTGGCACGATAGGAGTATCGCGCCCGAGAGACATTGGGAACAAACGTACATACGGATTCTGGACAATATCAGGAACAGGAGCGCGTGGATTGCGAATGCCAGAGACGTAGTTCGATGGTTCAGAGTCCGCCGATCGGTTCGATTCGAAACCATTGACGGAGTAGAAGTGCCGCGTCTCGAGGACAATGCGCCTCCGGGCGAAAGATTGCCCGGTTTGCTGCTGCGTGTTCATTCTGGAACCGGGATTGGCTGGACCGATGTACCTTTGGTGACTTGCTCCAGAGGGACTTCCGCTCCGAATGCGGCGGAGAATCATGCCTGTGTCAACTAGATCTGATCCAGAAGTTCAGAAGACTGCCGAGCTCTCGATTCTAATCGTGAGTTGGAATTGCAAGCGGATGCTTGCCGACTGCCTCGACTCCCTACGTGACCAATTGTCCTCGTATCGTCACGAAATCATCGTCGTTGATAATGCCTCAAGCGACGGCACTTCGGAGATGATTCGGCGCAATTATCCAGATGTGGTGTTCATCGAAAGCGGAGCTAATCTTGGTTTCGCGAGAGGAAATAATCTAGCATTAGCAGTTACGCATGGGAAATACATCTTCCTCATCAACCCCGACGTAGTTGTGGTAAGTGATTGCTTTCGCAACATGCTGCAATACCTGGAGGAGCATCGAGAGGTGGGCATGATGGGGCCGCAGATTGTCGGGTCCGACGGAGCGATTCAACGCTCATGTATGCGGGAACCCACGCTCTGGAACCAGCTCTGCCGAGCGCTCGCACTAGACAGGTTTGCTACGCGATCCCGGACCTTCGCGGGATACCTGATGGGTGATTTTCAACACGATGCCATTCGCGAGGTCGAAATCCTCAATGGTTGCTTCTGGCTGGTGCGGCGCGAAGCGCTTCAGCAGGTGGGTCCACTCGATGATCGTTTCTGGATGTACGGAGAGGATCTTGACTGGTGTCGTCGTTTTCGGGCGGCCGGCTGGAAAATCGTCTTCTTTCCCGAAGCGCAGACAGTGCACTATGGAGGCGGAAGTAGCAAACAGGCGTCGTTGTTCTGTTATGTTCAGATGCAACGTGCGGATCTCCAATACTGGCGCAAATATCATGGTCTGCTGTCCTGCTGGTGCTACTGGGCGCTGCTCTGGTTTGCGAATGCCTGGCGGGCGGGTGTAGTCGCTATATTATATTTTGCCAGAAGGTCTCGGAACTGCGAGACTCGATTGCGGCTTAAAAGGCATCTAGCCTGTGTGCGGCACCTATACATCAATAAGTACTCCAGCGATTCTCAATGAAAGACGGTGTCATGTTATGCCGAATCTCAGGTACGTCCTAGTTACCCCGGCAAAAAACGAAGCTAGGTTCATCGAAAAGACGATCTCGTCCATCCTCGCACAGACGCACAAGCCAATTATGTGGGTCATTGTGGATGACCACTCTTCCGACGAAACATCAGAAATAGTAACTAGATATTCCATTGACTTTGACTTTATACGGCTCATCAGGCGGCGCTCCCATACAAATATCCGTAGCTTTGCGAGTAAAGTTGAAGCGTTCAATGCTAGCCGTTCTTTATTGATGGATATTTCCTACGATCTGATCGGTAATCTCGACGCCGACATCACGATTAGCTCTGATTACTATGCAAACATCATTTCTGCATTTGCCGAGGATTCCCAGTTGGGCATCGCAGGGGCACAATTTATCTCCCCTTTGGTTCGCGGTACATGACGGACGATGTCACGAATGACAGCGTAGGCGGAGCGATCCAATTGTTCCGTCGAGCGTGCTTCGAGGAGATCGGCGGGTATATGCCGTTGGAAGGTGGCGGTATCGATGCGGCGGCAGAGATTACGGCACGGATGAACGGCTGGTCTGTCCGCAAGATCCCAAATAATCCAGTGTTTGAACAGCGGCCCACGGGAAATTCGCATGGGAACTCATGGAGAGCCTCTTACAAAGAGGGTATTCAGTATAACAGGCTTGGGTACAGCACCCTCTTCTATTGTCTCCGTAGTGCATACCGCCTGAGCCTCCCGCGACCAAGTTTAAGAAGCATGTTTGGGTTGCTAGGTTTTTTCCGGTCTAAGTTTGGTAATGAGAAAACCCTGTTGCCACCCGAAGTCGTGTCATATCTTCGGGCAGAGCAGCACCGCAAAATTAAGCGTGCCCTATGGCCTTGGCGCAAGGAACTCCAAGCATAGGTCAACAAAAGCGAAGTGAGCGAAGCGTCTCTAGAATATAGAAGGCAATCTGTGAGGAAGTATGTGCGGAATTTGTGGCCAGTTTAGTTTTTCAAGCGACCGCAGGGTCGTTATCGAAGATGTATTCCCGATGGCTAATACTCTGGTCCATCGTGGTCCTGACGATGAAGGGTTTTATCTCGATAGAAATATAGGGTTTGGATTCCGCCGATTGTCCATAATTGACCTCGAGGGCGGCCATCAGCCGATGACGAATAACGAGGGATCCGTGTGGGTCATTTTCAATGGGGAGATCTACAACTTCAAAGAATTGCGCAAGACGCTTCAGGACAGGGGGTACAGATTTCACACGAACTCCGACACGGAGGTAATTGTACATGGATATTCAGAGTGGGCTGACGATGTTTTAGGAAAACTAAATGGGATGTTCGGACTCGCGATCTGGGACGCTACGCGCAGGAGATTGCTGCTCGCCCGAGACCGAATGGGAATCAAGGTCGTGTACTACGCTATCGAAGAAGGGCGGCTGTTTTTTGGCTCGGAAATTCGAGCCATTCTCGCTGCGCTTCCCCGAAAGGCCTCGGTCAATCCTGATGCGATCGAATCGTTTCTTCGTTACAGGTATGTTCCTGCGCCAGATACGATTTTGGACGGAATCTATAAATTACCGGCGGGTACATTTCTAACAGTTGAAGAGGGACAGGAGCCAACGCTAAAGCGTTGGTGGCAGTTTGCCCCACGTCCGTTTGATCTGATGCCCAGTGATCGCCGAGCAGAAGCCGACCTTCTGGACCTCTACACTCAAGCAGTCAAGAGACATCTGATCAGCGATGTTCCTGTAGGCCTGTTGCTCAGCGGTGGGATCGATTCGGCGCTCCTGCTCGCATTGATATCGCGGACCCACGGTTCCTTGCGAACGTATTCGATTGGATATGGCCAAGATTTCGATGAAGATGAACTGTCAGACGCGGCTCGTACTGCCGCACATTTCGGCGCACCGAATGTCGGCATAGAAATGAGCCTGACACAATTCGAACAGAACCTCGAATCTGTGGTTTCGGCGCTCGAGGAACCGGTCACTACCTCGTCGATCCTCCCTATGTATTTCGTGTGCCAGCGTGCGCGTCAAGACGTAAAGGTGGCCCTTGTGGGGCAGGGGCCTGATGAGTTGTTCGGGGGTATCTTCGTCATTTGGGTGTTCGGTATGGGACCTACTGGCGAGCGCTTCCGAAGCCCATTAGGGAACGAATCAAAGCAATGATGGCGTGGGGCAAGCGCAATGAATACTTTTTCAGGTCAGCATATTCGCTGGAAATTGAAGATCCCCTGGCCCGATACCAACAAGTGTTTTCGGTATTACCAGAGGTCACCCTGCGCTCCTGTTTCAGGATGGTGTACTGCACGATGGTTGCGACCAAATCCCACAAGTTTGGAGGGAGTTGCGGCCTCTCATGAAGGACGTAGACGACCTTGGCGGGTTGCAGTTTCTTGAGATTCGATCCTCATTACCGGACGAGTTGCTCTTGTACGCTGATAAGCTCTCGATGGCGCACGGCCTGGAGTTGCGCGTGCCGTATCTTGACAAGGAGGTCGTGGAATATGTAGAAAGGCTTAACGGGTCCTTTAAAGTACGGTACGGAATTAGAAAGTGGCTACACCGGCGAGTCGCCAGGCAGTTCCTTCCTGAGTCGCTGTTGAAACGGAAAAAGAAAGGATTTGCTACGAATGTTGTTGACGGATGGTTTCGAAATTCCGCCTCTCCTTGGATGGAGGAGGTTTTCGCGAGCAAAGAATCGCTGATTTTTCGGTACCTTAGGCCTTCCCTTGTCCGCGATCGACTTCAAGAACATAAGGATGGCAGGGCCGACAACCACAAGATTCTGTTCAGCCTCATTGTATTGGAGCACGTTTTGAGGAAGTATGACTCGCTCACATTCGCTCCTGTGCAGAACGTCAGGTATCGAATTATGGGCGGGGGTCTAGTCTAACACTTTGGATGTATTGATCCCGCCAATTGAAGATCACCAATTAACGTGATGGCCGTGTTGATCACTACCAAATCCGATATTGGGGAACTCGAAATCTCCTGCAACCCTGTTTCAAAACAATTTGCGCCGAAATTGCTCGATGTCAAAAACCTAGCAATTTTTACAGTACGACTGGCAGAATTTGCGCAACACCTTGCACATTGCGCCGCAATGGTCCGATCCCCTAAACCGGGATCAGTACTCTAAGTCTTTGTTCTCCAATCGATGTTGGCTAGCTATTGGTTTGGCAACCTACGTGCTTCTGCTTAATTGACCATGTTGTGCTTTCTGCCTCCATATGTCTAACGAATCTGATTTGGAGGGCCCCTCTAAGGTGCTTTGAACAATTCTTCAATCTGCTCGCACTTCTGTGCGAACAACTAACCACCTAACAACCTTGTTCTGCCATCTAGTGTGGCCCTCGGCCCACCCTGCCTCCCGCTCGTTTAGCAGAACTGCGTCCTTTGGCGTCCGGAAATCCCGGGCAAACCATTACTCCATCTTTAGTGAGGGTGAAATATTGAATTCGATCAAGAAAGTCTTTGGCATACCATCACTGATGGTATTGGCGGCCGTAACCGTCTTCGGCAGCCCGACCTCCGCAGTAGCAGCTAATCATTATGTCACAGCTGGAGCATCTGGAAACGGATCCGGGGCAGACTGGACAAATGCCTACACTTCGCTACCGACAAACTTGGTTCGTGGCGATACGTATGTTGTGGCTGGCGGAACCTATAGCAGCGGCCATACGTTTGCCGACGCACTAAGCGGGACAACCCTGATTACCATTCGCAAAGCCTCTAGTGCTACCCCTACCGGGATGATCTCATCGCTGGATGGAACTCTACCTTTGAGACCACCCAAGCAGTATGGACTAATGGTTGGATTTTTACTCAGAGTTATTACACTCTTGACGGAATCACGCCGGGAGCAACCAAATGGCCTAAATCGAATCTAGGCTTCAGAGTAACAGCCCCTAATTATGCAATTCAGATCGGCTTTCAAACCAGAGGAGCAACTAATAACACCTTTCGCAATGTAGAGATTATGACACCGGGACCGGGAACGGACACTGAGCAGTTCGGTGTTTATGAATCGGATGACTTTGCTTCGATAAATAATACGTGGTCCTACTGTTATTTTCACGGAAGTGAGAATGCATTTCATCCGGCTGGCGACAATATCAACAATTGGATTATTGAGTATAGCTATTTTGATACTAACTGGAGTTCCAGTGCTCACCACGGAGAACAGTTTTCGATATGGGGTGCTGACAACCTTACTATTCGTTACAACTATTTCAACGGCTATGCAGGAACCGGATTAGTCATGGCTGGTGGTGACGGGGTTACTGAAGACAACATGCAGATTTACGGAAATGTTTTTTTCAACATTGGCACGACTGCTGGTGGTGGGAATGGCGCGTTTGGGACTATGGATTCTGCCGGAACCACGCATCTGACCAACTGGAAGATATACAACAATACGTTCATCAACGGTGATGTTCGCCTCTCCATCCCTAGCGGCGGGTCTACGAGCGGATGGCAGATTGCGAACAACTTGTTCTACAACGCGGCCACGGATACGTTCAACGGCACCCCTTCCGGCACCTACGACTATAACTACGCTTCTGTCTCGTGGAACTGGCCGACGGGAGCTCACGATCAAGTTGCGAGTGCCAATCCATTCGTCAACTTGGCGTCAGGCGACTACCATCTTGCAAACGACACAGATACATGGACCACACTGCCCTCTCCATACAATGTCGATCCCGATGGAGTACAGCGAACCTCAAGCAGAGGAGCATTCCAATTTGGGGGTCTTCGGCCAAGTACGCCCACCCAATTGACGGGGATGGTTCAGTGAGCGGGGTCTGCCCCTGATTTCTCATCCACTGATAACTGGAGTTTCTCCGTTTTGGTTTTGCTTTGAGATTATGTCGCAGCCGTCGTAGTCGAGGCTGTGCGGATGTGGGAAGCGTTCTCTGCTTTCCACATCTGCATAGCCTGCTCTCTGCCGGAACTCCTCCGGCGTCCTGTAGTCGAGCGAGCGGTGCGGGCGCTCGCAGTTGTACTGGCGCCGCCAGCTAGCCAGGGTGCTTCGTACATGGTTGACTGTGCGGAACCAGCTGGCGTTCAGACACTCATCGCGCAGTCGCCCGTGGAAGCTCTCGACGTGCCCGTTCTGCATTGGCCTGCCGGGTTGGATGTGTACCAGCCCGACCTTCCAGTCCTCGGCCCAGCCCAGCATGCGCCGCGAAGTGAACTCCGGGCCGTAGCACCACACGAAGCACTTGGAAGGAAGAGTCCGAGGAAGGCAGGAAGTCGGGTCGAGGGAGCGTAGCGACCGAGATCCGACTTCCTGGGCCATGGCTGGCTCCTAAGCTGAACGTATGCCTAGTTTCACTTAGGAGAGAACCAGCCATGTCCCTTGTCCAGCCTACTCAAACGCCAGCGGTTCTGGTAGCCATTAATATCGCCAAGCTGCGTCACGATGTCTTGATTGAAGCGCCGGGATGGAAGAACCGCAAGCGCCTGATTCTGCCCAACACTGCGGCCGAGTTCCGGCTCTTTGCCGATTACCTCCATGGCCTGAAGCATCCCGTGCGGGTCGTCTTCGAGGCCACCGGCAACTACCATCGGCCACTTGCCCACTTCCTGAGAGCGAAGGATTCCATCTGGAGTTGATCGCTTCCTTAGCCGTGGCCCGTACCCGTGAAGCGATGCATAACTCCTGGGACAAGAATGATCCAAAGGACGCCCAAGTCCTGCTTCATCTGCTCAAGACTGGCGTGACTCAGCACTACCATGACCCGCTCACGAACCAGATCCATGACTTTCAGGAGCTGTCGCTGACCTATGCTCAGATCTCGCTGGAGAAGACACGGACGCAGCATCGGCTCTTGACCCATTACCTGCCGCTCTACTTTCCGGAGATCGAGCGGTACTATCATGCCTCACGTTCTGAGTGGCTCTTAGTCTTCCTTCAGGTCTTCCCCACGCCTGCTCTGATTGCACGCCTCTCGATGGAAGACTTTGTCCAGCAAGCGTGGACGGTTGTCGGACGCAAGGTCAGTAAACAGCGGCTGCTCGAAGACATCTACCGTACTGCTCAGTCCTCGATCGGTATCCCGGTTGAGATGGACTCAGAAGCAGTTGCCATGTTCCGAGTGGTGCTCGGTGAGATGATCCGACTCTGTCAGTTACGTGATCAGCTGGAACAACGAGCTGCGTGTCATCTCAAGGACAACGCCGATTTCCGACGTCTCCAGCAGATACCGGGCATCGGTCCCATCCTGGCGCTCACGATCCTTGCCGAAGCCGGTGACCTGCGTCGCTTCAATCACCATCGTCAGTTCCTCAAGTTCTGTGGCCTCGATCTCTCGACCCAGCAGTCGGGCCAGTTCCGGGGAACCACCAAGCTGTCGAAGTACGGTAACGCCCGCCTACGCTGCGCCTTTTGGATGGCCGCCACCGTGGCCGTGCGTCTGCGTGAGAACAGCTTCCGAGACAAGTTCGAACGATATCTCCGGCGTGATCCCCTGAGTGCCGACCGCAAGCGCATGGCGTATGTCGCCGTAGCTGCCAAGATGGCTCGCGTGGCCCATGGGATCATCAAGACCGGAACCGACTTCCGCTGCTTCTATGAAGCAGCGGCGCCAAGTGGAAGAGCCGCTTCACCTGGGCCGTCGAGGCCGTGAGGACCTCGTAGATAATGATCCGGCCTTCCACTTGGTTGAGATTTCATTTTGAGTACAGTGGAGACTGCGCACCCTCGGCAGATCTCGTGTCGCTATGGTCGAACGCTCAGCCCTTGCTCGTGGAAGCCACTTGGAGGTACAGTCGTCATCAAGAACATCCCATACGGGATGCTAGGGAACCTTCTCTTCTCTCCAGCTTTTCCTTCCTGTGTTAGTACGCTGTTCAAGCGCAGAATCTCCGGCTTGCCGCGTTCTCCGATCAGCCGCTCCAGCACCTTGGTCACGCGTCCCGAACCGAGGCTGGTATCCGCCTCCAGCGCAAGGCACTCGCGCGTGTAGGCATCGACGACGCTCAGGATGCGGACCATCCTCCCGGTTGCCAGGCCGTCGACGATGAAGTCCATCGCCCACTCCTGGTTGGGACGGATCAGACGCGGTTCCTGCGCTCGATCCCAATCGCCGACAGCGACCCATAGAAGAACAGGAACACGTTATCTTTCCCGATGTTCGTGATTTTAATTGCCGCCGCGACCGGACGCGGGCTGCTCGCGTCCCGGCCCAAGAAGAGCATTTGCGCCTGTAGCCCGCCGTTCAGATCGACCGTACGGTTATCCTTCTCAACCGACCAGAAGACATGAAGCAAGGAGTTTCACCGTTATATCCGGCGATTGTAATCGTTTTCGCCTAGGTTGATTTCCGTCACGGGACGCCTTAACGAGTTACGCCCGATAATGAAGAAGCCCCCTCACCCCACCAGCGTCGTGTTGCGCCAGCGCATCGAGCCTTCTGACGATCACGGAAGCCCGTCGCCGCCCTCGGGGGCACGCGCCCTGTATGTGCATTGCGACTTGCACGGCAGATCAACGCCACCAGTTCCCCACCAATCCCCGTCATTTTGCTGACAAGGACTGCCAGAAAAGACGGCAGCGGAAGTGCTCGTATAGTGTAGTAGACTTTGGCGTTAGGGTAGCCCACAAAGCACCTCCGCGTGTCGGCAAGCGAATGCCAAATCCATGTGCTGCGCTTCCGCCATGGGCACTGGTTGCTCGGATAGGCGAAGATCAAAACGCCGCCTGGCTTCAGGTAGCCGAGCAAGGCATCGGTCACATCTTTGGTACCTTCCAGTCCCGGCACATTATAGAGCGACAACGCTCGAACGAAAACTGCATCAAACTTTCCTTGATACGGGAGCCGTAAGCCGTCTCCTACCTCGAATCGCACGTTGTCGGCTGCGTATTTTGCCTGTGCTTGGCGGATGCCTTCCGCACTAAAATCTACTCCGACGACCTGAAATCCCAGATGCCCGAATAACCCAGAAAAGTCCCCTTGACCACAGCCGACATCTAACACGTGCGCCCCTCGCCGGAGTCCAGTTTTTCGGATGATGGATTTAACGCATTTGCGGTATAGGAAGGAATGATACCGAAAATAGTGCGCCTGACTGTACATGCGGTTATAGGCGCTCGCGAGACTTTCGTTCTTTTCGGCCACAGATTTTAGTTCCCTGAGGGTCTACTATGTACCCTTGCATGGAGAGAATGCAAGGGTACACGGGCCTTTTAGGCTTGGAGTACCACGGAGCTTGCTCGATGGAGGTTTCGCAAACGTTTCACAGATGGTAAGTTTGAGGATAAATCGTGCACCCAATGAAATCAAGGCTTGCGCAAGTCACAAAAGGCACTCATAAAATTTTGCTTCCCTGCCCGGCGCTCACCTCGATCCCGCACCAGCCGCTTGCGTTTCCTGCGCCGGACAGCCAAACCTTCCTCGACATAGAGCCGGTAGACACGCTTCACGTTTCAACTCGTGACCGCGACGACTCAGCAACGCATGCAACCGTCGGTAGCCGTAGCGAGGCTTCTGCCGCGCCAGCTTCACCAACTCCTCGCGCAGTGCGATGTTGCGGTCTGGTCGAGGCTCATATCGGTAGCTCGACCGCTCCATACCCAACCGCTTGCAGGCCGTGCGTTCGCTCAGCCGGAACCCGACCGAGACTAACGCAACTTCTTCTCTTAGACTGGCAAGCTCCAGCCGTTTTTTCGGATCACCGCCTTCAGCGCCTCGCCGTGAAGACTCAGCTCGCCACCACGGTTCTCGTCTTCCATCGCCTTCAGCCGCTGCGCTTCACTGACATCCATGCCGCCGAACTTCGACTTCCAGCTATAGAACGTCGCCGCGCTGATCCCGTGCTCCCGGCATAAGTCCGCCGTCTTCACCCCGGCTTCATGCCGCTTCAATATCCCGATGATCTGCTCTTCCGTGTACCGGTTCTTCTTCATCGTTCGTCCTCCCGCTTAGATTACGAGAGAACTCCAGCTTCCACTGGTCGAGTTTTCCGGGGAGGTCATAATCTCAAAGCAAAACCAAAACGGAGAAACTCCAGTTATCGGTGGTTAGAAATCGGGGGCAGGTCACACCAATGAATCCGGACCTTTCTGCACATCATAGCTACGTTCATCCACTCGTCGGGTGCGCGGTAGTGATCGCTGTAATTCTGATTTTTGTTTTGCCGCGAAAGCGCATAATTATTCCCTTCTTAACTGCTAGCATTCTGATTCCCATGGACCAAGTATCCGTGATGGGTCCACTTCATTTCCAGATGCTTCGCTGGCTTATCCTTGCGTCGTGGTTCCGTGTTATCGTCACAGCACTCACATCCGGGGTGGCGATCCTTGGGAGCGCTTGGAATCGCCTCGACACGTTGGTGACTTTATTCGCGGTTATCGATGCCATCGACTACATCACATTGTGGAGCGGTTCTAGCGAAGCAATTATCAATCGGTGCGGCACGGTTTACACGACGCTCGGCGCCTATTTTCTGATGCGCTCGATGATACGCACCGAGGGTGATGTCCAATTGGCAATTAAGATTCTCGCTTACCTGTGCGCAATCATAGCCACGCTGATGGCTTATGAACAGATCACAGGAGTAACCTCTACAGCCTGTTGGGAGGCGAAAGAGCGTTTGAACGGGCCTCACTCATCGTGCGCGAGGGGCGGTTCGGAGGCCTCGAGCTATGGGCTGCTTCCAACATCCGCTGCTTGCGGGCACGTTCGGCGCCATTTCGGTACCTTTGTTTGCCGCTCTCTGGGTGCAGGCGCCGAAAAGACGCTTTATGGCGACGATAGGCTTTCTGTCTGCTACTGTCATTGTCATTGCATCCGCATCCAGCACGCCGCTGCTTGCATATGCATGCGGAATCCTAGCCCTAGCAATGTGGCCCATGCGGATGCATATGCGAATCCTGCGTTGGGCGTTGGTAGGAACGCTTGTCCTTCTGCAAATCTTGATGAAGGTGCCGGTCTGGGCGCTGATCCAACGAGTCGACTTGATTGGGGGATCGTCGGGCTTTCATCGTTACTATCTTGTTGATCAATTTATCCGCAATGCCGGAGAATGGTGGCTTCTGGGGGCAAGAAGTACTGCGCAATGGGGTCCGGATATGTGGGACCATGCGAATCAGTATGTCGCGATCGGTGTGACGTCCGGGGTTGTTCCTTTGGCCGTGTTTCTTGCCGTCATCGTTTGGGGTTTTAAGTCCATGGGCAGGCTTACGCATTGGAGAAAGGAGACCGGCAAGGCGCTACTCGCCTGGTTCCTGGGTTCGGCATTATTTGTCAATGTCGTGGCGTTCTTTGGCATTTCCTACTTCGATCAAATCGCACTCGTTTGGTGGTGCTTGCTGGCAATGATTTCCACGTTGTCAGTCTCTGCGCCGGCCCATGCTCGTGTTTCTCCTGGTCCTCCCTCTGCCGTGCCGGTCATTATGCCTAGGGGATCGTCAAAGTACGCAATACCTATATTCAACCGCGCTCACCGTATAAGAGCGGTTGTGGAGAGCCTTCTTTCGCAAACCATGGCGATCGAAGAAGTTATCCTCGTCGATCATGGATCCGAGGACGGCGCCCCAGACAGGATTCCGCATGATCGAGCGCACCTGGGACCCGCATTGGCGGAAGCATCGGGTGCTGTCGGATACATTACTGCTAGCGTACTTGGTGCAGTGCATTGCATCGTGCGATTGGCTGCCTGGCGTGCTGTACGGATGTGGGGCCAGGACCGAATCGCTATGCTGGTAAAATGATGTCGCGTTACGTCGCCTGCCAGCGCTAGCTGATTTCGGCACGGCCTGCGTATGGCATAAGCACGTAAGAGAGCCGGAGTAAGTGCTGAGTAACAAACTAAAGTCGCACGGCAGTCAATGTGCCGCAAAGGACGCCCGCGAATGAGTTCGGTCGATGTTATCGTTCCGTGCTACGGCTATGGTCAATTCCTCCGAGAGTGCGTGAATAGCGTTCTCAGCCAGATCCTCGACAACACTCGAGTGCTGATTATCGACGATGCCTCTCCCGATAGTACCCCGGAGATAGGTCGTGACCTTGAAAAGATCGATAGCCGGGTGACGTTTCTGCGTCACCCCGTGAACAAAGGACATATCTACACCTATAACGAGGGCATTGAGTGGACAGCTGCTGAGTACACCCTGCTTCTCTCTGCCGACGATTACCTGTTCCCCGGGGCGCTTGAGCGGGCATCACGCCTTTTGGATCAGCATCCAGAAGTGACCTTCACATTCGGTAATTTGATTCAGCTCGGAGATGATGGCATCAACACAATTCCTGTTAGACCGCTGGGAGTTCTCTCGCAGCGCACCGAATACCGGGCTCTAACAGCGCCCGAATTCATAAGGCTTAGTGGCGCTACTAACATCGTCGGAGCATCGACGGCTGTTGTCCGCACGAGTGTACAGAAGAAAGTTGGCGGATACCGGCCTGAGCTGACCCACACTGGCGACATGGAAATGTGGTTGCGCTTAGCCGCGCAGGGATCAGTGGGCTTTGTCAACGCCTACCAAGCAGTTTACCGCCGCCATTGTGGGAATATGTCGAACTCCTACAGTCACCTTGCGGATCTTGAGCAGCGAAAGCTTGCATTGGACTACTTCTTCCGCGAAGTCGGCACGCAGCTGCAACATGCCACCCGTACCCGCAGACGTATCTACCGGTTGCTGGCCTCTGACGCGGTCGGATTTGCCAGTTCTGCGTTCAACGAGAATGACAACGAGGCTTTGGAGCAGCTGCGCGATTTCGCCCTGGGCACGTCTTGGGAGGTTGTGATGACATGGCCCTGGATTAAATTCCAGTGCAAACGAGCAGTGGGACTGCAAGTGTGGAACATCCTGCAGAGCGCTCTCGGAAAGAGCCGGCAAGGCGGTCTGTAGAATGTCATGGGGATCACATTGAGGGGTTTGCGGTATCTGAGGATCGTTGACGGGCTGGTGTTAGCTGCCCAGCGCTGCAGTCTGCCCTTGCCAAAGCCGCTCCGGCGTGCCGTGGGTAGGATTTTGAGAAAAGCGGTGAAATTTGAAGTTTCCAGCGTTGCACTTCCGGATTGGTCAACTCCGTTGTTCTTGAACTGCGGCAGCACAATAGATGCCCCCAGCAGGTACGACAGAGAGGAAAACGGTGTGCAGGGGTGCTCGTCGTTGGAAGTACGAGCGGAACCGAGAGCTGCTCTGCGGGGGGCAGCCCAGAGCCGATACACAGGGAAATTGGGATGAAATACCTCCTCGCCACCTCGTGCCTCGACACCGGCGGGATGGACGAAGTAGTGTTCTTTCTCGCCACGCGTTTGGCACGAGCCGGAGTCACTGTAGCAGTTTTGCACGCTTCGCCAGAAGGCGGCCCCGGGGGCGCACCCACGGGGAGGCTGGGTCGCCAGTTGCTTGCAACTGGAGTCGAGACCGTTCAACTCGGCGAGAGTTCTGGCACCGATTGGCTGCGACGCTGGAAACCGGACGTTGTAAGTGTTCATGGCGTCCCGATGTGGGTGTTGTGTGCGGCGAGACAGTTCTCAATTCCTTGTGTTGAGACCCTGCACGGCATGCATTCACTGTTCGACGCAAATCCGGCGAGCGTCGCCGAGCGTGGGCGCCTACTCACTGCGATCGTAGCTGTCAGCGAATTGCTTCGGCAACAATACTTGACCGTGAATCCGGGGTTTCCCGCCGACCGGGTGCTGACTATCCCGAACGGCGTGGACGATTGCCATCGCACGCCGCCAGACCGGCATGCCGCCCGGACGCGGTGGGGCATCGAGAGTGAGTACATTTTCCTATGTCTCGCGCGGCATTCCCTGCAGAAGAACACCTACGGACTGGTCGTGGCGTTCGATGACGTGGCCACGCGACACCCCGAAGCCCACCTTCTCATCGCCGGTGCTGCAGACGATCCTGTCTATTTGGCCCAAATTCTGCGGTTGCGTGCGAGCTTGCGCGCCCGGGAACGTATTCACCTGCGTAACTACAGCCCAAAGCCCGCAGAATTGCTTGCTTTGGCCGACGGGTTTGTGCTTGATTCTTTTTTGAAGGCTGGTCCCTTGCATCGATGGAGGCACTCTACGCAGGTCTACCAGTGGTGCTCAGCGACGTCGGCGGCGCCCGTGAGCAGGTCGGGAACGGTGGAAAACGTGGATACCTCATCGGCAATCCTCTTGGTGATCCTCTTTCGGTGAATTGGAACGCGATTCGGCACGCCTGCTACAAACAACAAGGCAATCGGGAGCAGCTAGTTGATGCTATGAGCTCCCTGGTCCAAGATCGGGAATCGTGGCTCGCGATAAGATCCGAGCTGAGCGCCGAATCCCTTCGTCGGTTTCATCCGGACTTGTGCGTGGGCAGTCATCTCAGCGTGCTTGCTGCCGCAATAAACCTTCGTCGCGATCGCGACCAGTATTTCTCTCCTGTTTGTACTAAGGCTACCCAGTCTGACCAGGTGTTTCCGCTGGATTCGTGAGCATGCGCATCTCCTTTCTATTGCCCTCTTGGCCGTCAGCCCCTTCGGGTGGGGCGAAGGTCGTCTATGAATACGGAAACAGACTTGTGCGGCGGGGGCATACCGTGGCTATTGTTCACCCTCTCTATCTCAATTATCGACCGCCCGAGCCGATTACAACTCGACAGCTTATTCGCTCCCAACTAACCAGAGTCCGTGGACTATTCTCGCACCCATCCATTAGGTGGCACCCAATTGATCAACGGGTAACGATGCTTCTTGTGCCCAATTCTCATGAAAAGCACATCCCAGACGCCGATGTACTCTTCGCCACAGGCTGGGACACGGTCGCGTCGATCCAAAAGTGCGGATCTCGCAAGGGAACACATTGTTACCTGATCCAAGGGTATGAAACCTGGCGCGGGAATAAAGAGATGGTCGATGCAACCTGGCGGTTACCCATTGACAAGATTGTAATCGCCAGATGGCTGAAAGAGTTGGGAGAGCAACTAGGATCGGGCAGGCTAACTTACATTCCCAATGCAATCGATCATTCGCAGTACCACATTACTAAAAGCATTCAGAACCGACCGCGCCGGGTGGCTATGGCCTTCTCACGATCTAAAGTAAAGGCGTCCGAGGACGGCATAAGAGCTCTAGTCCGTGCAAAGGAGAAATTTAGCGACCTAGAAGCTGTGTTCTTTAGTACCGACCGCCCAGACTCATCGATTCCGAAATGGATTGAGTTCAATCGCAATCCACCGCAGAACTTCATTGTGTCGCAGATCCTCAACGCTTCATCCATTTTCCTCAACCCAAGTTTATCCGAAGGCTGGTCACTCCCAGCAACCGAGGCTGCCGCGTGCGGCTGCGCGATCGTGTCCACCGATAATGGCGGAATTCGAGAGTACGTGGAACATGATGTTTCTGGCCTCCTTTCGCCGCCGAAAGACGCGGAAGCACTAACTCACAATCTCTGCCAGCTTCTTGAAGATGACCAGGCGAGGATACGGATCGCGAAGGCAGGCGGTAGCGCAGTGCGCCAACTCTGTTGGGATAGGAGCGTAGATCTTCTGGAAGCATTCTGTCTGCGCGTGAGTGGTTTGGAGCGACGTCATTGTGGCGGCATAAATAAGTCGAACAGTTAACGTTAACTTCTGTGATTGGAGGGTGACTGTGAAGGTGCTTCACGTGGTCGGTGCCCGTCCAAACTTCATGAAAGTCGCTCCAGTCCTGAATGCCATCAAAGTGAGAGAGGGGTAGCACAGATCCTTGTCCACACTGATTTCAATATGTCCGAGGTGTTTTTCAGCCAGCTGGGAATTCCTGCCTCGGACGCTAATCTGTTCGTTGGCCCAGTGACACACGCACGTCAAACCGCAGACGCGGCTCGAGGGTGTACTCCTTGAGACATACCCGGATATCGTTCTAGGTCTATGACCGTATTAAGATGTACCTTTGTCGATACTTTCCTGGCGCGGAAAAGGTGCGCATTTGACACGAGTATCGAGCATTTTCAGCCAGATGTTGCAACTGTTTTCCCGCCACGAGTTCGAGCAGGCGGTGCGGGAACACCGTGCCGACCGCCACGCCCGCGGCTTTACCTGCTGGGGTCAATACTCGTCCATTTGGATTCTCCTCCCGGTGTGCTCGGCGGCTCACGCGTTGGAGTTTCTTGGAGGGACTCCCTTAAATGGCCGAGTAGGACGGAGACGCTGAGCGGCCTTCGCATGATGCCGCTGTTTCCTCCGTCCTCTCTAAAATTCCGTACGGTGGGTTTTCCCCAGTACGGCTTCAAGGCCGGCACTTCTGAGGGACCTTCCCTTCCCCGCTTTCGCCTAAGCCTGCTCCCGGCATACACAATCGCTTGGTTGGTTTGCATCCATCCTTCGCATGACCGTAGAGTTACATCCCTATCCCCGCTCAGAGTCGGGAGGATGATCCTTGGTCATGCCACCGTTCAGGCTGTCGCCTTACCCCAGGGTCCTCGCTCCAGACCGGGTTATAGTGTCCCGATCCATCAACACTTAATTGACCCCATCCGAGCCACTGGCAAGCGCGATCGACGAGCGTCGGCCAGGGTGAAGAAGATCTCCAGGTTCAGGCACTCGTCCCGCAGCTTGCCGTTGAACGATTCGATATAGCCGTTCTCGACCGGCTTGCCAAGCCGGATGAAGTCCAGATGCACGCCGTTCTTGTAGGCCCAGAGGTCCATCGCCTTGCTTGCGAACTCGGTCCCGTTGTCGACGGTGATCGACTCTGGAGTGCTTCGCAGGATGACGATCTTGTCCAACGCCGCGGCCACCTTCTCGCCGCTGAGGGCCTTGTCGGCGAACAGCGTCAGGCACTCCCGTGTGAACTGCTCGATGACCGTCAGCACGCGAAGCCAGCGTCCGTCCGGCAGTCTCTGCGCGACGAAATCCATGCTCCACTTCTGGTTGGGACGCGCTGCCCGCCCGAGCGGAACGCGTTGCCGTTGCGCCCGTTCTCTTCGCTTCTGCGTACGCACGATCAATCCCTCCTCGAGGTACAGCCGGTAGATCCGCTTCGCGTTCACCTGCCAGCCCTCGCGCTTGAGCAGCACCGTCAGCCGCCGGTACCGTAGCGCACACGACTCCCGGACAACTCTCGCAGACGAACGCGCAAGGCCTCCTGCGGATCGCGATGATGGGTGTAGCGCAAGGTCATCCGCTCGATCGGAATCAGCCTTGCCGCCCGCCGCTGGCTCAAGGAATGGGCAGCAGCTTGCGCCCACTCCGCCAGCTCGCGTCGCGCACGAGGCCTTATAGTTTTTTTGCGACGATCTCCTGAAGGATATGCCGGTGCAGACTCAGGTCCGCCACCAGGCGCTTCAGCTTCGCGTTCTCATCGCGCAACTGTCGCAGGTCCTCCAATCCCAACCCCGCATACTTCTCTTCCACAGGTAAAACGTCTGCTGACTGATCCCATGCTTGCGGCAGACCTCGACCACCGTGTCCCCAGACTCCGCCTCCCGCAACACTCGCAGAATCTCCTCTTCGCCGTGTCCTCGCTTCGCCATCTCCAGACTCTCCTCTCTCGTTCCAGAGAACCACGGCAGGCGGCGATCTCTCAACTTCATAGCGGCTTAGTTTTTGGGTTTTGGGCCAAGCGTACAGCCAAGATTTCTGAACAATCGTAGTCAGGCAGTCCGGCTTGCGAAAGAGTTTCAGTTCGCTACCTCCGAGGTCTTCATTCGCAAGCAGGGGAATGAAGTCGTGCTATCTCCACGTCCCGCTGACTGGTCGGCCTATTTTAGTTCTGGTTCCGTTGCCTCCCAGGAGTTTAAGGAAGGTATCGACGACCTGCCTGTACAGGAACGAAACCTTTGATGTCTGTCTACATGCCTTGTTTAGGAAGGTTGCGTCGCACTGCCCGCATCGCGGTTGAAAGAGTGTTCAGAAACTGGATACCGGAACACCAAGTTTTTATGAAATGTATTCCACTTACAAAACACTATAGAGAGCACGGAAAGTAAGTTTGGCCGATCGATATCGCTATTGTAGGGAATTTAACTAAGCTCAATTCGGGCTACGACCAACTTCTTAAGGAAGCCAAGGCCGACTCGAGGCAATTCTAATGACTTCAACATAAATCCTCCAATTCCTCGGAGTGATGATGGTCGTGTTGTTCAGTTCTGTCGAGCAATTGCATTCCCAATGCAGCAATCCAACGAATGGGACCGTTGCCGAAAATTGCCTGACGGGAAATCCTGCCAGTGAGTGGGATGTCAGCACTCAGAATGCTGGTGATCCGTATCCGTCAGGCAAAACCACATTGACAGTTACAGATTGCTAGCGTCCCATGCGGTGGGAGTGAGTTGTGGAAGTCTCTGGATGGATAGGTTGGCGAGCCCTGGCAGGACAGCGGCTAGGTACTGACGGGCCGGGATCTTGAGTCGGCGGCAGGTTTCGACGATGGAGAGGATTGCTGCGACGCGTGGTCCGGCCTTCTCGTGACCGATGTGGGTCCAGTTGCGACGGCCAATCGCCACCGGGCGCATGGAGTTCTCCGCAAGGTTGTTGCTCTGCTCCAGCTCTGCATAGTCGAGGAAGCGAGTGAGCTTGTGCCACAGCCGAAGGCTGTAGGAAGATGCCTTGCCGAGTGGGCTCGATGAGAGTGCCGTTCGGCTGGCAGCCTCGATCTGCGCCTTGAGCTCGCTGAGCACCGACGCAGCCCGTTCCATGCGCAGCGCGTGACGGGCAGCGAAGTTCATGTTTTCGTCGCGTGCCTGGGCATCGATGGCAAACAGCTTCGCCATCTGCGCCACGATTCGTGTCGAGGCGACATCCTGCTGATTGAGCTTGATCGCCTCTACAAAGCGTCTTCTTAAGTGCGCCCAACATGCGGCATGCACCATCTTTGGTCCGCCGACACGGTCGTAAGCCGCATAAGCGTCGGTCTGTAAAATGCCTGCGAAGTTTTCCAGAAAGCATATAGGCCCTTCGCGCCCGCGCCCCATGCGGAACTCGAAGATTGCTGCGCCGCCCGGAGTGCCGTATTGCCACAGATAGCCGGGCCCTGACTAACTCGCGGCCTATGACCGCGACCAGAGGCATCAGTAACTCCCCGACGCGCATCACCCAGCCATCGATGGTTGCGCGTCTGATGTCGATGCCTGCATCGCGCAGCAAGATCACGCTCTGACGATACAGCGGACAGTGATTCGAGTATTTGCTGATGATTGCATCGATGATCACCTGATCGCTGACCAGGCTCTTCTCGATGATCCGAGGCGGCAGCGGTGCGGCAATTACGCCGCGTTCTTCGCAGGACTTGCATGCGCGCTTCTCGCGCCTGGTCACCAGCGCGAAATACTTCACCGGCTCAACATCCAACGGCTCGCTCTCTTCGTAGCCGATCACCGCTGTCGATCGCCCGCAGCCACCGCACACGCACTGCTCGGACGTGCAGGCAATCACTCGCTCCACGCGAGGAAGATTCGCAGGCAACGTCTGACAGCCAGGATGCCTGCGTTTCTTCTTGTCTGGCGTTGCTGGCAGCACCTCGCGTTCGCCCTCTGCCGCGACTTCCAGATTGCTGACCCCGGGCTCCAGCTCCAACAGTTCCAACTGCTGGTTGGTCAACTTCTCGCTGCCCGGCCCGTACTTCACGATCCGCTGCTGGCGCAGCTTATCTTCCAGCAACTGGACTCGAAGCTCAGAAAGTTGCAGCCGCTGCGACGTCACATTCAGGTGCCGCGTTGTGGCATCCAACTGCTGCTTCAGCTGTTCGATGATCTCTGCGTCGGATGGAGCGATAGGAGTTGTCGGATTTGACGGCGTCGCAGAATGGAAGGGCGCATTCACTATGTCTATGGATTAACAGACCTGTGTATTGAGTACAATCATTTTGTGCAGTGTTTATGCGGGAATTTGTGAGCTTCCTGATTCCTCGACGACGGGCTTGCGATACCATCGCCGACGCTGCGTCTGCGCAAGGTCGATTCCACCCAGCAGCATCGCAAACTCCTCGTGACTTAGTACAATTTTGCCTTGCGTGCCGCCCGCCTTGGGCCAGTGAAATCGGCCTTTCTCGAGCTTTTTCGCGCACACCCACAGGCCGGTCGTATCCCAGAAAAGAACCTTCAAACGATTGCGCTGCGAATTGGAAAATAGAAAGAGGTGGCCGCTCAAGGGATCGCACAATAGTTGATCGCGCACCAGACCATACAGGCCGTTGAACCCCTTGCGCATGTCGGTTGCGCCCGGCGCAAGATAAATCCGCGTCGCCGCGCCCAGGCCGAACACCGACTACAACCTCTCAAGCACAGTCACCAGTTGAGCCAGCGTCGCAGCATCGAAGCCGCGACTGACTTCTACTCGGCGACGGTTGGACAATAACACCGTCAACGCGCCGGGGTACTCACCGGCAGAAACTGTAGTCACAGCAGAGGCCAGTTCCACCGCTACCAAACGACCTTGCGCGACGCCATTGCTTCCAGCCTGGTTCTGCCGATTCTGCTGCTTCTTCAGATGGCGGTTCAGCGTGCTCAACGCCATGCCGTGACTCCCGCAGAACTCACTTCGTCCTCGTCCCATACAAACTTGCCAGCCGCTCTATCTCCGCTCGGCCACGACGACCAACCACTGCTCCAAACTCTCCGCTCATAAACAGAGTCCATCACAAATACTCAGCAGCAAAAAAGGTGCGTTCCTCAGACGCGTACACCTTTAATGCGTTTGTCCAACAAAGTGTGGCTTCCGGTTCGACCATCTACGCGGACGGGCTCAAAAGCTTCACCCGTTTTGAACAAGTGGGATTCCGGCATGTTCCCCATATCCAGCCCCCGGTAAAGCGACCTTCGCGAAGGCTCGAATCGGTGGTGCCACTGGCTGATCGGTCCATTGGGAACCTGCAACAGTGGTTGATCGGGACCTATCACGGCGTGAGTCGCGAGCAACTCCAGGTTTACCTAGATGAGTTCGTTTTCCGTCACAGTCGCCGCCAGACACCTATGGCCGCTTTTCAAACCCTGCTCGGTCTCGGAGCCGCACGTAGACCCGTGCCCTACATGCAGATTCGGGGCGGATCTGACCGTCCTATATCGCCCGGAAAAGCCTGAACCACAACCGATTGGGCTCTGCTGAAACAACCAGATAAGCAGAAGATAACTAATCGTGAGATACTGTTTTAATCTATTGAATTCAATTGGTTTAACTGTGATTTTGGGTTGGGGTTGAATCGCCATACGCATTCCTCCAAAAAGAGCGGGAAGCGGGACTTGGGAAACCGTTGAATTTACGCATATGCCGCTTGGCCTGATTCCAGAAATTCTCGATGCCATTGATGTGCGTTTGCCGATCTGCGAACAACTTGGTGTGGTTGATTCGGTAGTGCCTTGCTGCGCGCTTTTTGAGGGCCAGAACCGCTCTCATCTATCGTCCCGTCCGGCTGGCAGCCCTTCTCAACGCGGAAGCAATCACATCTAAGGTCTCTAGTATCTTCTTCGCGGCCTCCGAAGGCGACCCCGTCTAGGTTCGTTTACTGCTTACTCACCGCACCAACCGGAACTCGATGCCGTCGTTCGCATCCGGCGGATGCCATCGGGAGAGATACAGAGCTGTGTCAGCTCGTGCTCGTGTCAGGATGACAGCATCAGCTCCGCGCAGCCGCGCAGCGTAATTGGCGTGAGTACCACTGCGCGCCGCTGGTCCAACGTATCGATACTTCAGCACAACACGCCAGTCCGACCACGAGCTTATATCAAAGCCTCTGGTCACAAGCTCCAAGGAGGAGTTTGCAAATACTGATGGAAGCTTGCGGTGATGTGCATCCAGAAGCTGCCCCCAAACGGGGGTACCGGCTCAATCTCGTGTGGCGAGCCACGTGAAAGTGATTTCAGCATAGCTTCGCGATAATCGCGCGTGCGCAGCAAGATAGACCATGTCTCTGCAGCTTCCGGCGACAGCCGTAAGCCATCTCGAAGAGCCGCCGCCCGGACGCTTTCCGCGGTAAGTAAACCAGTGTCGACGGAAACGGTGCGGTCGATATAAACGATGTCACCCCTGTACGAATCCAGATACGGCTTTCGCACTGGAGTGATGTCCTGCACCGGAAGTCCTGAGTAGAAGCTCAGAATTAAATGGTCGTTTGGAGCCGCGTAGAATTTTGTCGTGCGCTCCAAAGGCATGGCCCCGAGCTGGTCCAGCAAGATTGCATCCTCCTTCCAGGAGCCTCCCGAAAACGTCTCGTGCCAATTCAGCTTGTGGCCCGTCACGAAGAAAATCACCAATAGGACCATAGGAGCCAGCACTACCGAATGGCGCGGTACCAGGACACGCGCGATGGCCGCGGAGGCCACGGACGCGAGCAGAAACAGCGGTCCCCAGTAACTCAGGTTTAGCCGGCTTCTGTCGAAACTGACCGTTGGCGCGAATGCGAAGAACGTCGCGTATCCACAGGCAGCCCAAACACCCAGAAACAAAAGAACGGGGCCGAGCTGCTTTGCGGGCGTCGCCAGACGTCGTGAAACACGGGGCTTCATCACACCCACCCAAGCGGTCAGCAACGCGAGGAGGATGCCCCTATCGCCGAGGACGCGTGAACAGGCGGATATCGCCAAAAATCGGCCGGGAGATTCAACAATGGCCAGGCACGCGGGATGCGCCCCTGTTGTCGGTAGAACTCCGTTGCGATGATCCACGGCAGCGTCCCCGCGGCCACAAGTACCGTGAAAGCGACCAGCTTGCGTACGCCCCCTCCATGCTGACGAACGATCAGAGGTGCAACCAGCAGCCAAACGAGACCAGCCGCAAAGAAACTCAGCAGATGAGTGTGAAAGAGCAGTGTAAACGCGACCGCCGCAATATAGACGTGTTTCCACTTGCAATCCTTCACGAATAGCCACAGCGAAACGGCGCATGCCGTTGTCAGGGCGACTTCAGCGGAGTAATAGCGAGCTTGATGGGAGATGGCAAGGTGATACGGGTAAATAGATCCCACAACCAGTCCTGCCCAGGCTGCGTCGGGGCCATAGAGCCTCCTCCCTCCGGCAAACACCACCGCGAGAAATAGCAATCCAAAAAGAACCGCAGGTAATCGGGCTGCCCTGGTACGGCGCTTGCGTTCACTTAAATCATGCTTTACCGAACCTGCCCGATTCGCTTCATCCGGAGCAATTCCATGAAGTGCAAACGATCCCGCTATGGCGTACAACGGAAGCCAGCCATGATAAATGGCGACGTGCTTGTCTGAGTAACTCAAGTCGCGAAACTCGTACTCCGCGTTTCCCGGCCACGGTTGGATCAGGGTGTTCTCATAAATCGGAATTCCAAGATATGTATCCGTCGGATAGCCATTTTCGAGAATCGTTAGCGCGTTGATCGAAGACTCGGCTTCGTCCACCCAAAACGGCCGCTCATCCAGGTAAAGCATTCGAATGGCAAATGCTGCGACCAGTACGAGAGCGACCAGCGAGGCTTCGACAATTCGCCTCGTGCGAGCTGAAGGATCCATCGTCATATACAAATTCCCAGTTTCCGAAAAATTACCACGTGAGTATTACTGGAATCATCGCCTTTCTTATGGCTACTTGCTTCGCCCGCCAATTACATTGTCCGGCTGCGCAGGCCTATCATCCTGACACAAGCTGATGTAGTTCTGTATCTCTCCCGATGGCATCCCCGATTGCGAACCACTGCATCGAGTTCGGGTCCATGCGCTGAGTAAGGCGGCTTAGACAGAGCTTACTTTCGGAGGCCGCGAAGAAGATACAGAGAGACCCCAAATGTGAGTGTTCCCGCGGTGAGAAGGGCTGCCAGCCGGACGGGACGATAGATAAGAGCGGTTTTGGTAATCACCCCCAAAAAGCGGAGGCCATCCCGGCCGGCCTTCAACTTGGAGTCGCCTACACGCTCGTGGTAGGGCATATCAATTTCGACAAGCTTAACGCGAGCTTCGCGATCGAGTAGCGCACGTGCACTCATGGCCGGGGTGAAGTGCAGACCACTAGGCAAGGGGCGCAATCGGTTATAGGCTTCTCTCCGAACAATGCGCATGCCGCTGGCAGTGTCGCGAATGCGACGGCCAGAGAGCAGAGTGAGAAGGCCTGCAAAAAGCAGATTGCCTACCTGCCGAGGCAGCGGCATTTTGGTCTCGGGGTTCAGCCTGCATCCGAGCACGACGTCAGCATGTTCGTTCCACAAAGATTGGGCAAGGTTGGCGAAGAACCGGGGATCGCAAGTTCCGTCAGCATCCAGAAAAGCGAGAAGGTCGGCATCCGATCCTTGCCAGGCGTGCTGGATGGCGGCGCCGTAGCCTCGATTCTTTTCGAAAACGACTACTTGAACATTGTGGGTGTACCGGCAGGCCAGGTCGACTGTCCGATCCGTGGAGCCGTCGCTAACGACTGTGATGGCGACTTCAGTGATCGGTGCGTTGGCGATAATCTCATCCCTTGCCCCGAGACAGCGCTGAATAATATTCTCGATGTTTGCTTCTTCGTTCAGAGCCGGAATGGCGATGAGGAGCTTCATTCAATTACAGTCGTTCCCCAAAAGCCTGCACGTAAATCACCAAAGCGGTGATATTAGAACTCCGCACGCTCCCGGCAGGCTCCCTGTTGACCGGAATCTGTGGATCCGATATCTACCCTCTGAATTGAACCCGTCGGTGGGCGCAGCACAGGAACATGAACGAAGAAGCGAACTGAATTGCCTCTACATCGCACACAACTATACATAATATGCAAAAAAATGGGACTCACATTCGTTTACGGTTAGATTTGGCCCCGGTTTGACCCAGTGATCTCTGAAAAAGGGCCATCAGTATGGCCATCTATTTGCTGTTTACTGTCGCGCGAGGATAAAGCACAGTACATGGCTGTCCCTCTCATGGTCCACTTTGGGTAGTCGCAATTCTGGCGGTGTCCGGTCTTTGGTCGATCAACTTCAAGGCAAAGCGTCGCCGCGCTGAGTCCAATACTGTGCAACCCTAAGCAAACTTTAGCCTCCGACCCGGCGACGCGGTCATCATTCCTGAGGAGAGAACATGAACGACTTGGATTGCCTTGGCATATCGAAGACAAACCCAAACCGAGAATCTCCAGTTATCACTGCCTCAAAAAACTGGGACAGGTCAGGCCCTCGTATAAAGAGGAACGAGCTTGGAACGATGGCACACGGGAGTTCTTCTTGAGAGTTCTCTTGGTAGGTGGAGCGGGATACATAGGATCCCACGTTGCCCTGCGTCTTAGCGAACGTGGCTTTATCCCGGTAGTTTACGACAACTTTAGCACTGGGCATCGGAGGTTTGTAGATAAATTTGAAATTATTCAGGGCGAAATGGCTGATTACGAATGCTTGCGCCACTCCCTTAAGAATGTCGACGCGGTGATGCACTTTGCGGCCAAAGCCTACGTCAGCGAATCCATTCTTAATCCCAGGGAGTACTACAGAACTAACATCGCGGACGCTCTAACTTTACTCAATGCAACAGTAGATACCGGGATAACCAAGTTTATCTTTTCTTCCAGCTGCGCTGTATACGGAGCACCGGAGCAGCTTCCTATCCGAGAAACAACACCACGAAATCCAATGAGTCCTTATGGATACACGAAGGCGGCTTTTGAAGATGCATTGAAAAGCTACTCGGCCGCGTACGGCCTCAAGTTTGTCGCCTTGCGATACTTCAATGCTGCTGGTGCGGACGAGTCGGGAATGTTGGGGGAATTGCGATCGACGGAGACCCATCTAATACCACTTGTCCTAAAAGCAGCTTCAGGACACTCACAAGCAGTTAGCATTTTTGGGAATGACTATGACACTCCCGATGGCACTTGCATCCGTGACTATATCCATGTTAATGACTTAGCTTCTGCGCACGTTAGCGCTCTAAATCTGTTGATCAACGAAGGGGAATCTGATGTTTTTAATTTAGGGACCGGAAATGGATTTTCCATTTTAGAAGTCATCTCTGCCGCGGAAGAAGTATCCGGTTTACCTGTTCCACGGCTAATTCTCCCAAGAAGCCTTGGAGATCCACCGATCCTTGTTTGCGATGGGGAGTACGCCAGGAAAAAGCTCCGTTGGTCCCCTCAACGTGGTTTGATCGAGATACTTAGAACCGCATGGAAGTGGCAGGTCGCTAGTCAGCATGACTCTCCGCTTGCACCCCACGTCCGCTGCCCAGCGCTAGACACCACTCGCGTTTGGGCACCGCCATCAAGCTCAGGATACGCACCAGACGGCAGTGCGCCAGCCCATCCACGATGAAGTCCTTGTCCTACTCTGATGTTAGCTCCAGACAATCCGGCCGACGCCATTGGATCGCCTAGCAGACGCTTGCGTTTCCTGCATCTCACCGCCAGCCCCACTACAGCGTATAGATGCCGCGATCTTCGGAGGGTGTCCGTTATCAGTTCTCGGTTTTGTCGTTGAGGATGACTCCTGCGCAGGTAGAGAGAGACAGGTGACGACCTCATGGATAACCCCTCCGGGGCTAATACCCGGGTGCTCTAAGCGATTCCGATTATGTCTGAAAGATTTTGGTAACACGGCTGGTAACACCGAATTTTATCTACCGTAATCTATTGCTTCCGGAGATATTCGAACCCTCCGACCGCTCCCGCCGAGGGAGTACAACGGGTCTGGATCATCTGGCAGCATGTGGAGAACTCGTCGCCTTAAGTCCCGATGGTAACCCACTCGCACTATCGGACGGTCGGGAAGGGGACATCTTCTTCTGGATTCATGATTTTCCGTTTGCTGGCTGCTTCGGAGCATATCTTTTCTACAATAATGTGCAGCAGCCCTTTCCGACCCAAATCTACAGGCCGCACCAGAAGGATTTCGCAGATGCCTAAGCGATCTTAATTTGATCACCACAGCGAATCTCCTTGAACAGCGATGTTGAGCCTGACCCTACATCGCTGTTCAAGGATGGCATTTCCCAGAAGCGATATAAACAGCTTCGCGTGCGACTCTAGGTGTTTAGTCCCGGCATTTGATGGTGAATACTTTTCCAGAGCGTGGAAGGAGGCACTATGGGACAGATTTTGCACCGGAGCGCCACAACGACGGAGGCGGTCCGTCAAGCGATACAGCATAGTCAAGAGAGCCTGAGGGTGCTGGCTCGGCGGCATGGCATCGACCCGAAGACGGTTGCCAAGTGGAGGAGTCGTGAGTCCGCGGCGGATCGCCGGACTGGGCCAACCGTTCCAAAGTCCACGGTTCTGTCTGTCGAGCAGGAGGGCCATGATCGTGGCGTTTCGCAAGCACACGCTGCTGCCGCTGGACGACTGCCTCTATGCTTTGCAGGCCACGATCCCTCAACTGACCCGATCTTCGCTTCATCGTTGTCGGAAACCCATGGCATCAGCCGTCTGCCCGAGGTGGAAGGAGACAAGCCCGGGAGGAAGAAGTTCGACAGCTATCCGATCGGCTTCTTCCACATCGACCTGGCCGAGGTGAGAACGGCCGAAGTCAAGCTCTATCTTTTCGTGCCATCGACCGGACCTCAAAGTTCGCCGTCGTCGAACTCGTGGAAAAAGCTGACATGCGAGCTGCCGCTGCCTTCCTCGAAGCGCTCGTAGAAGCTGTTCCGTACCGCATCCATACGGTGCTCACCGACACCGGAATCCAGTTCGCCGATCTGCCGAAGAACCGCCAGGGACCAACCGCACGCTTCCGTGGGCATCCCTTCGACCGAATGTGGATGGCTGCCGGACGGGGCGTGAAGAGCTGGGGAGCGCGCAACGATTCCCGGCACTTTACGCCCCGTGAGATTGGTTTCAGTCGCCCAGGCTTCTGATCGTGTTGTAGTGAACCCGCCAGCGTTCGGCCAGAACCTGCACCTCCTTGAGCGAGTAGAAGATTTCTCCGTTCAGGAACTCATCTCTGAGCTTCGAGTTGAAGCTCTCGCAGTAACCGTTCTCCCAGGGACTTCCGGGTTCGATATAGAGCGTCTTTGCACCGGTATCAGCCAGCCATTTGCGAAGGTCTTTGGCGACTTCCTGGGCCATGGCTGGCTCCTAAGCTGAACGTATGCCTAGTTTCACTTAGGAGAGAACCAGCCATGTCCCTTGTCCAGCCTACTCAAACGCCAGCGGTTCTGGTAGCCATTGATATCGCCAAGCTGCGTCACGATGTCTTGATTGAAGCGCCGGGATGGAAGAACCGCAAGCGCCTGATTCTGCCCAACACTGCGGCCGAGTTCCGGCTCTTTGCCGATTACCTCCATGGCCTGAAGCATCCCGTGCGGGTCGTCTTCGAGGCCACCGGCAACTACCATCGGCCACTTGCCCACTTCCTGAGAGCGAAGGATTCATCTGGAGTTGATCGCTTCCTTAGCCGTGGCCCGTACCCGTGAAGCGATGCATAACTCCTGGGACAAGAATGATCCGAAGGACGCCCAAGTCCTGCTTCATCTGCTCAAGACTGGCGTGACTCAGCACTACCATGACCCGCTCACGAACCAGATCCATGGCTTTCAGGAGCTGTCGCTGACCTATGCTCAGATCTCGCTGGAGAAGACACGGACGCAGCATCGGCTCGCGTGGCCCATGGGATCATCAAGACCGGAACCGACTTCCGCTGCTTCTATGAAGCAGCGGCGCCAAGTGGAAGAGCCGCTTCACCTGGGCCGTCGAGGCCGTGAGGACCTCGTAGATAATGATCCGGCCTTCCACTTGGTTGAGATTTCATTTTGAGTACAGTGGAGACTGCGCACCCTCGGCAGATCTCGTGTCGCTATGGTCGAACGCTCAGCCCTTGCTCGTGGAAGCCACTTGGAGGTACAGTCGTCATCAAGAACATCCCATACGGGATGCTAGGGAACCTTCTCTTCTCTCCAGCTTTTCCTTCCTGTGTTAGTACGTTGTCGGAACGGATATGTTCTGGAACGCCCTTGATCACCATCACATCAACCAGCGCCTCGATCACTTTGGCGCTGCTCCATCGCCGTTCGGGACGCACCAGCAGACTCTCCCTGGTATGCTCATCGATCAGGTTCAACATCCGCACCGTCCTCCCGTCATGCGTCTTAGCACTCACGAAGTCATAGCTCCAGACATGGTTGGTGTGCTGCGGACGCAGCCGCACGCACGACCCGCCGTTGAGCCACAACCGCCCTCTTGGCTTCTGTCTCTGTGGAACCTTCAGCCCCTCACGACGCCAGATCCGCTCTACCCGGTCCTTGCCAACCTGCCAGCCTGTCCGCTGGAGCAACGCCGTGATCCGGCGGTATCCATAACGGCCATACTGACTGGCCAACGTGATGATGGCCTGAGTAAGCGTGTCCTCGTCTTCCCGCTGTGTCGGCCGATAGCGCTGGGTGCCGCGTGGCGGCTTCGCCACACGGCCGGCCTGCCGCTCGCTCATGCCATGCGCATCACGCGCATGGATCACTGCACAGCGCCGTCGTTCAGGGCTTAGAAGTTTCCCGAGGCGATGTCCTTCAACACCAGCTTCTCCAGGCTCAACTCGGAGACCAACCGCTTCAGCTTTGCGTTCTCCTGCTCAAGCTCTTTCAGGCGCCGAGCTTGGTCCACCTTCAATCCACCGTACTCCTTGCGCCAACGGTAGTACGTCTGCTCTACGATCTCGGCTTCCTTGCACGCCTGTGGCAATGTCTTGCCATTCGCTACTCCCACCTCAACCTGCCGCAGCAGGTTCACGATCTGCTCCGCTGTATGCTTTTGCCTCGCGTCATACATAGCTCCTCTTGTTCCAGTTTTATCGCTTCTCAACTGGTACAAAAGGGGCCAGGCAGACCAGAATCACGAAGCTCTACTCGCTCCATGGAAACTCGACGAGATCCCAGCTTGCCCAGAAGGGATGATGCTGGCCCGTGCGTTCCTCATTAGTTGCGGTGAAGGGGTCAACCGTATTGGCACCGAAGAGCCATCAGACCGCATCACAGATATTACTGCCTGCTATATGGCCGGGTTCCCCGGCAGACACAGCAATCGCCTTTGCAGATCGACAGCTGGGCATTTGCCGCAGTGGGTGGTGGCGCAGATTTGTTGGAACCGGTTGAATCGTGGACGCTGAACAGCGGAGGGAAGATCAACCGGCATCACTCCGGCTGCGACTCCCTCGGGCGCCCGATTTGTTTTGTGGAGTCAGGAAGCTAATATCTGTGGAAAACCTCGATACCTAGGGGGACGACCTGAATCAAACCGGAGCCCATTGAAGTTCTATCGATTCGTCACGAAGAAGACTTGAGGAGTGTCACTCACAATCATGTAGCAGCTTGGCAGCGATTCATCTTAGCACTCCTTCCAACAAGCGCGGTCTTAACAGAGCAGAGAAAGCCATCGTTCTAGCCAGTCATGCGGGAATCCAGTGTATGCTTTCACCCAAGCCGCTCCAATCGGTACCGCCAACGTATTGGTATGAGATTTCTGCAATTTGTCTCGCAATGGCGGGCGACGCCGACGCGGATGGCACGGTGCTCACCTGCATAATCTGTTTGGCGTCGAAAAAATTGAAAGTCGTAGATTATCTCGCCGTTGTTGCCGATAATTACGGAGCATTTACACCGATTCGCTGGCCCTAGGTAAACGGCTGCAAATTGCAGTAGAAAGTGCTGCAGAGACCAAACGACTCAGTTTTTTCTTCAAATATGCAGAAGGATGTCGCTAAGGTTGCAAATTCATAGTTCGGACTGTCCAATCAACCGTCGTGTCCGTTGAAGGAATAGTGTTTATATTTTGGCACCTTACGTGCAGCGAAGGGAAAGTAAGGGCGCTGCATGGCCGATCCACCCGAAGATCCGAAAACAACATCGGCCAAATTTGGCATTTGTGGCGGCAGCCGATTCCCGGATTGCTTTCGTTCATACGTAGCAATTCGAGGAGGAATTCGGCTCACCAACTGTGCACTGCCGAGGTAAAATCCAATGAAGGGCACAAAAACAAAGACATCGTCAACGATATGGAAGCTCGACCCGAATAGGATCTTTGAGTTGGCGCTGCGAGCGGCGTTGCTCGCGCTTTTTGGATTTTGTGGTCAAGCCCATGCTCAGTGCAACAATCCTGCTAATCCGATTGTGGCTGAGAATTGCCTACCGGGAAACCCTGCCAGTGAGTGGGATGTGGGTCCTCAAGATGCTGGTGATCCGACCATCCAGGGTTTTGCCAGCGATATAAGTGTGAACCAAGGCGGGACGGTGTTCTTCAAGATAAGCACGCCGGCAACAGCTTATACGATCAACATCTATCGCATGGGTTATTACGGTGGCATGGGTGCGCGCAAGGTAGCCACCATCTCGCCATCTGTTCCTCTCCCCCAGCATCAACCAGCCTGTATCACAGACCCTACTACAAAGCTATTCGATTGCGGCAACTGGGGAGTATCTGCCTCTTGGCAAGTACCTGCAAATGCCACCTCTGGGATTTACTTCGCCCATCTCGTGCGGACAGATACCGGTGGAGACAGCCACATCGTCTTTATTGTGCGAAATGACAGTAGCCACTCGGCCATCCTATACCAAACTTCTGATGAAACATGGCAGGCTTACAACTACTACGGTGGAGGGAGCCTCTATGGTCCTTCATCGCCGACCTTCGATATCAGCAACCGATCTTACAAGGTCAGCTACAACCGCCCCTTCTTTACGAGGAATTTTGCGGATGAATCGGATAGCTGGGTGTTCGGCCCTGAATTCCCCATGGTTCAGTGGCTGGAAGCAAATGGTTACGACGTGACCTATTTCACAGATGTAGACGCGGCACGTAATGGGACACTGATTCAGAATCACAAGATCTACATGGATTCTGGTCACGACGAGTATTGGTCGGGGCCGCAGCGGGCCAATGTGCAGGCAGCTCGCGATGCCGGCGTGAACCTGGCTTTCTTCAGCGGCAACGAGATGTTTTGGAAGACGCGTTGGGAGAACAGCATTGATGGAACTAACACGCCGAACCGAACCGTGGTCTGCTATAAGGAGACTCTCGCCTTTGCAAAATTGGATCCTAGTGATCCACCGACCTGGACTGGTACGTGGCGGGATCCGACTTTCAGTCCGCCAGCCGATGGAGGCAAGCCAGAAAACGCCCTGACCGGCAACCTCTTTATGGTCAATGGCACAGGTCCTGATAATGACGGCAGTCTCACCATGAAGGTGCCTTCGGACGACGGCAAGATGCGCTTCTGGCGCAATACTGCCGCTGCTACACTTGCGCCGAATGGAACCTATACGCTCCCGATCGGATCCCTTGGCTACGAATGGAACCTGGACGTAGATAACGGATTCCGGCCAGCGGGGGTCTTCCACCTCTCAACTTCGACGTACAACATGACCGTTGATCTGCTCTTGGATTACGGCGGAACCTACGGCGCTGGAACGGCAACTCATCATTTGACGCTCTACCGCGCACCCAGTGGTGCTCTGGTCTTCAACGCTGGAACGGTGAACTGGTCGTGGGGTCTTAACAGTAATCACGACAATCCATTTGGTTTCCAGAATCCAGCACCAGATTCGAACATGCAACAGGCCACAGTGAATCTGCTTGCCGACATGGGGGTGCAGCCCGCCACGTTGCAGCTAGGCGTAACACCTGCGAGCGCTTCTACGGATACGATTCCGCCTGCCTCGGTCATTACCGCTCCGGCAAGCAATTCCACCCTGATAGCCGGAAAGAGCATTACGGTAACCGGATTGGCGAGTGATTCTGGAGGCGTCGTCGCAGGAGTTGAGTTTTCTGGGGATGGCGGTAAAACCTGGCATCCTGCTACGGGGCGTTCTAACTGGAGCTTTGTGTGGACCCCCAATGCTGTTGGTTCGATAACACTTTTGAGTCGTGCGGTCGACGACAGTGCCAACATCGAGACGCCTGGCAGCGGAGTCAGCGTCAATGTCGTGCCGGCGACTTGTCCTTGTAGTATCTGGAATTCGTCAAACATTCCTGCAACGGTGGATAGCGGTCCTGACAACGCTGTCGAGCTGGGGGTCAAGTTCCGTGCGGATGCAGGGGTTCGATCACCGGCATTCGTTTCTATAAAACCGCCACGAATACCGGTACCCATACAGGCCACCTTTGGTCCAGCACAGGAACCTTGCTGGGGACCGCAACTTTTGCAAGCGAGAGCGCCTCTGGCTGGCAGCAGGTTAGCTTCACGACGCCAATACAGATAGTTGCGAATACAACCTACATTGCTTCCTACTTTGCGCCGGTGGGACACTACTCGGATAATTCAAACTTCTTTGCACAGTCTGGTGTCGATAACCCTCCACTTCACGCACTGGCCAACGGCGTTGATGGTCCAAACGGAGTCTACGTCTACGGCTCGGCAGGCGGTTTCCCCAATGCAAGCTTTCAATCAACCAACTATTGGGTCGACGTCGTGTACACAAACACCCCCACCTTTACGATCAGCGGGACGATCAGTGGCGCTGGCGGTCCAGGAGCCACGGTGAATCTGACTGGAGCGGCCACCGCTACGGTGACTGCAGATGGGTCCGGAGTCTATACCTTCTCCGGGATAGCGAACGGCTCGTACACGGTCACGCCCACCAAGGCTGGCTTTACCTTCACGCCGGCCAGCCAGGCCGTCACGGTCAGCGGAGCAAATGCGACGGCGAACTTCTCATCGGCCGCGCAGGCTACCTTTACGATCAGCGGGACGATCAGCGGCGCTGGCGGTCCAGGAGCCACGGTGAATCTGACCGGAGCGGCGACCACTACGGTGACTGCAGATGGGTCCGGAGTCTATAGCTTCTCGGGGATAGCGAACGGCTCGTATACGGTCACGCCCACCAAGGCTGGGTTTACCTTCACGCCGGCCAGCCAGGCCGTCACGGTCAGCGGAGCAAATGCGACGGCGAATTTCTCGTCGGCCGCGCAGGCTACCTTTACGATCAGCGGGACGATCAGCGGCGCTGGCGGTCCAGGAGCCACGGTGAATCTGACTAGAGCGGCGATCGCTACAGTGACTGCAGATGGGTCCGGAGTCTATAGCTTCTCGGGGATAGCGAACGGCTCGTATACGGTCACGCCCACCAAGGCTGGGTTTACCTTCACGCCGGCCAGCCAGGCCGTCACGGTCAGCGGAGCGAATGCGACGGCGAATTTCTCGTCGGCCGCGCAGGCCACGAGCAGCACCATCTGGAATTCGTCAAACATTCCTGCAACGGTGGATAGCGGTGATGGCAACGCTGTCGAACTGGGTGTCAAGTTCCGTGCGGATGCAGGGGTTCGATCGCCGGCATTCGCTTCTATAAAGCCGCCACGAATACCGGTACCCATACAGGCCACCTTTGGTCCAGCACAGGAACCTTGCTGGGGACCGCAACTTTTACTAGCGAGAGCGCCTCTGGCTGGCAGCAGGTTAGCTTCGCAACCCCAGTACCGATAGCTGCCAATACAACCTACATTGCATCCTACTTTGCCCCGGCGGGACACTACTCGGATAATTCAAAATTCTTTGCACAGTCTGGTGTCGATAACCCTCCACTTCACGCACTGGCTAACGGCGTTGATGGTCCAAACGGAGTCTACATCTACGGCTCGGCAGGCGGCTTCCCCAATGCAACCTTTCAATCAACCAACTATTGGGTCGACGTCGTATACACAAACACCTCAACCCCCACCTTCACGATTTCCGGGACGATTAGTGGCGCTGGCGGTCCAGGAGCCACGGTGAATCTGACTGGAGCGGCCACCGCTACGGTGACTGCAGATGGGTCCGGAGTCTATACCTTCTCCGGGATAGCGAACGGCTCGTATACGGTCACGCCCACCAAGGCTGGGTTTACCTTCACGCCGGCCAGCCAGGCCGTCACGGTCAGCGGAGCGAATGCGACGGCGAACTTCTCATCGGCCGCGCGGGCCACTTTTACGATCAGCGGGACGATAAGCGGCGCTGGCGGTTCAGGAGCCACGGTGAATCTGACCGGAGCGGCGACCGCTACGGTGACTGCAGATGGGTCCGGAGTCTATAGCTTCTCCGGGATAGCGAATGGCTCGTACACGGTGACACCCATCAAGGCTGGGTTTACCTTCACGCCGGCCAGCCAGGCCGTCACGGTCAGCGGAGCAAATGCGACGGCGAACTTCTCATCGGCCGCGCAGGCTACCTTTACGATCAGCGGGACGATCAGCGGCGCTGGCGGTCCAGGAGCCACGGTGAATCTGACTGGAGCGGCGACCGCTACGGTGACTGCAGATGGGTCCGGAGTTTATAGCTTCTCCGGGATAGCGAACGGCTCGTATACGGTCACGCCCACCAAGGCTGGGTTTACCTTCACGCCGGCCAGCCAGGCCGTCACGGTCAGCGGAGCGAATGCGACGGCGAATTTCTCGTCGGCCGCGCAGGCCACGAGCAGCACCATCTGGAATTCGTCAAACATTCCTGCAACGGTGGATAGCGGTGATGGCAACGCTGTCGAACTGGGTGTCAAGTTCCGTGCGGATGCAGGGGGTTCGATCGCCGGCATTCGCTTCTATAAAGCCGCCACGAATACCGGTACCCATACAGGCCACCTTTGGTCCAGCACAGGAACCTTGCTGGGGACCGCAACTTTTACTAGCGAGAGCGCCTCTGGCTGGCAGCAGGTTAGCTTCGCAACCCCAGTACCGATAGCTGCCAATACAACCTACATTGCATCCTACTTTGCCCCGGCGGGACACTACTCGGATAATTCAAAATTCTTTGCACAGTCTGGTGTCGATAACCCTCCACTTCACGCACTGGCTAACGGCGTTGATGGTCCAAACGGAGTCTACATCTACGGCTCGGCAGGCGGCTTCCCCAATGCAACCTTTCAATCAACCAACTATTGGGTCGACGTCGTATATGTTTCCAACTAAGGACGGACCCGTTAGCCAGCGAGATCTCCCGTCGCTACTGGCCGCCGAATGGATTGAGGCCCCAGGGAGCGTCTGCACAGGAGCGTGATTTGATGGTGGCGGTGAACAAACTATGTTGTTGCGTGCATTCGGCGGGGTGATGAGGTGTGGGATACGATTTGAAGTGTCGAGCAGGCCGTTTTCGGCCAATGAACACAGTACCCCGAGCAGGGCCAAGCGTTTGCGGTGCAGGTTGCGGTTGACCAGCGCGAAGTTGGCGCAGAGCCGGTTATGGTTCTTTTGATGCCGCGGTATTTCACTTTGTCGAAGCGGAAGATCGGTTTCAGGGCTCTGACGCAGACAGCATTCTGGAACCGATTGGAGTAGTGGATTGAAGCAAGAGACCCGGAGATGGGCGAGCTGAAGGGGATGAAGGAGCTGTTTGCGGGGCGACATTTTGATCGCAAGATCCTCGTCCTGTGCGCGCGCTGGTATCTACGCTACAAACTCAGCCTCCGCGATTTAGTCGAGATGATGGCCGAACTCGGTTTTGGATATTGCGCATACTACGATCATGCGCTGGGTACAAAGACATCTTCCGGAGTTCGAGAAGCGCTGGAATGGCTATGCACGCAAGAGCGGTCGCTCGTGGCGTGTTGACGAGACCTATCTGAAGGTCCGTGGCCGTTGGGTCTACCTGTATCGCGCCGTCGACCGCGATGGCAACACCGTCGCTTGATGGCTATGCCGCTTCGCATCGAGCAGTGCGTGAAATTCCAAACGAAGACAAGGCATGGGAGCGCACCAAGCTGCGATCTTCGAAATATCTGAACAATCTGATCGAACAGGATCATCGGGGTATCAAGTCCCGAACCAGGCCCATGCTCGGCTTCAAGAACTTCGACTACGCCGCCATCACAATCGCCGGCGTCGAACTGCTCCACCGTATTCGCAAAGGTCAATTTGATGATATTTTCGCCGGAACAAACCGTTGGATAGATGGCAGTCAGACTCGGAAAACCCGACTTCGTGGCAACCCTACCGAACTAATGTTTATGGAACGTTTTTCCTCAAACAAGCTGCACTTCCTGAGATGAAGCCCGGCGGCGTGATTCTGAACAGCTGCTCCATCGAAGCTTTCGTACCGAAGGACGAACTTGCACCTTACGCATAGACCAAGGCGGCTCTCGTCAGTCTCACCAAGAGCTTCTCAAGCTTTGTATCAAACACGCCATCCGCGTAAATGGCGTCACTCCAGGCCCTGTTTGGACCCCCTGATCCCTGCAACTAAGCCGGTGGAAGAGGTCCGCTCTTTGGTGAGAGCACCCTCTTAAAGCGCCCCGCTCAACCCGTCGAACAGGCGGCCGTTTTCGTGTTTCTAGCCTCTGATGATGCAAGTTACATCACCGGTGAGATCTATGGGGCAACTGGCGGAAAAACGCCAGTCTAGGAGAAGCCGAATCACAATATTAAGAGGCAGAAGGCATTAGCCTGCCGGAGCGGAAAGCCGGTCCAGGTTGCACTTAGCAGCAAAAACTAACACCTGACATGGACGAGCGCGTCAGAGTTGGAGCGCCTGACATCGTAGGAAACCTGTCTATTCTGACATCCGGTCGCAAGCTTCCTCCGCTTTCGTTCGCGAGGAGGTAGCGTCTTTGCACCTTTTCCGCCAGCCATTTGCGCAGGTCCTTCCCGACGAACTCCGGAACGTATGTGCTCCGGCACCCCTTTCCACACCATCACGTCGGCCAGTGCTCCGATGACCTTGGCCGAACTCCAACGCCGCTCGGCACGGATCATCAGGCACTCCCGCGTGGATTCATCGATCAAGTTCAGGATGCGCACACTGCGGCCATCGTGAGTTCGCGCACTCACGAAGTCGTAACTCCACACATGGTTGGGGTGTGTCGGCCTGAGCCGCACACACGAGCCATCGTTGAGCCATAACCGGCCTCTCGCTTTCTGCTTCTTTGGTACCTTCAGCCCTTCGCGACGCCAGATACGTTCGACTCGGTCCTTGCCTACCTGCCAGCCGGCTCGCTGGAGCAGCGCCGTGATCCGGCGATACCCATAGCGGCCATACTGGCTGGCAAGGACTACGATGGCCTGAGTCAGAGCATCTTCGTCTTCACGCTGCGTCGGTCGGTAGCGTTGCGTGCCTCTGGGCTGCCCCAACAGCAGGCACGCATGCCGCTCACTCACTCCATGCTCACAAGCATGGCTGACCGCACAACGCCGTCGCTCAGGGCTTAGAAGTTTCCCGCCGCGATATCCTTCAACACCAGTTTGTCCAGGCTTAGTTCAGCGACCAGACGCTTCAGCTTCGCATTCTCCTGCTCAAGCTCCCTCAGCCGTCGCGCCTGATCCACCTGCAGACCGCCATACTCCTTGCGTCAACGGAAATACGTCTGCTCCACGATCTCCGCTTCCTTGCAGGCTTGTGCCGTCGTCTTCCCGTTCGCCACCGCCACTTCAATCTGTCGTAGCAGGTTCACCACCTGCTCCGGTTGATACCTCTTCCCTCGTCCCATACAAAGCTCCTCTCATGCCAGTTTCTTATGTTTCTCACTGGCACAAAATTTGCCGGGCACTCCACCCCTGCAGATGATCACTTATTGAGCCACCACCTCTCGTATATACCGGACTAGTCCTCGCAGTTGCTCCAGACGTGGCGCAAGGCCTCGAATCGGATCGGAGGTGATATCAGGAGAGACTCATGCAGTCCGCCGTCGCCGAAGGGAACCGCAACTCCGTTGAGGTAAGCGGCCACTTGGTCGAAGCCGAAGAAGTTGACGGAGGTCATTTCCTTTCTTGTTGCCCGACTCTGGAGCGCTGTATTCAGCTTGGAGCAAAAGGCGCCATGTAGCGTTCTGGCAGTTCATGCATTCTCTGGCAGAGGTGCGGGAAATCGACCGGGATGAAAGCATTCTGCGCGCCCTTCGTTGGCCTTTTTTCATGGATTGCTTCCTTCGGATACATCCTCTAGAGAGAGGTGAGAGATCGGCAGATCGGGAAGGCAGGGACAATCCCGCCCTGTTTGTGGAAAATGGATTTGTTTTTCGGAGTGCTTCAGGAAAGGAGGTTTGGGCGCAGTTCGAAGGTCCCCTGGTTACTCCCCGTAGCGGCTGGCCTTCTGTGGGAGCATGCGGGGCAACCAACGCATCCATATATAATCCAGCTGGAGCCGCGCAGACCCGTTTTCCAGAATCTCTCCGGCTACGATAGGAGAGAATGCTTGACACCAAGGCACTGTCCCCCGAAGCTCTGCTGCAGATCACCAACTCCCTCAATATCTCTATGCACTCGCTGGTCGCGGTCATCGGTCTGCTCGACGAGGGCGGCACCGTACCTTTCATCGCTCGCTATCGGAAGGAGGCCACCTGCAATCTCGACGAGGTGCAAATTCGCGCCATCGAGGAAAAGCTCGCCTACCTCCGCGATCTCCTCGGCCGCCGCGCGACCATCCTCGCCTCAATCCAAGAACAGGGCAAGCTGACCGATGAGCTGAAGGCGAAGATCGAAGCCACATTTGACCGCGCAGAGCTGGAAGATCTGTACCTGCCATACCGCCCAAAGCGCCGGACGAAAGCGACAATCGCTCGCGATAAGGGCCTCGAACCGCTTGCCGACTACCTCTGGAATCGGCAGCCCACCTCCCGGCCGCTGCACCAGTTCGCTGCCACTTTCGTTAGCGTGGAGAAGGAAGTAGTCAGCGTCGAGGACGCCCTCGAAGGTGCCCGCCACATCGTAGCCGAGCGGATTAGCGAGGACGCCGACCTGCGCAAGTTGACTCGCCATCTGATGTTCGAAGAGGGCATCATCCAAAGCCGCCGATGCATCGATAGCGTCGACGAGCAGGAAAAGTTCAAGATGTACTACGAGTATCGCGAGCCGGTGAAGACAATCCCCTCTCACCGAATGCTTGCTATCCGCCGCGGCGAAAGCGAGTCGATCCTCTATTTCCTGATCGAGATCGATCCGCTCCGCGCGAACGGCCTGCTTCGTTCCCGCATCCTGCACGCCGACGGAGACTGGACGCCACAGCTCGAACTCGCCATCGATGACTGCTGGAAACGCCTCCTCAGCCCCTCCATCCAGGGCGAGATTCGCGTCGAGCTAAAGAGGCGATCCGACACCGACGCCATTCAGGTCTTCCGCGATAACCTGCAAAATCTCCTGCTCGCTGCGCCGGCCGGCCCCATCTCCGTACTCGGCATCGACCCCGGCCTGCGTACCGGTTGCAAGGTCGCCGTGGTCGACGAGACGGGCAAGTTCCTCGCGAACGATGTTCTCTACCTGCACACGTCTAAGAGCGCTGCCGGTGGGGCCTCCGACCGGCTGGTGGCAATGCTCGCGAAGTATAGCGTCCGCGCCATCGCAATCGGCAACGGCACTGCCTCACGGGAAACCGATGCTTTTGTCCGCGACACGCTGCGCCAGTATCACCTAGACAGCATCTTCTCGGTCACGGTCAGCGAGTCCGGGGCCAGCATTTACTCTGCCTCCGACGTCGCCCGCCAGGAGTTCCCCGATCTCGACCTGACCGTTCGCGGAGCCATCTCAATCGCACGCCGCCTGCAAGATCCGCTCTCCGAACTGGTCAAGGTTGACCCCAAGTCCATCGGCGTCGGCCAGTACCAGCACGATGTGGACCAACGCCAGTTGCAGCAGTCACTGGAGACAACCATCGAGAGTTGCGTCAACCGCGTCGGCGTCGACCTCAATACGTCCTCGTGGACGCTGCTGCGCTACGTCGCCGGAATCACCGAACGGGTCGCGCTAAACATTGTCACTCACCGCGACGAGCATGGCCGCTTCCGCTCGCGCAAGCAGCTCAACCAAGTCCCGGGCATCGGTGCGAAAACGTACGAGCAGGCTGCCGGTTTCCTGCGCATCCGCGACGGCGAGAATCCGCTGGATTGCACCGCCGTCCATCCGGAATCGTATCCGGTGGTCGAGAAAATCGCCCGCTCTCTGGATACACCGGTCGGCGAGTTGATCGCAAACCCTCAACTCCTGACCAAGGTCGATGCCTGCCAAATCGACGCAGGCGCGTTCACCGTCAAGGACATTTTGGAGGAGCTGCGCAAGCCAGGTCGCGATCCACGCGAGCAATTTGTCGCTCCCAACTTCAACGAAAAAGTTCGCAAGTTCGCCGACGTTCAGCCAGAAATGATCCTCGAAGGCGTCGTCACCAATGTCACCAAGTTCGGCGCATTCGTCGACATCGGCGTCCATCAGGACGGCCTTGTGCACATCAGCGAACTCTCTAACCGCTTCATTAAGGATCCCTCCGAAGCGGTCAAGGCCGGACAGATTGTGAAGGTTAAAGTGCTCAGCGCCGACGCAAAGACGAAGCGGATCGCCCTATCTATGAAGGCGCTCATGAGCCCCACGCCGAAGAATAGTCGGCCAAATTCACTGCAACCGGTTTCCAAAATGCACCCGAGCCTGAGCGAAAAGATCGCCAAGCTCTCGACCAAATGGAAGGTTTCCTGACCCACCGCTAGTTAGATTCGGGCACCCAGACCGAAGCGAGCCGAGCAGGAAAGCTGCGTCTCACGGTAGCTCCTCCGACTGAACGGCAGTTGACTAACCCGAAATAAATTGGATCATCTAATTGGCCGGCGGTCGGTGTTTCGGGTTACCGAGCCCTGTCCGAAGGTGCCGCAGCTTTGAACTTGCGACACTGTCTGAACTGAAAGACTTTTGCCCCACTGTGATCAGCTTGTTGGGCTGCGTGGCTGTCTATCTTCACAAGGGCAGGATCAGTGAGGAGCTAAACGAAATGTAAAGTCTCATTCTCGTGTGGCGTCAGATCCCCTCCAAAAGGGGGATTGTCACTCTTATCCATCGCAAATTGGAGGACATTATGTTCGAGCCGAGGACGCTCGGCGATCAAATGGGGCGGAGAGCCTGCGTATCTATCTGAAAATCTCCTCCAAACTTGCCTTGGCGCACACGGAAAGGCGATCGGCTTTGGAGGATATCCATGCCCTGAGATCTGGAGAAGACCTAGGTGATCACGAGCGAATATCATCCTCAGCCTACCTAGGGTCGCAGCACAGATTGTTTATTAGGGTCAAAAGTGCATCTCCATCGAGGGGCTTCCTAAAGAAGCCGTTCGCACCTCTGTTCAGATAGAGGGCTTCTGAGTTCTCGGATGGCTTGCCTGTGATAATGATCACAGGGACATTCAACTGCCTGCTTCTGACATGCTGAAGGAGTCCTAAGCCGCTCATCCGCCTCATCTCGACATCGGTTATGATGCAACTGGTGCGAGAGAGCGCACCCGACGTGAGAAAAAGTTCAGCAGATGAATACGCCTTCGCCTTATAGCCGCATGATGCAAGAAGGTTCTGAAGCGATTCGAGTACACGGTCGTCGTTGTCGATCACCGCGATCGTTCGAGCAAGTTCGCCCATCTCAATTCTCTCCAGCCCTCTATTGAACTCTACAAGAACGGACTGCTAAACCCACCCTACATATTCGTGTTAATTGCTGTGGATTGTTCAAGATTTGAGCTTTCCCGCTAGCTTGACTAACCTCGCAAAGGAATCCGCCTTCATCTTACGCATGATATTCCCGCGGTGTATTTGAACCGTGTACTCCGTGATCCCCAGCTCCCATGCAGCCTGCTTGTTCAATAGACCACTAACTAGAAGTGGCAGTACTTCCCGTTCTCTAGGCGTTAGCAAATGGTAGCGCGCAAGTAGGTCCGCCTGTTGAAGCGCTTCGCATCTTGCAATTCTGTCTTTCTCAAGGGCGTGTTCGACGGCGGCGAGGAGCACAGCTTCATCAATGGGCTTGGTGAGAAAGTCCACCGCACCACCTTTCATCGCCCTCACAGTGGAGGGAACGTTACCCTGTCCGGTAACAAAGATAACTGGAATTGATGCTTGATTCGAAACGAGTTTCTGAACTTCCAGGCCATCCATTCCGGGCATTCTGAGGTCGAGGATAAGGCATGCGCCGACGTCCCCTCGCTCAAAGCTTAGGAACTCCGCTCCCGAAGAAAACAATCGAACGTTTTTACCGTTTGCACGCAGCAAAGATGAAAGTGCATCGCACACCGTCGAATCATCGTCAACGATGTACACCATTTCGTTCGGCGATCCCATGAATGACCTCCTCCGCCTTGGTGGGCAGGCGTTTCCTATTCTATTGCGTGAAGGAGCCGGACATCTTTTTGCGGCAATCCGTTCGCTGAAAGAACAGGTTACGACAAGGGTTATATGTTGCAAACCACAAGAAAGATTCGATGATTACAAGCTGGCGTATTCTGTAAATATGGGTATCCAATACCGGCAGATCGGTGCGATCTCGGTATAGTCGAGAAGCGATGGCAGGGCCTTGCTAGCTCACCAGAATGGTGCTGTGACCAACATCATCAGAACTTGTCCTAGCCAGAACACATGCCCCCTCTGCTCCATCAAATGCCGATTGAGAAATAGCCACAACTAACCGTCGTTCCGAATTCCCCTGCTTTCTAGTCCCGAGTCGACGTGAACCGTCTCATCCTCCAAATACTACAGAGTGATGCACCCCAATATTCGCGCGGTGACATTTCATTCATTTGGGAGCTTGGTCCGGACGTGCTGAAATTGTGGCCGACGGAATACAGATCCAGCAGGTCCTTTTGAACCTAATCGAATGCAATTGATTATGTTAATGCGTCGGGGAGTTCTAACAGAACGCCCATTGTCCGGTCTCCTCTTTCAAAAGAGGAGGTCGTGGTCGATGCAGAGGATACTTGGGATCGGTATTTCCGATTCCAGCAGATCTTCGAGGCGTTCTTCACTAGGAAGGAAAAGGCATGGGCATCGGCCTTGCAATCTGCCAGTCGATCGCCGCCGCACATGGTGCCGCTCTCGTTGCCGCCAATCGAGACGATGGCGGCGCTCGCTTCAGCTTTTCGCTTCCTCGCTAGGCCAGCACTGCGCTCCAGCTGTCTCATGTGCGCAATAGCTTCGAAATGTAAATGGCATTGATGAATGCAGGCTGAACCCACTCATTGATGTTGCAACCCTACATGAAGATGGAATTCCATCCTTTCAGATAGCTAAGTACCATCAGTCATCTGAGTTCGACAGGCGACCACCGATATGAATATCTCGAAGAGAGAGGCAAACGTTAGCGCATCGAAGCTAGGCTGGACGAGCTGCTGAGGAAGGCAGAGAAGCCTGTCGTCCCTCCTCCGTCTCGCGGGGAATCTACGCGGCCATTCAGCGAAGACTGGCAATCCATACTGCAGGAGTTTCAACATGAAAATCATTTCCGCTGACGACGACGTCAACGCTTATGAAATGTGAGAATCCCAGCTTGAAGGTGTCAATCACCACCATCCAGGCTAAGCTAGGGAGCTGACGCGTAATAACCAGCAGAGAAGAAGTAGCCGAATATTCTCTCACGGCCGGGTTGGAGACGCGTGCGTGCCAAAGAGGCGCTGACCATGGGCATTGAGGCGCTCGCCGAGTTACAGGACAAACTTTATGCGCAGGATAAGTGGGCCGTGCTGCTCATCTTTCAGGCCATGGACGCCGCCGGCAAGGACGGTACCATCAAGCACGTCATGTCCGGCGTCAATCCGCAGGGTTGCCAAGTCTTTTCGTTCAAGTCACCGTCCGCCGAGGACCTCGACCACGACTACCTCTGGCGCTGCATGAAGTGCCTCCCGAATCGCGGCCACATCGGCATCTTCAACCGCAGCTATTACGAGGAAACCCTCGTCGTGCGTGTGCATCCGGAGTTTCTGGCCAGGCAAAAAGTTCCGGCTGAACTCATCACCAAGAAAATCTGGGAACATCGCTTCGAGGACATCCGCAGCTTTGAGCAATATCTTTCCAACAATGGCGTCGTAGTGCGGAAATTCTTCCTGCACCTTTCAAACGAGGAACAGCAAAAGCGTTTCCTCGAACGCATCGAAACCTCGGACAAGAACTGGAAGTTTTCCGCCAGCGATGCGGCCGAGCGCGAGCATTGGGATGAATACATGGAAGCCTACGAGGACATGATCCGCAACACCGCCACAGAAAAGTCGCCGTGGTATGTCGTGCCGGCGGACAACAAATGGTTCACCCGAGTCGTTGTGGCAGCGGCGGTCGTCGAGACGCTGGCCTCGCTTGATTTGAAATATCCCGAAGTCGGCAAGGACAAACTCAAGGAACTGGCAGCGACCAAGGCAGCATTGTTGAAAAAATAGCCCACGAAGTTTGGAGTCAAGAATTATGTCGGGGGTGTCACAGTTCTCGGCCGTCACGGGAGGATTTGGTTTGACAGGCCGGCCTTGGGATGTACTTCAGGTTTTTTGAGAGTATCGGGAACAGGCAGATGCTCAAGTCGGTTTTTGTGTCCGTCTCAGGCATAATCGGTGGCTTCGCAGTTCATATCATTCCTGAAGGGTATCGTTGTTGGTGTCAGCAGTATTTAGGAGAACTTTGAGCCGTCGAAAGTCGCTCTGTGCTCTGGCTCTTGCAGGCCGGACACCAGTACAAAATCTTCGTTTTCTTCACTCGGCAAGTGCAACACAGACTGGTGCCTTCGGCCTCCTTCCTTTGCTTCTAGATCTGTCATCCGATTTGCTCGTTGCCGAAGCCGCATCGCGTGGGTCACCGTCAATGTCGAACGCCAATACCCAAACCACCACCACAACAGGCGCTAATCAGACGTCAACGAGCGCCCATTTACAATCACCGCCCAGGCGAAAGCTACCGAGGCCGCAGTGGTTGCGCGCACAATCTGAGCCAGGCTTGTCAGACAAACACAGGAAAAGAAGGAGGTCGATATTGGCTATCGGACAAGATCATTCGCACGGCTTACATCACGCAGCCCGCTGTGGGCAACAGGCGCGGCCGTTGAACGACGACCAGGAAAGGGAAAGTTTATGCAGATGAGATATCTGGCACTGCTGCCGATGCTTGCAACAGCCGCCTTGCTATCGCCGGGTTCCTGTTTTCGCGGTTACACCGGTGGAAAGCATTATCAAGTTTGATATGAAGGCCTCCGTCCCAATAACGGGGATTTTTAATAAGTGGGACGCCAGCCTCACGTTTACATCCTCTGATGTCACCATTGTGGTTTTGGATATCAAGATTCAGGCAGCCACGGTAAATACCCGTAGCGGCATGAAGAACAACAAGCTAAAGGGCAAGGACTTCATCAACGTCGAGCAAGACCCGTTGATCACGTTCAAGTCGACGAAGGTCGTACAGACCGGTTCAACCACCTTTGCTGCAACTGGTTTTCTGCATTGCGCTGAACGGTTGCCAGTCCCATAAAGCCGATTCCGGACCTTGGACCGCAACCCGAGATGGATGTAGCTCCGACCCAGGGCGGTTCCGTCGCTCTCGTGACAATCGGGAAGGGCGTTGGAGCGCCGCAATTTGCGCCGACCGGATCGCTTAAATTTAGCGGCTACGATTGGGGTGTTCGCATGATTGCGAATGACAAGGGAGGCACGAACAACCTCTTCGATGCCGAAAATGCATGGACCGATGCGAGCGGCGCGCTCCACCTGCAGATCAAGAAGAAATCGGACAGGTGGTCGTGTGCAGAAATATTCCTAAATCGCAGTCTCGGGTACGGCACGTATTCGGTAACCGTGCGGGATACTTCTCACTTAGAACCTGCTGCGGTCTTCACTCTGTATATCTTCGAGGACTCGGCTGGCGAGCAGCACTATCGCGAGATGGACGTAGAGGTCAGTCGCTGGGGTGACGCTGCGAATAAGAACAATGCACAATATGTAATTCAATCGTTCTACAATAGGTCGGAAGCCACCAATCGCGGACCGACACGGCGCGTTTTCGTGTTGGTGAGCTTGCTACTCGTAGCGCCGATTACCTCGGATCGTGACGGAGATCGATGATGTCGCGCTCGCACATAGTCGCATATAACGCAACACTGTCAGTGCTGTTGGCGTCCTTTGTGCTGACCGGATGCCACTCTTCATCAAAAAATTCGACTCCGACGGTTGCTTTCGGCAAGGTTGCCGCCGCATATCAGGAGGATCCCTACAAGATAGTCATAACCGAAGGTCGTGACTATAAGAGAGACATAATGGAAGGTCGTGTCACAGGGGCTCGACCCGGGCAGCGAATTGTGTTGTACGCAATGACAGATGGGCGATGGGGCGTGTGCCGGCAATCAGATCTGCCGTTTACGAATATCGAAGCTGACGGCCGGTGGGAAGCTTCAGTCCATCTGGGATTACAATATGCCGCCCTGCTGGTTGATCCAACCTACAATCCGCCTGAACAGACTGAATCATTACCGACCGTCGGCAACGGCGTGATGGCGCTGGCAGTTGTTAACGGGGAAGGCCCACCGCCGATACTCCCGTCGCCCAAAATACTGAACTTTAGCGGCTACGAGTGGACGACGAGCACCGGGCCAATTTTTCACGCTGGGTCAAGAAACTTTTTCGATCCTGCGAACGTTTGGACGGACGAAAGCGGTGCACTGCATCTTCGCATTTCGGGAAGCCCGGGAAAATGGGCTGCGGCGGAGGTGAAGCTCATGCGCAGCCTGGGATACGGAACCTACAGCTTCCACCTGCGCGATGTCTCTCATCTCGAACCTTCTGCTCTTCTAACGCTAGTCGCCTGGGACGGCGTTGGCACAGAGAGCGCCCGGCACGAGTTGGACGTTGAGCTTGGCCGCTGGGGGGACCCTGAGAATACCAACGTGAATTACGTCGTCCAGCCTTACTACGTTCCGGCTAACTCTGTTGCCTTTCGGGTGTCCCCCGGCGCCTACACGCATTCCTTCCACTGGGAACCGGGGCAAGTAACGTTTTCGACCCTAGCCGGATCGGGCAATACAGGCGGCCGTGTCCTTAACCGGCACGTGTTTACTTCCGGTGTACCTTCCCCGGAGGGCGAATCAGTGCGCATCGCCTTGTATGTATTCCGTCAAGGCAAAATACCCCTGAAAAACGAAAATGAGGTCATAATCGACAAATTCGAGTACCTCCCGTGAATTACTGGTTGAAGCAAACTCGATGGACTCTTATTGGGATCGTGCTAGCGGGCCCTGTCACTGATGCACGTGCACTCGATCCCAACCGTCTGCCTTCGCAGTACGTCCGCGAACAATGGACGATCGAAACCAGATTTCCCGGCGGCGCTGTCAACGGCATCGCGCAAACCGCGGATGGATACCTCTGGATTGGAACCGACAAAGGCCTGATACGTTTCGACGGCTTTAATTTCAGGCCTGTCTCTTTTGCTTCCATCGCCGCCGCTTCGAACGTTCCCATATTGCAACTGCTTACGGATGCTGGCGGAAAACTGTGGATCCGTCCCCAGGGTGCCTATCTGGTACGCCAAAAAGATGGCAAGTTTGAGAGCGTTAGATACGATCAAGGCGCAATTACCGTTCTGTCAAAAGATAACCACGACGGAGTACTGGTTTCGGACGTCGAGCAGGGCACTTTCCGTTTCACGGCAGACGGAGTTCAGAAATTGGGACCCACTTCCCCCAGTAATCTCAATGGCCGAAACAGCCGACGGCAAGGTTTGGCTGGGGACGCTCGGCGATGGCCTCTTTTTTCTTAAAGGCGGGCGAGTCACCGACGTCGATGCGGGATTGCCCGACCGAAAGATCAATTCTCTGCTGCAGATCGGTGAAGAGTTGTGGGTCGGCACCGACTCAGGCTTGTATCACGGGAATGACACAGGCTTTCGCCGCATTGAATTGCCGTCGTTCCTCGGTAATGTTCCGGTTTTGAGCCTCCTGCGCGATCGTGACTCGAATATGTGGGTGGGTACGACGCGCGGGCTACTGCGCATCAACGGAAAAGGCATTTCGTTCTTCGAAGAAACTGGGCTTCGTGGAGACGGCGGAATTAACGCGCTGTTCGAGGACCGCGAAGGAAATCTCTGGATCGGAGGTGCGCGCGGGCTCGGCCGCATTCGGGACAGTGCGTTCGTAACTTATTCCTCTGTTAGCGATCGTCGTTTCGAACACAATGGCCCTGTATATGTCCACCCGGAGGGCCGCACCTGGTTCGCTCCCGCTCAAGGTGGGCTGTATGTTCTCGAGAACGGCCGCGTTCAACCCGTTACATCGATACCACCAAATGAGGTCGTCTATTCCATCAGTGGACGGGAAGATGAGGTGTGGGCCGGACGTCAACGCGGCGGACTCGCCCGTTTACGATTTCGCAACGGTGCGAAAGCGAGCGAGAGTTATACAGAGGCACACGGACTGGCCCAAAACAGTGCCTATGCTGTTTATGAGAGCCGCGATGGTTCGGTGTGGGTCGGCACACTAAACGGCGGCGTCAGCAAATTCAAAGATGGGCACTTCACCACTTACACGACGACCAACGGCCTCGCTTCGAATACGGTCTCGTCCATCCTCGAAGCCCGCGATGGTGCAATGTGGTTTGCCACACCTACCGGGCTGAGTTCTTTTTCAAACGGCCAATGGAGAACCTATACAACGGTAGAGGGTTTGCCTTCCCCAGAGGTGAACTGCCTTTTCGAGGATTCATCCGGAACTCTCTGGAGTGGAACGTCTGCTGGTCTTGCCTTTTTTGCCTCTAGCCGTTTTCAAGTTCCTCATGAATCGCCCGACGTTTTGCGCGAACAAGTCCTCGGAATGGCGGACGACAAGAGCGGAAGGTTTTGGATTGCTACCTCAGATCATGTTTTGCGGGTTCCGCGTGACAAACTGCTAAGTGGTGTTGTGAAGGCAGTCGATGTTCACGAGTATGACCAGGCTGATGGTCTCGAGAGCACTGAAGGAGTGAAGCGAAGCCGATCGGTGGTCTCGGATTCAGCGGGCAGAATCTGGTTTTCACTCAGCAGCGGCTTGTCGGTTGTTAATCCATCCCAGATCAATGACAATTCAGCTCCCGCACTGCCACACATCGAGACGATCACCGCCGATAACACCACCGTAAATCTCGCCGTCTTCGTTCAAATTCCTCCATCTCCCAGGCGAATCACATTTGAATACACGGGGCTGAGTCTCGCGGCGCCCGAGCGCATTCGCTTTCGATATCTTCTCGAAGGTTTCGACAGTAACTGGAGCCAGCCGGTTGCAGCGCGAGAGGCTGTTTACACGAACCTTGGGCCCGGCCACTATCGATTCCGGCTAGTCGCCAGCAACAGCGAGGGGTTGTGGAACGGACCAGAAACTGCAATCGCTTTGAACGTCGACCCGGCCTACTATCAAACTTACTGGTTCCGATTGTCGTGCATCGCCGTCTTTTTTGCACTGCTTTGGGCCGGTTATCAAATGCGTGTTCACCAGTTGCAGGAGCAAGAAAAGAAATTCCGCGACGCAGTAGAAACCATGCCGACCCTGGCTTTCGTTGCCGACCCAAAAGGCAATCGCACTTTTATTAACGGGGGTTGGCTCGAATACACCGGATTGAGCTCGGAACAGGCCTCAGGTTCAGGATGGGAGAAGGCGATTCACCCCGACGATCTCAAGCGCGTCACAGAAAGATGGCGCGCGTCGCATACGACTGGCCAACCGCTGGATTATGAAGCGCGGCTTCGGCGATCGGACGGAGTCTATCGCTGGTTCCAGACGCGCGCCAGGCCTCTGCGCGATAACCGAGGCAAGATCGAGATGTGGTGTGCAGTGGCGAACGACATTGAAGATCGCAAACGTGCTGAACAACTCCAGGCGGATCTTACCCATGCGAGTCGGGTCAGCACGATGGGAGAACTGGTCGCCTCCATCTCGCACGAACTGGCACAGCCCATCACTGCAACAACCAATCATGCCAAGGCATCTTTGCGTTGGCTTCAGCGCGACCCGCCCGAACTGACCGAAGTTCGCAAAGGGACGGAAAGAATCATCGAGGCGGGCACCTTTGCCTCGGAAATCATCAACCGTCTGCGATCGCTGTACAAAAAGGCCCCTCCCAAACGGGAGTTGGTCGCGGTAAATGAGGTCATCGGCGAAATGGTCCTGCTGTTGCGGGGTGAAGCTAACGGGCATGCCGTTTCGATTCGGACGGACCTTGGCATCAATCTTCCCCAAATCACGGCGGACCGAGTGCAACTGCAGCAGGTACTGATGAACCTGATGCTTAATGGTATCGAGGCGATGAAGGAGACCGGCGGAGTGCTCACGGTCAAAACGGGACGAGGCGAGGGAGGGCAAGTGCTGATCTTAGTCAGCGACACCGGCATAGGATTACCGGCCGGAGCAGCGGATGATATCTTCAATGCCTTCTTCACCACCAAACCTCAAGGCAGCGGCATGGGGCTGGCGATCAGCCGTTCCATCGTGGAATCGCATGGTGGCCGTTTGTGGGCCACACCCCACAACGGACGAGGCGCGACGTTTCATTTCACTCTGCCGACCGCAGTCGTGGAAGAATCTGCGGCAACATGATTCCAAGTTCTTACGCGCGTGCGACAGCCGCATCCGAGCCTTGTGGTCAACGTTGATTTGCGATAAGAAACGGTGCGATTGAGACTACGGTATGAGGAAGATTCACGAGAAAATGTGTGACGGGTGATTAGTGAATATAGCGGCCAATATTCTTGGCGAACAGGACACGACCGTGGCGTTTCACACGCATGTCCTGACTTCTCCCGATCAGGCAGCGGTTGTGGAGGAGAACCTGCACTTTATCTCGAATCGTACGATGGTCACTTCAGCGCCCATACAGGCGACCAACAAGATGGATTCGCGCCTCAAAACAGCGTGTGACGTAGGATTTTCACGTTTGGAGGACGCGGAGGCTTTACTTCGTTGATGGAAGCATTTTTCCCAGGTCGGTTGGCGCGAATCCCATGCAGAGCATCTACGCGATCGCGAAAATCTTTACTAACCATTGGAACGAACATAGTGAGGCGCCATCCTTGAGAATTCGCCTGCCGCTTAGACTACCTTGCCCCTTGCCCCCGCAATAGTCAACACCGACTCCAGGTTCTTGGTTTCCTCTTCAGGAATTGAAAAGTAGTCTGAGGAAAGGACCGCCAAGTCGGCGAGCTGCCCTTGGGCTAGCGATCCTTTCTTGCCGTCTTCCGTAGAAACCAGCTGCTCCCAAACGAAATAGGCGCTCGAGCGCTTCGTGCGATTGAACCGGTGTTTTTCCGGAAATAAGCTCAACCCACCGATGGTCTCCCCGGTCACTCGCCAGTAGAGAGAAGGAAGGGTTATAGCTCGAGACCCGCGTGGCGTCTGTGCCTGCCCTACCGGAACTCCCGTCTCCAACATTCTTGGAGGAGTGCGCTTGGCCTGCTGCGCGCCATAACGTTGACAACATATTCGCGCTGAAAAGCCATCCTGTTCTGAACGGCAATACGGCCACCAAGTGATTCGATTCGCTCAATATTCCCGTCGGCAATCGTCTTGCAGTGATCAAAAAACAAGGGCAGTCCCCTCAAGCCGAATCTCGCGGTTAACCACACCTACAACTTTTCCATTTCGGTTGGAGTGTGAATCTCAGAAAGATATAGATCGATTTAAACGAGGGCGAATTCAACAGAATAAGACCATCGTTATTCCGAGTGCTACCGCTCGCGACTACAAGGAAGATGTAATTGTTTGCTGCGGTAACTATTGCTAGCATCGCGCTATTGGATGTCTAAATGGATCGAGCACTCCGTCGGACTCTCAAATAGACCATCGAGCTTAGACGACGAGGATTACCGAGGAGATCCGTGGCGATTGCGACGAGACGTGCAGAAGGATTATTTAGCTGTAATGCGGGCGGGGAGCGACGGGATCAGCGACCCGACTCGCTATGGACCGTACGACGTCACAGTTTCGTATGAAGAAACTCGGGATCGTCCGACCCGGAACTCGAGGGCCGTCGGCACTCAGATCACGTAACAAGAGTGCTGGTTGGCTGGCAATTGGCATTCCGCTACCACTGTGACTTCTCATAACTCCCTCTCAGGACTTTTCTCGCGGGGCTTCAACACCACTGGCAACATCGACTCCCCAAGGGTCAAGCTGTTGCCCACAACATCATCGTGCATAAAACTTGATAGTAAGTTTACGGGGGTCCTGGTTACTCGCTCCGCTGACGATGAGGAGGGTAGAATGAGCGCGACCAAGCTTGCACCGACTACGATGCCACCTTTCACCAGCTCTTTGCACCGGGTGCGCCTACCCCTGCCATTGTTGGAGTCGGGGACGTCGGCAAAACGCTATGACGCGCTATCGCGCCTCTCCCATTCTCTGGTGTCCCAAAGCCCCGAGGATCTACCGTGCAACCTCAGCGCCCTTATGCGGCCATTACTGGACTTTGATTTCCTGGATCTTATCGTTTTCAAAGAAGGTTCAAGCGAAGTACTCTGGCACTCCATTGGGACCGGGCAGTTCCCAACACTAGATGTTCCCATGGAAGAAACGACATATTGGTGGGTCTATCAACAGAAACAACCACTTTTCATCTCGGATTGGAAACTAGATGAGCGGTTCGCCCCGCGAAGAGAAGCGCTTAAGAATCTGGGTTTTGAGTATCGCTCTCTCTGCCGGCTGCCGTTGCGTACGTCGAGCGGCCCAATAGGGGTACTCAGCTTTGTCAGTTTTCGCCCCCACAATTATTTCGAAGAGGAGATGCGATTCTTATCGATGGTGGCGGAGCAGGTCTCGCTGGCCGTCGCCAGCGTGTTGCATTTTGAGAGGTCACGCAGCGCCCAGTCGGAATTGTGTGTGATGTGTGAGCGGCTCGAGCTGCTCCAGGAGCTGACGAACAGCCTGGTTGCCAATCCGAATCTCGATGATCTTCTGACAGCTGTGGTGGCGGGCGCCCGGCGCGTTATCCAGTCAGATTTTGCGATTCTGGGGTTGGTAGATCCTGAGAGCGGCCGGCTTCGCCTGAATGCTTTCGAATTGCGCGACGAGACCGCCCTTGACAGGAAATCAGTGGACTCGCTGGTAGAGGTGCTTACGGCTGCTGTCTTGTCCGTTGGCAAGCCCTCGGCTGAAAAGGCCGAAGACCTAGCATCGACGAGCGCGGACGGGGATCAAAATAGGGTTGTGGCTGGATTCAAGCGTAGCTGCGTCTTGCCGCTGGTCAGCCGGGACCAGACCCTGGGCATTCTGGCGATGGGAAGGCGCGAGAACACGGCCTACACCCAGGATGAAATCGAATTCATGTTATTCCTGTCGCGCCAGGTAGCGATGGCAGTTGAATGGGCGGGAGTTTACGGAAAGCTGCGAGGGCTTCCGGATAATTTGGCCGACGAGAGGGTTTACCGCGCGGATGAAATCCGCACCGAGGCACGTTTTGAGGAAATTGTAGGCAGGAGTTCCGCGCTCCAACGCGTGCTCTCCCAGGTCGAGGTCGTGGCACCGACCGATTCCGGTGTGCTAATCACCGGAGAAACGGGTACCGGAAAGGAGCTTATCGCCCGTGCCATTCATAATCTGAGCACCCGGCGTGGCCGGCCGTTCGTTAAGCTCAACTGTGCCGCGATCCCCTCAGGCTTACTCGAAAGTGAACTTTTTGGACACGAGAGAGGAGCATTCACCGGCGCAGTCATGCAAAAGGCCGGCCGCTTCGAGGCTGCGGACAAGGGGACTCTCTTTTTGGATGAAGTGGGCGACATTCCCCTCGAGCTGCAGCCCAAGCTATTGCGGGTTTTGCAAGAGGGTGAATTCGAAAGACTAGGTAGCACCCGTACTCAGCAGGTAGATGTTCGGGTGATCGCGGCCACGCACAGAGACCTAAAACAGATGATCGAAGATGGCGAGTTCAGAAGCGACCTGTATTACCGATTGTATGTCTTTCCTCTAACTGTTCCTCCTTTGCGTGATCGCCGCGAGGACATACCCCTGCTTGTGCGCCATTACGTGGACAAGTACGCGCGGCGAATGAATCGACGCATTGAGACCGTTCCCTCCCGGGCAATGGAAGTAATGGCGACTTACTCGTGGCCAGGCAATGTGCGTGAACTGCAAAACTTCATTGAGCGCGCGGTGATCCTGTCACCCGGGAGTGTCCTCCGTGCACCTCTCGCCGATTTGAAAGAAGCGGCACCTCAGGAGAGGACTCGAAGCTGAGTACTCATGTGGATGCGGAACGGGACCACGTCCTCCGGGCTCTCCGGAAGTCCAACTGGATTCTCGGGGGTCCCGACGGTGCAGCGGTGCGACTCGGAATGAAACGGACGACGTTAGCCTATCGAATACGCAAGCTGAAGATCCCGTGCCGTCCGCAGTGATGCGTAGGAGCCAATTGGCGTCGGGGAACTTGATCATTCAACGACGCCCAGAGTGTTTGATGTAGTACCCAGAAAATGTGAAGGAGAATGAGAGATGAAAATGGATAAAACAGCCTGGATTCTGGTTCTGGCAACACTGCTTTTTGTCCCCGCTACGCGGGCCCAGGATAACAAACAACCGAAGCAGACCGAGGAGCAGGCCGGCACATCGCCGAACTCAAATACTCAAAAAATACGGAGGAATACATCGAGCTCCTGCGCTCGGACGTGCGGCAGCAGAAAGCGGAGGTCCTGGGAGCGGTTATGCAGCTAAGCGCCGCTGACGCGGCAAAATTCTGGCCCATCTACACCGAGTACGAGGCGGAATTAGCCAAGCTGAATGACCTGAGAATGGCGAATATTCAAGAGTATGCGCGTACGTACGATCAGATGACAGATGAAAAGGCGGACGAGCTGATTCGGAAAGCGCTGGCATATCGCAAGCAGCGGCCTGAGCTTCTCACAAAATACTATGGCCGCTTCAAACAGGCATTGGGCGCAACCACAGCAGCTCGCTTCTTTCAGGTCGAAGATCAACTCCTTTCGATCATTGACCTCCAAATCGATTCTTCATTGCCCCTTGCTGGGAAAAACTTGTAACTCAAACAGAGGAGATTAGAAATGCGAAAAGTAGTGATTTGGGCGGCGATACTCATGGCGGGGCTGGTAACTGTCATAGCGGGGATGACCGCCGCGGCGCAGGATGCAAAGCAAGTCACCGTTCCAGCGGGAACCAGGATCCTGGTGCGGATGATAGATTCGGTGGATTCCAGCAAACAAACGGCGGGCTACCGGTTTACTGCGAGTCTCGAGACAAATCTCACAGTCGAAGATGTGGTGGTGGCACCGAGGGGAACGCCAATTTATGGTCGTCTCGCTTCGGCTTCATCCGCCGGCCGAATGGCGGGCAGTTCCGAACTGACACTGGAGCTGACCGATATCTTGATTAACGGCACAGCCTATCCGCTCTCAACCAGTACATATGAGATCAAGGGGAAGGAGAAGGCTCGAATACAGCGAAAAAGATTGTCGGTGGCGCTGGACTGGGCGCGCTCATCGGCGGCCTAGCCGGAGGAGGAAAGGGCGCTGGGATTGGTGTGCTTGCCGGTGCTGCTGGCGGGACAGCCATCGCCGCTTCCAAACGGGGCGAGCATCTCTCGATTCCCAGCGAATCTCTACTCGAGTTCTGGCTCGAACAACCGGCGATACTGCCGGTTGGAAAATAGGGCCCCTGTTTTCGAGCCCATTCGCCGTGCGGAAGCTTCTCGAGACTAGCATCGCAAATGTCGATCACCTCTTCAAGACGGCAAAGCAACTCATAGAAAAACAACCCAGGTGAAGGCTTGCTCTTGGTAAAAGACCGCGATAGTGAAGCGGCTGAGATAAAGAGCAGCCAGTATCCGTGTTTTGCGAGAAAAGCGACCATCTCATTCATTGATACGCTCCGCTGGCGCTTCGAAAGATCGGCGGCGAGCGCGTGGATTAATTCGATAGCCCAGTAGGAACAATGCGATGCGGCTCTATGATTGGTGCGACAAAAAGCACTGTGCCAATTCTTGGATGTGTCACCTGCCAAACTCTTGCCATGACCGTCCGCCACCTGGAGCGGCTGGATAACGGCGCATCGCAGTTAGATCCGCTTATGTACTTCTGGGGAAAGGAAATTGCTCTCCCTGGATTGGCAAGTCCGATTGGCCTTTGGTGTGCTTACTCGCAGATAGTTGCTTGATCCAATCTCTGAGGAGACGTGCCAACGGTGGGGACGGAAATTGAGGCGACTGCTGAATGCGCCGGCCGGGAGTACCCGGTCGAAGATTTTGCAGCCGACAGCGCGCCAGACTTAGTTCCACTTGGTTCGGACAGGCAACGCAAAGGAAGCGTAAAACAGGAGCGGGATCTCAGAACCCATGAAAATTCTTGTCCTCAATTCGGGATCCAGCAGCCAGAAGGCCTGCCTCTACGAAATTGGTGAAACGCTTCCGGCCCATCCGCCGCTTCCCCTATGGGAGGGAAGAATCGAGTGGGGCAGCGATACTGCCGCGATTTCGGTGAAGAACTCGCAGGGAGACGTTCAGAAGGAAAACCTGAAGGTTCGTTCACGCGAAGAGTTCGTCCGGCACTTATTGAACACACTGAACGTCGGCCCGGCGAGCGCCGTGGCCTCTCTCTCCGAGATCGATGCTGTAGGCCACCGCGTTGTCCACGGCGGCCCGCATTTCGAGGACCCGGTCGTAGCTACGCCCCAAGTTCGCTCGGCAATTGCCGATGCTTCCACGCTCGCGCCGCTTCACATCCGTGCGGAATTGGAAGGCATGGTGATTGTCGAGAGTCTTCTCGGCCCGGTCCCGCAGATCGCTGTCTTCGACACTGGCTTTTATCGCCAGATGCCGCTGTATGCCCAGACTTATCCGGGTCCTTACGACTGGTTCAAGAGCGGCATACGCCGCTACGGATTCCACGGTATCAACCACGAGTATTGTGCCGGCCGTGCCGCCCAGTTGCTCGGAAAAGAGCCAAAGCCGCTCAAAGTGGTGAGTTGCCACTTAGGCAACGGATGCTCGGTCACAGCGATTCAAGACGGGCAAAGCATCGATACCACCATGGGGTTCACCCCGCTGGACGGATTGATGATGGGGACGCGTTCAGGATCCGTCGATCCGGGGATTCTGATCTTCCTCATGCGCCAAGACAAACTCAACTGTGAACAGATTGATGGGTTGCTAAATCAAAAATCGGGACTGCTAGGAATATCGGGAGTTTCGAGCGACATGCGCGACATTCTCTCTGCAATGAAGGAGGGTCACGAGAGAGCGAAGCTGGCATACGAGATATTCGTGCATCGTCTGCGGGCTGCGGTGGGCGGCATGGCCGCCGTATTGGGAGGGCTTGAGGTCCTGGTGTTCACGGCGGGCGTGGGAGAGAACTCCCCCGAAGTGCGGGCTACGGTTTGCAGCAGATTCGAATTTCTTGGTCTGAAGCTGGATAGCGAGGCGAATCAACAGACATCTCTTGACCGTGATATCGCCGCAGCGGATTCCCGGGTCCGCGTTCTCGTGATTCGAGCCGAGGAGGATTGGGCCATAGCAGCGGAATGTTGGAAGCTTGCGCAGGCGTCGGCAAAAGTTGGCAGAACAGGGTGATGCTGTAGATGAAATTAACAATCAGATCGGGCATTTCAAGGAGAGAAACTTCATGAGCGAAGCACTTCCGATGGTGTATCTGGCGCGGCACGGCGATACAGCATGGACTCAGTCGGGCCAGCACACTGGCCGTACCGATTTGCCGCTGACGGAAGACGGTGAGCGCAACACCCAGCGCCTCGGGGAGCGTCTGAAGGGCACGAGATTTACGAAGGTCTTTACCAGCCCACTCCAGCGCGCAACCCGAACCTGCGAGCTGGCCGGATTTGGAGCTGTCGCGGATGTGTTTCCTGAGCTCTTGGAGTGGGACTACGGCCAATATGAGGGGCTGCGGTCGGCCGAAATCCTCAAAGACCGCCCGGATTGGCAGTTGTTTCGTGACGGTTGTCCGGGTGGCGAATCACCAGCCCAGGTCGGCGAGCGGGCGGACCGTGTGATCGAGCGCGTCCGAACGGTCGGGGGAAACGTGCTCCTGTTTTCCAGCGGCCACTTCCTTCGCGTTGCCAGCCGGTGGATGGCGCTCCCGCCGAGCTCGGGCAGGTATTTAGTGCTTAGCACGGCGAGTCTGAGTGTGCTCGGTTACGAGCACAATCTTTCCGAGCCTGTGATCCGGCTTTGGAATGACAATCATTAGCTCTGTGTGTTGCATACACACGTGACGTTATAAAACACACACCACAAGGATCTGCAATGAGCAACCAGCGCACCACGGTATTGAAGTCCGCAACACCTGACCTGCTGAACAAGAACTCAGCAAGTATTTCTGCGCTTCTCCAACAATACGGCTGCGGTCCAATTCCGTTTGTGGGGACCGAGAATGCTTTTTACGAACGTCATATAGTGTTTGACAGAGCGATTGATCCGAAAGTCGCGAGTGCGCGTGAGCGTTTCGAGGCGTTCTCCCACTCCGTCCGCGACATCCTTGCACAGCGGTGGGTGTTGACGAAGGCAACGTATGAACGGCAGAATGCCAAGCGCATTTACTATCTCTCGCTGGAATTTCTCATCGGGCGTTCGTTGGCGAACAATGTCAGCAACCTCCTACTTGATCCCGTCGTGCAGCATGCGGTTGATGCCAAGCGCATCGATTGGCTTGAATTGATCGACCAGGAACCGGATGCGGGCCTCGGCAACGGAGGCCTTGGCCGCCTCGCGGCCTGTTTCCTGGACTCGATGGCTACCATGCAACTCCCCGCGACAGGCTATGGACTGCGCTACGAATACGGCATGTTCAAGCAATCCATCGTGAATGGCTGGCAACAGGAGAACGCGGACAATTGGCTCCGCGACACCGATCCCTGGGAGATTGCTCGACCTCATGAAAAGGTGGAAGTGAAGCTGAACTGCTCCTTTCAGTTGCGCGGGGGTAGTTTTCAGGTCGTCCGTGGCCGTCCGTCGAGCCTGATCGGGATACCCTTTGATCGTCCTGTGGTGGGCTATGGAGGAAAGACGATCAACACGCTCCGGCTCTGGGCTGCGGCCGCGCCGGATTTCTTTGACTTTAAGGAGTTCGGGACAGGTGACTTCGTTGGTGCGTTAGGCGAGACTTTGGAAGCGGAATCGCTCACGCGGGTGCTCTATCCTGACGACTCCACGACTGTAGGGCAAGGATTACGTTTCGTGCAAGAGTATTTCCTGGTGGCGTGTTCACTGGCCGATCTCGTGCGTCGCTTTCAGCGGCACAACACGGATTGGAACGAGCTGCCCGAGAAGGTCGCGATTCAACTCAATGATACCCATCCCTCTATGGCGGTCGCTGAACTACTACGAATCCTGCTGGATGATGCGCACTTAGGATGGGACCAGGCATGGGAATTGGCAAAGAAGACGCTCGCCTATACAAATCACACGTTGCTGCCGGAAGCTCTTGAGAAATGGCCCGCGGCATGGTTTGAGATACTCCTTCCCCGTCACCTGGAGATTATCTATGAGATTAACCGGCGCCTGCTCGACGAGGTTCGCCTTCGCTTCCCGGGCGACGATCGGCGGATCGAGCGTGTGAGCCTTGTCGAAGAGGGTAGTCAACGGAAGATCCGGATGGCGAACCTCGCGATCGTCGGCTCGCACAGCACGAATGGCGTCGCCGCTGTCCACTCGAAACTGTTGCGGACCTCGACGGTCAAGGATCTCGCCGAAATATTTCCCGAGCGTTTCAGCAACAAGACGAATGGCGTAACACCGCGACGCTGGTTGCTCCAGGCCAATCCGGCGCTGTCTCGTGAAATCACGCAGGCGATAGGCCAACGGTGGATTACCGATTTAAGCCAGCTCAAGGAGCTTGGTCGATTCGCCGAGGATCGCAGCTTTCGTGAAGTGTTCCTTGCGTCAAAGCGTGAGGCGAAAGTGCAGTTTGCCGATTGGCTCAAATCGACGACGGGGCAGATAGTAGACCCTGACACGGTCTTCGACTGCCATGTCAAGCGCATCCACGAATATAAGAGGCAGTTGCTAAACGCGCTGCGGATCATCGTCGTCTACAACCGCCTGCGGTCAAACCCCGGCCTGGAAATGACGCCGCGCACATTTTTCTTCGCCGGCAAAGCGGCGCCGGCTTACCGTTTGGCCAAGCTGATCATAAAATTCATCAACAACCTGGCGGAGACGATCGATAGTGACGCCGCGGTGCGCGGACGGCTCAAAGTTGTCTTCGTCCCCGAATACAACGTTTCATTGGCAGAACGGTTGATTCCAGCGAGCGACGTCTCCAACCAGATCTCAACTGCCGGCTATGAGGCCAGTGGAACAAGCAATATGAAGTTCATGATGAACGGAGCCTTGACCGTCGGAACGCGCGATGGTGCGACTATCGAAATGGCAGAAGAGGCGGGAGAGGAGAATCTCTTCTTGTTCGGGCTCACGGTAGAACAGGTCGAGAACAGTCGAAGTTGGTATAGCCCCTACTGGCACTATGAAAATGAGCCGGAGACCCGAGCGGCTCTGGATCTAATCTTCTCAGACCACTTCAGCCCCAATGAACCGGGCGTCTTTGCTCCATTGCGCGATGTGCTTTTGACCCAGGGCGATCATTACATGCACTTGGCGGACTTGACCTCTTACTGTCGAGCGCACGAAGAGCTCGGTGCGTTGTATGCTGATCGGGATGCGTGGGCGCGCAAAGCGATCCTGAATGTAGCGAGCTCCGGGAAGTTTTCGAGCGATCGCACCATTGCCGAATATGCATCCGAGATATGGAAGGTGGAACCATGTCCAATAGCCTAGTAGCCCAGTCGAAAGCGGGCGGAGCCGGCGAGATGGTTTCGCCGCTCGCAGGCAAACCCGCTCCGAAGGAAATGCTGATAGATGTAGAGCGGCTGGAGAGGGAGTACTTTGAGCGCCGTCCCGACCTAGCCGATCCCAACCAGATGGTTATCTTCGGTACGAGCGGTCACCGTGGCTCACCCTCCACGGTACCTTCACCGAAGCGCACATCCTGGCGATAACCCAGGCAATCTGTGACTACCGGCGAGGGCAGGGAACAGACGGCCCGCTCTATATGGGGAAAGACACTCACGCGCTGTCCGGGCCCGCACAGCATACGGCGCTCACTGTGCTCGCGGCAAACAACGTGGAAACGGTCATCCAGCAGGGCGAGGGTGTAACACCGACTCCCGTCATCTCGCGAGCCATACTCGTCTATAATCGCGGGCGCAAGGAGCATCTCGCTGACGGCATCGTAATCACGCCATCGCACAACCCGCCGGAGGACGGAGGCTTCAAGTACAACCCCACCAACGGTGGTCCGGCCGATACCGAGGTGACGAGGTGGGTTGAACGCCGGGCGAATGATCTGCTGCGGGCGGGCAATGCGGGCGTCAAACGAATTCCGCTCACTAAGGCCCTTCGTGCTGCATATACCCATCATGAAGACTTGATCCTGCCCTACGTTCACGATCTCAGGAACGTCGTTGACATAGATGCGATTCGCAGCGCCGGGCTGAGACTTGGCGTGGATCCGCTGGGCGAGCCGCGCGGCCATATTGGGAGCCGATCAACGTCATCTACGGACTGGACATCGCAATCGTCAACCCGACAATTGACCCGACGTTTTCGTTCATGACCGTGGATCATGACGGAAAAATTCGCATGGATTGCTCGAGCCCGTATGCGATGGCCAGTCTCGTCGGGTTAAAAGATCAATACCAGGTGGCTTTCGCAAACGATCCGGATTCAGATAGGCACGGGATTGTCACTCCAGTTGCGGGGTTGATGAACCCCAACCATTATCTCGCCGTAGCCATTCGATACCTGCTCACACATCGTCCCAAGTGGCGGCAGGAAGTCGCAGTGGGGAAAACCCTGGTGAGCAGCAGCATGATCGATCGGGTCGTTCATAAGCTTGGCCGCGAGTTGCGCGAAGTTCCGGTGGGCTTCAAATGGTTTGTACCTGGCCTATTTGACGGCTCGTATTGCTTCGGTGGAGAAGAGAGCGCCGGAGCGAGCTTTCTTCGCCTTGACGGTACGGTATGGACCACCGATAAAGATGGGCCGATCATGGACCTGCTGGCGGCTGAGATTACCGCGCGAACAGGTAGGGACCCGGGGAGCACTACCGCGAGCTGACTGAAGAGTTCGGTTCACCGTTCTATACGCGCATCGACGCGGTCGCTACTCCGGAGCAGAAAGCGAAACTGCAAAAGCTCTCGCCCGACGCAGTAAAGGAGTCGGACCTCGCGGGCGAGCCAATTACAGCGAAGCTGACCTCAGCTCCGGGCAATGGTGCTCCCATCGGCGGATTGAAGGTTGTTACTGGCAGCGGCTGGTTTGCGGCTCGGCCGTCAGGCACAGAGAACATTTATAAAATTTACGCAGAGAGCTTTAAGAGTGAGACCCACCTGAGCGCAATCGTCAGCGAAGCTCAGGGGATAGTCAACAATGCTCTGGTTTCGACAGGCGTGAAGCAATGAGTATTTCTGGTGGAGGAGTCCCGGGCCCTCCCTTTCCATCCGGATACCGTGCTTCCGGCCTGCTGCTGCACGTTACATCTCTACCCTCCCTTACGGGATCGGTGATCTGGGACCATCGGCGTTTTCATGGATCGACCGTCTGCATGATGCCGGCCAAAGATGGTGGCAGGCGTTGCCGGTCGGCCCAACCGGTTACGGAAACTCGCCCTATCAATCCCTCTCCTCCTTTGCTGGAAATGCCCTTTTGATCAGCCCGCAGGGCCTCATCTCAGAGCGACTGCTGCAGGCGAGCGATTGCGAGGCTCACTTTCCGTCGGACGTTGTCGATTACTCCCGCATCACACCGTTCAAGAACCAGCTGCTTGAAAAGGCGTGGACGAATTTTAGAGCCGAGAAACGTAAGGACTTGTGCATTGCCTATGAACAGTTTTGTGCTCAACATACGAACTGGCTGGAAGACTATGCGCTATTCCGAGCTTTGAAAGCCAAGTATCGCGGTGTCTATTATCTTGAGTGGCCGGCGGAGTTGGTTCAGCGCAAACCGGATGCTCTCGCGGGGACCAATCGAGAGTTAGCAAGTCAAGTCGATCAGGTCCGCTTTGCACAATTCCTGCTCGCCCGGCAGGCTGATCAGCTGAAGGAATACGCTCACGCCAAAGGCGTGGGATTGATTGGTGACCTGCCTTTCTTCGTCTCCCCGGATTCCAGCGATGCTTGGGCACACCCGGAGTTCTTCCTATTGGATGAACAACGTCGTCCGAAGTTCGTTGCCGGAGTTCCTCCCGACTACTTTAGCTCGGAAGGACAATTATGGGGGAATTCCGTCTACAACTGGGACGCTCTTCGTTCGACTGACTATCGCTGGTGCATCGATAGAGTAGGTGCGCTGCTAGGGCACGTGGATGTAATCCGCTTGGATCACTTCCGAGGCTTCGCGGCCGCCTGGCATATTCCAGCCGGGGCACCCACGGCCCAGTCAGGGCAGTGGGTACCGGGCCCGGGCGCCGCCTTGTTCCAAGCCGTGCAAACTGAGTTAGGTCATCTCCCGTTCATTGCCGAAGATCTCGGTGTGATTACGCCGGATGTGCAAGCAATGCGCGATCAATTCCGCGTGCCCGGGACTCGAATCCTGCAGTTCGCCTTCGATGGCCATCCTGATAACCCATATCTACCGAATAATTTCGTCCACAACACCGTCGTTTTCACCGGCACGCACGACAATGCCACGACTCGCGAGTGGTACGAAGAACTACCCGGCTATCAGCGGCAAAATCTGTGGAGTTACCTTAAGCGTGCTCCGGGCGAGAGTCAAGAAGCAGCGCCGGCACTGATAGACCTGGCGTGGTCGTCGTCGGCAGCATTGGCGATGGCTCCATTGCAAGACCTGCTCAATTTGGGCAGTGAAACTCGTATGAACGTGCCTGGTCGTGTCGACGGGAACTGGCGCTGGCGCTGCACCGAGGACATGCTGTCGCTCCCGGCATTTCAGTGGTTGCATGAACTGACAGAAACGTCACATCGATCGCCGGCTTCGAATCGATCCGCATAAGTGGCCATCGACCGCCTTCAGCACGAAATCCTTCCTCAATCAATATGATGGTGCTTCCGCTGTGATGCGCTCTAACCAGCGTCTTCGTGCTCGCGGTTGCAATTGTTCGTCTACCTGCCATCTGACAAATTCTCGTCGTTCGCCGATTGGCACGACAGTCCTGCATCGCGAACCTTCGACGAGCGAAGTCTCCCTAAAGTCTCGCTCCAGCGATACTTGCCTCGACTACCGGCGTACCTGCTCGGAATGGAATCCAGAATGCATTTAGGAAGGGCAACAGTCCTTGCGCGAGACATGTAAAAGGACTGTTCGAGGAGGGCGAGGCTCGGATGCTGACGATACCACTCAAGCTGTTTCGCGCACCCGAAGCGTTCTCGGTGTCAATTCAATCCACCGCTCCACTTTCCTCGAGCGCGTCTCGATTTGCCCTGGATTCAGAACGAAGCTGATAGCGCTGCTCTTTGCCGCTATGTTTATCTGCTTAGCCCCTCATCAAGCCCTGGCCGTGAACGCCGGACAGACTGCACCGGCTCCTTCCACGCCTCATTTGGAGGGACAGAGTCCGTCGCCAAAAGCCGTAGAGATCGCCAAGCCGTTTGGCTTCCCAATCACCAATTCCATGGTCGCCTGCTGGATAGTTGCCGTGGGCCTCATCCTTTTTGCTCAGGTCGCTACCCGACACATGAACCTGATGCCCAGTGGTATCCAGAATTTTTGGGAATGGCTGGTGGAAGGGCTGTACACATTTCTCGAAGGCATCATCGGTTCGCATCTCGTCAAGCGGACGTTCTGGTTTTTCGCGAGCGTTTTCATCTTCATTCTCACCGCGAACTGGTTGGGCCTGATCCCCGGCGTAGGCACGATTCGGTGGACTGACGTCGTTGCTCATTTCCATGTCTCTTTGAATCAACAACGTTGCCAAACTCCATGGCGGCGTGTCTGTATTTGCAGGTGTCGGCGAACGCACGCGCGAAGGAAACGACCTCTACAACCAGATGTGCGACGCAGGCGTCATCAAACCCGACAAGCTGGACGAATCGAAGATCGCATTGATCTACGGACAGATGAACGAACCGCCGGGGCGCGCCTTCGCGTCGCTCTCTCCGGCCTGGCCATCGCCGAATACTTCCGCGATGAAAAGAGTCAGGATGTGCTGCTCTTCATCGATAACATCTTCCGCTTCTCCCAGGCGGGCGCGCCGAAGTTTCGGCGTTGCTGGGCCGCGCCGCGAGCGCCGTAGGATATCAGCCGATGCTCGCAGCCGAAATGGGAGCTCTCCAGGAGCGAATCACGTCGACCAAGCGCGGCTCCATCACATCGTTTCAGGCCGTATATGTTCCCGCCGACGACCTGACCGACCCGGCGCCGGCCACAACCTTTGCGCACCTGGATGCGACCATCGTGCTCGAACGTTCGATTGCCGAACTGGGCATCTATCCAGCCGTGGATCCCCTTGCTTCGACTTCCCGCGCCTTGACGCCCGAAATTGTCGGACAGGAGCACTACGACATCGCGCGCAGCGTTCAGAAGGTCCTCCAGCGCTATAAGGACCTCCAGGACATCATCGCCATTCTCGGCATGGACGAGCTTTCGCCGAGCGACAAGCTCACGGTTGCCCGCGCCCGCAAGGTGCAACGTTTTCTCAGCCAGCCCTTCAGCGTCGCGCAGGCTTTCACCGGCCGGGAGGGCAGACAGGTTCCTGTGGCTGACACCGTCCGTGCCTTCAAGGAAATTATCGACGGCAAAACACGACGACGTTCCAGAAGGAAACTTCTACATGAAGGGCGCCATCGAGGAGATTAAGGGGTGACGTTGCCATGGCGAACACGATAAAACTCGAAATCGCAACGCCCGATGCTGTGGTCTACTCGAATGACGTAGACATGGTGAGACTACCGGGTGCGGAAGGCCAATGGGCATCCTCCCTCATCACATCCGGCTCATGACGCAGCTTGTGCCGGGCGAAATGATTGTGCGCAAAGATGGGCGCGAGAATTTGCTGGCGGTTGGGGAGGGCCTTGTCGAGATCACTGGCAACAGTGTGAACATCGTGACCGATATGGCTGTTCCTGCCGACAGTATCGACGATGCAAAGGCGGAAGAGGCCCGGCAACAAGCTGACGCTCGTCTGCGCGAAAAGATCTCCACCGAGGAAGTTCCTTTCGTTCATGCCGCCCTGGCTCGTTCGCTGGCGCAACTCTCTGTAAGACGTCGCCAACGCAAAATCTGAGCCGGTCAAGGCATCCCTCTCCCGTCATTATTCGTAATCCGTAGGCGATGCAAACGCCCTCGCGAAGTCCTGGGATCACGCATATCGCTGCGGCTGGCTTCAAGCGACGCCCGGGGTTACCGCGCCCAGTTCTGCTAACCTGCTGAAATTCCGGTTGTGTTCGATCCTCGTCATCTGACGAACTCTTGCCTCCTCACCCCGACACCCGGATTAGCGGCCGCGCGCCCATGATTCGTCCTGAGCACTGATTCTACTCATCTTGCGCTCACTCCAATTCCCCTTTTCCGCGGATTCTGAAGTGGTCATTTGAGTGCTAAATAGAAGTGCGATGCATCGACCGGCGGACAAAGAGCCGATGGCAGGAGTGAACGATGAAGTTGGAACCAAGCACCCGCGGAGCCGCCCGGTTCGGTGGTTCTTGTGTGGCATTGCGACGGTGTCCTTGGGCGTTTTGCCCGCAGCCGGTCAACAATCCGACCAGCTACAAGAACAGCTAAAGCAGCTTAAACAGCAGTACGAGACGACTACTCACGAGCTTGAGCAGCGCATAAATGCTCTGGAACAGCAAATTGACAAAGAGAAAGCCGACAGGGAGAAACAGGCCAAAGAGACACCAAAAGAAGGGACGATCTCGGCAACGAATCTCGCCGCCCAGCAAGTGGTGAAGGCAGTGATGGGAAACTCGGATCAGGTCGGAGGGAAGTTCCAGGGCCAGCTACCGCAGGAACCGACCTATGACTTTCTTAAAGAAGCTGATGTCAAGATCTCGAAGCTGCAGGAACACGTTAACGCCTTTGAATACCATGGATACTTTCGCTCCGGCTACGGTCTGAACAGCGAGGGTGGGGAACAAGTTGCCTTTCAGGCGCCCGGAGCTGGCGCGAAATATCGCCTCGGGAATGAAGCAGAGACCTACGGGGAATTCATCTTTGTCAACAATTGGATCAATCCAGATGAAACTTCCGATAAGGCATGGGCGAAGACGGAGGTCATGGTTGAGGCGAACACCACGAACTCCGCGAGCTATGCGAACTTCCCCAATGGCGTCGGTAACGATCAGTTCCGTCTGCGTGAAGCCTTTGTTCAGGCTGGTAACGTCCTGGAGAGCCAGCCGAACGCCAAGTTCTGGGCCGGCGAAAGATACTACCGCCGCCAGCACGTCGAAATCGATGACTTCTATCCGCTGGATATGAGCGGCTACGGTGGGGGCGTTGAGGATGTCGATGTTCGCGTCGGCAAGCTGGCCGTGGCGTTCCTGTCCGGGGCGCGGCCCGACATTGTTACCCAAAACGGCACCCTCGCGAAGAGCAACATCGATGTGCGTCTCTATAGCGTCAAGGGACCTCACCTCTGGGGGTTACTTGAAGGTCTCTGGTCTGGGTGGTTCGATTACGCATGGTCAAAGGGCGGTACGGGCGGTACATCCTCAACGATCATACCGACGACAGACGGATACGCCTTCGGGCTGAAACATGAACTCCTGGAGTGGCATGGTGGCTATCACTCGTTTTCCGTCCAGTACGGAAGCGGCGCGGCCAGTAATTTCAGTACGTCGATCATTGGCCCAGCACCCTACATCAATCGCTCAGCGCAACTGCTCATCACGGAACAGGCTCTCTATCAACCGAATGACCGGTTCGCCATCTTGCCAATATTTGTTTACCAGCAGACCAAAGATGGCAACCCGCAACATCGCTGGAACCAGTGGGAGTCATTTGGCGCGAGGCCGGAAGTGTTTTTCACCAAGCATCTCTCGCTTGCAGTGGAGGGAGGTTTCGATCACACAAACGCGCCCGGTCAGTACAACGGTTGGCTGCGCAAGGTTACTGTAGCGCCACAAATCGGGGTGGGCCGCAAGTTTTTCAGCAGGCCAGTCCTGCGCGCATTCCTTACCTACGCGAACTGGTCGGACGGATTCCGCGGTCAGGTAGGCGGTGCGCCATATACGAACAGAACGAATGGGTTGACCTACGGAGTACAGACTGAGATGTGGTGGTAATTGGAAGCTTGCGGGAGCCGTGTCCCGGCAAAGACCTCCGAGGAGAAGAACAATGGCAAGTCGTGAAATCAATGCGCGTGCTGGCCTGTCGGAGCCTATTCAATCTGCGACAGCCGCGCAAAATTACTCGCGCCCTCTGGCGATCGTCACTACCCTGTTTTTCATGTGGGGGTTTCTTACCTGCCTCAATGACATTCTGATCCCGCACTTGAAGTCGATCTTTGACCTCAGTTACGCCCGGGTCATGTTGGTCCAGTTTGCCTTCTTTTCGGCATACTTCTTATTCTCGGTACCTTGGTCAAAGGTCGTGAATACCATCGGCTACAAAACCACCATGGTGGTTGGCCTGCTGACGATGGCTGTTGGAGCGTTCCTCTTTCTACCCGCCGCATCCGCTGTTTCCTACCCTCTGTTTTTGACCGCGCTCCTTGTTCTCGCCGCAGGCATTACCGGGCTCCAGGTGTCGGCCAATCCCTACGTGGATCTGCTCGGTAGACCCGAAACGGCCTCCAGTCGGCTGGATCTAACCCAAGCCTTCAATTCGCTGGGCACCACCCTCGCCCCGAAAATCGGGGGACTGCTGATTTTGAGCGCAGCACCATTGGCGCTTGCCCAGTTGCAGCAACTCACGCCGGAAGCTCTGCACCTGTATCGCGTACAGCAAGCCTCCTCGATCAAGATGCCATATACCGTGATCGGTGTAGCGTTGCTGTTATTGGCAGTGTTGATCGGCGTTTCCAAGTTGCCAAAGATCGAAGCCGCGAATACCGTTTCCGAACAGAAGGCGAACGATTCGATTTGGCAGCACCGCAATCTCCTCCTCGGCGCGCTAGGAATTTTTGCTTATGTGGGCGCGGAGGTTTCCATCGGAAGCTTTCTGGTGAACTATTTCGGCTTGTCCGAGATCGCCGGCTTCTCCGCCAAGACCGCGGCCGGATATGTCTCCTTCTACTGGGGCGGCTCTATGATTGGACGCTTTCTTGGCGCGCCGCTTCTGCAGCGTCTTAAGCCCGGATATCTGCTTGCCCTGTGCGCGATTGCAGCCGGAGCGCTCGTCATGGCCTCCATGCTCTTGAGCGGCCACGTCGCCATGTGGACCATTCTCGCCGTCGGGTTCTTCAACTCGATTATGTTCCCGACCATCTTCAGTCTGGGAGAAGCAGAACTCGGCTCTTTGAGCGGAACTGGATCCGGACTCCTGAATATGGCTATCGTAGGCGGCGCGGTCCTGCCGGTGATCCAGGGTGCAATTGCCGACAGTGTTGGGCTTCACCACGCATTCGTTCTGCCGGTGATCTGCTATCTGTACATCTTGTACTACGCGCTTCAAGGCTCAAAGCCCAATAGCGAGCGGTACGGAAACATCTAAAAGGGCGAAACCGGAGGAATTAATGCTGATTGCGGGCGATATTGGCGGCACGAAAACGGATCTGGCCATCTTCTCGAGCGAAGCTGGCGCGCATGCACCATTGGCGCAAAAGAGGGTGCACAGCGCTGATTATCCCAGCTTGGGGGTCATGGCCAAGGAGTTCCTAGCCAAAGCAAAGAAGCCAGTCGATCGGGCGTGCTTTGCGGTGGCCGGGCCGGTGATCGATGGCCGGGTGAAGACAACGAACCTGCCCTGGATGATTGACGAGGACTCGCTCGCGAAGGAACTGAACCTTAATGTCAACTCGGTCCACCTCATCAACGATCTGGAGGCGATTGCCCGTGCAGTTCCTATCCTGAGGCCAAGTGACGTATGCACTGTCAATCGCGGCGAACCTGTTGCCGGAGGAAGCATTGCGGTAATTGCGCCAGGTACCGGCCTGGGTGAGTCCTTCCTTACCTGGGACAGATCCCGTTACACCGCCCACAGTTCCGAGGGAGGTCATTCAGACTTTGCGCCTACCAACGAGAGACAGCTCCACTTACTTGAGTACATGATCAAGTTATTCGACCATGTGAGCTTCGAGCACGTCTGTTCGGGCATCGGCATACCGCATATTTACAGATATCTTCGCGACGTCGAACATCTGCCCGAAAAGCCGGATGTAGCAAAGTTGATTGACGCTGCGGCGGATCCTTCCGTCGTGATTATCAGTCAGGCGCTTCATCCTGAGAATCCGAGCAAATTGTGTGCGACAGCCATCGACTGCTTTGTTTCTATTCTGGGTAGCGAAGCCGGCAATCTCGCAGTCAAGTTCCTGGCGACTGGCGGCGTATATTTGGCGGGCGGTGTGGCTGTGCACACCCTGCCAGTCATCAACAAGCCCGTTTTCATGGAGCACTTTAAGCGCAAGGGACGCTTCGACAAACTGATGGAGCGAATACCACTTCACGTTATCGTCACTCCGCCGGGGTTAACTGGAGCGGCAGCTTGCGGCTAGGCTTCGCCCAGATGCCGTGCCCACTCAAAGACCACGGGAAACAATGCTCCGTTAGCCTGAGCAGCCAACTACACCGTTAGTAGATAAAAAGGAAGGGTTCTAATCGTCTCAAACGTCTGTCTGACTATCTGCACAGCGGCAGAAGTCACAGCCAGTTCATGTTTGAGCTGCTCGTCCCGGCCGAAAAGGGACAACTCGATCAGCTCAATGGAGACAGGAGGGCCTACGATTTGGAATTGCGTCCCGGACTAATGGCGCAAACCATCGAGGAACTCCAGGATGCGCAAGTCGAACCTGATGTGTGGAAGATCGAGGGGCTTGACCGGCGCGATGACTGCGAGAAGATTGTGGCGTCCGCCCGCCGAGGGGGCGTGCGGGGGTAGGCTGCATCATCCTTGGCCGTGGTGAGGACGACGCGAAGGTGCGCGAATGGCTGACGGTCGCCGCTACGGTTCCGGGCTTCATCGGCTTCGCGGTAGGCCGGACTAGCTTCTGGGATCCTCTTGTCAACTGGCGCACGAATCGGATCACGCGGAAGGCCGCAGTAGAGGAGATTGCCCACCGCTGCAAGGAGTTTGTGGAAATATTTGAGACCCGCAATCAATCGGTTCCGGCGTAAGGCAACTGAAGGGACGAACACATGGAAAGAGACCTGGTGAAGCTAGCTCCGTCAATCCTGGCGGCTGATTTTGCCCGTCTCGGTGAACAAGTTGCCGAGGCGGAGAAGGCTGGGGCCAACAGAATTCACGTCGACGTGATGGATGGCCATTTCGTTCCAAACATCTCGATGGGAGCTCCAATCGTGAAGTCGCTCAGGCGTGTCACTAAGCTTCTACTGGAGACACACCTGATGATCACGGCCCCGGACCTTTTCCTTGAAGAATTTGTCGAGGCTGGCTCCGATTCGTTTCTCGTCCACTGGGAGGCCAACAACAACCTGCATCGCACTGTTCGGAGGGTCAAGGAACTGGGAAAGGGCGCGGGAGTCGTAATCAATCCGGCAACTCCTGCCCTTGTGCTCGAAGAGATCCTGGTGGAATTGGATCTGGTTGTAGTCATGACCGTCAATCCCGGCTTCGGCCACCAGCATTTCCTGCACAGCACTCTGCCAAAAATCGGACGACTCCGTCAGATGATCGAGCACTTGAATCATCGCTGTCAGATTGAGGTGGACGGCGGCGTTGATGAGACCACGGCGCCATTGGCTCGAGCAGCGGGTGCCGATGTCTTTGTGGCCGGATCATCGATCTTTGGCGACAGCGCAGGAGTGGCGGCTTCTATGAACCGGCTGCGTACGGCTATCGCAAGTGGAAATGGAGAACTGCGTTCTTCGCAGGCCGATCTCGAGGATGAGCGCATGTGAACCAATCATGAGGCTCGTGATATTTAAAGGTGCAACCGAACAGGGGTTTTGTTGCAAGCAGGAAGGAAGCTTTTCTTCTCTCACGTAGCGGTTATTGCATTCAGGAGACAAATATGGAACTTGGAATGATCGGACTTGGAAGGATGGGCGCCAACATGGTGCGACGTCTTATGAATAGGGGTCACCGCTGTGTGGTCTACGCGAGGTCACCGAAAACCGTGAACGACCTAGTCATTCACAACGCAGTAGGTGCTTCCTCGATTGCAGATCTGGCGCAAAAACTTGCGAAGCCTCGAGCCGTGTGGTTAATGGTTCTGGCTGCGGTTGTTGATAAGACTATCGCTGACCTTCTGCCTCATCTTGAGCCGGGCGACATCCTCATCGACGGAGGCAACTCTTACTACGTAGACGACATTCGACGCGCCCGAGAACTTGCTCAAAGGGGTATCCACTATGTCGATGTCGGCACCAGCGGCGGTGTGTGGGTCTTGAGCGGGGCTATTGCATGATGATTGGCGGCGAGCCGATGGCGGTCAATCACATTGATCCGGTACTCGCCACGCTCGCCCCTGGTATGGGCAACGTTCCGCGCACACCAGGACGGGAAAACAGCGAAGGCAGCGCCGAGCAGGGTTATCTGCACTGCGGCTCGAGTGGTGCCGGCCACTTTGTCAAGATGATCCACAACGGAATTGAATACGGAATCATGGCGGCATATGCAGAGGGACTGGCCATCCTGCGGGCCGCAAATATTGGCAAACAAGCAGACGGCGCAGTCGATGCTGAGACCACGCCGCTGCGTGACCCTGATCTTTACCAATACGATCTGGACCTGCGCGATATCACAGAACTCTGGCGCCGCGGAAGCGTCATCTCCTCATGGTTGCTGGATCTGACTGCCACTGCTCTGCTGGAGGACCCAAATCTCTCGAAATTCGCCGGTCGCGTCTCAGATTCCGGCGAAGGGCGGTGGACGATCAAAGCTGCTATCGATGAAGCGGTTCCGGTTCCGGTTCTGACCAGCGCACTCTTCGAGCGATTCAGCTCGCGCGGCGAGGCTGAGTTCTCCAATAAGCTCTTGTCCGCGATGCGATACGAATTCGGCGGGCACCTCGAAAAATCCGACAGCAAAACCAAGGTGGATTAAGTGATGATTGCGACTCATTCGATGCGGACGCAGGCCATCTTCGACGCGTGATGGCTGCCTGCCATCATTAAACACGGCCATCTCTGGAAACTCCGGCTGCAAACAGGGCGCAGCTCTACAACTTGTCATTAAACGAGAGGATCAAATGCTCAAAATCGCCACACCGTTCGTCACGAGGCATACTCCGTCACCCTTTCCCGCCTCGCACAAGCGGTATATCTCCGGCAGTCGCCCTGATATGCGCGTACCCTATCGTGAGGTTTCTCTTTCGCCGACGCGCCATGGTGATCGCGTGGAAGAACCCCCTCTTCCGGTTTACGACACCTCCGGCCTTTATACCGATCCTGAACCAATGTCGATCTCGCGCGGGGCTTCCCGACCTACGCACTGCCTGGATCGAAGAACGCAAAGACACCGAGTCGCTCACAGGCCCCAGTTCAGGGTATGGCCGTCAGCGCCGACAGGATCTGCTAACCATCGATTTGCGGTTCCCCTCCAGACCCATGGTCCGTCGCGCGCGGCGGTCAGCACATCAGCCAGATGCACTATGCACGCAAGGGCATCATCACGCCGGAGAGGGAGTTCGTTGCCTTGCGCGAGTCGATGCAGTTGGATCGTTTATTGCAGGATCCAGCCTATGCTTTGCTCCTGCGCCAACATCGCGGACAACCTCTCGGCGCGAGGCTTGCTGAGCAGATCACGCCTGAGTTTGTGCGCGCGGAAGTGGCAGCGGGGCGCGCCATTATTCCGGCCAACATAAACCATCCCGAACTGGAGCCGATGATTATCGGTCGAAACTTTAAGGTCAAGATTAATGGCAACATCGGAAACTCGGCGGTTACTTCCTCGCTCGCCGAGGAGGTGGACAAGATGGTCTGGGCCATTCACTGGGGTGCGGACACAATCATGGATCTCTCTACTGGCAAACACATTCATGAAACACGGGAGTGGATTCTCCGTAATGCACCCGTGCCGATTGGCACTGTTCCCATCTATCAGGCGCTTGAGAAGGTGGGCGGACGCGCCGAGGAACTTACATGGGAAATCATGCGCGACACGCTCATCGAGCAGGCCGAGCAGGGCGTTGATTATTTCACGATCCATGCCGGTGTACGGCTGCCGTGGATTCCCATGACGGCGAAGCGTCTGACTGGCATTGTCTCGCGTGGCGGTTCCATCATGGCCAAGTGGTGTCTTGCGCATCATCAGGAGAGCTTCCTCTACACCCACTTCGACGAAATCTGCGAGATTATGAAGGCCTACGATGTCTCTTTTCGCCTTGGCGATGGCCTGCGTCCCGGCTCGATCTACGATGCCAACGATGAGGCGCAATTTGCTGAGCTGCACACGTTGGGAGAGCTGACGAAGCGTGCGTGGGAGCACGACGTGCAGGTGATGATTGAAGGTCCCGGACATGTGCCTATGCAGCGCATCCGCGAGAACATGGACAAAGAGCTGGAGCATTGCTTCGAGGCTCCATTCTATACGTTGGGGCCGCTCGTCACGGATGTGGCTCCCGGCTATGACCGCATCACCAGCGCCATCGGCGCGGCGCAGATCGGCTGGTATGGCACGGCAATGCTTTGCTACGTGACCCCGAAGTGCATCTTGGTCTGCCCGACAAGGACGATGTGCGCGAGGGCATCATCAGTTACAAGATTGCCGCGCATGCCGCGGACCTTGCCAAAGGATGGCCTGGGGCGCAGCTCCGCGATAACGCGCTCTCGAAGGCGCGCTTCGAGTTTCGCTGGGAAGATCAGTTCAATCTCAGTCTCGATCCGGATCGCGCACGCGAGTATCACGACGAAACATTGCCTCAGGAAGGTGCCAAGACTGCGCATTTTCTGCTCCATGTGCGGCCCGAAGTTCTGCTCGATGAAGATCACGGAGGAGATTCGTGAGAAGTACGGCTCAGGTGTGCACGATGGCATGGCAGAAAAAGGCGCGCGAGTTTGCCGAACGAGGCGGTCAGGTCTACCTGTCACATGGCCTGATATTGCAGTCGTGGGCGGCGGCTTACTGGGCCGTTGTCTGGCTTGGCGGGCATCACGTGCCGGGCTTACAGCTGCGCTTTATGATGCTGCCAGCAGCTTAGGAGAGGGCTCCGCCGCCTGGGCGGCCGCGGGGATGATTACTCCGGCAGCAGAAGCCGTCGATGCTGATGCGGAGATCGTAGCTATGGGGCGGCATAGTCTTACCCTATGGCCGCAATGGCTCGACCAGTTGCCGCATCCAGTTTTCTATCGCGACACGGGAACGCTCCTGCTTTGGCACCGCGAGGACGTTGGCGAAGCGCGACGTTACAAGAGGATACTTACAGAGCGCGACGCTCAGGCACGGCTAGTACATGTCGATGCCGCACGACTGGATGAGTTGGAACCAGCGCTTGGCGCAAGATGTCCAGAGGCTTTTCACCTTCCCGGCGAGGCGCAGGTGGACAACCGCGCTCTGCTGGAGGCGGTCGCCGTCGCACTCGAAGAGGCAAGTGTGCCGTGCCACTGGCAGACCTTCATTCCGGATGACCCGTTGCCCGATGCGGGAGTCGTTGTGGACTGCCGGGGTATGGGTGCACGCCGCGATTGGCCGCAGTTGCGCGGGGTTCGCGGCGAGATTGCGCGGCTTGCTGCGCCTGAGATCGACTTGCGTCATATGCTGCGCCTGCTACACCCGCGCTATTCGGTGTACGTGGTACCACGTGCGGAAGGAAAGCTAGTTGTGGGCGCAACCAGCATCGAAAGTGACGATCGCTCTCCAGTTTCGGTGCGTGGTTCGCTTGAGCTGCTTTCCTCTGCGTTTTCGATGTTGCCAGCTCTGGCCGAGGCGCGCATTCTTGAATTCGCCACGCAGGTGAGGCCCGCGTTGCCCGATAACCAGCCCGCATTTCAATATGATCGCGAACGGCGCCTACTCCGCATCAAGGGCCTTTACCGTCATGGTTTCCTCCTGACGCCCACCATTGTCGAGGAGGCGTTGGCTGTTTTGTCCGGGCATGGGGAGATGGAGTCTACCGGGCGATGGTCTTGTCTGCGCAGAGTGCACTCCGGCTCGCGCAACCTGTGCTGATGCGCAGGAGGAGAAACGCGCATGTCTGTCATCGTGAACGGTCACCCGCAGCCTCTGCCGGAACCCCCAACACCTGCTGCGCTGTTGCTGCTGCTCTCGCCGTCAACTCCATTCGCGGTGGCCCGCAACGCAGAATTTGTTCCGCGCATAACCTATGAGGAGTGTCGCCTCAATCCAAGTGACCAGATTGTTATCGTTCACCCTACAGTGGGAGGCTGAAATGACGAAATCCGAAAATGAAGACCAACTTGTTTTGTACGGACACCGTTTTGCAAGCCGCCTACTACTAGGGACTGCGCGCTACGAATCTCCTCGGCAACTAGCGGATGCCATTCGCGTCGGCGATCCCTGCTTGTTGACGGTATCCTTGAGGCGTAAGCTTCCGGGCGCAAACGATGCGGGCCGGTCTTTCTGGAATCTGCTCCGCGCTGTGCAGGCGATTATGAATGCTGGCTGTGAGGTGCTGATGCCCTGGGCTGCCCCAATCGGCACTGGCCAGGGATCGCGTAATCCTTCCGCGCTCCGTGAACTGCGCCAGCGTGCGCCGAACATTCCGCTGATCGTCGACGCGGGCATTGGTCTTCCATCGCATGCATGTCAGGTGATGGAATGGGGTTTCGACGCCGTACTGGTGAATTCTTCGGTTTCGCGTGCAATTGATCCGGTACGCATGGCCGGCGCCTTCTCCGCTGCCGTCAGAGCAGGCGGCAGTGGATATCTTGCTGGACCCATGACCGTCCAGGAGCTTGCCGTACCAAGTACTCCTGAGCTTGGCCGTCCTTTTTCAGCAGATTCATGGATGGGAACGGAGATAGTGCATGGTCCAGTGGGCCCCAAGATTGAGAGCTGATAGACAACGAATCGATGAAGTGAAAGGTTATATCCCAAGATGGTCATCGAAATTAACGGGGTACAGAGGGCAGATTGAAAAATTCCACTCACATGGTGCCGGTCGAATTAGACACTCCATTCGATGCGGCGCAGCCCACGTTGGCCACAGCCGCCAAACGCCCAACATGGGCGCAGACTGAGGGTAGCCCGCTGCCGCTTGGTGTCACATGGATCGAAAGGGAGCAGGCTTTCAACTTTGCTGTTCACTCCGAACATGCCGAGAGCGTCACGCTCCTCCTTTATTCAGCTACGGATCTGGTGAACCCTTTCATCGCCTTCCGCTTCGATTTTCTGCGTAACAAGTCAGGGCGGATATGGCACTGCCGGTTGCCTATTAGCGAAATTGCCGCGGCTCGCTATTATGCATATTCAGTATCAGGGCCAACAGGGCCTCAACTTTTCAGCTTCGATCCGGAAAAGGTTCTCCTCGACCCGTATGCCAAATGTATTTTCTTTCCACCCGGCTTCGATCGGGAGCTGGCTGCTCGTGAGGGATCAAACGCAGGGAAGGCACCCTTGGGCGTCCTGGCGGCTCACCGCGCGACATTTGACTGGGAGGGAGACCGCTTACAGCATCACGAATTCGATGCGATCATTTACGAGCTTCACGTGAAGGGATTCACCAGGCAATCCAACTCGGGTATAGATCCACGCCGGGCGGGAACTTATGCAGGCCTGGTGGGAAAAATTCCATATCTGAAAGAACTCGGGATCACGATCGTCGAGCTGATGCCGGTTTTTCAGCGTGACCCGCAGGAGGCCGACTACTGGGGCTACATGCCTTTGAACTTCTTCGCACCACACGCGCAGTATGCGAGTAGCTGTGACGAAGATGAGCAGCATCTTGAATTCCGAAACATGGTGAAGGCTTTGCATCAGGCCGGGATCGGAGTAGTCCTCGACGTCGTTTACAACCACACCGTCGAGGGCGACCACAGAGGGCCAATTTACAGTTACAAGGGTTTAGACGGCCCAGGCTACTATATGCGTTCTTCCGACCCGATTAATCCTTACGCAAATTACTCGGGGACCGGCAATACCTTGAATTTCGGCCAGAGTCACGTGCGCAAGATGGTGATGGACAGCCTGCGCTGCTGGAAGGACGAAATGCATATCGACGGATTTCGCTTTGACCTGGCGTCGGTCTTCAGCCGCAACGCGGATGGCTCTCTCAACTGGGGAGAAGCTCCTCTCTTCAGTGAAATTGCCGCTGATCCGGAGTTGGGGCGGTTACGTTTAATCGCGGAACCCTGGGACACAGGCGCTTATCAACTCGGGCGCGGATTCCCAGGCCTGACCTGGCTCCAGTGGAACGGACGTTTTCGCGACGACATTCGCCGGTTTGTCAAAGGCGACGCTGCAATGGTTCCTGACCTGATGCGACGCATCTATGGCAGCGATGATTTCTTTCCAGACAGTCGCGGGGACGCCTACCACGCCTACCAGAGTGTGAACTATATAGCTTCACACGACGGCTTCACCCTGTACGACCTTGTCTCTTATGACCGCAAACACAACTCGAAGAATGGTCACAACAATCAGGATGGAATGGATGAAAACTACAGTTGGAACTGTGGTCATGAAGGGGATGAAGCCGTGCCGTCCGAAGTGCTCGCGCTCCGTCGAAAGCAAGTTAAGAACTTCTGCTGTTTGCTGCTTCTGTCGAATGGGATCCCAATGTTTCGCGCAGGGGACGAATTCATGAATACCCAGTTCGGTAACAACAATCCCTACAACCAGGACAACGAAACGGGATGGCTTGACTGGAGTCAGTTGCAGACGAATCAGGACATATTCCGTTTCTTTAAAGGCATGATCGCATTCAGAAAGAGTCATCCTAGTCTGGGTCGTAGCAGGTTCTGGCGGGAGGACGTCTCTTGGTACGGAACGGGGCATACAGTCGACCTATCCCCCGACTCGCGCAGCGTGGCATTCTGCCTGCATGGCGGCTCTCAAGGAGATGATGACATCTACGCGATGATCAATGGCTACTGGGAAGACCTGGAGTTTCAAATTCAGGAGGGTTCGCCACAGGAGTGGATCAGAGTCGTGGACACGAGCTTGCCGAGTCCTAAGGACTTCTCAGAAATTGGCGTGCCATTGGAACAGATGAATTATAAAGTTGCTCCCAGGTCGATCGTTGTTCTAACCCGTCCCCAGAGGGACAACCTAACGCCCTGATCACTGGATCTGTAGTTTTCGCCACCCAGCTAGATCCGCAGAAGGATTTCAAATGCGTCGGCATCCAGCAGGTCAAGAGACCCTACGACTAAGTCAGCAGCGAGATACTTACCGTTGCGACTCACTCCAATGCTTCGCATCCCCGCGCTACGCGCTGCTTCGACCCCAGCCGCGGCATCTTCTACGACAATAGACCGATCAGGTGATGCGCCGACCCGCGAAGCGGCAAGCAGGTACACCTCCGGATCCGGCTTTCCCTTTTGCACATCTTCAGCGGAAACGATGGTCTGAAAATAGTGGGCCGCCTTCAGCGATTCAACGACTACCTCAATGTTCGGACGCGGCGCCGCGGAAGCAATAGCTTGCAGCCATCCCTCCTCGTGAAGCCGGCGGACCCAATCGAAAACCCCGGGCAGCGGAGACATCCCATGTTTGTGAATAAGGTCGCGATATAACTCTTCTTTAGCGTTTGAGATCCTCTCTACCCATTCAGGAGTCGACGCAGCGCCGAGCCACCTGGGGATGATGGAGTCATTGCGCTGCCCGAATGAGGAAAGAAACTGCTCGTGGGTGATGGGAACGCCTTCTTTCGCCATCGTGTCGCGCCAGGAGATCCAGTGGAACTCCTCTGAATCGATTAACGTCCCATCCATATCCCAAAGTACCGCGCGCGCTGCACTCATCGGCTAATCTCCTTCGAAGCCTCTTCCACCAAGTGCCTGTAAGTCGGCATCTGGGCAGCGTGAAAGAGAAGCGACGGATTGGTGGTGGCGTTCTGAGGCCGATGCTTGGCAATGGCTTCAATATCGCCCGTATCCGCCACAACGATAGTGTATTTCTTCAAGGAATCAAGTAACGTCATTGTAATCTCCCATCTTGTCATTGCAATTTCCCATCTTAGGTTCAGCTATCTGGAGTTATTTGGGATCGCTTGCATAGGCAATCGTCCCACCTTCGAGTTGAGTAACCTTGGCTAGCCGGCGGCGATGCCGTTCCGCACCGCTAAACTTTGCGCCAAGAAAGTTCTTCGCGCAGTCCCACGCAACGGCGATTCCCATGGTGCGGCCCCCGAAACAGAGAATATTCATGGCGTCGTCCTCCACACCCTGGCGGGCCGAGAAGTCATCGTGACAGAGCGCCGCTCGAGCGCCGCCGACCTTATTCGCAGCTACCGAGGCTCCCACGCCGCTCCCGCATGCAAAAATGCCACGTTCTACTTCGCCACTTGCCACCGCACGTTGCGAGAGGAATCGCGAAATCCGGGTAATCATCGTCGTTGTCGTATATCTTGTTGCCGAAGTCGACTACCTGGTGGCCTCCTTCCGCCAACAACTTCGCCAGCTGCTCCTTCATTTCGAAGCCGCCGTGATCTGCCACGCCCACTCTCATGATGTACTCCCTTTAGTTGCGAGGTTTGTGCAGCGCAATCTGATCCTTCGCTGCTGTTACGAGGTGGTCCACGCTGAAGCCGAACTTCTTCAACAGTTGCTTGAGGGGCGCCGACGCTCCAAAGGTCTCAATACAAATGCTGCACCCCTCGGACCCGGTGTATTTGCTCCAGCCAAAATCTGACGCCACTTCCACTGATACTCGGGCTCGAACCTGCGGAGGTAGAACAGACTCGCAGTAATCCTTATCCTGATCGTCGAATAGCTCCCATGACGGCATACTGACCACTCGTGCCCGCACTCCCTCCTTAGTCAACTGCTCGTAAGCCTCAAGGCATAGCGCAACCTCGCTTCCGGTCGCGATGAAGATGACCACAGGCGAGCCGCCGGTGGCATCCGCCAGGACGTAAGCTCCGCGAGCCAGACCTGCGGCCGGGGCGTACTTTGTGCGATCGATCGTCGGCACCGCCTGGCGTGTGAGTACGAGCACGGCCGGCGCATGATGCAGTTGCAGGATCACCTTCCAGGCCTCGACTACCTCATTCGCATCGGCCGGCCGGATCAGGATTAGGCCAGGCATGGAGCGCATGTGCGCTAGCTGTTCAATGGGTTGATGAGTCGGGCCGTCCTCGCCAACTCCAATCGAGTCGTGAGTGAACACGAAAATAACCGGAAGCTCCATCAACGCGCTCAGCCGCATCGAGCCGCGCATGTAATCGACAAAGATGAAAAATCCCGAGCCGAAGGGCCTGACCTTTACCAGACTCAGTCCGTTCAGGATGGCTCCCATGGCATGTTCACGGATACCGAAGTGAAAATTACGTCCGGCATAGTTCTCCGCCGAGAAATCGCCCGCGCCCTCCTGCGTAATACGGGTCTTGGTAGATGGTCCGAGGTCCGCGGACCCTCCGATCAACCAGGGCATATTCTTGGCGATTGCGTTCAATGCCTGAGCCGAGGACTCACGCGTCGCCAGGCCTTTCGCGTCCGCGGGGAATTCCGGAAGGTCATGGTCCCAACCTTCAGGGAGCTGGCGGTGCTGCATGCGATAGAGTTCTTCGGCGAGTTCCGGGTACTGCTTCCGATATTCTGCGATTCGCGCGAACCAGGCGTCACGCAGCTGTTTCCCGCGCTTGCCGATGCCCTCACGGAAATGATCGTAAACGCCATCGGGCACGTAGAACTTCTTATCTTCTGGCCAGCCGTAGTTTCGCTTCGCGAGTCGGACCTCCTCCTCGCCCAGGGGTTCACCGTGTGCCCCGCTGGTATCCTGCTTGTGCGGCGCACCGTACCCGATATGGCTGTCCACGATGATCAGCGTCGGACGGTCTTTGCAATTCTGAAAGGTTCGGAATGCGCGCGCAAGCATCTCCAGATCGTTTGCGTCGCCAACCCGCGTGACATTCCATCCATATCCGATAAATCGCGTGGCCACGTCCTCGGTGAAGGCCAGGGAAGTGTTGCCTTCAATCGTGATGTGGTTGTTGTCATAGATCCAGCACAGATTCGAAAGTCGCAAATGTCCCGCAAGCGAGGCAGCCTCACTGGAGATGCCCTCCATCATGCATCCATCTCCGCATAGCGCGTAGACGTTGAAGTCGAAGAGATCCTCGAAACCGGGGCGGTTGTACCGCGCGGCCAGCCACTGCCGGCCGATCGCCATGCCGACGCTGGTGGACACGCCTTGGCCAAGCGGCCCTGTAGTAGTTTCCACGCCAGAGGTCCAGCGATACTCCGGATGTCCGGGGCAGCGGCTGTCCAACTGTCGAAACGCCTTGATGGCGTCCAGTGGCACCGACACCTCACCGAGAGTTTCGTAGTCTTTGCTGACTGCCCGGACCTCGGTCAAATGAAGCAGGGAGTAGAGCAGCATGGACGCATGCCCTATCGACAGCACGAAGCGATCGCGGTTCGGCCATACGGGATCTTGCGGATCGAACCGAAGGAATTGTTGCCAGAGACTGTAGGCAACCGGCGCTAATGCCATGGGAGTTCCAGGATGCCCCGAATTGGCCGCCTGCACACCATCCATGGAGAGCGTACGTATGGTATTGATACTAGTCTGTTCGATTGATGGCAGTGCCGGCAATGGCAGTGCAGGGGCAGTTAGGAGATCGCTTACTGGGCTCATTCAGGGGTCCTTTCGCGCTGGCATTCGCTAGCATGCCACTCTTTATAGGAAGCAGGCCATGGGGTGGCCGCCCTGCTATGAGACGGCCACCCCTCGCTCTCGTTCAGGTTAGGCTGACGGGTGCGGGAACCTCCATCCGGTAATCTCCGGGCTGTCGATGCCATGCTTGTACGCGTGGGCCCGGCATGCGATCTGATGGTTACGGAACTTCTCTTTCGCGTGCCCTCCGATCTTTTGCAGCTTGGGTACGCGATCGATGGCATCGATCGCCAGACTGAAGCGGTCTGTCTCGTTGTTCATCGCCAGCTCCATTGGAGTGTTGATGTTGCCTTTCTCCTTGTAACCACGAACATGGATCCCTTTGTTTTTGCGAGCGTAGGTGAGGCGGTGAATCAGGTATGGATACCCGTGGAAATTGAAGATGATCGGCTTGTCCTCTGTGAACAGGGAATCAAAGTCGGAATCCGTTAATCCGTGAGGGTGCTCCGTGCTCGGTTGCAGTTTGAACAGGTCGACAACGTTGATGAAGCGAATCTTCAGGTCAGGGAACTCCTCGCGTAGCAACACTGTTGCGGCAAGCGCTTCCTGTGTCGGAATATCGCCGGCCGAAGCGAATACGACATCTGGTTCTCCAGCTTGGTCATTACTCGCCCAGTCCCAGATTCCGATACCTTTCGTGCAGTGCTCAATCGCGGCATCCATGCTCAGATACTGAAGATGCAGCTGCTTGTCGGAAACGATCACATTGACATAGTTTTCGCTCCTGAGGCAATGGTTGGCGACCGACAACAGACAATTAGCGTCGGGCGGAAGGTAGATGCGAGTTACGGCGGCGCTCTTATTTAGAACAACGTCCAGGAACCCGGGATCCTGGTGGGTAAAACCGTTATGGTCCTGTCGCCATACTGTCGAAGTGATGAGGAGATTCAGCGAGGCGATATCTCGACGCCAGGACAGATGACTGCAGATCGAGAGCCACTTCGCGTGCTGGTTGAACATGGAGTCGATGACGTGGATGAACGCTTCATAGGAGGAAAAGAAGCCATTGCGCCCGGTAAGCAGGTAGCCTTCGAGCATGCCCTCCATCGTGTGTTCACTGAGCATCTCGATGACGCGTCCGTCGGTCGCCAATTCGCCCCCGTCCTTGTCTTCGGGAAAGGACTCGGCGATCCAGAATTTCTTGCTGACCTCGTATACCGCCTGCAGCTTGTTCGATGTTGTTTCGTCCGGACCGAATACGCGGAAGTTGTGCATGTTCAACTTCATCACGTCTCGCAAGAAGTTCCCCAGGGGCGGAACATTCTCGACCTCAATCGTTCCCGGCTGGTCGACTTTCACCGCGTAGTCGGCGAAATCAGGCAAGCGCAGGTTTCTCTTTAGGATGCCGCCGTTGGCGTGAGGATTGGCGCTCATGCGGCGGATCCCCTTGGGTGCCAGCTCCTTCAACTCCGCTATGAATTTGCCATTCTCGTCGAACAACTCTTCAGGCTTCTGCTCGCGCATCCAGGCCTCGAGCACTCGCAATTGCTCGGCGTTTTTCTTCACATCTGTCAGCGGGACCTGGTGGGCACGCCAAAAGCCCTCGAGCCTGTGACCGCCCACATCTTTCGGAGCGCCCCAACCCTTCGGGGAACGAAGCACAATCATTGGCCAGCGCGGCCGCGTTGCCACGCCGCTGCGTCGACATTCCTCTTGATGCGCACGGATCTCCTTGATGCAATGTTCGACGGTGGCCCCCATTGCCTGGTGCATGCTGTCAGGGTCTGAGCCCTCCACGAAATGGGGCGTCCAACCGTACCCTCGCATCAGTTCTTCCAACTCTTGGTGTGAAATTCGCGCCAGAAGAGTAGGGTTGTTGATTTTGTAGCCGTTCAAGTGGAGAATCGGCAGAACTGCGCCATCGCGAATGGGGTTCAGGAACTTGCTGATGTGCCACGAAGTTGCCAAGGGCCCCGTCTCCGACTCACCGTCTCCGACCACTGCCGCGACGATCAGCTCAGGGTTGTCGAATGCCGCGCCGCAGGCGTGAGAGAGCACATACCCCAATTCGCCCCCTTCGTGGATTGAACCCGGCGTCTCCGGCGTGCAGTGACTGCCGATACCGCCGGGAAACGAGAACTGCCTGAAGAAATCGCGGAGACCCAACACATCTTCGCTTTTGTCTGGATAGATCTCGGAGTATGTCCCTTCCAGATAACACGGGCCCAAAACCCCTGGCGCGCCATGCCCAGGTCCGGCCATGAAGATAACGTCCTGCTCAAGCTTCTTGATCAGCCGGTTCAGGTGGATGTAGATGAATGCGAGGCCAGGGCTCGATCCCCAATGGCCGAGCAGACGGTTCTTGATATGCTCCGGCTTCAGCGGCTCCTTCAAGAGAGGATTCTCCTGCAGATAGATCATCCCGAGCGCCAGATATTTGCATGCTCTCCAGTAAGCGTTGGTTTTCCTGAGTTCCTCCGAAGTCAGCGGCGATCCTTGAATCGTGGATCTTGCTCGTCCGTAAGCGCTTAGCGAGGGGTTGACGGTACGTCTACTTCTGCGGCAGGTGTCATTTCTTACGCTCCTTGTTTCCGACACGGACCTGGATTAATTTTTGTTTGGTCGTGCTGTGGATGTCTCTTGCTCCCTGCAGGTGGCGAAGCTGCTCGTTGAGGTGCACGGCAGAGACCATTCGTAAATCTTTGAAAGCAGGACTCAATCACCACCCGAGGACCGCCAAGACCGTGGCAAATGACAAGAGATTGGCTCAGGTGTCGTCCATTACGCTCATGTGTTCAGCGTCATAGGCGGAACGATCCGACGGTCTCGACTTTTGTATTCAATCGCGCAATCACCGGTCGTAAACGCAACATGTGCTTCCCGTAGAGGTAGTCGCCAAGCACATAGCTGGTGGCAAGCATGGCGGCGGCGCTGGCACGACCGAAAGCAATGTGTGGAGATTCACTCCCCTGTGTTTACGGATGCAGCCACTTAGACCTCCGAGCACATTGCCTCCATCCAGGTAGTGAAAGCTCGCGGTGGGAAGGCAGAGGCCTCGTGCCGGAGAAGGACTGGTGTACGCGAAGAGCGTCACGAAGGCTCCGGTTTCCAATGCAACCCGGGGAAATATCGACGTACTACTGACCGTTGCCTAGAAGCAGTGACGCCATAAGTCTACCCATGGCTGGCGCCTGACGCTTTGAGCAGCAAGCTGAAAGTATCTCCGAATCGTCGATTATTTGCAGCCTCCCGCGATCATTTGCCCTGGAAGACAGGCGCTCGTTTCTCAAAGAAAGCCTTGACGCCCTCTTTGAGGTCGTCGCTAAAGAATGCTGCTCGCCGTTCGCCTTGAATAAACTCGTACTCGTCGGCGCTCATGGGTGCGCCCCTGCTCAGGCTACTCAGCTCTGCCTTGACGACCGCAACCGCCAGAGGCGCGCGGCCGGCGATTGTCTGCACAATTTCCATCGTCGTTGACTCCAGTTTCTCTGGGCTCACGAGGCGATTGAGCAGCCCGAAGGGATAGGCATCTTCGGCGGAGAGTAGATTGCTCGTCAAGACCATTTCTTTAATGATGTGCAGGGGCAACGGTCCTAGGAATGCGACATCCCGGCCGTGTTAGGAGATCCGCAACTTGACAGGAGTATTGACGAAAGTTGTTTTGGGTGTACCGATGGCGAGGTCGCAAGTCACGGCCAGGTCACAGGCCGCGCCCCAGACACTGCTGTGAAGCATGGCGATCACCGGCACTTTGCAGTTCCGAACGCGATGAAGGGCTTGTTCAAATCCCCGTCGTCCAGGTCACCGCGTCATGGCCGTCGAGTGGTATCACGGGGATGTCGTGAAAGGCAGACCAGATCTTCGTGCTTGGATCCGCACCAATGATGAAGACGCGGACACGGGCCTGGAACTTAGATCGATTTGGGGCCATAGACGACGCCTATAACGCAGGTGATTGGCAAGCGTATAGTTCGCTTCTCGCCGAAACACTTTCGGGCTGGATGCCCGGTGATACAAAGCCCTAGGGGAAGGGTGAGCACGTGCGCGGCGCGAAAGAGTTTTGCGCAATCTCTTCCGACAATCGAGTTCACAACGATGACAATTACCAGTTGCCTGACGATTGGCAGACCCGGATCGCGTCACCAGCGAAGGAGGCTGCCGAGCCCTGGATTCTCTAGTCTCACAACCGTGAGACCGCCAACTCACCCGTGCTGGCAGGAAAACCAGATCCAGTGAAGGCTGGATTTCCGGGAAGCTCACAGATCGGCGTGCTTCAATGGCCCGAGCGTGCAGTGTATTTTCTGTGCGGACTCCTCCGTTATTCGTACCAGGAGACTACGCTTCTTCTCGGCATGAGCGATGCCAATGTCGATCAACTCTATAAATTCGCAGCAAAGCGTAAAACCTATTAGCGGAACTCTTTGCTTGATCAGTCCGTGAAGGAAACGCCGCTCAGCCCCGCCTCACAGGTCAGGCTTCGAATGAGTTTCGCCGCAGAGATTCGCGCAAAGCCATCCTTGCGCGCGACAGCCTCGATTTGGCGGCCGCTAACGAAATACCGAGAACCTGCGCCAGCTCCTTTACGCTGTATTCCTGTGTCTGCTGCAACTCCACCACATCTCGAAAGTCAGGCCGCAACCGCAGTATCGCGCTTCTGAGCTTCTCTTTCCTCTCAATCTGCACATAGCAACCCTCAGGATCGTCCCTAAGGTCCCGCAGCTCCCACCTGTCGCCGGCTTCGAATCCGTCGCGGGTAGCGTCAATCGAGATTTCGTAGGGACGCTTCTTCCGCAAAATCATGAGAGCCGAATTGATCGCGATTCTGGTGAGCCAAGATGCAAAGGTGGATCTGTTCTCGAATTTATTCAGATGAAGATAAGCCTTTAGAAAGGAATCCTGCAGAGCATCTTCTGCGTCTTCCCAATTCCTGGTGACCCGGTATATCGTCCGCAGGAGTTTAGTGGCGTGACGTCTCCTGAGTTCAACGAAAGCGGCGGTATCTCCAGATTTTGCAGCCAAAACCAACAGCTCGTCGTTTATCGCCTTCGAACCGCGATCGAGAGATACGTCACTGCCGGAATAGATAGGTGAGTTCATGTGAGTTGCCCCGATTTAGATTTCAAACTCGAAGACAGTTTTGTCAAAAGACATAGACTGATCATTTGAAGAATCAATACACCCCCGCACTGCAAACAGCAATGTCATTCCGGCTCACTCCCTTTGCTGAATGAGCTTGTTGCCGGGATATTGACGATTGCCCGAGAATCCTCTTCTTGATGGCAATGTTGTAAGAACGGGAGGCGCGTATCTGTGTCGCTTGCGGTCCCATCTTGTGCCCGCTCCAGGAGCCGATTGGGATTCGCAATGCTCATATTTAGGCCCTGGGCACTAATCGCTGGTGAATAACGAATGATCTCACGCAGTACAAAGGCTGCTTGTTCCGATGCTGCCAACACTTGAACATCGCGTGTAATTGGGTAACCGCAGTCGCGCCAGGCTCGAAGACCTCCAGCAAGCGGCCGAACGCGTTCAAACCCCCGTCGGTGAAGCGCGAGGGCCACCCGAGCACTACGGCGTTCTCCCAAAGTGGCGCAATAAAGGATCACCTCTCGATTTACCGGCAGATCGATATCCTGATACTCCCTCTTATAATGACCGAGCAGACGAGGGTCGATTCTGATTGAACCGGGAATACCCATCAGACCTTGACAGTGTTTTTTGCCTCCTTGTAAGTCGAGGAGCAGAACATCTTCACCTGCGATCAGCTTTGACTTGAGTTGATCTGGCGTGATCCGGGCGAGCCTAAATTCACTGAGAAAGCGATGAAGGAAAACCAGTTTGCGGACGATGAGCACGCAAAGGCCTGCAACTCCCGCTAAGACCATCATCTTTCCAATCTTCGCGGAGTACTTTGCAATGCTGTCCAACTGGTTACTGAAAGCGTACCCAAGGGATGCGTAAGCACACGCCCAAAGAATTGCTCCGAGGGCATCGAAGATCAGAAACCTGGGAAGACTAATTCCGGAGATCCCCGACATGGGGGCGGCGATTGCATCCACACCTAAGATGAACTTGGATACCAACAGAGATTTCACTCCATACCGGCCGAAGGTCGCAGTAAGCTTGTCCACGCGTGGCTCCGAACCGTGCGTAGCGCCAAGAATGAAATGGAGTATGCTGCTGCCCCATCTCTGGCCAGCTTTGTACCACGCCAAATCTGCCAATAGAAACGCGGTGACTGAGAACACGACGACACTGAGCAAGCTCAATCGCCCCAGCCCGGCAAGCGCACCCGCGGCAACCAGTAGCAGGTTCGCAGGTACTGGCAAACAGGCTTGCCTGCCAAGCACGGAAGCAAAGAGCAGCCAGTACCCGTGTTTAGCGAGAACCTCAAGCATTTCAGTCATAGATACATCCCTTCGGTTCTCGCAAATCAGGTTCAATCGCACGAATGGTTTTGAAAACATCTATCGCGTGCTGCTGTGATTTTGATCGGAGTCGTGCCTAGGAAGTTCCGGTCAGGCAGTTGGCCATCTATCTCAAGGCTCCGCAGGTCAGGCCCCCGTGCCAGTAGGTGAAGGGATATGGCGATGAAGGCGATCACCAAAACCTGCCAATCAAGCGTCATGCATCCCTCCGTTTCCAGTCACTCACCATTGCCCTAATGCAAAGCAAAGGCCGTTTGTAAATGATTGAAATGAAAGTCGGTCACCGCTTGGAGGCTGACAGTCGACTAACAGATGCTCAACTACTGGCGTCGCTTCCTCTCATCATGGCGCCTCTGTGGATGTTTCCATAAGCCAACGCTGGTGGCAGTCGACTTATCAATTGAACATCGGCTTACGAATGCTGCAGGCTGAAATAGAGATCAAGAACACGATAAACTCGTGCACGTTGGCTTTCATTAGATCCTCACAATGAGATGGGGATCAATGACGTGCTCCGATGCTGATCGTAGCAAAGCACAGTAAGCATCGAAATTACATGTTTCTGGTATGGGTGATCGGGCATGCCCTAAGGAGAGTCTGCACAAGTTCTGCATCGCTTGCCTGATTGATTAATCTGATAGCTGCGAGGAGATTGCGATGAAGCAGCAGAGTCTGTCGAGTCAGGGTGTGTTTGAGAAGTACGGGCGGAAGAGTCGGCGGGAGTTGTTTCTGGACGAGATGGAGCAGGTGGTTCCATGGTCTGCGCTGGAAGCCCTGGTACGACCGCACTATGCGAAGGCGGGCAAGGGACGGCAGCCGGTAGGGTTGGCGATCATGCTGCGGACTTACTTTGTGCAGCAGTGGTTCAATCTGTCGGACCCTGGGGTGGAAGAGGCGTTGTACGAGTCTGCGGCGCTGCGGCGGTTCGTTGGCGTGGACCTTGGGATTGCGCCTGCGCCGGATGAGACGACCATCCTGCGGTTCCGTCATCTGCTGGAGAGGCACGAGCTGGGCGGGTTGATGCTGGATGCGGTGAACGTGCATCTGGATGCCAGGGGCATCCGGATCGCGACGGGCACGATTGTCGATGCGACCATCCTGCATGCGCCTTCGTCGACCCAGAACGCGAGTGGCGAGCGCGACCCGGCGATGCACCAGACCAGGAAGGGCAACCAGTGGTACTTCGGCCTGAAGGCGCATATCGGCGTGGACGCGAGGGAGGGCATCGTCCACTCTGTGGCGACGAGCGCAGCCAGCGTGGCGGACTGCCACATGTTACCGGAACTGCTGCACGGCCAAGAGCGTAAGGTGTGGGGCGACGGCGGCTATCAGGGCCAGACCGACGCCATCCAAGAGGCCGCTCCGAAGGCACAGGACATGACCTGCAAGCGGACGAAGTTCAAAAACTATGTCGACGAGTTACAGAAAAAGAAGAACCGGAGTAAGTCGAGGGTGCGGGCCAAGGTAGAACATCCGTTCCGGATCCTGAAGCGCATCTTCGGCTTCGACAAAGTGAGATACAGAGGCATCGCGAAGAACCATCACCGCCTGTGCGCGAACTTCGCGCTGGTGAACCTGTACCTGCACCGCAAACGTCTGGCAGTCCTTGGGCAGTAGTGCGCCTGGAAGCCCCGGAAAACGGGCGGATGCGCGTTCCAATTAGCCCTCCAACAGCATCAAACCAACCAAAACCCGCGCATCTTCCATGCCCACTCCCTGACCCCAGAAAGTCAGACGCCTACGCAGAGGTTCCCTAAGTCGATTTACGAGATAGGTTCTAGTCAGCGTGTGCTTGTACGCCAATTACATAAGCTTGTATGCCCATGATCTCGTTTCTAGCAGATTCCGCTTGCTTATGAAAACAACATAGGCATGTAGTAACCCGATATGCCTTCAAGAGGCGAGCTGGCCGTTGCGTACAATCGCTTCGGCATCCGCCCTGAAATATGGGCCAGTCGGCCAGCAATCACGGCATGTTTCATCGCGTGTGCCGTTGATACCGGATCGTGGGCAGCAGCGATCGCTGTGTTCATCAGTACGGCATCAAATCCAATTTCCATAGCTAGTGTTGCATCCGAGGCAGTACCTCCCCCGCATCGACGATCAGTGGCACTTGATCAATCATTTCCCTCACGATTCGAAGGCTCGTGCAATTTTGAAGACCAAGCCCGCTACCAATGGGAGCTCCGAGCGGCATGATTGCTGCCGTCCCCACGTCGATGAGCCGCTTGGCGAAGACGATGTCGTCAGAGGTATACGGAAGAAACCGTGAAACCGGCCTTAACCAGAGTTCGGTCGCTCGTAAGGTTTCTGCCACATCAGGTGGAGTGTCCTTCTGTCTCCGATCACTTCCACTTTTACCCAACCTGACATCCCGACTTCGCTTACGAGTTGGGCTGTATGGGCTCCTTCCATCTTTGGATCGCGCATTTTCTCTTCAGCTTCCGAGCGCGGCAGATCCTGACCAGCAATGGCCAACAGACGTTGGCGTCGCACTTCCGTGGGATTGCATCGTGCCTGGTAAGACCAAACGAAAAGACGCTGTCCATCTCGGGCGATGGCGGGTTCCTGTCTTCCGCCATGGAGCTCGAAACCGCAGTGAGGTTGAAACTAAACCTCGTGCATATGGTCTGGATTGACGGCACCTACGATATGCGTAGCCGTTCAGGAACAGCCGAAATACAAACGCACGTCAGGAGTGGACCTTGGGCCCGTCGATGTTGTGAAGTATGCCGAAGGTTTTGGAACAGTCGGGTTCATGGTCGACCCACCCGATCAATTCGGGTCAACGCTCAAAAAAGCATTTGAGATCCCTGGCCCCGTTCTGATTGGGATTCGCGTAGACTATCGCGACAATCACAAGCTATTCGAGAAGGTGCATGAGCACCTTCTGAACTAGGGAACCTCTGCGTAGGCGTCTGACTTTCTGGGGTCAGGAGTGGGCATGGAAGATGCGCGGGTTTTGGTTGGTTTGATGCTGTTGGAGGGCTAATTGGAACGCGCATCCGCCCGTTTTCCGGGGCTTCCAGGCGCACTACTGCCCAAGGACTGCCAGACGTTTGCGGTGCAGGTACAGGTTCACCAGCGCGAAGTTCGCGCACAGGCGGTGATGGTTCTTCGCGATGCCTCTGTATCTCACTTTGTCGAAGCCGAAGATGCGCTTCAGGATCCGGAACGGATGTTCTACCTTGGCCCGCACCCTCGACTTACTCCGGTTCTTCTTTTCTGTAACTCGTCGACATAGTTTTTGAACTTCGTCCGCTTGCAGGTCATGTCCTGTGCCTTCGGAGCGGCCTCTTGGATGGCGTCGGTCTGGCCCTGATAGCCGCCGTCGCCCCACACCTTACGCTCTTGGCCGTGCAGCAGTTCCGGTAACATGTGGCAGTCCGCCACGCTGGCTGCGCTCGTCGCCACAGAGTGGACGATGCCCTCCCTCGCGTCCACGCCGATATGCGCCTTCAGGCCGAAGTACCACTGGTTGCCCTTCCTGGTCTGGTGCATCGCCGGGTCGCGCTCGCCACTCGCGTTCTGGGTCGACGAAGGCGCATGCAGGATGGTCGCATCGACAATCGTGCCCGTCGCGATCCGGATGCCCCTGGCATCCAGATGCACGTTCACCGCATCCAGCATCAACCCGCCCAGCTCGTGCCTCTCCAGCAGATGACGGAACCGCAGGATGGTCGTCTCATCCGGCGCAGGCGCAATCCCAAGGTCCACGCCAACGAACCGCCGCAGCGCCGCAGACTCGTACAACGCCTCTTCCACCCCAGGGTCCGACAGATTGAACCACTGCTGCACAAAGTAAGTCCGCAGCATGATCGCCAACCCTACCGGCTGCCGTCCCTTGCCCGCCTTCGCATAGTGCGGTCGTACCAGGGCTTCCAGCGCAGACCATGGAACCACCTGCTCCATCTCGTCCAGAAACAACTCCCGCCGACTCTTCCGCCCGTACTTCTCAAACACACCCTGACTCGACAGACTCTGCTGCTTCATCGCAATCTCCTCGCAGCTATCAGATTAATCAATCAGGCAAGCGATGCAGAACTTGTGCAGACTCTCCCTAGACGGTATGCTTCCACAAAGGCCAACGTTACCTCGTTGAGGGCCACCCTTTTGGCTGAGTCGTCCTCACAATCTGACAGGTTCCGAGAGGAGGAATACGGACCCAGCCCCGCCGCGAACACCACGTGTTGGCGAACTCTCGACACTTCGAGGACATTGCTTGTGCCATATCAATGGAGCTTCGTCCTCGCGCTGTGTCAGCTGATAGTGTTACGTGCCGCGTGGCTGGTTCACCAATCGGCAGGCGGCCGCTCGCTCATGCCTCGTTCCTGCGCATGATCCATTGCATAGCGCCGTCGTTCAGGACTCAGAAATTTCCCGAGGCGATGTCCTTCAGCACCAGCCTCTCCAGGCTCAGCTGACTCACCCACCTCTCAGCTTCGCGTTCTCCTGCTCTAGTTCCCTCAGCCGCCGCGCCTGGTCCGCCTGCAAGCCACCGTACTCTTTCGGCCATCGATAATACGTTTGCTCGGTGATCCCATTTTCCCGGCAGGCTACCGGAGTTGCCTTGCCGTTTGCAACCGCACCTCGATCTGCCGCAACAAGCTCACGATCTGCTCCGGTGTATGCTTCTTTCCCTTCGCCATGTTCAGCTCTTTTTTGTACAGTTTCTCTCACGAGAGCTGCTACAAAAAAGGCCGGGCACTCCAGTCTCCCGATTGTATTCAATGACGGTATCGATGACGGCCTGGATTGCCTGTTCAAAGGTCACCTCGCAGGATGAGCTTTCCAGGCCCGATAATGCCTTGCGGAGGATTCTTTCGGGGGATAGATGGCAACGCAAAAGCATCTCAGCAACGATAACGAGATCTGCGTGATTGTCGTCGAAGAATGTTCTCCACATCTCTTCTTGTTCTGTGCTGAGGTCCGTAGTTGTCATGAGAATGCCTTTTATGAAAACTGGGGTGTAGCAATACTGCTCCCGCGAGGTTGGCAGTTGCCATCCCGCCTCTTTTGATTCTCGTCGCGCGGCGGCGGGCTCTGGTAATCTGCCCTCGCAAACCTCACGAATCGTAGTGTGAGCCTTCCAGTGCCGACGCCGTCTTGGTCAGGATCTGTTCGGGAGAAAATTGGCAACGCAATAGCATCTCAACCGCGAGTGTGAGGGTGGTTCGCTGTTCGAAGACCAATATTCTCCACATGTCTTGCTGATTGATTTCAAGCTCGGTGCGTGTCATATGCTTGTCCTCCTAGTGCATGGTCTGGCAGCTATAGATGAAGTCAGCCTTGCCTTTGCAGCGAAACTAGTCCTTCTTGGAATTCCGGCCGCCGGAGTAATCCTTCCAGCTGCTACACCTGGAGCGGACTCTTTACCTGTAAAGCCCGTCCTTCATATATAGCGCGACGCATAGCCCAGCCTAAGTGGCGCGCTATATATGAAGCCGGCCAAGTAAACCCCCGCCAACAACGGCAATGTCCGGCCGAGTTACGGATAAACCTCACCGGCGCACGCACACCAAATTGGACCAATATTTCGGATATCCTTCTGCACTTCTTGCCGCAATCGCCACGGATATCCTCGGTAATCCTCATCGCTTAAAGCTCGAGGTCTATTTTGAGAGTCCGACGGAGTCCTCGATCCATTCAGCCATCCAATAGCACGATCCTAGCAATCCCCGCCGCCACAAACAATTACATCTTCCTTGTAGTCGCGAGCTGCACGCACGTGGGCTAACGATGGTCTTCTTCTGTTGCATCGATTTAAATGAAGTCGTAATCTACACCTTTCCGAACGCCACACTTCGACCTAAATGGAAAAGTTGCAGGTGTGGTTCAGCGCGCTATGAGCTGCATCCTGCACGAATGCGCTGTTAGCAATGGACCTGGGTCTGCGGGTGATAAATCCGCAGGACGCCTTTACCGCAACATGTAATTTATCTCGCTCCCCAGCGTGCTAGTATCGCCGGGCCACTGCACCTTGCTCGGAGGCGCAATCGTTGCGAAGACCATGGATATTACAAACGACTACAAGGAGCGATTTTGAAAGTTCAACTATACGAAACCAACGGAGAAATGAATATGGGTCAAAATAACGGAACATGAAGCGTAGCGAAAAAGGACTTCTCACGCCAGGCAACTGCGTCGTAGCGCTGATCGTCACCAACCGCAAATGCTGTTCCGAACGAGTAACTTTGATCGACAGGCGACCATGTAGGCGATCCACGATGGCTACGAGGTTTACGTGGGCGAAGACTGCTGCGGCGACCTTAGCCGACTCGCACACGACAATGCGATGCGTCGTGTGTCCAGGCGGGAGTAAAACCGGTGACGGCCCTCTCTGTGACCCTGGAATGGCAGCGCGACTGGGCAAACCGGGATACCTGCGACGCCGTGAGGAGCACTGCCTAAATGCCTGAACTCGCCTTCTTTGACTTAAAATCTCGCGCTACATGAAAGCGAGTCTCACTGACAGTGGGTAGTGGTCGGAAGCTGAAACCGAGTTGTGAATGCGCAGGGGTGCAACTCGAAATGATCCGCGGACGAATATCCAGTCGATGGGCCGACCCCTATCGATGAGCGAATGCGGAGGTGTCGTTCGCACCGGATCCTTCGCTGCAGTACTGAGAAACTGTGCTTGCCTTATCGCGTTGGCCGCCGCAACACTTCGCGAAACGTCGAGATTGAGGTCGCCGGCAAGGAGTTTCGGTGTCGTGGAACTGCAGCGCAGCACATCGTCCAGGCACTCATTGAGTTGGGAACAGCGCAAAGCATCGTCGCCACGACTCTCAAGATGTAAGTTGTAAGTTACTAGTGTCCGTCCACCGATGCTCACCTCGGACACTAAGGCAATCCGTCCACCAATTCTCTCTTGAAACACCTCAATGTCCGGAAGGAACCAGCGTGGACGCCAGAAGCTTGACTGTCGGCGAAATTTGAGGATGCGGGGATTTGACAATGGCCACGGAGAGAGTGTGGCCTGCCCGTGAAAGGCCGGCGAAGTCCGCGAGCCCTGAGTCAGTTCCTGGAACTCGCGTCCAAAAATATAGTTCAGCTGCAGCTTCTGCGAAAGCTCTCGCGCAACATTGAGTCGATGAGTTCGCCTTGCATTGAGATCCACCTCCTGCAGAAGAATCAGATCCGCGTTCGTCGTGGCCAGGAAGTCTATGATGCCTCCCAGTTGAAGCCCGCGATCGATATTCCAGTCGATTACCTGGATTGGGCTCCCAGGCCTGAACAGCCGGCCTGTTGGCGCAAAGTTGCCGACTTCGATCTCCTGGTTGGAACTCATATCCTTGGATAACCAAAAAGTTCGAAACCTACGTGATGACCCCTCAAAAGCTGTTCATCTTCGAAATTCATACAACCTTAGGGCCTTTCACGCTCAGGCAGAATTCTCAGAAGGAACGGCAGCAGTTTTTCTTATCGGAGATCTTCTGGTAAACGCAAAGGCACAATACGAGTACAGGGATATCAACCAAACCACATTAGCGCCAATCGCCGCCAAAAAGAAAACTACTTTCGTGATGTTGAAGACAGCGAAGAACAGGAGAACATAAGGCATGAAACAGCGCCGGACAATGAACTCGGTATATCGACCGAAGTACAGAATAGGATTCGATCGCCTGCCTTCCGCTTTCGCCTGCCAGATTCTCAGATACTGCTCGGGACGTCCCGTAGCGAGACGATGTCTGCCAAGCCCAGTGACCAGAAAGCTCATGACAGCTCCACAGAGAAGCAGGATTCCCCAAGTAAGATACATGCTCTCATCCGAAGTCCGTATAAGTCCTATCGCCATCCCCGCGAAGATAAGCAAGTAATACAGATAGTCGCACACTGTTTCCAACCAGCAACCAAAATCCGATTCCAGAAGCTTTAGCCGAGCAACCTCTCCATCGCAGCCATCGAGAATGCTCGCCCAGACTGACAGCACCGCTCCTGCCAGCACGTTCCAGTAACCACCGCACGCGAAGAATGCGCCAGAGGCAACGCCAACTCCAAGAGTAAACATGCTGACCATGTTCGGTGTGATCGGAAACTTTATGAGTTGCCGGCTGATCGGCACAGAGATTCTGCGATTCATCCGCGCGAAGATCCCGTCTGTGGGCTTCACCAGCCAGCGGTCCAACTTCGCTTCTGCGGCGGCGCGATCTTCCAGAGTGAGCACTCGCTGCCACAAACTCCCGTCTACCGGTTTGCACTCGGCCGAGTGAGTTGAAATCAGCCAGGCGTGGAGTTGGTCAAGGCTGCAGACTTCCGATGGGCAGTGCTTCGCCGCAGCCAACGCCATATCGGCAGAGAGCGCGTAAATGCCAATAGGCTGGTCGTTGGCGGTCAGAGCCAAGGCGTCGCTGTTCTTACTCCATTCTTTCGCCTGCCGGAACAGCGCCGGATGATAAACGCTGTTTCCCTCTACTAACATCATCTGATCGTCGCCGGATTCGGATGCAATCTGTTTCAACAGTCGAGACAACGGCGTATCCGAACGCGCTTTGAGCCACCCTACGGAGTAGGGAAGACGCCCTGTGCCCATCAGTTCGGACTCCACATGTGATCTCGTGGTGGGATCCACGCACACTATGATTCGACTTCCAACAGACTTTTGTACTGAAAGGATGTTTCGAAGCGGGACAGGAAGTTCGCCGACCCGCATGAGCGGTGATCCGGCTTCACCTGCTCCACGAAAGGCGTTGGCAACGATGATGGTCGTGAACCTGGGGTTGGCTTCCTCCCCGTCGACCCTGGATTGCGGCGTTTTCGCCACGCCTTTGGAACTCTCGCCTGAGTTGCCATGGGCTTTCGATTTGGATAAAAGGAATAGGCAGAGTCCTCCAACAGCGGCCCAGAAGATTGCCCGCAGCCGTCTGGCGACTGCTACCGACAGCCCTACAGCGCCGGTAAGCCCAAGCATCTTTGCGATAATCATGTTTCCGCCCTCATAAGAACCCACGTTCGCCGGATTGAATACCCCGACGGCATTGACGAGCTTGGTAAGAGCCTCAAATGCGAGAGCGCCGAAGAACGCGATTTTGACTCCCATCAGCCATAGAACCAGATACACCTCCAACACTGCCATGCCATGGCATACCAAATTGAGGGCGAGGCTGGCCCAGAATAGGCCGGGCGTGTAGCGATGGAAATCGAAGAGCTTCTTTTCGACCGAGTAGACCAGCGGCAGTTTTGTTTCCAGTCGGTGGCGCAGAAAGGCCAATCGGCAAAATACCCGCGCGGATCGCGACACAAAGCGCCAGCGATTCAGCATTGCTAGTGCAACGACAGAGAGCAGGCCGAACAATGTCACGGCAAACAGGACTGCGTACAAGCGGAGCGCATGGGGGAGCGAGATTACGAGAAGTGCGGCTACAGTCCCCACTAAGCTAACTATCGCGCCGGAGGCGATGAACATTGCACGATCGAGCGTCACTGACGATATACGGCTGTCGATGGGAATCTTAGAGCCGAGGGCAGAGACTCGCAGCCCTTCTCCGAACATCAGCCCAAGGGCTCCGGCCTGGCCCGGGGCTTCCGACGCCAGTCGAAGCTGGAGCATGCGTGTAAATGAAACCCCGCCTCTGCCGCCTGTGAGAGTTAGTCGCCAGGCCCAGGTTTTCACAAGATGCGCAACTCCGCCCAAGGCTACGATCAGGGCAAGTCCCCACCCTAGCGTGGAGATATTCTCCAGGAGACTGCCCGGTCCGACTCGCCAGATCAAGCAGGCCAGAAGCGCAATGCCGGAAATAGCCGTGGCGGCGCGAAAAGCCATTTGCCTCACCGTCGTCGACTTAGACATTGGTGTAACTCTCTGCGGAAGGAGTTCGGCAGAACTGTTGGTCAAAGATACTCTCCGCGTAGGCCAACGCCTCCGGGGTGTCGACATCCTGCCACGCTGCATCCTCGATATCGAAGGCGCGCAGCCTGCTTTCTCTTCCCAGCATGCGCATGCCGTCCGACAATGAACAATTTCCCTCCTTCTTTACCGATTCAAGAATGTCGAAGAGAGCAGGGCTGCACAAGAACATGCCTGTATCGAAGCCGTCGTACTCGGCGATCTGCTTGCCGATATCCACGATATGATCGCCGTCGCGTCTAACTTTCGTCGCGTCGTCAAGATCAAAAATGCGATCGAGTTTCGGATCCACTGCGAGAATAACTTCGCCCGGCGCGAGCGGTTCTTTAAGGAGTGTCCTGGCTGTTTTCGGCTCGAAGATATGATCGGCCATGAGCAGCAGAAAGGGATCGCGGATCTGGTCCCGGGCCTTCAAAACCGAAACGCCATTGTCCTTACGGTACTCAGAGTTCTCCACCACAATTACCGAAACCCCGCCAAGCGGCCGTTCGGAAAGCCACTGGCGAATGGCAATCGCACCGTAGCCGACCACAATCACAAAACTGTCGATTCCCGCTTCATGGGCGCCCAGGATTACATGTTCCAGCAAGGGCTTGCCGTGTAGCTGGACGAGAGGCTTGGGAGATCCTCCGGACGCCTTGATGAGCCGGCTGCCGTTCCCTGCGGCCAGAATGAGACAATGATTGACTCGATGCGCGCCCCTCTCGGTGAAGGATGTGGGATTCTGATATTTCTCATTGCGTAATACCTCCCATCGACGCCGCACTCACTGTTTCGGTCGTTTGCGGTAGACTCGGCGTGTAGTCGAAATAGTGGATGGTGAGGCTCGTTGCGCCGAAAATACGCACATCGGTGACACTCTCGGTCGAAGTTGGGAACCAGAATGGACCGCTCTTCTGGTATGCATGAACGAAACGCACGCTGCTAGTCCAGAAAGATGGATTCTTCGCGGGCTTACCCTCAACCCTCGCCAGCGCGTAATCCTGAGCATCAATCCAGATTTGGCCCTCGAATAGTAGCCCGTCGCGTCGCCTGGGGACAACGTCGATGATGTAGGCCATGCGATCGTCCAACAATTCGGTTCTCGCCATATAGAATTCGTAATTTTCCGAACTCAGGCGAGCCTTCTGGCGCATCTCCGGCGAGGATGCTTCAGACTCCGTTGCGAGCATCCTTTGCAGAACATGCTTTTGGGCCGCTTTCCAGCCCTCCTCGCTGACAACTTCAAAGTGCTTCGTTTCGTCCGCGTCGCCTTCCACGCGTACAACCATCTCAGCATGCTTCTTCATTCGATCGTTTTCGAGAACGTATCGCCGCATTCCGCGGTATCCCGCAAGCTGACTTTGCCGCTGCGTGTTGTGCGCCAACATTCTTGCCACTAGAACATCTGCGCTGGGAACAGGATCGCTTTCGGACACGCCGACAGCGGTGGCCGTGAACAGTAGAAGGAAAGTGCCGAAGATGAGGATTTGATTTTTCATAGTCAGAACTGGAACACCAGCTTGCCGCGATACTCTCGCCACGCATCGTTGAAGAAATCGCCGAAGAGACTACTCTCTTCCACGTTTTGCACGTCGCGCGGGTTGAAGTGATTGAGGGCATTGAATACGCTGAAACCGGCCCGCATATGGAGGTCCCTCTTACCCAGGTGCAACGAGACCGGCCTCAACACCTGAAGATCAAGGGACGAAAATCGCGGATAATGCCTGCTATCCCGCGGGCCGACATATTCACGGAGTTCGTTTTCGACCGAATAGGGGAAGCCCGTGTGCAGGTCGTACACAGGAAGAATCGTCAGCTTCCAGGGACCCTGAATCTCACCCCAGGTCAAGAAACGATTCGTCGCATCAAAAGGCAATCGCGCCCGAGCATCCGGCTGAATCACTGCCTGGGGATAGCTTCCGAAGAACAGCGAAGGATCGTTAAGGTTCCCGTAAGCTCGCGAGTGGACATAGGAACTATTCAACGTGATGCGCGAAAGCTTGTACTGTCCTGCCACCTGAACTTCCTGGTAAGAATCTCGTCCTGAATTTGAAAGGGCAAGAATGCCTGAACTCCCATTGGAGTTAGGTGAGACGACGAAGACCTTAGAGGTGTTGCGCTGTTCATAGCCGACGCGGAGCATAAGCGATTTGAGAACCTCCCTCTCGAGTGCAACGTTCCACGAAACGCTTTGCGGATTGTGAAGCCCTCCCGTGACACGATTCAGATAGGAGATTGAGTTGGATGGGTCGCCGTTCTTGTCAAGCAGGGAGACTGTCCTATTCGGCAGTTCCTCAAAGGTCGGAATCATCAGCGGCACGCGGTCGTAAAAAATCCCCACCCCGCCCTTGAGCAGCGTCCTGCCATCATTTGTCAGGGAAAGAAGAAAACCTGCGCGCGGAGCTGCATGTGTGGATCCTGTTATCGTATCGTTATCCAAACGCATACCGATGTCGATGGATAAGCGTTGAGACAGTGCCCATCTATCCGCCATATACCCGGCAGTCTCATTCTGATTAATGTTGAACGAAGTCGGATCAGTGAAACTGATGCGCTCTATGGGCACACCCGATGCGTCGATAATTTCGACGGGTAGAAAGACTTGCCGGCCAACATACGAGGAGTATGAATAATTTGAGCCGGTCCTCAATTGATGTGTGCCCAGAAAGTGTCGTGGAGAGAAATCGTAGCTCTCCGCCCATTCGTAGCGATACGTCCGGCGTGCTTGCCGGCTGAAGAATCCTCCCTCTGTCGTATCGATCAGAATTTGATAAGGGTCATCGCTTTGTGCGGTAACGTCTGCATCGTAGCGTTTGTAGCTCAACTGCGAAACCAAAACGCTGTCGGTCCCAGTCACGTACCGATCTTGAGCGTAAATCTGATACCCACGTTGATGGAAATCGGCCGTGGCTGGCTGAGGCGTGAAGGTGTTCAAACCCATGTACTGCAGCTTTTGGGGATACACCACGAGCGACACTGTCGCCGTTTGCTTAGGACTAAGATTCAGATCGGACTGCGTATAGGAGTTGTAGCCCTGAAGCGTCGTGTCCCGTTCTAGTGGTGGAAGGCTGTTAACGGGAGTGCGCACAAAGCGGTATTCCAAAGATTGCGTGAAGGCGATGCGGTCCTTCACCACTGGACCGGTAAAGGTCATCCGCGGCGTGGCGGCTCCGATTCCGACGATGTGCTCGTCGCGGTCTCGCATTCGCGGAAGCACATTCTGAATGGAGAAGTGGTAGCTATCATAACTTCCTGTCTTTGTTTCGACGGATGAAACCGCTCCCGTGAACTTTCCGTATTGCGGGTCATAAGGATTCGACATGACGTGAACCGACGACACCACATCAATCGGCAGGTTGATGGCCGGAGAACCGGTTGCCGGATCTGTGACATTTGCGCTGTTGACGAGTGCGCCGTTCTGAGTGCTGCTGGCGCCTTTTAGATTGATGTGTCCGTCCGGTCCCCGAACCACGCCGGGAACGAGCGGAAGGAGTGTATCGAACCGCTCATTCACATTGGGAGCGTCGCGAATTGTCTTCTCGTTGATGGTCTCCGTTGGAACGGTGTTCTTGGCATTCGTCTCGCTGGCAGTTACTGTCACCGAGGTGTTGACCTGTGGCGGCCTCAGCTGGAGCGGGACCTGAACCACCTGATTGGCATGGACAGCGATCGTCTGTATAGCTTCGAGACCAGAGGAGGTAGATTCGACCGTGTAGCTTCCTTGAGGCAGCGCGACAAAGACATACTTCCCATCTGCGTTTGTCTCTGTTTCGATATTAACTGGGCCGCTCGCCAAAACCTTCGCTCCTGACGTATGGGTTTGGTGACCTTTCCCTGCGACAAATACGGTTCCTTCTAGCCTTCCGGTTGGGTCGCTGTTGTCATCAGCCAGTGCGCAGGGAGCGAAGTGGCAAAAGGCAAACATAAGGAGCATCGCCCTCGGTGCCCGCCACCATCGCGCGCTCCAGCATCGAGCAGGTTCTCGATGTGTCGCCGCGAGTCTTGTGGACGTCTTCAGCACATTTATTCCTTTCGCGGTGTACGACACTACCTTTCGAGTCGACTCTCTCGCGACTCATCATCGAGACCGAACTAAAGCCTCGAGTGGTCGAACACTTTCAGAGTGGCGAATGGTCCGCGCTTTGTGCCGAACATGCACTATGGAACGCACATCAGTGAGCCCGAGGACGCTGCACGGAGCCTTCTGTGCGACCAGCATCGCTTCGGCTTCCATTGCCAATGCCAGGAGATCTTCGCACCCGAGAGTCGAATAAATCGTAGGACGCAGAGCTTGATATTCCTTTGCAATGCACTCTTGCAACGCAGGCAGAAATCGTGTTGTCACGGCTAGCTTAGGTTTGTTCATCGCAAATTCTTCACCGCGGCCCTAACAATCGCAGCAACCTCTTGCCATTCCGAGTGCTCTTGATAGCCGAGCATCAGCAGCAATTGCGTGATCGTAGCAACCGTACCCTTCGGAAACAATTACATCTTCCTTGTAGTCCCTAAAGCACAAAGCTAACCTCACGCGGCCTACATCAACTTAGTCGAGTACATGCCTACCGTGGAGATAGATTGAGCTGGCAAGTGCAAGGCGAGAAGAGATTTGGAAGTGCAGTCAGCCCGATTACCAGGAGGTTCGGCTTATCGTGACGGAGACACCCAGAATCTTGGCGAGATCAATTGCTAACGCCAATGCACGCCTGGCTTCACCGGATTCGTTGTATGCGCCAGAGATTTTCTTGTACTTCGTTCTCTTTCACTCATCCGTTGCGGATCCGCCCGACAATACGTTATCGATGCCATGATCTGCAGCGAAATGGCCACGAATGGAGGATCAATGCTTGCCAGTCCAGTGTAATAATTCTCGCCGCCTCATTACCTCAGTCTGCAAGGCCGGGCCACTTGCAAGTGATTGAAACCAGATTCAACCAGCCAACTAGGACTCACAGCATTTGAACTACATGCTGTCAGAAAGCTGTCCTCCGCATCTCCTTCGTCCGCTATAAGTTCTAGACTGGCGTCGCATTCCAATTGAACTGATCGAAGCTGTCAACGTATGTTGGCACAAGAAGCAGAACTTATAAGAGGTGAGCAAACACTAGCTCACGGTGTGGCTGTCATGCGATCGTCGGGTGGGTATACGAGGAGTCTGCAGCGTGAGGGATAAGTCAAGTTGGGTGAATCGAACGTGGAGGGCGAGGCCTGGTTTAATACTATGGTTGCCCTTGGTCCAGCTCACTACGCCGGAATACAGGAAGCTATTGTCGATGTCCTGAAGAGGAACATACGCGCCGTAGCCAAATGTCGCCGAAGGGGCCAACTGAAACCGGCGTCAGGGAGTTGGCGTAAGGACTGAAGGAGGTCATGCTCGCGGGAAACCCCACAGTCTGATCAACATTTAGTCCGTAGCCGCTGTTTCCTCGACCAGTTGAGCAAAATTTACATCTTCTCTCTCTGCAGATGAAAGCCCGGCTTCAAGTAGAGAGAGTCAATACTGTCCATCAACACATCGATCCTCGCGATGTCCCGATCGAGTCGTTGGGACATGTCGTCGGCGTCTGCCGGGTAAGTTCATGTGATACCGAATTCAGAAGATTCTTTTGCGTTTGAGCCAGCAGGCCAGACGGCCCACTCTCGAGTCAGAGTCTCTTACCAGAGATGCCAATTCATCAAATCGCCTGGACACCGAAGCTGGCACTCGCGCCTTGAGATCCCGTTGTGCGACTCGTCTAGCCGTTGACTGAATACTGTTGATTGGCTACGCAATATGATACGCAAGCGCGAAGCAGAGTAGTGAGACCAGAAGGACCAGAAAAGTGGTATACGGCAGGCCCTCGCCCAACAGCGCCTCAGCTATCTCACGCAGACCGAATTTCAGGTAAAGCAGCAGAACGGTAGGGATGCCCCGAGGAAGAGACAACCCTGTAGCCAGCGATATGGGCTCGGAGTACGACGATCTGACCATTCTTCGCTGCGTGCGCAACACGAAGGCCGTTTGTCAGTGGCCGGACAGCACATCTTTATAGAGTCCGTCGAGCAAAAAGAGTTGCAGTGCGCGGCCCTCATCATTGGTTTGCAAGAAACGAGCAAGCGCCTCAGGACCGCCCGATTCATATGCTTTGGCAGCCTGATCCGCCAGGATTGGCGCGACGGTCGCATGCGACTGCCATACTTTACGCTCATTCGCGTACCATCGTCTCTGGAACGGCAGCCCCATTCACCGACCATTCGCAAGATGCGGTTCCATCTCCACTCAGCAGGGAAGATAAGCTAACATCTGCGGCGAATGACCTGGTCGAGGCCGCTATCCCCGATGCACCGATGCCAGCAGGTCAGACACGAGACCAATCTCAGAGTCCTACAACTGTCTCGGGTCAGAAACTAAACCGACTGCCCATGCTGCCCCACGACGGACCATGATTCCTCTGACGGCAGAAGATAAGCTTCAGATCTAAATTCATAAGACATTTGGCCCTCCAGCGGTCATCTTGCTTGCGCTTGGGGCTGGCCATCAGATGATCAATCCACCAAACAATTACCCCAGAGACTGGAAAGACGGTGCCGGCGCATTTGGCAGGAACTATGGATATAGACTGGCAGATCACACGTCCAGGAACACTGCGCAATTTATGACAGGCGTCCTGCTCCACGAAGATCCCCGTTGCGGGCGCTCAACCAGCACCGAGCTCGCATTTGCCCGACTACATGAGGTGAACTATGAAGTCGTACATCACGGGGTATGCTTTTCTCGTTTTTATTCTTGACCGTATCTGTATCACCTGCGGTCGCGCAGGAAGCTCGGTCTTCCCTCCATACGGTCGTGGTGGGACCCGGTAACGATCTTCGGTGCAGACTCGATAAGGGGCTTCGCATCACCAATGCGGGCGAACCGATTATAGCGAGGCTAGTAGAGCCGGTGTACTTCCGTCAGAGAGAACGGGTGATTGAAAGTTACATTCGCAGTCTGGGGAGGCGTGAAGTCACCGCTAAGCAGCCGCCCAGTTCGTTTGTTCAAAGGCGCAGTAGACACGGACGAGACGTGCCCCTGGATCTCGATCCCTTGGGATACAAGACTCGCTCCGATGTTCCGCCCAGCGGCCCCGTGCGATATCTTTGAGCTTCCTGTCTACCCACGTCGGAAGAGTTTGACTGCGCGGGAGTCTCCTTTGGGACCCCCTTTCATCTGCCATTAGTAGCCACGCACCCGAACTGAATGAGTTGCCCCGCGCGGCGGCAGTGCCTGTCGTAAACCCGCAAATTTTCGGCCAGGTTCAGGTCATGCGATGAATAAATGTTCGGAGTCAATCTCCGAAAAGCCGGTTTTACGGCAATGTGGATCATATTGCCTCAGAAAGGGCCACCTCCTGCGAACGCCCTCTACGCAAACTGAAAACCTAAGGGCAGGGAACAGCGAAAGACGAGCCCTAAATGCCAGATCCAGTCCCCACCGGCGCGAGGGACTTGTAACGGATGCCCCGATTCAAAGTGTGACGGATTTCCGGTAAACTCACGTGAGCGCAAGGTTCCAATGGCCTCGTGTATTTTGAGCTGGGAACAATGAGCCGCATATGATGGAAAACAGCTTCCTGTTCACCACCAAAATTGAATTCTCAAAAATCATCGCTTGTAAAACGCTCATCGTGTTGCTTGGGATGGCATGCAGTTCAATCACAGCCTGGGCCTTGGAGCCCTCCGCTTTGCTTCGAAATGAAGTGCTGACTACCTGGACGACCGAGCAAGGATTACCGCAGAATTTCGTTACATCTCTCGCGCAGACGTCAGATGGCTTCCTCTGGGTAGGCACGATGAATGGTCTCGTGCGTTTTGATGGTGTCCATTTCCGCGGGTTCAGCCAGGATGGTCCTCCAGAGTTGCAGGGTTTCATCGGCGCACTTGTGAAAGACGGCGGGGATGGGCTCTGGATCGTGACAGCTTCTAGTCTTTTTCATTATGAACGCCACCGCTTTGTACCGATTTTCTTTGAGCAGCGATCCCGTTATCGGATCGAGACGTTGGCGCGTTCAAACGATGGCGAGCTCTGGCTCTACTTTGAGAGTCGGTTGGAGCGGACTCATGCGGACAAACTTGTAGCTGCCCCGCTGCCTGACGATGTGCACAGGCTCAGCGATATGGCGGAGAGCAGCGACGGCTCGCTCTGGATCGCGGACCGCGAAAATATCTTCCGCATGCGGGGAGAGCCACCGTTGCGAAGTACAAGCTACCGGACTGCCATATAGTCCATGCAGACCGCTTTGGGGGTGTGGGCCGGAGATGGCCATCATCTCTTTCACTTCGAGGGCAGCGGTTTTACAAAGGTCAAAGACCCTGGCCTGGGAAACTTTGTCAGTATGACGATCGACAGCCATCATCGTCTCTGGATGGCGAGTGGAGGACTGCACGGCTTGAGTCGCAGGTCAGGAGATGAGCTGGAGACATTGACGGAAGCGGATGGCCTCGCAAGCAACGACGTTCGCACGATTCTCGAAGATAGCAACGGCGATTTCTGGCTGGGGACCATTGCGGGTCTTGAGCGTCTGCATCAGGGCATATTCACGAGCTATTCCACGTTAGATAAGCTGTCCGGGAACCGCAGTCAGACGGAGTCGATCTTCGAGCAGAAGGACGGCTCCATCTGGGCCGGGACTTTGGAAGGCGGGGTCATGCGCTGGAAAGCAGGACACTGGCAACGATTCGACAAGGCGCAGGGGTTGTTACCAGGACAGGTGCGCGGGTTCATCGAGAACGGAAGCATACCGGCGATCGCAATTTCAGATTACGGGATCTTTGAACAGCGTGCTGGCAGATTTACGAAGATGCCATTGATTCCGCACGGATATGTGAGCACACCGGTTATCTCCGGCGATGGAAGTGTATGGTTTCGCATCGACAATCGAGGTCTCTTTCGATTAAAGAATGGCAAACTTACCGAGTTCGGGAGTAAGGATGGGCTCAGCGGGACACCACTGTCGTCTTTGACGGTGGATCGCGAAGGGACTCTGTGGGCCGGAGACGCAACAGGATTGCAACGCTGGAATGGCCAACGGTTCGAGCGAGCACTTTCAACTCACGAGGCGGTACATTGTGTCGCGTGGCCTAAAGGCGGAATAGCTGTCGGCACCCGCAATGGCGTATTGCTCCGAAACGGAACGAATGGTGCGGGGCGCATGCTGACACAGAATGAAGGGCTGCCCGGCAACTTGGTGCTCGACATATTGAGCGATGACCAGAATAACGTTTGGATTGTCACTGCGAGCGCGATTGCCCGCATCACCCGAGAGATGTGGACGGCTTACGCTGACGGCCGCATCTCTCGAGTTGATCCAGAGATCTTTACTGAGGCGGATGGCCTGAGAAGCCGCTATATTCTTCCTTTGAATCAAATTACTGCCATACGGGCGCATGATGGGCGTCTCTGGTTTGCAACTATCAAAGGGCCAGCCGTTATTGACCCGCACCTGCCGGATGTAAGACCGGCACAGGCCGTTGTGGACAGTATCGTCGTTGACGATCTGCATCACTTAGCTGGCGATCTCACGATAGTTCCTGGCAGGCATCGCATTACCTTCGCGTATACATCTCCTGCCACGGTCGCCCCCGAGCAGACACGGTTTCACTATCGCCTTATGGGATGGGATCACGATTGGGTCGATGCAGGCACTTCACGCGAAGTCTCGTACACTGGACTCCCTCCAGGCAGTTACAGATTCGAAGTTGTCGCCTTCAATCGTGAGGGCGGTTCAAGTAGGATCCCGGCCCAGGCGCAGATACAACTGCAGCCGTTCTTCTGGCAGACGAGATTGTTCCTGCTATTGGCAACCTTGGTTGTTATAGGAGTTGTCGTAGAAATCACCCGGCGATTTACTCGCCGAAGAGGAGAACGACTGAGTCTCCGTTTTCAGGAGCGGGCTGCAGAACGCGAACGAATTGCGCATCAGATTCATGACACAGTAATCCAAGATCTGATTGGCGCTACCTTACAAATTGAACTCATTGGATTTGAAGTCACCGATCGTCCTGAGGCATCGCGGGGGATGTTGGCGGCACTGGCAGAACGCATGCGCGAGACGATCGTTCGCAGCCGGAACATGGTGTCGAACCTCCACTCGACCGCGGTTGCGCAATACAGCCTCGTGGAAGTGCTTCAACACTCGGAAGCAGAGTTTCGATCAGGCCCGTTGCCGATATTCGACCTGCTTTGCACCGGCGAACCACGCGAGGTACATCCACTGGTTCGCGACGAAGTGTACCGTATCTGCCGCGAGGCACTCGCGAACTCATTTCGTCACGCGAATGCCGCATATGTGTCAGTAGAGGTTCATTTTTTGCCTGATATGCTGGAAGTCGAAATTTCCGATGATGGAAAGGGCATGACAAAAGAGCTGCTGCAGCATGGCCGCCCAGGTCACTTTGGGCTGCGTGGAATGCAGGCGCATGCACAGAGGATCGGTGCGACGCTTCTGACAGAGAGTGAGCCAGGACAAGGAACCAACGTTATACTGCGCGTAAAGACTTACAATTCTTTCTGGCGGCGCAATGGCAAACGGAAAATCAGAGTTGGCAATAACACAGCAGCAAGCTGAGGACGCTCCAATCCGCGTGCTCATTGTGGACGATCATCCCATGGTGCGGGAGGGACTTGCGGGCGTGCTGGAGCGGCAAAATATGAAGATCGTCGGCCTTGCCGCCACTGGAAAGCAAGCAGTCGAGATGTATTCGGATTGCCGTCCGGATGTAATGTTGCTCGATCTGCGCTTGCCGGACCAGAGTGGATTCGACGTTGTGCGCATAGTGCTTGGTACCGACCCGCTGGCACGCATCATCATTCTGAGTTCGGCGCAAGGAGATGCTTCGATCTATAACGCGATCAGCCTGGGCGTGCGCGGATACCTGCTGAAGGGCATCGACGGCACCACCTTGGGGAACCAGGTGCGTCGCGTCGTCGCAGGTGGCAGCTGCCTGTCGCCTGAGACTGCAGAGAAGCTTACGCAATACATCGGATCGCAAAAACTCAGCGAGCGCGAGATTGAAGTCCTCGGTCTTATTTCAAAGGGTAAGAGTAACAAGGAAATCGCCGATCTCATATTCGTGACTGAAAACACAGTCAAGATGCATGTGAAGAAGATCCTCTTGAAGCTTCAAGCCAACGACCGCACCCAGGCCGTGGTGATTGCCATTCAGCGCGGCCTCCTCGACGCCTAATCCACATACCCGTTCGGGTAGTTTGAAAACTATCCTTCTGCGGTCTATTGTCGCCTCGCTCGAGAGTGTTAAGCTTTCGCCAACTTAATCATCGGCGTTTGCTCTTGCTTGCCCCTCTTGCCTCTCTTGCCCCGTCCACAAATTCCGAGTCCCTGATTCTGTTATCGCTGAGAAGAATGAGCTCTCGAGGATAAGAGTTTTATCCCGAGTCGTCTCATTGCCGTTGTCCCATCTTTAATTCAGTCAATTTGTTATGGAGGATGCATGAGATTTCAAAGATTCGTTAAGAGCGCGGCGACCGGTGCTCTGGTTTCGCTCGCAACAATTTCATCCGCCTACGCCCAAGTGGCAGAAAATAACGTGTCAACCGGCATTCGTTATTCGACTGACCTGGGCCCTGTGAATCCTTCTACGGAAATGAACCTCACGGTGCACCTTAAACTCCCCAAGCAGACTGAATTCGACAAGGCTGTCGAGGCGTTGTACGACCCCACCTCCCCGACGTTCCACAAATGGATGACCGACGCCGATCTGAAGACCTACGGGCCAACTGATGCGCAGATCGCAATTGTTCGTAAGGAGTTGGAAAAGCAGGGACTGACGATTCTGTCTACGGACACAAACGGCTTCACCATTCGTGTGCGCGGCGCTGCCTCAAATGTTGCTCAAGCATTCAATACCCAGATTAACCAATATCGGCATAACGGAAAGGTATTCCGTGCAAATGTTCAGAATGCGCAACTGAGCGGCGAGGCTGGACAGTACGTCTCCACCGTTGCGGGTCTGGAAAGTCATCAGGCACATCCGCTTGTTTCGCGCGCCATTGATCCAAAAACGAAACAGTTCTATCCCTCAACGGAGGTAACCAGCTCTACAGCCTCAGCTCTCTCAAAGAACCTGAGAGGCCTGATGACCGATCAGTGTTTATCCGCTCCGCAAGCCTATGACTTTCAGTCTGGCACACCTGCAACTAACGGTGTTTATTTCGGAAACGTCTACATGCAGGGAAATCAGCTTTTCTAATTTCATGCGACTACAACGCCGCAAGCCTGCAGGCCGCGTATGGACTGACCGCTGCATATCAGAAAGGGCTCGACGGGACCGGTCAAACAATCGTTCTTGTGGAAGCCTATGGGGACTCCACGATCGAGAAAGATGCCAACATCTTCAGCAATATCATGGGCCTGCCCACGCTTACCTCGTCGAACTTCAAAATCGTTTATCCGGAAGGTCAACCGGCCGATCCTAATGCGGGTGTCCTAACCGGCTGGAACACGGAGATTGCACTCGATGTCGAATGGGCACATGCGATGGCTCCCGGCGCCAAAATTGTAGTTGTCGTCACAACAGGTCAGGACAGCGAAGACTTCCAGGATGCCATTCGGTACGCCGTCTCGCACAAACTCGGCAACTCTGTTTCAAATAGCTACGAGATTGACACGGACCTCATTGCCGGCTCTCTCGAACAAAAATCGTGGGACCAGACTCTCGCAGTTGCAACGGCCAAGGGTATCTCAGTCAACTTCTCGACAGGCGATAGTGGAGATGAAGGATTGGGCACACCGGTTGGTGCCGCGGGCGTACCCTCCGTTTCACCTCATGCAACCGCGGTCGGTGGAACCAGTATTCTTAACCAGGTTGGCAGCTCAACAGGAACAATCACGACCGGCTGGGGCACCGTCGGCAACTACCTCATGCGGGGTGGAGTTGTGCAGGATCCACCGGCCGGGAACAGCTTCTTTGTAGCTGGTGCCGGGGGCGGCGAAAGCATCTTTTTCCCCAAGCCCTCATGGCAGAAAACTCTTCCGGGGACGGGCCGGCAAACTCCTGATGTCTCTGCCCTCGCTGATCCTTACACCGGAGTGCCTATCGTTCTGTCAAACCAGTTCGGCGCAGCGTTTCTGCAGTTTGGCTACGGTGGCACGAGTCTAGCGAGCCCAATTTTTTCTGCCTTCTGGGCGATAGCGAATCAGAAAGCCGGCAAACCCCTCGGGCAGGCAGCACCAGCGATTGCAGCGCTGCCGAAGGGCGACATCCTGGATGTTCTACCAACAACACCAAACACTGCGACCAATCCTGCCGGGGTCGTGTTTGATCAGAATGGTTCTACCTACTACTCAGCAGCCAATCTCTTTAGCGGATCTCTGGAGACCAGCACTGGATTCACTAGCGCGATTTGGCCTTTTGTGGGGGGCGACACCTGGGCTGTCCTTGGCTTCGGTATCGATACCTCTCTTACGGTCACACCCGGATGGGACAATGTGACGGGATATGGCACTCCATACGGGCTTACCTTCATCAATGCGGTGGCCGCCGAGAAGTAACGCCGTCGCAGGAAATGAAAAGGGGCGGCCCGGAGTGCTTTTCCGGGCCGCCCTTATTCGTAAGTTCGCTACGGAGATGAAGGGCTGTTTGCCATTGTGTGTGACAATCACACTATCCGTTCGCGCGAAATATCTGTGCTTTTATGTCTTCAAACACTGTTGTGTGTGACACTTTTTACCGGGATTTTTACACCTACTTGCCGAGCACGGGATCTGCGCCGCGGGCTTATTTCATTACTCCGTTTCGGTCCAATGCGATCACCTGACCGCCTGTGCATGGGTTATCGACTCGATAGCGAGGTGGATGAGGTGAACCGACCTTTGGAGCTTCCTATTCTTAAACACGATATCTGGCGCCTTGGCGAACCGCAGCGAAATGGCGTCTCTGGATAGCCCGTCCGTCTTTCGGCCTCTCCAGCTTGAATCTCACCCACGCACAGGCTATTCTTCCCGGTACTTAGCAAGAGCAGAGTCGTTGGTGTGCGCGAGCATCAGGGAGAAGTTCCATGAGATATCCCGGGCTCTTCCTATTTCTCGTTGTGACCGCTATGTCGGCCTCCGCACAAACAGGAGACGCCCGCATCTCCGGCAGAGTCACGGACCAGAGCGATGCCGCGATCGTCGGAGTCGAATGCAAAATTACCAACATCGAGACCAACGTCTCGACCTCCACCACGACCAACGAGGACGGGATCTACGTCATCCCCGCCCTGCATCCGGCCATCTACCAGCTGACCATCGAAAAGGAAGGCTTCCGCACCGTCGTTCAGCCCAGCTTTCAGCTATATGCGCAGGACGCCGTCAACGAAAACTTCACACTCGCAATCGGACTCAGGACAGAGAGCATTACTGTTCAGAGCAACGTTTCCGGGCTCCAGACCCAGTCGGCCGCTGTCAGTACAGTTGTGAACCAGCGGTTTGTGGACAACATGCCCCTCAATGGGCGCAGCTTTCAGTCCCTGATATCGGTGGCGCCCGGTATAGTGTTCACCTCCTCAGACCTGGGCCCCGGCCAGTTCAGTGTCAATGGGCAACGTACCGACGCCAACTATTTCCTGGTCGATGGTGTGGGCACGAACTTTGGTGTACAGATCGGTTCCCCCGGTCAGGCACTGGGCGGTGCGATACCGGCATTCACTTCGCAAGGCGGCACCAACGGTTTCGTCTCCGTCGACGACATGCAGGAGTTCCGCATCCAGACCTCCTCGTATGAGGCCGAATTTGGACGTACTCCTGGGGGGCAGGTTTCGATCGTCACAAAATCCGGCACCAACCAATTTCACGGTACAGCATTCGATTACTTGCGCAACGATGTCTTCGATGCCCGCAACTACTTTGACGCACCGCCATTGCCCAAGCCCCCGCTGCGCCAGAATGACTTTGGCGGGACCTTTGGCGGACCCATCGTAAAAGACAAGACGTTCTTCTTCTTCTCGTACGAAGGGCTGCGGTTGCGCCTGCCTCAGACCGCCTCGGATGCGTTCTATACCGCGTCTGCACGCGGTGCAGTTGCACCGGCCTATCAGCCTTTGGTGAATGCGCTTCCGCTCCCGGATCCCAGCGCACCCCTTATCGACCCCTTCTGCGACAACATCACAAATCCGTGCGAGGCCAATCTGACCGACGCCTACTCGGATCCTTCCTCGCTCGACGCAACCAGTATCCGCATCGATTCCAGCCCGGCTCCTGGAGTCGTCCTGTTTGCGCGTTATAACCACGCACCATCGCATGACGTGACTCGGCAGTGGCAGCAGTTGGGGGCTAGCACCGTCGATTTGGATACCCTCACCACGGGTGCCACCATCACGCTCCGTCCCTCAATGCTGAACGACTTCCGCGCGAACTGGAGCCGCAGTACCGCCTCCTATTCCAACTCCCTTACCGACTTTCACGGCGCCGTGGTGCCCGATTCCTCAGTGATCTTCCCATCATCCTCCCCCTATAGCTCTGACACAGCGCAGGGGCTGGTCGCCTTTGCGGGAAACATGCTGGTCAGGCAGGGCAAGCTATACAACAATATTGAGCAGCAACTCAATTTCGTGGATACCCTGTCCTGGACCTTCAGGACTCATCAATTCAAGTTCGGTATCGACTATCGGCGTCTCAACCCTAAGGTTTCGGAACCAACGGGATATGGTCTTTTCCCGTCCAGTTTCGAGCAGTTGGTGGCAGGTACCGTAGACAGCGCTCTATTAGAGGCGGGCGACCCCGTTTCCGTGAGCGTGAATAATTACTCGTTGTTTGCACAGGACAGTTGGAAGACCACCAGTCGCCTGACCGTCAATTATGGGTTGCGGTGGGAGATCAACACTCCGCCCGCCTCGACGAACTCAAGTCAACCTCTTTACAGGACACCTGGAATCTTCGATTCGAACCCGCTTGCGGTGGTACCAGGAAGCGCCTGGCACACTAGATTCGACAACTTCGCCCCCGCATCGCCGCGGCGTACCAGATCACGCCCAAAACAGTGGTGCGGGCAGCGTTTGGCGTCTACTACGATCTGGGATACGGCGACTTTGGGAGCGCTTTTCTTTACTTCCCATACATCCGGAGCAACTTCGCCACCTTTTCTACACCCGTACCTCTCGACCTGACTAGTTCGGTTTTTGCGCCCCCGCCATTCTCCACCACAATCGATACGAATTCACTTTATATCGGCGCCGTTGATCCGAACCTGCGCCTTCCGTATACCCTCCAGTGGAACGCAGCGATTCAGCGGGAGCTGGGAGCAAATCAGACATTCACAGCCACATATGTAGGAGCCAACGCCAGCCGCTTACTGCGAGGAGACAAGATCCTTCCACCTTTGCTGGTGGACCTTGGCGTCGGGGGAGCGGTCCTCACCACAAGAAACGCGGGATACTCCCACTACAACGCTTTACAGCTTCAGTTTCAGCGGCGGATGTCCCATGGCTTGCAGGCGCTGGTCTCATATAACTTTGCAAAATCAAGCGATCTGGGTTCCGATGATTCCGCCCCTTTAGGAGCGGCGGCGAGTGTGAGTCAGATCGTGCTACCGCCATTAACGCCATCCGATTTCGATATAACGAATTCTCTTGCAGGAGCAGTCTCCTACCATCTGCCGGCGCCTGCATGGGGCCGTATAGGTAATGCGATATTCAGGGATTGGGCAATCGACGGCCTGGTACGAGTCAGTTCGGCACCGCCGATTAACATCATCATGCGCGCGGTCTCGCCCGTATTCGGTTCTTATAGAACCCAGGCTCAGATCGTTCCGGGCCAACCCTTTTGGATAGCTGATCCGAGCCAGCCAAGCGGCACAGCGTTGAATCCGGCCGCCTTTACCAAGCCCCCCGCTGGGCAGATTGGAGACTTCCCCAGAAACGGGCTGCGCAGTCCCTACTCGATAGATCAGACCGACCTCGCTCTGCGGCGGCGGTTCAACCTGACCGAACGCATCACCCTCAATGTGCGCGCAGAGTACTTCAATGTCTTCAACCACCCGATGTTCGGAGCCCCGGGGGCAAGCGAACCAGGCTATGTCTTTGATCCATCCTTTGGCAAAATAGGTCCGGGCTCCACGACGAACATTCGGCTGGGCAACGGCGCAGCCTTGGGAGGACAGAGTGCACTGTACACATTGGGTGGTCCGCGCTCCGCACAGTTCACACTCAAACTGCAGTTCTAAGCCCGGTCCCTGCACCTTCCATCTTCCAACCAACCCGAAACAGCCGGGGTCCCTATCCTTCGCGCCTTTGCGGAATGGGGTCCCGCCAGCTTTGCCGGTGGGGCAGGAACGCTTGGAACACAAACCGCTCGTACCGCCCGGCCAACGGGCGCCTATCCATTCCCAAAACGGAAATCGCGCAAAAATAAATCCAGAATCCGTGGCGTATTTTCGCCCCCTGAAAAGTGACAGTCAACACACCAGCTTTCACCAGCATTCCACCACAAGTTAACCATCGAAAAACCACGTTCTGCACGCCGTTTTCGTCTAAAACCCCCGTAAAACACAGAAATCTCCCCACAAATAAAATACTCAAGCAAGACCACGCCTAAGGGTGATTGGCTTCTCCGAGATAGGCAAACAGGAGCCGTCGACCACTGGGAGTCTTCGCCCCGCCCTGCGGTTCGACAGTGACAAATAGTGAGTTAATCTGCTTAAGGGCTGCGTGATCGGCAGACTTCAGCTCCCAACGCCCTTGCATCCTATTGTCTGCCTTCAAAAACCCGAGACTACGCAAAGAACCGGCGTTGCCTTCCTGCTGTGCCCACACCTCGTACGTCTTCTTCCCTCGTCTTTAGTGCCGTTGTTTAGGTCAAAAGCGTAAAAAACAAGCGACTTGCCTTCTGTCAGAAAGATACGGCCGAAGGCCTTGCCAGGTTTTCCATTGGGATCTGTATCCCGAACGTCTATGACATGCAACTGACGGGCACCCATCAAGTCGCGAACGTCTCCACCTGCAGTGGCGAGCTGCTTCTCCATATTTATATTCGCCCTGGCAGTTTTCAATTGTTCAGACAGTTCGTTGATGCGAATTTGGTCCGCCACGATCGATGCTTGGTCAGAAGCGCGGGCCTTTTTCAATCCTGCTAATTCTGTTCTGGCATCGGCCAGCAATTTTTCCTGTGTCTTCCCTTCGGCCTCGGCTTCCTCGAGCAACTGAGTGCTTTGGGACAGTGATTGCGCTGTGTCTGCTCGCCTCTGGTCGTTGTCATGGCGGCTTGCTGCAGAGGTTAGTACGGCCATGTGACTGCGCAGCCCCTCGGTTTCGCGCTGGTATTCGGCATTTGTTTGTTCCAGGCGGGAGATCGTCGCTTCGAGGGTAGAGTTCTGCAGGGTTAGATGGTCGAGCTGTTGGCGGGCTTGCATCGGATCCTGGTCAAGCTGTCGAAAAGGTGGTCCAAGGTGATGAGAAAGGTAAAGGACTGCGGTGACGATAACGGCAAGCCCACAGGCGCTCGCCGCGGCGAGACTGAAACGTGGCCATTGGGAGTGGGACGGTCTTTTGACTTCTGGCGAAAACGCTATACCTTCCAATGACGCCCTTCTGATAAACCGTTCTATTGCTCCAGGGCCGGGCCGGTTCGTGATCATGTTGATGCTCCGGCGGAACGGGCTCTCCACCGGCAGCATGCCAATTTGGATAATTTCACGGAATTCCGCCGCTGCCTCTTTGCATTGCGCGCAGGTCTCTACGTGCCTCTGGAGATCACTCAGTTCCTCGTCACTGAGGTGGCCGCCCGCCGCCAGGGCAACCAACTCTTCATAGTGTGAATGGTCACTCATGGCTGCTTTAGCACCTGTCCTTTCCAAGTGGCTGGGTGATAAACGAACGCAAATTTTGAAGGCCCCGGTAGTAATGATGCCGGACGTTTGATAAAGAGTCTCCAGTTTTGTCCGCAATCTCCTTCATGGAAAGTCCTTCGTACTTTGCGAGCTCAAGTACCCGTTTTTGAGATTTCCCCAGTGAGCCGAAAGCCTGTTGCAGCAGTCGTTGCATTTCTCCCGGTGCGTATTTCCCTGATGTAAAAATTCCTTCGCGACAGATGGGCGTGAGATCTTCTATGCTCTCTTGACTGTAAAAGCTTCTTGCATTCAGGTACTGCTTGCGATTGAGGGCGCGATGATAAGCATATTGCAGAAGCCACACTTTAAGACTGCCTTTGGCAGGGTCGAATTGTGCCACCGAGCGGTAGATCTCGAGGAACACATTTTGCGTTACGTCCTCGGCCTCACCTCGGTCTCGAACGATTTTGAGCGCGATACTGAAGACAAGACGATGGTACCGCTCAAACAATACGGCAAGAGCGTCGTTGAGGCCGTTCTTTAGCTGGACCATTAACTGTTGGTCAGTTAACAGTTTCAGCTCAGGGAGATTCAAGTGGGTTGTGCCAAGCCTCGTATGGTCTTCCGCCTTCACCTATGAACCTCCTGGAAGAACCGGGGAGTACTGCAAAATTACACCTACCCTGGAATTCCGGGCCGGTTTCTGGAACAGGGGAGCACAGACCGGAGAACGACAGCACATGCTTAGTGGAGACGTTTCTTCACCCATGAATTGACAACGATTTGAAACCAGCACAGTCCCTGACGCTCATCTTTCACCCTCCGCTCAAGGTCCATGAGCCACCTAGTGTACCTGATGCTTTTCAATACGTAATGCCTGATCAGCCATCCCGCGTTCCTGCAAAGTTCTGTGCAGGAGATCAATCTGCAAACGACCCTCGGCGCAGGAGTTGGACGCTACCTAAAAAATAGTAACCGGGCGAGCCTGTATGTGCTTGGAGGCCTCGGTGGCAAAATTCGGCTATAAGGAATACACCGTTGATCAGCGCACCCAAAACACACCTGTCGGTTTTGTCAGTACCAAATTCAACAAGACCCATCTGGATATCACAGCCTCTCTGCCGTAGTTCTCTAACTCTACGAATTTTGCTACTTCCTCAATCAATTCTTGTCCTCTAGTCTCAGAGCAGATAGACCGGGGCATAATTTTCGAGGCAGTTTATGCCATTTGCCTCAGCCGCCAAACGAGGATCATCCATGGCAAATCAAGGCGAAGAGCGAGACCCGAGGCCTTTTCCCGGATGGAGAGAAAAACGTGACAGGGCTTTTGTAAAGCGGCTTTTGTCAATTACCTTATCTTTTTTGCTGATCACTAGTGGTATGCCATCTGAAGCTGGAGATCAGCAGCCGACAGCAACGGGATCGACAGGATATTCGGGACAAGGTGCTCTTCCTGACCAGATCGCTGTGGACAACAACTCGCTTCAACGGAACAAGAACCTCACCGGCACACCTCTCGGACACGACTGGGGTTACGACGGGGCCGAAGGACCCAGCCATTGGGGCGACTTGAAACCGGAATTCGCCACTTGCAAGAATGGACATCATCAGTCCCCGGTCGACATCAGCAATACCCAGAAGGCAGATCTGCCGGCCTTGCAATTCGATTACAAGCCCTCCCGTTTAGATATCATCGACAACGGCCACACCATCATGATCAATTACGCGCCCGGCAGCTTTCTCCGTACAGGCGGCAAACAATACCAACTGGTACAGTTTCATTTCCACCGTCCCAGCGAAGAAACGATCCATGGAAAGCATTTTGAGATGGCAGTGCACTTAGTGCACGTCGACCTGACGGGCCACGTGGCGGTTGTGGCGATCTTGCTGAAGAAAGGCGTGGACAATTCGCTGGTTCACGAATTGTGGAACGACCTGCCGAAGGAAAGAGAAAAGGAAGAGGTTCTGGACAACGTTCCGATTGATCTGACTGCCCTGTTGCCCGCGAACCGAGGTTATTACACGTTTTCGGGGTCGCTGACTACACCGCCCTGTAGCGAGAACGTGGCCTGGTTTGTGTTGAAGCATCCGGTCACGGTTACAGCGGCAGAAATTGAGAAGTTCGGGAAACTGTACCGGCACGACGCACGACCGACTCAGGCGCTCTATGACAGAGTGGTGCTGGAAAGCAAGTAAATCGCCTGGTAGCGGCCAGCAGAGATAAGTGTCGAAGCGGTAGCAGAGGGGCTCAGGGGGTACACCGCATTGCACAGATAAATCTCGCCATAGTATCTGTCACGGTGTAGCCGTTGTCGCGAACCGCAACTCAGTCAAAAGGACCGATCCTTCGGTCGCTCCAGAGATCAGCGAGGGGTGGAGGAGGGGTTAGGAGTGTTTGATATTTCCATACGGAGTGCGCCGACGGGAGAGGCGAGGCTGGCTCCGGCTGCTTCGATTGCGCCCATCATCTTGAGAACCAGGCTCTCCTGCTGAGCGAGAAAGGCCGTCCAGTCGGCGCCTCGCTTGCGGTAGTAGGCAGAGACCTCGATCTGTGGACCAGAGGGGGTCAGGTTGATGAGCCGCGCTCTCGCCGAGCTTTTGTCGATATCAGGATGCCCCCACAAGATCTCGGTGATCTCGTCCAGCACGATCTCAACTACGTCGTGACGAGTGTCGAACTGCAGGGTAAATATTTGGCGGAGCCAGAACTGATCGCGGAGCTAGAAGTTTTGCAGGCCGACTTCAGCGACCTTTGAGTTCGGGATGGATACGATCGAGCGGTCCAGGGTGCGAAGGCTCAGAGCGCTGACCCCGATGTCTTCCACGGTTCCGGTAATGCCGTCGATCTGGCAAAAGTCGCCGACGCGCACGGCGCCGCGCATGATGATGGAGAGACCGCCGAAGAGGTCGGCGAGAGTCTTTTGCGCGGCGAGAGCAAGTGCAATACCGCCTATTCCGAGGCCGGCGATGAGGGCTGAGACATTCACGCCGGCGCGACTCAACAGCGCGACGATGAGAACAAGGCCAACGAAGATCTTGAAGAGCCGACCGAGGAGGCCGACGAAGGTAGCCCGCTCGACCTGCGATCGCTGGAAGTATCGATCGCACCCAAAATTGACGAAGATGTCGGAGATACGCACCAAAAGCCATGCAACACCTGACCCATCCAAGAACGAGCCCAGCGATCCTCCAGTAGTTTCGACCGAGCGCAGTAATGGCATGTCCCCCGGCCGCGCGGCTCAGGATTGCCAGCGTCAGACAAAAGATAGGCGTCTTCAGCGCGAGAATGGAGTCCTCAACTCGGAATGACACTCTCTTTCGCAGAATTCCTTTGACCAACCAGATCATGGCCTTGCTGAGGAGGGATGCGGCGACAAACGCGAGCGCAACGAAGAAGAGAATGCTTACCCATCGCCATAGAGGTACTGAGAGGAAACGAACGCGCGCCATCCAGGCTGGGAAAAAGTGCTCGTAATCGGTGGGGTGCAAGCCGGCGTATGCGGCCGGAACGAGTTGGAGCGTCTCCTGGGAGAAGAGCCAAACGGCTGGCTGGCCGGGGCGCTCAACCTCATCGAGCATCACCTTGAGATCGCCAGCGGGAGTGCTTACGGTCCCGACATTTTCCCGCGATAAGCGCTGCTGGTCTTCGACGTTACCGTTGGGCGAGCGCGAGAGATCGTCGATGCTGGTGGATAGTCCTTGATCAAGTAGATACTTCAGCTGTTGGGCCAGTTCCTGGGCTTGTTTGCCTGATCGCTTTCCGTCGAGATAATTCGCGGCCTTTTCGTAGTCATTCGCTTCGGCCGCGCGTAGGAATCCAAGGACACATCCGTGAGGTGTGGTGCGGCCTAGCGGGTCGACAGGCACGGGCGGAGGTGCAGGAGCGGTGGCTGTTGCGGGAGATGGGATGGCGGAGACGGGAGGTGTTGTGGCAGGAGGGACCTCAGGCACCGCGCTTTGACTATCCGCCGCGTCTGCTGAGTGCGGCTGCTGCCAAGCCTTCGCCTGAGTGCTGCTGCTGGCGGAGCACAAGACGAGGATGAAGAACAAGAATTGACAGACTTCGTGGCGACTTCGACGGGGTTGGCTTTTCAGGACGCCTCTCCAATCTTCGCCAATCAGGCGCTAGCAGCTATGGGTCTCAAACAGTAGAGAATAATTGGGCCAAGAATCGATGTGGTCATTGGTTAGTTGCAGAGCGATGGTTAAGGTCGAACCCTCTGGATGCGACAGGATGCACCTACTTAGGCGGGGTTTCATTCTTGGAACCAGCACCGTTCCAGTCGATGATATTGACAAGCTTCCAAGGATTCTTGCGAAGCTCGAACTGAAGTTGACCTTGTTTGTTGATGATCAGCTGAGCAGCAGGATAGAGAACACCGGCACTCTTGTTCTTGTCTGAATCATTCAGGTCAAATTCGCCCGCGGTCAAATCGTAGGCAGTGCTTGGGCCGCCGTTATAGGCTTCGGCGAATCTGATCGGTCGATTCGTCGCAAACCGAATCTTGCGACCCGTGGGCGAGGGAATCAGGGCAATGTAACTGAGGTCGAAGCCTACTGTGCCTGTGATGGCGATCCGGCCAACAGGTTTCATGTTGGTGAGTGCTTTCACCAAACCCTGGCTTTGGCCCTTCTTGAAGGCATCGACGAGGACCTGCCGGTCCTCTTGTGTGGAAAATTGTTGGATGATCACCTTGACGGCGACATTTCGGCCCATCTGGGTGCTGGTTCCCATCGCCTGAGCGTCGATCGTCTCTGATTTCCTGTCGTCCGCAGAAACGGGCACGGCGGCGAGAAGCAGCGCGAGCACAAGACCGCCAGAGCCGAATTTCCTAGCGGTAGCGGGTTGCATCTTGAGGTTCGTTTTCATATCTAACCCTTTCGGTATTGCCTGAGCTGACGGCAAGAAGAGTGACGGTATCGTACGTTCAACACGAGGTTTGCCTAGAAGAACGAAGTGACTATTATTGTGCAGTTTTGGGCTGAATTGCGACACTGGCAAAAGTGCTAGCAATTGGTTATGAGAAATAAATGTGATTAGGAGTGTCCTCACCGATCATGGGTGGGCGCTTAAAGCCGAGATAAGGGGAGGGCACTCCAAGCGAATCGAACTAAAGGAGGGGCTGGCAAGAACACACCGAGGAGATGTTGGCGACTGAGTTTTCTTGCGCTCCGTCCAATTCCGCGTGCCGCTCGAGTACCTACAGCCACTCTCCCATTGAGAATACGTCCCTAAGGTTCTGTCTTCGTCTGTGTCATCTCCCCCTCCATGTTCCCTGCAGGTGAAACCCTACTCAACGCTGCTGAACCGGCTGCGAGAAAGAAGCGGCGCGATACGATCCTGTTGCTGACTCTTGCTTTCCATTTGATGGCGCAAGCGCCTCCACTGTCTTTCATTAACAGTTTGGTTGAGCAGAGATGATTCAGTACTCCGCTTTCTCGCCTGCTGCAGGAACAGAAGTCGGAACACCTGGGGTGCCGGCATAGGTGATGAGCAGCACGGTGGGCTCATCACCAGACTCGCCTCGATGCACATCGTCCACTGACTCCCCTACCGCTTGTCCCTGATGAACAACCTGTGTCTTGCCGCTGGCCTTGTCATGCAGCGTAAGCGTGCCTGAAAGCACGTAGACGACATTTGGGAATGGATGCGTGTGCCATGGCAGGACGGTGTGTGGTGCGATGGTCAGCTTAATCGTCGTGAGTTGTGGCTGACCCGTTGGGTAGTGTGTGTAGGGCTTGCCGTTCCACGATTGGGTTGTTTGCAGCAGGATTTCGCGTTGACCGCTTGCAACGCTACTCGCGCGAGTTTGAGCGAGTACGGCCGTCAGAGATGCTCCGGTGACGATAGCGGCAATTCCAATGCTGTGATATTTGGAAATCATGTTGGTTGTCCCCATTTGGGTTGACGGTCCGTTCGAAACTCAGCGTGGCCCGGCTATTTGCCGGTGTAAGATACGCGCCAAACGCTGCGAGAGCCGTCATCTGTCACGTAGAGAGCGCCATCATGGCCCACGGCTACTCCTACCGGTCGGCCCCAGACCTGTCCATCCGCGGTAACAAACCCGGTAAGAAAATCCTCGTACTCGCCGGTGGCTCTGCCGTTCTTCATGGGAATGCGGATGACTTCGTAGCCTCCGCGATTCGCGCGGTTCCAGGACCCGTGTTCGGCTGCGAATCCGTCACCGTCGTACTCGGAGGGATAGGTGGATTTGCTAGTGGGGTAGAAGGTCATTCCGAGGGAGGCCATGTGGGGTTGAACCAGAACATCGGGTGTAATCACCTTGGACTTGAGCTCAGGATGGGTGCCCATCAGGCGCGGGTCCTGATGGGGCCCCATGTAGAACCATGGCCAACCATAGAAGCCGCCTTCTTTCACGGAGGTCACATAGTCTGGAACGAGGTTGTTTCCGAGGGCGTCACGCTCGTTCGTGGAGCACCAGAGCTGACCGGTAATAGAGTTGATCGCTTCGCCGACGCAGTTACGAATGCCGTAAGCGTACACTTCAACAAATTTGCCATCAGGAGTGTATTCGAGTACATCCGCCCGATGGAATTCGCTGGGATGCGTGTCAGGGTCGTCGGCATTCGATCCACTTCCAACTGAGACAAGCATGCGCTTGCCGTCGGCAGAGAAGATAACATCGCGTGTCCAGTGACCACCGCCACGCAGTTGGGCATAGCCAGGAAGATCGGGCACGATTGTTTCAGGCGTGCGGGTAGCCTTAAGATCTCCAGACTTGTAGACGAACCTGACGACGGTCGTGGCATTTCCGACATAGATCCATTGAGGATTCGCACCAGAAGGATAAAACGCAATGCCAAAGGGATGATCGAGACCTGTGGCGTAGGTGCTGATGGTAGCTGCCTTCCCGGCATCGGTAACGCCGCGCAGTACTAGTATGGAGCCGGCCTGCGAGTCCGCTACGAAGAGATCGCCATTGGGTGCAGCATGGATGATGCGGGGCATTACGAAGGTGCCAGAGGTAGGCGCGTGCGTCTCCTTCTTGTTTTCGGATCGCTGCATGGGCGTGGCTGCGTCACCGCCCGCATACAGCTGGACCGTAAAACCGGTTGGGGCAATGGGCCACGCGGCCTCAGGCCTTGGAACGAGAGAGGGACCGTTGTCTACAGACTCGGACGGCTTTGGTTCTGGTAGGTCTGCTACGGTAATTTTTCGCCGGACGCCCGGTTTCTGCTGCGTGTAGTCCGCGAAGGCAGCCTGGCCGGTGATCGTCTGCTGGGCGTGGAGAGCAGACGGAAGAAGGGTGGTGAAGGTGAGAGGGGCTAATACGTGGAACTTTGCGAAGCGTGAACGTCTCATCATTCTTATCTCCAGATCTATATTTTGGCGACAGTCGATTGTGCAAAGGCTTAGCTTGGCAACGCCTCAACCACGCAGACTTGCGGGAGGATGGCTTACCGCAGACAACTTGTCGTACGCGGCCTGAGGGAGTTCAAGACCCGCAGCAACGATATTCTCCTCCAGGTGCCTGACCGAAGACGTTCCGGGAATAGGCAGGATCACTTTGGAACGTTTGAGTAGCCAGGCCAAGGCGACCTGCAAAGGAGTCGCCTCAAGATCGTTTGCGACTTTCTTGATGGCGTCGTGTGCCTCCTTCGCTTGACCAAGGGGAGCCCACGGAAGGAATGCGATGTTGTTCTGCTCGCAATAGTCGACGATAAAGTCAGACTCCCGATCAGCGAAGCTATAGCGGTTCTGTACAGAGACAATCGGCACGATCACGCGGGCTCTCTCTACGTGTTCGCGAGTCACATTCGAGAGCGCGACATGGCGAATCTTACCTTGCTCGCGCAGTCTGGCCAGTGCTTCTATCGAAGCCTCGAAGGACACGGCATTATCGGGCGCGTGCAGTTGGTAGACGTCTATGCGGTTAACATGCAGGCGCTTTAGACTTCCCTCGAGTGCTTCGATGAGGTGTTTCGGGCTGGCATTATGCGTCCATTGGCCTGGTCCGGGCCGCTCCCATCCACCTTTTGTCGCGATTACCAATCCTGCTGGATATGGATAAAGGGCCGCTGCGATTAATTCTTCGGAAGTGCCAGGACCGTAGGAGTCGGCTGTATCGATCAAGTTCACACCGAGTTCAATCGCACGCCGCAAAGTCGATAGGGCAGCGGTCTTGTCTGCGGGAGGCCCCCACACTCCTGCCCCAGTGATGCGCATTGCGCCATAGCCCATCCGGTTGACCGTGATATCGCCACCGATAGTGAACGTGCCGGCAGCTACAGCTGAAAGAATCTGTTCCTTATTCATTAGACTGCTCCTTTTCGTGTTGAGAATTTGGAATGCGTGTTGAGAATGGCCGATTTTTCGACAGTGATGCTCAAGATATCTCTTCTCATGTTCATCTGTGTTTCCTCTCTATCGGTTTTGAGATGGTCGGGGTCCAGAAATCGTCGGGCAGATTGACAACGATCGGCTCTGGCGTACTTCGCACGACCACCCATCGGAATGGATTTTCCTCCGACAGGTTTATTTCCTGATGCGGCAACCAGCTCGGAACATGCAGAAAATCTCCCGCCCTAACAGTGGCGGAATGTCCTCCGAAATCGCCCCACCGCACACACGCCTCTCCTTCCAGGACGTAAACGACGGTGTCCTGTTCGCCGTGGTGGTGAATGCCGGTCTTAGCTGAAGGCTCGACCAAAAATATGCCTGCCCATAGCGAGGAGACGATGCCATGCATCGTTGCAATGGCGGACATCCTCAGCGATCCCGGTGTCTGCTGGGTCTCGCTGCTTAGTTCAGTGGGATGCACAACGCTGATCGTTGAATTTGATCCCGGTTGGGACATCGACCGAATGGTGACTCCCTGTTGAATTGCAATCAGGTCAGCTATCGGGTGAAAGAGCGAGTTATCAGGTTTGCTTCCCATGTATAACCTCCAAGTGGTTCACGATTGTCTTTGCCCAAAAAATGTACTGTACTGTACATTACATATAAGATGCACGCGCCGGCGAATTCGACGCATCAGCGATCCAGGGATCCCGATGAAAAAGAAGCACATAAAATGCTGTTATTACAAGAGAAGTGAAGTTGGGGATCGCAGTGATTTTTTTGCATTCAGTAAAGGAGAGATGGATGCCTAACAAGATTTCGCGCGGAGAAGCTCGAAATGTCAAACTTCAGAGAGTCGCGGCGGACCTATTTCTGAAGCGCGGCTATGAAGGTGTCACCATCGACAAGATCGTTGAGTTCGCCGGTGGTTCGAAGAGCACCGTCTACAGCGAATTCGGCGGGAAGTGTGGGCTGTTCATCAGCAGTATCGAGAATCTCTGCCGCGAGTCGAATGAGCCGCTCGCGAAGATCGATTACACAGGATTGAACCTTGAAGAGAGCCTGAAGAAACTCTCGTTTTACATTCTGAAGCTCATCAGCGCACAACGGTCCGTGGATCTTCATCGCCTGGCCATCGGTGAGGCGGCGAATTGTCCCGAAGTAGGCGAGGCGTGGTATACGCACGGCCCTGCCAGAACGGCATCCTTCATACGATCTGTATTAGAAAGTCATCGGGAAGAGTTGCGAAAAACAACTGTTCCGATTGAACGGATTGCGGTGATGCTTCACGACTCATTGACAGGAGACATCCTTTACCGTCTGTTAGCAGGAGTCGGTAAGCATAAAACTGATGCAGAATTCGAGCGATTGGCTTGCGCCGCCGTCGACCTCATTCTCGGGAACGTTTGTACCAATGTGCCTTAAAAAGCAGTTATATCTCGCACATGCCATAGAGGTTTTACTGCCGCTTACTTTGATAGCGGCTTAGTTAGCTTCCAAACGCTTCGACGTCTTTTGAGGATCGGCCTCAGCATCTGACGTACGCAGTAGATCAGGCGGCGGCGACATTCCGTGGCGAGGGGCGCCACATGCAGGACACGCCTGGGGTTTCGGGGTAATCTCTGCTCCACAGCATGCACAAAAAGCGGCCATGTCGTAGTCTCCACAATTGCAATAGTGTTTCGATGAGCGCAAGTAGCGTAAGGATTCGAGACGGCCGGGTTCAACCCATCAGCATCCTCGCCACAGAAAGCGTGCGTGTGAGTAGACTAGAGCGCATCTCACCAATCAATTTCAACCGGTTTGCTGCAGTTCGCCGAACTTTCCGGGTTTACCCGTCGTCCAGGCACCTCCGGGACCGGTCTTCACGAACGAAACCCTCCTATCTGGATTTGGCCCTTTAGCTTGATATTCAGATTGTTGAATACGATCACAGGTGTGTGTCAGAAGGCCGGATTCGGCCGGCGAGTTCAGAATCAGCCGAACATGATGCAGACTGTGCTGTCGCTCGTTGAAGCCATTGGTCGGGCGGATCCGGCTTACGAGCGACGATGCAATTCGCTCAGAGACTTTGAAAAGATCTTGCAGATCTGGCTCCGTTTGGATCCTTTCAGACCAGATCTGAAATCCATCTGCAGGATCAACGACCCTGGAGGTAATGCGCAATAGGTTGTTATCGTGGCGCACCGTACCTTCGAGTACGATCTGAACGTCCAGCTTTCGGGCCAGAGAACGAATGCCCATAGCTTTCGCGACCAGCGGCGCTACTGAACTTGCGGCGGTCACGCGAATCCCATCTGTCCGCACCAGTTCGTGAATCAAGTCATCGGTGATCAATTGAGCACAAATACCAGACGAGGCGGTGCCGGAAGCGTCTAAGAAAGGCAGAACCGCTATCCGGATGACGTCTCCACCAGTTAGAGAGTCACGAGGAGCGGCTTCTGTGGCAGTAAAGTTCACACGTCCACGTTGATTTCGGAACATAGGCACATAGCTGCCAGGCCGACAGTAGATAGAAAGTGGGTTGTTCTTGCCAACGGATTCGTAGTATTCCTTCAATTTACTTCGCAGCCTGCGAGCTTCACCGCGCACAATCGAGTCCTCATTGGGACGATAGGAACTAGGGCGGTCGTACACCTCCGTGCCGATCAGATATTCCTTAGCATCTCCCCATCGCCTGCCAGCGTTTTCTCCACAGTAAACCGAAGAAATCGGCCTAGTCGGTCGGATTGAACAAATATGGAACTCTCCAGAATTCGAGAGAGCTCATCACGAATCGCGTCTTCGGAGATCGTCTCATTGCTCTCGGGTTCGCTCGCAAAGAGACGTTTTTCTATCACATCCGAATCAGCCAGGCGGTTTCGGACTCCTGAGTAGCCAACCGGAGGTCTGAATACCGCTTTCACTTCCTCCGAATCACGGCTCTGCTGGTCATTTGCATCAAATGCATCAAACATCTTCGCTGTCCTCCGTTCCTTTTCTTCGTTCGGACGTATTCCTATCTGCCGTCTCTCTTGTGACCCATTCACGGATATAGGCTGGACAATTTTTAAGTTCGACTCCGTTTGACTCGCTCACTCCCAGCAGTTTTATGGCTTCCCGGTCCACGATGAGAACGTCTTTGAGATCGATGGTCACTACGCCCTTTTCCTGTTCCAGCAAGGCCCGCAGCGTATCCGTACACTCCTCCGTAATTCGTCCACTGATGTACAACATCGCGCGGTCCTGCCCGGTAAGTCGGCGGTCGATTCTGCAGGTCATTGTTGGCTTACGCTCCTATCCTTCTGCTCACTACTGCTTGAGTGATTGCAAGTCTTCTGCCAATGCGTAAAGTTAGGAAAAGACACGAGCAGCACCATCACATGGTGTCGAAATGAAAAGGGATTTGTCGGGAATTGGGTGATTCCGGTGAATATGGTGGTTCTGGTGATTGCCGCGCGGGCTTCAGCGAAACTTGAACCTGGTTTTGTCGATCTCTAGGGCTTTGATGCGGTGGTCGAGGGTAGATGGTGGAATTCCAAGTCTGGCTGCCGCCCCTGACGGTCCGGAAACCCGCCCTCTAGATTCGGCCAGCGCCGCCTCGATGATCTCCCGCTCGCTGCGGGGTTCAGCTTCTACCTTGAGAGGTGCGGGAGTTTGAACCCGAGATGCTGCCCCAGAAGATCCTTTGGAGAGCCACGACTCATCGACGGAAAAGACTTCACTGGAACATAGAATAACGGAGCGCTCAATGACGTTCTGTAACTCGCGGATGTTGCCTGGCCATTCGTAGTACTGCAGCAGATCTACAGTCTTTTTGTCGATGGAACGGATATTCTTGCCTGCACGGGAAGCATATCGCTGCACAAAATACTCGACCAGCATCAAGATGTCGTCCTTCCGCTCGCGAAGGGGCGGTACCTCGATGGGAAACACGTTTAGCCTGTAAAAGAGGTCTTGGCGGAAGGATCCATTTGGATACGGCTGCTTCGAGATTTCGATTGGTGGCAGTGACGACCCGAACGTTAACCTGGATGGACTGATTTCCGCCGAGGCGCTCAAATTCCCGTTCCTGTAGCACTCTCAGCAACGCTACTTGAGTGTCGGGCAAGAGTTCTCCGACTTCGTCTAGAAAAATCGTTCCCCCGTCTGCAAGTTCGAAACGGCCAATCCGCCGTTGTGTCGCTCCCGTGTCGTATCCTCACGACACAATGGGTTCGGCGCGCCAATGACGCCAGATGTGGATGCGGCTCAGAACGTGATCGCCGACCCAACTCATGACAACGATCCGGTCAAAGAGAAAACTACGCCTTCACGCGCGAATGCAGCTGACTCTTGGGGTCCAGCTCCAACAAAAAGGCTTCTCTGGCTAATCTGGCACCCGTCTTCCTGCCATTCCTCAACAATGGACCCGTGTTCGGGCTGCCAGGAACGGACGCGGGAGATTTTCGCTATCGCACTCAATTGAGTGGTGATTGGGGCGGGCTGCGAACAGATCTAGCTCGTCATGGATTTTTCTTTGATCTTTACTCCACGAGTGCTTATCAAGACGTAGCGTCAGGTGGTCTCAAAACCGGCAACACGTCCATACAAAACACCCAGCTTTCGATGAATCTGGATACCGGGCGCGCCGGACTCTGGCCGGGCGGCGTAGTCCACATCACCTTGGAATCCAGATATGGAAGCTCTTCGCCGCAAAATACTTTTACCGTGGGTTCCACTGTGCCTCAGTACACCGGGCTGGCCTTTCCCGGTCCCTTCTTCGTCCACGATGTCCTTCCCCGGAATATTTCCTACTTCAGGCGCTGACGCCCAAATTCTCCGTCATCTTAGGCAAGGCCAACGTGCTCACCCACGCCGATCAAACCTTTTTCGGCGACAGCTACAAGTACTACTTCGCGAACCTGAACTTCAACAAGAATCCGATGGCCCTAAATTTTTATAACACCAATGCGCTGGCAGCGATTGGCATCTGGACGCTTTCACAACGGGTAACCGTTGTTGGCGGCGTGTACGATCCCAATACCGAGGCAAATAATTTTGCAACGAAGGCGTTCGATCGGGTCAACGCTTACGGCATCGCAATCTTTTCATATAAAATCGGCAACCTGCCCGGCCAATCCTGGGCGCAATATAACTGGACCAACAAGCCGAAAATCGATTTGACGTCACCATTTGGGCAGTTGTCGCCGTCGGAGGTTCCGCAGGCTGTCGGGGTTCTGTTGGGGACTCCTTCGACCCAGGCTTTGCCCATCAACTATAAGGGTACGAGTTGGGTTACGGTCGGAAACTTTTCGCAGTATCTCTTTGTGAAAGATCGGCCTGAAGCGGCCGCCAAGAAACTCGGAAGCGGCCAGCCGCTCAGAGGAATCGGTCTGTTCGGTCGCATCGGATATGCTCCCGAGGAGACCAACACTATCACGCGTGATGCGAGCGTAGCGTTGTTTTCCAATGGCCTCTCTGATCACAGGCCCAATGACAGTTTTGGATTGGGAACCTATCACAATGGAATCAGTCAGCCTTTGAAAAATGACTTCCAGCGGCTCACCGGAGCCGCAGCCAATGTGAAAAACGAGAACGGGCTCGAGGTCTTCTACGATTTCGCGATCACTCCGGCGATCAGGCTGATTCCAAGTTATCAACACATTTGGAACCCTATGGCCGCTGGGGTAGCGAACAATGAACACCACGCGGACGTATTTCTTCTTCGTACGACTTTGACATGGTGAGGAAGAATCGTTCGGTTGTGAGTGGTATCCACTGCGCCGAGAGGATCAAATGCTGAAACAATCTCCAACGTTTTCGACAATTCGTACACCTTCCACCTATCCGGCATCGCACAAGCGTTACCTTCGAGGCTATCGGGGGATTTGCGTGTCCCTTACCGAGAAATCGCTCTGTCCCCCACGCGCCATAGTGATCGCATCGGAGAAAACCCTCCGTTGCCGGTTTACGACACGTCCGGTCCATGCACGACGCCGACGTGCGGATCGACCTGTCTCGCGGATTGCCCGACCTTCGCATCGACTGGATTAAACAACGCAATGATACCGAGATTCTTTCGGGTCCGACTTCCGAGTATGCGCGCTGGCGTGAACGAGATCTGTTGACGTCCCACTTGCGCTCTCCTTCTCCGTTTGTGTCTCGTCGCGCACGCAGTGGTCGCAACGTAAGCCAAATGCACTATGCCCGTAAGGGGATCATAACGCCGGAGATGGAATTTGTTGCTCTGCGTGAATCGATGCACTCCTATGAGTTGTTAGAAGACCCGGCTTACCGCTCGCTTCTCTCGCAGCATCGCGGTCAGCCTTTCGGCGCGCAGTTTCCCCCGGATCACGCCCGAATTTGTCCGCGAAGAAGTGGCCGCCGGGCCGCGCAAATCGTTCCCGCCAACATTAACCACTTCGAACTGGAACCGATAATCATAGGCAGGAATTTCAGAGTCAAATCACGCCAACATCGGCAACTCCGCAGTCACCTCTTCGCCCGCAGAAGAAGTGGACAAAATGATCTGGGCCATACTGGGGTGCAGATAAACGGGCTTTATCGTCATGGTTTCTTGTTTACGCCTACTATCGTCGAGGAAGTTTTGGGCCTATTGTCCGGGCGGTCAAGCGGACGCTGGCGCTGTCTGGATGTGAACTGCTCTGCGGCTGTGATTGGATCTTTGAATAATTGAAGTGAGATGCAAACATGTTTGTCATCGTGGACGGCAAGACCTGCCTTTTGCCTGAACTTCGAACCCTCGACGCGTTACTGCGGGTTTCTCTCACCTGCCGTTCCGTTCGCGGTAGCGCGCAATGAAGAGGTTATTCCGTAGGGACCTACGAAGAATGCGTTGTCTCCATGGGAGACAGGATCGGGCCCGTGTACTGGGCCGAGTTGATTGTCGGCCTGGTTACTCCATCAGTGGTGTAGTAGATCGCTGCCCATGCGGTTGCATCGGTGATGGTGATCTGTTGCGAAGATATCGCGGCGGTGCCTGCATGCCGTTGCACCGGATGGCAGCACAACTCGCTTGGGTGGCAGAATTAATTGCATTCGGCAATGGAGAGACTTCATCAAGGACGACAAGTTTATGGTGCATATGCAATAATTTGCGACGTCGTGGTCCCACGCAGCTCTTGCTGCAAAGACTGCGGCCCTGCCGGTCCAACCGAAGATCTGCGGGATGAATCTTGGATAACACTGTTCATTCTGGTCCTCTCCTCGGACTTGCTCTACTTCTCCTCGTTCTGAAGATACGGTGCGGCTCACATCCGGCTGCTGTGCCAAACACACCACTTCACTCCTGTAATACGAGGTCACACATGAGTCTCTTTGGAACTCCAACTACTGTCATTAAACCCCTCATCCTGTGCGCTGCACTCTGCGGCGTCACGCTGCCAGCTATCGCGCAGTACAACTCAACAATCTTTGGACCAAACGTTTACGTCTTCGATCCGTCAGTACCGGGCTCTGTCATTAATTCAGACATCGCCTCTATCTCCAATCCCACGGTAAGCGGTGGACAGTTCAGCAGCAACCGCGCCGCAGTTCTATTCAAGCCAGGCACATACTCCGGTGTAAGCCAAGAGGTGGGCTTCTATACCTCCATTGCCGGCTTGGGATTGACTCCTGACTCGACGGTTTTAAATGGCGGCGGTCTGTATCTCGATGTAACCGACAGTAATGGCAACCTGACGACGAACTTCTGGCGTTCGATGGAAAATTTGCGCATCAACGTGCCTACAGGCAACACCGAAGCCTGGGGTGTCTCCCAAGGTGCTTCGCTTCGTCGCATCCATATTGCCGGCGGTCTCGAGCTTACAAACCGGAGCTGCGGCGAGGCGAGCGGCGGTTTCATCGCCGACACGACGGTAGACAACGTCGTCAACGCCTGCTCCCAGCAACAGTGGTACACGCGCAACAGTACCATGGCCTCCTTCACGGACAATGTCTGGAACTTCGTCTTCTCCGGCGACACGTTTACCGGCACGGCACCGTCGAACACCTTCCCAAAGAACACTATTCTCTCGACGACGCCGGTGGTCCGCGAAAAGCCCTTTCTCTACCTCGACAGCAGTGGGAACTATAACGTCTTTGTGCCCACGGTTAGAACCTCATCGAGCGGCGTGGACTGGACCGCGAACGGAGGGTTGGGGACCGGCTATAGCGATGCCATCAGTACCTTCTTTATTGCGACACCGTCAAGCACAGCCGCGCAGATCAACTCTGCACTGTCCTCCGGCAAGAATCTCATCCTTACACCCGGCATCTACCAACTCACTGCGCCGATCAGCATCACCAACGCAAATGCGATCGTCCTCGGCCTCGGCTACCCGACGCTGATACCGCAAAACGGTGGCTCCGCAATCACGGTTGCCGATGTCGATGGCGTACAAATCGCCGACCTGATGATCGACGCCGGCCCGTCCAACTCCCCCGTACTGATGCAGGTTGGCGTAGCAGGCGCGACACGCGTAAGCCATGCCAACAATCCAACCTCGATCAGCGATGTGTCTTTTCGTATCGGCGGTGCCGAGGCTGGTTCGGCTACCACCAGCCTTGAACTGGATAGCAATAACGTAATCCTCGATAACGTCTGGGCATGGCGAGCCGATCACGGCACCGGTGTGGGCTGGACCACCAACACAGCCTCGCATGGCCTCATCGTGAACGGCGACAATGTGACCGCACTCGGGCTTGCAGTCGAACACTACCAACAGAGCCAGGTGCAATGGAACGGCAACAACGGCGAAACTATCTTCTATCAAAGCGAGGATCCTTACGACGTTCCAAGTCAAAGCTCATGGACCTACAACGGCGCCAACGGCTACCCCTCCTACGAGGTGACCTCAAACGTCTGCTCGCATACCGCCTACGGCCTCGGTATCTACTCTTTCTTTAACGTTCCAAATGTAACGATCCTGCAAAGCAATGCGCTTCTTGCCCCCAACGTCTCCGGGATTAATTTCACCAACATGGTGACTGTGATGCTGAGCGGTTCAGGCGGCATTAGCAACGTCATCAACAACACTGGTGGTGCCACAACGTCGGCCGGTGCCCCTCACGACTTCACGTCTTATGCCGGAAGCGGCACGTGCTCGACTGGAGGGACATTGAACGTCGATATCAATTCGGGCGGAACAGCCGTATCACCATTCGTCGCGGACACAGACTTCTCCGGAGGTGGTACCTTTGCCGTGACGCATGCGATCTCCACCGCAGGAGTGACCAATCCCGCGCCGGCAGCCGTATACCAGGATGCTCGCGAAGGAACCATCACTTACACTGTCCCGGGTTTCACGGCAGGCAGCACACATACCGTAAGGCTGCACTTCGCGGAACTCTACTTCAAAACTACAGGTCAACGTGAGTTCAATGTCGCCATCAATGGGACACCCGTTCTTACGAACTTCGATATCGTGGCGGCTGCAGGTGGTCAATACAAGGCCAACGTGCAGCAGTTCACTACTACGGCGAACAACTCAGGGCAGATCGTCATCCATCTGAGCAACGGCAGCGTCAACCAACCGGAGATCTGTGGCGTCGAGATCCAGTAAGGAAACGCTCTTTTCGATGACACATGATCAGTAATCGACCGATCAATCACCGCAGACTTCGACGGTCTGCGGTGATCTTTCGAAACGCCGCCCGCTGCTTCTAGTTGTCCCATACATGCTGGAAGCCGCAATGGGTTAGAACGAAACTCGCATGGCCCCGACTGAGGAAGCCGATTCCTTCGTCTTTGTAGAGTATGTGGATCGAGCCACCGACGCCGCATGGGAGCAGATGCAGGAGGAACCCGGCTCGTCGCCAAGGGAAGCCGGCACTATGTCCAGAATGACTGACGGGATGTCGCGATTCAGGTAGTACATGAGATGGTTGAACGGGGGCGGAAGTAATCTACAGCCCAACAACTCACCGGAGTCGCATCGAGTTAAGCGATACTTCAGTCTCGACAAACACTCTCCTCGTCAGTGAATTTCCGAATTGTCGGCTAACCGCACCTTACTCCCCTGAACTAGAACCGGACATCGTCCTGACCGAACCGCACCGCGGCACCACACGCCTCCGGCGTGGATCATAGCTGGCGCACTAGGTGGCAGCATAACGTCGCATTTAGTGGCAGCATTCCATTGCGCGGGGTGGCAGCATACCGATGCACTGAGTGGCAGAATGGATTGTATCTGCAACTACAAGCCGACTTGGACGAAGCCGCTTCGAGAGCGGCAGACGCATGCGCGGACGGTTGAGGCAGCCCTGATGGCGCTGAGCAAGTTGTGTGGCAGGGGTATCTCTCAGCGCATGAATCGACCTTTGCTGGAGATGGCCGAAATCGTTCACTGTGTCGGTGACGACTTCATAAGCGCAGTCGCCGGCGGATTAGCGAGCAACATCAGAAGGGGTTCCCTCCTACGGGACATAGCGCGATCGGCTATTGTTGATCAATATGTAGGAGCGATATCGGGCAGCAACTATGTCATCGGGACCGCAAAATCGCAGTACTTTACCGACGTCGTGAGCCGCTTGTATAGTGTCAGGCTCGCCGCCGTCGAACTGTGTGCTGTTCCAGTTGAGCTGATAAGGGCGAGGATCTACTGACTCAGGAAGCGGACGATCTGCTCAGAATAGACGATATTAGCGCGGAGGAGCCTCGGCACCTACATTTCTGGGTACGTTTCGAAGAACGACACGCCTCGCTTTGTCTGCGCCTTCGCTCGGGCATGAGCTACTCGAAGAGGGAGATGGCGACCCGGAGATCGTCGGCCAGGCGCCGGTATAGCTCCTGTATGGTGCGGAGCGCCAGTATCTGGTCGGTGGTCTGTGGCGGCTCCGAGTCGATCAATTCTTCGATGGCCTCAATGTCGGTCGCGACAGATGCAAGCTTTTCGTTCAAGAGATCTGAGGGGGCTTGTGGCATGGCAAACAGCCTATCACTGGGAGGGCGTCGGTATCGATGAAGGAAAGACCATTTTTGCCTCCGAGTTCCGGGTGTATCGTCGGCAAACAGCAAGTTAGCCAGCTAGCCAATCAGGGAGGAGAGCAACTTCCGTATGGACCGTCAACCGTCTAGAAGTTCTAGACGGCAGTGATCCCGCAATTTACCGCAGGATTCTTCGATGAGTGCCTCGGCGACTTGCAACAAATGAGAAGACAACTTCCGGCTGGCGATTCGCTCCAGGAGCTGTGACGACTTACTAGTTGCGTCTCATCAAGGGCTTAGGTTTGAACATCTTGCTCTTGGGCTCTTTTTTGATGGTCCTGTGAGTTCACAACTTTTTGCAATTTGTTGCTCCGTTGTGACATATCGCGGAGTTTTCTCGCTTATTCTTCAATCCGATGGAGATGGGGCGTTTGTCAGAGTGCACTGGGCGCCTCTCCGAGAGAGTCGATATGGTGAAGTTTCAAGTTCGCCGATGGTCCGACCGCCCCCGCATGTTGGTGTTCATGCTCGGAGTTATGCTGCCCGCGGCCGCGCTCATCGCGGTCGGTGTATGGCACCTCAGGACCATACAGCGTGAAAAATCGATCGAGGCTGTCTTTCAACGGGAGTATCAACAGGTTCTGGCTATCGCCGAAAAGCGGATTGATGCGCGGGCCTATGATATCGCCGAGGAAGCCAGTGCGAAATTTCCCGAGGCGAACCAAGGCGGCAAACTCGAGGATTTCCTGAAGTCACATCCAGACATTGCCCTTGCATTCCTCTGGACAGGGAAAGGCCACCTGGAGAGTCAATCTCAGCCTGGGCGGATGGGCGATCCTCAATTTGTTAGTGAAGTCGGACATTGGTTTGATCTGGAGCCCGAAGACTGGATCGCCAAGCTCAAGAAGATCGAGGCGAAGGAAGGGCGGCACGTCTACCTTACCGACAATTGGGTCACCAGGGGTGACAAGATGCAGTACCAGTCTTTGGTGGTATTCATGCCGCGCGGTTCGACTGCGGAGCATCCCGCTCTGGCAGGGTTTGTCTACGATACCGACTATCTGAGCAACAAGTTTTTTCCGCAAGCGCTGAACGAAGTGCTGCCAAATCAAAACCAAAACGATACATCCCATCCTCAACCAGTGATCATGGTCAGGACTGCAAAGGACCACGCTCCTTTGGCTGCTTCGATTTGTTGGGATGGAGGTTCGCCTGAAGTAGAGCGTGGGTTCGAAGGAGTCTTCCCAGGACTGATTCTGGGAATGAAGCTGCGCGGGACCACGTTCGCGAACATCAGCAACCACTTTGTGCGGACGGCCTTCCTTATTCTCGGAGCGCTTTCGCTGCTGATGGGCGGAGGAATGCTGCTCGCCTATCGAAACGTGTCGCGCGAACTTGCACTGGCGAAGTTGAAGTCCGATTTCGTCTCGAACGTCTCACACGAGCTGCGAACTCCTCTGGCGCTCATCCGCCTTTACGCAGAGACGCTCGAACTGGGACGCATCTCCAACCCCGAAAAGCGTCAGGAATATTACGAGATCATTCGCAAAGAGAGTGAGCGGTTAAGTTCGCTGATCAACAATATTCTGGACTTCTCGCGCATCGAGTCCGGCAAGAAAGAGTACGACTTCCGCGAGACGGATGTGGCCGATCTGGTACGGGGCACGCTGGAGTCGTATCGTTTTGAAATCGAACAAAACGGTTTCCAGTTCGAACAGAAGATCGATAACGATCTGCCGCAAGTGAGTGTGGATCGCGAAGCGATTGCGCGTTCGCTGCTGAATCTGGTGAACAACGCGGTGAAGTACTCGGCGACGGAGAAATACCTTGGTATAAACCTCTACCGGCACAATGGCGACGTCAATCTTGAGGTTGTCGATCATGGGATCGGCATTCCCGCGAAGGAGCAGCCGAAGATCTTTGAGAAGTTCTATCGAGTGGGTGATCCAATGATGCACGACACCAAGGGAAGCGGACTGGGGCTGTCTCTGGTGCGCCATATCGTGCAGGCACATGGGGGTGAAGTCGCGGTTGAGAGCGAGCCCGGTCGAGGCAGCAAGTTCACCATTACTCTGCCAGTGCAGACTTCAGAGGTCCAGCAGGCGAAAGGGATGCCGGCATGAGACAGAAAGAGAAGACGAAGGTAACAGAAACACCGAGGCCAGCGAGAATTCTTGTAGTGGAGGACGAGCCCAATATGGTGGCTGGACTTCGAGACAACTTCGAGTTTGAAGGCTATGAAGTACTGACAGCGGGAGATGGAATCGAAGGCCTTCAGAGAGCGCTCGAAGAGTCCCCCGATCTAGTGGTCCTCGATGTCATGATGCCGCGCATGAGCGGACTGGAAGTATGCAAACAGCTACGCGCTCAACGTGGTTCGATTCCGATCATCATGCTGACTGCCCGCGGTCAGGAACTAGACAAAGTGGTGGGCCTCGAGCTCGGCGCGGACGACTATGTGACCAAACCGTTCTCAATCCGCGAGTTGTTGGCGCGAGTGAAGGCCGTGCTGCGACGCACGGCAGTGGTTCCCAAAAATCAGGATCAACACTCGTTCGGTAACGTGGAAGTCGATCTACGACGTCAACGAGTGCTCAGATCAGGCAAGGCTCTCGATGTCTCCTCTAAAGAGTTCGAGCTATTGAAGTACTTCATCTGTCATTCGGGCGAAACGCTCAGTCGCGATCGTCTTCTGGAAGAGGTTTGGGGGTATGAGAATTTCCCAACTACCCGGACGGTGGATACGCACCTGGTACGTCTGCGCCAAAAACTCGAACCCGATCCCGAACAGCCACAATACTTTCTCACAGTGCATGGAACAGGGTATCGGTTCGTCGGCTAAGGCAACGATCAAAATCTAAGAGGTACGGATTATGAACGACGGCAAAGTACTACCAAAAAGTGAAGGCAAGTTCCGGACTAGCGGCGGGCGCCAAAGTTACAGCATGCCACAATCCTCGATGCTGGCGTCGATGCCGCTACCATCGGACCTGCCTCTGCAAGACGAGAGGGACTCGCTTCTGCGAGAGAAACTTGATCTCCATTCCCAGCTGTTCGAGGCAGCACAGATCCAGCGCAAACTAAGCGGCCCGCGCGAGTTTCGCCGCGGTTGTTTACAGTTCGCAAGCGAGGTCTTCGCGGCGCGCTTTCTTCCTGGAGATTTCACGTCGTTCCTGCAAAGCGAGTCCAGGGTTCTTTTGGCGCACGGAGACATTGCCGGTAAAGGAGTTGCGGCTGGCATGTGGTTCACTAATCTGGCCGGGCTTTTGCAAAGTTACGATCGTCCGAGTTCCAACCCGGCAAAGATCGCCTCCGAGATAAATCGCCACCTCTGCTATTTGCGGCCGATTGCGCCGTTCGCCACCGCATTTCTCGCGCGGGTTGACTGCAATCTTGGAGATCTGACCTACTGCAATGCCGGCCATTTTCCGCCAATATTGCTTCGCGCGGATGGACGGATTGAACTGCTCGAAACAGGTGGCCCGCTGTTAGGTGCTATCGAAGGTGCGAAGTTCGAGTTGGGCAAACTGACTCTCGAACCCGGAGACACGCTTGTCGCATACTCCGATGGTGTACTTGAATGCCGTAACACTTCAGACGAAGAATTCGGGCTGGATCGGATTGTAGCGGCTCTGCGAGGCGCCGAATCGCCGCTCGCTCAAGCCACGCTCATGATGCTACTCGCCACCTTACAAGACTTTGCGAACGGTAGTCCGCTTTGCGACGACGTCAGTTTGACAGTGATTCAACGCGACGCGACAGGCCGACACCTGACAGCACTTGCCGGATGATTTCGTATTTCTCAACCCACACTGTCCTCGCCGTTTACCAGGCGATGCTTCCGCTCCTCCGCGAGTCGTCGGATGCCCGCATCGTCAACGTGTCGAGCGGAGTAGGCTCGCTGACGATGAACGCAGACCTGCCTTTCCCGTGCGTTCTACGGTCCGGTGTACCCCGGGTCCAAGGCGGCTCTCAACGCGATAACGATGGCCATGATGACCGAACTAGAGTCGACCGAGATCAAAATCAACTTGGTCTCCCCGGCTTTCACCAAGACGAACCTCAATGGCTATGCGGGTACCGAGTCTGTTGAGGACCGATCTCGCGAGGTTGTGCGCGTTGCACTCCTCGGCCCGGAGGAACCGACAGGTACATTCACGCGCTGGGAAAGCACAAGCATCCCTTGGTGATCGGCAAGGGCGAAAGCACACCGATCGGTATATCCCCTGGCGTCATCTCTATCGGTCCCCTGTTACTGTCCGGTGTCGGATAGGCGAGTTATAGTATTCGGCCCCGGCCCCGGAGCTGAGCCAGCTTCCGACGACTCACGGCGTCTGGCATGTTTGTTATTGCAAACGAGACAATTGACGTTAATGATGGGGGTCTCGGGCGTGGCGCAAGGAGGTTCATTTGAGTTTGCTCCTGGCGCGACGCCGCGAATCGTAGAGAGCGGCGCAGTCGCTACACTCCACGAACCAGAAGCAGTGCGCATTCTCGCTGGGGTCTATCACGTCGAACCCGATGTGCCTAAAGAGCACGACCTGCGAGTTGAATTCAGCATTCATCCTCACAGATGTGGAGTGAGAAACACCAATACAATTTTGTGGGAAGCCGAGCAGACAGACGCGGAAAACTTACACGCTCCGCTACGATGGCCCAACCTATTTAGTGAACTCATAGGTGATAAGGTTTTCGGGCTTCTAGTCGCAGATGCATATGGTTATTTGGTTCCACGATCCAGCGTGATTTCTCGTAAGATTCCCCCATTTAGTTTTGGCAGGCCTACGGGTGAAGACGAAGTGTGGCTTAGAACTGCTCCCATGCAACCTGAACCAGGTCTTTACCCGACTGTTAGAGGATGGACGGATCCCTTCAAGATTATGGAAAGCTCTGAGGGCTCCGGTCAGTTGGCTTCACTCCTGATACAAGATGAGGTGAGGGCGAAGTATTCGGGTGCAATGATCTCTGCGACGAACGGTGGTGCGCTTATCGAAGGCGTATTTGGATTCGGTGATGATTTTATGTTGGGCAAGTCAGGCCCTGTCGAACTCCCGGCAGAAATCCAGAATCGCTTACTCACAATGCATTCTGCTATCCAGACCGCGCTGGGCGGTGTTCGTATCGAATGGGCTTTTGACGGATCAGAAATTTGGATACTTCAGCTTCAACAAATTCAAGCTATGTCAGCGGGTAGAACGATTGTTTCAGGCAATGTTGACCACGAGGTTGAATTTGACGTAACAAGGGGATTGAGTGAGCTAAGGCTCTTGCTTTCTGAAATGGAAGGAAGGGCTTGGGGAGTTCGACTTATAGGTAACGTTGGAATGACAAGCCATTTCGCGGATGTATTGAGGCGCTCCCAGATTCCCTCGCGTATTTCCTAGAAGTCGCCATATTCGCGCTCATTGCAGGGCCTCATAGGTGACGTAGGCGAAGCGGGTGGAGTCGGGGGACCAGGAGTTGACGTTCATTGTTCCCTGACCGCCGGTGGCCTGGATGAGTTTCTTTTGGGTGGTCGCTACCTTGCCCTGATCGATTGCTACCAGCTTTAGTTCGATGGATACGTTGCGGGGATTGTGGTTGGGCGTGCCGGCGGGGTAGCCGATGTACACCAACTTTTTGCCGTCGGGTGAGATGTGAGGGAACCAGTCTTCGAGTGCATCGTTGACTACCATCTGGGCTTTCTCATCGTTGTGGCCTGCGCCTTCGGCAGGGAAGCGCCAGATGGCTTCTTTGCCGGAGCGGTCGGAGTTGATGTAGATCCACTTGCCGTCCGGAGAGTAGTCGGGGCCGTCGTCGTGGTGGGGGTTGGAGGTGAATTGTCTCTCGGGTCCACCGGCGGCGGGCATGCCGTAGATGTCGAATTGGCCGCTGCCGTTGCGCTGGGCCACGAAGGCCAGGGTGATGCTGTCGGGCGACCAGCCGTGGAAGTAGCTGGGGGAGTCGGGCGTCATCAGCTTTGCGTTGTTGCCGTCGGCGTCGGCGAGGAAGACCTGCGAGCCTTTGTTTGGCGGGACGGTGGCTGAGAAGGCGATCTTTGTGCCGTCGGGCGAGATGGCCTTGTCGTTGTTGCACTGATAGTCAGCCGGGATCGCGAGCTTGGATGGCTCGGCCGTGCCGTCCTGTTTGAGGACTAACTTGTAGATGGCCCCGCCGGAGTTGGCGATGAGGTACTTGCCGTCGGGGGACCAGTTCGGCGCCTCCCAGATGGAATCGGTGGTGTAGACCAGATGCGAGGAGCCGGTGCGCATGTCATAGACGAAGAGACGGCTGCGCAGATGCTTCTCTTCTGAGTGCGACGGAGATTGCTGTGCCCGAAGAGCAGGTGCTATCAGGGAGGCTGCGACTACGGCGAGATTACAGAAGAATCGCATTTGGATTGAGAGAACTTTCATTTGGGTGACACTCCTCTTTTGGTAGAAGTCGCAAGGGGATTTGCCCGCGCAGGCGACGCTTTGTGCGTGTTGTCGATGCTTCTGGAAGGGCGTACTGGGTCACTATGGCGCTGTGGAGAGTGGCTTTCTCTCTGCGACTCACCGCCGCCATGATACCGTGGGAGAACGAAAGTTGCCCGGTGCGATGGGAAGATTGAGACTCGATTCTATTGGTTGGAGCCGCAAACCGCGGATCAGGGCGACGACCGCAGCACTCTGTGGATGGCTATCAACTATGGTGCTTTGCAGCTCGTCGGTGCTCGCGTTGTATGGTCAACAAACGCAGCCCGGCTCGGCGCCGGTGGTGGTCCAGCCGGGCGCTCCGGGCACTCCAAGCAGACAGCTGCCATCGTCTACAACGGGGCAGGCGCCTCAAAGGTCGCAGGCTGATGTCGAGTTCATGCAGGGCATGATCATGCATCACGGGCAGGCGGTCGAGATGACAGCGCTGATTCCATCGCACACGGAGAACAAGGAAATTCGCTCTTTGGGAGCGCGCATCGGCCTTTCGCAGGCGGACGAGATGAAGTTTATGAAGCGCTGGCTTGTGGCTCGCGGGGAACCCGTGTCGATGGCGATGCCGGGGATGCCGGATATGGATAAGAGCGGGTCTCCCATGCAGGCGATGCCGGGGATGCTGACGCCGAAACAGATGGAGGCGCTGCGGCAGGCCAAGGGTGCGGAGTTTGACCGGCAGTTTTTGACGGGGATGATTCAGCACCATAATGGGGCGCTGGTGATGGTCAAGCAGCTGTTCGATACGCCGGGCGCGGGGCAGGATGCGGAGCTGTTCGACTTTGCCACCGATGCTGACAATACGCAGCGGGCTGAGATTGGAATTATGCAGGACATGTTGAAGGAGAAACGATGAATCGTACGCAGTCTTTCGCTTTTCGTTTGGCCGGTGTGGCCTTTGGCGCGGCTTTGGTGTGTTCGAGCTTTGGAGTTCTTCGGGCGCAGGCTCCGGCTGCGCAGGCTCCCTCTGCCTCTGCTGCGCAGGCGGATTCAGAGGAAGACGATAATCCGTTTACGCCGAAGCCCGCTGTGCCACTGCCGCCGGGTATGACGGGGTCGACGACGAACGATCCGCGCGTGGGGCTGAAACCTGGACTGTATGACGCGGGTGAAACTGCGATGGGGATGGAGCACCTTGCGTTTGTGAAGAAGCCTAACGCGTTTCAACTGTCGTCTACGAATCCAGACGATCCGGCGGTGCAGAAGAGTCTGGACCTGATAGGTGTGGGTAACAGAGATAAGATACCGAAGCCCATGCAGTTGGTGATTGCGCAGCTCGCGTTCGCAAACTCCGACTTTGCGTTTCAGGGAACGCACCTGTTCCAGGGCAACTTCTATGGCGTGAACTTCTACGACATCTCGAACCCGGCGAAGGTGTCGCTGATTACGTCGCTGGTGTGTCCGGGCGGGCAGGGCGATGTGTCGGTGTATGGGAACCTGCTGTTCATGTCGGTGGAGATGCCGAACGGACGTCTGGATTGCGGAGTGCAAGGGTTTCCGCCGTTGCCCCCGCCGGAACCGGGGCATGAGAAGGACCACAGAATTCCGACGGCGAGTGCGGATCGCTTTCGCGGTGTGAGGGTCTTTGATATCTCGGACATCAAGAATCCGAAGCAGGTGGCGGCGGTGCAGACCTGCCGCGGATCACACACGCATACGCTGGTGGTGGATCCGAACGATAAGGACAATGTCTACATTTACGTTTCAGGAACGTCCTTTGTGCGCCAGAGTGAGGAGCTTGCGGGCTGCTCGGGGGAAGAGAAGCCGGAGAAGGACCCGAACACGTCGTTGTTTCGGATCGACGTGATCAAAGTGCCGCTCGCCGCGCCACAACAGGCCAAGGTGGTTTCGAGTCCGCGAGTATTTATCGATGCGCGCACGGGCGCTCTGAATGGCTTGAACAATGGTGGAAGCCACGACAAGAAAGCCGAGAAGCCTGCGGACACCAACCAGTGCCATGACATCACGGTGTATTCGGCCTTGGGACTTGCGGCTGGGGCCTGCTCAGGCAATGGCATCCTGCTCGACATTAAGGACCCTGTGCATCCTAAGCGCGTGGATGCGGTAAACGATCCGAACTACTCGTATTGGCACTCGGCGTCTTTCTCAAATGACGGAACGAAGGTGGTGTTTACCGATGAGTGGGGCGGCGGTTTGCAGCCACGATGCCGTCCCACCGACCCGAACAAGTGGGGAGCGGATGCGATCTTCAACCTGAAGGATGACAAGCTGTCGTTTGCAAGCTACTACAAGATGTCGGCTGCCCAGACGGAGACGGAAAACTGCGTGGCTCACAACGGCTCACTGATACCGGTTCCCGGGCGCGACATCGAAGTACAGGCCTGGTATCAAGGCGGAATTTCGGTGATGGACTTTACGGACCCGGCACATGCGTACGAGATCGCCTACTTCGATCGCGGGCCCGTCGATGCCAACGCGTTGGTCCTGGGTGGTGATTGGTCTGCGTATTGGTACAACGGCTATATCTACGGGTCGGAGATCGCGCGCGGACTGGATGTGTTCAAGCTGGTCCCAAGCAAATTTCTAACCCAGAGTGAGATCGATGCGGCGAAGCTGGTCCAGGTCAGCGAGTTGAATGTACAGAACCAGCAGAAGATTACCTGGCCCTCTCAACTGACGGTAGCGAAAGCGTATCTAGACCAGTTGGGCCGGTCGCAGGCGCTGTCGTCTGATCGGATCGCAGATTTGAACAAAGCAATTACGCGTACGCAGAAGTCGCACCTTGGCAAGAAGGATTTGGCGAAGCTGCGCGGCATGGCAGCGTCGGTGGAAACGAGCGCGTCAGATGCAAAGACTCCTGAGGATACCAGGAGGCTGCATGCGCTGGCTCAGATACTGGAGAGTCCGACTGCCTAACGCTCCGCGGGCTGACGCTCGTCAGTGATGGGCCTTGGGCTCGCTGGCCTGCGTAAGCACCGCTTCTTGCTGCGAATTACGCTTTGTTATTTTTACAAAGCGGGCGGATTACAGCTCTCTAGTGGTCTTAGCTAACTAGAGAGCTGTAATCCGTCACAGATGGATGCGGAGCGTCGATTTGTCGACCTCCTTTTCCCATCGTGCTATCACCAACGTTGCCACTCCGTTGCCAATCATGTTCACCGCGGCACGGAACATGCTCATAAAGCGGTCGATCCCCAGAATGAGAGCCATGCCCGCGACGGGAACGGTAGAGACGACGGAGAGAGTTCCCACCAGCGCGATGAACGAAGCGCCCTGCACGCCGCTTGCGCCTTTTGAAGTGAGGACTGCTACAGCAAAGATGGTCAACTGCTGCGCCAGAGTGAGGTGCGTTCCCGTAGCCTGGGCCACGAAGAGAGCTGCGAGCGTGATGTAGAGACTCGTGCCGTCGGTGTTGAAGGCGTATCCCGTAGGCACTACCAGCCCTACGAGTGCCTTCGAGCACCCTAGTGTCTCAAGTTTCTCCATCAGCGTGGGAAGAGCAGGCTCGGAGGAACTGACAGCCAGCACGAGAAGAATCTCTTCTTTGATGTACAACAGAAATTTGAAGATGCTGAATCCAGCAAGGAGAGCAACTGCTCCCAGAACCACAACAACGAAAAAGATTGAGGTAATGTAAAACGTTCCAATCAATTTGAGGAGCGGCCCGAGTGATGCGATGCCGTACTTGCCCACCGTGAATGCCATAGCACCGAATGCCCCCAAGGGGGCGAAGCGCATAATGATGCCAACGACTCCGAAGATGGCGGTTGTAAAGGTGTCCAGGAGAGCGAGAAGCGGCCTGCATCGGTCACCCATCAACGACAGCGCAAAGCCAAAGAGCAAAGCGACCAGCAGGACCTGCAGGATGTCACCCTTTGCAAAGGCATCCACGATCGTTGTCGGGATGATGTGCATTGCAAACTCGGTTATAGTTTGCGCTTTAGCTTGCCCCGCATAGCCTTCCACTGCTCTCGCATCGAGAGTGGCTGGGTTTACGTGAAAGTCTGCACCCGGGTGAACGATGTTTCCTACGACTAAGCCGATGAAGAGCGCCAGCGTGGAGACTACTTCAAAGTAGATCAACGCCTTTCCGCCGACTCGACCGACCTTCTTCAAATCCTGCATGCCGGCTATCCCAGAGACCACCGTGCAGAAGATGATCGGCGTGACAACCATGGTGATAAGGCGAATGAACGCGTCGCCCAGCGGCTTCATGGCTACGGCACGAGCCGGGCTCAAATATCCGAAGGCAATTGCTAAGACGACGGCGATGCAGACCTGAAACCAAAAACTAAAATAAAAGGGGGTTTTGCCCTTCGATTCAGCGGACGTACCTACAGGTAGTTGCTCTACATCGACGCTTTCCATCTTTGATGTCCCTTCCTACGGTCGTCCAGGAGTGCCTCTGCTGCGCGCATCATCGCTAGCCGAGCGCACAGGTAAGCTATAGGTTTGGTTCGCGTATTGACTCGGCAAGGTCGTGGAGGAATGTCGCAGCCTTTGCCCCGTCCAATACGCGATGGTCGCAAGAGATCGTCATGCTGAAGACCGGTCGCACAACCATGACTCCATCAATAGCAACTACGCTGTCAGCAATTTGACCCACGGCCAGAATTGCGGCCTGTGGGGGAGTGATGATTGCGCAAAAAGAATCGATGTGGAACATTCCCAGATTGCTGACAGTGAAGGTCCCGCCCGCAAAATCGGTGGGGCGGAGACGGCCCGCTTTCGCTCTGTCCGTCAACTCGCGACGTTGTTTGGCGATCTCACCCAGCGTCGCAGTGTCTGCGTTGTGGACAACAGGTGCTACGACGCCGTCCTGCACGGCCATCGCTATGGAGACGTTCACGTCGGAGTTGAGACGGATTCCGTTCTCGATCCAGCTTGCATTGACGCGAGGATGCCGGGCCAGGGCGCGAGCCACGAGTGCGACAAGAATATCCGTATGCGTAAGCTTCACTCCAGAGGACTGCTCGACTCCAGGCCCAAGAGAGGCACGCAGAGAATTCAACGCAGTTGCATCCACCTCTCGTTGCAGAAAGAAGTGGGGTACTGTAGTCCAACTCTGGACGGTTCGTTCGGCCATGAGGCGGCCGATGGAAGAGAGGGATTCGGTTTGAACCGCAGGAGGGTGAGAGTCATGATGACCACCGTCTATGAGTGCTTGTATGTCGGAGGCAAGAATCTCTCCGCCATCGCCGGAACCTTGCACGGAGTTGAGATCGATGCCGTTCTCTTTGGCGAGCCTGCGCGCCTTCGGAGAGACTCTCGCGGTGGAGTTGGAAGTCGACGATTGCGGAGAGGATTCATCGGCGCTCTGGATTGCTTCTGTAACTGGAGTGGCCGCCTGCGGCTGAGGCTTCGCCTCCGACGGCACCTCCTCTCCCGGCTTCAGGATCCACGCTATAGTCTGGCCCACCGGAATGTCGGTCCCTACTTCGCCTGTGATTCCGCCGAGAACGCCGTCGGAAGTGGCTTCAACTTCCATCACGGCTTTATCGGTTTCGATTTCAAGCAACAGGTCTCCCTTCGAAACCTTATCGCCTTCTTTTTTGAGCCAGGAGACGAGCTTTCCTGTCTCCTGCGCCATCTCGAGTGCGGGCATTACGACGCTGATAGCCATAAATTATTGGGATACGCATGACCCTAAGGCGCAGCGTTAGCTCCCGATCCTCTCTTTTTGTGCGCTGGATGCAACCAGGTTGCGAACATCCGAGTTAGGTTCTACTTCTGTCTCTCGCACCGTGGGAAGTGGACCGCCGACCGTGTAGTAATGCGCACCGGCGACAAGAAGCTTCTCGGCAGGGAAGCGCGTGATCACCTCGTGGCCGGTCTCCGTGACAACGATCTCCTCCTCGATTCGTGCGGCACTCCACCCATCTTTCGAGGGCCAAAACGTCTCGAGAGCAAAGACCATTCCAGGCTTGATCTCCTGTGGATGATCCAAAGAGACAAGGCGGCTGATAACCGGCTTCTCCCAGATCGCGAGTCCTATACCGTGTCCGTACTGGAGCGCGAAGGCCGCCTCTTCATTGGGGAATCCGAAGTCCTGTGCCTTCGGCCACACCGAAGCGACATCGCCCGTCGAACGGCCGGGACGGATCAGATCGATCGCGGCGTCCAGATAGTCTCGGCATCTCTTATAGGCGTCGACCATTGCGTGGGATGAATAACCGATCGAGAACGTGCGGTAGTAACACGTGCGATAGCCCATGTAAGAGTGAAGAATGTCATAGTAAACAGGATCGCCGGGTCGCATGATTCTGTCGGAGAACACGTGCGGATGAGGATTGCATCGTTCGCCGGAGATGGCGTTGACCGCCTCGACGTACTCTGAGCCGAGGTCGTAAAGCACCTTGCTGACCAGGCCTACGGCTTCGTTCTCTCGCATGCCCGGCTTCATCGCCATGTAAAGCTCATGGTAGGCGGCATCGACCATGGAGGCAGAGGTATTGAGTAGCGCAATCTCGTCTTTGGTCTTGATGACGCGGGCTTCGGACATTAATTGCTGACCGTCGATAACGGTGATGCCCTCGCGCTGCAACGCGAACAGGACTGGCAACTCGATGATGTCAATTCCTACCGGCTCCTTATGCAAGCCACGCATCTCTAGCTCAATGCGAATTTTCTTCGCGACGTCTTCCGCGCGACCGTGCTCGGGAGACATTGTTCCACGCAACATGGAGATCCCCGGCCGCGAGCGTTCTCCGAGCCACGGACAATGGAGTTGATGATGTCGTGCTGCGGAGCCGAAGTCCCAGAGGATGGGCTCGTCGTTCTGTGGGAGCAGGACGAATCGGTTCGCCTTGTCCTGAGCCCATGTGCCAATGTGTGTCGATGTGAGATAACGCACATTGTTCATGTCGAAGCAGAGCAGAGCGCCCATCTCAGACTTCGCAAGCAAATTCTTCGCGCGCTGAAGTCTCTCTACGCGAAGACGATCAAAATCGATTCGCTGCTCCCAATCAACTCCCATGGTTCCGTAAGTCGGCTGTGCCATTGTTGCTTCTCCCGTTTCTGGTTCTACGATTTGCTACAAAGCTTCTTCGCTGCATCAAAGAGCATCTTCTCGGTCGGCACGGTCAGGTCCTCAAGCGGCGGTGAGAATGGTATGGGAACGTGCATCGCTCCCATGCGAAGTACGGGGCCGTCGAGATCATAGAAAGCACCCTCTGAGATCACGGATGCTAACTCCGAGGTCACACCATAGCGGCCGTATCCTTCATCGATCACAATGGCGCGCGACGTCTTTTTCGCAGAGTCAATGAGCGTCTTTTCATCGAGCGGCCAGAGAGTTCGTGGGTCGACGACCTCCGCGCTGATGCCGATCTCCGCGAGCATATCTGCTGCGCCGAGCGCCACCTGAACCATGCTGCTGGTCGCTACCAGCGTGATGTCTTTGCCAATCCGCTTCACCTCCGCAACGCCGAGAGGGATCATATATTCTCCGGTCGGTACGGGGCCTTTCAGCTTGTGGTGCATCATCTTGTCTTCGAAGAAGATGATGGGGTTCTCATCGCGAATCGCGGTCTTCAGAAGACCTTTCGCGTCAGCTGGAGTGGATGGAATCACAACCTTCAGCCCCGGCACGTGGCATAGCCATGCGTGGAGAGACTGCGAATGTTGAGCGGCGGAGCGCCGACTGGCTCCAAGCGTAGTACGCAGAACCATCGGCACCTTCCACTTGCCCCCCGACATGTAGTGGATCTTCGCAGCCTGATTAACCATCTGGTCCATCGTCAGGGTGAGAAAGTCACCGAACATGATGTCGACGACGGGACGAATCCCTGTCATGGCAGCGCCCACGGCTATGCCTGTAAAGCCTGCCTCAGAGATCGGCGTGTCAAAGACACGATTGGTTCCGAACTCCTCGACCAGTCCAGATAACACCTTGAACGGGGTTCCGGCCTCGGCCACGTCTTCGCCAAGAATGCAGACTCGCGAGTCATGCCGCATCTCTTCGGCGAGCGCTTCTCTTACGGCCTGGGCAAAGGTCAATTCACGATCAGTAGTCTCAGGCATAGACGTGCATCTCCACTTCTTCTAATGCTGGGTATGGGGCAGCGATGGCAAACTCCACAGCGGCTTTCATCTCTTCTCGAACTTCGGCCTCGAGATTATCGAGCGTAGCTTTATCGGTGAGCCCTTCTTCAAGGAGCCGTTCGCCGTGAAGCAGAATGGGGTCGCGTCGGGTCTTCCACTCCTGCTCTTCCTGCTTGGTGCGGTAGTAGTCGCGATTGATGTCGCCCACGTGATGGCCGGTGTAGCGATACGTATTGCAGAGAAGAAAGGCCGGTCCGTCGCCTGCTCTTGCGCCATCAATAAGCTGCTTCGCCTTGGTATAGACAGCTTGCACGTCCTGGCCGTCAACAGTCTCGGCCTTCACGCCGAATGCTGTGGCTCGAGCGCAGATGTCTCCCGCTGTGGTCTCACTGTAGTGTGTGTACTCGTTGTAGAGATTGTTTTCGCATACGTAGATCACAGGAAGCTTCCAAAGCTGAGCGATGTTGAGCACCTCATAAAGCAACCCCTGACCGAGTGCTCCTTCGCCAAAAAACACACAGCAACCCGTCCATTGTTCAGGTACTTTGCTGAGAAGGCGGCACCTGTCGCGATGCCCATGCTGCCACCGACGATCGCATTCGCGCCTAGATTGCCCGTGGCAGGATCGGCGATGTGCATCGAGCCGCCCTTGCCGTGGCAGTATCCCGCTTCCTTGCCTAGCAGCTCGGCGAACATGAGACTTGGTGTTGCGCCTTTCGCCAGGCAGTGACCGTGTCCGCGATGCGTGCTGGTGACGTAGTCTTCTTTTTGAGAGCTTCGCAGATTCCGACTGCAATGGCTTCTTCGCCGCTGTACAAGTGGGCGAGGCCAGGCATCAGCGCACGCGTATAGAGTTCATTCACCTGCTCTTCGAACATGCGGATACGAAGCATCTGTCGATAAGCGTGAAGCGCCAGTGTTTTGCTGAAGGTGTTTACAGCTTCTGCGGTTTCGGGTGTCATCTTCCAACTCCTGTGTCGATGCCGGACATCTTTGCGAGAACGTCGAAGATCACGGCGAAGTCCAGCTTGGCCCAGTTCATGGCGCGTGCCGCAGTTAGAAATTCATTGGTAACCGCAGTAGTTGGGAGGGGTACATTCAATTGGCGTCCAAGATCTAACGCCAGCAACATATCCTTCTGCATCATGTTCACGTCGAACCATGCCTCTTCCGGCTGCTGAAGCACGAAGGGGCCGCGGTACTTGACCATGGGAGAGGCGATGGCGCTGTGAGTGAGTACGTCCACCGCAACTTCGCGCTTGATTCCGCTCTTCTCGGCCAGCAACACGCCCTCGGAGAAGGCCAGCATCTGCACGGCAAGGCTCAGATTCGAAGCAATCTTCATCGACAGCGCAAGTCCATTGCCGCCGACGTGCGTCACCTTGGGGCCTATATCCAACAGGATCGGCTTGACCTTCTCGAAGGTCTCAGCCCTGCCGCCCACCATCACGGACAGATTGCCTTGCTGGAGAGTAATGACGCTTCCGGAGACAGGAGCGTCCAGCATGTCTGCACCAAGAGCCCTAACCCTCTCCGCGATCTCACGGCTTAGATCCGGTCCAACGGTGCTGATATCGACCAGAATCTTTCCTGCGCTGAGCCCTGCGAGAAAGCCATTCGGGCCTTCCGCAATACCCTTCAATGCGGAGCCGTTCGTGACCATGGAGAGAACAACATCGGCTGCTTTGGCTACCTCACGCGGAGACTCTGCGAACTTCATTCCCTTCGCAATAAGCCGTTCCGCCTTGGACCGTGTCCGGTTGTACCCGGTCACAGAGTGGCCCTTCGCCAAGAGCCGATCCACCATCTCACTTCCCATTACTCCGAGGCCAATAAAGCCGAGGTTCGCCATTCGATCCTGCCTTTCGTGCTAAGTGGGGTTTCCCTTAGTTGATTTGGTTTTCATAACTGCAGAAACCTTCGAATCCTGGTGCACCTGTTGCAGGTGAGCACGCATCGCTTTGCGCGCACCGCTGGCACTTCTCTTTTCAATCGCTTCGAGGATTAGCTTGTGATGGACCTGACCACGCTCCGGGCCGCCAGTGACAGCGAAGATTCCCAGCCGCTGCTCGCGCAGGACGCCTACCAGGGAATCGAGTAATGACAGGATGAGCGGATTCCCGGCAGCCTCGGCCAGCGCCAGATGGAAGTCGAGATCGGCTTCAATATAGGCATCAGGATTTTTCATGCTGCGGTCCATTACGGCCACAGCCTCTCGCATCATGACCAGGTGTTGCTCTTCGATACGCGTTGCGGCGAGTGCCGTGAACTCGGGTTCCAGAATCTCGCGCATCTCCGCAACATAGTCCGAGTCTTCGAGGTCGCCGCTCTTGAGAAAGGAGTTCAGGGAGTGGCGTATCGCCTGGGACTTGCCCGTGCTGACAAACGTGCCTCGGCCTGAGTACGCTTCGACCAGCCCTTTCTCGCTCAGGGTCTTAACTGCTTCGCGCACAGCTGTGCGGCTGACGCCAAACTCCTGAGCTAACTCCCGTTCTGCCGGGAGCTGGTCCCCAGGTTTCAGCTTTCCTTCCCGGATCGACTGCTCGATCTGCTGCACTATCTGCTCATAAAGTCTTGCGGTTCGAACTACTTTGTACATAGGCATCCCCTTCGTCTGGCCACCGGGAAGGGTGGTCGTGGTCGAAACACTATACAGGACGCCATGGGTTGAAATTGCCATTCCGGTAGATGATTTCCGTTTCGGGTATTTGGTTATACCAATAGACCAAATCGTCTATTGGGTTACAAAACACTTAAGGTCTGGTGGCCCTACCTAGATGCCACCTTTTCAAAATTCGACAGATCTCGTGTCTATTTCTCAATCCATACAGTTTTGACATTCGTGAACTCGCGAATGCCGAATGGTCCCAGTTCGCGTCCAAATCCAGACTGCTTGACCCCGCCAAACGGCACCCGCGGGTCCGAGGCGACCATCTTGTTGACGAAGACCATTCCCGCCTCCAACTCCTGGATCAGGTGGTCTCGTTCGGACTCGTCCTGAGTCCACACACTCGCGCCCAGGCCGAAGCGCGTGTCATTGGCGATGCGGATTGCCTCTTCTACATCCTTCACGCGGAAGATGGTCGCAACCGGGCCAAAAAACTCTTCGCTGTATGCGGGGGAGTCGAGTGGGATGTCGGTCAAGACTGTCGGCGGATAAAAGCTGCCCTTTCCTGGAATCGGCTTTCCTCCAGTCAACAGCCTTGCGCCTGCATCGACTGACTTCTGCACATCGCGGTGCAGATCTTCGACTGCACTGGCAGAGGCCAGCGGTCCTAGTTCGGTCGTCCGATCGAGTGGATCACCAACTTTCAACGCCTCCATGCGTGCAACGAACTCCTTCTCAAACCTGTCCGCGATGGAATCCTCCACGATGAATCTCTTGGCTGCGATGCAGGACTGGCCGTTATTTGCAACCCGTGCCTTGACTGCCGTTGCAACGGCCTCGTCAAAATTCGCTGTCTTCATCACAATGAAGGGATCGCTTCCGCCCAACTCCAGCACGACTTTTTTGATACTTTTGGCTGCAGAGATGCCAACCTGAACTCCAGCGCCTTCACTTCCTGTGAGCGTTGCTGCCGCGATGCGCGGGTCGGCCAGAATGCCCTCTACCTTGGAGGCGCCGACTAATAGAGTTTGAAAGACTCCCTCCGCGAAGCCCGCGCGAAGAAAGACATCTTCCACGGCCAGCGCGCTCTGCGGAACATTGGAGGCGTGCTTAAGCAGTCCGACGTTACCGGCCATCAATGCAGGAGCGACGAACCGAATGACCTGCCAGAAAGGATAGTTCCACGGCATGATAGCGAGGACAGGCCCTAGCGGCTGATAACGAATGTAGCTGCGGTTCGCGCTGGTCTCGACCGCCTCGTCAGCCAGAAATCGCTCGGCGTTCTCGGCGTAGTAGCGGCAGGCCCAGGCAGATTTTACGGCCTCGTCGATAGCAGCCTGAATGGGCTTTCCCATCTCCAGGCTCATGAGTCGGCCAAACTGCTCCTTCTCTGCTTCGAGAATCTCCGCCGCTTTAATCATCCGTTCCGCGCGATAGGCGAAGCTTGTCTCACGATGAAGGACAAACGCTGCAGCAGCCTTATCGAGCTTGGTCGCCAACTCCTGGTCGGTCAGCGGATCAAAGGTTTTCATTACTTCGCCGGTGGCCGGATTGATGCTTGCAATGCCCATCTCGGAAGACCTTTCTCATGGCACCTTGAGGAGAGGCGCTTGTGGTCTGACAGTTATACCGCAAGTCCGGATAAGTTTGTCAAGTGACTTCCAAAATAATTTGTTTTCCCAAATTCCTTGACTGGTGTTGTGGTGCGGTGGTAAAGCTGTCGTACCAAAATTTAGGGGGCGTACACGCAATGAACTTTCACAGAGCAGCCAGCCTTGTAACCAGATCGATGCAAGGGATCGCTGTTGCCCTCGCCGTCCCGGTGTTGTTCCTCTCTATTTCCGCTTCCGCAGTTGCTCAAACAAACACCGGCCGCATCCTTGGCGACGTCAGCGACTCCTCGGGCGCGCTGGTCAGCGGGGCAAAGGTGACAATTACGGATGTGCAGCGGGGAACCACGCGCTCTCTGGTCACCTCCCAGGCAGGTGAGTATGTGGCGCCGGATCTGATGCCCGGCATCTACTCGGTACGTGTCGAGGCTCCGACCTTCAAAGCCACAGAGCGCACCGATATTCAGATCGAAGTTGCTTCTGACGCCCAGGTTGATTTCGTTCTGCAAACAGGAGCAGCTTCCGAGACAGTCACGGTCACGATGCAGGTGCCGCTCATCAATACGACTTCATCAACTCTTGGGGGCACGCTGGGAAACAAGGAGATCAACGATCTCCCTCTCAACGGCCGCAACTATGAGAATCTGCTTCAGCTTCGTCCCGGTATCGTGCGTTATCCCGGCGGAGGCTTCTCCACTACCAGCACCAACGGCCTGCGCGCAGAAGATAACGCCTACATCATCGACGGACTGTTCAACAGCGAGCCGTTCTCCGGGCAGAGCATCATCAATGGAGCTGGCATCGCGGGAGACTCCGCAACCATCCTCCCCGTCGATGCGATCCAGGAGTTCAACCTCATCGAGAATCCGCCGGCGGAGTACGGGTGGAAGCCCGGAGCCATGGTCAACGTCGCGCTCAAATCCGGTACCAACACACTCCACGGCACAGCCTATGCCTTCGGCCGAAACACTCCGATGGATGCGCGCAACTATTTCAATCCCATCGCAGGAGGGCCGAAGAATCCACGCAGCCTTGAGCAGTTCGGCGGGACCGCGGGAGGCCCGATCCTCAGGGACAAATTGTTCTACTTCGGCGGATACGAGAGGCAGACCTACCAGGTAGCGAGTATCAGCCAGTTGAACACGCCGGTTACGGTCTCACTCAACGGCGACCCGAAGAACAGTGTTGTTGATGCCATCGCAGGGGTCGAAGCGGCTGGCATCATTCCCAGCACCCCCAGTCTCACCATAGGAGGATGCACCGTGGGTCCGCCCATCGTATGCAACGGTACAGGGTTCCCCACCAACAACGGCACCAACGCGGCTGGCCCTACGTTCATTAATTACGGCCTACCCAACGACGTCACCACTGACAACGCCGTAGCCAAAATGGACTATCAGATCAATCAACGTCACTCGATCAACGGTCTGTATTTCTTCGGCAACAACAATGGAACAGTCTCCGACGCCAACCAACTCCAGACCAAGTGGCTGACCCAGATCCATACTCGCGCCCAGGTCGTTGGGGCGAGTTGGACCTGGATCCTCAACCCCCGCTGGCTCAACGAAGCACGCTTTGGTTACAACACCGTCTACCAGCCCACCTTCGTCAACGACCGCGACAAGCCGGCCTCTGCCTATGGTTTGAATACCGGTGTCACCAATCCGCTGTACTTCGGCCTGCCTCGCGTCAACATCTCCGACTTCTTCCCCGCGCTCAACGAACTGGGAGGATTCAACTGGCCGAAGATTCAGGGTCCCGACCGGAGGTTCCAGTTCATCGATCACGTCTCCTACACGGTCGGCAAGCACGCCTACAAATTTGGCGGCGAGATACACCGCGATAGTTTCACCGGGGGAGCCTACGCCGGCAGCCGCGGCCGCATCAAGTTCGGGTTCGGCACCGACGCCTTCCCGGGCGCAACACCGCTCGAAGACTTCTTCGCCGGTGTGCCCGCATCCGGCAGTCTGCTTAGCGGAGACCCCACCCGGCAGATTCACAACTGGGGATTCGCCGGCTTCGCTCAGGATGACTGGCGACTCACCAAGAACCTCACCCTCAACCTCGGCCTTCGTTACGAACTCAACACCGTCGTCAAGGAGGCAAACAACCTGCTCGGCAACTTCGATCCCAGCGTAGGGCTGGTCCAGGTCGGCCAGGGAATCAGCGGCCCCTACAACGGCGAGCACTACAACTTCGCCCCCGCGTGGGCTTCGCATGGGACATCACCGGAAGCGGCCGAACCGTGCTGCGAGGCGGCGCAGGGCTCATCTACGAAACCATCAACTGGGAATCCTTCCTTGCTCTGAACAACTCTCTCGGTATCAGCACTATTCCCACCGGCGCGATGGGTGTAGGTCCCAACGGCGGCCAGGGATCCGGTTCAATCGCCGTCGGCACCGTAAACTTCACTGGCTCCGCTCTCAACTGGAACGCCGGTTACAACAGCGGCCCGTCCACTGTGTTCCCCACCGGCGTGATCAACTGCGGCGCCAACCCCTGCAGCATTCTCGGCATGGTGCAGAACTTCCGCACCCCACAGGTTTATAGCTGGAACATTAACGTCCAGCACTCCTTCCGGCCGGACCTCGTGCTTGAGGCTGCCTATGTTGGCAACCACGGGCAAAAGCTCGTCGGCATTCACGACATCAACCAGAACGTTCCCTCGGCGGACTTCAATCATGACGAGCAGTCCGGCCGTCCCTTCAACGCTCTCTATCCCTATCTCAGCTTCATCTATCAGATGGGCAACATCTACCGCTCCAACTACGACGGTCTGCAGATGACCATGACCGCCCGCAACTACCACCACTTCACCGCCGTTGCCGGCTACACCTACTCTCACTCGCTCGACAACGTAGGCGCAAACTGGGACTTTGGGGCCGGCTCAGGTATTCCGCAGGACAGCACACATCCTCAGCGCGAGTACGCCAGCAGCGACTTTGACATCCGCCACCGCTTCACTCTTACCACCACCTACGCCATCCCCGGCCGAAAATCGTTCTTTCAATCCCTCGAAGGCTGGCAGGTCAACTCCATCGTCAGCCTCTACGGAGCGCAACCCTGGGGTCCCATCGATACCGGCAACGACTTCAGTCAGACCGGAGAGGGAGTCGACCGCTGGGACTTCTTCGGCAACCCCGGCGACTTCAAGTCAGGGGCGCGGTGGGTACCCCTTATCTCGCAGGCGCTGATGCTGTCAACGATCCAGTCTGCATGGCCCACGCGCGTTCGATCGCCACTCTAGGTACCGGCGGTTGCTATAGATCGGGAAACTCCGTCATGACTCCAGCCGCGCTTGGAACCTTCGGCACGATGGGCCGCAATACCTTCCGCGACACCGGCTATAAAAACTGGGACTTCTCGGTGGATAAGAACTGGCACTTCCACGACCGATACGCAGCGCAGTTCCGCGCGGAGTTGTTCAACTTCACCAACCATCCCAACTTCGCCAATCCCTTCGGAGGCCAAAACGGCTGGGGTCACAACGATCCCTCCGTCCCTGGCCAGTTCGGCTGCGGCTGTGCGACGCCCGACGTAGCTGCCTCAAATCCTGTCATCGGTTCAGGGGGCAGTCGCGCTGTGCAACTCGGTCTTAAGCTTTCCTTCTAGCGTTCGGCTTCGGCTCAAGGCGAACGTCGAAATTCAACTGCTTTGAAAACTGTGGAAGAGAGGAATTTCTATCGTGGCAACCAGGCACTCGGCAAACAGGCACTCGGCAAACAGGCATTCGGCAAACAGGAAGTTCAAAACCATCGCATCTTTACTCGCCGTATGCGCCGGGCTCTCTTCAGCCGGCCTCCTGGCCCAGGGGCGCCGGAGCGTACCTTGGACGAGATCAAGGTTGAGGCCGTCCATCGTGCTGAGGTCGGCGGATATCCTCTCATCGGCCTCGATCCCAACGACGTCCGCGAGGCCTTCAAGTCCATCCACACCCGCGACAAGGATGAGTGGGCCGAAGGCTTCATGGGGGTCGCCGACCGCTACATGGCCGAGGGCAAGAGCCTCGAAAAGACCGATCCCGCCAAGGCCAACGCAGATTACATCCGTGCCTGGCACCTCTACTTCTTCGGCCGCTGGCCCACCGACTCCTCGCCCAAGAAAAAACTCTCCTACGCAAAAGGCATCGAAGCATTTCTCGCTCATGCCCGCATGATGGATCCACCTGTCGAGGTCGTTCACATTCCCTTCGAAGGCAAGGAGATCATCGGCTACCTGCGTCTACCCAAAGGCGCCACCGGCCGCATCCCTATGGTCATCGCCGTCAATGGACTTGATAGCCGCAAGGAAGATCTCACCGAGAGCTTCTCCGCCATCCTGCCCTACGGCATCGGCTACATCGCCGTCGACGGCCCTGGCACCGGCCAATCTCCCGTCAAAGCCAGCCCCACCGCGGATCGCGCCCTCTCTAAAGTCCTCGACTACCTCGCCACCCGGCCCGAAGTCGACTCCCACCGTATCGCCATGCATGGTGTCAGCTGGGGAGCCTACTGGGGCACCAAGATGGCAATCCTCGAGAAAGATCGCCTCAAGTGCGTCAGCGTCCAATCTCCGCCCACCGACCTCTTCTTCCAGAAAGACTTTGTCGTGAACTCGCTGGTAGGCAACCGCGAGTATCTCTTCGATCAGATTCCCGCCATGATGTCCATCTTCGAAAATGTAACTACTCTGGATCAGGTGATCGACGAGTTCTCGAAGATGTCTCTGGTCAATCAGCATCTCCTCGGCAAGCCAACAGCGCCCATGCTGATTCTCGCTGGCACCAAAGACACCCAGGTGCCGATCGCCGATGTCTATAAGCTGCTTGACAGTGGCGATGTCCCGAAGGACGCGTGGATCAATCCTCAGGGAGGTCACCTCGGCCGTCAGGTGGGAGTATGGCCAGATCCTCGCATCTTCAAACAGGTCATTCTTCCATGGCTCGATCAAAATCTCAAAGCCACCCCATAACGGGCTACTGATCGACAGTGCAGAAATAAGCGACCCACTCAATCTTCAAAATCTGATCTCTCGTATAGAACGATCGGCTGTAATAACGATCCCGCTCTGAATCTATTGCGGGATCGTTAGCGTTTTATGTCCAACTGAGTAGGAACGTCTGGCGGCATCGGGCCTCAACGCAGAATCACCTAAGAACAAGTCCGACGATCCATAGCGTCAAACGACGCGCCTTGATCTCAGCCTGGCTCGGAACTTTGGGACACCGTAATCCTGTCCTCAAAACGACTGAATCGTCAAAGCTTAAGCTAGCCTTAAGACCGCTTCACACGCTTGTTACGCTGCGTTCACACCTCTGCAAAAGCCTCCCCTAGTTTGACTGGAAGCCTTAAAGTGCAATGTGCCTTCTACAGCAGTGCGTTCAACCGAAGCACATCCTCGGGCGCGATCTTCCAGTCATTCAGAAACGGAGTTGGCGATGTCTCTTGGAAATTATGCGAAGCAATTCGCAGTATCTATATTTATGTTCTTGTTCATCTGCGCGTTACCGGCAGGAGCGCAGACCGGAATCGGACTACTATCTGGTTCGGTGGTCGATAGCCAGGGAGGCGCGCTGCAGGGTGCGAAGGTAGAGGTAAACCCGGGGGCAGCCTCGACGCTCTCGGATGCGCAGGGGCAGTTCACATTGAATGGGCTAAGCGCAGGAGACCACGAGGTAACGGTCTCGTACGCGGGATTTGCTCTCTTCACCAAGAAGGTGACGGTAGTTTCGGGGCAGGTGGTGCGGCTGGAGGCTTCGTTGAGCGTGGCCTCGAACAAGCAGGATGTACAGGTGTATGCGGGGCGCGAGGGCGGAGAGATCGAGGCGATCAACCGAACCTTCAATGCGGACAATATCATCAATGTGCTGCCTGCAGACGTGATCAAGAGCCTGCCGAATGCGAACGTAGCGGATGCACTCGGGCGGCTGGCGAGCGTTACGCTGGAGCGGGATGAGGGCGAGGGCAAGTACGTGCAGGTGCGGGGCACGGAGCCACGTCTGACCAATGTGACGGTTGACGGAGTGAACCTCGCCTCGGCTGAGACAGTGCGTCAGGTGAAGCTGGATATTATTCCGGCGGACCTGGTGGAGTCGGTGCAGATCAACAAGACGCTCGAGGCGAGCATGCCCGGGGACGGGATCGGCGGGTCGGTGGACCTGCGCACGAAGAGTGCGGGTGACAGGCCGACCGTTGCGCTCGAGTCGACCGGAGGGTATACCCCGATTATCGGAGGGCGGCCGGTGTACCAGTTCGATGGGACGCTGGGGAAGCGGTTTCTCGAGGGAAACAAATTAGGGCTGCTGTTCGGCGGATCGTATGACTGGAACGGACGCGGCATCAACGATGTGGAACCGGGACCTGTGCTTCTGGGCGGATACGACCAGAGGGACTATCAGTATTACCGCAACCGGACAGGCTACGCAGGTACGATAGACTATCGGTTCAATGAGACCTCCAGCATCTACCTGAAGGGCTTGTACTCACTGTTTCACAACTTCGGCAATCGCTGGGACTACAACGTCGCGACGACATTTACGCAGGATGGACAGCCGGACGGCACGGGTAATACTACGTTCGGCGCGGAGATTCGTCGACCGGTGCAGGATCTGGGAAGTCTGCAGCTCGGAGGGCGCCACGTAATCCGACGGTCTCTCCTTGCGTGGGATGTGGAGAGCTCGGTGGGACGGACGCGGGACGAGGGGTATTCGGACGCGACCTTCGCTCCGGGGGCGAATTCGGTGTTGAACGGAGGCATCCAGTTCTCGCTGGATAACTCCAATCCTCTGACTCCGAAGCTGGTGGCGCCCAGCAACGTGAACATCTTCGATCCGACTCAGTATTACTACGCGGGCCAGAGAGTGAACAACTACTACAACCCCGAGGTCGATCTCGGCTTCGGCGCAGACCTGGCAACGTCCTACACGTTCTTCGGCCACGCGTCGAGCTTCGAGTTTGGAGGACGCTTCCGGAACTTGCACAAGTTTGCCAATCAGAATGAGATTTTTACGATTCCGACGGCGGCGGCGAACGACCCTTCGCTGCAGATGACCAACTTCCTGAACGGGTTCAAGGACCCGAACTACTACGGGGGGACCTATCAGTTCGGGCCGGCGGTGAACTATCAGACGGTGCAGGCATTTACCGCCGTCACAGCAGATCCGGCAAATCCCAATATCTTGACCAATAACTTCAACCTGGTCGAGAAGGTTTCGGCGGGGTACCTGATGAACACCGTCAATCTGAACAGATTCCGCATCCTGTTAGGGGTACGCTTTGAAAACACCAGCGATAGCGACAATGGCAATACGGTTCCGAATGCGCCTCCCGTGGCTCGGAATGGATCGTATCTCGATGTGCTGCCGAGCGGCTCGGTGCGCTACTCGCTGACGCCGTCGAGCGGCATCCGGCTGGTGTACGGACGGGGCCTGTCGCGGCCGGACTTCTCGGACCTGGTGTCGTTTGCGACGGTGTCACCGGGTGGTGTGCGGACCACTTCAAGTATCGGCAATCCCACGCTGAAGCCGGAACATGCGGATAACGTGGACCTGCTCTATGAGCGGAACCTGAACCCTATCGGGCTGCTGCAGGCGGGTGTTTATTACAAGCACCTGTCGGACCCGATCATTCCGCTACAAACTACTCTGTCCGATGGAACAATTCAGACCCAGCCGCAGAACGCCGGCAGCGCTTATGTCTACGGGTTCGAGATCTCGTTCCAACAGCACTTCACGTATCTTCCGGGGTTGCTCAATGGCACAGGGCTGTCGGCGAACTACGGTTACTCCGCCTCGCAGGTCACCTTCCCGGGATTGCTTGACCCCAATGGCTCGCCCACGGGAATTTCGAGGACGGATAAGCCGGATCTGCTCCGCCAGTCCCCGAACACCTGGAACATCAGCCCTACGTATGACAAGCGGAATCTGTCTGTCCGGCTGGGCCTGAGCTACAACGCAGCAAACATCTTCTCCTATCAATACAGCGACAGCAGCGCTGGCCCGATTGTGTTCGCAGGCGGAAACCCTAAGACAAACACCGGATACAAGGCCGCGGGCGGCGGCATCACAGGACCGAACGGAGACACCTATCTGTACTCTCACCTGCAGGTGGATCTGCAGGGAACCTACAGGCTTCCGAGAGGCTTCACTGCGGTAGCCTACGCGCTGAACCTGAACAACGAGGTGTTCGGTTTCTACAACGGCAGCACGGTGAATCCGATCCAGCGTGAGTTCTACAAACAAACCTTCGGAGGCGGTCTCCGATGGTCTGCTTCGCGCGAAAGGTAGACGGGAAAGGGTGCCGGGGAGCATTGTTCATGCCTCCGGCACCCATCCATCGCCAAACGCCTCGGGCTTATAGCGGTACTACAGATGCAGTTTTGGCATGAGAGAGGTTGCTGCACTCGTAGGTCCCAATGCCCCCACCCCAAAATCTTTCTGTTCGAGTTTTCCAATGGCCTTCATAGTCAGAATCGAGTCGGCCGGGTGGCGCCTTCCCAGGGCAATCGCACTTTTCCTCCATTCCCCAATGGGTGGCCGATAAATGACGAGGCTCCGCCACGCAAATCAGCGTGAAGTGGCCGTCAAAGGCCACGCCATTTCTCCGCATCGTGGCAATAACACAAGCCAAAGCGCAAAAAACACGGCCCGATCCATCAGTTTGAGGCCATCAGCTTTCAGGCTGCACTCAGTATTTGCTGACGGTCGCTTGCGGCTCTTCCACCCCTGCCCGTTCGCTTTTGGAAGTCAAATGGTAGTACATCGCAGGCGTAACGATTAGACTCAAAACCACCGAGATCAAAAGGCCGCCAATAACAGCAATCGCCAGTGGCTGCAGCATCTGCGACCCGGCACCCAAAGCAAAAGCCAACGGCAACATGCCACACATCGCTGCCGTCGCAGTCATCACAATTGGCCTCAGCCGCCTTTGGGCTGCATGCATCATTGCATCGAGCGCTTCTGCACCCTCGGCACGCGCGCGTTCATCCGCATCGAGTAGCAGGATGCCGTTTTTGGCTACGATCCCGATCACCATAATCAGACCCATGAAACTTGCTACGTTGAAGTCGGTTCGCGTTATCAGAAGCGCCAGAACGACACCGGCCATGGAAAGAATGGAGCTGGTAAGGATCGCGATCGGCGCGGAAAAGTTTCGAAACTCGGCGAGCAAAACGCCGAAGACGAGTGCAAGTGCAAGAATAAGAACCTGCACCAGCTCGCGAAAAGACTTCTGTTGCTCCTCATACGTGCCGCCGTATTGCACCCGAACACTCGCCGGAAGATTCAGCTTAGCGACCGCATCCTTCACCTTCACCATGGCGCCGCCCAGATTGGAACCTTCCAGCCGACCGCTTACAAGCACTACCTGCTCAAGATTTTCGCGGCGGATCTCATTCTGCGGAGGAAGTTCTTTGATCTCCGCGAGTGCACCTAGCGTCGCGGTGTGCCCTGTCGCGGAGTTGAAGACCGTATTCTCGATCGCGCTCAAAGAGGCGCGATGTTCGTCTGACATGCGCACACGAACTGTGTAAGGTCGGCCAGCTACAATCACAGGATCGGTCGAGGGCAGACCATCAAGCAGCGAGGTTGCGTCTTCCGCTACCTCCTGAACAGTAAAGCCGAGCCGGCTCGCCAGGCCAGGATCCACCTGGAATGTAGTCGCCGGACCACTCAGCGTGTTGTCCACTCCGTTCTGAGTATCGACAACCCCCGGGATAGCCGAGATGGCCGCCTGCACCTTCGGCCCAAGATCGTGCAGAAGGGTGGTGTCGTTCGAAAAGAGTTTGATCTGAATTGGCTCGGGCGAGTTCGAGAGATCGTTGATCATATCCTCGAGGACCTGCACAAACTCGACGTCAAGTTCTGGCTCCTGCTCCTTAATCTTCTGACGTACGTCCGAGATAATCTCATCGATAGGACGTGATCGTTTTGTCTTCAGGCGAACGGAGATATCGCCGGTATTCGCCTCTGTGACGGCAGCGAGACCGAGCTGAAGACCAGTCCGCCGCGTTGTAATCGAAACCTCCGGCGTATCGCGGAGAATCTTTTCGACACGATCAAGCGCTTTGTTCGTCGTTGCAAGAGAGCTCCCCGCAGGCATGATGTAGTCAAGGATAAAGCTCCCTTCATCCATCTCCGGCAACAGATTGGATCCTAGTGCGCTATAAGCAAAGTAGCCCACTACGATGAGAACTCCGGATATGGCTACTAATGCCCAGGTTCGGCGAATCGTCCAGCCGAGCACGCGGTTGTGAAAGTCGAGAACGCGCCGCATGAATGGGCCATTCTCGTGATGCTCCGCCATAGAGCTATCTGCAGACGGCTTAGACGCTGCATCTTCACGTTGACGTAGAAGCGAAAGTGAGAGCGCAGGAGTGAAGGTCAAAGCCAATAGCAGCGATGTGAGAAGCGCCGCAGTCATGGTCACGGCCAACGCCCGGAAGAAACTGCCAGTCACCCCTGTGACAGCGATCAGAGGAAGAAAGACGACTACTGGTGTGACGGTAGAACCGATGAGTGGAACCGTGATCTCGTGCAGAGCGCTGCGTACTGCATCGACACGGGACTGCCCACGATCCCGATGTACGACTATATTTTCTACGACCACGATGGCGTCGTCGATGACAAGGCCGATAGCGGCTGCAAGGCCGCCAAGTGTCATCAGGTTGAAGCTCTGCCCGATGATCCAAAGAAAAAGGATTGTAACCGCGACGGTGACAGGTATCACCATGCCGGCGATAAGCGAGGAGGTCCAGTCGTGCAGAAAAAGAAAGAGAATGACGCACGCAAGCAAAAGCCCAATAAGAATGGCGTCACGAACACTGGCAATGCTCTCGCGAACGAGTTCCGATTGGTCATAGAACGGTGTGAGATGAACCCCCGGGGGCAGAGTCTTGCTAAGCTGCGCGATCTCAACTGCGACCGCAGCAGCCACGGCAACCGTGTTGCTGGAAGGCTGCCGCGTTATGTTGAGCAACACAGACGGCACGCCATTGGCGTCCACGGTTGTGTAGACGGGAAGCGTAGCCGGCCCCAGGGTTGCTACATCCGAAATACGAATCGGGACACCGGCAGCAGTGGTCTTGACGACGAGACGTCCGAGCGATTCGACATCATGCGCCTGGGCACCCACGAGCCCAAGAATCAGCTGGTGATCCGCCTCATACAGCCCGGGTGAATCAATAATGTTCGACGTCTGCACTGCGTTCACGAGGTCTAGAACGGTGACGCCTGCCGTTTGTAAACGAGCAGGATCCGGGACGATGTGGAACTCAGGAACTTTACCGCCTTGCACCACCACCGTGCTTACGCCCATTACGCGGTTCAAAGGAGGCTTGAGATCATAGGTCGCGATCTGCCATAAAGCAGTGGGCGACACGGTGTTAGAACCACGATCATCGGCCGTGAGCGCATACCCCAGAATAGGAAAGGTCGCGAAGGTCAGGCGATTAGTGGTGATCTTTGCTGTGCTGGGAAGGCTCGACTGGATCTTCGCCAGAGCAGAGTCGGTGAGCTGCAGCGTGCGGAACATGTCCACATTCCAATCGAAGAACAGACTCACTTCGGCCGATCCACGACTGGTGGTGCTGCGAACCGTCATCAATCCGGGTACGCTGTTAACGGCGTCTTCAATGGGTTTTGTGATCGTGACCTGCATCTGCTCGACCGGCATCACGCCGTTGTCGACGCCGATGACGACGCGCGGAAAGTTCGTATCCGGAAAGACAGAGATCGGAACTCGGAATGCCGCGTAGATGCCGGCAATCGTGAGTACGATCAGGAAGAAGAAGATCGGCTTGGCCGCACGCGACAGCCAGAAGTCTTGTTCGTCGACTGCAGGAGGGTTCCGCAAAGTCACTCTTTGCCTCCCGTTTCAGCGTCCCTCTTGCCTGCCGAATCTTTCTCCTCCGCCGGTCCCACTTTGACCTTCGTGCCTTCGTCGAGCCCATAACCGCCAGTTGTAATCACCGTATCGCTGGGCTTGAGACCGCTAAGTATCTGCGTCGATTCGTCCGTCTGTATGCCGACAGTGACGGTCCGTTTCGCAGCTGCACCGTCTGGCCCTATCACCATGACGATCTTGCCCGCGCCCTCCGGTGAACGCTGAACCGCTTCAGTCGGAATCAGAAGTGCGTTCTCTACAGTTCCTCCCTTGAGAGTGGCATGCACAGACGTACCGGCCTTCAGTGAGCCCTTCGGGTTTGGTACTCGAAGCCATACTTCAACGGTCGTGCTGCCAGGATCGAGCGCCGGACTGATGAGTGACACCTTTGCGTCTATGGGCTCCTCAACACCAGGTACGGTAATCGTGGCGGGCGACCCCACGCTAAGCCGCTGAGCCTGCATCTGACCGATGTGCAACTTCGCGATCATGAAAGTGGTGTCCATCACGGTTACGACGGGAGTTCCAGCAGCGGCGGTCTCCCCTGCGAAGAGAGGTCGATCGGTCACCACACCAGAGATCGGCGTTTTGATTTCTGTGTAGCTAAGCTGCGCCGCCGCACCCAGGTACTTTCCCTTCGCGGAGGCGAGCTGACCCTTCGCCGATTCCAGTGAAGCGCTGGTGCCAACCTTGCCAAGCGCCTCGTACTTCTGCTTCGCAATATCGTACGCTGCCTGCGCCTGCAGAGCAGTTGTCCGCGCAGTATCGTAGTCGCGGCCCGGTATCGCTCCCTGAGACAGCAACTGCTTGCGGGCTTCGAGAATACTGTTGTCAAGATCGAGAGTGGCCTTGGCCTGCTCCAGATCAAGCCGGGATCGAGTTTGCTCTTCGGGGACCGCAGACTGCGTTGCCGCCGCATACGCCCCTTGCGCTGCGTCGAAGGCACCTTTGTTATCCATCGCAGCCGCGGCGAGATCTTCGTTTTCAAGTGTGGCCACGAGCTGCCCGGCTTTGACATGGGAGCCGCGTTGAACGTAAAACTTACGAACCGGAGCAGTCACTTTAGGCAAGATTGCAGCCTGCGCAACAGGGGCGAGTGTCGCGTCTGCGTCGATCTCCTCAGTGATCGAGCCAGTTGCGGGATGGACGGCCTGAACTGTGACGACGGGCTTCTCGGCCGTATCGTCCGCCCTCTTGCAGCCGTTCTGAAGCAGCAGGGAAGCGGACAGGAACATCAGAGATGCAGCCACTCCCGGTGCCCCAGCGCGTTGAGTCGTTTTAGTTGTCATTTTGTCGGCCACGGTTAAATCGTCCCCGTAAGTAGTTGAAGATTTGCCAGTGCAACCTGATAGCGAATGTTGCCGTCCTGATACGCAAGCTCTGCGCTGGTAAAAGAGTTTTGTGCGTCGACAACCTCCAGAACGGTCGCCTCGCCTGCGGAGTAGCGCATCCTGGTCAGGCGAAGGCTCTCCCGCGCGGTTTGTACGCTCAACTCAAGCGAAGCAAGCTGATCGTGAGCGAGAGAAGCCTCTCCGTAAAACTCCTCAAGTTGTGCAATCAGTGTGCGCTGCGTAGATGTCAGCGCCACCTTGGCAGCATCGCGAAATATGTGGGCTTGTTTAATCTTATGCTGCGTTGCAAGCCAGTCCCAAACAGGAATGTCGAGTGTCGCCGAAGCCGAGTAGCCAAGGTTGCGAACACCGTCAGGGCCGTTCGCGGCGAACTGTGCCGCATCGATACCATACGAGTAATTGAGCACAAGATCAGGCAGGTAAGCAGCGCGTGCTGCGGTAATGTCGAGATCTTTCGATCGCAGCGTTGCCAGGGCGCTATTCAGTTCAGGATTATTCGCGGCTGCCTGGGTCTCCACCACGGTTCGCTCCGGAAGCAGAGTTGCTGCGGGAAGCGTGACACTGTACGGCGAGCGCGGATCAGGAAACAACAGAACGCCGAGATCAAGACGGGCCTTCTGCGCCTGCAGTTGAGCATCGCCAAGATCTCGCTGCCGTTGTTGCAGCGTCAACTGTGCCTTGATTACATCCGCGTGTGCTACTTCTCTTGCTGCTTCCCGTTGCTGCGTCTGTTTGACGAAGTCAGCGGCCTCGTTGGTGGCGCGCTGTTGAATAACGGTCCGTTCTTGCGCCGCTGTCGAGTTGTAGAACAGTCCGACTACCGTCGAAGTTAAACCCCTGCGGCTGATCTCCAACTCCGCACTCGCGATAGCAGCGGCCGCTCCCGCTCGAGCCACAGCGTTGTACTGCGCAAGCCCCAGCGTCTCAGTAAAAACGCCTTGGCTGGTGTACTCGTGCACGGTGTTGTTGGCGATGAACTTGGGCGCAGCCTGTGCTCCGATCGAGCCGGCCCCGTTATGCGCACCATTCGGTTGCGTGTAGAGATATTGATTGTGATAGACCACAGAAGGAAGCAAAGCCGCTCGAGCGATCGACCGGTCAAGCTGTGCGGTCTTGCTCGCTGCCACTGCCGCGGCAAATGCGGGCTCATTGGTTCGTGCCAGCGATAGTGCCTGGTCAAGCGTAATCGCCGGACCGGGCTGGCTCCCATTTTGCACGAAGGCCTGCGCCGTTGCTTCACCGGTCGCCTGCGTGGCTCCTGGGTTGACGGGAGCCGCAGCACTCTGCGTCGGCTCTGTAAGCTCCTGGGCAGCTGTCCCGGAAATACTCGACTGCCACGCGTTAGCCGGGGATGGCGCGACTGCAATCGCCATCCCCCAGCCAAACGCGAAGATCGTATTGAGTTGGAAGATTTGTTTCATGGTTTGCTTCACACCCGCCCACTGCGAGGAATATACCCGGTTAGTCCTGGCCGATCACCAGCACGGTAAAGCTATCGGGCAGGATGGAGGGGCGGGGGCGAGGTGTTGCGGCCGTTGCAGGCGGAGTGGGGCCGAACTTGGCCGTTACCGTGTAGATCTTTCCAGTCGATGAGTCGAACGCCATCGTTCGTGCACCCTTCATCGTGGAAAGCGTCTGTATCACTGGATACGTTGCCTGGCTTGCATCGACAACGCTCAGCGTACCGTCGCCATTGGAGGAGAACGCCAGCTTCTTGCTCGCGTCATATCCAGAGGCATCAGGTCCATCGCCTATGGTCGGCGTACCCAGCGACTTGCCGGTGTGCGAATCGGTGACTACCATCTTCTTGCCGTCGCAGACAGAAAAGAGACGTCCGCCATCCTTATCGAAGGCCAGCCCGGACGGCGAGTCGCATCCGGCCAGCGGCCAGGTGGCTGTAACTTTTTGAGCCTTGGCGTCGAGTCGGACGAGGCTGTTTTTATCTTCGATATTCACGAAAACCGTCCCCTTATCATCGCTCTGAGGGAACTCCGGTCTGCCGGGTAGCGCAACAGTGCCAATTGCTTTACGACTGGCTACATCGATCACCGTGGCGTTCTTGCTTGTTCCATTGAACGCCCACAGCGTGTTGGTGGAGCCCTCGTAGGCCATTCCGTCGGGATTCGTTCCGGCAGGAATCTTCGTGAGTGTAGAAAAATTGGAAGTATCGAAGACCACAACGTTGTTCGCTCCACCATCTGAGGCAAAGCCAGTCTTGCCATCAGGAGCGATAACGACGCCGTGGCATCGAGTCAATCCTTCCACGGCTCCGATGACCTTTCCAGTATTGGTGTCGACGACGTCGACGCGCGTCAGGTGAGCGATGTAAAGGCGATGTGATGTCGGGTCGGCCGTCAGGTAGTCCCAGCCTCCAGTGCCTCCGATGGTCCATCGCTGTTCAATCTGGAATGGCTTTTGAGCCGTAGCAGACGTCGTAAGGAAAGGAACCAGCGTCGATGCGGCAAAGATGAGGGAGGAGACTACTCGCCTGCTTGGATTCGGCATATTTAAAACACTCCAGAACTGAAGAAATTTGTTCCTACAAATATCGCAGAGGTGGCTTAAGGGACGCTTAAGACGTCAAAGTTCCTCTTTCCAGATTTCTTGCGGTCCTATGATCTGTTCGTTCGGTTGTCGACGGCACGACTGGCAGGGTAACGATGGCGCTCGTGCCATGCCCAGGTTTACTTTCCAGGCGAATAGCGCCGTGGTATCGCAAAACGATTGCCTTTGAGATCGCCAGCCCCAGACCCGTGCCGCCAGTTCGCCGGCTACGGGACGGATCTCCTCGGTAGAACCGATCGAAGACGTGCGGAAGTACATCTTCTGGAATCCCTTCCCCATCGTCCTCAACAATCAATTGGGCCAACTCTCCCTGACTACTGACGATCGCGCGGACCTCGGTGCCCGCTCCGCTGTGTTGAATCGCATTGTGAATCAGGTTGGAGCAAAGCAGGCGAAGCTGGTCGGGATCGCAAAAAACGAGAGTCGAAGTATCTGCGTTCACCACCAGACTGATGCGATTGAAGCTCGCGAGCGTCCGAAAATGCTCAGCCACGTCGCGGAGAACGTCGCCCAGTTCGACAATACGATACGACTCCGGCTGTTCCCCGCCATCTTCAAGCCGTGCCAGAGTCAGCATCTTGGCTACAAGTTCCTCCATGCGTTCAGAGTCGACGGTTACTCGCTCGAGTCCCTCTTCATATTCCTTCGCGGACCTCGTGCGCATGGTCAAAAGCTGCAGAGAAGACTTCACCACCGCCACCGAGGTCTTCAGCTCGTGGGCAGCATCGCTCACGAACTGTCTCTGTTGCGCAAAGGACTGCTCAAGTCTCAGGAGCGCGGATTCAATGGCCGAGACCAGCGGCTCGAGCTCTCGTACATAGCGCGCCTGACTGGAGGGACCCAGGTTCCACGAAGTTACCGAGATCTTGCCCGCTTGTTCGACCAATTCATATAAAGGTTGAAGCCCACCGCGCAACAGACGCAGCAGTACGACGCCGGTTATGACGAGAAGTAACAGGCCCGAGAGTGCATAGAAAGCGATGGCATTCCGAACTCTTTCCCAGACCGGGTGAGTGCGCGAACCATAAAGAATGATGATATGTCGAGCAACGCCACCCTTGGCATCCCCCGGATCGACCACGCGCAAACCGGGCCTGCGGATGACTCTATAGCGAATCCCGCCGACCGTCAGATTTCGGAACTCCCTCCTGTCGGTGCTAGCCAGCTCCTGTTCGCCGCCCGGCCACCCTTGCGACCCGATCACGCGGCCACGGTCATCGCGCACGATATAAATATCCCGCTTCGGAGCGAGCCCCTCGGTTCCGTAAAGCATCAAGTTGTCTTCAGGGTCTTCTGCGTCCTGGACCGCACCCAGCACGGAATCTGCTCGACCACGCAGCACGACATCCAGTGCGCGGAAGTGTGAGATCCCCTCATAGACACTGGCGATTCCAATCAAGGCCAGCAGAGAGCAGAACTCCACCAACAGTACAGCTGTGATCAGGCGTCGTGTCAGCGAGTAGGTCTTCATGCTGATTCATCCCCGGCTTCCTTGGGGGTTGTGTACTCCATCACAAGCCTATAACCCCGGTTACGCAGATTTTCGATGGTCGGCGGATTCGTTCCCTCCCCGAGCTTGCGTCTCAGGTTCGAAACATGCGCCTCGATCACATTGGAGTGATGCACCCAGTTGAAGTCGTACATGTGCTCCAGCAACTCTCGCTTGGAGACAATGGCGCGAGGGCGATGCATCAGGTACTCGAGAATCCGGTACTCCATGGGAGAAAGCACAATCGGAGTGCCTGCACGGAAGACACTCTGGTCTCCGGTATGCAACTCCAAATCCCCCAGGCGAAGCGCAGGACTAGCCATACCTTTACCCCGGCGAATAAGCGCCTTTGCCCTGGCAATCACCTCTCCGAGATCGAAAGGCTTGCTCAGGTAGTCATCCGCGCCGCTGTTGAGGAGTTGAATAATCGAAGATCGCTCACTCCGTGCCGTCAGGATCAGGACCGCAGTGCTGTCCCTTCGTTCGCGGAGCCGGCGAAGCACCGTCAAGCCATCCAACTTCGGCAGCATAAGATCGAGAATAATCAGGTCGTAGCACAGATTTTCAGCGAGATCCAGACCCGTTTGCCCATCCTCGGCATGATCTACCGCGAAGCCAGGTCCGTCGCGCAGCGCATGTGCCACGTTTTCAGCCAGCCTGATTTCGTCTTCAACTAGCAGTACACGCATGAGTAGATCTCAACACACAAAGCTTAAGCCAGCCTTAAACTGCCCATCCGCCGAAATGATTTGCCGGCGTGGAGACTAACGCGAATATCAAGATGCTAAACCGTGAAACTCCTCGCAGGCCGATCAACCGGCTTTGGCTCGAAAGCTTCTTCCACGTCTCTCTGGACCTAAGGCAAAGATGAATAGCAGCATCACAAGGACCACAACTTCAAAGATCGTAAGGGCTAAAGGATATCCCAGGTGATCGCGCAAGAGAACTACTTTCAATTGGCTATTGTGAAAGATCCGCAGTAGCAGAAGCAGGACTACACCAAGGCAATCGCCGAGTTGGAGAAGACCGCGATCATGTCGCACCGTAATCCACCCGTCATCGCAGCTCTCGGACATGTCTATGCCATTGCAGGCAGACCCAACGAAGCCTACAAGATCCTCGACGAGCTGCAGTCGGAGTCACAAACGGGCTACGTCTCTTCTTTTTATGTCGCCCTTGTCTACGCGGGCTTGAAAGATGAGAGTCGCACCATGGAGTTGCTCGAGAAAGCCTATGCGGACCGCTCCAACAGCATGGTATTCGCTAATGTAGATCCACGTCTCGATAGCCTGCGAAGCAACCAGAGCTTTCGCCACCTTCTCGACCGGATGAACTTCGTCGATTAGACCCCCTCAAGAACTCTAAACATCGTTACGGACGCTCAACGTCTTCACGGAGCTATCCATCTTTATTGATCCGTCATCTCGACCGGAGCCGTGCGGTCTTATCGCACGGCGTAGTGGAGAGACCCCGCATTTCGTTTCTGCGGTCGCTTTCCTGCAGGCTCTCCCGAACTTCTCACCCTTACATCTTCGGAGTTGGGAGTGCAACGGAGTTACGCGGCGTCGTCTGGAGCACCAGACGAGTATCGCGTGCGAAGGTGACGTCTCGTCCACGCTTGATCCACCGTTCATAGATCGAAATCGCCGCTCCATAGTAGCCGATTCCTGCAGCGACGTTTCGCTCCTGCAAAGCTGTTCCGACGATAAAACCAATAACCCCGAGGCTGTTGGAAGCAACTGCATTCTTCCCAAATTCCCCACCTTGGTCTTCATCGAGCGGCCGCGCAGCAAGCACCAGCAGGGTGAAGGGGACCAGAAGTTTATCCTGCGGCTTGGGTTTGACCTGGCCCTCTGAATCGAGCGCAAGCTTATCTGGAGCAGCCGAGTCGGCTCCCGTAAGAGACGCCTGAACATTCTGCGTCGTGCCGCTCGGAAGAATCAGTTGCCGAAAGGCAAAGTGCAGCGTTCCGCCACGACCGAAGTTGCGCGCCGGCTTGGCTTCTGTAACCGCACCCACGATTGTGGCGCCTTGGGGCACCGCAATTGTGTGGTCCGGGTTATAAATAGGTTCCGCCACCGTCGCCTTTATCGCCTGGCCAGACTTCGAGGTAGCGGAGCTCAGCGAGTCGCCGAGGTAAGCCTGGATGATCCATGTCTTGCTATCAGCCTGCGACGACGCAGGTGAGATCGCGACTGGCTGCGGCGTTGCAGCAGCCTCTACAGCTTGTGGCGAAAGAGAGAGCGGCTCGGAGGTTTCAACCGTCCACGCCGTCTTCTTTTCAATGCGCTGAGGGTGATAGGGAAGCTGCGTATAGAGAAACTGCTTGAGGCGGTCGCCCTTATCCGGGCCGGTAACGATGGCAAGCTTATCTTTTAAGATTTGGACCCCATTGTCCCATTGCTGGTGGATGAAGCCTCCTTTACGAGGCGGCGGTGCGACCAGACGATAGATCGGAGCGCCGTCGGTAGCGACACCGGTCACGAGGGGGACCGTCGTACCATCAGCCAAAGTCACACTCGTGAAGCGAACAACCGGAGTACGAAAAGGAGTGAAATCCCCACGAAGACGGGCGGTAACGCGACGCGAGTGGTTGGCGCGGAGACCCACGACCGTGCCGGAAACAATGGTCTTGGCTGGAAGGACCTCTGTATCGTCAACATAGATCGGGTAGATCAGCTCCGATCTTATCGGTTGGCCGACCCGCATTGGCAGATGATCTTCGGTCTGGACCGGAAAGGGTGTACCTGCAGGAAGGGTAACGCTTTGAGCTGTGCAGACGCTGGCAAAAAACGCCAAGGAGCACAACGGGAGTTTTCGCAAAACCATACTCCATGATGAACCCAGAAACTTAACTGAACATTAAGATACGAGAAACCCACTTCGAATCAGAGACTTAGACACCAGGACCCACGTATCAGGTCGGACAACAGAAAAAGCAACCAATCATGTGAAATAAAGCTCTCAAGCGAGTGGCCTCTGCGAGTGACGACAAACGCGCTCTACTTTAGAAGAAGAGCCACCGCTTGCGAAAGGGAGATGTCCAGAGGCAGCGGCTGGAAGTCGCGATGGATTGAGTGCTGTCGGTGGCCTATCGTTTTAAAGAAGGCGATTCGCCCGTCGATCTTCACGTCGAGCACGGTAGTCTTCCAGACACCGGGCCCGACAAGATCGCGCGTGGTCGTGAAGTTCGTTCCCCGATGAATGATGCCAAGCAAACCGTATCCAAACGAAACGTCATCAAACAGATAGCCGCTGAGCTGGTGGAGTCGTCGAGATCGACTGTCAACGACCAGCGTTCCACTCATGCCGTGGAGGGCTCGTTCTTCGAAGGTCTGAGGAATGTAGTTCGGATTGGGTTTGTAATTGATGCGAAGCCAGGACCCCTCGTGGCCGCCATCCTCGAACACGAAGGCTCGAGGCAAAAGGTCGACCATCCCCCGAGCGTGTCTCTCATCGTTCTGTTGCTCTTGCGTACTGTTACGAAGAGAAGTCGGGTCCGCTACGATCGACTTGATCCGCGCGATCTCCTCGGCGCGACGGCTGGCGGAGAGCGGTTGGCCATCCTCTGCAATGAGATACCTGAGTCTTCCCTCCCAGATATCCGCTACACGCTCAGTCCACACATGCCCTTTTGTACGATCGGACGTCTCGATCGAAGTATAGAGAAACGGAGGTCTTTGCGTAGACGCCTCTCGCTCTGCGCTGACAACTGACCTCACAACATTCGCAAGGTTTTCGCCACTCTGCGCGTGCGAGCTTGTGCCGTTGAATCCGCTTAGCCCAACAACTAGAACGGGAAAGAGAAGAGCCCGGCTGATTCTGTAGATACGGCCTCGGGCATCTGCCATGAATAGAGCTTACAAAGTGGGGATTAAGTGGACCTTAAGGATAGTTCGTTTCTGTCGCTGTTGAATTGGCTCATAAACCCAGAAACACCCTTCAAATTTATGAGTAAGAGCCCTCAGCGTGCCACGGTGACGTTCCAGGATCTCGCTCGCTGATTCACACAAACCGATCTCATCTCCCGTTCAGCATTTCTTAAGCTTCACTCGCTAACATAAGCGAATGTTTCCGCGTCACGTGTTCGTTTTTCTGCTGCTCGCTGTGTCCTGTTCTTCTTTCGCGCAGACTGTGCTGTCTGTCCGCGGCTCCATCCTCGACCCCACGGGCGCATCCATCCCCGGCGCTACCGTGCGACTCGAAACCACTGTAGGCGCACTCGCCGCCCAATCCGAATCCGACGCCCGAGGAAACTTCACCCTCAACAACCTCACCCCCGGCAACTATTCCCTGATTGTCCCCACCTACTCTGGCTTCGCTGCCTACACCGCTCCGCTCCGTCTCACCACCAGCATCGCAAACGTGAAGATCACCCTCTTCACCCAGTCCGTCCATCAGGAGGTCAACGTCGATGACACCGACCAGACCCTCTCCACCGACTCCTCCGCCAACAGAGACACCGTCTCAGTCTCCGGCGACGACCTCCGCAAAATCCCCGTCTTCGACCAGGACATCGTCGCCACCCTCACTCCATTCCTCGACAGCTCCGCAGGCTCATCCGGTGGCACCACCATCATCGTCGACGGCGTCGAGATGAAGTCGGTCGGCGTCTCTGCCTCCGCCATCCAGGAGGTCCGCATCAACAACGACCCCTACTCCGCAGAGTTCACCCGCCCCGGTCGCGCCCGCATCGAGATCACCACCAAGCCCGGCTCCCCCATCTTCCACTTCCACGGCGAGGCCAACTTCATCTTTCGCGACGCCATCTTCAACGCAAAAATTACTTCTCCCCGTCCACCCACCGGAGACCCGCTGCATCTACGAAGGCCACATCGGCGGCCCTGTCGGTCGCGACGGACACACCAGCTTCATCGCCTCCGCATCCTACCGCCAGCAGGACACCGCCTCCGTCGTCAACGCCATCGGCCCCAACGGCCCCATCAGCGAAAACGTCCTCACCCCCAACCGCAACTCGCAGTACTCCATGCGCGTCACTCACGACTTCTCTCCCAACCATCGCTTATCCATCGGCTACAACTACGAGGGCTCCACCAGCACGAACGCCGGAGTCGGCGGCATCACCCTCCCCGAGGCAGGCTACAACCTCAACTCCCGCGAAGACGACGCCATATTCAACGATCGCCTCATCCTCACTCCCAATCTCATCAACCAGCTCCTCGTCACCTTCGAGAAGGATGAGGACGTCACCAAATCCGTCACCGACGCCCCCTCCATGCAAGTCAGCGGCTCCTTCATCGGCGGCGGCGCTCAAGCCGACATCGCACGCACGGAGAACACCATCCACGTCAACGAAATCCTCACCTGGAGCCACGGAAAGCACTACGTCCGCGTCGGCGTTCAACTTCCGCAGTTCAGTCGCCGCGCCGTCGACGACCACACCAATCGTCTCGGCACCGTCAAATTTGCCTCTCTCCCCAACTACGCCACAAATACGCCCTACGTCTTCACCGCGCAGCAAGGCATCGGACGCGCCCTCTACTGGATCAATGAGTTGGGCTCCTTCGTCCAGGACCAGATCAAGCTCACCCCCATCTCCAGGCCTCTCTCGGCCTGCGCTACGACTGGCAGACCTTCCTGCCCGACAACAACAACTTCTCCCCGCGCATCTCGCTCGCCTACGCCCCCGGCAAAGGCAAGACCATCTTCCGCACCGGCACCGGCTTCTTCTACGACCGCACCGGCGGCGACTTTCCCGCCACCGTCAAGCTCCACAACGGCGTCGTCCTCCACTCCATCCAGATCCAGAATCCCACCTTCCCCATCCCGCCCGGCTTCGACTACAACAACATCCCCACCAATCTCGTCCGTTTTGACTCCCACGTCCGCACGCCCTACGCGATCCAGTACAGCGTCGGCGTCGAACGCCAGATCCACAAGACCATCACCGTCACCGCAGCCTATCGCGGTCAGGTCGGAGTAAAGTCCTTCCGCTCCCGCGACGCCAACGCCCCCTCCTGCCACCCGACCCGATTCTCTCCGCCGACTACCCACGTCCCAATCTCAACTACGGCCAGATTCAACAGATCGAATCCGGTGGTCGCAATCTACTCAACGCCCTCGACCTCTCCTTCCGCGGCCAGGCAGGACGCTGGTTCTCCGGTCAGGCCCAGTACACCTTCTCCCGCTTCGAAAACAACACCGGAGGCATCAACGCCTTCCCTCAGGATCAATACAACCCCAACGACGAATGGGGTCGCGCCGATCAGGACCGCCGTCAGCGCTTCAATCTCATCGGCAACATCAACCCCGATCACTGGCTTTCGCTCGGCGTCATCGCCACCCTCTACACCGGCACGCCCTACACCGAGACCACCGGCAACGATGACTTTCACACCGGCCTCGGCAACGCCCGTCCCAACGGCGTCGGACGCAACACGCTCAACGCCGGCGGGGTCGCCTCGCTCGACCTCATCTACGACCACGACTTCCGTCTCACCAGGGAGACAGGCGACAAAGCCAAGTTCCTCTCCGCCGGAGTCTCCGCCTTCAACGTCCTCAATCACACCAACTACACCAGCTACATCGGCTCTCTCAGCTCGTCTCTCTTTGAGCACCCCACCGCCGCCCTCGCAGCTCGTCAACTACAGTTCTCCCTCGGCTACCGCTTCTAGTCGAGCAGTTCACTCCTCCCGCAGCAGAGTCATAGGATCCACCGACAGCGCACGCTGCGCCGGAATCCACGTAGCCACCAATCCCAGCATAGCCATCGCCAGCACAACCCCAGCCAACACCAGCGGATCGCGCGGAGTCGCCTGGTACACAATGAAGGCCAACACCCGGCTCGCCAGAACTCCGAAGATCAGTCCCGCCACCGACCCGAATGCCAGCAACTTGACTGCGCGTCCCAGCGCCGCCCGCAGTACCTCCGTCCGCGGCGCGCCGAGGGCAACGCGAATTCCAAACTCCCGCAGCCGCTTGCTCACCGAATAAGCCGCCATCCCAAAGATCCCCGTGATCGAGAGCAGCGCACCCATCATCCCCAGCACACCCAGCGACAACGTGGCCACCCGCGACGGAAACATCACCACGGACAACATGCTGTTCCACGTATTCGTGTCGACCGGCAAACCCGCATCCAGCTCGCGCACCTTACTCCTGATAGCCCCGGCAAGCTCCTGAGGATCGCGCCGCGAACGCACCGCAATATACCCCGCACTCGATGGTGTTCGCAGGGAAGGAAGAAACATCGCCGGCTCCTGCTCTTCGGTAACGCTCAGGTACTTCCCGTCTTCGACAACACCCACGATCTGCACCCGCGTCCCATCCTGCAGCTTGTAATACCTCCCAACCGCGCTCGTTACCGATCCAAACATCTTGCCCGCAAACTCTCTGTTCACTACCGCAACCGGCGGCGCGCTCATGTCGTCGTTCCATCGGAAGCTTCTGCCCGCCAACAAACTCGTTCCCGCTGCATCGAAATATCCAGGAGAGATGTCATACCGGTACGGCATCGCCGCGACATTCGATTGACTCAGCTCCGTAACTACATCCTTGAAGACATTAGCCCTGGTACCAGCGCCATAGATCAACGGAGCGTAGTTGGTAACCATCCCAGCGCGTTCGACGCCAGGGATCGTCTCGATCGCATCGATCATTCGTCGCTGCATAGCGGTCGCTCTGTCGACGCTGTAGCCAGCCATCGCCAGATTCGCACCGACCAGCATCGTGTTCCGATCAAAGCCTAAATTGCTGTGCAACGTACGCACCAGTCCCCGCAGCGCCACCATCGAAGAGGTAACGAGCAGCGCGCAGATCGCAATCTGAACGACAAGCAGCACGTCGCGCGCCGTCACCTTCCGTCCGAGACGAACGTTCGATCCCGCCTTGACGATCTCATACGGATTCGTCCGAAGCACCTGCCGCACGGGAACGATGGCGAACAGCAGTCCGCTCACTACAGCCAAAGCCACAGCCACTACGTAAACTGTTGCGTCCGGCGTCACAGGCAGATGGATCGGCGCGTCCGAAAACGGCTGCCACGTGCTCAGCCGTCGCAACAGAACGACGCTGCCCAGCAGCCCCGCAGCGCCTCCAGCCAATGAGATCAGCATTGCTTCGGTGAATAGCTGCTGCAAGATGCGTCTACGACTCGAACCAAGTGCGAGCCGCAGTGCAACCCCGCGGGTGTGGTCCGCAGCATGAGCCGCAAACAAGCTGCCCAGGTTGGCGCACGCTGCCAGCAAAATCAATCCGGCCAGCAGCATCAACCCCGCAATGAACCCCTCCACCGGACGGCGAAAGGATGTCAGTCCCGTGCGTGACAACGTAGAACTCTTATGAACCGACTCCTTGGGATAAGTCTTCTGCAAATACGCACCCACGGCGTTCATATCCGCGACAGCCTGAGCAGGAGTCACACCCGGCTTCAGGTGACCTAGAACCTCGAAGATGCCTGTGTTGTTTGCACGCGCATTCAGGTCGAAGCCTGCAGCCAGCTGCGCCTGGTTGACGATCGGCACAAAGAAGTCCGGAGAGATAAACAGCAGCGTGCCCTGAAATCCCTGCGGCGCTACACCGATGATGGTGAAAGGATGCTGGTTCAACCGAACGACACGGCCAATCACACCCCGATCATCCTGAAAACGGCTATGCCAATATGCATAGCTCAGCACAACATACGGCGCGCTATCCGGGCCATGCTCGTCGGAGCTGTGAAAGACGCGACCAAGATAAGGTTCAATCCTCAACACGTCGAAGTAGTTTCCACTCGTGGCAAAGCCAGCAGATACGGAGAGGTCCTTGCCCGTCTGCACCGCCACAAAGGAGAAATTAAACGCTGCCAGCGCCTCAAAGCTGTGATTGCGATCTCGCAGATCGACATAGTTCGGATACGACTGCCATCCTGCGCCGTCCCCATACTCGCTTCCATACAGGCTCTCGGCCTGCGGCACATTCAGCGGCCGCAGAATAAGTCCATTCAATATCCCGAAGACCACGGCGTTCGCGCCGATGGCGAACGCCAACGTCAGCACCGCTGTAAGCGCGAATCCTGGAGAGCGGCGCAACTGCCGAGCCGAGTAGCGAACATCGGACCAGATGCTCTCCAGGCCGAGCGCCACATCAGCCGAGGCAACGCGCTCTCTTGTCGCGGTGGGGTTGCCGAACCGCACCAGAGCGTCGCGTCGCGCCTCGACGGCGGTCATACCGGCAGCCAGGTTGTGGTCTATCCGCAGGTCAAGGTGCGACTGAAGCTCGGCGTCGATCTCACGGTCTACGCGCGAGCGGGAGAAAAGATTCGTAATGCGCCGAACAAGCGACATGGAATCACCTCATGCGTACTGCAACATCGCGCGGATGCCCTTCACCAGTTGCTCAAAGCTCTCTTCCGCATCCTGCAACTCTTTCCGCCCCACAGCCGTCAGCTTGTAGTACTTCGCTCTGCGGTTTGTCTCTGTCAGTGCCCACTCGGAGCTGATCCATTTACTCTGCTCCATGCGGTGAAGAGCAGGATAGAGCGAACCCTCCTCCACGCGAAGCAACTCCTCAGAGGCTCGCTGGATATGCAGAACAATCCCATACCCATGCAGCTCCCCTCTCTGAGAGAGTGTCTTCAGAACCAGCAAGTCAAGACTTCCCTGAAAATCGTTTCTCGCCATCACTACCCCTCTACTTCTCGGTATCGAGCAAGTTATACCTAGAAGTCGATGGATGTCAATAGAACTCGACCTCCCCTTGAAGATGTCGAGTCCATCCAGATCTCCATCTCCCTGCTCGTCGCGGCCCTGGCCCGCAACCGCATTGATTCCAAACGAGCAGCGATCTCGTCTACGGTCTCCAACTCGCCTCCACCCACGCCCGCTCCGACACCGTCGAACCCGCCGCCACCTCCATCGTCCGGGCCCTTGTGCGCACCAAATCGGGTCTCGACCTCGCAGTCGACCGCTAGCGCTGTCGCAATAACGCAAAGCCCGGGATTGGGAGACCTGGTTCGTGAGGCCAACTATCCTGGGAACAAGCGTTAGGCCCGGAACGTAAAGCATTTAGTCTGATGCCATGGAAGTAGCCCTCAATCTCGATCCCGTCTCGCCGATAGCCCTCTATCGCCAGATCTACGACGGCCTGCGCGACGGGATCGTCGGAGGTAGGTTCGAAGCAGGGACCAAACTACCTGCCTCGCGGGCTCTCGCCTCGTCCCTTGGCGTCTCGCGAATTACCGTCACCGAATGTTACGAGCGATTGGTCTCGGAGGGATATCTTGAAACCCGGCGCGGCTCGGGAACCTTTGTCTGTTCCTCTCTGCCGGAAACGGACATGTACGCGTCCGGGGTGACAGTCGAAATCGATCCGCAGGTCCAGAGTTATGCACCAGTGCGACTCTCCCGCTACGGCTCGATCATCGACGCGCCAATCCGGCCGCCCAATCCACCCGAGATGCTTCGCCTGGACTCTCACGGACCGGATGTAACCGCCTTTCCTCGAAGGCTTTGGACCAGGCTGTGGGTTCGACGCATGCAGGAGGACCCTCCAAAACTCCTGCAATATACCCAGGAGTTCAATGGCAGTACCGAATTGCGAATAGCCGTCGCCCACTATCTGCGCATGTCTCGCGCCGTCGTCTGCGATCCGAATCAGATCATCATCACCAGCGGATCTCAACAGGCACTTTACCTCGCCGCAAGAATCTTTCTGGATCAATCCGATTGCGTCGCGATGGAGGCCCCGGGTTATCGATTTGCAGGACGAATCTTCGACTCCCAGGGAGCCACCGTGTTGCCTATTCCGGTCGACCGGAACGGCATGCAAGTCTCGCAACTCAAAAAGCACGGCGACAAAGCTGTCAAACTCGTTTATGTGACGCCTTCGCACCAGTATCCCCGGGGGTCTCGCTCTCGATGTCACGCCGTATGGACTTAGTGGCATGGGCAAAACAAGCAGGCGCACTCATCCTGGAGGACGACTACGATAGCGAGTATCGATACAACGAAAGGCCTCTCCCTTCTATACAGGGAATGGTGCCCGACGCTCCGGTCCTCTATATCGGGACCTTTTCCAAACTCTTATTTCCGACCTTAAGACTGGGCTATCTCGTCGTTCCCCGTCCTTTTCAGGACGTATTCACGGGCGGCAAACTGCTCTGTGATTTGCAGAGCTCTTCAATTGATCAACGCATCCTCACAGACTTTCTCACCGAGGGACATCTTGAACCCTATGTTAGAAAGATGCGGGTCATCTACCGCAACCGGCGCGCCCTCCTGGTCGAATCGTTGCAAAAACACTTCGGACGCAGAGTCACGGTCTATGGAGACCACGCAGGGATGCACTTCCTGGCCGATTTCCAGATTGACCTCTCTGAACAAGAGGCCTTCGAGCGCGCGCTTGCCGCCGGGGTTCGGTTAGAGCGCGTCTATTGGCCGGCATGTTCTGCGGTAGAGCGTATGGGTCACGTGCAATTCGTCTTTGCATTTGCGTCTCTGAGCGAGACCCAAGTTCTTCTCGTAGCGGAACGCGTTGCGCGCGCGTTTCTCTCGTAACAGAACCTGCGCCACTCAGAGGCCTGCCGCGCTTCGCCATCGCATTTGGCTATAGAAATATTTCGCCACGTGGCACTGGTAATCTCTCTCTCGTCTCCATAACGTCGTTGACAGACCCTCGCAGGCTCCTGACGGTTCCGGACTCTGCAGGGCGCAGTCCACTTACTTGGAGGAAATACCTATTACCAGTGACGATGCTCTGTCTCACGTAACAGGAGAAAACTTTGCCGGTCGGTCCGGCTACCGCCCTTCTCCTGCCTTTCCGTAGTCTTTTCGCGACCGAGACCCTCGGGGTGGACGAGGGATCGGTCGCCGATCTCTTGCTCCTTATTCTGGCAAGAGGAGGCGATCGGTCATCCTCCGGGGCTGCATACCTCTCCCATCTAATGATTCGCTACACGTCGTCCTTGCGAGTATTACCAGGAAGTCAAATATTGATGTACTGTGGTCGTTATTGATCATAGCGCGACCCCGGTAGAGGCCAAGCTCTGGCCGAAAAACGATAGAGATGATTTGACCTAACCATTGTTCCATCAGTGAAAAGGATCCGGATGACCCGTCACACACGTCGAAACTTCCTCCAGTCTGCCACCGCCGCGGTTGTCTATAGCTCCTCTCTTCTCAAATGTGATCGATTATTGGCCTCACCCTTTGGCCTGCCGATTGGCCTCCAGCTCTATTCCGTCCGCGAGATGCTCGCCAAAGACTATGAGGGAACGCTCAAACAGCTCGCCTCGCTTGGTTATCAGGAGGTCGAGGCGGCTGGCTACTTTGACCACTCGCCCGAACAAGTCAAGAATGCGATGTCGGCGGCAGGTCTCAGATGCGTGAGCGCCCACTATCCCTACTCAAGTCTCAGCAAAGACTTCGACAAGATTGTTGCCTTCAACAAAGAGATTGGCGTGCAGTACATTATCTGCGCCTTCCCTGGTATCAAAGATCCATCACGGCTGAAAGACATGTCCTATCCCTCGTTGATCCGCTCCTTCACCCTGGAGGACTATCGGTGGAACGCGGATCAGTTCAACAAATTTGGCGAAAAGCTGAAGGCCGCCGGCATGAAATTCGGTTATCACAACCACACGATGGAGTTCGGAAAACAAGATGGAGTTGTCCCACTCGACGAGATGATTCGCCTGACCGATCCTGAACTCGTGACCTTCGAGTTGGACTGCGGGTGGGTCATCGTTGGTGGTGCCAATCCGGTGGACTATCTCCAGCGCTATCCTTCTCGAATCTCCATGCTTCACGTCAAAGACTTCAAGCACACCGATAAGCCAGCATCTGTCATGGAGCCGCCTCCTGCCGCTGAATTAGGGAAGGGAACTCTGGATTATCGTCCAGTTTTTGAAGCGGCGAAGAAAGCAAGCATCAGGCACTACTTTATCGAGCAGGAGGCGTATGACATCCCGCCACTCGAAGCACTTAAGATCGACGCCGAGTATATGAAAAGGCTGACAGTTTAAGTAGCGTCGTTATGCCGGACAACAAACTCCCTCCTGTAATCTCCGAAGCCTGATCCCCGGGCGGTTGCAGGCGGCCCGTCACCGAAATTGATGCGTAAATGGTTTTCAAGTAACCCTGTTATTTAAAAAATTAGCGGACAATCTCACAAGGCAAAAGTCGACCACTCGATAAATCGGCCGTTAATAACTATACTGAACGTACAGTTCAGAATATTGCGGACTCTGACCGAGACTGTAATGGCGAGTATTCGATTCACTTGGACGCTCGTTTGACCTGCTTAATTTTTGTTGAGAACTGGCGTATGCAAAAACAGCAAATCCTGGAACACGCGGAGGAGCCAAGAAGGCGCGGGCGGCACCGCAGTCTCCAGGCAAAGGCGGCCATTCTGAAGGCGACCCTTCATCTGTTGGAGCGCGACTCACTGCGCAAAGTGACGGCCGATGCGATCGCAAGGCGGGCCGGCGTCAGCAAAGCCACGATCTACAAGTGGTGGCCTAACAAGAGCATGGTGGCCCTGGACGCGTATCTGGCCGGAATGACGGACAGGGTTGCAACGCCCGATACGGGGTCGGCCGAAGAAGATTTTACCGAGCAGCTGAAATCATTGACCGCTTTCTATACCTCTACGCTCGGGAGGCTCTTCTGTCAGTTCATCGCGGAAGGTCAGAGTGATCCGGGCTTTCTAGCCTCATTTCGAGAACGTTTCCTCTACGTCCGGAGAGATGCTGCGCGTGTCATGTGGCGGCGTGGCGTGGACCGTGGGGAGATTCGCAGCGCTGTTGACGGGGAGATTGTTCTCGATCTGATCTATGGGCCCACTATTTTTCGATTGCTCGCCGGCCACGGCTCACTGAATGCCTCAGAGTCCGAAGCAATGGTAGAAGCTGTATTCGGAGGTTTGCGGCGACTTGATTATCAGCGTCCTGCGAAGAAGACGGCATCCATTCTAAAACGCCGCAACGGGCAACTTTGAGTCTTGTTCTGCCGTCGCGCATCAGATTTCTAAACGCTTGGTTTTTTTGATTCAAACGAAGCTGTTTCACACTGACATCTCTTATGGAGCCTTCGGTGCAGTTGGCAAAATAAGAAAGTATCGTTCCAAGGAGCTTTGATGTGGATCGTTCGTCTCGCGCTTAGGAGACCTTACACCTTTGTTGTCTTGTCGCTGCTCTTGTTTGTTATCGGCCCCATAGTCATGCTGCGGACGCCGGTCGATATCTTTCCGAACATTGATATCCCGGTCGTATCCGTTGTATGGAACTACGCGGGATTATCGCCTGAGCAGCTAAGCGATCGAATTGTGCTGCCCTTCGAGCGAAACCTGACCACCGTGGTCAACGATATCGAACACACCGAATCCCAGACGTTGAACGGTGTCTCCGTAGTAAAAATCTTCTTCCAACCATCGGTAAACATCTCGCAGGCTGTTGCACAGGTTACGGCTGTCTCCCAGACAGCTCTTCGCCAGTACCCACAGGGTACGACGCCTCCGTTGGTCATTCAGTACAGTGCGTCAAGCGTTCCCGTCTTGCAGCTTGGGTTGTCAGGACGTGGCCTTAGCGAACAGCAGTTATATGATTTCGGCGCCAACTTCATCCGCACGCAACTGGCTACCGTTCAGGGCGCTTCAACGCCATTTCCCTATGGAGGCAAGCAACGTCAGATACAGGTGGATGTCGATACCCAAAAGCTGCAAGCCTATGGGCTTTCCGCTTCGGATATCGTCAACACCGTATCTACGCAAAATATCATTCTGCCGGCCGGCGATATGAAGATGGGGCACGTCGACTATCAGGTGGAAACAAACAGCGCACCAAGTTCGATTGCGGCGCTGAATGATCTACCCATAAAGACGGTGAACGGTGCGACTGTTTACATCCGCGACATCGGAAATGTCCGTGATGGATTTCCTCCGCAGACGAATATCGTGCGTGTAGATGGGCAGCGCGCTTCATTGATGACAATACAAAAGACGGGAAACGCCTCGACGTTGCAAATTATCTCGAACGTGCGAGCCCAACTTCCGCTGATCGCCGCACAATTGCCTCCAGCGCTGAAAATACAGCCAATCGCTGACCAATCGGTCTTCGTTCGAGGAGCGATTAGCGGGGTGGTTCGCGAAGCGATTATCGCCGCCTGTCTTACAGCCGCGATGATCTTGCTGTTTCTCGGCAGTTGGCGTTCCACCATTATTATCGCGGTCTCCATCCCGTTGTCGGTCATCTGTTCTCTGTTGATGTTGGCCGCGCTCGGCGAAACAATCAATATCATGACGCTTGGCGGTTTAGCGCTGGCGGTCGGCATCCTTGTCGATGACGCAACAGTCGAGATCGAAAATATCAATCGAAATCTTGAAGAGGGCAAGGAAGTCGAACAGGCGATTCTCGACGGTGCCGCTCAGATTGCAGTTCCAGCTTTTGTCTCGACAATTTCTATCTGCATCGTCTTCGTCCCAATGTTTTTACTCGGAGGCGTTGCGCGATACCTGTTCGTCCCTTTGGCTGAGGCGGTTGTCTTCGCGATGCTCGCGTCGTATTTCTTGTCGCGAACCATTGTCCCGACGATGGCGAAGTATCTTTTGAAGCCTCATCAAGAGGGACAAACAAAGCATGTCAGCCGCAATCCGTTGGTTCGCTTCCAACTCAGCTTTGAGAAATACTTCGAAAAACTTCGCAATTGGTACCACGGTCTGCTGAGCTTTTGTTTGGAGTATCGGCTCGCATTTCTCTTTTCGATTGCCGGTTTCTGGATCGCATCCCTGGTTCTGCTCTATCCATGGCTGGGACAGGACTTTTTCCCCTCAGTGGACGGAGGACAGTTCAAGCTGCACGTTCGTGCACACACTGGCACCCGCATCGAAGACACGGCCAGACTATGCGACCAGATCGAAGATGTAATCCGCAAGGAGATCCCTGCCAAAGAGTTGACCTCCGTTATCGACAATATCGGTATCCCATACTCCGGCCTGAATCTCTCTTACTCAAACTCCGCTCCCGTCGGTACCGCAGACGCAGATATTCTGGTCTCGCTCGACGAGAAGCATCACCCGACAGCCGGGTACACTCACGAACTGCGCGACAAGCTTACCCAACAGTTTCCCGGTACTGAGTTTTACTACCTGCCGACCGACATGGTCAGCCAGATTCTGAACTTTGGTTTACCGGCGCAGCTTGACATCCAGGTTGTTGGACAGCAGGTCGCACAAAATCGCGTCGTGGCCGAACAAATGATGCAGCAGATCAGTCACATCGCCGGGACAACCGACCTGCGAATTCAACAGCCGTTCAACCTCCCAACATGGACGATCGACGTGGACCGCACTCGAGCACAGCAGGTCGGTTACAGCCAGCGAGACGTGGCCGTAAGCGTGCTCACCAGTCTTAGCGGCAGCTTCCAGACCAATCCGACGTTCTATCTCAATCCTCAAAATCACGTCAGCTACAACATTGCCGTGCAGACGCCGCAATATAACGTGCAAAACTTGCAGCAGCTTGAAAACTTTCCGATTGCGACAAATGGATCGACCCAGCAACCTCAAATTCTTGCGAATCTGGCGTCAATCCGAAGAGGAGCCGAACAGGGCACGGTAAGCCATTACAACGCGCGGCCCGTAATCGATATCTATGGTGCGGTCGAAGGGACAGATCTCGCAAGTGTTTCGACCAGAGTCGAAAAGATGGTCAAAGACAGCAAAGGCAATTTGCCTCGTGGGACCGAGGTCTATATTCGTGGGCAGATTCAGACGATGCACACCTCTTTCACGGGGTTGATTTATGGACTCCTCTTCTCGATCGTGCTTGTCTACGCGCTCATCGTGGTGAACTTCCAGAGTTGGCTTGATCCATTCATCATTATTGCCGCGCTACCCGGGGCTTTGGCAGGAATTGTGTGGCTGCTGTTTCTAACCGGCACCCACATCAGCGTCCCTGCGTTGACAGGCGCAATCATGTGCGTGGGTGTGGCGACGGCAAACTCGATTCTCGTAGTCAGTTTCGCGAAAGAGCAAATGGACTTGGGAATGAACGCACTCGACGCCGCCCTCTCAGCCGGGTTCACGCGGTTCCGTCCTGTCATTATGACGGCACTTGCAATGATTATTGGCATGGTTCCTATGGCCCTTGGGCTGGGTGACGGTGGCGAACAGAACGCGCCACTCGGTCGTGCCGTCATTGGAGGACTCCTACTGGCCACCTTTGGAACGCTTACCTTCGTTCCGGTCTTCTTTTCGTTTATGCATCGAAACGATCCTCCTCCCGTGGCACAAGACACGGAAGAATCACTATGAGTAATGCAGGATCGTTCAACATATAAAACTCTGCGCCGGCAGCGCATTTGGAGAGATGGCAATGAACCACGACGAGCAGAAGACATCAGAAGTGAATCAAGACCGAGGCATAGCTCAAGAGCAACCGGCCAGGGGCGACGCTCAGGAGACAAGACATGAGCCACCGAAGGTTTCGCGTGGTTCATTGCTGTCCATCGTCGCGATCGTACTGGTGATAGCGGTCGTTGTGGCAGTCTTTGGCATCATAGCGCGCAAACACGCAAGCGCTGAATTGACGAAGTACACCGAGAATGCCTCCGCCCCTCCGGTAACCCTGGAGCAACCGGTCATGCAGCAGAATGCCCGCGAGATCGTGCTCCCAGGAAATATTCAAGCCTTTACCCTGGCGCCCATCTACGCGCGAACAACCGGCTATGTAAAGGCCTGGTATCACGACATTGGAGCACCTGTACGCAAGGGCGAGCTGCTTGCCGTGATCGAAACGCCTGAGCTGGATCAAGAACTCGCTTCCGCGAAGGCCGATCTTGCTACCGCTAAGAGCAACGCCGGTATCGCAAAGGTAACGGCGGATCGTTACAACGACTTGATCGGCCGCAACGCCGTCTCACAGCAGGACACCGACAACGCCGTACAGGCATTCGAGGCGAGGAACACACAGGTAACTTCGGCAGAAGCAAACGTGCAGCGATTGGAAGAGTTGGTTTCCTTCGAACGTATCGTCGCACCCTTCGATGGTGTAATCACGGCCCGCAACATCGATGTTGGACAGCTCATTTCAACTACCGGCAGCACCACCACGGCGGGAGCTGGTACAGTTTCGGGAAATAAAGAGATCTTCGACATCTCCGCCGTCCGCACCCTCCGCGTGTTTATCAATGTCCCGCAGATTTACTCGCCAGACGCGAAAAATGGAACGATCGCGAAGTTGACTCTACCGCAATACCCTGGTCGCACCTTTCAAGGAAAGCTGGTGCGTTCGTCCGACGCCGTTGATCCCGCAACGCGGACCCTGCTCGCAGAGGTGGATGTAGACAATCGCTCGGGTGAGCTGCTTCCGGGCAGCTACACGGAGGTGCATTTAAGTGTGTCGAGCGACGCACCCGCTCTGATAGTGCCAGTCAGTGCGATGATTCTGGAAGCGGACGGATTGCGTGTCGCGACTGTGGATGCAAATCATCACGTTCACATGGCGCGTGTAACGCCAGGTCGTGACTATGGGACGACTGTCGAAATTTTGGCCGGCCTCAAGCCCGGCGAATCCATCATCGGTAACCCCCCGATTCGCTAGTCGACGGAGAGGAAGTTCGAGTCGTCAATAGCGGAAACAATCAGAGTCAGGCGGCGGAGGGGAAACGATGAAAGTCCGCAGCTTATCGCTTGCAGGAGCGCTCCTCAGCGCCTTGGCGCTGGGCGGATGCAAAGTTGGGCCGAACTATAAGGCTCCGACTATGCCGGCTCCTCCCGCCTACACTGACGACGGCCACAACGGCGACTGGTCCTCAGCCAAGCCAGCCGACGGAGTCGATCGCGGGCTGTGGTGGTCGATCTATCAGGACAACGAGCTGGACAATCTCGAGCAACGATGTGCCTCTGCAAACCAAAACATCGCCGCCGCTCTTCACGCCTACGAGCAGGCCCACGATCTCGTTCGGGAGAATCGAGCGTCTCTCTACCCAACCATATCCCTTGGTGGATCTGCATCGCGCAACCGAGCCTCGAGTAATGCGCCGCTAAGACCGACAAACGCAGCGACATCTTACTGGGACTTTCTCATTCCGTTGAACATCTCCTGGGAGCCCGATCTGTGGGGCGGCATCCGCAGACAGATTGAGTCGAGCGCAGCCAACGCTCAGGCTACATCTGCGGATCTCGCCAACACCCGGCTCAGTCTGCAAGGACTCCTCGCCGTCACCTTCTTTCAACTCCGGGGAGTTGATCTGCAGGCGCAGCTTCTTCGTTCCACACTCGATGCATATACCGAGACCCTCCAACTTACAGAAGACCGGCTCAAGGGGGCCTTAGTTCCGACAGTGATGTTCAACAGGCAAGGGCGCAACTGGAAGAGACCCGCGCACAACTAATCGATCTCGGTGTGCAGCGCGAACAGTTTGTACATGCGATTGCGGTGCTTGTCGGAGAACCCGCGACAGGCTTTCATATCGCTGAGCGGCCCATCGCCGGTGATCCCCCCAGCATCCCCACGGGTGTTCCTTCGGAGCTGCTCGAGCGGCGGCCAGACATCGCTGCCGCAGAACGTCGTGTTGCCTCTGCGAATGCTTTGATTGGTGTCGCTAAGTCTGCCTACTATCCCACGATCTTCCTGGGAGCAGGAGCCGGCGTGCAAAGCTCCGCCATCAGCAAAATCTTCAACTCCTCCAGCGCGCAATGGAGCGCAGGACCTTCGGCCAACGAAGTTCTGTTCGATGCAGGTCGCAGGAGGGCCCAGATGGACTTTGCCGTGGCCCAGCGAGAACAAGCCACCGCGCTCTATCGCGAGCAAGTACTGTCTGCATTTCGTGATGTAGAGGACCAGCTTTCTGCCTTGAGAGTGCTGGAGCAGGAGGCCTCCGTGCAGGCTAAGGCAGTGGATGCGGCGCAGAAGAGCACCGAGCTCTCGACGCTTCGCTATAAGCGCGGCCTCGCTCCCTATCTGGAAGTGCTGACAAATCAGACAATCGAATTGACAGACGAAAGAGCTGCCGCCGCTTTGATTGCCCGGCGAATCGTGGCAAGCACCCAGCTGCAGATGGCACTCGGCGGAGGTTGGGACTCCGTTCAGCTTCCTGCCAACTAGGGCGCGTCATCAATTTCACGCCTTCAACCGCTTCCAGGTTCTTCCGACCCGGAGAGCCGATCTGCCTCCATGTCGAAAGAAGGTCTCGCATAACCCGGAGTTCGACCAGAGGGATCTGTTCACAGGTGTGTTGAATCGCCCCCGATTCTCAACGCTATTACCGCTCGGGCAAAACGCTCCAAATAGCGTTATCTTCCTGACCCAGAACCCACGCACAAATCCCCTGCAGGTGTTGTTCCTTGGCTAGGTTATAGCGATCAGCAAACCCACGTTTCTCGGTATAGAAGATCCACTCGCGCATCTGATCTCGATAAAAGAAAAAATAAGCACTGTGATCCTCGGGGTCCCACTGCTCATGACCGTCGTAAGTATCACGCAGGGTCTGAGAGTCAATCGCGCTGATGTAATCTGCCGTGATGTTTGGCTTCTGTTCCTTTTCGTTCAGACCTGGATCGCCGGCGTACCAGTGATATCCATAAAGCGCGATACCGAGCGATAGCTTCTCCTCGGCACGACCTTCAGCGCATAGTCCAGATTCTCCTTCATCCACACCCATCCCCCGACCGGCCCAGGCGTAGTCCATCGAGTGTGCTGATCGTAGGTCATCAGGCAGATCAGGTCTACCGACTCACTAAGCGCCTTCAGATCGAAGACGCCACGCCAGTCTGCGAAGATCCACTTGCTGAAGGCGCTGTGACCCGGGTGCCCTGGCGCATTAGGAACGACCGCAATCTGCAACTGTAGGTGTTCTCGGTGCATGGCATCGGCGATGCGCTTGACCGTGGCCGAGAGGACATCACGGTCAGTCCAGGAGATATTCTCGAAGTCGAGCTGAAAGCCATCATAACCATTCTGTTTGCACTCAGAGATCAATGAAGCGATCAGTGCCGTCTGCGCCTTATCGCTGGTAAGCAACGAATGAACGCCGGTCTTATCAAAGATAGCGATGATAGGAAACAGTGAGATGTGTCGCTGTTTCACGACGCGCATCACGCTCGGATCCGGCTCACCGTACACCAGTCCATTCGAATCCACGCCATACCAGGTCGGCACGATGATATCGATCTTGGTCTGATGCTCCATGAAGTCGCGCACAGAGTCGGGATGATCGGTCATATAGAACAGCGTCTTCGTCTGTGCGAAGACTGTTGGCGCAGCAAGGAGAAGACAGAGCAGCAATTTCGTCATCAAGGCCTCGTCGTTCGGGCTGGAACAGGATTGATAAATCGAGCGGTTTATGCGCTCTCAAGAGTCAAGGAAGGAGGCACATCTGCTGGTTGGGATCCGAACTCAAGATTCGGTTTGTCCCCCATCTCGAAGACGATGCGCGCCCCATTCACAATATCCCGATGATTGAACCAGGATTTTGTATACGGCTTTCCATTGAAGGTGACTGACTGAATATACTGATCGGTCGGCGAGTGACGATGCGCAATAATCTCAAGCTGCTTGCCGTTGCCAAGTTGCACACCGACCTGATCGAACAGAGGCGTTCCAAAGATGTAGTTGCCGCTCACGGGATCAACAGAATAAAAGCCCAGGGAACTCAGAATGTACCAGGACGACATCTGGCCCACGTCTTCGTTACCCTGCAACCCATCCGGAAGTGCGGCATACATCTTCTCCATTAGCATGCGCACGCGCGCCTGTGTCTTGTGCGGCTGGCCCGCGTAGGAATAAAGATAGGCGATGTGATGCGACGGCTCGTTGCCGTGAGCGTACTGACCCACCAGTCCGGCAATATCCGGCGGAGCATCGGCAGGAAGCGTCGAAGGCTGATCGAACAACTCATCGAGCTTCTCAAGAAACTGTTTCTGCCCGCCAAGGATCTCAATCAACCCTGCCGCGTCGTGCTGAATCCCAAACGTAGTCTGCCATGAATTCGATTCGGTAAAGTCGCGCCACTTCTTCGACGTACCCATCTCCAGCGGATCGAAAGGGCCCGCCCATTCACCATTCGCCAGCTTGGGCCGTGCGAAGTTCATCGAGCGGTCATAGTAGTTGCGATAGTTGCGCGATCGCTCCACCAGCATCATTGCATCGTCCGAGTGACCCAGCTTCTTCGCGACGTGTGCGATCGACCAATCGTCATAGCAATATTCAAACGTCTTGCTGACCGACTCTTCTTCGAGGTCGCAAGGGATGTACCCCTTCGAACGGTAGTATCCGAGACCGCGATAATCATCCACCATGGCGCGTTTCATCATCACCTTGTAGGCGCGCTCGTAGTCCACACCTGCGATGCCTTTGTTACACGCCTCCGCGATCACGGCAGCAGAGTGATAGCCGGTCATTGTCCCGGTCTCGCAGCCCTGCAGCGGCCACACGGGCATACCAGACGGGCTCTCCTCCGCCATTCGGATCAGAGCGTTTGCAAAGTCAGGCACACGATCGGCCGACATCAGCGTGTAGAGAGGGTGAGCCGCACGATACGTATCCCACAGTGAAAACGCAGTGTAGTTCCTCTGGCCATCCTGCAGCTGATGAATCTGCTTATCCATTCCGCGATAGCGCCCGTCAACGTCATCAAACAGCGAAGGTCCAACGCAAGCGTGGTACAGCGCAGCGTAAAAGATTCGCTGATGGGTCTCATTCTCAGTCTTGATCTTGATGCGCGAGAGCTGCTGATTCCACTTCTGCCGCGCGCTGCGGCGGACCTTTTCAAAGTCCCATCCCGGCAGCTCACCCTTCAGATTATTCGCAGCAGACTCCGCGCTGACGCCCGAGATCCCGGTCTTCACCAGAATCACCGGATCCTTCGCCGTATCGAAGAACAAAACGCACTTCAAGGACTTTCCAATCAGCGGCTGCGTCCCTACCGGAACCTCGGCCCCCTCTTGATAGAAGACAACCCGAGTCGGCTGCTGAGAGAACTTCATCGTGAAGTAGATCTGCCGTCCGTCGCCCCAGGCCTTGGTGGTGCGCCCACCCGCGAGCGTGTCCGGCGCGGTACGTTCGAGCGAAGCCGTGACCACGGCCGACTGCCCGTTGTAGGCGTAGCTATGCTCAAGATCGACGATGATATGACCAGACTTCGGAGCATCCTTGCCCGTAGGGAAGCTGTATCGGTGCAGCCCGGTACGCTCCGTCGCGGTCAACTCCGCGCGAACTCCATAGTCCTTCAGAAGAACAGAATAATAACCCGGTTCGGCATGTTCGTCTGCATGGTCGAAGCGCGAGCGATAGCCCGCATCCGGATTACTGCGCGGACCAGGAACAATCTTCGACTCGCCAGTACCAGGCATCACCAGAAAATCGAGCAGATCGCCGCATCCCGTGCCGCTCAGGTGAGTATGGCTGAAGCCCATAATCGACGTATCGGAGATGTGATAGCCCGAGCACCAATCCCATTGATCATTGAAGGTATCAGGACTGAGCTGGACCGCACCGAACGGTACCGTAGCTCCAGGGAACGTATGCCCATGGCCGCCGGTTCCAATCCTGATATCAACCAGCGATGCGGCATCGAAGGTAGTATCAGTCTTCGAGGACCCATGGACAACTTTGCCGAACGCACTGGTCTCAGTCGCGCCCACTGCACAGACGGCCGAGACGCGGCCGAGGAATGTTCTTCTGGAAATCACTGATGCTCCCTAAATATTGAGTCTGAACACTGAATCGCAAAGTGGAAGGTCACTCAGACAGGTCTCTGCCTTCGTAACACCTACTCTATTGACGTAGACTAAACTGAACAGTGAGATAATTCGATCAAAATATTGACTAATCTGCGATCAAAAAGTCATCTCTGTGAAATATTGTTAGGAAGCATACAGGTTTGGGATAAGGGGGATGTTCAAAACCCCATATCTGGAGCTCTTGATCAAAAGATGACACAAGGTAAAATCAGCCGCCGAGAGACGCTCCGAATGGCGGCAGGAGCCGCAACAGTTGCCGTGCTGCAACCTTCGACCATGTTCGCAGGCGCTACGCCTTCCTCATTTACCTCCAAACGCCCCGCGATCCAGGACAGGAGATTTCGCAGCTCAGCCGTTGAGGCCTACCTCACGGACGTGAGCAGCAGGATCGGCGATCTCGAACTGGCGTGGTTGTTTGCAAACTGTTATCCGAACACACTCGATACGACCGTAGAATTCGGCACCTTCGAAGGCAAACCGGATACAGCAGTCATCACAGGGGATATCCCCGCGATGTGGCTGCGCGACTCCTCAGCCCAGGTGTGGCCCTATCTCCCTCTGGCTGCGAAAGACCCGCAGCTGCGCCGGATGCTCGAGGGCATCATCCGCAGACAGGCCAGATGCATCCTCATCGACCCCTACGCCAATGCTTTCATGGCGAATCTCGACGCCCCGCCGCTTGAGTGGAGCAGGACGGATGCGACCGAGATGAAGCGCGGCGTTGGCGAGCGAAAGTGGGAGCTCGACTCCCTTTGTTATCCGATCCGTCTCTCCTACGGGTACTGGCGCGCCACCGGCGACACCTCTCCCTTCGATGAAACCTGGCGCGCTGCGATGAAGCTAGCGGTGGAGACGATGCGCGTTCAGCAGCGCAGGCAAGGCCCTGGACCCTACCACTTTCAACGCACCTCAAAGACGCCCACCGAAACCTTGCCTGGAGACGGATACGGTGCTCCGGTCCGGCCTGTCGGTCTAATCGCATCTGGGTTTCGACCGTCGGATGATGCCTGCACCTTCCCCTCCCTCGTCCCGTCCAATCTCTTCGCCGTCACAGCGCTCGGCTATCTGGCGCAGATGGCCAACGAGATCCTGGATGATTCAGCTCTCGCAAACGAAGCCATCGCATTATCTGGCGAGGTGAATAAGGCGCTTCAACAGCACGCCGTGGCGCAGACTCCTCACGGCACCGTCTGGGCCTACGAGGTGGACGGCTACGGCAGTCAACTCCTGATGGACGACGCCAACGTCCCCAGCCTGCTTGCGCTTCCGTACATCAACAGCTCACCTGATGCCGCCCTCTACGCCCGCACCCGCAGCTTCGTCTGGAGTGATCGCAATCCGTGGTTCTTCCAGGGCACTGCAGGCGAGGGGATCGGCGGGCCCCACGAAGGCAAAGACATGATCTGGCCAATGGCCATCACCATCTACGCCCTCACCAGTCAATCGGACAAAGAGATTGCCCACGCCCTCGCCATGCTGAAGCAGGCCAGCGCCGGATCAGGCTTCATGCACGAAACCTTCAACCGCAACGACGCCACAAAGTTCACGAGAAGCTGGTTCGCTTGGGCCAACTCGTTGTTTGGAGAACTAGTGGCCAACATAGCCACAACAAATCCTGCGTTAGTTCAGGCAGCTCAATAGATCACCTCAGCGTATCTAAAACGTCGACAAAAAATCCAATCGAACCACCGCACTCCACGCCTAGCCGCAGAGCTCCTCAATCGCCCTGCGCAGGATCAACACGCATTCATCAAGTTCTGTAATCGGCACACACTCCCGCGGGCTATGCGCTGTCAGCATAGATCCCGGCCCGATCACCACAGCTTCGGCGCCCATTCGAGCGAGCCATGGCGCCTCAGTTCCAAAGGCGATAGTCTGGATCTTCGAGTCAGAATCTTTCAAAACGGCCTGGATTACAGCACTATCGACGCGAGTCTCAAACCCTCCCTCCATTCTTAGAACCTCGACCTGAATCTCAAGTCCCTCCTGGCGATTCTCCGCGCTGAGGCGGCCAATGATTTCCTGCAGCCCCTCAAGAACAACCTCCGGTCGTTGCGTTGGAATAGGTCTCCACTCCAACAAAAAGAACACTCAGCGGGAACAACATTCTTGGCCGTTCCCCCGCGAATCTCACCAACGTTCAAAGTCGTCCACTGCGGAGAAAAGGCATCGTTCCGGTCCAGCATCAACTCCTGCGCCAGAATCTCGATCTCTCGCAGCAACCGTGCGGCCGAAAAGATGGCCGATCGGCCAGCCTCAGGAAAGGCACTGTGTGCAGCTCGCCCCGTTACCTTGATCGACGCAAGGCAATAGCCTTTGCCGGCACGCGCGGGAGTAAGCGACGTAGGCTCCCCAACAATCGCATACCGCGCACGAATAGCGTCCGACTCAAGAAGGAAGCGAGCCCCCGGCAACCCACCTCTTCATCCGCTGTAAACACCAGGCACAACCGCTCTCTCATCTCACCAAGATTCATCGAGGATACCGCGGCAAGCATACAAGCAAGAAAACCCTTTACATCGCACGCGCCGCAACCATGAAGCATCCCATCCCGCTCACGTAGCTCCGTTGCCTGCGCCCACTCAGCACTGAAGGGAACCGTATCGGTATGGCAGACAATTGCAAGTTCAGCATCAATCCGCCCCTCTCCCAGCGGGTGTGGGGAAACTACAAGATTCACCTTCTCCACGCCCGCCGCATCGTCATAGCAAAACAGACGATGATGCCACCCTAGCGGTTCAAGAAATCTCTGAATCCATTCCACCACCGGGCGGTTGCTCATGCTGGATACGCTCGGGATCGCCACCAACTCCTGAAGCAATGTCTGCGGACGAATCATAGCTCTGTCCCGAGCCGCATCTGCAAGCTGCGAAAAGCCTCTACAATCTCATCCTGCATCGCATGACGCCCATCGGCCACGATGACCCGACCATCGACGGCAACATCCCGGATCGCTCTCGGAGACATGCTAAAGACAATATTCGTCAGCAACTCATCGGGCAGACTCCCCGCAATCGAAGCCTCGGAGAGATCGACCGTGAAGAAATCGGCGGCCTTTCCAACCTCCAGCGAACCAGCCACGACCTGCAGCGACCGCGCACCAGCACGTGTCGCAAAATCGAAGAGCAAAACAGGCAAAGACTCACCCTGCCGCCCGTCGAGAACCGCCCGTTGCAAGTGCCGCAGACGCAAATTAGATTCCAGCTCCCGGGCATTTTCAAGCGCATCTGTCTGAGTGTGACTATCAGTTCCAAAGGCAATCGACACGCCCGCATCAATCAAAGCATCCGCATCAAGAATCCCGTCGCCGAGATTTCGCTCCGTCGTAGGACAAGCCCCCACCGTAATCTTTCCACGCCCCATCCGCTCCATCTCGCCAGCCTGCAGATGGATCGCATGGATCGCGGTAAAGTCTGGCGTCATCAGCCCAAGCTCATCGAGAAACTCAAAAGGAGTCGCTCCATATTCAGCAACGCAAGCCTCAATCTCCGCAGGCTGTTCCGCAACGTGCATATGCAGAGGCATACCATGCGTTTGCGCCCAGCACGAAATCGCTTTGAGGTAATCACGTGGCACAGCGCGAACACTATGCGGAGCAAGCCCGAAGCTAACGCTCGAAGCCATCGCTGCAATCTCATTCCGCAACGTCTCCGAATCACCCAAAAACCGCTCCACATCCGGTTCGATAAAACGGATCTGGCCAGAATCCGGCGGAAGCTCGAAGCCTGCACGAACATAGGCACAGCGAAGCAACACGATTCTTATGCCAACACTTTCTGCAGCGCGAATCACCTGTTTCGCCAGGAAATTCGGATCAGCATAGGCCTCGCCCGCGGGCGTGCGATGGAGATAATGAAACTCCCCAACTGTAGTGATGCCCGCAAGCGTCATCTCAAGAAACGCCATGCGGGCGACGTCGTAGATCTCCTCCGGCCTCAGCGCAAGCGCACAGCGATACATGATGTTGCGCCACGACCAGAAATCAGGCCCACTCCTGCGTCTCGACTCCGCCTTGCCACGTAGCGCACGTTGGAAAGAGTGCGAATGAATATCAATCATTCCCGGCAACAGAGCACGACCGGGCAAACGGCGAACACCGGAAACGCCCTCGCCCCCAGCATCCTCCGCCTTCACTGGCCCAATGGAGACGATCGTTCCGGCGTCCGTTACAAGTTCATAACCACTGCGAAAGCGTCCATCAACATAAACAAGATCCGGCCGGTAAGACATGCTCATGCAGCCTGCTTTCGTCCGGCGACCCAGACCTCGCGCACCATATTTTGCCCAAGCGTGTAAGGCAGGTCCCGCCAGTCTGAACTCTCAAGAACAAGTAAATCTGCATGCATTCCAACCTCCAGCCGTCCAACATTCAACAGGCCAAGCGCCGCCGCAGCATTCGCAGTGGACGCGGTCAACGCCTCAGGTGCGGTCAATCCATTCAGCCGTACCGCCAGAGCCATTGCAGCAGATGCGGAGAACAGCGGACTGGAACCAGGATTCAGGTCGGTTCCGATGGCCACCGCAGCTCCGGCATCGATCAGCGCACGACCCGGTGCAGCGGGAAGGCCTAAGTGAAGACTCACCCCCGGCAGGATCGTTGCAATCGTCTTCGACCTCGCAACCAACTCACACTGTTCAAGCGAGCAGGCCTCAAGATGATCGATACTCAGGGCTCCCATCGCCACTCCAACCTCAAGGCCGCCGACTTGCTGAAACTGTTCGGTGTGCAGTTTGATGCTCAAACCAGCTGCCTGCGCGCAAGCGAGCACGATCCTCGCGTCCTCCGCGCTCCAGGCATGACGCTCAACAAAGATGTCCACTGCGGAAGCAAGACCACGCCTTGCAACCTCTAGTATCAGCTCGCTGCAAACCATCTCGCGATAAGCTTGCCGTTCGGCAAACCCGTCAGGGCAGATGTGTACCAGCAACGTGGGTATCAAGCGACTCTGTGTCCGCTGCTGCAATAAGCGGATAGCCTCCAGCATTCGTAACTCTGCTTCGAGGGTGTACCCATAACCAGACTTCACTTCAATTGTCGTAGCGCCAGAACGTTGGAGAGCTTGAATTCGAGGCAATGCAAGCTCCGCCATCTCCTCGATGCTTTTAGCAGCGGTCTCACGAATCGTATGCCAGATCCCGCCGCCTGCCGCAAGAATCTCTTCGTAGGTCGCCCCTGCACTTCGCGCTTCAAAGTCGATGAGACGATCACCTGCCCACACCGCATGGGTATGAGGATCGATAAGTCCAGGAACGACTGCGCGACCGTTCAGATCAATCACCGATTCGGCATCACCGCGCCACTCATGCTCCGGTCCAATCCAGGAAATCACACCCGAATCGATAGCAACTCGCGCCCGTTGAACGATCCGCAGTTGCCCCATCGCCGCCCCGCGCTTCGCTCCTTGCCCAAACGGAGTAACCAACTGGGAGATTCCGGTGAGAAGCAACTCGCTCATTTCGCCCCGGCAGAATCTGTGGTCTGGACGCTCGGCATATCAAGGCCACGCTCAGCCGCGACTCTGTGTGCCTTCTCATACCCCGCATCGGCATGGCGAATCACGCCCATCGCTGGATCGTTCGTAAGACAGAGTCGCAACCGCTGATCGGCCTCCTCGCTGCCGTCTGCCACAGCGACCAACCCGGCATGCTGACTGTATCCCATACCGACACCACCCCCATGATGGAAGCTCATCCACCCCGCTCCGCTCGCGATCCCTGTAGCAAAGTTTAGCAACGCCCAATCGGAAACCGCATCCGAGCCGTCGAGCATAGCCTCGGTCTCACGATACGGACTCGCGACCGACCCAGCATCCAGATGGTCACGACCAATCACAATCGGAGCCCTCAGGCGCCCGTCTCGCACCATTTGATTGAAGAGCAGGCCGGCCTTGTCGCGTTCCCTATAGCCTAACCAGCAAATTCGCGCAGGCAATCCCTGATACGCGACGTGCTCTCCTGCCCAGGGAAGCCACTGATTCAAGCGTGCATCATCAGGAAAAAGTTTGAGCAGCGCCGCATCGGTGGCCGCAATATCAGCCGGATCACCCGAGAGTGCAACCCATCGGAACGGTCCCCGCCCTTCGCAAAAAGAATCACGAATAAACGCAGGAACGAATCCCGGGTAGTCGAATGCGTCGTTTACCCCGGCAATCTTTGCCTGCGCTCGCAGATTGTTGCCGTAGTCAAAACATACGGCGCCCCGGCGCTGCAGCTCCAGAATTGCCTGAACATGCTGAGCGATATCGGCGCGCACACGCTCAAGATATCGCTCCGGTTCCCGACTGCGCTGCGCGGTCAAGTCTTCATCTTCCTTGGCGACCGGCCAGTAGCCGTAGAGTGGGTCATGAGCGCTCGTTTGATCTGTAACAATGTCAGGCACAAAACCAGATCGCACAACCTGCGGCAAGATAGCCGCTGCATTCCCAAGCAAACCTATCGAAACCGCGCGACCCTCTTTGCGAGCCGCCGTTGCCCGCGCAATCGCATCTTCCAGCGACGTCGCCACCTCATCCAGATATCGCGTAGCAATGCGACGCTGAATCCGGCTCTCGTCCACCTCAATACAAATGCTCACGCCTCCTGCAAGTTTCACCGCGAGCGGCTGCGCGCCCCCATGCCCCCCAGTCCGGCAGTCACCGTGATCGTCCCCTTCAACGAACCATTGAAGTACTTCTGCGCTGCTCCTAGAAAGGTCTCGTAGGTCCCTTGAAGGATCCCCTGCGTCCCGATGTAGATCCACGACCCCGCAGTCATCTGCCCATACATCATCAAACCCGCACGATCCAGCTTGTCGAACTCGTCCCAGTTAGCCCAATGTGGCACCAGGTTCGAATTCGCAATCAGCACGCGCGGAGCCATCGGATGCGTCTCCAGCACCGCGACAGCCTTTCCCGACTGCACCAGCATAGTCTCATGGTTCTTTAGACGATCGAGCGTGTGAACCAACGTGTGGTAGGCCTCCCAGTTGCGAGCCGCCTTCCCGCGCCCTCCATAGACGATCAACTCCTCCGGCTTCTCAGCCACCTCCGGATCGAGGTTGTTCATCAACATGCGTTTGGCAGCTTCCTGGATCCAGCCCTGCGCAGTGCGTGTGTCTCCGCGCGGTGCACGAATGGGGGTGTAAGCGCTCATGCGTGAACAACCTCTCGCGTGTTCATTGTTGACGTCCAATCGGTCTTCGTGAGAAATCCATCCGCCGCAGCCATAATTCCCGACAACACGGTATCTCCCTCCCACCCTGGACACACGACTCGAAACGCCCCGCGAGCTGCGTCCAGCATTGGAGACACGGATCGATCACCGCGAAGATCCAGCGCACGCGTCGCCGTGAGCCATTCAATCGCCAACACCATCCGGCAGTGCGTTACAGACTGCATCAACTTCAGCGCAGCAGTCATCCCCATGCTCACAAAGTCTTCCTGATTCCCACTCGTCGGGATCGAGCACGCCGAAGCCGGCGTAGCCAGAACCCGCATCTCGGCGACCAGCGCGGCAGAGGTCACCTGCGCCATCATCAGTCCCGACTCGATCCCCGGCTTCGTAGCCAGAAACGCGGGAAGCCCCTCGTTCAAACTCGGGTTCATCAGCCTCTCCGTTCGCCGTTCAGAGATGCCCGCCAACTGGCAGAGAGCAATCGCAAGCTGATCCAGTACCAGTGCCAGTGGCGCTCCATGAAAATTTCCACCCGAGACGAAATCATCCTCGAACAGCAAAGGATTATCCGTCGCGCTGTTCAACTCAATCGCGAACACCCTCTCCGCCTGACGCAGCGAGTCCCACACCGCCCCATGAACCTGCGGAACGCAGCGCAGGCAATAAGCATCCTGAACACTCGTACTCGAACGATGTCGCGTAGACCCCTCAAGCAACTCGCGTAGAGCCGCCGCGCTATGAACCTGCCCTGGATGGGGACGTGCCGCATGAAGCCTCTCGTCATACGCCGCCGCCGTGCCTCGCAAAGCTTGCAGCGTTAGCGCCGCGGCGATCTGTGCCGACTGAAACAACTCGTCAAGGTCATGCAGCTGCAAGCATCCAATCGCCAGCATCGCCTGCGTTCCGTTAAGCAGCGAGATCCCCTCCTTCGCCTGAAGCTTCAACGACTCCAGTCCGACTCGTTGCAGGCACTCCGCCGCCGGGCGCCGCTCTCCAGCAAAAAAGCCTCGCCTTCACCAATCAGCACCAGCGCCATATGCGCAAGCGGCGCCAGATCTCCGCTCGCACCAACGCTTCCACGCATCGGCACAACCGGAGTGATGCCATAATTCAGCAGGTCGCACAAACGCTCCGCAACCACGGGCCGAATCCCGGACAAGCCCATCGCAAGAATATTTGCTCTGATCAGCATCATCGCCCGCACCACATCCTCGGGCAACGGCTCTCCCACTCCGCAGCAATGCGAGCGCACCAGGTTCAACTGCATCTGCTCAATCCCATCGGCTTCAAGCCGAACATTCGCCAGCAGCCCCACGCCCGTGTTCAACGCATAGACCGCAGTCTGGCTCTGAAGTGCTTCCTCCACCTTGCCGCGTGAAATCTTCATACCGTCCAGAGCCGTCCCCGCGATCAAAGCGGATTCCGCCCCCGGGCGACTCGAACAACCTCATCAATAGTCAACGATCTTCCAGTAAGTTCAACCATACTAAGCAGCATAGAAGAGTAAGTTCAGCTAGGCCATGCAAAGTCAGCGAAAAATGGCCAAATACTCACAGGAAACATTGGAAGAAACAATAAGAAAGAAGTGAATCAATCAAATAGGGCTCGTTCAGCGCACGATACACTGGCAGTAAAGCGTCAGAGATACGACAGATTCTAACGTTGAATTTCAAAAGCGGAGAGGCGGATATCCATGGCTCATGATCTGGATCCCATCGACTACAACATCGTGCGTATGCTTGCCGAAGACGCCCGAACTTCCTACGCAGAGCTTGGCCGCAAGGTAGGTCTTTCGCCCTCCGCCGTAGCCGAGCGAATCCATCAACTGGAGAGCGCCAAAGTCATCCTCGGATACCGCGCCATGCTTGACGAAAAAGCCTTTGGCTACTCGGTCATCGCCTTCATCCGGCTCACTTGCGACAACACCCACTACCGTCCCTTCCTCAAGTTCCTCCCCACCATCGACGCCGTACAGGAGTGCCATCACATCACCGGAGGAGAAGCCTTCCTCATCAAGGTCCGACTCTCCTCCATCGATCAGCTGGAGCCCCTCATCGAACGCCTGCTCCCCTATGGAATGCCCACAACCAGCATGGTCCTCTCGACTCCCGTCTATCGGCAACAGGAGGCATGGCTGCTCAGGCACGCAGGCTTCCCCGCGCCCCAGAAAAAATAGAGATGAACTCACGCGGAAAGTCTATTGCGAAGTAAGTGCTTTCAGATACAAATACTCAAACTCGACTCCGCTATAGAAATCGACAACGCGAATGCGTTCATCGCGGCCATGCGCACGGTCATCATCCCGATCCACACCCATACCCGAGAACCCATAGCTCGGAATCCCCGCATCCATCGTGTAAATACTGTCGGACGCCCCAGTCTCCATCTCAGCGATCACCGGTATCCCGGGCCACATCAACTTCACAGTCGCATCAAGCGGCTTAAACACCACCGGCTCCAGCGGCGGCGGAGCCATCGACTTACGATCCGACCCCTTCTCCAGCACCTCGCCAGAGTTCGTGACATACTGCACCGTCAGCGTCGGATCGGCAAAGATGCGAATCAGCTCCTGGCGAATCTCTTCCTGCGAATGGCCGGGAAAGATGCGGCAGTTCACGTTCGCGACCGAGCTCCCCGGCAGCGCATTGGGCGCATGACCAGCAGACATCATCGTCGCAACGCAGGTCGTATGCAGCAGCGAGTTGTAGATCATGTCCTTCGACAACCGCTGCGCAGCAGCCGCGTCCGGCACAGGCCCCGACACAGCCTTGAGATCCTCCGCCAGCTGTCCCTTCTCCGTCTTCGCACTGCTGGCAAAATAGACGCGCGTCACTTCATTCGTCTCCAGCGGAAACGTGGTCTTCTCCAATCGCCCCAGCGCATCGGCAACATGGTAGATCGCGTTGTCAGGCCGGGGCAGGGAACTGTGTCCTCCCGGATTCGTCGCGGTCACGCGGTAGTCAGCATAGAGCTTCTCGGTCGCCTCCACTCCCATGCTCACAGCTCTGCCCTTCTCCAACTCTGGCCCGCCCGCATCCGGATTTAGCGCAAATGCACTATCAACCAGATCGCGATGATTCTTCAACAGCCAATCCACTCCATTCGACTTCCCACCCTCTTCATCGGCGGTCAAAGCAAGAATGATGTCGCGATCAGGAACAAAGCCCTCACGTCGCATACGGATGAAGCTCTCGACCACTGCAGCGTCGCTGTCCTTCATATCCTGCGTTCCACGGCCGTAAAAATAACCATTCTTTTCGACAAACTGAAACGGATCGGTAGTCCAGTCCGAGCGCTTCGCCTCGACGACATCAATATGACCGATGATCAGAACCGGTTTCAGCGTCGCACCAGGGCGTCCGCGATATCGCGCCACCATATTGCCCTTTCTGTCATTCGGTCCCAACACCACCACGTCCGACTCCGCAAAGCCAGCGTCGAGCAGCCGCCTCCGCATCGCATCCGCCGCGGCGGTCGTGCTGCCAACCGAGTCGCTCGTGTTCGTCTCAATCAACTGCTGAAAGATCTCCCGGGCGAGCGTCTTATCGACATCCGGCAACGGGTTGGACTGAGCAAAAAGCGCAGGCGTCAAAACAACAGAAATCAAACAAGCGGCAATCGATCTCATGCAGCTATCCTTGTGCGTCAAAGTGGAAGATATGGACTTATATTCGCACGAACGCCGTCCCGAACCCCAACCCTCAAAATTCTTGCAACCAGAGTCGTCGTATCCACACTACAAAACAGTTGGGAAGATTCCATCAGAGAGTACTCCCAGGGCACAGCAGGCGCCGACCTTCTAGACAACGCTGCCACCAAACGCTTATTACTCTAAGACACCGTAAGAATTATTCCGATCGCCAAGCGAGTTCTGATGAACCGGAGAAAGTTTCTAGTCGCAACAGGTACCGCACTGGCACACGCAGCCATCCCGAACAGTTGGGGAATGGCAGCCTCCGGACACGAATCCCACGCGGATCTGCGTCTGCGAATCGAGCCTTGCACTCTGGACATCGGTCACGGCGTCCAGATCAACACCGTCGCCTACAACAGTCAGATCCCGGGTCCGCTGCTCCGTTTGAAAAAGGGCAAACCAGTGACGATCGATGTCACGAACGCTTCGAAGAATTCAGACCTCGTCCATTGGCACGGCCTCACCACCGATCCCTTGAACGACGGTGCAGTGGAAGAAGGCTCTCCGTTGATCGCTCCCGGAGCAACGTTGCGCTACCACCTCACTCCCAACCCGTCCGGCACCCGCTGGTATCACACCCATGCCATGGCCATGGGCGATCTCTCCCTCGCAGCCTACACCGGCCAGTTCGGTTTTCTACTCATCGACGGCGCACCCGATCCCGGACGCCACGACAAGGAGATCAACCTCGCAATCCGTCATTGGGGCCCTCACTTCGTCCCGATGGTCGAAACCATGCGCGCCGAATCGCAAAACATGCCACAGACCACCGGCTCCGACGTAGGCTACGATCACGCCACCATCAATGCGCACATGCTCGGCGCAGGTGAGCCTATCCGCGTCAAGCAAGGAGAGCGCGTTCTCTTCCGTCTCCTCAACGGAAGCGCGACCGAAAATGTAGTTCTCGCTCTTCCCGGCCATACGTTCAAAGTCATCGCCATGGATGGAAATCCTGTCCCCAATCCATACTCCGTCGAAGTCCTCTCCCTCGCCGTCGCAGAACGCATCGATGCCATCGTCGAGATGAACACCCCAGGGGTCTGGATTCTTGGTTCAACCCTCAAGGAGAGCCGCGATATCGGCCTTGGAGTCGTCGTCGAGTACTCCGGAAAATCCGGCGAACCCGTCTGGCGCGACCCACAACCTGCCGAATGGGACTACACCCGCTTCGCCGGCGGAGACGCCGCATCAGAGCCGGAAGAAACCTTCACTCTCACCTTCCGCGATGCCGGTGCTCTCAACGGTTCGAAGTTCGACACCTGGACCATCAACGGGGATGCATGGCCCACCGTCAAACCATTGATGGTCAAGCACGGCAAACGCTACCGCATGCTCTTTCGCAACGCCAGCGGCGACCAGCATCCCATCCACTTGCACCGGCACAGCTTTGAAGTCACCAGAATCGAAGATCAACACCTCAGCGGACTTATCAAGGACACCGTCAACGTCATGCCGCTGCAAACCGTTGCCGTAGACTTCGTCGCAGACAACCCAGGCGACTCACTCCTGCACTGCCATCAGCAACTCCACATGGACTACGGCTTCATGCAAATCATCAAGTACACGGACTAGCCCATGGGATTACTGAAAAACGCGAAGGACATGTCCAAAAATTTGAGAAGAATTGTCATCTCGACCGCAGCCGGGCGGCCTTATCGCACGGCGGAGTGGAGAGACCCCCGTATTCGCCTTTGCCGTTGCCTTGCTCACTCTCACGTCCCGTCCTCTATGAGTTTTTGGACAGCTTCTCAGTCGGGAACACGCAGAGTAATCACAGGTATGCTCTTCCGCGTTCCACTCGTTCTCATCGTGGCCTCGTCGATTCTCGGAAACCAGGCACACGTCCTCGCCGCAGCTGGCGCGGCAAAACGGCATACCGCAGCTAACACCGACTGGCCAGTCTACGGCGGTCAAAGCGCAGACGATCACTACTCGCCCCTGCGTCAGATAGACCGCACCAACGTCCACAAGCTAAAAGTAGCGTGGACCTTCGACACCAACGAGCCCGGCGGTCTCCAGACCAATCCGCTCATCGTTGGCCGAGTGCTCTTCGGCTTCACCCCCACACAAAAAGTCATCGCACTCGACGCCGCCACTGGAAAAATCTCTGGACCTTCAGCACCGGCACCCCCGGCCTCCAACCCACACGAGGGCTCAGCTATTGGACCGACGGAACCCAAAGCATCCTCTTCGCTGGCCTCCTCAGCAACCTCTACGCAATCGATCCGGCAACCGGAAAACTCATCTCCTCCTTCGGAGACGGAGGCAAGATCGACCTGCGTAAAGATCTCAACGAAAAAGACGTCACTCAATCCTTCGCAGCCCTCACCACTCCCGGCCTTATCTACAAAGATATGATCATCCTCGGGTTCCGCGCGCCCGAGACCGAGCCTGCCCTGCACGGCGACATCCGCGCCTACGACGTCCACACCGGTAAGCTCCGCTGGATCTTCCACACCATCCCTCTTCCCGGCGAGCCCGGCTACGAGACCTGGCCCAAAGACGCATGGAAGGTCACCGGCTCCGCCAACAACTGGGCCGGCATGGCCCTCGACGAAAAGCGCGGCATCGTCTACGTCCCCACCGGCTCCGCCGTCAACGACTTCTACGGCTTCGACCGCATCGGCGACGACCTCTACGCCAATACCCTCCTCGCACTCGACGCCAACACCGGCCAACGCCTCTGGCACTTTCAAGGCGTCCACCACGACATCTGGGACCGCGACTTCCCCTCGCCTCCATCTCTCGTCACCGTCCGCTCGCACGGCAAACAAGTCGACGCCATAGCCCAGACCACGAAACAGGGTTATCTCTTCCTCTTCGACCGCACCAACGGCAAGCCGCTCTTCCCCATCGAAGAGCACGCCTTCCCCGCCACCACCACCCCCGGCGAAAAAGCCTCGCCCACCCAGCCCATCCCATCCATCCCAGCGCCCTACGCCCGCCAACTCCTCACCGCCGACATGCTGACCACCCGCACCCCCGAAGCTCACGCCTGGGCAACCGAGCAGTTCAAATCCTTCATCAGCAACGGCATCTTCGTCCCCTTCACCGTCGACAAGCAAACCGTCGTCTTCCCCGGCTTCGACGGCGGCGCCGAATGGGGTGGCTCAGCAGTAGACACAAAAACCGGCGTCATCTACATCAACGCGAACGACATCGTCTGGACCGGCGGCCTCACCGAAAACAAGCAAGGCGGCAGCCTCGGCTCCAACGTCTACCAAAGCCAATGCTCCATCTGCCACGGAGGCGACCGCAAAGGCAATCCCCCCGCCTTCCCCTCACTCATCGACGAACAAAAGCGTCTCTCCGACGCCCAGGTCACCGAGATCATCCACAACGGCAAGGGCCGCATGCCCTCCTTCCCCAACGTCGAAGCCGCCCGCCTCACCGCCGTCCTCGAATATCTAAAAACCGGCGACACTGGCGGAGCCGCAACCACCGCACCCAAATCCGCCAACCGCAACGAGATCGCCGGCGCCAAGATCTACGACAAAAACTGCGCCATCTGCCACGGCGATGACCTCCTCGGCGCACCCTCCAACTACCCCGGCCTCCTCGGCGTCCGCCTCCGCCTCACCGACCAGCAGATCCTCGCCAACGTCCACAACGGCAAGGGCCGCATGCCCTCCTTCCACAAGCTCTCCGACGCCGACACTACCGCCCTCCTCCGCTTCCTCGGCGACAGCGCCTCGCCCATGATCGAAGCCGCCGTCACCTCCAACAACTCCTCTAAGAAGGAAGTCGAATCCGCCCTAGCCCCACCCGGAGGCCTCGCCAAGTACCGCTTCACCGGCTACCGCAAGTTCCTCGACCCCGACGGCTACCCCGCCGTCCAGCCACCCTGGGGCACCCTCAACGCCATCGACCTCAACACTGGCCGCTACCTTTGGAAGATCCCCCTCGGCAACTATCCCGAATTAGCCGCCAAAGGCCTCAAAGACACCGGCACCGAAAACTACGGCGGCCTCATCGTCACCGCCAGCGGCATCGTCTTCATCGCCGCCACCAACTTCGACCACACCATCCGCGCCTTCGACAGCCGCACCGGCGCGCTCCTCTGGCAAGGCGACCTGCCCTACGCCGGCAACGCCACCCCCGCCACCTATATGGTCGACGGCCGCCAGTACGTCGTCATCGCCACCAGCAACGCGCGCAACCCCAAAGGCCCACAGGGAGCAGCCTACGTCGCCTTCGCCCTGCCATAAAATTTCGTGCCATAGAATCACTCACAACAAGAAAAGCAGCAAAGAAGGGAAGCCACCAACGTGAACATGCAGATCAGAGTACGACTCGGCGCAATGATGTTCCTCGAGTACTTCATCTGGGGAGCCTGGTACGTCACCGTCGGCACCTGGCTCGCCTCTTCTCTGCACTTCACCGGCCAACAAATCGGCCTCGCCGCCGGCACCACCGCCGTCGGCGCCATGATCGCTCCCTTCTTCGTCGGCCTCATCGCCGACAAACTCTTCGCCACCCAGCGCGTCCTCGCCGGACTCCATCTCCTCGGCGGCATCCTCCTCTTCCTCGCCTCGCAACAAATCGTCTTCAGCGCCATCTACCCACTGCTTCTCCTCTACTGCCTCTGCTTCATGCCGACCCTCGCCCTCACCAACTCGCTGGCCTTCCGTCAAATGTCCGACCCCAAGCTGGAGTTCGGCCCCATCCGCGTCCTCGGCACCGCTGGCTGGATCACCGCCGGCCTCCTCGTAGGCACCCTTCGCCTCGAAGCCACCTCCCGCCCCCTGCAACTCGCCGCCGCCCTCTCGATCCTGATGGCCCTCTACTGCCTCACCCTCCCCGACACACCACCACTCGCCCGCGAAGGCCGCTTCTCCCTCTCCAGCATCTTCCCCCGCGAAGCCATCGCCCTCCTCCGCGAACGATCCATGGCCGTCTTCGCCATCGCATCTTTCCTGATCTGCATCCCGCTGCAGTTCTACTACGCCTTCACCAACCTCTTCCTCAACGAGTCAGGCGTCCACAACGCCGCAGGCAAGATGACCGGCGGCCAGATGTCCGAGCTCTTCTGCATGCTCCTCATCCCCTGGTTCTTCCGTCGCCTCGGCGTCAAATACATGCTCGTCGCCGGCATGTCGGCCTGGGTCCTCCGCTATCTCCTCTTCGCTTTCGGCAACGCCGACAGCAAAGTCTGGATGTTCTGGCTTGGCATTCTCCTCCATGGCATCTGCTACGACTTCTTCTTCGTCACCGGTCAGATCTACATCGACCGCAAAGCATCAGCGGCATTACGTGCCGCCGCACAGGGCCTCATTACCTTCATCACCTACGGCGCGGGCATGTTCGTAGGCTCCTGGCTCTCAGGCGCAATCGTAGAGCGATACACAACAACCTCCGCAACCGGGGCAACGGTTCACTCGTGGCCTTCCATCTGGATCGTCGCCGCCTCCGCATCAGCGGCAGTCCTCGTGCTCTTCTTAGTTACCTTCACCGACAAGGAAAACGCACCGGTCACAGCAGCTGAAAGCGCAGGCGCAACCCCCATCGAAGCGCCTCTCTAGCCAGAAAAATGTCCTGCCGGACGGGCCCACTGCGCGTGGTGCGGTCACTTGGTGACGTGTATACCGCTTCGCTCGGCGCTCCCGTTGGTCGCCAAGAAAGATGATTCCGACCAACGGGAGGACCACGCGAAGCTCTAAAAAGGCGTGCGAACGCCCGCCCCACGCGTAGTGGGCCCGTCCGGCAGGACACGCGCCTCTAAGCCCACCAAGCCTCCACAGGAGGCTCCTTCAGCAGCACACGCGAAAGCATCCCAATCGCCGACGAAAGCCCCTCATGCGTAGAAGCTAGAGCATCCTCATGTTCGATACTCATCACATAGTCATACCCCACCAGCCGCAGCGCAGAAGCAATCCGCTTCCACTCCAACTCACCATGCCCCCACCCCACCGAACGAAACAACCACGACCTCTTCGCCATCTCACGATAACTCTTCGTATCCAGCACGCCATTCACGTCGCGCATCGCGGAATTTATCGCGACATCTTTCGCATGAAAGTGAAAGATCGCATCCCCCAGCGCAGCAATCGCCGCAGGAATATCGATCCCCTGCCACCAAAGATGGCTCGGATCCAAATTGATTCCAACCGAATCCCCCACAGCCCCACGCAGCTTCAAAACAGTCTCCGGGTTGTACACGCAAAACCCCGGATGAGCCTCCAGCGCCACCTTCACTCCAGCATTCTTCGCAAACTGAGCAGCACCCTTCCAGTAGGGAATCAGCCGCTCCTCCCACTGCCAGGCCAGCGCGTCCGAAAACTCAGGAGGCCAAGCCGCCGTAATCCAGTTCGGCGTCACATCCTGCGCCGACCCACCCGGGCATCCAGAAAATGTAACTACTACAGGAACATTAATCTGCTCCGCCAGCCGCACCGTCTTCCTCAGTAGCTGATCGTCGCGCTCAGCAATCTCCTTCTTCGGATGCACCGGATTCCCGTGGCACGACAGCGCGCTGATCGAAAGCCCCGCGTCCTCCAACTTCGACCGATACGTCCGCGCCGCCTCTTTACTCGCAAGCAAACCATCCAGATCGAGATGGCTGCTCCCCGGCCATCCACCAGTCCCAATCTCCAGTGCCTCAATCTGTGGATACTTCTTCAACTCCACCAGCAGCGCATCCAGCGTCAACCCATTGAATATCGGCGTAAACAACCCTAACCGCATCGAAACTCTCCTTAACCCAAAAGGTCACAAACGTTTTGCAGTACCCGATAAAACGTCATCTCGACCGCAGTCGCGCAGTCTCATCGCGCGACGTAGTGGAGAGACCCCGTATTTCGCCTTTGCTGTTGCTGTTGCTGTTGCAGTTGTCGTTGTCGTTGTCGTTGTCGTTGTCGTTGCAGTTGCAGTTGCAGTTGCAGTTGCCGTTGTCGTTGCAGTTGCCGTTGCTGTTGCAGTTGCCGTTGCCGTTGCTGTTGCCTGTTCTACCCAGCAACCTTCCGTCAATTCCCCATGAATCGTCATCTCGACCGAAGTCGCGCAGCTTCATCGCGCGACGTAGTGGAGAGACCCCGCATTTGTTTTTGCTTTTGCCGTTGTTGTTGCCTCTCTGGTTGTCATATTGAAGGGGATCTGCGGTTGTACTCATTAACTCAAACCGCAGGCTTCACCTTCTCATGCAAATGCTTCTGCATCGACTCCAGCGTAAACCCCTTCGTCTCCGGATACACAAACAGCACCACAAAAAACTGCACCACCATCATCACCGCAAAGAAGAAAAACGGAATCGACTTCGAGTAACGTGCCAGCACCGGAAAGATGCTCGCAATCAAAGCATTCGTAATCCAATGCGCCGACGAACCAAGGCTTTGCCCCTTCGAGCGAACGCTCGTCGGAAACACCTCGCTGATATAAACCCAAATCACCGCACCCTGCGAGAACGCGAAGAAAACAATATAAGCAATCAACACCACCAGCAGAAACTGCTGATGCGACTGAGTCTGGAAGATCATTGCCGCTGCCAGAAGGCACACGCCACAACCCACGGCCCCAATAAGCAGCAGCTTCTTCCGCCCAACCTTATCGATCAGCGAAACTCCCGCCAGCGTCGCCACCAGGTTCATCGCACCAATCGCCACCGCCTGCAGATCGCTCGATACTTGGCTGAACCCGGCACTCGCAAAGATATCGTTCAGGTAGTAAAGAATCGCATTGATCCCCGTCAGTTGATTGAACATCCCAATCGAAATCGCAAGAAAGATCGGCAGTCTGTTCTGCGGAGAGAATAACTTCGTAGCCGACTCCAGCCTCTCCTGACGAATCGACTCGATAATCTCCTGCACCTCGGCTTCAGAATCAGGCGATCCCATCTGCTGCAGCGTTAGCGTAGCCTCGGCAATCCGGTTCTGCGTAATCAGCCAGCGCGAACTCTGCGGCACACTCAGCAACATAATCAGGAAGAGCAGCGCTGGAACAAACGCCACTCCAATCTGCACCCTCCACTGAATCGCACCGAGCGCAAAGTGAGCCACAATCGCATTCGACATATACGCCAGCAGAATTCCAACCACCACGTTGATCTGAAACAGCCCCACCATCCGCCCACGCCACTTAGCCGGCGAAAGCTCGGCAATATAAACCGGCCCCAGCACCGAAGAGCCGCCAATCCCCAACCCGCCAAGAAACCGGAAGAACAAAAAGATGGTCCAACTACCCGCCAGCGCGCACCCAAGCGCCGAGATCACATACAGCACCGCCATCCATCGCAGCGCCTTACGGCTGCCCAGCTTTTGGCCCAGCGCGCCACTGCCCATCGCCCCTATCACCGTGCCCCACAGCGCGATCGAAACCGTGAAGCCAAGATTCGCCGGAGACAGTTGATACTTGTCCGTCAGTGCATGGGTAATTCCTGCGATCACAGCCGTGTCGAAGCCAAACAGCAGGCCGCCAAGCGCGCCGGTAACAGCACTCTTGGCCAGAAGAAGAACGGAACTGGTCTTTGAAGTCGTCATAAGGGCAATGCCTATCCTAGCCGCTGGAGCCCAAAATCGACCAAGTCTTGACCAGCCAAATTTCATGACCCAAAAATAACCAAACAAATCTTCGCCAAAGTTGGCGTATGAGTTATGTCCAAATCGCTACAATTAAGGTAGAGATCGAAACCACTGGCTGCCGCAGCGAAAAGCTGCCGCAGCCCTTGGCATTTAAACGTCCACAACAGACCGCAAACTCACCATGAAAGGCCAGCAAAACACCACGCCATACCATCGCTCCGTAACACGGAGAACTCACCGCACGTACCGCTAACTCCAACAAAACAAGTATTTTGTACCTAACTCCCATGGATGCAATATTTTAGCGACCTACCATGCCGCTAAACCATTGCATCCCTTAGACTTACTCCCAAAATACCCCTAAGGGGAGGGTAGTGATCACTCGATGAGGAGCCAGAAAAATTCGAAAACTGCCACCAAGCCGCAAGTCCAGTGGAGACCGTTGGCAAAGTCACACCCGTCTCTGGAGTCCCTGCAACCGCCAAGAGAAATGTCATGAAAGCCCACACATTGACCGTCGGAGACCCACTTCAGCCTCCTTCCCGAAGAAACCTGTAACCTTATTGATTGAAATTCGCTCACATCCTGCTACCCTTATAACTAATGGCGAAATATCGCCTTATGAAAGTAGGACGCATCATGGCAAACGGAACAGTGAAATGGTTCAACGACGCAAAAGGTTTTGGCTTCATCACCCCGGAAGACGGTGGAGAGGATCTCTTCGCGCATTACTCTGCAATTAACTCCAGCGGCTTCAAGTCCCTCCAGGAAGGCCAGCGCGTAACGTTTGACATCACCACTGGCCCCAAGGGCAAGCAGGCTGCAAACATCCAGCCCGCCTAAGTCCCACCATCTCTCGCGGCCAGCTGCAAAACCAGACAGAGCAGCCCCGCGCCCAACAAAAGCTACACAAGGGTTGCAATGGACGCCTGTCGTCCCTTGCAACCCTACGCATTTCACCCTCCACCCCCGCCGTAAGCCATACAACTATCGAGTGATTCTGTACCTCATTGGTAACTGCTAAGTTACCTCCACTGCGATCCAGCAGGAGGTCTCCCCATGACTCGAATGCACCAAATCTCCCTCCTCTTCACCCTCATCCCTTCAACCGTAACCTTCGCCGCCAGCGTCCCCCAGACTATCCTTCCCGATAACGTAATCACCTGTCAGCCCAATGCAAACTGTGTCAGCAAGAAGCTTCACGGTCGTAACTATAAGGTGATCAACTCCCCGCGCTTCACGGTCATGGTCTCCATCTCTCAAGAGGGTCCCTACACCCGTGCTGACGTCAGCATCGCCAACAACACCGTCCTGCCCCAGAATGTGACTCCGGAAGATTTTCGCGTTGAGGTTATCACCCCAAAGCCCAAGGTATTGCTGTACGTCTCTCCTAATGACGTGAAGAATCTTCCTCCGGCCCCCACCCCACAACCTTCCTCTTCCCCAGCCCCTCAGCTTGGTTCCTCTTTGCTCCCCCGACAGTTTGCCGCATTGACCGGCTCGGATGTCGTCTCATCACAAAATCCGAACACCGGCCAATTCGACGCTGAAGCAAAAAATAGAGCGGCTGACCAAGCTAGCGAACATCCTCTCGAGGCAACGTCCTTGTCTCCTAACGAAGTTGCTAGTGGCCGCGTCTACTTCGAGCGTGTCAAACACGAGCAACTTGTAAATATCGTTCTGCCAATCGCCGGTCTAGTATTCGAATTTCCCTACAACATGAAATAAGCCGGAGGCTGACCGACCCTGCTGAATCCCACGAACAACTGGCCAGCATGTCTGTGTCTAACTCGATCGTGGACTGTCAAGCTATCATCAAGCCATGACCGCCGACGACCGAGCGAAAAATATCAAGGTTCTTATCTTCGACGTAGATGGAGTCTTAACAGACGGACAGATCTTCGTCATTCCAAACTCAGAAGGCCACGGAATCGAAGCAAAAGGCTTTGCTGCCCACGACGGGCTCGGAATCTCCCTTGGCCGTCTCGGCGGCCTCCGCATCGGAATCATCACCAAACGCCAATCTCAGACCGTAGCCATTCGCGCCCGTGACCTTAAGCTGGAGTTTGTCTACCAAGGCCAGTCCCACAAGATGAACGCGATCAACGAAATCCTCGAGAAGACCGGCTGCACACTCGAGCAGCTTGCCTATGTTGGCGACGACATCGTTGACCTTCCGGTCATGCGCCGGTGCGGCCTCGCCATCGCCACCGCCAATGCTCGTCAGCAGGTGAAATCCGCGGCTCACTTCGTTACCCCGAATCCCGGCGGGTTTGGAGGCGGCCGCGACGCCATTGACTTCATCCTCTCGGCTCAGGGAACTCTTGAAAAAGTGATTGAGCAGTACCTCGATGAATCGAGCACCGCAGCTTCTGCCTCCGATGTCGGCACCGGCAATATGTAGATAACAAAGGGGCGAATAAAGAACGAATAGAACCGCGCTACAATCAGCGAATGTCGCTGGAAATCCCTCCATCGCTCTCTTGGGCACATCCCATCACGGCCGAGTGGTTTCTCTCTAAATTCGGCAGCCCCACCGAGCCTCAGACCTATGGTTGGCCTGGCATTCTCGAGGGAAATGCAACCCTCATCTCAGCTCCCACCGGCTCAGGCAAGACCCTCGCGGCGTTCTTAGTCTGTATCGATCAGCTTCTCCGGCAATCGATCTCAGGCCAGCTGGCGCCCTGCACGCAGGTTCTCTACATCAGCCCTCTCAAGGCCCTATCCAACGACATTCAGAAAAATCTCGACGGTCCACTCGCCGAGATTCAACAACTGGCAATGCAGCGCGGGTATCTTTGTCCCGAAATCCGCACCGGCGTCCGGACAGGCGACACGCTTCCAAGAGAACGCGCTGCCATGCTCCGCAATCCGCCTCACATTCTCGTCACTACTCCCGAATCTCTCTACATCCTCCTCACCGCCGGCAAAAGCAGGGAACACTTGCGTCGCGTTCAAACAGTCATCGTCGACGAAATTCACGCGGTAGCCGATGACAAACGCGGCGCCCACCTGGCTCTGTCGCTCGAACGCCTCGACGCTCTCGTTACGGGGGAAAACCGCCTCAGCCCCGGCCAATTCCTGACTGGCCTCGCCACGCCACCTCAAAGAATCGGTCTCTCAGCCACGCAGAATCCGATAGAACTTGTCGCCAGCTTTCTCACCGGCATCCACGAAGACCGCAAACCCGCCACTATCGTGCAAGTAGGTCAGCGCCGCGAACTCGACATCGCGATCGAGGTTCCCAGCGACGAACTCGGCTCCGTAACCAACAACGGCATGTGGGAAGAGATCTTCGACAAACTCGCCGCCCACGCTCAAAATCACCGCTCAACCCTGGTCTTCGTCAACACCCGCCGCCTCGTCGAAAAGATCGCCTTTGAGCTCGCCACTCGTCTTGGCCCAGAGCACGTCGCAGCACACCACGGCTCGCTCTCCCGCACCCTCCGGCTCGACGCCGAGCAGCGTCTCAAGAACGGCGAAATCAAAATTCTGGTAGCCACTGCATCTCTGGAGCTCGGCATCGACATCGGCGACATCGACCTGGTCTGCCAGATCAGTACCACTCGATCAATCGCCGTCGCCATGCAGCGTGTAGGGCGCGCTGGCCACTGGCGCGGAGCCATCCCGAAAGGCCGCCTCTTCGCCACCACGCGTGACGATCTCCTCGAACAATCCGCTCTCGTCAGAAAGATGCGCTCTGGCGAACTGGATCAGTTACAAATTCCTCCTCAGCCTGCCGACGTCCTCATGCAGCAGATCGTCGCAGCCTGCGGAGCGGAGCCCTGGGAGGAAGACGCCCTATACAACACACTCCGCCGCGCCTATCCGTACCGCAACCTCACACGACAAGCCTTCGACAACCTCCTCATCCTCCTGACCGAGGGCATTGAATCCACTCGAGGCCGTTACGGCGCCTACATCCTCCGCGACGGCGTTCAACATCATCTCCACCCTCGCCGCGGTGCCCGCATGATCGCTATCTCTAACGGCGGCGCCATCCCCGACACGGCTCTCTACAGCGTCATCCTCCAGCCCGAAGGTGTCCAGATCGCGACCTTGGATGAGCACTTCGCCGTCGACTCCAGCCCTGGCGACGTAGTTCTACTCGGCACCTCAAGCTGGCGCATTCAGCGCGTTGAGGCCACCGGCCGCGTCCTCGTCGAAGACGCACACGGCGCACCTCCCAGCCTGCCGTTCTGGGAAGGCGAGGCCCCGCAGCGGACCCCTATCCTCTCCGACGGCATAGGCGAGCTTCGCGAACAAATCTCCGCCCTCACTTCCAACCTAACCCCTGGCTACCTCTCTCCCGCACAACCCGAAGTCGCCGCCGCATCCGCCTGGCTCATGCAGGAGTGCGGCGTCTGCGCCAGTGGTGCCCAGCAGCTCGTCGCCTACATCGTCACCGGCCGCGCCGCCCTTGGAGCGGTCCCCTCGAAAACCACCATCATCGCCGAGCGGTTCTTCGATGACGGCGGCGGCATGCAGCTCATCCTGCACGCTCCCTTCGGTGGCCGCATCAACAAAGCCTGGGGGCTGGCCCTGCGCAAACGCTTCTGCCGGGGCTTCAACTTCGAGCTGCAAGCCGCGGCCACAGACAACGGCATCAATATCTCCCTCGCCGAGCAACACAGCTTCCCCCTCGGCGATGTCTTTCAGTTCCTCACCGAACACACAGCGAAGGAACTTCTGGAGCAAGCCTCCATCGCTTCCCCCATCTTCAAAAATCGCTGGCGTTGGGCCGCTGGCCGCAGCCTGCAGCTTCTCCGCTTCTCAAAAGGCAAACGCATCGCCCCCAGATCCAACGCACGCGTTCGGAAGATCTCATGGCCTCCGTCTTCCCACAGGCTGCCGCCTGCTTCGAGACGATCGTTGGCGATATCCAGATTCCCAACCACCCGCTCGTAAACGAGGTCATGCAGGACGTCCTCCAGGAAGCGATGGACCTTGAGGGGCTTATCGAAGTTCTTCGCGGAATAAAGGAAGGCACAATCCGTTGCCTGGCCGTTGACACGCCCACCCCCTCTCAGTTCGCCCACGAACTCCTCAACGCCAATCCCTACGCTTACCTCGACGAAGCCGGTCTCGAAGAGCGCCGCGCCCGCGCTACCTCACTCGGCCGAAACCTCCCAGACGAACCCGGCAAGCTGGACCCCGCCGCCATCGCAGCCATTCGCAAAGAGATATGGCCCGATATTCGCGACGAAAACGAGCTCCACGACCTCCTCCACTCCCTCATCGCCCTCCCGCTCACGGTCATCGACCGCGAACAATCTCGCCACTGGCCCGTCTTCTACGAACGCCTAACACAAAGAGGCCGCGCCCAAACCCTCGACCTAAGCGGAACGCCCTGCTGGGTCGCCACCGAACGCCTCCCCCACATCGCTGCCCTGAATCCGCTCCGAGACGAATCTCGACTTCCCCAGTATGCGTCATCTCGACCGGAGCCGCAGACGGCTTCATCGTCTGCTGTGGAGTGGAGAGACCCCCGCATTTCGTGTGAGGCGGAACAAATCTCCGCCTCGGAGCAAAATGGGACCAAACCAGTTACACAAAAAGAATCCATCCAGAAATTAGTTCGAGGATGGTTACAAATTCTCGGCCCCACTACAGCCAACGCCTTCGCAAGCACGCTCCACCTCGACCCTGCCGCCATCTTCCAGGCCTTCCTCACAATGGAGATGCAAGGCCTGCTAATGCGTGGTGCTTTCGAGTATCCCGCAAAAACAGAAGACCACGATATCGAGTGGTGCGAGCGCCGCATTCTCCAACGTATCCACCGCCGAACCGTGGCAACTCTCCGCAAGCAGGTCGAACCAGTTACGCCCGCGGTCTACATGCGATGGCTCCTTACCTGGCAGCATCTGGCCCCGCAAACGCAGCTCTCTGGCGAAGAGGGCGTCTTCCAGGCTCTTCGCCAGCTTGAGGGCTTTGAAGCCCCTGCCGTCGAGTGGGAGCGCACCCTCCTTCCCTCTCGCGTTGCCAACTACGACCCCCGCTGGCTCGACGCCCTCTGTCTCTCTGGAGCAGTAGGCTGGGGCCGAATCTCGCCTCATCCAGCATGGTCTGCAGGAGACGGAACCTCCCCGCGGCGGGTCATCCCCACCAACGCCGCACCAATCACCTTCTTTCTTCGCGAGACCGCGGACTGGCTCCCTCACGCTCTTGCACAACAGTGCGTTCAAGAGGACAAGCTCGCCGCGGCCCTCAGCCCCGCGGCTCTGCAACTTCGAACTCTTCTCCAGCAACGCGGTGCCTGCTTCGCCAACGATATCCAGCGCATCGCTAACCTCACTCGACAGCAAACCCAGCAGGCTCTGTGGGAACTCGCCACCGCAGGCCTCGCGGCCGCAGACGGCTTCGACCAGCTCCGTGCCTGCATGGATCCCCGCCGTAAATCCATCACCACCGAAAGCTCAACCAAGCGCACTGCACGCAGTTCGGCAGGCAGATGGTCGCTGCTCAACGCAGAGCTCCACGCCGCGCCCACAGCGATCGAACAGGCTCACCGCACCGAAGCCGCTCTGGAATCCTCTGCCCGCCAGCTTCTGAATCGTTACGGCGTTCTATTCCGGGATCTTCTTCTCGGCGAATCCAACGCTCCCAGATGGCGAGATCTTCTCAATATCCTTCGTCGTCTCGAAGCTCGCGGTGAGATCCGCGGCGGCCGGTTCCTGTCCGGCTTTGGCGGCGAGCAATACGCACTCCCAGAGGCTGTCGAATCCATCCGCACCTCCCGCACTCGCGAGTGCAGCGCGATCATCGCCGTAGCCGCCGCCGACCCGATGAACCTCGCCGGCGTCGTCATCCCAGGGGATCGTGTTCCCGCTGTTCCCGGAAGACAAGTCCTTTATTCCAATGGCAGGCTCCACTCGGAAACTTGTGATCACGGGATTGTCGACCTCGTCATAGGCGTCCCACCCTATGTGCCGCCCGGCTATCCCCTCTCTCCTTTGCTCTGAGTCAGCAGCCGCAGCTCGGAACGCCTTTCACTACACCGCCTGCCGAATCCCTTGCGCGGCGTTGTCAACCCCTTTACTCGCGTAAGACAATTGTAATCAAACACATCCGCTTGGCGTATCAGTTAGGGTCAATCCGATATACTGAATAAACAGGAAAAACGGCGAGAAGTCTTCAGGGTCCTACAGAAGCGTTCGAAGCAGGAAAGCACGTAACCCCTTTCCCTGGACATATTTAGCTGTAACTCCTTTAGAATGATAATTTTGCAAATTTAATCTTTTCGTAAGTAGCTGATATAAAATGGTTTGCGCGGAAAATACCCCCAGGGGGTAGCTCCTGGCAAAGGAAGTCCCAATTCGCATAGAACGAGCCACTTTCTCCTCAAGTCTGACGGCGATAAAAAAGCCCGGCGGTGAAGAAAACAATGGCGATCATGAGAGCGAGGCGGGCGTGAAGAATGTTATGCAGCCGCAGACTGAGGAGTGCGTCCGCAAGCCACGCGGCGAAGCCCAAAAACCATATCCAAGCTGTCTTTTGGAACATCCGCATGCATCCAGCTCCAGGGAGAAGTTGCAGCCAAGGTCGAACAGGCGCGGTTCGCTGGCCTTGTTCTACACTAAGTAATAGAGACTCACCTAGGAGAAATACGTTGTCACAGCGCACTTTCAGCATCATCAAGCCGGACGCAGTTCGTAAGGGCTACTCCGCAGCTATCCTCGCCGAGATTGAAAAGGCAGGGTTTAAGATCGTTTCGATCAAACGGCTTTCGATCTCCAAGGCTCAGGCCGAGGGTTTCTACCACGTTCACGCGGCGCGGCCGTTCTTCGGTGAGCTGACGGAGTTCATGTCGAGCGGGCCCATCTTCCCGATGGTACTCGAGAAGGACAATGCGATCGCCGATCTACGCAAGCTGATGGGCGCGACCAACCCTGCCCAGGCTGAGGAAGGGACCATTCGCAAGAAGTTCGCCTCGTCAATTGGAGAGAACGCGATCCACGGCTCGGATGCCGAAGATACCGCGGCCTTTGAGATTGGCTACTTTTTTGCCGGTCACGAGCTGAAATAGTTAGTCCGATTCAGGCAAGCCGGCGGCGGGTGAGATCAGAAATTTGGTCACGCCCGTCGCCGCTGATCTTTATGCACACCGACAAGGAGAGATTGATGGGAGTTGAACTGCCGAAGTTGACGTTGCCAAAGGGGACTTTCAAGGCCTACCTGTTTGATTGTGACGGGACGATCGTCAATTCGATGCCGCTGCACTATATAGCGTGGAAGAGGGTCTTGGAGGAATGGAGCTGCGAGTTTGGCGAGCAGACGTTTTATGCGTGGGGTGGAATGCCGGTCGCAGAGATTATCACCACCCTGAATGTACGCGACGGTTTGACGATGCCAGTGGAGGAAGTGGCGAAGCGCAAGGAAGCGCTATACTTCGAGATTCTTCACGAGCTCAACGCGGTGCCGGAGGTCCTGGAGCATATCGAGTTTAGCCACGGACACATCCCGTTTGCGGTGGTATCCGGGAGCACCCGAGACTCTGTAACGGCTTCGCTGGAGGTGCTGGGGCTTCTGACTAAATTTGAAACGCTGGTCTGTGCCGGAGACTATGAGCGAAGCAAACCTGATCCAGAGCCGTTTCTGCTTGCGGCAAAGCGGTTGGGAGTGAAGCCGGAGGACTGCCTTGTTTTCGAGGATACGGAGATGGGAATTCAGGCGGCGACGGCCGCTGGCATGGCTTCGGTGAAGATATTACAACCGTGGGAGCGTGAGAACGCTCTGGTGGTTGTCCCGGCCATTGATTAGGTAATTCTCAAGGGGTTTTGCAGAAGTTACACATCGATCGATGATCTCGACCCAGGCGCTTCGTGGACCACTCCGTGAGCTTATGTGATCGGTCCAGATGACCGATGCTGTTCCCTTCCGCAGTGGATTCGTGCCCCCCTTGTCGCTGTTTCGCAGGGCTTCACGTATAGTGGCGGAGGTCGCTGGAGCGAACAATATCTCGTTGCAAACAGACCGCATAAAGAATGCTAAGCTCGAAAAATTGGCAAGGAGAATGACGATGAGATGGCTAAAGATTATGCTGCTTAGCATGACAACTGTGATGGCGGCACACGGCTCGGTGGCGAAGACCCCATTTGGAACAACACCCGATGGCACGGCAGTGGATCTTTACACGCTCAAGAGCGAAGGGATCGAGGCAAGCATCATGACCCTGGGAGCGCGCGTGGTTTCGATCAAGACCCCAGATCGCGACGGCAAAATCGCCGATGTGGTCCTGGGCTACAGCGCGTTGGATGGCTACCTCGCGGATAAGTCGACATACTTTGGTGCGATCGTGGGACGATATGGGAATCGCATCGCGTTCGGAAAGTTTTCGCTCGATGGCCATCAGTACCAGATCCCAACCAATAACGGCGCCAACTCGCTCCATGGCGGTACGGTGGGTTTCGATCGCATGGTCTGGACAGGGCGAGCTATTGCAGATGGTGTGGAGATGACGTTGGTGAGCAAGGACGGCGACCAGGGATATCCAGGAACGCTGACGGTACACGTACGATACACGGTTCATCACGGCGCATTGCGCATCGACTATAGCTCCTCGACCGATAAAGACACCGTGATTAATCTCACCAATCACTCGTACTTCAACCTTTCAGGCGATCCTAAGAAGACCATTCTTGATGAACAGATCATGATTCCGGCTGATCAATACACACCGGTGAATGCGAGCCAGATTCCTACGGGAGAGTTGGTTTCGGTAGAGGGCACACCATTTGATTTTCGTAAGTCTACGGTTATTGGTGCACGGATCAACGAAGACAATGAACAGCTGAAGATCGGTGGTGGTTATGATCACAACTGGGTTCTGCGCGGCAAGACTGGTGAAGTAAAGACAGCGGCCCGAGTCTACGACCCTGCGAGCGGACGTGTCTTGACCGTGACGACCACTGAGCCGGGAGTTCAGTTCTATACGGGCAATTCACTCAATAGTGCCGCATATGGCAGCGCGCAGCAGAGCAATGCGAAGAACACCGCCCTCTGTCTCGAGACGCAGCACTTTCCGGATTCGCCGAATCATCCTGCTTTCCCGACGACTGAATTGAAGCCGGGCGAAGTACGGCACAGCACGACTACCTTCACCTTCTCAACACAAACCAAGTAGAAGGCTATAAACGCGGCGTGTTTTCTTCCGCCGCACAGGGGATTTTCTTCGATGAATAAAGTTGTTCGCACCGCATACGAAGCAGTTGCGGATATCAGCGCAGGTTCGACGGTAATGCTTGGAGGCTTTGGCCTTTGTGGGATTCCAGAGAATCTGATTGCTGCGCTGGTCGAACGCCGCGTGACCGGGCTACACACGATCAGCAATAACATGGGCGTCGACGGCTTTGGGATGGGACTGATGCTGGAGGCAGGAATGATTGCTTCGCACGTCGGCAGCTATGTGGGCGAAAACCGGCGGTTGGAGGCTATGGTGTTGAAGAAAGAGCTTGATCTAACGCTCATACCACAGGGAACGTTGGCCGAACGAATTCGCGCGGGCGGCGCGGGTATTCCAGCATTTTATGTGCCGACCGGATTAGGTACTGTGGTGGCGGACGGTAAAGAAACTCGCAAAATTGGAGAGAGGACTTACGTTTTGGAGCACGCACTGCACGCGGATGTTGCTTTGATCAAAGCGTGGAAGGGCGATCGTTTAGGGAATCTGGTTTATCGGAAGACGGCGAGAAACTTCAATCCGGCGATGGCCACGGCCGCAAAACTAACGATTGCCGAAGTCGAGGAACTGGTAGAGCCAGGGGAGCTTGATCCGGACAGCATCATTACGCCGGGGATCTATGTAAATCGCATCGTGGTCGGCGCGGCTTATCGTAAACCGATTGAGTCCAAGTTCATTCAGTCCGGAGGTGCGGCGTGACAGGGAAGGAGCGGATTGCGCGAAGGATAGCGCAGGAGTTTCAAGATGGCTTCTATGTGAATTTAGGCATCGGGCTGCCGACCATGATTGCAGGGTATGTGCCTGCAGGTATCGATGTAATGTTCCAGTCGGAAAATGGAATGCTGGGTGTCGGTGCGCCCCTGCCGATGAGTACGCTGACCCTGACCTCATCAACGCGGGGAAACAGCCGGTGACGGAACTCCCGGGGTGTTCATTTTTCGGGAGTGAGGAGTCATTCGCGATGATTCGCGGTGGACATATGGACATGAGCATCCTTGGGGCAATGCAGGTCGATGAGCATGGAAACCTTGCGAACTGGACGATCCGGGAAAGATGGTCAAGGGCATGGGGGCGCGATGGATCTGGTGGCGGGGGCGCGTCGTGTAATTGTTGCGATGGAGCATCAGACTAAGGATGGAGCTTCGAGGATTTTGAAAGAATGCACGCTGCCGCTGACCGGACAAAGTGTAGTGCATGATATAGTCACGGAGCTTTGCTGGATTCGCGTGACGGTTGAAGGGCTGATGTTGACTGAGGTCGCCGAGGGGATGGACGTCGCGGAGGTGCAGGCACGGACCGACGCGAGGCTATTAGTTTCGCCAGATCTGCGAGTGATGACCGTCAAATCATGATTCACACGCTTGGTGTCGGATGTACCGGCACACCATTGGCGCTTACACGAGCCCGACACTCTAGCGAATTCATTGTGGTATAACGAAGTCTGTCTCGGGTGCCCACCAGGGCATAACAGGGAAGTCCGGTGAAGAGCCGGCGCGGTTCCGCCACTGTAAGTGAGGAAAGCTGCTTTGAAGTTCCACTCGGCCCGATGGCCGGGGAAGGTGAAGCGGCGTGCAGATCACCCTGCAACCTCCAAGCCAGGAGACCTACCCGAGAGTAACCGGCAGACTTCTGCGGAGAACAGGAAGATGCATGATCGCTGTCATGCGGTTTCTCATTTGGGTTTACTACCTCGAGCCTGCGGCCGTGACATCAGAAAGAGGTGCGAACCTTGACTGATATGCATCGGCAGCGCGTAGTACGGGCGGATGGGCGTCCTGTGAATATAGTGCAGCGACGCGCACACCTCTCCTACTGCTTTTCAGGATGCTGTTGTGGGCGGACTGAGCGCGGCTACGCACAGGTCCCAGTCGAAACCTACAAAGAGGAATGGACTCGCCGGAAGATGCGCAATACCGTCCATCTTACGAAGGCCGGATGCCTCGGACCGTGTGTTTTATCTAATGTTGCGAGTCTTGTCTTTGACGGACGCTCGGTGTGGTTTCATTCCGTCAACAGTCCCTGGCAGGTGAAGCAGATATTTTCGTACATTGACGCAATGTTGGAAGCGGATCGTTTTCTACAGCCGCCCGACGAGTTGCTTGAGTATGTCTTCAACTTCTACGACTGGGACGCGCGGCCAGTCGCTCCATTTTCGAGTTCTGCGGAGAGCATCGCACAGCAAAAGTGCAGGGCATCGCAATCTTGACGCATGCCGACACCGACCTGGTTACGCTCCAGAACGCGCGCGTTGCCCTGCCTGGAGACATCGATGTATTTCCATACTCATTGAACGGCCTACGAAGTGAAGAGCAAATGACCGCGCTGCTCGAAGGAGCTTTGGCGCGTGCTCGCGTTATCGTACTGCGTTTGCACGGACCATTGAATTCGGTTGTCGGCTTCCCGCTTCTTCGTGTCATGTGCGTTACCCAAAATCGATTCCTCGTCGTAGTGAGCGGAACCGGGGAGATGAATCCTGAGTTTCTCAGTGCTGGTACCGTCGATCTGGACGTAGTCGCGTCTGTAACGACTTATTTCGAGCGTGGTGGAACATCGAATATCTTGGAATGCCTGAAGTTTTTGTCCGACCGTCTCCTGCTGACGGGGCACGGCTATGAGAAGCCTTCAACACCTGCGGAGCACGGGATTTACATGCCAGATCTGGAGCATGCGGAGTACGAAGACTGGCTCCAACGCGCAGATCCTGCGAAGCCCACTGCAGCCATCCTGTTCTACCGCGCTCACCTTCTTAGCGGGAATACTGCGTTCGTTGACGCTCTTGCTGATGCCATGGAGTCTCGTGGCTTGAACGTACTCTGCATCTTTACATCGAGCATGAAGGCTCTGGATGATGGTTTTCCAGCGGCGCTCCGACTTGTTGAACGACGCGTCAATGTGGTTGTTACCACGTTGTCTTTTGCCCTGGGCGAGATCAACACAGGTGATGTGACACTTGCTGGCGAGAATGTTTCGATCCTAGAGAGGTTGGGAGTTCCGGTTATTCAGGCGATCCCAAGCGGGATGTCAAGGGGAAACTGGGAGGTCTCTCGGCGCGGTTTAAATGCGTTGGACACGGCGATCAATGTGGCACTTCCGGAGTTTGATGGCCGCCTCATCTCCGTCCCGATCTCGTTTAAGGAACGGGGGAATGTCCAATCCGGCGATCTTTATGTCCCCCACCCAGAGCGGGCAGACCGAGTCGCTGGAATTGCTGCCCGGCTCGCGAGACTCCAGATTCTAGCCAATCCTTATAAGCGTGTCGCGTTTGTTCTTACGAACTCTTCGACGAAGGCTGCACAGGTCGGGAATGCGGTTGGTCTTGACTCGCCGGCGAGCCTGCTAAATCTGCTGCGCGCCATGAAGGGACGCCGCTACTCCATCGGAGACCTGCCGGAATCGGCCGATGATCTGATTCACGATCTTCTTTCACGGGGAACGTACGACGATGTATATCCTCTCGACGGGGCACGCGCCCACAGGTACTCGCGCGCGGTCTACCGCCGACGTTTCGAACGCTTTCCTGACGTCCCACAGAAGCGTTTGAAAGATTCGTGGGGGCAGCCAGCTGATCATGGTTATACGCTGCGATCGTCTTCGAAGATCGACAAGAAATTGATGAGCGAGGTTGCGATTAAGATTGCTGCGATGGACTTTGAGCCATTTAGTGATACTGATGACTATCTGTTCGCAGCAATGCGTCTGGAGAACGCACTGATAGCAATCCAGCCGCCGCGCGGGTATGGGCTGAATCCCGATGCCATTTATCACGCTCCCGATCTTCCTCCGACTCATCATTACACAGCCTTCTACCAATGGCTGGCGACCTCTGTGGAGGAGGGTGGATGGGGTGCCGATGCGATCGTGCATGTTGGAAAGCATGGAACGCTTGAGTGGCTGCCGGGAAAATCTGTTGGTTTGTCTGGCGACTGTTTCCCGGATCTACTACTCGAAGACATGCCGCTTATCTACCCGTTCATCATTAATGATCCAGGGGAAGGTAGTCAGTCGAAACGTAGAGGCCATGCGGTAATTGTGGATCATCTAACACCGCCTATGACTAGTGCAGAGACGTACGGGCCGCTCGCTGCATTGAATCAATTGGTGAATGAGTACTACGCAGTTGAGAAGCTGGACCCCTCGAAGCTGCCTTTCATCCAACAACAGATTTGGGAGTTGATTCAGGATGCGAATCTCAAGACCGATCTCGATTTGAAGAATATGCTGTCCCGCGACCATGGCGATCATAAACACGATTGGGAGGACGAACTCACGCCGGAAGGAGTGCCGGTTACGCTTGCGGAGATGAGCGGAAGCGAAGTTGCACATCTGATTGAAGATATTGATGGGTATTTATGCGAGCTTGGCATGGCGCAGATCCGCGATGGTCTGCACATTCTTGGCAATATGCCAGAGCTTCCCGAGATGCTGCTCTCCATGACGCGATTAGCGAACGTTGGTTCGCCCAGTCTCTTAGATGCCATCGCCCGCAACGTACAGTTTGACTACCTGGCGCTTCTCGAAGAGCCAGGAAAGAAGCTCGACGTTGCAATCGCTCTGTCTGAGACTGTTTGTTACACAAATGCTGACGTACTCGAAGTGCTGGATAAAATGGCGTTAGGTCTCTACAAAAGACTTGAAGAGCTTGGTTTTCGTGTTGATGGGCTCGAAGATCTGCAACATGCGATTGTCGGCTCTGCTTCGGAAGAAGTCACAGAAGCTCTTACCTTCGCCTGTCGGGAGATTGTTCCAAATCTTGAGCGGGTCAATGAAGAGGTTGAACATGTCCTCGATGCTCTGGAAGGCCGCTACGTCCCAGCGGGGCCTGCCGGGGCACCCACACGCGGGATGGCGCACATTCTTCCCACTGGTAGGAATTTCTACGCGGTCGATCCACGAGCGCTTCCCTCTGAAGCTTCGTGGCGGGTGGGTCAGCAGCTTGCTCGTGAGGCGATAGAGCGCTACCGTGCGGAGGAAGATCAGTACCCCGAGACAGTAGGGCTCAGCGCATGGGGTACTTCGCAGATGCGTACGCATGGTGACGACGTTAGCGAGGTTCTGGCGCTACTTGGTGTGCAGCCTGTATGGAACAAACAGTCGAGGAGGCCGGAGGGAATCACCCTAATTCCGCTGGAAAAGCTCGGTCGTCCGCGCATTGATGTCACGCTTCGAATCAGCGGATTCTTCCGTGACGCGTTCCCTCATCTCATTGACATGATCGACGACGCGGTAGCGCTCGTCATTCAGCAAGATGAGCCGTTGGAGATGAATTTCGTCAAAAGGCACTATCTGCGTGACATCGAGAAAAATAGAGATCAGGGTGTCGAAGAAGCGGAAGCATCCGCAAAATATCGAATCTTTGGTGCGAAACCTGGCACCTACGGCACGGGTGTTCAGGCGTTGATGGAGACGCGTCATTGGAAGGAGGACGCGGATATTGCGCGAGTATTTCTCGAATGGGGTGGCTACGCGTATGGTAAGACAGCAAACGGTGTGGATGCACGGGGCATATTTTCGGAACGGCTGAAAAGCGTACAGGTCGCGGTGCATAACCAGGACAACCGCGAGCACGACATCTTTGACTCTGATGATTATTTCCAATTCCACGGCGGTATGGTGGCGACAATCCGCGCACTTACCGGGGTACAACCCAAGGCTTACTTTGGTGATAGCTCCCGCCCGGATGCTGTCCGCGTGCGCGACCTGCGCGAAGAAGCGCTGCGTGTCTATCGCTCGCGCGTGATCAACCCGAAATGGATCGACAGCATCAAGCGCCACGGTTACAAAGGTGGGCTGGAGCTAACAGCGACCGTCGACTATATTTTCGGCTTCGACGCGACGGCGCACGTAGCCCCAGACTTTATCTATGAAGGGCTCGCCAAAGAATATGCGCTCGACGCTGATACGCAGGATTTTCTGAAACAATCAAATCCTTGGGCGTTGAATGCGATCGCCGAACGTTTGCTCGAAGCGAATGAACGTGGACTATGGGAAGACGCAAAACCGGAGACACTCGACGCCTTACGTGGAGTTCTGTTCGACAGCGAAACGCTTTTGGAGGCACGCGGTGAGATGAGAAGGAGCGCGGTATGACCCGTCCAGCTTATCCGTTCGCCGCGATTGTCGGCCAGGAGCAGATGAAAATGGCGTTGCTGCTGGCCGCTGTAGATTGGCGCTTGGGAGTGCTGTTACGTGGAGACAAAGGCGCGGGAAAGACCACGACAGCGAGAGGCCTCGCCGAATTGCTTCCGAAGCCCGGCCGCTTCGTCAATCTTCCAATAGGGATTACGGAGGACCGTCTTCTTGGCGGAATGGATTTGGGAAGAACGTTGAAGGGTGAACCAGCGCTTCGGCCGGGACTGGTGGCAGAAGCGAACGGCGGTGTTCTTTATGTCGACGAGGTCAATCTGTTGCCTGATCATCTTGCCGACGCGCTGTTGGATGCGGCTGCGACGGGTGTAAGCACCGTCGAGCGAGAAGGTTTTAGCGCAGTTCAGGAAGCACGATTCGTCTTAATGGGAAGCATGAATCCAGAAGAGGGATTGCTGCGGCCGCAGTTGCTCGACAGGTTTGCCCTCGTTGCCGATATTATTGCCATCGGATCGGCTACCGAAAGACGGGAAGTCGTTGAACGGCGCATGTCTTATGACACCGATCCTTCACATTTCGTAGCCCAGTGGATGGAGCAGCAGACCTATCTTCAGCAGCGTATCGCAGCTGCGAGGGTGATGCTCTCGTCTGTGCGATGTCCTACTGCTATGTTGGAGCAGATCAGTACGATCGTTTGCGAGCATGGGGTCATATCTCTTCGTGCAGATCTCGCCATAGCGCGGGCCAGCTGCGCACAGGCCGCTATGCTGGGTTGTGAAGAGGTCACGGCGGAACACATTGTTGCAGTATTGCCGCTCGCCTTGGCTCATCGCATGACGCGTTCGCCTCACAGGCCACCCTTTCCCCAGACGCCCGCGTCACTATTGCCCCAAACACCGCCGCCGGGTAAGGAGAATGAGGGGACAGACGAAATGACCCAACAGCGCTTTTCTTCCCTGTCAGTCAGAACGCCCGAGTTGCGTTGGACCGTGGACGATAGTAGAAGCGGAACAACGGGTGGGCGCAAAGGGCAAGCGCCGGGGCCAGTTGTCAGAACGAGAAAGAACGAGAGGCCTGGCGAACTGGATTCTCGTCTTTCCGTACTGGAAGCTGTCATACAGACCGGCCAACCGAGCCCACGTCCGCAGGACTTATATGAGAAGATGCGTGAGCCATTAGTCGCATCCCGATTCTTGTTTGTTGTGGATTCGAGCGGATCGCATGCTGCGCACGAACGGATGAGGATGGTCAAGGGCGCAGTGGCCGGTCTCATTGAACGTTCTCTGCGGCGTCGTGACGAGGTAGCAGTGATCGTATTTCGGGGAGAATCTGCTGAGATTCTAGTTGCTCCTACAAGCGACGTAGCGACGGTCCTCGCTGCTCTGGAGTATTTGCCGACAGGCGGCCGTACCCCGCTTGCTCATGCTCTCGAACTGGCAAATCAATTTGTAACCCCCGAAACGCTTTTATTGCTTGTCACCGATGGACGCGCAAATGTTCCTTACGGCAGTAATGACGCCTGGGACGACGCGTTGCAGGCGGCGGCTAAGATTCAATGTCCCGGCTTAGTCGTCGACACCGAGTCGAGCAATAACGCGTTCGGTAAAGCGAAAGAACTTGCTGACACTATGCGGGCGGAGTGCATTAGCCTGTCAGAGTTTGAAGCAGGATATGATTTTGCCGTTCTGCTCAAAAACAGTGTTGGTCGATAAAATTGCGAACTCTTATGTTTTGGAGATGGGATAGGCGACGCGACGTATCCGGGCAAATTCTGCCGCGCCGCCCTGGGGCTTTTAGTAGACGTCTCGCTGGTAGCGCTTTTGTTTTTTCATGGTGGCCAGGTACTCGGCGGCATGATCGAGGGTGCCGTTCGAGCCCCTGGCGATGACGTCGAGCAATGCGGTTTCTACGTCCTTGGCCATGCGGGTAGCGTCGCCGCAGACGTAAAAGTAGGCTCCCCGCTCCAGCCACTCGTAGAGTTCCTTACAACGCTCTTGCATCCGATCCTGGACATAAACCTTACGGGCCTGGTCGCGGGAGAAGGCGGTGTCGAGGCGGGTGAGGACGCCGTCCTTGTGCATGGACTGGAACTGATCTTTATAAAGAAAGTCCATGGCTTCGCGCTGTTCGCCGAAGAAGAGCCAGTTGTCGCCGGTCTGGCCGGTGGCCTGGCGCTCTTCGAGGAAGGCGCGGAAGGGGGCGATACCGGTGCCGGGGCCGATCATGATGACCGGCATGGTGGTGTCTTCGGGTAGGCGGAAGTTGTTGTTGGAGTGAAGGAAGATCGGCATTGTTGTGCCTTCGCCGGCGCGGTCTCCCAGGTGTCCGGAGGCCACCCCTGTCGGTCGCGGCCGTGGGACTCGTATCGGACTACCCGGACGGTGGTCTGGACGTTGTCCTTGTGCATGGCTTGGCTGGAGGCGATGGAGTACATGCGGGGGTGAGGCGCTGGAGGACGTTGAAGAGCTGCTGGGGGTCGGTGACGACCCTGGGGAAGTCGGTGGCGAGGTCGACGAACTCGCGTCCCCAGCAGTACTCCTCGGCGCGGGCCTTGTTTTCCGGGCCGACGAGGCATTTGAGGCCTTCGATGGTGGGTGCAAGCTTGGCATACTGGCCTACGGAGCCGCGGGAGAGCTTGCCGATGCCGAGGCGGGTGCGGAGGGCTTCTTCAAGGCTGATTTCGACCTTGTAGTGGTCGAGGACGCGCTCGCGACCGGTGAAGTGGAGGGCTTCGAGGGCCTCGGCTACGGCGATGGCGCGGTTTTCGGGGATGATTCCGACGGCGTCGCCGGGGGTGTAGGTCATGCCCTCTTCGATGGTGAGCTCTACGTGGCGGGTCTCCTTCTCCGAACCCTCGCCGGTAAGGAGGCGGTTGTAGGTCACGGTGGAGAGGAAGGGGTTGTTGCGGGTGTATTTGGACGCGTGTCCGGTCGATTGCTGGTCTTTTTGATCTTCCACTACGGTCATTTTTCTATGGTAAAACGCATCGGGGCAAAAATGGTTGCAAGACGTGTTCTTTTGCGGTCTTTTCGTGGTGTTTCGCTGGTCCGTTGTGCCGATTTCGTGGTGTGGGTTCCGGTTCTTGTTTCACGTTCTTTCCAAATCCGAGTCTCTTTTGACCCTCCCCTCCCCCAGGGTATCCTGCAGCGAAGTCTTTTATTTTCATGAGTTTGCAAGCGGCAGGTGCCTGCAAAATATTGATTGCAGGTGGTTTATTCACAAAATACTTGTTTTGTGCAACTTGCAGGTTTGCTCGTACCTCCGCCAGCGGGCCCTTTTCGATAAAACTTGTGTTTGGGTGAAAAGACATGGGCCGGAGATCAAACCCTTTTTGCTCTGATTCCATTATAGAAGTGCGAGCAGAACTCATGCGCCAACCAAATGCTCTTTGCCATGAGCGACTTAGGTGAATTTGGGGCTTGACAGCGTTTTTGCGCCATTACTGACCAGGACCGGCTGGCGGCGCAAGAGATTCGAAAGTCGCATCCGCGCTGTCTTAGTGACCGATGCGAGATGGTCTCGGGCGGTTGGGGGTGAGGAATGCGGGGGTCTCTCCACTACGCCGTGCGATAAGACCGCACGGCTCCGGTCGAGATGACACTTCAATAAGAGTTTTGCGCAGTTCTCGGGGGTGGTGCAATAAGAGTTTGCGCAGGTCTCGGGCGCGGGTGGCGGGGTGAGGAATGCGGGGGTCTATCCACTACGCCGTGCGATAAGACCGCACGGCTCCGGTCGAGATGACACTTCAATAAGAGTTTGCGCAGGTCTCGGGCGGTGGTGCAATAAGAGTTTTGCGCAGGTCACGGGCGGTGGCGGGGTGCACAGAGATGCTCGACTAAAGTTCTGGACGGGTTCTCAGGCTGGGGTGGGGTGTTGGCTGTTGTCGATCAGGGCCATGACTGGGTGGACCAGAGTGACGATGGTGTCGACGATCTCGCTGGAGGGGCGGCGGTTGGGGGTTTGGGCCCACTCTCTGGCGGCGCCGTAGATTGCCCATGCGGCGGTGGCCGCGATCATCTGAGGCGAGGTTGGTGCGGCGGAGGGATGTTTTTCGAGACCTTCGAGGAGCATGTGGCGGACGACAGCGATGACAGCGGACTCCATGTGGGGCTCCATCTGTCCGGGGCGTTCGGAACAGGGGAGCTGTGCCGAGGCGATGAAGTCGCAGACACCCAGGACGATGGCACGGAGGGCGGAGTCGCAGGTGCCGTTGAAGGTGACTCCGCGGGCGGAAAGCAGTTCGTTGAAGCGGGTGCCTACGGTGCACTCGAGCAGGGCGAACTTGTCGGGGTAATGGTCGTAGAAGGTGGCGCGGTTGATGGTGGCGGCTTCGGCGATGTCCTGCACCGAGATGCTGTCAAACTCCTTATTTTTCATGAGGGTGACGAGGGCCTGCTGGAGAAGCTTGCGCGTTCTGAGGATGCGCGGATCCATCGTCTTCTCCGGCATCAGTTCCGGAATCTCGGCGAGTTTTGCTGGAGAGCTGGACATACGACTGAGCCTATTTTACTCGGTTTTGACGACATTGCTTGCTTAAACGACATTTGTCGTGTTTTTCTGAATCGACACAAGCTGTTTAAACGTCAGATGTCGTATAGGAGATTTTGCCATGCCCACTTTGCTAGTTGTTAATTCCAGCCCCTTTCACGAGACCTCGGTCTCCCGCCATCTTTCCGAGGAGTTCGTTCAGAACTGGAAGCAGGCGAACCCGAACGGGAGAGTGATCACTCGCGACCTCGCCTCGAGCGATCTGAAGACGATCGATGCTGCCTGGGTTGGGGCTGCGTATACGCCCAAGGATGCTCGCACCCCTGAGCAGAACCAGGCCCTCGCGTTGTCGGATACGTTGCTCGGCGAATTGAAAGCGGCCGATGAGTATGTCTTTGGCGTGCCCATGCACAACTTCGCGGTCCCTTCGGTGCTGAAGCTGTGGATTGATCAGATTGCCCGTGTGGGCGAGTCGTTTTCGTATGCGGACGGAACGCCGAAGGGTCTGCTGCAGGGCAAGAAGGCTGCGTTTCTGGTGGCCTCCGGTGGGGCTTATAACGCGGGGACGGCGATGGCTTCGTTCAACCATGTTGAGCCTTATCTGCGGTCGGTGTTTGGTTTCCTTGGGGTGACGGATACGAGTTTCCTGTCGGCTGGCGGCGCTGCTGCGTTGATGCACGGGCTGGATCGGGCTGCGTTCCTGCAGCCGCATGTTGAGGCGATCCGTTCGCAGTTCGTGGCGGCGTAAACATCAGTATGCGGTCCGGTTTGTTGCCGGGCCGCATCTGAAGACTGGAGTAGTAACGATTTGGAAGGTTCAGGAGGTTGAGATGAACGTTGTGGTGTACGGAGCGACAGGAAATTCGGGCAGTGAGATTGTGAAGGAGCTGATTACGCGTGGACACAAAGTGACTGCGGTAGCGCGTAAGGTGGATTCGCTGAAGGCGGAGCAGGGAGTGACGACCAAAGCGGACGATCTTTCCAACGTGGACGCGATAGCGGCGATCGTCAAAGGCGCGGATGCCGTGGTGAGCGCTTACGCTCCTCCGCAGGACGATACGGATGCGATTGTTAGCGTGACCGAGCGACAGATTGCCGCGGTGAAGAAGGCGGGAGCAGGGCGGCTGGTGGTGGTTGGTGGGGCTGGCTTGCTGGAGGTTGCGCCTGGAGTCACTCTGATCAAGTCGGGATATCTTCCGGCGGAGTATTTGCCGATTGCCACCTCGCATGAGAAGGCGCTGGAGGTGCTGCGGAAGTCTGATATCAACTGGACGTATCTGAGTCCTGGGGCGTACTTCGTGCCGGGACCGCGGACTGGTAAATTTCGGCTGGGAACGAAAGAGCTTGTCTCGGATGCGAAGGGAGAGAGCAAGATCTCTTTCGCAGATTATGCGATTGCATTGGTGGATGAGCTTGAGAAGCCGGCGCATGAACGGTCATCGTTTTCGGTTGGATACTGAGCTCGGATACCGATCTCGGAAGATAGCTTTAGGGGCGGCTGATGTGGCCGCCTCTTTTCTTTGGTGCGATAGCTATAGGCGCTGGTGGTCGGGGCGCCAGTTGACGATGGCTTCCTTGATGGCCTTGGGGTCCATGTTTTTGGTGAGGGCGCGGCGGGCGAGATCGGGGAGTTCGGCGTCGGAGGCGAAGCGGAGGGCGATGAGCTGGGGGACGGTCAGCTCGTCGATGTGAGAGCGGTCGGCGGCGGGGAGCAGAGCCTGGAGGCGGAGGCGCTCTTCGAGGCGGATGATGCGGTCCTGATTTTTTAGGGCATAGCTGCGGGCGCGCTCGGCTATGAGGAGGAAGACGACGGACATGACGATCTGCCAGAGATGGGTGTGCTGGTAGGAGGGCCAGTTGTGGACGGTGATGTAGATGGAGAATGCGAAGTTGAGCAGAAGCAGGGGGGCGAGAATGAAGTGGAAGAGCGGGTCGCGACGCGTGTAATTTTTGAAGTTTTGCGGGGCTGGCATGAGCGAGTCCTCTTTGCGCGAAATGATGGCGGGGCCAGCATAGCACCCTTGCGTGTTTTGGGTGCCTGAAAGCGAGAACAACGACAGAAGCAGAATCCCTGCGGGATGACAACAAAAGAACAAGCAACCCTCCAGCAAGAGCAAGGCGGGTGGGGTAGCCTTGAGGGATGAAGAGTTCAGCTATCGCAAAGACGGGGAAGAAGCGGATTGGCGTGCATGTGGGGACTGCGGGAGGGACGTGGACTGCGGTGGAGCGCGCAGTGGCGGCGGGAGCGAATACGTTTCAGATTTTTTCTTCAAGTCCGCGACAGTGGCGGGCGGCTACGGTGAAGCCGGACGACGCGAAGAAGATGCGCGAGCTGAGGGCGAAGCATGATGTGGGGCCGGTGTCGTTCCATGCGAGTTACCTGATCAATCTCTGCAGCCAGACGGAGAGTGTGCGGACCAGTAGCGTGGGCGCGTTTCGTGGGGAGGTGGAGCGTGCGCTGGCGCTGGGGGCGGAGTACCTGGTGCTGCATCCGGGGAGCTGGAAGGGGCTGACGCGCGAGGAGGGGTTGCGGTTGGCGGCCGAGTCGATCGAGAAGGCGATTGATGGGGTGCCGTGGCAGGGGAAGGACTTCAAAATTTTGATTGAGAATACGGCGGGCGCGGAGTTTTCACTGGGAGGAAAGCTGGAGCAGGTGGCGGAGCTGGTGGAGACGCTGAAGCCGTGTGCGCCGGTGGGAGTGTGCCTGGATACATGCCATGTGCATGTGGCGGGGTATGACCTGGTGTCGCCGGATGGTTATTTGGAGACGATGCTGCTGGTGAAGGATACGGTGGGCTTCGATGCGGTGAAGGTGTGGCACTGCAACGATGCGAAGGCGGCGATGGGCTCGAAGCTGGACCGGCACGAGCATATTGGAGAAGGGACGATTGGGGCGGAGGTGTTCCGGCGTCTGCTGCACGATGAGCGGTTTGCGCATGCGGCGTTTATTGCGGAGACGCCGGTGGACGCTCCGGGGGATGAGGCAAGGAATGTTGGGGTGTTGCGGACGCTGGCGGCGGGCTGAGACGGTATCGTAGTGGTGGCGACCTTTACTTTGGGAGATCGATTGGAATCGAAGGGCTGAAGACGAAGGATGTGGATTTGAAGTAGATGGAGGTGCAGTGGGGAAGGACGACGCCTGGGGCGTTGCCGAAGAAGTCGACGCGGTCGAGGCCCTTGTCTTTGAATCCTTCGTAGAAGCCGTAGCCTTCGGAGTTGTCGCAGATGATGATTCCGTCCGGGGCCAGACGTTCGCAGGCGATGTCGATCATTTGAGAGCGGGTGAGGCCGTCGATTACGATGACGTCATAGCGGGCGATTGTCTTCGTGGAGAGGATTTGAGCGACTTGCGCTGCGTCGGTGCTGGGGGTGTTTTTTGTACGTAGTGCAGCTCGACGTTGGCGGGCAGGCCGGAAGCGATGCGATCGTGCCAGTCTTTCTTTCCTTCGAAGGTAACGACATGCTTTGCGCGTGACGACCACCACAATGTGGATTGTCCGCCTCCGAACTCGAGGATTGTTTTGCTGGTGTAGTTGCGGGCGCTGAGAAAGTCCAGGGTTGGGTAGGTGTACCAGGGGATGGGTTCGCCATGCCGGGATACGGCAGCCATCTTCAGGCTGCTACGAAAGTGACCGGTGCGGACGCTGTAAAGAATGGGAGTGAGGATCGCGGTGAAGCTGTTCCGGATGGGGTTCGACAGCCAGGCGGGAAGTAATTTTTTTATCGGAGCGAATGCTTCGCGAATGGCAAATTGCGACACGTGTTGTTCCTTGTAAGACGCTGGCTGATGCTGCGGCATGGATTCGTGTGGGGCGGTCATCAGGCGCTGAAGATGTTGGTGTCCAGGAAACGGTTGCGGAACTTTCCTTGTGGGTCGTATTGGTTGAGGAGGGCTTTGTAGTCGGGCATCCTGGGGTAGAGACGCTGGAGGGTTGCGGGCGGAATGGTGTTGACCTTGGCCCAGTGGGGACGCGCGTTGAAGGGGGCTAGTTTTTCTTCGATGAGTGGGAGGAGGGCCTGGACGGCGTCGTTCTCTGGCTTCCAGGTGAAGTGGATGGCGAGGGATGGGCGCTGGTAGGCCATGCTGAGCCAGAGGTTGTCGGGGGCGACGGTGCGGAGCTCGGTGATGTAGAGGTGCGGGGTGATGCGGTCGCGGAGTTGTTCGACGGCGAGGATGGCCTCGTAGGCGTGCTCGCGGGGGACGAAGTATTCGGTCTGAATCTCGGCTCCGCTGCTGGGGGTGAAGTTGAGCTTGAAGTGGGGGAGGCGCTCGTACCAGGGGCCGGGGACGCCGAGTTGTTCGGTGCAGCTTTCGGCGGAGTGGCCGGCGACGGGGTGGAGTTTTTGTTTGGCTTGCTTCGCACCGAAGAGCTCGGGCTCGAATTTTACAGAGCTAGCGCCGGGGTCGAGGCGGCGTTTGACCCAGACTTCGGTGGCCTGGTGATTTTGCCAGTTGGTGAAGAGGCTGACGCTGTAGCCGCTGAGGTAGATCTCGTCGAGGTGATGTTCGAGCTGAGAGAAGGAGAGGTTTTCGTAGACGACTTGTGCGACCTGGAAAGTAGGCTGGAGGTCGAGAGTGGTTTTGGTGACTACGCCAAGGCCGCCGAGGTTGACGACCTGGCCGAGGAAGTGGTCGCCATCTTTGGCGCGGGAGAGGATGTGGAGATTGCCCTCGGCGGTGACGAGTTCGAGTCCGGAGACGATGGTGGCGAGGTTGCCATTCTTGCTGCCGGAGCCGTGGGTGGCGGTGGCGCAGGCTCCAATGACAGAGACGTGAGGGAGCGAGGCGAGGTTGGGGACGGCGAAGCCCTGCGCGTCGATGATGGGGGCGAGCTTGCCGTAGGTGACACCTGCGCCGACGGTGGCGGTGCGGGCTTTGGCGTCGATGTCGATGGAGTCGAGCTGCTTGAGGGAGATCTGGGCGTGGGTGCTGTCGGCGATGGCGTTGAAGGAGTGGCCGCGGCCAAGGGCGCGTAGTTTGTCGCAGCTTTTGACGATCTGCTGGACGTCTTCGGTGGTTTTGGGTTGATAGAGAGTGTCGGTATGGAAGGTGAGGTTGCCGGCCCAGTTGGTCCGCGGGGCGGCCTGGTGAGCGGCTTGCAGGGCGGACTGCAGGCCTGTTTGCTCTTCGGTTGCCGAGGCGAAGCGCGAGAGCATGGTTCCGGTGAGGATGGAGCAGGAGCCTTTGAGGAACTGTCGTTTATTCATGTCGCATACTCGTTTCGAGTGAATCCTGCGCCTGGTTTCCGGATGGAGCGTGCAGCCACCGCGAGATTGTCGGTCAGGCCTTTATAGGGATTCGATGGGAGCGATGCAAGGGGTTCGACCGGAGGAATGCTGGAACGTCTGGTCCGGCGGGAGAGGAGCGATCGCTCAGGTCGCCTGGAGGGGCGTGGTTGCTTCTTTTTTGTTGTAGCTGAAGTACCGTTTGAGGCCGAGGAAACGGGATTCGTAGACGTGGTAGCTGAGAAGCGCGACGGGGATGGTAGCAGCCATGACGACACAGGCTCCGGCGACAACCCCGAGGGCTTTGGAGTGGAGATGAGTGCCGACGTAGAGACGTGTAGGACTGGTGAGCATGGTATCGAGCGAGTAGTGAAAGACGTAGATGCCGTAGCTGTATTTACCGAAGAAACGCAGAGTCCTATTGGCGAAGAGTTGCTGGGTCTTTGAGCCGGGACGCAGGGCCATGGCGATGAGAGCCGCGCAGGAGATGGCGACGAGAGTGAAGCCGAAGGTGGGGACGAAAAAGTTCGTCTCCCATACAAGGCCGTGATAGCGGAGGCCGGTGAGAAGAAGAATTGTCGCGCAGATTGCGAGTATGCGGGGAGCGAGTGCCAGTAGGCGCTGGCGAGCGGAGGTGCGGAGAAGGATGCAAAGGCTGCATCCGAATAGGAGGTTGTCGGCGCAGGAGAAGGTGGGGGAGTAGGCGAGGTAGAGATTGTTGAGGTGGGGTCGCAGGGCTACCAGGACGATGCGGAGGGTGAGGATCGCCAGGCATGTGAGGAGGCAGAAGTTGATGAGGGTCTGGAGGCGCTTGAAGCGATAGACGAGGAATGGCCAGACGAGGTAGAACTGCTCCTCTACCTGGAGGGACCAGAAGTGATTGATGTTGAAAGGGTGCAGAGTGAGAGGGCCAACGTTCCAGGGGACGATGTTGGCGGTGTACGTCAAAAAGTAGAACGGCCAGCCTGACCAGACGAAGTGTAGAGGTCGGGTGAGGAGAAATAGCACAAGCAGGACGCCGTAGTAGAGGGGAAGATGCGGAGGGCTCGGCGAGCGTAGAAGGTTTTGAAGAAATGGGGGCGGGTGCGTGTGTCCAGCAGGATGCCGGTGATGAGGAAGCCGGAGAGAACGAAGAAGAGATTGACGCCGAGGTAGCAGGATTCGCGGAACTGATTGAGAAGGTCTAAGAGCTTTGAGCCGGTTTCTGGGTTGGACGAGAAGATGTGAAAGAAGAGAACCAGGAGAATGGCGAGGCCTCGTATGCCGTCGAGTGCTGGAATGTGCTGAAATCCGCCAGGATTTTCTGGGTCGCCGGAAGAGACGGGCTGCGCGGGGAGGCCGGAGGCATGTCTGGATTATCGGTTATTTGCGGAGAGGCCACCAAGACAAATCGCTCTCGGGAAGGATTGCGTGTCTGGTTGCCTGGCATAACGCGTTCGCTCGGTGAGTCGAAGGGTGGCCGGATGGTGCGGGAAACGTTGGGACGGGCTGGACGGTTACAATCGAATGAGTATGCCTGAGACACGAACGAGCGAAATCGACGGGAAAATAGTGAATATTGAGGATAGTTCTTCTGGTGCGGAGGGGAACCAACCGCAGCGATATAGCCCCGCTGAGATCGAGCCGAAGTGGCAGGCCCGGTGGGATGCGGATGCTTCGCTGTATGCGGCAGAGGCGCATGACTCGGGCAAGCCGAAGTACTACTGCCTGGAGATGCTGCCGTACCCGAGCGGCGCGCTGCACATCGGGCATGTGCGCAACTATGCGATTGGCGATGCGCTGGCTCGGCATATGTGGATGCGCGGGTACAACGTGCTGCACCCGATGGGGTGGGACGCGTTTGGTTTGCCGGCGGAGAATGCTGCGCTGAAGAATGGCGTGCCGCCGCGGGAGTGGACGTTTGCGAACATCGCTGCGATGAAGAAGCAGTTTCAGCGGTTGGGGATGGGCTTCGACTGGACGACCGAGGTGACGACCTGTCTGCCGGAGTACTACCGGTGGAATCAGTGGTTCTTCTTGAAGATGTTTGAGAAGGGGCTGGCCTACCGTAAGAAGAGCAAGGTGAACTGGTGTCCGGATTGCCAGACGGTGCTGGCGAACGAGCAGGTGATCGGCGGACGCTGCTGGCGGCATGAGGATACGGTCGTTGAGCTGCGCGATCTGACGCAGTGGTTTTTGCGGATTACGAAGTATGCGGATGAGCTGCTGGACGGGCTCGATAAGCTGGAGGGTTGGCCGGAGAAGGTCCGGACGATGCAGCGGAACTGGATTGGGCGGAGTGAAGGAGCCCATGTTGATTTTGCTGTTGCGGATGGTGATGCAAAGATCACTGTCTTCACGACGCGTGTGGATACGATCTTTGGGGCGACGTCGGTACAGCTTGCGCCGGAGCATGCGGTCTCGAAGGCGTTTGCGCTGGAGGATGACGCGCTGCGGGTGCAGATTGAGGCGTTGCTGGCTGAGCAGCAGAAGGCGCGAGAGACGGATGCGCTGGGTGCGATTGAGAAGCATGGCGTGAATACGGGGCGGTTTGCGGTGAATCCGTTCAACGGGGAGCGGGTGCCGATCTGGGTGGCGAACTATATTCTGGCGGATTATGGGACGGGCGCGATTATGAGCGTGCCGGCACATGACGAGCGGGACTTTGAGTTTGCGCAGAAGTATGGGCTGACGGTGCGCCGGGTAATTGCTCCTAATATTGATTCAAATAATTTATCGCTGCCGTATACCGGTGAAGATGAGGCGGTGCTCATCGATTCCGGCCAGTGGACTGGAGAGAACTGCCTTGAGGCGCAGGAGAAGATGGCTGCGTTTGCGAAGGCGAATGGATTTGGTACTCCTACGGTTACGTATCGGTTGAAGGATTGGGGTGTGAGTCGCCAGAGGTACTGGGGGACGCCGATTCCAGTGGTGTACTGCGACCAGTGCTCGCCGGACGAGCCCTTGCCGGTGGCTGAGAGCGAACTGCCGATTGTGCTGCCGGAGCAGATTGATATCACGCAGACGAACGGGTCGCCGCTGGGCCGAGTGCCGGAGTTTGTGAATGCGACGTGCCCGAAGTGCGGTGGAGTGGCGCGACGGGAGACGGACACGATGGATACGTTCGTCGATTCGAGTTGGTATTTCTACCGGTATACGGACGCGAAGAATGCGACGGCGCCGTTTGATTCGGAGAAGGCGAACTACTGGTTCCCGATCGATCAATACATTGGCGGAGTGGAGCATGCGATTCTGCATCTGATCTACTCGCGGTTTTGGACGAAGGTGATGCGGGATCTTGGATTGATCAGGAACGATGAGCCTGCGGAGAGGTTGTTTACGCAGGGGATGGTGATCAAAGACGGCGCGAAGATGTCGAAGTCGAAGGGCAATGTGGTGTCGCCTGACGACATGATTGGGCGGTACGGGGCGGATGCGACGCGGATGTATGCGCTGTTTGCGGCTCCGCCGGATCGTGATCTTGAGTGGCAGGAGGAAGGGGTTGCGGGGATCTCGCGGTTCTTGGGGAAGGTATATAGGCTGACGACGAAGTACTCCGATGCTGCACGCGCGGCCAACGGTGCTTCACGCGAGAGTGCAAGCTCTCCGCACGAGCAGGTGTTGTTGCGGCGGTTGCATCGGACGGTTGCGAAGATCACCCAGGATTTCGATGGACGATGGCACTTCAATACTTCCATCTCGGCCATCATGATTCTGGTGAACGAGATTACGGCGAACGAAGCTGCGATGGATGCTGGCGAGATTTCGCCGGCGGCTTTGGCTGAGGTGTTTCGCGGGTTGATTCTTTTGCTGGCTCCGTTTGCGCCGTTCTTTGCGGCGGAGATGTGGGAGCAGCTTGGTGGCGAAGGTGTGGTGTTTCGCACGGCGTGGCCGGTGGTGGACGAGGAGCTTGCGCGGGAGGAGGAGGTTGAGATTCCGGTGCAGGTGAACGGCAAGCTGGTGACAGTGGTGAAGGTGCCTGCTGGCAGCGACGAGGCTGTGGTGAAGGCTGCGGCTTTGGCTGATCCTAAGGTGATCGCGCGAATTCAAGGGAAGACTGTGGTGACGGTGATTGTGGTGCCGGGTAAGCTTGTGAATCTTGTGGTGAAGTAGTGGGCGAGTTGCCGCAGGATGGAGTAGTGGTGGCCGCTGGGACTGTGCGGGGGACGCAGTCGTTTGTGCATACGCTTTCGGAGTGCTGGCGGCGGCCTTCGCTGACGGCGCTGGAGGTGTTGTGGCGGTGGGCCTATGGAATTCCGATGCTGCTGTTGCTGCGGTATGAGGGGTTGAAGATTTTGCAGGCGACGCCGTTGGACTATGCGGGGCTGAAGAGTATGACGGTGGTGGATCCGCTGGGGTCGGCGCAGACGCTGGCGAAGGCGTTGGCGCTGCTGGTGCCGCAGGTACTTGGTGTTGCGATGTGGCTGGCTCCGCTGCTGGTGGTGGCGTGGGTGGTGGTGTCGTCAGCGGGGCGGACGGTGGTGTTGCGGCGGGCGGATGGGCGGCTGCATGCCCGCGTGGGGACGCTGATTGTGTTGCAGGCGGTGCGGGTGGTGGCGCTGCTGGGGAGTTTTGCCGTGTGGTTCTGGTGCATGGAGCGGGTGGCGGCGTGGACGGTGACTGGACCGATTGCGCTGGGTGGAGAGCCGAACCTGGTGGCGTATTTTTCGCTGGTGATTGTGGCGACGTTGGGGCTGTTTACGCTGTGGGCGGTGGTGAGCTGGGCGCTGTCTGTGGCTCCGTTAGTGGCGATGTTGCGTGGGTTAGGTGTGGCGGGGAGTCTGGCGGCGGCGTTTCGGCTGGGGGCGTTGAAGTCAAAGCTGGTGGAGATCAATCTGGTGATGGGGATCGTGAAGATTGCGCTGATTGTGTTGGCGATGGTGTTTTCGGCGACTCCGCTGCCGTTTGAGAGTGTGACGACTCCGGAGTTCTTGCTGTGGTGGTGGGTGGGGGTTACAGTTCTTTATTTTCTTGGATCTGACTTCTTCCATGTGGCTCGGCAGGTGGCTTATCTGCAGCTTTGGCGGGCTTACGAAGGTTGAGTAGCTGTGCTGCCGGACGGGCGCCCTGCGCGGGCCGCGGTCACTTCGTGACTTGTAATAGCTTCGCGTGGTGCTCCCGTTGGTCGCAGGTTGAATCGTGCCGACCAACGGGAGGACCAAGGTGTCGGTCCTGCCAAGACCGGTACACAAGTCACGATGTGACCGCGGCCCGCGCAGGGCGCCCGTCCGGCAGGACACCTACTCAGAAGATTTTCCTCTCGACGGCACGCAGATTCTGCATCATACGGGAATCGGCTTATAGAGCGGAGGTTGAGTATGTCATTTGGGATCTATGCGATTGGCTATTTGATTCTGATTGCAGGTGTGGCTTATCTGGCTCACTTGATGCACATTCCTCAACACTACATTGTGGCGATTGCGGTGATCATGCTGGGAATCGGCGTTGTGACGGGTGTGCAGACTACACGACATAAAGACCCCAGCTAGCGAGACAGCCGCGGACATCCGGGTACTAAAGTTTTTTCCCTTTAGGCGGGAGATACTGCATCCTATCTTTGCATGGGCCCCTCATCCCCCTTTGGAGAGAGATCATGTCCTCTGCCTTGTATGTACTCGCGTATCTGCTGTTGATCGCCGGTGTGTCTTATCTGGCTTATCTGAGTCATATTCCTGAGTCGTACATTGTTGCCATTGCGGTGATCATGCTGGGGATTGGCGTGGTGAGCGGCATGGAGAGTGCGCGATTGAGGAACTCGGAGTACCGACGCGGGCCCGGCCTCTACTGAGGAGAGGCCTCTGAGGAGAGGCGTCGCCCCCACGTTTACACTGGGTAGGTGGATACCTCAACGATCGTCATTCTGGATTTTGGGTCGCAGTATACGCAGCTGATTGCGCGGCGTATTCGTGAATTCAATGTATTTTCTGTCGTACTGCCTTGTACGGCTCCGCTCGAACAGGTGAAGGCGCTGAACCCGAAGGGTGTGATTCTTTCGGGCGGGCCGTGCTCTGTGTATGACGCGGATGCGCCGAATGCAGATGAGGGTGTGCTGGCGATGGGTGCGCCGGTGCTGGGGATTTGCTATGGGCTGCAGTTTATTGTTCATCATCTGGGTGGGAAGGTGGTGGGGGCCGCGGCGCGGGAGTATGGGCACGCCGAGGTGACGGTGGTGGCGGAGACGCCGCTGTTTCGCGGGCTGCCAGGGACGCTGGATGTGTGGATGTCGCATGGCGATGAGGCGGAGACGCTGCCGGTGGGATTTCAACTGACGGCGAAGACCTCGAATGCGGTGGCGGGGATTGCGGATGAGGCGAGAAGGATCTGGGCGGTGCAGTTTCATCCTGAGGTGGCGCATACGCGGCAGGGGATGGAACTGCTGAAGAACTTCTGCCTGGATATCTGCGGGGCGGAGCAGGATTGGACGCCGGAACATTTTATTCAGTCGACGGTGGAGCGGGTTCGGGCTCAGGTGGGAACGGGCCATGCTATCTGCGGGTTGAGCGGAGGCGTGGATTCGAGTGTGGCTGCGGTGCTGGTGGCACGGGCGATTGGGGATCGGCTGACTTGCATCTTTGTGAACAACGGCGTGCTGCGGAAGGATGAGTTTCTGAAGGTGCAGACGACGATGCGCGAGCAGTTGAGGTTGAATGTGGTTGCTGTGGATTCTTCGCAGCGGTTTCTGGAGAAGCTTGCGGGCGTGACCGATCCGGAGCGGAAGCGGAAGGTGATTGGGAACGAGTTTATCGCTGTGTTTGATGATGAGGCAAAGAAGATCTTTGAAACGGAGAAGAGTGCGGGGGAGGAGGTCGCGTGGCTGGTGCAGGGGACGCTTTATCCGGATGTGATTGAGTCGAGCAGCGTGCATGGGCCTAGTCACACGATCAAGAGCCACCACAATGTTGGAGGGTTGCCTGCGGATATGAAGCTGAAGTTGATTGAGCCGCTGCGGGACTTGTTCAAGGATGAGGTGCGGCGGATTGGGCGGGATCTGGGGATGCCGGAGGAGATTATTGAGCGGCAGCCGTTCCCTGGGCCTGGGCTGGCGGTGAGGATTCTGGGCGAGGTGACGGCGGAGCGGGTGGCGATGCTGCAGGAGGCAGATCAGATTGTGGTGGATGAGATCAAGAAGGCTGGACTGTATCGGAAGGTTTGGCAGAGCTTTGCGGTGCTGCTGCCGGTGAAGTCGGTGGGGGTGATGGGGGATCAGCGGACGTATGCCAATACGTGTGCGGTGCGGGCGGTTGAGAGCGAGGATGGGATGACGGCGGACTGGGCTCCGCTGCCGTATGAGGTGTTGAGGACGATTTCTAGCAGGATTGTGAGTGAGGTGCGGGGGATTAATCGGGTGGTGTATGACATTACTTCGAAGCCGCCTGGGACGATTGAATGGGAGTGACGCTTGTCCTGCCGGACGGGCCTCGTGCGCGGAGGGCGGTCACTTCGTGACTTGTGAAAGCTTCGCGTGGTGCTCCCGTTGGTCGCGAGCTAAAGTCCGTGCCGACCAACGGGAGGCCCTAAAAAGTTAGTCCCGCCAAGAGCGGTATACGCGTCACGAAGTTACCGCTCTCCGCGCAGGAGGCCCGTCCGGCAGGACAGAGCTAGCCTACGTAGGCTGCAGCGTCGGTGATGTCTGTTCCTGCGTTCAGCTTCATCGCGCGGAATAATACGGTCAGCAGCGCGGAGACGGCGAGATTCAGAAGCAGGGCGGGTACGGCTGCGTACATCGGGTAGGTGCTGCCGAAGAGGTGTAGCGGGTAGACCGAGCTCTTTAGTCCCAGAGCTACCGCCATGGCTGTGCCGCTGAACATGCCTGCCGCCCAGCCGACGAGCAGAGCCCAGGGATTGAACCATCGTGTGAAGACCCCGAGCACAACCGACGGGAAGAGCTGGCCCATCCAGATTCCGCCAAGCAACTGCATCTCGATTGCGTAGGGTGCGGGCAGTTTTAGGACGAAGATCAGTGCGCCGAACTTTACGACCAGCGACACGATCTTGGCCATGCGGGACTCTTCTTCTGGGAGCATCTTTCGCTGGATCAGCGCGCCGTAGAGATTGCGTGTGAAGAGATTGGAGGCGGCGATGGACATGATGGCAGCGGGGACGAGTGCTCCGATGGCGACGGCGGCCAGGCAGAAGCCGGCGAACCACTCGGGAAACATCTTGAGGAAGAGAAGCGGTACGGCTTGGTTGGGATCTTTGGTGACGACTCCTGCGGCGAGTGCGAGATAGCCGAGCAGCGCGATGAGTCCCAGGAGAAAGCTGTAGGCGGGGAGCATGGCGGCGTTGCGGCGGACTACGTTGGCGCTCTGCGCACTGAGGACTGCAGTTGCGGTGTGCGGATAAAGCATGAGCGCTATGGCAGAGCCGATAGCGAGGGTCGAGTAGCCGAGAAATTGGCCTTGCCTCAGGTAGATGGTGGCGGTTGGCGTGTGGTGTGCGAGGAGTTGATTGGCGAGTTCGAAGACTCGTGCGTAGCCGCCGAGTTTGTAGGGGATGTAGATCAGCGCGGCGAGGACCATGACGTAGAGCATGACGTCCTTGACGATGGCGATGACGGCTGGGGCGCGGAGGCCGCTGGAGTAGGTGTAGGCGGCAAGGATGACGAATGCGGTTGCGAGGGGCCACTCGCCGTGGATGCCCATGGCTCCGATGACGACGCGGATGCCGACTAGTTGCAGCGCGATGTAGGGCATGAGGGCGAGGACGCCGGTGAGCGCGATCGCGATGGTAAGCCAGCGGTTGCCGTAGCGGCCGCTGACGAAGTCCGCAAAGGTTATGTAACCGTGACGATGGCATACTGTCCAGAGGCGCGGCAGGACGAGCATCATGTAGGGATAGGTGATGACTGCGTAGGGAACCGCGAAGAATCCCATTGCGCCTGCGCCGTAGAGAGCTGCGGGGACCGCGATGACGGTGTAGGCGGTGTAGAGGTCGCCACCGATGAGAAACCATGTGATCCAGGTGCCGAAGCTCCGGCCCGCGAGGCCCCACTCTTCGAGCGAGCCCATTCCTGTCTTCGGCCTTCGCCATCGTGCAGCCCAGAATCCGGCGAGCGTTACAAGTAGGAAGAAAAAACTGAAGACTACCAGTGCCGTCGTATGCAGTTGCAATCGTTCACCCAGCTCTAAAGATTTGCTGCACTCAAAGGTAAGAGGATCTTAGCGCAACTGGCAGGGGATGATCAGTTGCGCGGTGTGAGGTTAGTTGGCTGAGTTAACTCCGTCCGTTCTCGGTCCACTCATAGACGACTACGCCGAGGTCGTTGAGTGTTTTGATGACGGCCTCCATGTTTCGCCGAACCTCCGGGCGTGCGGCGACGGGGACCTCGTGCGCCTCTTCGACGGCGACGACGCGCCCATAGGGCCAGGAGTTTTCAGGGATTGCATTGAGCGCGGTAGGAAGGTCGACTACGCGGACGTTCAGGTCGCGGCGACGCGCGCCGATGGGCCGCAACATTCCGCCCACACCGAGGCCACTGGTGTTGGAGTCGGCGACGACCACGTGCAGCGTTGCCATTGCGCCCTGCACGGTGAGGTAGGGATTCTCCCAGAGATTCAGGTTCTTTACCGCCATGTAGCGGGTCTTCGAAGGAGGCGGAATCAGCTCCATTTGCTGGCGCGCGAGGTTAGTCTCCTGCTGGTGTTCGGCGGCGAGCGCATTCTGCTCGGCGACGTTGGGGATGGCGGGCCGGGAACAGCCGGCGAGGGCGAGCGGAAGCAGAAGGGCAGCGGTAAACGGCGAGTATCTGGGTAGCGAGTGTCGGAGTGGCGAATATCTGGGCACGATGACCAGCATACCAAGCCATGGCATCGATCAAAAGGTCAAAATTCCCTGGAATTGTCTGCAAAGATTGGAGAATTATCGTCCTGTCCATATGGGGGAGCGCTTTTCCAGGAAGGCCTTCGTGCCTTCTTCCTTGTCTGAGCTTCCGCAGAGCCGCCCGAAGATCTTTGCTTCCATGTCGATGGCTTCTTCGAGGGTCATTTCGCCTCCGTTTTGCACGGCTTCGATGCAACCGGCGACGGCCAGTGGGGCCATGCCGACGATTGCTCTGGCTAGAGTCTCTGCTCGTTCCATCAGCTTGTCTGGAGGAAGGACCTCATCAACCAGTCCGATTCGGAGTGCCTCGGCGGCCCCAATCATCTCGCCGGTCAGGAGGAGTTTGAGCGCCATGGGCTGGCCTACGAGGCGTGGCAGGCGTTGGGTTCCGCCGTAGCCGGGGATGAGGCCGAGCTTTACCTCGGGCTGGCCGAGACGCGCGGTTTCGCTGGCGAGGCGCATGGTGCAAGCCATGGCGAGCTCGCAGCCGCCGCCGAGGGCGAAGCCGTTGATGCAGGCGATGACGGGCTTGCCGCAGGTCTCGATGAGGCGAAAGACGCCTTGGCCGCGGCGCGCCTTTGCCTCTCCTGCGGCTGCGTCTGTGGCGGCGAGTTCTTTGATATCTGCGCCCGCTGCGAATGCCTTCTCGCCGGAGCCGGTGAGGAGGATGACCCGAACGGCTGGGTCCGCGGCGAGCGCTGTGAAGACGGCTTCCAGTTCGTTGAAGACCTGGGTGTTCAGGGCGTGGAGCACCTGGGGACGGTTCAGGGTCACTCGCGCTACCTGATCCTTTATCTCGCACAACAACGTCTCGTAGTTCACAGACCTCTCCTCTCGCGGCGATGTCGCGTCGCACTCCAGACGATACAATCGAATCTATGATTAAGGGAATTACGCACGTCAGCGCGATTGCGTCAGGGGCTGAGTTCGACCGGATCTCGAGCCTTTTCTCTGCCCTTGGCTTCGAACAGGGCAAAGGATGGCAGGATGCGAAGGGCCGCGGTGCTGCATTTCTTGCGCCGATTGGCAATCTCGAGTTTGTCACGGGCCGGGAACCGGCGGTGCCAACAGTGCTGATCGAGGTCACGCAGCTGGATCACATCCGTTCGCTGGTGGAGACGTGGCTGCTTGCTAGTTATCGTACGGAAGAGATCCGGGACGTTCTTTCCGATGCTGAGTTGACGCACTGGAACAGCAGGCTCTTCACCGTGCAGATCACTTCAGAGCTGAGGATTGGCTTTTGGCAGTCGGAGAATCCGCTTCACGGCCAGCCTGAGGCTGTTGAAGGCGACTTGAGCGCTGCGAATATGCGGTTCGCCGTGGTGACGACGCGCTGGAATACCGTGATCACCGACCGGCTTCTACAGGGCTCTCTCGATGCGCTGCATCGTAGCGGCGCTGCACGGAAGGACATTGAGATTGTTCGTGTTCCCGGGGCGTGGGAGGTTCCGTCGGCTGCGCGCACGCTCGCGGAGTCGAAGAGGTTCGACGCGATTATTACGCTGGGATGTTTGCTTCGAGGGGAGACGGCGCACTACGAGGCTATCTACAATGAGGTGGCGCGGGGGATCGGGCAGTCGCAGCAGGAGACTGGGGTTCCTCATGCGTTTGGTGTACTGACCTGCGAGACGCTGGAGCAGGCGCTCGACCGCGCGGGGCTGAAGGCAGGAAATAAGGGCTTCGAGGCGGCCAGCGCGGCGATTGAGATGGTGTCGATTCAGCGCAAGCTCGCGGCGCAGAACGGCCAGGGGAAGAGCTAATGGGGACACGCCGCAAGTCGCGCGAACTCACCATGCAGATGTTGTTTCAGGGAGACCTGGGCAAGCAGTCGCCCGCGGAGGTCCAGAAGCTTTTTTGGGCTTCGGTTGAAGATGTCGATGCCGAGACGCGTGGATTTGCAGAGGATCTTTATCGGATTGCAACGACTCGCGATGAAGAGATCGACAAGCTGATCGAAGAGCACGCGCAGAACTGGCGACTGGAACGGATGCCGGTGGTCGACCGAAACCTGCTGCGTGCCTCCGTGGCGGAGATGCTGGGCTTTCCGAATACACCTGCTGCGATCATCATCAACGAGACGCTGGAGATTGGACGGCGATACGCTGCGCCTGAGTCGATTCACTTTCTCAATGGTGTTCTGGATGCGATTGCGCGTGATCTGCTGAAGAAGCGGCTCGCGTAGACGGTGTCCTGCCGGACGGGCGCCCTGCGCGGGCGGCGGTCACTTCGTGACTTGTAATAGCTTCGCGAGGTGCTTCCGTTGGTCGCAGGCTAAATTCCGTGCCGACCAACGGGAGGGCCTGAGGGTTAGTCCAGCCGAGACCGGTACACACGTCACGAAGTGACCACTGCCCGCGCAGGGCGCCCGTCCGGCAGGACCGATTCTAGGAAGTGGCCTTGCGTGGCTTCTGTACCAGCAGGTTCGGAGTGACGATGTTTCCGTTCACGTCTGGCAGCTTCGGTGCGATGGGGGTTGTCGTGTCCTTGTAGGTACCGTCGGTTTGTTTGGTGATGAGGTGGACGGCGTTGTCTCCCGAGGTCCCTGCGAAGAAGGTCAGGTTGTCTGCGCTGACTACGCCGGTGACCGGTGCGATGGGAGTGCCGAGCGCGGTCGACAGAGGGATGCTTCCCAGGGTTCCGGCACCGGTGGGCTGAGGGGTATAGGTCGGCACAACCGCTCCGCTACCCAGATAGGTGACGAAGGCGACCTTCGAGTCCGAGGTTGGGAAGACGCCGGTGATGGCTGAGGCGGTGACGCCGGGAAGCGCACCTGTGAAGGCGGTGGAGGTGGGGAACTTCTGCGGTGGGGTGTCCTCTGCCGGGCAGGCACCGATCGGCAACCGTGGTGCGGCGGCAGCGGTAGCGCTGGCTGGGGTTCCGATGGCTAGGTCGATCAGGGTTGGAGTCGGCGTGACGGTCGCGCCGAGAACGTGAAGGCCATCGTTGGTGGTGGCAATTCGATCGGTCTGCGGTCCGAGCACTCCGGCATCGGGGTAGAAGAGGTTGGTCGTGGTCGAGGAGGTTGTCGGAGGGACGCCTACCGTGGTGGTTACCGGGCAGTAGGAGCGGGCCGTGGTTGGATTGCCGCCGAAGAAGGCTCCTACGCTTGGCACACCGATGGCCACGTCGGTGGTCGGTTGAGATGACGTGGTCTGATACCAGCCGGTGAAGCTGGAGTGAACCAGCAACGTATTGTTGGGAGTCGTGACGCCGGTCGAAGAGTTGTAATCGCCGAGTGTGATGTAGACGGTTGTGCTGTCTGGCGAGAAGACGGCGTGGGTGGCAACGCCGCCGTACTGCGTCTGAATACCGCCGACGGTGGTGGTGGTGGTGCCGGTAGTGCCGGTGGTGCCGGTGGCGCGGCCGCTGGTGCTGTAGAGATAGACGAACTGGCGGATTGGGTCGGTGAGGACCAGCGTTGTGCCGTCGGGCGAGACTGCGAGGACGGTGCCGGGTACGGTCGTGTCCTGGGCGGCGATGCTGTTGGACGCCGCATTGAAGGTCATGAGCTCGAAGGCGCTTCCCATGAAGATGGCGCTGCCGTCGTTGCTGATGACCATGGAGTTGGGCTGATAGGGCAGGCGAACCGGGTTACCGAGCTGAGTCTGAGTGAAGTCCACTGGCACGAGATAAAACGAGTTCGTGCTCGCGATATACAGATTGGTGCTATTGGTGCCAGGGGCTGTAACGAGGACAGGATTCGAGGTGACTGCTTTTCCGTTGCCGAAGAGGCCAATCTGGTTGAACGGGGACGGGTTGCAGGTGGGCGGCTGGCAGACGGCGGTGATGGCGGCGGCGCCGGGAAAGATGGGGGTCACCGAGGCGGCGGAAGCAGCGGGTATGGTCGTCGGAGTTGTGGACTCGAAGTTGAGAACGAGTCCAGTGAGGATTGTTCCGTGCGCATCCGTTGGCACGGCTTTGATCGGTTGAACGTTGTTGGGATTTACGGTCACGCTGGTTAAGTTGCTTGTGCCGCTGGAGGCGGTGAGGGCGATCGAGACGGGCGGGCAGGTGGAGAAGAAGCCAGCGGAGCTTCCGGCATTCGCGATGTTTGCTGTAATTACAGTCGATCCCGGCTGTTGCGCGGTGGCGACGCCGTTCTGGTCGATGGTCACGACGGAAGCGGTCTGCGGGGCGTAGGAAAGATGACCTACCTGACAGCTGATATTCGCGCCGTTTCCGGCCAACACTCTGGCTGCAAGCTGAGTGGTGACGAACTGAGAGACGCAACCTGTTGCGGCGACTGCGTTCACTGTGGGTGTAACCGGGACGGCGCAGCACCCGTTGCCATTGGTGGTTTGTGCGCAGGTCGTGGTCTGGGTGATGAAGGCCGCAGGGCTGCAGTTGGTCGCCGGATCGTTAATGCAGTCGGTCGAGAGCGGCCCAAGGGTCACGTTGGTGACCACGGGATGGACGAAGATCGGGAGGGGTTGCTGCTGACTCCGCCACCGTTTGCTACGACATAGACTGTGCCGGATTTGTTGGTGGGGTTGCAGGTGGTGAAGTCTGCGATGCCGCCGCCTGTGTTCCTGTTCCAGGTGCCTGCGCAGAGCCGGCCAGTGGTCGGCTGGACATCGGCGATGGTCATGTCCGGCTGGCCGTTGGGGAGAAAGGTGGCATAGGTGTAGCTCGACACCGTCACGGCTGTGCCCTTGCAATCGATTGCAGTCGGTGTGGTGACCTGTCCGATCTGCGCAAAGTTCAGCGAGACGCCGAAGATTTTGGGTTGTAACGCGATGTTCGACACCTGACCCACGGCAGGGCCGGTGTCTCCGCCGTTGCAGAAGACTGTGGCTGTTTTCTTGGAACAACCCGAAATGGAGACGCCGAAAGGAATCGTGAAAAGCAGAAGAAAGACTAACGTGGTAAACCGACGCATTGAACCTCCCCGTCCAACCAGAACTCAAGCTGAACGGTCACACCGCAACCGCTGAATAGCTGAACCCATAGTGTAAAAGCTGCACAGACCGGAAGCAAATATTCCGGGCATAATACTCGAACGCTGGTTGGACGATCCAACCAGTCATTTCGCATCGTGTGAAGATCGCTCCCTTCAGCGGAAAAAGTTGAAGGGAGCGAGGCTTGAAGACGAATCGTCTAGTTTGCGGGCATCTCTGTCTCGAACCAGTTCAGAGCACGCTCCAGGACATCTCTCCGATGTGCGGGATCGTGGAATGCATGCCCCTCGTTCGGGTATATCACCAACTGCGTCTTTACGCCTTCGGCACGTAGCGCATGCCAGAACTCGAAGCTCTGCGGAGCGGGACATTCGCCGTCGCGATCTCCTACGACGACCAGGGTTGGAGTCTTTACTTTCTTGATGTATTCGATCGCGGAGCTCTTGGCGTAGACGTCGGCATCGTCGTAGACGGTCTTGCCGAAGAAGGGCACCATCCACTGGTCGATGGAGTTTTCGCCGTAGTAGCTCTTCCAGTCGCTGATGCCTGCTCCGGCGACCGCGGCTTTGAAGCGCGTGGTTTGCGTGACGCCGAACATGGTCATGAAGCCGCCGTAGCTCCAGCCAGTAAGGCCTTCACGATTTTTGTCGATGGGGAAGCGTTTTTCGAGGACGTCCATTCCGGTGAGGATGTCGTGAAGATCGCCGTAGCCGAAGTCCTTAACGTTGGCTTGCGTGAACTTCTCTCCTGTCCGTAGCTGCCGCGTGGGTTGGGCATGAAGACGAAGTATCCGAGTGCCGAAAATGGCGCGCCGCCGTAACCGACGCCGGGCCAGCGGGGCGTGACGGCGCTTGAGGGTCCGCCGTGCACGCTTACCAGGAGAGGATATTTCTTTGCCGGGTCGTAGTTGGCGGGATAGAGCAGCCATCCCTGGACCTTGAACCCATCGTTGGTCCATTCGATGTTCTCGGTCTTTCCCCAGGAAGGCTTCATGCCGTCGTTCAGATGTGTGATCTGTTTCAGGTCGTGGATCGGACCAGCCCACACCTCTGGGGCTCTCTCGTAAGAGCTTCTAATCAGCGCGATGGTTCGTTCGTGCGAGAGCGATACGCTCATCTCCATGCCGCCTGCACCGATGGTTTCGGGGAAGGTGACGCTGGCTTGCGGGATATCGGCGCCGGTTGCGAGGTCGAGGGCGGTGAGGTGGCTGCTGCCGCCAACCTGTTCGGCGATGGCGATGATCTCCGGGCCAGCCCAGCCGAAGTAGGCGATCGATGCGGCGCGGCCTGGGGTTACGTTCTTCGGTTCGCCGCCGGCGGATGGAATGAGGTAGAGATCGCCGCCGGTGGAACCCTGGTCGCTCATGATGCCGCCGATGAAGGCGATCTGCTTGCCGTTGGGGGAGAAGCGGGGGACGGCGATCTGTAGGCCGTGGAGGGGGCCGGAGACTGTGACGGGATCGAGGATCGCAGTGGGAACTCCCATCGGCGCTCCGGCTTCCTTGCACATTTTTATCGTTCTCTTCTGGCCCTTGTCGTCGGTGTTTTCGTATTCGCCGCATGCGGCGATGAAACCGACCGATTGCGTGTAGAGCTTTGCGATCCACCAGTTATTTTCGCCTGGCGCGTCGGCAGCGATGTATGCGATGTTGCGTGAGTCGGGAGCCCAGTCGAACTCGTAGACGTGAAGTTGCCGGTCAGGCGAGATCCAGTTTCCCAGGCCCGAAGCGACATCCACGCCATAGATCCGCTGCACCTCGACTCCGTCTTCGCCGATGACGCCGGACCAGGGCTTCATAGCGGACAGGGCTCCGGCGCTGCGTGTGGCGTTCTCGACGAACAGGAAGGCGATGGATTTGCCATCAGGCGACCAGGCGAGAGAGTCGATGTTGCCTGTGAGATGGGTGAGTTGTTTCGACTCGCCGGAACTTCTGGACCAGAGGAAAACTTGATCCTGTCCGGGTTGGTCGGTCTTCGCGGTGCAGTCGGAGACGAAGGCCAGGGACTCTCCGTCGGGCGACCACTTTGGATCCGAGCTGCTGCAGTTTGCCGCTCCCGATCCGGTGGAGACGATCTTTTCCTTCGCGGGGTCCGGGTTTGCCACGTCGGTGAGGTGAATCTGGGTGCCGTCATGGGTGCGGACCGACCAGGCAACGGTGGACCCATCGGGCGAGATGGCGGCAGCGGAAGGGGTTCTGGTCTGGCCGAGGGTCTCGATCAGAGCGCCGATCCGTGGATCTTTCGGAATTGAGGTGGTTGCATTGACCTCAGCACGCGCTCCGGAGGCGTTTCCTGCGATCGATACTGCGGTGAAGGCGATAAGAGTGAAAGAGAGGGAACGCTTGCGGAGATCGACCAAAGCCATTCGAAAAGCCTAGCATGGAGGGACGTTCTTTTGTCATAGGCGTGGCGGCTGCATTGTGGCTTGTGCAATCGGCGATTTTTGATGGGAAAATCGTCCGAAAATTTGACGTTTTGCCACCATGTTGATATTGTAAAAAGGTTCCGCGAGTATCCGGACCGTGTCGTAGAGGAAGCTCAACGCACGGATGGGTGGAGAAAAACCCACGCGATCTTAGGTTCGTTTCCTGTCGCAAGACGGGTGGCGAATGATTGCGCTATACTGGATACAAGAGATTCACCGCAGGACATTCCCGATCAGTGATTCGTTTGATTCATCGGATCTGAATGTCGTTGGTCTGCGGCCTATCGCAATCGTGCCTGCGACACCCTCCACCCTGGATGGGCTATGCGGGCCGGGACAGCGAAACGGAGTCGGCTCATCCTTTGAAAGTTGAGGAAAGGCGCTCGGCCACCGTCGACTGTTTACGTCTGGTTTGTTGTACCGGTTTACAGACGCAGCAGGGAAGATCTTCGTCAGAGACGCTTCAGCGTTCTCACTTTTTTGCGTGTATGGCAAGAGGCGAAGCTCAATCCTACCTGCACGTCTCACATAAGTTTGGTTGTAAATGTTTCGCGCGCCTTAACAAGGAGTTCTAGTGCCTACGTTCCATCAACTCGTCAAGCAGGGCCGCACGCCCACTCGCTATAAGACCGCCAGCCCCGCGCTTCAGGGTTCTCCCCAGCGCCGTGGTGTTTGCACCCGCGTTTACACCCAGACCCCGAAGAAGCCGAACTCGGCTCTCCGCAAGGTTGCGCGTGTCCGCCTCACCAACGGGATTGAGGTCACGACCTACATTCCGGGCATCGGCCACAACCTGCAGGAGCACTCGATTGTGCTGATCCGCGGCGGCCGCGTGAAGGATCTGCCGGGCGTTCGGTATCACGTGGTTCGCGGAACGCTCGACTCGGTCGGCGTTGCCAACCGGAAGCAGAGCCGCTCGAAGTACGGTGCGAAGCGTCCCAAGGCTGCTGCCGCGAAGTAGTTTGTGGTTTTTAGATCAACTCAGCAGGCTGAGTTCGGCCGGCTGCATAAATCAGGTTCAGGGCTTGAGAGTTCTACGGTCCTGAAGGAAGACGAGAAGAGAAAGCAATGCCAAGAAAAGGCTACATCGCAAAGCGTGAAGTTGCTGCAGACCCGGTTTATAACTCGACCTTGGTCACGAAATTTGTTAACTCGATGATGTGGGGCGGCAAGAAGTCGACCGCTCAGGGCATCTTCTACACCGCCATGACCAACCTTGAGCAGAAGGGTGGCGACGAAGCCCTCAAGCTGTTTGAAGAAGGCGATCGAGAACTGCAAGCCGCTTCTCGAGGTCAAGAGCCGCCGTGTTGGTGGTGCGAATTACCAAGTGCCGATCGAAGTTCTGCCGGAGCGCCGCACCTCGCTTGCTATCCGCTGGCTTGTAACCTATGGCCGCGCGCGTGGCGAGAAGGGCATGGTTGAAAAGCTTACTGCTGAGTTGCTCGATGCCGCCAATGGCCGTGGTGCCGCGATGAAGAAGAAGGAAGACGTCCACCGTATGGCCGAGGCGAATAAGGCATTCGCGCACTACCGCTGGTAGGGAAGAAGCTTTTCAGTAGAGCTTTGTCTTTCAAGTTTTTAGGTTCAACGCAGTTTTTACCGCGAGCAGACGCTCGCAGATGAGAGATAGATCGTGGCACGCACTACACCTCTGAATCGTTGCCGGAATATCGGAATCATGGCGCACATCGACGCCGGCAAGACGACGACGACCGAGCGCATTCTCTTCTATACGGGCATCACGCACCGTATCGGCGAAGTGCATGAGGGAACTGCGACCATGGACTGGATGGAGCAGGAGCAGGAGCGTGGCATTACGATCACCTCCGCGGCTACGACCTGCACCTGGAAGAACATCCGCATCAACATCATCGATACGCCTGGCCACGTAGATTTCACCGCCGAGGTGGAACGCTCGCTCCGCGTTCTCGACGGTGCGGTTGCGTGCTTCGATGCCGTCGCCGGTGTGCAGCCCCAATCTGAAACGGTCTGGCGCCAGGCGACCAAGTACCGGGTTCCGCGAATCTGTTTCATTAATAAGATGGACAAAGCCGGTGCGGACGCTGTTTACGCGACCTCGACGATCGTTGATCGTCTGGGCGCGCGCGCGGTTCCGATCAATATTCAGATTGGTGCAGAGGCGAAGTTTCTTGGTGTCGTCGATCTCGTTACCATGAAGGCCATCTACTGGCACGACGAGACCATGGGCGCTGAGTATTCGGTGGAAGAGATTCCTGCTGACCTGCTCGAGAAGGCCAAGGCTGCGCGTGCTTTCTTGATTGAAGCTGTCTCTGACTCTGACGACGAGATCATGCACCTTTATCTCGAAGGCCAGGAGCCGACCGAGGCACAGCTCAAGGCTGGCATCCGCAAAGCGACGATCGCGATGAACATCTTCCCGGTTCTCTGCGGTTCTTCGTTCAAGAACAAGGGTGTTCAGACGCTGCTTGATGCGGTTGTCGACTACCTGCCTAGCCCGCTCGATATTCCTCCCATGATCGGGCACAACCCCGACAATATGGAAGAAGAGGTTATCCGCAAGGCTGATGACAACGAGCCGTTCTCGGCGCTCGGGTTCAAGATCATGACCGACCCGTTCGTTGGTCAGCTGATCTTCATCCGCGTCTACTCGGGTCAGTTGAAGACCGGCGACTCGGTGTTGAATCCGCGTACCGGCAAGACGGAGCGTATCGGCCGTCTGTTGAAGATGCACGCCAACAAGCGCGAAGAGATTACTGAGATCCTCGCCGGCGATATCTGCGCTGCGGTTGGTCTCAAGAATCTCGTCACGGGTGACACGATCACCACGGACAAGCATCCTGTAGTGCTTGAGTCGATCGACTTCCCGGCGCCTGTTATCGAGGTGGCTGTGGAGCCGAAGACCAAGGCTGACCAGGAAAAGATGGGTATGGCTCTCGCCAAGCTGGCGCAGGAAGATCCTACGTTCCGCGTCCGCACGGATATCGATTCGGGTCAGACGATCATCGCCGGAATGGGCGAGTTGCACCTTGAGATCATCGTCGACCGCATGATGCGTGAGTACAAGGTCGAAGCCAATGTTGGTAAGCCGCAGGTGAACTATCGCGAGACCATCCGCACGAACTCTGATGCTGAAGGCAAGTACATCCGTCAGACCGGCGGTTCGGGTAACTACGGCCATTGCAAGATCCGTATCTCGCCCAACGAGCCGGGTAAGGGTTATGAGTTCACTAATGATACGAAGGGCGGCGCGATTCCGAAGGAGTACGTCAAGCCGATCGATCAGGGTATTCAGGATGCGATGCAGCGTGGCGTTCTGGCTGGCTACGAGATGGTGGACGTCAAGGTCTCGCTGTACGACGGCAGCTATCACGATGTCGACTCGAATGAAATGGCGTTCAAGATCGCCGGTTCGATGGCGTTCAAGGAAGCTGCCCGCAAGGCCAAGCCGGTTCTGCTGGAGCCGGTAATGTCGGTCGAAGTGACTGTCCCCGAGGAGTACATGGGAACGATCATCGGCGACCTCAACAGCCGTCGCGGACGTATCGAAGGTATGGAGATGGTCGGCGGTACACAGGCGATCAAGGCCACTGTTCCACTGAGCACGATGTTTGGTTACGCCACTCACATGCGGTCGTCAACGCAGGGTCGCGCTAACTATTCCATGCAGTTCAAGCAGTACGAAGAAGCGCCTCGCTCGGTCTCGGAAGAGATCATTGCCAAGGTGCAGGGCAAAGAAGCAAACGCAAAATAATCGCGGGATTGGTCTTCAGGAATTTAGAAGTCAACGAAACACGGAAACACGGAGAGCAGTCATGGGCAAGGAAAAGTTTGACCGGTCAAAGCCGCACGTAAACATCGGGACGATCGGGCACATCGATCATGGCAAGACGACGCTGACGGCGGCGATTACGAAGGTGTTGTCCAAGCACAACCCGAACAACAAGTTCCGTTCGTTCGACACGATTGACAACGCACCTGAAGAGCGCGAGCGCGGTATCACGATTGCGACCTCGCACGTCGAGTACGAGACCCCGAACCGGCACTATGCGCACGTCGACTGCCCCGGCCACGCGGACTACATCAAGAACATGATCACCGGAGCGGCGCAGATGGATGGCGCGATCCTGGTGGTTGCAGCGACCGACGGCCCGATGCCCCAGACCAAAGAGCACGTTTTGCTGGCGCGTCAGGTTGGCGTTCCCTTCATCGTCGTGTTCCTGAACAAGTGCGATGCGGTCGAGGACGAAGAGCTGATCGAGCTGGTGGAGATGGAAGTTCGCGAGCTGTTGTCGAAGTACGACTACCCTGGCGACGACACTCCGATCATCCGCGGCTCTGCACTGGGCGCGCTCAATGGCGAAGCCCAGTGGGAGGCCAAGATCGACGAGCTGATGGCAGCGGTGGACAAGTACATTCCGCAGCCTGAGCGTGCGGTCGACCAGCCGTTCCTGATGCCGATCGAAGACATCTTCTCGATCTCGGGTCGTGGCACTGTGGTCACGGGCCGTATCGAGCGCGGCAAGGTGAAGGTTGGCGAGGACTGCGAGATCGTGGGCTTCCGCGAGACCCGCAAGACGGTCTGCACCGGCGTCGAGATGTTCAAGAAGCAGCTGGACGAAGGTCTGGCGGGCGATAACGCGGGGCTTCTGCTGCGCGGTATTGCGAAGGAAGATGTGGAGCGCGGCATGGTGCTGGCCAAGCCCGGTTCGATCAAGCCCCACACCGACTTCAAGGGCGAGGTTTACGTGCTGTCGAAGGAAGAGGGCGGACGTCACACTCCGTTCTTCAACGGCTACCGTCCCCAGTTCTACTTCCGCACGACGGACGTGACGGGTTCGGCGAAGCTTCCTGCGGGCACCGAGATGTGCATGCCCGGCGACAACATCCAGCTGGAGATCACGCTGCACACGCCAGTGGCGATGGAGAAGGGTCTGCGCTTCGCCATCCGCGAAGGCGGACGCACCGTCGGTGCCGGCACCATCAGCGAGATCATCAAGTAAAGAACGTGTTTCATCAGTTAGTTTTAGCTTTTCAAGAATAACGAGGGCTGCCGGCAGGTGTAGACGTTTATCACCGGCAGCTACTCCAAACGATCTTTGAAGCGTGAAAGAGACACACCATGGCAGGACAGAGAATCAGAATTCGTTTGAAGGCGTATGACTACCGCGTACTGGATACTTCGACCGGCGAGATCGTCGAGACGGCCAAGCGTACCGGAGCTCAGGTTGCGGGCCCAATTCCGCTGCCGACGATGAAGAATAAATACTGCGTTCTTCGCTCGCCCCACGTCGACAAGAAGTCGCGTGAGGCCTTCGAGATCCGTACGCACAAGCGTCTGATCGACATCCTCGAGCCGACCCAGCAGACTGTGGACGCGCTGATGAAGCTTGATCTGCCTGCAGGCGTTGACGTAGAGATCAAGACGGTTCAGAAGTAAAGAATCTTTCGGCGAGATGTTTTAGTTCGCTTTAGAAGTACTAACCCGGCAGTGCTGAACTTCGAGCTCAGCATGATGAGGAAAGGAAACTCCAATGTCAGTAGTAGGAATTCTCGGAAAAAAGTTGGCATGACGCAGATCTTCGACGAGCGCGGTGATATTCACCCTGTGACCGTTCTGAAGGCTGGTCCTTGCGTGATCACGCAGCTCAAGACGCTCGCGAAGGACGGCTATGAAGCCGCGCAGATCGGCTATGTTGACTTCGTGAAGGCTTCGAAGATCAATAAGGCGATGACCGGTCACTTCGCGAAGTCGAACGTTCCTCCCGTCAAGATGATCAAGGAAGTCGAGCTCGAAGCAGTGAAGTCTGCTGAAGGCGAGGAGAAGGTTGCAGCCAAGGCTGGGGATCGCATTCTGGTCGACATCTTCAACGACGAGCGTTTCGTCGACGTGATCGGCACCTCCAAGGGGCGCGGTTTTGCTGGCGTCATTCGCCGCCATGGATTCGGCGGCGGTCCCAAGTCGCACGGCCACATGTTCCAGGTGCAGGGCTCGATCGGAGCTTCCTCGTTCCCGTCGCGTGTGTTCCCTGGTCAGCGTATGCCTGGTCACATGGGCCACGCGCAGATCACGGTTCGCAACCTGCGTATTCGCGGTATCGATCTTGAGGATAACCTTCTGCTGGTTGAAGGCGCTGTACCCGGCCCGCGTGATGGTTTCGTGTTGATCTCGAAGGCAAAGGCACCACCGCGCGAGCGTCGTGGATTTGCGGGCGCCGCAACGAAGGATGCTTTGAAGGCTTCGAAGAAGGCTGCACCGTCCAAGAAGAAGTAAGTAATCGATTGAAAAGGCTTGCACCATGAAGCCGCAAACAAAGTTATTGCTCGCCGCATCGATGGCGAGCGCAAAGAGAGAAGAACGATGGCAAACATCAACGTAGTAAATCTCGCTGGAGCCAAGGTCGGAGAGTTCGAACTCGTCGACGAGGTCTTCGCGGCAGAGATCAACGATGGCCTCTTGTGGGAGTCGGTCAAGCACTACCGTGCTGCTCTTCGGCAGGGAACTGCCGCAACCAAGAATCGCAATCAGGTCTCTGGTGCAGGTAAGAAGCTTTGGAAGCAGAAGGGAACCGGCCGTGCGCGTGTTGGTTCGATTCGGACTCCGCTCTGGCGTGGTGGTGGTACGGTTCATGGACCGAAGCCACGCAGCTACGAGTACGCTTTCCCGCAGAAGAAGCTGATGGGCGCACTCCGCTCCGCGATCTCTGCGAAGATCAACGATGGTAAATTCACCATCGTCGACTCGTTCGAGGTTCCCGAGGCGAAGACCAAGCTCTTCCGCACGGCGCTGAACAAGCTCGAAGCTGGCAAGACGACTCTGCTTGTTGAGAGCAGCCGCAAGCTCGACGAGAAGCTTTACCTCGGCTCGCGTAATCTGCAGGGTGTTGAATTGGTTCTCAGCTCTGAGGTTCATCCTTACGACCTTCTCCGCTATGAGCACGCTGTCTTCTCGAAGGATGCTATCGAGGCTCTTCAGGAGACTCTCAAGAAGTTTGTTTCGAAGCGCAGCAGGGTTGCCGCGCAGAAGGAGGTTGCGTAAATGCCAACTCTCTACACCGTCATTCGCCGCCCCCTCATTACTGAGAAGGGCATGACCGTCAAGGAGACGCAGAACACTCTGGTGTTCGAAGTTGCCCTGAAGGCCACCAAGACCGAAGTCAAGCAGGCTGTTGAAACACTCTTCAAGGTCAAAGTTACTGGTGTTCGCACCTCGACCGTTGAAGGCAAGGAGCGTCGCCGTGGCAAGTTCGCCGGCTTCCGCCCCGATTGGAAGAAGGCTTACGTTCGCCTGAAGGATGGCGAGAAGATGCCGGAGTACCTCAACAGTCTCTAAGCGCGAGTTTGTTTCGCAGCAACAGAATTCAGGACCGAAGCGCAGCTAAGCGATTAGCAGCGCGGGCAAGGGAATAAAGACGATGCCGATCAAATCATTTCGACCGATTACTCCATCACTCCGCTTCGCGACGAAGCTTGTCAACGATGACATCACGACAGACAAGCCTCATAAGCCGTTGCTTGGAGTCAAGCAGCGCACCGGCGGCCGCAACAACAACGGCGGCCTTACGATGCGTCACCACGGTGGCGGTCATAAGCAGAAACTACGCCTTATTGACTTCAAGCGCGACAAGTTCGGGATCCCCGGTACGGTCGCGACGGTTGAATACGATCCGAACCGTAGCTCCCGCATCGCGCTGATCAACTACGCGGACGGCGAGAAGCGCTACATCATTCAGCCGATCGGTCTCACAGTCGGGCAGTCGATCATGAGCGGTCCGGAGGCCGATATCCTCGTCGGTAATGCGCTGCCGTTGAAGTTCATCCCGACCGGAACGATTGTGCACAACATCGAGCTTCGTCCTGGTAAGGGCGCGCAGATGGCTCGTTCCGCTGGCGCCCAGGTGAACCTGATTGCCAAGGAAGGCGATTACGCTCTGCTCAAGCTGCCCTCCGGCGAGACCCGCAAGGTTCTGGTTGAGTGCATGGCGACCATCGGCCAGGTTGGTAACACCGACCACGAGAACGTCACGATCGGTAAAGCCGGACGCAATCGTTGGAAGGGTATTCGTCCATCCAACCGAGGTGTCTCGATGAACCCTGTCGATCACCCGCACGGTGGTGGTGAAGGTAAGACTTCGGGTGGTCGTCACCCGGTAACGCCTTGGGGCCAGCCGACTCGTGGATACAAGACTCGTAATAACAAGCGGACCGATGTATTCATCGTGAAGCGTCGTACCAAGTAAGGACTAGCAGTTCCGCAGCAAAGGGCAACACCAAGTCTCGCAAGCAAGAGATTCGTCGTATCCAGCATCGCAACAAGAAAGTCGGAGCTTAGCAAAATGTCACGTTCAGCGAAAAAAGGTCCTTTCATCGACGATCACCTCATGAAGAAGATTGTGGGGATGAACCAGGTCAACGACAAGAAGGTGCTGCGCACCTGGTCGCGCCGGTCCACGATTCACCCGGACTTCGTCGGTCACACCATTGCCGTGCACAATGGCCGCAAGTTCATTCCGGTGTACGTGACGGAGAACATGGTGGGCCACAAGCTCGGAGAGTTTTCGGCAACCCGCACCTTCAAGGGCCACTCCGCGCGCGCCGCTGAGACCTCCGCGAAGCCCAAATAAATTGGGCTGACAGATTGCAGTTAGGTAAGACCGCGAGCCCGCGGCAACGGATGTCGGGCAGCGAAGCAGAAGTTTGAAGGACGAAGATTATGGCTAAGGCAGCAGAAAAAATCAGAGAGTTCCGCGCAGAAGCTAAGTTTCAGCGCACCAGCCCGCAGAAGGCGAAGCTTGTCCTGGATCTGATCAAGGGACTACGCGTCGAGCAGGCGCTCAACACCGTCCACTTCAGCACCAAGCGCATGGCGCCAGTGGTGGAGAAGGTTCTGCGTTCAGCGATTCAGAACGCAACCTATGTCTCGCAGGAGCAGGGGCTCGATGTTGATGTCGATAACCTCTACGTCCGCACCGCGATTGCGAACGAAGGTCCGCGCATGAAACGCATCCGCCCTGCCCCGATGGGCCGCGCGTTCCGCTACCAGCGCAGACTCGCACATATCATCGTGACGGTTGCGGAGAAGAAGTCGGCTACTGCGATCAGCGCAGCTGCTGATGCAACTCCGGCTCCGGCAGTGAAAAAGGGCACCAAGAAGGCAGCCACCAAGACCGCGGCGAAGAAGCCCGCAGCCAAGAAGGCAGCCGCCAAGAAGCCAGCAGCGAAAAAGGCCGCGAAGTAAGCGGGTTTTCTTGTAAACTTAAAGTTTTGCACTACCGCCCACCGGCTCAACCGGAGAGGGCACGGAGTAAAGGGAAGCTATGGGACAGAAAGTCCATCCGTATGGGTTGCGCCTCGGCATCAACAAGCCGTGGAAGTCACGCTGGTTCGTGGAACGCGGCTATGACAAGCTGCTGGTCGAAGACGTCAAGCTGAAGGCTGAGCTGCGCGAGAAGCTGAAGGCCGCCGGTGTCAGCTCGGTTGAAGTCGAGCGCCCAGGCAACAAGCTGCGCCTGATCATCCGCACTGCGCGTCCGGGCATCATCATCGGCCGCAAGGGTGCCGAGATCGACAAGCTCAAGGCGGATATCCAGAAGCGCACCAGCCGCGAGGTCTTCATCGATATTCTCGAGGTCAATAAGCCCGAGCTCGATGCTCAGCTGGTTGCCGAGAACATCGCGCTGCAGCTCGAGAAGCGCGTCAGCTTCCGCCGCGCGATGCGCAAGTCGGTTGACTCTGCTCTCCGGTTCGGTTGCAAGGGCATCAAGGTCCGCGTCTCCGGCCGTCTGAACGGAAACGAGATCGCCCGCTCCGAGTGGTACCTTCAGGGTCGTCTGCCGCTGCACACGCTGCGTGCCGACATCGACTACGGTTTTGCCGAAGCGCACACCACCTACGGCATCATCGGCGTCAAGACCTGGGTCTATCGCGGCGATATCTACGAGCAGAAGAAGCGTCGCGACCAGGGTGTTACGACTGGCGCATTCGCAAGCTAAGTTTTTCCCGGCTTGGCCGGAGTTTCCGGGATGATATTCCCGCAAGAGTGAAGAGGGTTTCGTTATGTTGATGCCAAAGAAGGTCAAGTTTCGCAAACAGCAGCGCGGTCGCATGTGCGGCAAAGCGTGGCGCGGCTCCGATCTCTCGTTCGGCGACTTCGGCCTGAAGGTGATGGAGTGCGGTTATATTACCGACCGGCAGATCGAAGCCAGCCGTATCGCGATGACGCGTTTCATCAAGCGTGGCGGCAAGGTCTGGCTCCGTCTGTTCCCGGACAAGCCGATCACCAAGAAGCCTGCTGAAACCCGTATGGGTAAAGGTAAGGGCGCTCCGGATCACTGGGTTTGCGTTGTTCGTCCGGGCCGCATTCTGTTCGAGATGGAAGGCGTCACTCCGGAGCTGGCCAAAGAGGCGATGCGTCTCGCGGCTCATAAGCTTCCGCTCAAGACGAGCTTCGTCCAGCGCCACGATGTGAAGGCGACGGTCGTCGCTAAGTAGCTTTTAGTATTGAAGGAAAAAGACAATGGAATTCGAAAAAATTAGCAATCTCAGTGACGATGAGCTCAAGAGCGAGCAAGCCAAGGCCGGCGAGCAGCTCTTCCGCATCCGCTTCCAGAAGAGCCTGGGCAACAACGAAGGCATCAAGAAGCTGCGGACACTCAAGCTGGACATCGCTCGCATCAAGACCGTCGAACGGCAGCGCACTCTGGCCGCCGAGAAGGCCGCTAACCCCGTCGTCGCCAACGTTGCGCCGGCCAAGAGCACTCGCACCGCCCGCAAGAAAGCGAAGAAGGACTAATTATGGCAGATACAACCAACACCGCAGCCGCAACTCCCGAAGCTCAGACCTCGCGTCGCAATGAGAAGGTGGGTCTGGTCGTCTCGACCAAGATGCAAAAGACGATCGTCGTCGAGATCGAGATGCGCAAGGCGCACCCCAAGTACAAGCGCGTGATGAAGTCGAACAAGAAGTTCTACGCGCATGACGAGCAGAACTCCGCACGCGTCGGTGACGTAGTTCGCATTCGCGAGGCCCGTCCTCTTTCCAAGCTGAAGCGCTGGTCGCTCGAGGAGATCGTTCGCCGCTCATCGCTCGCGCTGGCGGAAGAGAAGTCTGCTGCTGCTGTCGCTGCCGAAGCTAAGTAGCTTTTAGCGTTTATCAAGTTCAAGCCTGGGGCATGATCCCCGGCCGTGTCACCGCAGTAGATTGCCAGGAGAAGAACGATGTCAGTACAAATGAGAACAATGCTTGACGTAGCCGATAACTCCGGCGCGCGCAAGTTGCAGGTGATCCTGCCCCTCGGTGGTGGTCTCGGCAAGAAGGCAGGCCTCGGCGACGTCGTCACCGCAGCTGTCAAGGAAGCCTCTCCCGATGGCACCGTCAAGAAGGGTAAGGTCGTCAAGGCTGTGATCGTTCGCACGCGCAAGGAGTATCGCCGCCGCGATGGAACGTATATCCGCTTCGACCAGAACGCCGCAGTCGTCATCAATGATGCCAACGAGCCGGTCGGAACCCGCGTATTCGGACCCGTGGCCCGCGAGCTTCGTGAGAAGAAGTTCCTCAAGATCGTCTCGCTCGCGCCTGAAGTCATCTAATAAGCATTTCTTATAACGGAGTCCGGCTCCGAGGTTTCACGATCGTCGAGGAAGAGAGAGTTATGGCAGGCATCAAGATCAAGCGGAATGACAAGGTCGAAGTAATCGCAGGCAAGGACAAAGGCAAGCAGGGCCGGGTTCTTCGCGTCATCGCTGAAAAGAATCGCGTCCTGGTTGAGGGCGTCATGATGGTGAAGAAGCACGTGAAGCCGAACCCCCAGCGCAACATCAAGGGCGGCATCGCGGAGCAGGAGGCCACCATCCACATCTCGAACGTCATGCTGCTCGACGGAGATGGCAAGAAGACCCGCATCGGCTCGCGTTTCGAGGGTGACACGAAGGTTCGCTTCTCGAAGACCAGCGGCTCAACTATCGCCGAGAAGAAGAAGTAAGCAAAGTTTGTTTCACGTAACAGCAGTTCAAATCCTGTAACAACGGTTCACCCCACGTATCGGTATACGGGCTCAAACCCAACCCGGAAATCGTGGAGAAAGCGAAGAAAAATCATGGCAGCACGTCTGAAGCAGAAGTACGAGAGCGAGATCAAGCAGGCGTTGGGCAAAGAGCTCAACATCACCAACGCGATGGCGATCCCGAAGCTCGAGAAGATTGTCATCAACATGGGTCTCGGCGAAGCCACCCAGAACGTCAAGATCATGGATCCCCTGGTCGCCGATCTTGCCGCCATTGCCGGCCAGAAGCCTGTGACCACCAAGGCCAAGAAGTCCATCGCAGCCTTCAAGGTGCGTGAGGGCATGCCGATCGGTGCGATGGTCACGCTGCGCGGCGACACGATGTATGAGTTCCTTGACCGCCTCATCTCCATCGCTCTTCCACGCGTCCGTGACTTCCGCGGCGTTTCGTCGAAGAGCTTCGATGGCCGCGGCAACTACACTCTTGGCTTGCGTGACCAGCTGATCTTCGCTGAGATCGACTACGCCAAGGTCGACAAACTGAAGGGTATGAACGTCACCATCGTCACGACGGCGAAGGACGACAACGGTGCCCGCGCCCTGCTGAAGAGCTTCGGTATGCCCTTCCGCGTTGGAGCATAAAGAAAGATCATCAAGTTTTCTTTTGAACTTGCACTAAAGATAGAGAGCAAAACACATGGCAACTACAGCAAAACGCGTCAAAGACGCAAGGAAACCGAAGTTCAAGTCCCGCCAGCACAACCGCTGCCAGCTCTGCGGTCGTCCCCGCGCCTTTCTGCGGAAGTTTGGCGTATGCCGTCTCTGCTTCCGTTCGCTCGCCCTCAAGGGAGAGATCCCGGGCGTTGTGAAGTCGAGCTGGTAGAATAAAAGGATTCGTGTGCGGCGCAGGTCGCACGCTTACTCCAGAGACCTCATCAGGGCGTTAGCTTATGGTGCAGAAGTCTGGACGTATCACCCGAAACAGACATCCCCGCTGGTTCTTGCGAGAGAGACTCGTGAGCGAACGGGGGATGAAGGAGAATGAATGAACCTCACCGATCCAGTAGCAGACTTTTTGACCCGCATTCGTAACTCTATCCGTGCGCGTCACCAGAAGCTCGACGTCCCCGCATCCAAGCTCAAGGCCGAGATTGCCCGCATCCTCAAAGAAGAGGGCTACATCGCGAACTATAAGCCGACCGAAGAGAATGGCATGAAGGTCATCCGCGTTTACCTGAAGTACGGCCCGAACAACGAGGCTGTCATCCGCGATCTGCAGCGTGTGTCGCGTCCCGGTTGCCGCGTTTACCTCGGCCGTGATGAGATCCGTCGGGTTCAGGGTGGTCTTGGCATCTCCATCATGACCACCCCCAAGGGAGTCATGACCGGTCGCCAGGCGCGTCGCGAAGGTGTTGGCGGCGAGATTCTCTGCGAAGTCTGGTAGCTCGGAAGGAAACACATCGTCGTCTTTGCGATGACGACCTAAGAACGGTTTTATCGGCTGCAGTGGAACGATAAGCATCGATGCTATCGCGACTCGCAAGCCACAAAAGGGATTCGTTATGTCACGTATTGGTAAGAAACCGATTGCCCTACCCACCGGCGTCAAGTACACGGTTAGCGAGAACGGCAACACCGTCCTTGTTGAGGGCCCTAAGGGCAAAGTCAGCGCGATGCTGCCTGGCGGCATCACCCTCATCCAGAAGGATGGCCATCTCATCGCTGAGCGTCAGACGGATAAGCAGGCAGCCTTTCACGGCCTCGCTCGCGCGCTGGTCTTCAACGCGGTCACCGGCGTTACTACCGGTTGGACGAAAGAGATCGACATCGTCGGTATCGGATATCGCGCCGAGCTGAAGGGGAAGAACATGGTGGTCTTCACCCTGGGCTACTCTCACCCCATCGAGTTTCCGCTGCCCACCGGCATCTCTGTCGAGATTGATCCGAAGCAGACTCACCTCACCGTCTCCGGCATCGATCGGCAGAAGGTAGGCCAGATTGCTGCTGACATGCGCTCGCTCCGTAAGCCAGACCCCTACAAGAACAAGGGCGTTCGCTACACCGGCGAGAAGCTGAAGAAGAAGGTCGGTAAGACCGGAGCGAAGTAATCTGCGCTGCATGAGGAGTGAGCTAAGGTGATTCACTCCTCATGCAGCCACTCAACATTGGTTTCAATAACCGAACGTCCTCAGCACTCTGAGTACGCCACTAGGAAGGAAAGTCAATCATGATCAATCCACGTCAGCGCAATGTGATCCGCCAGCGCGTTCACACCCGCATTCGCGAGAAGATGTCCGGGACCGCCGAGCGTCCGCGCCTCAACGTCTATCGCTCGCTCAATCACATCTACACGCAGCTCATCGACGATCTCAACGGAGTTACCATCGCCTCTGCTTCTTCCATGGGCAAGAAGACCGAAGAGAAGAAGTACGGCGGCAACATCGCCGCGGCTGCTGAAGTCGGCAAGTTGATCGCCGAGCGTGCCAAGGAGAAGGGCATCAAGAAGATTGTGTTCGATCGTGGCGGGTATCTGTATCACGGCCGCGTGAAGGCCCTCGCCGATGCAGCCCGTGAAGCGGGTCTCGATTTCTAAGGTTCCCACGGCGCCTTGACTGGCCGCCAGAAAGCTGGATAAGACATTATGGCAATGAAGAAGAAAATCGATGCGAACCGCCTCAACCTGAAGGACGAGGTCGTTTCGATCAACCGCGTCACCAAGGTCGTCAAGGGCGGTAAGAATATGTCCTTCGCCGCGCTGGTCGTCATCGGCGATCCGGCGGAAGGCGTAGTTGGCTACGGCTCGGGCAAGGCAAAGGAAGTTCCTCAGGCGATCCGTAAGGGGATCGAGTCGGCCAAGAAGAATCTGCACAAGGTCAACCTGACCCAGAGCACGATTCCTCACCAGGTTCTCGGCCACTTCGGCGCCGGCCAGGTGATGCTGAAGCCAGCTCCCGAAGGTACGGGCGTTATCGCCGGCAAGACGGTTCGCGCTGTGATGACCGCCGCTGGCGTGCAGAACGTGCTGACCAAGAGCCTTGGCTCGGCGAACCCGCACAACGTCATCAAGGCTACGTTCGATGCTCTCGTCCAGCTTCGCAACAAGGCCGAAGTCGCCGCCCTGCGCGGTAAGGCAGTGGAAGAGCTCTAAGCTCAACCCTGCTCCAACAAGATTCAAGGAGCTCTCTCATGGCTGACACCAACGCAATCGCCAAAATCAAGCTGCAATACTTCCGTTCCAAGATCTGCACCCCGGTCAAGCACAAGCTCGTCATCAAGGGCCTCGGCTTTACCCGTCTCAACCAGGTCGTCGAGCGGGAAGACACACCATCCATTCGTGGCATGGTCGCAAAGGTTCCCCATCTCGTCCGCGTCGTCGACTAGTCGCGATCCGGCGTATCGGCACCACCCCGTAAGGGCTAACTCATAAGCGAGTCGGCGAAGGGCACAAGGTGCTTCGTCGGCGTTAAGCGAGGAAACAATGACAATTCGTAATCTCTCCAATCTCCGTGCCCCCAAGAGGGCGAACGAAAACAAGAAGCGTGTCGGCCGTGGTATGGGTTCGGGCATGGGTAAGACCTCCACCCGTGGACACAAGGGTCAGGGCTCTCGCTCGGGTTCGTCACTGATGCGTGGTTTTGAAGGCGGTCAGATGCCCCTTCACCGCCGTCTGCCGAAGCGCGGCTTTACCAACATCTTCCGCGTTGAGTACCAGGTCCTTGGCCTCGATCGCGTCGCCGAGATCGTCGCTGCCGAGAATGTCACCGAGTTCACCCTCGACAAGATCATCGAGCTGGGCTTGCTGCGCAAGAAGGGCGCTTTGATCAAAGTGTTGAATAACGGAGAGATCAAGACCGCTGTGACGGTTCACGCGCACAAGTTCTCGAAGACCGCCCAAGAGGCGATCGAAAAGGCCGGCGGCAAGGCCATCCTGATCGGCTAGGCAGCATTTAGAATGATTGGCAGGCGAGGGCGCGCGCCCTCGCATCGCCGTTTCACCAGATCACAGGTTTTACCCCGAGGTTCCCGCACCCGATGTTCGAGAAAATCGCAAACATCTTCAAAATCCCCGACCTCCGCAAGCGCGTGCTGTTTACGCTTGGCATGTTGGCCGTCTACCGCCTCGGCGGGCACATCCCCACCCCCGGCATCAACGCCGACATGCTCGCCCAGTTCTTCAATCAGAACTCCGGCTCGGCACTCGGCCTGGTCGACCTCTTCTCCGGCGGAAACCTCCGCAAGCTCACCGTCTTCGCGCTCGGCATCATGCCGTACATCACGGCGTCGATCATCTTCCAGCTGCTAACGGTCATCTATGAGCCGCTGGCGAAGCTGCAGAAGGAAGGCGAGCTCGGCCGCCGCAAGATCACCCAGTGGACGCGTTACGTCACGGTTCTGCTAGGCATCGTGCAGTCGTTTGCCATCGCACTGACGCTCACCAATACCAGCACCGGGCAGACGATGGTCACCATCTCCCGCTCCGCCTTCATTCCGCTCTGCGTCATCACCCTCACCGCAGGCACAGCGTTCATCATGTGGCTGGGCGAGCAGATCACCGAGCGCGGCATCGGCAACGGTATGAGCCTGCTCATCTTCGCCGGCATCGTGGTCGGCCTGCCGAAAGGCATCGAAAACCTCTACGAAAAGTTTCGCGACGGAGCGTGGGGAGCACTCACCCCCATTGTCATCGCGGTATTGGTCGCCGGCATGGTCGCTGTCGTCGCCTTCATCGTCTTCGTAGAGCGCTCCGAGCGTCGTATTCCGGTCCAGTACGCCAAGCGCATCGTCGGCCGCAAGATGATGGGTGGCCAGTCCACGCACCTCCCGCTCAAGGTCAACTCCGGCGGCGTGATGCCGGTCATCTTCGCCAGTTCCATCCTGTCGGCTCCTCTGCTCTTCTCCGGCGCCCACATCTTCGGCTACTCCCTGCAGGACTCCTCCTTCTTCGGCCCGATCCTGCGTGCTCTGGCTCCCGGCGAGCCCTGGTACGAGCTGCTGCAGATGGTCGCGATCATCTTCTTCGCCTACTTCTACATCTCCATCGTCTTCCGCCCGGACGATATCGCCGACAACATGCGCAAGTACGGCGGCTTTATCCCGGGCATTCGCCCTGGCAAGCGCACTGCTGACTTCATCAACGATGTGCTGACCCGCATCACCCTTGTCGGCGCGCTGTATCTGATCATCATCACCATCATTCCGCAGTTGCTCATCAGCGGAATCCACTTCAACCATCTCTGGCTTATCGGTTCGGTCTTTGATCGGTTGCCGACCTGGATGACCAATGGTCTTGGCGTCAACTTCTATTTCGGCGGCACCTCGCTGCTGATCGTCGTCGGCGTAGCCATGGACACTGTCCAGCAGGTCGAATCGCAGCTCATCATGCGCCACTATGACGGCTTCACTCCCAAGAGTGGTCGCATCCGCGGTCGCAAGAGCTGGTAGGGACTTAACCCGTTGACAACAAGCATCGCATCCGAACACGAGACAGCCCCGTCAGACAAGAACTTTCTGCCAGGGCCGGTACTCCTTTTAGGCGCACCGGGCGTTGGCAAGGGGACGCAGGCAAAGGCCTTGATGGCCGCCTATGGCATCCCTCAAGTCTCAACCGGTGACATTCTTCGCGCCAACATCTCCAAGGGGACAGAGCTTGGCAAGGCTGCCAAGGCGCTCGTGGATCAGGGCACGCTTGTTTCCGATGATCTCGTGAACCAGATGGTCGCAGACAGGCTGAAGCAGCCAGATACCCGGCGCGGCTTTATTCTCGACGGTTTTCCGCGGACTCTAAATCAAGCGAACTGGTTGGATGTACAGCTGTCCTCTGATGCAGGCACTCTGCCAGTGATCGCGATCAGTATCGTCGTTGAGTACGAGCAACTGCTCCATCGCATCACCGGCCGTAGGATTTGTGGAACTGACCACATCTACAACATCTATTCGAATCCACCTGCTGTTCCGGGCATCTGTGATGTTGACGGCTCGGCTCTGATCCAGCGTCCTGACGACTCTGAAGCTGTCTTTACGGAGCGGATGAAGACCTTCGAAGCGCAGACGGCTCCGGTGGTGGAGCACTATCGCAAGCAAGGCCGCTTCGAGATCGTGGGTGGAGATCGTCCAGTGGAAGAGGTCACAGCTGGGATCGTATCCGCGCTCAACCGACTTCGCCAAGCGTCAAACCAGTAGTATTCGAGACGAACTGCATTATGGCCATCATGATTAAAACGGCGCAGGAGATCGAGAAGATGCGGATCTCCGGTAAGGCTCTTCGCCAGGTCCACAACGCGATTGCGCCCCACGTCGTCCCCGGCGCTTCAACGATGGATCTCGAGGAGATTGCCGTCAAAAGGATTGCCGAGCTGGGTGCCATCGCAGCCTTCAAGGGCTATCACGGCTACCCGTCCGCTCTTTGCACTTCAGTCAACAACGAAGTCGTCCACGGCATGCCGAACGCCAAGCGAATTCTGGCCGAAGGCGATATTCTTTCGATCGACTGCGGGGTCATCATCGATGGATACTACTCCGACGCCGCCGTAACCTACCCCATCGGCAAAGTCAGCGCGGAGACGACGAAGCTTCTCGAAGTCACGAAAGCCTCCCTCGAGAAGGCGATTGAGCAATGCCAGGTCGGTGGACGTCTGGGCGATATCTCAGCTGCTGTTCAGGAACTCTGTGAAGCGGAAGGGTTTGGCGTCGTCCGGGAGTTTGTCGGGCATGGGATTGGACGCGCCATGCACGAAGATCCTCAGGTTCCGAACTTTGGTGCCGCCGGCAAGGGCCCCGGCTGAAGGCAGGCATGGTGCTCGCGATCGAGCCTATGATCAACGCCGGCGGCCCGGAAGTTCGGGTTTTGAAGGATGGCTGGACGGCGGTTACGATTGACGGCAGCTACAGCGCCCACTTTGAACACACGGTCGCCCTCACGAAAGATGGCCCCCTGGTGCTTACCCGCTAGGAAAATCGACCCGTTTTGGGGTACTATAAGAGATGCGGTGTGCGCAAGTGTGTCGCATGGTAACTCTGGTTGAGGAAAAATGCTCAACTTATAGAAGAAGTTGTGGAGATGTAAGGGGTTAGCCTCTTCACCTCCAAAGGAGATCGTTTGTCGAAGGAAGATGCAATTGAAGTGATGGCGGTGGTTGTCGAAACCCTGCCGAATGCGATGTTCAAGGTCGAGCTTGAGAACAAGCATCAGGCCCTTGCTCACGTCTCCGGACGTATGCGCAAAAACTTCATTCGCATCCTCCCCGGCGACCGCGTCGCGATTGAGCTCAGCCCGTACGATCTCAACCGCGGCCGCATTGTCTACCGCTACAAGTAGACAACGGTTACGGGAGCCCATCCCGTCTCCATCAATGGGTTGCTCAAGCGCATTTGCACTTGGGATAGGTCAGGGCATTTTGCCCTGGCATTCAGGCCGCTTGTCAGAAGGGAACGTGTTTCCCGTGACGCGTCCTTTAGTTGTCAGGTTTTACGTTGCATAAAAGAAGGGAATCAGAATGAAGGTTCGTGCCTCAGTAAAGAAGATGTGTGACAAGTGCAAGGTCATTCACCGCCGTGGCGTGGTGCGTGTTATCTGCGAGAACGCGAAGCATAAGCAGCGTCAGGGCTAAGGAGAGACCGAGAAGGTCTTTGCGACACCCAGCACTACCGGCCCCGTCGGGCTAGTTAGCCGAAGTCAAGGCTTGCGTTGAACCCGACGGACTCGCCGCAAACAAACAACCCCGCTTTCGTGGCGAAGCTACGAAGCTCAACCGAAAAGGAACCCCATGGCACGTATTGCTGGAGTCGATGTCCCTAACAACAAACAGGCGCGCATCGGTCTCACCTACATCTTCGGAATCGGCGACTCTCGCGCCGCCAAGATCCTCGCGAAGGCGGATGTCGATCCCGTCGCGAAGGTTGGCACGCTCGACGAGGACGCGCTGAACCGCATCCGTCAGGTTATTGAAGCCGAGGGCCAGATCGAAGGCGATCTCCGCAAGGACATCTCGCTCAACATCAAGCGCCTCATCGAAATTCAGTCCTACCGTGGCCTCCGCCACCGTCGTTCGCTGCCCGTCCGCGGCCAGCGCACCCACACCAACGCTCGCACCCGCAAAGGCCCACGCAAGGGAACCGTTGCCGGTAAGAAGAAAGCGACGAAATAAGACATGGCGAAGACACAGAATACGAAGGGTGCAGCAAAGCCCGGCAAGAATAAGAAGTTCAAGAAGCGCGAGCGCAAGAATGTTCCATTTGGCCTCGTCTTTATTCAGGCTTCGTTCAACAACACCATCGTCACCATCACCGACCAGGTCGGCAACACGCTCAGCTGGAAGTCATCCGGTTCGCTTGGCTTCCGCGGATCCCGTAAGGGAACTCCGTTTGCCGCGCAACAGGCCGCCGTCGGTGCAGCCAACGCAGCTCGTGACCACGGTGTCCGTTCGGTCGACGTGCGCGTCTCCGGTCCCGGCTCTGGCCGTGAGTCCGCGATCCGCGCTCTCGCCACCACCGGCATCGAGGTGCGCAGCATCCGCGACGTTACGCCGATGCCGCACAATGGCTGCCGTCCGCCGAAGCGTCGCCGCGTTTGATCTGTGGCACTTTTGATGAAGTCCGAATGCGAACGCTGTAATGCAGCTCTCGACGCAAACGGAATAGCCTTCATCTGCAGTTACGAGTGCAGCTTCTGTGCAACATGCGCTCAGGTTATGAATGCAATCTGTCCCAACTGCGGCGGTGAGCTTGTTCTCAGGCCCCGCCGCAGGCAAGACGTTACTACAACTGGATCGTGAAGAAGCGCTGCCCGCGCGTAAAGCGATCGTCACCCGAAGTCAGGAGTTATAAAAATGGCACGTTACACCGGACCCGTCTGCCGCCTCTGCCGCCGCGACGGCACCAAGCTCTTCCTCAAGGGAACCAAGTGCTTCTCTGAGAAATGCCCCGTTGAAAAGCGCAACTTCCCCCAGGCCAGCACGGCCAGTCCCGTAAAGTGAAGAAGGTTGTCGGCTACGGTCTGCAACTCCGCGAGAAGCAGAAGGCCAAGCGCATCTACTTCACCCTCGAGACTCAGTTCCGCGCTTACTATCAGAAGGCGTCGAACAAGACCGGTGTCACCGGCGAACTTTTGCTGCAGCAGCTTGAGACTCGTCTCGACAACGTCGCCTACCGTCTCGGTTTCGCGATGAGCCGCCGTCAGGCCCGTCAGGTTGTCCGTCACGGTCACCTTCAGGTCAACGGCCGCAAGGTCAACATCCCCTCCTTCCAGGTGAAGGTTGGCGATGAGATCGCGATCCGCGAGGGTTCGAAGGCATTGGTCATGCTCGAAGAGGCGAAGAACTTTGCCGCCGGTCAGAACCAGGTCCAGTGGCTCGACATCAACCGCGACAATCTCTCCGGCAAGGTTATCGCTCTGCCGAAGCGCGAGGACGTCAACCTGCCCGTCAACGAGCAGCTGATCGTCGAACTCTACAGCAAGTAACCGCTGGAGTTACATACAAGATTCGTCATCTTGCAGCGCGGCAAAGAACATCGTATTTGTTTCTTGCCGCGTTACAAATGCGAAAGCAACACACAACCTACCCCGTAACAGAAACACCCGCCATCTCGCAGAATGCATCGCGAGTGAGCCGGAAAAGGAGAAACACATGCTTTGGAGAGGTTTTCAAAAGCCCAAGCGTCTCGCAGTCGACACCGAAACACTCACCGAAAAGTACGGCAAGTTCTCCGCGCAGCCCTTTGAGCGCGGCTTCGGTACCACTATCGGCAATGCGCTCCGCCGGACGTTACTTTCCTCTATCGAGGGTGCCGCAGTAACCGCCGTTCGCATCGAAGGTGTCCTGCACGAATTCCAGTCCATCACCGGCGTCGTCGAAGATGCGACCGATATCATCCTGAACCTCAAGCAGATTCCGTTCAAGCTTGCCGGCGAAGGCCCTAAGGCTCTCTACCTCCGCGCCGACCAGGCCGGCGTCATCACCTCCGGCATGATCGAAGCCGACGGCGATGTCGAGATCCTCGACAAGAACGTCTATATCTGCACAGTCAGCGAAGGCGGCAAGATCGACATGGAGATGCGCCTGAAGCGTGGCCGTGGCTACATTTCTGCTGACAAGAACTTTGACGGCGACCTCGGCCTCGGTTTCATTCCGGTCGACTCCGTCCACTCGCCCGTCCGCAAGGTCAACTACCTCGTCGAGGCAGCTCGTCTCGGTCAGATCACCGACTACGACAAACTGACGATTGAGATCTGGACCAATGGCACCGTGCTCCCGGCAGACGCTCTCGGCCTCTCCGCCAAGCTGCTGAAGGACCACATGACCATCTTCATCAACTTTGAAGAGGAGATGGAAGCTGGTCACGACGGTCAGCACGACGGCCCGGCCCTGCGTAACGAGAACCTGAACCGCTCGGTCGAAGAGCTCGAGCTCTCCGTCCGCAGCTACAACTGCCTCAAGAACGCCAACATCGCCACCATCGGCGAACTCATCCAGAAGACCGAAGCCGAGATGCTCAAGACCAAGAACTTCGGCCGCAAGTCTCTGAATGAGATCAAAGAGATCCTCGCACAGATGGGCCTGTCCCTCGGCATGAAGATCGACGAGAACGGCAACCCGCAGCCCGGACCCACCTCCGTTCTGCCCGCAGCCACCCTCGCCGCCAGCTTCGGCAACTTTGATGACGACGATGACGAAGACGAAGATGAGGACGAAGACCTCGACCTCGTCGGCAGCGAACCAGAGAACTTCTAACCAGTACTGCGGCGGTGGATTAGCTCTGCCGCCGCAGGCTCTAGATGAAAACGCAGCATAAGCTGCGCAGCAACAAGCCTCTTGATTGACCGAGGCAGCTTCACCCGCGCCAGGCTTAGGCCGAACGCACACATTCCAAGCAGTACCGACTCACGGCCAATGCCGAGTCGAAGGAGATCATCGATGCGTCACCGTAATGCAGGATACAAACTAGGCCGCAACACCAGCCATCGCCGCGCCATGCTGCGCAACCTCGTCACCTCCGTCATCCTGATGGACCGCGTCGAAACCACCATCACCAAGTGCAAGGCCACTCGCCCCCTCATCGAGAAGATGATCACCCTCGGAAAGCGCGGCACCGTTCACGCCCGCCGTCAGGCTGCTGCTTACTTGATGACACCCGAATCGGTCGACCGCCTCTTCGCCACCGTAGCTCCTCGTTACGCTGCACGCCAGGGCGGCTACCTCCGCATCACACGCCTCGGAGCCCGCAAGGGTGACGCCGCCGAGATGGCCTATATCGAGCTCCTCGGTGCCGAGCACGAGCTAAACGAGAAGGCACAGAAGCGCGCCGAAGCTCGCACGAAAAAGCGCGAAGAGCTCGCGAAGCAGATGGAAGAGCGCGGCGAAGGCCAAGCTGGCGATCCGAACGCGGAAGCGTAACTTTCAGAGCACTCCATTAACGCAAAGAGGCGCACCCCGCAAGGTGCGCTTCTTTCTTTCGTGTCCAAAAACTCTAACCGCTGTGCACCATAACGCGATTTTTGCCCGCGCGCTTGGCGGCATACAACGCCTCGTCCGCCAGCTCCACCAGCTGAAAGCCATTTTCGAGCGACTCGTTCATCGAAGCCATTCCTACGCTGATCGTCAGCGGCTGATTCTCCCACTCTTCCGTCGCAACCCGCTGCATTACCCGTCGGGCAAGGCCCATGGCGCTCTCTTCGCCACTCTCCGGGAGGAGGACGACAAACTCCTCTCCTCCGTAACGCGCGGGCAGATCAGGCAGTCGCACTGTCGTTCGTAGAATCATGCCCAGTCGCCGCAGGACTTCGTCACCCGCCGCGTGGCCCCACCGATCATTGATAGTTTTGAAGTCGTCAACGTCGATCAGAAGGACAGAAAGTTCCCGCTTTCTTCGCCGCGCCAGTGAAAACTCCATGACCAGGCGTTCCTCAAATGACCTGCGGTTGCGCAAACCCGTTAGTTCGTCGGTGACAGCTAGCTTTCGCAGCTGATCGTTTGCGTCTTCGAGCTCACGATGATAGCGCTCCAGCTCGGCCTGATGAGCCACCTCCTCGGACACGTCGACGGCAACGCCTGCCAGCAGGACGTTACCCGCCGAATCGTGACAGGGAAACTTGAAAGATCGTAGCGAGCTAACAGACCCGTCGGAGTTCCGAATGTGCTCTTCGGTCTCGACCATCTTTCCGCCAGCCATCACTTCGAGATCATGAGTCCGTACGGATTTGGTCAGCTTTCTGGACCAGAGCTGTTCGTCGGTTCGCCCAAGCCAGGCATATTCGCTGACGCCAAACCTTTGCGCGAAACTGCGATTGTAGAAGAGCAAACGTCCCGCAGCATCTTTGATGTAGCTCAGAAACGGACTGGCATTCATGAATGCGCGAAACAACTCTTCACTGGCGCGGAGTCCGGCGCTCGCTCTTTCTTTCTCCGCCAATGCCTGCTCCAGCGCCCGCCGCTGCACTATCGCCTGTAGCCGAAGACTTATCTGTCGTCCGAATATCTCAAGAGCCTCGGATTGATCCTCGCTGAGGATGCGAGGGGACATGTCGACTACACAGAGAGTCCCGATCGGCTCGCCGTCGGAGTCATGCAGACTCACTCCGGCAAAAAACCGTATCGCCGGATCCAGAGTTACCAGGGGATTGCTGGAAAATCGGCTATCAAGCAGAGCGTCCTTCACCATGAAGAGTCCGTTCTGCCGGACCGCGTGCGCACAGAAGGCTACCTCGCGCGGTGTTTCACCCATCTTCAGCGTTTCGGACGCACGATACCATTGGTGTCGCTCATCGAGCAGCGTCACCAGGCCGAGTGGAGTTCCGCAGAGACAGGCAGCAAGCCTAACCAGTTCGTCACATTCAAGCTCTGGCTGGGAGTCCAACAAATCACGTGTCCAGATCGCCCTTAAGCTAGCGGCTTCAGCTTCTGTTCGACGCACGCTCATCGATCACCGTAAAATTAGAACTAAGAATAACTGCGGTAACTTGCATATACTAGAGGCAATTTCAAGTGCTTACGAAAGTAACCTCGTACTCTATTCCCATTGTGGGAAATATTGGCGGCGGTAGTCCGAATTTGCTATAGGTCCGACCAAATTTCGTTGGTATTACGCCCCCGCCTTGCTGATCCCCTCACCCTGCTCTAATCTAGAGACAATCATGTATGAAGACTTTAAAGTAACCGACCGCTGGACCGGGAAGACCTTCACTGCGTATGGAAGGGGACCATCGTGGCCATCGCGACGCGCCATGCCGACGCCACCGACATCCGCTTTGCAGTCAATGGCAAACCTGTCTGGATCGCCATGCCAAACCTGGCTTGGGTCGAGCAAAAGCGCCGTACAGGGTATGTCATTACCGATTATCTTGCCGCGCAGACCGCCGGTCGATATCTGCAGCACGCGGTCGAGTCTGGATACGATAATGGCCGCGAGATGTATACCATGACTGTCGATGAGGTCCTCGAACACGCCAGCGCCGTCGTAAAAGAAGCTGGCCGCACCGACAATCTTCCAAGTCTTCCCGTCATCAACGAGAATATGCGTGCCGAAGACGAGTTGGGCATACACCTTCCAGGCGAACCAGCATAACCTCCCAGGGGTTTGGTCCATGTTCACGCGCCGCCGATTCCTTGTCTTGTTTCCTGCCTTCACGGCCTCTGCGCGCTCCTTTGCCGCCTGGCCCACTCGCAAAAGAAAGTAGTCCCGCCGCCCCCGATTCATGTTTTTTTCGGAACTGACACGAACAAGGGAGTGAGCAAAGGCATTTATCGGTCGATCTTCGATTCCGCCCTTGGTCAACTGACTCCGCCAGTGCTGATTGCTGCCACGGCCCGACCGTCTTATCTTGCCGTGTCGCCTCCCGGCTCGAGCCGCCGCTCACTTTATGCGGTCAATGCCATCAATGATCCTGCCGCGACAGTTACCAGCTTCATGCTGGATCCGGGAACCGGCAACCTGCAGCAAACCGGGCAGGTCCCTTCTGGCGGTGCCGGACCTGCTTATGTTTCGGTAGACTCTACCGGCCACGCTGCCTTTGTAGCTAACTACGTCGGCGCTTCTATCACCTCATATCGCGTCCAGCCGGATGGCACGCTCAGCCAGCCGGTCGAACGCCTCGATTTCAAAGATCATCAGAAGTTTGGGGCACCGGGGCCTAACTCTGCTCGTCAGGAGAACTCGCACCCCCACTGCGTTACGATTTCGCCGGACGACCGCTTCCTCCTGGTTTGCGATCTTGGAACCGACCACATCTCCGTCTTCTACATTCATCCTGAGACTGGCCAACTCTCCGATCCGCACCTGTTCACCAACGAACGTCCAGGGTCAGGACCGCGCCACGTCGTCTTCCACCCCAACGGTCGCTGGGTCTACTGCATCAATGAGATCGACTCCAGCATCGATCGCTGCTTGTGGACAGCGACCCGCTTCAGCAACGCGCCGCAGGGCCTTCTGGTAAATTCCACTTTCTCCGTCAAGACGATCGCGCCGGACTTTCCTGCCGAGAAGAATACCGCGGCTGAAATCGCCATCTCACCCGACGGAAATTTTCTGTACGCCAGCAATCGGGGGAAGATTCTCTGGTCGTCTTTTCGATTGCAAAAAACGGCGACCTTACGCTGCTTCAGCGGATCGCCTGCGGCGGCAAAACGCCTCGCCACTTTACGCTGGATCCGACGGCGCAGTGGCTGCTCTGCGGCAATCAGGACTCCGCAAATGTCACGGTCTTTCGCCGCGACGCCGCTACGGGAAAGCTCTCTGGCCCCGCGCAGACCGTCGCTTTGGATTCGCCGCTCTTTACCCTCTTCGCCTGAGCCGCGAAGACAAGCGGCGACTAACCCTTAGGCAACGTCGCCATGTCGATCACGAAGCGATACTTCACATCGGCCTTTAACACCCGCTCGTAAGCTTCGTTCAGCTTGTCGACCGATGTTAGCTCAATGTCGGAGACGATGTTGTGCTCTGCGCAGTAGTCCAGCATCTCCTGAGTCTGTTTCATCCCGCCGATTCCCGACCCAGCGAGAGAGCGCCGATTGGCCACCACAGAAAACGGAGCCACGGACAAGGGAGTTTCAGGGAGACCCACCAGGCACAGGGTTCCATTCAACCGCAGCAGATTCAGGTACTGGTTTATATCGTGGGGCGCCGAGACACAGTCGAGAATAAAGTCGAAGCTTCCAGCGTGCTTGGCTACAGCTGCGGCGTCTTTCGTGACAACCACCTCATCGGCGCCCAGTTTCTTCGCGTCTTCGATTTTGTTTTCGGATGTCGTGAATTGCACAACATGCGCGCCGAATGAGTGAGCGAACTTCAAACCCATGTGACCCAGCCCACCCAGTCCAACCACGCCAACCTTACTATTCTTTCCGACCTTCCAGTGGCGTAGCGGCGAGTAGGTTGTAATTCCTGCGCACAGCAGCGGCGCTACCGCAGCGAGGTTCAGCTTCGGAGAGATGGTGTGGACGTAATTCTCGTTCACAACGATGTTGTTGGAGTAACCACCGTACGTGACCTCTCCCGCGTAGTCGCGCTTGTTGTAGGTTTCGACCGCACCCTTCAGGCAGTACTGCTGCTCGTCTGCCTTGCAGTTCTCGCACACCCGGCAGGAGTCAACGATCACTCCAACCGCGGCGACATCGCCTACCTTGAACTTCTTCACCGCTCCACCAACGGCCGTCACGTGCCCGACGATCTCATGCCCCGGCACCATCGGATAGATCGAGCCGCCCCATTCATCCCGCGCCTGGTGAATATCCGAGTGACAGATGCCCGAGTAAGCGATCTCGACGACTACATCATTTGCGCCTGGCTCCCGCCGCTCGAAGCTGAAAGGAACGAGTGGCGACTTCTTATCGTGTACAGCGTAACCACGTGATTTCATCTTGTCCCCTTTTGTCTTTGCATAATGATTAGCAGCTATTCAGAGATGTCTATTTTTGCGCAGGCTCCGCTCGATTTGCCGGCTTACTCGTCGTAGTGAAGCAGGCTCAGTACGTCGTACTCCTGAAACTTCTCGCGGCCCTTCAGAAAGTCGAGTTCGATCGCAAACCCAAGTCCCGCGATCTCGCCGCCGAGCTGCCGTACCAGCTGCACCGTCGCCTGCATGGTGCCGCCAGTCGCCAGAAGATCATCCACGATGACGACGCGCTCGCCCGGTTGAATGGCATCGAGATGAATCTCCAGAGAGTCGGTCCCGTACTCGAGATCGTAGTTCACCCGAGCCGTCGGCGCGGGCAGCTTCTTCGGCTTGCGCACAGGCACGAATCCCGCGTTGAGGCGATACGCCAACGCAGGACCGAAGATGAAGCCGCGAGCCTCGATGCCCAGCACCAGGTCGATCTCTTTTCCAATGTAGTACTGGGCGAAGGCGTCGATCAGCGTGGCGAATCCCGCTTTATCCTTCAAGACCGTTGTAATGTCGTAAAACAGAATTCCAGGCTTCGGAAAATCCGGCACGGTGCGGATCAGAGTCTTCAGTGGTTCACAGTTAATCGGTAGTGTCATCAGTTCTTACCAGGCTCCCTCAATCTCAAATGGTCCGAGCTGCGCGCCTTCGCTCTCGACCAGTTCGTGTTCCTCAACGGCGTCAACGCGGCTGCCGCGCGAACCATTCCTCAGCGCATTCTTCAACTCGGCAAGTTCTTCTGGTTTACCCGCTGCAACAATCTCGACGTGTCCCTGATCGGTGTTCCGAACCCATCCGCGCAGGCCAATCTCGGCCGCCTCCTGGTGCACAAACCAGCGAAATCCGACTCCTGCACGCGACCTTTTACGAGGTAATGGCACACCATGGAGCCTCCAGTGTCGCAGAGCGGCTACACCCATGCAAGGCGCAGCAGACGAAAGAAAAGGCGGAGCCAGTGACCCCGCCTCTTCTACAAACTAACTTGGTTACGCCCTGCTCATATATGCGCCTTCAGCCGTATCTACGCGAATCTTTTCGCCTTCGTTGATGAAGGGTGGAACCTGCACAACCAGTCCCGTCTCAAGTTTTGCAGGCTTGGTTACCGACGACGCCGTCGCCGACTTGATTCCAGGCTCGGTCTCCATCACGGTCATCTCAACTACTCCCGGAAGCTCGATGCCGACAGCCTTGCCGTCGTAGTAACTGACGCTGATGCTTAGATTCGGAATCAGGAATTCGACTGCGTCTCCAAGCGTTTCGCGTTTCAGCATAGTCTGTTCGAATGCTTCATCCATGAAGTAGTAGTCATCGCCATCGTTGTACAAAAACTCCATCTTCGTCTCGTCGACGATGACGCGATCGATCGGATCCGGCGAACGGAAGCGCTCGATAAACATTGCGCCGGTGCGGACGTTCCGAAGCTTCGCCTGGATGAAGGCGCGCAGGTTTCCCGGCGTGCGGTGCTCCACTGAAAAGACCAGATGAAGGTCGTTGTTGTGCTTGATAATCATGCCCGGGCGCATCTGCGTTGCGGGAATCGACATAAGATAAAAACCCCTGATCTGTGCTGAATTCATCTGTACTGAGAATCTTTGGTGTCGGCATCAACATCTCTGCCGACGAGCCTACAACCCTTTAATTGTAGCTCAGCAGGCCTGCTTCCGCTTTTATTACACCTGTTATCGCCACGTCTCATCCGCTGCCGAAGATCTTCCGGAAGAACCGACCCATTGCATGCGCAAAACCGTGACGAGGCGCTGATGCAGGGGGCGAATTGGGCGGTGGTGTACTCTGCGCAGCCCCGTTCGTAGTCGCTTCTGCAGTGGTTCCCTTCGGATCTGGCACAGCTGCGGGCGTCAGACTATCCGTTCCGCCGCCAGAGCTAAGGGTTGCCGAAACCTGCTCATGCAGATCCCCGGTAGGAGCTTGTGGCACCGCGACTGGAGCCAATCCCGCGCTCACGGCGGCGGGGAAGGGATGCTGTTCGGCCGCAGCCTTCGTCGCATCCCCCGGCGTACTCGGATCGCCCGCGTTCAAGAGCGCGTCGGCCACAGTCACCGCCGGCTCCGGAGGACACCCGCACGAGGAACTCTCATGGTCGACAACCTCTTTCAGACTGCCATGTTCGAACAGCACATGCTGCCCGGCTTTCAGCTCGTAGGTCGCCTCACCAAACTGGTCCGCAATGTTCAAGACGGGAGCCTGTGCTCCGCGATTCTCAACACAGGTGTCGCCGTTCCTCGTCACTCGAAGCTGCAGGTCGAGCGGACCATCGCCACGCATCGTAAAACGCAGGTCCGGCGTCATCACCATATCGTGCGTCGTCGCCGCCATCTGCACCTCAATGGCACCTCGATCCAGAGCCAGCATCAACGGCTGTGAGCCACCCGCTCCTGGCCCGACGTCACATGCAGCCCGCTGGTCGCGCACACGCGGACGGTGCCACCCCGCTTCAACTCAATCTCAGCGGTATGATCTCTCGCCGTGACGGTCGTATTTCCCACCAGAATTGCGCGGCCATTGCTCACTTCGAGCGCTCCCGCGATGTTGGCGTTCTGCACTCCAACCGTGCCGATCGGCTGTTGAGCGCCAGCCGCCTCACATCCGATCGCGAACACAAGAATCAGCCGACGCACCATTACTGCTCCAACCTACATCTTCAGGAAGTTTTGAATGATCTGTTTGCCATGCACGGTCAACACGCTCTCCGGATGAAACTGCACTCCTTCAATCGGCAGCTCGCGATGCCTCAGCGCCATAATCGTCTCGCCATCTGCCGTCCGCGCCGACACCTCCAGCTCTTCCGGCAGCCCCTCCTCCGACACAATCAGCGAGTGGTATCGCGTACACGTCATCGCCGACGGTATCCCCGCAAAGATGGTCTTCCCATCATGCTCCACCTCGCTCGTCTTGCCGTGCATCAGCTTCGGCGCGCGAATCACGTTGCCGCCAAACGCCGCACCGATCGCCTGGTGCCCCAGGCACACCCCAAGAATCGGCACCCTCGGCCCACCGGCCTCCCCCAGCGCGGCGAAGTGCTTGATCAGCTCCATGCTGATCCCCGCATCCTGCGGCGTACAAGGCCCCGGCGAGATCAAGATCCTCTCCGGCCGCAACGCCTCAACCTCCTTCGGCGTCAGCTCATCGTTGCGCCGAATCACCATCTCGGCGCCAAGCTCACCCATATACTGCACCAGGTTGTAAGTAAACGAATCGTAGTTATCCAGAACGAAGACCATAGCAATCCTTAAATTCTACGCCCCACGCAGCCACCCACAGGCAACACCCGCAAGAATGCGCATGTCGAATCTATCTCAAAATTTGCCGACTATCACGGCATCTGCAACTCGTGAACAACGTAATCCGATGGCGGATTGTATTTTTTGACGTCCGGCTCACCACGAACTACGGCAATCAACTCATTTCTAGTCGTCCCGCTACGAGGATCATCGTTAGTTTCGAGGATCACAATCTTGAGTTGCGGACAGTACCATGTCTCGTGGACGACAACAATTGGGTGGTCATTGGAGCCTTTGTTCCGCTGTGTAGCTACTACGCGTGCCTACAGCGGCAACTCCATCGATGGTTTTTGTTCCAAGCTTCTCGATTACGCTACCTGAATCGCTCGGCATAGCTTCAAGGCACGCTTGGCACTGCGCACTAGAAGTCTCATCATTACTCACGTTCTGAGGCCAGTGGATAACCTTCACTTCCTTCGAGCTTGAGTCCCATCTTGTGTCAGTGTTCGCAACCGGATCGTGGATTCGATATAGTATTTCACTCTTGAGAACTCCTTGATAAGTCCAATGGCGCTCGCCCGCGCTGTAGGTACGTCCTTGCGAATCTCGCGCCTCACTTCCGCCCGATTCGCTCCGATTGATTTTTCCATCGGCCAACTTCTCGACAGATGTGAAGTGACGCTGGGCTGAGTAGGGAGTATTCACGATCCTCTCGTCTGTGGCGGCGCTCGAGGAAGTCCCCGTAAGCGTTGTGCCACTCTGCACTAGGGTCGTGACCGAAGGCAATCCCCCGAACGCTGCGAATAGAACCATCGGACAAATCCGTAACATGACATGCCTTGTTGTCGCTGTTTTGTGCTTCACACAAGGATACATAGGCTCTTAAACACCCCGCGCCCGCTCAATCGCCCGCACTACCGCCCGCGCCTTATTCACCGACTCCTCAAACTCCTTCTCCGGGACCGAATCCGCCACAATCCCAGCCCCCGCCTGAAAGTGTCCCTGCTCGCCATTCATATACAGCGTACGAATCGCAATACACGAGTCGAGATTTCCACTGAAGTCCGCATAAAGCACACTCCCCCCATACACCCCTCGCCGAGCCGGCTCCAGCTCCTCAATAATCTCCATCGCGCGAATCTTCGGCGCACCGCTCAGCGTTCCAGCAGGGAAGCACGCACGAAACGCATCCAGCGCCCCCAGCCCAGCTTTTAGCTCGCCCTCCAGCGAACTCACCATATGCATCACGTGGCTGTACCGCTCCACGAACATCAGATCCTTCACCTTCACCGACCCAAACTCACTCACCCGCCCCACATCGTTCCGCCCCAGATCGACCAGCATGATGTGCTCGGCGACCTCCTTCTCATCCGCGCGAAGATCCGCCTCCATCGCCCGATCCTTCACCTCATCCGCACCCCGCGGCCTTGTCCCCGCAATCGGCCGATACTCCACCTCACGACCATGCACTCTCACCAGCAGCTCCGGCGAAGACCCCACAATATGCGCCACAGAAGATCGGGGCGTCGCAGAACCGGATGCCCCACGTCTGGCCTTTGCAGACGTGGGTTTCAACCCAACCCCGGCAGCATCCTCCAGACCAAACCGCAAAAAGTACATATACGGCGAAGGGTTCACAATCCTCAACGCCCGATACACCTCAAAAGCATCCACCCCCGGCACGCAATCAAACCGCTGCGACAGCACACACTGAAACACATCCCCCGAAGCGATGTACTCCTTCGTCTTCTCCACCGCCTTTAGAAACGCAGCCTTCGCAGTCCGCGACGTGATCTTCAACTTCCCCTCAGGCTTCTTCTTCCGCCGCACCGGCAACGCCTCCGCCAGCCGCCTCTCCATCTTGTTCAGCCTTCGCACCGCCCGCTCATACGCACCCTCGCGAGCCTCCCGCGTCAGGTCCGCCGTCACCATCAGGTGAATCTCCTTCTTCACGTGGTCGAACGCCAGAACCTGATCAAAGAACATCAAACAGGCATCCGGAACCCCCAGCTCATCCTTTGCCAGCGAGGGCAGCTTCTCGATCTGACGCACCACGTCATACGCAAAGAACCCCACCGCGCCAGCCGTAAACGGAGGCAGCCCCGGCAACCGCGCCGGAGTATGTCCGCTAAGCGCCCGCTTCAGCTCCTCAAAGATATCCCCCTCGAACGTGCTCTCCCGCCGTCCCTCGCGAACCGTAATCCGCGTCCCCCGCGCCACCATCTTCTTATACGGTTGTATGCCGATGAAGGTGTAGCGACCGACATGCTCGCCGCCTTCTACTGACTCCAGCAGAAACGCCTCCGGTTCCTCCGCCGCAATGCGCAGAAACGCCGAAACCGGAGTCTCCAGGTCTGCCGTCACTGTCCGGTAAACGGGCACCAGCGAATGTTTACGGCTTAATTTTAGAAATTCACCGGCGGGGGAGGGAATTGGAGTCTAGAAAAGGCATGGCTTCCTCCATCATAAATGCAGCTTTATGCATGTTTTATGTCCGGTCGGATAGTCTTGACGATGGCGGCTCCTCCCCCGTTGGTTCGATTGCACATCGTCATTCGGCGAGCCTATACTCCTCGAGTTTGGCCACAGACCGGTCTGGCACAAGCTGTATCCTTGCTTCTAGCGGAGGCACGAGATGGCCGGAGAATCGCTGATACCAGCAACAGAACAAAGGAAAGTAAAAATGCAGACCCTTACGCTCGAGCAGGAGACGAACCCCTGGGAAGCTCAGGCCGCTCGATTCGACTTCGCCGCACGAAAACTCAATCTTGATCAAGGCATCTGGAAGGTCCTTCGCTACCCCTCCCGCGAACTCATCGTTCACATCCCCGTCGGCATGGACGACGGCTCCATCGAAGTCTTCACCGGCTACCGTGTACAGCACTCGGTTGCCCGCGGCCCCGCAAAGGGCGGCATCCGCTACTCCCCTGACGTCTCCCTCGACGAAGTCCGTGCTCTAGCCTCCTGGATGACCTGGAAGTGTGCCGTCGTCAATATCCCCTTTGGAGGTGCTAAGGGCGGCGTCATCTGCGATCCCAAGAAGATGTCTCAGGGTGAACTCGAGCGCATGACCCGTCGCTACACCGCCGAGCTGATCGAGTTCATCGGACCGGAAAAGGATGTTCCCGCGCCCGACATGGGCACCGACGAACAGACCATGGCCTGGATCATGGACACCTACTCCATGCACATGCGCCAGACCGTCAACGCCGTCGTCACCGGCAAGCCCGTTAACCTCGGCGGCTCCCGCGGACGCAAAGAAGCCACCGGCCGCGGCGTCTCCGTCGTCTGCGATGAAGCCATGAAGCATCTAGGCATGTCCATCGACGGCTGCCGCGTCATCATCCAGGGCTTCGGCAACGTCGGCTCCAACTCCGCCAAGCTCCTCTGCCAGAAGGGCTACACCGTCATCGGCATCGCCGAGTACGACGGGGCACTCTACAATCCCAACGGCATCGACATCCAAGCCCTCATCGAGCACCGCAGGAAAGCCGGAACTATCACTGGCTTCACCGAGGCCGAGGCCGTCGACAGACACGAGCTCCTCACCTACAACTGCGAGATCCTCATCCCAGCAGCCACCGAAAACGTCATCACCAGCAAAAACGCCGATCGCATCCGCTGCAAGATCCTCTGCGAAGGCGCCAACGGCCCGACGACGACGGTGGCCGACGAGATCCTCGCCGACAAAAAAGTCTTCATCATCCCCGACATCCTCGCCAACGCTGGCGGCGTCACCACCAGTTACTTCGAGTGGGTGCAGGATCGCATGGGCTACTTCTGGACCGAGGCCGAGGTCAACCAGCGCCTCGACAACATCATGACCGAGAGCTTTCACGATGTCGTCACCTACGCCCAGAACCACAACGTCAACAACCGCATCGCCGCCTACATGCTCGCAATCGACCGCGTGGCCTACACCACCAAACAGCGCGGTATCTATGCTTGAAGCTCATACAACGACAAAATGATGAACAGAGAGGCAGCTGACGAGGCTGCCTCTTTTTGCTATGTCACCCTCGTTTCAATCAAAGCGGTTAGTCCTTCACGGTCACCTTTACTTTGGTAGACACGATGCTCGCAACCGTCCCTGATCCGGTCCCAATGACTCGAATCGTATAATTCCCCGGTTTGGTCCCCAGGTTGGTGCAGGCCCCGCATCCCGTCAGCGAAGCCGTTCCGCCGATTGCAAGGACTGCTACTAGCAAATTCCTAATCGCGCGCCGCCGTTTACCCGGTAAGAGCAACACAACCAGCGCCGCCAGAGTCGTACCCGCAAACGGCAGATCAGCAGTCCGCGATTCAGAATCCGCAACCTGGCATGATCGTGGAGCCATCATGCTCAACTGCAGGGTCGTTGTCCCGCCGCCTCCTGGAATCGTCCCTGCCGCAAACCTGCACGTCGCTTCCGACGGCAGATCGCTGCACGATAACTGAACCGGCTGTAAATATCCCGCCTGAGGAGTCACAGCCACCTGCAGGTTCACCATCCCGCCCACCGTTGTGATCGAAGAACCCGTCACCGAAATACTGAACGCATTCGCTGTCGTCGCAAGTGGCAGTACCGTCACCGTTACCGGTGCGGAGGTCGATCCCTGATGCGTTGAATCTCCTGAGTACACCGCCGTCAGTGTATGTATCCCCACAGCGAATCCGGCGCCTGCACTCGCCGGGCAGCTCGCCGCCTGAGTTACCGGGATCGTGCAAATGTTCGTCGTGCCGTCGAAAAAAGAGATCGTCCCGGTTGGCGTGCTGCCATCACTCGCAGTCACCACCGCGGACCCACTCACTGTCTGTCCGAAGTAGATTGTCGAGGGTGTCGAAATCGTAAAGACGACCGTGGTCGGGATACCGGTTACGGCATGCGTCCCGTTCAACACGACGCCGTGGTAGGTTGAATTCCCGCTGTACTCGGCTGTCAACACATGTCTTCCGATTGGCGTAGTTCCGGAAACTATAACCGAAGCCACACCCCCGCTTACAGCCACGCTCCCCAGCGGCTTGCCGTCGACAGCGAACGTCACAGTTCCCGTTACCGACGGTCCATTCGCTGGAGGAGTGACCTGTGCCATAAGCGTGAAGGTCTCCCCATAGTCTGTCGCATTCGGGGCAGCCGTGAGTCTGCCAGTGATAGTTTGCGTCTTGACTCTGTTGAGCAGCACCGTGATCCCACCGGTAATTACATCATCGCTCTCCGGCGTTGTTCGGCCGATCGCTGGATTCGCAATCACCGTCCCGCCATCAGCAACGACCAGGTCTGTCAATCCATCCTTATTCACGTCTCCAGCGGAGATCGAATTGATTCCCATACCTGCCAGGAAGTGTGCTTCTGCCCCAAACATTCGCCCGCCGAGATTGTTCTGGACGCTCACCACATAACCGTCACTCATCACCAGATCCGGCCGACTATCGCCGTTTACATCGACCACCGTCAGTTGGTAAAAATTTCGCGAGGGCGTCATCAATACGGGCGAAGAGAAGCTTCCATCGGCGTTTCCATACCAGATATAAATCGCGTTCGCTACGGCTGCCGTCGGGTGAGCGTGATCGGCGCTTTGGTTGTCATAGGCCACGATCACATCCTGATTGCCATCTCCATCGAGATCGACTGTCACCGCCGCCGCTTGCACTAGTCCTGCTGCCAGTGGCGCTCTCGGCAGCCCCGCAATTTGAGGGTCCGCGGCAACACCCACCTGCGCGGTCGTCGGTGTTGCGGTAGTGGAAAACGTTCCGTCTCCATTCCCGTGCAGCAGGAGAGCCTGCGAAGCAGAAACATTCACGACGGCATCCAGATTGCCCGATCCGCTGAACTCCCCCAAAGCTCCGCTCAACGCCGGCTGTCCTGCCGCAAACGCGCGAGAACTCCCGAGCCCTCCATCCGCACTCCCCAACAAAATCGCAATTCCTTCAGGCGAGTCAACTGCCACATCCATCAAGCCATCGCCGTTGAAGTCCGCAACTGCGAAGCTCATCCGCCCCGGTCCCGCGTTGTAGATTCCCTGCAGTCCAAGGCTCAAATCGCTCTGTCCAAGCAGAACACTCATGCCAGCCGGAGTCGCTGTATAAAAATTGTTTCGCCCAGCAATATCAATTACCGCGACAAGATGTCCCCCAAACCGGTCGTCGCATCTGCGCTCCCACTTCCGCCCTCGGAGGTCGTCGAAAAACTTCCATCCGCGTTTCCATGAAAGATCTCAATCCGCCCCTCGACTCCCTCCAGCACTAGATCGGGATGTCCGTCGCCATCGACGTCATGTAACAGCATGCTCTGCACCGCTCCTGATCCCGCATAGGTGCCGGAAGCGGTCAGCAGCCCATCCGTCGAGCCAAGGAAGACATCTGCTGCGCCGCCGGTGACGGACTGAATCACCAGATCGGTGTGACCATCCCCGTTTAGATCTGCCGTTGCCATCGGCCCCACGCCGTTTGCGAGTTGTGTCCCGACGATCCTCACCAGCGTTCCGCTCTCGTCCATCGTCAGCGTAATCAACGAAGGGTTCGCAGCATCCTCCACCAGCAGATCCATGTAACCCGTATCGTGCAGCTGCGCTCCCATCACGTAGCGGAACTGCGGTGCATTCGTTCCCACAATCGCGAAGGTGCCAAGCTCCTGCGCCGGCGCAAAGGTTCCGTCCCCTCTTCCCAGCGCCAGATAAGCTTTGCCGAGTCCAACCGCACCCCAAACCCATGCGAGATCAACATGCCCGTCATGATTGAAGTCCGCAACAGCAATCGACGCCCCCGCTGTGGCAAATGTCTCCCCAGGGGCGAAGGTTCCATCCCCGTTACTCAGCAAAATATGAGTTGTCGATGCGGTTGCGGTCGCGCCATGGTCGGTATAGATCAGGTCGGCCCTGCCGTCTCCGTTCAGATCTGCGGCCACAATCCCCGACGGCCAACTCCCGTCGTAATCACCAGAGGCTGTTGAAACTGCTGGGCCGTCGCAGCCAGGGCAACAAGGCTCAGAGCGCAGAGTGCAATCGTCTTGGGCAAGACACTTCGAATCGGCATATCGACGCTCGGACTACTTCTCTATCGGCGTCATGGAAAGAACAGAGAGGAGCTTCTGACAGGAAGGGTTTATGGAAGAGCTCCCATTTATTGGAGGGCAACGAAAGTGGCCTCAGAGCCGTCGAAACACCAGCCTGTTCCGCTAAAGTCTTCAGCTATCTTGTCGATAGCCGTCAAGGAGGTGCAGTTCTTGCTCGATGCGGCCGCTTCCGGGTGCATCGCCGGGACTTGCTCGGTGGCAACAACCAACCAAAACGCAAAATCACGCTCGCGCAAGACCGTAGGAGTATGCTCCGTACGGAAGCGCGCCCCGCAACCGCAGGCTGCCATTAGCCTTTCCCACTTTCACGCGTCTTACTGTGGCAGAATGCTATTGTGCCGCGTACTCCTGCTGCGGACCGTGTAACCTCTCGATGAACCTGCCCAACTCCATCACGATGAGCCGTATCGCATGCGTTCCTCTGCTCATCTGGATACTCTCGCCCGCCTTCCCCTTTTCCGGCGGCCACGGAGCGGTGGGCCTGCGCGGCGGCGAGCAGGAGATCATTGCCAGCATCGTCTTCATCCTTGCCGCCATCACGGACGGCCTCGACGGCTACCTCGCCCGCCGGCGCAAACAGATCACTACCATGGGCATGCTGCTCGACCCCTCGCCGACAAGCTCATGGTCACCGCCGCGTACATCATCCTGGTGGCCTACAACCCTCGCGTGGTCCCACCCTGGATCGCGGTCCTGGTCATCAGCCGCGAGTTCCTGGTCTCAGGCCTCCGCAGCATCGCCGCGACCGAAGGCTTCACCATTGAAGCCAGTGAGATCGGCAAGCTCAAAACCGTCATCCAGATTGTCTCGGTCGTCGCGGCAATCCTCGCCCACCGCTGGGACTACTGGAACTGGGGCGGCTACATCGTAGGCGTTCACTTCATCGCCGTCACCGCAATCTACTGGATGACCATCGTCTCGATCATCTCCGCGGTCGACTACTTCATCGGCTTCTGGAAGAAGATAGACCACGCCTCCGACAAACGCCGCAAGCGCCGCAGCTTCGTCCTAAGCCGCAAGCCCAAGCCCGTGCCCCCGGCAGAGCACCCTTCCCGCATCTCCTAATCTGCCAAGCGCGTCGCGTCCAACTGGGAAGCCCAAGCCAATTCCAGCTTCAGTTGAGTCAACAGCAGCCGCACTGAGCCCGACAGCTTCATCGAGGCGTCTTCCAGGAGTCCTGGCAACATGGCATCCAGATGGCACCGTCCCTTCCGCACAGTGATCCCGCGTTCCAGCAGCAAGCCGCGAATCTGATTGACGACTGCCGTGCGACGCATCACGCACCCGATGCAGGGACTGAAGATCCAACTGATCATCGGTCTTGATCGGCACGAACCGCATCCTGGGCGACCCACCGCCTCGGCATCGATATAGTCCCTATTGTTCGTCTTCACGTACGGCTTCACATATCGAGCGCCGAGAGTAATTGAGATCCTGCAGAGTAGCCGACTGGGCATGATGCTTTACCGAAAGTTGTCGACCAGAAATAAATCGCTGTCGGCTCGATCTAATTGCGTATACAGAATTGAGCGTTCATCAGGCGAAACGGCCAACCCGCGCCCAATCGGCACTTCGAGAACGGCCAGGTCTTCGATGGCGCCGCTAGAAAAGTCTTTGAAACTTATGATGGCCTGGGACTCCGGCGCAGGCCGCACGAAGTAGATTCCTCGCTTGGCCACAGCAAAGTTATCGAAACCGTAAAGAGACGGCAAAACTTTCGATTCGGTGCCCCCTGCCAAAGGAAGCGACCACAGCCCTGGATCAGAACCTTTGGAAAAATAAAGGGTCTTTCCGTCCACGGATTCTAATGCGGCGACTCCGTCCGTCTTCGTAAGTCGATTCGCGGAACCTCCGCTCGCAGGGACTCGCCAGATTTGCCCTCCAGCCTCACGCTCAGACTCGAAGTAAATCCATTTCCCATCATGCGACCAGCTTGGCGCGGTGTCATTCCCCAATCCCGCCGTCAGTTTCCGATAATCGCCGGTCTTCACATTGACGATGAATAGATTGGCATATCCATAGAGCCGGGAATGGAACACAATGTACTTCCCGTCTGGAGACCACCTCGGAAACCCACTCACCTCCGCATGCAGGCGGGTCAGTTGACGCGGAGAGGTCCCGTCCCTGTCCGCAAGCCAGATTTCGCAATCGCCCGAACGGTCCGACTGGTACGCGATTTGCTTACCGTCAGGTGAGTACTGAGGATTGAAATCCTGACGGGTCGAAGCAATCAGCCGGCTCTTTGATATCTCTGAGCGATGCCCCGATTCCGACGAAACGGGATCCAGATTGATACGCCAAATGTTGTTATCTTCCATGTGTTTGGCATAGACGAGACGGTTTGTCCCAGCGCTAAGTGCAATCGATGAAATGTCTTGCCCTATCTCGTTCAATAAAATAGCGTCGCCATGATTAAATACGGGAATTCTCCAGATTCGAAAGCCGAGCTCTGAGTGGTCGCCGACGAAAATGATGCTCTGGCCGTCCCTCGCCCATACCGGACTCGTATTCATCCGAGTGGAATTGGTCAGTCTTCTCGCCTGGGAGACCGTACCGTCTTCGTGCGGAATTTCGAGAATGTAAATATCGGCGGAATATGTACCAAGATGCCGCGCAAATGCAAGGTATCTCCCATCGGGAGAAAACGAGGGGCTTAGGTCCGCATCTATGGGTGCTGGCTTATACAGAACTCTCCTCTTTTTACCCGTCAAAGCTGAGATGAGGACAAGGCTCATGGGTGAATGTGGTGTCTCCGCTTCGGACGTGGCAATCCACTCACCGTTTGGCGACCATGAAATACTGACTTCCGGTTCAGTGGGATCAACCTGAAGTGTCGCGATCTCCTTCTCGGTCCCTCCTGCCGATGGGATCGTCATGACCCGAGCGTTCTGATCCGAATCGAAACGCAAGAATGCAATGATCTGACCGTCGGGTGACCAGCTAGGGTTCCGGTCATTTGTGGAATCGGTGGTTAGTCGGACGGCTCCTTCAGAACCGATGGCCTTCTCAAAGATGTGGTATCTGAAAGAGTGGCCGTCATTATAGGCAAACGCTACTTCATTCCCGTCGGGAGACAGTGTGGGTTGCACTTCATTGCCCTGGTCGGTCGTGAGCGGTATTGCAGTGAGCATTTGGACTGAACGGCCCGTGCGTTGCCGAATGGAACGAACTGCGAAAAGACCTCCGAGCACAGCAAGAAGTCCAAACACAGCAGGAAGAATGAATAACCAGAACCTGGCACCCGTCAGGCGAGGTTGGAGACGAACTGTTTTTGAGGATATTTCGTTAAATTCAACGAACTTGTCTTTGGGTCCATCGCCATGCGTGCTGCCGTTTAGAAGAACAGTTGACTGCTGTTGCGACAGGTCAGAATGTCCCGGCTCAGCCAGACGACGAGATTGCCGCCACGCATCCACTTCGTCGACGTACGCGTAGACGCTGCCGCGCTTTTCATGAAGCTGGCGATGGACCGGGAGTTCCTCCGTCTCTTCCCATCGGCGAACAGTACGTTCGCTGCGCATGAGATAGGACGCAATTTCCTTCCAGGACTCCAGGCGGACCCTTGGTCGCTCCGTGACCTTCGGCAGTCCCAGTAGGTTCAATCGAGGATCGCCATTAGCTGACATACTCCATCCCGACCCCAGCAGGAAATTATACCGGCCAAAAGCGGCCAAAAGCGGGATGTCCTGTTTTGTCCGTCGCCGGAACGATGGAATTGGAATAGACAACATGCTCAGACCGTTTGGAACGCAAGCCACGCGGCCGATCCGATCTTCGAATGAGTATGGATTTCGTCTTGCGAGCGAACCCAAGATCGCAAGACAAAAGGAGAACTTCATGAGAACTACAAGACTCAGAAATCCAGGGCGGGTCAATCTAGCCTTGATAGCGCTGTCAATCCTGGTTGCTCCTGTTGCGAAAGCAGAATGCGGAACCGCGGCACATAACGGCAATAGGTTGTCTCCGGAACTGAGGAGCCTTCAAGAACCGGCCGCACAGGGGGAAGAAGACTTCTCAGACCAGGCTGGTTCACCCGTGGCACAAGATAAGGAAAATGACGATTCGAGGCCTACTGTTCTCGGCTTTGGAAGAAGGTCTATTTCTCTGGAGGGATGCTGAATGATATAGGTTTCGAACAGTTCAGTGCCGGGGGTCCAGAGCTCTTGAACGATGTGGGCGCGTTTAACGCGGGCACCAGTTTTTGCATGGGTGCGTGGAAAAAACCGGGCTGCGGAGCTACGACCTTGTGCATACGGCCTTTATTTTCGAGGGAATGAATGCCACCGGGGTTGGCATTGAAAAAACACATCTCACCGTGAGCCGGGACGGGAACAGGTTTAAGGGAACCTGGACTCAGGATAACTATGACCTATCCGGGAAACTCATCCCGGGGTTCCATTTTGATGGCACAATAAGGGGCACGCGAATTGCTCCCGGAGCCGACTATCCGTTCCCGTTGCCATTGTAAGACCGGGTGCGCTAAACAACATTCGATGATCCATCTGAATCAGCACGCCGGTCATTCCTTAAGTTCAGATTGGAAGGCGGAGTGGAGTTTGTTGCCGACCGGAGCATCGAGTCTAGAACTAGGTGCAAAATCGCCAATGCGATTGTCGGAGGGTCGATCACTACCGACAATGTATGGTCCGCCGCGACTGCAAGGGAAAGCTTTGGTCGAGAAGGACAAGTCTGCGCAAAGGTATTCGGTCTTTGGTGGAGATCGGTTCTCCACCAAATCGTTCTTGTTCGACTTCACCAAGGGCATCACAAACTGTGCCGCGATCAGACGCTGACGCCTGGTCAGTTCCCCAAGACCGTTTCTCGGTATGAAAGTGACAACTTATCGATCTAAACAATCGACGTGCACTATGGAGTTCGTCGCGGCGACAATCTTCACCTCCTGATCCGGAATCAGGTGCACATTCTCCACCAGCCGGTATCCCCGCCCCGGCACCGTAACGATGTACCTGTGATCCTGTGCCGTCTCCCCCAGCGCCTTCCGCAGCATAAAGATGTTGCGGCTGAGATTGGCCTCTTCCACAAAAGTGTCGGGCCACACCGCTTTCATTAACTCGTCTTTGGTTACCACCTCTTCGCTGTGGCGAATCAGCACCAGAAGGATCTGAAAAGTCTTCGGCGTCATCGGGACAGGCTCACCCTCCCGCAGCAAAGTCTCCCTCTCTGGATCAACGCGGAACGGTCCGAAGTCGTAGAGTTCCTTCGCTCTCTGGCCTGGGTTTGTGATCATTGGGTCACACTCACCTCACTCACAACCCGATATCGGATCTGGTCGCCGGGCAGATCCGCCACCCCAGTTACCTGGCCTCGATTGTTGATTGAAAGGGCCACAGTTCCTGAGCCGAGCAAGGTGTTATTGATTGTTCCGCCGAGGTTGCCGAGGTTGTGAACGGAGCCGTCGCGGGTTATAGGCAATTTCACATCAGCGGGTTCAGAATTGACACCGCCCGATTCTGTCAAGCCCCAAACCAAACTAACCACCATCGTTTCAAAGAGATACCCCGTCATAAACTGCCGCACCAACTGCTATACTGGTAGTAGAGCAAGGTAAAGGCCCCGACCATCCATCGGGGCCTTTACCTTTTAGTAAACAATTCTCGCTAAGTCCTTTTAAAGGGACAAGTTACACTTTGAAGTACCAGGATAAATCATGTGTTTTGAATACTTTAGCACTTTATCGTGGGGTGAGGGGTACCAGTGACACAGACCAACCGTCGCACGCAGCTACTGCAGAATTGGAATCCCGGCGATTCTGCGCGACCACTCCTCCGGCCCCGTCGTATGCACGCTGGTGCCTTTGGTATCGACCGCCACGGTCACCGGCATATCCTCGACCTCGAACTCGTAGATCGCCTCCATCCCAAGGTCCGCGAAGGCCAGGACCTTAGAGCTCTTGATCGCCTTCGAGACCAGGTAAGCCGCGCCGCCAATCGCGATCAGATACACCGCCTCGAACTCGCGAATGGCATCGATCCCGGCAGGTCCGCGCTCTGCCTTGCCGATCATTCCCAGCAGGCCGGTCTCAGCCAGCATCTGTCGAGTGAACTTGTCCATGCGCGTCGCTGTCGTCGGTCCGGCAGGTCCTACGGCCTCGTCACGCACCGCCTCCACCGGCCCAACGTAGTAGATAAACCGGTTTCTGAAGTCGACCGGAAGCTTTTCACCTCGCGTCAACATATCGGTCATCCGCTTATGCGCAGCGTCGCGACCAGTCAGCAGTTTGCCCGAAAGCAGAATCACCTCGCCCGGTTTCCACGTCTTCACATCCTCGTGGGTCACGGTATTCAGATCCACCCGCCGCGCCGTGTGTACGTCGTACTCCAGCTTCGGCCATGCATCCAGCTTCGGCGGATCCACCATCACCGGCCCACTGCCATCCAGCTTGAAGTGGAGGTGCCGCGTCGCTGCGCAGTTCGGAATCATCGCAATAGGCAGATTAGCCGCATGCGTCGGGAAGTCCATGATCTTCACATCCAGCACAGTCGTCAGGCCGCCCAATCCCTGCGCGCCAATCCCCAACCGATTGACCTTGTGATAGAGCTCAATCCGCAGCTCTTCGATCTTCGTCTTTGCCCCCCGCGCGATCAGCTCCTGCATATCGATCGGGTCCATCAGCGACTCCTTCGCCATCACCATCGCCTTCTCCGCGGTTCCGCCGATCCCAATCCCCAGCATTCCCGGAGGACACCATCCCGCGCCCATGGTCGGCACCGTCTTCAGCACCCAGTCCACCACCGAGTCCGAAGGATTGAGCATCGCGAACTTGCTCTTCGCCTCCGAACCTCCGCCCTTGGACGCAACCGTTACGTCGACGTCCCCGCCTTCCACCAACTCCACTACCACCATCGCAGGCGTGTTGTCGCCGGTATTTCTCCGCGTGAACACCGGGTCTTCCAGAATGCTCGGCCGCAACACGTTGTCGGCATTGCGCCATGCCTCGCGCACGCCTTCATCGACCATCTCCTGCATCGTCATCATGCCGCCAATACCCCGCTCCCAGCGGACATCCATCCCCACCTTCACAAACGCCGTCACGATCCCGGTGTCCTGGCAGATTGGCCGATGGCCCTCGGCGCACATCCGCGAGTTGATCAGAATCTGCGCCATCGCATCCTTCGCGGCGTGGCTCTGCTCCATCTCGTAGGCCCGGGCAAGGTTCGTAATGTAGTCCACCGGGTGATAGAAGCTGATGTACTGCAGCGCATCCGCCACACTGCGGATAAAGTCGTCCTGCTTGATCGTCGCCATTACGAACTGCCTCCTACGAATCATTCCCCGCTACAGCATTTTACTTGCGCTGTATCGTCTCTGGCCGGAAACGACGCCGTTTCAACCAGTGATCTGAATATCAACTCTCCGCAAAACAAAACGGGTGCAGCGAAGTACCTCGCCGCACCGGTTCACAATCAGCCAACTCTTACTTGATCTTTCCGAACCGATACACCAGACCGACATTTACCCCGAAGTTGTTCTGGATCGTGCTCTGCGGCCCATGGGTCAGATCCGTCGGATCCAGCCGGAAGAACGTCGCCACGTAGGTTGGCGAAACCCGAAACGCGATGTTCGGATAGAAGTTGTAGTCGAAGTTGGCACCGAGGGCAAAGGCCGGCTTGGTTGCATCCTGCCACACCCCGATATCCCTCGACTGGAAGCCCTTGGCGTCGCCGTCGAACTTGCCCAGCACAGCTCCGCCCTCGCCGGTCACCGTCACCGCAATCTTCTCCTTCGCGTACACACGGTAGGCCACTCCGCCCAGGAACGGGTACTCCGAGATCTGCGGATTGAATGGCAGAGTTACTGGCGACCCAAGGTTGTTCCCGATCTTCGCATTCCCATACGCTCCGCGAACTTCTCCGATGATGCCCAGCTTCGGATTCAGGAAGTAGGTTCCCGACATCCAGAACGTCACTTCATTATTCTTCTGCAGGGAAGAGCCTGGTTTGAACCGCATGTATCCGCCGCCCCCGCAACTTCATACCGATGGCTATACGTCTCCGCAGTCGTCCGCGCGATGCGAGCCTTGCGGTTGGCGCTCGACTCCCGCCGCGTCCTGTGCGTCACCTGTGCCTGTACCGCAACCGCCCCGCTGGCCATCAACCCCGCCAGCAACAATCCTGCTACCTTCTTTACACTCGAACGAAAACCGAACATCAACGATTACTCCTGCACAAGCTTGGCTTTGCTATTGTGGTACTCGAGACCTGCGGGCTGAAAGCCCAACTGCGGCCATCCCCTTATTAGAACATCCGCCGCCCCTCAAAGCGGCCATCACCCCCAAGGAGTTTGCTCAAGATGGCGAAAAAAAACAGTAGCGGCGGTGTTGGCAAAGTCTTTCTCGGTTTCCTGCTAGGTATTGTCGCCGTCGTCCTTGGACTCTTCGCCTATCTCAAGTTCGGACCGCTGCCAGTCGCAGTGGCCGACTCGGCCCTCCCTTCGAAAAGCAGATCGTCCGGCTCCCTCTGGACGCCCGGATCGAACGCGAGTCCAAAGCCGCTCCCTTCGGCACAAGCGAGGATGTCTTTGAGTCCGGAGCACACATCTACCGTGCTCAGTGCGCGAGCTGCCATGGCACTCCTGGCCGCGATGTACCCTACGCCAAGGCTATGTTCCCCTCAGCTCCGCAGCTCTGGAAGAAACACTCGACGAGCGATGTAGTCGGCGTCAGCGACGATGAAGCCGGCGAGACCTACTGGAAGGTAGCCAACGGCATTCGTCTCTCCGGCATGCCCTCCTACAAGCATGTCCTCTCCGACACGCAGATGTGGCAGGTCAGCCTGCTTCTGGAGAACGCCGACAAGGAACTCCCCGGTCCCGTCACCCAGATTCTCAACGCTCCCACACCATAACCGGCATAGCCGCAGAGAACACGCCATAAAACAGAACGGCTTCGACGCATCATCAGCATCGAGGCCGTTCTCTCTTAACCGTCCTACTTCAGCGTGTAAGTCACACCAGTGATGAATTGAAAGCTGTTGTCTTTGTAGCCAAACGCCGGATTGCTCAGATAATTATCCTGCAGATCGAGATTGAGGCTGAAGCGTTTGTACGTGGGTAACAGCAACCCGGCCTCAAAGATCGCAGAGTATATGCCGGTATTGTTCCACGACTGTATGTACGTGCCACTTTCCGTGAACAGTATCTTGTGCGGCAGATTGCGATGATACAGCTCGCTGAAGCTCGATCCGATCAGATCATTACTCGTGGTGGGCGGCACAAAATTTTGTCTTTCATAGTGGACATCTGCCTTTACGTCAAACTCCTGAACCGGTGTTTTGATCAGGGTATAGCCGATACCACCGCCGTAGATCTGCTGCAGATTCAGGCCCTGCGCGAAGTTGTGATCATACGACACCCCTACCAACCCATAAAGCCTGGCAGTGATGTATTTATCATGCTCCGCATCGGCATGAAAGATGTTGGTCTTCGCTACGGAATCTGGCGTTGGAGGCGTCGTCTGCGGAATCACGGGTTGCGTCAACTTGCCATAAGTCTCCAAAACGTTGATGGTGTCGCGGGTCCGCGGCGACAGAAATGCGACTGAAGGAACGAGCCGTATCAGGTTGACTGCCGCAGTGAACGTCTGTCCCGTGTTCGTCGATTCAACCAACGTCACTCCACCGGTCACTCCTCCTGTCCAATCCTGAAAGATTCCCGGGTTTCCGGTGACTTCTTTGGAATAAGTCGCGCCATCGATCAGAACGGAAAGATCCTTCACCGGAATTGTCTCGACAACGCTCGAGGATGTCTGGTCGGCCAGCGCCACCGCATTGTCCTGATAGGTTATCGTTGCCGGCGTCTTGGAGGTGCGGGTCACGTTTTCGCCGTTCTTCAACGCGACGAACTTACCAGCTGTGTGCAGCTCCTTGATCTTGTCCGCGGTCACGGTGATTTCGCCGACGATATCGCTCTTGAACACAAACGAGTCGCCAGTCGCCCCCTCCAGAGTTCCCGTCAACTGATCGCCATTGGTAAACACGATCACATCGGGTGCTGGTTTGGCCGTGGCGCTCTGGGCCCATCCCGTCGATGCCTGGTAAAACATGGCGCCTAAGATCAGGCTCAAGACAAACAGACTGGTCCACTTACCGCCCCTGCTGCCAAGGGTAGTCTCGTAGTTTGGGCTCATCCGTTAAAAATAGCCCAGCCTTGCGGAAGCTCAGACGTTTTCGAGGTAAATATGAGACTTGTTGTTCGTGTCATTGGAAAGATGTTGCGTCTGGTCGGCATCTCCAGCCCTGAAGATCCCGCTTCCAGGCCGATCACCGCGTCCGATCCGCCCTCTTGGCGCACTCCTGAGCACCCTCCAGCGAACCAAAAACTTCAACCGGAGAGTCGATCAGCGTTCCACTCGCCACGGTCTGCGTCCTTCCTGGATCGCATCTGGAGGTATGACCTCTTCCAAGCCTCAGTAAATCGACAATGGCCCGTGCCCATAAAATAGTGCATCTTTCCGGCGAAGAAAGTGTTGCCAATCGTACTTCGATAGGCATACTATCCGTTTCGGTTCGGCGGAATTTGCGGCAAATTCGCATGCTTCTCAGGACCAAAAACCTATTGAAATGAAGAGCTCCTTCAAGATTTTCGTATCGGTTTGAGTTACATAACCAACTTCCTGATGGGGCGGTTAGACCCCTCAGCGTGCTCGGAAGGATAAAACTTATGGCATGGTACGCGTATTGCGTCGCAGAGAGACAGGCATTTCCAGAGCTTTGCCGCCACCGCCGCCCGATGCCCCTGACGAATGTCTCGGGGCTCTTCGGTAACCAGACGTTCTTGTTTCCCGCCAGTGATTTAGCTGTCATCGTCTCTGAGCACAGCCCCGAAGACACAGCTCGACTCGACCAGCAGGCCGCCAAAGATCATGCACGTGTCGTCGCAGATTGCTTCAAGCTTTCCACCGTCCTGCCCTTCCGCTTCGGGACCACCTTTCAGGATGACGATGCTCTGCGCCGCTCCGTTCGCTCCAATCAGCGTCACTTTCAGGCCAACGTCGAGCGTCTACGCGGCAAAGCCGAGATGCATCTCAAAGTACTCGTCGACGATATCTGCCCAGGCAACGCCGCTCGGGACATGACCGTGGGCCAGCAGTATCTGACCAGCCTGCGCGAGAGCGCCAGCCGTCAACGCGAGCGCCAATCCAAAGCCCGCGCCCTCTCCATCCAGATGCACCGCATGTTTTTGCCGCTGGCCGAAGAGATCACCTGTAAGCGAATGGACACCGGCAAGATGCTTCTCGACATCGCTCACCTCATCGACAATAAGACCGTGGAGCGCTATCAGAACAAATACACCTCTGCCACGCTCGAGCTCAAAGACTGCCGCATGCAGCTCTCCGGCCCCTGGCCTCCTTACCACTTTGTCCATAAGACCACACCACAACATCAGCACAGCGCATAACCCAAACCACCTGCGGCTCTCTCACGGAGAGCCGTTGTTCGTCTCGTGCGTCTCGCAAGCGCCCTGCTTTCAGTTGTTTATATCCCTCTAAGCACCATGGAGTGTACCCGGTAGGCGCGTTTCCCGGACACCCTTTACTCCGTCCTGCGCATCGCATCATAAGTCGCCAGACGCAGGAAAAGTTCTGCGCCTGTGCCATTAGTTTGTGTTCGGCAAGGAGATTGTGAATGAACCGCACCAAGAACGTCCTTACTGCCCTGATGATCTCTGCTGGAATCTTTGGATACTTTGGAGCTGGCTCTATAGCGCTCCACGCACAGGAGCCTAACCCCACGGCCCAGACCAATCCTCCTCAGGATTCGGATGAGATCAAGAAGCAGGACAACGGAATCTATCTCTATCGTGTGAAGGTCGTTCAACGCGACCTCGACGCCGTCAACTATCTGCATCGTAGCGGTTCGACAAATTTAGCCTTCAAAGGTACTCCTCTGCTTCCTTTGGCCAAAGGGGAGGCCAAGGTAACAAGCGAGCGGGGTGGAATTCACATCTCAGCCCGGTTCCAGGGACTCACTCCAGCCAACGGCTTCGGCCCTGAGTACCTGACCTACGTCCTTTGGGCGATCACTCCCGACGGCCGCCCTAACAATCTTGGCGAAGTCCTTCCAGCGAACAATAAGAACAACATTGAAGTGACCACCGCCCTGCAGTCCTTCGGCATGATCGTCACCGCAGAGCCTTATTTCTCAGTAACCCAGCCGAGCGATGTCGTCGTGCTGCAGAACGTGATCATCAATGACAAAACTACCGGCGTGCTCGAAAAAGTGAATGCTCATTACTCCCTTCTGGCACGCGGTTCTTACGCCCAAACAGAGGGCTCCAAGTCGAACCTGAATCCAATTACGAGAGATGAAAGATCTCCGCTTGAGCTCTATCAGGCCAACAACGCCGTCCGCATCGCGCAGGCAGCTGGAGCCGATAAATACGCTCCCGACATCATGGCGGAGGCGATGCAGGACCTACGGAATGCTACCGACATCGACCAGAACAAAAAGGGCGACCGCAAGATGGAGATCACCTTCGCGCGCCAGGCCGTACAGCGTTCTGAAGACGCCCGTCTCGTCACTCTGCGCAAGCAGGCTGCGGAGCGCCAATTGAACGCAGACAACGCCAAACGTGACGCCGAGGCTCAGGCTCAGCAGTCGCAACTTCAGGCTCAACAGTCGCAGCTTGAGGCTGAACGCGCCCGTGCTGCCCAGGCTGAAGCTGATGCCGACCGCGCCCGTGCTGAAGCAGCCGCCGCCGAAGCTCAGGCTCGTGCAGCCGCTGCCAATAAGAGCGCAACAGATGCCAACTCCGTCCGCGAAAAGCTTCGGAGTCAACTGAACAGCGTCCTCGCCACCAGCGAATCAGCTCGAGGCCTCATCGTCAACATGTCCGACGTGCTCTTCGACACCGGCCGTTACACGCTCAAGACCAACACACAGATCAGTCTGGCTAAGGTTGCCGGAATCCTTCAGGCCTATCCTGGATTGAAGCTTCAGGTAGAGGGCTACACCGACAGCGTCGGAGGCGACCAATACAACCAGAAACTTTCGGAAAACCGTGCTGATGCCGTTCGCGACTTTTTAGTCACTCAGGGTGTTCAGACGGATAACATCTCCGCCACTGGTTACGGCAAAGCCAAGCCTGTAGCCGACAATGCTACCGCGCAGGGCAGAGCCCAGAACCGCCGCGTCAATCTTGTCGTCTCGGGCGACGCAATTGGCGTCCAACAGAGCAGCCCAGACGCCGATCCAGCCCCTCCGACAACACCGCAGTAAATTCGTTCCTTCCCAAACCAGAAGGCCGCCGTAGGCGCGCCTTCTCTTCCCAGAACAGACGAGTAAATGTTGGACACCAGAATTCAGCGCCAACCTAACCGTAAAGTCGACGATCAGATCAAGCCGACCCAACAGTGGGACTCCGACTCGGTTGGGCCACAACTGCCAACGTCCAAGCAGTCTAAAACCCTACAAGTGAATCGACCACCCAAGCTCCGCGAGCTTCTCTTCGATATCGGCAAGCGCAACCGTGAGCGCAGATCGTCGGTGTGGGCTCGAAGTCCGCTCCGACAGAATACGTTCTCTCTGCAACTCCAGCGCCTGACGTTTTCGTTTGCGTTCCGCCACCTCGGCATTATCGTTTGCGGTGACAGGTTTCGGAGCGGCAGCTTGGTTTTGCTGTTCTTCCACGGATTTACTCTCCCATCCTCGCGACATACTTCTCATTCTACGCTGCGATATATCAATATATAAATAGTTTCGCTATTCTCGTCTCCTGGCAATTCCAAAATCGGCAGCATCCAACCCTTCCAGAGACACTATGCGCGCATACCCAATCCAGCAATTCGGCCTCGATCACCTCCGGCAGATTGATCTGCCTACTCCGCAAATAACCCCCGGCACGGTCCTGATCAAAGTTCACGCGGTCTCTCTAAACTATCGCGATCTGATGGTGGTCAAAGGCCTCTACAACCCGAAGATGTCCCTGCCGCGCATCCCCTGTTCCGACGGAGCGGGAGAAGTCGTCGCCACGGGCGACGGTGTCACCCGCGTCAAAGTCGGCGACCGCGTCTGCGGCATCTTCATGCAGCGCTGGCTCGACGGCCCGCTTACCGCCGACAAATCAAAGGCCGCTCTCGGAGGCGACGCAGACGGCATGCTCACTGAGTACGCTCTTCTCGATCAAGAGGGAGTCGTCCGTTTCCCCGAGCACCTCACCTACGAAGAGGCCTCCACTCTCCCCTGTGCTGGCGTGACTGTGTGGAACGCTCTTCATCACGCCGGAGACCCACCCAGTCCAGCACATCCAGGAGAGACCGTAGTCATCCAGGGCACAGGCGGCGTCTCTATCTTTGCGCTCCAATTCGCGAAGCTCCTCGGAGCCCGCGTTCTCGGCACCTCCTCGAGCGAAGAGAAGTTATCCCGCGCACGCAGCCTCGGCCTCGACGCAGGATACAACTACAAGCTTCATCCCGACTGGTCCAAATGGGTTACCGAAACGACCGCAGGCATGGGAGCAGATCGCATCATCGAGGTAGGTGGCGCTGGCACCTTTGGTCAATCTTTGCGATCTGCCCGAGTCGGCGGCACGGTCGCGCAGATAGGCATTCTCTCCGGCGTCGCAACCTCAGACCCCGTCGCCCTCACACCCATCCTTCACAAGCAGCTTCGCGTGCAGGGCATCTACGTAGGCTCCCGCGCCATGTTCGAGGAGATGAACGCTGCCATCTCAAAGGCCGGCCTGCGTCCTGTCATCGACAAGGTCTTCGATTTCACTCAGGCCGCTGAGGCCTTCGCCCACATGGAGTCCGCATCGCACTTCGGAAAGATCGTCATTCGCACAGCTCGTTGACAATGCAAAACAGTCAACGCCTCAACCACCTGAAACGCAACGTAGTGTTGCATATAATCGCACAAGCGTAGGAGGAGCCGAAATGATAGTGGAGATCGAAAGCCTCCAGAAAATCTACGACGGCAAGCAACGAGTCGTCGCCGTCGACGGCATCGATCTCAGAGTCCACGAAGGCGAGCTCTTCGGCCTTCTCGGCCCTAATGGCGCAGGCAAGACCACCACCATCAGCATCTGCACCACCCGCGCCCTGCCAACCTCGGGGCGTGTTCGCATCGCAGGAATCGACGTCGTTGATACCCCCGCGGTGGCTCGTCGCTTCATCGGCGTGGTGCCCCAGTACAACACGCTCGACCGAGCCTGCACCATCTACGAGAACATTAACTTCCACTGTCTCTATTTCGGCTTCTCCGGCTCGGAGGCGGCCGACAGAACCAATCAGCTTCTCGCGCAGTTCCACCTCACCGAGCGTGCGGGTGCCTATCCCGCACAACTCTCAGGTGGTCTCGCGCAGCGTGTCCAGATTGCCCGTGCCATCGCCCATCGCCCCAAAGTTCTCTTCCTGGACGAGCCTAGCGCCGGCTTGGACCCACAAAGCCGCATCGCTATGTGGGACGCCGTCCGCAACCTTCGCGAAGAGGGAATCACTGTCGTCCTCACAACCCATTACATGGAAGAGGCAGACGAGCTCTGCGATCGCGTCGCCATCATCGACCACGGCAGAATCCTAGTACAGGACACCCCCACAGCACTCAAAGGCTCCGTCGGCGCGCAGAAGGTTTACGAGCTATACCTCCGCAGCCAGGACGACATCCCCACCCTCGTCCGGCAGCTCCAGCAACTCACTGGAGTAGCCAGGGCAGAGCCTACCCCAAAGGGCGTCCGCGTCCTGGCCCACGGAGCCGAAGGCCTCCTCTCCGACGTCGTTCGTGAGGCGAACCCTTACGGCCTCCGCGACCTTACCATCACCGAAACCAGCCTCGAGACCGTCTTCATCCGTCTCACCGGCCGCGACCTTCGCGAGTAGCTCAGAGCTTCGTCTAAAGATCGAGATATTTATGACACAACTGGCAGAGGCCGCAAAACCGAGCACGCCGCCAAATCGTCAAACCGCCCGCGGGTCCCAAAGCTCGAAGCTCACTCAGTACACGCGTGCCTTCGTTGGTCTCTTCCGCCGCGATCTGCACGTCTTGCGCCGTGAGTTATTCCCCTTCATCATCCGCGTCTGCATGAACCCCCTGCTCTTCCTCTTCGTCTTCACCTACGTCATCCCTCATATGAACGCAGGCGCCGCCATGAATCCCACCGCATCCATGGCCGGCAACGCCTTCTCCACAGTTCTGCTGCCGGGCCTCATGGCTGTCGCCATCATGTTCTCCGGCATTGCCGCGGTCGCCCTCCCTCTCGCGCAGGAGTTCGGAATCACCCGCGAGATCGACGACCGTGTCATGTGCCCGTTACCGGTGCCTTTCGTCGCCATCGAAAAAATCTGCTTCTCTGCCGTTCAGAGCGTCATCGCTGCCTGCATCGTCTACCCGTTGGCCTACTACGTTCCGGCAACGCACCCGACTACCCACATCAGCAACTGGCCGTTCCTCATCCTGGTTGTAGCTCTTGCCAGTCTCACCGCCGGCGCGCTCGGCCTCACCATCGGCACCAGCGTCAAACCGCAGCAGATTGGTCTCATCTTCGGCGTGGTCGTCATCCCGATCACGTTCCTGGGTTGCGTTTACTACCCCTGGGCCGCGCTCACGCACATCCGCTGGCTCCAGGTTGGCGTTCTCATCAACCCAATCGTCTACATGAGCGAAGGCCTACGCGCCGCGTTAACTCCCACGCTGCCGCACATGAACCCCTTCCTCATCGTAGGCATGCTCATAGCCTCTCTCTGCCTACTCACCTGGCTGGGCATCAAGGGCTTTCTGCGCCGCGTCATCGGCTAACAACACTTGAAATGCGGCTGTACCCGAACGTTTGGTTGGACACGTCTTACGTCAGGCCGGCGGCGACTCAACCTTTTGAAAGATGCTCCGCCATCTGACGCCCTGTTCGAACGCTCTCTGAGATTCCTCTGTCTTCCGGATAGTAGAAGCACGTATCCGCAACCTGTAGTCCTCGAATCGGAGTTTGGATCGGTGGAATCTTCGCTGCGAATCCAGGTTCGCAGACAGGTTGCGCATGACGAAGACGGGATACGTGTTGCGCGATAATGTCGTCGCGCGTAAGCTGCGGATTCAACCTCTGAAGGTATCCGAAGGACTCGTTTAGAAGCTCTTCGTCTGTCCAGGTGAATTTGATATTGTCGTTTGGCATGTAATAAGGCACATACACCACAGTGTCGCCGCCGACCGGTCTTAGCTGCGAAAACTCAATGATTCCTGGGGTAGAAATATCTGGTTCACTGATATTGACCCAGAAGTGCGGACTCACCGATCGCTTGAGTTTGAAGACCAGGCAGCAAATACCCATATTTACGATGGACTCGTAACGTGCCTTCCACTCTTCAGGTAGGTCCGGGATCATCGCCGCAACCAGCGGTGTTGGAACCGTGCAGATAATCGCATCCGCTCGCACGAACCCCTCGGGCGTCATGACCCCTTTACCTGACCATCTTCCACTATCACTTTCTGCGCCCCGCAACGCGTGCGGACCTTGCCGCCCTTGCTCACAATCGACGAGCACAAAGCATTCACCAGCGTTTGACTCCCGCCTTCAATGTAGCCGAGCTCTTCCTCCATGAATGACTTGCGGGAGCGGCCTAGCCGTTTGATACGAGTCCATATCCAGGCGGCTGAGACATTATCCGCATATTGATAAAACTTCAGCGCGAACAGTGGCTTCCAGAGACGCTCAAACACCTCCGTCCCACACCATCGAGTGATCCATCTGTGGGCTGCCTCTGTTTCAATCGCATCCCAGCGCTCCCGCCGCACAGACAAAAACGCAAACAGGCCGTACCTGAGACGGGAGAGGATGCTGATTTCTGGAAATTTCAGCAGCGCAAAGGGGGTGCCCCAATCGTGCATCCTGTTGCCGGTAAAGATGCCCATGGAGGTAGTCCTCCACTTCAGCTGATCGCCGATGCCAAGTTCTTCCAGCAGCGCCATTGTCGGCGTATCGCTCTTACAAACGAAGTGGTAAAAGCGCTCAATGGAAAGCCCTGCCATATCAAAGTGAGCGGCCATGCCGCCGGGCTCCGGCGCCACCTCCAGAACTTCCACTGTGTGTCCCGCCCTAGCGGCGTGGAACGCTGCAGAAAGACCCATTGCCCCTGATCCAATGATTACAACGTGAGCGATAAAGCACCTTCTCCTGAAGTTTGCGCAAAGCGTGAAGTCGGATGGTTCGTTACGGACATCTCGCAACCGACAGAGGAGGTCTGGCTTTCCTTGCGCAGCACAGATCCCCTGAAGATTTCTTCGATTGTCGGTTCCAGACTACCATCCGTCAGTGAGTCAGCAACAGGACCGGATGTGAAGAGATATCGCTCCAGCCGAGCCCCACAACCTAAGCCGCAACGCGCTTCCTCCGCAAATCTTCCGCGATCAACTTCCCATGGAAGCGCCCGTTTTCGATGAAGATCTCACTCGTCCGCTCCCCCGCGACAATGACTCCGGCCGCATAGATTCCAGGCACGTTGCTTTCGAGCGTAGCCGGATTGCATACGGGGCAACGGTCGTTCGCTTTATCCAGTTTTACCCCCAGCCTTTCGATGAACTCGAAGTCCGGATGGTACCCCGTCAGCGCAAACACAAACTGGTTTGCAATCGTCACCTTTCCCTCCGGGTTGCGAGCGTCACATCGTCCTCGGTAATGTTCGTGACAACGCTATCGAAGTAGGCTTCGACCTCATGATTTTTGATCCGGTTATTGATGTCCGGCAGAATCCAGTACTTCACACTTTTCGGAATCTCCTTGCCCCGATGCACCAACGTTACCTTCGCTCCATGACGCCAAAGGTCGAGCGCTGCAATCGCTGCGGAGTTCTTGCCCCCGATCACCAATACATCAAGCCCATAGTACGGATGTGGCTCATGATAGTAGTGCTTCACCTTGTTAAGATCCTCGCCCGGAATTCCAAGGTAGTTCGGTAGATCGTAATATCCGGTGGCGATCACCAACTTCCGCGCACGATGCTGCACCGCCCGCCCAAAGCGATCCGTTGTGTGAACCGTAAAATTCCCGTCCCCACCTTCTACCTGCTCAACATTCTCATACTGACGAACATCCAGCCGGTAGAACTCGGCCACCTTGCGGTAGTACTCAAGAGCCTCACTGCGATTGGGTTTCTGGTTTGGACTGGAGAAGGGCATGTCCCCAATCTCCAGCAGCTCCGGCGTCGTAAAAAAGTCATATGCGCTGGGTAATGAAACAGCGAATTGCAAAGGCAGCCCTTATCGACCAGCATCGTCGTAAAACCCGCCCGTTGTGCCTCAATCGCGCAGGCCATGCCAGTCGGCCCCGCGCCAATCACCAATAAATCCACAATCTCTGAAGTCGCACCCTCGCTCATGCCTTCATTTTACTGAAGGCCCGCAAACGACAGATCCGAGAGCTAGTTATCCAGAACAACAAGCTTGTGAGCTATCGCAAAGAGCGCCAACTCCAGCCGCGTCGAAACGCCGGTCTTGTCGAAGATATTCGAAAGATGCCGCTTCACCGTCTCCTCACTGATCGTGAACTGCTTCGCGACATCTTTGTTGCTGCAGCCTTCCACGATGCAGGTCACAACCTCCAGTTCCCTGGGCGTCAAACCATAGGTCTTCCGCTCCGGGACTGCCGCTGCCTTCTTCATCAATTCGTTCAGCGCCGTCACCAGATTGGCAACGCGCTCCCCGCCTATCCAGTAGTCGCCAGAGAGCACAGCCCGCAGGGAACGTGAAAGATCGCCCGCAACCGCATCCTTCAGCACGATACCGCGAGCTCCGATCTGCAGCGCTTCGATGATCTGTTGCGTCGAGATCGTACTCGTCAGCATGATGATCTTCACCCGCGGCGACTTGCTCATAATCGCGCGCAGAGCCTCCAGTCCAGGCAGCCGAGGCATCTGCAGATCGAGCAGCAGAATATCCGGTTCAAGCTCCAGCGTCTGTGTAATCGCCACGTCGCCATCTTCCGCTTCGCCTACCACCTCGAAGCCAGCCTCATTCTCCAGCATGTTCTTCACGCCGAAGCGCACCACCGGATGATCGTCGGCAACAACGATACGGATCGGTGTCGCCGCAACAACTGCATCGTCAGACTTCTTTATCGATTCCTTCATCGTTGCATCATCTCCCCGACAACTCGTTGACCCGACACTAGTTGCTTTCGCGTGCGATCAGAATACGCCGCAGTCGTTCGCACGCCACCATGAATTCGTCCAATGTAGCTACATCGTCATCACACAAACCCCGCTCCTCCATTGACGTTGCAAGTCTTTGCATCTCAATGGCGCCCACCATCCCGCACCCACCCTTGACGGCATGAGCCTCCTTTTTATACGCGGCATCATCGCCATCGGATGTTGCCCGTCGCATCTTCCCAATCCTCGCCTCCGCATCCTTGAGGCAAAGGGCATACAGCTGCTCCAACTGCGACCGCCGCATGGAATCTGAAAGCTTCCCATACACATCCTCATCCAACACGCCTCCGTTCGCAGAGCTTGATCCCCGTTCGACCCGAGCGGAACCACCGGAGATCGCTCCAGCCAGGGTCTTCATCGTAAACGGTTTCAGTAGAAACCCATCGAACTCCTGCCCCGTCCCATCCTCTAACTTGCTGCCGCTCATCGCCAGCAGCAAGGTTCCCACCCCGCACAATTCGCGCAGCCGCCGGGCAAGTTCATCCCCCGCAGTCCCGGGCATCTGCATATCCGTCAACACCACCTCAGGCAAAGGACGTACCCGCTGCACATGTGCCAGCGCAGCATCCCCCGACTCCACCGCCTCAACCTCGTATCCCGCCCTCTCCACCAGCAGCATAAGCACCTCGCGGCTCAACTCATCGTCATCCACAATCAAAATCTGAACCGGCATCTATCTCACTCGTCCTTAGCGCAAAGACTATCAACTGACAGTCTTCAGTTACCACTCCGGCGCACGATAGCGGTAAAGTAGTTGCCATGGCTTCGGAGGATGAGCAGGACGAGCGGAATCAGGACCAGCCGAAGCAGCCCAACGAGCAAGCCCAGCTGGCCGCGACCCTCGCAGCCCTCTCCGCCCGCGTCGAAAGTCTAGAGCGGCAACTGGCAGAACTGCGCTCCACCCCGTCTTTGAGAGCGCGTAAACTCGTAGCCCCTCCACCACGCCCTTCCCCAACTCCATCCACAGAAGCCCCCTCCCCGACTTCGTCCGCTGTCCCCCAGATCCAACGGCTCGCTGGAAGACCGCATCGGCTCCCAGCTCTTCAGCCGCATCGGCATCGTCGCGCTCCTCATCGCCACCACTCTCTTCCTCAAGTGGGCTATCGACAATCACTGGATAGGCCCCATAGGCCGCATCCTCGCCGGTCTTATCGCGGGCGCGGCTATCGTAGTCTGGTCCGAGCGCTTTCGCCGCCAGGGCTTCAACGCCTTCTCCTACTCGCTCAAGGCCATCGGCAGCGGAGCCCTCTACCTCTCTCTCTGGGCAGCCTTCCAGCTCTACCATCTACTACCCGCCGGCGTAGCTCTCAGCGCCATGATTCTGGTCACCGCATGGAACGCCTACATGGCCTGGTCGCAGAACGGCCAGATCCTTGCCGCCTACGCACTCGCGGGAGCCTTCGCAACCCCTCTTCTCCTCTCCACCGGCGGCAACCACGAAGTCTTCCTCTTTACCTACATCCTCGCAATCGACGTCGCCACGGTCTCGCTCGTCCGCCTCAAACCCTGGCCACGTCTTCTTCGGAGTCTTTCCCCTCACAGTGGCCTTCTTCATCGGCTGGTACGTCGAGTGGTTCGATGTCTACAACACGCCGAAGCCCCTAGCCGCCACAGCGATCTTCATCGGCCTATTCTTCGTTACGTTCCTCATTCCGTCCCTCCGCACCCCGCAAAACGAAGAACATCGCTCCACTCCGATCACCGAGATCCTCCTCCCGCTCACCAACGCTGCCTTCGTGGCTCTCGCGTTTTACTCAGTCCTCCAGGACACCGGCAATCACGATCTCCTCCCCTGGCTGGCGGTTCTATTCGCCGCGTTTTATCTGGGCCTGATGCGCCTGCCCCAATCCCGCGTAACCTCCGCCGTCCATCTCTCTCTCGCAATCGTCTTCCTCACCATCGCCATCCCTCTAAAGGCCAGTGGTCGTTGGATCATCGTTGGCTGGCTCGCTGAGGGGGCGGCTCTCCTCTGGGTCGCGGCTCGTCTCTCCAGCCCAACCCCAGTCAAGGCCGCCGCTACAGCCCCGCTCATCCTTCGCCGCCTCGCTACCATAGCTTTGGTCCTCGGCATCTGCGGCCTCCTCGTTGAACCTTTCTGGCTCAACGAGCGAATAGAAACCGCATTCCTCAACCTCCGCTTTGCTACCGCTCTCTTCGGACTCGCCGCTCTGGGCCTCTCAGCGCTCGTGGCGCATGGCCCCATCCGTCATTCCGACGATCAGGACAAAACAATCCCGACCTGGTTCACAATCGCGGGATCCTCTATAGTCGCCTTCAACTTCATCGCCATCCTCTCGTGCCTCCGCGAGCTTGACTCCGCATGGCGCGTCTCCGCCGACAATCCGGAAGCCGATCTGCAAAAGGCCCTCGCCATCTCCGCCTTTCTCATGATCTACGGAGCGTGCCTGCTCGCCATGGGCTTCTGGAAGCGATCCGCCTTCCTCCGCTGGCAGGCGCTCCTCCTGCTCGTCTTCACCATCGGGAAGGCTTTCCTCTACGATCTGCGCAACCTCAGCCAGGGCTACCGCGTCCTAAGCTTTCTCGGCCTCGGAGCCTTATTGATGGCCATCAGCTTCGCCTATCAGAAAGACTGGCTCGCCCTCCGCATCCCCAACCCGACGCCCGAACCTCATCTGCCCAGGCAGGAAGGAGCCGACCAGTGAAGTCTGCGATCTTCCTGACCCTTCTTCTCTGGCAGGCCAACCCAACCCCGGAGCCAACCGACCCGCACTATCTCCGCTTCGAACGAGCCATCACAGTCCCGTCAGGCGCAGGTCAAAGCTGCGCCGTCATCGACCCCTCTGTCTTCCCACACGCCGGTCCGTCTCTCAAAGATCTCCGCCTCTTTCAGAACAACCGTGAGATCCCCTACGCCATCACGCTGAGCGAACCCCAACAGCCTGACAGCGACATCGCCACCATACGCAACCTGGGCCTTCGCGGTCGCAACATCGTCTTCGACCTCGAGATGCCGAACCGCCCCTATACCGAGCTCGCTCTCGATCTAGCCGGACAAGACTTCCTCGCCACCGCCACAGTCTCAGGGACCCACGACCCCAACTACGCGAACCAGACCAATCTCGGTGAGTTCACCATCTTCGACCTCACCAGCCAGCATCTCTCTCGCAGCACGACGATTCACCTGCAGGAGACCAGCCTCCCTTATCTCCACATCGAACTAGCAGTCTCCCCAGCGGTCGGCACACACGCCTTAGACGGTTCTCCCCAGGCTCTTCAAAAGATGGTGAAGTCGGTCACCGTCCCCCCAGCCGCGAAGCTCAGTCTCTCTATACCAAGGCAGCCGAAACCTCCAGCATCATTCAACGCGGCCGCCAGAGCATCGCCACCTTCGGCCTGCCACAACGCATCCCCATTGAGCGTGTCTCCTTCGTCCTCTCGCCGGTCTTCAAAGGGAACTTCAGTCGCGACGTCAGCATCAAGGACCACCCCACCACCACTCCTAACCCAGCCGATGCACTCAACGAAACCCTCGCCGGCACCATCCTCCGCGTCCACCTCACTCAGGCAGGTCGCGAGATTCGTCAGGAGCAACTCACCGTCCCCGCTACCCTGGGCTCCAACATGCAAAGCGCAGCCACAGTCGAAGTCGCGGTCAACAACGGTGACGACCCCCCACTCCCATTCACCGCCATTCGCCTCGAGACGCGTCAGCGCAAGATCTGTTTCGACGCCCCCACAGCCCAGCCTCTCATCCTCTTCTACGGAGACGCCGCCCTAACCGCACCCCAGTACGACTACACCCGCCTCTTCTCCCCGTCGAGCGAGTTCCACGCAGCAAAGTTAGGCCCTGAGCAGTTCAACCCTGCCTACCGAGATCGTCCAGACGCCCGCCCCCTCACAGACCGCCATCCTCACCTGCTCTGGATCGCGCTTCTGACCGTCATCTGCATCCTCGCAATCATCGCCATCCGTTCGTCGAAGACAGTCCACCGCTAGCTGATATCTTCCGACCAAAGGGAGGACGGCAACTTCCATCTCCGCCAAGACGAGGTATACGGGTCACGAAGTGACCGCCCTCCGCGTAGGAGGCCCGTCCGGCAGGACAGATCATTGGCGGACCAGCAGCGCGGAGAACGCTCTTACCGAATCGCCGCATCCACTTCGCTGATCCAATTTGGCGACTTCAGAATCTCTCGCGGCTTCGATCCGTCCGCAGGCCCCACCAAACCGTCGTTGTACATCATGTCGATCAGGTGAGCCGCGCGCCCATATCCGATCCGCAGCCTGCGCTGGAGCAGGGAAGTGCTCGCCTTTCCAAACTCAAACACCAACCGAACCGCATCGTCGTACATCGGGTCGTTGTTGTCCCCATCGCCGCCGCCATCGCCATCTTTGCCGGTGCCGTTGTCTTCCTTCGGTCCCTCCAGGAAGCCATGCACATACTCGGCCTCGCCCTGCGCCTTCCAGAACGCAGTCACGGCCGAGATCTCTTTCTCCGTCACAAACGGTGCATGCACACGCTGAACCCGGCTCGTCCCCGGCGGCAGATAGAGCATATCGCCGCGTCCCAGCAGGCTCTCCGCGCCATTCGAATCGATGATCGTCCGCGAGTCCACCTTCGTCGCCAATCGGAAGCTCATACGGGTAGGTACATTCGCCTTGATCAACCCGGTAATTACATCCACGGAAGGCCGCTGCGTCGCCAGCACAAGGTGGATGCCCACCGCACGAGCCATCTGCGCCAACCGGGTGATCGACTCTTCGACATTCGCCCGGTCCAGCATCATCAGGTCAGCCAGCTCGTCGATGATGATGATGATGTAAGGCAGCGGCTCCTGATTCACGTCCTCAAACAAGTACTCGCTGCCATGGTCGAACAGCTTATTGAACTGATCGATATTCCTCACATGATTCGCAGCCAGCAGCTTCAGTCTTCGCTCCATCTCGCGCACCGCATTCCGCAGCGCATTGGCCGCCAGCTTCGCTTCGGTAATGATCGGCGTAAACAGGTGAGGGATTCCCTCGTACATCCCAAGCTCCACCCGCTTCGGGTCCACAAGGATCATGCGAACCTGTTCCGGCGTCGACTTGAACAGCACACTCATGATCATGGCATTGATCGCAACCGACTTACCAGAGCCAGTCGAACCCGCAATCAACACATGCGGCATACTCGCCAGATCCGCAGTAACGATGCGCCCATTGATGTCCTTACCAAGAGCAATCGCCAGTCTGCTCTTGCTCTGAGCAAAGCTCTCGCACTCAACCACATCCCGTAGCCAGATCGTCTCCCTCTCATGATTAGGCACCTGGATACCAACCGTGCTCTTGCCCGGCATCCGCTCAATCAGAATCGACTCAGCCGCCATCGCAAGGCAAAGATCATCCGCCAGCCCCGTGATCCGAGCGACCTTCACACCAGCCTCTGGCTTGAACTCGAACGTCGTCACCACAGGCCCTGGATTGATCTGTGTCACCTGCCCGTCGACGCCAAACTCAGCCGACTTCTCCACCAGCACCCGCGCCTCTTCACGCAGCGCATCTTCGCGAACGACAGCGTGCTCTTCACTGCGATAGAGCAGCGACGAAGGGGGCAGCTTGTAGCCCCGTACACTCTTCGGCACAATCGTCACCGGCTTGATATCCGCATCCGCCCGCTTGCCAAAAGAGATACTTTCCGGCAGCGTTCTGCAGCGGCTGCGGAGCAGCAGGGACCGGAGCAGCAAATGAAACTCTGTGCTCCTCCGCTACCTTCTTCGGCGTCCGCATCGGCGCCGGAGCCTTCATCGAAACCGGCTCACGCCACTCGTCAGCACCAGCAAAATCGCTGAAGTTCGACTCGTCATCCAGCGCATGCACCGGAGCCGCCGCTTTGGCCAGCACCTCCGCAAACGGCGCGACCGCCGCCGCCGCCGTACTAAACGCCGTGACCGGAGGAGCATCCACTCGCGTCCGTGGCATCGACTCGAAGATCGAAGGATGATGCCCGACCGCAACCTCCTCGGGTGCAATCGAGATCGGCTGCACCTTCTTCTTCCTGCCTAACCAGCCAAACAATCCACCCAGCAGCGTCGTCGTTGGCTCTGGCTCGGGCTCCAGTCTCCTGCGCTCCGCCGCCTCGGCAAGCTCACGAGCCCGCCGGGCCCTGGCATCCGCCTGCTCCCGTTTACTCCCATACGCCTCTTCAAGATCTACCTCAGCACCAGCCCGGCGACTCCGCCGCTGCGACCACCACTCCCACAGCCGCTGCACAAATCCAAACCGGATCGTCGCCCACTCTCGCGCCGTATTGAACGTAAACGTCGTTGCCAAGTACAGCGACACCGCAACCATCAGCGTCACAACAATCGCAGCCCCGGGTAGATTCAGATAGTGCACCAGCAGATCCGCCAGCAGCCGCCCCGTCGTCCCCTCGATAGGCAGCGAACCGCGCCACATCATCTCCCCCGGCAACAGCGCGATTGCCGCCGGCCCAAACACCACCCACATCCCCAACCCAATCGTCTTCGCCAGCGGAGACCCAGCCGGTCGCGACCGCATCCAGCAGATCCCCAATCGTCCCAGCACCAGCGGCAGGAAGAACGCCGCCACACCAATCAGCTGCAGCGTTCCATCGGCGAGGTACGCCCCAACCATCCCCGTCCAGTTATGCGCCGGCCGCCCTTTAACATACTGTCCCACCGTATCGAAGGACGGATCGGTTGGCGTATAACTCGCCAGCGCCAGCAGCAGCAGCCCTGCGCTCACCAGTACGACCATCCCGAGAATCTCATTCAGGCGGCGGTTGCGCGTCGGGGTCGAAACAAGTCTCAGAGTTTTCATTGGGGAGCCTTCATGTGAGGGGGACGCGCGGGCTCATTCGTCACGGCGCACAAAATCTCTCACGCCGTCCGATCCAAACCGAGCCCGCAAATCACCAGAGCACCTTCGATTATCCCAGACCCTCCCCAACCCCCTACACAAATGTCGAAAAACCTCACTTCGGGGTACCCACATACAAACCCACGGGCACTCCCTGCATCTACTCCCTCATATTCACCGTCGAGCAAAATTTCACTCGGCGGTCCTTAGAACCGGTTGGCAGGGGAGCGGGATTTTCGCGATTTCTCCAGCTTGCCGTCGGCGGAGGAGAATCGCGCGCAGCCGACGGACCCTGCTCCAACCGGATTCCCGAACCACTCCACCCAAGATCGAGGTATTCATCATGCCCACAGATTCAGGTAAGCAGAACGAAATGCAGCGTGCTATCAACTCCCTCGTCAGTACCCTTCTCGACAGCCAGAGAGGCTTTGCCGACATCGGTGAACATCTGAAAGACGACACTCTCAAGCGTTACTTCCTCGCCGAATCCCTCAAGCGTGCCAGCTTCCGCGGGGACATGGAGGAGATCCTCCACCAGAACGGCGTACATGACATCAAGGAGTCCGGCACCACAGCCGGCACCCTCCACCGCGTCTGGGGAGACTTGAAGGCCAAACTCGGCGGCGGAGACCACACCCTCCTCGAGACTGCGGAACAGGGAGAAGACGAAGCCAAAAAGGCCTACGCCGACGCCCTCAATCAGGATCTTCCGTTGCCCGTCCGCCAGCTCATCGCAGAGCAGCAGGCCCACGTCCTAACCTCTCACGACTACGTGAAGAGCCACCGCGACGCACTCGTATCCAAATAACCAAGGCGTACCAATTCGACGACGGGCAGCGAGCTCGACCGCGCTGCCCGATTTTTTTGTTAGCGTGAAGCATGCGAAACAAGGAAGTGATTCAGTATGATCGGCCGCATCCTCCTCGCGTCAATCTTCCTTGTCTCCGGCACACTTCACTTCCTGGCCCCAGGCGCCTACCTGCGAATCATGCCGCCCTACCTACCCGCGCACACACTTCTAGTCCACATCAGCGGAGTGGCGGAGATACTCGGCGGTATCGGCCTGCTCGTCCCCGCAACCCGCCACGCCGCAGCATGGGGTCTGATGGTTCTACTCGTCGCCGTCCTGCCCGCCAACATCTACATGGCGACATCACACTTGCGCCTTCCCGGCGTCATGGGCCAAAGCTGGGCGCAATGGCTCCGCATCCCCTTACAACTCCCACTCATTTACTGGGCATGGCTCTGCACGCGTCGATAGCGACCTAATACCCCGCGTGATACAGCCCAAACACCACCGCAGACGCCGCCAGGCAATAGATCCCGAAGAGATACCATCTGCCCTCCTCCAGCCAACTGCTCAACCACCTCAACGCCAACAGTCCCGCCAGAAATGCAAAGACAGCGCCGAGCACCCCCATCACCATGCTGCCGTGCAGATCAATCGGCAAGCCTGCCGCCTTCGCCTCATGCGAGGCCTTCACCAGCCGCAGTACCTCGCGTCCCACCGCCGGAGGCGTCAGCACCACGGCCAGCGCAAAGCTGAACCGCTCCGCCCGCTCTTTACTCGCCCCCGTCAACATGCCCGTCGAGATCGTAGCGCCCGACCTCGAAAATCCGCGGAACGGCAGACACAAGCCCTGAATCGCACCGATCCAGCCCGCCTGCCGCATCGTCACGCTGTCGCCATAGACCTTCTCATGCGCGCCCATGCGACGCTTCTCCATCAGACCGGCAAGCAGAATCAGCAAGCCCGCCGCCGCCAGCGCAGGCGCAATCAGATCCAGCCGCCCGAACAGCAGTTCGATCTCCCCTTCGAAGCTCCCTTGAACGCGGTCTTCTCAATCACCTTGATGATCACTTCGCCAATCACAGCCGTCAGCAGCGAAGCCCAGATCAAACGGATCAAAAACCGCTTGAACGCATCGCCGCTCGAAAAATAAGTCTTCTTCCACTGGTTCCAGAAGTAAACAATCACGGCGAACATCGTGCCCGTATGCAGCATCACCAGCAGCAGCGTCATCTGCGGCGTCGTCGGGTCAAGTCCCAACAGCTTTTCAGCAACCACAACGTGAGCGGAGCTCGAAACAGGCAAAAGTTCAGCGAGCCCTTGCACAATGGCAAGGATGATGACATGAAGAATCGACATGCATCCATCCTAAAGGGTCTGCATGTGTAAACGGTAAACAAGATAGGTCCTGCCGGAGGAGCCCACTGCGCGTGGGGCGGTCACTTCGTGACGGGTATACCGGTCTAGGCAGGCTTCGCGACATGGGTCCTCCCGTTGGTCGGGATCAATTTCCTTCCGACCAACGGGAGGATCCCGTCTCTTCATCCACCACAACAAGGTATACAAGTCACGAAGTGACCGCCCCACGCGCAGTGGGCCCGTCCGGCAGGACAGCGCCTCTAATCCCGATCACTCCCATAGATCGCAATCCCCTGCGACACCCGAAACGCAATACTAGCCCCGCGAGCCGCAAACTCCGACTTCGGATACCGCGCCTTCAAATCCATAGCCAGCGCCTGTGCCCTCTTCGCCGCCTCCTCCGACCGCTTCTTGTCCTCCTGGACCTGATACATCGTCACCACCACCCCTGACGGTACACCGCGTTATACAGCGCCTCCGCAGCCTTAGGCCCATCTGCATACTGCTGGGCATACTTCACATACAGCCCCGTCTCCATCTCCGGACACTTCGGCAGTCCTTGCCAGTCCCCACACAGCTTGTTGTCCAGCAGATCGAAAGCCGCGCGCGCCGCAAACTCGCTCCCCGGATACATCTTCATTACCTTCTTCAACTCGCCCTCATAGATCTGTGGCCGCAAATAAGCCTCCTGTTCCTTCGCGCTCGGCAGCGTACTGACATCAACCTTATCCAACTGCCAGCGAATATCCGCCGCCCGCCACGCCGCCTCGGCCGCCAACGGCGAGTCCGGAAAGTACTCCGCCACGCGCTTATACAGCAGATGAGCCGCACCGGCCGCACCCTTCGGCGCATGCGGCCGCTCCGCCTCATCTTCAAAGTTCGCAGCCGACCCAAACAGAATTACATCCCCGCCAGCCGTACCCGGCCCCAGAATCCCCTTATCCCGAATCCAACCCGACGCCGGCGTCACATTCGCGTCCTCGCCAAACTCAGGCTTGTTGCGATCGTCCTCATTCGCGTCGTCGTTGATATCGGTATTCGCAAACACCTTCACCCACGGCCCACTCCGCTCAACGATCTGCACCTCGTGTCCCGGCGTCACCAGCGAAAGCTTCTGCGCATCCGCATCTGACGCAACATACACATTCGCATCATGAAGCACAGTCGCAATGGCCGCCCTGTCGTAGTTCTGTCTCTTCTTCTGCCCCCACGCAGCGGCGCTCGTTATCAGCACAGCCGCCCCAACACCCATCGCCGCACATCGCCTGATAGAAAAAATCCGCATAGTCCTCACTTCGACGCCGCCACAAACCACAGGGCAGCGAGATACGGTCCAGTCTAAACTTTTGCTCCTCGACGAAACCGACCAACATCCTTCATGACTCCACAAAACTGCGCCACTATCTCTATACGCATCAAATCCATAGACTGAAGAAAGACCATGCAGCAGGACAAAAACGTGCAAATCGCATGATGACACTCCAGGCGGAAGACTATTCGAGCCTCAAGCGGAAGTTGATCCTCCGCGACTCTCTGACCTTTTTCAGTCTGCTGCTGATCACCATCGTTCTGTTCCTCCTTACGTTCTTCCTCTTTCGCTCCTTCACCTCTCACCGCGAAGAGTTGGCCCAACGCTGGTCCGTCCGAGGCCAGGCCGCCATCAACGCAGGCCACCCCGATCAGGCCATCGTCGCCCTCCGCACCGCCCTCTCCTACGCCCCTGGTCAGCACTCCTGTGAGCTACTCCTCGCCCAGGCCCTCGGCAACGCCGGTCACACCGAGGAGTCCTTCAACTACTTCCTCGGCCTCTGGGAGACTCAACCCGGCGACGGCTTCATCAACCTCAGCCTCGCCCGTCTCGCCGCAAAGAAGAACGATGTACAGTCCGCCATCAACTACTACCGAGCCTCCATCTACGGCACCTGGGAGGGAGACGGAGTCCTCCGCCGCCGCGAGGTCCGTCTCGAGCTCTCGCGGTACCTCATCGCGCGTCAAGACTTCAGCAGCGCCCGTACTGAACTCCTCATCGCCGGAGGCAACGCCCCCGAAGACGTCCCACTGGCCCTCACCCTCGCACAACTTCTCGAGCAGGCCAAAGCCCCTCACGACGCCTTGACCTACTACCGGAAAGTCCTCGCGCAGGAGCCAACAAACCAGGTCGCCCTCCAATCCGCTGCTCGCCTCGAATACGATTCCGGCCACTTCGACGAAGCTCACCGCCTCCTGGAGCGGGCCATGCACCAGCAGGAAAATTCGCCCTCCGCCCACGAATCAACTACCCCCGCCGACAAGCAGATGCTTGAAGACTCCGCGCGCATCCTGGAACTCGCACCCCTGAAGAAGCTCCCAAACAACGAACGTGTCACGCGCATGCTAAAAGCCCGCGCCCTGGCGAAGAAGCGCTTCGACGTCTGCAGCGCCAAGGTCTCCAACGCCAACGGTCTCTCCGCGTCGCTGCGTGATCTCACCGCAAAATGGGCAAGCAGAGACGCCACCAGCAGCCGCGTCGCTCTCCTCAACGATCCCACTCAGCAGGACGCAGCCATGCAACTCATCTTCGACACCGAGAAGCAGACCAGCAAAATATGCGGCGCTCCCACTGGCGACAACGCGCTCCTTCTGCAACTCGCCCAATTTCCCAAAGCGATGGAGCCCTAAGCAAAGATGAAAGACCAAACAGCAATGGCGGAGACGGAACCAGTCGCACCCAGTGCTCTCCGCGAAGACATCATCGCCCGCATCGCCCCCGGCCGCGAAGAGCGCGTCTTTCTTCTCCTCTCCATCTTCATCGGAGTCATCTCCGGCCTCCTCGTAGTCTCCTTCCGCATGGCTATCGAATGGCTCAGTGTCCTGCTGCTGGGCTCCTCTCCAAACCCGCACCAGCCGCGTCTCCTCTTCATTCCCGCCGCCGCAGGCCTGGTCATTGCAGTCCTCACCCGCTATGTCTTCCCCAACGTCCGCGGCAGCGGAATCAACCAGACCAAAGCCGCCCTCTACATCAGCAACGGCTACATCTCCTTCCGCACCGTCATCGGCAAGTTCCTTCTCTCCGCCCTCGCCATCGGCAGCGGCCACTCTCTCGGCCCCGAAGACCCATCGCTCCAGATCGGAGCCGGCGTAGCCTCGCTCATCAGCCGCCGCTTCGGCATGTCGAAAGAAAAACTCCGCATCTTCGCTCCCATCGGAGCCGCCGCCGGACTCGCTGCCGCCTTCAACGCCCCCATCTCCGCCATCCTCTTCGTCATCGAAGAGGTCATCGGCCAATGGAGCGCCGCTGTCCTCGGCTCCATCGTCCTCTCCGCAGTCGCCAGCGTCGTCGTCGCCCGCTCCTTCTGGGGAGCTCAGCCGATGTTCCGTATCCCCGTCATCGACCTCCGCGACTCCCGCGAACTACTCGCCTACGCCGTCCTCGGAGTCGTCGGCGGTTTTGCCTCTCTCCTCTTCACCCGCTGTCTCAGCTATCTTCGCCCCAAGCTCCGCACCCAGCCGCAGTGGTCGCAGCTTCTACAACCCGCCGCCGCCGGACTTCTCGTAGGAGCCATCGGCTACTTCGGTCTCGTACAAGTCATGGGCGCAGGCTATCAAGCCATCGATCAGGCCATGCATGCGCAGTTCGCCTGGAAGATGCTCCTCCTCCTCGCTCTCTTCAAGATCATCGCCACCACGCTCTCCTTCTCCAGCGGCACCCCTGGCGGCATGTTTGCTCCCACGCTCTTCATCGGAGCCATGCTGGGCGCAGCCGTAGGCACCTTCGAAAAATCTACTTCCCGCACCTCACCGGCACTATCGGCTCCTACGCGCTGGTGGGCATGGGCGTCCTCTTCGCAGCGTTCCTGCGCGCTCCCCTTACCTCCGTCTTCATGGTGATCGAGGTCAGCGGCAACTACTCCATCGTTCTGCCCGTCATCCTCGCGAACACCATCGCCTACATCGTCTCCCGCGTTCTTCAACCCGTTCCCATCCTCGAGCAGTTCACCCACCAGGACGGTCTCGACCTCCCCTCGATGGAAGAGCTCCGCGAAGAGAGCAACCTCCGCCTCGAAGACGCCATGCAACCCGTGACTGTCCCCATCCTTCAAGGCAGCGAAACCATCGCCAACACTCTCCGATCCCTCACCCAATACGAAGACGTGAAATCCATCCCCATCTTCCTCGTCCACTGCAGCGACGGCCTCTGGTACACCGCAAAAGAGAAGAGCTGGAAGCCCTCACGATCAATCAGCCAGAAGGGCAAGACCCAACCACACCCACGTCCCACACCGCGACACTAGCCGAGCATCTAGGCCCCGAGCGCACTCCCGTCCTCTTCCCCGACCTTCCTCTGTCCAGCGCCATCCCTCACTTCCACCGCTGGCCTCTCCTCCCCATCACCAATCGCGCCATGCGAGGCTCTCTCGAGGGCGTACTCTCCCTCCAGGACGTCCTAACCCGCTACCAAAAACACTAAGTCGACCCCGACCAACGGGAGGGCCATTACCTCACACCCACCGAAGACAAGGTATACAAGTCACGAAGTGACCGCCCCGCGCGCAGCGGGCCCGTCCGGCAGGACTAAGCCTTCGCAACCAGCTCACCCTCCAACCGCTCCCGCAGCGCCGGCTCCAGATTTCCCCCACCTAAAATCACCGCCACCTTCTTCACCTTAGGCAACTCCTCCGCATGAAACAGAGCCGCCGCCAGCGTCACAGCCCCACTAGGCTCCGGCACCAGCTTCGTCGCACGCAACATCACCCTCATCGCCGCCAGTATCTCCTCTTCAGATACCGTAACGATCCCATCCACATACTTGATCACATGCGCAAAGTTCAACACTCCCATACTCTGCGTCCGCAGGCCATCGCCAATCGTCCGCGTGGTCTTCGCAGCAGGCCACTCCACCAGCGTCTTCGAATAAAAACTCTCCTTCGCATCCGCCGCCAGCTCTGGCTCCGCGCCCCAAACCTGCACCCCGGCACTCATCAACCCAGCCTGCGCTGCCAGCTTCACCGAAGTAGCCGTCCCACTCAGCAACCCGCCACCGCTCACCGGCGAGATCACCAGCTCCACGCCCGGCAACTGCTCCACAATCTCCAACCCGCACGTAGCCTGCCCCGCGATAATCTGCGGAGCGTCATAAGGCGGAATCATCGCATACCCAAACTTCGCCACCAGCTCTTCCGCCTTCAGCCTCCGCTCCGACGAAGCCGGCCCCACCTCCACAATCTCCGCGCCCAGAGCTCTTGTAGCTGCCTTCTTCACCTCAGGAGCATTCGCCGGCATCACAATCACTGCCTTCGCCCCCAGCGCCCGCGCCGCATACGCCACCCCCTGCGCATGGTTGCCGCTCGAATAAGTAATCACCCCACGCCGCAGCGCCTCAGGCGACAACTGCGCCACCATGTTGTAAGCCCCACGCAGCTTGAAGCTCCCAATCGGCTGCTCGCTCTCTGCCTTGACGTAGAGATCAAACTCCGGCTGCGCAAACTTACCCATCTGCAACCGCGCCCGCTCCACGCGATAAAGCGGCGTCCTCACCGCAACTCCAGCAATCCGCTCCTTCGCCGCCCGAATCTCCTCCAACGTCACAAACTCACTCATCAACCCAGTCTCCTCAGCTCATCGCCGCAGAGATAATACTATCCGCCAGACGCTGCTAAAACACTCGCCCCAATCCAAAGAACCACTTCCGGTGATCGCTATCCCCGATACTCGCTCCCCCGTAAAACGGTCCAAGAATCGTCTTCACTACCACTGCACCCGAGATATCGTTCGGCAGCGTCGGTGTCCCCGGAGACGCGTTCCACACCTTCCCAATCTCATAAAACCCTGCCGCATAAATCGAATCCCCGATCACCGGATTCAGCTTCACCAGCCGGTAAAGATAGCCCGCCTGCCCCAGAAAATAGTCGCTCCCCAGCAGCTCTCCGCGACCATACGCACTCAAACGCAGCGCGCCGCCCAGCGAAAATCCTGCCAGTCCAAGATTCGTCGCACCAAAGCTCGTCCCTCCCTCCATCGTGCCGAAGATAATGCCCTTCTCCCCCACCGGAGTAAAATGCGCAACCCGCGAATCCCACTGCGAGTACCCACCCTCGCCGAACGGTCTCTGCGTCGAGTAGGTATACTTCGTCAACAACTCCGACCCCTTCGTCGGAACCTGCACACTGTCCTGCCCCAGATATTGAAACCGCACGTTGCTCACAAACGGAGTCAGGTGAAAGATCTGCTCAATCGGCTGCCCCACGCGTAGCGTCTCGCCATACCACTGGTAGTCCTCTCCCACTCTCAACTCCGCCTTCGAGCTGAACCTATACCCAAGGTCGAACCCAAACCCATTCCGCTCCTCGGTGTACTCCGAGAGCTCCTGGCTTCCCGAATAGAACGACGTGATCGTGTGCGCATAGTACGCTCGCGGCGCAACGAAGTACCGTTTTGCCGCAATCAACGGCTGATACAACTCCCCGGCGATTCCCGCCACCTGCCCCACCGATGCGTCCACCCTCACCTCGGACCCCGGCCCCGTCAACCCGAAAAACGTAGCCCGTCCACCCAACCCAAGCTGGATGTCATTCGAGTCGTTCGACGCAAGCGTCAGGCCCACATTCAAAAAGGGCGGCCCATAATTTGTCAGCCGCGGCCGCACCAGCAACCCGGTCTTGTCCTTCTCGTCGAGCAGGTTGTAGCTGATACTCGAGTACGTTCCCGTGCCCTGCAAGTCCGCAATGGTGGTATTAATCCTGTCCGGATCGACCGGTTTCCCGACATACTTCATGAACTCATTCGCAACCTCTGCCCGCTGCGCCCCTTTGAGCCCATACACCGTTACAAACTGCGGCACCGGAACCCTTGTCCTTCGCCGGGCGTCCCGCTGCTTCACATAAGCCTGCCAGTCAGCATCGTTCAGCGCGTACTTCTCTAACTCCGCCGCATGCTCTTCCGCAACCTTCACGCCCTGCGGAATAATCTCCGCGCTCTTCTCGAATTCGCTCGAGGTGAACTTGCTCACATCCGCCTTCAGCAGAATATTCGCGTCCTTCATGCTCTTCAGCTCATTGGCCGAAACCATGATCGCCAGGTTTCTGCTCGCAACGCCCACCAGCGAATTGAAACTCTCCTTATTCACCGCCCCCGTATCCAGATACACCGCAATCACGATCTTCGCGCCCATCCCCCGCGCCACATCCACCGGCAGATTATTCACGGCCGCGCCATCCGAATAGACCTCCTCCCCATGCACCACCGGCGCGAATACCCCTGGGATCGACATCGTCGATCGCATCGCCTGCGCCAGAGATCCATCCTTGAAAACATGCTGGTCGCCCGTCGTAATATCCGTCGCCACGCAGCGGAAGGGAATCGGCAGATCATCGAAGCTCTTCAAATCGTAGTAAGGAAGCAGCGTCCGATCCAACAGCAAGCCCACCCCCGACCCTGAATTCAACCCGTTCGGCAGGCTCAATCCATGCTTCAGGCCAAACTGCAGCCGGTTAGGGAAAGCGAGTCTGTCCTCTTTGCGCCGATAGCTCAGCGCAGGAAACGGAACCTGCCCGCTCAACACCGCCGGCCAGTCGATTCCGCCAACAAATGTCCCAATCTCCTGGGGCTGTTTCCAGACGCATACAACCCGCCGATCAGGCCGCCCATGCTGGTTCCGGCCACATCGTCCACCGGAATATGATGATCCTCCATCCACTCAATCACGCCGATATGCGCGAAGCCCAGCGCTCCACCACCCTCCAACACCAGCCCAATCCTGGGTCGCGTGGGCGGCTCAACCACGGGCTTCTGCGCCTCAGTCGCTCCTGCGAATATTGCGGCGATCGCTATCGCTGCAAATATCCACCGGCAAAAAGCAATCTTCAACAGAGAGACACCTTGCCTGAAACCGCGCATCACCACTCCTGAGAGGCTTCGTTCACTCTCCAGCACTAACCGTTCGCGCTGATCCTACTATCCCCACACCCTGATCTCGACAGCTAACTTATAGGGGTAACCACCGCCCTAACCCGCATCAACACTCGCGAAATCAGATCTCGCGAAGTCGTTCTGGGTCCGCAACCACTCCTGGCAGAGCGAATCGAGACGCAAAAAAGCGCCCCATCAGGAGCGCTCTTTCTTCTTCCCGTTCGTTCGTCAGATCTCCAGAATCACCGGCATGATCAAAGGCCGCCGGCTCGTGCTCTTCTGGATATACCTCTTCAGATCATTCCGAATCTTCTCCTTGATCACGCCATAGTCGGCCTTCTCTTCCGCCGAAGATCCCTCAAGAGTCCGCTGCACCACCTGCCGTGCCTCACTGATCAAACCCTCTTCGGTCGCGATCGCCATACCGCGGATCACAATCTCAGGTGGATTCTCCAACAGGCCAGTCTGCTTATTAATCGCAATAATGGGCAGCACAATGCCATCCTCGCTCAAATGCTTCCTGTCGCGAATGACAATGTCTTCCACCACGTCCGTCGAAGTCCCGCCAGAATCGATGCACACTCGCCCAACCGTAACCTTCCCGGTCTTCGTGGCCGAGCCCTTATCGAACTCCAGAACGTCGCCGTCCTCCATCAAAATCGTCTTCTCCACCACGCCCATCGACGCCGCCAGCTCCGCATGACGCTTCAGGTGACGATAGTCTCCATGAATCGGAATGAAGAACTTCGGACGAACGAGATTAATCATCAACCTCAGCTCCTCCTGGCTCCCATGTCCGCTCACGTGGATCAGCCCCGACTGCCCGTCATCATGAATCACCCGCGCATCGCGCCGCTCCAGGTGATCGATCATCCGGTAAATCGACTTCTCATTGCCCGGAATCACCCGCGAGCTCAGCAACACCGTATCGCCAGCCTCGATATGCGCGAACTTGTGATTGGCCACCGCCGCCCGGCTCAGCGCACTCATCGGCTCCCCTGCGTACCGCTGATCATGATCAGCAATTTATTCGCAGGAAAATCACGAATCTGTCCCGGATTAATCACCAAACCCTGCGGCAAATCAAGATACCCAAGGTCCTGCGCAATCTCAGTCGAGTTATCCAGCGACCGTCCAATCACCGCAACCTTGCGCCCATGCTGATGCGCCAGCTCCATCGCCAGCCGAATCCGATGAATGGAAGAAGAGAAGCAGCTAAAGAAAAGCTTCTTCTTCGTCTGCGAAAAGATCTCGTCCAGCTTCGGCCTTACCGCACGCTCGCTCGGTGTATACCCGTTGCGATCGACATTGGTCGAATCCTGCAGCAACGCCAGCACGCCCTGCTTGCCCAGCTCGGCAAACGCATGCAGATCGAACGGCTTGTTATCCGGCGGCGACAAGTCAATCTTGAAGTCGCCCGTATGCAGCACCACGCCCACCGGCGTATGAATCGCCAGCGCCACGCAGTCCACCAGCGAGTGCGTCACCCGGATCGGCATGATCGAAAACGGCCCCAGCGTAATCCGATGCCCGGGAATCATCTCATTCAAATCCGCATCATCCAGCAGCCGGTGTTCTTCCAGCTTGCCCTCGACATACGCCAGCGTGAACTCGGTCCCATACACCGGAACGTTCAGTTCGGACAGAATCCACGGCAGTCCGCCAATGTGGTCTTCATGTCCATGCGTCAAAAGGATCGCGCGAACCTTCTCGCGGTTTTCAGTCAAATAGCTGATATCCGGGACAACAATGTCCACACCCAGCAACTCTTCTTCAGGAAACATCAGACCGGCATCAATGACAATAATGTCATCCTGCCAGCGGAGGGCCATGCAGTTCATACCGAACTCGCCAAGGCCACCCAGCGGAATCATCTTCAATTTATCTTGTGCCATCAATGCTTAAGCTTACCATCGCCCCCGGTTTCTCCTGTAAATCCACGTCATCCTCCTTTGTCGCTGTCCGTTCTTATCGCAAACAGCAAAACTTCGTCATCTCGACCGAAGGCGGCGTTTTTTGCCGCCGCAGTGGAGAGACCCCCGCATTTGTCTTTGCTTTTGTCGTTGCCTGTTCTCATTCCCAACCGCCAAGAGGACATCGTCATCTCGACCGAAGGCGGCGTTTTTTGCCGCCGCAGTGGAGAGACCCCCGCATTTGTCTTTGCTTTTGTCGTTGCCTGTTCTCATTCCCAACCGCCAAGAGGACATCGTCATCTCGACCGAAGGCGGCGTTTTTTGCCGCCGCAGTGGAGAGACCCCCGCATTTGTCTTTGCCTTTGTCGTTGTCTGTTCTCATGGCAAACAGCTCTTTCCACGAAATGCACGCTCTCCGGCGTCGACTAAGCACAATGTAAACTCTGGCGTATGCACGACTCGACCAAAGTAATTACAGGATTAGGCTGCATTTGGGGGCTTCATGCTCTCGGGCAACGCTCATCGGTTCGTTCACGATCGGAGCCAATGACACCGCTCCCGAGATTGTAGGACTAGTTCTGTATGGACTCACTCTCTTACCAGCGTGCATTTCGGCAATTTGGTACAGAAAGTTCGCGGCCATATGGCTTATGGCTCTGGCTCCTATCAGCGCATTTGGATTTATCTACTAAATAGTTGAAGAAACTGGCCCTGCAAAAGAGTACAGATCATTTCCGCGAGACTCAGCTTTCGCGCTCTTCGTGGCTGCAATTCCAGGTCTGTTGGGTATCTTGTTGCTACGAAGTGCTCGTCGTGAAGATCGCGAAATTTAGTTTCGCTACCGAGCGGCCTCAAGAACCTTGATCCCCTCAGGCCCGCCAATCACCACCCGACTCGCCATCCCCAGAAACAGCCCATGCTCCACCACCCCAACCGTCGCTTTCAGCTTCGCCGCCGCCTCATGCGCATCGAACCCAACCTGCGGCAGCTTGCAGTGCACAATGTAGTGCTTCCCATCCGTCACATAAGGTTTGCCATCATCGGTCACCCGCAACTCAGACTCGAACCCGAGATCCTGCAGCCGCTTCACCGTCGTCTCATACCCAAACGGCACCACCTCCACCGGCAGCGCAAACACGGCTCCCAGCGTCTTCACCAGCTTCCTCGGGTCCACCGCAATAATCAACTTCTTACTCGCCATCGCCACAATCTTCTCCCGAAGCAGCGCCCCCCATGCCCCTTGATCAGATAAAGCGTACCCTCCTGCACCTCATCCGCCCCATCAATCGTCATGTCCAGCTCGGGCAGATGCGCGAAATCGCTCATCGGAATCTTCAACTCCAGCGCCAGCTTCTGCGAAGCCTCAGACGTCGCGATCGCCTTGATCCGCAAACCCTCCGCAACCCTTCGCCCCACCTCTTCAATCACCAGCGCCGAAGTCGAACCAGTGCCAAGGCCCACGGCCATCCCGTCTTCGATCTGCGACGCAGCCCACACCGCAGCCCTGCGCTTGGCTGCATCGACCGAATTCGTCTGCTCAGGAGTACTCATGCCTTCCTTGATATCACGGGAAGATCGGTACCGGCAATCGCGCATCTCTTCGATGATCCGCGTCGCATTATGATGGGGATATCCATGAGCACGCTCCTCCAGAACCTGGGCAGAGAAAAGCTAACTTTCTTCTCCTCACAGTGAGAGAACAGATTCTTAACCCTGCAACTCCCCGAAAAGCGTGCAACCATTGCTATATTTCAAAGACAGGTAGACCGCTCTAAATGAATCTTGCCTTTCGACTCAGTTATCCGATTCTTGGACTGGCCGTGTTTGCCAGACAGCTCTGCCTTCCTGTTCCTGCAATCCTCTTCTTGATGACGGCGGGAGCACTTGCAAGAAGCGGAGATCTGCATCTAAGTCTGGTCCTCTGCGTTGGTGTAGTCGGTTGCCTTGCCGGTGACCTCGTCTGGTTCGAAGCCGGGCGTCACTGGGGGCGCCGCATCCTGCGGATCATCTGTGCCTTCAGCAGCGACCCGCAGTACACCGCACAAAAAGCCCGGGAAGCCTTCCAGCGTTGGGGCTTGCGCTCCCTGTTTGTCGCCAAATTTGTGCCTGGCTTGGATGGCGTTACCCCGCCGCTCGCGGGATTGGAAGGAGCCAGCAGGACTGCCTTTCTTGCGCACGACGCTGTTGGAGCTCTGGCTTGGGCAACGGCCTATACAGGTTGCGGCTTTCTCTTCGCGAAGAGTCTGGAGACGGTCGCGGCGACGCTGTCCCGGTTCGGAGATCTATTGGCTGCGCTCATCGGGATACCGTTAGCCTGCTACATCCTCTGGCGATCCTGGGTCATCATTCGAATGCTAAGGCGTCTGCGGCTACGCAGAATAGCCCCTCTTCTCTTGAATCAAAAGCTCTCTTCCGGAGAGAAGTTTGTGATCATCGATCTCCTCAGCTTTGACGAGGAACGCCAGGACAGACCAGGGATTCCTGGCGCGTTTCGTATCGATCCAGCCCGCTTACGCGCTCGATCAAAGGTCATCTCTCCCAAAGATCTGGGAATCATTCTGTACTGCTATTCCTCCAGTCAGCTGACAAGCGCCCGCGTCGCCGTATCTCTAAAGAAAAAGGGGATACTCAGCGTGTGGATCCTGGAGGGAGGACTGGCTGCATGGGAAAGCGCGGGTTTACCTGTCACTTCAAAGCTGAGTACCGAGCAAGAAGTGGCAGAACGCTTCGGCATTCAAATTCTCGATCATGAGACAGGCCAGCAACTCTATCCCGGAACCCCCACTATCGGCACTTCCAAATAGCACTTCGACCTCGAGCTGACCGACACGTCGGATCGCTCCAGCAGGTCGCGGAGATGACGACCGGCATCAAGCAATGCCAAAGCACTCCTCTCCGGAACATAGGTGCCGACGAGTGCGGCCAATTAGCGCGGCCGTGACGGAGGCGCTGGCCAACTCAGCTTATGGCGCGATAATAGGAGCCGTCTGCAACCTCCAGTGCATCTGAAAAGCGCCGCGATTATTAGGTTCAATCTCACGGAGATTCCTATGTCCACACCGGAACAGTACGACGCACTCATCATAGGCAGCGGAGAAGCCGGAAAATATCTCTCCTGGCATCTCGGCTCTCAGGGCAAAAAGGTCGCCAACGTCGAAGACAAGCGTCTCGGCGGAGCCTGTCCCAACGTAGCCTGCCTGCCCAGCAAAAACGTCATCCACTCCGCCAAGGTCGCCTCCCTGTTCCAGCGCGGCTCTGAGTTCGGCATCGTTCACGGCGACTGGCGCGTCGACATGGAGGCCGTCAGCGCCCGCCGCCAACGCATGATCGATGGTCTCCGTGACATGCACCTCACCAACTACACAAAAAATAACGTCGAGATCGTCATGGGCTTCGGCCGCTTCATCGCCGAAAAAACCATCGAGGTCGCCCTCAACGCCGGTGGCACCCGCACCCTCCGCTCCGATTCCATCTTCCTCGACACCGGCTCCCGCGCCACCATCGACCCCATCCCCGGCCTCGCCGAATCCACTCCGATGACCCACATCGAAGTCCTCGAACTCACCACCCTCCCCGAACACCTCCTTATCCTCGGTGGCGGCTTCATCGGCCTCGAGCTAGCCCAGGCCATGCGCCGCTTCGGCTCCAACGTCACCATCATCGAACGCAACCCCACCCTGGTCCATCGAGAAGATCCCGACGTCACCGAAGCCCTGCACCAGCTCTTTGCGGACGAAGGCATCGACATCGTCACCAACGCCGGCGTCATCCGCGTCGAAGGCACCTCCGGCAAATCCGTCATCGTGCACCTCAGCGACGGCGGCAAACTCGAGGGCACCCATCTCTTAGCCGCCACCGGTCGCACCCCCAACACGCAGAACATGGGCCTGGACCTGGTCGGCATCAAGACCACCCCGCCGGTCATTTCCAGGTCAACGACCGCCTCGAGACTACCGCACCCGGCGTCTGGGCCCTGGGCGACTGCGCCGGCTCCCCCCACTTCACCCACGCCTCCTTCGACGACTTCCGCATCATCCGGGACAACTTAGCCCAAGCCAGCCTGGCCGGAGCCAGCCGCACCACCAAGGGCCGCCAGATCCCCTCGGTCACCTTCACCGACCCCGAACTAGCCCACGCAGGCCTCACCGAAAACGAAGCGAAGAAGCAGGGAATCGCCTACCGCCTCGGCAAGATCCCCATGGCCGCCGCCCTTCGCACACGCACGCTGGACGAAACCGGAGGCTTCATGAAGGTCCTCATCGCCCCTGACGACCGAATCCTCGGCTTCACCGCCATCGGCCCCGGCACCGGCGAACTTCTCCCCGTCATCCAGCTAGCCATGTCCGCCAACCTGCCTTACACCGCCGTCCACAACCTCATCCTCACCCACCCCACCCTGTCCGAGGGTTTCATCAACCTCTTCAACACAGTCCCAAACAAACACGCATAAACACCGAGCCCGAGCAGTGTCCCTCCCGACCAAAGGGAGGGCCACCGCAGACAGTTGTCAGCGAAAACAAGGTATACGCGCCACGAAGTGGCCGCCCCACGCGCAGTGGGCCCGTCCGGCAGGACGCGGTAAAAAATAAACTTCAAAATCGTGGCGTATTTTTAGACACCCAAAAAACAGCATTTAAAACACCACATCAGCCACGCAAAACACCACAAACTCACCACGATTGACCACCACAAATCAGCGCAAAATCTCCTCTAACACCAAAGAAAGCTCAGTTTTCTCATCCCGATATTTAACAATCACCGGAGCCGCCAAACTAAGCCCCCACTCCGCGCCCTTGCCCTTCGAAACCGCCCGCGACCCCGGCACCACCACCGCCCCCTCAGGAATCACCAGCGGCATCTCCCCCGTCGCTTTATAAATCTTGCCTTTCACCAGGTCATACACCGGAGTCCCCCGCGTCAACACGGTTCCAGCCGCCAGCACCGCACGCTTCCGCACCACGGTCCCCTCATAAACCCCAGTATTCCCGCCAATCAAACAATCATCCTCAATAATCACAGGACTCGCATTCACCGGCTCCAACACCCCGCCAATCTGAGCCGCCGCACTAAGATGCACCCGCTTACCTACCTGCGCACAACTTCCCACCAATGCATGTGAATCCACCATCGTCCCCTCGTCCACATACGCCCCAACATTCACGTAAGAAGGCGGAATCAATGCGACACCCTTAGCCACATACGCCCCACTCCGCGCACTCACGCCACCCGGCACCACACGCACCCCATCCGCCACCTCAAACCGCCTTACCGGATACGTGTGTTTATCGATAAACCGAAGCGTGTCTCCACCCATCTCCATCATCGTTCCAATGCGAAACCCCAGCAAAATCCCGCGTTTCACCCACCCATTCACGCGCCAGCCAAGCGGCACTGAGGCATCCGGCTCCGCAGCCCGCAACTCGCCCGCCTCCAGCTTCCCGCGCAACTCAAGAAAGCTCGCCTCCGCCTCAGCACTCCCAATCGCCGCCGCGCCCTGCGCAAACCAATGCTCAATTCGTTCCTGCAAAGTTCCGTTCAAAACATCATCCTCGTCTCTCAATATCTCGCGACAATCAAACATCTCGATCGCAGCCTAGAACATCCGCAGATCTCCACCAGAATGAGGAACCCCCACCAGCATTCCCAACTCGCCCACCATCCGCTCCAGCCGTCTCCGCGTCGCATCCGACACCGGCACCATCGGCAGCCGCAGCACATCCTCCCCACGCCCCAGCATATGCATCACCGCCTTCACCGGAGCAGGACTCGCTTCCCAGAAATGCGCCTGCATCAGCCGGAAGAATTGCCGGTTGATCCGCCGCGCATCCACCCAGTCGTTCTCGAGAGCGGCCCTTACCATCCGCGCCATCTGCACCGGAATCACATTCGAAGCCACCGACACTAGTCCCGCTCCACCCAAAGCCAGCACCGGCAACGCCAGCCCGTCATCTCCCGCAAACACCTTGAAGCTCCGCGGCGCCGTCGTCAGCAACTCGGTGATCTGAGCAATATTTCCGCTCGACTCCTTCACGCCAATCACATTCTTCAGCTCCGCCAGCCGAAGCACCGTCGCCGGCTCCAGGTTCGCACCCGTTCGTGAAGGAATGTTGTACAGCAGCACCGGCAACTCCGTCGCCTCTGCGATCGCACGAAAGTGCTGATATTGCCCCTCCTGACCAGGCCTGTTGTAGTAGGGATTCGCGGACAAAACGCCTGCCAACCCATGGACTTGAGACAGCTTCTGCACCCGCGCCACGGCCTCTTGGGTCGAGTTATGCGTGCAGCCCCCAAAAACCGGAACCCGCCCAGCCGCGGCCGCCACTACCACCTCAATGGTCCGCAACCACTCGACTTCACTCAAAGTTGAAGCCTCGCCGGTCGTCCCACAGGGCACAAGGAAATCGATCCCGCTCTCGATCTGCCACATCACCAGCGCGTGCAGCGCAGGTTCGTCTACGCTGCCGTCCCTGCGAAAGGGAGTCACCAGTGCCGTTCCACAACCCATCAATTCCATAATGACTGCAAGTTTACCGCGCCGGCGGTGTTGATTTCAGAACAACCGTCCCCGCAACTCCCCAAAACAAAAAAAGCCCCAGCGATCTCTCGCCAGGGCTTCTTTTACACAACTAGCCTCTAGAGAGCTCCGACGGCACGTGGAACTCCGGCATACGAAGCTCCGCCGCTCCGTTCGCCGCACCCGCCGGCATATCCATGCACTTCACGAAAGCTGTCTGGAACTTCTCCATTTCAGCCTTCGTCCCCACCGTCACCCGCACATAGCTCGGCATGGCCGACCACGTCCGTCCAATCGCAACGTTCTCCTTCAACATCGCAGACTGAAACTCCTTCCCGGGCCTCTTCACATCCACCATGAACATGTTGCCCTGCGACCCCGGAACAACCTTGTAACCGTGTTTGGTCAGAAACTCCACCGTCTCCGTCCGAATATCTGCATTGATCTTCTTGCGCAGCGGCACCAGGTCCTTGTCTTGCAAACTCGCGCGAGCAGCGGCAGCGCTCGTAATCGAGATACTCGCCAGGCTCTGGCTAGGCCCACCGACGTTGTTAAATCGATCAATCAGATCCGGCCGCGCCACCGCAAATCCCGCACGCAGGCCCGCCATCCCATAGATCTTCGAGAACGTCCGCATCACAATCACATCTTTATCCTGGTTCACCATGTCGATGCACGACTCGTCATTCGAGAAGTGGTGATAAGCCTCATCAATGATCACGATGGATCCCTTCGGCTTGTTATTCACCAGCCAGACAATGTCTTCCTTAGGCGTCATAGTCCCCGTCGGGTTATTCGGATTCACGATGTAATAGGCCCCCGGAGAAGGATGTGCCCTCAACATCGCCTTCACATCATGCGCGTAGGTCGCAGTCAGCGGCACCGGATACTTCGGCGCCTTCATCACCTCAGCCGCGCGCGGTCCCTGTTCATAGCTCGGATCGCCATAAACCAGCGGCTTGTCCGGGCCAAGGTTAGACATCAGCGCCAGATCCAGCGGTCCGCTCGATCCAGGAAACAATGCTGAATAATCCTTCTTCAAACCAAACTCTCCATTGAACACATCAATCGTCTTCACGTACTCATCCCAGTGGTACCGGCCGCCCTGCACGCCCATGCTACATATCGCCGTCAGCGCGGACTGCGCCGGCCCCAGTGGATTTTCATTCGAGCTGATCACCACGGTGTCAGCCGACAGTGGCTGCATCCCACGCGATCCGCTTCGTCGCGCCGTCTGTGCTGGTGCTGCAGCGGGTGTCATCGCGGCAAATGCAGGAAACGAAGTAGCCGCCGAGGCAGCACCAGCAATGCGCAGAAACGACCTACGGGAAACGCCTTGCGTCATATCGGAATTCATAGAGTTCTCCTCGAAAGTCGATTAGTAGAGATGCGACACCGCGCAACAGAAGGAATACGCCTACTGAGGAAGATGAGCTAAGGTTTTCTGCAAACCAGATCGTCTTGCCGAAACTACTCTTTGAGAACTTGGATGTTTGGACGAACCGCAGTACGGTTGAAGATCAATCTACAGCGAGTTTCCTGCGAATGCGAGGGAAATTTCCTCAGTCGACAAGAAAAACAGAGCGGAACTTCTCCGCGATCTCCCTCGTAATCCTGCACGACCAACGTCGACCACGCCTGCGAAGGCTCGTAAACCGAAACTCGGAGTCTAGATGCAAGACATAGCCCGGTTCCTCATCTTCATGGCAGCCGCATTTCTTCTATTTATTGCCGTTCTTTCGTTCATTACTCGCAAACGAACAGGTAGACCCAGCGCGGGATTACTACTCACCCTTGCGATGATCGTCGTTGTAGCAGGAATGATCTTCGCAAGGTATGCCCACCTATGGTTACCCACGCTCCCCTGGCAGATCTACTACGGCCTTCCAGCCTTCATCACACTCACTCTGGCGCCACTTGCCTTACGAATGTCACGCGCTGAGATTGCCCAATACATTCCTATGGCATTCCTCATGGCACCTCTAATCCACCTTGTGTTCTCATTACTGGTCGGATGGCATGACTACATGCCGTTCCCCTTCTACATACCCTCTGTAGCAGAGCTTTTAGCCAGCAAAGTTCGCTAAAAGCACCCCGAGCAATGTGGTTTCGAGCGAAGCGCACCAGACCGGTAAACCGTCCAAACGGCTACCGGGCCAATCGACGCTAAACCCACTCACCCATGCGCATCAACGGCTCGGCGGTTCCATCCGCAGCCACACCGTCCACATCCATCTCACCCGACCCGATCATCCAGTCCACATGGATCAGGCTGGCATTCGCACCCAGTGCCGCCAGCTGCTCCGCATCCATCTTCTCGCCGCCGATCAAGCACGTCGAATAAGCCTGCCCCAGCGCAATATGGCTCGCCGCATTCTCATCGAACAGCGTATTCCAGAACAGCACGCCACTCTGCGCAATCGGTGACGAGTGCGGCACCAGCGCCACCTCTCCCAACCGCCGCGCTCCATCGTCCGTACTGATCAAACGATTCAACACATCTTCGCCAGCCGTCGCCGTGGCTTCGACAATCCTGCCGCCTTCAAACCGCACAGCAATATTCTCAATCAGCGTCCCCTGGTGCGACAGCGGCTTCGACGCCCGCACCGTCCCATCCACGCGGTCTTTATGCGGAGTCGTAAAGCACTCCTCAGTCGGAATATTCGGCTGACAATAAACTCCATTCCCCGCAGTCGTCCCACCGCCGGCCCACAAATGATCATCCGCTAACCCAACGGTCAAATCCGTCGTGCCATCTTGCGATTTGAAGTGCAGCGCCGAAAACCGCTTCGCATTCAGCATCTCCATACGCGTCTTCAGCCGCGCGCCATGCTCCTGCCACTCCACCACCGGATCGTCCACAGCCACGCGCGAAGCAACAAAGATAGCCTCCCAAAGCTTGGCAACCGCGACCTCCACCGGCTCTCCTGGAAACACCAGCTTCGCCCACTCCGGCGTCGCACACGCCACAATCGTCCAGTTGATCTCATGCCGCGTAATCAACTCCATCGCCGGCTTACCCGCCTTCGACGCCGCAACGTTAGCCCGCGCCACCTTCGCCGGATCCTGCTTTGCCAGCAGCGCAGGGTTAGTCCCCGCAATCGCCAGCCGCGCCGCACCGCTCCGGAAACCCTCTGCAATCCCATCCTGGAGCCACTTCGGCGCATGATCGAAACTCGCATCCGCACCATACTCAAATCGCGCCAGCACACTCGGGTCATCCGAGTAGAACGTAGTCACCAGCAGCGCCCCTGCCTTATACGCATGTTCGGTGATCCGACGCACCAACGGCAACGCCTCCATCGGAGCGGACATGATCAACTCCTGCCCCGCCCTCAGCCCCAGCCCCACCTTCACCGCGACCTCTGCCAGCCGGTCCAGCTTCTCTTCAAAGGTCAAATCCGCAAACTTCGTCTTCGCTACTGCTTCCATCACGCTCATAACGTCTCCTTGCAACCACTAAATCTCGCTGTAAACATCCTGAAAGTCATAGCATCCAGACCGCGAAGACAGCCACTCCGCCGCTCTCACCGCGCCCTCGGCAAAAGCCCTTCGCGAGAACGCCTCATGCGTCAACACCAAACGGTCTGCGTCGCTCGCAGCGCTCAGCGAATGCACTCCCATCACATCGCTGTCACGCTTCGACTCAACCGGCACCGCAGTCGCACCAGTCGCAGCCTCCACAACCTTAGCCAAGGTTATCGCGGTGCCGGAAGGCGAATCGAGCTTGCTCGCATGATGCGTTTCGGCAATAGAAAACGCATACCCTGCGTTCTTCAGATCTTCCCCCATCGTCTTTGCAAGGCGCAACATCACCTGCACGCCGACGGAAAAGTTCGTTCCATACAACAGCCCCGCCTGTTTCCGTTCCGCCAGCGACTTCATGTCCGTCAGCTTGTCATACCATCCCGTCGTCCCAATCACCATCTTCGCGCCCGTCGCCAGGCACGCCCGCATATTCTGAACCGTCGCCTCCGGAGTAGTGAAATCAATCACCACATCGAACCCCGAAACAAACGGTGGCGTCAGCGCCGCCGCTCCCGCATTCTCCTTCGCATCCAGCACATGTACGCTATGCCCGTGTTCTGCTGCAACAGTTGCCACCAGCTTGCCTGTCTTCCCCATCCCCAACACCAGAACCCGCATGTCTTCCTTCCTAAGCCTTACCCTCAAGCTGAACCCGGTTCGCAACATCGAACACCGTCTCATCCGGGTTCGCAAAAAGTGGTTGTGCAGACTCCGCACCGCCTCTTCGACATCCTCTTCATCGATCATGAAGCTCATGTTGATCTCGCTTGCCCCCTGCGAGATCATCCGCACATTCACATGGCTGATCGACGAAAACACCTGACCCGCGATGCCATTGTGCCCGCGAATATCCTCTCCCACCAGGCATACCAGAGCCTTATGCCCTTCCATCTTCACATCCGCAATCTTCGCCAGCTCTGCGCAGATCTCCGGCAACTGCTGATTGCTGTCCACCGTCAGCGAGATGCTCACCTCGCTCGTCGACACCATATCGATCGCGCACTTGTACTTATCGAAGACATCGAACACAGCCTTCAGATACCCATGCGACATCAGCATCCGGCTTGCGACGACGTCAATAATCGTCAACCTCTTCTTCGCCGCAATGCTCTTGAACGGACTCGCGCACTTCGCCGCCATCGCCGTAATCTTTGTGCCTTCATTCTCCGCGTTGCGAGAATTTAACACCCACACCGGAATGCTCTTCTGCACGGCCGGCAATATCGTCGCCGGATGCAGCACCTTCGCCCCGAAGTAAGCCAGCTCCGCGGCCTCTTCGAAGCTGATCGTCTTCACCCGCAGAGCATCCGGGCAGATCCTCGGATCAGTCGTCATAATGCCGTTCACGTCCGTCCAGATCTCAATCGCGCCCGCATGCATCCCGCCACCCACCAGCGCAGCGGTGAAGTCACTCCCGCCACGCCCCAGCGTAGTGGTCACACCCTCCGCCGTCGATCCAATAAACCCGCCCATCACCGGCGTCTTTCCACCTGCAACTAGAGGCAACACAATCTCCGCCAGCTTCGCCTCAATCGCACCATCCAGTGGCACCGCCTTGCCGTAGCTCGCGTCGGTAATGATGCAGCTTCGAGCATCGACATGCACGCCCTGCAGCCCCTGCTGATCCAGCGCTTCCGCCATCATCCTGCTCGACAGCCTCTCGCCGAAACTCACAACCAGATCGTTTGTACGCGGAGTCAGTTCTCCCACCGCCGCAATCCCGCGCAGCAGGTCGTCCAGCGCATCGAACTCCTGATGCAACACCTGCTGCACTCGCACACATCGCTCCCCTCCAGCAATGCAGTCGACGTATCGATATGCCGGTGTCTCAGCCGAGCGCCAATCGCCAGCGACCCAGCCTTATCCCCACGTCCAGCCGCGGCCGCAGCCGACAACAACAGATCCGTCACCTTCGCCATCGCCGATACCACAACGACAGCCTCCAGCCCCCTCTCCCGTCGTCCGCGAACGATCGATGCAGTCCGTTTCATCGCCGGCGCATCTTCCACCGACGTACCCCCAAACTTCATCACAACCAGCTTCTCTCGCGCTACACTCAAGCCGTCACCGCCACGGCCCTGGCCGAAAACCTCTCCAATGGAACGCCCAACTTATCCAGCTTACCCAACAAAGCCAGCACCTCCGCGTTCAGTACCGCCGCCCCCGCCGCTCCTCGAATCGTATTGTGCGACAACACCACAAACTTCCAATCCAGCACGGTGCACTCGCGCAAACGTCCCACCGTCGCCGCCATCCCATGCCCGCGCATCTTGTCCAGACGAGGCTGCGGCCGGTCCACTCCCTCGTCATACTCCACCGGCTGCTCCGGAGCGGTCGGCAGATGTTGTCCCTCCAGCGGCAAAAACTCTCTCCACGCCGCCAGAATCTCCTCACGCGTAGCCTTCTTCTTCAACTTGATGCTTACGCACTCCGTATGCCCATCCTCCACCGCAACCCGGTTGCAGTGCGCGCTCACCTTCGCATCTAAAATCTCGACCTTCGCGCCGCTAAGGCGGCCGAGCAGCTTGCCGACCTCCTCCTGCAGCTTCTCCTCTTCATTCTTGATGAACGGCACCACGTTCCCCAGAATGTCGAGCGATGCCACGCCGGGATACCCCGCGCCGCTCACCGCCTGCATCGTCGACACGAACAAGCTCTCAATCCCGAACCTCTCCTCAAGCGGCTTCAGCGCCAGCACCAGTCCAATCGCGCTGCAGTTCGGATTCGTGACGATATATCCACCGCGCCCGCCATGGTCCTTCCGCCAACTCTGCGTCTCCAGCAGCGCGAGATGATCAGCATTCACCTCCGGCACCACCAACGGCACATCCGCCGTCATCCGGAACGCGCTCGAGTTCGAAATCACCGCGCATCCCGCCGCCGCAAACTTCGGCTCCAGCTCCCGCGCAATATCCGCATCCAGCGCCGCAAAGATAATCTTCGGCAGCTCAATCGCCGAGCCCTCGGGAACATTCGGCTGCAACGTCATCGCAGCGATTCGAGCAGGCAGCGGAGTATCCAGCTTCCACCTGCAAGCCTCGGCATACGTCTTCCCAGCGCTGCGATCGCTCGCCGCCAGCCACGCAATCTCGAACCACGGGTGATTGCTCAAAAGTTGAATGAATCGCTGCCCGACCATTCCGGTCGCGCCAAGAATGCCAACCCTGCGTCGTTCCATCCACTAAGAATAACGCGCCGGCCCAACACCGTCACTCGTCACAAGCCGACCAACGGGAGGATCAAGCAGAAGACCCAGCAAAAGGGGTATACAAGTCACGAAGTGACCGCCCTCCGCGCAGGAGGCCCGTCCGGCAGGACGCTCTAGTTATCCCGCCGCCGTGTGCGCGTCATCCGGTGGCCGCCGCCGGCCCACACCAGTAAGGCCACCAGCAGATGTAGCAGAAACCAGAAGTGAATCCCCTGATCCTGATAGATCAGATAAAGCACCAGCGCCCTCGGCAGCAGCAGCCAGAAAAGCAGCGGAACCAAACCCTGAAAATGAGGCGGTGTCAGATCGAAGTGAAACGGCCCCAGCAAACCCTGAAACCAAGCCACCACCATCGCCAGACGTGGAAGAAACAGAGCAAACACCAGAAACCAAAGCGGCAGCGCATGCACCACAAACGCCAAATCAACTGTGAACTGCGCCGTATGCTGCATCGCTGTCAACACCGTCAATCCTGCAATCATCCCGCCTCCGTGGCTGCTTTATCGTATTCACTTCGAGCTAAAGCTGAAATCCACCTTAGCCGTTCCCTTCGGCTCAACCGTTACCGTCATCGTCTGCTCGCCCAGCTTCTCGTGCACCGCCGCCAAAGTATACGTCCCCGCCGGCAATCCGCTAATCCCAAAGTGCCCATCCCCATCCGTCACCGCAAAAAACGGCGTCGCCGACACATTGATAAACGCATTCATCCAGGGATGGTTATTACACCGCACCGGAATCATCACCTCCGGCTGATTGAACTGCTTCACCTGCGGCGCACCCTTGGGCCCCTGCGAGATATCGATCGGCTGGCTTCCCACCACCGTCGGCATCGTATGAATGTTGTGCATCGTCGAGTCTGAGTTCCTGAACTCCACCGACCCGCCGCGCACCACCGCGATCACATGCGGCACATACTTACACCCTACCTGGTCCAGCACCACAGGAGCAGGCGTCGGCCCACCGGCCAGCATCGCAGCCGGAGGCCCGCTCTTGATATACACGTACACATTCCCGAGCTTGCCATCCTTCACGGCATACTGCTCCGCAAAGTTGTCTCCCGCGGTCATCGAACAAACGGGGTCCATCGACATATCGATCTTCACCGGCTCCGGAGTCTTCCCAGCAAACCGAATCGTCCCCGTCACCATCCCCAGCGTCGCCTTGTCGAGCTGAACCGTCGAAGCCGGAGGAGTCGCCGGAACAGTCGCCGTACTTCCATCGCCGCTATGCTTCACTGCGTCACTCGGCTTACATCCGCTCAACCCTGCCGCCGCAACCGCCGCGGCCATCAACCACCCACAAATCCGCCTCATACCACCTCGCACCTTTACAAAAAATCGTCATCTCGACCGAAGGCGGCGTTCTTTGCCGCCGCAGTGGAGAGATCCCTGTATTCGCCCCTGCCTCTGCGTGCGTCCTCAGTGAAGAATTCCCTACGCCGCCGCCACGGGAGCTTCCATCGCCTTCACCACCGCATCCGCAAACGCCTTCGTCCCGCTTGTTCCCCCGACATCCTTCGTCAGCGTCTTACCTTCACGATAGACCTGCTCCAGCCCGGCCTGCACACGCTCCGCAGTCGCCGGTTCATCGATGTGGTGCAGCATCAGCACCGCGCTCTGCAGCAGCGCAGTAGGATTCGCCATATCTTTCCCCGCAATATCCGGAGCCGATCCATGCACCGCCTCAAAGATCGCGCACTCTGTCCCCAGGTTCGCACCTGGAACAAGTCCAAGCCCACCCACAAACGCACTGCAAAGGTCGCTCAGAATATCTCCGTACAGATTCTCGGTAAGCAAAATATCGTACTGATAAGGATTCATCACTAGCTGCATGCAAGTGTTATCCACGATGTGTTCGTGATAAGCGACCTCCGGAAAATCCTTCGCCACCGTCTGACAACACCGAAGAAACAGGCCATCCGAAAGCTTCATAATGTTCGCTTTATGGATCGCATGAATCTTCTTCCGTCCATGCTTCCGTGCGTAATCGAACGCGAACTTGGCGATCCGGGTCGAACCCTTCTCGGTAATAATCTTCAGCGCCTGCACCACCCCCGGCACCACCTCATGCTCCAGGCCGGCGTACAGATCCTCCATGTTTTCGCGCACAATAATGAGATCCAGCCCCGGGTACTTCGTCTTCAGACCCGGCAGATTTTTCACCGGCCGAAAATTCGCAAACAGCTCAAACTTTTTCCGCAGCGTCACGTTGATCGAAGCGAACCCGCCGCCAACCGGTGTCGTCACCGGCCCCTTCAGCGCCACACGATTCTTCTCGATCGAGTCATACAACACCTTCGGAATGTACTCACCCGTCTTCTCGAACGCATTGGCCCCCGCGTCATACGGATGCCAGTCAAACGCAACTCCCGTCGCCGCACCCGCGGCCTCAAGTATCTTCACCACCGCGCCAGAGACTTCCGGGCCAATCCCGTCGCCCGGAATCAAGGTAATCCTGTGCGTCTTCTTCGTTGCCGTCATCCACTACCGCCTTTTCTGTAAAGTTAGACTCATTCCAAATCTTCCCACCGGAAGGGCGTCATCTCGACCGGAGCGGCAGACGGTCTCATCGTCTGTTGCGCAGCGGAGAGACCCCGTATTTCGTCTTTGTCGTTGCCTATACTTTAAGATCCGTACTATCCGCGAAGATCCGCGGTCACCTCACCTCTTCGACAATCTCTTTCGATCTTTTCCGTTCAACAAATCTTCCAGCTCTTCCTTGAACTCGCGAACGTCTTTGAAGTCCCGATACACACTCGCGAACCTGATATACGCAACCGTATCGATCTCCTTCAGCCGCGACATGATCAACTCGCCAACCTCATTCGTTGTCCGCTCGCGCTCCGGAGAATCAACCACGTACGCCTCGGTCTCATCCACAATCCGCTCCAGATTTACCGCGGCCACAGGGCGCTTCTCGCACGCGTGCAGCAGCCCACTTAGCACCTTCTGCCGGTCGAACTTCTCCCGCCTTCCGTCTTTTTTCACTACCATGTAGGGGATCTCGTCGATCCGCTCATACGTCGTAAATCGCTTGTTACAGCCTTCGCACTCCCGTCGCCGGCGTATCGAGTCCGCATCTTTACTCTCGCGTGAATCGACAACTCGGTCCTGGGCAAAACCACAGTAGGGGCACTTCATCGGAATAAATCGATTCTAGCAGCGGGTGTCCTGCCGGACGGGCGCCCTGCGCGGGCGGCGGTCACTTCGTGACGCGTATGCCGGTCTAGGCAAGATGAGCGGCATAGCTCCTCCCGTTGGTCGGAATCATCATCGCCGACCAACGGGAGGCCCAGAGCCCTTCACTCACCGCAAAAAGGTATACAAGTCACGAAGTGACCGCCCCACGCGCAGTGGGCCCGTCCGGCAGGACACAGCATCTACCCCAAATCCACCGCAGCCCCAGCTGCCTCGCTCTCCTGCGCCACCCTCCTCAAGCTCACATGCTCCACCCGCGAATAAATCAATCCAGTAGGAATGATGCAAAGAAAAGTCACCACCAGCAGCAACGCTCCGCAAGCCGTAGCAGCCTCAATCGGCGCACCGTAAAACGTATGCATCGCCGCCGCCGTGATCGCAATCTGAGTAAACCACCCAATAATCGGAAGCTGCACCAACGACCCGCCAATACTGGCCGCCATCAGCAGCATCGTCCGCGAAAACGTCACCCCTGCCAACTCAGGCGTATGCACAAACGCATGCGCCGTCTCCAAATAAGCAAACCCAATCATCATCCATATCGTCAGCGACAGCAGCGTCACCACACCAAAGTCCCGCGCCGAAGACAACGCATTCAATCCATCGCGAAACCCGATGATCTTCGTAGCAATACTCTCTCCAGCAGACTTCGAAACCAGCCCCACCGTCCCCCGCGCAAACGACGCCACCGCCCCACCCGCAACCCGCACCACACCCGCAAAGATAGCGATCGCCAGCGTCGCGCCCATGCTCAACACACCCGCCCGCACAAAGACCTCATGATGCGGCAGCCCCTTCGGAGTAAACGCCAGCGCTCCAGAAAAGATCAGCGCAGCCGCGCCCAGATCGAACATCCGCTCAATCGTCCACACCGCCACCTGCGAGCTCAGGGACAGATCTTCCCGGCGCGATATCAGGAACGGCCGAGTGAAGTCTGCCAACCGCCCAAACAGCGCGACAGCGGTAAAGCCAATAAACTGCGAACCCACAAGGGAAGTCGCCGCAACCTTCTTCGTCGGCGACACAAACACCGACCACCGCACCGCCCGCAGATAAAACGTAACGTAAATCAGCACAATACCCGCAACGATATGTCCCAGGCTCACATAGCGAAGCTGCTGCCAGAAGTTGGCCCAGTCGAACTGCACCTTGGTCCGAAACAGCCACACCAGCACCACCAGCGCGACTGCGCCGACTCCCCACATCACTCCATTACGCTTCGTCATCCATCTCTCTCTTGGTCTGCAGCCTGAGCCCGGTCACCGCGCCAGCGCGACCATCGCCATCTGCTTCCGCCGATTGAACTCGCGAATCACTCTGGCCACATACGCCCGCGTCTCGCGATACGGAGGCACCCCATGATACTTATCAACCGCACCCGGTCCGGCGTTATAAGCCGCCAGCGCCAACGCCACATTGTCGTGATAGCGCGTCAGCATCAAATCCAGATACGCCGTACCGCCAGAAATATTCTGCTCCGGACGAAACGCATCCTCCACGCCCATCGCACTCGCAGTCCCCGGCATAAGCTGCATCAACCCCTGCGCGCCAGTCCGCGAGACCGCCCTCACCTGGCCGCCACTCTCTGCCCTCACCACACTGGCCAGCAGATCTTCATCAATGTTGTGCGCCGCACCCGCATGCGCCAACATCTCATGCATCTCTTCCTTCGTCGGTGCAATCATCAACGTTACCGCAGACGGCGCCTTCACCTCTTCCACTGGTTCCGGCAAATCCGCGATCATCTCCACCCGAACCACTGCGTCCGATGCAACATCCATGTAGTTCGAATCGGAAGCGGGCTTACCCTTCTCAACAAAGTAGAGACGAACTCTATCCCCAACCGCCTCCCGCCGAACGCAATCCACCTCGAAACCGTTCTTCAGCGTGACATGCTCCGCCGCATGCGCCAGCGGACACATCACAGCCACCATCGCTACGCCAAACACAAACGATCTAAGACACATTGCCACATTCAAAGCCTAACACCCTCGGCCCGCAATCGACCCAATCAAAACTCCCACTATCGTGTCACTGGCAGACGGTTCAGCGCCGCTTCAATCGCCTCTGCGACACCATCCTCATCATGCCGCCGCCCCATCACCCACCCTCTCTCTCCAGCCATCGCTTTCAAATCCTGCGGAGCGTTTGCCATCAGCACCGCGTGCCCCGCAACCTCCAGCATCGAAACGTCATTCCAGTTATCCCCAATCGCCAGAATCTCCTCCGCCTTCACCCCATGCCTCTCCGCCAGCCGCAGCAGCGCCGACCCCTTGCTGCACCCCGCCGGCAAAATGTCCACAATACTCAAATCCCTCTCCGAATACTCCGTCCGATGCAGCGCAGCCTCCGTCACCGCAGCCCTCTCCTGAGGCGAAACCCCACTCTTGGCCAACCCAATATTCTCCAAATCCCGCACCTCATCTCTCCGCAGCGGCGTAACCCCCACAGCCGACACTCCCGGATGCTCCAGCAGCCTCGCCTCCGCCCGCCGCATCCTCTCCACCGTTCCGCACAGCATCATCTGGATGGGCGAATCTCCCTCCAGCGCATTCTCAATCGGCACCACACATTCGATATAAGGCTCATTCGCCGCCACCCACCTGCCGATGCTCGCATTCAGCTCCGCCAGATGTTCCACCACCAACGCCCCGCGGACATCCTCCCCATCCGAGCCAACCCTATCGAAGGTCACCACCAGCGCGTTGCGAAACTCCTCCACATGCCCACACAACCACCGCGCCGTCTCCACCGGCAGCAACGTCCTCTCTAACAGTTGCGCCCCAATCGTCCGCGTCACCGTCCCATTCGAGCTGATCAGCGCATCCTCCTCCCGCAGACCCAGCCCGCGCAGCACCCTCATCGCATAAGAGTGCCGCCGCCCCGTAGCCACCACCACCTTCACCCCCGCCCTCTCCGCCGACTTCATCGCGGCCAGATTTCGCTCGCTTACCTGCCCATCGGGCCCCACCAGCGTCCCGTCCATATCCACCGCGATCAAACGCATCGAAACCTCAATTCCCTGCATATTCTCTCATTTGTCACGGATATATATCAATAAACCGTTCATTATCTTTCATTTACCGGAAATTAACTCGACATTCACATGCCACCGGGCGAGACTGGAAGCAGGCACCACAAAGGCTTGTTTATGTTTCACAAAAACGTACTAACCTCCCTCGGGAGCATCTCACCGCAGCAAATCCCAGCTTCTTCTCCCCAGCCCTCCAATCGAATCGCGCTGGTTGCACCCGGTAGCGAAGCTCCGCCCCAGAGGAAACCATCGCCGCTCCTCGACCTGATCGCCATCGCTGCACCACGATGTTCCTCGTTCTTCGCAGAGGCGGCGGTCCTCGTCCTGGTCCTGGCCCTGCTCGACAGGTTCATGCTTAAAGGCCGGATGGAGCTCAACTGGGTCGTCAGCGCCTTCGCCATCAGTTTTGCCCTTCTCATCGCCAGCATCTTCATGGACTTTTCGTCACGCCGCTGGCTCAAACAACACTGAAGGCAGAGACTGCCTCACGTTCGCCCTGCGCGGGCAGCGATCACTTCGTGACATGTATACCGGCTTCGCCCGGGCCTCCCGATGGTCGGCGCAAATATCTTCCTCGCGACCAACGGGAGCGTCAACCGAAGGAGTATACCCGTCACGAAGTGACCGCCGCGCGCAGCGGTCCCGGCCGGAAGGCCACCCAACAGGTTTTACGGTAACATCTAATATATGCCCGCCATTGCTTTCATCGAATGTTCTCGCTGTCACCACCACCTCTCTGCCGAAACCCCTCAAACGCTCTGCCCCTCTGCGCCGGCTCGCTCTACGTCCGTTACGACATGGACAAGCTCCGCCACACCGCAAAGCGCGAAGACATCGCCTCCCGCGCCGCAGCATCGCCCTCAAGCCTCGGCATGTGGCGCTACTCCAGCGTCCTGCCTGACGTAACCCCGTCACTCTCGGCGAGGGCTGGACCCCCATGCTGCACAGCAAGCGCTACCCCGGCCTCTACATCAAGGAAGAAGGAGCCAACCCCACCGGCACCTTCAAGGCCCGCGGCCTCGGCCTCGCCGTCACTATGGCCAGGCACTATGGTCTCCAGCATCTCGCCGTCCCCTCCGCAGGCAATGCCGCTGGAGCCCTGGCCGCCTACGCTGCTGCTGCCGACATCAAGGCCCACATCTTCATGCCCCAGGACGTCCCCCTCGCCAACTACCTCGAAGGCGTCCTCTATGGCGCGGAGGTCACCATGGTCGACGGCCTCATCTCCGACTGCGCCCGCATGGTCGCCGAAAACATCAAGGCCCAGCACGACGCCAACACCCCCGCCAACCAGATCTGGTTCGACATCTCCACACTCAAGGAGCCCTTCCGCGTAGAAGGCAAAAAGACCATGGGCTACGAGCTGGTTGAACAGCTAGGCTGGACCTACCCCGACGCCGTCTTCTACCCCACCGGAGGCGGCGTAGGCCTTATCGGCATGTGGAAGGCCTTCGACGAAATAGAGCAGCTAGGCTGGGTCGAGAAGGGAAGCAAGCGCCCAAAGATGTACGCCCTCCAGGCCAGCGGCTGCGCCCCGTAGCCAAAGCCTTCGCAGAAGGCCAGCCAGTCAGCGAGTTCTTCGCGAACGCCGCCACCTTCGCTGCCGGACTCCGCGTCCCCAAGCCCTACGGCGACGCCATCATCCTCGACATCGTCCGTCAGTCCGGCGGCGCAGCCTCGCCTTCACCGACGAGCAGATCCTCGCCAGCATCCTCGACTGGGCCAAACACGAGGGCATCTTCCTCTCCCCGAAGGAGCCGCCGCCACCGCGGCCTACGACGCCCTCCTCGCCTCAGGCGAACTCAAGCCCACCGACAAGGTCGTCCTCTTCAACACCGGCGCAGGCCTCAAGTACACCGACATGACCGCCGAAGCCATGCACCTCAAGCGCCCAAACGAAAAGAAAGCCCGTCTCCCAAAGAGCATGCCCGTAGGAGGCATCATCACCCCCCAATAAGCCCATTCCGACCAAAGGGAGGACCCCGGCCGCTAACCCACCAGGACCGGTACAAGAGTCACGAAGTGACCGCCTCCCGCGCAGGGAGCCCGTCCGGCAGGACACCAGGAAGCGGGATAGGGCGCGTCATCGGCCCTATCCCAGCGCTTTCAGAGTTCTTCTTGTCGTGGCCGTTGCCTGTTCTTCTGTCGTTGCCGTTGCCTGTTCTTTTGTTTGTCATTCCGCAGCGAAGCGGAGGAATCTGCGGTTGCGGTTGCCGTTGTCTTTTCTAAAGATCCGCGTCCTCGCCGAAGATCAAATCAGCTCTTCCGCGTGTCGAACAGGCTCTTACAGACTGGCCTCCGCCGCATCCACGGTCGGAAAGCTCTTCAAAATCTTATGCACCTTCGTCATCTCAAGCAACGACGCAATCCGCTCATTCACGCCTGCCAGCAGAAGCTTTCGCCCATGGCTCTCCGCCGACACGTAGTAGTTCATCAGCAGCCCCAGCCCGGCCGAGTCCATATAGGGCGACTCGCTCAGATCAACGATCATCACCTGCGGAGTCTGCCCGCGAAACTCATTCTGAAACCCGAAAATCGTAGACAAGGTCAGCGGCCCAACGAGCTTCAGGATCGTCGTTCCCTCACTCCGTCCGTCCGTAAAGCGATGAGTCAAAGGTTGCTCGAGCATGTTTGAAAGTGTAGCAAGCCCTCGCGGCGGAAGATTACAAGCGTGTAAATCCTCCAACCCCTGCCGATTCCTCAGCCAAGCCCACGCCCCCGCTACGCAAAAGAATCTAGAGCTCCACCACCACTTTGCCCAGAGCACCGGACTCCACCAGCGCATGGGCAGCATCGAGATCTGTTCCTGCAAAGTGCCGTTCATTCATCATCGGCCTCAGCTTGCCTTCATCAACCAGCTCTGCCGCCTCGCGAAGAATCTCCCCATGATGCGCCTGCCCCAACCCCGTCAGCAGCGGCATCAGCGTAAACACGCCTGAGTACGTCGCCCCGCGAAAAGAAAGCGGCGCCAGCGAGTGTGAGCTCCATCCCAGGCAGCTCACCACGTGGCCGGTATATCTCTTCACCGCAACAAACGACGCGTCAATCGTCGCACCGCCCACCGTGTCATACACAACATCGAAGCCCTCCCCTCCGGCATATTGTTCACATACTGCTCTGTCGAAAGCGTGCGGTAGTCGATGGGCACCGCACCAAACTCTTCCACGAAGTGTCGCTTCTCCGCTGAGACCGTAGCGAAGACCTCAGCCCCGAAGGCCTTTGCCAGCTGCACGGCAATATGCCCCACTCCACCCGCCCCCGCGTGGACCAGCGCCCTCTGGCCTTCATGCACCTTCGCGCGATCGATCATACCTTCCCACGCCGTAATGGTGACGAGCGGAAGCGCCGCAGCGTCTCGCATCGAGAGCGACTTCGGCTTCAGCGCGACCAACCCCGCATTGGCTACCACAAACTCGGCCAGCGTCCCCTGCAATCCGCCAACGCCCCCCACCATCCCATACACCTCATCGCCCGGCTGTAACGTTGTCACACCATCGCCAACCTCTTCCACCACTCCGGCCATATCAAGACCCAGCACCGCGGGCAGCGGCTGCTTCGCATGAGCCGCCTTCCCCGCCCGGATCTTCGTGTCCAGCGGATTCACGCCACTCGCATGCACGCGCACCAGAACCTGACCTGCCAACGGAACAGGGCGGGGAAGCTCGACCTTCATAAAACCTGCTTCGGAACGTTCCACAACAAAGGCGCGCATTCGGTTCTCTCAATCTTGTGAGCAATTTTGCAGTTAACCTTTCCCAACCATCGGAAGGTTACAAACGTTTGATTCGTCGGTCTTCAAAACGGTCCGGCTCCTAAAGCCTTTGCCGTAATCCTGCGTCCTCCAGCTTTCGGCCTCATCCTGCGCCCCTCCAGGTTTTGCCGTCATCCTGAGCGGAGCGAAGGATCTCGACGAACTCTAACCTGCCTCACCGCTCGTCCCTTTCAGCCACCGTCCTGCGGTGTCCATTCTTCCCTCGCGGCAGGCTAGTCCTGTTTATGACAATCTATCGGCCGAACCGCTCTTGCCCTTGTCAACCCCCAAACTCACCAATCACTGCGCCAGACAAGCAGATTCGCGTGGCGTATTAGTTTCATTCCACCAGCTATACTGGTAGCAGACTTCAAGAGACCCCGGCCCAACTCCGGGGTTTCGTCTTTTTCCAGCAATACCGCGATCTAAACACAACAAAACAAGTATTTTGTGCGGAAGTCTCTTGTAATCAATATTTTGCAAGCACTATAGGCTGCTATCTAACAGAATCGATTGAACTTGCGTACAAAATACCCTGAGGGGGAGGGGTACCCGAAAATACGATGTCCATTCGCCAGCAAATTCGGCCTGTGCTCACGCTAGCCCTCCCGCTCATCCTCGCCGAACTCGGCTGGATGTCCATGGGTATCGTTGACACCATCATGGTCGGACACATGGCCAACCCGGCGCTCGCCATCTCCGCCGCCGCTCTCGGCCAGGTCCTCTACAACACCATCGCCTTCGGCATCGCCGGTGTTCTCCTCGGCCTCGACACTTACCTCTCCCAATCCCACGGAGCGGGCCGCTTCGACGAAGCCAACCGCTGGCTCCTTCATGGCCTCATTCTCGCCGCAGGATTAGCGCTCACGCTCATCCTCATCATCCTCTGCGCCCCCGCCCTCATGCTCCGCCTCCCCATCGACCACGCCGTCCTTAGCGGCTCCGTGGCCTTCCTCGGCGCTCTCAACTACGGCACTCCCGCCCTCTTCCTCTACTTCACCCTCCGCCGCTACCTCCAGGCCTTCAACCACGTCCGCCCCATCGCCGTCGCTCTGGTTACGGCAAACCTCATCAACATAGTCGGCAACTGGCTCCTCATCTATGGTCATACCTTCGGTCCCCTCCGCATTCCCGCCCTCGGAGTCACAGGCGCAGGCCTCTCCACCGCGATCTCCCGCTGCTATCTCGCCCTCTTCATGGTCGTTGCCCTGTGGCGCATCGAGCGCCGCCACCACTACGGCCTCCGCAGCATGGCCCGTCACTTCGAACCCCGCCGCCTGCACCGCCTCGCACTCCTCGGAGCCCCCGCCGGCGGTCAGATCTTCGTCGAAATCTCCATCTTCGGCATGGTCACCTTCCTCATCGGAGTCATGGGCCGGCTCCCCTGGCCGGCCACGAGATCGCACTCAACTGCGCCAGCTTCACCTTCATGGTTCCCTTCGCCATCTCCGCGGCCGCGGCGGTGCGGGTAGGCCAGGCGATCGGACGCAAAGCCCCCGCCGAAGCCGCCTCCGCTGGATGGGCCGCAATCCTCCTCGGCGCAGGCGTGATGGCCTGTTTCTCCGCTGTCCTCCTACTCTTCCCTCACGCCATCGCAGCCAGCTTCACCACCGACCGTGACGTCATTGCCGCCACCATCCCCTTCTCTTCGTCGCCGCCGTCTTCCAGTTCTTCGACGGCCTCCAGATCACCGCCACCGGCTCCCTCCGCGGCGCCGGCAACACCCACGCCGGCCTCATCGTCCACATCGTCGGCTATTGGATCATCGGTCTTCCGATCGGCTACCTCTTCGGCTTCCGACTGCACCTCGGAGCCGTCGGCCTCTGGCTAGGCCTCTGCACTGGCCTCATCCTGGCGGGCATCACCCTCACCCTCATCTGGCGCCACACCACCAAAAACTCAGATCCTCGACACTGACCCATGAGCCTCTGACGACCAGCCACTAACCGCAACTTCAACCAGCCAGAGCCATATCCTCGCGCACCCTGGTCTTCGACCGCGTCGTCAACGTAACGGCCGAAGCAAGAATCAACCCGCCTCCAACCCACGCGCTAGGCCCCAGCCGCTCCCCCAGCACAATCACCCCCAGCACACTCCCAATCAGCGGCTCCATATTCAGCAGCACTCCGGCCTGCGACGCCGGAACCTGCGTCATCCCCCAGTTCCACAGCAGAGTAGTCGTCGCCGTACAAAGCACTCCACTCGCAGCCAGGGCCAGCCACGCCTTCACCGACACCCCTGCCACCGGCGGCATCCCATACCGCACCGGCACCCACACCATCAGCATCAAGGTCCCCAGCAGCAACCCATACGCCGTCACCACAACATGCGAGTGCCGCCCCATCAACTCCTTATTGAAAAGAATCCAGAACAACGCAATCAGCAACGAAACCACCACCAGTGCATCCCCAGCCAGCGTCGCGCCGCCTTTGGCATGCAATCCACCACCCAGAGCAATCAGAGCCGCCCCACTCGTCGACCCCGCCAGCGCCACCCAACCCACCCAGTCCATCCGCTCATGTGCAAACGCCGCCGCCCCCACTGCAAGAATCACCGGCATCGTCCCCACCATCAACGCAGCATGACTGACCGTCGTAATCGACAGCGCATAGAACTGAATCAGAAACTGCAGCGGCACACCCAGAAACGAGGCCGCCAGAAGCAACCCCCACTCCCGGCGATTCAACCCCGGCCGATGCGTCACCAGCAACGGCAGCAGCACCACCATCGCAAACAAGAACCGGTACAACACCATATGCGCGAAGCTCATCTCCGCCAGAGCAATCTTGCCAAAGAAAAACCCGCATCCCCACAACGAACTAGCCAGCGCACAAGCCGCAAACCCCAGTGCCCGTCTCTTCTCCAAAACCGCCATACTTCCACTCTCGCACACTTAAAGCGAACGGGAGAGAAAGCCGAAGCCTCTCTCCCGCGTCGTCTCGAACCCGAAGACTAAGCCAGATCGTTCACCAAACGCGGCAGCTCCTCACGGGCACCATCGGCGCGCCCTTCTTGCAGCCAAACGCCGCCGCAAATCCAGGCTGATTCACAATAGCTCCATTCGCGCGGAAGTGGTCCGGCGAGTGAGGATCGGTCAATACCTGCGTCCGCACCTGCTCCGGCCGCGAGTTCTCGCACCAGTTCTGCGCATAGCCGATGTAGAACCGCTGTGTCGCCGTGTATCCATCTTTCTTCGCCGACAGATCCACGCCCTCCTTCTTCGCACGATCGAGGTAAGCCATGTAAGCCAGCAGCAAACCGCCATTGTCAGCAGTGTTCTCGCCCAGCGTCAGCCGGCCATTCACCTTCACGTCGTCGACGGCGACAAAGCTGCCATACTCATCCGCCAGACAGTCCGTCCGAGCCACGAAGTTCTTCGTATCCTCCGGTGTCCACCAGTCGCTCAGGTTGCCTTTGCCGTCGAACTTCTTCCCCTCATCGTCGAACCCATGTGTCAGCTCATGCCCAATCACTGCGCCGATATGCCCGTAGTTCACTGCGTCATCCTGCTTCGGATCATAGAACGAGGGCTGCAAAATTCCAGCAGGGAAGTTGATGTCGTTCATGCTCTGGTTGTAATAAGCGTTCACCTCAGGAGGAGTCATACCCCACTCGCTGTGGTCCACCGGTTTGCCGATCTTGTTCAACTGCCGGTCATTCTCAAACGCATCGGCGCGTCGCGCATTGCCCAGTGCGTCATCCGGTTTGATCTCGAGCTTCGAGTAGTCACGGAACTTATCCGGATACCCAATCTTGTTCGCAACCTCGTGCAGCTTCTCCTTCGCTTTCACCTTTGTCGCCGCCGACATCCAGTCCAGTTGGTCGATATCCCGTCCCATCGCTGCCTCAATGTCGCCGACCATCTCCACCATCTTCGCCTTGCTGTCTCCGGCAAAGTACTGCTCCACATATACCTTGCCCAACGCCTCGCCCAGCGCGCCATTCACGGAGTTCGAGCAGCGCTTCCATCGTGCTGCCTGCTCGGGCTGGCCATTCAGGATGCGTCCATAGAAGTCGAAGTTCTCTGCGTCGAACCTCTTCGGCAGCCTGCCAGCCGATGTCGTCAACACCTGATATCGCATGTAGGCCTTCAGCGTCTCCAAGTCGGTCGCCTGGATCTCCTTCTCGAGAACAGGAAAGAAATCGGGCGTCGAATTGTTAATCTCGGTCACATGCGGAGAGTGCATTTCATCCTCGAACTCTCCAAATTTGAACCCCGGCAGACTCGCCTCGAACGTCGCAATCGGCTGCAAATGGTAGGTCTTCTCCGGGTCGCGCATCTCAGTCACGCTCATAGAGGCCTTGGCCAGCGCGGTCTCGAACGTCATGATGGATTGCGCATCCTTCTTCGCTTTCTCTGGAGCGCTCCCCGCGAGCTCCAGCATTTTTGCCACGTGAGCAACATACTGCTCTCGCAGCTCGACGTCTTTCGCTCCCGTTCGCAGGTAATAGTCTTTTTCCGGCAACCCCAGCCCACCCTGCTGTGCAATCGCAATCTGCTTGGTCGCATCCTTAAAGTCCTGCTGTTCCCCATAACCGAAGAACACATTCACCCCGATCCTCTGCAGCTTCCCCATCAGTGGCGGCAGGTCAGACTTGCTCTTCACGGCGTCAATCTCATGCAACAGCGGTTCGACTGGAGCCAGTCCTTTCGCTTCAATCGCGTCCGTGTCCATGCAGGCCTTGTAGTAGTCGCCAATCTTCTGCTCATCAGGAGAACGCCCCGCGCCACCGGCAGCCGCCTTATTCAAAATCCCATTCAACGATTGAGTGTTCACGTTATACAGCGCGTAGAACTGGTCCACATTCGGTTGATCTGCAGGGATCGGATGGTTCGCCGCGAACTTCCCGCAGGCAAACTTGTAAAAGTCGTTACATGGATCGACCGACATATCCAGAGAGGTGGTATCGAATCCCGGAATCGGTAGATAAGTCTCGGTCGGCTTGCTATTGCCGCTCACCAGCTTGGTCTGCTGTGCCAATCCTGCAGTCCAGGCGCCGGCCATAGCCAAGCCAATCACTGAACCAACTCCAGCCCGGCGTCTCATTGTGCCAGGCACTCCCAACATCCATGCGTTCGACATTTCATCATCCTTTGTGTGCAGAATTTCTGCAGCCTTTGTATCACCAACCCAACGCCGGCCATTATTTTCACCCGTTCGTCCGCATACCTTGGCGTCGCCCGCGCGTCTGTGAAAGCATTACAGCCAGCGTTCTCAGTGAGCAGAGATACGCGTCTACTCCCATGACGGTTCCCAGATCTCTCATTTCGACGTTCCGCCGCCCCTCCCGCTCATGGGTGTTCTTCTTTTTCCCTCGCTCTCCCCTCTTCGCAGCCCGAGGTCCCGAGCCTCAGCTGCGCCTGCCCCTGGAACCGTTCGGCTTCCAACCCTCTCCGAGCAGTTCCTCCTCGCAGGCAGCTCCATGTTGACGATTCACTACGTCGACCATCAACATCTCCTGCTCACCTTCAGCGCCCGGCACCTCCTCAAGCGCCTGCCCGACGAGCCGGAGGACGACATGGACCGCACCATCGACGCCGTCCTCCTCGAACTTCCCTCTGGCCACATTTTGGCCCGCACCACCTGGCGCACCCACGACCATGGCCAATATCTCTGGAATCTGGGCCACGGTCACTTCCTCCTCCGTATCCGCGACACCCTCACCACCTTCGCTCCTCTCGCCAACCTCTCCACCGGCCAGCCCTTCACCGAGCACCCTTTTCTCTCCACAGACAATCGCCGCATCGCCGCCGTCATCCTCTCTCCCGATGCCGACCTGCTCACCGTCGAGACCGTCAAGCGCACCCCGGCACCTCCCAAACCGAAGACTCCTCTCTTCGGCCCCACCCCGGTCGAGCCGGCTCCTGACCCCCGTCGTTCAAATCAACTTCTATCGCCTCCACCTGCCACCGGAACCCGGTGCTGCCATCAGATCCAGCTCCGCCGGCATCGCCCGGTCCAGGGGCACCGGCGGAGTTCCCGTCACCATCGCCGGCTATCTGGCCACCGTCGACCAGGGCCATCAACACTACGCCTTCGACTTTCACTCCTACGCTGGCAAGGTCGACGAACTCTCTCCCTTCGACTCCACCTGCCGCCCCTTCCCCCTCTTCGTCAGCCACAGCGAGTTCATCGTCTTCGGCTGCCGCAATAGTAGTCATACTGTCGGTGCAGTCGGCGGCTTCAACATGCGGGGGCAGGAGATGTGGGAGCAGGGCCTCTTCGGAGACTTCATCGCCCCGTCTCTCGTCTACGCCCCGTCCAGCGGCCGATTCGCCCTCAGCCGCGTCCTCCTCCACTCCTCCGCTATCGCCGATCAGCCCATTAGCGCCGATGAGATCTCGTCGCAAACGGTCGTCGTCTATCAGACCGACACCGGCAAGCAAATCCTCCACGCCGACTGCACCCCCGTAGAGCGGGCAGGCCAGAACTTCGCCCTCTCCCCCGACGGCTTGTCCCTCGCCCTCATCCATGCCGGCGCCATTGAGATCTATCGTCTCCCGCCCCTTACCCCCAAAGAGGAGAATGCGGTCAAACTAGCCCAGACCTCCGCTCCGCCCGAGAACGATCTCCCCGTCCGCTTCGTCAGCCAGCCCTCCCCATCCGCTGAAGAAGCCGATTCCACTGTTCAACCCGAGGCTCAGCCCGCCAACGCGGTCGCCCCCACCACAGCAAACACAGCACCCCCGACTCCACCCAAACGCCTCCGCCTGCAAACGCATCCCCCGCCGCGGCATCCAGCGATGCTGCTGAAGCATCGACGGACGCCGTACAAGCCTCTGGCGACCAGACACCCGAAGTCCACCGCAAACCACCCACCCTCTACACCCTCCCCACAGACAAACCATCAGATCGCCCAGCCAATTCCGACCGCCCAAAGGACAACCCTCAATAAGCTCTCTCATCCACGAAACAATCTGCACCCACGAAGCAATCTGCACCCACGAAACAATCTGCACCCACGAAGCAATCTGCACCCACGAAACAATCTGCACCCACGAAGCAATCGGCACTACCAAACAATCTGCACCCAATCATCCGCACCCACGAATCGTCATCTCGACCGAAGTCACGCGGTCTCATCGCGTGACGCAGTGGAGAGATCCCTGTATTTCGTCGTTGCGGTTGACGTTTCGAGTCGCCTACCGGCAACAGGGACAAACAGAAAAAGGCTGGCTACGGTCTCCCGCAAGCCAGCCTTTCATAAATCTCTACGCCCGAACCTTCAAATCAACAACTGAAAATTAAGCAGCCTTCTTAGGCGCAACAGCCTTCACACGCGCGTTCAAGCGGCTTTTGTAGCGGCTCGCGGTGTTCTTGTGCAGAACGCCCTTCTGCACGCTCTTGTCCAGAATCGACGCGGTCTCGCGGTATTGGGTGGTTGCGGCGGCGTGGTCGCCCTTGGCGATCGACTCCCGCAGCTGGCGCAGGGTTCCACGCAGCTTGCTCTTGTTTGAGCGGTTCACCGCAGTCTTAGCTACGGTCTGACGTGCGCGCTTCAAAGACGAAACATGATTTGCCATAAACTCTCTTCTCTCAACCCGTACATTTTGTAGGGGAAAATGGGATGCAGGCTCAAGGCCAGCCGACTTCTGCTTCCAGTCACGGCCCGCCGCACTCCCTGCAATATCTAAGTCTACGGAAAGCCGGGCCTTCGGTCAACCCATCCTCTATCCGAAAATACGGCGTATAAGCCCCCCAAAGCATCCAATCCGTAGAAAACATGCCGCACCGCGATCCAATCCCGGTTCCGCACCAAAATCAATTCATCATTTGCCCCTTGACGCCATCTTTTCGACGTTCTACTCTTTGCCCATCTTCGACACTAGATTGGCACCTTCCGCCATCCCGGTCGCAGTCAAGAGGCGCAGCCAATGCGCCGCCAGCCAGTGTCCGCTCATCCCCTCAAAAACTCCCAAGTCACCCGGCCATACACCAACCCAGCTCCCCTGACGGAGGTCAGCACACTACTTGATTAAAAATCCCTGGAAATCACACCTGGCATTGAGCCCCTGTACGGGACCCACGACGAAAACCTCCGCATCCTCGAGGACAAACTCAACGTCACGATCGATCTCCGCTCCGACGCTATCCACGTTACCGGCGAAGCCACCAACGTTGCCCGCGTCGAACAAGTCTTCACCGACTTCGACACCCTCCGAAAATCCGGCGTCAACCTCCACAACGGCGAACTCAACGGAATGCTTAAGCTCGTCGTCGCCGATTCCACCACCACCCTCAAATCTCTTGTCGACGCAGGTAAGCAGCGCTCGGCCGGTGTCAAGCGCATGGTTCAGCCCCGCTCGCCCAACCAGCGCAAGTACGTCGAAGCCATCGAGCAGTCCGACATGACCTTCGGCCTAGGCCCCGCCGGCACCGGAAAAACCTACCTCGCCGTAGCCATGGCAGTCTCCGCGCTCATGGCCAAAAAGGTCAGCCGCATCATCCTGGTCCGTCCCGCAGTTGAAGCCGGCGAACGTCTCGGCTTTCTCCCCGGCTCCCTCCAGGAAAAGTCGACCCTACCTCCGCCCCTCTACGACGCCCTCTACGATCTCCTCGACCCCGTCAAGGTCGACAAGCTCCTCGAGTCCAACGTCATCGAGGTCGCCCCGCTTGCCTTTATGCGCGGCCGCACCCTCTCCGACGCCTTCATCATCATGGACGAAGCCCAGAACACCACCATGGAACAGATGAAGATGTTCGTCACCCGTCTCGGCAACAACTCCAAGGCCGTCATCACCGGCGACCTCACCCAGACCGACCTGCCCAACCCAAAGAAATCCGGCCTCCTCGAAGCTCTCCACGTCCTCGACGGCGTAGAAGGCATTCGCTTCTGCCACTTCGAAGATGTCGACGTCGTCCGCCACCAGCTCGTCCAGCGCATCGTCCGGGCCTACGACAGTTACGGCAAGGCGCAGCAGCAGCTTCCGCTCCCCATCGGCGAAGCCGCCCTGCCCGACCCAAACGTCATCCAGGCCGCCAAACCCATGCCAAAACCTCAATGAACTCAACCAATCTGCGATAATCAATCACAGGGGGCGAATCCAGCCCCTGCGACATTTAGCATCACCTGCTCCCAAGCGATGACCACCACCGAACCTCCAAGTACTCACCCCATCCCCGCGCTCCGCCGCCCCGGCAACGTGCGCACCCTCACACACGCCTGCCTCGCGCTCCTACTCGCCGCACTTCCAGCCATCCTGAAAGCCCAGTCCCCATCAACCCCACCCGGCTGGGCCCTAACATGGAGCGACGAGTTCAACGGCCCCAACGGATCCTCCCCCGACCCCGCCAAATGGACCTACGACATAGGGGGTGGCGGCTACGGCAACCACGAACTCGAGTCCTACACCAACCGTCCCGACAACGTACGCCAACAGGACGGCCACCTCCTCATCACCGCCCTCAAAGAAACTCACACGGGCCCCGACGGCATCACGCGGCACTACACCTCCGCCCGCATCCTCACCAAGGGCCTCTTCTCCCAGCCCTACGGACGCTTCGAAGCCCGTATAAAACTCCCCACCGGCAAAGGCATCTGGCCCGCCTTCTGGCTCCTCGGCAGCAACATCGACTCCGACCCCTGGCCCAAATCCGGTGAGATCGACATCATGGAGAACATCGGCAATCCAACCGAGGTTCACAGTACCCTCCACGGCCCCGGATACAGCGGTGGAAACCCCATCACCGCAAAGTTCACCCTCCCCACAGGCGAGGCCGTCAACACTGCCTTTCATCTCTACTCCGTCGAGTGGACCCCGAACGACATAAAATTCTTCATCGACGATCACCTCATCACCCACCGCACTCCCGCCGACCTGCCACCAGGCACCCATTGGGTCTTCGATCATCCGTTCTTCATCATTTTGAATCTCGCCACCGGCGGCAGCTGGCCCGGCAATCCCGACCAGACCACCACCTTCCCCCAGCAGATGGTCGTCGACTACGTCCGCGTCTATAAACCAAATCAGACGAAGCCCAGCCAAACACCCATCGCAGCGGCCACTCCGAAGCCTCTTCAATGATCACCATCGAACCACCGCCTGGCCTCAAAGAAAACGTCTCACGCCCCGGCCTGACGAGCTTCCTCAACCGTGCCCGCCTCGCCGTCGGCCTCACCGGCAACGTCGAGGTCCTGCTCGCCGACGACCCCACCCTCCGCCGCCTCAACAAATCTTTCCGCGGCAAAAACAAGCCCACCGACGTCCTCAGCTTCCCCACGCCCGCCGAGATCGCACCCACCCACGCCGGAGACCTTGCCATCTCCCTCGAAACCGCAGCCCGTCAGGCTGCTACCTATGGCCACTCCCTCCGCGACGAAGTAAAAATCCTCCTCCTTCACGGCCTCCTCCACCTCTCAGGTTTCGACCACGAAACCGACAACGGAGAGATGGCCGCCCGCGAGGCCACTATCCGCAGCAAACTCAAACTCTCCAATACTCTCATCGAGCGAACAACCGCGCACTCCCGAAAATTGCTGTCACCCGCAGTCAAAAAGAGCTCCTCCCGTTTAAAAATTCGGTCTACCCGATCAAGAAAAACATCTCAAGACCCTGCTAAAAAATCGTCATCTCGACCGAAGGCGGCGCTCTACGCCGCCGCAGTGGAGAGACCCCCGCATTCCGCTCGAACCATCACAAAATCCAAAGCCACAAAGGCCAGAAACAAGCGAGGCGCAAAGTGACTCCCGCCTACGCCTACACCTTCGCTCTCATCCTCCTCCTCGGCATCCTCGCGCTAGCCGCCTACGTCGACCGCATCTACTCCGAGATGGGCAAGTTTCTCGCCCGCGAGTATCAGGACAACATCGACTCCTGGGAGCGAGTCGTCGAACCCCGCCTCCGCCTCGGTCGCGAGTCCATCGCCCTCTCCGCCTCTGTCCTTCGCCAGCTCTCCCTGGCTGCCCTGGCCCTGCTCTCCGGCCTCCGCCTCTACACCCACACCACGCTCGTCCCAACCCTCGCTCGCACCCCAAGCCTCAGTGAAGTCCTCCGCGCCGTCTTCGAGCTTATCCTCCTCATCCTCATCTTCGACCGTCTTCTCCCGCAACTCCTCTTCTCCCGCACCCGCGGCCTCTGGATCGCGCGCATCACGCCCCTCCTGCAGACACTCTTCTATCTCATCCTTCCCGTAACTCTTCTCCTCGGCCTTCTCCTCTCCATCGCCGCCCTCGCCGAACCGGAAGACACAACCGAAGAGGACCACCCCTCCGAAGCCATGGACGCACTTCTCGAGGCTGGCGAAGAGGAGGGCATCCTCGAAGAGTCGGACCGCGAACTCGTCCGCTCTGCCGTTGAGTTCGGCGACAAGATCGTCCTCGAAGTCATGACCCCGCGCCCCGAAATCTTCGCGGTGCCAGGCACCCTCACCCTGCAGGAGTTCACCGCAACCATCAACGAGCACGCCTTTTCCCGCGTCCCCGTCTACAACGGTTCGCTCGATCACGTCACCGGCATCGCCTTCGCCCATGACCTCCTCAAAGTCCTCGACACCGAGGCCGACACGCTCACCGTCGCCCAGATGCAGCGCCCCGCCGCCTTCGTCCCCGAGACCAAAAAAGTAGCTGAGCTCCTCCGTGAGATGCAGCGCGAAAAACAGCACATGCGCATGGTCATTGACGAGTACGGCAGCGTCGCAGGCCTTGTCACCATTGAGGATTTGCTTGAGGCCATCGTCGGAAACATCGCTGATGAACACGACGAGTCCGAAGCAGACGATGAACCCATCCGTGAGCCCAACGGTGCCTACGTTGTCTCCGGTTCCTTCGAGCTTTCGCGCCTCCGCGATCTCTTTGCCGATCAGTTCGAACAGCCCAATCGCAACGGCCGCCCCGCCGAAGACAGCGAACCCCACGACCCCGAAGACGAAGACACCGAATCCGCAGAGGCCGCTCGCTGGAGCGACGACAGGGAAGAGTTCGATGAGCAAAAAGACTTGCGCGAGCCCCGCGACACACGCGACGACCCTACAGCCGTCCGTCTCCCCGAGCACTACGAATCCACCACCCTGGGCGGCCTAGTCTCCGAGATTGCCGGACATATTCCGCTGCCCGGCGAGGTGGTGGAAGAGGATGGATTGCGGCTGGAGGTGCTTGCGAGCACGGACCGGCGGATCGACCGTATTCGCGTCAGTCTTACGAATCCTCCGGACCTCTACTAGGGATTTTGAGCGCATTTTTGAATATTTTTTTCTGGTGGTGGGATGTAGCAAAAATGAGGGGATTTTGCGAAAATAGCCCGTTTTGACGTGGTGTTTTGATGGTGCGAGTGTGGTGATTTGCGTGGCTGAGATGGAGTTTAGGCAGTCATAATTCGGGGGGCTAAAAACACGCCACGTTTTCAACTTTATTTTGGCTGTCCTGCCGGACGGGCCCACTCCGCGTGGCGCGGTCACTTCGTGACTTGTGATGGCTTCGCGTGGGTGCTCCCGTTGGTCGCAGGTTGGGATCTCGTGGTGCCGACCAGCGGGAGGGTCGAGGGTCGATCCTGCCCAGAAAGGTATACGCGCCACGAAGTGGCCGCACTCCGCGCAGGAGGCCCGTCCGGCAGGACAGTCTCTGAAACGGAAAGGTCCCGGACTGAGTCCGAGACCTGCCTGTAACCAGAGTTGAACTGCTGCAACAGTGCCCTGACTAGTCGATTGAGATCTTTCGGAGCAGCTTGAAGTCGGAGAGCATCTTTCCTGTTCCGAGCACGACGGATGCCAGGGGATCGTCGGCGATCGAGACGGGAAGCCCTGTCTCCTCCCGGATGCGCTTGTCCAGGTTCTTGATGAGCGCGCCGCCGCCGGTGAGGACGATGCCTCGGTCGGAGATATCGGCGGAGAGCTCCGGCGGAGTTCGCTCCAGGGCTACGCGGATGGCGTTAATGATGGTTGCGATGCACTCGCTGAGGGCTTCTCGGATCTCGGAGTCTTCGATGGTGATTGTCTTCGGCACGCCCTCGATGAGGTTGCGGCCTTTGACCTCCATCGAGATGGGTTTATCGAGCGGGTAGGCTGAGCCGAGCGAGATTTTGATCTGTTCTGCGGTGCGCTCGCCGATGAGCAGGTTGTACTTCCGCTTGAGGTAGGTCATCACGGCCTCGTCCATCTGGTTTCCGGCCATGCGCACGGAGCGCGAGTAGACGATGCCTGCGAGCGAGATGACCGCGATGTCCGTGGTGCCGCCGCCGATGTCGACGACCATGTTTCCGCCTGGCTCGGTGATGGGCAAACCAGCGCCAATGGCGGCGACCATGGCCTGTTCGACCAGGTGAACCTCGGAGGCTTTGGCTCGGTAAGCCGAGTCCATAACAGCTCGTTTTTCCACCTGCGTGATCTCAGAGGGAACGCCGATCACGATGCGCGGGTGAACCATCATCTTCCGGTTGTGCGCCTTCTGGATGAAGTAGTTCAACATCTTCTCGGTGTGGCGAAAGTCGGCGATGACGCCATCTTTCATCGGTTTGATGGCAACAATATTTCCCGGCGTGCGGCCAAGCATCTCCTTGGCTTCTTTGCCGACCGCCTCGACCTCGTTGGTGATCTTGTTCACCGCGATAATGGAGGGCTCGTTGACGATGATGCCTTTGCCATGGGCGAAGACGAGGGTGTTTGCCGTGCCGAGGTCGATAGCAAGGTCGCTGGAAAAGAGGCTGAAGAGGGACCGCATATTGTGAATGCGGGAGTAACGCATCTGAAAACTATTCGAAGACATAGGTGTTTGAGGTCGATCCTAAAAAGAGACTCCCATTAGTGTATTCCTTTCGCAAGCGCTATTTCAGCACCTAACCTAACCAGTTAGCATGCCTCTTCCGTTGTAGTCCCGTTCTGGTTCACACAGCAGACGACAGCAGAACAGAGCCGAGGGATAGATGAGAATGCTGACATGCCGGGTGTAGGCGAAACCCGCGAGGTAGGGCAGCGTAGAGGCTGCGACCAGGGCAAGAAAAGTAGCCGCGGCCACGCGCAGCGATCGATCTCCTTCAAGTCGCTGCCGGAGCAGAAGAACGATTGCGCTGACAGTCGCGACCCAGAACATCAGCCGGAAGACCAACATCCCGCCGATTTCGATCAGTCGACCCGCGCCAGAGTTCGCGGTCGAGCCGTACTTCTCGACCGTGAAAAAGAGGATCCTGAGCTTGCGCAGATCTCCTGACAGCGTCTCTCGAGGGTGAGTTCGCAGATACTGGAGCGCCGCCCGGCGATGGTAGTCGTTGAAGCTCCACTCGTCCGGGAAGCTCATTCCGCGATTCAACTCGAAGTCGTACCAGTCGAGCGAGTCGCCGTGGGTCGGCGGGTAGTTTTGAAGGAATCCGGCGTTGTTGCCCTTGTGCAGATTGATCCCGTCGAAGCTGGTGCCCACGCTGTATCGCCCACTCGTATGATGCTGATGGAGCGCCCACCCCGCAGGCGCTGCGGCAACCAGGAGCACGAGGAGCCATCGCAGCTTTGGTTGACGCTCCAACGCCAGAAAGCCCCCCAGCAGCACCAGGACGGCCGCCAGCATCCCGCTCTTCGAGAGATAAAGCGCATCGAGCGCGGCGGCGAAGAGCACGGCACCTCGAACGCCGCGCAGACCGTCGCGGTCGAGAAACAGCATCGCCGAGGCCATCGCCAGAAAACTATAGGAGAAGCCCTCGTCTACCTGCAGATTGGTCACGTCGGCGAGAAACGCCGGAATCAGGAACGGAGTAAGAAGGAGAAGGATTACCATCAGCCTGCTACCGAACGGCCGCGGCAGACGACACCATGCTAAATAGATGGCCAACTCGACGGGCAACAACAGAAGGATCGTTTTGAAGCAGGCGACGGAAACGTAGCGGTCGCCAAAGATCCGGATGCCCCACGCGACCGTAGTGGCTGTGACCGGCATGCGCGCCGCATGGAAGCAGATGGGATTGCCACGAGTCCCCATGTCCTCGGTGCAGACCGTAATACCGCGGCCGGCCAGCAGGCTCTGCGTCGTTGGTCCCACCAGATTAGTGATGGAAAAGAGCGACCTGTTTGCCTTCGCATGATCGAGGGTCCACGCTGCGGCCAGCGACACCACGACAGGGACGATCAGCAGCACCAGCAGCAGGCGGCGGTCTTGCTTTGTCTGATCCAAACCGCCTGCGATTGATGGCATCTGCCCAATCTAATCGAAGTTGACCCGGTTGCTACCTTTTTTACTGTGCTCTTTCCTCACGGTGTCGTCGGCCTGGTTCGTTTATGGAACTGAGCGCAAAGAGGGGCCTTCTCCTCCTCCCGTGACATCGTTGTAGTGCAAATAGATACAATCGAAAGAAGCTTCAACGATGTGGAGACAGACGAATGATTATTGGTGTGCCTAAGGAAGTTAAGGATCACGAGAGCCGCGTAGGGGTAACCCCGGCTGGCGTCAAAGCACTGGTTGAAGCGGGACACAAGGTTCTGGTGGAACATGACGCCGGGGCGCTGTCCGCCATGCCGGACGACGAGTACCAGGAAGCGGGCGCGGAGATCGTCGGCTCAGCCCATGACGTGTGGCGGTTGGCCGAGATGATCGTCAAGGTGAAGGAGCCGGTCGAAAAGGAGTACAAGCACTTTCGCGAGGGCCTGGTTCTTTTTACGTATCTCCACCTCGCTCCGTTGAACGACCTGACCGATGCGCTGCTCGCCTCGAAGGTTACAGGCATTGCTTATGAGACTGTTCGCGATCGCGCCGGAGCGCTGCCGCTGCTGACCCCGATGAGCGAGGTTGCCGGTCGCATGAGCGTCCAGGTTGGCGCAGCTTATCTTGAGAAGGAGCATGGCGGACGCGGGGTTCTTCTGGGCGGCGTTCCGGGTGTGCCTCCGGGGAACGTCTGCATTATCGGCGGCGGTATCGTGGGCACGAACGCTGCGAAGATTGCGCTGGGCATGGGGGCGAAGGTGACGCTGATCGACCTGAACCTGAATCGCCTGCGCGAGCTTGATGATATCTTTGGCGGCCGCATCTACACCGTTGCGTCCAATAGCTACAACATCGAACACGCTGTTCGCGAAGCTGATCTTGTGATCGGAGGCGTTCTGATTCCGGTGCGGCTGCGCCGAAGATCGTGACCAAGGCGATGGTGGCGAAGATGAAGAAGGGCGCGGTGATCGTCGATGTTGCGATCGACCAGGGAGGATGCATCGAGACCGCGCACCCGACCACGCACTCGAATCCGTCGTATGAGGTCAACGGAGTGGTGCACTACTGCGTGACGAATATGCCTGCGGCAGTGCCGAATACCTCGACGCTTGCCTTGACGAACGCGACCTTTCCATACGTGTTGAAGCTGGCGCGGCTGGGGGCCACCGCGGCGATCAGTGAAGACAAGGGGATCGCAGAGGGGGTCAATACGTTCAACGGCGTTCTGACCTACGGTGCAGTGGCCCAGGCGCAGAAGCGCGATTGGCAGGCTGTGGCGAAGCTCGTATAGCCGCCGCGGCTGTTGCGGGTTGAGCGAGGGGATGCGCGCTCCGCCCGCATATAATCTGGGGGATTGAGGAGGGCGCGGGCCATGGGAACTACGAACCGGCGAAAGATTTGGATCGTGGCTCTGGGTGCGTGCCTGCTCATCCTCTTCGTGGCCCTTGCCACTCTGAACGCGTTCAACACGCAGCTGCCGAAGCCGGCCAGCACGCAGCAGACGGTCATCTTCACAGGCCTGTCGATTGTGGCGTTTCTTCTCTTTGTCGTGGTGCTTCTGCTGCTGGTCCGCAACGTGTTGAAGCTGTATGCCGACCAGCGCAGTCGCGTGATGGGAACGCGTCTGCGCACGCGGATGCTGTGGGGCGCGGTGCTGGTGAGTCTGGTTCCTATCGCCTCGATGTTTGCGTTCAGCTATCAGCTGATGAACCGCGCGGTGGACCGCTGGTTTACGCAGCCCGTGACGGATATGCGGGAAGACAGCAATAATATGGCGTTGGAGCTGGCGCACTACACGACCGCGAACGCTCGCGCGGAGGCGGATTCGATTGCCGCCAGCCTTCCCGCAGCGCCGGTGGTTGCTCCCGAGGCTAAAGCGCCGGGTACTGCACGCTCAGCCGCTTCGGTTCGTGGGTCTGGTCGCCACTCGAACCACGGTCCGGTGCCTGGTGTGGCTCATGCGGTCGTGCCGTCGGCGGCGACGCGGAATCGCGAGGCGATCCACGAGGTTTTACGACAGCACGAGATCACGCTGCAGAACGGCTTTGCGATTGTCTATCGCGAGGGCCGCGTCGTTGCATCGTTTCACATGCCGCAGCGCGCCGGTGCGACGGCGCAGGTTAAGGTTTGGCTCCCGGATCAGGTGGCCGGGGCCGATACGGACGAGTCGGGCGCGCGTGCACCTACGGATCCAACGGATACCGCGATTCTTGCCGCTGCGCAGCGCATCGACCAGCCCGTGTTCTCGCTGGGTTCTACGGACTACGCGCTGGGTGCGACCACTCTCAAACAGGGTGAGACCGTTGTCGTAGGCCTGCCGATGCCGTTTGGAATGGCTGCGACCATGACCAATCTGCGCAAGGCGGCGGATGCGTACTGGGTGCTTTATAGCGAGCGGCGTCAGATCAGGGATCTTTATATGCTCCTGCTGCTGATGATGACGAGCCTTGCCCTGTTCGCGTCGTGCTGGCTTGCGCTGCATCTGTCGAAACAGGTGACGAAGCCGGTGGAGGCGCTGGCGGATGCGATGGAGGCGATCGCTCAGGGAGACTACGGCCATCGCGTGCAGGAGAGTGCGACCGAAGAGCTCGGCGAGCTGGTGCGCAGCTTCAATCACATGGCGGCGGATCTTGAGGGCAGCCGGCGCGCGGTGGAGGAATCTACCGTGCAGCTTAGTGCCGCCAACACTGCGCTTGAGGCGCGGCGCGGCGAGTTGGAGACGATGCTCGAAACGATTCCGAATGGAGTTGCTACACTCGACACCGATCGACGCATCATCCTTGCCAACCGCGCGCTGAGCGAGATGATGGATCCGGGCGGGCAGAGGCCGTTCTATGGGCTGGTGATCGAGGAGGTCTTTCCGCCTGAGGTGTCCGAGGTGCTTGACCGGCTGATTAAACGCAGCCATCGCATGGGGTCGGCGTCGAGTGAGATTGAGATTTCAGGCTTTCCACAGAGCTCGGTCGATAGGTTTAGCGGGACGATGAACCTGCTGGCTACGGTCGCTCTGCTGGAGATGCCGGCGGCCACGGAACGCATGCGCCGCGAGCACCAGGGGTATGTGGTTGTTCTTGAAAACGCGACCGAGCTGCTGCGTGCGCAGAAGCAATCCGCGTGGAAGGAAGTGGCGCGGCGTGTGGCTCACGAGATCAAGAATCCGCTCACACCGATCAGCCTCAGCGCCGAGCAGATTCGCCGCCACATCGATCGCCTCGCGCGCGCCGTCGCCGAGGTCACGCCCCCAGCGCTGCTGAGCCGCCCTCGATCGCGGTCATCCGTCGATGCTCGGAGGTGATCACGTCTTCGGTCGAGAGCATGCGTTCGCTTGTCGACCAGTTTGCCGCGCTCGCTGAGTTTCCTACGGCTCGGCCCAAGCCTGCAGACCTTAATACGATTGTTGAGAACTCGCTCGCGCTGTTCGCCGGACGCATGCAGGCGGTTCGCATCGTGCGCAAGATGAGCCCCGACCTGCCGCTGATTATGGCGGACCCTGAGGCGCTCAAACGTGCACTCGGCAATCTCATCGACAACGCCGCCGAGGCTATGCAGCAGAGCCTCTACCGCGAGCTTCAGATCAGCACGTGTTTGCTGGAGAACGGAATGGTCGAACTTGCGATCGCCGACAGCGGCTCTGGTCTTACCGATGACATGCGCGAGCGTCTCTTTCTGCCTTACTTCTCGACCAAGCAGCGTGGCACCGGCCTCGGCCTCGCGATTGCCGCAAAGATTATTCAGGAGCACCAGGGCACGATACGTGCTGAGAAGAACGAACCTGCAGGAGCGAGGTTCATCATCGAACTACGCCCAGCCCTTTCGCCCGACAGCGACGCTGAGGCTCCAATGGGCTTCAATACCTTCGCGATCCCGCAAAACGGCGATCAGCCGCCAGTTCAGGTTGAATCTGCCACTGAGACTCCAGTTCATAGCAACACTAAAGCAGAGGACGACTTTGCCTCCACCCTCCCCAGAGGCCCACAATGAACCACGTACTGATCGTTGACGACGAAGCTGAAATCCGCGAGTCGCTCGAAAGCATCCTTCGTGAAGAGGATTATCTCGTCACCACAGCCGCGACTGCGGGTGAAGCTCTCGAGCTACTTCGAGATGCTGCCTACGATGTTGTTTTGCTCGACATCTGGCTGCCCGATCGCGACGGTCTCGATACTCTGACCGAGATCCGTCAGATGGAGTCGACGAACGTGCCTGAGGTTGTCATCATCAGCGGCCACGGCACGATCGAAGCTGCGGTTCGCGCCACGAAGCTGGGGGCCTATGACTTTCTCGAGAAGCCTCTCTCGCTCGACCGCACGCTCATCGTTCTGAAGAACGCGATGAAGGCTCGCCAGATGCGCGAGGATAACCAGGAGTTCTCACGCCAACTCACAAAGGGGACAGTGACAGGAAACTCCGTCCCGATGAAGGCGCTGCGCCAGCAGATCAAACTGATGGCGCCTACGAACGGCCGCGTGCTGATCTACGGGGAATCGGGGGCAGGGAAGGAGCTTGTCGGGAGAGCTATGCACGCGGAGAGTCTGCGGAAGGACCGGCCGTTTGTTGAGCTCAACTGTGCGGCGATTCCCGAGGATTACATCGAGAGCGAACTCTTTGGCTATCGCCATGGAGCGGTGCCGGGAGGCCCGACCGAGAAGCGCGGAACGTTTGAGAGAGCGGATGGCGGCACACTCTTCCTCGATGAAGTTGGCGACATGAGCCTGAAGACGCAGGCCAAGGTGTTGCGGGCTTTGGATGAGCAGCGCTTTCTTCCGGTCGGTGCTTCGCACCCTGTGCACGTTGATGTGCGTGTTATTGCAGCTACCAATAAGAATCTTGAAGAGGAGATCGCTCGCGGCAATTTCCGCGAAGATCTGTTCTATCGCCTCAACGTTATTCCGTTTTTTGTGCCGCCTCTGCGCGACCGTAAGGAAGATATTCCTCTGCTCGTCAAAGAGTTTCTCCAGCAGTTTGGCGCAGAGTACGGCCGTCCTCACGTCGAGATGACCGAAGACGCACTTGCCGCATTGAAGCAATATCATTGGCCCGGCAACGTGCGCGAGTTACGCAATCTTGTCGAGCGTGTCCTGATCCTGAACCCGAAGACGCACCGCATCGAGCGCAAGCATCTTCCCATGCTCGTGTATCGCGACTCCGCTCGCGACGCCAATAAAGGTAATGGCCGCGAAGAGTTCACCAGCCTGCTGCAGGCTCGTGAAGCGTACGAACGCGACTACATCCTGAAAAAACTAGATGAGTTCCACGGCAACGTCAGCCGCGCCGCCGAAGGGCTCGGACTTGAACGCAGCCATCTGTATCGCAAGATGAAGGCTCTTGGCGTCAGCGTGAAGGAATAGTTACTTTCTCGCTTTGCGATACGCTTCTTCGAGGTGTTTCAGAGCTGCCGAAAGTTCGCCATCGTCTTCAATCGCGAAGCTTTGCCACTTTTCGCCTTCAGTCTGACCAGGTTCATTCCGTTTCGTTGCGATTGCGTTCGGCAGCTCCAACCCTCTTGTGCCGGGAAGCAGGGCAAAGATTGTATCGCCCCGATAGATGCTGATCATGCCAAACATGCGGCCTGTCCTTGTCTCAGGCCACCGTCGCACCTCTTCTATCAACAGAATCGACCGCCGCTGCATCTCCTCAGATGCCTTGGGTAGTGCTGGCCGTCTGGTTCTCATCTCACTCTTCCGTTTGCTGTTTTTCCGCAATCAACTCCAACTGCCGCCGCCAGTCGAGATCTTCGACGAAGCCGCGGCTGGAGCGCCACTCCTCCTGCACCTTGACGAAGAGTTCGAGAAATACGCGTGTGCCCAGGAGTGATTCGATGTCTTTGCGGGCTGCGGTGCCGATCCGCTTCAGCATCTCGCCCTGCTTGCCGATGAGGATCGCCTTCTGGCCTGTTCGCTCGCAGAAGATGGCTGCCGAGATCTTCGTCACCGGCAGCTTGCCGTCCTTCATCTTCTTCATGGAGGCGGGCTCTTCGAACTTCTCGATCACTACCGCAGTGGCGTAAGGGACTTCTTCGCCGGTCAGCATTAAAATCTTTTCGCGGATGAGTTCAGCGACGAGGAAACGCTCCGGCTGGTCGGTCAGTTGATGCTTCGGAAAGTAGCGCTGGCCCTCTTTGAGTTGACCGACGATTTTTTCCAGAAGCAGTTCAAGCCCTTCCTTTTTGCGGGCCGAGATGGGGATGACATCCGCGAAGGAGTGCAGCGTGGACCAGTGCGCTATCAGCGGGAGAAGGTCTTTCTTCGGAATCGCGTCCATCTTATTCAGAACCAGGATCACGGGGCATTCCAGCTTTTTGATCAGCGAGAGCGCGAAGTCGTCTTCGGCGGCGGACATTCCCATGCGGCCTGTGGCTTTCCCACTGTCTCGCTCGCCCGGGACTTTTGGCAGGCGGTGGGTGACGTCGACGATGAAGAGCACGGCGTCGCGTGACTCCAGCGCATCGTGGACCTCCTGCATCATCCGTTTGTCGAGCTGAGTGTCCGGCTTGTGGATGCCCGGGGTATCGACCAGAACCACTTGAGCGGCGGGGTGTCCGGGTTCGCTTTTTGCCTTCTTTTTCAGGGGAACTTCGAGCACGCCGTGGATGCGTGTGCGCGTCGTCTGTGGCTTGTGCGTGACGATAGCGAGCTTCTGTCCGAGCAGGGCATTGAGCAAGGTAGATTTGCCCGCGTTGGGGCGACCGATGATGGAGACGAAACCGGAGCGAAAGGCCATTGTCTTTATTATGCGCTGTTGCCATGCCCGAATCCGCAAACGTCGTCTAAACTGACTCGTATGAACTTCACCAAACTGCGGACTGCTCACAGATTCGCTCGAGGTCTGGCCCTGCTATCCTCCGTCACCGCGCCCCTTTTCCTTTCGGCTCAAGCCCTCAAACCCTTCTCTTCGATCGAGGTTCACTCTGACCGGACGGTGACCTTCTCCTACAAAGATGCCGCGGCGACCACGGTTGAACTTGTGGTCGGCGGATTGCCGAAGAAGCTGCCGATGAAGAAGGATGCGGCCGGCATCTGGACGGTGACTACGCCGTCTCTGCCGCCCGAGATCTACGGATATCACTTCGAGGCGGACGGCGATTCACGGCTTGATCCTGCCAATGCGGATACGACGATCAACCTGGTGGATGTTGCGAACGAGCTGACGGTGCCAGGCGACACGCCGCAACTGTGGGAGGTGACTAACGTCCCGCACGGTGTCCTGCACCACTACAACTACACGACGAACACTGTCCTTGGCCTGCCTCAAAATCAGAGTCGCTACTACGTCTATACTCCGCCGGGCTATGACCCGAAGGCTCCGCAGCCGTATCCGGTGCTGTATCTGCTGCATGGGTGGAGTGACTCCGACTCAGGCTGGACGGCGGTGGGCCGGGTCGATCTGATCCTCGACAATCTGCTGGCGCAAGGCAAGATCAAGCCGATGGTTGTGGTGATGCCGCTGGGGTATGGCGATATGTCGTTCATCCATCAGTTTAATGTGTGGGAGGATCCTGCCGCCATCGACCGGAACACCGACCTTTTTGCCAAGGCCTTGCTCACCGAGGTTCTTCCGCGTGTTGAAGCTGAGTACCACGTCTCCAAGGATCGCAACGACCGCGCCATCACCGGACTATCCATGGGTGGTCTTGAAAGCCTGGAGGTCGGGCTCTCGCACACTGATAAGTTTGCCTGGGTCGGGGGATTCAGCTCGGCCGTTCACAACCTGAACTACGAGGGCAAATTGGCATCGCTCAACCCCAAGACCGCCGATCTTCGCCTGCTTTGGGTGGCTTGCGGAACGGAGGACTCGCTGATCGAGCCGAACCGGAGACTGGTTGAGTTTCTCAAGAGCAAGAACATGCAAGTGAAACAGATCGAAACACCTGGCTACCACACGTGGATGGTCTGGCGGGATAATTTGAGCCAGTTTGCCCCGCTGCTCTTTCAACCGAAGTAGTGGCCGGGCAACAGGCACGAACGTGGCATGGATCACCTCGTAGATCCGATCGGGGTATTGCGCGAGTGCTGCGTCGTGGGGAAGTTCGTTCGGCAGGGAAGGAAGAAAAGTTGGGCTGCGCATCCAGCACGCCACCTCCGCCCGCGCGTGACTTCGCGGATAATCGGTGTTAGCGCATGGAATCTTTCTTCACACGGTTCAAAAACGTTCTGGTGCTGGTGGCGATCCTGCTGGCCCAGACGATCGGCCTTGCGGTGCAGGTTCGCCGCCCGGTCGAATCGGGTGCGTCCGATAGCAACAGGGTTACGCTTATCCGCTACTGGGCCGTCTCCATCGTCACTCCATTCGAGCGATTCTTCCACGGAATCGGCCACACTGTCCGTTATGGATGGTCCGACTATGTCGACCTCCGCAACACTCGCCAACAAAATTACGACCTTCAGCAGCAGATTGCGCGGCTCCGGCTGGAGCAGGCCTCCTTCGCCGAAGACGCCATGCAGGGGCATCGCCTGCAGGCCATGCTGGACTTCCAGCAACACTACGTCTCCACCACTGTTGCGGCGCAGGTGATTGGGACGAGCGGAAACGATCTCTCTCGCGTGGTCTATATCGACAAGGGCGCGAAGGACGGTCTCAAAGCGGACCAGGCGGTGATTACTCCGGACGGCATCGTCGGAAAGATCCGCGATGTCTTCCCGCATACCTCGCAGGTGCTGCTGATTAACGACCAGACCTCGGGAGCGGGCGTGCTGCTTGCTACCACGCGGATTCGTGCGATTCTTCGTGGCAGCACCACCGGCCAGATCCTTATCAACAATTTGACTCCTGACGATCGCATCAAGCCGGGTGAACAGGTGCTCAGCTCCGGCGGCGACCAGGTTTATCCGCGCGGGCTTCCAGTCGGCACGATTGAGTCCATCAAGGTCGACCCGGATCACCAGCCTTACACGCTCATCCAGCTTCGACCCGCTGCTAATTTGAACCAGCTTGAGGAAGTTCTGGTGATCACCGGTACCCAGACCACCCTTCCCGTGGCGGCCCAGAAGGATCTTGCTGCAGGAGCCGCGACTGCCGAGGCCCAGGCCGCTGCGAAACAGCTCGCGGATCAACAGGCCGCTGAGGCTGCTGCCCGCTCGGCGGCTCAGATAGTGGCTGATCGCTTGCCGAGCATTCATGAGGGAGACGACGACACCAAGAAGAGTGGAGCAGCGACGGCACCCGCGGTCACTACTCCTCCCCTCAAGGTGGTGCCGAAGCCGCTTCCCACTATTCACTCCGATCGCTATTCGCCGGGAGCGACTCCTTCTGCGGCAGATCTCAAACCCGGAGCTACTGAGGCAGCCAATCCGGTTGTGCCCCATACCTCGACTCCAGACGCAACGACTCAGCCAGCCACGCAGAAGCCGGTGCAGCCAAAGCCTCGGAAACCTCAGCCTCCACCGGACTCGGTTCAGCCCCCGAACCAGTCCCCGAACCCACAGCCGTAGCAGTCTGCTAATTACACCATGGCCACCCGCAGCTTTACATCCCGTCGAGAGCTAGAGCAGCACAGCTTTCCCTCTGCCGTCGCGTTGCTCGTTCCGCTGGGGGCGATCCTTCTGCAGGCGCTGCTCCCCAGGCCGTTTCCGCGACTTGCCATCCTCGATCTTCCTCTGATCGTCACCATCTTCTTTGCTGTCTCGCGACGCAACCCTGTTGCCGGAACCCTCACTGGGGCGGCCATCGGGCTTCTTCAGGACGCCCTCACCGCTCAGCCCATCGGGGTCAACGGCATGGCGAAGTCTGTCATCGGCTATATCGCGGCCAGCATCGGCATCCAGGTTGACGTTGAAAACCTCACGACCCGCATTCTTATCAACTTCGGATTCTTTCTTATCAATAGTTTCCTGCTCTTCCTCATCAACCGCCGTCTTCTTGGACTCACCAACTTCCACATCTATTGGAGCCATGAGTTTTTCCGAGCTGCAATCAATACAGTCGTGGCCCTTCCTATCTTCTTTCTGCTCGATAACACGAAACGCAACGAGTAAAACGTGGTTTTGATTCGTCTAAACGGCACTCACGACACAACAGTGGTAGACACGAATCATCAACTCCAGTCGTAGACTGAGATAAACATGGAACTAACGCACCATATCGACCCGAATGACGTCGGCCCCAACGGCAGGGCCGAGAAGGTCTCTGCGGGGAAGCTTCATGCCGCTCAGTACATCGTCGCACTCATTCTGATCGTTCTTATCACCGGTCTGTGGCGTCTCCAGGTTCTCGGCGCTGACAACTTCCGCGCGCTCGCCGAAGCCAATCGAATTCGCAAGGTTCCGATCCTCGCTCCGCGTGGCCGCCTGTTTGACCGAGAGGGCCGTCTCCTCGTCGACAACTACCCTTCGGTCTCTTGTTATCTCCTCCGCGAGCAGGTCAAAGATCTTGACGCAGATCTTCCACTGATCGCGCAAGGCCTTCACATCTCTGTCGAACAGATTCAATCCACCCTCCGCCGCTACGAGATTGCTCCGAAATACCAACCCATTCCTCTCAAGCAGGACATCTCCCCTGACGAACAGGCCTTCATCGCAGCCCACCGCGACGAGCTCCCCGAGCTTGAAACCCTCGACGAGCAGCGCCGACTCTACCCCAGTGACGGATTCGCCGCCCACCTTATCGGTTATGTCGGCGAAGTCTCGGAACAGATGCTCAACGACCCACGCTACGCCTTTTACTCTTCGGGTGACGTGGTCGGCCGCTCCGGTGTCGAGCAGACCTACGATGCGCTTCTTCGTGGAGTCGATGGCAGCCGCGACGTTATCGTCAACAGCCACGGCAAAGAGCTCGGCCACCTCGGCCAGGAGCTCGCAACTCCGGGCAAAGACCTCAAGCTCACCATCGACCTCGACATCCAGATGGCCGCCGAAAAGGCCATGGAGGGCAAGAACGGCGCGCTCGTCGCCATGGATCCGCACACCGGCGAGATTCTTGCCATGGTCTCCCGCCCCACCTTCGATCCCAACCAGTTTTCCGTCCGCCTCACCCGAGCTTACTGGAACCAGATCATCACCGACCCGAACCATCCCCTGCTGAACAAGACCATCCAGGCACAGCTTGCGCCGGGTTCCACCTTCAAGATCATCATGTCGTTTGCCGGGCTCGAAGAGAACGTCGCCCAGACCATGCGCGTGGTGTGCAACGGCGGCGCCACGTTCTACGGGCACTTCTTCGCCTGCGATAAACATCACGGCATGGTCGATATCGACCACGCGATTCCGTGGTCCTGCGACACCTACTACTACACGCTGGCTGAAAAGCTCGGCATCGACACCATCGCCAGGTATGCCACCGCGGTAGGGCTCTCGCAGAAGACCGGCATAGACCTGCCGGACGAGGCTGCCGGTACCATGCCCTCCACCCAGTGGAAGCTCAAGAACTTCCATGACAAGTGGTTCGCCGGCGAGACCATCTCGGTTGGTATCGGCCAGGGCGCCACCACAGTCACGCCGCTGCAGCTCGCGCGAGCTCTCGGCGGCATCGCCTCCGGCGGAGCCCTCAAGCGCCCGCATGTCGTCTTCCCTGACGAGGTTCCTAAGGAGATCGAAGAAAACATCCTCGCCAGCTACCCCGGCTCCGGCGACCGCGTCATCCCCATTACCCCCGACAACTGGGAGACCATCACCGACGCCATGGCCGCCACCACGACCACGGGCACCGCCGCAGCCGTCCACCTGGCGGGCATCGACTTCGCCGGCAAGACCGGAACCGCCCAGGTTGTCAGCCATAGCGCCGGGGCCACCAGCCTGGGCAAGGGAGCCGAGCGCGCCAACGCCTGGTTCGTGGGCATGGCACCGCGCCGCAATCCGGACATCGTCGTTGCCGTTCTATGCGAGCATGGCGGGTGGGGAGCCGAAGCCTCCGCCCCGCTCGCGGCTCAGGTCATCAACGCCTACGTCAACAAGCAGCGCAAGCGCGACAACAACGTCCGCATAGCCACCACGCCGGAGCCTGCCAAACCCACGACCCCCACCAACGAAGCACCTACCGTACCGAGCGCCGAATAGGACAGACCAGCCATGCCCCGTTTCTCCTCGTACCGCGACTTCGACTGGGTCCTTCTCGGATTTGTGCTCCTGCTCTCGCTGATCTCGGTACTTGAGATCAAGTCGGCTACGCTGCATACCAAGTTTCACGGCTTCGACCACAAACAAATCCAGTTCCTCGCCGGTGGTCTGTTCCTGATGTTTGTCATCTCGATGATCGACTATCACCGCCTGATCGACATCATCCACTGGGCCTATGGAATCAGCGTGCTCTCGCTCATTGCCGTCCTGATCGTCGGCACGAAGGTGCTGGGTGGGCGGCGCTGGATCAAATTTCCCGGCGGCATCCACTTTCAGCCGTCCGAGTGGGTCAAGCTTGTGCTCATCCTTGCTATTGCCCGCTATTTTTGGGGGTTGGCGGGAAAGGAGCTCACGTGGGGCGACATCGGCAAGGCCGCCGCCATGGTTGTCGTTCCGATGGCGCTCGTACTCAAGCAGCCGGATCTTGGGACCGCGTTAACTTATCTCCCGATTTTGATCTGCGGGTTGTTCCTCGGCGGCATCCGCTTCAAGCAGGTTGGCCTGGTGGTTCTTGCGCTTGCGCTTATCGGCGGTATCGCCTGGAAGAGCGGCAAGCACCTGAAGCCCTACCAGCAGGCGCGCATCAATGCCTTCATGGACCCCGACTCTGACATGCGGGGCTCCGGCTACCAGATCCGCCAATCTCTGATAGCCGTCGGCTCGGGCGGCATCTGGGGTAAGGGTGCGAACAAGGGGACCCAGACCCAGGGCGATTTCCTTCCGATCCCTTACACCGACTTCATCTTCGCGGCCTTTTGCGAAGAGCACGGCTTCGTGGGCGCCATCGGGGTTCTGCTCCTCTACTTCCTTATCCTTATGCGCTTGATTCAGAACGCCCAGACCGCCTCCGATCTTCCTGGCAGCTTCATCATCATGGGGGTGGTCGCAGTAATCGTCTTCCAGATCGCCGTTAATGTCGGTATGGTCGTTGGCCTGATGCCGGTCACGGGCATTCCTCTGCCGCTGCTGAGCTATGGCGGGTCGTCGGTTCTCTTTACTTTTCTTTCCCTCGGCATCGTCATGAACATCCGGATGCGGCGGTTCGTCAACTAAGCGGCTTATCAACTAGCGGATCGCAAGGGGTTATAGCTGTGCAACAAAGGAATGTGAATGCCGTGTGGCTTTTGCAACGGCTTTAGTGCAATACTGTTTAGCAGCACCTGTTCGGCTGTAGATGCCGCTCAGTGTACCCCGCTACTCAGGCGCACGGTCGCCAGTCAGCGGCAACAAAAGACTTTTTAGAAGAAAAGGCCGGCCAGCCAGAGACATCGATCCGTTGGCCGGACAGGTTTTAGGGAATGATTGCATCCGGATGGCGAACGGCCCCGCCTCAAATCTCTGATTTTGAGGTTGTTCTGGTCACAAACTCCGCATGTTTCGAATTGCTTGAAGCATCCCCCGTGTCCCCGATCTACCCGGTACCGCCGAATCCGCCCTCGCCTCGAGTGCGCACACGGCAGAGCTGTACTCTCACCTCGCACCGGTCGTCGAGTTCTGTTCACGAGCTTCCGCAGCCCGTAATCTGTCCGCTCCACGGTGAGCCAAACCTGGCCTCTTGGTCAGGCGAACTCCCGATTGTTCTCTGTCGCGTCTGCCGCTCGAACCTCATAGAGGTCGGGCAGAAAGAGCACAGCGAATGTCGAAAGAAATTTATATCTCCAGTACTCCCCACGAGACCCGTCTCGCCATCGTCGAAAACGACGCCCTAACCGAAATCTATTACGAGCGCGAGAACGAATACACTCTCGCCGGATCCATCTATAACGGCAAAGTCACACGCGTTCTGCCAGGCATGCAGTCCTCGTTCGTGGATATCGGCCTCGAGCGCGACGCCTTCCTTTACATCACCGATTTCATGGAGGAGGCCGGCGACTCGGCTGACTTCGATACGAATGGCGATTCCGGCCGCCGCTCCGAGGGGCGGCGCAACGACCGTGGCGACCGCAACGGGAGCGCCACCACCATCGAAGGCACGGTAGCCAGTCCTCCAGACCGTCTCGACCAGACCAATGACTCCGGCATCCGCTCCTCCGAGCGCCCGGACCGCGGCGACCGAGGTGGTCGTGGCGACCGTGGCCGCGGTGGCAGAGGCCGTCGAGACCGCGGCGGCAACCGCGACCGCCAGCCCGTCGCCGACCCCCTCGCACCCACGTTGCCGGATGACGCCTTCGACGCGCCGGTCGCCGACTATTTCTCCGCCGACCAGCCATCTGAAAATATCATCACCGACCGAAACGATGGAGGCGAGATCGGCGAAGGAGCTCCTGGTGCAGATGGCAGCCGCCGCTGGCGTGGCCGTCGTGGCCGTCGTCGTGGCCGAGGTCCGGGACAACGCGACGAGTCGCCGAATGTTGCCAGCGCCGCTCCGGATAACCCCTCCGCTGAGGTCGCCTATGACGAAGACTCTTTCGACATCGACGGAGCCGCCGCACCTATTGCGCCTTCCAGTAGCCCTACTGCGCCAATCGCCTCTGCCTACGGGACCCCCGAGACGACCACCGCCTCTTCTGCGGAGAACGCAGACCGCGGCAATCGCGACCGGGGAAATGACCGTGGCGCCCGCAACGATCGCGGGGGACGTAATCGCGGAGGCCGCAACGACCGCGGCAATCGAGGTGACCGTGGCGGCCGTGATCGCGAGCCACGCATCCCTCGCGGCTTCGCCCCAAAACCTCGCTCTACGGCGTCGACGACTCACCCGCCTACGATCAGGCGCCTGAACTCGATGCAAACGCTCCAGAGCCCATCGTTCTCCCTGGCGAGTCTCTCTCCAAGTACCGCAAGGGCGGAGACGAGCCTGTAGCCGCAGTGTCAAAGCCCGTCGAGATAAACGTCATCGTCCCATCCGCGCCGGCATTCACCATTCCAGAGGGCTGGGACGGCGGATCGATCCTTCCTGGCGAGTCTCTCTCCCGTCATCGCCGTCAGGAGAGTCGCAATGAGCCTCGCGCAGAACATCGCCAGGAGGCCCGTGCAGACTATCGCAATGCCACCCCGGCGGCATCACTGCCTCACGCCGAAGTCATTCGCGAAGCCGACGGATTCAGCGTCGCCGAGCCGATTGAGGAGCAGCCCGAGGTTCTTCCCGCCACGCATCCCGACCTTATCTCGCCCGAGCAACTTCAGCACGAGACCCCGGCCGAGCCCGTCGAGTACGAACCCACCGACGCCTCCGCCTCCTATCGCATCGACCCGGCAGCTCCCAGTGAGTATCGTCAGAGCGCCCCAGTGCTCGATGCTCCAGAGGAGATCCAGCCGGAGGCCTCGGCCGAGCCGCAAGCCCACGATCACAGCGCCGTTCACAGCATCACTCCAGGCCCTGACGAGCACGTTGCGCAGCTGCACGGCGAGCCCGCCACCACCGGATACGAGCCATTTGACTGGCAGACTCCTGCAGCAACCCATGTTGAGTCCGCATCCGCAGTTCTCGCCGAGACAGCGCCTGCACCTCACGAGTTGACCACGCTCCACGCCACGGGCGAGATGCACTCTGAGGCTCCGGTCGCGATCTTTACGCCCGAGCATGCCACCGAGACTGTGACGCCGATTGAGCACGAGACTGCTATCGCGAATCCTGCCGACAACGTCATCGCAGACGAAGCGGCTCCCCAGCACTTTGCGCCAGGCATCGGCTCTCTTGAAGAGGAGACACTCGACGACGAGGACTTCAACACTACCCTCCACGCCAGTTCCATCGAAGAGATGGACGACTTTGAGGAAGAAGAGACACTCGAAGGGGCAGCCGATCTCGGCACTATGATCCGCGAGATGTCCATCGACCAGATCACCCGCTCCGGCAACGTGGACGAAGAAGAGGAGGACGACCTCGAAGAAGAGGACGCGATCTACGATCCTCTCGTCGGCGGTTTGGAGGACACGGACGAAGAGGACCTCGACGAGTCGGACACGGAAGAAGATGTTCTGCACGAAGAGCTCGTGGAAGGCGACGAAGTAGCTGCCAACGGATTCGATCAGTCGCAGGCTGGTGCTGCAGCTCCCGCAACCGATCGCAATCGTGATCAGGACCGTGGCCGTGGTCGCCGAGATGGTCGACGAGATGGGCGCCGCGGAGACCGCTATGGCCGCAGCGATCGCAATGATCGACCCCGCAACACCGGCGGCGCAGGCGACCGTGAACGTGCCAGCGGCGGTGGTGGTCGCGATCGTCGTGGCGGCCGCAGCTCCATGCAGTCCACAAATCTACCGGCCATCAGCGAGTTGCTCAAGCCAGGCCAGGAGATCCTGGTTCAGATCGCGAAGGAGCCGATCGCGAAGAAGGGTGCACGCATCACGTCGCACATTGCACTTCCGGGCCGCTTCCTGGTCTTCATGCCAACCGTCAATCACACCGGCGTCTCCCGCAAGATCGACTCTGATAGCGAACGCCGCCGTCTGAAGGAGATTCTGCTTAGCGAAAAGGGCGAGGCTGCCGGCGGGTTCATCGTTCGCACGGCCGCGTCAGGGGCCACCGAAGAGGAGCTTCGCTCCGACCTGCGCTTCCTCCTCAACCTCTGGGCCGACATCAAGCAGCGCTCCGAGTCTTCGAAGTCTCCAGCTCTCATTTATCACGACCTCAATCTCGTCGAGCGCATCCTTCGCGATCAGGTCACAGACACCTTCTCCGCCATCTGGGTCGACAGCGAGAGTGAATACGAGCGCGTTCTGCGCTTCCTGCAGCGTTTCCAGCCCTCGCTGATTCGCCGCGTGAAGCTCTATACCAAGGAGACACCTCTCTTCGAGCAGTTCGGCATCACCGAAGAGATCAATAAGGCGCTCCGCTCCAAAGTCTGGCTCAAGTCCGGCGGATCGATCGTCATCAACCAGACAGAAGCCCTCGTCGCGATCGACATCAACACCGGGAAGTTCGTCGGCAAGACTGCTCGCCTCGAAGACACCATCGTCAAGACCAACCTCGATGCCATCCCGGAGATCGTTCGTCAGATTCGTCTGCGCGATCTTGGCGGCATCATCATCATCGACTTCATCGACATGGACGAGCGAAAGAACCGCAACAAGGTCATGGCTGCGCTCGAAGAGGAGTTGAAGACCGATCGAGCCCCTTCGAAGGTTCTTCAGTTCAACGACTTTGGCCTGGTCGCCATCACTCGCAAGCGGGTCAAGCAGTCGCTCGAGCGCACCCTGTCTACCACCTGCAACATCTGCACCGGTACCGGCATGGTCAAGTCGCCAGTCACGGTCTGCAACGACATTTACATCGAGATGCGCAAGATGCAGAAGCACCTGGACCGCGGCGACGTGATGCTTCGCGTCAACCCCGAGGTTGTCAAACAACTCAAAGCACCAGGCACAAAGTGGCTACAGGAGATGGAAGAGATGGTTGGCAAGACCATCCTGGTCAAATCCGACCCCAGCCTGCACCCTGAGCAGTTCGACATTCACTAGGGTGTCATCTCGGAGAGGATCTTCAGGCTTCAGCCAGTGACGGATCTCTGTAAAACCCCGACCCACACTCACGAGATATTACGGGCGTCCAACTCCAGGACGCCCGTAACTATTCCTCTCTCAGCAGCTTGTAGCCGAGCCGAAGTGTAAAAACTCTAGCGGTTTGTCATCCTGAACGACATTTCCTGCGTCTTACACAACAAGCGCGTTAGAGTTGGGTTGAAGCCAATGAAGAACCTCAAAGCACTAAGGGAGCCACGCAAAGATGCACACCACGATCACCGGGAATCGCCTACACCGTATCCTTGGCCGCACCGCGGCAGTCACCTTTTTGTTGCAGCAGGGACCCTGGGCCTTCGTGCGCAGCAGTCTGCCGGCACGGCATCCTCTTTGCCGCCAATTAACGTTAAGGCGAGCCTCGTGGCACCGCTCAATCTTTACACTCCGGATGATCTTGGCTATAGCAGCAGCACCGGCAGCGTTGAGACCGCCAATGCGGTGGACTTCAACCTCAGCAGCGATGCGAACCAGCCCCGCCACGTCGTCGTTATAGTCGCCCAAACTACAACGACAGCCGCACCAACGCTGATGGCTCCGCGAAGTATACCTTCGTGGTCGGCGGCGGTTTGACGGTACCGACTGGCCCCACTCACAGCGCACTCACGACCAGTTGGAAGATTCAGGGTGGCATCGGTCGCAACTTCAACAAGACCTTCGGCGTCATCGCCCAGTTCGATTACGACAACTTCGGGATCCAGACAGCGACACTCAACAACTTGTTGGCCATCTATAACTCTCTTGGCGCAACCGATCAAAACGGCAATCCACTGACTCAGCTAGGTGGAAACAGCCATGACTGGTCCTTCACTCTCAATCCGATCGTCAACTACTACACCTCAGATACCAAGGGCGCATATGTGATCGGTGGAGCAGGCTTCTATCACAAGACCGCGAACTTTACCGTTCCAACCATCGGTACTGCGTGTGACTTCTTCGGCTGCTTCCAGTTTGCGGCCAACTCAACTATCGACAAGTACACCAGCAACGCATTCGGATTGAATGGCGGCCTGGGCTTCACCTATAAGGTCTCTCGGTTCGCTTCAACGCGGTTCTTCGTTGAGGGCCGTTATGTCTACACATTCAACTCGCAGCGCCCATTCTCCTTGGGCGACGCAAACGGCAACGGCTTCAACGTCTTCCCCCAGAACAGCGCGAAGACAAGCTACATCCCGATCACCTTTGGTCTACGTTTCTAGAGGTTTCCTACGAAATCGAGCCGGAAGAAGAGAGGCGCATTGCCTCTCTTCTTTTTTGAGATTCTGACATATAACGATTAAGTGCCTATTCAGGCAGCGGACCATCGGAGCCGAAGAAAAAATCCCGCACTCACTCCGACCACTGTTGCAGCGCTCATCAGGATCTGATGGCCAACTCCACGCTGACGCATCTCCCACGCATTTGTCCACAACACGCCGATAAGTACGGCCATTAAACCTATCCCGCCAATCCACGGAGAGTGATCTCTCCCGAGGACGAGATCTGTCATATACCCTCCCACCGTTGTGCACAGCAACCACACCCCGGCTTGCAGAAACTTGTATCTTGGCGTGATTCGGTAGTCCCGCGCGACCAGATCGGGCGAGGCCGCAGTCATGGCAAAGGTTGCCGCCATCGACAGGCCCACCGTCACCAAATACCCAAGAACGATTGCAAGTAGAAGAAAAGCGCCAGTAATCATGAACCCATTCTGGTCTCCTGCGCCGCGAATCTGCCGGCACCTTTTTCCGGAGACATCGACAGCCAGTCTATCAGTCGTCTAAACGCCCACTGGATACGGCTTCTCGTGCATCTCCTGGTCGGGGTCGCGGCTTCGTTCAAACCGGCCTTGCAACAGGCTCAACAGGCCTGTGTACCAGTACCCAAACACAAACAACACAAGAAACGGCACCGTAAAGAAGTTCTCCGTCGAAATCGCATAGTAGACGGTCCAGGCAAAATAGCATCCAATCGCCATCTCAATCCAGGGAATTACACCCAGTCGTTTGCGATACACCTTCGCCTGGCTCTTCTCGCCCTTTTTCTTCACGCTGTACTTCGGCGTCCTCGCAAACGCGCTCTTCACTCCGAACAGCGCCTCCAACACAGCCTTGGTATTGGTGATCGTCAACCCGACCCCACCCAGTGCCATGACAAACGGTACGTACACGATCGATTTGTACCAGCTCTTCGGATAGAGCTCCTTCTGGCTCACCATGTAGAACGTTGAAACCGACATCGTGCTGGCGACGAACAGCGGGAAGTCGATCAGCAGCATCTGGATATAGCCTTGCCAGCTGCGGATAATCATCGCGGGCATCAGCAAAACACTCAGCACAATCATCAACGGATAGCTGATATTCGCCGTAAGGTGATACCACGCCTCCAGCTTCGTATGCCACGGAGCATCGCTCTTCAGCACCCGCGGCAGAATCTTTTTCCCTGTCTGGATTAGACCCTTTGCCCATCGCGCCTGCTGCGTTTTGAAGGCAGTCATCTCAATCGGCAGCTCCGCCGGGCACTCCACATCCTGCAGATACTTGAACTGCCACCCCACCAACTGCGCCCGATAGCTCAGGTCTGTATCCTCAGTCAGCGTGTCATGCTGCCAACCGCCCGCGGTTGAGATCGTCTCTCGCCGCCACATCCCCGCCGTGCCGTTGAAATTAAAGAACACTCCAGCCCGGCTTCGTCCTCCATGCTCGAGCACAAAATGCCCATCGAGCAAAATCGCCTCAACCTGCGTCAGAAAGCTGTAGTTCCGATTCAGATGTGTCCACCGCGTCTGCACCATGCCGATCTCCGGCTGCGCGAAGTGATGAATCACCTGCATCACCCACTGCCGCGGAGGCACAAAGTCTGCATCGAAGATCGCCACAAACTCGCCACGAGCGACATCGAGACCCTTGTCCAGCGCTCCCGCCTTATACCCGTGCCGGTTGCTGCGATGCAGATACACGATCGGCTGCGGACCCATTCCAACGAATCCGCGAGCGTAGCGTTCGACGATCGCCCGCGCTACTTCGGTCGTCTCATCGGTTGAATCGTCCAGCACCTGAATCTCAAAGCGGTCTCGCGGATAGTCCAGTCTGCAGACCGCCTCAATCAACCGCTCGATCACAAATTGTTCATTGAAGATCGGTAGTTGAATCGTCACAAACGGCAGCTGGCCTTCAGCAAACCGCATGGGCGGCTCACTCCACTTCGCTGCATTTTTTTGTTTTTGAAGTAAAGCCACACCAACTGATAGCGGTGAATCCCATAAAACGCCAGGATGATCATGACGATGAAGTAGGGAATCAGCATCGCCGTATCGAACGCATTCCATCGATATAGGTGCTCGAACGTCTTGTCCGCGTAGTGCGTCTTCCAATAGTGACCGAAGCCCTTTGGACCGACCAGCAACCCGAGTTGGGACGTCAAAGTATGAAGAGGAAATTGCAGGGTCGTTGCTCCACGAAGGGTTCGAGTATCCACCTGATTCTACGCGAATCACCGCTTGAAATCAGGTTAAGACGTCCGTACTTCAGTAAGAGACAACGCTTGCCCCTCAGTTCAAAAACATGGTTCGGAAGACCGTATCGCGTTGAACAGGCTTGAACCCTGCGTCGCGAATGACCTGCCGCAGCTGCTCCTCGGTCGCCGCATTCGCCCCCTCGGCAAGCATCACGCTGCCTACGTCGTTGCCGCCGAAGCGCAGACCCACCTGCAACACTTTGAGGCCCTGCGTCTCCAGGTTCGACTGCACGTTCTCAATATTGTCGAGGTACATTCGTGAAATCGCCAGCGTCTTCAGATACTCGACCGCCGTTGCCTCCTCGAACCCCTGCATTGACGAGGCTTTCGGTGCGTAGGCCAACGGTGTGAATGAGGCAAAACCGCTCGTCTCTTCTTGCAGACCGCGCACTGCTTCCAGGTGATTGACGCGATGCTCCATCGTCTCGCCGCAGCCAAAGGTCATAGTGGCGGTGGTCTGCATGCCGAGCTTGTGGGCGGCGCGATGGACTGCCAGCCAGTCCGCCGTGGACCATTTTGCGCGGGAGCCTTGTTGTACCACGTCGTCGAGAATACCCGCGTCATCACCCGGGATTGAGTCGAGTCCGGCGGTGTGCAGTCGTGCGATGGTGTCCTCTACGGTTGCTCCCGTTTGCTCTGCGATTGAGAGAATCTCGCTGGCGGAGAGGGAGTGGAGCCAAATAGCAGGGAAGCGTTGTTTGATGCTGCGAAATAGCCCGTCGAACCAGGAGATTGTGAGCGCCGGGGTTACCACGCCCTGAAGCATCACGCCGTGACCGCCCATCGCGACTATGTTGGAGATCTGCTTGCAGAGTTGATCAAAACCCGCGCCAGTCGCGGATTGCGTGTAGGTTACTCTTCCGTCGATCGCGTAACTTACAACCCCTTCGGGTGCAGCCGGCGGCGTACGGCGTCGGCTTCCATTCCAATCCCAATCAGATCATCGCTGCGAAAGCAGTCCAGAGCTTCGTTCCGGCTAATTCCCATGCTTCAATTCTACGGTTTTTGCCAGAAAAAATTCTGGATGGGGGAAAGCGCGTTTTTTCAGGGGTATTTTGGATTTTTGGCGTGTTTGCTGTGGTGAAAACGTGGTGAAGTTGTGGTGAAATGCGTGGTTGACGTGGTGTTTTAGCCGTCCCTTTTTAGGTGTTGGAGGATACGCCACATCTTGCGAGTTTATTTTCAGCTTGAAACCGATCCCAGACCCACTTACCGCTGGAGCAAGCGGACCAGCAAAACAACCACCATGGAAACCAGCGCAATCAGGATAGGAACGCCAGCCTTCAGCCACAGACTGAACGAGGCCACCTGTTTTTCGAGTGCCTCCATTCGATGCTCGTGCTGTTGCATTGAGAGCCGCGCGCGCTTTACCTCTTCGCCTACGTCCGTGATCTGCGCGCTCTGGTCCTGAAGCTGGCGGTACAGCCCCAGGTGGGCCTTTGTGACCTGTCCGAGATCGCCGCGGACCCCTTCGGCCATGGCCAGCATCGCGGCTTCGTTTGCCTTTTCAGCGGCAGCCTTGGACGTGAAAAACCTGTCCGCCATCGGCACCAGCCGTGAGATGTGAGGCAGCAACTCAACTAACTGCACGAATACCTTTGGCCACATAGATTACTCCGGTTCTTGTTATCGTTTACCGTGGCGACAGCAGCCCAAACCGATTCCTAATCCTAGTCCAGACGCGTCCCTTGCTGATTCGTACCGAACCTTTATTTCGAGACTTCTACGAGGTCAGCGTCGAGCGCTTCTGCTGCCATCTCGTTATGAGCGCAAAGATCGTCACCAGTAGAATGGCCGTCACGATACCCTGCGACCAAAGACAATAGATGCACCACTTCTGCAGGACGTACGCCTCGATGTAGCTTAGAAACGCGGCGAAGAGAAAGCCCACCTGGGCGAATTCGAAGACCAGCCACCAGCGGCCCATCAGCGCGAGAACGCCAATCGCTGCATAGCCTGCGATGCCCAGCATCGCAACGGGAATATGCGATCCGGCCTTGGGGTCTTCGTCAAAGGTTCGCGGAGGAAAGACGGCAAACCGGCTGTGATTGACTGCGCCGCAATCGAATTTTTCGGTCACAGCACAGGGTGGGGCAAGGGCAGGATCCATATAGTGAACGTGCAACGCCATAGTCGAAACGACAATTCCTGCAACTGCCAGCAACGCAATCAGATACTTCATAACTTGGATTTTACTTCGTGAGATTGCCGGAGGCGACGGAGGCTGTCCTGGGAGTTTGATGGGATGGACTGCGTGACCTTTTAACCCATGAACCGGTCAAGGTTGAGGACGCGTATCATGGAGAGAGGCGAGACAGGCCCGAATATGGCTCTCAGGGCTTGCCGCGGAGAGATGAGATGATTGACAACCGCTTGAACATGAACGGGTATCCCACCACGATTGAGGGGGCGCGCGAGGAGACCGCTTCGTTGCTTGCCAAGGTGCTGGGTATTACTTCGTTAGGCTTTCTGATCACTGCGTTCGGCGTTGCGACTGCTCCTGCGTGGAGCACGCTGCCAGGCATGATTGCGGTGCTTGTACTCGTTCTGGCGATCACCTTCACGCGCAAGGCGAGTCCGACCCTGGCGCTGGGCATGTTCCTTACGCTGACCTACTTCATGGGCTGGGAGATCGGCCCGCTGATTCACCGCTACGTTCAAACTGTTGGTTCGGCGGTCGTCTTCAACGCCGCGGCAACTACCGGTCTCGGCATGGCGGCCATGGGATGCGTCGCGTATCTGTTCAATATCAACTATCGCCGCATCGCGGGTATCGGCTTCGCGGCTCTGTTGCTGCTCATTATCGCCGGCATCGCCAGCATGTTCTTCCACTTCATGACGCCGGACACCTACTCCTGGCTGACGCTGGGAATCTTTACGCTTCTGACGGTCGGCGACTTTGCGCGCATTCGTGCCGGTGGCGATGGGCGATCAGCGGTCTCGCTTTCGCTGTCGATCTATCTCGACGCGATCAACATCTTCCTCGCGGTCCTGCAGTTGATGAGCGGACGCCGCAGGGATTAGCGCAGATCAGCGCATGCCTCTGAGTGGATCTCCCGATTTATCATGAAGCGGTGAACTCAACCAGCCGCAGACACTTTCTCGCGATGCTGGGCGCTACCGGTCTTTCAGCCGCCGTTGCGCCTTCGCTTCTTGCCGCACCGGCGCCAGTCCGTGAGCCGTTCACTTTTCTGTTCGTTACGGATGCGCATCTTCAGCCTGAGTTGAACGGCGTTGTCGGCACCGATATTGCGTTCAAGAAAGCCCGCGTGGTCAAAGCCGATTTTGCCATCAACGGCGGCGATCACGTCTTCGATGCGCTTGGCGTGCCGAAGGAGCGCGCGCTCACCCTCTTCGATCTCTATGAAAAGACCGAGCAGGAGCTGGGCGTGAAGGTGTATCACACCATCGGCAATCACGACGTTCTCGGCGTCTACCCGGCCAGCGGCATCGCGCAGGATGATCCGCTCTACGGCAAGAAGCTCTTCGAGGAGCGCTTCGGCAAGCTGTACTACTCTTTCGATCACAAGGGCCACCACTTCATCGTGCTGGACTCGATCGGCATCACGCCAGACCGGGCCTACGAAGGCCGCATCGATGCGGCACAGCTTCAGTGGCTCGCCGCCGATCTCGCCGCGCTGCCTGCCGGAACCCCTGTTATCGTCTCGGTTCACATCCCTCTGGTCACGGCCTTTGGGGCTTACCTGCCCGAGCCAACCGTCGCGCCGGCTCACCACAGCCTGAGCGTCGCCAATGCAAACCAGGTTCTGGATCTGTTCGCCGGACATAATGTGCTCGGCGTTCTGCAAGGCCACACTCACATCAACGAGACCGTTGTGTGGAAGGGTGTTTCTTACATGACCAGCGGAGCTGTGTGCGGCAACTGGTGGCATGGCACACGTCTCGGCACGCCCGAAGGCTTTACGGTGGTCACCGTCGCAAACAACAAGCTCACCACGCACTACGAGCCCTCCGGCTTCCAGACGATCTCACCGCAAAACACCTAGAGACCACTCACGCCGGGGGCCATTGGTCTGATTTCATGTAAGTAATTGTGTACCGTGGTACATTGGTAAGTATGACAGAATCGAAGAACCTCGTCGAGATCGAGCGGATTCAGACAGGCGTCCGCATGGAGAAGCGGCTGCTGAAGGTCCTGAAAGCCGTAGCCGAGTTGAAGGACATGAGCCTTGGGGATCTGCTGGAGGGAATTGTGCTTCACGCCTTCGAAGGCAAGTCCGCGTTCTCTCCGCAGACGCTGAAAGAGATCGAGAAACTGAAAAGCATCTATGGCTTGACGCTGCGCGCGTCCGATAGCCATCGATTGAAGGAGCGCAAATGAAAACAGGCACGCTGCTTCCTCTTGTACTTGCAACGGGCGCGATGGGCGGAGGGCAGCATGCTGCTGTCGCGCAAACAACAGCGGCTCTTACCCATGTCAGCAACAGCTTTCAGTTCGTTGTGCCGGCTCCGCTGAGCCGCGCCTCGGCGCTGTTCGGCCCAGACGGGGAGCGGTGCTGGGCGGGCGAGCATTGGAGGCCCGAGTTTCTGTATCCTCAGCCGGCAAAGGACATTCAGGGAGCTGTCTTTACAGTCCAGCATGGTCCGCACAAGAGCGTGTGGGTCAACACGGTCTTCGATCCAGCGGGAGGCCGGATGCAGTATGTATCCTTCATTCCCGAGACCCTCGTCTTCACAGTCGATGTGCGTCTCTCGGTGCTCACTCCGTCGACCACGAAGGTAGAGGTGACGTACGTTCGGACTGCGCTTGAAGCGGGGGCGAATGAGGACGTGCTCGCGCTCGGAAAGCGTGACGGCGAGAACGGGCCGGAGTGGCAGAAGGCGATCGAGGACTGCCTCGCCGCGGAGCGAAAGACCGGGCATGAGTGAACTCCCCGGATCCGGTAGGCTCGTGCGGTTCATCCCTCGATTTTCCCGGGCTGCAGTCGGACGGGACTAAATTACTTAGAGCCGGGAAAAAGTCGATTGAATCGCGCCGGTTCCGGGGTATGCTGGGTAGCACTTCAGACGAGGTCCAAATTTCAGAGTTGTCTCGACCTGACTTGTCTTCTGCACGTGGGCCCCAATTTCATCTCTCAGGAGTGTTGCCATGCTGTGTCCGGCCTGCCACAAAGAAGTCTCGGCCCAAAGTGCATTTTGTAACAGTTGCGGTGCGCCCCTTGCTGCGGCGGGCGGCGCCTCTGCAAGTGCAAGCGTGCCGCCACCCACGAACTACACGGACGTGCCGCCGGCTTACTCTACCGTTCCGCCTGCCTACGTTGCGGCACCACCGGCCGCGACCAACTCGGGACTCTCAGAGAATGCTGCCGCGGCGATCGCCTACCTTACGATTATTCCGGCGATCATCTTTCTGGTGCTCGAGCCCTACAACAAGATGCCTCTCGTCAGATTTCACTCGTGGCAGTCGATCGGATTATGCGTCGCTGCGTTCGTGCTGCATTGGATCATCACCTTTGCCGAGATAGCCATGCACTTCGTTCCGGGGATCGTTCTGCTGTTTTCGCTGATGCGTCTGGTTATCGGCATGGGTCTTTTTTTGATCTGGCTCTTTATCATTTTGAAGGCCAGCAAGGGCGAGTGGTACAAGCTGCCGGTTATTGGCGACTTCGCCGAGAAGCAGGCGCGCGGCTAGGTTTTCGGGCCCTGGGGAGCGGCAAATCGTCTCTCTGGGGTTTGTAGGGCGCGAGCCGTTTCTCCATCACGGCAATGGCCGCGGCGCTCTCGTCGACCATGATGAAGCTGCGATCATGTTTGGCTGCGGCCGCGCCGGTCGTTCCGCTACCGGCAAAAAAATCGAGCACCGTGTCGCCGGAATTTGAGTGGACGCGCACGATCCGCTCGAGAATTCCCAGCGGCTTCTGCGTGGCGTAGCCGGTCTTCTCCTTGCCTGTGGGCGAGACGATGGTGTGCCACCAGACGTCAGTGGGCGTCTTGCCACGGGCCGCTTTCGTTGCGCCGACCAGTCCCGGAGCCATGTAGGGAATCCGGTCGCTCTCGTTCAGGTTGAAGGTGTATTGCTTGGGGTCTCTGGTGTACCACAGGATGTTGTCGTGCTTGGCTGGCCAGCGTTTGGTCGCGCGTGCGCCATAGTCGTAGGCCCAGATGATCTCGTTCTGAAAGCACTCGCGTCCGAAGATCTCGTCGAGCATGACCTTGCAGTAGTGGACCTCGCGATAGTCGATGTGGAAGAAGAGCGAGCCGGTGGTTGAGAGGACGCGGTGGGCCTCGACCAGGCGCGGTCGCAGGAACCCAAGGAAGTCGTCAAAGCTGTCGCCGTAGCCTGCCCCCCGCTTTGCTGCTCGAGTACTTCGGTGCGGTAGCGTCGTCCGCCGAATCCTGTGCGGTCGCCGTCTTCATCGCGAATGGTCTTCATCAGGGTGCGGCTTTGGCGTTTGCCCGTATTGAAAGGGGGATCGACGTAGATCAGCTCTACGGATGCGGCTGCCAGCGACTGCAAAACGTTCAGATTATCTCCCTGCACGATCCGGTTCATACCATCGTCTCCGCTCCTAACACTAACGTACCCTTGGTCTCTTCGGCTGCGACGTGTATCGTTCTCTTCGGATGGCCTGTCTGCATCGGCCTCGTTCGACTATGTTCTCCAGTCACCTCATCTACGCCATGCTCACCCATCGCGGCCGCGTCCGTAAGGGCAATGAAGATACCTGCGCTGCGGCGCCGGAGATCGGGGCGTTTGTCGTCTGCGACGGCATGGGCGGGGCGGCCGCGGGAGAGGTCGCGAGCACTCTTGCCGCCGATACCTTCCTGGCGAATCTCGGGCCACCGCGGACCGCGAGCAGCGAAGAGCCGCAGAGGCCGGAGGCGCGCATGAATGCTGCGATTCAGGCGGCGAATCAGGCGGTCTATCGGCAGTCCCGCCAGTCGAGGCAGTACAACGGCATGGGCACTACGCTGGTCGCGTTGCTGCACACGCCCGTCGTCAGCGGGCAGAATGGGAATGCTTCGGCCGCGCGTCGTTCGACGGCCAATCACCTGAACTCCCGAGTTACCGATCCTCCGACGCTCTGGCTGGGCCACGTTGGCGACAGCCGCTGCTACCGGCAACGTCGCGGCAAGCTCGAGCAGCTCACCATCGATCATTCGCTCGTGGAAGAGCAGCTTAGAGCCGGTCAGATCACGCTCGATCAGGCGGCTCACTCGCCCATGCGCAACCTCATCACTCGCGCCATTGGTTCGCAGGCTACGGTGCAGGCGGAGATTCAAAGTCATCGCCCCCAGGCGAACGACGTGTATATGCTCGCCTCCGACGGTCTGACCCACGAGGTCAGCGACGAAGAGATCGCGGAGATTCTGACCTCGATTCCCAACCCGCAGACCGCGGCGGCACTCACCATAGCGTGCGAAGAGCTGATTACGACGGCCAATCGGAATGGTGGCAACGACAACATCACCGTCTTGCTGGTCGCCGTTGCCCCTGATCTGCCCCGTCCCTGATCCGCGTACCCCTCGCAAACTGCTACACTGCGAAGTCGTCTGAAACTCCTCTATGTCCGACTTGAAAACCATTGCAATCCTCGGCGCCGGGACCATGGGCAACGGCATCGCGCACGTCTGCGCCCGCTCCGGCTTCAACGTGATCCTCTACGATCTCCAACAACCGTTTCTTGATCGCGGGCTCGCCGCCATCGAGAAAAATCTTGCGCGCGAAGTAGCGAAGAACAAGCTGACCCAGCAGCAGGCCGATGAGGCCAGGGCACGCATTACTCCGACGCTCGACCGCGAGGCGCTCGGCAGTAGCAGCTTTGCCATTGAAGCGGCGACCGAGAAGTTCGCGATCAAGTCGGAGATCTTTCGGGATCTCGATCGCATCCTTCCCGCCGGCGCCATCCTCGCGACGAACACCAGTTCCATCTCGATCACGAAGCTCGCGGCAATGACGAAGCGCCCCGAACAGGTTATCGGCATGCACTTCTTCAACCCTGTGCCGGTGATGCAGCTGGTGGAGGTCATCCGCGGTCTCACGACCTCACAGGCGACCTTCGACGCTGTCCATGCGCTCTCGCTGCAGCTCGGCAAGACGCCGGTTGAGGTCAACGACGCTGCAGGCTTCATCTCAAACCGGGTGTTGATGCCGCTGATCAACGAGGCCATCTACTCGGTGATGGAGGGCGTTGCCACCGCCGAGGCCGTCGATCAGGTCTTCGTGCTTGGCATGGCGCACCCGATGGGGCCGCTCACGCTCGCCGACTTCATCGGCCTCGACGTCTGCGCCGACATCATGCGCGTTCTGGCAGAAGGTCTCGGCAGCCCGAAGTACAACCCCTGTCCGCTGCTGGTTCGCATGGTCGACGCCGGCTGGCTGGGAAGAAAATCGGGTCGAGGTTTCTACACCTACCCAACGTCTTGAGCAGGACGAGTCCGTGCCGCTTTACACTAACCAAACCAGCCGAAGCCTGAAGCGAAGCGCAGCATCCAAAGGAACAGGAGAGACAATGTCCCAGGAGTTTTATTTCGAAGACTTTTACGTAGGCCAGAAGTTCAACTCGCTTGGCCAGGCCAAGGTGACCGCTGAAGAGATCAAGGAGTTCGGCAGCAAGTACGACCCGCAACCCTTCCATCTCGACGAGGCCGCCGGAGAGAACTCCTTCTTCAAGGGCCTCGCTGCCTCGGGTTGGCTCACCGCTGCCGTCGTCATGCGCCTTCGCGTGCAGTCGATCACGGTCGCGGGCGGCATGATCGGCGCCGGCGTCGAAGAGATGCGCTGGACCGAGCCTGTCCGACCGGGTGATTCGCTCCGTACCGAGATCGAGGTGGTTGGCGTCCGCCACTCCAACTCCCGAAAGGAGTTCGGCGTGGTTCGCACCCGCACCCTCGCCTTCAACCAGCGCAATCAGGTCGTCATGCGTTCGACGGTCAACTTTCTGGCCCCCGTCAGGCCCGCTGTCTAGCAAAGAATGAGCTACTCCCATGACCAGTGAGGATCTCGCTCTTCTCAAGTCCAGCATCGATCTCGTCGTCACTCTAGAGACCGTCGAGGGCGAGCGGTTCCTCGCTCAAATCCTCTTCGTCTTCGAAGCCGAGGATACCCCCGACGTCTTTTATCTGAAGGTGGAGCCTGGTCCCCACGGCAATTTTGTCCCTCTGGGAAGCGGTGGCTATTCGACGCTTCTCTCGGACATCGCTGCGGTTCACCGCCTGGAGTCCTGATCACCTCTAACCGGGGAGAACCAATCTGATTACCCCGACGACTTACTCACAATTAATCGGCGTATTCTTACCAGATGATGCGTATGACAGTGCTCGCCTCCGGGTCCAAAGGCAATAGCACCGTCATCGCCAGCTCCCGGACCCGCGTTCTGGTCGACGCCGGCCTCTCCTGTCGCGAACTTTTGAAGCGCATGGCCGCTGCGGGGGAAGACCCAGCCAGACTCGACGCCATACTCGTCACGCACGAGCATCAGGACCACATCGCGGGCCTCGCGGTCCTGGCCCGCCGTCTCAAAATCCCTGTTTTCTTTACCGAGCCGACCCACCGCGCCTGGGTCCGCATGCTTACCCCGCGTACCACGATGACCTACGCCAAGTGGCTCGATCACGTGCAGCGCGAGAAGGAAGCGCGCGCCACCGCGATCGCCGCCAGCACCCCGACTTATATCCAGACCGCCGGCCTCGCAGCCCAGCTTGCCGCGCAGTCGGAGGCGATTGCCAGCGTCTCCGCAGAGGCCGCCGCGCTCAACCGCTCCGACGATCCCAACGCCACGTTGGAGTTGCCCCTCGACCCAGACGAAGAGGAGCTTTGCGGCCCGGAGCCTGAGGCCGCCGCCGCGCAGAAAGCTGAACAAAAGACCGATCCTACGCACCTTCCCGCGGTGGAGTACTTCCACTCCGGCACCCAGTTCTCGATCGGCGACATCGAGATCACCCCCTTTACTATCCCGCACGATGCGGCCGATCCCTGTGGCTTCGTCTTTGAGGCCGAAGGGATTCGCATGGCGTTGGCCACCGACCTTGGCTACATGCCCCCTAACGTCAAGGCCGCTCTCAAACGCATCGACGTCCTGTTATTGGAGTCGAACCACGATATCGAGATGCTCCGCGACGGACCGTATCCGTGGTCGGTCAAGCAGCGCGTGCTTTCGCGGGTCGGTCACCTGTCCAATGACGCGACCGCTGAGTTTCTGCAAAAGGACTACGACGGCGGCGCTGCCTGGATCGTCCTCGGCCATCTCTCCGAGTCCAACAACGCTCCGGAGCTGGCGCGTCTTTCTGCGGAGCAGGCGCTGGGTAACCAACCGACTCTGCTCGGTAACCGGATTCTGTTGGCTGGACAGGCTGTTCCGCTCGATCCGATCACACTTTAGTTCCGCGTTTTCAGACGTTTAGTGAGGGTACTCCAACGGTTGCGATTCGATGAATCCTTTGCTTTCTTCCTGCTATCAAACAGGATAGAATGGTGAATATAAACTGATGAAAAAAACAGCGTTAGCATTTCCGACCAACCGAAGAACACACACCTCGGGTTGCATCGATCAGGTGGTGGGAGACATTCTCTCCGGTTGGCGTTATGACATCTCGGGTCTCTCTCCGGCCATGCGTACGGACTACGACCAACATTTGTCTGACTGCACCCATTGCCGCCGCCGTCAGCGCATTGCCCGTACCATCGATGTACTTCTAATCAGCGTGAGCACACTTTCGATTGTTGCGTTTCTGCTGGCTGCTGTCGTCATTCATCGGGTTGAGGTCGTGACCCACATCAACACTGTCCGGGTCCATCTGAACCAGGCCCACGCGGTCGCCGTCTCGCTCGAGGCAGTCGCAATTGCCGGTCTGATCTTCTCGACGCTCCTCTGGGTGCTGGTCGCGGTCGCGACTCCGCTTCCCGGCTTTATCGGCGGCATCGTCCAGCAGCGGATCCCTGCAGATCTCCGCGACCGCTTTACCAAAGACGCCGCCTGACGACAGTTGAGAGCACTTAGTAATCGGTAGGTAGCCTTGGGATCGACTTTTCGAGACGAGGTGCTTTGCCCGACTACTTCCGACGAACGATTCCCCAACTGTCTTCCTGCATTTGATAGCGTACTAGAACATCATGCCCTCCCCTACTCCTGAAGGCGAAGTCCTTCCGCCGCACACCGACGGGGTCCCCGCTCCGCCGATCCCCGACTATCAGCGCGAGGTCTCGCGCCCGAACTCCCGCGAACGCGGCTGGAACATCCTCGCCACGCCCGGCACTTACATTCTGCTAGGCATCAACATCGCCGTCTTCTGCTACATGATCTTTCGGGGCGTCTCGCCCAGCAGCCCGACACCCAACCAGCTGCTCTACTTCGGGGCCACGAACACAGAGTTCATTCTGCATGGCCAGTGGTATCGCCTGCTTACGGCCACCTTCGTCCACGTCGGTCTGCTCCATATTGCGACCAACATGTGGTGCCTCTGGAACCTTGGTCTGCTCGGTGAACCCCTGCTTGGCCCCTTCGGCCTGATCGCGGTCTATGTCCTTACCGGTATCGCGGGCAACATGCTTGGGTTGTGTTCCAACGTGGTCTTTCGAGACTACGGCTCGGTTGGCGCTGGAGCCTCGGGCGCGGTCTTCGGCATCGCCGGTATCCTGATCGTTCTGCTGTCGAACAAGAAGCTCCCTATCCCGGCGTTCGAGCTCAAACGCCTCCGACGCTCGGTGATTCAGTTCGCGGTGTTGAATCTGATCATCGGAATCGGCGCCAACTTTACCAGCATCGTCCGCATCGACAACCACGCTCACATAGGTGGCTTTCTCAGTGGTTTGGCGCTAGGCGTGCCTTTGGTGCCGCGCATGACCTCCGGCCGCACCCGCTACCTCGCGCGGCAGAAGCTCACCTTCGCCGCTGCCGCGTTTCTGCTCTTCCTCTTCGCGTATTTCATTACGAAACTGCGATAGTCAGCGAGTCAGCGGAAGGTGGTAATCAGCGATTAGCGGAGTTGTTGCCGATCCGCCAACCTCCCGCTGACTTGCTAACTCGCTGACTTGCTAACTCCGCCGCTGAAGTCGAAGAGCGCCGGCGAGCTGAGTTGTTGAAACGTATTGAAGGCCTCGACGTATCTCAGAACGTTAGCTTGAGGGCGAGTTGTATTAAGCGCGGATTGTTGACGGTCGAGTTCACTGAGCCGAAGAAAGGGGAGACTGTGCCCGCAGGTGGTGAATTGAAGTTGATGTCGGCGATTGGCGATCCGTATTGCGGATGATTGAACAGGTTGAAGAATTCAGCGCGGAAGTTCAAGCCGATCTCACGAGGCAAGCGAAATTGCTTGATGAGTGAGAAGTCGGAGTTGACGAAATCGGGTCCCGTGGCGGGGACGCGATTGGCATTGCCGAGCTCGCCTGCAGCCGGGACGGCGAAGCAGGAAGCATTGATCCAGCGGAACTGGCTGTGACTTGCTGCGTGGGTATCGCAGCCGGCAACCTGGTCGGGCCGGTTGAAATTGTTGCTGTTGCCGCCGGCATTAAAGGCAGCGCCCGACTGGTTATGGCTGTCGATCAGTGGAACCGGGAACCCGGAGGAGATCCTTTGAATCAGCGTGACCTGCCAGTCGCCGAGAAGCGTGTCGGTCACAGTGCCCCAGGTGCTTCCGAACGCTTTGCCTTTGCCGAATGGCAGATCATAGATGACGCTTGCGGTGAAGCTGTGATTCAGGTTGATCTGCGACAGGCCCCAGTCGAGGTTTTGCCAGTTGGGCAACGGGAAATACGGGGCGCTCAACAACGAGCCCAGGCCATCGGTCAGACCGTTGTCGTATGTGCGCGAGTACGTGTAAGCGATCAGCGCGTAAAGACCGTGCTTGGGCGCCTTGGTCTCTGCTTTGATCTGCAGCGAGTTGTAATGGGTCTTGCCCACATCGCCAAAGAGCAAGATCGCATTAAACGGAAGGTTGTACGGAGCAATGTAGGGTGCGCCGCCGGGCAGGCAGCCGAGCGTATACCCCTGTATGGTTCCGCAACCGGAGGGGCTGTTGACGTTGAGGTCGTTGCCGCTTACCAGCAGGTGGCCGCCCACCGCACCGGCATAGCCAGCGGTGAGCAGAACATCGCCCGGAAGCTGGCGTTCCACGTTGGCGTTATATTGATGAACTCTGCCGGGCTGGAAGTTGGGCGGTTGATAGTAGAACGTGCCTTGGAATGTGCTCACATTTTGCGGCGTGGGCAGAGGGGTAAAGCCGGTGGAGAGGTAGAAGGTCCCCGAAGGTTTCTGGCCGCCGTGAATAGCGCAGTATGAAGTCGCAAAGGCGCAACCCGCGCCGGCGAATTGATCAGACTCACCGAGGTTGGGCGGATTTTGCCACAGGCCCTGCGCGCCCTGGCTCCAGACCGAATCGTGATAAATGCCGAAGCCGCCGCGGAGCACTGTCTTGTCGCTGCCGAGAACCTTCCAGGCGAAGCCCAGGCGGGGTTCGTATGCGCCCCCGAACATATTGATGCCCGCCGATCGGCTCACTCCGTTCTGGCCGGCAATTAGAAGGTTTCCGGTCGAAGGAATGTAGTCCGCCATCCGGTCATGGACCTCGGTGATCGGAGTGGTGATGCCCCACGCCAGGCCCAGATTGAGGGTCAGCGAGGGGGTAATTCGCCAGTCATCCTCGACGAAGGGCCTTATGATCTTCCAGCGGCGACCGGTGACCGAGCCATTGTAGGTCTGGTCGTGGATGGCGCCTCCGCTAATCCCCATCAGCAGGTCGGCCTCGGGATTGCCGACGGCTGAACCTCCCCCGGTGAAGTTTCCGGTGACACCAGGGAGCAGGAAGCCTGCTCCAAAGGCTTCTGTGCCCACATTCATCTGATTGGCACGGAGATCGATGCCGACGTGAATATCGTGTTTGCCGCGGATCAGGTCGAGATCGTCTTTGAAGGAATAGATATTGGTTCCACCCTGAAAGGGGAGTAGCCGCGATCGCCGAGTGACCAATAGCCGCTGGTGGGCAGGACGGAAACCACACCTTGACTGTAGGAGTTTGCGGAGGTAGGGGTGCCGCTGGCCGAGCAGCCGAGATTGGCATTGGGAATGCCCAGGAGGGCCGATCCGCAGGAGAAGTTACCCTGCGAGGCAATGTAGTTGAAGATGCGGTCGTACCCGAAGGTGGCCTGGTTGAGCGTAGTGGCCGCAAACACGTGGCTCCAGCCGACGCCGACATTGCGTGCGTGGTTGATCAGGTTTTCATTGCTGCCGAAGGCATTGGCTTCGGCAAGGTCGGGCGCGCCGCCGGGCGCAAAAGTGAACGCCTGGTCGTAGCTGAAGCGGCCGAACATGTTGTCCTTGGCCGTGAGCGTCTCGTCCAGTCGAACATCGAATTTGGTTTCGTTCAGGACGCGGACGGGCTCGTTGACATAGTTGTAGCCATTGCCGGAAACATTGGGCGCAGGATAGATATTGATCAGTCCCTGACCGGCGCTGTTGATCAGGTTTGAAGGAATCTTGTTGCAGTTCTGCCCCGGTGCCTGGCTGCCGTCGGGGTTCGCGGGGATCGGATTGTTGGAGGCGTCGCACTGGAAGTAAGGGTTGGCTGAGCCGGCCATATTCGGGTTAGAGATGACGGGATTGAAACTGCCGTCGGGGTTTGTAGAAATATTCTTGCCGAAGGGGTCGGCCGTGAAGTCGCCGGTGTGCATGGCCAGTGCAGGAACCAGACCGGTGAAGGTGATTCCTTGACGCTGGTACTTCTGCTCGCCATCCACGAAGAAGAACAGTTTGTTGTGGAGGATGGGCCCTCCGATCGAGCCGCCAAATTGGTTTAGATTGAACTTCGGAGTTGTAGTGTCAAAGTCGCCTTTCGCGTCGAAAGCGGTGTTGCGGACGAACTCGAAGAGAGATCCGTGGAAGTTATTGGTACCAGACTTGGTTGTCACCAGCACGGTGGGGCCGGCGCGGGAGCCGTATTCCGCGGAATAGGTGAAGGTGAGCACCTTGAATTCCGCGATATCGTCGATTGAAGAAAACACGCCAATTCCGCCCGCCGTCAGTTCGTTATTGTCGACTCCATCGAGGAGCCAATCGGAGCTGTTGGGACGGGAACCGCCAACCGACAGAGAGAACGGACCGCGCGCGGCCACCTCGCTGTCGGCGCTGGAGTTGAAAAAGCTGCCGGGGTTGGTCTCTGCCGTAGCGCCTGCGGTGAGCGTGGCGAGTTGGACGAAGTCGCGACCGTTCAAGGGAAGCTGCGACACCTGCTGCGAGGTAATGACCTGGCCGAGAGAAGGGTTCGTGGTCTCGGCAGTTACGGCGTCACCGGAGACCGTCACGGTAGAGACTACGGTTGCAGGAGCGATGGAAAAATCGAGTTCGCGGGCTTCGTCAACCTGCAGGTGGAGATCTTTGGCTTCTGTGCTTTGAAAGCCGGTGAAGTCGACGCGCACGGTGTAAATCTCGACAGGGAGCAAAGGAACCAGATAGTGCCCGGCGCTGTCCGTCTTGGCTTCGCGAGTCAGGCCGGTGCCTTGGGCGGTGACCGTGACCGTAGCCCCCGATATGGCCGATCCGGATTTATCACGGACATTCCCGGAAAAACTACCGCTCGCCTGGCCGTACATTGCCGGACAGATGGCAAACAAGAGAGCGAAGGCAACAACAAAAAAGAGGCTCTGGAAGAAATCCTATTCGTCAAACCTTCTGCAAAGTTTCGACATTCTGCGCTCATGATCATGCGTCTCATCACCAACCCCTTTCAATTACTTCGGCTAAAGGCGGTTCTTGCTTGTGGAAGAAGATTGCAGCTTATAGAGCAGTGCACTACTCAGGCAACGAAATTCAGCGAAGAACTGAACGAATTTGAAATACGCCGTTCTGCTCCTCGCAGACAACGAAAAGTTTGTGGTTCGACGTGAACCAAACTGAGATCAAAGCCCGCGTAACGCGATGATTTTACGAACTTTAAAAAAATGGAGGTAGGACTAACGTACCGAGAAAATTTCGGATGTCAATTTAAAACGACACAGCGTCGGGTCTGAGCTTCACTACGTTCCTCCGATCCCCGTCTCAAGACGGGTCGGGACACTGAATTTGCTGAAAACTGGATGAACGGTTCTCAGCGCTACATTTCGCAGCGGACTGAAGGTAACGTCTGCATCCTCTCATTCCTGGGATACAGTGCATACGTTCAGCGAAAGTGTGGAGTTCGCAAGAATCGCGGATTTTTTACCGAATGCAGTACGCCAGACTGGAAGCGAGCAAGACGAACTCGCTCTCGGCAATCAGGAATACAGGGCCCTATCGCAGCCCGGCCTTCGTTTGTCCCTGGCCCCAAAACTCTTCGAGCACGCGGGCGCACTCTTCCAGCAGCGCCTGAGCGTCTGCATCGAACGCATTCAGGTGTTCGCTCTCCACATCCAGTGTGCCGATGACTCGATCGCCGTGGCCGTGGCCAAGAACCGGAACGATGATCTCCGCGCGCGTGCTGTCAAACGTGGTCATGTAGCCCGAATCATCGGCTACATTTCCAGCGTTGACCGTTCTTATTCCAGCAATCGCTCTCGCGGTGAGCCCTTGCGTAATAGGAAACGCAGGGTGCGACGGCGCGGAGTACCCACTCCATGCGATATTCACTACCAGTCCGCGTTGGAAGTCCACATCATAGATCCCCACCCAACGCCAGGATCCTTCCCTCCGAATTGCATCCGCGATTCGTTTTGCTCTGGTTGCGCGATCTGATTTTTCAGCAGTGATGTCTCTGAGCTTATGAAGAAGTTCGCTATCCGGCACCAGTCAACCCTCCGGTTTGTCTTAGCTGAGTGTCGTCTGAGCGAACTTTCTCACCATCGCCAACAACAGTCTTCGGTCGCTCTCCGACAGGTGAGCCGAGTACCGTTGCACCTGCGTTAAGAACCGAATCTCTTCTTCGCCCAGGTTCAGCCCCGACATCTCTTTGGCCATCGTCTCTTCGGCAAAGAACTCCGACAGCTGCAGGTCCAGCGCCCGCGCAATCTTCTGCAGCGTCTCAAGCGACGGCACCGTGTGCCCGTTCTCCACCCGCGAGAGATAACAGCGCAACAGCCCGGTCCGCTTCTCGATGTCGCCCTGCGACATGCCTTTTTGCAGCCGATATCCGCGAATCGTAGAACCGATATTCATCGAGATGGAAAGAGCCTCAATCGACTCGTTCGCCAGATCAACAGGTATAGTTTGCATGTCAGCCATTAGCCACAAAGTAAACAGCCGCAACGAGTTGGTCAATGCCTATCTTGGGGATCAGGGCTATTCGGAACCACCCCAGGTTCATCGAGAGCCAGTTACCGGCCAAACCCTGAAGCCTTACTTGAACTCTGCGTGAGTTTGGAACCGCCCAAGGCATTACAGGATCAGTTACTAGCCCTGAAGTAACCTGTCCTCTCAGCGCATGGGTCCTGCGGAGGGGTCAGTCACACTCCCACCCACCGGTACACGCTGCATAGATCCTCCGGCGAGGCAACGTGGTCCGCCGCCGTATCCTCCTCCGACATCTTTACCGTGCCGGTCCACAGAAGTTTGAAGCCCGCATGAGCCTCCAGCAACTCTCCAGCCTCGGGGTTGAAGTAGATGACGTCCAGCACTCCCGGGCTGTCCGCAAATTCAGTCTCCAGCTGCTCGATCAGCCGCTTCACCACCGGAGCTGCGAACGGATTGAAGAGATAAAGCAGGCAAGGTCCATCCGGAAACGAAAATTCAGTGGCGTCCTGACAGAGAATCTGCACCGGGCATACCGCTCGGCCGGCGCCGATCCACGCGGCCAGGTTCGACTCGGCAGTCTTGGCCAGCGCTGCGTTCAGCTCTACACCAATCACCTGCCGAAACGAAAACTCCGAGGCCATCATCACCGCGCGACCCTTCCCACACCCAAGATCGATGAAGCTGTACTGGGAGATCGCGGCGTGTCCGGAGTCGGAGATCCAATCTTCGAGCACTCGCCGAAACCGCGAAGGAGCCATGCCGTAGTACGCGGTATTGAACACATCGTTTTTATGGCCCGAGCGCAAGTCCCCACCGCCGATCAGCCCGCTCGTATCGACGCCGTAGCGTTGATCGAACGGATGGAGCATCGGCTTCTCTACACCCACGGTGCTGTTCTGTGGTTGCAGACGTCCCAGCGCGGTCCGCATCGTTCCCGCCAGCCCGCGCTGAGCCAACGACCATCGCAGCTTCGACCATGCTGTGCTGAGTCTCGTCATTGGATATCGTGTCTGCGTCAGAGTCTCTGCGAACGAAGTCCCGCCGGCTTCATCCCCTGAGCAGAAGCTTAGTGCAACTCCCAACGCAACGCAGGATCAACCAGCGTCTGCAGAAGAAAGTTCTTTCTTGGCGGTGACCAGTGGGCCACCCGGCGCAGCAGCGAGACAAACAGCGACCGCTTCGCCACCACGATATCGACCGCCTTCTCGGAGATGAACGCATGCCGCATCGAGTGCGGCGTCCCACCTTCGAAGAACAGCCTGTCCGTCGCGATCTCGATCTCGTGCTCGATCAGGTACGCCCGAATCACCGTTCCTACCGAGTACCTCTCGAGTCCTCCGCGATTCATCTGCCAGTCGATCTCCGACACGCCATGATGTCTCCTGCCGCCCAGCAGGCTGATCCACTGGCCGTCGGGAGTCTTCACGCCAACGCAAAATAACCCGTCCAGCGCCTTCATCGTGCTGTATCGCCTCTCGAGTACGGCCTCGGAGACAGGATGCGTCGAGGCCAGGTTCAATTCGATCAGTTGCGCTTTGTCCAGCATCTTCTTCACGTCGCCTTCAAAGATGCACCCGAGCTCTGCTTCGGCCTTGCGGCGGTAGTACCTCAGGTTTCGGCGTGTGTGTTTGCCCATGGCGGACAGGGTCTCATCGATCGTCTTCTCCAGCACGATGGTGGCCCCAACCTCGCGTGTCTGCGTGGTCCACAAGCGTTTTTTATCCCCGGCAATCGAGCCGTCAAAGCACTCCGACCACGTCTCATCGCCCTCGCCCGCATAACTAAGCATGACAACCTGCGCGCCGTTCGTCATCAGGTAGCGGCCTACGCTGGCCGAGATCTTTGTCCGCTCCGCAGGCAGTGCAATCACAGCTCTGCTCCCGTTGAAGTCACTCGTGGTGAAGACGCGCGACGGCATCCCCAGCACCTTGTACTCATAAACCAGTACCGCGCCCTTCAGGTCTTCTGCCCGCAGTGCGGCAAGGTCGAGATCCCGCTTTCCTATCAGCACCAGGTAGGGAATCTTCTTGAGATTGTCAGTTCCGGTTAGGAAGTACTCGAGGTAGTCCATCGCCCCGGTCTGTTTGCACAGCGCGCTCAAACGAACCAGGACAGGCTGAATACGCAGAATCGCGGCCCGTCCGCGCAGAACGAAAAAGTGCGCGGCGTCCAAATCATTGCCCAATAAGTCCTTCGCTTCATGTCTGGTCGACAGCATAGTTACGTAGTGAACCGAAGATCGCTGAAACTGTAGAGGACGTTAGTCTTTGCGGTGCGGTAGACCTTGGTCTGTTCGTGTGATGCGTCTTGCCGGTTCTATGGCCAGCTTGCCTATAAAAAATTAGGAACAGCTTCCGGCAAATGAGTGAGGCAGAGGCTGATATGCACACGCCAAATCAAACAGATGGATCTTTCCTGCTTCAACAACCGCTGTTGTGATTCGAAATCTGGTCTCTCAACTCCTACCCATATTGTCTATGGGAGGCAACCCGAAATGTCTCCCACGGGCGCAAAAGATCGACATCGAGATTCAAAAAATCGAATCATAAATCGAATGCTAGAAAGACATTACAGCAAGTGGCGGACGAAACTGAGATTAAAGTTTCCTCTGCACAGTGGTAACCCATAGAGCCTGTTACCCCATGTGCATCCCGCCGTTGACGTCCAACGTGTGCCCGGTAATGTAGCCGGCCTCCTCCGATGCAAGAAACGCAACAGCATAGGCGACCTCGACGTCGGTTCCAACTCGGCCCAGCGGAATGAACTGCGCATTCATTGCCTTCTGCTCCACGGTCAGGACTTCCGTCATGGCTGTCTCGATGAATCCCGGAGCCACCGCATTCACCGTGATCGTCCGGCTCGCCAGCTCTCGGGCCAGCGACTTGGTCAGCCCGATCAACCCCGCCTTCGAGGCCGCGTAGTTCGCCTGTCCCGCCTGTCCCGTCTGCCCCACCACCGAGGTGACGTTGATGATCCGCCCCCAGCGGCTCTTCACCATCTGCGACATGACCGCCTGGGTCATCAGGAAAGCCCCGGTCAGGTTCGTCGTCAGCACATCGTCCCAGTCCTTCCGCTTCATCCGCAGAGCCAGGATGTCGCGTGTGATCCCGGCATTGTTGACCAGAATATTCACCGCGCCAAAGTGGGCAATCACTGCCTTAGCGCACTCTTTGATCGACTCTTCGCTCGAAACATCCAGCGCAAACGCATGCGCCTTTCCACCGGCAGCCGCAATCTCCGCAGCCACGTCGCCCAGCTTTTCGAGATTTCTTGCCGCCAGCGCCACTGTCGCTCCCGCCCGCGCCAGCTCCAGCGCACAGGCGCGCCCGATCCCCTGCGAAGCTCCAGTCACCAACGCAACACGACTTGCCGAAATGCTCATAACTCTCCTTGAATCAAACCCCACCATTATACGAACCCGTTCAGCGGATTCTGCGACCGTCTTCCCGCAACGACCAGATATAAACATTCAGCTCCCGCGCAAAGTGCAGCACCGGCGCCCGATCCGGCGGTGTAATTCCATGCGCCGCGGGCAGTTCATTCACGCGAATCTCTGCCTCGGCCCGCTCCAGCGGCCAGGGAAGATGATGAATATGCCCCACCAGCACCCTCCCATTGTGCGGCGTAAACAGGCAGTAGCGCTCTGTCAAAAAGTGTTCCAGCGTGCCGTCGACACTCGGCCCCGCGATCTTATGCAGCCCGCGATAGCTCGCTTCAAACCTGACGCTGCGCGTAGTCAGCAGCCGTTTGCTCTTGTACTTGATCGTTCCATCTTCAGCGGTCTCACGTTGCATGTTGGCCAGAAAATACGGCAGGTGGAACAGCGTTCGCGCACCCAGAACAGCCAGCGCACTTGCCGCATCGAGCGAGAAAAATAAACCCCGCGCAGTCCAGTGGTGCGCGACCGCACATACGTTCGTAGATTCAACTCACAAAACGAAGCCGTGCCGGGCACGGTGACGCATCCCTTGCCGACCGCCCGCGTCCGCACCTGGTCCATCCAGAACGGCACCACGCCAACCCACGCCCATCCGTCGAAGCTGTCGACCTCCAGCCCCGCCGGCAGCAACCGCGCCATCGCGTCCACCGCAATCGGCCAGTGCGCGAACAGCAGGTCGTTCCATCTCTGCGCCATGCGCCATCGACCGGCCGGCAATGCATACGGTCGATGCTCCACAGCGTTCAAAACATCCATAATCTCAGCATAGTCGTCGCGGAATCACCCTTCGGAAAACCAGCTTCACAGGATCAAGTATCCTGAGCATCACCATGCCAGCGAACCAGAAGACAGACACCCAGACCTCCCCGCCAACGCCCCCGCCGCCCATCCACCGGCCAGCGAGACCGACGTCTACGCGATCCACGGCGCCGACCCAGAAGTTCTCGCCTACGCCATGGCCAAGTACTCCCGCTCCGCTCTCACCATGAAGGAGTCTCTCGCCGAGATCAGCTCCCAGCGCGCCGAGCAGTTTCTCAACACCTTCTACTTCGCCTACGGCCATCGCTCCATCGCCGACCTCGCCCACATCCCCTTCGCCATCGAGCGTCTCAGCCTCCTCGCCGCCATCGAACTCGTCGACGAGACCCGCTGGGACGGCCAGGAGCGCTCCACCCGCTACCAGAACTTCCGTCTATCCGGCTGGTTCACCCCCGCGCTGGCTGCCGAAACACCCACCTTCACCGCCGTCGTCGAGCGCCTCTTCGCCGCCTACGACAAGATCGGCGCCGGCATGCTCACCGCGCTCAAGACTGCCATCCAGCAGCCCGAATCCATGAAGCCCGACGCCTACGATCGCACCCTCAAGGCCCGAGCCTTCGACGTCGCCCGCTACCTCCTCCCGCTCGCAACCAACACCTCGCTCGGTCAGATCGTCAACGCCCGCACCCTCGAAACCCAGGTCTCGCGCCTGCTCACCAGCGACTTCGCCGAGATCCGCCAGCTCGGCGAAAAGCTACGCAACGCCGCCTCCGAGCCCGCATGGAACGTTCAGCACGCAGCCGGCGAGATTCTCTGCGAAGAGATCGGTTCCCTCGACGCCAACTGCGGCCAGCGCATCCACGAAGCCTTCCTGCGTCCTGTAAAAGCCGCGCCCACGCTGGTCAAATACGCCACACCCAACGTCTACCTCAAAGAAACCCGCAGCGAACTCGCCCACGCCGCCAAGCTCCTCATGGGCAGCCAGCCCATCGCCCCCGCGCCCGTAGTCGATCTCCTCGACGGCGACGAGCCCCTCGAGATCGAACTCGCCACCTCGCTCCTCTACCCGCACTGCCACTATCCCTACCGCCAGCTTCGCCATCAGGTCGCGGCTCTCAGCGCCAACCAGCGCGGCGAGATCGTCTCCCTCGGCACCAAGCATCGCGGCCGCCACGACGAGCTCCTCCGCAGCTTCTCCTCCGGTCACAGCCTCCGCTTCGACATTCTCATGGACATCGGCGGCTTCCGCGACATGCACCGACATCGCCGCTGCGTCCAGCTCCTTCAGTCCTACACTGACCTCCACGGCTACGACGAGCCCATCTGCCCCGGCCAGCCCACTCTCGCCGAAGCCGGCCTCGAAACTCTCTACAGCGAAACCCTCGCCGCCACCTACGCCACCTACCGCACCCTCCGCGACAGCAACGTCCCCGAGGCCGCGCAATCCGCGCAGTATCTCCTCCCACTCGCTACCCGTTGCCGCTCTCTGTTCAAGATGGACTTCGCCGAAGCCCTCTACATCTCCGAACTCCGCTCAGGCGTCGCCGGCCACTTCAGCTACCGCCGCGTCGCCTGGGAGATGTACAAGGCCGTCGCCAAAAACACCCGTCACTCGCTCAATACTTCCGCATCGAAGACGTCAACGAGCCAGTCGACCTGCTGCGGAGATAACCGCTCCTTCCCGGCTAATAGGCGCGGAAGAGGCGCCCCTCAAGCGCACATAACTGCCCTGTGTGGCAGCTTGAACGGCACCCAACTTCACCTCTTGCCGCGCTTACAGCCGGATCCCGTATCGTGGAAGACACCGCTGGGGTCATTGACATTGCCACCAAGATAGGGTTCCCTCAAACGTGGAACTGAAACGGAGAGAACTTAATTTGAAGATGAAATGGCTTTTTGCTGCTGTCACCACAGTCACCCTTACAATGCCCGTGTTTGGTCAGATCGGCATCTACATCGGCAGAACACCTCCGCCGATGCGTTACGAAGTACGCCCACCGATGCCCGGAGACGGGTATGCCTGGGTCGATGGCTACTGGGGAGCCAACGACGGTCGCTACGTCTGGGTTCCCGGCCGCTGGGACCGTCCACCCTATGCCGGCGCCTACTGGAGCCATCCGCACTACGACCACTATCAGGAAGGCTGGCGCATGCATGAAGGCCACTGGGATCACGACGATCATGGCGATCATCACGATCACGACCATCATGACCACGACGACCGTCATGACCACGACGACCGTCACTAGCACATAACGAAATAGGTCCTGCCGGACGGGCGCCCTGCGCGGGCGGCGGTCACTTCGTGACGGGTATACCGGTCTAAGGCAAGATGAGCCGTATAGCTCCTCCCGTTGGTCGGAACCATTCATCGCCGACCAACGGGAGGCCCAGCGCCCTTCACTCACCGCAAAAAAGGTATACAAGTCACGAAGTGACCGCCCCACGCGCAGTGGGCCCGTCCGGCAGGACCAGGTCTTTCAGAATCACCTCTAAGTTGTATTCGCCTTTTATTTGCTTTTCCCGTTTTGAATGCTAGAATCCCAAATTGAAACATCAACCTCCCTCTCACCCCCTCCAGGAGAGAAATATCGTGGCAGATGACCGCAGCAAGGCAATAGAACTGGCCCTTTCCGGGCTGGAAAAGCAGTTTGGCAAGGGTTCCATCATGCGGCTCGGCTCGAAAGACGTCGTGCCCATCTCGGTCATCTCTACCGGTTCCATCTCCTTCGACGCAGCCCTCGGCGTGGGCGGCGTCCCCGCGGACGCGTCATCGAAATCTTCGGTCCTGAATCCTCGGGTAAGACCACCATCACCCTCCAGATCATCGCCGAGGCACAAAAGCCGGTGGCCTCGCAGCCTTCGTCGACGCCGAACACGCCCTCGACCCCGCGTATGCTGCAAAGCTCGGCGTAGACATCGACAACCTCCTCGTCTCGCAGCCCGACTACGGCGAACAGGCCCTCGAGATCGTCGAAGCCCTCGTCCGCTCCAACGCCATCGACGTCCTCGTGGTCGACTCGGTCGCCGCGCTCGTCCCCAAGGCCGAACTTGACGGCGAGATGGGCGACTCCCACATGGGCCTACAGGCACGTTTGATGAGTCAGGCACTCCGGAAACTCACCGGAACCGTCTCAAAATCGCGTACCTGCCTGATCTTCATCAACCAGATCCGCGAGAAGATCGGCGTCATGTTCGGCAACCCCGAAACCACCACCGGCGGCAAGGCGCTCAAGTTCTACTCGTCCGTTCGTATCGACATCCGCCGCATCGGCGCAGTCAAGGATGGTGACTCGGTCGTCGGCTCCCGCACGAAGGTCAAGATCGTCAAGAACAAGGTCGCTGCACCCTTCCGCGACGCCGAGTTCGACATCCTATACGGCGAAGGCATCTCCCGCGAGGGCGACGTCCTCGATCTCGCCGTCCTGCACAACATCGTCGACAAGAGCGGAGCCTGGTACAGCTATCAGGGCGAGCGCATCGGCCAGGGCCGCGAAAACGTTCGCACATTCATGAAGGACAATAAAGACGTCTTCGCCCGCGTCGACGCCGAACTTCGCAAGAAGCTCGGCATCTCCGGCGTAGCCTCAGCCGACGTCCCCCGGTTCCCGCCGATGGCCCCGTCCAGGCAAAGGAAGCCGTCCGAGCCAAAAAGTAATCGTCATCACTGCAGGGAGTACCAGAGAAGCGTCGGCATCAGAATTGCCGGCGCTTCTTTGCCGTTGCCTGTCCTTCTCGCTTGCAATTGCCGTCGCCTGTTCTTTGCACTTGCAATTGCTGTTGCCTGTCCTTTGCGCTTGCAATTGCCGTTGCCTGTCCTTTTGTTGTCATTCCGCAGCGCAGCGGAGGAATCTGCGGTTGTCTGTCCCCGGGATTCGCCCCGGCGCGCAAACTGCGGCGATTTCCGCTGTCAAGCCCCTATCGGAGCTAAATCTATGGAAACAAGCAACATAGACGTGGCGCATGAGTTACGTCGAACAATCTATATTGGAATCAGATCAAAAAAGCCCCGGCTAATCCCGGGGCTTTTTCCTTTCAGAAACACAGAAACTTCCGTAACTCCTTTGCCTGCAGGAATCTGCAGGCAACTCATTTGGAATGAAGGTTTTACCGATTACGCCCATGCTCTAAGCTAATGAAAACAAACGACTTATACGCAGGTAATATAGGGGGTGCCCCTGGAAAACGAGGGAACCAAAGCTGGCAAGGTAGCCCTTTACTACATCCCCTCGCCGCCGCCCGGGCCACCTGGAGGTGGTCCCTGGCCATCGGGAGCCCGACCCGGTCCTTCCGGCCCACCCTGCATCCTCATGTGTCGGCGCTCGCGCCCTTCGGCCTGCAGCTTGGTCCACTGGTCCGGTGTCAGCACGTTGCGAATTGCCAGCAGCATCTTGGCGTTCGCCTTTTCCAGCTCCGCGCGGGCCTGGGCCGTCTGGTCAATCTGCGCCAGGATCCTGTTCGTATCCGGAGGATTCGCCGCCAGCATCGGCTCCATCAAAACCTCCTGCTTCTCGACGTTGGCCCTCAAGTCGATCAGCTGTAGCTTGCTCTGCTGCAGGATGTCATCCATCTTCTTCTGCTGATCCGGCGTAAGCGTCAGCTTCTGGATCAGGTCAGGATTGTGCCACCAGATCCCTGGAGGCGCGATACGAAAGCCCCCGCGCATCCCCGGTCCCCCACCCCATCCGCCGCGGTCCCGATCCATCCCGCCACCCGGCTGAGGTGGCGAACCCGCAGGTGGCTGCGCCATCAAAAAGCTCCGGAGAGAGTCGCGAATAAAACAATCGAAAGTACAGGTTTCAGGCGCATGTCAGTTCGTCCTTTGATCTGAAGTGGAGGTTACAGAAGTTGTTCCATCGGTCGGATCAGCCAGCGGCTCCATCGGAGAAGGCACATCGGCAGAGACCTTCTGGTCGATGTCTGCCAGCAAAGCCTCGTCCGACTCCGCCGCCTGCGAAGACGCCGCAGCGGCCCTCGCCGCCGCGGCGCGAGCGGCAGACTGCTGTTGGTGCAAGGTGATCGGGAAAAGGGCAGCGACGAAGACTACAACCGCTGCAGCCCAGTAAAGCGGCTGGGAGAACACGTTGTGCGGAGGCGCAATGGAGGAACGCCGCGCATAGCTATGCGCGAACTGCTGCCGCGAATAGGAGACCGACGCATCGCGGAAGTGAGAGAGCGAATCCCGCAGGCTCTTCAGCTCCGCGGAGCAGATGAGACAGGCCTGAAGGTGCTGCTCGATAACATTGGTGTTGCGATCGACGCCAAAGGACGGAAGGGACGAGTCAGCGAGGAGAACGTCGCAGAGTTGCTCGTGAGTGAGGTGGAGGTTCATAGAGAGTCCTTGAGAGAAGCGTTGTGACGGGCCCGAATGGCTGCGAGGGCGCGGTAAAGATGCGTCTTGACGGTGCTGATTGGCAAACCCGTAATGCTGGCGATCTCAGAGAGTTCAAGCTCTTCGAGGAATCGAAGAAGGAAGATGCTGCGCTGGCGATCCGAGAGCTCTGCGACGCTCTCCCAAACTAAGGTCATCTGCTCGCTGGCAATCAGGCGCGACTCAAGCGAACTGTCGCGATGCGGAACGTGCGACGAGATGTCGGATACATCAATGGCTGTATCCGAGACCCGCTTCCAGAACCGAAAACGGTCGGTGCGGGTATGATCGCGTACCAGGTTCAGCGCAATCCGCATCAGCCAGGTCAGGATCGAGCAGTCGCCGCGGAAGCTGCTGCGCGCCGACCAGGCTCGAACGAAGGTGTCCTGGGTCAATGTCTGCGCCACATCGCGGTCCCGGATCGAGACCAGATGGAACCTGAAGATCCGCTGCTCGTACGTAGCAACGATCGAGTCCATATCGTCAAGCGGTGTGGCCGAAGCCTGCGGTGCGATGTTCGTCTGCCGCGTGATAGTGAGACTGTCGGTGCTAAGAGCTTGTGATGGCATTAGGGAACCGTATTCAGGCTGCTGCCGCACTGTTTTGGCTATTGGGAGAGACGCTCGAGGGCACACGCAAGACTACAGGAATGTGTGGATTTATTTTTTACCGAGAAAGCGCGGTATGCTGCTCATGCATGCATACGGTAAAAGCGATTTACCCAGGGACCTTCGATCCGCTGACCAACGGGCACCTCGACCTGATCGCCCGCGGGTCGAAGATCGTGGATGAATTGGTCGTTGCGATTCTTCGCAACTCCGAAAAGGGGACGCCTCTCTTCACTGTTCCGGAGCGCGAAGAGATGATTGCCGAGGCGACCCGCAGCTTTGGCAATGTCTCGGTAACTACGTTCGACGGTCTTCTGGTCGACTTTGCCCGGCAACAGGGTGCTAAAGCGGTCCTCCGAGGCATTCGGGCTATCAGCGACTACGAGTACGAGTTCCAGATGGCAATGATGAACCGCAAGCTCGATCCAGAGCTCGAAACCCTCTTCATGATGCCGGCGGAAAAGTACACGTATGTCAGTTCGAGACTGATAAAAGGAGTCTTCCAGCTAGGTGGTGATGTTACGGCACTTGTGCCGCCCCTCGTCGTCGAGCGGCTCAAGGCCAAGGTCCCGAACCGGCTCTGAAGGCCTGAGAAGACTTGCTCCTTTATCTCGATGGCCAAATCTGCCACACTAGAGGCATGACCACAGCGACAGCGACGAAGATATTCGCGGACCGCATCGGCCGCATCGAAGTTTCCGCAACCATGGCGATCACAGCGGCAGCGCTGAAGCTCAAGTCTGAAGGCGTGAACCTCGCTGACTTCGGTGCGGGTGAACCTCATTTCTCCACTCCTCGCCACATCAAGGACGCGGCCATCGAGGCGATCGAGAAGAACTTTACCCGCTATACGAATGTCGCGGGTATTCCCGAGGTTCGTAAGGCGATCGTAGATCGTCACGCCTGCGACTTCGGCTCGAACTACACGCCCGACGAATGCGTCTTCACAACCGGTGGAAAGCTGGCGCTTTTCAATACGATTCAGGTTCTGGTCGACCACGGGGATGAAGTTATTCTTCCTGTTCCCTATTGGGTCTCTTTCAAGGACATCATTCAGTACGCCGGCGGCAAAGTCGTTTTGGTCGAGAGCAAAGAGGAAGAGAACTTCCGCATCACCGCGAAGATGATCGAGGCAGCGCTTACGCCGAAGACCAAGGCGATCATTCTGAATACTCCGTCGAATCCTTCCGGCGCTGTGGTCGCTCCCGAGGATCTCGAGGCTATTGTTCGCCTGGCTCACAAGCATAACATTTACGTTCTGCTCGACGAGTGCTACGTCTACCTGACGTTTACCGGCGAGGTCGTGAGCGGCGGGTCGTTCACGGACTGCAAGGAGCACATCGTTGTGCTTGGTTCGCTGTCTAAGACTTACGCGATGACAGGTTGGAGAGCTGGTTTTGCACTTGGGCCGAAACCGATTATCGCGGCGATGAGCAAGCTACAGTCACAGAGCACTTCAAATACCGCGAGCATGGTGCAGCGAGCTTCGATTGCAGCACTGACGGGATCGCAGGAGTGCGTGACGGAGATGCGCGCCGACTACATCAAGCTGCGCGATCAAACTCTGGCAGGATTCAAGACTATTCCGAAGCTGACCTGCACTGTGCCGCAGGGAGCTTTTTACGTGTATCCCAATGTCAGCAAGTTCATTGGCAAGGGTGGTATCAAGTCGACATCGGATCTGGCTGCGAAGCTGCTGAGTGAGGCTCACGTTGTGGTTGTTCCGGGTGAAGCTTTTGGGACTTCGGAGCATATCCGACTTTCGTATGCTGTATCGCACGATGTTGTGGATGAAGGCGTAAAGCGAATGCGGGATTACTTCGCAACGTTGAGTTAGCTGTTGATCTTGCGTCTGGACCGCGCTGCTTTACGGTGCGGCCTTTTCACTAAGACGGAGGCTTATGCCCATTGAAGGCGGTAAGACGGAGCAGAAGTTCGCTCCGGTGATTCTTGCAGGCGGCAGCGGAACACGGTTCTGGCCTCGAAGCCGGAAGGCGCGGGCGAAGCAGGTGCTGGCTCTGGATGGAGAGCGCACTATGATTCAGCAGACGGTTGAGCGTTTGGCTCCGCTGGTGGATCCTGCTGAAGTTTGGGTGATTACGAACAGCCTGCTGGATGATCTGATCGCCGAGCAACTTCCCGAAGTTCCCCGCAAACATATCCTTAGCGAACCTGCGGCTAGAAATACTGCGCCTGCGTGTGCGCTTGCTGCGTTCTTGCTGGAACAGAGCTATCCGGAGACGGTGATTGGCATCTTTCCGTCGGATCATGTGGTGAAGAATGGAGCGAGATTCGCAGAGGTGATTCGGGCTGGCATCGCGCTTGCTGCGAGTGGGGAGAAGATTGTCGTTCTTGGTGTTCCTCCTACGCGGGCTGAGACTGGTTATGGCTACATCGAGTTGGGTGAGGTTGTAGATCCTTCGAAGGTGCCTCAATCCGGAGTTGCGGTTCGGCGTGTGAAGCGATTTACGGAGAAGCCTGACGCAGAGGTTGCCGAGCAGTTCGTTGCCTCGGGGAACTATGCTTGGAACGGAGGAATCTTCCTCTGGAGTGCGCGAACTCTGGCGAATGCGATTCGCGAGCACTGTCCTGCAATGGCTCCTTTGCTGGAGCGGATTGCTGCGGCTTATCGAACTTCGAAGGAGGAGTTCGACCGCGTGTTTGCGGAGGTCTATCCGTTGTGCGACAACATCAGCATCGACTATGCGGTGCTTGAGCCGCGCTCGGCTAAGGGCGAAGCGTGCGCTGAGATCTACAGTCTTCCTGGCGACTTCGAGTGGAACGATCTGGGCTGCTGGTCGGCGCTGCATGAGCATGCGTCTGGTTGTCCGCCGGAGAGTGTCTCGGTGGCGAATGTCTTCGAGGGCGAAGATCCGCTTTGCATCTCGATCGACTCGAGCGGGAACTACATTCATGCTCCAGGTAAAGTGATTGCGCTGGTTGGTGTGACGAATCTTGTTGTGGTTCAGACGAAAGATGCGTTGCTGATTACGACTCGTGAACGATCGCAGGATGTTGGCAAAGTCGTTGCAGAGTTGAAGAGTGCTGGACGAGAAGATCTCATCTAATGGTTTTCATTCGTCATCTTGTCGTGCGTTAATTTATTCAGGAAAATTGAACAAACTATGGCTGAGACGGTTGTAAAGTTTGGCACGGATGGATGGCGGGGCATCATCGCGGACGATTTTACGTATGCGAATGTACGGGTCGCGGCCGCTGCGATTGCGAACTACGTTTTAGCGAAGGAAGATGCGGCTGCCGGGGTGTGTATTGCTTACGATACGCGATTCGGTTCGTACTCCTTCGCGAAGGTTGTTGCCGAAGTGCTCACCGGGGCGGGCATTCCAGTGGCTATGGCCGCGGAGATTACGCCGACTCCTGCGCTCTCGTACGCGGTGCGTGAGCGGAAGGCTGCGGGCGGCGTGATGATTACCTCGAGCCATAATCCGGCTGAGTGGAATGGCGTGAAGTACAAGGCCAGTTACGGCGGCTCGGGGAAGCCTTCGATTATGTCTGCGATCGAGAGCTATCTGGACAAACCACTGGCGAAGGCCGCGAAACCTGCGCCGATTGAGACGGTCGACTTCAACACGGATTACGTTGCTGCGATTGCGCGCTTTGTCGATCTCGATGCGATTCGTTCCTCCGGATACAGGTTTTTGGTTGATTGCATGTATGGCGCGGGCCGCGGAGTTGTTGCGGGGATCTTTGCCAAGGCAGGCATTCCGTTTGTCGAGATTCGAAATGAGATCAATCCTGCGTTTCCGGGGATCAATCCTGAGCCGATTCTGCCGCACATCAAGGCTTCGCAGGCTGCTGTGGTTGCGGAGAAGTGCGATGCGGGTCTGATCACGGATGGGGATGCGGACCGCATTGGTGCGGTGGACGAGCATGGCAACGTGGTCGATGCGCACAAGATCTTCGCGGTGCTGCTGAAGTGGCTGCTGGAGCGGAAGAAATGGCCGGGCGATGTGACTCGCGCGTTCAACACGACGAAGATGCTGGACCGCATCTGCGCGAAGTATGGGCGGCGGCTGCATGAGCATGGGATCGGGTTCAAGTATGTGTGCGACTTGATGCTCGAGCAGGAGATTCTGATCGGCGGCGAGGAGTCGGGTGGCATTGGCATCAGCCGGCACCTGCCGGAGCGGGATGGCATGCTGAACTCGCTTCTGCTGGCCAATGTGATGGCCGATGAGAAGAAGACGCTTGGCCAGCTTGTTGCTGCGTTGCAGGAGGAGTTCGGCGAGCACCAGTATGGACGAATCGATATGCACATCGATGAGGAGTTGAAGCAGTCTGCGATTGCAAGGGCGAAGGCTCTGAAGGACTCGGTGGGAACGGCGGACTTTGCGGGGTTGAAGGTGCTTCGGGTCGAGACGCTGGACGGGATCAAGTTCTTTCTGGAGAATCCTGACTGTGTTGGCAGACCGAACGCTGCGGAGACGTGGGTTTTGCTTCGGGCTTCGGGAACTGAGCCTTTGCTGCGGGTGTACTGCGAGAGCTGCTCGGTGGAGTCGGTGGAGCGGGTGCTGGCGGCGGCGAAGAACTTTGTGCTGCAGGGACGTGGCGCTTGAGCGCAGAGGTCTGCGTGAAGGCGAAGGGCATTCTGTTCGATATGGATGGGGTGCTGGTCAGCTCGATTGGGTCGGTGGTGCGTTGCTGGCGGCAGTGGGCGGAGCACTATGAGGTTCCCAACGCGGAGATCTACGAGGTGCCGCATGGGGTGCGGGCTATCGAGACTGTGAGGGCGCTGCGCCCGGATATCGATGCGGAGGAGGGGCTCCGGTACATCGAGGACCTGGAGATGAATGATGTGGCGGACCTGGTGGTGTTGCCGGGGGCGAAGGCTCTGCTGGAGGGTCTTCCGGCGGAGCGGTGGGCAATTGTGACCTCGGCAACCAGGAGACTTTTGCTGGTTCGGCTGAAGGCGGCGGGACTGCCGATCCCGGAGCGGATTATCAGCGCGGACATGGTGGAGCGGGGCAAGCCTGACCCGGAGCCGTACCGGCGTGGCGCGGAGCTGTTGAGACTGAAGCCGGAGGAGTGTCTGGTGGTGGAAGATGCGCCTTCGGGTGTGGGTGCCGGGCTGGATGCTGGATGCCCTGTGCTGGGTGTGGTGGGGACCCATACCGCCGAAGAGCTGGAAGAAGCGCAGTGGATTGTGGGGTCGCTTGAGGGCGTGAAGGTGACGGTGGGCGCAGAGGGACTGGAGGTTCGATTCGCTCCCCTGGTCTGAGTCGGAAGATGCCGGCTCGATGGGTGATGGGTTCCCTTCGTTGACACGTGAACTCCTTTCCTGGCTGAAGGGGTACCCCCTCCCCCATTACCCTGTCTAAAATGCTTCGTATCAGCTACTTAGAACAACTGCTCGTTGTAAATTATTCATTGCAAATGGTTTAAAGCTAAATATGTCCAGTCAAAGGACTTAGTGACAATCGTCGACTTGAGACGCAAAAGCCCCGGGGTCGCCGGGGCTTTTTCCTAGTCTGAATCAAGTATAGCGAATTGGGTAGAACTCATACGCCACGCGTAAAACGTTGATTATTAGAGGTTTATCGCTTTTCGGGGCTTGACAAGGTTTTCTGCGGCTACCAGCGGATGGTGGGGGTGAAGATGTAGTGGGTTTCGAGAAACGACGCGAGGGGGAAGAGGAGGAGCATGATGGCGGTGGCCCAATAGAAGAGCTGCAGGGGGAGGGTGGCGGAGAGGGATGGGTGGGGGTGGGGTTCGGCTTCGCGGAAGATGAAGGCGCCGATGAGGGAGATGCCGGCGGCGAGGGCGAGGAGGAGGAGGGAGTCGAGGATGCGGTCGCGGATGGCCTGGTGGGGCTGGAGGAGGAGTTGGGGGTCTTCCAGAGTGAAGAAGACTGTGTGGAAGACCGCGAAGAGGGAGAGGAGGCAGAGGAGAAGAGCTACGGGTTTGGCTAGTTCGAGCAACATCTGCGGCTCCGCGCGTGGAGGTTTAGTTTATAGCTTTCCGTGATTCTTGTCAGATTGAAGAATAAAGATGACAGCAGATTCTCCGTTGCATTGCGGATGACGATAAAGAACAGTCTACGGAGACAAAAAATGACAGCAGATCCCTTCGGGGATGACAACAAAAAAGGCAAATGCAACTGCAGGAGAAGAGAGACAAAGGCAACTGCAAAAGCGAAATACGGGGGTCTCTCCACTGCGCTGTTCACGATGAGACTGTGAACAGCTTCGGTCGAGATGACGTTCTTTATTATTGGCTTGGAAGAGAACAAAGATGACAGCAGATCCCTTCGGGATGACAACAAAAAAGACAAAGGCAACTGCAAAAGAAGAGAGACAAAGGCAACTGCAAAAGCGAAATACGGGGTCTCTCCACTGCGCTGTTCACGATGAGGCTGTGAACAGCTTCGGTCGAGATGACGTTCCTTATTATTGGCTTGGAAAGAGAACAAAGATGACAGCAGATCCCTTCGGGGATGACAACAAAAAAGACAAAGGCAACTGCAAAAGAAGAGAGACAAAGGCAACTGCAGGAGAAGAGAGACAGAGGCAACTGCAAAAGCGAAATACGGGGGTCTCTCCACTGCGCTGTTCACGATGAGACTGTGAACAGCTTCGGTCGAGATGACGTTTTTATTATTGGCTTGGAAGAGGACAAAGATGACAGCAGATCCCCTTCGGGTGACAACAAAAAAGACAAAGACAACTGCAAAGAAGAAAGGCAAAAGGTAACTGCAAGAGAAGAGAGACAAAGGCAACTGCAAAAGCGAAATACGGGGGTCTCTCCACTGCGCTGTTCACGATGAGACGGTGAACAGCTTCGGTCGGGATGACGTTTTTATTATTGGCTTGGAAGAGAACAAAGATGACAGCAGATCTCCTTCGGGATGACAACAAAAAAGACAAGACAACTGCAGGAGAAGAGAGACAAAGGCAACTGCAGGAGAAGAGAGACAAAGGCAACCGCAGGAGAAGAGAGACAAAGGCAACTGCAAAAGCGAAATGCGGGGGTCTCTCCACGCGCTGTTCACGATGAGGCTGTGAACAGCTTCGGTCGAGATGACGTTCTTTATTATTGGCTTGGAAAGAGAACAAAGATGACAGCAAATCCCTTCGGGATGACAACAAAAAAGACAAAGGCAACTGCAAAAGAACAGAGATAAAGGCAACTGCAAGAGAAGAGAGACAAAGGCAACTGCAAAAGCGAAATACGGGGGTCTCTCCACTGCGCTGTTCACGATGAGACTGTGAACAGCTTCGGTCGAGATGACGTTTTTTATGGGAGCGATGTTAGCGGAGGAGGGCTTCGACGCGCTGGAGGTCCTCTTCGGTGTCGACTCCGATGGTGTCGAATTCGGTGGGCTCGACGTGGATGGGGATGTTGTTTTCGAGGAAGCGGAGTTGTTCGAGGCGTTCGGTTTGTTCGAGAAGGCTGGGGGGAGGGTGGGGAAGCGCTCGAGGGTGGCTTTGCGGTAGGCGTAGAGGCCGATGTGCTTCCAGTACTCAGGTGCGGCGCCGTCACGGGCTTGTCCATCACGATCAAAGGGGATGGTGGCTCGGGAGAAGTAGAGGGCGCGGCCGTCGGCGGCGGTGACTACCTTTACGGCGTTGGGGTTGGCGATGTTTTCGGGAGTGCAGAGGACTTTGAGGGTGGAAACTTCGACGTGATGCTGGGTGAAGGGGCGGAGGAGGGCGGTGAGGTGCTGGGGTTTGAGGAGGGGCTCGTCGCCCTGGATGTTGACGTAGATGTCGGCGTGGTGGTGGCGGGCGACGGCGTGGACGCGGTCGGTGCCGCTGGGGAGGTCGGGTGAGGTGAGCTGGACGGGCCACTGGTTGCGGTGGCAGAGCTCGGCTACCTCGTCGGAGTCGGTGGCGATGAGGACGCGGTCGAGTTGGGGGCAGGCACTGGCGGCCTCGTAGACCCAGGCGAGCATCGGGCGTCCGGCGAGGGTGCGGAGGACCTTGCGGGGGAGGCGGGTGGAGGCGAGGCGGGCGGGGATTACGCCGAGGATGGTCGGCTTTATGTCTTGGCCGACCTGCTGAGGGCTCTCGTCGACCTGCTGAGGGCTCTCGCCGGCCGGCTTTTCGCTGTGGCCGGAATCAAGTATGATTGGAGATGGCTGTGCCGTGGCGATGGTTCACTCTGAATACAGAGGAGTTTTGTGCCGGCATACCCCTTACACACATCGGCGGTGTAGCTCAGATGGTTAGAGCGACGGACTCATAACCCGTAGGTCGACAGTTCGATTCTGTCCACCGCCACCAAAGTGTTATAGCGACTGCAGGCGCACTCTGTATGGATCGAGAGTATCATTTTGTCTCAGGTTGTCCGGCGGGCGGGATCGTTTGCCTGCGGGAAGCGTCTAAACGGTATTGTGCCGGGAATGTCCCCATTGGAGTCGCACTGAACTATGCCTAAGATCTCGAAGATTTTGTTGCTCGCTGTTTCGGTTGTTCTGGTAGTCACCGTGTTCCTAGGGGTGAACTCTAACCCAGTGAGCGCTGCGAGTGAGCCGCAGGATGGTGCTTATCGCCAGATCAATGTGTATAGCGAGGTGCTGCGGCATATTCAGACGGACTATGTTGAGGAGCCGAATATCAACGCGGTGACCAACGGTGCGCTGCGTGGGCTGCTGGAGTCGCTGGATGCGGACTCGAGCTATCTGACGCCGGAGGACTATAAGGCGTTCAAAGCGGACAAAGGCGGCAAGGCGCAGGTGGGGATCAATGTTTCGAAGCGGTTTGGGTACGCGACCGTGGTTTCGGTGGTGCCGGGGAGCCCGGCCGATAAGGCGAATCTGTCTGATGGGGACATTATTGAGGCGATCGGACCGCAGGATACGCGAGATATCTCGCTGGCGATGATTCAGCTGCTGCTGGAGGGGGCTCCGGGGAGTGAGCTGACGGTTTCGGTGGTGCGTCCGCGGAAGGCTGCTCCGGACAAGATTGTGATGACGAGGGTTTCGACACCGCTGCCGCCGGTTGCGGAGACGATGTATGAGAACGCGTCGATTCTGTATTTGAAGCCGGCGGTACTGGATCACGATCATGTGCAGCAGATCGAGGCGAAGTTGAAGGCGATGCCGAAGGTGGGGAATAAGAAGATTCTGCTGGATCTGCGGGATGTTGCGGCGGGGGATATGCCGGAGGCGACGCGGCTGGCGAACTTCTTCCTGAAGGACGGCACGATTGCGATGCTGGAGGGGCAGAAGGTAGCGAAGCAGACGTTTACGGCGGAGGCCTCGAAGGCGATCAATGCGACGGCTCCGGTGGTGGTGTTGGTGAATCGTGGTACGGCGGGGCCGGCGGAGCTGGTGGCTGCGGCGCTGCTGGATAACAAACGCGCGGACCTGGTGGGCGAGAAGACGTTTGGTGAGGGCGCACAGCAGAAGACGTTTGAGCTGCCGGATGGTGCGGCGTTGATTCTGTCGATTGCGAAGTACGAGTCGCCTTCGGGGAAGAAGCTGCAGGATGATGGCGTTACGCCGGGAGTGCTGGTGGCTTCGAACGTCGAGGATGCGGTGGCGGAAGAAGACACGACGACTCCGGCGGAGAAGGCGCAGCAGCCGCTGCAGAAGCCTGCGGTGACGGTGGATGAACAGCTGACGAAGGCGCTGGACCTGTTGAAGAGCAAGTCTGCTTAGGCTGATTGTTTTAGCCGTGATTGGCCCTTTTGTGGGAGAGTAACGCTTGCACTGCCGTGCTATCGTGAGACTTCGTGCAGAGCTTACACAGCCGCGAGACAAGGCCGCCAACGCCTGATGAGATGCCCGATTGGCAACGTGCGCTTCGGCGCGCCACGCTGAATGGGCCTGATTATCCGAGTCGTCGTATTGCGAGGCGGGTTACGTTTTATGCGCTGCTTGGGCTGTCTGCTGTCTTTGGGGCGCTTTGCGGGTTGATGCTGGTTTACTCCATCGATCTGCCGCAGATGGATGACCTGGCGCGGTATCGTCCGAACACTACGACGGAGCTGCTGGATGTGCATGGGAAGCCGTTCGGCTCGTTTGCGCTGGAGCGGCGTGTTGTGCTGCCTTACTCGGAGTTTCCGACGGTTCTGAAGCAGGCGATTATCTCGATTGAGGACAAGAGTTTTGAGAGCAACTGGGGGGTGAACCTGGTGCGGGCGGTGGGGGCTGCGTACCGGGATCTGCATTCGAGCGGGAGGGCACAGGGGGCATCGACGCTGACGATGCAGCTGGCGCGTAACTTGTTTCTTTCGTCTGAGAAGACGTATGGCCGCAAGCTGCAGGAGGTTTTCCTGTCGGTTCAGATTGAGCGGCGATTTACGAAACAGCAGATCTTCGAGCTGTATGCGAACCAGATCTATCTGGGGCATGGGACGTATGGGTTTGAGGCTGGGTCGGAGTATTACTTTAACAAGAAAGTACATGATCTGACGTTGCCGGAGGCTGCACTTCTGGCTGCGCTGCCGAAGGGGCCTGAGGCGTATTCGCCGATCAAGTTTCCTGATCGTGCTTTGAAGCGCAGGAATCTTGTACTGAGCGAGATGCTTGCCGACGGCAAGATTACGAAGCGTCAGGCTGAGGCTGCTGAAGCGGCACCGCTTGGATTGCATCTGGAGCCGCCTGCGAACAGCGTCGCTCCTTATTTTGTGGAAGAGGTGCGAAAGCAACTGGAGAAGCAGTTTGGCGTGGAAGAGGTGCATGGCGCGGGGCTGAAGGTTTATACGACGCTCGATCTCGACCTTCAGCAGGTGGCGAACAAGGCGATCCTCGATGGCACGGCAACGTACGAGCGGCGGCGTGGGTGGAAGGGCAGGCTGCCGAACGTGGTGCTGGATGGAGCGGATGTTGAGAGCTATCGCCACCCGGATTGGGTGCAGCCGATTGAGAAGGGGAGCTACGTTCATGGCGTGGTGACGACTGTTACTGCGAAGAAGGTGACGGTGAAGCTCGGTGCGCAGCAGGTTGTGCTTACCCCTGAAGACTGGAGATGGACACAGAACATCGACGGCGATGGTTTCTTGCGCACGGGCGATGTTGTCTACGTGCGGGTTGAGAGCATTGCGACAGACGGCGCGTTGAAGGTGTCGCTGCAGCAGGATTCAGGGGCGCAGGCTTCGATGATGGCGGTGGATAACTCCACCGGCGAGGTGTTGGCGATGGTGGGGGGCAGGGACTTTGCGCTGTCGCAGTTCAATCGCGCGACGCAGGCGCAGCGGCAGGTAGGCTCATCCTTCAAGCCGTATGTTTACACGACGGCGATTGAGGGTGGCGCTAAGCCTACGGACATCATTGTCGATGGACCGGCGACCTTTCCTACGCCGAATGGGCCTTATACGCCGCATAACTACGAGGGAGACTACAAGGGCGCGATGTCGCTGCTGAACGCGTTCGCCGAATCGAGGAATATTCCGGCGTTGAAGCTGGCGGACCGGTACGGAATTCGCAAGGTGATTGACACGGCGCATCGATTCGGAGTTACAAGCAACATTCCCGTGTTTCTGCCGGTGGCGATTGGTTCGGCGGATATTACGCTGGCGGAGCAGGTGAGCGCCTATAGTGTTTTTCCGAACGACGGCATTCGGATTGAGCCGCGATACATTCGCAAGGTGACGCAGGCGGATGGCCTCCCGCTGGATGCTGCTCCGTCGCAGGTGTCGGAGGTTATTTCGGTTGATACGGCGCGGACGATGATGCAGTTTCTGCAGGCGGTGGTTCGATATGGGACTGGCGCTTCCGCTTCGCAGTTGAAGCATCCCCTGGGCGGTAAGACAGGGACCACGAACGACTTCACGGACGCCTGGTTCATTGGGTTTTCGCCATCGATCACGTGTGGGACGTGGATTGGATTTGACGATCGCGAGTCGCTGGGTGAGAAGGAGACCGGGGCGAGAGCGGCGTTGCCGATGTGGATGGACTTTATGAGGGCCGCGATTGCGACCAAGCCGGATGAGGCTTTTCCTGCGACGGGCGCGCCGAAGAAGAGGTTGGATGTCCCGACGAATAGTCCGGCGAATGTAGCTAAACCTGTACCGCCGCTGGTGCCGAAGCAGGAACAGAGTTTGGACGCGCCCAACGGGGAGAGGCCGAAGCCTGCTGCTCCAACTTTCGCTGCGCCGGTACCGGATGAGGAGAAGCCGAGGATGCCTGAAACATCTCGTCCTGAGCCGCAGGTGGTTGCGGTTCCGGTTAAACCAACGGTGATGGCCGCGAAGTCTAAGGACGAGCGGAGTGGAGTTTCGAACCCACCGCCCGACATATATTGAAGTAGCGTTTTGCTTTGGTCACGTCGCGGCCGATCTGTTCCTTGAGTGCTTCGGGATTTGGCCAGCGCATCTCTGCGCGAAGACGACGCAGAAACGTCAGGGTAAGCGGCGTGGACTCGTTGAGATCGATGGGGTGGAAGTTCAGCAGGTGGGTTTCGACGGTGAAGGAGTCAGCGCCGAAGGTGGGGCGGTTGCCTACGTTGGTGACTCCGTCAAAGGTTTCGCTTGAGGGGCCGGTGCCGACGGTGAGCGAGGTGATGTAGACGCCGTTTGCGGGAAGCAGCTCGGGGTAGGGGGCGAGATTGATGGTGGGGACTGTGTAGCGGGTGCCGTAGCCGCGGCCCGACGCGGGAGTGCTGCAGACTGCAAAGCTGCGGCCGAGGAGAGCGCGAACGTGGGTGACGTCACCTTCGGCGATCATCTGGCGGATGCGGCTTGAGGAGATGGTCTCTCCCCGCAGATGGCGCGGTGCGTAGACACGCACGCTGAAGCCGAGTTCGCGGCCTAGAGCTTCGAGGCTTTCGACGCCGGCCTCGGCCTGATAACCGAAGCGGAAGTTTTCTCCCTCGTGGAGTTGGGTGACGTGGAGGGCTTGCGAGAGTACCTCGGTGGCGAAGGTGCGGGCGGTCATACGGGAGAGTTCGGTGGTGAAGGGGAGTACGAGAACGGCGTCGATGCCAGTGGCTGCGAGCAGCTCGAGTTTTTGCGGGAGCGGCGTAATGAGAGGCTGGCTGGATTCGGGGCGAATGACTCGCGCAGGGTGTGGATCGAAGGTGATGGCTATGGAGCGGATGTTTTCTGCGCGGGCCTGTGCTACGACCTCGGCGATGACCCACTGGTGGCCGCGATGGAGGCCGTCGAAGTTGCCGATAGTGGCGATCGAAGGGCCGAAGTCAGCGGGGATGTCGGCGAGTTGGCGGAATATCTGCATCAGGCGATCTCGAAGGTAATCTTGAGGCCGTCGTAGGCCAGACGAACGTGAGGTGGGAGCTCGGCCTCGGTGATTTCGTGGTCGAGGTCGTGGCTCATATGGGTGAAGAAGGCTCGTTGCGGTTTAAGTTGATCGACGATGGCTACGGATTTATCGATATGCGAGTGGCTGGGATGAGGATCGCGGCGGAGGGCGTCGAGGATGAGCAGGTCGAGATTCTGGAGCAGCGGGATGCTCTCGGCGGGGATGTCGCTCATGTCGGTGAGGTAGGCCGCGTTGCCGAAGCGGTAGCCGGTGATCTCCTCACGGCCGTGGGTGACCGGGATTCTGCGAAAGCATGCTCGAAGAGATCGACTCCTGATCCTGGCGTTGGATCGATGCGATGGATTTCGACCTGGGCGCTGGTGGGGTAGCGATCTTCTTTGCGAAAGGTGTACTCGAAGATGCGCTCGAGGCTGTTCGCTGTAGCGTCGTCGGCGTAGATGGGCAGGTCGCCTTTGACGCGGAAGCTGAGCGGTCGCAGGTCGTCGAAGCCGAGGACGTGGTCAGCGTGGCCGTGGGTGTAGAGTACGGCGTCGACGTGGCGGATGTTTTCGCGGATTGCCTGCGCGTGGAAGTCCGGGCCGGTGTCGACGAGGACGGTGTGGTTGTTGTAGTCGAGGCGGATGGAGGGGCGGGTGCGGCGATTGCGCGGGTCTCCTTGTGGAGAGACGGCGGAGGTACAGACGGTGCAGTCGCAGCCGAGGGTCGGCACCCCCATCGAGGTACCGGTGCCGAGGAACGTGAGGGTCGCCTCCATCGTTAGCGGACGATGCTGGGGCCTGTGGGGCCTGGACGCCCTGCGCCAGCCGGGGCCTTGGCGGCCGCGGACCGTGCGAGTGCCTGTGTGACTTCGAGAAACGCCATGCGCAGCTCGAACAGTGCGCTTTCGAGGAGGCGGGTTTCTTCGGGGAGAGATTGCCTTTGGTCTTGTCTTCGAGGACCTGGAGCATGTCGATGCTCTGGCGGGCTCCGAGGATGTCGACCTGGGGCTGCTGGCCCTCCTGCGTGGTTCCGCCCAACTGCAAGATGGAGGTCATGTAGACCGACTGGACGAGCTGATCGAAGCTCATGGCGGGCGGGTGGTCCATGCCGGGGTTGGCCGAGCGAATCGCGGTGTCGAGGCGATCAGCGGTCATCTCGTAGGCGCGCTTTGCCTGTTCGTTCTGCTCGGCGGTAGGGGCTGGCGGGAGTTCGGGCTCTTGCGGTGTCTCGGGCGCGGCGGGCGGGGGCGGCGTTGCAGCTGCTGGTTCGGCCGACCTTGCCTCGCGCTCTTCTCTTTCTGGCGAAGGGTCGGCGTCGGGGCGTGGTTCGCCGTCCATGGTGAATTTGCGGCGGTCGGTGACAACGAAGGGTTTGTTCTGTTCAGGCATGATCACACTCTTTCAGGAGGTTCAGATGCAACCGGGGGCGCGGAGGCTGCAGACTGCGAAAAGGGAAGCGAGACCGGCATGGCGACACCGCCGGGGTGAACGATTGGAAGGCCGCGGTCTAAGGCCTCTCGGCGGATGTAGCCAAGTCCGAAGTTGATGGTGGTGAGGTTTTCGCCGGGCAGTGGAATGGCGGCGACGCTGGTGAGTTCGCCGATTTGTTTACCGTCTGCTTGGAGTGCTGCGCCGGTGGGGGGAGGTCGCCTGCGAGACGGAAGCCGCTGAAGGTGCGATGGACGTTGCCACGGGAACGGATTCGCTCCACGATCTCCTGACCGAGATAGCAGCCTTTGGCGAAGTGCAGGGCGCGAGTCTGACCGGTCTCCTGCGGGAGCTCGCGGTCGCGGATGTCAACTCCGATTTGCGGAGTGCCTTCGAGGATGCGGAGCCATTCGAGGCTTTGATCTTCGCAGAGCGTTGTGCCGAGGCTTTGAAGGATGCTGACCAGCTCTGCGGTTGTCGCTTCGTCGGCCCACAGCTCGTACCGTGGGACCAGAGGGCTGTAGGCGTGCAGGATGTCCACTTCGGTGCCGTTCCAGGTGAGCGAGCGCATCGCAAGGACTTCGAGATTATCGGTTTTGAGACCGATTCGCTGCAGGAGCGAGGCTGCTTTCGGCCCAGCGACTAACAGACCCGATCGCGTGCTGCTGATGTCTGCGAGTTCGACGTCGTCCATGATGATGAACCGGTCGAGGAGCGCTACTAAGTTCGCGACCTGGGTCGAGCTTGTCTCCATGAGGAGATCGCCTGGGCGGGCGAAGATGGTGGCGTCGCCCTGGATGCGGCCTTGAACGCTGAGGAGGAAGTTATAGGTGCCCTCGCCAGCAGTCAGATGCTGGATTGAGTTGGTTACCATGCCGTTCAACCAACGGACGCGGTCTTCTCCGGTGACACGGATCCAGCCGGTGTTGTGCAAAGGGGCCAGGCCGGTGTTCTCGAGGAGCGCCGCGAGCTGTGAGGCGGGAGTCGAAGTTGAGGAGATCGAGATATCGGATTGTGCTGGTGAACTCATGACGGATTGATGCAAGAAACTTGCGTACACTTGATTATAGCGGTGGATCGAGAGGGTTATGTTGCTGGGAAGGCTTTGGGCCAGGAGTGAGGGTTCGACGAGGATGATCGCGGCGTTTGCGCTGTGGTCGGTCAGTTTTGCGGCGTACGCAGCGCAGACGGCGACTCAAGGTATTCCTCAGCCAAATGTGCCTGCGACGAGTCAGCAGCCGATGACGAAGCAGCAGGCGAAGGAGCTCTTTCGTTCTGTGGACGAGATTCTCAACTTCGTCAGCAGCGACACCAAGTTGCCGATTGAGCATGCCGTGAAACGCAAACTTATCTCGCGCGATCAGGTCAATCGGTATCTCAAGCAGAAGTTCGACGAGGATGAAGGCGCCAAGCGCATGGAGCGGTCGGAGGTTGTGCTTAAGAAGTTCGGGATGCTCGATCGTGATTTTCATCTTCGACCATTTTTGCTGTCGCTGTTGACCGAGCAGGTCGCCGGCTTTTACGACAACAAGACGAAGACGGTTAACCTGCTTGACTGGATCGAGCCTGACGAGCAGAAGCCGGTGCTGGCGCATGAACTGACTCACGCGCTGCAGGATCAGAGGATCAATCTGACCAGCTGGTCTGACGTGAGTCTGGCTAACACTTCCTATAACGTGCAGGAAGACAATCACCATCTGCAGGTGGATGAGGCAGACACCGCACGTACGGCTGTGGCGGAGGGGCAGGCGATGGCGGTCTTCATCGACTACACGTTGCGGCCATCGGGGAAGACGATTGCGGACGCGCCGGATCTAGCCGACAAGTTGAAGGATCAGGTGACGGATGCAGGAGGGTCGCCGGTGATGGCGCGGGCTCCTCTCTTGCTCCAGGAGTCATTACTGTTTCCGTATGGCGAAGGGCTTAGCTTCGAGCAGGCGATTTTGGTCAAGGCGGGCAAAGAGGCGGCGTTCAGTGGTGTGCTTGCGAATCCTCCCTCTTCGAGCTTCGAGATCATGAATCCGGAGGCCTATATGGCGCATGCGCCGGTGCCGGTGATTCGGTTGCCGAATATTCATCCGCTGCTCGACCCGGAGTACATCCCATATGACATCGGCGTGATGGGGGAACTGGATGTTCGCATTCTTGCCGAGCTGTTCGGTGGAAGGGAGATTGGATCTGCTCTGGCGCCGGAGTGGAACGGCGGTGTCTACTATGCAGCGCAACGCAGATCGGCTGTGACTGCGGCGGAGAAGGAGTCAACGGCCTCTATCGGGTTGCTCTACTACTCGCGCTGGAAGAATGCTGACTCGGCGAGTTCTTTCCTCCGCATCTACGCGGCGCAGATTCCGAGAAAGTACTCCAACGTTGTGGAGCGGAAGAAAGATGAAGCCGATGAGACGGAGTTGGTTTACTCGACGAACGAGGAGATGTTCTGATCTCTCGCTTTGGAGATGCTGTTTTCATTGGTGAAGGTTTCAAGCTGGCGCTCGCAAGAAAGCTGCGCGACACGATCGCGAGCATGCAGCCGCAGGGGCCGATGCAACAGGCTGTTATGCCAGTGACAGAACCGGCGTTGTCTATGTCAAGGGTTTTGGCATCCTTCGGCGCGGTCAGTGAAAGCAGCCTGCAACGGTATACTTCCATAGGGGCGAAGTAGCCAGCCGCAACGTGTCCGCTAAAGGGAGCAAGGTTATTTTGAAGAAGGCAGAGATTGGAATTATCGGGGGAAGCGGCCTGTACGCCATGCCAGGGCTTACCAATGTGCGTGAGGAACGCCTGACAACTCCATTCGGCGATCCGTCCGATGCTATTGTTCTGGGTGAACTCGAAGGCCGGAATGTCGCTTTTCTTGCTCGTCATGGACGTGGTCATCGCATTCTTCCCAGTGAATTGAACTTCCGCGCCAACGTTTTTGCGATGAAGATGCTTGGTGTCGATTCGATTCTTTCGGTCTCGGCGGTGGGCTCGCTGAAAGAAGAACACAAGCCGACGGACTTCGTAATTCCGGATCAGTTTATCGACCGTACCTTCGCTCGCGCTTCTACGTTTTTTGGCGACGGCATCGTTGCTCATGTCGCCTTCGGCGATCCGATCTGTGCGCCGTTGGCTGTCGTGTTGAAACAGGCTTGTGACGCTGTTGGTGTTGTCGGCAAGCTCGGTGGGACCTATGTCTGCATGGAGGGTCCGCAGTTCTCCACCCGGGCGGAATCGAACCTTTACCGAAGCTGGGGCGCAGATGTGATTGGGATGACTAACCTGCAGGAGGCGAAGTTGGCTCGCGAAGCCGAGCTCTGCTACGCCACCGTGGCGATGGTCACTGATTACGACTGCTGGCGTGCGGGTCACGACGACGTCACCGTGGATCAGATTGTTGCCGTGATGCATCAGAATGCAGACAATGCTTCCAAGGTGGTCCGTGCGGCTGTTGCGGCGATGCCTGCGGATATGCTGAAGGGTTGCGCCTGCGTTGAAGCTTTGAAACACGCCATTCTTACCGATCGCAAGGCAATTCCAGCGGAGACAAAGCAAAAGCTGTCGCTGCTCCTCGAAAAGTATCTCTAGAGTGAATTATTCGGGTTCTTAGATTTATGTACTGAAGATAGTTACTAATTAAAAAAACTGGTGTTCCAAAAGGGAGTTTATGGCAATTCTTGTTGTAGGTTCGGTCGCATTCGATAACATTGAAACTCCCCATGGTGCTGTGAAGGACTGCCTGGGTGGCGCGGCAACACACTTCTCGCTTGCTGCCAGTTACTTCACGCCGGTACGTGTTATTGCCGTCGTGGGGAAAGACTTTACTGCTGAACATGAAGCGGTTTTCACTCGTCGCGGCATCGATACGAGGGGTATCGAGCGGTCGGAGGGGCTGAGCTTTCACTGGACCGGTTCGTACTCAGGCAATATGGACGAGGCGAAGACTTTAGGTACAGACTTGAATGTGTTCGAGACCTTCGAGCCGAAGATTCCGGATGTGTATAAAGACAGCGAGTATCTTTTTCTTGCGAATATCGATCCGGTGTTGCAGTCTCGTGTGCGTAGTCAGATGTCCAACGTTCGGATGGTTTGCGGCGATACGATGAACTACTGGATTGCCGATCACTCTGCGAACCTTGCCAAGGTGCTGCGTGAGCTCGATGTGCTGCTGATCAATGATGGTGAGGCACGCATGCTGGCCGGTGAGCGCAATCTTGTTCTGGCGGCCGAGAAGGTGCTTACCATGGGACCGAAGACGCTGGTGGTCAAGCATGGCGAGTATGGCGCGACCGCTTTCTTCGGCGATCGCTCATTCCCTGGTGTTGACAGGGCGCTGCGTCCATTCAGGGCACCGGCTCTTCCTCTTGCGGAGGTTGTTGATCCTACTGGGGCTGGGGACTCGTTTGCAGGCGGCTTCTATGGATATCTCGCATCTCAGCGTGAGTTGACGCCTGCGGTTCTTCGCACCGCGATGTTTTATGGCGGCGTGATGGGTTCGTTCGCGGTAGAACGGTTCGGAACCGAGCGTATGCAGAATGTGTCTCGCGAAGAGATCGATGAACGCTTCAAGCTCTTTCTGGAGATCTCGCATCTTGAACATGCGGGGGTCTAAATCGTCTCGAACTTCCCGGCTCGACAAGCCGGCGGCATCGGCCTTTGCGGCCCGTGCCGCGGACTCGGCCGACGCGAAGTTTGATCCTGAAGAGGTGCGGCCGGCGACACGACAGGAGACCTTTCCAGTTGCGTTGGCGGCGGTGCTACTGTCCTTCATCGCGTTGCTGCTGTCCTACTCTCGCGGATATCTGCTGCTGTACGGTGATGCTGTTGCTCATCTTGGAATCGCTCGTCGCATTCTGGATTCGCGCAACCCCGGCCTCGTCCAACTGGGTGGAGTCTGGTTGCCGTTGCCTCATCTGCTAATGCTGCCCTTTGTGCAAAAGGTTGAATGGTGGCAGAACGGACTCGCGGGCGCCTGGCCCTCGCTGATCTGCTACATCGCCAGCGTCGCCGGGATCTATCGTCTCGCGCGGTGGCTCATGATTCCTCGATGGGCTCTTGCGGCGACGGCTCTCTACGCGCTCAATCCGAATCTGCTTTATTTGTCGACCACGGCGATGACCGAGCCGCTGTTCCTGATGCTTCTCATCTGGACTACCCTGCTTACCGTTGAATGCGTCGCTGCAATCAGAGGTTCTCGACCGAGCGCCGTTAGCCGCCGCCTGCTTCTGCTTGCTATTTTCATATTGGCGTCTGTTTTTACGCGTTACGACGGATGGATTCTTGGTGCTGCGGTTTGGTGCGTTGTAACTTTCTCACTCGCGCGCAATCGTGAGGTGTGGCGCAAGGTCGCTCCTCTTTTGTTGTTTTCACCCTGCTCGTGATTGCCGGGCCTGTTAGCTGGCTGGCCTACAATCAGCACTTCTTTCATGATCCGCTGGACTTCTTGCGTGGGCCTTACTCGGCGGCGGCGATCGAAAAGAAGACGATGCCGCCTAATGGCCACCACCATCGCGGATGGCACAACCCTGCGTGGGCGCTGTTGTTTTATACGCGCACTGCGCAGGTGGATGCGGCCTTCTGGGAGACGGGGTTTCTGCTGATGGCCGCGGCCGTGGGTGGACTGATCCTGGCTATACGTCGCCGCCTCGCACTGTCGTCGCTGTTGCTCTGGATGCCTCTGCCTTTTTACATCTATTCGGTAGCTTACGGTTCGGTGCCGATCTTCATTCCGCAGCTGTGGCCGCACTCATACTACAACTCGCGCTATGGGATGGAGCTGCTGCCGGCACTTGCGATCTTTGCATTTTTGGCAGTGCAGTGGATGGAGCGGCGATGGAGCGAGACGCAGCCGCTTGCTAAAAGACTGATGCAGCCGTTGGTTCTTCTGCTGATCGCTTTGAATACCGTCGGAATGATGTACCGCACGCCGCTGGTACTCAAAGAGGCGCTGGTCAATTCAACCACTCGTGTTGCGTTTGAGACGGCGCTGGCTCGCCAGCTGGGCGAGTTCCCTTACGGCTCGACCATTTTGATGTACAACTCCGATCACGTCGGAGCGCTACAGGATGCTGGAATTCCTCTGCGGCAGACAGTCAACGAAGGAGATTACGACAGCTTTCAGGCGGCGCTGGCTGCGCCTGCTGAGCACGCGGGGTATGTTGTCGCGATCGCTGGAGATCCGGTGGCGGCTGCTGTTGCGATGCATCCTCAGGGGCTTACCGAGCTGACGATCCTCTGCACCAGCGGCCAGCCCTGCGCACGTCTTTATAAATCTGACCGATCCAATGTTGCATCGCCGAAGTAACGTCTGCCGATTCCATATATGCAGCCTTGAGGCACAATAGGAACACATGATTGACTTTGTCAAAGCGAATGCTTGCGGTAACGACTTTCTGATCATTGAGGAACCGCTGGCGCAGCGTCGGCATGCTGAACTCGCCCGCAAGCTCTGTGCGCGGAACACCAGTGTAGGCGCGGATGGTATCGAGTTTCTGGATCGAAGGGCGAACGGCGAGTTTTTTCTGCGTCTCTTCAATGCAGATGGCAGCGAGGCGGAGCTCTCCGGTAACGGAACGCGCTGCGTTGCTGCGTGGCTGGCGAGTAGCGAAGGACGGCTGGAGGTCGCGCTCGGAACTCATGGTGGAATGCGGAGCTGTCATGTGATTGAGTCGAACGATCCGCTGTATCTGATCGAGAGCGAGATGGGCGTTCCGCGCGTGATGCAGCGTACGATTGTGTTGCCTGGAGTGGGCGAGGTGCCAGGCGCGATGGTGAATGTTGGAAACCCTCACTTTGTTCTCTTGGTCGACAGCGATGATTTCAGCGCGCATGGTCTGAGTTGGCAGGAGCTTGGGGCGCAGATCAGCGTGAGTCCTTTGTTTGCTCACGGGACTAACGTTGAGTTCGTTCGGGTTCTGTCCCCTTCGGAGATAGCGTTTCGCATCTTTGAGAGGGGTTGTGGGCCTACGACCTCGTCAGGCACGGGAACTTGTGCTTCTTCCGCTGCGGCGATGGCGCTTTGCGGCACGGAACGGGAGTTGATTGCGATTGCAGAGGGTGGACCTCAGCGAACGGTATGGCCTTCGAGCGACGCCGTGATGCGCTTGACGGGGCCTGCGGAGATTATCTGCCGCGGTGAGGTCGTGGGACTGTGACAACATCTCTTATCAAGCCGGGTGCGCTGCGTTCGGGTGCGACTCTTGCGGTTTTGTCGCCGGCGAGTACTCCTAAGCCGGAGTTGGTGGAGCACGGCATAGCCCGCTTGCAGCGTCTGGGGTACAAGACCATGCTGAGCCCGCATGCTCTGGATAGCGGGCCGCTTTACTATGCGGGCAAACTTGAAGATCGTCTGCATGACTTGCATGCAGCCTTTGCGGATCCGGAGATTGATGGGATCGTCTGCACGCGCGGTGGGTGGGGATCGGCTGAGTTGCTGCCCTATCTTGATGCGAGGCTTATTCGCTCGAATCCAAAACTGTTTATTGGGTATAGCGACCATACCTCGCTTCATTGCTGGCTTCAGAATGAAGCTAACCTTGTTACTTTTTATGGTCCTATGGTCGCCGCTGATTTCTCGCGGGATGATGGCGTGGACCTGCCGAGTTGGCGGCACAGTCTGGAGGAAGATACTACCTGGTCGCTGGGTGAAGGGGAGGGTCTTCGTGTCTTGCGTGGGGGGCAGGCGGAGGGCGTGGTCGCTGGCGGGTGTCTTTCTATCTTCGCGGAGACGCTGGGTACTCCCTATGCTCCGCGCATTGAAAGGGAAAGCATTCTTTTTCTTGAGGATATCGGAACCAAGCCGTATCAGTGGGACCGCATGCTGCTGCATCTTCGCTATGCGGGAGTTCTTGAGAAAGTGACGGGGATCGTTTTTGGGGATATGGGGCAGTGTGTTTCGCTGGAGGAAAGGGACTATCTGGAGCGCGCGATTCTTCATTCGCTTCGTGAGTTTGATGGTCCGATCGCCGTTGGGCTGCGGTGTGGACATGTGAGCATGTATAACGTGACGCTGCCGCTGGGTATCTCCGCCAGATTGGACCTCGCCGACGCGAGGAATCCGCGGATGCACCTTCTCGAAGCAGCGGTGAGCGGTTAGGCTGGAGTCTCGCGACATGCAAAATTCCAAACACATTCATCTGATCGGTATTTGCGGTACGGCGATGGCTTCGCTGGCCGGAATGCTGCAGCTCCAGGGGCACCGTGTTACGGGGTCAGACACGGCGGCCTATCCACCGATGAGTGATCTGCTTGCTTCGCTTAAGATCCCGATTCGTGAACCCTTTTCGGAGAACAATCTGGAACCGAGGCCGGACCTGGTCGTAGTTGGAAACGCGATCTCGCGGGGGAACGTCGAGCTTGAATGTGTTCTGGATACACGCATTCCATTTTGTTCGATGGCATCGATTCTGCATGATGAGTTTCTGCCGGGGCGGGAGTCGCTGGTTGTTGCCGGGACGCATGGCAAGACGACCACTACGAGCATGCTGGCGTGGATCTATGAAGTTGCGTCTCGACAAAACCCGGCTCTGGCGCCGTCGTTTCTGATTGGCGGCGTTGCGGAGAACTTTGGGACCAGTTTTCATGTTCGTTCGACGAGGCCGTTTTTGCTGGAGGGCGATGAGTACGACACCGCCTTCTTCGACAAGGGGCCAAAGTTTCTTCACTACTTTCCTGACGCTCTGATTTTGACTCACGTCGAGTTCGATCATGCGGATATCTATGCTGATCTTGCGGCGGTCAAGATTGCTTTCAAGCGGCTGGTGAATCTTGTGCCGGGGCGGGGGCGGATTGTTGCGTTCGATGGCAGCGAGAACGTGAGTGAATGCGTGGAGAAGGCTTTTTGCGCGGTCGAGCGTTACGGCTTCGATCCTCTGTCGCACTGGCGTCTTGCGGATCTGCGGCATGAGGGGGCGTTGACTCGCTGGACGGTCACCCGCGCGGGTGCTCCGTTTGCTGATCTGAGCCTGCCGATGGCGGGGGCGCATAACGCGCTCAACGCTACTGCGGCGGCGGCGCTTGCAGCGGGGCAGGGTGTTCCGACGGAGGCGATCGTCGAGGCGCTGGCGACCTTCAAGAGTGTGAAGCGGAGGCTTGAGGTTCGCTCGGTGGTGGGGGGCGTCACGGTCATCGACGACTTTGCGCACCATCCGACGGCGATTCGGGAGACTCTCCGTGCGCTGCGCGAGTCCTATCCGAACCGGCGACTCTGGGCCGTGCTGGAGCCGCGATCGAACACGCTGAGACGGAATGTGTTTGAGGTCGATCTGGTGGACAGCCTCGCGCTGGCGGACCGTGTTGTGCTGGCTTCGGTCTTCAAATCCGAGAGCATTCCAGCGGACGAACGATTGCATCCTGATCATGTTGTGAGTGCTTTGAACACGCGTGGCGTGCCTGCGAGTTTGCTGGCAGATGCCGAGGCGATCGTCGAAGCGATTGTGCCGGAGTTGCGCGAGGGAGACGTTATTGCGATTCTCTCCAATGGCGGATTCGGGAATATCTACGCGAAGCTTCCGGCGGCGATCGCGAGAGGAACTTCAAGCAGGTAAGGCGGCGGACGAGAGGCTCTGTCGCGACTGTTATCCTTGAAGATGGTATGTTCGCAACCCTGAAGCTCGCCTTTGTTTATCTAGCCCTCGGTCCAATCGCCGGGATCATTGGCATTCCTTACACTCTGTTGGTCGGAGACATCACCCGGCTCTATCGCGTTGCGATGTGGATTACGAACGCGGGGGTGCGTGCTGCTGGAATTGAGATCGAGATCAGCGGGTTTGAAAATATTCCAGCCGGACGCAGCTGCATCTTCATGAGCAATCATGTCTCCAATCTTGATCCTCCGGTCACAATTCCACTTCTTCCGGGGCGTAGTTCGGTTCTGCTGAAGAAGGAGCTGATGAACATCCCGCTTTTGGGAAAGGCGATGAGGCTGGCGAAGTTTGTGCCGGTAGAGCGTGGCAGTCGTCGCGATGCCGCACAGGCCAGTGTGGCGGCTGCTGTGGATGCGCTACGCTCAGGGCTGCATATCCTGGTATATCCGGAGGGAACGCGCTCGCTGGATGGGAGACTCTCGACCTTCAAGAAGGGGCCATTTTTTCTGGCTCAGGAGACGAAGGCACCGATTATTCCTATCGCTGTGTCGGGGACGCAGACGATGATGAGGAAGGAAGCAACGCCATCACTCCTGGATTGGCGCGGGTTCAACTGCTGCCGGCGATCGAGCCGTCGGACTATGCGACGCGGGAGGAGCTGATGCGGGCGGTCAGGAACGCGATCGTAGAGGCGCTGCCGCCGGAGATGAAGCCGGTGGACTATTTGACGATGGCGTTATAGCCGTCTGTCTGAAGACGCTGCCGCATGGCGTCGGCATCCTTTTTGGTTGGGAAGGGTCCGATCTGTACGTGGAGCAGCTTGTCCTGCGGCTCCTTGTGGATGGCTACGTTGTAGCCGCGATGCTTCAGGGCATTGACTAGAACGTCGGCGTCTTCCTGGTGTGAGACGGCGGCTACCTGGACGACAGCTACTCCCGGTGCTGCCGACACGGCTGGCGCGAGCGACACTGGCCTGGTGACGGGCTTGATCGCTGGTTCGGTGCGAGTGTCGGGGCGAAAGTCTGCGGCGACGGCCTTGACTCTGGTGATGGCGGGAGTGGGTTGGTTCGGCTCGGTGGACGCGGTGGCCGGAGCGTCGGAGAGGCTGGCAGTCTGGCTCGCGTCGTCGGCCTGGATTGGAGGCGAAGAGGGCGCTGTGTGGGTTGCGGGGCTTCCCGGCGCGGGTTTGGAGGCGCTGGACTCAGAGCTTGCGGCGGGGAGCTCCGCTGCGCTGACGGCGGGCGGGGCCGAACGCCTTCCCAGCGAGTAGCCGAAGCCGAAGAAGACCGCGCAGAGCAGTGTAAGCGCGAGGAAGATGCCAAGGATTGTGGTGGCGCCAAGCGAGATCTCGCGATCCTGTCCGCGAGAGTCGTGAAGATCCTGCAAGTCATCGTCGGTTTGGTAGCGGCTGTTCACGGTCAGACCTTCTTCTCCAGCGCCGCGTCGGGCGTGAGTGTCGTCTTATTGAACAGGTTCATCAGCTCCATTGGAAGGGGAAAGACGATGGTGGTATTTTTCTCGACACCTATCTCGGTGAGGGTCTGGAGGTAGCGGAGCTGGAGGGTCATGGGCTGGGTGGCCATGAGCTGGGCGGCTTCGACGAGTTTGGCGGCGGCGTTGAACTCGCCTTCGGCGTGAATGATCTTCGCCCTGCGTTCGCGTTCGGCCTCGGCCTGTTTGGCCATGGCGCGGAGCATGGATTCAGGCATGTCGACCTGCTTGACCTCGACGGAGACGACTTTGACGCCGAAGGGGGCGGTGTGGCCATCGATGATGGTCTGGATGCGGATATTGAGGGCTTCACGGTGGGCCAGGAGTCCGTCGAGGTCAACTTCGCCGAGCACCGAGCGCAGAGTAGTCTGGGCGAACTGCGAGGTTTGGTAGATGTAGTTGGCGACTTCGATGACGGCCTTGGTGGGGTCGACGACGCGGAGGGTGATGACGGCGTTGACCTTGAGGGTTACGTTGTCGCGGGTGATGACGTCCTGCGGGGTACCTCCATCGCCTCCTGGCGGAGGCTGACGCGCACGATCTGATCGAGGGGGCGGAAGATCCAGATGATGCCCGGGCCGGCTGCTGCCTGCTTGACCCGACCCAGGCGGAAGATCACGCCTCGCTCGTACTCTTTGAGGATGTTGAGAGAGTTGACCAGGTAGAGAACTACGATGACGATGGCAAAGAGGAGCGGGAGAGACATCATGGGGTGGGACCTCTGTCGGCCAGACTGCCGCCGCCGCTGCGATTGTAAAGCAGGCGCAGCAGCGGCCGGTGTTACTGGCTAGAAGCGAAAGAAAAAGCCGAACCCAGGCTGGAGCTCGGTGGTGTGTTTCTGGATGGTGAGATAGTTGGTTTCGAAGTCTGGAGCTTTGAAGAACAGCTGGCGAAACTCAGCGCGCGCTCCGAAGTGCTTATTCAGCATGTAGTCGCCGCCGACGTTGTAGTAGTAGGTGGCGCGTGCCTGCGGGCTCAGGCCTTCTCCGCCGCCCGGTGTGGGTCGGAAGGCGGTTGTACCGGCGCCGCCACCGGCGAAGGGTGCGATTCCATGAAACTCACGGCGGAAGTGGGCGACGTAACCGAAGGTGTACTCGGAGGCGTTCTGCTGGACTCCACCTACCGGCGCAGTTCCAAACGGCTTGAAGGTCTGGGTGTATCGGGCGTAACCGTAGTTGAACTCAAACCCGAGGTATGGGGATTTCGTATAGCGGATGGTTACGAGCGGGCCTACGGTATTGCCCGGATGGAGATTGACCGCCTTTGGAGCGGTGTTGATGACTACGGTGCCGTTAGAGTCTTTGTTGATGATGGCGGAGGCGACCACGCCGATATCGAGGCGGGAGAGCTGACGGTCCAGGCCCGATTGTGGGGTGGCCTGTGCGTTGGCGGTTAATCCTGCCGCGGGGAGCAGCAGGCAAAGTACAACGTTCCGAACCCACGACGGGCGAGACACATTCAACATCAAGAAAAGACTCCCTTATTCAAAAACTACTGTTCTTTCAGTCTACTCTGGCGGGGAGGCGGATGGGGCTCCGGCGGCGCGTCAAATGGCCTTATCGACGGGCTCGACGATCAGAACGAGGCCATCGAGCTCGCGCACGGAGACCAGAGAGCCTACGGAGAGGGACTCCTTCCCGCGGAGGGAGGCCTGCCAGAGCTCGCCGCGAATCTCCACCTGGCCTGTGGGGCAGAGCGGGGTGCGGACGACGGCGGTGCCGCCGATCATGGCCTGTGGGCCGGTAAGGACCTTGCCGCGGCGCGCACGGAGCGCTATCCAGGCAAGGCCGAAGGAGATGGCGCCGAAGCCGAGGCCCGCACCCAGGGCCGTCGCGAGATGGACGCGGAGTTCGGGGATGGGGCCGTCGACCAGGGTGGCGAGGCCGAAGACGAGTGAGCCGATGCCGGCGATTGCGAGGACTCCGTGACTGCCAAACTTTGCTTCGAGCAACATCATGACGGCCGCTGCCAGCAGGAGAACGATTGCTGTGTGGCGGACGGGAAGGAGGTTCAGCCCGAAGAGGCCCAGAAGGATGAAGAGCGTGCCGATGGAGCCGGGAACTACGGTGCCGGGAACGTTGAACTCCAGGTAGATGAGGAGGCCGCCGAGAACGAGAAGCAGGACGGCGATGTCTGGGTTGGTGAGTTTGCTGAGCAGACGCTCGCGCTGGGAGGGAGCGGTGGTAACAATCTCTGCTCCCTGCAGATGCAGGGTCTGGGTGGTGCCGTCGAAGCGATGGATCTCGCGGCCATCCAGCGTTTTGAGCAGGGTGGCGTCGTCGGCAGAGACGAGGTCGATGAGCTTCAGTTTCAGCGCCTCTTCGTCGCTGTAGGACTTCGAGTTGCGAACGGCGTCCTCGGCGGCTTCGACGTTGCGGCCGCGCCGGGAGGTGTAGGAGCGGAGGAAGGCCGCGGCGTCGTTCTCAATTTTGTCTTTGAGGATGGGATCGAGCTGGCGGCCTTCGACGATGGGATGAGCCGCGCCGGCGTTGGTTCCGGGGGACATTGCGGCGATGTCGGCTGATTCGAGGATGAAGAATCCGGCCGAGCCTGCTCTGCTGCCCGCTGGTGAGATGAAGATGATTACGGGGACGGGTGAGTTTTCGATGGCCTGAACCATGAGGCGGGTGGACTCGAGCAGGCCGCCGGGGGTGCTCATTGAGATCAGGACTGCCTGGGCGTGAACGCGCGCGGCTTCGCGAAGGCCGCGCTGCAGGTAGTCCGCGGTGATGGGCTGAATGGTGTCGTGAATGGTGAGTTTGACGACGGTGCCGGGGGAGTCGGCAGCGGCGAACAACGGTGTGGACAGTGCGCAGGAGATCGCCGTTAACAAGAGGAGGGCGAATCTCATGATGGAGGTCATGGCAGGCTCTGTCCGCGCGCCTGGAGGGCCTGACGCATGCCCTGCGCTGAGGAGTCCTTCGGTTCGAGTTGGAGCGCTTTGCTGACGTTTGCTGCCGAGGCGGCTGTGTCGTTGGTCTGCAGATCGAGCCGGGCGAGAACGAGGTAGGCGGTGACGTTGGGATGCAGCTTGAGTGAGCTTTGAGCTTCGGTTCGAGCGTCCACTACGCTTCCGCTGCGCTCCCGTACCTGGGCGAGTCCCGCATGCGCCTCTGCGCTCGAGGAGTCGGCGGCGATCGCGGTCTGGAACTCTTGCTCGGCTTCGGGGACCAGACCTTGCGAGAGATACTCGTGGCCTTGTCGGGTGTACTCTGCCGCTTGTTCTGTCGGCGGTAAGGTGGCCAGGCGGATGGCGCGCATCTGGTCGAGTTGGAAGGCGGCCTGACGGAAGGAGGCTTCTGAGTAGGTGCGACGAATGCGTTCGAGTGGGTCGAAGTCCGACGATGCCGTGGTGCCGGTGGCGGATGTGGCGGCGGTAACTGGGGGTTTTCGGCCCGCACTGATGCTGGTCTTTAGCTGTGCTGCTTCCGTGTCTGCGGGGCGCAGCTTCAGGGTGAGGTCGACTTCGCGTTTGGCTCCTGCGAAGTCGCCTTGGCGAAACAGGGCGACAGCGAGGTTGTAGTGGTAGTCGGGGTCGTTGGAATCGGCGGTTGAGGCGCGCTGAAAGAGCGGGACGGCGTTGTGGCCCTGCCGGCTGGAGGCGACGGCCTGGTTGTTGACAACTTCGGGCAGCGGCAGCCGGCTGGCGACGAAGGCGAAGGCTGATTCGGCCTCGGCGTACTTTGCGGTGTTGAAGCGGGACAGGCCTATGTAGAACCCTGCTTCGAGAGCGCGGCGGTCCGTTTGAGGAATCTTCGCAAAGGTTGCTGCGGCCTGATCGTACTCTCGCTCTGCGTATTGTGCCTTGCCGAGAGCGAGAAGGGCTGCGGGATAGTTCGGGTTCGCCGCAATGGCTGCCTGCAGGCGCTTGATTCTCTCTTGCGAGGTTGGTGCATCGGTGCCGCGGATGTAGTTTTCGAAGGCGCTGAGCTGGACTCCGCCCGAAGCGGCGAGAAAGGTCTGCTGGGCCACGTTGAAGTGAGGGTCGATCTGGCGCGCCACCTTCCATGCAATGGCGTTTTCTACGTCGAAGAGGCGGTTGAGCTCGCTTGAATCCTGCAGGGGTGCAGAGAGCTTGAGGTTTTTGACCTCGAGCACCTGGGCTTGTACCGCGATGCGGCCATTCGCGACGTTGTAGCTGCCCACGATGACGAAGTCGGCGTCGAGATTTTGCGCGATGCGAATGGTGGTCGCGCGGGAGGGCCTGAAGTCGATGGGCAGGCCGAGATGGTCGAGCGCATACTGCCGGTCTTCGCGGGCGATGGTGAGGAAGCCTGCGGAGGTGAGGCGCTGGTTCAGCGTGTCGGGAAACGAATCGCCGACCCAACCTAGGACTGCTTGTCCGGAGCGATTGTCGAAGGGAAGAACGAGGACGACACGGCCCCCGGTATCAGATGGCTCCGAGGATTGTGAGATTCCGGGGACGCTGCATAGCAGAAACAGCGAAAGGAGCCATGGCCGTTGAAGGATTGAGCGAACTTGAAGGCGCTTCTTCACAGATATGAGTATAGAGGGTCAGGGTTTTTGTAGTGGGAGGAGCGTTGCTTCGACGATGCGGGGAAGTGAAGGACGGCTGCCCACTCCCCTTTGCGGTGCGCCTGCCAGACGACTTCGCCGTGAAGGAGTATCGCGACTTCCGCCGGAGAAAGATCGCGGTGGAAGTCGAAGTACTTTGTGTCCGCCGACTCGTTTTGCCGGCCGAGATTTATGCGATTTGCCGAAGGAGCCCATTTTGTGGAGAAGAGGAGCGCCACGTCATAACTCCCAGGGTCGGCGGCTGCCTTCTGAATTTGGTCGAGGGAGAAGTTTTGGATGGGGGTCGTTTTGATGGGGTGATTGGTGTAGCCGAGTTCGGGGCGGTTCAGTTCGGAGACGGCGGGCCATGCGGTGAGTACGGTGGCCTGGGGGTACTTCAGATCGATGAAGCGGATCGCCTGTTGGTGGAGGACGACGAAGTCGCGGTAAGTCAGGTTGTCCTCGGGCGCGAAGGCGTAGGGCGGGTTGATCCAGATGCCGGCGAGTAATGCAAAAGCGCTCAGGGCGGCGAGGAGAGGCCATCGCTCCGGGATGCGGCGGCGCCAGGTGTTGACGCAGACGAGCAGGATGAGCGGGTACATCGGGAGCAGATAGCGAGTGAGGAGAGCGCCTCCGAGGATGGAGAATGCGATCCAGTTGGCAAGGAGGATTACGCCGATGGCTTTGAGTGCCGGACGAGAGATGGGGAGCCGCGTAGTGGTGGGAGCGACGGGTATGAACATCGCGGCGATCATGCACACGACGGGCACGAACATGTTCATGTGTGCGAAGAGGTGGAGGAGGCGATGCCAAAGGCAGAGGGCGATGCGATAGGCGTTGAGATTTGCGGTGGCGTTGTAGCGAAGGAACTCCGGATTGCCGAAGACGAAGCCGGTCCGACGATAGTGATGCGCATACCAGGCGGCGAGCGGCAGGATGGGGGCTAGTAGCGCGACGATCCAGCGGGAATGGAGTCCGCGTGACCGGGGCTCGCGGCGATCTTGCTGCAGAAGAACGATCTCCCAGAGGGCGAGCGCTGCTGGTGTGACGATGGATGTTTCTTTAGAGAGAGCGGCGAGAGAGAACATTGCCGCGGCGTAGATCGTATTCAAGCCGGATCTCGAGGATGTCTGTGCCGTGTCTTCGCGGTTGAAGTAGAAGGCTAAGCCCCAGAGGGTGAAAGCGGCAGCGAAGATGTCGGCGTGAGCGAGGGTGCTCTGTGCGAACCAGACGGGATAAATTGCGGTGAGTACGACCGTGACTGCGGCGACTCCCGAGGTCGTCAGCATTCTTGCAAGTTTGAATACGCCAAGCAGTGCGGCTGCGGCCACCATACAGACCAGAGTGCGGGTGCCGCTGACGACATAGCCGGAGAGGTGCCACCAGGCGGCCAGAAGGATCGAAGGCAGTGGCGGATGGGCGTTGGTGACGGTGCTCTGCGGGATCAGGGTGCCGGTGCGGAAGAAGTCCCACGCGGCGGGAATGTAGTAGCCTCCTTCGTCCCAGAAGTAAGGGAGGCGAAGGAGGCGAAAGTGTGAGAGGTAGACGGCGACAAAGAAGAGTGGGTAGAGCATCCAGAGAGGGATGTTCTCGAAAGCTCGTTGCCCGTCTTCGTCAGTGCTGCCTTGGGGTCGCACGTTTTAGTTGATGGGGCCTTCGGTCTGGGGGAGCTGCTCGAGGGTGATGGAGCCGAAGGTCTGCTCGTACTGAGCCAGATTGTGGCCGAGCACGTTCCAGAGGGCTTTTGCCTGTTGGGGGCTGAGATAGATGCCCTGGAAGTTCTTGACGTTCAACTCTTCGGGGTTGTCCTGGCTCATGGTGCCGAAGACGAGGAAGAAGTCCCAGACGCTCATGCGGACCTGAACGCTGTTGGCGTAACCGTCACGATAGTCTGTGGTGCTTGTGAGCTTGAGCTGGGGCTGCTTGTCCTGAGGCTGATTAGGGTTCTGCTGGCTCATCGAATCTCTTTCGGGGGTTGGGTTGCTTTCAGATATTGGTGCGGGAGAAGGGACTCGAACCCCCACGGATTTCTCCGCTTGGACCTAAACCAAGTGCGTCTGCCATTTCGCCACTCCCGCATTCTTCAGTGGGCGACACCGTGATGGTGCGCGAAGAACTTGAGTGCCACATCCAGCCTATGGCAAAGGGGTGTCGATTGCAACGTTTTGCGTGGGAAGAGAGGTGATCCGATCAGTGCTTGATGAGCCACATGATCCAACTGGCCGCGATGGTGCCGCCGACGAAGAGCACGAAGCAAAAGGCACCGAAGCGGATCATCGTGCGGGGTTCCGAGCGCTGCGTGATGCCGAAGACGATCGAGGTGAAGAGAGCGAAGAGCAGAACTGCTCCGAAGTGCGAGATGGTCACGAGCGCTTCCTCCCGGTGGCCAGCGAGTGCGCGTCGACGGCGGAGATGATGTTGAGCAGGCCGGCCACGACCATAAATTTGGTTCCGTAGTCGGCGGTGGCTACCTGCACCGTGACCTGGCCGAGATCGAAGATCCGCGCGAGAACGTAGAGCAGGCCGTTGCCGAGGTCGCCGGCGAAGTTGAGGATGTCGAGCAGGTCGCCGGTGTTGGGCGAGTAGATTTTGCCCTTGAGAGCGAGGCCGATGCTGAACATCGCGACGATCGAGACCAGCAGGAGGCTGCCACGGATCCATTTGCGTTGGAGCAGGTGACCTGCGCCGGGGATGAGCCAACCCGCGACCAGGACCATGGTCGGAAGAGAGGAAGATTTGCCAGCGACCCGCGCCGGCGCTTGTACGTTCGTCGTCATTTCAATCCTGATGATACCAGTTGCGGATACTAATTCGTGGCTCACCGAGCTACCAACGATTGGGCTGAGGTATGCGAATTCTTTGAAGAATCTACGGCTACACCCTGACGAGCTCGGTCTGGATGCGACCTGTGACCTCGGCTTTGCCTTTGCGGGCGATCATGTCGACTTCGCTGCGGATGCCGAACTCGCCGGGGAAGTAGAGTCCGGGTTCGACGGAGAAGCAGGTGTTGGGGAGGAGGAGGCGCTCGTCGTGGGTCTCCAGATTGTCGAGGTGGGCTCCGTTGCCGTGGAGGACGGTGCCGATGTTGTGGCCGGTGCGGTGGGTGAACCAGTCGCCGAAGCCGGCGGCACGGATGAGGTTGCGGGAGGCGTCGTCGGCCTGCCATCCGGCGATGGGCTGGTTGGCCGAGAAGGCGTTCTGCACGACTTTGATGGAGGCGTCGCGGGCATCGCGGACGGTGTTGAAGATGAGGTGTTCGCGTTCGGTGGGCTCGCGGCCGACGACTCCGGTCCAGGTGATGTCGTACCAGATGGCGGAGGGGTCATTCTTGAGCCTGGCCCAGATGTCGATGAGGACGAAGTCGCCCTTGCGGATGGGACGGGAGCTGGCGGCGGTGGGCTCGTAGTGGGAGTCGGCGGAGTTGGGGCCTGCGCTGACGTTGGGGCCGTGCTCCCAGTCGAGGCCAGCTCGTGCCATCGCCTGCTGCAGGTACTGGACCATGGCGTGCTCGTCAGTTCCATCGGATTGTGCGCGGGTGCCGATCTCGCTCCACGCTGCGGCGAGGATCTCGTCGATGTGTCGCTGCGCCACGTAGTGGGTGGCGAGCTGGGCGTCGGTGAGAACGGCTTCGAAGTGGCTGACAAGGTCGGCAGAGCTGACGATCTCTTTGCCCAGGCTGCGAAGGAGCTCGATGGTGCCGGCGTCGACCATGGAGACGTACATGATGGCGTTGCGCGGCGAGTACTGCATGGCGAGTTTCGTCTGGCCTGCGAGGAGGGTTTCGATCTGGGCCTCGAGCTCCTGCCAGGAGGAGTAGACCGACTTTGTGCCGGGGAGGGAATCGAGGCGTCCGGCTTCTATGCGGTGAACGAGTTTTTCGGCTCGCCGTGGGTGGGGATGAGGTAGAACCAGCGGCGGGTGACGTGGGCATTGGGGTCGAGGCCGAGGATGCTGTAGGCGAGGGGGTCGCGATGGTGGTGGTCGTAGAAGAGCCAGCCGTCGATTTTATTTTCCCGGAGGGCTTGTTGGATGGCAGAGAGGTCGAATTTGGTCTCGCTTGGTGGCTCGGTGATGATGTTCGGCATGGTACCTCCCCCTCCTGGGTGAAAAGTGCGCAAAGTCTTCAAACCAGAAGACATGAGTCTGGACTCGCTGGTCAAGTCCTGACGGCTTAAATGCAAAGGCCCGGCAGTTGGCCGGGCTTATTTTGCTGATTTAAGGTTATCAGGCCTGTCAAGGCTTTTGCTGTGGAAAGCGGCGAGTTAGCTAGTCCGCGAGAGCAAAAGATAACGGCAAAAGCAAAGGCAATGAATCAGTCGCTGCGCCTTCGCTCCTGCCTTCGGCAGAGAGGAAACCGCTCCGCGGTTGCGTGTGAAACCCAAGGCTAGAGCCCTGGGTTACCTGGAAGCGAAAGGACGTTGGCGAGAAGCTGAGGGCTGAAGGAGTTCTAGTCTTTGAGCGAACCGATTTTGGAGGCGTAGATATAGCCCGCGTTGCGCTGATCTGCGGGATAACCGGCGTCGTCGAGCCACTTTACGCGGAAGCCTTTTTGCTGGAGGCGCTGGATGATTTCCGTTGGGTCGCCGACGGTGTTGTGGACCTCCATCGCGAGATTGTCGACTTCGTCGAGCCATTGCACGGAGTCGCGAAAGATGGCGAATTCGGCGCCCTCGATATCCATCTTCAAGAAGTCAACGTGTTCGATCCCGTAGGTCTGCATCAGTTCTTTTACGGTGATTGCCAGGTTGCTGTCGAAGTTATAGGGGTCGCACATGGCGTGGAGGGCGGCGGAGTCGTGACGGAGAGACTCCCCGCAAAGAACCCCTTGATGAATCGTTAGCCCTGGTATCGTGCCCAGCTTTGAGCGAAATGTGTTGTTGGGGTAGGTGAGGGGATCGACGCCGACCACTTTACCGTCGGGACCTGCCAACTGCTTCAAGAGGCTGGCGACTACGCCGGTGTTGCAGCCGAGATCGAGGCAGTTGTTGAAGTTCAGCTGCCTGAACTCTCGGAAATAGATTCGACGGACGAAGAACTCTCGCAGGAAGGCGTAGCCGTTGCCCGGCGTAGTGTTGATTGCGTTTACATCTACGTCAAGTTGACGCCCGAGCAGGTGAAAGCGCAGGATGCCGGACATCGCGTGGTCGGCGGAGTAGAATTTGCGCTCGCGAAGGACGGTGGGGGCGTTCTGAAGAACAGCGCCATATCAGCGTAGCGCCTGGAATTTCGGCATCGTGTGCCAGGTTTGAATTACATCGTCGGCGAGGCGTCTAAGCGGTTGGGCCATTTCGTTCCATAGTACAGGCGAACGTCGAGTTGGCCGTCGGGTTTATACAGAATCAAGCCGTAGTTTGTGTGAGACAACGAGTGTGGACGATGCGGGTGCGGCTGCTAGAGAGACGTCCAGGGTTGGAGACGGCAACACAAAGGCCGGGATCGCTCCCGGCCTTTGTGTGTTGCGTGTTTGGGTTTGGTTACGCGTTGACCGGGTTTTCGGCGTTGGCTGCTGCGGCAGCCGCTGCGGCTTCGCGTTCCTTCTCGGCCTTCTCTGCTTTTCTGGCTGCGGCAGAGTTCTGGCCGAGTTCGGCGGCGAGGGTTTCTGTGGTGAAGGACTCGATGATGTCGCCGACACGAATGTCCTTGTGACCGGCGAGATCGATACCGCACTCGACGCCCTGACGGACCTCGGAGACATCGTCTTTGAAGCGCTTGAGGGAGGCGATCTTGCCCTTCCAGACTTCGGCGCCTTCGCGGAGCAGACGTACCTGCTGGTCGCGTTTGATGAGACCGTCGGTGACGCGGCAGCCGGCGATCTGGCCGACCTTGGTGATCTTGAAGACGTTGAGGACTTCGGCGCGACCGGCGTAGTTCTCCTTGAAGACTGGCTCGAGGAGGCCGTACATCGCCTTGGTGATCTCGTCCTGCAGTTCGTAGATGATGGAGTGCAGACGAATCTCGACGTTTTCGCGCTCGGCAACTTCGGCGGCCTTGCGGTCGGGCCGGACGTTGAAGCCGATGACCACCGCGTTCGAGGCAGAGGCGAGGAGAACGTCGGATTCGGTGATGGCGCCGACACCGGAGTGCAGGACGCGGACGCGAACCTTCTCGGTGGACATGCGCTGGAGCGAGTCGGCGAGGACCTCGACGGAGCCTTGCACGTCGCCCTTGAGGATGAGGTTGAGGTCCTTCATGCCAGCCTGCTTGATCTGCTCGGCGAGGCCTTCGAGCGAGACGCGGGAGGACTTCGCGAGTTGCGCTTCGCGCTCCTTCATCTTGCGGTACTGAGCGATTCCCTTGGCCTTGTCGCGGTCTGCCATGACGAGGAAGGTGTCGCCGGCGTCGGGCATGCCCTCGAGGCCGAGGATCTCGACCGGGGTAGAGGGGCCGGCTTCGGTGATGGGACGGCCGCGGTCATCGAACATGGCGCGAATCTTGCCGAAGGTGTTGCCGACGATGTAGCTGTCTCCGGTGCGGAGGGTTCCGTTCTGCACGAGGATGCTGGCGACGGCGCCGCGGCCACGATCGAGCTTGGCTTCGATGACGGTGCCGACGGCGGGACGGTCGGGCTGGGCTTTTTGTTCGTTGACGTCGGCGACGAGGCAGATCATCTCCTCGAGCTTGTCGAGGTTGAGGTGCTTCTTCGCGGAGACTTCGACGAACTCGGTGTCGCCACCCATGTTGGAGGGTTGAAGGCCGCGCGCGGTGAGCTGCTGGATGACCTTCTGGGGGTTCGCTTCGGGCTTGTCGATCTTGTTGACCGCGACGATGATCGGCACGTTGGCGGCGCGGGCGTGGTCGATGGCCTCGAGGGTCTGGGGCATGACGCCGTCGTCTGCTGCAACGACGATGACGACGATGTCGGTGACCTTGGCGCCACGGGCACGCATGCGGGTGAAGGCTTCGTGGCCGGGGGTATCGAGGAAGACGATCTCGCGACCGAAGGCCGGGGAGTCGGGCTTGGTGATTTTGACCTTGTAGGCGCCGATGTGCTGGGTGATACCGCCAGCTTCGCCGCCTGCGACGTCGGTGGATCGGATGGCGTCGAGGAGCGAGGTCTTACCGTGATCGACGTGGCCCATGACAGTGACGACGGGCGAGCGGACGACTTCGACCATGCCGGTGGTGTCTTCGAGGAAGCCTTCGATGGCCTCGTTTTCGAGCTGCTCTTCGACCGAGATGATGGTCGCGTCGGCGCCGAACTGGCGGGCTACGTCTTTGACCAACTCGCCTTCGAGGGACTGGTTGACGGTGACGAAGACGCCCTTCATGAGGAGGGTCGCGATGAGATCCTTGCCGCGAACGTCGAGCTTCTCGGCGAGGTCCTTGACGCTGATGCCTTCGGTGACCGTGATGGTGCGGGTGATCGGCACCGGTTCGCGGGAGATCTGGGCGCCGCCGAAGCGTGGTGGCGGCTGGAAGCCCTTCATCGGGCCTTCCTTGGTCTTCTCGTAACGCTGTCCGCCGCGACGAGAGGCAGGGCGTGCTGCGGGGCGCATTCCTGGCTTTTCGCCAGGTCCGGGCATTACGCCGGGGGCTCCGCCTGGACCACCCGGAGCGCCACCTGGGCGGGCTCCGAATCCGGGACGGGCAGGGAAGCCGGGACGTGCGCCGGGAGTGAAACCGGGACGGCCAGGTGCGCCGCCAGGACCTCCTGTGCCTCCGGGGAAGGTACGTGTGGGGTGCATCGGACGGCGTGCGCCTGGGGCCGTCGAGGACATCGGACGGGAGCCGGGAGCGCCGGGCGACTGCGGACGTGGGCGCTCGAAGATGGGGCGGCCGCGCTGTGGCGTACCGGGGGCCACTGGAGGCGCGGTGTAGATGGGTCGCGGGCCGGTCTGCGGCATAATGACGCGACGAGCCGGAGGGCCGGGGGTGTGGCCGGAGCTGCGGGTGCTGCTTCTGACTCCGCCTCTGCAGTGGCCGCTGGGGCTTCTACGACCGGAACAGCTGGTGCCGCTTCGACTGCCGGGGTAGTCGGGACGACGGGCTTTGGCGTCGGGGCCACTTCGTCGGCTGCGGTTGGTAGTACCGGCTTTGCGACAGCCGGAGCAGCAACGACGGGAGCGGTCGCAACGACCGGGCGGTCAGTGGCAGTTGGAGCTACCGCTGAAGAAACAGCAGCCGGCGGGCGGGCGATGACAGGGCCGGCCGGTGGCTTGCTTGCGATGGCGGGGCCGGGCGCGGGAGCGACAATGTTTGCGCCCTGGCGGGGCAGCGGAACGATGCGCCGAGGCGCTACCGGTGCAGCCTGGGCCGGCGCTGCAGAAGGGACATGGGCCGCGGCTGGAGGTGCTGCAACGACCCGCGGCGGTGCAGCTGCGACGGTGGCAGAGGCCGGGGGCGGCGGTGCGACGACGGCTGTGGGGCGCGGTGGGGGGCGGCTTTGGCGGTGGCCTCGGCATGTTTGCGCTCAAGGATCGCCTTCAGGGCGTCACCGGGTTTGGAGACCTTGGAGAGGTCGAACCTGGGCTTGTTGTCGGCCTGCTGCTGCTGCCGGCTCGCGCCACTTCTTCCGCCGTTTTTGAAGTAATCCCGAACTCTTTCGGCCTGATCGGCTTCAATCGAGCTGGAGTGGGTCTTTCCAGACACGCCAATGGCTTCGAGCGCGTCCAGAATAGGCCTGCTCTTTACTTCCAGTTCTCGTGCCAGATCGTTAATTCGAACTTTGCTCATCCGTCCCTTTTCGCTTGCCCTGCGCGGTTAGCTGTTCATAGCAGCCTCATCGTTGCAGGAGTCTTTATTGTAAGTGCTCTCACTGGATTTCGAGAGTCCGTGATCCAGGGAATGCTGTGGCGCGTGGTTGTATTGGCTAACCACGATCGTTTCCATCGTCGATACCTTCATCGGAGTGCTCCTGGGCTTCGTCAACCAGGCTGTCTACGGTGTCGTTATCCAACTCGATTTGTTCTTCGCGTGCATCGTTGTCCGAGAAGGCATCGGTGGCGGATTCCGCCTCTTCTGCGTTGGCGATGTCTTCGGCGGAGAGGTTGTTGACTTCGTGTGCGGTGCCAACGCCCGCTTCTGCGGCCAGAATTGCCTCGGGTGTCTTTTCCATGGAGCCCTCCTCTGATTCTGTTGCTTCCGTTTGAGATGCAGCGGAGAGGGCAGGGGCGGGACGCTCTTCGCCTTCTTCGTACTGGCCAAAGTAGTGACGAACGGCGACGGAGATCTTTTCGACGGTCTTTTCTCCGATGCCGGGAACCTCTTCGAGTTGCTCGGGTGTCATGTCGGCGAGGGCTTCTACGGTGGTGATCCCGGCAGCGATGAGCTTCTCGAGGATGGCTTCGCCGAGCTCGGAGACCTGCTCGATCGGAGTTGTCGGTCCGCCGCTCATGGCCTGCATCTGGCTCTCGACCTCCTGACGCTTCTCCTCTTCGCTCTTGATGTCGATCTTCCACTGGAGGAGTTTGGCGGCGAGGCGAACGTTCTGGCCCTTCTTGCCGATGGCGAGCGAGAGCTGGGTGTCGTCGACGATGACTTCGATCTGCTTGTCGGCGAGGTCGGTGATGGAGACGCGGCTGACCTTGGCGGGCTGCAGGGCCTTCTCGGCGAAGGTGGTGATCTCTTCGGAGAACTCGATGATGTCGATCTTTTCGCCGCGGAGCTCGCGGATGATGGACTGGACGCGCATGCCTTTCATGCCGACGCAGGCGCCGACGGGGTCGACGTCCTTGTCGCGGCTCATGACGGCGATCTTGGTGCGCTCACCAGCCTCGCGGGCGATGGCGCGAATGGTAACGGTGCCGTCGTAGATCTCGGGGACTTCGGACTGGAAGAGGTTCTGGACGAGGCCGGGCGCGGCGCGGGAGACGATGACCTGCGGGCCCTTGGCGGCGCGGTCGACGCGGAGGAGGACGACGCGGACGCGCTCACCGACGGCGAACTGCTCGAGGCGGGATTGCTCGCGCTTGGGCATGCGGGCTTCGGCTTTGCCGAGGTCGAAGATGACGTCCATCGGCTCGAGGCGTTTGACGGTGGCGTTGAGGACCTCGCCGGCGCGGTGGTTGTACTCGTTGAAGACGGTGTCGCGCTCGGCTTCGCGGACCTTCTGGAATATGACCTGCTTGGCCATCTGAGCGGCGATGCGGCCGAGAGGGTGGTGTCCTTGTAGAAGCGCAGTTCTCCGCCGACCTCGACTTCGGGGGCGAGCTCGCGGGCCTGCTCGAGGGTCATCTGGTTGATGTCGTCCTCGACCTGCTCGGGGCTCTCGACGACGGTTTTGAAGACATAGGCGCGGATCTCGCCGGTCTCGCGGTCCATCTCGGCGCGCATGTTCTCCTGGGTCTTGTAGTACTTGCGCGTGGCGAGCGCAATTGCGTCTTCCACGGCACCTACGACAACGGCCGGCTCGATTCCCTTGTCGCGGCTCAACGTCTCGATCGATTGATACAGAACACTTGCCATTGGTCACTCTTCCTTGCTCTCGCCCGATCTCTCGGGTTTGTTGTACTGATTTGAATCTGTCCTTTGTGCGAACAGTTTCTAAATCTCTGCAACTAAATTGGCCTTTTCGACGTTTGCCAGGGCGATGTCGACGGTCGATTCTGTCACAGCCTTCTTTGCCTTGCCCTTCTGTTTGACGGCAGAGAGGTCGATCGTAAGTACTCCGTCTGAGAATCTGGTGAGACGGCCTTGCCACTGCCTGTTCTTGTTCACCGGGGTAAAGGTCTGGAGCTTGACCAGGCTGCCTTGAAACCGGGTGAAGTCTTCGGGGCGAAACAGCTTTCGTTCCAAGCCTGGCGAGGAGACCTCGAGGGTGTACTCTGCCCCGGGATAAGGTCTTCTACGTCCAGCACCGTGCCAAAATCCTGTGCGAATACAGCGCAATCCTCGTGGGTGACACCGGAGAGCCTTTCAACAGGCACTCCTTTTGGGAGGTCTGAAACAGCTTCATCTGCTGCAAGTTCGGCAAGCTTGGCCCGTTCTGCTGCGTTTTTCTCTACAAAGACGCGCAAGGTGCGGAATTTGACGCCGCCCTGAAACTCAAGATCGACGAGTTCCAGGTTGTGGGAGGCGGCGACACGCTCCGCGGTTGCTCGAATTTGGTCTAGCTGGACTGCCATAAGCGTTATTTCCGGTTCAATGGTCCCGTGTGCACAAACGCTTTTAGAGCAAATAAAAAGTGGGCTTTAGCCCACTCATCTCTTCCGTCAAATCACCGGTGTGGTCACGGCTCTCATTCTTACGACGGAACAAAATCGTCTGCAAGACAAATGATACATCTCCTTTTGCCGTAATTCAATGGGCTCGTCTGTTCGGAGGAAGGGGAGGAGTTGCGAGCGGCTGCGAAACTTTCGTGAAATTGTGCCATCCAATTTGCTATGGGTCAGATACGACTCTACAATCGATGAAATCCCGCGAAATACAGGCTTGCTGCCGCATGGCCCGTCGCTTTTAAACCATTACAACTGGAATCTTATAAAAATTATGATTAGCTCCCCCGTACCCGAAGCCCTTACGTTTGATGACGTTCTCCTTGTGCCTGCCTATAGCGACGTTGTTCCGACCCAGGTGAGCACGCAGACCCAGCTGACCCGAAATATCACGCTGAGCACGCCGCTGATGTCGGCGGCGATGGATACGGTGACGGAGGCTCGGCTGGCGATTGCGATGGCGCAGCAGGGCGGGCTGGGGGTGGTGCATAGGAACCTGACGATCGAGCAGCAGGCGGGGGAGATTGACAAGGTGAAGCGGTCGGAGAGCGGGATGATTGTGGATCCGGTGACGATTGCGCCGGAGCAGTCGATTGCCGATGCGCTGGAGGTGATGCGGCGGTACAAGATCTCGGGTGTGCCGGTGACGAAGAATAAGAAGCTGGTGGGAATTTTGACGAATCGCGACCTGCGGTTTGTTTCGCGGACGGACCTGACGATCGATTCGGTGATGACGAAGACGAATCTGATTACGGTGCCGGTGGGCACGACGCTCGAGCAGGCAGAGCAGATTCTGCATCAGCATCGCGTGGAGAAGTTGCTGGTGGTCAATGATGACTACGAACTCAAGGGCTTGATTACGGTCAAGGATATTCAGAAGAAGTTGAAGTATCCGAATGCTTCGAAGGACAGCCAGGGGCGGTTGCGTGTGGCTGGGGCGATTGGAGCTACCGGAGATTTTCTGGAACGGGCCGAGGCTCTGGTTGCGGTGAGGGTGGATGCGCTGGCGATTGATTCGGCGCATGGACACTCGTCGCGTGTGCTGGAGGCGGTTGCCGCGGTGAAGAAGCGGTTTCCGCAGATTGATTTGATGGCGGGGAATATTGCTACGTACGAAGGCGCGATTGCGCTGATGGATGCGGGAGCCGATGCGGTGAAGGTGGGGATCGGGCCAGGGTCGATCTGCACGACGCGTATGGTGACTGGCGCTGGCATGCCGCAGATTACGGCTATCTCGGAGGCCTACCGCGCGGGGCTGGAGCGGGGGATTCCGATTATTGCGGATGGCGGGATCAAGTACTCGGGCGACGTGACCAAGGCGATTGCTGCAGGGGCGAGCGTGGTGATGATGGGGTCGCTGTTTGCCGGAGTGGATGAGAGCCCGGGAGAGACGATTTTGTATCAGGGGCGCTCGTTTAAGGCGTATCGCGGGATGGGTTCGTTGTCGGCAATGGCGCAGGGTTCGGGTGAGCGGTATTTCCAGGGCAAGAGTGATATGGAAGATGCAGCGAGCACGGAGAGGCCGTCGTTGACGGCGCGGGAGAACGGCGGCTCGAACCGGCTGGCGAAGTTTGTGCCGGAGGGGATTGAGGGCCGGGTACCGCATCGTGGACCGCTTGAGGGGATGGTGTATCAGCTGGTCGGCGGTCTGCGTTCGGGGATGGGGTATCTGGGATGCGGGACGATTGCGGAGTTGCAGGCGAATGCGCGGTTTATTCGGATCTCGAACGCCGGGCTCCGAGAGAGTCACGTCCATGATGTGATCATCACGCGTGAGGCGCCTAACTATCACGTGGAATAGAATTCGGTAGTGAATTCGCCTATGCGTTGAGGTGAAGCAATGTGCAGGAACATCAAAACTCTGTTCAACTTCGATCCTCCCGTGACGGACGCAGAGATTCGAGATGCGTCGCTTCAGTTTGTGAGGAAGATCAGCGGATTCAGTAAGCCGTCGAAGGCGAATGAAGCTGTGTTTGAATCCGCGGTGGATGAGATATCGCTGATCTCTGGCCGCCTTCTGGCGTCCCTCGAGACGAATGCTGCGCCGAAGGATCGGGAGGAAGAGGCTGCGAAGAAGAAGGCTCGGGCGGCGGAGAGATTTGCTGTTTGATCTTGTGAGGCGTCCTGCCGGACAGGCCCACTCCGCGTGGTGCGGTCACTTCGTGACTTGTATACCTTGTTTTGGTGGTATGGTCATTGCTTCTCCGGCATAGCGACGATCAGGATGACTGATTCGTTCTGTCGAGAACCATGGCGTCGAAGCGATGGCGGGTGAAGAAGCTGTGGTTCTCATAGAGTTTGACGGCTTGCTGGTTGGCTTCGGTGACTGTCAGAGTGATGGCTGCGAAGCCGGCTCGGGCCAGATGGTGTGTGCAATGATCGAGGAGGGCTCGTCCAAGGCCGCGGCCTCGCCAGGCGGGTGCGATGCAGAGCTGGGTGATGTGGGCCACGTCGCTGGCTACGCGCGAACATAACAACATTCCGACGATGGAGCCGGTGTGGCGGTCGCGAAGTACCCAGGAGGCGTTGGGCTCGAAGACGCCGCAGCCCGGGAAGCGGACGATGTTGTGCAGGAAGCGAAGTGAGCCGTGCAGGGAGCAGTACTGATCGTTGATGCGGGCGTCGATGTGGCCCAGGTAGCACTCATGGATCAGCTCGGCGGCGGCCTGATAGTAATCGGTGGACCAGCGGAACAGCTCGATATTGGCCGGAAGGTTCAATTCGGGTGAAGCCTGGGGCGCGTTTGCAGAGGTGTTGAGATCGCGCTCCATAAAGAGGCGGGGGTACATGGCGAATCCGGCTGCTAGAAAGGCTTCGTTGATGGAGCCGGTGTCGTAGAGCAGAAGCTGCGACTCGATACGTTGAATGCCGGGAGAGTTCTGCAGGAGCTGCAGCAGTTGGTGGAGCAGGGTCTGTATGGTCTGAAGCATCTGCGGCGTGTCGTTCGCAATTGCGAAGGCGTCGCCGACGACAGCTTTCTGGCCTTCGTAGACGCAGAAGGTGAAGCCGCAGATGCGTCCCCGGTCGAGCGCAACAAAACCGGGCAGAATGCGGGAGTCGAGATACTGGAGAAGGAGTTCGGTGGAGCTTTGATAGTTCCAGCGCAGGCGGTGCTCCCAGACGCGTGACTCGGTTTCGAGCAGGGGACGGAGTTGGCGCGCGGAGAAATGGCGGAGGTCCAGTATCTCGAGTTGGGTCGCGACGGCCATACCTGTGGGAGGTCTTTCGTCGAGCTTATAGGAATTTTGGTGGGATGGGTGAGTGTTAGGTGAGGCACCCGGTCAGGGGTGTTTCGTAGTCGCTATGGTTTGGCGTAGACGCGGTAGACTTCGATCCCTTGAGATTCGTAAAGGAATAGAGGTTTGTAGACGCGCCCGGCGAGCCAGCGGTCGAGATCGGAGGCTTCGCTGGCGCGGATGACGAGGATATGTTCGGCGTTGGGGACGCCGTCGGTGCCGTAGTGGATCATCGGCTCGTCGCGATAGAAGGCGAGGCCGTAGTCCATGTCGCGCTTAATGTCGGTTGCCACCAGCTTCACGTCGGGCGCCTGCCGCTGAATCTCGCGGGCGAGCGGGCGGGCAGAGTAGTTCATGTCGAGCTCTTTGCCGTAGAAGCCGAGGAGAAAGACGAGGGTAGCGAGAACTGGAAGGAGGGTTACGTTGCATACCTGCGAGATGCCCCAGCGGCGAATGGTAAGGAAGACAACGACTCCGAAGGCGAGTGCGGCGGCGCCTGCGATCAGCAGCCATTGCGTGGAGGGTACGAGGGTCTCGTACTTCATGTGCTGGGGGGCGAGCGCGAGGACGAAGACGAGGAGACCGCAGGTGGCTGCGTGAGCCCAGGTAAGCCATTGGGGCAGACCCTGGCGGCGACTGCGGTTGAGATAGTCGGCCGTGAGGATGGTCAATGGAGGAATAGAGGGAAGGATGTAGCCGGGGAGCTTGGAGCCGGAGAAAGAGAAGAAGACGATGGGGAAGAGTGCCCATAAGACCAGGAACTCGGGAAAGGCGTCGCCGGCGCGGGTGTGGCCGAGGTAACGCTGTGGATTATGGCGCACCTTCCACTCGGCGATTGAGACTTCGATGGAGTCGACCAGGGCACGGATGGCGATGATGGTCCAGGGCATCAGGCCGATGAGCAGGACGGCGACGTAGTACCAGAAGGGCTGATGGTGCTGATAGCGGTTGGTGGCGAAGCGCTCGAGATTGTGTTCGAGAAAGAAGAGGCGGTAGAAGGTTGGGTTGCGCTTTTGAACCGCGATGTACCAGGGCAACACCATGACGAGATAGAGGATCACACCGGGGATCCAGATAGTGCGGCGAAGAACCGACCACTCACGCCGGAGGCCAACGAAGAGAAGGATGATGGTCAGCGCAAGAAAAGGAGCTACCGGACCTTTCGCCAGCGTCGCGGCTGCTCCGAAGAAGTAGAGATCAAAGAGCCAGAATTTTTTCCGGTCTCGTACCAGGCGTACCAGCCGAGCATCCCGATGCAGAAAGGGGCGGCGAGTTGCATGTCGGTGGAGGCCCCGCGGGCAAAGCTGACGATGGCGACGCAGGAGAGTGTGATCAAAGCTGCGTCGAGGTGGCCGCCGGGGCGGAAGCGCCGCATGTGGAGAAAGATGAGCACGACCAGAGCAAGAGCTCCCGAGGAGGAGGGGAGGCGCGCGGTCCAGTCGGAGACTCCGAACTCCTTGAAGAAGCTCATGGCGCGCCAATAGTAAAGGGCGGGCTTTTCGAGCCAGGGTTTGCCGTAGAGGATGGGAGTAACTGTGCCGCCTGCGATGCAGTGAAAGGAGTTGCGAATGTCTTCGGGGCGTAGGCTGCGCGGGACCATCTTGGCGTCGACCTCGTGGCAGGCCGTGGAGTGCGCTGTGAGCATCTCGCGGGCAACCTGAGCGTATCGCGGCTCGTCTGCGCCTACCAGACCAAGCTGGTCGCCGCCGAAGACCGGTACAAGACCGTAGAGCAAAAGAAAGGCGGTGACCACGAAGAGAATCAGGAACTCGCGGATGGTGGTGATGGAGGGGAGCTTCAGATAGTGCTGCAGCCGCATCATGGTTGCGCTGCCATTCCTTGCGCCGGAGACGGCGGGATGTTGGATATCGTTCATTTTCCTAAGAGGAGCGAGACAAGGCTATCAGAGTCCTGTCCGCAGCTGGGTGAGAATGCGCTCGAGAGCGACCGGGAGGGGGCCATCGAGGGTGCATCCGCTGGCGTTGCGATGGCCGCCGCCGCCGAAGCGTTCGGCGATCCGGGCCACGTCGGTCTCGCCTTTGCTTCGGATGCTGAGGCGAAACTGGTCGGCATTGGCGACCTCGCGAAGGAAGACTGCCGATTGGACGCCGGCGATGCTGATGAGGTAGTTGACGACCCCCTCGCAATCTTCAGCGATGGCACCGATGCGATCCATATCTTCGCTGGTGACCCAGGTCCAGGCGAGATCGTCGTCGCATTGGAGGTTCGAGAGGGCGATACCGAGGAGGCGGATCTTGCTGGCCGGATTGGAGAGATAGATATCGCGGGCTATCCGGCTTGGATTGGCTCCGCAGGCGGCGAGATGATGGGCCATCGCGAAGGTGTCGGCGGTGGTGCTGGAGTAGGTGAAGGTGCCGGTGTCGGAGAGGATGCCGGCGTAGAGGCAGCTGGCCATGGAGGGCGTGATCTCGACGTTTGCTGCTACGGCGATGTGATAGACCATGGCGGCGACGGCGCAGGCGTGTTCGTCGATCCAGTTGACTGAGGCGAAGGGACGGCCGCTGGCATGATGGTCGATGTTGATGAGGGTGCGGCCTTCGAGGCCAAGCAGGCCGGTGCGGATGATGCTGTCGCACTCGAGGAGGATGGCGGGGGTGGTGCCGGTGGGATCTACGTCGTTTGCGGAGGGTGTGGTGGATCCGGCTGATGTTCGGCAGAGTGCTGTAGGAGGAGGGTATGGGGTCGGCGAAGACGATGTCGGCCTGGCAGCCAAGTTGGTCGAGTACTTCGGCCAGGGCGAGGACCGAGCCGATGGCATCGCCGTCGGGACGGGTGTGCGAGGCCAGAAGGAAGCGGGGATAGGACCGGAAGGCCGCCAGTAGATCGTCAATCTGCGTCGCGTGAGGCTTCGCTTCGAGGAGCTGGGCTTGGGGAGTCATGGTTTGGCGGGAGCCCCTGGGGTCGGTTCGGCTGGGGTGCGCCTCTGCTCGCGCTTTCGAGTGCGGGCAAGAAGCTCGTCCATGCGTCCGGTCATCTTCTCGGAGCGGTCGATGGCGAAGGTGAGCTCTGGCACGTGGCGAACGCCCATACGATCGCGGAGCTGTGAGCGGATGTAGGCGCGGGCGGTGGTGAGGCCTTCGAGAGTAGAGGCTTCTTCCTCCTCGTTGCCGTGGACGGCTACGAAGATGCGGGCGGATTTGCCGCCGGGGGCGAGGACGACCTCGGTGACGTAGCTGGGGGCGATGCGGGGATCGGAGAGCTCGCCTTCCAGCATGGCTCCAATCTCCTCGGAGAAGGTGTTGGCGACACGATTGCGATGGTAGGTTCTGGCGCGCTGCTCGGGCATAAGGTTTTGACTAGGTAGAACGGTTGAGGATATCAAAGTTGCGCCGTTCCACCTAGGGCGTGGGAGCGATTCTGGCGGATTTCTTGTGGATTGCGGCGACTTTCCGAGTCATTCAGGCAGGATTTCGGCGTAGGAGTCGGTGATTTCGGCGCTCAGGTTGGCTGCGATGCGGTGGACGGCCTGGTCGATCTGGTGGAGCTGGCCGGTGAGGTAGCTGGTGGACGAAGAGATGGCTGCAATACCGAGGGTGGCGCGGTTCCACACGATACCGTCGTCGAGCTCGGCTATGGCTAAGTTGAAGCTGTGGCGGAGTTTATCTTTCATAGAGCGGAGGACCTGGCGGCGATCCTTGAGGGACTGGGCGTGGGGGATTTCGAGTTCGATGGTGAGTTTGGCTATGGGCATGATGTTTGTACCCTCCCCCTCCCCCTGAGGCATTTTGGGTTTAAGTCTTTTATTTTCTGGGACCTGAGGGAGGACCTTGTCTGTAAATATTCCATCTAAAATGGTTTACCTGAAAAATATTGAAAGTAGGCCACTTGAGGCGTGAGTCTTGTGCCCAAAGCTCGTGGATTGAGTTGTAGCCTTCTTTGGGCGGTTGTTTTGTCAAGTCCCCCTTTTTTTGCTCGTTTCTAACGGACTAGAACTAAATAGATGCCCATGGCTATTCCCACGGCGGCCAGGATAAGGCCGAGGATGACGGCGTCGCGAGAGACGCGGCCGGGGCGCCAGGTGCCTGAGCTTAGTTCGTGGACAAGTTGGAAGTGGCGGTAGACGGAGCTGAGGTTGACGATGACACCGAGCGCCACGAGGCAGACTCCGGACCAGAGAGATAATCCCGTGGTGTGGGGAGTCAGGTGGGACTGTGCGGCGCTGATCTGGCGGAGGAAGAGGCCGAAGCGGCTGACAGCGAAGCCGATTCCCATGAGGCCGAGGCCGGTACGGATCCAGGCGAGGAAGGTCCGCTCGGCAGCGAAGTAAACGCGGGGGTCCTGCTCGGCGGGCTGGGATGGAGGGACCATGGTGGGATTGTAAGGCAGTGGACTGGTTTGGCAGCGGACGAACGCTGGTGAGTTGTGGTGTTCCGGTGGTGACCAGACTGCGAATCGTGGTGATTTGGTGGTGCTCTTCGGGAGGAGTCAGATGGTTATGCGGGGTTGGGTCCTGGACGACGGGATGACGACGGTGGTTCTGATGGGATCGACGAGGCGGGCGTCCAGTTGGTGGTGAGGTTGGGTGAGGTCGATAGGGGCGTTAGTGGGCGCGCGTAGCGCTCGGCGCTGGCGGTTGAGGTCGCGTGGAGATGCGCTGACAATTCTGTGACAGGGGTTGGTTATAGTCGGAGACCATGATGGAGCAGCGTGGACTGACGTTGGTGGGTTGTGAGTGGGTAGCCAGAAGATGGCAGGTGTTCTTCGCGATTGTCTTCACGGTTTTCATCTGCGGGCGGGCGGGGGCGGGTACTTCCAAGGCTGAGTTTGTCGGCTCGGAGAGTTGCAAGACGTGCCATGCTGCGGCGTACAACGGGTGGAAGCAGACGCGGATGGCGAATGTGGTGCGGGATCCGAAGGTGCATCCCGAGGCGGTGATTGCGGACTTTACGCATCCGAACCCGCTGGTTACGTTTGGGCTTGACGATGTGGCGTTTGTGTATGGGAGCAGGTGGAAGCAGAGATTCTTTACCAAGCGTGGGGATGACTACTATCCGGAGCCGGCGCAGTGGGATGTGAAGAAGGGGCGATGGCTGCCGTATCACGCGGAGACGGGTACGGACTGGTGGCTTCCGTTTTATGGGCCGAGCAACTTCGATCGTCCTACGGGGCCGACGTGCGATGGGTGCCACTCGGTGAACTACAACGTGGAGACGAAGCAGGTGACGGAGTGGAATGTCGGGTGCGAGAAGTGCCATGGGCCGGGGAGTCTGCACGTGGCGCATCCGACGAAGCAGAACATTGTGAATCCGGGGACGCTTGATAATGTGCGGGGGAACGACACCTGCATTCAGTGTCACAGTCAGGGGCGGCCGATGGCGAATCCGATTGGCGGGAAGTACTTCGACTGGCCAGTGGGTTTTGTGCCGGGGAGCGGCTCGCGGACTTCTGGACTCTGGAGGAGTTGAAGCCGGGGGTGACGAACTTCTTTCAGTATGCGGACCTGACGGCGCATAAGAACAGGATGCAGGGAAATGATTTTGTGCAGAGCAATATGTATCACCGGCAGATAAGATGCTTTGACTGTCACCAGGTGCATAGCAATGAGAACCAGTCGGACCTGATTGCGAAGGGGAATGCGGTTTGTTTGACGTGCCACACGAAGGACAATCCGGCGGGGCTCAAGGGGACGGTGAGTGAGCATACGCATCATGCTGCGGGGAGCAAAGGGAGTGAGTGCGTGGCGTGCCATATGCCCAAGATCGAGCAGACGATCAAGGACAACTTTGTGAGTGCGCATACGTTTCGGTTTATTACGCCAATTGAGACGGAGCAGACGGGGATCCCGAATCCTTGTACTTCTTGCCATACGGATAAGTCGACCGCGTGGGCTACGAAGGAGTTGAGGGGTTGGAAGACTACTTCGCCCTGGCGGGTGGGGAATTAGTTGGTTGCTGAAGGACGGGCAGAGCCGAAGGGCCGGTTTTTTACTCCGTTTGGCTGCGTTCGATGCAAAGGCAATTGCAAATACAGGGATCTCTCCACTTCGCTGTTCACGATGAGGCTGTGAACAGCTTCGGTCGAGATGACGGTGTTTTGTCTTTTTTGAAAGGACGAACAAAGCAAAAAACAAAGGCAAATGCCAAAAACAGATCCCTGCGTGATGACAAGAGAACAAGCACGACAGGGGCAACCGCAGATCCCCTGCGGGGATGACAACAAGAAAGGCGAGAGCGGCAAGGCTCTAGTCAGGGAGAAATCTTCTACAATTTGGGATTGGGAGATACCCATTGACAGAGACAGAGCGTTTGGTGACTGCGCTGGCTTCGGTGCGGCGTGCGAGTTTGGCGATGATCCTGGGAACGTTTGCGGGGGTGAGTGTGAGTAGTGCGTCGGGTGCGGTGATGAACGCGAAAGATGCCGGGTTTGGGGCGGGGAATCCGTTTTATGCGAAGAGTACGCTGCCGTTCGAGGCTCCGCCGTTCGACAAGATCAAGGACAGCGACTACGAACCGGCGATTGAGGCGGGCATGGCGGAGGAGTTGAAGGAGACTCAGGCGATTGCAGATAACTCCGCTGCGCCTACGTTTGAGAATACGGTTGTCGCGATGGAGAAGACTGGCGCGTTGTTTCAGCGGGCGATGGCGGCGTTCAGCGGAGTGACGGGAGCGAATACGAATCCCGAGCTGGAGCGCGTGCAGAAGGAGCTGGCTCCGAAGCTGGCGGCGCACAGGGACGCGATTTATCTGAATACGAAGTTGTTTCATCGTGTGGCTGCGGTGCATGAGCAGAGGGAGTCGCTGAAGCTGAGCCCGGAGGGGCTGCGGCTGGTAGAGGTGAGGTACAGGGAGTTTGTGCATGCGGGCGCGAACCTTTCGGATGCGGATAAAGAGAAGCTGAAGAAGCTGAATGAAGAGGAGTCGACGTTGTCGAACGGTTTCCGCAGCAAGGTGCTGGCGGCGACCAAAGATGCGGCTTATGTGACGGCAGACAAGACAGCGCTCGAGGGTTTGACGGCAGCAGATTTGGGCGGGGCGCAGGAGGCGGCGAAGGAGCGGAAGAAGGACGGGTATGTGGTTGCGTTGCAGAATACGACGCAGCAGCCGGCTCTGTCGTCGCTGAGTGTGAGGGCTACGCGGCAGGCGGTGTTTGAGAACTCGTGGACGCGGACAGAGCGCGGGGATGCGAACGATACGCGGTCGACGATTGCGCGGCTGGCACAGTTGAGGGCAGAGAAGGGCAAGCTGCTGGGGCATGACACCTATGCGGGATGGAAGCTGGAAGATCAGATGGCGAAGACGCCGGAGAACGCGCTGAAGTTTATGGATGCGCTGGTGGCTCCGTCTACGACGAATGCGGCAGATGAGGCGAAGGATATTCAGGGGGTGATCGACGCTCAAAAGGGCGGATTTTCGGTCGAGGCGTGGGATTGGGAGTTCTACTCGGAGCAGGTGAGGAAGGCGAAGTACGACATCGATGAGGCGCAGGTGCGGCCTTACTTCGAGCTGAATAATGTGCTTGAGAACGGTGTGTTCTATGCGGCGGCACAGCTGTATGGGTTGAGCTTCAAGGAGCGCAAAGACATTCCTGTCTGGAATGCCGATGTGCGCGTATTTGAGGTGTTCGACGCGGATAGCAAGCCGCTGGCGCTGTTTTACTGCGACTACTACAAGCGCGATAACAAGAACGGCGGGGCGTGGATGTCGAACTTCGTCGATCAGTCGAAGCTGATGGGCACGCTGCCGGTGGTTTATAACGTTGCGAATCTGCCGAAGCCTGCGGCGGGTGAGCCGGCGCTGATCAGCTTCAGCGATGTGGTGACGATGTTCCACGAGTTCGGCCACGCGCTGCATGGGATGCTGGCGGATAGTGAGTATCCGAGCCTGTCGGGGACCTCGGTGGCGCGGGACTTTGTGGAGTTTCCGTCGCAGTTCAATGAGCATTGGGCGACGTATCCGGCGGTGTTCGCGCACTATGCGAAGCACTATAAGACGGGCGCGGCGATGCCGGAGGAGTTGGCGACGAAGATCAAGAAGGCGGCCGACTTCAACCAGGGGTATCTGCTGACGGAGTTGCTGGCAGCGGCGGAGCTGGATATGCAGTGGCACTCGCTGCCGGTGGGCGAGGGATTGCAGGAGCCGGATGCGTTTGAGAAGGCTGCGCTGGCAAAGAAGGGTTTTGGGCTGAGCTATGTTCCGCCGCGTTATCGGTCGAGCTACTTCTCGCACATCTGGGGCGGGGGATATGCGGCGGGGTACTACGCGTATCTGTGGAGCGAGATGCTGGATGATGATGCGTTTCAGTGGTTCCAGGATCATGGCGGATTGACGCGGGCGAATGGAGACCGGTTCCGGAAGATGGTGCTGTCGCGCGGGAACACGGAGGATCTGGCGAAGATGTATGAGGCGTGGCTGGGGAGTGCGCCGAAGGTGGAGCCGATGCTGAAGTACCGTGGGCTGGAGAAGGCTGCGGCGAAGTAGGCGCTTTGGGTGAAGGAGAGAGATTTCCGCTGCGCGCGGGGCGGTCACTTCGTGACGGGTATACCCCTTCGGTTAGCGCTCCCGTTGGTCGCGAAGGAATATTCTTCCGCTGACCGGCGACGATTTTTCTTCGCAATTTTGACAACTTCAGATATGCTCGTTTTCATTCCAAGTTCACATAGCAAACTGAATTTCACCTGTCTCGAAGTTTAAGTTCACAGTTGCCTGGGCGTCGTCACCACGGGTCCGCCGTGCTGCATCGCTGCATTTGTGTCTTCCGGATTGGCCATCTTCAGACAAAAAAGAGACTTGTTTCGGTTCGCGCTGCACTACTTCAGGAGGCCAGACTATGACTAAGTGTTTGCGTTTTTCGTTCCTCGTCCTTGTTTGCCAGATGGCGTGTCTGCTTCTGGTTTGTCCGGTGTTTGGGCAGCAGACGCTCGGCGGCCTGACCGGTGTGGTGACCGATAGCCAGGGGGAATTCTACAGGGCACGGTGGTGACGGTGGTGGGGGATCAGACGGGGTTGACGCGGACGCAGACTGCGGGAAGCAATGGGTTTTATGACTTTGCCAATCTGCCGATTGGGACCTATACGCTTTCGTTTACGAAAGAGGGATTTCAGACGCAGAAGATGAACGCGATTCCTGTGCAGAGCGACCGGACGGGAACAGTGAATGCTCAGCTGAGTGTGGGCGCGGTGAACACGGTGGTAAGCGTGGACGCGGCGCCATTGATGAATGCGGTGGATACGACGAACGGATACGTTCTGGATAAGGCGCAGATCGAGTCGATACCGCAGCCTACGGGAAGCTTTACAGGGCTGGCGATTCTGTCACCGGGAGTGAATGCGGAGCTTTCAGGCGGTACGGGAGCTCAGTCTGGGCTGGGGAATCTGCCGATCTGGGCGAATGGCCAACGCGACACGAGCAATAGCTTCTCGATCAACGGCGTGGACGCGAGCAATCTTTTCAACGGGAAGAGTACCAGTCAGGTCGGCTCGCAGCGCGTCGTCAATAGTACTGGCGCCTCGACGACGCAGGGGGCGCTGGTGTTATCCAGACTGTCGCCTCGGTTTACCTTTCGATCGGCAATGCTATTCCGACGCCAGCGCCGGAGACGATTCAAGAGGTGCGGGTGAACGCGTCGATGTATGACGCTCAGCAGGGCTCTACTTCTGGGGCGCACATCGATTTGAATACTGCTTCCGGCACCAACGCGTACCACGGCACAGCATATGGGCGTCGCGGGACGAATTGGATTAATGCGGCGCCGTTTTTCTTCAAGAATAATCCGCTGCTTGCCAATGATAAGAGGGATGAGAATCCTGAGTTGCACCGCTATGTTGTCGGGGGCACCTTTGGTGGTCCGATTATTAAGAACAAGCTCTTCGGTTTCGTGTCGTACCAGCACCTGCAGGTATCGGATCAGGAGATCGGCGACAACATCATCAACGTGCCGGTTGGTCTTTCCGATACCAATCGCGATGCTGCTGGTTTCGCAAACATGGTGAACAACAGTTTCTGTACTGCTGCACAGGCATCCAATGGCGATTGCACGCAACTCACCGCTTCGGTTATTGATAGGACTGCGCTGGCTCTGTTCAACTCGCCTTCGCTTCCGGGTCAGCCGGGCAAGTGGCTTGTACCAAACGACACAGGATCGTCGGGCATGTCTGCTTCCCATCCCTACAATGCTTTTCTTCCCGGCACGGGCCGTTTCAAGGCCGATACGGCGGTGGCCAATCTTGATTACAACATCGGCAATAAAGACACCCTTTCGCTGAAGTATTTTTACCAGCACGATCCCACCGTTGCTCCTTATGCTTACTCGAGCGTTCCGGGATTTACCGAACATCTTGACTCGGGCGCGCAGGTCTTCTCGATCATTAACACTTACCTGGTGAAGTCGAACCTGAGCACCACGGAGAGTCTGGGGTTCCTTCGAGAGAAGACGTGGGTGGATAACGAGCAGCCGTTTGGTCCGAACGCGATTCCTGGAGGCTCGCAAGGTACGGTTTCGATCAATGAGTTTGGGTCGAACTACTTTCCCGGCGTGTCGATTGTGAATGTGCTTGGCAGCGCTCAAGCCCAGTATGGTCTGGTTAGCTCCGGCATTCTGAACATTGGCCCCAATGCGGAGGGGCAGGCTCCTAACACGGGCGCGTTTCAGAATCGCTGGCAGCCGTCGGGCAACGCCATCTGGACGCTGGGCAAGCACACGGTGACTTTTGGAACCAACTATAGCTACACGCAACTGAACACGATCGACCACAGGACAAATGCGGGCACGGTTGCGACCGACGATCTGAGTGCTTATGCGCAGGGATATGTGACGCCGGGAAGCTCTTCGACGTCCTTCTACGTCAGCTCATTCCTGCAGGGTGATGCGAGCCGCTACTATCGGGCGAATCAAGTGGGAAGCTATGTGCAGGACAAGTTTCAATTTACGCCCACGCTTTCGATTACTGCAGGGCTGCGCTACGACTGGGACGGCGGCCTGAGTGAGAAGAACGGACGTATCTTCAACTTCGACCCCACGCTCTACAGTTACAACGCGGCGTCGGACACGATTGTCAATCCGGGTTTCATCATCGCGAGTAACAACAAGAACGGGACCAGTGGCGTGAGCCCGACGACTCTGACGGGCCGGCAGTGGGGAGTTGGTCCACGGTTGGGCGCGGCGTGGCAGCCCGAGAAGTTTGGAGGGAAGGTGGTGGTGCGGTCGGGCTTCGGGATGTACTACGATCGCGGCGAACTGTTCAGCTACTTCTCGCCTGGCTATGCGATTGGAACGGTCACTGGCGGGCCTTTCGGGGCGAATCAGCAGCTTCCGTTTGTGACGGCGCAGTCTTGCCCGGTCCAGAGCCTTTACAGCTACTACATTCCGACGTGCGGTGGCGGCGGCGGAACAGCACCACCGATCTCTGCGCCGACGGCTGCCACGGGCAATCTGGCGAACCCTTATACGAACGTTCAAAGTGCGGCGCCGACGAATCCGCAGTCGTCTGATTTGAGCAACTACCTGCCGAATATCGCGAGCATCAGCAATGGTGGACAGCCGATTTCGCTGGGCGTCTACGATCGCGCGAACAAGCTTCCCTACACCTTCAACTACACGCTGGATATCCAGTGGCAGCCACGCAACGACCTCGCCATCACACTGGGCTACGTTGGCAATCTTGGCCGGCATCAGGTGATTCCGGTTCCCTTCAATCAGCCTGGCATCGCATCACCTGCTGCCAGTATCCATGGTGAGAAGTATTCCTACGGCTATAACGTTCAGGGAGCGACTTTGCCTGACGGTAGTGGTTATGATTTCGACTATGAGGGCGGCAATATCGATCATCGCGTTCCGTATGTCGGTTATGCTGCAGAGTCGATCTCGTACCGGGCGGCGGGCGTGGATGCCTACAATGCGCTGACGGCCCATCTTGAAAAGCGCATGAGTCACGGCATACAGGTGGCTGCCTCTTACACGTACTCCCACGCGCTGGATGAACAAAGCGGTTTGGGGTTGTTCTATAACGGCAACAATCCGCTCAATCTGCGCGATGGATATGCTTCGGCTGACTTTGACCGTACGCATGTGATCAACTTCAACTACGTTTACAGGCTGCCGGATTTTGTTCACAACCACACGGTCGAGGGTTATTTTGCGAACGGCTGGTCGTTGGTGGGTCTTACGGTTCTGCAGAGTGGTCAGCCGTATAGCGTGATCGATTTTAGCGGGTCCGTAGGCAGTATTTACTACGGCGTCAGTAATGGAATTACGAATCCGATTGTTCCGCTGTCTGCGGGCTGCACGGCGAAGAATGCGAAGACGGGCCACTCCGGGGCGTTCAATCCGAATGGAGATCCGAATCTGAATGCGTTGAAGGCATCGTGCTTCACGATTCCGGTGCTGCAGGCGGGCGGACTGAGCGGCGCGGTTCCGACCTCAGACCCTTACGAGACCAGCTTTACTACTGGTCAGCGAAACATCTTCCGCCAGGCTTTCCAGAAGCGCGCGGATGCCTCGCTGATGAAGGTGACGAAGTTCACGGAGCGGTACAGCCTGAACTACACGTTCGATGTTTACAACCTGACCAATACGAGTAGCTTCGATGTGCCTGGCAACGAGGTGGCACAAAACGTAAATTACAACGGATTTCCGTTGGCGGGAACGCCGGTTCTGCCGACCGGCTGCAATACCAGCAGCCCAAGCACATCGAGTTTTTACAACTGTCCAAGTGGGCTGGGGACTGTGACGCACACTATTGGGAGTCCGCGACAGATACAGATGGCGTTGCGGTTCCTGTTCTGAGTTTCGACTCTGTTTGTAAGAGCGCTGTCCTGCCGGACGGGCTCCCTGCGCGGGAGGCGGTCACTTCGTGACGTGTGTACCCTTGTCTCGGTGAAGTTGCTGTGGCGGCCCCTCCCGTTGGTCGGGATGAGAGGGATTACACTGCTGCCTCATGACACTTCAGGGATTGAGTTGAGGGTGGGTGATCTCCTTGAGGGCGGTGCCGGTTAGCTGCAGGCGCTGGGCTTCGGCGCAGTAGAAGGCTATGCGGGCGGCGGCGGTGGCGTAGTCGTGGCCAGCGGTGCGGATGTTCGAGATACAGTTGCGGTCGGCGTCGGTGCGGCTCGGGGTTGGGTTCCAGGTGATGTAGGCGCCGAGAGAGTCGGGGGAGCTGAGGCCGGGGCGCTCGCCGATGAGGATTAGGGAAAGGCGGGCGTTGAGGAGGGAGCCGATGTGGTCGGCAATGGCGACGCGGGCCTGGGTGGCGATGCAGAGGGGACCGAGGATTTGGTTCGTCGGGGTCAGCATGGGGAGGAGTGCGGCCAGGAGAGGGACGGCGTGGTGGTCGATGGCGGTGGCGGAGAGGCCGTCGGCGATGATGATGACCAAGTCGCAGGGGGATTTGTGGAGGAGAACGGCGGAGGCGGGGGCGAGGGTGCGGCCGAGGTCTGGGCGGCGGAGGTAAGTGGCGCGGTCGGGGGCGGCGCTGGCAAGGGTTAGGATTGGGGCGGCCAGGGACGGGATCTCGATGAGCAGGCGTCGGGTGAGGTGTTCGGTGTCCAGCGTGGCGTGGACGGCGTCGCGAGCCTGGGCGTGGGCGACTTGGAAGTCTAGGATCTCTGTGGTGGCGAGACTTACGCCGGTGCGACGGAGGGAGACTCGGGCTGGCGTGTAGTCGCGTAGCGAGAGATTCGCTGTACTCGCTGGAGTGGCGGATTGAGAATGGTCTATCTTTATCTCGGGTTGAGGCGTGATCTCGGGTTCAGGCATGTTGGTCTTGAAGGTTTGAGAGTGGATGATAGCCAGTGTACGGAAAGAGCGGAGTTGTAGGAAACGTCGGGCTAGTTGCGCGAAACAGAGCTTGTTGGTGAGATGGTGTTGATTTCTACTTGAAAGATCGAGCTATCAGCTGGATCTCCGATTTGCAGGGGCGTCATGTTTTACCAGGGCTTTCTATGCTGCGGTTTATTGGAAGTCTAATTCGACCTTACCGCGGCACGCTGGTGGGGATCTTTCTCGCCATGTTGGTCGAGACGATGATGAGCCTGGCGACGCCGTGGCCGTTGAAGATCATTCTGGATAATGTGGTTGGCCACCACAAGATGGCTCCGTGGCTGCAACGGCTGATTGAACCGCTGCTCGAGAGTGGATCGAGGCTGCATGTGGCGGCGCTGGCGGCGTTGATGTTTGTGGTGATCTCGCTGCTTGGCGCAATCGCTTCTTACATCGACAACTATTACACGGAGAGCGTGGGGCAGTGGGTGGCGCATGACCTGCGCATGAAGATGTATGAGCATCTGCAGCGGCTTTCGCTGGGGTACTACAACACGCATGCGACGGGAACGATTCTGAGCACGATTACGGCGGATATTCAGACGATCGAGGGGTTTGCTTCGTCTTCGACGCTGAATATAGTGGTGGATCTGCTGACGATCGTGTGCATGCTGGGGTTGATGTTCTGGCTGAACTGGGACTTCACGCTGATTGCAGTTGGAGTGACGCCGTTTCTGCTGCTGTTTGTTTCGCGGTTCAAGAAGGCGGTGAAGAAGGCGACGCGCGAGGTTCGCAGGGAGCAGAGCGAGATTGTTGCGGTGGTGCAGCAGGGGCTGGAGTCGATTCAGGCGGTGAAGGCGTTTGGGCAGGAGGAGACAGAGCAGGCGCAGTTGCAACTGGTGAGCGAGGCGACGGTGAGTGCGGCGTTGAAGGCGAGGAGCGTGAAGGCGCTGTTGTCGCCTGTGGTGACGATTACGGTGGCGCTGTGTACGGCGGTGGTGCTGTGGCGGGGGCGGCGCTGATTCTTGCGAAGACGATGACGGTGGGAGAGCTGACGGTGTATCTGGCTTACCTGGCGAAGTTCTTCAAGCCAGTGAAGGATCTGGCGACGACGACGAATGCTGTGGCGCAGGCGGCGGTGGGAGCGGAGCGGGTTCGCGAGATTCTCGAGACCGATACGGTCATGCCGGAGATAGCGGATGGGCTTGCGCCGGAGACGGTTGCGGGGGCGATTGAGTTTGAGCATGCGGCGTTTGGGTATGATGCGGCGACTCCGATCTTGACGGATGTGAGTTTCAAGATTGGGGCGGGACAGTTTGTCGGGATTGTGGGGCCGACGGGGAGTGGGAAGTCGACGGTGGTGAGTCTGATTCCGCGGTTCTACGACGTGCAGTCGGGGGTGGTGAAGATTGATGGGGAAGACGTGCGGGGCTATAAGCTGAAGTCGCTGCGGGACAAGATTGGATATGTGCTGCAGGATACGGTTTTGTTTCGCGGGACGATTCTGGAGAATATTGCGTTTGGGCGGCCTTCGGCTACGAAGGAGGAGGCGATTGCGGCGGCGAAGCTGGCGAATGCAGATGAGTTCATTATGAAGATGCCGCTGGGGTACGAGACGATGGTGGGGGAGCGGGGATCGACTCTGTCGGGTGGGCAGAGGCAGAGGATCGGGATTGCGCGGGTGATGGTAAGGAACAGCCCGATTTTGTTGCTGGACGAGCCGACGGCGGCGCTTGATAGCGAGTCCGAGAAGCTGGTGATTGATGCGCTGGAGAAGCTGATGGAGGGGCGGACGGTGATTGCGATCGCTCATCGGCTGAGCACGATACGGGATGCGAATCAGATTATTGTAATTAGTGGCGGTGTGGTGGCGGAGAATGGGACGCATGATGAGTTGATGGCAGTGAATGGGATTTATGCGGCGTTGCATCGGACGCAGTTCGACGCCGGGTTGGATAAGGTGATGGCGTAGAGGAACTGTAGTTGTGTTGGGCGGTGAAAGGCTGTAGAAGATATCAACGTCGATTCTTGAGATCAGTGGTTGAAGGAAGAGATTATGTCGCGCTCAGTAATTGTTTTGCCTGACGATTCTGCTCAACCGATTTTGGACGCGATTCATGGAGCGAAGGAGTCGCTTCGGATCAAGATGTTTGTGTTTTCGGATCCGGGCCTGCTGCAGGCTGTCATTGCCGCTCATCAGCGCGGGGTGAAGGTGCGGGTGATGCTGAATCCTGAGAGACGGGATGGCGAGAAGGAGAATGACGAGTCGCGGCTTGCGTTGACCGATGCCGGGATTGAGGTGCTGGACAGCAATCCGTGCTTCGATCTGACGCATGAGAAGTCGATGGTGATTGATGACAAGACGGCGTTTGTCGAATCGCTGAACTGGGAGACGAAGAATCTTACACTGACGCGGGACTATGCGATTGTTACGACGCATAAGCACGAGGTCGAAGAGGTGATGGAGTGCTTCGACGCGGATTGGAAGAGGGAGAACTTCGATGCGGGAGAACATTCGCACCTGATCTGGTGTATCGGCAATGGAAGGCAGCGGCTGGGGCAGTTGATCGATGAGGCGAAGCACTCGTTGTGGCTGCAGAATGAGCGGTATCAGGATCCGACGATCATTGAGCACCTGGTGCGGGCGAATCAGCGTGGCGTGAACATTCACCTTATGGCGCGGCCTCCGCACAAGCTGAAAAAAGAGAAGCTGATTGAGGGTGTGAGTGGGCTTCGGGTGTTGGAAGATATTGGCGTGAAGATCCACAAGCTGAAGCATATTAAGCTGCATGCGAAGTTGCTGCTGGCGGATGAGGAGCGCGCGATTATTGGGTCGATCAATCTTGCTCCGGGGAGCTTCGATAGCCGGCGGGAACTGGCGATCGAGGTGAGGGATGACCATATTATCGATCGCCTAAAAAAGATCGTTCGGCATGACTGGGAGAACTCCAAGCAGCTTGATCTTTCGGATGAGGGGCTGCTGGCGGAGCTGGGTCAATATGATCCGGATGTTGCGGAGGATCTGGCGCTGGGGATGCATAAAGGTGGGAAGGGGAAGTGATTCGCAAGGCCTGGACGGCCTGTGCCAGGGTGCAATCATGCCTTCGCAAAAAATCTGGTGGTGCGAGCGAAATACAGGGATCTCTCCACTTCGCTGTTCACGATGAGACTGTGAACAGCTTCGGTCGAGATGACGATTTGTTTGTGACGGCGATTTGTTTGTGATGACGATTTGTTTGTGACGGCGATTTGTTTGTGACGGACTGACTGAGAACAGGCAACAGTAAGACAACGTCGAAGTGCGGGGGGCTTCCTTCGACAAGCTCAGGATCAGAATGACAAGCGTTGTGGGTAGGAGATGACCGTCAGGGGAGCATGGCGGGCAGGTGAAGGCGGTGAGGGGCGTTGGTGTTGAGCCATGACTCGAATTCGGGGGCGGGGCGGAGGTTGAGGAGGCGGCGGAGGTAGAGGGCGTCGTGGAAGGAGGTGCTCTGGTAGTTGAGCATGATGTCGTCTGCCCCGGGAACGCCCATGATGTAGTTGACGCCTGCGGCGCCGAGCATGGTGAGGAGGGCGTCCATGTCGTCCTGGTCGGCTTCGGCGTGGTTGGTGTAGCAGATGTCGCAGCCCATGGGGAGGCCGAGGAGTTTGCCGCAGAGGTGATCCTCGAGGCCGGCGCGGAGGATCTGCTTGCCATCGTAGAGGTACTCGGGTCCGATGAAGCCTACGACGGTGTTGACGAGCATCGGGTTGAAGTGGCGGGCTACGGCGTAGGCTCGGGCTTCGAGGGTTTGCTGGTCAATACCCTGACCGCCGACGCCGCGGTGGGCGTTGGCGCTTAGGCTGCTGCCCTGGCCTGTTTCAAAGTACATGATGTTGGGGTTGGGATTTTCGGGGGCGCGGTTTAGGCTGCGGGCTTGTTGTTGGGCTTCTTCGATGAGAGCGAGGTTGATGCCGAAGCTTGTGTTGGTGGCTTCGGTGCCGCCGATGGATTGGAAGAGGAGGTCGAGCGGCGCGCCCTGTTGCATGGCTTGCATCTGCGTCGTGAGATGGGCGAGGACACAGGATTGGGTGGGGATCTCGTAGCGGCGGCGAATGTGATCGACGAGGCGGAGGAGAGTGGTGAGGGTGGCTACGTTGTCGGAGACTGGGTTGATGCCGATGACGGCGTCGCCGGAGCCGAGGAGGAGGCCGTCGAGGATGGAGGCGGCGATTCCGGCGGGATCGTCGGTGGGATGGTTGGGCTGGAGGCGGGTGGAGAGGCGTCCGGGAAGGCCTACGGTGGTGCGGAACTTTGTGACGACGGAGATTTTGCGAGCGACGAGGATGAGGTCCTGGAGGCGCATGAGTTTGGAGACGGCGGCGGCCATCTCCGGGGTGAGGCCGGGGGCGAGGGCGGCGAGGCTTGCGGGGGTGGCGTCGTCGGAGAGGAGATGGTCGCGGAGTTCGCCTACGGTGAGGCTGGAGATTGGGGCGAAGGCGGCGATGGCGGCAGGGGTGCGGCTGGTGTCGAGGATGAGGCGGGTGACCTCGTCGGTCTCGTAGGGGACGACGGCTTCGTTGAGGAGGTGGGTGAGGGGAGATCGGCGAGGGTGCGCTGCGCGGCTACGCGTTGCTGGGCGGTGGTGGCGGCGATGCCTGCCAGCTCGTCGCCGGAGCGGGCGGGCGTGGCTTTGGCGAGGAGATCGGCGAGGGAGTCGAAGGTGTAACGGACGCTCGCTACGGTGTGGGCGTGGGCCATTGGGTAATACGCTAGCAGGTTCGCTTGAGAGGATGGCTCTGCACGCAGAAGAAACGAAACAACCGCAGATTCCTCCGCTACGCTGCGGAATGACAAGCAAAAGGACAGGCAACCGCAAGGGGCAACCACGGATCCCTTCGCTTCGCTGCGGAATGACGATAAGAAGGACATGCAACGGCGAGGGCAACCGCAGATTCCTTTGCTTCGCTGCGGAATGACGATAAGAAGACAGGCAACGACAAGCAAAAGGACAGGCAACCGCAAAAGCGTTGCGTTTGTTTTTTGTTGCTATGACTGCTACGACAAAATACAGGGATCTCTCCACTGCGTCGCGCGATGAGACCGCGCGACTCCGGTCGAGATGACGATTTTTTGGGGGGTGAAGAAGAGCAAAAATGCAAAGGCAGCTGCAAAGGCAAAATACAAAAAAGCAGATCCCTGCGGGATGACAAACAAAAGAACAAGCAACGACGAGATACAAGCAGGTGCAAGTGCAAAAGATAGCTGGGGAAGAGTTTACATTTCCACCCATCGCAAAGTGCGCGATGGATGGGCACCCGACGGATTGTGGCTGAGTGGCGAAGAACAGGCAACAGCAAATGCGTCTCTCCACCGAATTGCGATGAGACTGCGCGACTCCGGTCGACATGACGATTTTTTGGAGATGGCGCGTGGATTTGGGCTGTTGGTGCGGGGCGTTGTGGCTTATTGGTGGGCTTCTAATTTGATCTTTAGGACGGTGTTGAGGTCGGAGAGGCGTTGCATCTCGCGCTTGTCTTCGTCGATGTCCTGGATGGCGACTACGCCGCCGGAGACTCTGCCGTCGGGGTCGAGAACGGGAGCGCCGGTGAGGCTGATCCAGGCGCTTGAACCGTCACTGTGGAAGCGGAGATACTCGGTTGGGCCGATGGATTTTCCTCCCATGATGGCGTTGGCGAGCGGATGATCGTGGTCCTGGTCGTGGTCAATCTTCCGTGTGAATTTTGAGTTGGGTCCGGGTGTGAACGAGATGGACTCTCTGCAGTAGTCGTCGATCATGGCTGGAGCGGCCTCGGGGCTGCGAAGGATCTCCTCGGCTCGCGGGTTGCTCATGACGACACGACCGTCGGGTGCTTCGGCGATGACGATCCCTACTGGAACTGCGTCGAAGACCGCCTTAAGACGAGCTTCGCTGCGGCGGAGGGCCTCCTCCGTGCTTCTCTGGTCGTTGATGTCCTCGACGGTGCCGTACCAGCGGATGATTTCGCCGTTCTTTCCGCGGCGTGCGGTTGCGCGAGCGCGCATCCAGCGCCAGGTACCATCGACGCGATGGATGCGGTATTGAACATCGAGTGGGCGACCGGTACGGAGGGATTCTGTCCAGACGCGGGAGGTTGATTTGACGTCGTCGGGGTGGAGGGCGCGGATCCAACCGGTTCCGAGAGAGTCAGAAACGGAAAGGCCGGTGAGGCTCTCCCATCTTTTACTGGCGTCGAGGATCATGCCGTCGGGGTCGGCGGTCCAGGGAACCTGGGGGTTGAGCTCGACGGTGTGACGGTAGTGGTCTTCACTTTCGGCGAGAGCTTGCTCGGCCTGTTTTCGGCGGGTGATATCGACGACGGAGACGGAGACTCCGATGACCTCGTCGGCCTCGTCGCGGGCAGGGTGGAAGGAGATGAGATGAGTGCGCTTTTCGTTGAGGGGATTGGGGTCCGGGTAGCAGATTTCGAGGTCGTAGCTGGCTTGTCCGTTGAGGGCGCGCAGGAGGTAGGGCTCGCAGAGGGGAAGACAGAGGCCATCACTTCGGAGACATAACGGCCGAGGTGGGCGGCTACGGGGAGGTGATGCATCTCGGCGAGGCGCTTGTTGACGCTGACGTAGCGCAGGTTGCGATCGATGAAGCAGAGACCGACGGGGACCCCGTCGTAGATGGCGTTGAGCTGGGCGAGACGCTGGGTGGGGAGAGCTTCGAGACGCAGAGGGAGGGTGGAGTCGGCTGCGGGGGAGCGCGGCTCTGGGATGGGGGAGCGGGGTCGAGCCTGGCGGCGAGGACTTCGGGGAGTTGTTCGGGCGGGACTGGGCGACCGTAGAGCCAGCCCTGGCCGAGATCGCAGCCGAGCCAGAGGAGCATGTCGGCTGTGGTTTGGCTCTCGATGCCTTCGGCGACGGTGGTGAGACTGAGGCTGTTGCCCAGGCCGACGATGGCGGCGGCGATCTTGCGGCTCTCTCGGGTGTGGCCCATGGAACGGACGAAGCTGGCGTCGATTTTGAGCTCGTCAAAGGGGAGAGACTGGAGGTGGCGGAGGCTGGAGTAGCCGGTACCGAAGTCGTCGAGGGCGAGACGGGAGCCTTGCTCTTTGAGCTCGGTGGCGATGCGGTAGGCGTGCTCGGTGTTGCTGGCGAGAGCGCTTTCGGTGATTTCCAGGATGAGACGGTTGAGGGGAAAGCTGGCTTGCTCGGCGGCGGCGCGGATGTGTTTGGGGAGGGAGAAGTCGGTGAGTTGGGTGAGAGAGATGTTGACCGAGAGGGTGAGATGTTCGGGGATGTTTTTTGCGGCGGCGAAGACGGCTCGGAGGAGGTTGCCGGTGAGTTGACCGTTGAGGCCGGTGTCTTCGGCTAATGGAATGAATTCGTTAGGGGGATGAGGCCACGGACGGGATGATGCCACCGCGCGAGAACTTCGAATCCGCTGAGCAGGCCGGTGCGAAGCTCAACCAGCGGTTGAAAGTACGGAATGATTTCGTTCTTCTCGAGCGCTCTACGCAGATCGTTCGCGTCTTCAGCAGCCATGGCAACGACGATACTACGGTACGGATGCAAGTTATAGAGGGAATTTTTGCTGGCGCCAGCGAGCGACGAGATCGCGGGCGGCTGAGGGCCAGTCGGGGTAGGTGAATTGGAAACCGGCGGCGAGGAGACGGCAGGGGACGACCTGGCGGCTTTTGAGAACGAGCTCCGATTCTGTGCGCATGAGGAAGGTTCCGATTTCGAGCATCCATGCTGCTGTGGGCAGACCGATGCGAGCGCCCCAGGCTTCGCGGAGGATGCGGAGGAAGTCACGGTTCGGGAGGGGATTTGGCGAGGTCAGGTTGATGGGGCCAGACATGGTTGGGGTGGCGATGAGGAACTCGATGGCGCGGATGAAGTCGACCTCGTGAATCCAGGAGACGAATTGAGTGCCGGGGAAGTTGGTGCCGCCCAGGCCGTGGCGAACGAGGTTGAGGAAGACGTCGAAGACTCCGCCGGGATCTGGAGTGAGGGTCATGGCGCTGCGCAGGGCGACCTTGCGAGTGTGCGGAAGAGAAGAAGAGAAGAAGAGAAGAAGGCAGATTCCCAGGCCTTGGCTACTTCGATGGAGAAGTTCCACGTGTCGGGTGCGCCGGGCTCGTTTCCGCCGAATTCCCCGGTGGCTTCGTCCATGGGGCGGTCCAAGGAGTGTCGATAGATGGTGGCGGTGCTGGCGTTGAGCCAGACGGCGGGCGGATGTTGCAGCGAGGCGATGGCTTCGCCGAGGATTTTTGTGGAGAGGATGCGGGAGTCAAAGATGGCGCGGCGGTTGGCTGGAGTGTAACGGCAGTTAACGCTGCGTCCGGCGAGGTTGATACAAACATCGCTCTGTTCGAGCTCGGCGATCCATGGTCCCGCGGTGATGCCATCCCAAGGAACTACACGCCATGGCGCGGGTTGTGGGTTGCGGCTGAGGAGGATGACGTTGTGGCCCCGGGAGTGAAAGTGCCGGGCGAGGAGGTGGCCTATTTGTCCGGCGCCGCCGGGGATGACGATCTTCATGATGGATTTTGTTTCTCCCGCCTTCGACCGACGATTACTCTTCCCTAGCTATCGTCGGATGAGTTCTCTTATGAGGAAAGGTAAATATGTTGTGCAGGTGTTCCTGATGAGATTTGAGTGGGTGAATTATTTTGGATTGGTCGCTAACTAATCGATTAGTTGGTCGTCTTTCCTTCAAGTAGATTCGGTCTCCAGGTGAGTTGAGGGAGGCTGGATGTTGAGAGTATATGCCGCCAAAGAAGTCCATCACGTTGACAGAGGCTGAGTTACGGCTCATGAAGATACTGTGGGCGCGTGGCGAGTCGGCTGTGGGAGAACTGGTGGCTGCGATGCCTGAGGGGGCGGCGCTGGCTTATAACTCTGTGCTGACGACGATTCGGATTCTGGAGCAGAAGGGATACGTGCGGCATCGGCAGGAGGGTAGGGCGTTTCTGTATAGCCCGTGCGTTGCGGAGCAGGAGGCGAGCCGGTCAGAGGTTCGTCATATGATGCAGCGGTTCTTTGGTAATTCGAGGGAGAGGTTGCTGCTTTCGCTGCTGGGGGACGACGAGTTGACGGCGGAGGAGTTGCGGCGACTGAAAGAGGCGATTGCGGCGGCTGCGGGTGACCGTGCGGGAGACGAGCTGTGATGGGGATGGATTTGAACCTGTTGCATTCTGTCGAAGGTCTGTCGCGGGCGGCGGCTGGTGCTGTGGTGTCGGGGCTGTGGCAGGGGCTGGTGCTGGCGGTTTGTGTTTGGATCTGTTTGCGGCTGATGCCGAAGGCTACTGCTGCGATCCGGTTTGCGGTGTGGACGGCGGTGTTCGCGGTCCTGGCGTTGCTGCCGCTGCTGCATGCGTATGGAGTACGTGCGACTGGTGAGGCGGCTGGTCATGGCGCAGTAGTGCAGGTGGATGTGCGATGGAGCTTCGCGATTGCTGCGCTGTGGTTGACGGTTTCGATGGTGCGCGGGTTGAAGCTGGTGATTGGTGCGGTGCAGCTGCATGGGATATGGAAGCGCGCAACGCCGGTGGCGATGGGGTCGGGTCGGGATGCGTCACTGTCGGCAGCGGGGTGGCGCGCGGTGACGCTTTGCACTTCAACGGATGTGGACCGACCGAGTGTGATTGGATTTTTTCGCCGCGGATCTTGATTCCCCTTGAGGTGTATGAGCGGCTTACGCCGGCGGAGCTGGAACAGATTGTGATGCACGAGATGGGGCATCTGCGGCGGGCCGATGACTGGATGAATCTGGTGCAGAAGATCGGTCTGGTGCTGGTGCCGCTGAATCCGGTTTTGTTGTGGATCGAGCGGAGGCTGTGCTTCGAACGGGAGCTGGCGTGCGACGACGCAGTGCTTCGATCGACCAAGGCTCCGAAGGCCTATGCGACGTGCCTGACGGGGCTGGCGGAGCAGCGTTTGAGGCGGAGGGCAGCTGCGCTTTCGCTGGGTGCGTGGGAGAGACGGTCGGAGTTGGCGCGGAGAGTGCATAGCATTCTGCGCCGCAGCGAGGGGATGGGCAGGACGCAGGCTCGCGTTGTGACGGGTGTGCTTGTGCTCGGACTTGTTAGCGGCGCGACTGAGCTTTCGCGCTGTCCACAAGTTGTTTCGTTCTCCGGTGGTGCGGCTCCTTTGCATGCCGACATGCAGCGTTCCGCAGCGGCCAATGGAGACTATCAAGCTGTCGCGTTTCATCCCTCTGTAGCGAATACTCCTGCAGCAGGCGCGACACACGAGACTCTGCTGAAGGCTTCTATGCCGATGGGTTCGGCTGGGCAGATTATTCAGCCGACGAAGGCAGCTGCGGTTAATCGACGTCGCTCGATGCATGCGGCTGTGCTGATGCGCGCGAATCAAATTCGTGCGATGCAACAGGTCCAGCAGATGCGGCGATGGGTCGTGCTGACCTCGTGGGAGGAGTCGTCGCAGCCAAGGATGGTGCTCACAGTGTCGAGTGAGCGGGTGTTTTCTTCTTCGTTTGCGGCCGTGCCTACAGAAGGCGGCTGGCTGGTCATTCAACTTTAAACAAGGCTGCATAAACCGTTGTGTGAGGACTGATCATGGCGTTTGAAACTAATAAATTAGTAGGTAAGGCAGGGCGGGTTGCCGTCCCTGCAGGCGCTGCCGCGGCTCTGGTGCTGGCAGCTGGAATGTTGGTTCATCACAATGGTGTGCATGCCGCGATGATCGCGTCGCCGATCTCCTCGCCAGCACCTATGGATGACAATAGTGTTTCGTCGCTGGTGGCGCTGGACAACGCTGTGGAAGCGGTCGCGGCGCGGGTTACGCCTGCGGTGGTGAACGTTGCGGTCACATCGCGTGGCTCTTCGGAGCAACAGGCGGGCGAGGGTCAGGAAGGCGGTCAGGAGCAGGGGCAGGCGTTGCCGCCGGGGCTTCAGCAGTTCTTTGGTCAGCTGCCGCCGGGGATGATGCAGCGTCCGCAGCAGCCTCAACTGGAGCATGGCATTGGCAGTGGGATCATCATCTCTCCTGATGGATATATTGTTACGAACAACCATGTGATCGACGGTGCGGTGGAGATGCGGGTGACGCTGCATGACCGGCGTGTGTTGAAGGCGAAGCTGGTGGGGCGTGATCCGCTGACTGACATTGCGGTGATCAAGGTAGATGCGCACGACCTGCCGAGCATTGCGTGGGGCGATTCGACGAAGCTGAGGCCGGGACAGACTGTGCTGGCGTTCGGCAGTCCGTTTGGATACTTTCAATTTTCAGTGACGCGGGGCATTGTGAGTGCGGTGGATCGGCAGAATCCTTATCGGGATGACGCGCGGAAGCCGGGTGGGTATATCCAGACCGATGCGGCGATCAATCCGGGCAACTCGGGCGGGCCTCTGGTGAATGCGCGTGGAGAACTGGTTGGAATTAATACGTTCATCATCTCGAACGGTGGCTCGTTTGCAGGCGCCGGGTTCGCGATTCCTTCGCAGATGGTGCGGGCGACGGCGGAGCAGTTGATCAAGACCGGTGCGGTGCATCATGGTTATCTTGGGATCAGCATGAACGATGTGACGCCCGAGAATGCGAGCTTCTTCAACCTGAAGGAGGCGACGGGCGCGATTGTGACGCAGGTGTCGCCTGACTCTCCGGCTGCGCAGGCAGGGCTGAAGAACGGGGACGTGATCGATGAGCTCAATGGACAGAAGGTGATCAACGGAGGGGCGCTGCAGGTTGCGGTGAGCGAAGATACTCCGGGGACGACGATTGCTTTGGGCATCATTCGCAATGGATCTTCGCAGACTTTGAAAGTCAAGGTCGGCGAGTACCACAAGGAAGCTGAGGTTGCGAGCAATGGGGAGAGTGCGGGGCCGCAGAAGGGGAAGCTCGGGCTTGCTGTTGCTGAGCTGACGCCTGATGTTCGGCAGCAGTTGCATATTCCTTCGCAGGTGCAGGGCGTGGCGATTCAGAGTGTTCGTCCGGGAAGTCCGGCGGATGAGGCGAGCCTCGCTCCGGGTGATGTGATCCTTGAGGTGGATCGGCATCCCGTGACTTCGGCGGAGCAGTTTGTGAATGCGGCGCATGCGAATACGGCAGGGAAGGATCTGTTGCTTCTGGTCTGGTCGCAGGGCGGTGCGAGCTATCGCGTGGTGCATCCTGATGCAGGGAACCAGAGTGGTATGTAAGCGCTAGATGTGTAAGGCCGCTGCGGGAGATCGTGGCGGCCTTTCTTTTGAGTCTCGTGCTTAGTCTGTTGTGTGACCGAGGATGTGTTCCGCGCCGTTGTAGATGTTGAAGTGACCTTCGCGGAGGAAGCCTACGAGAGAGATGTCGAAGTCCCTAGCGACTTGGACGGCGAGGCTGGAGGGAGCGCCGACGGAGGCAACCATGGAGACTCCGCCCATGAGGGCTTTCTGTAGGAGTTCAAAGCTGGCGCGACCGGAGAGCAGGAGTAGTGCGTTGCGGAGGGAGTTCGGTCGGCTAGAAACTCTGCGCCGAGGAGCTTGTCGACTGCGTTGTGGCGTCCTACGTCTTCGCGTACGGCGAGGAGTTTGCCAGTGGCGTCGAAGAGAGCTGCGCCGTGGATCCCGCCGGTTTGATTGAACACGGTTTGGGCTTCGCGGAGGCGATTTGGTAGCTGGTAGAGAACTTCGGCTTCGATCTGGAATTCGTTTTCTCTGCGCGGGGGACAGATGGTCTGGAGTGCGAGCAGAGAGGCTTTGCCACAGATGCCGCAGCTGGAGGTGGTGTAGAAGTTGCGCTCGAGGTTGGCGAGGCTGACGACTACGGAGGGTGCGAGGTCTACACGGACGACGTTTTTTCTGGCCGATAAGGGAGCGCGGTCTCTGTTTGGAGATTTGCTGCGGGGAGTTCGGCGGTGTTGGCGAGATAGACGATCTGATCGATTTCGTTTGGATCGCTCACGACTCCCTCCGTCATGAGGAAGCCCGCGGCGAGGTCGAAGTCGTAGCCAGGTGTGCGCATGGTGACGGAGATGGACTTCACGGATCTTGTGTCGAAAGCGCCGTGGGCTAGTTGAATCTCGAGCGGTTCCTCTACGGCGAGGGCATCCTGGGCGTGATGCGAGCTGAATCCGAGAACCCTTTTGATGGAGACCGCGTGGGTGGCCCGGCTGAGCTCTGGATTTGTTCGAAGATTCTGTTGCGGGATGATGGGGTGATGGGAGCTCTTCATGAGCGGACCTTAGAGGAGGGTCTTAGACATAGTGAGGTGTGAGATGGCGCGAGCCGGTTTTCATCAGATCTTCGATGGTTTCGAGGGGCTGGATTCCCCCTCTAGCTCCCACGGCCATGCAGTTTAGAGCAGCGGCGGCGCAGGCGAAGTCGAGCTGGCGCGCCAGGGGCCAGTCCTGAAGCAGGCCGTAGATGAATCCTGCGTGGAAGATATCTCCGGCGCCGGTGGTGTCGACTACGGGGACGCAGTAGGCGGGAGTGTGATGGAGCTGCTTACCGTCCCAGGCGACTACGCCTTCTTCGCCTAGAGTTGCGGCTACGAGAGTGCACCCGTAGCGGCGTTGGATTTGCTGTAGGGCTTTTTCGAGGTTGGGCTCCGAGGTGAGACGGTGGGGAAAGTCTCGGCTCACGATGAGGTAGTCGATGTTTTCGATGAGTTCTTCTACGCCGGGATAGAGCTCGTCTAAGTCGGCGATGACTGGGATGCCGGCGGCGCGAGCCCATGTGGCGGCGAGTGTCGCCGCGGCAGTGTCGTGGCCGTCGACATGAAGGGCCCGGGCGTTGACGATCCATTCGCGGACAAGGTCGGTCGGCTGAAGGATGAGCCGTTCGTCTCGTCGGCAGAGAACGGTTCGCTCGCCGCCGGCGTCGACGAGGATCAAAGACTGTGGGCTTGCGGCGCCTGCGGCTGTGGTGATCTGCGTCTCGACGCCTGCGTGAGCGAAGGCTTCACGATGGAGAGCAGCGGCTGCGTCGTCGCCGAGCTTCCCTACGTATCGCGTTTTGATTCCCCAGCGCTGGCAGGCGACGACTGTCGATGCGACTTGTCCTCCTGGTAAGACGGTTGCGGTTTGATACTCAACCTTGGAGCCGCGTGGGGGGTAGTTTGTCAGGGGGATGACGGTGTCCGTGGCGTTGAGCCCGACGCCGACGAGATCGACCTTCGACAGTTTCGTCATCTTTTCACTGTAAATGGAATCGTGCGTCGTGCGATATCGCGGGACGCACGTTGGTTGAGGTGGATTTAGATTTTGATAAAGATCTTGCGGCGGTAAAGAACGGCTACGAAGAGCCAGCATACGGCTACGAAGGCGAGCGAGTAGAGCAGGGAGGCGAATGCTATGTTCGGAACGGCCTGGAGGATCGCGTGAAAGATGGATTGCTGCAGGTTGACGCCGGGATGCACGGGGATACTCGATAGCGTAGCTGCCAGTAGCTCGGAGAAGAGGTAGGCGACGATGGCGTTGGTTCCAAAGATGAAAAAGGGCTTGAGGAGGCCGTCGTGATTTTGTTTGACGGATTGTTTCTTGGGTAGATCGACGATGAAGAGGCTCAGGGCAAGGAGCGAAAGGCTGAGACCGCCGGCGAAGAGGACGTAGGAACTGGTCCAGAGTTTTTTGTTGATGGGGAAGGAGAGGTTCCAGAGTCCTCCGAGAAGAATGCCGGTGAGGCCGGCGGTGGCGATGCCGGTTATTTTCTGATTGAGTGTGCGCCGGGTGCGCAGCCAGATGCCGGTGAGGATGCCTAGTAGAGCGGTGGCGAGGGCGGGGATGGTGCTGAGGAGGCCTTCGGGGTCGCGGGTGTGCTCGTAGAGGTGAGGAGCTGAAAAGATCTGGCGGTCGAGCCATGCGGTGAGGTTTGCATCGCGGTCGAGGAGAGGAATGTCGTGGGTGGGAACGCCGTACCCGGGGATAGGGACAAAGCGCATCAGAATCCAATAGGCGGCGAGCGCTGAGACCGTGAGAACTGCTTTGCTGCGCCAGCCGGGACTGAGGATGTAGAGCGAGGCAATGATGAAGTAACAGATGGCAATGCGGGGAAGCACACCGTAGAAGCGCATGGTGTGGAGATTGAAGAAGGGGAAGCTGTGGACCACGAGGCCGAGCAGGAAGAGGATGACGGAGCGGCGCAGGACGTGGAGGAAAAGGGATTGGCGGGTGGCGCCTTGTGCGAGTCTCGAAGCAGTGGAGAAGACGGTCGAGATGCCGACGAGGAAGAGGAAGGTGGGAAAGACCAGGTCGGTTGGAGTGAAGCCGTTCCAGACTGCGTGCTTGAGAGGCCAGTAGGCCAGGTGTTCATCGCCGTTGTTGTTAACGAGGATCATGAAGGCGATGGTGAGGCCGCGCAGGAAGTCGAGCGAGAGAAGGCGTGCTGGACGTGCGCCGGTGAGTGATGGCCAAGGGGTTTCGGAGGATGCGCTCATTGTCGTCATAGTTTACTGGTGAGCCTCGGATTGTTGGTTGGGAGTGAGGTGAAGTGCGCGTGCAATGGCAAGTGCGGCGGCGTAGGAGTCGCCGTGTGGCGCGGCGTCGTAGGTCTTGCGGCTGTGATTCCAATTGTCGCCGAAGGCGTACCAGTCGATGGGCTTTGGGGTCTCTCTGGTGTCGAGTGAGGTGGAGAGCGAATCGAAGTACATCTGCCAGCGGGCCATATAGTAGTCGCTGGTCAGACCAGCCCAGTCGCGGTTGCCATACTCATGAAGGCCGTACTCGCTTGCCCTGCGGTCACCCCAGGTGGTGAGGATGGAGCGGGCGTCGTAGTTGAGACGATCGAGTTCTTCTGGTGAGGAGGCCCAGGGCGGGACGAAGGAGAGCCATTTGCCGAGAAGGAAGAATGGGCTGGTCTGCAGGAGTTGGTCTTGAAGCTCCATGTCGCGTAGCCACTCCTTCGTGAGTTTCGTGAAGGCGGTTTTGTCTTTCGAGTCGTAGGCTTGTTTGATCAGCGGTAAGAGACGGCGGCTCTCGTTGGCCATGGTTTGGCGGGCTACGTCGACGAGGTCGTAGCGGTAGGTTTCGGTGGAGCGGAGTGCGGGTTCGACTGCGAGGAGTTCGGTGAGTGCGGGGGCGAAGTTGGCCGGGTTGTAGCGCAGAACATCGGGGGACCACGTAGCGGCGCGTGTTGCGGTCAGGGACGGTTGTGAGTTGAAGACAGAGTCTTGCGAGGCGTCGCGTTCGCCGTGCTGGATGTTGCCGTCGGCGCGGTAGCCGTAGGCTGTTTTGAGGAGAATCTGCCAGGCCTGACGAGCGTGTGGGTCGTCCACTCCGTACCGGCGTGTCGCGTAGGCATTGGTCCATTCGGGCAGGTCGACTGGATCGGTGTGCCAGGCCATCTCGGTGTAGAGGTCGAAGGCGAAGGGGTTGGTGTCCATGCCTTCGGTGAAGACGGCGGTGCCGACGATGCGGCTGCCGGGGAGTGCGGCCATCCTGGGGAGACGAACTGCGTAGTCGTAGAGCGGCGCTCCCATGGTGGTGCGGCCGCCGAACTCCCACAGGCCGCCGTAGAGCCAGGATGCGCCATGAAACTCGCGGTCGCGGTCTTCTCGGGGGATGCGGCCTTGTTCGATCTCTGCGATGAGGACGTGAGTGGTGTCGAGTGAGGAGAGCAACTCCTGGGTTGGGTTCTGCTGCCATCCGAGTAGCATCCAGAGTGCGTTGGGGTGGTCGCGCATGAGGGCTTGCTGTACTTTTTCGCGGCGGCTGGAACCGGGACGTCGCCGGCAGCTCCGCCTTCCTGGAAGATCTCCATGTCATAGATAGCTGTATCGCCGTAGAGTTCGTGCTGATGGCGGTAGAAGGACACTGCTAGTTTGTCGAAGTTTGGATCGCGTGGATCGAGCCAGCCGGGGCGAGTGAATCCGTTCCAGTCGCCTTGCGTGATGACGTGAGCGCCGGGGTGAAGGGAGGCAAAGTCGGCGGGTACGATGCCGTAGTAGCCGGGCAGGACGGGCGTGATGCCGAGGCTGCGAAGGGTTGCGATGAGTTGTTGCGCCGAGTTGGAGCGTTTTTGCAGAAGCTCCATGGAGATGGGGCCCTGGAAGCAGCACATGTTGCCCATGAGCTGCCAGTTTTGATGGGCTGGCTGGACGATCCAGTTTCGGATGACCTCATCGGAGTAGCCGGCGTCGCGGAAGGTCTGGTAGAGGACGAGATCCATGCCGCGCTCGATGAGGATGGCGTTGGTGCCGCTCAGGGCGAGGATGTCGATCTCGTGCTGCCAGCGTTCCTGATCCCAGTAAGGAGCGGAGTAGCCGTCGACGTTCTCATTCAGGGCGTAGCGCCAGGGATAAAGAGCGGGCTTCTCGATTGGGGCGTCAGGTGCCGGGAGGGTCAGGTCGGGAGAGCCGAGCTGGGAGCCATTGGGTGAGATCTGCAAGTGGGCTACGTATTTCAAATACCAGTTGATGCCATAAAGCAAGGTAGGCTGCGTGGCTGCTTCAACGCGAATGTGGCCCCGGGTGCCGGTGATCCGGAAATAGTCCTTGTGATCGGGCTTCGAGACGAGAGCCAGTCGAAACTGTGGGGCGAGATGAGGCATGAGGCGCTGGAGCACTCCGTCGGCCGGTAGCGTGGAGGACTCAGCACAGGCGGATGCGGGCGACATGATGAGGCCGATGGCGGCGAGCGAGATTGGGAGGAACAGCCTCAAAAGCATGCACACCAATGTAGCGAAGTTTAACGGAGAGCGTAACCACTTACTATGGACAAGATCGTTTGGAGGATGATGTGAGTTTCGGAAAGAGCATAAAGACGATTGCTACGGATAGTCATTTCTTAGTTCCACTTTGTGTGCTTGTGCTGGGGATTGTTCTGTTGGCGGCATTGCATTAGGCGGTGGAGCACGACCGGTTTTAAGAAAAGCATCGAGGGAGTTGAATGGCACTTGCGTTAGATCGGGTAAGAGGAACGCGGTTGTCTCTGCATGGTTTGGGGGTCGTCTGCGGGTTGACGGCCGGCGTTTGGCTGGGTGCGGCGGAGGCTCCGACGAAGCTTGTGAACGCAGGGTTTTCTCCGTTTGCGATTTCGCTGTGTATGGTGGCAGGGGTGTTTACGGCGAGATGGACCTTTCCTACGCTGTTGAAGGGCACGGGCTACGTCTTCGAAGATCTGTCGGAGAGGAAGCATCTGATTGTCTGGGCACTGATGGCGGGTGCGCTGTGGGCAGTGGCCAATACTCTCACCGTCTTCGCGATTCGTGATGTGGGATTGGCGGTGGCGTTTCCGATGTGGAATGCGAACTCGCTGATTGGGTTGTTCTGGGGGAGGGTTCTGTTTCGTGAGTTGGAGGGAGCGAGCGGAAGGAACATCGCAAAGGTCGTCCTGGGCGCGATCGCAATCGTGATTGCTGCGGTGATGCTGGGTTTCAGCACGATCACCGGCGGTGTGGTGGGGACTCATGCTTTTCGCGGGATCGTTGCGGCGCTGGGCGCGAGCCTGATGTGGGGGACGATGTATGTTCCGTATCGCAAGGCTTATCTGAGCGGGATGAATCCGCTGTCATTCGTGACGGTGTTTACGGTGGGAGAGCTGGGAATGGTGCTGGCACTGACGCTGGCTCTGGATGGCGGGCTGCACTCGTCGGCGTTCCGACTGTTTCAAATGCCGGGAGTGTTGTTCTGGCTCTTTCTGGGAGGGTTCGTGTGGGTGATCGGAGATCTGTTTCAACAGTTTGCTGCGAAGTATCTGGGGATTGGACGCGGGATCCCGCTTTCGAATACGAATCAGCTTTGGGGACTCGCGTGGGGTGCACTGGTATTTGGCGAACTGACGAAGGCGGACCGGCAGCATAGGTCGATGGTGATTGCAGGGTCAGTCATCATGATCGCTGGTGCACTCGCTATCAGTACAGCGGTGGCATCGGCAAAGGAGGAAGGCTCAACAACGGAGGCAGTGATGCGGGAGTGTAATCGGTATGGCTTGAACTATCAGCGAACGATGATGGCGCTGGCCGGAGATGAGTTTGACGAGAGAGACAGACGGCGTCGTTGGTGGGACTACATCATCGTTCTGACTGCCACTGCGGTCTTTGTCACTCTGGGAGTTCGAGCGACGACGCCACCGCTGACGATGGACTTTCGTTGGGCCGTGTTTCTGAGTGCGGTGCTGATGATTGGTCTCTTCGCGGGAGGGTGGTGTCTTTGGCGGCGGACGCGATTCAACTGAAGCCGCTGAACGCACGATTGAGTAAGGTCATTTCTTGTGGGACGGGACCAAACTCGACTCTAGATAGGCCGCGAGTGCAAGTTTGTATTCCTTGACAAGTTCTTCCCGTTCTTTGAAATTGGCCTCCGCGTAGAGCTTGTTCATGCTTTTGATGATGGCCAGAGAGACGTTCGCCATTCGGTACGCCATCTCCTGCGAAATAGCAGGTCTTTTGCTGCGGAACACGTTAGCAATTCGCTCCCTTAATCGATTTCTTGCTTCTTGACTACGCTTGTATTTGACAGGAGCGTCGAGAATCGCGAAGTAGGCTGGGTGTTCGTCTACGAAACGAGTCGTCACTTCGACAAGATGGTGAGCTATCTGCTTCACAGTCATCTCGGCCACGTTCTGCTCGTTGAGGTGCGCCCAGCGCTCTTCCATCTCTGCGACGTATTGGTTCCTAAGTGCCAGGACGATCGCCGGCTTATTGGGAAAATATTGATAGACGGTTCCGATGGAAGCATTGGCGCGGTCGGCGATCTCAGTCATGGTGGCAGCGTCGTAACCAACTTCAGCGAGCAGAGACGCAGCGGCTTCCAGCAACTGGCTAAGACGCCGTTCTCCTCGCTCTTGCTGAGGAGTGCGCCTTGGGCTTGACATTGTTGAGGACATGCTCATATTCTAACCTCAGAGCAAACGTGAGGGTTACCTCATGTTTAGGGGCCTCAATTTCGATCCTAGCTCTTAGGCCTTATCAATCTGGCGAGCGACGTTACCGGTGTGCTGTTAGCTCCGTACTCGGCGACAGATGTCCTCCGCCGGCTCAACGGTTCTTGCCGCAATCTTATATCGCTCCGCATTCCAGGCGGACCGCAGTTCGAATCAAAAGAGGGAGAACCATGGCAATAACGGCTCTAGACCCGAAGACCGCTCTCGTGATCATCGATCTGCAGAATGGCATCATTGCATTGCCCACCGCACACCCCGTCGGCGAAGTCGTGAAACACGCGAGCTCGTTAGCTGATGCGTTCCGTCGACATGACTTGCCGGTAGTGTTGGTCAACGTCTCCGCCGGGGCACCGGGCCGAACGGAACAGGCGCCCAGGGTTCGTGAGTTTCCTGCGGGAGGGACGGATCTCGTTCCTGAGTTGAACCAGCAGCCGCAGGACCACACGGTGACCAAGCGGACGTGGGGAGCCTTCACGAATACTGGTCTTGGGGAACATCTGAAGAAGCTGGGTGTCACACAGGTTGTGGTCGCCGGGGTCGCCACAAGTTCCGGTGTCGAGTCCACTGCCCGGCAGGCGCACGAGAACGGTTTCAACGTGACTCTCGCTGTGGACGCCATGACAGATCTCAACCTCGATGCTCATACCAACAGCGTCATGAGGATCTTCCCGCGTTTGGGCGAAACCGGCACGACCCAGGAGATTCTTGGTCTCCTCGACAGCACCCGCCCGTGAGGTTGGCGTCACCGCTTTGGAACGAGGCCACAGTTCGCGGCGAAGCTTACTGAGAGAGTTTGTTGTTCAACGAAAAGGAGCGTCCGATAAATGGAATGGAATCACTCTGCATCGTACTTGTTTGGCGGCGTTTTTCTCACAAACGCTGTTCCGCATTTTGTCAGCGGCGTACTGGGGCGTGCCTTTCAAAGTCCATTTGCTAAACCGTCTGGCGAAGGACTTTCTTCTTCGGTGGTGAACGTGCTTTGGGGATTTTTTAACCTGATGGTTGCTTATGTTCTGATTTGCCGTGTTGGTAGCTTCAGTTTGCATTCTACGGATCATGTTGTTTCTTTGGGATTGGGTATTCTTCTGATGGGTGTGATGATGGCGCGCAGCTTCGGACGGTTCCACGGCGGAAATTCTCCTGGGCACTCATGAGCGGACCGACGAAAGGGACCTTCCGCTCGCTGAGCAGCTTCAACTATCGAGTCTGGGCATGTGGGGCGTTCGTCTCTAATGTGGGAACGTGGATGCAGCGCACCGCGCAGGATTGGATCGTCCTCACGCAGTTGACCCACCACAATGCGACCGCTGTCGGTGTAGTCATGGCGCTCCAGTTCGGCCCGCAGGTGCTCTTATTGCCGCTGACTGGTTTTGCCGCGGATCATCTCGATCGGCGAAAGCTCCTGATCACACAGGCGGCGATGGGAGCGCTGGCCCTGGGACTGGGGATTCTGACCGCTGCTGGGCTCATTCGGTTGTGGCATGTGTATGTGTTTGCGTTTCTGCTTGGTTGCGTGACTGCGTTCGATTCGCCGACGCGCCAGAGCTTCGTCTCAGAGTTGGTGGGAGAAGCTGATTTGTCGAATGCAGTGGGGCTGAACTCCACCTCATTCAACGCTGCGCGTATGATCGGTCCGGCCATCGCAGGCGTTCTTATCTCTGCCGTGGACTGTGGGTGGGTGTTTCTTATCAATGCGGCTTCTTTTGTCGCCGTTCTTTGCTCGCTGAGTCTTCTTCGCGTGACGGAACTTCATCGCGACGCGAGAGCCGTCCGGAAACGTGGGAGCCTCATCGAAGGGTTCCGCTACGTTTGGAAGAGGCCGGATCTAAAGGCTATTTTCCTCATGCTCTTTTTGATCGGTACATTCGGAATCAACTTTCCGATCTTTATCTCAACCATGTCGGTGACCGTCTTCCACGCAGAGGCGAGCTTGTACGGGCTCTTGACGTCGACTATGGCGATTGGATCAGTTGCCGGGGCGCTCCTCGCCGCGAGACGAGAAAGGCCTGATATGACTCCGTTGATAGCAGGTGCGGCGGTCTTCGGGGTCGGCCTGGCAATAGCGGCGATCATGCCTAATTATTGGCTCTTTGGCCTCGCTCTTATTGTCATTGGCGTGTCCGCGCAGACCTTCACTACCTCGACGAACAGCTTGGTGCAGCTCTCAACCGAGCCTGCCATGCGTGGACGTGTGTTGGCCATCCTTCTCGCTGTAGTCTTTGGAGGCACACCCATCGGTGCGCCAGTTGTCGGGTGGGTCGCTGATAGGTTCGGGCCGCGCTGGGCGCTTGGTATTGGCGCTGCTTCAGGGTTTGCCGCAGCGATTGTCGGCATCTACTACCTCGCGAAGTATCGTCATCTGCGGGTGTGCCTCGACGCAGGACGTCTCCGCTTCACCGTGGACGAAGGTAGTCTCGTTGCACGTTGAAACCGCGTTTCCGGTTAGTTCACGCGCGACTTCAGATATCGACCACACCGGTCCAGCTATTGGGAAGCCAATGTGGTAGCCGCGCAACCACTATTTCTCTGGATTATTCACTCAGATGGTGGACAGTCGGGGGGCTGTCTCTACTGCGCGAGCCTTGCCTGGCCGAAGTGATATGCGAGATGTGCCGTTCTGCCGAGCAGCACGGTGAAGCGGTTGCGATAAGGTTCCAGCATGAAGTCCTCTTCGGAGACAGCGGTATGTCTCTCTGCCCAGTCGGAGGGTGAGAGGTTTGAAAAGGCCTTCCACAGCGCATCGTTGACTTCCCCCAGATTTGCTTCAGGTCTGCTCCCGAGAGCATGTTCTGCGAGTGTCCGTCAGGATTGGATATAAAGATCGAATCGAGTTCCGGATGGAGTCTCTGGCCTAATCCGAGCAGAGGAAGGAGCGCGTCGCTGCTGGCCGTCAGATGACCCCAGAGATAGATCAGTCTGTTCTTGCCAGGAGCGACCTGTTCTAGAAGCTGCTCTTCTGTAAGAGCGCCGAAGAGTTTCGTTGTGCGGTCAACGTTTGATTTCCAACCGCGGAGTGCCGAGTCGATGAGCGAAGCTTCTGTGTTCATGCTGTAGTACCTCTCTTATGGAAAAAGCCAGAATAACGATGCATTCGACCATTGGTGACCTCTGCTTCTGAGCCGGAGTGAACTCGCCACGCAGTCTTATGCTGACGGCAGCGTGCGAGTTCACCCAGTTCGTTTCAGCTATATGGAGTTGCGTTAGATCTGTGCTGTTCCGCCGTCTACGAATAGCTCAATGCCGTTGACGAAACTTGAATCGTCAGAGGCGAGAAAGAGCGCCACGGTCGCGATCTCTTCGGGGCGACCGATTTCGCCACGCGGGATGAGCGTTTTGAAGTATTCCTTTGCGTCGGGTCCCAGAGGGTCGAGGATCGGGGTATCGATCGTCCCTGGGCTGAGGACGTTGACGCGGATTTTGCGGTCTTTTAGGTCGTTGAGCCAGGTGCGTGCGAAAGACCGGACCGCGGCTTTGCTGGCGCTGTAGACGCTGAAGGCGGGGAAGCCTTTGATGCTGGCGATTGATCCGTTCATGAAAATGGAACCACCATCATTGAATAGGGGGAGAGCTTTTGCACTGTGAATAATGTGCCTCGGACGTTAAGGTCGAAGGTTTCATCGAAGTGTTTTTCGGTGACTTCGCCGATCTTGGCGAACTCGCCCCGGCCTGCACTGGCGAAGAGGACATCGATTTTTCCTTTTTCCTTCTTGACGGTCGCATACAAGCGATCGAGGTCAGCGAGATTCACAGCGTCGCCCTGGACGCCGGTCACGTTCTTGCCGATAGCCTTGACGGCTTCATCAAGTTTGTCCTGCCGGCGGCCAGTGATGAAGACATATGCGCCTTCCTTGACGAAGAGCTTTGCTGTGGCAAGCGCCATGCCTGATGTTGCTGCTGTGATGACTGCCACTTTTCCTTCAAGCTTTCCCATATCGATCTTTCCTCTCTCGTTTGGTGTTCTCGCTGTTCGGGTCGCGATGTGAAAGCCACTCAAATGCAGGATGACGCTCGGCGTTGAGTGGCCTTTGTGTGTGGAGTTAGCGGAGACCACCGCCGGTGATCACGCGCTCGCCGGTAATCCACTTTGCGTCTTCGGACGCAAAAAAGGTTACGACGGAGGCGATGTCGTCGACCTGACCGGCGCGGCCGAGGGGAGTTTGCGCGACGAGAGCCTTCTCGAAGTCGGATCCAATGAAGCCCGCGGACTGTGTGCCTTCGGTATCGACGATACCGGGGTTGACGGAGTTGACGCGGATCTTACGCGGTCCAAGTTCCTTCGCGAGGACGCCGGTGATGGCATCGAGAGCGCCCTTGGTGCCGGTGTAGACGGCGCTGTTGGGAGGGGTGATGCTGCTGACGCCAGAGCCGATGTTGATGATGCTGGCCCCTTCGCCGAGGTGCTTGACCGCTGCCTGCGTGGTGAGAAGCACGCCGAGCACATTGATGTTGAAGATCTTGTGGAACTGCTCTTCGGTTACGGTTTCGATGGGCGAGAACTCATAGACGCCGGAGTTGTTGACGAGGATGTCGAGGCGTCCGTAGTTCTTGATGGCTGCGTCAATTATGCCCTGTGCTTGTGCGGCCTTGGAGACGTCTCCACCTACGGCGACGGCTTTGCCTCCGGCTGCGGTGATGGCGGAGACGACAGTATCTGCACCAGACTTACTGGAGGCGTAGTTGACGACCACGGATGCGCCTTCGGCGGCGAGCGACTTGGCGATGGCGGCTCCGATACCTTTGGATGCGCCGGTGACGACTGCTACTTTACCTTTTAGCTTGCTCATGTCTGAGTCCTCTTCGAGATTGCTTTGTCGAAACTTGAGATTTCTGAGCCGCCTGTTACGGCAGGCCCTGTTACTGCTGAGTAGATGGAGGTCGATGACTAGAAGATTCATTAGTTCTGGTTTTATGTACTATTGAACAATTTATGTAAAAAGATTATCGTGGTGTCATGAGGCCCCTCTTCCACCCCTCGGTCCAGGACGTGACGGTTGAAGCGATCCTTCATGCCTTGTCTGACCCGGTGCGTGTGGCCATCTATGCCGACATTGTGGGACAGGACTGTTCCCACAACTGTGTGGCGTTTTCGAATATCAGCGAGAAGCCGATTCCGAAGTCAACGCTTTCGCAACACTTCAAAATACTTCGCGAGGCGGGGTTGATTCGGGGCGAGCGTCAAGGTGTTGAGATGCATAACACTTCTCGTTGCGCGGAGATCGACAAACGCTTCCCAGGGTTGATCGGAGCCATCGTCACGGCGCACAATATCCAGCTGTCTGATGGGGCGCGGCAGACTAAAGCGATCAGGCGGAAGCCTTCTCAGCGGATCGAAAGAAGTAAGTAGAGTGACAGCGATCGATGAAAAGTATTGTTTGTGTCCCCGATGGGATTCGAACCCATGTTATCGCCGTGAAAGAGGGTATCAGTGGTTGGTTCAGGCTTTGCCTCGACTTGCAAAATCGTGCTAAACAATATCCGCAAAGAGAATCGAAGGGATATTGCCGTTTGGATATCAATTAGTCACCACAGAGTCACCGGATCGCACGTAATGAACACGCGCTTCGGACGCAAGTTCCCAGCAGTCATGTATGGGGTTCTGAACGCCTCAAGTAGACATTGAACTCAAGCCACTTTCAAAATCTCTCGACGCGTTTCGCTGTCGGTCAGCAAAGAGCCGCGCAGCTTCCTGTTTATTGGTCGTTCCGCTATCCGATACAGGACGATCGAAACCAGGATTGCGCAGCAGAACATAATCAAGATTGAGGTAATCTCACCTTTCATGTTTGCCACGCCCCATATCAAGGTTGAAATTTTCACCATTCTTTTGGTCAGTACTACGAGAACCAAGAAATGCGACAGGTAGAGCGAATATGACGCATCTCCAAGCAGGAGCGCCCAGCGCGGCCAGAGCCCTCCGAAACGATCCTCAAGCATGACAAAGGCTGAAACCAGCAGAGCAGCCGGAACTCCCCATTGCAGGACGCGTATGGATGCTCCAGCAGTCTGTGGAGAGAAAAAACAACATCGGAGCCAGGCTTAAGAGCAGCGCGGAACTTGCCGCGTTCAAGCGAATCCCTTGAATGACGAGTTGTCCGAGCAACAGACCCGCAAGGAATTCCAACAGAATAGGATCGGTCAGTACCAGGATCGCAGGCCAATGCGCTCCGCGCAATGTTCCTGCCACCACCAATATCGACATTATCGGGGTGAGGAAGTAGGCCACACGAATGCGAAACGCGAGCGCTGACGCGAACAGGAAATAAAAGAACATCTCAAATGAAAGCGTCCATCCCACGTTTAGTAGCGGCTGGATGTTCCCGATGGAATCCCTGTACGGAATGAGCAGAAAGGACGATAGGATATATCCTAATGGCGTTTGAACGTGCTGGCCGGAGCCCGCAAATCGCGGATACCACCGAACTATCGTCACTTTTAGGAGATAAACAAGCGAGACGAGCCAGTAGAGCGGAAAGATCCTGATCAGCCTACGTTCGAGAAAGCTGAGGGCAGGATGGTCCTTATGCTCTCTTCCAATCGTCGAAATCGCCATGACGAATCCGCTGATGACAAAGAAAATATCGACACCAGCAGCGCCGCCCTCCCAGGTCGGCGCTGAAACCCCTTTACCCAGATTCTGCGACCACGATTGGGTGGAGTGATGAATCACGACCATGGACGCTGCCAAGCCACGCAACACCTGTATTCCGCGGAATGTAGGAACAGTTCTCTTGATCTCGCTCAATCTCAACCGCGTCTTAGAACCGTCGTTTTATCATTTGCATCTCTGATTTTGACCGGGTGCGGCGTCGTGCAACCCTTCGTACCCACATCGGTGGCACAGTACCGAGCTTATGGAGATTCGATTACATACGGCTTCACCCTAAGCGATCCTGCAACACAATCTTACCCCAATCTCGTAGCGAAGTACGAGCACGTGACTGTGGCGAACAACGCCCTCTCGGCCAACCAGGCGTGCGACGTGCCGACAGCTCAGATCTTTCCCAATCAAGATAGTCCGACACTGGCTACCCATCCAACCTACACCTTGTTGATCGGTACCAATGACGTCACATTCAAGGGCGTAGGCCCGTATGAAGCCGTGTTTAAACTCTGTCATCAGGCCACAATCTCTTGGTTCGCCCTGCCAGCTGAATATAAGGTTTTGGCCAGCGGGATGGTGGGGGTAACGACCACAGGGGCAGGAGCGATAGACACGACCAATAACTGGAATTCCTGGACTACGGGCGGGCTAGGATCGACCGTGAGCTTTGCCATTACTACCTCCCATGACGGTCCTATCTATGCGTGGCCCAGGATCGACGATGATAATCCCGCGACCTACAGTTACTCTGTAGATGGGGTCGTTCTTGGCACAGGGAGCGTGCAAACGACGCCGAGGATAGCGACCAGCGCCTTACACACTACAAACTCGCTCAGTTTCCTCCGCTTGCCGTCGATCCCCGCTGGGAAACATGTGGTTACATTCACCCAGACCAGCGCAGGCGCCAATGGAGTTTCTGTCGTGGGCATCGGTACCCCGACTGGACCACCTGCTAACAGCCTTCCTAGTGTGCTCGTGGGAACGATTCCGTTTCACGTTCAAAATCCAGGAGACCCCTGCAACTTTCCTAAGGGGACGTGTCAGGTATACATCGAAGATATCGAGGCCGACGTAAATCTCTTTTCTGCAGACGGACTCAACGTTCGACTCTTCGACACCCGGAAGTACATGTTCGGAACGCCCGCTGAGATGAACGATATGCTGCATCCGAATCGATTGGGACAGATGGAACTAAGCCGCTCGGTCGAGGCTTCATGGTGAATGAGTGGCCAGTGACGCCTCGGAGATTACGTCGATTCGTTGTCGTTCTCATTCGCCTTTGGTTTGTCCCGACCTGTTAGTTACGAATGGGACAAAGCAGCGCAGAAATAGAAGTCCCTAGCTGTAGATCATGTGACACGCACATCCAACCCAGAATCGCGGAATTTCTGGAACAGCGCCTCCACAATTTCATTCGAACCCGATTGCGCCGGCTGTTGCGGAGTTGCTAGGCCTCGCAGGATCTCCCCTTGGCGATCACGCGCAACGGCTCCGTAGCTGACGAAGGTCGTGAGAAGCTAATATCGAGTTCTCCGGTGAACTGAATGACCGAATTGCCAAGTTGCCGACGAGCAAGCCCAAACCTTCACTTGACGATTCCAACGAGTTCTGAGAAGTGCGGGTCACGGGCCGCCATTGAGCAAGGCCATAATGCGGTGCGATGGGCTTCAGTTAGTCACCACAGAGTCACCGAAAAATGGTCCTCATGTGACGAGATGCTGAAACGCTGGAATTTACTGGTGTCCCCGATGGGATTCGAACCCATGTTATCGCCGTGAAAGGGCGGTGTCCTGGGCCGGGCTAGACGACGGGGACGCACCAGGTTAGGGCACACGCAGCACCCTCACCACTTCTAACGCTAACAACCGAGGCATGCTCTGTCAAAAACTATACTGGTACCGATGTCCTCGCAACTCGACACCATCCAACCTGGCGCCATGCCATCGACTCTTCGCAGTTTCAAATATCTTGACGCCCTCACGACCGCGTTCGTCGTCATCCTGCTCGTCTCGAACCTCATCGCGCAAAAGGTCTGCCTGCTCGGGCCAATTTCGATCGGCAGCTGGTCCATCGGCCCATTCGCGGTCAGCGGAGCGGTTCTCCTGTTCCCCATTACGTATATCTTTGGAGACGTCTTCACCGAGGTCTACGGCTTCGCTGCCTCACGCAGAGCCATCTGGCTTGGCTTCTTCGGTACCTCCCTCCTTTATCTCATCGGAGCCGTCGTCATCGCGCTGCCCTCTGCTCCGGGCTGGCATAATCAGCAGGCGTTCTCTACGGTCTTCGGTTTTATCCCGCGCATCCTGGCCGCAAGTCTTATCGCCTTCTGGGCCGGTGAGTTCGCCAACTCCTACACTATGGCGCGGCTCAAGCTCTTCACCAACGGACGCATGCTCTGGACCCGGACCATCGGTTCCACACTTGTCGGCCAGGCGGTCGACACGGTTCTCGTCATTCTTCTGACCTTCGGTGGAATTTATCCCGTCCGCATCCTCATCAACATAATTGTTACCGGCTATGCCCTGAAGGTGGGTTACGAGGTCATCGCTACTCCGATTACGTATCTTGTCATAAACTGGCTCAAGCGAGCCGAGCAAGCCGATGCGTTTGATCGTCACCAAAGCTTCAACCCTTTTTCATTTGCTGAAAAGAGCAGTTTGGACGCCTGACGCAGCCCCGAAATCGGTTGGGGCGCCTTCCAAACTCTTTTAGATACATATTCCCGAACCCTTCTCGGGCCGTAGTCATCTAAAATGGAAATCCTGAGTCGTAGCCAGTAAAACGTTGATCCGCAGTATCTTGCGCCGCAAATCTTCCAGTCCACTGCTTATTGCAACTCGTTTGGTGGCTTGTCGCCGAAGTCGTCGCTTGTGAAGGAGAAGTTCTGTGCCCTTGATTGTGAACACCCCCGCGTCCTCCCGGTGCTTGTCTTCGCGGCTGCATGCCTGGTCGCAGGCTGCAAGTCCGCCCCACCCCCGCAGCCTCCTCCGCAAGCCATGCCCGTAAAGGTAGCACCCGTATCGTTGTCGCCTGTGCCTAACTCCGACACCTACGTCGCCACCATCAAGAGCCGCCGCTCGTCCACTATGCAACCGCAGGTCGACGGCAACCTGGTGAAAATCTTCGTGAAGTCAGGAGACGCCGTAAAGGCCGGTCAGGTGCTTATGCGGATTGACCCCTTGAAACAGATGGCCTCGGTCCAGTCGCAACAGGGAACTCAGGCGCAGAAGAAGGCCCTCTACGACTACAACAAGATCGAAGTCGACCGGCAGCGCAAACTCTTCGAAGCCGGCGTCGTCTCGCGGGACACCTATGACCAGGCGAACCAGGCCTACGAAAACTCCAAGGCCGACTTCGAATCCAACCAGGCCCTCACCGACACCCAGAAGCAGCAACTTGCTTACTACGACATCCGCGCCCCTTCAGTGGCGTCGTCGGCGATATCCCCGTTCACCTCGGCGACTACGTCTCTCCCACTACGCTGCTTACTACGGTGGACGAGAACGCCGACCTCGAGGCTTACATCTACATCCCCACCGAACGCGCCAGCAGCATCCGTAAGGGACTTCCGGTAGAGATTTTGGATACAGCAGGCAACGTCCTGGTCAAAACGAAGGTCGACTTCGTCTCGCCACAGGTTGATAACGGACTGCAAAGCGTCCTTGCCAAGGCAAGTGTGCCGCGAACGGCGGACATCCTTCGGAACCAGCAGCTGGTGAAGGCTCGCATCACCTGGAGCAGCGCACCTGCGCCCACAGTGCCGGTCCTGGCCGTCAGTCTAGTAGGTGGCCAGACGTTCGTCTACGTCGCAACGCCTAAAGGGGACGGCTATGTCGCCCACCAGGTACCGGTCACGGTCGGCGAAACAGTCGGTAACACCTATCCTGTTCTTGGTGGTCTCAAGACGGGAGAAAAAGTAATCACCTCTGGCCTGCAGTTTTTGCAGGAGGGTGCGCCGGTCAAACCACTCGGCTAATCGACTGATTCATCCATCCCTGCGGACTTCGTCTGGATTCCGCATAGTCTCACGCTCCACCCCCGGGGCCAGCCGCTCCGGTTAGAGGTCAGCCTTGTTCGTAGACTTTTTATTCGTCGTCCGATCTTCGCCACGGTCTGTGCGCTTCTTATCGTGCTTGCGGGCGCGGTCTGCATTCCGAGCCTTCCGATCTCGCTCTATCCTGAACTCGCGCCGCCTCAGGTCGTCGTCAGCAGCAACTACATTGGCGCGAACTCCAAGGACGTCGAGTCCGCGGTCACCATCATCCTCGAGCAGGCTATCAACGGCGTCGAGGGTATGCGTTACATGAGCTCCACCAGCTCCAACGACGGCACCTCGGCCATCACCGTCACCTTCCAGACCGGGTACAACCTCGACATCGCCGCCGTCGACGTGCAGAATCGCGTTGCCACCGTTCAGGGCCGTCTACCCGCCACAGTCAACAACACCGGTATCAGCATCACCAAGGCGAACTCCAACTTCGTCTTCGCCGCCGGCTTCATCTCGCCCGATCACTCTCTCTCTCAGGCCTTCATCTCCAACTACCTTGACGTCTATGTCAGCGACGCACTCAAGCGCGTGCCCGGCGTCGGGGCGGTCCTCATCTTCGGCGAGCGCAAATATGCCATGCGTCTCTGGCTCGATCCCAACCGCCTCGCCGCCCGCGGCCTCACCGCGCTCGACGTCACCAACGCCCTCGCCGAACAGAACGTCGAAGTACCCGCCGGACAACTAGGCCAGCCTCCCTCCGATCCCAAACAAGCCTTCCAGATGGCCATTCGCGTCATCGGCCGCTTTGACAATCCACAACAGTTCGACAATATCGTCATCAAAAATAATCCGACTGCTGGAGGTGTCGTCCTCTTCAAAGACATTGGGCGAGCGGAGTTAGGCGCAGAAACCTACAGCACTGCGCTCAAATACTCCGGCGGAGACGCCATCGGTGTCGGTGTCCAACAGCTCTCAAACGCGAACGCACTCGACGTCGACAAAAAGTGCCGCGCCGTCCTCGAAGAGCTTCAGAAAAACTTCCCGCCCGGCATGAAGGGCATCATCGCCGTCGACACCACCCTCGTCATCGGCGAGTCCGTTCACGAAGTCGTCACCACCATCGGCGAAGCGATCATCATCGTCGTCATCGTCATCTTCCTCTTCCTGCAGGACTGGCGTGCCACCATCATCCCGGCCGTCACCATCCCCGTCTCGCTCATCGGAACCTTTGCGTTTATCAAGATCTTCGGCTTCAGCATTAATTCGCTGACCCTCTTCGGCATCACCCTCGCCACAGGACTGGTCGTAGACGACGCCATCGTCGTCATCGAAAACGTGCAGCGCCACCTCTCCGGCCACTCCGTCATCCCGGAGCGTCATGAGCTAAGCGAACCCGACCCCTACGCCCCCGACACTCTCGCTTCAGAGAAGACCGGCAAAGGCATGGAGCAGACCTCCTCCGATCCCCACAAAGCTACAAGCATCGCAATGGCTGAGGTCACCAGCGCCGTTATCGCCACCTCGCTTGTACTCATCTCAGTCTTCATTCCGGTCAGCTTCTTCCCCGGCACCACCGGCATTCTCTACAAGCAGTTCTCGCTTACCATCGCCTTCTCTATTGCCATCTCGGCCTTCAACGCGCTCACACTTTCGCCTGCGCTGGCAGCAATCCTGCTTCGTCCGGAACAAAAGAAGACAGGCATCATGGGTCTGCTCCTCAACCCCATCGAAGCCGTAATCCAGTGGGTCATCCGGACCTACGCGAAGATCGTCACCTTTGTCGTCCGGATTCGCTATGTCATGCTCGTATTCTTCGTCGGAGCCCTCGCGGCCACGGCGTTCATGTACAACTACGTGCCCACCGCCTTCATCCCCCAGGAAGACCAGTCCTACTTCCTTATCATCGTCCAGACGCCCCCGGGAGCCTCTCTCAGCTACACCACAGAGTTCGCCGACCGGGTCTCCGATGTTGTTCGCAAGAACGACGGTGTCTTCGGCACCTTCTCCGTCATGGGCTTCTCCCTCTCCGGCGGCAGCTCGCCAAACTCCGGCCTGATCTTCGCACCGCTCAAGCCCATCAATGACCGCACAAAGATGGGGGACAAGTTCACCGCAAGAAATATTGTCCGCGAAGTCGGACCCAAGCTCTTCGGCGTCCCCGGTGGTATCGCCTTCGCCGCCGAGCCGCCCGCCGTCTCCGGTCTCGGTACAGTCGGAGGCTTCCAGTTCATCCTGCAGGACGGTGGCCGGAACTCCTTCGACGACATTGCTCGCGTAGCCCACACCCTCGTCGCGCAAGGCAGCGCTCCAGGTTCCGGCCTCACCGCAATGAACACCCAGTTCACTTCGAATGATCCGCAGCTTCAGGTCACCATCGACCGGCAGAAGGCCGAGACCATCGGCGTCCCCTTCAGCCAGATCACGGCCGCTCTCGGCACCTTCATGGGTTCCAGCTACATCAACGACTTCAACTTCAACAATCGCTCTTACCGCGTCTACGTTCAGGCCGACGAGCAGTTCCGTCGCAACGCGCAGGATCTCCGCCAGTACTACGTCCGCTCCAATACCGGCCAACTGATCCCGCTCGATAACCTCGCGACCGTAACGCAGATCTCGGGCCCCCAGGTCATCAACCACTACAACCTCTTCCGCTCCGCCGAGATCGACGGCTCACCCGCGCCCGGACTCAGCTCCGGTCAAGGCAACGCAAATATGGTCAAGCTCTTCGAGAAGAACAAGCTTCAGGGTATGACCTACTCCTGGACTGGACTGGCGCTTGAAGAAGTTGAGTCCGAAGGTAAGGCCATCATCATCTTCGGCCTGGGCCTTTTGGTCGTCTACCTCACGCTCTCGGCCCAGTACGAGTCCTTCGCTCTGCCGTTCATCATCCTTCTCGCCGTCCCCATGGCCATCCTCGGTGCGCTCTCGCTCGTCTCCCTTCGCGGCCTGGTCGACGACGTCTATGTCCAAATCGGTCTCGTCATGCTCATCGGTCTCTCTGCCAAAAACTCGATCCTCATCGTTGAGTTTGCCGAGCAACTCCTCGCCGAAGGCCGACGCACCATCACCGAGGCCGCCATTGAAGCCGCAGAACTACGGCTTCGCCCCATCCTGATGACCTCCATCGCCTTCATCCTCGGCGTCGGTCCTCTCTTCTTCGCTACCGGAGCTGGAGCTTACGGTCGTCACTCCGTCGGCACAGCGATTGTCGGGGGCATGGTGCTCTCCACCGTACTCAATCTCTTCTTCATTCCCGTCCTCTATGTCATCCTGAAGACCATCCTTGTCAAGTTCTCCGGCAAGAAGGCAGTCGTTCCAAGCAGGGAACTCCCCGCCAACTAAGAGCTTTCTGTCCTGCCGGACGAGCGCCCTGCGCGGGCGGCGGTCACTTCGTGACTTGTGATTGCTTCGCGGGGGCTACCGTGGTCGCAAGCAAGAGCCCGTGCTGACCAGCGAAAGAACTGTGGGTGTTCTTCCTCCCCAGAGCGGTGCACACGGCAGGACATAGTTTGGAAGAATACGAGGCTCGCCGCTCAGTTCTGGTCGGTCGGCTATCATGCACCATGGCAAAACAAAGCACTACGGCGCACAAGAGCTGGCTCCCGGACGCCAACCGTCCCACCAACGATTTCCCCTGACTCATCTCCCCTACGGCGCTTTCGCGGTCGAAGATCAGCAACATCTCTGCGTCGCCATCGGAGCCCACCTCCTCGATCTTCACGCCTGTGCCTCCTCAGGCCTGCTCCCGCCAACCCTGACAGAAGCCTGCCAGGCCCCTACCCTTAACCTGCTCATGTCTCAGGGGCGTCAAGCCTGGGCTCTTCTTCGCAAGACCATCACCACACTTCTCCACGCCGACGTGAAACCCCAGCAAAAAGAAAAAGCCGAAGCCGCCCTCCACTCCATCGCGGGATCAACTCTCCAAAAGCCAGTCCACATCCCCAACTACACCGACTTCTACGCCTCCATCCACCATGCCACCCGCGTAGGCCAGCTCTTCCGCCCCGACCAGCCTCTTCTTCCCAACTACAAGCACATTCCCATCGGCTATCACGGCCGGGCCTCATCGATCGTCGTAAGCGGCGAACCCATCATCCGGCCCATCGGCCAAACCCGGCCGCCTGCCGAAGAAGTTGAGCCCGACTTCCTTCCCACGAAGAAATTAGACTACGAACTGGAACTGGCACTTTACATCGGCCAACCCAGCGCACAAGGCACCCCGATCCCCATCTCAAGCGCCGCCGACCACCTCTTCGGCGTCAGCCTCCTCAATGACTGGTCCGCCCGCGACATTCAGTCCTGGGAGTACCAACCCCTCGGCCCCTTCCTCGCAAAAAACTTCGCCACCAGCATCTCGCCCTGGGTTACACCGATGTCCGCATTAGAACCCTTCCGGGGCCCTGCAGAGTCTCGTCCTGCCACTGACCCAAAGCCGCTCCCATACCTCTACTTCGCTGCAGATCAAAAGGCCGGAGGCATAAATGTAGAACTCGAAGTCTTACTTCTAACTGAAGCCATGAAGGCGAATAGACTCCAGCCGTTTCCCTTGAGCGAATCCAAGGCTCAGGACCTCTATTGGACCCCCGCTCAACTCATCGCTCACCACACCAGCAACGGCTGCAATCTCCAGGTCGGCGACGTCCTCGCCACCGGCACCATCTCTGGCCCCGCCGAAGCCTCCGCTGGCTGCCTGCTCGAACTCACCCGCAACGGGACACGACCGATCCTCCTGCCCACCGGCGAAACCCGCGCCTTTCTCGAAGATGGCGATGAGATCATCCTCCGCGGCTCCTGCAAATTGTCTGGCCATCCCCGCATCGGCCTCGGCGAGTGCCGCGCCACCATCCTCCCAGCACACACGTGAGCTTGACCCCGTCAGCCCTAGCCAACCCCGCCCTCGGTGAACTATCCTCATCATGCACTGCTGGCCACCAGGCCCGCCGAACCGGAGACCTCTCATGGCAACACACGCCCCGACCCAGCCCCAGACGAAGCCCCAGGCAACGACAGAATCTACCGCCGACTTCCTGCCTCTCAAGGGCACCGACCACGTCGAGTTCTACGTCGGCAACGCCCGTCAGGCCGCCTACTTCTACCGCGCCGCCTTCGGCATGTCCCTGGTTGCCTACTCCGGCCCCGAGACTGGTCAGCGTGACCGCGCCAGTTACGTCCTCCAGCAGGGCAAGGTCCGCTTTGTCCTCACCACCGCCCTCCGCACCGACTCCGACATCGCCCGCCACGTCGACAAGCACGGTGACGGGGTCCACGCCATCGCCCTCTGGGTCGACGACGCCCGCCAGTCCTGGCTCGAGACCACCAGCCGCGGCGGCCGCAGCATCCAGCCCCCCACCGAATCCAAAGACGCCCACGGCAGCGTCACCACCGCCAGCATCGCCGCCTACGGCGACACCATCCACACCTTCGTCGAGCGCACCCACTACGACGGATCCTTCCTCCCTGGCTACCAGGCGGTCCCGAACGATCCCATCGCCCGCCCCGTCGGCCTCCTCCACATCGACCACATCGTCGGCAACGTCGGCTGGAACTCCATGAACCAGTGGGTCGACTTCTACCGCGACGTCATGGGCTTCGGCCTGTACCAGCACTTCGACGACAACGACATCTCCACCGAGTACTCCGCGCTTATGTCCAAGGTCATGGCCAACGGCAACGGCTACGTCAAGTTCCCCATCAACGAGCCAGCCGAAGGCCGCCGCAAGTCCCAGATCGAGGAGTACCTCGACTTCTACGGCGGGCCCGGCGTCCAGCACATGGCCCTCGCCACCAACGACATCCTCGCCACCGTAGCAGCCATGAAGCAGCAGGGCGTCGACTTCCTCACGGTTCCCCACTCCTACTACACCGAACTGCAGACCCGCATCGGCAAGATCGACGAGCCCATCGAAGAGCTCGAAAAACTCGGCATCCTCGTCGACCGCGACAACGAGGGCTACATGCTGCAGATCTTTACCAAACCGGTGGAAGACCGTCCCACGGTCTTCTACGAGATCATTCAGCGCAAGGAAGCCGCAGCTTCGGCAAGGGCAACTTCAAGGCTCTCTTCGAAGCCATAGAGAGAGAACAGGAATTGCGCGGCAACCTCTAACCAAAGATCGTCCACGCTAACGTCATCGCAGACAGGTCGAACGAAAGGTAGACTTGGTGTCTTTGCTCGCTGGCAAGCCATACTCGGTGTTGTCACGTCTCGCTGCCTTTGGTTGTCTCACCTGCTTAGTCCTTCTGCGCGCAGGGAATGCCTCCGGGGCGATCACACCGGGAGCCGTCTGGCTGGACGATCGCGGCCAACAGATCCAAGCTCATGGCGGAGGCATTCTCAAGGTCGGTGAAATCTTCTTCTGGTTCGGAGAAGATCGCACAAAAGGCCTCGATCCTGATAAGCGTTACGTCAGCTGCTACGCATCAAAAGATCTCGAGCACTGGACCTTTCGCAATCAGGTCCTCAAGCTCTCCGACCCCGAGAACTTTGGCCCAGGCTGGCTCATCGAGCGCCCCAAAGTCTTCTACAACGCCGCGACGAAGAAGTACGTTATGTACACCCATATCGACGACGGCACCTACAAACTCGCCCGCGTCGGAATCGCCGTGAGCGAGACGGTCGACGGGGACTACCACTATCTCAAAAGCTTTCGCCCCCTCGGCTTGGAAAGTCGCGACATAGGCCAGTTTGCCGACGACGACGGCACAGCTTACCTCATCTTCGAAAGTCGCCCCACCAAAGGGTTTGTCATCGCCCGCCTCTCACCCGACTATCTCAACGTCGAAAAGCCGATGAGTCTCGTTCACGCTCCGCTCGAAGGCGGCGCTCTGGTTCACTACAAAGGCCTCTACTACGTCATAGGCTCTCATCTCAGCGGATGGAATCCGAACCCCAACGTCTACGCCACCGCTAACAGTCTCGAAGGCCCATGGACAGAGTTCAAAGACATCGCTCCTCCCGCGCTCAAGACCTACAAGTCGCAATCCTCCACGCTGCTCAGGATCATAGGTACAAAGACAACCTCGGTCATCTTCATGGCTGATCAGTGGAAGCCGAAAGAGCTATGGGACTCGCGGTACCTCTGGATGCCTCTCCAAATCGATGGAGGTCAACTTCTACTTCCCGAGCCCAGGCCGTGGATGATCGATATCAATACCGGTGAGACAAAGTATTAGCGCGATGGGCAGGACGCATTGCCACACATAATGCCCGGTCGAAATAGTGATAGACACGGGCGCTTCCAAGAACGATGATGCTGGGGCGACGGTTTAATCGCCAGCCAAGGGGTAAAATCACGCGCTCATTGGCAAATGATTTTGGAACTGTGTGGTCTGTCTGGACGAGCCATAACCGGTTTCGTGAATGTTTCTCGTCGTTCAAGCTCCGAAGCCGTCGGTTGGAAACGTAGCGAATGAGAATAAAGAGGTTATGAAACCCCTTCAAAAAACGATCCTAATGATCGCGTTGACAGGCGAGCTCTTCGTGGGCTCACTTGGGGCGGCACAGGAATTAGGTAAGCCTGGGGCGGGTTCTACTCAAGACCAGCCCGTCCCAACTGTCCCACGTGGCGGATCCGCGACAGCAGGTGTGTTCGCTGCGGTAAAGGATTCGGAGCTGCGTCCAATTACCGCTGGAGGCTTTGTTAACGACGGCCCAGTGATCTTCAAAGATGTGGCCAAACAAGCCGGTCTAACGGGGTGGCATCATGTGATGGGCACGCCTGAAAAGAAGTACATTTTGGAAGCCCCAGGATCGGGGGTAGCCCTTTTGGACTATGACAATGATGGCTGGCTCGACATCTACCTGGTGAATGGATCTACCTACGATGCGTTGAAGGGTACCGCGGACCCGCCGCACGCGGCGTTGTTTCACAATAATCACGACGGGACTTTTACCGATGTCTCCGCCAAGGCCGGAGTGACGAACGATCGTTGGGGTTATGGCGTCGCAGTTGGAGATTACGACAACGACGGCTGGCCGGATATTTATGTCTCCAACTTCGGCAAGAACCGGCTCTATCACAATAACCACGATGGAACCTTTACTGACGTAGCAGAGAAGGCGGGCGTAACGTTGGGGAACTGGTCTACCGGTGCCACCTTTGGAGACTACGACGGAGATGGTCGACTCGACCTCTTCGTTCCCGGGTATGTTCACTATGACGTAAACCATCCGCCCGACCCCGGCTCCGAAACGGTTGGGTTAAGTTACTGCCAGTTTCGGGGTGTAAACACCCTATGCGGTCCGCGTGGACTTCAGGGAGAGTCCGATCATCTCTTTCACAACAACGGGGATGGGACCTTTACCGACGTCAGCGAAAAGGCGGGCGTCTCGGATAAGGCGCGGTACTTCGGCTTTACGGCAGTTTTCGTCGACATCAATAATGACGGCAAGGTGGATCTGGTGGTTACCAACGATTCGTCGCCGAACTATCTCTATATGAACAACGGAGATGGGACCTTTGAAGATGCCAGCTACTACTCTGGTTTTGCCTTGAACCAGCAGGGACGCGATCAGGCCGGCATGGGCCTGGCTGTTGGTGACTATCTCAATAATGGCTTGGTCGACCTGTACACGGGTACATTCTCCGATGACTATAAGCCGCTCTTCAGAAACGGAGGTGACCAGGGGTTCACCGAGATTAGTCCAGAGATGGGTATCGCAGAGGTTACTTATCCTTTTCTCACGTGGGCGACCGAGTTTATTGATTACGACAACGATGGCTGGAAAGATATTTTTTAGTCAACGGGCATGTATATCCTCAGGTGGATAAGTACGACTGGGGAACCTCTTACGCACAGCGTCCTTTGTTATTCCATAACGTAGACAAGGGAAAGAAGTTTGAGGTAATGCCCGCGGTGATCGGAAGTGGATTGGCGGAGGTGATTCCAGGAAGGGGAGCCGCATTCGGTGACCTTTTCAATGACGGTAAGACGGATGTCGTCATCAACTCAATGGATCATGTGCCGTCGTTGATGCGAGATGTCAGTCCTGATCATCACCACTGGGTTGGATTCAAGCTAATCGGGGGCCGAAGAGTCCGCGGGATGCTGTGGGGGCTACGGTGTATCTGGTTGCGAACGGAACGCGTCAGCGAGCGGATGTATTGAGCGGTGGCAGCTATGAATCTTCCAACGATCAGCGGCCGCATTTCGGAATTGGAGACGCAACTGCCGTGGATTCTGTAGAGATTCGTTGGCCTAGCGGATCAGTGGAACAGATAACGCTTACGGGTGTCGATCGTTTTTTCACCGTCCAGGAGGGAAAGGAATTGTCCCGGGTCCTCTCGACGCGTCTGGAACGGCAAAGAAGAACAGAGAAATCAGCAGACAAAAGACTCACTAGATGAGTAGAATTCCGTCAACCTTTTGCAAGTGGCTGGCTCGTAAGTCCGCGAAAGAAAGCTGGGATCGATGCTGTTTTTCAAGTGGGCCAAAGCGCAGATGAGGCGTGTGGTTGGCAATCGACGGCGACTGGCTGTCGCGAGGGGAGCGTACGTCAGTCTGGTTGGGGTGCTCGCCCTTGGCAGCGTCCTCGCGTTTCTTCCTCGAATTCAGGCTCATTCCGATTTGAGCCAGACACAGCAGAAGATCACAGACGAAGCTGCAGTCCGCAAAGAGTATGCGGACAAGGTCGCCAGAAGCTACAACTTCGCCTTCGGAAAAGGAAATATTTCAACACCTGGAAATGCCGCCGTCGAGGGCGACACCTTTCTCGAGCCCGATGCGTTCCCGACAGCCGACTACTGTGGTCACTGTCACAAAGAGGCGTACCACCAGTGGCGACAGTCTTTGCACTCCAACTCATTTCGAACGCCGTTCTATCGCACGAGCGTGAATATCCTTATCAGGACTAAGGGAATCGAGTTTTCCCGTCATTGCGATAGCTGCCACAATCCGATCGCCGTCCTGGGTGGCGGGTTAACCCAGAACTCATTGGTTGACCGAAAGTTCGATCAGGATGGGCTGACCTGCACCACGTGCCATTCCGTGCAGAAGCTGCAGTCGACGCTGGGCAACGGCGGCTATGTCATGGGCGTACCCGCAGTTCTGGTTGATGAAAAGGGCGTTCGCATACCGGGCATGGTGCCGGACTCGGAGATATTGGCCCACCTCGATCGGCATTCCAAGGCGGTGATGCAGACCTTTTACCGGACGCCCGAATTTTGCTCCGCCTGCCACAAAGCCAATTTGCCAAACCCGCTGAATGATTACAAATGGATTCGCGCGTTTACCGCATACGATGAGTGGCAGAACTCGAAGTTTTCCCAGCGAAATCCTCTCACGTTCTATCAAGCTGATTTCACCACCTGTCAAGGCTGTCACATGAAGCGCGCGTCGAATGCACTGCCCGAGCCCGGAGCGAAGAATGGTACATTCGCCTCGCACCGCTGGACCGCGGGCAATACCGCCGTTCCCTTCTACTACGGGTTTGATGAGCAGCTGGAGAAGACGGTCGAATTCCTGAAGACAGGCAACTATCTCAACGTTGATCTATTTGCTATTCGCAAGGCAAATGAAGACAAACTGATCGCGCCCCTGGGTTCGACAGCGTTTACTCTTGCTCCGGGTGATGTCGTGCAGGCCATGGCCGTGATCCAGAACAAAAATATCGGGCACTCTCTCATTCCCGAAGTGCGCGACCTGTACGAGGCCTGGGTAGAATTTGTCGTCACGGACTCGAACGGAAAAGAGATCTATCACAGCGGTTTCATCAAGCCAGATGGAATGCTGGATGAGCGGGCACACAGCTTTACGAACCGCCCAGTCAACACGGACGGGGGTTTGTCGACAATCACAAAGTATGGACGATCCATTCCGTCGCATATGACAACACGGTTCAGGCAGGCCGATCGTCCCTCATCCGCTATGAGTTTCGCATTCCCCCGGAGGCGAAGGGAACGGTAACTGTAACTGCCAGAGTCAACTATCGACATCTCCGGCAGAGCTATCTCAACAATATTTTTGGTAAGGATCACGTTGCGTATCCGATCGTTGAGCTCGCGTCTCGCACCCGCGTGTTCAACATCGGGGACAATCATTTCAGCACGCCGGATCCTCGCGATAACGCTGACTGGATGCGTTGGAATAATCTTGGCATCGCCTATCTCGATCAGCTGCAGTACAGCGACGCGATCCAGGCTTTTTCCCAGGTCATCAAGCTGCGTCCTGACTATGCGGATGGCTACACCAATATCGGCCTGACCAATATCGAATGGGAAAAATACGCCTCAGCTCGCGCGGGACTTGAAAAAGCATTGGAGCTAAGCCCCAACAATGCGCGTGCTCTTTACTATCTCGCATTGGTAGAACGGCGAGCGGGGCATCCCGACGCTGAAGTCGAAGATTTGAAAAAGTTCTGGCACAGTACCCTCAATCGCGAGATGCTCGTCGCGAGCTTGGGATCTCTTATTACCAACAACGTAGGCCTCAGGAAGCGATGGAACAGTTTGAAGCGTTACAAGCGATCGACCCTGATGACCTGACCGCGCATTACAACCTTGCGCTACTCTACCGTCGTGCCGGTATGAAGGATAAAGCGAAGGAACAATCCGCGAAGTTTGTCACGAAGAAGATAGATCCTGGCGCTCCTACTTATTCCCTGGATTTTCTGCGCAAGCATCCTGAGATCTCGATCGAGAGCGTGCCGTGGCATGTACATAAGGATGTATCGCATCCCGAAGTTACGATTGCTGGCGGGGAGCACTAAAGCGCACCGCATTCGTAACCCTCCCTGACTTTTCGGCATACCAGAAAACACTCTACCGTAGGATCCTTCCTATGCCAGTGAGGATTACACGAAGGGGAAATAGCGTGAGCAAAAAGTGTTGGATCGCATTTGTATTTACGGTGATCGCAGGTACATTGATCAGTCCTGTGCGATGTCGGGCCGAAGTCCAATGTCCCTGGCTAAATGCAGCGACGGCCGCGGGTGTTTTGGGCGGCGATGTTCAGGCGACCGCGACCGCTCTTACGTCACAAGGCGACACCACCTGCGACTTCAAGCGCAATCAGCATTCGGCTGTTTTTGAGCTGACAATCGCCGTGCACACGATGGCTCTTCCCTCGAAAGACTTTGCCACCTATCTTGCGCGATGCCCCGGTACGGTGGTCCCACTGAAGGCGATTGGCAATGAAGCGGTCCAGTGTGTCGCGAGTAGCAACTCCCTCAACGGAGGGGAGCAGATCATCGGTCGGGTACGAGACCGTGTTTTCGTCATCGACATCAAGAGAGGCTCGCCGAGACCGTCAGTGTCAACCCAAAATGGCTTGAGCGATGAAGCGAGAAACGTTGCCGAACAGGTAGCGGGGGCGCTCTTTTAGACATGTTCTTTATCTCTCGTTCTTTGCGCATGCATCTCGACTTGATCAAGATCTGTTTCGTTTGCTGTGTGGGAGTAGTTTCGATTCCCTATGCGCAGCCCCAGCAAAACGCCGGTGCGAGCGCATCGAATGCTTCAACCGATTCAGCCCAACATGGCCCGAGCCCAACAGAGGAAGCACAGCGGCTAATCTCCCGTGGTCAGTTGAGCGAAGCGGAGACTCGTTTAAACTCCCTGGCAACGCAGCAGCCGGAGCCGGCGGGAGTAGAGCGTATGCGTGGCATGATTCACTACCAGCGCAATAACTTTGCGGCGGCGAATTCAGCCTTCGAAAAAGCCATGGTTCAGGATGGTAACGATCTGATGGCGATACAGATGCGCGGTGTGACGCTATATCGCATGGGGCAACCCGCCGCAGCCATTCCTCTTCTTGAACGCGCGAACAGCCCAATCGCGAGTGTCAATGCCGATGGAACTTATGTTTTGGCGGTCTGTTATCTCGATGTGCATCGATACGATGATGCGCGTCGCATTTTTGCCGAACAGTACAAAATCCCAGCCGAATCAGCAGCATCATATTTATTCTTGGGGCGTATGCTGTTCCGCCGCAACTACCCCGCCGAGTCCGAGCAGATGGTACGCAAAGCACTCCAAATCGAACCAAAATTGCCTTTGGCTCATCTGCTGTTGGGACAACTTGCCCTGTCGCGTTCAAACGCCGCTGGAGCTGTCGTTGAATTTGAAGCCGAACGGGCAATCAACCCCATGGATGGGGAGGTGTATGAGCGTCTAGGCGATTCATACCTGCGAGCTCTGCGATACGAAGATGCGCAACAGGCGTTGAACTGTGCGCTTCTCCTAGAGCCAAATTCAACAGGTCCATATATCTTGCTGGGGCAGGTTCTGTTGAAGCGCGATGATGCCTTGACGGCGCTAAACTATCTGCTGCGTGCGGAACATATGGATTCCAGCAATCACCTTATCCACTTGCTGCTGGGGCAGGCCTTCCGCGCTTTGGGGCGCAAGGAAGATGCGACGCGCGAGTACAAAAGCGCAGAGACTATCCAGAATGCTGTCGAAAGCCAAAGATAGTGTCGGGCACGACGCCGTTCTCACTACGCGAATCTTCTTTTGCATGCGGATGGGCCAGGCGCGAATCTGTGAGTAGACACTTGTCCGAGCAGAACTGAAGCTTTGGGTAGAACTCAGTGCGCTGCAGAAGGGCTCCAGGAGCGCATCGAAGGCCGGTTATCTACTTAGCCTGATTGCGAATTGCACAACTCGAGGGTCGGTTGTAGTAGCTGTGATACTGCCGAACGCGGGGGAACCAAAACTGCCGTTGGGCTGCGCGAACTCAGGTGTATTGGTAACGTTGAACATCTCGGCGCGGAACTCCAGGTCAGCTTTTTCGACAAGTCGCGTTCGCTTGATGAGAGAGACGTCCAGGTCGCGGTAGGCAGGGCCGCGCACGGGATTGCGAGATGCGGTACCAATGACGAATTGAGGTGCGGTGCTGAATGCGGCCGTATTGAAGTATCGCGCGGGGGTACGCTGGCCGGCCGTCAAATGAGGGTTGCCAATGATGTTGGGGCGCTGAAGAGAAAAACCAGCGAAAGAATTGTTATTGGTGGCCTGCGTGACGGTGACGGGCATCCCCGACTGTAGCGAGAGGATGGTATTGAAGCTCCAGCCTCCAAGCAGTGCATTGCCCACGCTAGTCGAGGCGAAGCGATGATTTCGCCCAGCCGGCAAATCATAGATGCCGCTGAACGAGGTTACGTTGGGCATATCGCCATTTGATGAGTCGCGTTCCAGATAGGGGCGGAAGGTGTCCGCTGCGATGAGAGAGCTTGTGTTGGGTGAGGAGAGAACGGTGGAGGAGAAGACGGAAGACGCATCGTCAATGAGTTTGGAGTGCGCATAAGCAAAGAGGAAGGAAAGGCCGTGGGAGAAGCGCTGTTCGGCCTTGGCCTCAATTGCGTTGTAGTTGGTGGTTCCCGAGTTATGGCGGTACGTTGCGACGTTTTGGAAGCGAGGGTAAGGTTTGATGAGCTGTGCGGCTGCGATGTTCTTCGTATCGAGTGAACTGGATGGCGGCAGCTGGCCGAAGTAAGGATTTGTGACTGGGGTTAGCAGCGAAGAGCCCTGCGCGAGTTGATCGGCCGTGAGCTGGTTAAGATTCGAGTCGGGGATACCGACGTGAATGATGTTCGACCCGACGTATGCAATCTCGACAGATAGATTGTTGGTCACGGCGCGCTGAACGGCGAGGTTCCACTGCTGGACGTAGCCGGAACCGGCGGTACGATCGGCTGTGTACACGCTCTGGCCAAGACCGGCGTTGGGGGTGAGCGGAATGGGTGCCACGGAAGGTCCGTGCGAGAGTGCAAAGGCGGCGTTCACGCTGTCCTGTGTCTTCTGCGTGACGCTTTGAATGAAAGGGAACTGAGGAACAGTAAATGGGGTTGTGATTCCGGACTGGTCGATAAAGACAATTCCAAAGCCAGAGCGAATAACCGTCTTCTCGGTCGCGAGATAGGTAAACCCTAGACGAGGAGCGACATTGCCGTAGTGGAGTTCCCGGGCACTGCGCGAGTTTCCATCGACGCCGACGTAGTCAAGCTGTTGTGTCGCGAGGTTGAAGACGGCTCCCTGGTTGGTCTTTTCAGTTGAGGGATGGTGCAGAGTCCAGCGGGCCCCGAAGTTGAGTGTCAGGCGATTGGAGGCCTTCCAGTCGTCCTGTAGAAAATATTCCTCGATGTAGTCGCGAGGACGGAGCTTAGCGTGTTGCAGGTCTATCTGAAAAGTATCGACCTGGCCTAGAAGAAAACTGGCGATGGAGTTGCCGTTGGCGAGCTTATCGCCGGGGGCGAGGACAAGACCCTGTTGATTGGTGCCGGTGGTGGTGAAGGCAAAGGATCCGGTGGGGTTGGGTGGCGAAACAGTATTAAGTTGGTACCAACGGAAGTCGATGCCAGCCTTAATGGCGTGGGCGCCGCGTGTGTAGACAGCCGTGTCGACGACCTGCCAAACCGAGGTCTGGAAGTTCGCGAAGGTGCTTGCGGAGGGACCAAGCTGCTGGATGCCAGTGAGCGTAAAGAGGGGAAGGGCGTTATTGAACGCTGCGTTGATAGGGATGCCGGGGATGCCAAGCGCGGTGGAGGCGGTGCTGCCAAGTTCAGGACCGATGATGTTGTTGCTGCGACGAGTGTAGCCGCCGGTGAGGTTGTTGACCAGTCGTGGGGAGAAGGTATGGGTCTCGTTGGCGACGGCCTGTTGTCCCCGCACGTTCGAGAGTCCAGGGACTCCACCCGTACCGAGAGCGGATCCGCTGATGAGGCCGCTGCCATCGGGCAACGGGGTGACGGGCTGCTCGACTTCGTTGTAATAGGTGTAGCGGCCAAAGGCGTGGTCACGAGTACCGTACGCACCGTCGACGCGAACGTCGAACTGATTCTGATGGTCCGCGTCGTTAGCAGTGCGGCTGTAGTTGTTGGCGGCATTGCCGTTGGTGGGAAGTGGAAAGCGTGCAAGGAGAGCCTGTGCGGCAGGATCGAACGGTATGTTGATGACGTCTCCCGGAAATTCCTGCCTCACATTCTTTCCATTGACGATGGTTGTAGTCGCGGGATTGTAGATATGCGAGACATTCCGGAAGATGCCGTTACGTTCGTTGATCGTGGGGATCGTCGAGGTCAGGGTGCGGCCGATGAGCTGCTTAATTCCCTGATAGTCGCCGAAAAAGAAGAGCCGATTGCGGAGGATAGGCGCGCCGAGGGTAGCGCCATAGAGGTTGCGACGGTACTCAGGCCTGCGGCCCGTCGGCGCGAAGTAGTTGCGTGCATTAAGATCTTCGTTGCGAAGATATTCAAAGAGGCTGCCGTGCACGTCGCTGGAGCCCGACTGGGTGGCGACGTTGACCACACCACCGTTGAAGCGGCCGAACTCCGCTGGCACGTTATTGGCTTCGATGGTGAACTCCGCAACGTCGTCGAGGATAGGAAAGAAGGCGACCTGACCAGGTTCAGGCTGCAGCGCGGAGATGCCGTCGTAGATGTACTCATTGGTGCGTGGGCGACCGCCATTAATGCGAGGAAGCAAGGTTCCGGGAGGCAACTCTACCCCGGGGCCAGCGTCGTGAGTTGAATGAAGTTTCTTGTGTTGAGCGGAATGGCGGCAACAATGGCGCCCGAGATGTTGGTCTCCATATTGCTGGTCTCGGCTTGCAGGAGTGGCGCGTCGCTGTTGACGGTTACAGTCTGTTGATCGCCTCCGAGGTTCAGTGTGAGATCAAGACTCACAGTCTGTCCGACGATGACGGTGACGCCCTCCCGATCCAGGTTCTTGAACCCCGGCGCCTTTACTTCCACACGATAAGAGCCCGGATTGAGATGGATGAAAAGATAATCTCCCGAGCTGGAGGTGGCCGTCGACTGATGCAGATTCGTAGAAGACTCGATTAATTCAACCGCTGCATTTGCGATCGCGACTCCAGAGGCATCGAAAACGCGGCCCTTCAGATCCGCTGCGACTTGAGCGGAGGTTATCCCTCCATCTAGCAAGACAAAGAGGAAAAGGGCGCAAGAGAGACTATGAAGCTTCATGAAGTCCGCTCCTGGAAACGCAGCTTTGAAGTGTGCGTCCGGTGGTAATAGGGATTAGCGCGAACAGTCGAGCTGAAGACTCGCCTCCCCGTACGTGTTCCAGTCGAATAGTACGAAGTTAGTCGATTCAAATCGTATAGTCAAACGATTCGTCCAGGCGCGGACAAGGCACCCGATTGCGTCTACGAGGGATCGTCAAGACGCTCAATCATTACGTCGGTCGACTTAATGAGAGCAGCTGCAAGATCGCCTTTCTTCAACTGAAGCTCGCGAACCGCATTTGCGGTGATGATTGCCGTCACATGCGTGTCTCCTACAGAGAGCACAACCTCGGCGAGCAGCCCTTGTATCTGGATGCTGACAACTTTACCGGCAAGTTGATTTCGGCCGCTAACCCGTCGATATCGCTGTCGCGAGTTGGCTGCGGGTTTCATCTGGTCTTTCGTCAGAAATGGCTTCAAAGCTGCCTCTGACAAGCGATGGTGCCCGCCGGGAGTCTGAACGGTCTTCAACTTTCCGCTCAATATCCATTGTTTGATCGTTGGGTAGCTCACGCCCAGCATGCGCGATGCTTCACGAGGAGTCAGCATTTGGCGAGTCTTTGACATGGCCTACAGTTTTAGCATTTTTTTTGGTCGTTGAAACGTTGAATTTTACCTAAGCGGCGTCATCGATTGGAGCATCGTGGGAATCAGCTCCGAAACCGTTGGATGAATGTGAACCGCGTGAGAGAGAGTAGTGTACGGGGCACCTGCGTACATTGTACTCAGGATGCAATGAATGGCCTCGTCTCCGCCGGTTCCCAGGATGGCGGCTCCCAGAATTTTTTGCTCTCTGCGTCCACCAGTACCTTCATGAAACCCTGCGACTCTCCCTTCTCGACGGCACGTCCAACTTTCGTCATTGGGCGAGTTCCAATCAGGGCAGCGCGTCCACTCTCGCGCACCTGCGTTTCAGTAAGGCCGACCTGCGCCAGAGGGGGTCAATGTAAAGGGCGCTTACAGGGATGCGGTCACTGACTCGCCGCGAGGCTTTATCGAGGAGATTATCAGCGACAATTTCAAAGTCGTTGTAAGAGGTGTGAGTAAAAGCTCCTCTACCGTTACAATCTCCCAGCGCCCAGATTCCCGAAACGGATGTTTGGAGCTGGTCGTCTACAGTGATGTAGCCGCGCTCATCGGTCTGCACTCCGGCGGCTATCAGCCCCAGGTCGTCTGTGTTCGGCCGTCTTCCAACGGCAAGAAGGATGCGCGATCCCGTCACCTTGGGATGACCCTCAAGGCAGTCGAGCCCAATCGCTACTCCTTTGCCATCGTTTTCAAGTCGGATACAGTTCGCGTCAAGACGAAGCTGAATGCCCTCGGACTGCAGTATCTCCTGAATACCAGATGAGAGATCTTGATCCTCATTGGGTACGAGTCGCGACTTGCGCTCGACGACTGTCACCTCAGCACCGAAACGGCGATACATCTGCGCAAACTCCAACCCGACATAGCTCCCACCGACGACAATGAGATGTTGTGGCAGCTCATCAAGATCGAGGATGGTCGTGCTGGTCAGCAAAGGAACCTCGCGGACCCCAGGCATATCTGGTACAGACGGCCTCGCGCCAACGTTCAGAAAGACATTCTTCGCGCGAATCACTTCGTCACCAACCCGAATCTCATTTGGAGACTCGAAGCGGGCTGTCCCTGTAAAGACGGTGCATCGCTCCATACCCCGTAGCCAGCTTTCGACGCCTGTCCGAGACTTCATAACGATGGCGTCTTTGCGAGCCAAAACTTGCTTCATATCGACGCTCACCGGTTCGTGTCGTATGACTCCGAAGTCGCTGCCCCGGCGTGCAATATGCGCTGCGTGCGCGCTCGCGACCATGGCTTTGGTCGGAGTGCATCCGTTATTGACGCACGTTCCCCCGAACAGCTTGCGCTCGACAATGGCAACCGTCCAGCCGGCTTGCGTGAGTCGGCCTGCCAACGACGGTCCTGCCTGTCCGGCACCAACGATGATTGCATCGAAGTCTTGTTTCATCCGAGTCTCGTGACAACCACAATAGCAATTATGATCGCGACGGCGTCTTCAAGCAAAGCGGCAGGGAGATCTTTTCCAAAGACCTCACCAAGTTTGGTGCGTGCAGCGGCTCCACCAAGGTTGCCACTAACTCTTTTGAGGGGCTCTGGCGGTGGCTGCAGATCAAGAGCTTGTCGCATCTAAAGACCAAGCTCCGTAAGGCTTGGGTGTTCATCCGGACGCCGACCGAGCGGCCAATGAAAGAGACGCTCGCTCTCTTTGATCGGGAGATCGTTAATGCATGCATAACGATGATGCATCACACCGTCGCTGTCGAACTCCCAGTTTTCATTGCCGTAAGAGCGGTACCACTGTCCGGCTGCGTCATGCGACTCATAGGCAAAACGGACCGCGATGCGGGAGCCTCCAAAGGCCCACAACTCCTTGATGAGCCGATAATCCAGCTCCTTTTGCCACTTGCGAGTGAGAAATTGAATGATCTGCTCTCGCCCGTTGACGAACTCAGAGCGATTGCGCCACTTGCTGTCGAGAGTATAAGCAAGGCAGACTTGCTCGGGATTGCGCGAGTTCCAGCCGTCCTCGGCCTTGCGTACCTTAAGGACAGCCGTCTCCTGGGTGAACGGCGGGACGAGTGTGACTGCCTGTTCCTTGCTCATATCTCTGCTCCTTCCGGCTACACCGGTGATCGGTAATCGTAAACTATCTGTGAAGCATTACGGTCAGAACAAAAGCACACAACGTTTCGTCTGCATCTTCAATCCAGTGGTCCGGTCGAGATGGACTGGCACAGCTCCGGATAGAAAGGCCGTCTCCGATCAGACGTTGGCAGCCTTATCGTACTGACACCGGCTAAGCGAGACAGCCTGCTCTGGCGTGAGCCAAGGATTACCCAAGAGAACTATAAGAGAGGAGGGGAGGTGGGGGATCTTCCCATGGCTCGCAAAAATCGCAGCTGGGGGAGATCCTGTTGATATCGCAACCTTTCTCTTATGCTAGTTTGTAAGAGAAACATTCTGGGTGCCTGCGAGGGCATAAAAGGGAAGCCGGTGTAAGTCCGGCATGGTCCCGCCACTGTAATCAGGAAAAGACTCTTCACTGGCCACTCAATCCATCGGGGAAGGCGAAGTGTCAGGAGCTGCTCAACAGCAGCTTCGCCTGTAAATCAGGAGACCTACCCAGGAGAAGTCGTGATTCTACCCCGCGTGGAAACGGGGGCGATCGCTCACTCATCCTGAGCTTAGCCTGATTACCACGCCATTTTTGAGGCGTAAATGCTGCTATCGAAGTTAAGCTCTTCTTCCGCCAAAACGATTCCGTCTGTTCTGGCGGTCGCGTGCTTTTTCACGATCACATCCTTTCTGCACGCCGCAACTGGCGGCAGCATCTCCGGCGCCATCACAGACCGGAGCGGGGCCGTTGTCGTAGGAGCAGCTCTCAAGCTGGTCAACACCGCCCAGCAGACAACCTACAACGCAGTGTCCGACAAGCAGGGCTTTTACACCTTCCCAAATCTTCCCGTAGGCCACTACGACATGGACATCGCCGCGATAGGCTTCAACGCGCAGCGAAAAACCGACCTGTCCGTTGACGCCGACTCCGCTCTACGTGTCAACGCGTCCCTCGAGATCGGCACACGATCCGACGTCGTAACCGTCACCAGCGAGGCCGGCGTTCAGGTTGACACCACCGCAACTCATCTGGGCGAAGTAGTCTCCGGCGATCAGATGACCGCTATCCCCCTCAACGGCCGCAGCTACACCGATCTGCTCGCCATCCAGCCCGGCGTCGCTCCTATCTCAACCCTCCTGCCAACCTCTGTCATCATGGCCGGGGTCACCGGCGGCATCGATCCCTCCGGCGATGCAAACCCCGGCAACCTCTCCATCAACGGCCAGCGCGAATCCTCCAACGGATTCCTGGTCAACGGAATCGACGTCCAGGAACACATGAACGGAGGCACCTCCGTCATCCCGAACCTCGACTCCGTCGAAGAGTTCCGTGTCCTGACTGCCAACTTCGATCCCGAGTATGGCAACTATAACGGCGGCATCATCACCGTCGTGAGCAAATCAGGAACTAACCGCTTTCACGGCAAAGCCTTCGAGTTCTTCCGGAACACTAACCTCGACGCGAAGGGATACTTCGATCAAACTCGCGCCGCCTTCAAACAAAATCAGTTCGGCGGAGCCATCGGCGGCCCCATCAAGCGCGACAAGATCTTCTTCTTCGCCGACTACCAGGGAACCCGAACCACGCAAGGCGTCTCCACCGGAAACATCTCAGTTCCCTCACTCGCCCAACGCACCGGCACCTTCGACGACCTCACCGGATCTGTCAGCGGCCCCTATCTAGCGTCGCTGCTCTGTCAGCAGCTGGGCCACACCATCACCGCTGGGGAACCCTACACCAGCGTCTTTCCCGATGGAAATATCCCGCAGAGCGCATGGTCGGCTCCTGCAAAAAATCTCCTTCAATACATCCCATCCCCGAACGTAGGCCAGAACCAATTCTCCACCTCCGCCTTCTCCCAAACCGTCCGCGACGACAAAGGCTCCGCGCGCATTGACGGCAACAGCCGCTTCGGCCAGCTCTCCGCCTACTACTTCATTGACGACTACAACCTCGACAACCCCTACCCCGGCTCCGTCGCAGGAGCAAGCATCCCCGGCTTCGATGCTCTCTTCATCGGTCGTGCTCAACTCTTCTCCGTAGGCAATACCAAGGTCATCGGAGCAAACACCGTCAACGAATTTCACGCGGGCTATCTGCGCAACGCCAATATCGTCGGCCAGCCGAAGGGCGGACTCGGCGTCAGCCTGGCCTCGCAGGGCTTCACCACCGGCGCGAACACATCCGGCATCTTCGTTCAGGCGCCGCACTTCGAAGGTGTCGAAAACATCACCTTCCCGACCTTCGTTATGGGCGTCCCCATCACCAACCTTACCCAGATCAATAACACCTTCTACCTCAGCGACGGCGTCTCCCGTTCCATCGGTGCGCACACCATCAAGCTCGGCGGCCAATTCCACATCGACGAGGTCAATGAACATCCCAACGCCACCTTCAACGGTACCTTCAACATCAACGGCACCGAAACCGGAGACCCCTACGCCGACTTTCTCCTCGGCACTCCGAGCAACTTCACGCAATCCTCCGGCCGGCCGTTCTATCTGCGCAACCACTACCTCGGCCTCTACGTGCAAGACAGCTGGCGCGCCCGCAGCGATCTCACCATCAACGCTGGCCTGCGTTGGGACGTCATCGCACCCTGGTCCGAAAAATACGATCAACTTCAGACCTATATCCTCGGAGCACAATCAACGCTCTATCCCGGCGCCCCAACGGGCTTCGTCGTCGCCGGCGATCCAGGCGTTCCCAACGGCATCGCTCCTATCAGCTACAAGAACTTCGCCCCGCGCATCGGCTTCGCCTACTCTCCAAAGTTCGATCACGGCTTTTGGAGCAAAGTCTTCGGAGCCAGCGGCCAGTCCAGCATCCGCGCCAGCTACGGCCTCTTCTACACTGCCTTCCCCGGCCTTTCCGCCGGAATCATGTACGCCGTCCCACCCTTCGGCTTCAACTACCTCAGCCCCGGCCCTCCGCTACTGGCGACGCCCTTCATCACCGCCGCCACCGGAGCCAACAACGGACAGCGCTTTCCCTTTGCCTTTCCATCTCACAGCGTCTCCGCGTCCAACCCCGACACGTCCGTCAACTGGGCGAACTTCCTTCCGATCGCGGCAGACCCATTCTTCTACTACCGCAACCGTGCCCCTACACGAACAACTACATGCTCTCCCTCCAGCGTCAGATTACGGGTCACATCCTGCTCACCGTAAGCTACGTCGGCAATCAGGGACACCGCATCCTCACCCTCGTCTCCGCCAACCCCGGCAACCCAGCGCTCTGTCTCAGTCTCAGCGGCTGCGGCCCCTTCGGCGAAGACTCCACCTACACGGACAGTGCCGGTCAAACAGTGCAGGGAACTCGCGTAGGCCAGGGTCCCAACTACGGCGAAAACACAGCCGACAAATCCGAAGCCAACTCCAACTACAACGCACTCGAAACCACCCTCCGCTACCAGCACCACGGTTCGCAGTTCCTTCTCAGTTACACCTACGCCAAGTCCATCGACCAGGGCTCAAGCCTCGGCGAACAACTTAACCCCATCGATCCGCGCCAAAGCCGCACCATCTCAGCCTGGGACTTGAAGCACAACTTCGTCGGCAGCTATACCTGGGCGCTTCCGCTCGCCACCCTCCTGCGCAAAAGCAATCGCCTGACAGAAGACTGGAGCCTCTCCGGCATCACTCGCTTCGCCACCGGCTTTCCTGTCACCCTATTCGACAACTCCGACAACTCCCTCATCGGCACCCTCGGCAACGGAGCCAACAACTATCTCCTCGACACCCCGCAGTACCTTCCCGGCGCCCTCAAGATCAACACCAACGGCCGCAATGGCCGCCCAGCCTTCAACACTGCTCTCTTTCCAGAAGAAAATCTCGGCGAACTCGGAAACGCCAAGCGCCGAATCTTCTACGGCCCCGGCATCAGCAACTTCGACATGGCCCTCCAGAAGAATCTCCGCTTCGCCGATGCGAGATCCCTAGAGTTCCGCCTCGAATCCTTCAACACCTTCAACCACACCCAGTTCTACGGTCCCGCCTCAGTCGATGGGCAAGTCGAAGACACACAAAACTTCGGCAAAATCGTCAACGCCGCAGCTCCTCGTCTCGTCCAGCTTGCCGCTAAGTTCTCGTTTTAAAGTAAGCGGGAGCGCAGAAGGCTCTTTTTATGGGCGGGCTTTCTGCTCCTACTGAAAGACACTTCGATTACTGCGAACGGCGGCAACAGGTTGTGAAGACTTGAGGGTCGCAACGTCAACGTGTGGTCGAGCTACGGTTGTTCCAGGCAGCTAAAGATCCACGTAGTCGCCACTGCCCCTTACCTTGCTGAATCTTCCATTCTGAATCAGATTGCTCAGCGATCACCCTGTCTGCGGTGGTCCGAGTGGCGGGGTTGGATGTGCGGCTTTACTACGTGCTTTCGCTGTGGTGCAGACAGGCTAAACCATTGCAAGAGTTCGGTCAGATGAATAGGATTCTTGCCGAATCAATTAGTTCGGAAATTTCAATCGGCCTCTGCGGTGAAATTTTCGCCCCGCAGTTGAACCCCTCCCTTTGAAACGCAAACAACGTGGGGGCACTATCAAGGCACCGTAATTCTCCTGGAGGTAAATCTGATGAAACATATGCGCATCTTCAAAGCCCTGTCCGGTCCGATCGCGCTCGCACTATGCATGTTTGCTAGCGTTACTGCCCGCGCAGACAGGTACCAAGTAGTCCAGCTAAACTCAGATCGGCCGATTCCATACGGAATCGATGACTCAGGCGATGTAGTCCTGGAGGACTTCACGGTCAATTGCGGCGGACACAATCCCTGCTTCGACACGTACGTGTCAGGCCAACTTGTGGACGTTTCAAGTACTGCTCCCCTTCTGGCATACGATAACGGGACACCGTGCTCGATTTCGGGCGCAATCGTTGGACCAGACCTTACGCCAAGATGCAATAACGGGAGAGAACTATTCACCGCTCCTGAGATCAGCGGCCCCGGACAACTTTTGACGGGAACCCCCACTGATCTGGTGCAGATTTCAACAGAGAATGGCATTGATGGGCTGATCAACTCTTTAGGTGACGTAGTAGCGATCGATGGTGCTCATGGCTACACCTACGAATACTTGGACATTACGAGTCGCGTCGGAGTAACCCCTGAACCTTCAACGCTTGCTTTGCTCGGTTCGGGCATCTTCGGCATTGCCGCGATGATGCGTCGCAGACTCCTATCTCAATGATCACGAGTTATTCTGGTAAAAGATTATTGAAGCTCTGCATCTCGGGAGAGCGTAGAAGTTCACCATTCGTTGTTGAGTTTTAGCCCGCGCCTGCCGAAGACTATCTCAATTTCGCGTGCGCTTCAGCCCTCAGGTGCGGTAGACCGAACCGTGGTCGTCTCTGTCGGCAAATCCCATCGGTTTGAACTGTTTCTTGAACTTGATGTGCTGCGGCAGGCCTGACCGTTCAACGCGTTGTCTTCGACTCCTAGGCGTGCCGGGATTCCCATCCTCGCAGGAACTTAAGATCCACGTAGAAAGTTGTGGCATCCATCTCGCCTCGTTGACTTGCTTCTTGACCCAACCTAAGATGACCACCTGATGGCAGACTCGTCTTCTCTTATCGGCCGGACCATCTCTCATTACCACATCGTTGATAAGCTCGGCAGTGGTGGTATGGGCATCGTCTATAAAGCGGAGGACGCTACGCTGCGCCGCTTTGTGGCCCTGAAGTTCCTCTCTGACGGGTTCGCCTCAGACCTGGAAGCACTGAACCGTTTCGACCGCGAGGCCCGTGCTGCATCCGCGCTGAATCATGCCAACATCTGCACTATCTATGAGGTAGGCAAACATGAAGGCCAATCCTTCATCGCTATGGAGTATTTAGAGGGGACGACGCTAAAGTCTCTGATCGCGGGACGACCACTGGATACGGAGCCGGTGCTGTCTTTCGCGATAGAGATTGCCGATGCTCTGGACGCAGCTCATAGTGCCGGCGTCCTTCACCGGGACATCAAACCTGCGAACATCTTCGTGACGGAGCGAGGCCATGCGAAGGTTTTGGATTTCAGTCTCGCTAAGCTTGCTCCAGCGCCGAAAGTAACCAATGACGAGGAGATCACGGCAAGCAAAGATCCGCACCTCAACGATTTAACAAGTTCCGGCAATATAGTGGGAACCATTGCTTACATGTCGCCGGAACAGGCACGAGCCAGGGAACTGGATGCGCGTAGCGATTTGTTCTCGTTTGGAGGGGTTCTCTATGAAATGGCGACGGGACAGGTGCCATTTCGAGGAGGCAGCGCCGCGGAAGTCTTCGACGCCATACTGAATCGCGCTCCGGTGGCTCCGGTCCGATTGAATCCCAATTTACCAGCGGAGTTGGAGAGAATCGTCAACAAGGCGCTCGAGAAGGACCGGACACTGCGTTATCAGAGCGCGGCAGAGATGCGGTCTGACCTGCAGCGGCTGAAGCGGGACATGGACACGGACCGCGTCGCAAAGGCAAGCTTGAGCGCTGCGGATCCGGAGGCGCCTTCCGGTTTGCGGCTGGGCTCCCGGATCGTATCTGCCCGGAAGCCTCTTGCGGTGACGGCTCTGACGCTGATCGCCGTGGTGACCGGAGCGCTCGCCCTGCGATCGCGCCTATCAGCTAATTCGGCGAAGGCGGTGCCGCTCACCGATAAAGACAGTGTGCTGCTGGCGGACTTCGACAACAAGACCGGCGATCCGGTCTTTGACGATGCGCTGAAGCAAGCTCTGACGATTGGACTCAACCAATCGCCCTTCCTGAATATTGTCTCCGATCGCAAGATCGAGGAGACGCTGCGGTTGATGGGCCAGCCGGCGGCGCAACGTATAACGCCGGAGCTGGCACGGGCAGTTTGCATTAGGACGGGCAGCAAGGCGACGGTCCTTGGATCGATCTCCAATCTGGGCGGGGAGTACGTGATCGGGCTGAACGCGGTCAGTTGCGGTGGCGGAGACATCCTTTCGAGTGAGCAAGGGACAGCGGCGGGCAAGCGGGACGTGCTGAAGACTCTGGGAAAGACAACAGGGAAACTACGGACGAAGCTGGGCGAGTCGATGGCCACTGTGGAGAAGTTCGATGTGCCGGTGGAGGCAACCACGCCTTCGCTGGAGGCATTGAAGGCGTATAGCGAGGGGAATAGGGTGGCACGCCGGACCGGTGATGCGGACGGAATTCCCTTCTTTAAGCGTGCGATTGAACTCGATCCAAATTTTGCAATGGCGTATGCGGCACTTGGCGCCTCGTACTTCAATCTGAATCAGAGAGATTTGGCGGCGGAGAATGCGACCAGAGCGTATGAGCTGCGGGATCGGGTAAGCGAGCGCGAAAGATACCGAATCTCGACCACTTACTATCACGCCGTTACGGGAGAGTTGGAGAAAGCGATTGAAGAGTACGTCCTGTGGTCGAGGAGCTATCCCAGGGATGGCACGCCGCCTTTAAATCTCGGTGTCATTTACCAACAGCTTGGGCAATACGACAAAGCAGTGGTCGAGACGCAAGAGGCGCTTCGGCTCGCGTCAAGGACAACGGTTTACGGCAACCTTGCCTTTGAGTACATTGCGCTGGACAGGTTGGATGATGCGGAGAAGATATTGCGAGAGGCCCGGGGAAGGGTTTTGACGGACTCGACATTCGGGGGAATCTCTATCTCCTGGCCTTTCGGCAAGGTGACAGTAAGGGGATGGAGCAACAGCTCGCCTGGGCGGCGGGGCGAACGGGAGATGAAGATGCAATGCTCTCCGGCCAGGCAGACACCGATGCCTATTACGGGAGGCTCGTGCGGGCACGGGATGATTCGCGACGGGCGGTGGAGTCCGCGGTTCGGGTCGGCTCGAAGGAGACTGCGGCGATATGGCGGGCGTTCGCAGGGTTGCGCGAAGCCGAGTTCGGGAACACGGCCGCAGCGAGGGAAAACGCTGATGCAGCGCTATCACTGCAGTCTGGAAGCGATGTCAAATTGCTCGTAGCGCTAACACTTGCTCGGTTGGGGGACACGGCGAAAGCGAAGAGGCTTGTCGAGCAACTGGAGAGGGAGAGAACCGCCTCCACAGATACGATGTTAAAACTTTACTGCCTGCCAACCGTTCATGGTGCGATCGAAATCAGTAAGCACAATCCCTCGCAGGGAATTCTGGATCTGGAAACAGTGGCGCCATATGAACTGGGTGGACCACTAACGTTTCCCTATCTCTACCCAGTGTGGGTTCGGGGACATGCGTATCTGGCAACACAAAACGGAGTAGCGGCTGCCGCTGAGTTTCAGAAGCTGATCGATCATCCGGGCATTAGTATGAATCAGCCGATTGGGTCACTGGCGCATCTCGAGCTGGGTAGGGCGTATATCCTGTCGGGCGACAAAGTAAAAGCGCGTGCCGCCTACCAGAATTTCTTCACGCTCTGGAAAGACGCCAATCCCGACATCCCGATCTTTATTGCAGCTAAGTCGGAATATGCGAAGCTGCAATAACCAAAGGAAAAATGTGCTATTCACGCGGAAGTAGGGTTTCCTGCGTGGTGCCGGTTAGTCGGCTAACGTGCCAGAACCTCCCGCCCCATCCTGGTGAACCCTGCGAACGATCCTACCGCGGTCAATTCTAGCCGCCCTCAGCCACTCGTCCAACTGCCCTTTCTCGGGATCGGAATCGTTTGGACGTGTCCTGCCTCGCCCACCAAATCGACAATTGCCCAGTGTTCTTCGCGTTGCTGTAGGTCATCAATCCTCAGGCCAACGGCTTCGTGTCGCCTCAGCCCACGCGCAGCCGGGAACCCGGAAGATTGAAGGCCCTCCATGAGTATCTCGAACGCTCGATGAGTTCTATAAAAAGGGATGTCAAGAAAAAGTTTCTCCCTCGACCGGACGCCGAGAAGATTTTTGTCTCGAGATCCAGCCCACTGCCTGTGAACGTGCCCCTCGATTCGCTCGAGAGGTTTGTCTTGGCTTGTTTGCCATTCCGTGGCTTGCATCTTCCGGTGGTGACGACGCCAATCGAGTCTTAGACTTGGGCAAGCGGACCTGGTATTTGAATGTCAACCATGGTTCTATTTGAGGCTCGTGGCCTATCGCTATTTCTGGTTATCCGAGGAGGCATAGCGTGCATTAGTGACTCGGTGCCGAAGCACACAAGGCCGAACTCATTGACTGATACTCACCTCGAACCGAGCGTCTCGAGAACCCGACCGACCACCACCTAAGAGAATGGCCGGAGATGGAAAGGCCTCCTTATCAGAGACGCTCAAGCTTCTTGCCGATGCAATTGTGTGGCGTCGAAATCCACTCCTTTCTTCCAAATCGTTAGAGTGATGCTGGCAATCTTGCGTGCCAGGGTGAGACGCGCCATCGTCGGTCGCATTCCTTTTTCAAGAAGAGCAACATAGAAATCGTACAGGGGGCCAGGGTGAGTGCTAGCGGAGATCGCAGCCCCTTTGAAGAGATTCTTCACATCGGGATTATGGTTGTTACTCAGGCCACGCACGGTCATGCGCTCCCGGTTTCGTTGCAGTTTCCCTCGGACGTAGCGATACTCGCCGCTGTCGTGGGTCTCCAGCGCGAAACCACTGTAAGCCCACAGCTGGCGCTTGCTACGGAAACGGTGGGGCGTCTGCAGCTGCGCAACCAGCAAGGCTGCACGAATCGGACCGATCGAAGGAATCTGGCGAAGCAATTTCACGGCATGATGCTTGCGGCTCTCGGTCAGCAAGTCGCGTCGCGCTTGCTGACGCACTGGTTGCAGCAGATCCAGTTGCTGATAGAGCCGTTCGGCCCGGAGACGAACTCCGGGTTCCGGGATCTTGTCTAACCATTCTGTGCGATGCCGCGGTGCATAGACGCTGGTACCGCTACAGGGAATGGCCCAGCTTCGGTAGAGGGCTTTGATCCGATTCATGACTCGTGTGAGATCCTTCGTAATGGTTAGGTAGCTGCGACCTAATTCTTTTATGGTGCGCATCCCGTGCTCGCCATGGTAAACCGACGTGAGCTGGTTGCCACGCAGCAGCTCCGCCAGCTTTCGCGCATCGATTCGGTCACTCTTGCTGCCGTCTTTCAACAGGGCGTTCTTGCGCGGATCGCAGACCACGAGATGGGTGACGTGAGGTTTCAGCAGGTCATGTAACCAGGCCGCAGAGACTCCTTCTTCGAAGGTCACCGATAAACTTCCGTGTAGCCCTTGGAGGAACTCAAGGATCGTGGCCGCTTTCGTCTCCAGAATACTTTCCATGATCAACTTCCCCGGGAATCTGTGACTGCAGCCGAGATCGTTGCTTGGTGGACGTCCATGCCGATATATTTCTCTTGGCTCATAACGCCGCTCCTTTCGGTAGGTGGTGATACGAATAACCACAACCTACAGCAAAGTGGGCGCCTTTTATATTGCGTGCATTGGCGATTAGCAACAATTGAACATACCAGTCAGACGCCTAGCCTCTGTAAAATCCTCTGTCGAGCGGAGAACGTAGTGGGTTGGATTTGCCAGGTGTTTTGTTGGATCACATCCGGGATTCCGCTTAGGTAAGGGGGTGCTTTAAATCGTGCGAGTGAGACTTCCGACGTAAGCCTTCGCCCAGAATGACGTTAGCGTTTGTTAGCGATCGAGTGTAACAGCCCTATCAGCAGTAACTTACAAAGAAGAGCCCAAAAACGAGGCGTTCTGTGTAGAATGGCGGGCTGTGGCAACAGGCGGAACCATCTTCGAATCGGAGCATGCGCTCGGCGATGATTTAGTACTCGAGCGTGCGGAACTGGACTGGCTATTGACTTCTGGCGTCCTTGGCCGCTCGGCGAACATCGCGCGTGTGCTGAAGTACGTCTGCGAAGAGCGATTTGCTGGCAGAGCCGACCAGATCAAGGAATACAACATTGCAGTAGAAGCACTGGGCCGCCGGCCGAGTTTCGACCCACAGACCGACACAATCGTGCGGGTCACGGTTCATTCGCTTAGAAAACGACTGAACGATATCTACCAGACAACAGGTGTGTCGCGGCCATTCCGAGTCGTCATGCCTCCAGGACGCTACGTACCGACCTTCGTTCCCGTGGCCGTCCCTGCTACAGAAGCCCATCCGCCGGAAGCGAAAGATCCGGTTGAAATCGTCCAATCGCGGTCGGCGCAGCCTACAATCTTTGCTCCGCCTGCTGATCCCGAATATCATCCGGGAAACCGCGCAAAGGTTGGCCGGTGGATTGGAGTGATTCTCACCGTCATCGTCTGCTATACGACATGGGCCTCACACACGCACTTCCCGAAAATGCGGGGACTTGTCCACAGTGCTGGAGCCTTGGCGCCATCTGGACCTCCGCCCGATCAACTCCGCGCCCTCATGGGAGTAGAGCGCAAACCATACACCGATCACTCGGGCTTAACCTGGTCTTTTGCGCGGTACTGTCAGGGTGGAACAAACACCCAGTTGTCGAATCTGCGAGTTGGCGGCACCGAAGATCCGTACCTTTACCAGAGCGGAGTGCGTGGAATCGCCCATTGCATCTTCCCGGTCAAACAGGGCACGTATGAGATTCATCTTCATTTTGCCGAAGCTTCGGACCTTGAAGCGGCAACCCGGCCCGCCACTTTTTCGATCAATGCTGGACCCAACATCGGCTTCGACGTCGTGAGCGAAGCAGGTGGCGACGGCATCGCAACCTCCACTATCGTGACCGGGGTGACACCAGAGAATGACGGGGCAATCCACCTCGACTACATCAGTGAGGTGTCGCTGCTGAACGCGGTCGAAATCCTGCCTGAGCCTTCCGGCAAGCAGGTTCTCGTGCGGCTTTTGGCCGGCCCGGCCTCAACGCTTGATAGCAATAAACAGTTCTGGCTCTCCGATCGATACTTCAGTGGGGGACGGCGTGGACAGACTCCCCAACAGGCGCGGCTTTCGAACCTCGGGATGTACGCATTCGACCGCATCGGCCGATTCCGCTACAACATACCGGCGGTACCGTTCGCAAAATATCGACTACGGCTGTACTTCCGGGAGCCATGGTTTGGCCGCGAGAACGGCGGCATCGGCGGATTAGGCAGCAGAGTCTTCGACGTAGCCTGTAACGGAAACATGCTGCTCAAAGACTTCGATATTCTCCGCGAAGGCGGCTCAGCGCCGGTCGTGAAAACTTTCGAAGGCATACAGGCGAGCGCTGACGGCAGAATCGAGCTATCCTTCCTGCCCGTTGTGAACTACGCGGTTGTCAACGCGATCGAAGTGATTCCCGAAGATTAGATCCGACGTCCCCGCATGATGCGAAAGCACCGGTTCCGGATTCCCGCCCGTCATCGTTTCTACCAATTCGTCTGAATATACTCGTCGCATTCCCTCCCCCGGCACATGGCGCTGAGGGTGATGCTCCTGCAAGCGCCCTCACAAATTCTGTAACACCCGCATATCACCCTCCGAAATCTCAGATCTACAAAGATCAAAAAGCCCCAGTAACAATCTGTAACAGGCAGTCTTAGAACGTTCACGTGATGTAACAAGACGGGCTTTCTATGAAAGTGCTAGGGAGAGTCTGCACAAGTTCTGCATCGCTTGCCTGATTGATTAATCTGATAGCTGCGAGGAGATTGCGATGAAGCAGCAGAGTCTGTCGAGTCAGGGTGTGTTTGAGAAGTACGGGCGGAAGAGTCGGCGGGAGTTGTTTCTGGACGAGATGGAGCAGGTGGTTCCATGGTCTGCGCTGGAAGCCCTGGTACGACCGCACTATGCGAAGGCGGGCAAGGGACGGCAGCCGGTAGGGTTGGCGATCATGCTGCGGACTTACTTTGTGCAGCAGTGGTTCAATCTGTCGGACCCTGGGGTGGAAGAGGCGTTGTACGAGTCTGCGGCGCTGCGGCGGTTCGTTGGCGTGGACCTTGGGATTGCGCCTGCGCCGGATGAGACGACCATCCTGCGGTTCCGTCATCTGCTGGAGAGGCACGAGCTGGGCGGGTTGATGCTGGATGCGGTGAACGTGCATCTGGATGCCAGGGGCATCCAGATCGCGACGGGCACGATTGTCGATGCGACCATCCTGCATGCGCCTTCGTCGACCCAGAACGCGAGTGGCGAGCGCGACCCGGCGATGCACCAGACCAGGAAGGGCAACCAGTGGTACTTCGGCCTGAAGGCGCATATCGGCGTGGACGCGAGGGAGGGCATCGTCCACTCTGTGGCGACGAGCGCAGCCAGCGTGGCGGACTGCCACATGTTACCGGAACTGCTGCACGGCCAAGAGCGTAAGGTGTGGGGCGACGGCGGCTATCAGGGCCAGACCGACGCCATCCAAGAGGCCGCTCCGAAGGCACAGGACATGACCTGCAAGCGGACGAAGTTCAAAAACTATGTCGACGAGTTACAGAAAAAGAAGAACCGGAGTAAGTCGAGGGTGCGGGCCAAGGTAGAACATCCGTTCCGGATCCTGAAGCGCATCTTCGGCTTCGACAAAGTGAGATACAGAGGCATCGCGAAGAACCATCACCGCCTGTGCGCGAACTTCGCGCTGGTGAACCTGTACCTGCACCGCAAACGTCTGGCAGTCCTTGGGCAGTAGTGCGCCTGGAAGCCCCGGAAAACGGGCGGATGCGCGTTCCAATTAGCCCTCCAACAGCATCAAACCAACCAAAACCCGCGCATCTTCCATGCCCACTCCCTGACCCCAGAAAGTCAGACGCCTACGCAGAGGTTCCCTAGGTTCGGGCGTCACGTCGGATACCTCTTAGCCCCAAATTCCTCCGGCTGCTCTGCCGAAGGTCGAATGGCAAGCGAACAGCCTCCAGCCAGCGCTGAGGCCAGTCTCCGAACGTGAACACTTTTGTGAAGGCCCGAGGAGCAAGCCAAGATGATGTGCCATATCCCCAAGTCGATCTCCGGAATATTCAAGTCTCGTTTCAACGTGGCCCTGCTCGGCATTTGCGTTGCAGCTTCCTTCACAGCCCCCGTTCTCGCTCAGACGCCCGACTTCGGTCCGAACGTAAAGATCATCGATCCCAGCATGTCGGCTGCCGATATCCAGAACACATTGAACTCGGTCAACGCCGAGGCGCAGTTCAGCACAAACCGGTACCAGGTGTTCTTTATGCCCGGGACCTATAGCACGCAAGCGCAGGTAGGTTATTACGAAGGCGTCGCCGGCTTGGGCCAGAGCCCCCAGTCGGTGACCATTAACGGTTTTCTCACTGCCAATCTCACCGACAGCAACGGCAATGTCACGGATAATTTCTGGCGATCGCTCGAAAACATGACCATTAACGCCCCGACGGTCCTGCAGTGGGCTGTCTCCCAGGGAGCCGACTTCCGGCGCATGAACATCAACGGCCCGTTGCAGCTCACTAACACGAACTGCGGTTTTGCCAGCGGCGGCTTCATCTCCGACACCCTCGTCACCGGCAACGTCAACCCCTGCTCCCAGCAGCAGTGGTACACCCGCAACAGCACCATCGGCAGCTGGTCGGGCGGCGTGTGGAACATGGTCTTCTCCGGCGTGCAGGGCGCGCCTATCCCGCAGTACCCCACCGGCAACCGCTACACCGTACTGCCTACCACCCCAGTCAGCCGCGAGAAGGCCTTTCTCTACGTCGATGGCAACAGCGCCTTTAACGTCTTCGTCCCCGACGCCCAGCGCAACTCCTCCGGCATTACCTGGGCCAACGGCAACCAGAACGGCTACTCACTGCCCATCAACACGTTCTTCATCGCCAAGCCCTCCACCGCGCTGGCGGACATCAACAACGCCCTGCTTCTCGGCCAGAACCTCATCCTGACCCCGGCATCTACCAGTACGCCGGCTCCATCAACATCACCAACCCCAACACCATCCTCCTCGGCCTGGGCTACGCAACCCTCGTGCCCCAGAACGGCACCCCCGCCATCACCGTAGCCGATGTGGATGGCGTCCAGATCGCCGGCCTCATGATCGACGCGGGCCCAATCTCCTCGCCGGTGCTGGTGCAGGTTGGAACGCCCGGGGCGCCGGGGGCCAGCCACCACGACAATCCAACCTGGATCAGTGATGTTTCTTTTCGAATCGGCGGCGCAACGACCGGCCTGGCTGACACCAGTCTTGAGATCGACAGCAGCGACGTCATCTTAGACAACACCTGGATCTGGCGTGCCGACCACGGCCAGACCCCGGTCGGCTGGACTGTGAACGTCGCAAACCACGGCCTCGTCGTCAATGGCGACAACGTCACCGCACTCGGCCTCGCGGTCGAACACTTCGAACAGAACCAGGTCGTCTGGAACGGCAACGGCGGCGAAACCATCTTCTATCAGAGTGAGCTGCCCTATGACGTGCCCAACCAGGGCGCCTGGATGAACGGCAACGCCAATGGCTACTCTTCCTATTCCGTCTCCAGCCAGGTCACCTCGCACGCGGCTTACGGTCTCGGCGTCTATTCCTTCTTCAACCAGGGCCTGCCCATCATCGAGGACAGCGCCATCACGGTGCCGGACGCGGTCGGCGTCATCGTCAACGACGCCGTCTCGGTCTTCCTCAACGGCAGCGGCTCTATCACCCACACGGTAAACACCGCCGGAACCATAGTCCAGCAGGGCAACATCACCAGCTACGTCACCCTCTACCAGGGCGTCCCCTGCTCCACCACCTGCCCGGCCGCGCCTACGGTCCTCACGGCCACGTCCATCTCGCCCACCCAGATCAATCTCACGTGGACGGCGACTTCCACACCCGGCGTCCTCTACAGCGTTTATCGCAGCACCACTTCCTCGTTCACGCCCTCGACCGCCAACCAGATCATCACAGGCGTGTCGGGCCTCTCCTACGCCGACACGACAGCGAGCCCATCGAGCACCTACTACTACCTCGTTCAGGCCACCGGCGCCGTCGGAACCTCGTCCCCGTCGAATCTGGCCAGTGCCACGACCGTAGCCAACGGCGGCAAGATCACCACGGACGTCCTTAAGATCGATAGCGGATACACCGGCACAGCGCCTCCCGCCGGCTGGTCCGCCGATGGTGGATTTACCGGTGCCAGCACGCCTGGGAGCTCGACCACGCACGCCATCACGATTCCCTCCTCCATCCTCAACCCCGCCCCGGCAGCCGTGTACCAGACCAATCGCCGGGCCAACGGCGGCAGCTTCACCTACACCGCTCCCGGACTCACGCCGGGTGGCAGCTATATCGTCGACCTGCACTTCTCGGATAACTTCTCCACAGCTGCAAAGCAGCGCCAGTTCAACGTGGCCATCAACGGCACGCAGGTACTGAATAACTTCGACATCTTCGCCACCGCCGGGGGCGAATTCACCGCCAACGTGCAGTCGTTCTACGCCGTCGCCGACACCAACGGCATCATCACCATCCAGTTCTCCAACGGCGCCGCCAACAATGCCCAGATCAACGGCATCGAGATCGGACTCGGTACCGTGCCCGTGCCGGTTGCGCCTTCGGGTTTGTCCGGGTCCGCACTCTCCGATACGCAGATCAGCCTCAACTGGACCGCGAGCTCTACCAGCAACGCCGTCTACGAGCTCTTCCGCAGCACCACCCCGGCTTCCAGCCCTCGCCCAGCACGCTGGTCACCACCATCGCCAACACTTCGTTCACCGACACCGCCCTGACGCCCGGCACGACCTACTACTACATCGTCGAGGCGAACAACTCCATCCTCACCTCGCTGCCCTCCAACCAAGCCACCGCCGCTACTCAGAGTTCTGCCACTACGCCGCCCACCGCGCCGGCCGCTCCCACCGCGCTCAAGGCTTCCGTCGCCTCCAGCCGTGAAATCGACCTCCTTTGGACCGGAAGCTCCACCCACAGCGTGCAGTATCAGCTCTTTCGTTCCACTACCCCGGGCTTCACTCCCTCGTCGGCCAATCTGGTCATCACCACCTCAGCCACCGGTTACTCCGACGTCGGCCTGACCGAAGCCACCGCCTACTATTATGTCGTCGAGGCCACCAACACAAACGGCAGCTCGTCGCCGTCCAACCAGGTCACAGCCCAGACCGGCGGCCCCGGTAGCATCACCGCCGTTTCCGGCTCGAACCAGACCGCGCAGGTTGGCACAGCCTTCGCCAACCCGCTGGTCGTCTCCGTGCAGGACGCAGAGTCCAACCCAGTCGCTGGCGTGACCGTCACCTTTGTCGGCACTGGCTTGACCTTCCCATCTGGCGCTACCGCGGTCACCGACAGCAACGGCCAGGCGCAGGTCATCGCGCAGCCAAGCTCCAGTGGAACCCTTACCATCTCGGCCAACGTCGCCGGCCTCAGCGCTCCGGCGAGCTTCTCCGAAACCGGCACCGCCATCCCCCAGACCATAACCTTCGGCCCGCTGTCTCAAGTAACCTACGGGACCGGTCCGATCACCCTCTCGGCCACCGCCTCGTCCAACCTGCCGTTGAGCTTCACCGTCGCCGGACCCGCCACAGTTTCAGGCTCTGTCCTCACGATCACCGGCGCCGGACAGGTTACGGTGACTGCGAATCAGGCAGGCGACACCACCTACGCGGCAGCCAGCCCGGTCTCACAGAGCTTCACCGTTGCTCAAGCCGCATCCACGGTAACCTGGGCCACACCGGCAGCCATCACCTACGGCACAGCGCTTAGCGCCTCACAGTTAAACGCGACGGCCTCCGTCCCCGGTACCTTCACTTACTCGCCGGCCTCCGGAACGCTGGCAGCCGGCACCCACACCCTCTCAGTCACGTTTACCCCCACCGACACGGCCAACTACGCCACCAATACGGTCACCGTGGTTCTGCAGGTCAATCGCGCCACGCCGAACATCACATGGGCGACACCCGCGACCATCACCTACGGTACGACACTCAGCCCCTCGCAACTGAACCCTACCGCCTCCGTTCCGGGCAGCTTCACCTACTCTCCGGCTTCAGGGGTCGCCCTTGGAGCAGGTGCGCAGACCCTGTCGGCCACCTTCACCCCCGCTGATATCGCCAACTACACCACCGCCAACGCGTCGGTCCTGCAGCGGGTCAACCCGGCAGTCCTCACCGTCACAGCGAACAGCCTCTCAGCCCCGTTCGGCACCCCACCCATGCTGGGAGCCACAATCACCGGCTTCGTCAACGGCGATAGCAGCTCCGCCGTCAGCGGCGCGCCCGCTTTGGCCACCACTGCCAATGCCTTGAGCCTGCCGGGCACCTATCCGATCACCATCGGCACCGGCTCCCTGTCCGCGGTCAACTACATCTTCAGCTTCGTAGGTGGCACGTATAACGTTACCTTCACAGGCTCCGTACCTGCCGCAGGTACGCAATGCAATGGCGCGTATAACGGCAGCTTCAGTGGCAACATCACCGTTTCAGCCAACCAGATCTGCGTCTTTGTCGGAGGCTCGGTCGGCGGCAACCTCCACCTGACCAACGGCACAGTCGAACTCGTGCACACACGCCTCGGCGGAGACCTCCAGATCAGCGGCGGCACCTTCTCCATCACGTCCGGCACTACCATCGCCGGCAATCTCCAGGTCCAGGGCACGCCGGCGAGCTCGGCGACAAGCCATGTCTGCGGCACCGCAGTGAAGGGTGACCTCACTCTCCAGAATAACGGCACCCCAGTGCTGGTCGGCACTACTGACGGCTCCTCCTGCCCGGGCAACACCGTCCAGGGCAACGTCACCGTCCAGAGCAACACGGCCCTGGTCAGCGTGCTAGGCAACACCATCAGCGACAACCTCACCGTGCAAACCAACTCCGCCAGCACGGTCGTCAACGGCAACACCCTCCAGGGCAACCTGGTCGACAAGAACAACACTGCCGACACCGAGGTCTTCACCAACCAGGTTCGCGGCAACCTCCAATGCTCGGGCAACACGTCAATCACTGGCGGCTCAAATGTCGCAGCTTCAAAGCACGGTCAATGCGCCAACTTCTAGTTTTTCGATTAGGTCGTAAGCCGAACTCTGAGAAATAACAAGTCCGAAAAATAGAAGTCAGGATCGAGGCCCATTTTTGATGGGCCTTGATCATTTAAGGCCAGACCACGCAATCAAGAGTCTGCGCGTCTATGTCAGTACGTCTGCGAGCAAGCTTGACGAACCCGAACATTGCGTTTGTACGGATACGCAAAGGAGATTGCGATGTCCCATGCTTTAAAAGAAAAGCCATATGCGGAAGAGCTGCCCGTTATCGGAGCTGCGGCCATGATTCTCGATGGACGTTATCTGCCTCCGCCCGAGGACAAAGATGGCAAGCTATGGGTGAGGACGTCCGCTTTGGTTCAAGCGGACCCTCACGATCTCTATGCTATGTGGCGCAATGTCGAGGCCGCGCCAGCCTGGCAAGAGCAAATCACTCGAGTTGTAGTAACAGGTGAGCGAACGTCGCATTGGGTCATGGAGACCGAGGGGAAAGCCATTGAATGGGATTCGGAAATCTTGGCAGATGAACCCGGCAAACGAATCGCGTGGCGATCCATCGGCGGCGATTCGAACAATGCAGGTGAGGTCATCTTTGAGGATTCTCCCGGAGATCGCGGCACTATGGTCACAGTGCTGCAGGAGTTCCGTATGGCCAAGCTGGCCAGCGTCTGGGAGACGTTCGTAGGCCGCAACCCGAAACAAGCGGTGATCGAAAATCTACGACACTTCAAGGCCCTCGCCGAGACCGGCGAAATTCCAAGAACTCAAGGACAACCCCATGAGAATCGCGGCCTCATCGGAAAGATGAAGGCGTCGACCTATGGCGAGACAATCCCGACTCCGCCGGGCTCGAATCGGATCGCGAGCTAGGGTTATCCACTTCTGGTTTCGAAATTGGAGGATTTATGAAGGCTGTCTGTTGGATGGGAACGAGCAAAGTGGAAACACTCACGGTAGCGGATCCCAAGCTCTTGAATCCGCATGACGCGATTATCAAGATCACACGAACCGCCATCTGCGGCTCGGATTTACACCTCTATGACGGGTTTATTCCTACCATGGAATCGGGAGACATATTGGGCCACGAGTTCATGGGCATTGTCGAAGAAGTGGGAAAGGAAGTCAGCAATCTTCGCCGAGGCGATCGAGTTGTCGTACCGTTCACCATCGCTTGTGGCAACTGTCTTTTTTGTAAAAAGAAGATCTGGGCGGCCTGCGACAACAGCAATCCCAATGCACATCTGATGGAAGCAGCTTATGGATATTCCGGCTCGGGCCTCTTTGGCTACTCCCATATGATGGGCGGATACGCCGGAGGTCAGGCCCAATATGCGCGTGTTCCGTTCGCGAATATTGGGCCATTGAAGATCGAGAGCGATCTTCCGGATGAAAAGGTATTGTTCCTCTCCGATATCTTTCCCACCGGATACATGGCGGCTGAGAATGCGCAGATTCAGACTGGAGATACGGTGGCCGTTTGGGGCTGTGGACCCGTGGGTCAGTTCGCGATCGCCAGCGCGTTCATGCTTGGTGCTGGAAGAGTGATTGCGATCGATCGACTTCCGGAACGTCTCTTGATGGCTCGAAGCCTTGGCGCAATTACTGTCGACTATTCCGAGGAAGATGTCAGCGTCCTGAATGCGCTCAAGGATCTGACTGGTGGTGTTGGTCCGGATGCTTGCATAGACGCTGTGGGTCTGGAGGCACATTCGGCTCAACTGCAGGGAACCTACGACAAGATCAAAGTCGCTTTGTTGATGGAGACGGATAGGCCGAGTGTGCTGCGTCAGGCTATTCAAGCGGTCTGTAAGGGTGGCACGCTTTCGATCCCCGGAGTTTACGGTGGCCTTCTCGACAAAGTGCCCTTCGGTGCGGCATTTGGCAAAGGTATCACTATGAAGATGGGTCAGACCAACATGCATACGTATATGAAGCCACTGCTTGAGCGAATCGAGAAGGGTCAGATCGATCCAAGCTACATCATCTCCCATCGCATTACACTGGAACAGGCTCCCGAAATGTACAAGGTTTGGAGAGATAAGAAAGAGAACGTGACGAAGATTGTGATCGATCCGTGGTCAGAAGCCGCAGCATAGCTGTATCGCTTTGCCGAACATCGCCCCCTGGTTGCAGGCTCACCGCAGTGCATGGAGACAATGAAAAATGAGTCGGGTCAGCTGATTTCCGTCCCGGCCAGTCGTTGTCTGTAGCATCCGGGAAGCGACCGCCTTCCCGTGGATGACTTCGGCGACCGCGAACGGAACATCGTCACCCCACCTTGGAAATTGACATAGAAGCGATTGGTCTGCGAAACGGTAAATCCGGTCGGCATACGGCGGTCGAAGGTGGCGACTGTCTCGAGGTGGCCTCACGAACACAGGGGCTGTGGCCTCCTGATGTGACTACAAAAACGAAAGCAGCCGTCACGAAGGGTGAGCGCAGCCGTCAGAAGATCGTAGAAACCGCCGCAGTGCTGTTCAACCAAAAGGGATTCACTGGATGCTCGATGGGGGACATCGTTGCGGCTTCCGGCCTCGAGAAAGGGACGCTCTACGGCCACTTCTCGACAAAGGAAGAACTGGCACTCCTCGCTTTCGACTATGCGTGGAAGGATACGAGTGACAAACGACTTCGGAACGTCGACACCGTTTCAAACGCGGTAGACAAACTGATACTGCACGTAGACAACTATGTCAACACCCCGAGTTTTCCGGGGGATGCCCTCTTTTAAACTTTGCAGTAGATGCCGATGACGGCAACCTCGCCCTCCGCACAAGGGTCAGAAAGGCGCTGAAGGGTTGGGAGGATTTTTGGCGAAGATTGTTGAAGATGGCCAGTCAGCCGGAGAGATCAACCCGGAGATCGACCCACATTCGGTCGCCAACCTCATGATCTCCATCCTCGAGGGAGCAACGGTAGTAGCACGGATCAATAAGCGGTCCGCGGCTCTAGACGACGCTCAAAGGCACCTCGATCTGTACATGGAGACTGCAGTCAGACTCAGAACTGACTCCTGAGATGACGCTTTGTCAGGTAACACGAGTGTGCACGAGATGAAAACAAATTATGGATTCAGAGAAGGAGGGACGTTACTTGATCGATGACAAAGATCTACCGATCGTGCTCGTGCATGGAACAATGGGAAAATCAGAGGACTGGTCGCGGGTAGTGGAAGAGCTATCTAGCTTTCGCTCGGAGGGAACCGCCAACAAGATTAGTGTGGATGTGCGGGAGTACGCCGCGAGAATCAAGGCTCCAACGCTGCTGATTACTGCAAAGCACGATCAGATCGTGCCGCCACCTTACTCGGAGCATCTGGTTCCTGACGCAAAGACACTCGAACTCAATTCGGGCCACCTGATCTTTCTGGAGAAGCCAGTCGATCTGGCTTTCGCCATACTTTCCTTCTGCCAATAGGAAACAGGTCTCGTTTCTTGAAATCACGCCTCGGGCGCGTTCGGGATTACTTTGAGAAACCGGACAAAGCCGTTCCTGCCGTCTTCTGCACTGCTGATGGAAATGGTCGCCGTGCGGACGTCCATGCCGATGAACGATCTGGTGGCCTGCGTCTGTCTTCTCCTCTGAACAGGAGAGCTGACGTTGCGTAATGTTGTCGTCGCGGAACTCTTGACCCGGAATTTTCTCGACATTCGCAACCAAGCGACTACTTGTACCAACTCCAAAGGCGGGCCGAAAAGATTGGGACTGGAGAAGCAATTACCAGGATGTCAGGGATTCCGGTCGCGGTTTCAGAATCAACCTCGAATTATTTTGCGCGAGTGCGAGGCCTGGGCCGTCGTAGATAGGAACTCAAGAAACGTGCGCGTCTTCGGTGCGAGGTATTGACGCGAGGGATAGTAGGCATACAGGGGGAAAAGTTCCTCCTCCCAATCCGGAAAAAGGGTCACCAGTCGTCCACTCGAGAGATGGGCGTCCACGCCGAGCTCGAGAACTTGAGCGATCCCATATCCTGCCAGGCACACAGCATGCATTGTTGCGACGTCACTCAGCGTGAGCTGGCTTTGCGTCTCAACTTTGATTTCCTTTCGACCTTTACGGAATGCCCACTCGAAGGGACGGCCCGTCTCCGGGTCTCGAAAATCGATCATCCGATGTTGTTCCGCGATCAGTTGCTGCGGGTCGGTAGGGTGTCCGTGTTTCTTCAAATAGCCGGGCGAGGCTACGGTAAGAACTCTTGTGTCCAACAATCTTCGGGCGACGAGAGTGGATGGGCGCGGCTCTCCGAAACGAATTCCCAGATCATATCCATCTGAGATCAGATCTCCGAGGCTTTCCCGCGTGATCAGGTCCACCTTAAGCTCCGGATATGCTTTGAGAAATCCACTGAGTGGCGGTCCGAGAAAGAGCTGCGAGAAGTAAGGGTCCATGTTGACTCGGAGCCTGCCCCGGACGGTTACTTTACCTTCGGCCAGAGCGAAGGTAGCGTCTTCGAGCGCCGACACGATGGGGCCAATGGTCTCGTAAAACCGCCTGCCTTCGTCCGAGAGGGAGACGGAGCGTGTGGTCCGCTCCAGGAGTCGGATTCCAACCTGCGCTTCGAGCCGAGCTACTGCACGGCTAATGCCCGGTTGGGACACGTTCAAGGATCTCGCCGCAGCCGCGAAGCCGCCCGACCTCACCACAGCTGCAAGGGCGCTCACGCCACTCAGAAGGCGGTCATCGAAACTCATGCACTTATGCTAATCGGTTATAAGTGAAATGCCGCGAAGCTTAGGCGCGGAATCTTTGATCGCTTCCGCTATGCGGATTTTGCGTTACTAATTTGCTCGCGAGGATGAGGGCGAAAGATCTGACGCGCGGTTCCTCGAAGCCACGCGTGTAGCAAGTCGCTATCGATGCGTGGGTGCCAGACCATCGAGTAGCGTATCGGCGGGTCTCTTTAGGGACTTCCACATGCGGCAAGTCAAGCAGGGCTAGCATCGGCTCCGCTATGCGAGCCGACACGCGTGCAAGCCCGTGCTCAATTTTCCTGCTGAATTCCTTATTCATTCCTCTCTGAGATCCCACGTCGGCCGCCGCCCCAGTCGCCGGCAGGAGATTGGCGCGCGAGAGGCTGGGCTCCCCCAGCCTTCGGTTGCGACGCGCGACCGTTAAGCTGCAACCACGTTGAGAGCTTCGCCTGTGAGGTCCCTTATGACCTGCCAACGGATGGCCGGTTCAGAACCGAGCAGCCATCTGATGTGCGCAGACCTGAGCGTAATCCCTGCGCATTGGCTTGTTATAGCAGGTGGTCGAGAGTTTTAGCCGCGGCGAGCTGAGTTCAGGGGCTTCCTCGTCCGGCGATTTGGGAACGTTGAGTCGCGAAAATGAAGTGGCCCGCTTGTGGAAGCGGGCCACGATTGCCTGGTTGGCTGGGGCTTAGTGATGGCCGCCGCCACCGCGTTCTTCTCCGCCGTGGCTGCTACCGCCACCGGGGTGACCGCCGCCCTGGAATCCGGCGCTGTGTTCGTTGGTTGGCTCGTGGCCGGCGTTGCCTACGTGGCCTTGCGGGTCGCGGGCTTCGTTGCCGTGGAAGTGGTTGAAGGCCTGCTCGTTTCGCTCGGGCATTGGACCTGCGTATCCGTGGCGAGGATCGTAGCGGTTATCGACGTGGCCGTAGAAGTTGCCGTGGCCGTGATACCAGGGACCGGCGCCGATGAAGACTCCTCCCGTAAACCAGTCGGGTCCGTAGTAGCCATAGGGAGCACAGGGATATGGAGAGTAGTCAAAGTATCCGTACGGGCATACAGGAGCGGCTCCGATGCTGACGGAGATCTGGGCGGGTGCTGCGGAGACGCTGCTCACCAGCGCAACGGCGAGAGCAGAGAGGGCGAACGACTTGCTTAGGTACATGTGTTTCTCCTGAATCACTTTATTTCGATTCCTGAGGAGAGGGGTGAGTTGTTCGCGGCACCGATTTGTTGGTGAGTTGGAAGATCAGGCGGCGAAGAGTTGCTCATAGCAGGGTAGTCGGTGTAGTCGCCTGCGGTTACGGATGCGATCACGGAGTGGGGGAACGGGTTGTTACAATTTAGGTTTGGGCGTTTGTTTCTCGAGGGATTAATACGGATGTTGCGATTTTCTACGGCGGGAGAGAGCCACGGGGAGAGCCTGGTGGCGACGGTGAGTGGGATGCCCGCGGGTGTGACCGTGGATCAGGGGTTTGTTGATCGCGAGCTGTGGCGCCGGCAGAAAGGTTATGGACGCGGTGGAAGGATGCGGATCGAGCGGGATTCGGCGCATATTCTGAGCGGCGTGCGGCATGGGAAGACGATCGGGTCGCCGATTGCGATGGTGATTGCGAATAATGATTGGAAGAACTGGACGGAGATTTTGCCGGTGGAGGCGGGTGATCCGGGCAAGCATAAGGCTGTTGCTTCGCCGCGGCCGGGGCATGCGGATTTGGCAGGGAGTTTGAAGTACGACTTTCCGGATGCGCGGTACGTGCTTGAGCGGGCGAGTGCTCGGGAGAGTGCAGCGCGGGTGGCGGCGGGTGCGGTGGCGAAGATGTTGCTGCGGGCTTTGGGGGTGGAGGTTGCGAGCCATGTGATCCGCGTGGGGAAGGCGGAGCTTGGACGGGCGGCGGCTTGGGAGGAGATTGCGGCGCTGCAGTTGAAGGACGAGGTTTTGTTGAACTGCGTGGATGCGGAGGCCGAGGCTGCGATGAAGGCTGAGGTGGATGCGGTGTTGCGGACGGGCGATACGGTGGGCGGGGTGTTTGAGGTGGTGGTGCATGGTCTGCCTCCGGGTGTGGGGACGCATGCGAATTGGGATGAGCGTTTGGATGGGTTGTTGGCGCAGGCGGTGATGAGTTTGCAGGCGGTGAAGGCGGTGGAGTTGGGACGGGGAGTGACGGCGGCGGAGTCGGTGGGCTCGGCGGTGCATGATGCGATTGGATATGAGGGTTCTGACCAAGCGTTCACGAAGTTTTCGAGGGAGCAGAATAATGCTGGCGGGATTGAGGGCGGGATTTCGAACGGCGAAGATGTGGTGGTGCGGGGGTATTTGAAGCCGATTTCGACGTTGAGAAGGCCGCTGGGTTCGGTGAGTTTTGAGACGCGTGAGCCGGTGAAGGCTGCGTATGAACGGAGCGATGTTTGTGTGGTTCCGGCGGCTGGGGTAGCGGCGGAGGCGATGGTTGCGCTGACGGTGGCGCGGCTGGTGGTGGAGAAGTTTGGCGGTGACTCGCTGCGTGAGATGCAGCGAAATTTCAATGGCTATTGCGAGCAGATTCGAGCGTATTGAGTGACGACAAAGGCGACTGAGAAGAAGACGAAGATTCATGAGGTGGTGAAGTGGCCGGATCCGGTGTTGGCGAAGCCGGGTGCGGTGGTGACGGTGTTCGATGCGAAGCTGAAGAAGCTGACCGAGGAGATGTTCGAGTCGATGTATGCGGCGCAGGGGATTGGGCTGGCGGCGCCGCAGATTGCGATCTCGCAGCGGATTACGGTGATCGATGTGAGCTTCAAAAAGAATCCGGAGGAGAAGATTGTGCTGATCAATCCGGAGATTATTGAGCGCGAAGGCAAGCAGTTGGAAGAGGAAGGGTGCCTGAGTTTGCCGGAGATTCGCGAGAAGGTTTCGCGTGCGGAGTGGGTGAAGGTGAAGGCGCAGGATTTTAGGGGCGAGTGGTTTGAGATTGAAGGTACGGAGTTGCTGGCGCGGGCGATGCAGCATGAGATCGATCATCTCGATGGGGTCTTGTTTATTGATCGGCTGAGTAGGTTGAAGCGGGATCTGGTGATTCGGAAGATTAAGAAGCTGATTAAGAACGGCGAGTGGTAATGTGTCCTGCCGGACGGGCCCCTGCGCGCGGGGCGGCCACTTCGTGGCATGTGTACCGGTTGCCGCAGGGCGCGAGGTGGTGGGCCTCCCGATGGTCGGAGTAAGATTTTGTTTCCCGAGCATCGCTCGGGCCTGGGATGCGGATCTGGCAAGACAGGGTATACGCGTCACGAAGTGACCGCCCTCCGCGTAGGAGGCCCGTCCGGCAGGACAGAGGATTATCAAAATGAAATTAGTTTTTGTGGGACGCCGGAGTTCGCAGTACCTACGCTTGAGGCCGTGATTGCGGCTGGGCATGGGGTTGCGCTGGTGGTGACGCAGCCGGATCGTGGGGCGGGGCGCGGGCTGGAGGTGCATGTTCCTCCGGTGAAAGAGGCAGCGTTGAAGCATGGATTGCCGGTGGTGCAGCCGGAGAAGATCAAGAACAATGCGGAGTTGCGCGCGCAGTTGGAGGGGATTGCGCCGGATGCGATTCTGGTGGTGGCGTATGGGCGGATTATTCCGCAGTGGATGCTGGAGCTGCCACGGTTCGGGAATATCAATCTGCATGGGTCGCTGCTGCCGAAGTATCGCGGAGCGGCTCCGATTCAGTGGGCGGTGGCTTGCGGTGAGTTGGTGACCGGTGTGACGACGATGCGGTTGGACGCGGGGCTCGATACGGGCGATATGCTGCTGGCGGCGGTGTGCCCGGTTGGATTGGAGGAGACGGCGGTGGATGTGTATGGGTGCCTGGCTCCGTTGGGGGCGGAGTTGATGGTGGAGACGCTGAAGAGACTTGAGGCAGGGACGATCTGTCCGGAGGTGCAGGATCATTCGCTGGCTACGCTGGCTCCGATTCTGAAGCGAGAGGATGGGTTGGTGGATTTTTCGCGCTCGGCGAAACAGGTTTATGACAGGTGGAGAGGGTTTCAGCCCTGGCCGGGGGCACATACGACGCTGCGGGGAAAAAGCTGATTGTGTCGAAGATGAGGATCGGTAGTGGGCGCTCGGTTGCTGCGGGGCAGTTGCTGGTGGATGGTGAGTTGATGTTGGTCGGTTGCGGCGTTGGGACGGTCGCAGAGTTGCTTGAGGTGCAGATGGAAGGGAAGAAGCGGATGAGTGCTGCAGAGTTTTTGCATGGGTATCAAGTGAAGAGCGGCGAACGGTTGGGGATATGAAGGACGAGTCGAGGTCGGGAGTGGGGAAGCCGAAGTCGGGTAAGAACGTTGCGCGGAGTTTGGGTGTGGGAAAGTCTGGCGGTGGGAAGTTAGTTTCGGGTAAGGCGGTGGTGGCGCGGAAGAGGCCTGTGTCGGCGGGGCCTACGGCTTCGGTGGAGGCTGCGGTAGCAAAGATCACGCCGGCTCGATTGGCTGCGTTTGAGATTTTGAAGTTGGTGGGGGAGAACAAGGGGCATAGCGACGAGTTGCTGCATTCGGCGCGGGTGGATGGGTTGTCGCCGGAGGATCGGAATCTGACGACGGCGCTGGTGATGGGAGTGCTGCGATGGCAGATCGCGCTCGATGCTCGGGTGCGTGGGTTGTTGCAGAGGCCGGAGCAGAGGCTGGCGGAGCCGGTGGCGATTGTGCTGCGGATGGGGGCGTTTCAGTTGTTGCATCTGGAGAGGATTCCGGCACATGCGGCGCTGAGTGAGAGTGTGGAGTTGTGCAGGGCGGCGGGTGAGCCTCATGCGACGGGGATGGTGAATGCGGTGCTGCGGAAGTTGGCGGCTAAACCCACATCTCAAGATCGAGATATGGGGCATCCGAGGCCTGGGGTGCGGATTCATGCGGCCGGTCTCCCAGAGACTGCGGCGGCGTTTGCGGAGAGGCTGGGGCATCCGCGATGGCTGGTGGAGCGATGGGTGGCGGCTTACGGGCGCGAGGCGGCGTTGAAGATCTGTGAGGCAGATCAGCAGGAGCCGGTTGAGGGTGGGATGTTCGCGGAACGTGGAGGGGATTGGCCGGTGATGGATGACGGGTCGCGGCTGGTGGCGGAGATTGCTGCTGCTGCTGTGCCGGGAGCGAAGAGAGTTTGGGATTGCTGCGCTGCTCCGGGCGGGAAGACGCTGGTTCTGGCGAAGCGGATGGGTGGCGCGGAGATCGTGGCGAGCGATGTGAGTGCGAAGCGGCTGGCGCAGACGGAGGCGAGGCTGCGGCGATATGCGTATGCGGAGCGCGTTGGGTTTTCGGTTGCGGATGCGGCGGATGGAAAGGGTGTTGCTGGGGAGTTTGATTTGATACTTTGCGATGTGCCTTGCTCGGGGACGGGGACGATGGCGGGGAATCCGGAGATTCGGCATCGACTGAAGGTGGAGGAGTTTGCTCGGCAGGCGGAGAGGCAGAGGGCGATTTTGAAGGAGCATTGAAGCGGCTGGCTCCGGGTGGGCGGCTGGTTTATTCGACTTGCTCGCTGGAGGCGGAGGAGTGCGAGGGTGTGGTGGATGCTGTTGTTGGTGGTGGCGGGGTGTTGAGGGTTCCGGTGGATCGGGTGATGGTGGAGCTTTCGGAGCGTGGGGTTTTGAGTGCGGGAATGCCTTCGGCGGTGCGGGATGGGGCGCTTCGGACGCTGCCCGGAGTGCATGGGGGCGATGGGTTTTATGCGGTGGTGTTGGAGCGGGCTTAGGAAGACGGTTCGCGCATCCGCGCGAATGCCCACATCTCAAAATCGAGATATGGGGCGCCCGGCAAAGAGATGTTTGGAGTTCCATCTACGCCAACGACTACTTAGTCTTTGAGATCCGCAAATCGAGTCTCAACCAAACGCAGAATGACTGCAAAAATCATCGCGGTCGATACCCCGAACATGAGTGATCCATCTGCTGCCTCGAGTGGTCCCAGCAACCTCCATGAGGGCGACATGATCACATCACCATAGCCGAGCGTTGAATAGTTCACCGCCGAGTGATAATAGGCGACTCCAAACTGCTGGAATTCCCCGCAAATCATGAATAACTTCGCCCAGACGGCGACTTCAATCAGGTGTGCCGCGAATGCGAATGACATTACCAGTACAACGATCGTGAGATCGATCCGGTACCTCGTGCCAGCACGGCCGAGTTTTGTCTCCCAACGAAAGAAGTTCACTACTGCGCCCAAAGCCAGAGCGTGGATGAAGATTGTACAAAGAACCGCGCCGGCACCCACGGCCAAGGGAGTGATGATCGAAACTTGATGAACCTCGGTCATTTGGCTTGTCTTGGTATCTTTGGCTGTCTTGATAATAGACAGGGCGGGCAACGGCGCCATTACATAAAGTTAGTATTGCACGCGCCGCATGGTGTCAATACAGTGCCTTTCGGGCTTGGCGGACGCTTAGCTTGAAAGATGCGAGCAGACTTTTCTTCAGATCTTCAGGCTTCAGATCTTCAGGTCTTCAGCAAAAAGTCCGTAACAAAAGTCGTTGTGATAGTCGGAATCGTTTCTCACGCGAAGTTTCAGATGATTGTGAGCCTTTAGTCAGTGAGGGTGATGTGGACTGGGTCGCCTTTGACGACGCGGTGGCCGGCGGCCGGGGTTTGCGCGATGACGGTGCCGATGGAGGAGACGGTGTGGGCAATCGGTTCGGTGAAGGATGGCGTGGTGGCGCTTGGTGGGGATTGAGATGTGAGTGGGGCGGAGTCTGAGGTGGAGTTAAGGTTGAGGTCTTCGGCGCTGGCGATGTGGAGGCCGGCGGAGGCGGCTCGCGCGGCGGCGGCGGTGAGTGTGAGGCCAGCGAGGGAGGGCATGACGAAGGCTTGGGCGGAGCTGGTGGTCTCCGGGTCGCTGAGGAGGAGGCTAACGCGGGGGCGGTCGACGCCGACTGCGTTGGGGGTGGGGGTTTGGGCGATGATGACGCCGGGTTCGCCGGGGGCGGCGATGTGGGAGACGGCGCCGAGTTCGAGGCCGAGGCGGCGGATGTTGATGGTGGCAGTGCGTTCGGTCTGGCCAAGGAGGTCGGGGATGGCGACTTGTTGGGCGCCGAGGCTTTCGGTGACGCGGACAGGCCACTCGCGACGCACGGTGAGGTTAGGGGCGGGGGATTGTGCGAGGACGCGGCCGGGTGGGGTGTTGGGGGAGTAGAAGCGGTTTTCCAAGCTGAGGACGAGGCCGAGGGAGCTGGTTTTTTTGCTGGCTTCGGAGAGGGTGAGGTTGGTGAGGTCGGGGACTTTGACCTCGTGACCGTGGATGGCTAGGCGCATGGTGATGAAGGCGGAGACGAGCGCGACGGTGAGCATCGCGAGGGCGCCCAGAACGATGTTGAAGAAGCGATTGATGCTTCGGGTGACTTTTCTGGGGATCCTTAGCTTCATGCGTTTTCAGAGTATAGCGGAGGCCGGTTAGAGGCTGTCTTGCCGGACGGGCCCACTCCGCGTGGGGCGGTCACTTCGTGACTTGTGTACCTTGCCTTGGTGGGTTATCGGCGTTGGGGCCTCCGTTGGTCGGCTTCAGATCTCTCTTCCCGAGCATTGCTCGGCCTCGGGTCGCTGATTGGTCGAGACAGGGTATACGCGTCACGAAGTGACCGCCCTGCGCGTTGCGGGTTCTCTCAGTATTTGAAGCGGTAGCGGAGTTCGCCGAAGATCTCTCGGGGATCGTTGAAGTGGAAGCCGCCGAAGGTGAGACTGTTGTCTAGCAATACGCGGCGGTTGGCTACGTTGGTTGCGGTGACGGACGCGGTGAGTTTTTCGTTGAAGGTTTTGCCGATGGAGAGGTCGAAGGTGGTGTGCTCGGGGAGATAGGGGTTGGGGTAGCGTGGGTCGGCGGGTGGGCCGTTGGGATCGAAGCCGCCGTTGGTGAAGCCGGAGCCGTAGTAGACGTTGGTGGAGGCGGTGGTTCGCCAGGGCAGAGTGGCGTTGAAGCCAACGTTGAGGGTGTTGCGCTGGTCGTGATCGACGGGGGTGTAGCCGGGGTCGACGTCGCACTCGGCTGAGGTGGGAGGAGAGCAGATGAGACCGCCGGTGATGGCTCCGCGCTGCTGGGCGATCTGGTTGGAGTAGGCGAGATGGGCCTGGCCGAAGTGCCAGAGGCGCGGGCTGCGGAGGCTTAGCTCCCAGGCGCGGACTAGAGCGCCGTCGACGGTGACGGGGAAGTAGATGCTGGAGTCGCCGATGTTGGAGTGGTCGAGGAAGTTGTTGACGCGGGTCTTGAAGGTGTCGGCGTCGAGGAGCCAGCCGCGGAGGGGATTTGAACGCCGAACTGATGCTCTTCGTCGCGTTCGCCGTGGAGCGGGGCGAAGCTGGTGCCGGTGCTGAGAGCGAAGTTCTGGAGGTTGCAGGTACCGGCGGCGATGGCCGCTGGGGTGCAGCCGAAGGTGAGCAGAGGCGGGGGCTGATAGAAGCGGCCGTAGAAGCCGCGGAAGACCCAGTTGAGTTTGGGGATGCGGAGGGCTACGCCGAAGCGCGGGTCGGTTTCGTTCTCGGTGAACTCGGCCTGAAAGTGGGTTTGGCGAAGGCCGGCGATGAGGGTGAGCCAGGAGGTGGCCTTGTAGTTGTCGGAGATGTACTCCTCGATGACGCCGCCGGAGGCTGAGTCGGGGGTGGAGAAGGGGGCGTGCCGCTGCCGTCGTTGAAGATTGCGCCGAATAGGTAGTTGTCGCGCTGGCCGAAGGAGTAGAAGCCGGCCTGGATGGTGTTGCGCGCTACTTCGGTGGTGATGTTGGCTTGTGCTCCTGCGTACGTGGAGCTTCGGTCGGAGGTGGTGGCCACGGGGATGTCGTTGGGATTGGATTCGTAGTCGGCGCGGTTGTAGTGGAAGAAGGGCGAGACCTGGAGGACGGTGGCGGGGTTGAAGGTGTGAAGCCAGGAGAAGGCTACGGTGCCGTCGAGCTCGTGCTGGCCGTCGCGGAGGCCGCTGGATTGAAACTGCTGGTTCCCGGGGCTGTTGGGGTCGGGGTCGTAGGGGATCTGGAAGTAGTCGGCGCGTAGCTGCGTGATGAGACGGAGCTGGTCTTTGGGAGTGCGATTGTAGAGCAGGGATGCGAAGCCACCGTAGCCGTTGGTGGCATCATGAATAACGACTCCGGTGGGTGGGGAGAGGCCGTAGTCGCTGCGATTGCCGGTGAGGCTGGCGTAGTAGGCGAACTTTTCGGTGTGGTCGCCGAAGTTGAGTTGGTCGTTGGTCTGGAGGAAGCTGCCGGCGGAGAGGATGAGCTCGGCCTGGCGGTTGCGCTCGAAGCCGGTGCGGGGGACGACGTTGAAGACGCCGTAGGTGCGGTCGCCTACGTCGGAGGTGTAGCTGCCGCGCTGGATCTCGATGTAGTCGATGTCTTTTGGATCGATCTGGGCGCCGAGGTTGGAGGCGATGTTGGTGTTGGGGATTTGTACGCCGTCCAGGAGCCAGGAGACCTGGTGGCCGCCGCGCATGTGGAGCATGTCGTGGGTGATGTAGGCGCCGGGGACGTAGTCGGTGATCATGGCGAGAGAGTTAGTGCGGTCGGCGCCGGGGGTTTGTGCGATTTCGTCGCGGCTGATGAGGGTGGTGGGGGTTACGGTGTTGATGTTGGCCGTGTTCGCGTCGGTGGTGACAGAGGTGGTTTGCTCGATGGTGCCGAGGTGAAGTTCGATGTGGAGGATGGGGGCGGTTTCGGAGGCTAACGTGAGGGTCTGCTTGGCTGTGTCGAAGCCTTTCTGCGAGATGGTGATGGTGTAGTCGCCGAGGGGAGAGATGGGATGGTGAAGGACCCGTCCTGTGCGGTGTCGGTGGATTTGGTGAAGGCGGAGTTGTTGGCGTGGAGTTCGATGGTTGCGCCTGCGATGGGGCGGTGCTGGGGATCGTGGACGACGCCGTGAAGCTGGCTGAAGATAGTGGCTCGAGCCATGACGATGCTGAGAAGTGACAGGAGACAGAGTAGTGCAAGCTTGCGCATGGGGCTTCGGACTTCCCTCGTCAGAGATGCTGACGGAGTTAGAGCTCTGGAACGAACGGCAGTGCTCCCGTTTTACTGCGGGAGGTGGGTCGGCTGCTGGTCGGGTCGCTTAGAGGGAGAAGGAGGGAGGGCCGCGCTTCTGGCGAGAGCGATCGAGGGCCACTCGGGCGCGGGCTTGGGTCTGGGTCTTGAGGGAGGGGTGGCTGACGATCCCGGCGAAGAGGAGGGATGCAGCGTTGCAGGAGAGATCTCCGTGCTGGATCTGAGTGACGGCGGCTGGGTAGGACGGGCACTTCTGCGGGATCGTCGAGACGTTGATGCCGGAGGAGTCTGGCTGCTGCATGTTCGCCATGCAGTGATGTGCGCCGTTCCGTCTGCAGCAGGCCGGGAGATTTGCTGCGCTGGCGGCTGTGAGGGCCAGCAGGGGCGAGATCAGCGGTGAGCTGAAGAGGAGAAGTAACGTGATGCCGATTAGGCGTCGCACGGTTTTATTGTAGCGGAGGTTTGTTGGTGGGGCGTCATTGCGGGTTGGGTGCGATCGCAAAGTGCAACGACAAAGACAGAGGCGAAATGGGGGATCCTTCGCTGCGCTCAGGATGACAGGCAGATGGGGCAGGTGGGCTCGATTCAAAGACAGGCAAATGCAAAAACGCTGGCGGGGAGAGGAGTTCATTCCCATCCATCGCGATGAGACGGCGATGGATGGGGCACCCTCTGGTTGGTGGCCGGGTTGGAGGAAAGGCAACGGCAAAGGCAACGACAAAGGCGAAATGCGGGGATCTCTCCACTGCGCACAGACGATGGGACCGTCTGTTGCTTCGGTCGAGATGACGATTCTTGGGTGCTTCGGTCGAGATGACGATTCCGTGGAGGGCGCTGGTGTGGTGGATATCAGCGGCGGTTGTCGGTGGCGGGTTCGGGGTGGATTAGGAGGCGGGAGACTTCGGGGCAGTCGAGTTTGAAGGCGTTTTCGAGGGCGGTGATGATCTCGTGGACGCGTGCCATGGGGAGGTCGTCGGGGAGGGTGCAGTGGCAGTTGACCTGGATGCGGTCGGCTGCGTTGTTGTGGGCGCGGGTGACGAAGACCTCGTGGATGTCGAGGATCTCGGGGAAGGCCTGGGCGCAGCGGCGGAGACGGACTTCGAGCTGGCGGTCGCGCTCGAGGGAGGCGGGACGCTCGATGGTGGCGGGTTCGCTCTCGATGTGGGTGAGGATGGTGGAAATCTCGGGGATCTCGCGGCGGATGTCGGACTCGAGCTGCGTGACGAGCGCGTGGGCAGCGCTGAGGGACATTTTCTCGTCCACCTCGAGGTGCTGCTCGACGTGGAGGGTGTGGTTGTATTCCTGCACGGCTACGTCGTGGATTGCCAGATTTGAGCGGGCGGCGACGGCGCGGATGCGGTCGTGGAGGCTTTCGGCGACGTGGGCGGTGGGGATGGAGTGGACGACGACGTCGGCGCCGGGGAGGTGGCGGCGAACGGCGGCGGTGGCGGCCATGGTGATCTGCTCGGAGCGCTGGAAGGTGAGGTTGCGGGGGAGGCCGAGGGTGAGGTCGGCGAAGTAGTTGGGGCCGGCGCGGCGGGTGCGGATGCGGTCTACGGACAGGACGCCGTCGATGGCGGCGATGTCGCGGGTCATGTCGCGGGCCTGGGCGCGGGTTTCGATGGGGGTGGCGTCGGTGAGGGCGTCGATGGTGCGGCGGGCGAGGTTCCAGGTCACGTGGAGGATGATGCCGGAGACGATGATGGCGGCGATGGGGTCGGCTAGTTCGAGTTGCGGGATGTGGAAACGCTTGCCGATGTAGCTGGCGGTGAGGCCGAGGAGGACAGCGATGGAAGACCAGATGTCGGTGTGGAAGTGGATGGCGTCGGCTTCGAGGGCTTCGCTCTTTGTTTCGGCGGCAATGCGGTGGAGCTTTCGGGAGCGTGTGAAGTCGACGGTGATGGAGAGCAGGAGGACGAGGAAGGGCCAGAGGGAGAATCTGAGCGCGAGATGTTCGCGGTGGGCGATGCGGTGGATGGCTTCGGAGAGGATCCAGACGCAGGAGCCGAGCATGAGGACGGATTCGATAGCGGCGGAGAGGCTTTCAATCTTGCCGTGACCGTAGGTGTGGTCGGCGTCGGCAGGGCGGTCGGAGACCTGGACGGAGAAGAGGGTGATGGCGGCGGCGATGAGATCGATGCCGGAGTGTGCGGCCTCAGAGAGCATGCCGAGAGAGCCGGTAAGGAGGCCGGTGAGTAGTTTGAGCAGGGTGACGGCGAAAGCGGCGAGGACGGAGAAGAGCGCGGCGGAACGCTTGGCGCTGTGAGGGGTCGCGGCTTGTTCGGGCTGGGCCGTTGTGCTCATCAGGACGATGGTACAGGGTTTTCGGGGCTCAGGGCTCTGGTTCGAAGGCGTGTTTCGGCGCGGAGGTAGAACATGATGGCCGCGCCGAGGAGCATGGGGATGCTCATGAAGAGAAGACCGCGCTGATAGTCGCCGGTGAGGTCTTTTGCGAAGCCGACGAAGTAGGGTCCGAGAAATCCGCCAATCATGCCGATCATGTTGATGGTGGCGATGCCGGCTGCGGCGGATCGCCCTTGAAAGAAACTTCCGGGCAGAGACCATAAGGGTCCCTGCATGGCGTTGTAGGCGATGATGATTGTGCCGATGGAGGCTACGACGCTGATTGGATTTGTCGAGAGGCTGCAGGCGAAGAAGCCGGCGGAGATGAGAAAGGCCCAGGGGATGATGTGCATGTAGCGCGGGTAGTTGCTGTCCGGCGTGCGGCATTGGACGCGGTCAGAGTAGACGGCGTTGAGAAGCATGGCGCCTGCGGCGAGGAGGCTGAGAGCGGCGATGATGAGGCCGACTCTGGAGGTGCTGAGATGCGTGGCGCGTTGGATGACATCGGGAGCGACGAAGGTGTAGGCGTAGGAGGAGCCGAGCATCAGCATCTGGAAGATGCCGACCTGCCAGATGCGCCGGTCGAGAAGGGTCGCGCCGAGGGCATGGCTATGCTCGCCGACGAGCGATGGGTCGTTGCGGACGTGGCGGATGATCCAGGTGCGTTCCTCTTCGGTGAGCCACTTCGCTTGCTGTGGGCCGTCGGGGAGAGCAAACAGAAAGACTATGCCGAGGAGAACAGCGGGGATGCCTTCGACGAGGAAGAGCCATTGCCAGCCGCGGAGGCCGAGGTGACCGTCGAGGCTGAGGAGTGGGCCTGCGACGAGGCCTGTGACGACGGAGCTGAGGGGCAGGGAGATGTAAAAGCGGCTGATGGTGCGGGCGCGGAGTTGCAGGGGGAACCACTGCGTGAGATAGAAGATGACGCCGGGGAAGAATCCGGCTTCGGCAACTCCAAGGAAGAAACGTGCGGTGTAGAACTGCCAGGGGGTGCGGACGAGCAACATGGCTATGGCAAGGATCCCCCAGCTGACCATGATGCGGGAGAGCCAGCGACGCGCGCCGAAGCGGTAGAGCAGAAGGTTCGAGGGGATCTCGCAGACGGCGTAGCTCAGGAAGAAGAGTCCCGCGCCGAGGCCGTAGACTGTGGCGCTGAAGTGAAGGTCGCGGTTCATTTGGAGAGAGGCGAAGCTGATGTTGACGCGATCCATGCAGGCTGCGCCGTAGCCGAGCGCGATGAGAGGGATCAGGTGGCGGGTAGCTTTGCGCATAGCGGATGCGCCGATGGCTGCGTCTGATGAGACTGGAGGCCCGTCGAGGATGGGAGGCGGAGTCGCGGCCATTGGAGTTTCATCTCATCGTGCGGGTGAACGTGCGATTCTTGGGGGGACTGAGGGAAATATATCACTGCCTGGAGCAGCGGACTTAGTGCCCGTTTCTTGTTGTATCGTCGCCTGATCGGATAAAAGGATCTGGAGGGTTCGATGTCAATGAAAGTTCGAAGTACTCTCGCCGCTACTGTGCTGGCGCTTATGCTTTTCGTCGCTGTTTGTCGCTCCAGCGGTCAGCAGAGAGCCTTGAGTGCGGATCAGGCGCAGGTTGTCGATACGGTAAAAGCGATCTTCTCGGCAGCTTCTCTGGATGATCTTGCGAAGTTTCATGCGGTAGTTGCCCCTGGGTTTTACATCTACGATGCGGGGGCGCGATTTGATGGGGAGGCGATCATGACTTTGATCAAGGCAGAACATGCGAAGGGGAGGAAGTATGAGTGGAACGTTACGGAGCCCGATGTGCATGTTCTTGGTGACACGGCTTGGATTGCCTACGTGAATAAAGGCGGCGTGACGGATGCGTGGGGGACTGTGGCGCAGGGTTGGCTTGAGTCGGCGTTTCTTGAGAGACGGGGTGGGGTCTGGAAGATCGTGTTTATGCATAGGACCCGGGTGGCTGCGGCTCTGCCAGCTTCCAGTGTGTCGAAACGATAGCGGAAGAGCCGTCAGGGTCTGGTGGCGTGATAGAGGCCGGCGGTGCCGAAGGTGTAGCTGGTCCAAGTGGGATTGGTGAAGCCGGCGGCTTTGATGAGTTGGAGCATACGCGGGGGGCGAGGGAAGCGTTCGACCGAGGCGGGGAGGTAGCTGTAGGCGGCGGGTTTGCCGGAGATGAGGCCGCCTAGCCTAGGGAGGATGGTTTTGAAGTAGAGGTTGTAGAGAGCGCCGATGAGGCCTTCGGGCTGGTTGGCCTCGAGGATGCCGAGCTGGCCGCCGGGGCGCAGGATGCGGTGGAGTTCGGCGAGGCCTGCCTCGTAGTTGGCAAGATTGCGGAAGCCGAAGGCGGAGGTGACCAGATCGACCGAGGCATCGGCGATGGGGAGGTGGAGGGCGTCGGCTTCGATGGGGAGGATATTGTGGGGGGCGAATTTTTCTGCGCCGCGGGAGAGCATCTGGTGGGAGAAGTCTATGGCGACGATGGGGGCGGCCTCGGGGGTGTGCGGGCGATGTTGGTGGAGCGCCATGGTCATGTCGCCGGTGCCGCAGCAGAGGTCGAGGGCGATGGCTTCCGGGTGTTGCAGGATGGGGCGGAAGAGTTTGGCGGTGCGGCTCCACCAGTAGCGGTCGATGCCGACGGAGAGGAGGTGGTTGGCGCGGTCGTAGGTGGGGGCTATGGTGTCGAACATCTGCTGGACGGAGGTGGCTGCGGATTGCTCGGTGGTGACACCGGCGGGGCGGGCTCCGGTGGAACGTTCGTGTTCGGGTTTTGTCGTTTGATCACTCATGAGTTGGGTGGTTTCCTACGTCGTGTGATGGCCCATGAGGGTGAGCATGGAGTTGGTGGCGGTGAGGAGTTCGGGTTCGGTTACGTTGCGGACGATTTCTACTTTGCCGATGGCGGTGGGGAGGACGAAGGAGCGGATGCCGCTGCGGTTTTTCTTGTCGCGGGATGTTAGGGCTACTAGTTTTTCGGCAGTGGCTTTGAAGGTGGGGAGCGGGCCGTAGCGGAGGATGAGTTTGGTGATGCGCTCGGCTTCTTTGGGCTTGATGGTTTTGCGTGCGATGGCTACGTTGAGCGCGGCGATCGAGCCCCAGGCTACGGCTTCGCCGTGGAGGAGCTGCTTGTAGTTGGTGGCGGCTTCGATGGCGTGGCCGATGGTGTGGCCGAAGTTGAGGATCATGCGGAGGCCGGATTCTTTTTCGTCTTTGCTGACGACGTCGGCTTTCACGCGGACCGAGGCGGCGACTACTTTCGTCAGGGCTTTGGTGTCGGCGTTTCGTTTTGTGTTGAGGATGGCTTCGGCGTTTTGTTCCATGTAGCGGAAGAGCTTCGCGTCGTAGATGACGCCGGCTTTGATGGACTCTTGGAGGCCGGCACGTAGTTCGACGGGGGCAAGGGTGCGGAGCAGGTTGGTGTCGGCGAAGACGGCTTGCGGATGGTGGAAGCTGCCTATGAGGTTTTTGCCTGCGGCGAGGTTGACGCCGGTCTTGCCGCCGATGGAGGAGTCGACCTGGGCGAGGAGGGTGGTGGGGATTTGAACGTAGCGGATGCCGCGCATGTAGATGGCGGCGAGGAAGCCGGTGATGTCGCCGATGACGCCGCCTCCGAAGGCGAGGAGGAGGGCGTCGCGGTCGGCTCCCGCGGTGGAGAGTTGCTGGGCGAGGGACTCGACGCTGGCGAGGCGTTTGTGGGATTCGCCGGGCGGGTGGAAGAGGACGGTTGGGGGTTCTTTGAAGCTGGCGAGAAAGGGTTTCGACCAGAGGGCCCAGATGTTGGGCGAGGTGACGATGAAGGGCCGGAAGGGTTTGCCGCGATTGAGCTTGAGGAGGCGAGAGTGAAGGGTGGGGAGGAGGTTTGGTGCGATGGTGACGTCGTAGTTCGCGGAGGGCGTGTTGACAGGGATGACAGGCACGGTGTGTCTATCGTATCGCACGCATTTTAGACGGGTTTGAGGGGAGTAGCATTGAAAGATGGAACGGTTCGACTTTTTGGTAATTGGGGCAGGGATTGCAGGTTTGAGTGCGGCGATTCGGTTGGCGGAGACGGGCACGGTGCTGGTGGTGACGAAGGAGGAACTGGCTGAGTCGAATACGGCTTACGCGCAGGGTGGGATTGCGGTGGCGATGGGGGCGAGGAAGATGTCGCACTGCATCTTGAGGACACGATGGCGGCAGGCGATGGGCTGGTGAATCGTGAGGCGGCGGCGGTCCTGGTGACGGAGGGTCCGAAGCGGGTGGACGAGTTACTGGAGTGGGGGACGGCCTTTGATCGATATCCAAGAGGTAAGAACGGGGTAGAGGGCGAGTTGATGCGGACGCGGGAAGGGGCGCATAGCCTGTCGCGGATTCTGCATGCGAATGGTGATGCGACAGGGAAGGAGATTGCGGTGTCGCTGCTACGACATGTGCGGGAGGCTGGCAACCATGGGGGGCGATCGAGTTGATGGAGTGGGCGACGAGTGTGGATTTAATGGTCGAGGGTGGGCGCGTGGTGGGGGCTACGCTGCTCGATGGGGAGGGCGGGCTGAGGGTGGTGCGGGCTGGGGCTGTGTTGCTGGCCAGCGGTGGCGCGGGGCAGGTCTACAGCGATACGACTAATCCTGCGGTGGCTACCGGGGATGGGATTGCGATGGCTTATCGGGCTGGGGCTGCGGTGAGCGATATGGAGTTCTATCAGTTTCATCCGACGGCGTTCAGTGAGCCGGGGGCTCCGCGGTTTTTGCTGAGTGAGGCGCTACGGGGTGAAGGCGCGTATCTGGTGAATGCGAAGGGGGAGCGGTTCATGGAGCGGTATCATCTGCTGCTGGAGCTGGCTCCGCGTGATGTGGTGGCGAGGGCGATTACGCGGGAGGGGATGGATGGGACGGTGTCTCTGGATATGCGGCATGTGAAGAAGGATTTGCAGACGCGGTTTCCGGGGATCTCGAAGTTTCTGGCGAAGTATCGGCTGGAGTTGGGGAGGGATCTGATTCCGGTGCGGCCTGCGGCGCATTATTTGATGGGTGGTGTTAGGACGGATGTGCAGGGAAGGACCTCGCTGCCGGGGTTGTATGCGGCGGGTGAGGCGGCGTGCACTGGGGTGCATGGAGCGAATCGGCTGGCGAGCAATTCTCTGTTGGAGGGTCTGGTGTTTGGAGCACTGGCGGCGGAGACGATGGTCGCCGAGACCCCACGGGATGAAGTCGGCTTGAGTGCGACGCCGCCGGTGGCTGCGAGTGCCCGCGTGACCTCGGAGGCGGCGACGGAGAGATGGATCAAAGAGCTGCGTGATTTGATGTGGAAGTATGCCGGACTGTTGCGAGATGCAGATGGTCTGCAGCAGGCTAAGCGCGGGCTGGCTGCGTTGGGGGCGGCTATGCCTAAGGGGTTGACTCGGCGGGCGGTGGAGGCGAGGAATCTGCATGTTGTGGCGGAGTTGATCGTGGCTTCGGCGCTAGGGCGCGAAGAGAGCCGGGGAGCGCATTTCCGGAATGACTTTCCGTTGCGGGATGAGGTCGCGAAGCACTCGGTGATGCAGCAGGGGAGGCTCGAGTTTGTTGCTTGATGTGTGTGTTTTTGATTGTGGAGCACTTTGTGAGTCGGCGGAGGTTTCGGCTTGAGTCGTGATCGGGGGCTTCAGCGCTTTGTTGCATCCGTTGGGGGCGCGATGGTCAGCTTTTGCGTGGTTGCGATAGGGATTTATTACAAGGTTGCGGATGTGAGGGTGAACGGAGCCTTTCATGGCGGCCCTGCTTCGCTGGCAGCCGCAATGGCAGGATTGTTTGGAGGCGGGATCGTTGCGGTGATGGTGCTGGTGTTTCTTTTGCGGTGGGGGAGTAGCCGGGTGGGCCAGGGGTGGAACCGTGATGAAGGCTGCGGGTAACTCGTCGGTAGAAGTACAGCTTGATTACAGGATCGTCAGGAGTATCGGAATGACGATACCGGCACTGAGTATGGCTGTGAGGAGGAGCCGTTTGCGGATGTACTTGTACGACATGTAAATGCCGGAGATGGTCGAGAGGAAGAGTCCGATGGAGACGAGAAGGAAGAAAATCTTCAGGGGCAGGGAGTTGTGTGGCTTTGGCGTGGAGACGTCTGCGGGTTTTTGCGATGAGTTGGGCCCTGGCTGCCCTGTGGTGATGGGAATAGATTGAGATTTGTCGGTGAGTTTGTCTTTGAGTTTATCGGGCGACTGGTCTGTGGACCTGGGCCGGTGGCGGGAGTTTTCTGACGGGGACAACCGTGGTCTGCTTCTTGTGGATCTGGCCGAGGGTGACGGTCCAGGCGGGTGGCTTGTAGCTGCTGTCGCGCGTGGTTTCGTGGAGGCTGAAGGTCTGGAGCGCTCCTGTACAGGCGAAAAAGAGTAGAGCTGGCGCGATGAAGACGCCAAGATAGAGGTGGACAAGGCGAGTGTATTTCAGGAGGGTGTGAGAAGAGGACATTAAGTCTTTTACACAGAGAATTGAAATGCGACAAATTTAATCTTATTTCGTTTGTGCTGGGATCGTTAGCAGAGCTTCCCGGTGTTGGAAGTATTCTGCCGTGTCAGGAGTGATAGAGCGATGGTGATTGCCAGGATGGTTACTATCGTGGCGAGCGAGACCAGAGGGCCTATCTCAATCCAGTGGGCGGCGAGCATCTTGAAGGCTGCGAAGGCGAGGACTCCGGCGAGGCCATAGTGGAGAAAGCGCAGCTTGGCGAGCAGGTGAGCGAGGAGGAAGTAGAGCGATCGGAGACCCATGACGGCCATGATGTTCGAGGTGTAAGCGAGGAACGGATGGCGAGTGATGGAGAGGACGGCCGGAATGGAGTCGAGGGCGAAGACGACGTCGGTGAGTTCGATGGCGATGAGGGCCAGGAAGAGGACTGTAATCATGCGTTGGCCACTCTCTAAGACGAAGAACTTGTCCTGACGAAGGCTGACGGGGTGGAGGCGAGAGAGCCAGGCGATCCAACGTGGAGTCTCGGTCTCTTTCTTTTCGGCGCCTGGGAGGACGAGCCGGATGGCGGCGATGAGCAGGATCGCGGCGAAGACGTAGCTGACCCACTCGAAGCGGGATAGGAGGCCGAGGCCGGCGGCGATGAACGCTCCGCGCATGAGAATGGCACCGAGGACGCCCCAGAAGAGGGCTTTGGGCTGGTTGGCGGACTCGATCTTGAAGACGCGGAAGAGAAGAAGAAAGAGGAAGAGGTTGTCGATGGAGAGCGACTCTTCGATGGCGTAACCGGCGAGGTATTGGGTGGCGGAGTGGCCGCCCATCGAGCGAAAGAGGAAGAGGGCGAAGGCCAGGGCGGCGGCGATCCAGAAGATGGTGGCGGCTACGGAGGTGGATTGCGTTTTGGAAGGGCCCTGTCGGCGAACGTAGAGAAGCTCGGCCCCGAGGAGGATGAGGATGAAGAGGTGAAAACCTATCCAGTGGCTGATGGGGGTCGCGTCGAGCATCTCTTTTGGATGCTACAGTGCGGGGCTCGTCGGGGGCTCGTCGGGGTTGCCGGGCTCGTCTGGGGAGGGATGGACCGAGCTTTCGGCTGCCGCAGCTTACGGCCTTGCCATGATGGACGGCTGGTTAGCGTGCGCCAGCGACCATCGAATAGACCGTGTAGACGATAATTGCGAGCGCCATCCACAGGAGGGAGGACAGGAACAGGCTGCGCGCGATATCGACTATGTGATGGGTCTCGAGGAAGCCGTCTGCATTGTCCTGACGAGCGGTGCGAGTGGTTAGTTCTCTGTATCGGTTGTGTATGTCTGCGTACGTTGGTGTCTGCATGGTCCCTCCTATCGGCCAAGACTAGGGGGAGCATTAGCCGGGGTGCTATCCCTCGAATGCCGTAGTTTGTAACTCGTTTGGGTCACAATTGGACCTGTTTTTGAGGGGATGGTACCGTTTTTCGGGGTTTTTGATGACAGGGTAGGCAGGATGGGGTAGGATTTGGCCGTATTCGGGCCACCTAAATTCAAATCATCGGGAGTATTTATGAAGATTGCAATCTGTTTGATGGCGGTTGCGGCAGGGCTGGCCGGTACACAGTTGGCTGTGTCCCAGGCAGCGCCACCGGCGGGATCTACGGGGATGTGCAAGGACGGAACCTACTCGACGGCTCCGAGTAAACAGGGGGCGTGTCGAGGCCACCAGGGGGTGAAGGAGTGGTATGCGGCGACGGCATCGACGGCTGCGGCTGCTACTGCACCTGCTGCTGCGGCTAAGACAGCTCCAGCTACTGCGGCCTCTGCGCCTGCTGCTGCGGCGTCGTCCGCACCGGCTACGGCTTCTGCTTCTGCTTCTGCTTCTGCTCCGGCTTCGTCGGGCGGAACATCGGGGAAGATGTCTCCCGCGCAGAAGGCGGCTGCTCGTCCACAGGCTGCGGGCGGCGGTCCTGGGTTGGTGTGGGTGAATACATCGAGCAACGTCTACCACTGTTATGGGACGGATTTTTACGGGAAGACGAAGGAAGGGGCTTACATGTCCGAGGCCGATGCGAAGGCTAAGGGCGCGCACGGGGACCACGGAAAGAGCTGCACCAAGTAAGTCCTCAGTTGATGGCTGGATCGACCGCGCTTCTGAGGCCTGATCGGCTCAGGGGCGCTGGTTGATTAAGCGGATCATCTCGAGAATGATGTCGCCGGAGATCTGGAGGGAGTGTGCGCTGATCTTGTCCAGGGTGTCCTTGTCGGTGTGGTGGTAGCCGTCGGGCAGGGCGTTAGTGGCGGGGCCATAGTGGGCGTCGATGACGTCTAGAACGGGTACGCCGCGTTGCGCGAAGGGGAGATGGTCGTCTTCTTCGGCTTCGCTGTATTTGAAGATGTTGGCGGAGTGGCCGGTATTTTTTGCAGCGATTTTGAGAAGGTCGAGCAGCCATGGGGTTGAGTTTTCTACGTAGTCGATATTGAGGTCCTTGTCGGCGATCATGTCGGCGACGAGGAAGGCCTTGATTTTGGCCAGGGTGCCATCCTGTGACCACTTTGCTGCGAGGTGGCGAGTGCCGTAGAGAGAGTCGGAGGGGCTCCAGGTCTTGACAGCTTCTTCACCGTCGTCGAAGACCAGCCAGATGGAGTAACCTTCGGGCGGATGGCCGCGGAGGATAGTTCCGATCTCGATGAGAAGGGCTGACGTGGCCGCGCCGTCGTTGGCTCCGTAGAAGTTGATATCGCGGAGGGGGTAGTTAGTCTCGTAGTGAGAGGCCAGGACGATAATGCCATCTTTTTTGCCGGGATATTTGACGATGTAATTGGTCATCGTCTGAAGACCGACGGGAGTGGTGGCGGTGAAGGTGTCTGCGATGAAGTTGCCTTTGGCGGCTTCGGGGGCGAAGTGCTGCTTGAGGAACTCTTCGGCCTTGGCGTGGCCGGGGGAGCCGTTGAAGCGCTTGGGGGCTACGTCGAGGAACTGCTTGGTGAGGGTGTAGGCGGCTTGTCCGCTGAACTGGTTTTGTGCAGCTTTCTGGGCGTGAAGATTCTGGCAGGCCAGAAAGAGAACGTACAACGACAGGAATAGCAGCAGATCCTTCGAGTGCGTGGTTCGCAAAGACCGCTGACCACTTCGCTCGGGATGACTGTTCCGGGAGGTAGATGATGCCAGGGAAGGTAGGAGGGTCATGCGGCTTTTTTGGCCTCTCTGGCTTTGCGGCGGGCGGGGTGGACGAGGAAGGCGATGCCTACGCCGATGAGATAGAGAACCAGCATGGGGCTGGCGAAGAGGCACATGCCGATCGGATCGGGTGTGGGACAGATGATGGCTGCGACGATGAAGATAGCGAGGATGGCGTAGCGGATGTGCTGTACGAGAAACTTTGCGTCGACGATGCCGAAGAGGGCGAGAAAGAAGATGAGGATCGGGAGCTCGAAGGTGACGCCGAGGCCGAGGATCACTGCGAGGAAGAAGTTGGTGTAGTCCTCGATGGTGAGAACAGGGTTGAAGTTTTTGCCAAAGCCACCGATGAGGACCTTCAGTGCCCCAGGGAAGACCCAGTGGTAGCCAAACCACGCTCCGGAGAGAAAGAGGACGATCGTGGCGGCCATGAACGGAACGACATAGCGCTTCTCGTTGGCGTACATGCCGGGTGCGATGAAGAGCCAGAGCTGATAGAGGATGAAGGGCGAGGCGAGGATGATGCCGCCGTAGAGAGCGGTCTTGAGGTAGAGGTTGAGAGGGTCGGTGGGGTGGGTGTAGTTGAGAGCGATGTGGAGGTCGTTGAGGGGTTTTTGAATGATGCCGTAGAGGCGGACGTGGAAGGCGTAAGCGATGCAGAAGCCGATGAGCAGGTAGAAGGTGGAATGGATGAGGCGCTTGCGGAGCTCGGTGAGATGCTCCATCAGGCTCATGCCGGGGAGCTCGGCGCGGTCGGTGACGGCGGCGCGGACGCTGTCGACGAGATCAGCCATGGTGGGTGGCCTCGCTGGCTACTTCGGCCGTCGACTCGGATTCAGGCGTGTGGGGGATGGCGTCGAGGACGGGCGAGAGAGCTGAGTTGCTGACCGGGAGGCCGGTAGATGGGGGCATGAGATTAAGGTCGCCAGAGGTTGCGATGGGAAGAGAAGCGAGGGTTGGAGGCGGCATGTGGGGATGGTCTTCTACCAGTTCCTGAGTCAGCTGGGCGATGCGCTCGGGGGTTACGTCTGAGGTGGAGGCTTCGGCCAGGGAGGGTGGTGCGATAGTGTTTTCGCCTGCGGTGATGGCTGGTGTGACCGGTGCGGCGGCTTCCATCGCTGCGATCTTCTTGCGTTGTTCTTCCTGGTCGGCGACGCGGAGCTCGTCTTCCATCTGCATGCGGAATTCGTTGGAGGCACGGCGAAACTCGGCCATGAGCTTACCGAGTTGGCGGGCAAGTTCGGGCAACTTCTTCGGGCCGAAGAGAAGCAGGGCGAGGAAGAAGATGACGGCGCTGTCCTGAAAGCTAGGCATAAGTCAGTCCCATGATACGGCTTACGAGTGGACGGAACAAATGGATGGAGGGCATTGATACTGTTGTAAAATTTCTGGTGTAGGGCAGCAGGATCGTTTGAAGGAAGGCGCATCGTCTGATTACAGGTTGCGTCTAATTGTTAACGAGCGATCGAACGGGTCGCGAGTGAAGAAGTGAGGAGTTGCAACACCCCCGTGGGTTGGGTGCTGGTTCGAAGGAGCCGACACAGTGAATCCACTGCAACTCAAGCAGTGCATGCTTTCAACATCCCCGTCTCAGAGGCGAAAGACGGTATCGGCTGATGCCGAGGCCAGACGACCTTGTGAGACTGAAGGCGGAGTACTTTGAACGGACTATTGGAGATCGCACCGGCTGCGGCCGTGGCGGAAAACGTTGCAGACTTGTGTTCCCTAGACAACTACCTTGCGCAGCCGGACCACACGATGGATGCCCGGATCGCTGCTGCGCGGGAGAAACTCGGCACCGATGTAGTTCTGCTGGGGCATCACTATCAGCGGGATGAGGTGATTCGGTTTGCCGACTTTACCGGCGACAGCTACAAGCTTTCGAAGGTGGCCGCAGAGACCAATGCGAAGTACATGCTGTTTTGCGGCGTGCACTTTATGGCAGAGACGGCGGACGTATTGGGGCGGCCGTGGCAGCAGGTGATTTTGCCAGACTTGAATGCGGGCTGCTCGATGGCCGATATGGCGGAGATCGGGCAGGTGGAAGACTGCTGGGATTCGCTGGAGCGCGCGGGGCTTACCGAGGAGGCTTCGGGTGGGTTGATTCCTCTGACTTATATGAACTCGGCTGCTGCGATCAAGGCTTTTTGCGGCGAGCGCGGTGGGTCGGTTTGCACTTCTTCCAATGCTCGTGGTGCCTTTGAGTGGGCGTTTACGCGTGCGGGGAAGATTTTATTTCTGCCGGATCAGCATCTTGGACGGAATACTGCGTTTGCTATGGGGATTCCGCTAAGCGAGATGGTGGTTTGGGATCCTTATCAAATAAATGGGGGGTGAGCCCGGATCGGTTGAAGGCGGCTAAGGTAATTTTGTGGAAGGGACACTGCTCAGTGCATCAGCGATTTCTGCCGGAGCATATCGATCGAGTGCGCCGGGAGGAGCCTGGGATGCAGGTGATCGTGCACCCGGAGTGCCGCTGGGAGGTGTGCCAGAAGGCCGATGATGTGGGTTCGACCGAACACATCATTCAGGCGATTGAGCGGGCGCCGGAAGGTTCGAGTTTTGCTGTTGGGACTGAGATTCACCTGGTGAATCGGTTGGCGAAACGGTTTGACCCATTGGGCAAGCGGGTGATTACGCTCGATGACTCGGGTTGCTTGTGCACGACGATGTACAGGATCTCTCCGCAGCATCTGGCGTGGGCTCTGGAAAATCTGGTCGACGGACGGGTTGTGAATCGCATCAAGGTGGACGATGATGTGAAGCAATGGGCGCGCGTTGCGCTCGACAGGATGCTGGAGATCAGGATTTGAGTAAGACGTTTACGTTGGGCGAGGCACAGACACTGTTGCCAGTAGTGGAAGCTCTGCTAAGGAAGGCTCGGGAGGGGCATGCCCGGGCTGCGGAACTCGAGTACGAGATGCAGCAGTTGAGTCACAGGATCTTTCTGTCTGGTGGTATGCACGTGGATGTCAGTGTCGCAGCTCGGCGCCGGGCTGAACGGGATAGAGCCGTGCAGTTGGCCAAGGACACTCTTGCTGAGATCGACTCGATCGGTGTTCAGGTGAAAGACCTGGAGGAGGGTCTGCTGGACTTTCCTTATCTGATGGATGGGAGAACGGTTCTGCTTTGCTGGAAGCTTGGCGAACCGGCAATTACCCACTGGCATACCGAGGAGGAAGGCTTCGATGGCAGAAAGCCTTTGGACGCGCGATTTGGCAAGACGGAGCGGCTCAACTAGACTTTCCCTGCTCTGTGTGGATAACTAAATTTATCAAACGATAATCTTTATCGTTTATACTCGTCTCATGTTGGTGAACGAGGCCAGGTCGTTTCGTGAGCTTTGCCAGGAGAACGGCATCGCGGTGACGCACCAACGGCAGGTCTTGTACGAAGTGATGAAGACAATGCACGGCCATCCGAGTCCGGAAGAGGTCTATGCACAGGTGAAGAAGAAGGTTCCGGCAATCTCGCTGGCTACCGTTTACAAAAACATATATCTGTTTGTGGAGAGCGGCGTTTTCCGCGAGGTGAGCCTGCATCATGGCTCGCTGCGCCTTGAGATGAACGATGAACCTCATCACCACATGCTGTGCTCGAAGTGTAAGACGATTACCGACATTGGAGAAAAAGAGCTTGGGCTGGTGTCGAAGCAGGACAAACTGCCCGGCGGATTTCTGGTGGAGCGGTATGCAGTGGATGTGATTGGCATTTGTGCGAAGTGCCAGCAGGCTTAGGGCGATTTCTTAACGTGTAAGAGGTGAACTATGGCAGAAGACTTGAAGAGCAAGCAAATGACTACCGATGCCGGGCGACCGGTTGGCGATAACCAGAACTCCATCACGGTGGGTAATCGTGGACCGATAGTCTTTGAAGACTATTTGCTGTTTGAAAAGATGGCGCACTTTAACCGTGAGCGTGTTCCAGAGCGTGTGGTTCATGCGAAGGGTTCCGCGGCGCACGGCACCTTTACCTGTACCAATCCTGATATGGCGAAATACACGACCGCCAAGGTATTTGAGAAGGGTAAGAAGACTCCAACGTTCCTGCGCTTCTCGACCGTTGGCGGGGAGAAGGGGTCGGCCGACTCCGAGCGCGATCCCCGTGGATTTGCGCTGAAGTTCTACACGGAAGAGGGCAACTGGGACCTGGTAGGTAACAATACGCCAGTGTTTTTCATCCGCGATCCTTTGAAGTTTTCTGATTTCATTCATACGCAGAAGCGCGATCCGCAGACGAATCTGAAGTCGCCCAAGATGATGTGGGATTTCTGGTCGCTTTCGCCGGAGAGCCTGCACCAGGTGACGATTCTGTTTTCGGATCGCGGTACTCCCGATGGCTATCGCCACATGAATGGATATGGCAGCCATACGTTCTCGCTGATCAATGCGAAGAACGAGCTGTTCTATGTGAAGTACCACTTCAAGACGAAGCAAGGGATCAAAAACTTCAATCGCGAAGAGGCCGATCACATGAAGTCTGTGGATATGGATCACTCGCAGAGCGATCTCTTCCGTTCGATCGAGAAGGGGGACTTCCCGAAGTGGACGGTGCAGATTCAGATTATGGCGGAGGCTGAGGCGGAGACTTATCACATCAACCCGTTCGACCTCACCAAGGTATGGCCTCACTCGGACTACCCTGTAATCGAGATCGGCGAGCTGGAGTTGAATCGCAATCCGGTGAACTACTTTGCTGAAGTCGAGCAGGCGGCGTTCGATCCGAAGAATGTTGCTCCGGGTATGGGCTTTTCTCCGGACAAGATGCTGCAGGGTCGTTTGATCAGCTATCCGGATGCACACCGGTATCGCATCGGGGTGAACTACAACCTGCTTCCGATCAATGAGGCGAAGTGCCCGTACAGCACGTACAACCGTGATGGCAGCATGCGGTTTGGCGAGAACGGCGGCAGCGGACCGAACTACGAGCCGAACAGCTTTGGCGGACCGACGCAGGATAAGAAGTACCTTGAGCGTCCGGTGACCTACAACACGGCGACCGTGGGACGGTACGACCATCGCGAGCATGATGGCGACTACTACACGCAGCCGGGGAACCTGTTCCGTCTGATGACACCCGATGCGCAGGAGCGGCTGTGCGGGAATATCGCGGCCGGTCTTGGGCAGGTCGAGACGCGGATCCAGGACCTGCAGATCAATCACTTCTACAAGTGCGATCCGAAGTATGGCGAAGGCGTTGCCAAGGCTATCGGACGCAAGATCGAAGAGATTGTGAAGAAGGAAGAGCTGGTTGGTGCATAAGTAACGGGTATAGTTACATAAAAGGGCAACCCTTGCCGGTTGCCCTTTTTCCTTTTATGGCTAATGTCCTGCCGGACGGGCTCGCTGCGCGCGAGGCGGTCACTTCGTGACTCGTGTACTTTTTCTGGGCAGGACGATCTTGATTAGGGCCTCCCTTTTGGTCGGCATCACTTTTCTTTCCGACCAACGGGAGGACCACTGTCCTTCACTCGCCATCACAGGGTATACGCGCCACGAAGTGGCCGCCCTCTGCGCAGGAGGCCCGTCCGGCAGGACGTTTTAAGGTGTTGGGCCGGTGGGATTGGCTTCGGGTCTGCGGCCTGAGTTCCATTCGGGCTTCCATGAGGAGTCAGCCAGCCAGCGGATGGGATTGACCATGGAGGCGATTGCATTGGTCATGTGGGTGAAGTCGATGGTCCGGATCTCGTCGCTGGGCTGGTGGTAGTCCTTGTGCAGGCCGTAGCTGGAGACGGTTTGAGCGATGATTCCTTGCTGGGCCAGCGCGTAGTTGTCGGAACGGCGGAAGAAGTTTTCTTTGGGGTGAGGGTCGTTGACCAGGTGAGCACCGTGTTTTGCAAGCTCGGGGCCAAGGTTGGAGCGGTCGAAGCCGGTGATCCAGAGGGTTCCAGCGGGTACTGCCGGGTCGGGTCGACCGATCATCTCGAACTCGAGGTTGGCGACGATGCCGGTGAGCGGTATCGGCGGATGGGCAAGGAAGGCGCGGTTGCCGAAGCCGCCGAGTTCCTCGGAGCCGAAGAGTGCGAAGACGATGGTGCGCTTTGGGCGTGGTCCGGTGGCAAGGATGTGGGCAAGGGTCAGCACGGCGGTAGTGCCGGATGCGTCGTCATCGGCTCCGTTGTAGTTGGTATCGCCCGAGACGTTGGCGGGACCGATGCCGAGGTGGTCGAGATGCGCGGTGAGAAGAATGACCTCGTTGGGTGAGGTGGTTCCGCGCAGGATGGCGATGGCATTCCAAGTTTCTTTGCGCGGGACGTCCTGGAATTTTGCGATGCGCTGTTGGGTTTTTGCGGGCAGAGGGTCGGGCAGGGCCGATTTTTGGAGGAAGGTGCCATTGTCCCCGCCGGGTTCGAGTCCCAGGGATTGAAGCTGCGAGGCGACGAAGAGGGCGGCGATGTGCTCGTCGCGCGTGGCTGAGCCTCGGCCGTGAAGTTCATCGTCGGCGAGAAAGTTCATATCTGCGTGAACTTCCTGTTGCAGCGTGGTAGGGAGCGATACTGTTTGCCGTGTTGCTGCGTCGAAGGAGTGAGACTGCAGTGCTTTGGATGTGGAGGGAAGGGCTTGTGTCAACAGAATCGCGGCCCAGGGCAGAAAATATAAGAGCTTCGAGGAATACATTTGAGAAAATTATAGAGGAACGCCAATTGAATTATTCTGCGTTGGCTTTGGCTGCTGCGAAGATAGAGAAGAGGCTGTGGTGACGATGGAACGACGGAGAAGCGCGCGGCGCTGGACGATGGCGGGCGCCGCGATGATGTTGCTGGGCTTTACGGGGTGTCCGGGATTCTTTCCTCCGGTCAATAACTCTGGTGGCGGGACCGGAGCGACCGGAAACCAGGTGTATGTGCTGAATCAGACGACGAAGTCTGTGAGTGGATTCGTGGTGGGTACGGGAACCTTGACTGCGGTGAACAGCTCGCCGGTAGCGCTTGCGGCATCGCCATTTGCGGAGGCTGTATCTCCGAATAATGCCTTTCTTTATATTGCGGGGCAAGGGTCAATCAGCTTGTACCTGATCAATGCCAACGGATCGTTGAGCGCACCGACGGGCGGCGCTGTGCAGGTTGCGGTGACTGCGAATTCGCTGGCTATTTCACCGGACGGGCAATGGTTGATTGCGCTGGACAGTTTTACGCAGCAACTTGATCTCTTCGAGATCAACTCGTCGACTGGGGCGTTGACGGCTGCGGCGCAGTCGCCTGCGGCTTATTCGCTTCATTCGGGAGCGGGAACCTGGCAACCGTCGATGGTGCAGGTGTCGCCGGACGGGACGCTGATCTTTGCTGCGCTTGGAACTGCGGGAGATGTCGTGTTTACGTTTGACACAACCACGGGCGCGGCTGTTCAGAGCCAGAGTCTAGCCAACGTGAGTGCTAGCACTGGTGATTATGGGCTGGCGGTGGACCCAAAGACTGCCTATCTCTATATCGCGCGGAGTGGGACCAGCGGGGGAGTCGGGGTGTACACCATTGGGTCGGGAGGCGCCCTGAATGCGGTCACGGGGTCGCCGTTCGCTGCGGGGAGCGGAACCTTTTCTGTGGTGCTGGACGGTACCGGAACTTACGTCTATGCGGCAAACCGTACCGGTGGCACGATCTCTGGATATACGATTGCACCAGGGACTACGCCGGCGGCTTTGTCGTTGACACCGCTGAGCGGCTCGCCCTATAAGAGCGGGACGTCGGTTCAGTCGCTGGGGATTGATAGAACCGGCAAGTATCTGCTGGGGGCGTCGCAAGGGGCAGTCCCGATCTGACGATGTACAGCTTTGACATTACGACTCCGGGCAAACTCGATTTTGCGACGAGTATCGCTACTGATACTGATCCTGCAGGGGCTATCGCAATTGCGCTCACTCACTAGTTGGTTTCTCAACCTGGGCGGAGGTGTTGGAGTTGATCCCGAGATGTTATGGATTTGGCGAGGCCGCCGTTAGTATGGAGTAAGTGGTGTGCTGTGACGCGGAGTTTCAAGGCTATCGTTTCTTCATCTGGACAATTCGGTTTTGTGCGGCGCTTTTGGCAGATTTGCAGCGTGGTGGCGGTTTCGGTGCTTTTGGTGGCTGGGGGAGCGGGTGCTCGCGGCTGCGGCCTAAGCCTGCGGCTCAGTATGTGTATGTGACGGCGAAGCAGACGTTTCTGCGCGACCGCGTGGCGGCGGTATCCAATCGCACAGCTACGGTGGAAAATGGGGATCGGCTCGAGGTGCTCGACCGCGGGCGGCGGTTTGTGAAGGTCCAGACAGCTAAGGGGGAGCAGGGTTGGATCGATGAGAAAGTCGTTGCGACCCAGGATATCTTCGACCAGTTTGAAAAGTTGAAGCAGGATCATAAGGCCGATCCGGTGGTTGCCTCTGCGGTGGTGCGGGATGAGGTTTATATGCATGCCAAGCCGGGACGCGACACGGAGAGATTCTTCCGGCTGGCGGAGGGCGAGAAGCTGAAGCTGCTCGCTCGAGCTACGCTGGCCAAGCCTTTGCCGCCGGGAACGCGGGTGGCGAAGGCTGCACCTGCTCCAAGTCCAGCTGCTGCGACGACGACGGGTTCTGCGGGGAAGGGTGCGAAGGCTGTTGCGACTGCTACGCCACCAGCGCCGGAGGAACCTGCGCCACCGGCGATGGAAGATTGGTGGCTGGTTCGTGACTCCAAGGGCGATACGGGTTGGCTCTATAGCAGGATGATGGATGTGGATGCTCCCGATGCGATCACGCGGTATTCCGAAGGGCAGCGGATAGTCGGTTCGTATGTTCTGACCAAGGTGAATGACCCGGAGGCTGAGCAGGATGACAAGAATATTCCGATCTATGTGACGGTGTTGAGCCCATATAAAGCAGGGTTAACCTATGACTTTAATCAGGTGCGCGTGTTTACGTGGAATGTAAAGAAACATCGCTACGAGACGGGCTTTCGCGACAGAAATATCGAGGGGTACTTACCGGTTACGGTGACGATGGCGACAGATCCCTATGGGAAGTCGCCTACGGCTACTACGCCAGCGCCGACCTTCTCGTATCGAGTTTTGTCGGATGAGGCGGGGCCGGTTGTTCCTGATCCTGTGACCGGTGCGATCGTGCCGGGTAAGACGGTGTTGAAGACTTATCGGCTGGAGGGCACCCTGGTGCGGCGGGTTATTCAGCCGGGGACGACTGCGGCGGGAGAGGCTCATCCGGAGCCAGTGTCGGACAAGAAGAAGGGCGCGGCTGCCAAGGGCGGCAGGGGGAAAAAGAAGAGGTAGGGCGGCCAGGAGTTCTGCGCTGTCGGAATGGGAGGATCTGAGAGACTCATCATTTCCGATCTGTCACTTATTGGCCTAGGGGAAAAATTCCGCATCCCTGGTAGGTAGTAGCGGGCAATTTTGCGAGGCGAATGCGATCGCTGATCTTGGCGGCCGAAAAATCACAAAGTTTGGCCTCAAGCGTAGAACGTGGCGATGGTGTCGACTACAGTCTGCTGCTCGTCTTCGCGTAGCTCGGGATACATGGGGAGGGCGAGGACCTGGTGGGCAGCGGCCTCGCTGATCGGGAAGTCGCCCTTCTTGTAGCCGAGGTGAGAGAGGCTGGTCTGCAGATGGAGCGGGACCGGGTAGTAGATCTCGCTGCCGATCTTGCGCTCTGCGAGATATTGGCGGAGTTCGTCGCGACGGGGTGTGCGGATGACGTACTGGTGGAAGACGTGGCCAGCGCGTTCATCGGTAATGGGAAGCACGATGCCTTTGTCTACACTGTCGGCGGTCAGGTTCGCGTCGCGGAAGAGCTGGTCGTAACGGAGGGCGTGGTCGCGGCGCTGCTGGTTCCACTTGGGCAGGTAACGGAGTTTTACCTCGAGGACGGCGGCCTGGATGGAGTCGAGGCGGGAGTTCCAGCCGATCTCCTCGTGATAGTAACGGCGGCGCATGCCGTGGGCTCGGAGGATGCGTGCGTGGTCGTCGATTGCGGCGGAGGTGGTGGTGACGAGGCCGGCGTCTCCCATGGCGCTTAGATTTTTCGTGGGGTAGAAGCTGAAGGCAGCTGCGTCACCTAATGCTCCGGCCGGGACGCCATTCCATGTTGCTCCGAAGGCCTGAGCCGCGTCTTCGATGAGCAGAAGGTTGTGGCTTTGTTTGAGCGCAGTGAATCTGTCCCAGTCGGCGCACTGGCCGTAGAGGTGAACGGGAAGGAGGGCTTTGACATTTTTGCCCGGGATGGTGTGTAGGACCTCTTCGACTGAGGCGGGAGAGAGATTAAACGTGGCGGGATCGATGTCGGCCAGTAGAGGTGTGGCGCCGCAGCGGAGGATGGCACTGACTGTGGCGAAGAAGCTGAAGGGGTGGTGATGACCGCTTCGCCCGGGCCGATGTTTGCTGCTGCGAGGGCGAGCCAGATGGCGTCGGTGCCGCTAGCGCAACCAATGGAGTGAGGGACAGCGCAGGCGATGGCGGCGGCGTGCTCGAAGCTGGCGACCTGGGGGCCGAGGATGAAGTGCTGCGAGGCACAAACGGCTTCGATGGAGTCGAGGATTTCTTGTCGGAGGATGGCGAACTGGCGGGAGAAGTCAAGCATTGGAACGGGTTGCGGATTGCGGATGGTCACATCTGCCATGGTATATCGCTCGTATATAGCTGTGGAGAGTGCGATAGACTCTCGTTCTGTCTTGCAATGCGTCTAACGAAGTATTGCGTTCGTCTTTACAATGTGAGGGCGCAGGTTGATTATTGCCGTGGATGCTCGTATTGTTGACAGTCTTGGCTTCAGACTTGGCCGTTGGATGCGCTGAGTTTTGTTCTGAAGCCGATGGGTCACGGAAAACCTCACCGCAGTGAACACTTGACAAAGGAGATCGGCCCCATGGAATCAAAGCCGGCACAGAACATTCAGGATACTTTTCTCAACACAGTGCGAAAAGATAAGAGTCCGATCACGATCTACCTGGTAAGCGGCGTGAAGCTGACAGGGAAGATTCGGTCGTTCGATAAATATTCGGTGTTGCTGGAGAACAATAGCCAGGAGCAGCTGATCTTCAAACATGCGATCTCGACTGTGGTGAGCGGGCGAGCGGGTGCGCATGGTGATGTACGGACCGATGCCAAGCCAGACGTGCGCGCGGCGGTAGGTTCGGCCCCTGCAACAGGTGCACCGGTACCAGAGGCGACAGGGACACAAGGCCGTTAGACGTTGACAACCGAAGGTGTGAAGATCGATGGAGTGAAGCCTGCGAGGCGCAGCTTGGTCGAAGCGCAGGAGTCGGCAATGCGCCATGGGCGGGGAAGCCTGCCCCAGGCGGAGCGCGCGGTGCTGGTTGCCGTGGAGTTTACTGGTGAGCGCCGCAAGCTGACCGCCGCGGCGAGGCTAGCAAAGACCGCAGCTGCCGTCTCGGCTGGCACTGCACTGGAGGCGGTCGATTTTTCCGCGGCGCCTAAATCGGCAATTGACCTTGATTTCGATGCTTCGCTGGCTGAGTTTGAAGAGCTTGCGAGGAGCGCGGGAGCTGAGGTGGCCGCGACTCTGATTCAGCGGCGGCCGAGGCCAGATCCGGCGACGCTGGTGGGGCAAGGAAAGCTCGAGGAGATCGAGGGTGTGATTGCCTCGACAGGGGCCGATCTGGTGCTGTTTGACCATGATCTGTCGCCTTCCCAGTTAAGAAATCTGGAGGCAAAGCTGCCGTGCCGGGTTATCGATCGAACGCAGTTGATTCTGGACATCTTCGCAAGACATGCACGGACGCGGGAGGGTCAGCTACAGGTGGAACTGGCACAGCTGGAGTATCAGTTGCCCCGGTTGGCTGGACGCGGAAAGTCGATGTCTCAACTGGGCGGCGGTATCGGGACGCGGGGACCGGGAGAAACGCAGTTGGAGACGGATCGAAGGAAGATCAATCTGCGAATCGATCATGTTAAGGAGCAACTGGAGTCAGTGCGGCGGATCCGCCGGCAGCAGAGGCAGAGGAGAGAGGCGGTTCCGGTGGCGGTGGTTGCGCTGGTGGGCTATACCAACGCAGGGAAGAGCACATTATTCAACGCACTGACTGAGGCCGGAGTGCTGGAGTCTTCGCGGATGTTTGCTACCCTCGATCCCAAGCTGCGGCAGTTGACGCTGCCTTCGCGGAGGAAGATTTTGCTGTCGGATACGGTAGGGTTTATTCGCAATCTGCCGCACACGCTGGTCACCAGTTTTCGGGCGACGTTGGAGGAGGTAGAGCGAGCGGAGCTGCTGCTGCATGTTCGCGATGCGTCGAGTCCGATGGTAGATGAACAGAAGACGCAGGTTGAGAAGGTGTTGGCCGAGCTGGACGTTTCGAAGAAACCTGTGATCGAGGTGTTGAACAAGATTGACTTGGTCCAGAATGACGAAGGAATGCCCATGGGAGCGCCGGGAAGTGTCGCTGTCTCGGGTCTGAAAGAGCTGGGGCTGGATCACTTATTAGCTGCGATTGATGCTGCGTTGGTCGTGGACCCACTGATTGAGATGCAGTTTCGTCTGCCTCAGTCGGAGGGAGCGGTGATGGCTGCTCTGGAGGCAGGTGCAGTGGTGGAAGGAAAGCGGTTTGAGGGGAATCTGGCGTACATTACGGCGCGAGGGCCGGCTTCTCTGCTGAACCGATTCAGAAGATTCCACGCGCGGGTGGGTTGAAAGCAAAAAGGCTCGTTAACTAGCATAGGCCGCCTGACGAGGAGCGGAGGTGGTGTCCTCGATCACGCGACCTATGTGACCCAGAGCTTAGGGTCCAGGTGGTAAGTTCAAGTCTAGTCCTTTGCCTCAGGAAGTCAAAGGAAAGGTGAAAATAATTCGTTGAGGGAGCGGTCCAGAGTAGCCGTGCGAATACCGATCAATATGGCCGATATTCATCGGAGACTTGGTTGACACTCTCATAATCGCTTTGCTAAAACTAGGTGTACCTCGAACTAACATGCAGCTTCTGCGCCAGTGTTTCTGGAACAGAGTAGCGGTGTGAGACCGCTCACGACAGGACATCCAAGCGGCCCCGGCCGACCCCATTTCATGGATCAGATACTGAATCAACTCGGTGGACTTGTGCTCGGCTCCGTGCCGACGATTGTTCTATTTATTCTGTTGGTGGCAGCTTACGGGTTGCTGGTCCGGCGTCCGTTGGACCGCGTGCTGGCTGAGCGGCGTGCACGTACCTCAGGCGCAATCGAGCAGGCTCGGAGGTCGATCGCCGCGGCGGAGTCGGAGACTGCGGCCTACGAAGAAAAGCTGCGTAGCGCCAGGATCGAAATCTTTCAGATGCGCGATAAGAAACTGAAGCAGTGGAATGCGGAGCGGGAGGCAGCGCTCGCGCAGGTTCGTCAGCAGACACAGGGTCGAGTTCACGGAGCTAAGCAGGAGATTGCGCAGAGCGCCCATGAGGCGCGGCTCCAGATTGCAGGAATGAGCGAAGAATTAAGCTCGCAGATTCTCAATGCGGTGCTTCCGGCCGGAGTTCATGCAACGGAGGTTGCGCAGTGAAAACTTCTTTTGGGAAGAGGCTTTTGCCTGTTGTTATTTTGCTTGGTTTTCTATTTGCGCCGATCTGCCATGTGAAAGCGCAGGACGCAAGTGTTCCGAGCACAAACGCTGGACAGCGGGCACCCGAGGCGCGGTCTCCGGAGAAGAATCAGCAAGAAGAAGATGAGAACGACAAGTATCTCCATTCAGCCACGGTGCGTGCTCTCGGCGCGAAGGTTGGCTTGAACGCGGAGCAGGCGGCCACGGCGTTCACGGTTGCCAACTTTGTGGTTCTGGCGGGGCTTGTGGGGTGGTTCCTGGCAAAGACGTTGCCAAAGACCTTTCGTGATCGGAACACGTCGATTCAGAAGCAGCTTGTGGACGCGCGTTCGGCGACCGAAGATGCCAATGCCCGGCTGAGCAGGGTGGAAGGTCGTCTAAGCAAGCTGGACGGTGAAATTGCTGCCATGCGCGCCCAGGCAGAGAAGGACTCCGCGGTTGATGAGCAGCGCATTGCGGCCAGCGTGGAAGAGGAGAGGCAGAAGATTTTGGCGGCGGCGGAGCAGGAGATTACGGCCGCAACAGCTCTTGCGCAGCGACAGATTCAGCAATACGCCGCAGAGCTTGCTATCGAACAAGCAGCACGCAAGCTGGTAGTAACGGCGGAGACTGACCGTCTGCTGGTGCAGAGTTTTGCGCAGCGGCTCACGAGTGACGATTCGAAGAAAGGGCAAAACTAATGTCTGTCCTTTCGTTGCGGTATGCACACGCTTTTGCTTCAGTCGCCGCTTCCGCTCACCTTAACTCCGCTGCGGCTCAACAGCAGATCGGTGATTTCAGCGGCACGCTCGCCGGGAGCCATGATCTGCGGGAAGTGTTGATGAATCCTTCGATCGTGAATGAGCAAAAGTTGAAGGTGCTCGATGCGATTGCCGGACGAATCGGTATGTTCCCACAGGTACGGAACTTTATTGCCGTGATTATGAATCATCAGCGTCTCGATGAGTTGGATGAGATTCTCAATGAGTACCATGTCCTTGCCGACGAGCAATCCAACATGGCCGAGGCGGAGATTACCAGTGCACGGCCTTTGAACGACCAGGATCGTGCTGAGCTCGAGGCTCAGGTTGCGAAGCTTGCAGGGGGCGCGTTCGGGCTACCTATCACCAGGATGCAACTCTGTTGGGTGGAGCTGTGGTGCGACTTGGTTCCACCGTGTATGACGGGTCTATCCGGGGACAGTTGCAGCAGTTGAAGCAGAAGCTTGTGAACGCGTAGAGACTTGCCGGTGACGGCGCTAAGTTTTTGAAGATTTGACACGAATCGAGTAGAAGGAAGACATGGCACAGATCAAGGCGGATGAGATAACAGAACTGCTTCGCCAGCAGATTGAGAACTTTGAGCAGCGCATCCAGGTGGATGAGGTTGGAACGGTCATCTCGCTGGGCGACGGCATCGCGCGTGTCCACGGCCTGGATAAAGTTATGGCCGGCGAATTGATTGAGTTTCCGCACGGCGTTGCCGGACTTGCAATGAACCTCGATGAAGACCAGGTCGGGGCGGTGCTGCTGGGCGACTACACGGAGATCAGTGAAGGCGATCAGGTAAAGCGTACCGGCAAAATCATGTCCGTACCGGTAGGCGAGGCTTTGATCGGCCGCGTGGTGAATGCGCTGGGTCAACCTATCGACGACAAGGGTCCGATCAACACGGACAAGTATCTGCCGGTAGAGCGGCTGGCTCCTGGTGTCATTGATCGTCAATCGGTGCGTGAGCCGATGGCTACTGGTATCAAGGCGATCGATACGATGATTCCGATTGGCCGTGGCCAGCGCGAACTTTTGATCGGCGACCGCCAGACAGGCAAGACTGCGATCGCGCTCGACACGATCATCAACTCCGCTAAGAACAACCTGATCTGCATCTATTGCGCGGTTGGGCAGAAGCGTTCTTCGGTGGCGCAAGTGGTGCAGACGCTCGAAGAGCATGGCGCAATGGCGTATACGATCGTCGTTGCTGCAACGGCTTCTGAACCGGCGCCAATGCAGTATCTTGCGCCCTTTGCAGCGACCGCGATGGGTGAGTACTTTCGCGACAGCGGCAGGCATGCCCTCGTGATCTACGACGATCTCTCGAAGCACGCTGCAAGCTACCGCGAGATTTCTCTGCTGCTTCGTCGTCCTCCTGGGCGCGAGGCCTACCCCGGTGACGTGTTCTATCTCCACTCGCGTCTTCTGGAGCGCTCATCGAAGGTTTCGGACAAGCTTGGAGGTGGTTCGCTGACAGCTCTGCCGATCATCGAGACGCAGGCTGGCGACGTTTCGGCTTACATTCCGACCAACGTGATCTCGATCACGGATGGGCAGATCTTCCTTGAGACAGACCTGTTCAACTCGGGCGTGCGTCCGGCCGTCAACGTTGGTTTATCCGTGTCGCGCGTGGGTTTCTCAGCGGCGATCAAGGCGACCAAGCAGGTGGGTGCAACGTTGAAGCTTGACTTGGCGCAGTATCGCGAGCTGGCTGCGTTCTCGCAGTTTGGATCGGATCTCGATAAGGTAACGCAGCAGCAGCTCAACCGTGGACAACGTCTGACGGAGTTGCTAAAGCAGCCTCAGTTCCAGCCGTTGACTGCGGAGAAACAGGTTGCGATTCTCTTTGCTGGTGTGAATGGGCTTCTGGATGATGTGGAAGTGACCGATCTGCGGGCGTTTGAGGACGGCTTCTATCCTTACCTCGAGTCGGCGCAGGTTTCAATTCTTACCGACATCGCTACGAAGAAGGCTCTGGACGACGACTTGAAGGCTCGTCTGACGGCGGCGATCAAAGAGTACAAGGGAAACTTCCTGGCGGATCGCAAGGACAAGAAAGAGACGGCTGCGGCTAAGTAAACCATGGCAAACGTACTCGATTTACGGCGTCGCATCCGCAGTGTGAAGAACACGCGGCAGATCACGAAGGCCATGAAGATGGTCTCGGCGGCTAAGCTGCGCCGGGCGCAGGAGCGTGCCATGCAGGCGCGACCCTATGAACAGATGCTTGTCAATGTGCTGGAGTCCCTGGTGCGTCGCACCGATATCTATAACGAGCAGACTGGCGAGATCTTTCATCCGCTGCTGATCGAGCGCGAAGAGAAGAACGTGCTGGTCGTCGTGATCGCAGGCGACAAGGGATTTGCGGGCGGCTTCAACTCCAACGTGGGGAAAGCAGCGCAGAAGTTCATCGATGCTCGCATGGCAAAGGGGCAGAACATTGATCTTGAGCCAATCGGGAAAAAGGCGATTGGCTTCTACAAGAGAAAGTTTCCCGCTGCGAACTACGAGAAGACGGAAGAGCACTACGATAACGATCTTGCGACTCACTTTGAGACGATCCGTCACCGCGCAGCACGGATCGAAGTTGCGGACGAGCATCCGGATCTTCTAGTCAAGACCGAGATTGCGGCTGTCTCCAAGTTGGCGCACTCGATCATAGAACGTTACGAACGGTCGGAGATCGATTCGGTCTATCTGGTTTATAACGAGTTCAAGTCGGTATTGCAGCAGCGGATCGTGGTGGAAAAGCTGCTTCCGATTGTTGAGCTTGGAGAGCATAATGTTGAGTCTTCCCTGGAACGGACCCAGGAGGAGCGCGATGCCGCTGTTCGGGCGGCGCAGTCTGAAGGCATCAGCGTTCATGTGCCAGAAGCTAGTGAGATGGAAGAGGAAGCCAAGAAGTTTGGCACCGCAGATGTCGACTACATCTTCGATCAGTCGCCGGAGAGGCTCTTTCGGCATCTGATGCCGCGGTATGTGACGACGGTGATCTTTCATGCGTTGCTCGAGTCCACCGCAGCAGAGCATGCGGCGCGCATGACGGCGACCGATGCTGCGACGAAGAACGCAGGCGATCTTATCGACAGCCTGAGCCTCACCATGAACCGAGTACGTCAGGCAGCAATTACCAAGGAAATTATTGAGATTGTGAGTGGCGCGGCTGCTCTCTAAGTACAGCGGCTGCGACAACGAAAGAGACTTATGGCAGAGAATATTGGAAGAGTAATTTCGATCAGCGGACCGGCCGTTGACATTCAATTCGAAGAATCGCACATGCCGCCTATCTTTCAGGCGATCCGCATCGTCAGCGAAGGCTTCGATGTTCCCACCCCGCTGGATGTGATCGTTGAGGTTCAGCAGCATCTTGGCGAAGGCCGCGTGCGCTGTATCGCGATGGTCGCGACCGAAGGTATGGTTCGCGGGATGAAGGCGATCGATACTGGCGCAGGCATTATGGTGCCGGTGGGCCGCGAGACTCTTGGCCGCGTGCTCAACGTGCTCGGTCATCCAGTGGATGAACTGGGTCCGGTTAACGCTAAGGTCCACCTGCCGATTCACCGGCAGGCTCCTGCGTTTGACGAGCAGTCGACCAGCGAAGAGATGTTCGAGACCGGGATCAAGGTCATCGACCTGATTCAGCCGTTCTTGAAGGGCGGCAAGATCGGTCTGTTCGGTGGCGCGGGTGTTGGCAAGACCGTCATCATTCAGGAGCTGATCAATAATGTCGCGAGCCAGCATGGAGGCTTCTCGGTGTTTGCCGGAGTGGGCGAGCGTACTCGTGAAGGAAACGATCTCTGGGTGGAGTTTCAGGAGTCCGGCGTTATCGACTTGAAGGATCTCCCGAAGAGCAAAGCGACGCTGGTCTATGGACAGATGACTGAGCCGCCAGGGGCGCGTCTTCGCGTGGCACTGACCGGTCTCACGGTCGCGGAGCACTTCCGCGATGAAGAGGGCGCGGATACGCTGTTGTTCATCGATAACATCTTCCGGTTTACGCAGGCGGGTTCTGAGGTTTCGACTCTGCTTGGCCGTATGCCTTCGGCCGTAGGCTACCAGCCGAATCTTGCGACTGAGATGGGTGAGTTGCAGGAGCGGATCACCTCGACGAAGAAGGGTTCGATCACGTCGGTGCAAGCTGTCTATGTGCCCGCTGACGACTTGACCGACCCGGCTCCGGCGACAACCTTTGCTCACCTGGATGCAACAACCGTGCTTTCGCGTCCGCTGTCGGAGCTTGGTATCTATCCGGCCGTCGATCCTCTGGCTTCCACCTCGCGCATCTTGTCTCCTCGTGTTGTTGGGCAGGAGCACTACGATGTGGCGCAGGGTGTAAAGAAGATTTTGCAGCGCTATAAAGATCTGCAGGACATCATTGCGATTCTCGGTATCGACGAGCTCTCGGAGGAGGACAAGATCACCGTGGCGCGTGCGCGTAAGGTGCAACGGTTCCTGTCGCAGCCGTTCCATGTGGCTGAGATCTTCACTGGTATCCCAGGCGCTTACGTCAAGGTCGCGGATACGGTTCGGAGCTTCAAGGAGATTATCGAAGGCAAGCACGACGATATTCCGGAGCAGGCCTTCTATCTGAAGGGCGGAATCGAAGATGTGATTGCAGCCGCAGAGAAGATGAAGCAGACGGCATAACTCATGGCAGAGACGACGAGCAATTCGGGGTTGTTAACGGTTCGGCTGGTGACGCCGGACCGTGTCCTGCTGGATGCGACGGCGGAGGCGGTAGAGCTGCCGGCGAGGTCAGGGTATCTGGAGGCCCTGTATGGTGCTGCGCCGCTGCTCGCAGAACTTGGGGCTGGTGAGGTGCGGCTGCATGGTGGCAGCTCCGGCGATCAGACGTTTTTCGTGGCCTGGGGTTTCGTAGAGGTGCTGCCGGAGCGGGTGACGATCCTGGCGGAGACCGCGCTGCATCCCGATGAGATTGACACCGCAGAGGCTCAGAAGGAGCTTCAAGAGGGGCAGAAGCTTTGGAGTGAGGCAGGCGACGATGGCGAGAAGTATGACGAAGCCAACGCGGTTACGCGAAAGGCGGAGGAGAAGATCGCCTCGGCACAGGGTAAGAGCAGCTAAACCTTTCTAATCTGAGAGCTAAAGAAGCCGCCTTGAACAGGGCGGCTTTTCTATTTCCATGGCGAAGTCTCATCGACCCGGCTCTCGAAGGATGGAGGTGTCTCTTCGAATCGTCGGGCACGGGTGTGCTATCGCCTGGGTTCTGACCTTTGGTGGGAACTTTTGACGCGATGATCTGTATCCATTGGCGGAAAGATGGGCGGACTACGACATGGACTTAACAGAAACATGTAATTGTGAAGCAAAAGCGTGGGGTGCTATTGTCTCGGTCAAGGTCGACATTTGGCCGAATGTGTTGTTGAGAAACGCTGCGATTTGTCTAAAAATGCTGCGATTTCAGAAGAGAGACGGCGAAGAGCGAAACTTTCGCTGAACTTTATGGATCAGATGTCATAACGAGGCTGCGACGAGTCGAACTATTGTGCGACTTGCGGCTTTGAAGCAAGGGGTTGAACGATCTTGGAGCGCCCACCACCTGATGAGCAGGGGCGATCGAAGCAAGTGAACAATCGCTAACTAATCAGGAGGAACTACTACGATGCGTTCTGAATTGATCTTTAAGGCGGTCGCGTATGAATCAAACCGCTATAAGCTTGTTCGGCTGGTTGCCAAGGGAACCCGCAAACTACACAGGCCAAATACTCGGGTGCAGGATACGACCAACGAGATGCTTGAGCGTTTGAGCGAGCCGGCTGAAACGTCGAAGACCGTGGTCATCGGGCGAGCACCAGTCCAGAAGCAACGCGCCGCTTGAAGCGGCGCGGCACGTTGTCGAAGAGGTGACCCTGTAGAGGGCCAGGAGTCTCATCATGCCAACTTCATTTGCCACACCGAAAGGGGTTTCACGAAAGGCTGGCCCCCCAAAACTATTCGAAAGAATGCCGCATGGTATTTGCTGTTTCTCGAACATTTGGACGAGTTCGCGACCTTGGCATGGTATCTCGTGGCGGATCACCGCCTAGTCGAAGAGGCGATTCTGCGCACGATGGAGCAGTTGGACGCGATTCCGTTCGATGCCTCGACGCCTCTGCTTGCATATAACCAGGTGAGGGAGACATTGATTACGCAGGCGATCGCTGGACTGGGTCTAGGGCGCAAAGGAAGTGAGGAGGATGCTTCCTATTTGCCAAGCACTCTTGGTGAGTTGCCTGACCTGCCGCGACTGGCATTTATGCTGAAGCTCGTTTTGCGATCCTCGGAGATCGAGGTGGCAAAGTTTCTTGACGTCACGCCGTCCAGGGTGCGGGAATTGGTTCAGGCTGCGATCGATCGTCTGAGTCTGCGGATGCCCTTTTCTGTACTGACCGGTTGCCATGACGCGTGACAAGTGAAATTCCAGGTAAAGAAGTAAACCCCGGAGCGATCCGGGGTTTAGTTTTTCTGACTTCGATTTTTTATGGAGGAAGATCTTTCAGGAGGCTTTTTTGTCTTCGCGGTGAGTGCCGAAGTCTCCGTGGCAGATTCGGCCTGCTGGCGTAGAGCGTGGATTACGACGCGCAACATCTCCTCTTCTGGAGCAGGCTTGCCGGTGAAGATCTCGAACTGACGCGCTCCCTGCTGCACGAACATCTCGATGCCGGTGATGATGGGGATGCTCTGCTGGCGCGCGAGACGGAGGAGTGGGGTTTCGAGTGGATTGTAGACCAGATCGAAGACCAACTTGGTGTTGAGATCTACGGCTTCGAGAATAGGTGCGCCCTTGATGCCGGTCATGCCGATGGGAGTCGCATTTACGATTACGTCGAAGGTCGTCTTGGCGACGGCCTCCTTCTTGATGGTCTTTGAACCGGACTGCTTGGCCAGCTTCTGCGCGGTTTCGGCGGTGCGATTGAGAATGAAAACCTCGGCACCCTTGTCGCGCATCCCAAAGACTGCGGCGCGAGCTGCTCCGCCGGCACCGAGAACGAGAGCTTTTGCTCCGCGAAGAGCCATGCGCTTCTCAATGGGGCCAGTGATGCCGGCGACGTCAGTGTTGAAGCCGTATAGCTTGCCGTCCTGGCGCAGGACCGTGTTACAGGCACCGATTTTGGCCGAGAGGGGATCGGTCTTTTCGAGGTGCGCCATGATTTCCTGCTTGAGCGGCATCGTGACACTGAGGCCTTGGATTGGGATCTCGTGGACGAGTTTGAGCAGGTCGGAGAGTTTGTTAGCCTGAAGCGCGAGATAGACAGCGTTGACGGTCTCGCGACGGAAGGCCGTGTTCATCATGATGGGCGAGAGCGAGCTGCGGATGGGGTTGCCGGCGACACCATAGACCTTGGTGGCTGCATCGACCTGATCGATCCGATAGGTTTCGATCAGTGTGCGGGCGGCAATCTGGCCGGGAGCGGTCTCTTCGCCAGCGGTGGCTGCAGCGAAGGTGAAGGCAGAGCCGGCGCGGAGTCCGAGGACGCGCGAGATGATGCCGGCATCACCCATACAGACGCCGACGATGTTGGAGTGATTGTCCATACGTTCGATGAAGCGCATGAGGGTAACGTTGTCGGTGAGAGTTTTGGCCGTGGGGACGATCTTGATGAAGTCTGGTTGAAAGGGCTCGATGCGCTTGAAGATGGTGTCAAGATCTTTGGTTGCGGTAAAGTCGTGGTGGCTAACGATAAGCGCGACGCCTGTCTCGCGAAGCTTCTGAAGCTCGCCTTTTTTCAAACTTTCGGCGGATTCGAGCTCAAGATCGACGATGTGGAAGCCGGACGTTGCTGCCTTGGAGAGAATTTCCATCTCCGCGGCGAGGGGGCCGGCAAACTTGCCGCCGTTGGCTGCGCGGCGACAGGTGGCGATGGCGGTGACGGCGGTGTTTTCGCCGAGGAAGTGTTTCAGTTTAGGCAGGGCGAGGAGAGGCTTCTCCAGGTAGTCGAGGCGAAACTCGAGGAAAGGAGTCTCCTTGACAACGGCGCTGGCTTTTTCAAGCATCTCGGCGGGCGTGGCGCCGATGATGGGCACGCAGACTTTACCGATACGGGAACGAAGAAATTGCGGGGCTACGGTGGGCACATTCACTCTCATGTCTACAATCGCGGTATATTACAGACCCGCGGGGAAGGATGCAAATTTTTGTTGAAATATAAGGGGGTTAGTTCGTGCCCCCGCATCGTCAATTGTTTCCGTATCTTTGGATGCGCTAAGCCTTGTTGCGGTACTAAAAAGTAGACTCTACATATTGAAGAATGTTACCGGGTACTGTCCCAATGGAAGAAATGCGAGGTGGCTTGACCGAGCGGCCCCGACTCTAGAACCGTTTGCTAAATCTCTTGGTATAGAGAGAGACGCTACTATGATCAAGCAGAGGATAGACGTTCAAAGTGAAGGAGTTAGCGTGAGCGATGGGATCGAAACGATACGAGTTGGGGTCTGGCGGAGGTTTGTGTGGCTGCGGCACGGGTTTAGTACCCGAAGCGGGGGTATTTCCTCGATTTATGGGGGAAGAACGCTGAATCTTGGGTGGACCAAGGAGGATGAAACGACATTGGTGGCGGAGAATCGGCGGAGTTTTTTGCGGTACGTCGATGGTGATTTGGGGGATCAAGATGGTTCTGTGCTGGTGGGATTGCGACAGATCCACTCCGATGTCGTACACGTTGTTCGTGAAGCGGATGGAGCGCTCGGCGGGAAGTTGCAGACGGCGGATGGGAGGGCTGTGCTGGAGGGCGATGGGTTGGTCACGAACGTGCCAGGAGTGCTAATTGGGGTGGGGACGGCGGATTGCGTTCCGGTGCTGGTGGTGGATCAGGAGAAGAGGGCTGTTGGAGCGTTTCATGCGGGATGGCGGGGGACGGTGGCCCAGATCGTGGAACGCGGGGTGGCGATGATGATGACTGAGTACGGGTCGCGGGTGGAGGACCTGGAGGCCGCGGTGGGGCCGAGCATTGGGGCTTGCTGCTACTCGGTGGGCAGGGAGGTTCACAGGGAGTTTAGGGAGCGATTTGCGTATGGTGAGGAGCTCTTCAGGGTTGGTGTCGCTGAAGAGGAGGAGAAGTTGTACCTGGACCTTTGGGAGGCAAATCGCAGGCAGTTGCTGGAGGCCGGAGTCGGCGAGGATCGCATCACTGTGGTTGGAGAGTGTTCCGCTTGCAAGGTCGATTCGCAAGGCGAACTAAAGTACTTTTCGCATCGTGGGGAGAAGGGCGTTGCGGGGAGGATGTTGAGCGTGGTGGGTGTGGCTCGAGAGCCGCAATAGCTGCTGAAAACTGCAGCTACAGCGGCTATCGTATAGAGGTGCTCCAGAAGGTTAGTCCATGAGTTTTCGGGTTAGGTAGGTGTACTGTTCGGCGCGGGTGTTTGCCTGCTCTTTGAGATTGGCTCCGGCGGCGTGACCGCCTTCGACGATCTCGTCGTAGAAGAAGGGCTTGTGAAACTCTTCGAGGCGCGCGGCGAATTTGCGTGCGTGCACGGGCCCGACGCGATCATCTTTGGTGGTGGTGAAGATGAGCGGCTCGGGGTAGTTGGTTTGGGGTTGAGCTCGTTATAGGGGGAGATGTGAGCGAGGAACTTTCGCTCTTCGGGGATGGAGACGGTGCCGTATTCGCCTACCCAGGAGGCTCCGGCGGCGATGTGCTCGAATCGGATCATGTCGAGGAGAGGGACCTGAATGACGACGGCGTTCCACATCTCGGGGTGCTGGGTGAATTCGACGCCCATGAGAAGGCCGCCGTTAGAGCCGCCCACGATACCGAGGCGGCGAGGCGAGGTGATTTTGCGGGTGAAGAGATCCTGGCCTACTGCGGCGAAGTCGTCGTAGATGCGTTGGCGGTGGGTCTTGAGACCGGCGTCGTGCCAGGCGGGCCCGAACTCGCCGCCTCCGCGTATGTTGGCGAGGACGAAGGTGCCGCCTCGCTCAAGCCAGAGCTTGCCGAGGATGGGGTTGTAGAGAGGCGTCATGGAGACTTGAAAGCCGCCGTACGCGTTCATGAGAGTTGGATTCGAGCCGTCGTACTTGATGTCTTTGTGGCGGACGAGGAAGTATGGGACTTTGGTTCCATCTTTGGAGGTGGCCAGAAGCTGTTCGACGACGAGATGGGAAGCATCGAATTGGGCCGGGAGAGTTTTGCCGATCTGTAGATTGGTTGATGCTGCGTCGCCGAGGAGGAGTGAGGAGGGCGTCAGGAAGCCAGTGGTTTCGAGGAAGAACTTGTTGTCGGAGGTGTTGGTGGTGGCGATACTGACGCTGAGATTGTCGGGGATGTCTAGCTTCTTGCGTGTCCACGTGTTGTTTGCTTCGTGGGTGTAGATGTAGGCGCGGCCTTGCACGTGGTCGAGTGTGGTGAGGAGGAGGTGGTCTTTGGTGGTTGCTGACTCCTGGAAAAACTCTTCGGAGGTGGGACTGAAGATGACGGTTGGCTTGAGGTGGATGGGATCTGTCTTTACGGCTTCGAGGTCTAATGCAACGACTGAGCCTTGAGGGACTGTTTTAGAGAGGCCTTCGGGCTTCCAGTCCTGGTTGAGTTCGACGATCAGCTGGCCGTCGAGCATATCGTGAATTTGCGATTTTCCGGGAACAAAGATTTTTTGGGTCCGTTGGTGGTGTAGAGGAAGGTCTCGCGCTCAAAGAAATTTACTCCGCGCTCGATGACTACGGCGATGTGACCCTGACTATCGTGAAGACCTGTTGCACTGACTCCTACGTCGGCCGGTGTGCCCCGATATACCTCTTTGGCTTGGTCAAGCGATTGGCCGCGCTTCCAGAGTTTGACGACGAAGGGGTAGCCGGATTGAGTCATGGTGCCGTCTCCCCAGTCGCGGGCGACGAGGAGGGTGTCTTTGTCGACCCAGGTCAGGTCCTGCTTGGACTTCGGCAGGACGAAGCCTCCTTCGACGAAGTTGCCGGTCTTGAGGTCGAACTCTCGCCGAGTGTCGGCGTCTTCGCCGCCGGCGGAGAGAGAGACCAGGCAGAGGCCGTCTCCCGGGTAGAGGCAGTTGAGGCCTTTCTCTACCCATTTTTCATTGTCTTTCGCGGCGAGGGCGTCGTAGTCGATGACGGTCTGCCACTCTGGCTGATCGGTGAGGTAGCTGTCGAGGGAGGTCTTTCGAAGGATGCCGCGGACGTGTTGGGCGTCCTGCCACGTGTTGTATATCTCGCCGACGCGGAAGTCCGGGGAGGGAAGCCGAGTGGGCGATTCAAGGACTTTGAGCGCCGTTTCGGCGAGTACGGGGTATCGTGGGTCTGCCTGGAGGATTTTGGCCGAGCGGGCATTTTCTTCGTTGACCCAGGCCATGGCTTTGTCGCCAGAGACATCCTCGAGCCACTGGTATTTGTCTGGCTGTTCTGTGGTCGTCTGGGCGAAGCCGTGAAGGTAGCCAAAGGTGGTTGCGATTGCGAACGCGGTGAGGACTGCGGTCTTGCGGCTCCTAAGCTGCATCTCGTTGTTTTTCCTTCCTGATTAGTTCGCGGCGCTTGCTGTCTTTGACGTCGGCTGGTGAGTTGGTGTGCGAAGAAAGCCAGTGTAGCGCAGGTGTTGTCAGAGGTTTGTCATGAACTGTCTGATGAACTGTTCAGATCGATACAGGCTGGTGTTCTGGATCTAAAGTTCAAACTGCCTCCAGATGCAACAGCATCTTGCAAGGGGCGGTAAAGAACAGACAACGGCGTGAAGGGGATGGGTGGAAAGGGACGAGGGGTTCTGGGAAGGCGGAGTTCGTCGGGATTCTTCGCTTCGTTCAGGATGACAGCAGAGGCTTGATACGGGCTTCGCTAGCTTGATACGGCTTCGCCTGGACTCAGGACACTAGGTCTTGCACAGCTCTTCAGCGAGGGCTTCTCGATGGTTCAGCGCTATTGCGTCAAGACGGTTCAGAACTCGGGTGTAAAAAATGAGGGCTGCTATCGCGAAGGCCAGGAGAATAGGGATCATAAGCCAAGGTTGGCCGAGGTGCTGGCAGAAGAGGACAGTTGCAAAGCCGATAGCGAAACAGGCTAGAACAACACCTAAGGCAATTAGGGCGCTAAGTTGCGAAGTCTGTGTGCGGCTGATCTTCGACAGGTTGATTTTTTTGGTGCGCTGAGGGAGCGGAGATTGCCGATGGCTCCGTTGGTGAAGGTGGCGAAAAGGAGCCAACAGAGAGTCGCGACCGCGATGAGCGGAGGCGGAGTATGGGCGCCGAAGACGAGAATTCCGAAGATGAGGACGAATTCGATGAGAGTGAGGAGAAAGCCAATCAGGTTTTTTGCGAGGAAGACGTCGCGGATGCGCGTGGGGCTGACGAAGTAGAACTGGACGCCTGGGCCGTCCATGCCGAGGCCGTTATAGGAGAGGATGGCGACGCCGAGCAAAGAGTAGGCGACGGCTGCAGGGAAGATGAGGCTATCGCTGGTACCGCTGGCTCCTATGCGGCTGGCGAATATGGAGACCATGAATAGTGGAGCGATGAAGCCGTATAGCTGATTGGTGTTGCGGCGGAGGTAGATGAGTTCTTTGTGGAGACATGCGGAGAGTGTGGAACTCATGCCCAGAAGGCCGTTAGTTGAAGCCGTAGTCGCTGGCGCAGGCCGAGAGGTGCGGGATGGCGACCGAGCGCGGGTTGCAAGGGGCTGGTGGGCGACCCGACTTAGGTTTTCGCCGTGGAACTCGCGATTCATCCGCCAGGCATAGATGACCAGGAAGATGCACCCAAAGGCCGCGAGGCCGAGCAGAGAGGCGATGGCGTTGAAGTGGCGTGCTTGCGCAGAGCTGACGATCGATGTGGCGGCCAGACCCGGGGGAAGGAGTTCGGCGACGGGGCGAAGACGTTTGAAGATTTTGATGAGGACGGGAAATTTGTTGACGCGGCCATTTTGGAAGGCCGGGTTGAAGCTTAGGTTGATGTATTGGAAACCGAGGGAGCCGAAGATGATGAGGGCGGTGAAGATTTCGCTGGCGCGACGGGTAGAGAGCCAGCGCTCGACCCAGGTGATGGCCATTCGTGTGAAAAAGATGTTTGCCAGGGCGAAGACAAAGATGACGAGTGTGGTCCAGGGTGCTAGCGACGGCTTGGCTATGCCGATACCGATGTCAGCGGCGATGAGGGCCAGAGTGCCGATGACGTTGGCCGCGGAGAGTAGCCCGAAGAAGAGGCGGGCTGTGAGGTAGCGGGGAAAGCTGAGGGGGAAGCGAATGATCGTGTTGATGTCGAAGCTGAGGCCGGGCGCCGAGATGTTGAGGACCACGAGTTGCCAAAGGAGGAAGACTCCCCAGGTGATTGCCGAGAGCATGGCGAGACGGTCCGTGGAGGCGAGGAGGTAGGCTCCGAAGCCTGCGCCGAGAATGGGGAAGATGGCGATGACGGCGATGACGGGGACGATCAGGATGCGGGCGATGAGTTCGCCGACTCCACCCTTGCGGCGGAAGGCATTGCGAAAGATGCACCAGCGAAGTTGAGCCAGAGCAGCGAACTGGGCTCGACTTTGGGCGGAGGTCCAGGTTGGATTTCGAGGATCGCTCGCATTGTTGGTTAGCCCAGCCATGAGAGTTCCTGCTCGGGATGGGTATTGGCGGGATCGCCGCCTACGATGCTGAGAAAGATTTGCTCGAGGGTGAGGATTTGGTTGCCGCCGTTGTCTTCAGGGTTGCGGGCCTGAACACCTGCGCGGAGCTCTTCAAGCGAGCCGTTGGCGATGAGGTGGCCGCGATCGATGATAGCGATGTGGGTGCAGAGGCGCTCGACGATTTCGAGAACGTGGGAGGTGAGGAAGATGGTCGCGCCGCGAGCGATCATGCCCTGAAGCATGGCTTTGAGTGTGCCGGAGGCGATGGCGTCGACGCCTTCGAAGGGCTCGTCGAGGAAGAGGATGCGTGGGCCGTGGATGACGGCGGCGGCGAGGGCGAGCTTTTTGCATGCCATGGGAGAAGTCGGTGATAAGTTTTTTGTTTCGCCTGCGAGGCTCATGAACTCGAGGAGCTCTGTGGTGCGGGCGGCGGTGGTGTCGGCGTCGAGGCCATACATGCGGCCTACGAAGCGAAGGTATTCGGCGGCGGTGAGGCGGCCGAAGAGGGCGAGGCCTTCCGGGACGACGCCGATCTGGCGTTTAACTTCGATAGGATTTGTGGCGGCGTCGAGGCCGAGAATCTGGATGGAGCCCGAGGTCGGTGCTAGCAGGCCGGTGAGCATTTTGATGGTGGTAGATTTGCCTGCACCGTTGGGGCCGAGGAATCCGAAGAACTGGCCCGGAGACACTGTGAGGTTTACGTCTTGAACTGCGGTGAATTCGCCGAAGCGGCGGGTGAGGCCTGTGGTGGTGACGGCGGGAATCATGTGAGGGAAGCATATCGCAGGGGATGCACCGCCAGGGCAAATTTAGGGCGCTTTGGTTTATCGGTGTCCGTCATTCCGCTGCCTCGCGATGCGGAAAAGACATCGAAGGACGGGAGTGAACGTCTAAGAATCGGGGTTGGAAATATGCAACACGGGAAGTTGCGGGTTGATATACTTAAGAGTCACCTCATCTCGCCGGGTTGAGGGTGTAGCTGTGTTTTGGGCAGGACGCGACGCTCGGTTAGCGAGACTGCAGAACAGGTTTTGAATGAGTAATATTCTCGAGACAATCAACTCTCCCGCTGACGTCAAGAAGCTTTCGATTGCGGAGCTGACCCAGTTGGCAGAGGAGATTCGGGCGCGACTGATTGTGGGGGTTGCGAAGACGGGCGGACATATCGGTCCGAATCTCGGCGTGGTTGAACTGACGCTGGCGATGCACTTTGTGTTCGACACCCCGAAGGATAGCTTCGTCTTCGATGTGAGCCATCAGGCTTACGTCCACAAGCTGCTGACGGGGCGAGAGAAGCTGTTTCATACGATTCGACAGCCGGGTGGTTTGAATGGGTTTATGCTGCGCACTGAGAGTGAGCACGACAGCTATGGTGCGGGACACGCAGGAACGGCGCTGAGCGCGGCTCTGGGTATGGCTGTTGGCCGTGACATGTCGGGTGGGAAAGAACATATCGTCGCGCTGGCTGGCGATGCAGCGTTTACGAATGGAATCTCGTTTGAAGCGTTGAACAATATTGCGGCTCAGACCAAGCGGTTGATCGTGGTGTTGAACGATAATGCGTGGTCGATTGATAAGAACGTGGGGGCGATCGCTGAATACTTTCACAAGATCGTGACGAATCCGACGATTTCGAGCCTGCATGATCGGGCGGCAGATCTGCTGGAGCGCTTTGGCGGGAAGACGGTGCGGCATGTTGCTCGCAAGGCGGAGGAGGCGGCGAAGGGTTTAATTGGGCCGGGCACGCTCTTCGAAGAGTTTGGGCTCAGCTACTTTGGGCCGATCGATGGACACAATCTGCCACTGCTGATCGAGACATTCAACTTTTTGAAGCAGCAGAACAAACCGGTGGTGCTGCATGCGATCACTCAAAAAGGCAAAGGTTTTCAGCCTGCGATAGAAAAGCAAAAGAAGTTTCATGGGCTAGGACCTTACGATGCGCAGACAGGAGAGACGAAGCCTGCGGGACAGAAGACCTATTCTGAGATCTTTGCGGAATCGCTGACGAAGCTTGCTACGATGAACGATAAGGTTGTGGCTATTACAGCTGCAATGCCCAACGGGACCGCGTTGGATCTCTTTAGGCCGCACCATCCAAAGCGGTACTTCGATGTGGGAATTGCTGAGGAGCATGCTGTGATCTTCGCAGCTGGGATGGCGACGAAGGGATATAAGCCTTTTTGCGCGATCTATTCGACGTTTCTGCAGCGTGCCTTCGATCAGATAGTGCATGATGTTTGTCTGCAGAATCTGCCAGTGGTGTTCTGTATGGATCGCGGCGGGTTGAGCGGGGATGATGGGCCGACGCATCATGGACTGTTCGATATCAGCTATCTGCGCAGCGTGCCGAACCTAGTGCATATGGTGCCCAAGGATGAGGATGAACTCGCCGACATGATGTATACGGCGATGCTGCACGAAGGGCCAAGCGCGATTCGATATCCGCGTGGGACTGGCCCGGGCGTTGCAGTGAAAGAGCAGCCAGTGGCGCTTGAGATCGGCAAGGCTGAGGTGATTCGCGACGGAGCGGATGTTGCTATCTTCGGTTTAGGAGCAATGCTGCCAGAGGCGGTCCGTCTGGCAGAGATGTTGAAGCTGGAAGGGTTTTCTGCGGCGGTGATTAATCCGCGTTTTGCGAAGCCGGTAGATCGTGATTGTGTCGGAGAATACGGTGGCCGCTGTGGGTTGGTCATTACTTTAGAAGATCATGTTCTTGCGGGTGGTTTTGGTTCTGCAGTGATGGAGACGCTAAACGAACTTGAGTCTCCGGTTCCCGTGGTGAGGGTGGGGTGGCCGGATGCGTTCATCGAGCATGGGAAAGTGGAGACACTGCGAGAGAAGTACGGCCTTACGGCCGAGGCAGCGCTTGAGAGATCGAGACCTTATCTCAGCAAGCTGATGGAGCAGGTTCTCGCCAAGCATTAGGTGAAGAGGTTCATTCGATGCGGCTGCAATTCACGGCCCGAGCGAGGATCCATTCTCACACCGAGGACGGCTTTCAGGGATGAATCAGGAGCGCAAGCAACTCGGTTGTGCGGGTGTGGCGATAGTCGAAGGTGCTGCGAAGCTGACGGGCGACGAAAAGGTTGTTTGCCAGGTTTCCCAGGCCGCCTAGCGGCAACTCGTACTCGACTTTGTCGGATAGCAGTGTGCCGCAGTTGGAGCTGGAAGACTCTCTGTCGCGAATGTCCGGTCGCACACTATGGCAGTGATGCCAGTATGTAAAGGGACCACGTAGTTGTTGATCGCAGAAGTAATCATTCCACACGAACTCGGAGATCTCTGCGTCCCATGAGACTCTGATTGGCGAGTACGGAAAAGGACGAAAGGTGATTGTAAGTTTCGTGCCTGCTCCTGCCGCATTGCTCGTGGAATTGGCGGAGGCGAGATGCACGGGACGCGATGGCGGTGGTGCGAAAGAAGCCTCTTCGATGCGGGCCTTCTGCCAGGATGGCATGAGGCGTGGGAGGTTTTCTGGATTTGCGAAGAAGGCAAAGACAACGTCGACTGAATACGGGAGCCACTGTTCGGCTTGTAATGTATGGCGCATGGCTGGGTTGGTTATAGCGTGTTTGCGCGGTAAAGAGCGAGTGACGAACAACTGCGAGCCGCGAGTTTCGTGAGATGAAAAAAGAGCGCCTCATGAAGAGGCGCTCAAGGGAATGCCGGAGGAAGTACTTAGTTGGGCATGAGGACGGTGTCGACGACGTGGATGACGCCGTTCGACTGGAAAACATCTGCCGTGGTGATGATTGCCGTGCCGCCCTTTGCATCCGTCAGCATGATGTTGCCGCCGGACAAGGTGGCTGTGAGATCTTCGCCCTGAACTGTCTTGAGGGCAGCTTTGCCGCCGCCCTTCTTGATCATCTTCTCGAGTTCTTTGGAGCTGATCTTCCCGGCAACGACGTGGTAGGTGAGGATTTTGTCGAGAGTGTCTTTGCTCTCCGGCTTGACGAGAGTATCGACGGTGCCGGCGGGGAGTTTTGCAAAGGCATCATCGGTCGGCGCGAAGACGGTGAAGGGGCCCGGGCTGTTAAGAGTATCGACCAAGCCGCCGGCTTTGACGGCAGCGACGAGAGTCTTGTGGATCGGCGAGTTGACCGCGTTTTCGACGATCGTCTTGGTGGGGTACATGGCTGCGCCGCCGACTTCGGGGTCCTTCTGTGCGTGGGCGGTGAGTGAGGTGATGGCCAGTGTGGCCACTGCGAGGGTGGCAAGGAAAGACTTCTTCATTTTCGTTATCCTTTTCGTTCTCAGTTTCCAGAAGCTCCCTGCAGGGGCGTTCATAAGCAACTACGTCCACTCGCGTGGACTGGATTGCTTCTATTTCCATCATGCTTGTGAAACCTCAGGCAAAGTGACATCGTTGCGAGGTCGGTTGTGTGTGCGTAATTGATTGCGACAAGATGTTGATGATGTGAAGTTGTGCATCCTACGAAGGTGGCGTTGACAATTCCATCGAGTCCTCGTCAACTGAAGTCAGTGAACATGTTAAAAGAGTCGGGCAGTGGTTACGGGTTGAACGAGACACAGGAGCAGGGGTTCATCCGGCCGCTGTGCACGACCGTGGCTTGTTGCTGATCGGATTGTTCAAGCTGGCGAAGGCAATCTTCTTCTTCTGTATTGGCGCCGGCGCCCTTCATCTGGTTCACAAAGATATCGGCGATGAGGTGCTGCGGCTGGCGTTGAAGTTGAAGTTCGACCCGGAGAGCCGCCTGGTCGCTTTGCTGCTGGGTAAGGTCGATTTGATCGACGCTCATCGGTTGAGACAGATCAGCGTGGCGACGTTTGCCTACTCCGCGCTGGCTTTGACGGAGGGCATTGGGCTGCTGCTTGAGAAGGTCTGGGCTGAGTACCTGACGTTGATTCTGACGGTATCTTTTCTTCCGTGGGAGTTGTATGAGCTGGCTCGAAGGCCAGACTGGTTTCGCCTGAGCCTGCTCATCATCAATCTCGCGGTGCTGGCTTACCTGGTGTGGCTGTTGCGCCGGAAGAACTTACTGGGGACGCATTAGCCCCACCCCCCTCCCCCCTCCCCCCATACCCCTGCTCAAGTTATTTATTTTCACTTACTTAGCCTTCAGGTATACCTCCAAATTATTCATTCTAAAGAGCTTATTCGCAAATATTTCCAAACAAGAGGGTTAGGTCGGGATCGGCCTCCCAAAACGTCAGTGACTACTCTTCTTTTTTCTATATACCTATAAGTATAGAAGCTTGAGCATAACTAATACGCCAGGCTTATCTCAGTGTTGATAAGGGAGATAAGCGACTTCAGGGCTTGACAGGATTTGGAAGAGTCATGGATACCAGAGTTCCTGGTTTCAATCGGGGGCGAGGATCTAGATATTTTTTCCGGTCGGATGTCGGGAGAGTATGGTTTTCGCTTTTATTTCGCCTATCAGATGGATTCGGGTCTTTGCAAGTGACTCCAAAGTTATGAACCACAGAGCTAAACACTACCTGTAGTGGTTATCTTTCTAGATTGCCCAATAGCTAAGTTTTCCACAATCCAATTCGGGAAATACACAGAAGTTGCACAAATTAACTCTTTACAGGGGATGCACCTCAGCGATGCTTGGGTGGAGCGGAGTAGAAGATTTTGGAGTCTGGTGGACCAAACTAGATTCCCGGCAAGCAAAATTCTACGACGTGAAGTGATTTTGGACGGAAGTTGAGTTGGCGGAGGTATCGAGGTCGTTATGTTTCGGGGAAATCACCCAACACGAGTGGACGAGAAGGGGAGACTAAAGCTCCCTGCCGAGTTCAAGCGCCGTGTGGATGAGCTGTACGGTCCCCAGTTCTACATAACGAGCATGGATGGGAAGCGGGCGCAGGTTTACCCGCTGAAGGAGTGGGAGCAGATCGAGGCGTCGCTTTCGAAGATGTCCCCGATGGATCCGGTACGGAAGAAGTTTCAGGATGTAACGAACTTTTATGGGCAGATGGCAGAGATGGACGCGCAGGGCCGGGTGCTGATTCCGCAGAAGCTTAGGGAGTTGGCGAAGGTGACTGGCGAGGTCAATGTCCTGGGGTCGCAGACGTTGTTGGAAGTTGTGAATGCCGAGCTGTTCGATGCCGAGATGAAGAAGGCTAGCGGAGCGGTTGAACTTACGGATGTGGATCTGATGGCGTTCGCAGAGAAGACCAAGGCAGTTGCTTAGCAGTTGGTAAAGAGCAGTAAGGAAGTGAGTAGAGGTAGGAACGGGCAATGGCAAAGACAAAGGCGAAATACGGGGTCTCTCCACTCCGCCGGGCGATAGAACTGTCCGGCTCCGGTCGAGATGACAACTATTTTCAAGGTTTCGGACAGGTTGTAAGAGGTTCAGGTTGGTGCAGGAAGGCCCCCAGGGGCAGCACAGAAGGCGGGTGAACGATGAAGAGTCCGCAACATGTGCCGGTTCTTTTAGAAGAAGTTTTGGAGTATTTGAATGTGCGACCGGGCGGCGTGGTGGTTGACGCGACGCTGGGTCTGGCGGGGCACTCTTTGGAGATCGCGAAGAGGCTGGGCGGCAAGGGCAAGTTGATTGGCTTTGACCGCGACCCGGAGGCGATGGAGAAGGCTAAAGCAAGGCTTGAGGTTTTGCGGGCCGAGCTTGGAGACGAGATGCCGGAGGTGGTGTTTGAGCCGAGGGCGTTTTCGGAGGCTTCGGGGGTGATTGAACCCGGGAGCCTGGATGGATTGCTTGCTGATTTTGGCGTGAGCAGCCTGCAGCTGGACGAGGCGCACAGAGGATTTAGTTTTCGGACCGATGGTCCGCTTGATATGCGGATGGATACGCGCAGCGGGGAGACGGCCGAGCAAGTGGTAAATCAGGAAGACGAAAACGAACTCGCCGACCTGATTTACGAATTCGGAGAGGAAAGGAGGTCGCGGAGAATCGCCAGAGCCATTGTTAGGGCCCGGCCGATTACGACTACAGCAGAATTGGCTCGAATCGTATCGGCCGAGGCCCCACCAATGAAAGGCGAGAAGATTCATCCGGCGACACGTACCTTTCAGGCGCTTCGGATTCGAGTGAATAACGAGTTGGGAGAGATTCAATCGCTGCTGAAGAGCGCGGGGTCTCTGTTGAAGCCGGGAGGAAGGCTGGTGTTGATCAGCTTTCACTCTTTGGAGGACCGGCTGGTGAAGGACGCGTTCAAAGCTGCCAAGGACGCGAAGGTTTTTGAGGTTTTGACGAAGAAGCCGGTTGTGGCGGCTGAGCAGGAGCAGATGAGAAATCCGCGGTCGCGCAGTGCCAAGATGAGGGCGGCCGAAAAAATTTAGGTAAGAGATTCTCTGGTGCACTGAAAATGGTGCAGTCTATAGATAGAGAAAACATGTGATCGGGCCGGGGTTGTCCCACCTTCTTTCAGGCGAAAGACAACTCTGTAGCAAAAAGTCCCTTCCTCCCATAGCGATCCCGGCCCGGTTCGTACGTTGAGGAGAGTGGCAAAAGATTTTGGGCTCAGGATTTAGTGGCGGGTTGAGAGAGGTGCAGGATGGCAGCTTCGGCGATGGCGGGACAACAGTTAGAGATGCTGGGATCGCGGGCGCATAGCCGTGCGGAGTCGCTGACGGCGCGGAATCGTGAGCTCTATGAGACGCAACGGCGTGCGCGGCGTGGGCCGACGCCGGAGGTTTTCTTTACGAAACACATCGACAACAGCCGCATCGTGAAGGCGGACGATCCGGAGCGGCGGCGTGAGATGCGCACGTTTACTGCAGTGATGAGTGTGTTGTTTGTGCTGGTGATGGTTTATGTTTGGCAGCACTTTTCGGCGATCGAAATTGGTTATCACGTCGAGGCTCAGAAGCTTCAGGTGGAAGAGTTGCGGGAGGAGAATCGGCAACTGCGATTGAATGAGGCGCAGTTGACCGATCCCGGCCGGATCGACAGGATTGCCAAGCAGCTTGGTTTGGGCGAGCCCCAGCCTGGACAGGTGGTGCGGCCGGAGGGCGGCGGAGATCCGAATGCCCCAGTGCTGGCGCAGGCTAGTGCTCCGGCGATGCAGATTGCGCAGTAGCGAATTGTCGGCAGTGTGTTCGAGTCTGTAGGGAACGTCTGACGGTGAGGGATTGGGAAGTACACTAACGATAGAGCAGGGATGAGATGAACAAGGCGCCACGGCAGACGTTGACCGCTCCGATACGGAGGATCCGTTTCGCCTATGTGGCGCTGTTTTTTTGTGCCTGGACGTCGCTGATCGCGGTACGGCTGGGATGGCTGCAGGTGGTGCGGCACTCTGATTTCGTGCATCGCGCGGCGCTTCAGCAACAGAGGACATTCGAGGTCGCTCCACGGCGGGGATGCTGTATGACCGCAACCTGCGGGAGCTTGCGGTGACGGTGCAGGTGGATAGTGTGTATGCGGTGCCGTCGGAGCTTGGGGATAATCGTGCGAGCGCGGCAGAGATACTTGCAGAGATAGTGCACGCTGATCCGAGAGACAACTTTACGTCGCAGCAGCAGATGCTGGCTCGATTCAACGCTTCGAAGAACTTCGCGTGGGTGGCGAGGAAGGTCGATCCCGGTATTGTCGATCGTCTGCGCGAGCTGAATTTGAAGGGTGTGTACTTTCAGAAGGAGTTCAAAAGGTTCTATCCGAATAATGATCTGGCAGCACAGGTGTTGGGATATGTGGGTACAGACGATATTGGGCTGGGTGGTTTAGAGCGGCAGTTCGATGAGGATATGCACGGGGAGCCTGGGCATATGCTGACCGCGCTCGATGCGAAGCGGCATGTGCTGGGCAGTGAAGAGAGCCAACCGATGCCGGGCGAGAATCTTGTGCTTTCGATCGACGCGAATATTCAGTACATGGCGGAGCGGGCGCTGGACGCGCAGGTGGAGAAGGTGAAGGCTCTGCATGGGACGGTGGTGGTGCAGGATCCGCATACCGGGCAGGTTCTGGCACTGGCGGTGTCTCCGCGGTTCAATCCGAACGACCAGAAGCACATGGACGCGACCGTGTTGACGAACCTTGCGGTGAGCGATGTGTATGAGCCGGGGTCGACGTTCAAGCTTGTGACTTACTCGGCTGCGATCGATGCGGCGGGGTTCAGCCTACGGACATCGTCGACTGCCAGGGCGGTGCGATGACGATGTACGGCCGTACGCTGCATGACGACAGGAGCGATCACTTTGGGCGGGTGACAGTGCAGTATGCGCTCGAGCACTCCAGCGACGTGGGCGCGGCGAAGATGGCGCTGAAGCTGGGGAATCAAAAGTTCTATGACTATATGAGGGCCTTCGGTTTCGGCGATCGTTCGGGGATCGAACTGCCGAGTGAGACTCGCGGCTTGCTGCGGAACCCGAGGAAGTGGGGCGCGACGAGCATCCTGTCAATGGCGATTGGGCAGGAGGTGGGCGTGACTCCGGTGCAGCTTGTAACGATGGTGAGCACAATTGCGAATGGGGGAGTTTATATGCCTCCGCATGTGCTGCTGCAGTCGACCGATGAGATGAAGGGCGATCCGCGGTTGAAGCCTGCTGCGTTTCGGCCTTCGAACGGGCTGCCTGCGACTCTGCCGGATGGCGCGCACCGGGTTATCACGGAGATGACCTCGGCGAAGATGCGGATGATGATGCAGGGCATCGTGACGGAGGGCACGGGGCGGCAGGCGGCACTGAATGGTTATAGCTCGGGCGGCAAGACGGGCACGGCACAGAAGGTTGATCCGGCGACGCACACTTACTCTCACACGAAGCTGGTGGCGAGCTTCGCGGGCTTTGCGCCGGTGAGCAATCCTGCGATCTCGGTTGCGGTCGTGATTGACACTCCGACGGCCGGCAGCGAGGTGCAGCACTATGGCGGTGCGGCGAGCGCGCCGGTGTTTGCCGAGGTGGCGCAGCAGGTGTTGGAGTACCTGGGCGTGCCGCACGATCAGCCGCTGAAGACAAAAAAAGAGTTGATGGTGGCGGCGAAGACAGAGGAGGCCGGGGATGCGCCGAGCGAAAACACCGCGGATTTGAATGCGATGTTCGACGATGTGAACAGTTTGCCAGCGGACGACCCACTGCGCGCGCCGGCTAACGCTGCGGCTGTAGAGGTCGCGGCGAACGAGATGCCGGTTGCAGCTGCGCAGAGGGCTACCGGGAACGCTCCGGGCAAGACGGCGGAGATTTTGAATATGCTGCCGGCGAAGGTTCTGGCGGCGTTTCAGGCGGGTAGTGGGACTGACTCGACGGCATCTGATTTGACAGCGCGAACGACACCGCCGAAGGCTGCGCCTGCCGTTGAGGCGAAAGAAAGAGGTGCGGTTGTCGTGGATGCGGGGCTTCGTGTGCCAGTGCCTTCGTTCGAGGGATCTGGGCTGCGGGGGGTGGTGGAACGGGCGGATTCGGTGGGTTTGCGCGTGCAGGCAGTGGGGAGTGGTTTGGCTCGAGAGCAGGTGCCGGCGGCTGGGACAATGGTACCGACGGGGACTGAGATTGTGGTGCGGTTCAGTCGATGATGGTTTTGTGCTGCGAAATATTCGGATTGTCGGCTAGCATCCCTCTATGAATTGGGAGACTGTATGTAACGGGCTCAGTTCCGTGGATCGCTTTTGTGCTTCGGTAGAGATTTCGGGGGTTGAGTATGACTCTCGGCGGGTGGAACGTGGTGATGTGTTTGTTGCGATGCGGGGCGAGGCGACCGATGGAAATCGATATCTAGAGGCAGCTATCGCGAAGGGGCTGCAGCGGTGGTGACGGACTCTCGCGAGGCTTATGAGAGGCTGCGTCGAGAGCATGTGGGCGTTGGGGCGGCTTTGGTGGAGCGAGGACGGCGGGCGCTGGCAGAGGTCAGTGCCGCGGTGATGAGGCATCCGGAGCGTGGTCTTGCGTTGAGTGGTGTGACCGGGACGAATGGGAAGACGACTACGGCATTTTTGCTGGAGGCGATGCTTCGGAGTGTGGGGCGGGCGTGCGTGTTGATCGGGACGATTGAGACGCATGTTGGGGGCGAGGTTCGGGTTTCGCCGCATACTACGCCGGAGTCGCGAGATGTTCTGGAGATCTTTGCGGATGGTGTGAAGGCTGGCGCGACAGAAGCCGTGATGGAGATGTCATCTCATGCGCTGGAGCAGGAGCGGGTGTGGGGGCTGCCGGTGGATGTCGCGATGTTTACCAATCTGACCCAGGACCATCTGGATTATCACAGGACGATGGAGAAGTACTTCGCAGCGAAGGCGCGACTGTTTGAGGGGTTGGGACTTCCCCCAAGAGTAGCAGTCGTGAATCTTGATGATGATTATGGCGGTTTGATTGAAAAAGCAGCTGTTGGGTGCAGCGAACTCTGGACCTACGGGTTGAAAAAACCTACGGTTGGGTTCCGGAGTTTCGTGCGGAGAATGTGACCCTGCAAGCGGGTGAAATATCTTTTGACTGGAAGACCCCGATGGGGACAGTGGAGATGAGATCTTCGTTGACCGGGCGAGTGAATGTGTACAACCTGCTAGCAGCATCCTGTGCGGCTTTAGCTCGGGGTTTAAGTTTGGAGCAGATTGCGGAAGCTGCCGATAAGTTGACGCCTGTTCCGGGACGCTTTGAGACCATCGCGAATCAACTCGGATTTACCGTCGTTGTGGACTATGCGCATACGGACGATGCTCTGCGGAACTTGATCTCGCTGGCCCGGGAGCTGGTGAAGGAGCGCAATGGGAAGGTGATTACTTTGTTTGGTTGTGGCGGGGATCGGGATAAGACGAAGCGCCCGCGGATGGGCCGGGCGGCGGGGGAGGGAAGCGACCTGGTAGTGCTTACGAGCGACAATCCTCGAAGTGAAGATCCGATGGCGATTATCAATGAGGCTCTGGCGGGGGTGCGGGAGACGACAGCCAGGTGCATAGTAGAGCAGGACCGAGCCGCGGCGATCGAGATTGCGATTCGTGCGGCGAAGGCTCGAGACATTGTTTTGATCGCGGGTAAGGGACATGAAAAGGTGCAGATCCTGAGAGACGGGACGGTGCCGTTCGATGATGTGGCTGTTGCTGCTGGAGTTTTGAGGGAGATCGAGTGAAGCTGACCCTGGGGAAGATTGCGGACTGGATTCATGCGGATGGCGAGTTTGACACTTCGGCCGAAGCGGTGGGATATGGGATCGATTCGCGAACGATTGGCGGTGGGGAGCTATTCTTCGCGGTCCGCGGCGAGCGGTTGGATGGGCATGACTATGTGCAGGCGGCCCTCGCCAATGGAGCCATCGCTGCGGTGGTGAGCAATCGATGGGTCGTGCCGGCCGAGGTGGATGAGAAGCGGTTGTTGCAGGTGTCAGACTGCGAGGATTGCGTGTTGTGCGCGCTCCAACAACTGGCGCATTCTGTGCGGCGAGAGTGGGGCGGGAGAGTGATCGGGGTGACGGGGTCGGCGGGAAAGACGACGACGAAAGAGGCTGTGGCGCAGGTTTTAGGCGCGAAGTTCAAGGTGTTGAAGTCGGCTGGCAACCTGAACAACGCGTTCGGCCTGCCGTTGCAGCTTCTGAAGCTGGAGCCGGAGCATGAGATAGCGGTGATTGAGATGGGGATGAATCATGCGGGGGAGATTGCTGCGCTGGCACAGATTGCAGAACCGGATTGGGCCGTTGTGTCGAATGTGGGGCCGGTGCATCTCGAGTTCTTTCCGGAGGGGTTGATTGGAATTGCGCGGGCGAAGTATGAGTTGATTGAGGCGCTGCCTGCGGATGGCATCGCGATTCTGAACTTCGACGACGCTTATGTGGCGGCGTTTGGCCGTGGGTTGAGCGGACGTACGGTGTTTTACGGGTTTGGTGAGGGAGCCGGCGTGAGAGCTGTCGACGTCGCTGAGGTAGGCGCGGAGGGCGTGGAATTTACGGTAGAGGCTAAGGGTCAGCACGCCAGTGTGCAGTTGAAGATGTTGGGGAGGCATAATGTTCCGAATGCACTGGCTGCGATCGCTGTGGGTCTGCAAAGCGGGATGGAGTTGGGGGAGTGTGCGGCGGCGGTCGGCGAATTGCGCGCAGGGGATAAGCGTGGGGAGGTGCTGGAGTGGCGCGGGGCGACGCTGATCAATGATTGTTATAACTCCAATCCCACAGCGCTGAACGCGATGGTTGACGCGTTGATGGCGATTCCAGCGGAGCGGCATATTGTGGTTGCGGGGGAGATGCTGGAGCTTGGTTCGGATTCGGCTGCGCTACACGCTGCGTGCGGTGCGCGGATGAAGGAACGCGGGGTGGATTTTGTGCTCGGAGTGCGCGGTGCAGCCGAAGCTACTGTCGGGGCGGCCAGGGCTGTCGGCGTGGAAACACTCTTTGTAACAAGTCCTGAGGAAGCGGGTGAGTGGCTGGTTGCGAATGTGCGTGCGAGCGACGTAGTGTTGTTGAAGGCTTCCCGTGGCGTGCGTCTGGAGAAGGCTTTGACGGTATTAGCGGGAATGCCTCGGTGACGCAGCAAGATCAAACAGCATCTGAATGATTTGCTGATTTGCGAAACGAGAGGATACGGAGCGGAGAACTATGTCGAGCAACGGGAATGCACTGGTCAGGAAAAACTCCAATTCGGCGCTGAAGAAACATGCGAAGAAGGCGAGTAAGCACGTCGCAAAAAAGCAAGCGACAAAAAAACACGCAGCGAAGCACGCCACGAAGGCTGCTAAAAAGGCTGCGAAGAAGGCTGTAGAAAAGGTTGCTGGTTCCGGGGTGGTTTATGCCACTGATTACGGACTTATGACGGCGTTTCACCATCTGCAGAGAGCTTCGGTGGTGATTTCGCTGATGGAAAAGGGAACCGGGGAGGACCTGAGGGATCTGCTGGAGCGTGGAGTGAAGCTGTACCGCAAGGCAACGGAGGGCGAAGAAGGAAACAAGTTTGTGTTGCGGGCGATCGGGGTTCTGCGTGCAGCGGAGCATCTGTCGCTGGCAGGACTCTATGCTGCCCGGGAAAAACACCGTCAGAAGGTCGCGTCGCCTTCACCGGCGTGGCTGGCAAAGTTTATTGCGGAGGCGGATCAAAGATTGGAAAAAATCGAGCATGCTGAGCGCGGTAAAGGGACGGATCTTTTTTCGGTGACAGTTGAGTTGTTGCGGCAGGCAGAGGACTCGGATCACGATGCTCATCTTGCGTTCGAGCTTGCGATGGCGGCGGATGCGCTCTGCTTTGCGCTGGAGAACGGGCTCTGAGCGGAGAATTTCGAGATTCGGCGGCATTCTGATTGGTTCGCGGGTGAGATAACTACGGAATCCGGCGATGGTGCTGTTAAGATAGCCGTGACTCGCAACAGAAAACGGGCATGAGCTGCGGGTAAAAGGCGGAGGCGTTTTGCTCTATTGGTTGTTGTACCAGAAGCTGTTCCCTTACTTTCGGCTGTTTCGCATCTTTCGATATCTGACGTTTCGTACTGTGTTTGCGAGCCTTACGGCTCTGCTGATCGGTTTACTGATCGGCCCGTATGTGATCGAGAAGCTGCGCGAGTTTCAGATTGGGCAGTATATCCGGGAAGAGGGACCACAGTCGCACCAGAAAAAGAGCGGGACCCCGACCATGGGCGGCGTGTTGATCTGTATCTCGATCCTGGTGCCTACGTTGATGTGGTCTGATCTTTCGAATCCTTATGTCTGGCTGGTGATGTTGTCCACGCTTGCGTTTGGGGCGATCGGATTTGCGGATGACTATATCAAGGTTGTGCATCGGGAGAACCAGGGACTGACGGCGAGGGCGAAGCTCGGACTTCAATTTATAGTGAGCGCCGCGGTGGCGGCAACGCTGGTTGTGATGGAGATTCGGGGCGGTTACTCGACCCGGCTAATGGTGCCGTTTGCAAAGCGTTTCAGGCCGGATCTGGTGTGGGAGTGGATGGGGCACATTCCGCACATGCACTGGCTGGTGTTTTTGCCGTTTGTGGTCTTTGTGATGATCGTGATCGCGGGCGCGAGCAATTCGGTGAATCTGACCGATGGACTGGATGGTCTGGCAATCGGATGTACGATCATTGCGGCCGGGGCTCTCACGGTGCTGACGTACGTGAGTGGGCATGTAGTGTTTTCGGATTATCTTGAATTGCAGCGGATGCCGATGGTGAGCGAACTCACGGTATTTTGTGGGTCTATGGTGGGAGCGAGCATTGGGTTCCTTTGGTACAACGCTCATCCGGCCGAGATTTTCATGGGAGACGTTGGGAGTCTTGCGCTCGGTGGGGCAATTGGAACCGTGGCGGTTGTGATTAAACAGGAGCTACTACTGCCTTTTATTGGCGGTGTTTTTATTCTTGAGGCGTTGAGCGTGATGCTGCAGGTGGGGAGCTACAAGCTGAGGAATGGAAAGCGGATTTTCAAGATGGCTCCGCTTCACCATCACTTTGAGCTGATGGGATGGTCGGAGTCGAAGGTGATTGCGCGATTCTGGATTCTGGCGCTGGTATTTGCTTTGTTTGCATTGACTACGTTGAAGCTGCGATGAGAGTGTGAAGGCATGATGGATTTGAAGAATAAGCGGGTTTTGGTTGTGGGGCTGGGCAAATCCGGCCTGTCGGCGGCGATGTTTCTGCGTGCGCGAGGGGCACGGGTGACGGTGAGCGATACGCGGAGTGCGGTCGCGCTGGCGAAGGAGATTCCTGCGTTGTTGGAGGCGGGAATCATGGTGGAGTCTGGTGGACACGGGCTTCTGACGTTTCGGCGGCAGGATTTGATTGTGGTATCGCCAGGTGTGCCGATGGACACGCCTGAGGTGAAGCAGGTTGTTGCGTTTGGTCTGACTGTACTTGGAGAGCTGGAGTTGGCGAGTCGTTATCTGCAGGGGCAGGTGGTAGCGATTACCGGGTCGAACGGAAAGACGACGACTACGACGTTGGTGGGAAAGATCTTCAGTGATGCAGGTGTGCCGACGCAGGTAGGTGGGAATATTGGTCTGCCGGTTATCGATCTGGTGGCGAAGAGCACTGCGGAGACAATTAATGTGCTCGAAGTGTCGAGCTTTCAGTTGGAGACGGTGGAGGAGTTTCATCCACGGATTGCGGTGATCCTGAACATTACGCCGGATCATCTGGATCGGCATGGCAGCTTTGAGAAGTATGTGGCGGCTAAGGAGAGGATCTTCGAGCGGCAGGGCGTTGGAGACGCACTGGTGTTGAATGGGGATGATCGCGTGGCGCAGATGTGTGCGGCGCGGGCAAAGAGCGAGGTGTTCTGGTTCAGCGGGACGAAGGCCGTTCGACGCGGCGCGTTTGTGCGGGAGGGCGTGATCGTCTGGGTGGAGAAGGAGGGCGGGGTGACGGAGCCGGTGATGCCGGTTTCAGAGGTGCATCTGAAGGGTGCGCACAACATCGAGAATGTGTTGGCGGCGGTTTGCGTGGCGCGGCTGGCGAAGGTTTCGGTGGAGAGTATTCGGGCTTCGGTGGCGAGTTTTACGGCTGTGGAACACCGGCTGGAGATGGTTAGGAAGCTGAATGGGGTGGAGTTTTATAACGACTCGAAGGCGACGAATGTGGATGCGACGATGAAGGCTGTGGCTTCGTTCAGCAAAGGGATTCATCTGATTCTAGGCGGGAAGGACAAAGACTCGGACTATGGATTGATGGCCGCGTTGCTGAAGGAGAGGGTTAAGGCTGTTTATACGATTGGTTCGGCTGCAGAAAAGATTGAGCGTCAGCTGAATGGAGTCGTGAAGATGGTGGCAGCGGGAACATTGGAGATTGCGGTGGCTGAGGCGGCGAAGGCTGCTGTATCTGGCGACGTGGTGCTACTGTCGCCGGCGTGTTCCAGCTTTGACCAGTTTGAGAACTATGAGCATCGCGGCCGCGTGTTCCGGCAGTTGGTGAACGAACTAATTTGAAGAAGTGGAAGTGATGTATGGCGAAGAGAGTTGGGGTGGACAAGTGGCTCTTCGGAGTGGTGCTGCTGCTGGTGCTGTTTGGGCTGGTGATGGTATTTTCTGCGTCGGCTGTGATGGCGCAGTCGAGCCTGGGTCGCCCTATCCTTATGTGATGAAGCAGGCGATCTGGGCAGTGTTGGGGCTGATCGCGCTGGTTGCGTTGATGCAGGTGGACTATCGGACTTACAACAATCCCAAGGTAGTGTTTCCTGCAGTTGCGGTGACGATGCTGATGTTGATCGGTGTGTTTGCGATGAAGGACTCGCATGCGACGCATCGCTGGGTTCGGTTTGGGAACCTGTTTACGTTTCAGCCTTCGGAGTTGGCGAAGCCTGTGCTGGTGTTGTTTCTTGCTTACTTTTTGCAGACTCGAATCCACCAGATGGATGACTGGAAGGGGACGATTCTGCGCGCCGTTGCGGTGCCGCTGGCGTTTACGGCTTTGATCTTGAAGGAGCCTGATCTGGGGACCGGCATGGTCTGCATGGCTGTGACAGCTCTGATGTTGTACCTGGCTGGGGCGAAGACGAAGTACTTTGCGGTGGGTGCGGCGTTTGCGGCTCCTGTTCTTTACTTCATGCTGTTTCATGTTGCGTTCCGACGGGCGCGTATGTTGGCGTTTGTGAATCCTGAGGCTGATCCTCGCGGTACCGGGTTCCATATTCTGCAGTCGCTGATTGCGGTTGGAACGGGCGGGATACGCGGGCTTGGATTGATGGAGGGACGGCAGAAGCTGTTCTATCTGCCTGAAGTTCAGACGGACTTTATCTTTGCGAATATCTGTGAAGAACTCGGACTGATTGGTGCGTTACTGGTTGTTGGGCTGTTTGTGGCGTTGGGATATCGCGGGCTGCGGGCGGCGTTTCTTTCGACCGATCCGTTTGCGCGGTTTCTTGCGTTTGGGCTGACGACTGCGATTCTGATCCAGGCCTTCTTCAATATGAGCGTGGTGCTGGCGCTGCTGCCGACGAAGGGAATTCCGCTTCCGTTCATCTCTTCGGGCGGGACTTCGATCTTTATTACGCTGGCGAGCATGGGTGTGCTGCTGAATATTACGCGCGAGATTGATTGAAGTGGGGGAAAGGCAGATCGTGTGTCCTGCCGGACGGGCCTCCTGCGCGGAGGGCGGTCACTTCGTGACGGGTGTACCTTTTCTCGGTGGCGGGAGCGGTGTTGGTCCTCGCGTTGCTCGGAGTACGACTCGAGGAGAACGGCTCTGGTGAGCGAATCGGGACAGCGGTTGCGGGTTTTGGTTGCGGGGGGCGGGACCGGCGGGCATGTGATTCCCGCGTTGGCGATTGCGCGGGAGTTGCGCGATGCGCATGAGGCCGAGGCGCGGTTTGTGGGGACGGCACGTGGGCTTGAGACCCGGCTGGTGCCGGAGGCTGGGTTTCCGCTGGAGTTGATCCGGGTGGGGCAGTTGAAGAATGTGAGTTTAGCGACGCGGGTGCGGACGCTGGCAGATCTTCCGCTTGGTGTTGTGCGGTGCGTGGAGCTGGTGCGGAGCTTCAAACCGGATGTGGTGGTGGGGGTGGGTGGGTATGCTTCGGGGCCGGCGATGATGGCGGCGATCCTGTTGCGGGTTCCGACGCTGGCGTTTGAGCCGAACGCGGTGCCGGGGCTGGCGAATAAGCTGGTGGGGCGGTTTGTGTCGGCTGCGGCGGTGAACTTCGAGGAGACTCGGAGGTACTTTCGCGGGGCGCGGGTGACTGGGATTCCGGTGCGGCAGGAGTTCTTTGAGATTGCTCCTGCGATTGTTCCAAAGAAGGAAAGGGTTCGTGACTCCCTTGCGTACATTCCTCCGAAGGATGGACCTGTACCGGCTCGTCGGCTGCTTGTGTTTGGCGGGAGCCAGGGGGCGCGGGTCTTCAATGCGGTGATGCCGCAGATCGCTAAGAGGCTGTTGGAGTATGTGCCGGGGCTGAGGATTCTGCACCAGACGGGCAAGGGGCAGGCGGAGTCGACCGAGGAGGCGTATGGGGCGAGCGGTGCGGACCCCACTCGCTGGGAGGTGGCGGCGTATCTCGACGATATGCCCAGGAGGTTTGCGGATGCGGACCTGATTCTCTGCCGCAGCGGCGCGAGTACCGTTGCGGAGCTGGCGGCGGCGGGGAGGCCGGCGGTGCTGGTGCCTTTTCCGGGGGCAGCGGACGACCACCAGATGAAGAATGCAGAGGCCTTGGCGCGGGTCGGGGCTGCGGAGCTGCGCGTGCAGGAGGCAGACGACCTGATGGAGGCGTTTTTATTGAGCGATCTGTCGGGGCTTTTGCTGGATGCCGGGAGACTGGCGGAGATGGGCCGCAGGGTTCGAAAGCTGGCTCATCCCGATGCGGTGCGGGTGATTGGGCAGATGGTGGCAGAGCTGGCGGGGCGTTGATGATTCCGCCTGGACCTGATCAACCGGCGTCTCCTTCCATGCGGTACCCCCCTGGGGGTACCCCGAGCTAAAATAGCCAAAATCAATAACTTACGGATTTTTAGGTCTGTAAAATTGTCTTTCTAAACGAGTTAGGGGCAAATTCGTCTTTCCAAACGGGTTACGGGTCTCGATGACGAAAGCCCGGCTTTTGGCCGGGCTTCTTTGATCTCTATATCCAGTATAGCGGTTGGGGCATAACTCATACGCCACGCGAATCTGCTGGATTGGCGTGGGTTTTGGTGATTTGGGGGCTTGACAAGTCTTTTGGGGCGGTCCGGGCGAGTAGAGGCAAAAGCAGATTCCTACGGGATGACAACCAAAGGACGGGCAACGGCAGATGCAACGGCAACGGCAACGGCAACCGCAGATCCCTTCGGGGATGACAACAAAAGGACAGGCAACGGCAGATGCTACGACAACGGCAACCGCAACGGCAACAGCAACGGCAACCGCAACGGCAACCGCAGATCCCTTCGGGGATGACAAACAAAAGGACAGGCAACGGCAGAAGCTACGGCAACGGCAACGGCAAAGACAAAGCGGGCCCTACGGGATGAGAACAGAGAAATGCGGATTTCTGCAGGATGACGTGCAAGCAAAAGTTTGGAGCAAAAGAAGAGGGCTGGGGATTTGATCCCTCAGCCCTCGATTTGTCGGCATGGATTAGCGATGACCGCCACCACCGCCTCCGCCGTGTGAGCCGCCACCACCGCCGCCGTGGAAGCCTCCTCCACCTCCGCCACCGCTGTAGCCGCTGCCTCCGCCGTGCGAACCGCCGCCACCATAGTTGCCTCCGCCGGAGTATGAGGCGTGGGGAGCACTGGCGTAGTTGCTGTGGCTTTGAACGGCGGCTGGCTGTGAGTAGCTGCGGGATGCTCCGCTGTAGGCGCTGCTTCCTGCGTAGACGTTGCCTCCACTGTAGGAACGGCCTGCACTCGCGTTGTAGTTGGGGGTGCCTCCGTTGTAGGCGCGGCCCGCATTTGCGTTGTAGTTAGCGGTGCCTCCGTTGTAGCCGCGGCCTGCGTTGAGGTTGTAGTTGGCAGTGGCTCCGCTGTAGGCGCGGCCTGCGTTTGCGTTGTAGTTGGCGGTGGCTCCGTTGTAGGTGCGGCCCGCATTTGCGTTGTAGTTAGCGGTGGCTCCGTTGTAGGTGCGAGCTCCGTTATAGGAGGTGCCGACGCCCCCGGGGTTGAACGTATGCTGTGGTCGCCGAAGCCTCCGGCGGTGGTGCGGCCAGCGTTTGTCTGAGCGAAGCTGCGGCCGTTGATGTTGGAGCCGCGGGCGCCGCCGTAGCTGTTGCCGTGGTAGGCGATCGAGTTGACGTGGGTGAAGCTGGCTCCGCCGGGGTGGCCGGAGTATCCGTTATAGGCGCGGTTGTAGAAGTTGCCGCCGTGCCATCCGCGACCGACGTTGCAGTAGGTGCGGTTGTAGAAGAAGCGGCCGCCGCCCCAGTATCCGCCGTAAAAGCCTACGCCGAAGTAGCCGAAGCCGTAGTTGATGCCGCCGTAGTAGCCGACGTATGGGCCCCAGTATCCGGCGTTCCAGAAGTAGCCGTCGTTATAGCCCCAGTAGCCGGGGGTCCATAGGGCTCCGGTGTAGGGAGCTGCGACCCAGGCGCCTTGAATCCATTGATAGCCGTCAGCGGTCCACGCCCAGTATCCGGGGGTCCAGATATAGCCGTCGCCGGGGGCTGGAGGTTGTTCGTAGTCGGGGATTGGGGGAGGGGCCTGCTCGATGCCCTGGGGTTGTCCGGGCTGCGGTGCGCCGTACTGCTGCGGTGCCGCATACTGCTGTTGGGCGCCCTGGTTTGGGTCGCCGTACTGTTGGGGAGCACCGTATTGCTGGTCGTATTGCGGCGGGGCCGTGTTGTTCTGCTCGGCTCCATATTGGGGGTCCTGCTGAGCCTGCAACGCTGCGGGAGAGCCGTATTGATCGCTCGGGTTGTAGAGCTGGACCTGGGCCAGAAGAGGCATGGCCAGTGTGAAACCAGCAAGTGTTGCTGCTCCGACGGAGTTTCTGAAGAGGCGGGTGAACGTCATAGCGCTACCTTCCTGCTCAGCCTTCGTTTATCCGGTGCTGCGTCGTGCGGCGGACTTCGCGGAGAGCAAGGATGAGTTCCGGCCCGGCTAAATGTTCCCGGGTCAAGTGCTCAGTTGATTAGACACGAATTTATCGGGTTTGTTGCTAAATATTGATGTTGGCGCTCTATCGATCACGGAGGAAAGGTTGTAGCGATTTGATCGAGTTAGCGTGCAATTAGTGATTATTTGAGCCTTCGATGAAGAGTTTTCTGGGGCAGAGGACGTGAACGCCGCTTTTGGTGTCGACGAGCTGGGTGATGTCGACGTCGCAGGCGGTGGAGATGAGGGCGTAGGCTTCGTCGCGAGTGAGACGGGGGTGGCCGGGGATCTGGTCTGGTATCTCCTCTGACAGGAAGGTGATCATGTTGCGGACGGCCATCTCGGTGGCGGTTTTGAGGTCTTCGTCGAAACCCATGGCGATGTAGGCGGTGGGGGTTTCGCCTCGGGGCCATAACAGGTGTTGATCTTTGTGCACGATGAATTGGAAGGTGCCGGTGAGCTGGGTTTCGAGGGCGGTGATATCGACTTCGCCGTTGCCCTGTCCGGCGTGGCCGTCGCCAGCTTCGAAGAGGGCGCCTTTGGCGTTGACGGGGATGTACAAGGTTGTGCCGGCGACCATCTCCTTGTTGTCGATGTTGCCGGCGTGCATCCAGGGTGGGGCGGAGTTGTACTTGCCGGCGGACTCTGGCGGGGCGATGCCCATGGAGCCGAAGAAGGGGTGGAGGGGGATGTCGATGCCGGGGGCGAAGTGGCCGATCATCTTTTCGCGGTCGAGGGGGATGATGCGGGTGCGGCTGTAGGGGAAGTCGTTGGGGAGGAAGCCGCGGCCGGGGCCGAAGCCGTTGCAGGCCCAGGGGACGTCGATGGAGATCTTTTGGATGCGGACTTCGAGGACGTCTCCGGGTTCGGCTTCGGTGATGGCGACGGGTCCGGTGAGGATGTGGCCGCCTGGGCCTTTTTCGGAGGCGGGATAGTTTTTGTAGATGTCTTCGACGTAGGGGGAATGTCGGAGGGGGCGATGCCGAGGGATTTTAGGCGCTCGGGGGAGCCGCAGGTGGAGAGGGTTTGGATGGTGACGGTGTCGCCGGAGTGGATGGTGAGGGCGGGAGTGGCTTTGGCGGAGTAGAAGCCCCAGGCTACGGTGGTGGGAGTGGCGAGGAGGGTGTGCGGCTGCTGTGCGGCGGCGGGGAGGGTTAGGAGTGCGGCGCACAGGGTGGCGAGGCGGGTTCGGTTGGCGGGCATGGATTTTATATATCACGTCGAGCTTGCTGCGGTGTCCCCCGGACGGGCCCGCTGCGCGCGGGGCGGTCACTTCGTGACTTGTATACCTTGTGGTGGTGAGTGAACTATATCGGTCCTCCCGTTGGTCGGAGGGATAGTTTTCTTGACCGGGGCTGGTGCTGCTTGTTTAGAGAGACGCTGATAAAGTGAAGATTCGCGCAGTTGAAAGTAGAGATTACGAAACATGTTTGTGCCTGGGCATTTTTTGTTTGCACCGTCGCAGCGGATTCACTTTATTGGGATCGGTGGAATTGGGATGAGCGGGATCGCGGAGATTCTGCTGACGATGGGGTACTCGGTCTCGGGAAGCGACCTGCGGCGGAGTGCGGTGACGGATCGACTGCTGGGGCTGGGGGCGCGGATCTTCGAGGGGCATGTGGCGAGCAATGCTGCGGCGAGTGATGTGGTGGTGACGAGCTCGGCGGTGGCGAAGGACAATCCTGAGGTGGTGGAGGCCAGGGAGCGGAAGATCCCGGTGATCCAGCGGGCCGAGATGCTGGCGGAGCTGATGCGGCTGAAGTATGGGATCGCCGTGGCAGGGATGCATGGAAAGACTACGACGACTTCGATGGTGGCGGCGGTGTTGGCTGGCGGTGGGCTTGATCCCACGGTGGTGGTGGGTGGACGAGTGAATGCGCTGGGGTCGAATGCGCGGCTGGGGAACTCGCAGTACCTGGTGGCGGAGGCGGATGAGAGCGACCGGAGTTTTTGAAGCTGTCGCCGGTGTTGGCGGTGGTGACGAATCTGGATCGCGAACATATGGATTGCTATCGCGATATGGAGGATGTCGAGGGGGCGTTTGTGGAGTTTATGGATAAGCTGCCTTTTTATGGGGCGGCTACGGCTTGCGTGGATAATGCGCTGCTGCGAACGGTGCTGCCTCGGGTGAGGCGGAGGGTCTATACGTACGGCGAGGGTGTGGATGCGGATTTTCGCGCTGAGATGTTGCCGAAGGATGGGGAGTGCCACTCGTGTTTTGCGGTGAACTATAAAGGACTGGTACTGGGGACGTTTCGGCTGCATGTTCCGGGACGGCATAATGTGCTGAACGCTACGGCTGCTGTGGCGGTGGGGGTGCAGCTGGGCGTGGCTCCGGACCAGATTGCCGCGGGGCTGGAGACGTTTCGGGGGTGGATCGCCGATTCCAGATCAAGGGCGAGGTGCGGGGGTGACGGTGGTGGATGACTACGGGCATCATCCGACGGAGATTCTGGCTACGCTGCGGGCAGCGCGGGATTGTGGGTACGCGAAGGTGCATGTGCTGTTTCAGCCGCATCGGTTTACGCGGACGCGCGATCTGATGGCGGAGTTTGCTGGGGCTTTCCAAGACGCGGATACGGTTGAGGTGCTTGATATTTACGCGGCGAGTGAGGCTCCGATTGCGGGTGTCGATGCGCAGGCGCTGGTGAAGGCGATTCGGGCGAAGGGTGGGGTGCGAGTGGAGTACGCGGCTTCGGTGGCGGAGGGTGTGGGGGTGCTGGCGCGGGAGGCGAAGGCGGGAGAGGTGATTTTGACGCTGGGGGCGGGGAGTGTATCGCAGTCGGGGGCGGCGCTGCTGGAGGCTTTGTCTGTCAGTGGGGAGACGAATGGGTGAGTTCCTGAAAGGGTACGTGCTGAAGATGATGGGGAGTGGCGGCGCTGTGCGGGTTATGCTCAGGATGGCGATTCTCGCGGCCTTGCTCAGGCGTGCGACAAAGCGATTCGGTTTCGAGAGGTGGAATAACGGTGCTAGAGGCGCCTGAAAAGAACTACGTCTCGGAGTCTCGGGGTTCGAGGGGGCCTCGGCGGGTGTCGGCTTCGCCGGAGCGGAGGCTGCGTCGCGATCTCAGCGAGGACTTTGCGGATGATCCTTATTGGGAGGATGATGCTCCGGTGGGGAGACGGAAGGCTGGGGTGCGGGTGCGGTTTCGCGGGATGCCTTCGACGAAGTGGGGAAGGGTCGCTGCGGGATGCGGGCTGGTGGTTCTGCTTGGGGTGTGCGCCGGGTTGTTTGCGATGGCGAGAAGCTTTTTGTTGCACGATGAGCGGTTTGTGATTCCTTCGTCTTCGTCGATTGAGTTTCAGGGGAATGCGCATGTGACAAGGGCGCAGTTGCTGAGCGTCTTTGGAGAAGATGTGGAGCGGAATATTTTTACCGTGTCGCTGGCGCAGAGGCGCGCGGAGCTGGAGCGGCTCCCCTGGGTGGCGCATGCTACGGTGATGCGGCTGCTGCCAAATCGGATGCGGGTGTCGATTGTTGAGCGGACGCCGGTGGCGTTTGTGCGTCAGGGAAACCATATTGGGCTGGTGGATGCGAACGGCGTGCTGCTGGATATGCCGGTGGAGGCGAGACCGGATGGGAGGTACTCGTTTCCGGTGGTGACGGGGATCTCGGCGGATGAGCCACTGTCGATGCGCGCGGCGCGGATGAAGATCTACGAGCGGTTTACGGCGGAGCTGGATGGATCGGGAGAGAAGATCTCGCAGGGGCTGAGCGAGGTGGACCTGTCGAATCCTGAGGATGTTAAGGCGTTGATTCCGGATAAGTCGACTGAGGTGCTGGTTCACTTTGGCGACGCGGATTTTCTGGATCGGTACAAGAGATTTGAAGAACATCTGCCGGAGTGGCGGACGGTTTATCCAAAGCTTTCTTCTGTGGATATGCGGTATGAGCGGCAGGTGGTGCTGGAGATGCAGCCTGGAGCGGGTGTTCCTGTGACCTCTGCGCCGAATGGAGCTGCTGTGATGGCGGCTGATGCAAAGACACCTGCGGCGACGTCTCAGGACGCGAGTGCGGAGCAGACCAAGCCAGCGACGAAGCCTGTTGCGAAGGTGGCTGCGAAGCCTCGGCTTGCGGTACATCCTGCTCCCGTGAAGCACGCTGGTGTGGTGAAGGGACGACCCGCGGCAAAGGCTTCAGCGAAGAAGGTCGAGCCGAAGGCAAAACAACATGTTGTCGTTGCGAAGCCCCATCCGGTGACTGGTAAGCCATCGGGTGGTTCTACGCAGTATCATCCTTCCCAGGCGGTTCAACCATGAATCAGAAGCAGGACAATCTGATCACCGTGCTCGACGCGGGAAGCACGAAGAGTTGCGTGCTGGTGGCGGAGCTGCAGGATGGGGTGCTGCGGTATCGCGGACACGGTGTGGAACCGTCGCGCGGGATGCGCAAGGGTTTGATTGCGGAGCTGGGGCCGGCGGCGGAGGCGATTAATCGTGCGGCGCTGACGGCGGAGCGCGTGGCGAAGGCTGGAATTGAAACGGCGATTGTGGGTATTGGCGGGACGCATGTGCGCGGAGTGAACTCGCGCGGCGGCATCAGCATGGGTAGCCGCATGCGAGAGATTACGCGGGAGGAGGTGCGGGCTGCGGTGGATCGTGCGCGGTCGGTGGCTCTGCCTCCGGATCGCGAGGTGCTGCATCTGTTGCCGCAGGAGTTCATTCTGGATGATCAGCCGGGGATTCATGATCCGGTGGGGATGGTGGGGAACAGGCTTGAGGTGAATCTGCATCTGTCGACTTGCTCGGGTGGTGTCGCGCAGAGTGTGATTACGTGCGCGAACCGTGCCGGGCTCGAAGTAATGGATACGGTGTATGAAGGGATCGCTGCAGCTGAAGCTGTGTTGAGCGCCGATGAGAGAGAGCTGGGCGTCTGCATGGCCGATATCGGATCGAGCACAACGGAGCTTGCGGTGTTCTTTGAGGGCTCGATCGCGCATACGGCGGTGCTGCCGATTGGTGGAGATCACTTTACGAACGACCTGGCGGTCGGACTGCATGTGACCGTAGAAGAAGCCGAGTATCTGAAGAAGATGTATGGACACTGCGTGGTGACGGCGGTGCCGCAGCTGAATGAGATTGAAGTGGGCGGCAATCTTGCGTTCTCGGGTGGGCAGCCGGCGCGAATGGTGAGGCAGAGATTTCTGGCGGAGATTCTGGAGCCGCGTGCACGCGAGTTGTTTACGATGCTGCGGGATAACCTGCGGCAGGGTGGGGTGCTGGAGGCGCTGGGTGCGGGCTGCGTGGTGACGGGCGGCGGCGCGAATATGGCTGGGTTGCTGGATAATGCGGAGAGTCTGCTGCGGGTGCCGGCGCGGATTGGGTATCCGGTGCCGTTGTCGCGAATGCCTGCGGAGCTGGCTGTGCCGGAGTTTGCAGCGGCGATTGGGATGCTGTTGTATACGCATCGGACGCAGGTTCGGCGTGCGAGCGAGGAGCAGGGATTGAGGGCGAAGTTGAAGGCGATCTTTGCGGGAAGCTTCTGACCCACCTCCCAGTCGAAGGTTCAAAAACACCGTTTGTTTTTCGATTGGTTTCCACCCCAATTCTGATAGGGCTATGGATGAGAGTGGATTGCGCGTTGATGTAGAGTGCGACGGCCTTGTGAAAACCATGTCTCAGAATCGAGACTTGGGGCACCGGCATTTTGGCCAGAAGGATGGCCGCCACACCATCGGGGATTTTGCTCTAGCGCTTGCGCAAAGAAGTGCATCTGGATTTCGGGACCAACTCTTGTAATATTGCTCCGAAGCGACGCCAGACTATGGCTGAGATCCTGGTTGCGATCGCGATCAACGGGCCCCCTTCCAAAAAAGAAGACATCAGCTTTATGGCGGCGAACATGACGCTTGAGCTTCAGGTGAACAGCGATGAGAAGGAGATAGGGCCGGATGATTCCTCCCTTGGAGGGCGGTATCTATGGGTGCGTCTGCTGGTGGGCATGGCGGTGTTGATTGCGGGGGCAATCGAGGGTAGATATGGGAAGTCGGAGTTGTTTGGGGACGATATCTCCTACCTTGATGTAGCGAATATGATTCGAGCGGGGGATTGGAGGGCGGCGCTCAATCCGCTCTGGAGCATCGGATATCCTCTGCTGCTGTCGGTCGTGAGGCGCTTATTTCCGTCCATACCGCATGGAGAGATGGCGGCGGTTTTCTGGCTGAACCTGGCAATTTACTTCGTCGCGTGGATTGGTTTTCTTTGGCTCCTACGTTTGATGTCGCAGGCTCTGCGGGGAGATCTCTCAGAAGACCGTGACGCTCCGCTGTCGCCCTTTCTGTTGATCTGCGCGGCTTGCGTTTTTGTGGCCGTTCAGACGGGAGTTGGACGCGTGTCCACCGTCGGCCCGGATCTACTGGTGACGTGCCTGTTTTTTCGCTTCCGGACTTGCTCTGAAGGTCGTGTCACGGCCAACCGCGGGCAACGCTGCGTTGTTGGGAGTTGTGCTTGGTTTGGGATTCCTGAGTAAGGCGATCTTCCTGACTCTTTCCGGCATATTCTTTTTGGTTTTGCTCGGTTTTATGGGCTGGCGTCGTAGCGCCGCTCCGCTTCTTCGTACGGTGGGAGTGTTTCTGCTCTTTGTCGTTCCTTATGGCGTGGGCCTGTCCTGGGCTGTTGGACGGCCGACCCTTGGTGAGGCGGGAACGTTGAACTACGCCTTCCACGTGAATCACTTGAAGCATTGGATGGGTTGGCAGGGAGGTCCGAAGGGGTTGGGATCTCCTGTTCATCCGGTGCAGATGCTCAGTACACATCCTCCGGTCTTCGCGTTTGGAGAGCCCTTTCACGTGACGTATTCGCCGCAGTTCAACATGGTGTATTGGTATGAGGGGTATCGCCCGTTTTTCAGTTTCAGAAATGCGGCTCAGGCTGTCTTAGTAAATTTGCGCACGTCGAAGTATGTGTTTCAAGAGATCATTCCCGTCGCGATAGTCGTCGTTCTCTGTTTTTGTATTGCGTTCTGGCCTCGGGCGGGTGATCGCGTTGGCGCAAGACCATCTTTGAGCCAGTGGTTTTTGTATCTACCTTCGCTGCTCGGGATTTTTGTTCTGCTGTTGATCCACGTTGAAGGGCGGTACGTGGCGGGGTTTCTCTGTGTGCTTGCCATGGCGCCGTTTCTCAGGTTAGACAGCTGGCGTGGGCCTCTCCGATCAGGAGTACGTACGGTGGCGCTCCTCCTTTTGGTGATGGCTTCTGTGTTCAATTCGGCGGAGCGGCTTCGTGGCGCTGTTCGACTGGCTGTTGCCCGGACGGATATGCAGAGCGGAGGGCAATGGGCCGTCGCTCAGTACCTGCAAGGACTGGGTTTGAAGGCGGGAGATAGAGTTGCCTCTGTTTCACCCGGAAACGACATGCGATGCACGTGGGCTTATGCGTCTCGGGTGCATGTTGTGGCAGCTCTGGGGAACGATGCCTACGACCCGCAGAATCAGATAGAGGATCTGCATCTCTTTTTTGACGATCCTTCAACTCAGGAACAGGTTCTACAGTTGTTCAGGAAGCAAGGTGCTCTTGCTGTCGTCGCAACAGAGATTCCCTTTGATGTTTCGTCGCAGGGGTGGCAGCGGGTTCCTGGAAGCAAGGCGTGGGTGCTGCTCTTAGGGTCGTCGGTTTCCTCCAGTCGATAGATTGAAGACGTCGAGATGGAAGACGCTCGTTCGAAGCGCAAAATCTCAAAGTTTTTTGGTTTATGGGCTTATTTTTGTTTACAGATTTTGTATTTAACGTTATGGTTATTTAACTTAGTTGTTAATAAAGATATGACCGATCAAATTACGTCGACGTTTTCTGCATTAGCTGATCCGACCCGGCGGGCGATTCTCGCACGGCTGGCGTTGGGAGAGACCTCGGTTACGGAGATTGCCGCGCCGTTTGAGATGAGCATGCCGGCGATCTCTCGACACCTAAAGGTGCTGGAGAAGGCTGGGTTGATCTCGCGCGGACGGGAGGCGCAGTGGCGGCCTTGCAAGCTGAAGGCAGAACCTTTGAAGCAGGCTGCCGACTGGCTGGATGAGTACCGAAGGTTTTGGGAGGAGAGCTTCGATCGGTTGGACGAGTATCTGAAGACCCTACAGACAAAGGAGAATAAAGATGCCGGAAAGAAAAATGGGAGTGGTAGAAAGCGCCGCTGATCGGGGACTAGAAGACGCCGCTGAGCGAGAGATTGTGTTGTCGCGCGTGTTCGATGCGCCACGCGAGATGGTGTGGGCCGCCTGGACGGATCCAAAACAGGTTGCGCTGTGGTGGGGGCCGAAGGGCTTTACGACGACGATTGAAGAGATGGATGTGAGGCCGGGCGGCGTGTGGAAACAAGTGCTGCACGGGCCCGACGGCATAGATTATCCGAACGAGAGCGTGTTCCTCGAGGTGGTGCAACATGAACGGCTTGTGTACACGCTGACCGGTGGGAGGAAGGGCGAGCCCGTGGTGCAGATGGAAAAAGCGACGACTTTTGAAGAGGAGGCAGGAGGGACGCGGGTCACGATGCGTCTAACCTTTGCCTCGGCTGAGGCTCGCGATCAGAATGTGCGGGATTACGGTTCGATCGAGGGCGCAAAACAGGCATTCCAGAGGCTTGCGGATTATCTGGCAGGCCAGTTTGCGGGGACAACAGCGACGGCATAAACACGAGGGTTTGAAGACACAGGGAGGAATTCGATGAGCACTGCGACGGTATCTCCGAAGGTGAGGACTCGAACTGAGCTGCAGATTACACGGGTCTTCGATGCGCCACGCGAGCTGGTTTGGAAGGCGTGGACTGATCCTGCACAGATGAGACAGTGGTACGGGCCACGCCAGTTTGAGGCTCGAAACCTGACCGCGGATGTTCGACCGGGCGGTAAGTGGCGAGACTGTCTGCACAGCGACGGATTCACCGACAGCAGTGGCGAGTGGCGGACCGCCGACGTGTGGCAGGGTGGCGAATACCTCGAACTGGTTGAGCCGGAACGGCTTGTCTTCACCTTTCATTGGGAGGAGGGCAGCGGACTTCCGGAGCACGACACCGTGATTACGATCACGTTTGAAGAGCATGCAAGCAAAACGACGATGAACTTTCACCAGGCTTTCTTCGTAACTGAAGAAGATCGAGATGGGCATGGGAAGGGCTGGAACAGCAGCTTCGAGAAACTGGATGAGTTTTTGCGCGAGGTGAAGCATGGCCGTTGAAGGAGGCGTGATGGAGGCGGGGCTGCTTGAGGTCTGTCTAACGAGGAGAGTCGCAGCCTCTCCGGAGGTGGTGTTTGCCGCGTGGATCGAGCGGAAACACCTGGCGAAGTGGTGGGGGCCGAAGGACTTCACCAACGAGGTGTGCGAGGTGGATGCACGTATCGGCGGCGCAATTCTGATGGATATGCGATCGCCGGAGGGTGAGGTGCATACGATGACGGGGCGGTTTGTGACGATCGATCCGCCGCACAGGCTGGTGTTCGTGACGGCGTCGATCGATGAGCATGGGAAGCCGATGTTTGAGGTGAAGAATTCGGTGATCTTTGACGAAGCGCGCGGCGGAACGGAGATCTCGCTGGTTGCTCGGGTGATCAAGACATCGACTGCTGCGCCGGAGTACTTTGCGGGAATGTCGCAAGGATGGTGCCAGAGCATTGATCGGCTGTCGGAGCTGGTTGGGCGGCTTTAGTGTGCATCGACAAGGCTGATAGAGCTTCAGATCCTTCTTCGAGAACGTAGATTATTCGCGTTCGGCGGGAGGATCCGAGGCTCTTTTTGCTGGCGGCGCGTTCAGGGCGTTTGGGTCGGCGTGCTCCAGCTCGGCTTCGAGGATGATGAGGTGGGTCTCTTAAGAGTTCGCAAGCGTACCGCAGGTTCGATTGCAGGCGGTTGCGCAAAGGCTTCTCTTCCTGAATGTGTGGAGGGTTTTTGTAGTTGCGGGGGTTCTCTGAGAGGGGCGTGATGAGGGAGTGGCGCCCTCTGCAGTCCAGGTAAAGGACTGAAGGCGTTTGGGGAAAGGTGCTCAGTTGTGTGATGCACGATAGCAAAAGTGGTGCAAGTTCGCGGCATTTGGAACCATGCGTGGTACGGGCGGTGGAAAACGGGGGTCGTGTGTTTGGCAAGGAGGTGGGAGAATTAAACAACTTTCAAGGAGTCCTGCTGCTATGTCGAATCTGCCCAATGATCCTAACGATCCGAACGATCTCCGCATTCACTATCACGATGAGATACCGCATGGAGCGAGGATCAAGGTCATCGGCGTGGGCGGCGGCGGAAACAATGCTGTGAATCGCATGATCGCGGCGAATGTTGTGGGTGTGGAGTTTATCGCGGCGAATACGGATGTGCAGGCGTTGCAGGTCTCGAATGCGCCGGTGAAGCTGCAGCTTGGCGTGAAGCTGACGAGCGGTTTGGGCGCGGGTGCGAACCCGGATGTGGGACGGCGGGCGGCGCTGGAGGATTCGGACAAGATTATTGAGGCGCTTGAGGGCGCGGACATGGTGTTTGTGACTGCCGGGTTGGGCGGCGGTACGGGGACGGGCGCTGCGCCCGTGATTGCGAGCCTGGCGAGTGAGATGGGCGCACTCACGGTAGCGGTGGTGACGAGGCCGTTCGCGTTTGAAGGGAAGCGGCGGATGCAGCAGGCGGAGCGCGGCATGCAGGAGCTACTGGAGTCGGTCGATACTGTGATCGTGATTCCGAATGAAAAGCTGCTGGCGGTGGCGAAGGATGCTGGGTTCTTTGAGAGCTTCCGGATTGCGGATGACGTGCTGCGGCAGGGCGTACAGGGGATCTCGGACATCATCACGATTCCTGGTGTGATCAATCGCGACTTCGCTGACGTGAAGACGACGATGGCGGGGATGGGCTATGCGGTGATGGGGACGGGCGTGCGGTCGGGTGCGAATCGCGCGGTGGAGGCTGCGATGGCTGCGATGGCTTCGCCTCTGCTGGAGGCGGGCGCGATCGATGGGGCGCGCGGGATTCTGATCAACATCACGGGCTCGAGCAGTTTGAAGTTGAGTGAGGTGAACGAGGCTTCGAGCATCATTCAGAATGCGGCGCATGAGGATGCGAACATCATCTTTGGGGCGGTTCAGGATGAGTCGATGGGCGATGAGGTGAAGATCACCGTGATTGCGACGGGCTTCAAGCAGCAGGAGATGCCGCAGCGGCGAGAGCGCATGCTGGCGGAGGCGACGCTGCCAACGATGCGGTATGACGTGCCGATTCAGCCTCGCGTGGTGACTCCTCGACCTACGGCGACACGGTTTGCGAGTGAGATGGAGATGGAGCCGGCGAAACCGGTGCATGAGGCTAACGCAGTGAAAGAGTCGATCGTGAAGATGGAGGCGAGTGCTCCGATTGAGCTGGTTCCGGTGCCGGCGTCGGTGTTCGATGACGACTTCTTCCGTGCTCCCGCGGCGCGGGGAGAGAACTGCCGAGGTGAATCGAGCGGAGGGCGGACAGGTTGATCGGGCGAGGGAGGTGACTCACTTTTCTGCGCCGGTGCGCGTTCAACCGGAGGATGTTCGCGGTGGGACGGACGAGGTGGGGGACTCCCTGGTTCGTGTTCCCGCGTTTGGAAGTGCAGCGGTGGCGCCGGCGGATCAAGCTGAGCCGGATGAGCTCGATATTCCTGCGTTTTTGCGGCGCGGTAACTGATGGTACAACTGATTTCGCTACGAGTAGCACGGATGGGGAAGGGTGCTGCGCAAGAGACTGTGTTGAATTAGTATTTTATTAGATGAATTGTGGATCGATGGCAGTTCGATTGCAGTCAAATCAATAAGAGGGATCGCCTGTGTCGAGATCATTGAAAGTTTTTGGCGCGCTCCTCTTCGGCCTTGTTCTTGGTGCTGGAGTGGGTGCTAACGCTGCGACGACTGCAACTGGGAAGGCCAGACGGCACTCCGCTGGGACGGCTCGGGTTGCGACTACAGTGAAGACTCGTTCCGGGGCTTCTCGCTCGGCTTCGACCACAAGGGGAACGACGCATGTCGTTGCAACGCATGGGGTTGCGGGGCACCATCGAGGAGCCCGGCCGACTCTGGCTGTTCGGCGGACACGGTATCAGGAGCACTTTTCTGCGAGTTCGTTTGCTGACAATTTGACATTGGGCGATGTCGTCGAGGGAGAGGACCCGTTGGTTCGGGCGGCCGCGATTGAGGCGTTGGGCAATATGAATGGCACCGCGATCGCGATAGATCCTTCTACGGGACGGATTCTGGCGATGGTAAACCAGAAGCTAGCGCTGTCCAGAGGGGCTGAGCCTTGCTCGACGATCAAGCTGACGGTGGCCCTGGCTGCGCTGGAGGAGGGAATCGTCCGCAAAGATACGCCGGTGAATTTGGGCGGACACTATCACCTGACGATGACGGAGGCTTTGGCGCACTCGAACAACCTTTACTTTGAGACGCTTGGACGACAGCTTGGATTTGAACGGGTGAAACACTACGCCAACGAGTTTGGGCTTGGCGAACTAGCTGGATATCACATTCAGGGTGAACAGCTTGGGACTTATCCTGATGAAGTATTGCCTGCGTCGTTGGGTGGAGTGGGGAGAATGTGCTCGTTCGGCGAGAGTGTTTCGATGACTCCACTGCAGCTGGGGGCGCTGGTTTCTGCGATTGCGAACGGCGGCACGCTTTATTATCTGCAACATCCCGAGACTGCGATGGATGTGGCTACGTTTGAGCCGAAGGTGAAGCGGGTACTGGATATCGCTCCACTGATTCCGGAGATTTCGGTGGGTATGCAGGGTGCGGTGCAGTATGGAACTGCGCGTTCTCTGCGGGCTAACTTCAGCCAGTTTCCGGTGATGGGCAAGACGGGGACCTGCTCCAATAATGGCACTCGATTCGGGTGGTTTGGGTCGTTTGCGGATACGCCGAAGGGGCAGATTGTGACGGTATTTTTCCTGGAGGGCGGGCGGCCTACCTTTGGTCCTAAGGCGGCTGAGTTGACCGGGGAGTTTTACCGGGCGCTGTGGGACAAGGATTATTTTTTACAGAAGCCAACGGTTGAAACCAGTGGTGTTATGGGTGGTTCTGAGTAGGGTTGTGGCTCGGAATGTAAAACGCGCTGGTAGGAACGTGGTGACAGCGTGGTGTTCTGGTGGTGACGACGTGGGGATTGGCGGCGTCTTTTTGAGTTGCTAAAAAAGTGCCACTTTTCTGAATTAATTTGCTTTCATCCTTCCCGCGATTTGAATTCCAACTGGTTCGGCCTCGTAGTGAGGTTGAACCTTCGTTGTGTTTTGCTTTGTGGCGGGGGATGGGCTGTGGTTTGTCGACGCTCCAGGTTCGCGGCGCGGCCTTGCGGCCGGGTGGTTGCGGAGCGGCTATCCACCGGGCGGCGGTCGGATGGAGACTGGTCGGTCGCCACGGACTCTTCTTTGCGGGCGGGGTGGGATGGACTTTCTATTTGGGCCGGTGAAGGTTCGGTGGTCGTCGCCTTGGCTTCGGCGGGGGAATCGCGTAGAAGGGAAAGATGAAAATTCTTACGGCGACAGAGATGCAGGCGGTGGATCGGTGGACTGCGGAGGAGTTTGGTGTGTCCCTGGATAAGCTGATGGAGGCGGCGGGCGAGGCGGTGGCTCAGTTCTGTCTGCGGCAGTATCCGGTGGCGATGCGGGTGGTGGTGTTGTGTGGGAAGGGCAATAACGGCGGGGATGGTTTTGTTGCGGCGCGGGTGCTGGCGCAGGCGGGGCGATTGGTGCGGGTGGTGTTGCTGGGGCGGATGGATGAGGTGAAGGGAGAGGCCGCGGCGGCGCTGAAACGGCTGAGGGAGGAGTTTTCGTCCGTTGAGGTGGATGAGGTGGGGGATGAGGCTGGACTGACGGCTTGCGCAAGTGCTGTGGGGGAGGCGGAGTTGTTGCTGGATGCGTTGGTGGGGACGGGATTCAAGCCGCCGCTGCGTGGGCTTGCGGTGTTGTTACGGGAGATGGTGGAGAAGCTGGAGACGCCGGTGGTGGCGGTGGATCTGCCTTCGGGATGGGATGCGAATTCGATGGAGCAGACGGCTGAAGGGTCATTTCGGGCCGACGCTGTGGTGACGTTTACGGCTCCGAAGATAGCGCATGTGTTTGGACATCTGACGCGCAGTGAGAAGAACGGCGGGACGTTTGGACCGGTGGTGGTTGCGGGGATCGGGTCGCCGGGGGATGGTGTGGTGTCGGCCAGCGGGCTCACGTGGGCGGGTGCCTCGAAGGCGCTGGCGGAAAGGCCGCGGGACGTGACCTCGAATAAAGGCAAGTTCGGGCACGTGTTAGTGGTGGGGGAAGTTACGGGAAGGCAGGGGCGCCGGCGATGGCGTCGTTGGCGTGTTTGCGGGCTGGGGCCGGACTGGTGACGGCTTCGGTTCCGAAGAGCATTCTGGATTCTGTGGCTCGGATTGCGCCGGAGTTGATGATGGTGCCGCTGGCGGAGGGAACCAAGGGCGCGGTTTCGTTCAAGAATCTGGATGGGGCGAAGCTGGATGCGTTGGTGAAGAGGATTTCGGTTGTGGCAGTGGGTCCAGGGCTTTCGACCGAGGGGGATGCGCCTGCGTTTGCGCGGCAGATCGTGGAGAAGACTACCGTGCCGGTGGTGATCGACGCGGATGCGCTGAATGCTTTCGAGGGAAAGACGGATTTGCTGAATGGTGAAGGACGGGTGATGGTGCTGACCCCGCATCCCGGGGAGATGGCACGGCTGGCGGGGATGACGGTGAAAGAGGTGGAGGCGGATCGCGTGGGGTTGGCGCGGAGGTTTGCGACGAAGCATAAGCTGACCCTGGTGCTGAAGGGGTGGCGAACGCTTATCGCGCATCCGGATGGTTCGATTGCCGTGAATACGAGTGGGAATCCGGCGATGGCGAAGGGTGGGAGCGGGGATATTCTGACGGGAATTGTGGCAGCAATGCTGGCTCAGTTTCCGAATGATGTGGCTCGCGCGGTGGAGACAGCGGTGTACCTGCACGGCCTGGCTGCGGACTTTGCAGCGCATGCGATGGATGAGCATACTGTACTTGCAACCGATACGGTTACACATCTGTCGGATGCGTTTCGATATCGAGCGACGGATGAGGATGGGTTGGTTTGGATATGCGGGTTGCGTGGATAGAGCTAGAAGTGGATGCGGTTTCAGGTTGAGTTGATCAGAGTCTATTCGGGCGCAACACGCGAGGTGCGTCTCTATCGACAGCCCGTGTGCTGCCAGCTAAGCGATACTGTCGTTCCCCCGGTGCAGCATTGCTGACATCTGTAGAACTAGTGAGCGGACGCCTGCATTCCTTTTGGAGGTTTTTGCATGAGGAGTGCCATTGGGACCATGCAAGCGCAGAATACGGCCAACATAGTAAGAACATCAATATAGGAGAGCACGCTTGCTTGTGCCTGCAGGCTTTGATAGATGCTCAGGTAGGCACCTTTCTGCGCATCGGAGAGCGCGGCGGTACTACGTTGCAGGCTGGACGTGAGCGCGTGTACGGAGCTCATCCATTGCTGGCTGCTGCCGACGACATTCTGAACCAGGTATGCCTGGTGGGCCTGCTGATGGCGAGCGAGGACGGTGGTGAAGAATGATGTTCCGGCTGAGCCGCCGATATTACGCGCAAGATTCGATAGGCCGGAGACATCGTTGTTCTTACGAGGATCTATTCCCAGATAGATCATTGAATTGATGGGCACGAAGAGAAACGCCAATCCGATGGATTGATAGAAACGCAGAACGGCGGCGTAGCGAAAGCTCATCTGCAGATTGAGACTGGTCATGTGGTAGAGCGCAACAGCGATGCTGGCGAATCCAAAAATGATCAGGTAGCGGCCGTCGACGCGCGAGATCAGAATGCCGACGATGGGCATGCAGATGATCGTCGCCAGACCTCCCGAAGACATGGCCATTCCAGCGCTCTCGGCGGTGTAACCCATCAACGATTGGAGCAGTTGCGGCAGGAGCACGGTAGTTGCGTAGAGAGTAAAGCCAAGCACGAACATCATCAGGAATGAGACGGAGAAATTTCTTCGGGCAAAGAGTCGGAGATCGAGAATCGGCTTGCTCCCAACTCGTTCCTGTCGAAGCTCCCAGATCACGAGGCAGGCGAGGCCGATTACAGTAACCGCGAGGAACGAGACGATGAAATGCGATGAGAACCAATCGTCCTGCTGGCCTTTGTCGAGCACTACCTCTAACGAGCCGAATGTCAGTGCGATCAAACCGAAGCCTGTGTAGTCGAGCTTGAATCCTCCCCGGCGCGCTGCCTTTACCTCTTCTTTGATCGCGGGAGGATCTTCGACGAGGCGATGGGTGAGAAAGAGAGACAAGATGGCAATGGGGATATTGATGAAGAAGATCCAACGCCAGTCATAGTTGTCGGTAATCCAACCTCCGAGGGTCGGACCGACGATGGGTGCTGTGATGACGGCGAGTCCGTAGACTGCGAAGGCTTGCCCACGTTTCTCTGGGGGAAACGTGTCGGCAAGGATCGACTGCTCCGATGGCTGCAAACCACCGCCACCCAGACCCTGGATTACTCGGAAGAACAGTAGGAGAGGAAGCGATGGAGCCAGTCCGCAGAGGAACGAGCTAATGCCGAAGATGGTAACGCAGGTCATGTAGAAGCGTTTGCGCCCGATGATGGTGCCCAGGTAGGCCCCGACCGGAAGCACGACTGCATTGGCCACAAGATAGGAAGTAATGACCCAGGTTGACTCGTCCTGAGATGCTCCGAGGGATCCGGCGATATGAGGCAAGGCCACATTGGCGATGGACGTATCCAGGACTTCCATGATGGTGGCCAGGGTCACGGTTACGGCGACGATCCAGGGGTTATGTTTTGGCTTGTAGCCTGTTGTTGCGTTCATATTCGAAATTTTCCGAGCGGGCAATATTTGTACGATACCGTATGGTATCGTACAATCTATTGGAGCGCCTTCCGACAATAAGGATTCAGGAAAAACTAAACTGGAAGCAGGACGAAGAAAGTGGCAAAGAATTCAGTGAACAGGAAAGTACCGCCCCTAAGATCCCGATCCGATTTGCGTCTTGAGGAGAGCCGTGTTGCAGAACTCCTGGACATTGCGTCGCAGGTCTTTCTCGAGAACGGCTTCGCCGGCGCCAGCATGAACGAAATCGCCAGACTCTCGAACTCTTCAAAGACGACCTTTTACTCTCGTTTTCCAACGAAAGAGAGGCTCTTTATCGCTGTGATGGAACGCCGCATGGACATTGTGCTGGGAGAAGTAACAGCTTCTCTTCCTGCCGAATCGCCGATCGATGTCGCGTTGAAAGAATATGGCATCCGGTTTCTCCGGTTCGCTGTGTCAGACGACCAGATCACCCTGCTGCGGATCATTTCGATGGAATCCGTACGCTTCCCGGAGTTGGGACAGCGCTTCTATGAACTGGGTCCGAAGCGAGGGCAGATGTTCCTGGCAGGCTATCTTCAGGAGCAGATCAAGCTGGGATATCTGGTGAGAGAGGATCCTTGGACCATGGCAGAACATTTGATAAGTCTGCTCTCTGGCGGAGCTGTCCGTTGGAGTATTCTGGGCCTCCAGACCGCAACCCGAACCAGAGACAAACAGCAGGAGCATATCACCGGTGTTCTGAAGGTTTTTCTGCGAGCCTATGGAACTCCCACTCTGGTAAGGGACTCTCGGGCGCGATCGAGAAAGTAAAGAGCAGGCATGAAAACTCCGATGTGTCCCGGGAAAGAAGAACACTGGCCAACCAAATTCTGACGATCACTGCCGAGCCTGGATTCTCTCCTTGGTGCACCGTTAGGTGCTTTGGATCCGGTCCATCCTCCACCAAGAGACTTGATGAGGACCACGGAAGCAGTCATTCGCTGCCCGGCAATCTGGGACGAAGTTCGCTCATTCGACAAAACGCTCTGCTGCGCAAAGACGACGTCGAGATAGCTGACGAGTCCGGCCTTGTAGCGTTGTATCGCAATTTGTTCTGTGCGCTCGGAATCGGCTACTGCCAGGGCTTGCGATTGGGACTGGTTAGAGAGGTACTGGAGCGCCGATAGCTGGTCCTCGACCTCCTGATAAGAGACAAGGACTGTTTTCTCATATTGGGCGAGTGACTCGCGATAGGCTGCCTGTGCTTGATCGACTCCGGCACGCAGCCTCCCTCCCGTAAATATAGGAGCCGTTGCCGAGGCGGCGAGAGACGCAATTGTGTTTTGCCAATTCAGCAGACTGACGGCGTTAGTGCTTTCGTAGCCAAGAAGACCTGTGAGCGAGATCTGGGGAAAGTATGCCGCCTTTGCAACGCCTATGCGGGCAGTCGCAGCAGCAACATTCCGATCCGATTCCGCGATGTCGGGTCTTCTCGTCAGAAGATCGGCCGGTAAGCCAACAGGAATCGCTGGGGGTATAGGGTTGTCTGGCAAGATCGGAACGGACAGGCTCTCCACGGTGCGCCCCAGCAAGACGGCAAGCGCATGTTCCAGCTGCGCGCGCTGAATCTCGAGCGCCTGCTTCTGTGCGGCTGTCTGATCGAGAAGCGTCTTTGCCTGCGCCACCTCCAGGTCACTGCTCAGACCATGTTGAAAGCGGCTTGTGGTGAGATCGAATCCTTGCTGAAGGTCAGCCAGTGTCCGATCGAGAATCCGGAGTTCCTGATCACTCTCGCGAAGATTGTAGTAATCGGTGGCTATGGTCGTCTCGGTTTCCAGACGAACAAATCTCAGATCGGCCTCCGATGCCTGTTGTGTCGCACGCGCGGCCTGAAGCGATCGCCTCAGGCGTCCCCATGCGTCGACTTCATAACTTGCAACCAAAGGCAGCACAATATCGTTATAAGTTGCGGCATGACCGTTGGTATTTCCGTTATTCGGACGATTCTGCGCCTCGCGTGTACGAGAGACTCCAGGCGCAGCGCCTACAGTCGGAAGCAAATAAGAACGCGCGGAACTGGTGAGTGCGGTAGCTTCATCTACATGAGCGATGGCAATTTTTATGTCTCGATTTGCGGAGTCGCCCTGGATCTCGAAGTCGTCGAGCACCGGGTCGTGGAAGACCTTCCACCAATCGCTATAGGAGATGTCAGACGGCGGAACGGCTGCAGAGGATATTCCATCGTTAGCATTGAATGCTGGTGGAACCGGTGCGGATGGCGGGTGATAGTTAGGCCCAACCATACATCCGGAGATCATTACGGTGAGCGCGGCTGTGAATGTGAGTGACGATAAGCGTCTGACGTCCATGTGCCGTTGTCTTAGTTTTCCCATGGTTCCCCCTTTAGCTTTTCTCGCCGCCAGGGGCAGGTTGGATTGTGACGTGCATTCCGTTCACCAGGTAATCGGGTGGGCTGGCAACGATTTGGTCGCTCTCGGTAATGCCATTGGTGACTTCGATCGTATTGCCGAAGTCGCGTCCCAGAGCGACCTTGCGCAACTGAATCTGATTGGTCCCGTCGACGACAGCGATCTGCGGTCCTGCGGACTGAAAGAGGATGGCTCCCACCGGCACAACCAAGTGCTTCACGGGCGCACTCAGGTGGATGTGCACCTCTGCGTAGGCGCCTGGCAGCAGCTTGCCGGAGGGATTGGGCACGTCGATCTCGGTGAGCAGTGTGTGAGAGTCCAAAGCGATGGAGTGACTGCTCCTGGTGACGGTTCCTTCAAACTGCTGGCCTGGCAAGGCTATCAGCTCGAGAGTCGCTTTCAGGCCGTCCGAGATCTGGTCGCTATAGCTCTCCGGGACAGGCACAAAGACACGCACGATGTTGATCTTGGAGATGCGGAAGAGCTCAGCACCCATGCCGCTATTGCCGGCATTGATCAGGTCGCCGATGTCTGTGCGGCGCTGGGTGATGACGCCGTCGAACGGGGCAACAACTTTCTCGAAGCCCTGCAGTTGTTCCAGGCGATTGACATTGGCGTGCGCTGCCTGAACGCCGGCCTTCTGAGCATCGAGATTTTGATTGTTCTGATCGACTTCCTGTTGAGCGACGGCGTTTGTGGGGATCAGTTCCTGATACCGCTTGGCGGTGATGCCAGCCAGTACGAGGTTTGCCTGGGTCTGGCTGAGGGCCGCTCGAGCCTGGTTCAACTCCTGATCGACCTCGGGCGATTCGATTTGAGCCAGAAGTTCGCCCTGGTGAACATGGGTTCCGATATCCGCATACCAGTGGGCGACGTAACCGCTGGTGCGAGCGTAGACGGGCGAATCGGAGTATCCCTGAAGCGTAGAAGGCAAGCTGATCTCACTGTCGGGCGCACCTTGTTGCGCGTGAGTGAGAGTTACCGGTTCGGTATCAAGTGCGTTTGTACCTGCGGTCAGCTTTTTGGCATCCTGAGCGCGCAGGAGTAAGGTAACCGCCCCGAAGATGCAGAGGACGATCGGGATGAGGAGGAACCACTTGATTCCACCTCGGCTGGTTTGAGTTCTGGATGGTGATGTGGCCTGCGTTTGATTTGTCATAGTTCCCTCATGCCTCATGACTTACCTGGGAGACAGGCAAGCTTGATTTGGTGTTTTGCCGGAGGACGGCGAAGACGATTGGAACGAAGAAGAGCGTAGCGACGGTAGCGAAGAGGAGTCCGCCGATCACCGCACGGCCTAAAGGAGCGTTCTGCTCTCCCCCGTCGCCGAGACCGATGGCCATGGGAATCATGCCGATGATCATGGCCATCGCCGTCATCAGGACTGGACGCAGACGCGTGGCACCTGCCTCAAGCGCAGCGCGAAAGGAATCCCGGTTCTCAGCGAAGTGTTCGTTCGCGAAGGTGATGATGAGCACGCTGTTCGAGGTCGCGACACCGATGCTCATGATGGTTCCCATCAAGGCAGGAACACTGAGAGAAGTATGGGTGAGGAAGAGCACCCAACAGATTCCGGCCAGCGCCCCGGGCAATGCGGTGATGATGATGAAGGCCTCTGACCACGATTGGAAGTTGACGACCAAGAGGAAGTAGACCAATGCGATGGCGAAGGCGAGGCCGGCGAAGAGGCCGACGAACGACGAGTGCATGGTGGCCACCTGCCCGCGGGTGACGAGGTGACTGCCTCTGGGCAGGTGCTTTTCGGCCTCCGTGGTAATTCGCTGTACATCCTTTGCGACGCCACCAAGGTCACGTCCCTGTGTGCTCGCATAGATATCGATGACGGGCTGAACGTCATAGTGGCTCGCGACCGCCGGTTCGCTCTTGCGGGTCATGCCGGCCAGATTCTCGAAGAGCTGCGGCGAGTTTACCGTCGGCGAATTCACCGGGATCGTGCGCAGGGCGTCGAGAGAGTTGATCCTGTATTGGGGCGTCTGGACGGCAATATTGTAGGAGACACCATTCGCGGTATTGAGCCAGAAATTAGGCTGCGTTTGAAAGCTTGAACTCAGGGATACGAGGACGTTGCTGGCAACATCCCGCTCGGTGAGTCCGAGCTGCTGGATACGTACGCGGTCCACATCGAATTGCAACCTTGGTTGATCCAGCAGTTGTTGAATATGGACGTCCACTGCGCCTGGCACGGCACGCATCTGCTCGGCGATCTGCGACGCGATGGCGAAGTTGGCGTTTACGTCGCGTCCGACGATTTGAATGTCGAGGGGAGCGGGTATGCCAAAGTTCAACGTCTGCGCGACGATGTCAGCAGGTTCGAAGAAGAATGACGTCCCTGGAAAGCGCTTGGGAAGTTCCTCTCTGAGACGTGCGACGTAGTCAGCGGTAGGGTGATGATTTGGCTGGAGGGAGCCGAGGATCTCCGCGTCCGCATTTCCGATGGTTCCGCTATTGCTGTAGGAGAGATTGATGCCGCTGGTTGGGAGGCCTATATTGTCGAGAATTCCACCGACTTCATTCGCAGGTATCTGAGTCCGGATGTAGCGATCCACCTCGTCCACCAGCCGAGCCGTCTCCTCAATGCGTGTGCCGGTTTTGGCACGAAGGTGCAGGCGAAATTGTCCGGCATCGACAGCGGGAAAGAAGTCCTGACCGAGAAAAGGTATCAACGCCAGACTGGATAGGCAGAAGACCAGGAAGAGACTGAGAAAGATTCTGCGGTGATCGAGGCACTGCTGCAGTAAGCCGGTGTATCGGACCGTGAAGGCCTCAAACGCATGTTCGAAGCGTTGATGGATGCGCGCAAACCGGCTGGTTCGCTCGCCTGTAATAGGGTGCCGATGCTGTTCGAGTTCCTTAGGCAAAAGAAACATGACGAGCGTGGGAATGATGGTGCGCGAGAAGAAGTAGGAGGCGAATAAAGCGAAGACCACCGCCTCGGCAAGCGGCACGAAGAGGTAACGCGCCACGCCGGAGAGGAAGAACATGGGGACGAAGACGATGCTGATGCAGACGGTGGAGACAAACGCAGGAACTGCGATCTCCTGGGCGCCATCGAGGATGGCTTGTCGGAGATCCTTGCCCATGGCGACGTTTCGCTGCATGTTCTCGATCTCTACGGTCGCGTCGTCGACCAAAACGCCGACTGCCAACGCCAGCCCACCCAGCGTCATAATGTTGATGCTTTCGCCCAAGGCACTCAGCAATAGCAGCGACGTAAGGATCGAGAGTGGAATGGAGATGCAGATGATCAGAGTGCTTCTCCAGCTTCCGAGAAACACCAGGATCATGATCGACGTGAGTGAAGCGGCGATGATTCCTTCACGCACGACGCCATTCAGGGAGGCACGCACGAACACCGATTGATCCGAGAGCGGATGCATCTGCAACTCGGGTGGCAGTGTGGATGCGATGCGGGGTAGAGCTGCGCGAATCCCGGCGACAATGGCCAGTGTGGAGGCGTTGCCTGTTTTCTCGATCGTGAGCAGAGCTCCACGCTGTCCGTCCTGGCGTACGATGTTCTGCTGCACGGCGAAGCCGTCTCGCACATGCGCGACGTCGCGCATAAATATGGTGCCGCTATTCACCGTCTTCACGGGCAGGTTATTGAGCTCTTGAACTGTGACCGGAGTACCGTTGAGACCGACGTTGTATTCGGTCTTGTCGATCTTCGCTGTTCCTGAGGGCAGGATGACGTTCTGGTCATTGATCGCGTTGACGACGTCCATAGGGGAGAGCCCTTTGGATTGCAACTGGGACGAGTCGATATCCACCATGATCTGGCGAACCTTGCCGCCATAGGGAAGCGGAACCGCAGCGCCTGGAATGGTGGACAGTTGAGGTCGGATAAAGTTCGTCCCGAAGTCGTTGAGCTGCTGTTCTGAAAGTCCTCGTCCACTGAGACCGAGTTGAAGAATCGGTACCGTGGATGCGCTGTAACGAATGACAAGAGGTGGGGTAATTCCGGCTGGAAGTTGTTTGAGTGTTGCCTCTGCCTCCGCATTCACCTCGGCGATGGTTCCATCGACGTTCGCCTGCGGTTGGAGAAACACTTTGATGACGGCGACACCGTTCAGAGATTGCGACTCGATATGGTCGATGTTGCCAACGGTCGTTGTAAGAGCACGTTCGTAGATGGAGGTAATTCGGGACTCCATTTCGGAAGGCACGAGACCTGTAAACGTCCAGATGACGCTGACCACTGGTATGTTGATCTCGGGAAAGATGTCGACGGGCGTGCGCATCAACATCACGGGCCCTGCGAGAAACAGCAGGAGCGCGAGTACTACGAAGGTGTACGGCCGGTTGAGTGCGAGTCTAACGATCCACATGGCAGTCCTCTAAGAAGCAGCTGAGGGGTGCGCCGATAGTTGCGAACCACAATCTGCTTGAGAACCACTCTATGGATTCATGGTGTGCCGTCGATACGCCAAACTAGGCGTAGAAAAGGTAACTCTTTCGGGTGTATCGGGGGCTAGTGCAGGTGGATGATGCCGCGGCGCAGAGCGCTCGTAACCGCCTCGGTGCGGTCGTTCACGCCCAGCTTCATCAGAATGCTCTTGACGTGCATCTTGACTGTGTCTTCCGCGATGGAGAGCGTTGCGCCGATCTCCTTGTTTCGTTTACCGCGGGCGATTTCCTTCAGCACATCCAACTCTCGCTGGGTGAGTTTCTCTGAGGCGAGGTGATCGACCAGCTTCGCGGCAATGGTGGAGGGGACGTGCTGCTTGCCGGCATGAACGGCCCTGATCGCTTGAAGGAGTTCCTCGCGGACCATGCCCTTGACCACATAGCCTTTTGCGCCTGCGGCGAGAGCGCGCTCAATGTCCACGTCACCTTCAAACGAGGTGAGCACAATGGCGCGAGCAGAGGGAGAGAGTTTCAGGATGTTTCGAATGAGGTCGAATCCAGTGGTATCACGAAGACGAAGATCGACGAGGGTTATGTCCGGCTTGAGGTCTCGAAACATGCTGAGGCCCTCTGCACCGGAACCAGCCGCGCCGACGATCTCCATGTCGGGCTGCAGTGTTACGATGCTGATCAGCCCGTCGCGGACGATTGGATGATCGTCTATGCAGAGGATTCGGATTCGTGGAGTTTTTGTCATCTCTGGTCAATTTTATGATTGACGCGTGTGTTCGACCAACGTGCGCGCAGTCTGCCCCAGATGCTCGGACTCGCTTTGTGGTCGGGATACGCCATGTGTCCAGGAACGGTGAGCAGGATCCGGGTGCCATTTTCGCGCTTTGATTCGATGGTAAGGGTAGCCGCAATCCTGGAGGCACGCTCCTGCATGCCCATAAGGCCGAAGTGTCCGGGCAGACCCGATTCGAGGATCGGCTGGCTGATGCCCGGCCCTACATCATCGACATGGAGAGTGAAGACGTTGGGGGTATAGCTCAGTCGCACATCAACGCCGCCACGCGTATGCTTCAGAGCATTTCGCAGGGCCTCGCACGCAATCTGGATGATCTCATCGCCGACGCCGGCCCGGAGAGGGAGTTCTGTTCCCTCGGTGATGTAGTGGATCGCTTGGTGTCGGTCTTCCGGGAAATGCGTCGCGGCAAGTTTGAGTGTCTGGAGCACGTCCTGCTTCGAGACGGTGGTTGCTCGCAGAGTTGTGAGTGCGCCACGTCCTTGCGCCAAGGCCGATTCAGAGAGCTGAAGGGCTCGACCGAGTATTGGCTTGCCCGCTGCTCCCGGGGAGTGAGTTCATCCGCGATCTCAAGTTGCAGGCTGATTCCCATGACATCCTGCAGCAGATTGTCGTGCAGATCCTGGGCCATGCGTGCGCGTTCGTCCAGCCGCTCTTCGAAACGCCGCCGAAGCCCATCGGCTACGGACCGAATCCTAAACCGAACCAGGAGGAGGATAGCAAGCAGGAGCGCCAAGAGGCATAGCGCGATGAACCATTTCGTCTGATAGAAGGCAGGTAAGAGGGTGAAGGCCAGTACTGCGGGCTCCGTACTCCAGACTCCATCGTCGTTTGCCGCCAGCACTTCAAAACTGTACTTACCTGGAGGGAGATTCGTGTAAGTCGCAAAGCGCCGTGTGGAGACCGCATGCCACTCAGAATCAAAACCCAGAAGCCGATAGCGAAACGTGATCTTGCGGGGGTCGGTGAAGCTCAGGCCAGTGTAGTTGATCTCGATGCGGCTGGTCAGCGGGGGCAGGGTGATGGCTCTTGCGACCTCCACGTTCGCATCGTCCACAGTGACCTGGACAATATGCACGGGCGGAGGGACGGGGTTCTTGCGGATGTGCGCGGGGTCAATGGTGGCGAGGCCTTCCGATGCCGTGAGCCAGATGCGGCCATCGGGTAGAACCGCAACGGGAGTGCTGCCGTGCAGGTCTGGGTTGTTGTGAAGGCCATCCCCGTCGTCGTAAAAATCATACGGTACAAGAAACTTTGGATCGGTTGCAGCATGCAAAAGATCACTGATAGTCACCGAGGCGACACCGATGTTGTAGCCGAGCCAAAGCCGGCCGCCTGGGCCTGGCACTGCCCACAGAACGCGGCTGCCAGGCAGCCCGTTCTTTCTGGACCAAGAGGTAAATCTTCCTCCGCTGTAGCGCGTGAGGCCGCGTTCTGAAGCGATCCAGGCACTGCCGTCGCTGACGGCAGAGATGGCGTGGGGCGAGCCACCCGGCAGGTGATCCGCAGCGGTGAACTGGTGGAAGGTGACACCGTCATAGAGGACGATCTCGCCGGTACTAAGGCCGAACCACACTTCTCCGCGCGCGCCTGCCGTGATGACCGAAACGGCCTTGTTTTGGATCGCAGGCACGGTGACTGCGTTGGCAACATGCCCCGGCTCCCAGCGAAAGAGACCACCGTGTTGGTCGTAGAACCAGAGCTCGCCCGTGGAAGATTGCGCTATGGATGTGATCTGTGTGGCCTGAACGCCGGACTGGACGACGTGACTGCGGCCATCCTTTACTATGCTTAGCCCGTGGGGCGTGCCTGCGAACAGGGTGCCGTCGACGCCCCCCGTAAGAGAGAGAACGCTTTCGCGCAGAAGGCTCTTCGCACCTGTAGCTGTTATCTCGTTGAGGCCGACTGCTGATCCGGCAAAGACCTCGTTTCCGACTACCGCCAGCGAGGTTATGTTGTCGCTCAGAAGGCCTGAGCGGCGCGTCATGGTGGCGAACTTGTCGTAGCGAAGCCGATTGAGGCCGTTCTGCGTTCCGATCCAGAGATTGTGTTCGCGGTCTTCAAAGAGGGTCCATACGGAATCACTCGACAGGCCATCTACGACGGAGATCTGTTCTTTTTCAGCGCGAGCCTCCCCGCGGCGGTACTAACGCGGATGACCCCGCTCTCTCGGGTTGCCAACCACAGGTTGCCATCGTTATCGGGCATGACGCTGCGAATCTGATTGGAGGTGAGATGCGCGGTGGCGAGGATGGACGGTGCAACGTTGTGGGCGGACTGGATACCGCATTCCGCTGAGTCGACTTTTCCCAGTGACATCGACTGAGGTGGATGGAGATCTGAATCGGAAGCCGAAGCCGACCCTACCTGACATGTTGTCGTAATCTGCATGGTCGCGGGTGAGACACGAAAGACCTGATTCGAAGCCTCTACATCGATCAGGGAATCGGCGCGCTCCCGGATCGACGAGATAGGCAGGTTGAGTGTCAGGCTCTTCATCGCTGGGCCATCGATCCGGACAAGCATCCCGCTCTCCGTACCGACCCACAACGCACCATCTGCGCTTGCTGTAAGCGCTTTCACCTTACCGAAGGCTGTGTCTCCCTTGCCCAAAAGCGGGACCTGGAAAAAACGGATGCCGTCAAAACGAATGAGACCATCCGCTGTGCCTAACCAGAGAAAACCGTCCGGGGTCTGCGCGATGGCATAGATAGCTGTGGAGGGAAGGCCATCGCGATGTCCCCATTGAGTCAGAGAATACTGGCTAATTCCTTGTTTGGAAGCTAGTCCGGCGGCAGTGCATTCGATCGAGCACAAGAAGGCGCAAACACAAACGAATACATGAAATGAACGGCACGCCGACATGCAGTCATTCTATCGATGCGCCCAGCCCGTGTGACTCATGCATGCGGAGGCGGTTATGGGAATTCAAGAAACTGCGCGTTCCCCGGTGTAGTGCTACCGACGGCATACTGGGGGTGGCGCCGGATGATCGAGTCCAGCAGTGGATGAGGTAGCGGCGGCTAACGTGTGGTGATGGTGGTGGGGGCCTCGTTGGCTTTGAGGTAGTTGCCGTAGCCTACGACGATGGTGGAGCTGATGAGAAGGAATAGGCCTGCGGCTACCAGGGTTTTGGTGCGGCGACTGGTGCCGCGCCACTCCTTGAGGAAGAGCCCCCAGAGGGTGGCGAAGATGATGATGCTGGCCATGTGGAGTGTCCAGCTCGAGAAATCGTACTTGCCCATCTTGGTTTGGCCCATGGAGTAGAAGAAGAATTGGAAGTACCAGATGACTCCGGCTAGAGATGCGAAGAGGTAGTTGAAGGCCAGGGTCCTGGGGGCGAGGTGGTCGTAGGTGGAGGGGTCGAGGGGGTCGAAGTCGACCAGGGTTTGGCCGGTGGCGTGGGAGGCTCGCATAGGGTTGAGGCCGGGTTCGCCGGTGAACTGTTTGATGGATCCGTTTTTGAGGATGAGGATGGCGGACCAGACGAAGTTGGTGAGGAAGCCTCCCCAGAGAACGACGATGAGGATGGGGAGGTTTTGCCATAGGTCGAGGCGGTTGTGGGCCAGGAGCTCGGTCTTGGCGAGGGCTCCGATGGGGGCTCCGGCTTTTAGGCCGAAGGCGAAGAAGGAGCTCATGACGCCGGCGAAGATGGCGACGGCTAGACCTTTGCCGAAGTTGTAGTCGGTCTCTCCGGCTTCGGCTTTTTCTTCTGGGGTGACTTCGCGCTCTTTGGAGAGGCCGGCGGCTCCGTTGACGGCTACGGCGATGAGACAGAGGAGCACGCCGGCGAGGATGATCTGGCCGGAGGTCTCGTGGAGGATGGTGTGGATGGAGCCGTCGTAGATGGGCGGGATGAGGGTGCCGAAGGCGGTGCAGAGGCCGAGGGCGATGGCGTATCCGAGCGCGATGCCGAGGTAGCGGATGGCGAGGCCGAAGGTGAGGCCGCCTGCTCCCCAAAGGACTCCCCAGAAGATGGCGTATTGGATGCTGGATGTGGGCGCGGCGTGGAGGATGCCGAAGAGGTTGGGGACGAGGAGGGTGGCGAGGACGACTGGCGCGATGATCCAGGCGGCGAAGCCCTGGATGAGCCAGTAGATCTCCCACGACCAGCGCTTGATGCCGCGGAAGGGGATGAAGTTGGTGGCGGAGGCGAAACCGCCGATCCAGTGATAGATGACGCCGATGAAAGGATTGGGTCCCACGAGGCCTCGTTGTGGTGAATGATGGTGGTGCCTGGGTTTAGCGGGTACTATCGTACCTGACGCGAGTTGCGTTAGGGAAATATACTCTCTATTGAATCTTATTCCCGGAACGCTGCTTCGTTGGAGGTTTGTCTGCGAGTTTCATTGTTCATCACCTGTTATAACGACACTCTGTTTCCTGACACCGGTAAGGCTGTGGTGAGGGTCCTGGAGCGGCTGGGGCATAGTGTGGAGTTTCCGCGAGGGCAAACATGCTGCGGGCAGATGCACTATAACACTGGCTACCAGGCGGAGGCGATGCCTTTGCTGGAGCGGTTTGTTGCGCAGTTTCGCGGGGCGGAGGCTGTGGTGGTTCCTTCGTCCTCGTGTGTGGCGATGATGCGCGATCATTATCCGAAGATGGCTTTGGCGATCGGCCGGCGGGAGTTGATTGCGGAGGTTGAGGAGCTGCTGCCAAGGGTGTTTGAGTTTTCGGAGTTTCTGACGAAGCGGCTGGGGCTGGAGGATGTGGGGGCTTACTATCCGCATCGAGTGACGTATCACGCGAGTTGCCACGGGCTGAGGAATCTGCTGCTGGGAGACGGGCCTATGCGGCTGTTGAAGGCGGTGCGTGGGATTGATCTTGTGGAGTTGCAGGGGCTGGAGCAGTGCTGCGGATTCGGTGGGACGTTTGCCGTGAAGAACGCTGATGTTTCGAGCGCGATGCTGGCTGAGAAGACGACGGCGGTCCTGAAGACGAAGGCGGAGGCTTGTACGGCTTGCGATAACTCGTGCCTGATGCATATTCAGGGAGCGTTACATCGGCAGAGGACGGGAGTGAGGACGGTGCATCTGGCGGAGATTTTGGCAGGAGAAGACGGGGTGGGGCGATGAGTGGAGTTGGGCTGGATCCGAAGACGGCGCCGACGTTTCCGATGGCGGCGAAGGCGATGCTGGGGGATACGCAGCTGCGGAAGAATGTGCGGCATGCTACGGATGTGATCCAGGCGAAGCGGGCTCGAGTTGTCGGCGAGATGCCTGATTGGCAGGAGTTGCGTGAGGCGGGCAGGCAGATTCGCCAGCACACGATGGAGTATCTGGATTTTTATCTTGAGGAGTTTGAGACGAACTGTAGGCGCGCGGGCGGAGTGGTGCACTGGGCTCGGGATGCTGAGGAGGCGCGACGGATTGTTGTCGGGTTGGTGAAGGCCTCGGGGTCGGATGAGGTGATCAAGATTAAGTCGATGACGACGGAGGAGATTCAGCTGAACTCTGCGCTGGAGGGGGCGGGTATTCATCCGTTTGAGACGGATCTTGCGGAGTTGATCATTCAGTTGGGGGAGGATCGGCCTTCGCATATTGTTGTGCCTGCACTGCACAAGAACAGGCAGCAAATTCGTGAGATCTTTCGGCGGGAGATGAATCTGCCGGAGCTGGGAGAGAGACCGGAGGATCTGGCGGATGCGGCGCGAATGTTTTTGCGGGAGAAGTTTCTGCGAGTCAGGACAGCAGTGAGTGGCGCGAATTTTTTGATCGCTGAGACCGGTGGGGTTTGCGTCGTGGAGAGTGAGGGCAACGGACGGATGTGTCTGACGCTGCCGGAGACGCTGATTACGATCGCTGGAATTGATAAGGTGTTGCCGCGATTTCAGGATCTGGAGGTGATGCTGCAGCTGCTGCCTCGGTCTGCTACCGGAGAGCGGATGAATCCGTATAACTCGATCTGGACTGGGGTGGATGCTACCGATGGCCCGAAGGCGTTTCATGTGGTGTTGATGGATAACGCGCGGACGGAGATTCTGGAGGATGAGGAGGGACGAGAGACGCTGAACTGCATACGTTGCGGGGCCTGCCAGAATGCCTGCCCGGTGTATCGGCAGACGGGTGGGCATGCGTATGGAAGCGTGTATGCGGGGCCTATTGGAGCGATTTTGACGCCGCAGTTGCAGGAGATGCAGCATGCGCAGTCTCTGCCCTATGCTTCTTCGTTGTGTGGAGCGTGTTACGAGGTTTGTCCGGTGAAGATCAATATTCCAGAAGTACTGATTCATCTGCGGAATAAGGTGGTGAAGCAGAATACGGCTGGGGTCGCGGGGTTATTTGACGTAGAGGCCGGGGCGATGAAGGCGATGGCTATGATCTTTCGGAGCGAGCGGAGGTTCAGGGCGGCTCAGCGGCTGGGGCGGGTGGCTGAAAGGCCGCTGGTGCATAGGGATGGACAGGGCGAGGGATGGATTGGATGGCTGCCGGGGCTGCTGGGCGGTTGGACTCAGGTTAGAGATCTGCGGGAGATGCCGAAGGAGACGTTTCGGGACTGGTGGGAGAGGCGGGGCGGCAATGGCGACTGATACGGTTACAAATTCGGCACGGGACGAGATGTTGCGGCGGATAAGGGCGGCTATAGGTGGAACGTCGGATGGAACTGCGGCGAAGATTGGGTGGGATCGGATTGTGCGGAAGTATCGACGGAAGGGGACGCGCGAGCGAGAGGAGGTGTTGGCATTGCTGGAGGATCGGCTGCGGGATTATGACGCGCGAGTGGTTCGGGTTGCGGGTGACGGTGTAGGGCAAAGTGTAGCTGAGCTTCTGGCTGAGCGCGGAGTTCGGCGGGTGGTGGTGCCGATGGGATTCCCTGTTGCATGGCAGCCGGCCTCAGCAGGTGAGGTGGAGTTTGTGGTGGATGAGGGATTGTCCCCGGAGGAGCTGGATGGTGTCGATGGGGTGATGACGGGGGCGACGCTGGCGATTGCGGAGACGGGGACGTTCGTGCTGCAGAGTGTGGCGGGGCAGGGAAGACGAGCGGCGACGCTGGTACCGGACTATCACCTCTGTGTTGTGAGGGCGGAGGATGTGGTGGAGACGGTGCCGGAGTCTATGGCGCTGCTACAACGGACCGCGGGGCTGGCGACTACGTTTGTTTCGGGGCCGTCTGCGACGGCAGATATCGAGATGACGCGGATCAAAGGGGTGCATGGCCCGCGATTTCTGGATGTGATCCTGATTGTTTGAAGCGTGAAAGAAATCTTTTGACAAATGGCAGACAAAAGGCGCAGTCTGCTCATGTTTCAATAGAGAGTATATTTCTATATCGTAATATATCGGATCTGCGAGGGATTGAGAGATGGGAAACAACGGTGCTGGAGTTGCAGAGCGGGATGCACAAAGAGTGTTCAGTGCACTGGATAGTTTTCGAATCGAAGTTCCATCGTGGGGATTTGCGAATACCGGTACGCGTTTCGGGAAGTTCGTCCAAGGCGGGGCTGCAACGACGATTGAAGAGAAGTTCAGCGATGCCGCGCAGGTGAATGCTCTGACGGGAGCGAGCCCTACGGTTGCGCTGCATGTGCTGTGGGATCTGCCGAATGGGAAGGCGGACGTTGCTGCGATTCAAGCGCTCGAGAAGAAGTATGGGATGAGATCTGGCTCGATCAATCCGAATCTTTTTCAGAGCGCGGAGTATAAGTACGGATCGATTGCGAATCCGAGCGCGGAGATTCGCGGGATTGCGCTGAAGCATCTGCTGGATTCGGCGGAGATTGGGCGGGAGCTTGGGTCGAAGGATCTGTCGTTGTGGATTGCGGATGGGTCGAACTACCCGGGGACGCAGAGTATTCGCAAGCGGATTGGATGGATGGAAGAGGTGCTGGGCGCGGTTCATGCTGCGCTGGGTGAAGATCAGCGGATGCTGATCGAGTACAAGCCGTTCGAACCGGCTTTTTATCACACCGATATTGCTGACTGGGGGATGGCGCTGGAGTTGGTGCGACGGTGCGGGCCGAAGGCGAAGGTGTTGGTGGATACGGGGCATCATCCGCCGAGCACAAATATTGAACAGATCGTAACGTGGTTGCTGCATGTGAAGGAGTTGGGAGGATTTCATTTCAACGACCGGAAGTACGCGGACGATGACCTGACGCTGGGCTCGATCGATCCTTACCAGGTGTTTCGAATCTTCCATGAGATTTTGAGTGCGGGCGAGAGGGATCGTGCGGATGTCGCGTTCATGATCGACCAGAGCCACAACCTTAAAGGCAAGGTGGAGGCCATGGTGCAGACGGTAGTGACGGCACAGGAACTGTATGCGAAGGCGGCGTTGATTGACCAGGCGAGGCTTGCGGAGTTGCAGCAGGAGTGTCGGCTGGTGGAGGCGGAGGAGTGCTTCAGAGACACCTTCTGGCACGATGTGCGGCCGGTTGTGAGGGAGTGGCGGGTGGCGCGCGGATTGCCGGGGGAGCCTCTGAAGGCGTTGGCGGAGAGTGGGTACGTGGAGAAGATTACGCGCGAGCGAGCGAATAGGAATGCACGCAGCGTTTCGAGTTATGTCTGAGAGATATTGTCGTCGTGATGGCGGTCGCGAGTGGTAAGGCGGTGCTCAGGCTGTTCCGGAGAGACGGTTTGGTTGTGGGGGCTGCGGTAGAAGACAATGCGGTTGCGGCCAGAGGCTTTGGCGGCGTAAAGAGCTTCGTCGGCGTTGCGAATCATGTCTTCAACGCTGATGGTTTCGAGGTTGATCCAGGCTGCTCCGAAGCTTGAGGTAACGCGGATGGATTCGGCGAGATAGAAAAAGGGCGCCTGGGAGATGGCGTGCTGGATCTGGCTGAGACGCGCAGGGGTATCACCTTCAGGGAGTCCTGGCAGAACGATGAGGAACTCTTCTCCACCGTAGCGCCCGATGAAATCCGAAGGGCGGATATTTTGTGCCATGCGATGAGCTACGTCGCGCAGGATGAGATCACCGGCGAGGTGGCCGAGGGTGTCATTGATTTTTTTGAAATAGTCGATGTCTGCTAAAACGACGGCTAGTTGAGCGCCCTCGCGGCGGGCGTGGTCCAATTCGCGCTGAAGGATGTCGAGGATTGCGGATCGGTTCCACAGGCCTGTCAACGCATCGTGAGTGGCCTGGTGGTGGAGGGCTTCGCGAGTTGTGAGGAGCTCACTCTTTTCGGCTTCGAGTTGGCTGGTGCGCTGCGTTACGAGTTTTTCCAACAGCAGCTGTCGCTTGATGAGCCGGCGCTCGCGCAGATGCCAGAAGAGAAGAGAGCAGAGGAAGGAGAGAACCGCGAGACAAAGATAGAAGATGCGAGTGCGCCACCACGGAGGCCGGATGGAGACTTCGAAGGAGACGATGGCGGAGTGTCTCTGCTGATCAGGGTCAATGGCTTCGACTTCGAAGCGGAAGCTGCCGGGTGGCATGGCGGCGTAGTGCAGATGGTGCGAGGCGGTTTGATTCCAGGCGGGCTCGAGGCCGAGGAGGCGATATCGAAAGAGCGTAGAGCCCTGACGGTCGTAGTTGAGTGAGGTGAATGCGACGTCGAGGGGAACGTCGCGCCAGCGCCATATGTCTTTGTTAGCGGCGAGATTGAGGGGGCGAGTGCCAAGGGTTGCGGACTCGATCATCACCTTGAGAGGCGCGTTGGAGAAGAGGTGTTCGGGGTGGAGAAGATGGATAGCTCCGCCGTTGACGCCGACCCAGACGGAGCCATCGCTGTCGGCGAAGAAGGCTCCTTCATTGGTATCGTTCGAGAGGAGGCCGTCGCGTTGGGTGAGGAGCTTCCAGTCTGTTCCGTTGAAGACGTTGACGCCGAGGTCAGTTCCGACCCAGAGCCAGCCGCGGCGGTCGAACTGTACGAACTGAATGTCGGTGGAGACGATTTCGGGACTGGTGAAAGACGCGAGGAGATGTCCTTGATTGTTGTCGATGCGGAGATGGAGGAGGGAAGAAAGTCCGCCACCGATCCAGAGGGTGCCGTCAGCTGCGGCGGCAATGCCACGCATCTGTCCCTGGATGAGGGCTTTGTCGAGAGCGATCTCGGTCCATTGATCGGGTTCGCTATGTTGGTTGCCGGAGAGACGGTAGAGATGATGGTCGGAGATGAACCAGAGTGTGCCGTCGGCAGCTTCGGTTGCGTTTGCGAAGGCGTCGGTGGCGGTCAGGGTACTGCCGACTTTTTCGGGGTGAGGATCTGAGACCGGATCTTTGATGACGTATAGGCCCTCGCGGGAGAGTAGCCATATGCGATGGGAGGAGTCGGTGAAGAGCCTGGCGATGGTTGGCAGCTTTGCGATCTGGGTGAATCGCTGGGTGGTGGGATTGGAGTGTAAGAGCTGGCCGTAGATGTTGACGATCCAGAGGGAGCCGTCGGGAGATTGCGTGATGCCGGTGGTCTTTTGGAAGGGACCTGGCGGAAGACTCTTTGAAGGGAGGATGCGGTTTTGAGTTTCGTCGAGCTGGCTTACCTGAGTTTCGTCCCCGAACCAGATGTGGTTTTGACGATCGCGAAAGATGGTCCAGACGACATCGTTGCCGAGTCCCTGCGCGACGGTCCAGTTTTCTACCTCGTCGTAACCGAGCCAGCGGCGGAGGCCGTGGCCGCGGCTGCTGAACCAGAGAGCGCCGTTGTGATCGGAGACGATGGAGCTGATATCGGAGAAGTCGAGCCCGTTGGTGCGGTCGAAGAGTTGCCAGTGGTCTCCGCTCCATCGGGCTATGCCGGTGGAGGTTTGAGTAAGGACGCGGCCGCTGCGGTCTTCGGCGATGGTGAGGATGCCTGATCCGCTGAAGGTTCCGCGGGTCGTCGGAGCGATGCTGCGGTCGACGAAGGTGCTGCCTCCTGGGGCGAATGCGCGGATGTGCTGGCTGTTTCTTATCCAGAGAGCGTTCTGGCTGTCACGAAAGATAACTTGCCAAGGCTCGGCGGGAACTCCTTGTTGATCGCCCAGCATGTCGATCTGACTGCCGTTGATGTGACAGAGTTGTTCGGCGCAGGCCAGCCAGAGGGAGCCGTCGTGATCTGCGAAGACGTTGTGCAGCTGGGATAGCTGGGGATGGGCGGCCATCTGTTGAGGATTGAAGTAGGGAGTGATGATCCAGTGTTGCGGAGTGCTGGCGGGCTGAGCGAGCATCAGAGTGCCCTTGTTGAGGAAGAGGATGTGCCGGGAGTCGATAGAGGTCAGGTGCTGGCCGGGGGTGAACTGTGCGCCGGGTGTGAAGGGAATGGCTTCAAAGCGAGAGCCCGAGAGATAGTAGAGGTGATCGTTGGTCGCTGCCCAGATGCGGCCGGAGTCGTCCTGATCGACCTCGATGACCAGGCTTTCGAGGATTCCGTCGGCCGCGCCAAAGCGATGAAACTCTGCGCCGTCGTAGCGAAAAAGTCCGTTTTCCGTGGCGGCCCAGAGATAGCCGGTCTTGTCCTGGATGAGTTTGAAGACGTCGTGATTCTTGAGGCCTTCGTCCTGATCGAAGCGCTGAAACGTAAATTGCTGAGCGTTGAGGTGGAGCGTTACGGCGAAGAGGATCGCTACGATCGACGGGAACGAGAAGGTAAAGCCATAGGCAGAAAAGTCAGCGGATGTGTTGGGCCGGGGCAAGGTATTTCTCTTGTAGCACACCGCAGATTGAAAACACAGAGTGTTACATTACCGGAATTCTGTGGGCTGTCTAGAGGTGAGGATTGACGGTCCGTACGATATGCTTCGGGCTGGACGGGGAATTCCATTAGCGAAACCAACGCATCTGCAGCATAATGGATCGGCTGAGTGGTTGCTCCTCAGCGGGAGACTATGGCGGTACGAAAGACCTCGAAACGACTTTATCTGATTCCCGTGCTGTCGAAGGCGCTGGATATTTTGGAGCTGCTGCAATCGGAAAACCAGCCGATGACGCTGGAATCGATCCATCGACAGACGCGGATCTCGAAGACGACTGTGTACCGGGTGTTGAAGACGTTTGTTCATCGGGGATATCTTTCGCAGTCTCCCGATGGGATGTATAGGCAGGTGACGCGGCCCAAGAAGATGCGTTTCGGGTTTGGCGGGCAGAGCGCGGATATGCCGTTTTCTGTGGAGGTGACCGAGAGTCTGAAGGATGCGGCTGCGGCGGTGGGCGTCGATCTGCTGATTCTGGATAACCGTTATGACTCGGCGACTGCCTTGAGGAACGCGGAGGAGTTTGTCTCGAGCAAGGTGGATCTGGTGATCGAGTTCCAGGTGGAGCATGAGGTTGCTCCGATGATTGGGGATAAGATCGCGGGCGCGAAGATTCCGCTGATCGCAATCGATATTCCGCACCCTCATGCGACTTATTTTGGGGTGGATAACTACCGGGTCGGGATTGAGGCCGGGGAGACGCTTGGGGCGCATGCGACGGCGAGTTGGGAGGGGAAGGTCGATTGGGTGATTGGGTTGGATCTGGCAGAGGCGGGGCAGTTAGTGCAGAGCCGGATAACTGGGGCGTTTGAAGGGGTGAGGAGCGGACATCCAGAGTTGCCGGTTGAGGTGTTTGTGCGGATTGACGGGCGTGGGATGCGCGATCGGAGCAAGAAGCTGATCTCAGATTTCTTGCAGCGACATCCGAAGGACAAACACATTTTGATTGCTGCGGCTACGGACTCGAGCGCGCTGGGTGCGGTGGATGCGGTGCGGGAGCAGAAGCGCGAGAGGCATGTGGCGATTGTGGGGCAGGATTGCATTGCAGAGGCGATGCAGGAGATGCGGAGGGATAAATCGCCGTTGATCGGGTCGGTCTCCCATGAGGCGAGCTCTTATGGGCCGAGTTTGATTCATCTTGGTCTGTCGCTGCTGCGGGGACAGACGGTTCCTCCCTATAACTATGTGGCTCATAAGATGGTGACTCGGGAGTCGCTTAGCGAAGTGCAAGTTTGAGCTAGTTTTCTCATTGGAAATAGTTGCCGTATTGGTGTTGCGTGTGGAATGATAGTCGGGGCCTGCAATTGGCCGAGACGACAGAGGTTGACACATGACGACGGCACAGAGTGGGCTGCGGTTTTTGGAAGATCGTTGGGATGAGGCGGTCGCGGCAAAGCTGGATGCACCGGAGCTGCTGAGATATCGATCGAACCTGTTGGGCTCGGATCTGCGGATTACCAACTTCGGCGGTGGAAATACCAGTTCGAAGTTGGAGCAGGTCGATCCGCTGGATGGTAAGACGAAGCAGATTCTCTGGGTGAAGGGCAGTGGTGGCGATCTCGGCAGCATCAAGCGTGCGGGGTTTGCGACGCTCTACATGGAGAAGCTGCTGGCGCTGGAGAAGGCGTATCGCGGGGTGGATCTCGAAGACGAGATGGTGGAGATGTACCCGCTGTGCACGTTCGGGAATAATCCCGTCGCGGCTTCGATTGATACTCCGCTGCATGGGTTTTTGCCGTTTGCACATGTGGACCATCTGCATCCGGACTGGGGGATCGCGCTGGCGGCCTCGGCGAATGGGAAGATCAAGATGGAGGAGTTCAATACGGAGTTTGGGCATAAGCTGGCGTGGTTGCCGTGGCAGAGGCCAGGGTTTGAGCTGGGAATGATGTTGAAGAAGATTGTGGAGGAGACGCCGGGGTGCGATGGCGTGGTGCTTGGCGGCCATGGGCTGTTTACGTGGGGCGATACGCAGCGTGAGAGCTACCTGAGTACGATTACGATCATCGATCGGCTGGGGCAGTTTATTGAACGGCATGGTTCGGTGGAGGGGCATAAGCACTTTGGCGGCGGGCAGGTGAAGAGCCGCGAGGACAGGGCGGCGGTGGCCTTGCGGGTGATGCCGAATCTGCGTGGAGTTGTGTCGCGGAAGCAAAGATGGATCGGAAGCTTCAGCGATCTGCCGCAGGTGATGGAGTTTGTGAACTCGGCGCATGCGGAGCAGTTGGCACACCTGGGGACAAGTTGCCCGGACCACTTTATTCGAACGAAGATTCGGCCGATGTTTATCAATTGGAACCCGGCGGGTGATCCGGCGGAGCTGAAGGAGCTGATTGAGAGTTCGCTGGAGACCTATCGCGCGGAGTATGCGGAGTACTACAAGAAGCACGCGGTGAAGGATTCGCCAGCGGTGCGGGATGCAAGCCCTACCGTGGTGCTAGTGCCGGGTGTGGGAATGTTCAGCTTTGGAAAGAACAAGACCGAGTCGCGGATTACCGGAGAATTTTACATCAATGCGATTGGCGTGATGCAGGGTGCGGGGGCCTTGGGTGCGGGCGTGGACTGTAAGGATATTTCACCCCAGCGAGCAAGCTCGCCGGGGACCCCGGATATTCCGCAGGCGGGCCCGGCGGCTTCCGCGGATCAGTTTACGGTGCATGCGAACTATGTTGCGCTGCCTCCGAGTGAGGCTTTCCGGATTGAGTACTGGAAGTTGGAAGAGGCGAAGATTCGCAGACAGCCGCCGGAGAAGGAGCTGAGCCGGCGAATCGCCATGGTGGTTGGCGGTGGAAGTGGAATTGGGCGAGAGGTCGCGCTGCTGGCGGCTCAACGCGGCGCGCATGTTGTGGTTGCCGACCGCGATGTAAGGGGTGCAGAGGCGGTTGCTGAGGAGATAAAGGCTATTGCAGGCAAAGAGGCGGTTAGCTGGAAGAGCATCGATATTCGCGATCGCAAGACGATCAAGGCTGCTCTTGAGGCGACGGTAAAACAGTTTGGTGGGATCGACATTTTGATCAACACGGCTGCTCTTTTTCCTTCATCGCCGGATGGTGTGATTAGTGATGAGCAGTGGGCTTTGACGCTTGAGGTGAATGTCACGGCGAACTATTTGCTGACCGACGAGGCGGCGAAGATCTTTGCGGAGCAGGGGCTTGATGGGAGCGTGGTGCTGACGAGTTCGGCCAATGCTGTTGTGGCAAAGCGGGGTAGTGAGGCGTACGACGTGAGTAAGGCGGCTTTGAGTCACCTGGTGCGTGAGCTGGCGGTTTCGCTGTCACCGAAGGTGCGGGTGAATGGTATCAGTCCGGCTACGGTGGTGAAGGGCTCGACGATGTTCCCGCGAGATCGCGTGATTGCTTCGTTGAAGAAGTACAAGCTCCCGTTTGAAGAGACGGATACCGATGACGGATTGCGGAACGTACTGGCGCAGTTTTATGCGACGCGGACTTTGACTCATCAGCCCATTGATCCCAAGGATTGTGCGGAGGCCATTATGTTCCTTGCGGGGCCTCTCGCTCGATGCACGACCGGTCATTTGATTCCAGTGGACGGCGGTTTGACGGAAGCGTATCTGCGATAGGAGAGGCACGCGATGAGACGGACGCCAGATATGGCGCTGGTTCCGCAGGATACGCGGGCTCTGATAGCGGTGGACCTGGGAGCGGAGAGTTGCCGGGTTTCGCTGCTGCGATGGGTGGCGGGAGGGTCAGAGATTACGCTGGTGCATCGGTTTGCCAACGCTCCGCGTGAGGCAGATGGTGGACTGCGGTGGGATCTAAGAATGATTGAAGCTGGGTTGGAGCATGGGCTTCGACTCTGCGCGGAGATTGCAGTGGAGGGCGTGCGCTCGATTGCAGTGGATGGTTGGGCCGTGGACTATGTGCGTGTCGATGCAGATGGAAAGGCGCTGGCTGATCCATTTTGTTATCGCGATGAGAGAACGATTGAGGCGGAGCAGATTCTGCACGTCGAGATTGCGCCTGAGCGGCTGCGCGAGTGCACGGGAGTACAGTTGCTTCGTATTAACACTCTCTATCAGCTGTATGCGGATCGGTTGCAGGGACTGCCTGCGGGTAGTCAGTGGATGAATCTGCCGGAGTACATTTTGTCGCGTTGGGGTGGCGCACGGGTGGCGGAGTTTACGAACGCGACTCATTCGCAGATGGTGGATCTGAAGACTCGGAAGTGGTGCGAGGAGATCTTTCAGGCAGCGGAGCTGAATGTTGGGCTTGCGCCGAAGGTGGTTCCTCCGGGAACTGAGGTTGGCAAGTTGAGTTGCGAACTGGCGAAGCTGACGGCGTTTCGGGATACGGTTCTGATCGCTCCGGCCTGTCATGATACTGCTTCGGCGATCGCGGGGATTCCTGCGGTGGGGGATGATTGGGCCTACATCAGCTCGGGAACGTGGTCGCTGGTGGGGACTGTACTGGAAGGGCCAAGAAATAATGCGGCTGTGGCGGCGGAAAATTTCACGAACCTTGGAGCGGTGGGAGGAAGAGTCTGCTTTCACAAGAATGTGAACGGCATGTGGTTGGTCCGGCAATGTCTGCATGAATGGGCAGCGGAGGGGCGGGAGTGGACCGTACCGGAGTTGGTGGCCGCGGCGGAGAAGGTTGCGAAGCCCGATGGGCTGTTGGATGTGGACGATTCTGATCTGCTGCTGGCTGGGGGATGCCGCAGAGGATCAACGCGCAACGGGTGCGGAACGGGTTGCAGACTGTACGTGAAGGACCGGAGAATGCTCCGGCGTTTGCGAGTTTGATCTTTCATAGCCTGGCGGCTCGGTATGCTGAGGTGCTGGAGCGCGTGGCCTTTCATAGTGGCAAAAAGTTAAAGCGGCTGTTTGTGGTGGGTGGCGGGAGTCAAAATGATTTTCTGAATCGGCTGACGCAGGAGGCTACGGGATTGGAGCTGTTTCGTGGTGCGGCGGAGAGCTCGACGGTTGGGAACTTTGCGGTGCAGCTCGCAGTGCTGGAGGGTAGCCGGGACGATGTGACCGGCGCGGATGCAGCGCGGGTTTCGAGTTGGGCGGGGCGATTGGCATTGGCGCTGGAGGAGATGGTTTCGGAGAGTTAGCACTCACGTGGTACGCTTCCCTTGCATGTCTGCTCATCCCTTTGATCTTGTTGCTTCTGCCTCCGCTGAGATGGTTCGCGAAGGTTTTCATATCGATTTTCCTGAAGGCAGCGACGCGCAAGTGGCGGCGATTCGTGCGGCTGAGGGAGCAAAGGCCGATGCGGATGTTCGCGATCTGCGTGGGCTGTTGTGGTCTTCGATCGACAATGACACTTCACGGGATCTCGACCAGATCGAAGTGGCCGAGCGTGTGAATGGTGGGGTGCGCGTGAGGGTGGGGATCGCCGATGTTGCGGGTTCGGTGCTGAAGGATACGCCTCTGGATCGGCATGCGGCGGAGCAGACGCAGACGGTTTACACGGCGGTGCGTAATTTTTCCATGCTGCCGTCGGAGCTCTCAACGGATCTGACCTCCTTGAATGAAGACGAGGATCGGATGGCTGTGGTTGTTGAGTTTGTAGTGGATGGTCAAGGGAGGGTGCAGGACACTGCCCTCTACAGGGCGCAGGTTCGGAACAGGGCGCAGCTTGCTTACAGCCATGTAGGGCCGTGGCTCGAAGGGAAGACGGAGCCGGATGCGAAGGTGGCTGCTTCGGTTGATCTCCAGGAGCAACTGCGGCTGCAGGATGACGCGGCGCTGGCGCTGCGGGCTCAGAGGGTGAAGATGGGCGCTCTGGAGTTCAACCGGGTGGAGGCTGATCCGGTGGTGGTGGATGGCAAGGTGCAGTCGATTGGGACGGCGTTTCATAATCGGGCGAGCGATTTGATTGAAGAGTTGATGATTGCTACGAACGAGACAATGGCGCGGATGCTGCGGGAGGCGAAGCGGTCGTCGATTCGGAGGGTGGTGCGATCGCCGGAGAGGTGGGCGCGGATTGTGGAGCTTGTGGGGCGGCATGGGACGGTGCTGCCGGCTCAGCCTGACTCGGGCGCACTGAACGCGTTTTTGCAGGCGCAGAGGGAGTCGGACGCGGTGCACTATCCGGATCTGTCGCTGGCGATCATCAAGCTGATGGGGCCGGGGGAGTATGTTCTGGCTAAGGGCGACGACGATGCGGAGCAGCAGGGGCACTTCGGGCTGGCGGCGCAGGACTACGCGCACTCGACCGCGCCGAACCGGCGGTTCGTGGACCTAGTGACACAGCGGGTAGTGAAGGCGATGCTGGCCGGAGGGGCTGCTCCTTATACCGACGATGAGCTTGAGGCGATTGCGACGCACTGCAACGAGAGAGAGGCAGCGGGGCGTAAGGTGGAACGGGCCATGCTGAAGCGAGTGGCAGCGGTGGCTTTGGCCAGTAGCCTGGGGAAGAGCTTTCACGGAGTGATCACCGGCGCGAACGATAAAGGGACCTATGTTCGAGTATTCGATCCTCCGGTGGAGGGTAAGGTGGTACGAGGCGCGCAGGGGCTCGATGTGGGGGACATGGTAGACGTGACGCTGCTGCATACTGATCCGCAAAACGCGTTTATCGACTTTGGACGTGGGTGAAGCTGGAGGATATTTACAGCAGGTTCCTGAAGTCGCGTTGCGAAGGTATTTTTGTTTTGCGCGGCGCAGATCGTCGAGTTGATCGTCGCTTAGGGTCTGCGAGGAGCCTAGCTGGTGGGCGACGAGGCGGATGTGGGCGAGGTGCTCGACGGTCTCCATCTTGAGGAAGGCGTCGAGGAGCGTAGGGGCGTACGCAACGGCACCGTGATTGGCCATGAGGATGGCGGTGTGATGGGGAATGAAGGGTCTGAGGCTTGCCGCGACCTCGTCGGTACCGGTGGTGGCATATCGGGCCAGAGGAACTGAACCGAGGGTCATGACCGCCTCCTGGCAGAGCATCTCGTCGAGGGCACGGCCGGCGCAGGCGAAGGCGGTTGCGATGGGGGATGGGAGTGGACGACGGCTTCGATGTCCGCTCTCATCTGGTACACGGCGAGGTGCATGCTGAGTTCGCTGGTGACCTTTCGCGAGCCAGTGAGCTGACGTCCTTCGAGGTCGACGATGACCATGTCGGAGGGGCGCATGAGGTACTTGCTCATGCCGGTGGGAGTGACCAGCAGGCGCTCGTGATCGAGCCGGACGGAAAGGTTTCCCGAGGTTCCCGGCATAAAGCCGAGTCGCGAGAGCCATTTGCCGAACTGGACGAGTTCGCGCCTTAGTTCAACTTCTGGTCGGCCGATACATTCTTCGATCATCGTCCCTCTTTCGTTGCCATGAAGTGTAATCCCATTCCGGTTTTTGAAGTGCATGTTTTCCTCACAGGATTTCAAATGGAGATGGTTTTATTTGGATGATCGGTTTTGGCGAAGAGAGCTTTGCAGGTTTCGCCTATTTTGGCTGAGGCCATGAAGAGGTAAGCGGCAGGAGCGGACCGATGACGAGCAGCTGCAGACGGCCGCCAGTCCGATGGAAGAGATGCAGTCACGCTGTCCGCAGCCTGGGTTGCCCTCAAACTGGCGGGTAATGTTTTGGTTGAGAGGTCCGCATAGACGGTCATAGTTGTTCAGCGAAGATACACTCTTCGGCGGTCTTTGGTAGAGAGGAGATTTCTTTTATGACAATATTTCGCCATGGGGGGACGGATATGTCATTCCGAACTCGTGCAACTCGGTCATGATGGGCGGCGCGCATGCTGTGAGGTGAACCAGACGGTCGCTAGGTGGGCTGAGTCCAGAACCGAAGGAATTATCCCCATACACGGCCCGATCGACCATCTGCGCCGGTGACCACCGTGCAGTGGATAATGATTTCGGCATCCTAGATGTGTCTGCGTCGTTGGGCCTGTTCGGGTTGAAGGCCGTAGATGGAGATTCCATGCTCAGCTTCTTGAATTTCTTCGACCTGGGCGGATGCCGCTGCGCACAATGTGGACGATCTGGGTGTGGATGCTCCGAGCCTCAATCTGAGCCAGTCAGTGAGACGGCTTGGGTTGAGCCGATTCAATGTTGTGGGTTTTCGACGTGGATCAGTAGCAGCGCGTTCGGGCTGAGGCTAAGGTGTAAGGTTCCATTGCGAAGTGCGGTAACTTCTGGGGCGGGAAGTGCGGTCTCGCGGTTTAGCTGCTCGGCCTGTGGGGGCGTCGGGTTTTTGGGTTTCCCCATTGCGGCCCACTGCGGCAGGACGTTTCCGTGGGTCTCATCGACTCGTTGAATTGCGACCTTCGCGTTTTGCGGGACGCCGGAGAGATGGAGGTTTAGCTCGCGAGAGCTTCCTTGTTGGCCGGGGTCAACGAGGTTCCAGGCTGCAATCGCCAGATCTCCGTTGGGTGTGCGCGTCGCAATTATGTTGTTGGAGGAATTGGCAAGGCGCTGATCTCCGAGTTGATGCAGGAGACCGTAGGCGTAGTAGCTGGGCTTGTTGATGCCGTCGAAGGCGCGCAGGCCGAAGTCGCCGCGGAAGGGGTACTGGTGGGTCCGCCTTCCTCGAAGACGTCGGAGAAGGTCCAGAAGGAGAGCATGTCTACGTTGCCGTCGCACTCGCGTACTGTGTTGGCGAGAGCAGGGCCGACGTAGATGGTGTCACGAGCCTCCATCATGCCGGGGACGTTCCATTCCGTCCAGAAGAGTGGAAGGTGAGGTGTGGCGGAGTGGTTGATCTCTCCGCGAACCTTTGCGATGGCGCGGCCTACTCGGTCGTCCATGGGGATGTCTTCGTTGGTGCCGAACATGTTGTGGACTGTGTCGTCGGCATAGCCGTGAGTTGAGACGAAGTCGACCGGGATGTGATTGTCCGCAGTGTGCTGGAGAAACTCGGGGATCCATTGTGCGGCGGCGGTGGCCGGGCCTCCTACGCGCAGGCGAGGGCTGACGGATTTGAGGGTTCGTGCGGTGTGATCGTAGAGTTCGAAGTACGATTCTTGTCGCGGGATGCCATTCCAGAAGTCGATATTCGGTTCGTTCCATACTTCGAAGTACCACTGGGAGACTTCGTTGATGCCGTAGCGGTCGACGAGGTGCTGGGCAAAGTGCTGGATGAGGTCGTCCCAACGCTCCATGCTCTTTGGCGGCGAGACGTTGGGTTTGTACCAGAAGGGATGAAGTGCGTCGGGATTGAAGGCGAGCTTTTGGGCATGAAGCTAATCTCCACCACGGGGCGCACACCGTTTTTCAGGAGGCCGTCGTAGATGGAGTCGACGTAGGCGAAGTTGTAGACGGGGTTGCCATGCTCGTCCTCGTTGTAGACGCCGACTTCGTCGTGAAGGATGGCGTGAAAGCGCACGTAGCGGAAGTCCGCGACTTTTTTCACGGCGCGCAGGTCTTCACGGTACTCTTCCCGCAGGCTGAGGATGGCGCGGCCGGAGCCGAACATCTGTTCCCAGAAGTGCGGGAATGGAATTGTTGTCGCGTGGGCGTCGATGGTGATGACTTCGTCGGGAGACGACTGAGACTGAGTGAGGCCTGGCCATGCGATGCAGAGAAGAATCAGGGAGAGCGATAGGAGTTTGCTTCGGCGAGTGGGCATTGGTACCTCGTTCGGGACTGAGGGTTCGGTTTGGAGAACGTCTGCTGGTGAATCGGAGCGTCGGGACCAGTGAATAGTCTGCGTGTCACTTCGCGTCGTAGAGACGGATTGTCTCAGGAGTTTGTCGCTGTGTCCGGTCGTCGTTTACAAACGGCGGTTTATTTGACTACTAGCAGAACGAGGCCGTGTGGCGGTATGGTGACCTGCAGATGACCGTTGGAGAGGTGGAGTTCTTCTGAAGGCGCCATGGCACCGGCTGCTTTCAACTGTTTGATCTGGTCTTGCGTCAGGCTGCCACGCGGCCTCCCCATGGTGTCAAATGCTTTCACTACATTTCCGTGGTCGTCATCCAGTCGCAGGAGTTCAACTTTCGCGTTTGATGGAACGCCGGCGACGGTAATCTGGAATTTTTGTCTGCACCTTTGTCCGTGGGAGGAGGGGTATAGGCGGCGCCGATGCCGAAGGGTGGCGCATAGTTCCAGAGAGCGACTTCTACTGCGCCGTCGCTCGATCTGGTTGCCAGTGCGTCGTCGTTCTCGAGTTTGATTCTGCGGTCTCCAAGGCGATGCAGCATCGCGAAAGCATTGAGGGACGGCTTGGGAATGCTGTCGGCGGCGATGAGGCCAAAGCCTCCGTAGAACGGCGTCCGTACGACCCCTGCTCCTCGAAGACGTCGGAGAACGACCAGTAACTCATCGACTCTGTGAGGCCGTCGCACTGGCGGATGTTGTTCGCCAGCCAGGGTCCCATGTAGGTGGTGTCCGTCACGTCGGGCTCGTTCGAATAGCTGGCGTTGTACTCGCTGAAGAGGAGCGGCATCTTTGGGTAGGGTGAGGCCACGATCTCGTCGTGCACTTTTTTACTGCGCGATAGACCATGACGTCGCGCGGAATCTGTTCGTCGGTGTGAAAGACATCTTTTGCGGTGTCGTTCGCGTAGACATGGGTTGAGGCGAAGTCAACGGGGATGTTGTGATCCTTGCAGTGCTGGAGGAAGTCCCCTACGTATGCGGCTTGTGCCGTCGATGGGCCGCCTACACGGATTCTCTGGCTGACTTTTAAGTGCGAGCGCGGTGTGATCGTAGAGTTCGAAGTAAGTGGGCATGTTGGGACGGCCGCCCCAGAAGTCGAGGTTCGGCTCATTCCAAACTTCGAAGTTCCAGGTCGCGACTTCGTCGATGCCGTAGCGGTCGATGAGGTGTTGGGCAAAGGCGGTGATCATCGCGTCCCAAAGAGCGTAGTCCTTTGGTGGAGATACGACTGGTTTATAGAAGAAGGACTGCGTTTGGTTTGGGTCGGCTGCCATCTTGCGGGGCATGAAGGAGAGTTCGACGAAGGGACGAACGCCGTTCGCGAGAAGGCCGTCGTAGATCTGGTCGATGTACGAGAAGTTGTAGATGCCGGCACCCTGAACTTTTTCAGGAGGCAGTCCGGGATTCTGCGTTGTCGCGTCGGGGTCGTAAAGGCCAACCTCGTCGAGAAGGATGCCGTGGAAGCGCACTGATTTGAAGTCGGTCACATTTTTGACTGCGCGGAGATCGTCGCGGTAGCTCTGGCGCAGGGAGAGGATGGCGCGACCCGACCCGAAGGTCTGCTCCCAGAAATGGGGGAAGGGAGTTGTGTCGGCATGGGCGTCCACGCGAACCTGCTCTGTTGTTTGGGCGTGGAGAGAAATTCCGCTGAAAAAGCTGAGACTAAGTGCCGCCAGGACGAGTGCGCGGGTTCGAATCATGGAAAACCCCTTAGGTGTTGCAGCATGTGGTGATTTGGTGGTGAGAGCGTGGTTTTCTGGTGGTGAAACGTGGTGAATTGACATCGCTTCTCGTGGTGCGGAGGCAGGAATGACGCGGGTTTTCGTGTTTTGGGCGGTAAAAAATCATTGCCGTAAATTTTGCACCATAAATGAGGCAGCGGCTTTTTTCTGAAGAGCAGAAACGCACGGTCTTCGATTTGGAGGTGCGAGATTGGTTCCGTGCGAAGACGTGAAGAGAGGATGCTTCCGGAGAAGCATCCTCTTTCGAGTGAGAGGCAGGCAGCGGGTTAGAAGCTGAAGCGAGCCTGCAGGTTGACGATACGGCCACCGAGAGCTGACTGTGCCTGGCCGAAGTTGGTTGCCGTGATGTTATTGGAGACGCTGGACGGGCTGAAGTTGAGGTTGTTGAAGAAGTTGAAGGCGTCAGCGCGGATCTCGATCCTCGCATTTTCACCCAATACGGGGAGTTTAGGAAGTCCGAAGGCTTTAGTGAGCGTACCGTCGAGGGATTTGTATCCAGGACCTACGAGTGCGTTTCTGCCGACTCCCGGAAGCTGCGGGATCCCGGATCCGGGGTGAATGCGGGCTTAGTGTAGTAGGCGGTTCCGGTGTTTGCGGCAGCCAAGGGGAAGTTCTTATTGACGCCGGTACCTACGCCGGGTCCGGATTTGAAGGCATCGTTGCTGTAGTTGTGGCCCGCACCGCCCAGATAGGCAGCGGGACGAAGGGTGGTGTAGCCGCTGTTGGGGTAGTAAAGGCTGCTTCCGGTGCTAAAAGTTGGCATCCAGGGGAAGCCGGTGTGGAGGTTGAAGATACCGCTGAGAGACCAGCCTCCGACGATCTTCTCAAGCCAGGCGTGACCGCCGGTGAAGATGACAGGTTGCCAGACGCCGTAGATCTTGAAGGCCTTGCCTACGTTGTAGTCTGAGGGACCCCAGGCGAGCGATGAGTTGAAGGGATACGGATCTTCGTAGTAGGGCTGTGAGGTGTTGTCCAGGCTTTTGGACCACTGGAACTGAGCGTCCACCTGGAAGTGATGCGCCATGGCGTGCTTGAGGCCGAGGAGCAAGGCGTTGTAGCTGGCACCGCCGTAGTTGCCGAAGTAGTCCACGTTATTGGCGAGAGGGTTGAGAGGAATGCCGTCCGCTACTGCAGAGACGTAGGCGTTGGACTGGATGATGGCGTGATGCGCTACGCTGGCCGAGTATCCGGCGGTTGCGACGAGCTGATGGCCGAGGTCGTACTGGGTATCGAGTGAGAAGTGCTGAGTGTAGGCTGTGGGCAGATTGGCGGGAAAGGCAGTGAGGCCGATGCCCCCATTGACCGGGAGACCGGCATTATTAAAGGTGCCGATGGTATTGGGGTTTGGCGGAAAGCCGAAGAGCGAGTGCGAGGCTGGCGCGATGGCGTAGAGGATATTCGGATTGATGGAAGCCGGGCTGCCGCTGGTGAAGGAGGCGTTGATGATGCCCGGGGGTTGTTGTATGCGTTGCCTGTGATGGCGATCTCTTCCTCGTTGTAGTTGAGTCCGTAGCCGCCGCGAAGGACGAACTTACTGTGGAATGCGTCTGGGCTCCAGGCGAATCCGAACTGGGGGCCGAAGTTGCCTTTCTGGGGGCTCCAGAGGTGGCCTCCGTGTCGAATGGAGAGGCCCGTGTAGGCGCTGGCTCCTGAGCCCAGGACGACGGTGCTGAGGTTGTTCTGCTTGGTATAGAGCGCGTCGAGGTAGGTGTAGCGCAGGCCGATGTTGAAGGTGAGGTTGGGACGGATCTTCCAGTCGTCCTGGACGAAGAAGCCCCAGAGATTTTCGCGGTCGTCCTGCCGGTTTGTGGTGGGTGTACCGGTGATTGGGCTGAAGCTGCCGTTCTCTGTGTGTGGGGCGTCGTTGAGGAAGTCCCAGATGTTGTAAAAGTTGTAGCTTGGCCGAGCGGCGTAGGTGGGGTTGTTGAGGTAGGACAGACGGGTGAGCTCGCCGCCGAATTTGATGGTGTGATTTCCCTGAACCTTGGTGGCTACGTCTTTGTAGGTGTAGGTCCACTGGTTGAAGTCCGCAGGCCCGGGAAAGCCAAAGGTCTGGAAGGTGTTTGCCGTGTTTGTTGCGTTTAGACTGCCGATGGCGTCAACGGTGTCCTGCGGCAGCCCTAAGGGCGCCTGCGGGTTGGATGCGACCTCGTTGAATCGCCAGCCTGCCGCGTTGGCGCGGGCCTCGTTGAGGAAGGTACCAGAGAAGATGTGGTTCCAGATGACGGAGAAGGCGTCGTTGGTCTGGTCGTGATGGAAGAGGTTATAGGGGCGCACAGGGCCGTTATAGGTGGTGCTGGAGACCGGCACCCAATAGATGGCGAAGGCAATGTGGTCTTTTTTGGTGACGTCGGCATCGAGACGTCCGTTGTACTGGGCGTCGGTGGTGGAGGTGGGATTGACGGTGGTAAAGTCCGCGATATCCGGGGTGTTGGAGAGACCGTTTCCTACACCCGGATTCGTGGGGTTCTGAAAGCTGAGGTCCTGCGTGCCGAGGCCGCTGGTGAGGGGGAGCCGAGATTGAGGCCCTGCCCGGGAATGTGACGGCAGTTGGTTCCTTCAATAAGACCGATGCTTGAGCAGTTCTGATCGATGAGGCCCGATGAGGCTACGGTCGCGCCGGGGAAGTTGAGGAAGGTAGAGGCGATGCTGTTGGGTGGTGCAAGCGCATGGAAGGCGGAGGTCTCGTACCAGCTTGTTGCGGTGAGGGAGGAGCTGTTGCGAATGGTCTCGTAGGCGAAGAAGGCGAAGACGTGGTCTTTCCAAATGGGGCCGCCGACACTGCCGCCGAACTGGTTGAACTGCTGAGTATCGCGATTGAGGCCTTTTTCCGCAGGTGTAATGTTTGCCGGATTGTAGAAGGATACGCCGTTGTAGCGCTGGTAGGCGTTGAGGCCGGGACGGTTGGCGCGGAAGAAGAAGCTGCCGTGCCAGTCGTTGGTGCCGCTCTTTGAGGTGACCTGCAGACCGGCTCCGCTGAAGCGACCATTCTCCGCGTCGTAGCTGTTGGAGACTATTTTGACGTTCTCTACGGAGTCTTCGTTGGGGGTGATGATGGAGGCTCCGCCCCAGACGGCGCTGACGGTGCTGATGCCGTCGATGCTGATGCCGTTGCTGGAGTTCTGCGCGCCGTTTGCGATGACCTGCGGATTGTTTTCAGTCTGAAAGATGCCTGCGCCGCCGGCGGAGCCTCCGGGGCCGGTGGTGCCGGGAAGGTTGTTGGTACCTCCGCCTGAACCCTGTGAACCATCGCCGAAGACTCCGGGGGCGAGCTGGGCGAGTTGGAAGACATCGCGGCCTGCTGAGGGCAGGTGCTGAATCTGATTGCTGCTTACGACGCCACTAGTGGATGCGGTTGCAGTTTCGAGCGGGGCGATGGCGTCGCCGGAGACGGTGACGGTGATGTTCGCTTCGCCAAGCTCTAAGGCTACGTTGACTGAGTTGGGCTGGTCGGGAATGATGTGCAGGTCCTGGATGACCTGTTCCTTGAAGCCCTTTGCGGTTACGGTCAGGTTGTAGTGGTCGGGTGCAAGCGCGTTGAAGTTATAGACGCCGCTGCCATTGGAGATTGCGGTGATGGGGTGGTTGGTGTCGGTGTCGGTGAGGGTGAGCGTAGCGTCAGGAATGACTTCGCCTTTCGGGTCGGTGATGGTTCCCTGGATTGACCCACGGAATTGTGCGTGAGCGGAGACTGCGCACAGGGTGAAGATGATGGCGACGAATGCCGGGCCCAGCACAGAATGCGGGAACCTCGTGAGATGAGTGATGTTGCTGGAACGAAAGTGTTGCATTATGCCTCCTGATTGGAAACGTCTGAGGAAATCCACGATGGCAGAGCTTCCTCTGGAGACAAGGTGGATCTAGGCAAACGTTTGACCGGTAGCGACTATGCGCGTCCCGACAAATGACTGTCAAGGTTGGGCTTGGGGGCTTTCAGGCTCATCAAAAGATCTGGAACCTCTCCTCGCGGATATCGGTCTTAGTGCCCGGAACAGGTGAGCCCTGCGGCGTGGCTCAGGTCATAGGACTGCTCTTCTGTTCGTTCAGGCGTGGATTCCCAACGGTAGCTCCGTATACGGGTCTAAGCGCGAGGGTCGATGAGCATCGGTTCGCGGTCTCAGAGCTGCTGGTGTTTAAATTTGGACTTGAGAGGATCTAGTGCAAGAATTTCTGCACGCGTCGATGCTGGAGCCAGCGTGTGAAAGGCGCGGTGGTCACTCAGGGTTTAGAGAAAGAGGAGATAGCTTCCTGCTCTTCGGAAAACACCTCAAAGAGCGGTAAGAGGTTGCACATCTTCAAGGTCTGGGTTACCTGCTTCGATGGATTTACGAGTTTCAGGGCCCCGCCCGCCTCTTTCGTTGAACTCATGATCATCACCAGAAGGCCGATGCCGCTCGAGTCCATGCGGCTGATCCCGGTGAGATTGAAGACGAATTGGTTTGCGCCATGAGCAGTCAGATTGTCGATTTTTTGTCGGAGGTTATTGACCGGAACGCCGAGGACGAGTGCGCCGCTCAGCTCTACGGCTTCTACTCCCCGTGGTTCATGATTTTTATCTCAAGCGTGTTCAATGCTGCTCCTCCGTCTCGACGACCGCCTTCTGGAATGACCGATCCTGAGGGCTTATGTCGACTGTCAAGTCCGTTGGCGGCACAGAGAGCTGAGCCGAACCAGCCAGCGGCAGGATAACATTCTCGCGCTCACGCTGACATCGGATGAAGGAGATTTGAATCTGGTGGGGTTCGGATTGAGAGTGCTTCCAGGAGATATTGTGGATCAGCCGTGGGTTAGATATCCCATTCCTGCCAGGACGCCTCGCATGTACGAGAAGCTGGCGATGACACCTGGCATTGGGTCGTCGGCGTGGACCTCGTATTCCAGGTCCACGAAACCTTTGTATTTGGTTTTGATGAGAGCCTCGAAGATTCCTCTTACCGGCATGATTCCGTCTCCCACGGCGACCTGGCTCTCCTTGCTTTCGAAGTTGGTAAGGTCCTTCATGTGCAAATTGAACAGCCGCGGCCCGACCTCGTGAATCGCTTGAACTACATCTGTGCCGGCACGGACGGTGTGGCCGACGTCGATGCAGCAGCCGATGCGCGGGTCCAAATTTTTGACGGCCTTAAGGATGTCGAGCGGGGAGTGCCATAGCTTGTCTTCGGGGCCGTGATTGTGGATGGCGATGCGGATGTCGTATTCCTTGACGAACTTCTCAACGCGCGGAAGAGTTTCGGGAGCGGGGTCACCGGCGACAATGACGGAGATTCCGGCGCGTTTGCAGTACTCGAACTTGCTGCGGATGTCGGCATCCTCGTCTTTGGCGAAGTAGATCGCTCCGGCGGCGTGGAGCTTGATGCCGGCGGCGGTGTAGTCTGCGAGGGCCTTGGTCTCTTCGGTGGGGTCCATTGGGAGATGGTCTTTAATGTCCTTCACGTTGAGGTCGGTGACGTGGAGCTGCTTCATGAAGCCGATCATCTGTGCGCGACTGAAGTTGCGGAAGGTGTAGCTGGCCAGTCCGAGTTGAATTGGAGATGGCGCTCCGGTGACGGGCGAGGGCTGCAGCGCTAACGAAGGCAGGGCGCTCGAGGAAACACCTGCTGCTGCGAGGAGGGCGCTGGATTGAACGAAGCTGCGACGTGAGAACTTATTGGTCATGAGAGGTCTTGACTCGCGCTTTCTTTGAGTTTGTTGCAATGTTCTCGCCGACAGGCGCTTGAATTTTGCCCGTTGATACAACGACCGCGGTGGAGTTGGAAGGGCGATGTTCGGACTACCGCTTGCAGTAGTCCGAACATCACGTTGAGAGTCCTAGAGGTGTGGCGCCCACCCTTTTTCGTAGTCGCGTCCCCACATCTTCATGGCTTCAGAATCATGCAGCACCTTCCCGTCGGTGTTATCGAGTTGAAGCTCGCGGTTGACCTCCCAGGCGACGTTGGAGAGTTGAAGCATGGTAACGGCGACGTTTCCGATTGAGACGGGAGCGTTAAGTTTTTCTCCCTTGCGGACTCCGGCGATGAAGTTCGCGAAGTGAGCGTCGGTCATGGAGTCGCGGCCGGTGAGATCGGAGGAGGATGTTTCTTTTCCAGTGGCAAACTCGCTGGTTTTGTTTCCTTTGAGATCGTAGATCTCGTATCCATCGCGATCGACGAGCACGGTGCCGGTGGTTCCCATGATGGCCGATCCGCGGTCGCGGTTGTAGTATTTCATTCCCTGACAGCTCTTGCCCTCCCAGGTGATCATCTTGTCGGGGTAGTAGAAGCTGGTGACGAGGGTGTCGTAGAACTGCCAGTCGTCCTTGAACTGATAGCGTCCGCCGGATGAGGTGACCCGGTCGGGGAAGTCGACACCCAGCGCCCAACGACAGACGTCGATCTCGTGAGTGCCATTGTTGAGGGTTTCTCCGGTGCCATAGGTTCTGAACCAGTGCCAGTTGTAGGGTTGGATGTTGTCGGTATAGGCACGGCGTGGCGCGGGGCCCTGCCAGAGGTCCCAGTCAAGCTGCGGCGGTACGGGCGCTTCCTTGCCTGTGCCGATCGACTTTCTTACATTGCTGTACCAGGCTTTGGCGAAGTAGGCGCGACCGATGAGGCCGTTGTGAATCTTGTCGACTATCTCAATGGTGTGCGGGGAGGAGCGTTGCTGCGTGCCCATCTGGACGAGCTTTCCGTACTTTTGCTGGGCTTGTACAAGGAGCGCGCCTTCGGCGGGGTTGTGGCTGCAGGGTTTTTCGACGTAGACGTGTTTGCCTGCCTGTAGTCCCGCGATTGCCATTGGGGTGTGCCAGTGGTCGGGCGCAGCGATGGTGATGGCGTCGACGTCCTTCTGTTGAAGGATGTGGCGGAAGTCTTTCTCAGCTACCGGTGCTTCGCCCATCTCTTTCTGCGTGTCATCGGCGAACTTCTTTACCGTGTTGCTGTCCACGTCGCAGACATAGGCGATGCGTGCATCTTTTTTGTTTGCCTTGAGCGCGGAGAGGTGAGCGTACGCCCGACTCCGAACGCCAATGACGGCAAAGTTGAGGCGATCGTTGGAGCCGAGGATCTGCGCGTAACTCTTTGCGGTTGATGCGACAGCGAGGCCCGCTGCTCCTACTGCTAGTGTGTCGAGAAACTCACGTCTGGTAATCATTTTTTCTCCCATGGTCTGAAGCGGCACAGAATATTTTTCGAAGTGATGGCTGTTGCCCCGAGACGGTTTAGAAGGTTCCCGAGTTCATCAGGCATTGCTTCATGCCAGCCCAACTGATCCGCGTGGACGCTTCAGGGGTGCCCGCTCCGCGCCAGTGCGTTTCAAGGCTGACGGCGTTGCGGTAGCCGGATTGTTTGAGTGCGCGGAACTGTGCGGTCCAATCGATGAAGCCTTTGTCTACCGGTGACCAGACGATCTTTCCTGTGTCGTCCTTGACGGCGTTTTTGCAGTGGCAGTGATGGATGCGGTTTTTGGGCAGAGTGTCCCAGCCACCGGCGAAGGCGTCGAGTTCGCCGCGCATGACTGCGTTTCCGGCGTCCCAGTTGAGGACGAAGTGGGGGATTGAACCGCTTCGAGCGTCTTTGCTGCTTCGCGGCCAGTGGCAGTGTTGCAGGCGAATTCGTTTTCAATGACCAGAAGGATACCTTGCTGGCCAACGACCTCGGCCGTAGCGCGGAGTTTCTCGTTGATCGCTGCGCGGTAGGGAGCGACGTCATCCAGGCGCCAGAAGTCGAAGCAGCGAATCTTGTCGGTCTTGAACTGTTTGGCGAGAGAGATGGAACGAGCGAGGACGTCGTCCTGCTGCTTGTAGGCGGACTCGGCGGCCCCGTGGAGGTCTCCCTTGGAGCTGTATTGGGACTTGGGGGCCCCGGGCCAGTCGACTTTGAAGAGTGGGCTCGCGATGTCCGTGACCTGGAGGCTGTACTTCGCGAGAATCTTCTGAGCTTCGGCTATCTCGGCGTCGGAGACGGTTTGGAGATTCTTACCCCACATCTCGCGCAGCTCTACATAGTGCAAGCCGAAGTCGTTTGCGATCACGGAGCAGGCATGATCAAAGTCTTGCGAGATCTCGTCCGAGATGACTGCAATTTTGAAGGGGGATTGCGCCGCGGTCGGGAGACCAAACAACGGTCGGGCTGCGGTGGCTGCGACGGCCATTCCGGCTCCTGTTAGAAAATTTCTTCTGGAAACGCCTGGCATGTTTCTCCTGTTTCTTGGTGGTTGAAAATCGATGTGAATAAACGGCGGTGCAAAAGCCGGTCAACTGGTGGACGTGCTGACCGGCCATTAAGTTTGAGCGTTAGAAGAGGAAATGCACGGATGCTTGCAGGGTGCGTCCGCCTCCGACACCGTTTACGCTGCCCTGACCGCTGCCGAGGGTGTTTGTGATCTGACCGAAGCTGGAAGCCGTGCAGCAGTTGTTGGTGTTGCTAAAGTTTGAATTGAAGACGAATTGTGGGGTATTGCTCAGTTGGAAGGCCTCGATGCGAGTCTCCATGGTTGCTTCGCGGAAGAGATTGAAGCTCTTGAACAAGGAGAAGTTGTCCTGAATATAACCGGGACCACGGAACTGATTCCTCCCCGTGTTGCCTAATCCGGCGTTTTGGGCAGTGCAGGGCACGGGATTTGTTGGGGTACTAGCCGGGCATCCGCTGGGGACAGAGAAGGCTGTTGGGTCGAACCAGTGCGCGTTTGCACCGACCTGATGCGTGACATGGTATGTGCCTGTGAGGTTCGCCGTCTGAGAGGTTCCGGGAGTATTAAGGTTTGCACCGTTTGTGAGAACGCTGAAGGGAAGGCCGGAGAGGACAGAGATAATTCCGGAAACCTTCCAGCCTCCGAGAGCGATGTTCGCGAAGCCGGAGCTGAACATGCTGTGGCCGCGGCCGAAGGGAAGCTCGTAGGTAAAGCTCTGCTCGAAGTTCAGGGTACGGTCGAAGTCGAGTGGAGCGTAGTTTTTGCGAGGGTTCGCATAGAACAAGAGGCCGCCATCGTCAGGGCTGTTTGCCGGCGAGACGTTATTGCTGATGTAGCCCATTGCTTTGCCCCAGGTGAAGGCGGATCCAAATGCAAGGCTGTTGGAGAAGCGTTTGGTGAGTTGGACTTGCAGTGACTGATAGTTGGAAGAGAAGGGTAGAAAGTACTGATTGGTCGCCGCGGTGCGTCCGAACGCGATATTTTCAGGGTCAGACTTCGCGCCTCCGCCATAGGTCGTGGGTTGGTTGATGTTCTGAGCGCCGGAGATATCGACGCCGTGGTTTGCGACGTACGCGAGTTGAAGTGAGAGATTTCCACGGAATCCCTGCTGCACTGCGACGTTCCAGGATTCGGCGTATGCATTTTTGAAGGTTTTAGGGATGTAAAAATAGGCTTGATTTTGCAAGAAGCTGGTGTTCGCGGGAATGATGCCGCTGGAGGGGATATCGATCTTTACGGGGGCGGGGAAGCCGGCCTGGAAGGTAGCTGGCGTTACCCCATCGCCAATTACTGCAGGCGTGAAGGGCGATGCTCCTGCTGGCTGATAGCTGTTGTTGGCGCGGACAGGGTAGTTGTAGGCGTAGACGTTGTCCGGGAATGGCATGTAGCTGATGCCGAAGCCTCCGCGGATGACTGTATCGTCTGTCGCGCGGTAAGCGAATCCTGTGCGCGGGGCGAAGTATTTATATCGAGTCTCTAAACCAAGATTGGATGGGTTGCCGCCTGTGCCTGCGATGACGATGTTGTTGGTCGTGGGATCGTAGTTGGAAAAACCACCGGAGTGCCGTGGCGTTGCAGGCGGATAGAACTCCCAGCGAAGGCCGAGGTCGACAGTCAGCTTGGAGGTTGCCTGCCACTTGTCGCTGGCGAAGGCGAAGAACCACCACTGGCGGTAGGCCGGAAAGAAGGTGTTGAGGTCGCGTCCCGTCTGACTCGGAAGGTCGAAGAGGAAGCTGGCGATGTCGTTGGAGATGTTTGTTTTTGCCGCGACGCAGCTGGCTGGTCCGGACGGGCAGACGTTGCTCGAAGTTTGAACGTCGGAGAAGGTGAATGCACCGCGTGGACTGAAGGTTTGATCCTGGAGCAGGTCGTCGCGGACACGGCGAAGGTCGCCACCAAATTTGATGGTGTGGTTGCGGATGACCTTGGTCCAGTTGTTGACGAAGTCGATGTTCGATTCGCCACGAATCCATGGGACCGAGGCTGAGTATCCGATGAGAGTTCCGGAGAAGCCGCCGTTGATGGTGAGGCCGACCTGTCCGGAGGTGAAGGGCTGTCCCGCAATGTTTACGCCTGGAACACCCAGAGTGTCAGCGTCGTTGGAGCCGTAGTCGCTGGGCTGAGAGTTGTTTCGGAGGTGAGCGACGCCGAATCGCACTTCCGTGAAGAGGGTCGGAGAGAAGATGTGGTCGTAGTTGCCGCCAGTGCTGTAAGAGGTCTGGAGACCTGTACCTTCAAAGCCGCCGCCAGCCGGACCACCGAGGAAAGAGCCGAATGCGGGAGCCTGGAAGGTGTTGACACGCTGATAGCTGTATCGGCCGCTGAGGTGGTTCCGCTCGTTGATGGTCCAATCGACCTTTGTATCGAAGCTGTTTGTGCCCTTGGTGAAGGGAAGGTTTGTCGTGTAGTTGTTGGCAGGGTTGATGAGAGGTGCGCTAGAGTTCAGCTTTCCATTGGTAAGGGCTGCAGCGTTCACCATCTGCAGAATCTTTAGCGAAACGGGATTGACCGCACTGAACGGTATCTGATTGTTCGCGAAAGGTGTGCGCGGTGTCGTCTTGCCGTCTCCACTTGCAGGGTTGAAGACCTGCCCGATCTTTGCTTGACTTGCTGGATCGACGGCTCCGAGGGCGGCACTGAGATCGATGTTGCCCTGGGCATTCGGAGTGTAATACCGCGAATCTGGAATGGTGAGAGTGCTGCTAACGCGCTCATGGTCTGAGGTTCCGAGGTAGTCGGCGAAGAAGAAGAGTTTGTCCTTGATGATGGGACCGCCGATGCTGCCGCCGTAATAGTTGTACGACAGATGACCGAGGGGGCCGCCGAAGTAGGAGCGGGCGTTGACGGCGTTGTTCTGAATAAATTCGAAGGCCGAACCGTGGAAGGCGTTCGATCCGGATTTGAGGATGACGTTGGTGACGGCGCCGGTAGCGCGACCAAGTTCTGCTTCGAAGTTGTTGGTGGAGATATCTACAGTTTGGATGGACTCTGCCGGGGGAATGATGATCTGCAGAAGGCCAGTGCGCTCATCATCGTCGATGCCCTCGATCTGGTAGAGATTGCCCATGCGCGGCAGGCCGTTCGCCTCGGTTTGCAGGGTGCTTGCAGCGTTGAAGAATTGCGAGTGCTGGAAGGTGGCGGGCGCCATGCCGGGAACGAGATTGAGCAGAGTTTGAAAGTTGCGGTTGGTTCCGAGAGGTAGATCGGCGACCTGTTTTGACTCGATCTTCGTGCTGATGTCGGCACGGTCGGTCTGAAGGAGAGGGGCGCGGTCGTCACAAGAACGGTCTCCGAGACGCTGCCGGTCACCATCGAGATGTCGATACGTGTGGAGGAGTTCGTGAGGAGATCGATGTTTTGGTGGGTGTCCTTCTTGAATCCTGGGGCCTCAGCGGTGATGTTGTAGGTTCCGGGGGCGAGATCGGGAATTGTGTAGTTACCGCTTTCATTGGTCAGGGTCTGATGAACGGCACCGGTCGCGGCTTCTGTCACGGTGACTCTGACCCCGGCAACAGTTGCCCCACTTGGGTCGTTGATCGTTCCGAGCAGTGTTGCGTTCACCGCTTGACCGAAGACATAGGGCGATAGACCGAGGATGAGAAGGGGAATGATGAGTCTTAGTTTCTTTAGCATGATCACGTGGAAACCTCCGGAAGGTGTTACAACTTTTCAGGCCCAAAATATTTATTGTTTGAAGAGCGAACGAACCCTACCAGTGGCAATATGGGTCAGTCAAGAAAATTAACATAACCCCGGTTCCGAAGCTCTGTTCGAGCGTAAGAGACTGTACGCGCCGGGCTTGTTGGCGAGGCCTGGACCGCCCTATCGTTTGGACCGGCGAAGAGCCCAGCGCTGACTGGGAGGGCCGATCAGCAGAGCGATAAAACAGAGGGCGAGAACAGAGTGCTCGAGAGAGGCACCGAAGAACTGCCAGGGAGGGAGTCGGGGCCGGGATAGTTCGAGGAGAAGAGCAAAAGGAGCATCAAGATCAGGCCGCAGAGGCTTGCCCCGTGGATCAGGACTCCGGTGAGAAAGCTGAGCGCAATCAACAGTTCAGAGATGCTGACCAGTGCGCCGAAGAAGACAGCGTGGGGAAGGATGATGTCTCGTAAGAGCGGCCGAATGAAGGGGTAAGAGCCCTGGTTGAGGAACTGGCGGATGTATTGGGCCATTCCGCCCCAGATGAACTTCGTGCTGGTCAGTTTGTATTCGGCAAAGATGAGGAAGAGAAGGCCGATAGAGATGCGCAGGAAAGCGAGCGCTCTAGATTGTTGATCGGTTGGGCTCATTTCTTCTTTTGCAGGTCGATGTGAGCGGCGCGGACGTCAGAAGCGGTGAAGACGGAGTGGAAGGGGACGCCCGGGATCGCGGCTTCGATGTTGGCGCGGCCACCTTGTTCGCGGTCTACCAGGCAGAGGACGCCCGCTACGTTCATTCCGGCCTCGCGGGTGGCCTCGATGGCGGTGATGGTGGAGCCGCCGGTGGTGCAGACGTCGTCTACGATGATGACGTGGGCGCCGGGTTTGAGGAAGCCTTCGATGCGGCGACCGGTGCCGTGAGTCTTTTCGGCTTTGCGGACGAGGAAGCCGTGGATGAGGGTGGGGGTTGGACCGGGATCTTCGTCGGCTTCGAGTTCGAGGGCGCTGGAGAGCTCGGCTATTTCGTTGTGATCGGCGAGAGCCCAGGCGCTGGCGCTGGCGGTGTTGGAGACGAGTGGGTCGGCTCCCATGGTGAGGCCGCCTACGGCTTCGATCTTTTCTGAGTTGGGGAGGATTTCGCGGATGAGGTCGTAGAGAACGAGGCCGGAGAGGCGGCCGCCTTCGGCGTGGAGGGTGGTGATGCGGCAGTCGATGTAGTAGTCCGACTTCTGGCCGCTGGCCAGGGTGAAGTCACCTAGCTTGAAGGAGTGGGTGGCGATGAGGTCGAGGAGGGCAGTGCGGCTATCTGTCGGCATGGTCAGGTCGATTGTAGAGCAGCTGGCTAGTGGTTGAGGGCACCCCCCGGGGGTATCCCAGAGTAAGTCTAGTGTTTGCAATGATATATGTTTTTTGGTACCGCTAAGATATACCATCGAAAGGGGTTTTAGCTAAATTTGGGGATTTAAGTACATCACTCCCTCGGCTCTAGTTTTCAGTGGAAAGCGAATCGGGCCGCAATAGCTAAAGCCATACATCCCGCGAGAATGCTAAGCCAGATTGACCTTCGCATCTTCCTTTTTCTCTTTTCTAAGGAGAGTCCCACGAAGGCTGGAGGAGCATCATGGGGAACTTCAATATTCCGCAGCTTAGCAGCGAACCAGAAGAACGGAATGGAGCCAAGAGACCAAATTACGACTTGGGAATTGATGCCCATGTCAGCCATGCTCTCAGGCTAAAGAAGTTCCCGCAAACTTAAAAGCAAATCCCTTGAACGGGGCAAACCGCCAAGGGATGTTTCACACTGGCAGTTTAGTGGCCTGTACCGCGCCCATTCTCGCCGGGCGTGCGGGTTTGTGTTCATCCCTTAGGAGCGGGTGTGGCGGCGGGGTGAAGAGAGATTTTCGAATTGCTGAAGGGGCCTAGGCGTTGATCGATCTACCCCGGCGCAACAGACAACCGACCCCGAGAAAGCCGGTAGCGAGCAATGCGAAGGTCGATGGCTCGGGAGTCGAGGAGGTGACGAGGAGCTCTGAGAATCCCGTACTCGCCTCGTACGAAGTAATGGTTATGGCCCCCCGGACGTATTGAAGATTGGTGGGCACGGAAAACGATCTTCGGGGTCGCAAAAATCGAGGTTGACAAAGGCGTCGGCATAAACGGGTCCGACCGTAGATTGAAAGCTATCGAAGGCAAAAGGCATCGAAATTGTGAGACCGTTGTCCCCATCGCCGATCGAGAAAATACCAGTGTCAGTGAAGTTGTGAACTACGCAGGTGAGTTGAGGACCACCGAAGGTGCCAATCCCCTGGACCGTTGCGGTGGAGGGTATCCCACAGGTTGCAAAGCTGCCCGGGTTGTCACCGGACTCCGAGAATATTTGAAGCAGATCCTGCTCGGGTATGGATGCGGTGAAGGTCACGCGTTGGTCCGTAAAAGTGTCTGCTCCGATGGAGCCCGAACCGATGACGGAGACAATGAAGGAGAGGGTGTCTGCGTGGGCGGTGCGAGGGAAGATCAGGGCGGAGGCCAGGAGCGGAAGTGCGAAGAGAGCTTTGCGCATGGAGGGATTCCCTTCTCGAATTTTAAGTGGGATAAGGGTGCGCTCGCTTTTGGGGAGCGTCAAGTGAATTTATGTGTGAGGGAGAAGCGGTTCGAGCTTCGCTCGAAGGCCCACATCTCAGAATCGAGATGTGGGGCACCCGGCACCCGGCATACGTTTTTTGGTGCCGCAAGGGCCTAGGCGTTGATCGATCTACCCCGGCGCAACAAACAACCAACCCCGAGAAAGCCGGTAGCGAGCAATACGAAGGTCGATGGCTCGGGAGTAGAGGAGGTGACGAGGAGCGCCGCGATTCCCGTATCCGCCTCGTAGAAGGTGAAGGTTAACCCGCCGAAGTACGGTGGGCACGGCGTGAGTCCGCCGGGATCGCAGGAGTTGAAATTGACGTAGGCATTGCCGGCGACCGGTCCGACCGAAGATTGAAAACTATCGAAGGCAAGAGGAACTGTGATGGAGAGATCACCGTTCCCATCGACGATGTAGAACTCATTGGGCGCGGTGAAGTTGTGAAATACGCAGGTGAGTTCGGGGCCGCCGGAAGTGCCAAGGCTCTGGACCGTTACGGTGGATCCGGAATCGAAGCAGATACCGAAGCTGCTCGGGGTGCCACCGGAGTCCGTTACGGCTTCATTCACAAGTTGCGCCGGTGCGGATTCAGTGAACGTCACACGTTGGTCTGTGAACGCAGTGTCTCCGATGGAGCCCGAACCGATGACGGAGACAATGAAGGAGAGGGTGTCTGCGTGGGCGGTGCGAGGGAAGATCAGGGCGGAGGCCAGGAGCGGAAGTGCGAAGAGAGCTTTGCGCATGGAGGGATTCCCTTCTCGAATTTTAAGTGGGATGAGGGTGCGCTCGCTTTTGGGGAGCGTCAAGTGAATTTATGTGTGAGGGAGAAGCGGTTCGAGCTTCGCTCAAATCCCACATCTCAGAATTGAGATATGGGGCACCGGCTATGGAGCATCCCAATTTTGGAGCAGTGCTAACATTGGCCGTCCCAGACGCGGGCACGTGGTTCATCGAGAGGGTGTGACATGACGAGTGGAATGTCTATCAAGCAGCTTCCTTTACGCGGTGTGATGATGTTGAAAGTCCTGTACGTCGCGGTATGGTGTGGTCTGCTGGTTGGTGTTGGCTATGGGCAAACGTCGCAGGACCAAGTTGACGAGGTCCTTAGCCAGAGAGTCCGCAGCGTGATTGGACACCTAGAGGAGGGCGTTTACGGTCCGGCGACTCAAGAGCAAATTGCTGAGGCAGAGGCGGGACAGCTTGTTCCAATCCTTGAAGCACGGTTTGTGACGAGCCAGGATGCGGATGTGAAGGCGAGAGTCGCGCGCTCTTTAATGGACCTGGGTGAGAAGAGCAATGCGTACTGGGACTTTCTGGTGCAGCAGGCGAAGTTGGCGATCGAGAGCGATGCTCCGTCTCCACGGTGTTTCTCTTCAGCGAACTGCGTGTCGGGGCATCCAGCGGAGTATGTGGCGTGGGCCCGAGCCCATAATGTTCCTGAAGGCTCACAAGCAGAGATGGCGTTGTATTGGCTTGAGGGCAAAGTTTATTTGGTATCTGGCGATCCAAGAGGGATTCCATTGCTTCGCGAAGCCCTCAAGTCCCCTTACCGCGAGATCGTCTCTGCAGGGGCCGACGGACTAGCGCGTGCTCATGACAAGGATTCGATTCCGTTGATTGTCGAGGCATGCAAGCGATTCCATGATCCAGATGAGGTGCGCCAAATCGCGCATACTTTAAAGGCAATTTCAACGCGATCCTGAGACACGAGCTGCTGCACAAGCCGCTGAGGAACAATGTTTGCCCCCTCCCGATCCGATTGAAGCCTTGAAGCGGAACAACGGGGACTCGATGTCTTACGTTGGGAAAGCCGCAGCGAAACATCCGGCAGAGACTGTTGTCATCCTGAAAGAAAACTTTGGGAATACTCAGGATGAACGCGTTAAGGCGGAGATTGCGAGTGCTTTGATCGGACTCGGAGACAAGGAGAATATCTACTGGGATTTTCTGTTGCGGCAAGTGACATCGGCGCTGGAAAGCGCGGCCTCGTGTGCCGTGAAGAACGATTCGCAGGGAAAGCCAATCGAGGGGCCTTCGTCCTATGACGCGTGGGCCAAGCAGGATGCGAACTTTAACATGGTGTTGCTGTTTGTTGAAACCGTGGCTGAAACCAGGGATCCCAGGGGAGTGCGGATCCTTCAAAGAGCTCTTTCATCTCCTGATTCTGACATTCAGCTTATTGCGGCGGCTGGATTGGTCCGGGCCCGGGACAAGGCTTCGGTTCCACTGATCATTGATGCGTGCAAGAATGCGTCACCGGAATTGGCGGCTGCTTTTGCTTCGCAGGTGTTGGTGTATTTCGATGATCCTCAGGCGCAGAGAGCGGCAGATAAGTACCTTTCCAAGGATGCCGCTAAATTTGCTCGCGAGGAGAAGGCGAATGGCATTGATCCTCTTGGACCGTGGCCTCCGAAATAGGAAGACAATCGCGCGAGCGGTTTGTCCTACTCGTATGTGCACGGATGGGCACCCGAGCGAAGGGGCTCGGAGAAAGGAAAGAGTACAACTGGTTTCTCTCCTAGAGGGCGTGGGTCGTGGCTGGTTGTGTTCTTCGGGATTCTTCGCTGCGCTCAGAATGACAGCAGAAACGTGCAAAGGTGATTACAACGATGACGAGCAACGACGTTTGTGCTAGTGGGAGAGTTTATCGAGGTGGCGGTAGCCGCCGGTGGCGATGAAGGCGGTGAGGAAGATGGTGAAGTTGTAGCTGGCGTGGATGAGCGTTGAGGCGAGAACAGAGCGAAGGCGGATGCGGACGGCGCTGAGGATGAGCGAGACGCAGAAGAGGAGAAGGAGCACGGGCCAGGTGAAGGCAGTCTGCTGGCCATGGAGCGCGGCGAAGAGGATGCTGGTGAAGACGGCGGAGAAGACCAGGGCAGGCATGGAGATCTTGTTGTTGGAGTGCCACAGCTCGCGGGCGGCGGGGGTGCGGGGAGCGAGAGCCAGTCGTAGGCGATGGCGACGGCGGGGAGGAGGAAGCCGCGGAAGAGGATCTCTTCGAAGAGAGGCGCGAGGAGGATGCCGAAGAGGGTGACCAGCCAGACGTCCGATGGAGTGCGGAAGAAGTCGTCCATGGGGATGTCTTTGGGGATGGCGATGACGGACGAGATGGCCTGCACGGCGAAGGAGAGGGTGAGGCCCAGTGGGATGAGTCGGAGTGCGTTGCGTCGGGCGGCGTCAGGGTTGGCATCGATGCCGGTGGTGAAGGGGCGTTTCCAAAGGATTGGGAAGACAAACCAGGAGATGGCGAGGGTCGCGAGGTAGGCGAACGTCTCCGAGGCTATGAGCAACTTGGGGGGATGGAGGCGGCGGATAGCTTGCCCCCGATCGCGGGAGCGTGGGTGACGCCGAGGAGAAGGAGCTGGGTAAGGAAGAGGAAGACGCCGGCGATGGCGAGGAAGAGGAGCGCGTGGCCGAGGTTGGGGATGCGGTGAGGAGCGTCCTCTGGAGCGTCGTTGGGGGTGTTGTCCATGGGAGGCTGGAGGATGGCCTCGCCTTCAGGGAGGATGGAGCGTTCGGGGAGCAAGGGGCGCACGACGGGCGCGTCGGATTGGCTTCGGTTTTGGGGGCCGGCGGCGACTGGATCCGGAGAGAGAAAAGCGGCTGTGCTTTGGGCGATGTGCGAGCTGATGGATCGGGACACGGGGGACCCGGAGGCTTGGGTTGCGGGGTTCGGGGTTCGTTCGCTCATGCTTTTTTCGTGCTTGGGGCCGGCTTTGAGGCGGGTGCTTTTTTCTTTGGTTCTGAATCTTTTCGAGTCCCTGCATTGCTTATTGTGGACTTCTTTGCGGGTTTTGGCTTGATGCTTTTGGGGGATCTCTCTTCGGGCTTGCTGGTGCTGGCTTTGGCGAGGCCGGTTTTCTTCCCGGGCGCGATGAATTTGGTTTTTGGTTGTTTGATCGCGTCGGGGGCGGCGGCGATATTTGCGGGCTGGGGTCCGGCGTGACTGGTGCCGTTGCGACTGGCGAAGTTGGAGGCGTGAGTGGCGTAGTAGCGGGCGAGAAAGCTGCCGGTGTGGGATGCGGCTACGGTGGCGATCTGCTCTGGCGTGCCGTGTGCGATGATGCGGCCTCCGCCTTCTCCGCCTTCGGGGCCCATGTCGAGGATGTAGTCGGCGTTGCGGATGATGTCGAGATTGTGCTCGATGATGACGACGGTGTTGCCGAGGTCGGTGAGGCGGTGGAGGACTTCGAGGAGCTTGCGGACGTCGTCGAAGTGGAGGCCGGTGGTGGGCTCGTCGAGGAGGTAGAGGGTGCGGCCGGTCTGGCGCTTGGAGAGCTCGCGGGCCAGCTTCATGCGCTGGGCTTCGCCGCCGGAGAGGGTGGTGGCAGACTGGCCGAGGTGGATGTAGCCGAGGCCTACGTCTACGAGGGTTTGCAGCTTTACGTTGACGGTTGGGATGTCTTTGAGGATGGGGACGGCGTCGGCGATGGGGAGGTCGAGGAGGTCGGCGATGCTGTAGCCGTTGAACTTGACGGAGAGGGTCTCCTGATTGTAACGACGTCCGTTACATACTTCGCAGAGGACGTAGACGTCGGGGAGGAAGTTCATCTCGATGCGGCGCTGGCCTTCGCCCTGGCAGGCTTCGCAGCGTCCGCCCTGAACGTTGAAGGAGAAGCGGCCGGGCTTGTAACCGCGCTCACGCGACTCGGGGAGCATGGCGAAGAGGTCGCGGATGGCGGTGAAGACGCCGGTATACGTGGCGGGATTCGAGCGTGGGGTGCGGCCGATGGGGGACTGGTCGATCTGGATGACCTTGTCGAGTTGGTCGATGCCGATGACTTTGCCGTGCTGGCCGGGCTCTTCGCGGCTTCCATACAGCTCTTTTGCTAACGACCGGTAGAGGATGTCGTTGACTAGGGTGGATTTGCCGCTGCCGCTGACGCCGGTGATGACGGTCATGACGCCGAGGGGAAGTGGGCGGTGACGTTCTGCAGGTTGTGGGAGTGGGCGTCTTCGACGGTGATCCAGTTGTTGGTGAGTTCGCGCGGTTGAGTGCGGGCCAGAATTTCGATTTTGCCGGCGAGGTATTGGCCGGTGATGGACGCTGGGTTGTCCATGATCTGCTGCGGGGTGCCGTCGGCGATGAGGAGGCCGCCGTTTTTGCCTGCGCCGGGGCCGAGGTCGAGGACGTAGTCGGCTTTGCGGATGGTGTCTTCATCGTGCTCGACGACGAGTACGGTGTTGCCGAGGTCGCGGAGGTCTTCGAGGGCGTTGATGAGGCGCTGGTTGTCGCGCTGATGGAGGCCGATGGAGGGCTCGTCGAGGACGTAGAGGACGCCGCGGAGTTTGGAGCCGATCTGCGTGGCGAGACGGATGCGCTGGCCTTCGCCGCCGGAGAGAGTGGCGGCAGAGCGGTCGAGTGCGAGGTAGCCGAGGCCGACGGCGTTGAGGAATTCGAGGCGTTCGATGATCTCGCGCTGGAGGCGGTCGGCGATGATGCGGTCGCGGCCTACGAAGTTCATGCTCTGCGCTGCTTGTAGTGCGCGTTCCAGGGGAGGGCGGTGAAGTCTGCGATGGAGAAGCCGTGGCTTCCGTCCGATTTTTGCCGCTCCATCCCACATCTCAGAATCGAGATGTGGGGCACCCGCACCCGCACCCGGATTTTTCCCTTCTCGGGATTTGTGGATGGTATGGGAATGGTGACGGCGAGGGATTCGGGGCGGAGACGGCGGCCTTTGCAGACGGGGCAGATGGTCGCGGACATGTACTGCATCATGTACTCGCGGTAGCCCTCGGATTTGGTGTCTTCAAGGTTGGAGCGGAGGTATTCGAAGATGCCGTGGAAGCCGGTGCGTCCGGCTTCGGCGCGTGGGGGGCCGTAGAGGAAGAGGTTTTGCTGCTCGGTGGTGAGGTCTTCGAAGGGCTGATTGATGTTGATTTTGGTTTTATCGGCGAAGAGCTTGATGAGGCGGAGGAGGTAGGCTGAGCCGCTGCCGGGGCCCATGGCACCGTCGAGCAGGGGCTTGGACCAATCGGTGATGGTCTTGGCGGGGTCGAAGTCGTAGATGCTGCCGAGGCCGTGGCAGTTGGGGCATGCGCCGTAGTTGGAGTTGAAAGAAAAGCTGCGGGGCTCGAGGCGGGGCACGTTGATGCCGCAGTCGGGGCAGGCCATGGAGGAGGAGTAGAGGGTCTCGTCCATGCCAGCGATGGCGATGAGGACGAGGCCGTTGGCCATCTGGAGGGCTTTGAGGACGCTGGTTTCGAGGCGGCGGGTGTCGTATTTCGGCTTTGGTTGCGCTCCAGCCCACATCTCAGAATCGAGAGGTGGGGCACCCGGATTGGTGCCTGGGGTAGCGGGTTTGTCGGCGCTACTGTTCCCGTTGGCGGGGAGGGGCTTGAGGATGATGCGGTCCACTACGGCTTCAATGGTGTGATTCTTACGCTTTTCGAGGCGCATGCCTTCGGTGAGCTCTATCATCTCGCCGTCGATGCGGGCGCGGAAGCCTTGCTGGTCGAGGGCTTCGAGCTCTTCGCGGAACTCGCCCTTGCGGCCGCGGACGATGGGGGCGTAGACGGTGATGCGTTCGCCGGGTGAGAGCGCTGCGATGCGTTCGACGATCTGCTCGGCGGACTGGCGGGTGATAGGGCGGTGGCAGCTGGGGCAATGAGGTTGGCCTACGCTGGCGTAGAGGAGGCGGAGGTAGTCGTAGATCTCGGTGATGGTGCCGACGGTGGAGCGGGGGCTGCGGGAGGTGGTTTTCTGCTCGATGGAGATGGCGGGGGAGAGGCCGTCGATGGCGTCGACGTCGGGGCGCTCCATCTGATCTAAGAATTGTCTGGCGTATGCCGATAAGGTTTCTACATAGCGGCGTTGGCCTTCGGCGTAGATGGTGTCGAAGGCGAGGGAGGATTTGCCGGAGCCGGAGAGGCCGGTGACCACGGTGAGGGTGTTGCGCGGAATGCTGACGTCGATGTTACGCAGATTGTGCTGGCGAGCGCCGCGGACGGTGATGTGAGTAATGCCCATGAGATGTCTGTGGCGATGTTCGGCCAAGTCTCTAGAATACGGCATTTTCAGGGGAGAGATTTGCTGGAGGACTGTTGGTTTGGATCGAGGCAACCCCGGAATGGGAAAGATGTATCCGAAAGAGCAATAACAGCGACTTTCGGGCCATTGTAATCACACGGAAGTTTGTAACAATAACCACGATGTAAAAGTATTGTTGCTGGCGGAATGGGCTGGCGGCCTGGAAATTGAGGAGTGGGTGTGAATTCGTCGATTGTGTTGGTGTCTGCGGTGTTGGCTTCGTTGGCGGTGGGCGTCCTGGTGGCCTACGGAGTTTGTATCGCTATGTTTAGTGCGTTCCAGATGCATGCACGGCAGATCGCGGGGAATGCTGCCCGTCAGGTGTCGGCCACTGTGCAGGTGTTGAAGAGCTAGGCGGCGATGCCAAGAGTTTGGTAGTCGCGGTCTTTCTGAAGTTTCAACCGGACATTCGAGTGTTATTGAGGCGGGGCTGGCTGGCGGAGGCGCTGAAGCTGCTCGTAGATCTGCTGAGGCGTTTTGACGCCATTGGGTGAGTCGGGCTGGGACGCGTCTGCCGGAGCGGCTGAATCCGGTGTGACGGGAGTGATGGGCGGGACCGTTCTATTCCGGGGCGAAGACCCTTCAAAGGTGGAGGGCGGCGGCGGCTCTGGTGCTGGTTGCGCCTGTTCGTTGTCGGATTTGTCGTCGAAGGTTTGCGCGCTCGGATTGGGAGGCGTTGGACCGCCTTGACGCGGGGTGAGGATGAGCTCGGCCGGGGTGGTGCCATCGCGAGCCACGAGGAGCATATTGCTACCCGTGCCATCCAACAAATCAGCTAAGATCTGATCCGGCGCGGCGGGACCGTAGTGACCGAAGACGCGCTCGTCCGTGACGCCTCCTGTGATCTTTATGCCGGTCTCGTGGGAGATTTGACGGAGGATCTGATTGAGGCTGGAGTTGTCGGCGGTGACCGAAAGGATGCCGTTAGCCAGAGTGACCTGGGCGCGCTTCGGCTGCTCCTGGGATGGAGTGAGAGGCGTGGGGGGAGTGAGCGGCGTCGTGGGTGCAGTGGTGGGGGCTGTGGCTGGGAGTGTGGACACTGTCTGGACCGCGACCGCGGGTTTAGCCTGCGGGGCTGTTGCGGTCTGCGCCGACAGCAGAGCGGAGAAGGCGAAGCTGGCGGCGGCGATGAAACGAATTGGCGTGTTGCTCTGCATTTTAGTTGTAGGACGAGTTGTGACGAAGAAATGTCATCCTTTGCGAGTACGTGCCGTCATGAATCAGCTTATCGCGGACGAGGCTTAGTAGAGTTACTTTTCTATCGTAGCCGGCGGGTTGGTCCTGGTCGTTACGGAGCTTGAGACCTGGCTTTCGAGTGGCCTGGCAGCCATGAGGGAAGGATCAGACTCTTTTGATTCTGGTATTCGATGACGGCGGGCTTCGAGGGCGTTGACCTGTCTGGATTTGTGAGAGTGGCTGTAGACTGAGGATGCCTTTGGCGAGTCTCGAATCAGGCGTCTGATTCCTGTGAGTCGTCGGGGCACGGCAACAGGCTGATATGGCGGGCGTGATGATGAGATTGAAGACTGGATTGGTGACGTTGGGGTTGCTAGTGGGAGGGGTTGCGTCGGCTGAAGTGTGCACGACGCAGTCGCAGATGACGGGGCCGGAGCGGGACGCTTTATCTTTAGCGGCTCGCGGGCTGGCGACAAAGGTTCAGGCCGGTGATGTGAATGGCCTGCGTGCGGCCACAGCCGCTGAGTACGCTAAGGACTTTGGCGGCATTGGAGAGGTGGTGGGCAGTACATCCGCGCATGTGAAGGGCGGCGCGTTGCAGGTGGAACAGGTGTATCTGCTGGATGGGTCGCAGCTGAAACGCGGTGCGGATGGGTCGGTGCCGGATGCACAGTTTTTCTGCTCGTTGAATAAGTCGTCGGCTGAGGCAGATTTTATTATTTCCGGGCTGGCTCCGGGACGTTATGGGTTTGCGATTGTGGATGTTCGGGATGGAAGCTCGCCGTGGCGGCTGTCGTTCCTTTTACGTCAGGACCAAGGGCAGTGGGTGATGGCGGGATTTTATCCGAAACCTCTGCTGGCGGCGGGGCATGATGGGTTGTGGTACTGGACGCAGGCGCGATTGATGTCCGCGCAGAAGGAACATTGGGATGCGTGGCTCTACTATCAACAAGCGGAGAGTTTACTAAGGCCGACAAACTTCATTCAGAGCACGCACCTTGAGAAGCTGAAGGCAGAGGAGACCGCCGCTGCTCCGCCCGCATTGTCGGAGGGCGTGAGTGCAGAGTCGCCGCTGGTGGTGAAGGGAGCTGATGGAGCGGAGTACCGCTTTACAGCGCTAGGCGTTGATGACTCCCTGGGGAACGACAAGGTGGATGTCACAGCACACCTGAAGGTGGACCAGCTTGGGGATGCAGCTGCGGCCCGGAAGCGAAACTCGGATGCGATGAACGCGCTGCTGGCTGCGTATCCGGAGCTGAGGAAGCCGTTTCACGGAGTCTGGATGATCGCGGAGGTTCCCGGTCAGAATCCCTTCGCGACGGAACAGGCGATGAGCCAGATTCACTGAACGGACGGAGACGACCGCAGCACCTATTTTCAGATGTCTGATGAGGGTTTGATTGGGTAGTGATATCTTGAGAATCGTTTCTGCAGGACGGTAAGCAATGCGCCGGACGAAGACTCACCTTCCAGGTTAAAACTGTCACCCTATTGATATGGAAAGAAAGAAAAAATGATGACAAAAAATAAAAAGACATTGAGTCAGGCAATTCAGGAACGCAGAGCGACACCAAGTTTTGATGGTGCGCCGATTCCTGCTGAGGATCTGCGCCAAATTCTCGATGCGGGGCTGCATGCACCCAGTGGGTACAACCTTCAGCCTTGGCGGTTTGTGGTAGTACAGGCGACGGAGCAGAAGAAGAAGCTGCGTGGAGCGAGTTACAACCAGGGCAAGGTGGAAGAGGCGTCGGCGGTGATTGTAGCCTGCGGCGATACAGATGGGTGGCGTAAGGATCTGGACCTGATATTGGAGAAGGGGCGCAAGGGGGATGCCGGAGAGTTACGCGGCGCAGGCACAGAGCAGCGTGCCGAACTACATGTCGAGCTTTAGCAGCGGGCAGATGCAGGGATGGCTGAATAAGCAGGTGATGCTGGCGTTTACGCACATGATGTTGATGGCGGAGGTGATGGGGTATGACACCGCGCCGATGGAAGGTTTCGAACAGGACAAGGTGCATGAGGTGCTGCGGCTTCCGCTGAGCTATTGGGTGGTTGCGCTATTGGCAATTGGGCATGCCAACGGTCCGGACAAGTTCGATGGTGGACGATTCGATATGGGACATACAGTCTTCGGCGAAGAGTATGGAAAGCCGTTGAAGCTCTAGTGTGGAGATGATCGGGCTATGAAGCTTGCACTGCGCGCTTTGGCTGTACTTTTGCTTTTGGTTGTGACGACCGGGCTGGCTTTTTTCCGGTATCCGCTTTGGTTCGCGGATCAGCATACTCGTTTTCATCTGTGGCGCGAGGGCGTGAAGAGCGAGTATGTCGAAGCTGGCGGGTACCGGCTGCATTATTTTGAGGCGGGACCGGTGGGCGGGGTGGCACGCCGCTGGTGTTGGTGCATGGGCTGGGGGCTCGGGGGGAAGACTGGGGGCGATGATTCCGGCGCTGGCGGCGCAGGGGTTTCATGTGTATGTGCCGGATCTTCTGGGGTACGGTAGATCGCCTAAGCCGGATGTGAGCTATTCGATCTCGCTGCAGGAGCAGACTGTGGCTGAGTTCATGCGGGCGGTGCATGTTGCGAAGGCCGATGTGGGTGGATGGTCGATGGGCGGCTGGGTCGTGATGAAGCTTGCGCTGGATCATCCGGAGATGGTCAACCGACTGATGGTGTATGACAGCGCGGGGCTCTATTTCCCGGCTACGTTTGGGCCTGAGTTGTTTACTCCGACGGATGCGGTTGGGGTGAGGAAGTTGGTCGCAATTCTGACGCCGAAGCCTCGTGTGATTCCTGACTTTGCGGCGGAGGCTATGGTGCGGAAGCTGCAGGCCAATGCCTGGGTGGTGAATCGGAGTACGGCTTCGATGATCACTGGGCGAGATCTGCTGGATTTTCGGTTGCACAATATCTCGCAGCCGATGTTGATTGTGTGGGGCGCGCAGGATGAGTTAATTCCTCTGGCCTCGGGCGAGGCGATCCATAAGAGTGTGCCGCAGTCTGTGCTGGATATCGTTGAGGGGTGCGGGCATTTGGCTCCAGCGGAGTGTGCGAAGCCGGTGGTTGAGGGAACTGTGGAGTTTTTGCTAGCGCAGCCGCCGATGCACGGAGGGGAGAAGACGTTTGCTGCTGCGGGGTATTAGAGGCTTTGGGAGGTGTGTCCTGCCGGACGGGCCCACTTCGCGTGGGGCGGTCACTTCGTGACTTTTATACCTTTTAGCGGCGAGTGATCTCTTGCTGGTCCTCCCGTTGGTCGGAGGGATTGATCCTAGTCAGGTTGCCACTGGTAGGCGTTGGGCTGGGGAAGACCGATGTGGGCGAGGACTCGGTGGACGAACTGGCGGGCCATGTCCTGCGTGCTCTGAGGATGGTTGTAGAGAGTGGGGATGGCGGGGAAGATGGTGGCTCCGGCGTCGGAGGCAAGCTGCATGTTGCGGATGTGGATGCGGTTGAAGGGTGTCTCGCGGATGCAGAGGATGAGAGGGCGATTTTCTTTGAGGCAGACGTCGGCGGCGCGGTGGATGAGGTTTTGCGCGAGGCCGTTGGCGATGGACGCCAGGGTGCCCATGGAGCAGGGGAGGACGATCATGGCGGCGGTGGGGTAGCTGCCGCTGGCGATGTTGGCTCCGATGTCGGTTTCGGCGTGTTGCTGGAGTTTGGGGCAGGGGGCGCCGAGGAGCTTTTCGGCGAGGTCGTTGCGTCCGCTTAGGTTGAGCTCTTCGGCGAAGACGCGGAGGGCGCTGTCGGAGGCGACGAAGTTGATTTTGGTGACGCGGGTGTCGGCGGCGAGGGCGCGGAGGATCTCTGCGGCGTAGATGCTGCCGCTGGCTCCGGTGACGGCTAGGGTGATGTTGGTTGGGGCTTCGGTGTGGAGGGGCTGTGGCACAGAATGATTATCGCCGATGGGGTGGAAGGCACCTAGTTGCGCATACTTGCTGACGTCAGAAATAAAAGCAAAGACGAAATACGGGGTCTCTCCACTTCGCCATGCGATAAAACTGCATGGCTTCGGTCGAGATGACGAGTTTTTGGTGGTTTGAGGGGATCGTTCAGGGGCGCAGGGCGTAGGCGATTAGGGTTTGGCCGTGGAGGTTGTGGGCGGCGTTGAAGGCTTGGTTGCTGGCTTCTTCCTGGGCGGGGATGGTGGGGTCTAGTTCGCAGGCGGCGATCTCTTCGGTGGTGGCGTGGATGAAGCAGAGCTCGCAGGTGGCGAGGTTGACTTCGCCGTTGTCGCCTTCGCTGCGCATGGGTGGTCCGAAGGTGCGGCAGAGGATGGGGCGGTGCTCGTAGAGGTCGCAGGTGCCGTGGTCGGGGTCGAGGACCGGGCACGGCTCGTCGTTGGCGAACTCTTCGAAGAGGATGGCGGCTTCGTGGTCTTCGTTGAGGATGCCAGTGGAGGGGTCGCCGGGAAACCATGGGTCAAGGCGGGTGAGGGAGTCGGCTACTCGTTGTTTGATGCGGAGGGATTTGGCTGGGTCGGTTTGCTCGAGTGCGGCGAGGCCTTCGCGCAGGCGCGCGCCGTCTTCGTGGGCGATGGGGAAGACGCCGATGCAGCATTGGGAACAGCCGGGACGGCAGACGAGGTGACGGCCTCCGCGCTTGTAGGCGTCGGTTACGGCTGCATCTACGATTTGGATGAGGGAGTCGGTTTCGGACACGATACGACCTATGTCGATTCTAAACGCCTGTAGGATTATGCGAGGCAGTTGCAATCCGGCAAAATAAGCATCGAGGAGATTTCGTGGAAAGCCCTGTTGAGATGGTGGTGGGCGTTACTGTTGAGGTGTTCATTGTAGCTGCCGCGCTCGGCGTACTCTATCGCATCTGGGGCAAGGTCTTCGCGGTGCCGCAGCGACACAACGTGTTGGCGTTCCAGCAGGGAGTCGTATTACGCGGTGGGCATGTGGAGAGGGTCGTTGGCCCAGGACATCACTGGATGACTCCTAAGCAGACTCTCCTACTTTGCGATATGCGAACCAAACCATTTCAAGTGCAAGGACAAGAGGCGCTAACCCAAGATGGGATAGGCATAAGGATGAGTTTTGGTTGCGAGTGTCGGATCGCTGACCCGAGTACATTCGTGATTGGAAGCAGCGATGCTTTTGGCGCATGCTACCTTGAGTTGCGACAGGCCATTCGTGCGGCTGTTGGCGAGATGAGTGCTGAAGCAATTCTTAGTGGAAAGGCCTTGTTTAGCGCGCGTGTGAGCGAGTTGCTCGTTCCGAAGTGTTCACAGTTGGGGATCGAGATGACCCAGCTAGAGATTTGGGAAGCGGTCCCGGTGGGATGGGCGCGAGATGGTTGAAGTGGGCCGTTATTCGTTGAATGGAGTACGAAGAAGTAGCGTTAGGGGATGATGCGGTCTTTGCGGAGGCGGGTGAAGAGGTCGAAGAAGCTTTCGTCGGTGGATTGGTAGTCGAGGAAGCCGAACTTGCGGCTCTTGCTCATGTCGGTGACGACCTCGATGGGGCGGCCCAGGTCGGCGTCGGTGTGCCATGCGGAGATGAGATTGTTGAGGTCAGGCTCTATGAGGTTGTGGGATTTTGCGATGCTGTGCCAGATCTCTTCGGCGCCGGCTAGTTGCTGCTCGAGCGGCGTGATCTGGCCGGGGAATGGGGCGGGTTCGATGTGGAACCAGGCGGCGAGGCGAGACCACATCCAGCTCCAGCGGAAGACGTCGCCGTTGACTACGTTGAAGGCGTGATGGCGTGCGGCAGGAGTTGTTGAGGCCCACTCGAGATGGCGGGCCAGCAGTCTTGCATCGGTCATGTCGGTGAGGCTGTTCCACTGTGTTGGAGAGCCGGGGAAGACGAAGGGGCGGCCGGTTTCGCGGCAGATGGTGGCGTAGACGGCCAGGGTGACACCCATGTTCATCGCGTTGCCGAGGGCATAGCCGATGATGGTATGCGGGCGATGGATCGTCCAGCTGAATTGGTGATGCGTGGCGGAGGCGAAGAGCTCGTCTTCCTGGGCGTAGTAGAAGTTGTCGATGTCGAGACGGGGCTGCTCTTCGCGAAAGGGTGTGGCGGGGAGCTTGCCTTGCCGTAGGCCTCGAATGGACCGAGATAGTGTTTGAGGCCGGTGACCAGGGCTGCGTGGCGGACGGACTTGGCGGGGGCGACCGCCTTGAGGAGGTTGCGCACCATCGCGGAGTTGACGCGGATGTTCTCGGTTTCGGTGGGCTGGCGGAGCCATGTGGTGATGAAGACGTGTGTGGGTTTGAGTTCGGCGACGGCTGAGCGCAAAGCGGCGGCATCGAGGAGGTCGGCGGCGATGAAGTTTACGCCTTCGATATCGTTGGAGGAGCGACGGGCTAGGCCGTGTACCTCCCAGCCATTGGACAGGAGCTGGTGCGCGAGGTTGTTGCCGACGATGCCGGTGACTCCGGCTATGAGTGCGTTGCGGGACATGAGAGATCCTTTGGGTCAGATCGCTGGGCTGCGGTCGGCGGTATCAGAACCGCTCTCGATTGGATGACGGTGGTGGCGTGATGATTCGCCTGGAGCGGATGCCTGACTTATTGGGATGGGACGAAGGCGGCTGAGCTTTTGATAAAGGCACCGGCTCGGCTCTTGTAGAGTGCCTGAGCTTCGGTGCCAGATCGTTTAGACAGCTTTGCGTTGGAAGGTGGTCTTCTTGGTGCCGGCGAAGGAGTCTTTCGCCTTCACGGAAGTTTCGGATGCGCCGGCAAGTTGCTTGCTGCCATTTTTGCCTTTGGCGGCCTTTTCGCGCGCTGCTTGTAGTCTTTGCGCTGCCGGGCCCAGTCCGCGTATCTTTTGCTCGCCTGCTTTAGGGATGAAATCACTCATATGGAAATCCTATAACGCTGGGCTCGCCTGAACAAGGCGGGTTGGGTGAGTTCGTTTCTCTTTTGCCTTGGCGCGCGCCTGGAACTTCGAAGCAGATTCCTTCGCGCTTCGGAATGAAAGGACAAACGGCGAAGACGAGAGAGCCACGGGAAGAATATTTTTACCAGATTGATTTGAGCTCCCAGAGTTGTCCTTCGCTTTGGATGGGCTTGGCGTTGTCTGGGAAGATCTGGATCTGAAGGTTGTTGGAGACGGGGAAGACCAGGTCGGTCATGGCGATGGTGCCGTCCTGGGCGAAGGCTTCGACGGAGGAGCGGTCGACGATGAGGGTGAGGTCGTAGGGGCGGGTGGTGACGAGAGGGGCTTTGGTGCGGGTGGGGAAGTCGGCACTGATGGCTGCGCCTGAGTGGGTGCGGTCGATGTAGAACTCTTTTTGGTGGTGTCGAAGGCTACTTCGATCCAGTGCTGCTGGTCGGAGAAGATCTTGAGGCCGAAGACGGGTTCGACGGGATGGCCGAAGTGTAGCTGGATCTCGAAGGGAGGCTGGAGGATGTGGCCGCTGCCGTAGAGGGCGGAGGTGTTGGTGGAGAGGGCGGAGATCTCGTAGTTTTTCCTCGGAGGGGAGCGACGACGGGCTCCTGTTTGAGGGCGAGACCGGCGGCGTCGCTGAGGTAGGAGAGACGGCGTGGAAGGCTCATCTGTCCTCGCCAGGGGGTTGTGGGGATCTTGGCGGCGTACTGCCAGTTGCTCATCCATCCCAGGAGGATGGGCTTCTCGGTCTTTGGCAGGTCGTTGAAGCTGATGGCGCAGTAGTCGTCTTTGCCGTAGTTGGTCCAGCCGTGGGAGCCGGGGAGGCGTGACTGGTGGAAGGCTTTGCCGTCGAAGTCGCCGAGAAAGTACTGCTCGCCGGAGCCGCCTTGGGGGCGCCTGGGTTGAGGCCTACTTTGAGGGCCCAGATGCTCTTGGCGCTGTTGGAGGAGGGGACGCGGATGAGGTCGGGACACTCCCAGTCGCCGTTGATGTCGCCGGTTGGGCCGAAGTCGCTGAGCTGTGTCCACAGCTTGAGGTCGGGGAGGAGTAGAAGCGGATTTTATGTTCTTTTGGCAGGGAGACGGCCATGACCCAATGGTGCGCGATGGGATCCCAACTGACGCTGGGGTCGCGAAAGTCGGCCATGTGGAGATCGAGGACGGGGTTGCCGGGGTACTGCGCCCAGTTGCGGCCCTTGTCGAGGCTGACGGCGAGGTTTTGGGTTTGGCGGATGCCTTCTGAGGTTTGGGTGTGGCCGGTGTAGATGGCGACGAGGCAGTCGCCGTGAGTGCAGAGGCCGCTGGTGTTCTGGTGATCGACGACGACGCTGCCGGTGAAGATCATGGTGTTGTCGTGCTCGGGGATGGCGACGGGGAGTTCGTGCCAGTGGAGGAGATCGGTGCTGACGGCGTGGCCCCAACTCATGTGTCCCCACTGGTTGCCGAAGGGGTTGTACTGAAAGAAGAGATGGTACTCGCCTTGGTAAAAGGCAAGGCCGTTGGGGTCATTGGCCCAGTTTTCCTCGGGGAAAAGTGGACTTGCGGGCGGTAGGGCTGGTCGTAGTCGGAGGTCTGCGCGGCGAGGGGTAGGACGAATAGCGTGAGGGCGGCGACGACTCGGACTAGTTTGCAAAACAGCCTCTTGTGCATGGAAACTCCCATAGATGGGATGCGGCAATGGATGGGGAAGAATATTCGTCCTGGTAAGAAAAGGCCTATTGGTTGAGGACGCGGGCGAAGATGGCGTCTACATTAGCTAGCTGGCGGTTGTAGTCGAAGGCTCGGGCGAGTTTTTCGGGGGAGAGGCGACTGGCGATCTCGGGGACTTTCGCGATCTCGTCGCGGAAGATGAGGTCGTTCTGCCAGGAGTTCATGGCGTGGCCCTGGACGAGGCGGTAGGCGTCTTCGCGGGACATGCCGGATTCGGCGAGGTCGAGCAGGAGTTGTCCGGAGAAGATGAGGCCTCCGGTGGATTCGAGGTTCTTGAGCATGCGGGTGGGGTAGACGAGGAGTTTGGCGATGAGGTTTTCGGTTTTGGCGAGGAGGTAGTCGGCGAGGATGGTGGAGTCGGGGAGGATGACGCGCTCGGCAGAAGAGTGAGAGATGTCGCGCTCGTGCCAGAGGGCTACATTTTCGAAGGCAGTTTGGGCGTTGGCGCGGATGACGCGGGCGAGGCCGGAGATCTGTTCGCTGGTGATGGGGTTGCGCTTGTGGGGCATGGCGCTGGAGCCCTTTTGTTTTTCGGAGAAGAACTCCTCGGCTTCGCGGACCTCGGTGCGCTGGAGGTGGCGGATCTCGGTGGCGATCTTGTCGAGCGTGCTGGCGAGGACGGCGAGGGTGGAGATGTAGGCGGCGTGACGGTCGCGCTGGACTACCTGTGTAGCGATCGCTACGGGTTTGAGACCAAGTTGGTTACAAATGGCTTCTTCGTGTTCGGGCTTGAGGTGGCCGAAGGTGCCGACTGCTCCGGAGAGCTTGCCTACGCGGAGGTCTTCGGCGGCGGCGTCGAAGCGGGTGAGGTTGCGCTGCATCTCGGAGTACCAGAGGAGCAGCTTGAGGCCGAAGGTGGAGGGTTCGGCGTGGATGCCGTGAGTGCGGCCTATGATGGGGGTGTGCTTGAATTCGATTGCGCGTTTTTTAGGGTTTCGGACAGGGTTACGATGCCGGCGCGGATGATGGCGGAGGCTTCTTTGAGCTGGAGCGATTGCGCGGTGTCTACGACGTCGGTGCTGGTGAGGCCGTAGTGGAGCCAGCGGGAGGCTTCGGGGTCGGCGATGTGCTCGGCTACGGTGGTGGTGAAGGCGATGACGTCGTGACGGACTTCGGCTTCGATCTCGTTGATGCGAGCTACGGTGAAGGCACCCTTGTCGCGGATGGTGTCGGCGGCGGACTGGGGGACGAGGCCGAACTTGGCGAGGGCCTGCGACGCGGCTACTTCTACGGTGAGCCAGCACTGATATTTGTTTTCGTCGGACCAGATGCGGCCTAGCTCGGGGCGTGTGTAGCGGGCGATCATGATGTTTCCTTCTATTGGTAAAGTCTGCGGCTGTACATTCGAATGCGTCGCTCTTGAATGGCGGTGTTGACCGCCGGACAAAGGCATATCTCAGGGCTGAACCTCGGATCTATTACAAAGCATCAGCGACCGGCAAAAGGGGACAGCGACTGCAGCGGCAAAGCAACTGCACCGGCAGAGCAACGGCAACCGCAACGGCAACAGCAACAGCAAACGCAGATCCCTACGGGATGACAAGCAAAAGAACTAGCAACTGCAACGGCAAACGCAACGGCAAACGCAACGGCAACAGCAGATCCCTGCGGGATGACAAGCCCAAGAACTAGCAACCGCAATTACAAAGGCAACAGCTTTAGGGCAGAGCGGGCGGCGTGTGCTTCGTGAGTGACTGTTGCCGACCGAGGAGAGCAGTTATTGACAGACGCCGAGGAGTTCGGCCATTTCGTCGTGGAGGAAGCCTTCGCCGGGGCGGTACGGCTGGACCCACTTGCCGTCGATGACGAACTGGGGAATGGCGCGTTTGCCTACATTGGCGATGACGAGGTCGGCGGCGCCGGGGTGTTCTCGATGTCGATCTCTTTGTAGGTAATGTTGTGGGTGGTGAGGAAGCGCTTGGCTTCGCGGCAGTCGCGGCACCAGGAGGCGGAGTAGACGGTCAGATCCATAGAGTTTTATTTTACCCGTTACCTGATGGGGACCGGGGCCGGTTGGACTACAATCGCGTCTATGTCGCAGCTTAAGGAACTTCTGCTTGCGCATACGGGGTACTCTGCGTGGGGAACACAGCGGGTTCTCGATGCCTGCGCCACGCTGACACCTGAGCAGCTTGATCAGGAACTGGGGGTGTCTCATTCGAGTATTCTGCGGACATTTCGTCACATTCATGACGGAGAGAGAGTTTGGCTTCGCAGGCTCGTGGACCCGGATAATGAAATGCTTCCGCGTGGCACCGCTCCGGAGCACTCGTTCGAGTTTCTGGTTCGATCGTGGCCAGAGGTGTGGGATGGGTATCGGAGATGGCTTGATTCTTCGTCTGAGGCCGATCTCACTTTGGAGCTTCTGACGGTGTTGCCTGACGGCGGGCGATTCTGTGTTCCACGATGGCAGATTGTGCTTCACGCCATTAACCACTGCAGCTATCATCGCGGCCAGATCGTTACTATGCTCCGCGGCTTTGGGGTGCAGCCGCCTAATACCGACCTGACTGCTTATTACGCGACTCGCTAAAGATCGGTTGTCCTGCCGGACGGGCCCGCTGCGCGCGGGGCGGCCACTTCGTGGCGGGTATACCTTGCTTGCTGCTGATTTACTGGCCGCTGGCCCTCCCGTTGGTCGGGATGTGGATTCATTGCTCGTGGTAGTTGCGGATTAGGCCGCCGTCGACGTAGTAGGTTGAGCCGGTGACGTAAGCGCCGTCGTCTGAGGCGAGGAAGAGGGCTACGCCAGAGACGTCTTCAGGTGTTCCCATGCGGCCTAACGGGATGTTTTTCAGAAGCGCGTCTAGTTGCGATTTATCGGCCATCAGCTTGGTGTTGATAGGGGTGGCGATGGCGCCGGGGGCGATGTTGTTGACGGTGATGTTGAGTGGGCCGAGTTCGACGGAGAGGTCGCGCATGAGCATGCGGATACCGCCTTTGGAGGCGCAGTAGGTGGAGAAGTTGGGGAAGACCATGTCTTCGTGGACGGAGGAGATGTTGAGGATGCGGCCGGGGAGTTTGGCGTCGCGGAGGCGGCGGACGAAGGCTTGTGTGAGGAAGAAGGCTCCCTTGAGGTTGACGTTGAGGACGGCGTCGTAGTCGGCTTCGGTGACGTCCCAGAACGCCGCTTCCTTCTCGATGCCCGCGTTGTTGACGAGGATGTCGCAGCGGCCCAGCTGAGTGTAGGCCTGATCGACGAGATTTTGCGTATCAGCGAGATTCGAGACGTCGGCTTTGACGAGGATGGTTTTTCCGCCGGCGGCTTCGGCTTTGGAGGCGGTCTCCTGGGCCTGATCGATGTGGTTGCGATAGTCGACGACGACGGAGGCGCCTTCGCTGGCGAAGCCGATGGCGATGGCTTGGCCGATGCCGGAACCGGAGCCGGTGACGATTGCTACTTTGCCTGCGAGACGACCTGACATGGAAGGCTCCTATTTCCTGGTGGTTTTTTTGGCGGGCGACTTTGCAGGGACTTTCTTTTTGCGGGAGCTTTCTTCGTGGCCTTCTTTGCCTGTTTCTTCGGAGCTTTCTTTGCGGATTTTGGAGTTGACTCTTCGGATTCTGGTTTTTGTTTGGCGATGATTTCGGAGAGAAGAGTTTTGGCTTTTTCTAGTTCGGCGTGGCGTTCCTGGGTGAGATTTTTTCCGGCGCGGTTGATGTAGAAGTTCAACATCTGCATGCCCGAGGCGGGACCTTTGGGAGAGACCTTCTTTGTGGCGAGGGCTTTAGCTATGGCTGACGCGCTCTTTTTGAAGAGGCCTTCGTCGGGATGGGTTGAGTCGGTGTCTACTTCTGCGGACCACTTCTTTTTTGTCGCCATGAGTGTCTCCTGCGATGCGTCGTAGGCCGCTGCTTCGCTTTGTAGGATGCGGGCCTGGGACTTTTCCTGGCGGCGCTTGCGGAAAAAGTTGTGAGGAGGGTGCCGCACTCTTCGGCGAGGAGGTTGGGTGTGACGTCGACTTTGTGGTTGAGCTGGGGGTGGTTCATGACGGAGAGGACGCTGCCGCAGGCTCCGGCTTTGGGGTCTGGGGCGGCGTAGACGAGGCGACTGACGCGTGCGTGGAGGATGGCTCCGGCGCACATGGCGCATGGTTCGAGGGTGACGTAAAGGGTGCAGTCTTCGAGGCGGTAGTTGCGGAGATGAAGGCCGGCGTGACGGAGTGCGACGATCTCGGCGTGGGCTGTGGGATCGCTGTCGCGCAGAACACGATTCTGGCCTCGGCCGATGATCTTGTCTCTGTGGACGACGATGGCGCCAACGGGGACTTCACCGTTTACTTCGGCGTCGTTGGCTTCAGCGATGGCTTCGCGGAGGTGGGCTTCGTCGTTTTCTGCAAAGAAGGGCATCGGAGGCTAGTTTAGCTTCGCTTCGTGCTGCCTGCGGCTAGTAGAGATTTGGGCCGGCCTCGGATTCAAGGGCATCGAGGAAGGATTGCATGATGTGAAAACGGGGTATGGCGAGGGCTCGGGAGGTGTCGAGTTTGAGCTGATCGGGGAGGGTGGCGAATTGTTTTTTGAGGGCGTGAAGGGCTTCGGTGAAGGTGCAGAAGCGGGTGTCGCTGCCTAGTTTGGCGAGGGTGCGGGTGATGCCTATGGCGCCGAGTTGCTCGAGGATGTCGGCGTCGCGCGCGATGGTGGCTTCGAGGGTGAGTGGCTTGTCTTGCGGTTGGTGGGTGCGGATGACTTCAAGGACGGCGGGGATTTTTTCTTCAGGGAAGCCGGCTTCTTGCAGGATGGCTGGTGCTTTGTCGATGACGTAGGCTACGTGGTCCCAGGTTTTGAGGGCTTCGGGTTCTTCGGGGCGGTGGCCAATGAAGACGCCGAGGTCGTGAAGCCAGACGGCGGCGAAGACTACGTCGTCGTCGTAGGTGCGGCCGTGCCCTATCTGCTGGGTGAGGGCGTAGAGGCGGGGCTGATGGCCGAACTTGTGGGTCGGGTTCGCATGGGAGGCGATGTAGTTCTCGATGGCGGCGCGGTAGGGCGTTGTATTGACCGTCATGCGGGCTCCTGTTGGCTGAGGCAGTGGAGTGTGCCGAGGCCCCAGACGAGGTCTACGGCGTGGATGCCGATGATTTCGCGGTCGGGGAAGCAGTCGGCGAGGATGTTGAGGGCGCGGCGGTCGTTGGGGTCGTTGAAGGTCGGGACCAGGACGAGGCCATTGGCGATGTAGAAGTTGGCGTAGCTGGCGGGCAGGCGCTGATTGTCGAAGATGACGGGGGCAGGCATGGGGAGCTCGACGATCTCAAAGGGCTGGTTTTCGAGATTGCGGAAGCTGCGGAGGCGGTCGAGGTTTTCGGCGAGGGGGAGGTGGTTTTCGTCGCGGATGTTGGGCTCGACTGCGGTGAGGATCTTGTCTGTCTTGCCATCCAGGCTTGGGACGAAGCGGGTGATGTCGTCGATGTGTCCGTGGGTGTCGTCGCCGGCGCAGCCTTTGTGAAGCCAGAGGACCTTTTCGATGCCGAGGTATTCGTGGAAGGCGTGCTCGAGACGCTGGCGGGTTTCGGATTCGTTGCCGAGACCAGGGTTGCGCTCCTGAATTTTGGAGAGGAGACACTCCTCGGTGGTGACGAGGAGGCCGGCGCCGTTGGTGTCGATGCTGCCGCCTTCGAGGACGAGTCGGTGGGTGGCGCCGTCGGGCAGCTGGACCTCGGGGCGGATCTGAGGGATGTCGTAGTGATGGGCGACGTGCATGGGGATCTGGTCGTCGCGTTGCCAGTTGTCGTATTTGGCCCAGGCGTTGAATTTCCAGTTGGTGGCGGCGAGGTCGCCGTGGGGATTTTTGACGAAGATGGGACCGGAGTCTCGGAGCCAGACGCGGTCGGTGGGCCATTGGTGGAAGTGGAGGCGGGCGAGGTTGGCGCCGGCGCGGCGGAGGAGGTTGGTGGCGCGGCGCTCGGCGGCGAGATCGTTGACGAGGATGTGGACGTCTTCCGCGCGGGAGAGGTGGCGGACGATCTCGGAGTAGACCCAGGGGATGGGTTGGAATTTGCCGGGCCAGTCCTCGGCGTTGTGCGGCCAGCCGATCCATGTGGCGGCGTGAGGGGCCCACTCGGCGGGCATGCGGTAGGTCGTCGGTTTGTCGCTGGTGGTGGTCACTTGGGTGCTGCTCCTTTGAGTTATGCTACTCGCGGTGGTGCCCCTCCCTCCCCGTCTAAAGTATGCAAAGTATTCCATCCAAAGTACTTTACTTTGTACTTTGGTGCGCGTATCAGCGGCAGAGTACCAGATTGGAGTTGATCTCTGGTGAATCGGACTCATGCTAAGCGACTACTTAAAGTATAGCTGGCGGGAGGTAACTGGTACGCCATGTGGATGTCGTTGATGGATGGGGGTTTGGGTGGGTTCAGGGGTTGACAGAGAAGCCCGCCTAAGCAAGACATCAGGAGAGGCGGAGCCTGTCTCTTTGAGCGTGCCTGCCGCACTGCTTTTGTCTTGACATTCCTTCTCTATAGACTCATAATCTCTCGGCACGTCACATAGGCCTAGTTGTTTCGGGTGATTTCCAGAGTCGGTTTTTCCAAGTGCGATTGAGTGATTTATTCGCTCCCCTTGTTTGATGAGCAACTCCCACGGTCCCCAGCGTTGCCTCCCTGTTCGGGTAAATAAATACGAGAAGGATCCGCGAAAGCGTTGCAGCGATCGCCTAGGGAGAGTCTGCACAAGTTCTGCATCGCTTGCCTGATTGATTAATCTGATAGCTGCGAGGAGATTGCGATGAAGCAGCAGAGTCTGTCGAGTCAGGGTGTGTTTGAGAAGTACGGGCGGAAGAGTCGGCGGGAGTTGTTTCTGGACGAGATGGAGCAGGTGGTTCCATGGTCTGCGCTGGAAGCCCTGGTACGACCGCACTATGCGAAGGCGGGCAAGGGACGGCAGCCGGTAGGGTTGGCGATCATGCTGCGGACTTACTTTGTGCAGCAGTGGTTCAATCTGTCGGACCCTGGGGTGGAAGAGGCGTTGTACGAGTCTGCGGCGCTGCGGCGGTTCGTTGGCGTGGACCTTGGGATTGCGCCTGCGCCGGATGAGACGACCATCCTGCGGTTCCGTCATCTGCTGGAGAGGCACGAGCTGGGCGGGTTGATGCTGGATGCGGTGAACGTGCATCTGGATGCCAGGGGCATCCGGATCGCGACGGGCACGATTGTCGATGCGACCATCCTGCATGCGCCTTCGTCGACCCAGAACGCGAGTGGCGAGCGCGACCCGGCGATGCACCAGACCAGGAAGGGCAACCAGTGGTACTTCGGCCTGAAGGCGCATATCGGCGTGGACGCGAGGGAGGGCATCGTCCACTCTGTGGCGACGAGCGCAGCCAGCGTGGCGGACTGCCACATGTTACCGGAACTGCTGCACGGCCAAGAGCGTAAGGTGTGGGGCGACGGCGGCTATCAGGGCCAGACCGACGCCATCCAAGAGGCCGCTCCGAAGGCACAGGACATGACCTGCAAGCGGACGAAGTTCAAAAACTATGTCGACGAGTTACAGAAAAAGAAGAACCGGAGTAAGTCGAGGGTGCGGGCCAAGGTAGAACATCCGTTCCGGATCCTGAAGCGCATCTTCGGCTTCGACAAAGTGAGATACAGAGGCATCGCGAAGAACCATCACCGCCTGTGCGCGAACTTCGCGCTGGTGAACCTGTACCTGCACCGCAAACGTCTGGCAGTCCTTGGGCAGTAGTGCGCCTGGAAGCCCCGGAAAACGGGCGGATGCGCGTTCCAATTAGCCCTCCAACAGCATCAAACCAACCAAAACCCGCGCATCTTCCATGCCCACTCCCTGACCCCAGAAAGTCAGACGCCTACGCAGAGGTTCCCTAGCCTGGACGAGCTATTCGTCCTGCCCGAACCCTAACGACGTAAATAGGGGTTCCCCATGAACCAGACTAGATTGCTAGCACTAGCCGCGGGCTGTGCGACGGTCGCGGCTGTCATGACCTTTTCCCATCACATCGTGCACGGGCAAACTGAAGCCGCGCAGGCATCGCCATCCGCCGCAACGGCCATACCGCCCTTCTCCGTGTGCAGCCGCAATGTGAACATTGCTTCGTTGCTCCCTGGCGGAGCCCACGAAGATCCGGATGTTGTGATAGCGGGTGCGTTTATCAGCCTCACTGAATCAAGCCTGCTGCAGCAGGTCGCACAGGCACCTTCGCTGGACCTGTATCACCAGCTCACGTTGCTTGGTAAAACCGAGATTTACGATATGAACCTGTCCCCCGCCAAGAACATTGCCTGCGCGACGTGCCATGTGCCGTATACAGGATTCAGAGGCGCTTCGAGCTTCGTCAATGCAACCATCGCCGCTCAACCTGGAGGGACTCCAATCACCAATGCAACTCCGCCAGAACCGAACTGGCGCATCGGTCCGAGAAATCCCCAAAGTTATGCGTACGCCGCCTTCGCCCCAATCCTGCACTACAACGCAACGCAGAATAGTTTCTATGGCGGCAATTTCTGGGATATGCGCGCCACTGGAATCCGCCTCGGCAATCCAGCGGCAGAACAGGCAGAAGGACCGCCGGTGAATCCCGTGGAGATGGGAAATATCGACACAGCATGCGTGGTTTGGAAGGCGTCAGAGAGCGAATATGCTTCGCTGATCACACTGATCTGGGGCGCTCAATCGTTCGCGATTCGATGGCCTTCCAATGTGGCCGCTGTATGCGCCAAGCCAGGTCCACCTCCGACGAACGATCCACTCCCGGTACATCTGAGCACTGTTGATCGGGGAACATCAGACACCACGTATGACCATATAGCGATGTCAATGGCATCGTATGAATCTTCCTCCGATGTCAGTGGTTTCTCCTCGAAGTTCGACGCCTATCTTGCCGGCAATGCAACCTTGACTCCCGCAGAACTGAACGGCTACACCTTGTTCAACGGCAAAGCGCGTTGCAATCAATGCCATCTGAGCGGCACTGCGGTAGGCTCGACCAACAGCCAGGCGGCGGCCGATGTGGGACCGCTCTTCACCGATTTCACGGCAAACAATATTGGTGTCCCCAAGAATCTGGCTCTTCCGTTCTATTGCGAGAGCAAGCCGGACCAGTTTGGATTTACCGCGAATCCCCAAGGCTTAGCCTTCGTCGATTTGGGAGTAGGGGGTTTTTTGAACGGCACGGGCGCTGCGCCCAATCCGAATACCCTGCAGTGGAAACAGCTCGCTCCACAGTTCAACGGTATGTTCCAGACGCCCACCGCGCGGAACGTCGACAAGAGGCCGCGGGTCGGTTTCGTGAAGGACTATATGCACAACGGGTATCTGAAGAGCCTGAAAGAAGTCGTTCACTTCTATAACACCTCACAGGCACTGCCGCGTTGCGCGCAAGGTTCACCCGGCGAGAAGGTAACCTGCTGGCCAGCGCCTGAGTTCCCGGGCACCCTGAACACGACACAGTTGGGCAATCTGGGCTTAACCAGCACTGAGGAAGACGAGGTCGTTGCCTTCCTTCAAACGCTAACGGATGGATTTGTCACCTCGCCAGCTACGTTTGCCCGTCCGGCGAAAAAGAATAGCGATCAACAGACAGACCTACGCCAAGCAGATCCTTCACTACGTGTAGAATGACGCCGTAGTGAAGGATCTGTGAAGTCGTGTTCTAGTCGATGAAGCGGCTGGTGATGCCGTTGTAGGCGTCGATGCGGCGGTCGCGGAGGAAGGGCCAGTTGCGGCGGGTGTCTTCCTGAAGCTTTAGGTCGATCTCGGCGATGAGGATCTCTTCTTTGTCGTGGCTGGCTTGCGCGATGACGCGGCCGAAGGGGTCGGCGATGAAGCTGCCACCCCAGAACTCTAGGCCGGATTGCGGGGTGTGGTCGCCGGGGCCGCGCATAGTCACTCCTTGATGAATGACGTCGCCGTGCTCGTGGCCTACGCGATTGACGGCGCCGACGAAGACGCCGTTGGAGATGGCGTGGGCGCGTTGGGTGGTCTGCCAGGCGGAGTACTGGGCGTCGCCGTACTCGGCTTTTTCGGATGGGTGCCAGCCGATGGCAGTGGGGTAGAAGAGAGTGTTCGCGCCGCGGAGGGCGGTCTCGCGGGCGGCTTCGGGGTACCACTGGTCCCAGCAGACGAGGGTGCCGATGTCTCCCTGAGTGGTCTTCATGGCTTTGAAGCCGAGGTCGCCGGGGGTGAAGTAGAACTTCTCGTAGTAGAGCGGGTCGTCGGGGATGTGCATCTTGCGGTAGATGCCCTTGATGCTGCCGTCGGTTTCGAGGATGGCGGCGGTGTTGTGGTAGAGTCCTGCTGCGCGGCGCTCGAAGAGGCTGGCGATGACGACTACTTTTTCTTCCTTCGCGATGGCGCTGAGACGCTCGGTGGAGGGGCCGGGGATGGACTCGGCGGTGTCGAAGAGGGCGTGCTCTTCGCGCTGGCAGAAGTACTGGGCGCGGAAGAGCTCGGGGAGGCAGATGACGTTGGCTCCGGCGCGGGCGGCTTCGCGGACACGGTCAGCGGCTTTGTCGAGGTTGGCGGCGGTGTCGGGGGCGCAGGACATCTGGATGAGTCCGATGCGTTTGTTCGGGGTGGTCTTGCTGTTGGTTGTTGTCATGATGATCCTGATTCAAGTTTATAGGCGTTTGTTGCGCGAGATGAGACTGTCGGCCGCCAGGGTATACGTAATTTGCGAGAGCTTAATCTTTGAGTGGTAGGCGCCTCGATGGAGCGGTTCGCGGCGGGCGAATGCCCCCATCTCAGAATCGAGATGTGGGGCACCCGGCTTTGGTTGCCGGAAGACGCTGACTCTCTGCCCGTGTCCTCTTGTGAGTTAGGTCTTTGGTGTGACTGGCACAGTGCGGGCTATCGGCTCTATGCGGTTGACGCTCTGGAAGGGAAGCATCCAGCCGGGGTACTCGGGTGGTAGTGCGCTGACTTCATCGAGCTGCTTGAGTTCGTCGGGCGTGAGCTTGAGGTCGACCGCGGCTAGGTTGTCTTCGAGCTGATCGAGGCGTTTGGCTCCGATGATGATGGAGGTGACGACGGGCTTTGCGAGCAGCCAGGCGAGAGAGATGCGGGCGGGGCTGCAGTTATGTGCTTTGGCGATGGGGGCCATGACGTCGAGGATGCGCCAGGTGCGCTCCTTGTCGACGATGGGGAAGTCGAACTCGGAGCGGCGGGAGCCTTCGGGGCGCTGGTTTTCGCGGGAGAACTTGCCGGAGAGAAGGCCGCCGGCGAGTGGGCTCCAGACGAGGAGGCCGGTCTTTTCGGCTTCGAGCAAGGGGACGAGATCGCGCTCGAGGTCGCGGCCTGCGATGGAGTAGTAGGCCTGGAGGGTGTCGAATCGGGCGAGGTTTTTGAACTGGGAGATGCCGAGGGCCTTGGCGATCTTCCAGGACTGCCAGTTGGAGACGCCGATGTAGCGGACCTTGCCTTGCTGGACGAGGGTGTCGAGGGCGCGGACGGTCTCTTCGATGGGGGTAACGGAGTCGTTGCCGTGGATCTGGTAGAGGTCGATGTGGTTGGTCTGGAGACGGCGGAGACTGGCGTCGACGGCGTCCATGATGTGGCCGCGGGAGGCACCGACGTCGTTGCGGCCGGGGCCGGTGCGGCCGAAGACCTTGGTGGCGATGACTACGCTGTGGCGGGGTATGTCGAGATTTTTGAGGGACTGGCCGAGGGACTTTTCACTCTCGCCTTCGGAGTAGACGTCGGCGGTATCGAAGAAGTTGATGCCTGCGTCGATGGAGGCCTTGATGAGTTGGTCGGCTCCGGCTTGGTCGACGGTGCCGATGGCTTTGAAGAGGCCGGTGCCTCCGTGGAAGGTCATGGTGCCGAAGCAGAGTGTTGAGACGAGGAGGCCGGTGTCGCCGAGAGTCTTGTATTGCATGGGTTTCCTTTTCGCCGAGGGTTCGGACAGCCAGGAGATTAGACGTTGTGACGGGGCGGCTCGATTCAGATGCTCGGAAGGCGGTTGTTGCGCGGTGTCTCTGTGCTGACTGGCGAAGTTTGCTTTATTGCCGGTGAATTTTCTGTTACTTTTGAGGTGTGGAGCGGTCCGATCACGATCAGGCACGCCCTCTTCCAATCACCTAAAAACATCTTTCCCAGCGGTTGCAGCAGGACGTGTATCTCATTGCAGAAGGAGTGTTATTTTGAGCGAATTTCGTGATTTTCTGGAGCTTTCGTATAGCGAACTCGAGGACCTGAACCTGGCGGCCAAGGAGCAGCGCAGGAACCGGGTTGCGGCCGATGTGATTCGTGAAGAGCGGTTGAAGTACCTGACCGATGAGAGGCGGATCAAGGCCGTGACGGTGTTGTTCAGCGATCTCGAAGGCCGTCTGCACATGCTGGACTACGACAAGAAGTTCCTGGTGAAGAGCTATGACAACCTCACGTTCGACGGCTCGTCGATTCGCGGATTTACGGCGCAGCGGGAGAGCGATCTGCGGCTGGGGATCGATTGGAGCGCGTTTTATTGGGTGCCGGCGGATGTGTTTGGCGCGGGCAAGGTGATGGTGTTCGGCGAGGTGATCGATAAGAACGGCGCGACGTACAGCGCGGATATTCGCGGAGTGCTCAAGCAGTTCTCGCAGGAGCTGTTCGACAAGAATGGCTACACGCTGAACGCGGCGAATGAGATTGAAGGCTTTCTGTTCGAAGGCATCGACGCAGAGCGAAGCTACCATGAGACGGACAGCTTTGAGTATGTGAACAAGGGCGGATACTATCATTCGCTTCCGGGAGATCCGCTGCGGGAGTTCATCGACACGACGGCTGAAGTTCAGCGCGCGATGGGTTTTGAGAATGAGAAGGACCATCCTGAGGTTGCGCCTTCGCAGTTTGAGATCAACTACAGCTATGGTGAGGTGGTTGCAGCTGCGGACCAGATTCAGCTTTATAAGCTGATCTGCCGGCAGGTTGCGACGCAGATGGGGATGACGGCGAGCTTTCTGCCGAAGCCGGTTGTTGGCGTGAACGGCAGCGGCATGCACACCAATGTCTCTATCACCAAGGGCGGGAAAAATCTTTTCTGGGATCCGAAGGGCGAAGAGAAGATCTCGAAGATGGCGTGGCAGTTTACGGATCGCATTTTGACGCATGGCAATGACATTTGCCTGCTGCTGAATGCCAGCGTGAATGCTTATCGACGGCTGGATCCCCACTTTGAGGCGCCGAATCAGATCAAGGCTTCGGCGACGGATCGCGGCTCGATGGTGCGGATTCCGATTGGAAATGAGAAGTCGGCGCGTGTGGAGGTTCGGTCGGTTGGGCCGGATGCGAATCCTTACCTGGTGCTGCACTCGATCTTCAGGAGCGGGCTGCATGGCGAGACTGCGAAGATCAAGAACCTGCGTCAGGCGGAGCGGTATCTGCCGGACAACATCTATACGGCGTTGGAGAACTTCCGCGCGGCGGAGTGGACGACGGAGTTGCTGGGCGAGGATGTGAAGGCTCGGTATGCCGATCTGAAGCAGGCTTCGGCGGATCGTTGCGCAAGGTTGCTGGGTACGATCGTGAAGGCGCCTGAGGTGCAGTTTCACCACGATGTTTATAACCAGCTGCTTTGGAATATCTTTTAGTGGTTGTTTCAGAGAGGGAAGGGCCGATGAGATCTCTTGTCGGTCCTTTTTCTTTTTCGATGGTTGCGAAAGATAGCGCATGCTAGAGTCTTAGCGATATGAAGACTTGGGCCTTGTTGAGTTTCACGGCTTGTGGAATTAGTTTGCTGCTTTGTGGTTGCGGTGGGGGAAGTACACCGGCGGTTGTAAGCCCGTTGGCGGGAAATTGGCTTCTTGTCGGGCCGATGCCGACGAATGAATTCTCGTTTCCTCCTCCTCCGTCGAGTGGGGTCAGACTTGCGATGACCTTTGATGTGGTGGGCGACCAAGTGATCGCGGGAGGTTTCGGTAGTAATTTCTGCGGCAACGTTCAGGCGGGGTTCGAATTTGGGGGCGTGGCAGCAGGGATTCTTGCTGCGGATGGGAGCTTTACGGCGACTCCGGCAAACACTCCTTTTGAAGCGATATCAATCAAGGGTACGGCTCCAAAGGCAAGCGGAGAGCCCTGGTCCGGAAGTTACACGGTGTCTTTGGGCGGCGCACATTTGCCTGCATGCGATGCGAATCTTTCAGGAACATTCACAGCGACATCGTTTCCATTGGTAAGCGGAGTCTATGTTGGAACAGGGACCACACTGGCTGGCACGAATGGCATTCCGAAGGCAGTGCCAGTGACACTCAAGTGACGTTGCAGCAGGGCGGCATCGTGACGAATCCGGGGAACGGAGCAGCTTCGAACTACTTTAGCAACGCTTTGCTCACAGGCAATATCAAGATCCAGGGATCTCCTTGCTTCAGTTCGGGCGCGACGCAATCCAGGCCTCCGAGTAGTGTCATCGGCAATATGGTGAGTGCAAGATTCCTGATGGATGACGGCTCTACGCTTAACCTTCTTGGCCCGTTGACCGATGTTACGGAAGGCCATATTTCTACAGGCCTCGTTCTGGTCCAGGAGGGAACTGCGGCGGTACCGCTCTCCTCGTCCCTGGGCTGGATCGTCAGAGTTGATTCGATCAAGAGATGCCTGGGCTTGTCGTTGACACGGGGATCGTGTTGCTGCATTCTGCTGCTGTTGTTCGGTGGAGGGTTTTCTCTTTGGACATGGAACGGTCTTCCTTGTTTGCTCCTGCGGCGGTGGTTGGAGTTTGTTTGCTGCTGGGACTGGTGGTGGGTGGATGGGTGCTGGGGTCGCAGATCAAAGACCTCAAGCTGGCAGACCGGTATGTGACGGTGAAGGGTCTGGTGGAGCGGACGGTGAAGTCTGATACGGCGATCTGGCCGGTGAGTTTCAAGGAGGCGGGGAACGATCTGCCGCAGGTGTTTGCGAAGAGTGAGACGGATAAGAACTCGGTGTTGAAGTTTTTTGCGACGCAGGGAGTTCAACCGAACGAGATCTCGGTGGGGCAGATCAAGGTAACGGACAAGCTGGCTAATGAATACGGCGGGAACAATACCGGGCCACGATACATCGTGGAGCAGACGGTGACGGTACAGTCGAAGGACGTGGATAGGATTGCAAAGGCGGGGCAGAAGACGGCGGAGCTGGTGCAGGCGGGGATTGTGGTCGGTGGAGGGAATGGGCAGGGTGGGATTCGGTATGAGTTTACGGGGCTGAATGCGCTGAAGCCGGACATGATTACAGAGGCGACGCGGAATGCAAGGGCTTCGGCGGATCGGTTTGCGGCGGACTCGGGAAGTCAGGTGGGGTCGATTCGTTCTGCGAATCAGGGAGTGCTTTCGATCTCGGCGGCGGATGGAGTTGAGAGTGGGGTTGTCGCACAGGATGAAGGCGGCACAGGCATGCCCAACTCGGACGCGAGCATCATGAAGAAAGTACGGGTGGTTTCGACGGTGGATTACTACCTCGTTCGATAAACGCACACGTATGCCGCATATCGGTTGCCACTCGTATTGCGTGAATGTTAGCCTCGGTCTTCGATTTCTTCTTCGGAGACGATGACGATGCAAACGAGCTACAACGGGATTCCAGTGCCGGCGAATGGGCAGGCGATCGAGTACAACAACGGGAAGTTTACGATTCCCGACCATCCGATTATTCCGTTCATCGAAGGGGATGGGACGGGGCGGGATATCTGGAAGGCGTCGCAGCGAGTGTTCGATGCTGCCGTGGCGAAGGCTTATGGTGGGAAGCGGTCAGTGGCGTGGTATGAGGTGCTGGCAGGGGAGAAGGCCTATCGCCAGACGAAGAACTGGTTGCCTGATGACACGGTGAAGGCTACGGTGGACTTTCGCGTGTCGATTAAGGGGCCGCTGACGACACCGGTGGGTGGCGGGATTCGCAGCCTGAATGTGGCGCTGCGGCAGTTGATGGATCTTTACCAGTGCGTGCGGCCGGTGAAGTACTACGCGGGTGTGCCTAGTCCAGTGAAACACCCGGAGAAACTTAATGTGGTGATCTTCCGGGAGAATACGGAGGATATTTATGCGGGGATCGAGTTTCGGCAGGGTACGCCTGAGGCTGACAAGTTCATCGCATTTGTGAACGACGACATGCTGAAGGGGACCAAGAAGAAGATTCGGCTGGATTCGGGTGTGGGGGTGAAGCCGATCTCGATTACGGGGTCGAAGCGTTTGGTGCGGGCGGCGATTCAGTACGCGCTGGACAACAAACGCAAGACGGTGACGCTGGTGCACAAGGGGAATATTCAGAAGTTCACCGAAGGTGCGTTTCGCGAGTGGGGGTATGAGGTCGCTTCACAGGAGTTTCGTGAGCAGACGGTGACCGAGCGCGAGAGTTGGATTCTGGGTAACGTCGAGGCGAATCCGAAGCTGACGCCGGAGGAGAATGCTGCGCTGATTGAGCCGGGCATCGAGTTTGCGGCGAAGGAGTTTGGTGAAGAGGTGATCGCTGAGGTGAAGTCGGTCCTGGCTTCAATTGGTGAGTCGCACGGTGCCGGCAAGTGGAAGACGAAGATCCTGATCAACGATCGGATTGCGGACTCGATCTTTCAGCAGATTATTTTGCGTCCTGAGGACTATAGCGTGCTGGCGACGACGAATCTGAATGGCGATTATATTTCGGATGCTGCTGCGGCTCAGGTCGGCGGATTGGGAATTGCACCCGGTGGGAATATCGGCGATGGGTATGCCGTGTTCGAGGCGACCCATGGCACGGCTCCGAAGTATGCGGACAAAGATGTGATCAACCCTGGGTCGGTGATTCTTTCGGGCGTGATGCTGTTTGATTTTCTAGGATGGACGGAGGCTGCGCGATTGATTGAGTCTTCGATGGAGAAGACAATTGCGCAGAAGTTTGTGACGTATGACTTTGAGCGCGGAATGCAAGGTGCGACGAAGGCAAAGACGAGTGAGTTTGCGACACGCATGATCGAGAATATGTAGTGGAGAGTGGGGATGGCTTGCTGTTTTGAGGCTGTCCCCATTTTCTTCGTTTCGAGTACTGTGCGGTATTCGTTCGGTTTGGGCGATATTGAACGCGCAGCCCGCGGCTCGACTCTAAAATAGAGAGTGATGGCGGTAGGCGACGCGATAAGGAGAGATGATGCGGAAGAAGGTAACGATCGTTGGTTCGGGGAACGTGGGAGCGACGGCTGCGCATTGGATTGCGGCGAAGGAGCTTGCGGATGTTGTGTTGCTCGATGTGGTGGAGGGGTGCCGCAAGGGAAGGCGCTCGATCTGTTGCAGGCGATGCCGATTGAGAAGCGCGATTGCAGCATTATCGGGACCAATGATTATGCGGATACGGCGAACTCCGATGTGGTGGTGATTACGGCGGGGATTGCGCGTAAGCCAGGGATGAGCCGTGATGACTTGCTGACGACGAATCATGGGATCATGTCGAAGGTTGTGGGCGAGGTGGTGAAGGCGTCACCGAATACGATCATCATCGTGGTGTCGAATCCGCTGGATGCTATGGCGCAGACTGCGTTCAAGCATGCGGGCTTTCCGCGCGAGCGCGTGATTGGAATGGCGGGAGTGCTGGACTCGGCGCGGTTCCGGACGTTTATTGCGGAGGAGTTGAAGGTGTCGGTGGAGAACGTTACGGCGTTTGTGCTGGGTGGGCATGGCGACACGATGGTGCCGTTGTCGCGCTACTCAACGATGGCGGGGATTCCGATTACGGAGTTGATTGCGCCTGATCGGCTGAAGGAGTTGGAGACGCGTACGGCCAATGGCGGCGCGGAGATCGTGAAGCATTTGAAGACGGGATCGGCTTACTATGCTCCGAGCGCTGCGGCGGTGGAGATGGTCGAGGCGATTCTAAAGGACAAGAAGAAGATTCTGCCTTGTGCGGCTTATCTGCAGGGAGAGTATGGGATCTCCGGGCTGTATGTGGGTGTGCCTTGCAAACTGGGGTCGAAGGGGATCGAGCAGATTATTGAGATCAAGCTGACGCCGGAGGAGCAGGCCGCGCTGCAGAAGAGTGCGGATTCGGTGAAGGAGCTTTGCACGGTGATTGGCGTGGCTTAGAAATACTCCATCTTGCTTACAACTTAGTCATAGAAAGGCCCACTCTGATGTGGGCTTTTCTATTTCCCTAAGTGTGAAACATGGAATATCCAAAGCAGGCCGTTGCGGCGCCTAATAACGCAAATGTCGCTATGAATCGCAGTACAATTTTCCGTTTCACGTCGCTGGCAGGATAACAATTTTTGTGAACCTGCCAAGCTGGAAGCCACCAAAAGCGGCTAAAGTTTTTATCGGGATTGGCCTGCCTGCTTTCATCGACAAGCTGCCAGATCGACAGCCAGATCGCTGCGTCGGAGACGGCGGAAGCCAGAAAGAGAACGTAACCCGCAAACTTCATTCGTGCTCCTGCCTGAAAACTTACCACGGAAATTCGCAACAAAAAGGCCCACTCGATTGAGTGGGCCTTTTGTTTGTTGCGCGTGTGAGTTTACGCTACTCGTTCGATGGTTACGGATTCGAGGACGACTGGGGTTTTGGGGCGGTCCATGCCGTCTTTGCTGACCTTGGAGATTTTTTCGACGATGTCGTAGCCTTCGACGACCTCACCGAAGATGGTGTGTTTGCCGGTGAGCCAGCTGGTGTCGGCTACGGTGATGAAGAACTGGCTGCCGTTGGTGTTCGGGCCGGCGTTGGCCATGGCTAGCTTTCCTTTTTCCTGGAAGCCATGCTTTGAGCCCTTGGTCTCGTCGGCGAACTTGTAGCCGGGGCCGCCCATGCCGGTGCCTTCGGGGTCGCCGCCCTGGATCATGAACTGAGGAATGACGCGGTGGAAGATGGTGCCGTCGTATAGCTTTGCGCCCTTCTTGCTGCGGCTGTTCCACTCCTTGGTGCCTTCGGCGAGGCCGATGAAGTTGGCTACGGTGTCGGGTGCATCCTTCTCGAAGAGCTCGCAGACGACAGTTCCTTCGCTGGTCTTGAATGTTGCATAGGTGCCTGGTTTGGTTGGCATATTCGAAATCTCCTTGCAGTGACAGTTTCAGGTTGATTGCTTTGTTAGCAGAAAGGCGTTCCCGTTGAGATCGCGGAGGCCGGAAGATTATTTGGGTGGCGCTGCTGTCGTTGCTGCAGGTGTCGCAGGAGCCGCCGGAGCGACGGGTAGCGGAGGCATGGGCTGACCCTCGCGGACGATGGTGACGCGATCGATGACGACCGGGGTAAGCGGCTTGTCGCTGGAGTTTCGATCGACGCGCGCGATGGAGGCTACGAGCAGGGCGGTGTGGGCGTCGCACTGGCCGAAGATGGTGTGCTTGCCGTTGAGCTGAGGGACCTCGGTTTCGGTGATGAAGAATTGTGAGCCGTTGGTGCCTCCGCCTGATGGGCCGGGTCCGGCGTTGGCCATGGCGAGGAGGCCGGGCTGGTCGAAGGTGAGGTCCGGTCGATCTCGTCCTGGAAGAAGTAGCCTGGGTCGCCGGTGCCGTCGCCTACGCGGTCGCCACCCTGGATCATGAAGTTGGGGATGACTCGGTGGAAGGCGGTGCCGTTGTAGAAGGGCTGATGGTGCATCTTCTGAAGGGTCTTCGGGTCGGTCCAGTCCTTGGTGCCTTCGGCGAGGCCGATGAAGTTGGCGACGGTGATGGGGGCCTGCTTGTCGTAGAGCTTGCAGGTGAGGCGGCCCATGGTGGTGTCGATGACCGCGGTGGGGCCGGTGGGGACGACGGTGGCCTTGACGTTGCTGGTGGTGCTTGGGGCGTCGGGGAGAGCATCGGCGGGAGGTGGTGGTGTCGACTGTGCTGGGGTCGACTGTGCCTGGACGGAGACGGCGAGTGCCAGGGAGAGAGCGAGAGTACGAAGCATCATGCGGTTTGTAGCTCCAACAAACAGGCTAACGCAGACTAGCGGCTGGGGCAATGTGGGCAATGTTTACAGAATGCGTCGAATGAGGCTGCGCACAAGTTCCAGGCAACCACCGTAGACGACGTGTGCGGCCCAGTGCTGGAGATGGTCGGTTGCTGAAGTGTCTGCTGAGGATGGCGAGAGCTGGAAGGCGGGTACGGCGACTTCGTCTGCGGCGAGGAAGAGAAGGGTACCGAAGCCTGTTCCCGCGCCGGTAGTGACTTCGGGGAGGAGTTCCGCTGAGACGCTGTAGACGACGCCCATCAGAGTGCCAAAGGTGTAGTGAACGGCCTGGCCGGCAGTCTTCTTTGCCTGGTCGTCGAGTTGGGTTCCCGAAACTTCCGCGATCTTACGAGCAACGATTTCGGTTGAGCCCTCTTGTTGAGCAGCCTGGCGTTCCTGTTGCTGCTGATCATGGACAATCTTGTCTTCTGGCTCTCCCCGGGTCAGTTTGATCTCTTTCTCAGCAGCTTTTTGGCCGGCTGCAACGAGCTTTTGAAACTGATCCATGATGAGTGTCGCGGTGATACCCGCGGCCAGTCCTGTGACGATTCCTCTTAGGACGGATGGTTTGTTTCGGCGCATGTGGTACCTCTTGCGGCTCAGATGCAAAAGCTTGTAACGGAGTTTGAGTTTCGGCATCTCACTGACAGGAGGATTTTGAGATGGCGAAGTTTGCGTTGTATGCAGAGCTTAAGGCGAAACCGGGAAAAGAAGCGGATGTTGAGGCTTTCCTGAAAAAGGTGCGGAGATGGCGAAGGCGGAGGCCGGGACCGTGCACTGGTATGGATTTAAGGAAGATAAGGGTGGGTTTTTGGTGTGTTCGACACCTTCAACGATGAAGCGGGACGCGATGCGCACTTAAACGGGGAGATCGCGAAGGCGCTGATGGCGAATGCGGAGACCTTGTTTTCGGAAGCTCCGAAGATTCACAAGATTAGTTTAATCGCGGAGAAGGTTTAGTTTTACTCTGCGTCGAAGTGACTACGGGTTGTGATCGGAGGCGGCTTGCACTTCGCGGAAGACGCGGAGCAGGTTGCCTCCGAGTAGTTTGTGCATGTCGTCGGCAGTGTAGCCGCGAGCCATGAGGGCGGCGGTGATCTTGGGGAGATCGGCTGCGGAGTCGATGCCGGCGGGAGGGACGGGGATGCCGTCGAAGTCGGTGCCGATGCCCACGTGGTCGATGCCTGCGATCTTGATGACGTGGTCGAAGTGGGCTATCAGGGAATCGAACGGTGCCCGTCCGATTCGGGCGGCGAACTCGCGGTCGACCTTGTCGGAGGCGGTGTAGGGGACGGGGAGACCCTTGGCTTTGTATTGGACGGCGAGGGCTTCCTGGGCCTTCCTGCGCTCGGGCTCCTGCGCGGCCCAGGCTTTGCGCCAGTCTTCGTCGATGAAGGCGGGGAAGAAGTTGACCATGACGACGCCGTTGTTCTTCTTCATGGCGAGGAGCATCTCGTCGGTCATGTTGCGCGCGGCGTGAGTAAGGGCGCGGGCGGAGGAGTGGGACGCGATGATTGGCGTGCGGGTAGTGGCGATGACGTCCCAGAAGGTTTTGTCGGAGACGTGGGAGATGTCGACCATCATGCCGAGGCGGTTCATTTCGGCGACGACTTGTTTGCCGAAGGGGTGAGGCCATTGTGGTGGTGAACTTTTTCGTCGTCGATGTCGCCGGAGGAGTCAGCCCAGTTGTTGGTGTTGGACCAGGTGAGGGTCATGTAACGAACGCCCAGGCGGTAGTAGTCGCGGAGGAGGCCGAGGTCGTTCTCGATGGAGTGGCCGCCTTCGATGCCCATGAGGACAGCGAATTTTCCTTGTGCGTGTGTGGTGATGATGTCATCGGCGGAGACGCAGAGTGCCAGTTTGTCGGGGTGTCTGCGGACTTGCTCGAGGGTGCCGTCGATGAGCGAGAGAGTGCGATGGGCGCTGGCGTTGGCGGGGTATTGGTTGGGGTCGACCCAGATGGAAAAGAACTGCGCGTCGAGGTTGCCTTGTTTGGCGCTTGAGTAGTTGAGCATGCCGCCGTTGAGAGGATCGGTGAAGTCCCATTGTTCGTCGACGAAGCGTTGGGGAGTGTCGGCGTGAGTGTCGATGACGATGGCGGATTGATGAACGGCGGCGGGATCGGTCATTAATTTTGTTTGGGTGTGGGCTTGCAAGGTGAGCAGGAGCAGCGCAGAGGCGAGGATGCCGCGTTTGTGCATGTTGGGTCGCCACTCTTTCCACTGATGGGATAGCCGATTGTAACAAGTGGAGATTTTGGATCAGGTTCGAATCCGTGGTCATTTTTCGTTATTTTTTGCGGGTGGAAAAAGCATGATTTTGGCGGGTAGTTCGAGAAAAGTGGGCGATTTGGTGTGGTGATTTTGTGGTGTGGTCGTGGTCAATTGTGCGGCTAACGTGGTGTTGTTGCATCACATTTTTGAGCGACGAAGAATGAGCCAGGTTTTTCCAAAGATTTTTATGTTTATTCGATGTTCCTAATGCTTGGGAGTCGGAGCAACCTACAGTCAGTGCGATGCCATCTGTCCAGGGAGAGGTGATGTATGGCACAGGGTATGAATTCTTCGAAGACCGGAGCACGTCCTTCCCACGAAGCGATTGAAGATGAGAGCACCGCGACAGAGGTCGGCAAGACCGATCAGCAGAAGATGGATCATGCTGGCATGGAGAGTGCCAAACGCGCTCAGAACCGGATTCACTCGAATGAAGAGACGACTCCGGCGAACTCTATCTTTTCGAAATAATTTCTTCGCTGAGCAGTAACGAGACGGAGATGCCCCGCGGGCCGGCGGGGCATCTCCGTTTTTATTTGGGCGTTTATTTAGAGAGCGGCTGCGCCGGCTTCGGCTACGGTGTGGTCCTGGACACCGGAGCCTCCACTGACTCCGATCGCACCTACTACTTTTCCTTCTTTCTTGAGAGGATGCCGCCGGCGAAGATCATGACCTTGCCGTCGTTGGAGGCGTGGATGCCGAAGAACTGATTGCCGGATTGCGAGTGCTCGGCGAGGTCTTTGGTGGCGATGTCGAAGGCGCGGGAGGTCCAGGCTTTTTGATGGAGATGTCGATGGAACCGAGCCAGGCGTTGTCCATGCGGACGTGGGCGATGAGGTTGCCGCCGGCGTCGGCTACGGCGATGTTCATGGGCTGACCGATTTCGGCGGCTTTCTTTTCGGCTGCGGCGATGATGCGACGGGCGTCTGCTAGTTGGATCATTTTTCTCCTGATGTGAGCTTATTGGTTTGACGCTTAGTTGCGTGAGGGTGACTAGCGTTTTCAAGGGGCGGGGCGAAATTTTACATTTCCCAGTCGAGGCGCTCGATTATCTGGTCGAACGCGATGAGGTTACGAGCTTTCCGATGCACGCGGTGATTAGGAGAGCGATGCCGAGTGCGGTGAAGCCGTACATGCCCAGGACAACTATGTACTTTGGTGTGCTGGGCCACGCTCCTCTGCCGTCGGTGAAGATGAAGGCTGCGTAGGAGAGTGCGGCGAAGAGGAAGGAAGCGCAGCTCAGTTTGATCAACATGCTGGATGCTTACGGTTTTACAGTTGAGGTGAAAGATAAGCAATCGCTGATGCTGGAAGAAATACAGGGATCCTTCGGCTGCGTGGCTCACAAAATGCCGTGAGCCACTTCGCTCAGGATGACGGCCTCACGAGAGGGATTTCGTTAGCGGGCGAAGAGATCTTTTACTTGCTGGATGAAGACGTCGCGGCCCATGTCGGAGATGGCTTCGGTGAGGGGGAGCTGTTTAGGGCAGGCCTGGACGCAGTTTTGTGCGAAGCCGCACTCCTGGATGCCGCCGTCTCCGGCTAAGGCGCGGAGACGCTCTTCTTTGAGGACAGAGCCGGAGGGGTCCATGTTGAAGAGCTTGGCCTGGGCTATGGTGGCTGCGCCGACGAAGTTGGTGACGTCGTTGAACTGGGGGCAGACCTCCATGCAGATGGTGCAGGAGATGCAGTTGGAGAGGGGTAGCGCTGCTCCTGGATCTGCGGGGCTTGCTTGGGGCCGGTGCCGAGGTCGTAGGTGCCGTCGATGGGGACCCAGGCTTTGACCTTCTTGAGGTTTTCAAAGAGGACGGAGCGGTCTACGGCGAGGTCGCGGACTACGGGGAACTTGCTGAGGGGAGCGAGGGTGATGGGCTGCTCGAGTTTGTCTACGAGGGCAGAGCAGGCCATGCGGGCTTTGCCGTTGATCAGCATGGCGCAGGAGCCGCAGATCTCTTCGAGGCAGTTGGAGTCGTAGGTGATTGGGGTGGTGGCGCGGCCGGAGACGTCGACGGGATTGAGCGCAATTTCGCCGAGGAGCGAGGTGATGTTCATACCGGGACGGTAGGGAATCTCGAACTTCTCGGTGATGGAGGGGGCGTCCGGGGTGGGCTGGCGCTTGATCTCGACTTTGATGGTGCTGGGTGCCATTCGATGCTCCTTAGGGCCTGCAGATATCCTGTGCCTTCGGCGTGGGGGTGAGCTGGAGGCGGTTGTTGCCGAGGATCGCAGTCGCTAAGGATGGAGCTAGAAGCTGCCGGTTTTGTGCAGGCGTTCTTTTTCCAGGGTTGCGACTGCTATGCCTTCTTCTTTGCTGATTGGAGGACGGCCCTTGAGGGCCATGGTCCGCTCGTTGGGGTGGAGGTGGGTGGTGTAGAGATACATATACGTCATGACCGCTGCGTATACGAGGGCAAGGGCGATGTAGACGAGAGTGATCGGTTCCATGCCGCATTAGACTGCTTAACCGGGTTTTGAGGCAACTCGTTCTTTGCATCTTATTTGCCTACGAACGCCTGAATTCCCACTTGCGGTCGGTTGAATTGAATACGAAGGTCGCACTGGCCCAATTCATATAACTAATTGCGTAGTGATGTGTATCACTAGCGTAGTAGCTCAGTCTGCCGGCGTTATAGGGATACTTTTCGCCAATCTCCTGCAAGGTTTGTGGAACGTGTCCCTCTTTTAATTCAAACGCATCAATCTTCTTCGCTAATGCTTCTCCTTGGTGTCTGACCGAATAATCGTCGAACCAGACATATCCCTGCGGTATCAACACGATTAGTAAAACGACCAATCCCGTGGCCAACAATGCGACTTTGATCGGCTTCTTCATAGGCTCTAGGCGGTGGCGTCGTAGCGGCGGGGGCGGGGTTTGATGTGGCTGATGTCTACTTCTTCGAGTTCGAAGGCGGGGGCGTCGTTTTTGTAGCTGGCTTTGGTGGTTTTGAGGAACTTTTCGTCGTTGCGGTCGGGGAAGTCGGGTTTGTAGTGGGCTCCGCGGGACTCGTCGCGGAGGCGGGCGCCCTGGACGATGACGCGGCCTAGCTGGAGCATGTTCCAGAGCTGGCGGGTGAAGGCGAAGCTGGTGTTGGCCCACTGGCTCTTGTCGGAGAGGTTGACGTTGCGGTAGCGGTCGAGGAGTTCGACGAGCTTGGCGTCGGCTTCGTCGAGGCCGGCGTTGTAACGGATGATGGTGGCGTGCTTGGTCATGGTGTCGCCGAGTTCGCGCCAGAGCTTGAAGGGGTTTTCGGTGCCGGGGTTGTTGAGGAGGAGGCTGTTGAACTCCTTCTGGCGGGCGAGTTCGGCGGCGTGGCCACCGTCGCCCTCTTGCGCGGGTAGGGCTTTGGCGTAGGCGAGGGCTTGTGGGCCGGCTACGAAGCCTCCGTAGATGCAGGAGAGGAGGGAGTTGGCGCCGAGGCGGTTGGCTCCGTGGATGGAGTAGTCGGCCTCGCCTGCGGCGAAGACGCCGGGGATGTTGGTCTGCTGGTTGAAGTCGACCCAGAGGCCGCCCATGGTGTAGTGCATGCCGGGGAAGATCTTCATGGGGACTTCGCGGGGGTCGTCGCCGACGAACTTTTCGTAGATCTCGAGGATGCCTTCCAGCTTGCGGTTGAGGGTTTCCTTGTCGATGTGGGTGAGGTCGAGATAGACCATGGGCTGGCCGTCGATGCCCATGCCGTGCTCGTAGACGACTTTGAAGATGGCTCGGGTGGCGACGTCGCGGGGGACGAGGTTGCCGTACTTGGGGTACCACTCTTCGAGGAAGTACCAGCGTTCGCCTTCGGGGATGGATTTGGCTACGCGTTTGTCGTTCTTGTCTTTGGGGACCCAGACGCGGCCGCCTTCGCCACGGGCGGACTCGGACATGAGGCGGAGCTTGTCTTCGCCGGGGATGGCGGTGGGGTGGACCTGGATGAACTCGCCGTTGGCGTAGAAGGCCCCTGTTGATAAAGTGCTGATTGAGCTGATCCGGTGCAAACTACTGAATTGGTGGACTTTCCGAAGATGGCTCCGTTGCCTCCGGTGCAGACGATGATGGCGTCGGCGGGGAAGGTGCGGGTGTCCATGGTGCGGAGATCCATGGCGGTGATTCCGCGGCAGGCGCCCTTAGAGTCGAGGACGGCGGAGAGGAACTCCCAGCCTTCGTACTTGGTGACTTTGCCTTCGGCTTCGAATCTTCTTACTTGTTCATCGAGTGCATAAAGCAACTGCTGGCCGGTGGTGGCTCCGGCGAAGGCGGTGCGGTGGTAGAGGGTGCCACCGAAGCGGCGGAAGTCGAGGAGACCTTCGGGGGTGCGGTTGAAGGGGACGCCCATGCGGTCGAGGAGGTCGATTATGGCGGGGCCCTGTGCGGTCATGTTTTTGACGGGGGTCTGGTTGGCTAGGAAGTCGCCGCCGTAGATGGTGTCGTCGAAGTGCTTGAAGACGTCGTCGCCTTCGCCTTTGAGGTTCTTGGCGGCGTTGATGCCTCCCTGGGCGCAGACGGAGTGAGAGCGCTTGACGGGGACGATGGAGAAGAGGTCGACCTTGCCGCCGGCTTCGGCGATCTTGATGACGGCGGCTAGTCCGGCTAGTCCGCCGCCTACTACGATGATTCTTGGTGTTGCTGCCATGAGTGTCTTCCTTATTTCGCGTTGGCTGCCTGAGTGTCTGAATGGTCAAATGACAGCGTGTTCGACTGAACCGATTGTTGAGTGCGAGGGTCTCTCATGAGAACGTATGCCTTGTAAGTTCCCTTGCTCAATTTGTACAAAATAGACAACGGCGACAAATCGCTTGTGCTAGCGTGAGCGGGGATATACCAGCCTGCGCCGTCACGTCCCAATGGGCAAGAAGCGTTCTCTAGTTGCAAGCGTTGGCGGATATGATTCGATCCTTGTTCAATAACTATTCGGTCATCGCACTCTCGGCTGCGGAAGGGTGAAAGAAACAACCCTTCGTCTGTGAGGTTAGTTACAGTAACCTCCAGAGCGTCGAAATCTGGGTTGTTTATTGCGGGATGAACGCGCTTTATCTGTAGAGAGAAACGATCTGGGATGAGATCAGCTGCGCCCTTTGTTGGCGTCGCCGCAAAAGCTGACGACGGATACGCCAAGACGCAACTGCTCAAAGTCAGCGACACCATTAGCCCAGACTTGAGAGAGTTTAGTCATCTCTTAGCGAACGTCTCCCGGCTGCTGGGGGTTGGTTGAGTTTGGGGGTGGGATGGTAGGTGCGGGTAAGTCGATGCCGGCGGGTTGGGCGGGCATTACGTTGACTGGGGCGTTGGGGTACTTCCAGACGACGGCGTAGATGCTGGCTAGGCCCATGATGCAGAGGGCGAGGCCGAAGGCAGTGCAGACGTAGCCGAATTTTTTGCGGGCCTTTTCGCCGGGGGTGATGCCCCACTTGGCGGCGAAGAGCCAGATGCCATAGGCGAAGTGCCAGGTGGTGGCGATCATCGCGATGACGTAGATGGCGAGCATCCAGGGGTTTGAAAGTTCAACCTGTACTTTATGGAATGCTGCGCCGGGGTTCTCCGGGAGGGAGATGCCGCTGAAGCGCTGTCGCCAGACGTGCTGGACGATGTACAGGAAGGCGATGATGCCGGTGATGCGCTGGGAGACGTACATCCAGTTGCTGGCCCAGGGGTAGACGTTGACGCTGACGCGGCCGCGGAAGGCGATGAAGAGTCCGTAGAGGGCGTGGAAGGCGAGAGGGATGAAGATGAAGGCCCACTCGAGGACGCGGACGAGCGGGAGGGAGTTGAGGAACTTGACCTGCTGGGCGTAGGCGAGGGGGCCGTTGAGGGTCTCGAAGTTGGAGATGATGTGCTCGACGAGGAAGGCGCCGATGGGGACGATGCCGGTGAGGGAGTGAAGCTTGTGCCAGAGGAAGGAGTTGCCCTGGCCGGCGCGGAGTGGCTGCACACCTTTGAGGGTCGGGGTGGCAGGAGGTGCTGGCGGGGCGGCGGTGGCCATGGGGACTCCTTGGAATCGTGATGGATGCACTTGGTGAGAAGTGGAAAAGTGCAGCACCGCGATTATTCCGCTCGGGGATTGGCAGCGTCAAGGAAAGTAGATAGATTTGTGCGGTTATCGTTATGTTTGTGCGATTAAGTTGATCGAGATTGAATTTGGGGTGGTTAGAGGCTGGCTAACACCTTCGGGATTTTTGGATCAGGTGGACGACCGAAACTAAAGACGAAATACGGGGGTCTCTCCGCTGCGTAGTTCACGATGAAGCTGTGAACCGCTTCGGTCGAGATGACGAGTTTTGGAGTGGGGAAGAGAAAGAGCAAATGGAAAGACGAGATGACGAGGTTGTAGATAGGTTTTTTAGAGTTCCGCGGATAAGGCATCGAGGATGGCGGCGAAGGCTCGGCCGCGATGGCTGAAGGTGAGCTTGGTGGTTAGGTCGAGCTCGGCCATGGTTTTGTTTTGAGCGGGGAGGTAGAAGAGGGGGTCGTAGCCGAAGCCTTCGGTGCCGCGTGGGGCGGGGAGGATCTCGCCTTCGACGGCTCCGTGGCCTATGGCGAGGATGTGGCCGTTGCGCGCGGCGGCGAGGACGCAGTGGTAGCGGGCGCTGCGCTCGGTGAGAGGGATGCCGGTGAGGTTGGAGAGGAGGTAGAGGTTGTTGCGCTCGTCTGTTGTAGCGTTCGCTGGATCGTTGAAGTGGTGGTCGTCGGCGTAGCGGGCAGAACGGACGCCGGGTGCTCCGTGGAGAGCGTCTACTTCGAGGCCGGAGTCGTCGGCGATGACGATTTCGCCGGGAGCGTGACGGGAGTAGAAGATGGCTTTGAGGCGGGCGTTGCCTTCGAAGGTGGGTTCGTCTTCGGCGGGCGCGGGGATTTGGTTGAGGCTGGGCAGGGGAGTGAGTGTGATTTGCGGAGAGGCTGTGGCGGAGAAGTCTCGAAGCTTGCCGGGGTTGGTGGTGGCGACGAAGAGATTCATTCTTGTATTGATATACCTTGTTGGGGCCGATGGTTGGGCAGGAAAACAGCCACCGCAGATCCCTCCGGGATGACAAACAAAAGAACAGACGACAGCAAAAGCGATGCGGCGGTCTTCGCTGCTCTCAAAGAGGTCTTCGCTGCTCTGAGTAGGACAAGTGTTTTATTGCGTGATTCGGAAGCGGACGAAGGCTACGGCTCCGAAGGGGTGGGCTCCGTAGATGGAGATGAGGGCCGTGGGCGTGGTGTAGGTGGTGAACTGGGCTCCGGGGGCGGCGAGAAGGTGCGGGGCTACGCGGTAGTCGCGGTCGTAGCCGAAGGAGTAGGCGGCGACGTGGCCGATGGGGGATTCGGTGAAGTTGGGAGGGAGCGCGGAGCCGGGTGGGATGAGGAGCTCGTTGGAGCGGCCTGCGTTTTCGATGCGTGTCCAGACGTAGTTGCGGGTTCGGAACTTCAGGAGCGATTCGAGGAGGTAGGAGTTTTCTTTGCTGTTGTCGGATAGGGATTTTGTGCGGCCCCAGAGGAGGGTGTTCGACCAGTTGTTGGCGGAGCTGCCGTCGGGGGTGGTGTGGCCGAAGGGGCGGTTGTACATGATGGAGGCGGTTTGGCGCTGCTGGTCTTCGCCGGGATAGAGGGCCTCGGGGCTGACGATGTGGGCTATGGAGTATTGCGCGTTGAGATTTTTGTGGGAGCGAAGGTGACGCGGGAGGAGTAGCTGTCGACGGCGTGGCCGTTGGGGGAGGGTTGGAAGCCCCAGCGCTGCTCGGTGGGCTCGGCGCCGTGGAAGCCTGATTCTTCGAAGCGGAGCCAGCGCCAGGTAATGCCGCCGGTAAAGACGTTGAAGGCGATGTGGGTGGAGTCTTCCTGGTGGTGGCCTAGGGCGGCGATGGGATCTTCGGAAGCTGAGAGGCGGTGCGGGTAGGCGGTGGGGCCGATGGCGGGGTCACCTACTGGAGCGGCGTAGAAGCTGAGGAGTGTTTGTTTGCCGAGGCGGAGGTCGTAGAGGGCGGCGACCTCCATGAAGAAGTCGTGTGGGTGCTGGCCGTCGATGATGGGTTTGCCGAAGGCGGTTTCGCCTTGCTGGAAGAGCTCGGGGTATTGGCGGTTGGAGATGGTGGCGGGTTCGAGGGAGAACATGGTGCGGAGGGTGAGCTGGCCGTACTGGCCGTGCCCGCCGAGTTGGCGCATGGCCATGGGCATCATCCAGTTGGTGGAGAAGAGCTTGTCGCCGCCGCGGGTGACCTGTGTTGCGCAAGGGAGGTTGAACTGCTCGCAGGTGTCGGGGGATGGACCGGTTGGGTTGGAGGCGTGCTGTTGCGTGTCGGAGATGGAGGCGGTGCCGTGGAGCATGAGCATCCAGCCGCGATAGCTGCGCATGATCATGGAGACGGGAGTGGAGGCGGGCTCGGCGCTGGTGCCGGAGGTGGTGTGATTGAGGATGACATCGATGAGGTTTGATGGCGGCTTCATCATGTTCATGTCCATCTGCATCTTCGTGTCGGGCATGGATGCTTGAGTGGAGCCCATTTGCATTCCAGGCATGTTCGGCATGGAGCTTTGATTGGTTTGAGACAGTGCCAGCAATGGAGTGAAAAAGGCCAATGAAAGCAGGGCCGCTGCGAGGATGGAGCGCATGGAGATTCCTTGTCTTGAGGCGTGCGTTTTTTGGGACAGCGTTGAAGGCGCTGTAACGCGGCGAAGGCTCAAGAGGAAAATCAGATACGCAGTGGCGTGGGAGGAGGGAACGGGGGCGGAGCGGCCCATCGTAGGACGGGCGTGTTCAGCGGGAGCGAGATCTGGTCGGTAGATGCGAAGATCGCGACTGCGCGGAGTTGAATCTGCGGCTCAATCTGTGTGGAGATAACTGCCGGCTGCTGCTGCTGAGCGCTGCAACAGGAGGGAAGGTGCTGACCGGGAGGCGATTGCCCGGGGCAATGATCGCAGGCGGATTGCTTCGGCTGTGCGGCTTTCACGCATGTGGCTGCGCTGACGAGAAGCGTCAGGAGGCAGAGCAGCGTCGCGAAGAGGTGCACAGTTTTTTTCATCGTTGTGAGGTTGGACGAAGAGATCGGGGCAATCGATAGATATGCCCCTGAAATTATTTTGCTGTTGCGATTGTATTCTCAAGTGAGTTGAGGGGGAAGACTGGCAGCTTGCTCCTTGTTCTGATGCGCCTTGTCTTCGTGGTTGAGGAGCCAGCGTTTTCGCTCGATGCCGCCGCCGTAGCCTGTGAGGGAGCCGTTGGATCCGATGACGCGGTGACAGGGGACCACTACTCCGATGGGGTTGGAGCCGTTGGCGAGCCCGACAGCCCTGACGGCGTTCGGCCTGCCGATTCGTTCGGCGAGTTTTCCATAAGAGAGGGTTGTGCCGTGTGGAATCTCTCGCAGAGCACGCCAGACCTCGCGTTGAAATGGGGTGCCGGCTGTCTGGACTGGGAGCGCGTCTATCGATGTGAGCTCTCCTGCAAAGTACCGCTTCATCGTGTCGGTCAGGCCGGAAGGATTGTTTGCGGGCTCAAGCGTGAAGCCGTTGCGGCCATAGTGACGCCGGAGAAGATTCTGCAGGCGGTCGGTATGATCTGTCCAGTCGACGGCGCGCAGATTACCGTCACGATCGGCGACGATGATCATCTCGCCGATGGGCGTGTCGAATTTATCCGTTAGTAGTTTTAGAGGTTCAGGCATGGGCTCCCTCGGTGTGTGGGTTTTCGTTTGTATTCGCGGCCCACAGGTGCTGAGCCGCATAGGCGCGCCATGGTCTCCATGATTCGGCGCGATGAAGAAGAGTCTTTGGATTTGTCGGCGCGCCATCGACCTTTGCTGCTCCTCGAAGTAAGCCGATATCCGATGCGGGGAAGGCGTCCATCTCGCGAATTGCGCGCAGTGCGATGTATTGCGCCGTCCACTCGCCAATGCCGGGAATAGTGCGCAGCCGGGCGATGGCTTCTTCAATGGTTCCAGAGTGACGGAACAGGTTGGGGTCATCGGTTGCAGCCTGCGCCAGTGCCTTCAACGATGCTAGGCGTGCAGCCGGCATGCCCAGACCTAGTGACCTGGCTGTGGCGAGACGCTTCGCCGTGGGGAAGGTGTGGGTCAGACCTGGAGAGCCGCCGGGATTTTTCGGTAACGGTTTGCCGTGGAGCGCGACGAGTTGTCCTGCAAGCCTGCGTGCCGCAGTGACGCTAATCTGCTGGCCGAGGATGGCGCGCACAGCCAGTTCGAAGCCATCCCAGCCTCCCGGCGCCCGCAGACCGGGATGAAGCGCCACCCACGGTGCGAGCTGCGGATCGTGGGAGAGGTGTGCGTCGATGGTCTCGATGTCCGCGCCGAGGTCGAAGAGTCGACGCACCCGAGCTACGATTGCAGGCAGGGATTGCACGGACGTGAAGTGGATGGTCACGCTGAGGCTCTGTTGGTGCGGGAGGTGAGTCACGGAGATGCTTCCAACTGATCTATCAATCTCAACGGTGCGCCGGTAGCACCCCTCTCTACAACTTCGACACCGGGAATGGCACGCGCCTCTAGAAAGCTGAGCATGGACTCCCAGTCGTACGGTGGGCGGTAACGCAGTCGGAGCGTGATGCCTGCCGAGGTACTTGGACGACTCATGGAAGACTTTCGCCGGAGTGCGCTGGGAGGGCGATGGAAGAGCTGTTGAAACAGTTCGTTGAAGCGGCGCAGGCTGTTGAAGCCCGCGGCGAGTGCAACTTCGGTCATGGGCATTCGGGTTTCATGGATGAGATGCTTGGCGAAGAGCACGCGCCGGGTCTGTGCTACGGCGATTGGAGAGGCTCCGAGGTGCTGAAGGAAGAGTCTGCGTAAGTGACGCTCGCCGACGCCTAGACGTTCGGCGAGCGCGTCTACTGTCTTGCCTTCGCCGTCGAGGGCGCCGTCAGCTATGAGCGCCAGCGCGCGTGAGACGGTGTTTGAGGTTCCGCGCCACGAAGCCAGTTCGGGTGCGGTCTCGGGACGGCAACGCAGGCAGGGGCGATAACCCGCTTCATGTGCCGCTGCTGCGGACGGATAGAAGGTGCAATTTTCGTACTTCGCAGTGCGGGCCGGACAGACGGTGCGGCAGTAGATTCCGGTGGATTTGACGCCGACGTACATCAGGCCGTCGAATCGCGGATCACGGCTCTGGAGAGCCCGGTAGCATGTCTCTTTATCTGGCGGTTCCATGTACGAAGTTTCTCACGCTGAGAGTCGTTACACTCGCGGTTTTCGGACATGTTCATTTCTACTCATAGTCTAGTCTGAGCGCTTGGATCGGGAGAGCCTGGGGAGAAATGAGAATGATTCCAGAGGATCACGGATTTGCGCTTCGGCGTGTAGTTAATATGGTCGAAGCTGGATCGAGGAACGCCTATTTTCGCAGAAGGATAATGTCTACGCGGCGGTTCTGGGTGCGGCCATCTTCGGTGTCGTTGCTGGCTACCGGATGGAACTCGGCGTAACCCGCGGCGGCGAGATTGACTGGGTCAATGGGCCCGTGTTCGAGAAGAAGACGCGCGATGGCGGTGGAACGCGCAGTGGAGAGCTCCCAGTTGCTGGCGAACTGCGCGGTGTGGATGGGGACGTTGTCGGTGTGACCTTCGACGCGGAGTGGGCCTGCGGGCAGGGTGGTGGCGAGGATCGAGATCATCGGGATCGATGCTGGGCGAACCTCTGCGGAGCCGGAGGGGAAGAAGCCGGCTTCGTGGAGCGAGATGACAAGGCCGTCGGAGGTGATGCGCATGGCGATGCCGCCCGGAGGAATGCCACCGGCGGCGACCTGCTCGGCGATGAGTTTGCGTAGACGGGCTTCGGTCTCTTCGAGAGTCTCTGTGCTGGTGGAGGAGGGAAGGGGACGCACGATCGGCGAAGGGATGGAGTTGGTGATGGCGGAGGCGTTGATGTCGGTGAGCGGCGGGGTTTTCGAGTGTGCGTCGAAGGTGCCGAGGGGAGTGAAGGCGGTCTGCATGGCTTCGGAGAGCTTGAGCTGCTTCTTCTTGTCGGATTGGCTGGAGGCGAACAAGACAACGAAGAAGGCGAAGAGCAGCGTGATGAAGTCTGCGTAGGAGACCAGCCAACGCTCATGGTTTACGTGTTCGGGATGTTTTTTCTTGCTCATGCTCGAGACTCAGCGGCGTTGCCGGACTTTCCATTTTTAGGAGGGTGCGACTCAAAGAGATAGGTGCGGAGCTTGGTCTCGATCATGCGTGGATTCATGCCCTCGAGGATGGAGATGACGCCTTCGAGCATCATCTCCTTGATCATCTGTTCTTCGCGATGGCGGAACTTGAGCTTGCCTGCGGCGGGGAGGCAGATGAGATTGGCCATGGCGACGCCGTAGATGGTGGCGACGAAGGCGACGGCGATACCGCGGCCGACCTCGTCGATATTGGAGAGGTTCTTCATGACCTGGATGAGTCCGAGGACCGCGCCGATGATGCCGACGGTGGGGGAGTAGCCGCCGGCGGCCTCGAAGACGGCAGGGATTTTTCTTCGATCTCGGATTTGTTGTCGAGCTCGAGCTGCATGATCTTACGGACCTCTGCGGGTTCGGTGCCGTCAACGGCGAGCATGAGAGCTTGTCGAAGAAAAGGGTCGGAGACGGAGGAGAGGTCTGCGTCGAGGGAGACGATGCCGCTTCTGCGGGCCTTGTTGGCGAAGGCTACGATCTGGGCGAGGGTCGCTTCGCCGTTCGATCCTTTGTGGAGGAAGACCTTTGCGGCGGCTTTGATGGCGGCGAGGAAGATGTTCATCGGAAACTGAAGCATGACCGCTCCAAGGGTGCCGCCGATGACGATCATGGCCGCGGTGGGCTGGGTGATCTGGGCGATGCTGCCGCCTTCAACCATCATGCCGGCGAGAATGCCGATGAGGGCGAGAGCGATGCCGCCGATGCTGGCGATGTCCATGGGTATCCTCTTCCGAAGGTTAGGTGGCTATTCCTGCGAAGCTTTGCGGTCGTGATTGCGAGCGATCTGGTCGGCGTCGTGCACGGACTTTGCGATGAGAGCCTGTGCGGCCTCGGGCCAGGCTTTGCGCAGGACGGCGGCTCGGAACTCGAGAGTGAGTTGCGAGACTTCGCTGCATGGTTCGAGGACGATGAGCTTTTCGCCGGTGATTAAGGTGAGGACGGTGTCGGGTGCGGCTTCGGCGTATTTGATGAGGTCGCAGTTTACGGCGAGAGGACTACCGTTGAGGCGTGTCAGTTGGATCATGTGTGTAAGGACTCCTCCCAGATGTCTCATCGGCAGGGAAGTTGCTGTCAATAGGAAGAAGGAGGCAGGTGACTATGACGATGGAGCGAAATGAGATTTGCGTAAAGTCGGCGCGGGGGACGCCGATGAGGTGGGAGAACGCGGAGCCTACCGCTAGGTGAACCGGATCTCACAGACTGCTTCGGCAGGGAGGTGAGTTCGCCGGTCGGACACCCGGGACTGGCGTCGCGGTAACTCAAACCGAGCAGTACAGGAGCGTTTCCATATGTCCTTGGGCATTCTTACAAACGTTGCAGCAACCTATGCTGAGAACAACCTCAACCAGACGCAGAGCAGTCTCCAGAATGTTCTGCAGCAGCTCTCCTCGGGTTCGCGTCTTAACAGCGGCGCAGATGACGCGGCCGGTCTTTCGATCGCGGACGGCCTTACCGCCAACCAAGCTGCACTGACCCAGTCGGCACAGAATGCACAGAACGGTGTGGGCTTGCTGCAGACTGCTGACGGTGCGTTGTCTCAGGTGACCAACCTGCTCGATCGTGCGGTTACGCTGGCGACCGAGGCTTCGAACGGTGGTTTGACTGCCGCTCAGTCGACCGCTGCCAACACCGAATTTCAGAGCATTTTGACTGAGATCGGCAATATTGGCTCCACGACGAACTTCAACAGCAGCGCCGTTTTCAACGGGGCCGCTCCTACCACCTTCGTCCTGACCGATGGAACAGCTACTGGAGTAACAACGATCAGTGCGGCTGCGACGGTTCTTACTGCCGCGAGCATCGGCGGAACAGCCTTCACTGCTGCCGACACTCTGGCTGGCGCGACGCCGCAGGCTTCGGCTCAGACCACGCTGACCGCCATTACCACTGCGATCGCCGGCGTTTCGGCGGCCCGTGGCGCGATCGGTGCCAACATCAACCAGTTGAACGCGGCTGCCAGCGTTGCCAGCTCGGAAGAGGTGAATCTCTCCTCTGCCAACAGCGCAATTCGTGCAACCAACTTCGGTCAGGCGACCAGCGATCTGGCGAAGTTCCAGGTGTTGAGCCAGACCGGTATCAGCGCTCTTGCCCAGGCGAACAGCGCGCAGCAGGAGATTCTGAAGCTGCTGCAATAAGCTGATGAAAGCGGCGGTGGTCACGCGAAGAGGCGTGGCCGCCGTTCTTTCGTTTTTGGTGATGCTTAGCTGCTTCTAATCTTCGACGGTGAGAATATGGCACTTCGCTTGCTTCCGGATCGTGCGAAGAAGAACGGAAAGGTGACATGGGCACTGTTGGATTAAGTTTCGGGTCGGCGACGAGTGGTCAGGGATTCGACGTAGCGTCGACGGTGACGCAGATTCAAGCGGCGAGCCAGGCGATTGAGACTCCATGGCAGAATCAACTTACGGCGTTGAAGGCTCAGGATACGGTCCTTTCTTCGCTTGGAACGGACCTGTCGACGCTCTCCACCAGCTTGCAAAAGCTGACGGATTTTGAAGGAGTCTTCGCGGAGAAGCAGGGGTCCAGCTCGAATACGGATGTGCTCAGCCTGACCTCTGCAAGCTCGTCGGCCACGGCAGGAAGCCACACGATCCAGGTAAATCAGCTGGCACAGACCTCGTCGGAGGTTTCGAGCACGATCTCGAGTGCAAGCGATACGCTCACCGGGACTGTGACCATTCAGGGCCATGTATTCGACACCAGCATCGCGGGCAGCAACACGCTTACGGGCCTGGCTTCGGCAATCAATTCGGCGGCCATCGGCGTGACCGCGAGCGTGATTACAGACTCCTCCGGGTCACGGTTATCAATCGTAAGCGGAACCAGTGGTGCGGCAGGACAGTTGAGCGCCATCACAACCAACAACCTGTCCGATTCAACCACGGGGGGCAGCAGTATCTCGTTCTCGACCGGACAGGTAGGACAGGATGCAAGCCTGATCGTCGATAATGTGCCAATTACGAGTTCATCCAACACCGTGACCGATGCGATTGCCGGGGTAACCTTTCAACTGCTTGCGACCAGTGCGACGTCAACCCCGGTGCAGGTACAGATCACGGATGCCACTACGGATATTGCGACAGCGATAAGCAGTTTTGTTTCGGCTTATAACAAGGTGATAGGAGACATCAATAATCAGGAGCAAAGCGGCGCGGGTGGAACCTCTTCGCCACTCTTGGGAAGTCCGATCATTGCTCAGTTGCAGGAGTCCATTACTGGATCTCTCTTCTCTGGCACGAAAAGTGGTTCGATCAGCAACATTACCCAGTTGGGGATCGGTATCAACAACGACGGAACCCTGACACTGAACGCGGACACGCTTACTGGTGTTCTCAACTCCAATCTGTCGGACGTGACCGGCTTTTTGCAGAACTCGGGGAGTTTCGGCCAAACGTTTGCGACCGCGCTGAACAATGTTGGGACGCAGGCGCCGAATGGGGCGGTCTTTCTTGCGCAGCAACAGAACAGCAGCCAGGAGACGGCGCTGAACGCTGATATTACCAACGAAAATGCAATTCTGGCGACGCAGAAGACACAGCTGACGAATGAATTGAATGCTGCGAATCAGATTCTTCAATCAATCCCGAGTCAGCTCAATGAGGTCAATTCGGTCTTTGATTCCTTGACGGGTTTCAACCCAAATACACACGCATAACTTAGGAGCAAAGATGAGCTACCAAGATCAAAGTCTGTCCGGTGCGACCGGCGTCGAACTTGTTGTCGCGCTTTACGATGGTACGATTCGCTTTCTCTATCGCGCGATGCAGTGTGTGGAAGAGGACGATGTGCGGGGACGCCGCATCGCGGTGAAGAAGGTGCTCGATATCCTGACGTATCTACAGGCGCGGTTGCGTCCGGATCTCGGTGGAACGGTAGCTGCTTCGCTGGCAGACTTCTACTCGACGATGTTCACAATGACCCTGGAGGCTTCGCACCTGGAGTCGAAGGAGCAGTTTGAAGAGGTGATTGGCTTTGTTCGCAATGTCCGCGAGGCCTGGGTGGTCGTGGCTCGTGATCCTGAGGCGGGGAAGGTGTTGCCGCGAGAGCTGCGGACGCGCGAGGAGCGGTTCGTTCCGCAGGCAGAGATCTATGCGCCTGTTGGCGAGGCTGCAGCTTCGAGGTGGTCGGCCTAGCTGGCCGGTGAGTCGCTGGTTAGCAACCATAAATACGAACCAGTCAGTCCCGAACAGTCGGGCGAGGCTTGCTGAGGATAAACCTAGTGTGAGCGCAGTCCTATTGGGGACGTAAGGGGCTTGTTGTCTTCGAGTGCCGCCAGTCGCGCTCGCACTCATATGACTATTCAAGGCGCTACACCCGTAACAACTACAGTGCAGGCCGCGCCACGCCCCGACACAACCCGGGCGTGGCGCAGCTCTGCTCATTGCGCTGTGTCAGTAGCAACGGACGCTCTCACAATATCCTCCCTCAGCAGATAGAACGACACCGCCAGCAGCACCACGTCTTTCATCAGGAAGGCGACGTTCCCCACCATCGCGGGAAAGCCGCCCGCCGACGGAGCCCATCCATCCGGCATAAACGGAATGATCGTGATCGTCGTGATGAACGTCAGCACTGACCCCAGGGCTCCGAGCGCTCCCAGCTTCTTATTCCAGAAGCCCGCCAGGATCAACGCTCCGAACAACCACTCGGAGACACCCAGCAGATACGTCGAGCCCTTCATCCCAAAGACTGAGTACATCCAGAAGATCAGTGGTCCGTGGGTAAAGAATGGGACCAGGCCCTGCATCTCATACTCAAACCACTTCTGATATCCGAAGAAGAAGTAGATGATCACCATCGAAACGCGAATCAAGCGATAGTCAAGGTCTCCCTGGAAGGGAGCCTTCTTCGATAGAAATTCGATTAGTTTATTCATTCCTTTTTCCTTTCCTTTCTGGCCCATGCACCTCAGAGCTTCACTTCAACCGCAGGAAAGTCGATCTCCGTATCGGCGAGTTCATTGGCATAGTTGGTGAACGTATTCACAACGACATGGGCAACGACCTCCATCATCAGGCCGTCGTCAATCCCAGCCTTCCGGGCGCGCTCCAAATCCTTGTCCAAAACATGACCGCGCTGACGAACGATCGTCTTCGCAAACGAGGCAAGCGCGCTCTCAAATGGATCCTCGCCGTCTCCAGCACGCGCCTTCAGCGCCTCGGCCTCGCTCACACCGGCAGCCTTCGCCAACGCCGTGTGCGCCGAGAGGCAATATCGGCACTCGTTCTCCTGCGCCACGGCCAGCGCCACAATCTCGCGCTGACGGGCGGAAAGGCGGCCACGCGAAAGCGTCTTCGACAGTGACAGGTATCCATCCAGAGCCACGGGAGAATGTGCAAGCGTGGCAAAGAGGTTCGGGACTATCCCCAGGCTAGCCTTCACCTGATTGAGGGTGGCGGCAACCTTAGCATCAACATTCGACGAAACAACAGGAATACGGGACATTATCTTCTCCAATCTCCTGTGGCGCCGCAGCGCCAATCAGGAGTTATCTGGAGATGTGATGGTACGTAATGTTGTTTGGAATATCGTTTAAATACCTTATAGTCTCATCAGGAACCAGATGGACAGCCTCTCCCCATTTTTCGAGCAATTTACCCTCTCCGCCCGGATGTTCTACTCGGGAGCCTTCTGTGGTGTCTCTCCGACCCTCGACGAACAGGCCGGGTACCTTCATTTGCTTACGAAAGGACGACTGACGATCACCCACCCCAACGCTCGACCGGTCGTCGTCGATACCCCGAGCATCATCTTCCTTCCGCGCCCTCACGAGCATCGCCTTCACGCCTCCGAGGAGGAGGGCACCGAGCTCGTTTGCGCCACAGTCGAGTTCGGTACCGGCATGCTGAACCCGCTCACCGCCTCCTTCCCTGAGCCATTCGTCACCCCCTCGACACCCTCCCCGAACTCGCGCCGACGCTCCAGCTTCTCTTCTCCGAGTCTTCCTCCGACCTCCCCGGCCGCCAGACTGCTCTCGATCGCCTCTTCGAATACGTTCTCGTGCTCCTCTTCCGTTCAGCCATGAACGCACGCCTCGTCGACTCCGGGGTCTTACTCGGCCTCAGCGACCCTCGCCTCCGAAAGGCCATCGAGGTTATGCACAAGCATCCGGAGACCTTCTGGTCGCTCGAACAGCTCGCTCAGCATGCCGGCATGTCGCGCGCCCGCTTCGCCGCTCACTTTCGCACGATCGTCGGTATAACGCCATTCGATTACCTCACCAACTGGCGCCTCGGCATCGCTCAAACCATGCTGCGCAAAGGCAACTCGCTCAAACTTATCTCGGCCGCTGTGGGGTACACCAACGCCACTGCTCTCACACGGGTCTTCACCCAGCGCCTCGGAATGCCCCCTCCGACTGGCTGGCTCGCAGCAAACCCTCTCCCTCACAATGATCCACAAGTCGTCCTGAAGCTCTCCCTACAATTGCATCACCCATAACGCGTCTCTGATCGAATTCGACGACACGCAGCATAACGCTAATGCATCGGGCATTGGGACACACCCTTAGCTAGTACGCGGATTGAACTGAGAACAAAGCGCGAAGGTCTTCTCGAGGTGCTCGATGAAGACGCGAACTTTGGTGGACATCCGGCGACTGCCGGGCCGCACGGCAAGGATTGGCACTGCACGCTCAAAGGGTGTCAGGAGGCGGAGGACGGTACCTTCTCTGAGTTCCGCGGCGAAGAGCCATGCTGGTGCCTGGGCAATCCCGAGATGTTCAAGAACACCCATCCTCATCTGTTCAATATCGCTGGTTCGAAAGACTCCTGTGGGAATAACACGCTTCACGTCCGACCCGGACCCAAATTTCCAGGGCTGCACGGTACCCCGCTCGACAAAGACGACCGATCGAAATCGTTTGAGGTCTTCCGGTGTCTCCGGTGCGCCGTACCGTGAAAGGTACTGGGGAGTGGCGACGAGAATGATCATTGTCTGCGCGAATCTTCGCCCAACCAGAGTAGAGTCCGGGAGATCACCTGAGTGGATAGCGAGATCGAACCCGTCTTCAACGATCGTAGTCGGGCTTTCGGATGCTGCCATTTCGATTGCCATCTCTGGGTAGGCAGCAAAAAAACTAGCCAGTTTTGAGACCATATGCAAGCGGGCAAATGTGGGGGGAACAGTTACCCGGATGAGACCCTTCGGCGCCGTCTGACCTCGTCCGATTCGCGATGTTGCGCTTTCAAAGTCGTCCAGAATGCGCAAAGCAGATTCGTAAAAGTCGCTCCCAGCCTCGGTCAGAACAATCGAGCGAGAGGTGCGGTGGATAAGCTCGGTGCCGAGCTGGGCTTCGAGGGCGGAGATCTGTTTGCTGATGGCGGGTTGACCAACGCCGCGCTCTTTGGCGATCGCGGAGAAGCTTCCTTTTTCGACTACCCGAACGAAAACCTGCATCGCATCCAATTTGTCCACAAAGCCTCCCAACGGCGCTTGGATGGATTGTATTTGTTCGAGCGGGGAACTACTTATCTCTTTCCGCGCGGAGAGAAATCCCCCGAATTAGGGGTTTCTTCCGCCTCTGCCGAGGCTTGTTCCACTCAACCCAATGCATTCCTATGTGGAATGGCTGGTATTCCCTGGAGTGCCAAGTCGGGTTGTGTGGGTCGCACATCAGATAACAGTCTGGCAGGCCGAGCAGGATGGCGGTCAGTTGAATCAGCGAAGTGATGCTTCATTCACAGAAAAATCCAAGGAGATTCCATGTCTAAGTTAGCTAAGAAAGTGGCACTCGTTACCGGCGGTTCCCGGGGTATTGGCGCAGCGATCGCAAAGCGTCTTGCCGCGGATGGAGCGAGTGTTGCCATCACGTACGCGAAGGATGCTGATGCGGCTTCCGCAGTCGTCAAGGCGATTGAGCAGAGTGGCGGGAAGGCCGTCGCAATCCAGGCCGACTCCGCCGATACCAAAGCAGTGCAGGCCGCGGTCGAAAAGGCCTTCACGACCTTCGGTCGGCTTGACGTGCTTGTGAACAATGCCGGTACGGCCATCCCTAAGCCGTTTGAGGAGACGCCGATCGACGAGATGGATCGCGTCATCGACATCAACGTCCGCGGAGTGCTGGTGGCGACGCAGACGGCGCTCAAACACATCGGTGAAGGCGGCCGGATCATCATGATCGGCTCGTGCGTGGGCGAGCGCGTCGTAGCGCCGGGGTTGGTAGCCTACTCGGCGACCAAGGGAGCCGTGAAGATGTTTGCGCAGGGTTTGTCGCGCGAGGTCGGGAGCCGGGGCATCACCGTGAACAACGTTCAGCCAGGTCCAATCGACACGGATCTGAATCCTGCTGCAGGCGATTGGGCCGTTCCACAGAAGGCCGCGACCGGGCTGGGCCGCTATGGGACTGTTGAAGAAGTCGCCGCACTGGTGTCTTTCGTCGCTGGTCCGGAGTCCTCGTACATTACGGGAGCGAATCTGACCGTTGATGGCGGAACGAATGCCTGAGCCAATGCACGTACTTCGTCTACCGGGCTGAACGTAGAGACGCGCGCATGGAAGTGGTGGGGAGCCGAGGAACTAACGGCTCGGCTCCCCTCAGCGCCATGCGTGGCGTCGTGCAAGTTTATCCACCAGCCGACCAGTTGAAGAGAGAGAAAACGATGACTGCACTTCTGAACAAAACTGCGCTTGTGACTGGCGCATCAAGAGGCATAGGGCGTGCGACAGCAGTGGCGCTTGCCAGGGCCGGAGCATACGTCCTTGTTCACTATGGCCGCTCTGCGCAAAAAGCGGAATCTGTGGTCGCCGAGATCCAGATGAAAGGAGGACGCGCAACTGCAATTTCGGCGGACCTAGGAACTTCGGACGGCGCTGCACTGCTCGCTAAGCAGGTGCGCTCCATCGTCGGCGATCGATTGGATGTGCTTGTGCTCAACGCCGGAATCAGCAAGTCGGCAGCTGTCGCTGACTACACGGTAGAGGATTTTGACAAGCTCTTCGCGACAAACGTTCGAGGCCCGTTTTTCGTGGTACAGCAACTACTGCCGGTTCTTGGCGAGGGTTCAAATATTGTTGTTATCTCTTCTCTCGTAGCCCGTATGGTCGTGGGCAAGCCCGGTTTGGAAAACCCTTCGATCCTCGCTTACGCCTCTACCAAAGGCGCACTTGAGACTCTAATCAGAAATTGGGCCGGTATTCTCGGACCGAGCGGCATACGTGTAAACGCTGTGGCGCCAGGAGTGATCGACACGGATATGTCGAATTTTACGAAGACAGAAGCGGGTCGCGAGGTTGCTCTGGGAATGCAGGCGCTGAAGCGACTCGGCAAACCCGAAGACGTCGCCGACGTAGTCGCTTTCGTGGTGTCAGACGGCGCGCGTTGGATCACAGGTGCGAGTATTCCCGTCGATGGCGGCTCGAAGCTCTAACCGGCCGTGAGGAGCGCAATGCATACCAACTCGAGTGAAGGCAAGGAGATCAGAGTTCCTGGGCCTGACCATCCCATCACGATTTCTCCAGTTCAGGGCACGATGCGTGTAACGGTCGCTGGAAGGATAGTCGTTGAATCGACGCAAGCACTTCGGCTGGAGGAAAAGGGATACCCGCCTGTTTACTACTTCCCGCGAGGCGATGCAGATATGTCGTTGCTCGTTCGGACTGGGCATTACACCTATTGTCCGTACAAGGGGGACTGTACGTACTACAGCACCCCCATCGGCGGAGCGAGATCCGAATATGCCCGTTTGGACATACGAAAAACCGTATGAAGCTGTCGCCAGCATCAGAGAATACCTGGCGTTTTATCCAGGACGGGTCGATGCGATTGAATTCGTGTCATGAGCGAGGCAGAGATGAACCATCAGGAACGGAACGTATCCGTAAATGTAAAAGTTTCATATTGATAGCGAATTCTGAATCAAGAACCGCACTTGCGAATTTCGCGAATCATCAGCTGCGAAGTTTCGAAGAGTGGCTATGGAATTTTTTCTGAGGTGGCCATAGCAGATCCCACTACGTTGCGCCTAAAGTCAATCCTACCAAGTAACGATTCGATTATTTCGAAGTAGTTTATGGCATACAGGGTGATGTGACTTTGGCTTCCCCAATTTCGATGCGAGCCTGTCTTGTCAGATCTTCCGAAACAGAATGGAAGATTATGGTCCGCAGTTCTTCGGAAGATTCCACTATGTGGTGTTTGGACGTCTAGAACAATCCACCCTCGCGCGTTGAACGTTGCGTAAATAGAACCCAGGCGTGATTACGATCCGTTCCATCTCGGATGCGAGATCTTCAGTGCGCGAGACGAAGGGTGCTTGAGGCACTGGCCAATCTGGTCAGTCGATAGCATTGATTCGTCGATGGATCTCATGGAACACATGCCTACCAAGAAAACGACCGCGCAGATTGCTGTTCAGTTTGCGTGAGGTCGGTCTGAATACACAGCTTGTCGATCCGCGGTCAGGCGTCGCGGCGTCGCTTTTGATGATCTTGCGAGGCACAGGAGACGAATCATGAAAACACTATGTGGGTTGCTAATACTATTGCTCGCCACAACGTTGAACGGAGCGGGGCAGGCGATCTCGGTTAACGGCGGGTCTATACAGGGCACGATCACGGATAGCTCGGGAGCGATCGTACCGGATGCGACGATCTTTATTCTCGGCAATGACACCAATTCCTCGAAGACTTTGAAGTCTGACTCCAGTGGCTTCTATAGCTTAGGGCCTTTGACTCCCGGACCCTATACGGTGACGGTGAGTGCTGCGGGGTTTGAGAAGCTTACGGTGAAGACGGTTGTCCGTACGGGGACGGCGACTAATGGAAATTTCAAGCTCGCGATCGGCTCCTCGACTGAGACGGTGGAGGTAAACGCCGGTGCACTTCAGATCAACACGGATCAGGCGGGCGTCAGCGACGTTATTACGAAGGACCAAATCGATTCTCTGCCGGTGAACGGGCGAAACTTTCTCGATCTTGCTCAGATCGAACCGGGGGTAATCCTGCAGAGTGGGGAGTCGTTTGATCCGACGAAGGCGGGCTACTCTGCGATTTCGACGAGCGGCGTTTCGGGTCGCACCACGCGTATTCTTCTCGACGGTCAGGACATCACGGACGAAAACGTTGGGACAACCATCTTCAATGTGTCACAGGGCGCGATCGGTGACTTTCAGTTGAACCGCTCCACACAGGATGTCTCGGGCGAGGTGACCTCGACTGGTCAGGTGCTGGTGTCAACGAACTCAGGAACCAACAAATTTCACGGTCAGGCGTTCTATAACTTTCAGGATCACAGCGCGCTCTTTGCGAGAACTGCGGGCGGCATCGATACTCCTTTTCAGAGGAATCAGTTCGGGGGAAGCGTCGGGGGGCCGATTCTCAAAGACAAGTTATTTTTCTTCGCGAATGCGGAGCGCATCAAGCAGGAATCACCAGTTTCGATCACCATGGCTCCGCTCTTCTCGGCGATTCAGGAAGCGTACCCGACGATCCCCTCTCCCTACCGAGAGACGTACTCCACCGTGCGGTTGGATTACAGCGGACGATGGGGCGTGCATTACTTCGCACGCGCCAACTACGACGTCAACAGCTCGAGCTCGAACTTCGGAGCCGGCTATGAGATATACAACAACCGCGACAATACGCCTGGCATTGCGGGCGGAGCTGACTTTACAATCGGGCATTTTACCCACTCGTTTCGTGCAAGCTACGAGAAGTTCCATAACCTCTTGATAGACGGTACGACAGGAAACACCAGTGTTTATAACGGGTTTCCCGGGCTAAACTTTCGCCTCAAAACGGCTGGTCTCTTCTCTGGCCCCAACGTCGATTCTCCACAGGAGACCTACCAGTCGGATAAGCAGTTCCGTTACGACGGCAGTTGGACTAAAGGCTCTCATTTGATTCGTTACGGATATAGCATCAACCGCATTCTGGGCGGTGGGTTTGCGAACTTTCTGGGGCTCGCTCCCCGAGCAACACTCACAGCGTCCACTCAGCTCGCTGACTGCGGAAACGGAACGCCTGGTCCGTGCCCCTCGGATCCTCTGCACGGGTACTACGCTTCTACTGTGTTGTTCGGTAATGGACAGGGGTTCCTCACCGAGAACCCAGGCTTTGGTCTGGCGGGCGGAGGAGTCGAGGATTGGCGGGAAGGTGCCTATGTCTCCGACAATTGGAAGATTACTCCAAGCTTCACTCTTACAGCAGGAGTGCGGTGGAGCGTCGATACGGATCGGGCAAACCAGGATCTGCCGACTCCACTCTGCTCCGATGTGACGATCACTCCTGCCCCTTGCTCTGGCAGCGCACCGCTCTTCGATCAGTTCCAGCCGGGACTAGGAAAGAAGATCCACCAACCTTATGCAAACTTTGGACCGCAGCTTGGGTTCGCATTCAGCCCCGGAGATCATAAGACGGTGGTACGTGCGGCCTTCGGCATTTTTTATGAAGGCGATGTCTTCAATAACACCCTCAACTCACGTCAGGCTCTGATCAAGACGGGCCTGTTCAACGATACGACCCACAGCATATGCGGCGGTACAAACTCCCTCACGCTGCCGGACGGTTCAGTCGTCACGAGCGATGGCGGAGTCTCCATTGCGGATATTTGTAACCAGCCTTTGAGTCAGGCAGGCCAGCACTTTATCAATCTTCAGAATCTGTTTCAACAGGTGACTAAATCGGTTGGCCCCGCCAGCAACGGTCAGTATGCCGGGAATACGTTGACGATAGTCGGCGCATACGCGGCACCCTATCGAACGCCATACTCGGAGCAGTGGAACGGCGGTATCCAGCGGGAGATCTTCAAGGGAGGCATTCTCTCGGTTGATTATGTGCACAATTCGACTTTGAAGATTGCTCAACAGATTGATGTAAATCGTGTTGGCGCCGCACGCACGCTGAACCTTGCTGCAGCCCAAAACGCGATCGCTACTACTACTAGCGGCCACGGCTGCGCTGGAGGGTACAGTTCCGCGGCGATCTCTTGCGCGATCGCTGCCGGGGCGCAGATCGCCGACTTTGCTGCAAACGGGTTGGACTCGGGAAATACATTTCTCAATAGCAATCCTGCGTCTTACAACGGGCTGACAGTGGCGACTGGAGCGGCGTTCCCGGGCTTCAATCCGAACTTGGGAGAGGGGCTCTTTTTGTTTCCAGCCGGCAGGTCAGGCTATGATGCGCTGCAGGTGGTCTTCCGTGAGCAGAAGGCACATCCTGCTCCTGGAATTATGAGCACCAATCTGCAGATTTCGTATTCCTTCTCGCGTGCCATTTCTACAGCCAACCCTGCGACAAATGCTGGGAACACGGGTGTCGGTGATCAGTTCTTTTCATCGCCATCCTACGACTATGACAATCCCACGGCCTATATCGGTCGGAGTGGACTGGATCATACCCATGAGATCTCGTTTGGAGGATCAGCGACACTGAAGTATGGTCCACAGATCGGGATCATCGGGCACTTCTTCTCTCCTGCGGCGACGAACCTCTATCTTGATAATGGTGGAACGAGCGGCAGCGCCGTAGGGGGTATCTTCCAGTCCGACGTTACGGGCGATGGAACAATCGGCGATATCGTTCCTGGAACTCAACCTGGCGCGTTCATGCATGAGTACAAGGGGAACAATCTCAATAAGTTGATCTCTCAGTACAACGCAACGCAGGCCGGTCAGGTTACTCCGGCGGGTCAGGCGTTGCTTGCAGCAGGACTCTTTACTCCGGGGCAACTGTTGGCTCTTCAGGCGGCGCAGCAGCCGATTTCACCTGTACCGGAGGCGCATGGTCCAGAGAACGTGTTTTACCGCAACCTTGATCTGAGCATCTCGTATCCGATTCAACTGAGTCGTTTGCGGGAAGGAATGACTCTGGTGCCGGGAATCGCGTTCTACAACGTTGGCAACTTCTCGAACTTCAGGGACTACATCGACGGAACACTGGCAAATACGACTACAGCACAAGGCGGCGCTCTGAGCGGTTTGCTGAATGGCCCGAACAGCTTCGCCGATCATGATCTGAATCGTGTCCAGCGTGGTTCGGGTACATCGGATATCGGTGGACCGCGGTCTACTGAGTTCCAATTGCGACTGAACTTCTAACCCTTACGACTGGGTCTCGAAGAGTTTTGCTTATGGGACGATGACGTCGAAGGCTCCGGTCTCAATCGTCGCGCTGTGTTTCATCTGGATGAAGATTCGATAGCGGCCAGACGAGGGAAATCCGTAAGGGAATTCGACGCTGCTAGAGAGCGGATCGCTGTGGGTCATCATGTCCATGTTCATGGCTCCACGGCGGTCGCTCGCATCACTCTCGTTGCTTCCGTTGGCGAGCATGAGCGCAGCCATGGCGGCGGAACCTTCGGGATGAGTGTGGGCAAAGACGGCGCCGTCGGTCTTGACGAAGGCTGCGTGACCCGCCATACCCATGTAAGGCTGGACGTCGGTTGCAGGCTTTCCGTTGGCGTCCAGGAGATGAAAGCGGAAGGCGTATGCGGTGTTTGCGCTGACGGTTGCCGGACGATCCCAGACCATTAAGTATCCATCAGGAAGTTTGTACGAGTTGCCGAGTTGACCCTGGCTGAGCGGCTGCGGAGATCCCTTTGCGTCGTCGGGGCCGATCGGTCCGCCTGGCATATCGGCTGGGACGGTGATGGTAGAGACGAGTGTTTCGGGGAAGCCGTTCGCGTGAACGATGTCACCGTAGAGCTTATAGGTGCCCGCGGGCATGGCGGGCAGCGAGATACGGAAGTCTCCTGCGGAGGCTGGTGCGGGATGCAGATGGAAGACTGCATCCATCTCCGGCTCTCGAATGGCGTAGAGATGCATCAGGTGTCCGTGGTCGGGAAGAAAGTCTTTATTGGAGCGGGAGCTTCGCTCTTTGCCACCGTCGTAAGACTGCACGTTGAGATCGAGGGTATTGCCTGAGAGTGCCGGTGTCACTGACATCGGGTGATAGACATCCATCGCGTAACTGGCGGCCTCGACGTTCCACCAGGCTGCGCCGCCCCATATCAAGAGAGCCATGACTACGAGGCTGCCTGCAGTTGCAAGAATGGCGCGGCGTCTGCGATTTGGAGATGGAATGGCGCCGGGTTCCAGGCGAGCGTCACGGACGGCCGCGGCGACGATACCGGCCATGCTGACAACCAGGAAGAGACCGAGGATTGCAAGAGTGACTCCGAGGCCGTGTTGCATCTTCAGGGTCGAGAGGGCGACGGCGGGTACTGGAACCGAGACGACTTGATCTCCGGCGTCTCCTGCAACCTCGAAGCGGACCTGCCAGGAGCCGGAGGCCATCATCCAGATGCTGCCGGTAAAGAATGCCGGGTCGGCGGTGGAGTTTGTCATCGGGTCGGACGTGGGAGGATGCTTCGACGCTTCGCCGGTGATTGGGAGAGGAGTAATGCGGATGCTTTTGACGGTCGCGCCGCTCGAACGCGCTTCGACGGAAGCTACACCGGGAATCACGATTGGCGTGCGGATGGTGACGAAGAGTTTGTAAGGTCCTGCATCGACCTGTTCATAGACATCTTTGCTCCCTACGTGAGCGCGGGCTCGAAGGGGAGCAGCGAAGGTACAGAGCACGAGGACGAGAAGGACGCGAACCGGACTGGACAAACACTTCACCGTTGCACGCTCCGCATCCAGCGTCCGAAGCTGAGGCCGATCCAGGTTCCGATTGAACCGTAGATTGCCGCGCGCAGCAGCCCGCCGAACAGAACGGAGCCGTGGTCGGGGTGGAGGAAGAGACGCAGGCGATCAAGGCCGTTTGGGCTGGAATTGTAGTCGAAGTAGATGGTGCCGAAGAAGCGATTCTCGGATGCCTTGGAGAGCAGGAAGGTGGCGAACGGCCACTCCACGATGACCAGCACGACGATGAACAAAAATCCGGAGACGAGAGCGACCATCCAGGGCTTCCAACTGCGGGTTCGCTGCCAGAGCAGATCGAGTGCAAGTGCGGGAGCGAAGATGAGGACGGGGAACTTCGCCGGGACCATGTGGGTGACGGGATAGAAGACGGGGCCGAGCTTGGGCTGTGCGGGGAAGAGAGGAAGGATGAGAATCTCCGCGATCGCGAAGACCATGTAGACCATCGCAGCGGAGGTGGCGGCCCACTTGTAGCGGGACGCCTGGGAGAGCATAGCGAAGACGACCGGAAGGCCGATTGCCATAGCGATGTAAGCAGAGGCAGAGTGGAGCTGGACGTCCCAGGTGTACTCGATCAGAAAGAACATCTGGCCGGCTACGAAGAGACCACCAACGTAGAGGAGGAGACGCTGGAGGGTCTTGAAGGTGTGTTCGCTGGACTGCGGTCCTTCGACTGCGCAGCGATTCATTGCGGCGAGGATGAGAAAGAGTATGCCGACTCCGACGCCGCGAATGCCGAGAATCAACAGCGTGTGTGGTGGACTTACGATCTTGACGTCGAGACCATACGCGGCGTGCCACCAGTTGTCGAACGGGGCTGAGGTGATCATCGCTATGCCACCCCAGGCTGCGATGAAGGCTCCGAGCGGGGCGCGGAAGCCGAGGACATTGACCGATGCGGCGCGAGTGCCGGAGGAGCGTCCGAAGGTGTTGACCAGGATGAGGTAGCCGCAGATGATCGCGGCCAGAACTCCGCAGGCGTAGATGGCCATGTGCGCCGGTGTCCAGAAGCTATCGCGGCCTATGGAGCGATGCCAGGAGACGTCCCAGGCTCCTCCGATGGAGGAGGAGGTGACGGCGAGGGCGCCCCACCATATATACCAGGGAACGCTTGAGGCTTTTGAGGCTACCAGCGTGCCGGTCTGCTTTTCAGCGTAGGGAGTGGGGAAGGTGGAAGAAGCCATGGCGACCTCGCTCTTGATTTGGTCCTATCTTATATGTTGCTTCGCGTTGATTTGTCAGGGCCGAGGGCACCCCCCCTGGGGGATACCCCTTGCTAAATTATTTGTTTACAGCTGTTTGCCAATTTAGGATCTTCCAAGATATTCATTCTAAAGCAGTTATGGGTAAATATTTCTAATGAAACGAGTTACGGGATTAAATGAGAAACCCGGCTAATTTGCCGGGTCTTCCTATCTCTTCTATCTCAGTATAACTGCTGGCGCGTAACTTATACGCCACGTGTATCTCTTTTATTTGCAGATAGATGGGTGGTTTCGGGGCTTGACAGGATTCTGATGTCTTTCCGAGCGCCCGCTCCAGTTGAGCGGTTATGCTTTTTTCGTGCGTGGAGTTGGGTTGGCGATCTTGCGCCTTGGTTTACTTGCGGTGCTCGTGCTTCGGACGAAGTTCGCCACGGCGTGAAGAACTTCATTCGAGAACGCGGCGTCGTCGACGGCACGGGCGATGACGAGGGCACCGACGAGGCTTGCGTAAAGTGCGATGGCTCGCTCGCGGCGGAGGCTGGCGGAGTTGCCCTGAACGATTGCGGACAGGTAATCGATGAAGGGCTTGAGCTCTTCGGTTACGTTGTGGCGCACGGCGGTGCTCTGCCGCGCGATCTCTGAGCCCAGAGCGGCTACGGTGCAGCCCCGGCCAGCGTTGTCGCGATGTTTGGCGGCGAGGTAGATGTTGGCCAGAGCGTGGACGGGGTCGCCACTGGTCTGGTCGAGTACTTTGATCCAGTTGTCGCGCATCTTTTGGACGGCGCGTCCGCAGGCCTGGGCGACGAGATCATCTTTTGATTTAAAGTGGCCATAGAATCCGCCATGAGTGAGGCCGGCGCTCTTCATGAGATCGGCGACACCGATGCCGTCGATGCCGCGCTCGCGAAAGAGCCTGGTTGCAACATCAAGGATTCGTTCGCGGTTCTCTGCTGCCCTGGCACGGCTTACTCTCATCGAAGATCGACCTTGGGTTTGATTGAAGTTCGAGTCTTATTTTATGACGATCGTCATCTTTGTCGCGTTTCGCCATGCCGCTTTAGATCGGCTGCCGAAATTTGCTGACCGGCACCGAAGTTTTGCGATAGAGTAGACACATCTTTTCGAAAAACTGATTTCTTTACCTCTGTGCTTCAGGCGATGCGGGTCCCGCGATCTCTTTGGCGGAGCTTCCATTCCTTTTCGTTCCATCAGGATGTTCGTTCTTTTGCAGCTGCATCAGGATTTGAATTCATTGGAAGAAAGAGGTGGCATGATGGGGATCTCCCGGCGCGATTTTCTGATGCGAGTAGGTCAGGTGGGTGGCTATAGTGCCGCGTTTGCGACAATGCAGTCTCTTGGGCTGATGCCGATGAAGGGTGCTGAGGCTGAGCCGATTCAGGCGGCGGCTGGGTCGGGCAAGGGCGTAAAGGTGGTGGTGCTGGGTGGTGGGATCGGCGGCCTGGTTTCAGCTTATGAGCTGCAAAAACTGGGATATGAAGTGACTCTGCTGGAGGCGCGCGAACGACCGGGTGGACGTAACTGGACGGGCAGGGGCGGGGCCGAGGTTTGCTTCTGCGATGGATCGAAGCAGGCGATCAAGTGGGACGAGGGGAACTACCAGAATCTTGGGCCGGCGCGGCTGCCGAGTACACACTGGACGATGCTGGGATATTGTCGCGAGCTCGGCGTTCCGATGGAGGTGGAGATCAATACGTCGCGCTCCACACTCCTTCAGAGCGATCGGGCGAATGGTGGGAAGCCGGTGCCGCAGAGGAAGGCGATCAACGATACGCGTGGGCATGTGTCGGAGCTGCTATCGAAGTGTGTTGCCCATGGGGCGCTGGATTCGGAGTTGAGCAAAGAAGACCGCGAGCGGATGACGGCGTTTCTGAAGATCTATGGACCGCTCGACGACAACGGCGCGTATGTTGGGTCTGAGCGGGCTGGATATAAGACGACGCCAGGCGCCGGGGCACAGGTGGGAGTGCCAGAGGTGCCGCTCGATATGCGGGTGCTGCTGGATGAAGGATTCTGGTATGAGCTGTTTATCGAAGAGGATTGGGACTGGCAGGCGACGATGATGCAGCCTGTGGGCGGGATGGACCGGATACCGTATGCGTTTGCGAAGGCGCTGGGACCGGTGGTGCAGTACAACTCGCCTGTGACGGAGATTCGGAAGACGTCGAACGGTGTTCGCGTGATGTATACGCAAGGCGGCGCGATGAAGCAGGTGGAGGCTTCCTACTGCATTATCGCGATGCCGTTTTCGATCTTGAAGAAAACTCCGAATGATCTATCACCGACGTTTAAGAAAGTGGTGGATGAGTGCACGATGGGCGGGGCGTACAAGATTGCTTGGGAGAGCAGAAGGTTCTGGGAGCAGGACTACAACATCTACGGTGGGCTGTCGTACCTGATGCAGGGGCCAAGCCCGATCTGGTATCCGTCGTCCCGGTTGATGCACCCGACGGGCGTGGTGGTGTCGGGTTATTCGGATGAGCTTGATACACCGTTCTACGACATGACTCTGGAACAGAAATTTGCCGCGTCGCGGGCGTCGATCGAGAAGATTCATCCGGGGCATGGGAGTGAGCTGAAGAACCCCGTGTTTTGCGGATGGAGCCGGGTGCCGTGGAATGAGGGCTCGTGGATTCGGAGTTATGGCGGCGGGAAGAGCGGATACGACGTGATCATCCAGGCGGATGGGCCAATCTACTTTGCCGGCGATACGGCAAGCCACATCGTCGGATGGCAGGAGGGCGCGGCGTTGAGTGCGCGCCGTGCGGTGGGGATGATCTCCGATAGGGTGAAATCGGCCAGACTTGCCGGGGCTGCTGGTGCGGTGCTTAGCTAAATTTTTCTGGAAGCATAGGGAGTGATTGATGAAGATTAAGCTTGGTGTGATGGCAGCAGCGTTGATGGCTGTTGCGTGTGGAGTGCAGGCACAGGTTGTAGTGAAGCATCTGCAGCCGAACGAGAAGTCGCCGATTGCGAATGGTGTTTGGGCTGGAGACACGCTCTATTTGAGCGGACAGCTGGCTTCGCCTGTGACGCCTGCCGATGAGGCGAAGGGGACTGCTGCGGTCTACGGCGATACGAAGACGCAGGCGATGAGCGCGCTAAACAAGATACAGGCGCTGTTGAAGGAGCAGGGATTGGATATGAAGGACGTCGTGAAGATGACGGTGTTCCTGGCAGGAGATCCGGAGAAGGGCGGCAAACTGGATTTTCCGGGGCTTCAGGCAGCGTATACACAGTTCTTTGGGACGAAGGATCAGCCGAATAAGCCTGCGAGGAGTGCAGTTCAAGTAGCGGCGTTGGCTGCTCCCTGGGCACTGATTGAGATAGAAGTGATTGCGGTGAGAGAGAAGTAAGGACACACGTTCGACGGCGAGAGGGTTGCGGTCTATCTCAGGAAGCCTTACCTCCCGTTGCTGGAGACAATTTTCCAAGGCATTCAGTGCGGCGGGTTTAGCATATGGCCGGCAAAATCCTTGCGGAGATGGCCGGCCCGTGTTTTTCGAAGATCTATCTTAGATGCTGCCAGGCGTCGAAGGTGAAGATGCCGATGATGCCTGCGGTCATGACTGCAGCCGCAACGCCGAAGACGCGGACGAATGGCGCGATCTTGGTGACTTTACGAACGATCTCGGTCTGCATTTGTTGTTCGTGAGTTGCGTTTTCACCGAGGAAGAGCTGGTCCTCTTCATAGCGGGTGAGCTGTCCCTTGTAGGCGAGTAGCGCGAGGAAACAGGCCGAAAATACCGCCCAGACGATTAGGAGAACAGGTAAAGCGCTCATAGCGGTTCCTCCGCCCTGTGATAGGGCCGACGTTTTTTCGGGCGGTCCCGTGTGCCGATTCGTGCGACTTATGTGTCTTTGGTAACGGGCCGTCCGTCGCAATGATACGCTCTGGGACTATTGATGGAACAGTGTTTTTCGAAGGGGAGGCTAAGTTATAACGGGCTTTAAATGTTAGCGATGAGAGGCCCAGTGGATGGCCAGAAACGCAATGGTTGCAACAATCGCGAGCACGCCAGACAGCATGACGAAGATGAACCATGCTGCACGATTTGCGGCTGTTGGCGAGGGCTGGGTGATGCCCATGGTTTTGATGAAGGTGTTCGAGATGAAGAGGAGGAGCTTCACGTTTGTGGATGGAGTGTCTAGTGGAATGGTAGCAGGTTCCTGAGCGAGCAGCTGAATCAGAATGGGCTGCGGTGCATCCTATGCAATGAGGGCTTGCCGGAGCAGTGGCAGGCGCATACACTTAAGATGTCTGAATAAGACAAGGAGATTTGCCGATGTCGACTGCTACTGTAACCCCCGAAGTCGTTGTTGGAGCACCTGCTTCCACCACGCCTGTGACCCTGACCCCTGCCGCGATCAACAAGGTACGGGAGATCATGGCGACTCAGACTCCGGTCCCTGCTGGGCTTCGAATTGGTGTGGTGGGTGGCGGATGTTCGGGTTTCCAGTACTCCATGTCGTTCGAAAATCAAAGCGGAATGATGGACAAGGTCTATAAGTTTGAGGATCTAAAGGTGTTTGTGGACGCGACTTCGGCGATGTACCTGAGCAACTGCACGGTGGATTATGTGGAGACGCTCGAGGCTGCCGGGTTCAAGTTCGAGAATGCCGCGGTGAAGAGCACCTGCGGTTGCGGATCGAGCTTCAGCGTTTAGTTTTTTTGAATTTGGCTTGAGAAAAAGCTCTGGCGGTTGCCGGGGCTTTTTCGCGTCTTTTGGGGATTTTTTGAGGGTGGTTTTAGAAAAAGTGCTGTTCTGGACGTGGTGTTTCGATGGTGGAGTTGTGGTGTTTTGCGTGGTGGATGTGGTGGCCTGGCATCGGTCTGGCGGACAACGAAAAATGAGCCAACTTTTTCAGATTTATTTTTGAGGAGGTGAGGGAGGGTTCGCGAGTTCGAGGACGAAGTCGAGGAAGGCGCGCAGTTTGGCGGGTGGAAGGTGGCGGGAGGGGTAGAGGGCGAAGAGGGGGAACTTTTCGTCGGGCCAATCGGGGAAGAGGTCGATGAGGTCGCCGCGGTCGAGGTGGGTTTGGACTGAGAGGGCGAGAACCTGGGCGATACCTGCTCCGGCGACGCAGGCCCCGAGGAAGGTGTGGGCGTCTGAGAGCACGAGACGGCCTGAGGTCTTGATTGGGACGATCCTGCGGCCGCGATGAAACTCCCACTCGTAGGGCTGGTTGGTTCGTGGATCTCGGAATTGGAGGCAATGGTGTTCTGCCAGGTCGGTGAGTTTTTCAGGGCGTCCGTGCCTGGCGAGATACGATGGTGCCGCGACAGTTACGATGTGGGTTTCGAGGAGCTTGCGCGCGACGAGTGAGGAGGAGGGCGGTTCGCCGAAGCGGACAGCCAGATCAAAGCCTTCGGCGACGAGGTCTCCCAACTCTGGGCGCGTGAGGAACTCGAGCGAGACCTCGGGGTAGCGGTCGAGGAAGCCGCCCAGATGCGGGGCGAGGAGAAGGCTGGAGAAGAGCGGGTCCATGTTGACGCGGAGGCGGCCCCGGACGGTGGCGGAAGACCCTGAGGCGAAGGTGACGGCATCGGCGATGCCGGAGAGGAGAGGGCTGGTCTCTTCGTAGAGGCGGCGGCCTTCGGCGGTCAGGGTGAGGGAGCGAGTGGTGCGGTCGAGCAGACGCACGCCTATGCGGGATTCGAGGCGGGCGATGGCGCGACTGACGGCTGGCTGAGTGATGCCGAGAGCCTCGGCTGCTCGGATGAAACTGCCGGCTTCGACAACCGCCATGAGTACGCTGACTCCGCTTAGCAGGCGATCATTCGGAGCGTTCGAGGGAGTCGTTTTATTCATAACCAGTGGTAATGATTGTAGTTCTGTTTATGTATGAATAGTCATTTCGATTTTCCCATCCTATATGCGGATCTGATTTTGATTCCTCAAGGAGATTGACCATGTTTGCAGTGATGGGAGTAACGGGTAATGTCGGCGGCGAGATGGCAAGAACTCTGCTGGCTGCGAAGAAGTCTGTGCGTGCGATAGTGCGCGATGCGAAGAAGGGTGAGGAGTGGGCGCGGCTGGGATGCGAGATCGCGGTTGCAGATCTGAATGATGTGGAGTCACTGACTGCAGCGTTTCAGGGAGTTGATGGCGTGTTTACGATGCTGCCGCCGATATACGATCCGACGCCCGGTTTCGCGGAGCATATCGCGATGTCGAAGGTTTTGACGGAGGCGTTACAGTCTGCGCGTCCGAAGCAGGTGGTGCATCTTTCGACGATTGGAGCACAGGCGACTGAACAGAATCTGCTGTCACTGCATACGATTCTCGAGAGGATGCTGGGAGAGGTATCCCTGCCGATTACGATTCTGCGGCCGGGTTGGTTTATGGAGAACTCAGCGCATAACGTCGCGTCTGCTCGGAATAAGGGCGTAGTTTATAGCTTCCTGGCTCCGGCTGATAAGGGGTTTCCGTTTATCGCGACAGCGGATATCGGGCAGCTTGGCGCTGAGTTGTTGCAGGAGACATGGACCGGGCATCGCGTGGTCGAGTTGACGGGGCCGCGACCTGTATCTCCGAATGATCTGGCTGCTGGATTTGCCAATGTGCTGGGGCGTCCGATTGCGGTGAAGATTGTTCCGCGTGAGGAGTGGGAGGCGCTGTCTCGTTCGCAGGGGATGAAGAATCCGACGCCGTGGATGCGGATGCTCGATGGATTCAATGAAGGCTGGATTGGATTTGAGAGACCCGCGGAGGTGCGGAAGGGCAAGGTTGAGTTGGAGACAGTTTTGAAGGGGCTGGTAGAACGGGCTGCCGGATAAGACCAAGCGCCATAGAGATGGTCTTCGGCAGTCCAACGTAGTCTCCGCGATGTGCCGAATGCAGTTCCCGTGGATGTATCTTTTTCAACTGCTCCGAAGTTGGGACTTACGGCGAAGTAGTTAACCGCTTACTCGGTCCTCAGGGCTTGCATGGGGTCGATCTTCAGAGCACGGATGGCGGGGATGGCGCAGGCGGCGACTGCGGTCAGCAGAAGGCTGCCGATCATGGCGGCGAAGACCACGGGATCGTAGGGGCTGGTTCCGAAGAGAATCGACCGGATGAGCGTTCCGACTACCGCGCCGCCTGCGAGGCCTATGAGCAGACCGAGGAAGACGGGACGCAGGCCATCGAGCAGGACGAGGCGCAGGACCTGGGAGCGTTGGGCGCCGAGTGCGATGCGGATCCCGATCTCGGTGATGCGCTGCGCGATGAGGTAGGAGAGGACGCCATAGAGTCCGATGGCGGCCAGAAGCAGCGAGAGCAGGGCGAAGGCGAGCGTGAGGGTGGCGCTGAAGCTTTGGCTGGCAGTGGTCTTGCCGAGGATCTGCTGCATGGTGAGGACGTCATAGACGGGAAGCGAAGGATCGAGCGCGGCCACTTGTTTCTGCACGGGAACAGAGAGCAGGAGCGGGTCTCCGACGGTGCGCACCATGATGGTGGCGCTGCTGACCTGGTTGGGAAGGCCGGACAAGATAGGAAAGTACATGGTGGGCTTTATGGGCTGGGCGACGTCGTAGACGGTGTCGCCGACTACGCCGATGATCTCGTAGTTTTCCACCTCTGGCGCGTCCCAGCTGACCCTGATGTGCCGGCCGATGGGGTTATCGCCGGAGAAGAATTGGTCGGCGAGTTTTTTACTGATGACCATGTAGTGGTCACGGGTGAGACGCTCTTGATTGGTGAAGACCCGGCCACGCAGTAGGGGAATCTGCATGACTTTGAAGTATTCGGGATCGGCGGAACGATAGATGGCGTCGTCCTGCAGGACGGAGGCGGCGGGCGGGTGCTCGGGGATGGTGAAGACGTCGTCGCCTTCGTAGCCGCCGCCGGGAGGAGTGGAGACGAGGGCTGCAGAGGTGACTCCAGGTAGCCGGCGCACTCGTTCGAGCAGAGACTCATGGAAGGCTATGACCTTTTCTCTGGTGTTGTACTGATTCTCGGGCAGGCCGTACTTGATGGTGAGGACACGATCGGTGACACAGCCAAGATCGGTGGTTCTGAGATGCATGAAGCTTTTGAAGAGGAGGCCGGCGGAGAAGAGCAGGATGACGGTGAGCGCGATCTCGACGGCGAGCAGAGTTTTACGTATGGTTGCGCGTGAGGTGCTGCCCCCGATGGATCGCGAGGACTCCTGAAGGATCCCGAAGGCCATCTTTCCCGTCGCTGAGATGGCGGGCAGCAGACCTGCCAACAGCGCCGTCAACAGAACGAGACCCATGGAGAAGGCGAGGACGGTGGTGTCTATCTGGACGACCTCCGCGCGGGGCAGGGCCTTCCAATGCGTTGCGAGCCAGCGGGTTGTAAGCGCAGAGATTGCCAGTCCGAGTACACCCCCGGCGGTGCAGATCAACAGGCTTTCGGTCATCTGCTCGCGGATGAGGGTGAGACGGGTGCCACCGAGCGCGCCACGCACGGCGATCTCTTTGCGTCGGGCCGCGCTGCGTGCGACGAAGAGGTTGGAGACGTTGAGGCAGGCGATGAGCAACATGCAGCCGACAGCGCAAAAGAGGACGGTGAGTGGAGTCTTTATGTCCTGGACCACGTCGTCGATCATGGGTCGAAAGACGGCCCCTTCCGCCACGGGCTTTGATGCGTTCGCCAGATGCAGTTGGTACTGCAGGGCGCTGACTTGTTCGATTGCCGATGCCGCGGTGACTCCGGGCTTGAGCCTGGCGATCACTAGGCTTTGATGATTGTCGTGCGCGTCGTATTGGCGTGCCGTGAAGGTCTGGGCGTAGGGCACCCAGACCTGCGTCCGTGCATCGGGATAGGTAAACCAGGCGGGGAGGACACCGATGACCGTGTAGGGATTGCTATCGAGACGGATCTGCTTGCCTACGATGGAGGCGTCTCCGGCAAAGCGCCTTTGAAAGAGGTTCCAGGTGAGGAGAACGACGTGGTTGGCACCGACCTGATCTTCTTCGGGTGTAAAAGAGCGGCCGAGGGCCATCTGAATACCGAGGAGGGGAAAGAGATTCCAGGAACCTCCGGCGGCCTGAACCACCTCGGGAAGTTCGGCGTGTTCGCCGGCGAGATTGAAGCCATATTCGCGCCATGCGGCCATGTCCTGATAGCCGTTGGTGTGTGCGCGCCAGTCGCGGAAGTCGGCCGGTGCGACGACGTTGAATCCATCCCCGATTTCGTTGGTTTGAAAGTGCTCGTAGACCATGACGAGGCTATTGGGATCGTGGAAGGGAAGCGGCTTAAGCAGGACGGCACGGACGATGGTGAAGAGCGAGGTGGTGGCGCCGATGCCGAGGGCCATGACGAGGACGGCGACGATGGCGAATCCGGGAGAGCGGAGGAGGGTTCGGGCGCCGTATCGTACATCGCGGGCGAACTTTTCCAGCCAGTTCCAACTCCAGGTTGAACGCGCCTGGTCATGGAGAAGGGTTGGGTTGCCAAAGGTGCGCAGGGCGGCGGAGCGTGCCTGATCCGGGGCCATTCCGCCGGCTATGTTTTCGGTGATTTGTTGATCGAGGTGAAACTGCATCTCCTGGTCGAGACGAGCTGTTTCAGAGTTGCGGCGGAAAAGCATCAACATGGCCATGCGGAGACGTTGGATCCAGCGCATCTCGAGTACCTCCGTTGCTAAACGTTCTCGACCACCAGGTTGATGGCGTTGGAGAGCCTGCTCCAGCTTTGCTTCTCGCGCTCCAGTTGGGTGCGTCCGGCGGCGGTGAGGGAGTAGAACTTGGCCTGTCGGCCGGTTTCGGTCTCACTCCACTTAGCGCGTATCCATGCCTGCTGCTCGAGGCGATGGAGAGCGGGATAGAGAGAGCCCTGCTGCACCTGGAGGACCTCGTTCGAGATCTGCTGGATGCGCTTGGCGATGGCCCAGCCGTGCATCGGCTCGAGTGCGATGGTTTTGAGGATGAGGAGGTCTAATGTTCCCTGGACGAGATCGCTTGGCTTACCCATACTGTGACTATCTACACAAGAGTATTGTAGATAGTCAACAATTATTTTTGACCTCTGGTGCGTATGAGGACGCGCTGCCGGATAAGTTTCCGGCGCGAAATGAGAAGCGGTGTGTTGAGTGAGTGGATTTCGCCTGTCAGTGCGTAGCCTGCGGAGCGGGAGTGCCGTCAGACCAGTGCTCAACCGTCAAGAGAAAGACGGTCATCCGGTCTTCGGGGACATTGCCGGCCATCGCGGGCACGCCAGCCAGATTGGCTCCCCAGCTTTGAGCCGAGTCGCCCGGGACGTACCACATCATGTGCGGATGCCAGTGCATGTCCCCGTCGCTGAGGTACTGCTGCTTCGACATCATGTAGCACATCGCATTCGGTTCCAGCGTCGGAAATTCTTTCCTATCCATTGCCGCTTTGAGAGTCTGCGCGATTTCCACCTTTGACTTTCCTGCCAGCACCAGTTTGGTCTTCATGAGGACAATAGGCAGATAGGTCCTTGCGGCTGGCGTATTCAAGCAGTGAGGGGCTCTAACTTTGGGGTTCCAGAACTCGGGATCGTCAGTGGCCTTGGCCCATGACCGCTCTACCAGACAGACAAAGCCATTTCCGCCCTTTACTGCGGTCGTGTATCCGTCCCGCCCGAGCACGAGTACCTCTGCTCCGTCCGCAATGGACGCGGGAGCAGCACTGCGAGCGAGCTCGATTTCGGAAGCTTTCTCGGGAATGAAGTACTGATCGAGAGGAGCCGCGGCGGGATACGGAGCCGGCTGTGCCTGCGTTCGCGCCTGCCAGATCGCGCCAGGAACGACAAATTCCACTGTGACTATTAAGGCGATGAGACTCATCAGCTTCTTCGGCATGGAGTTCTCCAGTGCACGTATTCTCCGCTTCAGGCCCGCGCTTACCGGGTCGGTATCGGCACACAGCTATCGTGCGGATAGTAGACCACAGAGTCGGTTTGTGGGTAGTGTTTCCACAGCGCTTTTTTGAACTGCGACTGCGTTTGGGTTAGTGGGCTCCTTCGGACTTGCCGCTGGGTTTGAAGGCCTTGGTGAGCAGGACCAAGGGGGCGGCGATGAGGGTGATGATGCCGATGATGTGGAAGCAGTCCATGAAGGCGAGGAGTTGAGTCTGGGCGTGGAGCTGGTCGTAGACGCGTCCGTAGGCTGCGGTGACGGCGTCGGCTGGGGAGAAGCCGTGGGATTGCAGGTAGGCTGCGGTCTGGTGGATGTTCTGCTGGAGGGTGCCTGACGAGGCGGCGATGGTTGAGCCGACGCGATCCTGGTGGAAGTTCTGACGGCGCTCGGACATGGTGGTGATGAAGGCGATGCCGAAACTGCCGCCCCAGTTGCGGAAGAAGTTGGTGAGGGATGAGGCTTTGTTGTTTTGTGCCGGGCTGAGCTGCGAGTAGGCGATGACCGAGAGCGGCACGAAGAAGAAGCCGTAGCCGAGGCCCTGCAGGGCGCGGGCGAGGGCGTAGTGTTTGTAGTCGGTGTCGAGGTTGAAGTGGCTGTAGTGGAGGAAGGACATGCCGACGATCATGACGGCTCCGAAGAGCAGGATGCGCGGTTTGACGATGCCTCGCTGGACCAGTTGCGCGCCTACGGGGGCGAGGAAGGTGATGACTAATGCTCCGGGTCCGAGGACAAGGCCGGCGTCGATGGCGCGGTAGCCGTAGAGGGACTGGAGGAGCTGCGGGATCATGGTGGTGGAGGCGAAGAGGCCAAAGCCGAAGACGAAGTAGAAGAAGTTGGCGAGGGCGAAGTTGCGGATCTTGAGCAGGCGGAAGTCGATGATGGGGTCGGGGACGTGGAGCTCCCAGAGGACGGCCGCGGTGAGGCAGCCGACGCCAATGACGAACATCCAGATGATGAAGGGGGAGCCGAACCAGTCGTCGATCTGGCCGCGGTCGAGGAGGACTTCGAGAGCCGCGGAGCCGAGGCCTACGAGGGCGATGCCGATGCCATCGACGCGAAGCTTGCCGTTGACGCGGACGGTCTTGCGCTCTTCGGCGTAGGCGGGCGGGTCATGGACGAAGCGGTTGGTGAGGAAGAGGGAGAGCAGGCCGACGGGGATGTTGATGAAGAAGACCCAGCGCCAGTTGTAGTTGTCGGTGATCCAGCCGCCGAGGACGGGGCCTATGGCGGGGGCCGTGACGATGGCTACGGTGTAGAGGGCGAAGGCGGAGGCGCGTTTGGCGGGAGGGAAGGCGTCGACGAGGATGGCCTGCTCGACCGGGGCGAGACCGCCGCCGCCGATGCCTTGAAGGACGCGCGAGAGGAGCATGATGCCCAGGGTGGGGGCAATGCCGCAGAAGAAGGAGGTGATGGTGAAGAGCGCCACGCAGGCCATGTAGTAGGTCTTGCGGCCGAAGACGCGGGAGAGCCAGGCGGACATGGGCAGGACGACGGCGTTGGCGACGAGGTAGGTGGTGAGGATCCAGGTGACCTCGTCGTAGGAGCGGCCGAGACCGCCGGCGATGTAGGGGAGAGAGACGTTGGCGATGGAGGTGTCGAGCAACTCCATGAAGGTGGCCAGGGTGACGGTGAGCGCGACGACCCAGGGATTGATGACGGGGCGGGTGCGGGGGGCTTGAGCAACTTTTTCAGGCTTTGGCGGGGCGGCTTGGATTGGTTCAATGAGGGTGGCTGTGGCCATGGATGTGTCGATCTCCTCTCGAACCGCTTGTAAGGCCTCTCTCAAAAAGAGACTGAACGGTTTCTTTAAGCATCTGATTCGTTAGAAGTGCCGCACGATGCGTTTTCTTGCTGCTGTAGGATTTCGAAGCAGGTATGCGGCGAGGGTAAAGTTATGGGAAAAGGTGAGTTGACGCGGCAGAGAATCATCGAGGAGGCGGCTCCGATCTTCAACCAGAGGGGTTTGCCGGGTGCTCGATGCAGGACGTGCTGGACGCTACTGGATTGGAGAAGGGTGGGGTTTACCGGCACTTCGTCAGCAAGGAGGAACTGGCGGCGGAGGCGTTTCGGTATGCATGGGCTCGGGTGGCGAAGGCGAGGCGGGAGGGGCAGGATGCGATTCCGGGGGCGGTGGAGAAGCTGAAGTATTCAGTGAGGCGGTTTGCGGAGACTCCTGGGGTCTTTCCGGGGGGTGTCCGCTGATGAATACGGCTATCGATGCGGATGATGGGAATCCGGTGCTGCGGAGCCTGGTGTGCGCGGCGATGAAAGAGTGGAAGGCTCGGCTTGCGAGCATTGTCGAGGATGGGATCGCGGAGGGGGAGATCCGGGACGGGGTTGAGCCGCGGCGGATTGCGAATACGATTATTGCGACGCTGGAGGGAGCGTTGATGATCAGCCGGCTGGAGGGGAATCGCACTGCGGTTCAGGATGCGCGCGAGACGCTGGAGCTGATGCTGGGAGGGATTGCGGCTGCCTGACGGGAACATGTTTGAGTCAAGACGGCAACCTCATCGCAGAAGTTGGTCTTATCGAAGAGTGGATGGAGACTGAAGGCTCGATGAGGTTCTTATGGTAGAGTAGGAAAAATCCCCGATTGATCTTATTGATCACGGGGATTTTTCCTTCTTAGTAACGTTTGAAAACGACTTTCTTTGCGCCGCTCGTCATTGCACAGTCACTTGAAAGTTGATGGCGTGTGCAAGATTGCCAGAGGAGTCTGCCGTGGTTAGGGTGATGGTCTGAACGCCCGCCGGGGTGCCCGGATTGGTGACAGGGTTGGAGGGAGAGGAGGAACTGCAGCCTGAGAACGAGAGCAGGCCAGCGGCCAACAGGAGTGTAAGGAGGCCTGCGCGCGCGAGATGACGATTGAGTCTGAAGATGCGGCGTGGGGACAGGGTCAGCAAGAGGAGACTGGCCCAGGCGATCCCTTGCAGCGGAACGGAGAGCCCGCGCAGGAGGGCGGTTGTTGGTGCGGTTGTTGTGATGGTCAGGGTGGACGTCGCTGCTCCGCTGGAAGGGGTTACAGAGGATGGGGAGAAGTTACAAGCCACTCCGATAGGCAGAGTGCCGCAGGAGAACTTCACTGTGCCCGTGTAGCCTCCTACAGGAGTAACGGTGAGTGTGGTCGTTGCGGACTGTCCGGCCTTGATGATCGCGGAGGACGGGGAGGCGGTGATGGTGTAGTCCGGTGCGGCGACTGTGACTGTGACTGGTGCGGAGGTGCTGCTGAGGTTCGCAACGTCGCCCGCGTAGGTTGCCGTGACGGTGTAACTGCCGATGGTAGTGAAGGCGAAGGACAGGGTCGCCACTCCGTCGACTAGAGATTCGGTGCCGAGAGTTGCGGTCGGCGAGGCGAATGTAACTTTACCGGTGGGGGTGGCGCCAGTGATTGTGGCGGTGAGGGTGAGTTGTTGGCCGGGCGCTGCGCTACTTGCGGAGGTCGTGAGGGTGGTCTTCGAGGGAAGAGGCGCTGGAGTTGTGGGAGCGGGATTGAGCTGATTGATGAACGAGGTTACTCCTCCACCACTGTTGAATACGAAGTCAAGGGTATGGTCATTCGGAAGGCTTGGAGCCTGATTGTTGACGCGCGCAAAGGCACCCACAGCGCCCGCGTTGGGATAAGTGTTCGGATCGGGCGTGAAGTTGCCGGTGCCATCACCAAAGAATATGGAAAGCTGGATACTTGCTAGAAGCAGATCGACATGACCGTCTCCATTGACATCGCCGATGTAAGCCGAGCCTGTAAGAGAAGTGGTGAAGTAAGGTGTGGCCTGGAATGTGCCATCACCGTTGCCAGCGTATATTGCAGTCGCGGTGTAGTTATTGATTACAAGATCGGCTTTTCCGTCACCGTTCAAGTCGGCTACTGCCAAGATTGTTCCAGTGATACCGAGGGGGAGCTGCTGGAATGTGCCATCGCCGTTTCCTAAGCTGATCGTGTTCGTTCCGACGATGTCGAGCTTTCCATCATTATTAACGTCGGCGGCGAAGCTAACAGCGCTGAAGGGTAGAGACAGCGAAACCGGAGCTGCAAAGGTGCCGTCTCCTTTGCCCGCGAGAAAGAGAACACCGCTTGGTGGTGCTGGCTCGACGCAGATGCAGCCGAAAGGAATAATCAGATCCAGAATTTTATCGCCGTTGAAATCACCTACCAAAGGGATATCGACTGCGGTTACCGGTAGAACTATACCTGTTGCCGGAGGCTGGAATGTGCCGTCGCTGTTCCCGCTGTAGAAGAAGAGTTGGCCGTTGCTAGGCGCTGGTTGATTGGGACCGGCGTGGGGGTGAATATACGTTCCGGGATAGATGGTGATTGAGTCAACCTTTCCATCGCCGTTGAAATCTCCTGTGACAATGCTTTGCCCAGTGGTTGCGTTTTGGCTGGTGGTTGAGAACCGCCCATTGCCGCGACCAAGGGCGGCCACAAGGTTAGAAGCAGAGTCAATGCATAGCGTGTCAGTAAGACCATCTGAGTTGAGGTCGGCAAATACGCACGAGCCGATGGCGGCATTCAGGATCGTAGCTGGTGGCGCCTGAAAGGTGCCGTCGCCATTGCCGGGAACGATAATTGTCCCAGGTTGTATGGATGTGAACAGGAGATTCGTGTTTCCACCGGTGCCAAGCTGTGTGGTTACAGTACTCCCAGTCACGCCGTAGGCTGGCCCTGCGGAGAAATTACCCTTACCGTCATTGAGATCGATTATCGTGCTGTTGGATCCGACCAGTGCGAGATTGATCTCGGTGCTGGTGGCTGTGTTCTGAAAGGGAACGATTGTCGGAAGGCCAAATGATGTTGGGATCGGCAGTGTCCCAGCTGTCGTGAATTGTCCATTGGAAGTTCCTAGCAAGATTTGAAGCGAATCTGTAGCCGCCCCAGTCACCGGATCGTTGACCACATTGATATAGGCAATATCGGTCTTCCCATCGCTGTTGAAGTCGCCTGTAACATAGCCAGAGGTTGCAGTGGTTAGAACCGGCGGTTGCAGCGTACCGTCGCCGTTGCCATAGAAGACCTGGGCAGGGTTGCCTGCAATGATGTCCTGTTTCCCGTCGCCGTTGAAGTCTCCAACATTAATCGCGAATCGAGATTCTGTCTGTTTTTGCGGGTAGTTGGTGAACGGTGAGAGAGTTCCGGGTGCGCCGCTACCCTTATTGAGCAGGACCGCGACTGATGCGAGGACACCCGAATTCGGGGGATCAGTAGAGACAGTCACAGCAATATCGGGGTACCCGTCTCCGTTGAGGTCAACCGGTGGAGCGATCGTGAAGACGTTCGCAACCGCATAGTACGACGGAGTCTGAAAGGTGCCGTCCCCATTCCCGAAGAGCACGACGACGTAGCCTTCCTGGCAGGTGAGAACGACGTCGAGCTTGGAGTCCTTGTTCATGTCCGCGGCGACGAGATACTGCGGGGTGCAACTTAGGCCGTTGGTGACGACAGAGACCGTCGGATTGTTTGGACCTTCGTTAAGGACGACTGTGACCCCATTATTTTGGTAGTACGGAGCTCCCGCGGTAGAGAGGTAAGCCTGGTCCGGCAGACCGTTGCCGTCGAAGTCGCCTATCACGCCTGCCGACACGAGGGTCGTAGGCGAGATGATGGGCAGAGGATAGATGGGCGGTTGAGTCTGAGCGACGGCAGGGAGGGTGAGGAATGGGGCGATCAGGAAGGCGAGGAGCGATCGGGCTCCGGAGGGGTTTTGAACCAAGAGGTGGCAGTCATTGTGGCATGTCCTTCAAAGATGCTCAGCGGGAAGAGGTTTGTGAATCTCGTACCGTGCTTTTAGCGGGAGTCATGCTACCTGCGAATCTCACTGGAGGTGACCCGGAATGTCACACCGGATCATACAAGAGGGCGGTTGCCCCGTCGCTATGAATTTATGACCTGTTTGGGGGATGGAGACGGTGTGCCATTCTGGCACGCGTTTTGGTTGTGGGAACGTCTAAGATGGACGAGTAGCTTTGAGCGGAGACGGGTGCCGTAGGGTTTATGACTGAGTTTGTGATCAAGCTGGCGGATGAGCGTGGACGGGTGATGGAGCAGAGCCATGCGGCCGCTACGGCTGAGGAGCTGAAGGCGCGGTTTACGCAGGCGGGGTATTACGTCTATTCGGTGAAGGCGAAGAGTGCTCTGGGGGCGAGCAAGAAGAAGGTGAAGCTGGAGACGTTTCTGGTCTTCAATCAACAGTTTTTGACGCTGATCAAGGCGGGGCTGCCGATTCTTGGGTCGCTGGAACTGCTGGGTAAGCGGCAGAAGATTCCTCACTTTCGCGCGCAGTTGGAGGACGTGGCGTCGCGGGTGAAGACGGGAGAGTCGATCTCGCAGGCGTTCGAGGCGCAGGGCGGATTTCCGATTGTGTATACGACGACGCTGCTGGCGGGAGAGCGGTCGGGAAATCTGGAAGAGGTGCTGCAGAGGTTTCTGGACTTTCAACGGGTGTCGCTGACGTTTCGGAAGAAGCTGAAGGCGAGCTTGATCTATCCGGCGCTGCTGGTGGTGATGGTGATCGGGTTGTTTATCTTCCTGATCACGTTTGTGGTGCCGCGGTTTGCGCAGCTCTATGACCAGCTGGGGACGAAGCTGCCGGCGTTAACTACGTTTTTGTTGGATTTGGGGCGTGAGGCGCAGTCTTACGGAATCTATGTAGCTGTGGTGGTGGGTGTGGTTGGGTTTTTGCTGTATCGCTGGTCGAAGACGGATGCGGGCGCGAGACTGATCGACAAGATTCGGATCAAGCTGCCGGTGTTTGGCAGTGTGTGGTTGAAGTATCAGGTGGGATTGTTTTCGCGGACACTTTCGACACTGTTGACGGGTGGTTTGCCCCTGGTGCCCTCGTTGGAGACGGCGGCGAAGTCGATCGATTCGCGGGAGATTGCGAGCGCGGTTTATAAGTCGGTGGAGACGGTTCGCGAGGGGAAGGGCTTGTCGGTCAGTCTGCAGGCGACGAAGGTTTTTCCAGAGCTGGCGATCGAGATGATCGAGGTGGGCGAGTCGACCGGCGCGCTGCCGCAGATGCTGAATTCGGTGGCGGAGTTCTTTGAAGAGGACGTGCAGACGAATCTTACCGCCGCGATGAGTCTGATCGAGCCTCTGATCCTGATCATGATGGGGCTGGTGGTGACGACGATTCTGATTGCGCTGTATCTGCCTATCTTCAGCCTGAGCGCGGGCGGTTCCGGGGGACAGTAGGGAACGGCGGGATTGTTCGTTGCGTACCCTTTCGCAGGTCTGAGCGGAGTGCGGCTTGGCCTCGCCGCAGGGAGGGTTTATGGATGCGAAGGCTCCGGCACGGGTGGTCGAGATGCGAGGGGGTGCTGCTCGCGGTGTTCCTTCTCTGTCTCGGGGGTTTGGGTATCCTCGCTGGCTGAAGGTGGGATTCTGGTTCTGCGTGGTGATCGCGGTGGCGGTGGTGTTGCGTCGAGTCTCGGTGCTTGCTCATCCTGCTCAGGGTGGATCGTCGCCCACGGCGGCGCTAGATGTGGTGTTTGCATCGCATGCTGCTTTGACGCTCGCGCACATTCTTCCGGCGATGGCGTTTGTTTTGCTGAGTCCGTTTGTGCTGTTGCAGCGCGCTGGTGGGGCGTGGGCGGAACGGCTGTTCTTTCCTTTGGGGGCTTGGGTGGGACTCACTGCTTACGCCATGAGCACACATCCGGTTGGTGGGTGGGTAGAGCGGTCGGCTGTTCTGTTGTTCAACAGCCTCTTCTTGTTTTCGCTGCTGCGGGCCTTTATGGCTGCGCGGCGGGGTGATGCGGTCGAAAAGATGCGGTGGATGATGCGGGCCGTTGCGATTCTTCTTGGTATTGCGACTACGCGGCCGGTGATGGGCGTCTTCTTCGCGACGAGCCGTTTGACGCATCTTGAGCCGGCGCAGTTCTTCGGCGTTGCGTTCTGGATCGGCTTTTCGATCAACACGATCGCGATCGAGCTTTGGTTGCGTTCTAGGGGAGAGTGACTTCCTGTTGCGGGGTAGGGCGCATTCAAGCCGGGGATTTCGGGGGAGAGGTTACAATTCGTCAAGCTTTGGCGGGGTGAAGGAATTGAATGTGATCTCTCGGCGTTGGGTTTTGCGATGCGTCGCGGTGGTGGCTCCGCTGATATTGCTGGTTGGGTGTACCAGCTCGTACTACAAGGCGATGAAGACGTTTGGCAAGGAGAAGCGGGACATTCTGGTGTCGCGGGTGAAGGATTCGAAGAAGGATCAGCAGCAGGCGAAGGAGCAGATCAAGACGACGATGGAGTCGTTTCAGGAGCTGACGGGTTTTCAGGGTGGGTCGCTGGAGAAGAATTATAAGAAGCTGAATGGGGAGTATGAAAAAGCTGCGGACAGTGCGCAGAAGTTGCATAACCGCATCGACTCGATCGATCAGGTTTCGGGAGATCTCTTCAAGGAGTGGCAGAAGGAGATCGATGGGATGGAGAACAAGAAGCTGAAGGCGCAGTCGGCGGTGATGCTGCGGCAGTCGCGGCTGAATGAGGCGGGATACATCAAGTCGATGCGGCAGACCGAGGCGCGGATGACGCCGGTGATTACGGCGTTTCGGGATCAGGTTACGTTTTTGAAGCACAATCTGAATGCGCGGGCGATTGGGTCGTTGAAGGGGACCTCGGCGCAGATGTCGACGGATGTGGATGTGCTGATGGTGAGCCTGGATGCGTCGATCGCGCAGGCGGATGCGTTGATTGCTTCTTTGAATACGGATCAGCCTTAGAAGATACAAAAGCGCACTGCGCGTGCGGCGGTCACTTCGTGACTTGTATACGGCTTCGCGTGGTCCTCCCGTTGGTCGTAAGGATATGACGCCGACCAACGGGAGGCCCATGCTGCCGGCCCTGCCCAGACCGGTATACGCGTCACGAAGTGACCGCCTCCCGCGCAGGAGCCCGTCCGGCAGGACTCCGTCTTTAGAGACTCCGATTGAGAACGCGCTTTGCGGCGAGCGAGAGCATGAGGCGGGAGAAACCGCTGAAGATCATGCTGATACCGACCAGCGTTCCGATGACCCAGACAGTGCTCGCAGGCCAGGAGCGCCAGATCATGATGGCGAGGATCAGCGTGATGATGCCGTCAAAGGAGCCAGCTTGCGCCATGGCGAGGGCGAAGCTGGAAGGACTGGATGATCTCCACGATTCCTTCGAAGATCAGGTAAACGGCGAGGATCAGCGTCAGGACGATGAGGGCATCGAGTGGGTGCAGCAGGAGATAGACGCCGGTGAAGAGGTAGATGGCGCCGACGAGCAGCTCCCAGAGCTGGCCGCCGGTGGTGTGGGTCTTGAAGGCGAAGACGAAGTGCGTGATTCCACTGACGATCATGGCCCAGGCGAAGATGAGTGTGACCGCGAGGCCTGAGAGCGGCGGAAGAAGGATGGCGAAGAGGCCGGCCAGAATGAGCAGGATGCTGAGAGCGATGGACCAGTTAATGGCTTTTGGAGCGAGAGCGGAGAGGGACGGCAGGTAGGTGCTCATGGGGGTAGTCCTCCAAAAGACGTAGGTTGCTGAGCCCAAACGTAGTTGGGCGGAGGATACCATAAGAAGCGATTCTGCTGAATAATAGAAGATGGACGGAAGTTTCGTCTTCGGCGGATTCTGGCTTTTCTCGTGGCCGTGTTCGCGCACAAAAGAGATCGTTTGAACACACCGTGAATGACGCGAAGGTGTGAGTGACGGTTGGTTATAAGGGGAGTCTTACGACTATGGCAGTGGCACCGTTGGCAATACCGATTAATGAAGCAGGGATGGGCGAGGTGGAGCGCGCGCAGTTGCTGGCGCGACGCTATCGTGCCGATTTCGTGGACCTGAAGAATTTCAAGATCTCGCATGAGCTGTTTAAGAGCGTGCCGGTGGACATGATGTTCCGGTACAACTTCGTGCCGCTGGAGCAGATGGAGGGCAAGCTCGCGATTGCGGTGTCCGATCCTTCCAAGCTGATGGTGCTGGACGAGATTTCGGGGTTGCTGGGACAACGGCTGGTGACGCGGGTGGCGACACTGAGCCAGATTACCGAACTGTTGAAGAAGACCGAGCAGAGCCAGCGCGTGCTCGATGAGGCCAGTGAAGGTTTGGCGTTCGATGTGTTGTCTGGAGAGGACAACCAGGATTCGAATATCTCGATCGAGCGGCTGACGAGCGAAGACGATATCTCGCCGATTATCCGGCTGGTTGATACGACGATCTTTACGGCGTTGGAGCGGCGCGCCTCGGATATTCACCTCGAGACGTTCGATGATTCTCTGCTGGTGAAGTACCGCATCGACGGCGTGCTGCAGCAGGCGATGGCTCCGATTGCGCGAGAGCATCATCAGACGATTCTGTCGCGTATCAAGGTCATGAGCGAGCTGGATATTGCGGAGCGGCGCGTGCCGCAGGATGGACGTTTCCGTGTTCGGTACAAGGGCAGACTGATCGACTTCCGTGTGTCGATTATGCCGACCGTGCATGGCGAGAATGCTGTGCTGCGTGTGCTCGATAAAGAGTCGATGTCGGAAAAGTTTAAGTCGCTGTCGCTGGATGTCGTGGGGTTTGCGGCCAACGATCTGGAACGGTTTCGGCGGTATATCAAAGAGCCGTATGGCATGGTGCTGGTGACGGGGCCGACGGGTTCGGGTAAGACGACGACTCTTTACGCTGCGTTGAACGAGATCAAATCCGAAGAAGATAAAATCATCACGATTGAAGACCCGGTCGAGTATCAGATTCGCGGGATCACGCAGATTCCGGTGAATGAGAAGAAGGGTTTGACATTTGCGCGAGGGCTGCGGTCGATTCTGCGGCATGATCCGGACAAGATCCTGGTCGGAGAGATCCGCGATGCCGAGACGGCGCAGATTGCCATCAACTCGGCGTTGACGGGGCACCTTGTGTTTACGACGGTGCACGCGAATAACGTGGTCGACGTGCTGGGCCGGTTTTTGAACATGGGCGTTGAACCTTATAACTTTGTTTCGGCGCTGAACTGCATTCTGGCGCAGCGGCTGGTGCGGCAGGTTTGTGAATTTTGCGTGAGAGATGTGCACTACAGCGACGCCGAGCTGTTGGCAAGCGGACTGGATCTGCACGAGTGGCGCGGGTTCAACTTCCGCGAAGGGCCTGGATGTATTGAGTGCGGCGGGACGGGGTATCGCGGACGGTCGGCGATCCATGAGCTGCTGGAGCTGGACGACGAGATTCGCGAGATGCTGCTGGCGAAGAAGCCGGGAAGCGAGATTCGTAAGAAGGCCAAGCAAAAGGGGATGGCTTTTCTGCGGGATTCGGCGCTGGAGAGAGTAAGAGATGGGATTACAACGCTGAAAGAGATCAACAAGGTTACGTTTATCGAGGCGGGACGGTAGGCGGGCGGCGGAAACACGATCTGCCACCGTGCACCACGATGGTGACGTAGTGGCAATCGATAGAGCAAGGTAGTCTAGGACGGAATGGAAATTTTACCGAAGACATTGGGCACGCGGCCGCGGCTGGCGGTTGAAGTTCGCGCAGAGGGCGTTGTCGCGGCGCGGGCCGAGGATGCGACTGCTCTGCTGACCTCTGTGGCACGAGTGGATCTGGCGAATGGTGCGTTGGCTCCTGGGTTGAAGCCAGGCAACGTCGTCGATAAGACCTGTGTGTCGTTAGCGGTGCGCAAGGCGCTGGACGCCGTTTCGGGGCGGGGATCATCGGATCGGCCGGAGCGCGGCGCGGGTCGGCTGCGGGATGTGACGCTGGTGGTGCCGGATTCGGCGGTGCGTGTGCTGTTTCTGGACTTCGATCAGCTTCCCACCAAGGTGGCGGAGGCATTGCCTCTGGTGCGGTTTCGTTTGAAGAAGCTGCTGCCCTTCGACGCCGATGATGCGATGGTGAGCTACCAGGTAATGTCGAGCGAGAAGGGAACGGTCAAACTGCTGGCGGTTGCGATGCCGAAGGCTGTGCTCGAGGAGTATGAGGCCATGGTGCTTGGCGCGGGGTATCAGCCGGGTGCGGTGCTCCCGAGTACGTTGGCAGCGCTGGCGGGACTTGAAGAGACGCCGTCGCCGGTGCTGGTGGTGAACGCCGGGCTGGGTTCGGTGACGACGGCGATTGTGCAGGGGGAGTTCTGCTGCTGCATCGTTCGGTAGATATGGGCGCGGGGGTGGTGCTCCGGTTGAACTTGTGGAGAGCGCGGTCCCGTTGGTGGACCGGGAGAGTTCGGTGCAGGAGTGGGCGCAGCAGGAGCCGCTGGGGCCGGAGGGATGGGGTCGGTTCGATGCGCCGTCTGCGGTGTCGCCTTCGGTGATGAACTCGGCTCTGGTGCGGGAGATTGAGGCCCAGGCAGCAGCGCGAGAAGTAGCGCAGGCGGTGAGCGTGGCGGCGGCGTACTTTGAGGATTCGTTGCAGTCGGCTCCGGGGCAGTTGCTGATGGCGGGAACGCTGGATGTGGAAACGCTGACGACGGCGGCCGAAGAGAACGGGCTGGAGGGCTTGCGGGTGCGCGAGATGATGGATTCAGGAATGATGGAGGCGGGAGCAGTGACGGCGAGTGTGCCGCGAGGCTGGCTGGCCGGCGTCCGGGGAGCGCTGAAGAACTGATGCGGATCTCTGTCAATCTTGCGAATCGACCGTTTATTGAACTGAGGCCGCTGTTTGCGAAGCTTCGGCTGGCGATGGTAGTGCTGGCTCTGCTGGCGGTGGGGTTGGGGTTTGCTCTGCGCTCGCTGAATGCCAAGGCCCGCGTTGCGCAGGCGCAGATGGACGCCCTGAAGGCGAAGACGCAGAGGTATCAGCATGAGCGTCAGGCGAACGAAGCGAGGATGCACCAGCCGCAGAACATGGCTGTGCTGGATCGGTCGCGTTTTCTGAACCAGATGTTTGCTGAAAAGAGTTTTAGTTGGACGGCCGTGATGATGGATCTCGAGAAGGTGCTGCCGGTTGGCGTTCAGGTGACCAGCATCGATCCGGCGATAACGAAGGAAGGCGATGTGAACATCCGGCTGCGGGTGAGCGGGGATCGCGACAAGGCCGTGCAGCTGGTAAGAAATCTGGAGACGTCGCAACGGTTCCTTTCGCCGAGGCTTGCTTCCGAACAGGCGCAGACACAGGAAGGCAACCGGAACGCGGCGCAGGTGATGGCTCCCGGAGCGGTGCAGTTCGATGTGTTGAGTGGATATAACCCGCTGCCGGAGACATCGACGAAAGACGTCGGGGCGAAGGGCAAGGGCGGTGCAGCGGAGGCTGATTCGTCCGCGGACGTGCCGAAGAAGAAGAGGACGACGGGTCCGAAGAGCGCCTCTCCTGCGTCTCCAAAAACCGGCGTGGCGAAGGCTCCGGCGCAGAAGGGACCAACGCGATGACGACGGTAGCCGAGAAGAAGCGAACCGCAGTTGCGGCGAAGCAATGGGCCGAGAAGGCGAGCCGTCTGGGCACGCTGAAGAACTTCCATATTGCGGGGGTGGTGGCGTTGGGGCTGGTGAATCTTTACCTGCTGGCGCATATGGCCTTCGCGTGGCGCGCGGCGAACAGCCAGAATGCGGCTGCGTTGGCGGACCAGATGGTACAGATGAAGACGGCGGAGATTGCAAAACAGCCATTGGAAGGTTTGGACGAGAAGCTGGCACAGGCCACGAAGGATGCTGACAAGTTCTACAAACAGCGCCTGCCCTTTGCGGACTCCCAGGTGGCGGGGGAGGTCGGTGCATTGGCGAAGAAGCAAGGTGTGAAGTTGACGCGGGTGCAGTACGCGCACTCCCCAGTGATGGATGGGACCGTCGGCGCACTGACTGAGGCGCGAATGGATGCGAGTTTGAGCGGGGACTACCGGCCGCTGGTGCTCTTTATCAACTCGCTGGAGCGGGACAAGATGTACTTCCTGATCACCGGCCTCACGTTGACTGGACAGCAGAGCGGGACGGTCGGGCTGAGGCTGCGACTGACGACTTACCTGCGTTCGCCGGTAGGGACGGAAGGCTCGGAGAAGAGTGTGGCTGGTGCAGGGGAGAAGGCCGCTGACAGCACCGCGGAAGGACCTGCGGCGGGAGGCAAGCGATGATGCGCCTGACTGCGGATCAACAGAAGAAGGGCGCTGCGATCGGTGCGTTCGTGCTGGTTGCGGCTGGGGTCTTGTACTACGAACTGCGTGATGACAGTCCCGCGCCGGTCGCACCGCCTGTCGTCGTTACTGCTCCGGCGAGGTCTGCACCTGTTGCGGTGGCGGGCGTTGCGGTGCCATCAGGGAACGTCGCGGGCGCGGCCGCAAAGAAGCTGGGGACGACCTCGGCGCAGCTTGATCCGACCCTGCGAATGGATGCGATGCTGGTGACCGAGTCGCTGGTGTACTCGGGCAGTGGGCGGAATATATTCTCGGCGAACTCTGCCCCGATTGATATCCCAAAGCCGATTGTGCCAGTCAGAACGGTGAAGGCTCCGCCGCCGGGTCCGCCGCCACCTCCACCGGGTCCGCCGCCACCGCCTCCGATCGATTTGAAGTTCTTTGGTACCGCGACCGCAGCGAACGGAACACGCAGGGCGTTTCTGTTGCACGGAGAGGATGTGTTTCTGGCCTCCGATGGCGATATCGTGCAGCGGCGGTATAGGGTGGTAACGATCTCGGCCAACTCCGTGCAGGTGGAGGATATGGCGAACAGCAATACGCAGACGCTGCCGTTGTTGGCGCGGTGAGACTGTTGCTCGAGGTAGATGCGATGAGGAAACTTCGCTCCGGTCTTCGGCTTGATAAGCGCAATCTGCGTGAGTGCGCGAAGGGTGATCTGCGCGTCGGTGATCTGCGCGTCGGTGAGCGACACGTCGGTGATCTGCACGTCGGTGAGCGACAAGGTGAGCAGGGCTTTATGCTCGTGGGGCTGATCGTCGCGATCTTCATCATTCTGCTGGTGCTGGGGATCGCGGCTCCGAAGATGGCGCAGGGGCTAAGGCGCGAGCGTGAGGTGGAGGCGGTGCATCGCGGAAACCAGTACGTGCGGGCGATCCAGCTCTACTACCGCAAGAACAACTCCTATCCGGGCACGATGGATGCACTGGCGAAGGGAACTCCTGTGAAGTATCTGCGACAGGAGTACGTGGACCCTTTCACGGGCAAGGCGGATTGGCGGTTGATTCACGTCGGCGAGGCGAAGACTACTGTGAAGGGATTCTTTGGGAAGCCGTTGACGGGCATTGCACCGGGGTTGGGATCGGCCGCGAACCTGGCATCCCCTGGCGCGGCGGGCGCAGGAGCCTCAGGTTCCCCGTCGTCCTATGGATCTTCGAGCAGCAGCGCATTCGGTTCGTCCGGGTCGGGGTCAAGCGCCTTTGGTGGCTCGTCAGGAACTACGTTGGGGGGAACAAGCTCCGCCGGGACTACTTTGGGTGCCACCACGGGAGCCGGGACTTCAAGCCCGGGTGCGAGCGGGGCGACAGGATCTACAGGAGGGACGGACAGCTCGGGAACTGCCTCGACTGGGACCGGGACCGGCACTAACAGCACATTGGGATCTGCGACTGGGATTGCGAGCCAATCGTCCGGTGGTTTTTCGAGTGGTGGAGCGCCGTTCGTCGGCGTGGGGATTCCGAAAGAGGGAATCTCGATCAAGGTGCTGAATGAGCAGACGTCGTACAACACGTGGGAGTTTATCTACGATCCTCGGATTGAACAGATGAAGGCCGCTGCAGCTCTACTGGGCGGAGGGAACCAGGGACTTGGATCGGCCGGCGGACTGAACTCAGGCGTTGGTGGTGCCGGGACCGGAACCTCTGGGTATGGATCGTCAGGTAGTTCGGGCTTCGGCTCTTCGCCTAGTTCCGGATTTGGGTCTTCGCCCAGCTCAGGATTTGGATCGTCGCCGAGTTCTGGATTCGGATCGTCGCCGAGTTCTGGATTCGGATCGTCGCCGAGTTCTGGATTCGGATCATCTCCGACATCCGGCACACAAGGGAATGGCACAACCACTCCGACTACGCCACAGCAGCCTCAGTAATCTTTTGCGCGCCGATGTTGCCTGGGAAGTCGTCAGCTGCTTGGCGACTACTGTTTCTTTGCTGCCACTAACTTTAAATCGATGGTGCGAAGGCGGCCGATACGTCCATGCGGGCCTACGACGAACGGAAGCGAGAGTGCGTTCCAGTTTTTGTCGGCATCCGCAGGATCAGTAGATGAGGGTGTAAGTGGGCGCCAGTTTTTGCCGTCGTCGGTGGAGATATCGGTGCCGTTAGGGCCTATAGTGATCCAAAGTTTCTGGGTGGGGTCGTAGGCCACAGAGGAGCGATAACCGTGGGGCGGGGCTTTGGACGCAGTCCAGGTGTTGCCACCGTCTTCGGATGTGGCAGCAGTGTCTGAGGCTTGCTCAGGCTTATCGTAGGTACCTCCGACCGCGACGAGCGTGATTTTGGAGACACCGCTTTTGGTGGGGCTCATGCGGGTCGCGAGAGAGAAGAGGCCAGAGGTAGCACCTGCGGCAGCCATGGGGACCTCGGCTCGTGTCCATTCAATGGTGCAGGTGAGAGGGGGTGCTTTGGGTTTATCTGGCGGTGGAACGCATTTGGCTCGAGTGGAGTAAACGTGCGGGAGTGTTGTGGTACCGGCGCTCGATCCCGTACCGAAAAACAGAAATGGCCCGCTCGATGTTAGTGCGGAATTGCTCGCGGCGAAGGCCCCGTCTCCCGGAGAGGCTCCACGACCGGGGTCGTTGGCGATGAACCAATTATCTCCACCGTCGTCGGTGAAAAACATTGCGAACTTGCCGTCCACGGGATCTCCCAGAAGGTAAGCCGTTCTGGCATCGGTAATGCGAAGCGTGTCCCAGAACCCGCCAGCATCGGGATTGGTGAAGACTAATTTCCACGTCTGGCAGCCGTCGTTGGTTTTGAAGAGGCGGGATTGATCGCCGGGGCCGCTGGACATGACGATGGCGGCGTTTTCGTCGAAGGCCTGGACGCCGCGGAAGTCGAGCTTCTCCGCTCCGGGTGGAATGGTGCAGGTCTGCCAGAGGTAGCCTCCGTCTTCGGTGCGCAGCACAGTGCCATTGGTACCGCTGGCCCATGCGACTCCTCCACCAACGTTGTGGATGCCGCGCAGGCTAGCGGTGGTGTGGGACTCTTCGATATCCCATTGAGCGGAGGCGAAGCTTGCGGCTTGGGTCGTTGCGAGAGTGAGGGCCAGAAGAAGGTGAGTGGATCGCATCTGCTGACTAGTGTATGACGGGCTTCGGCAGCGACCGGGTGTAGGGTGGTGATTGGGTTCGACGAAGGAACAGTCCTGTTTCGTTCGATCGCCACTCCTTTTATCTCACCAATAGAATTGGCCGGGACCCCGGTTTGCGATGAGAGTGCAAAGGGGACCCGGCCGTTGTGTGCTGACTCGCTGCGATGCGTCGTTGAGGTATTACACCTTCTGCTGCCAGAGGCCGAGCGGTGCTCCGGTGGGGTCGCTGATAACGCTGAACCAGCCCATGTTCGGCACCTCCTGAACGTCCACGTGGACATTCGCGCCGAGGCCCGCGGCTTTTTTGTAGCTGCGTGAACGTCATCGACTGCGACGTAGGGCAGCCAGGCTGACGGCGCTCCGGGGACGGGCTGTGTCATCATGCCGCCGCCGGGGCCGGCGCCCTCGGGTTTGAAGGTGGAGTACATCATGCCACCGCCCATATCCATGTCGGTGATCGTCCAGCCGAACATGTTCGCGTAGAAGGTTTTGGCTTTCGTGACGTCGGTGCTGCCTAGTTCCAGGTGACAGAAGGGGTGTGCCATTCAGTTGTCCTCTTTTTCAGGATGGTGTTTCGCGGCCCGCGTGCACGCAAAGGATTTTACTCGGAAACGGTTTACAGGGTTGTGACACCATTCTTCAAAGAGTGGAAGCCTGCGATCCCCGGAGGAGTTCCATGATGAGACGCGTTGGATGGATCGGAGTGCTGAGTCTGATAGGCGCTGGGATGGGCGCGGCGAGGACGGCAGCGCAGAACGGGACAAACCATAACGGCGGCTCGACCTCCGGAACGTCGTATAAGCGGCAGCAACCGGCACCGGCACCGAGGAGAGCACCTGCAGCGGGGACGAAGGTGGCGCCGGCGAATGTGCAGAAGCAGCCGTCGGTGCAGCCGCAGCCGACAGGTACACTCAAGCCGCTGCAGACGCTTCCTAATCAATCACCATCGGCGAGTACGTCGGCGAAGGGAGCGTTGGCCACTGTTCCGGCGCAGCCGTCCGCATCTGCGCCAGCGGCGAACCCCTCCGACCAGATGCACATGAACTGGCAACCGACCGGGACGAGAACAACTGGATCGGACTCGGCGCCGACACCGACACCTACACCTACACCTACACCTACACCTACACCTACACGAGACACGACGGGAGGCTCGACCGGGTCGGGAGTGATTGGGTCAAATTCGCCGCCAGGGATTGCACAAAACCCGAATGCTTCAGGGGAGGTTCGAAGGAGTCGCCGGGGATTGGATCGAACTCCCCGCCATCAACGACAAAAGATCCGCCGCCTACTGGTTTGTATACCCGGCAGCCTCCGCGCTGGCCGCCGAAGGGATCGCCGACACCGGCCCCGACGTATCCGCGACACCCTCCGAAGACACCACCGCCGGTGATTCCGTCGTATGGGGTGATTCCGCCGTATGGATATCGGCCGCTGCCGCCGCCACAGATCACTTCGCAGGTGCCGGGTTTGCCGCCCCTGCAGACTGTGCAGCCGTCTGACAGCGGACAACATCCGCAAATGCCGCAGAATGCGCCGACGCCAGCAGGGCCGACACCAGCAGGGCCGACACCGAGCGCGTCGCCGTCGACGGCTCAGAATTCAGACGCGCCGTCAGGAAATGCACCGACGCCACCGCCTCAAGCGCCGTCGAGTCCGGATCATTCAAAGAGCATTCCTGAGATCGGATCGCCGTCGCGCGGGCAGGGTCCGATTCTCCTCTGGTTCCACCGACGGTCGCTCTGACCTTAACTCCTAAGCCCCTTCGACCGGTGGTGGGAGGAAAGATCGTCGTGGTGCCGGCGTTGACGCCGTCGCAGGAGGGGACGAGTTACCAACTGGACTGGGGCGACGGTTCGGCGAAGGAGACCGTAAGCGAGTCGGGCACGCATCGTTATGCGAAGCCGAAGTTATACAAGGTATCGGCCAGGGCCAGGGTGGGGAACAGCGAGTTCAACCGTGAGATTCTGCTGCAGGTCGGGCCTGCCATCTGGCCGCGGGTTGCGGTGCTGCTTACGACAATCGCCGGAGTGGGTCTCTTTGGTCTGCACACGCTGCTGAAGGTGACTACAGGCTGCCGCTGGGACGTGCCGAAGATGAAGTTGTTAGGCAGAGAGACGTATGTGTCGCTGAGTTTTGTTCCTGCTGTTGGGCCCGCTGAAGAGCGCATCACCTTTTCAAAGAAGAGACGCAGGTCCGGATAGGAGCAGCGATGACAGAGACGGCCGAGGAGAACAGAACGAAAGAAGCGACCGCAGTTCTTACCGAGAATATGAGCATAGGCGATCTGTTTTCGCTCGTCTCAGGCGGCGAGGCGGAGACCGACCTGAAGGCGGGGCTCGGTGCGGAGGAGTTGACGGATCTGCGCAAGAAGGTCCCGAAGATGATCTCCTGGAGCAGCGTGCAGGAGGGTGTGGCCGATTCGCTGGCGGAGGCGATGCATGTAAGCGTGTTGGCAACGCTGGCGAACGGATGGAAGCATTACTCGAAGTTTATGCAAGACGTGCGGCAGAGCCGGAGCAACCCGGAGATGGAGATTGTTTCAGCGATCGCCGACCACTCGATCCACTCTACCCTGCACCCGTATGTGGATGTCCGGCTGGCAGGAGTGAAGGTTCACGAGATCGCGTTCGATGTCGGACTCGTGACTACGATACGGGGGTTGCTGTTGAGTTTGAAGAAGGGCGAGATCGTCTCGGTAGAGCTTGGAGAGTGCGAGTGGTCCGGCAAGATTGCGGTGGCGGAGGTGGATGTGCTGGAGCGAAAGCTCAAGAAGTTGAAGCTTCCCGGGCATCTTCGCCTGCAGCATGGCATTGCGATTCCTCTCAGTTGAGACGGATCGCTACTTCGGAGTGAGCGTCAGGGTGTGGGTTGTTGCCGCATCGACTGCGGCATGGCTGAAGGGCAGGGGAAACGTGGTGCCGTGATACCAGGCGGGCCACTGATCCATAAACCACGCGCTCAGAGGGTTGGAGGATTCGCCGAGGACGACGTTCAGAGTGCTGTGGTCGAGTTCGGAGAGGTCGGCTGTGAAGCGCTCGGAGGGGCCGAAGCTGTGGCCTACCTGCTTGACGGTGACGTCGTCGCCGCTTTGAGGCTGGGGGCCGGGGCTGGTGGGCAGGCCGAGGACGCGCTCAAGGATCGGAGACTGACTGTAGATGGGGTGTTCGATGTCGATGGGACGGAACTCGCCGTAGTGCCACCTGGAGAGATCGGCTGGAGCGTGGTTGTCGGCGAGGGCTTTCGAGACGGCGGCGGTCAGCAGGTCGTCCCAGGTGGAGTAGGCCGGGGAAGCCAGCGGCTGGGGGTGTGCATGATGAGCCACTCTTCCGCGTAAGACTTGTTGCCCCAGGTGTAGAGAGCGGCTCCCGTGCGGTGAACTCCGGCCTGGAGATCCGATTTTGTTTCAGGTTGGGACTTCAGTTGCGGGTCAAGCAGAAGCGGCCACAGTGCGGCGCGAGTGGCAACGACGATGGCCGGGGCCGCGGCGTCCGCGTCCATGCTGCCGTTCCAGTCACGGAGGAGATCCGCCGCCTGATGAAGACGTTTCGCGGCGATCTTGTCCGCAGTGAACTCGGCTTTGGTGGTGTGATCGATGGCATAGGCGAGACGCTGAGCGATGACATGGTCAACATCGGAGTAGACGTCGGTCTGGAGCGCGAGCATGTCTGCGGAGGTGAGGTGGTCTTTGGTCTCGGCCGCGCGCGCCGTCAGGACCTTCCAGATGCGCTCGTTGCGGTAGGGGGCGGCCCAGTTGAGGGTGATGGGGTAGGGGTAGTCGTCGCTTGTAACGCGAGCGTTCGCGGTGGCTAGAATGCCGTTCGGCGGGTCGGTCGCCCGCGGAAGATTGTCATAGGGAATCGTGCCAACCCACTCCTGCGCCGGGTCGAGCGCGTCGGCGGGAACCGGGCTGATAGGACTTGGCGTAACGATGTTGCCGCGAATCGGGATCTTTCCGACGGCATGGTAGCCGATGTGGCCCTGGTCGTCCGCATAGACGACATTCTGCGCAGGGCCGCCAAAGCTCGAGAAGGCAGAGACGAGGCCAACGCCGTCGGTTGCCGTATCCATGGCCAAAAAAGACGGCGTGATGTTTGCGGGGTCGTAGATCGTCCAGCGGAGGGAGAGGCTGCGCTTCTCGCTGGGAAAGATGCCTGAGATGACAGGCGTATTCACGCCGCCATGCTGTGTCGCAGGCACATCGAGAACAACGTCCTTCGCTCCTTTGACGTGGATGATCTCCTGCTGATGAATCACCGCATGCCAGGTATTGTCCGGCGTTTGATACTCCATCGTGTCGCCACTACCACGCGTGTGCTCGATGTAGACATCCTGCACCTCAGCGCCGAGATTCGTAAATCCCCACGCAACATGGGCGTTGTGGCCGACGATGATAAACGGCACGCCGGGCAGTGAGACACCGGAGACGTGCAGATCCCCATTGGGTGCCGGTGCTTCAAGATCCGCCTCATACCAGATCCCGGGAATATTATGCGCAAGGTGCATGTCGTTCGAGAGCAGCGGCTTGCCTGTAGCCGTGTGAGCACCCGAGACGACCCAGTCGTTCGACCCCGCAAAGCATCCTTCGCAGACGGGATTTTTGAGTGTCCGCTGTAAGGCGAGCAGATCGTCGGGACTCGCAGTAGAAAGCGCCGGTATCCGAAGTTTCGTTTGCGATTCGTCCAGCGGAATATCTGGAATATCCTGCTGTGGCGCAGTCAGATCGACCAGAGGCTGAGCAGGCGGATGGTCGCGCCACGAGCCCACAGGATACAGGTCGCCAACCAGATGCGAAGGGAGTTGCGACGTGAGCGCCTCGCGATTCAACTCCTGCGGAAAGCTGTTTGTTAGATCCTGAAACATCACCAGGCCGATCAGCAGGCTGTCCCGCGGAGTCCATGGCGCAGGCACATAGCGCAGCAGTCGAAACTCGAGCGGCAGATGAGCGCTCTGGTCGGCGATCGACGCATTGACGCCAGTTGCATAGCGCTCCAGCAGATGAAGCTGATCTGCCGGCAGAGTAGCCAGCGCACGGTCGGCGGCTGCGCGAATCTGCAGGGTGCGCTGAGCACGGTCGTGTTCAAGCAGAGGCGAACCAAGTATCTCCGCGAGGTTGCCCGCGGCGTGTCGGCGCAGTGCGTCCATCTGCCACAGCCGGTCCTGCGCGGTCACATACCCCTGCGCCGTCACGAGATCGTCCAGCGAACTCGCTCGAAGATGAGGAACCCCGTGGCCGTCGCGCTGAACCGAGACAGAAGCGGACAACCCGGAGACGGAGATCGCGCCATCCACCTGCGGGAGAGCATCGTGCATCGCCTGGCGAGTCCAATGGCGCGCATAGAAAAAACCAAACGCGCCGAAAAACACGACAAGCAAAGTAAAAATAACGATGAGTCGATAAAAGATCCGGCTGCGTTGAACCCGCAGCGCGGTGCGGGCTTCTTCCGGGGAGTCTGCTGCGGCGATCGATTCGTACGGGTTCATGGGCCTTGATCGAAGTGTAAATGGAGAGCGGGAATCTGCGCGCCACTCGACATCGCCTCGCGCGTGTAATTTAATCTGGTTTACTTAGCACAGTTTCAGAGACACTGGACGTAATTTCATTCGCAACGCGATGCCGGACCGCAACGAGGGCGTTATGGAAGCTGGATCCAGTCTGCATGCTGTCGAGACAGTCATTCTTCTGCTGCTGGTTCTGGTCGCGGGCTTTGCGGCCATGGCGCGGCGGCTTAAGGTGCCGTATCCAATCGTGCTGGTGCTGGCCGGGCTGATTATCAGCTTCCTGCCGCGTATGCCGCGTGTTCCGCTCGATCCGGACATTGTCTTTGTCGTCTTTCTGCCGCCGCTGTTGTATGCATCCGCGTGGTGGATGTCCTGGCGTGAGTTTCGCCGCAATGCAATAGTGATCGGCATGCTGGCGTTCGGTCTGGTCGGCTTCACCGTGTGGGGGTCGCTTTCTTCTCCGACCACTTCATCACCGCGCTCGACTGGAAGGCAGGCTTTCTGCTTGGCGCAGTCGTTGCAACGACGGATGCCATCGCCGCCACCTCGATTGCAAAGTCGATCGGCCTTCCCAGGCGAATCGTCGACATTCTCGAGGGCGAGAGCCTGCTCAACGACGCAACCGGCCTGCTGGCGCTCGAGATAGGTATCGGAATCATCCAGGGGGACAGACGCCAACCCTCGGTGGCGGCGCGCTCAGGCTGCTGTACCTGGTCGTCGGAGGAATTCTGATCGGCCTGCTGATCGGGATTGTCGTCGGCTGGCTGGAAAATTTCATAGACGATGGTCCGGTCGAGCTCCTGGTGAGTCTGGTCGTTCCCTACGCAGCTTACCTCGCAGGAGAGCACGCCAGGGCTTCAGGAGTTTTGGCAGTAGTGGCGTGCGGAATTTACTTGAGCCGCAAGAGTACACAGTTCTTCTCGCCGGCAGTGCGCCTGCAGGTGAACGCGGCGTGGGATGCGTTGACCTTCATGCTGAATGGTTTGGTCTTTGTGCTGATAGGCCTGCAGCTGCCCTACGTGCTCAATGGCATTCACGGCAAGTTCAGCAGGGGAACCCTTATCTTTTATGGGGCGATCTTCAGCGTTGTGCTGATCGTATTGCGAATGGTCTGGGTCTTTCCCGTCTTCAAGATTGCGTCGTATGTAGAACGGCGATGGATGCGACATAAAGAGGAGGAACTGCGGCCGAAAGAGGTCTTCGTCGTTGGATGGACAGGAATGCGTGGTGTGATAGCGCTGGCGGCTGCAATCTCAGTGCCGGAGATGCTGGAAGATGGCCGGTCAGAGACGAGAAACCTGATTGTGTTTCTTGCGTTCTGCGTCATTCTGGTGACGCTGGTGTTGCAGGGCCTCACCCTCCCCGCGTTGATTCGTGCGCTGGGCCTTGCCGGCACCTCCGGGATGGATCCTGAGGAGAAGGAGGCGCGAAGAATCGTACTACGGGCAGCGGTGCGTCATCTCGAAGAAGGACGCAAGCGCGATGGACAAGACGCCGAGCACTTATACGATGATCTGATTCATCGATACAGGCACAAGCTCGCAGCCGTTGGCGGAGGCGAAGAGGGGGACATCTCAAGGCCATCGACAAGGAGACGATGACACGACTGCGAAGCATTCTGGAAGATGCCCTGCAGGCGGAGCGGCGCACGCTCGTCTCTCTACGGGATAAGGGCCGCATCGGAGACGACGTCCTTCGAACGATGGAGCGTGAGCTCGACCTCGCGGAGACTCGGTATCAGGGCACGCCGATCGCGTAGTTTGGCCTGCCCGATCGACTGTTTGATTGAGCTACTCCAATCCAGTTCCCTTGATGCCACCGTCGTAGGACTCGCCCTGTGGCTCCAGGAGCCGGATATAGCCAGCGTTGGTGCGCGGCAGCGTGAAGACTATGACCACGATGATCAGGATGATGATCGGCAGGATGACGATGCTGCCTTCAGGACCCGTTGTGCCTCCACTCAGCAGCGGTCTGCCGACGGGATGGGTGGCGAGGAGATGGTGTGGAACCATAATGCCGCTGTCGGCTACCCCGTAGAGAAAAGATTGGCCCCAGTCCCAGGTAGTATGAAAGCCGATGGCCCACCAGAGGGATCCGGTACGCCACAGAACGAGGCAGAACATCATCGAGGCGATACCGGCGGTAAGCAGCCCGATGGGCGACTCTCCGGGATTGCTGCCGTGCACCAGGCCAAAGAGGATTGAAAAGATGACAGCCGAAGTCCAGAAGGCAAGAACGTTGCTGTGAGGAGTTTTGAAGGCTGATCGAAAGAGGCCGGCCAGTCCGCGAGTCAGCGTGTACTGGAGATAGCCACGAGTGAAGTACTCCTCCAGTAAACCGACAGCGAAGAATAACGCCAGCCACTGCGCGCCATAGCGGAGTATGTCGCTGCCAAAGAGGAGGCGGTTGTCGAAGACAAGAAAACCAGCCTTCCAGAGGATGAGAATGAACGGCGTGAGGCAGATGATGCCCCATGCGAGGCCAGCGACAAAGTGCGGAAGTTTGCTGACACCTCCAAGACCGTAGACGCCGATCGGGCGGCGCTCCACCTTCGACATGATCCACGTGATAATCCCAACTCCCAACAGAGGTACCGCCTCGTTCAGAAAGATGAAGTAGAAGGGTATGGTGTGGTCCGGCGAGGTCTGGTGGGTGGGTGGATGAATCTTGTGCGTGATGAAGTTTGCGAGAAAGAGGAAGGCCGCGAAGAGAGCAACGAAGAGAAGAATGCTCCAGCCCGCGCGAAGCCCTTCAGTGCCGAAAAACACATGGCGCAGCGGCGAGGGTCGCTCGATCGCAGATTGCGGAGTCGGAGGAAGCGGCGTGTCGGGTGATGGATCTTGGGTATAGGTCTGCAAGGGAATCCTCGTGGGGCTGGATTGGAATACGCGAAGAGCCTGCGGGAAGTTCCGCAGAATGATATCGATCACCAGGGATGCGGGTGCGCTATGCTGGACTCTTCACACCTTGCAGAAAGTGTTGAGCGCGGGAGATGGCCGATTTGGATTGTAAGATCTTTTATCACGATAAGTGCTTCGATGGCGCCTGTTCGGCTTCGCTGTTCACGCGGTTCCACCGGGAGTGCGTGAAGACAGCGAACTCATACTCCTACCACGGGCTCGTGCATCGGGCCGGTGCCCTGTTCGACGAAGGAGACTTCGGCAGCGGCGAAAATGCAATCGTTGATTTCAAATACTCCGCTTCGCCTAAGGTGACCTGGTGGTTCGATCATCACCAGAGCGCGTTTTTGACGCCCGAAGACCAGATGAATTTCGAAGCAGGACAGGCCGACGGGTCGCAGCGCATGCGGAAGTTCTTCAACCCAAACTACATCTCCTGCACCAGCCTGATCGCAGACATCACGCAGGTCAACTTCGGCTTCGATACCGCTCCCATGCTGGAGCTGATCCAGTGGGCCGACATCGTCGATGGTGCACGCTACGAGAGCGCAAAAGCTGCAGTCGAGATGGCCGAGCCCGCGATGAAGCTGACGATGGTCATCGAAAGCTCCTCCGACGAAACCCTGGTCAAGAGACTGATTCCGATTCTGACCGAGATGAGTCTGCATCAGGTTCTGGACCAGGGATTTGTTCAGGAGTTGCTGGGTCCGTTGATGGATCGGCATTGGGCCGCGCTCGAGCTGATCAAACAACGAGCCACCGTGGACCAAGGCGTGATCACCTTCGATATCACGGACCAGCCGACCGAGGGGTACAACAAATTCATCCCGTACTATCTGCATCCCGAAGCGACCTACAACGTCGGTTTGAGTAAGTCGAGCTTCCGCACCAAGGTTTCGGTCGGAACCAACCCCTGGACCAAGCTCATGCCTTCGGAACTGGTCAATCTCGCAGCAATCTGCGAACGCTACGGCGGTGGCGGACACGCTCGCGTAGGCGCAATCAGCTTCGCTCCCAACCGGGAAGACGAAGCGAGAAAGGCAGTCGGCGAGATTGTGGCTGAGCTGCGAGCAGCCTCAACTAACGCTGAGAGAAAATAATTGAAAAAGCTGGCGTGTTTTTCGCGCGCCAAGAAGTGACGGTCAACGCACCACGTTCACCACGCATTCCACCACGTTCTCACCAGCAAAACACCACACCAAAAACGCTCTTTTTCTAAAAACACCCGTCAAAAACACCAGCAAAGACAACAAAACCCCGGAGCGAACAGCACTCGTTCCGGGGTTTATTTTTTCCTGAATTCCTAAGGTTTAAGTTTCGTAAAAAGATTCAGCTTCGTCAGATCGTTGAAGATGACGAATGCAAAGAACGCCAGCAGACACACAAACGCGACCTGATACACGCGCTCCTTGATCTGCTGATTCACGTCCCGACGCATAATCGTTTCAATCAACAAGAACAGGATCATCCCACCGTCAAGAATCGGAATGGGCAGCAGGTTGAAGATCCCCAGATTCAACGAGATATAGCTCATGAGTCCAATCAGCGGCATCCAGCCCGGCATCTGCGCCGCCTGATGAATTTGCTGCCCAATCCCAATCGGGCTCTGCAAACTCTTCACCGAAACCTGACGTGTAAACAGCCGCTTCAGCACTTCAACTATCAGCAAAGAGCCCTTTTTGTTGAACTCCCAAGACGCAACCACCGCCTTACCCAGCGGCAGTCTCTCTACTTTGACGGGAGGCTGCACCGCCACAAAACCTAGGCGATAGTCCTTTTCCTTAGGCCCACCAGGCGTCTCCGCGAGTTCAGGAGTAACTTGAACCGGAAGAGTTTGGGTCGCGCCGTCAGCCGCTGTGCGTTGAATCAAAAGGGCCGCGGGCTTACCGGCCCGGTCCTGAAGATAGGACAACAGAGCAGGAACAGAGTGTAACTGAAGTCCGTCAATGCTGAGGATCTTGTCGTGGGGCTTGAGTCCAGCGCGCGCCGCGGGCATGTTGGGCTCAAGAGAGTCGACCTGAACAGGCGTCGTCTGCATCTTCGGAATCAGGCCAAGGTTGTCCAGAGAAAAGTCGTCGGGAGCGCCCTTGTTTTCGACGAAGAGCTTGGTGTCGGTACGCTGGCCGTTGTGAATGAAGGAGAAGGGGATCGTCTGGTTAAGATTCAGCAGGGAGCGAATACCCACCTGATCCCATGTTGGATTTTCAATGGAGTCGTAGTGGACGATCGTGTCGCCGCTACGGAGGCCGGTCCGGCTCGCGGGCGTGTTCGGGGTGATGTAGTCAGTGTAGGCGGGGCCGTCGATGAACTCCTGCACCTCGTTGTGGAGCATCGAGACGCCGGTCATAAGGCCGAGGGCGAGGATGAAGTTGGCGAGCGGGCCTGCGAGCGCGACGAGGATGCGCTGCCAGCGGGGATGGGCGTTGAAGTCGCCGGGATCGGTTGTGCGAGGCTCGTCCGTCTCAATGGTCTGGAAGGACATTTCTCCGGCCATCTTGACGTATCCGCCCAGAGGAACGGCGGCGATCTGGTATTCGGTGTCGCCGCGGCGGAAGCCGAAGAGGCGCTTGCCGAAGCCGATGGAAAAAACCTCGACTCGGATGCCGCAGAGCTTGGCGACCGCGAAGTGGCCGAACTCGTGGACCAGAACCATGATGCCGAGGACGATGAGAAGCTGGACGATTGTTGCCATGAAGTTCGGAAAGACCTCGTTACTTGGTTGGCTGCAGGCTACCGTTGGGCGCCGGTGAGTTGGCGGGCAATCACTTCGCGCGCACAGGCACGCGCGGCAAGATCTGCTTCAAGCACATCGAGGATAGACGCCGGAGATTGACCGGAAGTTAGCTGCAACACAGCTTCTATTGTACGCGGGATGCCGAGGAAGGGGATACGTCCTTCGAGGAATGCGGCTACGGCGATCTCGTCGGCGGCATTGAGGGCGATGCAGGCATTTCCTCCGGTTTCGGCTGCTTCGTAGGCGAGGCGGAGGCAGGGGAATCGGGTGAGGTCTGGCTGAGAGAAGTCCAGCTGCGAGAGTGTTGCCAGGTCGAAGGTGAGGGATTCTTTTTCGGTTACGGCGACGCGCTCCGGGTAGGCGAGGGCGTAGAGGATGGGGAGGCGCATGTCGGTGACCGAGATCTGGGCGAGGATGCTGCCGTCGACGAACTCGACCAGGGAGTGGACCGTGGATTGAGGGTGGATGGTGGTGCGGACCCGGCTGGCAGGCAGGTTGAAGAGGCGGCAGGCTTCGATGACCTCGAAGCCTTTGTTCATCATGGTGGCCGAGTCGATGGTGATGCGCTGGCCCATGACCCAGGTGGGGTGCTTGAGGGCCTGCTGTGGGGTGATGTTCTCGAAGTCGGCGAGGGGGTGTTGCGGAAGGGGCCGCCGGATGCGGTGAGCCAGATCTGCTTCACTTCGGCTGCGGTTCCTCCGCGCAGGCACTGGTGGACGGCGTTGTGCTCGGAGTCGATGGGGAGGAGGGCTACGTTGTGCTGCCTGGCGGCGGCGAGGATGAGCTCACCTGCGGCTACGAGGCACTCCTTGTTGGCGAGGCCGATGGTCTTGCCGGCGCAGACTGCGGCGTAGGTGGCTTCGAGGCCGGCTACGCCTACGATCGCCGAGACTACGAAGTTGACCTCGTGCAGCGTGGCTACGTGTACGGTGCCTGCGCTGCCGTGGACGACTTCGATGCTGGTGATGCCTGCGGCTTTTAGGCGAGTGAGCAGAGTGGCTGCGAGGGCTTCGGTGGCGAGGAGATGACCCTGGGGCGCCAGCGGAGGCACTGGGCGAAGGCGTCGTCGATGTTGGTGCCTGCGGCTAGGGAGATGACCTGATAGCGGTCGGGGAAGGATTCGCAGATGGAGAGAGTGCTGTGGCCGATTGAGCCGGTCGAGCCGAGAATCGCTAACTTTTTCACGTTCTTTATCTTCGCAGATTGCAGGCTTCGGCAACTTCGGTCGTGATCTCTCGGGATTGTGCGCCTTGAGGGGTACTCCCTAGGGGGTATCTCTTTGTAAGTTGCCTGGTTTCAGCTATATAGAAAAACGGGTGCTTGTAAATTCTTCTAACATAAGGGGTTACTGGTAAAATATTCTATCTAAACGACTTACAGGTATATGTGTCGAGATTACGATTAACTGCAGCTCCTGTGTTGACGACTATTTCAAGTATAGCTGTTTGAGGGAAACTAATACGCCACGCGAATTCCTTGATTGGAGCGGGTTTTAGCGGTTTAGGGGTTGACAGGATTTTGTCTGAGGGCTTCCGGGGAATTTGTGCGATTCCTGGAGACTGAGTTCTGGCGAGAGGTGCGAAGGGTATGGGTGGATCTAAGTTCATCGGGATCCTTCGCTGCGCTCAGGATGACGGCAAAGACGGATGATCTGACGGCAGTGGCGGATGACTCTACGGCATGAGCAATTGGTTCGACTGCGCAGGCTGGTGATTCAGTGGTGCAGCGGGTGAAGCGATGGCAGGAGCTGGCAAGGCGGTTGAAAGAGAGGTTGGGGCTTTCTTCAGCTCTTTTTCTGGTCGGCTATTTTTTGGTGCGGGGCGAGCATCTGCCAGCCGTATTGGGCGGCGAGGTCTTTGAAGTCAGGGTTCTGCTGGAGGATGAGGGCTAGTTTTTTGGCTCGGGTCCAGCCTTTTATTTCTTTTTCTCGGGCTATGGCTGATCGGATGTCTACGAAGCGCTCGTGGAGTAGAAGGCGATTGCAGTGATATTTGCTGGCGAAGGTGGATTTGATGCCGTTTTTGTGCTCGAAGAGGCGTTGGTCGAATCTGCTTGTGACGCCGGTGTAGAGGGTTCCGGTGCGGCTGCCGAGGATGTAGACGTGGCCTTCTGGCATGTGGTTCCTGTGGGGAAAGACGGGTTGTTTGGCAGAAAGGGGGAACGGTATTGGCGGTTATGAGTGTGTCGGGATCCTTCGCGATGAGCAACGCTCTGCGTGGACGTGTGGAAATACGTTTAGAAGCGGCCTAGGCCGAAGTAGTCCTTGAGGAGGAGGACGTACCAGAGGACTGGGGCGGCGAGGAGGAGGGCGTCGATGCGGTCGAGGATGCCGCCGTGGCCGGGGAGCATCGTGCCGGAGTCCTTGACGCCTGCTCCGCGCTTGATGGCGGACTCGAGGAGGTCGCCTAGCTGGGCGGCGATGTTGAGGATTGCGGCCAGCAGGAGCGATTGCCAGAGCGGCTCGGAGATGTGGAGCAGGGTGCTGCCGTTGGCGCTGAGGGTGTCGGCGATGGCGATGACGATGCCTCCGGCGATCATACTGCCGACGATGGAGGCGATAGAGCCCGCCCAGGTTTTGCCCGGGCTGAGACGGGGTGCGAGCTTGCGTTTGCCGAAGGCTCGGCCGATGTAGAGGGCTGCAATATCTCCGGCCCATACGCAGACCATGAGGAAGAGGACGAGTGCGGGACCATCTTCCTGTTTCCAGAGAAGAGGAATGAGGGTCAGGGGTAGGCGATGTAGATGAGGCCGAAGAGGCCCTGGGCGGTGTCGGGCAGGACCTGGATGAGGGGGCGCGGAAGCCGTTCCAGGCAAAGAGGATCAGCGTGAGGCCGCTGAGGACGGGGAGTTGCGACTCGACGGGGACGTTGGGCAGGGTGACGACGAATGCGAGGGCGGTTCCGAGGGCCATCCACCAGATAGGGATGCGGAGTGTTGCGCCGTGGGCTTCGGCACCGACTGCGGCCAGCTTGAGGTACTCGTATGCGGCTAGTTCTGCGACGATGGCGCTGAAGAGGGTAATCATCCAAAGCTGCCCGAAGAAGATGAGGGCGAAGACGGCGAGGATGAGAACTGTGGCAGTGAGGATGCGTTTCATGAAAGTTCTGAACAGGATATATCGGGCGTTTACGGATTATTTTAATTCATAGCTTGACTTATCAAGATATATCTTAGTAGTATCCATTCATGAAAAAACTACACGAACACTTATACGAGCACTACAGAGGTTGCCATGGCAGAGAAGAAGGCCGTGGTGAGAGACACAGGGACGATCAACGAGGCGGTTTTGGCGACTTTGGCGGAGGCCGGCATGGCTTTCGCGGAGGACGCGGAGGCCCGATGCGGTTCTTTGGGGCCGGCGATCTTCGTTATGTGATTCTGCAGCAGATTGCGGAGAAACCGAGCCATGGCTACGAGATCATTAAGTCGATCCAGGAACGGCTGGGCGGAATGTATGCGCCGAGCCCGGGCGTGGTTTATCCGATGCTGACGATGCTGGAGGAGATGGGACATGCGACCGTGGTCTCCGAGGGCGCGAGGAAGCTTTATACGATCACGGAGGAAGGGGCCAAGTCGCTGGCTCAGAACAAGGCAGCGGTGGATGCGATCTTCGCGAGGATGGACCGCGCTCGCAGTGAGCAGGGAGGTGGTCGCTCGCCCCAGATCGAACGCGCGGTGGAGAACTTCCGGATGGCGCTGCGGATGAAGAAGGGCCCGCTGACGACGGAACAGATTCACGCGATCACGGACATCATCGACGCAGCTGCGAAGCAGATTGAGAGGTCCTGATTGCGATGATGCGTGAGTGTCCTGCCGGACGGGCCCGCTGCGCGCGGGGCGGTCACTTCGTGACTTGTATAACTTGTCTGGGTGGCCGAGCTGCACGGGGCCTTGCGTTGCTCGGCTTGATAATTCTTCCGACTAACTGCAGCATGAGCTAGTGGCGAGTGAGGACGGCGTCGGTCTTTGCTTCTGATTTGCTTTCGACTTTGGCGTCCGATTTCGGGATGAGGTGGTCTTTGATCTCTGCGGCTACTTCTTCCGCGGGCTCGAGGTTGTTGAGATCTTCGTCGGTGAAGCTTTCGCCGAGGCCACCGAAGCGGCGCTCGCGATGTTGGTAGGCGTTGATGGCTTCGAGCAGATGGAGGCCGTTGAAGTCTGGCCAGAGGCGGTCGGTGACGAAGATCTCGGAGTAGGCGATCTGCCAGAGGAGAAAGTTGGAGATGCGCTGCTCGCCTGAAGTGCGAATGACGAGGTCGGGGTCGGGCATGTGCGCGGTGTAGAGGGCGCGTGCGATGGTGGGCTCGTCGAGAGACTCGAGGGCGCCGGCGCCGAGGAGGTCCTCGACGGAGCAGCCGCGGGTGTGGGCTTCGGTGGTGAGGTCGGTGAGGATGGTGCGGACGGCATCGACGATCTCGGAGCGGGCGCCGTAGTTGAGGGCCAAGGTGAGGGTGGTGCCGGTGTTCTTCGCCGTGGACTCGGAGGCCCACTGCATGGTGTCCTGCACCTCCTGAGGGAGATCGTGTGTGCGACCGATGTAGGCCATGCGCACGTTGTTATCGTTCATCCGCTTTACGTTGCCGACGAGGTAGCTTTTGAGCAGCTTCATGAGGAAGCTGACTTCGGATTTGGGGCGGCGCAGGTTGTTCTCGAGCGAGAAGGCGTAGAGAGTGAGCCAGGGCAGATTGATGCGCGAGGCGGTCTCCACGACGAACTGAACGGATTCGGCACCCTTCTGGTGGCCGAGGAAGCGCTTGAGGGCACGTTTTCCGGCCCATCGGCCGTTGCCGTCCATGATGATGGCGACGTGTTGCGGAATTTTGGCTGGATCCAGCTGTCGGTAGACGCTCTGCTCTTCGGCAGAGAGCTCATGGCTGCGATTTGGAACGCGGCTGGAGTTCGGTAGGGGTGTTGATGCGCGCAAAGCGACCTCGCAGATATTGACGCTAGCACACCGTGGGTGGGTGCGCAACGAAGGACGTCCGTTTTGCAGAGGCCAGAAAAGCGAGACCGGTTGGGAGAATCCGCACCTGAGATTTTTCGTCGAGGTTGCGTGCCAACGCATCTTCGGATTGCAGAGGGTTTAGCGCGCTTCTGACACTGAGACGTTCGCAGTGATCCGATAAGAAGATCGAGCGGAGAGGAGAGCATCACCATAGTGGTGTTGCTCTCCCTGGAGGTTTACTACACACAATCGCCGGTTCAGGCGGTGCGACGGCGTCCTGCGGCCAGCTCGCGCACGTGGTTCAGGAAGATGGACCGCTGTAGTTCGTCGAGCTGCGAGGTGTACATGGCGATCTCGGCGAGGAAGGGATCGGTCATGAGGACCGCGGTCTCGTCGCGATGGCGGGTGTTGGAGTCGCGCAGCAGGGCGGAGATGTCGACCTGGAGGGCGCGGGCGAGGCGATCGAGCGAGGACAGGGTCGGCATGGCCTTGCCGTTCTCGATCTTGGAGATGTAGGTGCGTGGTACTCCCATGCGAGCTGCGAGCTGGCGCTGAGAGAGATTGCGCACGTGGCGCAGGTCTCGAACGGCGTGGGCTACTTGCAGGCCGCCTTCCTGAGTTGATGGTGGGGGAACCAGCGCCAGTGGTGCTGGAGCGGGTTCGGGCTCTTCGACCTCGAGGCATTTGTGGCAGCGGCGGCACAGCGCATTGGCTGTCCGAAACTGCACCAAACTGCAGTGGTCGCAACGTAGTACCTCACGTTGTTCGACAGGTGCCATCATGGTTGCCATAAGTTGTGTTGTAGCGAAGGGACCCAGAGCAAGGACCCAGCACATGTCCGATAACGGAACATATGATGTGCCTAGATTGACACTGGGACTCTGGGGAGTCAACAAAAAAACCGCTAAAGACTCTACAAATGTCGGAAAAAACCGGAAAGGAACCAAAGTGGTAACTTGCTTGCTTGCCGGGGAGGAGATAAGCGGGATCGCGTTAGATTCGGAGAGGAGGAGTTTTTGAATGAGTGATGGATTTGGGCGCGGGCAGGCGTTGGCGTTGTTGGAAGAGTGGACCAAGAGCGAGAGTCTGCGGAAGCATGGGCTGGCGGTTTCGGTCTGCACGGAGGCGTATGGCGTGATGGAGGCTTCGCGGCTGGGGCTGGCGGGGCAAGAGGCTTCGTCGTTTGTGGAGCGATATGCGAGTGCGGGGCTGTTGCACGATATGGACTATGAGCGGCATCCGACGCTCGAGGAGCATCCGTTTATCGGGGTGAGCCATTTGCGGGAGTTGGGATGGCCGGAGAGTGTGCTGCATGCGATTCTGGCGCACGCGGACTACTCGGGAACGCCGCGGGAGTCGCACCTCGATAAGGCGCTGTTTGCGTGCGATGAGCTTGCGGGATTTTTGACGGCGTGCGCGCTGGTGAAACCTTCGAAGTCGATTCATGAGGTCGAGGTTGCGAGCGTGAAGAAGAAGATGAAGGATAAGGCATTCGCGCGGGCGGTGAAGCGGGAGGATATTACCGATGGCGCGGAGCTGTTGGGGTTGAGTGTGGAGGAGCATGTGGGGAATTGTCTGAAGGCGATGCAGGCGCGGGCGGGGGAGTTGGGGCTGGAGGGCCAGAGCAGCCAAAGCCAGCTTTCGAGTACGGCGGGTTCAAAATCTGATTGATTAGCGGCAGCCGCGAAGGATGGCGACCCAGAGGAGCGAGAGGAAGATGGAACCGGTGATGCCAATCATTAGGATGGGCGACGGGTTGTTTTAACTACGGCTCCGTGGCTGCGACTGTTTTGTTCCGGATGGAGCGGGTTGTAGGTGACGGGGATGCGCTCGTTCTGAGGGATGGCGACAGGGGATTGGAATTCGTCGGAGTAGAGGCGACCGTGCGCGTAGTAGTCGAAGGCGATGCGGAACCTTTCGCCGGTCTGGAAGCCGAAGGCAAGAGTGCTGAGGCCGCGGCACTGATACCGGCAGGTCGTGACGATGCCTTCGGTTGCGATCCATGTTTGCTCGGCCACTGGTTGTTTGATCACAGGGTATTGGATGCGATGCGCGGAACGCCGACGGCGGCGAGGGCTTCGTCGGTTTCGGCGATTGATGCCCCAAGATTGACGGGGCGGGTGGCGTCTTCGACGACGATGGTCTCGAAGCCGAGGGCGTGGCCGTCGAGGGCAGAGTAGCGGACGCAGAAGTCGTAGGCGAGGCCGCAGAGGAAGAGGCGTGCGAGGTTGCGTTCGCGCAGGTAGCCGGCGAGGCCGGTGGGGGTGGTGTGGTCGTTTTCGAGGAAGGCGGAGTAGCTGTCGATATGGCGGCGGAAGCCTTTGCGGAGGATGAGTTCGGCGTGAGGGATGGAGAGGGCGGGATGGAAGGCTGAGCCTTCGGTGTGTTGGAGGACGTGTTCGGGCCAGAGTGTCTGCGGGCCGTAGGGGGCCTGGATGATCCCGTAGGGCTGGGCGTTCGCATGAGTTGCGGTGTGGGTGGTGGCGAAGGAGATGTGTTGGGTGGGGTGCCAGTCCTGGGTGAGGATGACGTGGTCGAACTTTTTGCGAGGGCGTTGATGAGGGGACTACGGCGTCGCCGTCTTTGATGGGCAATGCGCCGCCGGGCATGAAGTCGTTCTGGACGTCGATGACCAGTAAGGCGTCGGTCGGTTGGAGTTGCATAGTGACTTGATGGTAGTGCAACAAGTGAAGAGTACGGTCGTCCTTCGGACGATGCCCACATCTCAAAATCGAGATATGGGCACCCAAACCTTCGCTGATTATGGTTTTAGGTTTGTGGTGTCCTGGATGGTGCCGATTTTTATGTCGGAGCGGCTGCAGTTTTTGTCCTGGCAGAAGCCGCTGATCCAGACCTCGCCGTCGCCCAGCATGACGCCCTGCGAGTTGACGAACAGGGCTTCGTACTTTTGTTTGAAGATGGCGTCCTGAATGTCGTGGGTGATGATGCGGTCGTAGTCTTTGATAAACGCCTTCTCGTTTTTGACGACGAAGGGCTTTTTACCGGGGTTGACCTTGATGGGGTAGTGAACGAGGGCGGCGACGGCGGCTGGGTTGTGCTTGGCGACGGCTTGCTGGAGGCTGAAGAGGAGTTGCCGAACTTTGACGTGGCTTCCGACGGAGAGGTCGATGGATTTATCGAGATCGACGGTGGGAGTTTGAGCGATGCCGCGGGCAGGCAGGAGAAGCACGCCGGAGATCAGGATTAACTGTGCGAGTTTGGTTCGGAGGTTCATTCCGTGTCTCCGTGGACGATCTCTGAAATAGGTCTGGATTCAGTTCGAAGATAGGGTACACGGGTTCGGACGAGACGGTGAATGTAATGTGCAGCTAAGATGCTAGGCTGGCAAGCTTTTGTGAGTGGCCGGTTATCGGAGGAGTGGAAGTTGGAGAGTTCGTTGGTGTCGAAGCTGGATACGAAGGCGGTTCGGTTTGGAGCGAATCGTGCAGCGTTGCAAGTATTGATGGCGGCTTTGCGGGTCTCGGAGGACGAGATTCGGCTGGGTGGCGGGGCGAAGGCGGCAGAGGCACAGAAGGCGAAGGGCCGGCTGACGGTGCGGGAGCGGCTGGCGCTGTTGCTGGATCCTATGGATTCCGGTGATCCTAAAACCCAGGTCTCAGAATCGAGACCTGGGGCACCCGGAGCCGTGCAGCTTCCGAATTTTCTGGAGTTGGGGTTGTGGGCCGCGTATGGGATGTATGAGGAGTATGGCGGGGCTCCGGCGGCCGGGGTGGTAACTGGGCTGGGGCGGGTGAGTGGGCGGTTGTGCATGATCGTTGCGAATGACGCCACGGTGAAGGCGGGAGCGTTCTTTCCGATGACGGCGAAGAAGGTGCTGCGGGCGCAGACGATTGCGTTGGAGAACCGGATTCCTACTTTGTACCTGGTGGATTCGGCCGGGGTGTTTCTGCCGTTGCAGGAGGATGTGTTTCCGGATACTGATGATTTTGGCAGGGTGTTTCGCAACAATGCGGTGATGAGTTCGCTGGGGGTGCCGCAGATTACGGCGATTATGGGAATGTGCGTTGCGGGCGGGGCCTACCTGCCGGTGATGACGGATACGGTGTTGATGACGGAGGGGTCGGGGTTGTTTCTGGCGGGGCCGTCGCTGGTGCAGGCGGCGATTGGGCAGAAGACGGACGCAGAGGAGCTGGGTGGGGCGGCGATGCATGCGGAGATCTCGGGGACCGTGGACTTCAAGGAGCCGAATGATCATCTGTGCCTCGCGCGGTTACGTTCTCTGGTGGGGAAGATTGGTTCGCCTACGAAGGCACCGTTTAGTGTTGTGGGGTACGACGCAGCGAAGGATGCGCCGAAGTTTGCGGCGGAGGATTTGTACGGGCTGATTGATCCAGATCCGGCGAAGGCTGCGAGCAATGTGTACGACATGCGCGAGGTGATTGCGCGGATTGTGGATCGCTCGGAGTTCGATGAGTACAAGGTGGATTTTGGGCGGACGGTGTTGTGTGGATATGCTCGGATTGGCGGGCGGGCTGTCGGGATTGTGGCGAATCAGAAGATGCATCAGTCGCAGACGGTGGCGGTGGGGCCGCAGGCTGGAGAGAAGCGGACGGAGTTTGGCGGGGTGATCTATACGGAGAGTGCGCAGAAGGCGGCGCGGTTCATTATGGATTGCAATCAGAGTCTGGTGCCGCTGATCTTTCTGCATGATGTGAATGGATTCATGGTGGGGAAGGATGCGGAGTGGAGCGGGATTATCCGCGCCGGGGCGAAGATGGTTTCGGCTGTGAGTACGAGCGTGGTGCCGAAGATTACCGTGATTGTTGGCGGGAGTTTTGGGGCGGGGCACTATGCGATGTGCGGGAAGGCTTATGATCCGCGGTTTTTGTTTGCGTGGCCTACGGCTCGGTATGCGGTGATGAGTGGGGCTTCGGCGGCGAATACGTTGGCTGAAGTGAGGGCGAAGCAGATGGAGCGTGGAGGGAAGGTGCTGACGGATGCGGAGAAGAAGGCGCTCTATGACGAGATCAAGTCGTCGTATGATGCGCAGGCCGATCCAAGGTATGGGGCGGCGAGACTTTGGATCGATTCGATTATTGATCCGGTGAAGACGCGGGAGGTGTTGATGACGGCGCTGGAGGCGGCTAGTTTGAACCCGGAGGTGGCGAAGTTTAATCCGGGGGTTTTGCAGACGTGATCTCGCGACAGACAATTGTTTGGTCAGTTTTTTCGATTATTGCGTTTTTGATCATTCATCATTGGAGATCAGATCAAGATAATTGTTTAGGAATTCGAAACACTAAGGCCGAATCATCAGCAGGACAGGAAGGAACTCCCAAGTCCAACAGCGTGGAAATTCCTTGCCGAGCGTTGAATCCTCGGCAACCTGATTGGGTGAATTTAACGACTTTAGCCGCAGTTATTTCGGTCGTTGCATTTGGAATTAGTGCAAGAAAAGATTTGAGAAAAACAGCTTCAGCTAGGAAAGCCCGAGGTAGAAGTGAGTAATCAAATAAAAATTATTGAGTGTCCGCGGGATGCGTGGCAGGGGCTGCCCAAGAATATGCCTGCGGAGGTGAAGGCGGACTATCTGCGGGTTTTGATTGCGGCGGGGTTCAAGCATATCGATGCGGTCAGCTTTGTTTCGCGGTCGGCGGTGCCGCAGATGGCGGATTCCGAGCTGGTGCTGGAGTATCTGGATCCGCCGGATGATGTGGAGATTATTAGCATTGTGGTGAATGCGAAGGGTGCGGAGCGGGCGGTGAAAACGGGGAGTGTGCAGACGCTGGGGTTTCCTTATTCGGTGTCGCCGACGTTTCTGCAGAGGAACCAAGGGCAGACACCCGAGGAGGCGCTGGAGGAACTGGAGAAGATTGGCACGCTGGCGTACAAGGCGGGGATGGATGTGGTGGCGTATATCTCGATGGCGTTCGGGAATCCCTATGGCGAGCACTGGGACATCGATGAGGTGGTGGCGGCGTGCGATCTGCTGGCCGATAACGGGGTGACGCAGATCTCGCTGGCGGATACGGTGGGACTGGCGACGCCGAAGCAGGTGGGCGACCTGGTGGCGGATGTTCTGGCAGTGCATGAGGGGATTGAGATTGAGTGCATCTGCATGCGAGGCCGGACCAGGCTGCGGAGAAGATTCGCGCGGCGTATGAGGCGGGGTGTCGGCGGTTCGATGCGGCGATCGGCGGGCTGGGTGGGTGTCCGTTTGCGCAGGATGCGTTGGTGGGAAATGTTGCGACGGAGGTATTGCTGGCGGAGTTGAAGGGGCTGGGTGCGGAGTTGGAGCCGCTGCGGCCGCTCGATGGGTTGTTGGCGGCGAGCGCGGAGATCTTGCGGAAGTATGGCGAGAGGGTGCAGTAAGCGTCGCGAGTCAGTGAATCAGCGATTCAGCTGGACTTGGATTAGAGAGTTAGGAGGCGTTGTGAGTTATGTAACGATTCTAGTTACGGATGTAAATGGGGTTCGGATGATTACGTTGAATCGTCCGGAGCGGCGTAATGCGATGACGCCTGAGATGCAGCACGAGCTGATTCAGGCGATGGAAGAGGCCGCTGCAAGCGACGATTGTAGCGTGGTGGTGTTCACGGGAGCGGGAGACGCGTTTTGCGCGGGATTAGATTTGAGTGCTCTGCAGGGGATGAATGAGAAGTCCGCTGCGGAACATACCGCGGATGCGGAACGGATTGCGCGGCTGTTTCGGACTTTGTATGAGCTGCCGAAGCCGACGATTGCGGCGGTCCACGGAGCTGCGATTGCGGGTGGGACGGGGTTGGCGACGATGTGCGACTTTACGCTGGCGGTGCCGGGTGCGAAGTTTGGCTATACGGAGGTGAAGATCGGATTTGTGCCAGCGGTGGTGTCGGCTTTTCTTGTGTTGCAGATTGGGGAGAAGGCGGCGCGGGATCTGCTGCTGACGGGGCGGATCTTTACCAGCGACGAGGCGGCGCGGCTTGGGTTGGTGAATGAGGTTGTCGACGCTGAGAAGCTGACGGCGCGGACGCTGGAACTGGTGGGAGTGTTGAGGGCTAACAGTCCGGAGGCGATGGCGGCAACGAAGCGGTTGCTGGCGGCACAGAATAAAGCATGGCTGGATATGGCGCTTGCGGAGGCGTTGGCTGCGAATGCAGAGGCAAGGGCCACGCACGATTTTCGCGAGGGCGTCGCGGCGTTTTTAGAGAAGAGAAAGCCGGTGTGGGGCGGGGGCTTATAGTTGCGAGGCAACTTGTAGATGCTGCAACGGATGAACATCGATCTAAATCGTGGTTCGGATTAGGTAGACTGTCTGGATGATTGAAGTTGTCGCGGAGAAGCGTGTGGGCAAGGCCGGGGTGCGGGTGCGGTATGCCGAGACTGACCAGATGGGCGTGGTGTATCACTCGAACTACCTGATCTGGTTTGAGGTGGGGCGGGTGGAGTTGATCCGGAGTATGGGGCTGGACTATAAGCGGATGGAGGTGGAAGAGGGCTGCGGGATCGCGGTGGTGGATGTCCATGTGCGGTACCGCGCGCCAGCCAGGTACGACGATGATTTGGTGGTGGAGACGAGGTTGTTGGCGGCGCGTGGAGCGGTGATCAAATTCGGCTATCGGGTTTTGCGGGTGGAAGATGGGGTGCTGCTGTGCGAGGGGAGACTGTGCATGTGGTGGTGGGTAAGGATATGAAGAAGCAGTCGCTGCCGCCGAAATATGCAGCATGTTTTGCGGCGTATTTAGATGCTCGATCATCTGATGGTGCAGGTAGCTAGCAAATCAGATCTGTGATGAGGTGATTGCGAATGAGTACTGATAAGAAGGTTGCGCTGATTACTGGCGGCAATAAGGGGATTGGCCTGGAGACTGCCCGGCAGCTTGGGAAGCTTGGAATTACTGTGCTGATTGGCGTTCGCGATGTGGCCAAGGGCGAAGCTGCGGTGTCCGATCTGAAGAAGGATGGCGTGGACGCGCGTGCGGTGAAGCTCGATGTGGATAACTCGGCGGACTATGCGGCTGTGGCTAAGTTGATCGAGAAGGATTACGGACGGCTGGATATTCTGGTCAACAACGCCGGTATTTTTCTGGACGGTCGGAAGGGAAATGAGACCTCTACGACCTCAAAGGACATTCTGCAGAAGACCTTCAATACGAACTTTTTTGCGGTGGTAGGGCTGACGCAGGCGCTGCTGCCTCTGTTGAAGAAGAGCCTGGGGGGCGGATCGTGAATTTGTCGAGCATTCTGGGCTCGAATACCCTGCATGCTACGCCGGGGTCTTTTATCTACGATGCGAAGACCTTCGCGTATGACGCTTCGAAGGCGGCTCTGAATTCATTCACGATTCATCTTGCGCATGAGTTGAAGAATACGAAGATCAAGGTGAACTCGGCGCACCCCGGATGGGTGAAGACGGATATGGGCGGCGAGGGCGCGCAGCTCGACATCGAGACGGGTGCGAAGACCTCGGTGGAGCTGGCGACGCTGCAGGATAGCGGGCCGCATGGTGAGTTCCTTCACCTCGGTAAGCCGCTGCCTTGGTAAGAGTGCGTTAGCTGATGAGCATGCCGCGAGGCTTTACGTTGTCGCGGATGAAGGAGATGGTGGTCTCAAGCGGCGTTCCCGGTCCGAAGATGGCCGAGACGCCGTTTTCTTTTAGTTTTGGCTGGTCTTCGTCGGGGATGGTACCTCCCAGGACGAGGAGGATGTCTTCGGCCTTCTGCTCGCGGAGGAGGGCGGTGATGCGGGGGACGATGACGTTGTGGGCGCCGGAGAGGATGGAGAGGCCGATGCAGTCGACGTCCTCCTGAATGGCGGCGGAGACGATCATCTCGGGGGTCTGACGGAGGCCGGTGTAAATGACCTCCATGCCGGCGTCGCGGAGAGCTCGGGCGATGATCTTTGCGCCGCGGTCGTGGCCATCGAGGCCGGGCTTTGCGACTAGAACGCGGATTGGGGGTTTAGTTGGCATCGATTGGTGAGTATATCTGGCGAGTGGCCGGGTAGGATATTCCTCACGCTTAGAAGGTCGAAACGCGGCGTCCTTAAGGCGACAGTTTGTGGCCCGAAGTTTTCGGACGGGCCTCTCCTTATTGATCGGTCAGTCGGTATCTCCCCTCACTTGTGCGCAGCGGGCGCCTCAAAAAGAACGAGGTTGTCGCGATAGTCGATGTGCATGACGAGTTGTTGGAGGGTTGGGTAGCCGAGGAAGCCGTGGACTCCGTCGAATCGTGACAGGTTGAGCGAGTCCATATTGGTGACGGGAAGCCTAAGTCCAGCGAAGTCTGCGGTGAAGCTGCCAGCTTCTTTCAGTTTGCTCACTCCTGAGACACCGCGAATGAGGTTCATGGAGTCCTTCGTCTGGGTCACTTGCTTCGCGAAGTCAACATCGATCAAGTTGGTGAAAGATCCGGTGTCGACCATAAAGAGTGTCGGCTTGCTGCTGTTGATGACGACGGGCATGATGAGTTGATGGCCCCGGCGGTAGATGCTGGTCCAGTTCTGCATGGATGGCGGCTTGAAGCGGTCGAAGCTGCTGAGATCGTTTGCCGGGTCACCACCGAGCGCGTCCAGTGGCGCCGTGGATGCAGAGGAAGGTTGCGGCAACGGCTCAAGGCGGATCTCGTGTTTTACGTAGTCGAGGGTGACGAGGTAACGCGAGAAGATGTCGGTGCCAACGAGACCGTCGCTTGTATCGAGGGCCTGGCCAATGTGGCCGCCGCCCATGACGCTGAAGTTTTCCAGAGCATCGACGTTGCAGTTTTTGAATTCGACGCCCCCAATACGAACGGACTCAGCAGTGTACTGCTCGATGGCGTTAGATCCCTGATCCCCGAAGCCCCGGACGCGGGAGGAGCTTACCTTTTGCAGACCCATTCCGGCGAATACGCTGTGCGTCAGGAGAAACCCGGTGGCGCCAGTATCGATCTGGAGGGTGCGCTTGTGTCCGTTGAAAGCGATTTCGAGTCCATAGTGGTCGATACCGATGGCACCGTAGACAGGCGTCATCGGTATTCGCAGAGGGCCGGTTGTGGAAGATAGTTCGCAACGGTTTTTGAGGCTGGAGTCTTCCTGTTCGAGCTGCCTGGCCAGGGAAGTTCGACGCTTGTCGTCCAGGCGATTTGGATTCATGAACAAAATTTGCAAGTTCAGCTACGGACTGCTCGTCATTCAGGGAGTTGATCCAGGCGAAGCGGATGTTCTCATTATTCGGGCTTAGCTGATGGGCGAGCGCAAGGTGCTTCTGGGCGGTGGCGTGATAGCCGGAGAGGGATTCGTACTCGGCTAGACCTTCGTAAGCGGAGGGGAGGCAGGGGTCAAGCTTCAGCGCCTTGAGCATGAGGGCGTAGGACTCCAGCCAGTCTCCTTCTGCGTGGCGGAGTTCTCCGGCGGTGACGATGGCGACAGGATCTGTTGGCTCAGCGAGGGTCCATGCGTCGGTTTTTTTCTGGCGTCGTCGAGTTTGCCTTGACCTATCAGGCTGTCAATTTCAAGCTGTCGGCTGCGGCTATTTTTCGCGTCGGCCTTGTATTCGGCTGCGGCGAGTTCGGCGGCCTTCTTGAAGTTTTCGCGATAAAACGCCAGTTCGGTTTCGGTTGGGGCAGCTCTATCGATTTTGCACGAGGCGCTCTTAGCGGGGGTAGTTTGTGCAAAGCCGCTCGAAGCGAGGATGGCTGAGAAGATGAGGGATAACCAAGAGAGAGGCAGGATCGCAGCGGCCGAGTCGTTCATGTTTAAGCTGAATATTATTTAAGAAAAGAGATTCTATCCATTCCTATTTCGAGATGGTTCCCGATCGGCCTGTATCGTTTGTGGGATTTTCCTTAAGACGCCTTTCTTCGGAAAGAAGATCAAAAGTTGCTGTCGCCGATGGGCATGCCGGGTGGGGCTTCGATGGGTTTGGTGGGGATGAACTTTTGAGGGTCGCGGTTGAAGTCGTTGATGCGGTCGATGAGGGCAGCGCGGTGGATGGCTTCGGCGGTGTCGGGGAGTGGGGCGGCGGTGGTCCACTGCTTGAGGAGATCGTTGAGGTGAGAGCGGGCGATGGCTCGGGCTTGCGTGGAGGCTTGCGGGTTGACGGCGAGAGAGAGCATGGCTTCGAGGGCGCGGAACTCTACGGCGCGTTCAACCTCGGAGGACATGGTGTGGCCGGCTTCAGGGCGCTCGGCGGTGGTTTTGGAGATTGCTTCGAGGACGCCACGGAGGGAGGGGGCGTCGGCGAGGCGCATGTGGTATTGGACGAGGCGTGAGGCGCGGGCGGGGTCGAGGAGGACGTTGAGGGTGAGGTCGGCGGCGGACTCGGCGGTGGCGATGGGGTCGAAGGTGAGGCCGGTCTCGGAGGGGAAGGATTCGCGGGTGCGTGGGAGGCCGGGTGGGCGTGGGGGTAGGATTTTTAGGAGGGGCTCGGGGAGGGTTAGGGTTTCGGGGGAGAGGGTTTTGAGGACGGCGGTGAGGGCTTTTTCTGTTCTTCTCCAGAGACGATCTCTGGGTTGGGCTGGTTGTCGCCGCGGAGGTTGTAACGATAGTCGAGGCCGCCAATCTCTTTGATGGTGGCTTCGGTTTGATAGCGGTGGAGGAGATAGAGGGGGACCAGGGTGTCTTCTAGCTGCGCCATCGGCGTGCCGGTGGTGATGGCGTTTTCATTGAAGCGGGCGAGGGCGGTTGTGCGGATGGTTAGGATACGTTCCAGCTCCGCCGCGGGATCAGTCCCGTTATCCCAGAGGTGCGCGTGGGGGTGTGCGCCGCCGAGGGGACGAGAGTCTTCGTCGGTGATGTAGAGGAGGCCGGTCTTTTCGCTGGCTTCGAGGATGGCGTTGAGGGCGGCTGAGTCTTCCTGCGGTTTTTTGTTCGTGTCGAATTCGCGGTAGCCGTAGTTGATGGCGACCTTGTCCCAGATGCCGATGTTGACGCCATAGCTTTCGGTGAGGGTGGGGATGCCTTCTTTGTTGAGGGTGATGTAGGGGTGGGGGTAGTCCATGACGGAGACGGACTCTTCCGGCGTGTGGGGGAAGGAGCTGGCGGCGAAGTTGTGGGCGAGGCCTAGGGTGTGGCCGGTTTCATGCGCGGCTAGCTGGCGGGTGCGGGCGAGGGCCATCTGGAGCATGGGGTCGTTTGTTGGCGGGAGGGGTTTGCCGTTTTGATAGGGGCTTAGGAGAGCTTCGGCGATGAGGTAGTCCTGGCGGCTGCGGAGGGAGCCGAGGGTGACGTTGCCTTTGATGATCTCGCCGGTGCGTGGGTCGACGACTGCTGAGCCGTAGCTCCAGCCGCGGGTGTAGCGGTGGACCCACTGGATGATGTTGTAGCGGATGTCCATGGGATCGGCGTCGGCGGGAAGAATGTCGACGCGGAATGTGCCCTTGGCCCAGCCTGCGGCCTGAAAGGCCTGATCCCACCAGCGTGCGCCTTCGAGGAGAGCGGTGCGGATGGGCTCGGGGGCGCCGCGGTCGACGTAGTACTGGATGGGGGCTACGGCTTCGCAGGCGTGGGTGCAGGAGGGATCTTTTTTGATGAGGCGGTGGCGGATGATGAACTGCTGATCCAGATTGGCGCCTAGCGGGGCGGCGTAGTCGCGGTAGCTGGTGGGGAAGTAGCCGGCGCGTGGGTCGAAGCGGCGAGGGGTGAAGCCGGGGCCGGGGAGCTCGATGAAGGATTGGTGCTCGCGGAGCGTGAGGGAGTGGGGGTCGGGGGTGACGTTGGTGACGAACTCGGCTTTAGTGGGGTCGTCGGTGGTGAAGGTGAGGATGGATTCTACTTCGGTGTTTTTTGGGAAGGCTTTGGTGGCGTCGAGGGCGATGGTGGAGCGGTTGGGGTCGAGCTTGTAGGTGCCTTGTCTGGTGGTGGTGAGGGTTTCGGCTACGCCGTGGGCGTCGCGGAGGTAGAAGTCTGTCGCGTCGATGAGGACGGCGCCGCTGGGGTCTTCTGCTTCGACCTTGAAGCCGTAGAGGATGGACTCGGGGAAGGATTGGCGTACGGCGAGTTGCTCGAGTGGGTCGGCGGAGGTAGAGCGGAAGTGCTGGTTGGGTTCGACGAGGAGGACTTTGGGGCCGGTGCGCTCGAAGTGGAGGATTTCTCCTGAGGAGATTTGGCCGCGGTCGAGGCCGAGGTCGTTGGAGCCAGTGCCGTAGGGGAGGGAGTGGGTGTAGAGGATGTCGGGGCTGTGACCGGTGGCGTCGAGGTGGGGGATCTCGAGATAGAGCTTGCCGGCTTTGGCGTCCAAGTCGAGCGGGAGGTAGCCGTCGAGGTGCATCATGCCGGTGGTTTTGGCGGCGATGGTTTGGGATGGGGCGGATTGTGCGGGTATATGTGCAGCGAGCGTCGCGGAGATGGCGAGGAGGGCCAAGGGCAGGCGGGTGGGCATGTTTTTGTTTTACACCAGCCGGGGAGGAGAGCGGTCTCGCTTGGCTCGGTACCGTGTGCTGCCCTGTTTGGAGGGCGGATTGGAGATTGGATGGAGTGATCGCAACCGCGGATTCCTCCGCTGTGCTTCGGAATGACAAACAAAAGAGCGGGCAACGGCAACGGCAGAAGCAACGGCAACAGAAGCAACGGCAACTGCAGAAGCAACGGCAACCGCAAAGGCCTGCAGATGCGTTAGCGAGTGCGGGCGGTCTGCCAGGCCTTGGCGTACTGCCAGCTGGTGTAGGTGGAGTGGTAGAGGTGGAGCAGGAGGCCTTCGCGGCCATCGAGGAAGCCGAGGCGGAGAAGGTAGTTTCGGAAGAAGGTCAGGGTAGGGAGGACGAGGACGTTGTGGAGGAGGGCGAGGCGTGAGTCGCTGGTTCGGCCCTTGTCGATGACGGTCTGCGCGCCGAGGGTGCTGTAGCGGTTGAGGCTTTCGATGTAGCTTTCGAGGGTTGGGTAGGCGTGGTGGACGATGTCGTGTTTGAGGGTCTCGGTGACGCCGTCGAGGGCGATGGTCTCGTGGACGGGGCGGTCGGTGAAGCGGGCGGGAGGAGCGAAGTTGGCGGAGTGGCGGCGGAAGAGGCGGAGGTGGGGGTCGGGATAGAAGCCGCCGTGGCGGATCCAGCGGCCGAGGAAGATATTGCGTCGGCGGAGGAGGTAGGCGTCCGCGGAGGGAGCACTGGCGAGGAGAGCGCCGATCTCGGCTTGCAACTCGGGGGTGAGAGCTTCGTCGGCGTCGAGGGAGAGGATCCAGGTGCCGGTGCAGCGCTCGATGGCGAAGTTCTTTTGAGCGGCGAAGCCTTGCCAGGGTTCTAGGAAGAGCTTGGCCTTGAAGGAGGCGGCGATCTCAAGGGTGCGGTCGGTGGAGCCGGAGTCCACGACGACGATCTCGTCGGCGAATTGGACGCTGGCGAGGGTACGGGCCAGGTTGGCCTCTTCGTTGAGCGTAATGATCGCTACGGACAGCTTCGGCGTCATGATGGCTATCCCATCCTCCCAAGTACGGGAGCGGTACCTTTTGAATTGTGTGTCTGTTCCAGTGGCCGGGATGGCCGCTTAGGGTTTAGCTTAATACGGTTCCTGCGGCGGGGCTTACTTTTTGTTGTGGAAGGGATTGTGTTTTCCGTTTTAAGGAAAACAGCAATGTGCGGGGTACAGAGAGAATGAGATTTTTGTCGCGAATTGCACTCCGCACGCGCCTTGCGAACCGTAGCAAAGGCGAAATAAGGGGTCTCTCCACTGCGCAGCGAACGATGAGACTGTTCGCTGCTTCGGTCGAGATGACGAGTTTGATGGTCAGGTCAGAGATGAACTGAATGTTGGGATAGCGTGATGTGTTGGTGGTATCTCAGGGGAGGGTGATGGCTGGGTCTTTGAGATGTTCGCGGAGGAGGCGCTGGGTGAGGGCTTTGAGGTCTTCTCCGGTTTTGGTGAAGGTGAAGGTGCTGGTGGCTTCTGCCCAGTCGAGCTTGTAGCTGGTGGCCTGGGCGGAGATCCAGACCTGGCGGATGGGGGTGTTGGGAGTGATGACGAACTTGCTGGAGCCGTTCTCGAAGATGATGTTCATGACACCGTTGTTGTCTTCGAACTCGAAGCCCGCATCGTCATCCTCGGCGGAGATGAGGGACTGTTTGAGAGCTTCAAGGGCGCGGTCAGATTCGCGGCGGAAGGTGGCTTCGTCGATCATGTGGTTAGTTTACCCGGTGTACTCCTCTTGAGCTGTTTCTGTGATGGCCTGGGCTGGAACTGCGCGGTGGGCGAGAAGGTGGCCTGCGGCTACTGCAGCGACGCATAAGACCACGGAGAGAAGAACATTCGCGAGCGCTCTGCCCCATGCGCCGGAGCGCATGAGGTCGTAGGTCTGGAGGCTGAAGGAGGAGAAGGTGGTGAAGCCTCCGCAGATGCCGACCATGACGAAGAGGCGGAGATTCTCGGAGGCGGGATGGCGGCCACTTTGCAGAGTGAGTGTGCCGAAGTAGCCGATGACGAACGACCCGAGAACGTTGATGAGAATCGTTCCGAAGGGGAACCCGACGCTGTAGGTGAGAGTGAGGCGCGTGATGGCGTAACGCAGTAAGCCGCCCAACGCACTGCCGATTGTGACCCAGAGATATGACATCGTCTGCCTCGTTGTTCCTCAAATTAAGAAGATCGAATTGGCAGAGGTCATCAGCCGAATCTTTACGGCGGTTTTGGGAGACCTCATTCCCGTGAACTTATCGTAACAGTAGTGCGATGGCTGCCTTTGCAGATCAATCCTAAAAAAGCGGCCGTCCTATGCTGCGGGCGGCCGTGAGGAAGGACATCTGATGAGTACCGCATTGCGACGGCGACACTCGGCTCGGTGGAAGCAGAAGGTCACTGCTCCCTGCAAGTCTGTTCCCTTGAATGGTAGGTAGAACGGGAGGACGAATTGTCAGGAGAAAGTCAGGTTCAGATCATTTGATTGCACTATCGATTTGGGCCGCGCCTGCTTGGTTTTCGTAAAATAGGTTGATGAAAAAGAGTATTTCCCCGATTTACATCACCAGCCTGATCGCAGGCGCCTTTTTCATGGAGAACTTAGACGGCACGATCATCGCGACTGCGCTGCCCCAGATGGCACGCAGTTTCCATGTTGGCGCGGTCAATTTGAACATTGGCATGACCGCATATCTGCTTACGCTTGCAGTCTTCATCCCCATTAGTGGATGGGTTGCGGACCGTTTCGGTTCGCGCTCCGTCTTCGCGTGTGCGATAGGTGTCTTCACGCTGGCTTCGCTGTTGTGCGGTGCTGCTGGGACGCTTACGCAATTTACCCTTATGCGGATTCTGCAGGGTATTGGCGGCGCGATGATGGTGCCGGTGGGTCGACTTATTGTTCTTCGGACTACACCGAAGGAGAAGCTGACACAGGCGATCGCTTACATCACGTGGCCTGGTTTGACGGCGCTGGTGATTGGCCCTCCGTTGGGAGGATTTATTACGACGTATGCGAGCTGGCACTGGATCTTCTTTCTCAATCTCCCTGTCGGTGTTCTGGCATTGGCGCTTACGTTGCTTTGGATCGAGAATGTTCGAACCGAAGAAAGACATCCTTTCGACTGGACGACGTTTCTGTTGGGAGGCTTTGCATCTACCGGAGCCGTTTACGCAATGGAGAAGCTGGGAGGAGACGGCGGTTCCTGGCAGTTACCAGGTGCCATCCTTGCTCTGAGTGTGCTCAGCGGAGTTGCAGCGATCGTCTTAGCAAGACGCAAGCCGGCCACCGCGTTGGTGGACTTCGAATCGTTGAAGCTCAAGACGTACTCGCTCTCGGTCTTTGGAGCGAGCGCTTTCCGGATCGCGGTTGCAGTGCTTCCATTTCTTCTCCCGCTGATGTTTCAGATTGCGTTTGGTCTTAACGCGTTTCGGTCGGGACTTTATCTGCTTGCGCTCTTCGGGGGCGACCTGAGCATGAAGGTATTTGTGATCGAGGCGCTGCGCCGGTTCGGCTTCCGCAATATTCTGCTGGTTAACGGAGTTATTACGGCTGCATCGATGGCGCTGTGCGCGACGCTGAACCCCTCTACGCCAACTCTCCTGATTCTTGCAATTTTGTTCTTTCACGGAGCTTGTCGATCGATGGAGTTCACCTGCATGACTACGCTCGCCTATACGGAGATTCCTCCCAGCAGGATGAGCCGTGCGAATGGATTTCTGAGCGCGATTATGCAGCTGAGCATGGGGATGGGCGTGGCTGTGGGCGCGATTACGCTGCGTCTGGTTGCGCACGCGCACGGACACTCTGCCGCGGTGCCGCAACTACGCGACTTCCACATGGCAATACTCTTTATCGCTGTTCTTGCGCTTGGGCCTGTCTTCGATAGCGTTGGACTACCACACGATGCGGGAGCCGCCACGAGCGGTCATCGTCAGCCGAGTCTCGAGGTAAACCCGGTTTAGCGAGAGTGCGCCGGACTGTTGAGGGCGTCGTGAATGATGGTATGCGCGATGAAGCTCGTGTCAGCATCACAAGCAAAACAACAGGCCCCTCGTTGTGAGGAGCCTGTTGATGAAAGGATCGGATGCTGCTGTGCAAAGTTAGAAGGGGATGTCGTCGTCGGTGATGCCTACGTCGGCGTAGTCGGGCTGGCTGGACGGGGTGCGCTGGTCGTAGCTGGCGGTGTTGGATTTGGAGTAGCCGCCGGTGGAGGCACCTTCGCCGCCTGATTTACCGCCGAGGAGTGTGAGTTCGTTGCAGAGGATCTCGGTCTTATACTTCTTCTCACCGCTGGTCTTATCGTCCCAGGAGCGGGTCTGGATCTTGCCTTCAATGAGGATCTGCGAGCCTTTTTTGACGTAGTCGCGCACAACCTCTGCGGTTCGCTGGAAGCAGACGATATTGTGCCATTCGGTCTTGTCGGTCCAGTTGCCCTGGGCGTCTTTCTGCCGGTCGGCGGTGGCGAGAGAGAAGCTTGCGACGGTCATGCCGCCGGCGGTGGAACGGATCTCGGGGTCTTTGCCGACGTTGCCGAGGAGGAAGACTTTATTGACGCCTTTTGCCATGTGAAGAACTCCGGTGTTTTCTACGAAAGTGAGGTGGCTGCCCAGGTTGGTGCTTGTCGAACTGCTTCAGGTACGTCCCTCCGTGGACGTTTTCCCGAGGGCACTTCAGTGCACAAACTTTATCCGCTTCGTATCGAAGCTGGGATCTTCCATGCAACGATCCAACCGCATCTACTGGGCGGAAGACCATATCTTACACCATGAGAACCAGGGCTTTCGACACGGCGAGAGGCTTGTTGCAGATGCGGTTTGCGGCTGAAAGAACGATGAGATTGGAGTTTCTTCTGTTGTTGGATTGAAGGGGAGGAGGATCGCAGTGGCTGGCTGCGAGGGCGATCCAGATGGACTATGATTGCTATCTCAACCTGGAAAATTGAGATAACTCGGGGGTTCTTGTGTCCGAAAGGTATGTGACCGCTTCCAAGAATGACTTCCGGCTGCGGGATCGGCGGGGCTATCAATGGGGCCTCAGGGAGAGTTTGTTGTGGTCGATTGCGATGGGCCCTGCGGTTTGTCTTACGGCGATTCTGTTTTTGCTGGCTGGGTGCCGCTCCCGGCAGAGTGTCACCGGTCCGACGGTGGAATTTACAAAGATCCCACCCGCTGCGCAGGGCGGCCGGGAGCGCGTCGATACGATTTCAGGGCGTGTTACTGGCTCGCGGCCAGGCCAACGGATCGTGATCTACGCAATGAGCGGGCCGTGGTGGGTTCAGCCGTGGCCGGATCAACCGTTTATTACCGTTCAGGCGGATTCGACGTGGAGCGCGACAAGCCATCTGGGTTTCAAGTATGCGGCGATGCTGGTCGATCCGGGGTATCAGCCGCCACCCACAATGGATGTGGCGCCTACGGTTGGCGGTTCGATTGCGGCGCTGGCGATCGTCGATGGTGTCGGCAAACCTCAGATTGCACCTACAGTGCCGATTAAATTCAGCGGCTACGACTGGGGAGTTCGCACGATCGCTTCAGATCGCGGGGGGCAGAATCTCCCGTATGAGGGCGATAATGCATGGGTCGATCCGCAAGGGGCGCTCCATCTTCGCATCAAGAAAAAGGAAAACAAGTGGTCCTGCGCGGAGGTGGAGATGAACCGAAGCCTGGGATATGGAACCTACATCTTTACGGTGAGGGACACGTCTCATCTGGAACCGGCCGCGGTTTTGAGCTTGAACACTTTTGACGATTGGGGAGGAGAGCAGAACTACCGTGAGGTGGATGTTGAGATGAGTCAATGGGGCGATGGCTCCAGTAAGGACAATGCGCAGTTCGGCATTCAGCCTTTTTATGTTCCTGGCAATGTCGCTCCGTTTGTGGAACCGGCGGGTAAACTGACTCACTCGTTCCACTGGGAGCCTGGGCGTGTGAAGTTTGTGACGGTGCGAGGAGACTCGATTCGCGAAGGCGCCCCCGTTGTTGCGGAACATGTGTTTACCTCGGGTGTGCCCTCGCCTGGCCACGAGAAGATGCAACTGCTGTTCTACGTGGTTGCGAGCGACAAGTATCCGATGCAAAAAGAGAGTGAAGTTGTTCTGGAGAAGTTCGAATATCTTCCGTGATGGGGTTATGAAAGTTCATCGGCTTGTCGGAAAAATGGTGGCCGTGCTTGCTGTGATGTGCGTCACTCACACGGTTCGCGCTCTCGATCCGAACCGGGCCATCTCGCAGTACATGCGGGAGAGTTGGGGAGCTTGAGAGAGGTTTCACCGGGGGGACGGTGACCTCGTTCGCTCAGACTGCCGATGGGTTCCTGTGGATCGGGACGGAGAAGGGCCTGGTTCGTTTCGACGGACTAAGCTTTCACGTCTTCCAGCAGCAGATTCCGGCTACGCTTCCGATCGGCCCCGTTCAGGAGTTGGTTGCGGACTCCCAATCGAATCTGTGGATCCTTCTGGCGAATACTACGATCCTGCGGTATCACGATGGGAAGTTCGACCCTGGCCACAGTCAGGCAGAGGTGGGAATTACATCGATTGGGCGGCGCAGAGACGGTTCGGCGCTTCTCTCGTCGCTGGCTCTGGGGCCGCTTGGGTATCATGCAGGCAAGTTCGATGTTCTTACCGCGCCGCCGTCGCCGGGGAGATCCGATCCTGCCCAGGCGGCTGTGATGAATGATGAACTCTCCAGCCGGCTGAGCTGGGCAACAGGTGTGGCTACTCACCGATTTGCCAAGCCGAATACTTCGGTAGCGGCAGTAGCAGAGACCAGCGATGGCATCGTCTGGTTAGGTACACCCGATAAAGGCCTCTTCTACTTGAAGGACGGGCAGGTTCACGATGTCCCGCATGGCGTGGATGGAAGGATCAATTTTCTGCTTCCGATGGAAAACGGCGAACTGTGGATCGGAACCGACAAAGGTGTTTTGCGCTGGACGGGTTCGAAGATTACTCGCGAAGGAGTGCCCTCTGCGTTTTGGAAGATATCGGTTCTCTCGGCGATTCGCGACAGGGACGGAAACATCTGGATCGGCAGCTCTCACGGACTGCTTCGGTTCAACGGCCGCGGCATTTCATCTGATGACGAAGGTACGGTTGCCTCTGGTCTTGCGGTGAACTCTCTCTTTGAGGATAGAGAGGGGAATCTATGGATCGGAACGCCGCGGGGTATCGAAAGGCTTCGCGACAGCACCTTTGTGAGCTACGCGGTTGACAATGACTTACGGTCGGCGAGCGGTGGTCCGGTCTATGTCGATGCGGGAGAACGCACCTGGTTCGCTCCTCTCGACGGTGGGTTGCATTGGCTGAGAGACGGAAGGATCGAGAGCGTGACCGCTGCAGGCCTGGACAGAGACGTTGTCTACTCCATCGCCGGAAGCCGCGATGAATTGTGGGTGGGCAGACAACGAGGTGGGCTCACACGGTTGCGTTTTATCCACGGCGCCTTCGAGACCAAGACCTACACGCATGCGGATGGACTCCTTCAGGACAGTGTGTATGCGGTTCATCAGAATCGCGACGGATCTGTCTGGGCTGGAACTCTTAGCGCAGGGGTAAGTGAACTAAGGGATGGAAAGCTTACCTCCTACACCATGGCGAATGGGATGCCGTCCAATGCAGTGACATCGATAGCCGAAGGTGCCGACGGGACTATGTGGTTTGCAACGCCGGTCGGTGTGACTCAGCTATCGCACGGCCAGTGGCGAACCTTTACAGAGAACAATGGGCTTCCATCACCGGATATCGATTGTCTGCTTGAGGATTCAAGCCATGTGTTGTGGGTCGGGACCACGTCTGGCCTCGCGTATCTCAGCTCCGGTACGGCCAATATCCCTCGTAATGTGCCAGAGTCGTTGCATGAGCAGATCTTCGGAGTTGCGGAAGATACCAATGGCTGGCTCTGGGTTGCGACCTCCAATCACGTTCTAAGAGTGAAGCGCGATAGACTGCTGAGCGGCGTGGCGCAGGAGGGAGATGTACGGGAGTATGGAACTATCGATGGCTTGAATGGAGTCGAAGGGGTCAAGAGGCAGCAATCGGTCGTCGCAGATCCGCTGGGGCGCATCTGGTTTTCTATGAATCATGGACTTTCGGTGGTCGATCCGATTCGAGCGGCGCACGCTGCGACACCGGTGTTAGCGAAGATCGATGGGGTTTCTGTCGACGGAGTTCCGATCGATTTAGCGACCTCTGTTCGGATTCCCTCTATTCGTCAGCGGATGACGTTCAGTTTTTCGGGTGTAAGTCTCTCGGTGCCGGAGCGAGTTCGATACAAGTATCGTCTCGATGGATTCGATCGTGGCTGGAGTGAGCCGGTTGGATTGCGGGAGGCTGTGTACACCAACCTCGACCCAGGGTCTTACACGTTCCACGTTATCGCCTCGAACAGCGATGGGGTGTGGAATATGGACGGGCCTTCGTTGAATCTGACGGTTGTTCCGGCGTTCTATCAGACGAACTGGTTTCTGTTGTTCTGTGCGGCGATGGTGGCAGTTCTGGCGTGGGGGGTATCAGTGGCATGTCGGCCAGGTCACGTCGCGGATGGATATCCAGTTTATCGAGCGACTCTCTGAGCGAACCCGGATCGCTCGAGAGCTTCACGACACACTGTTGCAGAGTTTTCAGGGATTAATTCTTCATTTTCAAACGGCTCGGGATCTGATCCCAAGAGATCCTTCGGAGGCGGAGAAGAGTCTCGATTCCGCTCTGGAGAGTGCGGATCAGGCAATGGTGGAGGGGCGCAACGCAATCTACGATATACGATCTTCTACTTTGGTCGATGACGACCTGGCGCACATGATCACCACGCTGGGAAAAGAACTTGGATCTGACAGCGAAGATGGGACCGGGCCGCGGTTCTCTGTCGTCGAAGAAGGAACGGCGAAGCCGCTGGATCCGATCTTTCGGGAAGACGTGTACCACATCGTTCGAGAGGCGTTGCGAAACTCCTTCAAGCATAGTGAAGCGCAGAAGATCGAAGCGGAGATTACGTATGGAAAGAGGCTGCTGCGGGTGCGGATTCGCGACGATGGGAAGGGAATCGACCGTAAGGTCCTCCAGGAAGGCGAGCGCGCGGGCCATTGGGGGTTGCCTGGCATGCGAGAGCGCGCCAAACGGATCAGCGGGCAACTGGCGGTGTGGAGCGAGGCTGGAGTGGGGACGGAGGTGGATTTGAACCTCCCCGGATCGTTGGTTTATGAATCGGGCTCTTCTCAACTTTTGCTTCGATTCTTCCGCAGGAATGGCAATAAAGAAAAGGAGCTGTGAAGTTCTGGGAGGCGTGGCCTATTTGCGGAGGAGAAAGATGAAGCGAAGGAGAAAGAGGGTCGCCAGGAGATAGAGCATCCAGTCCTGACGGCGGGCGCGGCCGGTGAGGAGTTGGAGAAGTGCGTAGCTGGTGAGTCCGAAGCTGAGGCCGTCGGCGATGGACCAGGTGAGAGGGATCGTTGCGACCGTGAGAAAGGCGGGGATTCCGATTTGGGGATCGTCCCACTCGATCTCGCCGAGGCCGGTAAGCATGAGGCCGCCGACCAGGATGAGTGCAGGCGCGGTGGCGAAGGTCGGGATAGCTCCGACGAGGGAGCGATGAACAGCGAGAGGAAGAACAGGATGCCGGCGACGATCGCTGTGACCCCAGTGCGTCCTCCTGCGGCGACTCCGGCGGAGGACTCGATGTAGCTGGTGACCGTGCTGGTTCCGGCGAGTGAGCCGAGAATAGTGGAACTGGCGTCGGCCAGGAAGATGCGGTTGAGGCGAGGGATCGTGTGGTCGGGAGCGATGAGTCCAGCGCGCTGGGTGACGGCGACGAGCGTGCCGATGTTGTCGAAGAGGTCTACGAAGAGGAAGACGAAGATAATCTCGAAGGCTCCGACGTGGAGAGCGCCGAGGATGTCCAGATGAAAGGCGGTGGCTTTGATCGCGGTGAGGTCGTAGGTAGAGGGTTGCCAGTGAACCTGATGAAAGAGAATGCCCAGAAACATTGTGGTGAGAACACCGATGAGCATGGAGGCTCGGACGCGCAGGACCTGCAGGAACGCGATGAGTAAGAGCCCGAAGATGGCGAGCGCGGTTTGAGGGGCGCGGAGGTTGCCCAGGGTGACGGTGGTGGCGGCGCTGGGGACGATGATGCCTGCATTGCGGAAGCCGATGAAGGCGATGAAGAGTCCGATGCCTCCGCCGACCGCGGCGTGGAGTTGATGGGGGATAGCGGCGACAAGGCGCTGGCGAATGCCGGTGAAGGTAAGGGCGAGGAAGATAACTCCGGAGAGGAAGACTGCGCCAAGAGCAGTTTGCCAGGGGACGCCCATGCCAAGGACGACGGTGTAGGTAAAGTAGGCGTTGAGACCCATGCCGGGTGCGAGGGCGAGAGGATAGTTGGCGATGCTTCCCATGAGGATGCTGCCGAAGGCCGCGCAGAGACAGGTCGCCGTAGTGATGGCGGCGAGGGGCATGCCGGTTTTGCTGAGCAGGGAAGGGTTCACGAAGATGATATAAGCCATCGTGATGAAGGTCGTAAGGCCGGCGAGAATCTCTGTTCGCCAGTTGGTCGCGTGTGCTGAGAAGCCGAAGTAGTGCTCCAGGCGAGTACGGAGGTGCATCAGGTCAGGGCTCCTGTGAGACGGGAAACTAGAATGGATGGAGTAGTACCAGCATAGCGTGAGAGGGCTTTGATGACAGCAGAGGACGTCAAGAAATTACTGGGATTGCAACCCCATCCGCGAGAGGGCGGATGGTATGTGAGGACCTACGAGGCCGCGGAGAAGGTGGGCGCCGAGATGTTTGAGGACAAGAGGTATGCGGGAGCGCGGCGGATTGCGACTGCGATCTATTATCTGCTGGAGCCGGAGACGTTCAGTGAGATGCACCGGCTGAAGTCAGATGAGGTGTTTCATTTTTATGCTGGGGATGCGGTGGAGATGTTGCAGTTGGTCGAGAAGGGAAAGGGCCAGACGGTAGTGATTGGGAACGATCTGCTGCGAGGACAGAGGCCGCAGGTGGTTGTGGAGCGAGGGGTGTGGCAAGGCTCGCGCCTGCTAGAGGGAGGGAACTGGGCGCTGCTGGGATGTACGGTGAGTCCTGGCTTCGAGTTTGAGGATTATGAGGCCGGCGAGCGGAAGGAACTGTGTGAGGCGTGGCCTGAGTTTGTTGACCAGATCACGGCTTTGACCCGAGTCGCTCCCTGAGAGACGGAGGCGTCTGCTTGTCGTGTCAGTATTGCAGTCAGCGATTAACTTCGAAGATGTGAAGATATCTTCAGCCACGGATAAGACGCTGCTTCACCTGATGTTGTACTGTGATTCGTATTGTTTGGGTAAGGACTGAATGAAACATTTGTTTAGCGGAGTGCTCGACCATATTGCGGCCAATACCAGGCGCAAGGTCGTCGCTATTTACACGCTTCTTCTCCTGATGAATGTGTCTGCCTGGATGTGGGCGTTTCTCGCCTTTCGACACTATCCCGTGTTGCTGGGTACTGCATTCCTGGCTTACAGCTTTGGCCTTCGTCATGCGGTGGATGCCGATCATATTGCAGCGATCGACAACGTAACGCGGAAGTTGATGCAGGAGGGCAAACGGCCGGTTGCGGTGGGATTCATGTTCTCGCTCGGACACTCGACGATTGTGGTGCTGGGGTCTATTGCTATCTCGGCTACGGCACTGTCGCTGCAACATCGACTGGATGCGGCGAGGCACATCGGCGGAGTAGTTGGGACGCTCGTCTCGACGCTGTTTCTCTTTGCAATCGCGATCGTGAACATGGCGGTGCTGCGGTCGGTGTATCTTGCTTTCCGGCGGGTTCGTCGAGGGGAGCGCTATGTTGAGGAAGACTTCGATCTGCTGCTGGGCAGCCGCGGATTTCTCTCTCGTCTGTTTCGACCGATGTTCGCGTTGATCCGCCGCAGTTGGCACATGTACCCGCTCGGCATTCTGTTTGGCCTCGGATTCGATACCGCGACGGAGATTGGGCTGCTTGGCCTCTCGGCCTCCGAGGCCGCAAGAGGATTGTCGCTGTGGTCAGTTCTGGTTTTTCCCGCGCTGTTTGCCGCAGGTATGTCTTTGATCGACACCACAGATAATGTTTTGATGCTTGGTGCTTATGGGTGGGCGTTTGTGAAGCCGATTCGCAAGATCTACTACAACATGACGATCACCCTGATCTCGGTGGTCGTTGCGGTGTTGGTCGGGGGAATTGAAGCCCTCGGCCTGATGGCGGATCAGTTTCACTTTCACGGAACCTTCTGGTCTTGGGTTGGAACTCTCAATGAAAACTTCGGCACACTGGGTTACGTGATCATTGGACTTTTTGCTTTGAGCTGGATCGTTTCGATCTGGTTTTACAAGTGGCGCAGGTTCGATGAGTTGGAAGTGAGTACTTGATTGCGCCCCGTGATTGCCGGGGTTGTGAGGAGCCCCGATTCTTCGAGAGACGCGGGAAAAGTATTTGGGGCAGCATGATGTCTGCTGCCCCAAATACTGATACAGGTTTGTCCCGGCGAAGTGCAGGGGTTCTATGGGTAGAACACGACGGGGCTCAGCGTATCGGCGTTGCTGCTGCTTACCGTCGCGCCTTGTCCGTTGATCACGTGGGTGATCTGCCCGCTGCCATTGAGCCAGACCGTGCCGACGTCGTGAATCGCTACTCCGCTTGCGTTGGGAACGGTCATCGCGTTGTCTTCGATGATGTTGATCCCCTGGTTAAAGAAAGAGTAGATGCCTAAGCCATAGGCCTGATGCGTGGTCGCTGAGTTGGAGACTGCGTAGGATGGATAGCCGTTGGCGGTTCCGTCGGTCCATGCGCTCTGGCTCGGCGGGTCGTATGGCAACTCACTTTGATAGAAGATAGTTTCGCCGCCATTGCCGTTCCACAGTACCTGCTCCTTCTGGTAGTGCTCCACGAAGAGGCCGGTTGCGGTTACGTTGTCGCCGTTGACGACCAGGCCATGGTCCGCGGTGTTTACGATCCACCCGACTCCAGCGCCGTGGTCTGCGCGCCATGCCCAGATGTCGTCGAGCAGGACGTTATCGTGGTCGATCTGAAGGCTGGTGACAGCACTGCCTTGAGTCGCTCCTCCAATACGGAAGAAGACGTCATTGAGCGTGACCGGGTCGCTCGGATCACTGGGCTTTTTGCCATTTGGCTTTCCGATCTGGAAGAGTACCGGCGACTGGACAGGACCTGCATCGACGATCAGACCGGCGACCTGGACGCCGTCAACGGCCGCAATGGTGATAGCTGCCGTTCCGTTTTGTGGAACGAGGGTGGCATCGCCTAGGGCGAGAACGACGGTATCAGGCTTCTTGATGTCGATGGATCGATCGAGCTGGTAGACGCCTGGCGTAAGGATCAGGTTCTGTCCAGAGGCCAGCCGTGCGTTGATCTGCTGCACCGATGTGGAGGGAGTGGCGATGAAGAAGTTGCTGATGGGAAGAGTGCGTCCGGCGGTTGAGGTGGTAACCCAGTTGGTTCCGCTGGTGTTGGTCTGCGCCGCGGGAGCGAAGACGTTGTAGTTGCCCGAGGCGTCGACGAAGAGGAAGGGCTTTTCGCGGGTCACCGGAGTGGTAGAGAGGGTGGTGTAGGTGGGATTGGGATAGCTTTGCGCGGGCGCTCCAATGACGCCGGAGAAGACCTGGTTCCAGACGCCGTTCGACCAGGAGCCGATGTTGCTGTTGCGCACGTAGAACTGCTGCTGGGACCCGTTGACGATGGAGCCGGTTTGAGTGTTGGCGATGAAGCCTCCGCTCGCAAACGAGGGGCCTGAGCAGTAGTCCATCAGCGTGGTGTTGCCGGTGATGTGGACGCGGCGCATCGGAGCAGCCTGCGATACGGCCCAGAACTCGCCAGAGTAGCAGCCAAAGTTAGGAGTGTTGACGTTGATGGCGAGGTTCGACAGCGACCGCCAGAAGTTGTCGAGCGCGATGCAATTGTTCGGGCCGAAGCACTGGTTGTAGACATCGATGGAGCCGTTGATGACGACATCGTCCGGCGAAGCGCCCAATCCGGCCACCTCGGTGTAGAAGCCTACCTTGAAGTTGAGGGGAGTGGCGGCGCTGCCGTAGACGCCCGGCTTGAATAAAAGTGCGTAGCGCTGTGTGCCAAACTGATTGCTAACCTGCTGGTTGGCTATGGAATCGACCGTTGCCTGGATCTGACTTGTCGGCATGCTGGGATCGAAGATGTAAACGTTGGAGCCGAGATCTGATGTGTTCTGAGCGACGGCTGAGCCGCTTAGAACACCTACCGATAAGAGAAGTGTTCCGACTAGGCGAGCGAAGGGTAGCTTCGCAGTGGAAGTTTTGCTTGTTGTATATTTCACGTTTGCAACTCCGGTACGCGTGGGGTGGATTGCGCGGCAACGATAGCTGCGTTTTACTCGCTTGTCAAACCAGGGGAATGTTGGGAGTTTTCACTCCACAAAAACGTTTTAGATGGTCGAATTTTAGCAAATAATTCGGGAGATGGAGATTGACTTCGGGTGAGTTGCGTCGCAGATCAGAGTTTCATGTCAATTTCTCCGAACGTCGATCCATCAAACAAAAACGCGGACCTTCTGTGACGCAGACTCCATTGCAAATAGTAAGCCGAAGAACGAGACGAAAGACTCTATTGAAGAATTTCCTCTTCGCTCTGTCACGGCGCCTTTACGGAATGTTTGTTTACAAGAGCTTCATCGCGTCCGGGTCCCATTTCACTACTTCACCACGTTCCATGCTGAGGTTACTCAGCAATGCAGCCCCCGCCGCACGAAAGCCGAACACTGCGTCTTCCACAACGGGCTTGCGGGTGCGAACCGCCGAGAAGAAATTACTGAAATGGTCGTAGCTGTCGCTGTATCCGGCCGGGGCAACATATTTCTCATACGTGGCCGACGGGCCTCCGGATGGATGTGAGACCGGATACTTCTGCCGATAGCTTTCCAGGATGCGTTTCTGCATTGCCTCTGTAAATGTTCCGATGATGTAGCCGGGTTCTTTCTGGAGCGGCACTCGGCTTATGCTGACTGTGTTGCCCGCGATCTCCATGGTGCCTTCCGACCCGGTAAAGATCAGTCCTTCACTCTCTTCGCCTCCGTCGACAAAGTTCACGCGAAGACTGAGGTTGAATCCTTCACGGTAGTCAAAGAGGCCCAACATCACGTCGGGGACGTCGCGCCCGTCCTTCCAGAAGCGCAGCCCGCCGGTTGCCATCGCTCGCGTGGGGCCATTTGATCCGGTGATGAAGTGGGTTCCGCTGAAGAGGTGAACGAAGAGATCTCCCGCTACGCCGCTGCCGTAGCTCTTCCATTTGCGCCACTGAAAGAAATGCTCCGCATTGAACGGAATTTTGGGAGCGGTCCCCTGGAAGCGAGGCCAGTCGCAGGTTTCGGTCGAAGCATCAAGCGGTACGGTGTAGTTCCATGCGCCTAGCGACGAGTTACGGTCCCAGCGAGCTGTCACCATATTGAGTTGGCCGATGGCACCTGAAGCGAGCAGTTCCTTGGCCTTCGAGTAGATGATCGAACTTACGCGCTGGCTTCCGACCTGGACGATGCGGTTTGTCTTGTGGGCGGTTTCAATGATTTCAGGTCCATCGGAGTACAGATGGATCATCGGTTTTTCGCAGTAGACGTCTTTTCCCGCGTTCATGGCGTCGACCGCAGCCTGCTTGTGCCAATGATCCGGTGTGGCAATGATGACGGCGTCGATATCCTTGCGGGCCAGGATTTCCTTATAGTCGCGCGTCGTAAAAATGTCGGTGCCCCAGAGTTCCTTGCTGCGCTCGAGCCTGCCGTCGTAGCAGTCTGCTACGGCCACCAACTTCGCGCCCGGAACCTGCACTGCAAACTTCGTATCGGATTGGCCCTGTATGCCGGCCCCAATCAGTGCGAACTGTACGTGATCGTTGGCTTCAACCGGCGCGGCAGGACCAGTCTGAGCTGCTGTAAGCGCATACATCTTCGATCCCAGCAGCGTCTCCGCGGTTGCTGTTCCCGCGGCTTTCAGGAAATTTCTGCGGTTCAACACGTGTACTTATCCTCGCATCATGAAGTTGGTCGCTCTCTGAAACGATATTCTCTGTCAGAGGCTTTGTCTTGTTTCTAAGCCGCGCGGAGGTTTGAACCGTCGACCAGTCATGTTTGCTGCGTCTTTGAGTTGCTGGCGACCGTGCAGCCGGCGATATCTTCCATCACACGAATGGAGCCGCAAATGTCTTCTTCGCCGTACCCTTTTGCAATGGCAGCGCGAAACAGCTGTCGCGAGAGTGCCGTCAGGGGCGCAGGCACGTTCAGTTCGGCGGCCGATTCCAGCATCAACTCCATGTCTTTCTCGAGCCACTTTACGGAGAAGTTCGTAGTGAAGTCTCGTGCAAAGACCAAAGGTGCCTTGATTGAGATCAGGCCTGATTTGGCGGCGCTATTGTTGAGGATGTCGAGCATCATCTCCGGGTCGACTCCGGCTTTGGTACTGAGGATCAGGCTCTCGTTGAATGCCTGAAGGAGATTGCCGAGGATCATATTCTGTGAGAGTTTGGCGTGAAGCCCCATGCCGGCGCCGCCGCAATAGTAGAGCTGCTTACCCATCGCCTCGAAGTACGGACGCACCTTTTCGAAGACGTCTTGTGGTCCTCCGACCATGAAGGTGAGTGTCCCTGCTTCCGCCCCGCCTTTAGATCCGGTGCAGGGCGCGTCCAGAAATGCGATGCCTTTCTCGGCGAGTTCTGCGGCGATGCCACGGCTTGCAGAGGGGGAGACAGTACTGCAGTCCACAATGATGGTTCCTTTGGCAGCGGTCTCCGCGAGTCCGTCTTTGCCGAGGATCGCCTTTCGCGACATCTCCGTGTTACCGACGCAGAGGAAGATGCAGTCGCTCTTCCGCGCTACCTCGGCGGGTGTAGCGCACGAGATACCGCCTTTGGCTGCGAGCGCCTCGACTTTTTCTTTGCTAAACGACCATAGGGCGACCTGATGGCCTGCTTCAATAAGATGAAGGGCCATTGGGCCGCCCATAATGCCTAAACCAAGAAATCCGAGCTTTGCCATGCGATTTTAATTCTCCTCGTGGACTTGAGTTAATGTTGAAAGACGGCAGGGTGAAGAGAAATTTTGACGATGGTGCGATCTTTAACTAGTATCTCCTTCGTTGCCAGCCTTGTGCCACTGTGTGGAAAGTAGTTTGCGGTTTTTCGAGAGGCGGAGCGCATTTTTCTTGAGTCCGAGTGCCAATGTGCGCGTTGAATGTTTTTGGGGGCCGCGTGGCTGTCCATAGCGAGAGTAATTTGCCTGGCCGGAAGTCTCGCTCGATAGTTGTGCTTCGAAGTCTAAGAACGGGGATTACTGGGGTGTCGCTGCATGACAACGGCTGGGTCGGGCTTACGAGAGGTTGCCTGTAACCTCTTCCTGCAGTCTCTTGCGGATTGCAGCATTGAGCAAGCTGTTAACCGCAAGGTCAAGCGAATATCGGGGGCAGGCGACACAACGTTCTTAGCGATCGGCGACGACGTAATCGACCTCGGCCCTATACGCCGCATCGGCGTGGTAGCTGCGGGTAAAGCGGCGTCTCCGATGATCAAAGCACTGTTGCCCTCTCTACGAGGGCTGAGCCGGTGCGATTTGTCTGGGGTGGTGATTGCCAGCGGCGGGCCAACAGATCTACCTCCGGGCTTTCAGTTTTTTGCCGGAGGACATCCAACACCCAATCAAGCCTCGATTGATGGAGCCGAAGCTGCCTTGGCGCTTGTTCGTTCGCTACGAAAAGAAGCTACCGCGATGGGAGATTCGCTCTGTCTTTTTCTTATCAGCGGAGGCGCCTCTGCGATGATGGAATTGCCACTCGATTCCAAGATCTCGCTTGAAGATACGGTGAAGTTCCATCGAGAGCTGGTGCATAGCGGCGGTTCGATTGCCGAGATAAATTGTGTACGCAAGCACTTCTCGGCGGTGAAGGGAGGCCGACTGGCCCTCGAGGCCGGGGGTATCCTGAGTTACTCGCTGCTCATCTCGGATGTGCCGTTGAGGCATCTGGACGCACTGGGATCCGGCCCCACGCTGCCTGATAGCTCTACCGTCGATCAGTGCAAGCAGATCCTGGAGCGGTATGGTCTGATGGATAGATTTCCGGCCTCGGTGCGGCAGTTTTTTCATCAACCCAACTTCGTGAAACGCCCAAATCGGCGCAACTGCGCTCAAGAGCTGTGACACTGCTATCGTCCGAGGATCTGGTGGCGATCGTCGAACAACGCGCTAGAGATCTCGGATTTTATGCGGTCGTCGACAATACCTGCGATGACTGGAGCTACAGTGCCGCGGCCGAATATCTGCTTGAACGCCTTCGGGACCTGAGGCGGGATCATCGGCGCGTCTGTCTGATCTCTTCTGGTGAAGTGACGGTTGAGTTGTCCCCGGGAGTATCTGCGGAGGGGAGCGATAAATTGGGGATTGGTGGACGCAATCAACACTTTGCGCTCTATGCCGCGACCTTGTTAGGGTCGTTGGACGCGTGCACGGTCGTTCTCTCAGCGGGCACGGACGGCATCGACGGAAACAGTTTTGCCGCGGGTGCCGTTGTGGATGAGAAGACTCTTTTGGATGACGAAAAACTACTGTCTCGGGCTCAGCGGTCTTTAGAACGCTTCGACTCCGGCACTTTTTTGCAGGAAGCAGGCTTGAACATCGTAACCGGCGCTACTGGAAACAACTTGCGCGATCTAAGGATTTTGTTGGCGGCCGAGTGCTGAAAATTGCACAGCAAGGACGCTGGCAGCGCAAAATTCCCACGACCCTCGCGGAGGCCGGCTGTTTGATTCGAGTAAACCTTACCGATGTCGTCTTCAGCATCGGTTGTTTTCCCTTTGTTATTAGAACTCTGACGTAGATACTGCCAGTATGTCTGCGACAGCAGCAATGTTGGGGAAGATCGGGCTTCCGGCGCCACTCAAAGAGATCGCCGCACGCCACTGGGATGCGATCGTTGTGGGTGCGGGCCACAACGGGTTGGCGTGCGCGACTTACTTGGCGCGTGCAGGTCAACGCGTGCTCGTGCTCGAAAGCCGTGAGCGGGTTGGGGGCGCCTGTACTGTCGAGGAGCCATTTCCCGGTGTTCGAATGTCGCCCTGCGCCTATCTCGCCGGACTGCTGCATCCGCTCGTGATTAAGGAACTCGGGTTGCCAGCGCGCGGCTTCGATTGGATACCCGCTGTCAACGGTCTCTTTGTGCCTTTTCTGGACGGCAGCAGCATTCAGCTTTGGGATGATGACACTCGATGCGAAGAAGAGGTTCGCCGCTTCTCCCCACGGGACGTTGAAGGCTGGCGCGCGATGAATGACGTAATTCGCAGATTGCGAGATGCGCTTCGTCCTGCAAGCGGCATTCCTGGCGACGGTCCAGACGAGAGCCGACGCGATCTATGGATTGGCGATGCGCCCACCCACGAGCAACTCGAAGAGCTTCTAAAGGATGACGCTGAAGCGCGCAGTCTTCTTTTTGATTGGTCCATGGCGGAGTTCGTCGAGCGCTATCTTATCGACGAGCGAATGCAGTCTGCCTATCTGGGGCAAGGCGTGATCGGCACAAACGCAAGTCCTTTTGACGCGGGTACAGCCTCCATTCGCTTCCATCACGCTTCAGGCCGGCTCGGGGACATGCCAGGCATGTGGGGTTATGTGAAGGGCGGCATGGGGATGGTTTCCTTCTACTTCTGTGATGCTGCCCGCGAAGCCGGAGTGATCGTGGCCGCGGGCGTCAACGTGGCACGAATTCTCCCCGGTGAGGGCGTGCTGCTCGAAGGGGAGAGCGAATCACTGCACAGGTTGTCGTCTCTAATGCCGACCCGATCCGCACACTGCGCATGCTGGACGTCGATGCGGACCCGGTCTGGGCTGCAAAAGTGCACTCGGTGCCGATCGAAGGATGCACGGTCAAGCTAAACGTATTGCTTCGCGAGCTGCCGAACTTCACGGCTCGACCGGGAATCGAACAACCACATCACTACGGCCAGATCAATGCTCCTCTAACGAAAGAGGAGTGGAAGGCCAGCTATGCCGCAGCCCGTTCGGGATTCCTTCCGGAACAACTCTGGTGCGAGCTTTACTTTCAGAGCGTGCATGATGCAACCGTAGCACCAGCGGGTTTGCACACGATGAGCGTCTTCGCGCAATACGTTCCCTACAAATTCGCATCTGGAAGTTGGGAAGAACACCGCAGCGACGCGAAGGCCCTGGCACTGGGCTCGATCGGCCGATTTTGCAGTAATCTGCCAGACGCCGTCGTCGACGCGCAGGTACTGGGGCCGCCGGACATCGAACAGAAGGTCGGTCTCACCGGCGGACACATCTTCCAGGGCGAGTGCCTTCCTGCGTACATGTGGGGCAACCGCCTTACGGCGAGAACCCCGATGAAGGGCGTCTACCTGTGCGGCGCGTGCACACACCCCGGCGGCAGCGTCATCGGCATCAACGGGCGCAATGCTGCGATGGCGGTGCTTCGCGATCTGGATGACGCTCGATGACGGAACCGGGTGGACTGGGGGAGAAGCAACTACTGAAGCGCGAGTTGGGTCTCTTCGATCTAACCCTCTTCTACATTGCGGGCGGACTGAGTTTGCGCTGGATAGCAACGGCGGCTGCGGCTGGGCCCAGCACGATCCTGGTCTGGATCTTCGCGTGTCTCTTCTTCTTCGTGCCTCTCGCTGCGAGCGTGCTCGAACTTTCGGCGCGCTATCCGGAGGAGGGCGGACTTTACGTCTGGACGCAGCACGCTTTTGGCGACTTCTCGGGCTTTCTGGCTGCATGGACGTACTGGATGAGTAATCTTCCATACTTCCCCGCCGTGCTCTACTTCGGAGCGGGTAGCCTACTCTTCGCCTTTCCCCATGGACAGAAGTTAGCCACTACCGGGAGCTACTACCTCCTGTTTGCTCTGGGATGTCTCGCCGCTATTACAGCACTCAACGTTCGTGGGTTGAAATTCGGAAAGTGGCTAAGCAGCGTAGGCGCACTTGGTAGTTGGATTCCGATCATCATCCTGCTCATGCTCGCAGGCGTCAGCGTCTTCCGCTTTGGGTCCGCCACGAAGTTCACGGCGGCGAGTATGACTCCTCACGCCGATCTCAAAAACGCCATCTTCTGGTCGACGATCTTCTTCGCATTCGGTGGTTGCGAGACGGGCTCCTTCATGAGCGAGGAGATTAAGAATGCCCGGCGCACTATTCCTCGCGCGCTCATCGTTTCCGGAATGATTCTCGCCGGCAGTTATATCGCAGGAACAATCGCTATGCTTATCGCGTTGCCCAGCGGTGAAATCAGCGGAGTTGGCGGTTTTGCAAGCGCCATCCAGGTAATGTGCGGCCGCCTCGGTCTCTCGTGGATTGTCGTCCTGATTGCGCTTCTCGTTGCGCTCAATAGCATCGGAGGAGCTGCTTCCTTCCTCTCATCCACCTCCCGTCTACCCTTTGTGGCCGGCATCGATCGATACCTGCCCAAGGCCTTCGGACGCGTCCATGCAAGGTGGGGCACGCCATGGATCGCCATTATCTTTTATGGTTTTGCGGGAATGCTCTGTGCGTTGCTAAGCCAGGCTGGCAGCTCCGTGCAAAGCGCCTACGACCTGCTCGTCAGCATGTCGATCGTCACTTACTTCATCCCGTTTGTCTTTCTTTTTCTGGCGATGATCCGGTTGCAGCGCGAACCTTTTCCGCAGGGGGAATCCGGTTTCCGGGGGCCGGTCCGTTGCAGTTCTACTCGCTTCCGTCGGCCTGATTACCACTATGTTGACGATTGTCCTGGCGCTCGTTCCGCCCGAAGACGAGCCGCACAAGGGGTTAGCGATCGCCAAGATACTCGGCTCAACATTCCTTCTTGTCGGGGCCGGGGCAGCCGTCTTCCTGAGTGCGACATGGCGGCGGAAAACCTAAAAACGACGACCGAATGGCGGGTTTGACAGTTGTCATCGAAGTAACAAATAGATAAGTCCGCAGTGCAACGGACTTTGACAATCGAAAGGATCTATTGCACGTGTCGGAACAGGTTGAATGGCGGGAGGGGGATTCATATCGCCTCGCAAAAATCGCATTATCAATAAGTTGAAAAGAGAAGTCCGAGACATACCCGCCGATGTACCTGACCCGCACAGGCGCTAGGCACGGAATCGCTGTCTCTCTTCAAATCAGACCTGCCATTGAAGGTGTCCATCGGTGCCTTGAGAGTCCCACGCAGTTCCAGTTTTTGATGTACTATTCGAGAGTAACTCGGTAGTCCCCGCTGGATTTCAGCGCCTGGACCCCTGCAAAGGGTTGGTTCAGCCAACGCAAATCCACGGAGGCACCATAAGCATGTCGGAACAAGTCCGCAGCTCAATAACAATTCTTCGCAGAAAACAGGTCGAGTCTCGTACTGGCCTCTCCCGATCCTCCCTCTACGCCATGATGGCGAAAGGAAATTTCCCATCCGCCGTTTCGCTGGGGCGCAACAGCCGCTCAGTTGATTGGATCGAGAAGCAGATCGACGAATGGCTTGAGAGTCTCACGGTCAAGGCATAGGGATCGTCTGATTCGTTCGCACCAGTGCGGAATTGCTACCGCCGTCCCCACGTAACGGCCAAAAACGAAGGAGAAGATCACGATGCAGAAGAAGAGCGTCAAGCCAGCGCAGCGCCGTCCGCCGCGGGAAGTAGCTCCTATCACCGAGCAGGATGCTTTGTTTTGCTTCCACGTACTTAGGGGCTTCCAGACCCAAACGCGACGCAGCTCGAGCGCATCGAAGCGGCCGGCGCGGAGGTCGGTTACACCAAAGAAGAAGCCAGCCGCGTCTATCACCGCAAGCCTATCCAGGCATACATGGAGAACTACCGCGACCGGTTGATGACGCAGATGGTGAAAGAAGAGGTGCGGAGTCTGCGGAAGATCGGCTTCACTCGCGAAGACGTCCTCACTATGCTCCACGACCTCGCCACGGCTCCTCCGGAGAAGACCAAAGGTTCGATCATGGGGCAGGTTGCGGCCATCGCAGAGATGAGCAAGGTCATGGGGCTGATTGTTTCCCCGAGGAACCCGGACGACTTCTTCAAGGGTCGCACCGTGGAGGAGCTGGAAAACTACGCAAAGTATGGGTGTTTCACGAAGCCGGTGACGAATTGACCATGCTTCGCTTGATACCTCTAGAACTTTAGCTACCCTGGGTGCGCACCGGAGCCAGAGCGCACCCTGCTGAAACAGGTCGCTGAGGCAATCGCGAACCAAACAATCCACTCTCCTGAGATATGCAGGACCAACCGATTCAGGAGAGTCCATGCACACGGTAAAAGAATTTTGCGAGCTTGCGAAGATCAACACCCGCCAATTTGACACTCTCAAAGCACAAGGCCTCGGCCCTGACCTCGTCCGGCTTGGCCGATCCGTGCGAATCACTCACGAGGCCGCTGCCGAATGGATCAACGCGCGCGCAGAGCGCACTGCCTGAGTCTCGCCATGTGATGGCTGAGGACCCGCGGATGCAACAGAAATCATAACCATTGAGAGAAGCTATGAGGGGTCAGGTGAAGTCGAAGGGTGGAGGGTTTTTCAATATAGACAAGCGTATCTGGTGGGCTTTGTGTGCCACTGGCAAGATCAATCTCCCAGTGGCGTATCTCACCATTGCGAACGGAACCGGGCGGGATAATAAGACGAGCAAGTGGTCTGCGAAGTCTTGCGAGGTTCACGCCGGAATGCACCGCACCTATGCTGCTGAAGCGATCCAGGAGTTGCTTGACCAAGGCTTTCTCGCCTACGGAGAAGGTCACACCAAGGCCCGTCCGCGGTACCGTCTTACGGACTGGCCGACGTTTGCAGAGGACAACGTAGCGAAGCAAATCGCATCCCTATCACCCATCGAGAAGGCCATCGTAAAGGCGAGTGTGGAGGGCAAGGTAGATGCGAAATCGCCTAAGGCGGTAGTCGTCCGTAAGATCAGAGACCTCCTTGTGAGCCGGGGCGTTCTGCAAATGCGCGACGGTGGATTTGTTCGCACATCATCATGGGAGGAAGGTCCAACGTATGCTGAAGATCTCATATGGCTTCCGAACACTTTTGTGCAAGGTGCAGCCACCGAACTATCGCCCGTGGCCCGACTCAAGGCCACTGGGGATGTGTGGTCGCTACGCCTTCTTGTTGACCTTTACCATGCACACAACCTGGCTGCTGATGGCGGTGTCAATAAATCGATGATCCGACAAAACTACGAGCGTTTCAAAGCTGGATCTATGGAATCCCATGTGATTTGGGCCTTCAAACCGTCTGGCTACACTCGCTCCACTGAAGGTTTTTTCGATTTACCATTCAGCCCTCGCTAGTCAGGAGGTTTGGGATCGGGTCCACCTTCTCGAGAACATGGGAGTTCTGCAGTTTGTTCCACACCTCATGCCAAATAGCGGCAACGATGCCGAACCACTTCACCCTTACGGATTGAGTAGTGTAGGGGAGCCGACCGAACAAGAGTTGGGTGCGTCGGCCCATTTTGCCGGCAAAGCGATGCTCTGGGAGCGTGAAATTGAAGCGGCCGAGGCAAAGGGGTTCCACTACTTTGCTCCTGTTTGGAATACGCTGCCCGATGCTCGACTCGTAGGCATAGCGCGTCTCACTTATAGACCGCAAACTCGGCTGACCGCCGACTGGCACTCAGGTCTCTCAAAATGTAAGTCGCTTATTCTCGAGTACAACACTTGGAGGGCCAATGCCTCTGAGTCATTGAGTCGCAGCAGGAGAGCCGGATGACCTTGTACACATCAAGGCATATCAAGGCATATCAAGGCATACATCAAGGCTATGTCAAAGCTCTTTCAAGGCTCACTCAATGGGCATCAAGTAAAACGTAAGACTAGCCTGTAATACCTGCAAGCGCTTTAGAAAAAGACCATCTAGTTGAACTTAGCAGAAAGGCAAACACTCAATGATCGACCTTATGAAATATGCCCCCAAGGATTACAGGCCTTCCAAATCGAAGAATGTCGTGGCAACGGTTGCTACACCTAAGGTGGATCTCATAAGCAGACCGATTGTTCGCTACGAGGTGCGTCAACTCGCCTCCGGTTGCAGGTTCTTCCAGATCTCAAGCACGCCGCCCCACGTAGAGCGGTACCCAGTTTCTGACCAGAGTAGCCAAGAAGAAGGGCGCGCACCCCAGACAAGCGCGGCGTCGCCCTTGATCGAATCACCTCCTGCTCTCAAAGCGTACCCTGCGCTCGACTGGAAGCTGATCACCGACCTGACCGTCCGCAGCCGCGAAGAGGCCATCGAGAAGCTTCGCTGGTATGGCTTGCGCTGGAAGATCGAGACCTTCCACAAGATATTGAAATCGGGCTGCAAGGCCGAAGAGGCGCGACTCAGGGCTGCCGAACGAATCGTCAACCTGCTCGCGATCCTTTGCCTGCTCAGCTGGAAGATCTTCTGGATCACGATGCTCAACCGAGCTGTCCCCGAAGACGCGCCAGAACTGGCGTTCACCCTCAGGAAATCCACCTCCTCGACCAACTCGTCAGCGACACCGCGAAGACAGCAGCTATGGGAAACGCCCTCTCCTTATATCCCACCAAACTCGCTCGGCTCGGGGGCTACCTGGCACGCGCAAAAGACCCGTGTGGTGCGAACCTACCATCGGTTCTCGCTTCGCTGCATGGTACAAAGAGCAGTCAGGGAACAGTCGCGTTCGGTGCGATATGCAACACCACGTGCTGCTCAGTGACTTAACATTCAAACAATTCTGGAGTTACCACCCGGTTGTCTGAAATGCCTGGTGCGGTGCGGCTATTTCAACCATTAATCCGCCAAGACGGATGTAAGCGCCATTGCTGTGAGTTAGCTAGTTGCGACTCCTACGGAAGTCGCCTCGACAATCTGAATTACGGGAAGCCGCGTGATGGTCAGCACAGTGATGTCGTCCTCCTGCCCGAACGCTCGGGCAGTTTCGGCGATGGTGCTGGCATCGGGACGTTTGGTGAGAAGAGTCTTGACGCGTTCAAATCCGTACAACTCTCTCGCTGAATTGCAGGCCTCGAGCACACCATCGGTGTAGAGGGTCATGCGATCGTCGTCGCTGAGCACAACGTATCGACTTACGTAGTCTGCCTCGGCAACGATGCCGAGAGGCAGCGAAGGATCAAGGGGCATTTCGTTGGAAATTGAGAAAGGGGGCAGATGGCCGGCGTTGGCGAGCGAGCAATGGCCCGAAGTGCCCAGTTTCAGTACGATAGTGGTCGCAAAGCCGCCCTGCATTCGGCCGACCAGTCTGCGGTTGAGTCCAGTAAGCACCGCGGCGGGGTCGCTGTCGTACTCGGCGAGCGTGCGCACGGTGCCGACGATCAGCGCGACATTCATTGCCGCCTTCAGACCCTTGCCACTCACGTCGCCCAAAACGACCAGCGCGGACTCGTCCTTGAGAGGAATGATCTGAAAGAAGTCTCCACCCACCTCCAGTGCTGGCTGGTAGACGCTCTGGATCGCGTATCCGCCCACCTCTGGAAGGGCCTCTGGAATCAGCACCTGTTGGACCTCCTTGGCCGACTTGAACTCCAATTCCAGGGCCTCTTCGTGCTTGCGCTGTTCCACGGCATATCGCATCAGCGCATATGCGAGAGAAATCAACAACAGCGTCTCGAGAATCTGCCCTGAAGTGATCTCTGCTCCTGCAAAATGAAACAGCGGCCCCGTGATCCTGTCATGCAGGCCCCAGTGAGTGAAGCGTATCCCCTGGGAGCTGACAACTCTCACAAAGTCCCACAGATAAAGCAGAAAGGCTGTGACAGCGACCAGATTACGGGGGAGGTCGAGCTTGCGTTTCAGGCCTTGGTAAACGAGTACAAATACCATCAGTTGAGATAGCGCCCAGACCGCAGTGACTACCGCGTTCAACCATTGCGTGGTTGGTCCGGCGTCTCCCCAATCCAGCAATACGACTGCATCCGCCAATCCAAAGCCGAGGTGGACTGCAACGGCTGCCCAGGTCCAGCGGAGCAGCTGTCGGTTACCTTGAAGGTTGAACAAATGCAGCAGCAGCAAAAATAATGAGCAGTCCCCAATCGAAAACACAAACGTCCGGCAGCCGCTGAGAATCGGGTACGAAATCCATTCGATCATGTGAGTCGAGTGGAGATAGAAATAGGCCACCTCCGCCAGAAGCCATATCGCGAACCAGAGATAGAGCCTTTTTCACGGTCCCGCACCCACACGAAGAACGATACAGTTCCAATCAACAGGAAGAAAAAGCTAAGTGCGCGGCCGAACAGGCTCGCATTCAGCCGCAGGAAATCAGCCTGGCCTACTTTCGCGGCAATGACCGGTGCGGCTCCGATGAGTGGTGGAGCACTCAATCCTCCGGTAGTGTCAAGACCGGTTGAATTAGGCTGCGCTCTCCACGCCCTTAGTGCCAGGAGACCCCGCTCCGCTCCGGAAAGGGACGACGGCAAGGCGAAGGACTCGCGATGCGAGTAATACCCTACGGCCCCGGGCGGGAGCACACCCTGATGACCGACCTTCTCTCCATTCCAGTAGATCTCATACGCGGAATCGACGGGCGGCATCAGGATCGCGAGCTTCTGCCTGCCTGAAACTGGTGGAGCAATGTCGAGGTGGCGACGATACCACGCAAAGCCCGCATACCCCGGATGAGTCTGCTCACCCCAGTTCTTGTCCGCCTTGATATGTTCCCATTGCGAGTCGTCGTAGGCGGGATCGATCCAGTGCATATCATCGCCGAGATGGAACTGCCAGTCGCCATCAATCGCGACAACTCCCGGCCCGATATTTTTGATGGTCAGCGCGGGAGTGGCTTGCGCCGGAGCAGCTACCTGCGAGGCGCCGGCATTCAGCAACAGACCAGACGACACTACGAGCAGCAAAATGCAGCCAGCGCATGCCCGAGAGCTTAGCAAGGGCTTTGCCACATGCGCCACTGGCACAATGAGCAGTGCGATGTCGTTTTGTTATTAGGTGAAATACCGAGGCCATGAGTCGTTCCTTCGGCAACCCTGCAGACGCGCGGGCATGGCTCTCGAATCACGGGCAAACCGCACCTTACTGTGCTCCGGCCCATCTTATCGAGAGCCTAGCCCATCAAGTCTAACGCCTCCAGAGTGTCCGGAAGGACGAACTCGACGCCGTGGCGGTTATACGCCGCGTATCTTTGAAAAGAGTCGTTTTTCGCTTCATCAGCGAATCTGATACAGACTTCATTGATAAGGCTGACGCTTGAGGAACCCTAGAATCTGCAACTGGTGCATATAGACCATAAGCTTCCATCTCAATCGCGAGCAGTTTTCGATGCTGCCGTTCAATCGTGCTGATCTTTTCAGCATCCGCGAGCACAGTCGCGCCTGAAGCAACGGGACACCTACTGGGCAAACTTCGTGAAAGCAGGGAATCCGAACGCGAAAGGTCTGCCGGACTGGCCACCGTACGACTCGATAACGGACATGCTCATGGATTTCACCAACAACGGACCGGTGGCGGAGGTAGATCCCTGGAAGAAACGATTGGATCTGACAGAACAGCTTGTCGCTCAGCAGAAGATCCACTAAGCAACCGTTCTCCACGATTCGGCCAAGAATCCGACGGCAGGCTGTCGAATGGCGATAACAGATGGGATGAGAAGGCCGGTCTCCAGCGGATGCGTTAAGCTCCCAAGTTATCGACGCGCTTGATGCGCGGGAGACATGGAGACCGGCGATGAAGAAGCTTACCACTACGACGATGCAGCAGACACTCAACAAGCAGGACCGATACACCTGACCGTCGGTGTGGATCTGGGCGATAGGTCGAGCCTTTATTGCGTGCTCGATGAAGCAGGTGACGTCCTGATGGAGCAGAGGTTGAGCACGACGCCCAAGGCGATAAAAGAGATCTTCGGAGCGATGCCTCGGAGCCGTATCGCACTAGAGACCGGAACGCATTCACCGTGGGTAAGCCGGTTGCTTAGCGAGCTCGGTCATGAAGCGATCGTGGCGCACGCGCGCAGCGTACGACTGATCGGGGAGAGCAGGCGCAAGGATGATCGGATCGACGCTAGAACGCTTGCACGACTGGTACGGATAGATCCACAGTTGTTGTGTCCAGTGAAGCATCGAAGCGCCGAGGCCCAAGCGGACCTGACGGTGATCCGGGCGCGAGCCGCTCTGGTGCGTACACGGACGATGTTGGTCAACGCGGCGCGCGGTCTGACGAAGTCCTACGGCGAGCGGCTCCGCGGATGCAGCGCACGCGGGATGAAGCCGAAGGCCGCCCAGGATCTGAGTCCGGAGTTGAAGAGTGCACTGGAACCGATGATGAGAGAGATAGAGTCGGTCAGCGAACGGATCTGCGAGTACGACCACCTGCTTGAGTCCATGACGCGGAATAGGTATCCAAAAGCCGGAGCGGCTGAAGCAGATCAAGGGAGTGGGAACGCTAATCGCCCTCACCTATATGCTGACGCTGGAAGATCCACACCGTTTTCGCAAGAGCCGGGATGCCGCCTGCTACGTGGGTCTCCAACCTGGGAGGCGCAACTCGGGACAGAGTGAGCCGCAGATGCACATCAGCAAAGAGGGCGATCCGTACCTGCGAACACTCCTGGTGCAGGCTGCGCACCACGTTCTTGGCCCGTGGGGCGTCGACAGCGACCTGCGCCGATGGGGCATGAAACTGGCTGAGCACGGAGGCAAGCGCGGGAAGAAACGCGGAGTGATCGCGGTCGCGCGTAAGCTGGCCGTCCTGCTGCATCGACTATGGGTGAGCGGAGAGGTTTATATACCGCTACGGCCAAGCAGCCGGGCCACACTGCCGGCAGTGGCATAGTTCAGTCCAGAGGTGTGGAGGTTTAGCGTCATAAGCCGAGTTCCGGTGACTGCGTCATTGGCCTGGCCCAACACTCCGTCTGTGAGATCGAGCGAAAGGTCGCAATAACAGGTGGCAGCACCGGCTAAATCGAGAACACCAACTTGCACCGAGCAATGGAACGCTCACAACAGAGTGCGGATGGAAGGGTGGCGACAAAAGCAGCAGCTCGGCGTGCAAGCAATCGCGTTCAGACCGGAAAGGAGATGAATTTGTCCCCAACTACACAAAACGGGTTGACACCGACCGGCCTTCTCATGGAAGGCCAATGCAACTTATCGAATCGTCCGGATCGATCTATGCTTTCGGCACTTGGCCGTATAACCGGCTATCCGGAAAGGTGAAACCGAACCCGCCCGCAAACCCCGGCGGGCTCAACCGGTCGATGCAACACTGGCTTGCAGTTTACTCGCCGGAGTTTCAAAGCCCAAAGTTTGTCGCGGGCGTTGATTGAGGCGCAGGGCTACCTTGTTGAGATCGGCTTGAGAGTGGACGGACAAGTCGGTCTTCTTGGGGAAGTACTGTCTTAATAGTCCGTTGGTATTTTCATTGGTGCCGCGCTGCCAGGGGCTCTGCGGATCACAGAAGTAGACCTTTACATTCGTGTCTACCGTGAAGCTCTTGTGTTTGGCCATCTCGTGGCCTCGGTCCCAGGTCAACGAGCGTCGCAGGGAGTTTAAGCACGTGCTTGCTCAGCGCGGCGACGACCGTCGTTGTGTCTTTGCTGGGCACTTTGACCAGCATGGTGAAACGCGAATGTCGTTCCACCAGGGTGGCGATATGACTGTTCCTGCTGCCTGCGAGCAGGTCCCCTCCCAATGACCGGGAATAGCGCGGTCTTCAACCTCGGCAGGTCTTTCGCTAATAGAGATGGCATCGACGATCTGACCTCGAGACTGTCCCGCAGCCCGAGAGTGCCGTGAGCGACGTATAAGCCGCTTGGACCTGAGGTGCTGAACCAGCTCTTTTTCAGCACTCCGCGGGCCTGGATGAATAAGCTGCGGTAGATGGTTTCGTGAGACACGCGCATGCTCTCGTTGCTGGGATAGTGGACTTTCAGCCATTTCGAAATCTGTTCCGGCGACCAGTCCAGGATCAGTTTACTGGCCACGATCGTCCGCAACTTCTCTTCGATGGCAAGAAGGCACACCTTGGGTCGCAGAGCTGAGTTCCATGCCTGACGGTCGGCTTCGCTGGCTCGATAGAGTGGCCGGCCACCGTGACGCACCACCTCCCGGCTCACTGTCGACACAGGCCGTTGCAACCCGCTGGCTATCTCCCGAATCGACGAACCGGAAGCAATCCCTCGTGAGATGTCTTCCCGCTCGGCCAGCGTCAGCGTTCGCGGTGAACGCCGACGAGCAGCAGGAACGATACCTCCGCGCTGCGTCAACAGGAACCGAATAGAACCATGCCCTTACCGAAGGCGCGCCCAATGTCATGCAACGACTCGCCCGACTTCCAACGGCGCCACATCTCCGTCCTCTGCTCAGTGGAAAGCCTGTTCCGTTTTCCTTGTGCCATAAACACCACCTTTAGAAAATGAATTCATATCAAATGGTGTTGCACCGACCGGTTGAGACCGCCCAGGTTTGCGGCAACTTAGTAGTAGTTCGTCCTGGAGCCAGGACCTCGCTGAACTTGCCGATAACGCCACTTCGCTTGCGGTACCGTCAGAAATGTCAGCGCCCCGGGGCCACAGCCGCAGCCAGAACATTCGGCTTTGTTCCATCAAGACAGACAATCAACTCGATCTACAGGCCATATACCGGGTCCTGCTGGTACGAGGCATCGCTTTCAGCAAAGGGCCCGCCCACTCTACGGAAGCAGTTGCCAGAGATTCCGATGAGAATGCCCCCTTCGACTCGCCATGGGCAGTCGCGTGTACGATAGGACTCACAAATCGGACAAGGAGGTTTGCGATGCTATTGCGTTCGAGGCGGTCAATTAGAGGCGTTTAGGATTGCTCTCCGGGTTGTTTGTTCCAGCCATGGCTATTGCCTGGTAAAGCGCTACTGCCCAGGACGTGGTTCACGCAGTAAGCGGAATTGTGAAGAGTATCGATAAGGACTCGAAGACTGTGGTCGTCAAGACGGCTGACGGTATGGAGCACACCATCAAGTACACCGATCAAACGGCCGTGAAGGGTGCCAGGGAATCCGGCAAAGGCGCCAAAGTAGGGACTAAGAAGGCCACCGTCAACTACACGGAGAAGGCTGGCGAGAAGACATCCGTTGGCGTAAAAGACGCCAGCAAAGCAACGACCAAGGCAGTAACGCAATGAGACTTGCAGGAAACACTCACGGCGAATAGCCCTCTACATTTGCGTCACTAACTTCGCGAGTTAGTGACGCAAATGTAGAGCTGCGGGGGTAATTGTGTCCGCAAACATCGCTTCGTATCGAAAAAACGTACGGCTGGCCCTGTTGTTCGGCCTCTTGTTCTTAGTCGTCAATGGCAAGACAGCGCCGCCGGCTCGCGCTCAGTCTGTACCACCAACTTCACCCGCGCCTGGTCAGGCCCTGCCACTCAACTTCGAACGCCACGCCGACGACCTCGACGCGATCGTAAAACGTAAGACGATTCGAGCCCTGGTTTTATACAGCCGCACCGGTTTTTTCTACGTTAACGGCCGTCCAGCGGGCATTTATTACGAGGCGCTCAGGGCATTCGAGCAATTTGTCAATGAAAAGCTGCGCGCCACAAAACAACATGTGCAGGTCACGTTCATCCCTGTTCGCCCCGATCAGGTTGAGTTAGCTCTGACTCAGGGTGTCGGTGATCTGATTGCCTTCGGATTAGTTGTGACTCCCGAACGTCAACAACGGGTCGCTTTCTCGATTCCAATACAAACAAACGAGCAACAGATCGTCGTCACGGGAAAGCAGTTCGGCCCGGTTTCATCGCTGGAGGATCTGGCCGGGAAAAAGATCTTCGTCAATCCACTCACCACTTACTCACAAAGTCTGGAGAAAGTGAATGACTCATTGCGAACGCAGGGCAAACCGGCGATCCTGATCCAGGCTGCCGACAAGAGTTTGATGGATGAAGACTTGATGGAAATGGTCAACGCAGGCCTAATTCCGGCGACCGTCACCATCACCGAACGCGCCAACCTCTGGTCGCAGATGCTTCCGAACATCACGCCATACCCAAAACTCGCGATCGGCAGCGAAGGACAACTCGCATGGGCGATGCGCAAGAACAATCCGCAGCTCAAAGAATTGTTGGATGAATTCATCAAGACACGTTCGGCGGGAACATCGTTCGGCGGTACCTTAGTCCGGCGGTATCTGCAAAATAATCAGTTCGTCAAGAACGCGACCTCTGAATCTGAACTTAAGAAGTTCAACGAGACCGTTGCCTATTTCAAGAAGTATTCCTCTCAATACGGCTTTGACTACCTGATGATAGTGGCCCAGGGCTACCAGGAGTCACTGCTGGATCAATCGGCGAGAAACGGCGGTGCGGTTGGAATCATGCAAGTCAAGCCATCTACCGCCGCGGCGCCGCCCATCAGCATTCCTGACATAATGACCACCGAGAACAATATCCACGCGGGAGTTAAAGTCCTGCGTGACATCTCGGACAATTATTTCAACGACCCGAGGATTGATCCCGTAAACCGTCTACTGTTTACCTTTGCCGCGTATAACGCTGGGCCCAATCGCATCGCGGCACTCCGGAAAAAGCACCGGCAGCTGGACTGGACCCCAACAAGTGGTTCGGCAACGTCGAATTGCTGGTTGCACAAAGTGTGGGGCCGGTGACAGTTCAGTACGTGAGCAATATCTACAAGTACTACGTCGCCTACAAGCTTGTGGTTGAGCAAGGCCAATCCTTGTAATAGCGTAGCTGACAAAGAGAGCCATTCTGGAGTTGACGCGTAGTATTTTTCCGTCTCGTCTCTGATGTGCTTGACGCAGTTGCGGCAGGCGATGCGACCGGAGCGCAACAGAGCGCCGCGAGTCTGGCCTGGCGATGTCAAGTCGATAGTCTCCAACCATTGGGGCGAGCGACGCAAGTCTCGCCCACATTGCTGCAAATGAGACTTTCAGGCACAATGGTGTACCTTCGATCGTCCCCAACCGTCGGCTGTTTGGCTAAGAGAGGTTTAGGGGCCGGCCAGGTCTGTCCAGATCTAATTCGATGAGAGCGATCATAGTAGCGAGAAGGGCATCCGTCGGGTGCCCCGGATAACCAGTCATGGCTCAGGTAAGGTCGTCGATAGCCGAAAATTTCTCGATCACCGATGGCGGCCGCTGCATTGGCTCCTGGTTCTGTTAGGTCATGCCGGAGACGAACGCAGGCTAGTCCTCCGGAGAGCCTTAGCCGCCGTCCTAATTGCGTGGCTTCCTCTGCTTCTCCTGTCACTCGTGCAGGGGCTGGCATGGGAGCGACAGATCAAAATTCCGTTCCTTCGGGACCTCGCTTTGTCGCACTATTCCTGTCCATCTCCTTCGTCAAAACCGAATTGCTGATGACTGGTACTTCCAATTGGCATAGCCTAGGATCTGGCGCAATGAGTCCGGCCGGTCGGTGGTTCACTCTCGTTAGTACCCCCAATCTTCCGGTTTTTTCCTGTTGCGGTGGTGCTGGAGGATGTTCCTCTGGACTTCGTTCCTCTGGAGCGTCTCTAGAATCAACCTGTTTCTCGTTGCCACACATGCTGACTTGGCGGCCGGCCTTGGCTTCCTATCGGAGGGTCAAAAGGCATTCAGCCCAATCGTTTTCGCTGGAGGGGCCGTCATTGCTGCTGAGGTAGGAAATGCCATTGCCTATCAGGGAGCTTCACTCTCCTCCCTAAAATTTCCCATGATCGCCTATGGGGTCCTCGCGATCATCTTCCTTGTAGCTCCTCTTCTAGTTGTCACGCCTGTCCTGCTCAAGATCAAAAGGAAAGGCCTCCTCGAATACGGTGCTCAAGTGACAATCCATAACCAGTCATTCGACCGGAAAGTGGATTCAGGAAAAACAACATGCAGGCGAGACGCTCTTGGGAAACCCCGATGCGTCGTCGTTGGCTGATCTCGGAAGCAGTTTCACAGTTGTAAGACAAATGCGACTTGTGCCCATCGACAAGCCAACTCTTATAGCTTTGGCAATATCAGCCGCACTGCCCATGCTTCCTGTTGTTCTTTATGCGACACCCGCTACGGAGCTGATCCGCATGCTAAAGATGCTCGGTTACTACTAGTTATTGAAACCTGAAATCAATGGAAAAGGAAGGGGCTCGAATGAGCTTTGGTCGCCTCTTGAAGCAGGCCGTCCCGCTGTTACCGTTGCACGCTACTGTGAACGGTCGTCGCAGACTCAGAAGCATTCGACAATGTAACTATTTCAAATGGTGCATTAGGTAAGGAGAATCAGAATGGAATCTGCTGTCGCTTCATCCAAGATTGAAAGGCGCAAGCAAGGAAAAGCGCTTCGCGAAAAGTTCTCACGCACTTCGCAGGCGGAATGGAACCTCGTTCGAAGTCGCAAGATATTGTCAAGGTGCTCGAGGAATCGGACGCCGATCGAATTCCGGGTTTGATCCCGGTTAAATATCAGAGGATGGCCGTATCGCCTTTCACGTTCTTCCGCGGTGCGGCCATCGTCCAGGCGCCAGACCTCGCGAAGGCACCCGTGTCGGGGATCATGGTTCAGGCATGCGGCGATTGTCACTTGGCGACGACAAGGCGTTTCCCACAGAGTCCGTTTCCTGGCATAGCCTCGATAAAAGCAAAGGCAACTGAGACGATCTTCACCCCCAAGGCTGGTTACCGCGTTGTGGATAGCCCAAAGTTGCAAGCTGACGCTCTGATCGGTCTACGGTACTGGCATATAGGCGAAAATTTGAGCTTCCAGCCGTCTGGTCTTTTATCCAACTACTCACAAGCAGCCAACTTTGTGGACGTGATTGCGGGGGCAAAGATCAGCATGGGGCTTTCGCCCAAGGCTTCGGTGACAGTCCTGGGCGATGCCGGCGCCGGTCAGGCAAATGTCGACTACCAGGTGGCGGCCTTTCTGGGCTACAGGGTCAAACCCACTGTAATGCTGGGGGCAGGCTAGCGGTATCTTGATGTCAACTACCGGCCCAGTTCAAGCTTCGTCTACGACGCGGCCCAAAGCGGTCTCTTGCTCGGCGTCACGATCAATCTCAAATGACCGCAAATCGCGAACCGCTTCCTAGCTGAAGATCAGCTAGATCATTGACGATCAGAGGCCTATCCGTAGGTCGCGAAAAGCGGGGTTTTGAGAAACCGAATCCGTCCCGCCTGAACCACAAGTAGGCGATAGGGTCATTCCTGAACGATCAGATTCAGAATGGAAGATCACGACCGTTCGTTCTGAAGGCAGGTATGTTGGTTTGGAATTGCCAGGAACCTATTTGGTTACATGTGGACGTTGCCACTCTGAAATTCACCGACAGAGTGCCTGCTAAGAAACCGGAACCTGTCCATGATCCCTCTGCCATCACAGATCGAATTGCAACGATCCAACGTGAGAGTCCTCAGCGCCTTGGTGTTGACATTGCGAGCCTCATAAAATTGTCAGATGAAACGCTATTTCGTACTGGAGAGCCGATTTCAAGCTGAATTTACAACGATATTCTGTAATGGGCTCAGAGCTGCTCGATACCAGATGGAATTCTTCAGCGATACGGGATACTGGCTTCAAGGTAGGCAACTGTACGAGAAACCGGTTTTACGTCCGAGTGAATAACTTCCGAGTTGCCTGTCATCATCCCGCAACTGCACGAGACGATCTTCCCATATCTGCTGCAAGCCCTCCTCCGATCCTTAAATCAGGGTCAACGCACGTTGCTGCAGCTCTGTTATTAACAGAGAAACCACTCAACCAGTTGTTCCAGAGTCGCTTTGCCTTTCGCCAGGCTCACTTCTGATTCCTGACGATCTCGATTCCACGCGTTGTCAACAACCACGCTCCGAAGATCTTGAACACCTACAAGCTGCAACCAAAAGTCCAAATAGGTTGCTTGGTGATCGAATCGCGAGGGCGGTATAGGAGTACCCTCCAGGAAACGTGAACCGCGCGTATAGACGACGATTGCCCTTTCCACGTTCAAGAGAGGGCCGTACTGTTTACCGTCGTAGGCAAACAGATAGTTTCGCTGCGCCACGAGATCAATCAGGTGTTTGAGCTTGTAAGGCAGGCCAAAGTTCCACATTGGAGTTCCTAAGACGATTCGATCGGCGTTCTGAAAGCGGTGGATCAACGATTGAATACGCTCCCATATGTTGGACTCCGCCTCAGTCATCGTTTCGTGCTTCACTGCTTTGTACTTCGCTCCAATTGCCTCGTAGTCGAACTCCGGTAGCGATTCATGCCAAACGTTCAACGTATCCACAACAATCGAGTTGTTGTCGGACTTGCACGCCTCGATGAATGATTGGGTGAGGTTGATCGAGTCGGAAGACTCGCCTCTTGGTGACGACTGAATTTCGAGAATTCTCACTTGGTCCCTCCTGGGTATGGGACTCCTTACGGAGTCCAGGCTACTTCGAGACTGCACGTGCTGCACTCTCAATTACATCTGCGACTTCCCTGGGATGCGAGACGTAGACTGAGTGGCTGGCGCCTGCGACTTCGACGGTGTGGCTATCAGCTCGTTTGGCGTACCACCGTTCAAGGTCAGGGTTGATGGTTCGATCGCTTCCCGCCACCAGCATCCAACTCGGTTTGGTTCTCCAGGCAGCCGTGGTGATCGTCGCTGAGAAATTGTCCGCAAGGTTGAGCACCTGCGAGTGCGCCATGAATGCGGCTTTGTCGGCGGGAAGGTCAGCTGCGAACAATTCATGAAACTGTGCCGGGTCAATATATGTGAAACCGTCGGGCGTTTTCTTTATGGCGCCTGATTTGGCGAGGTCGCTCGGAAAGCGCTTTCCGTCCTCTGACTCTTTCTCGCCTGAGTCCGGCATGTGGGCCGCGATATAGACCAAGCCAACGACCGATGGTTCGTTTCCTGCTTCCGTAATTACGGCTCCCCGTAGCTATGGGCGACAAGGATGCTCGGTCCGTCTTGCAGTGCGAGGACACGCTTCACGGCAGTTACATCGTCCTGGAAGGACGTCTCTGGCTCCTGGACGATACTGACGTCGAAGCCATCTTTGACAAGAATGTCGTAGACGCCCTTCCAGCCGGAACCATCTGCCCAGGCGCCGTGAACCAGAACGATATTCCGAACACGATTCTCTTTGTTCTGCGCTGTCAGCAGGCCGCACGTAAACAGCAGGAAAACGATGCAGAGGGACTGAGAGATTCCTCGCACTGCTCGCATAGGCTTCATCGAATGACTCATTTGTTGCTCCTTAGGAAACACAGTTAGATCTCGATCTTTTTCAACAAGTCCAATTCTTTTTATCCCGACATCGAGCCTGGCCTCATGCTCAGTTTCGTTGCGGAGAAGCTGGACGGTCGCGCAGAACGCCGTCAGCAAGGCGGCCCCTCCCAGAACAAGCGCTAACGAATGGCGCAGCATTGCTCCTGTGGCTGCTCCCATAAAGATCATCACGATCGACCCTACTTTTCTCGGCCAACGCAGGTTGTCTCCTCCTGCAATGAAGGACTCGAATGCCAGCCCAACAACAGTGAGAGTGAGGACTGTAGTGGTGAGATCCGGCACCGCAAGCCTGCGCACAGTGCCGTTGCGGATGCCCATACCGAATGCTGCCAGAACAATAAGGCTATTCACTGTGGAGACCTGGATTGTCTGACCTCGAGTGAACCAGGCGAGGCAGAAGGCAAACGTCAGAAAGATTGCTTCGATCGCAAAGGATGCAGACAGCCAGACATTCCGACGTTTCCAGACCAGCCTCTTATCGATACGTCCCGCGACGGCTGCGCCTGCCAGAGCTGAGAGAAGCGCGAGGACTGATCGGGTTATCGAATGTCCAGGTACGCCAGCCAAAGCGAACGCCGTAAAGGCGATATTGCCCGTCATATTGGCGGTAAAAACATGACCTAAAGCAAGGAAGCTTGCGGCATCCACAAGACCCGTTGAAAAGGTCAGCACAAGCAGCGACCCAGTGAGAAGGAGATCATCGAAATGTGTCTGCTCTTTGACTGCCATCGCTGCTCCTATTCCTTATCCCTGCCAAATGCCTGCGCTGCCTCGGAGGCCTGGATACTCAGAGGGTCAGATAGACGACTTGGACCCACTGCTCGCTGTTGATGATGCCATTGCCCCATATGGGGTCGAGATCGGCGAAGGGCTTTTCCGCGACGACCTCCTGGGCGGACTTTCCCGCGGACTTCAATCTCTCAACGCGATCGCACGAAGTGACCAGCATGTCGCGAAATTCCATGAGATCCGCTTTATTGCCGAGCGGGCCGTGCCCCGCAACAATTTTGGTGTCGTTGCCGGCCAGCGACAGAATTTTGTTGGCGGCGGCGATCATGCCGGTGATTTTTCCGCCCGTACTGGGGTCGATGTAGGGATACATCCAGTTGAAAAACAGGTCGCCCATCTGAATCACGTTGGCATTTTCAAAATGAACGTGGATGTCCGTGTCCGTGTGCGCGGGAGCAACATGTTGGAGCACGAGGCTCTCGCCATTGGCTTGCAACTTGCAGGTATCGAAGAAGGTCTGCTGCGGCAAGGCCTCCACGGGCGAAGGGTCGAAATGCAAGCCGGCGAGCGCGCCGTCTGTTCCTCGATATAAGACCGGCAGATCGTGCGGCTCTGACATGCGCTTTTTTGTGTTTTCGTGCGCAAGGACCGTGGCTCCAGCGGCGTGAAGACGCGTGTTGTTGTCGGTGTGGTCGAAGTGCCAGTGGGTGTCAATGACGCATTTCACAGGCGCATTGCCCAGGCCATCGAGAGCCTCTTTGAGCCTCGGCCATGCAGGTGCAACGAAAGTGTCCACGACGAATTTTCCGTCGGGGCCGTTGAGGACTAACACACTTCCCCGGGGCCGGAGAGCATCGTGACATTGTCAGCAAGTTTTTGCGATTGGAGGGGTGCGGCGTTGAACTTGGCGCGCATACTCGCGAGCAGGTCGGCCGGTGAAGGCGTTTGTTGCCCGTAGCCCGCCGCAGAGGCGCGGAGCAACGTCGCGGGAAAGAGGTGCGTCAGAAGGGCGCTGCCGGCCAGCGTGACTGAACCTCGCAACATTTCACGGCGTGAGGTTTGCTTCTGTAGGAAATTGAATTTCATCTTCGTTAGTCCTCGCTCTATTGCGGTATCGCGGCCATTTCTCTGGCACACCCGTTAGAGACTTTGAGCCTCTGATAAGTGACATTGTTTGTTTTATTGCCTGTGATGAGTTCCGCAAATAACATAGTGAGATGGAACTTCGTCAAATTCGGTCGTTTCTCTCGATAACAGAGACTCTGCACTTCGGGCGTACTGCGGAGTTGATTCACATCAGCCAGCCAGCTTTAAGCCTTCAGATACGAGCTCTTGAGGAGGAGGTCGGCGTTCGGCTCTTCGAGCGGAACCGACGCAAAACAACGCTCACCGCGGCCGGCTTCGCTTTTCGCGATGATGCCGCTGCGGCGCTGTCGCAATTGGAGCAAGGGGTTCGCAGGGCCAGGCTGGCTGCCAATGGGAAACTGGGACGATTGCGGATTGGCTTCATCTCAACTGCGGGAAGGGAGATTGTGCCCGATATCGTTCGCCGGTTTAGAGAGTTGAATCCCGAAGTAGAGTTGAGTTTGCGCAACATTGTCACGGCGGAGCAGGTACGGATGCTCGAGACCGGGGCCCTCGACATTGGATTTCTTCGAGTGCCAATTGGTGAGCACTCGGCCCTCGATGTTGTCATAGTGCATCGCGAACCCTTCGTACTCGTCGTCCCCTCGTCCGATAAACTGGCAAAAAGAAAAGGGTGCGCCTGCGCGAATTGGCCGGTCAGGACTTCGTGGGGTATGAACGTGCCTATGCCCCTGGATTCCACGATTTAATCTTCGGGATGCTTCGCGATGCCGGGATTGCACCCAATGTCTCCCAGACCGCAGCAGAGATCCCAACGCTGATTTCACTCGTCGCTTCAGGCATGGGTGTCTCCATTCTGCCCGCATCGGCCGTCAAACATAGTGTCGCTTCGGTGGTCGCTTGTGAGATTTTGGACCGCATACCGATGTGTGAAATTGGTATCGCTGTCAGTAAACGATTTCAAGCGGCAGTCGTAGACAACTTCAGATCTTTCGCTCTAACAAAGCTACAGGCTTTCCCGCGTGCGAATCGAACTGCAAAGTCTGTGAGTAATCGAATCCCTTGCGCCACATCCAGCAGAGGCTGACGGCCAGTTTGCGTGCCATCGCAATCCACAGCTCGAACTTCAACTCAGCCAGCAATTGCTCAAACCAGCGTGCATGTCCGGTGGCCTCTATCCCGACACGCACCTTGACCTGTCTTCGCTGTAGATCGCGACATAAACGCTCTGCCTCTCCATCGCTGTGGCTCAGTCGCCGTTCGCCTGTCTCGCCCGTCTCAGTATCTAAAAACGCTACCTGCTGAACGCTTGGATGATAATCCACTCCTACAATGATCATGTTCGGCTCCTTCTCCCGAACCTTCGGTCGTCGATGCCCAGAGTCTAATCGCGCCTCGGCAGAGCAAACACTGTTATGAAATCAAGTGAATAACTTCCGAGTTGCCCGTCACTCTCCACCAACGAACACAACCGGCGCGAGAGCACCAGTGAGCCAAAGAAGACGAAAATGTGTTCGATCCCACATTCTACGGATGGGCACCAGCGACCACGTCCAGCCTCACCACTGCTATTTTGGAATCTTGGCTCTTGAATCACTTATTACGGGAGACGCACTCGTTTCACCAGCTCGGTGAGACGAAGATCGGTGCGCAAGGAATCGAGCAGGAAGTCGTCTTGAGGCTCAGTAGACCCAAATCACGCTCCTGGTAGGCAACATCGAGCCACTTGAAGGCGCATTCTGTTTTCCCAAACTGGCACAAAGGGCAGCGATCTCGCCTGAGAGAGCATCCCTTGTGCTGCACGCAATGCTGATATCGGTCGCGTGCCATTTCCTACTCAGTTGCGGGCCTTCTGCAGATCTGCAACTGAGATGGAAATAGTTCAACAGCTTTAGCTACCCGCAATCTCCAATAACTCATTGGCGTGTACTTTTGCCCATTCCCTGAGCAACAATGGTTCGCGACCTGGAATTTTATTTGTATCGTCTCTTACGGTTCCAACGTAAGCCATTCTTCCGTCCTCGACGTAGCGGAAGAATTCGAATCCTCCCTTTGAATACGCTGGTTCGAACATTGAACCCGGCTGGGTCGTTTCGTTTAGGAAAGTTTCGGCATCGAGGACTGCTGCTGTGAACTTACGGCCGGTAGCCGCGGTTAGATTTTCAGCTACTTGCTGCGGAGTAAGTGCATCCGCTGAAAAGAAATAGTCCTTTCCACTGTGTTTTCCCGGCCCTTCCATGAGAATTACGGCTGCAGCTTCTGCTAGATCTTCCAAAGCAGTGAACCCAAGGGCTTTGGAAGTGTACGGCCTGTACTGACCACCTCTGATCGAGGTATAGGTTAGTAAATTCTGCATAAACATATTGGGATGTAAATTCGTCCATGCAACGCCGCTGGTGCGAAGATATGCTTCAATCATCTGATGCCAAGCGAAAACCGTAGCGTAGGAGTCCTGGTCTGTCGTGAATGCGCCGAGGTGCACGATATGATTGACACCATTACGTTTTGCCGCATCGATAAGTGATTTGCTTTGCACAAGAATGTCAACCGTATAACCGGTTATCAGAAAAATGCCTGTGACGTTTTTCAATGCCTCATCGAAGGTTCTTGGATCATCAAGATCGATAAAGCGCGATGCTCCGAATTGATCTGCAAGCTCTTCCAGATTCGCTTCCCTTCGCGACCCTACCGAAAAGTTTGCTTTTCCCCTTTTTAGGTTTTTTGCAACAAGTTTTCCTACTTGTCCTGTTGCACCCAACACGAGCAGGTTGCTTGAACTGTTCATTTGAATCTCCTTTCGCTTTTTCTCTTGAGTAGTTGTCCGAACAAGTTCGGTTATGACACCAGCGCCATCCATATGTGCGAATGCGGCACGAAGGGTAATTTCGCCTAGTTTTGTTACAATGTTACAGATTATGTATCGTTTGTAACGATTCAAAAATATGCAGAAAATATTTTTTGACCGAGATGCAGCACGGCGGCGTGTCATCCTCGATGCTGCCCGCGACTGCATCCTTAAATTTGGCTATGCGAAGAGTTCGCTCGAAGATATCGCCAAACAGGCAGCCGTATCGCGACCGCTGATCTACCGGAAATTCAAGAGCAAGGAAGAGATTTTTGGCGCCGTTCTGGAGGACCTTTTCGAAACACAGTATCGGGTCGCGGAACACGCTCTCGCAAAGCCGGGAAGCAGACGGGAAAAGCTTATGTCGGTCTATGAAGCTCTGCTGCTTGCCCCGTGGAGGGAGCTAATCGTGAATGCTCCGATGGGCACGGAATTCTATGAGGCATGCAGACGAGTCACACCGGACATTGACGAAAGGCGCAGAAAGATTCAACTTAAGTACACGCAGGCTGTCCTTGGTACTAAAGAGGTCTCGGAGGTCTTCATGCTGGCTGTAGACGGGCTCACTCACGATCTACCAGCGACAAAAGTTCTCCGCAGGAGACTTAAAGTGCTGATTGATCGATTCGTTCGCGACTAAAGCCACGGTGGATCCAGGTCGGGTGGCTACCCTTCGCATTCTGACCTGTTGGTCGGTTAACCGGAACTTACCCACTTGTTTGTATGGATAAGTCGTTGGGCTGAGGAGCACTTGGTGTACAAGGGCTGAACTCAGCAGAAGCGGCTGATTCAGAGACATCCAAGGAGGCTCCTCGTGAGCAGTATGAACTTCATCGGGTTGGACATCCACAAGAAGACGATCAGTGATTGCGTGAAGGACCTCAGTGGCAAGGTGCTGTCGGAGGGCAAGATTCCGGCGGCGCGGCAGGACCTGCGGGAGTGGGTTGGGACGCTGGCGAAGCCCTGGACGGTGGCGATGGAAGCAACCATGTTTACGGGCTGGATCTACGACTACCTTCGACCGCACGCGGCAGCGGTGAAGGTGGCTCATCCGCTGATGCTGCGTGCCATCGCCGTGGCGAAGAAGAAGAACGATCGCATCGATGCAGGCAGGATCGCGGACTGCCTGCGCTGTGACTTCCTGCCGGAGTGCTACATGGCACCGATGGAGATCCGGCAGCGCCGGCGCACCCTGCGCTACCGGAAGCTGCTGGTCCGGCAGAACGTCCAGTTGAAGAACAAGATCGCGCAGCTGCTGATGGAGTCCGGCGTCAGCTACAACAAGGAGAAGCTGCATCAGCAAGGATATTTCCACCACGTTCTACCCGCGAACCCGGAGGTCGACCCCTCGCTGTGGCCTCTGCTGAAGCTCACGTGCGAGATGATCGAGCGCACCCAGAAGACGGAACGAGCTCTGCTGCGTTCGCTCGAAGCCGACCCACTGCTGGCAACGCGAGTCGAGCGGCTGATGACGATCCCTGCCATCGGCCACGTCACGGCGCTGACCTGGGTGCTCGAAGTCGGCGAGGTCGAGCGGTTCCACTCCGTCAAGCAGGTCATCAGCTACTGCGGCCTGTGCAGCGGAGAGAAAACCTCGGCCGACAGCTCCAGGCGCATGCCCATCTCCAAACAGCGCAATCGACACTTGCAGACGGTGCTGTTGGAGGCCGCGCATCTGGCTCCGAGACTCAACCCGGAGCTGGCCGTTCTCTACGAGCGCGAAGCCGCGCAGAGCAACCGCAACCAAGCTACCATCGCCGTCGCCCGCAAGCTGGCAGCATACCTTCTGGCCATCGATCGTGGAGAACGTGCCTTCGTAACTCACCAGGTTCACAGCAGAGTTGCAGCATAACTACGGCTGCCATATTCAGGGCTTTTCAAGCGCACTCTGCCAGGTCTCACAACTTTTCGGCTGAGCGACGGAGCATCCGCTCCCAAGGCTCCAACTCACTTGTTTCGAGACTGGCAGAGAACCTCAACTCAAACATCTGTGACGGCTCCGGCCGGAGACAGCAAATGGATGTCTGGTTCTGCGTGCCACCGCAGGAACCAAAAACAAAAGCGCTATGAAAGGAACTGCAAAAACATACATCCTCCCGCGCCCTCCGAGCGTGGCACCAAGATTCTCGCTTTTCCCTTGACTTTACTTATCATGGATGTCCGAAAAGGCGGGCGGTCTCAACCGGTCGGTGCAACACCATTTGATATGAATTCATTTTCTAAAGGTGGTGTTTATGGCACAAGGAAAACGGAACAGGCTTTCCACTGAGCAGCGGATCGACATGTGGCGCCGTTGGAAGTCGGGCGAGTCATTGCATGACATTGGGCGCGCCTTCGGTAAGGGGCATGGTTCTATTCGGTTCCTGTTGACGCAGCGCGGAGGTATAGTTCCTGCTGCTCGTCGGCGTTCACCGCGAACGCTGACGCTGGCCGAGCGGGAAGACATCTCACGAGGGATTGCTTCCGGTTCGTCGATTCGGGAGATAGCCAACGGGTTGCAACGGGCTGTGTCGACAGTGAGCCGGGAGGTGTCGCGTCACGGTGGCCGGCCACTCTATCGAGCCAGCGAAGCCGACCGTCAGGCCTGGGAGTCGGCTCTGCGACCCAAGGTGTGCCTTCTTGCCATCGAAGAGAAGTTGCGGACGATCGTGGCCAGTAAACTGATCCTGGACTGGTCGGCGGAACAGATTTCGAAATGGCTGAAGGTCCACTATCCCAGCAACGAGAGCATGCGTGTGTCCCACGAAACCATCTACCGCAGCTTATTCATCCAGGCCCGCGGAGTGCTGAAAAAGAGCTGGTTGAGCACCTCAGGTCCAAGCGGCTTATACGTCGCTCACGGCACTCGCGCGCTGCGGGACAGTCTCGAGGTCAGATCGTCGATGCCATCTCTATTAGCGAAAGACCTGCCGAGGTTGAAGACCGCGCTATTCCCGGTCATTGGGAGGGCGATCTGCTCGCAGGCAGCAAAAACAGTCATATCGCAACCCTGGTGGAACGACATTCGTGTTTCACCATGCTGGTCAAAGTGCCCAGCAAAGACACAACGACGGTCGTCGCCGCGCTGAGCAAGCACGTGCTCAAACTGCCCTCCACCCTGCGGCGCTCCTTGACCTGGGACCGGGGGCACGAGATGGCCAAACACAAGAGCTTCACGGTAGACACGAATGTAAAGGTCTACTTCTGTGATCCGCAGAGCCCCTGGCAGCGCGGCACCAATGAAAATACCAACGGACTATTAAGACAGTACTTCCCCAAGAAGACCGACTTGTCCGTCCACTCTCAAGCCGATCTCAACAAGGTAGCCCTGCGCCTCAATCAACGCCCGCGAAAGACCTTGGGCTTTGAAACTCCGGCGAGTAAACTGCAAGCCAGTGTTGCATCGACCGGTTGAGCCCGCCGGGGTTTGCGGCAACTTCGACCATCAGGGCGCCGGACTTTGCAGGGACTTCACTATTGCTTCCGGATTGACCGTTACTTGGGTACAATCCCGCGAAGCGCCGCTAATCGGCTGCTAAGGAGGTAATCTACGCACTTCAGAGACCGTTTTAAGCAGGCGACATCGAACTAGCGACCAGCTAGACAGGTTTTTCCGTGTCGACCTACGCCTACGCGGCTATCACCGTTCCATCACCACTTCCAATTTTCCCTTTTGCGCCGCCTTCTTGAGGAGTTCGTAGTCGCGCTCGGTTTGATCGGCATAGGCGATTGAAAAAGCGGCGATAGCTTTGTCAAACGTGTCGCTCTTGCCAAGGTACCCGCCAATCACCGCCGGTTCTCCGCTACGGGCGTGGGCGCGCGCCAGCGTCCAGCCACACCATTCGCCGAACTGGATCATGTCGGTCGAGTTGAACTGTTCCACCATCGGCTTCAACTTCATGTCGTTTAGCTGCCGGACATAGAAATGCCGCCCTAACTTGCCTGCGGTCCAGCCGAGAAAGATGTCGCTGGCCGATTGCATCAACCGGTGTCCGTTCACGCATCGTTCCCCGTGGTTGGCGAAGACGCTCTTTCCCGCGTAGGCCTCCAGCACCGAGGCCCGCGCCTCCTTCACCTGGAGGAACAGCGGGTCCTTGTCGCCGGCCATCAAGAGGACCACGGCGCAGAAGGTACCCACGCTGCCGACACCAACTACCTTGATGGCCATGTCCTTGAACTCAAAGCGGTCGAGCAGCACACGCGCATTCGGCCGCAGGCTCTCCCGGTACTGGGCAATGGCCTCCCGGACTCTGTCATGGAACTCGTCGCGACCGGATTCGCCGCGCCAGTGATAGATCGTCGGCGGGTTATCCCGGATCATTGGCGATCCGCCTACCTCGTGCGCGAGCTTGGGAAAATCATGCTCGAGAGCGCTCTGTTCTCGCGCCTTTGCCACTCGCTTCTTCACGCGCCGGCGGCCTTCTTCATCCTGGATCGTCGACAGAAGGGCTTCGACGTCGAGGCTCGCGTACCACACGTCCAGCACCGGCATCTTGCCGTACGCGATCATGTGCTCGCGATATGACCGTGCACAAGCGCGGGCTGCATCTGCGCCACTCACGTCGCCGAGGCCGTTGTCCCGGCACGTCAGTACGAAGCTCGCCGCCAGCCGCTTCACGTCCCACTCCCATGGTGCGGGGAGCGTCTCATCCAGGTCGTGGATGTCGAATTGCACCCGCCGTTCCGGAGTAGCGAAGCCACGGAAGTTCACGAGGTGAGCGTCGCCGCAGGCCTGTACACGGACTCCCGTGGTGGGCGTGGACGCCAGGTCCGCTGCCATGTTCAGCGCCGCCGCGCGATAGAAGATGAACGGCGATTGCAGCATTCTCCCGTGCCGGATCGGCACCAGCTCAGGGATGCGTCCCTGGTCGGACTGTTCGATCAACCTTAGTGGATCCGGCCGGTCGCGCGACGGCTTCCATTCGGCGTGCGAGTTGCGCGAACACTTGTCCCGCAACGCTTCGCCCATCGCCGCGAGCTCGGCCCGCGAGCTGCTTGCCAATTGGGACGGGGTCTTGAGGTTGACGGGTTGCCGGGACTCTGGATTCGCGTGCGTGGCTGCGTGTTTCATTGTGACGCCCCTTGCCGCCATCTCCAGCACCTATATCTTCACTCAGAACCATGTTCCCTACGTCACCGTCCGGGCGAAGCCCAGTCTACCGCTTTTCGGACGCTTCGGCAGCTGTTTCAGACAAAGCAGGCCAATTCAGCTACGACTTCTGAACGGCTTATGGTCGGGTTGCTAAGGCGTGCTCTTTGGGAAGGATTCGCCCGTTAGGGCGACGGGAAATTCTTCCTTCCGTTTCACGGTACGACCTTCGGCATAGATTTCCTGCTCGAAAATCAACATCGTTTCATCCTCGGTTAGCTGTAAACGCTCGACAATATCCATTTCCCGGCCTGCATGAATCATCAGTCGATGGGTAACGTGTGTAATGCCCTCAAACCAGGAATCGGTATACCCGCCCTGGTTTCGCAGACCTGGCCCGCAGCCGATGCCGCCTCCTCCGTCGAACCCGCGTATCGTCTCAGGTTTACATCCAGCCTGCAACTGCGGGAGGCGTTCCAAAAGCTCTTGGGGAACTGCTGAGCCGCGACTATCTCGCAGCAGGCAACTATTCGAATATCTGAGGTTGGAACTGAGCCCAGCATTTCCAGACGACAGTCTCGTGACACTTGAACTGATCCGCGGGCCGCGACGCGATACCCATTGTGTGCCTCATCGCCTCGAGTTCAGAGAGGAGACGGCTCTTTTAGCTATCGCTTGATATTCATATGCGAAGACATAAACTACCGACATCGTATGGGTCTCGGCGCGATTGCGAGTAAAGCTTGAGCGTGAACGAGTCTGCTGCTCAGAGAGCGACGCCCTTGCCTACCCTCCCCTGATCAGCGGGGATTGTCTAGGCGGTTCGATGAGTCGGCGAGGACCTAGAACATTGAGAGCGGTCGAGTATGTATCGGTTTCACTTTGATTCGCCGGTTCTGTTTGCGAAGTCGATAAGGGCGAGTATCGAGCATGGGCATGCGAATCATCGGTCGGATAACTACTACTCGGTGGCGTACTGGTATCAGGGGGAGCCGCATGAGGCGTTTCCGGCGCTGCCGGATGTGGATCAACGGATTCCTACGCTGCAGTTTGTGGGAGGGCTGGGGAATGCGAAGGGGCCGTATGACCCGGCGAGTCTGTATCCGCGGTAGGGGCGTGGTGATTTTGAGGCGGGGATCTGGCGGCGGTCTGATCGCCCGCGTCGTTGCGAGGTTGCGCTTGGGCTAGACGAATCTCTTGTAGCCGACGGCCAGGAGGGCGATGAGCCCGGAGGCAAGGAGGAGAGCGCTCGGCGGCTCGGGTGCGATTGCGACACCGTGCAGTTCATAGGCGGAGATGGGACCAGTGTTCGGAGTCCACGGGCCGGTGGCGCTGCCGTTTTCGTTGAAGAAGGCCGTGTCGATTTGGCTGTTGCTGAATCCCCAGGAGGCCACGTTGAGGGGATTGGTCTGCTGGGCGACGAGGAAGTAGAGGGTTCCGGCGTTGAGAACACCGCAGGTCGAGCAGGTAAAGTCCACCAGAGAAGGGATTGGTGAGAGGTCCATGGTCTGGGTCAGTGTGTCGAGAATCGCGTCGGGCATGCCGCCGGAGCTCGTTTGAATTTCGACATTGAGCGGACTGGGGCCTGATATGCGTTGCAGCGCGAGGGTGGCGTCGGTGAAGGTGGCAGTTTGAGTGGGGATGAAGGGAAAGGCAAAGACCTGGCCTGGGCCTTCGCTGCAACAGTCTCCGATGACCCAGCCGCCGTTTGGGTTGAAGGACTGGCCGGGTCCAAGGTTCGTGAAGATCGTATCAGCCTTCGATGGGGAGGCAGACGCAAGGCAGATGACAACTAATCCAAGCATTGCAACACTTTGGGTCCGCATAAGGTCACTACTCCTGGGTTACCGGTGCTAAATGAAGCTTGATGAGACTTTAGCACCAGAGTGGACGGAGAACATTAGTGAATTTGAGAGACCAAAATGGGGTATTTGACCCGTCTATGTCAGTCCTATCCCTATCCAAAAGCAAGTGAGATTTCTTCCTAAGTTACTGAAAATATTTACTTTAGCTGAATCATTGAAGCAATCCCTGTCGAAATTATTTAGTAAGGGTTTTTATGACCGATATGGCTTTGACTTTCACCCTGTTAGGAACCGATGCTGAGGAGCCGCCCGCCCGACTGAGTATCGAAGTTCCGTCGCGCCAACTCTTGCCGATTTCGCGAGCTGCGAGGTCGAAAACGCTTTCTGATCAAAGGATCCCCAGATTGCATCAATAACGTTCGACAAAATGCGGCGGGAACTTCGGATAGCGTCCGGAGTAATAACAGCGTCAATCAACGTCGACTGTAGCGGATGCTGTAGCGGGGGCCTGTTCAGATGGAGTTGTACCGCGTAGGAGGAGATCTGCTCAAACAACTGAAAATACTAGGTCTAACAACTATGTCTAAACGCACACAAGTCTCGAGTCTATTCTTTGGGACCAGAGGGTCAGGTTTCGAATTTTCCCCCGACCGCGCTGCGATTTGGTCCTCGGGACTATGCCACCACTTCGCGGAATGCCAAAACCTTGGCGCCTCGTTGAGTCTGTTCCAAGAAATCCGCCCAATCCTGCATCATCTTTGTTCGCGACTTCAGATGCAGGGCATGGTTGTAGGACGCGCTTACTGCATTCCTTGGGGAGTGCGCGAGCTGGAGCTCTATGTGCTCATGTGCATACTCCTGCTCATGCAGAATCGTAGAGGCTACCCCTCGAAAACCGTGCCCAGTCATTTTGCCTTTGTATCCCATCCGCTCAAGCCCCTTGAGGATTGTGTTGTTGCTCATCGGTTTGGCCGGATTCCGATCACCGGGAAACAGCCAGTCGCTGTGCCCAGACAGTCCACTCAGGACAACTAAGATTTCTAACGATTGCTTAGCCAGAGGAACAATATGAGGGGTACGCATCTTCATGCGCTCGGCAGGAATATCCCAACGAGCTCCTCCAGATCAAATTCGGACCACTTCGCCTCGATCAATTCACTCGTTCGAACGAAGGTTAGTGCTAAGAGTTTCATGGCGAGTCGAGTAACATGCGTTCCTTGATAGACCTCAATTTCTTAAGCAAGTCCGGAAGTTCCTTGGCATCTACCCGAGCATAGTTCGTCTTGCGGGTGGCCTTCAAAATGTCACTCGGTCGAAACTCAATAGCGGGATTACGAGTGGCATACCCATGGGCGATCGCATACCGAAAAACCTGTGCGGCGACTTGTAGAGCTCGTTTGGCAATATCGCCAGCTCCGCGTTGCTCAATCGCCTTGGTCATCGCGACCAACTCAGATGCGTCTATCTCGGCGATAGGGCGTTGTCCCAGGCGAGGGAGAATGTCGGCCGCAATCCGCCGTCGCACCGAATCTACATGGCGAGAACTCTTCCCCTGCTGCCAATGCTCCAACCACCGCTGTGTAAGACTGGCGAAGGAGTTCTCGCCGGCAGCTTGATCCGCGATTTTCTTGGCCTTTCGTTCTGCCATGGGATCAAACTCCCACAGCCAATAATTTCCGGGCTTCCACGTGGCGCTCCCGGGCCAGCGCAAGCGATACCTCAGGGTATCTTCCAAAGGTCATCAGCTTTTCTTTTCCCTCATGCCTATAGGCCCAGCGCCACAACTTCCCACCCGAAGGCGTGATCCACAGATAGAGGTTTCTGCCATCGCTCAGCTTGTAGGCCTTCTCTCTCTTTTCGCCCTTTTGATCTCCGTATCGGTCAGCGCCATTGTGCCCTCGAGCCCGCTTTTTGGATGTACCCGCATGACGCAAGTGAGGTACCCGCGGATCTACCCTCACTGAAGGCTGGCTTTCACTGTACCTCACTGGAAGCCGAAAGAACATAACCCCAGCATTGGCGGGGGTTATTGCGGTTCATCTGGATGTCTCTGGAACTAGTAGATGGCGGAGAGGGAGGGATTCTACCCATACCATGTAATTTTCCAGTAAATTCACTGTGTTTGGCTCCTTGGTACGGTTATGGTACTGTTTTTGAGGAGGAGACGCAAGACCGATGGCAAATCGAACTGTCGCTCTGTATCGCAAGTGTAAGACTGAGAATGGATGGCAACGCTACCCGGTTGTGATGTCGGCCAATGGGAAAGTTAAGCCCAATGCGGTTGTCGTTAAGGGATTCGAACGCTCGTTTCCTGTGGGGCACTATGAGCTTCGTTCATACTCAGGATCGAAGACTGTCTGGACTAAGGTCAAAGGTAATGCGACCGACGCGCTGGCTGCCCTCAACCAAAAGAAACGCAGAGTTGATGCTCTAGTCGAGGCCAAGGCTGTAGACCTGGAAGTCGTGACGGACGTAAAACGAGTCACAATCAGAGATGCCAGGTCGGGATACAAGGAGGCGGCCATAGCGCGTGGGGCGCTCGAGTCCGCCCAGGTCGTCGACAACGCGGTCGCAGAGTTCCAATTGACATGCAACAAGGTTTACGTCGACCAGATCACGCGCGAGGACATGACTAAGTTCCAGGCAGCTATGCGCAAGCGTGGTCTCGCTGATCGGACCCTCTACAACCGACACGGTAACTTCAGGTCATTCATGCTTTTCGCTGGCATGGATGCTGATGTGGTGTGCGGGCCAGCGCCTCGATACGAAGAGCAAAGCGTAGAGATCTTCGAGGACAGCGATCTCAAGCCGCTCTTTGCATCGCTCACCACGGAATACGACAGGCTATTGTTTGGTGTCTTCCTAGCGTGTGGTCTACGTGAACAGGAGGCTATGCATCTCGAATGGCGCTCGATCAACTGGACAGCGAAGACTCTTAGAGTTCAATCGAACCCCCGGTATGACTTCAAAGTGAAGGATGCCGAACAGAGAGACGTTCCAGTACCCGCCGATCTGCTAAACCGGCTAAAGGCGTATCGTGAGACGCATCCGACACCAAAGTTGATATTCGGTAAGCGTGGCGGACGTGATGATGCTCCTGATGGTCATCTACTACGGCGATTGAAGGGACTTGCTCGGAGCGCTGAACTCAGCTGTGGTGAATGTGAAGGGTGTGCTGGACGGAATAAGGAATGTGGGTTCTGGTATCTGCACCGATTCAGAGCAACCTTCATCACCCGGTTGCTACGCAGTGGCGTAGACATCCGAACCGTAATGAAGCTGTCGGGTCATTCGGACCTCGAATCGATCATGCGCTACTTGAGGCCATCTGAGGATTCATCGGTACAGCTCGCCGTGAACAATCTGCCTTCATACCTGTAGCGACCACGTACACAAACAAAGAAGCCTCCGGTTATTCGCCGGAGGCTTTAGTGTTTATGCCGATTGTTCTCTCAACCAGATAGCCGTCATGACAGGGTCGAACTTGACCGCCCCACCTATTCTCACGGCTGGCATTGCTCCTCGGCTGACTCTGGCATACAGTGTTTTCACCGACTCACCTAGTAGTTCGGCCAACTGCTGCGCGGTCATCAAGCAGCAATACTCCTCGATTCGATCAGCAATGGTCTTAGCCTTACTCATCGAGAAAGCCTTCCATGTCGTATGGTTCCAAGTGTCCATCGTTACCGAAGGCATACGCAAGATTAGCCGCGAAGACATAAAAACTGTCATCTTCAGGATTCATCTTGTTTTGCCATAGCCAGTACGCTATCGCTTCTGCCGACTCTGCATCCATCGCCCAATCAATTACAAGGGTCAGAGCTTCACGAAACGATATATGGTCACCCAACTTAGACAATGCATTGAGGAAACCCAACGACTTCCTAGATGAATAAAACATCGAACCATCTGGAGGTGTTACAAGCATTTCAGTATTCATTTATCAATCTCCACATACGTTACTCCTGATGCCTGAGCATCGGGCGTTGTTCATGTGACCCTCAGCAGCTTGATTCAGCCGATGAAGTCAGGTAGCAGGTGTTGTGGACCACCGACTGCCCGCTCAAGATTATCCTTGATGACGTCGATTATAAATCGTCAGGCAGCCCGTTGAGATTCACAATCCTCGAATCCTCTGAGCTGTCCAGGGTTAGTTCCTGTAGCCGATGCTGCAGCCTTCTTGATCTTCTCCAGCTGATAGCGGATGGCCTTACGCGAGAGACCAAGCAGTGATTCGCATTCTGTCATGGAGTAGCCGGCGATGAGCAAATCAAGCAGAGGCTTCTGATCGCCGAAGGCAATTCTCAATCGCTCGTAGGCTTGAGTTGAAAGGCCCTCATGATCGCCGGCATAGTCGATCTGGTCGATCTCAATACCGTCGGCGAAGATCTCTCTGCTTCGGTATATCCAGGCAAGATGGTCATTGAGAGTCGCATTCGATTTGAGCCTAACCCAGCCAGTCAAGCTAGACTTCGCCGGATCGAACTGCGCGAGATGCTTCCAGCAATACACTGCGGTTTCCTGGGCGATCTCATCTGCATGTCGAGGTGCACGACTCCAAACAATCGCCCGTGCGATCTTTATGATTTCCCGAAGGAGAGCATCGGGATTCTGACGTCCCGATTCTGTCCACTCTCGGTAGAGCGTATCTAATCTATGCATTGAACACCACCGTGTTGCGCGTCGTCATCTCTTCAAACTGCTCACGCGTGACAGTTCGGATCGGGAATGCGAATCGCCAGGCGTCACGAATCGCCAAACTCTCCGGCTCATCGATGAGGCAGCCATCCATCATCGATGGACCGGGCTTCAAGGACGGCGCCGGCTTCATGATTGCGCGGGCCTGGTGCATGGGGATGCGCTCTACGAGTTCTGGTTCGGGTTCGGTCTGATTAAACGAGGCGAGGGCGGTAGCAGGAGGCATTGGTCTCTTTCGTAGCTGGTGCTTGGCGGGAGCCGACATCGAGGGGATCGATGCCGGCTTGATTGGGGAAGGACGTGGTCTAAATGGGAAGATCAGGTTACTGATCGAGCTTGCGGAATTTACGTTCGAGCAATGAAAGGCGGACTCGATAGTAGGTGGATGCGAGGATCGATGCAGCGATGATTGCGGAGGTGACTATGAGCAGGGGAGGAGTCGTCATTAAGCAGCCACCTGTTCCGCCGGGAAGTTGGTGTAGGCGAACTCTCCTTGCTCCTGCCGAGCGCGTCGGTCATAGGCCTTCGCGGCTTCGATCGGATCATCAAAATGACCTATCAGCTTGTTTGTGCCGTTGACCCAGATTTGCGCGCGCCATCTTCCGGACTTACTGGCACCCTTGTTCCAGCTGACCCCTTTAAACGTTGACACGTTGTCGGTGCGTCGCCGGCGGTTCCGGCAGTTTTGCTTTCGGGTGGCGATACGCAGATTGCCTCGAACGTTGTCCAGAGTGTCATGGTTTTTATGGTCTGGCTGTCGAGCATCTCCATGTTTGAGTCCTAGGATCTGGCGTGCCATCTGAATCGTCGATCGCTTGCCGTTGACGTAACCAGATCGGAATGCGTACCAAGAGCGCGATGACTCACTGTAGCGTGCGTACCATTTATGTTTGGAGAGCTCGTCGTAGTCTGCTTCATCTACTCGGGCTACGAGTGCGCGTGATAGAGGGATTGTGCGTGTTGCTTCTGTCATTGAGTTGTACCTTCGATGTGCGCCGGGGGAGACGCGGTTGCCGTTCAATGACGGTCGGTGGGATGGAGGGCGGAGCGGAGGGGTTAGAGGGATATTGCGGCTTGGCGCGGCATTAGATCAGAAGCCCTGATCAGGCTGCCAGTAATTCAGCAGCGCCGGGACTCCATCGGAGAGTGTTGGCACGGAAATCTTCGTCCAAGTCATCCCACTCGAGAACCAGACCTTCATCCTCATCCTCAGTCGTGACTTCCCGGAACTCCGACTTGAGAGCCCACCGGTCATACCTCGATCCCGAGTTGACCAGGAACCGAAAGAAGTGGGCACGGAGGAATCTGAATTCGGCCAGCAGTAAACCAGTACCTTGGCGGGAAGGAGCATTCCCATATTTGCTTGATGTGAACAGACCCTTGAACTTGCGTATCAAACGAGCCTGGTGGAGGCGAACCACAGCGCGGATAACGTACGGGTGTACGTTATTCCGCTTGGCTACCTTCGGGTCCTGCTTGGGGAAGCGGTAGGCATCCGTGAAGATCTGCCGGCAAGCGCGAGGATCCAGTTTGCGCGCCTGCCGGTCCTGAAAATCATTGAACGTCTCCGTGCCACGGCATCCGCAGCCCACGATCTTGCCATCACGAAGGTCCTGTGTGCGAACTACTTTGGTCTTCTTCTTAGGGCAGGAGCAGACAACTTCAACCTGAGGGTTGCGGTCTGTAGCCGACTTGCGTGGAGCTCGCCGGATGACCGTCAATCGTCCGAATGTTTTCCCGATGAAGTCGGCCAGGTCGCTGGGCTTGCGGCCGCGTTTGGACTTGAGGGAGGTGGTGTTGCTCGTCATGATTCGAAAGTATCCAATTGATGGAACGAGTCAAAGGTAGTCGCTTGACTCGGAAGTCCCGTACGGGGCTTCTACTTTCGACTAGTATAGCGGTTCGCGGACAAACACCAAATTAATGCCCAGAAGGCTTCAGGTCGGCTTCCGCCGGTAGACGACACCTGAATTGCAACGAACCTAATTACAACTACTATCCAGTCGAGTACTCAGCCTCCACCGAGTCACTCAGATCACTGTCTACCCACAGCAAGGCCAAGACAACAACATTCTGCATGTCGGTGTCCCACCCGAAAGACGAGACCTTAAATACTCAAAGGACAGTGGTGGAGACTGTGAGTTTGGAGAGTTCAGGCCCTGCGGTCGGGCTGGAGCCGCCGACATGGGCCGATGTGGATCAGTAGAAGCCTTTGTGTTCTCGAGCAGCCTGCCGACGTAGAGGGGATACACGATCCCGCCGATACTCAGACTGCCCCTCTATCCCCCACATGAATCAGGTGTGCACTCACTTTGCACTCTCAACCTCAGATCGTCACTCGCAAATAAAGTGCCCTATCTTGCTGAAACAGGGGCCAATTTCCCTCACTTGGACGGAATAAGGTAGTAGAGGCCACTGAGCCTCAACTCTTCCGGCAGGCCGCGGCCGAGTCCCCTAGATGGGCAGCACAACGGCGGCCACTCCACCGACTCTCGCTCCGCTCCGTGCCCCAGGCATCCAGCGCGTGCAGACTCCCTCCGCAACTGAAATAGAGCAGAGTCGGTGATGTCTTTGGCACCAGCATCACCCTATTGCACGATCGACATAAGCACCATTAGCTGTCAGAAAAGAGCGGCCCTATAGCTCTGGCAGCCGTAGAAGTAAGGGTCCACATCCACCAGATTCCCCCAGCTGATTACACAGCTGGTCACAAACCCTGGAGTCATCCATGGCGTGAAAATCGGGTGGGCCGCCAACACGATCGGGTCCTCACAGCAGAGAAGATCCGCTCTCGGGGCAGCTGGCGTAAGCGCAGCTGCCGCCCGGATACACGACCGGGTAAGCAAGTAATGGTTAATGCACCCAGGCGAACGGCTCAGCTGTTCATACGAAGGTCTGGGGAGTCCGGAATGAACACCCGGCGGCGAGCAGCTTTGATCTGGTACCAGCCTGAGTAGTCGGCCAATCCGGAGAGGTGAGCTCGTTTAGATGACCTGAGCTACCAAGCGTGCCATGTAACGGGATGACAGGAGACAGAGCCTCCTTACTCCAACGACTGGTTACACAGTCACTGCTCTGCTAGAGGACCTTCGTGTATCTACTCGCCAACATCTTGGAGTAGTGAAGTTCCCGGTCACTTCTCGCAGTCCTCAGGAACCTAATTCATGTCTACGACCCCGACTACAGAGGCACCGACAGTAACTTCGATCTTCAGCTCGTCGATCTTCCACGATCACATCCGTACCTGGACCTTTGTCATCCTCGCGGCTTCCACGGTCGGCTTCCTGTACGTACACGAGTCGAACGCCAACGCTGCCAGGAACGCTCTGGCTTCCCAGGCAGTCCAGCAAGGGCAAGTTCAGCAAGCCACGATAGACAAACAGATCCAGGCGATCCACGCCGACACCCAGACCCAAGTCGCAGCCATTCAGCAGCAGATTCAGGCCGTTCAGACAGTCCAACAGGCGATCGCTGCTCTCAAGCAGGCGTCGCCGGCTCCGATCACCATTACACCGCTGATCACGACTCCAGCCACACCGACCACACCAGCAGTGACCACCGCGGCCGATAAAGCAGCAGGCACTGTACCTGTAGCAACCATCACAGGCAATGATCTGAAGACACTGGCTGATAACGCAATGAGCTGCAAAGAGCAGTCGGTTGAGTTGAACAGCTGCAAACAAACCGTCACTCTCGAGAAACAGAAGGAAGCGGATCTCACAACAGAGAACGTTGCCCTCAAGAAGATCAAGATTCAGCCAGCATGGAAGAAGATGCTGACCACTATCGGTCAGGTCCTACTCGGTGTCGCTGTAGGAAGGGCATTCTAATGTCGACACTCACCGACCAGCTCAAGGCGAATCTACCCGCCATCAAGTCCAGCGTTCTACACGCTGAGACTGCAATCAAGACAGCTTCTGTCACTATCATCTCTGGCGCCGCGCTCACGACACATCAGTTCCTGACTTCAGCCGAGCACATCGAAGATCTCTTCACTCCAGCCGGACTGCTGAAGATCAAGCACAACCTTATATATGGTGGGATGCTCTCAGTCTTCGGTCTCTTCGTTCCGTCTCCGATCAAGAACCTATCTGTCCCGCCGGCGAAGTAGTCATGCCCTATGCAGCGAAGAAGTCATGTCGACGACAGGGCTGTCCAGAACTGGTCGCCAGTGGATACTGTGAAGCCCACGCCGATCACCGTAGAGATCATGACCGGTGGCGTGGATCAGCAGCATCTCGTGGCTACGACGCATCATGGAAGCGCTTGCGAGTCATCGCACTGAAGCGCGATCGATATCTATGTGTCGCCTGTTTGGCAGCCGGCCGCCTCGTAACAGCAACTGATGTTGACCATAAAGTACCAATATCAGTGTCACCTGAACGACGACTAGACATTTCCAACTTGCAGTCACTCTGCCGTGCTTGTCACCGCGCCAAGACCGCCAATGAACAAAGGATCAACTGAATGAGTCGTGAAGTCTATCAAGTCTATGACGGTGATGAGCTGCTGCTTCAAGTGCCAGTGAGCGTCGTCGGACACAGGCCGATTCCAGCAAACGCTGTGTGTACCGTTCCTGACTCAGACATGTGTCCCGTGACCGGTCACAGAATCTATCCGTTGCACGGTCGTGTTAGATCCGAACCGCACCCCAAGACACTCGAGTTGCATTACGTTGCCCAGTTCTATCTCGTTCACGATCATCACACCAGAGCAGTCATCGTCGACTGCACACAGCCTGTGCTCTACAGCAAGGTGCTGAACGAAGACGGCTCACAGCGACGCATCAGTGCCGACACGAAGATCATCAAGACCACGGTAGATGATGACTCACCCTGCGATCAGGTGTATCAATGAAACTAATGTCTTGGATACGGTCTAAGCGAACAGGATCAGAGTCGTTCAACAGCGTGTGGCCGCCGATGATGCCCGGCAACCATAGAGCCGTCAACCAGGTTCCTTCTACCAAGCGATACATCGTAGACAAGACTGAGTCAGACGAGGTGAACAAGACATCAGAGCAAGACTGACGTTCCAAGTCGGCCATCAACAAAGTCAGTCACTGCTTTCTTATGTTCGACACACCAACAGAACTTAAGACCAGTAGGAACTGATGTGTATCCATGTTTCTGACTGAACGAGTCTGTTCTCTCACGAAAGAACCCAACAGCATCAACTGAACAGCCAACCATACTGCATCCGAATGGAATAGAAACTGGTTTCATCATTGCACCTACGCTCTGTGATGCAGAGTCAACGTAAGTCGTTGTACGGCAGGGTCTTAAAGGTGCTGCACGGGGTATGGGGTCATCATTTGTTTCAGGCAGCGGCACGCGAGACCACACACCGGTCGCATTTTCATACCCACACTTCAGCAAAACCGACCATCCTATGCCAGCTCACCGTAAGTCGATCGAAGCTCACGAACTGAGTGGAGCCATCGCGAAGAATCCGAAGCGGTTCACTCAGCGTAAAGCAGAGCCGAGGCCAGCGTCAGCTATAGGCCCGGCGCCCAAACACCTCAATAAGGAAGAGAAGGCTGTCTGGAAAGAGATCGTAGACTGCGCTCCCGCGGGCTCACTTGGTTCCTCTGACCGAATCATCCTCGAGGTTGTGTGCAGGCTGACGCAAGCATTCCGTAGCGGGACACTATCCCGCGCGTCTGAAGTAGCCCAGCTCATGAATGGCCTGGGGAGGCTCGGGCTATCCCCGGCAGATAGAGCAAAGTTGAATGTCGAACCAGACCAATCAAGTAAGCCGGCCGAGTCCGATCCCTACAACTTCCTCAACTGAAAACTTTAGCCAGCGTGCGTTCAACTATTGCACCCGTGTCGTCACCGGCGAGATCCCGAACTGCCAGTGGATCCAGAAATCCTGTCAGCGTTACCTGGATGACCTAGCCCGCACCGACTGGCGCTGGACCTACGACCCCGAACGAGCCGAGAGGGTTTGCAAGTTCATCCAGCTCTGCCCCCATGAGAAGGGTGAGAAGCAGGGAAGTCCTCTTCTCCTTGAAGACTTCCAGGTGTGGATCGTGTGCTCCATCTTTGGATTCGTTGACGTAGACACCCGTCTGCGCCGGTTCAAGGAAGCCGTCCTGCTGATCCCGAGGAAGAATGGCAAGTCTCCCCTGGCTGCCGCCATCTCGCTCTACATGACGTTTTTCGATGGTGAGCCTGGAGCCGAGACGTATTGCGGCGCCTTGAGCGAGGAACAGGCATGGGAAGTCTTCCGGCCTGCAAAAGCGATGCTCGAAGGGCTGCCTGAGCTCTGCAAGCGATTCGGCATCGTTGTCAACGCCAAGTCCCTGATCCAACCATCGACCCGCTCACGCATGAAGCCCGTCATCGGCTCAGGCCGAGACGGTGCAATGACTCACCTGTTCATCGGTGACGAAGCTCACCAGTGGAAAGACTCTTCGCTGTACGACGCCCAGTCCACCTCGATGGTCGGCAGGTCACAGCCCCTCAAGCTCATCATCTCCACCGCCGGCGACACGATCGAAGGGCCGTGTCACTCCAAGCAGGGTGAAGTCGAGCAGATGCTCAACGGCACCATCCCGAATGATCGTCTCTTCGGCGCGATCTACACCGCAGACCCTGACGTCGATTGGACCAGCAGGGAAGCCCTACTTCAAGCAAACCCGAACTTCGGAGTCAGTGTATCTGAAGAGTTCCTGGTTGAAGCTCAAGCCGAAGCGGTACGCAACTCGGCGAAGCAGGGTACGTTCCGATGCAAGCATCTTAACCACTGGGTCACAGCAGCGACCGCCTGGATGAACATGGAGTTCTTCCGCCGGTGTGCTGATACCTCCCTCAAGGTCGAAGACTTTAAGGACGATGTCTGTATTCACTCGTCCGACCTTGCTAGCAAGATTGATCTCGCCGCTACGATCCGGTTGTTCCGGCGCGACATCGATGGAAAAGCCCACTATTACGCATTCACACGTTGTTACCTACCTGAGGCCAGGATCAATGATCCAGCCAATCAGCATTATCAGCGTTGGAAGCATGACGGGTTCCTTATCGCCACTAATGGGAACAGCATGGACTATTCCATTCTCGAAGCGGACGCCATCAGAGACATTCAGCAGTACAAGGTCCGGGAACTGGCGTTTGACGCCCGTTATGCGGACCAGTACGTGCAGCGTATCAACGAAGCTACTGGCGTAACGCTCGCTGAGGTTCCCCGTCGCCTGCGGTCTTGTCGCCGGCCATGAAGGAGCTGGAAGCAGCTGTCTACGATGGCCGTTTCCACTATGACGGACACCCAATTCTGACATGGTCGATGGGTAACGTTCTATCCAGAGAGACACCTGCCGGCAATCTGACGATGCCGGACAAGCCGAAGCCAGAAGCAAAGATCGATCCAGCTGTCGCCCTCTTCATTGGAATGTCGCGCGCCATGGTCATTCCAGCCAAGAAGAGGAAATCATTCACGCCATTCGTCATATAAGGATCACCCGTAGCATGGGATTCAAGTCTGCCATCAAACAATTCGCCCGTGAACTGCGGACACCTGCGATAACGCAGCTTGAGCTGCGTGGCGACCCACTCAATAACCCCGCCATCCCGCTGTCCACCTCTGGCTTCCTCGCTTGGGCTTCCTCCGGCGAGCCGACGGCCAGCGGCGAACAGGTCTCGATCTCGACCGCTCTGCAACAGGCCACGGTCTACGCGTGCGTAAGAGTTCTATCCGAGTCCGTCGCATCGCTGCCAGTCAAGGTGTACGAGCGCATCGACAAGGGCCGCAAAGAGTCCACAGATCACATCCTCTCCCACCTGCTTGGAGTGGCTCCGAACTCGGAGATGACATCATTCACGTTCTGGGAGTCGATGGTTGGCGCACTCGCGCTGACCGGAAACTGCTTTGCAGAGATCCAGCGCGATAAGGCTGATCGCCCCGTCGCCCTCTGGCCGCTGCACCCTCAGCTCACCGAACCCAAGCGTGACAGCAACGGAGACCTCGTCTACCAGACCACCGACGGAATGGCTCAGGGTAAGTTCCGCGTCATCGCCTCAGCCGATGTGCTCCACGTACCTTTGTTTTCGTTCGACGGTCTCAAGGGCCTAAGCCCCATCCAGCTTGCCCGGCAAGGAATTGGACTAGCACGAGCGTCAGAGAAGTTCGGTGCTCGATACTTCGGCAATGGCGCTAAGCCAGGCGGAATCCTCTCCACCTCATCCGATCTGGACGATCCTGAAATGCAGGCAGTGAAGGAGTCTTGGGAACGTACTCAGGGCGGCGAGAACCAAGGCCGCACCGCTGTGTTGCCCGGTTCCTGGACTTATACGCCAATCGGCATTAGCCCGGAGGACAGCCAGTTCCTCCAAACGCGTCAGTTCCAGCGCACCGAGCTGGCAGCCTTGTTCCGCATCCCTCCTCACATGGTGGGCGACACGAGCAAGCTATCAAACTCGAACGCCGAACAGTCCTCGTTGATGTTCATTACCGACAGTTTGAGACCGTACTTATCCAGGCTCGAAGCTGAGCTGGCCCGCAAGCTGCTCCCGGTCATCGGACGCAACTCTGGTCGCTTCTTCGTCCAGTTCGACGTTACGGAACGACTGCGCGGAGACTTCTCGACTACGATGACCGGCTTCGCAACCGGCAAGCAGTGGGGATTCTTCAGCACCAACGATGTGCGTGAAGATCTCGGACTCAACCCAATCGGCCCGACAGGAGATGTTTACTGGTCCCCTGTTAACATGCAAAACTCAGCCCGTCTCCTGGACACCGAGTCCCTGCAGGATCAGCCCATCGGCGGACCTCAGCCAAACCCTGACGGTGCGCCAACCCCAGCTGAACGGTCGATGCTGAACCGGTACTCCTCGGCCTACATAACGATCTACCGAGACGCGTTTAAGCGGCTTATCAAGCGTGAAAAGCGTGATTTCGACACCATTTCCGCACTGTTCAAGCCAGTCCTCATATCCATTTCCGAGGCTGCAGTTAGCCACGCCTACGGAGAAGTAGAGAACCGTGACACGTATGTTTCGGCGAAGAATATCGAATCGGTCTGCCGGTCCATGGCAAAGCGTGCCGAGACGTTCACCGAGGCAGAACTTGACGCTCAGGCTCAGCAAGAATTCGTGAAGGCGATCCGTTCGCTGCACATCAACACACACCGCGACGCCGCAGCAGCCGCAGCGGAAGCAAGTATCACGGAGACACCGAATGAATAAGCGCGAAGTACGCCAGATCAAAGCCCGCGAACTCCGCGTTGCGACCAACGACAAGAGCCAACGCGTCCTGTCCGGATACAGCTCCGTCTTCAACTCGCTGTCCCTGGACATGGGTGGCTGGTTCGAGCTGGTGTCCTCCTCAACGTTTACTCGTACACTCCAGGAATCGCCTGATGTGCTCTGCCTCTACTCGCATGACACCTCACTCGTCCTAGGCCGCACAAAGTCGAGCACGCTGACTTTGACCATCGATCAGACCGGGCTGCGCTTCGAGTGCATCCTGCCGGACACCACCACAGCCAACGACCTCGTCGTCTCAATCGAGCGTGGTGATGTGGACGGATGCTCCTTCGGATTCGTCTGTCAGAACGATGTGTGGAACGAGGACAATGAAGGCCGCGTCGTTCGTACTCTGCTCGATGTCGACCTCTACGAGGTGACGATCACCGCCGCCCCAGCCTACCCCGACACCTCAGTCTCACTCCGATCAGCACCCAAGGAGATCCGGTCTCGGATCAACGAGACACGAGATGAAGGTTGCACCTGTGGATGTCAGGAATGCAAGGATGGCGACTGCGTCAACTGCTCCGACACCGCATGCAGCGACTCCAACTGCGAGCACCGCGATGATGACGACGTAGAGATGGGCTCCCGTGACTGGAAAGAGACCATGGAACTCCGCCTCAAGCTCGCATCTCTCCGCATGAAATAAACCCCACCTTTCGCAAGGTCCTCGGTCAGCTCCGTCTGATGCGTTCATTCGCACCCGTCCGCCTTGCTGCTGCGAAGCACCGGCCCGCCGCCGTGCGCTGTCCTGCGCCCTCCGCCAACCCATTGCTCCAGCCCCCGGCATACAACCGGCGAACTCAAAGGACTCACCATGATTCTGAAAGACATGAAGGAACAGCGCATCAAGCTGATCACGGACGCGCAGGCAATTCTCCAGCAGGATGTTGTCACCGCCGAGCAGCGCACCTCCGCCCACAAGATGCTTGCTGACGTCGAAGCTCTCGAGGCCGACATCACCCTCGTTGAGCGCTTCGCGCAGCTCGACACCGAGACCCGCTCCACCCAGCGCCCGCCCCGCCCCGCACCCGGCGACGGTTCGGTCGAAGGTAACGAAAAGCAGAAGGCCGAAGCCCGCGCCTTCGAGAATTACATCCGCTTCGGTAAGGACAACCTGTCCCAGGAAGATCGCTCTATCCTCCGTGAGCGTCGCGACCTGAGCACCGTCAACGCTGGCACTATCATCCCGCAGCAGTTTCTGCCGACTCTCATCGACGCGCAGAAGCTGGTCGGTAACACGGTCAGCATCGTCGGCAAGAAGGTCACCAACAACAACGGTGCACCGATCAAGGTCTCCATGTCGAACGACACGGGCAACACCCTGACCACGATGACCGGCGAGAACACAGTTGTCGGTGAAGTTGATCCGGCCTTCTCCGGCTTCATCATGCAGACCGATACCGTGGCCACCATGGTGAAGGTCTCCGTGCAGGAGCTTGAGGACAGCTACTTCGACCTCAATGCCTGGCTGCGTGATAAGTACGGCCTGCGGTACTTCCGTGGTCTCGAGTTCTTGATCACGAACGGTAACGCGTCCAACGTCGCTTCGATCATCACCGGCGCAACCCTGGGCGCGACCACCGTCGCGAACACTGGTCCGAACTTCGACGACTTCACCGCGATCTACGGTGCGCTCGACCCTGCGTACGAGGGAACCAGTTCGTGGGTAATGTCTTCGACGACCCGCGCATACGTGATGGGCCTGAAGGACACGCTGAACCGTCCTCTGTTCATCCCCAACCCGTCGTCCGGAGTGCTGGACCACATCCTCGGTCGTCCGATCGTGCTCAACCAGGCACTCCCGTCGGCTGCGGTTGCTGGCAACACCGGCGTGCTCTTCGGAGACTTCAGCCAGGGTTACCTCCTGCGCACCGATGGCGACCTGAGCATCCGTCGTCTCGATGAGCGCTTCGCTGACTCGCTGGAGGTGGGCTTCCTCGCCTACGCCCGTGTCGGTGGCGCTTCCACAGACGCCGGTACGCACCCTCTCCTGAAGCTCGCAACTCACATCTAGCCCGATGCGTGAGGCCGCGCCCTGACCGGTGCGGCCTCGCACGATGTCTTCCATGCTGATTCGAATCCTGCACACATTCTCCGATGAGAATGTCTCCCTTCGGCCCATCCTGGTCAACGAACTCCTCGATGTTCCTGACACCATTGGCCTCCGCTGGATCAGCGAAGGCCGAGCAAAGACCTACCTGCTCAACTCCGTCACCTCTATCCCACCGAAGCGCAAACGTGAGAAGGCCTCCAGACTCTAAATGCCACTGTCCCTCCAACTCGTGACACCGCCCACCGTCGAGCCGGTATCGCTGCAGATGGCGAAGAGCCACCTCAAAGTTGACTTCCCGGATGATGATCTCCTCATTGGCGCATACGCTATCGCGGCCCGCCAGTACTGCGAGAAGTACACGCACCGAGCCTTCTTCAACCAGACATGGCTGCGCACGCTCGACTACTTCCCACTCTGGTGGGACGAGAACGGCACCATCAATCCGGCCAACCGGAACGACTGGCCCCACTACGCCAGCTTCTGGGACAAGATCACCATCGACCTTCCCCGTCCTGCAACCGTCAGCGTCACGTCGATCACCTACGTCGACTCGACCGGCGCACCGCAGACATTAGATCCAGCGCAATACGTTGTCGACACCACATCGATCCCAGCCCGCATAGTTCCCGCCAAGGGCACCTACTGGCCCACCGTGCTCACCTACCAGCCGGGATCAGTGAAGATCACTTTCGTCGCGGGATCATACGGCGACGGTGTGGACACCAACACCTGCCCACAGACCGTCGTGATCGCGATGCTGCTCCTTATCGGCCACTGGTATGAGAACCGGTCATCGAGCAGCGAGCTCAACCTGAAGAACATCCCCATGGGAGTGAACGCGCTGCTGGACACAGAGAAGGTCCAGGTCTTCAGTTACCGATGAACATAGGAAAACTCAACCGCCGGATACAGATACAGTCACAGTCCACCACCTCCGATCTCGACCCCTTCTCTCAGCCGACACCGGCATCATGGCAGACGATCTACAGCGCTTGGGCCAGCGTCGACATCCAGGCCAGCCAGTTGCTGTATTCGACTGCTGAATTTGTCTCGCAAACCACATATCGAATCACTCTCCGCTGGACATCCTCCGTCATCTTCTCAGCGCAACAGCGAGTCATCTACATCGAACCCACCACCGGCGTCACGCACACCTACGAGATCAAAGCGGTGGTCAATGACAAGGCCGCCAACAAGCAGGTCACCCTCCTCTGCTACGAGATTTCAGGACGAGAGTAGCCAATGATTGAACTCATCTTTGATGGCCTGCTTCGTGGGTCGGAGGCAATCACTGCGCTCGCAGTCGGCGGCATCTATCCTGTGGTCCTCCCCAAAGACCAGCTCATCTTCCCAGCGATCCACTACCTCTTCGTCGGCGGCAGCAGCAAGGCCACCCAAGACACTTACGGCACCCAACGTCAGCGAGTCGAGGTCAACTGCTGGGGCAAGAGCTACAACGACGTTGTGACCCTGCGACACACGGTCATCGCCGCACTGGCTCAGTACAACCAGCAGGGCATCTTCATCAGCCTCATCCAGACAATCGACTTCCCCTACGACGACGTTCTCCTCGAATACCGCGGGTTGGTCGAGTTTTATGTGACGAGCAACTTCACCCCTAACCCACAGGAGCATCATCCATGCCAGCATTCGTCCCCGTACCTAGCAAGTCCGCAGTTCTCGGAGCAGGAACCGTCCTCTCCATCGGCGGCGTCACCGGCGCAACCGGCACCGAAACCTTCATTCCGATCGGTGAGCTCACAGACTTCAAATTCGACGGCTTCAAGCGTGAGACCGCGCAAAATACGAACTTTGATAGTGGCCAGATTCGCTCTGATCTTGGCACCATTCTTGACTTCGGAACTCTCAGCGGAACTTACAACCGAGTCAGCAACAACGCGGGACAGTTGGCACTCATCGCAGCCCTCCAAGCGACCGGTGGAAACGCTTTTGACTTCAAACTCCAGCTGCCGGTCAACCCTCTCCAGTCACAGCTCGCCACCGGAGACTCCTACGTCATCTCGGGCATCGTGACGGAAGCAGGGTCGTTCGATATCTCTCAGACGAAGGTTTCCACCTCTTCGTTTTCGATCAAGATCAACTCTCTCGCCTTCACAGCCGGAGCCTAATAGTTCAATTGGGGCGTCTCCTCACGGGGACGCCCTCCTGTGTTAAGCCCAATCAACCTCTGAAAGTCTTCGATCCCCATGGCTAAAGCTAAAGCTGTAAATCCCCTGTTGCCCAAAATCAAGCTCGAGTGCTGCACCGGTGACTACTCCCTCTGCTACACCTACCGCGCCCTCAAGACCGCCGAGAAGATGCTCCGCGCTGCCGGTTACACCAAACAGGAGTCGAACCTCCTCGCCAGCCTTAGCCTCCAGGGCATCGACGCGACCCAACTCAGCATCCTCGTGTTCGCTGGTTTGATCACGCATCACCCGACCATCACCCTTGATGAGGTCGACGAACAGGTCATCACCTTCGAGAACATGTTCCAGTTCCCGGATTACATCAACGCCGCTTACATCCTCGCGATGCCTTCACTCGCGAAGCCTGAGGACGCGAAGCCGGACCCCACTCAGCCGGAGTAGCCCCGGATAGTGATGAGTTGTGGCACCGCTACTGGAGCCTCGCAAGATACGACCTCAAGCTCATGGACGACGACTTCTGGGATATGACTCCGAAGATGTTCGATGCGCTCCTGAAGCGTCAACGTGTCGGCCTCGAGATCGCAGACCGTCAGTTCGCTCAGCTTACTTGGTGGGTTGCAAACACCGGTCAGCGCACGCCGAAGAAAGAAACCACATACGAAGACTTCCTCGTCCTCCCGCGGCCGGGTAAATCCAACAAGGTCGTGGAGACGAAGAGGATTCGCATGACGAAACAGAAACGCCTCCACCTGGCTAACAGCCTGCGTGAGGTGCTGGGTAGGGGCTAGGCATGGCAGTAGACGGATTCGAAATCAAAGGGATCTCTGAGCTTCAAGCCAAACTGAACGACCTCGGCACCAAGGCTGCTGAACGTGCAACCCGCAAAGCTCTCCGGGCTGGTGCGCAGATCGTGCAGGCAGCGATCACGGAGCGAGCACCAGTTAAAGGACTACTCCGGCGGCATCCTGCCTCCTGGGGCACTCAAGTCGGACATCATCATCCGCGTCAGCGAAGACGGAGACGGTGTCCTCCAGGCCAAGATCGGTCCCGATAAAGAGACCGCGTGGATTGCCAACCTCGTAGAGTACGGACACCGTGGCGTCCAAGGGGGCAAATCACGGCTCTACGCCGACGGTAAGACCAAAGGACCCGGCAAGCAGACTCACGACGTCCCCGAGCATCCTTTCATACGTCCCGCCTGGGAGGCCGTAAGCCAGGAGGTAACGAACACCATCTGCACCACGCTGATAGCTGAGGTCGAGGCGGCAGCAGCAAGAAAAGGAAATTCATGAGCACTCAAGCGGCAGGCGGCGTAGACATCATCCTCAAGGTGGACGAGAAGCCAGCAGTAATGGGCTTCACCGCCGCCGGTCGCGCCGCCGAAAAGATGGGTGCAAGCGCCAAGGCTGCTGGACATACCACCGTCACGAGCATGCAGGCTGCCTCAGCGTCTATCCGCCTCCTCGAGAACCCACTCGGAAACAACACCCGCGCCATCGAGCGCCTGCTCTCCCAGTCGAAGCTCCTGAGCGGCGTCATGCAGAGCGCCTTCCCCATTGTGGGTGCCGTTGCGATGGCTACCATCATCGTTGACCTGGGTAAGAAGGTTTACGACTTCTCACAGTCCGCCAAGAACTCCCTAACCAACGTGAAGCAAGGGTTTGAGGCCCTGAACGATTCCACTCGCAAGTCAGGCATCGAGCTCGACGTCGCGAACGATAAGCTGGCGAATACGATCGCCAAGCTCGAGCATAAGCCGGAGAACCTGCTGGCGCTCGCTCTGGATGAGGATCGTAAAGCAGCGTTCGCACTCACCGAAGAAGCCAACCGTGCTTCGAAGACTATCGACGAGCTCCTCAAAAGAACTCCATCGGGGCATTCAAGCAGATCGGCCTCCAGCTACTCGGCACCGATGTCTCGAAGACCACTGGCAGCGACAGCGTCATCAGTTCCGCATTCGCAGACCTGAAGACCAGCAATCGTCGCGCTGACCAAGCATTGGACTCGGCCAAGCCAGGCGATGAAGTATCAGCAAAGGCCGCCGACCGCACCGCGCGTCTCTCCGCAATCACAGCGGCGATCGACAAAGTTGGCACCGAGCTGGGTAAGGTATACGACACCCAGCGCAATGATGCAGCAGCCGTCGCCGCAACTAAGGACAGCCCGTACGCCTATAAGGGCATCGACTTCTCAAACCAGACTGCCTCCTCGAGGCCGCTCTGGATCAGCTCAAGGGTGAGAAACACAATCTAGTCTCCGGTTACAAGGAGTCAGACCAGACGGTCGCCGCCGACGCTCTCGAACAGCAGAAGGGAGAGCAAACACGAGCCGCAGAGGCAGCCAAGAAGGCAGCCGAAGCCGCTCGTAAAGCGATCGAGGCTACGGTCAAGGCTTGGGAGCAAGACCTCGAGCTCTTCAAGAAGTGGCAGGCTTACGAAGCTGAGAACGTCAAGATCACCGGAGAGGACTACCGCGAACGGGAGAAGGGCAACTTCCTCTCAGACGATGCGAACAATCAGATCAACCAGACCGGCGCGGGATCCCTCGCACGCATCACCTCCATGCGTGAGACCCTCGACCTCAACAAGCAGAACTCCGACGCCCTGGCTCAGCAGGCTATCCAGATGGGTGTGGCAACCGGTCAGCTCACCAAGCTGGACGCGGCTCGCATGCAGGCTGCACTCCACACTCAGGAGTACAACGATGCGTTGAAGGAGCTGCAGGACCAGGCTAAGTATATTGCAACTGACAAGTCGTATCACACAGACGATGCCCGTCAGGCTGCTCTCACCTCGAACCGGAACGCTCAGAATCAGCTCACGTTCAATCGGAATAACCAGATCAACGAGGACAACCAGAACACCAACCCAGCCGCAACCTCGGGGCTGAAGGGTGCGACCGGTGCTTTGGACGACTTTGTCATAGCTTCCCGTGATGCGGCTGCTCAGATGCACGAGCTCGCCACGAACACCCTCAAGGGTCTCAATGACACCATCCTGCATGTACTAACTACACCGCACATGACGGGGAGACAGACCCGAGATGCCTTCGGCGATTATGGGGCGGGCCTGGCTAAGTCAGTTGCTGGCACTGCGCTGCAAAAGGGCGAAGGTTCAGTACTCGGCGCGTTCGGATTCGGCGGTGGCGGCAAGCTCGGCACCAAGAACAACCCGATGTATGTTACCTCGGCTGACAAATATCAACCGGGTAGCGGCGGCGGACCCGGGGGCGGTGGCGGCGGTTCCCAGTCTGGCTTTATGGGAATGGTCAACAAGATGTTCGGAACCTCTTTTGGGGGTTTCGGAGGTGGCGCGTTGGGACCCGGCTATGACGGTCTTGACGCTGTACAAGGTATCTCGCAAGGAGCATTCGCAAGCGATCAGGCAGCTGGTGGAATTGCTACCGAAGCCTCGGACTCTTCAGCTCTCGGCGACATAGCTGCCTTCGCTTCTGGCGGCGCGATCGACGGACCAGCTTTAGTTGGCGAACAAGGCCCAGAGCTCTTCGTTCCTCAGGGTCAGGGAGACATTATCCCCAACCACAAGCTCAAGAATATGGGTGGCGGCGGACACACGATCAACATCGATGCTTCCGGCTCAACCGATCCAGCTCAGACGCGAGTCCAAATGATGCGCGGCATTCAAGCCGCCGCTCCGCATATCTCTGCGTCCACGGTTCAAAGCCAGAATCAGGACCGTAGACGCACACCACCTTCACAGCGGAAATAACAACCTCCGAAAGAACTCATGCCTACATCTCTGATTAACGTTCTCGGTAATACCGTGACGCTGGTGACATTCCCTGCTCACTCGGGCGCACTCATGTCCGTTGATTGGAACTTCTCTACGGCTGTTGCCATGAGTAATTCCATCTTTACGGGAGGAGCACAGGCGCAGATATGGCCTGGCGCCGACGCTCTATCGGGAACAGCAACTTATCCTCCACTCACGCAGAAACAGGCCGACCCCGTCCTCGCGGCACTCATGCAGTGCCAGGGGATGCTGAACGCCTTCCAGCTCGGCGATCCCCTGAAGACTTCTCCGAGAGGAGTGATTCAGGGAACGCCGGTTGTGGATGGTTCCGTAGCCGTAGTCGCGGGTGGGCAAATCCTCTTCACCACAGGTTGGACAGCCTTGAAGTCTGGCTTGCTACTCGCCGGTGACTTCCTTCAGGTTGGCTTCCGTCTCCATCGCGTACTCGACACCGTCAGCTCGGATGTCAACGGCAAGGCGGCCATCAACATCTGGCCATCTCTACGTGAGGTTCCCGTTGCGAACAGCCCGATCATCACCAGCAACCCTCTCGGCTTGTTCCGTCTTGCGAGTAACAAAGGCACCTTCAGCAGCGGAGTAGACGGCCTCACTCACGTCTCCTACCCGTTCACGGAGTATCGGTAAACCACATGGCAAGAGCATTAGATCCCGCGCTGGCTACGGCCATCTCGGCTGGAAAGTTCCAGCCTTTCTTTATCGCGCAACTGAGCTTCCGATCCTCTATTCAATGGGTGTGGACGGGATATGGAACCATCATATGGAACTCCCAGCCAATTATCGGAATCGGTTCACTCGCTAAGATCGGTTCGATTCAAGAGGGAACCGATGTCCACGCTTTTGGAACCACAGTCACGCTCAGTGGTATCGATCCGGTGCTATTAGCGGACTGCATAACCGATATGCAACCCGGTGCTCAAGCACAGATGTGGTTTGGCTGCTTGGCCAATGGCGTCATCGTCGGCTCGCCGTATCAAGTCTTCAACGGCACCATGGACCAGCCCTCCGTGTCGATGGGTGTTGACAGCATCTCCATCACCCTCGCTCTCGAGACCAAGATGTTGGACCTCTCACGAGCCAGCAATCTGCGTTACACATCAGCCAGTCAGAGGGTGCTGTATCCCACGGACACAGCCTTCGGTTGGGTTGAGTCGCTCAATGACCAAGCCGACGTGTGGGGATAAATCTATGGCACTTTCAAGACTTCATGAACACTGGCGAGAAGAGCATTTCCACAACTTCCTTGTGGAGTCAGTTGGTAAGCCATTCGAATGGGGAACCAATGACTGCTGCCTGTACGCGGCCGACGCGATCCTCTCTTACACGGGAGTTGATATTGCCGAAGAGTTCCGAAACAAATACACCAATGAGTTCGGAGCACTACGAGCCATCAAGGAAGTAACCGGCGGCTCTACCGTCGCAGATGCAGCCGCTTACTGTGCTCAGAAGCACGGCTTAGAAGAGCATGCGTATCCGCTGATGGCTAAGCGAGGCGACCTCGTCGTCATCAAGAATGGCGACAACCTCATAGCTGGAGTTGTCCACCTGAACGGAAGAGACGTTATCTCAGTCTCCGAGGACGGACCCGTCCGTCTTCCCCTGGCCGACAGAAACGGCAAAGCACACATTGTAAGAAGTTGGAGCGTCTAGCGTGGCGAAGGCAATTGAAGGAGCAGCGTTAATCGGAGCGGTACTTGGGGCTGAAGTACTCACCGCAATGTTTGACCCCGCGCTCACAGTCAATCCAATGTTCCAGAAGGCCATGTTTGCTATTGCCATGGAAGGCATCAGCATGGAAGCTGGCGCTATCGCCAGCGCTCTAACCAACAACCGTGGACAGAACATCACCACCCGCACTCCCGCTTCTGCTCGTCAGATCATCTACGGTCAGCAGCGCGTCGGCGGTGTGATCATTTACAAAAGTACTACTGGTTCTCACCACGATCAACTCAACTACGTCATCGTGCTTGCCGGTCACGTATGCGACAGCGTCGTCAACATCTATTTGGATGGCCGCCAGGTTCACTTCGCTGGTGGCGTAGGCAGTGTGACTCGCAACGGTGTGACGTTCGGCGGAAACGCCGACGGTAACTCACACACAGGTCCAAACGGAGTTCAGTTCAACTTCGGCGGTAAAGTCTTCTGTCAGGTCGGCGGGTTCGGCGATCAGACAGACGGTACCGTCCTCGAAGGACTCACCGCCAACGATCCACTCTGGGCACCTGATGGCAAGGGCGGTTCGCCTTGGGTTGGCGGATGCTGCTATCTCTATCTCAAGGTTGAAAATGACCCAGGCACCTTCCCCACAGAGCCCGAGATCCGGGTTACCGTCAATGGGAAGAACAATATCTGGGATCCGCGTACTCAGACGTCGGGATTCACAGCGAATTGGGCGTTGGTTGCTGGAGACATAATCACCGATGCTCAGTTTGGTTTGGGCGACAACTCGGTGAACCAGCTTCAGTTGATTGCAGCGGCCAACGTATGCGATGAGCAGGTCCCTCTCGCGAGTGGGCAGACTGAAGCGCGTTACACCTGCAACTTTCACTACGACACGTCCACGGCTCCAGGCGATGCTCTATCCAACATCATGAACGGTGCCGCTGGCATGTACTCGCAGATCGGCGGCCAGCACTACCTCTGGCCTGCCTACTGGTCTGGACCGAGCTTCACCTTCGGGCTGCAACACCTAACCGACACGATTCAGTGGAAGCCAAACCACAGCGTGCCCGATCTGGTGAATGAGGTGAACGGTACCTTCATCGCCCCCACGTTCCCGTTCAACGTGGCCGGTAACCTTTACGACCAAAATGGGTTCTTCAACGGTCAGGCGCAGAACAACTTCAGCTTCGCCTTCCAGCCCACCAACTTTCCTCCATACGCTCAGGACACTCTTCACGGGTTTCCCTCGAATCAATGGTTGACTGAGGACGGTGGCCACCCACACCCGATGGAGCTCTCGCTTCAGTCTGTGCTGTCGATGGCACAGGCGCAGCGCGTAGCTAAGATCATGCTGCTCCGCAACCGCTTTCAGGGAAGCGGCACGCTCGAACTGAACATGTCCGGTTACGTGATGCAGGAGAAGGATGTCTTCTCTTTCAATATCCCCGAGCTAGGTTGGGTCAACAAGTCTCTTGAGGTGTTGGGTTCCAATCTCTCCGTCGTGGAGGACGAAGCCAGCGGTGCTCCGCTGATCAAGTACAGCCTCAATGTCAACGAGACTGACGCATCTATCTACAACTGGTCCACGATTGAAGAGCTGACCATCTATGATGTTCCGGCTCTGCCTTCTCAGACACCGTTGGTTCCTGCTCCGCCGACCAACATGCAGTTGTTCTCCGGTCCCAACGTAGCTCAGATCAATCCTGATGGAACCGTGAACAACCTGATTGTTGTTACGTGGGACACACCTCTTGACAACCGGGCGATCGGCATCCAGATACAGTTTCAGCCGTCGGGTGCCACGTCTTTTATTCAGAGCCCCCAGCGGATATCAGCCTCAACGAGCAGTGGATCAGCAACGTCATCCCCGGTGCTTTCTACAACGTCCAAATCCGGTCTTATCGAGCGAACGGAACATTCTCTTCCTGGGTGACCATCAACGACTACCAGGTGTCTCTGACGCCTACGTTCCTCGGCACACTGGCTGCTCAGATTCCTGTGATCACGGCTGGTTCGCTACTCGGCGGAACAGCACCCGGCGAGATGCTGGTTAACAGCAACTTCGCCAACGGTCTTGCAAACTGGATCACGGCAGTCGGTACAGCCTCTGCCACTATTGACACCGCTCAACACAAGATCGGTAGTCAGTCAGCTAAGGTTGTTGGAGGATTCATCTCTCAGACTGCGGCACTCACCGCTGGTCACACCTATCAGTTCCAAGCATGGGTGCAGGCAGCAGGGAACACTCTAGTCGGTAATGCTATTGGGGCTGCCATTGATGTCTCCGGTGGAGCAGTGACACTTCAAAAGGCAAGTCCTGCCAGTGCAATTTCTGGCAGTGTAACGGGAGCGATATTAGCTGCTACTGTGGCTACCTCGTTTACGTTCCTTCAACTCACGTTCGTAGCATCTGCTACTCAGAACTACACGCTGAGCCTCACAGACAACTTCGGAGGGACATTAGGGATTGGTGGCGGAGTTTGGTTCTCTGGAGTCTCACTCACCGACACAACCGGCGCAGCGGATGTTACGGCTTCTCAGCCCATCGTCTACACGGCAACGGGTTCGTCCATCGTTCCGAACGGCACCTTCTCCCTGGGAACACTTCAGGGTTGGGTCCTCAACCCAGCAGCGCCATTCACACTGGGTAGCGACTCGTTTGGACAGCGTGCTTTCGTCCCTGGTGGTATTGGTGTTGGTGGTGGGTTCATGTTTTCGCCTGCCTTTCAGGTCAATCCAGGAGCCAAGTATCGCATCACCTACACGGTCTACCACGGGTCCGGATCAGGCGGTATCTTTCTCCGCGTGGCATGGCAGCCCGGATCGTCCCAACCTGCAAACGTCATTCCGGGTGGAACTGGTAGCACATCAAACCCTGGATTCCAAGACTTCCTTGCCAACGGAAGCGTCACTTCGTCGCCCGTGGCTATGGCCTTCGACTGGACGGCTCCTGCGGGGGCGAACTTCGCTTCGCTGGCTTTGTATGCGATTGGAGCTTCTGACCTAGCTGTACAGTCAGTCGCTTGTGTCCCGTACGCAGCTACAGGTCAGTTTGGTGCCGACGTCACAGGGAGCAACACTTCCAACGACACCAGCCATGTTGACGGTGTTCCTTCCACGACTATCGCCAGCGTGGTCCCAACAGGCTTCAAGTTGGAGATCAATTCCGGTGCTCGTCTTTACTCACTCACGGCGATCTAATCATGTCATTCCAACTACGCGATGAAACAGCCGGAATTGACATCATGTTCGTCAACAACTCCAACCAGATGGGGCTTGGCTCGTTGCCAGTCAACGGCCAAGCCCTGACGGTCAACAGCTTCGGTATTGTGTCGCCGCTTGCCATCTTCGGGAATCTACTCGCGGTACCTGGTGTTCCTCTAGCCAACACGGGCTCGGTGAACATCTCTCCCGGAGGTTCTACAGGGATCACAGTGGTCTCCATCGTAGTTCCTACGGTGACGGCTTCTCAGGCTCCTAGCTCGGTGACTACAACGACCATTACCTGGACCAACGCCTCTGGCTTCACAATCACCGTCACCTACGGAACCTGGTAAAGCCATGCCATTCAATATCGCCAATGCGACAGCCGGGACTCAGTTGCTGACCGGGGATAACTCCGCGAACGTCAACGTAGGTCCCGGTACGGCAACCACCCACCTGTCCTTCAACGCTCACCCGGTCGTGGGCAACAATGCCCTGGCAGCCAACACAGTCACTTCGGCTGCGCTGACTCGCTTTCAGGGATCAATCACGATTGGCGCTGGTGGGACCGCCACCATCTCTGGTCCGAAGTTTGCGGGAATCGGGAGCGTGGACGGCGGAGGAATCCTCTACACCTTTACCCTCCCATCGTCCTTCACGATCGCCAGCACCAACACCAGCAGCCACACGTTCAGTTATGCGGTGCTTTAAATGTCGATCATAGTCAAAGATGAAACTGCTGGTCTGTTGGTATTCACGATCGATAACGCAGGCAACATGACCTTCGGGGATGGAACTCCCATCACGGCGGGGACGCTGGGCGGGATCGGCATCATCGACAGCAACGGTCACATCCTCCACGGCGTTGGTTCCGCAGCGATCAACTTTGCCAGTGGCTCAGGCTCACTGTCGTATCAGGGTAATCAGGTCGGCGCTGCCACCACGGTGACTATCCCTACCCAAGCAGGTCGGCAGCCTACTGTCCAGGTCGACAGCTTCTTCCCGACGAACATTGTCATTATGCAGACCGGCACTCCGGAGAACCCCGGTGGTCCGGAGACGATTCAGTCCTTCGTTCCAAGCATGAGCGTAACGGCTCTGAGGAATGGTTCGTTCGACATCACCAGCGGTACACAAGTCAGCTCAAACACAAACTCCACAGCGCAAGAGGAAGACGCTCAGGTGAGCTCTCTCTGGCTCAATTACTCCTACAGGTGGCTTTAATGATCTATTATCTCGAACACGATTCGGCTGGGAATATCTATCACGTCGCGTGCTCCATAGACGCGACGATTACCCCGCTTGTACCAATGGCCATCCTCAAGGACGCGAAGGGTGATCTGATCACTCCGTTTGCCGACCCTGTCGGGATCACTTCGGAGCAGTTCAATCAACTTCTGAATCACAACGACGACTTCGTCTACGATATCGCCACGGAAACCATTGTACCGAGAGTAGCCAATGCCCCAGCCACTGCTTAATTCGTTCAAGCACTTCTGCTTTCACACTCCCCGCGCGAACGTTCATCAGCACCCGGACCTGTATCGATGCAGTCGCGGCGCGGCTCACGAGAAGCTACTCGCTTCCACGAGCCAGCACGTTCCGGATCATCACGTTGGTCCGCAGAGAGTATCTGCTGAGGCTCCGGCTGTGTTCCCTGAAGGGTATGTTCATCCCGAGGACACCATCATCCATGAGGCTGATTGTCCGGCATGCAATGACCTTGCCGAGGCCGCGGCGAACGGTGCTTCCCCTTGCCCAGTGAGCATTCACATCGATATGGCGAAGCAGGCCGGTCTGGTCGACGAGAAGGGAAGCGTCTCATGTCCCGGTTGTGGCGGTCCAACGACCCTCGTACCCGGACAAAAGATTGCTGAGATCCACGCGGCCCTCTGCACGGACGAGACTATCCACTATCCGCAGATGCGCAAGGCTGGCACTCTTTCCGAGGCTGACTACCAGAAGTGGAAAGCCACACTATCCCGCGAAGAACTCTGTGGCGTGTACAAGCGAGTTCCGGACATCCATGTGATGGCGTCCTTCACTCATGAAGAGACGGCTTTGATGGGGACGGACGCCTTCAACCTCCTCATGAGCGAGCGGCTACGTGAGCGGGCCGAAGCGGCACTCATGCACCAGGTCCCGCATCGTCACAAGACCACCTCCCCCACCGTTTCCCTCTAGCACCAGAACCTAAGGACCTCCATGAATCGTCTGCTCAAAGCAGCCGTCGCGCTCCTGTGCGTCGGCTTTACCTCGCTGTGCCATGCGCAGATGACCACCGTCACTGCCCACTCGATCAGTATGGGTGGTGTACCTATCGCGATTGGCAAGGTGAGCTTCACTCCTGTCGCCCTCAACGGTCAGCCCATCTCATTCGTTGGAGGGGAAGGCGAGGGACTCAACTCGCCAAAGGCTTTCACGTGCGCTATCACCGCTGGCGCAATCGCCGGTACCTGCCAGATCCCAGACTCTGCTCTCACAACCCCGGCCAACATCCTGTATGCGGTGCAGATCACCAACACCGCGTCCCAGAGCGCTTTCGTGTTCCCGCCGGTGCCGAACATCACCGGTGCGACGTGGGCGCTGGATGCCTATGCTCCTCCTGCACAGACCACCAATGTTCAGCCTATCCAGAGTTCGTTCGGTAGCGTTGTGCCGACCACCTGCAACATGCCTTCTCTCTTTACGCTCTACGTCGACGGCGTCGGTACTCTCGAGAACTGCGTCGGTCACGTCTACGTGGTGTTGTCGACTGGCGACGGCTCCGGTAATGGCTCTACGGGTCCCGCTGGTCCTCAAGGCCCAATTGGTCTTACGGGTGCTACGGGTGCTCAGGGGCCGATCGGACTGACCGGACCCCAGGGTCCAATTGGACTCACCGGCGCAGCTGGAGCCACAGGTGCCAACGGAGCAGACAGCACTGTGCCAGGCCCCGCTGGCCCAGTTGGACCCCAGGGTCCGGCAGGTAGTGATGCGACGGTCGTCTACGGCACCACCGCCGGGACTTCAGCTCAGGGTAACGATAGCCGTATCGTTGGCGCTACTCAGGGTGCCAACAATCTCTCGGATATCTCAAATGCTCCAGCCGCGCTCGCAAACATCGGCGCCGCCGCATCCGGAGCAAACAACGACATCACCTCGCTTGGAGCACTGAGCACTCCGATCAATGCAGCTCAAGGCGGTACGGGAACTGCGTCTCTCTCTGGAGTTCGAAAGGCGAATGGTGGTAGCGCAGACACGGCAGCCGTTTGCAACACCGACATCGTCTGCCCTGACCCTGTCAATAACTCTCAACTTCTGTGGCAGGTTGGGTCGGCAGGCGACGTCGCGGTCACCGTGTCATCGCCAAATACCGTCAAGGAAGCCTTCTTCGCGACTGCTGGTCAGATCGAAGAGTCTGACAACGGCGGACCATTCTTTGTGCCAGTGAAACAGATCGTCTCGGGAAACACCGCGACTATGACCGTTGCACAGTCAGGCAATACTGCAACCCTGACTGTAGTTGTTCCCACTAGTGGAGCTGGGACTCCATCAGCCTTCATAGCTCTCACCGACGCGGCGACGGTCACGCTTTCGACGGCCGGCGCGTCAACGACGAATGCAACCCTGGCCATGGCGCATACCCTTGCTTCGCGGACAATCAATGTCAGCGGTCTTGTCAATGGTTCGTTCTTCAACCTCGAGGCTATTCAGGATGCAACTGGCGGAGCAGCTCTCGTACTCGGTACGGGCTGTTCATGGCAGAACGTGGATGGGGGAACTACTGCTTCCGTAGCGACTGCTGCGAGTGCCGTGACCAACTTCACGGTCTTCTATGACGGAACGAGTTGCTTCTTTGCACAGCGATTCCCCAAGGTTACTGTTGCCGGAGACGTTGCAACGTTCAGCAATGTCAACGGAACGACCGCGGACTCAGGGACTCCTATTGCATCACTGCTGCCAAAGGCCAATCCGGTCTTCACTGGCCAGATCGAGGGCCCTATCGGCACCTGCGCGGCTCCCACCTTCGCCTTCGGCAGTCTCAATACCGGATGGTTCAATACCTCGAACGCCAACATGCAGCTCTGCCTCAACGCCGTTCAGGCGCTGAACATCACCTCGGCTGGATTGTTCCTGAAGAATGAAGGCATCTTTTGGGGTTCGTCATTTAGCGGCAACTCGGCCGGCATCTCCATTTCTCTGGCCAACAGCTACCTGACAGCGAATAGCACAGCGTCCGGAGCTGGTGTCATCGGCGCACCGATGGGAGGCACCTACGAGTTCAATCCCATTCAGGCGATTACGGCTGCGGCTACCATCACGCCGACGTCGGCCACGATCAACTTGAGCGGTTCAATCACGATCACAACCATCACCCCACCCGCGGGCGTGAACGCAACAACTTCAACTCGCCTTCACATCCTGCCTGCTGCTGGATCCACCTTTAGCTTTGCTACGGGCGGAAACATCGCCGGCACAATGCCCACCGTGACAGTGGGAGTCCCCCTCGAAGCGGAATGGTTCGGAACGGCCTGGTTCATCAAATAATGAGACGACTCTATCTAATCGCCATCCTGCTGGGTCTGACGAGCTTCTGTCACGCCACCGCGTACACAGCGACCTGCACTCCGCTGATGATGCATGTCGGAGACGAGGTTCCTCCAGGGATCTATACCGTCGTCAACAACGCAGCTCCCACGGTCAACGTGGGGGCTGGCGCTGCCGTATTCGCGACACCTCCAGGTCTGTGCACCCAGTCTGCCACCAACACGTCGCCGGTGGGCAGCTACACCTCGACGATGAATACCGGAACGCTGGCCAACCCCGGCACCGATACCGTCACCTACACCAATGCAAGCATTCAGGTCATTGCGCCGACCACGATCGGATCCGGCGCCAAGCTGAATGACCTGCTCTCCTACCCGCCGGGATTCTTCAGTGCAGGCGCGTATCCCGTCATAAACGCTATGAGCAACGGTATCTGCACTCCTGTTCCAGACGGCGTGACAGACAACGAAGACTGCCTCACCTATTTGTTCTCGATGATGCGCGGCGGCGATCCGGCGCAGGTAAGCTGCACGATCAACACTCCGAACCTAACCGAAGTGAGTGGCACCCCTTCACAGGGATGACGTCTGGGCCCATTTATGTAAACGGAACGCTCATGCAGATTGCCTCCGTGACCGATGCAACGCATCTCACGCTGACGACAAACTGTATCGCCACGTTCACGAATAAGATCGCGCGTCTACCTCGAACCATGGTGGCTACACAAGCTGGCAATCCAGTGATCACGTATGTCTCTGGACCCCAGTTCCTCGGAGCTGGCTACGTTGCCGGTAACAGTGCGACGAAGGTTCAGCTCAAGGGCGGTTTCTTCTCCAACATCGCTGCTGGATCGACGATCACTGCAACGCAGATGACACTCGCTACGGCGCCGACATTCACGTCGGCCGCAACGCCGATGTACAACGGAAACCTGTTCAACGGCAACACAAACGCTGGGTTTCTTCCCTTCTTCATCTACTTCCCTACTGGTGTCTATGCCACCAGCGATCAGATCACGCCGCTTGGCGCGTACTGGTCGATGTGGGGTGATGGACCTTACAAGTCGATCTTCAAGCTGTTGCCGAACTCTCCGATAGGCAGCACGGCGACGAACTTCTGGAACCAGAATGCAGTCAACACCAACAACACGTACAACGTAAACATCTCCGGCATGGGCTTTGAGATCGGTGCGGGAAATCCCAGCATCGATGTCACGGAGTACGTTCCTTCGAACTACGCCGTGATGAGCAACGTCGCAGCCTGGGCAGATGACTCGAAGTGTCCGGCTGCTCTCAATATGTCCAGAGCGGAAGAGGGACCTGGTCTTCTCAAGAACTTCGCGATGTACGGATGTTCAGAAGCGGTACTAGCTGGTAACACCGCTTTCGCCATGACCGGCGAGAACATCACGATCCAGGGACAGACTTCGGTAGGTATTCTTGGCAACCAGCTGAAGACCTTCTGGCGACACCTGTTCTCCTTCCAGCCATTCGGTGTTCCAGCCATGACGAACACCGACTTGAATGCCTCGGCTCTTGTTATGGACTCTGAAGTCTATGCGCTCAATGGCGCATTAGCCTTCAAGAACTCGACGACATCGGGCTTCCCGGCTTCGACATTCTTCATCAAGAACACAACGATCACTGGGTACACCAGCAACATCACCGACTGTGGAACCGGCGTATGCATTACAGACGCACCGGGAAACATCACGCTGCACTCTACCGGAACTCCAGCGACTTTGTTTGATACCGGCACTACTTTCAACACCCTGAACCTACCGGTACAGGAGACTCCACTGGCGTCGGATCCACCGGCAGGCACATGGTGTCGGTTTGGCGATGATGTATCGACATGGGCAACGGCAATGGCAGGATGCGGAGTTCCAACCATTTACGCACCTCCAGGCCAGTATGGGCTCAATATCGTGGCAAGTGGCACGTATTCCATTAACGTTCCGGACACGATCAACCACATCAAATGCAACTATGCGGCCCCGCCACCTGGAGCCACCTACAACATCGTCTTCACCGTAGCGGGATCGAGTTCAACGCCTCTCATCATCGAAGGATGTCCTCAAGGTCAGAACGGAATCATTCACACTGGAAGTCGTACCTTGGTCATCTTGAACGATAAGACCTCCAGTTACACGTCCTCGCCAGGCGCAGGGAACCTCTTCTGCGAGAACTGCATTCTGGGAGGCAGCACGCCTATAGTGTTGCAGTCGAGTCAGAGCTTCTGGGCAAGGCAGCTCAATCAGGAACAGCCACTCAGCGCCAAGCTGCAATGCAACGGCTGCAAGATCTGGATACTCGGTTACAAGACTGAGCACAATGGTTCGAACATGATCCTCACAGGAGGAGCCGCCGGTGAGATCTACGGTGTCTCAGCCTTGGGGAACCCTGGCGTCGGTCCGAACGGGACCATGTTTCAGGTGGCTGACTCCAGCCTGTTCTTCACTGGGACCGCGCTGACACAATGCACCCTTGTCCAACAAAATAACCCCTGCAATAACCAGTGGACGAACTGGGTGACCGAGAGCCGACTCGGTGTCACTCTGACGCTGGCGGTTCCGTTTGCCACCACGGTCGGCGGCACGGAGAACCAGGGGATGTTCTATTCCTTCGGTGCAGCTATCTCCGCTCCTGCCAGCACAACTTCGCCCTTCCAACTTGGTAACTTCCTGCGCAAAGGCAGGTTTTAAGCCCACTCGGCTAAGCGATCTTCAACAATGAGCAGCTCCATCCTCAATCAGGGTTGAGCTGCTTTTCCTTGCACACAAGAAAGGTACTAGATGAATGACGTAACACAAGGCCTGATCCTCGCGGAGCTTCGTGCTCTGCGAGGTGACTTCAACTCCTTTGCCCGTGACACAGGTGAAAGGGTAGCGGTTCTCGAGTCCGACGTCCACGGACTCGTGGGGAATGGACAACCAGGTCGAGTCGCCCTGCTCGAGATTGCAGTCGCCAAACTCTCTCAATGGCGATGGTGGGTGGTGGGCGCGGCGGCTGGTAGCACTGGGGTGATCAGCGTCCTGGCATGGGTAGTGACCGAGGTGAGGAAGTAATGCAGCTATCGAATGCAGGTCTGAACCTCATCAAAACGGGTGAGGGGTTCAAGCCCCATCTCTATAACTGTCCAGCTCATGACGCTTCGATCGGTTATGGACACCTGGTACACCAAGGGCCAATCTGCGGTGCGGCATCGGAGGCTCCGTTTGCTGGTGGCGTGAGTGAGGAGCAGGGAACTGCTCTCCTCCTGCAGGATGCTGCTTACGCGGAACATGCCGTTGAGCATCTGGTGAAGGTACCACTGACGCAGGGTCAGTACGACAGTCTCGTGTCATGGACGTATAACGAAGGGTCGGGCAGACTTCAGACCTCGACTTTGCTAAAGGTACTGAATGCTGGCGACTACACCTCGGTTCCGGCTCAGCTAATGCAATGGGTCTACGGCGGCGGTGTAAAACTGCCCGGTCTGATTACCCGGCGAACTGCAGAATCCGAGATGTTCTCCAACAACTAGACACGAAGAAGCCCCTCTCTAATCGGAGGGGCTTTTCTCGTTGCAGTAGCGATATTCTCCAACTGTTCCAGCTTGTTACCGATAGCTGCGTCGTTCATGCCCGTAAGTCTCGCATTTGCAATAAGGTGGTCGATTTCCACATATTCGCCTTTTATTCGCTCTATAATCTCGACATGAGACGCACATATACGATCCCTGAAGACGGTCTCTCTGACAAATGCCCATCGTGTGAGAAGTTGATCCGTCCGGCAGACATTGTCCGATTGACGATCGATTACTCAAGATGCGTTCATTGTGGCGCTGTCTACGCCACTGTAGACATTTGGGGAATGACCAGAGCTACGTCAAACAAGTGAGTCCACCTCGTGCCCATCGTCAAGATGTACTTCCAGGAAACGATGATGCGATACGACGTGTGTTTCCTCGAGGGAAACACACTGATTGGAACTCACTGGGAGTTCACTAACGCAGAGAAGATCATCGGTCTGATGGAGGCAGCCAATTGCCGGTTTCGAGACATTCAGTTGGTGAGGCAGAGGTTGAAAGAGCGCAGACCAGGTTCCATTGACATCGAATTAAGCCAGGAACAATTCGATACGCTCAGGCATAGGAGACAGAGGGTTCAACGGAAGCGGTAATGAGAAAGGTGAGAGCGTTCGACGAAAGATCAAGTTTACGAAGCAGTACAGGGCCATGGGATTCGGCGACCGTGAGACCGTGGCTCAGTCGAGGCGCATCTCAGGGCTAAAGAGCACGCGAAAGAGATGCGCCAGTTGAACACACGGATGAAGGAGCTCGAGGCCGATAACGCACGGAGACGTGGCGGCATCTTGACTGGGTCGTGCGTTTCTTCTCTTCAAAGCGCGGGACACGATAACGTACGACGACAAACTGCTGGCTATATGGAACACAGACGACTTTCCTCCCACATGTCCTCAAGGCATGTTGCTGGCTTTAGGGGCTGCTCGCATGCGGCTGAAGCCAATTTGAAGGAGACCGACAAGGCCGGTGCCGAGCAGAATGAGGCTTGACGGCTCAGGTGTGGTTGCACTCCCCTGCACGAGGATGTCGACCGAGTCGACTTCGGTGACTTCCTCTAACGAATTCCCACCGCCTTGCTCAATAAAGCCAGGGTTATCGCACGTCGTTGTTTTGAAGGTGGGAATAAACCCGGGGGCGGCCAAACCAGGAAAGTCCTGGCACGCGCCGGTTAGAAAAATCGCCTGCGGATCTCCCGTCAAGCTGAGGATAAGGGACTGGCCGCCTGAAAAGAAATCCGCTGTGTCGAAGAAGTCGAGGGGAAAGTCGGGCCTTGAGATGGGGTATAAGAAGTCGGTCTCGAACCCTCCTTCGGGGATGGTGTACACCTGGGCGGGATCGAACGAAAATGTGCTCGAGAAGCTGTCGTCGCCGTTGTGGTAGAAGCCGTTGATCGTGACCGACACAAGAGAATCTGCCCGGACCGCCAGGCAACCGGCAAAGAGCAGAAGACACAGAACACAAATGGATTTTCGCATGAACCCTCCTAAATCCCTAAAGGTGGCGAATTGTAAGCCCAGCTTCCCTCGCCACGCAAGATGAAAGAGTTTGCATCTAATCGAAGTAACAGTCGGGTTACAAACAGAGATTCTATGCGTTCAAGTGGCTGGCGTTTCCGATTTATCACTCTGCTACGCTTTTTGCACAATGGCTGGCCGGCTACGAAACATCGGGCTTGTCTCGTCTCAGTATCAAAAACTAGGCCGAGGAACCCTTGGACCGCATCACAGAGATCACAGCTTGCTACATGGCCCTCGTAGAGCATGGTTAAGGCTGTGACAACTGCAATGAGGTCTGAGATGAAACCGACTATTGAAGCTATGCTCCCCAAATCCGAAACTGAAGAGAGTCGAACATCCGAGTCTTACAGTGAAGGCGGTCTCAGCGGTGAGGCTGCACTCGATGTCAAATTGGACACAGAGCCGTTCATGTTGCGACAGCATACCGACGAGGAAGTTGCCGACTACGATAAGGGCTTCGAGTGTGGACAGAGCGGCGGCCAGAACGACGACACCAAGAGTCAGGCGTGGCAACGCGGCTGGGCGGAGGCTCGGGAGTAGCGCTGACGAACCGAGGCACTCCGAACATATGCGAGAATCACTAGTCTAGTGGTTCAAGAACCAGTAGACTAAAGCGGGATTCCAGCGCATGCGGCACTGGATCCCAAGGTCTACCCGGATGCGGGTTCTAAGGCTCAGCATTCGGTGACTCCTTTCATTCATCAAGATGGGCCCCGGTGTCAGCCGGGGCTTTTCTGTTGCCGAAGGGAACTCCGGTGCTTCGTAAGCGTCTGGTCTGAACCCTTCTTCGTAAGCGTCTGGTCTGAACCCTTCTTGGCTAATGGCTCCGCACAACTAAGAACGGTACGACCGGTGATATACTTACCTCCCACGGGAGGTGTCACCCCATGTGCCCTGCCTCAGCGCAAAAATCTCTCTGGATCATCGCCGTACTATTCGCGGCCATCGGTGTCGCATCAGCCCCCAAGGCCAATGCGGATTCGATCACCGATCCCACCACCACCACCACTTTCACATTCAACTGTTGTAACAGTGTGACGGCGAAGGTGTTCGACCTACAGGTCACGATCGATTTGCCAGCGGTTGGCAAAAACCCGGCAATCGGAATCACCCCACAGGACCCAAACTGCGCCCCGTCGTTCCAGAACCCGTTTACGGCAACATTGACATGCGCCGACGGGATCTCCACCCTGGATACGATCCGTGAATCCGTGACGGTAAACGGCACCACAGTACCGAAAGTGCTGATCGCAACTTGGAGCGGCGCGGACGGCAAACCCATTGGCTCCGCCACTCCGATACCTGAGCCCGCTAGTATTTATTTCGTACTGGGGATCGGGATCCCATTGCTCGTGGCAATGCGAAAGCGTTTTGACCAGAGGCGCCGACAATGAACGTGAGCCCATGCGCAAAAACACTTTACCAGGATGACGCACTACTCATCAGGCACTCTCGCACACTCACAGGTCTAACACGCGCGTGTGCGGAAAAATCCGATGCAGAAAGCTTCGGAGCGCTACCTTACGTGCAAGGTCATCGCTCACCCAGGAGCCCGTTCATAAACGAGGAGCTTGGACTCCTGATCCGCAATGGCCACGCAAAACCGCGTTCCGCGGCAGCCAGGAGGACACAATGAACGGAAACGTCTTCGTGTTCCGGCCCGGGGAATCCAAATCCTGGGAGGGAACGTCTTCACCGATTGGCAGTCGCTCATCACCGCCATGTCCGGCGTGGAGGGGCGCAAGATCCTGGAGTTCGACGACTCGCTCGTCGCGCCGACCGACGCCTGCAAGATCCCAGTAGGAACGTGGTCCATGAAGGACGTGGTATGGGCTGGATTTGGGCCGCGGCCGGGTTTCCCGCGCACCACGGTTCGGATTCTGAGTGGCGCGGTGTTTACGAACTTTCGCATGATCGGCGGACAAATACTGATCGTGAACCAGGCGACAGGTGCCGTCCCCTCCCCGGTGTCCGATTTCGGGCCGGGTGTCGACCTTTTGCAAATCGGTCTTCGAGACGACTGCGGGAACACTCAGTTGGTGAACCAATTCGAGATTCCCATGTTCGATCTGGGAGACAAGCCAGCTTTCTTCTTCCTCCAGAACTGCCTTTTTGGGATGCCGACTCCGGACGTTCCAACCCCTACGCCGCTGATCCGGCACAGTGGTCAGAGCAGCAAGCTGATAATGAACCTATTGGGTCAGAATCAGACGGGCCCGAACGTTGTGTCGAGCGAAAACGGTGCCTCGGTGCTTTTTGCTGCCCTAAGCAGTGCGGCTCAGGTCGCACCGGACCAGACGAGCATTACGAGTCACGGCGGCACGTATACTTTTGGACCGCAGGGTCGAATTCAACGCCGTGTAATCCCTCGTCCCCCGGACCCGCCGGCAACCGCGAGCCAGGCTTTCAGCACACCGAACGTTCTGGTTCGATGCGATGGTACTCATGCGTTCACGCAAGACCTTCCGAGCATTACCACTGGATTCAAGATTGGGCTTTCAGCCGTGGACCTCTATACCGGTGGTCAGGAGGTGGTTGTAGCGGAGGTGGCTGGGGGGAAAAGCTCAAGGTTCGCCCGGCTTCGGACGAAACAATCGACGGGAATCCGGATCCCGTCAAGATAGGTAAGCATGGCTCGAAGACGTTCGTGAGCGACGGTGTCTCCAATTGGATCACGATCTCTGACGTGCGCCACGAATGATCCCGACACACTTTGCTGAATACTCGTGTGTTGGTGCCAGGGTCTGTTAACACTACGAGTCGGACGGACGGCACAGGCATTCCTGTTCCGAGTGTGGGTGATTGCGTAGTGAAGACTGCGGAAACTGCCTATGATTCCCCGAAGGTGATTCGGAGAACCCTTCCAATTCGGTGAATTCGAAACCGCCGTCTACTTTACGTGCGAGTAAATCGGCGGCACTGAGATCAAGTGCCGCCTGATCGAAAGAACATCACGGAGCTCATAATCCGACCTTCAGAAGCTCTTCTGCCTTCCGCTCGGCTCTCCGTTCGTCATGCGTGTTCATCGTGATGTGACCTAGCTCGTGAGCGATCGTGTGATCCGGCTGAGCCAGTGCATTGGTGGATGCAGGGTGGAGCACGTAGAAGCCGCGAATGTATGTGACGTGTCCCTCGAGGTTCGTCGTGCCAAGGATCTTGTACCCGATCGGGTCAAACTGATCGATGTGAACCTGTACCCGTTTCCAGGCAGCCTCATCGCACACTATGATCCAGGTCCAGTCGGCTGGGCCGTGGAACTGTGCGATCAAGGGAGTGACAATGGCGGAGGCGTCGCGGCATTCCTGTGCAGGTACTCCGTTGGCAGAGAAGGTCGAGAAGAACTGAACCTTGGCGTGGGCTGGTGCGATGGTGATGGCAAGGAAGAAGGAGACTATGAGGACAGATCGCAGGGTCGTGAGACCTTCTGCAACGCACTTCAATAGTCCGATTACCTGGGAATTACGTGGTACGACTTTTGAGCCGTGGTACGGTTTTACGCTCGAAAGGACGGTAAAACAGGGTTCAGGATAGCCTATAGAGAAAAGTAAGGTCTTATCTAAGTCACTGAACTGCTGCGCTTTACCAGTGTTTTCAGTTGTTTGGCTAGAATGCTGGCGGAGAGGGAGGGATTCGAACCCCCGATAGACTTACGCCTATGTCTGATTTCGAGTCAGGTGCATTCAACCGGGCTCTGCCACCTCTCCGCATTTTTATCAATCACCTGGATACCGTCTTCAGCGTGGCCAAAGAAGCGGTGTCAGTGTGGCGTTAATTGCAGTCTGAGGGACTGTAACTAACCTATCGAGTGGCAGCCGAATACGAGCAGGCGCGAAAGGCGAAGAGCGCACATCCATCGATAGTGACTTGTGACCAGGCATCTCCCCGAAGATTCGGACGTCGTGCCCAGCTATGACAAGTCTACTGGCAAAGGTGTGTCTGGTGCAATGCCATCTGTTCCTAGCCGCGCCATCTTACTGGGGTGGGTGTGACGGCCCGCATGCGCTGTACGGCCGGTCATCAATCCAGCCCGCTCCACCCGTGGCCCCGCGCCTGGGTTCAGTTTGTCTAAGGCGGTGCGAGCACCTAAATAGTTGCTCCTTCCCAATTTATCCTGAAGGCGGATCAAAAGAAGTCTCTTGCGGAGTAGCGAGCTTTTGATGACGCAGACAACACAACCCGCCGCAGCATGGACATCCGATCTCAAGCAATGGTTGCGCGACTTAGCCACGCGCTCCGGCTTCGACACCGCGGGTGTAGCACCGGTCGTATCCGCAACCTCCGAAGCAGAAGCAATATCTCTCGACGCGCAGCGATTTGCAGCCTGGGTCGACGCCGGCAGAGCAGGCGAGATGGAGTATCTCAAGCGCCGCAACGACCACGGGGTCCTGCTACGAAGCGACGTGCAAATCGTGATGCCCTGGGCGCAATCAGTCATCGTCTGCGCACTGAACTACAACACCGCCGCCCCACTCTCGGTCGACGAGGCCGCACCCGGCACCGGATGGATCGCCCGCTATGCCTGGAGCGGCCGCACCGATCCCACGAGCCCTGACGAACTCACCCCCACCGACTATCACGACGAGCTGCTAAGCCGCCTGCAGAAAATCGAGTCGCAACTTCACGAACGGTTTGACTGCCAGACTCGCTGCTACGTCGATACCGGCCCTCTGGTGGAGCGAGCCGCGGCCGCCAAGGCCGGCATCGGCTGGGTCGGCAAGAACACCTGCATCCTCGACCAGAAGCTCGGCTCCTGGCTTCTGCTCGGCGTCATCGTCACCTCAATCCCCATGTCGCCCGAGTTCGAACTAGATACCGCTGCCGACCGCTGCGGAAGCTGCACCCGTTGCATCGACGCCTGCCCCACCAACGCGCTGGTTGCGCCGCATGAGATGGACGCCTCGCTCTGCATCGCCTACCTCACCATCGAGAAAAAGGGAGTCATCGCCGAAGAGTTGCGCGAGCCCATGGGCCGCCAGGTCTTCGGCTGCGATATCTGCCAGGATGTCTGCCCCTGGAATCGCCGCTCTCCAATCTCCAAAAGCGATGGCTTGCTCGCTCGAAAGCAGTTGATCAACCCGTCCTTGTCCTGGCTCGCCGAGATGGACTCCGCGACGTTCAGGAGATGGTTCAAGGGCTCTCCCTGGAGCGAACCCGCCTGAAGCGATTGCATCGCAACGTCGCCATCGCCATGGGAAACAGCGGAGACCCACAGTTCCTCCCGCAGCTCGAGCAATGGAGCGTGGCTGAAGATACCGTGCTTGCGGAGTCCTCTCAGTGGGCTTTGGCACGCATCCGCAGCCTCACGACCGTGCCAAACCGCCAGCCATCCTAAGCAAACACCAGGGACCACCGCAAACGGACACCCTCTGCTAGCATCGGAGTGAGTCGCGCGACCTGGTCCACCTTACTCTGCATCGAACTCTCCTATGCCGTCAATTCTGCCCGAAAAACCCAATGCGCCCGCTCCCTCCAAGACCGAACAATCGGATCTGCCGCCCAAGCCGATCGAGAATGTCGCGCCCATCGTCCGTGAGGACAGCCTCTCAGGACAGATCGTCGCACTGGTCCGCTACATGGCCCGCACCGAGGTCCATACCTACGCGTTCAGTGTGGCCGCCAATGTCATTCTTTCGCTCTTCCCCTTCATCGTGCTGCTTTTGACCCTCTGCCGCAGCGTCTTTCACTCGCGCTCGATGGAAGCTATCGTCGGCGACATGATGAAGAATCTGCTTCCTGTCGGCCAGGACTTCGTAATGCGAAACATGCAGCTCCTGGCCCACCCCCACAAACAAACGCAGCTCTTCTCGCTGGTCATGCTGCTCATCACCTCGACCGGTGTCTTTCTCCCCTGGAGGTCGCGTTGAACGGGGTCTGGGGCGTGCGTCAGAATCGAAACTACCTTCACAATCAGGCCATATCGCTTGGACTCGCCTTCGCGGTCGGCGTGCTGGCGATGGCCTCCGTCGCGTCCACGGCGAGCCAGCAAACAATCCTGGCCTGGGTCTTCTTCGGCCATACAGAAAACGCTGTCTTTCATTTCGTCTCTTACGGCTTCCTCAAGCTCTGCGCCGGGCTTGCGAGCATCCTGCTCTTCTTTCTAATCTATTGGCTGTTGCCCTACAGAAAGATTCCGGCTCGAGCCGTGCTGCCGACGGCAATCGTCATCGGCCTGCTCTGGCAGATGGCGAAGTACCTCTATATCAGGGCGCTTCCCTGGCTGGACTTTCAGTCCGTCTACGGACCGTTTTATATTTCGGTAGGGTTGATGATGTGGGCGTTTCTCTCCGGCCTGCTCTTGCTGGCAGGAGCACATTTTTCGGCAACGAGGCACGCCCTAAGGATGGCACGGCAGGCGGAACTGGAGGCGGCAAACAATGCAAGACCCGAATAGCCCTACCGGGCCGCGCGTCCTCACCTTGCTGAGAGAACGCCTGCCGACAGGACTTGCAGGAGCCGCGGCCTGGCTTGGATTGTGGTTCTGCGTGCTGTTCGTTCGTCGCTGGATCCCAGGCGGATTCGGGACGTTTCTAGGAGTTCTGCAGTTCTTCGTCGGAATTGCCCTCATTTCAGTCGCTATCCCCCTCACCTGGCAGATGGTGCGAAAGCATCTGCTCTGGAGCCTCCGCAACAAGCTCGTGCTTACCTATCTCCTCATCGGTCTTGCACCGGTGGTCCTGTTCCTCACCCTGGTTGCCGTTCTGGCCTACGTCGCCGCAGGGCAGTTCGCCATTCACCTCACCGACTCCCGGCTACAGGCTGAGCTGGTTCAGATGAGAAACGAGAGCGGCCACCGCGCCGACCTCACCACAGCGCTCGTCGCCCAACGCCCGAAGGATACAGCGCAGCAAATTCGCGGTGAGATCGAGGACATCGAACAGGCCGGGGAAGTAGCTCGCCTCGAAATACCCCGCATCAGGTCGCATCGCGAGCTACGCGTCTTTATGAACGGCGCTCAGCTCGACCTCGGCCCAAAATATCGCGGGAAAGCGCCGTTCGGTCTCCTCCCTGGGCGACTGAACTGCAGGGTGGTGAGTTCTCAGGTTTGGTTCTCGACGGCCATGACCTTTATCTTGTCGCCGTTCATCAGAAAAAGTGGAGCGACGGACGCATCTTCACTCTGCTGTCGAGCTTGCCGGTTGACAGCGCCTTTCTGAAGTTGGCCTCAGAGGGCCTGGGACAGGCCAGCCTGCTGCCCCAGCGCGCTGGAAGAACCGACAACGAGATCAGTCAGGAGAACAAAAGCGTCGCTCCTGCTCCCGCTAAAAAATCGAATCAAAAGGTCAGATTCGCAGTGGGATCAGACGGCATCAACGGTGGATCGACCTGGGTCGTCGGGGGGCCGAGCCGCCGGCCGTCAACTTCGCGGACACCAGTGTGAGCTTCACCTCGACCGAACCGATCACGGAATGGGATTCAGGAGAGCGAGACAACATTTTTATCGCGGTCTCGTCTCGGCCCTCTCTCCTATACAACCAGCTATTCGGTTCTTCGCTCGGCGGTATCGTCACCAGCGTCTGGCGCATCGGTATCATCCTGCTTTGCGTGGTCTTCGCTCTCATTGAGTTGCTGGCGCTGTGGATGGCCATCGGACTCAGTCGCTCCATCACATCCTCGGTGGCGGATCTCTACAGCGCAACGGAGCACATCGAGGATGGAGATCTCGACTACCGTATCGGCGTGAAGAGCGACGACCAGCTAGCCGAGTTGAGTCGATCCTTCAACACCATGTCAGGATCTTTAAAGCGTCTCCTTGAAGGACAGAAGGAGAAGGAGCGTCTGCAGAACGAGATCTCCATCGCGCAAGAGGTTCAGGCCAACCTCTTTCCGCTCCACTCCCAGGGACTGGAAACCCTCGATCTGCACGGAGTCTGTCGCCCGGCACGCTCGGTCAGCGGTGACTACTACGACTTTCTCGTCTTCCATGAAGAAGCACATGCAGGCATGGTGAACCGCCGCGAGACCGGTGTAGGCATCGCTATCGGCGACATAAGCGGAAAGGGAATCTCAGCTGCGTTGCTCATGGCGACCCTCCACTCAGCAGTGCGGGCCTACCGCTTTGCCAGCGAAGAGCTCGTTTACAGCGAATCCAGTGTGGAGGGGCTCGTGGCTAGCAGGGAAGGCCGTGGCGGAGACCGCGACGAGTTATTCCAGTCGCCTGGACGTATCCTCTCCCTCCTCAATCGACACCTCTACCGCAGCACCCAGCCCGAAAAGTACGCAACCCTGTTTCTCGCCCACTACGACGTAGCCACAGCCATGATGACCTACTCGAACGCGGGACAACTCCCACCTCTCGTCCTCAGCCGCGACGGCCACATCCGAAGACTCGACAAAGGGGGTACCGTCGTTGGCCTCATGGACGGCATGCACTACGAAGAAGACCGCTTCCGCATGCAGCCCGGAGACATCATGGTCGCCTACTCCGACGGTGTCACCGAACCCGAGAACGACTTCGGCGAGTTTGGCGAAGAGCGCATGATGGAGGTCGTCGCCCGCTATCGGGATCAGCCCCTGCACGTCATCTCGGGTCAGGTCATGCTGGCGCTCGACGCCTGGATCGGCGCCGAAGAGCAGCCCGATGACATCACCCTTGTACTGGCCCGCCAGACCTGAGGACGATGGCCTCAACCGCCAGTTCGCAAAGCAACCCTCTGGGAACCCTTCCTTTTGCTTTGTTGTAGCCTGTCCCTTTTTGCTTTTGTTGTTGCCTGTCCCTTTGTTGTCATTCCGCAGCGCAGCGGAGGAATCTGCTTTTGCACCTTTGCTAAAAGCGGCAAATCCCCACGAAGGGCGAGTCTGCAGAAAAGCTGGCCCCTTCAAAAAATAGTTGGAAAACATGGCGTATTTTTCGGCGGCGAAAAGTACGCTGTCAGCACTCCATCTTTACCACGCATTTCACCACGATCGCACCACCAAAAAACCACGATCAAACACGCGCATTTTCCAAAACACCCCTCAAAAACCCAGCAAAAGAACAGAGATCTAGTCGCCCACCACGCCAATTTTTTTGAAAAACTATTTTGCTCGAATCGCTTTAATCGCAATCGAGTTTGGAGAGATTCCAGCCGGAAGAATGGTAAAAAGTGCAGGTCCTTGTTTCCCAGCTGTCCGAATCACCGCAACGTCGCCGGAATGCGTATCCGCAGCCAGCAAAAGATGCTCATCCTCCGAAAATGCAAGCGCATCTGGCCCGGAGCCCGTACGAACACTGCCGGCCAGCTTCCCATCGTCAACACTGTAAAGCCCTATAGAATCTGCTCCCGAATTCGCGATCCACAGCATGCTGTTGTCACCGCTAACAATTCCACGAACTGGCCTGTTTCCAATGGCGTAAGTTCCCCCTACTTCATTGGTCCAAGTAGCGATCTCAGAGAAGCTGTCCGAATCGAAGTTTGAAACAAAAATCTCCCCGCCATCCGGCTTCATCGCAAGATGAACCGGCGTCTTCCCAACATCAAGCAAGGCCAGCATATGGTCCGATGTAAGCGAAGGATTTTGTTTAGCTGCCCATGATCCAGGCGCTGCCGCAAGACCTACTGCCATCACCTGGTGTCCAGAAGAGCAGGCCACGAACGCCTTCGAGGAGTCGGGCAGAATCACAGTGTCCGAGGCTCCCGGACAGCCGGAATATGTCGAACGAAGATGTATGGTCGCTCCAGATGACGGCATTGCAGGGTCGTACGGAATTGCATCGAAGAGAGACACGCTGCCGCTGCCATGATTCGTGACCACCAGGGTGCGGCCATCCGGCGATACGTGCGCCTGGACGGGTTGCTCGCCAGCTCCTGCGACGAAGACTTCACGTCGACGATCCAGATCAAGGATACTCACGCTGTTGGAGCCGTAGTTGGCGACGTAGGCCCGGTGGCCAGTAGGGTCGACCGTGATGAAGTACGGTTGGCGGTGAACTGAAATCGTCGCCGCAACGCGATTTGCCTCGGCGTCGATCACAGAGATGGTGCCTGATTGAACGTTGGCGACGTAGATCTCATTTCGAGCCGGGTTGACAGCCAGGTTAATTGGATTGGCGCCTACCTGTAGCGTGCGATCCTGACGAAGGTAGACGAGATCAAGCACGGTGACTGTATTCGATCCCCCGTTGCTGATGTAGGCGTACTCCCGATACCCGGCTGGAACGTCGGGGAAGCTGCTCCTGCGGCAGCCGGAGAGGCCGAGGAGGAATGCGAATGCTGCGACGATAATGAAACGGAAGGGAGAGAGGTGGGGCGTGGGCACTGTTCGGAGTCTATCGAGGTGTTCCAAGGGCGGCAAGAGGAGGTGCGGTAGGGATTTTTTTGCTGTTTCCGAGAAACTTCTGGATGCCACCTGGTGTTTATGTTGTCGATGCTGATCATCGAAGGTCGATTTGCAGCATCACGTGCAATTCCTACTCGGACAACGAAGCTGCGGTCCCCCTGCGGCTTCGTTGATTTTTAGCGGCGGCCACCCCGCACGTGGACCCAGTTCCAGGCAGTCCATGCGAAATATCCTCCCTGAATAACCCAAACAGTCACATAAGCGAAGAGCAGATGCCGGTGAGGCATGGTGCTCATATCGAAGAAAGAACGCCAAGTCATTGCGGGATCTCCAGAGAAGCTTCGATGGCTTTCAGCGCGGCTTCCTGCTCGGCAAGCTGGCGACGACGCTCGAGGGCGAAACGGAAGAGAACGATACAGACGCCCCAAACGGTCCAGCCAGCGAGGTTCCAGTAAAAAGCAGGGAGCATGGACGGATCGACGCCCGAGTCAGGTCCACCGCCGAATACCGGTGCAGGATGCTGGGTGCGCCACCACCGAATGGACATGTAGACGATGGGAACGTCTACTGCGGCAAAGACGGAGAGGACCGCGGCTAGTGTGTGGGTCTGGCCGGTAGAGGAAAAGCGGCGCAGCATGAGGTAGCTGACATAGAGCAGCCACAGCAGCAGCATGCTGGTAAGGCGTGGATCCCAGGTCCACCAGATGCCCCACGTGGCGCGGGCCCAGAGCATACCCGTGAGCAGGCAGATGCTGGAGTAGACGACGGTCACTTCCGCAGTGGTAAGAGCCAGGGCATCTGCGGTGAGGGCCTTGAGTGGATCGCGACGTCGCCAGTAGAGGTAGAAGAGGGAGGCCGCGAAGTTGATGTACGGAAAGATCAGGCTCAACATCGCGATGGGAACGTGGTAGTAGAAGATGCGACCGACGTTGCCCTGTGCCGCATCCGTGGGGACGAGGAAGATGGCCTGTCGGAAGCCGGTCGCGAGCACAGCGACGCTGATTCCAAACCAGAGCCAGGCGACGCCGCGGAGAGTGGGGGTACGCTGCTCCATAGACCTAGTTTATCTCGAATGGGTCATTCGGCGTTGAGAACAGTCTCGAAGAGCAGAATGCAGACCGTGGTGAAGATGATGTCGTAGCCGAGGAGCTGCTTGATCCAGGTGTTGATCTGGATTGGGTCGAGATCTGCGGTGAGGACGCCGGTGGTGGCCTGAACCATTGCCAGGAGGGCGGGGAGGGAGATTGGCAGAAGGAGTAACGGCAGGAGTAGTTCACGGTTGCGGGCGCGAAGTCCGAGGGCAGCGAAGAAGGTGCCGTTGACTACGAGCGCCCAGGTTCCCAGCGGCAGGATAAGAGCGAGGAGCCAGACGTTGCCAAGCGCGTGGAGGTTGAAAAATACGATGAAGATGGGGGCCAGTACCGCCTCGACCACAAGAACGAAGAGCATGTTGGCGAGTGCTTTGCCCAGGAAGAGGGCCGAGGCGGGGGAGGGAGCCATGCGCTGGGCTTCGAGAACGTTGTTGCGTTGCTCGCGAGTCCAGGATTGGTTGAGGGCAGTGATGGAGGCGAAGAGGAGGGCTACCCAGAGGATGCCGCCGGAGATCTGGCGGGCCATTGTGGGATAGCTGGTGGGGTCGAAGGCGAGGCCGAAGACGACGACTACCAGGAGGGAGAAGAAGAGCATCCCATTGATGGAATCGCGAGATCTCCATTCGAGACGGAGGTCTTTGCGGAGGTGGTCGAGGACGTGCTGGAGGTACTTCATTCCGGCGTGGGACCTTTGGTGAGGTCGGCGAGGGTCGCGTTGGCGGCGCGGAGGTAGTCGGCGGGAGCGAGGAGGAGCTGGAGGCCTCGCTGGCCTGCGGAGACTGAGATCTGGTCGAAGAGTTCGATGGTCTCGTCGGCGAAGGCTGGGAAGGGCTTCCTGGCTCCCATGACCGTGACTCCGCCGCGGATGTAGCCGGTGAGCGGTTCGACTTCTTTGAGAGAGGCTAGTTCAGCTTTTTTGCTCCGGCGGCGTGGGCTAGTTTCTTGAGGTCGAGTTCGGCGTCGCCGGGAATGACCGCGAAGATGTGTTCGCCTGTGTTGGCGTGGGCCAGGAGGGTTTTGAAGACCTGCTCGGGGGAGGCCTATCTTGCGGGCTACAGAGATGGCGGTGAGGTCTTCGGGATCGACCACGTAGGGGCGGAGTTCGTAGGGGATGCCCAGGGTGTCGAGGAGGCGGGCAGCGTTGGTCTTGGATGGGGCAGGCGTCTTCACCCCGCGGCCTCGGCTGGGGAGTCCTGAGCGTCCAGGATCTGGCCGTTGCGCATGGTCAGGGTGCGGTCGGCGATGGGTTCGACGAGGGCGGATTGGTGGGTGGTGAGCAGGATGGTGCGGGCGCCAGCGGCACCGTTGACTGGTGCTACGGGCCAGGTGCGGAAGTCGGCCAGGAGTTCGACCATGTGGCGCGCGGAGGCGGCGTCGAGGTTGGAGAAGGGCTCGTCGAGGAGGATGATCTCGGGATCGGTCTGGAGGACGCGGGCGAGGGAGGTGCGCTGGCGCATGCCCTGGGAATACTGGCCTACGGGACGATTGAGCTCGGGATCGAGGCCCACTGCGCGGAGGGCCATCTCGGGATTGCCCACGCAGGCGCAGCCTCCATCGCGATGGAGAGAGGAGAAGTAGTTCAGGTTCTCGATGGCGGTGAGCTCGTCGTAGAGCATGGGGGAGTGGCTCATGTAGGCGATGCGGCGGCGTTGCTGGTGCGGGGAGTCGGAGAAGACGGTGACGCTGCCGCGTGTGGGCGTGATGAGGCCGGCGATGATGCGGAGGAGGGTGGATTTGCCTGCGCCGTTTTCGCCCAGGATGATGGTGCAGGAGCCAGTGCAGAAGCTGGTGGTTACGTTACGGAGGGCGGCGAAGGACCCGTAGATCTTGGAGACAGAGTCGAGCGAGATGCAGTCGCTGCCGGCAGTGGATGGAGTCGGACTGCTGCGGGTTGTCTCTACCGTCTGCGTCATATTTTTCGGGCGCGACGGTTAGCGAGTTGCGGGGATGGTTGCGGCGGCGGTGGTGGCAGGGGTTGCCGAGGTCGGCGCTGGGGCGTATTTGGAGGCGCATTTGGCCTGGAGCTGGGTGGCGTGGAAGACGCCGTCGTGTCCGTAGGTGCCGACGGCAAGGGCCTGTGCGTCGTCCTTGAACGTGTCGGGGGGCGGCTCGGAACCCTGGTAGACCACGGTGAGTTTGCGGCCCTGTTCGAGGAGGTCGAAGGTGGCGCTGGTGCCCACTCGGTGGATGCTGCCGGGGGCAACGTTACCCGCGACGCGGAGGTGGCGGACGTAGGCTTTGTTGCCCATCCCCTGAAGCTCGCCAATGGTGACGTAGTAGCTCTTATTGTCGCGTCCGCCGGTGAACGAGAGATACGCGATAGTGGCCACGATGATTACTGTGGCGACGATGAATTTCATCGGGCTCTTGTGGGTTGCGTTTGCCATGTTCTTCGTCTCTCAGTCTACGTTCGCGGGTTCGGTTTGGGTAGTCCAACCTGATGGGTTAGGTACCCCCTCCCCGCAAGGTATCTTGCGCGGAACTTGTTTTAGAATGACTAGCTTACAGGGGTATATATACCCGTAAAATTTCTCATCGAAAGGGGTTACGTACAAAATACTTATTTTCATGCACTTATGACGGTAAAGATTGTTTTTTGAGACTCATGCTATCCATTTTCTCCCTGCTCCTATTGTAGACGTTTCATATGGGTAATACGCCACGACAAAAGGTGCGCTGGACGCGGGTTTTCGCGTCATCGGGGCTTGACAGGATTTTGCCGTCTTCCGATAGATGTCGAAGGTTCTGGAGGAGTACCTGTTCTCCTGGGTACGAACGTTGAGGTAGGGTCGCTTGAGAGGGCCCGCGTACCAACTTCGACGCTCCCGACGGGAAGAAGATCGCACTGGGCTGAGGAACGGGTCGTGGAGGAGATTTGTTGAAGAGTGATCGTGGCACCGTACCCTATGTTTTGCGTCCGCATCGCGTAGAGGACATGAGTCTAGTGGTGCGCCAAGAGGGAGCTGGTTATGCGGAGCAGTATGGGTGGGATGAGACATTTGAGGCTCTCGTTGCGGGGATTGTAAGTGATTTTGTGGCAAATTTTGATCCGCTGCGAGAGCGGTGCTGGATTGCCGAGGTTGCTGGGAAGAGTGTGGGGCACATCTTCCTGGTGAAGCATCCGAGTGAGCCGGATACGGCGAAGCTTCGGTTGCTGTTCGTGGAACAGAGCGCGCGGGGTATGGGATTGGGAGATGCTTTGGTTGGGGAGTGTGTCGGGTTTGCGGAGAGTGCGGGTTACCGGAGGGTTGTACTGTGGACCCAGAGCATTCTTACCGGGGCTCATCGCATCTACGAGAGGGCAGGATTTCGCTTGGTAAAGGAAGAGAGACACCGGAGTTTTGGGAAGGACCTGGTGGGGCAGACCTGGGAGTTGGAGTTGAGGCTCGATCGCTGAAAGGGTGACGGTCGCAGTGGTGACGGCTGTTTTCTGGCTCCGGTGACGAGGCGAATTCGACAATGCGATTGTCAACCACTATGTCACTTCGATGTTGGCGCAGGATCGTGGAGATGTTGGTGGGGCTAAGGGGTGATTTTTGCAGGGCTGACTCGCGTGAGTTGCGACACAGCCCTGCGGTGGGAGATGGTTATTTGGCGGATCCAGTGGACGCGGCGGCCTGCTCGATGAGTGCCGCTACGGGTGCGGGATGCGACAGCATGGCGACGTGGCTGGAAGGGAGGGTGATGGTCTCCGCATGAATCGCCTTGGCCATGAAGCGCTCTGCGTCCGGTGGGATCATGCGATCGTTGGCGGCTACAACGTACCAGGAGGGCTTTTGATGCCATGCCGCGGTGGTGATGGTGCCGCCCAGCACCTTGGCGTTGGTTGGGCCCTGGGTGGCGGTGAGGTCTGCCTTTTCTGCAGGAGTGAGATCCTGAGCGAAGTCCTCTGAGATGCCCTTTGGAGTGAGCTTAAGAAAGCCCTGGGCGTCGGGACGGATCTCGGCAATTCCAGGAGGAGGTGCGCCCCCTGGCTCAACTGATTGATCGAACCATTGTCGTTGGGGGCGAAGGCCGCGACGTAGACCAGGCCGGAGACCTTTGGATCTGTGCCTGCTTCGGTGATGACGACGCCGCCGTAGGAGTGGCCGACGAGGAGAACTGGGCCATCTTCAAGGGCGAGCGCCCGTTTGACGGTGGCGACATCGTCTTCGAGTGAAGTAAGGGGAAGCTCCACGGCGACTACGTGCAGGCCTTTGGCCTCGAGCAGAGGGATGACCTTGGACCAGCTTGCGCCATTGGCCCAGGCACCGTGCACGAGGATTACGTTGTGAACGGGTGCGGTTGGAGTTGGGGTCTGTGCAGGGGTGGGAGTGGCTGCCGCGGGAAGGAGGAGCGCGAGAGCGGCGGCGGATAAGAAGGGGAACTTCATGGTGGTCCTTTCGGGTTGGGGTTCGTTAGAGAGAGATTCTACCTACTAGTTGGTAGAATACGCCAAACTGAAAAGATTTCTCTGTTTTGGATCATCTTTGTCTGGATTTACAGTTGTGCGTCGAGCCGGCGCAGGGCTCCCTGCATGACCGATGTGTAGACTTTGCTGGTTCCGTAGGTCCGGGCGGAGATCATGGCTCCATGCATCAGTGCTATGAACGTCTCGGCCTCAGTGGATGCTGATTGTTCCAGCCGTATGATGCCTTTCGAGTGGCCCTGTTGCAGGGTTTCCTTGACCCACTCTTTGAGGTCGCGGAAGTAACGCTTGACTTCAAGCTGCACCTTGTCGGGAAGCGAGGGAAGTTCGGCGCCGAGCAGGGCGGCGATGCAGATGGGCTCAGTTTTCTCGCGGATGCATTTCTCCCAATGGAGAACGTAGGCGTCGAGGCGCTTGAGTGGGTTGTCGATTCGCTGGGTGACGGTTCTGAGGGCTAGGCCCAGCTCGTTGCGATGTTGTTTGAGGACGGTGGTGACCAGGATCGCTTTGGTGGGGAAGTGGTGATGAATGCTTGCCTTGCGAATTTTGACCATCGCTGCGATGTCCGCATAACTGAATGCTGAATATCCGCGATCTGCGAGGAGAGCGTGAGCGGATTCGAGGATTCGATCTGCGGTATCACCTTGCACGGCGGGATACTACCAACTAGTAGGTACCGATGCAACTTAAAGAAAAGCGGAGGCTTGGCCTCCGCTTTTCAGGTGGACTGCGATCCATGTTGACTAGACTGCTGTGCTGGTGACGGGTTTGGTCTCGGCGGCGGTGGTGTTGACGCTGTCGGAGATGGTGGAGAGGAGCTCGTCGGCGTTCTTCTCTTCGTCGAGGATGCTGTCGAGGAGGTCGGCTGCGTCGTCGTCGCCGAGGAGTTCAGCCCAGGTGCGGAGGGTGCCGTAGACGGCGATCTCGTGATGCTCGACCTGCTGGGCGGAGGCGATGAGGGTGATGTCGCGGATGCTGCTGTCGGCTGCGTCCTTCATGTTGTCCTCGGCTTCGGAGATAAGGGCGGAGATAGCTTTGCAGGTGGAGGTGTCTGCGTTTCCGTTGGTGGCGTCGCGGAGGATGCTTTCGACTTTGGCGACGTGACCCTGGGTTTCGGTGAGGTGGTTGCGGAAGGCGGTGGCGAGCTGCGGATCGGTGGACTTCTCGATCATGGTGGGGAGTGCTTTGGTGATCTTCTGCTCCATGTCGAGCGCCTTCTTGAGGTTGGCGATGTAGAGGGTGCGGAGGTCTTCGATGTTTTCTGAGAATAGCTTCATGGTGGTACTCCTTTTTGAAAAGTCGCGAGTTGTCTCGCAGGCGCGGAAGGCGTCTTGTAGGTTGCGTGAAGTGTGGGTGAGAGCGGCGAACGTTCAAGCCGGGGTGCTCACGGTCGTTCTGCGTTCTGGTGGGTTGGATGCCAGGAGGAGGAGATGGTTGGCCGTGGGGAGTTGTGTAAAACGCCGATTTGGTGCGGGCGCAGGCGTGGTTGGGGTGAGACGCTGGTTTTACGTTAGAGAGCAGATCAGCCGGGCCGACGAGGTGAGGTGACGCCCTGGCGGCGGCGCGTGCATCGTATACTTACTCGATAACAGTGGAAGACGGGCAGGAGAGAGACATGAGCGAAAACGGGAACGGCGCAGCTTCAAACGGCAACGGTAATGGGGCGCATTCGCACGGCAACGACTACAAGGTGCCGACGGGGCGGGCGGAGTGGATTGTGAAGCGCAAGGCTGAGGCGGCGCGGACTGGCGACACGAATATGAGCCAGATGCACTTTGCGCGGAAGGGCTTGATTACCGAGGAGATGGCTTATGTCGCTCAGCGGGAGAAGATTGCGGCGGAGCTGGTGCGGAGCGAGGTGGCGAAGGGGACGATGATCATCCCTGCGAATATCAACCACGTGGAGCTGGAGCCGATGGCGATTGGCGTGGAGTCGCTGTGCAAGATCAATGCGAATATCGGGAACTCGGCGCTGGTGTCGAATGTGGATGAGGAGCTGCGGAAGCTGCATACGGCGGTGCACTTTGGCGCGGATACGGTGATGGATCTGTCGACAGGTGGGGATATACCGATGATTCGAGAGCAGATTTTGCGGCATAGCCCTGTGCCGATTGGGACGGTGCCGCTGTATGAGGCGCTCTCGCGGGTGAAGCGGGTGGAGGATCTGAATATTGATCTTTACCTTGAGGTGATTGAAGAGCAGGCGCAGCAGGGAGTCGATTACTTTACGATTCATGCGGGCGTACTGATTGAGTATGTGCCGTTGGTGGCGAAGCGGATTACCGGTATTGTGAGCCGGGGCGGGGCGATTCTGGCGCAGTGGATGACCTCGAAGCATAAGCAGAACTTTTTGTATGAGAACTTTGACCGGATTACGAAGGTGATGGCGAAGTATGACGTGAGCTACTCGCTCGGCGATGGGCTGCGGCCGGGATGTCTGGCGGATGCGAGCGATGAGGCTCAGTTTGCGGAGTTGAAGACTCTGGGTGAGCTGACGCGGCAGGCCTGGAAGAGCGATGTGCAGGTGATGATCGAGGGGCCGGGACATATTCCGATGGACCAGATCAAGCTTCAGGTGGATAAGGAAGTCGAGCTTTGCGATGGGGCTCCTTTCTATGTGCTGGGGCCGCTGGTGACCGATATTGCTCCGGGCTATGACCACATTACGTCGGCGATTGGCGCGGCGATGATTGGGTGGCATGGGGCGGCGATGCTTTGCTATGTGACTCCGAAGGAGCACCTGGGGCTGCCGAATGAGAAAGATGTGAAGGACGGGATCATCGCTTACAAGATTGCTGCTCATGCGGCGGATGTGGCGCGGCATCGACCGGGGGCGAGGGATCGGGATGATGCGATCTCGCATGCGCGGTATACGTTCGATTGGGATAAGCAGTTTGCGTTATCGCTTGATCCGGAGACGGCGCGGGGGATGCACGATGAGACGCTGCCAGATGACTACTACAAGGAAGCGGCGTTCTGCAGCATGTGCGGGCCGAAGTTCTGCAGCATGAACTGGTCGAGCAAGGTGGACGAGTTCAATGCGAAGGAGCATGGTCTGCATAAGCAGGACCTGACGCAGATTGTGACGGAGCAGATGGCTCTGCGGGGGTAGATTCCCTTGGGTGGAAATGAAGGAGGCCGCGTCCATTGTTTGGAGGCGGCCTTTATCTTTTGGGGAGGAGTTCGGTTTAGGTTGGCTCGTAGCGGTGGCTGCGAGTTTGTTGCGTCGGGGGCGAGTCGGACTGCGCTGCGGGGCGGCAAGGGGTGATTCAGAGCTGGACTCGAAGGACGGCTCGAATTGGTCAGCGCTGAAGTTGAATGCCATGCCCGCGGTGCGATGGAGGATGCGGGTTGGTGTGGGCTGGCAACAACTTACTCCGTGGGGCGGCAGCACAGGGGTGAGTCTAGAGAATATCTTTCTCCTGTTTATCGGATCGCATGGCAAGTAGTGCAGGAGCAATTATCATTGCGAGAAATACCAAAGCTAAAACGAGATCATGGACCATTGGGGAGTCTCCTTTGGGCGGCTTTGACCGTCTTGAGAGTAATCATGCGGCAGGTGACCAAATGGGGATATCCCACTTCGGCAATGAAAGATACACCTTTTGGGGGATGGTTTTGTTTGAGACTGCTGTCCTGCTGGACGGGCCTCCTGCGCGGAGGGCGGTCACTTCGTGACTTGTGTACCCCTTCGGGTGGTCCTCCCGTTGGTCGGAGTCTAACGTCAGTGGTGTTGAGGATGGTGGTTTGTGGTGAGTTGATGGTTATTTGGCGGACTCTAATATCGCTGCGGAGCGGTTGAGGGCTGCGGTGAGAGCGGCTAGCTGGGCCTGGGCTCGGGTCGCGTCGGGTGCGTCGATTCCCTCGTTGACGCCGGGGATTACGACGGCGGCGTAGCCGGTGAACTCTCCCGGGGCGTAGATGGTGTGTTTGTACCAGGAGCGCTTGGGCAGGCCCTCGGGGTTGAGGAGAGCGCCTTCGGCGTTGCGCAGGGACTGGTTGAGGGTGGTGGGATTCGCCGGGGGGCGGATTGGGTTGCGCGGATGGCGGTGCCCGCGGCTGCGAAGCGGTTGGCGGCGGCCAGGGCGGAGGCGAAGTCGAGGGTGAGGTTTTTGGTGGTGGCTAGTTTTTGCGCGGCTTCGAGGTAACCGACGATCTCCTTGCCGTAGAGCTGGTAGTCGTAGGGGAGGACGTCGGCGTCGGCCATGTGGAGGATTTCGAGGCCGAAGACGCGGGCCTGCTGCTGCTCATAGACGAAGGTAGGGTCGGCGAATTTGGTGAACCAGTTGTAGTTGTCGAAGACGGAGTGATAGACGCCATAGGGGCCTTCGGAGCCGATGTCGGTGGAGGGGACGCCGAGGTGCTGGATGAAGGGGGTGTAGTCGGAGCCGGAGCCGAGGGTGCCGATGTGGACGTCGGAGTCGGTCGTTTCGGTGGGGCGACGGCTGCGGCGGGTGGGGGCGGGGGCGGCCTGGTCGGCCTTCCACTGGTCGTAGACGGTGCCGCCCTTGGGGCTGGGGACTTCTTTGGTGACCTCGCGGACAAATTGCTTGAGGGAGGGGACGGCGGCGGCGTCGAAGTTGGGACCGGCGACGCCTACGTCGGTGTTGAAGTAGGCGACGGCGTGGGCGAGGACTCTTTCGTGCTGTTCGGCCCACTCGGTGGAGCCGATGAGGCCTTCTTCTTCGGCGTCCCAGCTGCAGATGACGATGGTGCGTTGAGGCTTCCAGCCTTGTTTGAGGAGGTCGCCGAGGCCGTGGACGGTTTCGAGCATGGCGGCGGTGCCGGAGTTGGGGTCGACTGCGCCGTAGACCCAGGCGTCGCGGTGGTTGCCGGCTACGACCCAGTCGTCGGAGTTGTCGGTACCCGCGATCTTGCCTTCTACGTCCCAGATGGTGCGGAGGGCGATGTCCTGGTCGAGGTGCATGTGGACGGTGATTTTGGGGGAGTGCTGTGGGTTCCGCCTGCTCCTAGGTGATAGGTGAAGGGAAGTGCGCCCTGCCAGTCGCGTGGGGATTCGGCTCCGCCGAGGGCTTTGAGGATGGGCGCGGCGTCGTGGTAGGAGAGCGGATTGGTGGGGATGCTGGGCTGGTTGTTCTGAAGCTTGTCGACGGGGATGCGTTTGGAGTCGGGTAGGTCGAGGGTGGAGGCAACGCCGGGGGTGGTGGGATCGCCGGGGTAGATAGGAAGGAATTGAATGGAGCCGCGCTGGACAGCGGTCTCGGGGCGGTAGGGTCCGCGGGGGTACATGTCACCGCGGAAGTAGCCGTCGTCGGCGGGGTCGGAGTAGATGAGGACGCCGACGGCTCCGTACTGCTGGGCGATGTAGGTCTTGATGCCGCGGAAGTTTTCGCCGTAGCGGACGAGGACAATCTTGCCTTTGACGCTAATGCCCAGTTTGGCGAGCTGTTGGAAGTCGGCGAGGGTGCCGTAGTTGGCGTAGACGACCTCGGCGGTGACGTCGCCGGAGGGAGAGGAGCCGTTGAAGGCGGGAAGGATGCGAGGGTCGTCCTGGAAGGGGTCGCCGCCGAATTTGTTGGGGTCGACGTGCTCGGGGGCGGGGCCGGACATGATTTTTGCCGTCGGCATCGTAGGCTTCGATGACGATTTTGACGGGTTTGGTGAGGAGGACTTTGTAGGGGATGATCTGGGTCTCGAGGCCGGCGGCTTTGAACTTGTCGGCGACGTAGACGGCGGTGGCGTAGTCCTCGGGCGAACTGGCCCAGTGGGGGGCGGAGGTGAGGGTTTTGAGGTGCTGGCCGGCGAGTGCAGCGTCGGGGACTGCCATGAAGGATTTGTCCCACTTTGCCTGTTGCGAGAAGTCGCGATAACCGAAGACCTGGGGGTGGGGGACTGGGCGAGCGTGAGGGCAGCGAGAGGAAGCAGGCAGGCTACGGTGCGGAGACGGGTCAAGTCGTGGGCCTCGGTGTGGTTTGTGGACTATGAGGTAGGGTATCGCAAAAGGGGTGCGGACTGGATTGGCATGTGTGGGTTTGCTGATGCTCAGCGAAGTTTAAATTAACGCGAGGAGTGTGACGACCCTTGCACTGCTTTTCGCATCAGAGCGGAGATGTTGTCCTGCGGCTGGGACTGACGAGCAAGAGCAGAAAAATGACGTTCAGGGGAACATTTGGCAGGGGGTCTTTGCGGCCGATACGACTCGGCTAACTCTCTGAACATGGTAAACTTGCGGAAAGTCTAGACTCCGAGGTGTTCGTGGTTAACCAGGATACGTGGCGAAGCCGTCTGTACTCCTCTTATGTAACGAGCGGTCAGGCAAAAGCTGCTCCTTCTCAAAACCAGACGATGTTTGCGGATCGAAGGCGATACATAGAGCCAGTCATTCGTCGCCACTTTGCGGTTGATAAAGACACGCCGATCCTTGACCTGGGGTGCGGGCACGGGGCATTCGTCCACGTTCTGCGGCTGAACGGGTTTACTTCGGTCACGGGCGTCGATGTTTCGGGAGAGCAGGTGGCTCTTGCCCACAAGCTTGGAATCGACGGCATATCGCAGGGCGAACTTTTGGACTATCTGCAAGGCGCGGAGAGCGGGTCGGTGGGAGTCGTTCTGCTTTGGGATATCGTGGAGCACCTGACGCGGGACGAAGCGTTCGTGGTTCTAGACGAGGTCTTTCGGGTGCTGCGTCCGGGGGGCAAATGTCTCATTCATGTTCCGAATGCGGAGGGCATCTTCGGAATGCGAGTTCGTTACGGCGACCTTACGCATGAGCAGAGCTTCACTCCTACTTCTGCGAACCAGCTGTTGACTACGATCGGATTCTGGAAGGTTGCGGCTTATGAGGATAAGCCGGTTCCACACGGACTCATGAGTATGGGGCGACGGCTGGTGTGGGAGGCTGGAACTTTTCCCTATCGACTTCTGCTTGCCGCTGAGACGAGCGATACTCGGTTTGTTCTGTCGCAGAACATGCTGGTTGTGGCGCATAAACGCTAGTCTGTTTGGGCTGTTAGATCCTTGGCCGCCCCGGGTTGGGCGGGCTGATCTTTAGGATGATCTTTTCTTCGGGGTTCTCTTCAGTTGAAGGAGAACCCCTTTTCTGTTGCGCTTATTGGACTTGATTGGAAGTCACAGCAATGGGTTGTTGACGACGCGAGAACGGCCCACGACGGATTTTGGGCCGTTCTCGCGATGTCGTTTGCCGAGCGGAGTTATACGGGCTGGGTGCAGAACTTGCAGCGAGTGGCGGCTATGGGGATGTCGCCAAGGCACTGCGGGCAGGCTTTGGTGGCGGGTGGTTCAACTACTGCGGGGTGAAATTTCTTGAGGAGATATTGGGTGGGAATGACGAGGAAGAAGTAGACAACGGCGGCGAGGATCAGGAAGTTAATGACGGCAGTGAGGAAGTCGCCGTAGCGAATTTCTCCGCCGTTGACGTGTGCGACCAGGTAGCCGAAGGTGGGCTTCCCTATGATGGCTCCGATAAGAGGACCAATGACTTTTTCAGTTAACGAGGTGACGATGGCCGTGAATGCTGCTCCGATGATGACGGCGACAGCAAGATCAATGACATTGCCACGCAGGATGAAATCGCGGAATCCTTTGAACATGAGGTCAGTCTCCTAAAGGTTGATCGTGCCGGGAACCGTTTGATCGCTGCTCGTTCCGGTGCGGCGAGTATAACCTAGTGGATTTTTAGAGGATGGAGTGGGTGGTTGATCGGGTGAACAGGGGTGGGTTTTCGCGAGGAAGTTCGTTATTGCGAGGATGCGATCCAGCGGGCGTAGGGGTAGAGGAGAAAGAAGAGAATCATGCAGAGGGCCATGAGGTCCATGTAGATGCAGAGGATGACGCCGGCGTGATAGAAGCTCCAGCGGCGTTGCATGCAGCGGATGGTGTCGGCGGTGCCGGCGATGGCGAACAGGACGGGGAGGATGAGGAGTGGGGTGGCGCGGTTGTGGGGGAAGTCGGAGAGGAGGAGAGCGACGGCGAGACTGATGAGAACGAGGAGGCTGCCGCGTAGAAGAGAGTGCGCACGCGGATTGAAGATGGGAGGTCTCACGCGGATGTGTCTACGTATAAGGATAAGGGTGTAGACGGTTTGGTGCCATTTTGTGCAGTGGGTCTTATGGAGGCGCAGAGGGGTAAGGGCGCGTTTTTGACCGCGGCAAATCGATGGTGGGAGCTACTTCTCTGCTGAGGGTGCCGAGGGTGGTTTGGAGTCGGTGGAGGTTGGGAGCAGGGGCAGGTCTTTGACGGTACCTATGGGGACTTCGAGAGATCCGATGCGGTTGGTGACGAGATCGTGGAGGCCGATGCGAAGGTAGAAATCGCCCTTAAGAGGGACGCTGATCTCCTGGTGATAAGGAAGACCTGAGTGCAGGATTTGGGTGTAGAGGCCGGGTGGAAAATTGGCTCGGACAGCGTCGTTTTCCATGTTGAGGAGGCTGCCGTTTTGATCGTAGACGTAAGTGAGGAATTGAAGCTCGGCGAGGTGGTTGCCATCGGAGGCCTGGTCCATGTGGATGGTATAGGGGTCGGCGGCGATATCGATGGCGTAGCGTCGATAGGGACCTTTCATCTCCGAGGATGGATTGAGGGTATTGCCTTTGGCCACGTCTGTTTCTTGAGCTTTGTTGGCGGGGAGAACGCGGACCTTGAGAGTGATCTGGGTGGAATCGGGTGCGCCGTGCATCATGGCGACGTGCATGGGATCCACGGGTGGGACTGCGGTGGCTGAGGCTTTGCCGGATTTATTATGAGGCTTTAGGGGGAGTCTGGGTCGTCTGCGAAGTAGCCGTGACGGTAGGCGAGGTTCAGACCGGATTGCTGAAGTTTGACCTGGATCTTGCGGAAGTTGCCATTCCAGTTGGAGTCATTAGGGGAGTAGGTGAGGGTGTAGTAGTGGGAGCCGGCGGCGGTGGCTTTGTTTACCGCGTCGACGAGGTCGTTGGTGTTGAGGAAGGCGTGGCCTCCACTGTCATCGGCCATACGGAACATGGTCATGTTTTCGGCGGCGGCTGTCAGGTGGTACTTGACCTCGTCGGCGTTGAAGCGTTTGGGGTCGTCGACGTAGATGGCGGTGGACTGCGAGACGTCCATGTTGGGGGATGTCGTGGCTCCGCGGGCGTCAATGGGATAGACGGCGACCTGAGCACGGGTGAGGAGGTTTGTGGTCTCGCGGTACTCTGCCTCGGAGCTGGCTACTACCGTGAATGGATCGTTAATGGAGCCATCCGGGAGGACGTCGAGTGGAAAAGAGCCCGAGAACCAGATGAGATTTTTGCGTCCCGGGATGCCGGAGAGGTAGCGAGCGAGCTGATTGATGGCATCGAGGGTGTATTTGGCTCGGAGTTGAGACTGGAAGGAGGTTTGTTGCGCGTCGAACTGTTTGAGGTCTGCTACGACTTGTTGCATCATAGCGGCCTGCGCAGGATCGGCACCAAGCCCACTCGTCGCGACGATCTCGCTCATTTCATCTGCAGATTGGAGGGTGTTGCCTCCAGTAACGCGGCCTATGAGAGGGGAGTGGCTGATGTTCTTGTCGATAGCGGCTTTGAGAAGTTCCGGATCTGAAGTGAAGCTTTGCAGAAACAGGAGCTTGGTGGTGAGGCCGAAGATTGCCATGGGGGCGCCGGGTTTGGCGGTCTTCAGGTATTTGCGAAATTGATCGTGGAGATAGATCTGGTCTGTGACGGGCGTGTTGAGAGTGTCGACGAGGAGCACGTTGACCGCGTCGTTGGTGAGAGCTGACGAGTAGTTGGAGAAGATGCCGGGGGGATTGACCGGTAAGGTTGCAACAGGGGATTTCGCGGACTGGCCGGTGTGCTCTTCGAAGGATTTGATCTGCTGTGGGCGGCCGCTCTCCAGTAGTGTGAAGTCGCTGGCTTTCAGATTCCGGACCGGGTTCTGACCCTTGTCTGTGACGACTACGTCTACGACTACGAGCTGCGTGCGGGCGCGCAGGGTGACGCCGGATTGTGTGGGCTGGGGCGCTTGTGAAGTGGTTTGTGAGAGCAGGGCCGTGAAGGGAAATAGAAACAGGAGGGGAAGCTTGCTCAGCATTGGTTCTCCGGTTGTGTTCAAAGATAGTTGAACACAACCGGAATGTGTATGCGCGAGAGAATCTACGAGCCTGCTCTAGGTACGTGAGGTGGCTGACTAGACTGCTGTTAGCTCGGGTTCGACTTGCTTCGACATGGCGCGGATGGATTGGTTGTAGGGGGCTTGAAGGACGCCGCGCTCTGTGATGATGGCCGTGACGTACTTTGCGGGGGTGACGTCGAAGGCTGGGTTTTCGATGGCTACGCCGTGGGGGTGATCTGCTTGCCGTTGGAGTGAGTGACCTCGCGGGCGTCGCGTTGTTCTATGGGGATGCTGTCGCCCGTGGCGGTTTGAAGATCGAGGGTGGACCAGGGGGCGGCGACGTAGAAGGGGATGTTGTGTTCTTTGGCGAGGATGGCTACGCCGTAGGTGCCGATCTTGTTGGCTACGTCTCCGTTGGCGGCGATTCGGTCTGCGCCTACGATGACGGCCTGGATGCGGCCCTGGCGCATAAGGGATGCGGCCATGTTGTCGCAGAGGACGGTGGTGGGGATGTTGTCCTTCATGAGCTCCCATGCGGTGAGGCGGGCGCCTTGCAGGAAGGGACGGGTCTCGTCGGCGAAGACGTCGATCTTGTGGCCGCGGGCTATTGCGGCACGGATGACTCCGAGGGCTGAGCCGTAGCCGCAGGTGGCGAGGGCGCCGGCGTTGCAGTGAGTGAGGACGGTGCCTTCTTTGGGGAGGAGCGATGCGCCGTGTGCGCCCATCTGCTTGCAGGCTGCGATGTCCTCGTCGTACATGCGGCGTGCCTTGGCGACGACGGCGGATTTGATCTCCGGGATGGCGGTGTTTTTTGCGGCTAGCTCGTTGTAGAGATTGCGGATCTCGTCGATGCCCCAGAAGAGGTTGACGGCGGTGGGGCGGGTCTCGGCGAGGGTTTTGGCGATGAGGGCGACTTCTTCGGTGAGGGCGGGGAGGGTGGTCGCGGTGCTGCGGTCGATGCCGATGGCCATGCCCATGGCGGCAGAGACGCCGATGGCTGGTGCTCCGCGGACGATCATGTCGCGGATGACGGTGGCGACCTGCTTGTAGTCGGTGGCGAGGACGTAGGTCTCCTCGAGGGGGAGCTTGGTCTGGTCGAGGAAGTTAACGCCGGTGGGGAGCCATTCGAGGGTAGGGATCATGTCCCTTCTAGTTTATCGCGAATGTCCTGTATGGGGGCGGATATGGGGTCCGTACGCGGTTCTGGGGGCGTAGAAGCGTTGGCAGCAGCAGGTGCAGCGAACGGGGCGCAGAGCAAGGTAGTGGAAGAACCAGTCCCAGCCGCGACGGTGAGACCGGTGCAGGGATTCGGTGTTGCAGTGGGGGCAGAATCTTCCGTCGGAGAATTTCGGCTTTGAGAACATGGGGGCTTTATCGGCGGGGACGTTGCGAGTGTTAGGTTCGTGAGAATTATTTCTCTCCGGTGAGGCTTTTCGTGCGGGTTCTCGTCCAAACCGGGAATAAAGCTGCGGTTGAGTCTGGTTGGTAAGGGAGGTTCTCGTGAGAAAAGATGTGCTGACAAATGTTCTTCTGGCCGTGATTGCGATAGCGTTGGTTGCGATCGCTGCGAGGCCATATGTGTCACCACCACCGGTTGCGGCTGACTCGTCTCCGGCTCATGCGCTCTACATTGAGCCGGGGGTGCAGAATCTGCGGTATCCAGATGGGACGGGGCAGGTCTATGGGAAGGTCGTTGTGGATCTGCGGACCGGGAAGATCTGGGGTTTCCCTACAGGGACCGTCGATCCTTATCCGTCTTATCCGCTGGACAGCAAGCCGGCGGTTTCGCGTCCGTTTGCGCTAGGCAGGTATGCGTTTGAGGATACGGATAAGTGAATACGAGGAGGATGTATCGCTATGTCGTTTCAGTTTTTTCATTCCGCCCCCGATGAACCTTCGATGGTGAAGATTCCCGCGATGGGGCTTGAGCTTGCGGTGCGGCTGCCACATGATGCAACCGGCGAGGCGCTTACTTTGATGGAGACGGTGAATGCGCCAGGGTTTGGGCCGCCGCTGCATCGTCATTCTGAGACTGAAGTGTTTCGGGTACTTGAAGGAGAGTATCTGTATGAAGTGGAGGGGAAGAGATTTCGCGCTACAGCGGGAGATGTTGTCAGTGTGCCGGGAGGCTTGGCGCATACCTTCGTGAATGTGAGCGAGCGTCCGTCGCGGCAACTGGTGTTGCTGCTGCCGGCGATGGATGCGATGAAGTTTTTCGTTGGCTTGGGAGAGATTATGAAGGCCGGTCGTCCGGAGCAGTCGGTGTTGAATGCTTATGGAGCGAGCTGGGGAGTGGAGTTTCTTGGGCCTCCGATCAAAGCTACTGCCTGATCGACCGCTTGCTGTGGCTAACGGGTGGTAATTGTGGTGGGGCTGGCTGGCTTTGAGGTAGTTTCGGTATCTTAGTCTGGCCATGGAGTAGAAGAAGAGTTGGAAGTACCATATGACGCGTGCTGAGCGTTTCCTCCACTGCTTCTATCGCTTCTGAAGGCGCGCCTGAAATTCTGTTGCTTCCCATAGAACGTCGAGTGGTGTTATCTTTCTCCCCATAGACGTTCTAGTGGAGACTGGGTTTGGAGCGAATGAAAAAACAAGACAGCGAGATGGTTCAGGGAACCTTGGACATGCTGGTCCTCAAGGCGCTCGTGATGGGGCCGGCGCATGGCCACACCATCGCGCGCGTGATCGAACAGACGTCCGAGGACGTGCTGCAGGTGGAACAGGGATCCCTGTATCCGGCGCTTCATCGGCTTGAAGATCGGGAGTGGCTGCAGTCGTATTGGGGCACAAGCGAAAACAGTCGCAAAGCGAAGTTTTATCGACTTACTTCGGCAGGAAAGAAACAGCTGGCGCGGGAGACGAATCGCTGGCGGCAGATGGTGCGTGCAATCGGCCTCGTCATGGGGGATTTGTAACGCGAAAGGAACTCAGATGAGCTTGCGCAGATTTTTCAAGAGACAGCTAAGCGATGCAGAGTTGAGTCTCGAGATGGAGAATCATCTTACTCTGGAATGCGATGAGAATCTGGCTCGCGGAATGAGCAGAGAGGAAGCACGGCGGCAGGCTTATGTGAAGTTCGGTTCTCCGCAGCATGTTCGCGAGGACCTTTGGAAGAGGAACAGCATTGCGCCGCTGGAAAATATACTTCGCGACATTCGCTATGCATGGCGAACGCTCCGTCGCAGTCCAGGATATGCGTTTATGGCGATTCTGACGCTCGGCCTTGGTATCGGTGCGAATGCTGCGATCTTTGTTGTCATTAATGGAGTGCTGCTGCGCCTCTACCGTATACGAAGCCGACGCAGATCGTGCATGTTGAACAGACGGCAGCGCGCATCGGAACGGATCCGATTGGATTCTCTGTGCAGGAGGTCGAGGAGTATCGCCAACTGAATCACGTGTTCTCCGACCTGGCCGAATATCATTCGATGACCTTTACCCTGCTTGGAGCAAAGGTACCGGAGCGGGTGAGTACAGGGGTGGTCTCTGCGAACTTCTTTGACGTGCTGGGAGTGAAGCCTGTGCTGGGGCGGCTCATCACACCAGCAGACGAGAGCCCGAAGGCTGAGCCTGTGCTGGTGTTGAGCTATGCGTACTGGGTGAAGAATTTTGGCCGGGATCCTAAGATACTCGGCCGAACGTTCGAGATGAATGATCGCGTTCATACAGTCGTTGGGGTACTCCCGCCGCTTCCGGAGTATCCGGACGCAAACGATGTTTACATGCCGACGACGTCCTGCCCCTTCCGGTCCAATCCGAAGATGATCGCGGACCGGGATATGCGGATGGTCGCGGTCTTCGCGCGGATGCAACCGGGGGTGACAACAACACAGGCGCAGAGTGATCTGGCTACGATCACGAATCGGCTGGCGCTTACCTATCCGAAATCGTACCCGTCAGGCGCGGGAGTCTCAACACAGATGACGGGTCTGGAGCAGGAACTGACTCATGCGGCGCGGCCCACTTTTCTGACTCTGCTGGGAGCGGCCGGACTGGTGCTGCTGCTGGCGTGCGCGAACCTGGCGAATCTGGCCATTTCGCGACAACTTCGCCGATCTCAGGAGACGGCTATTCGCATGGCTACAGGTGCGACCTCCTGGGACATCTTTCGACAACTTCTGACTGAGAGCATGGTAGTGGCGCTTGCAGGAGGGGTGTTGGGACTCGCAATTGCGGCGGTTGGATCGAAGCTGTTGATTGCTTACGCGGCACGAATGACACCGCTGTCGGGAGAGATTCATCTCGATGGCCGGGTGTTCTTGTTTGTAGCTGCTCTCTCGGTTATTGCGGGCGTGATGTTTGGAGCACTTCCTGGATTTGTGGCCAGCCGCGATCGTCTGAGTGTTCTGACCAGCTCTGGCGAAAGATCAGTTGGGAGCGGAGGAGTGACGCGGGCTCGTCAGGCGCTGGTTGCGGTGCAGGTAACTCTCTCCTTCGTGCTGCTGATGTGTGCGGGATTGATGTTGCAGAGTTTGCACAAGCTGCTGTCAGTTGACCCGGGATTCAAGACCGCGAATGTGCTCTCAATGCGTATCAGTTTAGATTGGACCAAATATGCGAAGCGCACAGAGCTGAATCAGTTTTTCCACCAGGTGCTGAATCGTGTAACGGGACTGCCCGGAGTCGAGAGCGCTGCAGTGAGCGTGATGGTCCCGCTCAACAGCAACATGGGCACAATGACGGGAGGCGTGCTGCTGGAGGGGCGGCCTTTGAACCCCGGCGAGTTGATGCCACAGGTGGACTTTGAACTAGCAAGTCCCGACTACTTTCGCGTACTTGGTGTGCCGATTCTTGCCGGGCGCTCGTTTACGGACGGAGATACGGAAAACTCTCCCGCCGTAGCTATCGTGAACGCACGTATGGCAAAACATTACTGGCCTACGGAAGATCCGATCGGCCGTCACGTGTCGACAGACAACGGTAAGACGTGGATCACTGTCGTCGGAGTTTCGAGCAGTGTCCATCAGTATGGACTTGATAAGGATTCGAAAGAGGGAATCTATCTGCCGCAGGATCAGTCTCCTACTCTTACCGACGCACACCTGCTGGTACGAACGCGTGTGTATCCGATGTACACGGCCAACCGGATCGCCGATGTCATTCACCAGATCGATCCGCACCAGCCGGTGACCGAGATGCGGACGTTGGATCAGCTACGAAGTGCACAGTTGGGAACACCGCGGGTGACGGCCACGCTTCTAGGTCTGTTTGCGGCACTGGCATTGTTCATTACAGTGGTGGGGGTGAGTGGAACACTTGCGCTGGCGGTGGCTCAGAGGACCAGGGAGATTGGGATACGAATTGCACTTGGCGCTCCCAAGGAGGAGATTCTGCACAATGTGCTGATGCGTGGCATGACTCCAGTAGTCGCCGGAATTGCCGCAGGAGCTATCGTGGCGATGTTCTCAACGAGACTTTTGGCCAGCATGCTGTTTGCGATCAGACCTGATGATCCGCTGACCTTCGGGTCTATCGCGATTCTTCTCGCCATGGTCGCCCTGATCGGATGTGCGATTCCGGCACGGAGCGCGATTCGAGTCGATCCGATAAAGGCGCTGCGCACGGAGTAGACCTCGTCGAGAGCTGAAATCCGTGCCACCGACTCTGAGCTCTTTTGATTCACGGGTTCTGAAACGGTCAGACGGACATCAGTTGTGGGCGATAGATGCCTACTCGCTTTCGGCGACAAAGACAGCGGTTGTGAGCGCCGGGACGATAACGGTTCCTTCTTTGGAGTTGAACGTGGACTGCCTAGTTGCCGGGTCGCTTGAGCTTCGCTGCACCGGGTGCAGATGGAGGCCCAAGCCCTGCAGATGAGTGTTGGTAAAGGTTACGGACGCATTGGTTGCGTTGAAGACCACCACGATGTGTTTGTAGATTCCGTAGCTCCCGCCATTCGCATCGAGCTTCATTACGATCAGCCCCGGCGTCTGGTTTGAACCGGTATTCAGAAACGTCAGGTTGCGCTGCACTTCCTCGAATGTGGGCATGCGGAACAACTCTGAACTGTAGCGAATCCGCAGCAATTCGCTGAACGCCGCTTTACTGTATGCGATATTTGCTGGAAGCGGCGTGTAGGCAGAGTTACTGAGCAGTGGCATCATGATCGGCCACTGGGCCTGGTTCTGGCTTGCGATGGGCAAACCGATGCCCCAGTTTGCGGTCTTACCGCTCCAGTCGATCTTATTGAACCAGTCTCCGGAGTTGTAACTGTTCTGGTCCATGTCCTTGGAGCGAAGCAGATCATCGCCTGCCTGGAAGAAGGGAATTCCTTCCCCGAGGGTTACGAGGCTCATGCCTATCACCTGCCTGCGGGCACGAGTAGCAATGTTGTCGTTGTAGCTCGACTTTAGCTGGACCTTGTCGAAGAGGTCCTGATTGTCGTGGACGGACGCGTAGTTCACTGCCTCGATTGGGCTCCTGGTATATCCGGTTGGTTGTCCGTTGTAGAGCACCTGGGCTCCGGTTACTGTCGCCCCGGCGCTGTCGATAAAGCTGTAGTCGCGCAGATTTCCTGTGAGTCCTACGTCGATCCAGTCAGAGTACTGCAGCAACTGATTTTGCTGACCGTTTAGCGGCGGATTTGAGTTGGTGTAATCGCTGGGGTCGGTGAAGAGTCCTGTGGCAAAGCCCTGCACTCGCTCGTCAGTAAACGGGCTGCCGCCGTGGATGCCATCGCGGATGCGATCGTTGAAGGTGCCAACGCCGAAACCATAAAGATTAATCTGCGAGGCATTGGGGCCTATCTGATTGTTCGCGGTATCTCCGAAGTTGAAGCCTTCTCCATACAAATAGATCTTCGATCCGTCGACACCGTCTTTCTCGGGATTAAGCGCCTGCAGGGCCTGCTGTATGGCCTGCACGTTGTAAGTGAACATGAAGCTCAGGATGTCGAAGCGGAAACCATCGATCTTATAGTCCCTTGCGTTGAGCACGAGGGTGTCGATGATCAGCTTTTCCATCATGCGATGTTCGCTTGCAGTATCCGGGCAGCAAGAACCTGTTTCGAGGTTTCCATTCGCATCGAGGCGGTGATAGTAGTTTGGCACTACCTCGTCGAGATTGGAGTTGGGCCCCTCGCCGCTGGCATTCGTGTGATTGAAGACCACATCCTGAACCACGCGAAGTCCGGCTTTGTGCAGACCGTCGACCATGACTCGATATTCACGCACGCGGTTATCGGGATCGATCGCGTAACTACCTTCCGGCGTCATGTAGTGGACGGGATCATAACCCCAGTTGTAGGCGGGACTGGTCTGGCTTGCGGTTACTGCTGCCTGCTGTTGCTGGCCATCCGGTGGAAATTCCCCGAGACCCGAAGGAATGATCCATTTCGATTTGTCTTCATTCACGCTGGCGAAGTGGAACGAGGGTAAGATGTGCACTGCTTTGAGCCCACTTTCGGCCAGAGAGCGAAGATGCTTCATGCCGTCGGAACCATGATCCTCAAACGCTTCGTACATGCCGCGGTGAGCCAGCGGAACTGTGAGATCGTTCACGCTGAAGTCTCGAATATGCAGCTCATAGATGCTCATATCGCTGACGCTTCGTAGCTGAGGCGACGTTTCTTCGTCCCAACCCGCGGGCTTCGTTTTGTCGGAGTCGAGATCCGTGATTCTGCTCTTGGTGCCGTTCAACGCAATGTCGATCGAATAGGGATCGCTGGTGACATTGGTGTCCACCGCGCCGTCGGCTGATACCCACACCTTCACGCTGTAGAGGTAGTACTTATCTTTCCAGCTGGGGTCACCTTTCGCTACCCATACACCATCGTGCTCATGCATTGGGACGACGGCGGAAGGCGACGTATCGGATTCGTGATCGAAGAGTTGCAGGAAGACAGTCTGTGCGGTGGGCGCCCAGAGCTTTAGCTTCACGGCGCAATCCTCGTCGTCGGGCCAATCGCGCCAGTTTTTGTCGTCCCAATGGTGAAAGACGACGCCCAGCTTGCCAGGGTAGTAGTAGAGATCATCCAGAACGCCAGCGAACTGAATGCCTGTGGCATACTGCAGCGTTCCATTCGAACCGATTGCGGAAAACGCAAGCTGTCCTTCGAGCGCCGTCTGCAAGGTTGAAAGCGGAGTATTCGCCGGTAGCTGCAGGACGGTGTAACTACTCAACTGCGGATAGCGGAGCAACTCATCCGCAGTCAGGGCTCCCCAATAGTGAGCGGAATATTGGTGCCTCCAGTAACGCCGGTGGGAGTGACAGACAGGCCGCCGGTGAGGCTGGAACTTATCGCAAAGGTATCGCCACTTTGAGCAAATTGCGGCTGGATAGCGACTCGCTGGCGATCGAGCCAGTATGCCTGCTCCACGTTCAGCAGACTATCCAGTATCTGGGTAGGAGTCGGCGTTGTGGTGAAGACAGTCGCGTTGCCTGAGATCACCCACGCCTGGGTATTGGTGGCGACATTCAGATGCATGTCAGGCCCGGGATCTTTAACCCCGGTAGAGATGTTGTGGATGATGAATCCGAGGTCCTTCGGATTGGGAATGAGGCTTATGTCGAAGTAGGCGCCGTAGGAGTCATGGCTGGTCACTCCGGTCAGTCCGTCGTTGAAGTCGCCGGTATACTCCGCTGTGTCGTTAAAGGCATAGACGGTCCAGTTCGCATAGTTCCCGTCGGGCCGGAAGTAGTGAATGCGAGCGTACCCGGGCAGCAGCGCGTTAGGATTGGTCAGACTTGGCTGGCTCTTGTACAGCTTGCCGATCCCGGTGTAGCCCCAGTACTCAAAGCCTTCGGTAGAAGGATCGACAAACTCGTTCGGTCCAGGTCTTTCTGATCGCCGCCTGGCGCAGAGGGATTGTGAATGATCAGCCCAAGGTTCTGCGCGTTCGGGACAACCGCAACATCAAAATACACTCCGTATGCGTCAGTATTCGTCGCAGGTACGAGCCCGCTGTTGTAGTCGCCGGTGAACTCCGTGGTGTCGAAGAATGCATAGATGGTCCAGCCTGCGTAGTTGCCGTCCGTCCGGTGGTAGTGAACACGGACGTATCCCGGCAGCAGAGCGGTGGGATTGGTCAGGCTGGGCGCAGTGGTATATAGCTTTGCTATCCCGGAGTACGCCCAGTATTCGATACCCTGTGTCGCGGGGTCGACAAAGAGATTGTTGGGAGTGTCCTTCTGGTCGCCGCCCGATGCCGTTGGGTTGTGAATGATGATGCCAACTTCTTGCGCGCCAGGGGTGACTCCGACGTCAAAATACGCGCCGAAGCTGTCCGTGCCAGTCACCTGGACTGGGCCACCGCCATAGTTGCCGGTGTTTTCCGTTGTGTTATCAAAGGCATAGATGGTCCAGCCAGCGTAGTTGCCATCCGGCCGGTGGTAGTGGATGCGTATGTCCCCCGCCGGAATGGCCGCAAAGGCCTGAGCGGCTGCAAAGACGCACAGCAGAAGCATGAAGAAGTGAGACCGTGCCTTGCGCAGAAAGCGCCGTGTGGTAACCGCGAATTTCATGAGTGGCTCCTCGAAGAAACTGGCTGGTTTCGTTTGGAGTCAACGACGCGGTCGGTTTGCGTTCGCCGGAGACTCCCAATAGCAGCGCCGCGACACTAGTTGAATTGAACTTCGAGTGTCAAGCGAATTGCGGGCCCATTTTTGTGGTGCCCGAGTTTTGCTTTGAGATTACGAGTGGTCTGGCCGACGTCGGCGCACTACACTAGAAAGATGAGCCAGATTGCCGCTTCTGTTGCGACTACGTTTTCAGAGATTGCCGCTAAGGTCGCACGGGGCTCCCGGATTGGTCGGGCTGAGGCGCGGTGGCTTTGGAACAACGCGTCCGATGCCGAGTTGTGCTCGCTTGCGGCCGGGGTGCGCGGGCGATTTCATGCTCCGGGTTCCTGCACGTATATGGTGATGCGGATCATTAACTATACGAACGTGTGTGTAGCGCAATGCGACTACTGTGCTTTTTACAAACTGCCTAGCCAAGATGGGGGATACGTGTTGAGCCACGAGGAAGTATTTGCGAAGCTGGATGAGTTGCTCGCGCTGGGTGGGGACCTGGCGGCGTTCAACGGAGGGTTCAATCCGCACCTGCCGCTGAGTTACTACTGCGATTTATTCGCTGCGATTCGGGCACGATATGGAGATGCGCTGGAGTTCTACGCTCTGACGATTGCGGAGTTCATGTACCTGGCCGATCACGCGAGGCTGAGCTATGCCGAAGCTGCGGCGCGGTTGAAGCAGGCTGGAGTGCGGTGGATTACCGGAGGCGGTTCGGAGATTTTGACCGAGGATTTTCGCGCGCGACACTCAAAGTTCAAATACACCGTGGCGCAATACTTTGAGGCGCAGAGGGCGATCGTCGACGGAGGCCTGAAGACGACAGCGACGATGGTGATTGGGTTTGACGAGAGCCTGGAAGAGCGGCTGGAGCATCTCGAGCGCGCGCGGCAGTTTCAGGATGAGACGGGAGGGCTGGGAAGTTTTCTTTGCTGGACTTATAAACCCTACTTCACGCAGATTGGTGGTATCGAGATTACGACTGCGGAGTATCTGCGCCACCTTGCTCTTTGTCGAATCTACCTCGACAATATTCCGAGAATTCGTACTTCGGTACTTACTCAGAATGAGCATGCGCTTGTTGGGTTGAACTATGGAGCTGATGACTTCGACCTTCCGATCGAAGATGAAGTAACGCAGAAGGCCGGCGCGACGATCAGCTTAGACTTCGAGAGGATATTGAACTATGCGCGTGAGCTTGGATACTCGCCGGAGTATCGACACGTTTCGTTGGGGCAGCCGCCGCCGTTGGTTGCGCCGTAGTCTGCGATAGGATCCGAGTTTGAGGTGCACGTCACTTATATCTGACTACTGTTGCTCCGTGCTATCGGCCGACTACGATAACGGAGAAAGTGCCGGGAACTGGAGTGGGCCGGAACTGTAGTTCTTCGGACGCGGCGTCTGTGTTCTTGCCGAACCTGGACGTTACCAGGTAGGCTTTGGCGTCATTTTGACTGACGATCATGGTTCTGGCACCGGGTTGGGTCTTGACCTGCTGTATCCGAGAATATTTGAGAAGTGACTCGCGGCGAAAGATGGAAAGCGTGCCGGTTGTGTCTGCGACGAATAGCAGATTGTGGCGCGAATCGAAGTCTAGATCTCCGGCGTTTGCGGGACCGTCTGCGATGGCGGCTACTTGACCCGTTTCCGAACTGACGGTGACCAGCTTATGGTCTTCGCAGGCTGTGAATAGTTGATGGCGGACGCTGTCGATTGCGAGTCCGCTGGGCCCGGTGCACGGCGCTAGTTGCCAGGAAGCCGAGACATTCTTCGCGGTAGCGTCGATGCGGATAATCTCACCGAGGGCCGGAAGGGTCACGAAGACAGTACCGCTTCTATCTGTGACCGCTGAGCCTGGACGTCCTGCAAGCGGGATGGTGGCGGTGACCTGGTTGGTCGTAGCGTCGATGACGGTTGCGCTGTGACTGTGCGAATTGAAGGCGAAGATGGACTTTGAAGAGGGATCGAAGACGATGGCAGAGGGGACGGCCCCGGTGGGTACAGATGCGACCAGCTTGAGGGTCGACCGGTCAAACACGCGGACAAAGCCGGCTGATCCGTCGGTCGGGTCGGTGACGTAGCCGTATTTTCCGGAGTCATCGAGGGCGATGTCACGGATGTTCTTCATGCCTTCGACTTCGCCGAGCAGTTTGCCGGTGTCGGTGTCGACGACCATCACGCGATTGGTGCGGGGAATGTAAAGACGATGGGCAGGCGCATCAAGAACGAGATAACCCCAGCCGCCCGTGCCGCCGAGGTTCCATTGGTCTCGTATACGAAACTGCGGCAGAGATGTAGGACTCGCTGAGTAGAGCACGGAAGAGGAGAGAGTTCCCAGGAGGAGGATCACTGAAGGAAGAGTCTTCGACGTTAGTTTTTGTAGACGTTGGATCGTTTTATTCATTGGATTTATCAGTGAGTTATTTATTTAGATTTGAAAGGTATCTTCGACGGCCAGCTTGGCTGGCCGTCGAAGAGGGGGGCAAATCAGACTAGCTGTTATTTAGAGGAGAATTGGAAGTCATCCGTTAGATCGCCGATTGCTGGGCTGTTCGTCGGGACGTAGGGGCTGCTGGCTTTCTGGATCGGGTTCGGCAGGTCGTCGCGGCTGCGGTCGGAGATGGTCGGAAGTCCCCAGTTCTTCTCGATGAACTTCACGAGCGAGACGTGATCGCCGTACTCGTGCGAAACGTGGCCGCCCACGGAGTACTTCGACACAACGATGAGAGGAATGCGGGTACCGTCGCCGAAGAAGTCGACGGGCTGGATGTAGCCGGAGTCGTAGTATCCGCCGCCCTCGTCGAAGGTGACGAAGATGGCAGTGTCGGCCCAGAGGGTCGGGTTGGCTTTGACGCCGTCGATGATCTTCTTGGTGAAGCCTTCGAAGAGGTCGAGTTTGGAAGACGCCGGGTGACCATCGTTTATGCCGCTGGGCTTGACGATGGAGACTGGCGGCAGGTTGCCGGTGTCGATGTCCTCATAGAGCTCAGTCGTGTCCGCGATGTAGGTCTGGCGGGCGGCCTGGGTTCCCATGAACTGGGTCTGGTACTGGAAGGGGTTGCAGATGTTGCAATACGCATCGAACGAGTTCGACTCGGTGGGATCGGTCACGTAGAGGTCCCAGTTCTCGCCGAAGTATTTGAAGGGAACTTTGTGAGCGACTAGATCGTCGCCGATGCTCTTCTGACTGGTGGGAGGAATGGTGAAGGGCGAGAACTGCGACGTGAGGGTGCCGTCGCCGTTGTAGCCGGGGTTGTAGTTGTTTACGAGGTAGTAGTCGCCCTTGACGCAGTTCGGCTTCACTGGCCGCTTGAGGGACTGGAGGTAGTTGGTCACTGCCGGAACACCTGGCTGGCTGAGGTCGCCGCAGTTGACGTAGCTGCCGCCGCCGTAGCCATCCTGATCATAGAAGTCATTGGTGGCGGGTTGGGGGTTGGGGTTTTCAACCTGATTCGTTGGTGGTCTGACGGCAACGCCCTTGCTGTTGGTGTAGAAGATGGAATCGCCGAAGCCGAACATGATGTGGTTGGCACCGGTGCCGCCCATGACGGACTGGTGGAAGTTATCGCTGATGGTGTACTCGTCAGCAAGCTTCTTGAAGTAAGGAGCGTCGCCCTGCGCCATGTTGTAGAAACCCATGGAGGTGGCGCCTTCGCCGGTGGTCGTTTCGTTGAAGTTGGCTGGCAGTGCGGCGCCGTTGCTACCGGTGCCGACCGAGACTTCAACCCAAGGGAAGAGGTCGTTCAAGCAGCCGCTGGCGTTGTCTTCGGTGGAGTAGTCGGCGTTGCAGTCCAACTGCTGCCACATCTGGAAGAAGCGGTGCACGGGGCTGTTGGTGTAGGCGTCGTATGGCATCTTGGGTCCGCTGAGCTGGAAGACACCTTCGCGCAGGTTGGTTGCGTTTGTGATGCGGGTGTCGACTTTGCCGCCAGCGATGCCGGTTGCGCCAGTCAACAGGAATTTGTCATAACCAGCCGCGAGGCCGGTGTCCGCAAGTTCGGCCACCTTGAGTGTGGTAAAAGGAGCGCTGGTTACGCTGGGTTTTTCAGGACCTCCAGCGAGCACCGCCGGGAGCGTGCTGTAGATGCTCTTGAACTGAGGGCTGTTGGAATATTTTCCGTTGTCGGCGGTGGTGGTGTCGAGGGCCGAGAACTGAGCGGAGAGGGAGTAGTTTGGGCCGGGCTTGCCGTTGGCATTGACGATGCCTTTGGAGAGGAGGTTCGAGACGGTCTCGCCTTCCTTCGGCTTGTAGGTTGCGTAGACGTGATCGAAGGTACGGTTTTCACCGATGATGATGATGACGTGCTTGATGGGGGTCTTTGTTTCGGGGACAGCAGTTTGGGCGTAGGCGGATTGTGGCAGTCCCGCAAACACTTGCAGCGCAATCAACATCGTCGCGCCGCACTTCAAGGTCCCGTTAGGGGCGTTGACAGTACGTTTCAAAGTGATACCTCCGGAAAACTGAGGGAACGGATTGACCCGTTGGGGAATACAACCTCAGTGGGATAACCGTAGAGGCAAAGGTCGCGTTGATGTGTCACGCGTAAATGAAATGATCAATAATTGCGGTTACATTGTTTGCAGCATTTCGTCGCACCAAAAATGAATTTGAAAGTAACCCTCCGTTCATCTCTCATTCATTGTCAACCTGTGCGAGGCACGAATTGTGTGAGCTAAACGATGACTTTGTAAGGTCTCATCATCTCGTTGTCTTCGTGCTCCAGGATGTGACAGTGCCAGACGTAGAGGAGTTCGTCGCCGTGAGAGACTTGCGCTCCGTGAGGGAGATCGAAGCGCATGATGACGCGGGTGACGTAGCCTGGGTAAGACTTGATCGTATCTTTGTAAGCGGGGCGCTCATTGCTTTCTGGCGCCATTGGCTTTCCCGTAAAGACGAGCTTGCCTGTCTGCTGATAGGTTGGCACGTCGAAGGCCTGGCGATTCAAGACCTGGAAGCGTACGAGGTGAACGTGCAGGGGGTGAACGTCGCCCGTAGTGTTGACGAAGGACCAGATCTCGGTTGAACCCGCCTTGGGATCTTCGGTGATGGGCTCATGCCAGCGTGCGTTTCCCAGAAGGCCGGTGATAACGTAGCCGTCGGAGGGACGCTCCTTCTCTGACACGAGGAGGAGACGCTCCCGGGTTCCGTAGTCGGGGGAGAGCGGCTCGAAGGGCGCGAGCGTTTCAGGGACTACGCTGGTGTCTTTGCTCGAAAGAGGCTTGGTCACCTTGAAGAGCATGACATCCTCGGCAAGGCACTGGCCGCCCATCGTATAGGGAGCAGGGGCGTCATTGATCAGCGCGAAGGATTTGCCTTCACAGTCAGAGAAGTCGACGACAATATCGAAGCGCTCGGCTGGTCCGATGAGGAGGTAGTGGAGTTCGAGGGGGCAGGAAGCAGACCGCAGTCGGTGCCGACCTGCTGGAAGGACGGCACGTCGAAGGAATCATTCTGGACTTTGCCAGTAGCGTCGGAGTTGAAGAGTCGCAGATGGTAGAAGCGTGCATTAGCTGCGTTGACGATGCGGAAGCGATACCTGCGCGGCTCGACTTCCAGGAAGGGGTGACTTTTCCGTTGACGCAGTTGTAATCGCCGTAAAATTCCTGGATCCAGACCGGGTGTTCCTTCGGACCGTTGACAACTTTTGGGTAGAAGAGAGAGCCGTCATGGTGGAAGAGGCGGTCTTGCAACATGAGGGGAATCTCGAAGTCGCCCTGCGGCAGGTTGAGTGCTCTTTCCACTTCGTCGCGAATGAGATAGAAGCCTGCTAATCCAGCGTAGACATTCAGTCGGGTGATGCCGAGGCAGTGATCGTGATACCAAAGAGCGGTGGAAGGCTGGCAGTTGGGATACGCGGAGGGGCGCGGGTTGAACTTCGACCCATGCGGACCGTGTTCACCTTGCGCGGTGAACCAAGCTTCGGGATAGCCGTCGTCGTCGGGCATCGTGCAGGCACCGTGGAGGTGCGCGACGTTGCGGACTGCGGGGAGAGACGATTCAGCACCGTGGATCGAGTGATCGATGGGGAGGAGATGCGCTGTGGGGAGCTTGCTGATCCAGTTGATACTGAGGGGCTGGCCGCTTTCGGCTTCTATGGTTGGACCGGGCCAGCATCCGTTGTATCCCCAGAGGGTTGTCGGTGGGAGATCCCGGTGGACCTTCTGTTGAAACTGCCGCATTTCGATGTCGATTATTTCGTTTGGCTTTCCCGTTGCGCGGATAGTCGGGGGAGTGGGAAGGGCATCGACGTAGGGCGTAAGCTTGACTCCGCTACGTACCTGCGCGGGTGAGGCCATCGCCTGTTGCATTGCTGGCACCGCTTTGCTGATGCTGAACCCAGCAGCGGTGGTGAGCCCCCGTTGGAGAAGGCGTCGTCTGGTTAGCATCGGCCGCGGCCGGGACTGGATGGAATTTTTGTGAGGGGAGAATTCATTAATGGCGGTTCAATCAGCTTGTTTCCAATCTTCCTGCACCAGGAAAACAGTAGTCTGACTTTGTTACGACACGATGAAGGTGTCTGGATTCGTGGCAAAGGCACATAGAATGAAGAGACATGCCGAGGTCGACACTATCCGTTGCCATCATCACGCTGAATGAAGAAGCCAACCTCGCGCGGACGCTCTCGAGCGTGCAGTTTGCGGACGAGGTGGTGGTGGTGGATTCGGGTTCGACCGATCGTACTTTGGAGGTTGCGAAGTCTTTCGGAGCGAAGACTTTTACGGAGCCGTGGAAGGGATTTGCGAAGCAAAAGAACTCTGCTATCGAAAAGTGTGTGGGGACATGGGTTCTTTCGCTTGACGCGGATGAAGAGCTAACGGTCGAGCTTCAGAAGGAAATTGGCCGGATGCTCGAGGCAGATTCACAGGATGGGACGCAGATCAATGGCTACCGGCTGCGGCTGCGGCACGTCTTTCTCGGACGCTGGATGCGTCACGGGGGCTACTATCCGGATCTTAAGCTACGGCTGTTTCGTCGCTTGACGGACTCTGGCGCGGCCTGCTTCACCGATCGCCCGGTGCATGAGTCTGTGCAGATTGCGGGCGGGGTGGAGACGATGAAGAATGACTTTCTCCACCATGGCTATCCCGATCTGAATATCTATCTTGAACACATGAACCGGTATAGCAGTCTTGGCGGCCAGATCGTTGCGGAAAAGGGGAAGGTCAGCCGTTCGTGGGTAGCGTTCTGCTGGAACGTTGCTTTGGTCCCGATCCTGACGTTTGTCTGGAACTTCGGGTTTCGTCTGGGATTTATGGACGGTCGCGAGGGGTTGTTACTTCATCTTTACCATTCGGCTTATATCAGCTGGAAGTATGCGAAGGCGTGGCAGATCGGCAATTCTAGTAACACTCAGACATGAATGCAGGGTTTGTGAGACTCTCATAGCGGAGTTGCCAGTCGACGACCTGAACGCGAGGCGGATTGGAAAAGATAGACCGCAAGGATGGTCATGAGCGGTTCGAGCGGGTGACGAAAGCGTGCCTGGACAGTGACGAAGTAGTAGGTAAGCGGTAGAAGCGCAAAAGCCCATGCGAAGAGGATGGCTCCTGGGATGCGTTGCTTCAGCGCTAATAAGAGACCTAGAAGCGCGGCGAGACTGACAAAGCTGTAGTTCAGAACACGGAAGGCTTCGTTGAGGACTCCTTTTTCGACTGGCTTGGGGACGCTGATCCAGTAAAAGTAAAAACGCTTGAGAGCGAGTTCGAAGAAGCGCAGTTTGTGGGTGCGGATATGTTCGCGCGCGAGCTTTCCTTCACGCTGGACGTAGGCGTATTCGCCTATATTTTTGTATTCGAGATACTCCGGGCAGACGTCGCAGACAGGGACTCTAGTGCCGACGGTGAATCCGTTATAGGAGTCGAGAACGGAGTCGTGCAGCTCTGCGCCGAGGTTGCCGCGAATAGGGATGAAGGCGTGAAAGACGTTTTCGTTGCGAACCATCCACGGGGCAAGACAGGCGAGAAAGATTGCTGCGGCGATGATGGCTTTGCCGACCGCGGGGCCGAGCGCTGCGTCCTTTTTTGCAGTGCCAAGGAGCATCCAGACGCCGCACACAGGGAGGAAGAGAAGAATGGTCGAGTTCAGGAGTGCGATCATGCCCCAGAAGAGCCCGAAGGCGCACCATCGAAGCGTAGTTTGAGGATTCGGCTCTGGAGGATCTTCGCCTATGTTGCGAACACGAAGGGCAATCGTGATTACGGCGGAGAAGAGAAAAGCCGTAAGTGCCATGTCCCAGACCCAGTGAACGGCATATTGCAGAGCGGCGGGATAGAGCGCCCAAAGCCATGCTGACCAGAGGGCGATGCTACGGGCTCGGCCTGTTGGACGAAAGCATCTTGCGGCGATTTCAAATATAAGAGGAGCCGTCGCTGCGGAGAAGATGCTGTTGATGGTCAGGATGACCCAGGCGGACGTTGCGGTGTAGACGCCGAAGATCTTGAAGACGCCAGCAAGCAGCAGAGGATAGAGAGGCGGTACCCATGCGGTGGGGCCGGAATGACCCGTGAAGGGGTCTGCGTAACCGAAGCCGGTAGAGAGTGCGCGGGCGATTCGGCCCATCTCCCAGCCGAACTGAAGATGATCCTCCGAGGGGCGGATGCGATAGGTATGGGCGAGAGTGATGTAGAGGACACGGAGGAGCAATCCGACCCAGAAGATGTGCCACGGTGCTCTAAAAGGAAAGGACCGTCGTTGTGTCTGTGGGCTTGGCATTCGCTTATTCCCCGCGTTTAGCTGCGGCCGGCGCGAGGCTGCGCGATGACAAGTCCGCGAGGGGTAGGTAAAAAGACGACGGAGAGAAGCCCTTCCGATTCCATCGACTTCGCCGCGTCACGGACGACCTTGTGGTGCGAGCTGGCGTCGTGCATGAGGATGAGGCCGTTGGGATTGATCTGCGGAAGAAAGCGCTTCACCTCCTGCTCGCGGATCGGCATGTCGGAGTCGGAGAAGAAGAGATCGATGGTGCCGTCGATGGTCATCTCGAGGCTGGACTGGTTGCGAAGTTCGATCCAGGGCTTGAGCGGGGAGGCTTCGAGCCGTTCTTTTGCGCGAGCATAGACGACGGGGTCAAACTCGCAGCTGACGACCTTGCCGAAGCCGTTGCGTTCGAGACCCTTTGCAATCCATTCTGTGGAAACGCCGAGGAAAGATCCGGTTTCAACGACCAGCATGGGCTTTATGGTTGTGACCAGTGTAGCGAGGAACTCGAGGACCTCGAGCTCGGCGGTCATGGAGTCGATCATGCTCCAGCGCTCGGGTTGGGGGCACTCGGAGGTGGCGCGGTGCGATTCAGGTTGAAGCGTACCGGCGGCGCGATCATGCTGGAGCATGATCTTGTGTTCCTGCTTAATCTTTTTGCTGAATAAACCCATGCGAAAACTCCCTAGTTTCCCATTATGCGGGATCGGACGGGACAAGAGGGGAGTTCACGGACTTCATTGACCCAGCTCACGGGTGTGGACATCGCAGAATTTTCGATGAGGATCTGAGACAATCGTTACTTCGCGTGGAAGATGGCAACTATCTGGATTTTGACAGACGTTGTGAGGCAATGCTCCACGCAATGAAAAAAATGTAGATAATGGCGAGCGAACGGGCATCCGCAATCTTGATCTGTGGAGGCTGCCGTCCAAGTGCGGTAAATCGATCTAGCAAGTCAGGAGAAGCGCTGCATGAGCAAGACGTTCGCTGGGCAGTTGATATCAGAGGCAGTGGCGATGTTTATCATTATTGCCTTCGGCGACTCGGTCGCGGCAATGTACACGCTGTATAGTCCGAGCCCGTATCAGCAGGCGTACTGGGGAGTGTGTATTGCGTGGGGGTTGGCGGTAACGATCTCTATCTACACGACGGCATCGGTGAGCGGTTGCCACGGTAATCCAGTCGTTACGCTGGCACTCGCAGTATACCGAGGGTTTTCCTGGCGCAAGGTGCTTCCGTACTGCCTCGCGCAGATTGCCGGGGCCTTTCTCGGTGCCGGGATCGTGTATACGCTGTTCTCCCCGGTGATCGACAACTTCAATCTGACGAATCACCTTACCCGCGCTACAGGCGGGGCCGCGGGAGTCTTCTTCACTCACCCGGGCCTCGCGATTACGCCGATGCACGCCTTTGGGGATGAGATCATCCTTACTGCATTTCTGATCTTTGGCATCTTTGCAATTACTGAGCAGTACAACGAAATGGCGCCCGGGGCGAACGCAGGAGCGCTGATGATTGGGTTTCTGGTGGCGTTGATTGGCGCTTCGATGGGCTACCTGGAAGCATGGGCGCTCAATCCTGCCCGCGATTTTGGGCCACGGCTGTTCTGTTTTTTCACAGGCTGGGGTGCTTCTGCGCTGCCTTCGCCACAAAGCTATTGGTGGATACCCATCGTCGCGCCGCTACTTGGAGGACTTGTGGGCGGGGGAACTTACCAGGTTCTGATTCGACCCTTTCTGCCAGCGCGAGAGAAAGCGCTGCTCGATGCGGCGAAGGCGTAGCGCTCGACGGAAAAAATCGTTTTTCAAGACACGAGCATCAGAGGAGACGAGATGAAGTATGTACTTTCGCTCGATCAAGGAACGACGAGCTCCCGCGCGATCCTCTTCGATCATGACGGTCAGATTGCGGGGACTGCATCGCGCGAATTCCCTCAGATCTATCCGAGTAGCGGCTGGGTAGAACATGATCCTTTTGACATTCTTACCTCGCAGCTCAGCTCTGCGATTGAGGTTTTGGCCAAAACGCTAGTACGCCCAAGGGATGTCGTCGCGCTTGGGATCACCAATCAGCGGGAGACAACGATCGTTTGGGACCGCGAGACAGGGAAACCGGTGTATAACGCCATCGTCTGGCAGGACAGCCGTACCTCTGGCCTGACAAAGAAGCTCGCGGATGGTGGAGCGGAGGAGACCGTGCGTCAGAAGACAGGACTTCTATTGAGCCCTTACTTCTCCGCGAGCAAAGTCGCCTGGATACTGGAAAACGTCAGTGGAGCACGAGCGCGTGCCGAGGCAGGAAAACTCGCCTTTGGGACGGTCGATAGCTGGCTGGTGTGGAATTTGACCAGTGGGAAACGTCACATCACAGATCGCACCAATGCGTCGCGGACGCTTCTCTATAACATCGTGGAAGACCGGTGGGACGACGACCTGCTGAAGCTCTTCAATATTCCAAAGAGTCTTTTGCCTGAGGTTGTCTGGTCTAACGAGAACGTAGGACAGGTAACGACCTCACTCGGCCTCGGCGAAGTAGAGATCGCAGGAATGGCTGGCGACCAGCAGTCCGCGTTGTTTGGGCAGCTTTGTGTCTCTCCCGGCGACGCCAAGAATACCTATGGGACGGGTTGCTTCCTGCTGCAGCATATCGGTGGTAAGTTCACGCTTTCGGGCCATCGGCTGATTACAACGCTTGCCTGTAGCACAGATCAGAAACTTGCCTATGCACTTGAAGGCAGCATCTTCATCGGCGGAGCTGTGGTGCAGTGGCTTCGCGACAACATGAAGTTCTTCCGAAAATCGTCGGAGGTGGAGGCGATCGCGGCCTCTGTGCCTGACTCGGATGGTGTGGTCTTTGTTCCGGCATTTACCGGCCTTGGCGCGCCCTACTGGGATGCGCAGGCAAGGGGCTTGATCATTGGCCTGCAGCGCGGCACACAAATCGCCCACATCGCGAGAGCCGCCATCGAGAGCATCGCATTTCAGGTTGCGGACGTTCTTGGAGTGATGGACTCCGATACGAAAAATCCCTTCACGGAGCTTCGCGTAGATGGGGGAGCCGCAGCCAACGACGACCTCATGCAGTTTCAGGCCGACCTGCTGGGTGTCCCGGTTCATCGCCCCGCTGTGCTTGAGACGACGGCGCTTGGTGCTGCCTATCTGGCCGGTCTCTCCAGCGGATTCTGGAGTAGCATCGACGAGTTGACGCAGCATCGCAAGGCTGACACCATCTTCGAGCCGAAGACCGACAAAAAACAGATGCAAAAGCTACAGGAGAATTGGAGAGAAGCTGTCGAGCGTTCTCGCCATTGGAACAAGGAGAGCAGATGAATCGCGATGAGATGGTAGCTCGTGTACGCAATAGGAAAGAACCCTGGGACATTGTGGTGATCGGCGGAGGAGCTACAGGAGCGGGGGTTGCCGTCGATGCAGCATCGCGAGGTTACGATGTGCTGCTTCTGGAGCGGGAAGACTTTGGCAAAGGAACCTCCAGCCGCGCCACCAAGCTTGTTCATGGTGGTGTCCGCTACCTAGAGCAGGGGAACGTCTCGCTTGTGATGGAAGCGTTGAAGGAGCGGGGGATCCTCCTGCGCAATGCTCCGCACATCGTGAAGGATCTGAAGTTCATCGTCCCGAATTACTCCTGGTGGGAGGCGCCGTTCTATGGTATTGGGATGAAGGTCTACGACTTTCTTGCAGGAAAATACAGCTTCGGCGCGTCCAAGGTACTTTCCCTCGAAGAGACGTTGGAGCTTTTGCCGACGATTCGCAAGGACGGCCTGCGTGGGGGTGATGTACCACGACGGGCAGTTTGATGACACGCGTCTGCTGATCAATCTGATGACGACTGCCGCGGAGCATGGTGCGACCCTGTTGAACTACGCGGGCGTAGTCGAGCTGAAGAAAGATGAGTCGGGTTTTGTTCAGGGGGTGGTGGCCGTAGATAGTGAAAGCGGAGAAAGGTTTGAAATCGCGGCTCGATCCGTGGTGAATGCCACAGGCATCTTCACCGATGAAATCCGCCGGCTCGCCGAACCCGAGGCCGAAACGATGATGGCGCCCAGCCAGGGAATTCATCTTATGTTCGACCGGTCGTTCCTGGTCGGGGACACGGCTCTGCTTGTACCCCACACCGACGATGGACGCGTCCTGTTTGCCGTTCCCTGGCACAACCGCACTCTGGTCGGTACAACGGATACACCTATCGAGACGGTATCGTACGAGCCGCTACCCTTTGAGGAGGAGATTGAGTTCGTCCTTGAGACAGCTGGCCGTTATCTGAGCCACAAGCCGACTCGAGAGGATATCCTCAGCGTGTATGTCGGCATCCGGCCGCTGGTAAAGGCTGCTGGAGCCAGCGATGGAAAGACTTCCTCGCTCTCGCGCGACTACACGATTCACATTGACCACTCCGGTCTACTCACGATCGTCGGCGGAAAGTGGACGACCTATCGACACATGGCCGAAGACTGTGTCGACCACGCCACTACCCTCGGTCGACTGGACGAAAAGCCTTGTGTTACGGCTACCATGCATATTCACGGCTACTATCAGCATCCTGAGGAATTTGGCAGTCTGTCCGCATATGGAGCAGATGCTCCAGCAATTCTCGAACTTTCAAAAGAAAACCCCGAGCTTGCCAAACTACTGCATCCTGATCTTCCTTACATTGCGGCGGAGATCGTATGGGCCGCACGAAACGAGATGTCTCGCACGTTGGACGATGCTCTGGCGCGACGCACTCGTGCTCTGCTGTTGAACGCGCGTGCGGCGATAGCGATAGCGCCTGAGGTTGCATCTCTACTCGCCAGAGAAATCGGCAAGGATGCAGCGTGGGCCGAGGAGCAGGTGAGAATCTTTGGCGCGCTGGCAGCCCAATATATTCCTCAGGGCACGAAATACCCGACCGCGCCAACTGTTGTGTGAACTGCCAAACGACGAAAACCCGGATGTGGAGCTTTTCGTTCGTGCCGAAGAGACTTTCATTCGGTCACTCGGGTTTCTGTGTACGAACCAGGGCGGACAACAGGAGATTGAGGTCGGCGGGATTGACGTCGCTGACGGCAACAATACGCAGGTCCGATGTGGCGGCGGTTTGGAGATTGAAACCTGCACGTATGTTGGGCAGTGTGGCGAGGGCTGGGGTGGCGGATCGTTGCGTCAGGAAGATAGAGACTTCATGTCTGTGAATGGTGAAGAGGAGCAGTGCGGCCGGTTGTCCGCCGATGTAGGTGAGATCGGCTCCTTTAAGATCGTGTCGGGGGGCAGGACGTCGGGAAGGTTGAAGCTAAAGGGAAGACGCCCTTGAAACCACGGTTTAACGGTGTGACGATCGGTGGAGATGACTTGTGGGGTTGCTCCGCTGGAGAGAGCGGCGAGGTGCTGGTCGAGGAGTTCTGCGGCGAGGTTGTTGGTTGGATGCAACTGACGCCAACCAAGGAGGGAGAGGGTAAGAAGAATGGCTGCGGCAAGTGCTGTCCAGGCTGCGGGACGGAAGTGATAGATGTTTGCAGACGCTTTCGGTTGCGTTTGCATTTGTTGCGAATGGAGCTGGGCGGTGAGGCGCGCCAAGGCTTCGGGCGGCGCGGCGAATCGTTGCCCGGCGCGGGCGGTTGCGGTTTTGAGTTGGGTGGCGGAGAGGACGCGGAGCGTGCAGGCATGGCAGGCAGCGAGATGATGCTGAACTCCCTGCTGCTCGCTCGGTGAGAGTTCGCGGTCGACAAAGGCGTTGAGCTCGTCCGGGTTGAGATGTTCCGTTGAGTAATTGTTTTGTGACGGCTGATTCATAGGGATTTCCCAAATTGCGGCTGCAAGAGTTGACGGAGGGTGCTGCGGGCGCGCGAAACGCGAGACATAACCGTGCCGATGGGGACGTCGAGGATGAGGGCGATGTCTTTGTACTTGATCTCTTCAACGTCGCAGAGCAGCAAAATTTCGCGTAGTTGTGGCGGAAGCTGATCGAGTGCTGTGTGAAGAGCGGCCTGGTTGTCGAGACGGATGAGATTGTCTTCTGGGGTGGGGCCCGCGTTGGTGGTGTCGAGTGTTTCGGGATTGTCTTCGAGGAAGACGGTGCGGGAGAAGCCGATGCCGGTGCGCGAGGTGAGAAACGTATTGCGGAGTATGCGGAAGATCCAAGCCTTGAAGTTGGTGCCGGACTGGAAGGAGTCGAAGGCGCGGAGAGCCTTTGAGAAGGTCTCCTGCACGAGATCTTCGGCCTCGGCCTGATCGTGAGTGAGCCAGGAGGCGTGGTTGTAGAGCGATGCGAAGAGAGGAAGCGCTAGTCGCTCGAAGTCTGCGCTGCGGGTGGTTTTAGAGAGCATGGTGCAGTTTGCCTCGACCTCGAGCTGGCTGGGGTTACGGGCTGCGGTCCGTGGAGCGGAATCGGACCATGATCGATCCCAACGACGACCAGGCTCAGCAGCTTTGAGGATCATAGCAAAGTCAAGCGCGGAGGATGGCGGGGGGATGGCGGAACGGGTGGTGGGTATGGTTTCAGGGATCATGGTGTGAGGATCGGCATGAGGGAACATGACGAATGGTTGTGAAACGAATGTTAGAACCGCTGGCTAAAGAGAAGTCTGGTACCACTCCTGAAACTAAGATGATGCAGATTTATTTCACACCGTTACCAGCGTTCTAGGGATGAACGTGAAATTCGCCGTCCTCGGCCACAACAGGCGAATAAGCATCTTTGTTAACCAAATTGCTGCCGGATTATTCCTCGCGTTTTTCATGGACGGACGGGAATAAACGCGCGTCTCGCCAGTTTAGGACGGTGTAGGCAATCAAGAATCAGATGGAGATTGATATGAATCGGTTTAAAGGAAGACGAAGTAGAGCGCGCGAACCTGGGTGTTGCGCAACCCGCGGGAGATGGCATCGATCGGCGCAATTTTTTAGGGTGTATGGCGTGGGCCGGCACAGGGCTCTTGTGGTCGATGGTTGGCGGCGTGCCAACTTCGAAATTGTTAGCGCAGACGATCAAGGGTGGCGGTGCTGGTGTTGGTAAGGTAGAGGACTTCTCCTTCGTGCAGATTAGCGACTGCCATATTGGCTTCAATAAGGGTGCCAACCCGGATGTAACAGGAACGCTGAAGAAGGCGATTGAGAGGGCCAATATTGTGCCTGTCGGCGTGAAGGCTCCCGACTTCATGCTTCACACAGGCGACATCACGCAGAATTCGAAAGCAGCGGAGTTCGATACGGCCTCGCAAATTATCAAGGACTTCAAAAATGAGGTTTTCTATGTGCCAGGAGAGCACGATTATATCGACGACGGTACGCAGTACAAACAACGTTTTGGCAAGAACACCGTGGGCAATGGCTGGTACAGCTACAACCACAAGGGCGTTCACTTTGTAGGCTTGAACAACTGCGTACAAGTAGATGCGATGGGGAATATGGGCGAGGATCAGTTGAAGTGGCTTAAGTCTGACCTGGGCGGGTTGAGCCATTCAACGCCGATCGTGGTCTTCGCGCATATTCCTTTGTGGATGGTCTATGAGAAATGGGGATGGGGCACGAAGGACGGTGAGCGGGCGCTCGCCATGCTGAATCCTTTCGGCTCGGTGACGGTTTTGAACGGTCACATTCACCAGGTTGTGCAGAAGGTCGAAGGCAATGTGGCTTTCCACACGGCGCTGGCGACGGCGTTTCCGCAGCCTGCACCGGGAGCGGCTCCGAATCCAGGACCGATGATGGTTCCAGCGGGCAAGTTGGAGAGTGTGCTCGGAGTGACTAAGGTCAAGGTCGTTCGAGGACATAATCATCTGGCTGTCGTCGATTCGACACTGGCGGAGACTGTCTAATGCGCCCTTGGATTGCTGCGGTATTGACGGTAGCCGCAGTAGTGGCGTTGGGGAATGTTCATCCGTTTGGGAACCCGCGTGTCGAGCCGGCGAAAGGGTTCGGCACGCTGCTGGAGGGTGCGACTATGCCCGCAGACGCGAAGGCGGTACTGGTGAAGAAGTGTGCGGACTGCCACTCGAGCGAGACTCGCTGGCCAGTGTATGCGCGGATTGCTCCGGGATCGTGGCTGATTGAGAGGGACATCATTGAGGCACGCAAGAAGATGGACCTCTCACACTGGGAGCAGATGCCGACGGATAAGCAGGAGGTTTTGGCTGCGAAGATCGTCGAAGAGGCAAAGAAGGGGGACATGCCTCCGCTGCAGTATCGGTTGCTGCACTGGAACGCGAAGCTTTCCAAGGCTGATGTGCAAACGCTGTCGATGCTCGGCAAGAGCTCGGGTGGGAGCGAGGCGACATTGGCTGGGGATGGTGATGCGGTGCGGGGTAAGGCAGTGTTTGAGAAGCGCTGCACGGGCTGCCATGCGATAGCTGTCGACCGGGAGGGACCGAGGTTGGCCGGAGTGTATAGCAGAAGGGCCGGGAGCATTGCGGGATTTACATATTCCGCGGGCTTGAAGAATTCTGGTGTGACTTGGAACGATGCGACCCTGGAGAAGTGGTTGAGCGATCCCGATTTGATGGTTCCGGACAACAATATGAGCTTCAGCGTTCCCAAGGCAGAAGAACGGCGGAACTTGATCGCATTCCTAAAGCAGTAGTGAGAGGTCGACTGAGGGAGGCAAGGAGACTCTATGTCTGACTCGCTAGGGGAGGTCACAGTAGCCGTTCAAACTCTTGCTGGTTCTTTAGTGAATCTCGGAGGATAGGCATGATTCGTTTCAATCACGTAGTCGTTAGATCGTTTCGCCCTACGTCGAAGCTAGGTCGGGTGCTCGCGCTTCTAATTGTTGGGATAGGTGCGAGCATTGCTTTGAGAGCCCAAAGCGCTCACCTGGTGTCTTTTTCTCCGTCGGTCGGTAGTGGTTCAGAGCAGGCATTTGTGGCGACCTACATCTTTCCCAGAGGTGTAACGGATGTGCAGTCGTTTTCTCTTTTTATTATGAACGGTGTTACTCCGCTAAGTAGGAGCGGATGGTCGTCAGATCAATGCATTTTGACCTATAACGTCAGCTCAGGAGTCATCCAACTGGTACAAGACTCGGGAGGTAAATTCCTCTCCACCATGGCCACCGCTGAAACTGCTCAGAGTGTCAGTAACTCCCAATGCTCGGTGCTCGCCAGTTTATCTTCCGCAAACATCTCCGGCGACAGCGTGACGGTTAGATTTTTTGTAGCTTTCTCAACTGCATTCAGGGGGCTAAGCAAGTATACCTGTCTGCTGACAGTAAAGAATGGACAGGAGATGCAAATCCACCGACACAAGTTGGAATTTATAACGTCGCCGCTAGCGTGTCTCCTGTATTTATATCGCCTTCTTCCGGGAGTGGCTCGGAGCAAACATTTACGGCGATATATTCAGACACAACCTCTAAAATTCAATCTGTTTTTTTGAACCTAAAGAGCTTAGGAGATAACACCCTCGCCGCCAACGCATGTAAGTTGCGTTATGACCCTGGTTCGACTGACATTTTTCTAGTGAACGACGCTGGCACCAACTATGGCTCGCCAATAACCTCAGGATCACCTGCTGCCCTTACCAACAGTCAATGCACGTTGTTTGGTATAGGGACTTATGCGACAACCTTCGGGAACAACGTTGTAGCCTACTTCAGAGTTGCTTTCTCCCCTATATTTGTTGGCAAGAAGGAGATTACGCTGGGAGGCGTGGACCAGACTGGAGTCTCTACCTTTAGCAATCTATCGCGTGGGACCTACACAGTTACCACATCGCGCCTCGGCGCTCCACCAACTTTCACGCTTACCAGCACGCCAGTCAGCGTCGTTGCTGGAGTATCTGCAAATTCGACCATCACCGTGTTTTCAAACGGAGGATTTAGTGGAAGTGTGGCATTGACATGTGCTGTCATCAGTCCTGAAGGGTCAGCTTACCAACCTACGTGCCAGATTGGCGCACCTGGTTCCGTATGGTTGGGGACAGCGGCGATAGCAACACTCGTTGTGAATACCACTGCATCCGGTTCCACGTCTCGGTCCACCGCGAAGCAACTCTCATTCTTCTACAGCAGCATCACGGTGGCCATTTTAATTTTTTATCGACCGCGTATCCGATGGAGATGGCAGACACTACTTCCCATGCTGGCAGTCGCTATCGTTTCCGGAGCTGCCATCGGATGTGGCGGGATCAATAATCCAGCTATTGAACCCACCGGCTCCTGCACAACAAATTCAGGTACAACCGTCGGAAACTATATCATTGCGGTAACGGGCACAAGCGGTTCAGTCACGGCAACGACGGCGGTGAGTGTCTGTGTGAAATGAACGCGCGAGCACCGCGGTAAAAATATCATCGTCGATAGACCCAGACCGTCTCATCGACCTATGAGAGCCAAGTATGAATTTCGCTTGGCTTTTTAGCTCGAAAGTATCTGCCGGGATTTTATGCGCAACGTATTGATCTTGTATCAAGGGGAAATGGGGCGGGATGGAGGAGGATTTCCGTTCAAAATAAGAAGATGAAGAACGATATGGGGGAGGCAACAAGGGTGAGCTTGGAATTGCGGGAGAAGAAGCGGTTCAAGACGCGGAGCGCAGCGGGGACGCTGGCGATGGGTGAGAGGGTAGCAGAGATGTTGCTGCCTGTGCCAAAGATGTTTGTGCTGCGAGGGGATTTGGGCGCGGGCAAGACTACGCTGGTGAAGGGGATTGCCGCCGCTCTTGGAGCGTCGGAGGAGGAGGTGACCAGTCCTACTTTTACGTTGGTGCACGAGTACACGGGGAAGAAGGTGCGGCTGTTTCATCTCGATCTTTACCGGTTGGAGACGGAACGGGAGTTGTTGACGCTGGGACTGGAAGAGATGAGCGAGGAGCAGGATGCGCTTGTATTGGTGGAGTGGGGAGAGAAGTTCCCAAGTGTCGTGGAGCGGGCCGATGGGGAGATCGTGATTGAACATGCCGGTGGGGATGAGCGCATGTTTTATGTGCGGGTGAAGGCGTAGAGCTGTTCTCTGTGCTGATTAGCTTTGGGAATTGTCTGGCTTCGAACGGTGGGGGCGCTTAGCATTGGCGTGTCTGACTAATCTTGTTGAGTGAGGTCTGTATGCGGATGGTATTGAAGAGCGCTCTGATGATTAGCGTGTGGGCGGGAATGGTTTGTGGACCGGTGGGCTGGGCTGCGCAGGAGCACTCTCCGATGGTGCAGCAGACGGCGGAGCAGATGGCCGTTCGGGAGGGCGAGAGTTGGTTGGCGATGATGGATGCCGGCAAGTATGCCGAGAGTTGGAAGGCGGCAGCGGCGGTGTTGAGGGGAGCGGTTACGGTGGAGAAGTTTGAGTCATCCATGAAGTCGGTGCGGGAGCCGATGGGCAAGCTCGATAGCAGAAAGCTGCAGAGCGCCACGTATACGACTTTGCTGCCGGGTGTGCCGGAAGGGGACTACGTCATGATTCTGGACATGACAAGCTTTGAGCATAAGCCCGCCGCGCAAGAGACTTTGATTATGAGTCGGGAAAAGGACAAGGTGTGGCGGGTGTCTGGGTATTACATCAAGTAAGGATTGTGGTGGGTCGCACGCGCTGGTGGACCGCCAAAGCCGCCTTCTTATCCGGCGGGACACTGATCGCGGCAGGCTGCTCGGAAGCAGACGGCGATTCTTGGGGCGCGGCTTATGTCACGCTCTGAGAAATCGTCTTGGATTAGGCGGGTTGTTTTTTGCGGCCGGTGAGGCGGTAGATAGCACACTCTTCGTCGCCGGTGGAACCGTACTCTTTTTGCTGGGCGATGGCAGCGAGGTCGGCAGCGTGGTCCTCGGGGGACATGGCTACGGGGCCGAGGAAGAGCCGGGTGAAGGCAGGGTGGCAGTCGAGGACGGCGCGGCACTCGGAGTTGACGTAGAGGAGGTCGAAGGCAGGGGTGGGTGCGCCTTGGCGTGCGGCGAACTGGGTTTCGATGCGGCGAAGGAGGAGCTTGAGGACGGGTGCCTCGAAGGGGTGGAAGAGGAAGGCGAGTGTGGGGGTGCGTGGGAAGTCGAAGGTGAGGGCATCTTGTTCGAGGAGGCGGATGGGCGCGAGTGCTGAGGCTGTGGTGTCGGCGGCGTGGGAGGCACGCCAGTGTTCGAGGTTGAGCTGGGCGGTGTCGGCGAGGTTGGGGTTGAGTTCGATGCCGATGACTTGGTGGAAGGGGAGTTCGCTGGCGACGAGCATGGCGCGGCCTTTGCCAGCTCCGATGTCCACGAAGGTGTAGTGGTGGATGGGGTGAGGTGGATTGCTGTCGCGCCAGATACCGATGAGAGTGCGGAGGATGCTCGGAGCGACGCCGTAGTAGGCGGTGACGTGGGCGTCGTTGGGATGGCCAGTGGTGAGGTTGCCGGCCGCGATGAGGCCGCTGGTTTCGACGCCGTGGATCTGGTCGAAGGGATGTTGTGGCGGCGGTGGTGGAGGCATCACCAGTACGGATTTGGATTTGCGTGGGGGCATGGTTTAGCGGATCTGGATGAGGTTGGGGTTGCCGTCGAGGCCGAGGGTTTTGCGGCCGGCTGGGGTGATGTTGAGTGGCGTCCAGATGGGGGCTTTGAGGAGAGTGATGGTGGTGCGGCTTACGGTTTCAAGGCCCGCGAGGCGGTGTGTGATTTGGGAGACGAGTCTCGCTTGAGAGGCTTCGTCGGTTTGGGTGGGGGTCAGGGCAATCTCGATGATGTGCTTTTGAGGGACGCCTGAGATGTTGGTGCCGGGGGCTTCGGTGTCGCGGGTGATGGTGAGGGAGTGGATGAGGCCGAGGTCCACGATGTTGCAGGGGAGGGCGGGGTCGTAGCAGTCGCGGAGGGCCTTGAGGATGTCGGACTCGGTGAGCATCTGTGTTGATGATAGAGGACAGCTCTGCAATAAATGTTGGTGACGCACGAATGCCCCACACCTCAAGGGTTGAGATGTGGGCATTCTGGGTAGAGTGGGTTAGCAGCCGCTGAAGGAGATGAAGTCTCCGAGCGGGTTGGGCAGGGTTGGGGTGAAGGGCTCGAATGGGAAGGATTGTGCGGTGTCAAAGCCTGCGGCCTTGGCGGCGCTGAAGTTTACGAAGGGTGTGAGTGCGGCTAAAGCCTGATCGATCGAAGTCCAGCACAACGTTCTTTCGTAGCCGTTGTTGTTCGGGGGAGCGATACTCTCTACGACTCCCTGGATACCGGTGATCGATTTGATCGGGCCGCCAAACTGCGGGGTCACGTCGCCACCTACGACTCGTGCAAGGGTCCGGTGATCGCTTTCGATGCCCATGATGCGAGCCGCGGTGAGGCGCAGGTTGCGAGTGGAGAAGTTGCGAACGCCAACAAGATAAGCCGCGATGAATGCGTCCTCGAGAGTGACCAGAATGTTGAGTGTGGTCTGAGCGTCGGAGAACATTTTTTGGGATAGAAGAACTGGGTGAAGGGTGTGAACTGGTCGGTGACAGACTGCTCGAGAAGATAGTGGGACATCTCCTCCTGGCGAGCGCCGATGAGGTAGCCCTGATCGTCGTCAGGGATTGTTTTGAAGAAGGGAGAGGTGTTGATGATGTTGGTGTAGGTGGTGACGGCGAGCGCTTCGGCGATCTGTGCGGCGATGAGGATGTCGCGATCGCCTTTCTTGAGGTGTTCGTGTTCGTACTGCATGCTGTCTGTCTCTTCCTGTTGCTCGGCTGAGGCTGTGGTGGAGAGTGCGCCGATAGCGGCGAAGGTTGCGGCTCCGGTAAGCGCGGCGCCTTTGAGAAACGATCGTCGGGAGGACCCTGTTTGGTTATCTTCTGACGAACGGATGGCTTCAAGTTCTTTTTGCGTATTCATTGCGGTAAATCTCCTGATTCAATTCCTGAAAAGTTCATCCACGGTTCGCTGCGATTTTTAGGGGCCCAGGGGTCTCGGAGAACTTTCCGGGTGCATGGGGTACGAGACCCATGCAGCGTGTGGATGTCAGGCATTTGTGAAATTCAGGGAGGTCGATGAGGAAGGTCGAACAGAGGAGATCGATTCTGCGACGTGGGGAGTGGCGTAGAATCCAGAATCATCTTTGTATCGTTAAGGAGGCTCCATGGCGCTCAGCTTTGCTAAAGATATCCGCCCTCTTTTCCGGGATGGGGACGTTGAATGCATGAAGCCTGATGGGATTGCTCTTGATGACTTCGCATGGATGCGTGTCCCCGCTAATGCAAGTCTTGTTTACGGTACGGTGTCCGCAGGCACCATGCCTCCTGATGAACCGTGGTCAGCGGATCGCGTTTCGCTGTTTAAGGAATGGATGGACGCGGGTTACCCTGCGTAGTTCATTGAAGACGGGTCTTCCCTCTTCGGGGCGATGTGTTGCGAGAGTCGGTCGATGGCTGCGACTTTGTGATCTTTGTTGCAGGAGACGTAGGCTACGAGGAGGGTGCCTGAGGATTGTGCGAAGGCAGAGAGACTCGCGACGGAGAGTGTTGCGATGGCAAGAGCCGAGAGATTACTGACGGAGAAGAGGAAAATCTTCGTAGGCTGAGAGTTTACCGTTCGTGAAGGGGTGGAGAGGAGATTCTGTTAGTTTTTGCGCTCGACCAGATATTGGGCGAGCGATTTGAGCGGCGCTGCGGCTTCGCCGAAGGGTGCGAGGGCGGCGAAGGCGTCCGCGATAAGCTCTTCGGCGTCGTGGAGGGATTGCTCGATGCCGAAGACGGCGGGCCAAGTGGCTTTGATGCTCGCGGTGTCTTTGCCTGCGGTCTTGCCTAGTTCTTCGGAGCTTTGTGTCATGTCGAGCACGTCGTCTACGATTTGGAAGGCGAGGCCGGCCTTCTCGCCGAAGGTGCGGAGGCGGGCGATGGTGTCGGCGTAGGGGGCGTAGGCGGTGCGGCCTGTGTCAGAGCGAGATTTTGATTCGGTGGCGGGTTCATCGCTGCCGTTTCCATAGCCGCTGCTCGCTGAGCGATGCCGCAGGCTGAGACCGTAGAGGCCGCCGGAGACGATGCTGGTGGTGATGAGCGCGCCGGTCTTGGAGCGGTGGATGGCTTCGACGAGGGCGGCCGTCGGGGGCATTCCTTCGGCTTCGATGTCCATGACCTGACCGCCGATCATGCCGGGAGGGAGTTTTGTGTCGAGGTCGCCGACACGGCCTACGCCGGTACCTACGGCGAGGGAAATCTCGCGGATGATTGCGACGGTGGTGGGGGATGGTATGGGAAGGCCGGCGATGGTCTGGAAGGCGAGGGTTTGCAGGGCGTCGCCGGCGAGGATGGCGGTGGCTTCGCCGAAGACTACGTGGCAGGTGGGCTGGCCGCGGCGGAGGTCGTCATTGTCGAGGGCGGGGAGGTCGTCGTGGATGAGGGAGTAGGTGTGGATCATCTCCAACGCTGCGCCGAGATCGGCGATGCCTTCGGGATAAGTTTGTGAGCCGGTGACCATTCTGGCGGCTTCCATGCAGAGGATGGGACGAAGACGCTTGCCACCAGCGAAGGTGCTGTGACGCATGGCGCGATGGATGGAGTGGGGAAGGGTGTCGGTAGCGGGCAGGAGGCGTTCGAGGGCGGAGTCGGTAAGCTGTACGCCGGAGAGAAGCAGGTCTTTTACTGTGGGTTGCATCGGGTTCGATGATAAATCAGCTTGAGTACTTAGGGTGTAAGGCTTAGCGTGTAGGGCTGGGTTTAGGGTCTAGGCGCGCGGGATATTTTTGAAGTGGGAGAAGTCGAGGCAATGCTGGGTTCTTCACCCGTCGACTAGCTCGGGATCAGAATGACAGTCGTGTACGTTGCGCTTGGGTGACGGGCGGCCGTTGAGACCGAAAGTGCCCCAGGGTTGGGTTTCAGGTTTGGTTCGTCGTGGGGGATTTGCGGAGGAGGATTAGGAGGAGGAGAGCGAAAGCGATGGTGGAGAGGATGTCGCCGAGGGTTTGGTCAATGTGGCGGACGTAGGTGATGTCGATGGTGGAAGGGCCGGGGGAAGGGGGAGCGCGATGAGGCCGTCGTCGCGCTGTTCGCGGGTGGTGATGAGGGAACCGTTGTCGGTGATGCGCCAGTCGGGGTAGTCGCGGAGGTTGAGGACCAGGTCTTCGGGGATGGGCGGGTTGAGGGTGAGGTGTGTGGGTGCGGGTGCGGGCTGGGTTTGGGTGGGGGCTTTGGCGTTGGGGTCGGGGGAGAGCCAGTAGGCGGGGTCGCTTTGCGCGAGGGGGTCGTTGTCGGCGGTCGTGGGGGTGTACTCGTCGGTGGGGTCTGTGCCGCGGTTGGAGTGGAAGAGAGCTTCGCGGGCGGCGGGGGTGTCTTCTTCGTCGCAGGATTGGTGGAAGAGGGCGTATGCCGGATAGGTGAGAGCAGCGGCGACGACGATTGTGATTGCGGCGCTGGCCGTGGGTTTGAGGTTTACGCGGGCGATGGCTAAGGCGATGGCCAGACTCATGGCGGCGGCGAGGATCGCGAGGAAGCGCCAGGGGAATTGGAGAAAGGCTAACTCGGGGGCGTGGTTCCAGAGGATGTTGGTAATTGGCGTGAGGAGGAGGCTGATGGCTACGGTGAGGGTGGCAAGAGATGCGAGGAGGGAAGTTGTGCGGATCCTGATGGAGCACAGGGCAGCTTCGCTGCGCTCCAATAGAGATGACGGTTGGTTATTGGGGTTGGTTGGTCTCGGCGCTGCTGTGTCGGATGGTGTTCGGGAATCCGGGTTGCGGGGTGAGCGGAGTTGGGCGATGGAGATGACGATGGCGGTGAGGGTCGCGACAAGCAGGATGAGAGCGATGATCGATGCGGTGTGGAGGACTTGATCGTGGGGGGCGTCGCCGGTGTGGTGGAAGAGGAAGTTGTCCTGGATGCGCATGTTGGGGATGATGGCCATGGTGATCTGGACGTAGCGGCGTTCGTAGGCGGCGGGGAGGATGTAGAAGGCGGCGAGGGCCATTCCTAGGAGAGTGCCGGCGACGGTGTTGACGGCAATATCTTTGCGAGGCGTGTTGGAGGGCCTGGCGAGGCGAATCACGGTGAGGAGCGCGAGGGCGTAGCAGCTCATGACGGCGGCGGGGGCATTGGTTAGCCAGAGGAGGGCAATGGGGATGGCGATGCCGGGGATGGTGACGCGCTCGCGCAGGATGGCGTGGAGCAGGAGTGGGATGAAGGCGGCCGCGAGAAGCTCGGCGTAGGCTGTGCGCTCGTAGGCGGTGAAGAGCATGTAAGGGTTCACCGTGTAGAGGATTGCGGCTAATAGAGCGGCGGTTGGAGGAGCGAAGTCTCGTGCCAGACGATGGAGGGCGAGGCCGCTGGCGGTGAGGGCCAGCCATGTGTAGAGGATGGGGGTTGCGCTGATTGGGAAGATGAGGGTAAGGATGGCGCCGAGGGCCCAGGAGAGTGGGGGGTAGAAGACGAAGCGGGGTTCACCTGCGTTCCAGGCGGCGGTGTAGGCCCAATGAGGGTGTAGGTTGCCGTGAGAGAACTGACGGGCGGCCTCCATCCAGTTGAGAAGGTGGAAGTCAAAGTCGTGGCCGCAGGAGCAGCCGTGGAGGATGAGAGGGAGGATGGCGATGCAGGCGGCTAGAGGGATAAGGAGATAAGGGAGCCGGTCGCGCTGCATGTCTTTGAGGGTATCTCAGAGGCCGGATCGGCTGTCCTGCCGGACGGGCTCCCTACGCGGGAGGCGGCCACTTCGTGACTTGTGTACCGGTCTTGGTTGGGTGGGTGCTTAGGTCCTCCCGTTGGTCGGAAGGACGGCTTTTAGTGAGCGCCGGCGGGGGCTTGCCTGGTTTTACTTTTTGAAGAGCCAGACGATGCCGACGCAGAAGAAGCAGAGGAGCGAGAGCCAACGGAAGACGTCGACGAAGGCCCAGAGTGAGGCCTGGCGACCGAGCTGCTGGTAGAGCATGGCTTGGGCGGGATCGGCGGCGTTCGTCTGTCCGTAGGGGTTGCTCAGGAACTGGGTCACGCTGCCGAGGGAGTTCTGAAACTGCTGACCGGTGCGGGGAACCGAGTTGAGGATCTCGTTCTGGTGGACGTCAGCGCGGCGGGTGAGCAGGGTGGAGGCGATGGAGATGCCGATGGAGCCGCCGACGTTGCGCATGAGATTGAAGAGGCCGCTGGCGTTGCCAATCTGTTTCGCATCAAGGGTGCCGTAGGCGGCGGTGCTGATGGGGACGAAGACGAAGCTGAGACCGAAGCCGGTGATGAGGATAGGGAGAAGCAGGGTGGTGGGGGAGATGTCGAGGGTGACGTTGCCGAAGTAGAGGGTGGTGAGGCCGAAGGTGAAGAAACCGAAGGTGAGCAGGTAGCGCGGGTCAACCTTGTTGGAGAGATAGCCGATGATGGGCATGCCGCAGACTGCGCCGATGCCCCGAGGCGCGACGACGAGACCGGCCGTGAAGGCTGTATATCCGAGGAGTTCCTGATAGAAGAGCGGCAGGACGGTGACGGTGGAGTAGATGCCGACGCCGAACATGAAGATGAGGATGGAGCCGAGGAGGAAGTTTCGGTCTCTAAGGACTTTTAGATCGACGATGGTGTCTTTGTCGCGCCAGCAGTGCCAGCAAAAGTAGATAAAAGATGTGATGAGGAAGAAGACGGCCCAGCGGATCCAGGTGGCTCCGAACCAGTCGTCCTCCTGACCTTTGTCGAGGACGACCTGGAGGCAGCCTGTCCAGACGACGAGGGCGGCGAAGCCGTAGCGGTCAAAGGCGGGGACCCGGGCTTTGCTGATGTACGGCGGGTCGTGGACGAAGCGGCTGATCATGAGGATCGCGAGGACGCCGATGGGGATGTTGATATAGAAGGCGTAGCGCCACGAGTAGGTGTCGGTGAGCCAGCCGCCTAGGGTGGGGCCGAGGACTGGGGCTACGACGACTCCGAAGGCGAAGACGGCCATGGCGGCTCCGCGTTTGGCGGGTGGGAAGGATTCGAGGAGGATGGCCTGGGAGAGAGGTTGGAGGGCGCCACCGCCGGCGCCTTGAACGATGCGGGCCAACAGCAATATGGGCAGGGTTGGAGCTGCTCCGCAGGCGAAGCTGGCGATGGTGAAGATGACGATGCAGGAGAGGAGAAAGCGCTTGCGGCCGAATTTTAGGGAGAACCAGTTGCTGGCGGGAAGGACGATCGCGTTGGCTACGAGGTAGCTGGTGAGAACCCAGGTGGCTTCGTCGTTTGAGGCAGAGAGGGAGCCAGCGATGTAGGGCAGGGCGACCGAGGCGATCGCGGTGTCGAGCACCTCCATGAAGGTGGCCAGCATGACCGAGGCGGCGATCAGCCAGGGGTTGACGCCTTGGGTGACGGAAGCGGATTGATCTTGTGGTGCGGTCGCAGCCGAGGCCATGGTCTTCCGAGGGGTTCCTTGGGTGCAGTGATTGTCTCCTAAATAGAGGCAAAAAAGGAGGTAATGGATGCATTCTTTGGGTCGCATGGGGCGGTTAACGACGCAAAAAGCGCGGCAGGCCCGTTGGATGGAGCCTGCCGCGCTTGTTGGTTGTGGTTTCCGGCGTTCGACTGCCGGTTCGGTGCCAATGGGCTTAGGAGGGGTTGCGGCCCATCGGGCCCATTGACTGGGAGACGTTGTGGTAAGAACCCGTTTGAAGTCTCCGCGTGGAGGGGGAGTGGCGGAGTGGGGGAACCTGAACGGCGTCGAGGCTCTTGGGAAGGTGGGCGGACCAGGTGTAGGTGGTGGTCGAGATGTTGGGGGAGTCTTCTGTGGTGTTGCAGCCGGAGAGTAGACCGGCGAGGAGGCCTGCAAGGCCCAGGGAGGCGACTTTCAAAAGGCGGCGTGCGGTGCGGCGTGCAGTAAGGGAAGGCATGAGCAGAGCTCCAAGTGATGCATTAATTGAAGGAAGCGTAACCGGGGGCATCAAGGGCGACAATGACACCTTCGGGGGACCGCTTGGGCGAGGTCGTCCGGATATTTTGGCGGATCGCCTGTTTGGTTTATCGGAGGGGCGGGGCGGGGACTGGAGGTCTTGGAGCGAATTTTGGGTCGAATTTCAGTTCTTTCGTAATGTCTGATGGGCGTCTGAAGCTATTTGGAAGAAAGGTAACGGTTTTGAATCTAAGAGGTGGGGGGTACATCAGAATAGTTGACAATAAGTGACTCAAGCTGAGATCCTTGAGCAGTCAAAAATGTTGATGGGCTGCGAGCCCGGAATGGGGATGTGGGATGGCGAAGATTATTGGAATTGACTTGGGAACGACGAACTCATGCGTGGCGGTGATGGAGGGCGGCGAGCCGAAGGTGATCCCGAACGAAGAGGGTGGCCGGACGACTCCGTCTGTGGTTGCGTTTACCAAGAGCGGGGAGCGGCTGGTGGGCCAGGTGGCCAAGCGCCAGGCGATTACGAACCCGGAGAACACCGTTTATTCGATCAAGCGGTTCATGGGCCGCCGTATGAATGAAGTTGGCGACGAGATGAAGATGGTGCCGTACAAGGTTATCGCCAAGGGCGACAACATTGTGGTGAGCGCGCAGGGCAAGGAGTTCACTCCGCCTGAGATCTCGGCGATGATTCTGCAGAAGCTAAAGAAGGCGGCTGAGGACTATCTTGGAACGTCGGTGAACGAGGCTGTGATTACGGTTCCGGCTTACTTCAACGATGCGCAGCGTCAGGCGACCAAGGATGCCGGCAAGATCGCAGGACTTGATGTGAAGCGCATTGTGAACGAGCCTACGGCGGCTGCGCTTGCATATGGGTTGGATAAGAAGAAGGACGAGACCATTGCCGTTTATGACTTCGGTGGCGGTACGTTCGATATCTCGATCCTCGAGGTTGGCGAAGGCGTGATTGAGGTGAAGTCGACCAATGGTGATACTCACCTTGGTGGTGACAACCTCGACCAGCGAATCGTGGACTGGCTGATTGCCGAGTTCAAGTCTGACACCGGGCTTGATCTGCATGCGAAGGGTAACGAGATGGCGCTGCAGCGGTTGAAGGATGCTGCGGAGAAGGCGAAGATCGAGCTGTCGACGGCGCAGGAGTCGGAGATCAATCTGCCGTTCATTACTGCCGATGCGAGTGGACCGAAGCACCTTGTGCGGAACTTGACTCGCGCGAAGCTGGAGTCGCTGGTGGATGATCTGCTGCAGCGGTCGATTGGGCCGTCGAAGCAGGCGATGAAGGATGCTGGCGTGGATGCGAGCAAGATCGATGAGGTGGTTCTCGTCGGTGGACAGACTCGTATGCCTAAGATCCAGCAGCTGGTGAAGGAGCTGTTCGGCAAGGAGCCGCATAAGGGTGTGAACCCGGATGAGGTTGTGGCGATCGGCGCGGCGGTTCAGGCTGGCGTGTTGGCAGGCGAGGTGAAGGACCTGTTGCTGCTCGATGTGACTCCGCTGACGTTGTCGATTGAGACGATGGGCGGCGTGGCGACGGCGATGATCAACCGGAATACGACGATTCCGACGAAGAAGACGGAGACGTTCTCGACGGCGGCTGATTCGCAGACTGAGGTTGAGGTGCATGTGCTGCAGGGCGAACGGCCGATGGCGGCGCAGAACCGGACGCTGGGTAAGTTCAAGCTTTCAGGGATTCCGCCGGCTCCGCGTGGCGTGCCGCAGATCGAGGTTACGTTCGACATCGACGCAAACGGCATCCTAAATGTAACGGCGAAGGACAATGCGACTGGCAAGGATCAGAAGATTACGATTACGAGCTCGTCGGGCCTGAGCAAGGAAGAGGTTGAGCGGATGGCGAAGGATGCCGAGGCTCATGCTGCTGAAGATAAAGAGCAGCGCGACGCGGTTGAGGCGCGGAATGGACTGGATTCGCTGGTCTACAACATCGAAAAGATGTTGAAGGATGCTGGCGATAAGGTTCAGGCATCAGATAAGACCGAGGTGGAGACTGCGCTGGCTGAGGCGAAGACGACTCTGGCTGGAACTCCCAGTGCGACAGAGCTGAATGCTGCGAAGGATCGTCTAACGACAGTGAGCCACAAGCTGGCTGAGGCGATGTACAAGGCCTCAGCGGCTTCAGCACCGACCGATGGTGCGACAGCGGCGACCGAATCTCACGAACAGCCGAAGAAGGATGAAGGCGTTATCGATGCTGAGTATGTCGACGTCGATGAAAAGAAATAAGTGTAATCCGTAAAAGCCGGGTTTACGTAATAAAGGCGAGGGGCGTTCCTGAGGGGTGCCCTCCTTTTTATCAGGCCGGCGTACGGCGGTTGGCGTGTAGAGTGCGTCTATCACCAGAAAGGTGTGTAGCGGTGACGAAGGGAAAAAGGGAAGATCAGTACGCAGGGACGTTTTGGATGGAGAACCTGGAACTCAATGGACTGCTTGGAGGGAAGACCATGACCGAGACGATGTGGAAGTGCGACCAGGTTCGAGCAGGCCGGCTGTACAACCGGATGATGTTCGATACCAAGGAAGAAGCAATGCAGTTCGCCCAGCGGATGCAGCAAATGGAGCCGGACCAGATGTTTCAGATTGAGGCGATTGAAGCACGGCAGGTTTGGAACTAATGCTTTGATGAAGCGAGCTCGAAACGAGCCGACTTGCTTCCTGGTACTGGTAGGAGATCGAGATTAAGCAGATGGTGAGGACGAAGGCAGACGCGACTTCAAGTGCGTTGGCCGTCGTCCTCGCTGTTTATGGCCGCTTGTCAGATGGGGATGCTGCGGGGAGGCATCCAAGGATTGTTGGAGGACATCTGGTGGTCAATTGGGAGGCGGTTCAGGCGGTGGCAACAGCAGCTCTCGTGGTTACCAGTGCTGCGGCTATCTCTTATGCGGGTTTGCAGCTGCGGCATGAGCGGGATTACCGCGCAGTTGAGAATCTTGAGAAACAGTTGAGCTTCTTTTATCGGAGAAGTTTGTCGCGGTGCGGCGCAGGCTTGCGGAGTCGAGGCTGGACGGGGAGGGATTGAAGCTCTGGACAGTGGAGGAGCCGCCGGTGAATGCATTCGAGGTGCTGGATTTTTACGAGCACCTGTCGCTCCTGGTGAAGAAGGGCCACCTTGATGTCTACGACGTGTGGCACACGTTCTATGAATGGGCGCAGCCGGTGTATGTGGATATGCAACCGCTGATCGAAAGTGAAGAGAGTGCTTACACGGAGCACTATAGAGACCTGCAGCGAATGATGCGGCAGATGGACGAGATCCAGATCGATAGGATGCAGACGCAAAAGGGCGAGCATCGGGCGTTGTGGACTCCGGAGCGCATTATTGAGCACTATCAGTATGAGTTGAAGGCCAGTGGGCGGCCGCGCCGTGTTCGGCGGCGACATCAGACGCAGGGGACTGCGACGAGGTTGAGAGACGATGCCAGAGGGAAATGAGATTCATCGATGGTCCGAGAGGCACACGGCTGCGTTTGCAGGAAAGGTGATTCGGGTGGATGGGCCGCAAGGGCGATTTACCGACGCGCAGATGATTGACGGGCGAAGGCTGAAGCGGGTGCTGGCTGTGGGAAAGCACCTGGGATATGACTTTGGGAAGGACTTCATTCTGCATGTGCATCTTGGGCTGCAGGGGGACTTTACGGAGGGCTCGGGGCCGCTGTCTGATGTGCGTGGTGCGCTGCGGTTGCGGATGTGGAATGAGGCTGCGGTGAAGAAGCCGGCTGCGCCCGGGGTGAGTAGGCGGCATGCGTGGTACTCGGATGACGATGGGGCCGGGCATATTGAAGCGGCGAAGGTTGCCTGGGTGGAGTTGCGGGGGCCGATGGACTGCTCGATCTACTCGCAGGAGAAGTGGGACGCGCTGCTGGAGCGGTTGGGGCCCGATCCTCTGAATGGAGATGGGCCGGAGAAGATGATTGCGAGGGTCGCGAAGAGCAAGAGGGCCATTGGCGAGCTATTGATGGATCAGTCGGTGGCCGCGGGAGTTGGCAACATCTATCGTGCGGAGTTGCTGTTTCGGGCGAGGCTGAGTCCGTTTACGCCGGGGAAGGAGGTAGAGGAGAGCACGCTGCGGTCGATATGGAAGGAGGCGGGCGTGTTGATGAAGGCGGGGATGGTTGACCGGCGGATCGTGACGACGAAGCCTAAGGATCGGCCATATAAGAGTAGGCCAGTGCTGAAGGAAGAGGCGCATTATGTGTATCGGCGGCAGGGGCGGCCGTGCTGGATTAGCGGAACGAAGATTCTGACCAGGGTAATGGCTGGTAGGAATCTGTTTTGGTGTCCGGTTTGCCAGGCGGCTGCGGAGGAGAAGGTCGGGTAAGGTTTAGAGATGCGCGTGAGGCGCATTGGTAAGAGAATGGAAGAAGGTTATGGCGACGACACAGACGAAGGACTATTACGGCACGCTGGGCGTGAAGAAGACGGCGACGGCAGAGGAGATTCGCAAGGCCTTTCGGAAGGCTGCGCGGAAGTATCACCCGGACGTGAATCCGAATGACAAAAAAGCTGAGGAGAAGTTCAAAGAGATCTCCGAGGCTAATGATGTTCTGAGTGACGACAAGAAGAGAAAGATCTACGACCAGTTCGGGTTTTACTCGGACAATATCGATTCGGCTGCGGCGGAGGCTGCTGCTCGAGGGGGCTATGGTGGCGGGGCATCTTCTGCGGGGTATGGCGGCGGGCGTTCAAGCGCGGGCCGAGGCGCGGGCCAGGAGGTTCCGTTCGACTTTGGTGGATTCGATTTTTCGGATTTTCAGAGCGGACGATCGGCCCAGCAGGAATCAGGTGGTGGATTCGGCGGGAGCTTTAAAGACATCTTCAGCGGGATGTTCAATGGCGGGAGGCAGGCTTCGCGTGGGCCGCAGCCGGGGACCGATCTTGAATACCAAGTAAGCGTCGACTTTTGGACGGCGGTGCGCGGTGGTGTGACTCGGCTGGAGATTCAGCGGCAGGAGGTTTGTCCGACTTGCAAGGGTAAATCGACTACGGGCGGAAGTGTGGAATGTCCGGAGTGCCATGGGTCAGGACAGGTGACGCAGATGGGCGGGCGGATGAAGTTCAATATCCAATGCCCGCGGTGCGGCGGGTCCGGGAAGGTGCAGAACTCGTGCCCGACATGCGATGGCGAAGGCGTGGTGACGAAGAGGGAGCCGCTGGAGTTTCGCATCAAGGCGGGCACACGCGATGGACAGAGAATTCGGCTGGCGGGAAAGGGAAATGCCGGGATTAATGGAGGGCCTGCCGGAGATCTGTTTTTGATTATCAAAGCAGGGACACATCCGGTGTTTACGCGAAGTGCGGATGACATATATGTAACTGTTCCGGTTACGATGACGGAGGCTGCGCTGGGAGCGAAGATTGAAGTGCCTACGATCGATACGCATGAGGGAGGGGCGAGGACGCAGTTGAAGATTCCGCCTGGAACCCAGACGGGGCAGAAGTTGCGACTGCGAGAGAAAGGAGTGCCATCGGCTTCGCGTGAGGGCGTGCGCGGCGACCAGATCGTGGAGGTGAAGATCGTGCTGCCAAAGGTACAGGACGAACGGAGCAAGGAGATTCTGCGGGAGTTGGCGAAGCTGAATCCGGAGGATCCGCGGGACGGTTTGTTTACGGTCGTTTGATGAACTGAATGTGCGTTTGTTTGAAGGCGGGGGCTGATTGTAGGTAGATCAGCCCTTTTTTGCCCCTAATTATGTAGGGGATTGTTTGTCGTCATGTCAACTGATGTGATTTTGATTACGTTTCGAATACCTCGCTGGCTTTGTGTGCCGATATCTTCATGGAGAAACCGAGTGGAACCTCGTTGTTGCCGGACGGGGCGGGCAGAAGGAACTCGTTGGCGAGGCTTGCGAGGTACTGTGTGGTCTCGGGGGCTAGACCGGTTATGCGAGCGGCGAGCCAGGCTTGTGGGGTGATGGTGATCTCGGCACGGCCTGCGGTGACGGCGTTGTAGATCTTGTTGGCGGCGTGGTTGACTGAGGCTGCGATGATGGGAGTTTTAGCGGCTAGTTTGAACCAGCGTTGCTCTTTTTCGTTTGGCCTGTGTAGTTCGCGTGGACCTCTCCGCCGGTGCGCATGAGGCCCGGGCAGACGGTGGTGACACGGATTCCCTTGTGGCGCAGCTCGGCGTGGAGTCCTTGGGAGTAGCCTACGAGGGCGAACTTGCTGGCGACATAGGGAAGCAGGTGCGGCATGGCGAATTTACCGCCGATGCTGGCGATGTTGACGATTGCGGCATCCCCATAGATGGGGTTGCGGTTGAGCAGGTGAGGGAGAGCGGCGTTGGTCGTGTAGAGAGCTGCGAAGAAGTTGGTTGCCATGGCGCGACGGTAGGCCGCTATGGGTTGGTTTTCGACTGGGCCGACTTCGATGACGCCGGCGTTGTTGATGAGGATATCGATGTGGCCGAAGAAGCCTACCGCGTAGTCGACAAGCATGGCTGCCTGGGAGGCGTCGGTGAGATCGGCGGGGAGGAGGAGGATGTCGTCGGGGTGCTGGACGGCTTTGTGTGCGAGGAGGGTATCGCGAGCCTGGGTGAGATCCTCGGAGTTTCGGGAGACGAGGATGAGTTTTGCTCCCGATTGGCCGAAGCGGTGTGCGAGAGCAAGGCCGAGGCCTCGGGAGCCTCCGGTTATCAGAACGACTCGGCTGCGATGGCGCTTTTCAGGGTGAGGCATAAAGGCGCGGGCTGCGGCGATGGCTGCGATTCCGGTGAGGATCTGCGTGGCGTGAAGTAAGGCTCTGGCGGTCTTCATAGTTGTAGGTGAGATGCTGATCCAGAGCATAGTGGAGTTTGTTTGACTTGCGTATGTCGTGAAGAGCTAGACTTCGGTAAGGCATCTCATCAGGGCTGGGACTCAGGGGTTGGGACTATGGCGACAAAGCGGAAGACCAAGGGCGCGTACATGATCTCGTCGGTAGCGGAGATGTACGAGATTCATCCGCAGACGCTGCGTTTGTATGAGCGGGAGGGGCTGCTGCGGCCGTCGCGGAGTGAGGGAAATACGCGTCTTTACACTGATGAAGACCTGGAGAGGCTGGAGTTTATTTTGAACCTGGCGCGAGATCTTGGGGTGAACATTGCCGGGATCGCGATTGTGCTGCAGATGCGGGAGCGAATGGAGGAGATGAACCGGCAGATGCAGGGTTTTGTCGACTATGTTCGGACGGAGATGTTGACGAGGATGCAGCAACAGCAGACGCCTGGCGCCGGGCTGGTTCCTATGCGTAGGCAGGTGGTGATTCCTGGGCGGAAGGATAAGAAGGGCAGTTGAGGCCAGCGTTGGGACGGATGACTTCGGGACGCGGTGTCGAGTGAATGGCGTTACAAGGGGCCAAGGCGAACCAGGACCCCGCCTGGGTTGATGCGATAGCGTTCGCCGCGGTAGACGATCTCTCGTCCAAAGTAACTGGCCGCCCAACTGTAGAAGCCGAGCAGATCGCAGAATGGGTAGATCCAAAAGAAAGAGAGAGAGCTTGTCGCGCATGATGACGAAGCCGATGAGCAGGGCCTGAAGCCAGCGATTGACGAGCGCGGCAAACAGGAGCCAGAAACCGATAACGGGTCGTCCGATGGCGAGTGCGGAGAGGAAGCCGATGATGCCGAAGGGCATGGCAAACGTGAGGCCGGAGCCGAGGTGTCCGGCGGGCCGGGAGCAGCGAGTGTTCTTCATCCAGCTGATTTGGTGGTGCAATCCGCCGATGATGCTTCCGTAGTTGATAAAGTGATCGACGATTGTTGTGGAAAGGGTTATTTTGTAACCTTTTTCTGCGATTCGATTGCCGAGCCAGAAGTCGTCGGCTAACAGATCTCCCATATCTTTGAAACCGCCTATTTCGTCGATCATGGCCTTTCGGGTGAGTAGGGTCGGGCCGAGTCCGAACTTGATGTCTTCGAGTAGATTTGCGGTTAGGACGCCACTTGAGAATTCGACAGTCTGGGTGAGCGCTGTCAGGAGGGAGCTGTTTCCTGCTGGTTCGCCCCGAAAGGTGCAGGTAACCAACCCCACGGCTGGGTCGGCGAGAGGCTGCAGGATATCGTGAAGGTAAGAGGGTCCGACGCGGACATCGCTGTCCGAGAAGAGGATGACTTCGTGCTTCGCGGCTTTGACCAGGAGCGACATCGAGAAGGTCTTGGGATTCTGCCAGAGCGGCTCGCCTGAGGCCAGGAAACGCGCGGGGATTGATGGGAATCGGCGGGCGACCTCTTGAGCGCATAGGATTCCGGGATCGGAGAGCGACCTTGCGCAGAAGATGAGTTCGAACTCCGGGTGGTTGAGGGTGAAGAAGCTCTCGAGGTTTTCCTCCAGCCCTGCCTCCTTGCCGTGCAGGGGCTTGAGGATGCTTACCGGCGGGGAGTAGCTGCCCTGATCGTTGCGACGGGAGCGAAAGTGAAGGCCGCCCAGAAAGGCGAGAAGAAAAGATACTCCGGAGGTCAGGGTGCCGAAGATGCCAACTATGAGGGCACCTCGAGCGATCAGGAGCAGGATGGGAGACATGGCTTCTATAAGGATATCGGCTCGTGTCCTGTTGTGCCACTGCGAGAGATTCGAGGGTACTGTGGTCTTATTCGGGGTCTGTTGAAGCGGTGGGGGCGAGACAATCAGCGGTTGGAGAGGATGAATTTGCCGCCTTCTGTTGCGAGCCGGTGAACGGGGGCGAAGCGGGCGAGGTCGGCGGCGCGTTGCTTGCTGAAGGTGAGCAGGAAGATGCGCTGGGACCCGGTCCAGGCTTGGCGGAGTCCGTCGTCGGTGCCGAAGATTGGGGGAGCGTCGGGCCAGAAGGAACCGTACCAGGGGCCGTAGATTCGGCCATTGACGAGGCCTGCCTGTTGGCCGGTGTAGAAGAGCATGGAGGAGCCGGAGGAGAGCCAGCCGTCGATGATGACGCGGTCGCCGGGACGAAATTCTTGTTTGACGGCAAGGGCGAGGTCCTTCGAGCCAAGGATTGGATAGAAGCGGACGAGGCCCTCGTGGGCGGCCAGGAGAGAGACGGTCATGGCTGCGGCCAGGACGAGATTCGCGGCGTAGGTGAAGGACCGGCGGCGAAGGAGGTAACTGCCGATGCCGACGCCGAGCATGCTGAGGGCGACGGCCGTAAGTGGTGCGCGGAATAGGCCCATCGCGTCTCCGGTGAGGTCGAAGAGATGTCCGAGGGAGAGGTTGTAGAAGTCCGGGTTGGAGTTGAGGAGTGATGCGAGGTCGGCGCCGGGGGCTGGGCGCGGTGCGGTGAGGGCGAAGTATCCGCAGGCGATAGCGATGACGGTGGTGAGGGGGAGGAGGAGGTAAAGATGCCAGCGGAGGGCGCTCCTCGCTGCCTCGGCTCCGATTGGCTTGGAGTTTGGAGATTGGTCGGCTCGAGCGAGGAGCCCGCCGGCCATGAGACACAGGGCGGGAATTGCGGGAATGGAGTAGTACTCCTGGCGACTTGAGAGGGAGAAGAAACCCATAACGAGGAGACACCAGAGAAGAAGGGAGAGCGATGCTTCGTGTTCGCGTGCAAGGGTGAGAGTGTTTGTGCTGATGCTGGACGCGCGATGGCGGAGGTTTCGGGCATGACAGGCGATAGCTCCGGGGAGGAAGACCGTCCAAGGCATGATCCAAATGGCGAGATAAACCCAGAAGAGCAAGAGGGGAGTCTGTCCGTAGTCGTGGGGAATGCGTTTCGAGAGGAAGCGCGCGATGTGCTCGTTGTAGAGATAGAACCAGGCCCAGCCACCAGTTGCGGGAAGGCCAAGGTTCACGGGGAGGGGATCGCTGGGGTGCGCAAAGCTGCGAGGATGTGCCACGGCGCTGCGAGTACGAGGAAGACCAACGCGCTGGGAAGAGGGTGGAGCCTCAGGAGGGCGCGCAGTTGTTTTGTGAAGGCCAGGTAGAGAAGGACGAGGCCGATAGGGAAGACGAGGCCTATGAGGCCCTTGGTCAGGACATTTGCGGCCATCACGGCGGCGAACGAGAGGCAGGGCAAGAGGGCTGATTTTTGCGACTGGGAGGTCTGGGATGTACGAACTGGTTGAAGGGGGACCGATTGGACGCGATTCAGGGCGATGAGGAAGAGATGGACGGCGAGGGTCATCCAGAGTGCGAGGAGAATGTCTGGTATGTAGAAGCGAGTGTAGAGGTAGGGGCCGATGCTGGTGGCCATGGCGAGGGCGGCGTAGAAGCCTCCGCGATCGGGCTGTTCCGCCGGGGAGATCATCGCGAAGAGGCGAATGCCGAGGGCGTAGACGGAGAGGAGAAGCGCGAGGACGGCGAGGGCTAGAGGAAGGCGTGCGGCCCAGTCGTGGATGCCGAAAAGGTGCATGGAGCCGGCCGCCATCCAGTACATAAGGGAGGCTTGTCGAAGAAACGAATGCCGTCGATGTAGGGTGTGACGAAATCGTGGCGCTGGAGCATCTCGCGGGCGATCTCGATGTAGATGGAGTCGACGTCGTCGAGGAGGCCGGGGTTGAAGAGGCCGCCAATTTGAAGGATGAGCCAGAGAAAGAAGATGACGGCGAGAGAGACCGGGCTCCAGAGGCGGCGCGGTCTGGCGTTATGGGGAGAGGTCTCGTGCACTAGGACTTCTTCGTCGAGTTTTGGTTTGTTCTGCGTGTACGGCCTATCATTTTGCTGTTAGACGCTTTGCCAGATAACCCGGTGCTGCGATAGAGCGCTGATGTGACGATGGCCGCGGTTCGGAATCAGGGAGTCCTGCCTGAGTTCTCGAGGGGACGGTCGGTGTAGAGGGCTTTGCCGGAGCTTTCGAAGAGAAGAATTTTGTGGTCTCCAAGGACTTGATCGACTGCGCCACGTTGATCGAGAGGGACGAAGAGAAGTTTGCGTTCGCCTTGGCCCCAGACGTTCAGGAGATCCTGCGGTGTTAGGAAGATGGGTGGTGCGTCGGGGAAGGTGCCGCCAAACAGCATGGAGGAGGCCCGGCCATTGACGAGGTCGATCTGGCGGCCAAGGTAGAAGGTGATCGAGGACCCGTAGGACTGGTCTCCGTAGAAGATGACTTTGTCGTCAGGAGAGATGGCGTGGCTGGCTTCAAGATGCTGGATCGTGTCGGCAAAGCTCTTTGAAGAGAGCATGGGGGCGAAGCGGGCGAAGGCGAGGTGGGCTGCGATGAAGAAGGTGGTAGCGGTGACGGCCACGGCCGCGGTCGAGGCGAGGTGCCGACGCTGGGTGCGAAGAAGCCAGGCTGCCGAGGGACCGATAAGGAAGGCGATCGCGGCGATTGCGGCGGGAAGGCGCAGCGCGGCGAAGCTGGGGCCGGTGAGATCGAAGATGCCGGACATGGAGAGGGTATAGTCGCCGACGCCGCGATGGGCGAGGAGATCGCCGATGTCGGGGACGAAGGGAAGGTGTCGGGAGGTCCAGAGGCCGTAGATGAGGGTGATGGTGATGGCGAGGCCCAGGACAGTGAGGGTGGCGTGGGCGACGGTGATCCAGAGGCGGGAGGATCGGTCGATGGCGAAGGTCTGCTCGGCGCGGCTGAGGGCGACGGCGAGCAGGATGATGATCGCGAGGTAGGCGGGGAAGGTGTAGTACTCCTGGTTTGTGGAGAGGGAGAAGAAGACCAGGACGAGTGAGGCGAAGAGGCTGAGAATAAGGGTGGTGCGCTGGGCGAGGGTGTTGACGCGGAGCAGCGGAGTGCCGGAGGGAGAGTTCGACTGTCGGCGACGGAGGCCGTGGAGCAGGAAGAGAATGAGCGCCAGGAAGAGGGTGAAGATGTAAGGGATCTTTAAAGCGTTTTGCAGAATGAGGCCAACCAGGACGACCGCGTAGGGCTGCCAATAGAAGGTCTTTGCTTCGTCCACGGGAGCGGGGTTTGAGGCTCGATAGCGCTGGAAGGCGAGATAGGCCTGCCGGCACAGGGTTCCGCAGAAGAGCGACCAGGGGAAGAGCCAGACGAGATGAAGGCTCCAGAAGAGGTAGCCCGGTAGCTTGTTGTAGTCCTTGGGATAGCGGCGGCCGAGGAAGCGGAGCACGTGCTCGTTGATGAAATAGAACCAGAAGAAGCCGTGCCCGTTCATGCCGCCAGTGTTGCGCAGGCCGGCGAGAATGTGCCAGGGAGCTGCGATGGCGAGAAAGAGCAGGATGCCTGTGAAGGGCTTGAGACGCCGCCAGTTTCTGTACTCCCCGCTGAGAGCGAGGTAGGCGATGGTTGTGCCAAAGAAGAATACGAGGGCTACGAGGCCTTTAGTAAGCACAGCCAGAGCGAGAGCCGTCCACATGGCGTAGGCGTAGACGGCTGGGGAGAAAGAGGACGAAGACTCTCTACTCCGCTGCGTTCCGGTCGCGATGGCCCCTATTTTTTCGGCATTGGAAGAGGCAGGGTTGATCTTTGGTGGCCGTTGAACTGTCGTTGTCTGACTTGTCTGGGGAACGAGCGATCGGAGGAGGCAGAAGAGGGCCAGGGCCAGGAAGAGCGAGAGCAGGACTTCCGGAATGTAGTAGCGGGTGAAGAGAAAGACGCCGACTGTAGTGAGGGTTGCGAGGCCCGTGTAGAAGGCAGTGCGCGGGTTGAAGGCACGATAGGCCCATTGATAACCGAGGAGAGCCAGGAGAAAGACGCCGATTGCCTGCGGAAGGTGTACGGCGAAGGTGTTGAATCCGAAGAGTCGGAAGCTGAGTGCTCCCAGCCAATAGGGTAGGGGTGCCTTTTCGAGGTAGCGGATGCCGTCGACGCGGAGAGTAACGAGGTCGCCGGAGATGGCCATGTGCCGGGCGGCGTTGGCGTGGGTGGCGTCGGCGTCATCAAGCAGCGGGGGAGAAGAGAGCTGCGAAGAAGATGATGAGCCAGAGGCCGGTGAGAACGAGGAGGGCTGTAGAGCGTCGGGGGGTGGTGGATTCGAGGGAGGCCCCAGGTTCGGCAATTGTTTCTAGTACGGTGTCTGTGATCATGATTTTGTGGGGCTCTCTAAGCATAAATGGGAGAGAGGTGCGCTGCTGACACTGGCCAGACGGATTCAGAGAATCGATCGAGGGATGTAATCTGCTGGTGGTGGGATTTTTGCTCCCTGAGGTGGTTCCGGAATATGCCTACGTTTGCCGCGATCGATATTGGGTCGAACTCTTGCCGGTTGAAGATTGCTACGGTTCAGATGCACCGATTGAAGACTTTGCACGAAGATCGCGAAGTTACGCGGCTGGGAGAGAGTGTCTTTCAGACCGGAGTGATCTCGCCGGAGGCGATGGCGGCGACTATTCGGGCGCTCAAGCGGTTTCATAAAGCAGTACAACTCCATGTGGCGGACAAGGTCCGTGTGGTGGCGACGAGCGCGATGCGGGATGCGCGGAATGCGGCGGCGTTTACCGAGTGGGTGAAGGCGACCACTGGATGGAGCGTTGAGGTGATCTCGGGGCTTGAGGAAGGGCGGTTGATTCATCTGGGGGTAGTGACGCATGAGGTCGGGGCACGGGGTCGTTCTCTGCTGATTGACCTGGGTGGCGGGAGCTGTGAGGTGACGCTCTCCGATGGTGGACGGATCAAGACGATGGTGAGCATGCCGTTGGGCGCGGTACGGCTGCAGGAGGAGTTTCTGCGGACCGATCCGCCGTCGAAGGAGGATGTTGCGCGGTTGAAACAGTTCATCGACCGCGAGTTGAAGCGGGCAGAGAAGAAGCTGGGGACGCCGAGGGTGGGGTTGGTGATTGCGACCTCGGGAACGGCGTCGGCGCTGGCCGAGGCGAGTGGGCATGTTCGCAAAGGCAGGGTGGTGAAGAAGACGCTGGCAAAAAACGGATGGAGCGCGTCGGGGCTTTGACTGCGGATACTCCGGATGTGCGGAGGCTCGCTGATCGGTTGGCGAAGATGAACAATGCGGAGCGGGAGGCCGTTCCGGGGATCGGTCCGCGGCGGTCGGAGATCATTATTGGCGGGTCGCTCGTGTATGCGAGCTTGCTGGAAAAGATGGGGTTGAAGGGCTTTCGCTACTCGCCGCTGGGGTTGCGGGATGGGATGTTGGCGCAGATGCTGGCGGAGGTGGATCTGAGGACTTCGGTGCACCAGAAAATTGAGAGCGAACGCTGGGCGGGGGTGTTGGAGGTCTGTGAGAGATATGGAATCGAGCAGCGGCAGGTGGAGCCGGTAAGGCAACATGTGGTGGAGCTGTTCGATGCGCTGGCGCGGGTGCACGAGTTGCCAGAGGAGTACAGGCTGTGGCTTGAGGCGGCGGCGATGATGCAGGATGTCGGGAAGTTTATGAACCACCAGGGACACTACCGGCATACGCAATACATCATTGCGAACTCGGAGATCTTCGGGTTTTCTCCTGAGCAACGAATGATTGTCAGCGCTGTCGCCCGGTATATGGGAAAGAGCCGTCCAGATCCGCTGGATCGGCCGATGCGATGGATTCCTGTGGATGAGCATGCAAACGTTACGCGGGCAGTAGTGCTGCTGCGGCTGGCCGTGGCGCTGAATCAGGACCGGGCGAGTGCGGTACTCCAGATGAAGACGCATGTGTATCCGAAGCGGGTGCTGCTGGAGCTGGTCCCGGGGCGCGGCGGGGCAGAGTTGGAGGCCTGGTCGCTGAAGAAGGAGGCGGCTTACTTCCGCGAGATCTTCCGGCGGGAGCTCTTCGTCGAGGTGGCGTAGAGGGCGCGGACGGTGCGGGGGTCCAGGAGGGCCTGCAGAGTGGCAGGGCCTCGGGTTAGGACGACCCGGGCGATGGAGCCCTTGCGGAGGCGGATTTTGGCTTCCGGGCTTGAGGCTGGCACCAGGAGTGATCCTAAGAACACGGAGATGTTGGGGTTATGGCCAACCATGAGTACGTTTTCGCGGTTGGAGAGCTCCCGAAGGAGCTTTTGGAAGTCTTTCACGGTGGCAGAGGGAGCGAGTGCGTCAGACTGTTGAATCGGGGCCTCGTAGCCGGTCTCGGTGCCGATCATAGTGGCGGTCTGGAGGCTGCGCTTGAGAGAGCTCGAGACGATGAGATCGAACTGTATGTTCAATGCATTGAGCACGTAGGCGAGCTGTAGGCTGTGCTTTTTCCCTTCTTTATCGAGGGGACGCTTCAGGTCGAGAAGGGGTTTGATCGGCGAAGGCCGGCACTGGCGTGGCGAAGGATATACAAATTCATAATCTATTCACATTCTACCGTAGTGTTGTTTCTGGAACGCGGCCCGGCGGTGAGCGGGTGGTGAGGTGCCGGGCTACTGCGGTGGTTTGACCGGGTCGTGATGGAAGACTCCCGGATCTGGCTCGTCGAGGGAGGGGGAGGCGGGTTCTGGGTTCGGGATAGGGTCAAGGGGCGGGGCCGTCTGCGGGATTTGCTGGATCGGGGTGGGAGTTGAAATGGGGTGATTGGGCTGCGGGTGGTCGATAGGGTTGACCGTGCTTACGATTGGAAGGATCGGCAAGGGCGAGGGGTGAAGATTGGGTTCTGGAGCGCGAGGGAGGTTTCGGCTCCGCGCTGCCAGAAGCGGGTGAATAAGAAGACGAAGAGGCCTGATTGGGCAAGCAGAAACATTGGCCAGACTCGCGGCTGGGCGAGCATGTGCATGGAGACGCGGGCGGTGAGGATTACTGCGGCCGCTCCGAGGAGGGTGAGGAAGAGGAAGATGGGCCACGCTTGCGAGAAGTGAGCGCGAAGGGTTCGCCACGCCGGGGCGAGGGCGCGGCGGACGCGGCGGTCCGGCTTGCCGTTGTGGCGCAGATGCAGACCTAGTTGGACGGTGTAGACCTCGACTAGATCGAAGTAGAGACGAAGGATGGAGGCTACGAGGAAGATCAAGACGTAGCCGACAAGGGTTGCGAAGAAAGCCTGGCGTTCGACGGCGTGTTTGTCGACGTGTTCGGCCCACCTGGCCTGGAGAAACGCGAGAGGGCCGAGGATGAGCGCCGCGACAAGGATGGTGAGGAGGGTGATTCGGAAGAATCTCCAGAAGTGCAGCAGGCCCTGGTGCACCAGTGTACTGAGGCGGGCAGGGCTCTTGGTCTGGTAACAGTACAGGGTTCCGGGCACCAGCAAGAAATACACGAGGAGATAGAGGGGAATCGCGGAGTAGGACTCCGTTCTGTTAGCGGAGGGACCGTCTTGAAGGGTGAGAAGAGCTTGACCCATTGTGCCGATGTCGAAGCCGCCCATGAGTCGTTGTGCGGCCAGGGAGTGATCCATGATCGAGCTGAACTGACTATGGAGGCGAACGGTGAAGAGCAGGGCGAAGCCAAGATTGAAGACGTAGGTCCACAGAACCGCCGGGAAGCGGCGTAACGTCAGGAACAGGCCGTGAAGGAAGATGTTGCGGCGTTCAAGCATGTGGCGGAACTCCTGATTCGTGGTTGCGGGGCTTGAGGTTTGTCGGACGATCACTCACACGATCCAGCACTTACACGATCCAGGAGGAGAGTTGGGCTAAGAGTTGTTGAAGACTGAGCCAGATATTGGAGATCTTGCGTGCAGGGACGTTGTTGGTTGCGGTGGTGAAGCTGTTGTTGAAGAAGTCTTTGTCGAGCAGGAGGGTGTGGTCGGGATCGATCTCGACGGAGAGGATCTTTGCATTGCGGGTGTAGGTGAATTTGGTCCAGCGATCGACACCGTCCCAGTGTTCACGAAGGCGGGTGTTGTCGTCGAAGGAGATCTCGGCGGTGACAGGGAGGGTGAAGTCGCCCTTGCGATGCAGGTAGACGGTGGAGAGGTATTGGGTCTGCTTCTTGTCTTTCGGTTCGGGAAGCCACCAGGTGACTGGATCGGAGGAGACTTGATCCACGGCGTAGTCGAGAACCTGCGTTCCGTAGACGGCCTGGTTGAAGTAAGGGCGGAGGCTTGAGATGGGGACTACCTGAGAGTTGCTTGGAGCGTTGAAGACGGCGGCGAGGCCACTCTGCTGAATGAGCTGAGCTGTGTCTGCATGACGCACGGTCTGTGTTGAAGGATTGATGACCGTGCCTCCGATGGCGGTAGCGCGACCGTTTTTGATCGCGACCTCTTCGATGGTGCGGAGGAAGTCTTCGGTGGTTGAATGGGTGAAGCGGTAGCGCAGGAAGTAGGTGCGCATCGCTTCCTCCATGGTGTCGCGACCGATGAGGCCTTCGAGTGTGGCGAGGAGTGTCGCCGATTTTCCGTAGGTGATGCCGCCGTAGGAGAAGAAGTCACGAAATTTGAAGGCCCAGCGAGTGACCGGATCGAAGTCAGGCTTGGCGATGTAGTCGAGGCGTCGGAGGTCGGTGTCGCTGAAGTTTGCGTACGACCGGCCGAAGGTGGAGCTCTGGGAGCCGAGGATCGCGTTCATGACCGTAACTTCGGTGTAGGAGTTGATGCCTTCGTCGAGCCAGGCGTCTTCGAACTCGTTGGTGGCGACCATTCCGTACCAGTACTGGTGGCCGAACTCGTGCTCGACGGCCTGCTCGGTGAGGTAGGTGGGATCGTACCAGGAGGTGTCGCCAGTGAAGAGAGTGGGGTACTCCATGCCGCCCATCTCGGAGCCGGGTTCGGGGTCGATGGCCGTGATGACCTTGTAGGGATAGGGCCCGTAGCGATGATCATATTGCGCGAGGGTCTTCTGCATGATGTCGAGGTAACGGGCGCCGGCTTTGGGATGGGAGGCGAGCGCGAGGACGTGGATCTTTACTGGTCCGAGGGAAGAGAGATAGGTGCCGTCGGTGATGGTGAAGTTGGGGCTGGCGGCCCAGGCGAAGTCGCCGATGTCTTCGCCGTAGAAGGTGAGGGTTTTGGTGTTGTCGGTGTTGATGATTTCGCCGGTGGGGACGCCGCTGGCTCCGACGACGTAGCGGCGGGGAGGGTAAGTGAGACGTTGAAGGTGGCGAAGTCGGAGAAGAACTCGGTGGTGGCGTGGTACTGGTGGCAGTTCCAGGCTGCGTGCCAGAAGACGCCGGGCTTGGGATACCACTGGCCTCCCATGATGAAGTCGCGCTTGTAGCCATTGCGCGCAACAGAGAGAGGGAAGACGTCGTGGAAGACGAGATGGAAGGTGACGGAGTCGTTGGGAGCGAGGGGATGGGGAAGGGCTAGTTCGGCTACGGTGTGGTCTTCGGCGTTGTTGTCGTCGGGGGCGATGAAGTGCATGGAGGCGGTGAGGTCGCCGTAGCCGTCGGCGTCGATGTGGGAGATGGTAATGCTGCCACGCTCGTTAGCGGGATAGTTGTTATCGTCTTCGGAGCCGCGAACACCGCCGGTGAAGTGGGTTTCGTTGGTGAAGGTGGACTCGGGGCGGAACGCGTTGAGGTAGAGATGAAAGGGGATGGAGGTGAGGGGTTGGCCGGTTAGGTTTTTGTACGTGAGGGTCTCAGTGGCGTCGAGAGTCTTCTTACTGGCGTCGAGTTTAGCGTCGATGTTGTATGCGACGACGCGGGTGGAGAGTGGCTTGCCATCGGGGGAGTTGGTGGCGATGCTGGGTTGCAGAGTTGTCTGGGCGTGCAGGACGAGAGGCATGAGGAGGAGCGCGGCGACAGGGAAGGAGTGGGTGCGCGACATACGGGGATTGTAGGGCGGTTCTCCGCTCCGGGCGGAAAAAGTTTGCTTCGTTTCCTCAGGCATTTGTTGAGCAGGTGAGTTGAATTGCCAGAGTTCGGTCACTAGAAGGCCAGCTAATCGGTGCTGGTGGGCGATTCGGGTGAGGCCGGCTTGCTGGAGTGGCGTGGCGTGGTCAGGGAGTTTTGCAGTGCGGAGTCCGGTGAGTATGCGGAAGGCGATGTAGAGGCTGCGGACGAGGATCTTTGCGGGAAGACGCATGAGGCCGGTGGGGATGTGGAAGTCCGTGACTAGCCAGAGTGCTTGAGGGCAGAGGGTGGGAGCGATGCGGTTGATGAGGGTTTCCAGGTCGGGTTGGGTGAGGCAGTCGAGGAAGAAGTGAGAGACGATCAGGTCGTAGGATCTGTCGAGAGGGACGGTTAGCGCGTTGGCGTGATGGGTTGTGAGGCGTGAGGATGCGTCAGGGGTCAGGGTTTCGCAGCGTTGGCGGAGGAGCTGCAGCATGGCGGCGCTGGTATCCACTGCATCGGCGTGGAGGGCGGGGTTTTGCTGGAGGAGTTCGGACAGGAAACGGCCGTCTCCGTCGCCGAGGATGAGGGCTTGTTTTTGTTTCAGGAGATGGGGAAGGAAGTGAAGGCGGCAGTGTTCGAGGGCGCGGCCGAGGGTTAGGTATTCAAGCCATCGATAGGGACGCGCGATGCGGTCGAAGTTGGGTTGGGGGACCATTAGCGACGGAGAAGCGGGAGGAGAAGGACGGGAGTGGTGAGGGCGAGGTCGGCGAGGCTTCGCAGCGTGAGGCGCGCTATGTGGTGCCGACGATGATGAAGGAGCAGAAGGGATGCGGCAGAGACGGCGATCGCATAGGGGATCGGCCAGGGAACTTGATGGTCGAGGAGAGCGAAGGCGACGCTGAGGACGATGAGATTGATGGTGAGAAGTGGGAGGTTGCGAAGTGCAAGACGCGTCGTGGCGTGGGTTGGAGGGCTGGAGTGGGTCTGGTTTGTGCTTGTTGGGGCAGCGTGTTCCCAGGCGTAGATGAAGAGGCAGTTGAGGCTGCAGAGGATTGCGAGGAGGATGGCAATGGGGAGCAGGGGGATGCGGAGGTCGGGGCGGCGAGCTACGGTGGGGATGAAGGTAGCTGCGGCGAAGAAGAGGCCTACGGCGATCTCCTTGGGGAGACGGTGTGCGCTGTTGGTGGCGTGGATGAGGATGAAGTAGCCGAAGAGAAGCCCTCCGAGGACGAGGTAGAGGTGGATGGCTTCGGCTTCCAGTTGAGGAAGGAGGATTGCGAGCGCGGCCGAAGCGAGGAGGACGCCGGTGAGGAAGACGCGGCGATGGTGGTGATGGAAGAAGTGACGGGCTTCGAGGTGTTCCTTGCGTGATGTGCCGATGAAGCGGGTGTCAAGCAGGCGGTCGGCAGCATAGAGCATCCAGACGGCGATGGCCATGGCGAGAGTGGAGGCGAGCGGGAGATGGATGTGGCTGACCGAGGCGATGAACGAGGTCCAGAGGGCGGCGACGGTAGGGGCGTCGAGCGAGAGAAGATGCCAGCGGGTTAGTGGGTTGTTCGGTTGGGTGATGATGCTGGGTTGGATGACAGCGGCGTTGCGGGGTTGGGTCTGGGTCGGCATCGTTACTGTCGGGCTTCTCCTTTCGATTGGCCTGGGCTGCTTTGGTTGGCTTCAGGGTAGAGCTTGTGGGGGCACTCCCTGGGGGTTACCCTATGTAAAATGCTTGTTTTGAGTTATTTGCGATTTATCTCCTTTGCAAAATATTCATTTCAAAAGGCTTGTGGGCAAATATCTCCAATCAAAGGGTTTACAAGTTAAATGGAAAAACCCCGGTGGTTCCGGGGTCTTGTCTGCTTTATCCATTAAAGCTGGTGGCGTGGAACTGATACGCCACGCGAATGTGCTGGATTGGCGCGGGTTTTCTATGATGAGGGGCTTGACAGGTTTTGGCCCGGCGTTGATTGACCATGACGGGTAGGGTGGCGATGGTGGCCCAGGGCGTTGGAACATTGGTGTGAAGATACGTTGACGAGATGAAACTGGAGACGCTATCTCGATCTCTCGAGGTTGAGAAGTTTTCGTGGACTCATTTTGCGGGAGTATGGTTTATCCGTGCAAATACGCTCTGTGTGCAACCTTGCGCTTTTCGCGATGCTGATGAATCCCGCGGTCGGTGTCAGTAGCTCTCCGAAGTTTGTGATGGGAGATGCTTCCTCTCTAACGACTGCGCAGGCTTCGGGTGGATTGAAGGAAGCGCTGTCGCGTGGAGTGACCTCGGCGGTGGCTGAGACCGGCAGGCCCGGAGGGTTTGAGAACAATCCGCTGATCAAGATAACGATGCCTGAGAAGCTGCGTACGGTGGAGAAGGGTTTGCGCGCGATTGGGATGGGCGCGAAGGTTGATGAGTTCGAGCACAGCATGAACGCGGCGGCGGAGGCGGCGGCTCCCGCGGCAAAGTCGATCTTTATGGATGCGCTGAAGGCAATGAGTTTTGAAGACGCAAAGCAGATTGTGATGGGCGGCAATACGGCAGGGACAGACTACTTCAAGAGGACAACTTCCTCGCAGGTGTCAGAGGCTTTTCGACCCATCATCGAACGGGAGATGGCGAAGACGGGGGTGACGGAGAAGTTCACCGAGATGATGGGATCTGCACCGCAGATGCCGTTTGGGAAGACGCCGTCGGTCGACATCAATGGCTATGTTCTGGAGAAGAGCGTCGATGGAATGTTCACAATGATGGGGCAGGAAGAGGCGAAGATCCGCACCAATCCATCGGCTCAAGTGACTCCACTGCTCAAGAGTGTGTTCGGCAAGCTTTGAGATAAGGCGAGACGCTGGGATGTAGTCAGACTGTGGTTTCGACTGGATGGGTTGCGGGTTGGTCGGGGCGTGTCTCGGAGGCGCCAGCGACCCACAGTCCAGGATCGATGTCGGGGAAGATACTGTCTCGGAGCTCGATCTCGGTGAGGCGCGTTTGCTCGGCTTCGGTGATTGTGCCGGTTGATTCGTAGGTTTGCCAGAGGGCTTTGATTTCGTTGAACTGATCGTTGTGGGTGAGGAAGCGAATTTCGGCGTAGTCGCGGGCTGCGCCGGTGGTGATGAGGAACTGCCAGTCGGAGGATTCCAGAAGAAGGAGTTCGCGGCATAGTTGTTGCATGATGCGAATGCCCAGGGAGGAGGTGCGCCAGAGGCCTGCGGTGCATACGTCGCGGACGTAGAGCTCGGCGGGATAGATGTGGGTGTAGGTCCAGCTGGTCTCAGGGTTAAGCCAGACCTGGTTGTTGCCTTCCGATCCCCAGGATCCTTCGTGCATGGCGATGAAGCCGGCGCGTGGATAATGATCGAGGTAGTCGGCGCAGCTGATGAGTTTGATTCCCGACTCGTAGTCATGGAGATTGCGGGCGACAGCTTCGAGCCAGAGTGGGCCCTCGAACCACCAGTGGCCGAAGAGTTCGGCGTCGAAGGGGGAGCAGAGGATGGGTGGGACGGTGTCGTTGAAGCCGGACTTTAGCGCCTCGTAGACGAGATGGACGAAGTGACTGGCGTGAGCTTTGGTGCGCTCGGCGGCTTCCTGGGGGTAGTAGGGCTGTTTGTCGTTCATGTCGACCCTGGAGCCGGTGACGCGCCAGTAACGATGACCGCCGGGCCAGCGCTTCTTGTGGAAGTCGAGGTAGACGCTGTCGCCGGGGTAACCGGTATCGCCGGACCAGACCTGGAGGCCGGTGCGGGGATCGCGGGGAAAGATGGTCGTGGCGTGTTGTTTGTCGTAGGGGCCATCAACGTAGTAGGGCTGATAGAGGGAACGATGCGGCTGGTGGGTCTGGCGATCCTCATCAGGGCTTTGCGGCTTGTTATTGCCGGGGCGGTCGTAGGGGAGGAGGTGCGCCGGGACTCCTCGATAAGGTGGGTGTCTACGAAGAAGAACTCGAGGCCGGACTCGGAGAGAGCTTGTTCGACGCCGATGCGATTGAAAGCTGGAGGGGTAGGGCTGCCGTCGGCGTTGGTGACGGGATAGCTCCAGGGGCCGGCGGGGCGGTAGCCACACTCGGGTGCCCAGATGCCGCGGGGAGCTTTGCCGAAGTGGCGGATGTGGGTGTCGACGGCGGTGCGGATCTGGGCTCGGAGGCTCTCGTCGGTGCCGAGCAGAGGCATGTATCCGTGGGTGGCTCCGCAGGTGATGATGTCGATGAGGCCGGTGTCGTTGAAGTGGCGAAAGGCGGAGATGAGATCACGGTCGAAGTGGTTGAAGTCTTCGAGTGCCTGGGAAAAGAAGCGCTGCCAGAAACGGGCAGTCTCGGCAAGATGACCGTCGCCGGATTGCAGGAAAAACGCTTCGTCTTCACGAGCTGCGACGATCTTGCGGGTGAGGTAGTGGGGGAACTCGGCCAGGAAGACAGGGTGAGAGAGCTGTTCCAGCAGAATGGGCGAGAGATTGAGGTTGCAGGAGAAACGGATTTGATCGCGCTCTAGATTTTTGAGGACGCGGAGGAAGGGGAGGTAGGTCTCGGCTGCGGCTTCGTGGAGCCACTCCAGGCCGTGGGGCCACGTGCCGTGATTGACGACATAGGGAAGATGCGCATGCAGGGTGAAGGTGAGAAACCCTGCGGGGCGAGACGCATTGTCGAGCGATGCCTTCGTCAAGACGGAACACCTCTGGAGTGACGTTTTGGTTAGGGCAGTCTTGTGACGGATTCGTAGGTGCAGCTTGGTTTAGAAGCGTTTCGCGATGATGAGTTTCAGGCGATGGGGCGAGAGGCCGAGTGGTCTGGCTCCCCTGTTCTAAACGGTTCGATGCAAAGGTTTGCTATTGTGGCGGCTGGTCTCCAGGCCGCTGTTGAAGGTCAGGATTGGAACTGGTGCTCTCGGTATTTTTTGTTGGAACTTTGAGGGATAAGGTGTTAGTCAGGCGGAAGCGGATGAGGCTTTCGGATGGGATCTGAACTTGTTCGCCGCGCGTGATGGTGTTTGCTCCGGCACCAACACCGCCGCCGGCTGCTGCGCCGATGGCGGCTCCTTTGCCGCCGCCGAGGATGCCACCGAGGATAGCACCGACGGCTGCTCCGCCGCCGACTTTTTCGGCTGTATTTTTGCCGCGGCCCTTGCCCTCGACGCTGTAGGGTTCGGTGGTGACGGCGAGCTTTTCGCCACGGCGATTAATGCTGGTGAGTTCGACGGTAAGCAAGGAACTGCCTTTGTAGTGGGCTGCTTCCTGGACGGCGGAGACACGGCCTGAGACAGGGGTTCCCTGGCGAATGACAACGATACCGTCGAGGATGATGTCGGTGGCGATGGTGCCGGTGAAGGTGTCGCCCTGTTGAGTGGTGGCGCTGTCGAGGGTTTGGGTGATGCGGATGGGGATCGTGGTGTCGGGTGGGACCGTAATGTTACGGAACTCGGGCGCAGGTGGTGGGGGTGGAGGAGGCGGAGGGAGTTCCTGTTGCGGGGTCGGAGGCGGAGGCGGAGCGGCGGCTGCTACCTCAGGGGCTGGAATATCGGCAGGCGCAGAGTCGTGGACGACGGGGGCTTTTGGCTTCGGTGCTGGTTTGGGGGCGGGGAGTTTCTTTGGTGCGACTGGGGAAGGAGGCGGAGGGGGACGGCTGCGGCGGTGATGGCTGGAGCGGGAGCCTGCACGGAGAGATTGTTGACTACGGTCTTGATCCCGGCGACCTGAGCGGCGTCGGCTGCGGCGAGAGAGCGCGCTGCTTCGCTGCTGACGTTGCCGGTGAGGGTGGCGACAGAGTTCTGAACGGAGGACTGAATGGATTCAGATGTGAGGGCGTTGTCGCTGGAGATGCGGCTTTGAAGCGCGGCGGTGAGGCTGGCGTCGTCGGTTGGAGCAGAGGGCGCGGAACTCTTGCATCCGGACAAGCCTAAAGTGATGGCGAGAGTTGCGATGGCCAGTAAGGCGCGGGTGGCGGAGAGATGACGGTCGGCGTACATGAAGCCCCTTTCGTGCGTCGAGTGACTTGCACTGCGAACACTCTAAATCACTGAACAGCTATCCGGTGCAGCGTCTCAGATCGAAGTTTCCAGCGAATACGGGTTTCCTCATCTTTTGCGGAGGGTTGTCTACCTGAGGATTAGACGGATCTGATTCCGAAAGATATCGAAAATTCGTGGGTAGCATTTGGTTGGCGCCGATCAAACGGGATGCGAGCAGGGGTGCATGGTTTGTGGCAAATGATGCGTGTGGCGATGGGCGCGCAACCTAATTGGAGCGTGGGGCATCTCCCTAAACGAAGGCATTGAGGCCTTGCCGGTTGGTTGGGCGGGGCAGAGTGTTCCGGATCCGATTTCAGATCCGATGGATTAGAAATCTGCAAGTTGAGTTATAAAAGGCGGAGAAGCAGATTCCGCACTTGAAGCCTGAAAGAGGAGAATGAGCATGTCAGATAACGACAACGAGAGTGGAGTGAGTGGACTGGGTTGGTTCCTGGCGGGATTGGGGATTGGTGCACTTGTAGGGGTACTGTATGCCCCGAAGGCTGGGAAAGAGACGCGTGAGGATCTGGTAGCGAGCGCTCTCGATGCCAAGGACAAAGCGGCTGTTCTCGCGCAGCAGGCGCAGGATCGTGCGAATGTTCTGGCTGCCCAAGGCAAACAGCAGGTGAGCGAATATGTCGATCGCGGTAAGGAGTACTACGACCGCGGTCGGACTCAATGGGCTCAGTATGTTGAGAAGGGCAAAGGCCTGGTGCAGGAACATACCGATAAAGTGAGTGCCGCGATTGATGCGGGTAAAGAGGCGTATGCGAATACGACGGGCGATTCTCCGTCGTAAAGCGGTTATCTGTTAGTCGGTTCTGATAGTCTGGGCCCGGTCGACCCTCGCTGGCGGCCGGGCCTTATGATTGTTATCTCGTAACATGAGGGATTGAGAGACGTTATGGAAGCGATACGGATCGTGATGTCAGGTATGTGGCTGCAGGACCCGGACTCGCTTTCGTCGGGGAATTCGAAGCTGTTGATGATCTTTGTCGGCATCGTGGCCTTGTCGATGCTGGTCCAGGCGATTGCTGTGGTTAGGGTGGCTGTTGGCGCGGCAAAGGCTCGGAAGCGGGGGCTTGAGATTTTTGAAGAGATTCGCGCGAAGGTGATGCCCCTTATGGAGAGTTCTCACAGCTTCATTCAGGACACCGCTCCGAAGGTAAAGATCATCACCGAGAACCTGGTCGAGACGAGCCATGTGCTTCGTGCGAAAGCGACGGAGTTTGACGCGACCGCGAGCGATTTGAACTCGAAGACTCGGGCGCAGATGGCACGGGTGGATGGGATGGTGACTTCGGTTCTGAATACCACCTCCGACATCTCGGAGACGGTTCAGCGGGGTATCAAGGTTCCGCTGCGCGAGGTTTCCGGTCTGGTGAATGGGTTGAAGGCGGGGTTGGACGTTCTGGTTGGCCGGGCGAAGGGATTTGGGAGCGGACGAACGAGCGCTCGTAGTCCTGACTCCGATGACGGCTGGTAGGTTCTGAATTCTGTCAGGTGATCCAACCACCCCCGACTACCTCGTCTTCCTGATAGAAGACGGCGGACTGGCCGGGGTGATTGCACGTTGGGGCTCGTCGAAGAGGGCGTGGACTGTCTGATCGTCGACGCGGGTGAGCGTGGCCATGGCCGGGGTGTGGCGATGGCGGATCTTGATGCTTACGCGAATGGGTTCCGTGAGTTCGGGGATTGAGATCCAGTTGAGGCGGTTGGCGAAGAGATCGCGCGAGAGGAGATCTTCGTCTGAGCCTACGGTGACCTGGTGCGAGTCGGGGTGGATGGCGAGGACATAGAGCGGGTTGGGGCTGGTGATGCCGAGGCCCTTGCGCTGGCCGACGGTGAAGCTCTGGATGCCTTCGTGGTGGCCGATGACTTCGCCGGTGGTGGTGACGAGCTCGCCGGATGTGTTGGGGAGATCTTCGCCCTGCTCGTCGAGGTAGGCCTTGAGGAATGTGTTGTAGTCGCCGCCGGGGATAAAGCAGATCTCCTGGGAGTCAGACTTCTGGGCTACGGCGAGGCCTGCGTCTGCGGCCATCTGGCGGACGGCGGGCTTCTGCATCTCGCCCAATGGAAACATGGTGCGGCTTAACTGCTCCTGCGTCAGGCCGAAGAGGAAGTAGGTCTGGTCCTTCGACTTGTCTTCGGGGCGGGAGAGGATCCAGCGCTGACGTGCTTCATCGAAGCGGTTGCGCGCGTAGTGGCCGGTGGCGATACGGTCGGCGCCGATCTGGCGGGCGGTGGTGAGGAGCTGGTCGAACTTGAGGTGATTGTTGCAGAGGGTGCAGGGGATGGGCGTGCGGCCGGCGAGGTACTCAGAGACGAAGGGCTTGACGACGTCGGCTTCGAATCGCTCCTGCTGGTTGACGACGTAGTAGGGGATGTTGAGCTGCTCGGCGACGTGGCGGGCGTCGTAGACGTCGTCGATGGAGCAGCAGCGGCCCTGGACGGCTTCGGGCATGCCCTCGTGTCCGGCGAGACGGCGCTGGTTCCAGAGCTGGAGGGTGAGGCCGACGAGTTCGTGGCCCTGGGCGCGCAGGAGGGCGGCTACGGCGGAGGAGTCGACTCCTCCGGACATGGCGACCGCAATCGTGTTGTTGGGCTCAGTGGGCATTGTTGGTTCTCTGGTGCGGCCAGGCTGGGGTACCCCCTATTACCCGCGTGTAAGGTGCTTATTTTCAAATACTTGCGGCAGAGTTATCTCTGTAAAATATTCCTGCCAAAGGACTTACTTGCAGATTCCTCATTTCAAAGGGCTTATGTGCTAAACGCACGGAAAGCCCCGGATTATCGGGGCTTTTTCTTACTCTTTATTGAGTATAGCAGTTGGAGTGGAACTGATACGCCACGCGATTTCGCTGGGTTGGCGCGGGTTTTGCTGTGTTGGGGCTTGACAGAATTTTCGGGGGTCAGGTTCCCTGAGAAGTGGTCGGAGCCGAGGTAGCGCCCCATTGTTCGGGACTTAGGTCGCGGGCGTGTCGAGAAAATAACCAGAGGTGACCGTCAAGATCGAGCGCGGCGTATTGGAGCTCGCCGTAGACGGTCTCATTAAGTTCCTCGACGATGGTGGCTCCTGAACTCTTCGTCTGGTTGAAGTGGGATTCGACATCTTCCACAAAGATGGGCAGGCTCTGGGTGGAGGCGCCTAACTGCGCGGGTGTGGCTCTGTCTGCGCGTGTGCCCTGGACCATGATCCACGCTTTGCCCAGATAAAGTTGGGCGCCGCTGACGGGGTCTCCATAGCGGTAGTGTTCCGCGAAGCCGAAGGTCCTGGTTAAGCAATCGATGGCTGCGGCCAGGTCGCGGTAAAAGATGTGGGGAAGTACCGTGTCGACGGGGACAGAACGGTTCGCGATCATGGACGTCCTCTTGTAGATCGTGCGAGCGAGCCTGGTGTGACGCCAATCCCCGACGGTAGGGCTCTGGAGGTGGCTTCATCTGTGAGATTGATTTTGTATTTTACTGAGTTGCTTTCGCGACGGGGTAGATCGAGAGGTTGATACCGGAGAGAATGGCGAGCTGAGCACCGTCGGGCGACAAGGCGAAGGATTGCTCGGCGAGGGAGACGTCGGGATTGATGGAGAAGAAGATGCGCTTTCCGTCTCTGACCCTGAAGACACTGACCTCCTGCTCCTTGAGTTCCTGCTTTTGAAGCTTCCGCCGCGTGCTTTGGAGAAGCGGGCGCGCACGATTCGAACGGCGAGGTCGTCCTGATTGCTGCTGCCGGAGGATTGCTCGATCTCCTCAGAGGAGCCGTGGCCGTTGAGGATGGGACGTCCGTCGAGACGGAGGAGACGATACCAGTTTCGAAGTGGAGCGTTGCTGCAGCCGACCAGGAAGACGGAGTCGGGCAGTGGGGTGGCGAGGTTTGGGCGGCACTCGGAGTTGATGTTGGCGATGGTGCGTTCGGTACGATCCCAGCGAAGTTCGCGGATGCGCCAGCGGTCCTGGCCGATGGAGTGGACTCGGATTTCACCAGCGTCAGAGAGGACGGGTGGAGGCAGAGAGGAGCTCTGGAGGGTGGTGAGCAGGACAGTGAAGTTTCGGTCGTAGAGCTGAATGTCGATGTCTTCTTCGGGCTCGATGCGGAGATCTTCGGCGAGCTGGTCGTGCATGGTGGGCGTGTGGCGCTCATGCAGAGTTCCGACGGCGACGTAATCGCCGGAAGGAGAGCTTGAGACGAAGACGAGTTGACCGGGGACCGAGGTCTCTCGCAGGACGGTGAGGTCTGTGCCGAGCAGGCGCAGGTGATGGCCGAGATGAACGAGAATTTCGCCAGGTGCGGCGCGCCAGATGAACTGGCCTTCTCCCTGGACCTGCCAGTCGACGATCTTTTTGACCTTGAGGGTGGAGGGGTCGAGGAGTACGGCTCGAATGGTGCGCATGGACTCGGAGCGGATGCCGGCGGGAAAGCGTTGGCGCAGGCGGTGGGGATCGTAGGTGAAGAGAAGATTGTGGGAGTCGAGGTAGGAGAGGGTGGATTGGTAGTCGAAGGCGCTGAACTCTCTGGTGTTGTGGGGTACGAAGCCGAAGAGGGCTGTAGAGACAGAGAGCGAGGCGTCTGCGGAGACAACGTCGTGGGTTGCGGGGACGAGGGAACAGGGGGCGGTGCAGACGCTGGTTTCGTCGATCTCGGGTGGGGGTGGGGGTGGGGGGAGGACGGGAGCAGGCGCAGGCGTGGGAGGGGAGAAGAAGACTCGGAGGTGAGGGTTGGAAGTTCTCTGTCTGCCGTGGGGGTCGGGTTTGGTTTGGGAGCGACCGAAGCCTGGGGCATAAGGACAAGCTGGGTCGCCCCTTCGAGCCGGATGTTGTCTTTGAGAGAGGAGAGGACGGAGGAGCCCTCGGGACCGGTGCCTACACTGAGGGTAACCTTCTTGAGGCCGATGACCTGTCCGGCGAGAATGACCGAAGGGGTCCTGTCCTTCGTGGTCTTCCCGCCGAGGCTCATGTCATCTTTGGTGGCCACTGGCCTAGGGGCGGTGGAGGGTCCCTTGAGACCTCCGGCCATGTGAGGTTGGGTGCTTGCCGCGCCAAAGTTTGTGCTGGTGTCTCTGAGGGGGATACCTTCATCGACTTCGGGAGCGGCGACGAGGGCGAAGAGAGTGAACGGAAAGGGAGTGATGCGGCCTTCGCAGTCGGCGTGGTCGAAGGCGATGGCGACGCTGGATCCTTTGTTTTGTTTTGTTCGCTTCTCGAGCTCGAGGACGTGACCGACAACCATCGATCCCACGCGCAGATGGCATGTGGGCTGATTCCAATCGACTCGTGCTTTGGCGAAGACCGAGGCTCCGATGGAAAGTTTGCCGGCGTCGACGGGCGAGAGGAGTTCGGCCTGAAGCGGGGCCTGTGGATTGATGGGCTGATCCCGATCTCGGCCTGGGCGCTGAGCGGGCGAGGGAAGGATGAGGAAGAAGGTCGTGCCTAGACTGAGCAGAGCGCGGCGCATCATGAGAGAAACCTTGCGGCAGTACGTGGTTGGGTCAAGTTGATTGGGTCAAGTTGATTGGGTCAAGGGTTGTAGAGAGTATAGATCGGTGGAAATGACGCGGGTGCCAGATGTTTTTCGGGGCGAAAAAAGTGCTACCGGAAGGGAGACCTTCGGCAGCACTCTGCTGGTGGGCGGATGATGATCTACGGTTTGTTCCCGGATACGGACGGGTTTGGGTAGATGGCCTGGAGGGTGAGGATCTCGTAGGGTTCGATGGGGACGGTGACTACGTCGTTGGTGAGTGAGAGGTGGTCGCCTTCGGGCTTTTCCATCATGTTGGATTCGATGGCGTAGGTGGCGCCGTGGGGGATGTGGAGTTTTACTTCGGTGGCGGTGCCGGCCCACTCGTACATGCGGAAGACGAGGGCGTCGGAGTCTTCGGCTTTTTTGATGGCGGTTAGGGTTACGTTGGGGTTTTCGATGCTGGCGAAGGAGTGTTCGGCGGGGAGAGTGCCAGTGTGGGCGAAGACTTGTGTGGCTTTGAGGGGGTCGTTGAGTTCGTAGCCGCGGCGGACGGTCTGGGCCTGCTTCCAGGTGCCGGTGTGGGGGTAGAGGGAGTAGACGAAGTGCTGGTGGCCGCGGTCGGCTTCGGCGTCAGGCCAGGTGGGGGAGCGGAGGAGCGTGATGCGAAGGGTGTTGCCGACGGCGTCGTAGCCATACTTGGAGTCGTTGAGGATGGAGAGGCCCTGGTGGTCGTCGCCGAGGTCGGCCCAGCGCATGGCGGGGACTTCGAACTGGGCTTTCTCCCAGGAGTTGTTGCGGGTGGTGGGGCGCTCGATGGAGCCGTAGGGGATCTCGTAGGTGGCTTTGGGGGAGGTGGCGGCTAGCGGGAAGGCGGCTTTGAGGAGGACGTGGGATTCGTGCCAGTCGATGTCGTTGGAGATGTCGATGTGATCGGCTCCGGCGTCGAGGGAGATGCTCTGGGTGAACGTGGAATTTTGCCAGTGGCGAGAGATGCGGATGGCCTTGCGGAGTGGGCTGTATCTGACGACGTGGATGGAGTCGACATGGTCGATGATGGATGGGGCTTTGTCGAGGGTGCCGGGGTCGATGTTCCAGGCGTCGTATTCCTTCGGGGTGTCGATGAAGGCTTGAAGTTGGTTGCCGCAGGAATTGGGGGCCAGGTACTTGTGGACCATCGTCGGATCGGTGATTTGGGTGATGCAGCCAGTCTTTGGATCGATGGTCACGATGAGCTTGTCGTTGGCGAGGGTCAGGTCGGCGGGGGCGGTTTCGTAGCCACGCGGCTGCTTGGCTGACGATGAAGCGGTTGCGTGCAGGACCGTGTAACCGAGTGCAGGTACATCGACCGTGGCGAGCACGGTGTGATCTCGATTATTTAATCCTTCGTTCAGGTCTTCGTAGGGAAGCTTGCGTCCGGCGTCATCGGTGAGGGTGAGTTCACCAGCTTCGGGCGTTTGCACATCGATCTTGATTGTCTCTTTGCGCGGCCATGCGAGCGTGTTGGTGACGAGGATCGCTTCGCCGGGTTGGTTTGTTGTGTTGATTTGGTCGGAGAGGGTTTTGAGAGAGGCCTCGGTGATGAGTTTGTCGGAGTTGAAGACTTCGGTGAAGTCGCGTTGGGCGTCTTTGTAGATGACGGCTATGCCGGAGCCGGCGGCGAGGTCGTGGAAGCCGTTGAAGGTGATTTTTTCCAGCTTTCGGTGAGTTCGGGGTTGGGGTAGGGCTGGCCGTTCAGCCAGGCGAGGGAGGCCAGCTTTTCGGCGTCGAGGGTGGCTACTTCGCTGGTGCGCATGTTGCGCTTGTGTGCGGCTTGCGTGGTGTAGACGCCGCGGTGGAATTCGAAGTACAACTCATCTTTCCACGTGGGGATTCCTAGTGCGCCGTTGGCGGCGGGTGGGGCGGTGTAGCCCTTCGCGATCGAGTCGTAGTCCCAGGTGGGGGAAGTGGGGTTGAGGTTTTTTCTACGTTGGTGAAGTAGCTTTGCGCGGTGTGGTAGCGCATGGTGGGGACTGCGTCGTGTTTGCCGGCGGCGATCCAGTGGTCGGCCTGGTCGAGCATGGCGCGGGTGGGGCCGCCGCCGTGGTCGCCGATGCCGTAGAGGTCGAGCATCTCGGTGGTGCCGGGGTTGCGGTCGGCGGATTCGGCGAAGTCGCCGGAGATGCGGGTGGGGTTGACGTTGTCGTGGACGTAGTCGGTGGGGAAGTAGGTGAGGACTTTGCTGCCGTCGGGAGACTCCCACCAGAAGAGGCGGAAGGGGAGCTGGTTGGTGTCGTTCCAGTGCATCTTCTGGGTGACGAAGTAGTCGAGGCCGGAGCGCTTGTAGATCTGGGGTGTCTGCCAGTTGTAGCCGAAGGAGTCGGGGTTCCAGCCGATGCGGGCGGTAACGTCGTACTCCTTTTTGAAGAGGCGCTGGCCGAGGAGGAGCTGGCGAACCTGTGATTCGCCGTCGGGGAGGTTGAGGTCGGGCTCGACCCACATGCCGCCTACGATCTCCCAACGGCCCTCTTTGACGCGCTGCTTGATCTGTTCGTTAAGGGCGGGGTATTTTTCGGCCATCCATTCGGTGTACTGCGCGGCGGATTGGGAGAAGGTGTAGTCGGGGTACTCGTTCATGAGCTGGAGCGCGGTGGTGAAGGTGCGCTTGACGACGTCGATGGTTTCGCTGCGGGGCCAGAGCCAGGCGGCGTCGATGTGGGAGTTTCCGGCGAGGTCGATCTTGGCTTCGGAGAGGACGGGGTGGAGGGTGGCGAGGATCTCCTGCGCGTGGCGGAGGGATTTGTCGAAGGCGACCTGGTCGGCGGAGGCGAGGGCGTCGGTGTCGATGGCGGCTACGGCTTCTTCGACTTTTGGGAGGAGGTCTTTGCGTGGGGTGGGGAGTGCGGGCAGGAGGTTTGCGGCGGCGATGCACTGGATGCGGATGTCGTCTGGGGAGGGGCGGGCAGTTGCACCGGTGGCGTTGGGGTTTGGCTCGATGGTGAGGCGGACATCGGAGAAGGTTTTGTCGTCGACGGTTTGGAGGAGTTTGACGGCTACGAGGATCTTGTCGCCGGGTTTGGCGGGGTCGAAGAGGACGATGGGCTCGAGGTCTTCGCCGAGGGCTACGCGCTTGCCGTTGAAGTAGATGATCTCGGGGACGGCGCCGTTGGCATTCGAGCGGAACTGAAAGGAGATGCGGGTGCCGGTGATGTCGTAGCCGTTGAGTGTCCTGGGGACTTCGATCTCGCGGCGGTACCAGACGGCTTCGTGGGGAGCTTTGGACTTGGGCTGAACGAGGGTCCAGGAGGAGTCGTCGAGGCTGGTGGATTCGCCGTGGGGGATGTCGCCTACGTGGAAGCGCCAGTCGCCTGCGGGGAGGGAGTTGAGAGTCTCGAGGGTGTGTAGCTTGGCTGCTGCGGCGGGGGAGAGATTTTTCTGCTCGCGGACTGGAGTGAAGGATTGGGCGAGGAGGGTGGTGCAGGAGAGCAGGAGGGCGAGCGAAAGCTGGCGAAGACGCATAAAGGCAAGGGTAGCAAATGCATACGGGAACCTACAAAGAACGGGGTCGTTGTGGGTATTGGGGATAGCTCAAATCTTGATCGTTCTGCCCAGTTGGTTAACTTGGCATAGAAGACTCCTGGCCTCTTCGGCCGAGTATCCCATGCGTGTATCGAATTCTCCTTCGAGGTGGATACCATTACAAATTTCGTTAAGAGCGTTATTGATTATGCTTATCTCTCCCCAGTCAATTCCGCCACAGCAGTCGAGTTTTCAACCGCTTTGATCTTCACAGTTGCCCCTCCACCGCACATGAGCGCGCCACCGCTAGCAAGTCAGTTCGGCGATAGTCCACGACTTCAAATCTAACGCATTGCCGGATTGCCAGAATGAACGTGCGGCGTTCACATGTCCGGGTACTTATGCGGTCAGGTCGTGGATTGGGGCTTCGGGGGCGTTGGCTTTGACGGACTCGATGCCGGCGTCGCGCGCCGAGGTGGTGGTGTAGGTTTCGCTGGTGCCGATGACTTGGTGGTTGGCGGCCTTGAGGTTGAACATGTGCTGGCCGTTTTTGGATTCCTTGCGCTCGTAGTGGGCGTCGTTGGAGGCGTTCTTCTTGACTGACTCGATGCCATTTTCGGCGGAAGACTTGCCGACGTACATCTCGCTGGCCAGGATGATCTGGCCGTTGCTGGCCTTTAGATGGAAGTAGAACTCGCCGTCTTTTGCCTTCTTGATTTCGAACGTGCCTGACATGGACTCTCCTTGAGGGTGGGTGCTTTGGGAGTGTTTGCTGGGGCCCGGAATCTGCTGACGAGGATTGTAGTTGGTGTTTTGAGAGCCTTAAATAATTATGTTCGCTGGTTGAATGCGGCGGGGTGGCGAGTCGATGGGGGCGCTGATAGTCTTTCGTGCATGGTGAATCTGCGAGTTAGAGCGGCGGCGTTTTTGGATTGGGTTTTGTGGCGGTAAGCGCGGCGTGGTCGCAGAGTTTGCTGTCGGCAGCTACGGCGGCCGGGATCGACGCGGCGGCGGCTGAGGTGATGAAGGATACTGGCGTGCCGAGTGCTTCGGTGGCGGTGGTGCAGGATGGGAAGATCGCGTTCGTGAAGGCTTATGGAAAGGCGCGGCTGGAGCCGGTGATGTTGGCGGAGTCGAGGATGCAGTACTCGATCGGGTCGGTGAGCAAGCAGTTTACGGCGGCGGTGATTTTGTTGCTGGTGCAGGACGGCAAGGTGAAGCTGGACGATCCTGTGGGGAAGTATCTGCCGGAGTTGACGCGGGCGAAGGACGTGACGGTGCGGCAGGTGCTTTCGATGACCTCGGGGTATCAGGACTTCTGGCCTGAGGACTATGTGATGACGTCGATGATGCAGCCGTCGACGCCACAACACATTCTGGACGTGTGGGGAAAGAAGCCGCTGGACTTCGAGCCCGGGACGAAGTGGCAGTACTCGAATACGAACTATGTGATTGCGGGGCGGATCGCGGAGATTGTTGCTGGCAAGCCGTTGATCGAGCAGTTGCAGGAGCGGGTCTTCAAGCCATTGAAGATGACCGGGGTTTTGAACTCGGATGCGAGCCGGCTGCCGGCCAACGATCCGACGGGCTATTACCAGCATGCTCTGGGGCCGCTGCGTCCGGCTCCGCAGGAGGGTACGGGATGGATGTTTGCGGCGGGGGAGCTGGCGATGCCGGCGAGCGATCTGGCGTTGTGGAATATCAGCTTGATGAATAGGACGTTGCTGGCTCCGGCTTCCTATGAGGAGATGTTTACGGAGGCGAAGCTGAAGGACGGGAGCGGCACGCATTATGGGTTGGGGGTGCAGGTGGGGGAGCGAGAGGGGCACCGCATCGTGTCGCATAGCGGGGAGGTATCGGGGTTTGTCTCGCAGAATACGGTGTTTCCTGACGACAAGGCGGCGGTGACGGTGCTGACGAATGAAGATGCTTCGAGCGCGGCGGCTGCTTTGGTGCGGAAGATCGCTCCGCTGGTGCTTGGGCAGAGCGCCGGCCCCAGTGCGGCGGATGGCGCTGCGGCGGCGGAGAAGCGTGCGCTGGATATCTTTACCGGGTTGCAGGACGGGAAGCTGGATCGTTCGCAGTTGACGGCGTTTTGCGATGCTTATTTTACGGCGGAGGCGTTGCAGGATTTTGCGAGCAGCTTGAAACCCCTGGGGACGCCTAGCAGCTTCAAGCAGGCGGACGAGGAGTTGCGTGGCGGGATGAGGTTTCGGGTCTTTACCGTGAGCTTTCCTGACAGGCAACTGCGGGTGACGACGTATGAGGAGCCGGACGGGAAGCTAGAGCAATACCTGGTAATTCCATCGGGGAGCTAGTATCCGTTGAGAGGCGCGGCGCAATAAAGGATAATGGTCACTGGTGTACGAGGCGTATGGTTGCACAAAGGTGTTTTCGTCGTCCCTCTTTGTTTTATTTTGGCCTGTGCGGCCTTCTCCCTTGAGTCAATACTTAGGACGGTGGATTAACATGGAACTCTGGACGGAATATGAAGGAAGAACGATCGATGGAGCGTTTCCTCTCACGAAGCTGATACGGCCCGAAGGCAGGAGCGCCTTCTTTTCGACGTCGAACGGCGTGGGTGGGCCGACGGTGATACGGCTGATCGAATCTCACTTCGATGATGAGGAGATCCTGGTGCGGTGGCGCGGGATCCAGGCACTGAATCATCCGCATCTCGTGAAGCTGATTCAGTTTGGCCGCGTGACGCTGGATGAGACCTCGCTGGTCTACGCGGTGATGGAGTCTGTGGATGCCAACATGGGCGAGATTGTGGCGGAGCGACGGTTGACGGTGCAGGAGACGAGACAGGTGGCGACGAGCCTTGCGTCTGCGCTCGACGCGCTGCATACGAATGGCTTTGTGCATGAGCATATCGAGCCGGCGAATGTGCTTGCGGTTGGTGAGGCGATCAAGCTGCGAAGCGACTGCATTCGGGAGACTCCCGAGGGGCAGGAGGGACGCGAGCTGAAGAGCAAAGACGCGCGTGATTTCGCGGTGGTGCTGCTGCAGGCGTTGACGCAGAAGAAGGTGTTGGACGAGACGAAGCGAGACCAGCCGCTGGAGGCTCCGTTCGATGCAATTATTCGCAAGGGAATGAGCGGGGAGTGGGGAATTCCGGAGATCGTCGCGGCGTTGCGGCCGGATACGGAGATTCGGGTAGAGGCCCGCCCTGTTGCGGTGAAGGAGCCTCAGACGGAGAAGGTGGCTGAGACGCCTGCTGAGCTTCCGACGTATCCTACGCATCGCGTCCAAGTGCCGGTGGAGGTGGAGACACGCGGCATCGAAGGGCGGCGGCTTGCGATCGGTGTGGGGGCGATGCTGCTGTTGCTGCTGATTGCATTCTTTGTGCATGGTCGATGGTCGAAGTCGAGCGCGGCGGTACAGGCGAACTCTGCTGTGCCTGCGATTGTGACGGAGGGAAGTGACGCGGCTCCCGCGCCCGCCCTGGAGGCTCCTGCTGCTGAAGCGGCTCCTGCTGTAGCCACTCCTGCTGCGGCTGCGGTGACGCCGGTGGCTTCGGTGCCTGAGCGAACGACGCAGGGGAGTGGCAATGGCCAGTGGCGGGTGGTGGCGTTTACTTATAACCATGAGGCTTTGGCTCAGCAGAAGGTGACAACTATTGCCGCGAAGCATCCGGATCTGCGGCCCGAGGTGTTCACGCCGAATGGGCATGCGCCGTACCTGGTTGTGGTTGGCGGGACGATGAGCCGGGATGAGGCGTTTGCGATGGTGAGGAAGGGTCGCGGGGAAGGTCTGCCTCATGACAGCTATGCTCAGAACTATCGTCGGTAGCTGATTGCCGGTGTGGTAAGGAACGAAGGTGCGGAGAGAGGGCTCTCCGCACCTTTTTTGTTTCAGTTTTTGGTGTGAAAGATAGGTCCTGCCGGACGGGCCCACTGCGCTTTGTCACCCCACAAACGAAGACCTGTTTGTGGGACCCCGATACGGGCGGTCACTTCGTGACTCGTATACCTTTTTCGGGGCGATTGGTGGGTGTTGGTCGTCCCGTTGGTCGGAAGGGAATAAGACTTCGCTCTAGTGTTTTTCTGTCTGAGCCAGGAAGTCGATGAGGTACTGCTTCCAGACGACGGCCTGGGTGTGGGTGCCGTGGCCGCGGGTGGCGTCGGAGATGGGGATGAGGATGAACTTTGCGTTGGGCATCCGGGCGACCAACTTTTCCGCGATGCCGAGTTCGGGTGGGTTGATGAAGTCGTCGGCGGAGTTGATCCAGAGGACAGGGGCGGTGATGGTGGAGAGCTTCGGTTCGGGATTGTAGTTGCGCGAGGCGTTGACGTAGTAGAGGAAGTTGTTGGCATCGGTGCGGGCGATGTCGGCGGTGAGGACGCGGTCGATGTAGGCTTCGGCCTGGGCGCGGGTGGGGTTGTTTTTCTGCATCTGGAGCGGGGCGCTGCCGGCGATGACGATGAGGTCGTTTGCTCCTCGGAGGCCTTCGGCGGGTTCGGTGGTGTACTCGCCGTTGTTCCAGGCGGGATCGTGCTTGATGGACTCCATGGCCATGTAGCGCCACATGCGGTTGCGGCCTGCGAGTTCGACGGGGAGGCAGGCGAAGGGCGCGAGGGCATCAGAGAATTTGGGGAAGGTCTCGCCCCAGACGAAGGACTGCATGCAGCCCATGGAGGTGCCGAGGATGAGGCGGAGGTGATCGACGTGGAGGCCTTCGAGGAGCATGGTGTGCTGCGAGGCGACCATGTCGTCGTAGTCGTACTGCGGGAAGCGCATGTGGAGGCCGTCGGAGGGCTTGGAAGATTCGCCCTGGCCGATGTCGTCGGGGAGGATGATGAAGAATTTTGTGATGTCGAATGGTTGGCCGGGGCCGAAGAGGATGCCAGAGAAGGCGGGGTTGAGGAGGGAGTGGGCGTCGCCGCCGGTGCCGTGGAGGAGGAGGACGGCGTTGTCGGTGTGGCCGTCGGCGCCGCGGTGGGGTTGGCCGAGGGTGAGGTAGTGGAGCTTCAGTTCGGGGAGGGTTTCTCCGGTGTTGAAGTGGAAGTTTTTGATGACGTAGGTGGCGTCCTGGGCGGGCCACTTTGTGGGCGCGGTCTGGGCTGTGGCGGCGGCTACGACGGAGAGGAGAGAGGAGAGCGAAGCGGCGAAGGTGGCTGGTCTGCGATGTCAATGTTGACTCCCGGGCAGGCGATAGTTTTGCGCTGGATCCAAGATATATCGGATATCACGATCGGAGCTGCTATTCGCTCATATTTTGCTGGGCGCGCTGGAAGGCGAAGTCGGTGACGTGCACCCAGCCGCGAAAGGGCAGGTTGACGTCGGCGATGGCGAGCAGCACGAGGGTGATGAGGAGGGTGAAGCAGAAGATCTGGAGCGCGTGAAGGGCTCGATTGGCTGAGCCGAAGAGGGAGGCCGAGAGAATGGTGACGAGTCCGCCGGCGAGGAGAACCGCCCAGAAGATGGTGGGAAGGCGATAGGCGCTTTGGATGAGGCGGGTGCGGCGGTGTTCGGTGAGGGCGCTTAGTTCGCTGAGGGCGTGATCTTCGGCGAGGAGTTCGGAGGGGGAGGCGGCTTTGACGGACATGAGGGTCTTCCACATATCGCGATTGATGAGGCTGCTTTCTTCGGGGAGGCGGCTGTTATGCATCTCGGGCCAGTCCTGGTTGATGACCGCATCGACGTAGGCGCGGGTCTGGTGTTGGAGGAGTAGGCGCTGCGGCGACGGAAGACCTTCGGCGAGTTGATGGAGGTTGCGCAGGGAGTTGGCTTCGAGGTCGGCGTTGAGGTTTGCTTCACCGAAGTTGGTCCAGACGGTGTAGAGCATGAAGCCAAGAATGACCGCGTAGGTGGTGCCGAGGATGCCGAGCTGCCAGCCGATGAGGTCGTTGTGCACGGTGCGGCGTTCGCGTGGCCAGACGCGGTTGAGAAGAGCCAGGAAGAGCATGGAGCAGGCCATCGTGACGATGAGGATGACTATGTTTTGGGTGAGAGTAAGCATGCAGGCCGAGTATCTCCGCGTGATGGTCTTCAAGCTTATCGAATTTTGCCAGGGTTCAGCCCCTAATTTTTTCGCGGGGATGGGTTAGCGTGTCTTCGCCGAATCCGCATCCAATCGGGCAAGTGAAAGCTTTATGAAAAGGGGTTGGTGATTTCGATGAGTGGTCTTTATACGTTGCAGGATCCGACGAAGCAGTATCCGCGGCCAAGGTTCAAGAAGCAGACGCAGGGGGTGCCGGGGCTGGATAAGAAGATGACGCCGAAGGCCGATCATGGCGAGACGAGCTACCGGGGGAGCGGACGGCTGCCGAATCGGAAGGCGCTGGTGACGGGCGGGGACTCTGGGATTGGACGTGCTGCGGCGATTGCCTTTGCGCGAGAGGGCGCTGATGTTGCGATCAACTATCTGCCCAGCGAAGAGGCGGATGCGCGTGAGGTGATTGCGTTGATTGAGGCTGAAGGAAGGAAGGCGATTGCGCTGCCGGGCGATCTGAAGGATGAGAAGTTCTGCGTGAAGCTGGTGAAGGAGGCGCATAAGAAGCTGGGTGGGCTGGATATTCTGGCTTGTGTGGCGGGCAGACAGCACGCGGTCGAAAAGATTGCGGACATGACGACAAAGCTGTTTGAAGAGACCTATCGGGTGAATGTGTTTGCGCTGTTCTGGATGTGCAAGGCGGCGCTGCTGTTGATGCCGCCGGGTGGATCGATCATTACGACGGCTTCGATTCAGGCGACGCATCCTAGTCAAGTTTGCTCGACTACGCTCCGACGAAGGCAGCGATCCTTGCGTTTACGAGAGCGCTGGCGCGGCAGGTGGCGGAGGAGGGGATTCGGGTGAACTGTGTGGCACCGGGGCCGGTGTGGACTCCGCTGCAGACCAGCGGTGGGTAGCCTGCCAAGAAGATTCCGGATTTCGGTTCGGAGACGCCGATGAAACGGCCGGGGCAGCCGGTGGAGATGGCTCCTCTGTATGTGTTGCTGGCTTCGCAGGAGGCAAGCTATGTGACGGGCGAGGTGTATGGTGCTACGGGTAGCGAAAATAGTGGTTTCGCGTTGGGATGTAAATCCAAGTATCCCTGGCATCCGACGGTGACGTGCTGATGGATCTACAAGGGTGGAGTCGGGGAGTATCGTTCGGTCATCAACATTTCGGGCAGCGAAAGTACAGATATAGCTCTGGCATTGTCTAAGTTCTCTATGTGGACGAATATGAGGCTACCAGCAATCGGATATATCTAGAGAATTGCAAAAAACACACCCACTACCTAAAGACGAAATACAGGGATCTCTCCACTGCGTCGCGCGATAAGACTGCGCGACTTCGGTCGAGATGACGAGTGATAAGGGATTAGCGATGCTACGAATTTGCCCCTGCACTACGAATTTGCCCCTGCACCCGCGAGGGAACCGCTTTGGCAGTTCGTTACTTCCAGGTCGCAGTGAAAAGCGCCGCCTTTGATTGAGGACGGCGCTTTGGTTTTCGAGTTTTCTATTTTTATTTGGATGATTCTTCCGTGGAGTCTTTTTCTTTCTTCTCTGCGGGGATGGGTTCGGACTTGGCTAGTGGTTTGGTGATGTCGTCGAGGTAGGCGGGGGTGCCGTCTACGCGGACCAGTTGTGGGTAGCGTGCGCCGTCGTGGTAGTCGATGTCGGCGGTGGTGACGAAGGCGTCGCTCTGGAGGATGAAGTGGATGGGCTCGGAGGTTCCCTTTGCCTGTTTGACTGCGGTCTTGAGGGCGTCGGGGGAGTAGACCTTTCCGTTGACGGCGATGATCTTCTGTCCGGGGAAGAGTTTTGCTTTGTCGGCTGGGCCGTTCCAGCGGACGTCGGCGATGTTGCCTTCGGCGGTGATGCGGATACCGAGGAGTACCAGACGTTGACCGAAGTGCCGCGGCGGCTGCCGGAGTCGGCCATGGTGCGTTCGGACTTTGAAGGCTCATCGGTGTAGACGAGCTTGTAGCCGCCGCGTTCGATGCCGGCGAGGTCGGCGTGGGGGTTGAGGTTGTCGATATGCTCGTGGATGAAGGTGGCCCAGTCGTACTTGTAGACCTGGTCGAGGTCGGCGATGAGCTCGTCGCGGTTGTAGGTGACGATGAGCGGGCCGGTGTTGCCGCCTTTGCCGAGGAAGATGTGAAGGAAGTCGGTGAGGGACTTCTTGTTGTTCGTCTTCTGGCGGATGAGGGTGTCGGCGTCGAGCCAGAAGAGCTCGCCTTCCTGGTAGTAGTCCTGGCCTCGGCGCCAGTTCGACCAGGCGGGGTTGCCGCCGCGGAGGATGCTGGCGGCGATGGCGGTGTCTTCGGTGGAGCGCCACTCGCGTCCGGGCTTGTAATCAAGCTGTGCGGCGGAGAGTGCGAGCATGTCGCGGTACTGCTCCTGCGACTTGAGGCCGGAGCGGGCGGCGAGGACGTTGCCGAGGTAGTGGGTCATGCCTTCGTAGACCCAGAGGAGCGAGCCCTGCTGCATCTTCTCGAAGTCGTCCTGATAGAGGTTGAAGGGGCGGCGGTACTTGCCGTTCCAGGAGTGGGTGAACTCGTGGGAGAGGAGGTCGGATTCGGCGAGTTGATGCGAGGGGTCGGAGAAGCCCTTTTCGCCTACACCGTTGTCGGAGGACTGGCCGTGCTCGAGGCCTCGCCGCCGGCTACGTCAGAGAGGGTGAGGAGGAAGTGGTAGACGTTGTAGTGGCGCGAGTCGTAGGCGGCGCCGGTTTCGCGGACGAGGTTGTTGAGTTCGGCGAGGAGCGCGGGGCGGAGCTTCGAGTCTTCGGGTGAGTCGGAGACTACGTCGATGTAGTGCTTGGGTGTGACCTCGGGTGCGAGGGCGAACTCGTGGAAGTACTGGCCGGTGATGACGGGGAGTCTTCGAGCTGCTCGACGGTGGTGGCGGCGTAGTGGGTGAGGCCGCCTTTGGGGTTCTGCGGATCATAGCCGTCGGTTGGAGTGAGCGCGGTGCCGATGCCCCAACCTGCAGGGACTTTGACGGAGGGCTGAATGGCGATGTCTTTGACGGGAGTCTTCGCGGGGTAGAGGAGGAGTTTTTCCCATTCGAGGACGGCGAGCTTGTCGGTGACGCGGGCGGTGACGATGCAGTCGAGGTGAGCGTGGAGGGTGGTGACTCCATCGGGGACGGTGACGTGGAACTCGTAGAGGTCTTCGTCGTCGCGACGCCAGGGGAGGACTTTGCCGTTAGCGGTGAAGACGACTCCGGTAATGTCATCGACGGGGCCTGTGGGGCGGTGGTTGCCGGGGATCCACTTGGGCGTGGTGAGAGAGACGGGGCCGGGCTGGACGGGAATGTCGACTTCGGCGTGATAGACCTTGCGGGGAGCTTCGGAGAGGTCGGCGGTGATCTGAATGGGAGCCTGCTGGGCTTGCAGAAGGCCAGGGGTTCCGAGGGTGAGCAGGGCTAGAGGCAGGAGAGCAGTGCGGATGGTCATTAGCGGGGACGGTTCCTCTCGAAGCTAAGGGGGATTTTAGATATTAGGTGAGACGGATGAGGAGAACGAAAGGACGCAGGCTGATTTTTGGGCCTCAGTAGGCTAAGCACCCCCGAAGGCTGTGGATCGGTGAAAGGTAGAAGCAAAGAGCGAAATGCGGGGTTTCTCCACTCCGCCGCGCGATGAGACTGCGCGGCTCCGGTCGAAATGACGATTTGGAGGGGAGTTTTGAGACATGCTCTGGAGAGTGCGTCTCTGGCTCAAATCCGCCACGCGATGAGACCTGCGCGGCTTCGGTCGAAATGACGATTTGGAAGGGAGTTTTGAGACATGCTCTGGAGAGTGCGTCTCTGGCTCAAATCCGCCACGCGATGAGACCTGCGCGGCTCCGGTCGAAATGACGATTTTGGAGAGGAGTTTTGAGACATGCTCTGGAGAGTGCTCTCCGGCTCAAAGTTTGTGGTTCGATGTTCAGGAGTTGAGGGCGGATTCGATGGCGGCGACTACGGCCGGATCGTCGGGGAGGACCTCGGGCGAGAAACGGGCGGCGACCCTGCCGTTGCGGTCGATGAGGAACTTTTCGAAGTTCCAGAGGATGCCGGGTTCGGGATTGGTGGTGGAGTTGTGCTGCTGGAGGAAGCCGTTGAGGTTTTCGCGGAAGGCTTCGCGGCCCGGGCTGGTGGCCTTTGGTTCGGCGGCGATGAGGGATTGGTAGAGAGGGTGGGTGTTGGGGCCGGTGACGGTGATCTTCGAGAACATGGGGAAGTCGACGCCGAAGGTGGAGCGGCAGAAGGTCTGGATGTCCTCGTTCGAGCCCGGTTCCTGAGCGCCGAAGTCGTTGGCAGGGAAGCCACAGACGACGAAGCCGGAGTCTTTGAAGCGGGCGTAGATCTTTTCGAGGGCGTCGTACTGGGGCGTGAGGCCGCACTTGGAGGCGACGTTGACGATGAGGAGGACTTTGCCGCGGTAGTCGGCGAGCGAGGTGCCTTCGCCGGTGATTTTGTGGACGGGGATGTCGTAGAGAGCAGCAGTGGACATGAATTCTCCTGAAATCTTTATGAGTTGATTATAGGCGGGGCGCGATGTTCGGAACTCCTTTCGGGCGGCGGGGATCGTACGAGTCTTTATGCGATCTTTACGACTTTTTGGAGGGGGTGAAGGTTAAATTTGGAGATTGAGTGAGTTGGGTTGACAGAGGCGGTAGGATCTAAATCGTATGTCATTAACAGATTCGATTATTGGACGGCCGCTTGCTACGAGTGAGGAGCGGGCAGAGCATATTGGTGTCGCAGCGGGAATACCCATCTTCGGCCTGGATGGGCTGACAAGCGCCGCGTACGGGCCGGAGGCGGCGATGACACTGCTGATTCCCTTGGGGATCGGCGGGGTGGAGTATGGCTGGCGGATTATCGGGGCGATTCTGATTCTGCTGGCGATCGTGTACTTCAGTTACAGACAGACGATTGCTGCTTACCCTGGCGGGGGTGGAAGTTTTACGGTCGCATCGGAGAATTTGGGCGAGAAGCCTGGGCTGCTGGCAGCGGCGGCGCTGATGATCGACTATATTCTGACGGCGGCGGTGGGGATCTCGGCGGGTGTGACGGCGCTGACGTCGTCGGTGCAGGGCACGCGGTTTGCAGGTTTGCAGAACCATACTCTGCTGATTTGTCTGATCATTCTTGTGATTCTTGCGTTGGTGAATATGCGCGGCGTGAAGGATACGGGAACGGCATTTATGGTGCCTACGTTCCTTTTTGTGAGCACGCTGCTGGCGCTGATTGTGGTTGGGATGTGGAAGACGGTGCATGCGGGTGGGCATCCGATGCCGATGGCTCCGATTCCTGCTGCGCTGCCGGCCACGGTGGGGACGCTGGGAACGTGGATGCTGCTGAAGGCGTTCGCGAGCGGATGCGCGGCGATGACTGGTGTGGAGGCGGTGTCGAACGGAGTGATGGCGTTCGGCGAACCCAGGGTGCAGCGGGCGCAGCGGACGCTTACGGTGATTATCGGGATCCTGATGGTGCTGCTGTTCGGGATTGCTTATCTGGCTAAGACCTACCAGGTGATGCCGATGGATCCGGATGCGGCGCATTTTCAAAGTTTGCTGAGCCTGCTGGTGACTGCGGTCTTCGGGCGGGGTGGTTTTATTTTCTGACGATGGGCAGCGTTCTGCTGGCGCTGGCGTTGAGTGCGAACACGGCGTTTGCTGATTTTCCTCGACTGACGCGGGCGATTGCGCTGCATGATTATCTGCCGCATGTGTTTATTCTGCGCGGGCGGCGGCTGTTGTACTCGCATGGGATCTATGCGCTGACAGGGTTCACGGCGGTGATCCTGATTCTGTTTGGTGGTGTGACGGACCGGTTGATTCCGCTGTATGCGATTGGAGCGTTCCTTGCGTTCACGCTCTCGCAGGCGGGGATGGTGGTGCATTGGAAGAAGGGCGAGGCTCACAAGGGACGCGTCTGGCACATGGTTGTGAACGGCACGGGCGCGGTGGCGACGGGGATTACAACGCTCGTTGTGCTGGTGGCGAAGTTCCGGGCGGGGGCGTGGGTCACGGCCTTGCTGGTTCCGATGCTGATTGCAATCATGTGGGTGGTAAAGCGGCACTACTCGCGGGTGAAGCGGGAGATGGCGGATATGACGCCGTTGAACCTGGTGAATCTGCAGGAGCCGATTGTGGTGATACCGATGGCGCGGTGGGACCGGATTACGGAGAAGGCGATGCGGTTTGGGCTGCTGCTTTCGAAGGAGATCAAAGTCGTGCATGTGCACTCGGATGACGAAGAGGGCAGTCTGGACGAGCTTTGGCATGAGTATGTGATGGATCCGATCAAGAAGGACGGGCTGCAGGAACCGGAGCTGGTGACGATTCCTTCCTCGTACCGATTCGTTATTACCCCGCTGATGGACTACATTTTGAAGCTCGAGGAGGATAATCCCGGGCGGAAGGTGGCGGTTCTGCTGCCGGAGCTGGTGGTGCGGCACTGGTGGGAGAATGCGCTGCATAATCAGCGGGTTCAGTTGTTGAAGTTGTTGCTGCTGGTGAAGGGGAATCAGAGGATTGTGGTGGTTAATATTCCCTGGTACCTGTGAGCGTAGTGGAGGGCCGTTTTTGCTGGGGGTTTTGGCGAAAACGGTCTTTTGGACGTGGTTTTCCGGTGGTGAATTTGCGGTGAGATGCGTGGTGGAACGTGGTGTTTCGCCGCGTGTTTTTCCGTGACGGAAGATACGCCAACTTGTGCGGATTTATTTTTGCCGGATTTGGCCGCCTCTTGCGAGGCGCTTCCTTTTGGTCGGCTAGTTGTTTTGAATGTGAAGTTCACAACGCAAAAATTGCGTGTCGATGGGGAGCATCTCGCAAGGGAAGATAAAGAACAGGCAACGGCGTGGAGAGGCGGGCTGAAAGAGACGAGCGGTAGGGGTAGCGCGGGGCTCGTCGGGATCCTTCGCTGCGCTCAGGATGACAGCAAAGGCTTGTGGGTGGCTATGGGATTCTTCGCTGCGCTCAGGATGACAGCAAAGGCTTGTGGGTGCCTATGGGATCCTTTGTTGCGCTCAGGATGACAGCAAGGGCTTGTGGGTGGCTATGGGATTCTTCGCTGCGCTTAGGATGACAGCAAAGGCTTGCGGGTGGCTTATGGGATCCTTCGCTGCTTTTTAGATTCAGCCCACTAGGCGGGAGTCAGGGCGGGGGCCTTGCGCCAGGTGGGGCTCAGGTCGCGGAGGCGGGCTACCGCGGTCGGGATGAGGGTAAGGGCTTCGTCGATCTCTTCGCCGGTGGTGAGGCGGGAGAGAGAGAAGCGGATGCTGGCGCGGGCGCGGGCGGGAGAGAGGCCCATTGCGGTGAGGACGTGGGAGGGTTCGGTAGCTCCGGATTGGCAGGCGGAGCCTCCGCTGACGGAGAGGCCCTTGAGGTCGAGAGCGATGACGAGGGCTTCGGCTTCGAGGTGATCGAAGTAGAGGCTGGTGGTGTTGGAGACGCGCGGGGCTCCGGCTCCGTTGACGCCGCACTCTTCTACCTGGGATAGGATGGCTTGCTCGAGACGGTCGCGCAGGGCAGCGAGATGTGCGGGGCTGTCGGCGGAGATGAGGTGGGGGGAGCGGTCGGGCTTGCGCCCGATGCCCACATCTCAGAGTCGAGATAGGGGGCACCCGGATTTTTTCGTTGCTCAGATTTGTGTTGGTGCCCGGATTTGTGTTGTCGGTGACTGAGTCTGTGGAGGGGCTTGCGCAAGCCAGGCCTGGGCCAGTTCGGCGGCTTTACCGATGGCGACGATGCCGGCTACGTTTTCGGTTCCGGCGCGGCGCTGGCGCTCGTGGCTGCCGCCGTGGAGCATAGGGGCGAGGCGGACGTTGCGACGAACGAAGAGGACACCGATGCCTTTGGGGGCGTAGATCTTGTGGCCCGAGATTGTGAGGAGGTCAACGTCCTTGAGCGCGCCTTTGGGGCTGAGGTCGAGTGGGAGTCGGCCTACGACCTGGACGGCGTCGGTGTGGAAGAGAGCGCCAGAGGCGTGGGCGATGGCGGCCAGCGCGGCGATGGGCTGGATGACGCCGGTCTCGTTGTTGGCGAACATGACGCTGACGAGCTTTGTCTCGGGGCGGATGGCTGCGAGTAAGGCGGTTGGCTCGATGACGCCTTGCGGGGTGCTGGGGAGGATGGTGACTTCTATCTTCTTTTTGGCGAGGGCCGCGGCGGCGCGGAGGATGGCGTCGTGCTCGATGCTGGTGGTGATGAAGTGAGCGGGTGCGGCGGCATTCTCGAGCGTGCCGAAGAGGGCGAGGTTGTCGCTCTCGGTGCCGCCGGAGGTGAAGACGATCTCGGAGGTGCGGCAGTGGAGGAGATTGGCGATCTGGTCGCGGGCGTGGTCGACGGCGGCGCGAGCGAACTGGCCTTGTTGATGGATGGAGCTGGCGTTGCCGTAGTGCTCCAGGAAGAAGGGACGCATGGCCTCGAAGACCTCGGGGAGGAGAGGCGTGGTGGCGTTTGCGTCCATGTAGATTCGGCTCATGGTTTTATTTTACTGCCAGTGTGATTCGAAGCTGACTGGCGTGCATAGGATTTGATACAGGACCGCCAACGTTTTATGCCGCACGTTGTACTCGCATCGAGTGTGAGCGAAGAAGATAAATCCGGCGTAACGCGAAGGCTCGATTCGTCACGATACAAGGCATGAAGTATGGGCTCTCGTTTCCTGGGAACGTGGAAGGTGCGAGTTTATTGGCCGGAGGGCGAAACGCGAAGAGAGGGAGAGATCGAGGATGAAGTGACGCTGGCCTAAGCGGTCGAGTGTGCGCCAGATGGACCTCCTGAATTCCCCGGGCGTGATGGGAACTTGAGATCTGAATCACAAGGAGATCACTATGGCGCGAAAGGCAAAACTGGACTCTCACAAAGCATCTTCACCACTGACTCGGGAGCAGGTGTTTCGCTTAGACAATGTGATGAAGCACGGAACGGCGCCCAAGGCGCTGCAATCACTCAAGTCATCCAACAGCTTTACCTTTGTTGATGCGCCGGGCGATTTGAAGTTAGAGAAGTTGATCCACAAGGTGTCGCTGAAGGATGGGATGGCGGCGTACCAGATTGAAAACAAGTACGGGTTGGTGCGTGGATTGCCTATTCAGGAGTACATTCGCCAGCGCCCCGGAATCCAGGTGGAGTCTCCGACGCTGCCTCTGCCTCCGCCCTCGCCTCCTTTCTATGCGGAGTGGGCTGACCGGATCTACCATCCGAAGCTGTCTCCGCGGATGACGAGAACCATGCTGAGGCGCAAAGACGGCAGCCGCCTCTATCCGCACGGATATATCTGGGGCAGCGATGCGCGGCAGGCCTTCTTCCCGTCGGGGTATCCGTGGCAGTGCATAGGGAGGCTGGATGTTTATACGGATCCTTCGAGCTTTATCCCGTCGGGGATCGGAACGGGAACGCTGGTGGGACCCAATACCGTGATCACTGCGTCGCACATGGTGCCGTGGGGCGCGAACCCGGCGATGATTCAATTTACGCCGGGCTACTTTAATGGAGTGTCGGTCGCGGGCGTTGGGGTGACCTCGTATGTTGAGGCGTCTTCCTCGTACGACACGAATAGCCCTCCAGCCCCCGCGTTTGATTTTGCGGTGTTGAAGCTGCAGGACCGCCTGGGAGATAGTCTGGGCTGGCTCGGTTCACGGTCGTATGACGATAACTGGAACGATCTGAATGTCTGGACTCTGGTTGGCTATCCGGGTCTCATCGCGAATGCGGAGCAGCCCTCTTTTCAGGGTGGGATCAGCTTTCATGATGACGATGAGGATAGCAACGACTCCGGCGATGCTATGGAACTGGAGACTCAGGACGGGGATTCCAGTCCCGGGGACTCCGGCGGGCCGTATTTTGCTGAGTGGCCGGATGGGCCTTATGTTGTGGGCGTGGATGTTGGGGGGAGGCGGAGTTTTCGCTGAATCCTTTTGCTCCGTGGCCGTTTGAAGACGATAACAATGTGGCATCGGCGGGGCCTGCCTTTTTGCAACTGATCAACTGGGCTCGTGCGAACTGGGACTAGGTGGCCTGGTGAGTGTGAGTTATTTATTGAGAGCAGAGGCTTCTGTTTTTGCCGCCGATGTTGTGCTTCAATCGTTGGAAGAGAGTGGTTGGCAGGACGGGAGCGAGAAATGGAAGTAGAGGAGCGGCGACTTGTGTTGGAGCAACTGGCTTCCAGTGAGGCGCGTCTGCAGGAGTTGGTTGATGGTTTGACGGAGGAGCAGTGGAAGTTTCGAGAGAGACCGGATCGGTGGTCGATCGCGGAGATTATCGAGCACTGCATTCTGTTTGAGGAGTTCATTCGGGGCGCGATCGCGAAGACGTTGGCCGGGGTTGCGGAGCCGGAGAAGATGGCTGAGGTTGGGAAGAAGGAGCCGCTGGTACTTGGACTGGCGGAGGCACGGGCTATCAAGTTCAGTGCGCGGGAGGCTGTTCGCCCGGTGGGGCGGTGGACTGACCGGAGCGAGCTGGTGGCGGAGCTGCGAAGGGTTCGGGCGCGGACGGTGGATTTTGCTGCAAAGTCGGATGCGAGTCTTCGCGAACACTTCTTTCCTCACATTGCGTTTGGAGATCTGGACTGCTATCAGTGGCTGGTGGTGTTGGGCCAGCATGCGAAGCGGCATGCGTTGCAGATTGAAGAGGTCAAGGCTGATGCGATGTTTCCTTCCTCTTAGACTCTGCAGGGCATTGGGTGCTGGGAGGATTTTTATCGTGGGGATGATTTCGCGGAGTTGATGGCTGCGGGGCGCTGCTTCGTGACATATGAAGAGGTGAAATCTGATAGGCTTAGCGCGGTTCTGCGGCTAATGTTTGTAACACATTTGAAACGATATGGAGAGACGATGATGATGAAGCGGATGGTTGTGGCGTTGGCGCTGGCGGGTTGTTGTGTGACGGGCGCGCGGGCGCAGATGGATGCGAAAGAGCCGAAGATTGCTGCGGGAACGATCATTGAACCGGCGAAGAGCTTCGATGGGATGCTGAAGGGCTTGGAAGAGGAGTTTGTGCCGCTGGCCGAGGCGATGCCGGCGGACAAGTTTGATTTCGCACCGAGTGCGGCGATCTTTGCGGCTGGGCAGGGAAGCGAATATGCGACGGTGAGCACATTTCGCGCGATGGTGCTGCATGTGGCTTCGGCGAACTACTTTTATGGTTCGATGGTGAGCGGGACGAAGCCGGATGTGGATGTGAAGGCGCTGGCGGATATCAAGGGAAGGATCAGGCGGTTGAGGCGCTGAAGGCTTCGTTCGTGTTTGCGCATAAGGCGTTTGGCACGCTGACGACGAAGAACGCTTTTGAGAGCGTGCGTGGGACGCAGACGCGGGCGAGCCTTGCGGGCGGCCTGGTGGCGCATGGCTTCGATCATTATGGGCAGCTGGTGGAGTATCTGCGGATGAACGGGATTGTGCCGCCGGCGAGCAGGAAGTAGGCTAGTCCCCGCTGCCGATGGGGATTTGATGCGTAGGGAAGAGGGCAGCCTTTTCGGGCTGCTCTTTTTCCGCTGTGGATTGGGGTTGGGGAATTCATCGGTGATATCAAATTGCCGCCGAAAGAGCCACTTTTGGAGTGGGAATTAAAGAAAGGCTACATCCGAGCCGATGTTTTCTTCGTTAGCTCAATTACAACTTGCCGGATTGTAGGGGAGAACACCCCGACATGGCCCGTTTGGCGAGTGGAAGCAAAGGAAATGTTTGTCTCTCCCAGACTGATTGCGCTGTGTGAAGTAAGGGGGCCCTGTAATGTTTGATTCGACGCGGAGCGGTTACAGATCGAAGCATCGGATGCGAAGGACTTTTCCTGAGTTTCAGATTGTCTTGCAGCCGATCGTGGACTTAGAGACCGAGACGGTCTATGCGTATGAGGCACTGTGCCGCGGGCCGCATGGAGAGAACTACTCCGAGCTGGTAAAGGACTTTGAGCCTTCTGAGATTCCTGCATTCGACAAGCTTGCGATGGCGAGGTCGTTGCGTCTGGCTGCAGCGATGCGGTTGGAGGAGAGCGGCGTTAAACTTGCCATCAACCTTGGGCCTTTGATGGAGCTGCGCGGCAAGGACGCTTACTACGTGGTTCGGCTGGCGAAGCACTATGGACTGCGAACAGAGTCTCTGGTGCTGGAGTTGTCAGAGGGTGTGCGGCTGGATGGCAACGAACTGGCACGGATCGTCGATCTGCATCGCAAGGCTGGGGTGGTGATTGCGATTGATGACTTCGGGGCGGGGTATGCGGGGCTGAGTGTGTTGGCGCGATGCGCTCCGGATGTGGTGAAGATCGATCGGGAGCTGATCAAGGGGATCGCGTCGAACCGCGCGAAGAAGACGATCGTCGAGGCATTCAGCAAGGTGTGCCGTAAGCTTCGGGTGAAGCTGATCGCCGAGGGTGTCGAGACGGTGGAGGAGTACCTGACGCTGCGAGGGTTCGGGATCCGTTACATGCAGGGATTTCTGTTTGCGCGTCCGGCAGGGTGCGAGATTCCGCAGGTGCGATATCCGCGGAGTGAGCCGAAGCATTTTCCCGGATCACGCGGACGGAGCTGGAGTGGTTTCGCAATGCGATCAGGCAGTGATGGCAGGGCTATTCGCCTAAGAAGCGGTCCAGAAATTCAAGAGATTCTGTAACAGTTATCCGGCTTGTGACCTGATTTCGGAGAAAACAAGCAACTGCAAAAGGCGAAATGCGGGGGTCTTGACGGATACCGCTGTATGAATCGGTTCGCTGCAACTGAGAGCTGTGGCCGCAATCCACTGCGCCGTGCGATAAGACCGCACGGCTCCGGTCGAGATGACGATCTATAAAGTTTCTGTGCAGGTACGAAGAAAGCTACTCGCCGAGCATGATGCGCTGGATGTGCTGGGCGCGGCCGGTGGCTCCGTCGCATTGGATGAGGGCGGCGCACATTTTGGGGTTGCCCTTGGCGGGTTCGAACTTGCCGGGCATGCCGGTTAGGAAGCGGGCGAGGACTAACTCTTTTTCTACGCCGATGACGGAGTCGTACGGGCCGGACATGCCTACGTCGGTTTGATAGGCGGTGCCGTTGGGGAGGACGCGCTCGTCGGCGGTGGGGATGTGGGTGTGGGTGCCGAGGAGAGCGGTGATGCGGCCGTCGAGGTACCAGCCGAGAGCTACTTTTTCTGAGGTGGCTTCGCCGTGGAGGTCGAGGAGGATGACCTTGGCGGTGATCTTGCTGAGGAGTTCGTCGGCTTTGCGGAAGGGGTCGTCGCAGGAGGACATGAAGACGCGGCACTGGAGGTTCATGACGGCGTAGGCCTGGCCGGTGGGGAGCTCGCCCTGGTAGACGCCGAAGCCGGGGTGCCGACGGCGTAGTTGGCGGGGCGGAGGACGCGGCGGCCACGGACGTGGGAGTCGGCGGGGACGGTCATGTACTCGAAGATCTCGCGTTTGTCCCAGATGTGGTTGCCGGTGGTGATGACGTGGGCCCCGAGGTCGAAGAGCTCTTCTGCGATGGAGGGGTGATGCCGAAGCCGCCGGCGGCGTTTTCTCCGTTGATGACGAGGAGGTCGACTTCGTTGGTTTCGAGGACGTGGGGCAGGTGTTCGCGGACGATGTGGCGGCCGGCGGAGCCGAAGACGTCGCCGACAAAAAGGATGTTCACTGAAGAAGTTTACATGGTGGCTGGGTGGAGAAATCTTCGAGGATGAGGGATGATTCGGCGAATCTTCGGCTGGGTGTGGTAGCTTTTTGCATGGCACAGAGTGGGCGGTTTCAGTTAAGCGTGCGAATTTTGGCGGTGCTGGCGAGTGAGCCGGGGGCAATGCATACCTCGTCGGCGATTGCGGAAGAGCTGAAGGAGAGCGCCGTGATGGTGCGAAGAGCCTTTTGCTGCTGCATAAGGCGGGGCTGATCGAGCAGAAGAAGGGGCCGCATGGCGGGGCGAAGCTGAAGGTTGCGGCCAAGCAGATCGGGCTTGGGGATGTGTTCGAGGCTTCGGCGGGAGACTGGTTGAGCATCGAGGATAAGGCCGTGAGCGCGTGGATCAAGAAGGTGCGCGGGGACGCTGTGGCTGCGATGAATGAGCACACGCTGTCTGGAGTGGTGAAGCGGATGAAGAAGACGAAGTAGATTTTTCGATCTTTTGGAGAGAGCCTCGGTGTGAGCCGGGGCTTTTCTGCGTTTGTTGGTTATATGTCCTGAACACTGAGGGTGCGGGGATCGGTGACTCGCTGCATGAGGGCGGCTGCGATGAGCATGCAGAGGCCACCTGCAAGGATGGCGTAGATGCGGTTGTTGTGGAGGAAGTGGGTCATGATCCAGCCGAAGAAGAGCGAGGCCAGGATTTCGGGCGTGACGACGAAGAAGTTGAAGATGCCCATGTAGACGCCGGTGCGCTCGGGCGGCAGGGTGGCGGCGAGCATCGCGTAGGGCATGGAGAGTGTGCTGGCCCAGGCGATGCCTACGCCGAGCATGGTGAAGAGGAGCATGTACTTGTTGTGCATGACGACGACGGAGATGAGGCCGATGGCTCCGCACAGCAGGCAGGCGGTGTGGGTCTTCTTTCTTCCGATCTTTCTGGCGAGAAAAGGCAGGGTGAAGGAGAAGACGAAGCAGACGGCGGAGTAGGCGGCGAAGCAGATGCCTCCCCACTCGATGCCTTCTTTGTAGAGGGGTGAGGTGGGGTCGTTGGCGCCGAAGACGTTGTGGGCGACTGCGACGGGGAAGTAGAGCCACATGCAGAAGAGGCCGAGCCAGGTGAAGAGCTGGACGGGGCCAAGCCTGCGCATGGTCTCCGGAGTGTGGGCGATTGCGGAGAGGATCTCCTTTGCGCCGGCGAGGAGGCCGGTTTTTCTTTTTTGGCTCGGCGAAATGCTTCCATGTTCTCGGGAGGATATTCGGGCGTGGTGAAGATGGTCCATAGGACCGCGCCGAGATAGGCCACTGCGCCGATGTAGAACGAGATGCGGACGGTGGTGGGGACGGCGCGGGTGTCGCCGACAACCTGGGTCATGTGGAAGACGTTGGTGAGGAGCCAGGGGAGTGCGGACGCGATGACGGCGCCGAGGCCGATGAAGAGGCTCTGCATGGCGAAGCCGCGAGTGCGCTGGCCTTCGGGAAGGATGTCTGCGACGAAGGCACGAAATGGCTCCATGCTGACGTTGATGGAGGCATCGAGGATCCAGAGCATGCCGGCGGCCATCCAGAGGCTGGAGCAGTTGGGCATGAAGAGGAGCATGAGGGAGCTGAGGATGGCTCCGACGAGAAAGTAGGGGCGGCGGCGGCCGAGTGGGCCCCAGGTGTGGTCGCTGGCGTTGCCGATGATGGGTTGGATGAGCAGGCCGGTGAGTGGGGCGGCGAGCCACAGGATGGGGATCTGATCGGCGCGGGCTCCGAGGTACTCGTAGATGGCACTCATGTTGGCCATCTGGAGGCCCCATCCGAACTGAATGCCGAGGAAGCCGAAGCTCATATTCCAGATCTGCCAGAAGCTGCGCTCGGGCTTTCGCATGGAGATTCTCGCAGGTTCTTCGAGATGAACCGCAGCGAGAGATGGGTTGTGAGTCTGCTGGGTGGGAGCAGCCGGATGAGACGAGATGTTCGGGCGCGGGCTCACAGCGGGGAAGCATAGCAGCCGCAGGGCTGGAGAAGCTATGCGTTTAATTGCGAGGCTTCGGAGGAGTTGCTTTGGGCGTGGTTGGGAGGATCTGTTGTGCGGGCTATTCGTTGCGGATGTCGAGTGAGCCCATGCCTACGTTGATCTCGAGGGAGCCGGCGCCGGTGCCTGCGTACTCTTTGGTGGTGGTGAAGTGGCCGTCTGAGCCGCCGGGGCGGTGGTCGTGGAGGGTGCCCAAGCCTACGTTGACTTCCATTTTGGAGTAGCTTTTGTCTTTGTTGAGAACGAGCTGCATGTGGCCCATGCCCAGGTTGATCTCGCGGTGGCCAGAGCTGCCGGTGGCGTTGAAGTCGAGGTCACCGTAGCCTAGGTTGATCTCGTTGTCGGAGTTCAAGCCCATGGGGAGGGTGACGGTTACGGTTGCGTGGGCTGCCTTCGGGAACTTGAGCTGGATGACGCCGTTGTCGGGCTGGATGCGGAAGGTTTGCACGTAGTTGGCGACAGTGTAGCTGCCGGATTGGGTGTTGAGATTGACGGTGAGCTTGATCTCCCTGGTGTCGGGCCGAACGTTCACGCGCAGGTCGGCGCGGCAGATGTGGAGCTTCAGTCGGCCGCTGGGGGCGAAGGGGCGGGCGAATTCGAGGTGGTGTGGCTGAAGGGTGTCGGAGGGCGCGCTGGTGTAGTCGTGCGTGGTGATGGGCTTGTCGAACTCGCCGCAGTCCATGGAGTCGGATTGCGCGGCGCGGGCGCAGAGCGTTGTGGCGGCCATAAAGGCGAAGACGAAGAGGAATGATTTACGCACGCGGCTCTCCTGTGGTGTTAGTGGTGGTACGTGGCTGGTGGTTCGGTGGTTCCTTGATTTGAAGTGAGGGAAGGCAACCGCAGATTCCTCCGCTGCGCTGCGGAATGACAAACAAGAGAGCAGGCAACTGCAACTGCAACTGCAAGGCAACTGGAACGGCTCCACTTCGTTGTTCTGTGGAACTAAGGTTTGGGGCGGAGGTTTTGGAGGAGGGCCTCGGCGGTGGGTTGGGTGTTGAGGATGTCGGCGGGGGTGAGCCAGGCGCGGCGGAGCTGGGTGATGCCGTAGCGCATCTGGTCGAGCTCCTCGGTGGCGTGGGCGTCGGTGTTGATGACGATCTTGCAGCCGTGTTTTTTGGCGAGGCGAAGGTGGAGGTCGCTTAGGTCGGCGCGGGCTGGGCTGGCGTTGTGTTCGACGGCTACGCCTTTTTGTGCGGCGGATTTTAAGATGGTGTCGATGTTGATGGCGTAGGGTTCGCGGCCGAGGACCTTGCGGCCTGTGGGGTGGCCGAGGATGCGGACGTGTGGGTTTTCGAGGGCGCGGAGGACGCGTGCGGTCATCTCCTCGGCGGGCTGATTGAAGTGGGAGTGGACGCTGGCTACGACAATGTCCATCTGGGCGAGGGTGGCGTCGTCGAGGTCGAGGGTGCCGTCGGCGAGGATGTCGACTTCGATGCCGGGGAGGATGCGGAAGGTGAGATTTGTGCCGGGGGCGGCGAAATGCGGGGGTCTCTCCACTTCGCTGCGCTCCGGTCGAGATGACGAAGTTTTGGATGGGTCGGAGGGTGCGACAGCGTGTCTCTCCACTTCGGTGTGCTCCGGTCGAGACGACAGAGTTTTTGGGAGGTCAGAGGGCTTTCGTGCTCGGGTTGAGACGATGGGCTTTTGGGGGTGGTTGAAGAGTTTTCTTGCTGCGGTCGAGACGACATGTCTTTGAGAAGAGAGAAGAGATCCTTCAGGGTTGACTTTGAGGGAGGTGTGTCACGCTGAAGGGCCTCGGAGAGTTCGAGGAGGTCCTGCTGAAGTTCTTCGTCGACTTCGCGGATGCGTTTTATGTGGGCGAGGGCGCGAGTGTCGTCGAGGCCGTTGGTCATGGCGAGGTTTTTGCTGTGGTCGGTGATGGCGATGTAGGAGAGGCCGCGGGCGAGGGCGGCTTCGGCCATCTGGCGGATGGTGTCGCGGCCGTCTGTGGCCTCGGTGTGCATGTGGAGGTCGCCGCGGATGTCGGCTCGTGTGATGAGTTGAGGGAGGGTGTGGTTTGCGGCGGCCTCGAGTTCGCCGCCGTTCTCGCGGAGCTCGGGTGGGATGTAGTCGAGGTCGAGTGCGTTGTAGATGTCGGCTTCGGAGGCTGCGGCTACGATGACGTTGTCTTCCAGGCGAAGGAGCGCGTACTCGCTGAGGGTGAGGCCGCGTTTGATGGCGCGCTGACGGAGAGCTACGTTGTGCATCTTGCTGCCGGTGAAGTATTGGAGGGCGGCTCCGTAGCTGGCGCGGGGGAGGAGGCGGACGTCGACCTGAAGGTTGTTGCGAAGGGTGAAGGAGACTTTGTTCTGGCCTTTGGCGATGAGCTTGTCGATGAGGGGAAGGGATGCGACGTGTTCGACGGCTGCGCTGACGACGTCGGGTTCGCAGGCGGGGCCAGTGGCAAGGAGGTCGAGGTCGCCTACGGTCTCGCGGCCGCGGCGGAGGGAGCCTGCGGGGATGATCTCGTCGATGCCGGGGAAGGCTCGGATGAGATTGATGATGGTGTCGGCGTGTTGCTGGGCCTTGTCGATGCGGAAGCGGCTGGAGTTTTTGCGGTGGTCTTCGATTCCCTTGAGCAGCTTGGTGACGAACTTTTCGCCCATGCGGGGAGCTTGGTGAGATGGCCGGCTTTGGCGGCGGCTTCGAGGCCGTCGATGTCGCAGACCTGGCAGGCGGACCAGACGAGGGCTACGGTTTTCGGGCCCATGCCGGGGAGGCGAAGGAGATCGAGCATGGTGGGTTTGTATTTTTGCAGGAGCTCTTCGCGGAGGGGCATGGTGCCGGTGGTGAGCAGAAAGACTATGTTGGCGGCCATGCCTTTGCCGATGCCGGGGATGGCGAGGAGCGCTTTGGGGTCGTCGGCGAGGGTGGAGAGCTGAGTGGTTTGCTGCTCGACGGCCTCGGCTGCGCGGCGGTAGGAGCGTATGCGGAAGGGGTCGGCTGAGTCGATCTCGAGGAGGGAGGCGGTTTCGTCGAGGAGGCGGGCGATCGAGATATTGTCCATGGGAAGGCTTCAGAGGCGAGTGCGGCCACTGATGTCAGTATGCAACAGATGTGAGAGATAAAGCCTTGCAGGGGCCGAGCAGGGCTGATCGTACGAGCCGCTGCGCCGACCGTAGAGGATCGAACCTCTGTCTTACTGAGTCTGAGACTGTGCCTGAGTTGCTTCTTTGAGACGAGCCACCTGATCGGCCTGTGGTCCTTTTGTGCCCTGGATGATGTCGAACTCCACTTCATCTCCTTCTTTAAGGCTCTTGTACCCCTCGCGTTGGATGGAGCTGTAATGGACGAAGACATCGGCCCCGCCATCGCGGCCCAGGAAACCGTAGCCTTTTGCGTTGTTGAACCATTTGACCGTACCCTTATATTGAGCCACTTGAGATGCTCCCTTTGTGCGTCCTAACATTGATGGTGTACCGGGAAGTGAAAGCGTTTCAACGGCACCGCCATTGCTAAGGTCTGACGCAAACAGCTTCTTGGGAGTTTTCTGCAAGCCGTGATCTGCGGCCTGTTTTTTTGCGATAACCAAAGGAGTGGTTACGAACGTGCTGCGCCGTCACGATGCCCTGCGATGGTGGCTGAACGAGGCTTCAACCTGGGGAATGGCGCGAAGATTCGCAGCCCCCGGGGTGCTGTGTCGAGTAGGAGCTTGAGTTCGATTAAATAATTTGTAGCGGATTTCGATGCTAGAGGCGGCCGGACCGGCGGGCGGAGTCGTAGAGCATGAGACCGATGAGGGTTTTGCCGTCGTGGATCTTGTTGGCCGCGATGAGGGCGAGGGCTTCGGAGAGTGGGAGGCGGAAGACCTCGATGTTTTCGTCGGGTTCCGGGGCGGCGGCGCCCTCGCGGATGTCGCGGGCGAGATAAATCTGCATCCATTCGCCGAGGAAGCCGGGGCTGGCGAAGTATTTGTTGAGGAGGGTCCAGCGCTTGGCGCGATAGCCGGTCTCTTCGATCATCTCGCGTTTGGCTGCGGCCAGGGTTGCTTCCTTGGCGTCGACGCGTCCGGCGGGCAACTCGATGAGGAACTGGCCGGCAGCGTGGCGAAACTGTCGCACGAGGATGACGTCGGGGTCGGCGGGGTTTTGGACTCGTCTATGGCGAGAACGACCACGGAGCCGTTGTGACGGATGACATCGCGGGTGTGGACGAAGCCGCTGGGTTCTTCGACCTTGTCGGTGAAGACGGAGAAGACTTTGCCATTGTAGGAGAGTTTGGAGGAGATGAGCTTTGGTTTGGCAAACTTCGAAGCTGGTTTGATGGTGGTTGCGGCTGGTGGTTTCGGGGCCTGTGTCTGGAGGGCGCTGGGCTTGGTGGACTTCTTTCTTTGTACGGACATGAGGCTAAAGTATCATCCTGCATCTAGACTTGGGTGACGGGCATCAAACGGGATGCGCAGAAAATTGTTGTGGGACTGTGTGTTGCCGCAGTGTATGAGGTTGAGGATAGGTCTGCATGAGCGTTGAGTGTTATCCGATCACGGTGTTGCCGCATGTGTCGCAGATTTATCGCGACTATCTTGCGATGGCGGAGAGCGCCGGCGATTCCGCGGTTCGGCGGTGGTATGGGGCTGAGCCGTTTACAGGAAGTGGATCGGGAATGGTCTGCCGGTGAAGGATGCCGGGGTGCTGGCGGATTTGTTGGAGAAGCAGGCGGTGGAGTTTGGCGCGGGGGATGCCGCGAAGGCGAACATTGCGAAGCTGCGCGCGGGTGCGCGGGCGGTGGTGACGGGGCAGCAGGTGGTGCTGTTCGGTGGGCCGCTGTTGACGATTCTGAAGGCGGCTACGGCAGTGGCGCGGGCGAAAGAAGCTACGAAGGCTACGGGTGTCGAGCATGTGCCGGTGTTCTGGATGGCGACCGAGGATCATGATCTGGAAGAGGTGGACCAGGTTTCGCTGTTGACGAAGAGTTCGGTGGAGACGCTGCGCGCTGGGATAAAAGTGACGAAGGCTGTGCCGGTGGGTGGGGTGGTGGTTCCTGGGCCTGGGTTGGAGGCGGTGCTGGAGCGGGCCAGCGAACTGCTGGAGTTCGCTCCGGTGAGTGAGTGGCTGCGGGAGTGTTATAGGCCTGAAGGCGGGAGGCAGCCTACGCTGGCGTTGGCGTTTGGACGGCTGATCGCGAGGATCTTCTCAGAGCAGGGGCTGGTGGTGATGGATGCGGCCTCGCGGGCGTTTCATGCATTGGGCACCGGCACGCTGCGATATGCGATTGAACATGCAGAGGAGTTGCAGGATGCTTTGATTGCTCGGGGTGAAGAGTTGGTGGAGCGTGGGTATCATGCGCAGGTGCTGGTGGCCGAGGGTGGCTCGATGTTGTTTCTGCTGGATGAGGCGACGGGAGAGCGGGTGGCTCTGCGGCGCAGTGCAGAGGGGCAGTGGAAGGCCGGAGGGCGAAGTTATTCGACGACGGAGTTGATTGCGATTCTGGAGGCGGCACCTGAGAGGCTGAGCCCGAATGCGCTGCTGCGGCCGGTGTTTCAGGATACGGTGTTGCCGACTGCGGCTTATGTGGGTGGGCCGGCGGAGATTGCTTACTTTGCGCAGAGTGCGGTTTTGTATGAGGCGATATTGGGACGGATTACGCCGGTGCTGCCGCGGTTGAGCGCGACCCTGCTGGAGCCGGCGATTGCTGCGGTGATGGATAAGGATGAGGTGCAGCTGCCGGATGCGATGACCACGGCGGAGACGCTGGCGCAGAGGCTGGGGGCGCGGGCGATGCCGATTGAGGGGAAGCGCAAGTTAGCTGCGGTGGGGAATGCGGTGGAGACGGAGTTGAGCGCGCTGACCGAGTATCTCGGTGGGATGGATGAGTCGCTGGGACGGTCCGCGGAGGTTTCGGGGTCGAAGATGCTGTACCAGATGAATCGACTGCGGAGGATGGCGGCTACGTTTGAGCTGCAGAAGGAGGCGAGTCTGCGGAAGCATGCGGAGGCGGTTGTGCTGAATGTGTTTCCGGGTGAGCATCCGCAGGAACGCGTGGTGGCGGGGGTCTGGTTTATGGCGCGGTATGGGGATGGGCTGGTGGAGAAGCTGGTTGGGGTGGCAGGGAACCAGTGTCCGGGGCATGTGGTGGTACGGCTATAGGGCTCCGGCCGAAGCTGATCAGATGCAAAAACTCAGATGCAAGAGCGAAATACGGGGTCTCTCCGCTGCGCGACCCACGATGAGACCGTGCGTCGCTTCGGTCGAGATGACGATTTTTGGGGCGAGATAAAAGTGTGTCGTGCGTTGCTTATGCGACAACCTTTGCTGGCGGTTTTAGAATGGGTGGGTGAGGTGTTGCGATGGGTTTGAGCGATCAGCCGTTTGAGGTGATGTGTCCGGATTGTGGGGGATGCTGAAGGTGGATCCGGTGACGCGGTCGGTGATTGCGCATACGTCTGCTCCGAAGAAGAAGATGTTCGAGGACTTTGGCGAGGCGGCGAAGGCGTTGCGCGAGGCGGATGCGCGGAGGGATTCGATCTTTCAGCAGAGTGTGGATGCGCAGAAGAACAAAGATGATGTGATGGCGAAGAAGTTTGCCGAGGCGGTAAAGAAGGCGAAGGAGACTCCGCTGACGGATCGGCCACTGAGGGATTTCGATCTGGATTAGTTGATTTTGTGATGCTGATTCAGGTCAAAAGACTCCGGGCAATATAAGGACATCGATATTGCTTTGGTCTGTATAACTTTCGACGATCCAAGCTATACTGCCGCAGGAAGTTGGACGTTTTCTGCTCAGGTAACTGGAGAGTTTTCTTGATCGAAAAGTTTGGAGTTTCTGTTCTTTTCTGCACTATTTGGTTGAGCACAGGGTGCCGTAGTCAAAGCACTCCCATTGTCCCCCTCAACAAGTCGCCGAATGCGACGGCAAGCAGCACCATACCGCGAGTTTTCTCCGTGGTAGGAGGCAGTTCGTCGTGGCTTTATCTCAAGACTGCGGGAGCAGGCACGATTCATCGCCTCACGGATCGCAAAAGCGGTTGGGAGACCGATGGGGTACTTTCCCTAATGGAGATGCTGTCGCGTATGCGTTGGCGGAAGGACCCGAAGCAAAGTCAGAGGTTTGGTTGTCGAGAGTCGATGGCAGCCATGCCCATCGCGTATCAAATCCTGAAGAAGATGCTGTGATGCCAGCGTTTTTGCCCAGATGGCCAAACCTTGCTTTACGTAAAATCTCGCTTCAACGGGCATTACTCTCCGATCGCTCGTCCGCGACGGCACAAATTCGACGTGGTTAAGGTCTTGGTCAGTGCAGATGGCCCGATCGGTGGTGTTGCGCCGGAGGAGTTGACTCAGCAGGAGTTTTTCGACCTTCGCTCGCTATCTGTTTCTACTGATGGAGAAAGATTTCTCGTGAGTACGACAGGATACCCGATAGGATCACTAATCGAAGAGTTCGATATGGCCAAGCCTCACCAAACCAAAGGGATATTTCAACCTCATGTGCCCTCTGAGCCATCAAGCGGTCCTTCCTTCGGGGAGGCTGCCTACGTGCACGACGGGATGGACATCGTCTTCACTGCGGCGACAGAAGGCAAAGGTGGAATGTTCGACTACAACGTTTATCAAATGAGTGATGTGACGGGTGCGGAAATCGTCGCACTTACCCATCAGACCGGAATGATCGATGAGATGAGCGTGGGGCGAGATGGCACTATCTTCATCTCAGGCGGCGGACACCACTATTCGCTGAATCCTCAGTCGAGGGCGATCGAACAAGACTGAACTCTCCAGTTAGTCAAAGCGAGGCTCGCAAGCCGTGACGATTCGCCCTAGCTCGATTAGGAAGCATCTGGCAGAGACGGTAGACTGAAGAAATGCCACCAATCTTAAATGCGCAGGGTTTGACTAAGGCCTTTGGCGCTACGCCTTTGTTTCGTGAGATCAGTTTTACCGTGAGTGATGGGGATCGTATTGGGTTGATTGGACCCAATGGAGCGGGGAAGTCTACGCTGCTGAAGGTGCTGGCGGGTGATGAAGACGCTGATGCCGGGGATGTAGCGGTGCGGAAGCGGGCGCGGGTGGGATATGTAGCGCAGGAGTCGGTGTTTGCGCCGGGGGTGACGGTGCGCGAGGTGCTGGAGGCTGCGCTGGTGCGGGCGAAGGTTTCCGAAGGGGAGCATGAGGGACGGCTGCGGGAGACTTCGGGGCGGACCGGTTTTCCGGATTTGACGGCGGAGGCGGCGCGGCTGAGCGGCGGGTGGAGGAAGCGGCTGGCGATTGCGGAGGCGGTGGTGACCCACCCGGATGTGCTGCTGCTGGATGAGCCGACGAACCATCTGGATTTAGCCGGGATTGCGTGGCTGGAGGAGCTGCTGAATGAGGGTAGTTTTGCTTGTGTGCTTATCAGCCATGATCGTTATTTTCTTGAGAATGTTGCGACAGAGATAGTGGAACTGAACCGCGTGTATGCCGAAGGGCTGCTGCGTGTGAAGGGGACTTACTCGAAGTTTATCGAGGGCAAGCAGGCGTATATGGAGGCGCAGAGCAAGCTGCAGGATGCGCTGAAGAATCGCGTGAAGATTGAGGTGGACTGGTTGCGGCGCGGTCCGAAGGCGAGGAGTACGAAGGCGAAGGCGCGGATCGATAATGCGCAGGATCTGATTGGGCAGTTGAAGGAGGTCAACTCGCGGGTGCAGACGTCGAGCGCGGGGATTGATTTTTCGGCGACCGATCGGCAGACGAAGCGGCTGGTGGAGTTGGAGGATGTTTCGGTTGTGCTGGGTGATCGGAAGATTGTGGAGGGGCTTAATTTTCTGGTGACCTCGGGGATGCGCGTGGGATTGGTGGGACCGAATGGTAGCGGGAAGACTACTCTGCTGCGGTTGTTGACTGGAGAGTTGGAGCCTTCGAAGGGGACGATCAAGAAGGCGGCTTCACTGAAGATTGTTTACTTCAGCCAGATGCGCGAGTTGGAGGAGGGCGTGACGCTGCGACGGGCGCTGGCTCCGGATTCTGACTCGGTGGTGTACCAGGGCAGGGTGGTGCATGTGGCTAGTTATGCTACCAAGTTTCTCTTCACCAGCGAACAACTTAATCAGCCTGTCGAGAGGCTGAGTGGAGGCGAGCGGGCGCGGGTGTTGATTGCGAAGTTGATGCTGGAGCCTGCGGATCTGTTGCTGCTCGATGAGCCGACGAACGATCTGGATATTGCGACGCTCGAGATTCTGGAGGAGAGCTTGCTGGAGTACACGGGCGCGCTGGTATTAGTGACCCATGATCGTTACATGTTGGATCGGGTGTCGACGATTGTGTTGGGGCTGGATGGGCGGGGTGGGTCGGAGATGTTTGCGGACTACTCGCAGTGGGAGCAGTGGCGGGGTGTGAAGGTGGAGGAGGCGATTGCTCCGGGGGCTGCGGGGGTTGCGGTTTCGCCTGCTGCTTCTGCGGCGGTTTCGAATGGAACGTCCGGTGGGAAGAAGAAGCTTTCGTATCTGGAGGCTCGCGAGTATGCGGGGATTGAGGCTGCGGTGGAGTCGGCGGAGGATCGGCTGCAGAAGGCTCGGGAGATGATAGAAGATCCGGCGGTGGCGGTGGATGCGAAGCGGTTGACGGCGGCGCTTGCGGAGATGGAGGCGGCGCAGGAGGCTGCAGATGGGCTGTATGCTCGGTGGGCTGAGTTGACCGAGAAGGTTGGGTAGATTCTTCGCTGCTGGGGATATGTTTGGGTGGCTGAAGAGAGCGGTCGGGCTTTCGCCCGATGCCCACATCTCAAAATCGAGATATGGGGCACCCGGCTTTAGCGCGGATTTGCTGTTGGTGTGGAGGAAGGCAACCGCAGATTCCTTCGGGAATGACAAACAAAAGGGCACGGCAGACTCTACGCCAACTGCTACTTTGCTCTAGTGCTGCGCCAGGACTCGGCGGTCGGATTCGGATTGAACTTTGTCGAGGTCTTGGTGGAGAAGCTGATTGTGCTCGACCATCAACTCGCCGCCTACGTAGACGCTGTCGATGTCTCGCTCGGCGGCGATGAGGACGAGGTTGGCGTAGGGGTCTTCGAGGGAGACGCCGAGACGCTTGGGGTTGATGAGGAGGAAGTCGGCGAACTTGCCGGGTTCGAGCGAGCCTAGTTTGTCTTTGACGTTGAGGACATCGGCGGAGCCCATGGTGTGCAGCCAGAGGACCTGGTAGGGGCTCATGACGGTGGCGTCTTCGTACTTGTCGTGGATGGCGTAGAGGCCGGTGCGCATGTTTTCGAAGGGGTCTGCGAGGTCGGCGCTGGCTTCGCCGTCGACGCCCATGCCGACGCGGATGCCCATCTTGAGGTACTTCGGAATGTCAGCGACACCGGAGGCCAGGCGACCGTTCGAGAGTGGGTTCCACGACATGGAGGCGCCGGCTTTGGCGGTTTGCTGGAGGATGAATTCGTCGGAGTGGATGAAGTGGCCGAAGATGAGCTGGTTGTTGAGCAGGCCGCTGTCCATCATCCAGCGAAATTTGGCGCGCTGTTCGCCTTGATCGTCGGGCGCTTCAATGTAGTGGGTCTGGTTGCCGAGATGGAACTCCTTCATCATGTCTGCTTCCATCACGGCCTGCTGGTAGGTGTCGTTGAAGGCGGTCATGCCGCTGATCATGACGCTGAGGAAGTGGGAGTTTGGTGGTTGAGTGGCGGTCCAGTCGAGGAAGGCTTTGAGGCGCATGCGTGCCTGATCGATGGTGATTGAGGGAGACATGCGGTCGGGGCCGTAGCTGTGCACGAAGCGGATGCCGGACTCGGCTGCGCCGCGGAACTGGGCTTCTTCGAACTGGTTGTTGAGTTCGGGGGTTGGCTCGTCCGCCGTAGGTGAAGTTGTAGGCGGTGGTGATGCCGTGCTCGAGGTGGTCTAACGAGCCGAGGAGAGCGAACCAGTACATGTCCTCGGGTGAGGCTTTGGAGGCGTGGACGCCGTAAAGGTCGTCGATCCAGCCGGGAAGAGTCTTGTCGGCGGCGAGACCGCGGTAGGCTGCCTGCCAGAGGTGGCTGTGCGCGGAGATGAAGCCGGGGATCATGAGGTCTCCGTGGGCGTCGATGATCTTGTCGGCATGGAGGGTGGCGGGCGGTTCTCCGGCGGCGACGGCGAGGATAGTGCCGTCGGAGGCTACGGAGAGGTAACCGTTGATGGGCTCGCGCTGGTTGCTGGCCATGGTCATGATTCGCGCGTTGCGGATGAGGAGCCTGGGATTTGCGGCGAATGCGGGGTAAGTCAGGATTGCCAGCAAGACGAAGATTCTGCGAAGCGCGGTTGAAAGTTGACTGGCCATGGTTGTGTTTAGCGTGGATGGATTGTCAAGTCAATTGGAAAGTGCCGGGACTTAGCTGCTTGCTATAGCTTGCTTGCGAGGGTGCGATATGCTGCTTGGACTATGAAAAAACTTCTCTGTGGGTTGGTTGCGGGTTTTGCGGCGTCGCTATGCGTAGCGCAGGATGCAGCTTCGGCGAAGCATGTGGTGGTGCTGCATGCGGCGCGGATGCTGGATGTGGCTGCGGGGAAGGTGGTGGCACCGGGTGAGATTTTGGTGGAGGAAGAGAGGATTGTTGCGGTGGGAGCGCATGTGGAGCGACCTGCTGGAGCGGAGGTGATCGACCTGGGGGATGCGACGCTGATGCCGGGGTTGATCGATGCGCATGTGCATCTGTTTCTGCATCCGGGGGCGGAGGATCTGCAGACAGTGCAGGAGAGTGTGCCGGAGCGGACATTGGTTGCAGCGGGGGCGGCGAAGGCGGATTTGATGGCGGGATTTACGGCGGAGCGCGATATGGGTACCGAGGGTGCGGGCTGCGCGGATGTCGCGGTGCGGAATGCGATCAACTCGGGGTTGATTCCGGGGCCGCGGATGCGGATGAGTTGCAATGCGATCGATTTGACGGGTGGGCATGAGGATGCGATTGGGTATAACCCGGCGCAGAGGGTGCTCTCGAATGCCGACTATGCGGATTCGAGTGAGGAGATTGTGAAGGTGATGCGGGAGCAGAGGAAGGGCGGGGCGGACTTTACGAAGGTGTATGAGACAGGGACGGATGGGGTGCGGGACGGTGAGTTCGTGACGCCGTATCAGTACACGGAGGCGGAGCTTCGAGCGGCGGTGAAAGAGGCTGAGCGGACGGGCGGTGGAGTGGGTTCGGGGCGGGGGTGGCGGTCCATGCGACGGGGGAGCCGGGGACGGGGTTTGCGGTGGCGGCTGGCGTGGCTTCGGTCGATCATGCGTACCAGTTGAGCGACGCGACGATGAGGGGGATGAAGGAGAAGCAGATTTATGCTGTGCCTACGTTTGCGATTAGCGAGTATTTTGCGGACCACGCTGTGAGCAAGCCGGCAGAGGCTAGGGAGAGGCAGTTGATTACGTATCATGCGGCAGAGTTCAAGAAGCAGTTGGCGGCGGGGGTGCCGATGGCGGTGGGGAGCGATGTGGGGCCGTTCCCGCACGGGACGCAGGCGCGGGAGTTGGAGTTGATGGTGGAGTTTGGGATGAAGCCGGCGGCGGTGCTGCAGGCGGATCTGCTGAACGGCGCGAGACTGCTGGGTTGGGCGGGGAAGATTGGGGAGTTGAAGGCCGGGTACTATGCGGATGTGATCGCGGTGGCGGGAGATCCGTTGCAGGATATCTCGGCGACGACGAAGGTCGGGTTTGTGATGAAGAATGGGGTGGTTTACAGGCGGCCTTGAGGTGCTGCTTTCAGGCTGACCACTGCTCGTCGGCGGAGGGGCCGTAGAGTGCGGGGACGGGGATGTCGTTGAGGCGGAGGTAGACGCCCAGCTGCGCGGTGTGGTGGATGAGGTGGTTGAAGCACATCTGGCGGAAGGATTGGACGCGCGAGTTGTTGGAGATGAGCTGGTCCCCGTAGCTGAACTTCCAGAGTTTGGCGAGATCCTCGTCGGAGGATGCGGCGATGGCCTTGCGACAGGCGTCGGCACTCTCGTCGAGCTTTTGCAGGGCGTTGGCGCGGGTGGTGAACTCGAGTGGCATGTGAGGATGTTTTGAGGCGGCCATGTCCATGCCTTCGTCTTCGATGATGTACGAGCCGAAGAGCGGCAGGGTGGCGCAGTGCATGGCGAGTTTGCCGAGGACCATGGACTTGTCGTGACACTTCCAGTCGTTCTTGCCTTCGGGGACACGCTCGAGGGTGCGGCGGGTGTTGGAGATCTCGGTGTCGAAGTCCTGGAGGAGGATTTCAGCAATGGTCATGTGTGGCTCCCTCTATACGGACAGAAGGATATACGAAGCGGGAGGGGAGAGGGATGAAAAAACAGATGCGAAATACAGGGATCCTTCGACTGCGCAGGTCACGGTGAGACTGTGACCTGCTTCGCTCAGGATGACGTGTTTGTTGGTTGTTATCGATGGTGTGGTTGGTGTCAGTGGGGAGTAGGGCGAGGACGATGCTAGAGGCCGGTGATGTTGAAGCCGCAGTCGACGAAGGTGATTTCGCCGGTGATGCCGCTGGCTAGGGGGCTCGAGAGGAAGAGGGCGGTGTTACCGACCTCTAGGGCGTCGACGTTGCGATGGAGTGGGGCGCGCTGCTCGACTGCGGTGAGGATGCTGGTGAAGTCGCTGATGCCGCGGGCGGCGAGGGTTTTGATGGGGCCGGCGGAGATGGCGTTGACGCGAATCTTCTTTGCGCCGAGATCTGAGGCCAGGTAACGCACGGCGGCTTCGAGTCCGGCTTTTGCTACGCCCATGATGTTGTAGTTGGGGAAGACTTTTTCGGCGCCGTAGTAGGTGAGGGTGAGGATGGAGCTGCCTTCGGCCATGAGTGGTTCGGCTGCGCGAGCGAGGGCGATGAGGGAGTAGACGCTGATGTCGTGCGCGATGCGGAAGTCTTCGCGGGTGGTGTTGAGGACGTTGTTTTTGATGTTCGGAGCAAAGCCGATGGAGTGGACGAGGATGTCGATTTTGCCGTAGGCGGATTTGAGCTGCTCGATGACGCCGTCGATGTCGGCGTCGATGGAGACGTCGCAACGGAAGGTCTTGGTGCCGGGCAGGTCGGCGGCGAGTTCTTCGGCTTCGCGCTGGAGGCGCTCGTTCTGGTAGCAGATGGCGAGGGTGGCGCCGGCTTCGGAGAGCTTCTGGGCGATGCCCCAGGCGATGCTGCGTTTGTTGGCGAGGCCGAAGACGACGGCTACTTTGCCTTTGAGGTCAATCATGATGCGCGGTAATCCTTTCGAGACGGCTTGGGCGGTGGAGGGGCGGCCCAACAGAAAGGATAGCAGGGTGAGGGCGATAGGAGAGGGGGTGAGGTTCCTCTATAGTGGAGGCGTTGATTGAGGAGGATATTTTGATGTCGGAGTTTTCGCGCAGGCGGTTTTTGCAGACGGGCAGCGGGTTGGCGATGGCGGCGGCGTTGCCGGGAGCGGTGATGCTTGGGCAGGAGCAGGCGCCGCCGGTGGCGAGTGGGGACCGGGTACGGTTTGCGAGCATTGGGGTGGGGATTCAGGGGTCTTCGTTGCTGAGGGCCGCGGTGACTCTGCCGCAGGCGCAGTGTGTTGCGGCGTGCGATCTGTATGACGGGCGGCATACGCTTGCCAAGGAGATTGCGGGCGCGAATATCAAGACGACGCGACGGTACCAGGAGATTCTGGAGGACAAAAATATCGAGGCAGTGATTGTTGCGGTGCCGGATCACTGGCATAAGCAAGTGACCGTCGATGCGATTCGCGCGGGGAAGGATGTGCATTGTGAGAAGCCGATGTCGCATACGATTGCCGAGGGCGAGGAGATGGTCGCGGCTGTGAAGGGGAGCAAAAACTTTGTGCAGGTGGGTTCGCAGCGGGTGAGTTCGAAGGTGTTTGCGAAGGCGAAGGAGTTGTACGACAGCGGGGCGATTGGTGAGGTGCACCAGGTGGAGCTGCAGCTGGGGAGGAACTCGCCGGGTGGGGCGTGGGTGTATCCACCACCGCTGGACCTCTCGCCGGAGACGCTGGACTGGGCGACGTGGCAGGGTACTGCGCCGAAGAAGGCGTTTGATCCGATTGCGTTTGCGCGGTGGCGTGCCTTTCGTGAATATGGCACCGGGATGGCGGGCGATCTGATGGTGCATCTGCTGAGCGGAATGCAATTTGTAACCGGGATCAATGCAATTCCGGATAGGGCTTATTCGATTGGGGGAATCTATCGCTGGAAGGATGGGCGGAATATGCCGGACCTGATGGTGACCTCGTTCGAGTATGGCGATGTGCCGGTGACGGTGCGGCTGACGCTGGGAACGGAGACGCCTGAGGTAACGCGCGTGATGGGACCGAAGGGTGTGATCGAGATTTCGAATAGCAATACGGTTACGCTGATTCCGGAGTTGGGAGTGGATCGGTCGCCGGCGTACGGGATCAATGGGTTTCCGGCGGCGATGCATGCGCAGTACGAGAAGCAGTGGCATGCCGAGCATGATGCGTTTCTGGCGGAGCATCCGCTGGATGACACGATGATGTGGAAGGGGCCGTCGTGGGATGAGCTGCGGCCGCACCTGGCGACGTTCTTCGACGCGGTGAGGTCTCGGAAGCCGGTGGCGGAGGACGTGGTGTTTGGATACCATGCGGCGGCGGCTTGCCACATGGCGAATGCTTCCTACTTTGAGAAGAAGGTGATCTTGAAGAAGGCCTAGGCGGTGAGCCAGTCGTACTGCGCGTCGGTGAGTGGGACGACGGAGAGGCGGAACTGGCGGAACATGATGGAGTCTTTGAAGACGGCGGCGGCGCGGATGGCGTCGAGGGGTTTTTCTGTCTTGAGGCGCTTGACGGGCTGGATTCGGACCTGGGGATTTTTGGGGTCGGTGGCGTCGACGGAGACGACCTTTGCGGTACCTACGGCTGCTTTGCCCACGACGGAGTGGTAGATGACGAGCTTGTCGCCCTTCTTCATGCCGCGAAGATTGAGGAGGGCCTGATTGTTGGAGATGCCGTCCCATGTGGTCTCGCCATCGCGCTCGAGGTCTTCGAAGGAGTATTTGGTTGGTTCGGTTTTCAGCAGGTAGGGCATCGTATTCTCTCCGTTTGAAGGATAAAGCAGGTTCAGGCTAGCCGCCGAGGTCGATGAGGTTTACTTCGGCTACTGGTTGGCCGAGGAAGTTGGAGCCGAGGCGCTGGAATTTCTCGATGGAGTCGGTGGCGTAGAAGGTGCAGGTGGGTTTGGCGGTGGGGGTGAGGTTGGGGAAGTGGTGGGCGACGAGGGTGGCGGTGGCTCGGGCGGTGGCTTCGGCGGAGTCGATGATGGTGAGGGGGTGGCCGATGGAGTTGAGGATGCGGTGGATGGCGGGCTCGATGAGGGGGTAGTGAGTGCAGCCTAGAAGGAGGGTTTGCGTGGCGGGCGCGGCGGCTAGGGCTTCGGTTAGGTAGATTGTGAGGACATCGTCGGTGACGGGGTGGTTGGTCCAGCCCTCTTCGACGAGGGGGACGAGGAGTGGGCAGGCTTTTTCGCAGGCTTGGAGGCCGAGGGCGTTGAGGGCGTGGGTGTAGGCGTGGGATTGGACCGTGGCGGTGGTGGCGAGGACGAGGACGTGGTTCTGGCTGTCGGGGAAGCTTGAGGTCGCGAGGGCAGCCTGGGCTCCGGGTTCGACTACACCGATGACGGGGATGGGCAGGGCTTGCTGGATGTCTGGCAGGGCGAGGGCGGTGGCGGTGTTGCATGCGATGACGAGGAGGTCGGCTCCTTGTTTGTGGAGGAACTTTGCGCTGGAGACGGCGTAACGAGCGACGGTTTCGCGGGACTTGGAGCCGTAGGGGAGACGCGCGGTGTCACCGAGGAAGATGTAGTGGGCGCCTGGGATCAGGGGGAGCAGGGCTCGGAGGACCGTGAGACCTCCAAAGCCGGAGTCGAAGACACCGATGGTGAGGGATTTTGGGGTGTTTGGATTGGCTGCAGTGCTGTCGGTCATGGCTGTTTTGTTATTGCTGAAGGCTCTTGTTATTGTTGAACATTTTTTGGTGGAAGGGTTCCGAAGGTTGTGAATGCTTGGTGACCTTCGGGATCCTTCGCTGCGCTCAGGATGACGGCAGAAGCGTAGAACGGCCAGAACGATGGCGAGGAATGAACTATTTATGCTCTTTCTTTATAGCTGAGGATTTTCGGTTGGTGGGGTCGGGTGGGAGGTGGTGTCGGTTGCAGGGTAGGTGCGGAGGAGGTCGGCGTGGCCGGCTAGGGTGTCGTGAGGCTGGCCGTCGACGAGGAAACGGACGCCGGTGACCTGCGGGAGGGCGGCGTGGAGGGTGCCGATGATCGATTGCACTGTGAGCGCTTCGACCTGGATGCCAGAGGGGTGGTCGTCTACGAAGGAGCCTCGGAGATTGACGATCGCCAACTGCGCACCCTGGGATGAGTCGGCGTGATACTTGTCGGGAGTGTTTGTCGCGGGAGTGAGGAGGAAGACATCATCGACTGTGGGACCGCTTTGGAGTGGGTGGGCGGAGTTGGGGAGGGCGTAGGCTGCGAGGAGGTGCTCGAGGAGGGTGCGAGCGCGGAGGGTGGGGGCCTGAGGGAGCGCGACGGATTCGGTGGTTGGGGTGATGGAGGCGTCGGCGTCGTTAGCGAGGTAGAGCGTGACGTCTTCGGTGCTGGTGGCGGTGGGGGCGGCGATGGGAGTGGCGTCGTTGAGTGCGGCGAGACGCTTGTGAGCCTGCTGGCAGCCGCGGAGGAGGAAGGCGGACATGAGAAAGATACCTGCGATGAGGCTCCAGAAGAGGATGCGCTGATAGCGGGGGATCATCGGGCGGCTCCGGCGGCGGGGTTCTGGTTTCTGCGCCAGTTGGCGAGTCCGGTGGCGATGGCCTGGGCGATCTGCTGCTGATAGTTGGCGTCGCTGACAGGGGTGGCTTCCCCGTCGGCGGGGACTAAGGGGGCGATCTCGATGGCGACGGCGGGGCAGGTGAGGTTGTCGAGAGGGCGGAGGGAGGAGCGGGTGAGGAGGACGGGGAGCCTGGAGTGGAGGAGGGCGAGGCCGAGGGAGTTGGCGAGGGCGAGGCTTTGGGGGATGGAGGCGGATTGGGCGGTGTCCCAGGGGATCGCGTGGTGGGTGTCGGCGTCGGAGTCGTCGGGTGGGGGAACGTCGGAGGTGATGACGTGGATGCCGTTGCCGCTGGCGGTGGCGTGGAGGACGAGGCAGGCGGTGGGGTGGGAGTGGTTGGCGATCTCGGCGCGCTGGTCGGTGGTGAAGGGGACCGCGGGGTCGGAGTCGCGGGTGGCGATGACGGAGAAGCCGCTGGTGGAGAGGAGGGCGCGGAGGCGGGTGGCGAAGGCGAGAGTGAGGGATTTTTCGGGGAGGCTGTCGGAGAGCCTGGCGCCGGAGTCTGGGCCGCCGTGGGCGGGGTCGAGGAAGATGGTGGTGCGGGGGAGGGGTTGCTGGGCTTGAGCGGTGATGGGGGCTAGGCTCGCGAGGAGGACGAGGGACAGGCGCGCGGCGAATTGTTTGCAGGGGTGCGTCAAGAGAGTGTCTGGATGATTGTAATGGGTGCGGTCGAGCGCGGCAGGAGAGGTAAGAGAAAAGCGAAATACGGGGTCTCTCCACTCCGCAGCTCACGATGAGACTGTGAGCTGCTTCGGTCGAGATGACGATTTTGTTCAGAGGCGAAACTTCAAGGACAACGGCAGATTCCTTTCCCCTTCGACTTCGCTCAGGGTGCGGAATGACAAACAAAAGAACAAGCGACAACAAAGCAACAGCAGATTCCTTCCCTTTGGCTTCGCTCAGGGTGCGGAATGACAAACAGAAGGACAAAGCACTAGCAAAAAGCTGCGGTTGACAATGCAAGCTGGCTTTCTGTTCTGTCAGGGGTGTTAGTCGAGGGCGTAGATGGCCAGGCCGCTGAGGAGTTTGGGGTAGAAGTCGGTGGATTTTTGGGGCATGACGTCGCCGGAGAGGGAGATGTCGCGGAGCTGGTCGAGGGTGATGGGTTTGATGAGGAAGGCGATGTCGGCTTCACCGCTGGCGACGAGAGCGGTGGCTTCGGAGGCCTCGCGGATGTAGCGGACGTTGCCGAGGCGGGTGATGGTGTCCTGATCGAGGCCCAGGAGCTTGTCGAGGATGATGCTGTGGAGTTGCACGACATCGAGTTGGGCCTGGCGGGGGAGATGCCTTTTAGTGCCGCTGCGATGACGTCGGGCTTTGGGGTGAGGAGGTAGTTGCCGTCCCCTGTGGCGGCGAGGAAGGCGGTGCCATGGGTGGCGTTGAGGGCGGCCAGGTCTGGGGAGGAGAGTGCCTTGACGTTGAAGAAGGCGCTGGCTTTGGTGACGAAGTCGGGTGAGCTGAAGCTGGGCAGGCCGTGGACGACGCGGTGGGTGGGCAGGATGGTGATTCCGGGAGCGTCCATGTTGACGAAGGTCATCATCATGGCGGCTTCGGGGAAGGCGGGGTGGGCAGGGTGGACCGGGTGTCGCCGTCGGCGATGACGGAGGGAGCTGTCGTCGTCGCCCGGGATGGGCTGCTTGAAGGGGAGTTTGAGCTGGGCTGAGCGCTCTTTGGCGTAGGCGACAGAGGTCTCGTAGCGGTGGTGGCCGTCGGCGATGATGAGCTTCTTGTCGGCCATGGCGGTGAGGAGGAGGTTGATGGTGTTGGGGTCGGCGATCTTCCAGAGGCGATGGACGACGTTGTACTCGTCGGTGATGGCGAGGTCGGCTGGAGCGGTGTCGGGGCCGATCATGCCGCTGAAGTTCTTGTCGGGGCCGTTGGCGCCGAAGATGAGCTTCTCGGCGGTGAAGGCGGGGTCGGAGTAGAGCATGTAGATCTGCTCGCAGTAGGCGCGGGTGGCCTTGAAGAGGGCGAGGCGGTCGGACTTGTGTTTGGGGAAGGTCTGCTCGTGGCGGTAGACGACCTTGTCAGCGTAGTCGTAGAGGTGGCCGAGGGCGATGAAGCCGCGACGTTCGCGGGTTTCGTTTGTGCCGGGCACAGTGTATGTCTGGGAGTAGCCGTAGACGGCGGGCTCGGACTCTTCGGCGAGGATGCGGTCGCTGCGCCACTCGCGGAGGGTTTCGGCGGCGCGGGTGTAGACGTTGTGCGCCTTTTCGCCGGGGGAGGAAGTCCTGCGCTTCGGTGTCGTTGGGCTCGTGTTTGCCGAGGATGACGCGGATGAGGTTGTAGGGGCTGGCTTCGTAGTAGTGCTGCTGCATGGCCGGGGTGATCTTGTCGTAGGGCTGGGTGACGACGTCTTCCATGTTGACGCGGGCGGGGTCGTAACGGAGGGCGCGGAAGGGGTAAAGACGGGCCATGCTTTGAAGGTTCTCCGGAGTTGGAATATGAGGTGATTGTACGGGTTGGGCGTGAAGAGAGGGTGCAACGAATCCGAAAGCCTGCGTGGAACGTTGACGAGACAGGATTAGCGATGTTCTGCGATGAAATGATGACAAAAGGGGTTGACACGGGGTCTATTATCTTCAGAACGCAGCATCTGGTGGACTTGGCGGGCTGTGGGTCTGGTAATGAGTGGAGACGGTGTGGAGGAGCTCCACGGATGGTACGACGGCCAGGTGGTCGCGAGGATTGCATAGGTGCCGAGATGGAGATCAACATACGGGACAGAGTAGTTGTCGAGGACGACAGGCGGAGAGATTGGGCAGGTCGCCGGAGAGGGCGTCGGGCTGCATGGGGGCTCGCGGGATTGCTGTGCCTGGGGCTGTGGTGTGCATTGGGGAGTAGAGTTTGCCGCGCTCAGGAGCAGGAAAATCCGCTGGATGTAGTAAATACGCCGGCGCCACCTAAACCACCGAAGACACCTGAGGAGACGAAACCTGTCATTGAAGGGGCGGCAAACGCGGCTGCGCTGGCCACCTCGAGGCGGGACGCGCGGATTCGTGTGGATGTGAACCTGGTGCTGATTCCAGCGACTGTTACTGATTCGATGAACCGGCTGGTTACGGGGTTGGAGCGGGAGAACTTCGAGGTCTTCGACAATAATGTGGGACAGGTAATCAAGAGCTTTTCGACGCAGGATGCGCCTGTGACGATCGGGATCATCTTCGACTTGAGCGGGAGCATGTCGTCGAAGTTTGTACGGGCTCGGAAGGCGCTCAGTGAGTTTTTGAGAACGTCGAATCCGCAGGACGAATTCTTCGTGGTTGGCTTCAATGACCGGCCAGCGGTGATTGTCGACTACACGTCAGACGTGGACGATGTTGAGGCGCGGATGGTGATGTTGAAGCCCGAAAACCGGACTGCGCTGATCGATGCGATCTATCTTGGTGTGGATAAGCTGAAGCAGGCCAAGTATGAGCGGAAGGCGTTGCTGATTATCTCGGACGGCGGGGATAATCGAAGCCGGTATACAGAGGGCGAGCTGCGGCGGGTGGTTCGGGAGAGCGATGTGCAGATTTATTCGATCGGAATCTTCGATCAGTATGCGCCGACGACCGAGGAGCAACTGGGTCCTATCCTGTTGACGGATATCTGCGATATGACTGGAGGAAGGATGTTCCGGGTGTCGGAGATGGGGGATCTGGGAGATATTGCTTCGCGGATCAGCGCGGAGCTGAGGAATGAATATGTGATCGGGTACAGGCCTTCGGAGGTGAAGCAGGACGGGAACTGGCGTAAATTGAAGATACGACTCGTTCCGCCGCCAGGGCTTCCGAACCTGACGGTACATAATCGCCAGGGGTACTATGCACCTTCGCAGTAAGAGTTTTTGGCCAGGGATGGCCACAGGATGGTTGATGCTGATGGCCGGTGGGGTGGGCGGTTGGGCCCAGCGGCCGGCATCTCCGCCGACACCCGCGAAACAACAACCCGTTTCACAACAGCCTTCGCTGACTGTCGATCGCGATCCGGTGGCTTCACCTGATCCTGATGCGCCAGCGCGGAGCCAGACTGGCGCGCCGCAGGGTGCGGGGAGTGGTGTGATTGGGCGGGAGAACGGCAAATATACGCTGCGGCAGGATGCTTACGAGGTCCGCCTGAATGCGACGGTGCTGGATGGGAGCGGGCGGTCGATTCAAACGCTGGATAAAGATGCGTTTCATATCTATGAAGATGGAGTTCCGCAGACGATCAACTCGTTTCGGCACGAGGATCTGCCGGTGTCGCTGGGGCTGCTGATCGACAGTTCCGGGTCGATGTACGACAAGCGGGTGGCGGTGGACAAGGCGTCGCTCGATTTTGTGAAGCTGTCCAATCCCGAGGATGAAGAGTTCCTGGTGGACTTCTCATGGGAGGCGTTCATCGATCAGGACTTTACGAACAATATCGACAAGCTGCAACAGGGCCTGGGATATATCAAGTCGAGCGGTGGAACGGCGATCTACGACGCACTGGTGGCTTCGGCGGATTATCTGGCGAAGAATGCGAAACATCCGAAGCAGGTTCTGCTGGTGATTACAGACGGTGAAGACAATGCTTCGAGTGCGACGCTGGAGCAGACGATTCGGAGGATTCAAGATCTCGATGGTCCGGTGATTTACTGCGTGGGCTTGTTGTTTGGCGAGGATACCGATAAGCGCGAGTCGCGGCATGCGCGCAGGGTGCTGGAGACGCTGGCGGAGCAGACCGGTGGTGCGGCTTACTTTCCGAAGTCGGTGAAGGAGGTCGATGCGATCGCCGCGGAGGTGGCGCAGGATATTCGCACGCAGTACACGATCTCGTATCACTCAACGAAGTCGCCAACGTTGGGTGGTTATCGCGAGGTGCACGTGGAGGCTAAGTCTAAGAGCTTCGGGCGCCTGTCGGTGCGGACCCGGACCGGGTACTATCCGAGAGTGGTTGCGGATGCGAGCAAAGGTGGCGGCGCAAGCTTTAGTGACCCAGAAAAGAAGAACTGAGGCGTAGGATCGCTGATGGAGTTACAGGCGATTGCCTTGGGATACCTCCGTCTGTTAGTACGTTGAATGACGGTCGATTTTGTGTGTGAAGGATTGGATTGATGAAGGTCGTTGAGAGCATTTTGGAATTAGTAGGGCAGACGCCAATGGTGCGTCTTCGCCGTCTTGAACTGAGAAGTGGTAGCGAGAACTGCGCAGAGATCTGGGCGAAGCTGGAGTTCTTGAATCCGGGTGGGAGTATCAAGGACAGAGCTGCGCTTGGGATTGTGCTGGACGCTGAGCGACGGGGCGTGCTGCAGCCTGGCGGCACGATAGTGGAGGCGACGGCCGGGAATACTGGTGTTGGGCTGGCGCTGATCGGAGTCAATCGCGGGTACAAGGTGATGCTGTATGTGCCGGAGCAGTTTGCCGAGGAGAAGTGCAAGCTGATGCGCGGACTCGGAGCGACAGTGGTGCGGACTCCTGAGGCCGATGGCATGGCGGGGGCGATTCGGATGGCCTTGCAATTCGAGAAAGAGACGCCGGGGGCGTTCGCTGCGCTGCAGTTTGAGAATCCGGCGAACCCTGACTTTCATGAGGAGACGACGGCGGCAGAGATCTGGGAACAGATGGAAGGCCGCGTGGACGCATGGGTCTCGGGCGTGGGATCAGCGGGGACGTTTACTGGAGTCGCCCGGTTTCTCAAGAAGAAACGGGCAGAGATCTTGACCGTTGCCGTAGAGCCGCAGGGGAGCGTTCTGGAGGGTGGGGAGCCAGGGCCGCATAAGGTAGAGGGAATTGGAGTTTCGTTTATACCTGCGACGTTTGACCGCTCCGTATGCGATCGCGTGATGATGGTGATGGACGAGCCGGCGTTGGAGATGGTGAAACGGCTGGCTGCGGAAGAAGGTGTGTTTGCAGGGTCCAGCGCGGGAGCGATGTTGTGCGCGGCGGTTGATGTGGCGCGGGAGCTTGGAGCGGGGAAGAGAGTGGTGACGGTGATTCCGGATTCGGCGGAGCGGTATTTGTCGAAGGAATTGCTGAATTAGTTCTGGATTGCGAATAGATTGTGATTATTGAGGTTACAAATAATGGAAGCGAAGAAGAGACATGGTTTTGCAACGCGGGCGATTCATGATGGACAGGCTCCGGATGAACTGACTGGCGCGGTGAACGTACCGATTTATCTGACCTCGACGTATCAGCAGGAGGAGATCGGAAAGAACAAGGGGCATGAGTACGCCCGGCTGACTAATCCGACACGGGATGCGTTGGAGGAGAGCCTGTGTTCCCTGGAAGGTGGGACGAGCGCTCATGTGTTCGGCAGCGGAATGGCGGCTATCACCGCGCTATGCACGATGATGAAGTCGGGCGACCATGTAGTCTGCTCGGATAATGTGTATGGTGGGACCGGGCGGCTGTTCGACAAGGTGCTGACAAACTACGGGTTGACGTTTACCTACGTCGATACGAGCGTGGCCGAGAATGTTGCCGCTGCGATTACTCCGGCGACGAAGCTTGTGCATATCGAGACGCCGACCAATCCAATGATGTCGCTGACGGATATTGGCGCGGTGGCGAGGATCTGCCATGCGAAGGGCGTGGAACTGAGTGTTGACAACACATTCCTGTCGCCCTACCTGCAGCAGCCGATCGCACTGGGTGCCGACATCGTGATGCACTCGACGACGAAGTTTTTGAACGGCCACTCGGACGGGCTGGGCGGCGTGCTGATCTGCACCAAGCGGGAGCATGCAGAGAACTTTCGGTTTGTGCAGAAGTGTACGGGCGGAATCTTGTCGCCGTTTGAGAGCTATCTGCTGCTGCGTGGAGTGAAGACGCTGGCGGTGCGGATGAAGCAGCATGATGCAAATGGCCGCGTGGTTGCTGATTTTTGAAGAGCCATGCAAAGGTGCAGCAGGTGTTTTATCCAGGGTTGGTTGAGCATCCGCAGCATGAACTGGCGAAACGGCAACAGCACGGGTTCGGGTCCATGATTTCGATGGAACTGGGGTCGCTGGAGAAGGCAAACAAGTTTGCAAAGGCGCTTCGGCTTGGACTGCTGGCGGAATCCCTGGGAGGGGTGGAGACGCTGATATGTCATCCGGCAACGATGACGCATGCTGCGGTGGGAGCGGAGGGTCGCGCGCGTCTGGGAATTACGGACGGATTGATGCGGGTTTCGGTGGGGATTGAGGATGTGGAGGATATCGTCGCGGATTTGGCGCAAGCTCTGGATAAGATCTGAAGCGGTGTCCTGCCGGACGGGCCTCCTGCGCGGAGGGCGGTCACTTCGTGACTTGTATACCTTGCGGTGGCGAGGAACAGGTGTCAGTGCTCCCGTTGGTCGGGATAATCAACTCCGACCCAACGGAGGACCACAGAATTCGCCCTGACAGAGCAAGGTACACCTGTTCGGCAGCGTGCCAGAGTATGCATGGATGTGATACATGTATTAGCGCAGGTTATGAAGCCTTTGGAGGGGTCCATGTTTGGGTTGACCGATGAGCAGAAGCAGTTGCAGAGCGCAGTACGGGCGTTTGCCGAAGGCGAAATTGCGCCGCATGTCTCGGAGTGGGATGAGAAAAGCGAGTTTCCGCACGAGGTGGTGAAGAAGCTTGGGGAGATGGGTCTGCTGGGGGTGATCTTTCCCGAGTCTCTGGGCGGAGCGGGTATGGGTTACGTGGAGTATGTGCTCGCGATTGAGGAACTTTCGCGCGTCGATGGGAGTGTAGGAATTATCGTCGCGGCGCATAACTCACTTTGTACGAATCACATCATGCTTTGTGGGAACGATGAGCAGAGAAAACGGTGGATTCCAAAGCTGGCCAGTGGCCAGTGGCTGGGTGCGTGGGGGTTGACGGAGCCGGGTTCGGGCTCGGATGCTGGCGGCGCGCGCACTACGGCCGTAAAGCAGGGCGACAGATGGGTGCTGAATGGGAGTAAGACGTTCATCACCAATGGAAGCTATGCGAACTGCGCGGTGGTGCTCGCGGTGACGGATAAGGAGAAGGAACTCGCGGCGGGATCTCGGGGTTCGTGGTGGAGCGCGGAACGAAGGGGTTTCGCTCGGGTCGGAAGGAGAACAAGCTGGGGCTGCGGGCGAGCGACACAGCGGAATTGATCTTCGAGGACTGCGAGGTTCCATTGGAGAACCTGGTTGGGAAAGAGGGAGACGGGTTCAAAGATGCTATGCGCGTGCTGGATGGAGGAAGAATTTCAATCGCTGCGCTGAGTTTGGGGATGGCGCGAGGGGCGCTCGATGCGGCGATGAAGTATGCGCAGGAGAGACGGCAGTTTGGGAAGGCTATTAGCGAGTTTCAGGCGATTCAATTCAAACTGGCGGACATGGCGACGCAGCTCGATGCAGCGTGGTTGTTGACGATGCGTGCCGCGCAGATGAAGGATGCGGGCAAGAAAGTGACGCTGGAGTCTGCGATGGCGAAGCTGTATGCGAGCGAGGCTGCGTGCAGGATCTGCGACGAGGGCGTGCAGATTCATGGGGGGTATGGGTTCATCAAGGATTATCCGGCGGAGAAGTTTTACCGGGATGTAAGACTCTGCCCGATTGGCGAAGGGACGAGCGAGATTCAGCGAATGGTGATTGCGCGAGAGCTGCTGGGGAAGAGTCCTAGCCGTGGCTAGCGCGATTTCGTATCGGTCAGATCTGGAGTCTTAGTTTCCACTTGGTCAGAAGTGCAGCTAGCGCCAGAATCAATGCTGTGAAGATCAGGCACCTTATTACGCCCGGGAAGCCTGAGTTAGCGTGTTCCGCGAAGTATGTGAAACCACACGCAGAGGCGATAAAGAAATAGAAGTCGGGGAGCAGATAGGTCAGAAGGGTATTTTCGCCGGCCGGACGCGTAAATGCGGCCCAGCGAACCGCTCGCCTGACATCGCAGATCCAGTAGAGCAGCGTGAATACCAATACGCTGCAGCCAACGCTGTAGAGACACCAGGTTGGCGTGGCGCGTATCTTTGAGATGCCCAATGGAGTAAGGAGCCATCCGCATAAGAGCGTGATGCTGGCGAATGAGATGGCCGCGACAGATTTCTGTCGAAAGGTGTTCCATCGGGGGCTGCGGTTGTCTACGAAGATGCCCGAAGTGACTACACCGGCTAAAGCGATCGAAGCCATGGCCCCGTTGCCGAAGGGCCATAGGTAGAGTGGAACGCCGTGGAGAAATAAAATCCACTTTGCCGTTGATGCGATGCAGAGGACGGTCATGGCGATGAACCACACGAGGGGTGCCCAGCGCCATCGTCGAGTTGCGATGTATAGGATTGAGACTGCGAGGTACGTGTATCCGAGCAGTCCGAGGATCTCTGGATAAGATGTGCTGATCCATGCTGCGTGTCCGTCAAGCGTCGTTCTGCGGAAGATGGCAAACATCACCACCATTAGTGCCAGACCGGAAAACCGCAGGATTCGAAATAGAGTTTGGTGGCGTTCGGAGCGGCTGTATACGTTCCAATAAAGTACGGCACCGGTAAGCGCCAGGATGGTCCACAGCATCGGATCTATCCCCATCAGCGAACGGCTTCCAAGCTCTGCGTTTGCGAGAATGAGGCCGAGGACGATTAAGGCGATCGTTCGCAGGATCACATGGAGCCAGAGAGCCGGCATGGATGGATTTTTACGAAGGCGATGTTCCAGGGCGATGGGAATTGTCATTCCGAGGATGAATAGGAAAGCTGGGAACACCATATCGACGTAGGTCATGGCGTCGACCTTTGCGAGTGCGTGATAGTTCCACCAGGGAAGACCTTTGACTGCGGCCAATTCGTTGACAAAGATCATCAGAGTCATCGTGAGTCCGCGAAAGATATCGACGGATGCGACGCGGTTGGCGCGGGTTGAACTGGTAATGCGCGTGAGCGGAAGTTCAATCGTCGAATTCACTTGGACTCCGGTGGCGTCGTGGAGTGTTGCTGCAGACCGATATTGATCGAATCAAGGAGGGTGTTGGCCGAGTCACCGGAGTACTCCCAGAACATGACGCCGGCTAGCTTGTGATCAATCACATACTCGCACTTCTTCTTTAGTGACTCCGGGTCCTCATACGATATGAAGGTCTGGGTGTCGCGATTGTAGAGATACGGGGCAGAAGCCTGCGCATCCCAATAGCGAGTGTAACCGTCACCCTGCAGGCTGGATAAAGAGTTGTACGGGAGGTAGGTATTGGGTGCTTCCTTGCCGGGCTGAAAAAGTCCGTGGCTTTGGTCGGGAACCTGAGTCCAGCTCTTTCCATAGAAGGGCACGCCGAGCACTAATTTTTTCGCGGGCACGCCAGCACTCTCATACTCGTGAATAGTGCGGTCGGCGGAGATTTTTTGGATCGGCTGGATTGATGAAGAGAGGCGCATGGTGCCCGGTGGTTTTATCCCAACTTGGAACGTAGTAGTCGTAGGACATCAGGTTGACGGTGTCCACGTATTTTTGCACCTTACCCATTTCAGTGTGTTCGAGGAATTCAGTTGAAGCACCGGTAGCGATAGAAGTCAGGAGGTGCCGATGAAGGCTCTTCTCCTCGTGATCGAATCTTGACTTCAGCTCTTTGAGAAGAAGAGTGTAGTTTTGCTTGTCTTCGGGGCGAAAGCGATGATTATCGCCAGGCATTCCGGGGTACTCCCAATCGATATCGAGGCCATCCAACTGGTATTTTTCTACGAATTTGACCGCGCTATCGATGAAGATCTTTCTGCTTTGTTCTGTAAGGGCCATGTCAGAGAAATCACCGGACCATGTCCAACCGCCAACTGAAACCAATATAGTGAGAGATGGGTTGTCGTGTTTTAGAGCATTGAGGGCCGCGAAGTTCTCAGCATCGTGCGCGAAGCCTTCTACAATTTGACCGTTTTGCAGGTTGGCAAACGCGTAGTTGATCCGCGTCAATTTTCCTGCTGTTATTTCTCCGGGTGCAATGATCCTGTCTTTTGGAAAAATGTATGCAATGACCTCTTTTTTATGTGTGAGGGGCGTTGCAGCTTGTGAAGGGACGGGGCTGTGCATAGCTAGAATGAGGATACCCAACGCCAACGAGAGTGGGCGACCCATTATGAGCTCGAAAAAACTGTAGTGATTTTTCATGGATTGTTATCACAGCTCGCCAGACGAGATATGCCTTGTGGTCTCGAGATGTCCTTGCAGTAAGAGAGTCTCTGATTAGACATCCAAAAGGAAGGACGGCGAAATTGTCTTCGCCGTCCTTAGGAAATAGTCGCCTGGAGGTTAGAAGACTACCTTCAGTGCGAGTTGGATGTTACGAGGTTCGTTGACTGCGGAGGTGATCTGCCCGAACGAGTTGCCGGGGGTGGCATTGTTGCTCGGCGGAGAGAGGGAGACCATGTTGAAGGCGTTCAGGAAGTCGCTGCGGAACTCCAGATGGCTTCCTTCAGTGATTGCGAAGTCTTTCGAGAGAGACAGATCAACCTGCTGATAACTTGGGGCACGTTCTGATCCAACAGAGGCGTTGCCGAACCGAAACGCGCTCTCTGCGCTATAACCACAGAGACCATTGTCAGTATCGTTGGCACAAGGCTGGGCCGAAGGATCGGTTCCAAACCAGCTATGAGACGTTCGTCCAACTACCTTCATCGGACGAAGGTGATTAGCGCGTGAGGCCCTTGCATTGACCGTGGTTGAGTAAAGGGCGTTTGAGTTCACCGTGATTGGGAAGCCGGTATGGAAGCTCATAATGGTGCTGAACTTCCAGCCTCCGATGGCTTCGTCCGCAAAGCGGTTGATACCGCTTCCAAACTGACGTCCGCGACCGAAGGGCAGCTCATAGTATCCGGAGACGGAGATGTTGTGACGTGAATCGAAGAACTCCGGACCGTAGTCGGCTCCTCCGTTGTACGCATCCTGCCAGTAGGCGCTCTGTGAGTCGCCCGCGCCACCACTGGCTCCGTAGTAGCCAAGGTTGTTGCTCAGGCCCTTGCTGTAAGTCCAGTTGGCGAGGAACTCGAGGCCGTGACTGAGGCGACGACGTCCAGTTACCTGCAGCGAGTTGTAGTTCATCACGGCTTCTGACTCTGTGAAGCTGATATTTGTAATCTGGCTGAGCGCTGGATTCAAAACTGACAGAGTCGTAATGGGGAGCGCACACGTGAGGCAGGCGCGCTGGTTGCCCTCGCGGGGATCTACCAGATGGTTACCGTTCTGCCCCAGGTATGCAACTGTTAGCGATGTAAAGCTGTCGAGCTCATACTCAGAGGTCAAGTTGAATTGCTGGATGAGAGCGGGCTTGAGATTCTTCTGCCAGGCGCGCACGTTACCCGAATACACGGAAGGGTCGGACGGTCGAAAGAATCCGCTTGTAATTGTCAATGGACCTCCGTTGGCGCAGGGAAGGCCGACGGTGCACGATGCGTCGACGAAGAATGGCGGGTTGAGCGTCAGGCGAAGATTCGCCCCGTTCCTTCGAGGAAGTTGGTGATTCCGTATCCTCCACGGAGAACGAATTTTTCGTGGAAGGTCTCCGGCGACCAGGCGAAACCTAGCCTGGGCATGAATCCTGCCCAGTAAGCGTTGTAAAGAGCGCGAGGTGCGCCATTGACACCGGCATTTGTGATTGCGCCAGTCGTGAGGTTGATGTTTGCCTGCTTGTTGTTGACTTCGGTGTAGGGCTGATCGTATTCCCAGCGGAGACCGAGGTTGACGGTAAGGTTGGGGCTGAGCTTATAGTCGTCCTGCACGAAGGCAGCGTCGCGATACTGACGCTGGCCCCAGCGACCGGTTAGAGCACCCTGTCCCTCGTTCGTAACACTGTCGTGCAGAAAGTCGTCGACCGAGCTGTTGAAGTTAAAGAAACCCAACGTTCCGTCATTGCCTGAGTAGTACCGGTTCTCCTGGTAGCGCAGGACCTGCACACCGAGCTTTATGGTTTGCTTTCCGTGCTGCCAGGTGAGGTTGTCGCCGTAGGTGTAAGCGTTCACAATGCTGTCACTGTCAATGCCGCCATAGGCGCCGTTGCCGTCCTGGCCCGATGGCGCACCGATATCGTCGACGGTGCCGGAGTTTGGCCCGTTTCCGATCACAAGGGTGCTGAAACCAGGGACGAGCTGTGTTCCCGGGATGCCGAGCTTCGCGTTGCCGGTGACTCCCCAATTTCCGGAGACATCGGTAGGTGTTTGGATATATCGGGTGCGGCCATAACCGGCGCGCGCTTCATTGACGATGCTGGAAGAAAAGACATGGGTCCAGTTCACGATGAAGCCCGTGTACGGATCGTTGTTATTGGTAGGAATATCCGTGGGCAGAGCCACTTTGGAGAAACCGGAGCGTTCCCGTCCGATTGAGAGGCGGCCTGAGAGGGTGTCGCGATTTGTTGCGCGCCAGTCGACCTTTGCGTCACCTTGATCGTTCACGGTAGCCTGACCGGAAGAGCCAATGTAGTTCACTGAAGAATTCGGAGCTGGGGTCGTGTTCGGCAAAGGGTAGATTTCGGGATGTGCGAAGAGATAGCGGGCCGCCGGACTGGTGATGTCCGTGCGGCTACGGTCGGCGGCGGTGACGACCGTACGCTGCTCGACCGTGTCGCTATGCTGGCGTGCGCCCTGATAGTCCACAAAGAAGAAGAGCTTGTCCTTGAAAATTGGGCCGCCCAAGGTGCCGCCGAATATAGCGCGATTGAGCGGCGGCCGTGATCCTGCGTTCCATGGGGATGCGTTCAGGTTTTGGTTTTCACCGAAGAAGAAGGCGTTGCCATGAAACTTATTTGTTCCGCTTTTGGTGACCATGACTACCTGGCCGCCGTTCGCGTTGCCATACTCGGCTGTGGAATTTCCGGTGATGATACGAATTTCACCCAACGCGTCAACGTTTGGGCTGTAGCCGATGTAGTTGTCGATTGCTTCGTTGATGTCGGCGCCGTCGAGCGTATAGTTGTTGCCCTGTTCACGATTGCCGTTAACGAAGAATCCGCCGTTGTAGGCGCTCCGACCGACGTTATCCAGGGCCTGCGGATTCGGTGAGATGGCTCCTGCTACCAGCAGTGTGAGCGAAGAGAAATTCCGGCTCTGCAGCGGTAGTTCCGTAGAGGCCGCCGCTGTAATCGTGTCTCCGGTCGTCGCGTTCTCGGTATTCAGGATGGGAGCCGTGTCCGTGACCACCACATTGCTGTTTGTGCCGCCGACCTTCAAGGCCACGTTCACCCTGGCTTCCTGATCGACCTCAAGCGAAAAGACACTGGTACTTTGAGGAGAAAAGCTGGTGGATTCGACGGTGATCTTGTACTGTCCGATCTGCAAGAAATGGAGAGAATAGATGCCACTCGGATTGGTCACAGTCGGAGTGGCTACACCTGTTAGGACGTTGGTAGCGGTTACCTTCGCACCCGTCACGACAGCCCCGGTTGGATCGGTCACGATACCAGTAATAGAACCGGTGATGGTCTGCGTGAACGCTGGCAGACAGGTCGCGATGACCAGCGCTAACGCTGAAAGACAACAAAAGCCGAGCTTTAGTCCTTTGTGCATTGCGTTCCTCCAAAAGTAGATTTCCGAGTGAATTGCTTGTGCCTATGCGAAGTTTCGCGGTCGGCTTGTTCTGGCCCATCATGCTTGCTGCAACAGATCAGTGCCCCACTGGAAACAGTCAGACTTCGTGAATAGTCCACACGTCGAAAACGAATTGCCCGTTCATCGCACCTGTGATCTCTTCTGAATGCGGATACTAAATCTCCCGAAAAAGCAGGAAGTTCTGTTCTGTGTAATCAAAAGAAAGACAGGATTTGTTCAAAAATTCAAATGTGCGGATGACAGATCGTATAGACAACTGTACTGAAGTGCAAGAGATTTTTTGGGCCATCCCGGAAGGGCGGAAAAAGACTTTGGAGCATATGAGACGTCTCGCCGAAATTGCAGAGCTTCTAATCCGGTGGCAGGGAACACGGACCCTCCAGATACGAGGGTTTGCCGTAATACGTGGGTAGACGACAAATCGCCGACCGGATTCGATTTGCGTAAGGAATTGTTTCGTCGCGGGCCAGGCCTACTTACTCGATCGTGGTGGTTGGGACTCGGATGGACGCGCGGTATCGGTGGCCGCAATAACGAGAACACGCCACTTCAATTGGTATCTCTGCAGTCGTCATGATGACCCGGGAGATCGACAGCATAATCGTGTTCTTCGGAATGGACAGCAAGTCCGACTCTTCGCTGGTTGCTGGCGAGGCCTCGAGTACTTCATCGGCCCAGGCAGCGCGAACGCCGTATTTGTCGCGAAGGACCTTGTAAAGGGACTCTGACGAAAAATCAGTTCGTTCGAGTCCGGGGTAGTGTTTCAAAGGAATGTGCGATTCTTCGAGTGCCAACGGAGTTCCATTCGCAATGCGCAGGCGACGGAGTTGCAGCACTGCCGAACCTTCTTCCACTCGAAGCTGGTCCGTAAGAATTCCTTTTGCTTGCAGGACGGTTTGCGCCAGGAGTCGTGAACTTGGCATCATCCCGTGTCGTTTCATGTCCTCGGTGAAACCCCTGAGGTGCATGATGTTTTTCTCCAACTTGGGACGGGTGACATAAGTGCCTCGCCCTTTTTGGCTGAGCGCGTAGCCTCGACTCTTCAGGTTATGCAGGGCCTGTCGAGCAGTCATTCGGCTTACCTGATAGGAACGCGCCAGTTCATACTCTGAGGGAAGGCAATCGCCGACGGCCAGCTCGCCCGCCTGAATCTTGTCTATCAAAGCCTGTTGAATCTGGTAGTACAACGGAACGAACCCGTTTTTATCTAACGACAGCGTGTAAGCAAAAGATTGGGCATCGGGTTTTTCCACTAGGTCTCCTGGGAAAAAGGGTTCTGTATGCAGCTTTGCTGACGAACGGAATCGGACGATCCGTGGAACTGATCCCGATCGAGAGCATTTTCCAAAGTCCCTTACACGCTGCGTTTGTCTGCCGATTCCCTCCTGGCGTGATCCTGAGTGAAACAGACGGCTGCTTTGTGCTTTTTCTGGTTTCGAGATTAGACGATGAGTATAGTCGTCCAGACAGGTTGAAGCAATGAGAGTTCTGACATCCTCAGATCGCAACACGTCCGGTTCGCATAATCTTTTATTCCGCAAATAGTTTTCGAGGATTAGAAAAATTAAACACCCAAGGATGATCGCTTTAGCGGGTTGCTTTCTCGCGGTATTCCCATTGACGGCTATGGGACAGTTAAACGTCGTAGTCGATCAGGTCGGCTATGAAACGCGGTCGCCCAAAGATGCAATTGTAGTTGGGACGGTGCGGGACCACCCGGAGAAGTTCTCGCTAGTTGATACGACAAGCGGCCAGATTGTGCTGACCGGAAGCCTGATTCCTAAAGGCCCTGTAGATTCATGGGGTGGCCGAGTATTCTGGACGGCAGACTTTTCCTTGTGGCGTGTCGTTGGCCACTACGCGGTTCAGATTCAGTCGACCGCCAGCCCGGTGCGTTCTTGCCCCTTCGATATCGATGACGATCTTCTCGAACGTAATACCCTCTCCAATGTCATCTATTACTTCAAAGGACAACGCGCCAGTGGCTTGATGGATCAGGCGGATCGTCATCTTCCCCTACCGGTGGGCCAGTCAGGCTTTGTAGATGTTCATGGAGGCTGGTATGACGCGACCGGCGATTACGGAATCCATCTTTCTCATCAAAATCTCACCTCCTACTTCAATCCTCAACAGGTGCCGCTGGTCGCGTGGACTTTGTTGAAGAGTTATCGAGTTCTTGAAGCGCGACATGACGATAATTTCAGCGAGTACTTGCGGCGAATGCTGGATGAGGGGCTCTTTGGCGCTGACTTTCTCGTACGAATCAAACGACCGGATGGCTCATTCTTCGAGAGTATAACGGCCCCCGGAAAAGATAAGCTGCCTCAGGATCGTGCGATCGGCAATCCCAACTGGCGAACGCAGATAAAGAAGAATGCCTCCGATTCGACCGAGCAGATACAAATTGCCGAGGGTCCGCACGCTTACGAGGCCAGCTTTCGTGCTGGAGGAGGCATGGCCATTGCCGCTCTAGCACTCGCGAGTACTATGCCGATAGACGGCGATCTGCCTCGCATCGAATACCTTCGTACCGCTGAGGAAGCGTTTCGATTTCTCGATGCACACAATCGCGAGTTGCTCAACGACGGGAAGGAAAACATCCTCGACGACTACTGTGCGCTGATGGCTGCTACTGAACTATATCGGGCAACGAGGCAGGAAAGGTATCGTTTGGCAGCTGATCGCCGAGCACTGAATTTGATGGAGCGTCTTACAAGTGCTGAAGGTCGCCACGACTATTGGCGAGCTGATGACGGGAGACGACCGTACTTCCACCCATCAGACGCGGGCTTACCTATCGTTAGTTTGCTTGAATATGCGCAGATTGCTTTGCCTGATGCACAGAAACATGTCCGGACCGTCGTGGAAAGGTCGTTACGTTTTGAGCTTGGTATCACGTCGGAGGTCAACAATCCATTCGGCTACGCCAGACAGCTGGTTCGTATGGGAGATGGAAAGGTCCGCAGCGCGTTTTTCTTTCCCCACGACTCCGAGGCAGCGCCGTGGTGGCAAGGCGAAGATGCTCGATTGGCCTCGCTATCGGCTGCTGCACGCATGGCAGCTCCGCTCTTCGACGCTGACCCCGTCTTTCAATCACAGCTCCAGGAATATGCCTGGAATCAGTTGCACTGGATTCTCGGACGGAATCCATTTGACAGAAGCATGCTGATGGGGAGCGGCCATGGAAATGCGCCGTATATGTTCTTTCGTTCTTATAAGTACACCAGCGCTCCAGGCTCGATCCTCAACGGTATTACTGCGGCTGCCGACGATGAAGACGGCATTGCTTTCAACGAGGGATACGCAGTGACCGGCAAGGATGAAGACTGGCGCTGGACCGAGCAGTGGCTTCCCCATGCTGCCTGGTATTTGTATGCTGTCAGCCTTCCACACTCTTGATCCAAAGGATCGTGTTTGTCGTTGACGCCTGATCCCTTCACTGTGAGGCTGGTTTCAGGAGCGTTAGGCTTCGTGGCTTAGCCTTAGCGCGAACGCCTGAAGTTCTTCGAACCGCGCGATCGTATTGCGAGAATACTCCCCGTAGCGCGGGTCATTCAGGATCGCTGGAGGGAGAAGAGCAGTCGTGGGAACCATTGTGGGGGCAGTCTTTTTCGCAACCCCTACGGCCAGCTCATCAATATACTCTGCTAGTTTTCGACGCATTTCGATCAGATCAGGTTCAGTGAGAAAATCTTTGTCTCCTTCATGGTGGAGAACTGCGAACTGATTCCAAAAGAACGTTCCTGCAGTGAGCGAGGTTCGGAGAATCATTTCACTCGAGCGGACATGGCTTTCCCGGTCTACACCGAACTCGTAATCGACCGCGTCGTTCATGGATCGAAGCGCTACGACGGTCTTGCCGACCTGATCGCGCAGGGCATCGGCTCGTTGAAACAGATCTTTGCGGTCGGGGCCAGGTTCGATAAGACGGAGGAAATTCGCAATGGTTTTGAGAACGCCTGCAAGGCTCTGACGCATGACGGTGACAGTGCGCACTGGCCAGATCTGATCGAAGACAAACCACATGACCAGAAGTGCGAGGAGTATGCCCACAAAGCGGTCGCGTGCGGGTGCGAGTACGGTGGGAGCGCTGAAATCTTCAAACGCCACAAGGTAAAACGCAAACGCCATCTGTAAGCCTACATAGTTGAATCTTGGTCCCGCGGCTGTCCAGGCTGAGATGAATGCGACGAGCCCTATGAGGATGACCAGCGAGGTGATCGAGTCCATGTGAGGAAAGAGAAGAGAGATCGCTCCGATACCAAGGATGAGACCGCCAACGATCGAACCAATGAGACGGAAGAAGAGTCTTTGTTTGATTGCGCCGCTGCTGCTCAGGCCAGTGACGACAACGGTAATCACTGAGGTCGAGATTCCCGGCCAATCCACGGCGTTGTAGACGATGTAGCAGAGAGTGGCGCAGAGGCTGATCTTGAGCCCAAACGCGATCGTGTCGCTTCTGCCGACCGCTCCTGGAATGAAAAAGGGCGCCTTGGTTACAGGCATCGCAACCAACTCTTTGTTGCCCATTTCGGCGGAGTCGGAGGGCATTGTCAGAATAGCGTGAAGAGCTGCTTCGACTCGATCCAGCAACGTCACACTGTTCTCGGGCATTAATTGCAGACGCTTTTCGAGCTTTGGAATGAAAACGGGGATCAATTCGCGACACTGTTCTGCGATCACTTCGCAGCGCCGTCTTAGCTCCGGACTATCTTTCTCAGTATTTTGCAGGCCGAAGGCAGCGGCGACATCCATGATCTGAGCGATCATCGTGACGCGCATGCGTGTCCCCGGAGGAAGGGAGCCGGTATCGAGATCTCGCTCTGCGATTTTGTTGTATAGCTCCAGCATTCCAGCGGGGCCGGCCAACGCGAGGCGAGAGACAGGAATCGCTGCGTCGGATCGCTCCTTTGGTGTTCCACCTTGAGCGTAGACCGTGAACATCTTCGCCAGAGCCTGGTATCGGATCATGCGCTGTGTTTCTAATTTCTTCACGGGGTCGCGATCGCCGAAGAGGTACTCCACCAGAACGGAAGAGCCGATCGCGACGGAAAGAGATGCAATCAGCCAGAGCGAGCCTTTGACCAATCTGTCCGCAGGCACATGCCGTTCCCAGGTCCCAATCACGGTGCAGAAGATTAGTCCCCAGGTGGATCCGAGAGTCGGAAAGTTGGTCGAGGCCACGAGTACACCGGCAACGAAGGTAACGATTGCGACGCCCAGTACGCGGGCCATCGGATCGTTATCGCTAAACTTGATTACCGCGAGCTCAACTGCAATCGCAATTACAACGGTGAGCAACGAAATCAGACCGGTCCGAAAAGAGATTGTGGGGCTGTCGCGTCCGACGAGGAAGACGAAATACATGGCGAGGGAGATAGACTGCATCTGCCAGGTCAGCATGAGGATCAGAGCGATGATGGTTGCAAGGACGATACGGAGAGAGCTGTTGAGCCGCCCCGGCGTGGGCTGTAGATCCGCCCAGAGCTTTCGCCCTAGAGACGAGATCGTACCGAAGAAAGATGTCTCCACCATCTGCTATCTCACGACCGTTACTGCGGTAGCGCCGATACGAAACAGATCCGGATCGGGATCCTTTACCCGAACACGAACAGGGAACCGCGTGGAGAGATGGACCCAGTTCAAGGTGCGGTCGATGTTGGGTAGTCCGCCGCTTACGTTTCCATCCGCTGGAAAGACGCCATATCCGATACTCTCGACCACTCCATTGAATCGTCGATCAGGGTGTCCCATCAGATACACATCAACATGCGCTCCGATGCCGATATTCTTCACCTTCGACTCGCGATAGTTTGCGACAACCCACCAGGTCCGTGTGTCTATTAGGGTGAAAAGAGGGGTGCCGGGACGCGCGTATTCGCCTACGGAGATATTCATGTTGGTCACGTAGGCGTTGAAGGGAGCGACAACACGGCAACGCTCCAGATCGAGTCGAGCGCTGTCCACCTTGGCTGCCTTTCCCGGTCGCTCCGACATCAGCGTGTCGACCGTATCGATAGTGTGAATCGCCTGACCCAGCTTCGCCTGCGACTCCGCTGCGGCAGAATCCGCCTCTTGTTGTCGCAGGATCGACTGGGCGAGTTGAGCTTGCGATTGCGCCAGCGCAGCCTGGGCTTCATCGAAGTTTCCCTGGGCGACTCGGACGGCGGTATTAGCCTGATCGATCTGCTCTACCGTCACGTACTGTTTTTTAACAGTGGCTCGATGCGGTGCAGGTCATTGGTGGCCAGCTTCAAGTGAGCCTCTGCAGCCGCTACTGATGCTTGAGATCGGGAGACGGTGGCCTTCGCCACATCAATGCTGCTGCCAGCAGTCTTGACACCGGTTCTGGAGCTATGGACGCCCGCAAGAGCGGCTTCGGCGGCGCTGTTCTGGGCTGCGATTCTTCGTTTCGCGTCGATGATCTGCTGCTCGAGTGCCTCCTGATCCGACAACGCTTGCTGCAGGGCATACTCATAGGGGCGAGGATCGATGAAGAACAGGAGGTCGCCTTTCTTCACGAACGCATTGTCTTTTACAGGAAGTTCAACCAGTCTGCCGCTTACCTCGGGAGCAATCTCGATGTAGTTCGCCCGCACGCTCGCGTCGTCGGTGCGAGGGTGAAGATCGGTTTGGAGGACGACAAGAACGAGGGCGACTACCGCGGACGCCACAACACCTATGGCAATCCTGCGGCCAATTTGTTTACGGTCAAGAGCTTCGGTTGCCTGTTCCATTTGTCCTCCTTACCGGAAAAAAATCAGCCAGAGCAGGCTTGTGAAGAGTATGACGACACTGGGGTAAAAGAGCGCGACCGGCCCAATCTCAGAGTCCAACTTGAATCGAACCAGGAAGTAACGTACGACGAACGCGAGGACCACGGCAATCGACAGACAGAGCATCCACACTGGGAAAAAGGAGCCAATAATATCAATCGACGGCGCATGGTCGCAGCCGGCGCAGAGTAGGCACAACGCTAATACGGAACCTGAACGCTTGCTTCTAATGGTCATCACTTCTGGCCATCCTGTGTATGTAGTTTCGTTGCGGGTGGTTTGGTCCTAAGCAAGTTTCCGGTCACAAACTCTAGATCAACAGCTTCCAGAAGCAGCTGAGATCGTGCCGAGACGCCGGAGAGTCGAGCCTGTGCTAACTGTCTTTCGGCTGTAACAACATCGATCAAATTTTTCACTCCATATTGATACGCTTCCAGCGAAGCGGAGTACGAAGTGTTTGCGGAGTCGAGCAGAGCAAGTGCGGCCTGCTCTTTTCTCAGCGCCGTACGAAAAGCAATAAACGCTGTCCAAACTTCCCGTGTTGCCTGATCGTGTTTCGTGGTCATTACGTCCTGTGCCTCACGTCTCTTCGATTCGGCAATGGCCACTCCGTTTTTTCGAGCTCCTCCATCGAAGATCCGCCACTCCACTCCCAACTCGGCCGACCAGGTAGTCACGTTGGCATGACCAAGCAGACCGTTGTCCGCGGTCGGCCAGATAGCGGTCTGCGCTGCAGAGCCCGATAGGACGATCTTTGGACGATACTCCGCTTTGGCCGCTCTCACCTGATCGTCAGCCGCGCGAATCTCTGCAGCCTGGGCCATCAGGTCGGGCCGATCCGACAGAGCTCGATCGATCAGCTCATTGATGGAAAGGGTAAGCGATTCGGGCAACGAGGAATCTTTCTGCGCGTCGATGGTTATATCCGGCGAAGGCTCCACGCCTATCGCTTCGGTAAGCGTTACTCGCGAGATTTTCTCGTCGCCGTCCGCAGACTCCAAATCGAATACGGCCTGCGAGGTTTCGGCGCGGGCATTGAGCACGTCAGGCAAGGTGGAGCGCCCATTTGCTAACTGATCTTCGGCCGCATCCTGAGTGGTTTGCGCGGTCTTAAGCGTCTCCTGTGCAGCCTGCAGTCGTTCCTGCGCAGTAAGCAGCTTGTAATAGTCACTAGCTACTTGAAAAGCCACTTCCTGATTCGCCTGGATGAAGTTAGCGCCGGCGGCTAGTTTTTCGGCTGTCGCGCTGTCGACGTTGGCCTCCCGTTTCCCAAAGTCAAAAAGTAGATACTGAAGCGTGACTTCGGGTTGGATCAGCGGGATCTCAACCGAAGAATAGCCGCGAGGTAACAACGACTCCGGAAACGGGACGATTGTCCGTTGGTCAGCGAATACCGCAAGTCCAGCGAGCACAGGGTAGTAAGCGCTCTTCTCTATCCCAAGCTCTTCGGCCTTTTGCTTCGCTTGCTCCCAAACGATTCGAGTGCGGGGATTATTGCGTTCCGCTATATCGATCAATTCGGGAAGTGTGTACACCCGTTTAGGATCGAGGATTGCAACTTTTCCCGACGGAACGGCATGCGCAGCACATTCTGATGCCGAGCGAGGCGTCGACGCAGTTCCCGCACACTGCGTAAGCCCGCTTTGTGGTGTCCAGAAACCCACAAAGAAAAACATCAACGCCAGCCTGAAACTGGATTTAGAAAGAAGGTGTGTCGTGTCTTTCATCTGAGAATGGTCAAAGTCTACCAGTTCGTTTCCGACATAGAAATTCCGATCGGAAAAAGATGAGGAGACGGTACGAGTCGTCAGATTGGAAGAGATTGATCTTTCATCCGAGCGACCGGCGCAGCACAGTTCTGGCACGCAACAAGCGGGATTTTGTGGCGGCTACGGAGATTCCAGCGATTTCGGCGATCTCTTTGATCGAAGTGTCGTGCACTTGCTGGATTTCCACGATGGTTCGAAGTGCTGGTCTCAATCGGTGGATCGCGCGTTTCAGATGGTGTTCTCTTTCAGATCTCGCATAGTGCTCTTCTGTGTTGACCCGTCGATCGGGCACCTCCCAATGCTGCCAGGTCTCGCCCTCTACCCCGCCGTCCATCGAGATCTCGGGATGAGCGCGCTTCCGACGTAAGATCATCAGTGCCGAGTTGATGGCAATTCGCGTAAGCCACGTGGAGAACGTCGACCTGCCATCGAAGTTCTTTAGATGAACATAAGCCTTCAGAAAAGCATCTTGAAGCGCATCTTCTGCATCTTGCCGATTTCTCGTGATCCGATACATCGTGCTGAAAGTTTTCTTTGAATGGCGACTCCAAAGCTCGGAGAAAGCTAGATGCTCTCCCGTCTTCGCTGCGGCGACCAACATCTCATCATTGGAGGTCTCGAGAATAGCTTGCACGCTGATAGTGCCTGTTGAAAAGTATGAGTCCATTGGGCGGCCTTTCTGAGAGATTCTGGAACCGAATTTCGTTAGGTTAGTAATCAAGTTCAAATTTCGGATCAATAAAAGACTAGCTTGACCGCTAATTCAGATATTGAATATTGATACTTGTATTGCTCCCAAGGCCGAGAGTTATGACGAAGCTAAATCGACGCGTCCAAGTCCTAAGTTCGGTGCCCTGCATTGGAATCACCTGTCCTGTAAGCGTGAGGATCGCTAAACGGATGGAGATCTTCCCCAAGCTAAAGCGAAAACCAATTGCTCGATAGCCTAAATCGTATTTCTATTGGGACACTCTTTCGAGGGGGAGATTTCCTCAATGCGAATCTCTTTTGCTCGCGAAGGGTGCGCTCACCACAGACGTGTCGCTTTAGTCGCCGCTCATGGTTTTGTCGGAGGACGAAACCACCAGTCGTCGTCCAAACATCCGTGCGTCAAGGGAGTATGCTCCAGGTCCCAACAGCCCAAGAGAAGCGGCAACCAAAATGGAAGAGATCAGAGGGATGAAGACAAGGTCCTTCGTGTCAAGCAACATCGCTGCCTCAATCAGACAGCATGCGATCGAAGACACTGGAGTAAATAGTCCAAGACAGATCGTGACACCCAGCAAACCCAGACCGGCGGACTCCCAAATATGAGCGGCTGGATTTCCCGCGGGCATTACTTCCGCGAAAAGCGTCACAGCGACAGAGAAACGCACAAGAATCAAAGCAACGCCCGCCGCTCCCGTCGGGAACATCGAAAAGAGTCTCTGCACAGTCGTGAGCGTATCCGGTCTACTGAAAACCGGCAAACCCGAAGAGAGGGTAGGAATAGTAATACTTTTGGGGGGTGTGGCCGTACTTTGCTCATCCGTCCGTCCCGCATCTTGCGGTGAGCTTAACAGTTGGATTCGGAAGTTTGATGTCACTCAACTCAGACACGGAGATAGAATGAGACGTCAACCATCGAATCAAATCGGTCGATGATCGGGGAGTTTGCATCTGCGGTGTTTTGCGGGAGATCCGATCGGAATAGAAGGATCGACAATGAGTGAGATACGTACAATCAGAGTTCTTACGGTCGACGATCATCCGCTCCTTAGAACTGGAATTTCGGGTGCGATCAACGCGCAGCCCGACATGTCCGTTGTGGCCGAAGCTGCGGATGGTGAGGAGGCGATTGCATCGTTTCGATTACACCGTCCGGATGTAACACTGATGGATATACGGATGCCTAAGACGAATGGCATCGACGCAATCTCAACCATTCGTAAGGATTTTCCTAACGCTCGCATAGTCGTCCTCACCACATACGGAGGAGATATTCAGGCTCTTCGCGCTTTCAAGGCTGGAGCAGTCGGTTATCTCCTGAAAAGTATGCTGCGTACCGAACTAATTGACACAATACGGCTGGCTCATGCAGGTATGAGACGCATTCCGCCCGAGATAGCCCAGGAACTAGCAGAGCACGCCGGCGACGAGATCCTCACTACGCGAGAGATCGAAGTGCTGCGCGATGTTGCCAAGGGAAGTTCTAACAAGGTCATCGCATCGCGGCTTTCCATCTCCGAGCATACCGTCAAGGGACACCTCAAAAACATTCTTTCCAAGCTTGACGCAAGTGATCGGACTCACGCAGTGATGATCGCTCTCAAGCGCGGCTTTCTAGACATCTAATCTTGATCAGTAGACCGGATTGGTACGGCGGGGAGGATATCTTGATCGCTTATCTACAGTTGTCCTGATTGAGATCGCCGTAACGTGCGCGAAGGTCGATAGTGCAAATCCGGATCAGCGTTGACCATCGTTGTTATGGATCAAGCGCGCCTTTCTCTCACATTTGGTTGGCCTTCTCCCCTTGAGCCGCTACCGAAACCAGGCCACCCTCAGTCAAAAAAGTTGACACGGGAATAGCAAGCAAACGATAGACTTTAGCTTGGACGTGACGAGTGCGTCATGTGGTTCCAGAAATGCGCTTTATGACTGATTCAAGCGTCGCTCAGATCGCGTGCATCGGATGATCTCTAAAATGGAAGAATTAACGATTGATCCTATGGGGGATAACGAGTTTACGCGATGAGTTCAATCAGTTTCAGGCACCCTGCCACTCTGTTGTTCTGCTTCGGCGCCTGTCTACTAGCAGGTTGCAGTGCAAAGCCATCCGATCCAAAAGCGAAGTTCCACCGGCCGCTGTCGTCCAACCCGACGCCGACCCGAATCTGGTTCACGTTGATCACCCGGATCAGTTCACGCTGGCTGCGGCGACCGACTACGCTGCCACCTCCACCATCCAGGTCACCGGCACGGTAAATCCCGATATCTCCCGCACCATTCCCGTGATATCCATCGCCTCCGGCCGCGTCGTGGAGGTCCATGCCCGCATCGGTGACTACGTTAAGAAGGGCCAGCTCCTGATGGATGTTCAGAGCACCGACGTATCCGGTGCTTTTGGCTCTTACCTGAAGGCTGTGAACGACGAACGTCTTGCAAAGGTTCAGCTCGACCGGGCGAAGATCCTCAACGACAAGGGCGCCATTCCCAATAGCCAGGTTGAAATCGCGCAGAACGCCGAAGACGATGCTAAAGCAGCCCTATCCGCCTCCGAAGAACAACTCCGCGTTCTTGGTGTTGACAAAAACCACCCAGCCGCAACGGTCAAGGTTTACGCACCCGCCTCAGGCTTCATCATCGCCCAAAATGTCACCAATGCCGCCGCAGCCGGAGTCACCTACGCCGGCTCGGCCAACGCCTTCACCATTGCCGACCTGTCGCACGTATGGATCATCTGCGACGTCTACGAGAACGATCTTCCCACAGTCCATCTCGGTCAGAAGGCGGACATCCGCCTCACCGCTTATCCCGACCGCGTTCTCACCGGCGTCATCAGCGACGTCGGAGCCGTCCTCGATCCACAGATCCGCACGGCCAAAGTTCGCATTCAGATTGAGAATCCCAACACCTTAATGCGCGTCGGCATGTTTGCCACCGCCACCCTTCACGGCAAGACCGCGCAGACGCACGTGCAGGTGCCTGCCACAGCAGTGCTCCATCTGCATGACCGCGACTGGGTCTACACTCCTGCAGGGGACGGCAAGTTTCGCCGAGTGATGGTACGCGGCGGCACATCCTTGCCGGGCAATATGCAGGAGATTGTCTCCGGTCTTGATGCGGGCCAACAGGTCGTCATCAACGCCCTCGCGCTGCAGAACACGGCGGATCAGTAATGATTCGTAAGCTCGTCGATTTTGCACTGAACAACCGCTGGCTGATACTCGGCCTCGCGATTATGCTGTTCGCCTGGGGCATCGTCTCCTTCCACAATCTACCGGTGGAAGCCTACCCGGACGTTGCCAACAACTACGTCCAGATCATCACCCAGTGGCCCGGCCGCGCCGCCGAGGAGATCGAGCAGCAGGTCACCATCCCGCTCGAAATTGGAATGGCGGGCATCCCGCACATGACCCATCTGCGGTCGACCTCGCTTGCCGGACTCTCCAACATCAGCCTTATCTTCGATGATGACTCGGTCAACGACTGGAATCGTGAAAAGGTCCTCGAGCGTCTCTCCCAGGTCACTCTCCCAACGGGAATTCAACCGCAGATCGGAACCGACTGGAGCCCCGTCGGTCAGATCTACTGGTACACACTCCGCAGCACGAACCCGCTCTACGACAACATGGACCTTAAGTCCCTCGAGGACTGGACCATCGCGAAGCAATTCAAATCCGTGCCCGGCGTTGTCGACGACTCAAGCTTCGGTGGCATGACACGCGAGTATCAGGTCCGCGTCGATCCCGACAAGCTCGTTGCTTACGGGCTTAGCATCGGTCAGGTCGAGCAGCAGCTGGCCAACAACAACACCAACGCAGGTGGCAGTTTTATCGAACAGGGCCAGCAGCAGATCAACGTCCGCGAAGTTGGCCTTTACAAGAACGTCCACGATATAGAGGAGACCGTCCTTAAGACTCAGTCCGGCACCGCACTCCGCGTCAAAGATATCGCGACGGTTGCCCAGGGACCCAAGATCCGTCTCGGCCAGATCGGCAAAGCCTGTCGCTCTGGGGTCCTGCCTCTGACCGACCCGCCAGGTTCCTGGACCGCGAACGACCCTTGCGTCGATCACCAGGACAAGCCCGGCAGCTCAAAGGCGATCCATCGTGAAGACGGAAAGATCGTCGATAACGGGGACGTAGTTGAAGGCATTGTCGCTCTCCAGAAGGGGATGACTCTGAGTTCGCCCTGGCTGGCATTCACAAAAAGGTGGACGAACTCAACAATCGTGTCCTCCCGCCCGGGGTCAAGGTCGTCCCGTTTCTTGATCGAAGCGATCTGCTCCACTACACCACGCATACGGTGCTGCATAACCTCACCGAAGGCATCATTCTCGTCGTTATCATTCTCTTCCTGTTTCTGGGTAACGTCCGCGGCGCTCTCATCGTCTCGCTTACCATTCCATTTGCTCTCCTCTTTGCATCCATCTGTCTCGACCTCCGGCACATCCCCGCGAACCTGCTGTCTCTGGGCGCGTTGGACTTCGGCATGGTTGTCGACGGCGCTGTCGTAATGGTGGAAAACATCGTCCGTCACCTCAGCCACCAGCGCAAAGACTCGCTGTCTCCGGCAGAGCAGATCCGGGAGGCCGCGCACGAAGTTCAGCGCCCCGTTTTCTACGCGATTGGCATCATCATCACGGCCTATCTGCCGATCTTCACTCTGCAGGCAGTAGAAGGCCGTCTCTTTCAGCCAATGGCCTGGACCGTGGCCTTCGCTCTTCTCGGTGCTCTTGTCTTCTCCATGCTGATCGCGCCGGTTCTGGCCAGCCTGCTGTTTCCCAACGGCACCACGGAATGGCAGAACCCGGTGATGGCGTGGCTCACCGACCGCTACCGACACTCCGCGCGATGGGCCATCGAGCATCGTTACGTTACGATCGGGGTGGCAGGCGGGGCTCTTGCTCTCGCTCTTTTCCTGGGGCTCAGCGGCGTGATTGGGTCAGAGTTTCTTCCTCATCTCGACGAAGGAGCCATCTGGGTTCGTGGCACACTCGCCCCAAGTACCGGCCCGACGGAGAGTCTGCGAGTAATGAATCAAGCTCGTATCATTCTCTCTTCATTTCCCGAGGTGACCCAGGTCGTAAGTCAGACCGGTCGTCCTGATGACGGAACCGATGTTACCGGTTTCTTCAACACAGAGTACTTTGTCGACCTGAAAACCAAGGAAGCCTGGCGTCCCGTCTTCAAGAAAAATAAAGACGAGCTGATCGGTGCGATGGACCGCGAGTTGGAGAAGATGCCCGGCGTCATTTGGAACTTCTCACAGCCCATCTCCGACAACGTTGAAGAGGCCGTCAGCGGTGTCAAAGGCGAACTCGCTGTCAAGATCTACGGAGATGATCTCAAGACCCTCGAGGCGAAGGGTGACCAGATCATCTCCATCATGAGCAAAATCAAAGGAGTAAGTGATCTCGGACTCTTTCGCGTCATCGGCCAGCCCAATCTGAACTACACCGTGAATCGGCCGGCCGCAGCACGCTTTGGAATCAATGTCGCCGATATTCAGGACGCAATCCAAACCGCAGTGGGGGGCAACGCAGTCAGTCAGGTTCTTCAGGGTGAAGCGCGTTACGACCTCGTCGTCCGCTATCTGCCGCAGTATCGCGACACGCAGGAGGCCATCGATAATATCCGGCTTCTTTCGCCCTCAGGCGAGCGTGTCTCGCTGGCACAGCTCACCAACATCTCGATGCAGGATGGTGCTGAAACGATCTCTCGCGAAGCTGGCCAGCGCTTTGTGGCTATCAAATACAGCGTGCGCAATCGCGATCTCGGCAGCACCGTCGAAGAGGCCATCGCTAAAGTCAATGAGCAGGTAAAGCTCCCGCCCGGCTACAAGATCGACTGGGCCGGGGAGTACGAGAGCCAGAAGCGCTCCTCTCGCCGTCTCATGCTGGTGCTTCCCGTTACGATCCTCATCATCTTCATCATTCTCTATTCCATGTTTCACTCTGGAAAATGGGCCGGTCTCATCCTTATCAACGTCTCCATGGCTCCGGTTGGCGGTCTGCTCGCGCTGCTCTTTACCCATACCAACTTCAGCGTCTCCTCTGGCGTCGGCTTTCTGGCTCTCTTCGGCGTCTCCGTTCAGACCGGCGTCATCATGCTCGAGTACATCAATCAGATGCGGGTTCGCGGCCACTCCATTGAAGAGTCCGCAATCGAAGGGGCCGTACTCCGCCTTCGTCCCATCATGATGACCATGCTCGTCGCCACCCTTGGTCTTCTACCTGCTGCAACCTCGCACGGCATCGGGTCCGACTCGCAGCGTCCTTTCGCCATGGTCATCGTTGGCGGTCTCATCGGCGCGCTCCTCATCAGCGTCTTCCTTCTGCCCACCTTATACGTCTGGATTGCAAGGCCTGACGATGTCCTCCCCACCCCCGAGACGGAGTTTGAGAACTGATGTTGTTCAAGAACGCAGGCAAGTCTTCAATAAGAATCACGCAGGCTAAAGGAGGTTCGAAAAGCTAATGGCGAAGAAAAAACATCGAATCCTCCTCGTGGCCTCCTGCCTTCTGTTCGCGGCTTGCATCGCGTTTCCGCAGACTCAGCCGTCAGGCTCCACCCCTGCCGCCATCACCATGCAGCAGGCCGTAGATATTGCACGGATGAAAAATCCGACACTACTCTCTGCGCAACAAAATCTGCTTTCGGTCAAAGCCCAGGAGATTCAGGCCGGCGTCAGAGCCAATCCCTACTTCGGGTTTACCGGGTCAAACATAACGCTTCCCGCACAAGGAGCCTCTAACCCATACCAATACAGTCTGCAGGTGTCGCGGTTGTTCGAGCGAGGCGAAAAGCGTCGCTGGCGTCTCGACAGTGCCCGTTCCACTACGGCCCAGACCGACGCCCAGTATCATCTTCAGGAACAGCAGACCGTCTTCGCGGTCCGGCAGGCCTTTACTAGTTTTGTCATTGCCAAGGCCGCTAAAAAGCTGGCCGACGATAATCTCGCCGATTACAGACACGAGCTCGACATCGGTCGCGAGCGCTATAAGGCTGGTGACATCGCCAAGCTGGACTTCGAACGCCTCGACCTTCAGCTCGCCCAGTTCGAAACTGACGAATCGAATGCCGTCACCAACGCCCAGCAGGCCAGCATTCAGCTTCAGGCCCTTCTCGGCTACGACAAGCCTCGCCCAGACTTCGACGTGATTGGAGATGTAGTCCCTCCTGTGGTCTCCGACACGATGGAGAACCTGGAGCAGAAGGCGATCGCCGCCCGACCCGACCTTCACGCGGCGCAACTCGGTGTCGCAGTGGCTGATGCCAACGTCAAGCTCGCTTACGCCAATGGGACTACAGATCCAACCCTCGAAGGAGAATACGATCGCAGTGGCACCTATAACTCCGCCGGTTTTTCCCTCAACATTCCCATACGCATCTTCGACCGCAATCAAGGCAACAAAGAGACCAGCAAATACGTCGCCCAGGCCAGCCGCTTTACCGAACTAGCTACGCGAAATCAGGTGATTGCCGACGTCGATCAGGCGTGGTCCGGCTATGCCAACGCCAAAGTCCTCTCCGACCGTTACAACGGACACTATATCGACGAAGCCAAAGATGTTCTCGACATCGCTCAGTTCAGTTATCAGCACGGCGGCCTCGCCCTGATCGACTATCTCGACGCACTGCGCGAATCCCGGTCCGTCACATCCGACGCTCTAAACGCCTACTCCCAGACCTGGATGGCAATCCACCAACTAAGCTTCGCCACCGCAACCGAGATAATTCCATAGCCTCACTGAAGTTCTGTGTCACTTCGCAAAGAAGCGATAGACACTCTAGCCCAATTGCAAAACAGCTAAACCGGCCCCTCTGCGTGACGGCATCCGACGATCCGCGCCTTCGCCTGAGTGGCTGAATCGCCCGTAAAGGATTCACCCACCCACCCTGACTAAAAATAAAGTCGATAAATGTGGCGCATTTTTTCTGCCTCAGAAATGTGGTGCCTGAAAACCACGTTCACCACGCATTCCACCACAACCTCACCACGTTCTCACCACCATCTGCGGCCGAAAATTTGGAAAAACCCCTGCAAAATGGTGCAAACACCACGTCTGTATATATTATCCAATCTTTGTTGAAGGGGACATTACTGGGCTTTCAGCGCTTCGACTGGATCGACTCCAGCAGCGCGGCGCGCTGGCAGATAAGCTGGCAATCGCAGCCGCTGCGCCCAGGACAACCGGGACAGCAAAGAACGTCAGGGGATCGAGCAGAATCAGAGCCATGGCTACCTGTGCTATGACCAGTACATTGCGCGAGTGGTGCCGCGCACGGTCGGCGCTGCTCGTCCGGTTTCCTCCTCCCATCATTGCAGAGTTCTCGGTCCGCGCGTATCTCATAGCCGGTATGGATCCGAAGAACAGACCTGAAAGAACCGAGAGAGCGAGAGTCAGTATCTAGCGACTCCATCCGGCACGAGACACTCAGCATAAGGAAGTTGCCATGAACACGCTCTGGTTCCTTGCTGCATTGGTTTTGGATGATCCCACTTTACCGACTCCAGGTGAAAATTCAGGCGAAACTGTCAGTCTTATCCCGGGAATACCTGACAACTTGCTGATACCTGTTGTCTCCATCGGCGCTCTTCTGGCTGTGCCAAGCTTTAAGGTGGCAGTCTCATTGTTTCGAGAATTGAAGTTCTGGCTTCGCGAACATCTCTAAGGAAATCGTATCGGCATTGAAAGAAATGGCGAGGGGTTTGAAACACCCTGCACCATGCGGCTTTAGCCGTTGTTGTCTGTGTACCGACATCTTTCGTTCTCGGACTTTGGCCACCCCACACTATTTTGACCTCTTCGCAACCGGTAATGAGATTTTAGTGCGGCCCCCGCTGCGGCTTTCCATTGGAATCTGGTTGATACGACCGACAGTACGCCCTTGTCCAACAATGTATAAACAAGAAGTCTCCTATTGACTGGGGTGGCTACTAACTCCTGTAGGTGAGGTGGAGGAATCTCTTGTTTTCGCGAATTCGTAACTCTGCATTCGGTCCTGCCCTGTGCGGTCTGTTTCTTGTCCTTGCGATTGTTGTTTCACATCCGATAGCCGAGATGGGTTTGGATGACGATTGGTCTTACGTTTGGAGCGCACGGGTACTCGCCGATACGGGGCACGTTGTCTATAACGGATGGGCGACCGCTATGCTGGGTTGGCAGTTGTACCTCGGTGCACTCTTTTTCAAAGTGTTCGGATTTTCTTTTTTATTGCCAGGGTCTCGGTGCTACTTGTTGCGGTAGCGACGATCATGTTGGCTCAACGCCTCTTCGTTCGTTTAGGAGTGAACGAGTGGAACGCTACTGTCGGCACTCTGATGATTGCGCTGTCACCAGCGTTTCTGTCAGTGGCTTTTAGCTTTATGTCCGACGTCCCGGGGTTCTTCTGTATAGTTCTTTGTTTCTACAGTTGCACACGCGCGATTCAGGCAAGCACGACGCGGAAGGCAATTGCATGGCTTGTCTTTGCAACGCTATCTAATGCGGTCGGTGGGACTGTCCGCCAGGTAGCTTGGCTTGGGGCTTTGGTAATGGTTCCTTGCGTAGCCTGGCACCTTCGGAGAAGGAAAGGAATTCTGATGGTGGCAGCTGCATTGTGGCTGATCAGTGCCGGAATAATCGGATGGAGTATGCATTGGTTCCGCCACCAACCTTACTCACTTACCGAGGCGCTAATACACCAGCCGCACGGACGAGTAAGTGGTGTGCTGAGAAACATAGTGCTGCGTAATACCCTAGCTATCTGTTTCTTCGTCCTTCCAATTATCACTGCCTTCATAGTCAAGTTGCCCTTTCACGATCGGCTAACGCGTCTCAAAGCTACTCTCCTGCTAAGTGGCTTTGCATTGGTGGGGGTTCTCGGTTTGATTTTCAGCAAGCAGGTAAACCTCGAACTTGAGTTCACTGGCGGCACCGTGATGAACAGAGGATTGACAAGCGGGTCCGGGATTCTTGGTGTACAGCCGGATGTACTACCTTATGACTGTCGTATGGTGCTCACTCTGCTAATCCTTGCTGCTTTCTCGGGCTTCGTTCTTTTTTTGCTTAGCGTTTCCAAAATTCAACGCCCGCATTGGAAAGGCAAAGCGGCATTCACGTGGAGCAGTACGTTTGCGATGTTTGGTCCATTTACCCTGGCCTACATAGTATTGCTCGTGACAAGGACAAACATTTTCGATAGATACCTGATTCCTTTGATCTTCGTGGCCGCGGTGGGTCTTTTGCGGTTATATGAGGAGAGGGTCAGTGGTCGTCTACCGTCGTTGACCGTGGCTCTAATTCTGATGTTTGGGGCTTTTGGTGTTAGCGAACTTCACGACTTATATGCCAGAGATCGTGCGGTGTTGGCGATCACAAACGAAGTGCTGTCTACGGGGGTGACTAGAAGTGAGATTCGTGCCGGATTTGAATACGACGCCTGGACAGAACTAGAAAATTCTCATTACGTTAACGAGCCCCGTTTGATGGTTCCGGCAGGAGCTTATAAGATTCATCCAATGCAACAAGGTCTTTCGCCGGCTTGTGAATCCTGGTTTTCAGATCTCATGCCGTCGCTGAATATTCACTATGCTTTGGCATACGACCAATCAACCTGTTATGAACCTTCATCTTTTGCGCCTGTTTCTTTTCGGGCATGGCTACCTTCTCACAATCGCACTCTATACGTTCAGAGGGTCCCGTAAGAAAAGGATGGTCGGAATCATAGATGTGAGTTCACAAAGCCCTGTCTAGGACACTGAGAGACAGCGATCGAAGAGATGTTCAAACGGAACGCTTCCATTTCGAGGATGACAACCTCGAAACGGGGAGCACAAATCAGCACAAACGGTGGTTTGCCCGATCTTTTGTGCCAGTGAGGAGTTAGTGTAGCGCGTTTATTGAAGGGCCTAATTTTCCTGTACCAAGGTCAGAGTTAGTCTTCGACCTGTTTAGGTTCCAGCCAGATCGCGGCTAGCCGCGATCTGGCTGGCGAACTCGCTCGGCGTCCTGTCATCGAGAGCTGCGTGAGGACGACTCTCATTATATTCCTGCCGCCATGCTTCGATCAGGTGTCTTGCCTCCTTCAAATCGAGGAACCAGTGGATATTCAGACATTCACTTCGCAGGGTTCCGTTGAAGCTTTCAACGAAGGCGTTGTCTGTTGGCTTGCCTGGTCTGGAGAAGTCGATCTTAGCGCTGTTGCGATAAGCCCATAGATCCATCGCCTGACTGGTGAACTCGCTGCCGTTGTCACAGAACAGCACCTTCGGCACGCCACGGTCTAGCTTCAACTGGTTCAGTGTCCGCACAACATCGTCTCCTTTCAGGCTCTGTCCTACTTGAATCGCTACAGCTTCTCTCGTATGCACATCCACGATCGTCAAGGCGCGGAACCGCGTTCCATCCTGCAGCTGATCCATCACGAAGTCCATACTCCAGGCTTCGTTCGGAGCCGTAGGCTTGATCCGATCCTCACGAGTTCGAGATGCCTTCCGCTTCCCGGCAGGCTTCATCCTCTTCAGCGTCAGTCCTTCTTCCTTGTACAGCCGGTACACCAAGTACTTGCCCACATCCCAGCCTTCGCGGTTCAACAGCACGCGGATCTTGCGGTATCCATAACGCACTCTTGCCTGAGCGATCTCGCGGATCCTCATCCGCAGTTCAGTCCGTGGATCGAGACAGCTTCGGTAGCGGTAGGTCGCTCGAGGGACGCGTAGAACACGACAGGCATGCCGTTCGCTTACCAGGTAGCTTCCAACCAGCCGCTCCACCATCGGCCCACGCCGCGAAGGCTTCACCATTTTTTGAGAGCACATCCTGCAGCATCGTCTTGTCCAGCGTTAGCTCTGCAACAAGCTGCTTCAAACGCAGGTTCTCTTCTTGTAACTGAGCCATCTTGCGAACTTCGTCCACCTCTAGGCCAGCGTACTTCGCCTTCCACCGGTAGTACGTCTGCTCGCTAATCCCCGCCTTGCGGATCACCTCCGCGACAGGAACGCCTACTTGCGCCTGCTTCAGCACACCAATCATCTGCTCTACCGTGAACCGTCTCTTCCTCATCCAAATCCTCCTCAGCCATAGGGTTAGATTTTGATGGGCCCGGCTAGAACTGGACCATATGGAGGGTTAGTCTTTCGGCAAAACCGGCCCTGAAGAGGGTGGAGGATTTTGCCATGAAGAAGAAGTTCTCGGTAGAGCAGATTGTGTCGGTGTTGAAGCAGTCCGAGGTAGGCGTGCCGGTGGCGGAGCTGATTCGGAAGGTCGGGATCAGTGAACAGACGTTCTATCGATGGAAGGCGAAGTACATGGGCCTTGAAGTCGACCAGGTCCGGCAGCTGAAGCAACTGCGGGATGAGAACACGCGGCTGAAGCAGTTGGTGGCGGAACTGACGTTGGATAAGACGATGTTGCAGGATGTGCTCAGAAAAAAGTTGTGAAGCCCTCGCGGCGCCGCCCGATGGTGAAGTACTTCGAGCAGAGCTATCGAGTGAGCGAACGGCACGCATGCTGTGTTCTGGAGTTGGCCCGGGCGACGTATCGCTACGAAGGCCACCAGGAGCAGTGGATCGAGTTGCGGATGCGCATCCGGGAAATCGCGCAGACCCGCGTGCGCTACGGGTATCGGATGATCCGCGTGCTGTTGAACCGTGAGGGCTGGAAGGTGGGCAAGGACCTTGTCTATCGGCTGTATAAGGAAGAGGGGCTGGGGCTGCGCAAGCGACCCGTTGGAAGAAGGCGGGCCGTGGTGCATCGACAAGAGCGCTTCCGTCCAACCGGACCGAACCAGGTCTGGGCCATGGATTTTGTTGCCGATCAGCTCTGCGATGGAAGGCGCTTCCGCTCGCTGACCATCGTGGATATTTACACCAGAGAAAGTCTTGCCATCGAAGTTGGGCAGAGCCTGAGAGGAGAAGATGTGGTGCGCGTGTTGAACCGACTAAAGGAGCAGCGTGGTGTGCCGAAGCTGCTGTTTTGTGACAATGGGTCTGAGTTCACCGGTCAGATGCTGGATCTGTGGGCGTATCGGAACAGCGTGAAGATCGACTTCTCGCGGCCCGGTAAGCCAACCGATAACGCGTTCGTGGAGAGCTTCAACGGAACCTTCCGATCAGAGTGTCTCGACACGAACTGGTTCCAGAATCTGACCGAAGCAAAGCAGATCATCGAAGCCTGGCGGCGGGAATACAATGAGAGTCGTCCTCACAGGGCTCTCGCCAACAGGACACCAGAGGAGTTCACCAGCCAGATCGCGGTTAACCGCGATCTGGCTGAAACAAAAACAAGCCGATTCCTAACCCTCTAGTTGGTACAGCTTTTCCAGGCCCTTCAATTTGGTCGAAGACTAACATTTCTCCTGGCTCAAAATTACCGGGGCCCATCAAAGGCAGAATTGTCTTGAAGGCCCAATCCCATTCCGCGAATCTGTCGAGCAATTTGTTGTTGAAATCTAGCGAAAATAGATGCTTTCTCAGGTCAGTTGCGGAAAGGATTGGCCCGTCTGTGCCGTAACTAAAAAAATTGTCATAGCAGCCTAGATATTCAAAGACGTTAATCATTACGACAACAGTGCTCTGCGATATGTTTGCCATCACTTTCATATTACAAATGCGCCGTAAAGAATAGAGGCTTTCCACAGCATATTTTCGCTTATTATTCGCCTATGCCCATCGTGGAGATGTTCCTCCAGAAACGATGATGCTATACAGCGTGTGCTTCCTTCAGGGAAACACGCTGATTGGCGCACATTGGGAGTTCACTGATGCGGAGAAGGTCATTGGTCTGATGGAATCAGCCAATTGCCGGTTCAGAGACATTCAATCGGTGAGGCAGACTCTGAAAGAGCGTAGATCGGGTTCCATTGATATTGAATTGAGTCAGGAACAGTTCGATAGGCTAAAGAGTCGGAAGCAACGAGTTCAACGGAAGACCCACAGAGGACAGAGCCGTGCCATCGAAGATCAGTTGCACCCTGATAGCGAGACATCCAGAAGCTCCGCCACTTTTTCTAGGAGAATCTTCGGGTGACATGAAGTCACCACGTCCGGCGCGATAAATGTCCGCTCCGAAGCAAACTCTATGTTCGAAACAACTTTGAGTACCGGTATTGCGATTGTCTTCTGATGGGCCAAGGATACAATCTCAAGCGTCTCTGCGGGGGTTAATGAATGGCAGAGCACTACAAGATCGAATTGGCGCGCCTTGAGAATATTCTTTGCTTCGCTTGCCTTCGCCTCGATAACTTCCGCATTGGTTTTGCGAAGTACAGCAGCCCTACTTGCGAGAAGTATCGCATCCTGAGAAATAGCGAGGATTGTTCGCATAGCCTTTTCCGATCTAAGTCGAGGCTGATCCGGTGGGCGGAATGCCGTCGCGACATATATTCGGCTGTGGAAGGAAATTACACCCGTGCCGCGATTGTGTCTACTCAATAACATAAGCGGTAATAGAAGTGGAGTTGCACCCCAGCTACGGAAGCAGCTCGTGAGTGCGTGATTCCTACCGTGTCTTAACCATCAGAGGCAATCTGGCTCTTCACGCAGAGGCTTCTGGCTCAGTGAAGCTTGTGCCAACACGATAGGCGGATGTTTGGAGCTTTCGCTTTCCACAAAAGTTTCGCTTATACAAATCAAGTTTACGAAGCAATACAAGCCGATGGGTTTTGGTGATCCAGACGACCGTGGTTCGGTAGAAGCGCATCTGAGGGCTAAGGAGCACGCCAAAGAGATGGGCCGCTTCAATAAGCGGATGAGGGAGCTTGAGGCAGAGGACGCGAGAAAGCGTGGTGGACTCCTCACCAGGGTGATGCGCTTCTTCTCTTCAAAGCATAGGGCACGATGATGGACCACAACAAACTGTTAGCTCTATGGAACACTGACGACTATCCCGCATGTCCTGAGGGGATGATGCTGGCACAGGCATATCTGATCAGTTGCGGCGAGGGAGTCAATCGTTTAGGCACCGAGGAACCCTTAGGGAGAGTCTGCACAAGTTCTGCATCGCTTGCCTGATTGATTAATCTGATAGCTGCGAGGAGATTGCGATGAAGCAGCAGAGTCTGTCGAGTCAGGGTGTGTTTGAGAAGTACGGGCGGAAGAGTCGGCGGGAGTTGTTTCTGGACGAGATGGAGCAGGTGGTTCCATGGTCTGCGCTGGAAGCCCTGGTACGACCGCACTATGCGAAGGCGGGCAAGGGAGGGCAGCCGGTAGGGTTGGCGATCATGCTGCGGACTTACTTTGTGCAGCAGTGGTTCAATCTGTCGGACCCTGGGGTGGAAGAGGCGTTGTACGAGTCTGCGGCGCTGCGGCGGTTCGTTGGCGTGGACCTTGGGATTGCGCCTGCGCCGGATGAGACGACCATCCTGCGGTTCCGTCATCTGCTGGAGAGGCACGAGCTGGGCGGGTTGATGCTGGATGCGGTGAACGTGCATCTGGATGCCAGGGGCATCCGGATCGCGACGGGCACGATTGTCGATGCGACCATCCTGCATGCGCCTTCGTCGACCCAGAACGCGAGTGGCGAGCGCGACCCGGCGATGCACCAGACCAGGAAGGGCAACCAGTGGTACTTCGGCCTGAAGGCGCATATCGGCGTGGACGCGAGGAGGGCATCGTCCACTCTGTGGCGACGAGCGCAGCCAGCGTGGCGGACTGCCACATGTTACCGGAACTGCTGCACGGCCAAGAGCGTAAGGTGTGGGGCGACGGCGGCTATCAGGGCCAGACCGACGCCATCCAAGAGGCCGCTCCGAAGGCACAGGACATGACCTGCAAGCGGACGAAGTTCAAAAACTATGTCGACGAGTTACAGAAAAAGAAGAACCGGAGTAAGTCGAGGGTGCGGGCCAAGGTAGAACATCCGTTCCGGATCCTGAAGCGCATCTTCGGCTTCGACAAAGTGAGATACAGAGGCATCGCGAAGAACCATCACCGCCTGTGCGCGAACTTCGCGCTGGTGAACCTGTACCTGCACCGCAAACGTCTGGCAGTCCTTGGGCAGTAGTGCGCCTGGAAGCCCCGGAAAACGGGCGGATGCGCGTTCCAATTAGCCCTCCAACAGCATCAAACCAACCAAAACCCGCGCATCTTCCATGCCCACTCCCTGACCCCAGAAAGTCAGACGCCTACGCAGAGGTTCCTTAGACCGCATGAATGACATCCAAGCCTGTTACATGGCCCTCGTCGAACACGGCGAGAATTGTGATGACTGCAACGAGGTGTGAGATGAACTCCACAAAAGACGCAATGGTGCCCCAATCTAAAATTGAGAAGGAGCCAACGACTGAAGCTTACAGTCAAGGAGGTCTCAGTGGTGAGGCTGCAGTAGATTTGGATTTGGACACAGAGCCATTTGAGCTGCGGAGGCATACGGACGCAGAGATTGCCGATTACGACGATGGCTTTAAGTGTGGTCAGAGCGGCGGGCAGAATGACGACACCAAGAGTGCAGCTTGGCAACGGGGTTGGGCTGAGGCTCAGGAATAACCAATAAGTTGATCCTCAGCTACCCGATGATCGGCAGCAAAGGAACTAAACGATGAGGCTCTACCCTCTCCCAAAGTGCAGAACCTCAATGAGGCTTCACCCGAACAAACTTACAATCAGATTGACAGTAGCTTGCGTCGCATCATCGCGGCAATGCCAAACATCCCCGAACCTAACAAAGCAAGCGTTGAAGGTTCAGGGGTAACTCCGACGCGACTCGTAACGTCCAGGTATTCATAGGTATAACCCTGGGCACCATTGACCGCTACTACGTCTCCTAGAGAGTTGATTAGTCCAAAAATTCCTTCTTCGTCCGAAATCTGGACAAGATCAGTGGGAGTTCCTGTCAGAAGTCGTCCAGGGCCGCTAATCTCAGGAGCGGTGAAAAGTTCTCTCCCGTTATTGCATCTTGGCGTAACCCCAGGTCCAACTACTGCGCCCGGAATCGAACACGGCGTCCCGTTATCGTATGCCAATAGGGGAGCAGTACTTGAAACGTCGACAAGTTGGCCTGACACGTAAGTGTCAAAGCAGGGGTTGTGTCCGCCGCAATTGACCGTGAAATCCTCCAGGACGACATCGCCTGAGTCATCGATTCCGTATGGAATCGGCCGATCTGAGTTTAGCTGGAACACTTGGTAGGTGTCTGCGCGAGCAGTAACGCTGGTAAAAATGCATAGCGCGAGCGCGACCGGAACGGACAAGGCTTTGAAGATGCTCACATGTTTCATCAGTTTTACCTCCAGGAGGATTAGGGTGCATCTTGATAGTGTCCCCAAGGCGTTTTCGTTTCAAAGGATTGCTCTTTAAAATGCGCCTTCCTGTTACCCTGTCTGCATCATCATGGCTAAAGCACGTAAACAAACACGCATCCAACCTTGCCACTTGAACTACCATCACCACCCACATCTCCTGAACCACAGGTAGGAGACAGGGTGATTCCTGAGCGATCTGATTCGGAATGGAAGATCACCAGTGTCCGCTCTGAGGGTAGGTACGTCAATCTCGAGCTGCCAGGCACAAGCCTCACTCGATTCAATGTGGATGCGAGTACCCTCCAATTCACAGACCGCGTTGCTCCCAAGACTCCCGAACCAGCACGACGCGATCTGTCTGCCATCTCGGAGCGCATTGCGACCATCCAACGGGAGAATCTCCAGCGGTTGGATGATGACGTTGCGATCCTCATCAAATACCTGAAGACTGAGGGCGCATCCAAAGAGGTAACACATGCGCTAGAGACACTGAGCAATGAGCAACACGCCAGCTGGCTAGCCGCCTTGGAACGCATCGAACAGTTGATGGAGGAAGATTAGGTGTGCGGACGGTACGAAAGGCATTCAGACAAACAGAAGATTGCTGACGCATTCAAACTTGGCAAGCTGCCACAAGGGTTTGAACTCCCACCCGATTACAACGTCGCGCCCCAAACTTTCCAACCTGTTGTCAGATTGAATCGTGAGACAGGGGAACGTGAACTCACGATGATGCGATGGGGATTGGTTCCCTATTGGGCAAAGGATTCCAAGGTTGGGTTTTCAAGCATCAATGCGAGAGCAGAAACAGTGACTACTGCTCCTGTATTCAGGGAGGCATTCAAACGTCGCCATTGCCTCGTACCTGCTGATGCTTTTTATGAATGGCAAAAGCTAGACGAGAAGGGCAAGAACAAACAAGCGTATGCGATTGTCGTAAGGACAAAGAGCCGATCGCATTCGCTGGACTGTGGGAGAGGTGGAACGATCCAAAGCAGAGTGTCCCTCTGGAGACGTTCTCGATCATCACCACGGACCCCAACGAACTCATGCAGTCTATCCATACCCGTATGCCTGTCATAGTGCCTAGAGCCGACTGGAGCCGCTGGCTTGGCCCTGTAGATCCTGCTCACCCACCAACAGACATACTCAGGCCGCATCTCGCGGGAGAGATGGTTGCGTGGAAAGTGAAGAAGGATGTGGGAAATGTGCGGAACAACGATGCGAGTCTGACTGAACCGTGTGAGCCTTGCGCGGATTCAACAGGGTCATTGTTTGGCTGAGAATGAATTATTAGATTCAATTGAGCAATATGGGAAGAGGATCACACGTGGGTCGAAATGGCATACCAGATTAACGTCAGACGATTGCGCAACGAGGGAAGAAGACCTACCCTTCCGAAGACAACACTTGGGGCCAGGCTAAAAGTATTCTCGGCTGGTCTAGTCTAGTCACAGTACCCCTAGCACTCGGGACGTATCTTTTTACACGCCTATAACTATCAGCCCCAACCCAATAAAAACTAACGTGCTGTTCACCCCGTTTAATGTGACGAATGGGGGACGCTTTGCAGTGACTGATATGAATGCGTCATGCAGTCCTAATTCGATTAAGACGGCTAGTGGGGCGACCATTCAAATGAGTAACTCGTTGATCGTGCCGCCAACAATCAACAAAATTCCAAAGCTTGAGTCGGGTGAGAGTTCAGCTGTTGCCTGTGACGATGGACACGGAATTCGGGTACCAGGAAAAATCGGTAGCGCCGATGTCGTGATTAACATCACCTACTCTCCTCCATGGTTAACTTTTCTCCATAGGAGCAAGGTGGCCAGATTTGTACTTGACGTGTCCGACGATGGCAAACAGCATTGGATACCCAAGAGTCTGTCTCAGAAGTGATTGTCCTCTAGCTATACAGGAAACAAAACCTTGGCATAAATCATTTGTTTTGTTGTATTTATAGCTTGGCTTAGTTGAGAATCGGAGCTACTTTCAGATCGAAGTCAAATCCATCTGAGGTACTTACATGCAGCGATTCACCATAACAGCGTTCAGCGCAGTAGAGCAGACTGACAAGGTGGCAGCGTGATGACGGACCGAGAACGGTTCCACAAGCAGGCTGAGAACCACTTCAAGTCATATGAATTTATGATCGCCGTAGCTAACCAACTTGAAGAAAATCTCAAAAGCTGGGGTCTGGAAGAGGGTGACCCACGGAGAGACAATACGCTGATTGACTTGCACAGGGCGAGCGCAGCAGAACACCTGGCTCTGTCTAAAGAGTTCAAGAAAAAGCTGGGATCGGCGTCTTAAACAAAAAGAAGCCCTACCCAATGCAGAGTGTGCAAAGGATGGGGCTTCTTTCATTACCTTTAGGTTTGTGCGCCAGTTTGCAGTTTCTGTTTCCCTCATTGACACTTAATCTGTTCGATGCTGAACGGAAGAAAAGACTCCTTCGCTAATCTCTTTCTGCTGTGGCGTCACATTCCTAGTACCAGCTTGACGGCTCAGCTTCATGAATGGCAGCTCCACTGCCAAATAGAATCCCCAGGAAAGTAGGATGCAAGTCGTGAGATATACGAGCAACAGGCCCGAATGATTGATCCGATGCGACAGCAATGCAGTTAAGGCACATAGTACGGTCATATGAACCAGATACAAACTGTAAGAAATCTTTCCGAGAAACCGAATCGCGGGTACATGCAAGAGAGCCTTTGCTTTGCTGGAGTTCAATCCAAGTACGATAAATCCTGCCGCGCCTACCGCGACAGGCATATCTCCCAGATGCCACCACAAGCCGCCGACCATATGCGACCCGTAGTAGAGCATGCAACAGATCCAGGCAAAGAGGAGCCTTCCGCGCAAAGTAAGCCGATGAAACACATGCTGTATTTGAATGCGATGCTTTGCAAGCAGAATACCCATCGCAAACATTCCGAGATATTGGATTGTGCTGAGGTCACCAAAGAAGTGTGAGCCTGGACCCTGCACGCCGATCAGTGTGCAGAATGCAACCAGCAACAAAGATCGAAGACCTCCCAGCCTCCCAACGGCGGCAAAGAGAAACGGAAACAGGATTGAGATCCGCATCTCATGAACCAGCGACCAGAAGGTTTGGTTGTACCTTAGATCGTTCCCCGGCCCGATAAAGAATACAGCCTGGAGGACTGCACCCAGGTTTACCGGTCCGGCCCAGGGTGCGTCACCATGTGCGAATGAGGGAACCTGACCATGCCAGATAGCACAGGCCGCGACTGCCAAGGCTAGAGCACCCAGGTACGGACCGTAGATACGCAGTACGCGCTTCCAGACATAGGTAGGATAGCTGGCCGTCTTCCTCTTCATCAGCGGAAGTGCCAGTACAAATCCACTTAGAACAAAAAACAGCATGACTGACTCGCGTCCAGCAACCAGAGGATAAATGAGAGATGTTATCGGGCTCGATTGGAACTGCGCTCTGTAAAACATCAGGTAGAAGTGATGAAACACGACTACTAATGCCGCCAATCCCCTCATAGAATCCAGTTGTTCAAACCGCAGTGATCGTACGTCTAAAGAGTTGATGATCCCTTCTCCTTCTGTCTTGACTCATTTGGATTTCGGAATTCGTTGGTTCTGGAATGACCCTATGAGTTAGCTGTGTGCAAAGTCGAGGTATGAAATAGGAAAGTATTTAGTGGTGGGGCAGTCTCGATCTAGGCTCTAAAAAGTCTTCATAAATCATCGCGGTCTTCAGACCGAAAAAACAGCCCCAGCCTGCACGTATGCAATGGCTGGGGCTGTGTATCGTAGGTTCCAAATTAGGTTGCGGACATTACCAGTTTGACTATTGGATTCGGTGCACCAGTTGAGGCTGTAGAGTGCTGCCCTGGAGTGCGAGGCAATAGCTTTTTGCTTATCTCTGACTCAAACTTAACCAAATATGGATTAAGGGTCTGAGACAAAAAGCTTGAGTTCATTGATTCAACGTTGGCATCGGTCTGCCGTGTCTCGCTGCCCAATAGATGGCTGCTGATTCGGTATATTGAACCGATCTGAGCACGATTAAACTGCATCACCTCTAAGAACTGTCCCTCTTCAGGTGAGATTGAGATTTGCTGATACGTTGCTCCTTGATCAAGGATGTTTACGCGATGCTGATTCGATCCGGCCTGCTGTGATTCCCAGTCTGCTCTCATCTTTGGCTTGTCTTCGGGCTTTACCTTCATGGTTGCCGGCATGGTGAGAATGCCTGAAGGTGTCGCATTGTTGGCGAAGAACCTTGAACCATACTTCTCAGCGGCAATCTGTCCACCCAACAGGCGCTTGCATTGGAGGATTGGTGACATGCCCAACAAACCGTCAAACGAGATGGTTTTCACGTGGAGGACATCGGCAGCGGCCAACATACGCTGCACTCCACCGTCCTCTGTCCGGTAAACCAATTGATTGTTTTTTAGTCGGTATGGATGAGTCTGCCGTGGAGATAACGGCCAGAGCGCAATAGGATTCTGTTCTGCATCCCGTTGGATCTGACAGTAGGAGTTCCCAGTCAACGCCAAATGCGACATGCAGACTTCCATCCAACTGACGTAGTCCATCTCTGGGTTCGGCTCACTGCCCAATAGGTAGCTGAGAGGGTGTGCGGTCTCAAGGGTTCTGCCCGTTGCAGTTTTGCTGTAGAGATTGAGGGGCAGACTGGACACCGACTCAGCCAAGATTTTGACGCAAGAGAATACCGTGCTCAGTTGCAATGCCGTGTTTGTGTTTACAATCTCCGCTGCTTCAGTGTCACTGCCAGCACCCAAGAACTCCCACTGCGCCACGGAAGACAACGGCACGGCTGGATTCTCCAGGACGCTGTTTCTCTTCTCAGGCTGGGTTAGCCCAAGGGTTTGTATTTTCATATTCGTTCTTTCTGAGCAGGGCCGCCACGTTGGGCTGACTAAGTCCTGCCGCATCTTTGCGGATAAAATTCACTTGACATGGTGCGAGTTTGGGAGAAATCTACGCACAAGCCCTGATGTTTTGCAGTCCTGTTTCCCTCCTACCAGGTTCATTTGTTCGCAGGAGGAATTGATGTCTAAATGCGCAGTACTCCCTACCCCCGTAGTGAGCGCAAGACGAATGTGCCCCCGACAGATGCCCGAGAGTTTGGATTTTACGAGTTGGCATTCTTAGCAGATCGTGGCTGTCTAACGTCCTTTAAACCAGAGACGAAAGCCCAGAAATGCGCCTCCAGACCAACGCAAAAGGGCTTGACTCTGAGGAGTTCACGAAGAGTTCAGGCGTCAAAGCCAACTTTTTCAATCGGGGACAAAAGTTTCTGGCTACCGTGTCGGTCTAGGCACTCTTCCGCTCTCACCTTGGACCTACCCCCTCCTGTCAACAACTTAAGAGGATCTGATGAATGCCGGTGGGGAGGATTGTTGCGCCGTCACCACCAGCTCTTCACGTATCTGTCCCTTTCGGAGGCTTGCAGACACGATGTCAATCTGTTCTGGTTTGCACAGTGTGCAGTTTGGGGATGAATCAGGCAGGAGCGTTAGCTCGACTGCCTGTCATCATCAGATGAATCGTTGAAAGAAACACTGCAAGAACCGCCAAGCTATCACAGCGAACAAAGCCGATTCATCCTACTCAGGCCAAGACTCCCGAGATGTCAGTGTCTATTTATGAAGCTTGTAGACTGAACCGCGCCGTTGGCTGCTCACAGTGATCAAGCCTGCATTCAGCAGTTCCTTGGTAACCATTTGCAGATTGCTGAGACCCACATGAGATCGTTGCGACATATCTCGGTGATCAACAAAAAGTGATTCACTGTCTCTAACAGCCATCAGAAACCAGATTGCCTGGAAGAGCTTCTGTGCGCTGGGTGACAACAGTTGTTTGAGTTCAGATGGCAGGATCGTTTCAGGGTCGATATCTTTGCAAAGTTCAGTGCGTTCTGTCTCAGTCATGCAGAGTCTGCTCTGTTCGGGATTTAGGTGCCACATAGACACACACGACATTCAACAATTCTGGTCTGGTCTTCAGTGCCGTTGCCCGAGCATTCGCAGACTGGTTCTTGCGTCTCACTTCGGCGCATCGCTCCATGCTGTTCTCAATAATGTTTCGCGGGGTTAATGCTTTGCGGCTGGCTATGTGTCTGCGTTTGGCTTCCTTCCGTGATTCAGTCAATTCGGTCTGCCTCTCTAACGTCGTCAAGCATCTTGCGGTATTCCACACGCTCCTTATCAAACATTGGTTTCAATGCTGGATAAAACTGCTCGTTTGCTTGGATTTCTTTGGTGAATTCGAGAGTGATTTGCCACAACAAATTGGCTAGTCGCTGCGCCTCATTCTGAGGGGTGCAACCTAGATACCATCCCTGCATCATCTCCTGTTGATTCTCCCAAATGTCGTCCAGGATAAGTTCTGCCGTTCTGATGCCATGCTTAAGTGTTGCCATCTGATCAGGATTGACTGGCTTGAGATTCTTATATCGCCGCAGTTGCCATTCATAGATCTGCAATACCAGGATGAGACGGGCTGCTCCATCTTCTTCGTTGGGGTACAAGTCACGGACCCAGGCAATGTAGGCACGCACGGCGTTCAGTTGTATTTCTTGGATAGTCATTTGTGCCTGCTTTCTGATGAGTGGGTGGACGCAGAGGACCAGTCTGCGCCCATCGCTGCTATCGGAGAAGTGACAATGCTCTATCCCCTATACCTGTAGTAACTGTCCAAATTTATGATTTGGGACACCGAGAGCATATTTATTTTTCATTGCTCAATCGGTAGGAATTTCGCCAGTGGTTCCCTTTAAACACAACCTGTTAACAGATTGTTCATTTGGTCGTTCTGTTTGTTATTTCTCTTTGTGATTAACAGGTTGTTGGATAATTTGAGACGCAGATAGGTTAACCCTATCCATTCCAACAAACTCTAAAATTTGAGCATGCAGACGAGTATCCCCAGGCTGGTTTGCACCCTGTCTGCCAACCGGGTGTTGGTCCTAACCGACGCTTGGATGGAGGTCTTTATAACTAACTCGTAACCTGTTCCCCGCCGCCAATGATTGCTCACTGGATTTTGTCAGTCTCAAACAACTGACTCGCACCACGATTATCAGTCGTGGGTTTAGCTCTGCGCACAGTGTGCACAAAACTGGCAACCAGCATACCCGTCAAGGCATCTGGCAACATCTGCTTCCCGCTCAAAGTTTCACAGTTGCATCACGCCTTCCTGCTTCGCTAGGAGTTCCGGCATATGTGATTGGTGTCTTTGATCGAGGTCAGAGGAGAGATTACTGTCCTCCTATACCTGTAGTAACTGTCCAAATTTATGATTTTGGACATTGAAACGAAAAATAGTTGAAAATAATTGGTGCAAACCCTTCCAGCCGTGGTACAAATAAATCATCCCTATACGTAGGGAGAGGGGTAGGTGTCTGTATTTTAGACAGTTATCTAACCAGCGTAGACCGGAGAGACCATCCTACGGGACAATCGAAGCTTGGGCATAAATATACAACGACCCAAGTCCAGAGGTGAGAGAGTAGTCTCCTCCACCAGCCTAGTACCAGAGCATCGGTCTAGGGCAGCAGGCGAGCCTGGGCCACAGCCTATCAAACACACAATTTGTTTGCTGTGCCCCACAGTACTCGGGAATAGCTCACTCTAATCGTCCCTTTCGTGGACCCTTGCCTGCTTTCGGAGATCGTTTCACCATGACCAATATTGTCGCCCTCAGCCTCGTAACTGAGGCTGCACCCATCCTTGTCCCCAAGGAACCCAACCGCACTAATCCTAAACGCACCCTCAAAGATAAAGAGGCCACTGCTCTACGCCTAGAACAGGAGTTAGAGGAACACTTGGCCTATACGGCTGGTCAGATTAGTCACATTCCCCGTCACCATCTGGCAGCAGCAGAAATCCGAATCACGTTCTCACATTCAACTTCGTCAATGATCACTTCCTAAACCGAGAAGCACATAAGGAAGCTGGCGCCATCGCGGAAGGATGGAAACCTCAACCTTGGAAGGGGCAGATTTGGAAGGCCGTTGGAAAGAGAAACATCGAACGTGTATGGATCGGTCCTGTTCATTTTGATTTGGTATGGAGTGGTATTGAATGGCTACCCTACAATACCCCGCACTCTGCATCAGTTGACCTAGTTGATGTCGATTTCAGTTTTCCTGTCCCAGGTATGAGTGAGGTCACTGCCGGGTATCAGGTCATTGCGGGGTGGGGTGCGAAGCGTGCAAAGGCTATCACGATTCCTAGAGAGCTAGGAGAGTCTACTGCGCCTATAAAGAAACTCAAAACGCTCTATGGTGCCTCCAGGCTTCAAGCTGAAAAAGAACTGAATGCTGCTTATGTCCTGTATGAGAAAGACCCCGCAGGGCAGAGGGAAAGCTTCTACATGACGCTTTCTGCCTACGTTCGGGGTGTGCGGTCAAACGCAATTTATCTGCAATTGTCGGAACGGGCAGAGATGTATATAGACGCAGGGGATATCTTAGGTGAATTCCTGCTCAAGATTACACGCCTGATAGAGAGTGGGAAGTACACGCACGAAGGAAAGATGGAGAACTGGCTAGGCTACCAGTGGGGCAACTACCACCTGCCTGAGATCCTGACCCAGATCCAAAGCTATCTGGACCGCAACACATATGTTAATCAGACCGATACGCGTGGTGGTGACGACGATGAAGATTTCGAGCATCAGAACCACTCTGTCGCAATCGTAGATGTCCAGGAGGAACAGGTAGAGAGAGAGCAGCGCAAGGGTTATTACTTTCCTGTATCCAGAGATCGTCTCTTCCGACAGATGAACCCAATCACTCAGGACATCGTGAAGATGCTCTGTGAGGGACTGTCCCAGCTTGAGGTATCAACTAAGCTCAACATCAGTCCACGCCAGCTTAGGCGGCATGTGGGATTTGCTACTGAGGACGGTGAGGCCGCACTGAATAGCGTGTTGCGCACTCTGCAAGCCTGCGCCGATGATGACAATCTGTTGCAGTGGCCAGAACAGGGAACGATTGATATCCAGGCTTGTGCTGCTGAACGTTTCGATGAGTATCTGACTGCGCAGGAGGTCGCAGACATTCTGAAGATCTCAACCGATACAGTGATTCGTAGATTCGAGTCACGCGCAGGCGTAATTGATCTCGGAAGTTCGGAGAGTCGATTTAAACGCAGATATCGGGTTATTCGGATACCTCGCCAAACTCTCGAACAATTTTTGTTGGAGAGTAAGAGTTGTGCATGATCCCGGAAAGGGACTGGAGCTATTCCAGTCCCTACCAGGTTCCAACTATCAGTGAATCTAGTCTGTCTTGCCTTGCCGTAACCCACGGAGCGTAACTCTTCTCGGTCGTCTTGATTGAAGTATGGCCGAGCAGCTTGCTCACTTCTTCCATGGGTACGCCCCGTTGCAGAAGTGAGACCGCAAATGTATCGCGCAGCTGATGTGAATGACCATTAGGCATCCCTGACGCAACAAACATCTGCTTGATGTCATGCTGCCAGTTGGTGACAGCTGTTCTCTCTGTGCCAGTCCCTGAGTTCCAGAAGATGTACTTTGCGCTCTGATTGAGCTTCATCGCTGCCTCGACTTCTTTCGCAACATCGGGTGGTATAGGGACGCTTACGTGTGTTCCTGTCTTTTGACGGCTGGTGACGATCCGATAGAGGCCGCCTCGCTTGTCGTCCTTCTTTAGCTCACTCCTTTCAAGGGTCACTGTGTCACGTATTGCAAGACCACTGTGTCTCATGAGCCTCACGAGTGCGTGTATTCTTTTCGCTCTCGTGCCGTCGAACTCAATGGGAATGACCTTCAGCAGCTTCGCATACTGTGCGTCAGTCAGAGGCAGGGTAGGGGTTCATTGACTTTAATAGGGGACAGAGTAGGTAGTTTGGTGATGAGGTTTGCAGCTGAGCAGTAGCGGAGGAAACCACGTAGACGTTCCTGCACCTTCGAGCGAGTTGTTGACGATGGATAGACGTGGTTCCATCCGGCACGAAACTCGGTCAGATCTCCCTGGGCAATCTCATGTGGAAAGAACTTGGACCGCTTAGTCATGAAGTCTTTCAGCCGATTCAACTCCCGTTCGTACTTTCCCAAGACTTCGGTACTGAGGCCCTGAGATCGTTTGTCGCTGACGAACAGTTCCACAGCCCGTTCGATTGTAGGTCTGGATTCTGCCTTCGTAGCTATCGCCTCGACAGGCTGAGAGGGATCGGCTGCTTTGAACTGCGCTTCTCTAGACCGTCTCTTTTCCTCAGCGATTGCCCATGACCGCGTCTTAGCGGATTCTCGATGTTGCTTGCCGTCATGGGTGAACCGCAGGTGTTTAGGACAATTGCAGCGTCGGTAGAACTCCTCACATTTGTGGGAGCAGTCAACGGAGTGTCGGACAAACACAGTTATTGAGGGAACCGTCAATTGCGCGTGGTGCTCCTGCTCTGAGGTGACAACCTCAAAACGGTAGCACGAAATTAGCACAATCAGTTAGTTCTAAATAACAAACCATTTATAATGAATGACTTATAGTTGGTGGAGGCGGTGGGAGTCGAACCCACGTCCGAAAAAACTTCCAACAGAGAGCTTTCATGCTTTTTCCGTATCATTTTTGTCTCGTCATCGGCGCTTAGAACGGACGAAGATGCGACGACGACCAGTCTGATTGATCTCGTCTGACCCGCTCAGACGGAGCAGGGAAGACCAGCCTACTGTGCGACGATCGGTACAGGCCCGTAGGCGAAGCTTGAGCGATCGGCTACTTATTTAATTAAGCAGCAAGAGCGAACTGAGGTTCGGCACTTATAGTTTTGTGAGCGATTACGGGTGTCCACACCCCGGCATGCCTCTCTGCCACAAGCAATCCCGTCGAAGCCGTGACGCCCCCATCTGGAGCTGGCACCAACATTGCATTGGGCGCTACAAAGAACTACTGCGATTATAACTCTTACTGTCCGAGACAGAGATCAGGCGAACGCGAGGATTACGGCGCCAATGGTGATCAGCGAAGCCCCGCCGATCTTTAGCGGAGTCAGATGCTCGCCAAGGAACAGCCACGCGCCGAGAATGACCAGTACCACGCTGAGCTTGTCGACCGGCGCTACGCTTGAGGCCGGTCCCATCTGCAGGGCGCGGAAGTAGCATAACCACGACAGGCCGGTGCAGATGCCGGAGAGCACTAGAAACACCCAGCTGCGTCGACCGATCTGTGCCAGCGCGTGATGCTTCTCGAAGGCGACGGCGATGGCCCAGGTAAAGATCAGGATCACCGTCGTTCGGATGGCGGTCGCGAGGTTCGAGTCGATTCCCGAGACGCCGACTTTGGCCAGCAGCGCAGTTGCCGCAGCAAAGACTGCCGATAGAACTGCCCAGAAGACCCAAGTCATAGATGCAAGCATACTCGGTCAAAAAAACTTGTGCCGAGAGATCGGCAAGGCGCTACATCGTTGCGTTTACGAGGTCGACCTGCTGCCACTCGCCACGCTCGATTCCGGCGCGAATCTGTGCCGGAGTCTGGCCCTTTTTGGTCTGCTGGTAAGCATAGACGGCTTCTCTCATGCAGGTCGAACAGGCGGCTCCGTGTGTGCCTTCGAAGCAGCTATGGAGACTGTTGTGATGCATCTCGCGGTCGCAGTGGCAGTAGCAGGGTTGTTGATGTAACACGGCCGGGATAGCGGCAGCCATCTTATAAGCAGTCACCTGGTAGGGATGCGTGAAGTAGACACCCGTCAGCTGATCACCGCTAAGCACTGGTGGAAGAGGCTTTGTTGGAGCAGATGCGTTGTAGGCAGGGATATCTTCCGACGGGTTTGACCACTGGGCTGAGGCCACCATAGTGGCCAGACCTAACGCGATGCATCCTAGGATCCGTTTCATGTCGGTATTCTAGATCAATCTCTCGTGGTGCCGGATATCAACCTCGCACGCGATTTTCTTTCCCCGCAATCTGGATCAACTAATCGTCTGAGTGGGTCGGAAATCGTTCATCGACATGCGGTACCCCTCCCCCGGGGGGCTGTGGACGTAAATGGTTTATTTTCTTAATCTTGCAGTCGCTATAGGCTGTAAAATATTCTATCTAAATGGTTTATGGAGCTATTTTGTCAAAGATCGGAATGCCCGCGGAAGATTCGGCATCTGTGTTAATCATAGCCATCAAACCGTAGCTCATGCGCCACAGCCATCTTATTGTTCTGCTTAGCATTGCAAGAGTTTGGGACTTGACAACAAGAGATGGCGATTCTCTGCCTCCACTTGTCTTTAATCCGGTCCCTGGCGAAATCTGTCGAGACAGATGCGGCAGAAAGGGAGGCGGCAGCTCGGAGCTTTAAGTGTGGGAAGACGGCGTCAGAACAAAAAAATGCGGCACGAACGGTATTTTGCTCGTGCCGGGAGGCCAGTGACGCAACTTGTATCAGCCTTGGTTCGATGGTGCCGGCTGAGATATTTCACGGGCGGAAGACTCACGCTGCGTTGAAATGAAGATACCACAATATGGAGGAAAAGAAACGTAAATATGTTCCATCATAGAAAATTGATGATTTTGCGGTCGCTTTGTGGCCTATGTCTTCTTCGAATTCTTCTATAAAATGCTCATGATAAATGGTTTATAGAAAGCAAGAGTTTTTCCACACATTTTCTTAGATTAATAATAGGGGTTCAAATTCTTTCTATGAAATACAGTTTTTGCTTAGCTGGGTGTGGGCTGAGCGACTTTTGCGTCAATGTACGGGATAAGGGAGAGGAGAAAATACAGGGATTTCTCCACTGCGTCGCGCGATAAGGCTGAGCGGCGACTTCGGTCGAGATGACGAGTCGTAAGCAGGATCCTCTATTACAGGCACCCTATGAGAAGCTGTCCCGCCTGGCTCACTAGGCGTGGCGCGGCCAACTTCGTGGCGGGAACACCTTTCCTGCAGCAGACGACCTATCGTGGGCTTTCTTCCGAAGAACGGGAAGACCCATGAAACTTCACTTGCCAAGACCGGTAACACACAGTATTTATGCGGGAGGGAACTCGTTGCTCAATTGGCTGGCCATAGAGGCGTCGCGCTGAGTAATTCCTGCGGCGTCGTGAGAGACCAAGCCAAGGACAACATGGTTATAGCGGATGTCGATGTCGGGATGATGATTTGCGGCCTCTGCCAGGACAGCGACTCGGTTGACGAAGGTCATCGCTTCGAGAAAATCGTTGAAAGTCCATTCGCGTACCAGTTTGCCGCCTTTGAGATGCCACTCTGGGTGGGCCTTAAGAACGTCCTCGATCTCATCCGCATTCATGGCTTTGCTCATAGAGAATTACCTCGCCTTGCGATCCTAGCTGCGTTGTTTGTCCGGCGCAACCGGGAGAGCGTGGGTGCCTTGCGATGACGGGGAAGGTGATCGTAGTTCTGTTGCGACGCGCAGGTTGGACCAGGTTTCGGGGGAAGGGCAAGAAAGACCTCGACGATCTGCGGATCGAACTGGGTTCCGGCACAGCGAGTGATCTCATCCCTGGCCGCCGCGAAGGTTGTTCCCCTGCGATAGGGTCGGTCTGAGGTCATGGCGTCGAGGGCGTCTGCGATAGCGAAGATACGCGCGCCGAGGGAATCTCCTCGCCGCGGAGGCCGCGTGGATAGCCGCTGCCGTCGAACTGCTCCTGGTGGGCGTAGACGATCTCGGCGGCCTCGCGCAGGAAGGAGATCTTGCGGACCATCTCGTAGCCGCGCTCGCAGTGCTGCTTCATGATGGCGGTCTCTTCGGGGGTGAGGCGCCCAGGCTTGAGGAGGATGGCGTCGGGCGTGGCGATCTTGCCGATGTCGTGGAGGAAGGCTCCGCGGGCGATGATGCGGAGGTCTTCGGATTCGAGGCCCATGGCCAGGGCGAGTGCGTTGGTGTAGGCGGTGACGCGGCGCGAGTGGCCTTCGGTCTCCTGGTCGCGGAGATCGAGTGCGTCGCCCATGGCTTCGAGGGTGATGTCGTAGCTGCGCTCGAGGTCCTGCATGGTGGAGCGGAGGCGGCCGGTTCTGGTGTTGACGATGGCTTCGAGGTTGTGGCGGTAGGTGGTGTTCTGTTTGCGCAGGCGGCCGTGCTCGATCGCTCGCAGGACGACGCTTTCAAGGTCGGTGCGTTCGAAGGGTTTGAGGAGATAGTCGACTGCGCCGCGGCGAAAGGCGCTGGTGACGACGTAGATGTCGTTGATGGCGGAGAACATGACGACGGGGATGCCGGGGTGGTCGGTGCAGAGGTGGTCGAGGAGGGTGAGGCCGTCGGTGACTGGCATCATGACGTCGGAGAGGACGAGGTCGTAGTCGGGGTCCTGCTGGAGCCGGGTGAGGGCGTCTTCGGCGCTTTCGGCGGTGGTGACGGAGTATCCACTGCGTGCAAGAAGTGCTGCGGCGACCGATCTTACGGGTTCTTCGTCGTCAACTACAAGGATTCGTTCCTGCGTCATGGATAGATACTTTCGCGTAGCGACGCTGCCGTCTTTTGGTTGGATGCGAGCGGCTTCTCTTCTGTGTCTTTATCGGCGGTCAGGGCGACTGGATGAGCGGTTGGTTGGGGAGCTTTCGGTAAAAAAATCCTTTTATGGGTCGTGCACCGGTTTCTCGTCTTTGTTCGGTGTTTTTGAGGGGTGTTGTGGAAAAAGGCGTGTTTTGGTGTGGTGAATTGATGGTGAGATCGTGGTGGTTTGTATGGTGGATGTGGGTCTTTGGAACGTGTTTTGAGAGGTGCGAAAAATGCGCCACGATCTTCGAGTTTTTTTGCGTTGCCTGAGATTTTGACAGATAGAGCAGGGCGGATGTAGTTTGGCGCCATCCACGACTGCTCTCGTTCGCTTGGCGATGCGATTGAGAGTGCGGACAGATCGAGATGACAACCTGTAGTCACAGAAAGCAATTGAGGGAAGCCATGAAGACGCTGTTACTTCTGGTGGTGATGTGCACCAGCTCTCTGCATGCCCAGATGGAGGGACTGTGGGAGGGCTACGATGGGGAATGGACGCATGTCTCGCGGCAGCTGGTTGCGCTGGCAGAGGCTACGCCGGCGGATAAGTTTGCGTGGCGTCCAGCGCCCGGGGTGAGGTCGACGAGCGAGGTGTACATGCATATCGCGCTGGCGAACTTCTACCTGCTAAGTGTGACCGGACCTGCGATGCCGGCGGATATCAAGTCCCAGGAGATGGAGAAGACTGTGACCTCGAAGGCGGATGTCATTGCGTTTCTAAAGCGCTCGTTGGATGCGGTGAAGACCGCGCGCGCTCAGTTGAAGCCGGGGAGCTTCAGCGGAAGGTCAAGATTGAAGGCAAAGAGGTGACGGTGGATGGGATGTATCTGAGGATTCTGGTTCACGATAATGAACACATGGGACAGCTGATCGCTTATGCGCGGATGACGGGTGTGGTGCCTCCGTGGTCGGAGGCGGTACATAAATAAACCTGCTCACAACAACCGCGGGGCTTGTGGCTGGGCTTTGTGGCTGATGGTTCAGCTGCCGGTGTTTTGTCTGGCGGCTTTGCGGGCGGCTACCCAGCCGGGCTTGGTGGTCTGGCGGCTGCGGCCAAGGGCCAGTGCACCTTCGGGGACCTCTTCGGTGATGCTGCTGCCGGCGGCTATGTAAGAGCCGGCGCCGATGGTGACGGGGGCGACGAGGGTGGAGTCGGAGCCGATGAAGGCGCCGTCGCCGATGATGGTGGGGTGCTTGTGGACGCCGTCGTAGTTGCAGGTGATGGTTCCGGCGCCGATGTTTACGTTGTCGCCGATGACGGCGTCGCCGAGGTAGCTGAGGTGGTTGGCCTTGGAGCCTTTGCCGACGATGGTCTTTTTGGTTTCGACGAAGTTGCCGATGTGGGCTGCTTCGCCGATGCGGCTCTCTGGACGAAGGCGGGCGTAGGGGCCGAGTATGGCTTTGTCGGCGATCTCGGAGCTGTCGAAGATGCAGCCGTTGTGGACCGTGACGTTGTCGCCGATGGTGGTGTTGGTGATGACGGAGTAGGAGCGGATGCGGGAGTCGCTGCCGATGTGGGTGGTGCCGAGGAGCTGGACGTAGGGCTCGATGACGGTGTCGGGGCCGATGGTGACGGTGGAGTCGATGACGCAGGTCTCGGGGCGGAAGATGGTGACGCCCTGGGCCATGAGGCGGTGGGCGGTGGCCAGGCGCATGGCGGCGTCGAGGTGCATCATCTCGGCGATGGTGTTGGCGCCGAGGACCTCGTCGACGCTGTCGGCTTTGATGGCGACTACCCGCTTGCCTTCGGCTACGAGCATGGCGGCGATGTCGGTGAGGTAGAACTCGCCGTGGGCGTTGTTGGTGGTGAGGGCATCGAGGCGGGCGAAGAGGGCTGCGGTTTCGAAGCAGTAGATGCCGGAGTTTATTTCGGGTGCGTTTCGTTGGTCGGGGCGGAGGGATTTCTGTTCGACGATGGCGGTGACTTCGGGTCTGTCTCCGGATGCGCGGAGGACGCGGCCGTAGCCAGTGGGGTCGGTTGGGACCGCGGTGAGGATGGTCATGGCGGCGTGTTCGCGGAGGTGGGTGTTGCGGAGGGCGGCGATGGTTTCGGGGCGGATGAGGGGGACGTCTCCGGAGAGGACTAGAAGATGTTGCGGGATTGGTTTGCCGGAGAGCTCGAAGTCAGCTTTGAGCATCTGGAGGGCGTGGCCGGTGCCGCGCTGCTCGGGCTGGAGGACGAACTGGACTCCGGTGGAGGCTACGGCGGTGCGTACGCGGTCGGCTTCGTGGCCGATGATGCAGAAGATGTGGTCAGCTCGCACGACGGTTTCGGCGGCGGCGATGACGTGGAGGAGGAGAGCGCGGCCGCCGATCTCGTGAAGGACTTTGGGGTGCTTGCTTTTGAGGCGTGTGCCTTTTCCGGCGGCCATGATGGCGATGGCGAATTCGTTGGAGTCCATAGAGGACTATGGTCTCATGCAGGGTGGTTTATCTCCAGTAGTAGAGCTCCCTGCGAGTAACCGTAGTGCGGCCCTGCAACGCAGTGGATGAGGATCGGTGAGAGTACGTTACGGATGGCGTGAGAGTAGTTCTTTTATTTCTTTGAGACTATCCGGCAGGCTAAGGCGCGAGATGCTGAGGGCGCAGCTCGAGATCAAGATCCTTGCCCATTCGTGTAACGAGGGGTAGCAGCGCGTGGATGTCGTCGAGAGAGGTGCGGAAGTTGACGATGCAGACGCGCAGAGCGAACTTTCCGTGGATGACGGCGTTGGAGAGATAGACTTCGCCGCTGTTTTGCAGACGAGTGAGAAGCTCTCGATTCAGATCGTCGAGGTAGGTCTGCGTTTTCTCGTCGCGAAGGGTGAGGTCGGGCGGGGCGTATCGGAAGGTGGTGATGCTGAGCGAGTGGGTAAGAGCTTCGAGGGCAGGGTGTTGCTTCACCTGTTGAAAGAGCGTTTGGGCGAGGCTGATATTGGCGGAGAGCATTTGCACGTAGCCTTCGCGCCCAGCATGCTGCAGGGCGAGCCAGACTTTGAGGGCTCGGAAGCCGCGCGAGTTTTGAGGGCCAAGATCGAAGTAGTTGATGGCCTCGGTTCCGAAGTGATAGTAAGGCGGGTGATAGGCGAAGGCGTCGCGGAGCTTGTCCGGATTGCGTACGAGTGCGCAGCCAGCTTCGAGAGGAGCGTACAACCATTTGTGCGGATCTACTGCGATGGAGTCTGCGAGTTTTAGCGCGGCGAGAGCGCTGGGAGCGTCAGGCAGGAGAGCGGCGAGAGCACCGTAGGCGCCGTCGACGTGAAACCAGAGATCAAATTCACGACAGACCGCAGCGAGTTCCGGCAGCGGGTCGATGGCGCCTGTGCTGACGGAGCCTGCGGTTCCGATAACGAGGAAGGGGCGCTCGCCTGCAGCGAGGTCGCGCCGGATCTGCTCTTTGAGTTCGGTCACGTCCATCTGCAGTTGATCGTTGGTGGAGATCCAGCGGATTGCGTCGGTTCCGAGGCCGGAGAGATCGGCAGACTTTTGAATCCAGGTATGAGTCTCTTTGGAACAGTAGAGACGGAGAGGGACGCCGTTCAGGCCGGAGGTGCGAAGGTTCCAATTCGCCTTGGCCTGACGCGCTGCGAGGAAGCAGACATGATTGGCCATGTTGCCACCGCTGACGAAGAGACCACCGCAGTCGGTGGGATAGTGGAGCAGATCGGCGATCCAGCGTATGGTCTGGGCTTCGATCTCGCTTGCGACTGGAGAGAGGAGCCAGGCTCCTACGTTGGGGTTGACTGTGGCGGCGAGGAGGTCGCCGAGCGCTCCGATGGGTGCGGCGGAGGAGGTGATGTATCCCCAGAAGCGGGGATGGCCGTTGAAGAGCGAGTGCTCGAAGAGCAGGCTGGCGGCCCGGTTGAGTATGAGCGCGGGCTCTTCGCCACGGTCGCTGAGGGGGCGATCTGCTTGAACGGCTTGCCGCACTAATGTTGGGGATTCCGCGGGGGTGACACGCTGTTGGGGAAGAGTCTCCAAAAACGTGGCGATCCGGTCGATGAGTTGATGGCCCACCTCTCGGAACTCCTGAGAGTCCATCGCCAGCGGAGAGACGCGCTTCGCCTCGCTGTTGCGTTCATGCATGATGAAACCTCCCCGGAATGGTACTAAAATTTCTGCCCGCGAGGAGGGTGCTCGATCCTGGAGTGGACTATTTGCTGCGCCACTTTGCGGTGAGTTGTTTGTCGGAGAGGGCTTTGATGAAGACGCCGCCTACTACGCTGCGGGCCTGGAAGCCTACTTGTTTGCCGGTTTTGGTGTCGTACCAGTCGGTGAGGGGGACGCGGGTTGGGGTTTCGTTGGTCCAGCGATAGATGGGGTCGATGATGGCGTTGAACTGGTCGGGGTTGGAGGCGAGGGTTGCGGTCCAGATGGACCAGTCGAGCTTGGTGTAGTCGGCGCGGCTGTCGAGGGGGAGGCCGTAGAGGTTGAGTTTGGTTAGGTAGAAGGCTACCTCGCTGTCGCGGACGCTGTTGGGGAAGAGGTTGTAGTCGAGGATCTTGTCCCAGACGAGGTTGTACTTCTGGCTCCAGGTGTTGGGGCTGTTGAAGGCGATCTTGTAGTGGTCCCCTTCCTTCGCCATCGTGATCCACTTTTGAGCCATCTCTTTTGCGGTGGCTTGATATTGCTTTGCGACGGACTCTTGTTTGAGGAGATGGGCCAGGTCGGCGTATGCGGCGAGGGCGTCGATGGCTTTGATGGAGAGGTTGGCGTTGTGGGCTACGTGACCGGCGAAGTCGTCGGTGGTGAGCTGGGTTTCGGGGTCGAGGCCGTGGATGTTCAGGTACTCGGCCCATTTGGTGAGCTGGGGCCAGTAGCGTTGGGCTAGTTGGGGTGTGCCTTCGGCGCGTGCTACGGCGTCGACGAGGATGATCATGTTGCCACTCTCTTCGACGGGCATCTGATCTTCTTCGGTTTCTTCGCCGCCGCCGTAGACCTGTCCGTTAGCGAGTGGGTATTGGCCGAGGTCGTGAGGGGAGAAGGGAACTTCCAGCGGGCGAGGGAGGAGTACTCGAGGACGGGGAGGAGCTGGGCTTCGAGGAGCTTCGGGTTGAAGAAGAGGAAGAACGGAGCTGAGGGATAGAGGACGTCGACGGTGGCGATGCAGCCGTTGGAGAAGTTCTCTTTGGCGAAGAGCATGGGGTCGCCGTTGGCGTCGGCTACGAGCTTGTGTGCGGCGATGGCCTGGCGGTAGGAGAGGATCGCGATGTAGGCGTAGTGCTCGCCGCCAACTTTGATTAGGTCGGCGGTGAGCTCTTTGTCGAATGCTTCTCCGCGTGATTCGAGTGCTGAGTATTGCTGTTCGGCTTGATCGAGCATCTGGTCTACGGGTTGGTTGTTGCGCTGCCAGTAGGAGCGGAGGTTTCGCTGGAGGTACTGGATGGCGTAGTTATCGGTGTAGGAGACGAGGACGTGGCGGGTGATGGGTTGTGCGGAGACGGAGCCGAAGTCGATGATGGCGGAGAGTGCAGAGGCGGAGTGGTCGGCGCGCTCGGGCATGTCCATGGTGTCGGTGGTTGAGAGCTGTCCGGTTGCGGCGAAGGCGGTGGCTGGATGTGGTGCGAGGTAGGTTGCGTAGTGCGCGTCTTTGGGGACTGCTAGATGGAAGTAGCCCCAGTCGATGCGGAGATCGTCGCCGGAGCGGTTGAGGATCTTTTGCTCCTGGGAGCCCGTGGAGAGGACGTTGAGCAAAGAGGTTTGGTTGCGGAAGGAGTTGACCTGCTGGCTGCGGTCGTTGACGGCGATGACGGGATCGGCGTCGAGGAGGACGGAGACTTGATGCGGTGTGGCGTCGGTCGATTCAGCGGTCCATGTGAGGTAGGTGACTGGGCGGGAGAGGACGTCGAGGTCGCTGAGGAGAGCTGGCGTGAAGAAAACGAGCCGGAGGGTGATGCCGTTCTGGCGAAACTCGTAGGTGGTGTGGGTTGGTGCGACGGAGTGAGCCGTCTGCTGCATGGCGGGGATGGTGTCGGGGTTGTGCCCGAGGAAGCGGAAGGGCTTGCCATCGATGCGGATGATGCCGGTGATGGGTTGTGGAGTGCCAGTCCAGTGGGTGGTGTCGGAGTCGGTGAGGTTGTCGGCGGTGGACCAGACGCTGAAGTAGGGGTCGTGGGTGATGAGCGGCGTTGCCGGAGGACGCTGGGCTGAGAGGGGGAGAGAGTTAAGCAGGAGCGAGGCAACACCTAGCAGAAACGCGTGCGAATTTTTTATGACGAACCTCCGGGACGATAACGCTTTCCAAGGATAGCGCCATCGTTCCCTTTGAGGGGAGTTCTGTGTGAACTGCGTGATTGGGTCCTGCCGGACGGGCGCCCTGCGCGGGCTGCGGTCACTTCGTGACTTGTGATTGCTTTGCGGGGTGCTCCCGTTGGTCGCTTATTCTGCGGGTTTGCCGCCTGGTGGGGGTGGAATGGTGATGTCCAGATTCTTTACGGTGCCTAGACCTAGTGTGGCCAGCGACGGTGTGATTTGCGATTCGTTGCCTACTACGATGACTGCGAGTTTGCTGGTGTCGATGTACTTGTTGGCTACGCGAGAGACGTCGGCGGAGGTGACCTTCTCGATGCCGGATTTGTACTTTTCGAGAGTGTCGACAGGATAGCCGTAGAAGGCGAGGGTGACTTGTTCGCCTAGCGTTTTATCGGGAGAATCGTAGTGGAAGACGAAGGAGTTGAGGACCTGGTCTTTGGCCTTGCTGAGTTCGGCGGGGGTGGGTGGTTCTGTTTTGAGGCGGTCGATCTCGGCGAGGAGAGCCTTGGTTGCGGCTACGGTGGTGGCGCTCTTGGTTGCGGCTTCGACGACGAAGATGCCGGGGTGGTCGTAGGAGGCGCCGTAGTTTCCTTCGACGGTGTAGGCGAGACCGAGTTTGGTGCGGACGTCCTGGACGACGCGGGAGCCGAAGCCCCCGGAGAAGACCTGGTTCATAACGGAGAGGGCGTAGTAGTCGGGGTTGCTGCGCTCGGTGCCGAGGCCGACGATGATGACGTTGGATTGGTTGACGTCATCTTTGGAGACGAAGTTGACGGTGGGTCTGGGGTCGGTGAAGGTGGCTTTGAAGGACTGGAAGCGCTGGCCGCGTGGGATGGGCGCGAAGGCGGCGCGGAGTCTGGCTTCCATGGCTGCGGAGTCGAAGTCGCCTGAGAGAGCGACGATGATGTTGCTGCCGACGACGGTGTGGGTGTGCCAGGCGTTGAGGTCGGCGAGGGTTACGGCTTCTACGGTCGAGTACTCGAGTTCGCGTGCGTAGGGGTTGTGGGGGCCGTAGGCGATCTTCGCGGCTTCGCGAGTGGCGATGCTGCCGGCGTCGTCGTTGCGGCGAGCGATGCCGGTCTCAAGCTGCTGCCTGGCGAGTTGGAGTTTGTCATCTTTGAAGGTGGGATGGAGGAGGAGGTCGATGGCGGATGCGAAGACGGTGTCGAAGTCGCCTTTGAGGCTTGACCAGGCCATGGAGGTGGAGGCGGTGCCGCCGCTGGTTTCGATGGACGCGGCTTTGGCCTCGAGGACGTCGTCGAGCTTGTCGCCGTCGATGGTGGCGGTGCCGCTGGTGCGCCAGGTTTCGCCGTAGAGGGAGGTGAGTCCTACCTTTGCATTGGGCTCATCGCGGCTGCCGCCTCGGATGAGGATGGTGCCGTTGATGAAGGGGAGCTCGTGGTCTTCCTGAAGGAAGAGGACTACGCCGTTTTCGAGTTCGACGCGGTGGGGTTGTGCGGGTTTGAAGGCGGGGAGGGGTGGTATGGGGATTTGTTTCCACGGTTGTGCTTGTGTGGTGGCTGTTGCTGCTGGTGCGGTTTGTGCAGAGGCAGCGAGAGTGGTTAGCAGCCATGAAGAGACGACGACGGTGAAGGCTAGCTTTGAAAAGCCGGCTGCTAATTTTCGCCGACGTGGATTGAGAGCCGGCAACGACAAGAGCAAAGACGAAATACGGTGGTCTCTCCACTGCGCCGCGCGATGAGGCCGCGCGGCTTCGGTCGAGATGACGATTCTTTGCTGGGGTGTGCGGAGTTTTTTGGCCATTTCGGAGAGCTGGTTCATTTCGTACCTCCGGCGGTCTCAGCGGTCTGCGCTGGGGGTGCGGTGAGCATGGAGGTTCCTGGAGTTCCTGTTCCTGCGCCTTCTGCGGCTTGCGGGGCTTTGCGTTGGGGTGGGACGAATTCGATTCGTGCGCTGGTGCGGTTGCTGTCGGTGAAGATTTTGTTGGCGACGCGGCGGATGTCGGATTTCTTGACGGCGTCGATCTTTTGGAGCTGGTTGAAGAGCTCGCGCCAGTCGCCGAAGCGGGTTTGGTACTCGGCTAGTTGATGGGCCAGGCCTTCGTTGTCGGCGAGGCCGCGGAGGAGGTCGGCGCGGGAGCGGGTCTTGTAGCGTTCGAGTTCGGCGTCGGTGACGTCTTCGTTTTTGAGGCGGTCGAGTTCTTTGTGGATGGAAGCGCGCATCTCTTCAGGCGTGTGGCCGGGGAGGGGACGGCGTAGACGGCGAAGAGGCCGGGGTACTTGTCGCCGGGGAAGCCGCTGAAGCCCTGGGCTTCGGCAGCGATGGACTGGTCGCGAACGAGAGAGCGATAGAGGCGAGCGGTGCGGCCGTTTGAGAAGATGTCGGAGATGGCGTCGTAGGCGGAGTCGTCGGGGTCGAGGTAGTCGGGACGATGGTAGCCCTCGATGTAGAAGGGCTGGGTGGCTTCGCGGATGGTGACGGATTTTTCGGAGACCTGCGGCGGCTCGACGGTGGTCATGGGCTCGGGGCGCGGGGCGGCGGGGATGGGAGCGAAGTAGCGCTCGAGCACGGGCATGGTCTTGGAGGCTTTGAGGTCGCCTACGACCGCGATGACGATGTTCGCGGGGACGTAATATTTTTCGTGGAAGGTGGTGGCTTCGGTGGCGGAGACCTGGCTGATCTCGCTCTCCCAGCCTACGCCGGGGCGACGGTAGGGATGGGCGACGTAGGCGGTGGCGAGGAACTGCTCGACCATGCGGCCGACGGGGAGGAGTCAGAGCGCATGCGGCGCTCTTCCTGGACGACGTTGCGCTCCTTGTAGAACTCGCGCTCGACGGGATGGGCGATGCGCTGGCTTTCGAGATAGGCCCAGAGCTCGAGGCGGTTGGAGGGCATGCTCCAGAAGTACTGGGTGGAGTCTTCCGTGGTGTTGGCGTTGATGCCTACGGCTCCGTTCTCTTCGGCGATCTGGGAGAACTGGTTGGGGATGACGTATTTTTGTGCCTCGGCCTGCGCATCCTGAAACGATTTGAGGAGTTGCGCCAGTTTTTCTGCATTCTGGCCTACGCGCTTGCGATACTCGGCGTCGTAGGCTGCGTAGGTGGTTTCGACTTTGGCGAGGGCGATCTTTTCTGCTGGGTAGTCGGTGGTGCCGATCTCGGTGGTGCCCTTGAAGGCCATGTGTTCGAACATGTGGGCGATGCCGCTGGCGCCGTCGGGGTCGTCGGCGGAGCCTGCATCGACGAGGGTGTAGAAGCTGAAGACGGGGGCTTCGGGGCGCTCGCAGATGACGAGGGTGAGGCCGTTGGGGAGAACTTTGACGGTGGTGCGCTTTTCGAAGCTTGCGAGGTCCTGTGCCTTCGCTGCCGAGGTTAGAGCGATTGCACATGCAGCAATCATCGCAATGGGGGCGATTCTACGTTTTACCTTTACCAAAAGCCCTCCGCAGACTTTGTGAGTCAAGAGTTCCACTATATCGAAGCCCGGGGCCGGGCTCTATTACCGGGGGCCGAATAAGGCGTTCCATATTTGACGTATGAGACGCCAGATTTGCTTCAACAGGCTCTCGGCCTCTGCCTGGATGTTGGTTACGACAGCGGAGAGGAACTGCTCGCGTGTCCAGGCGTTGCGGGCGGCGCTGGGGCCTCGACGAAGACAACGGGCTGCAGCCTCTGTCCATGAGCCGGACTCGACGGCGGCGATGAGGTGCGGGAAGTCTTTGAAGAGGCCTGCGGGGCCGAGGTTGTAGATCATGTCGAGCAGTGCGAGCTTTGCGCCGTCGGGGAGGGTGTCGTAGTGGGGGAGATGTGTGCGGAGGGTGGCTTCGAAGCCCTGGAGGACTGAGGTCAGTTTTGCGTCGATGGTCTGCTGGGGCAGTTCGAGGCAGTTAGGGGATTTGTAGAAGGCGGAGGCTCGGCCCTGGGGAAGGGAGTCGACGCGGGCGTACTCGGCGGCGATCTCTTGTGACGTAGCTGGGCGGCTGCCGAGGAGGAAGGGGAGGGACTCGGCGGCGTTGGCGTCGGGGAGCATGAGGCCGACGCCGACGGTGATTTTGCCTACCGTGTCGCGATACATCCACGGGATGCAGCCTTCGAACTCTTTTAATTTTGTTAGCGATTGCTCTAAGTAGGTCGCCACGATTTTCAGGCTAGCATGCGCGCGCCTCTTGAGTTGGGAGAGGAGTTGAATACCGTTTCCGAAACAATAATTCAAAGTATCTACAAAATGCTTGACCTCCAGTGATATAAAGACTCGTCGCCAAAGATGTCAAGCGATGGGCGGCTCAAGATTCGAACGACAGTGCGACGTTCGAGTTTGCCCAGTTCGTATGTTTTGATATGGTTTCGCCTATTGATCTTATGAGACACGAAAGCTAAACGATGCCCACCACACATTCGGCTCGATTCACCTTTACCCGCAGACAGAGCGCGTCGAACAAAACGCCTCGCCAGATCAACCGGAACCTTGTCTTCAATCTGATTCGGACTCGTCAGCCACTCTCTCGTGCCGATCTTGCCCGCGTCTCCGGCCTGCAGCGGAGCACGGTCTCGCTGATCGTCGAAGACCTTATCAAGGAGAAGTGGATTCTGGAGGGTTCGACGGGGCGGCCACCTCGCGGTCGCAGACCGACTTTTCTCGAATTGAATCATCAGCGTGCTGTGATTGCGCTGGATATTCATCCGTCGCAGACGACGGTTGCGGTGACCGACCTTGGCGGGAAGATTGTGGCGCAGAATGTGGTGGAGTTGCCGGAGGATCCGAAGAAGGCGATTCAGCCGATTATTTCTGCGATTCGCAAGCTGATTGCGGCGCATAGCGACAAATCGTTTGACGGAATTGGCATCAGTCTGCCGGGCCGTGCTGACCCTCTCCGGGATGAGCCGATCTTTGTGCCGAATTTGAAGTGGCCTATCTCGAGTATCAAGTCGCGCATTCAAAAAGCTACGGGGTTGCGCGTTGAGATGGACAACGTCGCGAATGCATGCGCGCTGTCGGAGGTTTGGTTCGGCGACAGCGACGGCTTGCATGACCTGGTGGTGGTGAATGTTTCGGAGGGAATTGGAACGGGGATCTTTGCCAATGGGCAGTTGCTTCGCGGCGCGAACGGCATGGCTGGAGAGTTTGGCCATGTGCAGATGGAGATGAACGGGCCGCGGTGCGGTTGCGGGGGGCGAGGGTGCTGGGAGACTGTCAGCTCAAATCGCGCGGGGCTGCGCTACTACGAGGAGATGAGTGGGGCGAGTGCGCCGCCTACCTTTGCTGCGCTGGTGAAGATGGCGCAGTCCCATGATGTCCATGCGGTCAAGGCGCTCGAGAAGATGTCGTCGTTTCTTGGACGCGGGTTGAGGATGGTTGCCAATGCGCTGGCTCCGAGTGAGATCGTGGTGGTTGGGGATATTACGGCTGCGTGGTATCTGTTCGGGCCGATCGTTGAGTCTGAACTCAAACAGAATGCGCTTTCGAAGGCGCCGAGGTTGCGGCCTGCCTTTGAAGGAAACACGGCGCGGTTGCGGAGTGCAGTCGCGCTGGTAATGAATGGGAGTCTGGTTTAGGAATGATGTTTTTCTGGAATTTTGTGGTGCTGCGGCGGTGGGTTCCCGGCAAGATTTCGCGAAGTGGGTTGGCGGCGAGAGTTTCGCGTGGCTTTGCTCTTGGTGTACTTGTCGGGGCTGTTTCGATGACGGCCTTTGCACAGTCTGCGCCGGAAGTAGCTTCGACAGCGAAGGTTGTGCCGGTGGACGGTAACGCCGCGGGGGATGCTCCGGATGATCCTGGGCCACCGGCGACGGGACTTTCGACGGAGTTGAAGCCGAAGGCGATCGATGCGGCGATAAAGAAGGTTGCCGACTGGCAGGTTGCTTATGCGGAGCCCCACTTCAATAAGCAGTGGACCTTTGCTGCGCTCTATGACGGTCTGCTGGCGGCTTCGAAGACTACCGGTGATCGGAAGTATCGTGATGCTGTTCTGCATCTGGCGGAACTGTCGGAGTGGACGCTGCTCGATGCGCGGTTTCCTCACGCAGATGATCAGGCTTTAGGGCAGGCTTACCTGGATCTCTATCGCGAAGACTCGCAGCCCGTGCGGATGGCAGACACGAAGGCGATTATGGATCGTCTGATTATGCGGGAAGACGATTCGAATAAGCTGCTTTGGTGGTGGTGCGATGCGCTGTTCATGTCGCCGCCGGTGCTTTCGCGCATGTATGAGATTACGAAAGATCGGAAATATCTCGACTACATGGATCACGAGTGGTGGCTAACTTCGGGGAGCCTCTATAACCAGCAGGAGCATCTTTATTTTCGCGACAGCCGCTACGTTACGCAGAAACAGGCGAACGGAAAGCCGATCTTCTGGTCGCGCGGCAATGGCTGGGTGATGGGTGCGCTGGTCAACGTGCTGCGGATCATGCCGGCGGACTATCCTGCGCGACCGAGGTATGTGGCACAGTTTCGTGAGATGGCCGGGAAACTGGCGGCGATTCAGAGTCCGGATGGGTTGTGGCGATCGGGGTTGTTGGACCCTGAGTCTTACGACCTGCCGGAGGTGTCTGGGTCGGCGTTTTTTACGTTTGCGATTGCGTATGGGATCAACGAGAAGATTCTCGATCGCAAGACGTATCTCCCGGTGGTGGAGAAGTCGTGGAAGGGGATGCTTGGGCATATCTATGCTGATGGACGCTTGGGTTCGATTCAGCCGATCGATGGGCAGCCGGGCAAGTTCAAGCCTTCTGCGAGCTATGTGTATGGTGTCGGTGGGTTCCTGATGGCGGGTTCGGAGATGCATCGACTGGCTGCGTCGAAGCACTAGCGCTTTGTGCGGGGTCAATTCCCGACGCCAATGTTGGGCGCGGACAAATCGAGGCGCTACGGTCGGGTGATGCTAACGTGCGATGAGTACCGCTACACTGGATAGTATGGGAACGGAATCGAGATAGTGAGCGCGACTGCACGAACCAAAGGTCCGGACATGCGGGTGACCGTCGCCGGTGTTGAGTTTAGCTCGCCGGTGATTGCGGCAAGCGGAACCTTCGGTTATGGGGTCGAGTTCGAGGATATTGTCTCTCTGGATCGCATAGGAGGGTTCGTCACGAAAGGGCTTTCGCGCGAGTCGATGGCAGGCAACCCGGCTCCGAGAATCATAGAGACCGCCGCCGGGATGATGAATGCGATTGGGCTGCAGAACATGGGGGTTCGCGCCTTTATCGCTGAAAAACTTCCCAAGCTGAGGAAGATCACAGGCACGGTGATTATTGCGAACGTCTTCGGGTTCACCATCGAGGATTGCGTTGAGGTCATCCAAGCTCTGAACGATGCCCCCGATGTAGCGATGTATGAGCTGAATGCGAGTTGCCCGAATACCAGCCACGGAGGGATGGTCTTCGGGACAGATCCGCCGCAGCTTTGGGAGTTGGTGGCGCGGTGCAAGGCAGCTGCTCGCAGGCCTCTGATGGTCAAGCTCTCACCCAATGTTACGGATATTGGATTGATGGCACGCGTCGCAGCGGACGGGGAGCTGACGCGGTTTCACTCGTCAACACCTTCGTCTCTCTGGCGATTGATGTTGAGACGCGTCGTCCTCGTATCGCCAATATCACCGGAGGACTCTCCGGCCCGGCGATCAAGCCCATTGCGGTGCGGATGGTGCATGAGGTTTCAAAGAATGTGACGATCCCTATCGTTGGCATGGGAGGAGTTGTTCGGGCTGAGGACGCGGTGGAGTTCATGATGGCCGGAGCGACTGCGGTACAGGTTGGGACGGCCAGTTACGCAGATCCGCGTGCAGTGGAGAATGTCGCCAATGGGCTGAAGCGTTGGTGCATTACGCACCAGATTCTGCACGTAAGCTCGCTGACTGGTTCGGCTCTGCTGTGACGATAGGTTGTAGCCTGTGCTGGCTTAGAATAGTCAGGTGATGATTGAACACGACGTCGCTTCCTTAGCTGCTCCTACCGATCTTCGGCAGATCCGCCGCGCTCTACTCTCTGTTACCGATAAAACTGGGCTTGTTGATTTTGCTCGAAGTCTCGCATCGTTCGGCGTGGACCTGGTTTCAACAGGGGGACTGCCCGTGCGCTACGAGAAGCCGGTCTCCCTGTTCGCGATATTAGCGACTTGACCGGATTTCCCGAGATGCTCGATGGCCGTGTGAAGACCCTACATCCGAAGGTTCACGGTGGAATTCTGCATATTCGTGATAACGCGGAACATATGGCTTCGGTTGCTGAGCACCAGATAGAACCGATCGATATGGTGGTGGTGAACCTGTACGCGTTCGAGAACACGGCGAATCGTCCGGGGTTGCTTTCGCGGAGGTGATCGAAAATATTGATATTGGTGGACCGTCGATGGTTCGTTCGGCAGCCAAGAACTTCGCGGACGTCGCGATTGTCACCTCGGTTGGGGACTATTCTCGATTGGCGGAGGAGATGGCCGCGAACTCCGGTCGTTTGAGTCACTCGACACGCTGGAGGCTCGCCAAGACGGCCTTCGCGGTGACTGCGGCATACGATGCAGGCATAGCGACGGCGCTGGAAAGCATTGAGACGCCGAGCGGCAAAGCTATCTTTTCGCGAGAGCAGTTACCTACAACTATTCGGGTCAATGATCCGCTTCTCAAATCGCTTCGCTACGGAGAAAATCCGCACCAGAAGGCTGCGCTCTATACAGACGGCAGCGGAAAAGGTGTGGCGAACGCCAAGCAGTTGCAAGGGAAAGAACTCAGCTACAACAACATTGTGGATCTGGACGCCTGCTGGGAGTTGGTCAGTGAGTTCGATGAGCCGGCTGTGGTCATCATCAAACACACGAATCCTTGTGGAGCTTCGACCGGAGCTACCGTTGCGGAAGCCTACCGCCGGGCACTTGAGGCCGATCCGGTGTCGGCCTTTGGTGGAGTAATTGGGGTTAACCGTGAGGTGGATGCAACAGCAGCGGAGGAGATTGCCAAGCTGTTCGTGGAGGCGATCGTCGCGCCCTCATTCACCAGCGAGGCGCTGGAACGTTTTGGCGCGAAGAAGAATCTTAGGCTCCTCGAGATCTCGCCTGCTGATACCCCACGCGTCTTGAAGCAGGTTTCAGGTGGGATGCTGGTGCAGGATGCCGATCGGTTGCGTATCAGCGAAGGGGGCTTCAGGTCGTCTCCAAACGAGCCCCCACTGCCGAGGAGTTGCGTGCTTTGCTCTTTGCCTGGCGTGTATGCAAGCACGTCAAATCGAACGCGATCGTCTACGCTCGTTTCAGCGGCGGACATGGCCAGACGGTCGGCATCGGGGCGGGCCAGATGAGCCGGGTGGATGCGGCACGCTTCGGTGCAATGAAAGCCGTGCTGCCGCTAAACGGCTCAGTTGCAGCCTCTGACGCATTTTTTCCTTTCGCTGATGGCCTGGAAGTTGTAGCGCAGGCTGGTGCTACGGCGGTGATTCAGCCCGGGGGTCGGTACGGGATGCCGAGGTGATCGAGGCTGCAGACCGACTGGGAGTGGCGATGGCGTTTACAGGGGTCAGGCACTTTCGCCATGGATAATGTTCCAGATTTGGGCTAATGACGGATATAATCACCGCCATGCTGCGCAAACGGCTAGTCTGGGCCTCCTGCATCCAATCCGCAGGCGGCGTCGTCTAACCAGTGTCTAGTCGCGCAGTATCGACTTCCATTCCGTCGGCACAGGAAACTACATCATGACACTTCTTTTACGTGCCTCCTCCATTCGCCATCTCCGGCTGATTCCCGCTGCGGCGCTTTTTTTGTTTCGCACACGATGATCGCTCAGGCTCCAGTCGCTGCGAAGGGTTTGGTTGCAACTTCGGTTCAACCTGATCGTGCCTCTTCGTACTACCATTACGGGTTGGCGCGGCTCTACGAAGATATGGCCGTGAATGCGGGGCGGTCGGACTATGCAACACAGGCTGTGGAGCAATACAAGTTGGCTTTGGATGCCGATCCGACTTCGCGCCTTCTGCAGGATGGTCTGGCCGATCTTTACTTCAAGATCGGTCGCATTCGTGAGGCTGTAACGGCTGCGCAGGACCAGGTGACCAAGAACCCTGATGATATTGAAGCCCATACCTTGCTGGGAAAGGTTTATCTGCGTTCGCTTGGAGACATGCAAAGCTCTCAGTCCGGACAGATGCTTCAACTCGCGATTGCAGAGTACGAAAAGCTTGCTCAGCTGAAGCCGAATGATGTGGAGACGCGTCTCTTGCTGGGTCAGTTATATGGACTGAATCACGACTCGGGAAAAGCCGAGGCTCAGTTCAAGGCGGCGCAGGGGATTGATGCGAATTCGGAGGAGGTTGCGCTTAATATGGCGCGCCTCTATAGCGAGCAGGGAGATCCGAAGCGTGCCGCCGATGTGCTCAGCGCTATTCCGGTCGACGATCGGTCACCGCGTGTCGAGTTCGCGTTGGGTGCGAGCTATGAGCAGCTGAAGAGGAATAAGGATGCGATCGCTGCGTATCACCGGGCTCTGGACCTTGAGCCGGATAATCTGGACACGGAACGCGGCCTCGCGAACGCGTTGCTTGCCGATGGGCAGTTGGATGAGGCGCTGAAGGTGTTGAACGGGATTGTCGCCGCTGAGCCGCAAGACGCCCAGTCGCAGATCCATATCTCCGAGATCGAGCGGAGACAAGGGCATTATGACGACGCGCTGAAGACACTCGATAAGGCTAAGCCGCTGGCTCCGGACTCGCTTGAGCTTAGTTACAATGAGGCTCTTATCTACGACTCGCTGGGTCGTTATGACGATGCGATTGGGGTGCTCGTCAAGCTGGTGGCTGACACTTCGCATCCCGATGGAAAGTACACGGATGGAGAGAAGGCCAATCGCTCGATCTTCCTGGATCGGCTGGCGATCATCTATCGTGAGGAGAACAAGACTGCAGACGCTGTTGCTGCCTACAAGCAAGTAGCTGCGCTTGGTGGCGATTACGTCAAGACTGGTTATCAAGGCCAGATCGATGCCTATCGCGATGCTCATCAGTGGAAGGAAGCCACTGCGAGTGCTGCGGAGGTTGCGAAGCTGATGCCGAACGATCACGGGATCCAGTTGATGTATGCCGGCCAGCTTGCCGATACAGGTTCGGTTGATGAAGGTATCGCGTTGGCGAATGCGCAGTTGGCGGCGACGAAGGGAACTCCGGACGAGCGTGACTCGCATCTGGCTTTGGCCCAGATTCATACTCGTCTGAAGCGTTACCAGGAAGCGTCTGCGGAGCTGACGAGCGCTGATGCACTGGCGACGAAGCCCGATGAGAAGCTCTACGTGGCGTTTCTGCGAGGTGCGCTTTACGACCGCCAGAAACAGTACGATCTGGCCGAAGCAGAGTTTCGCAAGGCTCTTGCGATTGATCCGCAGAACGCGACAGTTCTGAACTATCTTGGCTACATGCTGGCTGATCGCGGGGTTCGACTTCCAGAAGCTCTGACGCTCATCCGCAAGGCTGTTGAGCTCGATCCGCAGAATGGCGCGTTTCTGGATTCGTTGGGTTGGGTTTATTACAAATCCGGTCAATATGCTTTGGCAGAGGAAAATTTGCGCAAGGCGAATGAGCGAATCAACACCGACCCCACCGTGCATGACCATCTCGGCGAGGTCTATGAGAAGACTGGGAACCTGAAGATGGCGGTGGTGCAGTGGGAGCGCTCGATGACCGAATATGCTCGTTCGCTGCCCGCGGATGCCGATCCCGCGGATGTTGCGAAGGTCCAGCATAAGCTCGAAAACGCGCGCGTAAAGCTGGCGAAGGTCGGAACCGTCTCCGTGAAATAGAGCCCTAGCGGCAAGCGTGTGAGGCTCCTCGAGCGAATCTCGAGGAGCCTCGCGCCGTTTACACTAGAGTTGACTATGGCACTCAATCTTCATCGCTGCGCGGTCGTTGCCGATCCGGGCGACCAGCTGCTGACTCGTGTGTACCCTGCACCCTTTCGGCCTTCGCGGACGCCGTTCCAGCGCGACCGGGAGCGTATTGTGCAGGCTCGCGCCTTCCGGCGACTCGCGGGGAAGACGCAGGTCTTTACCAGTCGCGCCTCGGATCACTTTCGGAGTCGCCTGACGCACACGATTGAAGTCGCCCAGATCGCTCGGGCGGCAGCAGCGGCGCTTGGTCTGCAGGAAGATCTGGCCGAGACGCTGGCGCTGGTTCACGACATCGGACATCCGCCATTCGGACATGCGGGGGAGCGGGCGCTGGATCAGTGCCTGAAGCGTCATGGCCGTGGGTTTGACCACAACATTCATGCACTGCGCATCGTCGATCACTTTGAGCAGCGATATGCGGCGCATCGCGGACTGAATCTGACGCTGGGCGTTCGCGAGGGCATCATCAAACACTCTCGTGACTACAGCATCGAGAAGCATCCGGATCTTACAGGGTTGCTGCTGGATCAGCGACCGCCGCTGGAAGCGCAGTTGATCGATCTAGCCGACGAGATCGCCTATCTTACGGCTGATCTTGACGACGGCGTCGAGTCGGGACTGCTTGAGATCGGCCATATCTGCGAGCATGTGGAGATCGTCGCGCGGTGCTACAAGACGGTTGAGAGAGAACATGTTGGCGTCGACGAGAAGTTCCTGTTCAACGAGGCGTTGCAGTTGATGCAGAACGTTCTTACCGACGATCTGATTGAAAATACGGCGCGAAACGTGGTGGCCATAGGTGCCCAGACGCTTGCCGACGTTCGCAGACATTCCAGCCGGCTGGCGCTGTTTTCGCCTGAGGTTGAAGCGGAGCGTCTGCAGGAGAAGCAGTATCTTTACGACACGCTTTACACCTGCCCGGCGCTCGAACACGAGCATGATAAGGCGGAAGAGGTAGTCACGGTGCTCTTCGACTACTGGATCAACGATCCGGAGGAGTTGCCGGTGAGCCACTTCGAGTCGGTGGAGAACCAGGGTCTGGCTCGCGTGGTGGCCGACTATATTGCCGGGATGACGGACAGCTTCATTCTGCTGCAGTATGCGCAGATCAAGCGAGCTGTTCGCCGGTAGAGCGTCGGGTGATTAATAAATGTGAGCCGCTGCTTTCGAGAGGCGGTACACTTTCAGCCACATGAGCTTCAGTGCGGCTAATATCACGGCGCTTGTGATTGCTGCCAGCTTTGCGGCTGGGCTGAATATCTATGCTACGGTGCTGACGCTTGGGCTGCTTGCGCGTACACAGTGGGTTGCGCTGCCTCCTGGTCTGGACTCGTTGGGGCACACCTGGGTTCTGGTGGTGTGCGGGATTATGTTCGCGATCGAGTTCGTGGCCGACAAGATTCCGGCGTTTGATCTGGTCTGGAACGCTTTGCATACGTTTGTTCGAATTCCTATCGCTGCGCTGGTGGCGTACCAGGCGAGTTCGCAGCTGTCACCGCAGATGCAGGTGCTGGCTACGGCGATCGGCGCTGCGGTGGCGTTGGCGGCGCATGGATCGAAGACTGCTTTGCGGGCCGCGGTAACGCCGAGTCCGGAGCCGGTGTCGAATATAGCGCTTAGCTCAGCCGAGGATGTTACGGCGGTGGGGCTGACCTGGTTTGCGACACATCATCCTGTGGTTGCTGCGTCTATTGCCGTGGTTTGCCTGGCGGCGGCTTTACTGGCTGCCAGGGCGCTGCTGCGGGCGATCCAGAGACCGCTTCGGCGGCTGCTCGGCACCGATTTGGAAGAGGCCCAGAGGCCGGTTAAACCGCTGCCTTAGGGGCCTGGGGTACCCCCTATTACCAGCGTGTAAGTCTCTTATTATCATTAAGTTATGGCTCGTCATCTCCGGTAAAAATTTGATTCCAATAGGGTTACTTGCAGGTTCGTGTAAACAAAAGGGTTATGCCGCTAAAGTGAAAATCCCTCCGGGTTCGGAGGGATTTCTTAGTTCTGGTTCCAGTATAGCGGGTGGGTGATAACTTATACGCCACTCGTATGTTATTGAAAAAGATTGGGTTGTATGCGGGAGGGGCTTGACAAGGCTCTCTGTCCTGCCGGACGGGCGCCCTGCGCGGGCGGCGGTCACTTCGTGACTTGTATACCGCTTCGCTTGGTGCTCCCGCTGGTCGCAGGCAAGAGCTCGTGCCGACCAACGGGAGGAGCAATGCTGTCTGGTTCGCCGAGACCGGTATACGCGTCACGAAGTGACCGCCGCCCGCGCAGGGCGCCCGTCCGGCAGGACAGGTTATTTGAAGGATGGCATCTGGAGTTGGAATAGCTTTGCGGGATCGAGGTAGCTGCCTTGCCAGCGTACTCCGAGATGGAGGTGGGGGCCGGTGGCGCGACCGGAGGCGCCGCTCAGGGCGATGATCTGGCCTCGTCGAACGCGGCGGCCCACGGACACTTCAATCTTCGAGAGGTGCATGTAGACACTCATGAGGCCGAGGCCGTGATCGATGACGACGCAGCCGCCTTCAAAGTAGAGTGGCCGGGCCAGAACGACACGGCCGGAGTTGATCGCTGCGACCGGTGTGTGGAGTTTGGCGTGATAGTCGAGGCCGCGATGGACGCTGGCTACTTTGCCGTTGAAGAGGCGCTGGTTGCCGAAGGAGTCGGATTCGGGCGCGAGACGGAGGGGTGGAAGGAAGTTGCCTGTCCATTGCGGCCTGGAGGCTGAAGAGGCGAAGGCTTTGTCTTTGACGATCTTGTCTGCGGCGATCTGCTTGAGTGCTTTGGGGTCGGGCTGGACGAACTTGTCAGGCACGGTGAGAGGAACCTGGAGATAGGGCGCACTTTCGATCGTCAGCTGCTGTTGAATCGTCTGGTGGGTTCCGTTCTTGAGATCTACTTCGACGGTCAAGGGGTAGTTGCCTGGGCTCAGTTCGACATCGACGCCGGCGAGCGCGAACCATGTGCGGTGATCGGAGTTTGAGAAGAAGGAGAAGCGATGAGCTTGCCAGTTTCCAGTGACGGAGAGTGCATTGCTCGGCGGAGTGACGGTGATAAGGCAGGGGGATCCGTTCATCAGCGGCGTGGGCGTGATGAGGATGTTGGTGTTGGTGTCATCGAGCGTTATGCTGCCGTGTGCTGAATACGTGGCAAAGAGAATCGTCGCCAGGGCGAGCGTGAAGGCTTGCAGGAGAGTTCTCTGAGAGGTGCGGAGCATGAGATGAGAGTTTATGGCAGAAAGCCGATTCGCGGAGAAGCAAATGGTGGTGTCGTTGTGGGTGTAGAGCGGAGGCGGAGGAGCGCGACGCGGTGATATTCTAGCCAGAATCAGTAGGAATGAGGCCCCAGCTTTTCATGTCAAACCCAAGCGCTAAAGAGCCCACATCTTTCGAGTCTTTCGAATCCACCGAATCCCCCGAGTCCACAGAGTCGTTCGACGCGATTCTTTCGCAGTATGAGAAGACGCACTCGCACCGGTCGGGTGATGGCGGAAAGCAGCTAGAGGGGACTGTGGTTGCGGTGTCGGCTGATTCGGTGTTCGTCGATATTGGCTACAAGACTGAGGGTGTGTTGCCGCTTGCTCTGTTCCAGAGCGCGGGTGAGACGGTAGAGCCGGGCGGCAAGCTGCTGGTTTCGGTGAAGGGGCGGAACGAAGAGGGGTACTACGAGCTGTCGCGGATGCGGGTGGAGCAGCCGAAGGACTGGAGCGCGCTGGAGCAGGCGTTTGCGGATAAGTCCACCATCGTGGGGACGGTGACGGGCGTGGTGAAAGGCGGCTTGACGGTAGATGTGGGCGTGAGGGCGTTTATGCCGGGGTCGCGGAGTGGGGCGAAGGATGCTGCGGAGATGGAGAAGCTGGTGGGGCAGGAGATTCGCTGCCGCATTATCAAGCTGGATGTTGCGGAGGAAGATCTGGTTGTCGATCGGCGGGCCGTGGCGGAAGAGGAAGATCGTTCGACCAAGGAGCGGCGGTTTGGGGAGATCAGCGAGGGTGATGTGGTGTCGGGTACGGTGCGCAGCCTGATGAACTATGGCGCGTTCGTTGATATCGGGGGAGTGGATGGATTGCTGCACATCAGCGATATTTCGTGGGCGCGAGTGGAGAAGCCGGCGGATGTGTTGACGGTGGGGCAGCAGATTGACGCGAAGGTACTTAAGGTTGAGGCGGCGGGGAAGAGGATTTCGCTGGGGATGAAGCAGTTGATGGCGCATCCTTGGGACGCGGTGGCGGGGAAGTATGTTGCGGGAAAGAGGGTGCGTGGAGCGGTGACGCGGGTGACGGACTTTGGCGCGTTTGTGGAGCTGGAGCCAGGGGTTGAGGGGATGGTGCATATCTCGGAGATGTCGTGGGTGAAGAAGGTGAGGAAGCCTGGGGACCTGGTGAAGCCGGGCGATGTGGTTGATGTGATGATTCTTGGCGTGAGTGCGGCGGAGAAGCGGATGTCGCTGGGACTGAAGCAGACGCTGGGGGATCCGTGGGTGGATGCTGCGGAGAAGTTTACGGTGGGCTCGCAGGTGGAGGGGCCGGTTACGAGCTTTACGAAGTTTGGCGCGTTTGTGCAGCTGACCGAGGGAGTTGAGGGGATGATTCACGTCAGCGAGATCAGCGCGGAGAAGAGGATTGAACGTCCACAGGATGTGCTGCGGGTTGGGCAGGTGGTGAAGGCTAAGCTGCTCGATTTCGACAGGGAGAAGAGGCAGATCAAGTTGAGTATGAAGCAGTTGGTGCCGACGGGTTTGGACGAGTACATCGCGGAGCACAACGAAGGGGATGTGGTGACGGGGCGTCTGATCGAGGTTTTGGGTGAGCAGGGCACGGTGGAGCTGGGCGAGGGGATTCGCGCGAGGGCGCGGCTGGTTGTGGAGGCTGCGGCGAAGGAAGAGACGAAGTCGGCGGTGGCGGATCTATCGTCGTTCAGCTCGATGCTGGCGGCGCGGTGGAAGAATGGACCGAGCGCTGAGGAGACGAAGGCTGAACCGGTTCGTGCGGGGCAGATTCGGAGCTTTCGGATTACGCTGCTGGATCGCGAGTCTAAGAAGGTCGGCGTGCAGCTGGTCTGAAGATTATCAAGAATAAATTCGCAGTAGCGAAAATGCGCGATTGTCCTTAGTTTTCAATGTGCTGCAGTAGCTGGCGGCGTTTGAGACGATTTGGACGCGGGTTTGCGGCGTTTTTTCGCGTAAGATACTGCGCTATATTAGATTTATTGTGTTGAGCCTGAGGCCAAAGACGAATATGCAGGGCTCGTGGAGGATCTTCCTCGCGCTGATCTGTGTATTGCTGGTTTTGGCGACCGGAACGATTCAGGCTGTTCACTCCCACCCGGTTGACGACATCTCGCATGCGGACTGCGCGCTCTGCGTTGCGGCCCACGTAGCTGTGGAGGTTGCGCATCCGCCGGTGACGCTGTTTGTCGCCTGTGTCGTATCTGCTGTAGAGGTTTTGATCCGCTGACGCGGACGAAGACTTTTTCACGTTTGCACTCTTCACCCGACCCCCGCCTGTCAACGCTCCTCTCTCGTAGGTTTGCGTTTACAAGCAAGTAACTGAACAATTCAGGGGTCATGATATGCACTCGTCTTCACGTCGTGCCGTATATATATTGGTTTTTCTTTTTCCATGCTCGCGTCCGTCTCGACGCTTCTGGCACAGTCCAACTCAGGCATCGTTAGTGGAACGGTAACCGATCCTGTCGGCGCCGTGATCCCAGGTGCGATCGTTTCAATCTCAAATCCTGTCAGCGGCTATTCCAGGTCGATGGCGACCGATTCCGGCGGGCACTTCCAATTTACGAATCTCCCGCTAAACTCGTATCACTTGGCGGCAACTGCTAATGGCTTCGGTGCTGTTGCGCAGGATGCCCGTATTACGTCGTCGATCCCTGTGACCATGACAATCGCTTTGAAAGTGGAGGGATCGTCAACCTCTGTGACCGTTGAAGCCGAAGACCTGGTGAGCAATGACCCGCTGGCACACACGAATGTGGACCGCAACTTGTTCAACAGGCTGCCGCTGGAGAGCCAGTCTTCTTCACTCAGCTCGCTGGTTACCCTAGCGTCGCCGGGTGTGGCGGCCGATTCCAACGGCCTCTTTCACGGTCTTGGCGATCACGCCTCGAACTCGTTTTCGATTGACGGACAGCCGATCACCGATCAGCAGAGCAAGGTGTTCTCCAACCAGATCCCGTCGAACGCGATCCAGTCGATTGAGGCGATCCCTGGAGCCCCGACCGCCGAATACGGTGGCAAGACCAGCCTCATCATTAATGTGACGACCCGCTCGGGCCAGGGTTCGACCACTCCGCATGGAAGCATAACTTCCTCGTATGGATCGTTCGGCTCCGCGACGGGGGCTTCGATCTCTCTTACGGCGGCGCGAACTGGGGAAATTTTTCGAGGCGGACGGGTTGAACTCGGGCCGGTTTCTTGATGGCCCTGAGTTTGCCGTCTTCCATGACAAGGGCAACGAACTCAACTTCTTCGATCGCGTTGACCGCAGCTTCACACCGAAGGATTCGATCCACGTCAACTTCAACTACACGCGTTCCTGGTTTCAGACGCCGAACACCTTCGACAACCTGAACGTTCAGAATGTGATCAGTGGAGGCTCTACCAGCAGTCCTGTGTTTGGCAGCGTAGGAAACACCGATCAGCGCGCGAAGATTCAGACGTTCGACATCGCGCCGCTCTACACCCATCTGATCGGCTCGAATGCGATCTTCAACTTCGGAGGCTTCGTTCGTAGAGACGGTTTCAACTACTATCCGAGCAATGACCCCTTAGCGGATCTTGGTCCAATCCAGAGCCAGACGATCAGCCAGAACCGAAGCCTGCTGAACGCCGGCGTCCGGTCCGACTACTCCGTTCAGTACGGTAGAAACAACATCAAGATCGGCGCACTTTATCAGCAGACGTTTCTGCGGGAGAGAGATCCGATTGCCGTGATCAACTCCACGTTCAATTCGCCGTGCGTGGATGGCAGCGGGAAGGCTCTTCCCGGCTTTACGGATCCCGGACAGTGTGCGGCGGCGGGTGCCTTTTCCAATGATCCCTCAGTCGGGGGAAGCTTCAATCCGGTCCTGCTTCCCTTCGACCTTACCCGCGGCGGCACAAGCTTCAACTACTTCGGTCATACGGACATCAAAGAGCTTGCGCTTTACGTTCAGGATCAGATCAAAGCGGGCAACTGGCTGTTCAACGTTGGGATTCGCGGGGATCTGTACAACGGGCTGGCTATCGCGCGGCAGGCGGAGCCTCGTCTCGGCATATCCTACAGCGTGAAGCAGACTGGAACCGTTCTTCGTGTCTCTTATGCTCGGACGCTGGAGTCACCGTTCAATGAAAATCTTGTGCTTTCGAGTCAAGGTTGCGCGAGTAACATTCTGGCTCCTCTGCTCAACTGTCAGGGAGGATCGAACGTCGTAACGCCGGGATATCGGAACGAGTTTCATGCCGGATTCCAGCAGGGATTCGGAAAGAACTTCGTCGTCGGCGGCGACTACATCTGGAAGTACACCCATAGCGCGTTCGACTTCTCCATCCTTGGCAACACGCCCATCTTCTTCCCCATTGACTGGCACAACTCGAAGATTCCGGGCTTCGTAATCCACGCCGATCTTCCGAACTATCACAACTTCTCCGCCTTCGTGTCGATGTCTTCGGTGTCTGCACGATTCTTCCCGCCTCAGAGCGCCGGTGCGGGAGCCACTGTGGGACAGAGCGGGTTTCCGTTCCGCATCGACCATGATGAGAAGTTCAACCAGACGACCCATGTTCAGTATCAGGTTCCGGGCAAACGCGGTCCCTGGGTCGGCTTCAACTGGAGATACGATAGCGGCCTCAACGCGGCTTCTACCCCTTGCTACAACATCACCGACCCTAACAGCCACTGCGCGGGTGTTTCGACAACGCTCAATGGTCAGCCGGCGATCGATCTCAGCGGGTTTACCGCGGATCAGGAGTTCGAAGCCGGACTCTCCTGCAATGGTGTAAAAGCTACGCCCACAACGCCGCTGCCGACGCCTTGCCTCGCCACTCAACTCACGTCCAGCCTCCTTTCGATCCCAGCGCCAGGAACAGAAAATGACGACAAGAACCCCTCGCGGGTAAAGCCACGCAGCCTCTTCGATGCTGCGGTCGGTGAGGACAATCTATTCGGCGGTGACAAGCACCGGGTGAGCCTCCGTCTAACGGCTGTCAACCTCGCCAACAAGGTGGCGCTGTACAACTTCCTCTCGACGTTCAGCGGTACGCACTATGTGACGCCGCGAGCTTTGACTGCGGAGGTTGGCTTCCACTTCTAACGGCAGCACGGAGCAGAGAAAGATGGGCAGTGGGATTGAATCCACTGCCCATCTTTTTTGCTGCGACGTGGCTTGCTATTCGGTTGCCTGTGACTTCGAGAGTTTTTCGAGATCCTTGAGGGTTTCCTTGCTCAGAGCTTTTTCGTGGAGGAGGAGTTCTGCTGCGCGGACACGAGGCGTGCCGTGGAACCACTCCTGCACGATGTTGTTCTTGAGAAGATTGGTAACGGCGAGAAGGCACATGCCCTGGTGGTGAGCCATCCAGGAGCGAACCAGCTCTGGCTGATTGCCCTGGGTGTAGTCGGCCGCTTCGTAGAAGCCATAGGTGCCCATCCAATCCATCGATGCCATGCGTCGAAGGTTTGCAATGGAGTCTTTGCGAAGAAGAGGGAGAGCGAGAAAGCTGGAGTAGGGGGAGATGACAGGGCCGTCTTCGGCGCCGTACTTCAGCGCTAGCTTTGGAATGCCCCAGGCCTGATAGCCGTATCGCCCCTGAGGATCTTTTTAGAGAAGCCCGACTCGGAGATTCCCCAAGGGATGTTGCGGACGTGATCTTTTTGTATGCGGACCGCCGACTCGAGAGAGCGTGCGATGAGAGTGTCCGGGAAGGTCCGCATCCATAGGGACGGCATCATGTACTCGAACATGGTTCCGGTCCAGGAGAGGAGTGCAGCGCGTCCGTTGACCAGGACGTGAGAGCGGTCGAGGCGGAACCAGGATTGTTGGGGGATGTCGCCTTTGGCAACGGCGATGAAGGATGCGATGCGGGCCTCTGAGGCGAGGAGGTCGTAGCAGGAGGAGTAGAGTTCGTGCGTGATGCCGTCGTATCCGATGGAGAGGAGTTGGCGGGCTTCGACGAGAAGGAATCCATACTCCATGGCGTCGGCGTGGCGCTCTGCCTCGGCGGCGATTTTTGTGACGTCGGATTTTAGCTGCTCGAGACGCTGCCTTGTGGCAGGCAGGAGGGCCAGCAGTTCGGCGGCGGAGGTGGCAAGCGTGGAGTCTTTTGGCAGATCGCGGGATGTGCCGGTTAGTTTTGATTCTAATTCTGTTACATATTCGGCGGCGTCCAGGAGCGTTGGAATTGCTTTGTGTTCGGAGCCGTCAAGTTGAGGTGGATTGAAGAGGGATTCGAAGCGGGGAAGCAGCCATGGGGTGTAGTGCTCGGCGAAGTTAGACAACGCAGAGAGACGGTTTGAGATCTCGTTGGCGAACCATTGCTTGCTGTCCTGATTTTGATTTGGTGGAGGGGCAGCTGCGGGTTTGGTCTGTTGGGCGATGGATCGAAGATGCGATCTGATGGCTGACGAAGGAGTCTCTGCGGACGTGAGGGTGATTGTCGTTTTGACGGGTGGCTGCTGCGTTTGTTTCAGTCCTGTGAAGGTCTCCGGTGCAAGTATTGGGCGCTTGAGAAGATCGAGGGCGCCGGTGCGGAGCGTATAGAGAGAGGCAGCGAGATTCCCGCTATCGACTGCGGAGACAATGTGTGGCGGGATGGGGCACAGGGTCTCGATGTTGTACCAGTTGTAGATATGGCCGCGTTGTTTCTCAAGGCGGTCGTAGGTGGCCAGGGTTCCCAGCGTGGCCTGGGCAAACTCCGGCAGCGTGGTGAAGCCGAATTCGTATGCTGCCTGGCGAGCGTTGAAGAGCATGCCGAGATTTGTGGGGGAGAGCTTCCGGATCTGAAGAGTGTTTTGTTCTTCGACGTTGTCGGGGATGAGCCAATGATTTGTTTCGTCGCCGAAGTCGTGGAAGTAACGCCAGATGTGGAGCGCTTGCTGCTGCAGGAAGTGGGTGTCTTCTGCGGTGAGGGGGCCTTCCTCGCGACGAGGCGGCGAGTCAAGCCAAATGGCTACGAGAGGCGCTATGGCCCAGAGAAGAAGAACTGGCGAGGCTGCTACGAGAGACCAGATGTTGTGGAAGGCGAGGGCGATGGCTATGAGTACGGCCGCGACGGGGAGAACTGCAAGTAGATGTCGAGGGGAGTTCGGGATTTGCCGGATTCGGCTTGCGCCGCGGTCTCCCACTCGAGCAGGTGTTTGCCTGATACCAGCGTGCGGCTCAGCGAGCGGACGATGGCGTCGATGGCGAGGAACATGTGGTGTGGGAGGAAGGTGAGGTTCAGCATGGTGAAGCCGAAGGAGGTGGCGAAGGTGAGGAAGCCCTCGCGTGCGCCGACGAAGCTCAGTTTGAGTAGGGCTCGGCCGAGGTTGAAGGCTAGTTGGACCAAGACGGGGAGGAGGAGGAGAACCAAGCCGGCCATGGTCCAGTAGAGTGCGCCGCCGGGGAGCATGAACCAGCCAAGGAGGAAGAGCAGGAAGGTTACGGGTTCGACGAGGCTGCGGCGGAGGTTGTCGAAGATCTTCCAGCGCGAGATGGTGTTGATGGGATTAGGGACGGATTTGCCTGATTCGTCGGGGACTTCGGCGAAGAGCCAGCGTGCGATCTGCCAGTCGCCGCGCACCCAGCGATGCTTGCGTCGGGTGTGGGCGGAGTAGTGCGAGGGGTAGTCGTCGATAATTTCGATGTCAGTGACTAGGCCGGCGCGGGCGTAGGAGCCTTCGATGAGGTCGTGCGAGAGGAGAGCGTTGCGGGGGAAGCGGCGGTCGAGCACCTCGTGGAGGATGGCGACTTCGAAGATGCCCTTGCCGGCGAAGATGCCTTCGCCGAAGAGATCCTGATAGACATCGGAGACGGCGCGAGTGTAGATGTCGAAGCCGGTCTCGCCGGAGTAGAGGGAGGCGAGACGGGAGCGCGAGGCCGAGGCGACGCTGACCCCGACGCGCGGCTGGAGGATGCCGTAGCCCTGGGTGACGATGCGGAGGCGCGGGTTGACGATGGCCTGATTGAGCGGATGCGCCATGGTGCCGACCATGCGGGCTGCGGTGCCGCGGGGGAGTTGTGTGTCGGAGTCGAGGGTGATGACGTAACGGACGTGTTGCAGTGCGTCGAGAGGACCGGCCTTTAGAGGGAAGCTATCGAATTCATTCAGCAAGAATTTATTGAGGTCGAGGAGCTTGCCGCGCTTGCGCTCCCATCCCATCCAGACGCCCTGGCGGGAGTTGAAGACCCGGTAGCGGTGGAGGAGGAAGAAGGCTCCGCCTTTGGTGCGTGGGTACTTGGCATTGAGATGGTCGACGCATTGCACGGCTAGTGCGGCGAGGGGTTGGAGTCATCGTCGAGGGGGCGGGCCTTGGTGTCGGGGAGATCGGTGAGGAGGCCGAAGTGGATGTTGGGGTCCTGGTTGGAGAGGTAGCGAGCTTCGAGTTCGTCGAAGAGTTCGCGGACCTGGATCTCGTTGAGCAGGAGGGTGGGGACGACGACGAGGGTGATGGCGTCGTCGGGGACGCCTTTGGAGAGGTCGATCTTCGGGAGCGCCTCCGCGTGCATGAGCGCGGAGATTGTGTTGTTGATGAGGTCTACACCGCCCTGGGTTGCGGGAAGGAGCGCTAGCAGGAGTGCTCCCATGACCGGCCAGAAGGCGTGATGGGGAACCAACGGAGCGATGATGGCGACGATGAGAAGACAGGAGAGCGTGAAGATGCCGAGGATGTAGAAGTCTTCGTTGTAGCGGCGGAGAAAGCGGCGGATCTGTTCGATGGGCGGGGGTGGTACCCGATGCGCTGGCTCAGCGTGGGCAGGCCTTCGGCGAAGAGGTAGTAGCCGATGTGTCTTGTTCTGAGGGCGAGGCGAGGATCGGGGTCGGAGGTTGCTGCGGCTTCGCGTGCCAGGTTGAGGGCGATCTGCGCGGTTTCGACCTCGCTGGCGTCGGCGTAGTGAGCGAGTTCAGCAACCCGCATGTGATAGTTGTGGCGGGTTTCGTCCTCCATGCGCGCGAAGACGGAGGCGGGATCCTGGCGGAGGATGGAATCGAAGGCAATGAGCGGTTCGAGGACGTTGCGCCATTCGAACTGATTGAGGCGGCGCATGCTGTGGAGGATTGCGGAGAAGGGAGACTGCTCGATGGGTGGCAGCGGGCCGGCCGCGAAGGCCTCTTCGGCGCGGTCGAGGATGTATTCGAGCTGGGCGAGCTTAAGGGCCTGGGGGAGGACTGTAATCTCTTCGAGCAGGAGCGCGTCGCGTTGCTGGGCTCGCTGGACATAGACGGTGAGGGACTCGTCGGACCAGATGCCGCGGGCTGCGACTAGATATCCCTCGGTGAGGTTGATCGCTCGTGGCAACTCGCTTTCTTTGTCGACTCGGACGTGGGGAAGAGAGGCGAAGGTTTCAGCTGTGTTGTCTCCTGCGATGAGGGCGGACTCCAGCATGCGAGTGCTTTCGAGGAGTTCGAGCTCCGGGGTGAGTTCGTGGATGGAGGCGGTTTTTGCATGTGCGAAGGACCTCGGTAAGCCGCTGCTTGAGGCTTTCGAGCCGCTTCGAGAGCCCGTCGGATTTTGTGCTGGCCGGCACCATCTCCCACTGGCGGCTCATGGCATCGGCGCGCTCTCTCAGCTCTGCGTCTGAGACAGAGGGTTTTTCGGGAAGACCCGCAGTCGGCATCTCCAGTGCCGGAGCAGTGGGTGGCAGAGCGTGTTCTGCGGTGACAGGATTCTCTGAAGACGGTGCCATGGAGCCTTTCTCAAACCATTTTCCCGCCGCGGCGGGTGCTGACTGCGATTATCTGCTTGTGCTGACTTATCCGCTGGTGCTGACTTATCCGCGGGTGCTGACTGGGTGAGATGCGGGACGGAGGTTACCTGTAGCTTGCGGCCTGCATCTCAAACATGCTCGCATAAAGCCCATTTTTGTCTATGAGCTGTTGGTGGTTGCCTTCTTCGATCAGCCGGCCGCCGGAGAGGACGACGATGCGATCAGCCATACGTACGGTGGAGAAGCGGTGCGAGATCAGTAGAGCCATCTTGCCGAGGGTCAGTTCTGCGAAGCGCTCGAAGACCTGGAGTTCGCTGCGAGCGTCGAGGGCGGCGGTAGGCTCGTCGAGGATGAGGAGCTGAGCGTCGCGGAGATAGGCGCGGGCGAGGGCAATCTTCTGCCACTCTCCCCGGAGAGTTCGACACCGCCTTCGAAGCGGCGTCCGAGCATCTGATCGTAGCCGCCGGCGAGCTTTGTGACGACTGTGTCGGCGAGGCTTTTGTGGGCGGCGATCTGGATGTCGCTGTCCTGATGGGGCTGATCGACGCGGCCTACGGCGATGTTTTCGCGCGCGGTCATCTCGAAGCGCATGAAGTCCTGGAAGATGACTCCGATGTTGCGGTGCAGGTCTTCGAGGGCGTACTCGCGAAGGTCGATGCCGTCGAGTAGGATCTGTCCTTCGGTGGGGTCGTAGAGACGGGTGATGAGCTTGACGACGGTGGTCTTTCCCTGGCCGTTTTCGCCTATGAGGGCGATTCTTTCGCCCGGGGATAGCGTGAGGTTGAAGTTCTTGAGGACGGTTCGGTTGGTGCCGGGGTAGGTGAAGGAGACGTTGCGGAACTCGAAGCCGCTTTGAATTTTTACCGGGGCGGGAAGGCCGTCGGGTTTGGATAGGACGGTTGGCTTCATATCGAAGAAGGCGATGAGGTCAGTGAGGAAGAGAGCCTGGTCGGCGATTCCGGAGGCGGTGGAGAAGACCTGCTGGAGGTTGGAGCTGGCCTGCTGGATGGCGGTCGTGAGGAATCCGAATTGTCCGATGTTGTAGGCGCCGTGCAGGGTGCGCCAGATGACGTAGACATAAGCTCCGTAGTAGCCGAGTGTGCCTATGACGCCGAGCAATCCACCGACGATGAGTTTGGATCGGGATAGCGTGACGTCTTCGAGGTAGATCTGATCGGCCAGGGCTTGAAATCGGTTGGTGAAGAACTTGTTCAGGCCGAAGAGTTTTACTTCTTTCGCGCCATCTCGGCTGCCGGCGACTTGCCGGAGGTAGTCCATCTGACGTTTGGCGGGGGTCTGGCGGAAGTTTTTGGCGTAACCGAGGAAGGCGTAGTGGGTTTCGCCGAGGAACGACGGAAGAACGCCGAGTGCGAGTAGAAGAACCAGCCACGGAGAGGCGAAGGCCAATGCCGCTGAAAATGACAGGGTGGTGATGATCTGGGTGACCAGCCGGCCGAGCTGTTGGATCATTGCGAGGCGATCGGTGGCCTGTACGCGGGCGCGCTCGAGGCGATCGTAGAAGACGGGATCTTCGTAGGTGGTGAGGTCGAGACGCGCGGCCTGCTCCATGACTCGAACGCTGACGTACTGGGTGTAGCGGTTGGCAAGGAGCGAGTCGGCGTAGTCGATGGCTCGAGTGATTAGGCCGAGGGAGACGTTGAGAACGACCTCGGCGATGACGAGCTTCCAGAAGTTGGGGGCAAGAGCGTGGCCGCGGATGACCTCGGCGATGTCATTCAGGATGTAGGCGGCGATCTTCGCGATACCAAACGGAAGAGTGGCGACGATCAGCCGAAGGAAGAGCCCCCATGTGACGACGGCACGGCCTGACTCCCAGAGGATGCGCAGGACGGCTGGCATATTTCGAAGGGCGCTGATCCGGTCACGCCATGGACTCTCAGCATTCACAAGGTCTTTCAAATCGCTCCTAAAGTGAGACTGCAAAGAGAAAGGAAGAGTCACATAGAAGTAGAGGCTGCGTTTAATGGATGCAGTAAAGCTATCAGGTGTTGGATATGGAACGGGGGCAAGTGACTGAGACGGAGGTCGTTTGCCTGTGGTCAGGAAAGTTGGGAGGCGTTTAGGTTGTGCCAGATTTCTGGATCGACCGGGACGCCGAGGCGCGTGTTCTCCTCGCGGAGTTGCAGGGTCTGTTCGCCGGGGTAGCGGATGGGTTTGCCGGGGTCGGCTGGCGTCGCCTGTTGGAGCGAGTGGAGGACGCCTTCGGCGATGTGGGAGAGTTCCTGAGGATCGGCGACGGCGGCGGGGTCGATGGCGAGGAAGACCTGGGAGAGGCCGGACTCGCGGATGGGGTCGCGCGGAATCTGATGGGTTGCGAGGCCACCGGAGAGCATGGCGGCGAGCATATCGAGGACGAGCGAGAGTCCGGAGCCTTTCCAGCAGCCGACAGGGAGGGCGCGTTGCGAATGCTCGATGGCTGAGGCGTCGCGGGTTAGATTGCCTGCGGTGTCGAAGCCGCCGTCAACGGGAAGTGGTTTTCCGAGTTTGCTGTAGGCGGCGAGCGTGCCGTAGGAGAACTGCGACATTGCCATGTCGAGTACGATGTGACCGCCGGGGCGGGAACTGCGATGACGAGAGGGTTATTGCCGAGGGTGGGTGTGGTGGCTCCCCAGGCAGGGAGGTTGGCGAGTGTGTTGGTCCAGCAGATGGCGAAGAGGCCCTGTTCGGCGGCCTGCCAGCCGTAGGTTCCGCCGCGCATCCAGTGGTTGGTGTTGGCGAGGGCTACTGCTCCTATGCCGTGTTGTGTTGCGAGAGCGATGGCTCGTTGCATGGACGCGTGGGCGTTTAGATTGCCCACGCCGCGATGGCCTTCCCAGCGCTCGATGGCTCCGACGCCGGTGGTTTTGGTGGGTTCGGCATGGATGTCGATACTGCCGTTGCGGATGGTTTCAACGAAGCGGGGAAATCGATTGAGGCCGTGGGTGTATACGCCGTCGCGTGTGGTTTCGGCGAAGAGACGGGCGCATAGGGCGGCGCGGTCTTCGGTGAGGCCGAGTTGCTGCATGGCGCGACGGAGAGCCGCGTGGAGTTGGTCGAACGGGACTCGGAGCATGGCTCTAGTTTAGAGCTTGTCTAGCTTGTCTAAGTCGATGAAAGATGGCGGAGAATTCGGCGACGCATCAGGCGCTTAGTTTTTGCTGGATGCGGCGTGGTCGGCAGCCTCTTTCGAGTGCTCGAGGGCCTTGGTGGAGTGCTCGTGGGCTTGTTTGGATAGTTCGTGAGCGGTAAGGTGATCGCCTTTGCCGTGCGCAGTTGCTGCGGCCTGGTGGGCGTGGGCTGCTTTGTTGTGATACTCGGCGGCGCGGTCGTGCGGACTCTGCGGCATGATGTGCTCCTTGATTTGTTGGATGCGTGTTTGCGTTACGGCGAGGCAGATACTATCTGCCCATCCATCCGCCGTCCACGGTGAGGACGGTGCCGGTGACGTAGTTGCTGGCGGGAGAGCTGAGGTAGAGGGCTGCGCCGGCGATGTCTTCGGGTTGACCCCAGCGTGCGGCAGGGATGCGCTCGAGGATCTGGCGGTTGCGGGCTTCGTCGGCCTGGAGGGCTTCGGTATTGGTGGTGGCGAAGTAGCCGGGTGCGATGGCGTTGACCTGAATGCCTTTGGGGGCCCACTCGTTGGCGAGCGCCTTGGTGAGTTGGGCGACTCCGCCTTTGCTGGCGGCGTAGGCGGGTACGCGAATGCCTCCCTGAAAGCTGAGGAGGGAGGCGATGTTGACGATTTTGCCGCAGTTTGTGCCGAGGCCGCCGCGCGGGATCATGTCGCGCGCGGCGAGTTGAGAGAGTTGAAAGACGCTGGTGAGATTGACCTGAAGGACCTGTTGCCAGTCCTCTAGAGTGACCTCTTCGGCAGCGGCGCGGAGGATGGTTCCGGCGTTGTTGATGAGGATGTCGACCCGTCCGAACCTCTGTTTAACCTGGGTGAAGAGATCTTCGGCACTGTTGGTTGAGGAGAGATCGGCGCGAAAGGCTGCGGCGTTTTTGCCTATGGCTTCGGCGGTCTCGGTGGCGGCTCGGCGATTGCCGTGGCAGGCGACAGCGGCTCCTGCTTGCGAGAGTGCGATGGCAATGGCTGCGCCGAGACCGCTGGCGGAGCCGGTGACCAGGGCTACTTTGTTGGTGAGGCGGAAGCTCTCGAAGATGTGTGCTGAGGTGATTGGCATTATGGTCAATGTACGCGGAGGGTCTTGTTGAGACAACTGCTGTCGATGTTGACTGGAAGAGAAATGGTTTCGTATGGTTGGGTGATTGTTCGAGGAGAGAACTATATGCGGTTGATGAGGAACTGGGCGGCGATGGTGTTGATGAGCGGAGCGTCGTTGGGGTGGTCGCAGGCAGTGACGCCGGGAGCGACGACGCAGGCGCAGATCGGGTTGGTGAATCTACTGTCGCCGAAGGATATCGCGGCCCAGGGGGCGGAACAGCTTGAGAAGGCGAAGGCGAGCGCCAGTGGAAGCTCTGGCGCTACGCTGGCGAAGTATCCGGGACATTACACGATGATTACGGCACGGGCGAAGAGCGGTGGCGCCGAGGTGCATGCGAATTTTTCGGACTTTCTGATTGTTGTGGACGGCGAGGGAACGGAACTGACTGGCGGGACTGTGGTCGATCCTAAGGAAGGGGAAGATGGAGAGACTCGGGGAGCGCGTCTTGAGGGTGCGACGGCTCATTCGCTGCATAAGGGAGATATTCTGCACATCACGGCGGGGACGCCGCATCAGGCGATCGAAGCTCCGGGACAGACCATTACTATCTTCGTCATCAAAGTGCAGAAGCCGGTAGAAGGAAGTGTCGCCGCGAGATAGCTGGCGCGGCGCGCTCAATAGAGAACGCGAGGGACTTTATATTAGATTCGATTGAGACAGGAGATAGGAATGCGGCTTTATCAGATGGCAGATGCGGTGCGCTATGGGTTGATGAACACCGAGGAGTTGCGCGAGACCTTTCTGCTGGAGGGAATGTTCGAAGTTGGAGAGATCGAATTTGCTTATGTGGATCTTGACCGGACTGTGATTGGTTCGGCGGTTCCTGTTAGCGAGGAGTTGACACTTGAGACGGAGCCAGAGCTGCGCGCGGAGTATTTTCTGGAAAGGCGTGAGCTTGGAGTTTTGAATGTAGGCGGAGCGGGTTTGGTTGTAGTGGATGGAAAGAGCTTTGAGGTAGGCAAGCTGGACTGCTTGTATGTAGGTCGAGGAAGCAGAGTGGTTACTTTCTCGAGTAAGAATGTGAATGATCCGGCTTATTTTTATTTATTGAGTTACCCGGCTCACGCGGAGTATCCGACTGCGATGGCGAAGTTCGCTGATCTTCAGGGGCTGCAGCTGGGGGCGGCGGAGACTTGCAACAAGCGGACTATTTACAAAGCTATTTATAAGGATGGAATTAATAGCTGCCAGTTAGTGATGGGTTTTACTTTGTTGGAGCCAGGGAGTAACTGGAATACTATGCCTCCGCATACGCATATGAGACGGAGTGAGGTGTATTTTTACTTCGATGTGGATCCTGCGCATCGGGTACTGCATTTGATGGGACCTCCTGATGCTACGAGTCATCTAGGGAGAGTCTGCACAAGTTCTGCATCGCTTGCCTGATTGATTAATCTGATAGCTGCGAGGAGATTGCGATGAAGCAGCAGAGTCTGTCGAGTCAGGGTGTGTTTGAGAAGTACGGGCGGAAGAGTCGGCGGGAGTTGTTTCTGGACGAGATGGAGCAGGTGGTTCCATGGTCTGCGCTGGAAGCCCTGGTACGACCGCACTATGCGAAGGCGGGCAAGGGAGGGCAGCCGGTAGGGTTGGCGATCATGCTGCGGACTTACTTTGTGCAGCAGTGGTTCAATCTGTCGGACCCTGGGGTGGAAGAGGCGTTGTACGAGTCTGCGGCGCTGCGGCGGTTCGTTGGCGTGGACCTTGGGATTGCGCCTGCGCCGGATGAGACGACCATCCTGCGGTTCCGTCATCTGCTGGAGAGGCACGAGCTGGGCGGGTTGATGCTGGATGCGGTGAACGTGCATCTGGATGCCAGGGGCATCCGGATCGCGACGGGCACGATTGTCGATGCGACCATCCTGCATGCGCCTTCGTCGACCCAGAACGCGAGTGGCGAGCGCGACCCGGCGATGCACCAGACCAGGAAGGGCAACCAGTGGTACTTCGGCCTGAAGGCGCATATCGGCGTGGACGCGAGGGAGGGCATCGTCCACTCTGTGGCGACGAGCGCAGCCAGCGTGGCGGACTGCCACATGTTACCGGAACTGCTGCACGGCCAAGAGCGTAAGGTGTGGGGCGACGGCGGCTATCAGGGCCAGACCGACGCCATCCAAGAGGCCGCTCCGAAGGCACAGGACATGACCTGCAAGCGGACGAAGTTCAAAAACTATGTCGACGAGTTACAGAAAAAGAAGAACCGGAGTAAGTCGAGGGTGCGGGCCAAGGTAGAACATCCGTTCCGGATCCTGAAGCGCATCTTCGGCTTCGACAAAGTGAGATACAGAGGCATCGCGAAGAACCATCACCGCCTGTGCGCGAACTTCGCGCTGGTGAACCTGTACCTGCACCGCAAACGTCTGGCAGTCCTTGGGCAGTAGTGCGCCTGGAAGCCCCGGAAAACGGGCGGATGCGCGTTCCAATTAGCCCTCCAACAGCATCAAACCAACCAAAACCCGCGCATCTTCCATGCCCACTCCCTGACCCCAGAAAGTCAGACGCCTACGCAGAGGTTCCCTAGTGGTGGCGGATAAGGAAGTGGTGGTGTCGCCGGGGTGGTCGATTCATGCTGGAGTTGGGACTAAGAACTATGCGTTCTGTTGGGGGATGGGCGGGGAGAACCAGGCTTACGACGATATGGACGCCGTCACGATCGCGGACCTCCGATGAGTGACACCTCGGCTGGTTTGACGATTCGTGCAGCGAGCGAATGTAGATGGGACCTGGTGAGTCTCGGCGAAGTGTTGCTGCGGTTTGATCCGGGCGAAGAACGGATTGCGGGAGCACGAAACTTTCATGTGTGGGAGGGCGGTGGCGAATACAACGTGGCGCGGGGGTTGCGTCGATGCTTTGGGCAACGGACGTCGATTGTGACGGCGCTTGCGGATAATCCGGTGGGGCGGCTGTTGGAAGATCTGATGTTGCAAGGCGGCGTCGATCTATCGCATCTGCGTTGGGTGGAGTATGACGGGATCGGGCGTGAAGCGCGTAATGGAATCTACTTTCTGGAGCGTGGGTTTGGATTGCGCGGCGCTATGGGGATGATGGATCGAGGACATACTCCGATCTCTCAGCTTCAGGTTGGGCAGGTTAATTGGGATGAGATCTTTGGTGGAGAAGGAGTGCGCTGGTTCCACACGGGCGGCGTGATGTGTGCGCTGTCGGCGGAGGCTCCTGCTGTTGCTCGAGAGGCGATGGTGGCGGCGAAGCGGCATGGGGTGGTTGTGTCGTATGACTGTAACTATCGGCCGTCGCTGTGGAAGAGTGCCGGTGGGCGGCAGGGGGCGAGCGATGTGAATCGGATGCTTGCTCCGTTTGTCGATGTGATGTTTGGACATGAGGGGATTTGGCGGCGGTGTTGTGCGACGCTTCGCATGGCGCGCCGTGGCATAGCTATGAGAGCTATGGGGAGATGGCAGCTCGGGTGTGCCAGGAGTTCGGAAATCTCAGTGTGATCGCTACAACTACGCGGAGGCCAAAGACCGCGAACCGGAATGACTGGGCGGCTTTTGGTTATGTCGAAGGAAAAGTTTACGAGAGTATTCGATTGGATGACCTTGAGGTATTCGACCGTGTTGGGGGTGGGGATTCCTTTGCCGCCGGTTTGATTTACGGATTGTTGGATGCGAAGGGAATGCAGTGGGCGCTTGATTGCGGAGTGGCGCATGGAGCTCTGGCGATGACGACTCCGGGGGATAGTTCGATGGCGACGCTGGGTGAGGTGGAGCGGTTGATGGCGGGTGGGGCGGCCGGGGTGCATCGGTAGGGCTGAGATTGAGGAGAGCTATGGAGAAGGCTGCGGTACTTCGGGAGTTGCGGGAGATTGGGCTGGTGCCGGTGCTGCGGGCGGATTCAGTCGATCAGGCGATGGCGCTGGCGGATGCGATTGCTGCAGGTGGGGTGACGGTGCTCGAGGTGACAATGACGGTGCCGGGGGCGATTCAGGTGATGCGCCGGCTGGCGGAGCAGAGGCCGGAGATCCTGATAGGGGCGGGGACGGTGCTCGATGCGGAGACGGCGCGGATGTGCATTCTGGAGGGGGCGCAGTTTGTGGTGAGCCCGGCGCTGAATGTGGCGACGATCGAGATGTGTCATCGGTATTCGGTGGCGGTGTTGCCGGGAGCGCTGACTCCGACGGAGATTTTGACTGCGTGGCAGGCGGGGGCGGATGTGGTGAAGGTCTTTCCGGCGGGTGCGATGGGCGGGCCGAAGTACCTTGCTTCGCTCAAAGGGCCGTTGCCGCATATCGAGATGATTCCTACTGGCGGTGTGATGTTAGGAACAGCTGCGGAGTTTCTGGAGGCTGGTGCGTTTGCGCTTGGTGTGGGCTCGGATCTGGTGGCGGCGAAGATGATCTCGGATGGAAGGCCCGAGGTGATTACCGAGATCGCGCGGAAGTATCTGGAGATTGTGCGGGCGTTTCGTTTGAAGCAGAAGGGTTAGTTTTTTCGAGGGGTGCCGGGGGGTAGCCAGGGCTTTGGGCGGGTGATCCAGAGGAGGGGCTGGCGGATGGGGAAGGTGTGCTGGAGTTCAGTGTTGGGCGGGTCGGGGGGAGGGTCTTCCAGAGGGCGGCGTACTCGGGGCGATCGTAGGCGCGGGCGGCGAAGAGGAGGCTGGGGGGCCGGATGGGGAGAGCAGTGAAGTAGGCTGCGTCGGCTCGGTACGGCCAGGTGCCACGGTTGAGGATGTAGGGATAGAGGCGGGCGATGACGGTGTGCATGCCGGGGCCGTCTTGCAGCTCGTACTCCCAGACGCTCTCGAAGCGGGAGGAGAGGAGGAGGCAGATGGCGGCGAGCATGTCGAGGTTGAAGAGGCTGTTGCGGTAGGGGTTTGGTGTGGTGAGTTCGTGGGGGAAGGTGCCGTCGGCGACGATCTGGGCGCGGAGGGTGGAGGTTTTGTACTGGTGGCGGAGTGTGGTGAGGGGGCGGTCGTCGGCTAGCTCAGTGAGGTGAGCGATGGCGGAGGCTTGAAGGAGCCAGGAGGTTCCGTGATGGCTCTTGTTGTCCCGGGCGAGTCCGGCGAGGCGTGAGGTGTTGAGCCAGTCGAAGTAGTCGGTGAACCACTTGGTGAGGGCGGTGAGTTCTTCTGTGGTGAGGGCCTCGGAGTTGATGAGGAAGGGGAGGGATTGGACGACCTCGGCGAGATGGACTGCTTCGACGATGCCTTCGAGGCGTCCGTTTTTTGAGGGGGGATGGTCTGGGCGTATTGGAGGCTGGGGGTCATGCTGGTGGCGGGGGTGATGAACCAGGCTCGGAGGTGGGCGGCGGCTTGCTGGGCGTAGCGTGGGTCGCTGGTGAGGAGGAATGCGGCGGTGAGGGCGGGGACGTAGAGGCTGAGGTTGAGCAGGGCGTCGCGGTGGGCGGTGAAGGCGTCGGGGTTTGGGGTGCCGTCGGTGTGTTGGGCCCAGGGTGCGGTGGGGTTGGCGGGGTCGGGGAAGTAGTCTTCGGGTTCGGAGTAGAAGTCGTTTGGGGTGCCGGGGCTGCGGGGGAGGGGAGCGTGGTGAGTGGGACGGGAGGTTGTGTGAGATAGCGGGCGGCGAGGGCGAGGGTGCGGTCGTGGTCGATGGCGGCTACGTCTGGGCGGGCGGTGGGTTTGGTCTGGATTGGGCCGGTCTGGTTCGGGCCGGTCTGGGTCGGGGGGTCTGGACGGTGGAGGAGGCCTGGGCCTGGGCGCGGAGGAGTCTGGGGGAGAGGAGGAGGGTGGCGGCTCGGGAGCAGAAGGTGCGGCGGGTGACGGCCATGGTGTTGGAAGCCCTTCGGCGGCAAGGGTACCACGAGGTTGCGAACAACGCCTCGGGGTACCCCCAAGGGTATCTTGCACGAAAGTCGCTTTTTATCAATGATTTGCAGCAGGGTGCCGGGTACAAAATATTGAAAATAAATGACTTGCGCACAAAATACTTATAATCAATGAGATAGCCGCAGTAGAAAAGCCCCGTCTTGTGTCCCGGGGCTTTCTACTGGTCTGCTTCTATTCTAGCTTGTTGGTGGAAACTAATGCGCCAAGTGGAAGTCCTTATCTGGCGCGGGGATTTGAGGTTTGGGGGCTTGACAAGATTTAGATGGGTTCCGGCTTGAGGACCAGATTTTGACCCTGTCCGCTTGTTCTGGTGGTCAGGGAGCGGTTTTTGTCTTCGATCCGACCAAAGGTGCTTACCAGAAGTCGTTGCATTTTGGCAGCGGCACCTGTGACAGCGGTTGGAATGTCGGAGGAGTCGTTGGTTACGGTGAGTGCCTGGTGATGTTTGTGACGGACTTCGAGGCGGCAGCGTTTGTCCTGCGCTCCTGATTTGTCTCCGTTTTCGTCGCTGAGATGGACTTCAATACGAGTGAGTTGGTGTTTGAATCGGTTCAGGATGCGTTGAAGATCGGATTCGATCAAGTTGGAGAGTTTTTTGTGCATGGAGATGTTTTTATCGCTGCTGATCTGAATCTGCATTCGTTAAGCTCCTTCTCTCTTACCTGCGAGATTAGACGCAGCATGGTGTGCCGAAGTGGCCGAGTTTTTTGAGGGTTTGCCTGGAAGACTGTGTAAAACTTTTGGAGAGTTGCGAGGTGGTTTCGGGGGCTGCTCTGGGAAGTTCAGGACGTTGGCATGGAGCGTATGATTGCCAGCCGAACCAAACCGCAGATCCTTTGGCTCCGCTCGGGATGACAGGTTGATGCAGTGAATCTCAGAGGACGCTGCGCATGGCGGCGTTCCCGATGCTCCATTATTCCTGCCACCGAAAGGACGCTTAGAAATTCGTGGTGAGGCGGAGTGTGTAGCTTCGGGCGGGGGCGATCGCGTTACCGGAGAAGAGGCCACCGAAGTCGATGACGTTGAGGCGGTCGTTCAGATTACTGCCATCGGCCTGAAAGCGCATGGTCATTCGGTCACTCTTATAGAGGTCCGCACCCAAGGTGGCATCGATGGCGAGCATGGGCAGGATGCGACCACGGTCGAAGTTGATGCGGCTGATTACCTGCGGGCCGTACTGGGCGAGGGCATCGGCCTGGTCGCCGGCGAATTGGAAAGGCAGACCAGAGCCGTAGCTCAGGCCTGCGGCGAACCAGAGGTGGGGGAGGACCTGATACCGAAAGCGCGTGCGGAGTGTGTTGCGCTGGTCCTGCGATGCGGGAAAGTGTCCGGTGGTCTGAGCGACGGCAGCGGCTGCGTCATCGCCGAGGAAGAGTCCTCCGGTGACCGGGAACCAGACGTTGGCCACCATGTAGGAGTAGCTCGCATAGCCGGAGAGATTTCCGAGATGAACGAGAGAGAGCTTGCCTTCCGCCCCGTAGACGATCGCTTTGTTGAAAGAGATGGGATAACTGACGCCGGTGTTGAGCAGCTGATCGTCGTCGGCAAAGTTGGTGACGTTGCGCCGGAAGACGTTGATGTCGATGCTCATGTGCTGGGCGAAGGCCTGGCTGAGGCCGCCTTCGTAATAGTTTCCGCGGGAAGGCTGGACGGGCAGGCGAAGGAAGTTATTGTTGAGCGCGTCGATCTGCGGCGAACTGGAGATGAGGATGTTCTCAAACGACGGAGTTTGGAAGATGCGGTCGTAGGAGGCGTGCAGCACCATGTTGAGCGAGGGCAGGTAACGGCCGATAGAGATGCGGGGGCTGAAGGCGTTCTGGTTGAGGAGGAGTTGATAGTGGTCCCATCGCAGGCCAGCGCTTATCGTCCATTCGCCGAGGCGAATCAGGTCTTCGACGAAGGCGGATTGCTCAAGGTCGGACCGGTGACCGGTGAAGGCGAGGCTTGGAGGAGTGTTGTCGTCGAATTGCGTGGAGTCGGTGATGAGATAGCTGAAGTTTTCGTGCAGAAAGGCGTTGTCGGATTCGACCCCGGCTTTGAGTTCGTGATGGCCGTGGCGCAGGGAGTAGGTGGCTTTGAAGAAGCCTTCGCGGAAGTAATTGTGCTGAAACGGGAGGATCGGAGTCGAGTAAAGGTTTGAATTGAGATTGTTCGCGTTGTCGCGCACCATTCCCGCGAGCGTGCCCAGGCTGTTGGGCGAGAAGATGTGCTGGTAGTGAACTGTGCCCATGGTTTCAAAGTTGTCGCCGGTCTGTAGCTGGCCGGCCTGCTGCTGAACGAGTTCATTCGGAATCTCGAAGCGAGAGAGTTCGTGGCGGACGCTCATGCGCAGGCGGTCATTTTGGGTCAGGTCGCGTTCGTAGTGGGCGGAGAAGTCTCCGGTGGTTCCGCGGTTGGTGTAGTTTTCGGGCACGACGGGATTTAGATAGTGCGCGGACATGCTGCCGGAGGCGGTTGCGCCGAAGGTGTTTCTGCCGTGTACATCCTGCAGTTGCGCGTAGGCGGCTCCGGTGTCATAGCTGCCTCCGGAGAGGACTACTTGTCCGTGGAGGCCGTCGGCGGTTTGGCGGCGCGTGTTGAGTTCGACGATGCCGCCCAGCTTGCGTCCGTACTCAGCGGGGAAGCCGGCGGTAAGGATGCTGATGGAGTCGAGATCGTCGGCGCCGATCTCGGGGCCGAAGCTGGGGGAGCGGTTGTCGGTGAGGGGGATGCCGTCGATGACGAACTGGGTCTGGTACTCGGAGCCTCGTGGATGGAGAACGGCGTTCCCCTCGTAGAGCCAGCCGGGTTGCGTGTCGACCAGGTCCTGCACGGACCTGCCGGGCAGGGAGGCCTCGCGATCCTGAATCTGCTTCGCGCCGATCTGCATGACCGATGACGGACGATGGGGATCGACCAGGGGTGCGACGTCGCTCACCTGCACCGATGTATTTACGGTCTCGATGTTGAGCTTGACGGTGTGCTCGGAAGGGAGCGCCGATCTCACTTCTACTGTTTCGGTGGTCGCCGTAAAACCCTGGCTTTCCGCGCGTACGAGATAGATGCCATAGGGCAGGATCTTGATGTCAACTTCGCCTGTGTTGCTGGTCGGGAGTGAGGTGCGATATTGGGTGACGCTGCTGGAGATCGTGATGTCGGCGCTGATGCCTAGCCCGGTTGGGTCTGTCACTTTGAGGCGAAGCTCACCGGTGTTCACTTGAGCGAGCATGGGCCAGGTGAGATCGAGCAGAAACAGCGAGACCAACGTAGCTAGAATTCGACGGATAGGCATACTGGTGGACCGCGAGTTGGATAGACGTAACAGGCTAGCCGTGAGAGCCATTCCTAACCCGAGGATATGCGTCGGGGCTGGCCGGGGTCGAGGGTAAAAACCAAATCGACGGACATCCACGGGACCGGGCGTCTCAATTGTTGCCTGGCGATAACAAGCGCGATGCGCCTATTGAGCCGGGACTTGGGTTCGCTGTGTTCTGGAAGCAGGGGGTTGAGTCTTTATTGTCTAAACACGAACGCATCGCGACGGGAGATGGACCTCCGCCGCGATGCGTTGTGGGGTTGGACAGGTGTTTCGGGTGAAGTGCGACTACCAGCGATCGTGATCCGGCCGTGTGCCGGGGGTGAAGGAGACGCCGCGAAGAACCTCGGCGAAGTCGGCTTTACGGACGATGGTGAACTTCTCCTTGGCGGCCCTGGTGGCGTCGGTGTTGGATAGATCGTCGGTGACGGCTACGAGGCGGTTGGGATCGGCGCCCTGATCTCCGCTTCCGCTGACGGTGGAGGTGATGGCGTAGAGGGTGACTTTGCCGTCGTCGCCGACTTTGCCGGTGAGATTACGGACGCCGTCGGTGGCTGGCGACCAGGGAAGGCTGGTGGCGGAGTTGTTGCCGGTGGGGTATCGGTTGACGGTGTAGGGGACGCCGAGTTCGAGGCCGGTCTGCAGGGTGTAGGCGCGGCTCCAGGTTTTGGTGGAGGAGTTGAAGATCCACTTCTGGATGCCTGCGGTGGTCTGCGCGGCGGCATGGGTGTAGAGGGTGGTGTCGCTGGCGAAGCCGTCGCCTTCGTCGGCTACGTAGAGGGTGTCAGCGTTGGCGAACCAGATGCCGAAGGGAAAGGCGAGTGGGTTCGCGGTTTTGGCCAGGGCGGTGGGGAAGCCGGCGAGGATGCACATGTTGCTGGGCAGGCCGGAGGTTTGGAGCTTGGTTGGGTCGAAGGCGAGGGGCGAGATGGGGAGGGTTGCTCCGACGGCGGGAACGCCTACGCCGTTGGGGCATGCGGTGCCTGTGGTGTCGACGAAGTAGACGGTGTTGACGCCGTTGCCTCCGCTGCCTTTGGTGAGATAGAGGACGTTGTTGAAGACGGTCAGGCCGCGGAAGTTGTCGTCCTTGCCGATCTTGTCGGCCTTGTCGCCGAGCAGGGTGACGGAGAAGCTGGCGACAGGGGTGGGCGTGCCGGGGGTCTGAAAGCTCTCGGGGGCGTTGGAAGGATCGATGATCTGGGCTCCGGCGCCGAGGACTACACCGTTGGGCTGGGGGTTGCTGCCATTGCCCGCGTTGCCGGAGGTGTAGAAGAAGTTCGCTCCGTTGGTGTTGTTGAAGATGGCGGCGCGGCCGTTGTTGCCGCTGTAGGCGTTGGTTTCGGTGAAGGTGAACTTGCCGGAGCGGTTGACGGTGGCGACGGCACGATAGTAGGCGACGCCGACGGGGTTGGTGGGATCGATGACGCCGGGGGTGTTGGAGTTGGAGACGTCGATGGTGTTGACGGGGGCGACGTAGTCGATGAAGGTGAGCAGCTTGCCGTCGGTGGAGAGGTTGAGAGCTTCTTCAGACTTCGAGCTGAAGCTGGTGACGAGCTGATTGCTCTCGGAACGGACGTTGCGCTGGGTGCTGTTGGGCACTTCGAGGCTGTCGAGGAGGATGCCGAAGGGGGTGATCTGGTCGAGATAGACCTTGGAAGTGATGCCGAAGCTGCCATCGGCCAGGACGTTGTTGAAGACGAAGGGGAAGGTGCCGTCGTTGGTTGCGGCAACGCAGGGGACGGTGGTTTTGGCGCAGTTTGGCGGGAGCAGGGCGCCTACCTTCACGTTGTTTGGGTTGTTGTCGTAGACGCTGCGAGAGACAACGAGATTTCCGGGGTAGAAGTGAATATCAGCGTCGCGGTCGTGGTCCTGTGCGCTGGCAGGAATGCTGGCGGCGAGGGTGCTCAGGGACAGGGCTGCGAGGCTTTTTGCGAGAAGAGGCCAAGAGCCTGTCTTGCCTGTTTTGGTGAAGGGGGAAGTCATTCGTGTCTCCGGATCAGTGAGATTTGCTTATTCTGATACGAAGACTCTAGTCGGTTGATGTTAGCGATTCGTGAATTGCGGTTCGGCGGGTTCAGTGGGGCAAGGGCGCGTAGGTCACGAGATTGCGGCGGTCACGAGAGATTGGGCTTCGGTCTGGATTTGTTTGAGGTGGTCTCTGCCTTTGAAGCTTTCGGCGTAGATCTTGTAGACGTCTTCGGTGCCGGAGGGGCGGGCGGCGAACCAGCCGTCTTCGGTGGTGACCTTGAGGCCGCCGATGGCGGCGTGATTGCCGGGGGCTTCGGTGAGGATGGCGGTGATGGGTTCACCGGCTAGTGTTTTCGCGGTGACCTGCGCGGGGGAGAGTTTGGCTAGCTTGGCTTTTTGATCTTTGGTAGCTGCGGCGTCGATGCGTTCGTAGACGGGGTTGCCGTACCTGGCGGTGAGTTCGGCGTAGAGCTGGCCGGGGTCTTTGCCGGTGCGGGCGGTCATCTCGGCGGAGAGGAGGCCGGGGATGAGGCCGTCCTTGTCAGTGGTCCAGACCTGGCCGTTGCGGCGGAGGAAGGTGGCTCCGGCGGACTCTTCTCCGACGAAGCCGAGGGTGCCGTCGATGAGTCCGTCGACGAACCACTTGAAACCCACTGGCACTTCTAACATGGGGCGGTTGAGGCCTTTGGCTACGCGGTCGATGATGCTGGAGGAGACTAGGGTTTTGCCTATGCCGACTTTCGCTGACCACTGGGGGCGGTTGGTGAAGAGGTATTGAATGCAGACGGCGAGATAGTGATTGGGGTTGAGCAGGCCGGTGGTGCGGGTGACGATGCCGTGGCGGTCGTGGTCGGTGTCGGCGGCGAAGGCTACGTCGTATTTTTCTTTGTTGGCGATCATGCTGGCCATGGCGTAGGGGAGGAGCAGTCCATGCGGATGCGGCCGTCCCAGTCCGTGGTCATGAAGCGGAAGGTGCCGTCTACGTTGGGGTTGATGATTTGTAACGGCAGGTGATACTTATCGGCGATGCGGGGCCAGTAGTGGACGCCTGCTCCGCCTAGCGGGTCTACGGCGAGCTTGAGGGTGGTTCCGGCGAGGACTTCGAAGTCGATGACGTTGGCGAGGTCGTCGACGTAGGAGGAGATGTAGTCGTGGCGGTGGGTGGTGGAGGCGTTGAGGGCCTGGGTGTAGGGGATGCGCTTTACGGCGGTGAGGCCGGCGGCGATGATGTCGTTGGCGCGGTTCTCGATCCACTTGGTGGCGGTGGTGTCGGCGGGGCCGCCGTTGGGTGGGTTGTACTTGAAGCCGCCGTCCTCGGGTGGGTTGTGGGAGGGGGTGATGACGATGCCGTCGGACTGATGATCTTTGTGCTGCGCGTTGTAGGTGAGGACGGCGTGGGAGAGGGCGGGGGTGGGGGTGTAGGCGAGGTCGGTGTCGACCATGACGTGGATGTTGTTGGCGGCGAGGACCTCGAGGGCGGTGGCGAAGGCGGGCTCGGAGAGGGCGTGGGTGTCCTGGGCGAGGAAGAGGGGCCGGTGGTTTTTTGGTCGCGACGATAATCGACGATGGCCTGGGTGATGGCGGCGATGTGGTCTTCGTTGAAGGCGGTTTTGAAGGCGCTGCCGCGATGGCCGGAGGTTCCGAAGGCTACGCGCTGGGCAGGGACGGTGGGGTCGGGGTGGAGGGTGTAGTAGCCGGTGATGAGGCGAGAGAGATTGACCAGGTTGGCGGGGAGCGGGGGCTGGCCGGGCTGATTCGGAGTCTGAGTTGGATTGGTGCTCATGCCGTTTTGTTCCTCTTCGAGTGCCTTTTGACTGGTGTGACCTTTGCTCTGACCCTTTGACACTATATGGGATGCGGGTGGTGTGGGAAATGTCAGTCATAAGGCGTTAGGGTGTGGGGTCGTTGGGGAGCAGGGAGGACTCGGATTGACACGGAAGTCGCAGTGGAAGGTGCTTGTGTTTTGGGTGCGGTTAGCCTAAAACGGGAATGATCCGGGTTGTGTGTTTCGATTTGGAACGCTGCTGGGCTGCTTTTAGCCGGCTTCGACGTGCGCTGTTGAGTTTTGATCGTGGAAACGATGGCTGGTCTTGTTGGCGCAGAGTGCGCGGCAGAACCTGTTCATGAGGGGTTGGATGGGCCTGGTACGTCGGATTCTTCTGCACGGGGTGGGGTTTGCGGGGCTGTGGGCCGCGGCTTTGCCGGCGTCTGCGGTGGAGGCGACGCTGGTGGCGGACGCTCATGTGAACAGCGCGCGACCAGCGGTGAATAGCGGGACGATCTCAAACTTGAATGTGGGCGGCGGGTATACGGCGCTGCTGCAGTTCGATCTGTCGACGCTGCCGGCGGGGACTACGGCGGCGCAGGTGTCGCGGGCGACGCTGCGGCTGTACTGCAATCGGGTGGATACGGCGGGGTCGGTGAGTGTGCAGCCGGTGAATGGAAGCTGGGGGAGTACAGCGTGACGTATGGGACGCTGCCGTCGCTGGGGGCTGCGGTGAAGACGGTGTCGGTGGGGCAGGCTGGGGTTTATGTGGTGGTGGATGTGACGGGGCTGGTGCAGGGATGGGTGAGTGCTCCGGCGACGAATAATGGGATGGCGTTGACGGCGGGGACCGCGGTGGTGCAGTTCGATAGCAAAGAGAACGACCTGACGGGACATGCGGCGGTGCTGGATGTGGCGCTGGCTTCGGGGGAGCGACGGGAGCTACTGGACCGGCGGGTCCGGCTGGGCCTGCGGGACCGACTGGAGCTACGGGGACCGCAGGACCGGTTGGGCCGGCGGGGGCACCGGGATTGAGCTTTCAGGGGCTTACGCGGCGGGGGCGACTTATGCGCTGAACGATGTGGTCACTTATTCGGGATCGAGTTTTGTTTCACTGACGGGAGGGAACCGGGGGAATACGCCGGGGATCGCGGCGCAGTGGGCGGTGCTGGCGCAGGGGGGACGGGTTCGGGCGGTAGCGGGGGGACGGTGGGGCTTGCGTACCAGGGGACGTATGCGGTGGCCGCGAACTATGCGCTGAATGATGTGGTGACGTATCAGGGGTCGAGCTATGTTTCGCTGATTGTGGCGAACCATGGCAATACGCCGGGGGTGAGCCCGGGGCAGTGGGGTGTGCTGGCGCTGGGGGCGGTTGGGATTCAAGGGCCGGCGGGGGCTGCCGGTGCGCAGGGACTGCCGGGGTTGACTGGACCGGCTGGACCGACCGGGGCTGCGGGGCCGACGGGGGTTGCTGGGGCGGCGGGTGCTCCGGGGCTGCCGGGGTTGGTGTATCAGGGCGCGTATGTTTCGACGACGAACTATGCCCTGGGGGATGTGGTGCTGTGGCAGGGAGCTAGTTATGCTTCGCTGCTGAATGGAAATCGCGGAAATACTCCGAGCGCTAGTCCTGGGCAGTGGGGTGTGTTGACCGCGCAGGGACCGGCGGGGACTACGGGAGCGCAGGGTCCTCAGGGGGTGGCGGGTCCGCAGGGATTGCCGGGGTCCGTAGGGCCGAACGGGCCGCAGGGTCCTCAGGGGTCGCAGGGGATTCCGGGGCAGGCTGGGGCGCAGGGGTTGACGGGAGCTGCGGGGGCGCAGGGTGTGAGTGGGCCGATGGGTCCGCAGGGGCCTGCCGGGCCGGTGGGGATGACGTTTCGGGGGACGTACTCTTCGGCGGTGAACTATGGGCTGGGGGATGGGGTGCTGTTTGGCGGGTCGGCTTATGTTTCGCTGGTGGCGGGGAATATTGGGAATACTCCGAATTTGAGTCCGGCGGAGTGGTCTTTGTTTGCGACGGGGACGCAGGGGACGCAGGGGCCTGCCGGGCCAGTGGGGCCGCAGGGTTTGCAGGGACCGGCCGGGGTTGCGGGTGCGGCGGGGCCACAAGGAGCGACGGGAGCTGCGGGGCCGCAGGGGCCTCCAGTGGCGAACTATACGGGGAACTATGTCTCGTCGACGAACTATGCGCTGCATGATGCGGTGAGCTTCAATGGGTCCACTTATGTTTCGCTGGTGGGGGAAATGTTGGGAATACACCTTCGTTGAGTCCGGGGCAGTGGGCTGTGTTGGCGGGGCAAGGAGTTGCTGGGCCGGCGGGTGCTGCGGGGCCAGCGGGGCCGACGGGTGCGACTGGGCCAGCGGGGGCCAATGGAGCGGTTGGGCCGCAGGGGCCTCCGGTTAGTTTTCTGGGGGGATGGCTGGTTGGCACGGCTTATTCGGTTGGCAGTGCGGTGAGCTTTGGCGGGTCGAGTTACATTGCGCTGGTGGCGAACAGTGGAAGAGAGCCGGATGTGAGTCCGACGTTTTGGGGTGTGCTGGCTCAGACCGGAGCGCAGGGGCCGGTGGGAGCTACGGGCGCTACCGGTCTTCAGGGGCCGACGGGATTTCCGGGAGCGCAGGGACCTGCAGGACTGACCGGCGCTACGGGTTCGGCGGGGCCGGCGGGTTTGACCGGGGCTGCTGGGCCGGTGGGGCCGCAGGGGGCTGCGGGACCGGCTGGAGTTGCAGGGCCGGTGGGGATGGTTTATCGGGGGAGCTACTCTTCGAGCACGAATTATGGGCTGAACGATGCGGTGAGCTATCTTGGATCGAGCTATATCTCATTGTTATCTAGTAACTTGGGGAATCTTCCTAATGTAAGCCCTTCGGTGTGGAGTTTGTTGGCGGCGCAGGGTGCGGCTGGGCCGACGGGAGCCACAGGGGCGACTGGGGCACAGGGTACGGCGGGTTTGCAGGGGCCGCAGGGTGTGGCCGGTCCGGCTGGAGCGGCGGGGGCGGTGGGAGTGACGTTTCGCGGCCCGTGGGGGATTGCGGCCACTTACCATGTGAATGATGTGGTCAGCTTTGGTGGGGCGACGTATCTGGCAGCTACGGGGTCGGTTGGTGCGGAGCCGGATCTTTCGCCGGCGGTGTGGGCGGTGCTGGCACAGGATGGAAGCGCGGGGGCCACGGGGCCGGGTGGCGCGGCGGCTACGGTGAGCGTGGGAACGGTGACGACGGGCGCAGCGGGGACGCAGGCGAGCGTGACCAATGTGGGGAGTGCGGGTGCTGCGGTGTTCAACTTCACGATTCCGCAGGGAGCAGCGGGGACGAATGGGACGGGTGGCGGCGGCGGTGGCGCGGGTACGAGTGGGATACCATTTGCTTCGATCTATCACTCGGTGTCGTTCAATCTGCTGTTTCACTCGGTGAATAGTGCGACGGATGCGTCGACGGAGACCGACGCTGTGCTGACCTGGGTTCCGGCGGGGTGCACGGCCACGCAGTTGAGTGTGTTTTCGCGTGAGACGACCAATACGGTGAATGTGATTTTGCGGCAGGGGACCCCGGGGAGTATGGCGAATACGTCTCTGGTTTGTTCGGTTGCCCCGGGGGGCGTGTGCCCAGGAGGGCAACGTGACGGTGGCGCCGGGGAACTTTGTGGACTTTACGGTGACGGGTGCGAGCGGGACGGCGACGGGGATGTGGATGGCGCTGGCTTGTAACTGATTTTCGTGTCCTGCCGGACGGGCCCGCTGCGCGGGGCGGTCACTTCGTGACTTGTGTACTGGTCTTGGGTGGACTAATCCCGTAGACCCTCCCGTTGGTCGGCACAGACTTTGACCAGCGACCAGCGGGAGCTCCTCGCGAAGCAATTACAAGTCACGAAGTGACCGCTGCCCGCGCAGGGCGTCCGTCCGGCAGGACACTCTTAAAGACCGGCGGCGAGAGAGGTGCGAAGGTCTTTCGCGAGGGCTGGGAGGGTGGTGAGTTGAGTGGGGGTGGGGGCCTTTAAGATTTGCTCAATCTTGCGGGCGATGTCGGTGCCCTGTTGGTAGCCGAACATGCCGAGAGAGCCGGTGAGTTTGTGGGCGATGCTGTAAGCCTCCAGGCGAGGCTCGTCGGCGAGGTTGCCGGAGGCGGCGATGGAGGCGGTGCGATCGAGCAGGTCGAGGCGTTCGCGCAGGGTCGGAAGATTTTTCTCCCAGAGGCTGGCAAGGACATCGTCGATCTGGTCGTGTTTTTTCATCGGAGCGGATGGGTTTGGTGACGTGATTCGGGGATAGAGTCGAATTGATTCGACGGGCAGGGCATGCGGGTAGTTTACTGCGGATTGTGCAGCAGGGAGGAGCGAAAGTCACTTGATGACTCGGAGGTAATGGGGAGGAGAGGTGCGGCGAGTCTCTCAGGCGCGGGTTGCTAGATGGACCAGCCGAGGGCGGTTGAGATCTGCTCGGCGAGGGTGAGGGGATCGAAGGGCTTGAAGAGGATTCCGGCGAGACCGAGGCCTGCGAAACGTCGCTGGTCGACTCCCTGCACCTTGGCGGTGAGCAGAAGGACGGGGATGTGGGAGATGGCGGGAGTCTGTTGCATTTTGGCGAAGGTGGTGGGGCCGTCGACGCCGGGCATCATAACGTCCATGAGGATGGCGTCGGGTTGTTCGGCTGAGGCGATGTCGATGCCTTCGGCGCCGGAGCTGGCGGTGAGGATCTCCCAGCCTGCGGTTGCTTCGAGGGACAGCGCGGCTACCTCGCGTATGTCATCTTCGTCGTCGATGATGAGAATGCGTCGCATGAGCGAGTTTATTCTCTCATGCGGCGCGAGTTGGTGTAGTTGTCTTAGTGGCTTCGCTTGCGAAGATGCGGGTAGGCTGCCGGAGTTGGGGAGAGAAAAGAACAAGCAACCGCAACGGCGAAATGCGGGGTCTCTCCGCTCCGCTGTTCACGATGAAACCGTGAACAGCTCCGGTCGAGATGACGCTTTTTATCGAGGGTGCTTTTTCCAGATGGCGCTTCTTATCGGGAGGATGAAACAAGAAAAGGCAAAGGCAAAATGAGGGGACCTTCCCTTCCGATTCAGCTAAGGGTCAGAACGACAATGATTTTGTTCGGTGCCACAGCTCGGGAGATTCGTCAGGCGGCGGGGCCTGCGGTGGCGAGGTCGGGGAACTTGGTGCGGAGACGGTGGACCATGGAGAGGACGAGTTCTTCCACCTCTTGTGGTTGAACCTTTGCTTTGGTGAGGAACTCGGTGGGACCGAGGCGGAGCTTGGCCATCTCGGTCTCGGACATCTCGCGGCCGGAGTAGACGACCAGCGGCATGGTGCGCAGGGTGGGCTGCTGGCGGAGCCACTCGACGAGGAGAAGCCGTCGCCGTCGGGGAGGGTGAGATCGAGGATGAGAAGGTCGGGCGGGCGCGTGATGCACTGCCGGATGGCCTGCTGGCGGGTGGCTGCGTGATCGACGTGGACCGCGGCGTCGTGGAAGCTGGCGGTGAGAACGCTGGCGAGGTCTTCGTCATCTTCGACGAGGAGGACGTAGGCGGGGCCTTCGCCCTGGTGCAGGACGCGGCCTAGTTCGGCGAAGAGAAGATTCTCGTTGAACGGTTTCTGGACCCAGCCCTGTGCGTCGCCGGTGAGTTGGGGGCGGAGAGTTGAGGAGAGAACGCTGAGCACAACGACGGGGATGTTGGCGGTGACGGGGTTGTTGCGGAGGCGCTGGAGGGTCTCCCATCCGCTGAGTCCGGGCATGTAGAGGTCGAGGAGGATGGCTTCGACGTGATGCTCGGCGGCGAGGACGAGGGCCTGTTCGCCGGAGCTGGCTTCGACGACGGTGTAGCCCTGACGGGTGAGGTGCTCGGAGACGACCGTGCGGATGCCGGCGTCGTCATCGCAGACCAGGATGGAACCTTCGCCGCGCGGGGGTAGTTGAGAGGGAACGGCGACGTCGGTGGCGCGAGTGGTGCGGGGGAGCATCATGTAGAGCGTGGTGCCGGGGCCGAGGTTGCGCTGGGCCCAGATGGAGCCGCTGTGCTGCTGAACGATGCTGCGGCAGATGGCGAGACCGAGGCCGGTTCCGCCCTTCTGGCGGGCGTCGGAGGGTTCGATCTGCTGGAAGCGGTCGAAGATCGTGTCGAGCTTGTCGGCTGGGATGCCGCGGCCTTCGTCGACGACCTTGAGGAGGATGGAATCGGAGGCGGCTTCGGTGTGGATGCGAACGGTGGAAGCTGCAGGCGAGAACTTGATTGCGTTTGAGAGGAGATTCGTGAGGACCTGGAGGATGCGGTCGGCGTCACCGTCGAAGAAGAGGGCTTCGGGATAGGCGGCCTGGGCGACGGTGGAGGGCTCGAGCGCGAGATGGACAGTGTTGGCGTCGGCCATGGCGGTCATGGTGTCAATGGCCTGCTGGGCGAGATCGCGCAGGGAGCAGCGGCGAATCTGCAGGGGAGCGCGGCCGGACTCCATGCGCTCGAGGTCGAGGATGTCGTTGATGAGGCGGATGAGGCGGTCGGTGTTGGTGACGGCGATGCGAAGGAGGTTGAGTGCTTTGGCGTCGACGTCGCCGATGATGCCGGAGGAGAGAAGGCCGAGTGCGCCGCGAATGCTGGTAAGGGGAGTGCGGAGTTCGTGCGAGACGGTGGAGATGAACTCGTCTTTGAGGGTGTCGAGCTCGGAGCGATGGGTGAGTTGAAGCGTGTGCTGATGCTGCTGCTCGCGGGCCTGGATCAACTGGTCGGACAGATCGCGGTTGGTGCGTTGAACACGCAGAAAAGCGTAGAGCAGGACTGCTGAGGTTGTAAGGAGCGAGAGGTAGCCAAGTAGAGGAAGAATGTGCATTTTGACGGTGACCTATGGTAACTCTTATGCCACTTGTTGGTAACTTTATTTGGTAACCGTTGGAAGCTTTATAGCACGTAGGTGTTAATGCGCAGTTTGGGTGGGGGCTCGGTTGGAGATTTCAGGAACCCCTGTCCGTTAGCGTAAAAATTCTGATTTCACGCTGAGGATGACAGAAAGTAAGTTGTAGTGGGAATAACACGTCGGTGGGTTATCACAGATGACAACATTGGAGGCAAAGCACTTAGGCCGATAATTGACCTGAAAAGCCGCCTTCTCTCAGGGAAAAGGCGGCTTTTTATAGGGTTTGATCGGTTTTAGGCGGTTACGGCAACTTGATCGAGAACGTTGGTCCATTTTTTCCCTTTTCGGGAAGCGTGGGCGTTCTTGTGGAAGGCATAACCGGTAATCAGGGGCAGAGCGAGGGTGGCCTCGGAGTAGACCATTTGCTCGTAGGTGAGGTCGACTTTGCCCCAGCTTGAGGCTTCCTTGAGGGTGGAGCCGGAGAGGGCGCCGTCCCGGGCGTCGGCTACGGTGATCTGGATGGCGTACTTGTGCATGGAGGCTTCGACTCCGAGGATGTCAGCGGCTACGACTATGTCCTGGGCGAAGTTCTTGGGGACGCCGCCGCCGATCATGAGGAGGCCGGTGGTGGGGTTGGCGATCTTGAGCTGGGTGATCTCGTAGAAATCCTTGGCGGAGTCGATGGAGACCATGGGCTTGCCCTGACGGGCGTGTTGATGGGCGACGAGGCCGAAGCCGGCGGAGCAGTCCGAGAAGGCGGGGCAGAAGATGGGGACGTTCTTCTCGTAGGCGGCGAGGACGATGGAGTCGCGGCCGCCTGCCTGGGGGTCTTGCCGTTTTTGCTGAGGTAGGCGCCCATCTCGCGGATGAACTCGCGGGAGCTGTGGGGCTTGGGCTCGAGGGAGTTGGTGATCTGGTGGGTGATCTCGTCACACTGGCGGAGTTCTTCTTCGTCGATGAAGGTGTCGTAGATGCGGTCGATCATGAGTTCGCGGAGCTCGGCATCGCCTGCGCCGTACTTGTACTCGTCGCCGGCGACGTAGTGGTTGAAGCCGAGGGCCTCGAAGAAGTCCTGATCGACGATGTTGGCGCCGGTGGAGACGATTGCATCGACCATGTTGTTGCGGATGAGGTCGACGAAGATTTTTGAAGTCCGGCAGAGATGAGCGAGCCGGCGAGGCAGAGGATGACGCCGCAGTCGGTGTCGCGGAGCATCATGTCGTAGATGTTGGCGGCGCGGGCGGTGTCACGCGCGGAGTAGGCCATCTGGGACATCGCGTCGACCAGGGGGACGACGTTGTGTTGCTTGAGGTCGAGGTGCTGGATGGGGCGGGCGAGGAGTTCTTTTTTGTGGGCATGGCCTTTACAGAATATCAACTTTAGTCAGGATTGACGCGGGTTTTTGTATGAATTTTGTATGAGACGCTGGTGTCCTGCCGGACGGGCCCACTGCGCGTGGGGCGGTCACTTCGTGACTTGTGTACCGGTCTCGGGTGTGATCGGGGGCCTGGGTCCTCCCTTTGGTCGGAGGGAGATTTTTCAGGGCTTGAGGAAGGCTTGGACGGCTTTGTCGAATGCGATGGGCTGGTCGTACATGATGAAGTGACGCGAGTCGTCGATGCGGATGATCTTCAGGTTTGGCTTGGCGGCGTAGGCGGTGGTGTAGAGGGCGGTGACCTGGTCGGCTGGACCTTGCGCGGTTTCATAGGGATAGAGAAGCGTCATCGGGGTTTTGATAGTAGCGAGCTGAGGGCGTAGGTCGGTGCCGAGGTCTTCGAGCATGGCGTTGGCGAAGACGGTGCGGTCGGAGGCGATGGAGGAGGCTGAGACCAGGCGCTGGCCTTCGGGATCCTTGACGAGGCGGTTGGTGTAGGTGGGTGAGGATGCGGCGAACTGTTCCTTGGGAATGGCGATGAACTGGTCATGCGTGGCTTTGGCTTGCGACGCGACGCTTTCGACGGTTGCGGCGGGGTTGAAGACGAGACCGTAGAAGGGGAGGGTGTCGATGATGAGGAGTTTGCTGACGTCTTCGGGATGGGCCTGGGCGAGCATGAGGGCGAGAAGGCCGCCCATGGAGTGGCCGATGACGGGGATCGGCTGGAGGTGGTTGAGGACGATGTACTGGTGGAGCTGCTCGACTACGGGGGCGAAGATGGGGCCGGTGGCGTTGGGGCCGGCTGGCTCTCCGGCGAAGCCTGCCAGCTGGATGAGGTGGAGGCGGTAGGTGGAGGTGAGGAGCTTGGCTTCGGCGTCGTAGACCTCTCGGGAGCTGGCGAGGCCGGGGATGAGAAGCACGTCTGGGCCTTTGCCGGGGGCTACGCCTTCGATGACGACGGAGAAGCGGGTGGGCGCGGCGGTGATCGCCTGACTGAAGAGCGGCCTTCGCAGCAGCAGGACGCAGGCGAGGAGGAGCAGCAGAACGACGATGCGGAGAGCGGTGCGGGATGCAGTCATCAGGAGGCTCCTTGGACGATCCATTGGAACTACCTCAGTGTGCGGGGGCGGGTTGCGCTGCGGCCAGTGTTTTGCGTCATGGAAGCGGGGTGACAGATGTCATAGTGCGGTGTGGGTTGTATAACAGCGGATCCTTCGCTTCGCTGTGAGATGACAGACAAACATCGGCAACGGCAAAACGATATGAGGATCCGATGGAGGGATGTCGAGTTTTATATGAGTTGCGGGCTTCGTACTTTGGAACGATTTTTCGGAAGGGTTGCCGCTCGGACGGTGGGCGGAATCTGATGTTGTTTTAGTCGTGCCGCAGTGCACTTTGCGACGATGAGTGTGATGTCGTCGTGCTGCTCGTGGGTGCTGAAGATTTTGATCTCGTCCACGATGGCGGATAGGAGGGCCTGGGGCGGGAGATCGGAGTTTCGCTGGAGGGCGGCGATGAGGCGGTCTTCGCCAAACTCCTCTTCGGAGTCGTTGAAGGATTCGGTGACGCCGTCGGTGTAGAGGGTGAAGAGGTCGCCTGGGGCTAGCTGGCATTCTTCGATGGGGGAGTGCCACTCTTCGAAGAGGCCGAGGACGGTTGTGGTGGAGTGGAGGCGTTCGACGTCGCCGTTGCGACGGAGGACGATGGCGCATAGATGGCCGCAGTTGGCGTAGCGGAGGAGGCTGGCGGTGTCGTCGTAGTCGGCGAAGAAGACTGTGGCGTAGGCGCTGTCGGTGGTGTTCTGGAAGAAGAGGCGGTTGACGGATTGAAGGAAGGTGTCTGGCTCGTCGCGGGCGAGGGTGAACTGGCTGCGGAGGTTGGCCTGGAGGTTTGCCATGAGAAGGGCGCCGGCGATGCCTTTGCCGGCTATGTCGCCGATGACGAGGCCGAGGCGGCCGTGGCCGAGCGAGAGGAAGTCGTAGTAGTCGCCGCCGACGTGGCGGGCCTGGATGCAGACGCCGGCGTAGTCGAGGGTCTCGAGCGGGGGTAGTGTCTGGGGAAAGAGACGGGCCTGAACCTGGCGGGCGATCTCGAGCTCTTGCGCGGCGCGGCGCTCGGCCTCGATCTTTTCGGTGGCGTTGCGGCGCTGGCGCTCGATCTCGCGGCTGATCTCGTCGGAGCCGAGGAGTTCGAAGGAGTTGCCGTCGATGTCGTAGAAGCCGGCTACCGTAGCGCCGAAGATGGTTTGCTGGGGCGGGTGATGGAAGCGGACGCCGCGTCTTTGCCAAAGCTCGTAGGTGGTATTGATGTCCTCAGAGATGAAGCCGACCTGGGTATTGCGGCCGATGAGTTTGTAGTTCTCGGAGCCCGGCTTGGGCGCGATGAGGGCGAGGACGGCAGAGCCGTCGGGAGGAGCGATGGCGACCCAGCGGCCGTCGAAGTCAAAGCGCGCGTCGGCGACGATGCTGAAGCCGAGCTGGTCGATGTAGAACTTGAGGCTCTTTTCGTGGTCGCGGACGTAAACGGTGGATTTGAAGATACGCAGATAGGGGCACTCTGGACATTCGCGCTCCGCCGGTTCGGCGAAGATGCGTGCGGAAGAGGTTGCCTGAGGTTCGGGCTTCACGTGGTAGCTCCCTTGGAGGTCTAGAGGCTTTCAGCTGCGCGGGTCTGTCCCTGGGTTTGCGAGATCATCATCAACCCTAGCCGATTCGATGTACAGGTCCACTTGTCGACTCAACGAAAGGCCATTGGGAAGAGAGTTGCTTTGAGCGGAGTTGGGGGCGAGACTGTTGGGATGAACGTCAACTTTGCGGAACGGGCGCATAACCATAATTGGAAGCTGGATCCGATTGTGCGGTCGCTGCTGGATACCGACTTTTACAAGTTGCTGATGCTGCAGTTTATCTGGAAGAACTTTCCTAAGGTTCATGTTACCTCGGAGGTTACAAACAGAACGGTGTCGGTGAGGCTGTCGGAGGAGATCCCGATGGCGATGCTGGTGGACCAGATGGAGCATGTCCGCGGGCTGCGGTTTCGGCGGTCGGAAATTATCTGGCTGGCGGGGAATACGTTTTATGGGACCCGGTCGATCTTCGAGCCGGCGTTTCTGGAGTGGCTGGAGAAGGACTTTCGGTTGTCGGATTACACGGTGACGGAACAGGATGGGCAACTCGCTGTGTGCTTTGAAGGGCTGTGGACCGAGGTGACGATGTGGGAGGTCTATGGGCTGGCACTGGTGAGTGAGATGAAGACGCGGGCCGCGTTGAGCACACTGAGCGAGCTGGAGCTGGATGTTTTATATGCGAGGGCGAAGACGAAGCTGTGGGAGAAGATTGAACGTCTCCGGGCGGTGCCGGAGGTGAGGATCTCAGAGTTCGGGACAAGGCGGCGGCATAGTTTTTTGTGGCAGGAGTATGTCGTGCAGGTCATGCGTGTGGCGTTGGGCGCTAGTCTGTCGGGAACTTCGAATACTTTTCTTGCCTACAAGCACGATTTGGAAGCCATGGGGACCAATGCGCATGAGCTGCCGATGGCGGTGGCAGCACTTGCGAACGATGATGAGGAGTTGCATGCGTCGCAGTATCGCGTGCTGGAGCTTTGGCAGAAGAGCTATGGCGGCGAGTTGTTGATTATGTTGCCGGATACGTTTGGTACGACGCAGTTCTTAGACGGAGCTCCGGACTGGGTGGCGGATTGGACGGGGCAGCGATGTGACAGCAAAGATCCTTTTGTTGCAGGGGATGAGTACGTTGCCTGGCTGACGGCGAGGGGAGAGATGCGAAGAAGAAACGGCTGATCGCGTCCGATGGGTTGGATGTGGAGGATATTCTGCGGCTGCATGAGTACTTTCATGGACGGATCCGGTTTAGCGCAGGTTGGGGGACGTTGCTGACGAATGATTTTCGTGGGTGCCATCCGAGGGGGAGACTGCGCTTGATCCGATTAGCCTGGTGTGCAAGCTGATGACGGTGGAGGGAAGGCCGGCGGTGAAGCTGTCGGACAATGCGCGGAAGTCGACCGGGCCGGCGGAGGAGATTGCGCGGTATCGGCGGGTGTTTGGGAGTGTGGCTGTCGAAGGCGCTTTGGTTACGGTTTGAGATGGCCTGCCGGCCAGGCCCGCTGCGCGCGGGGCGGTCACTTCGTGACTTTTGTACCTTGACTTGCTGGGCGCGAGACTTGTGGGCCTCGCGTTGCTCGGTGATGATTCTCTCCACTTCGGAGAGCTGACCGGTGTCATTTTTGGTGAACAGGGCCACGTATACTTTTTGCATGAAGAGATGGATAGGTTTGGTTCGGGTGGCGGCAGCAGTGGCTTTGCTGCCGGTGATGGCGGTTCAGCAAAGTGTGGCGTGGGGGCGCGTTGGGCACATGATGATTAACCGATTGGCAGGAGCAGCGCTGCCATCGGACGTGCCCGAGTTTTTGCGGTCGAAGCAGGCGCTGGACGCGCTGGAATACTACGGGCCGGAGCCGGACCGGTGGAAGTCGCCACTGGAGCCGGAACTGAGTGCGGCGGGTTCCCGGAACACTATATTGATCTGGAGTGGGCGGACCTGGTTGGGGAGTTACCGAGGCGGCGGTATGACTATGTGCGTGCGCTCGAGTTTGCGCAGAAGTCGCATCTGGATCTGGCGCTGACGCCGGAGAAGGTGGGGTTGCAGCCTTATGTAACTGTTGAGGTCTGGGAGCGGCTGAAGAGCGCGATGCGGGACTACCGGAAGCTGAAGGAAGACCACAAGGACACGAAGCCTTCGGAGTGCGAGATTGTGTTTCTGGCGGGGTGGCTCGGGCACTATGTTGCGGACGGCTCGCAGCCGCTGCATACGACGATTCAGTACAACGGATGGACGGGGCCGAATCCCAAGGGGTATACGACGGAGCATAGGATTCACGCGCTGTTCGAGTCGACGTTTGTGTCTGCGAATGTGAAGCCGGCAGAGGTGGCGCCGTTGATTGCTGAAAAGCCGGTGGTGCTGGGGGATGTGTTTACCGACTACATGGCTTACTTGCGGCATACGAACTCGCTGGTGGATAAGACGTATCAGTTAGAGAAGACGGGGGCGTTTGCGGGTGCGGGGACGCCGGAGGGGAAGGCGTTCGCCGAGGAGAGGCTGGCTGCGGGAGCGACGGAGCTGCGGGACATGATCTATTCGGCGTGGGTGAAGAGCGCGGAGCCGCTGCCGCCTTCGAAGTGGTCGGATTAGTGTGGGCTGTTGTCCGGTGTTGAGGATGAGAGAAGCGGGTACTGATGGTGCTCGACGCGCTTGAGGAGTCTTCGGAGGAGTGGCGTTAGTGCGAGTGCGATGAGCGGGATCGCGATGGCTGCGAAGAGGGCCCAGAGGACGAAGGCGTGCCACTCCCATAGCCAGAGCTGACGGGAGAGGGCGATGGGATGCTCACGCGCGGCGTGAAGAAGTTCGTTTGCGGAGAGGGGCATGGGCGCGGTATGGAAGACGCGGCTGGCGAGCCGAATGAACGGGATGACGAGGATGAGTTGGAGGGGGTAGACGACGTGATTTCCCACCTGCGAGGCGGCAATGTTGAGGCGCAGGACGAAGGCTATAGCGAGGCACAGAATGCTGGTGCTGCCGAGGATGGGATTGATTCCGATGAGGAGGCCAACGGCGAGGCTCCAGGCTAGTTTTTCCGGAGACGCTCCCATGCGGAGGAGGGCGAGGATGGGGAGGGCGGCGCGGCGGTAGAGCCAGTTGTGATGGACGGGAGTGGGGACTCCGTTGCGGGCGCTGAGATTGGATTCGCTGGACTGCACTGCTGACAGGATAGACTGCGCGATGAGGCCTCGTTGAGCGGGGGCGGCTTCAGGCGAGTGAGGATTGGATCCGGTGAACTTTTTCGGGCTGCGGGGCGGAGTGTTCGGCTGATGGGGATGTTTGTGGTGGCCGGTTTCGAACTGGCCGTGAAGCAGCCGGAGACACGAGAGGAGCGAGCGGATTGGCTGCATCGATTTTGTGCGCGAGCGATGCGCGGGATGGGGATCGAGATCAGTGTCTCGGGGAGGTTTCCTGAGCGTGGGGCGGTGATCTCGAATCACTTGAGTTATCTGGATATCGTGGTGTTTGCGGCGGTGCATCCGTGCGTGTTTGTGTCGAAGGCGGAGATCAGGAGCTGGCCGGTGGTGGGGTGGATGACGACGATGTCGGGAACGGTTTATGTCGAGCGGGGCCATGGCGGGTCGGCGATGAAGGCGAGGGAGGGGATGCAGGCGGCGGTGGACGCTGGATTGCCGGTGGTGTTTTTTCCTGAGGGAACGACGAGCAATGGGAGCGGCTTGTTGAAGTTTCATAGCGGGCTGCTGGCGCAGGCAATCGATGGCGGTGCTCCGGTGACGGCGGCTTATCTTCGCTATGGGTTTCGGGAGGACAATGGGCCTGGTGTAAGCGTTGCGGATGACGTTTGCTATTGGGGAGATCGGAATATGCTGGGGCATATCTTTACGTTTCTCGGGTTGCGCGGGGTGCGGGTGGAGGTGCGGTTTGCCGAGGGGCCGATGGAGTTCTCCAGCGATGCACTGCATAGGAAGCAAGCGGCAGTGGAGGCTCGGGCGGCGGTGGCTGCGCTTCGGATGGCTAACACGTTTGGGGGCGAAGAAGAGGTAGCGGGGCAGATGCACCATTTTTGATTCAACGAATGTTCATTTGACGTGAACATTCTGTAACAGAAGACGACGCAGACTGACATCGAACGCACCACATCCTGGATGTTGTAAAGGAGAGTCGATGCTCACAGTGACTGAGTCGCGATCTATCGCACTTCTTCCGAATAGGGCTATGTCTCCGGAGCTGCCGTCGAAGAAGGATATTCGGCTGGAGGCTGGGGATTATATTGTGCGGCTAGCGTTGAGCGAGGGAGAGCGGGCTGCCGCGTACAGGCTGCGCTTTCTGGTGTTCAACCTGGAGATGAACGAAGGGCTTGAGTCGGCCTATGTAGATGGGTATGACAAAGATCACTTCGATGACGTGTGTGACCACATGATTGTTCAGCAGAGCAGTACGGGTGCGATTGTGGGAACGTACCGGATGCAGATGGGGGATGTGGCAGGGAAGTACTTTGGGTATTACAGCGAGCAGGAGTTCTGTTTTGCTCCGTACGAGGCTATGCGCGGACAGATTGTGGAGTTGGGGCGGGCGTGCATTCATCGGGAGCATAGGTCGTCGGAGGTGTTGCATCTGCTGTGGCGGGGAATTGCGCGATATGCGCTGGTGAACGGCGGGCGGTACATGATGGGATGCTGTTCGCTGACGTCGCAGGACGCGGAGATGGGACATGCGGTGTATCAGTCGCTGCGGAACTGCATGGTAGAGCCTGCGCTGTTGACCGTTGCCACGGCTCCGTTTCGATTGCCGGCGGCGAAGGTCGAGATGACCGAGGTTCGCGCACCGAAGCTGCTGCGGGCTTACCTGACGATTGGGGCGAAGATCTGCAGTGAGCCTGCGATCGATCGCGACTTCAAGACGATCGATTTTCTGACGTTGCTGGATCTTCAGACGCTGCATCCCAGGGTGGCGAAGAGATTTCTTGAGGGGTGCTGAGGTGGGTGGGGTGATCGCAGTGTGGCGATTCTTGCGTTCGGGACTGCGTGGTTTTTTGTTTGTGGGATTGCTGGTGGCGGCGGTGGTTGACTGCTGGATGCGGCGGCCTAAGGTTGGGGCTGAGGGTGCGGTATGGATTCATGGATGGTGCAGTCGCATTGTGAGGGTGCTGGGGTTTGAGTGTAGCGTTGAGGGCGATGTACCTCGCGGTGGGGCGGTGGTGTCGAATCACCTGAGCTATCTGGATATTCTGCTGTACAGCTCGGTGCAGCCGTTTGTGATGGTGGCGAAGACGGAGGTGCGAGGTTGGCCTCTGCTGGGTTGGCTTACGGCGCGGGCTGGGACCGTGTATGTGGAACGAGGCGGTGGGCCGAAGACGTATCCGGGTGTGAATGCGGCGATGGCGGAGGCTTACCGGAGCGGGTTGCCGGTGTTGTTCTTTCCGGAGGGGACTACGACGGAGGGAGCCGAGGTGTTGCCGTTTCGGCGGGGGTTGTTTCACTCGGTGTTGAATGGTGGGGTTGCGGTGCGGGTGGCGGCGCTGCGATACACGCTTGAATCGCATACGGTGAATGGCGGTGCGACCGTGGGCGAAGATGTCTGCTGGTGGGGCGATATGGAGTTCGCGTCGCACATGTTCCGGTTTCTCGGGTTGCGTGGGCTGAGGGCGAAGATACGGTTTGGGGAGGAGATCGTCGAACGGGCGGATCGGTTTGTGCTGTCGGAGACTGCGCAGGGCGTGGTGGCTGAGATGTATGAGGATCTGGGGCTAGAGACTGGGGCGAGCGCGAGTTGGGAGCATGACTCCGAGCTGGTGGAGGCGCTGTAGAGTTAGTATTATGTTCCTTTATCGGTTACAAGTTGGTGTTTTGGAGTCATTCGCTCCGCGCGCAATAGCCACGACAAAAACAGCAGATTCCTCCGCTGCGCTGCGGAATGACAACCAATAAAACAGACAACAGCAACGGCACGAAAATAGACAACAGCAACTGTACGAAAACAGGCAACCGCAACTGCGAAAAAACAGCGTCAAGGGCAACTGCGAAAAACAGACGACAGCAAGTGCAATGACTCCTCAACGACAGTGGTTACGATTTGTTGTTGTTGACGAGTTGCTCTAGGGCGATCTGCGGGATGAGGGCAGTGAGGAGGCTGGTGAACTGGTTTTCGACTCGGCGGCCGGTTTCCATGACCTCTTCGTGGTCGATGGTGTCGGCGGTTTCGCGTCCGTAGGCGGGGACACCGGCGGCCATGTTGGTGACCAGGGAGAGACCGAGGACTTCGATGCCCATGTGACGGGCGACGATGACCTCGTGGACGGTGGACATGCCGACGAGATCGGCTCCGAGGGTGCGGAAGGCGCGGATTTCGGCGGGGGTCTCGAAGCTCGGGCCGAGGACGGCGAGGTAGACGCCTTCGGGGAGGAGGAACTCCTGGCGGGTGGCCTCTTCGAGGGCGAGGGTGCGGAGGCGGAGGGAGTAAGCGGTGGACATGTCGAAGAAGCGCTGGGCGGGCGTGGGGACGACGGTGAAGCGGGGCTCGTTGGGGCCGAGGGCGGCGTTGGTGCCGGTGAGGTTGATGTGGTCGGAGATGGCGACGATGGAGCCCTGCGCTAGCGTGGTGCGGATGCCGCCGGCGGCGTTGGTGACGATGAGTGTCCTGCAGCCAAGGAGGCCGAGGACACGGGTGGGGAAGGTGACCTGCTCCATGCTGTAGCCCTCGTAGGCGTGGACGCGGCCTTGCATGACGGCTACGGGCACGCCGCCGATGGTGCCGAGGACGAGGTGGCCGGAGTGACCGACGACGGTGGACTGGGGGAAGTGAGGGATGTCTGCGTAGGGGATGCGGGTCGGGGATTTGACGTGGGTTGCGAAGTTGCCGAGGCCGGAGCCGAGGATGATTCCGAGGGAGGGTGCTAGCGGAGTTTTGCTGCGAATGTAACTGGCGGCTGCTTGCGCCTTGTCGTAGAGGTCGGTCGTCTTGTTTGTTTCGGTCATCGTGATCCTTGCAGCTCCGGGTTCGGGGTGGGGTACCCCCTCCCCATTCGACGGCTAAATTAGCCAGAATGAATGACTTGCAAAAATGTGGTCCTGCAAAATATTCATTGCAAAAGGGTTACGGCTAAATTCGTCCAGTCAAAGGACTTAGTTGTTTCGTCTGAGTTGGCAGGATCCGGTTCTCGTGAGAATTCGTACCTGTTATAAGTCTATCGAGTTGGAGTGGGTAAATACGCCATGCTTTTAGGATTTATTTTTTCTTCGGAGAGGATGTGGAATCTCTGGATTGACGAGGGTTTTGTGGAGTTGCAGGCGGATTTATTTTCTTTTTTTTGAAGTGCCGGGGGCTTGACAGAAAAAAGCCGGGCATCGGGTTTAGTGTGCAGGAGAGATGATGGCGAGAGCGAGATTCAGCACCGGGGTTCGATTGAAAGAGTGCTTGATTGGGTGCAACCGAAGGGAGAGGCGGGTATGAGTACTACGGACGAGGTCGCACAGCTGCTGACTTCGATTCATACGGAGTCGGGTGCGAGCCTGTTGTCGCTGGTGGAGGGTTCGCCGGTATTGCTGATCTTTCTGCGACACTTTGGATGCTCTTTTTGCCGCCAGGCGATCAGTGATGTTGCGGAGATTCGCGGTGAACTGGCGCGGCGCGGAGTGCGGCCGGTGTTTGTGCATCTGGGTACGCCGGAGCGAGCGAAGCCATTCTTCGACTACTACGGGATCGGGGATGTGGAGCGGGTGAGCGATCCGGAGGCGAAGATCTATCAGGATCCGGTGTTTCAGTTGTCGAGGATAAATCCCTGGCTGACGCTGCTGCAGCCGTCGGTGTGGGCGGGGTGGTTGAAGGGTGCGATCTTCGAACATGGAATTGGTGCGATCAAAGAAGACGGCCATCAGAAACAGGGCCTGTTCTTTCTGAAGGGGCCGAAGATTGTGAGACAGTTTCGGTATCGAACGATTGCGGATGAACCGGATTATCTGAAGCTGGTTGGATGAGATCTGTTTGGCGGTTTGCTCCGGTGCCTGAGTAAACGCTCGAGGCTAAGTGAGGGTAGACCTCCCCGGCGATGATGGGGGATGACAGGAAAGGGCAAGCAGACGGCGCTCTGAGCGCTGCTGGAAGTCTGTCATAAGCGTACGCGTGGTTTCGAGTGCGGCGGCGGGGAGGGAAGCTATGAGTTTGTGCCTCTGTGAAACTCATCATGCTAGGATCAAGCAGCTTAGAGATCGTTGAAGTGAGACCAGAATCGCGGTGGGAAAAATCGCGAACCAGAAGGTTATGTCAGAGAAAGCACGGCAATTTCTACCCATAAATTTCAAGGATCGTTTTCCCGCGCTCGATGGTATTCGTGCCGTTGCTGTGACCATGGTTTTCCTGAATCACTACGGCGGGGGTGCTCACGGCGGAGTGGTACTTCAGGTTCTCAATGAGATTCGCGGCCGTGGATGGCTTGGGGTGGATTTGTTTTTTGTCCTCTCAGGCTTCCTCATCACGGGCATTCTCTTCGATACGCGGAACGACAGTCATTTTTTCAAACGCTTTTTGTGCGGCGCAGCCTGAGAATCTTTCCGGTTTTCTACGTAGTGGTGGCTATTCTGCTTGCGCTGACGCCGGTTCTGCACTATCAGTGGCGGGCAGGGCACCTTCTGTTTCTTGTCTACGTCGGTAATCTTTGGGCAAACCACGACTTTACGCTGTACGAGATCCTGAGCAGAAGCTATCCGACTTTCAAAGTAGAGATTGGTCACTTCTGGTCGTTGTGCGTGGAAGAGCAGTTCTATTTGCTTTGGCCTCTGGTTGTGTGGATGGTGCGGGATCGGACGAAGCTATTGTGGACTGCGGGCGGTCTTGCCGTGTCGGCGCTCATTTTGCGTTGTGGGATGGTGGTGTTGGCCGGGCCGGTTTTGGCAGAGACGTGGATTATCCGAACGCTACCTTTCAGGATGGACGCGTTGTTGATTGGCGGGATACTCGCTTTGCTTCTGCGTGGTTCGAATGCTGAACGCTGGCAGCGGCTTTGCCGGCCATTACTGCTGGTCGCGGGTTTGGCGAGTCTGACAGTTCTTTTCCTGTCTCCTGCGTATGATTCGCCGTGGCTGCTGACGATCGGTTTGAGTTTCACCGCGCTGGCGAGTGCGGGGCTGATTGGCATGACCCTGCGAGCGGGGTCGCCGGCATTCCGAGTGTTCTATCGAAAGCCGCTGCGGATTCTGGGTAAGTACAGCTATGGTTTTTATATCTTTCACAGCTTGTATGTGTGGGCGTGGATTCAGTTCCTTATTGTGCTGACCAACTACTTTCATTCGAGGGCGATTGCAGGAGTATTGGCGTTGGGGATCAACTTTGCACTCACCTTTCTTGTCTCGAAGTTGAGCTATGACCTGATAGAGGTCAAGTTCCTACGATTGAAGAAAGGTTTTGAGTACGATTCAGAGATCGCGGAGCATAAGCACGCCTTTGTTCTCAAGTAGGCATGCTTCGCTGAGCTGAGGTTCGCGTAACTATTTGATGAGCATGGAGACGATGCTGGCGGACATGAGGTTGGCCATGGTTCCGGCGAGCATGGCGCGAAGGCCTAGCTGAGCGAGGTCGTTGCGGCGGTTGGGGACGAGGGCGCCGATGCCACCGATCTGCATGCCGATGCTGCCTACGTTGGCGAAGCCGCAGAGAGCGAAGGTGGCGATGGAGAAGGTGCGCGGGGCGAGGGTGGATTTGATGGCGCCGAGCTGGGTGAAGGCGACGAACTCGTTGATCATGGTGCGGGTGCCGAGGAGGTTTCCGATGGCGTGGGCGTCGTGCCAGGGTACGCCGATGAGCCAGGCGATGGGCGCTCCGATGACGCCGAGGATGGCGTTGAGGGAGTGCGGGTAGGGGATGTGGCCGTGGGCCCAGAGGAAGTTTGAGATGCCGAGCATGATTGCGTTGAAGAGGCCGACGAGCGCGACGAAGCTGATGAGCATGATGGCTACGTTGAAGGCGAGGCGGCCGCCGTCGATGGTGCCGCGGGCGACGGCGGCGATGAAGTTTTCGTTTTTGTGCTCCTCGCTGGGCGGCATGTGGACGGTGCCGATGGTGGCGGGGACTTCGGTTTCGGGGACGAGCATCTTTGCGACGAGGATGGTGCCGGGGGCGGTCATGATGACGGCGGAGAGGAGGTCTTGCGCGTTGATGCCGAAGCTGATGTAGGCGGCCATGATGCCGCCGGAGACGTGGGCCATGCCGGAGGTCATGATGACCATGAGCTCGCTGCGGGTGGCGCCGGCGAGGAATGGTCGGATGGTGAGGGGAGCTTCGGTCTGGCCCATGAAGATGCTGGCGGCGACGTTGGTGGATTCGGCGCCGGAGGTTCCCATGGTGCGCTGCATGATCCAGGCGACGACGCGGATGATGTGCTGCATGAGGCCGATGTGGTACATGATGGCGAAGAAGGCGCTGACGAAGATGATGGTGGGAAGGACGGCGAAGGCGAGGACGGCGAAGGGGCGGCCGGGGGTGCCGAGAGGGCCGAAGACGAGAGAGGAGCCGTCGACCGAGTGTGCGAGCAGTGAGGTGATGACGTTCGAAATGTTGCGGAGGATGGCCTGGCCGGCGTTCCACTTGATGACGAGGAAGGCGAAGACGATCTGCAGGCCTAGTCCCCAGGCCACGGTGCGCCAGCGAATGGCGCGGCGGTTGGTGGAGAAGGCGTAGGCGAGGCCGAGGAAGGTGATGAGGCCGAGCAGACCGGTGAATCGAGACAAAGGCTTCGCTCCTGCTGCGAGATGGAGGCAGTTTGATTGCTTTGGTTTGAGTGTACTGGGTGGGAGAGGAGCGGCCTAGGGATTTCCTCAGCTGATCGGGGTTGGTGGTACATTGGCGTGAACAAAATGGGGTCGTGATCGTATTCACCAAAGAGAAGCTGCCGGTGACAGATGCTGAGAGGAGCGGACGATGAGTAGGGTGAGATTGCTGGTTGGCACGCGCAAGGGCGCATTCGTGATGACTTCGGATGGGAAGCGGGAGAGGTGGGAGATTACGGGGCCGCACTTTGCGGGTTGGGAGATCTATCACATGAAGGGATCGCCGGTGGATCCGAACCGTTTGTATGCGTCGCAGTCGAATGGATGGTTCGGGCAGGTGATTCAGCGGTCGGAGGATGGTGGGGCGACGTGGGTGCAGGCGGGGAACAAGTTTCTTTACGAGGGGGTGCCGGGGACCCACCAATGGTATGACGGGACTCCGCATCCGTGGGAGTTCAAGAGGGTGTGGCATCTGGAGCCTTCGCTGAGCAATGTGGATGAGGTGTACGCAGGGGTGGAAGATGCGGCGCTGTTTCGGTCGAAGGATGGGGGAGGGAGTTGGGAGGAGCTGTCGGGGTTGCGTGGGCATGGGTCGGGGCCGCACTGGCAGCCGGGGGCGGGTGGAATGTGCCTGCACACGATCATTCTTGATCCGAGTGATCCGGAGAGGATATTTATTGCTATTTCATCGGCCGGTGCGTTTCGGACGGATGATGCCGGGAAGACGTGGAAGCCGATTAATCAGGGGCTTCGGTCCGAACATATTCCTGATCCGACGGCGGAGGTCGGGCACTGTGTTCATCACATTGCGATGCATCCGTCGCGGCCCGGAGTGCTGTTTATGCAGAAGCACTGGGATGTGATGCGCAGCGACAATGCAGGCGATTCGTGGCGAGAGGTGAGTGGGAATCTGCCGACCGACTTTGGATTTGTGATTGATGTGCATGCCCATGAGCCGGAGACGGTCTTTGTGGTGCCGATCAAGAGCGATTCGGAGCACTTTCCGCCGGATGGCAAGCTGCGGGTTTATCGGAGCAGGTCGGGTGGAGATGAGTGGGAGGCGCTGACGAAGGGGTTGCCGCAGAAGGATTGTTATGTGAATGTACTGCGCGACGCGATGGCGGTGGATACGCTGGACGAGTGCGGGGTGTACTTTGGGACGACGGGAGGGCAGGTGTATGGGTCCTCCGATGGGGGCGATAGCTGGACGCCGATTGTGCGGGATCTGCCGGCGGTGTTGTCGGTCGAGGTGCAGACTTTGTCTTCGGGGTCGCAGACTTTGCCTTCGGGGTCGCAGGCTTTGCCCTCGGGGTCGCAGGCTTTGCCTTCGGGGTCGCAGACGCTCGCATGATTCGCGTGCTGCTGCCGACGCATCTGCGCACTCTGGCGGGTGTGAGTGGTGAGGTGATGCTCGAGGTTGTGGGCGCGGCGACGCAACGGTCTGTGCTGGACGCGTTGGAGGCGAAGTATCCGATGTTGTGTGGGACGATTCGGGAGCATGGAACGATGAAGCGCAGGGCGTTTCTGCGGTTCTTTGCGTGCGGGGAGGATCTGTCGCATGAGTCGGCGGAGGCGATGTTGCCTGAGGCTGTCCAGAGCGGCGTTGAGCCGTTTCTGGTGATTGCTGCGGTGGCTGGGGGTTAGGCTGAGGCGGGTTTGTTGGCTGGATGAACCCAGGCGATAAAGAACAGGCAAGGGCGTGTGGGTTGAAAGGGACGAGCGGTTTGGGCAGGGAGGAGTTCGTCGGGATCCTTCTCTGCGCTCAGGATGACAGCAAACGCTCGATACGGGCCTCTCAGTTTGATGCTCGGCTTGATCTTCAACGGAGCTAGGAATCGGATTTCAGGTTGAGGTTTCGTGCGAGTCGGTGGAGGTATTTGGGGTGAATGCCGAGGGTGCGTGCGGCTTCGGGATAACTTCCTTTTGAGTCTCGAAGTGCGTTGAGGATCAGCTCTTTCTTGGACTCGTTCAGGACGTCGTGATACTTTGCCCCTGCGAGTTTTGCGGACTGCTGCTCGAGGATGACGTTGGGGAGATCTTCGGCGAGGATCTCTTCGGTGAGACCGAGGACGATGGCGTGCTCGATAGCGTTCTCGAGTTCGCGGACGTTGCCTGGCCAACTGTAACCCAGGAGGACGGAGCGGGCTTCGGAGGCAATGCCTTTGAAGGGTCGCTTGTTTTTTGCGCGTACTTCGAGGCGAAGTAAAGGGCGAGCAGAGGAATGTCCTCGCAGTGTTCTCGCAGCGGCGGCACGGAGACCGAGACGACGTTGAGACGGTAGTAGAGGTCCTGGCGAAACTCGTTGGACTTGATGGCCTGTTCGAGATTTTTGTTGGTGGCGGCGAGGACGCGGGCTCTGAAGGCGACGGGGTGAGTTCCTCCTACTCGTTCGAACTCTCGTTGCTGCAGGACTCGCAGGAGTTTGGCTTGCATTGCGGGAGCGAGTTCGCCGATCTCATCGAGAAAGAGAGTTCCATCTTCGGCGGCTTCGAGCTTTCCCTTCCTCATGCCGAGGGCTCCGGTGTATGCGCCCTTCTCGTGGCCGAAGAGCTCGCTTTCGAGCAAGGTCTCGGGGATGGCGGCGCAGTTGATGGCGATGAAGGGGCGTTCGCTTCTTGGGCTGCTTTGGTGAATGGAGCGCGCGATGACCTCTTTGCCGGTGCCGCTCTCTCCTCGGATGAGTACGGTGGAATCGCTCTGTGCGACGCGTGAGATGAACTCGCTGACCTGACGGATCTGCCGACTTTCACCGACCAGGTTGGTGACCGGGTTGAGCTGGCGTTTCAACTTTGAGTTTTCCGAGCGCAGCGCATCGAGGGCAAGAATGTTTTCGAGGGTCACCGCTGCGATGCGGGAGGCCGAGTCGAGGAAGTAAATATGATCTTCGCGAAAGGGTGGAGCGGGATACAGGGAGGTGAGATAGATTACGCCGATGGTTCGTTCTATCGCGACCAGCGGCAGGCAGAGTATGTTGTTCAGCCGGCTTTCGTTTGCATCGGCATCTATCTGGACGGCGGTACGCTCCCAGAAGGCTCGGTGAACGAGTTCTCTTTGAACTTCGATCTTCGAAGGTGCGTCGGTATGGCGGTTCCAGCTACAGATTTCGAGGGTTTCTTCTTCAAAGTCAGTGAGCAGAACGACTGCACCTTCGTCGGCTGGGACCACCTCGAAGATAAGCTGCAGAAGCTCGCGTTGGAGGAGTTGCGAGTCGCGGATGGAGTTGATGACATTGCTGATTCTGAAGAGGGCGGTGAGGTCTCGCGCCATGCGCCCGACCTCGACTCCGAAGGTGGGGAGGCGCGCGGGTGGCGCGGTTGGCGCGGTTTCTGACGAGGAGCTTGAAGAAAAGTCGCTCACGCGTCTTCTGGGAGTGGCCACCGCTTCGCCTTCCTGCATCAGGAAGACGAAGTCGGCGTTGCCGATACGGATGGTGTCTCCGTGGTCGAGGGATCGGCGCAGGATGGGCATTCCATTTACAAAGGTGCCGCTTCTGCTGTCGAGATCGACCAGTTCATATTGGCCGTTCTTTTGGTCAACACGCTGAATGGTGCAGTGTTTCCGCGAGACCGTGGGATCGGCGAGGCATAACTGGTTTGCTTCGAGTCTGCCAACAGAGATTGGACTATCGATCAGCTCTCGAACGGTTCCGGTTAGCGAGCCCGAGATGGCGAGGAGCCGCGGTTTCATCGGGGCCTCCGTTGATTCAAAGTGTATCTGATGCGGCAGACAAAAGAACGATCCCTCGAAGGCGTGAAGAATAAGGAACGTTTTGTGTCGAGTCGCGGATCGGGTGTCGGGTGAAGAAGGTAGAAGGACGAGAAAGGCTCTTCAGCGAGGCGCTTTGTGGCTTCCAGCTCACTGAGGTATGTCAATGAGTGTGGGGAAAAAGAGGTCATGCAGGAGCTGATCTGGGTAGACGGGAACCGATCGGATACCCGAGGGGAACCATTCGGATACCGGCTTGACGGAGTTTGAGCGGACCACTTCGTATGACGAACGGATGCATGGACTCTATCTCATTGCAAATACAAGTGGGCTCGCAATCGGCGGGAGTTTGGTTGGGTTTGGCCATGCGTTTGCAATATCTCCGGGCATAACAGGAAGCTCGGGAGAGAACGAAATCCAGAGACCAATCGGGACCTGAGAGAGGTATCTCACAAAGGAGATCGTCATGAAAAACCTTACTGCAATCGCACTCTTCGTCGCCGCCGGTATCGCCACCGCTGGTAGCGCTTTGGCCCAGGATCATAAGGTCACGGCAAACGTTCCCTTCAGCTTCACGGTGAATGGCCGCACGCTGCCTGCCGGGCATTACACCCTCGGCAGCGAGGTCAACACGCCCCGAATGCTTACGATTTCGGATCGGGAGAAGGGCATTGCCGTGATGGCTATCACAGTTCCTGACTATGGCGCCTCCGCGGACAATAAGCTGGTCTTCCACCGTTATGGCGGGCAGTACTTCCTCAGTGAGGTTCGCACTACGAACGAGGCGACGACATGCCACCTGCCGACGTCGAAGCAGGAGAAGTGGGCCAAGTCTCAGACGCAGGAAGCGTCCGTACCTGACAATCACGAGGTTCTGATCGCGCTCAACTAGTTTTGATACTCGAGCGAGTAGGACCCGGAGACGAGATCTCCGGGTCTTCTTTTTTGCGTTGGTTGTGACTCAGGAAGAGGTTGTGTTCTTGATGACTTCGCGGAGGAGAGGTTGGGGTTCAGGTGGGCTAGCGGCGATGTGAATGGTTTCGCGGAGCATGCTCTCGGGTTCGTCGAGGAGTGAGATGTCTTCGCTGAAGAGGGTGACGAGGGGTTGGCCAGCTTTAATCTGGTTGCCGAGCTTGGCGTGCATCTCGATGCCGGCGTGGGCGCTGACGGGGTCGCCGGGTTTGGCTCGGCCTGCACCGAGTCGTTGGACGGCCCAGCCGACTTGTTTGCAGTCCATGGCGGCGAGGTATCCGGAGTGGGTGGCGGTGAGGGTGCGCGAGGCCGTGTATCGGTGGTGGTCGGCGGGGTCGTGGAAGAGGGAGACGTCGCCGCACTGGGTGGCCACGACTCTGATCCACGCTTTGAAGGCTGCACCGCTGAGGAGGATCTCGTCGGAGAGCTTTGCTCCTGCTTCGGGGGTGTCGGCGTGGCCGGCGAGATGAAGCATCCAGCCGGCGAGCAGGTTGGAGAGTTGGATGAGGTCGGAGGACATGGGGTGGCGATCCTGGATTCGGGTGGCGCGCAGGATGTCGACGCACTCCCATACTTCAATCCAGTTGCCGGAGAAGCGGCCGAGGGGTTCGTCGTGGTTGGTGAGGAGAGCGATGGTACGTGTGCCGGAGGATTCGCCGGTCTGGACCATGAGTTCGGCGAGGAGCTTTGACTGATCGTAGGTGGGCATGAAGGCGCCGCTGCCGGTTTTTACGTCGAGGACCAGGGCGTTGAGGTCTTCGGCTAATTTTTTGCTCATGATGCTGGCGCAGATGAGGTAGGGAGATTCGACGGTGCCGGTGTGGTCGCGGAGGGCGTAGAGGATGCGGTCGGCGGGGACGAGGCGCGGGGTTTGGCCGACGAGGGCGGCGCCGCACTTTTCGAGCGTGAGGAGGAGTTGGTCGAGGGTGAGCTGGGTGTTGAAGCCGGGGATGGTTTCGAGCTTGTCGAGCGTGCCGCCGGTGTGGCCGAGGCTGCGGCCGGAGATCATGGGGACGCAGATGGAGGGGATGCCGTCGGCGTTTGGCGAGGCGAGGCCTGCGGCGGCGAGGATGGGGGCGATGAGGAGGGAGGTCTTGTCGCCGACGCCGCCGGTGGAGTGCTTGTCGACGGTGAAGGTGTGGAGGGGGTGGCGTCGAAGGTCTCGCCGGAGTAGCGCATTGCGGAGGTGAGGGTGGCGAGTTCCTGCGGGGCGAGGCCGCGATGGAAGACAGCCATGAGGAAGGCGGCGATCTGGGCGTCGGTGACGAGTTGTTTTTGCGGCGTGCGTTGGACGACAGCGTGGATGAAGGCCTGGATCTCGTCGTCGGTGAGGACGCGGCCGTCGCGCTTGTGGAGGACTACGTCGATGGGATGAATGGTTTGGGTCATCTACTCTTCTCTATCTGATTTGATACCTGTGGGTACGACCAATCCTTGTTCCTCGTCGACTTCAATCGTGCCATTTGCCTTGGGATCGAATCCATGAGGGAAGACGGTCAAGCGGTTATAACGCGACCCCTTCAAATCAACTCTGTCAAGGAGAGCATCTGTCAAATCTGCTTCGATGAGAGAGGATGAATGGAAGACGTTGTCGTAGGAGATATATGCTCCCGTGAAGTCTGCTCTGCGTAGATTCGCACCATCGAGGACCACGCCACTTAATCGGCAGTTCCGAAAGATGCTTCCTTCACAATTTGCCCTGAAGAGATAAGTCCAGTAAAGGTCTGCTCCGGTGAAATCAGCTCCTCTAAGATCCACATCAGAGAGATCAAGGACTTCCAATTGTTGACCGCGAAAGTTTGCGTTGCGCAGATCACGCAGGTCAAGGAAAGCGTCAGACGACGTATCGCAGAGTACGTTGCCATTTGTGTCATGGATTATCAAAGCGATCTTCCTTAACTAGAGAATTGATCAATCGACTTGACGGACTACTCGTTGAGTAAGAAGGCGGCGGGTAAGAGCTCGGCGATGGTGGCCTGGGCGATGGTGCCGTCTTCGGCGGGGAAGAAGACGATGGTGTCGGGGGTGCTGAACTCGTGGATGGTCTGGCGGCAGGCACCGCAGGGTTGGCTGGCGGTCTGGTTGAGGTTGGCGACGGCGATGGCGCGGATGCGGATGCCCGGGCCGCGGAGGGCGACGGCGGCGGCGATGGCGGTCTGCTCGGCGCAGGTGGTGAGGCGGTAGGAGGCGTTTTCGACGTTGCAGCCGGTTACGATAGTACCGTCCGTGAGGAGGAGGGCGGCGCCTACGCGGAAGTTGCTGTAGGGGGCGTAGGCGTGGTGGGCGACTGTGGTGGCTTGCTGCTGCAGATCGGCGATTTGCGTGGATGTCAGCTCGCTGGGACGGTCTTTGGAGAGTTCAGAGGACATGATGTGAGTGAGGCTATCGGGTGCGGAGGGCGATAGCAAGTGGCTGGGTGCCTCATGGTTACCGCTCTCTCGCCCGATATAAGAGGTGTGGACGAGCTAACCAAAGAGTTTATTGCGGAGAGCCAGGAGGGTCTGGACCGGATGGAACGATGCCTGACCGAGCTGGAGATGCGGCCTGACGATACCGGATTGCTGGGGGAGATCTTCCGCGCCGTCCATACGATCAAAGGGACGACGGGGTTTCTGGGATTCGACCGGCTGGAGAAGCTGGCGCATGCGGGAGAGCACCTGCTGGGATCGCTGCGGGACGGCAGACTTGGGGTGACCTCGGATCTGATCAGCGGATTGCTTCGCCTGATGGATGGACTGCGCGCGATTCTGGGGCTGATCGAAGAGACGGGGAGTGAAGGGACGCGGGCCGGGGATGAAGATGGCGAGCTGATCGCGGAACTGGCGATGTTGAACGGGCAGGTGCCTGCGGAGTTGCCGGAGATCGAGTCTCCGCAGATCGCGCTGGTGGAGACGACCAAGGTAGAGGGTGCTATGCAGGTCGCTTCGAACAGTAGCGCCTCGCCCGCTTTGCAGCCGACCGTGGTGACTGAGAAGGCGAGCGCGGATAAGACGCTGCGGATCGATGTGGATGTGCTCAACCGCATGATGAACCTGGTGGGCGAGCTGGTGTTGACACGCAACCAGATGCTGCAGAGCGGGATGGAGGCGGCGAACTTTCCTGAGCTGGCGCGGCGACTAGATAGCGTTACGGCGGATCTGCGCGAGACGGTGATGCAGGCTCGGATGCAGCCGGTTGGGAATCTGTTTGGGAAGTTTCCGCGGATGGTGAGGGATCTCGCGCGGACGTGCGGACGCGAGGTGCGGATCGAGTTCAGCGGCCAGGAGACGGGGTTGGATAAGAGTCTTCTGGAGGCGATCAAGGATCCGCTGACTCATGCGGTGAGGAACGCAGTCGATCACGGGATCGAGTCGCCTGCGGATCGCGTGCTGGCAGGAAAGTCGGCTGAGGGTTGTCTGCGGTTGAAGGCGTTCCACCAGAGCGGATCGGTGGTGATCGAGATTGAAGATGATGGCGCGGGGATTCCGATCGAGCGAGTGCTGCAGAAGGCAATTGAACGGAATCTTGTAACGGCGGAAGATGCTGCGGGGATGTCGGAGCGGGAGGCTTTGCAGCTGATCTTTCTTCCAGGATTTTCTACAGCTGCTGCTGTGACTACAGTCTCCGGGCGCGGCGTCGGCATGGATGTGGTGCGCGCCAATGTAGAGAAGGTTGGCGGCAGCGTGGAGGTCGAGTCGCGCAGGGGCGTGGGGACTACGCTGCGCCTTCGGGTGCCGTTGACATTGGCGATTGTTCCATCGTTGGTGGTGAAGAGCGGAGGGCAGGCTTTCGCGCTGCCGCAGAGCACTCTGGTGGAGCTGGTGGATATTCCGGAGCGAGAGTTTGCGCAGGTGGTGCAGCGAATTGGTTCGTCGGAGCTGTACCGGCTGCGAGAGCGTCTGTTGCCGATGGTGTGGCTGGACCGGTTGCTGGGATTGGAAGCTGATAATCCGGACCAGTCGAAGGGACATTATCTGGCGGTGTTAGAGGCGGAGGGTTGCAGATACGGTCTTGTGGTTGACGACCTGATGTCTCCCGAGGAGATTGTGGTGAAGCCGCTTTCGCCGGTGCTGCGAGAGATCGGCTTGTTTTCCGGCGCGACTGTGCTGGGCAATGGAACGCTCGCTTTGATCCTGGACATCGGTGCAACTGCTGCGCGTGCTGGGGTGAAGCCGATTGAAGAGGAGGTCTCTGGAATCGGCGCTGGAGAGAATGTGGTGCAGGAGGCCACGGGTATATCGTTCCTGATCTTTGAGGATCGGTTGCGAGAACGAACGGCGCTGCCGCTGGATGTGGTGGAGCGGATTGAAAGCGTTCCGCTGGGACAGATCGAGTATGCAGGCGGGCGGCCGTTGCTGCAGTATCGCGGCGAACTGCTGCCGCTGAGGGATGAAGGGAATGTGCTGATCGAGATGGAGTCTGTTCGTCATGCTGGCGAAGAGACGATGGTGACGGTGCTGATCTGTGGCGACGCCAGCGTTGGAGGAGCGCAGCGGGGAGGAATGATTGTGCGGCAGGTCCTCGATGTTTCGACCGGAACGTTGATTGATCAGGATGAGGCCACCCAAGGAATGGAGCTTGCTCTGGTGAAGGAGAAGTTGACGCAGGTTCATCGTGAGTTTGGGGTGAAGGCGAAGGCTGCATGGCAGGAGGTCGCGTGAGAATAGCCGGTCAGGAGAAGGTCGACGAGCTTCAGGACGAGAGTGATGCAGTCTCGCTCTGTTCGCTGTACGCAGGCAGTGAGATGTTCGGCATCGATACAAGGAAGATACGGGAGGTGCTTGGGGAGAGGGATCTGCAACGAGTGCCGATGTCGCCTGCGTTCATCGCGGGAGTTGTTCCTTACCGCGGCGAGGTGCTGACGACAGTGAATCTTCGAGCTCTGCTGGGGATGGAGGCACACTCCGGCAAATGCTGCGTGCTGGTGATGGCGGACGATGAGGCTGCGGAACGGTTTGGGCTGGTGGTGGATGCGGTGGGCGGCGTGGTGACGGTGAGCCGGCGGGCGTTGGAGGCCAATCCGTGCACCCTGGAGGCCAGGGGTAAGTGGCTCTTCGATGGAGCCTACAAGATGGAGTCGGGTCTTATGGTGCACCTGGATCCGCAGAAGCTGTCGCCGTCGCGTTTGTCGGAGGTGGGATTGTTCAAAAACAGTTTGAATGGAGGCACAGATGCGAGCCCTGATCGTTGATGATTCGAGCTTTATCCGCGAGTACCTGCGGCACCTGCTGGGTCGCATGGACGTGGTGTGTGAAGAGGCGAAGGATGGGAGCGATGCGCTGGCTGTGCTTCGGGCGGAGGAGTCGTTCGACCTGATGCTGCTGGATGTGAACATGCCGGTGATGAACGGGCTGGAGTGTGTGAAGAAGCTGCGCGAGGCGAAGCTGGGGCCAGAGATGAAGGTGATGATGGTGACGACCGAAGCCGATCACTCGTTTATCACGACGGCGCTGGACAATGGTGCGGATGAGTTTCTGATGAAGCCGTTTACCCCTGAGAGCCTTCGGGAGAAGATGCTTCTGCTTGGTGTGATCGCGGCCTGAGGTTGTGGGTGAGAGAGAAAGTCTGAGGAAAGCAGATATGGGACCCATGGAGGAACGGCCGCTCCGCATTCTTGCAGCGGACGACTCGGCGGTGATGCGCGGGGTGATGTGGAAGCTGTTTCAGATGCATGCGGAGGATCGGTCGAGCGAGCTGCCTCGAATGGAGTTGTGCGGGGTTGCGTTGGACGGGGTGGATTGCCTGGAGTCGGTGAAGCGGCTGTCACCGGATGTGCTGGTCCTGGATCTTGAGATGCCGAGGCTGAATGGGCTGGAGGTTTTGCGTCGCTTGCAGGTGGAGAATCCGCGCCTTCCGGTGATCATGTGCAGTGCGCATACGGAGAGGGGAGCGAGGTCGACGCTGGAGGCGCTGGCGTGTGGTGCTGCAGACTATGTGACCAAGCCAGCGGAGCAGCGTGATTTTGCTTCGGCGATGCTTTCGCTGTCGCAGCAGCTGCTGCCGCGGATTGCTGCGCTGGCCAAGGGGGCGAAACGTAAGGGAGAGAAGGTTGTCGCGAGTGGCTCTGGCAATGCTCCTAAGGCTCCGGCTGGTGCGGCGCCGGCAAAGACGTTCTCTCCGATTGAGGTGGTGGTGATTGGATTGTCTACTGGAGGGCCCTCTGCGCTGGAGCAGTTGCTGCCGAGTCTGCCTGCAGATTTTCCTGTTCCTGTGTTGATCGTTCAGCATATGCCGAAGCTGTTTACCGGTGCGCTGGCGGAGCGATTGGACAGATGCTGTTCGCTGCGCGTGAAGGAAGCCTATGAGAACGCGATGATTCGACCTGGCACAATCTGGCTGGCGCCGGGAGATGCGCATATGGAGGTGGGTCCAGGCAACGGGTTGACGGACAAGCGGGACGGAAGTCTTGCGGGGCGAAGCAGCAGGGTCCGGCTGCATCAGCGGGAGCCTTTGAACCACTGCAGGCCGGCGGTGGACTATCTGTTTTTTCTGCGGCACGGATGTATGGTGCGTCGGCGCTGGCGGTAGTGATGACCGGTATGGGGGCCGATGGGTTGAATGGAGCGCGAGCCGTGCATGAGCGCGGGGGAGTGGTGCTGGCGCAGGATGAGGCAAGCTCCGCGGTGTGGGGGATGCCTGCCAAGGTGACCGAGGCTGGTATTGCGAGCGCAACACTTCCGCTAGCGGAGATTGCGGGCATGCTGACGCAGAGAGTCAACGCGGGAAGGCTGACGAAGATGGATATAGCCCGCCATGCGGCATCCGCGGTGGCGCCCCGGCGCGAGGTGACCGATGGCCTGTTCTGATACGGACTACGCTTATCTTCGTGAGCTCGTGCTGGAGCAGTCGGCGAACCTGATTGATCCGTCGCGCAACGCTCTGTTCGATACGAGGCTGACACCGATCGCACGGTTGTCGGGCGCGGATAGTCTCGAGGATTTTGTGAATATGTTGAAGGCCGGTAGGCCGGCTCATCTGCATCGCGCGGTCGCTGAGGCGATGACGATCAACGAGACGAGCTTCTTTCGCGACATGAAGCCGTTTGAGATGCTGCGGCAGATTCTTGTTCCGCGACTGATCGAACGACGAACGGAGGAGCGGCGGCTGCGCCTATGGAGCGCGGCGAGTTCGACCGGACAGGAGGCTTACAGTCTGGCGATGATGATAGCGGAGCATTTTCCGGAGCTGGCCAGCTGGGATGTAAAGGTCATTGGCACCGATATCTCGCGGCATGTTGTCGACTATGCCCAGAAGGGGCGGTATCGGAGGCTGGAGGTCAATCGCGGGCTGCCGGCGCGGATGCTGCTGAAGTATATGACTCGACATGGCGAGGAGTGGGAGGTTAGTCCGCAGATTCGGTCGATGTGCGAGTTTCACTATGCTAATTTGTGTGCTCCGTTGCCTCTGCTGCCGACCTTCGATTTGGTGTTGTTGAGAAATGTGCTGCTTTATTTTTCGCAGCAGGATCGAAGGACGCTTTTCAGGGAGATTCACCGGAAGCTGTCTCCTGCCGGATATTTGGTGTTGGGGAATGCGGAGCAAGCGGAGGATTCGACCAATCTTTTTGAGGTGGAGTTTGGCGCGGACTGCTATTTCTATAGTCCCGTGAGCCTGGCCTGAGGGGCCAGATGGTGGGTCGAGCGAACTGGACTTGAAAGCTTAGGCGCGCATCCAATAGTGTGCGGCAGTTATGCTGCTGAGAGTGCACCTATAGACTATGCCACCAAAGATTTCGAAGCCTGCTAAGCCGAAGAGGAAAATAGTATCGGAGCAGACGAAGCTGTTGCCGCCTGGGAATCTCAGCGATGAGGGAGCGCTTGCGCTGTTTCATCCGATTACCGCGAAGTGGTTTCGGGCTGTGTTTGATGCGCCGACGGCTCCGCAGGTGGAGGGCTGGCCGGCGATCGCTCGTGGAGAATCGACGCTGATACTGGCGCCGACTGGCACGGGGAAGACGCTGACGGCGTTCCTGTGGTGTCTCGACAAGTTGATGATGCGGACGGCTCCCGAGGCTGAGAGAGGGTGCAGGGTGGTTTATCTTTCGCCGCTGAAGGCGCTGGCGGCGGATGTGGAGCGCAATCTTCGATCGCCTCTTGTGGGGATTGCCAACATGGCGAAGCGCGAGGGCGTTGCGGTGCGGATGCCGGAGATCAGTGTGCGCACGGGGGACACGTCGCAGAAGGAGCGTGCGCGGTTTCGCAGGCATCCCGGGGACATTCTGATTACTACGCCGGAGAGTCTGTACCTGATGCTGACCTCGGAGGCGGGGAGGCGCTGCGGTCGGTGGAGACGGTCATTGTGGATGAGATTCATGCGCTGGTGCCGAGCAAGCGTGGAGCGCATATGGCGTTGTCGCTGGAGCGGCTGGAGGCTTTGACTGGGAGGAGGCTGCAGCGGATCGGTCTGTCTGCGACGCAGAGGCCGCTTGAGGAGGTGGCACGATTTCTTGGCGGCGCGGATACCTTTGGATATGTAGCTAAAGAAGGCACGAATTTGAGCCACGCTGCGGAGGCTGATGCGGAGGCGGCTAGCGTCCTGATGGAGGTTGCTGGTCAAGAGGATTCGCAGGCAGACGCGGAGGCTGGTGCGGCGAGATTTCGCCCGGTGACGGTGGTGAACGCCGGGGTCCGAAAGCTGCTGGAGTTGAAGGTCGAGGTTCCGGTTGAGGATATGGCGCGGCTGGGGGAGATTCAAGAGCAGCCTAGCGGGCCGGCTTCGCAGGGGCCGAAGAGGACTTCGATCTGGCAGTCGATTCATCCGCGACTGTTGGAGATTATTCAGGGGCGGACTTCGACGTTGATCTTTGTAAATGCTCGACGGGTGGCGGAGCGATTGGCCGGCGCGCTGAATGAGCTTGCGGGAGAGCAGATTGCGCGGGCGCATCATGGCTCGCTTGCGGCTACGCAGAGGACAGAGATTGAGGAGCTGCTGAAGGCGGGAAACATCAAGGCTCTGGTGGCTACGTCTTCGTTGGAGTTGGGAATTGATATGGGGGCGATTGATCTGGTGATTCAGATTGAGGCTCCGCCTTCGGTCGCCAGTGGGATGCAGCGGATCGGGAGAGCGGGGCACCAGGTTGGAGCTCCGTCGCATGGGATTATCTTTCCAAAGTACCGGGCTGATTTGATTGCCTGTGCGGCGGTGACTCGGGCGATGCATGAGGGGCATGTGGAGTCGACGCGGTTTCTGCGGAATCCGCTGGATGTGCTGGCACAGCAGATGGTAGCGGTGATTGCTCATCCACCGTTGAACTTTGCCGATGCGGAGCGCCGGACGAAGCACAAGACGGAGGAGGAGGAGAGCCCGGGGATCAGCTACGCTGCGCTGTTTGCGCTGGTGCGGGGTGCGGCTCCGTTTGCGGGACTGAGCCAGAGCGTCTTCGATGGAGTGTTGGACATGCTGGCAGGGCGGTATCCTTCGGATGAGTTTGCGGAGCTGCGTCCGCGGATTACGTGGGACAGAACGAGGAACTGGATTACACCGCGCGCCGGGGTGAAGCGGATTGCGATTTTGAACGGTGGGACGATTCCTGATCGCGGAACGTATGGAGTGTTCCTGGCGGGTCAGCGCTCGAAGCCCGTGCGGGTGGGGGAGTTGGATGAGGAGATGGTCTTCGAGAGCCGGACGGGGGATACGTTTATTCTCGGGGCTTCGACGTGGCGGATCGACGAGATTACGCATGACCGTGTGCTGGTGACGCCGGCTCCGGGTGAGGCGGGGAAGATGCCCTTCTGGCATGGGGATCAGGCGGGGAGGCCGCTGGAGTTTGGGAGGCGGATTGGCGCGCTGGTGAGGGAGTTGCGGGATGCTCCGCGGAGCGTGGCGATGGCGCGGCTGACGACGGAGCATGATCTGGAGCCGGGGGCGGCGGAGAACGTGTTGCGGTATCTGGCGGACCAGGAGTTGGCTACCGTGGTCGTTCCTGACGATCGGAATATTGTGGTTGAACGAGTGAGGGACGAGCTCGGGGATTGGCGGGTGTGTGTGTTGACGCCGTTTGGCAGCAGGGTGCATGCGCCCTGGGCGATGGCGGTGACGGCGAAGCTCCGCGCGGGGAACGGGCAGGAAGTGGAGACGATGTGGTCGGAGGATGGTTTTGTGTTGCGTTTTCCTGAGACCGAAGAGGCTCCTGCGATTGAACCGATTTTGCTGGAGCCAGAAGAGGCGGCGGAACTGGTGCTGCGGCAGTTGGGGTCGACGGCTCTGTTTGCGGCAAAGTTCAGGGAGAGCGCGGCGCGGGCGTTGTTGCTGCCGAGGAGGAGAGCGGATGGACGCACTCCGCTGTGGCAGCAGAGGAAGAGAGCTTATGACTTGTTGAGTGTGGCGAGCCGGTATGCTTCGTTTCCAATTGTGCTCGAGGCTTACCGGGAGTGCCTGCGGGATGTTTTCGATATGCCCGCGTTGATGGAGACGCTGCGGAATATTGGCAGCCGCTCGTTGCGGGTTCATACGGTGGATTCGAGGACGCCTTCGCCGTTTGCTTCGGCGTTGTTGTTCAGCTATGTGGCGAACTACATCTATGACGGCGACGCTCCGTTGGCCGAGAGACGAGCGCAGGCGCTTTCGATCGATCAGGATCAACTGCGGGAGTTGATGGGAGATGCGGACCTTCGTGAGTTGCTGGATATCAATGCGATCGAGGAGACGGAGGAGCAGCTGCAGTGCGTGGCGGACGGGTATAGTGCGCGGAATATGGATGGAGTACATGATCTGTTGCTGCGGCTTGGGGATTTGACGCGGGATGAGCTACGAGTTCGATGTGTAACTGAAGAGGTTGCAGAGTCGGTTGGCAAACTTATGAGGGCTCGGCGGGCTCTTGAGGTGCAGATCGCTGGGGAGAAGCGGTTGATCGCGGTCGAAGATGCGGCGCGGTATCGGGACGCGTTGGGCGTGCCGTTGCCGCCGGGGCTGCCGGGTGCGTTTTTGCAGGAGGCTCCGGATGCGCTGCTGGATTTGATGAGGAGATTTGCGCGGACGCATGGTCCTTTTACAACGCCTGAGGCTTCGGAGCGTTTTGATCTGCCGATGGACAGTGTGGAGGCTGTTCTGCAGCGATTGATTCAGAGTGGCAAGGTGGTGGAGGGTGGGTTTCGGCCGGGCGGGATTCATCGGGAGTGGTGTGATAACGAGGTGTTGCGTTCGATTCGGCGGAGGTCGCTGGCTCGGCTGCGGAAGGAGGTCGAGCCAGTGGAGCAGAAGACGCTGGCGCGGCTGTTTACGCGGTGGCAGGGTGCGGTGCAGCCGCGGCGAGGACTGGATGCGTTGCTAGATGTGATCGAGAATCTGCAGGGCGCACCGCTGCCGGCTTCGATTCTGGAGACGGAGATTCTACCGGCGCGATTGGTGGGGTATAAGAGTTCGGATCTGGATACGTTGATTGCGGCGGGTGAGGTGGTCTGGGTTGGGTTCGATCCGATTGGGGAGAGAGATGGTCGGATTGGGCTTTATCTGGCGGAGAAGCTGCCGATGCTGTGGCCGATTGGACGGTCGGTGGTGCAGCAGAAGGAGCGGGGAGTTAGTTCCACTCAGAGTGACGACTCTGCCGCGCTGAGTGAAAAGGAGCTCGCGATCGTTGAGTATCTGAAGGGGCGCGGGGCTTCATTTTTCAGGATCTGCATGATGGAGTTGGTGGGGGTATCCGGGTGAGACGCTGGAGGCGCTTTGGAGTTTGGTGTGGCGGGGGATGTTGACCAATGATGGGTTGGCGGCGTTGCGTGCGTACTGCGAGAGGCCGGCGCCGAGTGGTTCGAGGAAGCCAGCGCGGAGGATGCACCACCAGACCGGATTTCGTTCGAGGAGGACGACTCCGCCTACGGCGCAAGGGCGGTGGGCGCTGAATTTTGCTGCGTTTGCCATGGAGAGATCGGCTACGGAGTGGAGTCATGCGATTGCGCAGCAGTTACTGACGCGTTATGGGGTGGTGTTTCGCGAGACGGCGCATGCGGAGAATCTGCCGGGCGGGTTCTCGGCGATCTATGACGTGATGAAGGCACTGGAGGAAAGCGGGAAGATTCGGCGAGGATATTTTGCGGCGGATCTTGGGGCTACGCAGTTTGCACTGCCGGCGGCGGTGGATCTGCTGCGGTCGCTGCGGGTTTCGAACCAGGGCGACAGGACGGAGATGTTGCAGCTGGCGGCGACCGATCCGGCGAACCCTTATGGGGCTTTGATGCGGTGGCCCGCGGCTCCCGAGGAGGGCACTACTTTGACGCGGAGTGTCGGGGCTCGCGTGATTCTTTGCGATGGGGCGTTGGTGACTTATCTGCGGCGGGGAAATTCTAATCTGCAGGTGTTTCTGCCGGAGGAGGAACCGCAGAGATCGCAGGTGGCGCGGAGTCTGGCGGAGTTTCTGGTGTCGCGAGTGCAGGACCAGGAGGATACGCAGGGACGAGGTGGGATGTTGATTGCGAGTGTGAATGGGGTTGCGGTGGCGGAGCATTGGATGGCGCGGTTTTTGCTGGATGCAGGATTTGCGGCGGGGGCAATGGGATTCAACGTCCGACGTGGGCTGCCGCCACTACCAGGGGTGCGTGGTGAGGCGAGAGCGAACGCCTGACTACAGGTAGCTGAGCCACCAATCAGATCGTGTCGCCTTGATGTTTGCGTACCAGCGACACAGCGGGTAGAGAGAGATTACGACGAAGAGCCAGATTGCATAGACGAGCCAGAGCGAATATCCAAAGTCTGGGGGAAAGAGTTTTTCGGGGCCGCCCATCGCTGGAGGAGAGCTGAAGAGGATGGGATAGGATTGTGCGCCGTAGCGGATCCAGGTTGTGAGAAATGACAAGAGGTGAATGAGGTAGAAGTGTGCGATGAAGTAGAAGAGAGGGACTCGTCCGAAGACGATGACTGGATTGGTAATGCTGAATCGGTGACGATCGAAGATGGCGAGAGCGATGAGTGCCGGGCCGAGCGTCATGGAGAGGTATAGAAGCGATGGCGGGTACTTTGTGCAGTTCAGGAAAGACAGAAGAGTGAAGATGGTGGAGCGTTGCTTAGTCCACCGTTCGGGATCGCCGTAGAGATTGATCGCGCGCAGGATGATGAAAGCCACTGTCAATGCGCAACCGCTGAGGAGAATGATCTTCTGGCGACGAGCTGGTTCAAGCAGAAAGACGCGCCCAAAGCAGAAGCCTGCGGACATGACCGCGATCCAGGGCACGAGTGGGTAGCCAACGACGATGACTAGTCCATGAAGGATGAAAGCGCCGGGCTGGTGGATCACGTTCCAGATCGCGGCGTAATGGCCGAATGATGCGGCGCTGATGGGATCGAGGAGATTGTGCAGTGCAATGACCGCGATAGTGAAGACGACAAGAAGGCGGTAAGGAAGCTGGACTAATACGGCCAGCGCTACCATGCAGGCGCCTAACTCCCACATGACGAGAAGAAGGATTGGAAAGCGGGAAGCAAAGTTGAAGTTGTAGGCGAGACGCATGGCCGTGAGTTCGAGAAAGATCAGCCAGATTCCCCTCGAAAGAAGAAAATTTGATAGCTGATTTTTCGTGCGGTCGCGTTGAAGCCACAGGAAAGCTCCGAGCCCAGCTGTAAACGTGAAGACGGGAGCGCAGAAGTGGGTGATCCAGCGGGTAAAGAAGAGCAAGGGGTAGGTGCGTGTGAGGTCAGTGGGTGAAAAGAACGTCGCGGAGGCGTGAAAGAAGTCGCGAGTGTGATCGAGCGCCATGATGATCATGATGGCGCCGCGAAGAGCGTCGATGGACTGCAGACGCGATGGGGATCTGACAGTTGTGGACACTTTGGTGGCCATTATCGCTTAGAAGAATGATTGGCGTGAAGGATATTCTGCGCGGCAGGTTTGGTGCATCTGAGAAGAAGCGGGTTGAAACGGAGAAGAGGATGCCTGAAGGGGACACAATCTATCGCGCGGCGCGAGCGCTGCAAAGGGCGATTGGGGGCAAGGTGGTGACGGGGTTTGAGACTGGGTTGGCTAAGCTGGCTCGGGTGAATGACGATACGCCGCTGGCGGGGAGAACGGTGGAGAAGGTGGAGTCGCGAGGAAAGTGGTGTCTGATTTTCTTCTCGGGCGATTTGATTCTGGTGACGCATATGTTGATGAGCGGGAGCTGGCATCTGTATCGGACGGGAGAGAAGTGGTGGACGTCACCCCAACGAGCAAACAACGCTCGCTGGGGACCCCGAATGGGAAGGGATCGAATGCGGGCGGTGGTTCGGACGGCGGAGTGGGAGGCTGTGGGATTCAATATTCCGGTCGCCGAGTTTCATACGGCGCGATCTTTGGAACGGAGGAGCCAGGTGCCTAAGCTGGGGCCGGATATTTTGTCGGATAAGTTTACGGTGGAAGGTGGGGTGGCTCGTCTGGCTGGGTATGGGATAGAGAATCCTGAGGCGGAGGTTGCGGTGGTGTTGTTGAATCAGCGGGTGCTGGCGGGGCTGGGGAATGTTTATAAGAGCGAGGTGGCGTTTGCGGCGGGGTGAATCCATTTCGCGCGATGAGGACGATTACGTCGCGAGAGATGGAGGTGATGGTGGAGGTGTCCCAGAGATACATGAAGGCGAATGTGGTGGATGGAGCGGGAGATGGGATCGTGACTTACTCGGGGAATCGGCGGACGACGCATTCGTCGAATCGTGAGGAGAGGTTGTGGGTGTATGGGCGGCAGGGGCAGGAGTGCCGACGGTGTGGAGCGACCGTGATGATGCGCAAGCAGGGGGTGCAGGCTCGGTCGACGTATTGGTGTCCGGAGTGCCAGCCCTGGCTGGGGATGGGGGAGACGGCTGCTCCGGTGGGAAGGACGTTGGTGGTGCGGCGGGGGAAGATTGGGTGCTAGATCGACTATGACTCTGATGCTTCATGAGATCTGTGGATTTATGAGATTAGGATCGCTGCGAAGGTGAGTGAGAACGGTTCGCGCCTTCGCGCGAAGGCCCACATCTCAAAATCGAGATATGAGGCACCCGGTTTTAGCGACGCTTTGATCGCAGCATAGTCGGAGTAACGCGGGGATTCTTCGCTGGCTGAGGATGACAGCTTTTCGTTGCGCTTGAATTTTATCTACTGCGGTGGTGGGGTTGGTTGCGGCTGCTGTTTGTCTTTATCTTTGCCGCCGCCGAAGATCTTCTGGAAGAAGTTTTTCTTCTTGGCGGGGGCTGGCTGCTGCGTGGTGTCGGGGGCGTTGCCGTCGGGCGGGGTGTTGGGTGGGACGCGGACGATGGGTGCGCCGGTGGTGGGCGCTGGGGGAGGTGTCTCTGATTTGCTGCCGCCTATGCCGAGGATTCTCTGGATAAGGTTCTGGGGGCTTTCGCTCATCTGGCTGCAGGTGTTGGTTGGCGCAGTGCCATCGAGGAAAGCAGCGTAGAGGATGTTGCCGGGGCAGGTGGAGTCGGCCAGGAGGTTCGAGGTCTTGTCGATGCGGGCGGTGGTGATGCCTTCGGGCGCGGAGAAGGGTTTGACGTCGGAGTACTGAGGGAGCTGGATGGCGCGCTTCATGAACTCGGTCCAGATCGGTTCGGCGGCGTGAGCGCCCTCGATCTTGACGTCGGTGTAGTCGTCGTTGCCGACCCAGATGATGCAGATGAGATTTGAGGTGTAGCCGGCGAACCAGGCATCGTGACTGGTTCCGGTCTTGCCGGCGGCGGGTGCAGTGAAGCCATGGCCCCGGACGGCGGCGGCGGTACCGTAGTTCATCACGCCTTCGAGCAGCGACTGGGTGAGGTAGGCTGCTCGAGGGTCCATGACCTGCTTGGCCTCGGGAGAGAAGTCGGAGACGATGTCGCCGCTGGCGTTGCGAACGGAGGCGAGCATCCAGGGAGTAAGGTGGACGCCATTGTTGGCGAAGACGGTGTAGGCGCCAGCCATGTCGATGGGCGTGGCATTGTAGGTGCCGATGGCGACCGAAGGAGTACCGCGGGCGTTGGTAATTCCGGAAGAACGGGCCAGTGCGGCAACGTTGTCGAAACCTACCATCTGGCCCAGCTGAACAGTGGCCGCGTTGAGTGAGTGAGCGAGGGCATACGCTGCGGTCACGTCGCCTTTATAGCCGCTGATGAGGTTCTTGGGGGTGTAGGTTTGACGGCCGTTGTCGTAGGTGAAGGTGGTCTCTTCATCGTTGAGTTGGGTGAGTGCGGTGAAGACTCTGCCGCCGTCACCGTCGCCGTTGCTAAGCGAGAGGCCGTTGAGGGAGCTGTTGTAGGCCGCGGCGTAGACGAAAGGTTTGAAGATGGAGCCGGTTGGGCGCTCGGCGATGGCGTGATTGAGCTGGGAGAGGCCGTAGTTGCGGCCGCCGACGAGGGCGAGAATCTGTCCGGTGTGGGGATTGATCGCTACGAGCGAGACCTGGGGGTAAGTGATGGGGCCGGGCTGTTCCCCTTTGGGCGTCTTGTGTTGTTTGCGGACGAGCTCGTCTACATTCTTCATGCCGATCTCGACGGCCTCGGAGGCAGCGCGCTGAAGTTCAGGGTCAAGCGAGGTGTAGATGCGGAGACTCTGGTGAGCGACGTCCTGATCGCCGATGCGCTTGACGAGCTGATCGTGGACGAGGTCGACGAAGTAGGGGCCTCGCTGGCGTCGATGTTAGGCGGCGCGAGGCGGAGGGGTTCAGCCTTTGCGGCTTGTGCCTGACTGGCGGTGATGGCGCCGGTTTCGACCATGGAGTCGAGGACTACGTTGCGGCGCTCCATGGCGCGCTCGGGATGCCGGTAGGGGTTGAGGCGAGTGGGCGACTGGATGGTGCCGGCGAGGAGAGCGCACTCGGCGAGGTCGAGCTGCTGAAGGTTTTTGCCGAAGAAGGTCTGGGCGGCCTCGCCGAAGCCGTTGATGGCGTAGCTGCCGCGCTGGCCCAGGTTGATCTCATTCGCGTACATCTCGAAGATCTGCTTTTTGGTGAAGCGGGCTTCGAGCTGAAAGGTGATGAGAATCTCGATCATCTTGCGCTTGATGCGTTTTTCGGGCGAGAGGAAGAGATTTTTTGCCAGCTGCTGGGTGAGCGTGGAGCCACCGCAGGTGCGATGGTGAGTGACAAGGTCGGAGAAGGCGCATTTGGCGATGCGGAGATAGTTGATGCCGCCGTGATTGAAGAAGTCGCGATCTTCGATGGCGATGACGGCCTGCACCATGCGGGGAGGGATCTCGTCGTAGGTGACGAGGCGGCGCTTGGTGCGGTTTTTGTCTTCGGAGAGGGCGGTGATGAGCTGCGGCTCGAGCTCGTAGGCGCTGAGAGTGACTCCGTTTTCGGCAGTGATGCTTTGGACGACTCCGCCGGAGGTGTTGATGGTGGCGCCGTCGGTGTTGTGGTAGCTCTCGGGGCCGGGTTTGATGAAGATGTTGTCGGCGTTGAGCTGGAAGGTGCCGAGGTGGGAGTTGGCGTTGTAGCCTGCCTGACGCAGATCGGCGGCGATGGCTGCGGCGGAGAGCTTTTGTCCGGCGCGGACCTCGCGCGGCGCGGCGTAGATCTGCGAGACGCTGGCGAAGATGGGGCCGGCGGCGATGCGGTCATCCACAACGCGTTGGTAATGGTAGTAGAAGTAGGCGAAGACGCTGCAGCCGACTACCAGAATTGCGAGCAACGTGATGAGTGCGATGCGTAAAAGACGCGACTCCAGAGCTGGAGGTTTGGTGCCGGTGCGGGCGTTGCTGCCGTATTTGAGTTTGACTGGCAAGATGCTCTTTCGTTGGACGTTTAGAGGGCAGCTGCGGGGAGCGAGTTGTTCAGCGTGGAGGTTATCTGGCCGGATACCTTCGCGGTAACCTCGTTGATGGCGACGTCTTCGGTGACGCTTCGGAGGCGGTCGAGAAATTCTACCTTGCCCTCGGCGACTCCGCGACCAATATTGATTCGATAGGGGATTCCAACGAGATCGGCGTCTTTAAACTTGACTCCGGCGCGTTCGTCGCGGTCGTCGAGGAGAACGTCTACGCCTGCGGCTTCGAGTTCTGCGGCGATCTTTTCTCCGGCGGCGAGGAGGGTCGGGTCGCCGATGTTGGTGATGGTGACGACGACCTGGAAGGGGGCGATGGCTGGGTGGAGGGCGTAGGCGGTGCCCTGGTTGGCTGCTGCTGAGCTTTCGATTGCGGCGGTGAGGATGCGCTCGATTCCGATGCCGTAGCAGCCCATGATGGGGGTGACCTCTTTGCCGTCACGGTTGAGGACGGAGGCTCCCATGCTTTTGGTGTACTTATTGCCGAGTTTGAAGATGTGGCCGACCTCAACGGCTTTGCCGAGGCGCAGGGGCTGGCCGCCGATGGGATCGAGTTCGCCTTCGACGATGTTGCGGACGTCGGCGACGAGGGTAGGCTTGAAGTCGCGAGTGGGTGTGACGTTGCGGAGGTGGTACTCCTCCTTGTTGGCTCCGGCGACGAGGTTGGTGCGGCCTTCGAGAGCCTTGTCGAGGATGACGAGGGTGCCGGGCTTTTGGGGTGAGGCGCGGCCTCGAGGCCGATGGGACCGAGGTAGCCTGCTGGAGCGTTGAAGGTTGCTTCGATCTCCTCGGCGACCATGGGGCGGAGTTCTCCGCCGGCGATGGCGAGGAGCTTGGCTTCGTTGAGGGAGTGGTCGCCGCGGAGGAAGACTACGACGGGGCGGAGCTTGCCGAGTTTGGCGTGATCGGCCGCGGGGAGTTCGACCATGTAGGCCATGGTCTTGATCTGGTGGACTGGCGCGAGTTTGAGGAAGGCTCCGACCTCGTCGATGGTGCGCTGGTCGGGGGTGTGGACGAGCTCAGGGGCGTCAGCGGTGGGGGCGAGGTCTTCGACGGGGGCCAGCTGCGAGGTGGCCTTTTCGATGTTGGCGGCGTAGCCTGAGGGGCTGCTGGCGATGAGATCTTCGCCGGCGTCGGTGTAGACCATGAACTCCTGTGAGGCAGAGCCGCCCATAGCGCCGGAGTCTGCGTCGACCGCGACGAACTGCAGGCCGCAGCGGGTGAAGATGCGGCGGTAGGCCTGATCGTGTTTGTTGTAGGAGACGTCGAGGCCGGCTTCGTCTATGTCGAAGGAGTAGGCGTCCTTCATGAGGAACTGGCGGACGCGAAGGAGACCGGACTTGGGGCGGGGCTCGTCGCGGAATTTGGTCTGGATCTGGTACCAGATCTGGGGGAGTTGCTTGTAGCTGCGGAGCTCGTTACGGGCGATGGAGGTCATGACTTCTTCGTGGGTCATGGCGAGGCAGAGCTCGGCACCCTTGCGGTCTTTGAGGCGGAACATATTCTCGCCCATGCCGGACCAACGGCCGCTGGCTTCCCAGATCTCTTTCGGGTTGAGGGCGGGGAGAAAGAACTCCTGGCCGATGCGGTCCATCTCCTCGCGCACGATGGCGACGATCTTGTTGACGGACCGATTGCCGAGGAAGAGGTAGCTGTAGATGCCAGCGCCGAGTTGGCGGACGTAGCCGGCGCGGAGGAGAAGCTTGTGGCTGGCGACTTCGGCGTCTGCGGGTGCTTCGCGGAGGGTAGGGATAAAAAGTTGGGACCAGCGATGCATTGTCAAAAAAGGCGCTTTCCGGCCCATCGCGCGAGGCTGCGTGGACATTTTAGGATTAGCTTTCATTCTAAACCGGCGCTTGCACGTCTATTTCTGGACGAGGTTTGTTGGGGTTGACGGGGCATGCGATAGGGATATCACCTATCTGGGCTGCTATGTCGTTCATGCGATAGACTTTCAATTCCGATAAAGCCTATAGTCCAATCAATCGCATCCACCCGCCCTGTAGGCAACTCGTCTCTGCTGCAAAGGACGCGAGGGGTGCGAAATAACCAGGCTATAACCCAATGTGCGCAGTGGATGAAGGGCAATGGAGAGGCAACGCCGGCTTCCTGATTGTCCAGAGATGCCCAGGCTCTGAATTCGTTCGATGCGGATTCGGAATCAGGTGAGCTGCAGTGTCCAGAGGTCGTGGAGGTGGACGACACCTTCTACCTGACCATTTTGGGCCAGGACTATGAGTGAGGTGATCTTTTTGTCCTCCATGATTGCCAGGGCTGAGGAGGCCAGGGCGCTGCCTTCAATCGTGTGCGGATGGGAGTTCATGATTTCGGCGGCGGTGTGTTCGAGGGCGTGGGAGCCGTCGCGCTCGAGGAGTCGGCGAAGGTCACCGTCAGAGATCATACCGGCTAAATGACCGTCTTTGAGGACGGTGGTCATGCCGAGTTTTTTCGAGACATCTCGTAGATGACCTGCGGCATGGGTGTGGATTCGCTGACCTGAGGGAGGGCATCGCCGGTGTGCATCAGCTCGCGGACGCGGGCGAGCCGTCTGCCGATGCGGCCGCCGGGATGCAGGTCGGCGAAGTCTTCGACCTTCCATTGACGGAGGCGGCTTACTTCAAGGGCGAGGGCATCGCCGAGGGCGAGCATGACGGCAGTGGAAGCGGTGGGTGCGAGGTTGAGGGTGCAGGCTTCGGCGGAGACGCTTGCGTCGAGGAAGATGTTGCTGGCCTGGGCGAGGGAGGAGGTGCCGCAGCCGCTGATGGCGATCAGTGTGGTGTTGAGGCGCTTGAGCGTGGGGAGGAGGCGGAGAAGCTCTTCCGTTTCGCCGCTGTAAGAGAGAGCTAGAACGACGCCGCCGGTGGTGAGCATGCCGAGGTCGCCGTGAATCGCTTCGGCAGCGTGCAGAAAGTGCGCCGGGGTGCCGGTGGAGCGTAGAGTGGCGGCGATTTTGCGTGCGATGATGCCGCTTTTGCCGATGCCGGTGACGATGACTCGGCTTTGATCGGTAGCGGCTTGGAGCAAATGATTGATCGCCTGGGTAAAGGGGGCGAGCATCGTGGTGTCGAGGCGGTGGGCGAGCTCGTTGAGGGCGGCAGCCTCGATGCGGACGAACTGCGAAGGACGCGGCGAGTCGGATGGAGTAGTGGCTTTGCTGGACATAGTGGCTGAACCATGTCGATGCTAGCAGAGCTGCGCGTTGGGTAGGCGGCGATGTGGGCGTTAGGTCAATGGCCGAGACGGCGGCGCAACTTGTGGAGAATGCTGACATTGCATCGTTTAGGAGGCCTTTGCGTCTAAACTGTAAGGGCTAATGTAGCGCTATGTGTGTGCGAAAGGATTTCACGTGAAGCGTAGTGGTTTGGTGTTTGGTGTGATGGTGGTTGGGATTGCGCTGCTGTTGTGGGCGGGATGGCACAATCTGCGCGAGCGCAGGCTTGCGATGCAGCAGGTCCAGGAGAACCACGTAGTTCTGGTGCCGGAGAAGGCGGGGTCTGCGGCGCAAGCGGATTCTCAGTCTCCGGAAGCGGAAGCGATGCAGATGCGGGGGAAGGTGGCCCCAGCCTTTACGCTCGTGACTTTGGATGGCAAGAAGGTTTCGCTGAGCGACTACAAGGGCCGGCCGGTTCTAGTGAACTTCTGGGCGACGTGGTGTGGACCGTGCAAGGTGGAGATGCCGTGGTTTGAAGAGTTTCGCAAACAGTATGCGGCGCAGGGATTTGAGATACTCGGGTTGGCAGACGATGTCGATGCGGGCAAGGATGCGATCGCGAAGGTGGCGCAGAAGACAGGGGTGACTTATCCCATTTTGCTGACCGATGGGAAGATCCAGAAGGCATATGGCGGACCGGATGGGATGGACTATCTGCCGATGTCGTTTTACGTCGATAAGAACGGCGTGATCGTCGAGGAGACGGCTGGGCTTGGCAGCAAGGATGAGATTGAAGCGCACATCAAGAAGATTGTTGCTTCAGGAGCGACGACGGCGGCGGGTGGCCAGTGATGGGATTGACGGGATTGTTTGCGGGGTTGTTGGTCGCGTTACCAGTAGCGTTGGAGGCGCAGCAGGTCGGCAATCTTGATGCTCCTGTCGTGAAGCCGAAGTCGTATGTGGTCTATGGTGCGGAGCAGCAGAATGTCGCGGCAGGCAAGCGCAGCGTGTTGGAACTGCACTTTCGCGTGCTGGATGGCTATCACGTGAACTCGCACACGCCGAAGTCCGAGCTTTTGATCCCGACCAGGATGGAGTTGCAGCCTGCGACTGGAGTGAAGGCTGAGGCGGTTGAGTATCCGACTGGTACGTCGTATAGCTTCAGCTTTGACCCGACTGAGAAGCTTGACGTGTACACAGGGACGTTTACCGTGAAGCTGCCTGTGGTGGCTGAGGTTGGGACGCATACTGTGGATGGAACGCTTCGGTATCAGGCATGCGATCATGCGGCGTGCTATCCGCCGAAGAGTCTGCCAGTCGAAGTGATCTTTACGGCGAAGTAGCTTCAGGCTTGTGGATCAAGCGGGAAGATTTCTGTTGGTAGGCTCGATACGTCTGACGGTTTTTCTCATGAAGTGGTGGCATCATGGAGAAACAGGAACGACAGGAGCGGGCGGACGGGAATGGAAGAATTTCGAAGGCTGACACGGCTGCCGGCGTATGTATTCAACATCACAAGTGAGCTGAAGGCTGCGGCGCGGAAACGCGGCGAGGACATCATTGACTTCGGGATGGGAAACCCTGATGGGGCGACGCCGAAGCACATTGTCGACAAGTTGATTGAAGCCGCGCAGCGGACGGCTACGCATCGCTACTCGTTGTCACGTGGAGTACCTCGACTGCGCCGGGCGATTTGCAACTGGTACAAGCGGCGTTATGACGTGGATCTCGATCCTGAGACTGAGGCGATTGTAACGATCGGTTCGAAGGAGGGGATTGCGCATCTTTGTTTGGCCGTGTTGGATGATGAGGATACCGTCGCGGTGCCGAATCCCAGCTATCCGATTCATATCTTCGGGCCGGTGATTGCGGGATCGAAGGTACAGAGTATTCCTATGCGGGGCGGAACTGCGGAGGCGCTGCTGGAGGAGTTGGAGCATGATCTTCCGCGTATGTCGCCGCGGCCGAAGCTGCTGATTTTGAACTTTCCTTCGAACCCTACGGCGCAGTGCGTGGAGCTTTCGTTTTTCGAGCGACTTGTGGCGCTTTGCAAGGAGTTAGGGATCTACATCGTTCACGATCTTGCTTACGCAGATATTGTGTTTGATGGGTACCGCGCGCCGAGCATACTTGAAGTTCCGGGCGCGAAGGATATTGCGGTGGAGTTCTTTACGCTCTCGAAAAGTTACAATATGCCGGGGTGGCGAGTTGGCTTCATGGTGGGAAACACCAAGCTGGTCGCGGCTTTGGGGCGCATCAAGAGCTACTTTGACTATGGGACTTTTACTCCGATTCAGGTGGCGGCGATCTGTGCGCTCGATGGGCCACAGGAGTGTGTGGCGACGATTCGCGATATTTATAAGGAACGGCGGGATGTTCTGGTGCCTGGGCTGAACAAGCTTGGGTGGCCGGTGGATCTGCCGAAGGCTACGATGTTTGCGTGGGCGAAGATTCCTGAACAGTACAGAGGGCTTGGATCTGTTGAGTTTTCGAAGAAGCTGCTGCTGGAGGCCAAGGTTGCGGTGAGTCCTGGCGTGGGTTTTGGCGAGCATGGGGATGGGCATGTGCGGTTTTCGTTGATTGAGAATGAGGAGCGGACGCGGCAGGCGCTGCGGGGGATTAAGCAGATGTTTAAGGCTGGTTGAAATTGAGTTTTGCGAGAAAATATTTGCCCCGGTGAGAGTCGGGGCTTTTTGGTGTTTTGCTGGTGTTTTTGAGGGGTGTTTTGGAAAATGTGGTGTTTTGGTGATGGTTTTTTGTGGTGATGATCGTGGTGGATTGTGGTCGTAACGTGGTTGGTTAGCAACGTGTTTTGGGGGCCAAAAATACGCCACGGTTTTGAGATTTATTTTTCGGGTGGGTCAGATTGGTCTTGTGGGGGCGGGATGGGTGTGCCCTGATGGAAGGTTATCTGCCATTGGCCGTTAACGTGCGCCCAGATGGAACTGCGGCGTGATTGGCTGATGGGTTCTCCGTTGGCATTGAATCTGGTTGCGCGGTAGGTTGCGAGGATGATGTTGGGGGATAGCTCTCGCGTGGCGAAGTCGGCGAGGCGGGAGGCTGGGCGGGGTGGTTCGTTCTTCAGGTCTTCGAGGATGGAGGCTTTGTCGAAGACTCGTCCGGAGGCTCCGAATTCGATGAAGTCGTCGGCGAGGAGAGGCGCTACGAGTGCGGGGTTTCGACGGATGGCGGGGTCGAGGAGACGTTCTTCTAGTTGCCTGAGTTGGTCCGCTGTATTCATACTGTTCAGCATGCAGGGTAATACACGGCGGGGTGGCGTCTGGCGATGTCTCGTCTTTTCGTCGGTGGTGTACCTCGTTTTGACTGCCCAGGCGCCGGTGGGGTTCGCGCAGTCTTCTGCTTCTCATGTGTCGGAAGAACCGGCGTTGAATGCCTACTCAACTCTGGTGCAGGTTCCCGCTCTGGTTCGCAGCAAGGACGGGAAATTGGTTTTTACGCTTACGGCCGGTGACTTTCAGCTCACTGATGATGGGATTCCGCAAAAGCTCACTCTGGAGGAGGATACCGGGGGCGAGCCGCTTGCTCTTGTGGTTGTGATTGAGACTGGCGGCGCTGGTGCTCGTGTGTTCAACAAGTACGATTCTCTGGCTCCCGGCTTGGGGCCGATGCTGGGGGCGATTGTTGGGAATGTGCCGCATCGGGTTGCCGTTGTCACGTTCGACAGTCAGCCAACGCTGCTCCAAGATTTCACGACAAAGATCGATGTTGCTGCGGACGCAATCGAGAGCCTGCAGCCTGACTGTACGCGGCAACATCATCTGGAGCATTGTGCGTCGCCTTTGGCGATTCATGATGTTGGGTTGGGAGATAACGGGGCTGCAATCCTTGATAGTTTGGGGTTCTCCGTCGATCTGCTTCGTAAGCAGCCGGTGGGATATCGCCGGGCTATTCTGCTGATCAGCGAGACGCTCGACCGGGGGAGCCATACGACGCTGGAAGAGGCGCTGCGGGCGGTCAGCGATACGAATACGACGATCTACAGTATCGGCTTTTCGACAGGGAAGTCCGAGGCGGCGCACTACGCAGCGAGGGAGCTTCCTACGCAGCCGGGGAAGCCGCACGGGAACCTGCTCTCGCTGGAGAATCATCACCCTAATCCTCCCACTGGCTGTATGGGGAAGGACCCGAAGCCTGATCCGGATGCTTCGCAGAATAAGGCGGTGCAGTTGTATGACTGCATGACGCAGCTTGCTCCTCCGTTGGCGTTGGCGAAGATGGCAGCGATTGTTGCGACGGATGGTTTGAAGCAGAATGTGCCTGAGACGGTGGCTCATTTGACCGGCGGCGAATATTTCAATCTGTCAGATCCGAGGAAGCTTGAGCGCGATCTTGCGGTGATTTCGAATCACATTCCGAATCGATATATTTTGAGTTTTCAGCCGCAGTCGCCGCATCCGGGGCTGCATGCGCTGAGCTTGAAGCTGCCGGATTATTCGGGTGTTGCGATTACTGCGAGGGGAAGCTATTGGGCGGATACGGCGGGGCCGGGGAAGCAGGCGGAGCAGAGGTGAATGCTTCGAAAGGAGGCGTTTTCGCGTGAAAAATCTCTTTGAAGTAGCGACTGTCGAAGAAGTGAAAGGGCGGATGGCTCGGCTGAGGGCAGATAGCGCGCGGCAGTGGGGCAAGATGAATGCGGGGCAGGCGATGGAGCATTGTGCGAGGGGCATGGAGTTGGCGCTTGGGGATCGGCGTCCGCCGCGGCTGCTGATTGGGCGGATTCTTGGGCCGGTGGTAAAGCCAAAGGCATTCGTGGAGGGTGAGCCGATGCGTAGGAATTCGCCGACTGTGCCGGGGCTTGAGGTGGCACGAGACGGACTTTGTGCGAGGGCGGGAGCGGCTTTGTGGGTTAGTTGATCGCTTTGTTGCGGGTGGGCCGGGTGGATGTACGGACCATCCGCATAGCTCTTTGGGCGGCTTACGCCGAATGAGTGGTCGGCGTGGATGTATAAGCATCTGGATCATCATCTGCGGCAGTTTGGGGTTTAGCGGCGGGAGGATCATTTTTCCTGAAGTTCAGGAGTGACGGCGACGTTGATTCACTGGCTCTCTCGAGCGCTTTGGCAACCTATCCCAGTACAGATGCAAAGGCGAAATCCAGGGATCCTTCGGCTGCGCGATTCACGATGAAGCTGTGAATCGCTTCGCTCAGGATGACTACTGTTTATTGCGGATCGGAAAGAAAGAGACAACCGCAGATTCCTGCGCTTCGCTGCGGAATGACAACAAAAGGACAGGCAACGGCAAGGGCAAGTGCGGCTGCAACAAAAGGACAGGCAAAGGCCAGGACAAGCGCGGTTGCAACAAAAAAGGAACAGGCAACGGCAAGCGCGGCTGCGGAACTCGATTGGGTGTGGAGTTTGCGGTTCTGTTTATTTTCTTGTGTTGGCTAACTTCTTTTGGGTTTCGAGGAAGCGGCGGATACGGTCGAGAGTGCGGGATTTGCCGAAGACGACCATGCTTTCTAGGAGGGGCGGGGACATGGTGCTGCCGGTGAGGATCGCGCGGAGGAGCATGAAGTTTTCTTTGACGGACCACTGCTTTTCTTCGCCTAGTTTTTTGAGGGCGGGTTCGAGGGCTTCGTGAGTCCAGTCGGTGGCTTCGAGGACGGTAAGCTGCGCGGCGGCGAAGGCGAGAGTTTCTTCGGGCGTGCGCTTTTTGGGGACGAAGACTTCGGCTGGCGGCATGATGTCGTCGGCGAAGAGGAAGTGGGTGAGGTTGCCGAACTCGCCAAGGGTTTCGATGCGGGTTTGGACGAGTGGGGCTATTTGTTGCAGGTACGCGTCGCTGAGGATGGTTTCGCGTAGGGTTGTGTAAAAGGACTCTGGCGTTAGGGCGCGGATGTATTCGCCGTTTAGCCACTTGAGTTTGGTGAGGTCGAAGACGGGGCCGCCGAGGCGGATGTTTTTGACGTCGAAGCGGGAGACCATGTCGGCGAGGGTGAAGATGTCGGTCTCGCTTTGCTTGGTGGCGGCCTGGGTGGGAGTGGATTCGGTGGTGGGTGCGGGCATGCCGCCGCCCATGAGGCCGAGGAAGTTGATCATGGCTTCGGGGAGGAAGCCGGCCTGGCGATAGTAGATGAGGGAGACGGGGTTCTTGCGCTTGGAGATCTTTGACTTGTCGAGGTTGCGCAGGAGAGGCATGTGCCAGAAGCGCGGGATCTGCCAGCCGAAGGCTTTGTAGAGGAGGACGTGTTTGGGGGTGGAGGAGATCCACTCTTCGGCGCGGATGACGTCGGTGATGCGCATGAGGTGGTCGTCGACGACGTTGGCGAGGTGATAGGTGGGGAACCCGTCGGACTTCATTAGGACCTGGTCGTCGACGTTGGAGTGCTCGAAGCGGATGACGCCGCGGAGTTCGTCGCGGAACTCGGTGAAGGCGGGGTCGCCGGCGGGGACTTTGAGGCGGACGGTGTAGGCGCGGCCCTCGGCGAGGTAGGCGTCGATTTGTGACTGGGAGAGTTCGCGATGGGCCCCGTCGTAGCGTGGTGGGAGCTTGGCGGCGACCTGGCGCTGGCGCAGGTCTTCGAGCTCTTCGGGAGTTTCGAAGGAGCGGTAGGCGGTGCCGTTGGCGAGGAGGAGCTCGACGTGCTCGCGATAGATTTCGGTGCGCTCGGACTGGCGATAGGGGCCGTAGGGGCCGCCGAGGTCGGGACCTTCGTCCCAGGTGAGACCAAGCCAGCGGAGGGAGTTGAAGATCTCCTGCTCGGAGGTGGCGACGAAGCGGGCGCGGTCGGTGTCCTCGATGCGGAGGACGAATTTTCCGTTGCGCTGGCGGGCGTAGAGGTAGTTGATGAGGCCGATGTAGGCGGTGCCTACGTGGGGGTCGCCTGTGGGGGAGGGAGCGATGCGGACGCGTACGGGTGATTCGGAGTTCGGGGAGTCAGTCATTTATGTGGGCCAGACTTCGATGCTAGCAGAATGAGATGGGAGATGTGGCGTGTGGATGAGGCGCTGGAGTCAGACTGCCTTGCCGATTGGATTCGAAGGCGGCTTAGCGGCGCAGCTCCCAGAGCTCCTCATTGTTAGGGAAGCGTTGGACGAACGTGTAATGTGCTTCCACCCAGGAGTAGAGCGGATCCAGATGATGGCTTTCGGCGTGGCTAAAGGTTATGTCTGATGCCGGGCGGAGTGCGACGTACCGGACGTGGTTTGTCTCGAGCGCGCGGACCGCGTTTGCCAGGAACTCGGGTCTGGTCACGGAAGACTGCCGGAGATAGTCCATGTAGACGGGGCTGTGGAGTGCGAGAGGCAGGTAGAGGTAAACGGCGAATGCCTGAAAAAACATGTCGCCCGGGTGGGTGTGTTGAGCCAGGAATCGGAGCTCTTCGGTGTCCAGTTGCGGGAGTGCGATTTCTCCGGCCGGCAGCGATGTGATGCTGCTGTACATGGCGCGATTGATGCTTGTCTGCCGGAAGGCAGAGAGGGTGGCGGCAGACAACAACACCAGCATGAGGAGACGGTTTAGACGAGGCCGCGTGCGCAACGGTAAAGCAAGCATCGCGAAGAGGACCATGAGAGAAGGCAGAAACACCGCGTAAAGACGTATCCACGTGGGACGGGTGACGACCTCTGCCATGAGGAGGAAACCTACGGTTGCGAGCAGGAGGATGGGCATTTGGCCTGCCTGGAGCTCTGCCTGGTTTCGCAGGCGTTTCCAGAGCAGGACACAGAGCGCCACGGGCGTTGTACAGAGAAGAAGTAGATAGAAGACGACGTTCTCAATTTGCAGGAAGGAGATTTTGTGAGGGAAGAGGCGCAGGACGACTGCGATGGGGTTGTCATCCACCCGAAGCTCGTAGCGTTGTGGAAAGGTGAATTGAAAGTACCAAAGCGTATGCCAGCCGACGTGATTGAGAGTTTGTGCGCTCAGGAGATACCAAACGAGGGCGGCGGGGAGGAACAGGCTGGCTTGTTTTCGAAGCATCGATGGCTGCATGGCTGCGGATGTGTGCTCATAGAAGAGCGTGACCGCAAAGGCAAGCCATGCTGCAGCGCCGGCGGTTTGAGTGAAGAAGGCGGCCGTTCCGATCAAGGCACCTGCTATGGCTATGCGTGATGGAGAGCAGTCTGGCAGAACTACTGTGATGGCAAGGAGGATGGCAAAGAGGCTGAACCAGTGATGGGTGGCGTCGAGCCATCTACCGTAGAGGAAGACCACGAAGAGGATGGTTGTGAGATCGGCCCAGCTACGAGGCATGATGCGGCGGGCAAGATAAAGCGTCATCCAGGAGAGAGAGGTGCCGAGCAGAAGAGTGACGAGGTTTGGAACCCATGCTCGTGCGCCGAATAGTTTGAAGGCGAAGAAGAAGACGTAGTCAATACCGGGGGCGTTGAACTGAAAAAAGTCGCGGTATATCCATTGGCCTGCACCCATGCGCAGCCCGTCGAGGATGAAGAGGCCGTCGTCGCTGACGATGTAGTGAGGAATGTTGTGCAGGGTGAATAGGTTCAGGAAGAGGTAGGCAGGGATCGTCAGCAGGAGAAGGATGTCGTAGACCCGCACGAATGTTGGTGTGCCGCGACGGTTGATTGTGACGGCATCATGGAATGTCATTGGACGTCTGCTGCTCAGAACCAAAAATAGATGGCGTAAAGGCGGAGTTGTCATGAGGCTATGTGCGGGTTGTCGCTTGTTGGTAAACGGATGCCGGTAGGACCGCGCAATCTACAGGAGGGTTTGCGACGAGGAGGAATGAACGGTGTCGCTGGTGCGGCGCGGTTCTAAGTAAGAGAGCTATTTGAGGTCGCGGACCCAGATGTTTCGGAAGCTGATAGGCTTGCTTTTGTCGCCATGGGCCTGGAGTTTGATGGGGGCGGTGTCGTATTTTTTGTAGAAGGGCTGGCCGACGTAGAGGGTCTCGCCTTTTAGTTGGAAGTGATTTTCGACGAGGACGCCGTTGAAGATAACTGTGGCGTAGGCGGGAGTCTTGACGGTGGCGTCAGCGTTGAAGGTTGGTGCGGTCCAGATTATGTCGTAGGTCTGCCACTCGCCGGGTTTGCGGTTTGGGTTGGCAAGGGGAATGGCTTGCTTGTAGATGCTTCCGGCCTGGCCGTTGACGTAGGTCTTGTTGTTGTAGGAGTCGAGGATCTGGAGCTCGTATCCGGCGTCGCCGGTGCCGGTGGAGGCGAGGAAGACGCCGCTGTTGCCGCGTGCCTGATCGGTGCCGGTGATGTTCTCGGGGATTCTCCACTCGATGTGGAGCTGGTAGTTTCTGAAGGTTCGCCTGGTTTCGATGTTGCCGGAGCCGGGCGCTTTGCTGACGGTGAGGATGCCGTCGGCGATGGTCCAATTTGCTGGCGATTTGTCTTTGGTGGAGACCCACTGGTCGAGGTTTTTGCCGTCGAAGAGAACGATCGCGTCAGATGGAGGCGCGGAGTCGGTGATGCCCGGTGTGACGATCGGAGGGACCGGTTCATAGACTTCGGTGTCCTGATGTTTCGGCGCGGCGGGCTGTTGCGCGGAGAGGGAGGCGGCGAGGACGATCAGGTTTGCAGAGATTAGGAGCTTCGATCGGATCATGTGCTGCGGTGTGTCCTTTCTTTGTGTCGTTGGATGAAAGGGCACGAGGACCGAGACGAAGAGGATCACCAGCAGCGGCGACTCATCTCTACTCCCTCGTTGATTCTTTTCAAATGCTAACCGAGATCCGGGTCGCGCTCAATCTGTGGGTTGCAGCGGGTTCCTCTTCTTTGGTTGAAAGGATGGGGTTTGGGGTGGGAAGAGAGAACAAGCAGATACAAGAGCAGGAACAAAGTCAAAGGCGAAATACGGTGGTCTCTCCACTGCGCGCCTCACGATAAGACTGTGAGCCGCTTCGGTCGAGATGACGCCTCTTTGTGCGGGTGCGAGGGAAGAACAAGCAACGGCAAAGACAAATGGGGGCGCTGCACTCAGGATGAAAAGATATTTTTTGGGTGGATGTTTTTGCAGCAGGATTCGCGGCAAGACTTCGTGTGCGGTTTTGCGTGAGGGTTTTGTGACAGAGTTTATACTTTGGCCGGGTTGGAGACGTTGCGGGCGGAGCGGACTGCGGCGGCCAGTTCGGCGAGGGCGAGTTTGGTTTCGGGCCAGTCGATGCAGGCGTCTGTGATGGATTGGCCGTAGACGAGGGGTTTGCCGGGGACTAATTTCTGCGCGCCCGCGACGAGGTTGCTTTCGAGCATGACGCCCATGATGCGATTGTCGCCTGCGGCGATCTGACCGGCTACGTTGCTGGCGACGCTTGACTGCTGGGTGTGGTCTTTGTGGCTGTTGGCGTGGCTGCAGTCGATCATGACCTGGGGACGGATGCCTCCTTTTTCCATCTGCTTGCAGGTGTCTTCTACGGCGGCGGCGTCGTAGTTGGTGGTGTTGCGGCCGCCGCGCAGGATGATGTGGGTGTCGTGGTTGCCTTTGGTGACGAAGATGGCGGTCTGGCCGTGTTTGGTGTGGCCGAGGAAGTTGTGCGGCTGGCCGGCGGAGAGGATGGCTTCGATGGCGATCTGGACGTTGCCGGAGGTTCCGTTTTTGAAGCCGACGGGACAGGAGAGCCCGGAGACGAGTTCGCGGTGGACCTGGCTTTCGGTGGTGCGGGCTCCGATGGCTCCCCAGCTTACGAGCGAGGAGACGTACTGGGGGAGATCATGTCGAGGAACTCGGTGCCGGCGGGGACGCCCATCCCGGCGAGGTCGAGAAGGAGGTGGCGGGCTTTGCGGAGGCCGTCGTTGATCTTGAAGGATTCGTCGAGGTAGGGGTCGTTGATGAGGCCCTTCCAGCCGAGGGTGGTGCGGGGCTTCTCGAAGTAGACGCGCATGATGATGCAGAGTTCGCGGGAGTGCTCGACTATGGCGGATTTGAGCAACTCGGCGTACTCGCGGGCGGCTCCGGTGTCGTGGATGGAGCAGGGGCCGACGACTACGAGGAGGCGATGGTCTTCGCCGTGGAGGATTTTGATGATCTCGGTGCGAGCCTTGTAAACGGTGGCCGAGGCGGCTTCGGTGATGGGGAGTTCTTCTTCGAGGGCGACGGGCGGGAGGACGACTTTGGTCCAGGTGATGCGAAGGTCATCGGTGGGAAAGAGCATGGGTCTCGCTTGAGTTGGATCAGATGGAGCGGCATTCCGCTGTGAGTCTTGTGAAAGTATCACGTCACCTCAATCTTATAGCCTGATGGCTGGTGGTGTGCTGGCGAGCGATCGGGTGCAGACTAGAATGGTAGCTGCTGGCCGTCATTGCCGAGGCTGCGATTTAACTGAGACGCAACAGGAAAGGTTCCCCAAGTGAAGGCATTAGTGAAAAGCCGCGAAGAGCGCGGCCTTTGGCTCGAAGACGTTCCCGAGCCTGAGATGGGCATCAACGACGTTAAGATTCGTGTTCTGGCTACCGGCATCTGCGGCACCGACCTGCACATCTACGAATGGGATGCGTGGGCCCGTTCGACGATCAAGAAGGGGCTGACGATTGGACATGAGTTTGTCGGCGAAGTTGTGGCGGTCGGGTCGAACGTAAACGACATTCCGATTGGGCAGCTGGTGAGCGGCGAGGGGCATGTGGTCTGCGGGCGCTGCCGCAACTGTCTTGCGGGGCGGCGGCATCTTTGCGCTTTTACGCTGGGTGTCGGGGTGAATCGCAATGGGGCGTTCGCGGAGTACATCGTGCTGCCGATGTCGAATATCTGGATTCATAGTGCAGGGGTGCCGCATGAGATCGCGGCGATCTTCGATCCGCTGGGTAATGCGGTGCATACTGCGCTGGCGTTTCCGGTGCTTGGCGAGGATGTTTTGGTTACGGGGGCGGGGCCGATCGGGATTATGGCGGCGGCGGTGGCTCGGCATGCGGGGGCTCGTCACGTGGTGATCTCCGACCCGAATGAGTATCGCAGGACACTGGCGGAGAAGGTTGGGGTGACTCTTGCAGTGGATCCTCGGGCTACACCGCTCAAGGAGATTCAGCAGAAGCTGCATATGCAGGAGGGCTTCGATGTGGGGCTCGAGATGTCGGGAAATCCTAACGCGTTCCGGGATATGCTCGCGAACATGAGCCACGGCGCGAAGATTGCGATGCTCGGGATTCCTTCGGAAGACATTTCGATTAACTGGAATCAAGTGGTGTTCAACCAGCTTACGATTCGCGGTATCTACGGGCGAGAGATGTATGAGACCTGGTACAAGATGACCGTGATGCTTCAGAGTGGGCTGGATATTTCGGGAGTGATTACGCATCGGATGAACTGGCGTGACTATGAGGATGGCTTTGCGGCGATGCGCTCGGGAAATTCGGGGAAGGTGATTCTCGATTGGAGCGATGTTGCTTAGGTTGTCCGCGCGGAATTGAGTTGAGGTAGGAGTAAAACTCGGTAGAGGTAAAGCTCACATCCCACCACGGTTTGCCCTTGGCTTCAGAGGGTGCGCCGTGGTGGAACTGCGTTATGGGTCTGTCGGTCCGAGAGCCCATGTCCGGATTTGTGAGTCTGACGTTCTCTGCGGTCAACAAAATTCATACAATTTTCGATTGCGTGGGGCGGGCTTCCGCACCAGTTGTCTGCCAGGTGGCTGCTGTTTGTAGCTGGATCGGGCATCTATTGCTTTCGTGCGGCCGTAACCTTAGAGGGAGATGCGCATCAAACCACCCGGGAACAGAACGTTGGGCTGTCCGGGCGATTAAGCATCTGTCATCTGAGCCATCACCAACCGGGGAGTTCTCAACCGAAGCGCACGTTCAAACCATGACAGGGCCAAGAATGGAAACAAGCGACTGCGAAATGCCCGGCCGAACCTTTACGCATCCTCCTGCGCACCAGCCGGACAGCCTTTTTGAGAGCTGCTCGTGGTTTTACGCTCTTTGCCGCGAGTACCTGTTTCGCGATCACACACCGGAGATCAGTCGAGCGCTTTTTCCTTCTGGAGAGCCGGCTCCTGATACCAGGGTTCTTGAGCTAGGTTGCGGCCCAGGATTTTATGCCTGTCGACTCTCGCAGGAGTATCCACAGATTCATACCACCGGTGTCGACCTTTCACGCAGGTTGCTGGCGAGAGCGAAGTCCAGGGCTGCCAGTCGCAGTCTTCAGAACTGCAGCTTCGCGCACGGCGACGCCCACTCGCTTCCGGATGATTCCAACTCTGTCGACGCAATTGTTGTCTCGCGGCTTTTTCTGATTGTGGCGGACCGGGCGGCTGTGCTGGGTGAAATCTTCCGGGTTCTGCGGCCAGGAGGACGCTGCTTTATTGCGGAACCTACCTCGGGCTTTCGCACCCGCATACCGCTTGGCTGCATGTGGCTGCTCTCCAAGGTGACCAACAGCCCCGCCGGAAGATATCGCGAACCGCGACAGGCTGATGTGATGACGGCGCCGGATTTTTCCTCATTGATTCATTCGCAACCGTGGGGCGAGGTCGACCTGCAATATGATGGCTGGTATCAGTACGCGGTCTGCGAAAAAGCGCTGACCTTGATCGATTCCAAATGGCTGGCGCGGCCGGCCGAAATGGGGACGGTTTAGTTCTATGACTCCATCAACGATTTCCTACCCGATTCTCGATCCTGGGAAGCCGCTCGCCGTAAGAGCCGGGCAGACGGCTTTGGCAGTGATGGCGAAGGCTCCGCGGGCCGGTAAGGTGAAGACGCGCCTTTCGCCTCCTCTTACGCCGGATCAGGCTGCAGATCTGAACATCTGTTTTCTGAAGGACACTGCCGAAAATATTGCTGCGGTTGCTGTGTTGGGTGGTGCGGCTGGCGTAATCTCTTATACTCCGGTGGGCGATGAAGCTCTCTTTGACACTCTCCTGCCTGCTGACTTTGCCCTTATCCCGCAGCGGGGCGACGGTTTTGGTGAACGTCTTGTTGCGACAGCACAGGATCTTCTTTCCTGCGGCTACGGCAGTGTTTGTCTTATCGACTCCGATTCGCCTACCGTGCCGAGGGCGGCATTTGAACGGGCCATGGCGGAGTTGCAGAGGGAGGGCGATCGCATTGTCATTGGGCCGGCGGTGGACGGTGGCTACTATCTGATCGGACTTAAGCGGGCTCATCCCGAACTCTTCGCCGGGATTACGTGGAGTACTCCGTCTGTTTTTTCGGAGACGGTTGCTGCGGCGAAAGAGGCTGGCATGGAGGTCGTCGTTCTGCCTCTTTGGTACGACGTAGACGACGGAGAGACGCTTGAATTGCTGAGTGCCGAACTGCTTGGCGACGCCTTGCCGGCTTTTGCCACGGTTTCAGGATATCGGGCTGAACATACTCGCGCTTACCTTCGTATGCTGCGATCGCAGGGAGAGGAAGGTTGATGATTGCAACGACTGACCGTGCCGCGAAATCCGCCGCAAGCGTTGCGGCCGGGCCTGGTGTTCGAGGGCACTGGTCCGTTGCTCGCGCATGGCAGACCAACGCTGCACTGATTCTGATAGGGATTGCTCTGTTCTTCCTGACGCGACAATTGGTCAGCGAGTACGACCATTTTACGATCGGGTTTTCCGGCGTGTCAGGGTGGTCCTGCATTCTTTATCTCGGCGCGGCGTTGCTAGTACTAACCCGGCCGGTGGATCGATTAACGTTTCCTATTATTGTGATTGTGGCGATTGCGTGCCGTCTGGTTGCGCTGCTGGGTCCGCCTTTTCTTTCGAGCGATGTCTACCGGTATGTGTGGGATGGTGTGGTCCAACATGCCCACCTCAGCCCGTATCGTTATGTCCCTGGGGATGCTGTACTCGCTTTTCTGCGCGATCCTTATCAGAGCATCTTCAACAAGATCAACCGGCGCGACTATGCCCACACTATCTACCCACCCGCGGCGCAGGCACTCTTCTATTTGATTACCTGGATCTCTCCGACGGTTCTATTCATGAAGGTCGTGGTAGTCCTGTTCGAAGGGATTACGATGTATGCGCTCGTGACCCTGCTTCACTCGTTGGGTTTTCGTCGCGAGCAGACGCTGCTTTATGCGTGGTGTCCGGTGCTGGTGTGGGAGATCGCCGGCTCGGGCCATCTTGATTCTGCGGCGATGGCGTTCATTGGGCTCGCTTTGCTGGCGCGCTTTCGGAAACATTCAGTCCTGACAGGGATTTTTCTCGGCGTCGCTATTCTGCTGAAGCTTTACCCGCTCGTGCTGCTCCCTGCGCTCTATCGTCGCGGTGATTTCAAGATGCCTGCCGCTGTCGTTACCGTTGTAGCGCTGGGCTATGCGGCTTATTCGAGCGTTGGCCTTCTCGTATTCGGATTTCTTGGAGGTTATGTAGCAGAAGAGGGCCTGGCGACAGGTGCGCGATACTTCCTGCTAGAGCTTGCGCAACAAGTCCCTGGACTGCACGGTATTTCCGCGAGGGCCTACTTCGTTTTTTGTGCTGCGGTGTTCGCTGGGATCGTCTGGTGGTGCTGGCGGATCGCGGGTTCTCGCGGGAGCGACCGTAAAAGGCCGTTCGCTTCTGACGGGGTTGCAGGTTTTCTTCCACCTGCGTTTGGACTCGCCTCAGCATTGATGTTTTTGTTCTCTCCGCACTATGCCTGGTACATCGTCTGGCTGGTTCCGTTTTTCACTTTAATGCCGAACCTGCCAATCCTTACCTACGTTCTGGGTTTCTTCTACTTGTACACGACCGCTTTGGCAGAACCTGGACCTAAGATGTTTCTTGTTAATAAAATTATCTACGTTTCGGTCTTTGCGGCGTTCATAATCGAGCTAGTTTTTAGACGGTGGCCTATTCATCGACGCTTGTTCGTCCAACCAGTAGTAGCGAGCGAATCTCTATGAGTACACTCCTTCCGATTCTTCCTCCCGACGACCTGCTTCATGACAGGGAGAGGCTTAGCCCAGCGGCTCAGCAAGCTGAGGAGGAGAAGAACCGCATGCGCCGGTACTTCGAGAAGCCTGAGGCAGATGCACATCTTGCTGCAGTGGCTGCGCAGGATCCGGTTTGTCTTTATCTGGAGACGACGAACCGATGCAATCTGCTGTGCACGACCTGCCCACGCACCTACGAAGAGTTGGAGCCCGAGGCCGATATGCCGTGGGAGCTTTTCACTTCGCTGATCGATCAGTATCCGAATATTGCGCGCGTCGTGCTGCATGGCATCGGTGAGCCTATGCTGGTCAAAGACATTGCTCAGCGCGTGAAGTATTTGAAGGACCGGAACGTCTATGTTTTATTCAACACGAATGGAACCTTGCTGACGGAGGCAAACGGGCGGGCGCTGATCGAAGCGGGTCTGGATGAACTTCGCGTATCGCTTGACGCCGCTGAATCCGAGGTCTTTCAGATGGTTCGGGGCAAGGACTTCTTCGACAAGATTGTTGCGAACGTCAAGAACTTCACGCGGCTGCAGCGCGAGCTCGATGCTGCCAAGCCACGCGTGTCGTTATGGCTAACCGGTCTACGGGAGACGGTGGATCAGCTTCCTAACTTTGTGCGCCTGGCCCACTCGATAGGAGTCACCGAGGTTTATTTGCAGCGGCTGGTGTTCTTCGATGTTCCGATGGATGCACACTCTCTTGCGCGTGCGGAATCGGCTCTGTTTGAACATACTACCGAGCGCGAGGAGGCTTTGATTCGTGAGGCTGAATCGGTTGCCCGCGAGTTGGGCGTGATGTTCTCGGCATCAGGCGCAGTCGATCCTGGCGAGTCAATCAAGATGCAGCGCTCAGATAGTCCGTGGTCCCTATGCCGTCGGCCGTGGTCGCTGATGTACATCACGGCTAACGGCCGCGTGCTGCCGTGCTGCATTGCACCTTTCAGCATGAAGGGTTATGGCAGCTTCACGCTAGGCGACGCCACGCAGAGTGGCCTTCGGGAGATATGGAATGGGGCTGAATATCAACATTTCCGCGAGGGTCTTCTGACCAGCGCTCCGCCGCCGGCGTGTGTCAATTGCGGACTTCGCTGGAGTCTTTGACGATTGATCTTGCACCCTTGCGGCAACCCCTTATAATCGCACCTGCGAAACACAGAGAGGATGCGATGAATATCCAGCGCCACTGCGGCTTCTACGTGATAGGCGTAGCGGCGCGCACGCATAATGCGGCTGAGAAGAATGGCAAGGGAAAGATCGGGGAGATCTGGCATACCCTACTGCGAGATAATCTTGCCGCGAAGATTCCAAACAAGCTTGGTATTGATCTGATCGCGGTGTATACCGATTATGAAACCGGCCGTGACGGCCACTACACTTACCTTCTTGGATTGCCTGTTTCTTCCATCCAGAACATACCCGCGAAGTTAGTCGCGAAATATGTTCCCGGAGGCCGCTACGCAGTTGTCACGTCGAACAGAGGGCTTGTTACGCAGATCGTTCCGGAGATATGGGAGCGGATCGGGTCGATGTCCACCGGTGAATTAGGTGGCGCGCGCTCCTTTCGTGCCGATTACGAGGTTTACGACCAGCGTTCGGCCGATCCGGAGAAGGCACAGATCGAAGTGTACGTCGGTCTTCGTTAGAAGGATCCATACGCACTCCAGTTCAGGATTGACTTGACGTAAAGAATCAGGATGCCACCAACAATTTCTGTCATCATTCCCGCGCTGAATGAAGCCGAGTCGATCGGACACGTTGTCTCCGAGATGCCCTGGCAACTCATTGCCGAATGCATCGTAGTCGATAACGGGAGCTCAGATGAGACTGCCGCGGTTGCGGAGGCTGCAGGCGCGCGCGTCGTTCAATCTCCGCGTGGATATGGCGCGGCGTGTAAAGCGGGCAGCGAGGCGGCACTTTCCACGAGCGTTATTCTGGTTTATATGGATGGCGATGGATCCGACGTTATCGCGGACCTGCCGAGACTGGTGGCGCCGATAGAAGCCGATGATGCGGACTTCGTTCTCGGCTCGCGCATTCGCGGCACGCGTGAGGCGGGATCTATGCTTAGTTCGCAGATCTTCGCTGCACATCTGGTCAGCACTCTTTTGCGTCTCTTTCATAAGGTGCACTATACCGACATGGGGCCCTTCCGTGCGATTCGTAGAACGTCACTAGATGAGTTACAGATGTCGGAGCTGACCTACGGATGGAACCTTGAGATGCAGATTCGCGCTGCTCAGAACAAACTTCGCATTCGGGAGATTCCAGTCGATTACCGTAAACGCATGGGGGAACCTCCAAAGTTTCAGGGAATGTCGGAGCGAGTATGAGCGCTGCGATCCGCATTCTCAAGGTCCTGTTTCGTGCCGGGCTTTCGCTTAAACCAGGCTAGGACTGCGCGGACGAAGGAAGGTTCCAACGTATACTTGTTGCGTCAAGTTATCAGGAGACCTTATGCAAAGTCGTATTCTCGGCACTACTATGCCCGTTCTCGAGTTCGCCCTCGGCCCGAATGACGCGGTCATCTCGGAAGCAGGGGAGCTCTCGTGGATAACTGCTTCGGTTCAGATGACTACACATACTCAGCACGCGGGCGGCGGCGGCTTCTTTGGCGCTATCGCGCGCGTCGCCGGCGGTGGGTCGCTTTTTATGACTGAGTACAGAGCGATTGGCGGTCCCGGCGAGGTTGCGTTCGCGACACGAGTTCCGGGACACATCGTACCTGTGGAGGTTGGTCCGGGGCATGAGTACCTCGTTCATCGTCATGGGTTTCTCTGCGCCACCGCCGCGATCGAGCTAGGGGTTGGTTTTCAGCAGTCGCTTGGCGCCGGGATCTTCGGAGGCGACGGCTTTCTTTTGCAGAAGATCAGTGGACAGGGCATTGCGTGGCTTGAGCTATCTGGGGAGCTCGTCATCAAAGATCTTGCTGCCGGCGAGACGCTGCGCGTTCATCCTGGCCACGTGGGCGCGTTTCAGTCGACCGTTGCGTTTCAGATCCAGCGCGTTCCTGGCATCAAGAACATGATCTTTGGCGGAGACGGTGTCTTTCTTGCGGCGCTAACTGGTCCTGGCCGCGTGTGGCTGCAGACTCTGCCTATTTCGCGGCTCGCACATCAGATTCAGGAGTATCTGCCGAAGGAGCGCGCGCAGCAGGCTGCTGAGGGTGGTGTGGTTGGTGGTATCGTGGGTTCGATTCTGAAGGGGATGTAGTCGCGATTAGCTGAGTCGACTACTTTCTTCTGCGTGTTCGTGATGGCTGAGATGTTTAGGTTTTGGCAAGCGAGATGACTATGCCTCCGGCAACGATCAACGTTCCTCCTATAAGGATCGTTGTTGAGGGAGCCTGTTTGAAGACTAGCCAAGAGAGCAGTTGGGCGATTGCGAAGAAGAAGACAACGTACAGGCCGAGGAGTTTTCCAAAGTCCCATGGGGGCGCATTGACCGTCCAGCCATACGCAAAGAGGACGATGGCGGCTGCTCCGAACATTAGAATGCGGGGCCTGGAAGCGTTCGTATGAAGGCCTGCACGAATGAGAGCGTCGCCGCCTGCTTCGAGAGCGGCGGCGGCAAGCAAGATCAAAACTGTGGCGATGCGGCTCATGTTTCTATGTGTACGAGTCTCGAGGAAAGCTTTATGTGAGTGGATCATGTCACGGATAAGAAAGTCGTAAAACCGCTTATTCCGGCGGATCAAAGACCTATCGGCCAGATGACGCGGTTCCGATTAGCTGGGGGCTACACTCGATCAGGGGCTCGAATGACCGAAGTTGCACTCGATATTCATCCAGGGCGCTCGAAGAGGTATCCTGCCGGCCCTTCCTTTCTCTCCCGCTTCCTGACAGGCCGCATGTTTCGGCAAACGGCAGTCGAGTCAATGGTGGAGTCTGCGCGGCGTTATGGAGACCTTGTTCACTACACCGTCTTTGGCCGGCATATCTATCAGCTGAATCATCCTGAGCTTATCGAGGATTTTCTAATCAAGGATGCGGGCAAGCATCATCGCGGGATCGTAATGCAGCGGTCAAAGACTGTTCTGGGAGAAGGTCTGCTGACCAGTGAAGAGCCGCTGCACATGCGTCAGCGAAGGCTTGCACAGCCGGCGTTTTTACGTCATCGAATAGCGAACTATGGAGAGGTGATTGGAGAGAATGCTGCCGCGATTTCACAGAGTTGGAAGCACGGTTCGATTCGTGATGTGCACGACGATATGCTCGAGCTGGCGTTGCGGATTGTCGGCAAGTGCCTCTTCGATCTAGACGTTCAGTCGCACGAAGAGGTGAAGAAGGTTTCGGCTGCGGTAGATGCGTTTATGGGTTTTCTTCCGCTGGCGATTCTGCCCTTCTCCGAACAGATTCAACGATTACCGCTGCCTGCTATGAAGCGGATCCGGAAGGGACAGGCGGACCTCGACACGATCATTTATGGAATGATCCAGGAACGCCGCAGATCGCCGGGAGATCGCGGCGATCTACTCTCGATGCTTATGGAGGCGGTGGATACGGAAGGCTCCAGCGGCCGCATGTCGGACCAGCAGGTGCATGATGAGTGTCTGACCATTATGCTTGCGGGGCACGAGACCACTGCGAATGCACTGAGCTTTGCGCTGTGGCTGCTCGCCAAGTACCCGGAGGTGCAGGCACGTCTGTGTGAAGAAGCGCGTATGGTTCTCGGAGATCGTGCGCCGACAGCAGCCGACTACTCTCGTCTCCCTTACACTACTCAGGTGTTTTCTGAGACTATGCGGCTCTATCCGCCGGTCTGGGTGATCGCCCGCAGCTGTGTCGAATCCTACGAAATCGCCGGCTATGCAATTGCCAAGGGAGCGGTTCTTATCGCGCCTCAGTTCGTCGTTCACCGCGATGAGCGTTTTTATCCCGATCCACTCCGATTCGATCCTGAGCGTTTTGCAGTGGATAAGAAGGAGACTGTCAGGTCGCGTCCGCGCTTCGCGTTCTTTCCGTTTGCGGCGGGAAGCCGTCAGTGCATCGGCGAAGGATTGGCCTGGATGGAGGGAGTGCTGTCTCTGGCTACGATAGTGCGGGACTGGAGACTTGGCCTGCCAGCTGGAGCACCGACTCAGATCGCGGTTAATCCTGCTATAAGCCTGCGGCCGAAAGATGGAGTTCGATTGATGGTGGAAAGAAGAGGCTAGCGCCGCTCCATCCAGGAGTCGATCGACCATCCGTTGTACCGGTGCAGGAAAATCAATACGGAGTAGACCAAAGCATAGGTCAGTTGAGTTCCCGCGGTGGCCCAGTCCTGCAGAAGTGCGGATCCAAACGTCAGCACGACGATGAGGAGACTTGCGGCAATGAGTGCGGCTCGTGTTCTGAGGCCGGTCAAAATGAGAAAGCCTAAAAGACCTTCAATCGAGGGTAGGATCAGACCGAAGAACCATACGCTCCATGCGGGAAGTTGGGCGTGGCCGAACTGCATCACGAGTTTCGCGGCGAACTCTCCCGGGCCTGTGATCATGCGGCTTACGCCGTGCATCATCAGGTTAACGCCGACCGCGATACGGAGCAGAGCGTACGCTATTCGCTCATCGGAAAGCTTCGATTCTTCGGCCATTGGTTCTCCGCTTGTTTCTGTGTGTTGAATTCGGGATTCGTTCTTTTCTCAGATGCCAAAACGGATGCAGGGTTACGAACCTTGCTGTGGAACATAAGGATTGGTTGAGAGAGACATAAGTTGTGCGCGGTCCTCTATATTCTAGAGCTATGCCAGGGAACTCAACCGAGCCGTTTCTGCATCTTGCCCATGTTAATGTGGCCCGCGGAGAGAATGTTGTCCTTCACGATATAAATCTGTCGGTGAATGCAGGGGAGCACATTGCGATTCTTGGCCCGAATGGGTGTGGGAAGTCGACGCTGATCAAGACGATTACGTGCGAGTGTTATCCGCTGGTGCAGCCGGAGATGAGGGTTAGAATCTTTGGGCGTGAGCGCTGGGATCTGACGGAGTTGAAGAAGCGGCTGGGTGTGGTTTCGCCGGAGCTGCCGGGGAAGCAGACGCTGCAGACTACGGGCCGCAATGCAGTGGTTACGGGTTTTTTTCGAGTAGTACGCTGTGGCCGAACCTTGTGGTGACGGAGGCTATGCGGACTCATGCGCAGGAGGTGTTACGGCAGATTGATGCGGTGGAGTTTGCGGAGAAGCTGGTGGGGGAGATGTCGGCGGGGCAGCAGAGGCGCATTATGATTGGCCGCGCATTGGTGGGGTCAGCGGGGATGTTGCTGCTGGATGAGCCTTCGAATGCGCTGGATCTGGCGGCTCAGGCGGAGTTGCGGGGATTGTTGCGGAGGCTGGCGCAACAGGGGACTGGGATCATGCTGATTACGCACCATATTGCGGATATTCCACCGGAGATCGACCGTATCTTGATGATGCGGGATGGGCGGATTATTGCGGATGGATCGAAGGAGGAATTACTGACCGCTTCGCGGCTGAGTGAGTTGTTTAGGACGGAGGTTCAGCTTTCGGAGCGGGATGGTTTTTATCACGCCTGGTGAGATTTTTTTGGCTATGGTGATTTGTGGTTTTTACAGGGTATTTTGAGAAAAGCGGGTGCGTTGCGTGGTGCTTTGGGTGGTGAAACGTGGTGTTTAAGCGTGGTAAACGTGGTGAATTAGCAGTTCGTTTTTGAGCGCTGGAAAATACGCCACCTTTTTGAGATTTATTTTTGGAATGCTCGAAAAATGTCCTGCCGGACGGGCCCACTTCGCGTGGAGCGGTCACTTCGTGACTCGTGTACCGGTCTGGGCGCGATAAATTGCTTGGTCCTCCCGTTGGTCGGAAGTAGGAGAACCGCTCTATTCTGCTTGTGGGATTACGCCGGTTTGGAGCTTGACTAGTTCTGGCTGGGCTATGCGTGATGGGCCGAGGACGGCGATCTTTGGCAACGGGCCGCGGACCATGGCGACTTCGTCGCAGGCGTAGAGGCGGGGGCAGGTCTGGCAATCTTTGTAGATCTTGTCGGGGAGAGTGGTGCGGTCTACTACGCGAAAGCCGAAGTGGAAGAAGAAATCGGGGATGCGGGTGAAGAGGCAGACGGCGGTGACTTTTGCTCCTCAGCTTCTTCGAGCAGTGCGCGGAGGAGGCGGCCGCCTGCGCCCTGGCCCTTGGCTTCGGGCTTGACGACGATAGAGCGGACCTCGGCGAGGTGGGGGCCGTAGAGGTGGAGAGCGCCGCAGCCGAGGAAGACACCGCCTGAGTCTCCCTCGATGGGGGATTCGGCTACGGCGAAGTCGCGGATGTTCTCGCAGATTTCGGCGTAGTTGCGGCGGAGGAGGGTGCCGTCGCCGGAGAGGGAGTTGACGAGGTCGAAGATGTTGACGGCGTCGGGGAGCTTGGCTTTGCGCACGGTGGCGCCGCCTACGCGGAGGCGGGATGAGGAGGTGGATTCACTCACGGTCATCAGGGGAGTAGTCGGCAACTGTGTTCGGCTCCTTACTTTATTTTCGCAGAGTATTGGATGGTTTGATCAAAACGTTCGGTGCGGAGGATTGAGGAGTGCGGTTCGCGCCTTCGCGCGAAGGCCCAGATCTCAAAATCGAGATCTGGGGCACCCGGCAAAGACGGAATACGGGGGTCTCTCCACTGCGCGACTCACGGTGAGACTGTGAGTCGCTTCGGTCGAGATGACGAGGTTTGAATGGCCTAGATGACGGGCTTCTGGATGGCCTAGATGACGGGCTTCTGGATGGTCGAGATGACGGGCTTCTGGATGGTCGAGATGACGGATCTTTGGGGAAGCGAGAGATTGAACCGGCTTCGTCGTCACGCGTGCTCCGTGAGTCGGGTCTTTGCTTCGGTCAGGGCAGTGCGGACGCGGGGGCGGGCGGTGCCGCCGATGACGTCGTGGCAGTCCAGTGTGGCTTCCAGGGTGATGGCGGAGAAGAAGTCTTCGGCGAATGCGGGGGAGATGGTGCGGAGTTCGTCGAGGGTGAGTTGTTGGAGTTCGCGGTTGGTTTCGAGCCCGAGGCGGACGGCGTTGCCGATGTGCTCGTGGGCTTTGCGGAAGGGAATGCCCTTGTCGGTGAGGTAGGTTGCGGCCGCCATGGCGTTGAGGTAGCCGGAGTGGGCTGCGGTCTTCATGGTGTCGTAGCGGAATTTTAGGGAGGCGGTGAAGGCAGGGAGGACGCTTAGGATGCCGGCGATGGTGTCGGCTGCGTCGAAGACTGGCTCCTGGCCTTCCTGCAGGTCTTTGTTGTAGGCAAGGGGGAGTCCCTTGATGAGGGTGGCTAGTGTGGTGGCTGCGCCTAAGAGTCGGCCGGATTTGCCGCGGATGAGTTCGGTGAGGTCGGGGTTTTTCTTTTGCGGCATCGCGCTGGAGCCGGTGGAGAAGCGCTCGGGGAGGTCGAGGAAACCGAATTCGGCGGTGGAGTAGAGGGTGAGCTCTTCGGCGAAGCGGGAGATGTGGATGCCGAGTGTGGCGAGGGCTTGTGTGAAGTCGAGGGCGAAGTCGCGGTCGGAGGTGGCGTCCATGCTGTTGGGCGTTGGGGCGTCGAAGCCGAGGGCGCGGGCGGCGATGGTGCGGTCGAGGGAGAGGGTTGCGCCTGCAACTGCTCCGGAGCCGAGGGGGCAGAGGTTCATGCGCTTGCGGGCGTCGGTGAGGCGGGAGGCGTCGCGCTCGATCATGCTGACGTAGGCGAGGAGCCAGTGGCCTACGAGGACGGGTTCGGCGCGCTGGAGGTGGGTGTAGGAGGGCATGGTGGCTTCGCCTGCGGATTCGGCGAGGTTGACGAGGCGGGAGCGCCATGCGGTGAGGCCCGCGACGGTGTTGTCGATGGCTTCGCGGACGAAGAGGCGCATGTCGGTGGCGATCTGCTCGTTGCGGCTGCGGCCGGTGTGGAGCTTTAGGGCGAGGTCGCCGATTTGTTTGGTGAGTTCGAGTTCGACGTAGTGGTGGACGTCTTCGGCCTGGGGGTTGCGGTGACGATGGCTTGGCCTTGTTCGGCTTGCTGTTTGGCTACGGCGCGGAGGCCTTCTTCCATTTGCAGGAGCTCTTCGCTGGTGAGGATGCCTGCGGCTTGGATGGCTCGGGCGTGGGCTATGCTGGCTTCTACTTCGTAGGGGACAAGGCGCCAGTCGAAGGGGAAGGAGCGCTGCCAGGATTCGAAGGTGGCGTCGAGTGGTTCGCGGAAGCGGCCGGACCACATCTTTGCGGATTGTTGCTCTTGTGCCATTTTAAAAATGCCTCAGTAGCGAAAACTAAAACCTCTCACTTAATTCGTTGCAGTTTTGGTGGCGATGTTCGCGTAAGAGATGATGATGCCGTCTTTCTTTTGCTTTTGAACGTCTATTTGATCCTGCGTGATCGAACCGCCGTCGCACCTTACAAGCAAGTGTGTTGAATCTCGCCATTCGATTTTTAGACAGTCTCGGTCAGTTCCAAAAATGACTGCGTCACTATGAAGCGCACGCCTCAGTTCGGACAGAGAAAGGAGATGATTCTCGATCACCACGAAAATTTCATCTCCATTCAGCGCATCGTTGTCTGAGCGCTTCGTCACGAGAGCAACCTGTCTTGCGGAGGACCATTCTGCTTGTTTTACTTCAAAGTGTCCTCGATCAAAATAGCCGTGGAAGAGCGCATACGTTGCAGCAATCAAGATGAACAGAGCCGCGAAGGCTATGGTTGAAAAGATCGTGCGGGAATGATGTGGACCGGGCATCTTTTAGTGCTTACCCCAGGGGCTAAAGCCCGGTTTGTGGTGAGTTTCCGACAGGCCCAAGGCTGAAGCCTTGGGTTACCGAGAAGCAAGAATAACTACAAAGGATAAAGAGCTGTCTAGCTCGGCGATGGTAGTTACTCCTTGGTGCTTCCGCTGTTGAGTTGGGGCATTTCGGAGCCTTTGCTTAGGGTGATTAGGCCAGATTGGGCGTAGGTGATTAGTTTGGCGCGGGTGTCGGTGATGTCCAGGTTGCGCATGGTGAGCTGGCCGATGCGGTCGCGGGGGAGAAGGTGGATTCGCCCTTTTCCATGGTGAGGCGCTCGGGGTGGAAGGTCAGGTTGGGTGAGGTCGTGTTGAGGATGGAGTAGTCGTTGCCGCGGCGAAGTTCGATTGTAACTTCTCCGGTTACAGGTTTGGCGACCCAGCGTTGGGATGCTTCGCGGAGCATGATGGCCTGGGGGTCGAACCAGCGGCCCTGATAGAGGAGACGGCCTAGCTTGCGGCCGTTTTCGCGGTACTGCTCGATGGTGTCCTCGTTGTGGATGCCGGTGATGAGGCGCTCGTAGGCGATGAAGAGGAGAGCGAGGCCGGGTGACTCGTAGATGCCGCGGCTCTTGGCTTCGATGATGCGGTTTTCGATCTGGTCGCTCATGCCGAGGCCGTGGCGGCCGCCGATGCTGTTGGCTTCGAGCATGAGGGCTACGGGGTCGGAGAGCTCTTTGCCGTTGAGGGCGACGGGGAAGCCTTCTTCGAAGCGGACGGTGATCTGTTCGGGTTTGATGGCTACGTCGTCGCGCCAGAAGGCGGTGCCCATGATGGGGGCGACGATCTTCATGCTGGTGGTGAGGAGTTCGAGGTCCTTGGCTTCGTGGGTTGCGCCGAGGATGTTGGAGTCGGTGGAGTAGGCTTTTTCGGCGGACATCTTGTAGCCGAAGCCGGCCTTGGTCATGAAGGCGGACATCTCGGCGCGGCCGCCTAGTTCGTCGATGAAGGCAGCGTCGAGCCAGGGTTTGTAGACCTTGAGGTCGGGGTTGACGAGGAGGCCGTAGCGATAGAAGCGCTCGATGTCGTTGCCTTTGAAGGTGGAGCCGTCGCCCCAGATGTTGACGTCGTCCTCCTTCATGGCGGTGACGAGCATGGTGCCGGTGACGGCTCGGCCGATGGGAGTGGTGTTGAAGTAGGTGACGCCGGCGGTGGTGATGTGAAAGGCGCCGGATTGGAGGGCGGCGATGCCTTCGCGAACGAGCGGGCCGCGGCAGTCGATGAGGCGGGCTTTTTCGGCGCCGTACTCGAGGGCTTTGCGGGGGATCTCGTCGTAGTCGGCTTCGTCGGGCTGGCCGAGGTTGGCGGTGTAGGCGTAGGGGAGCGCGCCTTTTTGCTTCATCCAGTGGAGGGCGGCGCTGGTGTCGAGGCCGCCGGAGAAGGCGATACCGACTTTTTGGCCGAGGGGGAGGGTTTCCAGTATTACGGACATGTGATCGAAGACCTCAATAGTTGAGCAGATACTCTGAAAAATTATTCATCAGTTCTAGGTGGCGGTGGACATGAACAGGGCGTAAAGACTTTCGAATCATGGTTGCCACATTTTCCAAATAGCGAAGCCTGCCATAAGCAGAAAGACCGCACACATTATTGGGCGAGTCACTTTAGTTGCTTTTAGTCCGTGGCTCTCCCGAGCGACATTGGAGGGAGCTGATTCACTTTCATCGATGAAGATGTCGACAAACCACGACCTAACGGCAAGAAAAATAGAGACAGCCAGAAACAGGATGTAGCCTGAATGCGGCCCATGAAACAGATGAAACGTGATGGATGAGAATGTCATTTCTCATGCTTAGCTGCGTTTGCGGGGTTGGGTTCCGCGGTTGCGGCTACTGGAAGTGCGCTTGGCTCCGCCGAGGAGCATGAGCAGGATGGCTTTTTGTGCGTGCATGCGGTTTTCGGCTTGATCAAAGACTACGGATTGGGGGCCGTCCAGGACGGCGTCGGTGACTTCGGCGTTGCGGTGCGCGGGGAGGCAGTGCATGAAGACGGCGTCGGCCTGGGCTTGCGCCATGAGGCCTTCGTTGACCTGATAGGGCTTGAAGATGGGAGCGCGCTTGGTGGCCTCGTGCTCAAAGCCCATGGAGGTGCAGACGTCGGTGTAGACGGCGTCGGCTCCGGTGACGGCTCTGACGGGGTCGTGCATGAGGGTGATGCTGCCGCCGGTGGTCTCGGCGATCTCAAGGGCTTTGTGGATGATCTCGAGTTTAGGGGCGAAGCCTTTGGGGGTGGCTACGGTGCAGTGGGAGCCGAGTTGCGCGGCGGTGAGCATGAGGGAGTGGCAGACGTTGTTGCCGTCGCCGACGTAGGTGAAGTGGAGGCCTTCTGCGGAGCCGAAGCGCTCTTCGAGGGTGAAGAAGTCGGCGATGGCCTGGCAGGGGTGCTCGAGGTCGGAGAGGGCGTTGATGACGGGGATCTTGGAGCAGGCGGAGAGCTCGGTGATGGTGTCGTGGGCGTAGGTGCGGAGGACCATGATGGACATCCAGCGCTCGATGTTGTGAGCCATGTCGGAGAGGGACTCGCGCTCGCCGAGAGGGGACTGGGTCTGGTCGACGAAGATGGCGTTGCCGCCGAGGGTGTTGATGGCGGTCTCGAAGGTGAGGCGGGTGCGGAGGGAGGCCTTCTCGAAGAACATGACCATCTGGCGCGCGTCGAGGGCGTGGCGGAAGTCTTCGGGGTTGGCTTTGACGGCGTGGGCGAGCTCCATGATGGCGGCCATCTCCTGAACGGTGAGGTCGGAGATGGAGCAGAGGTCGCGGCCGTGGAGACGCTTGGAGGCTTCGCTGAAGGCGGTGTCGGACTGGATGCCGAGGGTAGCGTGTGCGCGTGTGGGGGCGAAGTCTTCGGCTTCGGACTTCGTGTTCATGATGACGGTTTTGCTACCCATGGGCTTTGTCTCCTGCCGGTGCTGCGCCGGCGAGTGCTGCGGTGAAGATCTCGTCGAAGGCTTTGATGGCGGTGTCGACGTGTTGCCGCTCTAAGAGGAATGGCGGGAGGAGACGGAGGACGGTCTCACTGGTGCGATTGATGATGATGCGGCGCTCGAGCATCTGGGCGGCGACGCGCTGGGCGAGGTCGGCGGAGTTGATTTCGATGCCAAGCATGAGGCCTTTGCCGCGGACTTCGGTGATGCAGTCGTGGCGTTTGGCTAGTTGGGTAAGTTGGTCGTGGAAGTATGCGCCGACTTCGTTAATGTGGGCGAGGAGGTTGTCGCGCTTGATGGTGTCGATGACGGCGATGGCTACGGCGCAGGCAAGTGGGTTGCCGCCGAAGGTGGTGCCGTGCATGCCGGGGGTGATGGCCTCGGCGGCTGCGTTGGTGCAGAGCATTGCGCCCATGGGGATGCCGTTTGCGATGGGCTTGGCGACGGTTGTGATGTCCGGGAGGATGTTGTAGTGCTGGTAGGCGAACCATTTTCCGGTGCGGCCCATGCCGGACTGGATCTCGTCGGCAATGAGGAGGGCGCCGGTGGTGTCGCAGAGCTCGCGTGCGGCGGCGAAGAACTCTTGCGAGATGGGATGGATGCCGCCTTCACCTTGAATGGGTTCTATGCAGATGGCGCAGACTTCGCTCGAGAACTTTGCGCGGAGGTCGGCTACGTCGTTGAAGCGGACGAAGTCGACGCCGGGCATGACGGGCATGAAGGGCTCGCGGTATTTTTCTTTCGCTGTGGTGGCGACCGAGCCCATGGTGCGGCCGTGGAAGCCGTGCTCGAGGGCGAGAAAGCGCGTGCCGATCTTGCGGCCTGCTGCGCGGAGACGGCCGGCGTTGGCGCGGGAGAGCTTGAGGGCAGCTTCCCAGGCCTCGGTGCCGCTGTTGGTTAAGAAGACGCGGTCGAGGCCTGTAATCTCGGTGAGGCGGAGGGCGAGTTCCGCGGTGTGCTCGTGGAAGAAGAGGTTGGAGGTGTGGATGAGGCGCTTCGACTGGCGAACGATGGCCTCTTCGATGGCGGGGTGTGCGTAGCCGAGGCCGCAGACGCCGATGCCGCTGAGCAGGTCGAGATAGTCGTTGCCGTTTTCGTCGCGCAGATGCACGCCCTGTCCGCTGACGAAGAGGATAGGGTTGCGCTCGTAGGTGTTGAGGAGCAGCTTCTTCTCTGCTGCCTGGATGGATTGCAAGTTGGGTGCTGCGCTCATGCGACCATGACCTCCGTTCCGTCGTTGACCCGTGTGGAGACGAGGTCAGGTAGTAAAGATGCCGCTTCCGCGGGAAGAATACGTACGCGTTTGACGCCGTGAGTGAGGGCGTCGCGGCAGGCGTTGAGTTTTGGGAGCATGCCGCCGGAGACGACCTGCGCCTTTTCCATGGCTGGAATCTGGGCGAGGGTGAGCCAGCGCATGACGTTGCCGTCTGCGCCTTTGACGCCGGGGACGTCGGTGAGGAAGACGAGGGTGTCGGCTTTGGTGCCGATGGCGCAAGCGGCGGCCATCTCGTCGGCGTTGATGTTGTAGTACTCGCCGTCGAAGCCGAGGGCGATGGAGGAGATGACGGGGACTGCGCCCATGGTCCAGATGGCCTCGAGCCACTTGGGGTCCATGGCGGCGATCTCGCCGACGAAGCCGAGGTCGGGGTTGGTTTTTTCTTGCGTGCGCGGAAGACGTGGCCATCGCCGCCGGAGAGGCCGACTGCGGATTGGCCGTGCGAGCCGACGGCGGCTACGAGCGATTTGTTGACGCGGCCGGCGAGGACCATGAGGGCGGCGTCGCGGGTCTCGGCATCGGTGATGCGCAGGCCGGAGATAAACTCGCTCTTCTTGCCCATGAGGGCCAGGGTGCGGGTTAGCTGAACGCCGCCACCGTGAACGACGGCGACCTGATTTCCATCGGCGACGAGGTCGGCGATGGCTTTGCCGCAGGCGTGGAGGATCTTCTTGTCCTCGAGAGCGGCACCGCCCAGTTTGACGACAAATCTCACAGCAAGCCCTCCTCTTCATTCCATCCGCACATCAGGTTGAGGTTTTGGACTGCCTGACCGGAGGCGCCCTTTAAAAGATTGTCGAGGCAGGAGACCATGATGAGACGTCTACCGTCGGCGGCGAGTGCGAAGCCGAGGTCGCAGAAGTTGGTGCGCACGATGTGTTGGATCTCCGGCAGGTGCGGTGTGTTGCGTAGGCGAACCAGCGGACTATGTCGATAGAAGTTCTGGAGCACGGTGCTGATTGCGGCTGCTTCAGTTTTGGTTTTGAGGCGAAGGTAGATCGTGGATAGGATTCCGCGCGGTATGGGTAGTAGATGCGGGGTGAACTGGATTTGATCTGACGTGATGTGAAGCTGCTCGAGGAGTTCGCCGGTGTGGCGGTGGCCGAAGACTGCGTAGGCGGAGAGGTTGTCGGCTGCATACATGAAGTGAGTTTTGGCGGTGGGTGCTTTGCCTGCGCCGCTGACACCGGACTTGGCGTCGCAGATGATGCCGTGGTCGAGGTCGACGAGGCCAGCCTGGACCATCGGTGCGAGCGCGAGGATGATGGAAGTGGCGTAGCAGCCTGGGTTGGCGACCAGACGGGCTTTGCGGATGTCGTCGCGATGCAGCTCGGGGCAGCCGTATACGGCTTCTGATTGAAGCTGTGCGGCGTGGTCTGCGTTGGTGTCTTTGAGCTTGTAGACTTCGCGGTTGGCGTGGTGCTGGAGACGCCATGCGCCGCTGAGGTCGATGACCTTGATGCCGCGCTCGATCGCTTCGGGAGCCCACTCGCGGGATTGCTCGTGCGGGGTGGCGAGGAATAAAACTTCGATTCCGGCGTCGACGATGCGCTCCCAGGTGAAGGGAAGGATCTCGTGTGCGTGATGGTTTCCTGCGAGTGCAAGCTGAGGATGGATGTCTTCGAGGTAGAGGGCGTTTGACGACTCTGGTTCTCCGGCGCGACCCAGAAACGTGGGCGCTGTTTCGCGGAACTTTGGATGATGCAGGAGCAGGCGCGCGAGCTCGCCGCCCGCGTAGCCGCCGATACCGGCGATGGCAGTGCGAGGCGCGGTGATGCGGACGGCGGGTCGTTCGGGTATGTTGAGCATGGTGGAGTGGGCTGTTGCGTTAGCCAAGGTAGCCTTCGATTCTTGTCTTCAACAGGCTGGCCTGTTTTTCGTCCGGGCAGATGATGAGGACCGTGTCGTCACCTGCGATGGTTCCTATGACCTCGGGCCAGTCCTCGTAGTCGATGCCGGCGGCGATGGGTTGAGCGCTTCCGGTGGTGGTGACGAGGACGAGGAGGTTGATGGCCTGGCGCACCTCGAGGCCGAAGCTTTCGAGAACCTCGCGGATGCCGGGGAGTGCGTCTTCGTCGGAGTCGTTGCCGTTGGGAAGAGAGTAGCCGGTTGGTCCTTTATTTAATTTTAACTCGTGAATATCGCGCGATAATGTTGCTTGAGTGACATGAAATCCGCGTCCGGCCAGTTTTCGACGTAGCTCGTCCTGGCTGGTGACCGCAGTCTTTACCAGCAACTCTCGAATTACGGCGTGACGCTGTTGTTTCATGAGTTTTGTTGTACCTGTGTTGCCGTAGTTAAGTCGTCAATTGTGGCTCAATTTGTTAGATGAACCGGTATGTATAAATATACATTATTTGTGTATATTTATACATGCGATGCTTTGTCTTCTCTCTCGTTGACGAGCGCCCCACAAAAAGGAAGGGTTGCAGCCGGGATTTCGGTGCCGGGTGCAACGTATAGTGAAGCATGGAACGGTCCCTGGCAGCTAGTTTGAACCCAACTCGCCGAGATGCGGGTGTGTCTTCCCCGGTTTCGCCGTCCTTGCTTGACGAGCGTTTTGACCATGACTCTTGTGGTGTGGGTTTTGTTGCTTCGGTAGAGGCTTTGCCTTCGCATGTGATTCTGGAGCAGGCGCTGACGGCGCTGGGCAGGCTGGCGCATCGTGGGGCGACGGCGGCTGATGGGAAGAGCAGCGACGGGGTTGGGGTGATGACTGCGATTCCGCGGTCGTTGCTGGTGAAGTCTGCGAATCTATCGCTTGGCGACAGGCAGCTGCTGGGTGTGGGGATGCTACTGATTCCGATGGCGGAGACGCGTGCCGAGGAGGTCCTTGGACGTTGTCTGCTTTCGCATGACTTCGAGATTCTTTGTTGGCGCGATGTGCCTGTGCGGACGGAGTATCTGGGGGAGACGGCGCTGGAGACGATGCCGAAGATTCGGCAGGTGCTGATTGTCGACGGTGCGGATGCGGAACCGGAGACGATGGAGCGGCGGCTGTATCTGGCGCGGAAGCAGTTTGAGCGGGCGCATGAGCAGGGCGATGTGACGGGGTATGTGTGCTCGATGTCGTCGCAGACGATTGTTTATAAGGCGATGTGTACGGGCGTTTTTCTGCGGGATTTCTATCCTGATCTGGCTTCGGAGGATTACGTTACGCCGTTCGCGGTGTTTCATCAGCGGTACGCTACGAATACGCTGCCGACGTGGCATCGGGCGCAACCGGGGCGGAAGCTGGGACATAACGGCGAGATCAATACGGTGTGGGGAAACCGGGCGCGGATGGACGCTCGCGACTCGACGCTGCCGGTGGAGTGCAAGCCGGTGCTGACGAAGGATGGGACGGATTCTACGAGTCTTGACGAGGCGGTGGAGCTGCTGTCGCAGAATGGCAGGACGTTGGCTGAGGCGGTTCGCATGCTGCTGCCGCCGGCGACGGATGGGCATCATGAGTCTTCTTTTGAGATACCACACGGATTGTGCTGAGCCGTGGGATGGCCCTGCGGCGCTTGCGTTCAGTGACGGGCGTGTGGTGGGTGCGGCGCTGGATCGGAATGGGCTGCGGCCTTGTCGATTTGCGATAACGAGCGCGGGGCTGGTGGTTGCGGGGTCGGAGGCGGGGTTGGTGGATCTCGATCCGGAAGAGGTGACGCATAGCGGACGGCTGGGGCCGGGGCAGATGCTTCTGGTGGATCTGGAGAAGCACAAGGTTTATGAGGATGAAGAGTTGCTGGAGTTGTTCGATGCGGGGGCGACGTACGCCAAGCTGGTTGAAGATACTCCGCTGATTGGTGTTGATGCGCCGGTGGTGGATTCAACTGCGCTGGCTGCGGTGCAGCGTGGATTTGGGTATACGCGCGAAGACGTGAAGATGATTCTGCAGCCGATGGCGCTGGAGGGGAAGGACGCGGTGTACTCGATGGGGGATGATACGCCGCTGGCGTTTCTGGCCCGGTCGCCGCGTCCGATCTATGCGTACTTTCGACAGAGGTTTGCGCAGGTGACGAATCCGCCGATCGATTCGCTGCGCGAGTCCTGCGTGGTGTCGCTGCATACGCGGCTTGGACCATGGCCTCACCTGCTGGATAAAAATGCGCCGCTGCCGGGAGTTGCGCTGCCTTCTCCCTTTTTGACTTTGGGGCATGTGGAGGCGCTGCGGAAGGGGAATATCCGCATAAGGAAGAGCTGAAGCTGACGGAGCTGCAGGCGGTGTTTAGTGCGGAGAAGACGCTGACGCAGGGGCTTGATGAGCTGTGCATGCAGGCGATCAAGCTGGTGCGCGAGGGCGCTCGGATTCTGTTGCTCTCCGATCGCAGTGCGAGTGCGGAGAGGTTGCCGATTCCGATGGCGATGGCTACGGGGGCGGTGCATCATGCGCTGGTGGATGCCGGGCTGCGTACGCTGGCTGGGCTTGCTGTTGAGGCTGGAGACTGCAGGGATATTCATCATGCTGCCGTGCTGATTGGTTATGGAGCGGGAGCGGTTTGTCCGTGGCTTGCGCTCGAGACAGGCAGGAGTCTTGCGCCTGCTGGCACCGATGCGGCGGATGCTGAGCGGAAGATGATGAAGTCGCTTGATGCGGGTCTTGCGAAGGTGATGTCGAAGATGGGGATCTCGGTGGTGGACAGCTACCGCGGGGCGCATCTGTTCGACATTCTGGGGTTGCATTCGAGTGTGGTGGCAAGGTGCTTCTTCGGGACGCCGGCTCCGTTGTCTGGTGTGGGATTCGCTGAGGTGGAGCGGCAGTTGCGGCAGACGTGGACACCGGGCGAGGCTGGCACTGTGGCTTCGGCTGAGTTGCCGGACTATGGCTGGGTGCGATTCCGGAAGGCAGATGTCTCGGAGCCTCATGCGTGGCAGCCGCCTACGGTGAAGGCGTTGCAGTCGGTGGTGGGGAGTGCGCGAAATGTGCCGCAGCCTGCGGACCCTGCGGGTGCCTTTGCGATCTATACGCGGGATGTGATCGCTCGTGATCCTGCGGTGTTGCGGGATCTGTTGGAGATTCGTCCGGCTGGGCCTGAGCTGGCGTTGAGTGATGTGGAGACGCCGGCGAGTCTGTGCAAACGATTTGTGGCTAGTGCGATGTCGCTTGGGTCTTTGAGCCCGGAGGCTCACCAGACGATTACGGCTGCGATGAATATGCTGGGCGGCCGGTCGAATACGGGTGAGGGCGGCGAGGACTCGGCGGTCTATCGGTTGCATCCTGAGGGCGCGGAGAGGGTGGATGCGGGTGGAGGGATGAGCCTTGCTGCGCGGTCGGGCGGAGGAGTTGCTGTGGCTGAAGCTGCGGTGGGAGCGCCTGCGGTGCATGTGTCCTTCAGTAGTAATCGGAACAATAACCTGAACAACAAGATCAAGCAGATTGCGTCGGGGCGGTTTGGCGTTACGGCGGAGTATCTGGCGCACGCTGAGGAGATTGAGATCAAGGTGGCGCAGGGGGCGAAGCCTGGCGAGGGTGGACAACTGCCTGGACACAAGGTGAGTGGATTAATTGCGCGGTTGCGTCATGCGCAGCCGGGGGTGGCGTTGATCTCGCCTCCGCCGCATCATGATATTTACTCGATTGAGGATCTGGCGCAGCTGATCTATGACTTGAAGCGGGTGAATCCGCGGGCTGCGATTGGCGTGAAGTTGGTGTCGGGCTGCGGCGTGGGTACGGTGGCTGCCGGTGTGGCGAAGGCTTATGCGGACTACATCGTGATCGCTGGGAATACTGGCGGGACTGGTGCGGCTGCGCTTTCGAGCATCAAGTATGCGGGGAACCCGTGGGAGCTGGGACTTGCAGAGGCGCAGCAGGTGCTGATGCAGAATGGCATGCGCGGACGTGTGAGACTGCGTACCGATGGCGGCCTGGCTACGGCGCGGGATATTTTGATTGCGGCGCTGCTGGGCGCGGATGAGTATGCGTTTGGCACGGCGGTGCTGGTGGTGCTGGGCTGCGATATGGCGCGGCAGTGTCATTTGAATACTTGTCCGACGGGGATTGCGACGCAGAAGCCGGAGCTGCGGGCGAAGTTCCGTGGCAAGCCGGAGCATGTGGTGCGCTTCTTCGAGCAGATGTCGGGGGATCTGCAGCATCTGCTGGCTCGGTATGGATTGCCTTCGATTGAGGCGGCGATCGGGCGCTCGGATCTGTTGGAGCAGGTTCGGTTCGATGGGAATCTTGATCTGCAGCCGATGCTGGCGAGGGTGTCGGATGGGCCGAGCCGGTTTATGGGTGTGCGGAATACGCAGCCGGTGGCGGGGCCTCCGCTGGATGAGGCGTGGGTTGCGCCAGCAATGGCGGCGGTGGATGCTGGAGAGCCGTTTTTGGTGGACTCGAAGATCGCTAACTCTGATCGCGCGGTTGGTTCACGGCTGGCTGGAGAGTTGGCTTTGCGTCGGGCGCAGGGAGAGCTTGCTGCGGATATCACGTTCAACCTGACGGGGACGGCAGGACAGTCGTTTGGCGCGTTCGCGGTGGATGGGATGAAGCTGGTGCTCGAGGGACAGGCGAACGATTTTGTCGGGAAGGGTCTGTCGGGCGGCGAGCTTGTGATTCGGGCGCGGGGTTTGGCGGCGAAGGATAGCGGGAACCATGTGATTCTTGGGAATGTCGCTCTCTATGGCGCGACGTCTGGAAAGTTGTTTGCGGCGGGGCGAGCGGGAGAGCGGTTTGCGGTTCGTAACTCCGGTGCGATTGCTGTAGTTGAGGGGGTTGGAGATCACGGGTGCGAATATATGACCGGTGGTGTGGTGGCGATTCTTGGCCGGGTAGGGATCAACTTTGGTGCTGGAATGACGGGCGGCCTGGCTTGGGTTTGTGACGCTGATGGTTCCTTCGTGTCGGGGTTGAGGTATCATCCGGAGTTCATTGATGCAGAGCCGTTTAGCGCAATTGTAGCCGAGGCGCAGCAGAGTCTGCGTGCGTTGATTGTCGAGCATGTGAAGGAGTCGGGGAGTGGGCTTGGGCAGGCCATGCTGGCGGATTGGCCTGCACGTGCGGCGGCGTTCGTCCGATTGACTCCGCGTCCGCAGGTTTAGGCTGCTGGGGTATGAACATCAGGATGGCACCGCAGCAGCGATTATTTCTGAATTAACACGTAATGATTTCCATCGAATGTGTAGGTCAAAGTAGAGACGCGTAAGGCGGTGACCGCAGATGCTTCGATGATCCTGTAGCCGTTCGATACATGGTTTCGGAGCAACAAGTCATGAGCGGGGGCCTTGAGAACTAGCTTAGGGCCGCGTTTCGTCTCCGCGAATACCCAGAATTCGGTCACGTTTGCTCCCATCATCGGACCTTCGCCCTGCACGACAAGATCGTATTCGTTCGCTTTATGGAGGTGAACAACTGCAGCGGAAAACCAGTTCTTTGGATCCTTTAGCGGAGCATTCTGACGCTGTAGTTGGTCTCGTACATCGATGTCTTCTTTCAGAAGTGACCAGATCTCGTCAGAGATTGGGACGGCGTCCTTTACGTCGACATCCTCTGCGCTGAAATGCAGATCAGAAGATTGCAATGGATTCGTGCCTGGGTTCGCTGAGACCACGGCGATGCTGAGCGCAACGGCGAGCTTGGGTAAAAGCATGAAAGCACAATGGCAGAGGGCTGTTTTGATATTTGTTACGCGTTCGAAGAAGCTCAGGTACCTGCACCTATCTGAAGAAGTTTTTCTAGCGAAAGAAGCGAATGCATAAAGATTCATTTAGGTAAATGAATCGCAATTCATTCTTGGCAAAGTCGTGTGGATTCATTAGAGTGGCGGCACCGGAGATTTCCGGTTTGAGGCCTGGACTGAAACGATTAGCGAAGAAGACGAGGCCTGATTCGATCAAGGCAGAGGTGCCGGCAACGGGACCCGGAAGCGAAAAATATCAACGCATTCTGGATGCGGCGGTGGAGGTCATCGCCGAGCATGGGTACTTCAGCTCGCCGGTGAGTGCGATCGCAAAACGCGCCGGGGTGGCGGATGGGACGATCTATCTTTATTTCAAGAGTAAAGATGACGTGCTGCGGACGGCGATCGATTCAACCTTTGATAAGTTTCATCGGCAGGTGGAGGAGGAGTTTAAGACGCTGCACGGACCCCGGGAGCAGTTGGAGTACATCGCGCAGGTTCACCTGGAGAGCCATGCTGTGAATCGCAGCATGGCGGTGTTGATGCAGACCGAGGTGCGGCAGAGTGCGAGGTTTATCGCGGAGTTTTCGCATCATCATCTGGTGAAGTACATCCAGGTGGTTCGCGAGGTGGTGCGGAGGGGGCAGCAGGAGGGGATCTTTCGGCGCGATGTTTCCGATGGCGTGGTGGCGCACTGTATGTTCGGGGCCATTGATGAGCTGTTGAGTTCGGCTGTGTTTACGGGACGGATCTATGATTCGAGGGCGACAGCTGCGCAGGTGATGGATGTGCTGCTGAGTGGAATTCAGGCGAGATGAACGTCTGTCATGGTTGTGGCGACTGCGGCGAAAAGGTCGCGGCTGGTGGCAAAAGCAGATTCCTCTCCCTTCGACTTTGCTCAGGGTGCGGAATGACAACAAAAGAGATTTGGAGATGAATGATGTTTGATTTTTCGACGTTGAATGATGTTTTGAAGCGGGCTACGGGGCGGGGCAGTCGGGCCGTGATGATGGGGCAGGGTGCGGATGGGGCATGGAAGCCGATTACGTCGGATGAGCTTTATGGGCGGGTTCGGGCGCTGGCGGATGTGCTTCGCGGATGGGGGTGGGGAAGGGCGATCGCGTGGCGATTCTGTCGGAGAACCGGTGGGAGTGGCCGGTGACGGATTTTGCGACGCTGGCGATTGGAGGAGTGGATGTGCCGCTCTATCCGACGCTGACGCCGGAGCAGATTGGATATATGTTGCGGGACTCGGGAGCGAAGGTGGCGGTGCTGTCGTCGCGGGAGCAGTATGACAAGTTGTCGGCTGCGGGGGAACTGCCGGAGTTGCAGCATGTGGTGATGATGGATGCGGGCGAGTTTCCGAATGCGGAGAGCTTTGGCGCGCTGATGGAGGGGGCGAAGGCGAAGCAGCAACGGGATGCGGGCTTCGATGCGATGTTGAAGACGGTGAAGCCGGAGGATCTAGCGACGATTATCTATACGTCGGGAACGACCGGGGAGCCGAAGGGCGTGATGTTGACGCACGAAAACCTGACGAGCAATGTGAACTTCTCGACGGGCAAGATGGGATTTTCGGAGAAGGATAGCTGCATCTCGTTTCTGCCGCTGTCGCATGTGACGGCACGGCATACGGACTATGCGCTGCTGAGTTATGGGGTGAAGCTGGCTTATTGTCCGAAGTTCGACCAACTCGCTGCGGCGATGCAGGCCGTGAGGCCGACGGTGCTTCTCGCGGTGCCGAGGGTGTATGAAAAGATTCGGCAGGCAGTGGAGGGGAAGTCGGCAGCGTCGCCTGCGAAGTTGAAGATACTGCGCTGGGCGGTGGATGTGGGGAAGAAGCATCGGGCGGAGATATTGGTGGGGAAGACGCCTGGTTCGCTGAACTGGAAGATTGCGAACAAGCTGGTGTACTCGAAGATTCGCGAGGCGTTTGGCGGGCGGGCGGAGGTGTTTATCTCGGGTGGCGCGCCGCTGGGGATGGATTCGGCGGGGTGGTTTGCGGATGTGGGGATTCGGATCTTTGAGGGGTACGGGTTGACGGAGACCTCGCCGGTGATTGCGGTGAACTATCCGGAGGCTCATCGGATTGGGACGGTTGGGCAGGCGCTGAAGAATGTGGAGTGCCGGTTTGCGGAGGACGGCGAGCTGGAGGTGCGGGGGCCTTCGGTGTTTGTGGGGTATTGGAAGAAGGAGAAGGAGACGAAGGAGGCGTTTACAGCAGATGGGTGGTTCAAGACGGGTGATATTGGGAATATCGATAAGGATGGGTATCTGTCGATTACGGACAGGAAGAAGGAACTGCTGAAGACGAGTGGTGGGAAGCTGATTGCTCCGCAGCCGATTGAGAATAAGTTGAAGGCGAATGCTCTGGTGGCGCAGGCGGCTCTTGTGGGAGACAAGCACAAATTTGCGTGTGTGCTGATTTCGCCGAACTTTGCGGCGCTTGAGGGATGGGCGAAGGGGCAGGGAATTACGGCTGGTGATCATGCGGCTCTGGTGAAGGATGCGAAAGTGGTGAAGGTTTACCAGGAGATCGTAGATAAGGTGAATATGGGGCTGGCGAATTTTGAGAGTATGAAGCGGATGAGCGTGGTTGCTGAGGAGTGGAGCGTGGAGGACGGAACGCTGACGCCTAGTATGAAGTTGAAGCGGCGGGTGGTGGAGCAGAAGTACGCGAAGGAGATTGGAGATTTCTATGCGGATGAGGCGACTGCATCGAAGGTGTGAGCTGGGTGATGTAGGAGCTGGCGTGTTGCGCGTCGTTGGTGTAGTGGCGCTCGCCGGTGGAGTTTGTCTGGCGCAGATGGGGCCACCAGTTTGTGCGGTGCCGGCGGGGAAGCAAGTTGCCAGTTTGCGGCCGCAGGTGGGACCCAGGCCAACGGTAGAGGCTGCAGTGGCTACGGCGGAGACTGCGGCGGCTGATCCGACGATGGTGGTCGCGGCTGAGCCGATGGAGAATTTTGGAGTAGCGCGATATCGGCTGGAAGATTACGCCGATTGTGTGGGGACGGGTGGGTGCTACTGGGCGGATCTGGATGCGCAGACCAAGCGGGCGGAGGCTGAGTTGAAGAGGCTGATCGCTGCGGAGAAGAACGGAAAGAAGCTGGCATTGGTGCTGGACATTGATGAGACTTCGCTGACGAACTACTGCGAGATGAAGCGGGAGGACTACGGATTCATCTCGGTGCCGTTCAATGAGTGGGCGGTTTCAACACAGGCGGATATGGCGATACCGGGGACGCTTCGGCTGTTCAACGAAGCACGGGCTGCGGGGCTGGAGGTCTTCTTTATTACTGGGAGGCCTGGGGAGCAGAAGGCTGCGACGGCGAGGAATCTGGAGGCCGCGGGATACCTTGGTTGGAAGGGGCTTGCGCTGCGAGAGGGCGCCGAGAAGACGATGGCTACGGTCGCATACAAGAGCGAGGAGCGAAAGAAGATTGTGGACGCGGGGTATCGGATTGTGATGAGCGTGGGGGACCAGTGGAGTGACTTGAATGGGGATCCCAGAGCGGAAATTAGCGTGAAGCTGCCGAATCCCTTTTACTATTTGCCTTAGGGGTTTGGAGAGGGGCTTGATTTGGGGACTTTAGTATCCGGCGATACGACGGTGTTGCGGCGGGCGAACAAGGCGGGGCGGAGGTTTTTGAATCCGGTGCCTACGGTGATCGGTGGGTTGAGTACGATCTTCAAGGTGCTGCCACATTATTTGATGAACAAAGCGGAGACGGTGCCGGTGAGGGCGCCTGGGCCGTTCCACACTGATGTTTCGGTGTATAACGCGGCTCCCGCGAGTGGGCTTCGGGTGACCTGGATGGGGCACTCTTCGATGCTGTTGGAGATTGATGGGCTGCGGGTGCTGGTGGATCCGGTATGGGATGAGCGGGCTTCGCCTATGCGATGGGCGGGGCCAAAGAGATTTTTTGCTGCGCCCATGCGTCTGGAAGAGTTGCCGCCCATGGACGTGGTGCTGGTGTCGCACGACCACTATGACCACTTGGGGGAGGCTACGATTCGAGGATTGTCGCAGCTGGCGTCGATGCGTGAGGCGAGGTGGGTGACTTCGCTCGGAGTGGGAGAGCTGTTGCAGGCGTTTGGGGTTGATTCTGCTCGAATCTCGGAGCTGGATTGGACGCAGAGTGTCTCAGTGGGTGGAGTGGAGATCACGGCTGTTCCGTCGCGTCATTTTTCCGGGAGAAGCCTATTCAATCGGTTTGAGACTCTTTGGTCGGCGTTTGTCTTGAAGGGAGCGAAGCATAGCGTTTACTTTGGCGCGGATTCTGGGTGGTGGGAGGGTTTTGCGAAGATTGGCGCGGCGTATGGGCCGTTTGATCTTACGATGCTGGAGATTGGGGCGTTTGATGCGTTGTGGGATGGGATTCACCTTGGGCCCGACGGGGCGGGTCGAGCGTTTGAAGCGCTCGGCGGCAGGGGATTGATGATGCCGATCCACTGGGGGTTATTCGACCTTGCGCTGCATGCGTGGCGGCAGCCGATTACGCGGATGCTGGAGATTGCGGAGGAACGAAGGATTCGGTTGTGGGCTCCTGAGCCAGGAAGACCGACTGAAGTGGTGAGTGGGTTAGAGGTGCGGTCGGATTGGTGGCGGTGAGTGCGACCTATTGCCGCGCGAAGTCAACACTGACGATAGTTGCTACTTCGACTGGAACTCCATTAATCAGGTAGGGCCGGAAGCGCCAGGTGCGCACTGCGCTGGTTGCAGCACCTCGCAAAAGATGATGTCCTTTGATAACGCGCAGGTTCTCGACGGTTCCTTTTTTCGAGATGATGGCCTGCATAACGACATTGCCCTGCGTGTGCGTAAGACTAGCGAGCTTTGGATACGCGGGCTTTGGCGCGGAGAGCAGATTCGCCGCCATTACCCCGGACGATACGTTGACCCGGCGATTGGAGAGCGCCGTGGGACTCAAGCGACTTGCCGCTACTGGAGCCGGTTCGGGGGCTTCGGGGGGCAGAGGTGGTGTTCGTGGCTACCGCTGCAGAGCTCTCGTTATACGGGGAGGTTGAAGGCGGTGAGGGGGCATAGGAGCCAGGTGTACTTGTGCCGGACTGCCTGACTGTGACTGCGGATTGCGGATTGCAGATCTGATCGTTCTTCGCGGCGCGGTTCGAGTTGGCGTTTGAAGGGTCTGTGGTGAAGGTTGCTGAAGGTTTTTGGTTCTCGAGAGGTGGAGAATCTGCGCTGGATGGAAGAGTCTCGCTGACGGGGGCGGCGGTTGCCTGGGCGGTGTCACGCCCGAGACGCCGGTAGACCAGACCCGCAAGAATCAGCACCGCGCAAAGAAGAAGAATGGGGAACATGTATGGTTTGCCGGAGGAGAACAGCTGTCTGGACCTCGTCCAGGGCTGAGTGAAAATTTCAGGAAGTTTGTTGGGTTGCCTGTCGCTCTTTGGCTCCGGTTCTGATTTCGACTCGTTTGCCTGGTTCGACTCCACTTCTTTCCCGTTTTGTGGTGCTGCTTTGACGGGCTCCTGGTTCAGGTCAGAATCGTTTTGGTGTGCGGGTGGCAGAACGGCGGCGGAGAACTTTGCATCATTGATGTCTCTGATGTGGGGGGTGAGGTTCTGGCTGGCGTGTTGCGGGGCAGCGGGCAGCACAAGCGACGGGATGTTTTCGAGTCGCGGCTCCATCCGGCTAATCCGTTGGTCGATGGAGTCGAGGTAGAACTTGACCTCAAGGCTATTGAGTTCCAGCCGGGTGAGCGATTCCGTGAGAATGTTCACGCTGTCGTGGGAGTCGGCAGGTATCGGATCGAGTGAGGAAGCAAAGATCGGCTGGAGGATCAGTTCTTCAGCGCCTTCGCTCGGAGCGGTGTTGGAGATAAAGGTGTCGGGATGTGTTACGAAGGGTGGATGGCGCGTGGAGGAGCGGTCGAGCGCTAGAGAATGTCCCTCAGGATCGACAGCAGATTCTGAACAGGGGCTGTCGGGGTGTTCGGCGCTGATTCGACTGCAGCCTCCCACGCTGATGAGGAAGTCGATGATGAGGTTGACCGGCGTGCTGATCTCGCGGTCCGAGGTGGCGACGTCAGGGCCGCCGCTGGCTACGGCAAGGATCGTGAGGACAGTACGGAGGGAGACATGGCTCTCCCTCTCCATGAACGATTTAGCCAGAACGGAGAGGTCGCCGCGAAGCTGGGTGTCCTTTTGGACCCTGCGGGCGAAGGCGAAAAAGTCGTCCGGTACACCGAAGGGGACGCCACTGCTCCGGAAAAATCTTGTAGCTCGTCGATGTAGCCACCGAAGCGAGAGACTGTTTCCTGCGAGTCGGAGAAGAAGGTCATGGCAGTAACTTTGATGCCGATTGACGCGGAGTGGTGATCCTGCCTGTCGGGAAGTGTGGAAATGGGCGAATGGAGGTTTTCGGCGGTCAACGACGCCATGGTCTGGCCAGGATATGCGGCTAACTGAGGTATTATTTCGCTGACGTGTAAAGGAGATTGCGATGCGGGTTGGGATGTTGACGGGAGGCGGAGATTGTCCTGGGTTGAATGCGGTGATTCGGGCTGCAGTGCGTAAGGGAATTCTGCATCATGGGGATGAGTTTGTCGGCTTCATGGAGGGGTGGCGCGGCGTGTTGGATGATGTGACGATGTCGCTTACGCTCGAGACGACCTCCGGGATTCTGCATCGGGGCGGGACGATTCTGCGGTCTTCGAGAACGAATGTGAAGAAGATTCCAGGTGGATTTGAGAAGTGTCTTGAGGTACTGGGAAAGCATAAGCTCGATGCTCTGATTGCGCTGGGCGGGGACGATACGCAGTCGATCAGTTTGGCTTTGAGCGAAAAGGGCGTGAAGTGCGTTGGCGTGCCGAAGACGATCGATAATGATTTGAACGGGACCGATGCCTGCTTCGGGTTTGATACGGCTGTGGGGATTGCTACGGAAGCGGTGGATCGACTGCACTCGACCGCGGAGGCGCATAACCGGGTGATGGTGTGCGAGGTGATGGGGCGTGATGCTGGATGGATTGCGATTACGGCGGGCATTGCCGGCGGCGCGGATGTGATTCTAGTGCCGGAGGTGCCTATCGATATTGAAGAGGTCTGCCGGTTGGTGAAGTATCGGCGCGAGCATGGGAAGAAATTTTCGATTGTGGTCGCGGCCGAGGGCGCGCAGTTTCCGGAGACGGGGCAGGCGACTCACGGGACTTCTGTCGACTCGTTTGGCCATGTGCGGCTGAGTGGAATTGGGCAGGCGCTGGCGGAGGAGATTGAGAAGCGGACGGGGTATGAGACGCGCAGCGTGAACCTGGGGCATACGCAGCGGGGAGGAACACCGTCGGCCTACGACCGGATGCTGGCTACGCGATATGGCGTGGCGGCGATTGATCTGGTGCATGCGGGTAAGTTTGGCCGCCTGGTGGTGCTGAAGGGGACCGAGATCACGGATATTCCGCTGGCGGACGCGATTGCCAAGACGAGAACGGTCGGGGAGGACTTACTGGCGGTGGTGAAGGGGTTACAGCCGTTAGCTTCCAGTTAACAAAGGAGATTTTTGTTGTGCCGGTAGACAAAAGGGGGTACAAAGAGGGTGCTGGGTGTTGCTCTGCATCCGGCATCCACTTTGCACTGCTTTGGTCAACGGAGACTTGTGATGGCTGTGTCGGTACAGGCAACGGTGCGTGAGGTGATGGACATCCGGCAGGCGTCGGAGTACCTGGGGATCAGCGGGGACACGTTGTACCGGTATGCGTCGGAAGGGTTTATTCCCGCGTTCAAGCTGGGGAATCGGTGGCGATTCAAGAAGACGCTGCTGGACGCCTGGATGGATGAGAAGTCCGGCGTGAAGCCACCGGCGCCGATTGCCGTGATGCCAAAGCAAAGAAGCCAGTTGCGAGGGCGCGGTAGACGGATTGATCAAACTGCTGGCGTTGCACATCGATGGATACGTTATCCTCTTCGGCGCTGTTGCGGTGGCCGCGTTCTGGTTTGCGATCCAGCTTTGCTGGTCGGCAGCGGGCAAGCGTTGGTATGGCGTGGTGGGGAGGCTCGTGGGGGCGCTGGCACTGGTGGGACTGGGAGTCGTGATGATCTTTTTTACTGCCTTCGGGACTTGAAAAACTTCGAATCGTCTGTGCGGGACGGCGCCTGTGGCTCAGGCCGGCTGGAGTGTGATGACCGTGATCTCCGGAGGACAGTTTAGCCGGATGGGCAGACCCACGGTGCCGATACCGCGGTTAACGTAAAGCTGCATCTGATTGAAGCGGTAGTGGCCTTCCGGATATTTTTCGCCTAGTGGAGGCAGGATGAGCGGGCCGAGGAAGGGCAGACGGACCTGGCCGCCGTGGGCGTGGCCGGAGAGCATGAGATCGACGAGCGGGCCGCGGGGATGGGCGACGACGGTGTCTGCGTAGTCGGGCTCATGGGCCATGAGAATGACGGGACCGTCGGGTTTTGTGGGGATGGCGAGATCGAGGTCGGGAGTGCTGGTGCCGGGGTCGTCGACGCCGCAGAGCCAGAGACGAGCGCCGTTGCGTTCCAGGGGAAGGTATTGGTTGACCAGAACTGGCGTGCCACGGGTGGAGAGAGCCTGGATGACCATTGGGGCGTCGACGGCTACGTCGTGATTGCCGAGGATCGCGTAGCGCAGAGGGGCGGTGAGGGTAGCGATGATCTCGGCGCAGCGGTGGGCTGCGTGTTTGCCGGCTATGAAGGTGATGGAGCCGTGGGTGATGAAGTCGCCGGTGAGAAGGACGAGGTCTGGGGTGAGTGTGTTCACCTTGCGGATGACGCGCTCGAGAAAGAAGGGTTCGGTGTACTCGTCGAGGTGGATGTCGCTGAGTTGAACGATGCGGTAGCCATGGAAGGCGGAGGGGAGATTCGCGATGGCGATGGGGCGTTGAACGACGTCGACTTCGTGGCGAGCGATCTCTCCGGAGTAGAGAGCCAGAGCTGCGGCGGTGGTCCCTGAGCCTATGAGGAAATTGCGTCGAGTAAAGCGCGACGGCTGAGCGGATTGAGAGCCGGGCATACTCCATGATACCGGGTGGAGCGGGGATGACCAAAGGCGGGTGGTCGATCTGGAGTTGGGTAGAATCAGAGGTAATGAATTTTAGTCTGAGAAAGAAAAGAGCCGGGGCTGCGGCGAAGGCAGCTGGCGTTGATGGGATCTTGATCACTCATCTGCCGGATGTTCGTTATTTGTGCGGGTTTACTGGTTCGAGCGCGGTGCTGGCGTTGGTGGGCGGACGCGCGACGCTGTTTACCGATGGGCGGTACACGGTGCAGGCGCGGGTGGAGGCGGCGGGGACGAAGGTCGTGATCGCGAAGAAGCCGGCGGTAGTGGCGGCTTGTGAGTGGCTGGAGGCTACAGAAGTGAGGCGCTGCGGATTTGACGCGACGCATACGACGGTGGCGGCTCTGGAGACGATGCGAAAAGCGCTCTCGGCGAAGGTGCGGCGGGGGATGTTTGTGGCGATTGGGCCAGTGGTGGCCGGGATGCGTGAGGTGAAAGACGCTGACGAGATAGAGCGGATACGGGCCGCGGCGCTGGTAGGTTGTGATTTGTTTGAGGGCATGCTGACCTATCTGGAAGCGGGCCTGAGCGAAGTGGAGGTGGCGGCGACGCTGGAGTATGCGGCGAGGCTCGCGGGTGCGGAGAGGATGTCGTTCGATACGATCGTCGCGAGTGGACAGCGATCGGCGCTGCCGCATGGTCACGCGACGGGGGCGAAGCTGCCGAAGCAGGGGTTCGTGACGTTGGACTTCGGTGTTATTCTCGACGGATATTGCAGCGATATGACCCGTACTGTACACATGGGCAAGGCGTTGCCGGATGAGCGGGACGTGTATGATTCTGTGCTGGAAGCGCAGGAGGCTGCCGTCGCCGCTGTGTCTCCGGGAGTGACTGCCGGAGAGGTGGACGAAGCGGCCAGGAGTGTTCTGCGGAGGGTGAAGCTGGATAAGTACTTCAGCCACTCTACCGGGCACGGTGTTGGGTTAGAGATTCATGAAGGACCGAGGCTTGCGGCGAAGCAGACGCAGGTGTTAGAGCAGGGAATGGTGATTACAATCGAACCTGGTGTGTATATGCCGGGACGGTTCGGTTTGCGCATCGAAGATATGGTTTTGGTGACGGCTAATGGCGGAGAAGTTTTGACGCCCAGTGTGAAGGCCTGGATAGAGCTCTAAAAAAGACATGGTGCCGGAAGAGGCACGGGAAGAGACATGATGGACGGAAATAAGCTGAATGAGCTGCGCGAACTGGTCGAGTTTTTGAAGGCGAATGAGATCGCCGAGTTCGATATGGAGCAGGACGACTTGAAGGTGCGGATCAAGTTTGCGGGTGAGCCTGCTGCTGCTCCTGCCGGTGGGTTGGACATGGCGCAGTTGAGCCGATTGATGGCGTTGGCGCCTGCTGCGGCTGCGCCCGCGGCGGCCGCCCCTGTGGCAGCTGCCGCTGCTGCTCCGGCTGCTGAGGTTGAGGAAAAGCTACATGAGGTGAAGTCGCCAATTGTGGGGACGTTCTATGAGTCGCCGTCGCCGGGGGCGCCTGCATTTGTAAAGGTTGGCGATCAGGTGGAGGTGGGGCAGGTGCTCTGCATCGTTGAGGCCATGAAGCTGATGAATGAGATTGAGGCCGATGTGGCCGGCGAAGTGGTGAAGCGAATCGCGGCGAGCGGACAGCCGGTGGAGTACGGACAGGCACTGTTTGCTATCAAGGCGCGGTAGGAGATTGGCGATTCGTCAGCAAAGTTCGATGGAAGGCATCTGCGTTTATGTTTCGTAAGGTATTGATTGCCAATCGTGGGGAGATTGCACTGCGCGTGATCAGCGCTTGCAAGGAGATGGGTATCCGCACGGTTGCGGTGTATAGCGAGGCTGATCGGAATTCGCTGCATGTGCGGTTTGCGGATGAGGCGATCTGCATTGGACCACCGCGTTCGGCTGATAGCTATCTGAATGTGCCGGCGGTGATCTCGGCGGCTGAGATTGCGGATGTTGATGCGATTCATCCTGGATATGGCTTGCTAAGCGAAAATGCAAACTTTGCTGAGGTGTGCCGGGCTTCGAATATCAAGTTCATAGGGCCTCCGCCAGAGGTGACGCGGATGATGGGCGAGAAGTCCACGGCGCGGCAGACCATGAAGAAAGCGAAGGTGCCGATTCTGCCGGGTTCGGATGGCGTGATTGCCGACGAAAATGAGGCGCTGGAGTGGGCGAAGGATGTGGGGTACCCGGTGATTCTGAAGGCGGTCGCGGGTGGTGGTGGACGCGGGATGCGCATCTGCCGCAACAAAGAAGAGCTGCCGGGGATGTATCAACAAGCGTCGACTGAAGCAGCGAATGCATTCGGCAACGGCGATATGTACATGGAGAAGTTCATTGAACGGCCCCGGCATATCGAGTTCCAGGTGTTGGCGGATGAACATGGGAATGTAATGAGCCTGGGCGAGCGTGAGTGTTCGATTCAGCGTCGGCATCAGAAGCTGATTGAAGAGGCTCCTAGTTTGATGATCACTCCGAAGTTGCGGGAGGAACTGGGTAAGACGATCAAGCGGGCGCTGGAGAATATTGGTTATTGGAACGCCGGAACGATCGAATTTTTGATGGATGAGGATGGCAAGATCTACTTCATCGAAATGAACACGCGGATCCAGGTGGAACATTGTGTAACCGAAATGGTTACGGGGATTGATTTGGTGAAGGCGCAGCTGCGGATTGCGGCGGGCGAGAAGTTGTCTTCGATTATTACGCGGCCGGTGGAGATTCGCGGGCATGCGATTGAGTGCCGGATCAATGCGGAGCACCCGGAGAAGTTTACGCCCAGCGCCGGGAAGATTACTGCTTTCAACCTGCCTGGCGGTAACGGGGTACGGGTGGATACTGCTCAATATGCTGAAGGGTTTGTACCTCCTTACTACGACTCCTTGATTGCGAAGCTGATCTGCCATGGATCGGATCGCGAAGATGCGATGAACAAGATGCAGAGGGCGCTGAGCCAGTTTGTGGTTCGGGGAATTCATACGACGATTCCTCTGCACGAAAAGATCTTTGCGGATAAAGAGTTTAGGTCAGGACAGTTCGATACGAAGTTTATGGAGCGGTTCTTCGAGCGGCAGAAGGACAGCTAGGTGGGGACCTGGCTGCCACGCTTGTATCCGATTGTCGACGACGGTTTCCTAGTGGGTCGCGGATTGACGGCTGCGCGATTTGCGAAGGAGCTAGGGGCAGCTGGGGTTGGACTGCTTCAGTATCGCAACAAGACGGGGGGGCGCAGGAGGTTTTGCGGGTTGCCGCGTTGATTCGGGACGCGATGGCTGGACATGAGTGTCGATTGATTTTGAATGATCGGGCAGATCTTGCGTTGCTTGCTGGATGGGACGGAGTTCATGTAGGGCAGGAGGATCTGTCGCCTCAGGATGCACGCCGGGTTGTGGGGGCGCAGCGTTGGGTCGGAATTTCGACGCACACGGAGGAGCAAGTTCGAGAGGCGGAGCTGAGTTCTGCGGATTATGTTGCCGTGGGGCCGGTGTTTGCTACAGGGACGAAGCTGAATGCGGAGCCGGTGATTGGGTTGGCGGGTGTGAGTCTGGCGCGGACGCTGACGAAGAAGCCGATTGTTGCGATTGGTGGAGTTACGCGAGCAAATGCGCGAAGTGTGATCGATGCCGGGGCAGATTCGGTTGCGGTGATCAGTGCTTTGATTGCTGAGGGGAGTCGGTTGAGAAAGTGGCGAGAGACTTTCTCGATGTTTTGCGGTAGAACAGACGAACGTGAATCTTGTGAAAAAATGAACTTGACACTCCTGTGCTGACGGCTGAAGGCGAGGGAACGTCGTCGTCGGCTCCTCAGTTTGTGCAGGGGATGGGATTGTTTTCGGCGACCGCTATTGTGATGGGCTCGATGATCGGGTCGGGAATCTTCATTGTGTCGGCAGATATGTCGCGCGGGCTGGGATCGCCGGCGTTGCTGATTTTGGCCTGGCTGGTGACCGCGGCGATGACCATTATCGGCGCTCTAAGCTACGGGGAACTGGCGGCGATGATGCCGAAGGCCGGTGGACAGTACGTTTATCTGCGTGAGGCGCTTGGGCCGCTGTGGGGCTTTCTTTACGGGTGGACTCTTTTCCTCGTGATTCAGACGGGGACGATTGCCGCCGTGGGCGTCGCGTTCGGGAAGTTTCTCGGAGTCTTCTTTCCAAGTGTGAGTGCGCAGAACTGGATCTGGCATATCGGACATGTTCCACCGTGGCATTTGGGACCGATGGTGCTGGGCAACATGGACATTGGGTTAAATACGGCGAACCTGTCGGCAATTGTGGTAATCACGCTGCTGACGCTGCTGAATACGTTTGGTGTAAAGATGGGCGCAGCGGTGCAGAATGTCTTCACGTCTGCAAAGGTGCTGGCGTTGGCGGCGGTGGTGCTGGTCGGTGTGCTCGCGAAGAATTCGGTTGCGGTGACCGCGAACTTTGGTGCGGGGTGGCATAATTTTTGGGCAGGGGCCGGATGGCACACGTTGCATGCGGTGCAGGTCGGTGTGGGTGGCCCGACGGCTTATGTTGGACTGCTGACGATGGTGGCGGTGGTGCAGGTGGGGTCTCTGTTTAGCTCGGACGCCTGGAACAACGTTACCTTCACGGCGGGAGAGATCAGGAATCCAAAGCGGAATCTGCCGTTATCGCTGGCGATTGGCACGGGTGTTGTGCTGCTGCTGTATGTGCTGTGCAACTTCGTTTATCTGAGTGTGCTGCCGTTGGCGGGCGATGCGGCGGCGACGACGATTGTGGGCCGGGGGATTCAGTTTGCATCGGAAGACAGAGTTGCTACCGCGGTGATGGAGGAGGCGTTTGCTGGCTACGGCGCGAAGCTGATGGCGGCTGCGATTCTGATCTCGACCTTCGGGTGTGTGAACGGGATGCTTTTGGCGGGCGCGCGGGTGTACTACGCGATGAGCCGGGATGGGCTGTTTTTCAAATCGGTTGGCAGGCTGAGCGAGAGGTCGAAGACGCCTGTGAACTCGCTGTGGGTGCAGTGGGCGTGGACCTGCCTGTTGTGCCTCTCTGGCAGCTATGGGCAGCTTCTGGATTATGTGATCTTTGCTGTGCTGGTGTTCTATGTGATGACGATTGCGGGTCTGTTTGTACTGCGGCGGACACGGCCGGATGCGGTGCGGCCGTACAAGGCGTTTGGGTATCCGGTGCTGCCGGCGCTCTATATCGTGATGGCGCTTTGGATTTGTGCAGTACTATTGCGTTACAAACCTCAATATACCTGGCCAGGACTTGTGCTCGTTCTGCTGGGGATACCTGTTTATCTGGTATGGACTCGGATGCCACGGTCTCAGCCGGTTGAGATGACGGCAAACGAAGGGTAGCGAAAGTTTCAGGAAAGTAGAGAACTCGAATCAATGGCGAAGTTGCTGGCAACCAAACCTCTCTCGCGTCTGATGCATGAGGCGCAGGATGAGGGCGAAAGCGGACTGAAACGTACCTTGGGCCCACTGAACCTGATCACGCTTGGAATCGGAGCGATCATTGGCGCGGGCATCTTTGTTCTGACCGGGCAGGCAGCTGCGAAACATGCCGGGCCGGCGGTGATGCTTAGCTTCATTGTGGCCGGTATCACTTGCGCGTTTGCAGGTCTCTGCTATGCAGAGTTTGCTTCGCTGATTCCCATCGCAGGTTCGGCGTATACGTATGGATACGCTACGCTGGGCGAGTTTGTGGCCTGGATCATTGGCTGGGACCTGGTGCTTGAGTACGCGTTCGGCGCGGCGACGGTGGCTTCGGGCTGGAGCGGATACTTTGTGGGGCTGCTGCAGGACTTCCATATTCATATTCCTCCGCAACTGACGACTACTCCGGGAAATGTTCTGTACCTGTACCACGATCGCTGGCAGACTCTGATGGCACTTCCTGCAGGAATCGACGCTTCGGCGCTGCCGCATGTCACCGGCGTGTTCAACCTGGTAGCGTTTCTGGTGATCACGGTGATTACGACGATCCTGATCGTCGGGATTCAGGAGTCGGCGAATCTGAACACCGCGATTGTGATCGTGAAGCTGGGTGTTGTCGGAGTCTTTCTGGTGTTGGGGATTGGGTACATCCTGAAGCATCCTGCGCAGGCTCATGCGAACTGGACTCCTTTCATACCGCCAAGCGAGGGGCCGGGGGCCTTTGGGATCGGGGGTATTACGGCTGGTGCTGCTTCGATCTTCTTTGCGTATATCGGCTTCGATGCGGTGTCGACGGCGGCGCAGGAGGCGAAGAATCCGAAGCGTGATATGCCGATCGGCATCCTGGGGTCGCTGGTGTTCTGTACTCTGCTCTACATCGTAGTGTCGGGTGTGCTGACCGGGTTGGTGAACTACAGGGCGTTGAATGTTGGCGATCCGGTGGCCGTCGGCATCGATGTGACCGGCGTCCGGTGGGGCAGCATTCTGGTGAAGATTGGTGCTGTGTTTGGTCTGTCTACGGTGATGCTGGTGATGCTGCTGGGTCAGTCGCGGGTGTTCTATTCGATGTCGCGGGACGGCCTGTTGTGGAAGTGGGCCGGGGTGATCCATCCCAAGTTCCGTACGCCGTGGATCTCGAACATCGTGGTGGGCGCGATCGTCGCGTTTATGCCCGCGCTGCTGCCGATCAGCCGGCTGAGCGAGCTGGTGAACATGGGAACGCTGCTGGCGTTTGCAATTGTCTGCGCTGGAGTCTGGATTCTGCGCAGGCGTAATCCGACTCTGCATCGACCGTTCAAGACACCGCTGGTTCCGCTGGTGCCGTTCCTGGGCATTGTCAGTGCGCTTTACCTGGTGTGGACTCTGCCGACGCTGACCAAAGTGGTGGTGCTGGGTTGGCTCGCATTTGGGCTGGTGATCTACTTTACGTACAGCGTGAAACATAGCAAGGTGCAGAAGGCGCTGCGGGATGAGGTCAAGTAGGGAATTGGGGGGCCCCCTCCCCCATTACCCATCTTAAGTTATTTGTAATCATGTATTTGCGATTTTAGCTCTCTGTAAATTATTCTAAAAAAATGGGTTACGGCCAAATATGTCTAAATAAAAGAGTTAGAGTGTTAAATGGAAAAGCCCCGGTTGTGGCCGGGGCTTTCTTATGCACTGTAGTTAGTATAGCGGTTTGGGTGAAACTGATACGTCAGCCGCATGTTGTTGTGGGGACTGAGGTTGCCTGATTTGGGGGCTTGACACAGATTTTCCCTGGCAAACTTGTCTGCTAATTTCTCATGGGGCCTCTAGGGCTGGCCGAGGCAGTTGGGGAGTTGGGTGCGGTGGTGGGCGCCGATTGAGGCAGGATCGGAAGGGTTACGGTGTTCGCGGCCGTGGGGTCGTCGCGCAGGCGGAGAAAGAAGCCGGTCTTTGCAGGGCGGGGGAGCGTGAGAGCGGTACCGACAAAGCCTTCCGGGACAGTGGTGGGAGAGGTAAACTCGGGGTCGGTGGCGATGGCGTCTACGAGATAGAGGCTGGAACCGGTGACGGTGCAGGGTTGGGTGGTGTCCGCGGGACAGTGAAGGTCTTTGAAGGTTGGGAGGCGGACGAGAGTGACGAGCGGGAGCCAGTCGCCTGTGGTTCCGTCCAGGGAGACGGGGCGAAGGCGGAGTGGGCCAAAAGCGGAGGAGCCAAAGTCCTTGAGGGGATCCAGGGTGGCGAGGATGGTGTGCGGATTTTGCAGTACCAGGTTGCCGGAGGAGACACTCAGGGTGGTGTGCAGACTTTCGTCGGCGTTCGCTATCTCGATCTTGCCGGAGCGGGGAAAGGGCACAACTGACTTGAGGGAGAAGGTGAGTTGCTCGTCGGCCGGCAGATCGTCCTGGTCGGCCAGGTGGATGGGCGTCGTGCTCGATTGGCCGATGTTCTTGCTGATGAGAGTAACGGAGGGCCGTGGTGGCGAGACCGTGACGGGAAGGGTGAGGGTGCGACCGTCTTTGAGGGACAAGCTGGCGGTAAGGTGTTCGCCGACGCGAAGCTTGGGTGCCTGGCTGTTAGGGGGCAGGGTAAGACGGAGTTGAGTGTCGGAGTTAGGAGGTGCTGGAGTTGGGGTCGCGGTGTCCTGATTGGAAGGCGTGCTTGGCGGAGCGGGGGTAAACGTGAGGTCGTTGATGGTTAGCTGCTTGACCTGATCGAGACTGGAACCGGTAAGGTCTGCCGTGGTGTCCCCGGCGTGGAACTCGAGCGAGGCTAGACGGGCGGGTTCTGAGTAAGTCTTTGCGGCGACTGTGCTCGCCTTCGAGTCGCCAAACTGCTTGATGGCGAGGTGAAGGGCACCGGGGTCGATGGATTTGAGTGGGATGGTTACGTCGACCGCGGCAGGTTTGCCCGCTGGCTTCCACTTGGTTTCGACCAATTTACCGGCGCTGGTGTCGAGGGAGATGGTGTCGACACATGCGGTGCCGGTGGAACTGAGCATGAGATGGTTTTCGCGGCCTGTGATCAAGACGTCATCGTCGGGGAGCTTCCAATCTTTTCCCGGGGTGTCCTGAAGCTGAAGGGTGGGGCCTTTGAAGGCGTCGAAGCCCCAAAAGCCGGTGATGGTGCCGGTGACGGTGTTCGTGTTTTGATGCGCTGCGGGTACAGAGGCAGCTACCGCCGGTTGGGATTCAGGAGTTGAGTTGGAATTAACGTTTTGTCCAGGGTCGGAGTTTGCGTCTGGGTTCGATTCGAGGGACAGGGGCTTCCGCGCGGGGGCGTGGGAGAGGACGAGGCCGCCTTCAAATGCGTCCGGCTTGACCGGAATATCGGTGCCGCCGTTGGGCCCATCGATATGAAGGACGAGATCGTGTGCCAGCGTGGTCGCGTAGACAAGAGGCGCGCCGTCTACAGGAAGAATGACAGCGGGTTTGAGCAGGCAGGAGACGCTGTCAGGACTGGAGGCGCGGAGGGGTGGGGGGACCGAAGCCTGAATTGCAGGAAGGCCGATGACGATGACGGATTTGGGGTTGTTGAAGGAGGGTGGGGTGTTGAGGCGAAGGTTGAGAGCATCGCCATCAGGAAAGGCAATTGCGGGAATGTACTGATATTTGGCGGTGTGAAGGGTGCTGGTGATGCGGATGAGGTCCACGATGGCCCCGACGTAGGGGCTGTAGTTCCCGCCGCCTGCAAGCCTGGTGTAGCTCGCCTGGTTGATGAGGTCGGCACTGGTTCCCTCGTTCAGCGCGTCGGCGATGGTCTGGCCATGGCCATCATCGAGGAGACTTTGGTTTCCGGCTTGAGTGAGACAGGCGGCCTGCATGTCGACGGGGCGTTTGAAGCAGTCTCCGTTGGGCTTGAGATTGAGGGTGCGGGAGAGAAGATCAGAGTGTTCGGCGAGACCTTTGGAGTCTTCGGGCGGCACACGGCGGATCGCGGCGAGATAGGTTTCAATGCGGGCCTGCTCGAAGCCGGCCTCGATGAGGTCTTGAGACGCGCGGACGAAGATGCCAGGGCGACCGCGGACGGCGGAGCGCAGGGTGCTGAAGTCGCCACCGGTTTCGGGCGCAAGGAAGAGGATTACCTGCTGGGCCTCGGCGGGGACGGTAATGGTGACGCCCTCTTCGCGGACTTTTTATTCCAGGTCTGGATTTCAAAAACCAGTTGTCTGGCGGAGGATTTGTGGTTCCGCGCAGAAAGGCGGCGACCAGGAGGTAGTGAACCGATTGCGTTGGAGGCAGGTCTGCGCGGAGCCAGACCTTGTCGCCAGGCTGCAGGTTGGGAACCTGGGCGATGGGCAGAACTTTGCCGGAACGGGTGACGTGAACGTCTACCTTTGGCCCAGCCAGGTCGAAGCGCGCTGGGTCCGCGTGAAGCAGAGGACCGGCCAGAAGAGTGGCAGCGAGAGCTCCAAGGAAGCGCGAACGACGAAACGCTTTTGCCATCATTCCATTTTAGACGGGGAATGAGCTGGGTGCGGATGTCAGCGTGCGGGTTTGAATATTTGTCGCAACTGATGCTGCAGTTAGTTACGGATGCGCGTCGAGAGATGGTCGCCGGCGATGACGCCGTCGCGGATGGTGACGATGCGATGGGCGTATTCGGCGATGTCGGGCTCGTGGGTGACAAGGATGATGGTGTTGCCTTTGGCGTGGAGGTCGTCGAAGAGGGCCATGATCTCGTCACCGGTTTTGGAGTCGAGGTTGCCGGTGGGTTCGTCGGCGAGGATGATGGAGGGTTTGTTGACCAAAGCACGGGCGATGGCGACGCGCTGACGCTGACCGCCGGAGAGTTCGTTGGGCTTGTGCATCATGCGAGTGCCAAGGCCGACCGACTCGAGGACACTCTTTGCTCGCTCGGTGCGTGCAGCGGCTGGTGTGCCGTTGTAGATGAGAGGCAGCTCGACGTTGTGGAGCGAGGTGGCGCGGGCGAGCAGGTTGAAGGTCTGGAAGACGAAACCGATCTCTTTGTTGCGAATTCGGGCGAGTTCGTCGTCGTTGAGCTCGGAGACGTCATGGCCGTTGAGCCAGTATCGGCCCTGGGACGGTGAGTCGAGACAACCGATGAGATTCATCAGGGTTGACTTGCCGGAGCCGGAGGGGCCCATGATGGCAACGTACTCATTGTGGCGGATGCGGAGGTTGACGCCGCGGAGGGCGTGCACCTGCTGGTCGCCCATCTCGTAGGTCTTCCAGAGATTGTCGGTGACGATGACGTCTCCGGGGTGGGTCCGGAGGCGTTGCTGGTGCTTAGGTTGGATTCGACTGCAGTTTCGATGGCCATCCGGTTCTCCGTGCTCCTACGTTTTTCAGGATAGTACGTTTGGTGTGGTGGGATGGTTCCGCGGTATTGACTGAGTCACTCCGAGAACAACGATTTTAAGGCTTTTCTCCAGTATTTCAGGTTTTTTCTTATGATTTCTCGGAGTCGCCAGGCGCTTCAACGCTGTTGTCTACTTTGACGGAAGTTCCACTCTTTAGGGTTCGCAGGATTCGATAGCGTCCCGTGACGATTTCATCACCGTCTTTCAAACCGCTGAGGACCTCGATATCCGTGGCTCCTGTGACCCCGATGGTGATTGGAACGAAGACCGCACGACGTTTTTTGTGGTCTGTCTGGAGCACGTAGACTCCCTGGACCGGCTGAGGTTTGCGATCAGGAGCGCTGGAGGTGGAAGCGGAGACTACGCTGGATTTGCCTGCGTTGGCTGCGAGCGCTTTTTCGGTGGCAGGATCACGCTGCACAAGTGCCTGAATGGGGATGATGAGCGCGTTCGGCTTGTGGGCGGTGGTGATCTTTGCTGTAGCGGAGAGGCCTGGACGAAGATCGTCGGATGCCTGGTCGAGGGTGACGACGACCTTGAAGTCCTTGGCTTCCTCGGTACCTGTTGTGCTCTGTGTGGTCGAGAGGCCGGTGGTTCGGAGCAGCGCCTGATCGCCGACCTCGGTGACGTGGCCTTTGAAGACGCGACCGGGCAGCGCGTCGACCGAGACATCGGCGGGCTGATTCAGGGAGACGTTGACGATGTCTGTTTCGTCGACCTTGACCTCGGCTGTGATGACGGACATGTCGGCGAGGGTCATGATGGTGGATCCGCCAGCGTTCTGAATCCCAACGACGACGGTTTCGCCCTCTCGCACGGGAACGTTGGTAACGAGGCCGTCGAAGGGAGCGCGGCTGATGGTTTTGTCGAGGGCGTCGAAGTTCGCACGCTGACTGGCGACTGCCTGATTCATGTGGCCGCGTTGCGATTCAGTCTGCGCGGTAGCTTGCGCAAGGGCTGCCTGTCTTTGGGCGAGGGTGGCGGAAGCCATGTCGTATGCGGCTTTCTTAGCGTCGAAGTCCTGTTTTGCGATCAGTTTTTCGTTGTACAAGGACTCGGCGCGGCCGAAGTCGAGTTTCTTCTGCTCGAGATCGGCTTTTCCCTGGGCGATGTTTGCTTCGGCGGTCTTTTCCGCGGCGATGTAGCTGGTGATGTCGGTACGGGAGGAGGCGATGGTCGCTTGCTGGGCTGCGACGGTGGCCTGGGGCTGAACACTTTCGACCGTGGCGAGGGTCGCACCCGCCTTCACGTGATCGCCTTCTTTGACATAGAGGTGGGTGATGCGCCCGAAGGCGGTGGCGCCGACGTTGACGTAAGTCTTCGGCTTGATCTGGCCGGTGCCGTTGACGATGGAGACCAGATCCTGATGCACGGCCTTGCCGGTGGAGACCTTGGTGACGCTGGCCTGCCCATGAAGGACGGTGCCGACGACGATGCCTGCAAGAACCAGGACCGCAACTACGATCAAGAGGATTTTCTTTGTGCTCATTGCCGCTTTCTATCGCACCTCCGCGGCAGCGCAGAGGCGGTTGGGAGTCGGTGCTTGCTAAAGATAGTACGGAAGCACAAGAAATAGCGTTCCGTAAACCTTCCAAAACCTGAGTGAGATCACTTTACGAGAAATTGTGCAAAAGCCTGCAACTATCCTGTAGACGAGACTTATGGGCTTGCACGGGAACACGAGGATGATATCAGGGGCGGTCTGGAGTCTCCTCTTGTAACGAAGATGTAACCGCTCTACAATGTTGGTTGGTAAGTTGGTTGGTAACAGGAGTGCACCCCTTTTTTATGACGACCTCACGGCGCTTGGTATCCAGCACGGCCCTATTTTTGTTGATTCTGATGGGGGGCATGTTTTGTCTGCCCAGGAAACACCTAGCGATCCCGCACAGACTGACGGCGTGACGAAAGGACCGGTAACGGTAGAAAAGCCGGATCCTTTGAAGCGTCCTCTGAGCGATAAAGAGAAGCGTGACCAGCAGAAGGCGCTGAAGGCCGAGTTGAAGGGTGTTTACAAGAAGTGGGTGGATGAGGACGTTCGCTGGATCATCACCGACCAGGAGTTGCAGGCCTTCAAGAGTTTGAGCAACGACGAGGAGCGCGACCAGTTTATTGAGAACTTCTGGTTACGACGCAATCCGAATCCTGACTCGCCGGAGAACGAGTTTCGCGAGGAACACTACGCGCGCATCGCTTATTCGAACGACCACTTTGCCGCCGGCAAGCCTGGCTGGAGAACTGATCGCGGTCATATTTACATTGCTTATGGGAAGCCCGATAATATCGACTCGCATCCGAGCGGCGGAAGCTACGAGCGCCCTATGGAAGAAGGCGGCGGAAATACCTCTACATTTCCTTTCGAGATTTGGCACTACCGTTATCTGGCGGGTATCGGGGACAATATCGATATCGAATTTGTCGATACCTGCATGTGCGGCGACTATCACATGACGATTGATCGCTCCGAGAAAGATGCTCTGAAGCACACCCCAGGTGCTGGCGCGACACTTTATGAGCAGACCGGACAGTCGAAACAGGCAGACCGATTTTCAGGTGGTGGTTTGGAGCAGCTTGGTGCAGGACCATTATCCTCTCAAAACCAGAGCAAGCAGTTCGACCGATTGGATCGATTCGCAAAGCTAATGGCTCCTCCGGAGATCAAGTTCAAGGACCTGGAGTCGTTTATGACGACTTCGAAGATTTTGACTGGGCCGCCATTTCTATTTGATGTACGGACTGACTACGTGAAAGTTACCAACGATACGATTCTGGTTCCTGTAACGTTGCAGATCAAAAACGGCGACATTACGTTCACAAATAAAGACGGCGTCGCGATGGGCACGGTGAACATCCTGGGACGCGTCTCGAATCTGAATCACAAGGCAATACAGACCTTCGAAGATACGGTCAGTGTTCAGGTGCCGAGCGAATTGCTTGCGCGCAAACGAGCCGATCAGTCGGTCTATTGGAAGTCGCTGCCGCTGCGTCCTGGGTTGTACAAGATCGATATTGTGATCAAGGACGTTAACAATCCAGACCATATCGGCAGGTGGCAACGCAGTTTGAACGTGCCAGCCTACGACGATGACCGGCTTGCTTCGTCTTCCCTGATTCTGGCTTCTTCCATGGAGAGAGTGCCGTCGAAGGATATTGGCGCTGGGAACTTCATTATTGGCGACACACACATTACTCCCCGCGTTCCTACTGGAATTGGGGTGCCGGTTACGTTTCATCGAGCGCAGAATCTGAACTTCTGGATGCAGGTCTATAACCTGGGGATCGATGAGAAGAGTAAGCAGAATGGTGCGACGATCGAGTATCAGATTTTGGATGTGGCGACGAATAAGTCCATTCTTGAGACGCAGGAGTTGACGTCAAAGACCAACCCCAACGCGGATCAGGTTACGATTGAAAAGAGTTTGCCGCTGGCGAGTCTTCAGCCCGGTAAGTATAAGGTCAACATCAAAGTAAACGATGGAATAACGAAGCAGCAGATCGCAGAATCTGCGCCGTTCAACGTAGATTAGACAGGTGCGGCTTTAGAACGGGAACATGGTTATACAGACGCCAATTCGTAATAACCGGTTACATCGCACTCTGTAACGCCGCCCCTAACTTTTCTGGGTGCGGGATGATTTGGACAGCCATTCGACGCGCAGGACGGTTTTACTGTGCAACGACCCCAGGTGAAGATCGCGCTTCTGTCGCTGATGCTGCTGTCTGCAGCCGTCGGCGTCGCTGTGGGCCAAAGTGCGGCCGTCTCGGGGGTGGTTCGCGACGCGCAGGGTGTGGCGCAGCTGGGTGCTCTGGTTCAAGTCATAGCGGCGGATTCTGCTATGGCCGGGACTGCGTTTACAGATCTGCATGGACGCTATTTCATTGCGCATCTGCTTCCCGGCCAATATGAGGTACGCGCGAGTGCGGCGCTGTTTGTTCCGGCAATGCGGGGCAACTTGCAGCTTCAGTCCGGAGCTCAGGCGGTCGTCAATCTAACTCTAAGTACTCTCTTCGAATCGACTGCGTGGCTTCCGGCAGAGCGTCGTAAGGCGGACGAACCGGGTGACGATTGGAAGTGGACTTTGCGATCGGTGGCTAATCGTCCGATCCTTCGGCTGACTGAAGATGGGGACGTGATCATGGTCTCATCCAGCGCTCGAGAGACGCCTAAGCGTGCTGAAAGGGTGCGCGCCGAGGTTACAGCCGGCGATGGCGGCTTCGGGAGTAGCGGAATTCACAATGTTTTTGCGTTCGACCGAGTACTCGATGACGGCGCTGGTTTGACACTGCATGCGGATATCGGGACCCAACCGGGGGCGCCGTCTGTTGGGCAATCCACTGAAGTTGCGACCGGATATGGAATGCAGCTTGGGATGGGGGCGCGGCACGGACGGTGTTGAGTTATCAGGTGCATCCGGAGGTGCTGGGGCCGGGCGGCTCGTCTGGGCTGGAAGTGATGCAGCTGGCCAGCGGGCAGAAGATGCAGTTTGGGGACCTGATCGACGTGGAGGCTGGAGGTACAGTATACGTTGTCCGGACCTCTGGTTATGCCTCCGGATCGCGACCGTTCTTGAAGGTTACGGCGCACCCGATCGAGAACTGGAACTTCGGCTACCGAATGGCTACGTCGCAGGATCTGCAGTCGTTTGCTGGGCTCGATACGGTGAAGCGCGAGCTACCTGTTGCTGCGATCTACCAGGGAAAGATCCAGACCGAGAGTGGACTGCATCAGGAGTTTACGGTTGGTCGGAAGACTGGCCGCGGAATGGTCCAGGTTGCGTATTACAGTGATTCCCTGAATAGGGTGGCGGTTTCTGGTGGCGGTGCGTTGACAGCGGCTGATATTGCGCAGACTGGACAGAATGGCGCCAGTGGGATCATCGCCGATTCGACGACGGGGAACTTCAGATTTTTGAGTGCTGGCTACAACGTCAGGGGCCTGAATGTAATGATGACCGAACCGCTGACCACGAATCTTTGGGTTGCGGTGGCGTACGGCACCGGTGCGGCGCTTGGCGCAAAAGATGGGGCTGCGGTCGGTCTGCCCGGAACTGGATCTGATCTGGCGCCGGTGAACGCTCGGACTGCGACGGTCGCTTTGAGGGGCCGGGTGCTCCGCAGTGGAACAGCGGTTCGAGCGGCATATCGCTGGCAGCCGACACGATTGGTGACTGCGGTTGATCCCTATGCTCCGTTCAGCGATCAGGCATACCTCAGCTGCTATCTGCGGCAGACATTACGGTTGGGAAGTCTGTTACCGCCTGGGCTTGAGGCTACCGTTGACGTCACAAATCTTCTAGCACAAGGGTATCGACCATTCTTGTCGGCGGATGGGCAAACTCTGTTCCTTGCACAATCACCTCGGACGATTCAGGCTGGCCTTGCGTTCACGTTCTAGCCCGCTTCGTGTCCCCATCTGGATGCGGCGAGCCACATCCAGTGGGTTGCCAGCCATTTGAGTCTGTTGGGTGACTCCGGTGCTGTTTTGGCCTGCGGTCGAGAAGTGCGCTGGTGAGACGACGGATGACGGGCGAGTGCTTCTTCATTTTTCAGTTTCCCGTTCGTATTTATTGATCCAGTTGACCTCCCATGTCTTTCCGCCGTCGCCTGAAAACGCTTGTTCGGATTGTGCTGTGTCAGGGGTGATCTTCCAGATGGAAAATCGTACAACTACGGATCTGCCGTTGATCAACTCGTAGTCATAAAAGTTGCCACGCCCATTTTTGAATTCGCTAACGCCGGGAATACCCAGCGTGCCAACGGTAGGGGTTGCGAAGTCCAAGTTCCACTCGTTTGTAGTTGGGTTGAACCAACGAAGGGACAAGAGTTCGATGTGACCGGCTGAACCATCCGCCTTGTACTCCGCCAGATTGGCGCGGCCATCCCAGACTTTCTTGACGACCGTAGCACCGTCCATGTCGACCCACGTCGTCGATCCCGTCAGGGGATGGAGAAGACGGGAAGAATGCGTCTTCCAGGTGCCGAAATCGAAGTCGAAGTCGTGTTGGCCGTCCTCTGCGGCGGTTGAGATTTTTTCATTTTTGTTCGCAGCGGGGTCGAGAACGTCCGGGGCCGCCGATTGTGTTTCCTGTGTCAGGTCGGCAATGAAAGCAGGCACCCAGGTCGCACCACCATCGTTCGAGTACGACTCTTCGAAGCGATGGGAACCAGGCTTGATGTTAGACCACACCCCTCGATCCAGGATTGATTTGTCGTGAAAGGTGTCTAGAGAAAAGAGTTCGCCACGTCCGTCTTTGAACGAACCGATCAACGGCGCAGTCAGGACGCCCATCTTGCTATCGATGAACGACTGGCTCCATTGATGGGACTGAGGGTTATAAAGAAACAGAGTGAGCCCTTCCCAATGCCCATTCGGGCCGTCGGCCTCGATCTCCTCCAATTGAGCACGACCATCCCAAACCTTCCTTACTGTGACCGTTCCATTAAGTTCGATCGACTTGGACGAGCCTGAGAATGGGTCAAGGACTCGCCTGATATGGGTGTGCCATACGCCAATGTTGAAGTCGAAGTCGTGTTGTCCGTCTCGTACCGAAGCGGGCTGTGGCGCGGCGTCTGACACTCCCTGGGCTGTTAGGGGAGACGCCAGATCCGGACGCCAGCCAAATCCACACATCAGAAGACAGAGGACAACAATGCGAAGCTTGATGCTCCGCTGGTTTATGGGCCGCCGATGTTTCGCCATCCCGAATATCCTGGTCTGGCGGGGAAGAGAATGAATGATTGGTGTTCCGTTCTCGCTCATGCGAGCAGTGTAGGCTTGTTTCCACGTTGAACATTCCACTTATGACACACGGATTTTCAAAGAACAATCAAAGTTCGGTTGACGATTTCTACCGGTTCGGCGATTTCGAGCTACACCCGAAGGAGCGGCTCCTGAAGAGAGCTCGGGTTCCAGTCGAACTCCAGCCCAAAGCCTTCGATGCTCTCCTCTGTCTGGTCCGGAGGGCGGAACGCCTTATAAGCAAACAAGAGTTGATCAACACTCTGTGGCCATCTATCCATGTGAGTGAAACGAACCTTACCAACACGATCGTGAGCCTGAGAAAAATTGTTGGGCGGGACGCGATTCGCACGGTTTCGAAGCATGGCTATCGATTTGAACTGGCAGTGACGGGTGAGCCAGGCATTGCGCAACCGACCTATGAGAAATTTATGCGCGCGAAAGAGTTGACTGCTCAACGCTCGTTGGAGTCAATGCATCTCGCGCGCGATCTGTACTGGACCTGCCTGGCCGCAGATCCAAGCTTTGCCCCTGCCTGGGCTTGGTTGGGTCGGTGCTGCTGGTTCCTTGATAAATTCAGCGGCAACTCTTCGGCGAATTCGGAGCTGGCACATGCCGCATTTCAGCGAGCGTTCACCCTCGATCCGGAGTTGGCGTGCGCTCATCAGTTCTACACCCTGGTGCAGGTAGACACTGGACATGCGGATAAGGCTATGGGTCGACTCCTTGAACGGTTGGAGCGCCATCCTGGGGAGACGGAATCGTTCACTAGCCTTGTTCAGGTGTTTCGCTTTCGAGGATTGCTTCTAGATTCGGTTGAAGCGCACAGACGAGGAGTTGAGTTAGATCCGGCTCTCGTCACAAGCATTGCTCACACGTTGTTCCTTGCTGGAGAATATGCGTCTGCCATAGAGCACTATAGCGGACGCGCTGCATACTATCTCGACGCGGCGGCCTGGGCGGCCTTGGGTAATCGAAAGCGGGCGATTACCCTGCTGCGTGAACGGCTGGGTAGTATGCCGTTATCCAAGTTGATGAACGCTCTCATGAGTTCGCTGCTGGCCGTTCTTGAAGGCAGAACGGATGAGGCAGTCCATCTTATGGAGGCGGCGGATACGGCTCGCGAACCCGAAATCGCCGTTTATTTCGCACGTCACTACGCCCGGCTCAGGATGACAGATTTCGCCGTAAGAGCCTTGAGGCGGGCGGCGCAGTCCGGCTTCGTCTGCGCACCCGCCACTCTAACTTCAGACCCTTGGCTGAGCGTTTTGAGGAGACATCCGGAGTTCGGCTCCCTATTGAGCACAGCGGAAACTCTGGTTGAGGAAGCACGATCAAACCTCGACCCGTCTCCCAAGAGTTGGGCATCTTGACCCTCAATCAAGGACGGGAATGTAGGTAGGCGACTGTGACGGCGCGATAATGCAAAATCACTCGGGCGGGTCGCCGCGTTGAAGGCATCCTGCAGAATTTTTGGATGCATTTGCGTATGATGTGTCTCTGTTCGATTCGACGTTTTGGCTGAGATCGAACGAGGAGGCTTCGCTTGCGAGTTGGTCTAATGACACGAGAGTATCCACCCAATGTCTACGGGGGCGCCGGAGTTCATGTTGAATATCTCAGCCGGGAGTTGGCCAAGTCGATTGATGTCGAAGTTCACTGCTGGGGCAAACAGTTCCTTGATGAAGGGAACCTTCATGTCCGCGGCGCGGAACCGTGGTCGGAGATCGCCAGAGGAACTAACGAGAAGTACAAGACGGCGCTCGAAACGCTGAGTCTCAATCTTGTCCAAATGAAGTCGCTTGCAACCATCGATATCGTGCACACGCATACCTGGTACGTGGCGATGGCGGGCTTTCTTGCAAAGAAACTCTTTGACGTTCCGTTTGTACTGACAACGCACAGTCTGGAGCCGCTGCGTGCGTGGAAGGCGGAGCAGCTTGGTAGCGGGTATGCGATGAGTTCGTGGATGGAACGCACCGCGATCCTGGATGCGGATGCGGTGATCGCCGTCTCAAACGGCACCAAAGAAGATATTCTCCGCGCCTACCCTGAGATCAAGCCGGAACTCATTCACGTTATCTACAACGGTATAGATCTGAAGGAGTATCAGAAAACTGCGGATACGTCAGCGCTGATCAAGTATGGAGTTGATCCGGCTATGCCTTATGTTCTGTTCGTTGGTCGGATCACGCGGCAAAAAGGCGTCACGCATCTTGTCGAAGCGATTCCTCATCTTCCGAAGGGGACACAGGTAGTGCTTTGCGCCGGCGCGCCGGATACACCGGAGATTGCGGCCGAGATGCGCGAAAAGATTGAGGAGGTCAGCAAGATAAACTCGCGCGTGGTGTGGATCGAGAAGATGGTGACAAAGCCGGAGGCGATTCAGCTTTACAGCAACGCAGCTGTCTTTTGTTGCCCATCTGTCTACGAGCCATTTGGCATTATCAATCTTGAGGCGATGGCATGCCACGCCCCGGTTGTGGCGAGCGCTACGGGCGGAATTCTGGAGGTTGTGGTGGACGGTGTGACGGGCTACCTTGTGCCGTTCGAGCAGGACCCTGCGACCACGTTTCCTTCGAATCCTGAGAAGTTCTCGCGTGATCTTGCGGAAAAGATCTCCGATCTTCTTGCTGATCCTGAGAAGGCGAAACTGTTCGGCGAGGCGGGCCGCAAACGTGTGGAAGAGACCTTTGCATGGTCGGCGATCGCGGAGCAGACGATCAATCTTTACCGAACGCTTCTCCGAGGACGCAGTGAGGGCGAATCGTCACAGTTGATAGCAGCATCTTGAAATGAGGTACGCTGAGACCAGAGGGCCCACGAGCGCTCCTTCTTCACCGATAACGTCACCTGAGACACTTCGACATTGCGATCGTCCGTTTTTGTGTCATGAAACGATCTGCGCTGCGACGCCGAGGTCGTCGAAAAATTCCTGCATACGTTGTGGCACGCAAAACGCCTGGGCACCTCCGCTTGCTGTTGTGGAGTAGGCCCCGCATGCATTGCCCAATGCAAGGCAGTCCCTCACCCCGGCGCCGTGGACGAACGCGTGGAGAAATCCGGCGTTGAAGCTGTCGCCGGCGCCTATGACATCAACGACCTCTGTGGGATGCCCGGGGGCTTCGAAGCGTAATCCTCGATGCATGACCAAGGCACCTGCGGCTCCGCGTTTAATGACCAGCATAGGAATCATCTCGGACAGCTTGCTAATCGCATCTTCCAGATTGGACTCATTCGCCAGCCGGCAGGCTTCTCGTTCGTTGGGCATCAGGATATCGAGATGGGCGAGGGTCTCTGTGATTGGACCCTCCCATAAATTCTCCGGGTCGTCATTGGTATCCAGCGAGGTAGTCAGGCCAGCTTGGCGCATTGTGGCCAAAAGCTTTGGCACGTCGTCGCGTAGTCCGCGTTGGAGGAAGAACGACGACAGGTGAAAGTGTCTGCCAGAGGCAAGATAGGCAAGGTCGAGATCTTCATAGCGGAGATCAGAAATTGTGCCCGAGTAGGTAAGGGCGCGACGACTGCGTTCATGTTGTAGCAGCACGGTCAAGCCGGTGCCGATCTCTGGTTTCGGAGCGACGGCATGCGACAGGTCTACGCCTGCACGAAGAAGAGGTTGCAGACAAAGATCCGTGAACGGATCGGCACCAAGCTGCGGGATGAAGCCGATGTGACTGCCGAGGATGGCGAGGTTGTGTGCGGTGATGGCAGAGGAACCGCCGAGCGTCAGAGCCATGCTGGTGGCGAGAAATTCTCGCTCGACGGGAAGCTCTTCCGGCAAACCGTACATCAACAAGTCCATCGTGATCTCGCCGGCCAACGTTATATCGAACTGTGCCAACTTACCTCCCAGGCGATTTTGTCCTGCCGTTTTTGAGATCCGATCCCTCATGAGCGCGTGCGGAGTTGCGTGCTTCCGGTCATCTGCTGTCTGCGGAGTAGCCACAAAGCGATACCCAGCGTAGCCCAGACGGTGCCCGCCCATCGCGCCGTTGCGCCGAGATTGAGCCACAAAAAGAAGCAAACTACGAAGCCGGAGAGAGAAAGCACAATGGGAAAGAATGGGTTCGTACCATCGTCACGATAGGCGCGATAGGCTAGTACCGCAGATGCGGCGTTCACACCCATGAAGGCCAGTAGAGCGCCGTAGTTCAGCAGTTCAGTTCCGAGTTGATAGCTCATGGCCAGCGCGCCCGCCAGGACGATCGCGCCGATCAGCAGAACGTTGTTCTGTGGGATGCGACGAATGGGATTGAGCGCGCCGAAGAACCTGCGCGGCAAGGCTCCGTCTTGCCCCATGGCGAACAAGAGCCGTGCCGCTCCTAATTGCGACGCCATGCCGGAACCGATGGTTGCGATCAGAAGCGCACCGTTCATCAATGCGAATAGAAAGGGACCTCCGGCGCGCTGCGCGATCGCTACATAGGCCGTGTCAAGATCAGGGAAGGCTACGCCGCGTGGCCACACCAACTGTGCCAGATAGACCTCGATGGAAGCGAGAACACCAGTGATGAAGCAGGTGAGAATGATTGCACGCGGAATAGTCCGGGCTGGATCGTGGGCCTCGTCGCTAAGGGTCGAGATCCCGTCGAAGCCAATGTAGGTAAGCACAGCGATCGAGGTGCCACGGAAGACGGCGTGAGTAGAGAAGGTACTTCTATCGTAGATAGGGTTCATATAGAACGCGAATGACGACGTATGCAGATGGAAGATGTATCGCACGGCGGCGACCACAAAAAGAATGATCACAACGCCTAATCCTGCTGCAACAGCGGAGTTGATGCGCGCCGAGGTTTCGACGCCTCGCAGGTTGAGGATGGTGAAGAGTCCTGCGAAGAAGAGCACCCAGAGAATGTAAGGGACTTCCGGAATGAAGTTGATTGCGGCTTTACTGCTCCAGATAGTGCAGATCAATGGATTGAGAATGTAATCCATGGCCATGCACCAGCCGGTCATGTAGCCGAGAGCCGGATGCAGCTCTTCGCCCACGTAGGTGAACGCAGAGCCGCCCTTGGGATAGGCGCGCGCCATGCGGCCATAGCTGTACGCGGTGAACAGCATGGCGATTAGCGCAAACAGAATAGCCAGCACAACGTGCCCGCGCGACTCCTGGTAGATGACGCCGAAGACCGGCATCGGCGCTGTCGGTTGAATCAAAATGATGCCGTAGAGGATGAGGTCGCGATAGCGCAGACTGCGCTTCAGCGTGACCGTCTGTTCGTCGCGGTGCAACTCAGTTGGGATCATGCTCTTGTTCCCTTTATTGATGAAGCGTCGCACACTGGGGTTACAAAGCCGGCTCGGGCTTCTCGGGAGTAAGCTGAGGGCCGATGCTCACCGGTTCTACATTCCACCCTTCTATCTTCACCTTCAATCCAGACTTCCCGCTCAAATCGACGTGGGAGAGGATGTCGGGAGGCAGCAGTGCAGTCAAGTCACGCTCTTCGCCCGGCATCAGTTCGATGTAGTTATCGCTCCAGGTAATGCGTGTCAGCTTCGCCCCTTTGGCATCATCGAGCTCAGCTGCAACTTGAAAGGCCAGTGCCTTCGACGGATTCGATACGTGCAGATAAACCATCGTCCCCGAGCTTCGCGCGGTCGCTGTGACGCGTGAAGGTGCCAGGCTCTGCAGCGCTGTCATGTCTTCAGATATCTTCGTCGGTGTGTGTGTGTAAGTAGTCTTTGCCCAGTCGAACTCGGTCAGCTTAGCCGGCACCCAGTAGAAGTTTCTGCTCTCAACCGTATCCTTCGCATTCTTCAACTCCAGCTGAACAAAGTACACGGTGGATGGAGTTTGAAAGACCTCTTGCGGGATGTCGAATGCTTTGATCGAGCTATCGGGGCCGACATCCAGAGCGGTGGATTTGCTGAACAACTCTTTCAAGTTGATGTCATACACATGAGCAACTGCGGTTAGACCTGGCGCAGCCTTGTAGAGGCTGTTGACGACATAGATACTGTGATCATCATAGGAGTACTGCACATGCAACAACTCGCACGCTTTCTTTGTCCCGTAGTATCCCCCTGCTGCATCGAGGTAGTAGTCGTAGAGGTGCCAGATGCTCGAAGGCCAGGCGTTGTTGAGCATCCATTGAATAACGCCGGTTGAGTTGTACTTGTTGCGGCCATAGGCCTCGAACATCGCACGCTCGCCATCGAAGGCCATAGACTGGGCGACCTGGTTATAGCGCGCCGCGGTCTTTGCTTCGCCATAGGTTGCGGACATTGCGTCGTTGAAGACGTGAATATTCTGGAAGCCTTCGCCGCCCGCGTGATATCCCCACACTGCGTCCTGCGGCCAATGATGATCAGGCGGCAACATCTTCTTCAGACTATCCGGGGAGGGAATTGCTGGACCTGGGCTGGTCTCGGTGTTGAATCCATAGGCCCCGCCATACTTGGTATCGACGAGCCAATAGGAAGGCGCAACAAAATCATACGGGCCAGTCATCTTGACGCCGCTCTGACCGCTCACGCTGGTTGGTGTTGCGCTGGCCGAAGACACGATGGCATTTGGCCAATGCGTCTGGTCGAGAACTTTCAGGTAGGCCGTCTCGACGTTCGCGGGCGGCGGATTGTCGCTTCCGTTCAACCACGCAATCAAGCTGGGATGGCTGCGGATGCGCAGGATTTGAGATTTCAGCGAAGCCGTAGCGACGTTCAATGTATCGGGCGTCCACTTATCCCAGTGCTCCCAATGATCGCAGCAGCACCAGCCCGCGATCACCAGAACTCCTTGCGCATCGGCCAGGCGAAAGAACTCGTCGGTCTCCATCTTGCCTTCCAGACGGATCGTATTCAGGTGCATGTCATGCACCATGCGAAACTCTTCGGCAAGCCGCTCGGGCTGTTGACGAAGCAGCATATCCTGCGACCAGCCTGCACCACGAATAAGAATGGGCCGCTGGTTGACGCGAAACAAGCGGTATCCCTTTGCGGTCAGCTCAGAGTTAACCTCGCGTATACCGAAGCGGCTGGACTGCTCATCGGAAACCATGCCATCCAGAAGGAAGCGAAGAGTCAGGGTCTGGAGCGGATGCGCACCCTGGTCCGCCGGCCACCATACCCGCGGGTGTTCGATCCGGAGTTGTGGAAAGTCGCTTGGCGCAAACGAGACTGTCTTCTCTTCGCCCGCAGCCAGGCGCACGAGTTGCGAGATGGGTATGCCGGCGGCCGTTCCTTCGAGACGGCCTTCGACTGGATGGTCTGTCGCGTTGCTGACTTCGGCGCGGACTGTAAGTTCCGCCGTCTGCAAGGAGGCATCCGTGAAGTGGGTCGTCGCCATTGGCGAACGGACCGCTACAGGTCCACTTGTCGCCAAAGAAACGGGCCCCCAGAGACCCATGTCTTTATCGGGCGGGCACGGATTCCAGTCGACCCAGTTGATGCCCAGGTCGGTCGGAGTGGGGGCAAATGTTTCCACGGCTAGCACATTTTCTTCACCTGGCCTTATGGCTTTGGTGGCGTCGAATTCATACGTACGATAGGCACCCTGGACCTGAACTGAGTCGGCGATCTTCCGGCCGTTCAGCCAGATGTCGGCGCGGTAATTGATGCCGCCAAAGCGTAGCCAGATCGTCTTTCCTCGTTCGCTAACAGCAACGTGGAAGGTCTTGCGATACCACCAGCCACAGCGGTAGGGGCTGTCCGCTGGCATGTCAAGGTTCGAGAAGTTTTCTCCCAGTGGGTAAGACGTTCCCGGGATCGAACGCAAATTTGTACCTACGAAGGGATCTTTAAATTCGCCTGCCGTAACCTGAACCGCAAGCACTGTTGCAGGAACACTTGCGGGATACCAACCCTCGGTTCGCGCATTCGGCATGGAGAGTTCTGCGCCCACGCCGTGGACCTTGCAATCCGACTGAACCGCCCAACCAGACTTAAGCAGTACCTCAGAGAGCGGACTGCTTGCCGCGGCGTGTGCTGCCCCTGGGATGCAGCAAGCCAGACGCCTATGACCAATAGGCGGCTCAACACCTTAAGGCAATTAATCGTGCGCGCTCGCAGAGTCATGCTCCTTATTACCTCCAGAAATTTTCCTTGCGTCTGCTTCCGCGACTCACTTCAGACGAGATTCAGGCAAGAGATCGAATGAAAATTGACGATTAGGGAGTCGCGCTCTCTGACATCGATGCGGACGACGAACGAATATTAGAACGTTTGAATAATAATTGCAATCAGATAAAGATATCGGATCAAACAGAAAGCCGCGCTATTCTTTTTTCTTCGCGTCCGCCCTTGAGCCGCAACAGCGACCCGCCTTCCAGGCACCGACCGCACAAGCCGTTTCGCCGTCGATTGGCGGATGACCAACTCTGGAGGCAACAAGTGCAGAGTGCCGGAGAGGGAAGTGGTCCCCACTGCGGCATGGGACGGCTTTGTGTCAGCGAGCGAGTCGAGCACCCACCTGGCTGCCAGGCTTCCCATTTGCTCCATTGGTTGGCGGATAGTGGTGAGGCCGGGTGTATTCACGGCGGCGTGGGGAATGTCGTCGAAGCCGATGACGGAACAGTCCTCGGGTACGTGCCGTCCCGTCTGGCGCAGCGCCCGAATTGCGCCCAGTCCAGTCAGATCGTCGAAGGCGATGACGGCAGTGAACTCGGCTCCCTGTTCAATCATCGCTGAGATGAGCCGATAGCCTCCCTCGAAGCCGGATGTGGGGTCGTCGGCTGCCGGAAGTTGTCCGACGCGTTCACGAGCGAGCGGTAGTCCGACTTCAGCCGCGAAGCGCTGGATTCCGTTCCAGCGACGATCACTGTCGGCCAGTTCGGAAGGACCACGGAGAACGGCGATCTTACGATGGCCAAGATCATAAAGATGCTGCGCAGCGGCGTATCCACCAGCCTCGTTGTCTACCTGTAAAGAGCGAACGCGGCTTGCAGTGAGGTCGCGGCCCACACCTACCATGGGAATCTGGCTCTTCCGAAAGTCGGCGAGCTGGTCGAATTCACCGAAAAGCCAGTTGGCGACAAGGATCAGCCCCTCGACCCGGTGCTCAATCATCATCTCAAGATGGCGTCCAAACTGCTTGCGCTGGTTGTGCGCGATCATAATGATTGGAAGGTAGGTCGTCGGATGGAGTGCCTTCTCGATGCCTTGCAGGATGAGCGTGCAGAACGGATCGGAGATGTCGGAAACCAGGATGCCGATAGTGTGGCTTCGGCGGCTGCGCAGTGAGCGGGCCGCCGCGTCTGGACGGTAGCCAAGTTTGCTGGCGACGGCGCGGATATGCTCTTTGGTGCTAGCAGCAACATAACGTGAGAGTGGCGCTTCGTTGAGCACGAGGGAAACGGTGGAGATAGAGAAGCCGCTGACGCGCGCAACGTCGGCGAGAGTGATGCGCTTCGTGTAGTGATTTTGAGTTGGCAAACGGCGCGACCCCATACGATTATAAAATCTGCGGTAGCTGTTGCCGAGTGTAACGGAAGTTGTTCGAGCGCGCTCTGTAGAAGCCGCGGATGGCATCCTTTCGCTCCTTGTGATTGGCGAATCGATTTTCTTGACACTACAGCACCGTTCCTCAGGAATGAAATCCTGTCGTGACTCATAATCTGGAGAAATTATTGCTGCGCGGCATCCTGCGCGTCGGCGGACCGGTCACCCGAAGGGTCTTGTTGCAGGCGATCGTTGAACGACTTCAGCAACTGCGCAGCCGTATCGAATTCTTGATGAGCGTTCGCGGACTGGCCCAGGCGTGCCAGAACCTTGCCCCTGGCGTAATGCACGCTGGCGCTTTGCGGCGCCAGCGCTTCGGCATGGTCCAACATCTCCAATGCTTCCTGGTAGCGGGCGGCATCCCGATATAACTTGGCGAGACCGAAGTAAGAGTTTACGAGCGCGCTGTTACGTTCGATAGCTTGTCGGAAACTGCGTTCGGCTTTGGCCGGTTGATGGAGTTGGGTGTACAAAATACCAAGATCTTCGTAGTTGTAGGCAAAGTCGGGTTCGAGGGCTGCGTCCTTTTGTAATTCAGTCTCGGCTTGAGGATAAGCATGCTGCTCGAGGTAGGTGCGCCCCAAAAAGTAATGGACCAGGGGAAGGTCGGGGCGAGCGGCTACGGCGGCGCGGAATTCCTCTAGCGCTTTTTCGGTATTGTTTTCGGCCAACCAAGCCTTCCCGACATAGAGATGGAACTCTGGCGTGTTCTGGCCGATCGCCAACATCTGATCGAAGGCCTTCTTTTGCAGGGGCGGGTTGGACGATTTACTGGCCGCTATGCTCAGAACATAGAGATAGTTCAGATTCGTGAATTCTTGCTCCCACAGCGGCGTGAGGGTATTGCTGGCTTCCTTGTACTTGTTCGTAAAAAAATAACAGAGCCCCAGCAAATACCGTGCCTGAAGCGAATCGGGCGCACGCTGTAGGGCTTCGGAGAAGGGTTTGATGGCCGCGTCGAAGTCGTTCTTGCGATAGTGGGCAAGACCGATGTTCAGTGGAATACCGGGCACGTGAGGAGAGAGCAATTCCGCTTGATGCAGTTCGACCAGAGCATCATCCCATCGCCGCTCCCGCATATAGGCGACGCCTAGATTGACGTGGGCCGCACTCGACTTAGGGTCGAGAGCAATCACTCGTCGAAAGTCCTGTTCAGCGGTACCAAGTTGGCCGCTTTGCATGGCCTGCATGCCTTGACGGAAGAGCAATGCAGGATCTGCAGTGGTGCTGGCGGAGTTTTCTACGGAGGCGGGCACAGCTTCTGGCGTCGCCGCGATTGAAGCTTGCTCTGTGCCGCGAGCGCGGGCCTGTGCTGCATACAGGAAGCAGAGTAACAACAGAGATCGAAATCCTTTGCAGCGATTCAATGGGTTTCTGCCTTCTGCGGCAGTGTACTGAAGACCTGCCTATGACACATGCCAATCCAGGTGGAAATGAATAAATGAAAAACTTTTTCTTGACAAGGTATTCAATCGTTCTAATATAAGCACATTCAGTTCTGCCAACGCATCGCAAAGGGAATCTTTTTCTAGAACTGCCACTTCTTTTCGTTTCCTGAGTGCTCACGGAGGCATTTAGTCATGTGGTCCCAACGTTCTCATTCCTGTGATCAAACCGTGCTATTCGCTCTTTCTCACTCGCCATTCGACACCGCCCGGAAGTCAGGGAAGACGTCTCCGTCGAATGTCTCTCGCTATGTGCTCTTTGCGCTGTGCCTTCTCTTCCCAGCGTTACTGGTTGCGCAGCAATCAAGTTCCATCGACGGTTCGGTTAAAGGACAAGAGCGGTGCGGCTATCCAGAATGCCAAGGTGACACTCACCAATGTGGCCCAAAATACCAGCGTCGAGGCCGCCACCAACGCGGCTGGCGAGTACTCTCTGCCCGGTCTTGAGGCCGGCACCTACAATCTGCAGGTCACCTCCCCGGGGTTCGAGAAATATTCTGCCAACGGGATCATCGTCCGCGTCGCGCGTAAGGAGCGGGTGGACGCGCAACTCACGGTTGGAGCCGTAACTGCCGAGATCCAGGTAAGCGGCAGCGACTTGGGCGTCGTGCAGACGGAGTCGCCTGAGATTTCCTTCACGATCACGGGCAAGCAGATTACGCAGCTCGTGTTGAACGGCCGTAACTTCAGCCAGCTCGTCACCCTGTCCCCCGGTGTTGTCAACCAGACCAACCAGGACGAAGGTGAGACCGGAGTTGCCGGCAGCGTCGAATACAGCATGAATGGCGGCCGCCCTCAGTACAACAACTGGGAGCTCGACGGCGCGAGCATCATGGACAACGGCAGCAACGCTACTCTGAACGTCTACCCCAACGTCGACGCCATTGCGGAGACCCAGGTGTTGACCTCGAACTACGGCGCTCAGTATGGCCGTAACGCATCGGGTACTGTGCAGGCCCAGACAAAGTCGGGTACAGACCGTCTTCACGGCGAGGCATTCGAGTTTCTCCGCAACGATGCCTTCAATGCGCGCAACTACTTCCAAACGTCGGTCCCAACTTATAAAAAACATGACTACGGCTACACCATCGGCGGGCCGGTTTACATACCGCACTTCTACACTCCCGCGGTGAGGAAGACCTTCTTCTTCTTCTCTCAGGAGTTTCGCCACGAGAATGTGCCGGGTACTGACTTTAATCAGGCCGTCCCCTCCGATGCTGAGCGTACCGGAAACTTTTCCGACCTTTGTCCATCCGCTGATTGTCCGATCGATCCGGCAACCGGCAACCCCTACCCGAACAATCAGGTGCCCGTCGATCCCAACGGGAACGCCTTGCTGGCACTCATCCCCGCGGCAAACACGTCGGTCAACGGATCTCCGTACTACGTTGCATCTCCCGCTCAGTTGACCACCAACCGAGAAGAGCTTTTCCGCATCGACCAGGTCTTCAGCGAAAAATTGCGCGGCTTTTATCGCTTCATCTACGACTCCTGGTCTACGGTGAGTTCCTCTCCAACCTTTCAGACGAACGCATTTCCCACCGTTCAAAACAGCTTCGCCGGCCCCGGCATCGATATGGTGGCCAGCCTTACCTATGCTGCCACGCCGTCGCTGGTCAACGAGTTTGTGGCCGACTACACCACCGATCACATCACTCTCACCAATGTCAGCAAAGGTATCGATCGTAGCGGCTTCACCGGCAATGGCTTCTTCAACAATGGCTACGGCGGAGTGCTTCCTTCGATCATCCTCATTGGGAACGCCTATGGCGGGGGCTTTACAGTCAATACCGGTTACTTCCCGTGGCAGAACTCGAATCCCACCTATAGCTACCGCGACGACCTCACCAAAACTCTCAACCGCCATACCCTCATCTTCGGCGTCAGCACGATTGCTGCGCAAAAGAACGAGCCCTCTACAGGAAATAATCAGGGGACCTTTACCTTCAACACCTCTGCAACGGCCGTGACCACCGGGAATGCCTTCGCCGACCTGCTGACGGGCCAGATCGCCCAGTTCTCCCAGACCTCGGCTCAGCCGAAATACTACAACCGGTACAAGATCGTTGAGCCTTACATCCAGGACAACTGGCGCCTGACTCCGAAGTTGACCCTCAATCTTGGTCTTCGGTTGAGTCTCTTCGGCACTTATCACGACATCAGTAACCAGTCCGGCAACTTCGAGCCTTCGATATGGAGCCCTTCGAACGCACCAACGATCGATGTCGATGGGGTACTCACATCCACGCAACAGCAGGTGGGAGCGATTGTGCCGGGCACCGGAAACATCTTCAACGGCGTGGTCTCCTGTGGCAAAAATGGGGTCTATTCGGGCTGTATGAGCGGGCACCTCTTGAATCCTGCACCGCGCCTTGGATTTGCTTACGACGTCTTCGGCAACGGAAAGCTGTCAGTCCGGGGCGGCTATGGCATCTTCTTCGAACACACCAATGGCAACGAGAGCAACTCCGAGTCTCTGGAGGGTTCCGCCCCAGTGGTACAAACTCCGAACAAGTACAACTTCACCGGTTACACCAACGCGGGCGGAGGGGAGTACAGTTCCCGCTAAGCGTGTTCGCAATCCCAACCCACGCTGTGTGGCCGTACGTCGAGCAATATAATCTGGCGGTCCAGGGTGAGTTGCCAAGCCATACGGTATTGCAGGTAGCCTATGTCGGCAGTGTTGCCAGGCATCTGCCCACCTGGTCTGACTTGAATCAGCTAAGGCCCCTGTCAGCGGCTGAGAACCCGTACGGCCCAGGCCAGTCGATCTCTGCTGCAGATTGTGGAAGTATCACGGGTAGCTTCTCCGGTCCCACCCCTATAGCGGCACAGTGAACGGTCAGCCGGTCACCGGAAATGTCCTGAACCATCTGATCGTCGCATGCGGTCTCTTCGATGGCGCTGCTCCCTATCGGCCCTATGGTGGCCTGAGTGGAATCAATAACTCGACCAATTCCGTCAGTTCGAGCTACAACGCTCTCCAGATCGGTGTCAGCCGGTACTTTGGTGGGCTGAACGGCAGCCTGGCATATACCTACGGTCACTCCATCGACGAAGGTTCGAACGGCGCGTATGGAGGGACTGAAGTAATCAACAGCTACAACCTTAGCCAGAGCAGGGCGAGTTCAAACTTCGACGAACGCCACAGCCTTGCAGTCAGTCTGGTCTATGACATTCCCCTCTTCACCCAACCCGGACTTCTGCACTCGGTTCTCGGAGGATGGCAGGTCTCCGACCTCACCATCTTTCAAACCGGCACGCCCTTTAGCCTGACCAATCAGGCCTACACGGATAATGCCGGAACCTATCCGGATATCATTGGGAATATACACGGCAAAGTCGCGGTCAAGTATCCCGCTGGGCAGGGGCCACGGCTTTATAACAGCGAAGCCTTTGCCGCTCCTCAAGGGCTCACCTATGGCAACGCCGGCCGCAACGTTCTCAACCTCCCGTCTCGCACGAACTTCGATATGGGGCTATTCAAGAACTTTGCTATTCGAGAGTCCATGCACTTCGAGTTTCGTACGGAGGCATTCAACGTCTTCAACCATACTCAGTGGAGTACGATCAATTCGTCCACAAGTTGCTACACCGCTCCATCGAGCTGTTCGACCGACCCCTTCCTGACCGCGACGGCAGCGCACAACGCGCGCATCCTTCAACTCGCCGGAAAATTTGTCTTCTAAACAAGATGAGAGAAGGAAACAGGCTGGTTGGAATCCCTCAGTGCGGTTCAGCCAGTATTTCTCCGGCTGCTTGACTCAGACCGGCGCAAGCTCCGCATCACAAAAACCCGGAGGCGATACGAATGCCGTCAGCACGGATGTCCTTAGTAGTGCTTGCTTGTGCATTTTTAGCTGGCGGTTCACCGTTGCAAGCAGACACACCACTGTCCATCATGCCGCTGCCAGCCCATGTGGTCGAGGGTACGGGCAGCTTTCCGATCGATGGCGGATTTCAGATTGTCTTCCAGGGCCACACCGAACCGCGACTGGAGCGGGCGCGCGACCGCTTCCTGATCAATCTCACACGCGAGACCGGAATCCTTCATTGGCCCGCTTCCTCTGTGAATCAGCCTCAGTTCGTCATAAGGACAGCAGAACCGAGTGCAGAGGTTGAACAGCTCGGAGAGGACGAGTCCTACCGCCTCGAGATCGCGCCAGCCAGAGTGCTGTTAAGCGCTCCGACCCCGCTCGGCGTTCTGCATGGGCTACAAACATTTCTTCAGCTGGTGCAGACGTCGCCGCAGAGTTTCGTCGTCGCCTCGATGACGATCGAGGACAGGCCGCGTTTTGCTTGGCGCGGTTTGATGATTGATGCAGGACGGCACTTCATGCCGCTCGATGTAATCCGCCAGACGCTGGATGGAATGGAGGCTGTGAAGCTGAATGTCTTTCACTGGCATCTATCCGAAGACCAGGGCTTTCGCGTAGAGAGCAAAGTCTTCCCACTGTTACAACAAAAGGGATCCGATGGCCTCTATTACACACAGGCCCAGATCCGCGACATCATCGAGTACGCGCGCGACCGTGCTATACGCGTCATCCCAGAGTTCGATATGCCGGGCCACGCCACTTCGTGGTTCGTCGGATACCCGGATCTGGCGAGCGGCAAAGGCCCATATCGGATCGAGCGTAAGTGGGGCATCTTCGATCCGGCGATGGACCCGACTCGCGAAGCCACCTACGAGTTTCTTGACCGCTTCATCGCGGAGATGACAGCGCTGTTTCCGGACGCCTACTTCCATATAGGCGGCGATGAGTGCAATGGCAAGGAATGGCAAGCAAACTCACGCATTACGCAATACATGCGCGCGCATGGAATCAAGGATACTGCTGCCTTACAGGCCTACTTCACTGGTCGTGTTCAAAGGTTGGTCACGAAGCGCGGGAAGATTGCAGTCGGCTGGGATGAAGTGCTGCAGCCGGATACGCCCAAGGACGTCGTGATCCAGTCATGGCGCGGACAGGATTCCCTTGCGCAGGCCGCGCTGCGTGGCAATCGTGGCATTCTTTCCGCGGGTTATTACCTCGACCTCAACGAGCCGGCATCTCAGCACTATGCGGTTGATCCACTCGAGAGCGGGGCCGTCAAACTGACTCCAGAGCAGCAAAGCAACATCATGGGCGGTGAGGCGGCTATGTGGACAGAGTACGTGACTCCGGAAACGATAGGCAGTCGCATCTGGCCCCGCACCGCAGCCATCGCCGAGCGGTTGTGGTCGCCGAAGGAAACGAATGACATCGACTCGATGTATCGACGGCTTGCGATTGTCTCAAGAGATCTCGAATATTATGGCCAAACTTACCGCTCCATCAGCGAGCGAATGCTACAGCGCATGATAGGCGATGGGGATCTGTCCTCGCTAAAGGTGCTGGCTAGTGCGGTCGAACCGCCAAAAGAATACGCTCGCGAGGAGTTGGGGACCTACGATAGTTTTACTCCGTTGAATCGAATGGTTGACGCTGTGCCCCCAGAGAGCGATTGCGCTCGCGAATTCCGTGACGTGGCTAATCGCATCGCGATTGGAAAGGCCGCGTCATCGGACTGGCAACAGGCGAAGCAGTGGCTCACTCTCTGGCGTGACAACGATGCCGTGCTGCAGCGATACTTGCCGCAGTCTGCATTGACCGCGGAACTTGTGTCGGTTTCGCGCAATCTAAGTATGGCTGCGACTATTGGCTTGTCGGCTCTAGGTTCTCTTGAGAGCCACGAGACGGTCAGCCCATCTGCTCGGCAAGAGCAGCTCTCCTCACTAAAATTGCTGGAAGCGCCACATGCTGTCCTCCTTGATATGGTCGTTCCTGGAGTGGAAGTCTTAGTGACAGCAACTCGCTAAGCTAAGACTTAAATTCGCTGATCGCTACACTATCGGTAAGCAAGAGGTTTCCAATCTCACCATCGAAGTCTTCGATCATGATGCTCCTGTACCCACGACGTGCGGTCGAGCGTACAGGTGAATGAAGTTCCCGGGGTCGAGGTCTACGAGTTTCAGGTCAGGCATTGACTACTACGGGAGATGGAAGGTTCACTTATCGACGCGAACATGGGGGCCTACTACATGTGGATCAATCAATCGCGGCTCGCAGGTGCCAGTCAGTCACGTTTTCTGGTCTGGCTCGAAGGGCAACAGCATGCGTGTGCGATTTCACCCACGCTTGCTGGAGGAACGACCTCGACGGCTTCGGCTAATTTGTGGCAGGTGCTGGAGTGGATGAGATAGAGCTTACGGTTGCACAGAAGTCATCGAAACTAAGACACAAAGACGCTCCGATAAGCTGAATCTCGAGTTTCCAGCTACATCGCTCTCGAGGTCCAAGGCTGCGTGCGGTGCCGTTATGCACAGCGGACGCGAGGGAGTCGACGTTTGACGTAGTAGGTTCGAGCGCCACGGTGTATTGCTTCTCGACTCCGGTTGCGGGCCATGCTCCTGCACAGATCCACATGCCTAAGAAGGGGAGGGTGTTTGGATCGAACCGAACGACGAGCCCTTGGCCGACCTTTTCCCGGTAGAGTGCGCCCCAGCCAAACTTTCCCATGCGGGCAAAGAGTTTGTGTGCCGTTCTTCCATCCTTCTCTCCAACTCTGCTGAGGTCCACTACAGTTCCCAAGGACGACTGCGCTCGAGGCCACGGGGCGGAACTATTTCGCATGACCAGATCGACAGCTGAATACTCAACCGCGACCTCTTCGATCTCGCTCGGTAGGACGATACGGTCTCCCGCGTCGACTCGGAATAGCGGATGGGCGGACCAGAGCCACGTCGTAGGGGAGTCAGACGAATTAAAAGGTCGTACTCGAGAACGAGACAAGAGTCCTGCAAGGTGGCGCGTCGGGTTAGGCTTAACGGCCTCGACGTCGCACCGGCGCGAAGGACAATGCTCTCGTCGTGAGAGTCGACATTCCAGTTGATCCGCCATAGATCGCCGTGGTCGGGTACTGGGGCTTCGTCCGCAATGCTCCCGCAACTTGCAACGCTCGGAAGGCACTCGTCAAAGCCACCGCCGTCACTCTCGTCGAAGTTTGCTGCCGACCTGACTTGATGGTAGCTCTTCAACGGTGGTAATAAAAACTCCTCTCCCGTGAGCGTACTGCGCAGAGACGTGATCTTACCGCCAAAGGCTGGAAGAATTCGTACCTGCAGGACGTCGTTTTGAAGCGAAAGTGTTTGTTCGGCGTTCGTCTGTATAGTCATTCAGCTTTCATCGTAGCTCGTACTCAAAAATATCTTGACAGAAAGGAACCGTCTGTGACACTTTGTTTAGCGGTAACGTTCACGTTATTTACACTACGACGTAAATACGTAATTGTGAACGTTACATCGTGTACCTACACATTGTATTGCGCTTAACGCTTTTGCAGAGAATACGCATCTGAGATGCGATCACCCTCGTGAAGCTTCGCGCTTCAATCGAGCAATAAGGAGAGACGTTATGACGGCGAGAGTGACACGGTTGATTGAATCAAAGATATCGAACCCGCAATGCCGGTACGGCGTGGCACGAAGTAAATACTCGCGGATTGTCCGCGCTGCAATTTGTGTGGGAGTCTTTTTCGGATGTGCTTTACATGGGCGCGCTCAGACGCCTGGAATTGCCGAAAAGCCTTACCAAGGTTGGAGCAGCTTTAGTCAGCAGACGATCGCGAGCAACTTTCTGACTCAGGCAAATATGGCTGCTCAATCGGATGCACTATTCGCTTCCGGGCTTCAGGCTCATGGCTTCAACTACATCAACATGGATTCGGGCTGGCAGGGGAGCTTCGATGCAAACGGGCGCCCGATTCCGAATTCCACGATCTTCCCCGATATCACTGCGCTCGTCGCGCACATCCATGCCAACGGGCAGAAGGCCGGCATCTATTGGATTCCCGGGGTGGAATATCCAGCGGTGGTTGCGAACTCGCCAATTCTTGGTACGCCTTACCATATTCAGGACATTCTGGCCGTCCCTTACACCGCCGGGAATGCCTTCGGTGCTCCTGGAACCTCGCCGTACCACTACAAGATCGACTTCACGAAGCCGGGAGCGCAGGAATATATCAATTCCGTCGTAGATCTCTTCGCTTCGTGGGGTATAGACGCGATCAAACTGGATGCCGTGACGCCGGGCTCGTATAGCTATGACCTTTCAATCGACAACCGGGCGGATGTGGCGGCCTGGGCAAAGGCAATTGCACAGAGCGGTCGGCGAATCTGGTTCACTATCTCGTGGGCACTTGACCAGGATTACCTGAGTATCTGGCAACAGTTCGCGAATGCACGCAGAATTGAAGGCGATATCGACTGCGAAGGAAACTGCTCCACAATTACGAACTGGGCCATGGCCTCCTGGCGTTTTTACGATCTTGTGGGTTGGCAGAATGCTGCTGGCCCCTTGGTAGGGTGGAATGACCTTGATTCGCTGGAGGTCATGAACAACACGACTTCAGGCTTGAGCTATGAGGAGCGTCGATCGATAACCACCCTGTGGGCGATGGCGAATGCGCCAATGTATCTGGGTGGCGACCTGACGACTCTGGATGCTTTTGGGAAGCAGCTTCTGACAAATGACGAGGTAATTGCTATCGATCAATCTGCGCACCCAGCCAAGCAGGTTTTGGGTGGTGATACACCAGTGTGGGTGTCGGACATGGGGGATGGGAGCTACTACGTGGCCGTGTTCAACTTGAACGCGTTCCCATCCCGAGTTGCCGTCCCGTGGAACAGTATCGGCTTCGCTCACGCGAGCCGGGTTCGCGACTTGTGGAACCACATCGAACTGGGAAGCCCAGATCGCGGCTTCGATACGACGATCCTGGGTCACGGTGTGCGACTTCTGAAGGTTACAGGTGAAGGACACGCCAGACCAACTGCATCGCAAAGCTATGAGGCCGAGGCAGCGACATTGAGTGGCACTGCTGTTATTGCGGCTTGTTCAGCCTGCTCCGGCGGAGAAAAGGTGGGTGGTCTTGCGCTGGGTTGGAATAATGCGGTGACTTTCAATAACGTCGCAGTGAACAAAACGGGCGTCTATCAGATGCAGATCGACTCGTTGACCCAGGGTCCACGGTCGCTGATCTACCAAGTGAACGGAGGACCTCTTCAAACTCTTAATGCGGGCGGTGGCAGCTTTTTTCTCCCGTCCAGCACGACAGTCTCAGTTGCTCTGAATCAAGGGATGAACAGTATTAGATTCGGAAGTCCGGCTAGCTATCCGCCGGACATGGACCGCATCGTCATTAGTGGAGATGGTTCTGGAGCTCCTCCGCTTCCGAACTCGACGACTTTTGAGGCGGAAAACGCCACGCTGGCAGGCACTGTCACTCCGCCCTATTGCGAGTACTGTTCCGGCGCGGGCGAGGCGGGAAACATCGGTGGCGGCACCGGGAACACTGTGACCTTTACTCAAGTCAACGTCTCCAAGACTGGTACCTATCTGATGGAAGTTGACTATCTCACAGCCGCGCCGCGCTCGTTCTTCATCTCGGTCAACGGTGGTGCCAACACGGAGTTGGATTTGAATGGAAGTAGCTGGAGTCTGCCAGCCAGCACGGTGATTCCTGTCCAGTTGCAGGCTGGATCCAATACGATCCAATTCGGCAACGATTCTGGTTATGCGCCGGCTCTGGATCGCATTGCTATTGCGCCAACCGTAGAATCCCCAACGCTGACGGGAGTGATTGCAAGCAAAACAGGTGGAGAGAATCTGCGCGTCTGGAAGATTGCATTCACCAATTCGGGCACTGGCCGCGCTGCAGACAGCCGGATCAATGCCTTCTCGGTGACACAAGCGAGTGGAGACGGTACTTGTCATCCAAAGGTGAATGGCCAGCTGCCGATTGAACTGAACGGAATCGCACCCGGTGGTCATGCTGTTGTTGATGTTCCGATTGATTTCTCCAAATGCGCCAAATCTGCAACGTTCAACGTGAACCTAGTCTTCTCCGCCAACAATGGCGCTGATGTCGGAGATTTAGTGGGAATAGCGGAGCCGCGATAGCGACCGAAAGCATTTCGTTTTCGAGTCGATCAACAGAAGTGGGCTGCATGCTGCAAAATGCCAAGGAAGCGCTGCAGAGTCATCTGCAGCGCTTCGGGCGAGAGGGAAGCGATCTGAAGTGATGGTTCTGCCCGCAGGCATGTGGCTCGAGTGCAGGATTTGACTGATGGGGAGCGGTCAGAGTTCGCGTCTATTTTGCAGATGGTGACCGCAACTTATGACCAAGTGTTCGATTCCCGTTTCCATATTCGATGGGACTACATCCATCGCCATGCGATGGGAAGGAGCACCGTGAATAGCAGTTCCACGCGCACTTCTGTCCTCCGCTGCTGAGACCGGCGACAATCCGGAAGTTAATGGTCGGGTTTGAGCTGCTGGGCAGTCCGCAGCGGGACATTTCGCCGGAGCGGCCGCGGAGGTGTTGGGGCAAACCGGGGGCGCGGGTTCCCAGGTAACGAGTCAGAAGTACGTCCTCAACGGTCTGTGTCACGAATAAAGATGCTAAATAGCGTGTACGAGCACGAAAGCCACAGGTCCAGTGACCTCATTTACAGGTCGACTTTGATTCGTAGATCCGACTACGCCAAATTCCTATGTTGCTCAGAGTTCAATCGAATAATGTTCAGACACGCCGGATGGCGACATCTCTTCTTGACAATGCAGAATTAGCTGCCTAGAGTTTGAGTTGCGGTAACGTAAACGTATTTTATAAAGTAAGATTCATAACGCGCTAGCCGGATTTTGATCCGCACTCCGGTTACGCAGTCGGCACGTTATCGGGGAATAGGATATGGCAGAACAGAAAGCTTCTACTGTGGACGGAGACATCACTGGCGAAGGGCAGGGTTCTGTGCGGTTGCAGTTACCAGACGCGCCGCTGACGGAAAAAGATGCTGTAAAGGCATGGGAAGAGCCAGTGATGATCCAGTCTTACATGCCAGCCGCACCGGACCTCAATCCTCTGTTCCTCGAAAAGCGTGTGTATCAGGGCAGCAGCGGGCGTGTGTATCCTTTGCCTGTCATTGATCGCGTTGACACAGAGCCACAACTCCGCGAGTGGAAGGCAGTTCACATCGAGAATGAGTTTATACGGCTCATGATTATGCCCGAGATTGGCGGTCGCATTCATGTCGGCTTGGACAAACTCACTGGCTACGATTTCTTCTATCGTCAGAATGTGATTAAGCCAGCTTTGGTTGGTCTCGCAGGCCCCTGGATCTCGGGAGGCGTAGAGTTCAACTGGCCTCAGCACCATCGGCCCGCGACGTTCATGCCGGTTGAAGTAACAATTGAGCGTGATCCGGATGGATCTGTAACGATCTGGTGTAGCGACCATGATCCCATGGCGCGAATGAAGGGGATGCACGGAGTATGCCTGAGACCAGGCAAAGCCTACCTCGAGCTCCGCGTCCGTCTCTACAATCGGACGCAAGATACTCAGACCTTTCTATGGTGGGCCAACGTTGCGACACGAGTGCACGAGAAGTATCAATCCTTTTTCCCAAAAGATGTGCGATTTGTAGCCGACCATGCCAAGCGGGCAGTCACCGAGTTTCCGCTCAGCGAGGGTTGTTACTACGGAATTGACTATGAGCTGCGCGCTGCCCATGGAGTTCCCGAAGACGAGAAGCCCACGAATTTTGTGCCGGATGGGTCATATCCGCCAAACGATTTGAGCTGGTATTCGAACATCCCTGTTCCGACGAGTTATATGGTCGCAAGCTCGAAAGGGGACTTTGCTGGCGGATATGACCACGCTGCCAAAGCCGGAATGGTTCATGTGGCCAATCACCACATCGCTCCTGGAAAGAAGCAGTGGACATGGGGGAATCATGAGTTTGGCTACGCATGGGATCGCAGCCTTACTGATTCCGATGGACCTTACATTGAGTTGATGGCCGGAGTCTATACCGATAACCAGCCTGACTTCTCTTTCCTGGCCCCGGGGGAGACGAAGGTCTTCAGTCAGTATTGGTATCCTCTTCGCGAAATCGGAGTGCCTGATCTGGCGAATCTCGATGCAGCGGTTCGCGTGGAGAGAGAGTGTGGCAAGGTGCTGGTCCATCTCCTCGTCACTCGCGAGTTGCCCAAGGCGATAGTCTCTCTAAGAATTGATGGGAAGGAGATTTCATCCTGGTCAGGCGCATTGAACCCTGTGTCTGCGCTGCACACGGGTTTCTCTGTTGCCGATGATCAACAAGACTTGGAGCTTTTGCTTATTGTCAACGACGAAACTGGCGAGAATGTAGTCCTGCGATATGCTCCCTCAGAGATTGTTGCGGCTCCTTCGCCCACTGTTGCCGAGGAGCCTCCTCTGCCAGAAGAGATTCAATCAAGCGATGAACTTTACCTGACAGGGCTGCATCTAGAGCAGTATCGTCACGCTACAAGAAGCCCTGAAGGATATTGGCGTGAGGCAATCCGGCGAGACTCCGGGGATAGCCGGTCGAACCTTGCGTTGGGGCGTTGGCACCTGAGGCGTGGTGAGTTTAAGACGGCAGAGCACTGCTTCCGCACTGCGATTACCCGTCTGACTGCTCGCAACCCGAACCCCTATGATGGCGAGCCGCACTACAACCTTGGACTGGCGCTTAGCTATCAAGGAAGGATTTCTGAAGCATACGAGGCTTTCTACAAGTCGACGTGGAATGTTGCCTGGCGAGGGCCGGGCTACCACAGGCTGGCCGAGATCGATAGTAGTCGTCGGGTGTGGACGCAGGCGTTGGATCATATTGAGCGCTCACTCCAAGCAGACGTGGACAACCTGAACGCGCGTAATCTTAAAGTTGTCGTACTGCGGCGATTGGGTAGGAAGGCGGAAGCTGAAGCATTCCTCAAACTAACTTGTGAACTCGATCCCCTCGATAACTGGAGTCGGTATCTTGCAACGGGCATTGTCCCGTCAGATGGTCATCAACGATTGGACCTGGGCTTCGACATGCTGCGCAGCGGTCTGCTGGAGGATGCGGTAGTTGCCTTTTCCGCCTGTTCTACAAAAGCGAAGGACGGATCATTCGCTATCCTGCTTTATGCGCTCGCCCACACCTTTGCTCTTCTTGGCCGCAACGAAGATAGTGCCGAGACATATCAGTTAGCCTCCACCGCGGATGCAGCATATGTGTTTCCCAGCCGCCTGGAGGAGATCGCGCTCCTTGAAGCCGCAGTTGTGCAGAATTCGAACGACGCGAGAGCGCCGTACTATTTGGGGAATTTGCTGTACGACAAGAAACGTCATGAAGACGCCAAATCCCATTGGGAGCGGGCGTCGGAGCTTGATCCTACCTTCCCTACTGTCTGGCGCAACCTTGGATTCGCATATTACAACGTTTGCAAAGATGAGAAGAAGTCGCGTGCTGCCTTCTCTCAAGCACGACGATTTGCTCCTACAGACGCCCGTATCGTCTATGAACAAGATCAGTTGCTGAAACGAACGGGTGAAAGTCCTGAGCATCGGCTCGCTGCTCTCGAAGAAGTGCCGGAGCTAGTGGCGTGGCGAGATGATCTATCCGTCGAACTAGCCTCTCTCTATAACCAGGTTGGTCGCCCTGAAGACGCCTTGAAGGTTCTGCTATCGCGTAGATTTCAGCCTTGGGAGGGCGGAGAAGGATCAGTGCTGACGCAGTATGTGCGCGCAAATGTACTGCTTGGCCAGAAGGCCTTGGCGGAGAGAGAGACATCCACGGCGATTCGGAGATTTGAGGCAGCGTGGAACATCCCACATAGCCTCAGTGAGGCCAAGCATCTGTTGATGAATCTGAGCATGATTGACTATTGGCTCGGTGTAGCGCATGCGTCAAATCTCGACGAAACCAAAGCGAAATTGCACTGGGAGCGCGCTGCGAGGCACCGCGGGGACTTTCAACAGATGCAGGTCCACTCGATCTCGGATATAACCTATTGGAGCGCGCAGGCTCTTGTCAGTCTCGGGCGACACGAAGAGGCGCGGAAGATATTAAAGAGCATTTACGACTACTCAGTGGACCTGGAACATCAAGTTCCTAAGATCGACTACTTCGCTACCTCATTGCCTACTATGCTGCTTTTTGAAGAAGACTTGTTAAGACGGCAGGAGATTTCAGCGAAGTTTCTTCGCGCCCAGGCGTTACTCGGACTCGAACAGACAGAGCAGGGATTCAGGTTATTGACCGAAGTGCGCCGCCTCGATGAAAATCACGCCGGGGCTGCAGATCTGTTGGCAGCTCTGGAAGCGGCAGTGAATTAAGCCATGCAGACCGCCCATGTCCCTCTCGATGCAGCCGCTCCGATATCGCCGGCGGAACAAACTCCATATCTGTGGACCATCACACTTGTCGCCGCGATGGGCGGGTTACTGTTCGGATATGACTGGGTCGTGATCGGTGGGGCGCGTCAGTTCTACGAAGCGTATTTTCACCTTAACTCGGAACAACTTGTTGGGTGGGCTAACAGCAGCGCGCTTGTCGGCTGCTTTCTGGGGTCATTGGCTGCCGGGTATCTGGGAAACCCCTTTGGCCGTAGGCGTTTGCTTTTGGTCTCCGCGATCCTATTTTCCATCTCTTCAGGGCTGACTGGTTGGTCGTACTCTTTTTCGACGTTTATTTTTTGGCGAATCGTTGGCGGTATTGCAATCGGGCTCAGTTCCAATATTTCACCTCTATATATTGCTGAGATCAGCCCGGCCTCCGTACGAGGCCGACTCGTCAGTCTGAATCAATTCGCGATCGTTGTAGGCATTTTGCTAGCACAAGTTGCGAACTGGCAGATTTCGAGACCGATTCCTGACCACATAAGCCGCACTGCCTTTCTGCAAACCTGGAATGTGCAGTATGGTTGGCGCTGGATGTTCTGTGCCGTCGTAGTGCCCGCAGTTGTGTTTACAGTCATGTCGCTCTTTATTCCTGAGAGCCCTCGCTGGTTGCTGGCGAGGGGGCGCGACGACGAAGCATATGAGGTTTTGAAACGTGTTGGAGGGTTACCCTATGCGTTGAGTGAAGTTCCTGCCATCAAGAAGAACCTGCAGTTGGAAGCAGGCATGCAAACCTCCTGGAAGGAACTCTATCTGGCAGGAATGCGCAGGATTGTCTTAATCGGCGTAGCTCTTGCCGTACTCCAGCAGTGGACAGGCATCAACATCCTATTCAACTACGCTGCCGAGGTGTATCGGAGTGCAGGTTACGGTGACAACGACATCCTTCTGAACATCGTGATCACAGGAGCCATAAACCTGGTCTTCACGGTTTTGGCAATGCTGATTGTCGATCGCGTTGGGCGCCGACCTATGATGTTATTCGGGTGTATCGGCATCGGTCTTTCACATTTGCTCTCCGCAATGGCGTACCACGCAAGATGGCACAGTAGCGCTATTCTTGTTCTCACTCTCAGTGCGATTGCGTGTTATGCGTTGACACTGGCTCCCGTCACCTGGGTTTTGATCTCCGAGATTTTTCCGAACCGGATACGCTCACAAGCGGTGTCTGTCGCTGTGTGCGCACTGTGGATCGCGTCATTTGCGCTGACCTATACGTTCCCTTTGATCAATCGAAAACTTGGGAGCTCTGGTACCTTCTTGGGCTATGGGGGAATCTGCATGTTGGGGGCGATCTTTGTTTTAGCATTCGTGCCTGAGACAAAGGGGCGGACGCTCGAAAAGATTGAAGCGAGTTTACTGTCCCCAGGGAGTAAGACGGCACTTGATTCAAGCGGGCTTAAATGATCCCGCCTCGCGATGGACCCTGTATTCAATCTGAATCAATCCCGAATCGAAACCTGCGGGGTACCAGCGTTTGGACGCTGGATTCTGACCCGCGCAGCGATTAGCCTTAACTGAAGTGATGGTGCATTGAGGCTAACGTACACGCAGTGACAGCAATGAAATCCAAAATATGCGATAACGTCCGACAAACAGCGACCGAAGCATAGATGTGAAAATAGTTCTTGACAGCGTTTAGAAATGAGGAATAGTGTGTTTTCCGGTAACGTACACAATAGAGTTTTGCTTCGAACTTATGAATGCAAATGTATCTGTGACGCGTTCCGCTTTTGAGGGGCCAATGGAAGCAGGAACAGAGAGATTTATAGCTAGAAAGGACACTAAAACGATGACCGGATTCCATAAGATTCTTGAACGGGGTGCACATTATTTGATTCTGCTCCTAAGTTTTTGTGCGCTCGTATGCTGCGCACGAAGCGCAATAGGCCAGGTCGATCAGGGGGCGATTACCGGAGTCGTACAAGATAGTTCAGGAGCGGCCGTTCCGGGTGCACGGGTTACCGTGACGAACATCGACACAGGGCTGGTGCTGCAAGGAGCAGCGAATGGCAGCGGTGTTTATGTGTTCTCTCCTCTGAAGATTGGCAATTACATCGTTAGCGCGACTGCGAAGGGATTTCAGACGACCAAACAGGAGAATCTCCACCTTGACGCGCAGCAGCGGTTGAACGTGGCCATATCTCTCAAGCTTGGTTCAGTATCCGAGGTTGTGACGGTAACGGAGGCCCCGCCTCTCCTTGAGACGCAGACAAGCGGAGTCGCTCAGGTCATCAGCAGCGAGACCATCAACAATACCCCTCTGAACGGTCGCAACTTTGTATACATCGCTCAATTGACTGCCGGCGTCGCCCCACCACTTGGGAATACCAGGGGTTCAGGCACGGGCGACTTTGTGGCGAACGGACAGCGCGCGGAACAGAATAACTTCATCCTGGATGGAGTCGATAACAACACTAATCTTGTCGACTTTCTGAACGGATCGAGCTACATCATTCGACCTCCGCCGGATGCTTTGTCGGAATTCAGCCTTCAGACGAGTAATTTCAGCGCTGAATTTGGACATTCGGCCGGCGCGGTCCTAAGTGCGAGCATTAAGTCCGGGACGAATCAGATTCATGGAAGCGTTTGGGAGTACGTCCGCAACACGATCTTCGATGCCAAAGATTGGAATGCGTTGACGATTCCGGTCTACCACGAAAACCAATTCGGAGCGACGCTCGGGTTTCCAATCTGGAAGAATAAACTCTTTTACTTCGGTGATCTCGAGGCGAACCGCATCGCCAAGAGCAATCCTGGCACATCTAGCGTGCCCACTGCGCTGATGCGGCAAGGTAATTTCTCCGAATTACTCAACGCAAATCTTAACGGACAAAGCGTTCAGCTTTATCAGCCGAACTCAGGAGGAGGAGCAGCCAACAAGTTGTCGTGCAACGGCCAGAACAATGTGTTTTGTGCCAACCAGATCAATCCAGTCGCGCAAAATATTCTTAAGCTCTATCCATCGCCAAATGCTAACGGCGGGAAGACGTTCAACAATTACGTTGTCAATGTGCCCACCCACAACGACACGTTTCAGTGGGACCAGCGCCTTGATTGGAACATCAGTGCAAAAGACCAGGCGTACGTTCGATACAGCTATGTGCACCAGATTGCTCAGAACGGTCTTCCGCTTGGCAATCCATTGGACGGAAGCGGATACGGCGGCGAATACGATGTGAACCTGGCCCAGAACTTTGTAGGGAGCGAGACTCATATCTTCAGTCCGACTCTTACCAACGAGTTCCGGTTCAGTTTCAATGCAGGCAGATTCTCTTTCCTGCAGCCTAATGCGAATGTTGACCTGTCGCCCACTCTCGGTCTTGGGGGCATCCCCTTCACGCCGAATGAAGGCGGGCTGCCATTGGGGATAGTCTACGGCATTGCCAATTGGGGATCTCAGGGCACGTCGAACGAGTCTCAGAATGTCTACCAGATACTCGATAACGTCTCAAAGACGCTAGGAAATCATTCCCTGAAGGTAGGAGTTTCGTTTCAGGCTATCCGGTTTTTCTACAGATACGCACCATCCAATCTTGGAAACTACTACTTTACCGGGCTGTACACCAGTGATCCTACGGTGAGCAATCCAACCGGTTCTGGTATCGCAGATTTTCTCGCCGACCAGATGAACACCGGGGCGATCTCGAGCGCGCCCAATGTGAATGACGCGCAGTGGTACGACTCCGTATATTTTCAGGATGACTGGAAACTTAATCCAAGGTTGACGCTTAATCTGGGCGTAAGGTACGACTACTACGAACCGCTAAAGGAGAACTCCGGAAGTCAGGAGAACTTCATTCCTGGTTCGCTCGGAATCGGGACCGGGTCCGGTACGGTGATCTTACCCAAAAAGATCCAAAATACGGTCGCACTCGGTAACGCATACCCAGGTATTTTGGCGAAAGACGGTATAGGAATTCAGTATGTAGATAATCCGCGGCTGACGAGCGCTCAGTTGACCAACTTCGCGCCGCGAGTAGGTGTTGCGTTCCAACTGGATCCACTGACGGTGGTCCGTGCGGGCTACGGTATCTTCTATGGAGGGTTGGAGAGCAATGGCGGTACTAACATAGGCGATAACTTTCCCTTCCGAGGCCAGATCAATATCAACCCCAAATCATGCTCTTTGGGGAATTGCCCTTCGAACGGAATCACTTTGGAAAGCGGCATGTCAGCCTATCTTGGGAACGGCATTCTGAACGCTGTCAGTTCGCCCGGCTTCCACGCTGTGGATAGCAAGATCAAGACGCCGTACACGATGAACTACAACCTGTCGTTTCAACGTCAGATGACTCCGAATCTGGCAGCGACCATCAGTTACGTCGGAAACTCCTCGCGGCATCTGGGTACGTACGTCGACCCAAATGCGGTTCGTGCGCTCTATCCGGCAGGTATTAGCACGCAGCAGTTCCAGCCTTTCCCCGATCTAGGTGGGATAGGGACAATCCATTACGGTGGCGTAAGCACATACAACTCGCTGCAGGCGAAAGCAGAAAAGCGCGTTTCACACGGCCTGAGCTTTCTCACCACATACACCTGGGCGCACACGATGGATGACACTGGGTCTGCCGGTGGTCTCTCAAGTGGCATCGGCGATCGGCAACGAGCTCTCATCCCGATCATCGATGAGCTCACGAACTCGGTCTATGACGTCCGCAATCGCTTCACTCTGAACGGCAACTATGCTCTCCCATTCGGTAGAGGACGCGCCTATTTGAACCATTCCCTATGGGCCGATGAGATAGTCGGTGGCTGGTCGTCAAGCTTGACCTGGGTCGCTCAGAGCGGAACGCCTTTCACTGTCTATGCGAACAACACTGGACCGGCCGGCGCGACGGATGGTAGGCGGGCAAACGTAGTGCGTGATGCCTTCTCGTCCGGAGGGTCTCCAGATGCTTCAAATATTGCTGCATTTACGGACGCCAATGGGCTTCCTATTCCATGTCCGAAATCGGTAAAGAATCGCACAAACTGGTACAACCCTTGCGCATTTGCGAACCCGTTGTCCGGGAGCCATATCACTGCGCCGGTTACAGATACTGCGACCGCAATTCAGTATCTGGGCGGCAAGTCCAACCAGATCTACGGGCCTGGATACTACGGTGTAAATATGTCTATCTTCAAGAATTTTGCGATCTGGCGCGAGCAGTACCTCCAGTTTCGCGCTGACGGGTTCAATGTCCTAAACCATCCGACGTTCGCCAATCCAGCGACAACCAGCAACAATCCGAGTGGTGGGCAGATCACTGGCCAGAAGACGTTCCAAAACAATACACCGGACGCCCGTTTCTTCCAGTTGTCATTGAAATACGCCTTCTAGGCTCATCGCGACAGCGCACGTAAATCCTGTTTTCCAAAGGGTGAAGGGAGCTACAACTCGTAGCTTCCTTCACCTTGATTTACCTCAACCCTCTGTAATGCGATCGAGTTCGATACTGACGCGATCTCGTCTTCTTCTGGAAAGGCTATTCCTTATGCGTCGGTGTTTGAAAAGCGGGTCTCTCGTTTTGTCAACCCTCATGTTGATTTGCAATCTTGAAGGATTTGCGGACTCGGACCCGGTTATTCTTTCTTCTCCCGATCAGCAGCTCGCTATTCGGTTCGCGACAGTTGCCGGAAAGGAATCCAAGGGATCGAGTGGCAAGCTGGTTTACTCTGTCGACTTTCGAGGAAAACATGTAATTGATGCATCCTCACTTGCGCTGGAACTGGCCGGGCAGCCTGCTCTGGGAAGCGAGGTAGAGATCGCCGAAAGCACTCCCTCAAAGGGAAGTGATGACTATAGCCTGATCGGAGGCAAGGTCAGCCACGTTCACGACTTATATAACAGTGTGCAGTTGCGCGCGGTCGAAGGGAGCGAACCGAAGAGGTCCCTCGTGATTGAAGCGCGAGCCTATAACGATGGAATTGCTTTTCGGTATGTTCTACCTGCGCAAGACACGATCAAAGACCTGCGTGTGAAACAGGAGGACACAGAGTTTCGCGTTAGTACTGATGCCACTACCTGGGCGCTTGCGCTTCCAAACTATCGCAGTAGTTATGAGAGCGAATACGTGAAGTTGCCCACTACAGCCTTTAGTAACCAGGGAGGGGTATCAAGTAGCTTTCTGATCGGTATGCCGTTGCTCATGCACCTGCCTGGTGTGGCATGGGTAACGTTAACTGAGGCAGATCTTGAAGGCAATCCCGGGATGTACGTGACGAATCCTTCTGGAAATTGGGCAGGCCATTGGTTTGTCTCGAAACTCTCACCGCGATTTGATGATCCGAGCCTAGCGCTGATAGCGAGCTTGCCACATCACTCTGCGTGGCGCGTCCTGCTAGTGGCGGACAAACCTGGCAAGCTCATGGAATCTAATGTCATTTCAGACCTAAACCCACAGAATCGGGTAGAGGATACAAGCTGGATTCACCCTGGAAAAGCGTCCTGGAATTGGTGGGCAGGGGACATCGGACCGGATGGAAAGTCGGCATATAGCACGAAGAATATGGAGTACTACGTAGATTTTGCTGCACAGTCGGGCTTTCCTTACATGCTGCTTGACGCAGGTTGGGCCGACGGACGCGACATCACCAAGCTGCGCGGTAACGTCGATGTGCCCGAATTGGTGCGCTACGCCGCCGCAAAGCACGTCAGGGTTTGGATCTGGCTCTACTCCACCTCGGTGATGGATCAGATGAAGGAAGCGTTCCCGCTTTTTGAGAGCTGGGGAGTCGCCGGCGTGAAGATCGATTTCATCAATCGAGACGATCAGGAAGGAATAAAGTTCTACTATGACGTTGCTCGCGAAGCCGCGGAACATCACCTGATGGTGGACTTCCATGGAGCCAGCAAACCCTGGGGTATCGAAAGAACTTATCCGAATGTGCTTAGCTACGAAGCCGTCCTGGGAGCCGAGAACAACAAAGTCGGCAGACGCGATAGTCCTGTGGATCGAACCGTCTTTCCATTTACCCGCTTGATTGCCGGTCCCTTAGATTACACACCTGGCGGTTTCACTAATGCCACAGAAGACGATTTTCTTGCCCGCGATGAGAGCCCTATGGTGATGGGCACTCGAGCGCAGCAACTCGCGCTCTATGTCGTCTTCCAGACTCCATTTCAAATGGTGTCGGACAGCCCTCAGGCTTACGCTGATCAGCCTGCTTTTCAATTTATTCGTGAAGTTCCGACGCAATGGGACTCGATGCATGTTCTCAATGGCGAGCCAGGAGAGTTCGTGACGATCGCGCGGAGTCACGGCAACGAATGGTATCTCGGCAGCATTACCAACTGGACATCACGCGACCTCCATGTGCCCCTAAACTTTCTCGGTAGCGGACGATATATCGCCGAGATTTATCAGGACGGGGCTGATGCAGGGGATCATCCCGAGCATGTCACGATCAAAAAACAGATTGTGCACAGAGCGGATCAGCTGATCTTGCATTTGGCCGCGGGTGGAGGATGCGCGATTCGTTTCATTCCCGAGAGCGGGAAATAGAATAGGCCTGGACAGCGGGAAACAACAGTTACCGGGCCTAAGACTGCGACGTGTCTGTCAGGTCGTCCAAACGGTCGGTGAAGAGAGGAAGGTTGCTGCGAAAGATAATATGCGGTGCGAGACGGATCATAGGAGAGGCCTTTTTCTCTTCGAGAAGATAGGCGACGAGGCTTTCAAATGCGACCTTTCCTTGAGTGAAAGGGCGCTGATAGAGCGTTGCGAGAATTTTGCCCGTCTCGATCAGAGGGACCAACTCCTGGAACAGATCGGTTGTGACGACCTGAATCTTCCCAAGCAGGCCTTCCTCTTCCAGCGCCTGGAGAACCGGAAGGCTGTTCGCCGTGCTGATGTACAGGCCTTGCGGCTTCGTTTCACCGCGGAGCAGCGCAATTGTTTGGCGATACGCTTCCCTGGGACGTTCATGCGACTCGATCGCCGGAAGCAAGCTGAGATGAGGAGCAAGCATGGCAAGGGTAGCTGCGAAGCCGCGAAGTTTGTCAGCGTGGTCGAGAGTCGTAAGTTCGCCAGTGATGGTCGCTACATGCGCTTTCCGCGCGAGCTTGTGAGCCAGGAGTTCCGCCGCCAACGCACCGCTGGTATAGGCGTGCGCAGAAACGAGACCGATACGCTCGCTGGAGGGAGCATCGCTGGCAACACAGAGCATCGCGGTGCCATGCGCGGTCAAGCGATTGATGATCGGATCAAGCTTCCTCGGATTTCCTGGGGTAAAGATGATGCCGTCGCATTTTTCCTTGAGCCTGCTCTCGAGCAACTCACGATCCCCCTGTCCCAAACGCGGATACTCATGGAAGGTGACCTTGACGCGCATGCCGACGGTGGCTTCGGCAGCGGAGCGTATCCCTGCGCGCAAAGGATCAAAAAAATGAGAGATCTGCTTGGGAAGAACGACTGCAATTTCGATCGTACGGTTGAGCTTCAGCGCCTGCGCGGCAAGATTGGGTTTGTAGCCCAATTTCTCGGCCGTCTCAAGCACACGGGCTTTGGTCTTCAAACTGACGCCAGTTCGGTTATGCAGGACTCGATCGACCGTGCCAATCGAGATCCCGAGTGCTCGAGCTATGTCTTTGATTCCGGCAGATCTGGGTGCGCTATTCATCGGGTCAGAAGTTGTGCCACAAACCACAAGGCTCATCTTACGGTGGTTTCGCATTCGCCGCACAGGCCTTTTGTCTTGCGCTCATGCCGAGGCTACCGAGACTCACGTGGTCAGTCAATCCCACAATTGATGAGAGGCATCGGATTTGCCGATTCTGATCGAGCAGGTACCCGAGCGGGCAGAGGCTTTAGTAGCTCTGCGGAGAGAGCCCATGTCTCCTACTAGACGGGAATTTGTCCGGGGCGGTCTGGCTCTCGCGGCCGTTCCGGTCAACGCGCGCCTTGCATTCGGAGAGGAGGCGGTGACTGATCAGGTCCTCTGGTACCGCGGCGAAGCGAGACGTTGGCTCGAGGCCCTTCCTATCGGGAACGGAAGGATTGGCGGGATGGTCTACGGGGGCGTCACGAAGGAGCGGATCGCTTTGACTGAGTCAACGGTTTGGTCCGGCGCGCCAGGCGTATCCGATATTAATCCACGGGGAGCGACACATCTTGATGAGATACGCGCACTCCTGTTCCAAGGGGACTATGTTCAGGGGCGAAAGCTCTGTGAAGAGTGTCTTCTCAGCCACCCGAGTTCGTTTGGCACTAACCTCCCGCTGCTCGATCTCATTTTAGAAGTGGCTCATCGCGGTGATCCAAGTCAGTACAGGCGTTCCCTCGATCTGGACGAGGGAGTTGCTCGTGTAGAGTATCGGGCTGATGGGAATCGTTTTATGCGAGAGACGTTCTCTTCAAATCCAGACGGTGTACTTGTCGTAAACCTCCGAAGCGAAACCCCTGGGCAAGTCAGTTTCAAAATGATGTTCGAGAGTATCAAGTTACCAGGAAAGGTCACTCGGTCCGGATCTGACACGCTTATCTTTCGAGGTCATGCATTCGAATTGATGCACAGTGACGGGGAGCAAGGCGTTGAGGTGGAATGCTGCGTCCGTCTGCTTCCTGTGGGAGGGGTGGTCGCGTGCGGAGAAGAGCATCTTCAGATCGACAACGCAGATGCCGTGACGCTAATCGTCGCAATTGCCACCAGCTATGGTGGGCACGTTCCGGAGATGGACTGCGCTGAGGCGATACAGGGAGCCACTTCGAAGAGTTATGGAGAACTCCGTCGAAATCATATCGCGGACCATCAGAACCTATTCCGTCGTGTTCAGATCGATCTGGGATCTCGAGCGGGAGCTAAAAGAATTCCAACCGACCAGAGGCGGCGGTCGTTGGAGGCAGGGGTCAGCGATCCTGGATTGTGTGCGCTCTTTTTTCAATATGGGCGCTACCTGACGATTGCCGGTTCGCGAGCGAACTCATCTCTTCCACTTGCGTTGCAGGGAATCTGGAACGATGGACTTGCTTCGAGTATGGGGTGGACTGACGACTTTCACTTGGACATCAATACCGAGCAAAACTATTGGTTAGCCGAGGTCGGCAACCTCACGGAGTCACAGCTTCCACTCTTCGCCCTGATCGAGCAGATGGTCGGGTCAGGCAGGCGCACTGCACGGAGTCTTTACGGCGTGCATGGGTGGGTCAGTCATGTGGTTACAAATCCCTGGGGCTATACCGCACCCGGCTGGGGGTTGGGATGGGGAATCTTCGTCACGTCAGGCATCTGGATCGCGCTCCAGATGTGGGAGCACTTCCGTTTTACGCAGGACCTGAAGTTCCTTCGCGAACGCGTGTATCCGGTATTTAAGGAGGCCGCTGAGTTCTTCACTGCATATATGGTGGAACATCCGAAACATGGCTGGCTGGTGACTGGACCATCCGACTCACCGGAGAATGCATTTCGCACTCCATCAGGCGCTGACTGCAGCGAATCGATGGGACCTACTTGTGACCGTGTCCTCGTCTATGCGCTCTTTAGTATCTGCCTGGAAATTCAAGCGAGGCTCTCAGTCGACTCTAGCTTCGGCATGGAGCTTCGACGGGCGAAAGAGAGGCTTCCTCCATTCCAGATTGGGCGTTATGGTCAGTTGCAGGAGTGGTTGGAAGACTTTGAAGAGGCTGAGCCGAATCATAGGCACACCTCACACCTGATTGCCCTCTATCCGGAGAACCAAATCTCCCCAGAAAAGACCCCTGCGCTCGCCAAGGCTGCGCGCGTCACTCTGGAGAGGCGTATCAATCAACCGGATTGGGAGGACACAGAGTGGAGCCGCGCCAATCTCGTGAACTACTATGCCAGACTTTGGGATGGAGAGGCGGCACATCTTCACTTGGTTGGCCTCATCGGCAAAGCGACCGAGGACAATCTCCTGACCTACTCTCGCGGTGGCGTTGCCGGCGCTACAGAAAATATCTTCGCAATCGACGGCAATACTGCTGGAGCTGCCGGTCTTGCCGAGATGCTGCTGCAATCGCAAGGTGACTTCCTACATCTTTTACCAGCCCTGCCGATAGCGTGGCCAGATGGACGGGTCAGCGGACTTTGTGCTCGGGGAGGCTTCCAGGTGGACATGCGTTGGCGTTCGAACCGACTAATCTCTGCGGCGATTTCGAGCAAAATGGGTGGGACTTGCGACGTCCGTTACGGAAGAACCGTGCTGTCGATCCGGGTAGAGCAAGGCCATATAGTGCGGTTGACGGAGTTGTCCTTCCGAAGCAAAGAGAGCTTAGGAAGACACAAAGCGATAGTGTCTTTGTAATACAACTGTTCAAACAATTGGATGGAGCGACGAATGAATGCTGCGATAACGGCGAAGATTGGACGAGGGACTAAAACGGAACCTCTCTGTGGTGGGGCAATGCCCGAACTCAGGCTTCGCTTCATCGTCTTGTTTTGCATGGTATTTGTGGGCGCGCTCCGTCCCCTGTTTGCGGCAGGGCAATCGAATGCAGCTTTGATTCATTTTGATGGGCAGACGCAGGTCTTTCGCATTGATGCGGGCGATATATCCTATGTGCTCGGAATTAACGAAAAGAAACAACTACAGGCGATTTATTGGGGAAAACGTCTGAGTACTGCGGATGCCTTCGCAATGCCGCATTCTGATCCTGGCCTATCTTCCTTCGAGTCTTCGAGCAACACGACGCAACAAGAGTTCGTTGGCTGGGGAGGAGGACTTTACGTTGAGCCTGACCTGAAGGTTACTTTCCCGGATGGAAATAGAGACGTGGTTCTGCAGTATGTCTCGCATCGGATAGACGGAAGCCAACTCACTATTCTGTTGAAGGATGTCTCGCGGGAGGTCTATGTCGAATTGCAGTATCAGATCGAGGCAACTACGGGCGTTTTGAGGCGGTCGGCACAAGTACAGAACAGAACTTCCGCTCCGCTCACAGTTGAGGAGATTGCTTCGGGCACGTGGAACCTGCCGCGCGGCACTGATTACCGCTTGCGTTACCTCACCGGTCGTTGGGCAGGGGAATGGAACCTCCGCGAGCAAATCATTCAGCCGGGAAAAACAATTCTCGAGAGCCGTCGCGGATCGACGGGTGCCCAGAACAACCCATGGTTTGCTATCGATCGGAACGGCTCAAATGATCAGGACCACGGCGAGGTTTGGTTTGGCGCTCTGGGGTGGAGTGGCTCCTGGCAGATCAGCATTGAACAGGATGCTGCACAGCAAGTTCGTGTGACAGGAGGCCCCAATCGCTTTGATTTTGGCTATCTTCTGGCCCCTGGGGAGCACCTGCAGTCACCCGACTTTTATGCTGGGTACTCGCATGACGGCATCGGAGGGGCTTCAAGACTTCTACACCGCTTCGAGATCTCGAGCATCTTGCCGCACGCACCTGGTCCGAAGCTTCGTCCCGTTTTGTACAACTCCTGGGAGGCGACGGAGTTCAAGGTGGATGAGGCTGGACAGGAAGCTCTCGCGGAGAAAGCAGCGAGCATCGGCGTCGAGCGCTTTGTCGTAGATGACGGCTGGTTTGGTCAACGCTCTACCGACCGCGCCGGTCTCGGAGACTGGTACGTGAATCCGGAGAAGTTTCCGCATGGCCTCAAGCCGCTGATCGACAAGGTCCACTCTCTCCATATGGATTTTGGGCTATGGGTTGAGCCAGAAATGGTCAATCCGAATAGCGATCTCTATCGCAAACATTCTGACTGGGTGTTGAACTTCACCGGTCGGCCGCGAACCGAGGGACGGAATCAGTTGATGCTCAACCTGGCTCGTCCGGATGTGCGCGAATATGTCTTCGAGTTTCTCGATAAGCTGCTAAGGGAAAACGACATTGCATTTCTGAAGTGGGATTACAACCGTAACTGGTCCGAACCGGGCTGGCCCGCGGTGGCGCCCGAGGACGAGAAGAAGGTCTACATCGCCTATATTCAAAATCTATACTCCATCCTCGATGAGCTTCGCACGAAACATCCCCATGTTGAGATTGAAAGTTGCTCCGGAGGTGGCAGTCGGGTGGACCTTGGAATCATGCATTACACGGACGAAGTTTGGCCGTCCGATAATACCGATGCGTTTGATCGTCTCTTGATACAGGATGGATTCACTTACGCTTATGCTCCAGGCGTGATGATGGCGTGGGTCACGGACTCGCCGACCTGGGTCAATCAGAGAACTGTGTCACTCGAATACCGTTTTCTCTCCTCCATGCAGGGATCGCTCGGTGTCGGTTCAAATCTGAACAACTGGAAGCCGGAGGATTTTGCAACTGCGAAAAAGATGGTGACCCAGTACAAACAGATTCGGGAGATCGTGCAGCGAGGCTCGCTCTACCGCTTGATCTCACCACAGAATGGAAGTGAGCAGTCCGTGACTGAATCGGTGTCGGAAGATCAACGACATGCCGTCGTTTTCGCTTTTCTGCACTCCAGCCAGATGCTATATCCCTTTCCAAGAATTTATCTTCGTGGATTGAAGATCGACGCAATGTATCGCATCGAGGCGCTCGACGGGAAACTGTCCGGAAATTCCCCGGCAGTTGCCAGTGGCGCCTTTTGGATGCAGCATGGCGTTGATGTCGACCTGCGTGGAGATTTTCAAGCAGCAGCTTTTACATTGGAATTGATGGATCGGTAGCTTACATGTAGCCGACATAATAGCTGCATCGGGCAGGATGAATTGTTCACGACTCTTCGTCACAACGACGGACTCAAACGGGGTTGGACTGTTGTGGTCGTGCCCGCATGTGGTCGTGACCTGCATTGGCGTTTCGGACCCGCTAATGAGTTTGACCCCGGATGTGTTCAGGAACAACAGACTGTAGTCTTATTCACTTCGATCAAGAATACTGAGAGGTCAGAAGTTATACATCCGGATCTGCCACTTTACCCGGTTGCATAAATCGGTCGAAAAGGGCACTCCCCGGACTCCCTCGCATGCGGGAAGAGGGAGTGATCAAAGGCTGGGGAAATGGCGTCCACACAGCCACCAATTGTTTGTCGGCCTGAGGTTCCTTCGTTAGGGCTACTTACAAAGGCATTTCGGACCGATTGAGGCTGCGATATCTTCTTCGCCTTCTCTTCAGCGGCAAAGTCCCTCGCACCTTCGCTGCGATGGCGTTGGTGTCCACTTTGTGGGTACTGCTGCATCGCGAAGAACGCTAGTGCGACTGCTGCGCGATGCTGCCAGCTGAAAGACTACCTCCATTAAACAGCCGGGGAGAACGTCCCTTCATAGCAGAGCGAAAAGACAGCAAGGGTTTTCTTGATACCTCCATCGTCTCGCTCTGCCATATACGTTTGGTTTTAGTTGTCGTTCGCACTGGTTAGAGCTGCGTCAGAGCATGCAGTTCGTGCATTCACCGGGTTGCAGCGAGCGATTGCATCGTTGGGAAGGCTCACGGAGTACTGGGTCCACTGCGAAGGTTCAGACGCAGGATAGTCTGTGCTGAGCAGTTGTGCGCCGCTTGCCAGTGCCGCATCGCGACGAGCTGTCTCTCCGGTTCGAGCCTCCTTCGTGTCGGCGTCGGTGCGAGTGCGAACGAGGTAGCCTTTGCGGACTAGCTCTGTGATGGTCTCTTGTGTTCCGTCGTTCTCTTCGGTGAATGCGCAGTCCGTCTGACCAGGCACTGCGTTCGTGAAGATCACACGGCCACGGAGGGAGTCGTGCCCTTCGAGATATACAGGGCCTACGGGACGCTGGTCCATCAAGAAGACAACCATTCCACGTGCCTTCGCGAGCGTGGGCCATTGGTTCTGGAGTACCGCCTCTTCCAGCGTCTTGTGTCTTCCTCGAACCTGATCAGGCGTAATGATCTCGCCGGAAGAGAAGACGGAACGGATCTCGGCATCCAGCGCGTCGAAGGTCGATGACGTGAACTTCTCGGTGGGGAGAGCGTGATACTGCGGGGGAGATCGGTCTGTTTGGTCTCGAGCAGGATGTAGATGGGCACGTGCTTCGGATGGGCCTTTGACCACGTGCGAACGATCTGCAGACATGCGACGAACGGCTGGCAGGTGCTGCGGTAATCGAGGTCCTGCACATGCATCACCTTGAAGCCGGGCTTACTCATGATTCCCTGTGGGTCGAACGCGGGATCAGCCGGTAGACCAGCCGCAGCAACAGCTGCCGGACCTCCCGGATGGGCATAGCGTCCGCCTGCGCTGTCGGCATAGATGTCCAATTCGATCTGGCGAATGCCTGAGTTCAACTGCTGATCGAGAGGACGATGGCGGTATTCAAAGGCTTGATAGAGCTTGGGGTTCTTTTCCTTCACAAGCTTGGATTCGCTGGGAGCGATTCCTGCGTGGTAGCTGTTGTGCGAGCCGACGATCTGAACCTGGTTCATGCGGATGCTGTTGTCAGAGGCAGTCTGTGCGTAGGCGAACGTCTGCAGTCCCATGACGAGAGCTGTAAGACACAGGGCAGTGGATCGATGAGCGTTCATTAAAGAGGTGTCTCCATTGTGTTTTGAAGAAGGGCGTCCGGTCCAGCGGGTCGTAGGTGCTGGACCGGATCTTTCCTGAGGAGGAATTTAGAAGGAGAGGCGCAGTGCGAGCTGCACCTGACGGGAGGGGTAGACGACGGCTGAACTGTAAGCCCCGAAGCTTCCGCCATCGGTGACGGCGCTGTCGGGATACTCAAAGTTCGTTGAGTTGAAGACGTTGAAGGCTTCGACGCGGAACTCAAGCTTGCTCGACTCCGACCAGAGGGGAAGGGTTTTGTGAAGAGCGAGGTCCATCTGGGCGAAGGCAGGTCCTCTCAGGCTATTGCGTCCCGAGTTGCCGAAGTACTGGCTCGGTGTTGGCACAGTCACCTGACTCGCGAGCAGCGTTCCAGTGAGCGTGCTGGCTCCCTTCTTCCAATTCGACTTCGGCGCATACACTGCCTTCTCTGTGCTGACCAGGTTTGGGCGTACTGCATACGCCGCGCTGGTGCTCGAGACCACAACTTGTGACGTTGGAGCGTAGGTCAGGTTGATCGGTAGGCCGCTTGTGACCACATTGATCGCCGACACCTGCCAGCCGCCCAGGGTCGCCTGCTGCCACGCGGGAGCACCCTGGCCGAACATCCGACCTTTGCCAAAGGGAAGGTCCGCGATGATGGATAAGATGTCATTGAAAGGCTGGTCGTAGCTCGACGGTCCACGATCTGCCGCCGGATTGTAGAGATTGACCACCGCCGAGTCACCACCGAAGGTCTCAAGATCGGCTGAAGCATTGTTGAACGCCCTCGACCAGGTGAAGGAGTTGATCAGGTAGACTCCGTTGCTGTACCGCCGCTCGAGCTTCGTCTGGAGTGAGTTGTAGATGAGGTAACCCTGCGGGAGTGCGGTCAGGATGTTGGTGAAGTTTGCGATTGGCCGCCGAGCCTGCTGCGAGAGACAGTCTGCAGCAATCGTGTTGCAGCTTACCGGCTCAGTCGAACCCTGGTTGAAGTCAGCGAGGACGGGAATATGGACTCCATGACTTCCGACATAGGAGACCTCAAGGGTCGTGTCCTTCATCAGCTCTCGTTGCACGGTGAGGTGGTAGGCCTGCATGTAAGCCGCCTCGAAGTTGCGTGGGATGTAACGGGTCTGCGCAGCCAGCGTGGAAAAGTTCTGCGCCGAAGCGAAGTTGGTCTGGTAGCCCGACTGCGTGGTGCGGAAGCAGGTACTGGGGTTCTGCGTCAGCGACGTGCAGAGCGGTTGCGTCTTGCCAGCCGCTAGATTTGGCGGAGTCTGGTTGATCGTTGCATCGACGATGTAGGGACCGTTGTAGCCAAGCGTGCTCTCACCGCCAAAACGGAAGTAGTGCATGTACCCGATTCCATAGCCGCCGCGGATGACTGTCTTCGGATCGACCTGGAAGGCAAAGCCGAAGCGGGGCGCCAGATCTTTCTTATCCAGATTGATGAGAGATTTGTTGTACAGCGAACCACCAGATGCCTGTACCAGAGTGTTGTTGGTGGGATCGAAGTTCGCCAGGTGATTGTGTTGCTCCCAGTTCGGCGTTACCAATTCGTAGCGTAGACCGAGGTTGAAGGTGAGCCGGTTGCTGAACTTGAAGTCGTCCTGCATGTAACCCATATACCAGCGACGCTCATATTGAATGGTTGCGAGGTTGTTGAGCTGATAGCTGTTGCGTGCACCGACGAGGAAGTCGGCAAGGTTATATGCCTGCAGATGCGAGAAATCGGTGGGGCATACTAGCGGCGGAACGGGATGGGGGTTGGTTGGGGTTGGGGAAGGAGGGGGCAACTGCCGTTCGCAGTGCCTGGAGCGTTACGGCTGAATTGGCCCGCGTAGAAGTCTTCTCCGTCCTGCGGATGGAAGTCTGAGATAGCCTCGTTGAGGTAGCCGTATTCGGCGCCCACCTTGAAGCTGTTGCGCCCTTTGAGAAAGCCGTAGTTGACTTTTGGATTGGCGACGTAAGGACTGGTGAACTGCGGATTCGTGGTCTGCCGCCCGAACTGCGAGAACCCCGTGACAGCCTGGCTGTTCAGACCGCCGTTTACGCTGGGATCGCTTGGGATATTAGGGATGTTGAAGTCTGCCAAGAGATTGTCGGCGCCGATGTTGACGGGTGCCTTGCCGCTCTTCGTCCAGGTAAGGCCCAGCCGAAGCTGCAGAATTGAGTTCGAGGTGGGCGAGAAGTTATAGCCGCCGGCTATCTGGCGCGTATAGGCGTATAGGGTTCCGTTGCTGTTTCCTCCAGCCAGTCCAGGAATATTCGGCGCCAGGAAGACGACCGACGAACTCTGACTATAGCGTGCAAAGGCGGTCGACCGCGGACTGATGTACGCATCCACGCGGACATCACCCTTGTTTCCATTGTTGGTATTGGCGGGTGTCGAGGTGAAGTTCTGGCCGCCGGGGGCGACGGGTGTGTTGGGGGCTGCATCTGCCTGCAGGATGCTCAGCACCTTTGCTGCGAACGGACTCTGGTCCGAGGCTGGGATCACGCCGTTCGGGTACTTCACACCAGTGATGGGGTTGCTCAGAGCAATCGGATTGCCTGCCGCGTCGGTAAAGACTCCCTTTGCCTGCGCTACGGTGGGGACAACGGCGGTCTGGATTGCACGATTCACAACGCGCAGTCCCTCATAGTCAGCGAAGAAGAACAGTTTGTCGCGCTTGATCGGACCACCCAGCGTAGCGCCGAACTGGTTCTGCACCAGCGTCGGCTTCACGCCGGATCCGATGAATGGGCCGTATGCGTTTAGATCAGTATTGCGGAGATAGTCGTAGATGACTCCATGGAAGTTGTTTGTTCCGCTGCGAATCGTTGCGTTGATGATTGCGCCTCCAGCCCGGCCGTACTCCGCGCTGTAGTTGTCGGTCTGCACCTTGAACTCCTGCACCGCGTCAGGTGAGGGAATGACAGCTTCATTGGAAAAGCCCTGGTTCGCAGTCTGGTACGCGTTGTTGTCGATTCCGTCGAGCTGGAAGTTATTCGTCATCGAGTTCTGGCCGTTGACGTTGTAGGAGGCATCGCGGGGCGGAGCGGACAAGGTCTCAAGTAGCGACTTGCGCACACCCGGAACCAGCGTCGACAGGTCAGCGTAGGAGCGGCCGTTCAACGGAAGAGTGACTGCCTCACGAGTTTGAACCGTCTCGCCGCGATCGCTGGTGTCGGTTTCAAGAAGGGTCGCGGCATCCGACACCGTAACCGTCTGGCTGTCCGCACCTATCTTCAACGAGAGATCAACGCGCTGTCTTGCTCCCACCGTAACCGTAAATCGGTCCGTGTCCGATTTCTCGAATCCAGAAGCCTTCACTGAAATCGTGTACTCGCCAGCCTGCACGTTCGTGAACTCATAATTTCCGTTCTCATCCGTCTGCCGAGTCGTTCCAACACCCTTCGACGGACTAAGAAGCGTCACCGAAGCCGATCCGACGCCTGCTCCGCTGGGATCCTTGATCACCCCCAGCACACTTGCAGAGTCAAACTGCGCCATCGCCGGCAACACAGACAGCAGCAGGAATATCACCAGGGCGTAACGGAACATTGCTCCGTCTAACCATGATCTTTTGTGGGAAGAGGGCGACTGTCTTCGACTCTGAGAGTGGGAAAAATTGCTGCACATGCGATTGGCTCCTAAGTGGGGCAGGTCAGGGATGCTCGGTCGGGCCGATGACCCGAACTCTAGCCAAGTTTTTGGCACTCTCTCAGTCAATTCGCCGCAACAGCAAATGTTAAACGGCGCATGCGCAATGTTTTGAACGATTTACATTCTATTAAAGATGGTTTCCAGGGAGTCGGTTTAACAGACCTTTCCGCAATTCCAACGCCAGAACTCGCGTTTACATCGTATTCATCGCGCGTGTGTGTACTTGAGTCAAAGCTTCGACTGGCCGGTGAATTGCGCAACCAACCTCTTCAACTCGAAGTTAATCAAACGCTTGAAAACGATCCGCGATGGGAGTTGGTCGAGCGCATCGTTGGCTCTCCCGCGTTCCTACGATCGCCCCGGCTCTGCAGTCTCCTGACACACCTCTGTGAGCTGGCGCTGAAGGGACGATCCGACGAGATCAATGAGCAGAGTATCGGAGAAGCACTCTTCGAGCGACCTCCCAACTATGACCCATCCATTGACGGTATTGTGCGCTCTCACGCGAGCCGGCTTCGTCAAAGGCTGGAGCAGTACTTCAACGAAGAGGGTGCTCGCGAGCCCATACGGTTGTCGATTCCGAAGGGTGGCTACACGCCTCTCTTCGAAGTTCAATCAGTAACCGCGCCCGAGCAATCTCGCGTAGTCTCTGCGTCTTCGTCAAGCGCCGATGATCGCTCCGCGCTCATGTGCTCGGCACCGGTATCGGAATGGTACCGTCCTCTATTCTGGTCAACTGGCAGCGCTCTGCTGGTGGCATGCATGTTTATCGTCTTTCTTCTGTTTCGCGCACACTCCGCTCCCGCGGTCGCATTGAGTGTACCGAAGCACCCTCTTTGGAGCGCTTTCTTCGGACCCGATCAGTCGCCTCTGGTCGTCGCGTCGGACACAGGGCTCACCAGTCTTCAGACACTCACCAGTACAAATGTCAATCTCGCCGAATATCTAAGCGGCGACTACCGCACCCACGTCGCTCCTCCCGCCGGCACGACGGTAGAGATCGCAAAGGTGTTAGCGTCCAGGCGCTACACGTCCATCGTGGATCTCGACATCGTCACCAAGCTCTATCAACTTCCTGGCGCTGCGCCCAATCGCATACAGCTGCGCTACGCCCGCGACCTCCGTCCAAACGATCTGAAGAACAGACCAGTCATCCTGCTCGGCTCAAAAGAGGGAACACCTTGGGTACAGCTCTTCGAGGACAAGATGAACTTCATCTTTGTTCACGATCATCAGAATCAACGCTTCCTGGTTCTGAATCGTCTTCCTCAGAACAATGAACTGTCTCGCTACGAAGCGGATCTGACTGGCCCGGTTCATCGTATCTACGGTTTGATTGCCTTACGTCCGAACATCGAGGGTTCGGGATCCGTTCTGCTCCTCGAAGGAACTTCGATGGCAGGAACTGAGTCAGCCGCCGACTTTATCTTTGACGATTCCCGCCTCTCGCCATTCCTAGAAAAGATCAGGCAGAAAAATGGATCGTTGCCCTACTTCGAACTTCTTTTACAGTCGAATAATATGAACGGAAGCGCCTCAGGCTCCTCGATTCTCGCCTATAGGACAACGGGACAATAGAAGTCCCTGCAAGGACTATCGCGCCTCTCGCGATGGCGTAAGGCGTTGCGTTCGGGTTGTGAACGTGCGTGGTAGCTTCGGCCAGTTTCCTTCCAGTGGCACCCGAAGTGCCTTTCCACGACGACGTGGCGAAACAAGTCGGCACGCGTGGCGCTTGGTTCGGCTGAGTTCAAGCCTGTCAGAACGCAAGAAGCGTCAGTCCCACCGAAACCCGAGGACACGATCGCTTTTCAGGTTGTCCGCAAGCCACTCTTCACTTCGTTTGAAGAGGCAAAGATCGACTTCTCCTGGAAATATGGAGAGTCTGTGCGACTCGCGGCCTCAACCGATCGCGATCTCACAATCCGTTTGATCGCAATTGGTCAGAAATGTGATTGCAGGGCTGAAGGAGGTCGCGAATTCTATCGAGATCCATGCCGGAATGCGAAGAGCCCGGGTTATTTGGGGCAATTTGACCGAAATTCAAGACAGAGCTATTTCATATTGCTATAAGGCTTATGCATCTTGAAAGGTTGGGAGAAAAATGGTGGACGCGGTAGGGATCGAACCTACGACCAGTCGATTAAGAGTCGAATGCTCTACCAACTGAGCTACGCGTCCTTTTGTTTTTTGCTCCTGGAGAGGAGATCGGTGAGAGTCTTTGCATGGGTATTTCAGGCAGGACTCAATCAGCCGACTTGTTAAAGATAGCACAGCTTGCAGCGTAAAACACTGGCTGCAAGCTGTGAGTTGGTCGAAAGTATTTTCGCCGCGGTTGGTGCTCGAGCGGCTACAAACCTTAGACTAGCCGACGAAGTCTACTTTGGCGCGGTGGGGGATGATGCCGCGATCGTAGCCCATGGCGAGGAGCTTGCGAATAGCTTCTTTGCCGTCTTCGCCGTAGTTGAGGGTGCGCTCATTGACGTACATGCCGACGAAGCGGTTGGCGAGGGTGGGATCGAGGTCGCGGGCGAACTGCATCGCGTAGGTCAGAGCCTCTTCGCGGTGGTCGAGCGCGTGCTGGATGCTATCGCGCAGGGCGTTGGTGGTGGTGAGGAGGGTTTCGGCTCCGAGGGAGCGGCGGATGGCGTTGCCGCCGAGGGGAGAGGAGGCCGGTCTGTTCGCGCCACCACTGGCCGAGATCGAGCAGCTTGATGAGGCCGTCGTTGGCGTAGGTGAGCTGGCCTTCGTGGATGATGAGGCCGGCGTCGAACTCGCCCGCGACAACAGAGGGGATGATCTTGTCGAAGGGGACGGTGACGGTTTCGATCTCGGGGGCGAGGAGCTTGAGGGTGAGGTAGGCGGTGGTGAGGGTGCCGGGGACGGCGATGCGGGTCTTCTTCACGTCGTCGAGAGAGAGCTTGCGGGGCGCGACGATCATGGGGCCGTAGCCTTCGCCGACGCTGCCACCGCAGGACATGAGGGTGTAGTTATCTTGCAAGTAGGGGTAGGCGTGGAAGGAGATGGCGGTGACGTCGTAGAAGGCCTCGTTGATAGCTCGGTGATTAAGGGTCTCGATGTCGGTGAGGGTATGGGTGAACTTGAAGCCGGGGACTCGAACCTTGTTGGTAGCGAGGCCGTAGAACATGAAGGCGTCGTCGGAGTCGGGGCTGTGGGCGATGCTGATTTCCTGGATTGCGGTGGTGGCGGTGGTCATGATGCTTCCTTCGGTGTTCGTGATGCCTGTGTGATGCGCAAGGGGAGTAAAGAGGCGTTGCGCTGCGGTTGGATGCTTGCGGCTGGGTCGCTAAGGTTACGACTGACGCCAGCGTTGGAGCGAGCTGAAGATGCCGGCGGCAGCGGTGATCTTGACGACTTCACCGGGAAGGAACGGGGCGACGGCCATGGTCCAGGTGGCTGCGGCGCTGGTGTGGAGGAGATGCGAGAGCCAGCCTGCTCCGAGGAGGAAGATGGGTGCACTTGCGATGGTGGCGGCTACGAGGCCGGCGCGGAAGCGTGTTGTGATGCGTTGCATGGCGCGGACGGCCCAACCGGCGGTGGCAGCGGCGAGAGGGTAGGAGAAGAGGTAGCCCGCGTTGGGGCCGAGCAGATGCGCGATGCCGCCGACGCTGTGGGGGTGAAGACGGGAAGGCCCATGGCTCCTTCGGCAAGATAGAGGACCATCGCGGAGAAGCCAGCGACGGGGCCAAGCAGCATGCCGACGAGGATGACCGCGATGTTCTGCAGAGTGAGCGGCACGGGCGTGAAGGGGAGCGGCAGAGAGATGTGAGCGCAGATGCCGACGAAGGCGCTAGCTGCGACAGTGAGGATGACATTGCCGGAGAGGGACTCCTGAAGCGATCCGGAGTGGCGAGTGAGATCGAGTTGAGAGGATGTAGCGGATTGCATGCTGGAGGGTCCTTTCGCGCTGGTGATGCTTGATGAAGTTGCTTTGATGCTCGTCCCGGCGATGTCGAATTTTTAGATCAGGCCCTTATGACGGATTCTGTGTGAGCCCGGTTGACACGTTGTAAGGCCGGTGAGAGGCGATCTCGGCTCTTCGATTGTAAGCCAGTTGGAGGTGAAAGACCGAGGTACTGGTTGTGTCGTGAGCAAGGAAACGATGGGTCGAGATGGCAAAAAGAATCCGCATGCTCCATCAGAAGGATAACAAGGAGGCTCAGGTTCGTGCAGTTTTTCGGTTCAGGTTGTTATGGGACGATTTGCTTTCTTTTGAGATGTCTTGCAGGCGAAGCATAATGAAGTAGGTACGTGCTGGTTGAAATTAGGTTTTCCGCTTGACGGTAAATGATGTGAAGTTTGTACTGGAATTTGAGATGGCTCGTTTGAATACAACAGGTATGGGTGCGAAGCGGTCAGGTGCGATCGTGCCCCTGTCGAAATCTGCCCGAGTGGGGTGGCGGAAGGTCGCTACCGGCGCGGCGGCGGTGCTCGCGGTGGCGATGGGATACCACGTTATCTTTGGGCAGAACGGGCTGACGGTGTATCAGCAGAAGCGTAATGATGCCCAGAGCCTGGACGGCCAGCTGCGTAGCCTGCAACGGGAGAACGATCTGTTGAAGGGGCATGTAGGCAGACTGCAAAGTGATCCGAACGCGATTGAACATCAGGCGCGCGAAGAGCTGCACTACACGCGGCCCGGTGAAGTGATCGTGTATATGCCTGCCACGGCCGGATCGAGTCCCGCTAACGTGGCCAAGCAGTAGTTACGTCAGTCACATCGCTCGACGTCATGACGTTTGTCATTGCTATGCGCTGCAAGGTGTTCAACGGCCTTCTCCATTGAAGAGAGGGCCATTTGAGCTACTCAGATCGTAGAGCCTCGGTGAGGTCTACGGATGCTGCGCGACTGGCGGGAAGCAGTGAGGCCACCAAGGCGAGCAGCAGAAGTGAGATTGTGGCGAGGGTAAGGACAAGCGGATCGAAGGGGCTCACACCGAAGAGGAAGGACCGCAGTAACCTAGAGGCAGCAACAGCTCCTGCGAGACCTATTCCGCAACCGAAGAGTGCGAGCTTCGCGCCGGAGAGAACGACGAGTCGGAAGATACCGGAGCGCTGCGAGCCGAGGGCCATGCGAATGGCCATCTCCTGTACCCGCAGTGCGACCGAGAACGCGATGACGCTGTAGATACCGAGGATGGCAAGTAAAACGGCGATCGAGGCGAACGACGTGATCAGCGCAGTGTTGAAGCGGCGCGGAGCTTCAGAGTCCGAGATGGCGTGCTCCATGCTTTGAACCTGGGTGAGAGGAAGCTGCGGGTCGATAGAGTGCACCGTGGAACGCAGCAGGTTTTCCATCTGCTCGGGTGCCATCGCTGTTCGCAATACAATGTATCCGCCATTATCAGCGATGTCGGTGGGAGATCCGAGTGATCCGGCCATCTCTGCCTCCTGCTCGTCCGGTATGTAGTACTGCTGCTTCAGGGGAAGGTCGGGGGAGTTCTCCTTCACATCTGCAACTTCGCCGACTACCACCGCCCACGGTGTCTTCATCGTCTCTGTGCCGATGCGAAACCTCTTACCGAGGGGTTTTGGTTTGGCCAGGACTGCTGGGCCAGCATGTGGTTGACGATGACGACGGGTGGCTGGTTGGCGTTGTCATCCGGTGTGAAAAATCTGCCATGGAGGAGTGGAATCCCCATCGCCCGGAAGTAATCACCTCGCAACCCGATTGAGGTTCCTAGATCGAGCCCTCCCGCAGTTGCTGGTAGAACATGTCCTTCAGCGACAAAGGCGCTGCTGGAATTGTTTCCGCTTGCTGGGAGGAAGGTAGTAAAGCCGACGGCTTTGACACCGGGGAGGGCCTGCAGACGCGCCAAAAGCTGATGACCGAACTCATTGACGGCTGTCTGGTTTCCATATTGTTTTTTGGGGAGGCTGTAATTGGCCACCAGAGTATGATCCGGCTGAAAGCCCAGATCTACCTGACGCATCTTCTCGAAGCTGCGGAGCAGCAGCCCGGATGCAGCGAGGAGGACAAGCGCGACGGCGATCTCCGAGATGACCAGAGCTGAGCGGAGCCTGGCGTGGCCGCCGCCTGAGGTGCCGGTTCGGCCGCCTTCTTTGAGGGTGTCGTTGACGCTGGTGCGGATGGCGGCGAAGGCTGGGGCGAGGCCGCAGAGAATGCCGGTGACGACTGCAAGGCCGAGGGCGAAGGCGACGACCGGCCAGTCAAGGCCGATCTCATTGATGCGTGGCAGCGTCTCGGGTAATGCTTGAATGCCTAGATGGAGGGCGACGGCGGCGAGAATAAGCCCAATGACGCCTCCGGATACGCTGAGGACCAGGCTTTCGAGGATGGCCTGCCAGAGCAGGGTGGAAGACGAAGCGCCAAGTGCGAGACGGACGGCAATCTCGCGGCGGCGTCGAATGGAGCGCACCAGAAGAAGACCGGCGAGGTTGGCGCAGGCTATCAATAGAACGACTGTGACGGCGAGGAAGAGGGTTCGGATGAGAGGGCGAGCCTCCTCGACGATCTCGTCGTTGAGTGGCCTGATGATTGAGATGATGCTGAATCCTGCCATGAAGGCGGGATAGCGCCGATTCCGAGCTCTTGCGGTTCGAAGCTGATGGGAGCCCACAGTTCGCTACGGTTGAGGTGGCCGGGAACGAGGGGAAATTCGAAGTTGCGGGGCATCACGCCAATAACCAGGTAAGGCTTACGATCGAGGAGGACTTTGCGGCCAAGGATATTGGGGTCGCCCTGAAAACGGCTTTGCCAGGTTGCGTAACTGAGCACCATGACCTGCTGGTGCTGCTCGTCCTCCTGTTGGGTGAAGACCCGCCCGAGGAGTGGCTGGACCGCGAGGGCGGGGAAGACGCCGCTGCTCATTCTTGCTGCGTTTACATTGGCGGGTTCGCCTCCGCCGGAGAGCTCGTAGCTGGTGGACTGGTATCCGCCGAGGCTGATGAAGCTGTGAGTGTCGCGGGTGTAGTTGCGAATATCGGGGGCAGTGACACCGGCTTCGCCGTTACCGCCGACGTCCAGGCCTTTGAGGATGTCCGAGAGGACGACAAGGCGGCTGGGTTCTGGAAAGGGAAGTGGGCGCAAGAGGACCCCTTCGACGAGAGAGAAGATTGCTGTGGTTGCACCGATCGCTAAAGCAAGCATCAGAATGGCGGTGGCGGCGAATCCGGGCGACTTTGACAGGTGGCGAACGGCAATCTTCAGATCTTGAAAGAACGAGCTCATGCGGGATCCTCGGAGAGATGATTATGAGGGACTTAGCAATTGTCTTGCCAGAGGAGAAACGGGAGAAAATGCCTGTTTTTATCATTTCATTGGGCTGTGGATGCCCTCTCCCGACGTGCGGGTGTCCACGAGTGGAAAGATTGTCCAAGGGTGGACACAAAGTGGCCTAGGTGGGGAAGGGAGATGAATTCCGAAGGCTGGTGATTTATACTTGTCGCTTGCCCTGCAACCGGCGTGGCGCTGGTCGAAAGACCTCCCGCAAGGTCACGCAAAATCCGGGCACGCAGCCGATTCCCAGCAGGGAAGCGGCTTTCGCGCGAAGTGAAGGTTTTAGTCAAGCATGATTCGTATTCTGCAGCAGGACAACCGCATCACGAAGATTATCTTCGCCGTCATTATTGGATTTGCCGTGATCACGATGGTGATTACGCTGGTGCCGGGCATCTTTGACAACGCCACGACGAACGATGCTTCGGTGTATGCGACGGTCAAACAGCCTGGGGTCTTTGGACGTGTCTTTGGGGAGAGCACGCCGATTAAGACGGTTGAGGTAAATCAGCTGGCGAGCCGACAGCTGCAGCAGCAGCATTTTCCTGATGCGTTGCTGCCTTACTTTTTGCCGCGAGCCGGGCAGATCCTGGTGCAGCGGGCGATCCTGAAGCATGAAGCGGACAGGATGAACCTTCAGGTGAGCGACGAGGATCTGCGCCGCGAGTTGCAGACAGGACCATTTGCTCAGTATCTGTTTCCCAACGGCCAATATATTGGCGATGACGCTTACATTAACTTCGTACAGAGCGCGTTCCAGACGACTCGTGGGGATTTTGAGTCGCAGGTGAAGAGCGATATGGAGCTGAACCGTCTCCAGGCGCTGATCACGGGAGGGGTTTCGGTCTCGGATAACGCAGTGCGCGAAGCCTACAAAGTCGATGGGACCAAAGTGAAGTTCGACTACGCTGTGATCTCGTCGGATGATGTGCGCAAGACGATCAACCCGTCGGACTCGGAGTTGCAGGCGTTCTTCAAGACAAACGCAGCGCGCTATGCGAATGCTGTTCCGGAGACGCGGAAGATTGAGTATGTCTCGTTCGACACGTCGAATCTGCCCGGTGGCAAGCCTCAGATTTCAGATGCGGATGTATTGGCTTACTACAACGCGCACAAGGACCAATACCAGGTGAAGGAGCAGGTGAAGGTTCGCCATATCCTGATCGCCGTTCCTGCCGGCTCTGATGCGAAGACGGATGCCGCTGCAAAGGCGAAGGCTGAGGACATTCTCAAGCAGATCAAAGGCGGCGGAAACTTCGCGGATCTCGCGAGCAAGAATTCGGACGACCCGGGCAGTAAGACGCAGGGCGGGGAGCTGGGATGGCTGGATCGCGGCAAGACGGTACCGGAGTTTGATAAGGCGGCGTTCACACTCGCGCCGGGACAGACTTCGGATCTGATCAAGACGCAGTTCGGGTATCACATCCTACAAGTAGAGGAGAAGAAGACGGCGCATCTCCGTCCATTGGACGAGGTGAAGCCCGAGATTGTGCCGGTGCTTGAACAGCAGAGGGCGGGCGCGGCCGAGCAAACATTCGCTTCGACACTGGCTGCGGATGCGAAGAAAAATGGTTTGGAGAAGGCGGCTGCCTCCAAGGGACTGCACGCGGTGACGACTGATTATGTTGCCAAAGATGGCGTGATTGCCGGACTGGCGGATGGTTCGGCGTTGCTGACGCAGGCGTTCTCGGTGGTGAAGGGTGCGGATCCCGCTCCGGTTGCCACAGGCGATGGATTTGCGGTGTTCCAGGTAACTGATGTGAAGCCCGCGCATGCCCCGGAGTTTGCGGATTACAAGTCGCACGTTCTTGAAGACTATCGCGAACAGCAGGTACCTCAGTTGCTGAGCGCTCAGTTGAACAAACTGGACGAACGGGCGAAGGTGCTTAACGATCTGAAGAAGGCCGCGGCCGAGATGAACGTTCCGTTGAAGACGAGCGATCTGGTCGGCAAGGATGGTCAGGTTCCGGATCTCGGCGCGATGAGTGGCGCGGGTTCGGTAGCGTTCTCGCTGCCGAAGGGCGCTATCTCAGGACCGATCAATGCGGGACGGGTTGTAGTTGTTCTTAGCGTGATCGACAAGCAGGAACCGACAGCCGACGACATCGCTAAGAACTTCAATGCAACGAGAGATAAGCTGCTCAACGAGCAGCGGGAGGAGATCTTCCGCGTGTACATCGGCGAGCTGACACAAAAGTACGAGAAGGGCGGCGCGGTCCGGCTCTCGAAGAGGCAGGCTGAGCCGGGTTTGCCAGCTGGAAACTAGCCTCTTAGTCAATACTTGAGATGCCCCAGGGAGAAGAACCTCTGGGGCATTTGTGTTTTGCACTATGGTGCTTTCGACCGAATCTGTGCAATGGTACGCTGGCCAATCGCCGCGACAGACCGCGTCGTCGCGATCACGGCATCAACCTACGTTGTAGCGAGTTCGAGGGCTGGCACGATCGAGCGGGTTCGAGGGCGAATCGTTGGAACGATCACAGGGGTTCCGTCAGGGCTGGCGTGTCTTCCGTCGGCCGATCATCTGCCGATTATGATCTGGGTGGCGACGGCGGTGGCCATGATCATCTATGCCGTGGCGCTCCCGGAGTGGTACGACATTGCGTGTGCAGCCTTCGCCTTTACGCTTATCGTGACGATGGCCGCAACGGGAGATCACTCGTTTGCCCATGCGTGTGTCGAGGGCTTGGGAGACAATGATCGGAGGTGTGGTCGGCCTGGTGGCGGCCATGCTCATCGTGCCGCGCCGAATATTTCGATCGAACACCTTTTAGGTCTTGTGCTGTCGATTACGTCGGCGTATAGGTTTCTGGCATCATAGGTTGGAGCTACAACAGGGGGCCTGGATGAGTGGGGAAGTGAGCAATCAGGAACGGTTGTCGGGAGTCTTGCTGCATGTTACGTCGTTGCCCTCTTACGGCGGGATAGGGGACTTTGGGCCGGCCGCGTATGCGTTTGTGGATTTTCTGGCCGCGGCGAAGCAGAGGATGTGGCAGGTACTGCCGCTGAGTCCGACAGGATACGGGAGTTCTCCGTATTCGGCGCTGTCGGCGTTTGCGGGAAATCCACTGCTGATTAGCCTGGAGATGCTGGTGCATGACGGGTGGATTGCGAGGGAACGGATCGTGGGCTTGCCGGGGCATGATGGGCCTGCGGACTTTGACGCGGCGTTCCGGTTGAAGCTGCCGCTGATTGAAGAGGCGGCGGGTAATTTTCTGGATCATGCGCCGGATGACAGGCGCGCAAGCTTTCAGAGGTTCTGCGAGCACAATAGCTCATGGCTGCAGGACTACGCGATGTTCAACGTGCTGCGGCGTGTGCATGAGTATGAGAGCTGGCATGAGTGGCCGGCGGAGTATGCGCGGCGTAACGGCGATGCGTTGAGCAAGTTGATGAACGAGTACGGACGCGAACTCGCGGTTGAACAGGTCATTCAGTTTTTTTCAACGAGCAATGGTGCGGGCTACGGGGATATTGTGCGGAGCGGAAAATTCGCATCATGGGTGATGTTGCGATCTTTGTGAACTACGACAGCGCCGACGTGTGGACGCATCCTGAGATGTTCGAGTTGGATGAAGAGCTGAGGCCGATCCGGGTGTCGGGTGTACCGCCGGACTACTTTTCGGTGACTGGACAGCGGTGGGGGAATCCTCTTTACAAGTGGGGTCTGCTGAAGGAGCGCGGATTCGATTGGTGGGTGGCACGGATTCGGCGATCGCTGACTCTATACGATGTGATTCGGCTGGACCACTTTCGCGGATTTGAGGCGTTCTGGTCCATTCCGGCAGAGGAAGAGACGGCAATCAACGGGCAGTGGGTGAAGGCTCCGGGGCATGAACTGTTTCAGCGGCTGAAGGAGGTCTTTGGCGATCTCCCATTTGTCGCGGAGGATCTTGGGCTAATCACCCCTGAGGTGGACGAGTTGCGGGAGCACTTCAGCATGCCGGGGATGCGGATTCTTCAATTTGGGTTTTCGGATCGCGGGGCACATCTCTACCTGCCCCACCGCTATGTCCCGAACACGGTGGTTTACACGGGGACGCACGACAATAACACGACCCTGGGTTGGTGGCGGGATGATGTGAGCAATGTCGAGCGTACCAATGTGCAAACTTATCTGCAAAAGATGGATCACGACGAAGATATTGTGTGGGCAATGATCCGTGCGGCGGCTCGTTCTGTGGCGAATCTTTGTGTATTTCCGATGCAGGATGTGTTGCATCTCGGCAGCGAGGCAAGGATGAACACTCCTTCGGCTGGCGCGGGCAACTGGAGTTGGCGGTATGGCCTGAACGCGGTGCATCCGGACTTTGCGAATCAGCTTGCGGAGTTGATGGCGATGACCGATCGCGATGGATGGGAGAAGCCAACGGAGGGTGTTGAGGCGGGAAAGCCGGTGGAAGAGGGTTCGAAACGGGCAGAGCTCGGCGCGAACGTTTAGACTGGGAGGGTATCTAAATTCTCAGGAGCACCAAAGCATGCCTCTCTCCGGCGAAGCAATCCGCACTATGAACTATGTTGACGACATCTCAGTAACGTTGCGCCGCATTCTCGCGGTGCTGCCGTCCTTGACAGAGGAAGAGCGCCAGCGCGTGTCCGACCATATCAAAGGCGCAGAGCCGAGCTATGAGTCTGTGATCACCGCTGTCGCGAGCAAGAAGTGACACAAGAGGCTGCGGGCCAGTCGTTGCTCGAGATTCGCAGGGTTGCGATCATCGGGGCCGGCGCGGCTGGCCGCAGCTTCGCTTTAGCTTGTGCTGCCGCAGGGTTCGACGTTGTGTTGGAAGATGTGATGCCGGCCAATCTGTGGCGGGCTGAGGCCGAGTACTCCGATCTGAGCAAACGCTTCGCGGCAGGCAGTCTGGAGTTGGCCTCGACGGTCGAGGACGCTGTCCGCACAGCTGATATTGCGGTGGACTTTGTGCCAGATGAACTGGAGTCGAAGCTTGAGATCTTCAGCATGATTGATCGGATGGCGCCGCCCAGGACGATTTTATGTACGCCCAGTTATGCGCTGAGTATTACCGATCTAGCGTCCTGCGTTTATAGGCCGGAACGGTGCGTTGCGTTGCGGGGCGACCTTGTTAGGGGTGATGCGGTAGTAGCTCCGACGGTACGCCTGTTGTATCCGGCGGCTGCCCTGAAGCCCATTGTAGAGGCTGTCAGTCGGTTTCTATCTATGCTTGGACTTGCAGCAGAGGCGGAGGCGGATCCCGATGAGCCTGCGCTCATTAAAAATATTCCGGCAGCGCGGTAGTTTGCTTTTTGTTGCAGTTATCCCTTTCTGTGTGAGCGAAGATTGCCACGGTTATTCGTTACTGGAAGGGAACTGGTTTGCTCGACTTTACGTAGACAACTACGGGTAGTCTTCGTCCAACCATAGCTATGCGCGCTCTTTTCAATATCTTCGCTCAGGTACTCCGGTCCATTGGTGCCAACAAGCTTCGTTCCTTCCTGACGATGTTTGGCATTGCATGGGGGTGGCCTCGCTTTTGCTGCTGATTGGACTGGGCGAGGGGTTTCGCTCAGGGCAGCGTAGAGGGCTCGCAGAGCTTGGCACTGATGTAATCATGATGTGGGGCGGAACGATTCCGGTGCTGCCAGAGCAGCATGTGGGTATGCGGCCATACAAGCTGACGATGAGCGATGTGGCGGCGATTCGCGCCCAGGCCCCCGACGTTCGGAATGTGACCTCGATCATCAATCGCAGCGATCTGAAGCAGGTAAGCGATTTTTCGAGTGCGGGCGGACAGGTGTTGGGGGTTGAACTGAACTATCCGCAGATCGCGAATCTGCCCATCGCTCAGGGACGATTTTTGAACCAGCAGGATCTGGCCGAGCGACGGCAGGTGGTTGTGTTGGGACAGAGGATGGTTGGACTTCTGTTTCCGGGGCGGCCCCGCTCGGCGCAGTGATCACATTGAATGGATACCGGTTTCAAGTGATTGGGGTGGCGAAGAAGGTAGGGCGCGGCAACAACGATGGACCGAATCAGCGGATTTACATTCCAATGACAACGATGCAGGAGTTCTTTCCGATTACTGGAGATAATATCCCGCAGGATTCGATCTCTCAAATCCAGTACCAGCCGCTGACAGAAGAGTTGAACGAGACGGCGAAGTCTGAGGTGCACAGGATCATCGCGACTCGGCATGGCTTTGATCCTGTCCGGAAAGAGGGCTTCGAGGAGTGGGACACTATCAAATCGAACCGCATGGTGGGGTTGATCTTTACTGCGATGGATGTTTTTCTGGGTGGGGTCGGCATTGTGACGCTTGCACTTGGAGCTGTGGGGATTATCAATATCATGCTGGTGACGGTGACTGAGCGAACGAAAGAGATTGGCCTCCGAAAGGCACTGGGTGCAACAAATCGAAGCATCCTCTTCCAGTTCTTTCTTGAGGGCCTGACGCTGACGGCACTGAGCGGGTTCATTGGAATTATCGGCGCCGCGGCGTTGATGGCAGCGCTCGGTTCGGTAGTCGGAAATAATGACATGGGGTTCGATCCCCCGCGCCTTGTGCCCTGGTCGGCGGCGATGGCGATGGGCACGTTGACCTTGTGCGGAATTGTGGCTGGACTCTATCCGGCGAGACAGGCCGCGATGCTAGCTCCTGTGGAAGCCCTGCGAAAGGAATAAGACCATGCTGAGTGACATCCTGGGACAGGCTATCGAGGCGATGAGACACAATCGCCGACGGACGACGATCACGATTGTGGGTATGGCATGGGGCATCGCCACGGTAGTGTTACTGCTGGCGTACGGCGCCGGCTTCGGACAGGCGTTCGAGAATATCTTCGCTCAGTTTGGTACGAACATGATCGGCGTATTCCGGGACGAACCAGCGAGCAGGCGGGCGGCTCGAAGGCGGGGGTGCAGGTTCGGCTCACACAGGAGGATGTAGAAAAAATTCAGGAGACGGTTCCAGGGGTGATGCGCGTCGCGCCTACAGTGGATAAAACTGTGCCGGTGCAGAACGATCTGCATAGCTTTAGCTGGGATGTAACCGGAATCACGCCGGATTTGCAGTCGATTCAAAGGCTGGACCTGGCCGAGGGGCGGCCCATTACGGAAGCTGATGTGCAGCAGCGGGCGCACGTTACCGTAATCGGGTCGGAGGCGAAAACAAAGTTATTCTCGGGGCTATACCCGATTGGCGAGAAGATCCGGCTAAATGGCGTGAGTTTTGAAGTAGTCGGGGTGATGACGCCGAAGATGCAGGAGGGCGACGACAGCGACATCAACCGTCAAGTGAACGTCCCGCTGACGACGATGAGCGATATCAAGGACACGAAATACCTCGACGGCATCTGGCTGGACTACAAAGGCGACCCAAAGATGGTGGAGGAGGCGCTACGCAAGACCCTCGCGGTCGCGCACGGTTACAGGCCGAGCGATCGGCGCGCTGTGTTCGTGGCCAATATCATGGAACAACTGACGCAGTTCCGAATTATCTCTTTGGGGCTGCAAGTCCTGCTGTCATTTATCGGCGCGCTGACGCTGGGAATTGCAGGCATCGGTTTGATGAACATCATGCTGGTGAGTGTGCAGCAGAGAACGCGTGAGATTGGCGTTGAGAAAGCTCTTGGCGCACGCAAGCGTCATATCCTGTTACAGTTTCTCGCCGAAGCGTTAGTAATCTCCGGGATTGGTGGCGTTGGCGGAATCGCACTGGCTTATGCGGTGGCAAAAGGAGTCGGGCGGATTACGTTCTATAGTGCCCTGGCGTCAAATGCGGAAGCCGGAGATATCCATCTCCTGATCTCTCCAAACACAGTATTAGTCGCAACGGTAATTCTCATCATCGTCGGCACGATCAGCGGTATGATTCCGGCGATGAAGGCAGCTGCTCTGGATCCTATCGAGGCGCTGCGGTACGAATAGGCTTGTCGATGCTGATCTTCGAGGCTCCGTGCCCGATGAGTGCAGATAAAATGCGGAGCTCATCAGGGGCGCAGCGGTCGATGCTTCCCAAGCGATGTTATTCGCTCCGCTAGTTTTCGGTCTGTTCTCGTTTGTAGGGTTTTTGCATGGAAGCGCGGGCTTCGTTAACCGCACCCTGGGTGTTGTCGTTGGTCTGGACGGCGAGGCGGTACTCGTTGACAGCGCGGTCGCGTTGTCCGGTAACGTCAAAGATGCGGCCCAGTTCGATGTGGCTCCACACCTCAACCCATTTGGGATCGCCGTCGCCGCGAAGGGCGTCGCGGAAGCTGTTGGCGGCGGACTGGTAGTTGCGCTGCATGAAGAAGATTTCGCCGATACGGTAGGCCGCGAGCGAGCTGTTCTTGTTGGCGTCGAGAGCCTTTTGATATTCGATGAGGGCGGCCGTGAGGTCTCCCTGTGCGACCTGCTCCTGCCCACGGAGGACAGCGACTCGCACCGCTAGATCGGGCGTGCTCTTGAGGAGCCAATTGTCTGGGTCGATGCTGATGCGGCGGGGACGACCGAAGGTTTCGATGGAATATTGCGAGTCAGAGCCGGAGACGTCGACGCGACGAATCTCTGTTTTACCGTCGGTTTCGATGCGAAGTTCGATCGGCATGCGGAAGAGGTCCAGGTCCTGAGTGATGGCGCCAATGGTGCGGAAGCCCTTGTTGTCGCCGAGGCGGAAGACAGAGTATTTGTCGGCGAAGGCCGGGCTCCGGTTCCGTCAAGCCACTGGGCGAAGAAGGGTTCCAGTTGGAGGCTGGATTCCTTTTCGGCTATGGCTTTCACGTTGGAGGTATGGATGGATTTGTCGGTGTACTGCGAAAGGATAGTGCGGAGAAATTTGGTGAAGACGTCGTCACCCATCTCCCAGCGAAGCATGTGAAATACCATGGCGCCTTTCTCGAGGGTCATGGACTGGAACTGCGGGGAGAAGGGGTCGAGGCGGCCGATGGTTGTGAGGGGCTCGGTGTCGTAGGCCAGAGCGCCGGCGGAAACGTCGGTGATGGCAGACTGGAAGGCGTTTTTGCCTGAGGAGTCCTCGAGATACATCAGCTCAGCGTAACGAGACATGCCGTTCGTGATCCAGGCATCGTTCATCGTTGCGGGCGAGACCTGGCTGCCCCACCACTGGTGGGCGAGGGTGTTGGAGAGCAGGCGCTGCTCGTTACGGGCAGCGATGCGGCTGCCGGCGATGGCGGCTATCTCGGGGGCCCAGGCGGCGGAGACTGCGTCGTCGGGAAGTTCCACCAGGTTCATGTGGGTAGATTCGGGTTGGCCGAAGGTGCCCGACATGAAGAGATATTCGCGCTCTGCCAGGCTGGCGAAGTCATGGGCATGCTCTTTGTGTTTTTCTGTTACGTACACGCGCATGTTGCCCGCGGTTATGGGCTCAAGGAACCTGCCTGCGATGATCGTGCCGGGGAAGCCGGGTTTTGCCCACTTGAAGGTGTGCTCGGTGCGGTTGCCGGGGAGGCTCTTCGATGCGGCGACCCCGCTGCCGGACCCCACGACGCGCTCATCGGAGGGGACTCGGATGTGCATCTCGGCGGTGAAGCGGTTGGTGAAGAGGCCCGTCATGGGGAACCAGCGCCCGGCGTAGAGCAGGATGCTGATGGGATCTTCGACGGAGGCGAGCTTGATGCCTTCAACCGGGCTCGTGTCCGCGCCTTTGAGGGTCCCGGAGTATTCGAAGTGATACGTGGTGCTGGCGCCCTTTGCGAGCGGCGTGGAGAGCGTGAAGCGAACGGTACTGTTGTTGGTGAGGCGCTCGGATTCGAGGGAATGGCCCTGGGCGTCGGTGACCTTGGTGATCTGCAGGCCGTTGTTCAGCTCGAAGGTGGGGGTTGTGAGGTCTTCGAGGGCGGTGAAGGTGACGTCGGCGGTGGCGCTAAGGCGGTTGACGGAGGGGTCAAGGTCCGCGCTGATGAGGTAGCCGGTAATCTGCAGCTGCGGCTTTACCGGAGCAGCCCAGGCTGCCGCCGTGAGAAGACAGAGAGAGAGCACTCTCATGGGTGTCGTTCGAAGGATGCGGAAGAGGGAGGACATGCGGGCTAAGATTCCTCAAAACATCATGGTACAGCGATCGATTGATTAGACGCTTGCAGTTACGTTTGGGCCACCAACGGGCATTTTTCGAGACAAAAGTTCTTCGACGGCATCGCAAACCTGCCGCATCGAGCTTGAATTCAAGTCTGGACGGAGGATGTGACGAATTTCTGCGAGGTCTGCGATCATCTGCTGGCGCTGGGGCGTGTCGGGAAGCAGGGGGCGTAGGGCGGCCGCCACGTTTTCCGCGGTGAAGCGGTTCTGCAGGAGCTCCGGCACGATGCGGCGGCCGGCGATAAGGTTGACCATGGCGATGGGAAGGTTGCCGTCCGCGTCAGGTGGGGCGGGGATCTCCGGGGGTAATGGATGAGGCGTCTCGCCAGCCGAAAGGTGAGCGGGGAGACACGGTAGACGACGAGGAAGGGGTTTCCGACTAAGGCGGCCTGGATGGTAGCCGTGCCGCTGGCGACGACCCCGGCGCGGGCATGATGAAGGGCTTCGCGGGCGTCAGGGACGAGGTGTTGGAGTGCTAGCCGACCTGGGCCACCGATACGCTCTCTCCGTTGTCCTCCCGAAGTCATGAGTCGTTCGATCCATTCGCGTTTGAGCGTGGAGGCGACAGGGACGATGTACTCGTAGCCGTTGCCGAGGGCGGCGGCTGCGTCGAGCATGGTCGGCAGGTTCAGCCTAACCTCCTTCGTTCGTGAGCCGGGCAGCAAAGCGATCCATAGTTTGTCAGGATTCAACCCATGTTGCCTGGCATAATCTTCACGTGTGATGGTGGGGAGGGAAGTTCCGCCAGGGGATGACCGACAAAGGCGGCGTCGACTCCTCGGGCACGGTAGAACTTCTCTTCAAACGGGAAGATGACCAGCATACGGTCGACGCGCTGCTGGACCCAACGGAGGCGACGACGCTTCCAGGCCCAGAGTTGTGGGCTTACGAAGTAGAGGACTGGGATGTCGAGTTTTTTCAGTTCGCGGGCCAGGCGGAGGTTGACGTCAGGGAAGTCGATGAGGATGGCGACGTCGGGGCGGCGCTCTTTGATAGCGTCGACGAGGCGTCGGTACTCGCCGTAGATGTATGGCATGTGCCGAATGACTTCGGTGATGCCCATGTGAGCGACGTCCTCGGCGCGGACGATGCGGTTGAAGCCGGCGGCCTCCATCTCTTTACCGCCAAGGCCGAAACTGGCGAGCCGGGGGCGACGTCTGCGAAGTTCGTTGAGGAGCTGGGCTCCGTAGTGGTCGCCACTGGCTTCGCCTGCGGTGAGCAAGATGGTCGGGTTGGGGTTCGTGACGATGGATACAGTGTAGATTTTTCTGGAGGCGTTTGCATGGCTTTAAGTGCAACCAAGAGGTTTCAGGCGGTGCTGGAGCTGGCCAGTAACGGGCTGGGATGGGTGATCGTGTGGCTGCCGTTCGACGTTGAGAAGGCATGGAAGAAGATGGTCCGGCTGCGGGTTAAGGTGGAGATTGGGGGCGAGATCTTTCGAACTTCTTTGTTTGGCGATGCGGTGAGGGGTGGGCATTACGTTCTGGTGAACAAGAAGATGCAGAAGGCTGCACGCGCAACCGTCGGCGGGATGGTGGAGGTTGCGATCGAACCTGATCTTGAGGAACGTGAGCCGGCGGCCACTGCGGAGTTCGAGAAGCTGTTGAAGCGGGAGAAGAGGCTGGCGAAGTGGTATGGGGAACAGAGTGAGTCGATGCAATACGAGGTGGGCAAGTGGTTGAATGCGGTGAAGAGTCACGAGGCGCGGCAGAGACGGGCGGAGCAGATGGGCGAGCGGCTTATGTTGGCGATGGAGGGAGAGAAGGTGTTGCCGCCGGTGGTAGAGGTGGCGTTTCGAAGCTGTCCGGCGGCGCGGCGCGGATGGGAGGCTCTGACGGCGACCCAGCGCCGAAGCAGCTTGCTGGCGATCTTTTATATCAAAGCCCAGAGGCGCGAGAGAGACGGGTGAAGAAGTTGGTGGAGGATTGCTTGAAGGCGGCGGAAAGATGAGAGACCGAATTCTTTCTTTTGCGCTGGATCTTGTCGGACTGGTGTTTCTTCGAAGAGACCGCCTGAATGGCTCGATGAAACGTTTGCTCGATGCGTTTGCCTTCGACCAGGGGCGTCTGACTATTCGAAGCGGCGGCAGAAAACTGTCCGCTGTGTATGTTCGAGCGAGCGATGACGCACCTGTGTTTCTGATCTGCCACGGGATCGGGGAGCAGGTCGAGTACTGGAGTGGCGTTCAGGAGCTATTGAAGGCAATGGAAATTTCATCGCTCGTGTTCAATTACTCCGGGTATGGCGCTAGCTCCGGCAGAGTGAGCGTGGCGCATTGCGAAGAAGATGCGATTGCGGCTTACCGGGAGTTGAAGGATCGCGGGCACCGGTGCATATTCTTGCTGGGCTTTTCTCTTGGAAGCGGCGTGGTTTTGGCTGTTGCACCACGGCTCAAGATTGATGGTGTGATTCTTTGCCAGGGGTATTCGACGCTTCGCGAGGCGGCGCTCGCGATGGGCTTTCGGCGTTGGATGACTTATGCGATGCCCGATGTCTGGCACAACCTTCGTCAGTTGAATGAAATAACGATGCCGGTTCTGGTAGTCCACAGTGATAGGGATCAGCTGTTTCCGGTGGCCATGGCGAAGCGAGTCCATAAGGCTTGTGGAGAGAGTGGGGAACTGATCATCGTCTCTGGATTTGCACACGATGGGCCGGTCTACTTTCCGACAGAGGCGTACTGGCGACCGGTTGTCGAGTGGGCAAACCGGATGTCTACAAAGATCCTTGCAGAGGAGTTGCCCGCTGGAGACTAGTCAGCGCTGAGTGGTTCGAGCGGAACCGAGTCGCTGCCTGTGCCTAGCTCCTGATCGCGATACTGGAGTTGATAGAGTTTCCAGTACAGGCCGCGTTCGGTGAGAAGCTGCTGGTGGGTGCCGCGTTCGCGGAGCTGGCCTTTGTGCATGACCAGGATGGTGTCGGCGCGTTGAATAGTAGAGAGACGGTGCGCGATGAGAATCGAGGTCCGCCCGGTGATCATGCGGGAGAGCGCGAGGCGGACTCGGAGTTCGGTGTCCGTATCGACGGAGGAGGTGGCTTCGTCCAGGATGAGGATGCGGGGCGAGTGGGCGAGGGCGCGGGCGAAGCTGATGAGCTGCTTCTGGCCGGTGGAGAGCGTGGCGCCCCGTTCGCGCACTGGCTCGGCAAATTGCAAGGGCAGCGAGCGGATAAAGTCGCCTACGTTAACCTCGTCCGCGGCGAGCTCGAGATGTTCGTCGGTGATCCACTTAGAGCCGAGGCGAATATTGTCCGCGATGGTGCCGGTGAAGAGGAATGGATCCTGCAGGACGACGCCGAAGCGCTGGCGAAGCTTCTTCAGGTCCTGTTCGCGAACGTCGACGCCATCGACCAGAATGCTGCCACGCTGGATGTCATAGAAGCGCATCATGAGGCCAGTGATGGTTGTTTTACCGGCGCCGGTGTGGCCGACGATGGCTGCGGTTTCGTCTGGTTCGACGGTGAAGCTGACGCCGCGAAGGATCCATTCGATATCGGCGAAGGTGTTAAGTTCATTCTCGGTGGCGCTTGAGACGCGGACGCATTGCGCTTCATCGAGCTTTTGGTAGGTGAACCAGACGTTGCGAAACTCGACGCGTCCAGAGTCATCGCCAGCGATTGGAGAAGCTGGGGAGACGATGGTGGGTTGGGTATCCAACAGATTGAAGACGCGTTCGCTGGCTGCCATGGCGGCTTGCAAAATGTTGTACTTCTCGCTGAGATCTTGAATAGGCCGGAAGAAGCGCTGCGCGTACTGGATGAATGCGATGAGAACGCCGACGGTCACGACGCTGCCACTCTTTGGCAGAGCGTGGAGGAGAGGCTGAAGTTCGTGGAGTTGTGTCGCCTGAAGATAATGGAGGGCTGAGGTGCCACCCCGCCAGATGACCAGGGCGATTGCGGTAGAGCTGAGGAACTCGACCACCGGGTAGTAGACCGCGTAGGCAAAGATAGCATCGGTCCAGGCTTGCTTGTTCTCCGCATTGACGGAGGAGTAGTCGTTGAAGGCGCGGCGTTCGCGGTTGAAGAGCTGCACGATAGACATGCCGGACACGTACTCCTGCGTGAAGGAGTTGATGCGCGCGGTGGCGGCGCGCTGGCGGCGGTAGCTGTCGCGGACGTGGCGGCGGAAGATCTTTGTGACGTAGAGAATCGCCGGGATGACTGAGAGCGCCAGCAGGGCGAGCGGCCAGCTCATTCGCAGCATAATGAGAACGATGAAGAGAAGTACGAAGATGTCCTCGAAGATGGCGAGCACGCCGGATGTGAACATCTCGTTGAGCGCGTCAACATCCGAGGTGACGCGGGTGACGAGCTTGCCGACGGGGTTGTGATCGAAGAAGGAGGGTTGCATTCGCTGTAGGTGTCGGAAGATCTGGCTACGTAGATCGAACATGATCTTCTGGCCGGTCCACTGCATCATGTAAGTCTGCGCGAACTCCAGCACGTAGGTGAGAAGCAGCGCCCCGAGGTAGAGACAACCGATCTGCGTGATACCAGTCATGGGTCGCGAGCTGAGATGGCGCGCGAGCCAGGAGAGCTTCGCCGGAGGGGTGTCGGTCATGTAGGTGTCAACGGCGACCTTGACCAGATACGGCCCCATGACGTCGGTCGAAGCCTTGAAGAAGATGGTGAGAGCGGAGAGGCCGGTCTGTAGCTTGTAGGGCTTGAGGTATGTCAGAAGGCGGCGCATCAGACGCGCGTCGTAGGCTTTGCCTGCGACCTCATCGTCCTGGGACGGTTTTTTCGCGGTCTGTTCCTGCGAATCCTTCGGTTTCTGCTCGTCGGCCATGTGCAATTTCTATTTTAGATGCTAAAGGTCATCCGCAGATTCGGGAAGTGTACGTTCCATTAGGGTTTTAGGTCTGTTACCACTGCGCCCAGAACATTGCCCTGATTGTTCTGCTGGGCGAAGACCACCACACGCATGTTGCCCAGGTTCGCATCTACGGGTGCGTTGAGGCTGAAGTTAAGAGGGGCGGCGCCCAGATCTTTCAAAGAGCCGATACGCTGCAGGGTCCGCACGACGCCGACGTGCTGAAGTCTGCGACCACCATTTTCGCCCTTGCGAACGTCGGTGATGTCCGTCGGATCGACCAGGGCGGCGTAGAGTTCGCCGTGCGATGAAGATGCCGAGGATGCGGGCAACGAGACAGAGGCTGAAATCTTTCGGGCGTCTACAACGGGGCGGGAGAGCGACAGGTTTAGTTTGGATTTCTGTGCAGCGCTTGCGATCGAACGGTGGGCGCGGGTGGTGTCGTTGCCGACGAACTGGTCGGTTCCGTCGACGACCATCTGCGGGGTATAGACGCCGTCAACGCCGAGGCGGGCGCTGTACTGGCTTTGACGCTCCGTGTACTGGTGCGATGAGAAACGGTCGTGCCAACCGAGGTTGTCCAAGTAGTCGACGTGCTCGCCGAGGACGATGATCTCAGCGTTTTGAATGGGTTGATCGCGGTCAAGCTTGGCCAGCAGCGCATCTGCCGGGGGACAACTGGAACAACCCTCCGAAGTGAAGAGCTCCACCAAAACCGGCGTGCGGTTCGACGGAGCAGCCTGCGAGAGAGCGGAGATCGGAGTGGCGAGGACGAAAAGCGAAAGGACGGAGGTGGCGAAGGATCGAATCTGCGACATGGTACTGAACCTCTGTAACGTTAGAGCCATTTGTGCTCGTTTGGTTACGTCCACGAGAAGGACCAAGCATGAAACAATTGGAGCGAGGGTATTCCGCACTAATGGCTGGACCTGTCGGCGTCTACATTTCGGTTCCGTTCTGCAAGGCAAAGTGCACATTCTGCAACTTCGCTTCGGATGCATTCGGCACAGAACGGATGCAGCATTATGTGGATCGCCTTTGCGTAGAGATTCGCGGGGCACATGCGGCTGCAGAAAGGATCGGAGCGTCGCTGCCCAGCGCTGTGGACACGCTCTACTTTGGCGGAGGGACGCCTAGCCTGCTTTCGGCACAACAGTTTAGGGAGATATTTCAGCATTTGCGCGGTGAGTTCGACCTCGACACTGATGCGGAGATCACTCTGGAATGTGCTCCGGGGCAGCTCGCGGATGGGACCCTGGACGAGCTATTGCGGCAGGGGATGAACAGAATCAGTTTTGGGGTTCAATCGTTTGTTGACCGGGAGACGACAGCCGTTGGCCGGCTCCACACGCGGCAGCAGTGCTACGCAGAGATTGCGAGGGTGACAGCTGCTGGCGTTCGCGACATCAATGTTGACCTGATCGCAGGACTGCCACACCAGACAGCGCAGAGCTGGCAGTACTCGGTGGAGCAGGCGATCGCGAGCGGGGCGCCACATATCAGCGTTTATCTGCTTGAGGTGGATGAGGATTCGCGGCTTGGACGCGAGATGCTGGAGCAGGGAAGTCGTTATAGTGCGTCGGCCGTGCCTGACGAGGATCAGGCTGCGGAGTGGTATCAGCATGCGTGCGACATGCTGCGAGAGGCAGGTGTGCAACAGTACGAGATCTCGAACTTTGCACGGCCTGGATATCCGTCCCGTCACAATCTAAAGTATTGGAAGCGTCAGCCTTATATCGGTTTTGGGCTCGATGCTCACTCGATGCTGCTTGCTGGTCCTGATGCGGTGAGATTTGCCAACACCAGCGATCTGGAACGTTACCTCGGACAAGGATCGGCGGCGAAGCCACTTCGTCTTTTTGAATCGGAGCAGGACGCGACGAACGGTCAGGTCGATGTCGTCGGGCCTGGCGAGGCTTTTGAGGAGTCGCTCTTTCTCGGCTTGCGTCTTAACGAAGGGGTCGATCTCGGCATATTACAGAGTCAGTTTGGTGAAAGCTTATTGGAGCAGACGATGCCTGCCTTGATAGAGGTTCGCGATGCAGGTCTGCTCGAACTCGACACTGGCAGGATTCGGTTGACTCCGCGGGGCCGCCTAATCTCCAACGAAGTCTTTAGCCGGCTGCTAGATCCTACGGCGGCATAACAAATCAAAGCACACAAATAGAGGAGAGAACGAAGATCATGATCGATCTGCGCAGCGACACCGTTACCCGCCCCACCGCAGCCATGCGCGAGGCGATGGCCTCCGCGGAGGTCGGCGATGATGTCTACAGTGAAGACCCAACCGTCAACCGCCTCGAGCAGGAGGCCGCGGAGGTCTTTGGTCGCGAGGCTTCCATCTTCGTGCCGACGGGAACGATGGGAAATCAGATTGCGATTCGACTGCACACGCAGCATGGACAGGAGGTCATCTGCGAGGCGCGATCGCACGTGCTGGATTGGGAGATGGCGATGATGGCGGCGTTCTCGGGCTGCCAGGCGCGGACAGTCGCAGCAGAGCGAGGCATCCTGACGTGGGACCACATCAAGCCAGCGATTGGCGCGAAGATCTACTATCGCGCTCAAACTGCGTTGATCAGCTTGGAGAACTCACACAACATGGCCGGCGGTACGGTGACGCCGCTGTCTGTGCTCGAAGAGGTATGGGCAGGCGCTCGCGAAGTCGGCTTACCAGTCCATCTCGATGGGGCGAGAGTGTTCAACGCAGCGACTGCGCTGGGACTCAGCGTGGCGAAGCTCACCAGCGGATTCGATACCGTGATGTTCTGCCTGTCGAAGGGTTTGGGTGCTCCGGTCGGCTCCATGTTGCTCGGCAGCAAGAAGGCGATTGAAGAAGCGCGGATCTATCGCAAGGCGTTGGGCGGAGGCATGCGGCAAGCGGGTATTATTGCGGCTGCAGGGCTGATCGCTTTGCATGAGATGCCTAAGCGCTTGCAGGAAGATCACGCGAATGCTCGCCTTCTAGCAGATGCGGTGGCCGCGGAGCCAAGTAAGGCGGAGATCGATCTGGATGCGGTCCAGACCAACATAGTGATCTTCAAGCTGCGTGGCATAGATCAGGCTAACGGCGGCGATGCCGCGGGTTTCGTTGCGGGTCTGAAGCAGAAAGGAGTGCTGGCCAGCGCCATTGGGCCGCACTCGGTACGATTCGTGACACACTACGATGTCGATCATGCCGCGTGCGCCAGGGCCGGGGCCGTCGTGTCAGAGGAGTTGCGGGCGCTCTAGTGACCGGATCGGTCCTCTTGTCGTGGCCTCGACCGCGAGGCTAATCCCCGCCAGCGTTGATGATGGGATCGGTTGCCAAGAAGACGCTAACTCTGGTGCCATGCGACGCGTCGCTCGTGTCGCTGGCGACGGAGATGGCGCCCCCATGTTTATTGATGATTCCGCGACTGACCCAAAGGCCGAGCCCAGTCCCGTGCTCTCCTTTAGTGGTGAAAAAAGGCTGGAACAGGTGTGGCTGTACATGGTCTGGAATGCCCATTCCATCGTCGGCTATCGTGATGATCGCCCCAGGTTGCAGCTTTTGTCCGTTCGCTCCGACACTTGCGCATTGCGGTACGATGCTGACTTTTACCTGGCCGCCCTGACCAGCGGCTTCGGCTGCATTGGTGATGAGGTTGGTGAAGACTTGGCGCAGTTCGGCGGGGAAGGCGCATACTTCGATGGGTTCGGGCATCTCGGTTGTCGTCGTGACGCCAAGGTCGCTTAAGCGCCTTTCCATCAAAAGCAGAATCTCCTCGAGCATCTCTTTGAGGTCGACGACGACAGGAGCCTTCGATTCACGATACAGCCCAAGCATGGCGCGGCTGATCTGAGTGACTCGCGTCAGCTCCTGCTCGGCCATATCCATGAAGTGGACCGATTCCTCTGGAGACGCGCCGTTGCGCATGAGATACAGCAGATTCGAGACGGAGTCGAGCGGGTTATGGATCTCGTGCGCGATGGTGGCGGCGAGGCGGCCCGCAACGGCCAGCTTCTCGTTCGCAATCAGGGCCTCCTGCGTCTTGCGCTCCATGGTGATATCGCGAAATACGAGGACGATGCCGATCGTGTTCCCGGCTTTGTCGCGGATGGGCGCGCCGCTGTCGGAGATATCGAGTTCAGAGCCGTCCTTGCGCAGGAGAATGGTGTGATGGTTCGCCATGCCGACGATTCTGTCGAGTCGTCTCACCTTCGCGACGGGTGTTTCTACCGGTTCACGCGTCGTCTCGTTGACGATGCGGAAGATCTCTTCGAGTCGTCGTCCATCGGCCTCGGTCTGACTCCAGCCGGTCAACTCCCTTGCTACGGGATTCATCATCTGGATGCGGCCTTCAGCATCGCAGGTGATGACCCCGTCGCCGATCGATTCCAAGGTGGTCCGGAGCTGCTGTTCAGATTGGTAGAGCTCTTCCGCGCGGCGTCCAAGAATATCGAGCGAACCCCGATAGGCTGCGGAGACGGCATGGAGACGGCTTCGCGTGAAAAGCCCAATCAACACCCCCATTCCAAGGGCCAGCGCGAGCAACACCAGCAGCAGAGAATGAACCTGGCGATGCCACAGTGCGATGCGCCGGGCGCGACTGGCCTCAGCCTTCTGAATGATGTCGGTAAGGTCGTGACGAACGTTGTCCATCAGCACCTTTCCGTGAAGATTCAGATCCACGTCGTTGGTCTGTCCTCCTCCACGGACTGTCGCAATCACGGGAAGGGCAAACGCGTCCTGCCAAGTCTGATGTTCGTCTTTCAAGTCGGCGATGTCATGCTTCTGATCGGCGTCTGCGCCGGCCATGTTGTCGAGGTTTTGAATCTCGGTCTGCAGATGGGATTCAGCCTCATAAAACGGCTGTAAAAACCTCGTGTCGCCCGTGGTTTCGTATCCGCGCAGGCCCGACTCCTCGTCCACAATCAGCTTCGAAAGAAGAGTCGCCTGGGAGATTCTGGCATCCGATTCCTGGATCAAGTTAACGGTGACATTCGATCCGCGGATCTGAACATAGAGCGCACCGGCGACCACCAGCAACGCCACGACAGGCAAAACGAATACCTGCCTCAAAATATTGTTGAACTGACTTAGATTCACAGTCCTCTCATCTCGTACCTTGCTTTGAGGGGTAGGTCAACTGACTGGTTGCAGCAGGCTGCCCAGTTTTTCCAGGAGAACTGGCGCACCCTCTCCCTTGGTCATATACAGATCGACGACAGCAGTCACCTCGGGAGCCAGCCCAATGTAGGCCGAGAGCAGAAGAATAGGAACCTGGGGCTTGACCTGACGCATCTGCATAGCGATCTCGCCGCCGTGCATGCCCGGCATCGAATAATCCAGCACAACCGCTTCCACGGGTTCGGTGGAGAAGAGAGCGAGCCCAGTCGGTCCATCCGATGCGGTCAATACGCGATATCCAGCCCGTTCCAGCAGGATCTTCCGAACCTCGAGCCCGATTCGTTCGTCATCCACGCAAAGGACGAGATTGGAGTTCTGCTTCATGGAGTTGTGACCGTCGACGACACGTAGAATTACTCTAGAGTATACGAACGTACTCTTCATACGGTTTACTGTGGATGATTCATCGTACGTTAGCAATCCCCCGACCGGGGTGCGCTAACCTGACGTTAATCAAGTCGCGAGTTGACAGGGGTTTACGAAGTGAGTCAGACGATTTTTGTTTTGGAAGACGATGCGGATATCTCTCGCCTGGTGCAGTACCATCTCGAGAGTGCAGGTTTCACAGTTCGCCCGTATCTTGCTATCAATCAAATACTTGCAGACGCCGAACGGCAGCCGCCCGCACTTTTTCTGTTGGATATCATGGTACCCGGCGGCGACGGTCTCGACCTGTGCCGACGGCTCCGTCAGAATCCTACCCTCAGCGTGGTTCCGATCATCTTCCTGACGGCACGTGCGGCCGAGAACGATCGCGTCCACGGTCTGGAGATGGGCGCCGACGATTACATCACCAAGCCCTTCGCCACCCGCGAGCTTGTAGCCAGGGTAAAAGCGGTGCTAAGGCGCTTCGAACGGCCGAGTTCCCCTTCCGTCCTGAAGTTCGAGAACGTGGAGATCGACGCCAGCGCTATGCAGCTACGTGTCAACGGTGAACTGGTAACGACGACCGCTACGGAGTTTCGGCTTCTGGATTATCTCGCCCGCCATCCAGGGCGAGTTTTTAGCCGCGATCATCTTCTTGACGCAGTATGGGGCGACGCTCGTTTCGTGACGCCGCGTTCGGTCGACGTCTATGTCCGGCGTATTCGCGAAAAGATCGAGGCCGACGCCGAGACGCCACGCTATCTGAAGACCATGCGTGGCGCGGGCTATCGATTCGAGATTCCGAAGGCGGCACAGGCTTAATCGGGGGGCAACTCGTGAGGCGTGGTGTCTTTCTTTCGGTCTTCCTTCGCATTGCGGCCGCATTGCTACTTGTTGCGCTAGCGGGGATCTCCTCGCTCCCACATCACTGGTTAATCGCCGGTGTACTTGTTACTGCATGGGCCGGCAGCAGTGCATTCTTTCTGGCACGTTCGGTTCGGCAGGACGTCACGCTCCTGCAAAATTCGGCCGCGGCGATTCCCGAGCGCCAGGTCGGAGAGATCAAACCCGCCTTCAGCGATTTCGATGGCCTGGCACGTGCCATTTCGGTTTCCTCCGATCTCGTGAACCGTTCGCTCAGCGAGGCCTCCGAAAGTCGACACGAACTCGAAGCAATGATCGATAGTATGCAGGATGCGGTGGTCGCCGTCGATCCCGCAGGCCGCATTCAGTGGACCAATCAACGGATGCAGAAACTGATTCCAGGCGCGTCCTTTAGCAGCGCGATCCGTATCGGACATGCGCTGGTCCAGACGATCCGCGACCCGGAGATTCTGGATTGCGTTCGGACCGCCCTCGAACAGCGGGTGGTGAGCGATGGCCGCTCGACCTCACTTCTGCCCGGGCGGATCTTTGAAGTGAACGTCTCTCCGATGCCCGGTGGCGGAGCCGTAGCCGTTCTGCACGACATTACCCGCATCGAACAGGTCGAACGAACCCAGCGCGACTTCGTGGCCAATGTTTCGCACGAACTGCGTACCCCTCTAACGTCGATCACGGGTTACGTCGAAACACTGCTTGACCACGAGGCTTCGCTTAGTCAGTCGGCGCGAGAGTTTCTGACCATCATTTTGAAGAACGCAACTCGCATGAACCGCCTGACTGAAGATCTATTGGTGATGGCACGGGTCGAATCTTCTGAACAGGAACTCCACCCGGCCCCGATCCCAGCCGACATTTTAGTGCGGGATGCCGTGCAGGCGATGAGCGGCCTGGTCCAGGATACCGAGTCGATTCTTGAGATCGGCAGTGTTTCCACCGCCGAGGTCTTTGCCGACACCGATGCGATCCTCCAGGTTCTCAGCAACCTCATTGAGAATGGCATCAAGTATGGCCAGGCTAGGAACGCGCCCGTTTGCAAGGTTGTCGTCTCGTCCCGGGAAGTGTCGGATCCGATTGAGGCGGTCGAGTTCAGTGTGCGGGATTTTGGCCCTGGAATTGCCTCGGAACATCTCGCCCGCATCTTCGAGCGCTTCTATCGAGTAGACAAAGCGCGTTCGAGGGAGTCTGGGGGGACTGGCCTGGGCCTCGCGATTGCACGACACATGGTGCAGACTCATGGTGGATCCATTCGAGCAGAAAGCGAGCTCAACGCCGGCAGCAACTTTATATTCACACTCCCTAAGGCTCAGAATTTAGTGGAATAATGCCGTTTTCACTACGATGTAACCTCCCCGTAACAATTCCCGCTCACACTCATTATGAGATGTATTGACTGATTGATAGATCGATGCACTTAAGCCTAGGGGGACGAGTGAAACTGAAAGTCATCGCAACAGGCGTACTGGCACTTGTAACTATCGGAGCCAACGCACAGAACATCAACGGAGCCGGGGCGACCTTCCCGTATCCCATCTACTCCAAGTGGTTTAGTGAGTACAGCGCGCTGCACCCAGACGTGAAAATTAACTATCAGTCTATCGGCTCCGGCGGCGGTATTCGCCAGGTGTCGGAAGGCACGGTCGATTTTGGCGCTACCGACGGACCAATGACCGATCAACAGCTGAAGGATGCCAAGATCAAGGTGATACACATCCCCACGGTGCTTGGTGCGGTAGTACCGGTCTACAATCTCCCGGGCGTTGCCAAGGAACTCAACTTCTCTTCAGACGTGATTGCCGATATCTATCTCGGCAAAATCAGCAAGTGGAACGACCCGCGCATCACGAAAGATAATCCGGGAATCAGTTTGCCGGACAAATCGATTCTGCCCGTCTATCGTTCGGACGGAAGTGGAACAACATTTATTTTCACTGACTTCCTCTCAAAGGTGAGCCCCGACTGGTCGAGCAAGGTAGGCCATAGCACCTCGGTAAAGTGGCCGACTGGTATTGGCCAAAAGGGAAATGAGGGCGTTGCAGGCATGGTTCGCCAATCGCCTTACTCTTTTGGTTATGTCGAACTGATCTACGCCGAGACGAACAAGATGAGCTTTGGCGCAGTACGTAATGCCTCAGGCAAGTTTCTCAAGGCGTCGACTGCTGGTGTGACCGCTGCTGCTGCCGCCACTTCCAAGACGATGCCGGCCGACTATCGTGTCTCCATCACGAACGCTGCAGGCGCCGATTCCTACCCAATCGCCAGCTTTACCTGGCTGCTGATCCCGACTCACTCCACCGACCCGAACAAAGCGAAAGCGCTGGCTGACTTTCTGGGCTGGATGCTGGACCATGGCGAAAGCGAAGCGGCTGCGCTGACCTATGCTCCGTTGCCAAAGCAAGTGCAGGATATGGTTCGCAAAAGCATCGCGAACGTAAAATAGTTACTCTGCCGCACGGGTTTCGCATCGAGATACGTGCGGCATCTTTTTCTCCCAGCTTCAGGATAGTAAGCTCGATACAGTCGATCCGTAGAGTCAACCGTCAGGAAAATAGGATTGTGTCTTCTACTCGTATGACTCCCGAAAGAGAATCAAGCTCTCCGCTGCCTGTGCCGTCGCCCCTGCCAGAGCCTCCTGCGGCATCTGCAGCGGATGCGACGCCAACTCCGGTTGGTACGACCCTGTCTCCGATTCGAGACTTCCTCAGCAAGCGGGGAAGCGGCAGCTTCGCTGATAATAGCTTCGCCGCGGTTATGCTTCTCTGCGCCTGCAGCATCTTCGCGATCGTCCTCTTCATCTTCGTCATTCTGGTCATTCACTCCCGGTTGAGCCTCATCCAGTTCGGCTGGAAGTTCTTCACGCGTCAGGCGTGGGATCCGGTTTCGGGCGACTTTGGTGCGCTGCCCTTCATCTATGGCACACTTGCTACTTCGCTCCTTGCTCTATGTATGGCTGTCCCTTTGGCACTTGGCGTAGCGGTCTTCCTTACGGAGCTGTGCCCTCGTCCGCTTCGAGCCCCGATCTCTTTCCTGACCGAACTGCTGGCAGCCATACCCAGTGTCGTCTACGGTCTTTGGGCGGTCTTCGTCCTTGTCCCGCTCATGCGTGATCTCATCGGCCCCTTTCTCTATAAAATCCTGGGATGGACCGGCTTCTTCGAAGGCACCAACTTCGGCGTCGGCCTTCTGACCGCCAGCATGATCCTCGCCATCATGATCCTTCCGATCATCTCCTCGCTGACCCGCGACATCATGAACGCGGTTCCCAATAGCCAGCGCGAGGCTGCACTTGCCCTGGGAGCCACCCGCTGGGAGATGATTCGCATTGGCGTCCTGCGTAACTCCCGCATCGGCATCGTCGGCGCCGTCATGTTGGGTCTCGGCCGTGCTCTCGGGGAGACGATGGCCGTCACCATGGTCATCGGCAATCACCCTGATATCAGCAAATCGCTCTTCGCTCCCGGCTACACGCTGGCCAGCGTCATCGCCAACGAGTTCTCCGAGGCCACCGGCGATCTTTATCTCAGCGCCCTCATCGAAATCGGCCTTGCTCTCTTCCTGGTAACCATCGTCGTGAACGCCATCGCACGGCTGATGGTTTGGGCGGTCACACGCAACGCACCGGCGCGGGTGAACTGACATGAGTACTCAACCCTTGAGCAATCCGCCCCGCCCCATGGACTTTGAGTCGAAATCCATGCGCAGGAATAAGGCACGGCGCACCGCGACTAACTACTTCGTCACCGGCCTTTGCATCCTCGCAACTGTCCTGGTGATCCTCCCGCTCGTCGCTATCCTTTTTTACCTGATCTATAAGGGCGCGAGTTCGCTGAATGTTGCCTTCTTCACCCACATTCCTGCTCCGGTTGGTGAGGCAGGCGGCGGCATGGCCAACTCCATCGTTGGTTCGGGCATCATCCTCTTCCTTGCGAGTCTGATGGGTATCCCCATCGGCATCGCGGCTGGCGTTTATCTTGCAGAGTTCGGTCGCGGCAAAACTCTCGCCACCGCAGTCCGTTTCACCGCCGACGTACTAAATGGCGTTCCGTCGATCGTCATGGGCATCTCGATCTATTCGTTGATCGTGATTCAGCAAAAACACTTCTCCGCTCTGGCGGGCGGAGTGGCCCTCGCCATCATGATGGTCCCGACCATTACGCGCACGACAGAGGAGATGCTGGCCACGGTGCCGCACGCAATTCGCGAGGCAGCTCTTGGCCTCGGCGTTCCCAAATGGCGGACCGCGATCTCGGTCAGCCTGCGCACTGCCTCGCCTGGCATCATCACCGGCTGCATGCTCGCCTTCGCCCGCGTTGCCGGAGAGACTGCTCCATTACTCTTCACGGCCTTCGGCAACCAATTCTGGAACTTCAAACTCAGCGAACCTATCGCCGCCCTGCCTCTGCAGATCTACGTCTACGCGATCTCGCCGTATGACGAATGGCATCGTCTTGCCTGGGCCGGTTCGCTCGTTCTCATCGTCTTAATCATGGTCTCGGTCACGCTCGTCCGCATCTTTGCCAACCGCGGCGTACTCAAGGGAGGAAGCTAGTGGGAGTCGGCATTTTAGTTGAGGATTTGAACGCGTGGTACGGAACGACGCATACCTTGCAGGACATCAATCTGCATATACCGGCCAACCACGCCACCGCGCTCATCGGTCCTTCCGGCTGTGGCAAATCCACCTTCGTCCGTTGCCTCAACCGCATGCACGAGACCAATCCCATCGCCCGCGCCACTGGCACGGTCAAGATGGGCGACATCGACATTTACAACGATGCCTCGCCGGTTGAGATCCGCCGCCGCGTCGGCATGGTCTTTCAGCGCCCCAATCCCTTCCCGACCATGTCCATCTACGACAACGTCGTCAGTGGCCTCAAACTCAATGGCTTCCGCAACCGCCGCATACTCGATGAGACAGTTGAGCGTTCGCTCAAGCAGGCCGCGCTTTGGGAAGAGGTCAAGGACGATCTCAAAAAGAAATCCGGCGCCTCTCTCTCCGGAGGCCAACAACAGCGCATGTGCATCGCACGCGCACTTGCTGTCGATCCAGAGGTTCTGCTGATGGACGAACCCGCCTCTGCACTGGACCCCGTCTCAACCTCCAAGATCGAAGATCTAATCTTCCAGCTCAAGAGTCAATACACGATCGTCATTGTGACGCACAACATGCAGCAGGCAGCCCGCGTTGCCGAAAACACCGGCTTCTTCCTCAACGGTAAGATGGTCGAGTTCGACTCCACCCATAAGATCTTTACAAATCCGAGGGACAAGCGAACAGAGGACTACATCACCGGGAGGTTCGGTTGATGCGAGTCAAATTTCATCAGAGCCTCGACGAACTTAAGGAAAAACTGTTAGTCATGGCCGGAATGGCGGAGCAAGCGATTCAACGCTCCATTGAAGCCTACCGGTCGCGCGATCTTTCGATCTGCGAACTTGTCTTCCGCGCCGAGCCCTCCATCAACCGTCTCGAACGCGAGATCGATCAGATGGCGCTAGACTTGCTGGCTATGGAGCAACCAATGGCCATCGACCTTCGCTTTATCCTCTCAGTAATCAGGATTAACGCCGACCTCGAACGCGTAGGCGACCAGGCTGTCAACATTGCAGTGCGCGTAAGAGAGATGGGTGCTTTCGCCAACATCGATCTTCCGGTCGATATTCCCAAGCTTGCGTCGCTCTCTTCCGCAATGGTTCGCAAATCGTTACAGGCTTTCATCGAAGGCGATGCTGAACTAGCTGAATCCGTTCTCCGACTCGACGATCAAGTTGACGAGATGAATGATGCAGCCTTCTACGCGCTCAGTTCGCTCATCAAAGAAAAACCCGAACTCACTCCCCAGTCGCTGAACGCGTTGATCATCGCTCGCAACCTGGAACGTGTCGGCGACCACGCCACTAATATTGCAGAAGACGTCATCTTCTGGGTTCGCGGAGCCGACGTCCGTCATAACAGCACCGCACTCTAGGTTTGGGCGATGGACAGAATTTCCACGCCTCTCACCTACATTTGATTTCGAGAGATCCGGTTCTGCCCGCGACCAGCATCCCCTAGTCCATAAAATCCAGTGTCAGTCTTTGTCAGGTTCCCACCAGACGAGTTTTGGCATCATCGGATAGTAGAGGCCAACTCGCAGCTCTCCGCTCTGAACGAGGTTGCTCATCATTCGTGCATATACTTTCATCTGGTCCGCGTACTTCATCCGCTCTTCGGCAAGAAACTCGTCAATTCCTTCGCGGCCGTGCGTCGTTGTTTTGTAGTCGATGATCCAAAGATAGCCGGCTCCAGTCTCCATTGGTTTTGCCCCACCCTGAAATACCCGATCCAATCGCACACTGTTGCGAGTACCGCTCCACGAGCTCAGCGAGAGTTCGTTCGACGCTTGATTGTGCTGGCTCAGCACCCACCGTCCCTCGTCGTCCTGCAGCATATTGGTGAGCGCTGTCTTCACCCGTGGGACAAGCCGCTGGACGACGTCCGGCTGGAGCCCATCTCCCCGTAGCACAGCCGCAATTCGCTGCGTCCATCCCGCCACTTCGGGCAGTATGGTCTCAACGCTCGTACCAGCTAGCCTCTTTGCAACCATCTCCAAGAACGCATGGACGGCGTTGCCAAATGCGCGAGCCTCGAACGAGCCTTCGGGTCTTTCGAAGTGCGCAGGTCCTGGTTTGATCGCATCCTCACCGTAGGAGAGCGTTTGGTTCACCGAAAATCGTGATTCTGGGCTGAATTTCATTGGAAAGCGTTGGAGCATCACGGGTCGCACAACTTCGTCAGCGCCTGCTGCAATTTCACCGATGAAGCTTTCTTCTTGAGACTGCGGAAGCATCATGAATATCTCGCCGGGGCTCTTCGAGTATGGCGCATTCGCAGTAAAGTGTCGCTCCGCTGCGGGCCACGCAGTAGCCAGCAGACTCCCATGAGGACGCATAACCTCCCCCTCGCCGTTGCTTCGGGAGAAGCGAACAGATGCAACTCCTCCCGTGCTCGCGTGCATGCGACATAGAAGAGTCGCTTTCTCTCCGCGGCCTCCTTTGCCTTACCGATCCCCTTCAACCAGAGATTCAGCTCCCTTGAACCCTCACCGCGACCCACAATCGGCGCGAGCATGATGTGCGCAGCTTCTGAATCGCCGGAATCGATCTCACTCCACGTCAGCAACTTCTCACGATCCGCAGGATCTTTCTTTTGAAGTCCCGGCACCATCACGACGTCCCACTCCAGGCCCTTCGACTTATGGATGGTCATCAAATCGACCGCCCAACCTCCGGCCGCTGGTTGAGCAAACAATTTATCGAGCCGGCGCTTCAGCAGACTGATGTCAAACGTTCCGGTGTCCTCTTCCATCTCATCTAGAAGCTGTAAATACCTTCGTGCATTGGCCAGCTCGCCGGGCTTCAAACACACATCTCCGCCTAACGATCGCCAGGTCCTCTCTACCCATTGCGCTGCACTCAACCCCGACCGCTTCTCCTCTGCTGCCTGCAACACAGGCCAGACGCGCATCAGCCTTGCACGACTCTGATCATTCAGCAGGTCAAGTCTCTCTGCGATTAGATCTCCGATGCATCGCTCAGAGTAGTCGGGATCATCCGCGCCCGAGAGCATATGAAGATCGCCACGCCCAAGGCCGCACCACGGGGCATGCAGGACTGCGAGCCACGCCACGCGATCGGCCGGGTGCATCAGGGCTCTGGTCAGCGCAAAGAGGTCGAGAACCTCCTGCCTCTGACCCAGTGCTTCTATATCCACGGCACGAAACGGAATAGCTCCCTTCGACTCATCCTGGAGTTCCGTCACGATGTCGGCGAGTAGATTGCGACTTCGCACCAGTACCGCCAACTTCCATGGCTCACTACGCCCCTGAGGCAGCGGCCTGCCTCTCCAATCCTCGATGATCGCTCGGACCTGTTGTGCCTCCAGCTTGGCTTGCCGCCGCTTTGTTTTCTTTGTCGTTTCAGCCGAAGTTTCCGAGCTCAACACACGCGCATGCCACGCCAGACTAGGCGAGCCACTTCGCGAAGGTCCGCGTACAGCCTGTGCCTCGACATATGGCACATCCTCGGGGTTCGCGGTATTGATCGTCCGGGGAAACAGCAAAGAGAAATCATCGTTGAATGCTTCGACAAGGTCGCTCTCCGAACGGAAGTTCGCCGTCAATCGGAGTCTTCCAACCGGAAGATCGCCCAGAAGTCCCGTCTGCATCGTCTTCACAAACCGCTCTACTCGCGCCTGTCGGAAGAGGTAGATCGATTGCTTTGGGTCCCCTACGAGAAATACCGTCTGACTGTGCCCGTCCCATCTCTGTGTGAGTAGCTGAATCAGTTCGTACTGACCTGTGGAGGTGTCCTGCATCTCATCTACGAGCAGGTGCTGCAAACTCATTCCCAATGCTTTGTTCAAATCAGAGACGGCACCATCCCGTTGCAGTGCGACTTTCGCCAGCAGTCCAGGCTCCGTAAAATCGCACTCTCCTCGTCGCGCAAAGATTAGCTGCAACTCAACCAGCGCCCTGCTCAAAACACGAAACAGCGCCTTCGCCACGACCCACTGCTCTTGCGGATATCGAACGGGCGGCAGGTTCCTCACCCTCTTGATCGCTTCGAGCACGTCATCGCGATCCCGCAGCTGCTGCACCAGAAGCTTCAACCGCTCGGCATGATTTTTTCAATTTTGAAGCCTAAATGGTTTCGAGCTGCGGTTGCCCTCCACTTCGATTCCTGTGTCGTGAGTAGATGAATCAGGGCCCGCCAGTGTTCGAGATCTTCAGCAGTCTCCTGCGGCATGGTGTGTAACCCGGCGCACATGGCAATCGGAGAAGGAGTGCCCCTATAACCTTCCGCATGCCCCATCTCACCCGCAAGCGAGGCCAGTTCCTGCAGAATGTCCGCCGGCACACTAAGCGACAACCGCGTTAGTCCGGCACAGACAGCCTGCTCCAGCGCCAGCTCAAGCTTGGGCAGCACCGCTTGATCCAGAAAAACGTCGTCCAGTTGCTCTCTTCCCAGCGGTACCAACTCTCCCCACTGGTTGCGCAACGGAAGCATCTCCATCAATAGCCGCTCACAGTCGCGAAGACTGCCATCGCGATGCAACAACACTGTGCGCAGTGCAGCGTCCAACTCCGCATCATTGCCACCCAGTTGCATCAATGTCGTTCTCGCCGCTTCGCGATACATCAACGTCGGATCTTCGACCGGGATCTGCCGTCCTCCAGCGCCTGAGAGGACCGGCAATAATCGCGCCACCTCACCGCATACTGAATCGATCGTGCGAATATTCAATCTGCGTGGATGTTGCAGCAACTCCCATCCCAGGGAAGCGTCGCGGCGGAGCACCATCTCTGCCAAGGCACGGGTCTCGCGATCGAAGTCGGGATCGCTCGTCAGGGGCTCGCCTTGAGAAGCGCTCCCCAATTGAGCGATTACGCGCTCCCGCATCTCTGCCGTCGCCTTTACCGTGAACGTGATGGCCATAACCTGACTAGGATCTTCGACACTCTCATCGGCCAGCAGCTTCAGGAGGCGTTGAATCAGCAGACCCGTCTTGCCCGACCCGGCCGGCGCCTCTACGATCCACGATCGTCGAATATCGAGGGCTCGCTCTCGCTCCTGCCAGTCTGGTGTTCGCCTGCTGGTGCTAGTGTCCCCTCGAAGATCGTCACTCTTTGCAACCACAAACAGATCAGCCACGGCTCACCCCCGCCCCAGAGCCCTCCTCTTGTTCGTCTTCCTCCTCAAGTAGCGAGACGTCAAGTCTGCACAAGATCCTCTGTTCGCAGTGAGCGCAGGTTCCCGGATACGTTTTTGGACTCACGCGCGCGTCGCCTGAATAAAACTCCTCTGCTAACGCCACCAGCACCTCTCTCCACCGATCCACCTGATCTTCGAGTGTGGGGGCGTCTTTTAGTTTGCTTGGCTTGGGTAGAACACCGTCACCTACCGCGTAGCCCTTTAGACCCCGACCTTCACCTGCCCTGACCAGGCCAAATGCGACCCCCTGCAACTTATCCGCTTCCGTGAGAATGGCGTAGAGCGGAAGCTGTGGAGCGTCGGGCCTTGGCGTCAGCCAGTCACTGGGCGAAGCGTGACCCGTTTTGTAGTCGATCAGCACCTCGCCGCCTTCTACTAAATCGACCCGGTCCATCCGCACACTCAGGCGTAGCGGGCCAACGCGGACATCCTTAAGCTCTTTCTCGCTGAGCTTCACTTCGAAGGGCAGTCCTCGCTCCAACTCCAGCTCAAGCCACCCTGACAGAAGTCTGTGCAACCTCTCGCTCTGGACCTCCATATAGGCCTCGTCCCAATCGGTCGCGCTCGCTTCTGCTGGCTTCTTTAATGCCTGAGCGACACACCACGCCAGCGCCTCATTGCGTTCCTCCGTGGACATCGAACGCAGATTGTCCTGCGTCTTCACCTCGTCCCAAAATATCTCGAGCGCCTTATGTACCGCCGTACCGCTCTCTCTCGCATCCATGCCGGGTTCGATCGACTCAAGCTCTGTCGCCCACAATCGCTTCTCAGCAAACGCCCTAAAGCCGCATGCCGCCTGCAGTTCCAAAACTTTTGCGCCGCCGCGAAGCACTCGGTCCGGCAATGCCTGAACCTGAGCAGTATCCGCGATCTCCTCCAACTCAACAATTAAGCGCTGCGGCTCACGCTCTACAAGCTCCGCAGCTCTAATGGTCTCCTGACTGAGCCCGAGCAGCAACGGCGAAGGCCGCTGGTTCCCCTCCGCCAACTCCTTTGCGTAACTGAACACGATAGTGCTCGCACTCGCCGCAATCCGCTCCGTGATCCTACGCGTGCGTTCGCTGTCCAGCCGTGCATCTGTTCCCGGCATCTCCAATTCACGTTGCAGATGCCAGGGAAGCAGGGAACTACTGACGGTTGGCATTGGCCAGCTAAGCTCGCCCGCATGTAAGAACCACACCGCGTCAAATGTGCTTCCTGCAGCCTCAAGCGGACCCATCACCTGCACGGGAGCTTGTCGTGACTCTGGCGCAAACATGGTCTGGCGAGCGATTCTTTCAAGAGCTCCCAGTGCTTGCGCAAAGTCTACAGGTACGCCATCGAAGTCCAGTGTCGCGAGTTCATCGAGGGCACTCTCCCACTTGCGCCGCGTCTGAAACTCGACACTGGAGTCTTTGCCCCAAGAGCCCCACGCAGCCGTTGTCAGAACCTCCCGCATCTTTTCTGCCCACTCCGCATGCGAACGTGCATCGAGCCCTTGCAGTCGATCCGCAAGTCTCTCTGTCGCTCGCAATGTACCGAGCAGTTGCGGAAATTTAGACCTGCGTTTTGATCGACCCATCAACTCGAGCAGTCCATGCAGCGAGACCTCTGGTCGCAGCATTCGCGCCTTACGGAGTTCAAAGGCATCGAACTCCGCGCGTGCACTTCGCTCTCCACTGCGCATCGCGAAGTAAGGCGACAGCAGCAAGCCACTCACCCTCTCCACCGGCAACGGCTCGGATGACCACCGCAATAGATCGAAAGCGATGGAAATCATTGGGATCTCGATCAGCGCAACGCCAAGTGAAAACTCATAAGGTCCAATCTGGTTGTCCGCCCGAATGTCTTCGAGCTCTGGCGCCAATACTTCCTGAAGCACCCGATCAATCTGTCTGCGCTCGCTCTCGAGCCCAGGCACGACTACAGCGACAGTAGCCCCGGCATTCTCTTCGAGAAATCTCCGCACCCAGCGAGCCGCGATAAACAACTCCTCCTGGTCATCTTCTGCTTCTACCAGTAAGCGTCGCTCCGCAGGAATGGCTAGCCGCAGCTCCTCCACGTGGATTCCTGTCGAGAGTAGGGCCTCCACCAGCACACTTTGTGACGGAGTCATCTGATCAAATCCCACCAGGGCAACCCTGCCCGCAGTGAGCTCCGAGAACCCGATTCTCGCGACACCCTTTTCGAGTTCCTCACGCAGCTTGTCTTCTAGCTGGGCCTGTGCGATGAACCTCTCAGCCTGGCAAAGACGTTCGAACGTGTGCGCCCATCGCTGAAACGACCGTGTATCCGAGTTGCCGACAGCTTCCTGCAGGCGTAGTTGTCCATCGTAATCGCATATCAGGCGCCAAGCCTCAGCCGCCATTACTGCCAGCGAGTCTACAGTTCGCAGACTTGCCAGCTCATCGTCGGCCTCAAGAATGGTTCGCCACACCACGTGTTCCTGTGACCGATTCAACATCATCTCCGCGACCTGGCCGTCTACCAACAGTCGATGCCACATGGTCGCAAGCCATGCGTCCCACGACATCACAGCTGCGGACGTCCAGCTTGTAAGTCCCAAAGCACTGTTGTGCCGATCCCATCCACGCCGAATAGCGCGTGCTGCCCGCTGGTTACCCGTCACCACGACTGCACCCTGTTCCAACGCCTCAGCAATCCCATCCGGCAGCAGTCCACGACCATCCATCCTTCGGTTATACGCCCACCGTCACAGGAAAAGCAGATCCGGAATCAGTCCGCACCCTGCCGCGTCCGTGGTGGAAACCGACTCATCGCGAGCAGAACCAGGGCCGCCACAAAAGGCAGGGCAAGCGCTAGCTGCAGCGATCCCTTCCGTGTGGAAATTACCCCCATTGTCCATGGCAACGCCGCCGCCCCCAGCCCCGAAACCGCAACCACGATTCCCGCCTGCCGCGCCGTTGGCCGCTCCGCGATCAGCAGCGCAAAGGTGGCTGGAAAAAACGGTGCCAGACTGAGCCCGAGAACCACAGCAAATCCCGCAATGGACCCGGCAGAATGCGCCATCGCTAGCGCTGCCGTAAACATCGCAGCCAGGCCTAAGCTCCATCGCTGCGCGGTCTTCTCTCCCACACGTAACATCACGGCCGCGGCCCCGAGACGCCCGAAGGTGAGTCCCATCCAAAGCAGCAGCGTCGTATACTCGCTAACCGCCAGCGTTTTATTGCCATACCGCAGTGCGAACGTCGTCAGCCATCCGCTCAAGCACGTCTCCAACCCGCCGTAGAGCACAAGCAACCCAGCGAAGTAGAGATAGACTCTTCCGCCCAATCCAATTTGCGGCGGCCCAGTCTCTATCGACACAGCGTCGAAGTTTTCATCACCCGAAACTTCTCCACGCATCTGCATCCAAAGCGCCAGCAGGCCCATCACAAACAGTCCTGCGAATCCCATGAGCACTTCCCTCAGCGCGAAGTGTGGCAACAGCCATGCCGCCAGAAGCGCAGAAAGCATCGCTCCCAGGCTGAACGAGAAGTTCAACAGCGACAAAGCGGAACCCCGATGCGCCGTGAATCTGCGGCCAGCCAGAATGTTGATCGAAGTAATGATCTGCCCCAGCCCAAATCCACCCACAAACAAACCCATGCACCCGAGGATCATCGACGGAGACAGCGCGAAGCCGCCGAATCCTGCTGCGCCCGCAAACAGCCCCACCAGCAGACTCCACCTTAACCTTTGTGACACCGTCACTCCACCAAGAAACGCGCCGCAGAACTTCGCCGTCATCAGAAGCCCGCTTTGAGAGTCCACCATCTCCCATTGCTTCGCCAGCAAAGGAAGAATCGGTCCCAGCAATGCTGTCCCAAGACCAGCAAGCATCAGCCCGAAGTGCATCAACTTGAGAGAAGGCGCCGGCTGTTCAGTTCGCTCCATCTATCGCCCCCTGCGTCATCTCACAGTTCAGCCATTATCATTGACTCAGGAGTTTGCCCGTGTCCCGCAAGTCGCTATTTCTCCCTATCTTCCTTGTTCTCTTCTCTGGCTGTCATCAAGACATGTCGTCCACGGCACCCAAACCAGCTTCTGCCGCAAACACCTTCACCATTCGCGGCAGAGTCGTCTCCACCGACGCCACGCACGTCACACTCGATGGCGAGCAGGTTCCCGGCTTCATGGAGGCGATGATCATGGACTACAAGCTCGCAGATCCCAGCATCGTCAATGAGCTCCACGCCGGCGACCGTATCACAGCCAAGGTCCTGGCCGACAAGCAGGGCGACAGCTATGGAAATGTTCGTCTCGCGGATATCGTCGTCATCGCGCAGGGCCGCCCCGACTACAAACCTCCCATCTCCTACCACGTTCCTACCGCGGGCGATGTTGTTCCCGACTTCAAGCTTCTCAACCAGAGCGACCGTACAATTAGCCTCGGCCAGTTCAAGGGCAAGGTCGTGCTGATGACCTTCATCTACACTCGTTGCCAGCTCGCAGATTTTTGTCCCCGCATGAGCCACAACTTCGCCGACATCGACAAGGCTCTTGCCGCTGACCCAGCCCTCTACAAACAGACCCATCTCATCAGCGTCAGTTTCGATCCCACTTACGACACACCCAGGGTTCTTCGCAGCTACGGCGGCGCTTACACCGGCAACTACACCAACGAAAAGTTTCTTCATTGGGACTTCGCTGCCCCACCAGAAAAAGAGTTGCCGGCGATGACGCAGTTTTTCAACGTCGGTGTCACTCCCGGTGACAACAAATCTCTTACTCACTCGCTATCAACAGTCCTCATTGGTAAAGATGGCAAGATTGTCGACTGGTACCCCACCAACGATTGGAAGCCGGAAGATGTATTGGCTGCAATCAGAAAGAGTGCCGCCTAGCCCACAGACAACAAGAGATCGAGATTCCTCATCTGAATATCTGTGCGTAATACGCACGGAGGTAAAGTTCAAATGAAGATTAGTCGATTCGCTATTCCAGCACTTGCTATTGCACTTGTGGCTCCGGGTTTCGTGTTTGCTCAGTCGTACCCCCAACCGGCACCAGGCTACGGTCAGGGACCGGGCGGATGGGACGCTCCACCGCAGGAGTTCCGCGATATTCAACGTCAGGGCTACCATGATGGCATTGAGGGAGCCCATAAGGATTTCGACAATCATCGTCGTCCCGACGTAAATAATCGCGACGAGTATCGTCATCCGCACGTGCCCTCGAGCGCGCGGAATGAATATCGCGAGGGTTTCCGCCGTGGATATGAAACCGCAACCTCGCACCTGATGAATGGTCCAAGATAGTGGAAATACCCTCGCCAACGATACCCAGCCGTTAAGGTTGGGTATCTTTCTCTATCCAGCTTCCCCTTAAATACGAATTCGCGATTCACGGACTGGTGCTCAGCTCCGTTCTGGGTGCCTAATAATGCCCTACGGCCCGTCGTGGACGATCAGCCAAGCCATTCGAGTATCCTGATATTGCGTTCTATCAAGGAGTTCCACCTCATGGCAAAGCTTACTATCGCATTTGGCGTCCTGCTCATTTTGCTTGGTATCACCGGCTACGTCACCACGGGTAGCGCTCATCCTACAGCGCTGATTCCGAGCGGCATCGGCATCTTCTTTGTCCTCTTCGGAGTCATGGCGAATACTGAAGACTCCAAAAGGCGAATGCTCTGGATGCACATCTCCGTCACGGTAGCGTTGTTGGTCTTTCTGGGAATGATCCCCTCCGCCATCGATACGATCAGGCTCTCCCGTGGAGCCTCGTTTCCTCACCCTGTCGCGGTCGAAGAGAAGGGCGCACTTTGTCTTTTCTGCCTCATCTACGTGCTGTTCTGTGTCCGTTCTTTCATCTCAGCTCGACGCGCTCGCCTCGTATAGCATCCCCTCCAGCGTAAACTCAACTTAGCTATGTCCTCCTCCTTCGGTCCATCCAGCTTTGGCGGCGGTATGAAAGCCGTAGATCGCCCCTCCCGCGGCACCGGCAGAGCTACCACGGCCGATCTCACAGCATCGCGTCCCAAGCCCAAGCTGACCAAAGTGATGCCAGAGGTGTGGAAGCTCGTCAAGCCGCGTCGGTGGCTGTTGGCTGGCAGTTTTTTGCTGATGATCGTCAACCGTCTCTGCAGTTTTGCTCTGCCGGTCTCCTCGCGTTATCTCATCAACAACGTCATGTACAAGCATCAGTTGAACCTGCTGCCTTGGATAATCGGGATCGTCGCCACCGCCACCTTCCTGCAGGGAGTCACCTCTTACACCCTCACGCAACTTCTCTCCACAGCCGGCCAGCGGCTCATCTCAGAGCTTCGAACCCGTGTTCAACAACACATCGGACGTCTCCCTGTAGCCTTTTATGACGAGAACCGAACAGGCACCTTAGTCGCCCGCATCATGACCGACGTCGAAGGCGTCCGCAATCTGGTTGGCACAGGGTTGCTCGAGTTCGTCGGCGGAATTCTCACCGCAATCATCGCCTTCTGCATCCTGATTCGCATCAGCGGACGGATGACATTGCTCACTGTCTGCATCCTGCTCGTCTTTGGCCTCATCCTGCAGAAGGCCTTTAAGACGATTCGGCCGATCTTCCGCGAACGTTCTAAGATCAACGCCGAGGTCACCGGCCGACTCACCGAATCGCTTGGCGGCGTGCGCGTCGTCAAGGGTTACCACGCCGAAGAAAGCGAAGCCCGTGTCTTTGCTCGCGGCGTCGAACGGCTTCTCAAGAATGTCATCAGCTCCATCACCGCTCAATCTCTAATGACCCTATCCTCCACAATGGTGTTGGGAGTTGTCGGTGGTCTCATCATGTACCTCGGCGCAAAAGAGATCGCTTCCCATCGCCTCGATGTCGGCGGTTACGTGGAATACACCATGCTGCTCGCCTTCATGGTGGCGCCCGTCGTTCAGCTTGTCTCTATCGGCACCCAACTCACCGAAGCCCTCGCAGGCCTCGACCGTACCACCGAGATCCTGAACGAACGCGAAGAAGACAGCGAACCCAGCCGCACCGTCGTCATCAATCCCATCCACGGCGACGTGGCCTTTCAAAATGTCACCTTCGCCTACGAGACCGACAAGCCAGTTCTCCACGGCATCAGCTTCGAGTCAAAGCCCGGGACGGTCACGGCACTTGTAGGCTCCTCAGGTTCAGGCAAGTCCACCATCATCTCGCTCATCTGCGGCTTTCACAGCGCAGTCGGTGGCCAGGTCCTTATCGACGGAATCGATCTGGCGACCATCCGCCTAAGCAGCTATCGCCAGCAGCTCGGAGTCGTCCTGCAAGAGACCTTCCTCTTCGACGGCACCATCCGAGAGAACATCCTCTTCAGCCGCCCACAGGCTACTCAAGAACAGCTGATGGAGGCCAGTCGCATCGCCCGCGTCGACGAGTTCGCCGAGCGCTTTCCGGAACAGTACGACACGATCGTCGGGGAACGCGGCGTCAAGCTCTCCGGCGGTCAGCGCCAGCGTATCTCGATTGCCCGCGCCATCCTTGCCGATCCGCGAATCCTCATCCTCGACGAAGCCACCAGCTCGCTCGACTCAGAGTCCGAAGCCCTCATCCAGAGTGGTCTCAACTTCCTCATGCAGGGCCGCACCACCTTCGTGATCGCCCACCGCCTCTCCACCATTCGCCGCGCCGACCAGATCCTCGTCATTGAACAGGGAAGGATCGTGGAACGCGGCACCCACGACTCCTTATACAAGCTGCAAGGCCGCTACTACGACCTCTACACCCGCCAACACGGCCTCGAAACAAATCTCTTCCTCGCCCCCGGAGAAGGCGACAAAATCGAAGAGTCTGTTTCGGCAGAGTCGTAGCGTCATCCACGTGTAAACCGCAAGGTAAAAAGGTTGATGTTCACAACCACGAACAATTCAAGATCCTGACGGCCGGAGAAAAAGTGGAAGCTGCGAAAGTTGCAATGAACGTGCAGGAGCAGTTCGGACAGATCGATATCTATGTCTTTGACCAGATCCTGCGAGGCAACATTGCTCCCGATATGCGTGTCCTCGACGCCGGCTGCGGATACGGCAGGAATCTCGTGCATCTCCTGAGAGAGGGTTGCGAGATCTTTGCAATAGACGCAAATGCCGAAGCGGTAGCGCACGTGCGAGCGCTTGCAGCCGAACTAGCCCCAACCCTTCCAGCAAGCAACTTCGTGGTGGGAGAACTCGAACAGATAAACCTTCCAGATAACCTTTTTGACGTGGTCATCTGTAGCTCGGTGCTCCACTTCGCGCACGACGAATCTCATTTTCTCGCGATGCTCAAGGAGCTATGGCGAGTTCTTCGTCCAGGGGGCATGCTCTTCTGTCGCCTGGGCTCGCGCATCGGCATGGACTTCAAGCAGCTGCGACCCCACATCTACCGCATCAACGACGGATCCGAGTGGTTCCTGGTCGACGAGGCCATGCTGATGCAGTTGACGCAGCAGTTGGACGCCGTCATGGTGGATCCACTCAAAACTACCATCGTGCAGGACTACCGGTGCATGACCACCTGGGTGCTGCGCAAACGCTCGAATCGACTTCACGGAAAAGACGGAGCCTAGTCCGCCACTCCAAGCTGCTTAAGTAAAAACGCATAGTCGAACGCAATCTCTTTCAGATAGTCGTATCGCCCCGAAGCACCGCCGTGTCCCGCATCCATGTTGATGTGCAGCAGCAGCGGGGTGTCATTCGTCTTCAGCGTTCGCAATCTGGCAACATACTTCGCCGGCTCCCAGTACATCACCTGAGAGTCGTTCAGGCTCGTTTTAACCAACATCGCGGGGTATTCTCCGACCCTGAGGTTGTCATACGGCGAGTAAGATCGCATGTACTCGAAAGCCTCCGCCTCGTTCGGATTTCCCCACTCCTCATACTCCGCCACAGTCAGCGGCAAGCTAGCGTCGAGCATCGTGTTCATCACGTCTACAAAGGGAACATGCGACAGAACCACCCGAAAGAGCTCGGGCCGCTCATTGACCACCGCTCCCATCAGCAATCCGCCCGCGCTCCCCCTCAATAGCAACACGGCCCTTCGCCCCATACCCCTTCGCCACCAACTGCTCGGTCACAGCGATGAAGTCGTTAAATGTGTTGCGTTTCACCATCATCTTGCCAGCATCGTGCCATGAATCTCCCATCTCGCCACCACCACGAATGTGGGCATATGCGATCACCACACCGCGGTCCAGCAGCGACAAACGCGACGAACTGAACCCGATCGGAAGCGGATAGCCATACGATCCATACCCATAAATGTAGACAGGATTCGTCGAATTCCGGGCAAACGACTCGCGTCGGTAAACAACAGATACCGGAATCTTCACCCCGTCTGGCGCCTCGACCCAGACTCGCTCCGAAGCATAGCGAGCCGAATCGAATCCTCCCGGAACCTCCTGTTGCTTTAGCAACTCCGTAGTGCCCAGCCGAACGTCATACTCATACACCGAGGCTGGCGAAACCAGCGACGTGTAACTGTATCGAAAAGCCTCTGTCTCGAACTCACGATTCGCATGGGCTCCCGCCGAATACACCGGCTCAGGAAATTCAATCTCCTTGGATTCCTGAACACCTCCTCCGGCCGTAAATTTGGTCACGGCCAAAGTCGGTAGACCGATCTTTCTTCGCGAAGAGGCGTAGAATGAATGAAATACCTCAAAATCTTCAAGCGGAGCTTCCGCATCTAGTGAGATAAATTCTTTCCAGTCTTCGCGCCCAGGTTTTTCGACAGATGCAGTCACAACTCGAAAATTCTTCCCAACATCATTCGTCCGAATGTAGAAAAGTCCGTCGCGATGATCGACCGAATACTCCTGCTCGTCGATACGTGGAGCGATCATCTGTAACTCCCCGACGGGCAAGTCAGCTGCGAGGAAGCGGCACTCACTGGTGGTGTGGCTCCCGGCCTCCATCAGCAGATATTTTCCGTCTCGGGTTTTACCTACTCCCAGGTTGAAGCGCTCGTCTTTTTCCTCGTGGACAACTACATCCTTCGTCGCCGCGTCCCCCAGGTAGTGCCGAAAAAGATGATCCTGCCGCTTGGTGACTTCATCCTCGGTCGTGTAGAAGAGTATCGTGTCCGTTGCCCAGACGATCGACCCAACTCGCTCCGTAGTACCTGGCAAATCCAGGCCGGTTTTCAAATCCCGGACATGCAGCGTGTACTGACGGAAGCCGGTGTTGTCAGTGGAGTACGCCAGCTTGAATCCATCCGGACTCACACTCATCCCGCCCACGGACATAAACGGCTGACCCACCGCAAGCAGATTCACATCCAACACAATCTCTTCCGGTTGAGACTCGTCGAACTTCGGTCCCGTCGCTCGTCTCCGGCAATGAATCGGGTACTGACTCCCTTCCACTGTCCGCACGTAGTAGAACCACCCACGCTGCAGATAGGGCACGGACACATCCGTCTCTTTGATGTGCGACAGCATCTCGTCATAAAGCTTTTTCTGCAGGCCTTCGGTTCCCGCCATCACAGAGAGCGTGTAAGCGTTTTCCGCCTCGAGGTGAGCCAGCACCTCGGGCGAAGACTTATCCCTCATCCATCGATAGTTGTCTTCGAGGGTCTGTCCATGCAGCGTTGTGGGCGTAGGTTCTTGACGAGCATGGGGAGGCTGGATGGTACTTTGCGTCATTAATTTGAAGCTCCATTGACAGGATACAGCGTCCCCGCGCCTGGAGAGGCAACCATAAATCCGCCGTATACACCCAACACAACAATGGCATCTGCGGCGCGAGTGAAATAATCGTCCGCTCCTGGAGCAGAATCATGAAACTCAATTCAGCTTGCAACCTACTCCCTCAAACCCTGGTCCTGAGTGCAGCAATTCTCTATCCCGCAACTCTTCCAGCGCAGTCCGATCCTATGAGTCCCCCAGCGTCACAGACGCAGCCGAATCGAGCTCAGCAAGCGCCTGCCGCCGCCACCGCCATGCAGGATTCAGCTACGAACTCCGGAGATGTCGGCCAGACGATGAAGGACAAGATCTTCCTACGGAAGGCTGCACAGGGAGGTATGGCCGAGGTGAAGCTTGGCCAGCTTGCGGCTGAGAAGGGAAGCAGCGACGATGTGAAGGCCTTCGGCCAAAAGATGGTTGACGATCACACCAAATTGAACAACGATATGGCACCGATCGCTGACTCCATGGGCGTGAGACTCCCGACAAACCTGAACAAGGAAGACCAAGCGGAATATGACAAACTTAATGGACTGTCAGGGAATGACTTCGATATGGAGTACCTGTCTTTTATGGTGAAGGACTATCATAAGGACCTGCACGAGTTTCGTCAGGAAGCCGCCAGCACAACGGATCCGACACTTCAGAATGCGGTCAATAACGCAACGAAAGTAATTCATGAGCACAGCATGATGGTCGATAAGCTCGCCCGTGAAAAAGGTGTTCCCATGCCGCAACACGGCGCCAACAAATCAGCTAGTCCCGCGTCATAACGGTTGTTTTTCGGTTCTGGCGGTGGAGGGTGCCATGTGCACCCTCTTTTTACGCAAGTAACCTGAATTGTCGTTCCGCACTCATCAACGGTATGAACCGTCACGAGGTAGAATGACGATCGATGAACTATCTTTCGCGATGGCTGGCCGTCGTTCTCATAATCTTCGCGCCGTCGGTCGTGGGGACAGCGGAGTCAGTGAACACGCTGCCGGCGCCGACCGGCTACGTCAACGACTTTGCCAGCGTTCTGTCTCCCTCGACCAAATCCAGCCTTGAGAACCTCTGCACCCAGGTTGATCGTCAGGCCCATGCCCAAATCGCAGTTGTTACCGTCAAAAGCCTCGACGGCGACCAGCCGATCGAAGAGTTTGCTACAGCGCTTGAAGATAAATGGAAGGTCGGTGCAAAGGGAACAGACCGTGGCGTTCTGATGATCTTCGTGATGACCCCGCGACGCGGACGCATCGAAGTTGGCTATGGTCTCGAGGGCATCCTCAACGACGCCAAAGTTGGAGACATAGGCCGTTCGATGGTTCCAGCGGCTCAGCAGGGCGACTACAACACGGCAATCCCGCTCGGAGTGACGCAGATCGCCGGCATTATCGCGACGGACGCCGGGGTCACCCTGAATCTCGCTCAACCCGTTCATCAGTACCATCGTCAACAGCAACCTGTTCAAATAAGCCTCACGCAGGTCATTATCGGCGGAGGCGCTATCCTGCTGATCCTCTTCTTTCTGGTCAAGACCGGCAACACGGGCTTGATCTTCTTTCTCCTGGGCAATCTGATGGGAGGCGGAGGGGGCGGTTTTGGCGGTGGCCGGGGACGCGACGACGACCGTGGTGGCGGAGGCTTTGGTGGCTTCGGAGGCGGCAGTTCGGGAGGTGGCGGAGCCAGCGGAGACTTTTAAGAACGCAAATGGAAACAGCTAGCTGTAAAGAAAGGCAAAAGAGGCCGGTTCCAGTGATAAAGTACAGCCGGAGACGCCATCTGACGGGACATCGAAATTTCAGACGAAGGGAAATTGAGGAAACATGAAATCTTTATGGGTTGTACTTGGTGTTGTAGCTCTTCTCATCGTCGTTTTGCTCTTTGTAGGAGGCAGCTACATCGGCGCCAAAAACACGCTGGTCCAGAAGAATGAGGCCGTCAATCAGGCGTTCTCACAGGTTAACGTCGTACAGCAGCGCCGACTTGACCTGATTCCCAATCTTGTCGCATCAGTGAAGGGATATGTCGCCGAAGAATCGACGATTTTGACCAACATCGCCAACGCCCGCGCCGGTGTTCTCGCTGCCGGTAGCGACCACGCGAGCAACATCAACGCCAACGCCAAGCTCGACGTGGCCCTGGGACCATTCTTTCGACTCCAGGAGCAATACCCCAACCTGAAGGGCAACGAACAATTCATTCGCCTCACAGATGAGCTGGCCGGCACGGAAAATCGCATCGCCATCGAACGTCAGCGATACAACAAGACACTTGAGGATTACAATGTTTACGTTCGACAGTTTCCTCAAAGTATCTGGGCCAATATCGCGGGCTTTCATTATCGCGACGAGTACTTCAAGGGCAACCCAGAGAACAGTGTGGCGCCGAAGGTCGACTTCTCGAAGTAGACGAAGCGAACTGACCTGGCCCAACAAAAAAGCCGTCGCATCTCGCGACGGCTTTTTAGTGCAGCCAATGTTAGTTACTTGGTGAAGGAAGAGATTGCAGTTGCCTCGTCATCCTTGACGTCGAATACCGTGTAGAGCTTGGTGATCTGTAGAAGGTCGTGTACCTTCTTCGTCAGGTTCAGCAGCTTCAACTCGCCGCCGCTGTTCTTGACGGTAGTAAAAGCGCTGACCAGCTCGCCGATGCCCGAACTGTCGATGTAGCTGATGTCGCCAAGGTTGAGCAGAATCTTATTGGAACCCTTCGCCAGAACATCGCGCACGGCGTCGCGGATCGTCACACTGCCTTCGCCAAGAGTGATGCGGCCGCTGAGATCCAGAATGGTGATGCCATCTACCTGGCGAGTTTTTACTTTCATGCTCATGTCTAGTGTTCTCCTTAGATCCCCGACTGCGCGGGTGGTCGGTGTTTGATCAGTGTCAGTTCCGTGCCCGGATGTAACTGCCGAAAGTTTACCTCATCCATGAAAGCCCTGATGAGAAAGATACCGCGACCAGAGCCGCGGAGGATATTTTCCGGGGCGAGGGGTCGGGAATCTTGTCTGGATCGAGCCCGGGGCCCTGGTCCGAGATACGGATAATCAGTGAGTCTGAAGTCGTTTCAAACGACGCCACCACATGCTTGCTGGTATCGTACGAGTTGCCATGCAGCACCGCGTTAACCGCTGCTTCGCGCACCGCCATGGCGATGTGGGGAACAGTATCTTCGTCGAAGCCAGCCCGTTGCGCGCACTGCTCGGCGGTCTGCTCAATCTTGTTAACGCTGTCAAGAGACGAATCCAGGGTGAAGCTGACACGGCTTGTCGTTGAATCGGCCAAAGCAGTCCTTGCAGTGCTGGTATGCCAGTCGTCAACGTCAGACAACAGCGATGATGGCAGTTTGCTTGTGGAATTCTTGAATGTCAAGGTTACCCCGAATCTTCTGTGTAATTTCAGACTCATTTTCGGCCTCCGGGGTTGACCAGGCTGACTCTTTCCGACAAACTATCGACCGCAAGGTGGGCTAACATGCGATTACAAGGTATGTTTGAGAACGCATCCCGTAACTCGTTATGACCAAGCATGCTAACCAAAGGACGAGCGTTTCAGCCCTAATGGGGTCGGCCGTTGCGGACGCCCAAGGGGGCACCTTTGGCCACGTCCGCGAGTTAGCCGTGGCGCCCTCTGTCGACGCCGCGCACGTTCACGGTATCGTCCTGAAACTAGCATCGTCGAGGCGCAGTGACAAGCCCTCCCTGGTCCTGATCTCTCAACTCGAACTCAGTCCCGACGGCGTCATGCAGCTCCGCGAATCCGCGCAACCCACTCCACTACCGGAGGATGAGAGCTTTCTTCTGCTCGAACGCGATTTGCTGGATCAGCAGATTATCGATGTACACGGCCACAAAGTTGTCCGTGTCAACGACGTTGATCTGGTGTGGGAGAACTGCCAGGAAGACACTCCCGATCTCTCCCTGCGCATTGCGGAGGTCGAGGTGGGTATGCGCGGAGCCGTCCGCCGTCTGCTGAAAGGACTCCCGTCATCCTCGGTGGACCGTATCGCCTCTCGCTTCGGCGCGAGCGTCATCCCGTGGGACTTCGTCGACCTCATCGATCGCGACCCCGCTCGCCGTGTCCGCCTCAAAATCGAGGAGGATCGCCTCTCGAAGATGCACCCCTCCGACATCGCGGACATCCTCGAAGAGCTCGCCCCTGCCGAGCGCCACGCTCTCTTTGTCTCGCTCGATGAGGAGGTTGCGGCTGAGGCCCTCGAGGAGGTCAAGCCGAAGATGCAGCAGGCACTGATCGAGTCGCTCGACTCCGAACAGATCGCAGGCATCGTTGAAGAGATGGATCCCGGCGCCGCTGCCGACCTCCTCTCAGAGCTCACCGACGAGCGCTCCGAAGCCATCCTCGGAGAGATGGACCCGGAGGAGCGCCAGGAGGTCGAAGACTTACTCGAGTTCTCCGGCGACTCTGCCGCGGGCCGAATGACGACCGAGTACATCGCCCTGCCGTCGGCAGCTCTCATCGATCAGGCGATTGCAGCGTTACGTGACTTCGAAGGAGATGTCGACATGATCACCGATATCTACCTGCTCGACGAAGACGAGAAAATCACCGCGTTAGTTCCTCTGGTCCAACTCCTGCTTGCCGCGGCCGGCACTCCCCTGACGGATCTGCCCCACAGCCATCTCGTCACCTGCAACGTAGATGCCAACGGCCGCAAAGTAGCCGAGCTCTTTGACAAGTACAATCTGCGCTCCCTGCCGGTCATAGACAACGAGAAGCATCTCGCCGGTGTCATCCACGCCGAACAGGTGATTGCTCTTTTAAGAGCAAGTCACTAGAACAGACAGCAGGCAAATCTAAAGGAAACGCAGTGCCGCATGAAGATTCTGTACGCTACCGGCCTCTCACCAAACGATACGTCTCTCTATCGCCTCTGGGCCCTTGAACGCCTCGGCCATCAGGTCATTCCGTTCAACGTCTTCGACTACGAATCCAGTAATCCGATCCTTCGCAAAGTAAATCAACGCCTTGTCATCGGGCCTTCAGTTGCCCGGCTGAACCGAGAACTCATACAGGTCGCACAAGCGGAAAAGCCGGACCTTCTCTGGACCGATAAGCTCCTCTACATACGTCCTGCGACGCTCGATCGCATGCGCGCCATAAACATCGTGACTGTGAGCTACATGATCGACAACCCCTTCGGAACCCGCCAGGATCCAGGCTGGCGCATGTACATGAAGGACATCCCCCACTACGACCTTCACGTCGTCCAGCGCGACAAGAACATCCTCGACTACAAATCACGAGGCGCGCGCGACGTCATCAAAATTCAAACCGCCTACGAACCCACGCTGCAATTCCCGCCGCCCGAGGGCTGGTCCGACGCCGACAGAAACCGCGAGGTCTCCTTTATCGGCACTCCCTACGATGACCGCGCCCAGACCCTGACCCGGCTATGGCGCGAATGCGGCTTTTCGGTCGTAATCTCCGGCAACCCCCGGCAGTGGGGCCGCGCAATGGAGCCCAGCGCCTACAAAGCCCTCTTCAACGGCGGCGAACTCTTTCGCGACGAGTACCGCGAAGGCATCTGGAAATCCAAAATCAACCTCAGCTTCATCACTCACTCCAACTGCGACGAATTCGTTCATAAGAGTTTCGAGATCGCCGGCTGCGGAGGCTTCCTGCTCGCCGAGCGTTCCGACGGGCACATGCAGCGATTCAAGGAAGACGAAGAGGCCGTCTTCTTCACCGGCTTCGAGGAGTTAGCCGCGAAGATCCGCCGTTACCTGCCCGACGAGGCAGCGCGTCAACGCATCGCAGCCGCCGGTTGCATTCGCGCTGCACGCGACGGCTACTATAACGACCGGCAGGTCGAACTGATCGTAGAGCGAGCACAATCGATCCTTGAAAAGATCAAGGAAAAGATCAAGGAAAAAATCAAGCCTTCTGCCAGAACAGCGCACGCGGGCAGTCGGTGATCTTCGATCTTCTTCACGAGTCGCCCAGGGTTCTCACTGCGGACCTCTGCATCGTCGGCGCCGGAGCCGCAGGCATCACGCTCGCCGTAGAGTCAGCCCGCAAGGGCAAGACAGTCCTCCTCCTCGAAGGCGGCGGCGCAACCCGCGAAGACTCCTCCCAGTCCCTCTATGAAAGCGAGATCGCAGGTCTTCCGCATCGTGGCATCCACACCGGCCGCATCCGCGTAAGGGAGGCACCACCGTCCGCTGGGGAGGCCAGATTCTCGAGCTCGACGCCCTCGACTTCACTCCCCGTCCCGGCGTTCCCGAAAGCGGCTGGCCATTCCATAAGTCCACCTTGACCTCCTTCTACGAGCGCGCCCTCGCCCTCGAGGGACTAGCCAAAGTCGAACGCAGCGACGCCGAGGTCTGGAAAGATCTCCGCCTCCCCTTCACCCAGTTCGATGATCTCGAAGCCTACCTCTCGCGCTGGTGTCCCGAGCCGAACTTCGCCCGCCTCCATCACAAGACACTCCGCGAGCACCCCAACATCCATCTCTGGCTCCACGCCAGCGCAGTCGAGTTGATCACCGAAGGCACCTCCGCCATCGGCCTTCGCACGAGCACCCTCACCGGCATCGAAGCCATCTTCCGCGCCCCGCATTTCATCTTCGCGCTTGGCGGAATCGAAAGTTCGCGCTTCTTCCTCCAACCTCGACCCGACGGCCTCCCCTGGAATCGTTCCGGCCTACTTGGTCAACATTTTCAGGATCACATCGACTGCAACGCCGCCGCCGTCGAACCGCTCGACCCGAAGCGCTTCCACGACACCTTCGATCCCATCTTCGCGCACGGCTTCAAATATCTCCCCAAGCTACGCCTCTTGCCGCAGGCGCAGGCCGCGCACGGCACCCTCAACATCGGGTCGACCATGTCGTTTGAGGACACTGGAAAAGCCCGCGGCCAGGCGAAAACAACCGTCCGAAACCTCATGCGTGGACGTTTGAGCGATGTCACCCGCGACAACCTCCGTCATACAACCAACCATCTGCCAATGCTCGCGCACCAGGCCTGGCGCTACAAGGTTCAGCATCGCGCCTACAGCCCCCCGAGGTCCGAATCTTCCTTCGCGTCCACTGCGAGCAGGAGCCAACCTCCCGCAGCAGCATCACCCTCACCGACCAGCGAGACCCCCTCGGCCTTCTGCGAATCCGTTTCGACTGGCAGATCTCCGAGAGGGAACTGAACACCATCCGGCAGTACGTCCTCATCGCCCAGCGCGTCTTCGCCGACGTCGCCCGCATCATCCCCAACGAAGACCTGATGTCCGGCAACCCAAACTTCCTCGCCCGTTGCGACGACAGCAACCACCACATGGGCGGCATGCGCATGTCCACCTCGGACGCCACCGGCATCGTCGACACAGATCTCCGACTCTTCGGACTCACCAACACCTACATCTGCAGTTCGGCCGTCTTTCCCAACTCCGGCTTCTCGAACCCAACCCACACTGTCCTCGCCCTGGCCCTGCGGCTCAGCGATCATCTCAGCTAAGCTCTTCAGCAAACAACAAACGGAGAACAATGGCGCAGATCCCACTCGGAGACACCGGTCGCACCACAACTCGCCTGGGCTTCGGCTGCTCGAGCTTGATGGGGGCGATGGGACGCCGCGCCTCCCTCGCCATCCTGGAATCAGCCTACGACGCGGGCATTCGCCACTTTGACGTTGCTCCCATGTACGGCTATGGGGAAGCCGAAGGCTGCCTCGGCGAGTTCCTCCAACGTCATCGCCACCAGATCACCGTCACCACCAAGTACGGAATTCCCCCGCAAAAAAATCGCCCCTGATATCGCTCGCCCGTCGCGTAGCCGGCCCTCTCATCAAAAATCTTCCCAGCGTGAAGCATCGTCTCGCGCAAGCCGCAAACGCCGCCACGCGCACCAGCGAGAAGGCCACCTTCACGCCGCAGCAAGCCAAAGCCTCACTCGAACAGAGCCTTGCCGCGCTGCGCACCGATCACATTGACCTATGGCTGCTTCACGAGGTCACAGCAGCCGACCTGCGCGATGAAGTCCTCCTAGGCCTTCTCGAAGAGCAGGTGCGAAGAGGAACCATCGGCTCCTTCGGCATAGGCAGCAGCGCCGACAAGATTCCGTCCCTCCTCGCCGAACATCCCGCCTACTGCCACACACTGCAGTACGAGTGGTCCGTTCTCGACCCCGAAGTAGACGCTGGCACGGCATCGCCCTTCCGCATCCATCACCGCGCCCTTACCGACAACTTCCGTTCGCTTCATCGCACCCTGGCTGAAGACGAACAGCTCCGCCAGCGTTGGTCTGCAGCGACGAACGCAGACCTCAGTAACCCCGAGGATCTCGCCCACCTCATGCTAAAGGCCGCGCTCGTCATGAATCCCAAGAGCGTCATCCTCTTCTCCTCAAAAAACCCTCGCCACATTCGGTTCAACGTGAAAACGGCAGAAGACAGCTCCCTTGAAGCCCCTGCAAGAGAGCTCCACCGCCTGGTGCAAACCGAACGAAACCAGCTATCACAAGCAGGTGCAAGCTAGATACCAGGTTCAAAAGGATCGCCACTCCCTCAACGACGAGCATCAGGATGAGTTAGCCTGATAAGAGTGGCGCGTAGGTTCTCCCGACCAACACATACTTCCACCAAACTCATCCACAAGGATCGGTAATGAGCCCCTGGCGCACCTGGAGAACCCGACTCATTCTCATCTTTGCCGTGCTCGGCCCTGGCTTCATCACCGCCAACGTGGACAACGACGCCGGCGGCATCCTCACCTACTCCGCAGCCGGGGCGCAGTTTGGTTACTCACTCCTGTGGACGATGATCCCGATCACCCTCGCCCTCATCGTCGTGCAGGAGATGTGCGCCCGCATGGGCGTCGTCACTGGCAAAGGCCTCAGCGACCTTATCCGCGAGGAGTTTGGCCTCCGCATCACCTTCGTCATCATGATCCTGCTGATCGCGGTGAACTTCACCAACGTCGTCACCGAGTTCTCTGGCATCGCGGGCAGCATGCAGCTCTTCCACATCTCCAAATACGCGAGCGTTCCCGTCTGCGCCTTCATCGTCTGGATACTGGTCGTCAAAGGCGACTACAAGAGCGTCGAAAAGATCTTCCTCATCGCCAGCGTCTTCTACATCGCCTACATCATCACCGGAGTACTCAGCGGTCCGGACTGGCACCTTGCCCTCGTCGAAACCGTCAAGCTGCCCCCGCGCAGCGTCTGGTCAAACAAGGACTACGTCTACACCACAGTCGCGGTCATCGGCACCACCATCACCCCCTGGATGCAGTTCTACCTGCAGTCCTCCATCGTCGAAAAAGGAGTCAGCGTTCGCAAGTACAAGGCCTCACGGCTGGACGTGATTGTAGGCTCCATCTTCACCGACATCGTGGCCTGGTTCATCGTCGTTGCATGCGCCGCAACCCTCTACACCCACGGCATCCGCCACATCGCCGATCCCTCGGACGCCGCCGGAGCGATGAAGCCTCTAGCCGGTCAATACGCGTTCATCCTCTTCGCGGCTGGCCTCTTCAACGCGTCCCTCTTCGCCGCCTCCATCCTGCCCCTATCGACCGCATACACCGTCTGCGAAGGCCTCGGCTTCGAGAGTGGTGTGGACAAGAGCTTCAACGAAGCAAAGTTCTTCTACTGGCTCTATAGCCTGCTGCTCTTCGCCGGCGCCGCCATCGTCCTGATCCCGAACTTCCCGTTGGTGAAGTTCAGCATCCTCTCTCAGGTACTCAACGGCGTTCTTTTGCCCCTGGTCCTCGTCTTCATGTTGAAGTTGATCAACAAGCACGACCTCATGGGCAAATACACCAACAAGCGATGGTTCAACGTGATCGCCTGGACGACCGTCATTATCGTCACATCGCTCTCGCTCATCCTGGTCTGGAACACTCTCCACGGCTAGGACGCGGCATCAACCGCTGCTGTCGCTTTTGTCTTTCTTATCCAGCCCTAAAACTACGTCATCTCGACCGGAGGCGGCGCTTTTGCCGCCGCAGCGGAGAGACCCCGCATTTCGCTTTTGTTCCTGGCTTTGGTGTTGCTTGTTCTCGTAGTATCTCTTCCGCGTTCGACACCAATCGAGCACTGACCACCCTACAACAACTTCCCCTCAGACGCTCACCCTGGTCTGGAATACGCTCCACGGCTGAATCGCGGCATCAACCGCTGCTGTCGCTTTTGTCTTTCTTATCCAGCGCTAAAACTACGTCATCTCGACCGGAGGCGGCGCTCTTGCCGCCGCAGCGGAGAGACCCCGCATTTTGCTTTTGTTCCTGGCTTTGGTGTTGCTTGTACTCGTAGTATCTCTTCCGCGTTCGACACCAATTGAGAACTGACCACCCTACAACAACTTCCCCTCAGACGCTCATCCTGGTCTGGAATACGCTCCACGGCTATGGACGCCGGTTTTGTTTTTCCTATCCAGCCCTAAAACTACGTCATCTCGACCGGAGGCGGCGCTTTTGCCGCCGCAGCGGAGAGACCCCGCATTTTGCTTTTGTTCCTGGCTTTGGTGTTGCTTGTACTCGTAGTATCCCTTCCGCGTTCGACACGAATCGAGCACTGGCCACCCTACAACAACTTCCCTTCAGACAAATCCCGAATCAACCCCAAATCGGCAGCCAGAAAATCGTATCCCGGCAGATCCGTCAAAGGCGTCCAACGCATGTCATTGAAGATTCGATTCTCCAGCGCCCCATCGAACTCCCGCACCACAAAGAACTGAAGATCGATCGCCCCACCATTGCGGTATTTGTGCCTCACCCGCGCCACCCGCCGGCCGATAACAGCGGTGATTCCCAACTCCTCATTCAGCTCGCGAGCCAAGGCATCCTCTGAGGTCTCACCGGCTTCGATCTTTCCCCGGGAAACTCCCACTTCAGGCTCATCGGCTGGTCCGGCTTGCGTTGACAGATCAGTACCTCCACCCCACGTCCGCCTTCGCCCGCATCCCCACGCAAGATCAACGCCGCCACCACCAATCGGAGTGGTTTCTGCACCGCGGCCTCAACATGCTCCTCGAGTTTGCGAATCGGCTCTCTCACCTGACTACAGATTAGACGACATTCGCGGCACAAAAGCTTCCATTCACTTTACTTAGGCCGGTCGAACCGTCGCCGGATAGTAAACCGGCCAGCCCTCCCGCGCGCTCCGTTCCACCAAAGCAGCACTCGGATTCACCGGAAACGCCCGCTTCGCAATAGCCAGCATCGCCGCGTCATGGACCGAGTTCCCAAACACCGCATCCGGCGCCGTCACTCCGGCCCGCTTGAGCGACGCAACCTTGCCTTCATCCGTCGGGACATCCAGAATCACATCCGTCACCACGCCGTCCTTCACCTGCACGCGCGCCGCCAGTACCCGCTCCGCCGGAATCCCAAAGCGTTTGACTCCCTCTTCAATGACCCAGTTATTGGTCGAACTCACCGCCCAGATCTCCACACCCTTCCCACGCAGCTCCTCCACCAGCTCCTTCATCTCGGCAAAGATATTCCGCTCGATCTGCCCGGCAAAGAAGTTCTTCGCCGCCCGCCGCATCTCGTCTTCGCGCAGGCGCTGGTACATCTGCACCATCTCCCCACAGATGGCCACCTCAGAGACCTCGCCCTTCAGATACCCGCGATACCGGGAGTCGATCCAGTCCGTCATCTCACGCGAAACCAGCCCCGTCTCGATCGTCCACTTCATAAACGAAGAGCCGGCATCGCCAGACCACAGGGTCCCATCGCAATCAAAGACTGCAACCGAAGGAGAGAGCGAAGCAACAGCCGAATGAAAATCCGAGGTACTCAGGCGACTCACTGAAACAGCATGGCTCACAATCTATCTCTACTTTTCTGCGCATCTCGCATGCGCGTTCAACGACAAATTCGACTTGAAGATTGTCATGATTTTACTACCGTCTGCTCAGGGAAACCCGTGTTGTCCCGCTTCGCTAACTCGATTTACATCTGGTTTTAATCTGCTTTTTTGATCCCACGCGAATCTCAAGTCGCGACCAACGGGAGCGCCAACCGCAGGGGTATACCCGTCACGAAGTGACCGCCGAATCGGGGTCCCCGCAAACAGGTCTTCGTTTGCGGGGTGACTGAGCGCAGGAGGCCCGTCCGGCAGGACATCCACGCCATCACTAGATCGGCGGCAGCCCCTCCACCACACTCACCCCATCCGGCGGAACGAAAGCAAAGTCAGCGTCCTTCACACGTACGTTCTCCTGCATCCCGGAAAAAGTAAACTCCGTCACCGCCCCATCCACCTCTTCCAGCTTCATCCGCTCAATCGCCCCCGCCGCCGTCACCCAAAGAGACAGCAGCTTCACCCTCTGCGCCATCCCCTTCGGCACACCCGAGATCCGAAACCCCGCTCCATCCGCCACCACAGCCAGGTCATCCAACTCCTTCTTCAGCTGTGTATGCCCCAGCAAAAACCGCAACGGCGACCGCAGGTCATCCAACTGTTTCGCAGGCACCCGCGTTGCCTGCGCATCGCCAGGCGTATAGAACCACGCAAATTTACCATCCAGCACAAACACCTTACCCACCGGCGCAGCGTAACTCCACCGCATCCGCCCCGGCTTCTTCAGCAGCAACGTGCCCTCTTCCGTGCGGTTCATGCCCATCCCCGCGTAGCTCTCTGTGTAATGAGCGCGCAGGGAACTGAGATGGTTATAGTGATCATCGACCTTACGCACCAACGCGTCGTTCTCCTGCGCAAACAGCAGCGGAGCGCAGCAGAACGACGCGAACAAAACAGCCTTCGCCAGCATTACTGAATGGGCTGTGTGCAGTTAGTGCCGCCTGCGGGGTCATAGCGGATCGTATTGTTCTCGTCCGTGCAGAAGCCGCGGTCACCCGTCTTTCCAATCGAGTTCGGAACCGCCGTAATCTCAAACGACGTATACATGTCCTGATTGTTCACCGTCACCTTCGTGCAGTTGGTGATTGCGAACGTATACCCGGCCTTCTGTCCGCTCGCCAGATCCGGCGTAATCAGCTGTGCCGCCTGTGCCGTCGGAGCACCCGACTTCGGATCCCCACCCAGCGTAGCCAGCGAGCAGGAGAATCCATTCGCCGGATAAGCCGAGTTGTACTGCAGCTCTGCCTGTCCGATCGTCCGCAGCGATTGCACCGCCGAGGTCTCCTGTGCCTGCTTCCTCAGCTTCAGCAGCTGCGGCACTGCCAGCGTCATCAGGATCAGCATCACCGACATCACGATCAGCAGTTCGATCAGCGTAAATCCATCTTCCTTGGTTCGTCCCTCTAGCCCTGCGCGCAATCGGTCCCGTGCGTTCATCGTCTTCCTCAAACTTCGGCAAATTCTGTATCTCGACCACCGAACAAACTCTATCAGGAGAGAGACCTAGCAGGCCAAATCTTCCCGCTCGATCTTCATCGTGCCAAGATTCCCCAACAGCGTCAATGCCATCGTCTCCGGCTTGAACAACTCTTGCGCCAACTCCTGCACCTCCACCGTGGATACCGCTTCGATCTCATGCATGATCTCGTCCACGCCGGAAAATCGTCCGAAGTACATCTGCTGACGCGCAAGATTCGCCATCCTGCTGCCGGAGCTCTCGAGCCCGATCACCATATTGCTCTTCAGTTGGTCCTTGGCCCGCTTCAACTCCACCTCGCTGACTGTCTCTTCCTTCAGACGTCGCAACTCCTGCAGGGTAAGCTGCAACACCTCTTGCGTCTTGTCCACCGAGGTCCCAGCGTACACGCAGAGCGATCCGGTATCCCGGAACGGGTTCATCTCCGAGTAGATCGAATAAGCCAATCCCCGGTCCTCGCGAATCGTCTGGAACAGCCGCGAACTCATCCCGCCGCCCAGCATCGTATTCATCAGGTAGACCACATACCGCCGCGAATCATTCACCGGAGGCGCCGGCATCCCAAGACACAACTGCACCTGCTCCAGCGATTTCTTCCTCTTCAACGTAATGTGCGGCGTCGCCCGAGGAGCGTCGACCTTCTCCGGTACAGCGTCCCCGCTGGCGGCCAGCGAGCCGAACTCCCTCTCCACCTGGGCCACAAAGGCATCATGCTCCAGGTTTCCCGCAGCCGAAAAGACCATATTGCGCGGAGTAAACTGCCCCGCATAAAAGTTCAGCAGCGTCTGCTGATCGAAGCTCGAAACCGTCTTCACCGTTCCCAGAATCGGCCGTCCCAGCGCATCGCCCTTCCAGAAGTTCTGCGTCCACACCTCATGCACCAGATAGTCCGGGTTATCCTCGTCCATCTTGATCTCTTCCAGAATCACACCCTTCTCGCGCTCAACATCGTCAGGAGCAAAGGTCGGGTGTAGCACCAGGTCCGACAGCACATCCAGCGCCGGTGGCACATTCTCATCCAGCACCTTGATGTTGAAGCAGACCGTCTCCTTCCCGGTAAACGCGTCGAGATTGCCTCCGATCGTGTCTACCTCCCGGGCAATCTGCTGCGCCGACCGCGAGGTCGTGCCCTTGAAAACCATATGTTCGACGAAGTGCGAGATCCCATTGACCCCAGCCGTCTCGTCTCGCGAACCAGAGCCCACCCAGGCTCCCATCGAGACGCTCCGCACATGCGGCATGCTCTCGGTCAAAACCAACAGGCCATTCGACAACACAGTCTTCCTGATGTTGCGAGTGGCAGTCTTCGTAATTGCGGCATCATCTACTAACGTTACAGACATGAGACTCCTTCAGACTCCATTGTTTCACAGCGCCACCTGCGCCATCCTTGCTATCTATCGGAGTAGACTTATATAGATGCTCCGGCCCGCCACAAGGGTTCGAGACACCTAAACCCTTTGCTATCAATCCAGGCGGAGCGCCGTCTTCTTGACCCTGAGCAAACCGTCGTTGCAGTCATCCTAGCGAGGAGCGAACAGTTTTTGCCGTCATCCTAAGCGGAACAAACAGTTTTGCTGTCATCCTGAGCGGAACAAACAGTTTTTGCTGTCATCCTGAGCGGAGCGAAGGATCCCGACGAACTCGATCCTGCCCAAAACGCTCGTCCCTTTCAGCCCAAATCCATGGGTGCTGGAACCGCCGCGATATTCAAGTAATTACAAATGAATAATATAAAAGCACTTTCTAATCCAAAACTTGAGAAAAAACCGCTCTTTGGCGCCTCCCTCCAGGAGCTGACCGGTCTGGTGGAGAACCTAGGCCAGCCCGCCTATCGGGCACGCCAGATCTATGACGCCCTCTACGCCCAGCGCACCCCTTCGCTTGACCAAATCACCACCCTCCCGGCATCCCTCCGCTCCGCTCTCAGGTCCGCTGGCTACACCGCAGGTCTTCCCGAACTCCTCCAGACCGCCCGCTCCATCGACGGCACCGAGCGCTACCTGGTCCGCATGGCCGACGGCGAAACCGTCGAAACCGTCTGGATGCCCGGGGGAGACGGAGGCGAACGCGGCGACGGCACCCAGGCCGCCGAGGAAGAGGAGCACCCAGCCCACGATGATGACGACTACAAGCGTGCCACCATCTGTATCTCCAGCCAGGTAGGCTGTGCCGTCAACTGCCAATTCTGCCTCACCGCTAAACTCGGCATCCGCCGCAACCTCACCCCCGGTGAGATCGCGGGCCAGGTCGCCGCTGTCCTCAACCGACACAACGTTGAAGTCGGCCGCGACCGAATCAATCTGGTCTTCATGGGCATGGGCGAACCCTTCCTGAACTACACCGCCTTCATGGACGCCGTACGCCTCCTCGCCGGTGCCATGAGCATCCCCGAATCCCGCATGACTGTCAGCACCTCCGGCATCCTCCCCGGTATAGAACAGTTCGCGCAAGAAACGGTCCGCCCCAAGCTCGCCGTCAGCCTCAACGCCTCCAACGACGTCGTCCGCGAGTCCATCATGCCCATCACCCGCAAATGGAACATCGCCGCGCTCCTCGAAGCCATCTCCACCGTCCCGCTGCGCCCCCGCGAGCGCGTCACCTTCGAGTACGTTCTCCTGGGAGGCGTCAACGACCAGCGCCAACACGCCGACGAGCTGATCGCGCTACTGAAAAATCTTCGTGCCAAAATCAACCTCATCGTCTGGAACTCCGGCCCCGACATGCCCTTCCACGAACCCACACCACAAGACGTCGGTTCGTTCCAGAAGCGTCTCCGCGATGCAGGCATCCCCGCCTTCATCCGCAAGCCCCGCGGCCGCGACATCTACGCCGCCTGCGGCCAACTCAAACGAACCCTCGAGTCGCCACCGGCAGCCCCCTGGTCGAGATCGCCACCCTCTAAGAAGCTGTCTGAAGACTATGTCCTGCCGGACGGGACGGGTCGACCTGTTGTTGCAGCTACGATCTATGCTGGCCCTCCCGTTAGTCGGGAGCCTCTTTCTCCCACCAACGGGAGGACCAGCATCGTTCACTAACCACAACAAGGTAAACGAGTCACGAAGTGACCGCCCTCCGCGCAGGAGGCCCGTCCGGCAGGACAGCTTCTTTAGCCTGTTCCGCGTAGATGGCCGAGGCCTAAGCACCGTTTTCCTGTCAACCCCCAAAGCACCCTAACTCCTTGCCAGACAGGAACATGCGCGTGGCGCACGAGTTTCCTTCCACTCGCTATATTGGATATAGAACGAAAAATGCCCCGGCGACAAGCCGGGGCATTTCATTTTCAAAACCTGAGGAGGACAAAACGAGATCGAAGTCCAGCCACAAATCTTTATCTTTCAAGACTTTGCATACTTTTAGGTATGGGGAGGGGTGCCTGCCTAACGCCCCGCAACCGCCACCGAGCGCTCCAGCCCCAGCGTGAGCAGCCCCTCAGCCAGAAGGTCGTAGTCATGCCGCAGCACGTCTCCCTCATGAACAAAGTTACCCGTTACCGGCTCCACTCCCAGCGCCCTCACCCCCTCCAGATCGGCTTCGATGGGCTGCTGCCCCTCACGCGCGTACTGTTCAAGCCGCAGCGGCGAGATATGACCCGTATTGATCAGTGCATAGTCGAAGATAGGGGCATTAAGCCCACCCGCATGCTGCATGATCTTCTCGATGTGCTGCGAAGCGGTCAGCCCCAGCGACTCATTCGCCTGTGTCATCAGATTGCAGACGAAGACCTTAGTCCCACGCGATGCCGCCAGCGCTTCCGGAATGCCCCGAACCAGCAGATTCGTAATCAGCGACGTATAGAGCGACCCTGGGCCGAGAGTAATCAGGTCTGCGTTCGCAATCGCCTCCAGCGTCTGTGGTAGTGGGTCTGCCGTCTCCGGCTCCAGCCGCAGCTCCACGATTCTGTGCTTACTCGCCGTGATATTGGTCTCTCCCCGCACCAGGGACCCATCGTCCATATCCGCCGCCAAGGTTACGTTTGTGTTCGTAGAAGGGAAGATCTTTCCCCTCGCAGCAAGAATCTGCGACGACATCTGCACCGCCTGGGCAAAGTCTCCGGTGATGTGCGACAGCGCGGCCACAAAGAGATTGCCGAAGCTATGCCCCTCCAGATCGCCATGTTCGAATCGATACTGAAACAGCTTCGACAGCAGGTGCTCATCCTCGGAGAGCGCGACCATGCAGTTCCGGATGTCCCCTGGAGGAAGCATCTTGAAGTCCTCGCGCAGTCGCCCCGACGAGCCGCCATCGTCAGTCACAGTGACCACAGCCGAAAGCTCCCGGATCATGCAACCCGCATCGGGGCAGGGCGCCACTTGAGGTCTCACAACCCCACGGGAATCTTCCAGCCGAATCCCTTTCCTGCGCTCCGGAGTGATCACGTACCGCTTCAGTCCCCGCAGCAGGGTCGATAACCCAGTGCCGCCGCCAATGGCAACCACCCGGAGGTCTTTCTCTTTCGATTCGGTCAACTTTCGCAACGACATGCGCAGGTTCTCCTACACAAGTTTAAACGAAGCGCTGTAGGCCTGGAGCAGTTCGTGGTTATACCTCGGGATAGAGCAACTCCGTAAAGCGCGGATCGTCGGCCATATCCTGAAAGTCCGAGTCAGCCCGCGCCTGGATTCGGTTCCGCGGATTCTGTCGGATCGCCTCGGTCAGATGTTCCAGGCAGTGATGCGAATCCCCCGTCATGCTCGCCAGCACCGCCAGACCGTAAAAGGCATAGTCCGCCTTCTCATTTTCCTTCAGGATCAGGTTGAAGTGCTCCCGGGCATCTTCGTAGTGTCCATCGTTCAGCAGAGAGACGGCGTAGTCATATTGTTCTTCGCAGTTGGAAAAGGCATTCTTTCCCTTGGTCATCTGCTGCGCACAAGCCATTGAGTACATGCGGACCCGGTCGCTCAGCTCGCCTGCGCCTGCAGCCAGCATCTTGTCGAACGCTGCATGGGCCTTATCATACTTACCATCCTGCATCAGCCGCAGCGCAGCCTCATAGTGCGCCACCACTTGCGCGCGGGCAGTATCGTTCGTCTGAGGGATGGTTCCAGCGAGTGTGCGTGGAGCACGCTTTGTTGCGGGTGCAGTTGCGGTCTTTATCTGAGCCATCGTCATTCCTGTCGCCTAAGGCGTTTCTGAGCTCTCCCATTCTAACGGGTGCTCAATTTGGTTTGTTCTCGTGTCGGTTTTATACGCAGACCTGGCCGTAAGGTCAACCCCACGTCAGTACATTGCAACTGAAACCGTCCATGTTCTCTGAACCTATTGCAACCTCTACCCTCGACCATAGACCGCAGGATTCAACTCAGGGTCGTTATACATCTTCATCTGCCGATAGAGTTTAAACCGTCGCTTGCCCCCTAACACTTCACTCCAGAACACATCCAGGCAGCCCGCCAGATCCTCCCGCTGCTGCTCGAGTAGAGCCAGACGTTCCACGTTGCGGGAACGATGCTCCGCGGTCGCGCTCGTCCGGCGCGCCTCCTCCCGCGTGTGATAGATCTTCAACGCCAGAATGGAGAGTCGATCAATCATCAACCCCGGCGTCTCCGAATGCAGGGGGCAACCGGATCTTGCTCAAGCCGGTCAATAAGCCACAGATCCATCTTCTCCACCAGATCGTTCCGTCGCTGGTTCAATGCATCGATCGCATGCTTTACCCTCACGATCTCCGCGTCCGGTACGCCAGGAACCCGAGCCTTATCCTCCTCATGCCAGAGCTCGAAGTTAGCCCGGTGCTGCCCCATCGCCAGCGCCATCAACCCATCAGCGCCTGTTTGGATCGCCACTTCGCTCTCTGTCTCATGCAGGGCCGCGGTCATCTCGTCCTGCATCCGGGTTATCAAAAGTGCGTCGAGCATAGGCCCTCCTACCAACAAAAGACTTGCCGCATTCAGGATCGCCAACCTTCAACGGCCCTGCAACAGGTATGCCACATATTCTATTCAGTGTCGTCTTTGAGGACGATCGTGTAGTCCTCCTCATCCAGATCGCCTTCAATCCTGCTCAGCCATCCCAGTGATCGGCTCACCGGCCAAACGGTCCAGAATGCCGGAATCGTCCCGGATTCGAACTCACAGACAAGAACAATCTTCGGCTCGCCGCCCGGAAGCGTAGCGAGCTGCGACTGCGGAATATCCTGACGATAGATCTCAACGCGACTCTCATCTCGGACCCCGAGGTACCAGAACTCGGGATCGTCCAGTGCCGCAGGCGGCAGCGCCGCGCGGTCAAGCGTGATCCGGACCATCCACGGAAATATCTGCCCGGCCCAGTCGGCGGCAGCCTCGGGATTAGGCGGCTCTCCACCCCGCACCGTGTAATCCTGAGCCTTTCGCAGCTTGAACGAGAGTCCTGCATAAGCCTCATACTCCTCAAGGCTTCGCGTCGATCCCAATCCATAGCTCTCCACAGGCTGTCCCGCAAGCAGACCCCGCACCTTCTCCCTACTGCGCAAGTCCAGCTCATGCCACGGACGAAGGGCCTTATCCTCGACGTGATCGCCCCAGTGCTTCGGCGCCGCCGGCCTGCCGTAGTCGTGCCATACGATGGTCTCCTGCGGGTGAAACAGGTCATATCCGCTGGTGAAGGCGCGCACCGTCATCGCCGCCTCCTCCCCTAGAAAGTACAACTCGGGATCGTATCCAATCTCTTCCACAAAAGGGCCTTGGGCAAACAAGAAACCCGCCGACAAAAAACGCGCCCGTCGCGGCCTCGTCAGGTTCTGCCAATCCGCAATCGCCATGGGCTTCATATGCGGAATGCCATCCTCGGTAAAGCCCTGAAAGGCCATCTGCAGCGGCCCTTCGACCAAAACCTCATCGCCTCCAGGCGTAAACGGCGAAGCGTACGTACTCAAAATAGGCTTCGCACTCTCTGTCTGCACTACCTCGTCGAGCAGCTTCGCATCCCAATCCCACGCAAAGCGGCAGTGCGAATCCACTTGCAAAAACCATTCTTCGCCTCGCCACAGCTTCATCACCTCGGAGCGCGCACAGCAGGCTCCCTTACTCTCGCGCCAGTCAACGGCAAGTATCCTGAAGCAGTCATCGTTACGAAAGGGAAGCGTGTCGCTATTCGGGTCGTGTTGCCAACAAATACCAAATCGCAGCCGTTCGGGGTGCCGAGCCTTTGCGATGCAGTCCTCGATCGTAGGAACCAGCTGCGGATCGCGATACGCAGCAATCGAGACAAAAATCAAGTGATTCGCTTCGTTCAAACCGGCGTTCCTCGCTCGAACAGGCTAACAGGCTCCTCCTCCCCTTTCGTTCTATTTGCCGTAACTCCCGGAACCAAGCAGACTAGACAGAGACAATGGCAACCTCCCCAAAACGGGTCCTGATCTACCGCCTCGGCAGTCTCGGAGACACCCTCATCGCACTTCCCGCCCTGCACCTCGCAGCCCGTGCCTTCCCGCAGGCCGAACGACGCATCCTCACCAACTTTCCCGTCAACGTCAAGGCCCCACCTGCCGCTGCCATCCTCGACAACAGCGGCCTCGTCCAAGGCTACTTCCGCTACGCCGTCGGGATGCGCAACCCAAGCCAGCTAGTTGCCTTATGGTGGCAACTCCTGCGCTGGCGTCCAGAGGTCTTGGTCTACATGGGGTCTGCGCGAGGAGTAGAGTCGGCACGCCGCGACGAAAAGTTCTTCCGTCTCTGCGGAATAAAGCGATTCATCGGCGTCCCCCTCACCGAAGACATGCAGCAAAGCCGCTGGGACCAGCAAACCCAGACTCTCGAACCAGAGGGAGCGCGCCTCACCCGCAATCTCGCCGAACTCGGAGACCCTCAACTCGACGATCCCGCAAGCTGGGACCTCCGCCTCACCTCAGCCGAGCGCGCCCGCGCCACTGAAGCTCTCGCCCTAGCCGCAGGCCTGCCCGTCATAGCGGTCAGCGTAGGCACCAAAGTCCAATCGAAGGACTGGGGCCGGGAAAACTGGCGTGCACTCCTGCAACACGCCGCCGGTCTCTATCCCAACCATGCACTCGCCCTCTGCGGAGCCCCTGAAGAGGCCGAAGCCAGCAACTTCGCGGCCAACGGCTGGAAGCAAAACTCCTCGAAACCCGTCATCAATCTCTGCGGAATCCTCACCCCGCGCGAGAGCGCAGCTGTCTTCGCCCAGTCTCAAATCTTCATCGGTCACGACAGCGGCCCCATGCACCTCGCGGCAGCCGTCCAAACCCCGTGCGTCGCCATCTTCGCCGCCCGCAACAAGCCCCGCGTCTGGTTCCCCTATGGCAAACAACACCGCGTCATCTACCATCAGACCGACTGCTGGGGCTGCGGCCTCGAAACCTGCATCGTCGAAAAAGAAGTGCCTCACCTCCATCACGGTCGACGAGGTGATCACCGAGGTTCGCGCCATCCTTGGTTAACCGAGAGCACTCAACTTCGCAAAGATGCGATGATGTTCGCGGGAGATCTTTTTCGTTCATGCTGCCGGAACTTCATTCGATCCTGAACCTGCTTGAGGGCGGCTTCAGCCAACTCAAAGTGCTCGTCGTTGGCGACATCATGCTCGACCGCTACATCCACGGTGAGGTCGAGCGCATCTCCCCGAGGCCCCGGTTCCGGTCATCCGCCACGCTCAGCGGTACGAGCGCGCCGGCGGAGCCGCCAATGTAGCCATGAACCTCGCCGGACTCGGCTGTCAGACCTTTCTCGCAGGCTTCTGGGGCAGCGACTCCGAGCAGACAGAGTTAGCCGCAATCCTCGAACGCGCCCGCATCAACGCCGTCGGAGTCGTCACAAGCTCACTCCCCACCATCTCGAAGACCCGCATCGTAGGCCGTATGCAGCAGCTCCTCCGGCTCGACATCGAGAGCCGCGACCCTGTCCCCGCAGTCGAAGCCCAGCGGCTTCAGGAACGCGCCATCGAGCTCGTCGCCAAGGTCCACGCGGTCATCCTTTCCGACTACGCCAAGGGGGCCCTCACCCGTTCGCTCTGCGAGTCCGTCATCCGCGCCGCACGCACCGCCGGCATCCCCGTCTTCGTCGACCCCAAGACCCCGGACTTCAGCAAATACTCTGGCGCGACCACTGTCTGTCCGAATCTCGGCGAACTCTCCGCAGCAACCGGCATCCCCTCTCACCACACCGACGAACTCCTCGCCGCAGCCCAGGCCTTAGTCACCGAACACGACTTCAAATTCCTTACCGTCACCATGAGCGAGAAGGGAATCACGGTCCTGCGCCTGCCGTCGGAAGGCAGTACAGGCGTGTATCACTCGCCCGCGCGAGCCCGCGAGGTATTCGACGTCTCAGGAGCTGGCGACACCGTCATTGCAACCCTCACAGCCGGCATCGCAGGCGGACTGCAGATCGAAACCGCAGTAGAACTCGCTAACCTCGCCGCCGGGATCGTGGTCAGCAAAGTAGGCACAGTACCCATCGCCGCCCACGAATTAGTGGCGACCCTCACTCCCAGCTCCGGACTCACCGCCGGAGAAAAGATCCTCAACCTCGATCGCATCAAACTCCGCGTAGCGGAGTGGCGTTCCTCCGGCGAGACCATCGTCTTCACCAACGGCTGCTTTGACCTCCTCCATGTCGGCCACATCACCCTGCTCGAAGATTGCCGCCGCTTCGGTTCCAAGCTCGTCCTTGGCCTCAACGCGGACGCCTCGGTCTGCCGCCTCAAAGGCCCAACCCGTCCCATCGTCTCGGAACGAGAACGCGCTCGCGTCATGGCTGCCCTAGCCGCAGTCGACGCCGTGGTCCTCTTCGAAGAAGACACACCCCTCGAACTCATCCGCGCACTGCGGCCCAACGTCCTCGTCAAAGGCGGCGACTACACCGTCGAGACCGTGGTCGGTCACGAAGATGTGATCGCCTACGGAGGACGAGTCGAGATCGTCCCCACCGTCGAAGGCTTCTCCACTACCAACATCGTAAAAAAGCTCACGGCAAACCCAGCCGGGAGCGAGGAGACCCAGAAGTGATCATTGTCACCGGCGGAGCAGGCTTCATCGGCAGCAATCTCATCCATCAACTCAACCGCGCAGGCGAGCGCAACATCCTGCTCGTGGACAACTTCGCTCCCGCCCCCAACCTCACCGGCCCCAAGTTCCTCAACCTCGCCGGAGCTGAATACGCCGACTACATGGACAAGCGTGAGTTCCGCGCCGCACTCAAAGCCGGCGACTTTGAGAACACCAGAGTTCGCGCCATCCTCCATCAGGGCGCCTGTTCGAACACCCTCGAAGACGACGGCCGCTACATGATGGACAACAACTTCACCTATTCCAAAGAGTTGTTGCACTTTGCCGTCGACCGTAAGGTTCCACTGGTCTACGCCTCGACGGCCGCGGTCTACGGCGCCAGCACAAACTTCACCGAACTCCCGGCCAACGAGCGGCCCCTCAACGTCTACGGTTACTCGAAGCTCGTCTTCGACAACTATGTCCGCCGTCATCTTCACGATATGAAGTGCACCGTCGTCGGCCTGCGCTACTTCAACGTCTACGGCCCGCGCGAACAGCACAAAGGCCGCATGGCCAGCGTCATCCACCACTTCACCCGCCAGCTCAAAGATACCGGAACCATCCGCATGTTTGAGGGCTCAGGCGGCTATGCCGATGGCGAACAGCGTCGCGACTTCGTCTTCGTCAAAGACCTCGCCCGCATCAACATGTTCTTCGCTGGCCTCCTCCCGGAAAGCCCCAAAAAAACCATCCACGCTGTCGTCAACGCAGGCACCGGCCAAGCCCGCACCTTCAAGGCCGTCGCCGAGTCGCTCATGCAGGTTCACGGCCAGGGAAACATCGAATACATCCCCTTTCCGGGTGACCTGAAAGATCGCTACCAGCACTACACCCAGGCCGACATCTCCGGTCTCCGCGCCGCGGGATACACCGCGCCCTTCACAGGGCTTGAGGACGGTATAAAACAAACCTTCGCCGAGGAGCCCGCCGCAAACTAGTTCCTCGCATCAAAAAAGCAGGTAGTCTAACCGAACCGCAGACTGTTCGACCGGCATCTGTTCCTACCGATCACAGGAGCCCAGTGTGACTGATACGCAACGGAACCCCACGATTCTCTGCATCAGCACCTACGAAAAAGGGCAGCTCTTCATGAAAGAGGCTGCGCGTCTCGGCGCGGACGTTCTCCTTCTCACCGTCGACAGCCTCGAACACGCCGACTGGCCCCGCGATTCACTGACAAAGCTCATCACCATGCCGGAGAAGCTCACTCCCGAGCAGGTCCTGAACACCGTCACGTACCTGGCACGCACGAACCACATCGACCGGATCGTTGCGCTCGACGAATTCGACCTCGAAGTCGCAGCCCTTCTGCGCGAACACTTGCGCCTCCCCGGCATGGGAGAATCACTTACCCGAAACTTCCGCGACAAGCTGGCCATGCGCGTAAGCGCGAAGCAAAACGGCGTTCCCGTTCCTGAGTTCACAGGAGTCTTCAACTACGACGATCTTCACTCCTTCCTCCGCAGCGTTCCCGGACCATGGTTGCTCAAGCCCCGCACCAACGCCTCTGCCATCGGCATCCGCAAGGTCGATTCGCCTGACGACCTCTGGCCCATCCTCGACGAACTAGGCGACCTCCAGTCCCACTACGTCCTCGAGCGCTTTGTCCCTGGCGAGATCTTTCACATGGAAGGCATCACCTGGAACGGCAAGATACTCTTCGGCGCACCCTACAAATACGGCAAGCCTCCCATGCAGACGATGCACCACGGAGGCATCTTCAGCACACGTGCCCTGGACAGGGAATCAAGCGACGCGCTGGCTCTAGACGCAATCCACCAACAGGTGATTGAATCCCTCGGTCTCGTCTCCGGCGTCACCCACACCGAATTCATCAAGTCGCATGCCGACGGCAGCTTCTACTTCCTCGAAACCGCAGCCCGCGTGGGCGGCGCACACATCGCCGATGTCGTCGAGTTTGCCTCCGGCATCAACCCTTGGGTCGAGTGGGCGAGAATCGAAGTGGCGACGCTTCTCAAGATGGAGTACACCCTGCCAAATCTAAAACACCAGTACGCCGGCAGCGTCATCTGCCTCGCGCGACAGGAGCACCCCGACACCGGCAGCTACGACGCGCCCGAGATCGTTTACCGTCTCAATCGCCATCACCATGCCGGCCTCATCGTTCGCGCCGACTCAGCCGAACGCATCGAACAACTCATCGGCCAATACACGCACCGCTTCCTCGAAGACTTCTGTGCCGTCGTTCCGCCTCCAGATAAACCAACGGCCTAAGCCTGCCCGCCGCTGGTGTCTCCTTTAGACATCTCCTCTGCTCATCTCGTTCGCGAGATACTCGGAAGCGCGCATCGAGAGCGCCAGGATAGTCATCGTAGGGTTCTGCCAACCCCCACTCACAAAGCTGGCTCCATCGACGACGAACAGATTCTTATGATCGTGGCTCTGGCACCACTTGTTCAGCACGCTCTTCTTTGGATCATCGCCCATGCGACAGGTGCCGACCTCGTGAATGCTGTATCCCGGCGGATTGGGAACGACATTCTTCGAAAGCACTTCGAATCCAGCCGCGTCTGCGATTGAACAGCCAACTTCGACTGCATCCTTCGCCATGTTGAACTCGTTGTCGGTATACCTGGTCTCAATACGCAACACCGGAATACCCCACGCGTCCACCTTTTCCTTGTCGATGCGGACGTGATTCTCGTAGCGCCCGAGTACCTCGCCCATCACGGTAATGTAGAAGCCGCTTCCGTTGTATTCGTGCACCTTCTGCTGCAGCTCCGCTCCATAGGCCGCGAAGTTGCGTGGGTCGACCCCACCCATGCGGCTGGTCACATTCAACGCGTAGCCGCGCAAAAACTTGTCATACTTCGTCGTGATGTTTCGGAAACGCGGCACGATTGCTGAGCCGCCCATCAACTGTTCGCTTGCCTTACCGTTCCGCGCCTCAGGCACCGAGCAGGTGACGCCCGGTCCGTAGATCTGGTCCATCAGGAAGTGCCCCATTACGCCGCTCGAATTGCAGAGATTGGAGTTCAACAGGAGGCGCGTGCTCTCAAGCGTCCCCGCGGCCAACACAACCACGCGCGCCTTCACATGCATCTCCCGGCGCGAGAGACGGTCAACGAAGTGGCACCCATTTGGTCGGCCGGTGTTCGGATCAACCGTAATCTGCCGAACTACCGCATTGGCGATTGAGGTCAGTTTGTCGGTTCGCTCCGCGTCTGGCAGCAGAAGATTCACAGAACTCGCCAGACCGTCGCGGCCTCGGGCGCGGCGTTGCTGGCAGACCGCCATGTTATACGTCTGCGAAGCCTTGATAAACCGCTGCATGGAGCCCGACCACGCATCGTCAACAGGAACGAAGTTGCCATTCGGCATCTGTGGCGGACCGTCCTGCGCACCCTCCACCTGGAAGATCTCCTCCACACGCGAATAGTAAGGCGCCAGGTCGGCGAGACTGATAGGCCAGTCTTCGCCGAACCCGTCATGCGACTTGGCCTTGAACTCGTAGTCGCTCAAACGGAACGACTGACGCGACCAGAAGAGTGACCGGCCGCCAAACAATCGCACCCGCACCCAGTTGTACGGAGTAGCGGGATCGAACGTGTATGGAACTTCTTCTTCATCCACCCAGACGTTCGCGTTGAACTCGTTTGCCTGGAAGACGTGCTCCAGCCGCCCTGGTGGTTTGAAGCCGCGATACGGCAGATCGTATGCTGGCTTGCGCTGTGAGTCTCTCGCTACGTCGGCCACGGGGCCCGCGTTCAGCATTAGGCACCGCATGCCCTTCTCCGTCAGGATCTTGGCAGCCATGCCTCCAGCGTGTCCCGACCCGACAATTAGTACATCGAATGTTGTGTCTGTCATTATGTTTTCTAGGAGTCACTCACTTCTAACGCGGGTAGGTAGGCATGGTGTGCGCGGCCTTGGGGACGGCCAATACGTGCGGCGGAAGGTGTGTAGAAGTTGCGCCCAGGCCCGCCATATCCGGCTCGATTGGAGACCAGTAGAGTCCTCCCGTCACCCAGTCCTGCCCGGCAGCCGCGCCGGCGTCGTCCCAGGCCTTCGAGTTCATGGTCGCAGTCCGGATGTCTTCATGTGCGATGTTGATAAAGTCTGCGTGCGGCTCCGTCGGAGGATGGTCCGTCATCCAGGTGCGCAGCCAAGGCTTGATGAGCGCATCCGCCTGGGTCGCGTTCAACTTCGCGAACGTCATCTTGTACCTGGCCTTTGCCTCTGCGTTTAGCCAGTCCAGGCCGTCGCGATACAGCTTCTTGCGCGCCTCGGGCGAGCTGCCAATCAGGAAGTCGAGGAACATCGGTGTTCCTGCTTGAAGCGCGCCGGGTTTATTACCGAGCGGTGGCAGCAGTAAATCGCAGAGCCGCGTGAACGTCGCAAGTTGAGCCGGAGTAAAAAGTTCGCCTCAATCTCTGCGATTCCATCGGCCCCTTCCGTGACAGGCAGGGGGTCTTGGGATTCAGCCCCAACGTCCACGGGACGGGGGCCGGAGGTGGCGGGTCAGGCGTCGCTGTCTGCTGGGCAAGCAGTGCCTTCGGCAAAAGTCCTACCGAGATGACAGCACGAACGAATTCACGACGCTGCATAGACCTCCTTGTGCTTGCAGAAAGAGTACACTCCTGCTTCTCCCGTCGTCCAACAGGTGCGGCGGCATGTGTGATCTAAAGAATTGTTGTGTCTGCCGTCTCGCCGGTCATTGAGAACTCTCTCAGGAAACATTTGAGTTGTATTGATTCACGTTGCCCGTGGGACCATCGGCGGAGCAAGCCCAGCAGCGTTCATCGAACGGCATTACGTGGATCACCGGCAATCATCAAGTCTTCCGATCAGTAGAGGTAAGCGTTTGCCGATACTGATAGAGGACATCATCGATCACTTAAGCTGCTCGGGTGTAGTGATCTGTCCCGTAAATAACTTGTCGAAGAGCTCTCGAGTTCGTATTGAATCAAACGGCTCGTCAATTCGTGCAGGAGTAGTTTGTGAAGGAAGCTTCACGATATAAGCAGGCCTGTCGTCAAATCGAACATTGTCTGAAGCAATGCGTTCCTCCTCCGTCCACCCCGCGGCCTTCGCCCAGAACAAGCTGACTCGCCACGAGTGATCACCCATAATCACCAGCGTCGAGTCGTTCCAGCTGCCATTCTCTTCCAGTTCATGCCGGACATGCGCCAGGTACACATCGCACAGTGCAAGGTTGTCAAGGTAGCTTGGGCGAGATACCTCGAAACTACCCGTATGCCGATTGTAGATTCCTCCCGGATGCGGGATAGGCATATGTAGCAGAATGAAGTCGACCGATGGGTCTCGGAGAAGTTCGTCTCCCGCAGCTACAATCTCTTGGTAGTCCTGTTGATGGAGTCTGAGCTCGGCCGAAGGAGCGTTCTGACGCGGAAGCAGATGCACAAGCCTGGCAAGATTTACAAAATGATTTATTATCGGCTGCTCGCTATTCCAGCCGATGCTTTGGTCCGGATACATACCGCCGGGCAAAGCTATATGACTAATCGAGAAACACCGGTCGAGAACCTCAGGCAGAATGCGGCAATAGGGGTTGTACCACCCCGCCACCGCCGTGGTGTAACCCGCATCAAGCGCGTCCTGAAAGACTGTTTTGTGAGGATCTAAAGTACCCCACGTCTCCGTAGATCGGTCATGCACCTCAAGAGGCCAGCCGGCAACAGAGACCCGCACGCCATCGTATCGTTGTCCTGCGATCAGGGAAGGAAGTACCTGTTCGGTATACAGTCCGCTAGGGACAGTATGTGTGAAAACGGTTGAGGTACGAGCCAATTGGGTGAACGCAGGCAACTCGAGGCCAGGATAACGATGCTCGTAGACTTGCCGATAAGAAAGTTCATCAAAGAGAATCCAGATGATTCGCCCGTGATGATGAGAAGAAGAGGTGCTTCCCGTTCGCTGATGCAGGGGGCGAGGGGCGTTCAGATGACGAGCCTGCCATGAGAACAACATCGCCTGCGCAAGAATCACTATCCCGCTCAGCGCTACAAATCCGAGTATCGGTATCGCCAATTGCTTCGCATGATGCAGAATCGGTTGAACGCGAGAACGCCAGGCCGCTGCCGCAACAACGATCATGCAAACCACAACGGCAAAGGCAAGGTTGGCAATGCCCGGAACAGGATCTCCTCCTCGCAAGGCACACCAGTCTTTCAACACCATCCAGCTGAGGGCAATCCCTAAACAGCTCCACACCCATGTGTTGAATCGTGGATGTTTGCTTCCCCACACGAGCAGGAGAGACAACACCAGCCACACCCCGGCGAAGTTTAGCAATACTGGGACGAGCAACGCACTGACTGATCCCGTCAAGTGGTAAAACTCGGTGTGCAAAGGGGACGCTAATGGTTCCAGCAGGGTCAGCAGGACGATTGTGCTTGCGCCGAAGGCGGTTGTAACCGGGTGTTTCAACAACTTACTTGAGCCCTTCTACCGAAAAAGTCGAGGATTGAAAGTTGTTGACGCTGGAAAATTCTGCGGATCGCCCAGAACTCGCCACGACCCAGGGGCCCCGGTCCTTGGGAGCCACCGAACTCTTTCTTCATGGTTTGGAACGATCTCTTGAGTTCGACCATCCAGAAAAGGTTAGATATCTGATTATAGGATATTTATGGTGAGAGCGCTGGGGCTCGAACCCAGGACCAACGCCTTAAAAGGGCGATGCTCTACCAACTGAGCTACGCTCTCAAACCACACTACCAAGTTAGCACATTTGGACCAATAAATAGACGGGTGGACATTGCCTTCAACCAGCACCAGCGCAAGCTTTTACCGGCTCTCGTCACAGCGTCTGAAGCAAAAGGAGACACTCCCGCCAGAGCCACGACTCGATTACCCCGGCCACGGTCCCCAAGCACATCACGTTCCGTTAGTGACTTTTTCGGAATTGAAACCGAAAGTTCCATTTCGGGAAGACAGTTTTCACCCAGATCTGGCCAAGACTGATGCTGAAAACCCGCGCCACCATTGGATTCTCACACTTAAGTCGCACAATGGTTTCATTGACTTGGGGTACCACCCACAGTAGCCTCAGGCTATTGCATCGGAACAGGTGCAACCACATTATTGAGCTGGCAGCGAACCGGCGCAGTTCAAACCAAAAGAAACCGCTTCACCGAACTCACAGGACCAAGAGCTATGGACTCTCGCGGCACAGACAAGATCACCGACAAGGTCGAGGATCTCGCAGTAACAGAAACACCTGAAGATGTTGCTGTACTTTATTCCTGGGCAAATCTTCACGGGGCCAAGTATCGCGACTTCTCGGCCTCCCGTCGTGAGTACCGTGCGCAGCTCAGACATCGCGCCGCCGAGCAAGTGCGGGAGCAGGCCTTACTGGCTCAGGCCGAAGCCGAAGACGCAGCTGCAACCGCAGATGCAGCTGCACGCAACGCATCGAAGGTCGCACTCGATCCTTATTCCGAAGACTCCGACTCCCACAGGCGGCGCGCGCTGCGCGAGGCTGAAGAAGCCGCTCGGACAGCCGCAGCCGAACGCCTGGAAGCCGCTCGCCGCGCTGAAGTCGCCGCCGTTGCCGAAGCGGCCGCCCGACGCGAAGAACGTGAGATCGCAGAGGCCCACGCCTCCGCCCAGCGACAGGCTGCTCGATACGCAGACTCCGAGATTCGACGCAGAGCCGAAGACAGTCCAGAGCTTCCCGGCCGAATCTCGGACCCCTATTCTCCTCACGCTCAATCCTCAAACCCGCCGGCCCCCAGCCAAATCTTCGCCAGGCCACTGACGCGGCACTGCGCCAACCGACTGGTTCTTCCCAGGAATCGCCCTTGAGCAGCGATCCAACACAGCCAGAACCGCGGGTTTTCGTTAAGCAAAATATGACCCCACGCCGCCCCCAGGGCTATCGCCCAGACGAAGCATCAGGTGTCCGCCAGATTTATCGCGGCCCCGATGACTCTCAAGCCGAGTACACTACTCCTGATCCAATCAGACATTCGATTCCTGCGCAAAACCGAGCTGTGCCTGCACCTCTTTTATCCCAGGACATGAAGCCGATCTCCGAACAGCCCGCTCCATCGCCTCTTTCGTCCTCAAACGAAGGCGCGGCCCCACTCCTGGGTCAACGTCGCACCGATCCTCAGCAACGCGCCGAGTCACCGACCTCTCAAAGTGAACCTGCGTCGTCACCCAACCCGGATCCCCGCATTCCGTCTACCAAGGATCTTCCGAAGCCATCGGTCGATCAGCCCCTCGATTCCCCACGGGATTCTTCGTCAAATCTTTCCCCAGGTACACCCGCCCGCCCCAGGCTATCGGGAGCCTTTCGGTCTGCGCCGCCGATCTCTGCTACACCCCCAAGACCCGTCTCGCCGTTCTCTCAAGCGCTGGTACCCTCCGACTCCACACGTGGTCGTCGAGCCCAGGACGACTTCGACTATCAGCAGCCGCACGATCCATCCGAACCGCCCCGCCGGCCCTCCGCAGATCCGTCGCCTGAGCCCGCGCCATTGGCCTCTGCACGCCCAGCCTTCCAATCGGATCCTGCCGGCCCGGCCTGGCTCTACGCTCCACCAGCTCAGCCCGTCACTCCAAAGCCGCTCGCCCCACAGCCGCCAACCTCTCAATCCTCCGTAGCCGACACTCTCCAACACTCTAGGGAGCGCGTGGCCGCCCGCTGGTACGCCCTCAAGGGCGTCTTCGAGCAGCCCGGACAGGATCAACCCGAGGCCGCACCCGTGCGTCAGAAGGAGACCCGCACCCCGTCCTCGCCGTCTTCTCTCTCGCTGGCGGAGTCGGCAAAACCAGCCTCGTGGCAACAGTAGGCCGAGCGCTCTCCTCCATGGGAGAGAAAGTTTTGCTCACCGACACCACCTCTCACGGCCTGCTTCCGTTCTACTTCGGCGCCAGCGAACTTCGTCACGGAACCGTCCGCACGTTTTCCCCACCCAGCGGCAGCACCGACGCTCCCATCTACCTCGTCAGCTACGACGTGGACCACAAGACCACCGACGACGAGGCGCAGGAGCTGCTCGCCGAGGAGATCATCAGCAACGGCCGCGGCGCCCACCGCATTCTGCTCGACCTCACCGTGGGTTCCAGTTGGATCGTCCGGCGCATGTCCCGCATGAGCCCGACCATCCTCGTTCCCGTCGCACCTGACATGAACTCCGTCATCAGCCTGCAAACCGTCGAAAAGTTCTTCGGCGGTGTCAACGACGGCGACGGTCGCCCTCTCCAGCCCTTCTACGTGCTCAATCAGTTCGACACCTCGCTGCCGCTGCACCTCGACGTCCGTGAGGTGATGCGCCGGCAGTTAGGAGACCGCCTCCTCCCCTTCGTCATCCGCCGCGCACAGTCCGTCAGCGAAGCTCTGGCCGAGGGCATGACCGTAGTGGACTACGCGCCTGACGCACCCGTCGCCGAAGACTATCTGAACCTCGCCACCTGGCTCCGCACCGTCGCCGCACCGGCAACCGCCGGCTTCCGTAACGTTCGTTGGAGCGAACGATGAGGGAGGGTCCTCTCTTCGATCAACTTCAATCAGGTGACGCTCTCTTCTACAAAGCCCTACGCTTTCTCATCCTTGTCAGTGGAGTATTTCTTCTAGCATTCACCGGCATCCTCGAACTCACCTGGCCCCAGCAGATCGTGCTCGGCATTCTCACAGTAGCTCTGGTCATCTGGATGGACCGCAGCTCGGGCTCCTACCTCGTCACGCTAACGCTGATGCTGGCCTCCATGTTCTCCACCTTCCGCTACGGCTTCTGGAGAGTCTCCACCACCCTCAAATTCTTCCTCGATCCCGGTTCGACCTGGAGCGTTCTCGACGGCTTCTTCATCTGCCTCCTGCTCTTCGCCGAAATCTACGCCTTCGTCGTCCTCTTTCTCGGCTACTTCCAAACGCTGTGGCCGTTGCGCCGCACGCCTGTCTCGTTGCCCGACGAAATCACTCAGTGGCCCGCCGTCGATCTCCTCATCCCCACCTTCAATGAGCCGCTCAGCCTCGTAAAGTACACGGCCCTCGCCGCCATCAACATCGACTGGCCCGCAGACAGACTCAACGTCTACATCCTCGATGACGGCAAACGCGAAGAGTTTCGTCAGTTCGCCGAAGACGCATGCATCGGCTACATCACGCGCGACGACAATCAGCATGCGAAGGCAGGCAACATCAATCACGCCCTCGCCCAACTCAACGCACCCTATGTCGTAATCTTTGACTGCGACCACGTACCCACCCGAAGCTTCCTGCAGATCACCATGGGTTGGTTCCTGCGCGACAAAAAGCTCGGAATGCTGCAGACTCCGCACCACTTCTATTCGCCCGACCCCTTCGAGCGGAATCTGGACCAGTTCCGCACCATCCCCAACGAAGGCGAGCTCTTCAACGGCATCGTCCAGGACGGCAACGACTTCTGGAATGCGACCTTCTTCTGTGGCTCATGCGCCGTCCTCCGCCGCTCCGCTCTCGACCAGATCGGCGGTATCGCCGTCGAAACCGTCACCGAGGACGCCCACACCTCCCTCCGCATGCAGAGGAACGGCTGGAACACCGCCTACATCAACATCCCACAGGCAGCAGGCCTGGCCACCGAACGCCTCAGCGGCCACATCCGCCAGCGCATTCGCTGGGCCCGCGGCATGGTCCAGATCCTCCGCACCGAAAACCCACTCTTCGCCCGCGGACTCAGCGCAGCCCAGCGTCTCTGCTACTTCAACGCGATGACGCACTTCCTCTACGCTCTGCCTCGACTCATCTTTCTCACCGCGCCGCTCGTCTATCTCATCTTCGGACACGTCAATCTCCCCGGCTACTGGCTGCTCATCTTCGCCTACGCCCTCCCGCACCTTGTCCTTGCGAACATCGCCAACTCCCGCATCCAGGGCCAGCATCGCCACTCCTTCTGGAACCAGATCTACGAGACAGTCCTCGCGCCTTACATCTTTCTCCCCACTGTGCTCGCGCTCATCAATCCCAAATTCGGCAACTTCGACGTAACCGCGAAGGGGGCGTCGTCACGCGTAGGTTCTTCGACTCGCGCATCGCCCAGCCCTTCCTCTTTCTCTCAGCGCTCAACGCCTTGGGGATCCTCTGCGCCATCCCCAGATTCATTCAGTTTCCCGGCGCCGGAACGCCATCGCCCCTCCATTTCATCGCGGACATGTACGACGGAGGCCACGCCGGCACCATCCTGATGAACCTGCTCTGGGCCTGCTTCAACATGGTCATCCTCGGCGTCGCCACCTCCGTCGCATGGGAGAGCCGCCAGCGCCGTCAGGCCGTCCGCCTCCCCATGTCTGTCCCCGCAGACGTCGAACTCCCCAGCGGAGCCATCGTCCGCGGTGTCACCAGCGACATGTCCAGCGGCGGTCTCAGTGTCCGCATGGAGCGCGCCTTCACCGCCCACGTCGGCGACGCCCTCAAACTGACCCTGCCGGTTCTCGACGGCAACGCCACCCTGCCCGCAACAGTCGTCGGAATCGAAGGCAGCACCCTCCGTGCGCAGTTCGACCCGCTCACCCTCCAGCAGGAAGAGGCTCTCACCATGGTCCTCTACTCCCGCGCCGACACCTGGCTTGGATTGAACGAGGCCCGCGAGGCCGACAGGCCACTGACCAGCCTGCGCCACATCGTCCAACTCGCCGGCCACGGCTTCGCCCGAACATTTCGCAGCGGCGCAAAGGCCAAGGAGCCATCCTCCAACCGAGAGTTAGCACCCAGTGTCGCGCCATTTCTCGTCCTGGCGATCCTGCTGAGCTCGTCGGTCCTCTCCGCCCAAGTCCACCCGTTTCATGCCGTTCGATTCTCCTTCCAGAACGACTCAAGCACTCCACAATCCACACCCGAAGTGCAGCCCCGGAGCCCACTCCGCCGCCAAAGCCACCTTTCATTCGAAGAGTTGCCGCACCACCGGCCTCACCCCCGCCCGACACCTTCGACAACGTCGTCAACTTCTCTGACCTGGGCGTCCCCCGAGCCATCGTTATGCAGGGCCTCGACGCCTTCAACACGATTCACTTCTCCTTACCCCGGACGCAGGTCGTCAGGACAGCAACAATGCATCTTCGCTACCACCCCTCTCCAGGCCTCATCCCATCGCTCAGCCATCTCAAAGTGAGCCTGAACGGAAACCTCTTCGCAACTCTTCCCGTCGTTGACCCACACTCAACCGAGGTTACTCAAGCCACCGCAACAGTTACAAATACCGCTCCCGCCAAGAGCAGCGACCTGCTCGAATCAACCGTCACGCTGCCGGTCGACGCTCTGACACGAGACAACCAGCTCACCTTTGAGTTCGTAGGCCATTACGCCTCTCAGTGCGAAGACCCCACGCACTCCACCCTTTGGACTCACATCGACAACAACTCCACCATCGAGTTCACCGGAACGCTCAGTCAGCTACACGACGATCTCAAGCTCCTCCCCGCGCCGTTCTACGAGCCACTCGTCAATCCTCATCCGGTCATCCCCATCGTCTTCCTCGGTCAACCATCTCCGAAGGCGCTTCAAGCCGCTGGCATCCTGGCCTCATGGTTCGGCATCCTCGCAGACTCGCGCCCCATCCGCTTCCCAATCTCAGTCGGAGCCATCCCCGCCGGTAACGCCATCGTCATTAGCCAGAGCGCCTCGTCTCTTCCCGCCTCCCTCCAGATCAACTCCATCGCCGGCCCCACCATCCTCATGCGGCCCAATCCCTCGGACCCCTACTCAAAGCTCCTCATTCTTACCGGCGAGACCGACGCCGACGTCCTCAGCGCAGCCCTCGCGCTCACCCTCCAGCGCGATCTCCTCACTGGCGATCGCGTCCGCATCGCTGCCATCAAAATGCCTGCGCCCCGCGAAGCCGACGACGCACCCCGCTGGCTCAGCACCGACAAGAACACACCCATCGGAGACCTCCAAACCTCCAGCCTCCAGACTGACGGCTCCGATCCCGTGGCCATCTACCTGCGCCTCCCGCCCGACCTCTTCTACGGCACCCGCCAAAACCTCGGCTTTCATCTCGGATATCGCTACAACGGCATCCCCCTCTCACAGGAAAGCTCGCTCCAGGTCTATCTCAACGACGCCTACGTCAACTCAACCCCGCTATCGCACAGCGACAAAGCCTCTCCCACGCGCATCGTCCCTTTCCCCGTCTCGGACATGCGTCCCTTCTCGAACTCAATCCTTTTGCGCTTTTTCTTCCAACTAGCCAAAAGACCCGACTGCCCCGACCCCACCGCCTCGAACCTGCAAGGCTCCATCCTCAAAGACTCCTACCTCGACCTCAAGGACATTCCTCACTTAGCTGTCCTGCCAAATCTCGAGATCTTCGCCAACGCCGGCTACCCCTTCACCCGCAAAGCCGACCTCTCCGACACCGCCGTCGTCCTGCCCGACACCCCAGGCCCCGAAGAGATCGAGCTCTACCTCACTCTCATGGCCCACTTCGGCGCTCAAACCGGCTACCCGGTTCCCAACGTCACCGTCACCAACGCCGAGGGCATGCGGCCCGACGCCCACAAGGACTACCTCGTCCTCGGCACGGTCGACGATCAATCCGCCATCAACCGGCTCAATCCCTCACTCCCCGTCAGCGTCGACGGCAGCGGCCTTCACATCCAGGACACCCAGGATTTCTTCGCCCAACTCCAGCACGCCTGGTGGAAGGTCCGCAGCTCCGACCACATTCAGTCCGGCCAGCTCGAAACCGCCGGCAGCCTCCCCGACGCACTCATCGAAGGCGTCGAGTGGCCCAGCGGCTCAAAGCAATCCGTCGTCGTCATCGCCCTGCACGACAAAGACGTCATCCCCAACTTCATCTCCACCTTCCTCCAGGCATCCCAATCCTCCGACATCTCCCAGTCAGTAAGCGTCCTGCACAGTTCGCACTTCTCGTCCTACCGCATCGGCAACGACGTCTACCGTGTTGGCTCGCTCTCCTTGTGGCTCCAGCTCAACATGCTCTTCGCCGACTACCAATGGCTCATGGTCATCTCCACCCTTGTCGTCTGTTTCCTCCTCGCCGTCATCCTTCGTTCTGCTCTGCGCCGAAGAGCACGCGCCCGCCTGCAGGGAAACAGCTACACCCACCCCGCCTGATACGAACGAACGAAGAACCAGCCAGCAACCAGCGCCGCAAGCTTTTCTTGCCGTTGTCTGTTCTTTTCTTGTCATTCCGCACCCTGAGCGTAGTCGAAGGGAAGGACTCTGCTGTTGCACCTCGCGTGCCCCTTCTTCAGTTTCAGGACAGCTTCTTTGGGCCAATGCCGAATCGAATATCACCCATTCGACGTACCGTATAAATCTCTGAATTCCCTTGAACTGCTTCTCGGGCCCACGTATAACTCTCGAACATACATAATTCCTGTCACACAGCCGGAGTTTGCTACAACGACGGTGGGGCGAAATGGTGTATCGAAGACCCGTGACCTTACGAACGATACGACGAACGAACCCGCGAGCAGAGCAATTGCGTAAACTCCTTCTCCAAATCTCAGCTTTGAGCCTCCTCCCATTCAGCGCGATCCCAGCGCTAGCCTCCCGGCCGGACACCGTCCCGGACTGGGTTCGCACCGCCGCCCAGCAAAAGATCCCCGCCTATCCGCCTGAAACCAACGCAGTCGTTCTCCTCGAAGACACTACTTACACCGTAGCGGCCGACGGCAGCGCCACCGAACACTTCCGCAGCGTCGTTAAAATCCTTCGCCCCCAAGGTCGCGACGAGGGCAGGATCGCCGTCCCCTTCGACAAGGACACCAAAATTCTCTCCATGCACGTCTGGAGCATCGGCCGCGACGGTCACGAGTACGCCGTCAAAGACAACGAGCAGGTTGAGTTCGGCTATCCCGGCCAGGGCAACCTCTTCATGGACCTCAAGGTCCGGGCCGCAGAGGCTCCCGGCCGCGATCCCGGCGGGGTCGTCGCCTACGAGTACGAGCAGCGCACCCATCCCTACCTCACCGAGAAGACCTGGCTCTTCCAAAGCGAACTCCCCCGCCTCAACCAGAGCTTCACCCTCGAGCTCCCACCCGGATTCACTCACGGTACCGTCTGGGCGCATAGCAGGGAACTCCCTCCGATCGACCTCGAACATCAACGCTGGCGCTGGGAGATGAAGGATGTCCCGCCCATCGACCTCGATCAGGTTGAGCTCCGCCCGTCAGAGTACTCCCTCGAGGGCCGGATGACCGTCCACTACACTGGCCCAACCATCCCCGCCCCGACCGAAGGCACCTGGCAAAGCATCGGCGAGTGGTACCAGACACTCTCGAAGGATCGCCTCGTAGCCACACCCGAGATCACCGCCAAAGCCAAAGAACTAGCCGGCGACAAGACCGACTTCTACGACAAGACCGAGGCCATCGCCGAGTTCGTTCAAAAACAGGTCCGCTACTTCGTCATCGAGATGGGCATCGGCGGCTACCAGCCCCACTACGCCGCCGACATCTTCCGCAACCGCTACGGCGACTGCAAAGACAAAGCCACCCTGCTCGTCTCCATGCTCTCTACCGTGGGCGTCCACGGCGCTCTCGTCATGGTCGACCATCGTCGAGGAGTCGTCGACCCAAATGCACCCTCGATCTTCGGCGACCACATGATCGCCGGCATTGAAATTCCCAAGGGCTACAACTCGCCAAAACTCCGAAGCGTCGTCACCGCCAAGTCCGGCCGCCGCTATCTCATCTTCGACCCCACCTGGGAAAAGACTGCCTTCGGCCAGCTCGAGCACAACCTCCAGGGAGGCTACGGCGTCCTGATGGAAGGCCCCGACAGCCAGATCATTCAGTTTCCGGTCCTCTCTCCCGATCTCAACACCATCCGTCGCACCGGCACCTTCCAACTGCAACCCGACGGCTCGCTCAAGGGCACCGTCACCGAGAAGCGCTTTGGCGACCTCTCCGAACATCGCCGCGATCTCTACACCAGCGGCGACGCCAAGGAGCAGACCCAATTCCTCGACCGCCTCCTCGGCCAGGACTTTACCACCTTCACCGTCTCCGACTTCAAGGTGCAGAACGCCGAGGCTCTCAACAAAGACCTCACGACCACTTACTCCTCACCGCCGATCGCTTCGGAAAGCCCATGGGTCCTCTGCTCATGATCCGTCCCCGCGTCCTCGGCGGCGAGCATCTCTACGCCGACCGCAAAGAACGCCACGACATCCCCATCAACCTCAGCGAGACCATGCAGGAGCAGGACGACTACACCATTGAGCTGCCCTCAGGCTACGCCGTCGACGAGATTCCCGATCCCGTCAAGCTCGACCTGGGCTTTGCCTCCTACGAAAGCTCCAGCATCGTCAAAGATCACACCCTCCGCTACACCCGCACCTACACCGTCCGCGAAGTCACTCTTCCCGCTGACAAATATCCCGACGTCCAAAAGCTCTCCGGCGTCATAGCAGCCGACGAACAAAACAAAGCCGTACTCAAGAAGCAGTAAAAAATCGCAACTGAAAACGATCAAGCAACACGCCCAGCTACCGCACAACGAAGCAATCGAACAAGGACTACTTCGATCATGAACTACACTTCACGCCGCACTCTCTGCATCACTCTTCTCTCTGCCTTGGCTCTCCTGGCTACACCCATCGCTCGCGCACAGTGGACCGTTCCCACCGCTGAAGAGCTCTCCATGACCTCGCAGCCCCAGGTCCCCGGAGCCGCCGCCGTCTACCTCTTTCGCGAAGAGACCACCGAAGACAAGCTGCACATGTTCAGCACCTACGTCCGGCTCAAGGTCCTCACCGAGCGCGGCAAGGAACACGCCAACGTCGAACTCGCCTACGCCCACGCCAGCGAAGGAGCCTCCACGGTCATCGACGACATCCAGGGTCGCACCATTCACCCCGACGGCACCATCATCCCTTTCACAGGCAAACCCTACGAGAAGCTCGTAGAAAAGACCCAGGGCGTTCGTTTCATGGCCAAGGTCTTCACCCTGCCAGACGTCGAAGTTGGCAGCATCATCGAATACCGTTACAAGCTGCGTCTCGACGACAACTGGTTCAGAGCCCCCCAGTGGTACATCCAATCCGGCCTCTACACCCGCAAAGCCCACTACTCCTGGAGGCCGACCGGCCAACAACTCGTCTCGTCGGAAGACGGTGGGCAACTCACCAACACCATCTCCTGGACCAAGATTCTTCCGCCAGGCGCCGATTTAAAAGAAACTCAGCTTCCCGCCAGATCCTTCGACGAAGGCCAGTACATCTTCGATCTCAACGTGCATGATGTTCCTCCCACCCCTGAGGAGGACTACATGCCGCCCATCTCCAGCTTCACCTATCGCGTCCTCTTCTACTACTCCCCTATCGCACCGGCGACGAGTATTGGAAGAACGAAGGCAAGCACTGGGCGAAGCTTCGCGACAAGTTCATCGGGCCCGGACCCATCGTCACCGCGGCCGTTCACGACCTCGTCCTCCCCGCGGACTCGCAGGATCAGAAGCTCCACAAGATCTACGCCGCCGTAATGAAGATCGAAAACACCAGCTTCACCCGCGAGCACTCCAGCACCGAAGAGAAGTCCCTCGGCCTCAAAGAGGTGCACTCCACCGACGACATCTGGACGCGCAAGCGTGGCAATAAAGATCAGCTCACCGCATTGTTCGTCGCCATGGCCCGTGCTGCCGGCATGAAAGCCTATCTCGCCGTCGTCACCAGCCGCGACCGCAGTCTCTTCTACCGTGCTTACCTCAGCATGTCGCAGCTTGACGACGACCTAGCAATCGTCAACGTAGACGGCAAGGACCAGTTCTTCGACCCAGGCTCTCGCTACTGCCCCTACCAGCATCTCGAGTGGAAGCACAGCCAGACAAGTGGCCTTCGGCAAATGGACAGTGGCGCAGGTTCAGTGGAGACTCCGGGTGAGACCTATCTCTACTCGAAGACCACACGAATAGCCGACCTGACCATGGACGAACACGGCGAAGTCTCCGGCACTCTAAAGATGACCTACCTGGGATCTCCCGCTCTTCATTGGCGACAGCGCGCCCTCACTGGCGACGACGAAAGCCTCAAACGCGAGCTCCGCACCAACGTCGAACGCCTCATGCCTGCCGGAGCCGACATCAAAGTTACCTCCATCGACAAGCTCGAAGACTACGAACAGCCCCTCGTGGTTAACCTTTCCTTCAAGGGAGCCGTCGGATCCGCCACCGGCAAACGCCTGCTCATTCCTGCAGATATCTTCGAAGTCAACGCAAAACCCGCATTCCCCCACGAGAAACGAGAGATTCCCGTCTACTTCCCATACTCCCGCACCAATCAAGATGCTGTTCGCATCAAGTTCCCACCATCTTTCAAAATAGAATCTCTCCCTGCCACCGACAAGGAGGGCTTCCAGAAGTTTGCTCTGTATAGCTTGAATTCAGAGTCCACCCCGAATAGCTTTACCATCCGTCGCGACTACTTCCTCGCAGAGATCGTCTTCATGCCTGACGAGTACGCCGGCCTTCGCAGCTTTTACTCCAAATTCGAAAACAAAGACCAGGAGACGGTCGTCCTCACCACCGCACCCACCCCCGCCAAACCAACCCCGGCAGGGAACTGAAGCCGTAGCCGCCTGCCACTCGTCACGGCAGGCGGCACACCTTCACCGCCTCATCTTCGTAAGCACAACCAAACCCCGTCGCAACATCTCTCGCAAGGACCACCCAGGTCGCGCCAATCGCCTTCAACGCCGCAAACCGGCTCCTATCCACACCCCTGCCCAGCCCGGTTTGCAGAGCCATTCCCTGTGACCACTCCTCCGTAAGCTCCGGTCTGTTCGAAGCCGTTCCTCCATCTTTGGAATCCGGCAGCGAACTCCGCTCCGCAATCGCGCGAAAGCTCTGCGCATCTTCGCCATCCCTGACCGTGTAGTACGCGTCCAGAGCAAACACCGCATCCTTCGGCGTATTCTCTCGGATCCAGAGAAACGCCTGCTCCCATCCATTTCCCTCGCCCCCAGCCGCCCGCACTAGAGCCTCCGGAAGCTCAAGGTGCTTTGAACCCGGGAACGTCTCACGGTCGGCCAGCACCATCACCGCCGCCAGCACAGAGAACACACCAACCCACCGCCACGCTCGTCGCCGCAACACCCGTTCCCCCAGCGTCGCGCCCGCCACCAGAATCATCACCACGTACACCAGTTGAAAGATCCGCAAGGGCTGCAGTCTCGCCACCTGGTGCACCACCGCTCCTTCCCGCGCAAACAGCAGCACCACCGCGATCGCCGTCCCTCCGGACACCATCGAAGCACGCGCCAGCCCCACACCCACACTATCCACCGTACGGCTTCGTCCCATGGCTACGATTGCAAGAATCATCAGCGGCGCCACCAGCCCGGCCCATTCGTACCAGTGCCATTGGCTAAGAAACCAGTAACTCCGTGTCAGCATCACCCTCTGGTAGGCCGCGCTCTCCACCGGAGCCAACAACTGCACCACCGCCGCCGCTAACACCGCCGCCAGACCCAGTCCCACCGTCCCCCACACCCGCACCAGTCGGCTCACAGACAGCGCTGCGCCCAGAACCAGCACCGATCCCAGCGCATACGCGCCCATCAGCGCATGCATCATCCCCGCCCCAACCAGCGCTCCGCAACAAAGCGTCAACCCGAGCCGCCGCTCTCCCTCCGTCTCAAACTGCGGCGACAAAAACTGCAGCGCTCCCACCAGCGCCAGCAGCGCACAGGGGGTCGAGATACTTCGCGCCGTCACGTACGGATCCATCAGCATCAGCGACGTCCCGGCAATCGGAATCGTCAGCCACACCGCCAGCAGCGCCACCGCACCGCCTCTCGCCTCACGCGACCCATAGCAACGAGCTGCCAGCAGCCACGCCGCAAACAAAGTCACCCAGAAGCTCGCCAGGTGCACCAGCAGCAGAACCATCTCAAGGCTCAAGCGCGACTCGCGCACCAGGCCAGCCACAAACGGCGCAAACACGGAGTACCGAAGGTGCCCCACCACAAACTCGGCCCCGTACGGATACAGCCTCGGATCGAGCAGTCGCTTGATCTCCGGCAGATAAATACCGCCGTCCTCGGCATACGGATGATAGCCATGGATCAATAACGCAAACAACGTCAGCACAGTCACCAGCGCCGCCGCAAGGCTTCGTTCCCGCCGGTACTGCTCGAGTTCTAGTTCTACCGAAGAGAGCTGTGATGCTAGTGATGTAGCCAAATACCTCTTGCTCCCGCCGCGGTCTTATTTCTATCGCATGCCATCAATTTTTGCGTTCTGCGAAGCCCTGGCCCAAAGGTATGCAGTTCATCGCGAAGTAGATTCACCCATCTCTCAACGAGGTCAACTCCCTCCAGGTTTAGACGTCAGAACATCGATTCAGCCTACATCTCTCCCAACTCAAAAGAAATAAACGCCAAACACATTCTTAGAAAGCGCTCATCACGCCTTCCTGCGAGTTGGTCCTCCGATTGCACTACAAGGGCAAGGTCGTCAGCCCGAACGAAGGGAACAATTCAAAGAGGGAGCACGTCATGCACATTCACAGCAATCCGGTCAGCCAGCTTGCTTTGGGCTCTACTCAATCCACCCTGCAAACCCAGGAAGCCAGGAAAGCCGCGGCCGCAGTGCGCCGCAAGCTCAGCAGCTTCGCAGCCAGCGATGATGGCGATGTGATCTCCCGCGTCGAGGCGCATGCCGAACCCGACCCTCAACGCAGGAAGAATTCACAGCAGGACGAAGAAGCCTTCCGCAGTGTCTTCGTTTCCGTCTCCGTCTAACCATTCCAACCGGACGCATTGTTCCTGCGACATCGTAAGAGATCGATAACACAGACGATACAATCGAAGCTGCATGCTTCATCGTCCCTTTCCCTCTCATCTCTCCCTCGCGACGAGCCTTCGCCTGCCGTCCCTCTGGTTGCCCGCATGAGCGCAGCCGCCAACAGCCGCAATCTGTTGAAGACCATCCCCGGCCTGCTCATCAGCGCCTTTTTCCTCTGGTATACCTTCCATAACATTCCACTGCACGGGTTCCGAGCCCTCCGCGCCGTGCACCCGGTGTGGATCCTCGGAGTCCTCGGCTTCACCGCCGCCAGCTACACCCTGCGCTGCGTTCGCTGGAGCCAGATGATGCCACGCAACGGCCGCTCGCTCCATGCCCACCTTGCCGTCTGCGCCCGCGTCCTCATGACCTCGCTCGCCGCCAACAACATCCTCCCCTTGCGCATCGGCGACATCATGCGCATCTTCACCTACTCCGACGACCTCGGCACCGCGCCCTCCGTCATCCTCAGCACTGTCATCCTCGAAAAGCTCCTCGACATCTTCGTCCTCGTCCTCCTCTTTGTCTCGACCGTAGGCAGCATCGCCACGCCGCGCCTTCGCCTCATCGCAAATATCTCGCTGGCCGTCTCAGCCATCGGCCTGCTCATCCTCCTCGTAGCTGCCCGCAGCCTGCAGTCTCCAGTGCAACGCCTCTTCGCCCGTTTCCCGGCTGGCCCGCTGCTCAAAAAGTCGAACACTGGATCACCCTCGCCCTCGACGCCACCGGCCGCCTCGGTGTCGCCGGCTCGCTCCTCCTGCTCTTCCAGTCTGTCGTCATCTGGACCTGCGAAGGCATGATCTTTCTCTCCGCCATCCGTCTCCTCGGTCTCACCGTCGACGACATCGCCGCATGGCTCTCGGTCTCCTTCGCAAACCTTTCCTACCTCATTCCCAGCTCTCCCGGAGCCATCGGCCCCTTCGAACTCGCCGTCAAGACCTCGCTCGTCAATCACGGCGCCTCCATGTCGCAGTCCGCTGTCTTCGGTCTTGCCATCCACGTCTGGATGCTTCTTTCGGTTACTGGAGCAGGCGGCATCGTCTTCCTCACCCATCGCATCCGCATCCACAACCACAAGCCCCTTCTCGAGGAGATCGAAGATCTACCCGTCGAAATGCCATAGAGACGAGTGTCCTGCCTGACGGGCCTCCTGCGCGGAGGGCGGTCACTTCGTAACATGTATACCGGCCTTGGCAGCATGAGCTTCCCAGATCCTCCCGCTGGTCGGCACGAGATCAACTCGCGACCAACGGGAGCACCACGCAAAGCGGTATACCCGCCACGAAGTGGCCGCTCCACGCGCAGTGGGCCCGTCCGGCAGGACACGCTTCTAGTAAACTGGCACCATCTTCCGAAGTGGTGACCCTCAAAGCATGTACCGCACAATCCAGCAATCCCTGTTGGCCCGCATCCAGGCCATCCTCCTCGCAAAATACGACGTCACCCTGACGAACCTCGCAGTCGAGCAGCCCCCCAGCATCGCCCTCGGCGAACTAGCCCTGCCCGTAGCCTTCGAGTTAGCCAAGCGCCTCCGCAAAGCCCCCGCGCCATCGCCACCGAGCTAGCCGCCGAACTCACCACCGTCCTCCCCACGCTCGAAGGCGTAGCAAGCGTAGAAGTAGCCGGCGCAGGCTACCTCAACATCCGCCTCGACCGCACCGCCGCCGTCCGCCGCATCGCCGACGACCAGCACGCCGACATCGGCGGCCCAGGCTTCCGCCTCGTCGAGCACACCAGCATCAACCCCAACAAAGCCGCTCACATTGGCCACCTCCGCAACGCCATCCTCGGCGACACCTTCCAGCGCCTCCTCCGTCCCGACCGCTTCAAAACCGGCTACGAAGTCGGCGTTCAAAATTACATCGACAACACCGGCGTCCAGGTCGCAGACGTAGTCGTAGGCCTCGTCTACCTCGAAGGCAAAACACTCACCAGCACCCGCGAACTCCTCACCGAGCTCCTCGAGACCAACCAGCGCATCGACTTCTACTGCTGGGATCTCTACGCCCGAGTCTCCCAGTGGTACGCCGCCGATGCCGAACACGTCGACGCACGCAAGCAGATCCGCCTCGACACCCTCCACGCCCTCGAGCTCGGCAAGAACGACACCGCAGACATAGCCGACCTCATCTCCACCGCCGTCCTTCGCCGTCACCTCGAGACCATGCAGCGCCTCAACATCGAGTACGACTTCCTCCCCCGCGAGAGCGAGATCCTGTCCCTCCACTTCTGGGACGCGGCCCGCACACTCATGCTCGAAAAAGGTGTCCTCTACCTCGAGACCGCCGGCAAAAACAAAGGCTGTTACGTCATGCGCCGCGCCGGCAATGAAACGGGTGCCCCACATCTCGACTCTGAGATGTCGGATTCCACAAATACCACCCCCTCTGCCTCCAGCCTCCCCGACGAAGACGCCAAGGTCATCGTCCGCTCCAACGGCACCGTCACCTACGTCGGCAAGGACATCGCCTATCACCTCTGGAAGTTCGGCCTCCTCCCCGGCAAGGACTTCGGCTACACAAAATTTCGCGAATATCCCGATCGTTGTTGCTGGATCTCCACCACCCACGGCGATACTCCGCACCCCACCTTCGGCAAAGCCGACGCCATCTACAACGTCATCGACTCCCGCCAGAACGACCCGCAGAACAACGTCATCGCCGCCCTTCGCGGCATGGGCTACACCGAAGCCGCCGACCGCTACACCCACTTCAGCTACGAGATGGTCGCCCTCACCCCCGATGCGCCGTCGAACTCGGCTACACCATTAGCGAAGAAGATCAAAAAAGCCCTTCATCGAAGTCAGTGGCCGCAAGGGCTTCGGCGTCAAAGCCGACGACCTCCTCGACCGCCTCATCGCCGCCGCAAAGTCCGAGGTAGACACCCGCCACCCCGAGATCGAACCCGCCGAGCGCCTCACCATCGCCACACAGATCGCAGTCGGCGCACTCCGCTACTTCATGCTCCGCTTCACCCGCAACACCACCATCGCCTTCGACTTCAAAGACGCCCTCAGCTTCGAAGGCGAGACCGGCCCTTACGTCCAGTACGCCATCGTCCGCGCGGCCAACATCTTCCGCAAAGCCAACACCACCGAAGCCGCATCCCTGGCCGCAATCGCGACACTAGACTTGTCGAACATCCTCGACACCGAAGATGGAAGCAGCCTCTGGGAGACCTGGCTCCTCGCCTCCAAACTCACCCTGTTGATCGAACAATGCATCGCCACCGCCGAGCCAGCCTACCTGGCCAAGTACGCCTTCCAGCTAGCCCAGCAGTTCAACAACTTCTACCACCGCCACCACGTCCTCAACGAGCCCGACCCCACCCGCAAATCCCTCCTCCTGGCCACCGCCGCAGTAGCCCAACGCGAGATGACCCGCGCCCTGGACTACCTGGGCATCGAAGCCCCACCAGTTATGTAACTGCAATTCACACAAATTGCCTTGTTCTCCCTTATTGCCTTGTTCTCCTTATTGTCTTCTTCTCCCCAACGAACCTCAAGAGATCGTCATCTCGACCGAAGCTGCTCACGGTCTCATCGTGAGCAGCGCAGTGGAGAGACCCCGTATTTGTCTTTTCAACTCAAACTTCAAGCGCCATGGCTCGGCGGAAGAGTGCAGTCTCAACGGAACGATTAGCGGACAAACCGCGCACTGAATAGTTTGCGGGGGAGTAGGAACGAGCACAGTCATACGATGACCATGCGCACAGTTTGTTTTAATCAAATACATTCATTGAATCCTTTCGCAAGCGCATTCGCACTTGAGGAGCAGGACTCTACCATTTTCGGGTGGTGAGGCAGCGTAGAATCGTTTCCTAGTTTGAATACCCTCTTACCCACTCCAAAATAGACCGCACTGCAACCCCACTAGGCCCATTGGCAATCCAGGGCTTACTCTCATCATTCCACGCACACCCAGCGATATCCAGATGCACCCACGGCGTCTCCCCCACAAACTCCTTCAAGAACATCGCCGCCGAGATAGCCCCGCCCCACCGATTAGCGCCAGTATTCCTCATATCCGCGATATGGCTCTTGATCTGGTCCTTGTAATCATCGGTGCAGGGAAGCCGCCAGAACTTTTCCCCAGAGATCTTCGTCGCATCCGTAAACTTCTGCCACGTCGCCTCATCGTTTGAAAACAATCCCACATTCAAAGTCCCCAACGCCACCACACAAGCGCCAGTCAGCGTCGCCGCATCAATCAGATGCGTGCAGCCCAGCGTCTTCGCATAGTGCAGACCATCCGCCAACACCAGCCTGCCCTCAGCGTCGGTATTAATCACCTCAATCGTCTTACCCGACATCGCAGTCACCACATCGCCCGGCCGATAAGCCTTGCCATCCGGCATATTCTCCGCCGAGCACACCACTCCAATCACCTTCACCTTCGGCTTCATCTGCGCAATTGCCCGCATCGCGCCGATCATCGCCGCTGCCCCCGCCATGTCGTACTTCATCTTCTCCATGCCATCGCCCGGCTTGATCGAAATCCCGCCCGTATCGAAGGTGATCCCTTTCCCCACCAGCCCCAGCACCGGAGCATCTTTCGCCAACGCCTCACCCTTTGCCAGCTTCGGCTCATACGTCATCACAATCAACGCCGGAGGCTGCTCGGAACCCTGCGCCACCGCGGCAAACGCACCCATCTTCAACTCCAGCAGCTTCGCCGTCGAATGCACCTCGCACTGCAGTCCGACCTCCGCGCACATCGCCGCCGCGCGCTTGCCCAGCTCCGTCGGCGTCAGCACGTTGCCCGGCTCGTTCACCAGCGACCGCGTAAAGTTCTGCGCCGCTGCCACAACTACGCCCGCATCGAAGCCCTCCTGAATCTCCGCCCGGGTCGACTTCTCCGCCTCCTTCGCGACCACCGAGAGCAACCTCACCGAACGATCTTTTCGTTCGCTCCGGTAAGTATCCCAGTCCATCTCCGCCAGCTCCGCGCCCTCTACCAGCACGCGCGAAAGCAGCGTACAGGGCAGCGTCTCCAGATGCTCGTCGTCCAGCGCATGGTCCTCAGGAAATGCAATCGCCAGCTCCCGAACCGCCAGCGGCTTGGCCGCACGCACAGCCGTCCCTGCACCCTTCCGAACCGCATCGACAGAGAGCCCCTTGGCCTTTCCCAGCCCCACTACCAGCAGCCGCTCCGCCTTCAACCCGTTCGGAGCATGCAGCAACAACGTCTCGCCCATCGTCCCTTTGAACTCGCCCGAAGCCAGAACCTTCGCCACCGCATCTGCTACCGCATCCGAGGTCGTCAATAAAGCCACCAAGGGCTCCGCATCTTTGCCGACTGCGATATCCACGGCAAAGACAGCCAGCATCGGCGTTTGAAACCCGGCGGCATCCTGAAAAATCAGCTTAGTGTCCATGCGTCTATCGTAACCCGACTGCATGTTGATCACTTTGGAAGTAAAACTACAACGAAAGTAGAACTACCTTCGCTGGCTCCTCGCGACCGCGGCCTTGGCCTCGCTATCGGCCTCGCGCTTGCGTTCGGTGGCCCGTTTATCCCACTCCTGCTTGCCCTTGGCCAGCGCAATCTCGCACTTCACACGCCCATTACGAAAATAAAGTCGTGTCGGGATCAACGTAAATCCCTTCTGCTTCGTCATACCCTCAAGCTTCCGCACTTCGCTCTTATGCAGCAGCAACTTCCGGGTACGCAGCGAATCATGGTTCATCGCATTTCCATGAGAGAACGGTCCGATGTGCGCATTCAACAGAAAACACTCGCCGTCCTTCAGCAGCCCATACGCGTCCTTCAGATTAGCCTTCCCCTCGCGGATCGACTTCACCTCGGTCCCACGCAGAGCGACCCCAGCCTCGAACTTGTCCGTCAAAAAGTAGTTAAAACTTGCCGACCGGTTGAACGCGGCATCTCTTTTCCCCGCCGCCACCGGGTCGCGGTCTTTCTCCTTCACCACCGGCTTTGGCTGGTGGGCGGCTGTCGTGTTGGACATAGAACGTGCCATGCAATCTCTTACTTTAACACGCGTGCAACTTTCGGTTCATACGCAGCCCTCACCCGCCGAAGCCACGCGCGTCTAACCACAGTCTTGTCCGTCAGTCCTGCTTTGACGTCATGAGTTCTGCCCAGTCTTCCAGCCGCGAGCCGTGCCGCAAAACGACCGTGGACCATCCCCGATACCCACCCACTTATTGACGAGGTCGACTTTGGAGCGAATGCTATACTCACCCGAGCGCAGCAGCCTGGCAGGCACGGCCCCCACAGGCAGCGCCGAAGCCGGAAAAATCTTCCCGGCGGGCGTTATCTCCGGCAAACGCCATATTCTTCACGGTGTAAAGGACGAAAACGGAAGCAGCATGGGTCGCGTGTACAAATCAATCAGCAAACTATCCAACTCTCTTCGTCGCGTGCTCCCTGCTCTGCTCCTCTGTGGCATTGCGAGCTTCAGCGCTACAGCCGTCCACGCCCAGTCAGCCTCAACCTGGGACAAGCGCGGCCAGGACGCCGAGGCGCGCCAGGACTTCGACACCGCCTACGAGGACTATCACAAAGCCGTACTCAAAAAGCCAAAAGACCTCCGCTTCACAGAGCACTTCGATCGCATGCGATTCCAGGCCGCCGTAGCCCACGTCGATCGCGGTCGCGTCCTCCGGCAGAGCGGTGACATCACCGGTGCGATGGCCCAGTTCACCCGCGCCCTCCAGATCGACTCCGGCAATCAGGCCGCGCAGCAGGAGATCGATGGCATTCAAAGGCAACAACAATCGGACCGCGACAACACCCCGCAGGCAAAAGAGCAGATGTCGCGGCAGAACGAGACCCTCAGCACCCTCAGCTCCATCGCCGGTCCCGTCGAACTCAAACCCGTCTCCAACGATCCCATCACCCTCCACATGGTTGAGGACGTGAAAGTTATCTACGAGGCCATCGGCAAGGCAGCCGGCCTCAACGTCCTCTTCGACCCCGACTACAGCTCCAAGCGTATCCCCGTCGACCTCACCAACGTCACCCTCTCGGACGCCCTCCGCATCGTCGGCACCATCTCCGGCACCTTCTACAAGGCCATCACGCCGAACACCATCTTCGTCGCCACCAACTCGCGCACCAAGCGCACCGACCTCGACGAGCAGGCCGTCCAGACCTTCTATCTCACCAACGCCAGTCAGCAGAACGACGCCAACGAAGTCGTCATCGCCATCCGCAATCTGCTCGACCCCAGCGTCAAGATCTACCTCGTTCCCAGCCAGAACGCCATCGTCATGCGCGCCACGCCCGACCAGCTCCTCCTCGCGCAAAAGCTCCTGAACGACCTCGATCGTGCCCGCCCCGAAGTGGTCGTCGATGTAGCAGTCCTCGAAGTCAACAAGAACGTCGAACACAACCTCGGCATCACCCTTCCACAGTCGATCACCATAACCCCGCAAGCCAATCCCAACACCACGACCAGCGGCAGTACCAGCACCACCACCACCACCGGAACCACTACCACCTCCAACTTCACCCTCAACACTCTCGCCCACCTCAACGCCAACAACTTCGCGGTAAGCATCAGCGGTGGCACCCTCAACGCCCTGCTCAACGATGCGGACACCCGCATCCTTCAAAACCCCAGCATCCGCGCCACCGACGGACAGCGCGCCACCATGAAGATCGGCCAGAAGATCCCCGTCGCGACCGGCTCCTATAACGCAGGCGTCTCCACCGGCGTAGCCAGCATCGGCGTCCAAACCCAGTTCACCTACCTCGACGTCGGCGTCAACATCGATATGACACCCACCGTCCACTACGACCGCGAAGTCACCCTCAAGATGAAGATCGAGGTGCTCTCTCACGCCTCCGACGTCACCATCTCGGGCGTCACAGAGCCCGTCATCGGCCAGCGCTCCAGTGAACAGGTCATCACCCTCAAGGACGGAGAACCCAGCCTCCTCGCCGGCATCATTACCAAGCAGGACAGCCTCAACATCAACGGCACCCCAGGCGTCGGTGAGCTGCCCATCCTCAAGTACTTCTTCACCTCCCGCGACAAGATCAACGACAAGACCGAGATCGTCTTCATCATCATCCCGCACATCGTCCGCGAGTCCGTCCTCACCCGCGCCAACGTCCGCCCCATCGACACCGGCACCGGTCAGTCGATCGAGCTGCGCCGCGATGCGTCCATGAACGATGGCGACTCCGAGCCGGTCAACGGAATCAAACCGCATAACGCCCCGACACCAACCAGCGCTGCCAACGCCGCCAGCGCTATGGTCCAGCAGCTAAGCCAGCAGGCCGCGCCCACGCCTCCCCCTCCCAACTATGTCCCGGGGACGCAGACCACTCCTGCAGCACCAACGCCAGCGCCGGCTCCTGCAGCCCAGACACCAGCACCCCCAACCACGGGCGGACCCCCCATCAGCTTCACCGTCGTACCGCCCGAGTCCACCCAGCCCGTAGGCAGCACCTTCCAGGTCGCCGTCATGCTCGGCAACGGGCACGACGTCTTCTCCGTGCCCCTCCAACTCCAGTTCAATCCGGCTCTGCTCCAACTCGTCAACGTAGACGCCGGAGACTTTCTCAGCAAAGATGGCCAGGCCGTCTCTCTCGTCCACCGCGAGGACAAAGGCCTCGTCGCCATCTCCTCCATTCGTCCTCCGAACACGGCAGGAGTCAGCGGAACCGGCAGCCTCTGCACACTCACCTTCAAGGCCATTGCCCCTGGAGACTCCACCCTTTCGCTCGTCAAAGTCGGCGCTCTCAACAGCGCGCAGGCCAATCTTCCGGCCGTCGGTTCGCAGGCCACGGTGCATGTCAAGTGAGACTCTGTACCAACGCGGTTGCCCCACGTCCTGAATCTCGGACGTGGGCTCTAACCTCGGCAGCCCGCCAGCCGCTTACCTCCCAGTCTGGCCTCACACTCGTCGAACTCATCATCTGCGTAGCCATCGTGGCCCTCCTCGCCTCCGCCGCCATCCCCATCGCCCGCTTCCAGGTCAAACGCACCAAGGAGCGCGAACTCCGCCGAGACCTCTGGGAGATGCGCGACGCCATCGACCACTACAAAGACGCCGCCGACAAAGGAGCCTTCCAGATCAAAGCTGACTCTCTCGGCTACCCGCCCGACCTGCAAACCCTCGTCGACGGAGTCGAAGTCACCGCCGCCCAGGGGAAAAAGGTAAAATTTCTACGTAAGATCCCCACCGACCCCATGACCAACAACACCGATTGGGGCCTGCGCTCCAACCAGGACGACACGGACTCCGACTCTTTCGGCGGCCAGAACGTCTTTGACGTCCACAGCAAAAGCACCGGAACCGCACTCGACGGAACGAAGTACTCCACATGGTAGCCACTCCCCCAATCCGTACCACCCGCACTCCCCGGCCGTCACGCCGCCGTACCTTGTCGTTGTCATCGCGCGACGGTTTATCGTTGTCATCGCGCCAGGCATTTTTCTTGTCATTCCGCACCCTGAGCGTAGTCGAAGGGGAGCAATCTGCTTCTCTCCCACACCAGTCCGGGTGCCCCATCCTTCGCAGTCTCACCGCGAAGGGTGGGATCGACGAAGCCACACCGGGTGCCGCCCCCGTCTCCTCCGAACAAGGCTTCACCCTCCTCGAACTGATGATCGTCATGGTCGTCATCGGCCTGCTCGCCGCCATCGCCATCCCCGCCTACACCAGCAACATCCGCAACGCCAAAGAGGCCGTCCTCAAAGAGGACCTCCACACCATGCGCCAGGCCATCGACTCCTACACCGTCGACAAAGCCAAAGCCCCCAAGCTCTCGACGACCTCGTCCAGGCCGGCTATCTCAAGTCCATGCCCGTTGACCCCTTCACCCACCGCTCCGACACCTGGCTCCCCGTCCAGGAGGACACCAACATCAGCCTCGACCAGACCGAAACCGGCATCGACGACGTCCACAGCGGAGCCCAGCAAACCGCCTCCGACGGCACATCCTACAACACCTGGTAAGACAAAAGGCGTCATCCTCGAGTTTTTGAAGGAACTATTCGACCCTGCAAAATAGCAGCTTGTCCTTCTGCCCGAACTTGTCGAACCAGAAGAACCCGCATATCCGAGAACCGGCATCTCGTTTGCTGTTGTTCTTGTTTTTGCCGTTGTTTGTTCTCATACACTCCCCCAACACTCCCCCAAAAAGAATCGTCATCTCGACCGGAGCGGTTCACGGTCTCATCGTGAACCGCGCAGTGGAGAGATCCCCGTATTTCGTCTCTGGCCAGTCCTGTTGTTGTCACTCCGCACCCTGAACGTAGTCGAACGGGGGAGGAATCTGCTGTTGCCTCTATCGTTTTTGGTCCCCGAAATCCGCCATGTTCTAGAAGAATCCGTCGTTGTGGCATGGGTACGAGAGCTATCATGATCTCCGTGCCCCGCACCTCCGCGCCACATCTCAATCTCTGGAAAAAACACCTAGGCTCCGTACCCGAGCACGTGTGGGAACAAACCAACCTCGAAACCCTGATCCTCGCCGACAATGATCTCGCCGAAGTCTCCGACAAAATCGGCAACCTCAAACACCTCCGCACCCTCGATCTCGGCCACAATCAACTCACAAGCCTACCCGACACCCTCGGCGAGCTTGTCAGCCTCTCTGACTTCCTCTACCTCCACGACAACCGCCTGACCTCCCTCCCTCGTTCCCTCGAAAATCTCAAAAAACTCCGGTACCTCAACGTAAGCCAAAACGCCTTCACGCTCCTCCCCTACTGCGTCTCCCACCTACCCGGCCTGGTCGAACTCCGCACCACCGACAACGCCCTCACCGAACTCCCCGCCTCAATCGGCAACCTCTCCCATCTCCGCGAACTCCACCTCCGGAACAACCATCTCAACAGCCTCCCCACCACCATCGGCCACCTTCGGGAGCTACGCCAGATCGATCTCCGAGGCAACCCCTCCAAACCCTGCCCCAATCCCTCGCCCACCTGCCAAAGCTGGAAAAACTGGACCTCCGCTGGGTCACAACCCTCACCACTCCATCCTGGTTCAAAGACCTGGAAGCCCGAGGCTGTCTGATCTACCTTTGACCCTCGCCTCCGCTCACCAAAAGGCGCATACTATGGTCTAAGACACGTCGAGCTGCGTCCGGTCAGCAGGGAAGCGGCCCACCAGGAGACCCCCAATGCGTTCCGTCACGCACCTTGGCCTAACCGCCTTCCTTACCCTCTCCGTTGCGGCGTACGCTCAGACTCAGACGACCACCCCCGCCAGCCAGGCTCCCTCCACTCCATCGCCCCAGACCGCGCCCCAAACCGCGCCCGACACCACATCTACTCCACCCGTCACGGCCACCATCCCCTCCGACGTCCCCGTCGAAAAGCCCATCCCCGGCCACCCCACCGCCACCCCCAAAGAGAGCAAAGACGCCGCGGCTGCCGTCAAGGCCGCAAACAAGACCGACCGCCTCCCATCCCCCGGCGAGGACATGAAGACCAACATCAAGCCCGGCAGCGAAGATGACGTCAACGCCGTAGGCGCCCGCAACATCGGCGGCCGCGGCCTCGCCAACTGGTACTCCACCGACTGGGAGATCCGCACCGGCAAGCAGTACTCCATGGAGATCGAAAAATCCGCTCACATGGTCAACGATCCCGTCATCGTCGAGTACGTCAACCGCGTCGGCCAGAACATCGTCAAAAACTCCGACTGCAAAGTCCCGTTCACCATCAAGGTCATCGACTCCGACGAGATCAACGCCATGGCCCTTCCCGGCGGCTTCTTCTACGTCAACTCCGGCCTCATCCTCGCCGCCGACGAGGAAGCCGAGCTAGCCGGCGTCATGGCCCACGAGACCGCCCACGTCTGTGCCCACCACGCCGCCCGCCAGATGACCAAGATGAACTATGCGCAGATCGGCTCGATCCCGCTCATCATCTTCACCCAGGGCTCCTGGACCGGCTACGGCATCTACGAGGCCGTCCAGCTCGCCATTCCCCTCAGCTTCCTCCAGTTCTCCCGCATGGACGAGGCCGAAGCCGACTGGCTCGGCGTCCAGTACATGTACAAGTCCGGCTACGACCCCCAGGCCTTCGTCCAGTTCTTCGAAAAACTCGACGCCCTCGAGAAGCACAAACCCGGCACCCTCGCCAAGGTCTTCGCCGACCACCCCCAGACCCCCGACCGCATCGGCCACTCTGAAGAAGAGATCGCCACCATCCTCCCCGCGCGGCCCGACTACATGGTCACCACCTCTGAGTTTGACGACGTCAAGGCCCGCCTCGCCCGTCTCGAGAACAAGCGCAAGATCAACGACGGCAAAGGCGGCAACAAGCCCACGCTCCGCCGCACCGCCAGCGGCAACGGCAACAACGACCCCAACAACCCGAACAACCCATCCACCAGCACCGACGACCGCCCAACCCTCGGCCGCCGCAACTAGACCCTCACCCGACCAACGGGAGGACCAGCGCACCTAATCCTCCCAGACCGGTATAAAAGTCACGAAGTGACCGCCCTCCGCGCAGGAGGCCCGTCCGGCGGGACACCCGCCTCAGTTCTGATTATTAGCGTTATCCCCACCCGTCAAATCATAAGTAGCACCCGTCACCATAGCCGCCAGATCCGAAGACAGAAACACCGCAACCGGCGCCAGATCCTCCGGCTTCAACCAAGCTACCTTCAGCGGCACATACGGAGCGCGCGTGTCATAAGCGTCCTTCTCCGTAGGATTCTCGTTCGCCGTCACCTCGCCAATCAGCGCACTCCACCGCGCGCCCACTCAAGGAGAAGCAGCATGAACACTCTCGACTCCATGCTGGAACGCAACAAAGAGTTTGCTGCTCAGCAGTCTGCTGCGGGCACGCTGATGCCCTCACTCCCGCAGGCTACGCCGAATTTAAAGGCAACCATCATCGGTTGCGTGGATATGCGTGTCGATCCTGTCCATATCCTTGGACTCAAGCCAGGCGAGGCTCTCGTGATTCGTAATATCGGCGGTCGAATCACTCCGGCCGTATTAGAGGAGTTGGGTCTCCTCGGACGAATCGGTGAGGTTATCAGACAGAGTCCTGCAGCGGGCGGCGAGTTTCACCTCATCGTCCTTCAGCACACCGACTGCGGCATCACCCGCCTTACCGGCGACCCTGCCAGGCTCGCGCATTTTTTTCAGATTCAAGAAGGGGACCTGCAGGCAAAAGCGGTCACAGATCCCCGCGCTGCAGTCGCTGGCGATGTAGCCTTGCTCCGGACAATTCCCGCACTGCCAGCCAAGTGGCTTATCTCCGGTTTGGTCTACGACGTCGCGACCGGACTCGTTGAGATCGTCGTCCCCGCGGCGCCGATTCGAACAACCTGAGTTCTGTGCCACGCAATATCCGCTTCAGAAAACTACTCAACGCCTCGATCACTCTAGTCGAGAGCGTCCCTGCTCCCGCTCGACCCACCACCCAAACCCCAACCCCAGCGCCCCCCACAACACCGCCTGAATCTCCAGTGCCGCCACTCGAAACTTCCACATCAGCGTCACCGGAAAACCCGCCGGAACCTCATCCACCTCCGGCAAAAAGTGCGCCACCACACTCACCACCACAACAAACAACGCAGCCGCCAGCAGGGAACCGTTCCACTCTCCAAACCTCTTCGCAAATCGCCGCCTCATCTGCAAAGAAAACACCATCGCAGCAATCGAAACCGCAATCAGCAAAAAGTAAGCCCCCGTCCGCACTCCAATCGTCTCCGCACTCCCCACCGCCGGAGGATTCGCCGGATACTTCAAATTCGGCACCAGCACAATCGCCACGAACCCAAGCCCAGCCAGCACCGCCGACAGCGCCCGAGGCTTCAACTCCCCAAGCCTTCCATACGCAAACGCAAACACCAGCCCAAACAATCCGCCTACCGCCGCACCGTACACCACCGCACCGGTCAGCAAACCAGCACTCTTCTGCACGCGACGGCTCACCATCTCCGGCTCAGGAGCCTCGCCTCGCGCCTTATCCATGCTGGTCTCAAACGCAATCGCGCGCTCCACCTGCGGTTCGCCGATCCAACGTGCAAACGCGAAGACCAGCAGGCCCGCAACAACGCCCACCACCATCCCGCGCAGCAGCAGAGTTCGAGTCATCGCGGTCTGTTACCCAGAGCGGTTCCCCTGCAGTTGTAGACAGGCATTTTGAACATCGACAAACCCTTGTGACTCGTCATCTCGACCGAAGCTGTTCACAGTCTCACCGTGAACAGCGCAGTGGAGAGACCCCCGCATTTCGTCTTTGTATCTGCGATTGCCTGCGCTTTCCTTCAACGCAAAACCCGCTCTAGTGGCAGGGAAAGCCGAGAAGATGGCGCCCATCATGCAAAAACTCATGCACCGCCGTCCCACGGAACATCGACGTCGCACCCTGCTCCGCGCCGACAAAGTAAATCGCCAGCAACAACACCAGCCCGCCAAACACCGCATACGGCAAAATCTCACGCAGCGGAACAACAGGAAGCGAGACCGGTTGAGAGACGGAACCAAATACGGATTGAGCCATCGTAAAACCTCCAGGGATCGTGCGTCCCACGCACTGCTTATTCGAACGAGGAAGGAACGTCTGGCTCTCAACCCGAAACCACAGGTCAATCACAGTGGCGCGACCGCACCGGACTCTCACCGGCTTCTTCCATCCTCATCAAAATCTACCTCAACCCTATGTCCCACTATCCCCAAAGTCAAGCGCATGCTACGGACGAATCTAATTTAAAACCTTACCTGCGCTTCATTGCTGCTCATTCCTTACGGGCATATGACAACAACGGCGTTTCTCGGTACTAATTCCGTCCATGCTGTCTGAGCGAGCGCTCGATGAGTTCTATAAAAAGGGATGTCAAGAAAAAGTTTCTCCCTCGACCGGACGCCGAGAAGATTTTTGTCTCGAGATCCAGCCCACTGCCTGTGAACGTGCCCCTCGATTCGCTCGAGAGGTTTGTCTTGGCTTGTTTGCCATTCCGTGGCTTGCATCTTCCGGTGGTGACGACGCCAATCGAGTCTTAGACTTGGGCAAGCGGACCTGGTATTTGAATGTCAACCATGGTTCTATTTGAGGCTCGTGGCCTATCGCTATTTCTGGTTATCCGAGGAGGCATAGCGTGCATTAGTGACTCGGTGCCGAAGCACACAAGGCCGAACTCATTGACTGATACTCACCTCGAACCGAGCGTCTCGAGAACCCGACCGACCACCACCTAAGAGAATGGCCGGAGATGGAAAGGCCTCCTTATCAGAGACGCTCAAGCTTCTTGCCGATGCAATTGTGTGGCGTCGAAATCCACTCCTTTCTTCCAAATCGTTAGAGTGATGCTGGCAATCTTGCGTGCCAGGGTGAGACGCGCCATCGTCGGTCGCATTCCTTTTTCAAGAAGAGCAACATAGAAATCGTACAGGGGGCCAGGGTGAGTGCTAGCGGAGATCGCAGCCCCTTTGAAGAGATTCTTCACATCGGGATTATGGTTGTTACTCAGGCCACGCACGGTCATGCGCTCCCGGTTTCGTTGCAGTTTCCCTCGGACGTAGCGATACTCGCCGCTGTCGTGGGTCTCCAGCGCGAAACCACTGTAAGCCCACAGCTGGCGCTTGCTACGGAAACGGTGGGGCGTCTGCAGCTGCGCAACCAGCAAGGCTGCACGAATCGGACCGATCGAAGGAATCTGGCGAAGCAATTTCACGGCATGATGCTTGCGGCTCTCGGTCAGCAAGTCGCGTCGCGCTTGCTGACGCACTGGTTGCAGCAGATCCAGTTGCTGATAGAGCCGTTCGGCCCGGAGACGAACTCCGGGTTCCGGATCTTGTCTAACCATTCTGTGCGATGCCGCGGTGCATAGACGCTGGTACCGCTACAGGGAATGGCCCAGCTTCGGTAGAGGGCTTTGATCCGATTCATGACTCGTGTGAGATCCTTCGTAATGGTTAGGTAGCTGCGACCTAATTCTTTTATGGTGCGCATCCCGTGCTCGCCATGGTAAACCGACGTGAGCTGGTTGCCACGCAGCAGCTCCGCCAGCTTTCGCGCATCGATTCGGTCACTCTTGCTGCCGTCTTTCAACAGGGCGTTCTTGCGCGGATCGCAGACCACGAGATGGGTGACGTGAGGTTTCAGCAGGTCATGTAACCAGGCCGCAGAGACTCCTTCTTCGAAGGTCACCGATAAACTTCCGTGTAGCCCTTGGAGGAACTCAAGGATCGTGGCCGCTTTCGTCTCCAGAATACTTTCCATGATCAACTTCCCCGGGAATCTGTGACTGCAGCCGAGATCGTTGCTTGGTGGACGTCCATGCCGATATATTTCTCTTGGCTCATAACGCCGCTCCTTTCGGTGGGTGGTGATACGAATAACCACAACCTACAGCAAAGTGGGCGCCTTTTATATTGCGTGCATTGGCCTGAAGTCAACAGTTGAGCCAAGTATCACTTATCCGAAATGCGACTATTCGGGCGAGCGGCGAGAAGCCTGTTCTAACAAAGCCTTCGCCGCTAGCCTCAGCTGTATCTCGCGCATGACGATCGTCAGAACTTCAACTTCTTATTTCGCCTGCGCTAGCTCCGCAACAATCGCAGCAAGTTTATCGAGTATCTGGATCCAGCCCTCCATTTGACCGCTATTTTTCGCGCTCTCCATGGGTTCGTTTCCAATGAAGGTGAGTTTCGTCTGGCCGTTCCCGAGATCCTCAAAGATGGTCACGTCGTGCGCACCGTCTATGGCCTCATGTTCTATTCCGAATGTCGCAGGGTCAACCTTGTTTCCCTTCGAGTCCGAAAAGTACATGTCGGAAACAATCTTCTCGTGCAGAACAATCTCGTGGTATTCAACTGCATTCCAGAACTCCTGCCCATCCGGCGCCTTCATGCAGCAGAGCAATTTTCCTCCAACGCGAAAATCCATCTGACAAACCGGCGCAGTAAAGCCCTTCGGTCCCCACCACTGCATGATGTATTTCGGGTCTGTCCACGCCTTCCAAACCAACTCGCGTGGGGCATCAAAAACTCGTGTGACAACCATCCGCTCAATTTCGTTAACCGTGTTTTGTGTCATCTCTGACCTCCTCTTTCTTCATTTGATTTACAACTACATCCAGTTTGTCGAAACTCTCTTCCCAGAATCGGCGATAGCTAATCGCCCAGTCGCTGACTGTCTTGATCGCCTCTGGCCTAAGCTTGCACACACTCTCTCGTCCACGCTTCGTCTTGATCACAATCCGCGCCCGCACCAGGTAGGCAATATGTTTTGAAATCATCTGCTGCGAGAGTGCAAACGGTTCCGTCAATCCATGCACAGATGCAGGCCCATGGGAGAGTCGTTCGATCATCGCCCGTCGGGTTGGATCAGACAGAGCCGCAAATGTTGTACCCAGATTATCCACAACCAAATGGTAGTGGGTTTTCGGTCAATGTCAAGTGCGAATTTGGCGATTCTTGGCATATCTCAGGGCAGATTCAAACTGACCCACTACCATCATTTATGGAGAATCTGAAAACGTGCCCGCTCGCCTCACCCTCATCAGCCACGCTCCCACCTCCGCACAGCGCCACTCCGCCTTTCCCGCAGACGAGCCTCTCGAACAATCCGCCCTCACTAAACTAGCCGCAATCAACTGGCAACCACCCCGCGCCCACCACATCCTCACCGCCCCCGAACTCCGCACCCAGCAAACCGCCAAAGCCCTGAACCTCGCCGCAACCCCAACCAACGAACTCCGAGACATCGCCTACGGCACCTGGCAAGGCCGCACACTCGCCGACCTCTACGCCGAAGACCCCGCCTCCATCGCCCAATGGCTCTCCGACCCCAACTCCACCCCGCACAACGGCGAATCCATCGCCGATCTCATAACGCGCATTACGAACTGGCTAACGACTCTCCTACCCGAAGCAGCCGACACGCAAACCCACACCATAGCGATCACCCACCCCGCCGTCATCCGTGCAGCCATCCTCCACACCCTCAACGCCCCACTCCATTCCTTCTGGCGCATCGACATAGCCCCCTCACCCTCACCGACCTCCGCCACAACGGCCGCACCTGGACCCTCCGCTCCACCGCAACCCCTCTCACGCAACACAATCCAGCCGACGCTGACTAGCACCAAACCCAACAAAAACCCGCGCCAAACAAGCTAAAATAGAACCATGAGCACCGCGACCCTCCCGAACCCGCACACCACCGGCTACACCGACGACCACGCCAAGTCCGGCCTCGACGTCACCTTCCCCCCATCGAGACCTGGCAGAACCAGTTCAAGGCCTACGAGATCCTCGTCGACGACCCCGAGTTCACCTCCGTCTGCCCCAAGACCGGCCTCCCCGACTTCGGCCGCCTCACCATCCGCTACATGCCCCGCGAGAGCTGCCTCGAGCTCAAGAGCCTCAAGGAATACCTCTTCACCTACCGCAACCTCGGCATCTTTCAGGAGAACATCGTCAACCAGGTCCTCGACGACGTCGTCAAAGCCTGCAACCCCGTCTGGGCCGTCATCGTCGGCGACTTCCGCCCCCGCGGCGGCATCTCCACCGTAGTCACCGCCACCTATCCCCGCGAAGAGTCCCGCCCGAAGTAACCCCGCAAAAATAAATCTCGCAAAGCTGGCGCATTTTTCACCCCCGAAAAAGCGCCAGCCAAAACACCACATCAGCCACACAAAACACCACATCCTCACCATCAATTCACCACCACAAAACACCCAAAATTCCCCATATCCCCAAACAAAACCACCCTCCACCACGCCAAAAAAATTCACCAAAACCCACCTGCTATCCTTCCCGAGAGAAAGATTCCCAGCGGAGAAGCGGACACCAGATGGCCTCCACCACCAAACCCGCCCGCGCGCCCTCCGTCGCCGGAGCCACCACCGCCCTCGTCCTCCTCACCGCCCTCAACTTCGTCAACTACATCGACCGCTACATCCTCCCCGGCGTTCAGGAGCAGGTCAAACACGAGTTCCATCTCACCGACGAACACATCGGCACCCTCACCTTCTGGTTCATGATCGCCTACATGTTCACCTCGCCCATCACCGGATGGCTAGGTGACCGCTTCCCCGCAAGCCCATGATCGTCATCGCCGCCCTCTTCTGGGCCGCCATCAACTTCCTCACCGCCACCGTTCACTCCTACGACTCGCTCAACCTCCGCCACGCTGCCCTCGGCGTAGGCGAAGCCAGCTTCGGCATCTTCGCCCCCTCCCTCCTCGCCGACTACTATGCGCCCGACCAGCGCAACCGCGTTCTCACCATCTTCAACGTAGCCATCCCCGTAGGCGCAGCCCTCGGCTACCTCGTCGGCGGCACCATAGGCGAACACTACGGCTGGCGCATGTCCTTCATCGTCTCCGCCATCCCCGCCGCCCTTCTCGCAATCCTCATAGCCCTCTTCATGAAGGAGCCCGCACGCGGCGCCAGCGGAGACTCAGCCGCAAGCGAACACAGCAAGGCAAAGTTAGAAAAGGGAACCATCCTCTCCCTCATCAAAAACCCCGCCTACCTGTGTTCCATCCTCGGCTACGCGGCCGTCACCTTCTCCCTGGGAGGCATCTCCTGGTGGATGCCCTCCTTCCTCCAGCGCATCGACGGCCGCAGTCAATCGTCCGCCGCGTACATCATGGGAGCCATCACCGTAGCCGCTGGCCTCGGCGGCACCATCACCGGCGGCACCATCGCCCAACGCTGGTCCCGCACCAACTCCAAGGCCCTCTACCTCGTCCCCGCCATCAGCGCGGCCATCGCCGTCCCACCCGCTCTCCTCTGCTTCTTCGGCCCCCACTCCCTCACGCTCTACGGCCTCGGCGCAGCCATCTTCCTCATCTTCCTCGGCACCGGCCCCGTCAACGCGGCCACCCTCAACGCCGTCCGTCCGGAGATCCGCGCCACCGCCATGGCCGGCCAGCTCTTCATCATCCACGCCCTCGGCGACGCCATCTCCCCGCGCATCATCGGCGCCGTCAGCGACCGCTCCACCCTCAACCTCGGCCTCGGCTCCACCCTTATCACCCTGCTCCTCGCCGCAGTCATCTTCTCCATCGGCTCGCGCTACGCCCCTCCCCTCCACTCCGAACAGACCGCAGTCGCAACCTGACCCAACAGCCGCGCGAAGCGAGATCGCCTCACTCTCCTTCTGAGCCAATCCATCAAGTAGCATGAGAACAGGTGACCCAAGCATTCCACTACACTCTTACCCTTTCCGCCTGGCTCATCGCCCTCGCTTGGCTTTGGAAGGCCCTCACCGCGGCCCTCGGTCTCCGCCGAATCCCGGATCTCACCGCGCCCGAGCACAATCTAACCCCGCCCAACAACCCATCCATCACCGTCATCGTTCCCGCCCGCAACGAAGAAAAACATATCGGCGCATGCCTGAACTCTCTTCTTCAGCAGGACTACACCAACCTCCACATCATCGCCGTCGACGACCGTTCGTCCGACAACACCGCCTCATCCATCAACGCCCTGGCTACGCAACACCCAGACAGACTCACGGCCCTCCACATCACCGAACTCCCCCGGAATGGCTAGGCAAAACCCACGCCATGGCCTTCGCCGCGCGCCACGCCATCTCCCTCCACCAGCCAGGCTATCTCCTCTTCACCGACGCCGACATCCTCTTCCACCCCCACGCCCTCCGCCTCGCTCTCGCCCACACCGTCGCCACCCAGGCCGACCACTTCGTCATTCTCCCCACCGCCATCGTCAAATCCGCAGGCGAAGGCATGCTCCTCAGCTACCTTCAGGTCATGGGCCTATGGGCAGTCCGTCTCTGGCGCGTTTCGGACCCAAAGGCCCTCCGCGATGCAGTCGGCGTCGGAGCCTTCAACCTTCTCCGCACCCCCGTCTATCAACAACTGGGCGGCTACGAAGCCCTCCGCATGGAGATCGTCGAAGACATCGCCCTCGGCACCCGAATCAAACGCGAAGGCTTCCGTCAGCGCATCGCCAGCGGCCCAGGACTGGTCAGCGTTCACTGGGCCAGCGGCGTCTCCGGCATTCTCAACGGCATGACGAAAAACTTCTTCGCCATCTTCCGCTACAACCCCGCTGTCGTCCTTCTCTCCTGCCTCTGGATCACAGTCTTCTGCATAGCTCCCGTCGTCTTCCTCACCCTCCCAAATACCCGCGCTTCGGCGATCCTTACTCTCGCCTCCGTAGCACTGCTCTACGTCCTATCCAGTCGCAAGAGCAGAGTGTCCCCTGCGTACGCCGTCCTCTTTCCAGTCAGCGCGGCACTCATCGTGTCCTCCATCGTCCGTTCCATGCTCACCACCCTCAAGCAAGGCGGCGTCATCTGGCGCGGCACCTTCTACCCGCTATCCGAGCTCCGCAAGAAACAGCGCCTCACTGACACCGGGAGCTAACGTATGCATGACCCAAACTTCTCACTCCGGCAGGCTGTTGTCCTGAAATACACCATCTACGCTGAGCTGTCATGGAAGATCAGGCAGTCTACCCTCGCCCAAACCAGCGGGCTCCCGGTACGACCTCGCTAAGCGAAAGGCCCTTCTCGACGCAGACGAGCACCCGCTCCTGCGCCAGAAGGAGCCGATTTTATTCCACCGCTTTGATCGTCGCTACAAAGAGGGCCTCGAGCTAAGTCTGCATCGCGAAGTAGCACAAAAATATCAGTAAATTAAGGAATCATTAATCGACGGTTCTCTCTCAAAGTTTTTAGCGACCGAAAAAGCGGTGACGTGCTTTATGGGCTGCCCCTTTTACTTTGTCCAGGCAAGAAGTCCATTTTGAGGGGGTTCCCGCGGCTTGTATCCTAGTTCTCAATTCGTGTCTCAAATCGCCAGAGCCAGACGACGAGCCGTACGCACTTCGTCAAGTGCGTGAGGTCTCCGGCAACATCGTGATGGTATTGATTTTGAGAACATAGCTGCAAGAAACGAGGTTCGAATGGTTCAGTCTTCTGAATCGCCGAAGGCTTTTCGGCTTTGGCCGTTCGTATTCATTGCCGCGGTGGTGGGAATCGCCGCGATTGGTTTCGCATACACGGCTGGATGGCTGTCACCGCACCGGCTGACGCCCGAAAAGTTGGTAGCGGGGTTGGCTCCTCCGGGCGGCCCGGCATTGGGTCATCGCCGCAACCACGCCAAAGGTATCTGCTTCACCGGCACGTTTGAGGCAAACGGCGAAGGCTCGGCACTCTCCAAAGCACCGGTCTTCGTCCGGGGCCAATATCCGGTTGTGGGGCGGTTCAACCTTGGCACTCCGCATCCAGATGCTGCGGACGCAATGGTACGTGTGCGCGGCCTCGGCATCCTCATCACCACGCCGGATGGGCAGCAATGGCGCAGCGCCATGATCAATGCGCCGATCTTTCCCGTTTCGACTCCGCAGGCCTTCTACGATCTCCTGACTGCCTCCGGGAGCAAGGACCCCGATGCAATGAAGAATTTCATCGGCGCAAATCCGGAGTTCACTACGTTTCTGCCCTGGGCAAAGAGTGACCAATGGACCGAGAGCTATGCGGAGGAGCGCTACAACAGTCTCAACTCCTTTCTGTTCGTCGATGGATCCGGCGCGAAGCATCCGATCCGCTGGTCGTTGATCCCAGCAGCACAACCTGTTTCTATTACGCCTGAGGAGTTGGCCAAGCGCGGTCTCGATTTTCTTGAGCAGGAGATCACGCAGCGTGTGGCCGCCGGCGCTCAACACTGGAACCTCATAGTCACCGTTGCCAGCCCGGGCGACCCAACTGCGGACCCCAACAACGCATGGCCTGCTGATCGTCGTACGGTCAATGTTGGAACAATGACGGTACAGCAGATCGAGCCAGAGCCCGACGGCCCGTGCCGCGACATCAACTACGACCCGACAGTACTGCCGGACGGAATCACTACTTCGGATGACCCATTCCCGGCTGCCCGCTCGGCAGCGTATTCCCGGTCGTACAACAGCCGTACCGCCGAAGCTTCGGATTACCCGCGAAACGCGACAGGAGCCAGGCAATGACAACAAGCCGCACACGCTTCACCGCGCCGCAGAGATTACTTCACTGGCTCATGGCAATCTGCATTCTGTCCATGCTGTTTATCGGTGTAGGTATGGTCTCGACCATTACCAGCAAGTACCTGACGTTGGTCCAGATTCATAAGCCGCTCGGTATCGCCATCCTGGTGCTGGCACTTATTCGTCTGACACTGCGCATCATTTACGGTGCGCCCTCACTGCCCGCCGACCTGCCGGAGCCGCTAAAGCTGGCTGCGATCTCCTCGCAGTACATCTTTTACCTGCTGATGATCGGCATGCCGCTGATCGGCTGGGCTATGTTGTCCGCTGCAGCCTATCCTGTCGTACTCTTCGGCGGTGTGCATCTGCCGCCAATCCTGCCGGTCAGTCCCAGCCTGCATACACTACTATGGCGTGCACACCACTACCTGGCCTTTGCCTTTTTCGGGGTCATCCTGGCGCATGTCGCCGGCATACTCTTTCATAAACTGGTCAGAAACGACGGTATCTTCGAAACAATGGCGCCGTTGCTCACACGTGACCAGCATGAGCTAGTCGATCGACTGGAATAGTCAGTGGGCGAGCGGCATCGTAAAAGCAAATCTGTGACCGGAGCATCTGTTCCGACCGGCCATCAATAGCTGTCAAGCCCTCAAACTCCATAAGCCGTGTGAAAACATAGACTTACCCGTAGCACATTAGTTCCGTCCCCAAAGCTATACTGATTAGAAGAAGGATTGCGAAGAGCAAAAGCACATTAGCCCGGGACTATCCGGGGCTAATCTATTGATAATGAGTATTTTAGGCGCAAGCCATTTGTTATGAATATTTTGCAGACACCGCCACCTTGCAAGTTATTCAATACAAATATTTTACGTACAAAATACCCACCCGGGGAGGGGTACCCAGCCCTCGAAGACGCTGAAGTGGTAAGTCGCCGGAAGCAGCTATCGACCAGAAAAGAAGGAGTTTAGACCTCGACCAGAACCCGGCCGTAACGCTTCTCGACGTACTCATCGAGAATCACTTGAAACTCTTCGACGATCTGATCGCCCTTCAACGTGGTGAACAGCTTGCCGTCCACATAAACCGGAGCCTTAGGCTCCTCAAACGTACCCGGCAGTGAGATCCCGATGTTGGCATGCTTCGACTCACCCGGCCCGTTGACGATGCAACCCATCACCGCAAGTTTCAACTCCTCGACGCCCGGGTACTGCTTCTTCCACTCCGGCATCGAGGCCACAAGATAGCCCTGAATCCGTTCCGCAAGCTCTTGGAAGTAGGTCGAAGTAGTTCGGCCGCACCCCGGGCAACTGGTCACCTGTGGCATGAAGCTGCGAATCCCGAGCGACTGCAGAATCTGCTGTCCACAACGAACCTCCTCCGACCGGTCCCCACCTGGAGTCGGAGTTAAACTAACCCGGATCGTATCCCCGATCCCCGAAAGCAGTAAAGGAGCCAGACCCGCAGCCGAAGCCACCACGCCCTTCATCCCCATCCCCGCCTCAGTCAGCCCAAGATGCAGCGCATAGTCGCAACGCTTCGCCAACTCGGTATAAACATCGATCAGATCCCGCACCCCCGACACCTTCGCCGACAAAATAATCTGATCTCGCCGTAACCCGTAGCGCTCCGCGGCCGCCGCGTTATCCAGAGCCGACACCACCATCGCCTCCATCATCACGTCGCGAGCGGGAAGGGGACTGGCACTCTTCGAATTTTCATCCATCATCTTCGTCAGCAGCGCCTGGTCGAGTGAACCCCAATTCACACCGATCCGAACCGGCTTCTGATGCTCGACTGCAACCTCAACCATCGTCCGGAAGTTGTCATCATCCTTCCGCCCGATCGACACATTGCCAGGATTGATCCTGTACTTCGCAAGCGCTTTCGCGGTCTCGGGATACTTCTTCAGCAGCAGGTGACCGTTGTAGTGAAAGTCGCCAATGATCGGAGTCGACCAGCCCTTCTTCGCCAGCTCCCCAACGATCGCAGGCACAGCCTTCGCCGCCTCGTCGTTGTTGACCGTCACACGCACCATCTCCGAGCCGGCACGCGCCAGCGCCGCAATCTGCTGCACCGAACTCTCGACATCGGCCGTATCCGTGTTAGTCATCGACTGCACTACAACCGGAGAATCCGACCCAACCCGAACTCCACCAATGTTCACCGTTACCGCACGTCGACGCTGTATCTCAGGCATAAACTCTCCACCCTCAAGTTTACCACTGCAGCACCAACAACCTACGCGATACACTACCGAAACGTGGCCCGGTAGCTCAGTTGCATAGAGCAGCGCACTCCTAACGCGAAGGTCGGCAGTTGGACTCTGCCCCGGGCCACCAACCCCAAACACAACCCCAACAAAGCGTTGACATCTGTTGCTTTACGCAAATTCATCGCGTTGTCCGGAATATTTATCTGATCTATACTCGAACTGTTTCCGGTGGTTGCTTCAGAGAAGCAAACCAAAAGGGAATCCGGTGAGAACCCGGAGCTGCCCCGCAGCGGTAATCAGGAACGAAAGCTCCAACAAGAGCACTGGTCTGGTAATTGACTGGGAAGCTGGAGCGATTAGGCAGCCTGTAAGTCCGAAGACCTGCCGAAAACAGTGCCCAAGTCGGGCACAATGCACACGCCTCCGAGGGAAGGCCGGGTGGCCACAGCCTATTCGCTACGGCTGTGTTTCCCGACGATCCTTGCGACGGCGAGTCAAGAAAGAAAGTCGCATGATGAGAGTTGGAGAGAGTTTCTGCCCTGGAATTCTTCACGCCGTCCAGGCCAAAGACGGTCTACTTATTCGGATAAGAGTGCCGGGAGGAATGATTACTCCAAGCCAACTTGCCGCTGTCGCAGAACTTTCCGCCTCGTTCGCGGACGGGAACGTCGAAATCACTTCACGATCAAATATTCAACTGCGGGCCATTCAGGCTAAAGATCTCAGATCCTTAGTTGACGGTCTCGAACTCGCCGGCTTTATTCCATCGCCCCTGCATGACCGGGTCCGAAATATAGTGGCAAGCCCCTTCGCCGGATTAGGCTTAGGCGAGATCTTGGATACTCAGCCGTTCGTTCGAGAATTAGACCGTCGTCTCGTCGCAGATCAGGTGATGGCCTGTCTACCTCCCAAGTTCAGTTTTGCCATAGATGGGGGAGGGCGCTGGTTTGGTCGCGACTGCGATGATCTCGCCGTACGAGCGATGAACGTCGACAACACGCCTCTGTTTCATTTCGCTATCGGAGGTACCCTGTCCGGCTTCGGCGTAAGAGTCGACGGGGCCGTGGACTGCATCCTCGAGGCTGCAAAGATGTGCGTCGAGATCGCAAAAGAATTTGAGATGCCTGCAAGGGGAAGGAAAATCGCGTCAGTCCCAAGAGCAGTGAATCGATTGCTCGACGCGTTATCTGATTTTCTCGTGGCATGCCCCCTTCCCCACGGTTTAAGCGACGTTGGCGGAATGCCGGTAGGAGTCTACACATGCGAGCTAGGGAGTTTCGTAAACTTGGTTCCTTCGGTTCCTCTTGGACGACTAACCGCAGAACAGACACAGTCTATGGCCTCAATCGCAAAGAGATGGGATGGAGATATTAGGTTGGCTCCATGGCGAGGTGTCGTTTTTGGATCTATTCCTGAAAGTTCGATCAGTCAGATTACTGCGAAGCTTGCGGCCGTTGGTCTATCGTGTGATGGTAAAGATGGATATCGGGGGGTCGCTGCTTGTGCGGGCAGTACCGGCTGTGATGCTTCTTTGGCTGATGTGAGACGCGATGCATCTTTATTGGCGCGTCGCCTAGCCGGCCGCTGCGCACAACCAGGCTGGACGGTCAACATTTCAGGATGTGAAAAACAATGCGCGATGCGAAATGGTGCGACCGCTGAACTGATAGCGAGTTCCTTGGGCTACAGTTTGCGGATCAACGGGCAATTTATTGCTTCAAACTGTTCGCTTGAGTCTGCCGTCGACAATGTGGCGGCATATCAGGCAGAAATGCCCACTGAGGTTTTTTCGTGAAGATGATTTATAAGAAAGACGCCCAGGATATCTATCGAGAATCCTTTGAGATTATCAGGGCTGAGTCCGATCTATCCGCTTTTACACCAGACCTCGCTCGCGTTGTCGCAAGGATGATTCACGCATGTGGGATGACGGATCTGCCGCAATATGTCTCCGCATCACCGACCGCAACTGAAGTGGGAGTGCGGGCGCTATTAGCTGGAAAGCCCATATTTTGTGACGCAAATATGGTGGCAAATGGAATCACCCGATCAAGACTTCCAAAGGACAATGAAGTGATCTGCATGCTGAGTGATCCGCGTACGGTCGAACTAGCAAGGAAACTCGAGACTACGCGCAGCGCCGCAGCGCTGGAGCTTTGGCGCGACAAACTTGACGGTTCTGTCGTCGTGATCGGAAATGCACCGACGGCTTTGTTCCACCTGCTCGAAATGCTCGAAGCGGGCGCGGCGGCTCCCGCCCTTATCATAGGTGTCCCAGTCGGCTTCGTCGGCGCTGCGGAGTCGAAAATGGCGCTCGAGACTAATCACCTGAATCTCCCTTATTTGACTATTCGAGGACGTCGCGGTGGAAGCGCTATCGCCGCGGCAGCAGTTAACGCTTTGGCAAGTGAGGAAGAATGATCGAGAGCACAATGCCAGGACAACTATTCGGTGTTGGACTCGGACCTGGCGATCCAGAGCTTATTACTCTCAAAGCTCTACGCATCATCAGGCAAGCTCACGTTGTTGCTTATCCGACGGCCAAGCACGGCCAGAGCTACGCGCGTTGTATCGTAAGTTCAGAGTTGACGCTCGAGCAGATTGAGTTGCCGATGATCTACCCGATCACAACGCAGACGACCGACCACCCAGGCGGGTACGAGGCAATCATCGCTCAGTTCTATGACGACATGGCTGAGCAAATCGCCGCTCATCTTCATAATGGTCGAGACGTCGCGGTTCTTTGTGAGGGCGATCCATTTTTCTATGGCTCTTTCATGTATCTTCACGACCGGCTAGCTCACCGTTTCTCTACCGAGGTGATTCCCGGAATCCCGTCCGTGATGGCGGCTGCGGCGAGGCTCTCGACTCCTCTCGTCAGAAGGGATTCAGATCTGACTATACTGCCTGCAACCCTTTCAGAAGATGCGTTGGTCGCCCGGCTAAATCCTTGGAGCGCATTCGCGATAATGAAGTTAGGACGCAACTTCACGAAGGTGAAAAACGCCTTGTCCAGAGCTGGGATCCTAAATAAGGCCCTCTATATTGAACGCGCAACGATGAGGCAGGAACAGATAGTTCAACTCAGTGATGTGGATTCTGCTAATGTTCCTTATTTTTCGCTTATCCTCGTTCCTGATTCGCGACCGGATGAAACCGATAAGGCAGTGGCTGGTCCCGGACAGATAACGGTGGTTGGACTAGGACCTGGTTCAACCGATTGGATTACGCCGGAGGCGCAGCAAGTATTGGCTGAGGCAACCGATCTGGTAGGGTATCAGCGATATCTGGATCGCGTTCCACTTCGATCCGGTCAACGTCGCTTCGGATCTGACAACAAGGTAGAGGCGGAGCGCGCACAGCATGCACTTTCCCTCGCCGAGTCTGGCGGCCGCGTATGCGTAGTTTCGTCTGGCGATCCAGGCATCTTTGCAATGGCCACTGCTGTGTTGGAGTCGGTCGATCAGGGGCCGGAGGCTTGGCGTTCTCTAGACATCCGCATCGTTCCTGGGGTATCGGCTATGCAGGCGGTGGCAGCCAGAGTTGGTGCTCCCCTCGGCCACGACTTTTGCGTTCTTTCGCTGTCGGACCGTTTGAAACCTTGGGAAGTTATTGTGAAGAGGCTGCACGCAGTGGCTTCCGCTGATTTTGCGTTGGCTATCTACAACCCAATCTCTTCTGAGCGAAAGTGGCAGTTGGCAGAAGCACAAGCAATTCTCTCAAAGTACAGATCTCTCGAGACGCCGGTGGTGTTCGCCCACGCTGTCGGCAGGCCTGATGAGAAAATCGTGATTACAGATCTCGCACGATTCGACCCCGACCTGGCTGATATGCAGACGCTCATTCTCGTAGGCTCCTCTACCACTCGCAACCTTGCGTTGTCGGATCATCGGGAGATGATCTACACTCCGCGAACCTATGGAGTTTAGCCAACCATGCTGCTTACTCGACTTGGAACTGCGAGATCAGATGTTAGGGAGCGCTGGTTATCGATCGTCGGGATCGGCGAAGATGGTTGGGGTGGCCTCAGTCCAGCAGCGAAACAAGCTGTAGAGTCTGCAGAGGTCCTTTATGGCGGAGTTCGCCATCTTGCCCATGTTCCGTCGGTGCGTGCAATGCAGGTGGCGTGGCCATCCCCTATGGCCCCGGCGGTGCACGAGATTCTGACACACCATCGAAGGTGGAGTAAAGTAGCGGTTTTAGCCAGTGGCGATCCTATGTTGTTTGGGGTTGGTGTGACGCTCACCCGGGAGTTGGATCCCGCCGAATTTCTCGTTATACCGCACGTCTCCGCGTTTTCCCTTGCCTGTGCCCGTCTCGGCTGGCCAATTTCCGAGACGGTCCTGGTATCACTGGTCAATCGCCCGATCGAGCAAATTTACAGATACCTCCATCCGGGCCAGCGGTTGGTGCTTTTCTCTGAAGATGGCACCACTCCTTCGGCTGTCGCGCAACTTCTAACCGACAGTGGTTATGGATCGAGTAAGTTCACCGTCTTCGAATATCTGGGCGGCTCTGCAGAGAAACGTCGCGACGACCGGGCAGAAGCGTGGTCGGTAGAACAGTGCCATGATTTGAACCTGATTGCGGTCGTCTGTGTCGCGGATCCTGAGACGAGAGCTTTATCGATTGTTCCGGGACTCTCCGACGATTTTTATGTAACAGACGGGCAACTGACAAAGCGTGAAGTTCGTGCCGTTACGCTTGCACATCTCGCCCCGCTACCGGGGCAACAGTTATGGGATGTGGGTGCCGGCACTGGAACGATTGGTATCGAATGGATGCGTTCTCACCCTTCATGCTCGTGCATTTCCTTTGAAGAACGCGAAGATAGGGCCGCTAGAATTTTAACCAATGCCAAGAGGCTTGGTGTGCCGGGCTTAAAGGTAATCCAGGGAAGTGCGCCCGAAACTTTCGGAGACTTGCAATCACCAGACGCGATCTTTATCGGAGGCGGCATCAGTGGGGACGGCTTGTTCCAAGCTTGCTGGGACAAACTCTCCAAAGGCGGCCGAATCGTTGCGAACGCGGTAACTATCGAAAGTGAGACGGCAGTAGCGGCCCAGCAAAGACTGTACGGCGGCGAACTTGTGCGAATCCTCGTAGCTCGAGCAGAGCCCGTCGGCGGCGTGCTTGGATGGCGACATATGATGCCTATTACCCAATGGTCGGTGGTGAAATGATGAATTTGTGTTGTTCGATCGGGATTGGCTGCTCCTCTCGTGCGACAGCCTCGGATGTGATTCAGCTCATCCAACGGTGTGTGGGTGAAATCGCTCCCTGCAGCATCCTAGCAACGTTGGATCGTTGCTCAAGTATCGGGGAGGATGTCGCCGCCGCTCTGAAACTGCGGCTTATGCTGTTTCCAGCGACCGTTCTTGCGCAGGTTCGCGGAATAAAAAGCCGGTCGCCCTTGGCTGCATCAAAAGTTGGGACCGCCAGTGTTGCGGAGGCCTCTGCGTTGGCTTCTCTGGGACCCATGGCTCGTCTTATTTTGCCCCGCCAAACGGGACGTTTTTGCACGTGTGCGGTGGCGGTTCTGCCATGACAGTTCATTTTATTGGAGCAGGTCCGGGCGCGCCCGACTTACTGACGCTGCGGGGAAGGGATCTAATTCGTCGTTCCCCGGTATGCCTATATGCAGGCTCTCTAGTGCCGAAAGAGATACTGGCACATGCACCACCTGACGCTCTTATCGTTGACTCGGCAGAGATGAACCTAGATGAGATAATCGCGGAGATATCCTCAGCTCATGAGAAGGGACTCGACGTCGCTCGAATCCACTCAGGCGATCTTTCGATCTGGAGCACGATGGCGGAACAGATCCGTCGTCTCACTGCCCTTGGAATTCCTTACGACGTCACCCCCGGCGTTCCGTCATTCGCCGCCGCCGCCGCTGCGCTCAACCAAGAACTGACGCTTCCTGAGGTAGCCCAAACCTTAATTCTGACAAGGACCTCGACTCGGTCTACTGCAATGCCCCATGGCGAAGATCTCGTAACTCTTGGTCGATCAGGCGCAACAATGGCGATTCACCTCTCCATCATGAACCTTGATATAGTAACGTCTCAGCTATCACCGCTCTACGGTGCAGACTGCCCAGTAGTTGTCGTGTTCCGTGCCAGCTGGCCGGACGAAATGATATTGCGAGGGACGCTATGCACTATCCAAAAAATTGTTGCCAAATCAGGGGTAGATAAAAACGCTCTGATCTTGGTTGGGCGATCTCTTAGCCGCCCTGATTTTGGGGAGAGTTATCTCTATTCTTTCTCCAGGGAGCGCAATTCGGAGACAGACCGGGGCGCGAGTCAAGTGTCCTCGGACATGGATTGATCAATCGCGGCTCGAAAGATGGGATGCGGAACTTGACTGGAGTTAATCCAACATCGGATGGAATAGAGAGCGCGCTCGGTCGATCTCAAAATCCCGTACTGCGTGTCCTGATTCTTGGAGGAACCGGAGAGGGAAATGAGCTTGCTTCGCGTCTCGCACAGAGAATGGACCTATTGGCGATCTATTCACTGGCCGGACGTGTGAGCGCGCCTAAGCGTCCTGAAGGCATTGTCAGAGTTGGAGGATTTGGCGGTGTTGATGGTCTCGGCGCTTACCTGGTGAAAGAGGACATCAGGATGGTAGTTGATTCGACCCATCCTTTTGCCACCCGGATCAGCCGTAACGCTGAGCTTGCGTGTGCCAGCTTAGGCGTACCGTTGGTTGCTTTCACCCGTCCGCCTTGGGTGCAAACCAAGAAAGATATTTGGCATGAAGTCGTAGATTTTGAGGAAGCGGCTAGAGTTGTTGATTCTAAGAAGGGACGCGTATTCCTGTCGATTGGACGGCAAGAGGTAGATCGGTTTGCTGCATGTCACAACGCTTGGTTTTTGATTCGCGCCATCGAGGAGCCGACAGGGCCGCTGCCCGACCTTCATGAGATTCTCCTGCGACGCGGACCATACAGTCTTGACGAAGAGCTGCAGTTATTGCGGGACTATTCGATCAACTACATAATTTCCAAAAATAGTGGTGGGGCCGCAACATATAGCAAAATTCAAGCCGCACAATTGCTTAAAATCCCGGTGATCATGGTGAAGCACCCCGTCAAACACCTCGTTCGAACCGTCGAGACGGTTGAAGATGTGATTGTGGAAATTGATCGTTTGGTTCATCGCAATCGAACAACGCGATAACACGTTCTGAGCTTGGGCGCCCATTATCGATGGGTGGAGCGCGTTGTTCGTCGATCGCACTTTATCAATTAGTAAAGGAATGTCAATATGCGAAAGCTATACATCATTGGAATCGGCGCAGGCAACCCAGAACACGTTACAGTCCAGGCGATCAAGGCTATGAACCAGGTTGACGTGTTCTTTGTTACCAGCAAGGGGAAGCGAAGAACGATCTTATGCAGCTTCGAAAAGATATATGCGACCGATATATCGACGAGCCATCGTATAGAACCATCGAAATCGTGGACTCGGAACGCGATCCGTCCATCGCTTCTTACACCTCGCGAGTCGAAGCGTGGCACAAGCAGCGGGCGCTAACATATGAAGCGCTGATCAAAAATGAGTTGCAAGAGGATGAGTGTGGCGCTTTTCTCATCTGGGGAGATCCGTCACTTTACGACAGCACACTTCGGGTAGTTGATCAGATTATTAGTCGAGGGCGAGTTCATTTCGATTACGAAGTTATCCCTGGGATTACCAGCATTCAAGCTTTGGCAGCACGCCACAAGATCAGTCTGAATGGTATAGGGGAGTCAATTTGTATTACGACGGGGCGTCAGCTATCGGCTGGTTTATTCTCCGACACTGAGAACGTTGTTGTGATGCTGGACGGAAAGTGCTCGTTCAAGGACGTGCCAAACGAGGAGGTGGAGATCTACTGGGGGCATACGTCGGTAGCGATAAAGAGATCCTTTTATCTGGAAGACTCACCGAAAAGGTGGAGAGCATCGAGATGGCTCGAAGCGCGGCACGGGAGAAAAATGGGTGGGTGATGGACACCTATCTACTTCGTAATCCTTCGGCACGACGACCTTGAGTGCTCAGTTTTTATGATGGACCATTGGATTCCAAATTGCGAACTTCAATAGGGTAATTTTAAGAGCGAGACCTGCTAATCGCATCTCTTCACGCATTACGGTACGAAGGTCGGTTCCTTCTATGAGGAGGTCCGTATCTGATTGTCTACTCAACCGCTGATTTTCTTCCCCAGTTGAAGCGTCTTCCGAGGATTCCTTTTACGATTAGATGGTCGGTTCCGGCGGTAGAACCTACGCCGATGCCAAAGTTGACCTCCCACTTTGGAGAGATGTTTAGGTCGGTCACTGCAAAGATCTGCTGCTGTTGGTAGTGCAGAGCATCGAAGGCTCCAATGCGGCCGTAATCGGCGTAGTATTCGAGACCGCCACTGATCTGACGAGTTAAGTCGTAACCAACTTTGACGGCGGGCGAGAAGGCGAGTCCCTGTTTTATGTCAGGACCGTGCCATGTACGCTCAAGCGCCGGGTTGAAGGCAAGATACCAGCGCCCTAAGGTTTTATCGATGATAGGGCGGATCTCCCAGGTCCAGGTGTCCGGCGAATAGACCGCTCTCTGATAGCCAACCTCGGTCGAAAGACTGAGGCCTACAGGGAGATGCCAGCTATCGGGCGCCCTCACTCGCGGTCGGATATGGTCTCCTACCCATTGGACTCCGCGTCCATCCTGCTCGCTGGTGAAGACGTAGAAACCGATCTCCGACCAGTCGGTGATCCCTTCTGTCAACTCAAGCGTCTCGTGTTCCTGGTGGTTGGTTGGGTACACCCCGTCGATCGTCTTGGTTTGGCCGGACACGGTATAGTTCGAGTGCAACTCCACCATCAGGTTCTTTGCAGGGACCGTGTCCGCACCGTACACTTGAATCTCGTAGTTCCCCTGAGCGTGTGCAACCCTTTCACTTGAAAACAAGCAAACAGCCAGGATTAGTAGAAGGCTACACCAGTAAGAAGTTCTCTGAACGACTTGCAAAGAGCTACGCATATCGAAATACCATCATGAAACCTCGATCCATGTGATCCTGTTGATGACAGTGGAAAAGTGTCCTTCCCGGATTGTCCGCGACAAACTCGACCTCAGCTGTGCTCTTCGCCGGGACAAGCAAAACATCCTTCCTCAAGCCGTGCATCTCGGAGGTTCCACCGACCTTACGCACCTCAAAGGTGTGGCGGTGCAGATGCATCGGATGATCGTCTGCACTCAAATTCTTCAGTTGGAGTCGATAGCGTTGCCCCGTTTTGAGGATTGGTTCGTCGGTATTCGGGTATGACTTCCCATTGATCCTCCAAAGTTCCTCGTTGCCGTGCCCCTGGAACTTTGAGTCAAAATCGAGAGCGATGGGAACGACCTCGTCTCCGCTCTGGTTGGCCCCGCCCAAAGCTGAGAACTGGTGATAGTCCCAGATGAGGTCGTTGGGCTGTGTCCAGACTGGCTCACCAGCGGCGCTAGCGTACTCGATCACAATTCCCATGCCGGCTTCCTGAACATGTTTTCGCACTTCTCCAAGCACCCAAACGCCTGGCGCATTCATCTCGACAACAGCGCTTACCCTTTCAGCGGGCGCGAGACGCAGCATTGAGACGGTGTGCGGCTGAGGTACCGAATTGCCATCGAGCGAAATCACATGGAAGCTATGACTCGGAAGCGCAATCCAATGGACCTCCGTTGGGCTCGAGTTGAGAACGTGTATCAGAACACGTTCGCCCTGCTTTACGCGCACCGGATCGCCGGCTCCCAGCATCTTCCCATTGATGGTCGACACATCGTAGACGGGATTCATGTAGCCGTCGTCGCCTCCGGCAAAATGCCCCCCCAATCATGGAGTCCGATAAAGACCTCGCGGTCGTAGTTTCCCGCATTCTCGCGCGACTCGATCATGAGAAAGCCGTGCTGACCTCCATACTGCGCTTTGCTAAGGTTCTTGCCGGCGAAGGTATGGGTATGGAACCAACGAAATCCGGGCGGATCGGGCTTGAAGGTGTATCGGACCGTGTCTCCTGGAGCGATCATTGGGGTACCTTCTTCCATGGCTCCGTCAATCTGAGAAGGAAGAAACAGACCGTGCCAGTGGAGCACTTCGGGATCGGCAGTGAGGTTGCGCACCTCGACTGTCTGTTCCTGCCCTTGGCGCATGCGAAGAAGCGGGCCGGGAATCTGACTGTTGTACGCGATGGTGCGGAAGTGGTGTTTAGGCGAGGCCTCGAGCGTGTACGGAGCGATCTCAATCGTTACGTCCGGGGCCGTCGCTCCGGACCTCGCGTCCAGAAGGACGGACCCCGCGGCCAAGCCTGTAAGCTGTGTGAAGCGTCTTCGAGTCATCATTGTCGAATATCCTTGCTTGGTAATAACGTCGATATTTGCGAGGTGAGCGGCGCAAGTACACACGGTTCTGATAGCGAGGCGAGCCCGCCTAGTCGTTAGGTGGGATGTTCTCTCCAAGAGTTCGTATTCTTAGCGTAGCGGTTCAGTTTGAAAGTTGTCCGACAAGCGTCAGATTGACGTCAACTTCTTTCGCAACCTTGAGGATGAAGACGCTCGGGTCCTTCAATCCCCATTTGACATAAGGGACGATGAAGTGAGTTTTGGCGGTGCAGTTTGCTCCATCGATGTGGATCTGTATTGGAACCGTTAATTGGTGGGCTGTGCCGTGCAGAATAAAGGTGCCGGTGACCTGTATCGTCGAATCGCCAGCAGGAGCGATCGTGCCCTGGTAGCTCTGGGGAGTAAAGGAGACATCGGCGAAGTGAGGCGCATCAAGCACGGTGTCCGTCATTTTTTTGTCACGTGAATCGTTTCCGGTTCTTCCGCTTCCAGCCGCTACGATTACAGAACCTGATAACTTCGGATTGGTGCGGTCGAAGTCGATCGATCCGTTCTGCACGCGGAACGTGCCATGTGTTTCGTGCTCAGAGCCACCGAGCGTGAAGCTCACGTCACTCGTTTTGGGGCTAGCGGTGAAGGTTTGGTGCTGGGCGAAAGTGGATGACGCGAAGAACAGTGAAAGTGCAACAACGAGCGGACGGATAAGGGCGTTCATCGATTTTCTCCAGAGATGGCTTGATCATTTGTTTATGAACTCGGCGGCGCGGCGCCCCTGACTGCCGCGTTCGATGTGGAGAGTGCGGACCTAACGAGCACCCGGCCACAGGAGCAGACAGGCGACGGCGAATACAAGAACGGAAAGGCCGAGCACAAAGGACAGGCCTCGTCGACGAACCAGCCATACACTGCCGAGCGCAGCAACCCTCTCTCAAGTAAGCCTCCAGATTCCACAGACAGCAGTAGATAAGCTGTTCAATTGTCTTCTGTCCTGCTTGGTCATAAATTTCAGCGGTAATATACAGTTGGACATTATGCTACCTCTTCGTCGGGACGACTAAGGGCTGCGGTTTACTGACGAGTTAGTTGTCTCTACTCCTTTAAGACGACTACCTATGTCTTTTGATAGCACTGTGAAGGCGTAGCCAAAGATGACTATTCATTAATGGACTTTGGCGCTTGATTTGGCCGAGGTCCACTGTCCAGAGCAGAATCCTGCTTTTAGGAACTCGAGATCCAGGCCTTCCTCAAACAATCTCTTACCTGCAGGGCACGAGGTCAACGTTCCTGCCGCGCATACGGACACTGACATGTACATTCATTTTGAAAGGGCCAACGTGGTTCAGATGGGTGACCTGTTTTCAACTGGATAAATCCCTATCTCGACGACCCCAGTACGGTCCGGCAAAATCGGCGGCAAGATTGCCGCCGACAAAATCCTATTGCTGGCCGGCAATGACACCAAGATTGTTGGGGGCACGGCCCGCCCGGCAACAAAGCGGACCTCACGAAAATTTCGGGACATGCTGGTCACTTCGCGCGATCGCGTTGAGAATTGAAGTCCGCGGGAAAATCCGCCCAAGAGGCCGTCGCGGAGAGCCGTTTGCCGATCTCGGCGCCGTATGGGGCAATGGCATCATCAACAGCGAAGCGGTGGGTCCAAATCATGTATCTGACGCTCTGATATCTCCACGAACGATCCCGAACGACCAGACCAGAGCGTTGCAAAAGAAAGAGGAGCAACAGATGAGTGATTCGATGAAGCCTATGCGAGCAGTACGCGGAATCTCTCAGTCCCCCTGCATCGTTTTCTTGATGAGCAAACGCTATTGGACCTCTTCGAACAGTTCCTCGGGTATGGCTCACTCGAGTCTCCTTTATGGCTTATCGGACCAGAAGCCGGGGTGGAAGACAGCAGCAGAGTTGCATAACAGGCCTTTATGACGACACTATTGAACTATGAGCGTGACAGTGGCCGTGTGTTGCAAGGTTGTGTTGGGGGTGCCGGCCGCAGATGCCGTCACAGTGATTATGTAAGTCGAGTCCGGATCGTGGTTGCCACTGCCGCAGCCAGTCAGGCCCAGGGCAGCTGCACCTGCAATCAGGAGAATCAGCACGCTAAGCAGTGTACGTGGCATCGGCCCAAATCTCGCTCGGACACGCTTATTTCGCAGGAATGGCAGCAAAAATAACGCGGCGCTGATTGGGAGTAATTGCTCTCGTGCAGGCGGAGACGTTGCTGTGCTTGTGGAATTGAGCGTAGCGGTTTGAATCGTCAAGCTGGCGGTGGCCGAACTGCCTCCAGGAGCGATCGTGGCAGGTGTGAAGACAGCCGTCGCACCGGCCGGCAAACCCGAAGCCGTCAGCGTGATTGGGGAGGTAAAGGTTCCACCTTGTGATTGCAGCGCAAAGGTATAGGTTGCAGACTTCCCAGAGGTGACGGATTGTGCCAATGCTCCGGTCGGCGTCAGAGTGAAGTCCGGCGAGGAGGCGATGGTCTCGACTACTGCTGTGGAGGTGCTGGTTGTGAAGTTGGTATCTCCACTGTAGACGGCGGTGATGCTATGAGCACCTGCTGCCAAGCCAGAGGATGTATAGGGGCCGAACCGTTGGCGATCGGAGTCGTGTTCAGCAGAGCGGTGCCATCGTAGAAGCTAATGGTTCCGCTAGGCGTGCCCGTGGTGGACGAAGCCGCCAGCGCTGTAAATGTGACGGGTGTCCCGAGGAATGGCGTGAGGCTGGATGAGGTAAGCGTGACGGTGCTGGCGGCTTTTCCAATTGTGATGCTGCCCGGACCGGCGGCAAGCGTAACAGTGTAGTCGGCTGCCGCCGACCCTATAAGGGTTACCGAAATTGGATATTGGCTTACTGGAGAGGCTGCGGTCGCGGTTGTCGTGAAGACAGCCGTTACGTTGTTTGCGTCCTGAGGGAGGACGCCACTCAGTGTTCCAGTAATGGTCGGTATGGTTTGCCCATACTGCAACGACAGGCCGATGACGCTTGCCGTGACCGGTAATGGAGTGACAGTTAGCGCAAAGGGGTACTTGTGACTGCCGCATTCTGGCTGTCTCCGCCAAAGGTCACCACAAGATTGTGAGTCCCGGCCGAGAGCGTTGATACGCTGATCGTAGCAACGTTATTGGACAGAGGTGCAGATGCAACTGGCGTAGAACTGGCGGCAGTATCGACCAAACTGACTTGGCCGGCCGCGATTATCATGGATGTCCGAAAAGTTGCCTTTTCGTTCACTTGAAACACATATAGTCGCACCCGCAGAATGGCTGACAACAGTGGAAAACGAGCTTCACCGATTCACATTCACGAATCGCGGCGGTCAGGTCACCAGTCGAATTCTCAAAATTCAAGGACAGGGATGGTGAGCCGTTCCGCCTAGTCCATACGCGGGCGGCGCAACACTTCGGCTCCCGCTCCCGCTCTCGCACTACACTATGGCACTGCTCTTACCGAGCCCCTCAGTAGAGCACTCTATGTCCCCTACGTCGCCAGCAGCATCTGGCCAGCCTATGTTCCTACTCCAATCGAGAGCTAATAGGCGCAGAGGCGATGGTGAATATCTACTTTGGCCTTTGTGCGGGCGGATTTTCGCTGGTCGGCGGCACAATTCCTTTGAGCCGCAAATAGGTCACCATGTTCCCATAGTGCTCATCCGTGTGCGCCGTATTTAGCGAGAACAAAGTGAGCTTCGCTATGTCTAAGTTGAACAGTTTCACCATCTGGCTGCCCTTGACATCGGTCATGCTGTCAAACGCCTTGTTGCAGTACGCAACCGCGTCCTTTACTGCTGCCACGAGATCGGCCTTTGATGTCTTCGTTTTTTCGATGTCCTTCATGGGGTTCGGTTTACCTAAGGCTTGCGAGCAGAACATGTAAGAAGCGTCGGCCACATGACCAACCAGTTGGCCAAAATTGCGCACGTCCGGTGTTGGTTTAAAGGAGTAATTTTCTTCCGGCATTTTCTGAGCCGCACCGATTACCGCGTTGCTCACAAACGAATAGAGACCTTTTTCGCTTGCGGTAATCGGATTCACTGGTGGAGCGGCCGGAGCTTGCGATTTCTCCTGTCCGAGTAGAGCAACGGGAACAGCCGTCACTACAGTAAACAAGAAACAAAGCTTTTTGTTCACAAGACACCTCCGGTGAAATCATGCCACATCTCGAACGAGTGAAGTATCGGAAAAGTGCGGCTTCGAAATTTACAAAGTAAGTATCCTCCGGCAGAGCCGGAGGCTTTACGATTGCTGGCCCCTCCAAAGGTGCCTAATCGCAATCGTGGAAAGACAGAATCACGCCTATCTAATATTTCTGCGGGACTTCACGGTCCAAGCGACGCGCTTCCTTGCCATTCGGCGGCAGCGGATTTGTCTGGTAAGTTCCGTGTTGCCCGTCATCCGGGAGAAGGATTGAGGCAGGCCCTACAGTGAACAAAACGGTAGATCGAGTGAATTCGCAGATCAGCTTTATTGTGCTGAGGGGTCGCACTATGATGACGATAAAAACTCTGTTTGTGCTCCGTTTGGTCTCTGCCGTTTTTATCGCCGCGGGGCAGAGCGACACCGGAGATGCAAGGATCGGTGGCCACGTCTACAGTCCAGATGGCCAGCCTCTTCCATGGGTCATTGTCACGATAGGTTCGGCCCAAGGCAATCTAAATGATCAACACGAGCTCACCTCGCAAGACGGCCGTGACGCCTTTGCCCGTTTGGAGCCGGGCGGATACACGATCACAGCCTTTCTCTGATGAGATCGCTTTCGGCCTGCGCACGTCGCCGCCTGTTGGGGAGATGTCAAATGAGGCAATAGCCACTACCTATCCGCAAAACCTTGTCGATCTCGGCGCGCACTATGGCCGCTTTTCTGCGGATGGAACCCTTGCGATTGTGACCAACGGCATTGCCACCGGCGATCCTGAGCAGGTCTGGCTTTATAACCTGCAGACAAAAAGCTCTTTGCTGCTACAGAGACACCTGTCCCAAAGATGTCGCCTATGATTCGCGATCGCTTGGGTGGGAAACACTTTGTACATAGACCGCGATCGCGCCCAATTCACGCGACACTTCTTGGTGGAGGCAACGGCAGAGGGAGCTAAGGAAATCTCGGTGCCCCCGGCTGCACAGAGCGCGCTAGCGAGCGCCAGTCTAGGGATTGACGATGAAGATGGTGCGATCGCAGGGACGTATCGAGTTCGCCTCGAAAGACGTCCGAAGTGCCGGCAACGGCCTCAACACAAGAATGCACAATACACGTATTGCCCTTGCACACGAACTCAGTATCCGAGGGGCAGATCCGCAGCCGGACAGCGCGGAGCGTCGCCTGCAGCAACTTGGGATTGCGCTCCTAGTGTTCCCCACCCGCTTGGTGCATACGTCGAGGCGGTCCAGTCAGGCAGCCTGCTTTTTTAGTGGAATGCTGCCGATCAAGGATGGCAAGCCTCCATACGTCGGGCGCCTGGGCAAGGAGCTCGATGCAGATGCTGGCCGTGATGCTCTGCGAACCGCGACCCTGAATGCTCTATCCGCTGCGAAAGAGCATCTGGGATCTCTGGATCGCGTGACGCTGGGCATTGTCGTAAGAGTCTACCTGGCTGCATCCGCACACACTGATGTTAACCAGCCCATCGTCGCGGATGCAGCATCGGCGCTTCTTCGAGATGTGTTTGGAGAGAACAAGATTTCCGTGCGGTCCGTCATAGGAGTAATAAGTTTGCCTCTGGGCCTGCCGGTCACGCTCGAGCTGACATTCGAAGTCAACAACTGGGATCAGGACCTGATACCCGAAAAAGAAGTAAATGATAACCATCGATATTCGAATAAAGTGATAATCGAAGTCCCCATGGAAGATATGCAGTTTTGCCAAGCGATTGATCAGCCATAGGACTGGAAGCGTATGAGACCGAGCGGTCGCATGTTTTTAAGTTCGTCCTCATTTTCCCTGGTAGACCGGCTTTCGGGCCTTCCGGCCTTCTAGAAAGTCCTGCGTGTGGGAAAAGGTGCGCATCGAGTTTTGACAAAACCTCTTCCTCAGTCTGATCAATCGCCAGGTGAGCAGACGCCAACGAGGTCTTGATGCCAAGCGGCCCGCATCGGCAATATTGTTCGCGATTCGAATGTCAGCCTCGAGCGCTTCCGTTGCATTCGGACCTGCCCTCTGCACTTCTCCGATACGGTATGCTTCTTCGGCGCTCCAATGATCTCCGGTCAGGATGTAGCGCATGGCATTCCCCAGCCTACCCTCCTCCGGGAAGGCGTCCACGTGTATTCTCATCGTAAAACGAAGCGAGTGTCGGCTGAAGCAATCCGAATATCTGCAAAGAGAAAAAGCTCATGGGCCATATTCCGTATCGCCGTGCGTAACGACGATCAGAGGCTTGGTGAGTGTGGACCACGCTTTGCAAGAGGGTCAATAGTCCCAGTCCTCGCGATCCACGGCTTGCCCGTCCCTGCGAGCGGCTTAAATCCTTCAACGTCGATCCCTCTTGAAAAGTTCTCACGTGGCCAAATAGAATCGCGCCACGCAGCGGGGGGATCGTGGTCATATTTGTAATATCCTTCGGCCAGTTTTTCAAAAGTCTCAGGGTCGATGCGGTTCTGGATGCAAGGAAGATTGATGCCAAAAAGGGCGATCTGCCCGAGGCGCTCGATCGTGAGCTTGGTATTTGGACCGGCTGGAATATCCTCAAGTCTTAGATCCGGCGATGCGACAGCCCGAATCTCACTCTCTTGAACTGCTTCTGAAACAGCGGGTGCGATCACAGCCAATGTTTATAGTCCGCCGAAGGCTGCAGCCGCCTTCAATATGTACGTCTTCCAAGCATTCCTGGATTACCCATATTGTGTGTCCTCCTCTTGTCGTTCTTCCGCTGAACGAAAAGTTCTCATTGCGCGAGATCTCTGTAGCCGCCCGTCATTCATCCCATTGCCGCGCTGGCATAACCAGGTATAGCTCCGTGTGATGAGGCAAATGCGCTACGTAGGGCATTCCGTTCGATGGACGAGTCACTCATCGAGGCGGGTTGAGGGGTTCATGGGATTTCCGAGGATCGTGCGAGTTGCAGAAAACTTTCGCTCCTGCCCGATCAAACGAATGCAGACCGCTGAGTTCGCGAGGCAACCTAGCTTACGCTTTATCGTAAAGCCACGAGCCAAGCGACGCTGCCAGATTCACCTCAACAAAGCCTAAGGCGATGACAAAGACCAGCTACCTGTTGGGAAAAGATTCATTGGGATAATCGACATCATAGGAATGAACCAGAAGACTGCCCACATTGCTGACCCCGACTTCAAGGCGCACCTTGGTACTTCGTCGTAACGCAATCGGAGTCGCGCGAAAAACCATACCATCAGGAGTCCAGGAAGAAATTCGCAGGGATGAACGCTCTCCAGCCCGTGTGAACTTTTCCCAATGCGCCAAATGCCGCCATCCAGGCGTCATTCAACAGCACACGGTGACGACATACACAAAGATGTTGATGAAGAGGCCTGCCGCCAGGCCTGCCCCTATGACACGCGGCCAATTGACGCGACGAACGAACGGATCGGCTTGTGGCGTCATGGATCTAACCTAGGGAACCTCTGCGTAGGCGTCTGACTTTCTGGGGTCAGGGAGTGGGCATGGAAGATGCGCGGGTTTTGGTTGGTTTGATGCTGTTGGAGGGCTAATTGGAACGCGCATCCGCCCGTTTTCCGGGGCTTCCAGGCGCACTACTGCCCAAGGACTGCCAGACGTTTGCGGTGCAGGTACAGGTTCACCAGCGCGAAGTTCGCGCACAGGCGGTGATGGTTCTTCGCGATGCCTCTGTATCTCACTTTGTCGAAGCCGAAGATGCGCTTCAGGATCCGGAACGGATGTTCTACCTTGGCCCGCACCCTCGACTTACTCCGGTTCTTCTTTTTCTGTAACTCGTCGACATAGTTTTTGAACTTCGTCCGCTTGCAGGTCATGTCCTGTGCCTTCGGAGCGGCCTCTTGGATGGCGTCGGTCTGGCCCTGATAGCCGCCGTCGCCCCACACCTTACGCTCTTGGCCGTGCAGCAGTTCCGGTAACATGTGGCAGTCCGCCACGCTGGCTGCGCTCGTCGCCACAGAGTGGACGATGCCCTCCCTCGCGTCCACGCCGATATGCGCCTTCAGGCCGAAGTACCACTGGTTGCCCTTCCTGGTCTGGTGCATCGCCGGGTCGCGCTCGCCACTCGCGTTCTGGGTCGACGAAGGCGCATGCAGGATGGTCGCATCGACAATCGTGCCCGTCGCGATCCGGATGCCCCTGGCATCCAGATGCACGTTCACCGCATCCAGCATCAACCCGCCCAGCTCGTGCCTCTCCAGCAGATGACGGAACCGCAGGATGGTCGTCTCATCCGGCGCAGGCGCAATCCCAAGGTCCACGCCAACGAACCGCCGCAGCGCCGCAGACTCGTACAACGCCTCTTCCACCCCAGGGTCCGACAGATTGAACCACTGCTGCACAAAGTAAGTCCGCAGCATGATCGCCAACCCTACCGGCTGCCGTCCCTTGCCCGCCTTCGCATAGTGCGGTCGTACCAGGGCTTCCAGCGCAGACCATGGAACCACCTGCTCCATCTCGTCCAGAAACAACTCCCGCCGACTCTTCCGCCCGTACTTCTCAAACACACCCTGACTCGACAGACTCTGCTGCTTCATCGCAATCTCCTCGCAGCTATCAGATTAATCAATCAGGCAAGCGATGCAGAACTTGTGCAGACTCTCCCTAGGCCATGCCTTGACGAGTGACAAGGCGATTTGGAGGCAATTGATGAGCAACAGAGTGGACTGTACCTGTAGTTTCCGGAAACCCCGTTTCCAGGGCACTTCACCTGAGGCAGTGACCTTCCCTAGTCAACGCTTCCGAGCACTTTTGTCCGAATCCTCGAACTCCCGTCTTGTCTCACGAGAACTCTGCCAAGAAGCCCACACCGAGCCAGCTTTGAGTACGAACCAAAGGAAAAGAGCCATCGCTGTGAAGAGTAGATATCGGGCGAAGTTCCAGTGATTGTGAAGCCGATGACCAGCAAGGAACGGAATGATGATCAAGATGTTGATCCAGAGGGCCGCCGCTGCTCTAGGGCTGACGAGATGTAGGCTCGCAACCGAGCAGATGCATGCTCCTCGAACTCCTTCTTCTCTCCTAGTGTCCATGTAACCTGTGGTTCGGCGCCAAACACTACTTTTTCTCCCAGCGACGTCAAAGCTTCAGCTGTCAAGCTACACCAATGCTCTACGAGGCGGAAGCTAGGCTAATGGCGACTTGAACGAAGCTCCGGCAAAGTCAGCCTCTCGGCAAGTCCGGTGTCCGGTTTGGTAGAGATTGCTCAAAACTCCATTGGGGGGACGTATGATCTCAATCGATGCAACTCAATTATGATCTTTTGCTCATTCTAGGGGTTCCCCCTTTCCTCCATTGTTGGATTTTGCTGTGCTAGTTCATGCGGGATTCGACATGTGCTCCCGCATTGAAAAGTGCAGGTTCCTTTGAAGAATGATGAAGCTATTGTGGCCCTGCGGACGTATACTTTCGGGCATCTGGTGTTGCAAATGGTGTGGGTTTGGAGGCGGTTTATGAAGATCCGATCCGGATGCCGGTTACTCCTCGCAATGGGCTCTTCAATGGCAGTCTGCGTTGCGGCAGGAGCGCAAAGTGGAGTGGTTGGGACACAGGCTAGTGAAACTGCAGTTTCGAGTTCCGTGCCGGGGGCGAAAATAGTGGGGGACAGCAACGGGGCGCTTCCTGGTGATTCGCATGTGAGGATCGTCCGACTGAGCGATGTGAAAGGCACGCTGCAACTGGATCGCAAGACGGGCAATGGCTTTGAGGCGACGATGCCAAATATGCCTATTGTCGAAGGCGAGAAACTGCGGACGGGCGAGGGTTACGCGGAGGTGGAGTTCGAAGACAACAGCACTTTGCACGTAACCCCAAATTCGCTGGTCGAGTTCCCGCTGCTGGCGCTGCGCAGTTCTGGAGCGAAAGCCTCAAAGGTTAACGTGGCAAGGGGGACAGTCTATGTGAATCTCGAAAGTACCAAGGGCAATGAGTTTCTGCTCTGGGCTTGCGACATGAAGATGACGGTTGCGCCGGCGACACATCTGCGGATGACTGTCGAGGGGAGAAAACGGTATTGTCCGTCTTCAATGGGAGCGTCGAGGTGGAGCGCGGTTCAGAGACAACTTTGATCACCAAAAAACAATCGCTGACGCTAAGCGCCGATCAGGTCACTGTCGCGAAGAAGATCGATCAAGATCTCTATGACGCTTGGGATAAGGAGTCGAACGACTACCACTCGCGATATTCGCGAGCCAATACATTCGCCGGTTCAGGATCCTCTTATGGTCTGAGCGACCTCAACTACTATGGGAGCTTTATCAACGGCGGGGGTATGGTAGTTTCTGGCAGCCTTATCTTGTTAGCGCAGGCTGGAATCCCTATCAAAACGGGGTGTGGGCGCTATATCCTGGGGCGGGTTACTCCTGGGTCTCGCCCTATCCATGGGGATGGTTGCCATATCATTCGGGCACGTGGTCCTTCTACCCGGGGTACGGTTGGGGCTGGCAGCCGGGCGGCGTTTGGAACGGGTTGAACAACATAGTGGTCACTAGTGGGCAGACGGCTGGTACACTCGCTCAAAATCCTGGGCGCTCGCCGCTGCGGCCTGCTCCTCCGCAGAAGCCTGGAGACGGCGCAGCTCCATCTTCGCTGGTGCTCGCCGGTGACAAGCCGATAGTTTTTTCCAAAGAAGACAAGCCAGGAAACTTTGTGTTTCAAAAGAACTCAGCAGGGTTGGGGGTTCCGAGGGGATCGCTTGGGAACCTGAACAAGATTTCGAATCATGTGGATCAGCATGGATCCGCAAGCATGCCAGTGTATGCTTCTTCGCCTTCTCTATCGCCGGGCGCGTCCGCCCATGGTGCGAACGTTGGGCCGGTAACTCTGAAGGCCGGATCGCCTGTCCTGAGCGGCAGTTCGTCTTTCTCTTCCGCGTCGCGATCGGGGCCTTACACAGGGTCTTCGTCGCAGGAAGGGGCGCATTCGCACAGCGGAGCCGCTTCAGCATCGGGAGGTTCGAGCGGTGGCGGCAGCCATGCCGGCTCGAACCCAAAGTAAAGTGCTGAGAAGAATAGCGATATTACACCTGTGGAGCTGATGGATTTGTGCTTGCGTATATCCTTCGAGAGATTGGCCTTTTACACGGCCCGGTGTTCAGAAGAACGGCGACTGAGGAAATCCGGTCCTTCGCTGTAAGAACTGATGGATCCCTTCAGTCTTGAGGCTCACAAGCGACTGAAACCCTCCTCGTATGCCTACCCGTCCCGGGACCGCTGCCCTCATCCTCTTCCATGGGGCTGGCGGCAGCGTCGACCATTGCTCCAATATCTGGCCCCCGCCAGCAGTTTGGGACAGAAGAGGATGGGATAGCATTCCGGGGTAGACTCTTTGAAAAACAGGTTTCGGCAAATTTGATTCAGTTGCTCAAATGTATGGTCCGCCGTCTGACTTCAAGGGAAAAGTTGGTGGATGAAGAAGTCTGCGTCATTGTATCCGGCCTGTAGTGTGGAAGGGTGTCTCCTGGCCATGATGAGATACGCGCGTACCCATCTCAGTAACCCCGTTTTCCGCCAATTTCGGAACTGGCGGAGCTAAGGTCACTCACCACTATGAAGCGGGACTAGAAGAAGAGTTGTGATGAGCCACTGCACCACCGCTCCCGACGGATCAACCCAGACCAAATATCACTTTCCAAGCTGTAACAAAAGAATGGAGCGCGTCCGATAGGGTCGAAAGCGCTCCAGGTGTCAATGCCGGCTTTCCCGGTTCGCGGTTACTGAAGACAGGTTCCCTGCCCAGTGCCGCTCCAGGAACCTGTGTGAAGTTAGATCCTCCGCCACCGCGTGGACCTGAATCAGATCTTCCTCAACAGCCGGGTTCAGCGGGGCACCCGTTCTTCGCGTCGAGGTGCGCATTAATCCAAACCACGCTGCCGTCCGGCGCAATAAAGCCGTTCCACGAAACTGGCTTCCGGATATCGCGGTTCCGCTGGCGGAATTACACAAGCAGTCGGCAGCGGCGACGTGACGGTAACCATACACCCGCTTCCGGGTTGGTCGTGTCGCCCACGGAGTCGGTCACTGTAAAGTCCCAGTCGAATTTTCCATCCTGGGTTGGCGTTCCAGTAACGACTCCTGTTGCGGTGTTCAGAGAAAACGCCAGGCACTCCACCGGAGTGCCCCCGTAAGTGTAAGGTGGAACTCCTCCCGAGGCGACCAAGCTGGAGCTGTATGGAACGCCCACTTGCCCGGTGCGACCGTAAAGCGGTAAACTACCCCCTTGTGCAGGAGTCTGCATGCATACCAACGCTCATGGGGTTAGATTTTCCGAGGCAATGGCCTCCCCTGGGCAATCTGCTTGCCTTCATTCTTGTCTAAAGCAGATGCTTCCGAGCCCAGGAATCGAGCTCCTGCAGAACAGGCAGGAGCTTTCGTCCGAACGCGGTCAGCGAGTATTCGACGCGTACAGGCATTTCGGAGAACATCTCTCTTTTGACAAGTCCGTCCCGCTCAAGTTCTCGCAACTGCTGCGTCAATACCTTCTGCGAGATTCGAGGCATGCTTTGCCGGAGGATTGTGAACCGGAACGGCTTTTCGCTGCCCATAAGCCACCAGAGAATGACCGGTTTCCAGCGGCCGCCAATCAGGACGAGCAGTTCCTCGATCGGACACTTGCTGACAATTTGTTTAGCGCTCATTTCAGTTTTGGTGACCAGGTATCCATTTGGTTCCTGGTATCCCCTTCGTAGTACAAAGTACAAAGTGATTTCGATCTTATATCGAAGAAAGCGAAATTTCTTCAACACAACAACACGTTTAGCTGCGGCGTAACCACCTTTCGGATGTGTTGAAGGCGGAGACGTCTTACATAATCCATTTACCTCTAAGAGGAGAGAAAAGTCATGGTTCAGAACAACGGTCGTCCAAAACTGAGTGAAAAGGGACTCTTGACTCCTGACAATTGCGTCGTGGCGCTGATCGACCATCAGGGCCAAATGCTATTTGGAACAAGCAATTTCGATCGTCAGGGAATCATCAACAACACTGTGGCGCTTTCGAAGGCCGCCAGAGTGTTTGATGTTCCAGTCGTACTGTCGACAGTTGAAACAAAGTCCTTCAGTGGCAACTTGTGGCCGCAGATTCGAGCCGTCTTTCCCGACCAGGAGCCTATCGAGCGTTCATTTATGAACTCCTGGGACGACAAGAACTTCGTAGCCGCCATTGAAAAGACAGGACGCAAGAAGATCGTGCTTGCCGGGCTGTGGACGGAGACTTGCGTGGCGCTTCCCACGATACAAGCGATCCACGACGGCTACGAGGTCTACGTGCTGGAGGATTGCTGCGGCGACGTGAGTCAACTCGCTCATGACAATGCTATGAAGCGTGTAATCCAGGCGGGAGCGAAGCCCGTGACGTCACTCTCAACCATGCTGGAGTGGCAGCGGGACTGGGCTAACAGGGATACTTACGATGCCGTGATGGACATTGTGAAGAACCATTACGGAGCTTATGGGATAGGCGTTGAGTACGCATACACGATGGTGCACGGCGCTCCCGCCACGAAATTCCCTGAATACGTAATTCCCGCGGCGCCCGCTGGCGCGCACAAGTAGGAGCGTGCAGAGGGCAAAAGTCTTCTTGCCCTCTGGCACCAAAATTCTGTGAGGAAAATCTTATGGCAACGGACACTATCCTGCACAATGCAAAGATCGCGACGAATTCCACTCCTTCATTTGTTGAAGCTCTCGCGATTACTGACGGAAAGATCATCGCCACGGGCAACGAGCAAGATATCTTACGGCTGCGTGGCCCTGCGACCAAAGTGATTGATGCAAAGAGCCGAACCATCATTCCAGGCCTCAACGATTCCCACATGCATCCGATCCGCGGCGGCCTCAATTACAACATGGAGCTGCGCTGGGATGGTGTACCTTCGCTCTCCGATGCTCTGCGCATGCTGAAGGATCAAGCGGAGCGGACGCCCGCTCCGCAGTGGGTCCGAGTTATCGGCGGGTGGACGGAGTTTCAATTCGCTGAACGCCGCATGCCAACGCTGGATGAGATCAACTCAGTTGCACCGGACACACCGGTCTTCGTGATGCATTTGTACGACAGAGCGCTGTTGAATGGAGCGGCGCTTCGTGCTGTGGGCTATGACAAGAATGCCCCGGACTTTCCGGCCGGTGAAGTTCAACGCGACCGTCACGGGAACCCCACAGGTCTTCTTATCGCGAACCCGAATGCAAATATTCTCTACTCCACTCTCGCGAAGGGTCCGAAGCTATCACGCGATAACCAACTCAACTCTTCAAGGCTATTTTTCCGTGAGCTAAACCGCTTTGGAATTACCAGTGTGATCGATGCGGGCGGCGGTTTTCAGAACTATCCCGACGACTACGGCGTTGTGAACGAACTGCACCGAAATGGAGAACTTTCCGTCCGGCTTGCTTACAACCTCTTCACGCAGAAACCGAAACAGGAACTGGCCGACTTCCAGAGCTGGACCAAAATGACAAAGCCCGGGGATGGCGATGATTTCTATCGCGTCAATGGCGCCGGGGAAATGCTCGTTTTTTCCGCCGCAGATTTCGAGGACTTTCTTGTCCCGCGGCCGGACATGGTTCCCGTGATGGAAAGCGAGCTGAGAGCAGTCATTAAACATCTCGTAGAGAATCGCTGGCCATTTCGCATACATGCGACATACAACGAGACGATCGAGCGAGCATTGAACGTTTATGAAGAAGTGAATCGAGAGATTCCGTTTGACGGCCTGCACTGGTTCTTCGATCACTGCGAGACGATTACTGATCGCAATATCGAACGTGTGAAAGCGCTTGGCGGCGGCATCGCGGTGCAGAACCGTATGGCGTTCCAAGGTGAGTACTTTGTCGAGCGATACGGGGCGCAGCAAGCCAAACGCACACCACCAATTCGGAGAATGCTCGAGATGGGTGTTCCAGTTGGGGCGGGTACGGACGCAACGCGTGTCTCAAGCTACAACCCGTACCTTTCCCTGTATTGGCTTATAACTGGCAAGACCATAGGCGGTCTTGGTCTGTATCCAGAAGAAAATCGGCTCGATCGGGAGGAAGCACTCAAGCTCTACACGATGGGCAGCAGTTGGTTTTCAACAGAAGATGGTAAGAAGGGAGCGCTTGCTCCTGGGCAGCTCGCTGATCTGGCCGTTCTCTCTGCCGATTATTTTTCGATCCCGGAGGAAGAAATCAAAGATCTCGAATCGCTGCTGACCATTGTCGGTGGCAGGGTTGTGTACGCCACTGAAGAGCACGCAAGCCTTGCTCCTCCCGAGCTTCCAGTCAGTCCTGACTGGTCGCCCGTCGCGCACTATGGCGGCTATGCCAAGGCTTCAAAATCACTGGCTGGAGCCTCTCATTCCGCCTTTTGCCAGCACTCGGGGCTGAGTCACGCGGAGGAGGGCCCAAGTGGGCACGTCCGTGTTTTCGGAAAATCCGGGCTTTGGAGTCTCGGCTGCGACTGTTTCGCATTCTAAATCACAACCGGACGAAAGAATGGCCTGAAGAACTGGAAGGGAGAGCAACTGATGAAGGTACTGCTCATTTCATTTGCTGCGGGTTTGTTTGTCGGCATTCTGTACGGAGTGATTCGCGTAAAGAGTCCGGCCCCGCCAATCGTCGCTCTGCTCGGCCTCCTGGGAATGGTGCTCGGAGAACAGCTCGGCGGTTGGGTTCTTACGAAAAATGTCAGCGTGACACATGCTGCATCCGTTTGTCTCGTGGGTAAGCATTGGGATCAGCGAGCGAATGTGCAATCTGTATCAATTCAGCCTCACGCGGACCAGCCTCACGCGGACTGAAAGAGTTCTCACCGTGCCATAAGAGCTTCGAGCCAACATCGTGTGATATTGACCCCTCGTGAAAGGAAACACAATGCGTATCACTAGATCCTTTGGCGTGATTGCTATCGCGATTTTTCTGAGTACAGGAAGTGCTCGTCTGTTCCCGATGCGTGGCACCGCCCTGGCAGTCGCCGACGCGGCTACGGTGACACCCAACGTGACCGTGGAGCCGCAATACGATACGGCCCACGTCTACGTCGCGCCCGAGGATTTCGATCGCTTCGTTGCCAGCCTCGTAGCTACCTTCGGCGGGACCACATCCAAACAGGGCGTCTTCACCGTGACGCCAACTCCGAGCAGCACCATGTCCCAGTTGGTGCTGACACCCGTAGGAACCCTGTCGGTTTTCGGGTTCAAGACTCCGGTTCCGTATCCGTTTGGCGCAGAGCGAACGGGTTACCTCGTGACCGATCTCGATGCCGCGGTCCAGGCCGCTCGCACGACAGGCGCCGACGTTCTTGTGACTTCATTCAATGACCCAATCGGACGAGATGCCATTATCCAGTGGCCGGGCGGCGTGAACACGCAGCTCTATTGGCACACGACCGCGCCGTCCTATAAAGCGCTTCAAACCATTCCGGAAAACCGTGTCTATGTGTCCGCCGATCGTGCAACTGCATTCGTGGCAAGCTATGTTGCGTTCAGTCACGGCAGGGTTGTCTCTGATGATAGACATGCTCGCGGCATTGAGATCGGGAAGCCGGGCGAAACCTATCGGCGCATTCGGATCGAATCGGGTTTCGAGAAGCTAGTCGTGTTCGTGACGGACGGCCATCTTCCGTATCCATATGGGCGGGAAATCACGGGGTATGAGGTGCCGAACCTAACCGATACGCTAACGAAGGCCAAGGCTGCCGGGGTCGAGATTCTGGTTGCTCCCTACACAGCCGATCAGCGAACCTCTGCAGTTGTCCAATTCCCAGGCGGATACATTGCTGAGATCCACTCGGTCGCGGAAAAACCGAAATAATGATGTTGAGCAAACACCTTGATGCGATTTTTCCCATGCTGGCGGCAGTTGTGTTGCTCGTAACACGAACTCCTGTAGTGGCACAGTCCGTATCTTCTGCCATCCCGGACTCGCCTGACAGGAGCATCAAGTTATTGCGTGAGGACGAAGACTGGAGCTTTCTGGCTAATCCCGCCAACCGTCAGGATTTCTGGGACCCGCTCAAATTTATCCGGCTTCGAGGCGATAGCAATGATTGGTTCATGACGATCAGCGGAGAAGCCAGGGAAGTTTGGGAGCAGATAGGCAACGATTATTGGGGACAGGCTCCTTACTGGAATGAATACCTGAATGAAAGGTACATGCTGGGTTTCGATATCCATTCCGGAAAGCACGTTCGCACGTTTGTCGACTTTAAGAGCGGTATCAATTCCTTCCGGAATGGTGGCCCGCGTCCGATCGACGAAAAGAAGCTCGACTTTCAAGCCGCCTTCCTGCAGGTTGGAACCGCAGAAGGTCAGAACTCGGTCGAGGTGAGGGCCGGAATACAGGAGCTCGAGTACGGATCCGGACGGCTTATCGACGTTCGCGAGGGACCGAATGTCCGCCTGAGTTTTGCTGGTTTCCTGGTCAAAAGCAAAATCAATGAATGGCTGGTGGATGGATTCGCCATGCGTCCACGCCTGGACAAATTTGGGTTTTTTGACGATCAGCCAAACCACCAGGTAGGTTTCTGGGGCGTTTATGCTTCGCGACCCGCGCCGAAAACGTCAGTAGAACTCTACTACCTGGGGTTGGATAGAAAGCAAGCCACATTTCAACGGGGCATCGCTCAGGAAGTACGTCACTCCTTCGGCGGGCGACTCTCGCATCCCATTGCGACCGAGCGGCCCGGTTGGGATTTTGACAATGAAGCTCTGTGGCAGTTCGGCACGTTTGGTTCGGGAAATATTCGAGCGTGGACGGTTGCTACAGAAACCGGCTATCGATTTACAAGTACGCCATTGAAGCCGCGTCTTAGCGTGAAGGCCGACGTCTCAAGCGGCGATCATCCATCCACGAGTACTTTGGGCACGTTCAATCCTCTCTTCCCAAAGGGTGACTACTTCGGCGTCTTGGCTACGACCGGACCCGGCCCAATCAACTTTATAGATGTTCATCCTCACGTCGAGATGGCACTGCCTCACAACGTCGCTGCCTCTTTTGATTGGATCGTGCAGTGGCGAGAGAGTCTTGACGATGGCGTCTACAACGTACCGGGAAGCCTGATCCGTGCCGGCAATGCAAGCGAGGCGCGTTATGTTGGACATAGGCCGGGCACGCAGATTCGCTGGCAGAAGACTCGTCACCTATGGTTTCAAGGCGACTACGGAATCTTTTATGCGGGCAGTTTCCTGAAGGAGACGCAACCTGGGCGCAACCTCAACTACTGGGCTTTGTGGACCGGTTACAAGTTTTAGTCTGACGAGCAGAGGTGTTGATTTATGTGGAAAGCGCTGACTGCAGACTCAATCCTCCCATATGCGCTGCTTGGGATGACCGCCGTTACCGGTCTTGTCGATGCAGTGAGCTTCCTTTCTCTCGGTCACGTATTCACAGCAAACATGACGGGAAACATCGTTCTTCTTGCATTTGCGAGTACGGGCGTACCTCAGGTGTCCTTGGCCCGTTCAATCACTGCTCTCTGCGGGTTTCTTGCAGGCGCCGCGGTTGGCGGTCGCATCATGGCTGGCGCAAACGCAGTGGCGCAGTTTCGTGCGGCGAGTTTGGTTTTTGCGTTGGAGATTGTTTTCTTAGTCGGGGCAACTCTGGCCGCACTTGGCTATAATGCCGTTTCATCTCCGCATCTCCTGCGGCTTTACGCGATGATCGCTTTCACTGCCATAGCGATGGGGATGAGAAATGCCGCCGTACGTAAGTTAGCCGTCCCAGACCTGACAACGACAGTGTTGACGTTGACCATCACGGGCATTGCTGCGGATTCGTCCCTGGCGCGCGGAACCAATCCCCATTTGCAGCGGCGAATTGCAGCGGTGGTGGCGATGTTTGCTGGTGCAACGTTAGGCTCGATAACCCTAAGGCTCTCCGTCTTCTTGGCTCTCGCTTTTTCCGTCGTACTGTCGTCACTTTGCAGCCTCGCGTTGCTGATATCGTCACGCTTCCCTTGCGCAAGAAAAGCAGAAATGTAGTCATAAATGTCTAGGAGAATCAACGTGGATCCGAGTTGAATCATTCCTAGTCAGTATTCTCAGCCAAGGGGACGAAAAACCGGCAAGTGTCCAAGTTGCCGACTTTTCGCCCAAGTGAAAAGCCACCCACCGGAAATCAGTAGCACTAGCGCGTGTATGGGATCCCTCAAAGCGTAGCCCAGCTCAAGGTCAGTGAGCGCTTGGCCTGTTGTAACTAGGCATTTGTTCTGGCTATCCTTTTTGGCGCCATTTCAATTGCCTGAGAGAGCAAGAATGTTCGGAAGATACCGACGATACCTGTTGGTTCTGGACCCGCAGGATATGCCATCGAGAATCGCCTCGACAGTTTCAACCCCTGCACTCTAGCGACCTTTAGCGTTCCTAGAGAGAGCTGATTTCGGACCGCCCACCTCGAGACGAAGGTGATTCCAAGGCCGGCTTCTACCGCGTTCAGCAGACCTTCGGTCGAGTCGAGCTCCATGCTAATCGTCAGATCCTTCGTCTTCACTCCGGCCTTCGAAAGCGCTTGCTCCACCACTCTTCTTGAGCCGGAGCCAAATTCACGCATTAGTAAAGGTTCGCTCTTCAGATCCTCCACCTTAATATCGTGATTGGCCCATCCATGAGTTGCGGGGACGACCAGTACCATGTGATCCTCCATGAACGGTTCTATATGGAGATCTTTCCGCTGTTCCGGACCTTCGATGAGCGCCAGCTGAATCTCTCGCGCGAGGAGGGCTTCGAGCATCTCATCTGTATTTCCGCTGCGAGCCGTGACTTTAACCTTAGGGTTTGAGCGCCGAAATGCAGCCACGAACGTTGGTAGGAGGTATTGACCGATGGTCTGGGAGGCCCCCAGAGCCAGTTCGCCCGCATGTTGTCCAAATGCCTCCGCCACCGCGGCAAAGGCTTCGTCGGAGAGCTCCTTCATTCTCTCTGCAAAGGGCATCAGCGCCTTTCCCCGGCTGTCAGCGCGATATGTCCACCCCCGCGATCGAATAGAGGTACGCCGAACTCCTCTTCAAGCGCCTTGATCTGCTGGGTGATTGCAGGTTGCGTGAGCAACAGTTCTTCTGCGGCCCGGCTGAAGTTTAAATGCTGTCCGACTGCCCTGAATACTCGAATGCGGAAATTCTCTATCATGACCTATTCGCCTCCTGTTTCCCCTCACATTCCAACCAAGCCGGCATCTGCGCGAGGACCAGAGTCTATGCCGAAACCTAATCTTTCATTGCGCTGGCTTCGGGCTGGCAATGGCGTAGAGGGACTCACGCGAGATTGTACGAGCAATCAACGAGGCGAACAGATTGCACGGCAGAATGATCGCCAGAAGGTGCCATTGCCCGGTAAGTTCTACCGCCATCAGAGCTGCCATTAAAGGGGCGTGCGTCACAGCAGCCATCAGGAATCCCATGCCGCAGATAGCCAATATCGACGGCTCCGGATTGTGCAATAAGTGACCTGCCGCGAGACCGAGAGCAGCACCGGCAAAGAGGGTAGGAGTGAAGACTCCTCCCACCGTGCCTGTTCCCACGCAGAACGTTGTAGCGATCAGGCGACAGGCAAGCACACCGGCGATTCCAAGGAGCATTGTTTTATCCTGCAAAATTCCGAGGAGTGCGGCGTCCCCGTTTCCCCAAACCTTGGGGTCGATTAGAGCGAGAACACCCACTGCAAGGCCGCTCCATAGCAGTGCGAAGGGCAGACGTTTCGCTACTCCAGAGAAATGAAGAAGCTTTTGATAGGCCGGGCCAACTGCACCCAGAACAAGAGCCAGAGGGAGAACCCAAAGCAGATCGTGCGTAATCGGCAATGATCCCCTTACCGGGAAGAGAGGGCCAGCACCCAGCAAAAGGCGGCTAATGAGCCAACCAGTGCTTGAGGCCAAGAGCAGTTGAGGAATGTCGCTCCAGGCCCACTCACCCAGGACAATCTCTGTGACGAAGAATATTCCGGCGATCGGCGCTTGATAAGCTGCCGCGACCGCGGCTGCAGCCCCGTAGGCTACCTGCCGCGACAACGACAGATTCCGTAAGGGAGATCGCTCTCCTACCCATGAGGAGATTGCAGCGGCAAATTGGATCATCGATCCTTCCCGCCCGATCGCCGCGCCGGTGGCTACGGAAAAGGCAGAGGAGGCAGTCCGCCAAACCGTCGAAAGAAGAGGAATTCGGCCATTTCTGAGACGAATGGCTTCCACATATTCTTCAAAGTGCAAATCCGGTGCCGACCTCCGCATCATCCAGCCCACAAGAGTCGCTAACGCCGCTCCGATGATCGGGGTCAAGATACGACGCGCGGGAGGCAACGTTGCTGCCGCGATGGGTAACATTCCCGTCTGCTGAACAAAGACCCACTGAAGAAGGCGAAAGAAGAGCCTTATTGCGACACAGGCCGAGCCGCTGGCTGCTCCGAGAACGATAGCCCAACCAGTGGATGCCAGCCACGATGTCACCGCCCGCTCAGTGCCTCTGACGTTGGTGACCGCTGCGGTGGTCATGCTGCTACCAACTCTCCGGTTGACTCCGGTGTTGCACATCCTGTCTTCGTCTTTTCAGTAATTATGTATTTCGACCTGATGCGATCAGCAAGTGTCGAGGCAAGCTCAACGGCCTGCTGACGGATTTCAGGAACCGCGATGGACTCAATAAGATCGCCGAGGCGGCCCGGGCCAAGGTTGAAGATGATTTCTGAAGGGTGACCACCGGCGTCGATGACCGCTCCATCCTTCGAGCAATGGAATCCAGTTCCTAAAGGACCGGAGGCTACGAGTCCTTTGTTGAACATGTTTTGGAGAAGAGTTGAAGGGATGCTGCGGTAGTTCATGCTCGGTCCAGTGCAGTTGATCACTCGATCTGCATAGAAGCTCTCACTGTCATTGTGTGCAAGAACAGTTATGCAGGCGCCTGCAGGAGAGGCATCGACGGCTTTCAGATGGCCTTCGCGGATCTCCAGAGTGCCGTTCCGAAGCTCGGATTCGATGACGTCGGCAATCGGCGGCGCCATGCGGTGGCGTACAACATCCCATCTGCGCTGCAAGTGGCGGCGAAAGCGCTTCTTTTCCTCGATCGGCAGGCGAAGCCACAGTTCGTTGGTCGTCTCCCGGAGGCTATCGATAGCGGGTCTCCACTCCGCACCTCCGCGAATTGCAGCGCGCAGAGCGCGGAGATACGCGACACAGGTGGTCGGCGTATCTGACGGAATTGCAGTTGAACTCAGGGGTATGTAATCGTCATGCCGATTCGGAAAGATGCCGTGACGAGACATGGCAATGATCCTTCCGCGGTGTCCGAGTTCACGCAGCCTCAGCACGACATCGACCCCGGTCAGACCTGTTCCGATGAGAGCAACAGGCGCCTCGGGATGCAATCCCTCGTACGTTTCCGCGGCCCATGCATTGTGGCGATACAAACCCGAATCGGAGGCGGCCTTCGTGATTCCCGGAAGAGGAGCGGGGTCGAAGTTTCCGGTTGCCAGAACGATCAGGTCGGCCCGTAGCTCGCATCCGTTATCCAACGTAAGCACGGCGCCGGAGTCTTGCTGACGGACATCAACGACTGTTGCGATCTCCTGTTCTAGCTGCCTCGTAGATTTCAGGAGAGACTGGATGTACCGCCCAAATACCGCTCGTGGAGCAAAAGTCTTCTCAGTTGCTGCCGGATCATGATTCTTACGAAGCCAATTGAGGAAGTGATCTGGCTGATCGGGAAGTGCGCTGATCTTCCCCGCGGGAACATTCAACAGGTGGCGGAGGCTCGGAGTGGAATAAGCCAGGCCAAGCCCGAAATCAGGCCGCTGGTCGATGAGAATCACACGTGCCGGCGTTTTCTGCCGAACTAGGTGAAATGCCGTGAGGGTTCCACTTACCCCTCCGCCGATGATTGCGATTGTCGTGATTGGTACGTTCCGTGTAGTCATGTTTCGACATTAGGGCGAAACTTGCGCCAACGGAATTCGCTAATTGTTATGCCGTATAAGCAGCGTTTCGACATCGATTCCGAAAAATCCCCACGCTTATACCGCATCACTTTTACTACTTGGACATGACGGCCTCTGAGGTTCGACACTGAATTTCGAAAAGGAGAAACACCATGAACAACACCATCAAATCCACACTCGCAATTGGCTTAGTTGTCGCGGCAGCAGTCCTAACATCAACAGCAGAGGCAGAGATCCACTCGAGGTCGAAGGAACTGGTAGTCATGCAGGCCCGTGATCTTCCGGAGCAGGCGCAGGCACCGGGCAATTCACTCTTTCTTCACTCCGACAATGCAGGAAGCACGTATCTTTATGTCGAGCAGCAGCAAGGCGCTCGCTTATCAGTCTTCGATGTTACGGATCCGGCTCGCATCAAGCTGGTGTTGAGCACGCCTTTATCAGGAGAGGGCGCTTTTGATTTCATTCGTCCTCTCGGCAACAATGCTGAACTCGTGTATTTTCGTGACGGTCAGAAGGAAGCCGTGCTCGATCTACGGAAGGCCAAGAGGCCTGTGTTTCGCGTGATCTCGACATTGACAGATCTCAGTTCGGCTGAAACCTTGGGAGAAAGCGGCCTTCTCGTCACAGGCCAACCCTTCAAGTACGTCTCTGCAGTTGGGCGTGACTACCAGGTGATCGATATCGCCGCTTCTGCTCCGACTCAACTCGCCACAGTCAAGGACGTGAGACATCGGGTGACTAACAATGAAACAGGCACCACGTTTCTACTTGGCCCCAACGGGCTTACGGTTGTAAGACGCCTCAGTGTCGAGAGCGACTACAAGGTGCATCAGATGCAGATGCAGGGAAACTAAGTATGGCGTAGAGCGATTCTCCAATTAGGGAGAGGCGGCCGTACTGCCGCTCATGGCGTGCGGCCTCCAGCATTTACTTCTCTCTGCCAAGACACCCCGTGGCTCGGAATCCTGAGGTTTCGAAGGTCCATTATGGGACCGATTACAGGAAATTTCTCCAACCGTACCGACCGGCACCATGAAGTAGTGCACCTGAATCTCCGGGAGTGATAAATCGCCAATGCGCTCAACAAAGAGCCGATTAGTACCGAAATGTCGGCCAGTGTGTACAAATCCAGTCCACTTGGACGAACAACCGGCTACTAGGAGAAGTGGTTCCCGAGGATTGTGGGTGCCGGTTGCACTTGTCCCACAGATGGGATGAGCAGGTCCTTCGAATCGGAGAGACTATGCCATGAAAAAGCCATCGCAACACTTCATCGCGGAAGTTCCACGCAGCATCACCAAGGTAGGGATGACGATCGGGATCGATCTTGGGGATGTCTGGAGCCATTACTGCACGCTCAACGAAGATGGAGAAGTGGTTGACCGGGGCGGTTTCGAACGACACCCTCGGGGGTCAATAAGTGGTTTACCGATTTAGCTAAGGCCCGGATCGCAATGGAGGCTGGAACGTACTCGATCTGGGTCAGCGAACAACTTCAGGAGATGGGCCACGAGGTGATCGTGGCGAACGTGAGGGAGCTGCGGGCGATCTCGCACAGTGATCGGAAGAGCGACACAGTGGACGCCGAGAAGATCGCTCGCTACGCACGGCTCGATCCGAAGATCCTGCGCCCGATCTGTCATCGCACGGTTGCTCAACAGGAAGCTCTGACCTTGATCCGTGCCCGCAACCTGATCGTTGGTCTGCGGATGGCGGCGGTGAACTCAGTGCGCGGGCTGGCGAAACCCTGCGGCTACCCTCTGCCAGCGTCGTCCACCTTGTGTTTCGCCAAGCGTTGCATGGCCGTGCTGCCGCCAGGTCTGGCTCAGGCACTCGGCCCGGTTCTCCAACAGATCGCTGCGATGACGGTAAAGATCAAGCAGTACGACCGTACCATCAAGCGACTCACGCAGATGGAGTACCCAGAGACGCAGGCGCTGATCCAGGTCTATGGCGTCGGCCAGCTCACGGCACTGACGTACGTTCTGACGCTGGGCAGCAAGGAACGCTTCGAGCGAAGTCGGGATGTCGGCTGTTACCTCGGCCTGCGGCCGAGACGCAGCCAATCCGGGGACCACGACCCGCAACTCGGCATCACCAAGGCTGGCAATATCTACCTCAGGTCTCTGCTGGTCGAGTGCGCCAATCATGTTCTCGGGCCGCATGGAAGAGACTCGACCTTACGTCAGTGGGGCCTGCATCTGGCTTCGCGCGGAGGCAAACAGTCCCGTAATCGTGCCATCGTCGCCGTCGCCGGCAAGTTGGCAGTACTGCTTCATCGCATCTGGGTCACGCAAGAGCCATACCTCCCGTTCTATGCAGTAGCTGCCTGAGGATCCGAATCATGTTCCCTGTTGCTGAACCCCGCATCGCGGTGACTGCGTGTCGGCGTGGGCCTTCGTAAGGCCGTCCGAAAACTGGCAGCATCGACTTCTCCGACTGACTCCAACCGACACAGAGCCAAACGGCTCACTCAAAGTACGAATAGAAACACGGCGGAGAACAACAACGCGGAACAACCATAACCAACAGCAGCAAAGACAAAGAGACAATAACGCTATGAAGAAAAAAACAAAAAACCCCTGACGTAAATGACTGCTCATAGAAACCCGACTACACGTCCACGTGGAAGGTCACCCACTGGAAATCAGTAAACAGTAGCGCGTTTCTCGTTACCAATATGTCCGCTGACCCCCGTCGTGACAGTTATGCTAAGTAATTGTAACTAAATGGTTTATTGGCGTTGGTGGCTAACTACAGGACCCTTAGGCATTCAAAAACACTGGGAAATACGCGAAATCCAGTTTCAGCACCCTCGCCAGCACCCTCCATCATGATGATGAGCCCGATGGCGATGGGGATATTGGTCGTGCCGGTCTGAAATCGATTGACGAAGGCCGCCGAGTTAGGAACGAAGTGGCCGATGCTTACGCCGACAGCCATTGCGAGGGATATCCAGAGTGTAAGAAAGCGGTCCAGAAAAGATAGCTTCTTTCGTTGCGCGGGAGGTGCGAACGATCGTTGAGCGAGACTGGAGGCACGGAACCTGGATGCCCCGTGTTTTGCTGTGTATCAACAACGCTCTCCGGTAGAAAGAAGCCCGGATGAAGTCGAGGTATTGGGATTTGCAGGTTGTCCAAACTACCTGCCTGCTCTGAGGCAGGTGCAGGCAACACTGGAAAATATCGGCGTACAGTCCGCGGTAGAACTGCTTCAAGTCAACAGTGACGAGTTGGCGACGCAGACTCGTTTCCTGGGATCACCATCCATTCGAGTGAACGGCCTGGACGTAGAAGTTGCGGCGCGCCACTCGCCGCACTTCGGCGTCGGATGCAGGACATATGTTGTGCTAGGTAAAAGACAGGGTCTCCCACCGCAACAGTGGATTGAAGATACGATTCGTGAGGTCATGGCAAACGTGGGAGTCCCAGCGTGAAGACCATCCGACGTAAATTCATCTTCATCGCCACACGCTTGAGTTGACGAAGATTGCCGGGCAACCGACTTCGGGAGTCCTGAAAGACGTAGTGATGGTTGGGGGATATCAGGAAGCCGAGATAGACTTCACCGCGGATAACCCTGGCTTAACCCTGTTCCACTGCCACCAGCAGCTTCACATGGATTATGGCTTCATGTCCCTGTTCGATTACGCGTGAACCGCCCAGAGAAAGCGTTCTAGCTCATCTGCATCCCGTCAGTATGGACGCCGGCAACTCGCCAGGGTCGCCTACCTCCAGGAGTCGGTACCATGATGCGAAGTCTATCTCAGGTTCAGCATCATGCTGGCCACCCACTCAGGAAACGCAGCGATAACAAATACGACAACTACAGCGACCGAGAAAAGAATTGTGAGGGCTTTGGGGAATCGTCTACAGCTTCGGCCTGTGTGGGTGAGGCTATAGGCACCCAAGACAAGAAACACCACGCTCAATGCGATGAGCCAGGGGCGGTGGCGCTCAAACGCAAGGCCAAGGCCCACGCTTCCGAGCAAAGCCGCAATGCCCACGGGAAGACAGCAAGCCAGACTGGCAAGTGCAGTAACGACCGCTACGGCAGGCGCGGCGTTGCCTAAATAGAAGCGAAAGCCAGAGTGCTTTGGAACGAACGAAATTCTGCGGCTTCCATGAGGAGGGATGAATGGCGTTCCTTCCTCTGCCGCACCGTCTGCGTCTGGCGGAATAGCCTGCCCATGCCATGAAGCTGCTCTGGAACGTCGGTGTCGTTGTGTACATCGACCGTGACCCGCCGGCCTTCTTTCAAGCGCAGGAGAGGACCCGGAAACTGACCGTTGTAGGTAGTTACTGACACGATGTGCTTGGGAGCTAATTCGATTGGTTTCGTCGCGATGTTGAGCGTGTAGTCAGCAGGCATATCGGGTTGGGCGAGCGGTGAGGGCGACGAACCGTAGAGCGACTGCGGGCGCACAACCGAGACTCCCGCTACGGCACCCGCTGTTACAAGAAACCTGCGTCGGGAAATCTCTGCCAAGCCCATTTTCCATACCTCTCGCTCATCGAAGTGAGATTCAGCTATCTGAGTGGCGTTCCTTCGCGAATCTCATCAGAAGCCCGCTTGGCGACCTCCTGGCCAACAGCGATTTGCCCTCGAATAGAAACGTTCTCTCCAGCAGTTGGCCCCTTTCGCACATCAACCCAGTGCGCTCTACCGTTGATTTGAGTAATAACGAAGGTTCGTTCGGTCGTTGTAACGACGCTCGTGGCAGGAACAAACAGAAGATTCTCTCCAGCACTGACCGGCCAATCGACCGTCGGATACATGCCAGGAGCCAGGCTCCCGTCTTTGTTGTACACATCTAGCTCGACCATCATTGCCCGGCTCTGCTGATCGAGCGCATTCGGGATGCGTGCCACCTTTGCTGTGTAGCTTCTTCCGGGACGTGCCGGAACATGAAAGACCGCCGACATACCCTTCACGACCGAGCCGGTATAGGTCTCAGGCACGGGCACTATCAACCGCAGATGGGCGACCTGCTGGAGCTTGAGCATCGGAGTGTGACCACCATCGATGAGCATTCCCGGATTAACAAATCGATCGGTAATCATTCCGTCGAATGGGGCGGTCACGCGGAGATATGACTCCGTTGCCTGACTCGCCTGGAGACGGTCTTTTGCGGTTCGTACCGCAGCCTTCCGGCTATCGACCAGAGCCAGTGCCGCATCCCGCTGCTTTTCAGCCTGCAGCAATTCGTTGCCGGCAACAGCACCGGGGGTCTTGGCTGCCTCTTGAAGCTTCGCTGCTGTGCTTTCGGCTGCGGCCGCCTGAGCCTCCGCCTGTGCTGCCTCAGCTTCGGCTTGATGGAGGTTCGCTTCCGAGGCAGAAGTTTGCGAGTTGATCTCCGGCGCAGAGAGCTGAACCAGCAGTTGACCCCGGTGGACCGGGCTGCCCCGGTCAACTAGCACCTTTTCCACATAGCCAGGGGAGCGGCCTTCAATATCGGTCTGCAAGAACGGAGCGAGTTTCGCAGTCAGAGGAACCGTTCGAGCCGAGGAGCGGCTCTCCACCTTCGCCATCTCCACATGCGCAGAACTTTGGGAGAAGGCAGGCAGGCAGCACACCAGCGGAAGCAAAAAGCACACGCGTTTATGGATGGACATAGTATCGACTCGATGGATCTTCGGGATTGAGTGAATTCGACGTGGTAGACGCTTTACGTTGTAGCAGCGCGTAGACGGCCGGTAGGACAGTGAGAGTCGTCAACGTAGAGAAGGTGAGTCCACCGATCACGGCCCGAGCCAGAGGAGCCAATTGCGCGCTTCCTTCTCCAAAACCAATTGCCATAGGAATCATGCCGCATATCATTGCCGTTGCTGTCATGAGAATGGCCCGGATGCGGCTTGTCGCTCCTGTCCGGGTCGCTGTCTCGACATCTTGATTCTGGTGTCTTGCCTGCTCTGCAAAGCTGACAAGAAGAATGGAATTGGCGACCGAAATGCCGACTGCCATGATCGCGCCCATGAAGGACTGGATGTTGAGTGTGGTTCCTGTTAACAGGAGCATCAGGACCACACCGCAGAGGACACCAGGAATCGTGGAAAGTATCGCGAGAGGTAGTCGCAGAGACTGAAAGTTTGCCATGAGCAGCAGGAAGATTGCAGCGATGGCAAGAAGAAGTCCGGTGCGGAGACCAGAGGTTGTCTCTTCGAGGGCGGGGATTTGCCCGCGCACCGCAACGACCGAGCCTTTCGGAGCTGCGGGCAGATTCTTCAACGCCGCACTGATGCGCTTCTCAGCCTCGCCAAGGGGTATCCTGTGAAGGTTTGCCGTTACGCTCACGATCCGCTGTCCGCTCAATCGTTCAATCATCTCAGGCATGGTTCCATACTCAAGTTTGGCAACCTGATCGAGCTGCGGCTGAGTTTGTCCATCGCGCATCAGCGGCAACGCAGAGAGTGCTCCTAGACCTTGCATTCGATTTGAAGGTAGCTGTACTTGGATCTGAAATGCATTCCCCGTCCTGGGATCGCGCCAGTAGTTCGGCGCTGTGAATCGCGAGGAGCCAGTCGCTGGTGTCAGAGAGTTCGTTACATCAGCCATCGTTAGACCGAACTGCCCGGCATAATCGCGGTTTACCATCACCTCGACAGTAGGGTAAAGATGGGGCTGAACGATGGAAATATCCCGCAGGAAGTCGAGCTTCCGTAATTCGGCTTCGACCTTTGCCAGATAGGCGTAGTCCTGATCGATGTCGACACCTTGCACATCGATCTGAATGGGTGTCGGCGACCCGAAGCTCATGACCTGCGAGATTATGTCTCCCCCTTCAAATGCAATCGTCAGGTTTGGCATCTCCTTGTGGAATGCGGCGCGAAGATCCTCTCGTAACCTCTCATCGTCGGGATGGCCGGGCCGAAGCTGGACCTGTACCAGAGCCTCTTCCGGGCCACTCGTAAAGAGATGAATGAGATTCACCGGGTAGCTTGAAGGTTGAACGCCAACGTAGTCAGAGGTAATCTCTACATTATCTTTGCCGACTGTATTGCGGATCAAATCCAGAGCCTGAATCACCATAGGCTCCGTCTCTTCAATCCTCGTGCCAATAGGCGCTTTCAGCCGCATTCGCAGGACAGGTCCGTTGGAGTCCGGGAATATCTCGCTCCCGATGCGGGGCGCAACCAAAATGAGAATGAGTGCAGAGATCGCGAAGTAGCCAAGGATAACGGGCCACCGACGATCCAGCACAAAGTTTAGATACCGCTCATAACGTGTTCTCAACCTGCCGAAGCTGCCTTCTCTCTCTTCTCCCTTATGCGATTCCTTCATGATCCAGGTGGCAAAGACCGGAACCAGGCTGCTCGACAGAAAGTATGACGCGACCATAGCGAAGCCGACAGCAAGAGACAGCGGAACGAAGAGCTGCCGTCCGACTCCATTCATGAAGAAAGATGGAACGAATACCGCCAGAACGCAGAGCATCGAAAGCAGACGGGCCAGCACGGTACGGCGGCAGGCTTCGAGAACAGCTCGTGCCCGAGAGACACCTGGCAGGAGCTGCGTATGGATGTTCTCTACTTCGACCGTTGCTTCATCCACGAGGACACCTACCCCCAATGCGAGTCCACCGAGGGTCATGATGTTGATCGTCTGGCCTGTGGCCCATAAGAGGAGTACAGCCGTGAAAAGAGCGAAGGGGATGTTGGCTACGACGATCAATGCGCCGCGCCAATCTCTTAGGAACAAGAGGACAACGAGTCCTGTCAGGATCGCGCCGAGTGCCGCTTCTCTGACGAGGCCATTGATTGCGTTCGATACATAACCGGATTGGTCGAACGCCAGTTGCACATCGACATCATCCGGCATCACTTTCTTAAGCTGGGGATTGCCGCTTTTACGGCTTGAATGACCGCCAGCGTAGATGCATCCGACCGCTTCGTCACCGGGATGTAGACGGTACGGCGGCCGTCGACATGAGCGTAGGCCGTCACGATATCCGTCCCATTCTCGATGGTTCCGATGTCGCGCAAGTAAATGTTGGCTCCAGAACGCGGATGAATGGGAGCCGCCATCAAGTCGTTCAGCTCGGGCCCCAGTGTGGAGTTCGTCCGAACGATGCGGTTCAGGGTTCCGTCGTAGAGATTGCCGGAGGGCGATACGACCGTGCCGCTAGTTACTGCTGCGATTGCCTGTTCAGGCGACACACCATACTGCTTGAGCCTGTCGGGATCGAGCGTAACGACTATCGTTCGCTGGTTGCCACCAAAAGGAGGCGGTGCAGATACTCCGGGAAGCGTCGCAAACAGCGGGCGCACCTGATTCAGAGCGATGTTCTGCAATTCGCCTTGCGTGTGGTTATTGCTCGTGAATAAGAGGAGACCAACGGCAACACTCCCAGGATCGAAGCGGGTGATAAAGGGCGGCACCGTACCGGGCGGCATGAAGGCACGAGCGCGATTGACGTAGCCAACGGTCTCGGCAATCGCCTGCTGCATATTTGTGCCTTCACGGAAGGTGAGCTTCATCAGAGCAGCGCCCTGGACGCTCTTGCTGTCTACCGCTTGAATGCCGGTGATGTAGAGGAAGTGGTACTCGTAATAGTAGGTAAGGAACCCTTCCATCTGAGCGGGTGTCATGCCGCCGTAGGGCTGCGCGACGTAGATCACAGGATTTCCCACTTCTGGAAATATGTCCATGCGCATTCTCCCAACCGCCATGAAGAACCCGGCGATGATTGCGATCAACGCCACGATGACGGTGAGAGGACGACCCAGAGCTGCGAGGACAAGACGCATGTCAAATGACCACCTGAATTACTGAGCTGCCTGAAGGAAAGGCTGAAGATCGCCACGTATAGACTGCAATTGAAGAAACGCGCGCCAGACATTCAGGCGTGCGATCGAATCGTCCATTTCTGCCTGCACCAAAAGCCGTTGCGCCTGCGCCACATCATCGATCGAAGTGAGACCAGCCTTATAACGAGCAGTGGCCTGCGCGAGAGCGGTTCGAGCCGCCGCCGCCTGAATGGGAGTGTTCTTCGCAATGCTGCGCGTCGCACGCAGGGCGGCTCGTGCCTGGGCGAACCGCTCCTGGAGTTGCCGTCCCACCAACGTCTCGCGAGATTGCTCCGCTTTAAGGTGGCAGCCTGGGAAACTTCGCGAGCGTGGATGCTGGCGAAATCGAGAAAGCCAAAGGTAATGTTCAGACCGACAGCGTAGTTTCCTACAGTTGGAGCGAGACCATTTGCACCACCCAAGCGCTGTCCGGTTGTCTCTGCGCCGGTGCCTCTCCCATAACCCGCTGCTTCAAGGTTGAACTGCGGAACCCAGCTTCGGTCCGTGGCGTGAAGCTCCGAAGCCGACTGAGAGACGACCGCATGTTGCTCCAACCTGGCGGGAGTATTTTCTGGATGAAAATCCGCATCGTCCTCTGCGCCCAAAGGAACCTCGCCAACGAGGTGGGAGGAGCTGAGTGGTCTCGCTATGCCATCGGGCTTCGAGAGAAACTTGGAGAGGGTCGCCTGGCCCATTTCGACCGCCTCGGTCGCGAGGGCCAGTTGAGTATTCGCAGCCGCCTTCTCAGCCTCGATTCTCGATTCGTCAGCGCCGGGACGCAACTCCGACGTCGTAAGTGCATGGATACTCTTCCGAAGGGTTTCCCAGTTATCGACGGCAACCTGGGCAGCATTTTGAGCGTGACCAGCCGCGAGAACCGTCAAGAAGGCATCCGCCGCTGCGCTTGAGACCTCAAGCTGGCTTCTTTGCACAATTGCATTTGCCCGGTCACGCGCTGCCGCCGCCGATTCCACTTTGGCGTGTCGCAGGCCGAAGTCGAACGGTTGCCAATTGACCAAGAGTCCAGTGGCGCTTCCCCAGACGGACCCGGCATTGTTGGTCCCGATGACCGGCCCGGACATGCTTGGCAAAATACTCTGAGGGAGGAGCGTACCGAAGACGTTGTTTCGCGTGGCCCTGTTGATCTCCACAATCCCATCGAGGCGTGGAAGATAGGAAGTTCTCGCTAACCGAATATTTGCCACAGCCGCGTTGAGCTCCTGTTCGGAGACATGGATCGCGGGGTAGTTCTGCTGGGCATCCTGAACAACTTGAACGATCGTGAGATCAGGGTCTGCCACGGAAGTAGCTGCGACCGGGGACTGGGCCAAAACCAAAGCCGACGCACTAATTACGAGGAAGCTGCCAATACCAATCCCACGGATCCACCGGGAATCTCGAATGAATGGACTATTTGCCTTCAATGAGCTCTCCAAAAGCTCGCGAACCCGAAGCTTCGCTGTTTTGAGCGCTCGGCGACCGGAAGCCGTGATCCGGTAGAGGCGTCGGGCAGTCCTGCCGAACCGTTCTTCCTCGGACTTCAGATAGCCGCGCTTTTCTAAGCCATGGAGGATCGGATAGAGAGTCCCAGGGCTGATCTTGTATCCGTGCCGGGCAAGCTCTTCTGCCATGCCTGCTCCGAAGATGGCTTCATGCTCGGCGTGATGCAGGATGTGAAGACGGATCATGCCGGAGTAGAGATCGCGGTTATCCGTATCGCCTTTCATTATCGAACCTCGTTATCGAGACACGATAGCACATCCAGCCTTAAGGCACGATGAATTTATGTTTGGAGCCCGCGGAGCGGAAGGCGTAGAGTTCATCAAGAGTGGAACGTGCAGAGAGGTAAACCCACAAACCGGCCCGGTACCTTGAGCGTTGAGCAAATGCTGGCGGCGGCTCGTTTGGCCGACTGCGACGGCTATCTCCGGATGAGGCGTATGACGCGGCCAAGACAGAGGCGATACTCGTCGATATTCGTCCCGAGGGCCAGCGCGATCGAGGGTTAGTATTCCGGGCGCGTTGATTGTCGAGCGTAACGTGCTCGAGTGGCGGTTCAACCCGGCCTCCAGCGCGCGGCTGCCGGTCGCGACCGATCATGATCTCCGGGTAATCGTGTTCTGTTCCGAAGACTATATCTCAAGCCTCGCAGCCGCAGCTCTGCAGGATCTCGGACTCGGACTCTGGCGCGCGACGGACCTGGTTGATGAATTTCATGCGTGGCGCGCAACGAGGCTGCCGATTGTGCCGCGAAGAGAGGCTTCCTAGGACCGGCCCCGCTGGAGAGCGGTATGCTCGGTTCCTGTATTTTGTTGGCATGGCGCTGACACGAATAGCCAAGCCAACTCACTGTAACCGGCGTGCGGATTACTTCCGCAAAGCGAGTACAGCGGAAGTGATCCGCGAGTCTGCTCGACAATCCTCTGGCCCTTACGCGCCCTCTTCAGCACCTCACGGCGCGGATCGAGAATACTCTGATCGCGCAAATGCACGATTGGAACATGCTTCTAAACGTAATGTGAAGTCGGCCAGTGTTTACAAATCCAGTCCACCTAGACGTAAAACCGGCTATCCGTCCAAGTGGAAAGTCACTCACTGGAGATTAGGAAACACTAGCGCGTTTTTCGTTGCTGAAATTGTTGGCGTGTCTCATGCCTTTTGTTGCCAGTTCCTTGGAGGAGTAAAGTCGTCGAGATGGTGATTCCATCTATCACCACAAATCATCGCAATGATATTCAAGGGTTATCAATGGAGCTAAGGCATCTTCGCTACTTTGCTGCTGTAGCTGAACAGAAGGGATTTCGGGAAGCATCCTGTTTCCTGCACATCTCGCAGCCTGCGATCAGCAAAACACTGACTCAACTGGAGCGGGAGCTTGGCATCGAACTCCTTGCGCTTTCAGGCAGGACGGTACGACTGACCCCTCAGGGAGCGGTCTTCTGTCATGAGACCTTGCGGACACTGAAACAGTCCGATCATGCAGCTGAGGCTGCACAACTTGCAGCCCACGGAGAAATTGGGACTCTGACCCTCGGATTCTGCAGCGTTGCCACCGCTAGTTCCTTCCGAGCATCGTAAGGCAGTACAAGGAGCTTCTTCCTGGAGTAAGACTGCTCTTTCAAGTCCGCCTCAACAGAAGCGGCATTTTCGCAAGATGAGATCGACGTTGGCATCACGCGGCCACCTTTCGCCAAGAAGATGTTGCGAGGTCTCGATGTGATAACAATCCTCCGTGAACCGCTTGTTAATGGCTACGATGGACGGCTCGTTCACCACGATCCCCTTGCCATGAACATAAACTAGTGTATTGGAGGTTCCCAGATCTATGGCCAAGTCGCTTGAGAAAAGGCTAAAAAGAGCGGCCTTAGGTTGCACACGCGCGACGCCCCGGGATAAAAACCACGAGGTAACATAAGGATGCTTCTTTCTAAGCTGCCTGTTCAAAAACGAGATCATCCGCCGAAGTTCCTCAGCCTCAGTCCTCGTCGGCCGAATCCAGTCCACCCTAAGAGTGGCCTTCAGTTGGGATAAGCCTCTTGTCATTGATGTGTAAAAACGCATTCTTTCATTTCTCTAGGTAGCCCAATTCAACGAGGTGATGGCTATGCCCTCCACTCAAAAACTCGACACTCACCACAAAGCGCTCACTATTAATCTTGATACATCCACCTTCGGTTCTTTCGCCGAAATCGGCGCCGGACAGGAAGTCGCGCGTTGGTTCCTTCTCGTGGGAGGAGCTTCCGGCACCGTGGCTAAAACCATCTCCGCTTACGATAAGGAAGTCAGCGATGACCTCTACGGCTCCGGGTCGCGCTACGTATCTAAACAGAGACTCGAGGCGATGCTGGATAACGAATGGACCCAGCTTCTCACGCAATTAAGCAAGACTCGTGGGCCACAGACTCGGTTCTTCTGCTTTGTTGATACCGTCTCCGCCCGTAACTTCGCCGGAACCAACGACGCACATGGTTGGATCGGTCTCCGGTTCCAGTTGCAGCCCGGTGGTCCTCCGAACGACGTCCTGCTGCACATCAATATGCGCGATCCTTCCAATGTCCTCCAGCAGCAAGCCATCGGTATTCTGGGAGTCAACCTCATCTATGCCGCGTTCTATGAAGTACAAATCAAAGAATCATTTTTGGAATGCCTGGCACAAGATGTCGTCGCAGAGCGAATCGAGATCGACTACGTGGATCTTCACGGGCCGGCATTTGAGAGTTGGGATCACCGAGCCCTGCTAGTCCAGTTGGTTCGTGACGGACTCGCCGAGGCAGTATTTTTCCCAACCAAGGGCCCCGCTGTTCCCCCGACCGAGGTTCTCTACAAGAAAGCCATTGTGCTTGCACCGGGATCCTTTGGCCACACCGATTCCGTTCACTCGCACGTTCATTTGCGATTATTGGCTTCGGCATCTCAAGAGCTTCAAGGGGACCTTAGCGAAACAAAATCGGCGCCCGCTGGTTTTTTTGCCTAACCGTTGCTCCGCTCACGCCGGAAGAACCAGCCCCGGAAACTCCCGAATTGCTTCGTCGCATCGATTCGCTTCTCGCCGCTGGCGGCGACGTACTGCTTTTTCGTAAACCCGAGCTCTACCACATGACAGCTCTCGTAAACCGTCATACGCAGGCCCCTGTACGCTTCGTCGGAGGTCTTTCCCTGGTGATTCGAGCGTTCGAAGACCTTTACGGCAATCTCGAAGGCAAACTTCTGGAGGCTCTCTCACGTCTCTTCGCCCAGAATGTTCGCATCTACGTTTATCCGATGACCGCTGCGGATCTGCGGGAATGGTTGAAGAGTGCTTCCGTTAACGGGTGGGAGTGGAATGAGACCAATGGATGGGTTTCGGCAAGTGAGCTGCGTCGCGCGCCACCTCTCGGACATCTATTCGCCTACCTTCTCGCCAGCAACTTTCTTGTCCCTATGCGCCTCCCCACGGAGGCATGAGGTCGCTACACGAACCCGAGGTCCTTTTACGGTTCCATCGAGAAGTTTCAGCTACCGCGAATCTCAATGAGAGCTTCATAGCCGAGGCACTCGGTGAGCCTGTGAATGAATCCGACTCCCTGGGTTGCGGTCGGATGACGGGCAAACCGCACCTGACGACCCGTTGCCCCGATCGGAGTCGCGATGCCGCCTCGGACAGCGGGATTTGGCAACCGAGACCGCGTCATTCAAGTGGCAACATGGGTTGCACCGGACGCGAGGATTTCATCGTACTCGGTGGCAGCATAAATTTTCACTCAGTGCCAGCAGCACTGCCGGGGAGGCTGTAGCAGTTTGACATTTTTCATAAATTCCTTAGCAGGATCAGACGAGGTTAGGTAGAGCATTGCAAGAAAGTTCTCGATGCGATGCTCATATCGGACGACCAGACGATGGAAGTTCTGCAACCAGGCAAAGAATCTCTCTCACCCAAGACCTGTTGGTTACTCGATGTTTCCTTTAGCTGGTCCCAATGAGGAATTGCAGGAGCGGTTAACTCGCGAAAGATAGCCTCTGTCAGATGCTCTTAACCTCGTAGCTACTAGCTTTATGTAATTGGCGCACTTGCGTTCGTGGACTACTATCACGAGAAGTCGAAGACGACGCGAAGGGGTTTCCATTTGGCACCGTCAGCTTTCTGACAGCATGCAGTTCAAATGCTGTGAGTCCTCGTCGGCTGGTCGTCTCTGGTTTCAATCAGTCGCAAGTGACCCTTGCCTTGCAATACGGCGTCGTGAGGTATCGAGAAATGATGACACTGGACTGGCAAGTATTGATCGTCGCATTCGTGGCCATATCGCTGCAGATCATGACATCGATCAACCTGATGTTCGGCAGATCTGCGGTCAAGAAGTGCAGTATTTGGCACGAGACGGACCATTCGCGTGTTCGGCCGCTCGACGCTTTTAGTGGCGCCTCAATGATGCGTCGCAAACAGCGTTAACTCGCAAAGGTAGTGTCGTGCGCCGCGAGAGGAAGAAATGTGCTGAAGACGTCCACAAGACTCGAGCCGCGCGTGAAAAATCGAGCACCTGCACTAACACGATGTCAAAAAGACTGGAGATGCCAGTTGATTGTCAAGCATTACCTGTTTTTCCTTATTCTCGGTGTTTCTGTCACCAGCGTAGCGGGAACCCCGCAGATCTCCGCACCCGAACCGCAGACTGGAACGATCATCGGTACAGTGACCGATGTGAATGATGGCACCGTTCCGGGCGCTACGGTCGCTCTTGAAGGCCCGTCGCTCTCCGATCCCCAACGCGTGGAGACTAACGATAGCGGTTTCTTTCAACTCGACCATCTCAATCCGGAAATGCCGTACCGTATCACCGTCAGCGCCAGCGGATTCGCCGACTGGAACTCGCCTGAAGTCATCCTCCAGCCAGGTCAATATATGGACCTGACGGGCATCCGGCTGCGGATTGCAGCAGCGGTAACGTCGGTAAACGCAGTTCTCTCGACTGAAGAGCTCGCCGGAGAGCAGGAAAAGGCTGAGGAGAAGCAGCGCGTCCTGGGTTTCATCCCCAACTTCTACACGGTCTATGATCGCAACGCCGTGCCACTCACCCCGAAGCTGAAGTTCAGACTCGCTCTCAAGACCACGACGGACCCATCACTGTCCTCGGGTCCGCCTTCTTGGCGGGCCTCGACCAGGCGGACAACGCCCACCACTTCAGGCAGGGCGGGGAAGCATATGCTCAGCGTTTCGGCGCCCACTATGCCAACGGTTTGATCGACATCATGGTCGGCGGCGCTATCCTGCCCACCATCCTGCATCAGGATCCGCGCTACTTTTACCAAGGTACAGGCACAAAGAAATCACGCATGCTCCACGCTCTCTCTACGCCGTTTATCTGCAAGGGAGATAACGGACGCTGGCAGCCGAACTATTTGGATTGCCCGATCTTTTGTGCCAGTGAGGAGTTAGTGTAGCGCGTTCTGTGAAGGGCCTAATTTTCCTGTACCAAGGTCAGAGTTAGTCTTCGACCTGTTTAGGTTCCAGCCAGATCGCGGCTAGCCGCGATCTGGCTGGCGAACTCGCTCGGCGTCCTGTCATCGAGAGCTGCGTGAGGACGACTCTCATTATATTCCTGCCGCCATGCTTCGATCAGGTGTCTTGCCTCCTTCAAATCGAGGAACCAGTGGATATTCAGACATTCACTTCGCAGGGTTCCGTTGAAGCTTTCAACGAAGGCGTTGTCTGTTGGCTTGCCTGGTCTGGAGAAGTCGATCTTAGCGCTGTTGCGATAAGCCCATAGATCCATCGCCTGACTGGTGAACTCGCTGCCGTTGTCACAGAACAGCACCTTCGGCACGCCACGGTCTAGCTTCAACTGGTTCAGTGTCCGCACAACATCGTCTCCTTTCAGGCTCTGTCCTACTTGAATCGCTACAGCTTCTCTCGTATGCACATCCACGATCGTCAAGGCGCGGAACCGCGTTCCATCCTGCAGCTGATCCATCACGAAGTCCATACTCCAGGCTTCGTTCGGAGCCGTAGGCTTGATCCGATCCTCACGAGTTCGAGATGCCTTCCGCTTCCCGGCAGGCTTCATCCTCTTCAGCGTCAGTCCTTCTTCCTTGTACAGCCGGTACACCAAGTACTTGCCCACATCCCAGCCTTCGCGGTTCAACAGCACGCGGATCTTGCGGTATCCATAACGCACTCTTGCCTGAGCGATCTCGCGGATCCTCATCCGCAGTTCAGTCCGTGGATCGAGACAGCTTCGGTAGCGGTAGGTCGCTCGAGGGACGCGTAGAACACGACAGGCATGCCGTTCGCTTACCAGGTAGCTTCCAACCAGCCGCTCCACCATCGGCCCACGCCGCGAAGGCTTCACCATTTTTTTGAGAGCACATCCTGCAGCATCGTCTTGTCCAGCGTTAGCTCTGCAACAAGCTGCTTCAAACGCAGGTTCTCTTCTTGTAACTGAGCCATCTTGCGAACTTCGTCCACCTCTAGGCCAGCGTACTTCGCCTTCCACCGGTAGTACGTCTGCTCGCTAATCCCCGCCTTGCGGATCACCTCCGCGACAGGAACGCCTACTTGCGCCTGCTTCAGCACACCAATCATCTGCTCTACCGTGAACCGTCTCTTCCTCATCCAAATCCTCCTCAGCCATAGGGTTAGATTTGGTCGAAGACTAACATTTCTCCTGGCTCAAAATTACCGGGGCCCATCAGCATCTCTGAGTTCAGATAGTCGCCGTCGGGGGCATGGCGCTGTGGGAAGCGCGAAGCGGTTTCCACAGCTCCATGCCCCTATCGTCACCGATCAGTGAACGGAAGTCAGCAACGTTCGAGGCATTCGCGGAGATATGGGAACGTGATTACTTATCCCTGTCGAAGCCCTCAACCAGATCAGGCGCACGGAGTACGTTGAAAAGACTTAAGGCAGCTTTCGGGCGGAAGGACATGCGGGCAATCGACGCGGGCGATCTCCAACGCTTCGTCGCGGCAAGCATGGCAGAAGGTCTTGACCCTAAGACCATCCGCAACTACTGGGGAACGGTGAGCCTTATATGGAACGCCGCTCTTGCACAGAAGTACGTGGATGCTCTGCTCCCGAAACCAAAGCTACCCCGCAGACCAAAGAAGAGGGCGAAGTTTTTCACCTTGGCTGATGTCGCAAGAATCATTGTGACGTCCGAAGGTGAGCACCGTGTCTTCTACTGGTTGGCTGCGGAGACTGGATTGCGGTCTGGCGAACTTGCGGGGTTACGGCTGACTGATATCGACGGCGAACGTTTGACCGTCAATCAGTCCGTTTGGCTCGGCAAGGAACAGGCACCGAAGACGAACAACTCTGTTCGTAGCTTGGCGCTATCACCGCAGCTTATCTCTCTTCTGTGGGAGCAGATCGCACGGCAGAGAGGGAAGGGGCATGATTTCCTGTTCTCCTCGAGCAGCGGCAGACCTTGGGACATGAACGTGTATCGCGGTCGGAAGATGACGGCGCTACTCAAGTCTCTGGGAATACCGCAGGCAGGGTTCCATGCCTTCCGTCATTTCAACGTGGCAGTGCTCGACGCCCTCCGCGTCCCACTGAAGACGATCCAAGAGCGGATAGGACACGCGCTCACGGGTTCCTTCACCTTGGACGTGTACGGCGGTCAACCTGAATGGGGTCGGAACCTTGAGGCTGCACAGAATGTAGGTGCGGAGATTGAGAGAGCCGTCAACGAAGCAGTTGCGAAGCTCGAAAAAGAGACTAATGCGGAAATTGTTGGCAGCTTATTGGCTATTCAAAGAAAAGGCTCGGGAGTCATCATCTCCTAAGCCTTTGGACATCAATAAGTTCTTTGGTTGCGGGGGTAGGATTTGAACCTACGACCTTTGGGTTATGAGCCCAACGAGCTACCGGGCTGCTCCACCCCGCTCTTTGAATATACCGTTACTTTTATCCAAGGTCAAACAGGCTCGAATTGGCACTTAAGAACGCCTCCCCCATCTGCATCGAGGGATTCAGCGTAACTTTTTCCGAAAACTGAGTCTGCATCAATAGGATATTCGCGTGGCGATAAGTGCCGCGCCGGAGGAGCGGAGGGGCGTATGTGTCAGGGGATTCAGCGCAAGTTTTTTCCAAGTTCGCGATGACGGTATTTTTGATGACGACTCTGGCGTTGGAGGGGGTGTAGGGTTAGCGCAGGCCAAGCCGGCGACCGTACCCGACGCCCAAATTGAAGCAAACGTTTTGAAGGCTTTGGCCGGCGCGCCGGAGTTGGCCGATCAGGCGATTACTTCGACCACTGTTTACGGTGTAGTGACGCTGAGTGGCACGGTCCGGGATGAGCCGTTGCGTGATCTGGCGGACCACTTGGTTTCGAACACGGCCGGGGTTCAAAAGGTTGTGGATCAGTTGATCGTCGGTGCGGTGCCGGCGGTTGCTGACAGCAATTCTTCGCAGCAGCAGGACCTGTCCTTGGGCACGAATCCGAATCTCCAATCCGATGGCTCGATTGCTCCTCCGCAGCCGCAGAGGGCTACCGCACCGACCAGTCCGAATGCGCCTGCTGCGCCGCAGGGTTCGCAGCAGGCCGGTCCGTACCCTCCCCTTATCAGGGGGGACAGGGTGGTCAGTATCCGCCCGCTTATGGCGCTCCGCAGCAGGGCGGCCAATATCCACCGCCTTATCAGGGACAGCAGCAGCCTGGACAGTATCAGGGGTATGGTCAGCCATACCCCTCGCAGTATCCTCCGCCGCGACCGTATGTGGCGCAGAAGGGTGGAGACGCTGTGGTGGTGCCGATTGGAACCAACCTCCGGGTTCGGATCAACCAGGGGATGAATAGCAAGAGCACGACGGTGGGGACCGCGTTTGATGGAGTAGTTCTGAACGACGTTGTGGCTGGCGGTGCGATTGCGATTCCCCGGGGTGCTTCTATTCAGGGAACCGTGGTTGCGGTGCATACTGCGGGCGAGTTGAAGGGCAAGGGCGAGTTGAAGTTGCAGCTCAATTCTGTTTCGTTGGGGGGCAGGGTGTACCCGATAGCTACGGATTTCTGGTGGCACCAGGGGGTGGATAAGACCGGGAGTACGGTAGGGAACACGGTTGGGTTGGGCGCGGTTGGCGCGCTGATCGGTGGTGTTGCCGGCGGCGGCGTTGGGGCTGCGGTTGGTGCCGGCGTTGGCGGCGTGGCTGGCCTTGGCGTGTCGGCAGCTTCGGGCCGTGGCGAGGCTGCGTTGCCGCCTGAGGCTATTCTTGTCTTCCATCTGACGCAGCCGGCGGATATTACGACTGTGTCCCAGGCTGAGTTGAATCGGCTGGGTGCCGGAGTGCCGGTGGGAGCGGGTCCACAGTTCCGTCGTCGGTACCCTCCTCCTCCGCCGCCTCCAGGCTACTACTACGGTCCTGGTTACTATCGGCCTTACTAAGTTGTCGTTGGGAGAGGGCTGTCTGGTGGTTCTCTCCACTTTTTCATCGCAGATTTGGCACGCCCGTGAAGCAGCTTCGGCTGGTTTACGGGCGTTTCTTGTGTGGGTTGCGAGTGGGCCGAGCGCATGTTGTGGTGAATTTGTGGTGCGGAGCGTGGCTGCTGTGGTGTTTTCCATGCAGGCTCGTGCGCTGGCGGCCGAAGTTCCTTCTTGAAGCGACGACCCTCCCCTCCCCCTCGGGGGTATCTTGGGCGTAAGTCTATTATTTGGAATAGTTTGGACAGGGGTACTGTCTGTAAAATATTCCAACGAAAGGACTTACTTGCAAAATATTGATTATAAATGAGTTGCAGTCGGTCGAAGAGATGAAGGTATGGCCGCGTGTCGCCTCCTGCTCTTTCAAATCTCTACTTCAAGTTTATCTGGTTTGAGGTAACTCATACGCCACGCGAATCTCCTTGTCTGGCGCGGGGTTTCGTTGTTTCGGGGCTTGACAGGTTTTCGTTGGGATAGGCGGGATTCAGTTTGGGTTCTTTCGGTTTAGGCAGGGAATCGGAAGTCGGCTGCCCAGCGGTCCGCTACAGGCTTATGACGAAGAACAACAGCAAAGGCAAAGACGAATACAGGGATCCTTCGACTTCGTTGCTCACAAAGTGCCGTGAGCAACTACGCTCAGGATGACAACTATTGGGGGTGGGAGAGAACGCGCAACGACAAAGACAAAGGCGAAATGCGGGGGTTCTTCGACTGCGTTGCTCATAAAGTGCCGTGAGCAACTACGTTCAGGATGACTCGGCTATTTTGGCGTGCGGCAAAAAGGAGCAACTGAAACAACAGCGACAACGACAATAACAACAGCAGAGGCACCGCAGATCCCCTTCGGGGATGACAACCAGAAAGGCAAATGCAACGACAGTTGCCAGTGCCGAGATGCCGCTTTTGATGCGTAAAGGCAAAAAGCAAGAGCAAAGACAAGGGCAAATGCGGGGTCTCTCCACTGCGCTGTTCACGATGAGGCTGTGAACAGCTTCGGTCGAGATGACGTTTTTGGTGTGGAAAGGCCAAGGTAACAGCAGATTTCCTTCGGGGATGACAACAAGGAGGGCAAGACCGCTCAGGGTCAGCAACGGCAACTGCAAAGTCAACGCAGATCCCTTCGGGCATGACAACCAGAACGACAAAGTCAAAAGACACAGCAACGGCGGCCGCAAGGACGAAGAGCGGCCATTGTGAGTACAGCGGATGGCGACGGTGCTAGGCTGCTGAAGGGTACAGGGAGTAAAGATGATTTTTGATATTGAGAAGATAAAGGCGCGTGAGACCTATAACCTGCTGATCGGTTTGGTTGCGCCTCGGCCTATTGCGCTGGTGACGAGCATGAATGAAGAGGGCAGGATGAATGCTGCGCCTTATAGCTCGTACAACTACCTCTGCACTGATCCGCCGATCATCGGGATGGGTGTGACGAATCGTCCTTCGGAGCATTTTGTGGCGAAGGATACGGCGCGAAATATCCGGCGAACGGGGAGTTTGTGGTGAATGTGGTGACCGAGGATATCGCGCAGCAGATGAACATCTGCGCAACGGATTTTCCGGCGGAGTTTGATGAGCTGGAGATGGCCGGGTTTACTACGGTACCGTCGCAGGTGGTGAAGGTGCCGAGGATTGCGCAGGCTCATGCGGCGCTCGAGTGCAGAGAGTTTACGACGATGGAGATTGGGCGGTCGCGTATTGTGCTGGGGCGGGTGGTATCGATTTATATCGAGGACAAGTTTGTCGACCCGGCTGGGCCTTATGTGTTGTCGGAGGAGTTGCATGCGATTGGCCGGATGAATGGGCTGGGAGCCTATGTGAAGACGCGGGATTCGTTCTTGAATATTCCGAGGATCCCTTACGAGGAGTGGAAGAAGGGCAAGAGATGAAGTGCCGGTTGGCGATCGCGTGGCTTGCGATAACTCTGAGCTTGACACCACTGACGGTTGAGGCTGCGCCCGCGCAGCCCAGGTTGTTTCGAACCACGCACCCTGCCATGGGGACAGAGTTCACTTTGTACCTTTACAGCGCGAGCCCTACGGTTGCGGCTACTACGTCCGAGGAGGTCTTCGACGAGATCGACCGTATTGAGCAACTGCTCTCGAACTATCGCGATTCCAGCGAGTTGTCGCGGATCAATCAGAACGCCGGGGCTGGCGCGGTGACCACCGACCCGGAGATGCTGGATTTTTGCAGCAGTCCGAGCACTGGAGCCGAGCCAGCGACGGGGCTTTCGATATTACGGTGGGTCGCCTGATGAAAGCCTGGGGGTTTTTCCGTTACGATGGACGTATTCCGATGGACGCAGAGCTTGAAGATCTTCGTGCTGTAACGGGTTGGGAGAAGGTGAAGGTAGATGCGGCTGCCCGCACCGTGCAGTTCACCTCACCGGGGATCGAGCTTGATCCAGGCGGCATCGGCAAGGGTTTTGCTGTGGATGCGGCGGTTCGCATTCTGCGTGCCGATCACATTACGGCAGCGATGCTTTCGGCGGGCAGCAGCACCGTGTACGCGTTGGGCGCCCCGCCGCATAAGACTGGATGGCGTATCGTCGTTCCGGGGCCTTTGCCTTCGAAGAAGACGCTATCGGTGATTATGCTGCGTGATACCTCTCTCTCGAGCGCAGATTGCAGTCAGAAGAACTTCACGCTGGGTGGTCATCGTTATTGCCACATCATGGATCCACGCACGATGCGCCCGGTGGAAGGCAGGATACAGGTGAGCGTTGTAGCTCCTTCGGCGACTGTCAGCGACGCGCTCTCGAACGTTGTCTTTGTCGAAAGACCGGAGCAGAGTGTTGCCACGCTCAAGACCTTTGCACCGGATGCTCACGCACTGATCGTGTCCGGCGACGCGGAAGCTGCCCGTTGCACCACCTTTCATTGGACAAGCCCGGTGGACCGAACGCATTGTGCTCTCTAAATTGAACTCGCTCCAAGGCCAACTATGAACCGTCGTGATTTTCTGCAATCCGCCTCTGCTGCCGCTCTTGCCTCAACCACGATCGCCCGCGCTGCGGCGCCGGCGGTCAAAGCTGTTCGACTCGGCGTCATTGGCGCGGGCAGCAGAGGGCAGGAGAATCTTCGCCAGTTCCTGCGTGTGCCCGGAGTTTCCGTTGAGGCAATCTGCGATATCTATCCTCCGCGCTACGAGCAGGTGAATCGCCTGGCTGGCAAAGAGGTGCGACATACAACCGACTACAACGAGTTGCTGGCGCGCAACGATATCGACGCCGTGATGATCGCCTCGCCGGTGGCATGCCACGCGGAACATGTGATTGCTACTGCAAAGACAGGTCGAGCGATCTATGGAGAGAAGGCGCTGGGCTTTACGGTGGAAGACAATCAGAACATTCTCGACGCGGTGGTGCGCAATAAGGTTCTCTTCCAGATCGGCCACGAGTATCGCTACGCCTCGTGGGTGCGGGAGGCGATACGCCGTGTGCAAGCAGGCGAGATTGGAACGCCGACGCACGTTTACGCCTACTGGCATCGCAACGGCGATTGGCGGCGCAGCGTTCCTTCGCCTGATCCTGATGGAAAGCTGGAGCGGCTGATCAACTGGCGTTTGTATCGCGAGAGCTCCGGAGGGTTGGGCACAGAACTCGGTTCGCATCATATTGATATGGCGAACTGGATCTTTGGCGAACAGCCGGAGAGTGTGATCGGGACCAACAGCATCTGCCGGTATCACGATGGACGTACGGTTGGGGATAATGTGCAATCGGTTTTTAACTACTCTCAGGGGCGGCGGCTGGTGTTCTCCTCGATCACGGATAATGCGAAGGTTGGGTGTGAGTTCTGGATCTATGGCACGGAGGGCAGCGTGCAGATCACGATCGAAGACGCTACGATTTACTACGAGAAGAATCGATTGAAGAAACCGGCTGTCGATCAAGCTGAGGGTAAGACCGTCGTTGAGCGTGGTGTGGTGACGGGGGCGTCGTACTCCACTCAGGGCGAGATGCCGTATCGTGGCCCGGGCGAGAAGGTTGTGGTTGCTCATTCGGAGGACCCAACGCTCGCGTCGGCTCGCTCCTTCATTGAAGCGGTGCGTGGGGAGCATACGATCTTTGCCGATGTGCACTGTGGGTTTCGTGCGGCGATTGCGTGCTCAGTGGCGCATGATGCGGTGTTTGCGGAGAATAAGATGCTGATTCCGAAGGCGGCTCACCAGGACAACGGTTGAACGGTAGTCGCTTCTAAGGTCCGCTCGATCAAAGGCAGATCAGGAGAGGTACTCCTTGAGCCAGGGGTCGTTAGAGTGGACGAGCTCTTCGGTGGTGCCGTCGAAGACTACTTTGCCCTCGTTGATGACGAGGAATTTTGTGCTGTCGTCGATGCCGTTGTCGGGGATCTGTTCGACCTTGCCGGTTTTGGTATTGAAGCGGCTTCTGGCGAGGAGGTAGGCGTCTTGAATGCGGTGGGTGATGACGAGGGAGGTGGTTTGGGTGACGTCGCGCTGCTTGATGACGAGGTCGATGATGGTGGTGGAGGTGATAGGGTCGAGGCCGCCGGTGGGGGAGTCGTAGAGGATGAGGTCGGGGTTGGTGATGATGGCGCGGGCGATGGAGACGCGGCGGCGCATTCCTCCGGAGAGTTCGGGGGGAACTTTTCGATGGTGTTTTCGAGGGCCACGAAGCGGAGGGCCTCGAGGACGCGAGTGTGAGCTTCTTCTTCGGGGACGTGATCTTCGTGGAGGCGGTAGGAGACGTTGTCTCCTACGGAGAGCGAGTCGAAGAGAGCTGACTCCTGGAAGACCATGCCGATGCGGCTGCGGAGTTTGAAGAGATCGGTCTCGGGCATGGTGGAGACGTCTTCGCCGAAGACTTTAATGGAGCCGGTGTCGGGCTTGAGGAGGCCGTTGACGAGCTTCATGAGGACGGATTTGCCGCCGCCGGCGGGGCCGAGGATGATGCGGGTTTCGCCGCGCTGGACGGTGAAGGAGATGTTCTGGAGGACGGGCTTTACGTCGAAGATGATGGAGACGTCGTCGACGACTACGATGGGCTCCTGCGAGTCTGATTCCTGGAGGGTTGCGGAGCCGGATTGGGCGAGGTATGCCGTCATGATGTGGGATTTCCGCCTTTTACCTGCCGAAGACGCCGATCATGGCTCGAGTGACGAGGAGGTCGACGACGATGATGAAGACCGAGGAGACGACGACGGCCTGGGTGGTGGCTTTACCGACGCCCTGGGTGCCGCCTTTGGTGTTCATACCGAAGTAGCAGCCGACGGTTGCGATGATGAAGCCGGAAAAGAGGGGCTTGGCGAGACCCTGGACGACGTCACCGTATTGGAGAGCACGGTAGGAGTTGTGAAAATAGGATGAGCCGTTGAGTCCGAGCAGGGCGATGCTGATGAGAGCGCCGCCAGCGATGCCGCACGCGTCCGACATGATGGTGAGGAAGAAGAGCATGAAGATGGTGGCGTAGAGGCGCGGGGTGACAAGTTTTCGGACGGGGTCGGTGCCGAGGGCGCGCATGGCGTCGATCTGCTCGGTGACCTTCATGGAGCCAATCTCGGAGGCCATACCGGAGGCGTTGCGGCCGGAGACCATGAGGCCGGTGAGGACGGGGCCCAGCTCCTTGACCATGGAGAGGGCGACGAGGTTGCCGGTGAGGCTGACGGAGCCGAAGGCCTCAAGTGAGGTGGCGGACTGGAGGGCGAGGACGCAGCCGGTAAAGAAGCCGGTGAGAACGACGATTGGCATGGAGCCCACGCCGATGTAGTCCATCTGGGTGTAGATGTCGGCGAGATAGCGGGGGCGTGTGAAGAGATTGACGACGGCGCGCCAGGACAGGATGGAGTAGTCCTGGATCGAGGCAAGTCTTTGCTTGGCGAAGATCTCTGGGGAGACAAAGGGCATGTTTATGTGGCTCAGATTATCAGATGCAGAGGTTACAGGGAGGATTGCATGTTCTTGAAGGATTTGAGGAATAGCTTAATGTGCACCGATCAGGTGGGAATGAGAAGATAGAAGAGTGAAAGCTGAGATGACGGCGGCGGTGTTGTACGGCAAGGAAGATCTGCGGCTGGAACGCGTGGCTATACCGCAGGCTGGCGCCGGAGAACTGGTGGTGCGGGTGGGCGCTGCGCTGACCTGTGGGACGGATTTGAAGGTCTACAGGCGAGGCTATCATGCCAAGATGCTGAACCCGCCTATTCTGTTTGGGCATGAGCTGGCGGGTGTGGTGGAGCAGGTTGGGGCAGGGGTGGGGGCGTTCAAGGTCGGGGACCGGGTGGTGGCTTTGAACTCGGCTCCGTGCGATGTCTGTTTTTTTGCAGGCATGGGCAGCAGAATCTGTGTGAAGATCTTTTGTTCAATAACGGGGCTTACGCGGAGTTTATTCGGATTCCGGCGCGGATCGTCGAAAAAAATACGTTGATAGTGCCGGAGGGGTTCCGCTGGAGTTTGCCGCGCTGACGGAGCCGCTGGCGTGTGTGGTGCGCGGGCTGGAGGAGAGTGGAGCGAAGGCCGGGGACACGATGGTGGTGATCGGAGCGGGGCCGATTGGGCTGATGTTTATGAACGCCGCGGAGATCGCAGGGGTAGAGGTGATTGCGGTGGCGAAGCGCGAGGACCAGATAGGGGCGGCGAAGTTGTTTGGCGCGCGCAAGGTGGTTCATGTGGGTGCGGTGCAGGATGTGGTGGCGGCTACACGCGCCCTGACTCCCGCGGGAAGAGGCGCGGATATCGTTATCGAGGCCGTAGCGGTTCCGGGGACGTGGGAGTGGGCGGTGGATATGGTGAGGAAGGGCGGAGTCGTGAATTTTTTGGTGGTCCACCGAGCGGGACCAAGGTGAAGCTGGATACGAACCGGCTGCACTATGGGGACATTACCTTGAAGGCAAGTTTTCACCACACGCCGGCGACCTGCAGGACGGCGTTTGAGCTGGTGACGAGTGGGCGGTTCAAGTGCGCGGAGTACATTACTGGGCGGGCGGGGCTGGAAGAGGTGCCGGCGGTCTTTGCGAGGATGATGCAGCGGAATGGAAGCGCAAGGGATATCAAGACGGCGGTGATTCCGGAAGGGGGCCGCGGTGAGCGAGACGACTGCGACACAGCACGCGCTGCTGGGGGCTCCGCTAGAGTACCTGACGCCGCTGGAGAGGCCGACGCTCGCGGAGGCGCGAGCCTGGTGCAGGGAGCTGGCGACATCGCACTACGAGAACTTTCATGTGGCGACATTTTTCTTCCGGCGAAGGTGAGGCCGCACTTTGAGAGCATCTACGCGTATTGCCGGGTGGCGGATGACCTGGGGGACGAGGTGGAGGATCGCGCGGTGGCGACTCGGTTGCTGAATAGCTGGGGGACGATGTTGGAGGAGTGCTACGACGCGCCGGAGCGGTCGATGCATCCGGTGTTTGTGGCACTGCGTGAGACGATTCGCGAATGCGATCCGCCGCGGCAGCTCTTTCTGGATCTGCTGCATGCGTTTCGAATGGATCAGTACAAGACGGAGTACGAGAGCTGGGGGAGTTGCTGGAGTATTCGCACTACTCGGCGAATCCGGTGGGAAGGCTTGTGCTTTGGGTGTGCGGGTATACGGATGAGGCACGGGCGTTGATGTCGGACAAGGTCTGTACGGCGCTGCAGCTGGCAAACTTCTGGCAGGACGTGGTGGAGGATAAGGAGCGCGGGAGGCGGTACGTTCCCGCAGAGTCGATGCTGCGGTTTGGGGTGGAGGAGGGGCAGATCGAAGGGCGGGTGTTTACGCCGGAGTTTCGCGGGATGATGCAGGAGCTGGTGGTGCGTACGCGGGCGATGCTGCTGGAGGGTGGGGAGATCAGCGAGCATGTGGATAAGGAGTTGAAGGTGGTGCTGGATCTGTTTCGCAAGGGGGAGAGGCGATTCTGAACGGCATTGCGAGGCAGGATTTCGATGTGCTGCGCGGAAGGCCGGTGGTGTCGAAGACGCGGAAGGCTGGTCTGCTGATCGAGGCGCTTGTGGGCAAGCTGAGCGCGGGGATGGCTTCGTGACGATTGTTGAGGCTTATGCAGTGTGCACGGGGATTGCGCAGCGGGAGGCGAAGAACTTTTACTACTCGTTTCGCGTGCTGCCGGAGAACAAGCGGAATGCGATGTGCGCGGTGTATGCGTTTATGCGTCGGGCTGATGATATCTCCGATGAGGAGACGATGCCGGTGGTGGAGCGGCGCGTGGTGATGTCGGAGTGGCTGGGCGCGTGGCGGGAGGCGCGGCGGAGCGGAGTGTCGGATGATCCGGTCTTTGTGGCGTTGAACGATACGCAGAAGAAGTTTGCGATTCCGGATGCGCTGTTGGAGGACCTGGTGCGGGGCACGACGATGGATCTTGAGGAGTCGCAGGCCGATGTAGTGCTTGTAACCGAAACGGTTGCAGATAAGACGCAGACGCTGCAGGTGTACGAGGACTTTGAGGGGTTGTATCGCTACTGCTACCTGGTGGCTTCGGTGGTGGGGCTAGTTTGCATTCGCATCTTTGGGTATAGCGATCCTCGGGCCGAGTTGCTGGCGGAGAAGACCGGCGTTGCGTTTCAGCTGACCAATATTCTGCGGGACGTGAGCGAGGATGCGGAACGTGGGCGGATCTACCTTCCGCTGCAGGATCTGACTGCGGGCAGGGTTGAGGTGAAGCAGCTGCTGCAGGTGGTTCGCCGAGAGGCTGAGACGAAGGCGGTGCGGAGTTTGCTGGCGCAGGAGGCTGCGCGGGCGCTGGTTTATTACGCTGCGGCGGAGGAGTTGATGCCCCTGATCGATAAGGATAGCCGCGCGGCGCTTTGGGTGCTGGTAACGATTTACAGGGGACTGCTTGAGCGGATTATGGCGAAGAACTACGATGTGTTTTCGGAACGCGTCAGTATGCCGACCTCCAAGAAGCTCTTGATTCTGGCACGGGGGATGGGGATGGCTGTGCGCAACCGGATGGTCTCGTGAAGGACGCGGAACATAGCGATGTGATTGTAGTTGGAGCCGGGGCCGCCGGCTTAGCTGCGGGGAGTGCGTTGGCCCTGGCGGGTAAGTCTGTAACCGTACTGGAGCGTAAGCCTTACGTGGGTGGCAGGGCCTACTCCTATGAACATCCTGCGCTCGAGGAGGTAGTGGACTCGCAGCATGTGTTGCTGGGATGTTGTACGAACCTGATTGAGCTTTGTGAGCAGGCTGGGATTGCCGGCAAGATTCGCTGGTATGACGAGCAGACGTTTCTGGAACCGAATGGTAACGCCAGCACGATTGTGACGAGCGATCTGCCAGCGCCGTTCCACTTCGCGCCCAGCTTTGCAAGTATGTCGATGCTGGGATGGAAGGACAAGATCGGGGTTGCGCGTGGACTGATGGAGTTTTTTCGCGGGTATCCGGCTGAGGATGCGGAGAGCGTCGAGCATTGGATGAAGCGAACAAAGCAGACGGAGCTTTCGATTCGGCATTTCTGGAGTCCGATTGTGATGGCGACGTTGAATGATCGTCCGGCCCATTGCTCGACGCGGTACGCGGGGAAGGTGTTTCATGAGCTGTTTGTGAAGTCGTCTACGGGTGGACGGCTGGGGATACCTACGGTTCCGCTGAGTGAGTTTTATGCGGCTGAGGCGCGGATGATCGAGGCGCATGGGGGAACGGTGCGGCTTCGGGCGAGCGTGGAGGGGTTGCTGCAGGAGGGGGACGAACGTTGGCGCGTCAACACGGCGGATGTGGGTTATACCGCAGACTCGGTGATTCTGGCGCTTCCGTTCGAGCAGACGCAGAAGCTGCTGCCGGCGGTTCGAGTAAACGAGGAGTACGCTGGACGGTTTGAGGAGACCAAGGGCGATCTTGAGTTGAAGATGGCTCGGCAGATGCACTCTCCGTTTACGTCGATTCTGCTTTGGTATGACCGTGAGATTACCGACCTTGACCATGCCTGGCTGTTGGATACGACGATTGAGTGGTTCTTTCACAAGTCGCGAATTAGGCGGTATGCGAAGGAGAAGGGAAGCTATGTCGAGTTGGTGATTGCGGGGTCGAAGGCGCAATTGAGCATGTCGCGGGAGGAGATTCTTTCTTCGGCTTTGCGGGAGTTGGAGATGTTCTTTCCTGCGGTGAGGCAGGCGAAGCTGGTGAAGAGTGGGGTGTTGAAGGAGGCTCGCGCTACGTTCTCGGTTACGACGGGGCTGGATCAGTTTCGTCCGAAGCAGGAGACGGAGTGGCCGGGGCTTTTTCTTGCGGGGGATTGGACTGCGACGGAGTGGCCTTCGACGATGGAGGGTGGGGTTCGGAGTGGGCGGCTGGCGGCGGGGGCGGTGGTGGGGGATGCGATGCGGTTTATGGCGCCGGAGATCCCGGCTAGTGGGTTGATGCGGTGGTTTGGCCGGGAGTAACTGTCAACGAGATGTCGCCGGACGGGCCCACTGCGCGTGGGGCGGTCACTTCGTGACTCGTGTACCTTTTCTCGGCCAGGGAGAGTTCGATGGCCTCCCGTTGGTCGGATGGGACATACTACTTTGCACGCTTTTAGAAGGGGCTATTTTGCGAGGAGGGCTACGCCGGCGCAGACGAAGAGCGCGGCGATCCAGCGGCGGCGGTCTACGTTTTCCTTGAGGAAGAACTTTGCTGCCGCGGCTGTGGTGATGAAGGTGAGGGAGGCCGTTGCGGGTGCGATGAGGCTGAGATCTGCTCCGGAGAGCGCGAAGAGGAGCGAGAAGAAGCTGAGTGCCATGCAGGTGATTCCAAGCAGGAACATGCCACTCGAGAGGACCGCTTTGACCGCGCCGATCAAGCCGGACTTTGCTCGGATGTCGTCGAGGTCGCCTAGCTTGCGCATGCCGCCTGCAATGAGGATGTCGCCTGCGGTGGCGGTGAGGACGACGGTGAAGATGGTGGCCCAGGTGTGGAGGGTGGCGGGGTTCATGGGAGGACCTCCACTTCTACTGCGGCGTATTCGGTGCGGGAGGGGCCGTTGGCGACAAAGCCTACGCCGATGACGATGAGGGCTACGCCGAGCCAGCGAGAGCGGGAGACATGCTCGTGGAGCCAGAAGCGGGAGAGGATGGTGACGATGACGTTGCCAAAGGCGGTGGCGGGGAGGACGAAGGTGATGTCGGCCCAGCTGAGAGCGGTCATGTAACAGGCCATGAAGCCGAGCAGGACCAGGATGCCGGAGATAATCCAGGGGCTTTTGAGGGCGAAGAAGAGCGCGCCGAGATGATTCAGGGAGACGGGGCCAAGTTGTTTCATGCCGATGCCGAGGAGAGCGTCGCCGATGGAGGCGCCTAGCATGACGGCTATGAGGACGAGCCAGCGGCGGGGAGTGAGGGTGTGTTGCATTCCTGGGCGATCCGTTTGGTAAAAGGCTAAGAGAAAACGGCCAGCATTAGTATGCTGACCGCCTTTTTAGATGCTGCGAAGACAGGATGGTTACGCGTTCATGCTGACGGATTCCTGGGCCTTGGCGGCGTTGGCTTCCTTGACGGCGCGAACGGCTTTGTTGCGCTTGGAACGAAGCTCCATGAAGGACTTGGCTTCAGTGTAGAGGCGGGGCACGTCGCGGTTGACGATGGCCTGCCAGACTACGCGGAAGGCAGCCTTGGGGCGGAAGTAGTACTCGTCGTAGAACTTGTGCACCATCTCCATGACGTACTCGACGGGCAGGCCGGGGTACTCGATGTGCGCCATCTGGTGGCCACCGTCGTCGTTCATGGCTTCGTTGGTGATGAAGCCGTTGTCCTTGGCGTAGTCGAAGAACTCGGTGCCGGGGAAGGCGTGCGCGATGGAGACCTGAATGGTCTCGCAGTCGAGCTGCTTGGCGAAGTCGATGGTGTTGCGGATGGATTCGCGGGTCTCGCCGGGAAGGCCGAGGATGAAGTCGCCGTGGATGACGAGGCCGAGCTTGTGGCAGTCGCGGGTGAAGTCGAGCGCGCGCTGGACGGTGGCACCCTTCTTGATGTTCTTGAGGATCTGGGGGTCGCCGGACTCGTAACCTACGATGAGGAGACGGCAGCCGGCTTCCTTCATGGCTTTGAGGGTGTCGTAGTCGGTGGTGACGCGCGAGGTGCAGGACCAGGTGAGGCCGAGGGGCTTGAGCTTTTCGCAGAGTTCGATGGTGCGAGCTTTTTGGATGTTGAAGGTGTCGTCGTCGAAGAAGAACTCCTTGACGTGGGGGAAGAGCTCTTTGGCCTGCTTCATCTCGGCAGCTACGTCGTCGGTGGAGCGTTTGCGCCAGGCGTGGCCGGATAGGGTCTGGGGCCAGAGGCAGAAGGTGCACTGGGCGGGGCAGCCACGGGTGGAGTAGAGGGCTACGTAAGGGTGGAGAAGGAAGGGGACGTTGTATTTGGTGACGTCGAGGTCGCGGTGGTAGATCTCGGTGGCCCAGGGCATCTCGTCGAGCTGCTCGGGGTGACCTGTGCACGGTCCGGATTGTGGAGGATCTTACCGGTGGCCTTGTCCTTGTAGCTTACGCCGAGGATCTCGTTGAGCGGCTTGCCGTTGGCGTACTCGACGACGGAGAAGTCGAACTCGCGGCGGCAGATGAAGTCGATGGCGGGGCACTCGTTGAGGGCTTTGTCGGGGGAGGTGGTCACCGGGGGCCGACGAAGGAGATCTTGATGCTGGGGTAGGTCTGCTTGATGACCTCGGCCATCTTCTGGTCGCCGTCCCAGCCCATGGTGCTGGTGAAGAGCACCAGGAACTCGTAGTCCTTGAGGATTTCGACGACTTCCTGCCACTTGATGTGGTGGGGCGGGGCGTCGATGAGACGGGAGCCTTCCAGCATGCCTGCAGGATAGGTGAGCCAGACGGGATACCAGTAGGACTCAATCTCGCGGGTTGCGGGCCAGCGGGAGCTGGCGCCACCGTCAAATTTCTCGAAGGAGGGCGGGTTCAGGAACAGTGTCTTGAGAGGCATAATAATAACTCGATTTTACCATTCAGTTAAGGGTTAAGTGGCTTTTCTGTGTTTGATGCGAGGTATCTGCGACGATGCCGGAGGCAGCCAGACGATTCATTACAAAAAGATATTCGCGAATTTCGCTTAGGGCTTCGCAGGAGTGACGGGTTGGGCCTGAAGGGCGGCGGAGATCCAGCTCTCCAATTCGCCACTCTCTCGCATGAGGTTGATCCGAGCTTGTTGCAGTTCGAAGTTGGCATTTAGAACCGCGAGAAACTTTTCCCGTTCGGCGATGCGCGAGGTCTGCTCGTCTTTGGGAGTCATCTGCGTGCCAGCCAGGTTTCCATTGCCGGTGCTCAGTTGAACGGTGAGGACGTCGAGATTCTGCTGGGCCAGCTGCTGATCGAGGGTGGCGATCTCTGCGCGGACGACTAGCTCTGCGACGGCGTGCTGGATCCTGAGCCGGGAGTCGAAGAATTGATCGCGGATCGAGTCGGCTTCGTGCTCGGCGTGGGCTGCGTCTGCGTCTGCCTCACGGGCTTTAGCTTTGTGGGCGGCGTCAAAGAAGGGAATAGTGATCTGGACGCCGATGGCGGCGTTGTTCTGCTGGAAGCGGAAGTAGTAGTCCTGCAGGTTGTTGAACTTCGCGTAGCGGCTGTACTGGCCCTCGAGAACGATCTGCGGTCGCCAGAGGTAACGGTTTTCGCCGAATGCAATTTCGCGTTTCGCACGTGCATTCGCGTAGGCGGATTCGACCGCGGGGCTGGTTCCGACCAGCGTTGCGGTGATGTCGGCGGGCTTGTCCTCGTCCAGTGCTGGAATGCTGCTGCCGGAGGTTGCAATCCCTTGCGGAGGTAAACCTAGAAGGCGTGCCAGATGAGCCTGATCTGCGGCGGCATCGTCGTCCATACGAAGACGGGCGAGATGGATCTGAGCGGCGGTGATGCGGGCTGTGGTGAGATCGATGGGAGTGTCCTGACCGGCGGCGAGACGGTCCTGAACGATCGTTACGAGATGGTCCGCGAAGCCTTGTTGCTGATGGAGGACGGCCTGACGCTGAAGGTCGCGATTGAGTGCGAGGTAAGTGACGGCCGCATCCTCCGCGACAGCCTCGCGAACGTCCTTCAGGGAGAGGGTTGCTGCATCGAGCGAGGCCTTGGCGCCGCGAACCAAGTCGCGTTGCGAGTAACTGAAGACGAGAGACTGCGTTGCGAGGTTGTAGATGGATGGTTGGCCGAGAGGGAATCCGTAAGAGGGAGGGCCGATGGACGATGCGCCGACAACATTCGGGATGTAGGCGTCTTTGAGTTCTTCCAGGGCGGCTCTTGCCTTGTCGACGTCTGCCTGGGCGGTCAGGACTTTGGGGCTGTTCTTCAGTGCCAGACCTATCGCGCTGGTAAACGAAATCTGCGCCATGGCAGGCGTTACCACAACGGCCAGAGCAGAGCACGCGATCAATAGGCGAAGAAGACGGATCATACTTGCTGAGAGATTCCTTAGGACCGATTAGAGATCATGGTATCGCCTTTTTTCTATGATCCCTGTAATGCTTTGCGGGCGGGTACATAGTTCGATGCGAGGGATAGAGCTGCGAGGTATTCGTCATGCGCTCCGGCGGCGTCTCCATCCTGAGCAAGAAGCCCACCCAGCTGGAGGTGAACTTTGAATGCGGGGGCGCCATCGGTCTTTCCAGAGGAAGCGAGATAGGTGCGAAGCAGACTGATGGCGAGCTGCGGCGAACTATGGGCTTCCGAGAGGGTGCTGGCAGCATCGACCAGGGAGGGCCCTGCGATGGTCAGCGGCGAGGGCCGATTGGATGGCCTGGAGCATCTTGTCTGGCTGATTCTGACGTTTGTAGAAGTCGCCTAGGTTGATGTAAGCCTCGGTTGTTTTGCCTGCGGCGACGGCCGCCTGAAATTCGGCCTCAGCGGCTGGGATGTCCTTTTTCTTTTCGGCGACAAGGGCCAGCAGACGGTGAGCCTGAGCAGGGAAGTTGGGCTGCATTCTTGCGGCGAGAGCCTGGGCTTTATCGAGGCCGCCACCGATCAAGGAGGGGGCTGCAACGTAGTATTCGCCAAGGTCGCTCATGGCTTGAAAGTTTTCGGGGTCTAGCTGTACGGCGCGCTCAAACTCGTTGTGGACTTTGATGGCGAGGCCCAGCGCTGAGAAGGGACTGGCGTGGGCAGCTTTTATTCCGTAGGCGCGGGCGAGCCACATGTGGTCTTCGCTACTGTCAGGCGCATTGGCTACGGCTAGTTCGCACTCGTGGATGGCTTGGTCGGCCTTGTCCTGGGCATAGTAGACGCGACAGAAGAGCTGGTGGGCGTGGGCGTTGTCGGGTTGGGAGGCGAGAAGGTCCTGGAGCATGGCGGCTGCGTCATCGACGCGACCTTGCTGGAGCAGAGCGTTGGCCTGCGTCTCGTCGGCGACGAGAAAAGATGTCGAGAAGAGGAGAGTGAATAGAAGGGCGTAGTGAAGACGAAACAAGCGTCTCGAAGGTGACAGTGACATGGCTACTCGACTATTTTGACGGGAAGCCCATTGGTAAGTTCACGGTTGTTGACAGCGCTGAGGGCGACCGTATCTTTTTCGGTGAGTCCGCTGACGATCTCGAGGCGAGTGAGATTGACTCCTGCTCCTACCTGAACGGGGTGCGGACCAGCCTGTTGTTGACTACGCGAAAGACAAAATCTCCGCCCTCTGTGTGGAGGGCCTCGCGGGGGACGCTGAGGACGTTGAAGCGCTGCGAGGTGGTAACGGTGACGGTGACGTTGGTGTTGGGGAGGAGGTCGCCGCGTGCGTCGTCGACGGCGATGATGCACTCGCCTACGTTGCGTGTGCCGTAGGTGATGACGGTAGAGGGAGCGCGACTGATGTGGCCGTGCCAGGTCTGAGTGGGCTTTGCATCCCAGACAATTTTGACGGGTTGGCCTACTGCGAGTTTGCCGATCTCGGGCTCGTCGAAGTAGGCGCGGACCTGGATTCTGTTGAGGTCGGCGAGATCGAGTAGATTTTCTCCAGCAGGAACGAAGTCGTAGGCGGAGACCGGAATCGAGTATACGGTTCCGGCGAATGGAGCGCGGATGTTGTCGTTAGCATAAGCGGCCTGGGCGGCGGCAAGTGCAGCGCGTGCATCTGCAAGCTGGGCTTGTGCACGAGTACGGTCCGTGGCACCGTAGCGCTGGGTGCTGCGTGCCTGGAGGCCTGTGACGGAGCTTTCGGCGGTGAGAAGACGCTGTTCGGCGGAGGCTACCTCGCTGGCGGAGGCGGCTCCCTTCTCCTGGAGGGCCTTGAATGCTGCAAGATCTTTTGCGGCCTGCTGCTGCTGCTGCTCGGCGTGCCTGAGATCGCCGGAGAGTCCTATGCGCTCGTCCTGCGAGCCTCCCTGGCTGATGTCGTGGAGAGTCGCTTCGGCAGTGTGAACTGCGGCGTTCGCGGCTGCGATTTTGGCGACGGCGTCGGCGTCATCCATCTTGAGGAGCAACTGGCCTGCTTTGACCTGCTGGCCGACATGGACGTAAATCTTTTCGACGACGCCTGGGGCAGCCGCGGAGGCAGGGAACTCTTCGATGGGCTCGACCTTGCCGAGGTTTGAGACGGAGCTGACGATGTTCTGGTGGTCAACGACTGCGACGCGGACTCCGATCAGGTCGCGGGTCGACGAGCGCACGATGATGAAACCGATAATAATGATGGCGAGGAAGATGCCCCACAGCATTACAGGATTCAGGCGTCTTGTCTCGGTAGTAGGCATCAGTCGAAGGTTCAGTATATAAGACGCTGCATGGAGTCAGATCGGACCAGAAACTTTTGAGGATAAGGTAGTTAACGGGCACGACGCAGCGAATCAGGTGAGTCGGAGATCGACTAATTCGAGCTCCAGTCCAGGGAACCGGGGGTTGGTTTTAGCCTTCAGCCTGTAGGCGACGTCCACCAGTGAGCCTGTGTCGAGAGCCATTTCAGTGCAGCGGGCAGGCCAATCGGTGGTACGGCTCCAGCCAAGGGCGCTGATGCGCGTGGTATGGCCAGGCCTGTGGAGTTGCAGACAGATGTGTCTTTCTTTGATGAATCGCACTGGTGCGCAGAGGGTCAGTGCGCGGGTGAGGAAGATGGGTTCGCGGTTGCCGATGCCGAAGGGTTCGCAGCGGGTGAGCCAGTCATAGAAGCTCTGCGTGAGGTCGCTGAGGAGCAGTTCGGCGTCGCATTCGAGCGGAGGCGTCATGATTTCAGCGGTGAGCCGGGAGACTCCGTAGCGCTGCATGCGCTCCCGGAGGAGGTTCGTGCGGTCGGAGGGCATGGAGAAGCCGACGGCGTGAGCATGGCCTCCGAATCGTGTGAAGAGCGGGGCGTCTGATTCAGACACTGGTTCGTGAACAGCGCTGAGGGCATCGAGCAGATGGAAACCGGCGATGGAGCGGCCGGATCCGTGGGCGTGTCCGTCTTCGTGCGTCATGACGATGGCGGGTCTGCCGGTGCGGTCGACGACGCGGGATGCGAGGATGCCGAGGACGCCCCGATGCCACTCGGGATCGTCGAGGATGATGCACTCGGCGAGGTATTCTCCGAGGGTGTCACGCAGGGCGGCGAGTTGAATTTCGATGGCTTCGAGAGCCTTTGCTTCGGTAGCGCGGCGCTCGTCGTTGAGGCGGTTGAGCTTCTCTGCAAGATGGGTGGCGCGGGCTGCATCTTTGGTGAGGAAGAGCTCGACGACATCGCCGGCGATGTCCATGCGTCCGGCTGCGTTGATGCGTGGGGCGAGTCGAAAGCCTACTTCGGTGGCGGTGGGGGGCGATTGATGGGGATCTCCGCCACTTGCATGAGTGCGCGGAGGCCAGGCTGTACAGGGTTACGAAGTTCTTTGAGGCCAAGAGCCGCGATGACCCGGTTTTCGCCTTCGAGGGGACTGAGTCGGCGATGGTGGCGATGGCGACCAGCTTCAGAAACGAGGGAATCAGGCCGCGTTTCAGCTTAGTGCGCTGCTCTTCGGTCTCCGTTGCGGCGAGCAGAAGAGCATGGGCGAGTTTGAAGGCTACTGCTGCTCCGCAGAGATGTTTGAAGGGGTAGGGACAGTTTTGTTGTGCGGGATTCAGTACGGCGACTGCGTCCGGAATGCCGATGGCGCCGTCGGGGAGGTGGTGGTCGGTGACGATGAGGTCCATGCCGAGAGCCTTTGCTTCTTCGGCTGCTGCGAAGGCGCGGATGCCGGTGTCTACGCTGATGACGAGGCGGACGCCGGAGGCTGCGGCCTGGCCGAGGACGCCGTTCTGCATGCCGTAGCCCTCGCGGATGCGGTGGGGGACGTGATAGGTGACGGTGGCGGGGGTCTCTTTGGGGGCGATGCGCTCGATGGCGGTCTTGAGCAGGACAGTGGCGGTGGTGCCGTCGACGTCATAGTCGCCATAGATGAGGATGGGCTCGCTCGAGCGGACGGCGCGCTGGATGCGGGCGACGGCGGTCTCCATACCGAGCATGAGCATGGGATCCAGGAGATCGTCGAGGGTTGGGGTGAAGAATGTTTGGGCAGCTGCGGTATCGGAGATGGCGCGTGAGACGAGTATCTGAGCGATTGCCTGCGGGCAGCCAAGGGCGTGAACGAGCTTTTGAACGGCAGTCTCGTCTGCGGAGCGAGTACTCCAGGCTGGCAGCCCAAGCTGGGCGGTGGACATTGGTTTTGTTTACTCGTCGCTGTCGTCGACTACGATGCCGCCGAGGTCGGTGACGGTCTCCATGAGGTTCTGGAAGCTGTCGTACCAGTCGGTCGCGACCTCGAAGATGAACATGACGCCCTGGTGGGCGAAGCCGAGCTGGAGGTAGCCAACTTTGCCGACGTGGTTGACGAGATACTCGGCGTCGTCCATCTCTTCGGAGTTCTCGTCGGGGAAGGTCTGGTCGCGGAGCTGTTCGAGCAGGATGGCAACGTCGGATTTTTCGAGGATGACTTCGCTCATGGTGACGAAGGGGAGCCGGCCGCCTTGGCGTGCTCGACGAAGTCCTTCCAGCCGTCGGGGTTTTCTTCTTCGAAGATGACGGTCGGGACGTCTTCGGTGACGTAGGCGTTGAGGCGACGCATGCCGTGGCCGGCGATGAAGGCCACCATGTCGTCTTTGAGCGAGATAAGATTGTCAGGTTGCATTCGATAGTTATTGTCTCAGAAACGCCGGTGTATCGCACGGGAAAGACTCCACGGCACGCTCGGCAAAGGGCTTCTGGAAGGGATTCGGGATTGGCAAAGTTCAAGCACCACGTTTTTATTTGTACCAATGAGCGGGACGAGAGCGCTTCGCGACCAAGCTGCAGCAACGGGGGAGGTGGGAAGCTGAAATCGGCTTTCAAAGAAGCGGTGAAGGATGCCGGGTTGAAGGGGCAGGTTCGCGCCAACGAGCTTGGTTGTCTTGACCAGTGCGAGCACGGTCCGGTGGTGGTGGTCTATCCGGACGGGGTCTGGTATGGGTCTGTTCATGCGAAAGATATGGAGGAGATTGTGAACAAACATCTGCTCCATGGGCGCCCGGTGGAGCGGCTGCGGCTGGCGGATACATGTCTGAATACAGAGAGTTGTCCGCATAAGCCGGCACCCAAACGTAAGTGAAGTATCGACGCTGGATACGACGTGTCGCGTGGTATATTCGAAGGAAAGTCAAATGATTTTTTCAAAAGATTACGTTGGATACCTGGCGCGCCAGACGGTTAAGCATTTGGTCGCCGAGAAGATGATCCACACCGACAAGCCGGCTTTGGTCAACGAACGGGTCGCTGCGGGAATGGTGGAGGAGTTGGCGTTGGAAGACCGGATCAACGATGAAGTTCGCGTGATCCTTGAGGCCTTTCAGGATGATATGCGCAAGACCGGCGCGAGCTATCCGGAGATGTTCAAGAAGGTGAAGAACGAACTCGCCCGCAAGTACAAGGCGGTGCTGTGAGAATCTCGCGCGACAAGCTGAATAAGCTGGCCCACACAGTGGCCGATACTCTGGCGGAGATTCCCGAGGTCGACTTTCTGGAGGATCGAAATACGATTCGGCAGGAGGCTCGGAAGGCCCTGGAGAAGCTGTTGATGGAGGAGACGAAGATCGATGCAGCGGCACGGCAGAAGATCGCTTCGCAGCGGAAGATCATCGTGGAAGGGTCGCAGGAGTGGGACATCCTGTACCGCAAGTACTACAACGACGAGGTCAAGAAGCTGGGGCTGTAAGGGCTTCTTTTTCAGAGGGGCGGGGGTCGCTCAGCAGCGTCGTTAGCTGATATAATCTGTATATCGCAGTGGAGAAGTTCCTCTCCTGTCTGGTTTCTGGCGTCATGGTGTAACTGGTTAACACGCCGCCCTCTCAAGGCGGAGAGTACGGGTTCGATCCCCGTTGACGCTACCAATCCTTTCCTTCTGCAACTTCGTGTTTTGGCGCCATGGTGTAACTGGTTAACACGCGGCCCTTTCAAGGCTGAGAGTACGGGTTCGATCCCCGTTGGCGCTACCAAACTTTCAACAACTTAGACGTAGAAAGCGGACTTAGCTTCCGCATGTTAGTTGGCACCTGTTTGGGGCTGCGCAGGCGGTCGAGCAAAGCCGATGACACGCTCCGTCGTTGAATGAATCCGACGTGAAAAGTCAGGATCGTGAGCTCTGAAAAATTCGGAAATTGGATGAGCGCTTGCGTCTAAGAAAAGATCGAGGAAACGTTCTGCGGTCGACACTCACCATAGGTAGAGGGCCATCGTGGCTCCGCTAACGACAGAATGGTAATGCAAATTGAAAGGGTAGGTTATAGCAGATGTCACTCAACCAAAGTCAACTCCTCTCCTCCTGGCCAAATCTTGAGAAGAGATCGGCGTGCGCTGAAGGCATGGAGCTTGCGCGTAGTTTTCTGAAGGCCGCCCGTGAGTGCGTAATCACGTTAGGGAAGGGCAGGACAAGCGGCAGCCGTGCGGACCTTTTGTGGACCTATAACGCGATGGTGCAGCATAGCGACAGTTGTAAGAAGTGTAGCGAGATCTGATTCCTCTGATTCGATTTCGAGAGGCGAGATGGGCACACGGCGAGGTGCCCATTGACGCTTAAGTAGCAGGCCGTTTCACAAAACTTCAAATCTCCTGGCGGCAAGCGGGATTGAAGGTTCGGGTGTACCTGGCGCGCCCTACCAAACCCTTGTCAGTCGAGACTTAGCGAACGGCTATACTGTAGGGGTGAGTAAGACTTTTTATATTGAGACGTTTGGCTGCCAGATGAATGCCCATGACTCGGAGAAGGTCATCGGGACGCTGGAGCAGCAGGGCTACGCCCGCGTTCAGGACGAGGATGCGGCTGGGTTGATCCTGTATAACACCTGCTCGATTCGCGATAAGGCGGAGCAGAAGGTGTTTCACCGGCTGAATGAGTACAAAAAGCTGCAGGGTGAGGGGAAGAAGTTCGCTGTGCTGGGGTGCGTCGCTCAGCAGGAGGGCGAGAAGATCTTCGAGAAGGCTCCGTATGTGTCGATGGTGGCGGGGTCGGCGTCTTATCGGAATCTGCCGGAGATGTTGCGGCGGCTGGAGGCGGGGGAGGAGCGGATTACAGGGCTCGATGACCGGCAAACAGAGCTGACGTTTGAGACGGAGTTTACGGCGCGGTCGAATCCGCATCGTGGATATATCACGATCATCGAAGGTTGCGACAAGTTTTGCGCTTATTGCGTGGTGCCCTATACGCGTGGCAAGGAGCGTAGCCGGACCGCGGCTTCTGTGCTGGTCGAGGCGCAGAAGATGGTGGATCTTGGGTTCACGGAGATTCAGTTTCTTGGGCAGAATGTGAACTCTTATCGTGATCCTTCGGGGCGGATGTCGTTTGCAGAGCTGCTGGTTGCGGTGGGAGAGCTTGCGGGGATTCGGCGAGTGCGGTTTACGACGTCACATCCGCGGGATTTTACGCGAGATATTGTGCAGGCGATCGACGATACGCCGACGCTCTGCGATCATATTCATCTGCCGGTGCAGTCGGGTTCGACTGCGGTGTTGAAGGCGATGGCGAGGGAGTATACGCGGGAGTGGTATCTCGAGCGGATGAGCTGGATCAAGGCGGCCAAGCGCGACATCAGCATTACAAGCGACATGATTGTGGGCTTTCCGGGCGAGACGGACGCGGACTTCGAGGAGACCATCACGCTGGTGGGCGAGGTGAAGTATGACGCGGTGTTTGCGTTCAAGTTTTCGCCGAGGCCGAATACTCCGGCAGTGACGATGGCGGATAGTATCCCGGATGAGGTGAAGTCGCAGCGGCTGCGGATTTTGATGGATCGGCAGCGGGAGATTCAGCGAGAGCACTATGGACGGCACTTGGGTGAGGTGCAGGAGGTGATGGTGGAGAGCTATAACCCTTCACGGAACCAGGTAGTCGGACGCAGCTCGCAGAACAAGACTGTAAACTTTTCGACGGCGCAGATCGTGCAGGCTCAGCCTCCGATTGGGAGCTATCTGCCTGTCCGGATTACGCAGACGCTGCCCAATTGCCTCGTGGGCGAGGCGATCGCGGATGCGGATTCTGTGCCTTTTATGCCGATACAACGGGCTTCGGATTTTGTGGTGCTTAACTGATGAATCCTTCTTCGGTTCAATCCGCCGTACAGGCTCCAGATGAAGTGGAGATGCAGATTCGCGGGCTCATGATGGACCCGGTCACAAATATGCCCATCATTGTGCTGAAAGATGTGGGGAGCGATCTGGTTCTACCGATCTGGGTGGGAATCTTCGAGGCCAATGCGATCGCGCTGGAGTTGGAGAAGACCGCTACGCCGCGCCCGATGACGCACGACCTGTTGCAAAACATGGCTCGTGGGCTGAATGCTGAGGTACGTAAGGTTGTAGTGTCGGAGCTTCGGGATGATACGTTTTTTGCGGTCATCTGGATGGATCATGAGGGCGAGACTGTTGCGATAGATGCGAGGCCGTCGGATGCTATTGCGCTGGCACTGCGATGGGATTGCCCAATCTTTGTCAACCGTACAGTGCTCGAGAACTCGAAGCAGGCTGCCAGCGGCTCGCCGAATGTGAACGCTGAGGAGATGCGGCGGTGGCTCGAGAATCTGAACGACGATGATATGGGCCGCTACAAAATGTAACGGTTTCAGTTACAGCCAATTGCAAAGTTTCGCAACGCGTTCGGCCCACTCGTCTTCTGAGGGAAGATGCGGCTGCATGACCGCGTGATGTTTGCCTTGAAGGATGCCGTCGATCGCAGAGCGCAGAGCGGGGGTCATATTTTCTTCACCTCCGCTGAAGACGGTTGCCCAAGGGGTGTCGAGCAGAATGTCGCTGACGCCTGATTCGCGATGGAGCAGGACAGGGATGCCGCGGTGTAGCGACTCAATGGCGGGGATTCCGTAGCCCTGAACGGCGGGCATGAGGAAGAGGTGAGTCTGTGCGAAGAGACGCTCGAGATCGTCATCGGGGACGAAGCCGTGGAAGTGGATGCGGTCGCCGATACCGAGAGTCTGCGCCATGTTGCGCAGGGCGGGGAGGAGAGAGCCCATGCCTGCGAGATCGAGTCTCCAATCGATGATAGTTGAGAGCGGTTGGTCGGCGCGCTCCAGTTCGGCGAGGGCGCGGATGATCCAGTCGATTCGCTTGTTGGGCTCGATGCGGCAGACGGAGAACATCCGGAGTTGGTCGTTTACGGGGTGGGAAGGAGGGGATTGAGTCTGGGTGCTGAGACCACCCATGCGAGCGATCTTTGCGTCGATGTTGAAGTCCTTATGACATTCGCTTCGAAGGTATTCGCTGGTAACGATTGTGTTGCCGCCGGTGCGCAGGCCGTAGCCGATGATGCGATTCGAGATTGCGATGCGAAGCTTTGTGGAGAGGCTACGGTTGTCCTGATCTCCGAAGAGTGAGGGCGTGTCGTGCATGAGGGTGTGAAATGCGCGCTGTCCAGCGAGGGTTGCGTGAAGGGCAGGTTGATAGCCGGATGCGAGTGGTTTGGGTGAGTTTGGTGGGTGCTGGTTGAAGTAAGTGCGAAGGGCGGCGATCTTGTTGCGTGCTCCAGATGAGGGTTTGAGCTCGATGACCTGCAGAGGATGGGTGGCGTATTGTGCGAAGTTGCAGCGATCGAAGTAGGTGACGATGTGATTTCGGCGGTGGCGTTGATAAAGCCAGCGGGAGAGCGCGAGGACGCTGCGCTCGGCACCTCCGAACTGCTCGATCTCGGTGATGATGATGGCGCGGGAGTCGCCTGGGGATGTTTGCATGGACCTGTTGGAGGATTGAAGTCGGCTTAGCAAGTTGCCGTTTTGACGATGGCTCAGCGCTTGCAGAGATCGTTGAGGTGAGCGAAGAACTCGGGAAAGCTGATGGCAGCGGATTCAGCGCCCTGGATTTCGGTGTCTCCGGTGGCGCGAAGGGCGGCGATGGAGAAGGCCATGGCGATGCGATGATCAGTGCCGGAGTCGATTTGTGCTCCGTGAAGCCGTTGGTTGCCGGGAATGACCAGTCCGTCCTCGTGTTCGGTGAGTTCGGCTCCCATGGCGCGGAGGTTTTTGGCGACCAGCGCGATGCGGTCGGACTCTTTGACGCGGAGTTCTTTGGCGTCGCGGATGGTGATGCCGTCGCTGGTGTAGGGGGCGATGGCGGCGAGCACGGGGAGTTCGTCGATGATCTGTGCGGCGAGGGCTCCGCCGATGTGCATGCCTCGGAGCCCGTTGGGCGAGACGTTGACCTGAACGGTGCCGACGAGTTCGCCGTGGTGCTCTTCGACGTTGAGGACCTTGATTTTGCCGCCAAGAGAGGTGATGACGTCCAGCAGGGAGGCGCGAGTGGGGTTCATGCCGACTCCGTCCAGGATGAGGTTGGAGTCGGGAAGAGAAGTGCGGCGCAGAGGAAGAAGGCCGCGGAGGAGATGTCGCCAGGGATGGTGGCGTCGATCGCTTTCAGGGTTTGATTGCCGGGGATGCTTAGCTTCGCGACATCTCCTGAAGCTGCGGTCTCCCGGTTGAGCGCAGCGCCGAAGGCTCGGAGGGCGTGTTCGGAGTGATCGCGAGTGCGGATAGATTCGGTGAGGCTGGTGGTGCCGTTGGCTTGGAGGCCGGCGAAGAGGACGGCGGTCTTAACCTGCGCGCTGGGGATGGGCGTGTCGAAGTCGATTGCGTGGAGCGGGCCGCCGTGGATGGTGATAGGAGCGTGGCCTTCAACGAGATCGATCTTAGCTCCCATTTGGCTGAGGGGTTTGCGGATGCGTTCCATTGGACGGAGGGTCAGGGAGTGGTCGCCGATGAGGGTGAATGTGTGAGGATGAGGAGCAATGAGGCCGGCGAGCATACGCATGGTCGAGCCGGAGTTGCCGCAATCGAGGGGTGCGGAGGGTTGTCGGAATTTGCCGGCGGTGCCAGTGATCTCGATGGTCTTGTCTTCTTTGTGGACAACTTTCGCACCGAGGGCTTCCATACATGCGAGGGAGGAGTGTGGGTCGGCGCCGGTGGAGAAGTTGGAGAGGCGTGTGGTGCCTTCTGCAATGCCGGCCAGCATGGCGTAGCGATGTGAGATGGATTTGTCGCCGGGCAGGAGGAGGGATCCTTGCAGGGTGCGGGCTGGGCGGATCGTTTGCGTGGTCGATGAGGAGGACATTTGCTCTAGCTTAAATGCTTTTGGGAGTCGTGAGACGAAGAAGTGGACACACGATCCATAACGAGGTGCTAAGGAGCAACTTCTTAGTACGGGGCATGCCTCTTCCGCTTGAGCAGCAACCTTCAGAAACGAACCGGGTTTGTGCCGTGGGAGACCATCGATGAGGAGTCCGAAGCAAGATCCAGAGAATTGCCGTTGTTTGCCGCAATCGGGCTGGTTTCCTTGGATGTTGAACCCTCAAGCCATATCGCGGACCTAGCTGGACGCGAGGTTCGTCTCTGACATTTCGCTCATCATCCTCGTAGTGGGCCAGGTGCGAGGGGAACTAGGATGAATTGTTTTGCGTACCGATGACTCGAGAGGATTGCGGAGCATCCCATGTGAGAGGTGAATCGATGTGCGACAACGACCTTCGTCGTATTTGTTCGTCCATCAGTCGATAGCGTTGAGCGGCGCCTGGTTTTGCAGCGCTGAAGGCAGTTTGTGCAGGATAACGGAAAAGGACTAGAGATGACTCCTCAAGAACAGGACATGATTGGTGGTCTAATCGATCGCATTCAGAAGACACAGCTTACAGAGAAAGATACAGACGCTGAGCAGATGCTGCAGCAGGGATTGGGACGGAATCCGGACGCGTTGTACATTCTGGCCCAGACGGTGTTGGTGCAGAAGTATGCGTTGGAGCAGGCGCAGGCACAACTGACGCAGGCGAAGGCGCAGATCGAGCAGATGCAACAGCATCCTGAGCCAAAGCATGCGACGAGTTTTTTGGGAAGTTTGTTGGGGCGAAATGAGGAGCCGGTGCCTCCACCGCCGCCTCCGCCACAGCAGGCTTATTCGCAACAGGGAGGGCCGGCTTATCCGCCGTACGCTCCGGTGGGGGCGGGTATGGTTCTGCTCCGGTGCAATATGGGGCTCCACCGGCTCAATATGGTGCTCCGCAGGGCGGCGGGTTTATGCGTGGCGCGCTGCAGACCGCTGCTGGTGTTGCAGCGGGCGCGCTGGCGTTCGAGGGCGTGGAGTCGCTTATGCATGGATTCGGGCATGAGGGGGCTACGGCGGCGGCCAGGGATTGGGCGGCTTCGATGGAGGGCAGCGTCCGACCGAGGAGATCGTCAATAACTACTATGGCGATGATCGTGGCGGGCGCGATGTCTCGGCGGATGAGAGATCGCTCGGGCAGCGGGAGGATCGGGACTTTGGATCGCGTGGCGGTTCGGATGCGTCCTCAAACGATCGGGATTCGCTGTATGGGTCTGATGACTCTGGTTCTGGCGATGATGCCAGCTTCGATTCGGATAGTTCGAGTGATGACGCTTCATTCGACGATGGCGGCGACCTTGGCGATGATGGGTCGGGCGGTGGAGACGACAGTAGCTTTGCCTGAAATGCAGCGTGATTGAAGAGAGGATGGGAGGTCTGCTCGATGCAGGCCTCTTTCCTGTTTGATTGTTTGTCCTGCCGGACGGGCCTCCTGCGCGGAGGGCGGTCACTTCGTGACGGGTATACCTTTTCTGGTCGGCTTCAGGTGGTTTGCTCGGTGGCGCGGAGGACGACGATGGTCTCGTCGTCAAAATGGGCAGTGCCGGCCTGAAAATCGGTGACGGCCTGCAGGATGGCGTCGACCGTGAACTGCGCGGTGGGCTGGTGCTGGGACTTGAGGAGTTGAGTGAGGCGTTCGTCGCCGAACATCTCGCCGGTGCCGTTGATGGCGTCGACGATGCCGTCGGAGAAGAAGACGATGAGGTCGCCGGGACGGGTGGAGAGGGTGAACTCTTCGTACTCGGCGTTGGGGAAGAGGCCGAGGGAAAGCCTTCGGCCTGGATGGTGCGGACGCTGGGAGGTTTGTTGATGTCTGAGTTGGCGGCGACGAAGAGAGGCTGAACGGAGCCGGCGTTGGCGATCTGGAGAGTCTGATTGTTGTCATCCCACACGGCCATGAGCATAGTGACGTATTGCGAGTCGAGCTTGCGCTCCTGGAGTTGGTCGTTGAGGGCGGCGAGCATGGCCGCGGGTGAGAGATGTTGTGGGGCGAGGGAACGGAGGATTCCGCTGACCAGTGCGGCGTAAAGTGCGGCTGGCGCTGCTTTGCCGCTGACATCTCCTACGGCGATGGCGATGCGGCCGGAGCCATAGTCGAGGTAGTCGAAGACATCGCCCCCGATAGAGCGGGCGGCGACGAAGCGGGAGGCGATCTCGGCGCGCTCGAGCTTTGGTGGGTGCGAGGGCATGAGGCGGAGCTGGACCTGGCGGGCCATGTCGAGGTCGCGCTCCATGCGCTGTTCTTCCTCGTGGATTCGCTGGTAGAGGCGAGCGTTGGCGATGCTGATGGCGACCTGCGAGGCGAGGGTGGAGAGGGTGCGCTGGTGGTCATCGTTGTAGTAGTTGACGCGGGTGTGCTCGAGGTCGAGGACGCCGATGACCTCGCCCTTGTAGACGAGGGGGATGGCGAGTTCGGAGCGGACCTCGGGATTGGCTTCTACGTAGCGGGAATCCTTGCGGACGTCGGGAGCGAGGATGGGCTCGCGGAGCACGGCGGCGGTGCCGATGAGGCCTTCGCCGAGGGCGATGGTTCGTCCGCGGGTGACGCGTTCCCCGTAGCGGGAGGAGAATCGGTGCTCGAAGAGCTGAGTGCGGTCGTTCCACAGTAGGATGCTGAACATGTGGAAGTCGATGACGCGTTTTAGGAGCTGACCGATGCGTTCGAGCAGGTCGTCGGTATCGAGGATGCTGGTAATCTCGCGCGAGATGTCGTTGAGGACCGAGAGCGTTTGCGCCTGGCGTGAGACGCGGGTGTAGAGGCGGGCGTTCTCGATGGCGATGGCCATGCGGGAGGCTGTTAGTTCAAGGAGGCGCTGATGCTCCATGGTGAAGTAGCCGATGGTTTCGGACTGCAGGTCAAGGACGCCGATGACCTTGTTCTTGACTACGAGTGGGACTGCGAGCTCGGAGCGGACGATGGGGTTGGCGTCGATGTAGTTCTCCTGGGTGGTGACGTCTTCTACCAGGAGCGATTTGCGCTGGAGTGCGGCCTGACCGGAGACGCCGCGGCCGAGTTTGATGCGCATGCGTTCGATCTCGCTGGAGTGGCCGATCTGGAAGCGCATGCGGAGGTCGGCGGAGCGGTCATTGAGCAGGAGGATAGCGAAGATTTTGTAATCGATGACGGCTCGAACGAGGTCGGCGACGCGGTGCATGAGGGTGTTGAGGTCGAGGGTGGTGTTGAGGGCGTCGGCGAGGTTGTGGAGGAACTCGACCTGGAGGGGCTCGACGCGGATTTTGGGGTCGGCGGCGTGGGAATGGAAGAGCTGCGGGGTCGGGGGCGGTAGTCACCTTCGTAGGGGTGCTGGGGTGCGGGCGCTTCCTGGCCGGCCGGTGGAGCGTTCGGTTTGATGGGGGAAGGCATTCTGCTTTGCGTTGATATTACCGGGTGAGGTTGAGTTTGGGGAGTGCACGATTGGGATTGCGAGTCGATGTTGACGACCAGCCTGAATGGTGTGGATTGTTCTGCCGGAGGCGGGTAGTGTGCTGTCTCTTGCGGCTTCTTTCGAGTTGTTCCTCCGCTTCTGGCGGTGAGGGGTACCCCCACATTCTTGCTGTGGAAGTAGTTTATTTTTGTTTGATTTGCAAAGACACGCTACTCGCAAAAACTTCATTGCAGGAGGTTTAGCTGCAGAATCGTCATTCCAAAAGGGTTAGGGGTTGATCCTCCTTTGTGTGTAGAACGAGATGACCCCGGTGACCGGGGTCGTGTTTTTGAATACTATCTCCATTATAACGGAGATGATAGAACTGATACGCCACGTCTATGTTTATGATTTTGAATGGGATGGGACGTTTAGGGGCTTGACAGTGGATTGGGGCCTCCCTCGGCGGTCGCGAGGAGGTTTTCTGTGGTGGCAGGGGAGACGTTGAGTGTTCTGGCTGGAAGGTTCGAACGGTAGGGGTGGGTGGATTGTGTCGGGATCCTTCACTTCGTTCAGGATGACGGCGAAGGGCGGACAACGGCAAAGGCACGGGCAACGACGGCAGCTGCAGGTGCAACAGCAGCCGCAACTGCAACTGCAACAGCGGGTGCAAGGGCAACGACAACTGCAGCTGCAAGTGCAACTCCAACAGCAGCTGCAACTGCAAAGGCAAATACGGGGATCTCTCCACTGCGCAACGAACGATGAGGCTGTTCGTTGCTCCGGTCGAGATGACGCCTTTCCTTAGACGCCTCATTAGGGATCCCCATGCTACGTCTTCAGGGGTTCCGTTGCTATGAGACGCGATGGATTTAGTAGGTGGGTGTTGAGGTGGCGGGGTCGGTGACGTGTCCGGCGAGTTCGTTGACGATTTTGACGCTGGCGCTGGCTCCGATGCGGGATGCGCCGGCGCGGAGCATAGTGGTGGTGTCGGCCAGGGAGCGAATGCCTCCAGAGGCTTTGACCCCGGCGCGGATGCCGGCTACACCGCGGAGTAGACCGATATCGTCGGCGGTGGCGCCTCCGGTGGAGAAGCCGGTGCTGGTTTTGAGGAAGTCGGCTCCGGCGGAGAGGGCTAGCTCGGAGGCGCGGAGCTTCTCCTCGAAGGTGAGGAGGCAGGTTTCGAGGATGACCTTGACGATGGCTCCGGCGGCATGGGCGATCTCGACGACGCCGTGGATGTCCTGGCGGATGGCTTCGTAGTCAGAGGTTTGACCGGATTTCAGGAGGCCGACGTTGAGGACCATGTCGATGTCGTGGGCACCGTGTTTGAGCATGTGCGCGGTCTCTTCGCGCTTGGAGACGGAGAGGGTGGCGCCGAGGGGAAGCCAATGACTACGCCGACGGGAATGCCGGTGCCCTGGAGGGCGGCGGCGGCGAGCGAGACCCAGGTGGGGTTGATCATGACACAGGCGAAGCGGTGTTGGGCGGCTTCGTTGCAGAGCTGAAGGACCTGGGTGCGGGTGGCGTCGGGCTTGAGGAGGGTGTGGTCGAGGACGGCGGCGAGGTTGTGAGGGGAGGAGAGGGTGTGGGCGGCGAAGGCTTCGGCGTCGAAGTGCTCTGGGCCGCGGGGAAGGGGATCGGTGATGGACAGCGTGTTCAAAAAGTACTCCTTCGGCGGGGGACGGTGATCGCGCCGGGTTACTTTCTATCATACGGGGGTTGGGGCTGGTTTAAGGGAGGCTCGGGGCCCTTCGACGGCTGCAACGGCGAAATACCGGGGTCTCTCCACTACGGCGGCAAAGTGCGCCGCCTTCGGTCGAGATGACGTGTTTTTTGTCGTGCTGACGAGGATGGTTTTCGTGGTGCTGACGAGGGATGGTTTTAGTGGTGCTGACGAGCGTGGTTTTGGTGGTGCTGAGGAGTTAGTTGGTTTTGAGGGAGATGTGCCAGGCTAGCGCGAGGTCGTCGCGGAGGAAGTTGTAAAGTTGCTCGCCGGAGTCTTTGTCGCGGGCTCTGAGGACGGCACTGGGATGAATGGTGGCGATGACCTGATTGGCGTATGGCGTTTGGAGGATCTTACCGTGGTCGCGCATGAGGGTGAAGGTGCCGCCAAGTAAAGACTTGGAGGCCGAGGCTCCGAGGCAGAGGATGACGTGGGGGTGAATGGAGTCGAGTTCGGCGAGTAGCCAGGGGCGGCAGGCGTTGATCTCGGACATGCGGGGGTTCTGGTGGAGACGGAGTTTGCCGCGCTGGACGAATTTGAAGTGCTTGACGGCGTTGGTGAGGTAGATTTTGGAGCGGTCGATGTTGAGTTCGGCGAGGACGCGGTCGAGGATCTTGCCGGCGGGGCCGACGAAGGGCTCGCCTTGTTGATCTTCCTGATCGCCGGGCTGCTCGCCGACGAGGAGGAGCCTGGCGTGGGCGCCGCCTCTGCCGGGAACGGCCTGAGTGGCGTGTTTGTAGAGGTCGCACCCTTTGCAGGTGGGGAGGGCGGCTCGCAGGGCGGGGAGGGTGTGGTCTTCGGGGACGAAGGGCTGGGCGGAGGGTTGCTGTTTTTGCGTAGTGACCATGGCGGAGACTCGGGTCTGAGATTTTGTGATGAGGTCGGGGAGGAGCGAGATCTCGGGGAGGTTCTTCCAATAGCGTACGGGCATCTCGCTGCGCATGGCTTCGGGGTTGAGGCGCGCGGGGTTGTAGATGCTGGAGTAGTAGGAGCGCCAGAGGTCCTCGAGCTCGTCTTCGGCGGGGGCGGATTCGCGGGGAAGGCCGGGGGCGAAGGCGAGTTGTTTTGTGGAGGGGTCCCAGGAGACGGAGGCGTCAGGGGTGAGTATGGTCCAGCGCATGATGCTGAAGCGTTCGGCGAAGAAGGGTGCGGCGAGCGGGAGGATGCGATGGTCGGGCTGGTACCAGGCGATGAAGTGCTCGCAGGTGTCGGGCTGGGAGGGCGTGGGGGTTGCGTGCGGATCGGGGTCGCAGTGTGGGAGTTCGGTGTGATTGAGGCCGAAGGGGGTGGGCGTGGCGAGGATAAGGTGATGTGGTCCTGGTTCGTTGGGCAGGGACTCGTCTACGACGATGGGGCGGCCGCTGGGGTCGCCGGGTTCGAGCACCATGCGGAAGCGAACGAAGGCGTGCATCTTGTGGAGGTCGCGACGGACCTGGGATTCGAGGCGGTCGAGTTCGGCGATGTCGGGGTCGACGGAGATTTTGAGGAGGTTGCGGTTGGTCTGAAGGCGATAGAGGATTCGGTAGAGGAGGTTCCAGCGATGGGGATCGCGGTGGACGGCGGCGATGCTGGCGGATTCGAGGAAGGCTTTGGAGGTGTGTGGTGCGGGGATTGGGGTGCCGGTTGGGGATTCGGAGAACTCAAGAGTGAGGTCGAGCGTGGTGGGGACGGTGGAGTCCTGGAGGTCGAGTTCTTCGGGGCGATAGCCGAGGTGGAGGGCTTCGCGAGCGGCTTCGCGCCAGGCGTTGAAGTCGAGCTCGAGGGGGATTCGCTTCATTAGACGGAGCCGGTGAGTGCGCTGATGGGGGTGAAGAGGTCGAGCTGTGTGGTGAGTTGCGATTCTTCGGTTGCAGGTTGCTGCCGAGGAATGTGATCGATGGTAATGAGATAAGGCAGGGCGTTTTTTGTGCGGACGTGGAGCTTCTTCAGGTCGTCGAGAAGGAGTTGGTGATATTTGCGAATGCTGAGGATGCGTTCTACGTTGCGGTAACCGATGCCGGGAACGCGGAGGAGGGATTCGCGGGGGCGGCGTTGACGTCGACGGGAAAGAACTCGGGGTGGAGTTTGGCCCAGGTGGTTTTGGGGTCTTCGGTGAGGGAGAGGGAGGGGCTTTCTTCGGAAGTTAGCTCGGCGGCGTTGAAGCCGTAGAAGCGCATGAGCCAGTCGGATTGATAGAGGCGATGTTCGCGCATCATGGGTGCTGGTTTTAATGGAAGACGGGCGTCGGCGGCGGGGTATGGGCTGAAGCCGGTGTAGTAGATGCGACGGAGTTTGTAGTGGCCGTAGAGGTGGGTGGCGGTGGTGAGGATTTCGCGGTCGGTTGCAGGGGTGGCGCCGATGACCATCTGGGTGGATTGACCGGCGGATGCGAACTTTGGGGCCTGGGGGATTTGCGGCGGTCTTCGTCGGCCTCGTCTTTGCGCGTGGCGATCTGGTTCATGGTGGATTCGATGATGGTGGAGTTTTTCGGGAGCGAGCTGGATGAGATCCTGCTGAGTGGGGAGTTCGATGTTGGCGCTGAGGCGGTCGGCGTAGAGGCCGGCTTGTTCGATGAGTAGCTGGCTGGCTCCGGGGATTGCTTTGAGATGGATATAGCCGCCGAAGTGGTGGGTGAGGCGGAGGGTTTTGGCGACCTGGATGAGCTGCTCCATGGTGTAGTCAGGCGACTGAATGATGCCGGAGGAGAGGAAGAGACCCTCGATGTAGTTGCGCTTGTAGAAGTCGAGGGTGAGGGTGATGACCTCTTCGGGGGTGAAGCGGGCGCGCTGGATGTCGGAGGAGATGCGGTTGACGCAGAAGACGCAGTCGTAGGTGCAGAAGTTGGTGAGGAGGATTTTGAGAGAGAGACGCAGCGGCCATCGGGGGTGTACGAGTGGCAGATGCCCATGCCGTCGGAGTGGCCGATGCCCTGGCCGTTGCCGCTCCGTTTGGCTCCGCTGCTGGCGCAGGAGGCGTCGTACTTTGCGGCGTCGGCGAGGATCTCGAGTTTTTGCTGGATGTTCATTCAGGACGAGGTCGAATCGCTGGGTGATTCGATGCCTTATTTTAGCGAATAAAAGGCGAAATAGATTTTCGGGGGATGGATTCGATTTGAGCGGTTCAACATCAAAGGCGGGGAGTGTAGGCAAGGTAGAAAAACTTCGACTTTCGGTGTTGGATCAGTCGCCGATCCCGGCGGGTAGAGGGGTCAAAGGTGGGTTTGAGGAGATTCTCTTAATCGGGTTGGGCCGGTGAGTGCGTTGACGGGAGGAAGAGATGGCGTGCTCTCCCAGCCTTTCCCACCAGTTTAGAATAGGCAGTTCGCGTTGCTGGGCAGCGTCTTCGAATGCGATCCGGCAGAGTGATAGAGGGATGCGCAGGCGTTTGAAGGACGCATCGAAGGAGGACGTTTCGTCTGGGGGCCGAGGGCCGAAGAGTTCGAGGAAAGATCTCCGACAAGCTGGATCGCGTTCGTGGCTACGCTCACAGGAGGCTCCTAACTTGAAAGGAGCCTTGAGATGCCGCAAAATCTCGCGCAAATGATGGCAGAGTTGGCTGAGACGATGTCAAAATCAGGAGCACTCTTCTGAGCGGGGTGGTTCTCGGGCTGCTGTGGGATCATCCAATAGAGATGGGTCATGAAAAGAAGAGATTGAGTCTTTCGGTGTTGGATCAGTCGCCGGTTCCGGCGGGAAGTTCTCCGGGGCAGGCATTGGCGAATTCGATTGAGCTGGCTCGGCTGGTGGATGGGCTGGGGTATGGGCGATTCTGGATGTCGGAGCACCATGCGATGGATACGCTGGCGTGTACGGCTCCGGAGGTGATGCTGGCTCGGATTGGCGCGGAGACCAAGCGGATACGGATTGGGTCGGGTGGGATTATGTTGCCGCATTACACTTCGCTGAAGGTGGCGGAGTGTTTTCGGATGTTGCATGCGCTGTATCCGGATAGGGTGGATCTTGGGATCGGGCGTGCTCCGGGTGGTGGGCCGATAGAGGCGCTGGCGCTGAAGCGGGACAGGAAGACAAAGATGCTGGATGATTTTCCGGATCAGGTGAGCGAGCTGCTGGCGTTTCTAGGGCGTCGGTTTCCAGAGGCGCATCCGTTTGCGGGGATTCGGGTTTCGCCGGAGATGCCGGGTGGGCCGGATGTGTGGATGCTGGGGTCGAGTATGTGGAGCGCGGCGGCGGCGGTGGAGTTTGGGCTGCCTTATTCGTTTGCGCATTTCTTCAGTCCGGTAAATACGCGACCGGCGATTGAGACCTATCGGCGGGGCTTTACTGCTAGTACTTATCGGAATGAGGCGGAGGCTACGGTGGCGGTGGGCGCGATCTGCGCGGAGACGCAGGAGGAGGCGGAGTTTCTGTTTTCGAGCGTGCGGCTGCTGCAGCGGCGGATTCGGCAGGGGGACCGGAGACCGGTGGCGTCGCCCGAGGATGCGGCGCGTGAGTTGTACTTGTTAGACGATATGCCGCAGGAGGAGGGCGAGTGGCCGCGGTACTTTGTGGGGACGCCTGCGTTGGTGCGGGAACAGCTGGAGGCGATGGCTGTGGAGTTGGGGATCGGGGAGCTGATCCTGAATACGATTGTGTGGGAGCAGAAGAAGCGACTGCGGAGTTATGAGTTGCTGGCGAGGGAATTTGGGATGGTTTAGTTCGCTTGAGCTCACTTGAGGGTGAGCTGAAAGACGCCTCACCTATAAGCTGACTTTGCGGGATTGATTTGAGCGATTGCAGCGTTCGAGGGCATCTGCGATCTCGCTGGGTCTTCTGTATCTTGACCTGGCACTGCGCCAAGTAACGCTGACGTTGGTAAAAGATCTGTGAACGACACTCCTGGCCGCTCTCGAGATTGGCGAGATTGTGAATGAAGGGAACCGGGCTAGGCGTTCGGTGGTTGAACAGTGGTGTTTAGCGTCTCCGCCAGGGACTCGGTGTCGGCGAGAATTTCTTGTCCCGGAAACACCGCTGTTATTTTGTCTCGGAGACGCCGCTGTTATTTTTGCTAATATACGCGGTCGTTCCGATTGATTAGTTTCGCAATAACGGGCGTCGATAATCCCCACCGACCTAGTTTGGCAAAGAGCACCACAACAGGCGCATCACAACCGAATGGAGGTTTACCCATGAAATGCCGACTTGTTCTCGTCCCGGTCACGATGCTGCTTTGGAGCAGTATCGCGATCTTTGCACAGAGAGGTACCTCGTCCGCTGATGTTGCCTTTTGGGTTGACTACTGGGGAAAGCCGAGAGTGGCTCTGTTTGGCCCCGACGAACAGACCTTCAACCAGAACGTGCACGAGATCATGTTCCCGGTGAATGTCTTTGATCGTCCTTTGGACTCGAACACCCTAAATGAGAATGTTCAATGGTTGAAGGATCATCCGAGCGCTCGCTTTTACATTGACGGCTACGCCTCCTCGGACGGACAGGAGGGCTACAATCTGAATCTTTCAAGACAGCGAGCGGAGTGGGTGAGACGAGTGCTGATACGCAAGGGCATAGCGGAGAATCGGATTGCGCTGGCGGTGCCGTGGGGACAGTTGTATCCGACTTGCACCGAACGCGATCATGAATGCTGGAGTAAGAATCGGGTTGTCCGGTTCGTTTACTCTCCCAATTGAAGCCTTCACAGCTGTGAGGATGCACCCTGAGGATCAACGCCCTTCTCGAGTGTCTTGAACAGCACTGCGACTGTGGGGTGCCTGGGTAAATGTTCTTTGAGGAGGCGTTTACACAAACGCAAAGGTTCCATGTGTCATGGAGCTGTAAAGAGTTTGTCATTAGTTATGCTGTCGACGGACATTGCTGATGTGGGTGGGCTATCGTTTCGTTTGCTGCTGAGAGATGGTCTCACTCGAGGCAGAACTATCTCGCTTCGAGGTACAACGAAATGCGAATCTACGAATCTTTCTCGCACCGTGAAACCGATGCGCCGCCGCTTCGCCAGGGAAGTGTGACTGGTTGGAGCAAAACTCTTACCGCCGTTACGCTGCTGGTCTGCGCGACTGGAATGGGACTCGCGCAACATCGTGACAGCGAGGACGCCTTTCTGCCCAGCCCAGTGAGAAGTGTTTCGACGGTACCGAGTAATGGGGATGTGAATCCGTACGGGGTTGCGTTTGTTGGGGACGATTTTCAGACAGGGTCCGGACCGTTGAAGCGTGGGGACATTCTGGTCTCGAACTTCAACAACAGCATGAACCAGCAGGGTACGGGAACGACGATCGTCAGGGTACCGAAGAGTGGATCTCCGACGCTGTTCTTCCAGGGTAAAAAACCGCTGGGGCTTTCTACGGCGCTGGGAACGCTGCGATATGGGTTTGTAGTTGTCGGGAACTCGCCGACGGTGGATGGCACGGCAGCAACGGCAGGGCCGGGGTCCCTGCTGGTCATCAATAATCAGGGCAAGCTGATACAGACAATAACGAATGCGGAGATACAGGGGCCGTGGGACATGGCTCTGGTCGATGGTGGAGACACGGCAATTGCATTTGTCTCCAATGATCTGACCGGGACGGTGGTCCGGTTGGACTTCAAAGTAAGCTCGAGCGGCCTGACGCTGCTGAGTGCGAAGACGATTGCTTCGGGGTATATCCATCGCGGTGATCCGGTGACTCTGTTTGTGTCGCCTACGGGTCTGGTGTATGACGACCGGCGCGACGTGCTGTACGTTGCTTCGACGGGAGACAACGCCGTCTTTGCAGTGCGGGACGCCGCGGATCGTCACACGGATGGTGGACTGGGAACGATCGTTTACCAGGACAATGTTCATCTGCATGGGGCGCTGGGACTGGCGATGGCTCCGAATGGCCACCTGCTGGTGACGAACAACGATGGCATCAATCCTGATCCCAATCAGCCGAGCGAGATCGTGGAGTTTACGAAGGACGGGAGGTTTGTGAAGCAGATCCCGGTGGATCCGGCCCAGGGCGGGTCGTTCGGCTTAGCTGTGCGCACGACCGAAGACAAGGCGATCCTGGCGGCGGTCGATGACAACACTGCGACGTTGACTATCTGGACGCTGGATCGGGAGTAGGGCGCGGAAGGGAGATTCTGCTACGGCGCTGACCCGTGCGGCTGTCTTTGTAGTGAAGAGAAGGCCCAAATGGCTGGGATCGTCAGCCGTTCGGGGATTTTGTGGCTAGTGGCCGGCTACTTCGGCGGGGAAGATGCGAATGTCTTCTACTCCGCGGTAGCGCTCGGCGTAGTCCATGCCGTAGCCGATGACGAACTGGTTGGGGATCTTGAAGGCTACGTAGTCGGCTTCGATGGGGACGAGGCGGCGCTCGGGTTTGTCGAGGCAGGATGCGATCTTTAGCGAGGCCGGTTTGTGCTGGAGCATGAGGCCGCGGAGGTAGCTGAGGGTGAGGCCGGTGTCGAGAATGTCTTCGACGATGATGACGTGCTTGCCTTCGATGGGGTTGTCGATGTCTTTGATGAGCTTAACGGCGCCGGAGGAGACGCGGGCGCGACCGTAGCTGGAGACGGCGACGAAGTCGAAGGTGTTGTCGACCTGGATGGCGCGGGCGAGGTCGGCGAGGAAGATGGCTGCGCCTTTGAGTACGCCGATGAGGACGATGGATTGGCCTTTGTAGTCGGCGGAGATCTTGGCTCCAATTTCGCGGGTGCGTTCGGCGATCTGTTGTTTGGTGAAGAGAATCTCCATCTCTGCGGCGGGGGGAAGACGGGCGTGCTTGAGGACATAAGGGATAGGCTAACGCGAATAGGGGCTGAGGCAAAGGCCGCTATACTTTTATAGAGCGAGGATTATGTTTCCCTATATCGATATTGGCCCGATTCATCTGGGTACGTTTGGGCTGTTGTTGTGGCTGGCGGCGGTGGCGGCGACGGTGGTGCTGCATAAAAATTTTGTTCGGAACACTGTGGATGCCGATGCGCTGAACGTGGTGGCGTTAGTGGTGATCGCTGGAGTGCTGGGTGCGAAGGCCTGGCATGAGCTGCAGAATCCGGCTGATCTTTATGCGGCGTATCGGCAGATTATTGCGCCGGGGTGGCATCGTCCGTTTGCAGTGGTGATGGACTTTCTGCACTGGTTTCAGGCTGGGTTTGCTTGGTTTGGCGGGATGCTGGCCGGGATCGCGATGTTGATGTGGCAGGGCAGGATGGCGAGGTTCAAGGGGCCTCTTGAAGGCACACAGGGCGCAGTGGTGGGGCCGCTGCGGATGCTCGATCTTGCTGCTCCGGCGGCTGCGATTGGTTATGGCGTGGGACGGATAGGCTGTCTGCTCTCAGGCGATGGTGACTACGGAATCAATACGACCCTGCCGTGGGGCGTGCATATGGCGAAGAATGCGCTGGTGCTGCCTACTCCGCCAGATGCTTTGGTACAACCGACGCCTGTGTATGAACTGATTTTCTCGTTGGTAATGGCATGGTGGTTGTGGCGGCGCGGCACGAAGAACCTGTCGGTAGGCACGATCACTGGCGAGTATTTAATGCTGAGTGGAATAGGGCGGTTTTTGGTGGAGTTTGTGCGGGTGAATCCTCGACTGTACTGGGGCATGAGCAATGCGCAGGTGGCTGCGCTGGGGTCAGTCGTAGTTGGATTTGTGCTTATGGGTGTGGCGAAGGCGAAGAAGGTGCAGTGGGCTCCTGAGCTGGCTGCCGATCCTCGAACCTGATCTGAAAGGCGAAACGGTGAGTTGGTAGGAGTTTGTGTCCTGCCGGACGGGCCCGCTGCGCGCGGGGCGGTCACTTCGTGACTTGTATACCGCTTCGCGTGGTCCTCCCGTTGGTCGGGGACAATGATTCCGATCAGCGGGAGGGCCACGCGAAGCTTTAAGAGGCGTGCGAACGCCCGCTCCACGCGCAGTGGGCATCTAGGGTTTGTCGCGGGCCATCTCGTCGCGGAGGGGTGGTTGCGGGGCGGCGAAGAAGGCGGTGGAGATCAGGCCGCCCAGGATCGCTCCTAGAATCGGCGCTACCCAGAAGAGCCAGAGTTGGCTTAGCGCCCAGCCTCCGACGAAGATGGCGGGGCCGGTGCTCCGGGCGGGGTTTACCGAGGTGTTGGTGACGGGGATGCTGATGAGGTGGATCAGCGTGAGACAGAGGCCGATGGCGATGGGGGCGAAGCCTTTGGGCGCGCGCTCGTCGGTGGCTCCGAGGATGACGAGAAGGAAGAAGGCGGTGAGGACGACCTCGGCGATGAAGCACGCCAGGAGCGAGTAGCCGCCGGGAGAGTGGTCGGCGTAGCCGTTGGAGGCAAAGCCGGCTGCGAGAGAGAAGCCCGGTTTGCCGCTTGCAATGAGGTAGAGGACGCCGGAGCCGGCGATGGCGCCGAGGACCTGCGCGATGATGTAGGGCAGGAGATCAGAGGGGGCGAAGCGTTTGCCGACGACCAGGCCAATGGAGACTGCCGGGTTGAGATGGCAGCCGGAGACGTGGCCGATGGCGAAGGCCATGGTGAGGACGGTGAGACCGAAGGCTAAAGCGACGCCGACGAAGCCGATTCCAAGGTTGGGGAACGCCGCTGCGAGGACGGCGCTGCCGCAGCCGCCGAAGACGAGCCAGAAGGTACCGAAGAACTCAGCTGTTGCGCGTTTTGAAAGATCCACGGATAGCCTTTCTTGCTGGTGAATTCACCGTTGATCTCATGTTGATGTGGCTTAACGCAGGTGCTGGGGCCGGATTGTGGAGAGGGCGGAAGTCTAGCATAGGGCGGTAATTTCCGGGTTAGAATCTTGCAGAGTGAGTTGTTTGCGACGGAGTGGATGACGGAGCCTGAGAAGATACCGGCGGTGGGAGAGATATGGAGTCACTTCGATCTTGGCGAGGCGACCAAGGTCATCACGATTCTGGCCGCGTTCGCGTATGCGACGGGTGCGATCGCGATTAACACGTATCTGCATGGGCTTGGGATCGTGGATTTTTCCTTTGCCAAACCCAAGCTGCTGCTGACTGGGATCGTGGTGCTGTTCACGTATCTGCTATTGGCGTCTCCAGCGTTTTTTGTCGCGTGGTCGATGGCGACGCGCCATGAGCAGACGGTGCGGAGGCTGTCTTCGCTCGGACATATTGCGATCTTGTTTGTTGGTTCTCTGATGTTGCTTCTCAGCGCTTCGATTTTTTCCTGCTTCCAGACACATCCGAGCATGGGGCAGAGCACGGTTTGGCAGGTATGGAGAATCACGAATCCGGGAGGCAGCGTCTCCAAGCGGTTGCTTGCGTCGCTGCTTGTGACGTTGGCGGTTTACCTTCCTGTTCTGATTGCGGCTGTGTCGGTCTATGTGGCGGCACGATTGTTCGACCGCGAGACGGCGGAGCGGCCTGCGCCGCAGATCAGTTTGAGACGATTCTCCCTGGTGATGGCAGTTGCGGTCTTCGTGGTGGCGACGATCGGATACATCTGTGTCTTCACGAATACTTTCTATTCGGTGATTCCGCAGGAGTTTGGAGGAGGACAGCCTTACTTTGAGAACGTCGTGGTTGGAAAAGACGATTTATGCCAGTTGCAACAGCTTGGCATACCGTTTGTTTCCGGCCAAAGCAATGTCACGCTGCCATTGCCGGTGTTGCATGAGACGGACACGCTGGTAGCGGTGTGGTTGAACGATATGTCCAAAGGGGGCTGGAATTTTGTTGTAGCGGTGCTCGATAAGAAGGTGATTACCGCAACGAAGATCGTTGCAAAACCGGATAGTCCGTTTCCGCCGCGATTGTTGGCTCAGGCGTGCAAGGACTGATTCGATCTGGCTGTGCCGGTGGGCTGCGGCTGCGTGAAGATCGAGTTTTGTTTACAGGCGCTTGAGGTAGGCTTTGGCGGCATCGAGCTCGGGGAAGAGGCGCTCTTCGGCCTGGAACTCGCGGGAGTGTACGCAGCGGCGACCGGCTTTGACGCGGACGGGGTGCTTGAGGTGCAGCATCTCGTGGTAGAGGAGATACTCGATGGCGCAGCGGGGTGTGTCGGGGCGGTCGAAGACCCGGCTGACGACGATGGTGTTGTGGGCGGCGTCGTAGTGGCCGAGCATCCGGCGGGCGTGGTGTGCTGACCAGGTGAGAGTGGGTCGGCCGAGCAGACCGTGGAAGAAGCGAGTGTTGAGGGACTCGAAGACTTCGTTGAGGTCGTAGTGATGGCCGGTGGGGGTGGAGAGGCGCTTGCGACCGCGTGTCTGGCGGATGTGTTCGGCCTGGCGCGAGATGGTTTCGGAGGAGACGTGGCGGCGGTAGCGGTCGGCGTGGGCGGGGGCGATGGGCTTCTTGTAAAGCTTGGCGAGGAGGATGTGGGCGATAGCGTGGTGGATGGAGTCGGGTGCGGACTCGAGGAGGTCTGAGAGGCGGACGTGCAGGCGGCCTTCGCGAAGGCGGATGGTGGTATTGAGGGAGGTGAAGCGGCGGAAGCGGATGTCGAGCGGTGGAATGGGAGCGCGGGGGCGGAGTTCGCGGTACTGCTCTTCGAAGACGGCCACGAGCGAGTTGGTGGCGGCGGAGTTTGATTTTGCTGTGCGCGGCTTTCTGGGAAGGCGAGGTTTGAGAGGAGGTGCGAGGGATTGGTGAATCTCGTGTGGGGGGAAGAGGGAGGGAGTTGCGGACGATGAGAAGATCTGCAGAAACTGTCGCAGGGGTGAGGGGCCGGGATGCTTCGGTGGGTTCAGGGCTTGTCCTTTGTGTGGAGACGAACCCTCCGCACAGGAACGATTTTATAAGCACTCCCGTCCAAGAACGAAAAGCTTTACACGGATTTGCACAGGTGAGAGGGATTATGAACAAGCAAAGGCAAGAGCAAAGACAAGAACAGGGCTCCTTCGACTGCGTGGCTCACAAATTGCCGTGAGCCACTTTGCTCAGGATGGCGGCGCAAAACAGACAAGCGCAAAGATCTCTCGATGGGAGGTGGAGTGTGGGACTAACGGGGATCGACGAGGCCCATGCCGATCATTCCGAGTGCGGTGATGCTGGGAAGAAAGAAGTAGTCGCCGCCGCGCAGCTCTACGAAGTTGGGCAGGTCGCTGCAGATGAATGGCGGATTGGCTGGGGTGGTGTCTCCCTGTACGAAGAATCTGCCGTGGCCGGTGTGATTGCCTATGAGCAGATCCTTCTCGTTGCCGAGACGCGCGTCGTTGCCGTAGTTGATCCACTGCTGCTGGACGAACTCGAACTGTCGCGAGATGTTTGCGTTGAGGGCGATGAAGATGACGCCGCGCTCTTCGGTGTCGGTGACGTGCTGATCTTCGGGGGTCCATGTTCCGTAAGGAAGGCCGCGTCTGGTGATGCGGCGGCGATTGATGAGTTTGCCATCGAAGCCGAAGGCGTCGCGTGGATTGACGCGACGGATGTGCGCTCCGACTGGGCAGCGGGTGCCTTCGGGGTCTGCGGCGAACGTGAAGTTCGTGCTCCGGGTGGGGTCCTGAGTGATGGATTGGTCCTGGGTATCGGGAGAGAGTTCGATGGGCGTGCCGTCTCGCCAGCGACCGATGAACTTCGCTGCTAGTTTTTCTTTGCCTCCTGCGTAGAGAGCGGCGTGCTCGTCGAGGTAGGCGCGGAAGGTGGCGAGGTTCTGGTGGAGCTTGCGGTAGACCATGAAGGTTCCGTTGCTGGCGAGGATGTGGGGCACGGGCGCTACGGGGAGTTCGCCTGCTTCGTCGGCGTAGCCCAGGAGGAGTTCTCCTGTAGCGAGAGGAGCCCAAGCGCCGTTCGAGGTCAGCTTGCCCTGGCCAGGCTGGGATTTGCGCTCGACGCCGAGATAGTCGGGGTTGCCGAATCCGTCTGTGTAACCGAAATGCTCTTTCGTGGTGGAGACGCCGTTGACGACCAATGAAGCTGCGTCCTGCGCGTCGAGGAGGATGGCTCCGTTGGTCTCGCGCATCACGGTGAGCATGTCGGCGCAGCGGGCGTTGAGGGCTTCGGGAGATGATGAGTTGACGCCGAGCCATGCGTGGACACGATCGTCGCGCCAGATTTCGTCCCAGGAGTCGGGAGAGTTGCGCCCGGTGTCTCCGAGGATGGCTGCGCGCTTCTTCATGCCTTGCTGGAACTCGACGGGAAAGCTGAGGAGGGTGGCATCGGGCAGTTCGAGAGCGGAGAGGCCGCGGTGGGTGAAGGCTACGTTGACAGTACTGGGAGGTTTGCCGGCATCCCAACGCTGACCGGTTGTGACTTCGCTCATGAGGCGGTGAATGAAGGTGGCAGCGCGGGTCGCGTCTTCGAAGTGCAGGAAGAGGTATCGCGCGAAGGGCATGTTGTAGCCGCGCAGAACGAAGCCCTGGATGTCGGTTTCGTTGAGGTTACTCATTGCGGCCTCCGGTCTTGATGTCCCGGTCGGGAGCCATTGCGCCGGGCTTTTGAACTGGCAACGCCTTGAGGTCGGCTAGGAGTTTATTGAAGTCCGATTGGAGGAGTGCGGGGTCGGCGCCCTGATGGTTCGCGATGAAGTCTGCGGCGGCGTGTTGGGTTTGCAAGGCCCGGAGGGTTTCGGGAACTGATTTGTCGTTGACTGCGGCGAAGAAAAAGTGGTTTCTATCTGGCAGGACTTCATGTAGTCGAGGAAGGCCTGGAGGTTCGCTGCGCCGGGGTAGCCGATGCAGTGGCTCCAGATGGCGTCGAGGTGCTCGGGGATGGCGGTGGCGAGGCCGGTGAGATAGCTGGTGAGATCACCGTCGCAGTTCGATTCTAAGATGAGGTACTTCGACTTGAGGTGCTCCTCGCAGGCGGGCATGCCGACGTAGATGACGTCGTCCATGACGACGAGCCGGGCTAGATGAGTTGCGGGTGCGAGGGCGAATGGGCTTCTTTCGTCGGTGGGAAGTTTGGCGAGGTAGTTTCGGATTTGCAGGTCGTGAGAGGGCGTTGCCTCTTCGTCGTCAATGATGGGCGAAAGGATCGTGAGTCCGTAGACTTTGCCGTTCTGGTTGGGCATGGTGCTTGCTCTCGCTTTTGTTATGAGACGACCGGCGCCTCGCCCGTATTTCCGAGATGTGCCTGGACCTGCAGGACGAATCGGAGGTAGGCTTCGGCGAACTGTTGTGGGGTGCAAGTTTGTGTCTGGGCGGCTAGTTGATCGAGAGAAGATTGGACGATGTGAGCGGCCTTGAGATCGTTCGCGGTGGCGTAGGGATAGGCGGTGTAGTAGTAGTCGGTGTCGAACTGGACTTGCGCGATGTATTCCTTGAAGGGTGTGACGGGGACGGAGCCTGGAAACTTCTCGCTCCATCGCCAGATGAGGTTTAGTCCGCGACTGAGCACAGAAGAGAAGGCGTCGATGTACTGGTTCCAGGTGCCGTTGAAGTTGCTGAAGAAGAGCAGGTAGTCGTACTGAAGATCTTCCTGTGCTTGTCCGTGTTCGAGGAAGGGAAAACGACGACGCGGGACGATGACCCAACGAGCGAACTCGATGAAGAGAGATTGATGAGGTCTTTTTGCAGAGGTTTGATATTCCAGAGAATGAAGAACAGCAAGCGAAGCAGCCACGTCTTCCATGGCTTCATGGGAGTGACTATGTTCATCGCGTAGACTTTGCCGTTGATGTTGCTCATAGGGCTCCGATGCAGAGATCGTCTTTGTTCGGTGCATGGGCCCGGTGTGTTCTCCCGCGTGGCTCCAGAATGATTCGACACTCTGAATGTGGGACGGGAAAGTCAGTGAATTATGCCAGAACGACCACGCGACACACACGATATTTCTTGCTCGAGTGCGGTTGCGCAGGCTCCTGCGAGATAAGGGGTGCGGACGATCGGCAAGGAAGCAGACCACACCGGTTATCAGCGAGGCAGGTCGATGGGAGCGTTTTTGTTTTCTTTGGGCGGAGGATGCGCGAGGAACCAGGCTTTTTGCTCTTCGATGAGTTGCGTGGCCTGGTCGTGGAGGTCGCGGATAGCTTCGAGGGCGAGTCTACGGGAGACGTTATAGGTTTCGTTGTCAGGTGGAGACTTCAGGTTGGAGGACCAGCGCTCTGTGGCGTCGACGAGCTTGGGAAGGGCCTTGCGGATGTCGCGGTGGCGAGGACCGTAGTCGTCGAGGTTGTCATTGAGCTCGTCGGCGATGGAGGTGAACTCCTCGAGGAGATTATGGGTGTCTTGTTCGCGACCGGGTTTACGGGGGTGGGCGAAGAGATCCTGGATGGATTTGTTACGGGCGTCGAGGAGTTTGATGAAGACGAGAACGCGGTCGCTGGGGTAATAGGCGACCTCTCGGAGCTGCTCGACTTCGCCCTCCGAGAGGGCGGTCTCGGTGCGCTGAGCGTGAAGGTGCGGAGCAGGCAAGAGCAGGAGGAGAACGAACGAGAGTCTGCGGAGCATCGGTTCCTAGTGTTTTGTTCCTAGTGTTTGAAGACCTGAGCGAGAAGTTCTTCGTGGACCTGGTCGAGCTGCTTGAGGGTGGCTTGCAGCGTGTCACGATCTTCATTGGAGGCTTTATGGAGATACTCGCCGAGGCGGTAGGAGGTGTGATGCATCAACTCTTCGGCGTTCTTGAGGCGCTTGGAGTTGCTGGCCATATCCATGTGGATGAGCATCGCGTAGGCGTTGACCTTCTTGAGGGTCGCCGTCGCCTGATCGACGTCGCCGTTGAGCATCTGTTTGCCCGCCATCTCGGTCATGACGTGGACCAGTTCGGTATAGAGGAAGCACTGATCGCGGGGATTGGCTTGCTGGGCTCGCAGCTCGAGCTGCATGAGGGCCTGGGCATTGGGAAGATTGTCGTCGACGGAGGCGGCTCGGGAGGTAGTGGGAAACGATAGAAGCAATGGCAGAGAGAGAAGGAGAGCGAAACGAAGGATCGATTTCATAACGCACCTCGAAGGGAGCGCTTGCCTACTTCATGTGATCGAGGGTGAGGAGACGGTGGCGGGCCTCCCACTCCTCGTCCGGAAACTGGCCGTTTGCCACGGAGAGGAACTGTTTATACAGGTCGGTCGCCTGTTTGGTATGGTGCAACTTGTCGTGCGCAGTTGCCGCCAGGAACAAGGATGACGGCGACTGTGGCAGCACTTTATCACGAATCGCGAGAGCTTGCAAGGTGCTGGTGGGATCGTTGTTAGCCGAGGCGGCGAAGGCGAGATGGCTGGCGGCCTGGGCTAGATCGTCCTGATTCGGGAAGGCTTCGGGGTGGGCGATGGCGCGCTTGAGGAGGGCTTCGGCTTCGGCGTAGTTTTTAAGGTGAATCTGGACGTCGGCGCTGTCGTCGAGCAGGGTGGGGTCTTGCGTGGATTTGGCTAAAAGCGAGGCGTAGAGGGGGCGGCCTGGTCGTACTGCTGATTTCGGCTGTAGAGCCGGGCCAGGAGACGGGTGAGAGCGGCGTCATCGGGATGGGTTGCGTGGAGTTTGGCGGCGAGAGGGATGGCCTGGGTGGTTTTGCCCTGCTGCTCGTAGAGGCTGGCGAGCTGGGCGTTTAGGGTGGGGTTGTCGGGATCCTTGGCCAGGGCGCCGGTGAGGAGGGATTCGGCCTGGTCGGGGTGCTGCTGGTGCAGGAGGAGATGGGTTAGGGCGGCTGTGGCGTCGTGATTCTGAGGGTCGACGGCGAGGAGGCGGCGGTAGGCGAGTTCGGCGGCGGTGGCGTCGCCCGAGGCCTCGGCGAGTTCGCCAGAGAGGAGGATGTCGTCGGGGCTTTCCGGGGTGATTTTGATCGCGGAGAGGAGTTCGTCGCTGGCGGCGGAGGGGTTGGCGGCCTGGTCGATGCGAGCGAGGGCTCTGTAGGCACGGCCTTTGAGGGCTGGGTTGTCGGTGGTGAGGGTGGTGGCTTTGAGGAGTTCGCTGTGGGCGTCGGTGAGGCGGCCACCGCGGGCGAGGAGGAGGCCGAGGGCGAGGTGGGGGTCGAAGTAGTTGGGGTCGGCGGCGATGGCGCGGCGGTAGGTTTGCTCGGCGGCGGTGGTCTGGGCTGGAGTTTCGGCGAGCGCGTCCTGGGTGAAGGCGAGGTCGTAGAGGAGGTGGGCGTCGTTGGGATTCTTGTCGGCGAGTGGGGTTAGGATTTTGAGGGCGGTGGGGTAGTCCTGCTTGTCGAGGGCGTCGTTGGCCTGGGCGCGGGCGGGGTCGATGGGTGCGGTTTTGGGAGCGGCGGTGGTGTCGATGGAGCCTGCCGGCAGTTGTGCGTGGGCGGACCCGGATGCGAGGACTAGAGCGCAAAGTATCAGTCGAGATATTAGTTGGGGGATGGCAGTAGAGCTTCGCTGGAGTGGACCGGCGGCCGTTCGCTGGTTGTGCCTTGTCTGGTGCATCGGTGGTACTCTCCCTCCTACCCTGAAAGTGTGCAAAGTCTTCGATCCTGATGGTTTAGGTCTGGACTTTGTATGTCTGCTTAAGCGCGGAAGCCCGACCTGGAATGGCCGGGCTTCGACAGCTTTCTCTGAATTAAGGATAACAGACGAGTCAAGAGGGGTGCGGCTGGATACTGCTACGAAACTTTATGGGCGGACGCCTCTCATCGCTGGTGTAAACTCCGAGTTGTCGACCAAACTGGGAACAATGCACGATCCTGTTATAGACCGAGCAAATAGCGGATCAAGCCGAACCCAACGCTCAGCAGGATCAGGTGAATGACATTAAGTTTAAATCTCCAGAGTAGTGCAAACGAAAGGATCACCCAGCCCAGAGAGATTGCATCAAGCCGTCTGAGTGCCACGATTCCTGAGGGAAAGATGACAGCCTTCCCCAGGAAGAGTGTCAGGGCAAGGATCGCACCGACTACGACACTAGTGATTAATCCCAAGACGCCCTGAATCGTCGGCTTGCCTTGCGTTCGCTCCACTAGCGGCGCGCCGGCAAATACGAAGAGAAAACACGGTAGAAAGGTGTAGTACGTTGTTAGCAGCAGGCCCAACGTGCCCATCCAGAGTGAGCCGTGGAATTGGTTGTACCCGGCCATGAATCCAACAAAAGCCACCACGATGATCAGAGGGCCCGGAGTCGTCTCGGCCAACGCGAAGCCGTCCATCATCTGCAGCCTGGTCAGCCAGTGCAGCTTCAACACGGTAACCTGTGCTATGTACGGAATGACCGTGTACGAGCCGCCGATGGTCACGAATGCGGTCTTCGTAAAGAACAGCCCCAAGCTCTTCCAAAAGCGGAAGTCCTCAACAAAGAAGTAGAAGGCTGGCAGCGGCAGAAGCCACAGCAGCAGGACGATTGCAGTCAGCTTCGCGGCTGGCTTCAGCAGAGGCCCAGCCTCTAGGGTCTCCGAGTTTAGGCTGATATAGTAGCCCGCTTCGTCGTTCTCTTCGCCGGCTGCTTCCCTCGGTCTGTGAAGAAGGCCGGGCCACATTTTCCCCAGGACGATTCCAAGAACAACAGCGCTGAGCATCACGAGTAACAGCGAAATATCAAAAAAACATGCCCGCAAACGCAACCGTAGCGACGGCACTTTGCACAGGTCCTTTCAGAGCTCTTTTGCCAACTCGTTGGAGAGCGATCACCACCAGAGCAATGACGGCGGGCTTCAGGCCGTTGAACATTGCAGCTATCCACGCCAGGTTGCCAAATTTGACATAGATCACACTCAGCGCCAGCAGCACGAACATGGAGGGCAGAACGAAGAGCGTCCCCGCAACAATTCCGCCTCGCTTGCCGTGCAGCTTCCAGCCGATATAGATGGCGAGCTGTTGCGCCTCTGGTCCGGGCAGGATCATGCAATGGCTCAACGCATGGAGGAAGCTGGCGTTGCTGATCCACCGCTTCTTCTCAACCAGGTCGTCGTGCATGATGGCGATGTGAGCCGCTGTGCCACCGAAGCTAATCCATCCCAACTTGAACCAGAAACGCAGTGCTTCCTTGAAGGAAGGTCGATGCACCTTAGCCGAATCGTTCATCTTGCAGATTCCAGGTTGCAGAGAGCGAGGCCGATACGTCGATAGAAGAATTTTGCATTCATCTGTGTAACCATCATAACATTATAACGTCATAATGACGTAGGGGAGATCTCGCCCCACCCGCAATCTTCTTTTGCGTGGTCCAGCCCACAGCGGTGATTTTCAGAAAAAGGAGCAATTGAACATGAATGACATTCGCAAACCACGGGAACAGGCACACAGCGACCGTTTTGTTTTCCTAAATAGAACTTCGGTATCTCGCTGGTCACCCATTCCGCTCCGGCTGATTGTTGGGTATGGCTTCATGCAGCACGGCTTCGCCAAGCTGTCCAGGGGACCTGAAGTCTTCGCCGCAATCCTGCATGCAATCGGTGTGCCCGCGCCTCATCTCATGGCATGGCTTACCATTCTGGTCGAAGTCTTCGGAGGACTCGCCGTTCTACTAGGAGCTCTCGTCCCGCTTGCTAGTTTGCCGATGGCTGCAGTTCTGCTCGTCGCAATCTTTACCGTCCATCTGCCCTATGGGTTCAGTTCAATCAAGCTCATAAACGTGACCTCCGGTCATGCCCAGCTCGGACCACCGGGCTACGAGACTAACCTGCTCTACCTTGCCTGCCTCGCGGCGCTCGTCCTCGGTGGTTCGGGGCCGTTGGCGATCGACGGTTATCTCAGGAGGAAGAGCTAGCGGTTTTCGAGTGCAGTGCAGGATCGCGGGATGAGCCGTCATAGGCTGGCTCATCCCGAAATCTTTCGGGCCAGGCGTGTGACGAAGCGGACGAGATCGCCTCGGTAGTACAGCTTCTCGTAATCGACCGGCCGATTGCCCGTCGAGTACGAGGTTCGTTCAATGCGGAAGATCGGGCTACCTTGCTTCACGCGTAGCGCGGCGGCGACCTCGGCTTCGGCTGCCACGGCTTCCAACTTGTACTCGGCCTCGATCAGAGGAACATCATATTTGCGTTCAAGGAGCGAAAAGATAGGCTCGACCTTCAAATTGTTGGTGATGATCTTCTTGCCGATCTCCAAAGGAAGGTAGGTCTCATCGAAGGAGATGGGGACGCCATCCGCCAGTCGCACCCGACGGATTCTGACGACGCGCTCACCCTTAGTCAGCGCGAGATGACTTGCCACGGTCGTATCGGCAGCCACGATCTCACTACCGAGCACGCGGGCGGTTGGTTTGCGGCCAAGTGCGTGCATATCCTCGACAAATCCGCTCAGCTCTGTAAGCTCCTGCGTGAACTTGGGCGCAGCGACGAACGTGCCTTTGCCACGGCGAATCTCGACGAGACCCCGGCTCACAAGATTCTGAATAGCCCGACGAACCGTAATGCGGCTGACCTCAAATCGGGCGATGAGACTGTCTTCAGTTGGCAACTGGTCGCCGACCCTCAGGGCTCCATCAACGATCTCGCTAGCCAGGACCGTCTCGACGCGTGAATAGAGAAGAGAATCCCGTGCGACCGACATAAAAACATCATAACGTCATATTGTCAAAACTCAGCCATCGTGCAGTAGCTTCCGAATCTCGGGCAACTTGGAAGTCTCTCGGGCGCTCAAGTAAAGGCTGCTTGCGATAACTGCTATGCCTCGGCATAGAGGTTGCTGCTGCTGTCCTCATGAAGGGTTCTTCGTTGTTGGACAGTGCTTTTTGGGGTTGGAGCTATTTCTTCGCGCGTGGCTTTATTGGAGGACGGCTTCGTGCCTCGGCGAGGGCTGCCAGGTTCTTTTGCATGGCTTCGAGGCGCTTGCGGCCCGTTCGTGACCCTTCTATAAGGTGTTCGACGTCTATCAAGAACTCGGGTAGGTTCATCTCTTCGCGAAACTGGGCCAAGTAGGGTTGAACTTTGGCGTATTGGAAGTACATCTCGGGGCAGGTGTTGTAGAGCAGGTCCGCATCGAGAGCGCCGCTTGTTACGAAGGCGGCGACCATCTGCCAGTATCCATACACTTGGAGAACGAAGCTACTGTGCCTGTCTCCTGCGCTGACGATTTGAATAAATTCACTGGCGGATGCGGGCAGAAACTCGCCGCCTACATAGGAGCGCGCCTCCCGCATGACCGTCTCTCGCCGCAGTTCATACAGCTTCAGGATCAGTTCGGCTTGCCGAATCGCGTTGGCGGTTGTCGTTTTCTTCTTTCTCATCGGCTCACGATAGCAGGCGAATCACGGTTTGGGTGCGAAAAGACGAAGAAGTTAGAGCGGTCAGGCGACGTCAGAGACTTTGATTCGCTTGGTGCGCGCTGCTTCTTTGAATTTGTCGAAGTCGCGTTCATTTTGTTCGCTGTAAGCAAAGGCGAATTTTGTCAGCGCTTCATCGATCTCGTCGGTCTTGCCCAGATAGCCTGCGATGGTTGCGGCATCTCCCGATTTGGCGTGCGCCAGGGCAAGGGCCCAACCACACAAACCGCAGTACGCTTCCATCCCTTTGTGGCTCGTGGTCGCGGGGTCGAACTCGTAACTGCCCTTCATGTCCCGTAGCTGACGAACGTAGAAGCTGGTTTTGTTGAAGAATCCCCATCCCAGAAGAATGTCTGGAGAGCCCTGGATCAAGTGCTGTCCGGAGACTACGCGGAGGCCCTCGTTGTGGAATTTAGGTCCCTTCAGGTAGGGCGCGAGTACGGACTCCTGGGCTTCCTTATATTGGAGGAAGAGGGGATCGCCTTCGTCCTTGCCTCGCATGAAGCCTATCCAGCAACGTGTCCCGACGCTGCCAACACCGACCACCTTTCGGGCGACATCTACCACCTGATAGCGCGAGACGAGTTGTCTTCGGTCCTCGGTCAATGAGGCGAGATATTGTTCCAGAAATACTCCAAGAGCTTCGCTGATAGGCATGCCGTTCTCTGTCTTTGTCTCGCGTACTACGAACGGAGCGTTTTCGACGATTCGCTGCTTGTTGTCGACCAGGTCGGTCATCTTCTCCAGCACCTGGAGGTGTGACCCTTTTTCGCCTTCTCAATGCCTTTCTTCCATTTGTCCAGCCGGCTTGGTGGCGCTGCGGCCAGGATGTCGTCCTCGTGGATGACGGAATACCATGTGGCAGATAGCCCATCTCTGCGAATTCGCGAATCCGTTGGCGATAGGAGCTGACGATTGCTCGGCTGTAGGCTTCGCAGCTTGGATGGTCTTTTCCTATAAACTGACCGGCGACGACGGCGCTGGTTACGAGCCGTTCAAGTCCCATTCCCACGGCCCGGGAATCGTTTCGTCGAAGTCGTTGATGCCGAAGACGAGGCTGCGTTCGGCAGAGGCAAAGACGCCGAAGTTTGAAACATGCATGTCGCCGCAGAGCTGTACCTGAAGGCCAGTGACTTGCGATGGAGCGAGATCCTGAGCCATGACGGCCGCTGTGCCACGCAGAAACGCGAAGGGCGACTGCAGCATCCGTGCGTAACGGACGGGGATGAGCTCCTGGAGCCGAGTCTTTGCCTGGGCCTCGAGGATTGCGACAGGATCTTTGCGGTTCTTCGGGAGTTGATGCTCCGCGAGGTTGGCCCTTGGCACGGTGGTTCGCAGGCGTTTTCCGGCGTCCTCACGGTCGGCTACGGATGGACGAGGCTCCGTGAAGTGATCGGCGAGCCTTTTGCTGTTGGTTGGAATCTTAGCGGACGAGGCTTTTGTCGATTTGGGCATTCGTGGTCCCTCGATTCGAAAGCTTCTCTTCGACTGCTTTCCGAGGGACTGCTGCTGAGATTGTGTTTCGTTGGGTCCGCAAGAAAGCAAAGTTTGTCGAAGGGAACAAATGTCTCCTAGGATTGCGCGTACGTCAAGTTTGTTTTGTGGGTTAGGCGGTGGTCTGGAGCTCTGGTTCGGGTCTTGGCGTGGCGAGGTCGAGTACGGGGGCGAGCCAGTGGCCAGTGTGGCTTCGCGGGTTGGCGGCGATCTCTTCGGGGGCGCCGGTGGCTACGATCTGGCCGCCGCCAGAGCCGCCTTCGGGACCCATGTCGATGACCCAGTCGGCGGATTTGATGACGTCGAGATTGTGCTCGATGACTAGGAGGGAGCCGCCGCCTTCGATGAGCTTGCGGAAGGCTGCGAGGAGCTTGGCGACGTCGTCGAAGTGGAGGCCGGTAGTGGGCTCGTCGAGGATATAGAGGGTGCGGCTGCGGGCTTTAGCGGCAGTGTCGTTGGTGCTGCGCGTAGTAATGCTGCGTGCGGTGGCGAGGTGGGAGGCGAGCTTGACGCGCTGGGCTTCGCCGCCGGAGAGAGTGGTGGCGGATTGGCCGAGACGGACGTAGCCTAGGCCGACTTCGTCGAGGACGTAGAGCTTGTCGACGATCTTGGGGTGGCCGGCGAAGTAGACGAGGGCTTCCTTGACGGTCATGTTGAGGACGTCGTGGATGTTCTTGCCTTTGTAGCGGATGTCGAGGATGGAGGATTTGTAGCGTGTTCCGTTACATTCTTCGCAGGGAAGTTCGATGTCGGCGAGGAACTGCATCTCGACGGTGACGGTGCCGTCGCCTTCGCAGACGTCGCAGCGGCCGCCAGGGACATTGAAGGAGAAGTGTCCGGGGCCGAAGCCTCGGCGCTTGGCGTCGGGCTGGGCGGCGAAGAGGGCGCGGATGTCGTCGAAGGCTTTGATATATGTAACTGGATTGGATCGCGGGGTGCGGCCGATGGGGGACTGGTCGACGAGGATAACGTCGTTGAGGTGGTGGGTGCCGGTGAGCTCGCGGTAGAGGTGCGCGGGGTCTGCGCCTTCGGTCTGGCCGAGCGACTGCATGAGAGCGCGATAGAGGACCTGATGGACAATGGTGGATTTGCCGGAGCCGCTGACGCCGGTGACGCAGCAGAGGAGGCCGAGGGGGATGTCGATGTCGACGCCGCGGAGGTTATGGATGCGGGCGCCGGTGAGTTTGAGGTGCTCGCGGCCGGGTTCGCGGCGGTGTTTGGGCACGGGGATGGTGAGGCGGCCGGAGAGATATTTTCCGGTGATGGAGTTTGGGTTTGCGGTGACTTCGGCGACGGTGCCGGCGGCGAGGAGCTGGCCGCCTAGTTCGCCGGCTCCGGGGCCCAGGTCGAGGAGATGGTCGGCAGCGCGGATGACGTCGGGGTCGTGTTCGACGACGAGGATGGTGTTGCCGAGGTCGCGTAGGTCTTTCATGATGCCGATGAGCTTGGCGGTGTCTCGTGTGTGGAGGCCGATGCTGGGCTCGTCGAGGACGTAGAGGGCTCCGACGAGTCGGGAGCCTAGGGAAGTGGCGAGTTGGATGCGCTGTGCTTCGCCGCCGGAGAGGGTGGAGCTGAGGCGGTCGAGGGTGAGGTAGTCGAGGCCTACCTGATGGAGGAAGTGGACGCGTTGGCGGACTTCTTCGAGGATCTTTCCGGCTACTTCTAATTGTGCCGGTGAGAGTTGCAAATTGTCGAAGAAGGTTTGCGCGGCGGCGATGGTGAGGGCGCTCGTTTCACAGATGTTCTGATTGTTGATTAAGACGGCGCGAGCTTCGGCGCGGAGGCGCTGGCCGCGGCAGTCGGGGCAGAGGGCGTAGCCGCGGTATTTCGAGAGGAAGACGCGGACGTGGAGCTTGTATTTTTGCGCTCGAGGGCAGCGAAGAAGCCGCGAATGCCGGGGAAGGTGGCGTTGCCGTCTTCGATGAAGGATTGTTGGGCGGGTGTGAGGTCGTACCAGGGGACGTCGGTGGGGATGCCGGCGGCTTTGGCGGCTCGCTTCATCTCGCCGTGGTGGGGGCGGTATTTTGTGGTGGTCCAGGGGGCGATGGCGCCTTCGTCGAGGGTCTTCGATTTGTCGGGGATGATGAGGTTGGGGTCGAAGTCGATGGTGTTGCCGAAGCCCTGGCAGCGTGGGCATGCGCCGTAGGGGTTGTTGAAGGAGAAAAGGCGTGGTTCTGGTTCGCGATAGGCGCGGTGGCAGGTGGTGCACTCGAAGGCGGCGGAAAAACGGAAGTTGGGTGAGGTATTCAGAGAAGATGCGGGGGTCTCTCCACTTCGCTGCGCTTCGGTCGAGATGACGGCTTTAGGGGAGGGGAGGGTGTGGAACTGGACTTCGCCGGATTCGCGGTAGCCGGTTTCGATGGCGTCGACGATTCTGGCGCGGCTTTCGGGGGTGATGGTGAGGCGGTCGATGAGGACGAAGATGGGTTGGGTGAAGTCGAGTTCGAGGAGGGATTCGGGGGTGGAGAACTCTACTATTTTGCCGGGCTGGTCAGGCTCAAGTGCCGAGGGCTGGTAGAGGCGGTTGTAGCCTCGGCGGCGCAGTTCGGTGAGGCGGTCTTTGAGTGCGTCGGTGAGGGTGAGGGTCTCGATGGCTGCGGGCTTTGTGGACTTCGCGGATTTCTTTGCGGCGGTCTTTTTGGGCTTGGGGGCTTCGACCTCGACGTCGGGGGTGGCGATCTGCATCGGCTCGAGTTTGAGTTCGGCGCGGATGATGGGGAAGATAACGTAGGTGCGGGTGCCTTCGGGCAGGGCGAAGAGAGTGGTGATGATCTCGTCTACGGTGTCGTGCTTGACGATGCCGCCGCAGTGGAGGCAGGTGACGGTGCCGCAGCGGGCGTAGAGGAGGCGGAGGTAGTCGTAAATCTCGGTTGCGGTGGCGACGGTGGAGCGGGGGTTGCGAGTCTGATTTTTTGTTTGATGGCGATGGCAGGAGCGAGGCCGTCCATGTGGTCGACGTCGGGTTTTTCGATGCGCTCGAGGAACTGACGGGCGTAGGCGGAGAGGGATTCGACGTAACGGCGCTGGCCTTCGGCGTAGACGGTGTCGAAGGCGAGCGAGGATTTTCCGGAACCGCTAACGCCGGAGACGACGGTGAGGGCGTTGTGCGGAATGTCGACGTCGATGCCCTTGAGGTTGTGGGTTCGTGCGCCGCGAATTGTGATCTGGTCATTCATAGGGAGTGGGGATAGGGGTGGGGCTTAGGAGTCGGTTGGTTGCGGGCGGAAGATTTCTATCAGGAGGAGGCAGGCGCCGATGACGATGCAGCTGTCGGCGAGGTTGAAGTCGGGCCAGTGGTAGTTGCCGATGTGGACTTCAAGGAAGTCGACGACGTAGCTGTAACGGATGCGGTCGTAGAGATTGCCGACGGCTCCGCCGAGGATGAGTGCGAGAGCGACGGAACTGAGTGTGAGGGCGCGGCCGGCTCGCCAGAGCATTCCGATGAGGACGATGGCGGCGATGACGGAGAAGGCGACGAGGATGTTGCGGACTGTGGTGGGCGAGGCGGATTCGGCGAACATGCTGAAGGCGGCGCCTGTGTTGTGGACGTCGGTGATGCGGAAGATGCCGGGGATAACGGTGTGGGCCTGGCCGTTGGGGAGTTGCTGGACGACAATTCGTTTGGTGATGCGGTCTAGGATGACGACTGCTGCGGCAATAGCGAGCGCAACGCTGCGTCGGTCGCGTGGTTCGTTCGCGGTGGCCGGCGTTGCGGCTTCGTAGGTCGTCTTGTTCGGTGAGGACATCAGGCTTGCGGCTCCGTTGAGTTGCTGGGTGGTGCGTCGTAGGGTGGGAAGTGGATGGCTTCGAGAGCGTCGGCGCAGCGAAGGCAGACGGTGGGGTAGTTGGCTTCGTGGCCTACGTCTTCGGTGAAGCGCCAGCAGCGTTCGCACTTCGAGCCTGCGGCGGGTTTGGCCTGAACGTAGAAGGCTCCCTTTTCTACGTTGCCTTCGGTGACGATGGCGTTCGAGATTTCGACCTGGGCTACGCCGAAGAGCTCGGGGAGGATGGATTTGTATTGCTCGAAGACTGGGTTGGGTTTTTCTGCGACGCTATTAAGCCAGCCGAGGACGATCTGAGTCTCGGAGGGTTTGTTGCTGATGGTCTTCGCGGTGCGCGCCTCTTCGAGGACTTTGAGGACTTCGTCGCGGAGGGTGAGGAGTTGGTCCCAGTCTTCTTCGATCTGGCGCGTGCTGCCTGGGACGAGGTCGGTGAGATTGGGGAAGAGCGCGAGGTGGACGCTGGGCTCACGCGTTGCTGATTGCGGAAGGAGAGCCCAGACCTCGTCGGCGGTGAAGCTGAGGATAGGGGCGATGAGGCGAGTGAGAGTTTCGGCGATGCGCCAGAGTGCGGTTTGCGCGCTACGGCGTCCGGGGTGGTTTGGGGCGAAGGTGTAGAGGCGATCTTTGAGGACGTCGAGGTAGAGCGCGCTGAGGTCGGTGTTCACGTACTCGTTGAGGGCGTGATAGGCGCGGTGGAACTCGAAGTCGTCGTAGGCGGCGCGGATCTTTGCGTCGAGCTCGGCGGTGCGGGCGAGGATGTACTGGTCTAGCGGCTGTAGCTGCGCGAAGGCGATGGCGTCGGTCGCGGGGTTGAAGTCGTGGATGTTGCCGAGGAGGAAGCGCAGCGTGTTGCGCAGCTTGCGGTAGTTGTCGCTGACGCGCTGCATGAGGTTTTCGCTGGCGGCTACGTCTTCGCGGAAGTCGACGGAGGCTACCCAGAGACGGATGATCTCGCCACCGAGGCGCTTGGCGATGTCTACGGGATCGACGCCGTTGCCGAGGGATTTGGAGAAGGCGCGGCCTTGCTCGTCGAGGGTCCAGCCGGAGGTTGCGACCATCTTGTAGGGGGCGTGGTTGCGGACGGCGACGGAGGTGAGGAGTGAGGAATGGAACCAGCCGCGATGCTGGTCGCCGCCTTCGGTGTAGAGGTCGGCGGGGAGTGGAGTTCGGGTTCGAGGTCGAGGACGGCGTGCCAGCTTGCGCCGGATTCGAACCAGACGTCGAGGATGTCCATCTCTTTGCGGAACTCATGGTGATGGCAGCTTGCGCAGGCGGTTCCGGCAGGGAGAAGAGATGCGGGTTCGTGGCTGTACCAGGCGTCGGCACCCTCTTTTTGAAGAGCTCGACGATGCTTTGATTGACGGCGGGTTCGTTGAGTGGCTCGCCGCATTTGTCGCAGAGGAAGACGGCGATGGGAACGCCCCAGATGCGTTGGCGGGAGATGCACCAGTCGGGCCGAGTGGCGATCATGTTGGAGATTCGCTCTTCGCCCCAAGCGGGATCCCAGACGACTTTTTGATCTCGTCGAGGGCGCGCTGGCGGAAGGTGGTGAGGGTGCCTTCGTCGGTGATCATCGGGGTTTCCATGCCGATGAACCACTGCTCGGTGGCGCGGACGATGACGGGGTTGTGGCAGCGCCAGCAATGGGGGTAGGAGTGCTCGAAGGTGGTGTCGCTGAGGAGTGCGCCTTTTTCTTTGAGGAGCTCGATGATGACGGGATTGGATTTGAAGACGGTGAGGTCTTCGTAGGGTTGGGCGGCTCCGCCTCCGCCGTTTGTGCCGGTGTGGCGCTGGCGGCCGGCGTTGTCGACGTACTGGATCTCGGGGAGGTGGTAGCGCTGGCCGGTGTAGAAGTCGTCGACACCGTGGGCTGGTGAGGTGTGGACGGCGCCCGTGCCTTGCTCGGCGGTGACGTAGTCGGCGTTTACGCCCAGGATCGAGCGATCGAGGAATGGGTGCTGGAAGGTGGCGTGCTCGAGTTTGCTGCCATTGAAATTGGCGAGAGTTTCGAGATCAGTGAGGTTGCATGCAACTGCGACTTGCATTGCAAGATCAGCGGCGACGATGTAGATGGACGAGTGGGTTTCTTCCCGACCGGAGATTCTCGCTCTGAGTGCGACGTATTCGAGGTGCGGGTTGAAGGCTACGCCCTGGGATGCTGGGAGGGTCCAGGGTGTCGTGGTCCAAATAACGGTGTAGACGTCAGATCCCGCGAGGCGCGGGTCGATCTGGGCCGGGTCGCTGGTGAGGGCGTAGCGGACGTAGACGCTGGGCGAGGTGTGCTGCTCGTATTCGACCTCTGCTTCGGCGAGCGCGGTGCGGTCGTGGATGCACCAGTAGACGGGCTTGAGGCCCTTGTAGACGAATTTTTTCTCGAAGAAGTCGTAGAAGGTTTCGACGATGCTGGCTTCGTAGCCGAAGCTCATGGTGAGGTAGGGGTCGTTCCAGCGGCCGAAGACGCCGATGCGCTCGAACTGGCTGCGCTGGAGGTCGACGTACTTTTGCGCGTACTCGCGGCAGGCGCGACGGACGGCGATGGGGTCCATCTCGAGTTTTTGCGGCCCAGCTGCTCGTCGACCTTGATCTCGATGGGGAGGCCGTGGCAGTCCCAGCCGGGGACGTAGGGGGCGTCGAAGCCGGCCATGGTCTTGGTTTTGACGACGAAGTCCTTGATGCACTTGTTGAGGGCGTGGCCGAGGTGAATGGCTCCGTTGGCGTAGGGAGGGCCGTCGTGGAGGATGTACTTTGGCTGGCCGGTGCGGGCGGCACGGATCTGCGCGTATAAGTCACTCTGCTGCCACGCTTGGAGGCGGGCGGGCTCGTTCTGGGGCAGATTGGCCTTCATGGGGAAGGTCGTCTGTGGCAGATTCAACGTGGACTTCAGCGCTTTCGATGCCGGATCTGGTGCGTCGCCTCTCCCGCCATTGGGGAGGTTCGGCGTCGACTTCGACGCTTTGAGCTCGGGTTTTGCCTGGGTTGCTTCCGACATTCGGTCCTCTTGGTTACTGATAACAAAGTTGCGGTTTGTGGCAAACCTCTATTGTAGACGGCGAGGAGGGATGGTACATAGGATGCCAGGGAGACATTCGCATGGTGGCGTGCGTCCAAGAGAATGAGCGCCGGTTGGTGAATGTTTGTAGAATGTTTAATGACCAGGCGATGTTAGCCAGAGCCGGGAAGAGAACCGACCTGGCATCTGGCACGTAAGAAAAGAAGCAGGTTGAGGCGGGCAATATTTTGGAAGTGGTGTGCGGAGGCCGCGGCTTACTGCACCGAGGCGAAGCAAGCTTATGGCGAATAGTTTATTGACACCACCACCGCAGATAGATCCGGAGAAAAAAGGCCCGACACTGCGGCCGGCAAATGCCCCGAATTTGAACGAAGAGACCGATGGGTCCATGTGGTCCTCGTTTTTCGCGAACCTGCGGGATGCTTTCAGCAGGTCGGACCAAACACCTCTGCACCTTGATTCGAGGCCGGCAGAGAACGATCTGATTATCGAGCAAGAGGGCGTCTTTGCTTCTCTTTGGAACAGCGTGCGGGATGTGTTTTTCCCGGTAAAGCTGCCGCCGTTGGTGCTTGAGTCGAAGCCGATTGCTGTTGTTGATAGGATGAAGACCAAGCAGAACCCTATCGCGACTACATCTGCAGTGGTGATCTATGGACTGATCATTCTGCTGATCGCGTTTCTGCTGGCGAAGAAGGTTCAGTTCGCCGCACCGGTGAGGATGGTTCAGTTGACCGACCTTTCCGTACCGCCGCAGGCACCGCCGAGAGCTCAGGCGATGGGTGGAGGCGGCGGACAGCGTGGGCCTACCCCGGTGACGAAGGGAACGCCGCCGAAGGCTGCGGATACGCAGATTGTGCCGCCGAGCAAGCCTCCACTGGTCGAGCCGAAGATCAAGATTGACCCGACGATCGAGATGCAGAAAGACATTAAGATGGCAACCAGCATTCCCCAGATTGGTGTGGCGAACTCGCCGCTGGTAGGTATGTCGATGGGAAATGGGAGCGGCACGGGACTTGGTTCAGGCAACGGATCGGGGATCGGGCCGGGGTCAGGCGGCAATACGGGAGGAGGACCGAGACGGATTGGCGGTGGTGTTTCTGCTCCGGTGCTGATCTTCTCGGTTGAACCGGAGTTCTCTGAAGAGGCCCGGAAGGCTAAGGTTGCAGGGAATGTTCTGGTTAATCTCTGGGTTGATACGAATGGCAATCCTAGCCACGTTCACGTGATTCGCGGCGTCGGTATGGGTTTGGATGAGAAGGCGATGGAAGCGGTGAGGCAGTACAAGTTCAAGCCGGCGATGGAGAACGGCAGGCCTGTTCTGGTTGAGCTGAACGTTGAGGTGAATTTCCAGATCTTCTAGTGATGGTGCTTCAAAGAAGAGGCCCGCTGTTGGCGGGCCTTTCTTTTTGGAGAGCGACGTTTTGGCTATGCGGGTTGAAAGGTGGCGTGACGCTCGGAGTTGTTGCCGACGCGAACGAGCCTGGAGTCGGGTGCTGATCTGAGGCTGAATCGGTCGACCTGCTGTTCGAGTGTGACTGCTGTGGAGCGGAGCGATTCAATTCCGGCTGCGGTTGTGGCCATCTCGGTGAGATTTTCGTGGCTGAGGGAGTGGATCGAATGCAGGCTGGCGCTGGACTGGTCGGCCGCGGCGGTCTGCTGGGAGGCGGCTATCGCGATCTGTGCGATCATGCGATCGACGCGTTCGGCCATGCCGATGATGCGCTCGAGAGCCTCGCCGGCCTGGTTGGTGGTGATGACGCCCTGCTGCACGGTTCCGGTGCCACTCTCCATGCTGGCGATGGCGGTGAGGGTGCGGTCCTGAATGCCCTGGATCATGCTGGCGATCTCGCCGGTGGCCTGGGCGGTGGATTCGGCGAGACGACGGACCTCTCCGGCGACTACGGCGAAGCCACGGCCCTGGTCGCCGGCGCGCGCGGCTTCGATGGCTGCGTTGAGGGCGAGCAGGTTGGTCTTGCGGGCGATCTCATCGATGACGGTGACGATCTGAGAGATGCGGCGCGAGTCGTCGCCGAGGAGGCCGACGGTGGCGGAGGTGTCGCTGACGGCGGTTGCGATGGAGTGCATGCTGCCGAGGACCTGCTTGACGATGGTTCCGCCTTCGCGGGCGGTTTCGGCGGCGCTGCGGGCGGTCTCGGCGGCGGACTGGGTGTGGCGGGAGACCTCGGCGATGGAGGCGGACATCTCCTGCATTGCGGTAGCGGCCTGTTGGGTCTGCTGACTTTGCTGGTCCATGCGGCGATGGATCTGATCGCTGGCTGTGCCCATGGTGGCGGCGCTGCCGGTGATGGTGCCGACGGTTTGAGCGAGTGTGCCGATGATGCCGGCGAGGTTCGATTGCATCTTCTGGACGGCGTTGGCGAGGGCACCGGTCTGATCGGTAGCGTCCAGAACCAGTGGCTGACCGCTGAGGTCGCCGGCGGCGATGGCATCGGCGCGGTGCATGACCATGTTGAGGGCATAGGTGATCTTGCGGGCAAGATAGACCGATACCGAGATGCCGATGAGAGAGGCGATGATGGTGCCGAGCCAGAGGATGATGAGGGTGAAGTGGTTGGCTTCGCGGAGGTGGGCCTGCTCCTCGTTGGCGAGGCGGGTTTGGGACTGGGCGATCTCGGTGATGTTGGAGAAGAGGGTATTTTCGAGGGGCAGGATCTGGTTCTGCAGCGTGTCGTAGGCTGCGGCCGAGCCCTGCGGGGTCTTCGATTCGTTCAGAGTTTCGACCTTCTCTTCAAGGGTCTTGAGCGCTGCGAGGTCGGTGTCGAGGGCGATCAGCCGCGGGGCATCGGAGCCCAGGTCGAAGTGCGAGGTCTGCTGGTGGAGCTGGACCAGCGATGCTTCGGCCTGCTCGAACTCTTTGCGCCGGGCGTTGCGGTAGGTAGCCGAAGCGTTCGCGTCGATGCCGAAGAGCATGTAGGACTCAAGCAGACGAACGGTGTCCGTGAAGTGGGAGCGGATGTCGCGACTGGACATGATGACGGGGATGCGGTTCTCCGTGACCATGTTCGAGAGAGCGTTGGCCTCTTCGATGTATCGGTGGGCGATACATGCGCTGAGAACGGTAGTGGCGACGATAGCGCCAGTCATCAGGAACATCTTCGACTGCAGTTGCATGAGGACCTCGGAGCAAAGTTGAAGGAGAGATTATTTTCAGGGTTAAGTGTCACCGCCAGGATTTGATCCCGACGGCGGTTCGGCCGCGATGAAGCTTTCGTCTACTGTCCGTCGATGTTGAAGTTCACTTCGATCTCGGACTCGGAAGCCTCCGGGTTCGGAGCGAAGCGCCAGTGAGTGACGGCGTCTTGTGCGGCGGGAGCGAGGAGCGCGTGGCCTGACTCTACCTTGGTGCCTGAAACCGAGCCGTCAGCTTTGATGGAGACGAGAAGGACGACCTTGCCGCCGACGTGCATGCGGCGTGCCAGCTCTGGATAGGCTGGGGATGTGCGGGAGAGGATTGCGCGGTGGACATCGCCTGCGAAGGCAGTGCCAACGCAGAGGGCGACGCTTCCGGCAAGAAGAAGGGGGCGCGAATAGCGAAGTGGGATTGCCAAGGAGAACCTCCGGGTACAGAGGTTGTATCGGCGGAGGCGGGAGAGGCTTTAGTGGAAGGAGAGTACGGGAGAGCTGATTTCGGCGAATGTGAGATGTTCGGCGGGGCTGGCGGTGCGCTGTTTCCAGTCGAGGAACAGCTTGCCGTAGCTGTCGGTGAGGCAGGTGTCCGGGTCTATGCTGAGTGCGGCGAGGGTCTGGTCGATCCAGGCGGTGGGGCCTTCGAGTTCGGCGTAGGTGCCGATGGGGGTTTCGTCGAGGACGAGATGGGCAGTGATGTCGGAGCCGGGGTCTGCGGAATGAGACCACTCGGTGCGGTACTTTTCGTAGATGAAGGCTGGAAGGTAGCCTAGCTGCTTGAAGATTTCGGCCATGGCCTCGCATTCGGCCACGATGGTTTCGGTCTCGACGCGAATCTTGTAGCGGGTGGTGTCGACGGGGTCCTGCTGGTCGGGGAGACGCTTGTGGGTGAGGGTGCAGAGGCTGCCGTACTGGCGGAGGCGGAGGATCTCTTTGCGGGCGCGTAGTTCGCGGTTGGGGGTGTCGTAGAGGGTGTTGTGCTCGAAGGTGCGGGGGTGACGAGATGAAAACCGAGTTGGGAGAGGCGGGTCTGGAGAGCTTCTGGATCAGGGACGGGAAACTTTAGTTCGATCTCCGAGTTCTGCATGGATGGAGTATACGGCTGGTGTGCGGTGTAAAACGAGGACTCTACTCTGATTTTGCGGCTTTTTTCAGACGGTCGCGGATGGCGAGGCCAAGTCCTTCAGGTTTCGGCATGGGGCAGAGGATGATGGCTACGCCGCGGGCGTCCAGTTCATGCAGGCCGGCGAAGAGAGTTTGAGCGAGAGACGTGGTGTCTTCGATCAGATTCCAGCGGAAGATCTCTACGGAGGTGTTGGTGAGGGTCCAGCCCAGGGGGAGCATGACGCCGATGCGTTCGCTGTTGGTTGCGAGGGTTGCGGCGAGTTGGGATTGCAGATCGTTTTCGTTGTCGGCCAGGATGAGACGGGCGCGGGGGCGTAGTGGCGGATGCCGACACCAGGGGAGGGCTGGCTTTGAGGTTCGGAGGTTGTCTGCTGTGGCGGCTGATAGATGGTAACGGGACCGGCGATGGGTTCGAGCATTGCGGGGGTGATGGCTCCAGGACGGTAGAGGACCATCGGGGATTGGTCGGGGTCAAGGACTGTGGATTCGACGCCGACTCTGGTTGCGCCACCGTCGAGTACTGCGTCGATGCGGTGGTCGAGATCCTGAAGGACGTGAGCTGCGGTGGTGGGGCTGATGCGGCCGAAGCGATTGGCGCTTGGGGCGGCGAGGGGATGGCCAGTGGATTCGATGAGCGCGTGGGCGAGGGGATGGGCAGGCATCCGGACGCCTACGAGAGGGCGGCCAGCGGTGACGGCGTCTGAGATTTTTCTGGTGCGTGGGAGGAGGAGCGTGAGGGGGCCGGGCCAGAAGGCTTCGATGAGGCGCTCTGCCTTTGCGGAGACGGTGGCTACTTCGTCGAGCATGGTGCGATTGCTTACGTGGATGATGAGGGGGTCCCACTGGGGGCGGTCTTTTGCGAGGAAGATACGCTCGACTGCGGAGGCGTCCAGCGCGTTGGCGCCGAGGCCGTAGACGGTTTCGGTGGGGAAGGCTACGGTGCCGCCGTTGCGGAGGATCTCGGCTGCGCGGGATATGTCCTTTGGGCTCGAGGTGAGGCGCTCGGTTGTTCGGGGAGGGATGGGATAGTTCATCTTGCAGCGAGTTGCCCGGCGAAGGCGTCGAGGGAGAGGCTGCGGAGGAGGTTGCGGCGCATACCGCTTTGTACTTGATCGAGAGCACGGGAGGCGGATTCGATCCAGGCGAAGTTGAGGGTGGAGCTTAGGCGGTCGAGCTCGGGACGGAGATCGGTGTTGCGGAGCAGTTCCGGCGTGCCTGCGCCGAGGAGCAGAAGGTCTTCGAGGAGGAGGGAGAGGCTGCGGAGGAGGGCTGAGGTTTTTGCTGGCCCTCGGCTCCGGCACGGTAGGTCTCGGTCATCTTGAAGAGGGCGGTGTGGTCGGGTTCTGCGGAGCCGGAGCTGGCTGCGGCGGCGTTGCGCAGGAAGAGGAGGGCATCGGCGCGGGAGGCGGTGTAGGCTTCGATGTCGAATCCGAGGGCTTTGCCGGCGGCTCCCTGGGCGAGGCGCGCGATGAGGGTGCGCTGCTTTGACGGCACGTCGGGGCGGCGGTCGGTGAGGAGCATCTCTATCTGCTCGACTGGTAGAGCACCCAGGCGTACTGTGGCGCAGCGGGAGCGAATGGTGGGGAGGAGTTCGCCGGGGTTCTCGGCGAGGATGATGATGTGGACGGTCTCGGGCGGCTCCTCGAGGACTTTGAGCAGGGAGTTGGCGGCTTCTTTCATCATGTTCGCGGCGGTGAGGATGAAGATCTTGCGCGGAGCCTCGTTGGGGAGGTAGTGGGAGCGCTGGATGACGGTGCGGATCTGGCCGAGTTTGATGAGCAGCTGCGGGGGTCGGGTGGAACGATGAGGACGTCGGGGTGTGGCTGGACGAGAACGCGGGTGTCTTTTTTGTCTGTCTCGCGGAGTTCTTCGCGGGCGGCTACGGCCTTGTCGATCTCTTCTTCGAGGTTGGCGGCGGAGGCGATGCGGGTGCAGTTGTGGCAGACGCCGCAGAAGCTGGCGAGCGACTGACCGTTGGACCAGAGATCACGGGGCTGACGCTGGCAGTCGACGGCCATGGCGAGCATGAGGGCGAGGGTGTACTTTCCTGCTCCGCTGGGGCCGGCGAGGATGAGGGAGTGAGGGAGGCGACCGGCGGCGATGGCGGTGCGGAGGTGTTCGATGGCGGTGCTGTTGCCGAGGAAGTCGTTGAAGGTCGCGGGTAGAGCGATTTGTGCTGTCACGTCTTACTGACTCCTCTCGGCTTCGAGTTCGGGCCGGCCTTTGTACTGCCACCCCCGGGGTACTGATTTAGTGCTAAAGTCTTCCATCGAGGAAGGTTAGGTCTGGACTTTCCTCTATCCCGAAGAGTAGGCCCTGGGTGCCAGAACGCGTCGGAGAGATGAAGCCCGGATCCTGTCGGGCTTCGCACAATGTCTCTTAGTTAAGTATAGCTGAATGGTATGACTAGTGCGCCACGCGTATGTGACTGTGTAGGCTGGAGTTGGGAGTTTTTGGGCTTGACAGAAGCTGCAGGGCTCCTCGGTTGCCTGTGATTGCTCTTGAGCTGTGCAACTGTCGCTTTTGCCTGAGTTTTGCCTGAGTTCAAAAGTAGTTGTCATGGCCGGGGGTTGGACGGTAGAGAAGACAAAAGAATCGGCAACGGTAAATGCTTACGACAACCGCAGATCCCTTCGGGGATGACAACAAAAGAACAGGCAACGACAGAAAAGAACAGGCAACGGTAAATGCTTAGTACAACCGCAGATCCCTTCGGGGATGACAACAAAATAACAGGCAACGACAGAACAAGAACAGGCAACGGCAAATGTTTACGACAACCGCAGCCGCAACCGCAGGTCCCTTCGGGAATGACAGCAAAAAGAACAGGCAACGACAGAACATCTTCGGGGTGACAGCAAAAAGAACAGGCAACGACAGAACATCTTTGGGGGAGTGCCTATACTTTAGTTTGAGGACTCCGATGGGCGAAGAGGTTAGATTTCTTTGGAACGCGACGCGCGGTAACAGATTGAGACCGTGGCGAAGTCCCTATCTGCGATGGAGACTGGAGACCTATTCGGGCCAACGTGCGGATACCGTGCGCGCGCTCGATTTCTGGAACCTGTTCTGGAAAGAAAAAAACAACTGTTTCGATTTCTTCGTTGGACGCGAGAGATCAAAAGCTACGCAGAATCCAAGAGCAAATAGAAGACGGGAAGCAGCAGGATCTCTCTTGAAGATTCCGTAGCTCTAAAGAGTGACTTTTACCTTTATTTGACAACCCACGATGGCAAGGTAGCTCGATGGATTGGATATGATGGAGTTATGAGTGAGTGGATCAAGCTAAAAGCAAAAGACGGTCATGAGCTGGGAGCGTACGTTGCAAGGCCCAGCGGGGAAGCAATCGGGGCTTTGATTCTTGTGCAGGAGATATTTGGCGTCAATGCCCATATCCGCAGCGTGGCGGATGGGTATGCCAAAGATGGATTTCTCGTGGTTGCGCCTGCGATCTTTGACCGGTTCGAGCCTGGCGTACAGCTGACGTACCAGCCGGAGGATATGAAGCGGGCCTATAACTTCTATGGCATGTTGAAGCCCGAGACGACGCTGATGGATGTGGCTGCGGCGTATCAGTGGGCGAAGCAGGCGGGCAAGAAGATTGGTGTTATCGGCTATTGTTACGGCGGGTTGACTAGCTGGCTGGTGGCAACGCGCGGCAAAGACTATGAAATGCAGCCTTCCGGCTGCGTCGGCTACTATGCGGGTGGGATTGGATCGGTAGCGAAAGAAGATCCCAGCTGCCCGGTGATGTTGCACTTTGGAGCGAACGATAGCCATATTGGGCAGGATCAGGTAGAGGCAGTTCGTTCGTCTCATCCTGAGGTGGAGATCTTCGTCTATGAAGGTGCGGGGCACGCCTTTAACCGTGACGTTGATCCGAGCAGTTACCACGCCGCGTCGGCAAAGCCGGCACGGGAGCGTTCGGTCGAGTTTTTGAAGAAACATATCGCCTAAAGTTCCTCCAAAATCGTTTCGCATCGCTGGCGGCCCTCGATTGCCCGGTTTCGCCAGCGGTGCTATCCTTATGTGGACACTAAGAGTGAATTAGAAAGAAGATTAGGAGTAGAAACAGCTGTGTTGGCATCCGCTAAAAAGACAGACATTATTGAGAAGTTCCGCACGCACGACTCAGATACCGGGAGTCCAGAGGTTCAGATCGCTATTTTGAGCGAGCGTATTGGCGAGTTGACGGAACACTTCAAGGCACACAAGAAGGACCACGGATCACGTCGCGGGCTTCTGATGCTGGTGAGCAAGCGTCGTCGCTTGCTTGATTATCTGAAGAAGTGTGACGCGGACCGATATCGCGAGGTCATCGGCAAACTCGGAATCCGCAAGTAACCGCACCATCCCCGGAGAAACCGTTCAAACTATGGGAGCATACACGGCCCGTTCTCATTCGGCTGCCAACTTCGTGCAAGGTCTCGCAAGACCTTGTCGGTGGGGTTGCTGACGATGGGACGCCGCGGTGCCGCACTCATGATTTTGCACTCACGCGGGTGTTGGTCCATGAACAACCTATTCCAGCGCAGCTTGCTGGCGGCTTCCTAGTCGCCAGCGTCGAGCTGCGCTTTTTCGCGCCCGATCAGCGGATGACGCGATTCAAGCTTATTTATTCGACAGAACACGAGAGAAGAGAGGCAACATGAAACAGGATGTGACAGTTGAGCTTGCCGGCGGCAAGCAAATTAAATTCGAGACCGGACGCATGGCGAAGCAAGCCCCGGCGCGGCGCTCACCTCAAGCGGCGATAACGTAGTTCTGGCGACGGCAACCGCCTCCCCGATCCGAAAGAGGGAATCGATTTCTTCCCGCTCACAGTTGAATACCGCGAGTTTACCTACGCTGGCGGCCGCATCCCTGGTGGGTTCATCAAGCGCGAAGGGCGCCCGAGTGAGAAGGAGATTTTGACGAGCCGTCAGATCGACCGCCCTATTCGCCCGCTATTCCCTGAGGCGTTTCGCAATGAGACCCAGGTTGTTGCCTTCGTCTACTCTGCGGATAAAGAGAATGATCCCGATGTGCTTGGCATCAATGGTGCCAGTTGCGCGTTGGCGTTGAGCGATATTCCTTTTCACGGCCCGGTTGGTGCGGTGCGAATTGGTCTGATCGACGATCAGTTTGTAGTGAATCCTACATATGCCGAGCGGGCGCAGAGCAAGTTGAACATTATGGTCGTCGGGACGAAGGACGGCATTGTGATGATCGAGTCGGGCGCAAAGGAAGTCGCTGAAAACCGTGTGGTGGATGCGATTGAGTTTGCTCATGAGCAGATCAAGAAGATCTGTGCGGCGATTGAAGACCTTGTTGCTCGCGCCGGTAAGACCAAACGCACCGTCAGCGAGGTGGAAGTCGATCACGAGTATTTGAATGAGCTGACTGCAAAGGTTGGTTCGCAGTTGAAAGACGCCCTCGATACGGAGAAGCATCCGAAGTTCGAGAGCTATGCTCTGGTCAAGACGATCAAGGATGACCTGAAGAAGGATCTGCCTGAGGGTGATGCAGCCGCTGCGAAGAAGCTCAGCAAGTACTATGAGCTTTTGCGCGAGAAGATCTTCCGAGACCAGGTTTTGAAGGATCGGATTCGTCCGGATCATCGTGCCTTCGATAAGATTCGCGACCTGAACATCGAGGTTGGCGTGCTTCCGCGTGTCCACGGTTCGGCTCTGTTTACTCGCGGTGAGACGCAGGCGCTGGTGAGTGCGACGCTGGGTACTACAGACGATGCGCAGCGGCTTGAGAGTTATGAGGGAGAGCAGAAGCGCCGCTTTATGCTCCACTACAACTTCCCTCCGTTCTCGGTTGGTGAAGTCGGTCGTATGTCTGGTGTGGGCCGGCGCGAGATCGGTCACGGTGCGTTGGCTTCGCGCGCGATTGAAGCTGTGCTGCCGGCTGAGGATGAGTCGCCTTATACGCTGCGTGTCGTTTCAGACATCCTGGAGTCGAATGGATCGTCCTCGATGGCTACGGTGTGCGGTGCGTCGCTTGCGCTGATGCAGGCTGGTATCGCGATCAAGGGATCGGTCGCGGGCGTTGCGATGGGTCTCGTGAAGGAAGGCGATAACTACGCCATTCTGACGGATATCGCCGGCGCGGAAGATCACTATGGCGATATGGACTTCAAGGTCGCGGGTACGCGTAACGGAATCACCGCGCTGCAGATGGATATCAAGATCATGGGGATCACTCCGCAGATTATGCGCGAGGCACTGGAGCAGGCGCGTAAGGGGCGGCTCTTCCTGCTGGATACGATGGATGCTGTGATCTCGGGTGCAAATCAGGAGAAGTCGCAGTTCGCTCCGCGCATTCATACGTTGCAGATTCCTACCGATAAGATCCGCGATCTGATTGGACCGGGAGGCAAGGTGATTCGCGGCATCATTGATGCTACGGGCGTGAAGATCGACGTGGACGATACTGGGCGCGTGAATGTGGCGTCGAGCGATGCGGATGGTCTTGCTCGCGCGATCCAGATGATCAGCGATCTGACTGCTGTGCCTGAGATTGGGAAGACCTATCTGGGTAAGGTTGTTCGTCTGGCTGAGTTTGGAGCGTTTGTCGAAATCTTCCCCGGAACCGATGGCCTGCTTCATGTCTCCGAAATTGCAGAGCATCGCGTGAAGGAAGTGAAAGATGAACTTCGCGAAGGCGATCAGATCCTGGTGAAGGTTCTGGCGATCGAAGGGAACCGGATCAAACTTTCGCGGAAGGCTGTGTTGCGGGAGCAGCGCGCGAAGCTTGGTCTTCCTGAGCCTGGTCAGATTGGTACGGATGGGGGCAGCGTGGCTGCCGGTGCCGCCGGCGGACAGGGTCGTCAGGATGCTGTTGTCGGGGATGCTGACGGGAGCGACGATGAGGGTGAGGAGTTCGACGATGATGGTGACGAGTCGACGGACGAGCCTAACTTCAATCGCGCGGAGGGCGCTGTTCCGGTTCAGGCGGGCGCAGGACCGGGGCCGAATGGACCTGGTGGACAGAGGCGGCCGGGTGGCGGAAGACGTCGTCGCGGCGGTCGTCGGCCGGGCTCTGGTTCCGGTGCACCACCTTCGGGCGGCGGCAATCGGTAAGGCTTCGTAACGGACGGAGAGACCGCGCACTTCGCGCGGTCTTTCTGTCTCTGGGTGAGAGGCGAGATGATTGGACGCGTGTGGATTGCGTTTGCAGCGGTTTGTATCTTGTCGGCTACGTCCTGGGTCGTTCCTCGAGCCGACGGTCTGCCTGCGCTTGAGTTGCAAGGGGTTCGTTATGGGTTGATTGGGTTGGTTGCGTTTTTGTTTGTGCGGGGCCGGGTTCGGTTTGGGAGGGCTGGGCTGCGGGTGGCGGCGGCTGGGCTGGGGTTCTTTGGGGTTCCCATGGTGGTTGGGGAGTGGGCTCGAGTGGGTGTGCCGGAGATCAGCAGGTCGGCGTTGTTTGCGATGGTTCCTGTGGTTGTGGTGATGGTGGTTGCGGCTGGAGACGAGGAGCGCGGGGCTCGGAGGTTTCTTGTTCCGGCTTTGGTGGGACTCGGTGGGTTGCTGCTGCTGTTGCCGCTTGAGTTCTCTGGATCGCTTCGTGGGCGGTTGATGCAGGGGGCGGTGTGTCTTGCGGTGGTTTTGGTTGGGTTGTCGAGCGTGTGGCTCTATCGTTTGTTCCGTGAGATGGGTTTGGCGGAGGCGCTTGCGGTTGTCTGTCTGAGCAATGGTGTGTTTCTGGTGGTTTGTAGTGCGGTTCGGAAGGAGTTGGTCTGGAGATTGAGCGGGCTGGCGTCGGTGGTGTCGCCTTCGTCTCTGTTGGATGTGGCGGAGGTGGTGTTGCTGGTTTGGTTGCTGAGGGAGATGATTCCGGTACGGTTTGCTGCGCGGTATCTGGTGATTTCGCTGCTGACTTTGCTGGAAAGTTATGCGCTGATGCGGCCTGAGCTGACGGTTCGGGTTGTGAGCGGAGTGGTGCTGCTTGCGGCTGGTGCGGGGATGCTTCTCGCTTTGAAGATGGGCGAGGAAGAGACGATGCTGTCTCTTCGCTGATACTTTTCTGCTGGGATTTTGCAGGGTACACTTGGGTGAATGGCTGCTTCCATGTACATTGTGGTCGAGGGCGAAGACCCTGGCTTCGATATCTTCGTGAACGGGCGCTTGCTGGCACGGCATGAGGATGCTCTGGAATGTCTGGCTCTGCGACTTGGAGTTCGGCCGCTGATTGAATTCTTTTCGGCGGATGAGAACTCGATGTCCCTGCTGATCGAAGAGGGTGCGGGGAACCAGGAGCTGCTTCGCCGGCTGCCTCCGCCGCAGTGGTACTCGCCTGCTGATGGACTGAAGACCGTACGTGCGCTGCTTCGAACGCTGGAGGCTGATCCGCAGCAATTGGGGACCGAGGGGAGCAAGTTCTCTCGGAGTTGCTGGAGTATGCGTGCGTGCTCGAGAAGACGCAGGACCGGAAGATGCGCTGGCATCTGGCGGTGAGTTGGCGTTAGTTCTGGGTGATCTTCCTTTCACGCGGGGTACCCCTGGGGGTGGTCTAGGTAAACTACTTTGTTTCAAGTACATGCGATTTCCACAGGCTGCAAACTATTCATTCCAAACAGGTTAGAGGCAAAATCGTCTTTCTAAAGCAGTTAGGAGCTTAAAGTCGAAAGCCCCGGTGGGTGCCCGGGGCTTTCGCTATGTTCTGTATCCAGTATAGCGGTTTGACTATAACTCATACGCCACGCGAAAGTGCTGGATTGACGCGGGGTTTGGCGGTTCAGGGGCTTGACAGGATTTCGGTCGGTTGAAATCGGCCCTTCAGTTGAGCAGCGAGAGTCGTGGCAGTCTGGGGAGGCTCTCGGCGGCGATCCAACTACCAAGAAACAGAGAGTTCAGGGTGTCGTGCCCATTGGCTTCGAAGGAGAGTTCGCGATCGCTCTCTTTGAGCCAGAACAGGATTGCATCGGCCATGTCGTGAGTTTGTCTTGCGACTGTGCCAAGGCTGCGTGCGATGGCGGGCTCGAAGATATCTTGTTCGTCGGTGGTCTGATGGTCGGCCTCGCACATGCTATCGAAGACCAGCTCGCACCGTCGCCATACCGCCTGACTTTGAAGAACTGCTTCGGCGTATCTGAGTTCCTGCTTGAACAGAGCGACGATGCACAACCGCATCAGGGAGTTCACAAGGTCTCCGAGATTGCACAGTGCCGCGTGTTTGGGCATGCGACTGCATTCGAAGAAGGAAGGCGTGTCTTGTGCGATCTGAACCGCTGCACGGGAGGTAGTGAGAAGAGCGCTGCTGAGACGCAGCGCAATGAGCACGAAACGGCAGTCTGAAGAATCGGTCACCTTTCGAGTCGCGAGCTTGCGGCAGATCTCTTTGATTCTTTGGTGATGCTGTTCCAGTTCGCGCTCGGTGGTGCGTACGGAGCGGCTGAACTCCGGAGAGCCTAGCTGATACCCTTTGATCGAATAGTCGAGAACGCGTTGTGACAAGCGTGCCATCTCGACAAGCTGTACCTGCAAAACGTTGATGGGTTGATAGCGATTCATTTCGTTTCAGTCCTTCGACTTAGTCATTTGACTCATTGGCCCTGGGCAATGCTGCAGAATTTAAAATGAAGAGATTGGTGCGAGTGTGGCAGTGATTGCGAATCCCCAAATAGGGATAGTAACGAGCGGACACGAAGGTAATGATTACTCTGCATCTACATCTACACTTTTGAATTTTGCTAACTTTGCGAAGCAGTTGTGGGGTCGAACTCTTTGCTAATCTCGGTGATCCTAGAAGCAGGGAAGCCACTTAGCTCTGCATGCCGATGGATGACTGCCTCATCTTTGGCGAGGTAGATACAGAACGTCTTGTCTGCCGCAACAAAGGATTCGACCCACTGAATGTCCGGTGCAAGCTTGCGTAGTACGTCGTTTGACCTGGCGGCAGCTTGCTTCAACTGTTCCGGCTCGAGAGTTCCAACCTGTGGGATCTCACGTTCAATGACGTAACGTTTCATACTCTTCTCCTTAAGATCCTCAGCAGGAAGTTGCTTTGGATGTTCTCAAGGTACGGGGGAATGCGCCTTGCTACAAGGCGGCATATATGCCATTCTACGTAGGTGATTCGGCCATCCGAGAGGTGGTTGCAAATGACTGGTCTCAAAGATGTCACGGTTTTGTTTCTCGACGAAACATTTTCCTCTACCGCTACTGGTCCGATGGAGGTCTTTCGTCACGCGGGAACGTTGTGGAATGGATTCGCGGGACAGAAACAAGTCTCTCGCTTTCGAGTGACGACGGCGTCGGTCGATGGACGCGCGGTCCGTTGCGATGGGCCGATCCACATCACGCCAGCTGTATCGATCAAACAGATCCGCAAGACCGACCTGATCTTCATTCCGTCGACAGGACTCAGCGTAGAGGACGTGGTTGAGCGCAATGCAGTAGTGGTGCCGTGGTTGCAACAGTGGCATAAGCGTGGAGCTGCTATTGCGAGTGTGTGCTCGGGTGTGGGTCTGGTCGCGGCCTCGGGGCTACTTGACGACAAGCGTGCCACGACACACTGGAGCCTCGCGGAACGGTTCCGTGTGAAGTATCCCAAGGTGCGATGGATGCCGGAGTTGATGGTCACGGAGGACCACAACTTTTACTGCGGCGGCGGCCTGAACGCTGCGCTTGATCTTAGCCTCTATTTGGTGGAGCGATTCTGCGGGCATGAGGTCGCGATGCAGAGCGCGAAAGCGATGTTGATCGAGACACCGCGCGCATGGCAGTCTGGCTACGCGATCGTTCATCTGAAGACGGAACACTCCGATGGAACGATCTCCGATGCGCAAGAGTGGCTGCACCGAAATTTTCATAAGGACTTTCCGCTTGAGGATCCAGCGAAGAGCGTCGGGATGAGCTTGCGGAATTTTGTTCGGCGGTTTAAGCAAGCTACGGGTGATACGCCTTTGATCTACCTGCAGAAGCTGCGAATCGCCGCAGCCAAGCGCCTGCTTGAGGGAGGACATCGCTCGATGCGAGAGGTCAGTGATGCTGTGGGGTATCAGGATCTTGCTTTTTTCGCGAGGTCTTCCAGCGGCACACGGGGTCTCTCCCAGTACTTATCGGCAGAGGTTTGGGCTGTAGGTTTCCTCGAGACTTGTTAGTGGCGGGTTTCGGTGGAGGCGGTGGGTTGTGCGGACTGGTCGCCTTCGCCTAGTTTGCGGTGGAAGAAGTTGAAGACGAGGCCGTAGAGGCTGTGTGCGAGTTCGGGGTCGTAGCGGATGCCCTCGTCGCGCATGAAGGCGTGGGCTCCGTTGACCTCGTGCCAGCTGAACTTCTTTTCGAGTTCGTTGAGGCGGGCGAGAACGGCCATGCGGCCTTCGAGGGGAATGTGCGGGTCCTGACGGCCCCAGATCATGAGGAGCTCGCCTTTGATGTCGGCGGTGCGCTGGAGGGAGTCGTCACCGCCTTTGCTGAGCGAGCCTTTGTGGATGTCGGTGGCGTAGAAGCAGGCGGTGGCGAGGACGTCGGGGTTCATGGCGGCGCGGAAGGCGAGGTGGCCGCCGATGCAGATGCCCATGGCTCCTAGATGGCCGGTGCAGTCGGGGCGGGATTTGAGGTGGTCGAGTGCGGCGCGGGCGTCGGCGTCGTAGCTGGAGAGCTCTTTGGTGGTCTTGAGGACGTTGCCGCGGTCGGAGCCGGTCTGATCGTAGGCGAGGATGGTGCCGGCGGGTTCGAACTCGTGGTAGATCTCGGGCATGGCGACGATGTAGCCGTGGCCGGCGAGCATGGCGGCGGTGCGGCGGATGGGCGCGGTGATCTGGAAGATTTCGGAGTAGAAGACGATGCCGGGGTAACGGCCGGGCGCGGCGGGGCGGACGATGTGGGTCCGCATCGGGCCTTTGGGGGTGTCGAGTGTGACGTACTCGTCGTTGACGATGATCATATTTCCCTCGGTTGGCTCTTTGCTGCTTTGGGTTCGGAACTGGAGAATAGAGTAGCAAGGAATTGCTGATTGGAAATTAAAGAGGCAACGGCAAGGAGAAATATGGGGGTCTCTCCACTGCGCTGTTTACGGTGAGACTGTGACCAGCTTCGGTCGAGATGACATTTTTTGGTTGGGGTAGAGTGAAAGCAAAAACAAAGGCAAACAATTGCAAAAGTCATGTCCGGCAGAGGATGGCTGCCGGACATGTTTTTTAGCTGGTGGAGTTTAGTGGTGGTGTTCGCCGCCGTGCTCTTCGTAGTGGGCGTGGTTTTCTACGCGAGCGGATGATGGGTGCACGTAGGGATGTGCATAGGGGTGAACGTAGGCGTTACGGTTGTAGTAGGTGCGGGTCCAGGGGTGGTGGTCGATTATGATGGCGTGGCCGCCCCAACCGAAGCCTGCGCCGTACCAGCCGTAGGCTCCTAGGGCAGGGCCGATGGTGACAACGGGGCCGAAACGGATTCCTGTGCTGATGATGAAGCCGGGGCGGGGCCGGTAGAAGACGACTGCGGGACTGTAGACGGGCACGTAGTAGTAGGCGGGGTTGATGGGTTGGATTTCGAGGTAGCCGCCGTTGTCGGCGACGTTGTCGTAGGAGTTGGGGACGAGGTAGCCGTAGTCGTGGGCGAGGTGGCGCTGGCGCTGGACGGCATCCATGACGTCGGGGCGCTGGCTGAGCACGGCGTTGCCGAGGGTGCCGGTCCATTGAGGGTCGCGGGCCATCATGTCGAGGACGTTTGGGAAGGGCAGAAGGGCGAGGAGGCTGGGGTCCCAGGAGAGGTTGTCGGCCTGGATGGCCTGGGCGAGGTCGTCGCCGGTCATGAAGTTGTGCTGCTGGGCCCAGGTGGCGGCGTCGGGGATCTCGTTCCAGAAGGTAGAGGCGGTGAGGACCTGGGCCAGGAGCGGATCGGGGTAGAGGGCGATGCGCTGGACGAGCTGGTCGAGCTGCTGGGGCGCAATGGTGGGCGGCGGGCCTTGTTGTTGGTCAGGGGGCCGGGCTGCTGCTGGTACTGGGGGTCGCCCTGCTGCGGATCGTTTTGCTGCGGATAGGATGGTTGGTTTTGCTGATTAGGCTGCGCCTGCTGCTGGTCTGGGAGAGGCGGCGGCGGCTGACGCTCGATGGGGGCTTGCGCGAATGCGGACGCTGACAGAGTAGTTACGAACAAGGCGCTAACCAGGGCGTGGGCGAGTTTTTTCATAGACTCTTTCTTTCGAAGCGAAGGCGGCAGGTTTCGATGCTCGAGAGGGTGCATGCTTCTTGTTGCAGATGATTTCTCCCGCACAGTGATGGACGTTTCACTGGGAGCAAAAGTTGTGGTGTACCAGGTCTGTCCAATGTCAAAAGTTTATGGTTAGGGATTAGCTGAAGAGGAACTCTTTGGTGCGGAGTTCTTTGACGGTGTCGCGGAGCTTGGCGGCTTTTTCGAATTCGAATTTTTTGGCGGCTTCGCGCATGTCGGATTCTAGTTTGCCGATGTAGACGTCTAGTTCTTGTTGGGTGGCGAAGTCGGGCATGCCTTCGGCTTCGTCGGTGAGGTCGGCGTAGTCCGCTTTGAGGATGCCGGCGAGGCCCATCTCGATGGGGCGGATGATGCTGGCGGGGGTGATGCCGTTTTCTTCGTTGTAGGCGACTTGCTTTTCGCGGCGGCGGTCGGTTTCGTTGATGGCGCGCTGCATGGAGTCGGTCATCTTGTCGGCGTAGAGGATGGCGCGGCCTTCGATGTGGCGGGCGGCTCGTCCGATGGTCTGGATGAGAGAGCCCTGCGAGCGGAGGAAGCCTTCTTTGTCGGCGTCGAGGATGGCTACGAGGGAGACTTCGGGGAGATCGAGTCCTTCGCGTAGGAGGTTGATGCCGATGAGGACGTCGTACTCGCCTTTGCGGAGGTCGCGGAGGAGCTTGATGCGTTCGAGGGTTTCGATCTCGGAGTGCATGTAGCGGCAGCGGACGCCGACTTCGGTGTAGTAGCTGGCGAGGTCTTCGGACATGCGCTTGGTGAGGGTGGTGACGAGGACGCGCTGATTTTTTCGGTGCGGTCGCGGATCTCGGCGAGTAGGTCGTCGATCTGGCCTTTGATGGGGCGGATTTCTACGACGGGGTCGATGAGGCCGGTGGGGCGGATGATCTGTTCGACCACGACGCCTGCGGATTTTGTGAGCTCGTAGGGGCCGGGGGTGGCGGAGACGTAGATGATCTGGCCGGTGCGGGATTCGAACTCTTCGAAGCGGAGGGGGCGGTTGTCCATTGCGGAGGGGAGGCGGAAGCCGTAGTCGACGAGATTTTGTTTGCGGCTGCGATCGCCGTGCCACATGCCGTGGAGTTGTGGGACGGTGACGTGGGACTCGTCGATGAAGAGGAGATAGTCCTGCGGGAAGTAGTCGAGGAGCGTGGGTGGGGGTTCGCCGGGGAGACGGGCGGAGAAGTGGCGAGAGTAGTTTTCGATGCCGTGGCAGAAGCCTACGGATTTGATCATCTCGAGGTCGAAGCGGGTGCGCTGGTGGATGCGCTGTGATTCGACTAGGCGGCCTTGATTTTCCAATTCTTTTCCCACCACTCCATCTCTTCGAGAATGGAGGCGATGGCGGTGGTTTTGCGCTCGGGTTGGACGACGTAGTGGGACTTGGGATAGATGGGGAGGCGGGAGTATTTTTGTTTGACGGTGCCGAAGAGGGGGTCGATTTGGGAGAGTGAATCGATTTCGTCGCCGAAGAGCTCTATACGGTAGGCGTTCTCGTCGTAGGTGGGATAGACCTCGATGATGTCGCCGCGAACTCGGAAGGTGCCGCGACGGAAGTCGACGTCGTTGCGGTCGTAGAGGATTTCGACGAGGCGGCGGGTGATGTCTTCGCGCTTTATCTTTTGGCCTTTTTCGAGGAGCATCAACATGCCGTAGTAGGCTTCGGGCGAGCCGAGGCCGTAGATGCAGGAGACGGAGGAGACGATGATGGCGTCGCGACGCTCGAAGAGGCTGCGGGTGGCGGCGAGGCGAAGTTTATCCAACTCTTCATTGATGGTTGATTCCTTCTCAATGAAGAGATCGCCGGCGGGGATGTAGGCTTCGGGTTGGTAGTAGTCGTAGTAGGAGACGAAGTACTCGACGGCGTTGTTGGGGAAGAAGGTTTTGAACTCGTGGTAGAGCTGGGCGGCGAGGGTTTTGTTGTGCGCGAGGATGAGGGCGGGGCGTTGCAGGTCTTCGATGACCTTGGCCATGGTGAAGGTCTTGCCGGAGCCGGTGACGCCGAGGAGGACTTGATCTTTTCTCCGGCGTGAATGCCGGAGATGAGCTCGGCGATGGCGCGGGGCTGGTCGCCCTGGGGCTTGTAGGTGGTCGAGAGCTGGAAGTCCATCTTTATAGGATAGTTTATTGAGAGGGCAGGTTGTGAAGAGTGAGAAGAGCAACAAAGACAAAGGCGAAATACGGGGGTCTCTCCACTTCGCAGCGGACGGTGAGACTGTCCGCCGCTTCGGTCGAGATGACGCTTGATTCGGGAAGGTAAATTTTTTAGGAGCAAATGGAGGCTGGGATGAGTGTGGGAACTGAGTTGTGGCTGGTGCGGCATGGAGAGACGGAGTGGAGTTTGAGTGGGGCGCATACGAGCCGGACGGATATTCCGCTGACCGACCATGGACGAAAGCGGGCGGAGGAGTTGCGGGATTATTTGAAGGGGACGAAGTTCGATGCGGTGTTTGAAAGCCCGATGCAGAGGGCGCGGGAGACCTGCGCCATTGCCGGATTTGGAGATCGGGCTGTAGTGGAGAACGGTTTGAAGGAGTGGGACTACGGCGTGTATGAAGGGAAGACGACGAAGGAGATTCAGGCGGAGATTCCGGGGTGGTCGGTGTGGAAGAACGAGATTGTTGACGGCGAGGCGGTGGAGCATGTGGGGGAGCGTGCGGATGGAGTGATTGCTCGTGCGTTGGCGGCTGCTCCGCAAGGGGGAAGGTGGCGCTGTTCGCGCATGCGCATATTTTGCGGATTCTGGCGGCGCGATGGGTTGGGTTGGCTGCTACGGGTGGGAGTCTGCTGGCGTTGGGGACAGGCAGCGTGAGTGTGATGGGGTGGGAGCGGGAGACGCGTGTGATTTCGAGTTGGAATCGCGGGTTTGAATAGAGGTTGGGTTTGGGTTCCTGCTTGAGGTGAGAGATATGAGCGTGGCTGAAACCCATGTCTCAAAATCGAGACATGGGGGCATCCGCAATTTTGCCTGGTCAGGGTTCGTCTGCTTCATCAGGAGGGGCGTTAGAAGTTTTTGATGTGCTGGGGTTGTAGTCCTACTCCGACGAAGCGGGCCGGGAGGCTTTGGAAGCCTGGGATGCCGGTGAGGATGCGCAGAGCGAGTGGCGGCTGGATGGGGCCGGGGTTGCGAAGGACTCGGTTCAGGATGCGGTGGGCGGCGACTTGTACACGCTGGGTGTTGCGCACTGCGTTTTGGCGGTAGTGCTGCACCTGGGCGAGATTGTGCGGGCTAAGGGTGTTGGAGAGCAGCGCTTCGGTGAGGATGTTGGCGGTGGCTACGGCGTCCTGTATGGCGATGTTGATGCCGATGCCTCCGACGGGAGACATGGCGTGGGCCGCGTCGCCGATGCAGAGGAGGCCGGGCGAGGACCACTCCCAAAGGCGGTTGACCTGAATGGTGAGTAGCTTGACCTTGTCCCAGGAGTCGATCTCGGCGGTGCGGCCGGCGAGGAAGGGCACAATGCGCTCGATGCTTTGTTGGAAGGCGGCTAGACCTTCCTGTTGGATGGCGGGGAAGGTGCCTTTGGCGATGATGTAGCCGACCTGGAAGTAGTCGTTGCGGTTGATGAGGATGATGAGGCGGCCGTAGTTGATGTAACCGAGTGCATTTTCGGGGTCGGAGGGTTGGCGTGCGATCTTGAGCCAGAGAACATCGACGGGGACGCCGACGTCCTGGAGTTGCAGATGACCGGCTTCGCGGGAGATGGCGTGGCGGCCGTCGCAGCCAACGGTGAGGGTGGCTGGAATTTCGACCGGGCCGTCGGGTGTGTTGGCGCGGACACCGATGGTGGCGCCGTCTTGCTGGATGAGGCCGGTGGCTTCCCAGCCCATGCGCAGGGTGAAGGCGGGAAGGTGGCTGGCTTCGCTCGAGAGAAAGTTGAGGAAGTCCCACTGCGGCATGAGGGCGATGAACTTACAGCGGGTCGGAACGTGGGAGAAGTCGGCGATTGGGAAGCGCTGGCCGCCGATGGTGGCGGAGAGTGCCGCGACCTGGGAGTGTGGAATCGTGAGGAACTTTTCGAGCAGGCCGAGTTCGTGGAGAAGGTCAAGCGTGGAGGGGTGGATGGTGTCTCCGCGGAAGTCGCGGAAGAAGTCCTTGTGCTTTTCGAGGACTGTGACTTGCACGTCGGCGCGGGCGAGGAGAAAGCCCAGCATGATGCCTGCGGGGCCGCCACCGATGATGCAGCAGGTGGTGGCGAGCGGGTTTGCGGCGGCAGCCATGGGTGGTGATGAGAGTAGCAAGCCGCGGGGAGGGCGTCAAAAGGTTTGCTGAGAATTTGTGAGGATGTAGGAGAGCCAGTCGGCGGGGGAGTGGGCGAGGTGATCGGGTGGAGCGTCCTCGAGGGAGTGGGGCTTGAGGCCGAAGGTGCAGCCGATGCTGCGGGCGCCGCAGTTGCGGGCGGTGAGGACGTCGATGTCGGTGTCGCCGACCATGATGGTTTCGGCGGGGGTGATGGTTTGGCCGGCGAGCCTGGAGGCCTCGGAGATGAGAGCTTCGAGGCCGTGGGGGTCGGGCTTCTTGGTGTGGAAGCTGTTGCCGCCGTAGTTCTGGAAGAAGAAGCGGGAGAGGTCGAAGTGATCGCAGATGGCGCGGGAGGGATGAACGGGTTTGTTGGTGAGGACGGCCATGAGGAGCTTTGGGTGTGTGGCGCGGATGGCTTCGATGGCTCCGAAGACGCCGGGGTAGACGTAGGTGTGGTCGAGTTTGTGGATGCGGTAGTAGTCGAGGAAGAATGTAAGTGCATTGGTTACGTATTGCTCATCGGTAGGGTCGCCTTCGGGGTCGCCGATGGCTCGGCGGACGAGCATGGAGGCACCGTCGCCGATGTAGCCGGAGATGACGGCTTCGGGAAGGGTGGGCTTGCCGAGGTGGGCGAGAGTGGCGTTGACGGAGTTGCAGAGATCGACGCGGGAGTCGATGAGGGTGCCGTCGAGATCGAAGACGATGAGGCGGGGAGGGGATGCTAGGGGCATGGTTTAAGGGTAAACGATGCCGATGGTATAAGCTTTCTGGCATTGGGAGGCACTATGCGACGAGCGATTGATGGAGAGTGGACGCGCAGGCAGTTTGTTGCGGGAGTGACTGCGGCTGGCCTGATGGCGGAGCTAGCGGGGATTGGCAGGGCGGCGTCAGCGCAGACGGGAATGACGGGCGAGACGGCAATGCATGAGTTGATGGCGGGGAACGAGCGGTTCATGGCTGGGAAGATCACGTCGTTTCCGGAGGACCTGAAGATCCTGCAGGAGAAGACTGTGCTGAAGCAGGAGCCGTTTGCCGCAGTGCTTTCGTGCGCCGATTCGCGTGTGCCGGTGGAGATACTGTTCGATCAGAGCATTGGGCATGTGTTCGTGACGCGGGTGGCGGGGAATGTCGTGACACCGGAGATTATGGCTAGTTTGGAGTACGGCGTTGCCGTGCTGGGGCTGAAGGCGGTTTTGATACTGGGGCACTCGAACTGCGGGGCCATCAGTGCTGCAGTGCAGGGCAAAGAGGTGCCGGGGCAGATCAGTGTGCTCTACCAACACCTGATGCCGGCGGTGCGTGATGCGCATGGAGACGTGGTTCAGGCAGTGAAGGCGAATGTTGTGTTTCAGACGAGGCTGGTGCGGGAGAGTTCTACGTTGATCGCGAAGGCGGTGAAGGAGAACGGAGTGAGGGTAGCGGGTGGGGTCTATGATCTGGAGACAGGGCGGGTGGCGATCATCGCTTAACAGACGATTGTGTTAAATAAGAAGACGGTGGCCGTGGTTGGGTTCGCGGCCACCGTCTTTTGTTTTTTGGGAGGACTACTTGATCTGGATGTCGCCGGAGCCGGTGCCAATGCGGAGAGTGGGGCCACCGCCGCCTACGACCGCACTGACGTGGTGGCGGTTGAGGCTGCCCTGCATCGTCATGGGTTGAGCGACGCTGATATTTCCGGAGCCGGTGTCGGCGTCTAGGTTGAAGTGGGCGTTTCCGACGGTGAGATGAACGTTGCCGCTGCCGGTGGAGAGCTTCCAGTCGCTGGTGGGCTGGCCTTCGGCGGTGATGTCGCCGGAGCCGGTGCTGGCTTTGAGGGCTCCGTTGAGGCCGTGGAGCTGGATGTTGCCTGAGCCGGTCTCGGCCTTGACGTCACCGGGGCCAGTCTGTTGAAGTTCGATGTCTCCGGAGCCGGTGCCGAGGGTGGTCATGCCCTGTACGCCATGGACGTGGACGTTGCCGGATCCACTCTGCGCTTTGACGGAGGCTCCCACGTCCTGAATGTCGACATCGCCGGAGCCGGTGGTGGAGTTGATGGTGGAGGCGCGGGGGAGGATGATGTCGTAGTCGATGGAGATGTTGCGGAAGAGGTCGTTGTTGTGGCGCTCGCCGATGGTGATGTCGTTGCCGCTTTGGACGATGGGCGGGTTGCTGATGATCTGCTGGATGCGGCTGTCGGTGTCGGAGCCGCCACTCATCCAACCGTGGCTGGAGTGGAGGTGTGCGACGATGTGGACCTGATCTCCAGAGCCGGGATGGAGACGGATCTGGCCGGAGCCAGTGGAGACTGAGACGTTGGGAGAGCTGCCGGCGCTGAGGGTGCGCTCGAAGTTGCCGTCGGCAGCGAAGGCGGTCGCTGCGGCGAGAGTGAGCATTGCGGCGGTGGAGGCGAAGACTGTGATCTTCATGGGCGTTCCTTTTGGTCGACTCTGGGTCATGTGGTTTAGATGGTGCCTCGTTACAGATCTTTGTTCGCTCGGTGGCGATCTTGAGTTGGTGTCGCTGGCCTTATGGCTTATTGCTGAAGGATGACAGTGTCGCCAGGATTGAGGCCGGCGAGAATCTCGGTTTTGGTGCCGTTCGAGATGCCGGCCTTGATATCGACCTTTCTGCGGCCGTTCTTTTGTTTGGGATCTGGGATCTCGACGGAGGCATTGCGGTCTTTGTCGTAGAGGACGGCCTGCTCGGGGACGGTGAGGACGTTTTTGTGCTCTTCGAGGAGGATCTCTGCGTTCGCAGTCATGTTGGCTTTGAGTTCGCCGCCGGGGTTGTCGATGGAGACGCGGACCTCGAAGGTGGTGACGTTATCTTTTTCGACGCCGAGGGGCGCGATCTTGGTGACTTTGCCTAGAAAGGTCTTGTCTTTGAAGGACTCGACTTTGATGCGGGCGGCCTGGCCCATGTAGACCTTGCCGATGTCGGACTCGTCGACCTTGCCCTGCACGTAGACCTGAGTGGTGTCGCCGATGGTCATGACGAGAGTGGCGGTAGAGCCGAGGACGAGGATGGAGCTTACGGCGTCGCCGATCTCGACGTCGCGGGAGAGGATGGTGCCTTCCATTGGCGAGATGACGGTGGTGTAGCCGAGTTGCTCTTCGAGTTGCTTCAGAGACGCCTTGTTCTGGGCTACCTGTGCTTCTGCCTGGCGGAGTTTAGAGGCATCCACGGTGATTTGGGAGACGGCCTTGTCGCGGGTGTTGGCGGCAGAGAGGTACTTTTGCTGGGCGTCGTCGAGTGCTTGCTGTGAGACTACGCCTTCCTTGGACATCTGCAGGTTGCGATCGTAGGTGTGCTTGTACATGGGGAGGTCGGGCGCTTCGGCGTTGACCTTGTCGTACTGGATGGAGGCCTCTGCGGCGCGGGCGTTTGATTCCGCTGCGGCGAGCTGGGCTTTCTGGGCGGCCACCTGGTCGAGGATCTCCTGCTGGTCGAGTTGGGCGAGAACCTGGCCCTGGTGGACGTGGGCATTGATGTCGGTGTCGAGGCGAGTGACGATGCCCGAGGCTTTGGATTTGACTTCGACTTTGGTGATGGGCTGGACCTTGCCGGTGGCGACGACGGAGCGGGCGATGTCTCCACGCTCTGCTTTGGCTAATTGCGAGGGCTCGAACTTGGTGGTGTTGCCGCGGGCAGCTGCGACCACCCCGAGAACGACGACCAGGAGGACGACGCTGAGGCCGACCCAAAGCCATGTTTTTCGTTTGTTTTTACGCTGCGTAGCCAATTGCTTGCTCCCGTTGGTGCCGGTGATATGAGTCTTCGAAGTGTGGTTACGCAGGGATACGCTGCGCGGTTCCGTCGACCAGGAAAAAGTTTACGGTAAAGACGTGGCGGTGGGGCAGAGTCGACGTTTAGACGGGGGATCTGAGAGGGAGGAAGCAGTGTGGCAGGAGGGCGTCTGTGAATTTATGCGTACTTTCGGAGGACGCCGAGAACCTTGCCCTGGATGCTGACATTGGCGGCCGGGGCGTAGATGGGGGACATCTCGGTGTTGGATGGCTGGAGGCGGATCATGCTGCCTTCACGGTAAAAGCGCTTGAGGGTTGCGTCGGAGCCGTCGATGAGAGCGACGATGATCTCGCCCTCGCGCGCGGTGCGGGTGCGCTCGACGAGAACGTAGTCGCCGGAGACGATGTGTTCATCGCGCATGGAGTCGCCTCGTACTTCGAGGGCGAAGACTTCGCGGTTGCCGATGATGTCCGAGAGGGAGATGCTCTCGGCGCTTTCGATAGCCTCGACGGGTTTGCCGGCGGCGATGCGGCCGAGCAAAGGCAGACGGTCTGAGCCCTTTCTGCCGCTTCGAACAGGGAGCACATCAATGGAGCGGCTGCGGTTGTGCGCGCGCTGGAGGAGGCCTTTGTTCTGGAGATTGGTGATGTGTTTGTGGACGGTGGCGAGTGAGCTGAGACCCAGGCCGCTGGCGATCTCCTCGTAGGAGGGCGAGTAGCCGTTCTTCTGAGTAAAGCTGGAGAGGAAGTCGATAACCTCTTTTTGTCGCCGTGTAATTGCCATGCCGATGATTGTAGCGAATAAAAAGCGAATTGCAAGGTGGTTTGAAGATTTATTTCGGCAGGTATTCGAAGCGGTCGCACGCGGCTTGAGGCAAGAGCGAGAGATATGCTGCTTTCATGAAGATTAAGGAAGGTTGGACTCGAATCTTTGGGTTAGCGATGGTGTGGGCGCTGATGGTCTCGGTGGGGTGGTCGCAGGAGGGTGCGCAGAGGATTGCGGAGCTGGGAAGGTGTCCTCTAGAGAGCGGAAAGGTGGTGCTGGATTGTCGGGTTGGATACCGCACATTCGGTGCGATGAACGCTGATGGATCAAATGTCGTGGTGATGCCGTCCTGGCTGAATGGGCGAAGTGAAGATCTGGTGCCGCTCTTCGGGGAAAAGGAGACGGGACATCGATTGGTGGACACGTCGCGGTTCTTCGGCGTGGCGTTCGATGCTTTCGGGGATGGGGTTTCTTCGTCGCCGTCCAATAGCAAGCGGCAGCATGGGCCGGAGTTTCCGGTTTTCACGATGGAGGATATGGTGCGGGCGCAGTATCGCGTGTTGACAGAGGTTTTGCATGTGCGGCATGTGCATGCGGCGGTGGGTCTGTCGATGGGCGGAGAGCAGGTGTTTGCCTGGGCGGTACTGTTTCCGAAGTTTGTGGATCTTGCGGTGCCGATTGTGGGGACGCCGCAGGTGACCAGTTTTGATTTGCTGTCGAAACAGATCGTGATCGACGCGATTGAGGCGGACCCCGAGTACATGCATGGGCGGTATGCGACAGAGCCACAGTTGAAGCTTGCTAATGCGATCGGGACGCTGATGGTGAGCGCACCACAGTATAGGAACGCCGAGGTGCCGCGGGGGCGGTTTGCTGAGTGGATGAAGATGGTGGAGTCGCCGCAACGACAGGATGCAAATGACAGAGTGTGGCAGGCGAAGGCGATTATGCATCACGATGTGCTACATGGAAGAACGATTGAGGAGGTTGCGCGAAAAGTGGGGGTGAAGTTTCTAGTGGTTGTTGCGGCCGAGGATCGGATGGTGACTCCGCAGCCTGCACTGGAGTGGGCGAAGGCTGCGGGGGCGGAGACGTATATTTCGGCGGGAAGCTGCGCGCACTTGATTATGAACTGTGACGCGGAAGCTGTGTCGTCACGGGTGGAGCGATTTTTGTCGAGGTAATACGGGGATTCCCGTTTTGAAATTGGCCACACAAAAGATCGCGAAGAAGTCTTGTCAGGACGAGCCGGATACACCAAGGTAATAACACGACACCGAAACAGTAATGTGATTTCGGTTGGCGTGGATGACCTGAACACCTTGACTGTGCCTTGGGAGATACGAAATGCGAGTTTTGATTGTGGAAGATGACGCAGCACTGGGATTGTTCCTCCAGAAGGGTCTGAAGCTGGAGGGACACCAGGTGGATTGGGTGGGTGATGGTGAGGCGGGGTTGAGGCATGCGGAAGAACATCGTCCGGACTTGATCGTGCTGGACCTGAGTCTTCCGCGAAAAGATGGGATCGAGGTGCTGGCTGAGATGCGCGGGCGCTTCGATGAGACCTCGGTGCTGGTGCTGACTGGTCGCAGCACTGTCGAGGAGCGGATTAAATGTTTGAACCTTGGAGCGGACGATTGCCTGCTGAAGCCTTTCAGCTTTCATGAACTGACGGCGCGCTGCCGGGCGCTGATGCGACGGCGAGAGCAATTTGCCGATCCGGTACTGCGCCATGGCGACGTCGAACTGAACCGGATGGAGCGCAAGGTGATGCGCAACGGACAGCTGGTGGATCTCACCGTGAAGGAGTTCAGCCTGCTGGAGTTTTTACTGAAGCGGGGAGGGCAGTGTTGCAGCCGGAGTGAGTTGCTGCGGGATGTGTGGCAGATGTCTCCCGATGCCGGGACGAATGTGGTGGATGTGTATATCAACTATCTGCGGCGTAAGCTGGCGGCGGCGAGCGCAGATGGCGACCTTGGGAACTCGGTCATCGAGACCGTGCGTGGAGAAGGCTACCGGATGAGTGGCGGTCGCAAGAGTGTCGGCCGGGTTGGCGTGCTTCCGGTGAGTGCGGCGTATGCCGGTGCGTGAGCTAGTGCAAGAGGCAGGTCGCGCGGAGCTTGTGGAGCGCCTTGATGTCGCGTTGCACGGCCTTTGCCAGCCGCTGACGGTGTTGCAATGCAGGCTGGCGATGGGCGAGATGATCGGAGAGCCGGATGCGATGCTGGAGGCGATTCGTGAGGCGTTGAAAGAGTGTGTGCGATTGAACCAGACGGTTGGAACGATGCGGACTGTGTTGCAACAGGTGAAGGCGGAGACGAACGACGAGAGGATAGGGTGACGGCGATGGGTATGGGACGGGAGTCGGTGTTGAACATGGATGCGGCCGAGGTGGCTGCGGTGCGAACGGTGGTATTGGCCAGTGCGGATGCGGGGTTGCGGCAACGGCTTCGTACTTCTCTGACGGGACTGCGGTGGCAGGTTCGCGAGGCGAGTGGAGGAGCGGAAGCGATGGCGCAGCTCGAGGACGCGCGGTCGGAGGCGCTGCTGGTGGATAGCTGGCTGCCGGATCTTGAGGTGGGCGAGTTTGCGAGCGTCATCCGAATGATGTATCCGGCGATGGAACTGCTCCGGGTGGACGGTGGTGTGGATGGGGGAGCCCGGAGTCCGCGGCGTAATGAGCTGCTCCATGCGCTGAGGGAGGCACAAAACGCTCCGTTGAACGATACGGCGGCGTGGGCAGCCGCTCCGGTTTCGGTGCCTTCGCCGGCTTCGGCAGCTGCATCTGGTGCGGCAACGAAAGCGCCGATTCGGATGCCGTCCCCGATGAAAAAAGACATTGACCAGGATGAGGCGCGGGAGAGAGAAGAGCAGGTTCGGTTAGAGTCGACGCGGCAGGCGCTTGCGGTTTTGCTTGGACGGGAAGAGACAACGCGCCCTGCAGCGAAGAACGAGGCGATGTTGCCCGAGATGATCGGTGCGAGCGAGCCGATGCGCGAACTGACGCGGTTGATTCGGCTGGTGGCTCCCCGGTCAACGACGGTGCTGATCGAAGGAGAGACGGGAACCGGGAAGGAAGTTGTGGCGCGAGCTTTGCATCGCTTGAGTGAGCGCGCCGGGAAGCCGTTTGCTGTGTTGAACTGCGCCGCGATCCCTGAGGCTCTGCTGGAAGCTGAACTGTTTGGGCATACGCGCGGTGCGTTTACGGGGGCAGTGCAGTCGCGAACCGGACGGATTGAAGCAGCGCATGGGGGAACGCTCTTTCTGGATGAGATTGGTGAAATGCCGATGGCGCTTCAGGCGAAGATGCTGCGGTTCCTGGAGTGTGGCGAGTTGCAGCGGGTTGGCGATAACGAGACGATGCGTGTGGATGTGAGAGTGATCGCGGCGACGCATCAACCTTTGGAGAAGCTGGCTACGAGCACTGGCGCGGAGAGAACGTTTCGGTTGGACCTCTACCATCGGCTGGCTGTCTTTCCGGTGGAGGTGCCAGCGCTGCGGGATCGGATGGAGGATCTTCGGTTGCTTGCTGAGCACATTCTGGAACAGATGGGTCAGGAGATGCCACGCAAGCGGCTGACAGCCGAGGCGGAGGCGAAGCTGTATGAGCATAACTGGCCAGGCAATGTGCGGGAGTTGATGCATGTGCTCGAGCGTGGCGCGATTCTGTCAGGGGACAAGATGGAGATTGGGGAGGACGAGATTCGCTTTCGACGAGCTACTCGAAGCTAGGTCCAGAGGCTTGGAGTTAGAAAGAGCAGCTCGGAGTTGGTGGTGGTTGCGCTGGATCGGGAGAGTAAGGTGAATATTTTTTTGTAGCTGGGGACCCTTGTTTTTAAGGGTTTCTGGGAAAATATAGGTTTTTCGCTGTGCTGTTTTGGTGGTGAAGACGCGGTGAGAGGCGTGGTGAACGTGGCTTTTTAGCAGCCACTTTTTGCGCGGTAGAAGATAAGCTACGATTTCGAACTGTGTTCTTAGGTAATCGCGATTGCGTACAGTTTCCAGGCAGACTTGAGTTGAAGGACAATTCGGAGTTGGAGATTGATAAGAGCGCTCTCATTTGAGAGCGCTTTTGTTTGGTCGTACGACTGCATATGTCATGGCGTGGAGGTGCAGCACATATGCAGACGACGACAGCGATGGGCGATGCGTTGGGACGGTATCTGGATCTGACCAGTCAGCAGATGCAGGTGACTGCCAGGAATATGGCGAATGTCGATACGCCTGGGTTCAAGACGCAGGGGTTCGATTTCGAAGAGGTGTTTGCGCAGCAGTTGAACGACAGCGCGGGCGCGGCTGGTCTTGAGGGAGTGCAGGCTCCGATGCAGGACGTGGACGGCCTGGTGGCACGGCCGGATGGAAATAACGTGTCGATGGACCGCGAGGGCTTGCAGCTGGCCAAGGCGCAGATGCAGTTCAAGCTGGGGACGCAGCTTCTGAAGGGCGAGTTTTCGTCGGTGATGAGTGCAATTCATATGGATTCGAAATAAGCCATGAATATCTTCGGAGTGATGGATGTAAGTGGTTCGGCGCTGAAGGCCGAGCGAGTGCGAGCTGAGGTGGTGGCTTCGAATATGGCCAACGCCGAGACGACACGGACGCCTGAGGGCGGGCCATATCAGCGTCACCATGTGGTGTTCGAAGCCCAGGGTGGGGGAACATTTCAGAACTCGATGGCGAGCCAGTTGAGTGGCGGATCGAGCATTGGCGCTGGGAGCGGCTTCAAAAATATCTACACCGGCGGGATCAGCGGTGGCTTGAGCAATGATCTGACGGCTGCTAATCCGACACCAGGCGGAGTTGAAGTGACTGGTGTGATCGCAGATGCAAGTAAGCCGTTGCAACGGTATGACCCGGCGCATCCAGATGCAGGGCCAGATGGATTCGTGGCGTATCCGGATATCAACCCGTTGACAGAGATGGTGGATCTGATGGGAGCGACGCGGGCGTATGGGATGAATGCGTCGGCGATTACGGCGGAGAAGAGCATCTTCAACTCTTCGCTTGATCTTTTGAAGTAAAGCGATCGTGCACGGCACGAAGACATAGAAGAGATAAGAAGCGGAGGAGGGATTGTGGTCGGATTGCCTGTTGGTTCCGGAGTGATGAGCGGAGTAGGGATCGGAGGCCTCGATGATGGCTTCCTGAGTGATGCGGGTGTCGCGACGTCGAACGCAGGCGGCGCGGGCAGCGTGCCTTTTGCGGGGGTGTTGCAGTCGATGGTGAAGGAGACGACGAAGCTCGACCAGAAGGCGTCTGAGGCCGTGACCGGATTGTTGAATGGCTCCGGTGTTGAGGTTCACGACGCAATGATTGCAACGCAGAAGGCGAATATGGCATTTGAACTGGCGCTGCAGGTGCGAAACAAGGCAGTAGGCGCTTATCAGCAGATGATGGGCATGCAGTTTTAAGAACTTAGGGTTCAGAGAGACGCTGGAGCGAGATGGCTGAGACAGAACAGGTTGGCGGGTCGGGAATTCAACGAGCAGGACAAGCCGGCGCTGGTGTGGCTGCCGGGACTCCACTCGAGAAGGCGCAGGCGATGGCGTCGGCGATGCGCGAGCGGCTGATGGCGATGCCGGCCGCGAAGAGGACGTGGCTGATTGCGGCTGGAGTTTTTCTGGCGGCTGTGTGCGCTGGGATGGTCTGGTTCGCGGGGCGTCCGGATTGGCGGGTGCTGTTCAGCGGACTCGATGGGAAGGACGTGCAGCAGGTCTCGCAGGAGCTTGCGGCCGCGGGAATCCCGTATGAGACAACAGCGGATGGTGCAGGGATACAGGTCCCGGCGGATATGTTGGATAAGGCTCGGATGGAGGTTGCTGCGAAAGGAATGCCGCAGACAGGGAGACTTGGCTTTGAGTTGTTTGATAAGCCGAACTGGGTAGGTAGCGAGTTCGATGAGCGGGTGAACTATCAGCGCGCTTTGGAAGGCGAGCTCGAACACACGATTGGAACGCTGGGAGTGGTGAAGTCGGCCCGTGTGCACCTGGTGCTGCCGCAGCCTTCCTTGTTTACAGCGGAAGAGAAGGTGGCGAAGGCCTCGGTGGTGTTGAAGTTGAAGCGCGATGCGCTTGATCCGGAGCAGGCCGATGCGATTCGCAGTCTGGTTGCCGGTTCGGTGGAGAATCTGAGTCCGGACCAGGTGACGCTGGTGGATGCCGATGGGCGAGTGAACTTCAAGCCGCGTTCGAGCAGTGCGGCCGAGGCCGATGCGGAGCAGGCGATGGAGGCGAAGCTGGTCGCCATGCTTGAGCCGCTTGCTGGACGCGACAATGTGCGGGCTACGGTGAATGTGAGTTACGACGAAGGCAGCGAAGAGCGGACCGATGAGGTCTACGATCCGACCGAAGTGGCGACCTTGAGTATGCAAAAGAGCGAACAGGTATCGACAGGACGGGGAGGGCCTTCGGGTGTTCCTGGAACAGCAAGTAATTCGCCGGGCGCGTCGCCTGAGGGTGCGGTGGCCGGATCGCAGGCGGCGGTTGCACCGGGAACGCCTCCGCTGCTGCAGAAACAGGCTCAGTCGCTGCCGGTGTATCCGCAGCAGAACGGAGCTCAGGGACAGAGCATCCATCAAGAGAATGGAACCTACGGGGTTACAAAACATCTGGTGCATACGGAGCAGGGGCCGGGCCGGGTGCGACGTGTGTCGGCTGCGGTGGTAGTGAACGATCGAAGCATGACCGAAGGTGCGGGCAAGCTGGAGCATATGGTGTGGAAGCCGCGGAGCGCGGAGGAGATGCATCGGCTGGAGGAACTGGCACAGGCCGCAGTTGGATACGACGCGCGGCGCGGTGACCAGGTGGTGATGCAGAACGTTAGCTTCAGCACGAACGCGCCCGAGGTGAAGCCGCCCACGATGGACAGGTTGATGGAGCAGGTGCGCGGGTTGCTGCACACGCAGCCAGGACTAATGCGAACGGGGGTCATTGGGCTTTGCGGCGTACTGCTGGTGCTGTTTGTTTTGCGTCCAGTGGCGACCCAGATGACTGCGACCTTGCGTGAACCGATGTTGCTACCCGCCGAGACCGGGCACGCTGGGATGAGCGCGGCCGACCAGGAGCAACTATTGGCATCGAGTGAAGCGCCGGAAGAGCTGCCGCGGGCGAGAAACAAGACTTACCAGCTGCAGCAGGGAATCTTTGAGCAGGTTTCGGAGCACATTCGACGGGAACCGGGACAGAGTACGCGGTTGATTGAGGCATGGATTGGAACGTCTGAGGAGAGGTCGTAATGGGGACAGCGATGCAGTTTGCAGGGGCAGAGACGACGCGGCAGAATCCGTTGCTGTTGACACCGGAGTCGGGGTTTGTTCCGGCGGATATTCCAGGGCTGCGGAAGGCCGCAATCCTTATGGTCGCGATCGGAGATGAGCTGGCGAAGACGCTCTTTCAGAGTCTCTCTGAGAACGATGTGCGCCGGGTGACCGAGGAGATTACACGGCTGGGAGACGTTCCGGCAGCCCAGTTGACGCAGGTGCTGACGGAGTTTTACGGCCTGCTGGAGACGCAGCAGTACATGGTTCGCGGCGGTCCGGACTACGCGCTCAAGTTGCTGACAGAGGCGTTTGGGGCGACCAGAGCGGAAGAGCTGCTGCAGCAGGTAAAGAAGATTCGCGAGCGTACGAATGGCGACATGGCGATGTTGCAGAATATGGACGCACAACACCTGAGCAAGTTCTTGGAGAATGAACACTCGCAGACGGTGGCGCTGGTGCTGGCGCATTTGGATGCCAAGCGAGGCTCGACGGTGTTGATGAATCTACAGGGCGCGATGCGAGTGGATGTGGTCCGGCGCCTGGCGGAGATGCGGCAGTTCTCGCCGGAGATGGCACAGACGGTCGCGATGGCGTTGCACAAGCGAATGGAGAAGATGGGTTCGAGTGGACGGAAGTCTTACTCGGGCTTCAAGGCAGTCGCAGAGCTGTTGAACCGGCTGGACCAGGGCGAAAGTCGCGGAATTTTGGAAGAGATCGAACAGAACGAGCCGAAGGTGGCTATCGGAATACGTGAGTTGATGTTTGTCTTCGAAGATCTTTGCACGGTGCCGGCTGAAAGTATTCGCGAGTTTGTAAGTTCTGCCGACAAGAAGGTGCTTGCGATGGCGCTGAAGGGTGGAAAGGACAACGTGAAGGCTCATCTGTTCAAGGCGATGAGTTCGCGTGCGGTCGAGATGCTGAAAGAAGACATGGAGGTGATGGGACCGGTGCGGATGAGAGACGTCAACGCTGCGCAGCAGGAGCTGTTGGCACTGGCAAGGCAGCTCGAGAGCGAGGGCAGGATGATCTTGAAGATGGAGGTGGATGATGATCTCGCCGTCTGAGAACGCTGGGGCAGATGCAGGTCGCAGCGCTGGAATGCAGTTGCCCGAGAGGTTGATGAAGTCGGGTGCGAGGAGCGTGTCGCGGCTTGAGTTTTATCCGTTGGATCGGCCAGAGCCCGTTGAAGAGGTCGTAGTAGAGGAGAAGATCGCTGACGCGCAGACTTTGCTGAAGGAAGAGGAGGCATTGGACGGGGAACTGGGGTCACAGGCGGAGCAGATGTCCGCACAGGTTGAAACAGCGCGGAGTGAGGCGATGATTGAGGCTCGTCTTTTGTGGGAGGCCGAGCTTGAGGAGAGGATTGCGACGGAGCGCTCGCGACTCAAAAAAGTTGAAGAGGGGTTTCTCCAGGAGCGGACGAGGTATTTTGCTGGAGTCGAGGGTGAGGTCGTTCGGTTGGCGCTGGCTATCGCTGCACGGGTGCTGCATCGTGAGGCGAAGCTGGATCCACTTTTATTGAAAGGTGTGGTGAGAGTAGCGCTCGAGAAGGTTGCAAAAGACAGTACGGTGGTGCTGCGCGTGCCGGTGGGCGAGGTCGAGATGTGGCATGGAGTGTTTGCTGCGAATCAGGAGTCCGCCCTGAAGTTGGTGGGAGATGAGCGGCTGGGAGATGGGGAATGTGTGCTCGAAACCAACGTTGGCAGAGTAGAGCTTGGCGTGAGCGCGCAGTTGGAGGAGATTGAGCGAGGCTTTTTGATCTGATGCAGCAGAGGCCGGCATGAATAATGACGCACAGAAAGCGGCGGACATGGCTTCGAGCGGTCTGGGTACTTACATGACCCAGTTGGCAAATCGGCCGGCCTGGCGCTGGAGTGGACGCGTGGTGGAGGCGAATGGGCAGACAGTGGAGGCAGAGGGTCCGTTGTGTTCGGTGGGAGAGTGCTGCGAGATTGTCGACAGCGAGGGGCAGAGGCATAGAGCTGAGGTAATCGGATTTCGCGGACGGCATGTGCTGGCGATGCCTTTGAAGGAGACGCAGGGAATTCGATACGGTGACGCTGTACTTGCGATGGGTGTGACGCCGCAGATAGCCGTGGGAACGGAGATGGAGGGAAGGATCGTCGACGCGTTGGGGGCTCCGCTTGATGGTCTGCCGACGCCGAGGGCGGTAGAGATGTGGCCTCTTGATGGTACGGTGCCGCACCCGATGGAGCGTGAGCCAATTCGAGAGCCGCTGCAGACGGGGCTTCGCGTGTTGGACGGGATGTTGACGGTTGGGCGCGGGCAGCGAGTGGGGATCTTTGGCGGCTCGGGTGTGGGCAAGAGCACGTTGATCGGGATGATGACGCGGAACACGGCGGCTGACCTTACGGTGGTCGGGCTGGTAGGGGAGCGCGGGCGTGAGGTGCGGGAGTTTGTAGAGGATTCGCTGGGGGAGGAAGGGCGTAAAAATCGGTTGTGCTGGTTTCGACGTCTGATCAGAGTCCGTTGCTGCGCATGCGGGCGGCGATGGCGGCGACTTCGGTGGCGGAGTTCTATGCGGCCCGAGGGAAGCATGTACTGCTTGTGCTGGATTCGTTGACGCGGTATGCCATGGCAGCACGAGAGCTGGGGCTTGCGGCGGGAGAGCCTCCGGCGAGTAAAGGGTATACGCCGTCGGTGTTTGCAAAGCTGGCGAAGCTGGTCGAGCGCGCAGGGAACTTTCGCAATGGGAGTATCACGGCGTTTTATACGGTGTTGATGGAAGGCGATGACCAGCAGGATCCGGTGGTGGATGCGGTGCGATCGCTGCTGGATGGACATGTGGTGCTGTCGCGGTCGATGGCGGCGAGTGGATGGTATCCGCCTGTAAACGTGCTGGATTCACTGAGCCGGTTGATGCCCGCGGTGACTATGCCGGAGCACCGGGCACAGGCTTCGACGGTGCGAAGACTGCTGGCGGCTCATGCTCGGTCGGAGGATTTGATTCGCATTGGAGCTTACAAGGCAGGGACCGATGAGGACCTAGACCGGGCGATGCGGGCGATGCCTGTGCTGCGCGCATTTCTTGAACAGGGAAGCGACGAGCGCGTGACGATGCAGGAGAGTCTGGCACGGCTGAATGCGATGGAGCTATAGAGAATGTCGACGCGTTTAGAGACCCTACAGCGATTGATGAATCTGTATACCGCAGTCGAACAGATGCATTCGACCGAGTTGCACCGGTTGACCACAGCAGTTCGCGAGGCGCAGCAGGCGGTTTCGGTCGAGCAAAGTGTGGCGCAGGCGGCCCGTATCGATGGGCGTGAAGCATTGACCGCGGGTGATCGTGTGGGTTGGATGATGTCCGAGACCCAACAGGAGACCGCGGGTTGGAGGCGGCGGAAGCTGGAAGAGATTCGTGTGGAGCGCCAGGAGCTGAGTGATGCGGCTCGAGAACAGTATGTCGCGAGCCGGTTGAGGAAGGAGCAGATGAAACGAGTCTTTGAAGAGATGGAGGCGCGGGCGGAGCTTGAAGCGGGCAGAAGGGTGCAATCCTCCTCCGATGATCTCTTTCTGTCGCGACGGCGATGGACCGACGCGAACGAGAAAGCAGAAGAGAGCGAGCAGATGAAGGCCTCCTAATTATTTCGCGGCGTGTTTGGAACGTCGATTGCATTTGCACCAATCGCAGAAGATGGACGAGGACCGAGATGATGAGTACGGCGATTCTGATGGCTATGGGTGCAGAGCAGACCAGTAAGCAACCGGCAGCCCACGACGTAGAGAAACTCGAGGGGCCTACGTTTGCGCAGACTCTGGATGCTCGTGTGGAGATCTCTCCCTCGATCCAGGGAGAGACTCCAAGGTTGCGACACTGCCCGAGACGTCGAATGTAAAGACGGAACCAACTACGAAGAACCTGGTTGATGCGCCTGACCTAACGGCCGGTGCCAAGGCAAAGATATTCGCTGGCCAGTTGACGCCAGCCCAGGCCGAGAGCAAAGACATCAACGTCGCAAAGGCTGCGCCATCGCATCCAGGGATAGTGGTGGGGACAAAAGTTCAGAAGAAGGCGGAAGAGGCAGAGACGCAGGTTGTCGAACCGGTCGGGAACACGGAAGAGAACCAGACAGAGACAGCGGTAGTCGCTCAGGTTGCACCGACTGCCAGCTTGCAGACGGAGAGAGCTATACCACCGGAGCAGGCGGTAGGGAATCAGATTCAGCTGCCTCTGGTCCAGACGCCAGCGAGTCAGAGAGAGGCGTTGGCAACGACCCGGACGCAAGAGGTCGCTCCCGAGAAGAAGACAGCAACGAAGACGCAAGCGGGAGATGCTACCCAGCCGGCTGTGAGTGCGAAGAACGGGGCAGCCACAGTGTCTCCGACAGCTGATGAGATGAAGTCGACGCACGGAGTTGCTGCCCAGGTGGTCGTTCAGGCGGCCAATCCGATTCCGGCACATATAGTTGCGGCGTCTGCTTTGCCGGTTGCGACCGCTGCGCCTGCTATGCCTGTTGCGACGTCAAATGTTGCAGTCAACCTTGAGGGTGGCAAGAATGTAGTCGGCCCGGGTGCTGGTTCCTTGTCTGGAGGTACATTGTCTGGCGCCGCGCCTGCGGCTGCAGATGGTTTGGCAAGCAGCAAGAATACTGCGCATGGCACGAAGACCCCTGTTTCCGATCGTGAGACGGTGGCAGCTCCGGGCGACCCGACTGCGCCCGCTAAACCTGATGCTAAGGAAGAGAGATTGCAGGCGGTATCGGAGAATGCGGGAGGTGACAGTGATGCGAAGACGCGGTTAACTGGCGAACCTCCTGTGACAACGGTTCATATACCGGCACCAGGAGCTGACGCTACGGCAGGAGCGGCGACGTCGGTGGTCACGGGATTGACGAAGCTGTCTGGCGGCGGAGGCGGCACCTCAACCGGTGGCTCGTCGAATGGGCTGAGAGAACAGGACAGCTCGGGTAGTGTGGCACGATCCTCAGAGCCAATGCCGCGAACACTATCTGCGACTCCGACGGCGCTTGAGGTTGGTATTCCGGATGGAACACATGGGTGGTTGAAGGTTCGGGCGGAGATGGCCGATGGCGGCGTGGTGAACGCATCGGTGTCGGCGGCGTCGGCGGCGAGCCAGGAGATGTTGCATCGGGAGCTGCCGTCGCTGACTGCCTATCTCCAATCCGAGAAGGTTGCGGTGAATACGGTTGTCGTTCATCCAACGGCGAGCGCGGGAGCGGAGCCACGAGGCTACCCGGCTGGAACAGAGAGTGGTGGCAGCGGACAGACGCCACAGAGAAGTAATGAAGGAGGAGAGCAAGGACGGGGTCCTCTTAGAGCGACAGCGGAAGTAACAGACGATGTTGCGGGTTACCAGGGGTTGCACGGAGTTGGCGAAGATGCAACGTTGCCGCCGGCTGCATATCCAGGCGGTGGAAGCTGGCTGAGTGTCAGAGCGTAAACAAGCGGGATTAACTTCAAAAAACTAATTGAGATTAGGAGATAGAGAGATGGATTGGTCACAGATGAACTCGATTGCACCTATAGGATCGTCGGCAAGAGCGGTATCGTCGGCGATGGCTTCAGGGAAGACGGCAACACAGGCGACACCGAAGGCTGCGGCATCCAGCCCAACTTTAAATGGCGGATCGGCCAGCAGCAGTTCCGCTGATTCGTCGAACATCACAGCGCAGGACTTTCTTACTCTGCTGGTCAGCGAGTTGAAGAATCAGGATCCTACGCAGCCGACGGATCCAAACCAATACATTACGCAGTTGACGCAGGTAAACAGCCTACAGCAGTTGATCCAGCTCAACCAGACGACACAACTGGGAGATGGAGACTCTGTTGCTTTGCTCAACGACATCGATCTTACCGTCAACCCAGGCTCGACAGTAGCGTCTCCGTCGGCGCCCTCGTCTCCGTCTGCTCCCTCGTCTCCGGCTCCCTCGTCTTCGGGGTCTGGCTCGGGCTCATAACAACTCAGTTGGGGATCAACTGCACAACTTGGTAGAGCGGTCGCATCTCTGCAGCAGACCGCATATGACAATGAAGCGAAGTGTAACCAGGCAAGATCAAGGAGAAGATGATGGGAAATTTTTCGATTGCACTGTCAGGATTGGAAGCTGATTCAACGGCGCTGAACACGATTGGAAACAATCTGGCGAACCTTAACACGACGGCCTACAAAGGGCAGACAACTTCTTTTGAAGACCTGTTTCATCAGCAGATTGGAGAGTCCGGAGCGGGCGATCCGATTCAGGTTGGATCGGGAACGAAGGTCGGTTCGACGACTACGAACTTCAGTGAGGGAACGCTTCTGCCGGATGCCAATGGGAACTCGAGCGATATGGCTCTGGACGGAAATGGCTTTTTCCTGGTGGAGCAGAACGGTCAGCAGTCTCTGACCAGAGCGGGGAACTTCACCGTGGCCAACAACGGCAGTTTGACTACGCAGGACGGTCAGTTTGTGCTGGGCTATCCGGCGACGGCCGGCGTGGTGAACACGAACACCAATCCGCAGCCGATCACGCTTCCTGTTGGCGCTACTGAAGGAGCTCAAGCAACGCAGAATATCTCGGTGACCGCAAACCTGAACTCGGGAGCTACGGTAGGCACAACGTTTACGACGCCGGTGAAGATCTTTGACTCGCTTGGTCAGAGCCATCAGGCAACAATTACCTATGACAAGACCGGTACGAACACCTGGAGCTACTCTGTGGCACTGCCCGCTGGCGATGCCGCCGGATCAGCGAATGCCACCGGCACTCTAAGCTTCGATACATCGGGCAATCTCATTCCGCCGCAGACGCCGACGACGCCAACCTGGCCGACTTCTACTGCAGTTACGGTTGGAAGCACTGTCGTTGATTCGAACGGCAATCTGGAGAAGGTGACCTCTATCTCGGGTACTGGCACTACCGGAGGTGCCGCTCCGGTCTGGGGTGTAGCACCAGGGGCGACTACTACCGATAACGCGGGAGCCAATCAGGTTGTCTGGACTAACCTTGGTCCCGTGAGCACGGTTCCGGGTCCAATTACGTTTACTGGGTTGGCGGATGGAGCCAGCAATCTCAGCTTCAACTGGAACCTGAATGGCGGTGGTACAAGCCCGCTGATTAGCCAGTTGGCGTCCGCGAACAGCAATGGAGCGCAAACTAATGATGGATTTCCGAGCGGGAACTATACGGGCTTTATTGTCGACCCTAGCGGCGTGATTCAGGCCCAGTTCAGCAACGGCAATACTCAGACGATAGGCCAGGTTGCGGTGGCGAATGTTGCCAACGTGCAGGGATTGGTATCGGTGGGGGGCAATAACTTCCAGACGACTGGGGCCTCGGGGCAGGCGGTTGCCGGTGTTGCCGGAACTGGTGGGCGCGGTGTCGTGGATGACAGTACGCTCGAGCAGTCCAACGTCAATATCTCGACAGAGTTCTCTAATCTGATTGTTGCGCAGAGAGCGTTCGAGGCCAATTCGAAGACGGTGACGACCTTCGATACGATCTCGCAGGACGTGATTGCGATGGTTCGATAGTATTTTTCAAAGCGTGTTGAGGCGGCTTAGCGGGTGCGGGACCTGGAAGATGGGTTCTACCGGCTGGCCGCCTCGACTGATCTTTTTCTGTATTTACATAGATCGCGGGCTCCGGGCTGAGCCTTACGGTGGCGATCCTGAAGAATCGCTAATGTTTGCGGACGTTGGACTGGCCACCCGCTTGCAATCTCTCCAGGCATCATGGCTACTTCACCTACAGTTCTTGCCGGTGCCTCTTCTACGGTTGTTCCGGATTCCTCTCCCGCTTTGGCGGCGGCTCCGGTGGCAGCTAAGTTTCCACTCATTCCTTTATTGATCGCTGTGGTGGTGGGAGTTCTTGTCGCTACGTTGGGTGTTGGCGGCGCTGTGTACTACCTGGTGCGGACAGGCCGGCTGCCGGGGCGCGAAGGCTCGGCCCGTAAGGCGGAGGTCGGCGCCCCGACTACGACACACGCCATGGTGCTGGAACCGCTACTGGTGAACCTGGCGGATGCGGGTGGGAGCTCGTACCTGCGGGTGGCTATGACCCTGCGTGTGGCTGACGCTGCAGAAGGCAAAGAAGCCAAGCCCAAGGAAAAGAAGCCTAAAGAGGACAAGGAGGCCAGTGACGCGGTGGCGTCGGTGCGAGACACGATGCTGACGGTACTGGGAAGACAGACGGCGGATCGTCTGCTGGCTGTCGATGGAAAGGAACAGTTGAAGACCGAACTGAAAGCTGCATTGGCAGAACATAACGCTGATTTGAAGGTGATGGATGTGTTCTTTACAGATTTTCTGGTTCAGCGCTAACACGAGATCTAACTCGTTGCAGATAAGAAGAGGGAGGGAGAGACGATGACGGGGACGGAGCTTGCGGTGCTCGGTGCAGAGGGTTCGGGGAAGACGAATCTTGAATTGGTGAGGACGCCTCCGGAAGCACCATGGATGACACGGATTGAGGCACATCCCTCGTGGGAGACGCTGTCGCAGCTACGGATCACGATGCGGGTTGGAGTGGCTCTGAACCGATTCAGAGTCCGGGACCTGTTGACGCTGAAGGTGGGACAGGTCTTTAAAAGCGTCTCGCCTGAGACGGAAGACGTGCCGCTGATGGTTGGTCAGGTGCAATTGGGCTGGAGTGAGTTTGAGGTCGTGGACCAAAGGATGGGACTTCGGGTGACTCGCCTGGGGTAGGAGCGAGCGATGCGTGGCGGGCTTCGAGTCCGGACGATCGTACGGAGTTACAAACAGGACAAGTGTTGAGACGGAGAGTTGAGATGCGGCTTTTGCAGGGTGTGAGACCAAGTTTGAACGAAGCGTCGGCATCCGAGATGCAGGGGCTGGCCGGATGGGTACTCGGTTTAGTGCGAGGTTGGCACGGGCAACGAGTTTCTCAACAGAAGAAGCTTCAGCTGGTGGAGACGTTGCCGCTTGGTGGGAGACGGCAACTGATGCTGGTGACCTGTGAAGGGGAGAGCTTTCTGGTTGGAGGCAGCTTCGAGAGTGTGGAGACGATTGTGCGATTGAAGGCTGAGGCTACGCTCGACTTCGCGGCGGATAGGTTGGACGAGTCATGCCGGTGATGAGGCGATTTCGTTGGTTGGGGTTAGCCTTGGCAGGGTTGGCAATGGCTTTGCCTGCGGCGTACGCGCGGGCAGAGAGCTCGATGATGGTGGCTGCTGTGGTGGCGCCGGAGTCGTTCTGGGTTAAGAAGTCCGCAGGAAGCTCTATTGCGGGGCATGAGCAGGCTGCTTCAAAGAGCGGCAAAGCTGGCACGAAAGCACATGGACCGGTGGCCGCCGCGAACGCAGGTGCAGTTTCGGGGGCGAAGAAGAACGATTCGATCGCATCGGAGCTGGCTGGAACCAAGAGCGTTCCGTGGTCGATCGTGGTTGGGCTGACGTTGTTGACTTTGCTGCCGGCGCTGCTTTTGTCGATGACTCCGATGGTGCGGCTGCTGGTGGTGTTCCATTTTTTACGGCAGGCGCTTGGGACACAGACTGCTCCGTCGAACCAGATTTTGATGGGGCTGGCGTTGATGATGACGTGGTTTCTGATGCAGCCTGTTCTGCTTGAGGTCGAGCAGACTGCGGTCGCTCCTTATAGTGCGGGGACGATCACAGGCGAACAGGCGCTGGACCTGGGCGTGGCTCCGGTGAAGCGATACATGCTGCGCTATGCGCGGGAGAAAGATCTTGCTGTGTTCGCGTCTGCAGGGATGGCTGTGCGGCCGAACAAGAGAGGATCTGCCGATCCAGGTTGTGGTTCCGGCTTACATCCTGAGCGAGTTGAAGGCTGGATTTCAGATTGGCGCGATCTTGTTTTTGCCGTTCCTGCTGGTGGACCTCGTGGTTGCGAGCGTTACGACCTCGATCGGCATGATGCAGTTGCCGCCGGTCGTGATTTCGACCCCGCTGAAGATTCTGCTCTTCGTCATGATCGACGGCTGGAGTCTGTTGGCAGATCAGTTGATTAAGAGTTTTTAGAACCGCGAGTAAGTAGCGATTGGAGCAGTGATGGGACCAGACCAGACAGTGGAGATTATGCGGCGGGTGTTGATTGAGGCGATGCTTCTGAGCGCGCCGCTGCTGGTGACCGCGGCCCTGGTGAGCCTTGCGGTGAGTTTGTTGCAGACCCTGACCAGCGTGCAGGAGCAGACGCTGACGGCAGTGCCGAGGTTGGTGGTGGTCTTTGTCATCACTGTGGCGGTGCTGCCATGGATGGTGCATCGCTTGGTGGGGTTCACGGTTCGTTTGTTCACGGACTTTCACAGGTATCTGGGATAGAGGCGCTATGAATCGCGAAGTGAGTGGATTGATGGCGGATTGGCCCCAGTACCTGTCGTCAGCGGTACTGGTGATGGTGCGGCTGAGTGGGCTGATGGTCTTCGCTCCGGTGTTCTCCTCCTCAGCGATTGCGCCGCGGGTCAAGGTTGGGTTTGTGTTTGCGATGACGATTCTGCTGGCGCCCGCGGTGGCGACTGTTCCGGGAGCGCGTGCCGTGCTTGATGGGAGGGCGCTGCTAGGCGAGTTGAGCGTGGGCCTGTTGTTTGGACTGTCCCTGATGTTGCTGAACGAGGCGTTGACCTTTGCGGGAACGTTGCTGGGGTTGCAGTTCAGCTTTTCGCTGGTGAATCTGCTGGATCCGAATTCGATGATCGAGACGGCGGTGTTGGGGCAGATGCTCAGCTGGCTTGGGGTACTCGTGATCATTGGCTCGGGTCTCGATCGGAGCCTGCTGGCTGCGGTGGTGAGGAGCTTTTCTGCGGTCCCTGTGGGACAGGCAGTAATGCAGGCAAAAACTGGAGTGGCTCTGGCCATGATGTCGAGTGGGATCTTTCTGGCGGGGGTGCAACTTGCTGCTCCTGTGATGGCGGCTGCGTTGGCAGTGGAGGTAACGATTGCATTGGTGGCACGACTGTCGCCGCAGTTGCCTTCGATTGTGATTAGTGTCCCGATCAAGACGATGGTGTCGTATGTGGTTTTGATCGCGAGCCTTGCGGTGTGGCCTGGATGGATTGAGCGGCACTTCACGGCTCTGCTGGATGCTGCGGCAAGGATGCTGGTGCGGGCATGAGAGTCGTGATGGCGATTGAGAAAAGAGTGGGTTGCTGCATGAGAGGAAACCCTCATGGCAGATAAAGGTACAGAGCAGGCTACGCCACTACGAAAGAAGAAGGCGAAGGAGAAGGGCGACAGCGTTCATAGCCGCGAGTTGTTGTCGGCGATGGCGATGCTGGGTGGCGTCGTCATGCTTGGGGCGATGTCGAACGGGTTCGTTGCTAGCTGGGGCAAGGTGTATCAGGAGAGCCTCCGTTCTGCTACGACAAGTGCGGGCGGTTTGAACGGGCAGAACGGAGAACAGCTCTTCAATGTCGCGGTGCGACGCATCCTGGTGCCGTCGCTGCTGCCGGTGGGATTGGTGATGGCGGCGAGCTTTACCGGAGCTCTGGTGTCGGGCGTGGCGCAGAGCGGTGGGGTGCAAATCTACCCGAGTGCCGTGGAGTTCAAGTTTTCGAAGCTGAATCCGGTTACGAACTTAGGAAATCTTTTAGCTTGCGGTCGGCGACGCGGCTGGTGAAGTCGCTGGTACCTGCGTCGGTCATGGTCGTGTTGGGTTGGGGAGCGTTGAAGGCGTTGATGATTCCGATGCCGGTGATGAGCCTGCTGCGACTGCCGGCGACTTTTTCTGCGGCGTATGGATTGGCGCTCGATGCGGCCTGGGTGACATTGGCGTGGTCCGCGCTGGACTATGCGATTGAGTGGAGGAGTTGGAATCAGCGGCTGAAGATGAGCAAGCAGGAGATGCGCGAAGAAGTTCGCGATGCAATGGGCAATCCGCAGATCAGAGCGAAGATACGGCAGATCCAGCGGGCGATGCGCAAGCGCAAGGTAAAGGCGGATATGTCGCGGGCGAGTGTGGTGATCACCAATCCCACGCACTATGCGGTGGCGCTGGAGTTCAGCTTCGAGACGATGTCGGCGCCGACGGTGCTGGCGAAGGGGCGCGATCTGCTGGCCGCGGAGATTCGCGAAGAGGCTCGGTGGGCCGGGGTTCCGATCATTGAGAATCCGCCGCTGGCGCGGAGTTTGTACAAGATGGTCGAGCCGGGGCAGTCGATTCCATTCGATCTGTATGCGGCGGTGGCTGGAATTCTGGCCTTTCTGTATCGGCAGAAGGTTGAGGAGCGGGTGCGGCAGGATCGCCAGGCGAAAGAGAGAGAGCAGAAGGCTCAGCTGGCGGGAAGGCTGCTCGATGGGAGAGGCAATGTTGGAACGACTGGGATGGTTGGAATGCGTGGCTTTGGAGGTGGGATGTGAGTGAAGCAGTGATGAAGAAAAATAGTGGTTTTCAGATGGCGAAGCTGCAGACGTTGATGCTGCCGGTCGCTGCTATCAGCATGGTGTTTGTCATGATTATTCCAGTGCCGAGTGTGGTGCTGGATATTTTGCTGGCTGCCTCCATTACGGCTTCGGTGATTGTGTTTTTGACAGCCGTGCAGGTGCGGAGAGCGGTGGACTTCTCCGTGTTTCCTACGCTGCTTTTGCTGCTGACACTGTTTCGGCTGTCGTTGAATCTGGCTTCGAGCCGGAGGATTCTGCTGCATGGACAGGAGGGAACACACGCTGCCGGCGCGGTGATTGAGGCGTTTGGGCAGTTTGTGGTGGGCGGGAACTATGTTGTGGGGTTGGTTCTGTTTCTTGCGTTGATTGCGATTCAGTTTCTTGTGGTGAGCCATGGTGCGGTGAGAACTGCAGAGGTTACGGCTCGGTTCACCCTCGATGCTCTGCCGGGTAAGCAGATGGCGATCGATGCGGATATGAACGCGGGTCTGATCGATGAGCAGGGAGCGAGGAAGCGGAGACAGGCGATTGCGCGGGAGGCTGAGTTCTACGGCGCGATGGATGGTGCGGCGAAGTTCAATCAGCGTGACTCGCTGGCGACGATTCTGATTACGGCGATCAACATTGTGGCTGGATTGTTGATCGGGGTGCTGCAGCATGGCACGGATCTTGCTACCGCAGTGAAGACTTACACGATTCTGACAGTGGGCGATGGTTTGGTGACGATGATCCCCAGCCTGCTGGTTTCGATCGCCGGCGGCATGGTATTGACGCGGGCTTCTTCTGCGGGTTCGCTCGATGAAGAGTTGGGAACGCAGCTTTTGAAGGGGCGCAATACGCTGTGGATCGCCTGCGGCGTGCTGCTTGGACTGGCTCTGATTCCTGGACTGCCGAAGTTGTCGTTTGTGTTGCTGGCGGTTGGCGTTGGCTTGATTGCGCGGCGACTGCCTGCGGCGAAGGATGCCGCTCTGCTGTTAGCGGAAGAGGCGATTGGAGCGAATGCGAAGGGTGATAAGGCGAAGGCGGGCGATGCGGCGAAGGGCGAGAATCTGGCTTCGTTGCTGAAGATGGATGAGCTGACGCTGGAGATCGGATTCCAGCTGATTCCGATGGTGGATGAGAAGCAGGGTGGACAGATGCTCAACCGCGTCCGCGCGCTGCGGAGGCATCTGGCGACCGAGCTTGGGTTTATCGTTCCGCCGATTCATATCACGGACAACCTGCGGCTAAAGCCTCGGGAGTATGTGGTGAGTCTTCGCGGGATTGAGATTGCGCGGTGGCAGACGGAGCAGAACTGGTTGCTTGCTGTGAATTCGGATCCTAAGGCGCGGGTGCTGCCTGGTGTGGAGACGAAGGAGCCGGCGTTTGGCGTGCAGGCGCGGTGGATTCAGCCGGGGTTGGAAGAGCAGGCTCTGGCTGCGGGCTACTCGGTGGTGGACCAGACGACTGTGATTGGGACGCACCTTGGCGAGTTGATTCGCAGGCATGCGCATGAGCTGCTGGGGCGGCAGGAGGTGAAGCGTCTGCTGGACAGCCTCAATGAGAGTCATCCGAAGCTGGTGGAAGAGCTGGTGCCGAAGCTGATGACGCTTGGGGAGGTTCAGCGAGTGCTGCAGCAACTGCTTCGCGAGCAGGTTTCGATTCGCGATCTTGGAGCGATCCTCGAGATTCTGGTGGAGGCGGCGCAGCAGTCGAAGAACGTGGTTCACCTGGTGGAGAGTGTGCGGCAGTCGTTGGGGAGAGGGCTGGTGCATTCGCTGCTGGATAACGAGGGCGGCCTGAAGGTGCTGGTGCTTGATCCGGAGCTGGAGAACGAGTTACAGCAGACCTTCGATCCCCAGGGAGCCGGGTTGCTGCTGGGGGATGGTGCGCGTCCAGCGGGGATGCGGTCGGACTTTTTGAAGCGGTTGGTGGAATCTGTGAAACGCCTAACCGGAGGCGCCTCGACCTCGGCACTTCCCGTGCTTCTATGTCCGAGTCCAGCCCGTTATCACGTGCGGCGTTGGCTTGAGCCGTTTCTGCCCAAGGTGACAGTGTTGGCGCCAGGAGAGATTCCGCCGGAGATTCGGGTACGAAGCATTGGCACGGTTGGGTAGAGATGGTGTGTAGTACGGCGGCAAGACAGTAGCGGTAGATGACGAATGGAGGAAGTATGAACACAGGGAGTTCGATTCCGGTACAGGTGGGGCAGAAGTTGCCGAAGGGAAAGCTCTCCGGCGAGCAGTGGACGTCGCTGGAAGCCGCACGATTTGACGAGGTGACAGGTCTTGCTGAGGCGGGAACTTTCGCTCCGTTCATTGGAGAGGAACTGACGACACAGGGGAATGGCAGCGCGACGGAACGGGACCTGCTTTTGATGGAGCATCTGCCGACGGTGCGTTATCTGGCGCGACGCATCCATGAACGACTGCCTCAGCATGTGGAGTTGGATGACCTGGTTTCGGCCGGTGTCGTTGGGTTGATCGATGCGTTCACGAAGTTTGACCACAAGAAGAAGGTGCAGTTCAAGAGCTATGCGCAGTTCAGGATTCGCGGGGCGATTCTTGATTCTTTGCGGACGCTGGACTGGAGCCCGAGGGAGCTGCGCCGGAAGGGCAGGGCGGTCGAAGAGGCGATTCGTGCGGTGACGCAACGCGTCGGACGAGCACCGTCGGAACAGGAGATTGCACGGGAGATGGCGCTGACCCTGGCGGAGTACCAGGCGCTGCTGGGCGATCTGAAGGGGCTCGAGATCGGAAGCCTGCACATGGAGCGCTCGGAGGACTCCGGGGATGAGGAGCTCGCCTATGTTCCTGGTGCGCCTGAGGACGATCCGCTGTTTCGCTGCTTGAAGGGGGAGATGAAGCAGCGGCTTGCGGACGCGATCGACGAGCTTCCGGAGAAGGAGCGCATGGTGTTGACGCTTTACTACTACGAAGAGCTGACGATGAAAGAGATTGGACTAACGTTGGGCGTCGTGGAGTCGAGGGTCTCCCAGATCCACTCGTCGGCAGTGCTGAGGCTGAGGGCGTCGCTTGCGAGTCTGCGACCAGGAGACTCTGCCGGGGTTGTAAAAGCCAAGGCTTCGAAGCGCAAGGCTGGAACACGTTGACGCTCTGATTGAGTCGTCGTGAGAGATCTCTAACTAAAGAAAGGAATGCATGGGAAAGCAGCTTGGGCAGGGAGATATCGATGCGCTGTTCGCGGCAGCCGGGGGAATGCTTCAACTCAACCTGAGGGTGGCGAAACCGAGGTGCCGCTGGAGCAGTATGACTTCAGCACCGCGGGGCAGATCAGCAACGATCAGATGCGAGCGATCAGTTCGGTGAACGATCTGTTTGCGAGGAACCTGATGCACACCCTGGGGGCGTGGTTGAGGACTCCGTTCAAGATGAAGCTGGTCGCGGGGGAGCAGCTTCCTTTCAGTGAATTTTTGGAACGACTCTCTTCTCCGAATTACATCTGTTCGATTCGGCTGGAGCCACTGGGAGCGGTTGGGTTGCTGGAGTTGGAGCTTGCGCTGGCGTCGCCGATCGTAGATGTTCTGCTGGGCGGGGCAGGGCGTGCGTGGCCGGCGCGGGAGCTAACGGATATTGAAGACGCAATTCTGACGTCTGTGGTGCAGATGACGGTGCAGGAGCTGAACCTGGCGTGGCAGTCGGTCGGTCTGGAGTTTGTCTTTGAGAAGCGAGAGTCGGAGCCGGCGGTGTCCCGGATGTTGACTTCCGGGGAAAAGACACTGTGCGTGAGCTTCGAGGCGCGCATGCCTGAGGCTCAGGGCGCTATGAATATATGTCTGCCGGCAGTTGTCTTGAATGCGATTCTGCGGCGGTTGATCTCTGAGGGGGATCGTCCAAAGAGGCGGTCGAAAGAAGCGCAGGCGAGGATGCGGGAGCTGGTGGGTGGGGTAAAGTTCGGCGCCGCCTTACAGTTTCCCTCGATGCGGCTTAGAGCGAGTGAATTGGCGGCTCTGGAGCCGGGGATGGTTTTGCGTCTCCCGTTGGCGAGGCACTCTATCTCGGAGTTACGGGTTGGTGGTTTGCAGTTTGGCAGAGCGCACCCGGTAAGAACTGGTGAGCATCGCGGTGCCCAGCTGGAAGGCGGTATCGATAACGATAGCGGGAACGGTGCTCTGGAGACTCAGAGCGCGGTCGAGACGATGAGTGTGAACTAGGAAAGGATTGGGACATGGAGAAGGTGATGGGTTCTGGTGAGGTTGCTGGGGTTGAGCCGGGAATGGGATTGTTGAGTGACATCGAGCTGGATGCGACGTTGCAGTTCGGTTCGCGCGATATGTCCTTGAGGGAGGTCCTGGAGTTGGGACCAGGGGACGTGGTGGAGTTGGACCGTCATGTGTCCGAGCCTGTGGACCTCGTAGTGGGAGACAGGATTGTGGCTAGGGGCGAGGTGGTTGTTGTCAGCGGCAACTTCGCTCTGCGCATTACTGAAGTGGCGACGCCGCAACTGAGACTGGAGAGCATTCGATGCCTTTTCTAACGAAGAAGACGGGAGCGATGAAGGTGAGCGCACTGATGCCGAGCGCCTTGAGGGTAGGAAATGGAGTGGCCTGGCAGGAGGATGAGTACAGGCCGTCGAATGAGCTTGCGGGACTTGGGGGGTATGGTCTTCCGGCTGCAGCGGGGAAGACCTCGCAGCGGAGGATGTGCGGAAACTTCGAGTGTGAAGGCGGTTGGAAGATGCCCTGGAGAAATCGACGCAGGCCGATCTTCGAGGGGCAATGGGGGTGCAGCGGACGTTGTGTGCTAGCGATGGTGCACGCGGCAGTCCGTCGCGAGTTGGGTGATGGAGGAACCTCAGCCGCTCTGTCTCCGCACCGGCACAGAGTTCCTCTCGGTCTGCTGATGCTGGCGCAAGGATGGATTACTCATCCCCAGCTTCAAAAGGCGTTGGCGGCACAGCGGGAGAACGGGACTGGGAAGATCGGCGAATGGCTTCTGAGCGAGTGCGGCGTGGAGGCCGAGCAGATCACCCGCGGGTTGAGCATGCAGTGGGGATGTCCGGTGCTGACGACTGAGGGATTCTCTCCAGAGTCGATGGCTCTGGTGATGCCTAAGGTATTCGTTGAAAAATTCGGGCTGCTGCCGCTGAGAGTGGCAGGCTCACGAATTCTATATTTAGGTTTCGTGGATAATCTGGATGCATCCTCGGCGCTGGCGATGGAACAGATGACGGAGTTGAAGGTTGAGAGTGGAGTTGTGGATGGGGCTCAGTTCGGGGCTGCTCGAAGCAAGCTCCTTGCATGTGAAGGAGTGGAGACAAAACTGGAGACAGCTGAAGATAAGGATTCGATGGCGGCACGAATCACCGCGATTCTAGAACAGAAACAGCCGGTCGCTGCTCGTCTGGTTCGACTTCACCAGGACTACTGGTTAAGGATGTGGCTAGAGAGCGGCACTGTGGGGAGAGCCGGTAGTTTGCCGGTGTCGCATGAGGATGTGAAAGACCACGTCTTTACCATCAGAGTCCAATAGCAACGAAGTCTTTAGGTCTTGTAGAAAAGAAAAGAGGGCCGGGTGGCCCTCTTTTCTTGCGTGAGAAAGTTTCTATCGTTCCAGGAAACTTGAGCCCGGGGATGCCGCGGGAGCGGCCAGCGCGGAAGTACCGGTGTTCATTTTGGAATTCTGCTCGGGGCCAAGCCCTAGCTTGATGATGGCTCGGGAGTCGGGAATCAACTTTGTCTGCCAGCCGTTATCTCCCTGGAACTTCTGCATTGCCGATTGGGTCTCGGAGTCCCAGTGGCCTGATGCCTCGCCGGAGAGATAGCCGGACTTGATGAGCGAAGTCTGAATCTGGGTTGCTCGCGCGTCATCAATGGTTCGCTGTCCTGCTGGTTTCGCGGATTTTGCGTGCTTATTCGATACCTTAGGTGATGTGGGGCCACGACGCGAGTGAGTCAATGCCAGGCATGGCATTGCGGTTGCCAAAAGCAGCGTCGAGGTTAGAAGTGATCTGCCAAACTGCATAGTTAAACATCACCTTAGGATAAATATCGGTCGATGATACCGAGACTGTCGTCGATGTTGAGAGTAGAGTACCCCGATAGTAACGTGTGTGGCAACAAAAAGGTTGACTAATGGGAATACATTTTTGGGTTGGGGTTTGTGTAATCCTTCGACCGTTCGAAGAAGGAGCGATGCTGAGATTGATCAGAATCACTCCTTCCTCGGTTCGGTTGGACCTCAGGATGTCTCTACGGCAATGTGCCGCCCACATAGGAGTTAAGGTTTTTCTGGGTAGGAGACTGTATGACGAAAACAACGTCATCCTTCGATTTTAGCGTGGAGACAATGGCTCGATAACTGGCCTCATCTGTTACGGATTTGCGATTGATTGCTGTGATGATCGTTCCTTTGCCCAGTCCGATCTCGTCAGCGAAGGAGCCCGGGCGGACGTTGGTGACGATAACACCGCCCTTGATTCCTACTTTGGCTGATAAGGAGGTGGGAATTGCAGTGACGGTAATGCCGAGTTTGCCCTCTCCTGCGTCGGTCTCCTGCGGGGTGGAGGAGTCGTCGGGCTGGCCGGAGATGTCAGCGTATGTCTTGGCGCGATCTCCGATGACGACATTCGTGCTGTTCTGCTTGCCGTCGCGCAGGTATCCGAGCTTCACGGTCGAGCCGACGTGGCGGGCTGAGATGTCGTTGACCAGGTCGTCGCCATCTTTGATGTTGCGACCATCGATCGAGACAATGACATCGCCTGCTTGAATGCCGGCCTTTGCTGCTCCACCGTTTGGTGTGACGACGCCGACGATGACGCCGCTCGAGAAGCCATACACGCGGTTGACGGCAGAGGATTGGGCCACCTGGAACTGGATGCCGATGGAGCCGCGAACGACTTTGTGTTCCGGTCCGATGAGCATGTTGTAGACGTTTGCGATGATATTGGCGGGCATGGCGAATCCCACGCCCTGGGAGCCCATGGATTGGGTGTAGATGGCGGTGTTCATGCCTACAACCTGACCGGCCATGTCGACGAGTGGGCCGCCGGAGTTACCTGGATTGATGGCGGCGTCGGTCTGGATGAAGCGCTGGAACTGGGTTTGAGAGACGCCGTTGGGGCTGGGTTCGTCGATGCTGCGGTTTTTAGCGGAGATGATCCCTGCGGTCACCGTCTTCGAAAGGGCGAAGGGACTGCCGATGGCGAGGACCCAGTCGCCCACCTGTGCGCCGTCGGAGTTGCCGAGCTTGACGGTGGGGAGCGGTTCCTTGCTATCGATCTTGATAACGGCGATGTCGGTGTCTTTGTCGACGCCGATCACAGTTGCGGGACGGCCTTCGTCCCCGGGACCGCCGTCTGGGTCGGTGGAGAGCTTCACGTAGATCTTGTCGGCTTTGTCGACGACGTGGTTGTTGGTGATGATGTAGCCGCGGGGATCGACGATGAAGCCGGAACCGAGTGCGCGGCGTTCGCCAGCGGCGCCGCCGTCACCATCGTCACCGCCTTGCCCACCGAAGAAGCGATTGAAGAAATCCTGCATGTCCCCTGGGGACTGCTGGCTGTCGTCGTCCCCGTTAGGGTCGTTTGGCTGGGGTGTTTTCTGCGTGCCGCGTCTGCCACGTCTGCTGGTTGATGGTTTCGGCAGCTCTTCTGTATTGATATTGACTACGGCTGGGCCAACTTGCTTGACGATCTGGGAAAAGCCATTGGAGAGCGTCACCGGAGAGGGAATTACGAGAGGTTTCGCATCGGTCGAGTTGACCACGGACTGCTCTTTGCCGCTGACATTGCGCGTAAGAATGGAACCGGCGAGTATACCGACCGACAACGTGGCAAGAAGGGTGAACGTCGTGGTCAGGCGATGTGTGCGGATGCGCTCGAGCAGAGTGGCGGGAGTCTTTTTGGGTGTGTCCATTAGCAGGTCTTGACCTCAGTGTTGTGTGTTGCTGTGCGCCGGAGTGTGTGCGCGGCATGAGATTTAAGTATAGTCGCTAGGCGATATTGTGGTTTGTCCTGAGGTGAGGTCGGTTCCACAATGTGATTAGACGCAAAAAGAAGACGAAAGTCTTCGTGAAGCTTAGGTGGGGTAGGTGGGAATCGGAGCTTCGGAGGGGAAAAGCTCGATGAATCCGATGCCGGTGAGGATCAGGACGGCTCCAAGGAGAGAACGGCGACCTAGATGCTCGTGCAGGACGAGGAAAGAGGTAAAACAAGCGAACACGGGCTCCAGGGTGAGGAGGATCGCGGTGTGGGTGGGGGAAGATGTTGCTGGGCCCAGCTTTGGATGGTGAAGGCTGCGGCGGTGGCCAGGAGACTGGTGATGGCGAGAGTGATAACCAGCCGAGGCGTAAGAGTGAGATGAGGTCTTCCGCCTAAGGGCAGGGTAACGGCCATAAGAAGAGCTGCTGTCCCGATCTGGAGAGTGGCGAGTTGGGCTGTTGGGACGTTCTTGGAGGTATGAGCCAAAGATAGGAGATGGGCGGCGAAGGCGATCGCACAGGCGAGCGTGAGAAGGTCCCCCAGGCCGATGCTGCTGAGGAGATTCTTCCAGTACGTTCCTGCGGGCGTTGTCAGCAGGAGAAGGCCGGAGAATGCCAAGAGCGCTCCAATGGCAGTAGTCCAGCGGGGAGGCTGCGTTCCTGACGGGCGAATCGCAGGTATGAGGGTGAAGAGGGGGACGAAGACGACCACCAGACCAGTGATCAGCGCTGATTTTGCGGCGGTTGTGCGGGCGAGTCCGGTGGTTTGAAATTGGTATCCGGCCGCGAGAAAGAGGCCGACGGCGAAGCCCGATATGATGCTTTGGCGGTTGATGTGGCGCAGCTGACGATGATTCACGATAGCGAGAGCGATGAAGGCCAGAGCCATTCTGAGCAGATTGAAAAGAAGAGGTGAGGCGTCTTGAAGAGCGTCTTTTACTAAAACGAAGGTGGCCCCCATATCATGACGACCGCGAGGAGCAGGAGGTGGGCCAGGGTGGTGGGGCTTAGTCGGCGGTGCAACTAGTTGCTCGCTCCGGCCTTTGGTTTCGGTGACTGCATGGGTTTCGGGGACTGCGAGTAGACGGCTTCGCCGTTCACGATTGTATTAAGGACCTTTGTGCGGAGGAGTTGTTGGGGCGTTGCGGTGGTGATGTCGCGGTCGAGAACGATGAGGTCAGCGAGGTAGCCGGGTTCGAGACGGCCTTTCTGGTGTTCGCGAAATTCGGCGAAGGCGGAGGCCTGGGTGTAAGCGTAAATGGCTTCGTTGAGGGTGATTTTTCTTGTGACTGGAAGGTCTGGGTAGCGGATTCGTTCTGGCGAGTAGTGGCGGCATAGAGGCCGCGGAAGGGGTTGATGGACTCCACCGGGTAGTCGGTGCCGAAGGCCAGGGTGACGTTGTGGTCGAGGAAGCTCTTCCACGCGTAGGCGTATTTGGCGCGCTCAGGGCCGAGGCGATCGGTGGCCCACTTCATGTCGGTGAGGAGATGGGAGGGTTGCATAGAGGCGATAACCCCTTCGCTGGCATAGCGGGCGAAGTCATCAGGAAGCAGGACCTGGGCGTGTTCTACGCGAAAACGGAGGGCGGCGGGGGTGGGGTCGGGAGGGGGTGGGGTGGTGACGATGTGGGCGTCGGTGTTGGGGTTGGTTGGTGGAGGGGGAGGTTGGCGACCTGGTCGGCGGCGCCGAAGGCGTTGAGGGCCATATCGTTGGCGCGGTCGCCGATGGCGTGGAAGCCGAGTTGGAAGCCTGCGGCGGCGCGTTCGGAGGCTAGTTGGGTCAGCTTGTCCTGCTGGTAGCGTGGGAGGCCGGAGTTGTTGGGGTCGTCGGAGTAGGGTTCGTCCATGGCGGCAGTGCGGGAGCCGAGAGAGCCGTCCATGAAGCCCTTGAGCATGGTGAGGTGGAGGAGCGGATCGTCGGTTGGGTGGCTGGCGCGGCGCTCCTTGAGGACGGTGAGGGGTTTGTCGAAGGGCATCCACTCGGCGAAGCGGAGGCGGAGTTTGTGCGCGTCCTCCAGCTCTTCGAGGGCGAGGAAGTCCTCCCATTCGGAGTTGTCCTGGACGCTGGTGACGCCGTGGGCGAGAGCGTCGTTGATGGCCAGGGTGAGCGCTTTGGTGCGCTCTTCGGGGCCAGGTGAAGGGATTTTGTTGGAGACGAGGCTGGTGGCGGCAGTTTCGCGGAGGATCCCGGTGGGGTTGCCGGAGGCGTCGCGGTCGATTTTGGCGCCGGCGGGGTTGGGGGTGTCGGCGGTGATGTTGGCGGCGGCGAGGGCGGCGGAGTTGGCTATGGCCATGTGGCCGTCTACCCGGTCGAGAATGCAGGGGTGGCCGTCGGTGACCTGGTCGATGTCCTCTCGGGTGGGGAGTTTAGCCCCCGGCCAGAGGGTGTCGTCCCAGCCGCCGCCTTCCAGCCAAGAGCCAGGTTTGGCCTTCGCGGCGTAGGTGCGGATGCGCTGTTGCATCTGGGCCAGGGATCTGACTCCGTTGAGGTTGATGGAGAGTTGCTGGGCTCCGGCGGCGGCCATGTGGGTGTGGGCGTCGTTGAAGCCAGGCATCGCGAAGGCGCCGTGGAGGTCGACGATTTTAGTCTTTGGGCCTTTTAGTTTGAGGATGGTGGCGTCGGTGCCGGTGGCGAGGATCTTTCCTTCGGCGATGGCCAGGGCCTGGACTTTGGCGGGGGTGGGGGATGGGTCGTTGGAGCGGAGATGGGTGCCGGTGAGGATGTTGCCGTGGAGGTAGATGGTGTCAGGCGGGGTGTCCTGCGCCTGCGCCAGGGTGGTGAGGAGGAGAGATGCGATGAGAGTGAAGGGCTTCACGAGTGGAGTGTATCGTGGAGTTCGCCCGATTGGGGTGTGAAGTGCTCAGGATTTCAATCTGGAGACCGTCCCCCTCCCCCTCGGGTATCTGGCAGGGAAGTCTCTTCGATTCATGAACTTGCAGCCGGGGTATCCCGCTAAAATATAGAAAGCAAACCGATTACGCACAAAATACCTATTTTGTTGCAGATATACGAGATACTTCGCGTCAATTCTTAGGGCATGGACACACTCGTACTTTGGAGTGGCTGTGTGTTTGCCGGTTACTTCCATTATAGAGGGTGGACGGTAACTCATGCGCCACGTGAATCTCCGCGTCTGACGCGGGTTTTGTGAGTTGGGGGCTTGACAGGTTTATTGGGGATAAGCCGCTCTGCCAACTTCCGTCATGACGTTTCACGCGGCAATGGGAGCTGTCTGTCTGGGTGCTAAGCTCACCTTGTTGCCCGCCAAAGGCAGACGTTTAAATTCATCTTCATCTACCGGCGTGATTGTCCCTTTCTGACTTAGGGAACCTCTGCGTAGGCGTCTGACTTTCTGGGGTCAGGGAGTGGGCATGGAAGATGCGCGGGTTTTGGTTGGTTTGATGCTGTTGGAGGGCTAATTGGAACGCGCATCCGCCCGTTTTCCGGGGCTTCCAGGCGCACTACTGCCCAAGGACTGCCAGACGTTTGCGGTGCAGGTACAGGTTCACCAGCGCGAAGTTCGCGCACAGGCGGTGATGGTTCTTCGCGATGCCTCTGTATCTCACTTTGTCGAAGCCGAAGATGCGCTTCAGGATCCGGAACGGATGTTCTACCTTGGCCCGCACCCTCGACTTACTCCGGTTCTTCTTTTTCTGTAACTCGTCGACATAGTTTTTGAACTTCGTCCGCTTGCAGGTCATGTCCTGTGCCTTCGGAGCGGCCTCTTGGATGGCGTCGGTCTGGCCCTGATAGCCGCCGTCGCCCCACACCTTACGCTCTTGGCCGTGCAGCAGTTCCGGTAACATGTGGCAGTCCGCCACGCTGGCTGCGCTCGTCGCCACAGAGTGGACGATGCCCTCCCTCGCGTCCACGCCGATATGCGCCTTCAGGCCGAAGTACCACTGGTTGCCCTTCCTGGTCTGGTGCATCGCCGGGTCGCGCTCGCCACTCGCGTTCTGGGTCGACGAAGGCGCATGCAGGATGGTCGCATCGACAATCGTGCCCGTCGCGATCCGGATGCCCCTGGCATCCAGATGCACGTTCACCGCATCCAGCATCAACCCGCCCAGCTCGTGCCTCTCCAGCAGATGACGGAACCGCAGGATGGTCGTCTCATCCGGCGCAGGCGCAATCCCAAGGTCCACGCCAACGAACCGCCGCAGCGCCGCAGACTCGTACAACGCCTCTTCCACCCCAGGGTCCGACAGATTGAACCACTGCTGCACAAAGTAAGTCCGCAGCATGATCGCCAACCCTACCGGCTGCCGTCCCTTGCCCGCCTTCGCATAGTGCGGTCGTACCAGGGCTTCCAGCGCAGACCATGGAACCACCTGCTCCATCTCGTCCAGAAACAACTCCCGCCGACTCTTCCGCCCGTACTTCTCAAACACACCCTGACTCGACAGACTCTGCTGCTTCATCGCAATCTCCTCGCAGCTATCAGATTAATCAATCAGGCAAGCGATGCAGAACTTGTGCAGACTCTCCTTAGGCAGTCTGCGAATACCGGATGGGAACTCTGTTCTTGCGATTCTGTTGGCGTACAAATAAGTGACTCTTCCAAGTGAAGTAAACATGTTTCCTCGGCTGTCCTCCCATCTGACGTTTAGATCGAAGGACACCTTGTAACTGTCAGGGTGAACCTCTACTCCTTCACCATGAGCCACTTCCTTACCTATCTGCTCTTGTGCCTGTGCGTGGAGGAGGCGTTCAAGTCCATTGGAGAAGTTGATATTCATTCCCTTGATGGAGCAGTTCGCCTCAAATGGCTTATTCTTTTCCAGAATGGGTGGGCAATTGAAAGAGACTATGTGATTCCCTATAACTGCATCTTCGATTTGCAGACTCCACGCATCACTAGAACCCCGATTGATGACCTTAACTTGGGGTCCACCACCCATAAAGGTGTGGTTGGTCGGTCCCATCGTGAACTCCGCCGTGACTTCGGGACGGTTAGTGTCGATGGCAGAGTCCAATTCCTCTGCACTCTTGTGTAGTGCTACTCGCTTTTCATTCCACGCCGAACGACACGCTAGGAAAAATGCGGCTATGGAGAGAAGAGCGAAAAGAACCCTTGAATGTGTTAGTCCTTTATCACCTGAGAAGTATGATGGGCTATTTAATTGAAATAGGGCAGTCAGGATAGAAAATATCCCGCTCACAATTCCCACCCAATGACGAAACATGTCCCGAAAGAATTCTCTGGTATCGTCCAGCCATTCCATAATTCAGATGGTCTCAGCCTTACCGCTATACAGTCAAAATTATTCTCGATATTGCCTGCTTCTTGTCTATCCTTCTGAGGTGACCTAGAAGGGTTTATCGGGTCCGAAAGAAGAAGTCCATGACAGAGCAAGACGCTTTCAAAGGCCTGACAGAGCAAATACAGAATCAATCTGACCCAACCAAACCTATTCGTGCCTATGAGGCAGAAGTTGTACCAAGTTCCCATTCCTCCTACGAAGAACAGAACAAGACTAAAGAGGATCAACCAAAATGGACTGATAAAGCCGTAGCTTTTTTCACCATCTGTCTTGTAGGTGTTGCCATTTGGCAGGCCGTCATATTCAACAGGCAATGGGAGGAGATGCACACTGGAGGAGAAGACACTAAAGCGTTGGCCACCGCTGCTGATACCCAAGCTAAAGCCGCTAAAGCGCAAGCTGATGAGGCTAAGGAACAAGTGGGTAAAATGGTTGAGTCTCTCGCCAAAACTGACGCGCTCATCAGACAGGCAACAGCCCAGGCCACCGCCACAAACAGATTGGCAGTGCAGGCACAGAGATCCGCTGATTACGCTAAACAGGCTGTTGATAATTCTATTGAGTCTGAGCGGCCTTGGGTTGGTGTCAGTAGCTACAGGGTTGATAACTTTGTGGAGGGGAAAACGGCTAAGATCACCATCAATATAACTAATTCGGGAAAACGTCCAGCTTCTAGTAAAGCCATCTATGAGGCGGCAGTTTTCAAGTCTCTGCCGCTGTTTCCAAGTGTCACAGGCCAACAAACAAGTCTGGCTTATATTCTTCCCGGAGCGCCCTTCAGCTCCACTCTCACGTACGACGTATCTGAGAGGGCTTTCTCGGACTGGAAAAATAAGGGGAAATTTTCTTTATTCTGTCCCAAATCGTATACACAGACGTTGGAACGAATGTCTCTTACATCACTAACTTTTGTGCCTATTACGACCCGACTGACGTAGACCAGCCCTTTCCCCTCTGCACTAGATACAACGAAGCAAAATAGGAAAAGTGAAAGAAAGGCAGAAGCCCATAAACCGTCCACTTTCTGGATTCTGACTATTCTGTGTGAACTGGAGAGTTGTCCTATAGATACTAAGAAGCGACAGGAGTTATCTTTTCAAGTGGATTGTTCCTGAGCAGCTTTAGAAAGACTCTGACAACATCAAAGCTTCGATCGATAACGGACTCGATCGAAGCTTTGATGTTGGAGCAAAGATTTGGTTCAGGCGACTAGTAGGGGCGGTAGTAGCCGTAGGGGGTGGGTAGTAGCCGTAGGGCGGTGGTGGAGGCGGATAGCCGTAGATCACGGCTGGCCGGGGCTGCACGACTACGGGAGCGGGCTGTTGGATGTAGGTTGGGGCGGGTGCCTGGGCCTGGACTACAACCACGGAGGGGTTCTGTTGGGGGTATGACGGTGGGGGCGCGTAGGACTGCTGTACCGGTTGAGGGTACGACCGCTCAATCGGTGCGGGCTGCTGCTGGACCGGCGCCGGGGTGGGGTCGGCGTAGTTGAAGCGGGAGATCATCTCCGGCTGATGCTGGACCTCGGACTTGGTGGGGATGCCAACGTCGTCGAGTAGTTTGACGGTGAGGCGGGTCTCGGGTTTGAGCACGGGGTAGGGTCCGCGGCGGGGAAGGTTGATGAGGTCGATCGGCCAGAGAACCGGGATCAGCCACTCGATGGTGTCGCGGGTTGCGTGTCCGGTCCCGAGGATCCTGCCGTTGGAGTCCACTCGGTTTTTGCCTGAGTCTGCAATGACGCGGGTGGAGATGGGGATGACGGTGTCGTTGCCTACGACGATGCGATCGAACTTGAGCTCCATCCAGCCCTTTCCGACGAAGTGTCCGGGATCTTTGTAGTCTTCAAAGCGGCCGACGAGGAAGCTTCCGTAGGGGAAGACGGAGCGGCCGTACATCTCGACGCGGCTTAGCTGGCAGAGGATGGGGTCGCCGAGGTGGAGGGTCTTGGAAGAGATTTTGTCGGAGACCATGCACTGCATGACCGAACCGGCTGGAATCAGCTGCTCCGCACCTGCCGTGAGGGAGACGGGCAGAAGTAGCAGCAACGAGGCAAGAATGCGCTTCATGGGGGACCTCCTCAACACACAAGGACCAAATGCCGTGTGCCTTACACCTTCGGTTCGCCGGATCGCGGGGGTTGATCTCGAGACGTGCCAGAATGTGGAGCGAGTTGTTGCCGAAGATATTAGCTTAATTCTGGCGTGCTGCCACTTAATTTTCTTCGTGTCGGGTTCACACACCTCCAAGAGTTGAAACCGCTCCCTGGCGCTGATCGGTACCCTTCATTTGGGTATCTGTGCTGTCGGCTTCATCGGCCTAAAGGCTGATCTCTTCAGTGCTTTCTGAGACGAGGAGCGAAGTTTTTGCGATGTCTGCGAGTGAAAACCCGGCGGTCTTCGAAAAGTTGCTCAAAAATCTGGATGGGAATCGGCGGTGGTTTGGAGGGTGTCGAGGAGGGTGAGGAGGATGCGGCGGAGGGCGGTCTCGCGGTCGGTGGGGTCGTACCACTCCTGGAGGGTGTGGATGCCACCGCCCATGCCGCCACTGCCCAAGGCCAGGGCGGGGATTCCGCGCGAGAGGGGGATGTTGGCGTCGGTGGAGCCGAGGCGGAGTTCGGTGCGGAGGGAGAGGTGGCGGTCGACGGCGCGGAGGGTGTGGAGGAGGGGGAGTCGTCGGGGAGGGTGGCGGCGGGACGGTTTCCTATGGTTTCGATGTGGAGTTTTAGTGGTTTGGCGGTGGTGGATTGCGCGGTGACGATGTCGTCGAAGATCTCGTGGACGCGGGTGGCGGTGGAGATGAGTTGGGTGGGGTCGGTGGAGCGGAGGTCGAGGAGGGCGGAGGCGGACTCGGGGATGGAGTTGATGGAGGTGCCGCCGGAGATGTGGCCTACGTTGAGGGTGGTGAGGGGGTCGGTGGGGAGCTCGAGGGCGGCGATTTCGGTGAGTGCTTTGCTGAGGAGGAGGATGGGGTTGGGGGTTCCGGCGTCGGCCCAGGAGTGGCCGCCGGGGCCGGTGATGGTGATGCGGAAGCGGAGGCTGCCGAGGGCTCGGTTGATGGCTGCGGCGGTGCCTCCGCCTTCGAGGATGAGGGCAGAGGCGATGCGGGTTCGGTAGGGGCCGCGCTCGAAGAGATGACGCATGCCGCGGAGGTCGCCTTCTCCTTCTTCGCCTACGTTGGCGGCGAAGAGGATGGGGATGGGTGGAGTGATGTTGGCGAAACGGAGGGCGGCGGCGATGGCGAGGAGGGCGGTGAGGCCAGCGGCGTTGTCGCAGATGCCGGGGGCGTAGATGCGGGAGGGGTCGTTGGTTTCGACGGGGTCGATGGGGGTGTCGGCGGGGAAGACGGTGTCGAGATGGGCGGAGAGGAGGATGCAAGGGGTGGCTGTGAGCTGGCTGCTGTTTGGCGAGGCAATGGCAGATTGAGCGAAATGTGGGGGTCTTCCACTGCGCGGCGGACGGTGAGACTGTCCGCCGCTTCGGTCGAGATGACGTTAGTTATGGAAGCGGCAGAAGAAGGCGGTGACGCAGAGGCCGCATCGGGTTGGAGTTCGGCGAGGGCGTTGCCGGCGTCGTCGAGGTGGATGTTGGTAAGGCCGAGATCTTGAAAGCGGTGGAGGAACCAGGCGGAGCGGGCGGATTCGCCGAAGGGTGGGGCTGGGATGCGGACGAGCTCGAGCTGCCACCGGCGGAGTTGAGGTTGGTGGAGATGCAGCCAGTGGAAGGCGCGGTGGACTGCGGTGAGGGTGGCGAGGCGTGAGATGCGGCGCTGGGCGGATGCTGTGGCTGGCATCAGGATTGGGCCTCGACTTCTGTCTCGGCTTCGGTGTAGGAGACCTCAACGAGGAAGAGGCCGCGGGCCGGGGCGGTGGGGCCGGCGGCGGAGCGGTTGCGGGCGGCGAGGATCTTGGGGATGTCGTCGGGGGAGAGACGATTGGCGGCTGCTTCTACGAAGGTGCCGACGAGGTTGCGGACCATGTGATGGAGGAAGCCGGAGCCGGTGATGCGGTAGATGAGGAGGTCTCCGTGCTGATGCCAGGCGGAGTGGAAGATGGTTCGGGTGTTGTCGGTTGGGATTATTTTGTTTGGTGAGGCGGCGTTGCGGACCGATGGGGGATTGGTGGCGGTTCGGGCAGAATGCGGGGGTCTTGACGGATACCGCAGGGTGAATTGGTCCGCTGCAACCGAGGACTGTGCCCGCAATCCACTGCGCTGCTCACGATGAGGCTGTGAGCAGCTTCGGTCGAGATGACGCTTCTGTTTGGAAGATCATGAGAGTGTGTTGAGGGGGATTCTATGGAGTCGCTGGTGGTGGTGCGGGTGATGAGGTCGGGATCGACGGCGGCGAAGGAGGTGAAGTCGTGGGTACCGAGGACGTGTGCTGCGGCCTGTTGTAGCGGGGCGAGTTCGAGAGGGAGGCGGCAGGCCCAGACGTAGGGGGCGAGCATGGGGGAGCAGATGCGGTCTTCGGAATGGGAATGCGAATGGGAATGGGAGCCGCAGGGGAAGATGCGGTACTCGTAGGTTTTGCGGCGGGCGCTGTGGCGGGCGTGGAAGTCTTCGGGGACGGGAGAGACGGAGAGTATGCGGATGCTGGGTGGGAGGGCGCGGTTGAGGGCGCGATGAAGGTTTGCGGCGGGGATGGGGACCGAGAGCGAGAAGGTGGCGACCTGGGCGAGGGCATGAACGCCGGTGTCGGTGCGGCCTGAGCCCTGGGGGAGGACGGTTTCGCCGGTGACGCGATGAATGGCCTGGGCGAGCGTGCCCTGTACGGTGGGGAGAGAGGGTTGGATCTGCCAGCCGTTGTAGGGTGTTCCGTCGTAGGTGAGGATTGTCTTCCAGTGAGGCATGGGCTGCTTTGGACGGTATCACGGTTGCGTTGGAGGGGTTTGGAAAGTCCTGGGTAAGGGCAAGGGGTTGATATACTTACCGCATCGTATCCGGGAATGAACTTTTACTGAGGATGTTGGGAACGAAGCGAGCGATGAGTACGTATCTGTGCTCAGCCTGGACGTTGCCTTTGAACAAGGCGATGTTGGGGTTAGCAGGATTTTCCTAGTGTCATCCGTGTGTCTTTGGCTGTCTTTAAGAGTCGTTGGGAAGGTGCTGCGCGTCTGAGTAAGAATTGCAAAATCTGGTTGTGAGGCTGACCCTCGTGTGGTCGTGCGGGGTTGGGAGAGCTTTGAGTCCGGTGAAGGTGTCCATGCCGGTGTTGGGCGTTGCCGGTAAAGCGTCGAGAGGCTTCAGGAAAGAGTTGGAGAGCGAATCGTGAGATTAAAGGATATGCAGGGGGCGGCGAGCATTGCACTGCTGCTGATGAGTCTGTGCACAGAGCCGAGCTTGGCGCAGCAGACGCAGTCGAGTCCGACGGCACCAGCCGCGCCGCAGCCGGTTGTGAATGATACGACCGGGACTCCAGGATTGCCGCAGGCTCCGCAGCCGAAGCCGACCGAACCGTTGTTTATGCGCCCGACGAGTCATGATTATACGAAGCCAAAGAGCCATATCTGGAATCCGATTGCGCCGTATACGCCGAGCCAGGTTCCGACCTTCCAGATGGGGAACACGACGGTAGGCAATCTGCTGAAGGACGGGAAGATCTATCTGAGCCTTGCGGATGCGGTGACGCTGGCGCTGCAGAATAACTACGATATCGCGATCTCGCGGATCAATCTGGATATCGCGGATACGGATCTGCTGCGTGCGAAGGCGGGATCATCGCTTCGCGGTGTTTCGACGGGTCTGTTGACGAATACTATTGGCGGAACTACGACGACGATTACGACGGGCGGCGGACCGGGTGCGACTTCACAGGGCGTCGGCGGCGGCGGTACAGGTGTGGGCGGAATCGTTGTGAGCACCAATGGCGGAGGACCACTGCCGGAGAATCTGGATCCAGTGCTGTCGGGACAGCTGGAGTATGAGGCTTCGACGCAGCCGCAGTTGAATACACTGTTCAGCGGCGGGTTGTCGGTGCTGACTACCGACACTGCGACGTACAACTTCAACTACGCTCAGGGATTTTTGACGGGGACGCAGTTGACGGTGGGGTTCAACAATTCGCGTGTGACGACGGACAATGCTTTTAGCAACTTCAGCCCGTCGTTGACGACGAGCTTTCGAGCGACCGCGACGCAGCACCTGCTGCAGGGATTTGGCTGGGGCGTGAATGGCCGATTTATTTTACAGGCCAAGAATGATCGGCGGATTACGGACTCGGCGTTTCGGCAGCAGCTGCTCTACACGGTGAACCAGGTGGAGAACGTCTACTGGGCGCTGGTGAGTGCTTATGAGGATGAGCAGGCGAAGGAGCGTCAGCTGGCACAGTCGTCGCAACTGACCGCGGACAACCGGAAGCAGTTGGAGATTGGCACGCTGGCGCCGCTGGATGTGGTGAACTCCGACAGCGCGGTGGCGAGCGACAAGCAGGCGCTGGTGGCGTCGAAGACGAACCTGGAGTATCAGCAGCTGCTGATGAAGCAGGCGATTGTGCGGACACTGAATGATCCGCAACTGTCGCAGGCACCGGTGATTCCGACCGACCGCGTGGCTCTGGACAGACTGCCTGAGGAGGATTTGCAGGTAGAGGACCTGGTGAAGCAGGCCTATGTGAACAACCCGCAGATTGAACAGGCGGTGTTGAACATGAAGAACAACGAGATCACGATCAAGGCATTCAAGAACGGCTTGCTGCCGGTGGTGGATGCGTATGCGTTCTACGGTGGAAGCGCGCTGGGTGGTGCTCAGAACCCGAACGCGATCAATTTTAATACGGGCAAACCGTATCCGCCGGGAACGTTTCCTTCGGTTGCCTATAGTGATGTGTTTCAGAATACGTTCAACAACAATGCTCCTGATAAGGGCGTTGGGGTGAACATGACGATTACGCTGCGCAACCGCACGGCTCAGGCGGACCAGGCGCGGTCGCAGATGGAGTACCGGCAGTCGCAGATGCGGTTGCAGCAGCTCTACACGGTGATTCGCATCCAGGTGACGAACCAGCAGTATGCGTTGACCAATGACCGGGCGCAGGTGCAGGCGGCGCAGGCGGCGAGAGACTTTGCAGCGCAGAGCCTGGATGCTGAGCAGAAGAAGTACCGGCTGGGTGCATCGACGACAGCGAATGTGCTGCAGCAGGCAAGGAACCTGGCTACGGGGGAGAATAACCTTATCTCCGCTACGGCGGCGTATGCGAGAGACAGAGCGGAGTTATTCCAGCTTCTGGCGAATACTCTGGATCGGTATGGCATCAATATCGAATCTGCGGCGCAGGCGGTTGGAGGCGGTGCGGGAATGCAGACTCCTGTGATTCCGGGGCTGACGGCACCGAAGGAGCCTGAGGCGCCGAAGCCGATCGATGTGAACCCGGGTGCACCTCCACCGCAGTAGAGTGGCAGGTTGAACAGAGGGCTCGAGCTGCGGCTCGGGCCTTTTTTGTTTGGTTTTTGCTGTGAGTAAGAACAACGGCAAAGATGAAATGCGGGGAGATGACAGGTGTTGGAGTGGGTGGGCGACGGCGAGACAAAGATGAAATACGGGGGTTCTCTCCACTGCGCAGTTCACGATGAGACCGTGAACTGCTTCGGTCGAGATGACGACTTTTTGGGGGTGACGAGATTTTGTTGAAGACGAGACTTTGTTGAAGACGAGATTTTTGTTGAAGGTGAGATTTTATCGAACCGGACTGCAAAGGCGGTTGAAATGATTGCGGTGAGAGAAAACTAGAGACTGGTGCGGTCGGCGCGGCGTTGAAGATCGGGAAGACGCGTTTGCACTAGACTGGAAGACTATGAGTCAGGAACAGGCAGCAGGTCAGGAAGTGGCGGGGAGTCACGAGCAGGCTGATGGACATTTGAACTCTTTGGCGAAGGCTGCTTCGGCTTATCTTCGGTCTGCGATGCATCAGCCAGTGGATTGGCAGGAGTGGGGCGAGGCGGCGTTTGAGAAGGCGAAGATGGAGGATAAGCCGATTTTGCTGGATATCGGCGCGGTGTGGTGCCACTGGTGTCATGTGATGGATCGGGAGTCGTATGAGAATTCGCTTACGGCGAAGATCATCAACGATCACTTTGTTGCGGTGAAGGTTGACCGGGATGAGCGTCCGGATGTGGATACGCGATACCAGGCGGCAGTGTCCGCGATTAGTGGCCAGGGTGGCTGGCCGCTGACTGCGTTTCTGACTCCGGAGGGAAAGCCGTACTTTGGGGGACTTATTTTCCTCCGGCGGATCAGCATGGACGGCCAGGATTTCAGCGGGTGCTGTTGACGATGGCGGAGGCGTTTCAGAATCGGCGGGATGAGGTGAATGAGTCGGCCGGAAGCGTGATGGCGGCGATTGAGCATAACGAATCGTTTATGGGGAGGAGTGGGAATCCCGGGCCGGAACTGGTGGCGAAGCTGGTGTCTTCAGCGTTGAAGCAGTTCGATGCGAGGTCGGGTGGGTTTGGGTCGCAGCCGAAGTTTCCTCACTCGGGGGCGATCGATCTTCTGCTGGATGTGGCGTCGAGGGTGTCGGCTGGTGGGTTGGAGGATGTGAGCGAGTCGGCGAAGACTGCGGCGATGGTGACGCTGCAGAAGATGTCGAAGGGCGGGATCTACGACCATCTGGCGGGGGATTTCATCGCTACTCGGTGGATGAGCGATGGGTGGTACCGCACTTCGAGAAGATGTCGTATGACAATAGCGAGCTGCTGAAGAACTATGTGCACGCGTTCCAGACTTTTGTGGAGCCTGAGGCGGCGCGGGTGGCGCGAGAGATGATTCGGTGGATCGATGAGTGGCTGAGCGACCGGGAGCGCGGTGGTTTTTATGCTTCGCAGGATGCGGACTTTTCGCTGGAGGATGATGGCGACTACTTTACGTGGACACGCGATGAGGCTGCGGAGGTTTTGACTGCGGAAGAGCTTGCGGTGGCGAGTGCTTACTACGACATCGGCGAGATCGGCGACATGCACCACAACCCGGCGAAGAATGTCTTGCATGTGCGTGGAACGCTGGAGGGAGTGGCGAATGCGAATGCGATCACCGTTGAGGTGGCGAAGGAGAGGCTGGCTGCTGCGAAGGAGAAGATGTATGCGGCTCGGTTGAGGCGACCTACGCCGTATGTGGATAAGACGATCTATGTGAGTTGGAATGGGATGATGATCTCCGCCTACCTGGAGGCGGGACGCGTGCTGGATATGCCGGAGGTGCGGGCATTCGCACTGAAGTCTCTGGACCGCGTGCTGGCGGAGGCCTGGAACGTTGAGGCTGGGCTGGCTCATGTCGTCGCGTATGGGGAGCAGGGTGGGATCGGCGCGAGGGTGGCTGGTGTGCTCGAGGACTATGTGTTTCTGGGGCATGCGGCGCTCGATGCGTGGGAGATGACTGGCGAGATCCGGTACTACACGGCTGCCGCGGCGATTATGGAGAGTGCTCTGGTGAAGTTCTATGACCCGGTGGGGTGCGCGTTTTTCGATACCGAGAGTGTCGCAGAGGGTGAGACCAGGCTGGGAGCGCTGGTGACGCGCAGGAAGCCGCTGCAGGATTCTCCTACGCCTGCGGGGAATGCCGTGGGAGCGGCCTTGCTGCTGCGGTTGGAAGCGCTGAATGGGCGGGAGGATTATGCGGTAAAGGCTCTGGAGACACTGGAGACGTTTGCCGGTGTGGTGGAGCACTTTGGGCTGTATGCGGCAAGCTATGGGCTGGCGTTGCAGAGGATGGTGCTGCGGGCGGTGGAGATCTGTGTGATTGGGGACGATGCCGCGGCGAGGAGGCTCGAGGCGGTGGCGCTGGCTCGCTATGCGGTGAATAAGAGCGTGATCCGTTTGCGGAGGGATCAACTGGGTGCGCTGCCTCCGGCGCTGGCGGAGACGTTACCGCATCTGCCGGGGCTCGGGAGTGAAGGGAGTTTTGCGGTGGTTTGCAGTGGGAAGGGATGTCTGCCGCCGGTTTCCGGGGTGGATGAGTTGATTGAGGCTATGAATAAGGCTCTGTGAGTGTGTCAGAGACTTGTCCTGCCGGACGGGCTCGCTGCGCGCGAGGCGGTCACTTCGTGACTTTTCTACTTTTGGTGGGGCTGACCTCCCGTTGGTCGGTTGGGTTTTCTAGTTGCCCGTGAGAGGCTGCTGGGCGGGTGGGGCGGGTGGGGCGGGTGGGGCGGTGGGGTTGGGGGGCGGAGGATGAGCATGTTGGCGGGATCGTTGCCGAGGGGATGCCGTCTTTTTCGAAGGCGAGGATGATGCGGCGGCGCAGTTCGCGGAGGACGCGGTCGCGCTGATTGACGCGGACGCGGATCTGGACGGGATAGGTGACGGCGCGGCCGTCGATCTTGTCGACGCCGAGGATGACGGGGTCGGCGACTGTGATGTCCTTGAAGGCGGAGTCTTCGCGGATGTCGCCGGCCACCTTGGTGAGCAGGGCGATGACTTTGTCGGGGTTGGCGCTGGCATCGACGCTGACGTTGAGGGCGGCGACGGCGTAGTCGCGGGAGAGGTTGGAGACGGTGGCGATTTGGCTGTTGGGGATGATGTAGAGTGTGCCGTCGCTGTCGCGCAGGCTGGTGCGGCGAAGGGAGAGGTCTTCGACGGTGCCTTTGAGGCCGGCGAGGACGACGATCTCGCCGACGTTGTACTGGTCTTCGAGGACGATGAAGATGCCGTTGAGCATGTCCTTGAAGATGGACTGCGCGCCGAGGCCTACGCCTACGCCGACGATTCCGGCGGAAGCGAGGATGGGCTGGTAGGGGATGTCGAAGATGTTGAGGAGTTGCAGAAAGCCGATGAAGCCGAGGACGCCTAAGGAGGTGGCGCGCAGAATGGAGGCCAAGGTGCGAAGCTGGGCGGCGCGATGGAAGTTTGCAGCCTGGTGGTCGGCGCGAGAGCGCATCTTTTTGACGAAGAAGAAGACAATGCGCTGGAGGATGAAGAGAAGCAACAGGAGGACGAGGATCTTGGGCAGTTTGTTCTGCACGAAGAGCAGGAAGCCGTTGTGCCAGTTACGTTCGATGGCCTGAACGATGGGTTCGTCTTGCGGGGCCATGGCCAGAAGGAGCATGATTACAGCGTCTCGCTTTCGGGAAGGAATGGTGTGAACAGAATGCGTCAGCTATTTGTAAGATGCAATTCAGACTGGAAATAAGCGGGGGCGGGATGGCTGGAGGATGCCATGAGAGTGCTGCGATTTGGAGTGATCGGGGTTGTGTTGTTGGTGGGCGTGTCTGGACGGGTAAGTGGGGGACAACTGCAGCAGATTCAACAGGGGCAGCATTTTCCCGGGCAGGTGCGCGAGCCGGATATTACGGATCCGAATATCGACCAGCATCGGCTGGAGCAGCAGGAGAGTATACGGAGCTCCGAGCGGCAGAAGCGGCTGGTGGCGGATACGGATAAGCTGTTGGCGCTGGCTACGGATCTGAAGCAGCAGGTAGATAAGACGAACAAGAATATTCTGTCAGTGGATGTGATCAAGAAGGCGGATGAGATTGAGAAGCTGGCTCATAGTGTAAAGGAACGGATGAAAGGCTAGGGATAAGCTCAAGATCCGGAATCGTTTAGTGTTAATGCGTGGTCGTATTCTACGGCTATGGGGTGGGCTGGGAGAGGGCTGCGGCTGCGTTTACCAAAGGGATGGAGAGGCCGGGGAGGGTGACGGCTGAATTGCGCATTGCGGTGGCTACGGTCGCGGCGCTCCAGTCCGGGTGGGCGGCGCGGACAAGAGCTGCGGCTCCGGCGGCCAAAGGGGCGGAGGCGCTTGTGCCCATGGCCTGAACGTAGGCGGTGTGGCCCAGGTTGAAGCATCCGTAGCTGTGGGCGGAGTCTGTGGGGAGGCCGTCGACGGTGTTGGGCAGGCCGGAGCTGCAGGCGCCCTGAATCCAGCCGCTGACGCCGGCGTCGGGGCCGTCGGGATAGCTGCCGCCGGGTGCGGCGAGGGCGTTGAGGGGGCTCCATAGTTGGTGTAGTAGGCGAGTGAGACCGGGCCGGCGGTGCAGGTGGCTCCGGGAGTGGTGTTCTGTGCGCAGGCGGCGTTGGTGGAGGCCGCGATGGCGAGGACGCTGCGGGACTGAGCAGGGAGTTCGACGTAGCGGGGGTTCGAGAGGTCGATGCCGTCGTTGCCGGCAGAGGCGACGAGGACGATATTGGCCTGGGCGGCGGCGTAGGTGATCTGGTTGAAGGCGGCGAGGAGACCGGCTCCGTCTCCGGTGGTGAGGTCGGCGACGGCTCCGACGGAGAGGGAGATGACGTCGGCGCGATTGGTGACGGCGTCTTCGATGCCCTTCATGACCCAACTGAGAAGACCGCTGGCCTCGCCGGCTTCGCACTGATCGGCGGGGTTGGTATCTCCGGTGATGGAGGCGGGCATGCGCTGGAGGACTTTGATGTTGAGGATGGTCGCGGCGGGAGCTACACCGATGATCTTGCCGGTTCCAGGGCCGAGGGCTCCGGCGGCGAGGGAGGCGGTCCAGGTGCCGTGGCCTTGCTGGTCCTGCGGGGTGCCGTCGTCGCAGGCGCTGGGATAGGCGGTCTGGTCGACTTCAGTGAGGTTCAGGGCCAGGTTGGGGGAGAGATCGGGGTGGGTTTTATCGATGCCGCTGTCGATGATGGCGATGCGAATGCCTTTGCCCATGGTGGTGTCCCAGGGGCCGTGTGCGGGGCCGCCGGGGACGTTGTTTCCGTAGCCGCCTACCTGCTGGACGGCCCATCCCTGGGGAGTGGAGGTGTAGTAGGTGTCGTAGGCCGGGGGTGGAGGAGGCGGTAGCGGAGGGGGTGGTGTTGGGAGGGAGGGGGGCGGACGTGATGGGACCGTGGGTGGGGAGTCTGCCTAAGCTGGTTATTGGCGTGAGCGATTGCGCTCCGTTGCTAATGCGTGCGGTGACTGCGATGGGCCGGAGGCGGAGACGCAGCGCGGAGACGATTCGGTCGTGGAGGACGTAGCTTACGTTGGGTTGGGCGGAGAGGAGACGGAGAGTGGTTGCGTCGTCTTGCGATGCGGGAGACTGGACGGCAGCAATGCCGAGGTGTTCGTTGCGTTGGGTGAGCCGGGCGCCGGATGAGACGACGTGGGCTTCGGCGTCGCCGGGGATGGTGGCGTTTCGATAGACGACGAGGTAGCGATGGGGCGCGACGCTGGTGGTGTCGATTTGCGCCACTACGGGGAGGGGGAGGAGAGGGAGAAAGAGAGCGGCGACACGCGAGATAGTTCGGCAGAACAGACGGGTGCGAGCCGTTTGGGGAGTTGGTTCCGGGGAGGCGAATTCTTTGGAGACGGACACGGCGGCACCTCGTGATTGCGCTGAGGTATCAATCGGCGCCGCGAGAATTTGCATTAGTGCCGGTACGGTTGTGTGCTATTACTTTGGTCTATCGATCAAGTGAGATTTGACTGATCCTGCTCGATTAGCGGATACATTGACCCTGTTTGATTGCACGTGCTCTAATTGCCGCCTTTGTGAAGCAGAGAGAAAGTTTGTGTTCTAAGGAGACCTTTGCATGGTTGGAGTACGTATTTTGGCGTTGGCCGTTCAGCAGGTTCCCTTTACCCCTGCGGTTGTCGACGGTGGCGATGGACGGATTTATCTGTGGGTGGCTCTAGGGGTTGGTGTGCTGGCGTTGGTTGCAGCGCTGATGCTGGCGCGGGCGGTAATTGCGTCGGATACGGGGACGCCGGAGATGCAGGCGATCTCGAATGCGATCCGCGAGGGTGCCGAGGCATTTTTGCGGCGGCAGTACAAGACGATTGGCGCGATTGCGGTGGTGCTGGCGGTGGTGGTGTTTGTAGGGTATAGGCTTTCGCCGAGGACGTCGCCCTACGCGTTGAAGACAGTGGTGAGTTTTCTGGTGGGGGCGGTGTGCTCGGGGCTGGCGGGCTTTACGGGGATGTATTGCTCGATTCGGGCGAATATACGAACGGCTTCGGCGGCGCGGACCAGCTTGAATAAAGCGCTGCAGATGGCGTTGCGCGGCGGAGCGGTGACGGGATTGGTAGTGGTGGCGCTTTCGCTGCTTGGTGTGGGGGTGCTGTTTCTGTTCTTTGGCGGTCTGGAGCATCCGCAGGCGGTTCCTTATCAGCTGGTAGGATTTGGGTTCGGGGCTTCGCTGGTGGCGTTGTTTGCGCAGCTCGGCGGCGGTATCTATACGAAGGCAGCGGATGTGGGCGCGGACCTGGTGGGCAAGGTGGAGGCGGGGATTCCTGAGGATGATCCGCGGAATCCGGCGGTGATCGCGGACCTGGTGGGTGATAACGTCGGCGACTGCGCGGGTCGTGGTGCGGACTTGTTCGAGTCGACGGCGGCTGAGAATGTGGGCGCGATGATTCTCGGTGCGGCGCTCTATCCGGTGTTTGGAGTGAAGGGGATTCTGTTTCCGCTGATCGTGCATGCGATTAATTTGATTGCGAGCATCGTCGGCGTGTTTGTGGTGAAGACGCGTGAGGATGAGGACCCGATGCACGCGTTGAACAAGGGATTTTATGTGACCTCGGCGTTGGCGCTGGCCGGGTTTGCCGGTGCGGTTTATACGATGTTGAATGGGCCGCAGGTGCAGCCGCTTTGGTTGCTGGGGTGCGGCGTGATTGGGCTGGTGACGGCTTTTCTGTTCGTCTGGATTACGGAGTACTACACGGAGGCGATTTATCGGCCGGTGAAGTCGATCGTTGAGGCTTCGGTGACGGGGCCGGCAACGAACATCATCAGCGGACTGGCTGTGGGGATGGAGACGCCGGCGATGCCGGTGGTGGTGATCTCGGCGGCGCTGTTGCTGAGCTACTACTTTGGCGTACAGGGGTTGGCCGGTGTGGCGGGGATCAGCGATTACGCCAAAGGTATTTATGGGACGGCGATTGCCACGATGGGGATGTTGAGCTGCGCAGCTTACATTCTGGCGATGGATACTTTCGGGCCGATTACGGATAATGCAGGCGGAATCATCGAGATGTCGAATCAGCCGCATGAGATTCGTGACCGGACGGACAAACTGGACTCGGCGGGGAATACGACGAAGGCGCTGACGAAGGGATATGCGATCGGATCGGCTTCACTGGCGGCGTTTCTTCTGTTCTCGGCTTACCTCGAAGAGATCAAGACAATTGTAACTGATAAGGTTGCACTTGCTGGCGGGTACATGCCGGCGGGTTGGAGCTTTACGAATATCAACCTGGCGCAGGTGCCGGTGTTTGTAGGCGCGCTGCTGGGTGCGATGTTGACTTACCTGTTCAGCTCGCTGGCGATCAAGGCGGTGGGGCGAACGGCGCAGATGGTGGTGAAGGATGTGCGCGACCAGTTCAAGGAGAATCCCGGGATTATGCTGGGGACCTCGAAGCCGAACTACGCGCGCTGCGTGAACATCGTGACTGTGGCTGCGTTGAAGGAGATGGTGGTGCCTGGGTTGCTGGCGGTTGGGTTGCCGGTGGCGGTGGGTCTGATCTTCAGACATTTGAGTTCTAGCTATCAGGCCAGTTCTGCGCTGTATGCGCCGGGAACGATTTTGCCTGTGCCCGCGATTGGCGGAGTGCCGGTGAATCTCGCTGGAGCGGAGGCTGTGGCTGGATTGTTGATGGTCGGGACTATTTCGGGTGTGTTGCTGGCGATGCTGATGAACAACGGCGGCGGGGCTTGGGATAACGCGAAGAAGTTTATCGAGACGGGACAGTATGGAGGAAAGAAGTCGGAGGCGCACAAGGCGGCGGTTGTGGGAGATACGGTGGGTGATCCTTTCAAGGACACGGCTGGGCCTAGCTTGCATGTGCTGATCAAGTTGCTGGCTACGATTACGCTGGTACTTGCGCCTTTGTTTGTCTAGTTGCGTGTGAGCGGAGACGGGTGACCTTTGGGTTGTCCGTTTTTCTGCGAATTTTTCTCTTATGCCTGAGAGGTTGGAAACGATCGCGGAGCAGCAGAGCCAGGGATGGCTGCTTCCCGGTACAATCCTGTCTGCGGCGTAATTGCGCTGCGGCTTTTGAACATGGTTTCTCGTAAAGGATGGGCGTATGGCAAGACAGTCTGGATCCGGTGTGCAGGAGAGTAAGAAGACGGTAGGAAGCGTGGCGGAGAGCTTGCTGACGCGGGAGCAGCTGGTGGAGTTTTATCGGCTGATGTACCTGTCGCGGCGCACGGATGATCGCGAGATTGTTTTGAAGCGGCAGCAGAAGATTTTTTCAGGTCTCGTGTGCTGGGCATGAAGCGTTGTTGGTGGCGGCGGGAATGGCGCTGAAGCCCGGGTATGACTGGTTTTTTCCTTACTATCGGGATCGGGCGATTTGCTTGACGCTGGGCAATACGGTGGAGGAGCAGCTGCTGCAGGCGGTGGGTGCGGCCGATGATACGGCGAGTGGCGGACGGCAGATGCCTTCGCACTGGTCGAGCAGAAAGTTGAATATTGTTTCGCCGTCTTCGTCGACGGCTACGCAGTGCCTGCATGCGGTTGGGTGTGCGGAGGCGGGGAGATTTTTTACGAAGCATCCTGAGGCGGCGAAGAAACATGAGGGAGACTATCGCGAGTTCAAGGATGTGACGTTTCATGGCGATGAGGTGGTTTATGTTTCGATCGGTGAGGGGTCGACGAGTCAGGGAGAGTTCTGGGAGTCGCTGAATACGGCTTCGAATGGGAAGCTGCCGGTGTTGTATGTGGTCGAGGACAATGGGTATGCGATCTCGACGCCGGTGGAGGTGAATACGCCGGGGGAAATATCTCGAAGCTGGTGGCGAACTTTCCTAACTTCCACTTTGCGGAGATTGATGGCACCGATCCGATTGCGAGTTACAAGGCGATGGTGGAGGCGGTGGCTTATTGCCGGTCGGGTAAGGGGCCGGCGCTGGTGCATGGGCATGTGATTCGGCCTTACTCGCACTCGCTGAGCGATGATGAGAGGCTGTACCGGTCAGTGGAGGAGTTGGATGCGGATGCTGCGCGGGACCCGATCTCGCGGATGCAGATGTGGCTGCTGCGCGAGGGGATTCTGGATGCTGACGGGATCAACAAGCTTGAGCGGCAGGTAGATGAAGAGGTGCAGCGGGCGGCGGATCGTGCGGTGATGGCGACGTTGCCCACTGTGGCTTCGATTAGGAAGCATGTTTATTCGGAGGATCTGAGCTCGCTTGATGCGCGGTTTGCGACCGAGCCCAAGCCGACTGCGGATGCGACGGAACGGACGATGGCGGACTTGATTAACTGCTGCCTGAAGGACGAGATGCGGCGGGATGAGAGGGTGGTGGTGTTTGGCGAAGATGTGGCGGATGCTACTCGCGATGGGGCGCTGCGGGCGGGGAAGATCAAGGGCAAGGGCGGTGTGTTCAAGCTGACTGCGGGACTGCAGACGGAGTTTGGCAGCGATCGGTGCTGGAACTCGCCGCTGGCCGAGGCGAATATTACGGGCCGTGCGATTGGTATGGCCGTGCGCGGGATGAAGCCGGTGGTGGAGATTCAGTTCTTCGACTACATCTGGCCGGCGATGCACCAGATGCGCAATGAACTTTCGCTGATGCGGTGGCGGTCGAATGGAGACTTCAACTGCCCGCTGGTGATGAGGGTGCCGATTGGCGGGTATCTGACGGGTGGGTCGATCTATCACTCGCAGTCGGGGGAGAGTATCTTTACGCATACACCGGGGGTGCGGGTGGTGATGCCGTCGAATGCGCTGGATGCGCTGGGGTTGTTACGGACGGCGATTCGTTGCGATGATCCGGTGTTGTTTTTGGAGCACAAGCGTTTGTATCGGGAGACGTTTGGGCGGGCGGCTTATCCGGGGCCGGATTATTGCATTCCGTTTGGGAAGGCGAAGATTGTGCGGCCGGGGAAGGACCTGACGGTGTTGACGTATGGTGCGGTGGTGCCGCGGGCGCTGCAGGCGGCGCAGAAGCTGCATCGCGATACTGGCGTGGATGTGGAGCTGATCGATCTGCGGAGTTTGACTCCTTACGACTGGGAGGCGATTGCGGAGAGCGTGAAGAAGACCAATCGCGTGATTGTGGCGCATGAGGATATGTTGAGTTGGGGGTATGGCGCGGAGATCGCGGCGCGGATTGGGGATGAGTTGTTTCATGATCTCGACGCTCCAGTCAGGCGTGTGGCGGCGATGGATACTTTTGTGGCGTATCAGCCGCTGCTGGAGGATGCGATTCTCCCTCAGCCGGAGGATCTTTATCGAGCGATGGCGGAGTTGGCGGCGTTCTAAGAGCTGCTCCGCTGTGGCGGGTGGGTGAATTATCGCAACTGCTCCGTCGGTTCAGTGTCTGTTACTACAGGTGCAAATCTGTGGTCGGCTGCGCCGCGTGATTTTTGGTGTAGTGAGGAGTAGCGATGCGATCTGACGCGAGAGCCGGGATATTTCTTGGTGGAGTGCGGGTTTTAGTCTCGTGTGTTTTGTGTGTGTTGATGGCGGAGCAGCCGATGGTGGCGGCTGTCTCGACGAAGAAGGCGGTGGTGTCTTGGGTGCAGCAGATTCAGAGCGAACAGCGGGTGCTGCATGCGCTGAACCGGTTTACGTTTGGGCCGCGGCCGGGGGATGTGGCGGCGGTGCGGGCGATTGGGGTGAAGGCGTGGTTCGAGCGGCAGCTGAATCCGCAGAGTATCGATGATTCGGCGCTGGAGGAGCGCCTGGCTGCGTTTCCTGCGATGAGGATGGAGCAGGCGGAGCTGATGCAGCGGTATCCGAGCCCTGGGGTGTTGCGGCAGATGATTGCGAAGAACGAGCCGCTGCCGGGTGATCCTGTGGAGCATGCGATCTATGCGGATCAGATTGCGTTTTACAAGGCCGCGAAGGCCAAGAAAGAGGCGGAGCAGGCGGCTGTGGCGAAGAACGGCGGGGGCGAGGATGGGATGGTCACGGCGGGTGATGGCTCGATGGCGAAGGGTGCGGAGGAGAGGATGAGCAATGCGGCGCTGCCAGGAGATGGTGTTGATCCCGCGACGCCGGCGATGGCTACTCATGAAGAGCAGTTTTATTCGGGGCTGGATGCAGTGCGGGTGATCGACCTGCCGCCGGATCAAAGGATGCAGCGAATTCTGTCGATGCCGCCGGAGGAGTTGGTGCGGTTTCGCAAGAGCCTGAGCAGGAGTGAGCTGCTGGCGGCGGGGGACGGCCTGTCGCCGATGCAGAGGAGACGCTGGCTGTGCTGCAGGGTTCGCCGAGGATGATTGGAGCGGAGCTGTTGGAGACTCGTATGCTGCGCGATGTCTACAGCGAGCGGCAGCTGGAGGCGGTGATGACCGACTTCTGGCTGAACCACTTCAACGTGTACCTGAAGAAGAATCAGAATGAGCCGTTTCTGTTGCCGGCCTATGAGCGGGATGTGATTCGGCCGCATGCGCTGGGGAAGTTCGAAGACCTGCTGGTGGCGACGGCGAAGAGTCCGGCGATGCTGATGTATCTGGACAACTGGCAGAGTATCGGGCCGGATTCGATGGCGGCGAGGAACGGCGGGAAGCTGGCGAAGTTTGCAAAGAATCCGCAGGTGAAGCAGGCGCTGAAAGATCGCGGGTTGAATGAGAACTATGCGCGGGAGTTGATGGAGTTGCATACGCTGGGGGTGCAGTGTGAGGTGAGCGCGGATCGTCCGGTGAGCATGCTGGACAAGGCGTGTGGGCGGGGGTATACGCAGCAGGATGTGACGCAGGTGGCGGAGGTGTTGACGGGATGGACGATCGATCAGCCAGCGCGGAGTGGTGCGTACCGGTTTGAAGAGCGGCGGCATGAGCCGGGGACGAAGACAGTTCTCGGGAAGAAGATTGGGGAGAATGGCGAGGCAGAGGGGCTGGAGGTGCTCCATATGTTGGCGACCAGTCCGGCTACGGCGGAGTTTATTTCGACTAAGCTGGCGGTGCGGTTTGTGAGCGATACGCCTCCGCCGGCGCTGGTCGACAGGATGGCGAACGCTTTCGTTGCGAGCGGGGGAGACATCAAGACGGTGCTGCGGACGATGTTCGACTCGCCGGAGTTCTGGTCGCCGGAGGTTTACCGGGCGAAGGTGAAGACACCGGAGGAGTTCGTGGTGTCTGCGGTGCGGGCGAGCGGGGCTGAGGTGACGACGGCGATTCCGCTGTTCCAAGCGCTGGAGAAGCTGGGGATGCCGCTGTATGGGATGCAGACTCCGAATGGCTATAGCTGGATGGCGGGGCCGTGGGTGAACTCGGGTGATTTGGTGAACAGGCTGAACTTTGCGGTGTCGTTGAGTAATGACCGCATCGGTGGAGTGCAGACGGATTGGACGCGGTTGCTGGGAGAGCCTGGAGCGGCGCAGAGTTCTTCGGCAGCGGGTAAGTCTGCTGCGGAGAAGGAGCGGAAGCTGGAGGCAGAGCTGCTTGGGCAGGCGGTGAGCGATCGGACGAGAGAGACGGTGCTGGCACAGTTTCAGGATCAGACGACACAGCAGCTGGCGGAGAAGAGTTTTGGGATACGGGCGAATGAACAGGAACCGATGGCGCAGGTGCTGAATATCTCTTCGGCGAAACAACGGGTGAGGTCGCCGCTCGACCGTGAGGCCGCGGGGATGGCGGGACTGTTGCTTGGGTCGCCAGAGTTTCAACGGCGGTAGGCTGATCGAGTTGAAGCGGCGTGTTTGTTGTTTGAGTAAGGAGTTGGCTTTGGTTGATTTGGCAACTTCTTGGATGGAGGTGCGTTTGTAAGTGCAGATGGAAGTTCGGAGGGCGGCAGCAACGACGAAGGCAAAGGCAAATGCGGGGGTCTCTCCACTACGTCACGCGATGAGACTGCGCGACCGGTCGAGATGACGAATATTTGCGGAGGGTTTTTCCGCTACGTCACGCGGTGAGACTCTCGTGACTCCGGTCGAGATGACGGATATTAATGAGCAGTGGCTAAGAGTGGATGGTGCGGACAGCTTCACGGCTGCGTTGAGATTTGTGAGAGGGGTCTAAGATGGCGAACATGAAGAATATGGCGGATCAGAGCGATTGGGGTTGTGATCTTCATGGGCGGGATCGAGCGCGGCGCGGAGTCACGCGGCGCGGGTTTATGAAGGGTGGAGCGTTAGCGCTGATCGGGACTTCGACGATTCCGGCGTTCCTGTCGCGGAGCGTTCTGGCCGAGGTGACGACGGCGGCGGCGAATAAGAAGAAGCTGGTGGTGCTGTTTCAGCGGGGCGCGGCGGATGGGTTGAACGTGGTGGTTCCGTACAAGGAGAAGAACTACTATGCGATGCGGCCTTCGATTGCGATTCAGGAGAAGGACGTTTTGGATTTGAATGGATTTTTTGGGCTGCATCCGGCGATGTCGGCGTTCAAGCCGCTGTATGACCAGGGTCATCTTGCGATTGTTCATGCGGCAGGTTCGCCCGATACGACGCGGTCACACTTTGACGCACAGGATTACATGGAGAGCGGAACGCCAGGGGTGAAGGCTACGGCGGATGGGTGGTTGAATCGTGCGCTGCAGGCAGAGATCCTGACGGGGAAGACTTCTGCGTTTCGTGCGGTGGCGCTGGGAACCCAGGTGCCGCGGACGCTGCAGGGCAAGGTGCCGGCAATTGCTGTGAATAATCTGGCGGATTTCTCCGTGGCCGGGAAGGGACCGCAGACTTCGCCGATCAGCAATGCGTTTCAGGCGATGTATGACGAGAGCTCGGATGCGGTGCTGCATGGGACTGGGCAGGAGACGTTCGAAGCGGTGAAGATGCTGAAGTCGGCGGACCCGGGGAAGTATCAGCCAGCGGCTGGGGTGGTGTATCCGAATACGCCGTTCGGCAACAGCATGAAGCAGGTGGCGCAGCTGATGAAGGCGAACCTGGGAGTGGAGGCTGCGTTCTCTGATGTCGGTGGATGGGATACGCATCAGAATCAGGGGAATGTGAATGGACAGCTGGCGAATCGGCTAAAGGAGTTTTCGGACACGATTGCGGCGTTCTGGAAGGACATGGGAGACGATGCGGAGAATGTGACGCTGGTGACGATGTCGGAGTTTGGGCGGACAGCTCGGCAGAATGGGACGGGTGGGACCGACCATGGGCATGCGAATGTGATGTTTGTGCTGGGCGGCGGGGTGAGGGGCGGCAAGGTGTACGGCAAGTGGCCTGGTCTGGCGAATGAGCAGTTGAACGAGGGGAGGGATCTGACGGTGACGACAGACTTCCGACGCGTGCTGGGCGAGGCGGCCTATAAGACTTTAGGGGCGAGGAATCTTGAACTGGTGTTTCCGGGAGCGCGTGTGAATCCGAGTGAGTTTTTGAACTTCTCTCTGGCTTGATGGGGCTCCGGGTTGCGGATGTATCAAGTGTGTCACTCTTCTGTTTATGGAATGTAAAAATCAACGAGATACAAAATAGTGGAAAAAGCGCGGCAACTTTTCTTTAGATCCTGCGTCTTATTGGATGTAACACACGACAGTCGGGCTTGCAGTTCCCACAGTTCCGGCTTCCCATATCCGCAATAAAAGAACTCCCCACCACAATGTAAGGCTCCCAGAGTATCGGGAGCCTTCACTCCTTTGGTTGGGGAGGGTTTGATTTCGGACGGTTCAGCGTTCGCGGGTTTCGGGTCAGGCGAAGCCGATCTTGCGGTCGAGGGCCATGGCTCCCGCGCCGTAGAAGATCAGCATGATGGCCAGGACAGCCAGGGCAAGGATGTAGTTGTAGAAGTCGAAGCCCTGATGGATGCCGACGGTGACGAAGGCTACCAGCATGTTGATTGCGACCAGAAACGCGGTGAGGCGGGTGAGGAGACCCACGATGAGGAGGATGCCGCCGATGAACTCGGTGTAGGCCGAGACGTATCCGAGCCAGTAGGGCAGGCCGAGGGTGGTGACGTAGTGGCCGTAGTGGTGCAGGGCGCTGAGCGGCAGGACCTTCTCGTAGCCGTAGACCGCCATGGAGATGCCGAGGATGAGGCGCATGAGGAGCGCGCCGGTGGGCTGGAGGCTATTGAGCCATTTCGTCATAATGATCCCTTTTGAAAAGGGTATCGCGGAGAGCGCGTGGATGAGGTGGGATCTTAGTGGGCGGGTGCCGGGGAAGGTACGAGTTGTGAGGTTGGGGCGGGCGGGAGGTATTGGTCGAGAAAGCGGGCTACGCTCTGGTGGTAGAGAGCGTCGGAGGCTGAGGGGAGTTCTACGGTGAGTTTGGGATCGGCGGCGGTGCGAAAGCTTTTGTCTGGTGACGCGGCGCGGGTAAGGAGAAGCTTGGGAGTTTTGAGGGCGGAGAGCGGTGCGGCGAGGGGGAAGTTTTCGTGAAAGAGGAGGCGGACTGGGAGGAGGCGGGCGCGGGAATCGCGCCGGGCTAGTTCGAGGAGGTCGGCGCGTGGAGAGTCAAGGATCAGGGCTGGGATGGTGTTGTGGTCGGTAGCCAATCGGGTGGCGAGGGAGGCTCCTACGCCGGTTCCGTAGGGGATGATCTGCTGCGCAGGGAGGGCGCGGGAGGTGGTGAGGTATTGCCAGGCGGAGTCGACGTCGTGGGACATGTTCTGCTGGCCGGGGCGGGTGGCGGCGCTCTGGCCGTAGCCGCGGTAGTCGAAGGCGAAGACGTTGAGGCCGAGGTTGTGGAGGTTGGCGAGGGTGGGGATGGAGTCGGCCAGGGAGCCGTCGGCGCCAGGGAGGAAGAGGATGGTGGCGTGGGCGTAGCGGGCTCCAGGTGAGGAGGGGATCCACCAGCCGGTGAGCTGGGGGGTAGCGGACTCGTCGGGGCCGAAGTGGATGAGCTCGTAGGGGATTCCTGCGATGGAGGTGGGAGCGGCCGAGGTGCGGATTGGGTGGAGGACGAGCTGCCACTGACCCTGGTAGAAGAGCAGGCAGAGGGTGAGATAGCCGCAGACGAGCGCCGCGATGACGGTTGCAGCGATGGCCTTGACGAGCCAGAGAGGGCTTACGACTTCAGGCTGGGGGTTGGTTGGCGTGGTGCGCTTGCTGGGCTTCGGGGTGGGGCGGGGCATGAGTCGGGCTTCTGTATCGACTTTAGCATTCGTGCTTGAGGTGGTGAGTCGTTTGGGTGGGACTGAACCATCTAAGATGGAGATAGCGGAGGATTTTGCGTGGCGCAGTGGGTGAGGTTGTGCGGGGTGGCGGAGGCTCCGCCGGTGGGACGGGTGATGGAGGCCGAGGTAGAGGGTATCGCGGTTTGCCTGGCGAATGTGAATGGGGAGTTGTCGGCATTGGATAACGTGTGTCCGCATCGGCAGGGGCCGCTGGGGCAGGGGTGGATTGAGGGTGAGGCGGTGGTTTGTCCGTGGCACTCGTGGGCTTTCAACGTGAAGACGGGGCTGGCGGAGTATCCGGCGCACGAGCGGGTGGAGGTGTTTCCGCTGCGGGTGGAGGGTGAGGACGTTCTGGTGGATATCGAGTAGCGGATCCGATTGGGGAATCAAGGTCGGAACATCGCTTCGATTGAGGAAAAAAATGTCCCTTGAGTACCGGAGGACGGGTTACGCTGCCTCTTAGCTACAAACCATTCGAAAGGGTGGCTAATCGAGAGGGAGTTCTGTCATGAAGCTGCGTTCGTTATTTTTTGCTGTAGTTGCCTTCGTTGTTCTTGCCGGTGCGGTAGTACCTGCCAACGCGTCGACCTATCATCATCACCGTCACCATCATCATCACCACCATAGCTAGAGTTTGAATAGATTGTGAAAGGGCTCGGCGATTGTGCCGAGCCCTTTTTTGCGTGCGAAGGGATTTGCCTGCGATCAGCGTTTGCAGTGCTAATGCTGATAGAATCTATTAAATCCACTCCAGGCAGGAGAGGCAATGCAGGCAATACTGGCGCTAGAAGATGGGCGCGTTTTTCGGGGTAAGAGTTTTGGCGCGCGGGCGGAATGCTCGGGCGAGGTGGTCTTCAATACATCACTGACCGGCTATCAGGAGATCTTTACCGACCCTTCTTATGCGGGTCAGATCGTGGTTCTTACCAATCCACATATTGGGAACTATGGAACTACTCCGAGCGATGCGGAGTCGAAGAAACCGTTCATCGAGGGTCTGGTGACGCGGGAGTTTTCGCCGATGAGCTCGAACTGGCGTTCGACGCAGGTGGCGGATGAGTATCTCGAGCGCTATGGCGTGCCGGTGATTGCGGAGATTGATACGCGTGCTGTGGTGCGGCACCTGCGGGCTAATGGCGTGATGCGCGGGGTGATCGCTTCGGGGGAGAATCTGGACGTCGATGCGCTGGTCGCCAAGGCGCGGGCGATCAAGAAGATGGAAGGAACGGATCTTGCGAGCGTCGTGAGCACGAAGGTTGCTTATGAATGGGATGCGAATGAGCCGAAGAATCAGACAGGCGATTCGCTGCTGACAGCCGCGGTTGAGGGTGACGTGAAGCAGATGCACGTGGTCGCATATGACTTCGGGATCAAAGAGAATATTTTGCGGATGCTGACGCGGGAGAACTGCCGCGTGACGGTGGTTCCGGCGAAGACTTCGGCTGCGGATGTGCTGGCGATGGAGCCGGATGGAGTGTTCTTCTCGAATGGGCCGGGCGATCCAGAGCCGCTGGAGTATGCAGTCGAGAACGTGAAGCAGTTGCAGGGGAAGGCGCCGATCTTCGGAATCTGTCTGGGCCATCAGATATTTGGGCTTGCGCTGGGTGGGAAGACTTACAAGCTGAAGTTTGGACACCATGGCGGGAATCATCCGATCATGAATCATCAGACGGGGAAGGTTGAGATTACTGCGCAGAATCATAACTTCGCTGTCGATCCGAAGTCTCTGGATGAGAAGACGGTGGAGAAGACGCATACGAACCTGAATGATCAGACGCTGGCTGGTCTGAAGCATAAGACGGACCCGATGTTCAGTGTGCAATATCATCCGGAGGCTAGTCCGGGGCCGCACGACTCACACTATCTCTTCAAGGATTTCCGGAAGATGATGGAAGAGTGGAAGAAGTAGATGATTTTGCGAGGTGGCACTTTTCTCATGGTGCTGCTTCTGTTTTCTTCTTCTGTTTTTGGAATCAAGAGAAAGACAAAAGCTGTGTACTGCACACACGCGATGAACGGCGCGTGGAGCTTGCAGCGGTTTCAGCCACTGATCAATCCAAGGGCTGGAACGGTGTTTGCGGAGCTCTCTTTTGCGGGAACCGCGCTCGAAGCGGCACGACAGCGGCAGTTTCATCCGGATCATGAAGTTGTCTTTGATTACAAGTTTGACAGCGCAGGGAAGCTGACCGCGTTGCTTGGAAGTGTGGAGATGTGGGGCCAGTGGCTGGGTGAAGCGAACCTTTACCCGGAAGCCGATGGAACGGTTGGAAGTTTTCACGTGAAGTACTACAAGCCGGATTCGCGGGATTTGATCAGCCATCCGGATGATGCCGAGGAGTATGCGGCAGAGTTGAGTCGTGTACCGATTTACAGAACTATCGAATCGTTGCCTTGTGGCGGTTCGTTGCAAGAAGCGGAGAAGATGAATGCCACGCAGGAATGACATTGCGAAGATTCTGGTGATCGGCTCGGGGCCGATTGTGATTGGTCAGTCGGCGGAGTTCGATTACTCCGGGACGCAGGCTTGTAAGGCGCTGAAGGCTGAGGGGTATGAGGTGGTGCTGGTGAACTCGAACCCGGCGTCGATCATGACCGATCCGGAGGTTGCGGACAGGACCTATATTGAGCCGCTGAATGCTGCTTATTTGGAAGAGATTCTCCGCGTCGAGAAGGAGATGCTTGATCCGGATGGGTTGTGCACGAGGGGTAAGTTTGCGGTGCTGCCTACGGTGGGTGGACAGACGGCGCTGAATCTCGCGGTGGATCTGGCGGACTCGGGCGTGCTGGATAAGCTAGGGATTGAGCTGATTGGCGCGAAGCTGGAAGCGATCAAGAAGGCGGAAGATCGGCTGCTGTTCAAGGATGCGATGACGAAGATCGGGCTGGATATGCCGCGGTCGGCGCTGATCAATAATCTTCGCGATGGGTTGGAGTTTGCAGCGAAGATCGGTTTTCCGGTGGTGATTCGACCTTCGTTTACGCTGGGTGGTTCGGGTGGTGGAATTGCTTACAATCGCGAGGAGTTGATGGAGATTCTTTCGCGTGGGCTTGATCTTTCGCCGGTGCATGAGTGTCTGCTCGAAGAGAGCGTGCTGGGTTGGAAGGAGTATGAGCTGGAGGTGGTGCGGGACCTGAAGGATAACGTCATCATCATCTGTTCGATTGAGAACTTTGACCCGATGGGTGTACATACGGGTGACTCGATTACGGTTGCGCCGGCGCAGACGCTGACCGATCGCGAGTATCAGTCGATGCGGGATGCGGCGATCCGTGTGATTCGCGAGATTGGCGTGGAGACGGGAGGGAGCAATGTGCAGTTCGCGGTGAATCCGCTGAACGGGCGCATGACGGTGATCGAGATGAATCCGCGGGTGTCGCGGTCATCGGCGCTGGCGAGTAAGGCTACGGGTTTTCCGATTGCGAAGATTGCGGCTCGGCTAGCGGTTGGGTACACGCTCGATGAGATTCAGAACGACATTACGAAGGCGACGCCGGCGTGTTTTGAGCCGACGATTGACTATGTCGTGGTGAAGATTCCGAAGTGGCAGTTTGAGAAGTTCCCTGGCGCCGATGAGGTTCTGGGGCCGCAGATGAAGTCGGTCGGCGAGGTGATGGCGATTGGCAGGACCTTCAAGGAAGCGATGATGAAGGCGGTGCGGTCGCTGGAGACGGGCAAGAAGGCGACGGCGGATGAGATTGAGCCGCGGCGGTTGACACAGCGTTTGGTGACTCCGCATCCGGAGCGGTTGAGCTACGTGCGTTACGCGTTTGAGCGGGGGATGACGGTGCGCGAGGTTGCACGCATGACCTCGATGGATCCGTGGTTCCTTTACCAGATGAAGCAGATCACGGATGAGATCAAGGCGGTTGGCGGCGTGCCGATGGCTGAGGTGACGGCGGAACAGTTGCGCGCGGCGAAGCGGATGGGGATCTCGGATGAGAGGCTGGCGGCGAGTTGGGGCTTGACTGGCGCTGAAGGTACTGCGGCTGTGCGGGCGTTGCGGAAGAAGCTGAATGTGATGCCGGTATACAAGATGGTGGACACGTGCGCAGGTGAGTTCGAGAGCTACACGCCTTATCTGTACAGCTGTTATGACGAGGAAGACGAAGCGGCGCCGACGAACAGGAAGAAGATTCTGATTCTGGGGAGCGGGCCGAACCGGATTGGGCAGGGAATTGAGTTCGATTACTGCTGCTGCCACGCTGCGTTTGCGCTTCGTGAGGATGGGTACGAGACCATCATGGTGAACTGCAATCCGGAGACGGTGTCGACGGACTATGACACAAGCGACAGGCTGTACTTTGAGCCGCTGACGCTGGAGGATGTGCTGGGCGTGTATGAGCACGAGGCATCGTCGGGTGCGGAGATCGGGATGATCGTGCAGTTTGGCGGTCAGACACCGCTGAATCTTTCGCTGCCGCTGAAGAAGGCTGGCGTGCCGATTATTGGGACCTCGCCGGAGTCGATTGATCTGGCGGAAGACCGAAAACGGTTTGGAAAACTGATTGAAGAGTTGAAGATTCCGCAGCCTGAGGGCGCGATGGCTACGAGTGTGCAAGAGGCTGTTGCCGGGGCGAATCGTGTGGGGTATCCGGTGCTGGTGCGGCCTTCGTATGTGCTGGGTGGACGCGCAATGGTGATCGCGTACGACGATGAGGCAGTTGTGCGGTATATGTCGACGGCGATTGAGTACTCGCAGGAGCGGCCGGTGTTGATCGACCACTTCCTGGAAGACGCGGTCGAGTGCGATGTGGATGCGCTGTGCGACGGCGACGATGTGGTGATTGCTGGGATTATGCAGCACATCGAAGAGGCGGGAATTCACTCTGGCGACTCTTCCTGCGTGCTGCCTGCGGTTGATCTGAGCGATGACGTGCTGAGGGCGATTCGCGAGTACACACGCAAGCTGGCGATGGCGTTGAGCGTGCGCGGGCTGGTGAATATTCAGTTCGCGATTCAGCGCGGGATTGTTTATGTGATTGAGGTGAACCCACGAGCTTCGCGGACGGTGCCCTATGTTTCGAAGGCTACGGGGATTCCGCTGGCAAAGATCGCTTCGCGGATTATGGTGGGGCGGAAGCTGAAGGAGTTGCTGCCGGAGCAGACGGCAAGCGGCAACGATCTGGAGACGGGCTCGCACTACTTTGTGAAGTCGCCAGTGTTTCCTTGGGGCAAGTTCCCGGGCGTGGATACGGTGCTTGGGCCGGAGATGAAGTCTACGGGCGAGGTGATGGGGGTCGCGGATAATTTTGGCGAGGCATTTGCGAAAGCTCAGATTGCTGCTGGACAGGTGCTTCCGCTACAGGGAACGGTGTTTCTTAGCGTCAACGATCACGATAAGGAAGGCGCGGTGTTGCTGGCGCGGGATTTTGTGGAGATGGGATTTCACCTGGTAGCAACGCATGGCACCGCGCTTGTGCTGGAACAGGCTGGGCTGCAGCCGGAGCGCGTCTACAAGGTGAAGGAGGGTCGTCCGAATGTGGTGGACCTTATCAAGGAGACCGGATTCAGCTGATCGTGAACACACCGCATGGGCAGGATACGTTCTTCGATGAGAAGGCGATTCGGCGGGCGGCGGTGATGGCGAGGATTCCGACTATTACAACGCTGGCAGCTGCGCGGGCGGCGGCCGAGGGTATCTCTGCGTTGCAGGACGGCACCTTGAGTGTGGTTGCGCTGCAGACGCTGCACGCGAACAGGATTGCGGGCGAGGTCAAAGCGGTTGCGGTTGTCGATTAAAAACGTCAGCTGAATCAGTAGGGTTCGCGGGCGATCTTTGCGCCGATGGCGTAGCTGATCATGGAGAGGGAGAGCCAGGTGCCGATGAGGAGGCCGTCCCCGCCCATGAGCCCGCTGCCATGGCGGAAGGTGAAGAAGGTGCGCCAGAGCTTTTCAACCGCTCCGCAGTTCTCGCAGAGGCCTTTGCCGGTGGGCAGGTCGAGCACCCAGACACAGACGATGGAGAAGATGACCAGGCCTGAGATCCAAGTGTAGGGCGCGATGTCGTTTTGCAGGAGGCGAGTGACGATCGCGCCGCCGAACAGGGGGATCAGGGCGGCGAGAATGGTGGCGAGCACTTTGGGAGTTGCCGAGTCTGGGTCCGGGTGATTGAGCGATAGCACCACGATGACGATGGCAAGCATGAGGACGGCGATGAGGGTGTGGGTGAGAAACCAGGAGGCTTCGCGGCCAAGGTCGCCGAGAGATTTGCCCTGCGAGATGTCTCGTCCGTTGGTCATAGATATCAAAGGTTAGATTACTGCAATGGGGTTTCGTCGACAGGGCCTGTGGTTACGTCTTTCGGGTTATGGGGCACGGCTCCGCATGGATTGGGTATTCGCTTTTAGAATAGAGAGATGCTTCTTGATGGGCTTCAACTGCCGCTGACTACACCGTTCTATCCCGACGGACGCCTTAATCTCCATAAGCTGGAACACAATGTGGAGCGCTACTCGAAGACGCCGGCCGCAGGGCTTGTCGCCCTGTGTGATTTAGGGGAGCCGACTTTGCTGTCGGAAGAAGAGACGCGACATGTGTTGCGGAGTGTTGTTGCGGGGGCTGCGGTGGAGAAGGTGCTGATTGCAGGGGTGTCGCGTGACAGCGTGGCGCATACGCTGGAGTTGGCGGAGTCGGCTGCTGAGTTTGGATACGATGCTGTGCTGGTGAAGCGGCCTTCGATGCTTCGGGGGTGTCGGAGAACGGACGAAGGAGCTGATGGCTTATTTTCGGGGTGTGGCCGACCGGTCGGCGCTGCCTGTTGTGTTGTATAGCTCTGCGTCCGATGAGGGCTTTGTGTTGCCTGCGGAGGTTGTCATGGAGCTCGCGGGACATCCGAAGGTTCTCGGGATGGCGGATGGTTCGGGGGATCGTGCGCGGATGCAGGCGATCATGACGGGAACCGCGAGCTATAAGCGCGATGTCACGGTGACTGCAGTGTTCGCGGCGGTGACTGGGAGGATGCAGAGTCGAATTGAAGGCGCTGAGGCAAAAGATTTGATTCTGGCGACTGCATTGACAGACGGGGGAGCTGCGGTGGCGACGTCTTCGAAGACTATTGCGAAGACAAGAACGAAGAACGTGAGATTTCAAGTATTGTCTGGAAGGTCTGATTGGATGTTGGAGGGCCTGAGGAGTGGCGCTGTGGGAGCGATGCCAGCGTTTGCGGCGGCGGCTCCGCAGGCCTGCTACGAGGTGTTGGCGGCGTGGAAGGATGGTGATGAGGGTTTGGCGGAGGAGAAGCAGATTCGGTTGCAGGATGTGGCGGTGAGGATTGAAAGACAGATGGGAGTTGCAGGGATCAAGTTTGGATGTGATTTGAATGGGTACTTCGGAGGGAGGCCGCGTCTGCCCTTGCTGCCGCTTACGGGGGAAGAACGGACGGAGATCGAGGCTTTGATGCAGGGGATGCGTAACTGAGACTTAGTGTTTGGGGGTTACGGGGATACCCATGCCGCTGAGTTTGCTGCGGGCCTGCATGGACTCCGGCGCATTGGGGAAGCGCTGGATGAGGGCGCGAAGCTCGCGGGTGCCCGCTTCGTTTTCCTTGAGGTTGAAGAGCGCTATGCCCTTGTGCAGGTGGGAGGCGGGGACCTTGTTGCTGTCGGGATACTGCTCGAGGACGGCATCGTAGGACTTGATGGCTGCTGGGTAGCGGCCGTCGCGGAAGTCGATCTCGGCTTGGTAGTAGAAGGAGTTTCCTGAGAGCGGATTGTCAGGGTAGTACTTGACGACGTCTCCGAACTCTGAGGAGGCGAGGGGGTACTTGGCGGCCATGTAGTCGCCAAGGGCTGTCTTGTAGAGCTCGTCGGCGGGGGGAACGGCAGGGCCGGGGGTGTCAGCTGCCTGGGGGATGCTTGCCGAGGGTTTGCCTTTTTCCCGCTTGGGGCTGGGGTGGTTGGAGGAGCTGTTGTTAGCGGCGCGGGATTTGAGGGCGGGAGTGTGGCGGAGCCGGTCGGCTGCGGCATGCCGGCACTCATAGACTGCTGCTGGCTCTGTACATCCTGCATCAATTTTTGGAGGGTTGCGATGCGGGCCTTGATCTCGTCGACGGAGTCGTTGAGGGATTGGATCTGGCCAGAGACCTGGTCGACCTTTCCACCTTGCGCCTCCTGCTGGGTCTGTAACTGCTTGCGCATTGTGTCGACGTTTGCACCCATCTTGTTGATGGAGTCGGCGCTTTGTTGGATGAGATCTTTCATGACGCCCATGCGCTCGTCGTTGGACTGCTGAAGACGGGCTACGGCATCCTGCAGCTCCTGAATCTGGGTCTGCAGCTGCACCATGTCTTTGCTGACGGCGAAGGCTGGGGCAGAGCAGAACAGGACGACCGTGAGGAGGGCGGCTAATGGGATCGTCGGGATGACGAACTTGCGGTGAACTGGTTGCAATGGTTTGATCATGTCAGAGGTACTCGGCTTTCTGTCTTCCGTCGACCCTCCGCGTGGTGGGCTGCGCGAGGAACTAAAAAGAGTTGGGGTCAGGTTAGCAGAAACCCCTGTCCTTGATTCAGGACAGGGGAAGGGTGGTTTTTGATTGGGTTGCGATGAGGCTAGCGGTCGATGGAGAACTGGCCGCGGCGGTTTTGCTGCCAGCAGCTCTCGTTCTCTTCGGTGCAGAACTGCTTCTCTTTGCCGTAGCTGATGACGCGAAGACGACTGGCCTGCACGCCGGCGGAGATCAGAGCGGTGCGAGCGGCGTTGGCGCGATTTTCGCCGAGGGCAAGGTTGTACTCTGCCGAACCGCGATCATCGCAATAACCGCCGATGACCACGCGGATGGCGGGGTGAGCGGTGAGGTAAGCTGCTGCTTTAGAGGCGGCTGTGGTTGCGTCGGGACGAAGATCGTAGCTGTCGTAGTCGAAGAAGACGTCCTGAACGTTCTGGTGGAAGGCGGCTTCGGTGCCCATGTCCGTGTCTGCCGGAGGCGCGGTGGGTGCGACAGGTACACGGACGGTTACGCGGACGCTGGCTTCGGTGGTGCCGCCGTCACCTTTCGCGGTGAGATGAAAGTTGGTGGAGCTGGCCGGGGCAACGGTCTGGGTACCGTTGGTGCTGACGTCGCCGATGCCGTCGATGGTGACAGAGGTTGCGTTCTGTGTGCGCCAGTTGAGGACGACGGATTGGCCGACGTCAATGGAGAGCGGGTCCGCGGTGATGGTTGCGGTGGGGCTGGCAGCCGGAGGAGCAGGCGCAGGACCGAGCGCGTTGGGGTCGATGCCGCTGGCTTTCTTGTGGCAGCCGGTGACGGCGCCGATGGAAATGAGGGTTGCTGCAATCACCAAGGTCTTGCGAATTCCTGTTTGCATCGCGTTCATTTGATATCTCCTGCCAACGGTAATGGTGCAAAGATCAAGTTGCCTGCGAAGCGCTTCCGCAGAGACGATAAGAAATTTCTATTTCCAACTCCAGTTGGGCATGTCTGCGCCGGCGCCGGTGAGTTCATGCTTTTGCGTGCCGTCGGCCAGCATAGTCATGATCTTCATGTGGGTGGCTCTGCCGTCGGGTGAGTTGGCATAGACGATGTGGCGGCCATCGGGGGACCAGGACGGGAAGTCGCAACGTCCGCCGTCGTGGGTGAGTTGGATCCAGCGTTTGGTGGCGATCTCCATGACGTAGATATCCTGTCCACCGGGTGCGCCGGGGCCGTACTTGCGATCCCATGCGAAGGTGAGGAACTGTCCGTTGGGAGACCATGAGGGTGAGGTGGCGTACCCGCCATCGGTCATGCGCTGGATGTTGGAGCCGTCGACGTCCATTACGTAAAGCTGCGGGAGATTGGTGCGTCCGCTGATCCAGGCGATCTGCGATCCGGTGCGGGGGTTGAAGACGGGGGAGACGTCGGGTCCGCGGAAGCTGGTGACGCGGCGCGAGGAGCCTCCGTTGGTGTCGGAGATCCAGATCTCGGGGTCGCCGCTGCGGGAGGAGGAGTAGGCGATGTCCTTGCCGTTGGGCGACCATGCCGGCGAGAGGTTGGTCCCGCCGGTGGCGGTGAAGTTCACCATGCGGTTGAGGACGAGAGAGAACATGCGGATTTGGAAGCCATCGCGTCCGAGTGAGGAGAAGGCGAGGCGGGAGTTGTCGGGCGAGATGCGAGGCGAGAGCGAGACTGTGCCGAGGTGTGTGAGAGGGTGCTGGTTGGCTCCGTCGTAGTCCATCTGCCAGATCTCTTTGTCGGCGCCTGTGAGCTTGACGTAGTAGATCTTCGATTCGGCGATGCCCTGGCTCCCTCCGCTGAGACGGAAGATGATCTCGTCCGCGAAGCGATGGGCGATCTGGCGGGCCGAGTCGTCGCTGGCTTCCTCGCTGTACTGCTTGGCGAGTACCTGCGGGTATTGGAGATTTTTGGCATCGAAGAGGAAGCCGTTGCAGGTGATTCTGTTGCCCTGAACGCTGAAGCTGCCGAAGGCCACCATGGCCGCGGACGTAGGTGCATCGGCCCACTGCTGAATTTTGATCTCTGCGGGCGCGCCTGGAGTGGATTGGGGCAGAAGACTCTTTGAGACGATGTCGAAGATCCCCGCGTTCGAGAGGTCCGCGTAGAGGGTCGCGTCGAAGGTGTGTTTGAAGGCGGCGGTCTGCGTATCTGCGGAGTCGGGTTTGAAGTCGGCGACTGCGATGCGGATGTTGGAGACACCGCTGGAGGTTTCAGTCTTGAAGCCTTCCTGCGCCTGGAGGGCGGAGGCGGCAACGAGAAGAAGGAGAAGAACTCCAAGACGACAAAGGTAAGCGTGCCGACAGAGCGGCGTACGTTTTAGTCTGAGCATTCTGTTCTATGTTAGACGCAAAACCGACAAGACGGGGTGTCCGTGCGAAGTTGCCAAGAGAATCAAAGAAAACACTCCTGGAAACAAAGTTTTTATTGAGGGTGAAGATGGAAGGTGTATTCGACGGTGATGTGATCGCCTTGTGGGAGTGGACCAAAGCCGTCGACACGCTGTACGGCGCGCATGGCGGAGAGATCAAGCGAAGGTGAGCCGCTGGGAGACTCGACGCGGGGGTTGGAGGGAACCCCTTCGCGATTGATATCGAAGATGATGGTGGTGCTTTTGCCGATGGAGGTTCGCGGATCCGCTTCGGCGGTGTACCAGTTCTGCGCAACCTTGCTGTTGACGATGTTGACGTAGTAGGCGAAGCGCTGGCCGAACGTACGGTCTTCGACGGAGACGCTGGCGGTCCCGTTCTTTACCTCAAGCGTCGATTGCGCAATGCGGACGCCTGCGGTTTCGCCGGTGACTGCTTTGGTTGGCGGCGGGGTGACGGGCTGGATGTGTTTTGGTGGCGCTGGCGTGGGCTTTTCAGCCTCTTTGATTGGTTTGGTGATCTTTTCAGGGATCGCTACTTCGTTAGGTGTAGGTGGCGGTTCGGTTCTCTCCTTGGTGATGACGGGCGCGGGGCTTGGCGCTTCCGATGTGAGGACGCCGGTGTCCAGGGTACGCTGCGTGGGCGGAAGGGGAGCGAGGAGACCATGGTGGCCTGAATGGCTCCTGCGTTGGAGGCGTTCTCGCCCCAATCATGGCCTCGCGTGTGGAAGATGAAGGCCCAGCCCAGGATGGCGGCGGCGATGAGGCCGTGCAGCACGATCGAGCCGACGAAGTTTGCGCCGAGCTTATCGGAATTGCTATCGCTATCGCGACCGATTGTGAGAGATGTATTTATGTCACCCTCCTCACTTCTGGATTGGCTGAGTGACGATGCTGATGTTGGTGATGCCGGCCTGCTTGACCGCATCCATAACCGAAGCGAATGCGCCGAAGGGCACGCGCTCATCGGCTCGCAGGTAGATGATGCGCTTGGAGGGGTCGGCTTTGCCTGTGGATCTCAGCAGCGTGGGGAGTTGGTTGACGTTGACGGGTTTGTCCTGCAGGAAGACGTTCTGCTCGCGGTCGATGGTGACGACCATGCGCTCTTCGGTGAGTTGGTTGACAGAGCGTGTCTTGGGAATCGCGACCTCGACACCGGACTGGAGAACCGGAGCTGTGAGCATGAAGATGAGCAGAAGCACAAGAACGACGTCGACCAGCGGAGTGATGTTGATCTCGGCGAGCGCGGTCTGGGTGCGTCCCTTGGCTGAGAAGGCCATCGCTAGAAGGTCCTCCTGCGGATCTCTTCGGGCTGCGGCTGCGGCGGCTGGCTGGGCGGACTGATCATGGCAGCGTTTTCGATGGCGTTGAGAAGCTCGCGGCCGAAGTCGTCCATGCGCGCCCCGAACTCGCGTAGACGGGCGGTGAGCTGGTTGTAGCCGACGACGGCGGGAATGGCGACGACGAGGCCTGCGGCGGTGGTGATGAGGGCCTCTGAGATGCCGGGGGCGACGGCGCGGAGGGTTGCTGCGCCTGCGGTGCCAAGGCCGTGGAAGGCGTCGATGATACCCATAACGGTGCCGAAGAGGCCGATGAAGGGGCGATGGCTGCGATGGTGGCCAGCCAGGTCATGCGGCTTTCCATCGCGGTGAGAGCTTCGCTTGAGGCAGTTTGGGCGGCGCGTTCGAGTGCGACGGGATTGCGGGGAGGCCGCGTCCGCCGTTCTGGCGCTGGTACTCGTCGTGAATCTCCGTGAAGACGGCGACGAGTGGGCTGGGCTTGAACTGGTCGGCTACGGCGGCGATTTCGCTGAGGCGAGTCGATTTGCGAAAGGCCCGGACGAAGCGCTGGCTCTGGGTATGGGCCCTGCTGAAGCTGGACCACTTGGAAAACATGATGGCCCAGGAGAAGATGCTGGCGAGAAGCAGGATGACCAGCACAGCGAAGGCGACAGGGCCGCTGTTATGGACCATCTCCAGCAGGGCGCTGGTGTTGGAGGCCGCGGGGGGACGGCGGCGGAGGGGTCTTCCTGGAGAAAATACAGAGCTAAAGCGAGGGTCCAGACCATAGTTGTTGTGTACCAGAACCTAGTGTAAATCGTGATTGCGGCAAATGAGGCTGGCAATTGGGTTGAGGCATCTTTTGTGATGCGGGGCCTTCGTCTGGTTGGATGGAAATGATGGGTGGGGGTGAGGTTTGCTATTCTCGCGATACGTGTTTGCCTGAGGGCCTTATGCTGCTGGAGTTGCGCGCGGAAAACTATGCTGTGATCGACCGTGCGGTCGCCACGTTCGGACTGGGCCTTAATCTGCTTACTGGCGAGACGGGCGCGGGGAAGTCTATTTTAATCGATGCTTTGGCGTTGCTACTAGGCGGGAAGGCATCGGCGGACTTCGTTCGTCATGGGGAAGAGAAGGCAGTGGTAAGTTGCGTCTTCGAGCTGACACAGGGGGCGGCTGCGATTCTCGAGGCGAATGGGATCGACAGTGAGTCGGATCATCTTTTGCTGCGACGGGAGATATTGGTTAGCGGCAAGGGGCGGGTGTTTGTGAATAATCAGCCGGCGACGGTTGGCGTGTTGCGGCAGCTTGCGCCTGAGCTTGCGCTGGTTCACTCGCAGGGGGAGACGATGGGCTCGTTTGATCAGGCGCAGCAACGCACCCTGCTGGATCGCTTTGGTGCCGTGAGTGTCGATGGGGTGGCCGAGGCGTTTGCTGCGTGGCGTGCGACTACGGATAGATTGGACGAGTTGCAGACTGCGGAGCAGGACCGTCTGAGGATGGCGGATCTTTGGCGGTTTCAAAGCAAGGAGATCGATCAGGCCGGGTTGACCGCGGACGATGAAGATACGCAGCTTGAGGCTGAGAAGCGTGTGTTGGGGAATGCAGAGAAGCTTTATACGGCGGCGATGAGCGCGCATGAGCTGCTCTATGAATCGGAGAGTTCGGCGGAGAGTGCGCTAGGCGCTGCGCTGAAGCACGTGGAGGAACTGGCTCGGTACGATGCACGGTTTAAGGAGCCTGCGCAACAGTTAGCTGCTGCGAAGGCGATTGTTGAAGATGTCGATGCCGAGGTGCGGGATTTTGCGGACAATGTCCACGCAGCGCCGGGGCGTTTGGAAGAGATTGAAGATCGGCTGGCTGCGCTCGATCGGTTGAAACGGAAGTATGGGCAGAGCTTGAAATATGTTATCGATTTTGGTGCGGAGGCGTCGCGGCAGCTGGCTGAGGTTGAAAATCGTGACGCGTTACTGCTTGAACTGAAGGCGAAGCAGGAGCGGGATGCGGAGGCTTATAAAGTTGTCGCGATGAAGCTTACGGCGAGTCGGGTAGAGTCTGCGAAGCGTCTGGAAAAACTGGCCGAGGCGCAGATCAATGATCTGGCAATGAGCACGCGGTTTCACGTTCGGGTTACGGCGGAGAAGACCTCGGAGAGCTGGACTGCACATGGGTGGGATCAGGTGGAGTGTCTGATTGCGACTAACGCCGGAGAGCCGATGAAACCGTTGCATGAGATCGCTTCGGGCGGTGAGATGTCGCGGGTGATGCTTGCGCTGAAGGTGACCGTAGAGGAGGCGGCGTCAGGAGGTGCGGGGAAGAAGAAGAGGTCAATTCTTCCACGGACGCTGGTTTTTGATGAGATCGATATTGGCATCGGCGGACGAGCCGCGGAGGCGGTTGGGCGGAAGCTGAAGACCTTGTCTAAAGGCCAGCAGGTGCTGTGTATTACCCATCTGCCGCAGATTGCGGCGTTTGGGGATCAGCACTTCCTGATCGAAAAGACGGAGAAGCGCGGCCGCACGCAGACCGAGGTTCGTCGCATGGAGGATGCGGAGCGGACGCAGGAGATTGCGCGCATGTTGAGTGGGGCGAAGCTGACGGAAACCAGTCTCAAGCACGCTGAACACCTGTTAGAAAGCAGTCGATGATGGTTGCCGCACATCTCGCTGGACGGCGCAGGCATCCGAGTGAGGAGATGCTATCGAGGGGGATGAGATGTCGGATGATTCCAAGAAATGCGCTATGAAGGGCTGTCTTTGTACCCCACCTGACGGTCAAAAGTACTGTTCTCAGTACTGTGAAACAGCGAAGGTACTGTGAAACAGCGAAGGGCGAAACGAAGCTGCAGTGCGATTGCGGTCACCCGGCTTGTGCTGGTCAGAAGCTCTGAGTCTCGGACGCGCAGGAGGGTGCCAGGACGATGTCGGGAGGCTTCGAAATGGTCCATTATTTGTGCGACTTTCGTTGCTTTTTCGACGTGTTACGTTGCACCTAAAATGGTTCAATTCTGTGCGTAGATAGGGTCGAACGCGGTATACTAGGAACGTGACTACAACCACCCTTGATCCTGTTGCTGTAAGCGGTAGCGGCGATAAAACGAAAACTAAGCGGGTTCTCCTCCTCAAGCCTCGCGGCTTTTGTGCCGGCGTCGTGCGTGCGATCGATATTGTGCAGATTGCGCTGGAAACCTTTGGCGCTCCGATCTATGTTCGCAAAGAGATAGTGCATAACAGCTATGTTGTGACGGACCTGGCGAAGAAGGGGGCGATCTTTGTGAATGAGCTGGATGAGGTTCCCGAGGGCGCTCGGGTCATTTACTCGGCTCATGGAGTTTCGCCAGCGGTTCGCGACCGAGCGAAGGAACGCGGTTTGAAGGTGGTGGATGCAACCTGCCCGTTGGTGACGAAGGTTCACGTTGAGGCGATTAAATTTGCCAAGCAGGGGTACTCGCTGGTGCTGATCGGCCATCGTGACCATGATGAGATTGAGGGCACGCAGGGCGAGGCTCCGGATGTGACTCAGGTTGTCTCGACAGTGCAGGAGGTCGCGGATCTGGTTGTTCCGGATCCGAATCGCGTGGCGTATCTGACGCAGACGACTCTGTCGCTTGATGAGGCTCGGGATATGATTCAGGCGCTCAAGGATAAGTTCCCGAACATCGTTGGGCCGCACTCGCAGGACATCTGCTACGCGACGGAGAACCGGCAGGTTGCAGTGAAAAATGTCGCTCATGGAGCGGACCTGGTGCTGGTTGTCGGTTCAACCAATAGCTCCAACTCCAACCGCCTGGTCGAGGTTTCGAAGAATCTGGATACGAATTCGTATCTGATCGACACGGCAGATGCTATTCGTCCGGAGTGGCTTGATGGTGTTGACACCGTTGCCGTGACGGCTGGTGCTTCGGCTCCAGAGGTTCTGGTGAAGGATGTTGTCGAGTATCTGCAGACGATGGGTTATGGCTCGGTCGATGAGGTCGAAGTGATGCCTGAGAACGTGCGCTTTGGCTTGCCGCCGGAGATCGTTCAGGCGATTGCATCTGCTCCACCAGTAAACCGGTAACGAGTTTCGTACCGGTAACGAGATTCGTAGACAGAGAGTTTGTTTTTCATGGGTATATCTGCAAGTAATCCGAAGGGCGTCGATCAACCGGCCCAGCCCCGCTTTGGTCGGATGGATGTTGGCCTGGAGCGCATTACGGAAGGTGTCGCGCGCGCCAAAGATTGGCTGTTCGCGCAGCAACATCCCGATGGGTACTGGTGCGGTGAGCTCGAAGCAGACAGCATGCTGGAGTCAGACTACATCTTCATGCATACGCTGCTGGGCACCGGCGAACCGGGCCGGATGGAACGTGCGATCAATGAGATTCTTCGTCATCAGAATGACGACGGAGGCTGGGGATTGTTTCCGGGAGGGCCGTCAAACATCAGTTACGGGGTCAAGGCCTATCTTGCTCTGAAGCTGATGGGATGGTCGAAGGATCATCCGGTGCTGGCGAAGGCTCGCGAGTGGGTGCTCGCGAATGGCGGGGTTGTCGAGTGCAACACGTTTACGAAGATCTATCTGTGCGCGCTGGGTCAGTACGACTATGACGCAGTACCGGCTATCCCGCCGGAGATCGTTCTCTTTCCAAACTGGTGCTACTTCAATATCTACGAGATCTCTTCGTGGTCGCGCGGTATTCTTGTGCCGCTGTCGATCATCTATGCGAAGAAGCCGTTCAAGAAGCTCGCTCCGGAGCAGGGGATCGAGGAGCTTTTTGTTGGCGGTCGCGAGAATGCCAACATGCATTTGCGCTGGGATAAGAAGAAGCCATTTGGCTGGCGCAACGTCTTTCTTGCCCTCGACCGCGTGATGCATTTGGCAGAGCGGGTACACATTCGACCGTTGCGTAAAGTCGCTTTGAAAAAGGCAGAAGCGTGGATGTTGGAGCGCTTCGAGAAGTCAGACGGGTTGGGCGCGATCTATCCGGCCATGTTGAATTCGATTGTGGCTCTCCGGTGCCTGGGCCGCTCGGTAGACGATCCTCAGTTGATTCGTGCGCTCGATGAGTTTGAAAAGCTTGGTATCGATTGCCCTGATGGGACGGCCGATTATGCGACACCTACGTTTCGCATGCAGCCCTGTTTTCCGCCGGTTTGGGATACGGCCCAGGCGATGTATGCCCTTGGGGAAGCAGGCGTTCGCAGAGACGATCCTCGCATGCTGAAGGCAGCGGATTGGATTCTGTCGAAGGAAGTGCGCCAGAAGGGCGACTGGGCGGAGAAGGTCAAAAATGTTGAGCCTGGCGGATGGTACTTCGAGTTCAACAATGAGTTTTATCCCGATGTGGATGATACGGGGCAGGTTTTGCTTGCGCTGAATTGCGTTGAAAATCCTCGGGAGCGATATCAGTACGACGCGTGTCAGCGCGCTCTGAACTGGATTTGGGCGATGCAGTGTAAGAACGGTGGCTGGGCGAGTTTTGATCGGGATAACACCAAGATGATCTTCCAGTACATCCCGTTTGCGGACCATAATGCGATGCTCGATCCGCCGACAGTCGACATTACCGGCCGTATGCTGGAGATGCTGGCGCTGTATGGCGTTACGAGAAGCGATCCCCGTGTGGAGAAGGCGATTCAGTTCATCCTGAAAGAGCAGGAGCCCGACGGGAGTTGGTTCGGACGCTGGGGCGTCAACTATCTCTACGGGACGTTCCTGGTGCTGCGCGGACTTGAGGCGATGGGCTTCTGGAATCACGAGCCCGCGGTGCAACAGGCGGCGGAGTGGATTCGCATGGTACAGAACGCGGACGGCGGCTGGGGCGAGACGTGCGGTACTTACGACGATCCAAATCAGCGTGGCATTGGACCAAGTACGCCCTCGCAGACGGCGTGGGCTGTGCTGGGATTGCTCGCTGCGGGGGATACGCGCTCTGATTCCGTTGCGAAGGGTATTCGCTGGCTGGTGGATCTCCAGCACGAAGATGGAAGCTGGGATGAACTTGTTCCCGGACGCAATGGCGAGAGCTACTACACGGGTACTGGTTTTCCGCGTGTGTTCTATCTCGGGTACCACCTTTACAAACAGTACTTCCCGCTGCTGGCGTTGACGACCTACGAACGTGCGATGAAGAGCGGTACGGCTCACTAACTCACTAAGCCGCGTGGCAAGAATTTATCTGGAATTTATCTGGAGGAGAGATCGATGGCAGTGCCAGTCTCGCAAGCCTGGACGGTTGCAACTTATGTTTTGAAGCAGAAGCTGATGGGCCGGAAGAAGTATCCGCTCGTGCTGATGCTGGAGCCGTTGTTTCGCTGCAATCTGGCGTGTGCCGGCTGTGGAAAGATTCAGTATCCCGCGCACATCCTGAAGGCAGAGCTCTCGCCTGAGGATTGCTTCAAGGCGGTGGAGGAGTGCGGTACGCCGATGGTGGCGATTCCCGGTGGTGAGCCGCTATTGCATCCCCAGATGCCGGAGATTGTGGCTGGCCTGGTGGCGCGGAAGAAGTACGTTTATATGTGCACCAATGCTCTGCTGCTGAAGGAAAAACTGCACCTGTTCAAACCGAGCAAGTATCTTTCGTTCTCGGTTCACGTGGATGGTCAGCGGGAGCATCACGACTTCTCGGTCTGCCGCGAGGGCGGATACGACATCGCGATGGAAGGGGTACGGGTTGCGGTTGAGGCCGGCTTCCGCGTAACGACAAATACTACTTTGTTTGATGGGGCCGACCCCAACAGTGTTCGCGCGCACTTCGATGAGTTGATGGTGGCTGGTGTGGAGAGCATGATGGTCTCGCCGGGATATACCTACGACAAGGCTCCCGACCAGAAGCACTTTCTGGGACGCGCGCGATCGAAGAAGTTGTTTCGCTCGATCCTCTCGAACCGCAAAAAGACGTGGCGCTTCAATGCTTCGCCCATCTTCATGGAATTTTTGATGGGCAAGAAGGATCTGACCTGCACGCCGTGGGGGATGCCGACGTTCAGCATCTTTGGCTGGCAGAAGCCTTGCTATCTGCTGCAGGATGGATATGCGGACAGCTTCAAGGAGTTGATGGAGACGGTGCAGTGGTCGAACTACGGGACCGAGAGCGGGAATCCGCAGTGCGCGAACTGCATGGTGCACTCCGGTTATGAAGCCAGCGGCGTGAACTATACCTTCGGTTCGCTGAAGGGTTTGCTGCAGACTGCGAAGGCTATCTTCTTTAGCAAGTATGAAGACGAAGGCGCGATGAAGCTGTTGAATGAGTGGAAGCCGGCGAGCCACGGACCTTTGGTGCAGATCGGTGCACCTGTGATCAAGAATGCCTCTGAACTTCAAGAGGTCTCAGGAGACTAACGATGGCGACCGAGACACAGGAGTCCGCAAAGCTGGCGCAGTTGGCGCATGAGAATCCGGATGAGATCGAAGTAGCAGCAGGGCGCGAGAGGGAACAACTCGAGGGCTGGATTCCTGCACTGGCGAGTGAAGCTGAAATTCGTGAGGCGCTGGAGAAGGCATTCGACTATCGCGGCGATATCACGATCACGAAGAAGGATGGCTCGCAGGTAGTTGGGTATCTCTTCGATCGGCAGCGCGGAACTTCTCTGGAGGGCTCGTTTGTTCGTGTAATTCCATCGAACGACGCAAAGGCGAAGGTGAGCATCGCTTACTCTGAGATTGCTGGGCTTGCGTTCAGCGGCCGCGATACCGCGGCGGGCAAGACCTTTGAAGCGTGGGTGAAGAAGTACTGGGAGAAGAAGGCGGCCGGCGAGCAGAACATCCAGATTGAGCCGGAGAAGCTGGACTAAGACCGCGGTCGGGCGTAGAGTTTGCCGGATAGCTTCTGAATTGTCTGCCAGTTTGGCTGGAAAGAGCGAGAGTGCGCGTATTTATTACGGGAGCGACGGGCTTCGTAGGAGGCCATGTGGCGAGGAGTTATGCGGCGGAGGGAGCTCGCCTTCGATTGCTGACTCGGCAGACGAGCCGGTTGGCCTCACTTACCGACATTGATGCGGAGATGGTCACCGGGGATCTACGTGAGCCGGAGAAGTTGCGCTCCGCTTTGGCAGGTTGCGATGCTATGGTTCATGTTGCAGCGGATTATCGTCTGTGGGTGCGTGACCCGGACCAGATGTATGCGGCCAATGTGACTGGCACACGGGAGCTGCTAAAGCTCGCTCGCGAGGCTGGAGTGCAGCGTGTGGTCTATACCTCGAGCGTGGCGACGATGGGGTTCAAGAAAGATGGGACGATCGTAGACGAGGAGTCGCCGGTCTCGTTGTCTGAGATGATCGGCCATTACAAGCGGTCTAAGTTTCTTGGGGAGCTCGAGGCCATCAAAGCGGCGAAGGCTGGACAGCATGTGATGATCCTGAATCCTACGACGCCGATCGGTCCGGGCGATTGGAAGCCGACTCCTACGGGGAGGATCATCGTGGATTTTCTGAACAGGAATTTTCCTGCGTATGTGGATACTGGATTGAACCTGGTGGATGTGGCCGAGGTGGCGCGCATGCATGTCGTTGCGCTTGAGCGTGGGACTCCAGGAGAGCGATACATTCTGGGCGGAGAGAACCTTACGTTGAAGCAGATTCTGGATCGTATGTCGGCTATTACTGGGCTGCCTTCTCCGACGATGAAGGTGCCGCATGCCGTGGCGATGGCGTTTGCTTTCTTCGATGAAAACTTTACCGGCAGGTTGAGGGGAAGGAGCCGCGCGCCACCGTCGAGGCCGTTCGAATGGGGAAGAAGATGATGTTTGCTTCCTCGGCGAAGGCGGAGCGGGAGCTGGGATTTCAGGTGCTGCCTGTTTATAACGCGTTGAGAGCAGCGATCGAGTGGTTCGTTGCCCACGGCTACGCGCCGCCACTGGATGGGCAGGAGGCATGAAGGGAAATATCGCGATTATTGCTGCGCTCGAAGGGGAACTGAAGCCGTTGGTTCGTGGTCGAGGTGAAGGGAGTTGGAAGCGGAGAGGGTCGGGTAAAGGATGTTCGGTGTGGGAGTATCGTCACGCGCATGGGTGTTGGATTGCCGCTTGTGCGGGCATGGGCGAAGTGAGGGCTGCTGTGGCCTTTACTGAGGCTGAGAAGGTTGCTGCGGTTGACGCGGTTTGCTCGGTGGGATGGGCCGGAGCGTTGGATGGAGCGATCAAGGCGGAGTCGGTCATGGGTGTTTCTTTGGTCGTCGATACGAAGACGGGAGAACGGTTTCGGGCGGCGGAGTTTCAACCATCATGGCCGGTGCTGGCAACTACGACGCGAGTAGCTGATGAACGAGAGAAGAAGCGGTTAGCTGCGAGCTACGGAGCAAAGCTCGTGGATATGGAGGCGGCGACCATTGCGCGAATTGCGCTGGCGCGGGGCATTCCGTTCTATTGTTTCAAGGCCGTTTCTGACGATGCGGATGCGCGGTTGCCAGACTTTAATCCGTTTGTTGCAGAAGATGGGCGGTTGAAGATGTTGCCGTTCCTCGCGCATGTTGCGGTGAGGCCCGGCTCGTGGTCGGGTTTGATGAAGCTGGGAAGACATAGTTCTGCCGCCGCTAAGAATCTGGCAGAGGCGCTCTATGGATGGTTGGACGAGAGCCCTTCGGTGCGCGGCTTGAGCGGCGATTACACTGAGAAGCAGAGATAGGTAAGGATCGGTTGATGTCACAAATTATTCCTGAGACGATGCGCGCTGCTGTCTATCGCGGTGTAGATGATGTTCGGGTTGAGACGATCGCGGTGCCGGAGATTGGCGACGGTGAGGTATTGGTAAAGATCCACACCTGTGGGATCTGTGGGACGGATTTAAAGAAGATCCACAGTGGTTCGCATGATGCGCCGCGCGTCTTTGGGCATGAGATGGCGGGGACGATTGTTCGAGTGGGTGCCGGGGTGGAGGGGTTTGTTGTTGGCGATCGGGTGATGGCTTATCACCATATTCCATGTGGCGAGTGCTACTACTGCCGGAAACAGACGTTCGCGCAGTGTGAGGTCTACAAGAAGGTCGGGTGTACTGCGGGTTTTGCTCCTTCGGGGGTGGCTTTGCCGAGTACATTCGCGTCATGGATTGGATTGTGCGGCGTGGGTTGGTGAAGATTCCGGACGATATCCCGTTTGAGCAGGCGGCGTTTCTGGAGCCAGTGAATACTTGCTATAAGGCGATTCAGTTGCTCGATTTGAAGGCTGATGAAACGGTGCTGGTGATTGGGCAGGGACCGATTGGGATTCTGCTGGCTGCGCTGGCACGACGGACGGGTGCGAGTGTGTTGACCAGTGATCTCTATAAAGAGCGCCATGCGGTTGCTGCGAAGTTTGGACTGGATCGACCCATTGACGCTCGCGGTGAAGTGGTTGCGACGGCGAAGGCGGCTACCCAAGGGCGTGGAGCGGATGTGGCTCTGTTGGCCGTTGGCAGCGATGCACTCATCAAGGTTGCCATGGAGGCGATTCGGCCGGGTGGACGAGTGATGCTGTTTGCTTCGACGCAGCATGGAGAGGCGCCGTTCGATCCTGCGGCTGTGTGCATGGACGAGAAGACGTTGATGGGGTCTTATAGTGCGTCGGTGGCGATACAGGATGAGGTGACGCGGTTGGTGTTCGACGGCTATCGTAACGGGTTCGACCTGACCAACCTGATCTCACACCGGTTTTCGCTGGAGAATGCGGTGGCGGCGATCGATCTGGCGTCGCATCCGCAGGCGGACTCGATGAAGATTGTGATTCAGCCTGGAAGCTAGTCGCGGGTGCGCTTCTTGACCTCTACGCTGAGACGCTTGATCTTCTGATTGAGAGTGGAGAGCGGAATCTTGAAGTATTCGGCAGCTTCGGTCTGGTTCCAGTGGCAGCGCTCGAGGCGGTCGGAGATGATGCGACGCTCGATCTCCTCCATCAGATCGAAGAGGCTGGCGTTGGGCTGGTGGTCGAGCAGGCTGGCCGAGTAAGTGCTGCCGGTGAGTTGAGTTGGCAGCAGGTCGGGATTGATGCTGCGTGAGGTGGAGAGGACGACGCCACGTTCCATGGCGTTCTCCAGTTCGCGAACGTTGCCCGGCCACTCGTAGTCCATGATGATTCGCATGGCCTCGGGAGAGAGAGCGGGTCTCAGTGCCATTCTCTTCTGCGTAGAACTTGAGGAAGTGCGCAGCGAGCAGAGGGATATCTTCGCGGCGGGAGCGGAGCGGCGGGAGTTCAAGACTGATGACATTGAGTCGGTAGAAGAGGTCCTCGCGGAAGCGTCCTGCGCGGACGGCGTCCTGAAGGTTGACGTTGGTGGCGGCGATGATTCGAACGTCAACCTGAATCTCCTGCACACCGCCGAGGTGCATGAAGCGGCGGTCTTGAAGGACGCGGAGGATCTTGGCCTGCATGTCCATGCCCATGGTGCCGATCTCGTCAAGGAAGAGGGTGCCACCGTTGGCGACTTCGAAGAGACCTTTTTTCGCTGTGACTGCGGAGGTGAAGGCGCCTTTGACGTGTCCGAAAAGAGTGGATTCGAGCAGCTCAGATGGTACGGCGCCGGTGTTTACGGGCACGAAGGGACGATCCCTACGAGGGGAGTTGGCGTGAATGGCCTTCGCGATGAGTTCTTTGCCGGTGCCGCTTTCGCCCTGGATGAGAACAGTTGAGCGGCTGGGGGCGACTTGTGCGATGAGGTCGAAGAGGCGCAGCATCGGTTCGCTCTTACCGACGATGTTTTCGAAGTTGTAGCGCTGCTTGAGGGTGCGCTTGAGTTGAACGACCTCTTCTTCGGCACGATGGCGGGCAACCGCGGCGCGGATATCTGCGAGCAGCTTCTCATTGTCCCAAGGCTTTTGGACGAAGTTTTCCGCGCCGGCGCGGATGGCGTCGACCACGTTGCCGACCGTTCCGTAGGCCGTGATCATGATGACGGGAAGGTTCGGCTGCATCTCAACGATGCGAGGGAGGAGATCCAAACCGCTCTCGCCCGGCAGGGCCAGGTCGAGGAGGAGCAGGTCGTACTCATTGCGCGATAGAAGTTCGAGGCCGGACGGGCCATCGCTTGCGATACTGACTGTAAAGCCTTCGAGGGTTAGCAGGGTATCGAGCGATTCACGGATGGCTGCTTCGTCATCGATGATGAGGATGCGGGGGTCGCCGACGACTCGGGCGGTGCGTTGGAGATGGAGGGTTTCAGCGGCGAGTTCAGTGGTTTCAGACATGCATCGCCTTCCTCTCAACGATTATGGACTCGCTCTTCGGTCCATCAGCTATAGCCGCGGGGCGAGTGCCAGAGGAGGGAACTCCAACTGGAAGGCAGTGCCGACGCCGATTTCGCTCTCAACATGGATCTTGCCGGCATGCTCCTGCATGATGCCGTAGCTGACGGCGAGGCCGAGGCCGGTCCCCTTGTGTTCGCCTTCCTGGGGCTTGGTCTTGGTGGTGAAGAAGGGATCGTAGATGCGGTGAAGATGTTCTTTTTCGATGCCGTTGCCGGAGTCCTGAATACGGACGATGACGCGGCCGGCACCGTTGAAGGTTGCGATCTTGAGGGTTGCATTGGCGGTTCCGAACATCGCATCCTTTGCGTTCAACATGAGGTTCAGAATGACCTGTTGGAGCTTGCCCTGGTTGCCGTGAATGCGAGCAAGATGTGGGTCGAAGTTTGTTTCGACGCGGATCTGGGCGGTTTTGAACTGATGCTCGAGCAAGATGACGGTGTCGCGGAGAAGCTCGTTGAGGTTGAGTGGAGTGAACTCAGCTCCACTTGTACGGGAGAAGTTGAGCAGTCCGTTTACGATCTCGGAGGCGCGGAAGGTTTGCTGAGTGATCTTCTCGAGAACAGGCGCGAGGCGTTCGTCGTCGCGCATGTGCTTGGTGAGCATCTGGGTGTAGCTGGAGATGACTGCGAGAGGAGTGTTGACCTCGTGGGCGACACCGGCGGCGAGCAGGCCGATGGAGGACAGTTTTTCGGCCTGGGTGAGTTGCGCCTCGAGTTGGATGCGGTCGGTGATGTCGTCCACAAGAATGATGCGGCCTACGGCGACGAAGTTGCGGGTGACCAAAGGGGCGATGGCGATGTTGGCGATGCGGACCTTTCCGTCCGGGAGTACCAGGCGGAACTTGTAGAGCGTGTGGGTGCCGTGCTCTTCGCGCACACTGTTGAAGCGGGCTACGAAGTCCGGTGGGAGGACGGCAGAGATCGGTTGGCGCAAGACCTCAGTGCGCGACTTCGAGTACATGCCCTCCATCTGGGTGTTCCAGCTTTCGATACGGTCGTCGAGGTCGACTGCGAATACGCCGATGTTGATGGACTCGACGATGTTCTCGTGGAACTCCTTGAGACTTTCGAACTCGGTGATCTTTTGTTCTAGGCGACGGTAGAGTTGGGCATTTTGAATGGCGATACCGATGTAGCCTGCGAGGGATTCGAGCAACTCCATGTCTTCGCTGGAGAGGAAGTCGCCATCGTCGGTGCGGCCGAGACCGATGACCGCAACGGTCCGGGTTCCGCCACCTTCGCGATTAGCGACGCGGCAAGGGAGGTAGTAGTTGAGATCGAGGCGTCCGGCGCTCTGACGCTGGGCTTCCGGGAGTCGCAAGACCTGCTGGGGGTTTTCGAGGAAGATGTGGTTGTTGGCGCCGGGACGGTCGAAGTCCAGGAAGCGGACATCGAGGCTGCGGAGTTCGGCGGAGTGGAGGTTGGTGAGACCGTGGGAGGCGGCCAGATCGAAGTGTCGCGGGGTGAAGCTGCCTTCGCTCTCCGAGGCTAGAAACACGGCGACGCGAGTGACGAGGAGGGTCTGGGGAAGGCGCTCCACAATGGAGTCAAGAAGGGCGCGGAGGTCGGTTTGGGCGTTAATGCCGCGGCCGAACTCGACGAGGGTTTCACGGTAGTCGAAGCGCTTTTGATCGAAGACGCGGTCGACTCGAGCCTGAATCATGCGCTTGAGCGGATCGAAGACGATTCCGGCGATGATGATGGCGGCGAGAAGGCCCCAGACGCCGAGGCTGGAGAGCCGGGTGTGGACGATCTCGCCGGTGAGCGCGATGACGCCGAAGTAGACGCCGACGAGGGAGGCGGTGGCCAGAGTGTAGGTGACGCCGCGTTTGAAGATGAGATCGACGTCCATGAGCCGATAGCGCACAATCGCCCAGCTGAAGGTGAGAGGAAGGACAACGAGAGAGAGACCGGCGAGCTTGGCGATCTGGCTGTTGACCGACCAGTCGGCCAGGTAGGGAATTACGTAGAGGAGGGTGAACGGCGTGACCGCGATGAGCGTACCGCGGGTGAGCCATTTGAGTTGCTGACGCTCAAGAGCGGACTCGGCCCAACGATAACGGAGACGGAAGACGATGGCGGCGATTACATAGTAGAGGGCCAGATAACCGAGGGCGATTTGATCGAGCCGGTGGAGAAGGACCTCGGTCGCAGACCAGAAGCGTATTGCCGTGTACTGGAGACCTATGAGGAAGATTCCTGGAAGATAGAGCAATACACAGCCGATGCGACGACGCAAACGGTTGCGCTGGTCGGAGGCGAAGTTGTCGGAGAAGCTGACCGCGAAGTGCAGAAAGAGCGCCGGCTGAAGCGCCTGCGCTGCCATGTTGCCCCAGTAAATAAACCAGTCGAAGGTGCCCGGCTCGCCGGTCGATCGGAAGCTATAGAGGACAAACGAGGCAAGACAGAAGACGTAAAAGTGGACAGACTTTGGAGCGGTCCAGCGCCGGAACAGAACATAGATGCCGATGCAGAGATACACCAGCGCGATGAAGCGGAGTCCCTGATTGATGGTGCGGTCTTTGGGTTCGAGGATGACCTGGATGTCTAGCTTAGTTGCGCCATGCAGATCAATGGACTGGGGGACTGGGCGGAGGATGGAGTAGGTGGCGTGGGCCCAGATGCCGCTGCGAAACATCTCCCGGGTTAGAGAGGCGACGCGGGGGTCGGCTGGTCGTCAACGCTGACGAGGATGTCGCCGGTGCGTATTCCGGCCCGGTGACCTGGGGAGATTGCTGGAACACGCTCGGCCCGAAGGCCGGTGTCCGCTTCGACCCACCAAATGCCATCGGTTGGGACGTCGAATCCGCTCTCCCGATCGAAATTCATGGCCGCAAGAACGCAGGCGGCGACGGTCGCCACGGCGAGCACTATTGCCAGAATGCGAGTTTGGGAGGCGTTATTCATGAAAATTCGACAATCTGGAACATCATCAGCACATCAAGGACCAAACGATTTAGGCCTCTATGCACCACGAGGAAGGCATTTGTCGTCTCAGAGCCTACAAAAAATCATAACCTATTCCGTAATAGTCGAAGTTATTTGAGAGCTTACGCTGCCGATAGTGAAATTGTTCACATCCTACTCGTCTAGGTGATTGACCGCTGAATTTCCAAAACGAACACGAGGAAGGGGAAACGGATTCATGACGGCAAAAACCTCCGAGAGAGAATTAATACTCCTGTAATATTGTGAGATTGCGCTAGGATGAATTTTCTAGTGAACGAGGCCGCTGGACAGTGACACGAAGAGATTTCAACGAGATTGCTGAGGGGTTTGTTGTAGTGGACGGGGTGAAAGTCCATTACCAACGGGCGGGTTCGGGACGGCCGCTGCTGCTGTTGCATGGCCTTGTGGGATCGGCCAAAAACTGGCGGCGAAACATCAGCTTTCTTGCGCAAAATTCCGAAGTATATGCGATCGATCTGTTCAATATGGGGGAGTCGGAGCGGGTCCCCGGACTGGATGCGGGGCTTGAGGCTACGGCAGACCGGCTAGCGGCATATATGGACGCCCTTAGTTTGGATGAGGCCGATATTGCCGCCCATTCGCACGGTGGAGCAGTGGCCATGATGTTTGCCGCACGGCACTCGGATCGAGTGCGCAGGCTGATCCTGTTCGCACCGGCGAATCCGTTCTGCGATCTTGGACACCAGTTGATCCGGTTCTATCAGACAAGATTTGGGATCTGGGTCGCTCGGCAGATTCCTTCCTTGCCGAGGATGTTGAAGGCGACCGCGCTCAGTCGCATGTATGGGGATCCCTCCCGGGTGTCGGCCGGCGCTCTTGAGGGGTATATCGAGGGACTGCATATTCCAGGAACGATGGATCACGTGCTGCAGATTGTGCAGCGTTGGTTCGTAGACATGGGGCTGCTGCGATCTGTCCTTGAGCGGTTGGTGACGAAGCCTATGCTGCTGATATGGGGAGATCGCGACAGAGCGGTTGGATTGAATTCCGCGCGAGAGTTGCAGCGGATTCTTCCTCAATCGAGTCTGATGGTGCTTCCGGGCGTGGGCCACATCCCGTTTGAGGAGATGCCGGAGATCTGCAACAAGGCGATGCGAGACTGGCTGCTAAAGCCGCTGCCCTCCGAAGCGCGCATCGCTGTGAGCCGTCATCCTGAGTCTGCCGCATTTGCGGGCCACGTGATCAAACAAGGCGCGGCTTAGCTCGCTAGCTCAAGCTGAATACGCTTTGCAACCAGAGACGAATCTCACCTTGCATCAGATCGAGCTTCGGATTGGGTGACTCGGTGGTTCCTTGAAAGAAGTGGTCCGCGTCTGCGATCCAGACCAGGCGCTTGGGTTCGAGCGCTTTTTCAAAGACACCTTCCAGAGTGTTGCGTGGTCCGTACTGGTCGTGGTCGCCGCTAATGAAGAGCTTAGGCTGGGTGCACTTAGGCAGAAACCTGTAAGTGTAGTCGCGACCTTCCGCATGGACTGGAACGCCGAGGCCGATGAGACCCTCACCCTGGGATCTCCGCAGCAGGCGCGCAGACCGACGTTGGAGCCGAAGGAGAAGCCGGCGAAGATGATTGGTCGTTCGAGATTGTGGTGGATCCAGTCTAGTGCTGCGAGAACGTCGTCCTGTTCTCCAAGCCCGTTATCGTGAGCGCCTTCGCTTAGGCCTACGCCGCGGAAGTTGAAGCGAAGGACCGGAATACCGAAGGAAGAGAAGGCCTTCATAGCGTGATAGACCACTTTGTTGTGCATGGTTCCACCGCCCGAAGGGTGCGGATGGCAGACGAGCGCGGCGTAAGGGGCGTCGTCGCGACCGGCGTTGAGAAGGGCCTCGAGGCGACCGGCGGGGCCGCGAAGATCATCGATTGAACGTATCCGGGAGGTAGTGGTTTGCGTCATCTTCTTCAGTTTATCGGGTTGTTCGTTATCTGTTTTTTATGGGGGATACCGTATGCTGGAGGGCATGGCGATTGACCCTATTGAATTGACGAAACAGCTTGTAAATATTGATTCCACTACGTATCACGAGGGTCTTGCCGGTGCTTTTCTCTACGAATATCTTGAAGCACAACGTTACGAGGTGGAGCGAACGGCGGTCGAGCAACCGGACCGCGCCAGCACGCCGGGAGCGGGGAGCGGGGAGCGTTTTAATGTTTACGCCGCAATGCCTGGGGTCACTCCGGATGTGGTGCTTTCGACCCACCTGGATACTGTCCCTCCCTTCTTTGGCTGCACGGAGGACGATGAGTTTTTATTTGGACGGGGAACCTGCGACGCGAAGGGGATTATTGCGGCGCAGGTCGCGGCGGCGGAACGGCTTCGCGATGGGGGTGTGAAGGTTGGCCTGTTGTTTGTAGTGGGCGAGGAACGAGATTCGGCGGGGGCGGCGGAGGCTAACCTGTGTCCAAAGGGGTCGCGGTTTCTGATCAACGGAGAGCCGACCGACAATCGGCTGGCGTTGGCATCGAAGGGCGCGTTGCGGGTCGAACTCAGGGCGAAGGGCCGCATGGCGCACTCTGCTTACCCTGAACTGGGTGAGTCGGCTATTGATAAGTTGATAGAAGCGCTGCATGATGTTCTGGCGATGCCGTTGCCGATCGAGCCGGAGATTGGCCCTTCCACGTTGAACATCGGATTGATCGATGGGGGCGTGCTCCAAATGTAATCGCGGATAAGGCAGAGGCGCACATTCTGGTTCGTCTGGTGGGGCCGTCGGATGAAGTGAGGAGATCGATCGTTGCTGCCGTCGGCAATCGGGCCGATGTTGAGTTCAGTCTCGATCTGCCGTTTGTCAGGATGCGGAAGGTTGGAAAGCTGCCGACGATGATTGCGAAGTTTACGACGGATATACCGAAGCTCACGGCCTGGGGCGAGCCTTTCCTGTTGGGGCCCGGGTCGATTCACGTGGCGCATACGCCACAGGAGAGGATTGCGAAACAAGAGCTGCTGGATGCCGTCGATCATTACGTCGAACTTGCCACCAGTCTTGTTCAGAACGGTTAGCCTAAGCCTAAATGCAGTCACTAAGAAGGATTCTGATCGTCTTGCTGGCAGTGGTCTTGGTCGTAATTGTCGGCGCCGCGTTCGTGTATAGGAATATTCCAAACTCCAACACCGAGCTAAGGCATTTTGACGCTCTTATTGTTCTGGGAAATCCTGCCTTGCCGGACGGAACACCCTCGCCAGAACAGAGGGAGCGCACTCTAGAAGCAGTTCGCGAATACGAGTCTGGTGCCGCGACTCATCTGATCTTCACCGGTGGCGCGGCACATAATCGCTTCGTCGAAGCTGACTTGATGAAGACTTTAGCGGTTGCGCATGGCGTCCCGAGCAACGACATTACGGTGGAAGACCAGGCACAGAACACAATTCAGAATATTTACTACAGCAACCAAATTATGGACGCGCATCATTGGACCAGCGCGGAAGTCATCAGTTCGCCAAGCCATATTCCTCGTGCTGCGCTGATCCTTTCGCACTATTCCTTTGCTTGGCGGACACATGCGGCACCGTGGCCCGCTGAGTATAGTCTGCTGCAGAGGGTGATGCATTTTTGCGTCGAGGCGGAGTATTGCTTAAGACTGCAAGTCTTCGGTTTTCCGGCTTCGCGGTTCCTGCCGAAACCAGCCTGACCGGTGTCTCGTGAGGGGGTCAGCCGGAGACGATGGGGAAGGGTAGATTATCTTGGTTGTCTTCGGCGAATACGGCTGTCTCGTCTGGATTGGCAGGGTTATAGCGGATGTTTACCAAGGGGTTGCCGGTGGCCTTTGACTCTGCCTCGTGGTGGGTGAGAGCAACGCTTCGAAGATAGCCGCCGTAATATTCACCGTTGATCTTGAAGTGGAAGCCAGCTTCGATCTGGTAGGGGACTCCAGGAGAGGCCACGTCTTGGTCGGCGTTCAGGACCTTCCAGTGGTTGATCTCGGCTTGCGTGTGCTGCCATTGACTGGCGAGGCGTAGCTTCTTGTCTCGGTTTCGGCGACGAAACCGGCGGCCAATCGCGTCGAGGAAGAGAATGCCAGCCATTTGGTTATGAACTCTGATGCGGCTATTTGGGACCGCGTTTTCCTACGGGGTGGTGGGTTCTAAACTAGAGGGATGGCAGCAGAGTTTACCCACCTTCATCTTCATACTGACTACTCCCTTCTTGATGGCGCGTGCGACGTCGATAAGCTTGCCGGGCACCTGAGCAAGATTGGCCAGACTGCGGCTGCAATGACCGACCACGGAAATATCTATGGCGCGGTGCACTTCTTCGACGCAATGCAGAAGAAGGGAATCAAGCCGATTCTCGGTTGCGAGCTTTATATCTGTAAGAATGATGATCATCGCGCCGCACCTGAAGGAGATAAGTATAACCACCTGCTGGTGCTGGCTGAAAACCAGGAAGGCTATCGCAATCTGGTTCGACTGACGAGCGAGGCGGCGTTGCATGGGTTCTATCGAAAGCCTCGCGTGTCGAAGGATTTTCTCGCAAAACACTCGGAGGGCTTGATTGGATTCTCGGGCTGTCTGGCGGGTGAGGTGAATCAGTTCCTGATGGAGGATAAGTACGACGAAGCCAAGCGTACCGCTGGTTTCTACCAGGATCTGTTTGGCAAGGGGAACTACTTTCTCGAGATTCAGGACCACGGCCTTGCACCGGATAAGGGGGTCTGCGATGCATTGTTCAAGATGGAGCGTGAGCTTGGTATCCCCCTGATCGCGACCAATGACAGTCACTATGTAGCCGCTGATGATTCGCGGGCTCACGAGATTTTGTTGTGCGTGCAGACGGCGGGTAGCATGAACGACCCAAAACGATTCAAGTTCGATACGCAGGAGTTTTACATCAAGAGCGCGGAGGAGATGCTGCGGACGTTCTCGCAGAATCCCGAAGTGTGCACGCGGACGATGCAGTTTATCGAGCGCTGCAATGTGAAGATGATGAAGGTTGACAATCCGTTTCCGGACTTCGTCGTTCCGGAGGGGAGACGCTCGACACCTACTTTGAGCAGGTATGCCGCCAGGGCCTGGAGATGCGACTCGAGACCGCGGTTGCCCATCTGCGTTCGCGAGGGCTACTGAAAAAACGATTCCTGAATATCATGAACGTCTGGATCGCGAGCTGAACATCATCAAACAGATGAAGTTTCCTGGCTATTTCATGATTGTTTGGGACTTTATCAAATACGCGCGCGAGCAAAAATTCCAGTGGGACCGGGACGTGGATCTGCTGCGGGGTCACTGGTGGCTTACGTAATGCAAATTACTGACATCGATCCGCTGCAGAATGAGCTACTATTCGAGCGCTTTCTGAATCCGGAACGCGTGTCGATGCCCGATATCGATATCGACTTCTGTATGAACCGGCGCGGCGAGGTGATTGAGTATGTCAATCGCAAGTATGGCCGGGATCAGGTCGCGCAGATTATTACGTTCAATACGATGGCGGCCAAGGCTGCGATCAAGGATGTAGGCCGGGCGCTGGATATGCCGTATGGCGAGGTCGACCGGATTGCGAAGATGATTCCGCCGACGATTGGGATCACAATCGATCAGGCCTTGAAGGATTCGCCGACTCTGGCGGGGGCGTATGAGGGCGATCCGAAGATCAAAGAGCTGATCGATGCGGCACTGCGGCTGGAGGGACTGGTTCGTGGTGCGGGAGTACACGCAGCAGGCGTTGTGATTGCGCCGAAGCCGTTGACAGAGCTGGTTCCGGTGACGCGCGCAAAGAACGACGATATCGTCACAGCGTATGACATGAAGGCCGTCGAGAAGATGGGGCTTCTCAAGATGGACTTTCTCGGACTGACGACGCTGACGGTTATTGATGACGCGTTGAAGCTCATTAAGTCGACGACGGGGGCAGATGTAGATATGTCGACGATTCCGCTCGACGATGTAACGACCTACGAACAGGTCTACCACCGTGCGTTGACCTCGGGGGTGTTTCAGTTTGAGTCGGGAGGGATGCGCGATGTCTTGCGGCGTTATAAGCCGAACACCGTTGAGGACCTGACCGCGTTGAACGCGCTGTACCGTCCGGGGCCGATTCAGGGCGGGATGATCGACGACTTCATCGAGCGCAAGTGGGGGCGGCGCGCGGTGAGCTATGAGCTGCCTGAGCTTGAGATGATTCTGCGCGAGACGCTGGGAGTCATCGTGTATCAGGAACAGGTGATGCAGATCTCGAACGTGCTGGCGGGTTATTCGCTGGGCGATTCGGACCTGCTGCGTCGCGCGATGGGTAAGAAGGATCCTGCGGAGATGGCGAAGCAGCGCGATCGTTTCATGAGCGGTGCGGCGGCGAACAAGCATCCGAAGGATACGGCGGGGAAGATCTTCGACTTGATGGCGCAGTTTGCCGGGTATGGTTTCAATAAATCGCACTCGGCTGCATATGCGCTGTTGGCGTACCACACCGCGTGGCTGAAGACACATTATCCGGTTGAGTTTATGGCAGCGCTGCTGACGAGCGAAACGTCTAAGCCGGAGAACGTCGTGAAGTACATCTCAGAGTGCCGCGAGATGAACATCTCGGTAGTGCCGCCGAATGTGCAGGTTTCTGATGCGAACTTTACGCCGATTAACGGAGCGATCGGATTTGGATTAGCTGCGATCAAGAATGTTGGGCATAATGCGATTGAGTCGATCATTACGGCCCGGACGGCGTTGCAGGCTGCGGGGAAGAAGGGGTTCTCCAGCCTTTGGGAGTTCTGCGAGAAGGTCGATCTGCGACTGCTCAATAAACGTGTGTTGGAGTCGTTGATCAAAGCGGGCGCGATGGATGCCTTTGGTGGCAGGGCGGCGCTGTGCGGTGCTCTCGATAAAGCGATGGAGCGAGCGCAGAAGTCTCAACGCGACGAAGCGGCGGGTCAGCACGGACTGTTTGGGATCTTCGACGCAGATATTCATTCCCCTTCTTCGAACAATGGGGAGGAGGCATTGCCCAGCGTGGCTGAGTGGGACGAACACACTCGGCTGCAGAACGAAAAAGAAGTGTTGGGGTTCTTTGTGTCCGGGCACCCGATGGATAAGTACCGGGAGAAACTCCGAAACATGAAGGTCGTCGATACGGTGACTGCGTGCGAGATGAAGCCTGAGCCGCAGGTGTTCCGACGCGGAAGAAACGAAGAGCCTCAGAATGAGATCTCTATCGCGGGCGTAATCACGGGCTTGAAGGTCGCGAAGTCCAAGCGCTCGGGCGAGATGTATGCGCAGGCTTCGCTCGAGGACACGGTGGGCAAGATCGAGTTGATCGCGTTTCCCCAGTCGTACGAAAAGCTTGCGGAGAAGCTGAAGATTGATGTGCCCGTGGTCGTTAGGGGAGTGCTGCGAGGGGAAGAGGATTCGGCGCCGAAGCTTGCGATCTCGAGCATTCAGGCGCTGGAGGACGTGAAGATCAAGCTGCCGGATTCGCTGCGGATCAAGGTGCCCCTGCATAATCCGGACGCGGCGTTGCTTGAGAAGCTGCATGCCATCCTGGTCGGCGCTCCCGGGAAGGGAAAGCTGCTGCTCGATCTCGAAGAGCCGGGTGAGTTTTGTGCGGTGCTGGAGCCTCACAACTGCCTGGTCGCTGCAGATCGGCTTTTCATCGATCAGGTAGAGGAGTTAGTCGGCCGCGGAGGGGTTCGCATCATTGACTAACCGTCGATGCCATACAATCGTTATAGAAATTTAACGAAGCATACCTAGACAATGGCAGAACACGAGACCGGAAGAACAACCCATTCCCAAGCAGTATCCGCACCGACTCCCGAGGCATGGATTAAAACGGAGTTGGCGCGGCACCCCCAGCGTCCCTACCCGATGGATTTCATTGCAGCATTGTTCACCGACTTCAGCGAGATTCACGGCGACCGCGCCTTTGGCGACGATGCCGCGATGAGTTGCGGGATGGCGGTCTTTCACGGCGAACCGGTGATGGTGATCGGGAACCTGAAGGGGCGCACGCTGAAGGAGCGGGTGGCGCGGAAGTTTGGCAGTCCCGATCCCGAAGGGTACCGCAAGGCTCTCCGGGCGATGAAGATTGCTGAGAAGTTTGGCCGTCCTGTGTTTACGTTTATGGACCTTGCCGGCGCATATCCCGGAATTGGAGCCGAAGAACGTGGCCAGGCCGAGGCGATTGCGCGAAACCTGCGGGAGATGTCCAGATTGAGGGTTCCCACAATTGCGACCATCACTGGGGAGGGCGGTTCTGGCGGGGCTTTGGCGTTGGCCGTTGCTGATCGCGTGCTGATGCTTGAGAATGCAATTTACTCAGTGATCTCTCCTGAAGCTTGCGCGTCGATCATGTGGAAGGACGCGAGCAAGAAGCAGCAAGCTGCAGCGGCTTTGAAGTACACAGCCGTGGACGTCAAATTACTTGGTTGTGTCGATGAGGTGTTGCCTGAGCCGTGGGGAGGGACGCAAAACAACCCGGAAGAGGCCATGGTGCTCGTTGACGAAAGACTGCGGAACAATCTTGCGGATCTTCGCGCATTGTCGCTCGAGTCGCTGCTGGAGCAGCGCTACACCAAGTTTCGTAATATTGCGCAGTTTTATACCACCGCTTAACGGTGCGACCGTTTCTGGAGTAGCCAGCGTTGCAAGCCTTCAATTCGACACACACAGGCCGATCTGAGCGCACCTTGCAACTGGCGCTCTTCGTAACATCTGCGACCTGGTTCGTGGCGTCGGATGTCCTGGCAGGACGCTCGGCGCGTGGTCTTTCAGAGCGATTTGGTCTTGATGCGGAGAGACCCTTGCTCGCCGCTCTATTTCTTCTTTTCTTGCTGGCTGTGGGGTTTTCGATCCTCCAGGCGATTGCGCATCGGCACTCCACCCTTCGGGAAGTTTTGGGCCTCCCAAAGCGGCCGACATCGCGGCGGGAATGGACCCTTGGGGCGGCTGTTGGCTGGGGTTGCGTGGTGCTGGCCGTTCTTCCGATGACGTTGACCGGAAAGTTGGACGTCCAGCTATGGATGCAGCCGCGGGCGATCTGGCTGTTGCTTTTGAATCTTCTGACTTTGGGGATCGCGGCGCTGGCGGAGGAGGTCGCGTTTCGCGGCTATCCTTTCCGGCGTCTGATTGAAGCGACGGGGCCGGTAGCGGCGACCATCGGAATGTCACTTTTATTCGGGCTCGGACACGCAATGAATCCGGGGGCAACATGGATGGGCGTCTTGGTGACGATGCTGGCCGGTCTGCTGTTTTCGGTGGCGTGGTTGAGAACGCATGGGCTGTGGCTATCCTGGGGACTTCACTTTGCCTGGAATGCCAGCATTGGGGTTCTGTTCGGCCTTCCCATCAGCGGCATCAGTGACTTCGCCAGCGTGGTGCAGACGCGGGCCTTTGGACCCTCTGGTTGACTGGAGGGAACTACGGACCCGAGGGGGCCGCCTTCACGGCTGTTGTCTTGCTAATCGGTGTCGGGGTTTTGATTCGTATTACTCGTGACTACGCATGGGATTACACCCATAAGCCGATCGTTGCGGGTGGCTATGCCATTGAAGTTCAGCCACCGCCAGCGCATCTAGCGATGGAACAGGAAGCGAAACCGGCGCCTGCGTCTTCTCTAGTCCAGATTCTTCCGGTAACACCTCAAACTCGATCGGTTGGCGAGGAACCAAAGCTCTGATTCGCGTCCGACTGAGTCGCCTTTGTTCTGATCTCGAAACTCGAGACTAATTCCATGTGGTCTGATCAAAATTCGTGAAGAGGCTCTTGTCAAAGGTGAAGAGAAAGCGCAAGCTGTTGTGTATCTGAGGTGCTTCCATGGCACTTTTTCAATACAGATCGACCCTCCTCCTGGGCGCGCTGGCGCTTTCGCTAGCAACGGCTCGTTGTCAGGTCTTTGTGGTTGGGGAAGGCACCGCAACCGCTGACATCTCAACGGATTTTTCCCCTACGCATGTCTCTCTTCCAGATACTCCAATGACAGAGCGGGGGCGTCGAGAGCTGGTCCGAAATCTTGAGGCTGAGCAAGGCTTTGCACATCGTTCGTTGCCGGTGAGCGCGAGTGTGACGCTCCGAGCAAATGGGCCGATTAGTCCCGGCGGGGCGGAGTACAGGAAGTTGATCTATCAGAAGGGTGAGGCTGCGGCGCTTGGGGATCGAGTCATCATTACGTCGATGGAGATCAAGCCGGATCGGATTGTGTTGGACCTCAATGGCGGTCCGTATGTGAAGCATCGCTTTCTAAGTCATATTCAGATCAATGATGCGCCGGTTGCTCAGACGAACGCGGAGAGGGCCAGCGGCTCGCGGATTACGCTGATCTTCGAGGGGCATGTCCCGGAGATCTCCGCCCCAGAGGTAAAGGCGCTGCTGGAGCCGGTGATCGATTTTGGAGTGAAGACCTCCGAACAGGCTTACGCGGACACGTTACCGCCGGTGTTGAAGGAAGCAATTGCTGCGCATGAAGTTCTGGTTGGAATGAACCATCGAATGGTACTGGCTGCGCTGGGCGCACCTGAAAACAAGATGCGTGACCAGCCGAGCGGGGACGCCAGCGGCGGCCGTTATGAAGAGTGGATCTATGGGCATGTTCCACAGACCATTCGGTTTGTGCGGTTTGTAGGGGACCGTGTGACTGTCGTGGAGATTGCGGCTCTGGGTAAGCCGATAGAGATTCATGACAAGGATGAGATGGGCGGGTACAACTCCACGGAGCCGATGCGCGAGGTTGCGATGGGAGACAAAGCCGCTGACGGAACGCAGAAGACGAATGGACCGCCAACGCTGCTGAAGCCTGGAGAGGCAGTGTCTGCGGGCCGCTCCGACAATAAAGTTCAATTTCCCGATGATAACAAAGGGGGACGTCTGCACCTGCATCCCCCGCGCAGCCGCCTTCGAACAACCTTGCATTGGCTCAGCAGCCACGTTAGGTCCTGGTCGTGTAGACTTATAGGAGAGCTTCAATCGCAGTTCTTCTCCTCCGATTCCCGCCGCGGTTCGTCCCGGACAATCTTTACGAGAAGCACCGGATGATGAGATTCTGCTTGCCTGCGAGGGTGGTAGCTGATCGAGCCATCCAATGCGTGGGCCGAGATATTCGTAACGTTCGTACTAGGGAGAGCAAGCATTATGGCGAAGATTGCCAAGACCGGCGACCGTAAGAAGGTCATGGATACTAACAAGAGCACGGATTGCCCGAAGTGCTCCAAACCAACTCGCATTGTGAAGCGCGTGAAGGACCGCGAGCGCGGCACTCCTGGCGGAGTGTATATCTCCTGCTCAGCGTGCGATTTCTTCGAAAAACTTTAAGCGAGCGATTCAACTCGATATCACAGGATAAGGAGCCCCACGTGGGCTCTTTGTCGTGTCTGGGCTATATTTTAATGTCTTCCCGTAAGGTAAGTTTTGTTGCGGGCTATGCACCAAAGTTGTACAGATAATTTATCGGCAAGGACTTGACGATCGTTGCTTGGGACGGGCAGACTCGACGCTGGAAAGTAGGAACCCCGTTTTATGATGACCAGCAGCTCTGCACTGACCTCCTCTGCATTTGCGCCTCTCCCGCACTTCAATCGCCCAACATTTCTGATGTGCCCACCAGAGTTTTATGACGTGAATTACGTCATCAACCCATGGATGGCGGGGAATCTGCACCAGCCGTCGCGGGATACTGCGTTTATGCAGTGGAAGAACCTCTACCGGCAGCTGCAGCGGGTGGCGGATGTTCGCTTGCTGCATGCACGGGAAGGATCGCCGGATATGGTGTTTGTGGCCCATGCGGCGGTGGTGCAGCATGGGGTGGCGGCGGTGTCGAGCTTCGCTCATCCGCAGCGGCAGACGGAGGAGGGGCATCTGCGAAAGTGGTTGCAGGACGCGGGTTTTCTGCTGTGGGAGACGCCGCGGGAGACTTCGTTTGAAGGCGAGGGCGATGCGCTATTCGATGCCAATGGCGGGCATCTGTGGGCTGCGCATGGGGTTCGGACCTGCCGGTATAGTCATAAGCATGTGGCAGATGCCTGGCATACGCGGGTGACTTCGCTGCATCTGGTGGATCCGCGGTTTTATCATTTGGATCTTTGCTTTGCGCCACTTAGCGGTGGGTATCTGCTTTACTTTCCGGAGGCGTTCGATGCGGCTTCTGTGGAGAAGATCGATGCTGGGTATGGGGCGGATAAGAGGATTGTTGTCAGCGAGTTAGAGGCTACGCAGTTTGGATGCAATGTGATCAATGTCGGGCGGAATATTTTGATGGGGGCAGTGGAGACGGATCTGGCTAAACGGTTGATGGAGCGTGGTTTCGATGTGACCGAGATGCCTCTGGGCGAGTTTCAGCGCGGGGGTGGGTCGGCGAAGTCGTTGGCTCTGCGGTTGAGCGATTCGGCGCTTGCTTTTGGGGATGCTCGGATCGAATCGAAGATCTAATTTTCTACGTTCAGGTACGTTTTTTGCGGTGTGGTGGAGGGGCGTTTTTGCTGGGGATTTTCCAGAAAAACGGATTTTTCACGTGGTGTTTTGGTGGTGACGTTGTGGTGTTTTGCGTGGTGAATGTGGTGTCTTAGCATCGATCTTTTTGGCTGCCAAAAAACACGCCAAATTTTTCAACTATTTTTTCTGGCTGGCTTCGGCCCTGGCTATCTCGTCGAGGATGTCCTGGGCAGCGCCGGCGGGGTCTGGGGCCTGGGTGATGGGGCGGCCTACGACCAGCATGGAGGCACCGCCGGCGATGGCCTGGGCGGGAGTGGCGATGCGCTTCTGATCGCCGATGGCGGTGCCGGCGGGGCGGATTCCTGGGATGACGAGGAGGGTGTCGGGGCCGGTGGCTGCTCGGACGGCGGCGACCTCTTCGGCGGAGCAGACGAAGCCGTCTATGCCGGATTGGGTGGCCAGCTTTGCGAGGCGAAGGACCTGGTCGGCGGGGGAGGCGCTGACGCCCGTGCCTGCTAGTTGAGCCGCGTCCATGCTGGTGAGGACGGTGACGGCGAGGAGGCGGGGGAGCCGGGGGCGCGGGCGGCTTCGGCAGCGGCGGTCATCATGGCGGAGCCTCCGCTGGCGTGGATGGTCAGGAGACTCGCTCCGGCTTGCGTAGCAGAGCGGACGGCACCGGCTACGGTGTTGGGAATGTCGTGGAGTTTTAGATCGAGGAAGACGTCGAAGCCCCGGTCTCGTAGCTGGCGGATGATGTCGTTGCCGGCTGCGTAGTAGAGTTCCATCCCGACTTTGAACCATCGGCAGGTTTGGCCGAGGGAGTCGACGAATTTCATAGCTTGATGGGCTTCAGGGTAGTCGAGTGCTACGGCGAGTCGATCTTTGGGCTCGGGCATGAGGTTAGTTTAACTTTTGTGCCGTTGGATGGGTGGAGTAAGTTGTGGGCGGATGGTTTGTGCGGTGCTGGTTGGTGCACGGGTTTGATTGGCGAAGACGATTCGCGCTGGGCGCGCGAAGGCCCACATCTCAGAATCGAGATATGGGCACCCGGCACCCGGCTGAATCTTTGCGAAGTGCGGCTCTGTCGTCAGGACCAGCGTTTTCGTAGACCTTAATTAATTCGATCAGATCTGCGCAATGGCTGGTCACGTGGTCCGCTGAACCCATTGGGTCCGCCAGGCTGGCGCTTCGAAGGGATCCGCGAAATACTGTGTCTCGTGCACGACCTTACCGTTGCAGAACTCCATAATGCTCACGGTGTATGCTGGTCGCCCCTGGTAGGTGATCGTGTATTCCGTGATCCAGAGATTGCCATTTCCGAGAATTCGCTTGACGTTGAAGCCCGATGGCTTGCCGGGATGATGACTCCGCAAGGCCTGCAGATTGCTTCGCCCGAGGATTCGCTCGCCTGACTGGGGGTAATCGCAGATGGCGTCGTCATCGTAGATATCGTGTTCCGCGTTTGCGTCTCCAGTTGCAGACGCGTGCCAGTGCGCATTCAGTGCTTCCCGTATTTGTTCCTCTTGTGCGAGGAGTGGGTCCTGTTCCGTTTTCATGTTGAGGCACCTCGTGGAATGAAACCTGGGCTGCCGGTATTCACCACGTCATTGAGTCTCTGCCTGGTCTGAATGCTACTGATTTCGTTAAACGCGTCTTCGGGAAGGGGGAGATATTGAAGTTCTCTCTCGCCCGGTCCGCACTCTTAGGGGTTGTAAGCAGAGCCGTGCCACGCTGCACTGCCCAGGCTAACAGCACCTGTGCCGGGGTCTTTCCGACTTGCGCAGCGATTGCCGAGATGACTGGATCTTCAAGCAGCCCTGGCCTCATTCCGTGACCCAATGGGGCGAAGGCCAAAAGAACAATGTCTCTCTCTTTGCAGAACTCGAGTAGGTCTGTTTCGGGGAGGTAGGGATGCGACTCGACTTGTACTGCAGATGGTTTGATTGTTGCAGATTCGTAGAGAGGCCGCAGCTGGTTCAAGCCAATGTCCGACAGACCGATGGCACGGCATTTGCCCTGGTCTACGAGACTCTCCATCGCTCTCCAGGTGTCGAGCAGAGTCACGTCGCGATCATAGAGGACTTTGCCGTTTTGATCGCGCGGGTCCTGCTCGTCCCCCGGTTGGAATGCAAACGGAGTATGAATGAGGTAGAGATCCAGGTAGTCGAGCCTGAGTCTATCCAGACTTGCATCGAAGGCCGGTTTCACGCGCTCGGGCCGATGATTGGAGTTCCACAATTTTGTTGTGACGAAGATGTCCTCACGCGCGATGCTTCCAGCGGCAAGACCCTGCTGTAGCGCCTGACCGACTTCACGCTCGTTGCGGTATCGCTCCGCACAATCGAAGTGGCGAAATCCGGCTTCGAGTGCGTCTCTGGTAGCGCTGATGGTCACAGCTGGATCGGGAATCAGCGTGCCAAACCCCAGTGCGGGCATCCTGCCCCCTCCGTGATTGAGGGGTATCCTGGTATTCCGAAAATCAGATAATTCGATCATCGTGAACGCCTCTACGAGGTGCGTTGATGTCTTGGGTGGTGGCATCATCATTCTGCTTTGCCCAACAGATGTTCGTCAACCACACCAGACGCATGGAGATCCTGGACAGGATTATTAATGCCCTGAAAGTCAGGCACAGTCTATGAGACGAAGGTACTGGTGCCGAGAATTGCGGATGAGTGGCGGCAGTGTGGAGAAGACGACTTCAGGGATCGCCGGGAGGCTGGATATCTTCGGGTTCTGATTGAATTCCTGCGTCGTGTAAGAGGTTTCTGTGACTAGACTGCCCGCTCTCGTTTTTGGCTTTGATTTTGGCGATAATAGAGGTCTATGTCGAAACGTGAATTTCAAACTGAAGTTAGTCAACTGCTGCAACTGATCATCCACTCGCTTTACTCTCACCCTGAGATCTTTCTTCGCGAACTGGTCTCGAACTCGTCGGACGCGCTGGATAAACTTCGGCATCTGACGCTGACCGATGAGGCTTACAAGTCGTTGCCGTTCGATCCTCGTATCGATTTGGAGTTGGATGAGGAGAAGAAGACTCTCACGATCAGCGATACCGGGATCGGGATGAACGAGGAGGAACTGACTTCGAATCTGGGGACGATTGCGCGGTCGGGTACGAAGAACTTTCTTTCGCAGCTGTCTGGAGATGCGAAGAAAGATTCGAACCTGATTGGGCGGTTCGGTGTTGGGTTCTATAGCGTGTTCATGGTTGCGGATCGTGTCGAAGTGGTGTCGCGCAAGGCTGGGGAAGAACAGGCGTGGCGGTGGGTGAGCGACGGCAAGACCGGGTTCGATATTGAACCGGCGGAGCGAGCCGTTGCCGGAACTACGCTGGTGATTCACTTCAATGAAGAAGGGAAGCAGTACGCGAATAGCTGGCGGCTGCAGGAGATCGTCAAGAAGTACTCGAACCACATTGCGTTTCCGATCTTTCTGACCTACGACAAGAGTGAGTGGAATGAGGCGGAGAAGAAGTCGGATAAAGTTCGCACGACCGCGCAGGTGAATGCTGCCAGCGCGCTGTGGCGACGTCCGAAGAGTGAGCTGACGGATGAGGACTACAAGGAGCTTTACAAGTCGGTGTCGGGTGGCTGGGACGATCCTTTGTTCTGGTTTCACACGAAGGCAGAGGGAAGCCTGGAGTACACGACGCTGTTTTATATTCCTGCGAAGGCTCCGCTGGATTTGTATAACGCTGAGTACAAGGTTGGGGTGAAGCTCTATGTGAAGCGGGTCTTCATTATGGATGACGCGAAGGAGCTTCTGCCGCAGTATCTGCGCTTTGTGCGAGGGATTATCGACAGCGAAGATCTTCCGCTGAATGTGAGCCGCGAGATTCTGCAGCAGAATCGCGTGCTGACGAGCATTCGTACGGCCAGCGTGAAGAAGATCCTCTCTGAGCTGAAGAACATTGCGGAGAACAAGCCTGAGGAGTATTTGAAGTTTATCGCGGAGTACAACCGTCCTCTGAAGGAGGGGCTGTACGGGGATTATGCGAATCGCGAGACGCTGCTGGAGCTGGTGCGATTCAAATCGACCAAGGTGGATGGGCTGACGAGTCTTGCGGATGTGAAGTCGCGGATGAAGGAAGATCAGAAGAGCATCTACTACATCACGGGTGGTGCGGAGTCGCTGCTTCGGACCTCTCCGCTGCTGGAGATCTACAAGAAGAAGGACGTTGAGGTTCTGATTCTTGATGATGACTTCGATGAGGTGATCTTCTCGGGTGTAGAGAAGTATGGCGAGATCGATCTGAAGGCGGTGAATAAATCTTCTACGAGCGAAGATCTGAAGAGCGAAGAGGAACCGGATAAGGCCGAGGGACTGAAGCCTCTGATCGAGATGCTGAAGAAGACGCTTGGTGATCGCGTGAAAGATGTGCGAGCTTCAGTGCGGCTGGCGGATAGTCCTTCGTGCATTGTGTCGGATGAAGAGGAGCCGTCGCTGAAGATGCAGCAGATGATGCGTGCGATGGGGCAGAAAGATATTCCTGCGCTGAAGCCTACGCTGGAGATTAATCCTGATCATGAGATTGTGAAGAAGCTGCTCGCGCGATCGGATGATTCGGTTGCTCAGGATGCGGCGTGGCTGCTGTTTGATCAGGCTCTTCTGATGGAAGGCGTGGCGCTTCAGGACCCTGCGGCGTTTGTGCAGAGGCTCAATCGCGTTTTGAATCTTTCGGTCTAAGGGTTTCGTGGCGGCTGTGGGTATAGGCAGCCGCTGCTACGCCTTCCGTTACGAGGACATGCAGGCTGATGGACTAAAGGTTTCATTTCGGCGAATAGTGATATTGGGGTCTCCGTCACTGCTGTGCCGGTTCGGCGTTGCATCGAATCAGCGAAAGGGACATCTGGTTTAAGTATGAAGAAGAAGGACCCGAGCAAGGAGATGACGCTGTCGGATGATCAGTTTCAGGCGATCGCCCGTGCGCTGAGTGATCCGCGCCGGTTTGCCATTCTTCAGCAAGTAGGGGCCTGCGAAGGGATGGAGTGCAGCGCGCTGCAGGAGCATGAGTCTATCAGTCCCGCTACGGTGTCACACCATATGAAGGAGTTGAGCGAGGCGGGGCTGATTGAGATAAAACGGGTGGGCCGAGGCGCTAATCTTTCTCTGTGCCGGCGGGTGCTCGATGCTTACCTCAGGCGCCTTGCCAGCATTTAGTTTCGGTAAATGACGAATCGGGTTGGGGGATCTCCGCATCTATTCGATAGCTGCATTGTTCGATAGATATCGAACCAAGGAGATTGAGATGGGAAAGCTTGCAGGTAAGGTAGCGGTCGTGACCGGGGCGTCGAAGGGTATTGGCGCCGGTATTGCGAAGGAGCTGGCGGCGCAGGGTGCGTCGGTGGTGGTGAATTATTCTTCGAGCAAAGAGGGCGCCGACAAAGTGGTTGCAGAGATTGTGAAGGCGGGCGGGAAGGCGATTGCCGTAGGGGGCAGCGTTGCAAAGGCCTCGGAGATTGAGACGCTCTTTACTGAGACAAAGAAGGCTTATGGCAGGGTCGATATTCTCGTGAATAACGCGGGGGTGTATGAGTTCGCTCCGCTGGAGGGAATTACGGAGGATGCGATCGACCGGATGCTGGGGATCAATGTGAAGGGATTGCTGCTCGCTACGAAGGCTGGCGTGGCGCTGTTTCCGGCGGAGGGCGGCAGCATCATCAACATTGGATCGGTTGCGAGTGAGCAGACGCCTCCGATGTCGGCGGTGTACAGCAGCACGAAGGGCGCCGTGGATGCGATTACGCGCGTGTTTGCGAAGGAGCTGGGGCCGAAGAAGATTCGCGTCAACGCGGTGAATCCCGGGCCTGTTGTAACGGAAGGCTTCAAGTCGGCTGGGGTCGAAGGAAGCGACTTCGAAAAGCAGATGCTGCAGGGCACTCCGCTTGGCCGTATCGGACAGCCTGAGGATGTTGCTACCGTGGTTGCGTTCCTGGCTTCAGACGATGCACGTTGGGTGACGGGCTCGCTGCTGCAGGCCGCGGGCGGGATGCGGTAAGGGAGTTTGCTGAAGGAGCGCTCCGGGCTTCGACGCCGGAGCGCTTTTTTGTCTGATTGAATCCGGGTGCTACTTCTGAGTTATCCGTGATCCCGAAGGAGCGGTTGCCGGAGACCGTGTATCGCCTCGCCTCCGCTATGCCGACATATCTGCACTCTTCCTTGGCGAAGCCCATAAACCGCAGAACCGAAGGCAGTTTTCGCATTAATTACGAATTGATCTTGTCAGAAATCCTGTTCTTAACAACTGATCGCCGAGGGTTACTTGTCCCGGAAAGCCGACTTTTAGTCCAGGTGGAAAGTCACCCACTGGAAATCAGTAAACCCTACGGGTTTTTCGGTACTGATCGGCCCGTCCCGCGGGGAGGCCCTGTCACTCCGGGGATGGCGTCGCGAAGCCGAGCGACGCAGGCACCTGACCCGATGAGTGCCCTCGCCTCCGCAACGCAAGCACGATGAGGATCACGATGACCATCTGAGGCAGCAGGATAATCGCCGAGACAAGTCTCGGATCCCTGGACGTCGATGGCACAATATTGAGCATCACCCAGGCCAGAAATACACCGAACAACGTCTTGAACGTGGGTGGAACCGTGGCCGCCAGCAGGGTGAGTAACCACAGCACGGGAATGACTGCATACAGCGGGAGGAACGGGCTGCGCAGAGACGCCAAAATCAGGATCGCCAGCCATGCCAGTGGTTCCCGTTCGCGGGTCAACGTTCGCCTCGCGACAAAGACTGTAACGGCCAAGAGAATCAGCGAGTAAATCCAGCCTACGATTTTCATTGCGCCGAACGACGCGCCGGCGACACCAAACAGGCGCAGTTTTAAAGCCATCCCGGGGACGGAGAAGTTATGCGCAACGGCCCAGGGGCGGCGAAACGCCGGGAAGGCTTCGCCTCCCAGTAGCCTGGGCAGATGATCGAGAAAGGCCTTATAGGGAGCCCATCCCGTGTCCACCAGTGAGATCGCTACCAGGGCAATGCACAGTCCGACCGTCCAAGCAAGAGCGCGCCACTTGCGCTGTACCAGCAGGTAAACCAGCAGCAGACCTGGGAATAACTTACTCACCGTCGCGTATGCCAGCAGTGCGCCACCAGCCGCATAACGACGCTGCGCGAGCAGCATCATCGCAATCATGGCAAGTGAGGACACGATCGCCTGCAAGTTGCCAACCTGCAAGGTTCCGATCGTTATGTCGGAGGCCAACACGAGGGGCGAGAACAGCAACGCGCGTGTGCCTGCCACCGGCCCGAGCATCCGGGCAACAACAAGCAGCCCAATGACCAGCACCGCGCCATTCAAGGCAAACCAGACCATACGGAAGCGAAGAAACTCCGGCGTCAGAATTGCCAGCGTGCGCGGAAGCAGAAGGAACGGTGGCGGATACTCGTAGGCGTCGATGTCGAACGATCCAATGGGGCGCGGCTTCCGCGGAGCGGTTGGATTCACGTCCGGGAAGGAATACAGTTCCCAGGCATATACATTGGGCACAGTTGCCACGGATCTGGCAGCCACGTAATAAGCGGACAGGCAGGAGTGTTTGGCCTGGAGTCCAAGCCCGCGCGAAGGACTAACGGCGCAGCCGACCTCCGCAGGGTTAACGATGAACACGCACAGACGGACCAACTGGCAGAGCGCCGCGAGAGTTGCCAGCCCGGATATGACCTTCAAGGCGCGGGAGTTCGCTCCTTCATCCAGCGGAACAATCGGGCGCCGCCAGAAGTACCAGGCGACGAATGCCGCAATGCCCACAGCCACAATAACAGCAACCAGTTTGGATCCCGTAAAACCCATTGCCGCAGCGAATGCGAAAATTCCGAAAGCACAGGCGAGCGACAGCGCTATCAGGGCGGGCAACAATCGAGGGGTAACGGTTCCGGGAGGCTCAGTAGTTTGGGTGGGCATGTCTACCCCCTCGAAAGCGTCCACCGGCGAGTTAATTCCTGCGTAGGTGTTCTGCCTGCGGAATTCGGCCACTTTACGCTACTCACGAGTACCTGTCTACCTTCGATCTCGAGACGAAAAACCGTAGCAACGGCCACGCTGATTCAAAAGCCGAACCTTCGCCTCAGCTTTACTTCACCTTCTTTGAGGTCCACGATTAGTACCGGAAAGTCGGCCAGTGTTTACGAATGCGTTCGCTCCACCTTGCCGCAAAACCGGCTACACGGAATCTGGTTTGATCCGGATAGGTCTTTGATAGACGCCCTTTCGTCACTTGACTACCAGATCGGCGGCGCGTTGTAAGGCCGCGCTTCCTTTATGCTGGAGGGACGCGAATGATGCAGACAGTTTTGACGATTGCTGGATTTGACCCCTCGTCGGGTGCTGGTGTGACCGCCGACCTGATGGTGTTTGCGGCGCATGGGTTATTTGGGACTTCGTGCGTTACGAGTTTGACCGTGCAGTCGACGCAGGGAGTGCGGGATAGTCTGCCAGTGCCGGCGGAGATGGTGAGGGCAACGCTTGATTGCCTGGAGAGCGACCTGCCGGCGGCGGGGATCAAGATTGGGATGCTGGGTACGGCGGGAAATGTGGTTGCGGTGGCGGAGTTTCTTGAGGGTCTGCGCGGGCACGGGTGGCGGGTTCCGGTGGTGCTCGATCCGGTGATGCGATCGAGTTCGGGAAGGGAACTGCTCGATGCGGAGGGGGTGGGGGTGCTGCGGGAGAGGTTGCTGCCGCTGGTGGATTGGGTGACGCCGAATCTGGAGGAGCTGGGGATTCTGGCGGGGCGGATTGTGATGCAGCGGGGGGATCTGCCGGAGGCGGCGCGGGATCTGCAGGCGCAGGGGACCGGATTGCATGTGGTGGCGACGGGCGGGCATCTGATGCCGCCGGACGACCTGCTGCTGCAAGCGGACGGAGAGATGGACTGGCTGGCGGGGGAGCAGATTGTGAGCCGGTCGACGCATGGGACGGGGTGTGCGTTTTCGAGCGCGTTGCTGAGCAGGGTGGTGCTGGGGGATGCTCCGCTGGGCGCGGCGATGATGGCAAAAAGGTATGTGGCGGAGGCGATTCGGACGGCTGAGCCGAGAGGCAAGGGGCTGGGGCCAGTGAATCCGCTTTGGCCGCTTCGGGATGAATAGCAGACTTCGGGTAGTGGGGTGGATGCTTCGTTGCGTCGAGATTCCATTGTGCTGAATCGGGAACCGAGGGTTGCGGTACGGTTTCGCGGGGACGATGGGAGCGAACAAAGACAGTTATGTACAGAAACTACATCGATTGGGTGATTGCGGCGTTGTTCCTGGACTGGTTCGATAGCGGTGAGGGTTCATAGGTTGAGTTGTCGTCGTCGGAACATTCCGGATAATGCCGCGGTGGGGTTCGCCGATAGGGATTAGGACGGAGGATTCAGGTCCATGTCCACAGTAGCTTTTCCCGGGGTCTATCGACCCGAACTCGTAAACCGGAACGCCTCGAGCGTTCCAACTCTTTCGCCGGGGAACCCCCAGCCGAAAAACGCAGACCTGACGATTCATCGGATCAGCCAGACGCACCACGGACGCACGCTTCTGACATTGGGACATGCAGCCGAGTACCTTGCGAACTCGCGGCGTTATTCGATCCAGGCGTTCGACAACAAATCTGACGATGAGGCGATTCACATTCTGATGGGGCTGAGCCGGAGTGTATTTGAAGACCTTGCCCGACCTGCAACTCTGACTCGCCGGACCTGGAACTGGTTGGTAGAACGGGTGGTGCGATTGTTGGCTTAGACTGCGAAGCTGCTAGGCTGGATGGGTATGGCACTTACGGTGATTTTGAACGGCCAGTCCCGCAGCTTTGACGCACTTGAGGAAGCTGCCAACCTTGAACAACTTGTCGTGGAGCTTGGATTGAAGGGTGACCGGGTGGCGATTGAACACAATGGCGAGATCGCTCCTCGCTCGAGTTGGTCCCAGACAGCTTTGCGCGGAGGGGACCGGCTCGAGGTGGTTCACTTTGTCGGGGGCGGAGTTTGACGAGGCGCTTCGCTCGGTGCCTCTTTTGCTATCAGGCGCTTTAGAAGAGACTCCCAGCGGTCGCCGTAGTCGTCCCAGCCTCCGAGAAGCTGGACTCGACGAAGAGCGGCTTCGCTCATCTGCGCCTGGAGGGCGGGATCGTCGGCGAGTTGTTGCATGCGCTCGGTGAGGGCAGCTGCATCGCGGACGGGGACTACAAAGCCTTCGACGCCGTTGGTGAATAGGTCTTCGCCACCGGTGTTGGTTGAGCAGAGAACTGGGCAGCCACAGGCGAGAGCCTGACCCTGGACGAGCGCCAGACCCTCTTCGATGCTGGGAAGGACCATGACGTGGCTGGTGCTCATGAGGTGGGCGAGTTGCTCCTGGGGGAGTGGTCCGAGGAACTCGACTTGTTGTTGTGGGAGGCGGTCGAGAACGGTCTTTATGTCGGGATGGATGGGGCCGGCGAGGCGTAGGCGTTTTGCGGGGTGGCGTAGCTGGGCGAAGGCCTCGAGCAGGTAGGGAACGCCCTTGCGCAGGGTGACGGAGCCGGCGAAGAGGACTTCGAACCGGTCGGCGGGTGGCTCTCCGGTGCGTGTGAATTTTTCCAGGCGAACGCCATAGGGGATGACATGGATCTTGCTGGCTGGGATGCCCATTTCGACGAAGGAGCGTGCGGCGAAACTGGAGGGGACGGTGATGGCGTCGGAGATCACGTAGATCTTTTCTTCGCGGAGAATGTCGCGAATGTCGGTGACTGGGCGGTCTACGTTCCAGCGCTGGTACTCCTCGGAGACGATGGTCTCCTGATAGCGCTGGTGGGAAGAGCCGCGGTCACAGATAAGGCGGCCGCCCGGGACTGTATCTCTCGGCCGGTCTTAAGGCTGGAGCCGGAGATGGCGATGACAGCGTCTGGTGTCGCGGCGCGGCGGGTTCTGCGGAGAGTCCACTCATCGAAGGAGAGCGCATTCGCATAACTTATTTGATCCATGAGCCATGGATGGTGAATGCCAAAGCGTTGCATGAGGATTTCGGAGGTGTGGACCCACGGGAACGTCTCCACAACTTCGCGGGGAAGGCCTTCGCGTTTCAGACGTGCCCATGGCCAGGTGGAGTAGATGCGTTGGAGATGGCCGCGGCGGTGAAGCTGGCGGGCGAGTTCAAAGTGATGAAAGACACCGAAGACCGTCTGAACGATTCGCATAGCGCCGGTGGGCGATTGACCTCGGTTCATCGTAACAAAGGTCTTTTGGCTAATGAGGTTCGAGCTCTTGCTTGAGGGTGTCTATGCGAGGCAGATTCGCCCCTTAGCTTGAATTGTTCTCTAGGTCTTGTAGCAGTGTTTGCATCCGCTCAGATTTTGTTTATCGCCGACGAAAATACCCCTGGGAATTTCGCGGTCAGCATCGCTGTTTACTTTGGTTGTCTTCAACGGCTCCTAACCGCAAATCTCTGCCATCAGCTCAACGTCATGCATGAAATAAACATGTAATAGATCAAGGGTGCCAAGTGACGTATTGTTCATCCATCTGGAGAGGCAGACTGCCTCCGTCAGCTTGCACACTAAAATGAAGGCTAGAGGAATCCTATGAAACAGTGGCAATCACCTAACTATGAAGAAATCTCGCTGAATTGCGAGATCAACTCCTACGCTCCCGCGGAAATCTAACCGTCAATGTGGTTACATGTGCTGGGGCCGCCGCAAGCGGTGGCCTTCCGCAAATGGAATTGTGCCTGCACTGACTGTGTGGGCTCGCGTTCCTGCTCTCCTCTCGTAACTCCACGATCGCAATCGCAACTGGCGGTCTCCGGCGATGGCTGTTCCTGGTACGTGGCGAACGCCTCACCCGATCTGCGGGACCAGCTGCTCCGCAATCCGAAGCTGCACCCGCATTCAGGACAGGCCTTCGGAATACGCGCAACTGCGGTGTAGTGCTCACTAGTGCCGATCTCGACCATACCTTGGGATTTGCTCTTGATGGGCCCACTCCTGCATCGATCTACTCGACTGCCGGGTCCGTGTCGTACCTCGACGAATCCGTTCTTTTCGGTGGTTTGTCAGGAAGTCTGACCATGGTTACTTTCCGGCGCTCGCCGCTCTCTCCAGTGAGACACTGTCGCTCTTTGAGACCTGCCAGGTTGTGCTGGCGGACTGCTCTCCATGCTTGCATTCTTCGATATCAATACTCGATGCATCCACGCGATATTTGTTCCATCTCTGTCGCGTGGTGAGGGACTACATGACGTGGTGAAGGACTACATGAACATGTAATTGTGTCGTGAGTAGGTCCTCGCTACTCTCAGCTCAGGAAACCCACGCAGAGATATCAACGGGAGAGTCCCCCATTTCTTTGGGGTCTGGAGACATCTGCGTGCGAAATAGATCGGTAATTCAACTAGCCTGCATTCTTTATTCTTCTGTTCTCTCGGCTGGCATTGCTATGGGCCAGGTCAATATCACCACCTGGCAAGGCGACCTGCAGCACACGGGAGCAAACCTTAACGAGACGGCGCTTACCCCGGCCAATGTTGGCTCGATCGGGAATTTTGGTCCGTTATTCACCCAACCGCTCGATGGGCAAAGCTATGGTCAACCTTTATATGTAACCTCGGGAACGCTGGGAAGGTTTGCCGATGGTAGCAGTCATAATGTCGTCTATGTTGCGACGGAGCACGACAGCGTCTTCGCATTTGATGCGGACAGCAATGCCAGCCCGCTGTGGCATGTCTCTTTGCTGCCTTCGGGAACAACACCAGTGCCGCAGGGCGAGGTAGGTTCGGGCGATATTGAGGTAGAGTTAGGCATCACCACGACGCCAGTCATTGACACGGCAGGCCAGACCCTCTACGTTGTCTCGAAGGTGAAGAAGACCGCAGACGGAACGTATCAGCAATACCTGCACGCCCTTGATCTGAAGACAGGTGCAGAGAAGTTGAATGGTCCGGTGCTGATTAATCCCACGTTTGCTGGAAGTGCCCCGGACGAGGAGAATCCCAATGGTCATCCTGCTGGTTCGAACTGCGTCCCCGCAAATGGGGTGATACCGTTTTGCCCCCTGCATGAGCATTTGCGCGCGGCTATGATTCTCTTCAACGGCGTCGTTTACCTCTCTTATGGCTCACATGGCGATACTACTCCCTATCACGGAGAGATCCTGGGGTACGACGCCAATACCCTTCAACTGGTCAAAACCTTTATCAGTAGCCCCAATGGAGCGTCGGGACAAATCCCTTTCGGTGGCTTCTGGGGGAGCGGGGCGGGGCCTGCCATTGACAGCCAGGGGAATATGTTCGTTGCTGTGGCAAATGGTGCTTTTGATCAAGCCGCTTCGCAATTTACAACTGGCACGGACTGGGGCGAATCGATCCTTAAACTGCCCACAACAGGGTCGTTCAACGTTTCGTTTTCGAATCCTCTTAATTGGTTTACTCCTGACAACTGGTCCGATCTAAATGGTAACGATCTCGATTTAGGTTCTTCCGGACTGCTTCTGCTGCCCGACCAGGCAACTGGTCCTCACTCGCACATTGCGGTCGGTGGCGGTAAGGGCGGTGTCCTCTATGTGGTGGACCGTGACAATCTTGGCGGTCTCCACACGCCTGACAATTCCATCCAGGAGATCGCGGAAGGCAGGAGACTCTTTGTCACGCCTGCTTATTTCAACGGCTATATCTATTACACCGCGGAAGGGGTCCTCTGGAGCAACGCGCCGTGGGATTTGACCCGCTGACCAATGGTTACATCTCCGACCCACCGATCAAGTCGGATAGTACGTATGCAGGGCATGGTTCCGGAGCCTTTATCTCCTCGAATGGCGGTACGAATGGTGTTGTCTGGGTTGTTAATGGCAATAACCTTGATGCATATGATGCGCGCAATGTTTCCGGTCAGCCGATCTATCGGCAAAACTCGTCTGTAAACAACGTAGGGTGCAGCGCTCGGAAGTTTAGCTTGCCGATGGTCAGTGGTGGGAAGGTTTACTACACTTGCGCTGATCCGGCTAGCAACACATTTTATCTTTTCGTCTCAGGTCTGCTACCGGCCCCGGTTGGATCGCCTGCGCCAGCCACCGGTGCGGTTGCTTCGGCGACCTCCGCCACGAATGCGCTAATAACCTGGACGGACAATTCAGATAATGAAGCTGGTTTCGCGATTAAGCGGGCCCCTTCCGCCGCAGGTCCGTTCAATCAGGTTGGAAGTGTAACTTCCAATATCACCACGTTCACAGATTCCGGCTTGTCCTCTGGTACGCAGTATTTCTACCAGGTGGTGGCTTTCAATTCAGTCGGGTCCTCGAGTGCCAGCAATGTGGCAACCACAACCACGTTCCCGGTATATGCGCAGAACGGCTTGGTCGCCTACTGGAACTTCGACGATGGCGCCCCCAATCCAGCCGATGTCACGGGTCATGGACACGGGGCGACGGTAAACGGCGAAGCAACTGTGGCGCAGGGTTTTATCAACCTTGGGTATAACTTCCACGGCACCGGCGAAATAGCTTCGCGGCTGGAGGTGTCCAATGCTCCGGATCTGCAGTTTACCGCCAACCAGAGCTTCTCTCTCACCGCTTGGGTCGAGCCTCTTGCCCTCAGTGGAAAAGAGCAAACAATTATTGCCAAGTCAGCCGACCAAGGTAATCTCTACGGCATCTGGATCAATGCAGCTGGTGCGTGGGTGGGTCGTGGTCCGCAGGGCGATATCGTAGGTACAGCCGCAGCCCAGGGCGTATGGACCCATGTCGCGCTGGTACAGAATGGTTCAGCGGGAACGCGCAGCCTCTATGTGAATGGGGTTCTGGCCGCTAGCGGGACAGCCCAGGCCGCCGACGGCGCGGGTGATCTCTGGATGACTCAGCAGAATGTTGCTGGCGTTGTGGAAGGTCTCCCCGGTACGATCGATGAAGTCCGCGTCTATAACGTCGCTCTCGCGCCAGGGCAGGTTATGGATACGATTGCTCCTCCGGTCGTGAACGCCGTCTCAAACCTGCAACAGGGAAGTGCGGGGACCTTCGGCGTCACCTTGTTCCCTTCGGCTACGAGTGTCATCGAGCCGCGGGAGGGAGCTACGCAGGGCCATTACACCATCGTGGTCACCTTCGCGGCTCCGGTCTCCGGCGTCAGTGCCTCGCTCGGCTTACAGGGCGGCGGCAATGCGGTGGGCAGCGTCACCTCGGTCACGCCAGACAGTACCGGCAGAACTCTTACCGTAGCTTTGTCCGGAGTTACCAATGACCAGGCGCTTAATCTCCACCTTGCGGGAATCATACCGGGCAATGGCTCTGCTGATATTCCTGTCAATATCTTGTGGGGTGACGCCAATGGCGATCATGTTGTCGATAACCATGACCTCACTCTTGTCCAGAACAGCTTCACCGCGACCGTGAATCAGGCGAGCGCGTTGTATGACATCAACAGCGATGGCGTGGTGAACAGTGTAGATGTCTCGCTGATCAATGCTGCGCTTGGCACCAGTCTAGGAACGCAGACGGATAGCAACCTCGCACTCTTCCAAACGGCGACGGCCTCGTCCGCCAACGGAGGCAATACGGCAGCCCTCGCGTTTGACAACAATTCCACCACGCGGTGGGAGAGCCAGCAAAGCGATCCGCAGTGGCTTGCAGTCGATCTCGGTTCGGTGGCCAACATTCACAAGATTGTGCTGAATTGGGAGAATGCGGCTGGTCAAAACTATCAATTGCAGGTAAGCAACGACAACACCAACTGGACCACGGTCAAGAACGTTGTCAATAACCCCGGCGGCGGCATCCTGACTTACAGCGGATTGAACGCCACGGGCCGGTACGTTCGTATGTACGGAACCACCCGCACCACCGCTTACGGCTATTCGTTGTTTGAGTTCCAGGTCTGGGGTGTACCGGGCAGCGGCGGCGGAGCTAACCTGCCCGCGATCACCAGCCCGACGAGTGCAAGCGGAACGGTGGAAGGTGCCTTCAGCTACCAGATCACCGCCAGCCAGAACCCGACGAGCTTCGGCGCGACGGGGCTTCCGGCAGGGTTGAGCATCGACACCACGACTGGTGCCATCACCGGCACGCCGACCACGGCGGGTACCAGCAGCGTAACCATCAGTGCGTCCAACGCCAGCGGATCAGGGTCAGCTACGTTGGCACTTACCATCAGCGCCAATGGGCAGGCGCCCGCGATTACCAGCCCAACGAGTGCAAGCGGTACGGTTGGAGTTGCCTTTAGCTACACGATCACCGCCAGCCAGAACCCGACGAGCTTCGGCGCGACAGGGCTTCCCGCAGGGTTGAGCATCGACACCACGTCTGGTGCCATCACCGGCACGCCGACAACGGTGGGTACCAGCAGCGTAACCATCAGTGCGTCCAACGCCAGCGGATCCGGGTCAGCTACGTTGGCGCTTACCATCAACCCCAATGGGCAGACGGACACCAACCTGGCACTCAATCAACCGGCGACAGCTTCGTCGGTCAACGGAGGCAATACGGCAGCCCTCGCGTTTGACAACGATTCCACCACCCGGTGGGAGAGTCAGCAGGGTGTCGATCCGCAGTGGCTTGCAGTCGATCTCGGTTCGGTGGTCAATATTCACAAGATTGTTCTGAACTGGGAGAATGCGGCTGGTCAAAACTATCAATTGCAGGTCAGCAACGACAACACCAACTGGACCACGGTCCAGAATGTAGTCAATAACCCCGGCGGCGGTATCAAAACTTACAACGGATTGAACGCCACGGGCCGATACGTTCGTATGTACGGAACTACCCGCACCACAGCTTACGGTTATTCGCTGTTTGACTTCCAGGTCTGGGGTACACCTCAGGCGGACACCAATCTGGCGCTCAATCAAACGGCGACGGCCTCGTCGGTCAACGGAGGCAATACGGCAGCGCTCGCGTTTGACAACGATTCCACGACCCGGTGGGAGAGTCAGCAGGGTGTCGATCCGCAGTGGCTTGCAGTCGATCTCGGTTCGGTGGCCAACATTCACAAGATTGTTCTGAACTGGGAGAATGCGGCTGGTCAAAACTATCAATTGCAGGTCAGCAGCGACAACACCAACTGGACCACGGTCCAGAATGTTGTCAATAACCCCGGCGGCGGTGTCAAAACTTACGACGGATTGACCGCCACGGGCCGGTACGTTCGTATGTACGGAACCACCCGCACCACAGCTTACGGTTATTCGCTGTTTGACTTTCAGGTCTGGGGTTCACCTGTGAGCGGCGGCGCATCTAACCTGCCCGCGATCACCAGCCCGACGAGTGCAAGCGGAACGGTGGGAGCTGCCTTCAGCTACCAGATCACCGCCAGCCAGAACCCGACGAGCTTCGGTGCGACGGGGCTTCCGGCAGGGCTGAGCATCGACACCGCGGCTGGTGCCATCACCGGCACGCCGACCACGGCGGGTACCAGCAGCGTAACCATCAGTGCGTCCAACGCCAGCGGATCAGGATCAGCTACGTTGGCGCTTACCATCAACGCCAATGGGCAGGCGGACAGCAACCTGGCACTCAACCAAACGGCGACGGCCTCGTCGGTCAACGGAGGCAATACGGCAGCGCTCGCGTTTGACAGCGATCCCACGACTCGGTGGGAGAGTCAGCAGGGTGTCGATCCGCAGTGGCTTGAAGTCGATCTCGGTTCGGTGGCCAACATTCACAAGATTGTTCTGAACTGGGAGAATGCGGCCGGTCAAAACTACCAGTTGCAGGTCAGCAGCGACAACACCAACTGGACCACGGTCCAGGATGTTGTCAATAACCCCGGCGGCGGTATCAAAACTTACAGCGGCTTGACCGCCACGGGCCGGTACGTTCGTATGTACGGAACTACCCGCACCACAGCTTATGGTTATTCGTTGTTTGACTTCCAGGTCTGGGGTACGCCTGTGAACTGACAATGCTCACTTTAGGTCATTGTCTGGCTTGATCTCAACATGTCAGAGAATAGCCTGTATCCGGCGTCCGGGAAGTCGAGGAAGCTTTCCGGTCGCTGGACTATTTGCAACTTCGGACAGAAGCTGCAAAGCTGCGAGGTCAAACGCAGAAGGAAGACGATTGTGAAGAAGCAGATATTGTGGGTACTCACTTACATTGGTGCGATGGCGACTGTGAATGTATCGCATGCTGAGGAGTTAAAGCCCGCTAGCTATCAGGCAACAGCGAATGATGATAGTCAAAGCGTCCGGAGCAGGAGCTACAGCCAGGCATATGTCGATTTTCTGTTGGCCTCCAAAACTGCGGAAGAGGGAAGCAAGCCTGAAGCCCTTGGGCTTCTTGCGGAGAGCCTGCGCCTGCAACCGCAGGGAAATCCTGCTGCAGGCCTTGTATTCGAACTGCTCACGGAGCAGCGCACCAACAGTCGATTGCTGTTACGCGGTCATTCTGACGCAGTTCTCTTTGCCGCTTACAGCCCCGATGGAACGAAGATCGTCACCGCATCCGCAGACCACACGGCACGCATATGGGACGCCCGCACAGGGAAGCAACTCGTTCTTCTAAAGCATGAGGATGATGTTTTGATGGCTGTGTTCAGCCCGGATGGCAAACGCGTCGTAACCGGATCTGAGGATCACACGGCAAGGGTTTGGGATGTACAGACAGGTCACCCCATCGGCGTGCCCATGCCTTCTATTGACGATGTCAGGTACGTGACCTTTAGTCCCGACGGAAAGATGGTTGCAACAGGCGCATCTGACGGCAGGGCCAGAGTGTGGGATGCGAATACAGGCCTGCCAATCTCTCCGCCTGTCCGCTACCACGATAGTGTTTTCTCCGTCCAATTCAGCCCTGACGGCTCTCGCCTTATTGCAGGTACGGCTGATGGCATAGCCGACATACTGGACCCCAAAACAGGCTCTCGCCTGATGAATCCTTTAAGGCACCAGAACAATGTTTTTACTGCGGTCTTTAGCCCTGACGGCAACACGATCCTGACAGCTTCTGCAGATTACACCGCGAGGCTATGGAATGCGCAGACGGGCCAGCCGTTGGGGCCTGTATTGCAGCATGGGTACTGGGTACTGTCCGCTGCCTTCAACCGCGATGCATCCCGTGTTGTGACTGCTTCCTGGGACCACACGGCACGAGTTTGGGATGCGAAGACGGGGTCTGCGATCACTCCGCCGCTTCAGCATGCCGATGCGGTGGTCGGTGCAGCATTCAATCCAGACGGGAATCTGGTGGCGACTGCCTCGCATGACCATACCGCTCGCATCTGGGATGCAAATACCGGGCAGCCTCTGAGTCTGCCACTGAAAGCCAAAGACAATATGACAACTGTTGTTTTCAGTCCGGGCGGGTCGTCGCTACTGGTTGCGTCGAAAGATGGTTCTGTTCAAATCTTCGATGTGCCTCCGCATCAGGCTCCGCCAGCGTGGGTTGCTGATCTGGCAGAATTTGCCTCCACACAGGTCCGCTATGATCGTTCACGTCTTCCCGATCTTGGCAGGATTAAGCAACTGCGAGAGCAGCTATTGCAGTCGAAATCCGACAGCCCATGGGATGCATTCGGGCGCTGGTATTTCACCGAGAGCGATGTGCGTCCTATTTCGCCGTGGAGCACGGTAAGTCTGCAGCAATACGTGGATGCTTTGATCGCGCAAGGCGATAGGGATTCGCTCGATTACGCAAGCCTGCTCGCCCAGGACCATCCTGCTTGGATGACGAAAATCGTGCCGCTCCGCGGTAAACTCCTCGACACAAATCCAGAAAAGGCGGGACAATCCAAGTAGGAAATGAAGGACGATCCAGTAACCTGTCTCTAGCGAGCGCACCCTATCGGCCACATGGAGCCGATGCCGCTCCGAGGGGACAACAAACTGGATTGCCCGATGTTTTGTGCCAGTGAGAAGCCAGTGTAACGAAGTTAGGTCATTGAGAGCGCGTCGTGTTGCATAGGCTGAACTCAGCGGCGACGCTGATTCAGAGAACCGCTACGGAGGCGCCTCGAGGACATATGTATTTCCATCGGACTAGACGTACCAAGAGGCGATCAGCTACTGCGTGACGGGCGTGAGTGGCCGGATACAACAGGAAGGCAAGGTGTCATCCTCAATCGGTACTGATTCCAGCGTGCAGGGAAGTATGGTCGCGGATGGGTACCGAGAGAATCTAAAGATGCTTTTAGAGCTGAGGCCTCTGCAGACCAGCCGCTTTGAGCTGTAGGCGATGGTTTACTTCTCAGAATGACAATCTTTTACTTGAACGGACGGCGGCTGGTTGAGGCGGCCGCGGTTGCTGTCTTCTGTTCCACCCGTTTAGAAATGTCAGGGAAGACTGCTCTTTAGAAATGTCATTCTAAACATTTCCACCGCCCCGATTTCCCGCGCGATAACTTCGCCGTTCGTCATGTGTGTCCGAAAGCCCGTACGCATTCGTGACAGATGAAGCTTCACTCCTTATCTCTTGCCAGCGATACGCCGGTGCCGGAATCAGGATCGCCAATGAACCAGTTGCCTCAGCCAACGCAGCCGCTTTGGCCGGAACCTTCGGAACATAATCCGGCCCGTATATCTGCCGCCCGCGTTTTTGATACTGCCCCTTCTCGCTATTGGTCTTCACCTTGGCTTCGAAGTGCGTATCTTGTTGCGCCTTGATGAGCGCCAACGTATGCCCCAGGCGCTTATTCTCGACGATCGCAGTGTGGCTGACGCGCTGATCCTTGCTGAAAATGCGGTAGGGAAGGATGTACCCATTCCACCGGACTTCAAGAGGTCTGTCCGCGAAATCGAAGACGTCGACATACTCCCCGGCGAGCCCCTTTGCGACTTCGGTCTTCTCAAGGATGACCTGCTTCCTGTCGTAGTGGAACGTGAGCTGCGCCCCGACATGTCGTTTCTCCTGATGACAGAGAATGTCTTCCAGTCGCCTTGTTGTGTCAGGGATGGGGCGATGAAGGTCGCCGGCATTTGCCGGGAGAACAGCGAAGCGTTCGTTGAAGCGTTGCATGAAGTCCTGCAGGAAGTCGTTGCCTGCTTCTATGTCGCTGATGTTGGCTAGGCGTAATTCCTTCACCAAGCGGTCCTGCAGCGTTCGATTCACGCGCTCCACGCGCCCCTTGGCCTGGCTGGAGTTCGCACAGATGATCTCGATGTTTAGCTCGGCTAAGGCACGACCGAACTGCGTCATGCCTTGGCCTCCCTTGGCCTCACGATTTTGTCGGAAGACCGTGTGCTTGTCGGAGTAGAACGCCACAGGAGCACCATGCGCTTCAAGGTATCCACGGAGCGCATAGAAGTAGGAATCGGTGCTCTCGCTCAAAACGAACTTCAACTGCATCAAGCGGCTCGTCGCATCGTCGATGAAGACCAGAAGCGTGCACGGCTCCCCTCGATGCTCAAACCAGCGGTGATTGCTGCCGTCGATCTGGACCAGCTCTCCGACGCGCTCGCGGCGAAGACGAGGCTGATGAAATCGCTTGCGTTGCTTCCGAGAAAGCCATAAGCCTTCAGCCATCATCCAGCGCCGCAGGGTCTCCGTGCCCAGACGAATGCCATGCCGCTCCGCAAGAGCCTCCGCCGCAAGCGTGGGGCCGAAGTCGCTGTAGTGGGACCTGACAAGCTCAACGGCGTACGCCCGAATACCTGAGTTGATCTTCCTGTTCGAGTCCCGGCCTCTGGCCTTGTGGGCGAGGCCGGAGCCACCCAGCTCCTGGTATCGAGCCAGCAGCCGGAATGCCTGGCGAACGCTGATGTCTAAAACCGAGGCTGCCGCAACGACTGTCCGTTGGCCCGCAAGTACTTCACTCAAAACCGCAATACGCGTTAAATCACGCTGGCTCATCCTAATCAGATCCATCCTTTGAACATGACATTTCAAAAGAGGAGGACCGTGACATTTCTATTGGGTTGCTACATCTTCTCTATACATAATATGTGTTATCGGACGTTCTGGTAGTTTTTCCGATGTTGCTTCTAGTGGCTAACGTCCATTCAGGTAATACCGTCTCCAAATTTCAGGTAATTATGCCTCATCTGTGTCCTCCAAGTCGCGAGGAGGGGTGAAACATTTCCCAAACAGCTGGAGCCGCCGACCATAACATCTCGCCGTTCTTTCCCGTCTTGTTGGAGACAACTAGTCCGCGCCTACGAAGTGTCTGAAGAGGTCCATTACTCGAAACTTTTCTTAGAGTGTTGATGTCAGCTAAGCTGACAGGCTGTCGATATACTATGATTGCAAGGACCTCGAGTGACTCCTTGGATAAGGGTCGCAACTTTGGAACGAGTTCGAATTCCTTGTTAGCCGTCGGCTCGACTGGCGGCTTAGTCTCCAGTTCGAGTACCGACTCTGTCTTGAGATGCCATATTTTGAGCGGAACCGTCGGGAATGTATCCTGAAAAACTGCCTCGTCGCGAAGCTCTGCCGAGCTGACAAGGTCGAATCGGTCCAAAAACGCCTGCGTCACGTGCCAGTGACGCGCTCCATTGATGTAGCTGTACGCGATCAGCCCGCGACGAGCCATATTTTGCACCGTGACCCAAGCGTCCGACACATGGCGAATCATCGCGATTGTCTTCGTGGTGATCGGCTGCATGAGAGTGATGACGGCCAGCGTTTCAATTGAATCAGCGGTGAGGTTCGGCGCACGCAGCGGGAACAACCGGGCGACCAGCGGTTCGTACTTGGGCTTAACATTAATGCCCACCGTGCCGCGATTTCGCTCGAGCCGAAGGCCGCGATCCGGTTTCCGCAAATCGTCCTCGAACGCGCGCAATCCGTCCTCCATCTCGTCTAAGCTGGTTCCAAGGTACTGTGCTAGGTCTGAAACTGCGACGAGCCGCCGGGTGGCACCTAAGACCGCCTCGAGTTTCGGCTTGATACTCGTTGGTTCCATTGTGTAGCCCGATAGGCTTTCGGCTCGCGTATCCGCAGGGCTCGTTCGCGTACCCGACCAGATCAGGACAGCTATTTGCAGCCTCGCGGCGAGGAACGTTTGATCGCGCTGTCATTATGCCACTATTCGTGTGCGGCCGCAGGGCTTCCTTCGACTTGGCAAGCCGTTCCCGCCCCTTTGGAGATTGACCGCCGCAACCCTGACAGCGCTCATCCAGACTGTCGTTTTGCTAAATATTTGGGCTCTGACGCACATTTGGTGAAGCGGGGAGCGCCCCTGCGTCGCGTTCGGAGCACCGGCTGATCAAGCCTGATGGAGAATACGGAGGCATAACAGATCGAAGCTGGCACGTCCGTACATCTGCCGTTTGATCAGCTTGAGCCGGTGCACATGCCCTTCGACCGGGCCGTTGCTCCAGGGCAGAGTCAGTGCCGCTTCCGTAAAGCCAAGTAAAACTATAAAGATCATCCAAAGAAACTCGATAAAACACGATTCTTCAAGAGATGCTTGATTCCAATGAGACGATTATGGCACGGGCTGTGGCCAGGAATCGCCCGTCGCTGAAACATGCATCTTCGATCACCCGAAGCTCTGCTCGCTCAGATTTATTGAGCCGCTTTCAGATGCAGCAGAACCGGTATCGAAAGTGGCAGGAGCGAATGCCGAAGCGCTCCCGCGATCAATTCGCAGGTCAACTCGCGCAGAAAGATTCGTGGATCGCAGAACTCGAGCGTCAGGTTGAGGTCCTTCGTTTCTCACACCTGGCTATGATTCGTACAGTTGGGGAGCTGGGCGGTATGGGCAAATTGCTGAAGCTGTATGAGGGATACCGGGAGCTCAGAAGTGAGTTGGATAAAATGGCCTTACTCCCTCGGGGCGAAGTGAAACCATTCGAACTTGAGCGACGCACAGGCGTAAATGAGTAGAGCCCACTGCAAACGTCAATTCCCTGCCCCAAAATCCTGGATGCCGGACCGATGCCGGCCTATAACCCTTCAAGGAGCAAGCTTATCCGTGCGGTGATTGAGCGAAGGGAAAGAAGTTTCAGTCAATGCCCTGCCGGCGTCGCTGGCGCGCCGATATGCAAGACGCTCGGGAATGGAACCGGCAAGCACCCGGTACGGACGCCGACCGAAAGCAGGATGCCGCTTACCAAGCAGCCAACGGCAAACGATTTGAAGTTGGAAAGGGTTTGCTGATTGACGGCGAATGGACCCTGCCGGGTAGAGGAAAGGGCTGCAAGGGCGCTTCGAGGAGTGTAATTCCGGGTCTCTAGTTCCCGGTTTGCTCATTGAACTTGGTTCTTGCGCGTCTCGCAAAGGGTCCATTTAGCCCCTTCCCTGCTCCGCAGCTTTCCACCGCGCTAGATAGTTGAATAATAGGTTATGACAGCGAAGCGCGCCGATAGCGTGTATCAGCCGGGGAAGCGATCGGGACTATGGGCCATACGCCTCCCGCGTTCGAGCAGGCTTCGTCCCTGCAACCAGGCGGGAGGTGTTCGAGAGAATCAAACACCTGCAGACTTCACGCTGTCCCTTCGTGAATCTTCCCGAGATCGCCGCGGGGCGATGGGGACAGGGGCTAACGGCGGAGAAGATGGAGGAATGCGTGTGGCTTAGACCAGAGGCCGTAGCCCGCATAGACTTTTTGGAATGGACAGACGCAAACCATCTTCGTCACACGAAGTTCGTTGCGCTTCGAAACGACAAAGAGCCCAGGAAAGTCGTCCGGGAAACCTGAGAGGCCTTTTGAGAACCACAATTTACTCGATAATGATGCCTGCCTTCCGGTCCCGCCTCTCAGCAGTGCAGCTGTCCGAGGCGGCATGGTGACTCCGGTCGGAGCAACAGGCAGTAAGGTGCGGTTTGCCCGTCATCTGGGAGCTAGGCGACTCGCTTCCGACAAGTCCTGTTTGTCGTATGCACTCCCAGAGCTGTTCGTGGGCAATGTTGGTGGTCATTGGTGCATTGGCCCCGGCCAAGAATTGTTGTTCGTTGTCAGCTCTCGGCCAATTGGGGTTTGAGCCTATAATTCCGACCAATGATGGGGGATGGGCATTGGCGGCGAGGACCATCCGGATCTGGCGCGTGCTCTTTGCGATTGACATACTCCATAGCAATGCAGCATGCCCGGTTGGCACACTGATTGAGATTGTCATATATCGTCCGCTCGACAGGACTCGGCCATGGAACAGGAACTTTGGCGAAAAGTCGAGGAACTCTTTCACGCGGCGCTGGAGCGGCCGCCGGATGCGCGGCAAACATTTCTCGACGGGACTTGCAACGGAGACATCGACCTGCGACGACAGGTCGATCTACTGCTGGCGAAGGAAAAACAAGCCGGGAGTTTCCTGGAAAGACCTGCAATTGAGAACATGCGTGTCACACTGACGGCCGCGGGGTCCCTGCTTGGCCAGCAATTCGGACCTTATCGGATCATGTCTGCGTTAGGCGCCGGCGGCATGGGCGAGGTATATCGGGCGCATGATCGCAAGCTCGGCCGCGATGTCGCCATCAAGACACTGCCTCATGAGTTCGCGCGCGACGCGGAACGGCTATCTCGCCTCCGACGCGAAGCGCGCACGCTGGCTTCCCTGAATCACCCCAACATTGCCGCGATTTATGGCCTCGTCAGGGAAACTTAGGTAGACGTTGAGCAGTGGATCATTTTGAAATAGCAATCGGTGACGAACCAATGCACTCATCGAGAGGGCGGCTACGGGCCAAGTGCATCCAAATTGTCCGATTAGCCGGTTTTCGTCCAAGTGGAGCCGACCGCATAAGTAAACACAGCTACCGAACTCACTCTATAGATTTGCGCAGCACTGAACCTATAGAAACGAATAGCGTCACCTGTCACAGTTTCCACGATCATATGTATAGCCCAAGATCAGGAACCCTCAGTCAGTGGGAAAAGTGTTTCTTCCTGGTTTGAGAATCGGATGATTCCAGCTTTCTGCCATCCATAGACCAGCGCCCGTCTTGGAGAGCGAGGCGTATAGGTTCCTACAGGTGGCAGTGATGGCCGTATCTCTAAACTAAGATTTTCGCGGCACCGCTGAAACGACGTTTACTTGCAATATTTTGGGACGATAGTGTGACGAGCCATCTGGATGAATCATCTTTGTACCGGGTTCTGAAGCTTCAGTAGTTGCTAATATGCGATAAAGACTGACCAATCGAAGCTGAAAGTAAGAGGTGAAGCTAATGGATAGGGGAATCGAAGCGATCATAGCCCGCGAAGCGGGTTACGGACAGGTAAGCAATGACGGCGAACGTTCTGAAGGTGAACTGGTCGAAGAGGAAGAATTTCGTAGCGACGCTTACAGCGATGCGGACGCTCGCGAAGAAATGATCGAATCGGAAAACGATTCGATTGACACCCTCGTCAATGACAGTCAGGATGCCTCCACGGAAGGCATTGACAATGGCGGTTGGAACCACGACGACTAGTGTGCTGAACTCCTCGATCGAGCACGTTTCCTGCCGATGGACTTACCAAGTGAAATCTTTAGCGGGTATGTGTTCCTAAACACTGCGGTCTCGATCTTCGAAACTCCAAGGAGGGCAAATATAAGTACAGATGCAGCGATCAAACGTATCTTCGACGATTGGCACCGAGCAACAGTAAGCGGGGATCTGGATGTTTTGGCTGGGCTTTATGCGACGGACGCGGTGTTCGAGTCCCCGACTGCAATTTTGACGTTAGGGCAGAGTAAGGGCATTGTGAAGGGGAGAGCTAGATTCGAGCCTTTTTTTAGACGGTTTATAGCAAGATCAGTAGAAGTACAAACCAATGGTATCGTACCGGCACATATTTCTCTGACGTTCATCAGCTTGTTTGGGAATACCCAAGAGAAACACCGGATGGAGATCAAGCCGATATCTTGGAAGTGATGGAGATCAAGGATGGTTTTATCACGCATCATAGAGTGTATTGGGGTTGGCACGGATTGCAGGCGCTTTTGGCTGCACGAGGGTAACAGCCCTCCGTTCCACCCTGGATTGTGAGGTGCCTTTCGCTAAAGTAGGGAGCAAAGCGCGCCCTGCCTCGCACCACCATCCATTACTTCCTCGCAGTTTCACTGAGTGATGCAAAGCGGACAGGGCTTTTAAACCTGTGGAAACCACAGGTGCATTCCAGAAGATTCCCTCTGGGAGAATAGCTTCGTCTTGCTCGACACTTTGAAGTGGTTAGGCGCACCGCTGTGAGCGTGCGTGAGACAGGTTACGATGCGCCACGACATCAGAATGATTTGCGCATCGCGAAGCCACGAATTCCCAGTTGGTGGGTTTTCATGAATAATCCATCTACTGAGACGACGAATATCTGGGCAGCCCGCGTAGCTCGGATCGATCCGATCGGACATGCATTCCTGCGTTACGGTTTGGTTGTGGCGATTCGTTGAAATGACGAGACTGACTGAAGCTGCCATCCATTTGAGGCGACTCTTCACCTTTAGTATTGTTCCTCCAAGTTGTTTACTTGAATGCGAGCAACGCGAATATTTCCGCGCAGTAAGGACATATTGTGTCGGGCATCATTATTCAGAAAAGATGTTACGCGATATCGAAGGTTGTTCTACCTAGTGTGTCCTTTCCCATCAGGATTCACGGATTTACGACTGCAAACTCAATTTCCCAAGTAGACCATCAATCAACTCTGCCTGAAGAAAACAACAGGCGTGATCCTGCATATTTTGAGATGACGACTATATGGTCTGCAGTCGATACTTGCCCTTAAGCTCTTCCCGTTCGGAGCGCATAAAGGAATTAGAGGACGCTTGCACTCTACGGAAATGTTTAGCTTTAACCGCTACTCCTCGCCTCTGTGCATCACTTGGCTGACCGTTCCCCGAGGCAGATCATCGACGGTCCACAACGAATAGATATTGGAGAATTCCATGCCTAAGAATATGTTTAACGACGTAGCATCTGCTTCGTCAAATCGCGAACGTTTTATGAAGAAGATCGACACCGCGAGCGCGGATCGCCAGCCGGAAAGTCGGAGCCCATCACGGAAACCGACATACTCAATTTCGCACTGAATCTTGAATACCTCGAAGCGGAGTTCTACACCTATGCCGTCACGGGCAAATCAATCACGAGCTTTGGCATCAGCATCGATGGCAAGGCAACGGGCGATAATCCTGCGACTGGTGGCACAACAGCCGGTGGTTCTCAGGTTAAATTCGACAATAACGAGATTTTCAGCCGTGATATTGCCGCTGAGATTGGATCAGATGAACGAGCACATGTTGTATTGTTGCGAGACGCCCTCGGCTCAGCGGCTGTTGCGAAACCCAATATCAATCTGAATGCTCTTGGTATTGGCTTCGGCAACCAGACTGACTTTCTTACCGTCGCGCGCATTCTGGAGGACATCGGAGTGACGGCATATGCTGGGGCTGCCGGTATGCTTAGAACCCCAGAAATTATTACTACGGCTGCACGTCTTCTTGCAGCGGAAGCCGAACATGCGGGCAGCATTCATACTCAGGTCGCGCGTTTGAAGATTCCGTCATCGCCGGTTGATGGCGCTGACCTGATTCCTCCCCTAGCGGAAAGGACACACAGTACCTCTCTATTCACTTAAAAAATGGCCTTGTCGCAACCCGGACGGCTGGCCAGGTCCTGCACCTCGCCTTCGGCATGCAGGCAAATGCCAAACGGGGTGGCTTCTTTCCGACCGGACTTAACGGAGCCATCACGATGAGCTCCGACGCTGCGACAGAAGCAAGTTTTTCGTAAAAAAGATTGTCGATGACGTGTCCCTGGTCAAACCGCCGTCCTCCGGGAAGTTCGGGGAGTAAGGTCATGTCGATAACTGACAGGGTACCGTTCCACCTTCGCCTTCAGCAACTACGCATGGCCCGTCGCATTCGAGATCGAACGGGCTTTCCATTCCTGCAACATTTTCACTAAAGAGACAGATAAACGAGGAGAAAATTATCATGAAAGCAATCGTTGTGACGGATCAGGCTGCGGGAACGGCCGGGGTGAAGCTGGTGAAGCGGCCCGAGCCGCAGGCGGCGATAAACGACGTCGTTGTTCAGATTCATGCGTCGGGATTCACCGGGGATGAGCTGACGTGGCCCTCGACCTGGACCGATCGCGTCGGCCGTGACCGGACGCCTTCAATCCCCGGACACGAACTGGCCGGAGTGGTCACCGCTCTCGGATATGGCACGACGGGGCTGTCGATTGGACAGCGGGTGTTCGGCCTCACGGACTGGTATCGCGACGGCACGCTGGCTGAGTATGTGGCCGTCGAGGCACGCTACCTTACGCCGCTGCCGGGCGACGTTGACTTCACGGTGGGCGCGGCCCTCGTGATGCCGGGCCTGACCGCGTGGCAGGGGCTGTTCGAGCACGGCCGCCTTCAGGCGGGGCAGAGCGTCCTCGTGCACGGTGCGGCAGGCGTAGTCGGTTCGATGGCGAGCCAGCTCGCACGTGATGCCGGCGCGTACGTCATCGGCACCGGGCGCGCCGGCGGCCGTCAGACGGCTCTCGACTTCGGCGCACAGGAGTTCGTCGACCTCGATAACGACGCCCTGGAAGACGTCGGCGAAGTCGATCTGGTGTTCGATGTTATCGGCGGCGACATCGTGAAGCGGTCTGCGGGCTTGATTCGCGCCGGAGGAACTCTGGTGACTGTCACAGGCCCGACCGAGGCGCGGCCGGCTGGCGGCCTTACTATCGACTTCGTAGTCGTACCCGATCACGCTCAATTGAATGAGCTCGTCCACCGGCTGCGGCGTGGTCGGCTGCGGACAAACATCGGCAATGTGGCTGCCCTTGACGATGCCGTCGCCGCTTTCAACCGGACCGAGCGGATCAAGGGAAAGACGATCATCCGCGTTCGTCCGTAAGGAGTCGGGGATTGCCCAACGCCCACGCCGTATACTTTCCATAGCTTCGCGAGTGGTGCTTGAGCATCGACGATGCTCAAGCACCGCGCGTCAGAGGGCCCAGCCGAGCTTGAGCGGGGCACCACCCTCACTCGGGAAACGCCAGGCGTCCGCCAATCCTATTCTTGTGTTGCGCTCCGGCGCCACCGCTTATCGGTGATATGTAAGACACACAACATGTCTACTGTTCGCCTCTATCTATGGCTGAACCGCGAAATCTATCTTTCATTTAAACCTTCGCTGAAGAACTCACTCGATGTTCGCCTTAAGTAGTGGGTAATACTGGACCCAGACCATATCCGTTTTGGAAACAAACGCAATATGACAAGAGGCGCATTCTTTGCTCGAACGCTCTTTGGCCACAGGTTCGTACGGTTGGGCATGATGACCGAATGTGAAGAACCCCCAGTCGTTTGTCTTGCCAAAGCGTTTAGCGTCTTTCACCATCACATCAAGACCGCTTAGCGAACTCGGGAAATAACCTCGCCCTGATGCCGAGTCCAAGGATCCGTCCGCATGGCCACCGGGTAGCACTAGTGATAGCTCCTTCGCCATTACGGTTCCGTCGGGGAATTTACCGTTCTTCTGGTAATACTGAAAGTTCTCCTTTTGGACGTAGACACTGTGGAACTCGGGGAACTGTGCATTGCCGTCATTGAGGCCATTGGGCGTGATTGGCCCTCCTATAAAGACCCAGGACCGATAGCCGGTCGGCAGAACTAAATCCCCATCTTTCGTAAATGCCGCCCCACCCTTTTTGTCTGGCTGTGGATCCGCGGCAATGGTCGTGATCAATAGTGCTGCGATTGCTAACTTCGCCATAGCGGTCATGACTTATCCACCCTTTATCCTTGCTTTCGCAGAATTGAGGTCTTCCCGTCCGATCAACCCACGGGCGTTCCGCACACTGCAGTGTTTCACTTCACTTTGTCGCGAAGTATTGGGTAAAACTGGACCCAGGTCATGTCGGTCTTGGCGACATTAGCAATGTGGCACCATGCACACTCAGAGACTGGAGATTCTGCGGCCGTCTCCGCATAAGGCATGGGATGATGTCCGAATGTGAAAAATCCCCAGCCGTTAGTTTTGGCAAAGCGCTTGCTGTCCTTTACCGTTTCGTCGATACCATTGAGTTCGCCGTTGAAGAAGCCTCTTCCGGAGGGCTCAGTTCGCGAACCGTCAGGGAAGGTCGGATTGAGTACGCGTGTCAGTTCTTTCACAAATACCGTGCCTTCGGGAAATGTGCCTGTCTTCATATAAGCATCAAGATTCTTTGCCTCAACGTATACATGATGGAATTCCGGAAAATTGGCCGCTCCGCCATTAAGCGCATTCGGCGTCAGGGGAGCACCAACGAAGACCCATTTGCGAAATCCGACGGGCAGTTTGAGCTTGCCGTCGGAAGTAAACTCCGCGCTTGATTGTTTTGGCGCTTGTTGAGCAAATACCTTTCCACGAACAAAGGCGGCATATCCGGCGATCAAAACACTCACAGCGAGTACGATCAGGTATTTCTTCATTATCGTTTTCCTTTCGGTTTACGCTCAACATCATGCGGAGCGAGAAGCCCTGTTACTTTGCGCCTAGAACTGGATATCCTTGGACGTAGATCCAGTCCGTGCCTTTAGCGGGGATGTGGCAACCTAAGCAGTCCTTCTTGAAGTCGGTGGCCACTTGCTTGTCTGGCGCATCAGATTTATAAAGAGCCCAGCCCCAACCATTGCCCCAAAGAGGGTTACCGGGGAAGTGCCCTTTTTCGTCCTTCACCATGACGAACCACACTTTTGTTCCCGAAGCCCAATTTGCATCTCCGGTTGTCATCTGGGCATGTTCAGTTCCGAAGACCTCCTTCACCAAAACTGTGCCGTCAGCGAACTTGCCGTTCTTGCGATAGTATTCAGCTGCGCCAGGCGAAGAGTACGTGATGTGCATCTGATTTCCTTTTGGATCGAGAACCATGTAACTTCCAAGGGTCGGATACCTGTCTCGGAAGTCCTTGGGCTTGCCGATATTGCCAGCCTTATCGACAAGATCAAATCCGTTGAACGTACTTTTGCTCTGCGGTTCCGTTTGTGAATGAGCGGTGGTCAGTGCGACGAACATCAAAGAGACCATCGCCAAGCGAAAGTCCATCATGGTGTTCCTCCTTTTAGACCTTGCAAAACGTCGTTGCTACAATCTCGTCGTGGAGTTTTGGTGACTTGAATCCGATGAGAGACGGGGATTAAAGAGCAGAAAGTATAGGGGAGAATTCACGAACTGTCAAGGGCGGAGTAAAAAAGATTGAAAGGGCGTTGCCAAGAGATCCCTTTTGATTTTGGGTCCTCTCCATTGGATATGCAATGGAAGGACCCGGAATTGAAAGTTAGACCTTTGACGAAGGTGAACCTTGGGTGTGTCCCGAAAAGAACAGACCTTTTCGTCCAATGCGTAACCTTCTCTTCGATCTAAGGGGTGGAGGCGGCTTGGATTCCACATCAGAGGCGCAAATTGAATCCTTGAAGAGGGTTATGTGAGCCTTGCTAGGTTGTGGAAATCTTCAGGTTCCTTCGATCGTCCTTGATTGAAAATCTAAGCGTACATGGAATCCATATCGATCGAAACGTCCACCATCCTCGGCGATGCCGAGTCCATGGATGCTGTCATCTCTGAAGTTCGCAGAGGGTTAATGAGCAAGCGGAAGTCGCTAGCTCCTTGGCTCTTTTACGACGATGCTGGATCTGCATTGTTTGAGGAAATCACTGCGCTGCCGGAATACTATGTCTCTCGGCTTGAGCGAAGAATCCTTCGAGATAATGTGAGAAGCATCCTGGGCCAAGCACTCTCCCAAGCAGATGCCCCTGTTCGCATCATTGAGCTCGGCGCTGGTTCAGCAGAAAAGACGAGCATCCTCCTTTCCGAAGCGCGGGCTCTTTCGTCTGATCTGACGTATGTCCCGATCGATATTTCTCCCGCGTCCCTTGAAGGGGCTCAGAGAAGCTTGGAGCGGGACTTGCCAGGAATTCGCGTAGAACCGATAGTTTCGGATTACGTCAGCAAGCCAATCAAGCTCGACCGATTTGTCGGAATCACAATAGCGCTTTACATCGGTTCCAGTATCGGAAATTTCGAGCCATTCGAAGCACGCACAATTCTCCGCAATCTCCGGAATCAACTTGGTTATTCCGATGCGTTACTTCTCGGCACGGATCTGGTTAAGCCCGAACACGTATTGATTCCCGCATATGACGATGCTCAAGGCGTCACGGCTGATTTCAACCGGATGCGTCATCGCTCGCGATTATCACCTCGAGACTAATATGATTTGCGGCGAATGAGATCGACGACGTTACCTCACTATCCGAAGATCGTCGTTCACGAAAACAACTACGGGTTGGACGATCTTGACGTAAACGGCGGCCCTTCTTTGCCTGCAAGGTAGCGGCTCCGCCGGCGATCGCTTCTTTGAGCCCTTCCCCGGTGACGGTGTTGACTCCATCTTTTGGGGGACGCCGCGACGACCTCGTTGCCGCCGCTGCGGAGAATGGCAACCGTCTTCGAGCCGATCAAGCCAGTGCCGCCGACCACGACAATCTTCATGTCTTACGCTCCTTTTACAGTCGCCAGAGATGGGAACTTTGGCATGACCGTCAGGTCGATCGCCGCAAGCGCTTTCCCCTCGCTAATGTGGCCTGGTCCCCGTCGAGAAACGCGGTGGCTTGTACGAACAGGAATTGCAGGGTTTTCAGCCCAATGCTGCCCAGCACCACCGACAGATACGGCGTAAGAAAATCGGGCTGGTTGGCTCGCTCGCCGGAAAAGACGCCACCGGAAGCAATGCCGATGAACACCGGACGATCCCGCAGCATTCCGACTTTCCCGGCAGGCGTCGATTTGAAGGTGCGACCGGCGCGCAGGACTTGGTCGATCCATGCTTTGAGGACTGAGGGGACGGTAAGGTTGTGCATGGGCGTTCCCATGACAATCACATCGGCCGCCTCGACTTCATGAATAAGCGCTTCCGCGTGATCCAGCGAGCCCTTCACCGGAGCCGCCAGCGTGGCCAGAGACGACAGCGTGGTTGCGTAGTCGGCTGTGGCGTGCGGCAGTGGGTCAGCGCCAAGGTCCCGGCGGGTAATGCTCGCGGCGGGCGAAACCTCAAGGAGCTTTTGGACGATCGCAACCGAAAGGTAGCGGCTGTGCGATTCCGGACGCGGGCTGCAATCAATATGGAGGACGTTCATGCGAATAGCTTTCGGTACTTGATGAAAGGCAAGCGATCGGCGATGCGGTCGTAAAGTTGCATGCGTTATGGTTGACGGTCCCTATTGATGGGCGTGGTCAGCGCCTTGTCATTGGTGTCGAGGACGAAGACCGCGAGCAGCTTCGCCGGCTCGGTCTTGCTCGCGTTGCGGCTGATCGAATGAATCGCGCCCGGCGCTTCGGACCAGCTCTCGCCTGCTCGATAGATGCGCGTCTCACCGTCATTCACCTTTGACTCGATCGCGCCCGAGATCACATAAGCGTAGATGAAAGCCGATTCTGCGTGGGTGTGGGACGGAGACGCCGCGCCCGGCGCGTAATCGACCTCTAGGGCAACCAGCGACTTGCCCGGGATATTGGGAATGGCCGCCTCGAAGTTCTTCGTGACGGTTTGCGCTTCGCCATCATGGGCGGAGGCGGCGCCAGCCATTGAGATGGCGAAGGCCGTGCAGATGGCGGCGATAATGGGTCGGAACTTCATGGGTTTTCTCCCTCCGAGACGAAAAGCCCAGATGCGCTCCCAAGGCTCTTCATCGAGAGTCGGCTTCGATTCGGCCGGCACTTGTACAGGGTTTGGCCAGTAACTCTGGGCATAGTGTTTGCCTCAATCTTGCTGACATATGCGAAAGCCCAGACGTATTTCAAAGAATCGGGAGTGCATCTGGGCTTTCGCGTTATGTTCTTGTCACATGAAGCCTCTCACTTTCGGAGATGGTCGATGCGACCGGATAGAGTTCAGACCGAGCCCGCCGGCGCGACGGCGGGAAAGTCTTTCTCAGGGTCGAACACGTTATTGAAGAAGTTCGTCAGCGAGTACATCGCCACCAGCGCGACGATTTCGATGACGTTCGCATCCGTGTAGCCGGCATCGCGAACGGCCTTCACATCGCCGTCACTGACCTTGCCACGGGTCTCGATGATCCTGCGCGCAAACTGGATGGCGGCGTCCCGCTTCGGGTCGCTGGCATGGCCCTTCCGAGCAAGAATGATTTCATCGGTCGGCAGCTTCGCCATATGCTCAGCCGTAAAGCTGTGAACTGTCAGGCAGTAGTTGCAGCCGTTCACTTCGGAGACGGCGAGGCCGATGCTGTCGCGGGTCTTCACGTCGAGCACCTTGCTCAAGGAGCCGAAAAAGGTGGCCCAGGCGTTGAACGCGATAGGGCTCGCGGCGAAAGTCGCCATCATATTTGGGGTGAACCCGATATTCTTGGTGAACGCATCGAGGGTCGGTTTCGAATCGACCGGCACCTGTTCCGGCGTTAGAGCTGCACTTCTTGGCATCGTATTCTCCTCAAATTACTGGTTTTACTAATAACTAAACGAGCTCCAGTACATCGGACACCGGCAGGCGCGGTTTCTGCGCCCAGTTGCCCGGCCGCTCCGGTCCTATGGACAGCAGCATGACCGGTACTTCGTCCTCAGCGAGTCCAAACTCGCGATGCACCGCGTCAAAATCGAAGCCGATCATCGGCGTCGAACCCATGCCCATCGATCGGGCCGCATAGATGATTGCCGCCGCGCCGAAGGTCGCGGTGCGAATAGCCTCGTCGCGCCGGCGCTGCGGGTAGGCCATATACAGATCGCGTGCGGGGATTTCCCATTCCGGCACCATTTCCGGCGTCATGATGCCCGCTTCCACCAACGGCGCCAGGCGCGCCGGAATTACGCTGGTCTCGACCAACTGGCCGCAGACGATGAAGGTAACGGCTGCTTCGGTGGTCGCGGGCTGATTCCAAGCGATCGGACGCAGACGAGCCTTGGCTTCCGGCGAGCGCACGGCAATGAAGCGCCAGTTCTGCAAGTGGAAGGATGTCGGCGCGCTGGTGCCGATCCGCACCAGCTCACGGATTTGGTCGTCGCTCAAGGTGGTGGCAGGGTCGTAATACTTCGTGGAGCTTCGGCTCAGGATGCAGTCGATGACGCAATTGGTCATAGTGGTTCCTTTGGGTGAACGGGCAGGTTGACGTAACAAGAGGCGCTTTATCCTCTAATTCTGGCGGTCGCCGCTCAGATCGGCCTCTTGCAGTTGGGTATTTTACTTATTGCTCCGAAATGGCTCTTTCCAGCGCCGCGTGACGGTGGAGGGCGCTTCATAATCAAGAGCTCCATCACTTCGCGACGATCCTCCGCGGAGGAGATCGCAACTGTAAGAAATCTCCCGTCGGGATATATTTTGGCTTCATCGTAGAGTTTGACTAACTGTGAGCGCCAGACATAGCGTCGCTCCTCAAATTTCTCGCGTTCCGCTCCCCCACGACTACGACGATCGAAAGCCGCCTGTATTCTGGGAGGATTGTGCAGAACGCTTTGGTCTTCTTGTAGCGCAGGGACCAACCGCGGTTTTTGCCACCATAGAGCCATTCCGGCGCGAAAACTCCGGGGTAGGATGCATCGATCCAGCTCCGCAGTTTGACCCAATGCACAAAGGCCTGCGGCCCGATCCAGTCACGGACACCGCCCTCATCGGGCGGTGCTGATTTGTCAGTAATCCTGTCGCCGATCTGAGGGACTGTTCCATGCCGTTTTCCTCCACCACAAAGTATTCCCATCATTCCGGCCGTTCCCGCGGCCTGATCCGTCACCACTATCGCCTTCATCGGTCAGCTCCATTGTTGTTGTGCCATGCCAGTTTCATAGGAATTATCTCCTCGATAATTTGTCTCTCTCACTGGAAATGTAAGCTATCTTCTCAATTGCTCACCTACACTTTTCATCAGTTCGGATTCCATGCTGTCTCTCTAAGATCAAAGCTGAAGCCATTCTTCCTGACTCGAAAGATCTGGGGAGAATCCTCTTGCCGCACAGTTGATATAGAGAAGATGCGATGGATTCAAATACCGAGGCAGATCGCTGCTCTCCACCAGATGAGATGGTTTTAGTTGCACGTATCATCGCCGGTGATTCCGACCTCTTCCACCAACTAGTACGACCCTACGAACGGGATGCTTATCTGATCGCGTTCAGCATGCTCCTCCATCAAGCCAGAGCGGAGGAGGTCGTCCAGGAAGCATTTATCAGCGCCTATCGTGATCTTGAGAACTTTCATGGAGATTCGCGCTTCAGCATTTGGCTATTTCAACTCATTGTCGATCGTGCAAAGAGCAGGAAACAGCTGGAAAAGACAATATGTCCACTCACCGATCGACAGGATTTCTAGGCACTGACGGATAAACCGTATCCACTCGTATAGGCGTCGCGGGAACTGAAGCTACCTGTAATACCGAGATTCCTAGAATGTCGCTATCGCGGGCTATCCCGCGAAGTAACCCAAAATCAGAAGACTGAAACACGTCGGTCTCATGTATGGTCCGCAGTGCAATATATTGGACGGTCCACCCACCAATGCCGGAATGGGCGATGCATAAGCTACCGTTTGCAGATTCGGACAACGTAATCGAATCAACAGCCACTAGCTAATTCTTCGAAGCCATTTCCTGCGTTTAAACGACTCCTATATACTCGCCTCTTGCCGGGTAATCAGTGTTGATGATGAAGTCGAGCGCCTGCACCATCTCCTGGAAGTTGGGCCGAACGAAAGGCATGGACTGGACTGAGATGTAGTAGATCGACTGATCCGGCCTCAAAAGAAATACGCCAGGTTCTGAAAACAGTGGTGGTTCGACGATCCCGATGGAGCTCTCTCCCCGCGATGCTGAGATATAGAGACCCCACTTACGAGCTTCGGGCAACTCAAGACCGTATCCAATCCTCAGGTTTACGGCACCGATCTTTTGAGACATCTGTCGCGCACGCTCCTCTGTATCCGAGCTAATCGCGACGGTGGTTACGCCTCGCTTTCCAAGAGCCGGTGTCAGTCGATCGAGCTCCCTAAGGTAATTCGAACAGACAGGACAATGCAGGCCACGATAAAAGCAGACGAGGGAGAAGCGAGCGGGCTTCTCCAGACTCAAATCATAGGGAGTTCCTGAGAGGGTCTCAACTACAAGGGCGGTCGGGCGTTGGTCTATGGATGGCAGAAAGCTGGAATCATCCGATTCTCAAACCAGGGGGACTTCGAGTCCGTGTGTTGCGTCCTAAAGTCTTTTTCGTTGCTCACTGATCTGCCTCAGAATCGATTAGCTTCGAACCGACGATCGCGCAGCTTCTGGGAAGTACTGCGGTGCTTCTCGCCGGTCAAACATGCTGTAGTCGCGGATGATTCGCACAGAACGCAGCCGCGCATCGTCTGTAATGGATACCGAATCGATGAAAGCAGTGGCTGTGGGACCATCCTTGAATAGCACCATCAGGATGATGCTCCCAGGCGTCAAGATCGCGTCGAACAGATCCCAATCGAGGAATCCATGAAGCGGCCGAAGACCTAGCCATTCAGCGCAATCGGCAGGATTCGTCGTTTCCTTCCAGTCTGAAGGTCGTCTGGCGTCAATGAGAACCGCGGCAGTCCCGACGCCAACCTCGGTCTCATCGAATCGATGCTCTCGGGGTTCGATCCCTTCAGGTAAGCCGGTGTCATGTGTGACCTGACCAACGCGGAGATGGTAGTCGAGAAGCACTTCGCCGCGTCCTAACTCCTGCACCTCATGGTGCTTCATGTTCGTCCGCCAGCGAACGACAGCCTTTTCGTCTCGCCAGTTTGAGAACGAGAGTATCCAACCTTCACGATTCAGGCTGCGGTAACGGATGTTGTCAACGAATCCCTCAACCTGCTCAAGCTCCGGTCTGAGCATTTTTGCGTACTCAAGATACGCATCCCACTGATCTGATTTCGGGTGAACTTCGAATAGGACCGAAAACATTAATCTGCTCCTCTCAATTGCGGATGCACTTGCCCGCTGTAATTTGCTTAGACGGCCTCGTTGTAGTCGACACGGATGATTTCTGGATAGCACGACACCCTCCAGGTCCTGGCGACCCTCGCTCTTTATAGAACACATCAGCTGGCGAAGATACGACCTAAAGAAAAATCAGGTATTAGGCTGACAACGTTAACGGTTCATCGTCTTCGCATAAATAGGACAATGCGGCGGACTCCGTGACGCACAAACCGGACTTCCGGATGTACTTCCTTCGGTAACTTGGAAGTACCGTGAGTGATCATGACATTAGCCAACGCATCACTGTCCCGAGCCCTCAATCCGTCGTCGGCAATCCCGAGACGAACGCTCCCAACCGAGGATTTCAAGAACGCCGCGTTTGAGATTCCGAAGGCCACACTAGCGGGCACCATGATCAGCGGTCGAAGGGCTCTTCCCGATAACCTGAAAGGCGTAAATACCCATGCCTAAGACTCGAACATTTAGGGCGCTTCATTCAAAAGCAGATCAACCTTTGCTCCTTCCGAATGTCTGGGATGTTGGAGGAGCCAGGCTTGCGGAGTTGCTCGGAGCGAAAGCAGTCGCAACGACAAGTGCTGGTGTTGCTTGGTCCTTGGGCTATCCCGATGGCAACAAGTTACCAGTCGAGCGACAAGCCCAACTGGCGAGCGATTTGGTCAAGGCTGTAAAGGTGCCGGTTTCCATCGATATGGAGTCGGGCTACTCAGACGATCCTGTGCTAGTTGGCGAAAATCTAAAACGTTTCCTGGATGTTGGCATCGCAGGCATCAACATCGAGGACGGCACAGGCGAGCCAAGCCTGTTGGCAAAAAAATCGAAGCGATCAAGCGAGCCGCATCAGTGATGAAAGTAGACGTCTTCGTTAACGTGCGAACCGATGTGTATCTCCGAAACTTGGTCTTGGACGAGAACAAGGCCGACGAGACTCTGACGCGAGCGATTCTCTACAGTAATGCGGGAGCCGATGGTCTCTTTGTCCCGGCGTTGACCGAATTGACGCAGATCGCCCGGATCACCTTCGGAACAAAGCTTCCTCTAAACCTTCTCGCGTGGCCTAGTCTTCCCAAGGCGGCTGATCTCGCCAAGCTTGGAGTCCGACGTCTCAGTGTCGGCTCAGGCATATCGCAGATCGTTTGGCATCGGATCGCAAAACTTATGGAAGGATTTCTCGCTGCGGGAGATTCAGAGCTCTTTGCGAAAGACTCCATGGCGCATGGCGAGCTCCAAAAGCTATTTGGCAACATGAAGTGAACTCGATGTCCGAAAAGAAAACAAGCTTGCGGTCAATCTAGGGAGCCCCTGCGCAGGTGTTTGATTGGACGGCGGCGGCGAACGGAGCTTGATGTTGCGGGGTTTTCGATTGGTGATGTCGGAAGTGGTTGGTTCTCGATTTGATTTGAAGTGTTGGAGCGGCCGTTTTCTGGCCTCCAGACGCACTACGCCCCGAGCGGGGCCAGGCGTTTGCGATGCAGGTAGAGATTGATCAGGGCGAAGTTCGCGCAGAGCCGGTGATGGTTCTTCGCGATGCCACGATAGCGTACCCTGTCGAAGCCGAAGACGCGTTTCAGGATGCGGAACACATGTTCTACTTTCGCTCTTACTTTCGACTTCGTGGTGTTCTTTCGTTTCGCTTCTTCGTCCACATAGTTTTTGAACTTCGTCCTGCGGCAGGTCATGTCCTGCGCGTGTGGCGCGGCCTCCTGGATCGCCTCTGTCTGGCCCTGATAGCCACCGTCACCCCACACCTTGCGCTCTTCGCCGTGTAGCAGGTCGGGCAGCATGTGCTTGTCGGCCACCGAGGCCGCGGACGTGCAGACCGAATGCACCACGCCCTCTTTGCTGTCCACCCCGATATGCGCCTTCAGACCGAAGTACCACTGGTTCCCCTTCCTGGTCTGATGCATCTCCGGGTCACGCTCGCCGGACTTGTTCTTGGTGGAGCAAGGCGCGTGGATGATGGTCGCATCCACGATCGTGCCCGTCGCAATGCGGATGCCCCTGGCCTCCAGATGCACGTTCACAGCCTCCAGCATCAGACCACCCAGATCGTGCTTCTCCAGCAGATGGCGGAAGCGGCAGATGGTCGTCTCGTCTGGCGGCGGAGCAACGCCGAGATCCACGCCCACGAACCGGCGCAGCGCGGCAGATTCGTACAACGCCTCTTCCACCCCGGGATCCGACAGGTTGAACCATTGCTGAACAAAGTACGTCCGCAGCATGATCCCCAGCCCCACCGGACGGCGCCCGTTCCCCGCCTTCGCGTAGTGAGGATCGACTAGCGATTACAGGCCTGACCACGGAACTACCTGCTCCATCTCGTCCAGAAACAACTCCCGCCGACTCTTCCGCCCGTACCTCTCAAACACAGCCTGCGACGCCAAACTCTGCTGCTTCACCGTCCTTCACCCCTGGCAACAGTATTAATCAATCAGGCCGCAAACGGAGAACTTGCGCAGAGATTCCCTAGCTCAACACTGCCCTAGATCACAGCTTTCGCTCATAGAGTTGAGAGTCAAATCGCATTGGTCTTGAAACAAAAGTGATCGTCGAAGAGAAATGTTAGGAGTTGATTCAGTGCCAGAAAACACAGCGTCACAACAACAAAGTGCAAAACATCTCGCCGCGCGAGCCGTAATGGCATATCGTGCAGGATTTCCAGTCGCGCTACTTTCGGTTACTCGTAGCAGCGAGTGCCCTAGCGGTATCGTATGCGACTGGAAGAGCCAGCGTGACTCGTTTCGGGATGACGCGAAGCTGCTAGGCAGAGCCTTCGCCTTCGTCTACGTCGGATCGATCGTGGATCAGGCAATCAGTGATCCAATTTCGGATGAGTTGCACAAAGAGCTCATATCCGATATGTCGAGTGCCCTTGACGCGCGGCAAACTGCGGTCGATTGGGGTGTCGCCAAAGCAGTGACAGACAGCAATCCCTTTGCGCATACCGGGTACAAGTTGGCTTCACGGCTTCTGCGGACGGATCAACCGCTCATCGAATCTCTCGCTCGCGAGTTGACATGCCAAAGCACGATTGAGGGCGACGCTCTGAGGAAGCGGTTGGACGCCAATGCAAGACACCTCAATTTCGATGAATTGGAAACAAGCACGACGTACTGAAAACAACGTTGGACTACGTGCGAAACCATGCAACCACTTGATGCTCGACTTCAAGTCGCTCCTCTTTATCTCACTTGCATTACACCCTGCGACAAATGAGGAGATTGGAACTACTTCCAATCCCAGCTGTTCTGCCCGTCGTGTCACCACCATTTCGGTGGTAATAACATACTTGACTCAGGTAAAGCTCCTGCGTCAAGATGGGGTTGCCGTGGCAGTCTTCCCGTTTCAGGTTTTTCAACGAACTACAAACCGTGGGGAACACCTAAAACCGCCAAAGTCGTTGAAGGCCGCCTAAATTGTGGAATCGAATTGTGGATTGGAAATCGAATGGCCCTGTCCGCCTGGAAAAGCGGCCATGTTGCGTTGCCTCGCGCTGGGGGTACTTTGAGTCCGAAAGACGTCGCTCCACAGACGTTGGACCACACCCGCACCGGAGCTGATCCATACTCAACGAGTGTTTTGCCTTGAAGGCAGCAATTGAACGGCAGAAACCCATTGGCCACTGATATAGAGCTGTTGCTCGATAGAAGACTTGCTTGTCCTTTCGTACCGCAAGGTGCTTCTTAGGCCCTTGCTGGTTCTGCCAGGCGCCGGGCAATCCCCGCAACCCGCGCACCGTAAGCCCTGCCGGTTTCGAGATCGCCGGATGACATTTCTTCGGGACTGGCATCGGCATCCGATTGCGCCATCGGCGCAATATAGGATCCCATCCTGTTGAGATCGTCGCGCTTTGAGGCTTTGAAGTTAGCCGGCTTGATTGCAAGTGAAACCCACAATCCTCCGTGTTGACCTGCAAGGAGCAAGAAGTATTGAATGGTGTTGAGCTTGTCGCCATTGATGCTTGCGCTGTTTGTGAAGCCGCCAAATACCTTGTCCTTCCAACGGAGTTCGAACCAGGCCCTCAAAGTTTCATCGGCGAACTTCTTGAATTGCCAGCTTGGTCCGCCCATATATATGTGGGTGCCCCGAAAATGATCGCGTCTGCGGCGTCGAGAGCGCTCCACCCGGCTTCGGGCAGAACACCGTCGGCGTCTATCGCGAAGAGCACCGCTCCTGCACCGTCTGCAACGGCCTCTGCCATGCGCTTTGTGTGACCATAGCCAGAGTGATAGACCACTACGGTGTTGATCGTATCGTTAGAACTACTCATTTCAACTCCTCGGCTGCTATTTCTGTAGTTTGGTTGCATGCAGCAACACGGTGCTGCTCATGGCATCAATCAGATTTGACCGTATCCATCTCCAGTCTTCCTGCGATTGTGTAATGCCACTTCTAGGGACATTAGTCACTCAGGAAAATCGTTCGAAGGACGCGGCTGGCTCTAATACTGGCGAGGAGCCAACGACCGATCCGTGGGATGCGTGCGGCGGCAGATTTGTTGTCCCGCCATCAAATGAAACGAATTGTTTTCTCAGGATTGTCTTTGCCGGCGCATGCAGAGTCTTACTGAAACAGCTCTTTGCACATTCCTTGGAGGAAATGAAAGTGCAATACATTTGGAGCGTACGTTGGTATGGACTCATCGAGAGAGTACAGCTTCCAAAACCGACACGCCCCTCTTTATCTCACTTTCATTACACCCTGCGAAGCCCAGAAACAACGCGGGTTTCTGCTCGTACTTGTTGACAAATGAGGAGATTGGAACTACTTCCAATCCCAGCTGTTCCGCCCGTCGTGTTACCGCCATTTCTGTGACATTTGTCCTGATCCAGGCCACGGTGCACATCCCAGATTGCGCGTTCTCCACATCGAGCAAACCGGAAAGACGCCTATTCGCTTCTTCCGTAAGCAGTTTCGAACGGTCTGAGTAGATATGTCTCATCTTTCTAACGTGGCGGCCGAAGTGACCTTCGTTGATGAATTCCGTCAGCACAGCCTGATCTAACGTCGGAGCATGGCGATCGATGAAGCTTCGTGCGATTCTAAACGCTTCGCCGATCCGATCCGGAACAACGATGAACCCAATGCGAAGAGCGTTGAAGAGCATCTTCGTAAATGTTCCAACATAAATGACCGATCCAGATCTATCGAGGCTGTGCAGTGACGCAAGCGGCTTCCCGGAATAGCGGTATTCCGCGTCGTATTCATCTTCGATAATCCATGCCCCGCTCGCGCGGCCCAGGAGAGAAGTTCGACTCGTCTCTCTGCTGACATGACAGTTCCAAGGGGAAACTGATTGGCAGGTGTTACATACACCGCACGGGCGGCGGGAGATGACCTTATCCCTCTTGCAACATCTATACCGTTCCCATCAACTGGAATTGGAATCACACTCGCGCCATTGTTCTGAAAGGCTTGAGAAGCTCCAGGGTACCCGGGATCTTCCATCCACACCTCGTCGCCGGGATCGAGAAGCACTCGCGCCAAGAGGTCCAACGCCTGCTGCGCGCCCGATGTAACGATGATCTGTTCAGCAGAACAACGTACTCCGCGGGACTGGCCCACATATTCCGCGATCGCTCTTCGCAGCGGTGGGTAACCACCTCTATCACCTTGCCCATACAAAGAACGCGGAGCTTTGCGATAAACCCGCGACGCAATCCGCGCCCACAGTTCGACTGGAAACAGGTCAATAGCAGGCTCGTAGCCCCGAAACGCCTTACCGATGGAATGCGAAGGCGGCTGTAAAAATGTGGTCTTGAGAAAACTCTGCGTGCGCTTTGCTATAGTCGCTCTGGAGAGTACCTGCCGAGAAGATCCTTGTTTAGTCGGAGAGGTCATCTCCCACCCTGACGCCGGTACGACAAATGTTCCAGCACTCACTTCGGACGAAACGAATCCCTCAGCCTGAAGCTGCTGGAATGCTGCCACGACTGTGCCCCGGGCAAGGCTGTATTGTGCTGCCAGGTTTCTCGTGGACGGCAATCGTGCTCCAGATTTCAATCTGCCATCAATAATTGCGGAGCGCAGCTCAGTATAGAGCCAGCGCCACATCTCCTGGCCATCCTTCCTTGGTTCTAAGACCAGGTCTTGAAATGTCTCTATCTTCGGCACTTGTTTAGGCACCCGTCATGGACTAGTCATCCCGACGATTATGGACCTTCCGGCTGCTCCATTTCAATATAGCCTAGCTGTGGAAGGAGAATACGTCGTGAAGATGAGATTGGAACTGGCGAAGGTTTCACCCGCTGCTTACCATGCGATGCTCGGATTAGAGGGCTTCGTAACAAAGTCATCGAAGCTTGAGGTATCTCTCTTAGAACTGGTCAAGATAAGAGCCTCCCAGATCAATGGGTGTGCCTTCTCCATTGATATGCATTCCAAGGACGCGCGTGTGAATGGTGAGACGGAGCAACGTCTCTACGCGTTGTCTGCATGGCGAGAAACGACCTTCTTTACCAACCGCGAACGCGCGGCTCTCGCATCGGCCGAAGCGCTAACCCTTATCACGGAAGGCCACGCATCGGATGAAGTCTATGACGAAGTTCGGAAGGAGTTTGGCGAAAAAGAACTGGTCAACCTCTCATTGGCGATCATCACGATCAACGGTTGGAATCGACTTGCGATAGGTTTCCGCAAGATCCCAGGTGAGTATCAGCCACACAAGATCGGTTAAGCCGGTTATCGCAGCACATCACCGAAAGGACAGAAGCGATGCATAACATGAAGAAGCTCATCCTCTCTGTATTTATCTTTACCTTCGGATTTGCCACGGCAACGCATGCCCAGCAGGTGAATACGCTCTTTACGAAACGGCTTCCGGAAGCGCCGGGTAAAGAGATTGAAGTCATTACTGTCGATTACGCCCCAGGAGCCGTCGGCGTGGCCCATCGGCATGATGCGCATGCGGTTGTCTATGTTCTTGAAGGGGAGGTTGAGATGCAGGTTCGTGGAGGCATGCTTCAGCGGCTTGGTCCCGGACAGGTATTTTACGAATCACCTGAAGACGTTCATACGGTAAGCCGTAACACAAGTAAGACGAAACCGGCGAAGTTCGTCGTATTTTTTATCAAAAATGAAGGAGCACCGATTCTCACTCCCGTTCACTAGCTTCGGACGCGAGCAATGTTCCCCGATGAAACCATTTTGCCTAAAGCCATATTCCTTACGTGGAGGCACGTATGAATTCAACAACCGCACAACTCACCGAGAATGGGACAGAGATGGTCCGTCTATTCGCACGGTTTGCGCTTGGAGCTTCCTTTCTATCAGCCGTGGCGGATCGTTTTGGTTTATGGGGGCCATATGGAGCAAAGAACGTATCCTGGGGAAATTTCGCTCATTTCGTGGAGTACACGGGCGCGGTGACGTCTCTCTCCCACGGTTCATTGACGGTGTTGTTTGCATGGGCGGCTACCATCGCGGAGACACTCTTTGGGATATTGCTCATAGCAGGGTTCAAAATACGAATAGCCTCCGTCCTCTCCGGTCTTCTCCTTTTGTCATTTGCTATGGGCATGGCCACAGGTCTTGGCGTCAAGACGCCCTTCGACTATTCGGTCTTCTCGGCGGCCGCTGCAGCATTCTTACTGGCGTTCTGTGAGCCTGACAGATTCACGTTGGACAAGCTCCTGAACCGATCGCAAAACTGAGATCCGATCACAAATAACACTAACTTCGATAGCGAGAACGCTCAGCGTAATAGAAACAGCGAATTAGAGGAGCGAGAGCGCGATCTCCAGGAGAGCCGTTTTTAGTGTGCGGTAGAGTCGTTTACCGTCGTTCGATTGAGAGAAATACAGCTTGTTTGATAGGAGGTGCGATATGCCGCCACCAAAACTCGTAAGGATATTGTTGGTCGATAACAACCCGATTTTTCGCGAAGGGTTGAGTATGGTCATCCAATCTCAGCCTGATTTGTTCCTTGTCGGTCAGGCGGAGAGCGCGGTGGAGGCTCTTTCTCAGTTTCGTCGCATCCGCCCAGACGTGACGATTATGGATCAGAGACTTCCGGGCGCGAGTGGTACGGATGCGCTTATTGCGATCCGGAAGGAAAGCCCTCGAGCGATCGTGATGATGCTGACCACTTCCAAAAAAGATATGGACGTACGCCGTGCACTCAATGCGGGCGCTGCAGCCTATGTTTTGAAGAACACCCCAAAAGCAGAGATGCTGCGCGTGATCCGTTGGGTCTCTGAGGGCCGTAGACACATCCCTTCCGAGATAGCGAGCACAATCGCAGAACATCTAGGACAGGAGGAGCTTTCTCCACGGGAGATCTCAGTCCTGAGGCTGATCCGAGATGGCTATCGGAACAAACAGATCGGCCCACACTTAGGAATTTGCGAAACGACGGTCAATTTCCATATCAGGAACATCGTCGAAAAGCTCCAGGCAAATGACCGGACCCACGCCGTGACCATCGGATTTCGACGTGGCCTCTTGGAACTCGAATAGACAACAGAACAACGCCCCTATAGAAAAATTCAGGCCTCCGGCTGTTCTGAAGGTCAGCCAATTTGTCCGATTTGATGATTAACCTACAAGTATTCCGCGCTCTCGACCTTTTGCGTTAGCAATGGAGTACGAGAGACAAAAAGAATGGAGAATGTTATGAGTTTTACACAAACTATCGAAGCCTCGAAGATCGAGGCTATACCGGCACCATTTCCAAACACCAAAGGGAATGTTACCCTCAAAGTCTTAAATAGTGAACAGTCCTTGGGTCCAGCAGTGGCCCTACTGAGAATGGAGCCAGGGAGCGAAATTCAAGGCACCTTCACGAGCGAACAACCGAAACGTCGTACGTCCTTGACGGTGACTTCATAAACGAAGGCATCTCGCATCCGAAGGGCACGGAATTCAATATCAAGCCAAATACCATTCACGGTCCCCATACGACGAAGACAGGATGCTCCGTCCTAGTCACGTTCAGCTATCCATCTGTTCTCGATGATTTTAAATTGGCTTAACAGCTCGTCGTAGGAGTGGTATTTTCACGAGCCCGTGATCAAATCGGGAGCCGTCTGCCGGAATCGCCAGGCGGCGCCCGCTCGACCGAGCGCCCCAACGTGTCAACTTCCACCGAAAGCTTCTCAATCAGGAGCTTTGGTTCCCTTGCAGCCCGAGCAGTTATCTGCGCATGTGTGAGGACCACTGCGCGTGATCCGTTGGGTCTCTGAAGGCCGTAGACACATCCCTTCCGAGGTAGCGCGCACGATCGCAGAACATCTAGGACAGGAAGATCTTTCTCCACGGGAGATCTCAGTCCTGAGGCTGATCCGAGATGGCTATCGGAACAAACAGATCGGCCCACGCTTAGGAATTTCCGAAACGACGGTCAATTTCCACATCAGGAACATCGTCGAAAAGCTCCAGGCAAATGACCGGACCCACGCCGTGACCATCGGCTTTCGACGTGGCTTCTTGGAACTCGAATAGATAGCGGAACAGCGCTCCTATAGAAAAAGTCAGGCCTCCGGCTGTTCTGAAGGTCAGCCAATTTGGCCGATTTGATGATTAGCCTACAAGTATTCCGCGCTCTCGACCTTTTGCGTTAGCGATTGGAGTGTTTCGGCGGCATCCTGTCGCAGCAACACCGAGCACAGGAGCGAGGAACGAACCTATGAGGGCAGAAAACAGACTCTTCGACCCATTCCCAGGATGCTTCTCGCGAGAGAAGCACCTACGTTCGAAGAAAAGAGGACTATGTGATGACGATCGACGAAGTGGAAGCCTTAATCAAAACCAGGACTCGGAATAAGGTGAGAATACACCGTCTCGAAGAACGCGTGGGAGACTCCGTCGCCTTTCTAAGCTACTCCATCGACGACAAAAACCAGATGACGATCTGGCACACCGAGGTCCCACCATCGCTGCAACACATGGGCATTGGAGGAAAGCTCGTAGAAGAGGCTGTTCAATTGGCCTCCCGTGATTCGTCTCGTCTCCGCATCGTGTGCCCGTTTGCGAAGGAACATCTAGCGCGTCATCCCGAGCTGAAGGAACGCGTTACGCGTTGCTGCTCAAGCCTTGATCGCGAACAACGAATCATTGAGCGGCGGTCAGACCATGGCCGGAGTGTAGCTATCGACCTCTGAGTGATTGTTTATTCCCTTATGGATTCACCGGAGCCGGGCTCGCAATGAGACGTGAGCGGACGAATCATAACAGAGCAAGACAGCAACCAATGGATTCGCACCCACTATAGAAAGATTTGAAGGAACCACTCGTATGAACACAACAGAAGCCCCGCTTTTCCCTCCGCTTTTTATGCATGACGCTCCTCTGGCATCGAGGACTTTGCTAGAACAGGCTCATCGATACTTCGGATTCGTGCCCAACCTAATCGCAACCATGGCTCACTCGCCTTCAGCACTAAGGGTATACCTCAATGCTGATCTCGGTTTCCAGCACGGCACCCTAACTCCCGGAGAACAGCAAATTGTTCTCTTGGCCGCTAGCAAGGAAAATGCTTGCAAGTACTGCACAACATCGCACAGCGCGCTCGCAAGGTTCTTTACTAACGTACCAGGCGATGCGATCGTTGCGATCGAGAATGACAGACCACTGTCCGATCCCAAACTAAATGCTTTGGTCGACCTCACAAGACAGTTGGTCTCGCAGCGTGGATATGCTCCGAGGACGACGATTGACGCATTCATCGCGGCAGGATACTCCAAAGACCAGCTACTTGAAGTTCTCGTGGGCGTCGGGCTCAAGACGATCAGCAATTACTTCGACCATGTCTCAGAGGTTGAGATTGACTCAGAGTTTCTGAGGAACTGATCGGTCCGACTGAGTACGCCCGCAGCGTCTTGGCGGAATCTTTGCCAGGCCGGCATTGAATGCTAATAACAATTTCGCTTGGCCTCGCTCCTGTGGGCGCCAAGAAAAGAGAGAAGAGGAATTACGATGAACGACTCATCAACGATGTTTCACAGCACCAAGACTCGAAGAGTGGCACAAATTGAACGCCTTGGGTTCTTTTTTCTTCGCTTCGGCTTGGTGATTGCGATTGGCTGGATTGCGGCCATGAAAGTCACAGAATACGAAGCAAAAGGTATCGAACCACTGATTGCACACAGTCCATTGCTGAGTTGGGGATACAGCATCTGGACAGTTCACCATTTCACGGAAATCATCGGCGCAGTGGAGATGACAATTGCGATCCTCATCGCTCTTCGCCGCTGGTTTCCTAAAGCATCTGCGGTCGGGAGCGTAGGAGCAATCTGTATGTTTCTCACCACACTGTCTTTCATCATTACGACTCCAGGTTGGGAACCGAGTCTAGGCGGCTTTCCTGCCCTGTCGGGCGATGTAGGCGAGTTCCTGATCAAAGATTTCACATTGCTCGGCGCTTCGATATGGACGCTGGCTGATTCTCTGAGCGCCGCTACATCACTGCCCACATTTCTGCGCGATCGCGTGTAGAACACATTGTCGGCTGGCTTGCAAGACCTGAGTCTGGCAAGCAGTCTTCACTCCGCTAACGCATTACAACAACAGGAAGGATTCCATGCATTTCAAGGGAAAAGTAGCAATCGTTACTGGCGGCAGTTCTGGTATCGGGAAAGAGGCGGCTAAGCGCCTTGTCGCCCACGGCGCATCGGTCGTTCTCGGCGGACGAGATGAGGCAAAACTTCATGCCGCCGCCAAAGAGGTCTCGGAAGATCCCGGCGCGGTCCGCGTCCTCGCTGGAGATATCGGCAAGCCTGCAACCGGAGTTGCTCTCGTAGATCTCGCCGAGAGAGAGTTTGGGGGCTTGGATGTTCTCATAAACAATGCTGGGATCTTCAAGCCGATACCGTTCTCCGAGGTTACCGAAGAGCAGTATGATGGCTTCCTCAACACGATTCTGAAGGGCAAATTCTTCATGGCACAGGCAGCCGCGAAGGCGATGAAGAAGCGCGGTGGCGGTGCGATCGTTCAGACCGGTTCTCTATGGGCTCTTCAGGCCATCGGTGCAACCCCGTCCTCTGCCTATTCAGTAGCTAATGCAGGCGTTCATGCCCTCGTGCACAATCTGGCCCTCGAATTGGCAGCTGACAAGATCAGGGTCAACGCGGTTGCTCCGGCGGTGGTTGAGACCCCAATCTACTCTACGTTTCTCTCGAAGGACGAGGTGCCGAAAGTTCTTCCTACTTTCAATGCCTTCCACCCATTGGGGCGTATCGGGCAACCTGGGGATGTCGCCGGCGCAATCCTCTTCCTAGCGTCCGATGAGAGTGCGTGGATTACTGGTACCATCTTGCCGGTGGATGGCGGCGTAATGGCAGGCCGCAATTAGCAGCTAAGGAGGGATGGGACAATCATCTCGATTGCCGCCATTCCTTTTTCAGGCTCCGGAGACGGGTTACATCTGTTTAGTAAATCAGTTTGCTTGATGCGACGATCGATCTTCAGAGCCGTCAACGAAGGGTGAGAACGTCACAATTGGAAAGTCAGGAGATGAGATATGCCAGAGTACCGCAAAAATCCAGACGCCATATCTATGTTGTCCCCAGAACAATACCGGGTGACGCAGCGTGATGGCACTGAACGGCCATTCGAGAATGAGTATTGGGACAATAAGGAACCTGGTATTTACGTCGACGTTGTGTCAGGAGAACCTTTATTTGCCTCCACGGATAAGTTCGAGAGTCATTCTGGATGGCCCAGCTTCACCAAACCCATCGACCCAGAGTATGTGGTGGAAAACCAGCACACCACTCATGGAATGAAGCGGACCGAGGTCCGATCCAGCTTGCGCGGTTCGGCTTGTCTGCTCTATTGCCGGCGCTGTCTTTGGCCCGGTCTCACTTTGCCGGAAAGCGAGCCCAAGCGCTTTTTGCCGGTGTTTCAACCCACTCCATCCTCCCGCTTGAAACCACCGCGTCAGCTGCTGTTGGCTTGACGATGATAGCTGCAGGGCATACGAAAGGTTGGCCCATCGTGCATGGTGGTGCACAGACTCTTACAGATGCCCTTGTCCGGCATTTTGAAAATCTCGGTGGTCGAGTTGAAAACGGTCATGACGTAACCGACCTGCCTTTGTCTGACCTCGTGCTCGCAGACATCACTCCTCGTCAGCTCCTTCGCATTGCTGGTTCCCACCTGTCCGGTGATTATCGAAATCAATTAAAGAGATTTCGTTATGGGGCTGGTGCTTTCAAGATCGACTATGCATTGAGTGCACCAATTCCTTGGACTGCCCGCGAATGCCAGCGTGCCGCTACTGTTCACATCGGAGGCTCTCTCGAAGAGATTGCCCATGCTGAGAGAACCCTTTCCACTAACAAACCATTCGTTCTTCTCGGCCAGCCTTCACTTTTCGATTCCAGCCGGGCTCCAGCCGGCCAACATACCGCGTGGGCCTACTGCCATGTTCCTAATGGCAGCACCGAAGATTATGTAGAATCTATCGAGCGTCAGATCGTCCGCTACGCTCCCGGGTTCCGCGACTGCATTTTGTCTCGCTCCGTTTCTTCACCTAAGGCTTTGGAAAGTTGGAATCCGAACTTGGTAGGGGGCGACATTTTGGGCGGAGCGATGAACGTCCGCCAACTACTCTTTCGTCCCACACCTTCGCTGTATCGCACTTCGCGTTCCGGTCTCTACTTATGCGGAGCATCTACTCCCCCGGGAGGCGGAGTTCATGGGATGTGTGGATTTCACGCGGCTAAGATGGCCCTCGCGGATTTGGGTCTTTGAAGGTTCATTGTCCATCACAAATTCTATCTATGGGGTCTCCAGCGCGGGCAGCGCCGATGACTGGCCCGTCAAGGCGCGGCGGATCGTGGAGATCCTCATTCAAGGGCTCCCGGCCTTAACCGACAGCCTCTCCTCAAAGTGCTGCCATGCCAAACGAATCACAAGCCGAGCCGGTTTTGACGCCATAAGCCTTGGCCTGGTAGCTGACAGCTATACAGCAGCCCGTCTGGGCTTCAACACGAATGGGCACGATGGCGATGGGCTGGCCGCGCAGATCGGGGCAAAGTTCCTGTTCGATCGAGGCGAAATAGGAGTTGAGATCGACAAACAGCCAATTGATCGCAGAATCGACCATCTCTACCTCGCCAGCCGTGCATACTGTTCCGGCGTCAGCAGGAGATCGACATTGCCACGTCCAGCCATGATGGCGTGTTCGACGGCCTGCTTTGACGCGAGGTCGCGGAATCCGTTGCCGCGGCGAATCATCTCGCAGCTTATGTACAGTCGATTTTTGATAGGTCATGAAGAGAGTTTTGATTGCTCTCGGTATCCGCTAATTCATTGCGTCCAAACAGCCGGCATTGCATGATGGAAACACTCATGAATGCCCCCAATCGTTTAGAGCCACGCTGGCCCGCAATGCTCGCTCTCCTGGCCGTGGGCGGATTGCGCCTGGCTCTTCCGGAATCTCTGTCGGTAGGCCCTGACTGGCTCCTCATCACCCTTGTCGGAGTGCTGATGATTCCCACGGTGTGGGCACGGCGACGCGGATTGGATAATCTCAATAAGATTCTGGGGTACGTATTAACATCAATCGTGACCATCGACATGATTTGGTCACTTGGCCTGCTCTTGGCGGCGCTACCATTACATAAAGAATCGCCACAGGACCTGTTGCGCTCCGCATCTGCCTTGTGGATCACGAACATCCTCGTCTTCGCATCATGGTACTGGCGGCTCGATGCAGGCGGCCCCCGCGCCCGTGAGTTGCGCGGCCACGCGGACGGAGCCTTTCTGTTTCCGCAGATGACGCTTAACCGGCAGGCCAAACGTGACATGGGTGAGCAATGCTGGAGTCCGGGTTTCGTGGATTATCTGTTTCTTGCTTTCAACACCAGCACTGCATTCTCGCCCACGGACTCTCCCGTTCTGTCGTCCTGGGCCAAGATTCTGATGATGGTTCAGGCGCTCATCTCGTTTGCGACTGTAGCTTTGCTGGCGGCGCGGGCCGTAAACATCCTTTAGAACCCACCAGCAATCCTACACTGCTGCCTGATAGATCAAAGGAAAGGCCGATGGAACGACATCACGGTGGACTCGATACCGGCTGCAAAATCTTAGAGTCGGTACTACTATCGCGGATTTCAGCAGCAACCACAGCTCTCACCGCGTAAAGCGCGCCGTCCCTCGATGACCAGGATGGGCAACGCAAGGAGCGCCGCGGCTGAATCCACCCAGTGGATGTGCCAAATGGCATTGATGGCTAGTCCCGCCAAAGTCACAGCGGCCAGGTAGGCACAGGTCGCTGACTGCACCGCGTCAGCAGCCAAGGCTCGGTTGTTTGTAAGCCGTGCAGTTTTACGCTTTGCCCAGGCCAGAACGGGCATTACGACAAGGGCGGCAAGTGTGATGACTATGCCACTACAGCTTGTCTCTGCAGTGACGCCAGACACGAAAGCAAGAAACGTCACCAGCGCCACTACTCCTGCAAGGACAAAAAGCAGGATTCCAGTCAGCCGTGCGGCACGGTCTCTTGCGAGCGGAAACGACGGAACAATCGCTAGCAGAACCACGGTTGCAGACAGCAATTCTACTAAGCTATCGGCGCCGAATGCCAGCAGCGCGGGGCTATGTGATGAGATGGCTCCATAGACAGACACCCCGCACTCGATCAACATCCATGCCAGCGTGACGACCTGCAGCCACGCTACTTGGCGTGCCGCGTTCGTAGGCGGGGAGCAGGCTATGTTCACACTGCTGGAATGAGTTTGGACTGTATGAGCCACAGAAGAATGTACCGAACTGAACTTCCCGATTCCCGCTAACGATGCTGTATCCACCGATTATATGAGAGCGTACCCGCCGCAGCATGTTGCTACGGCGCGTCCTCGACCGGATGGACTTGGAACTCCTTCATCTCTGAGCTGAAATACCGCCGCCTCATCCAGAACGCCACATTGACGAGCCCAATGAGTGCCGGAACTTCGATCAGCGGCCCGACAACGCCGACGAAGGCCTCGCCAGATTTCAATCCGAAGACGGCCACTGCTACCGCTATCGCCAGCTCGAAATTGTTGCCCGCAGCTGTGAAGGATAGCGTTGCCGATTGCGCGTAGTCCGCGCCCAGCTTCTTGCCCATCCAAAAGCTGACCAGGAACATGATGAGGAAGTAAATCACGAGCGGGATCGCTATCTTAACCACATCCAGCGGGAGTCGCACGATTAAATCGCCCTTGAGGGAAAACATGACGAGAATCGTGAACAGCAGTGCGACGAGGGTCAGAGGGCTGATGCGAGGAATGAAGCGAGTCCGATACCACTCCTCGCCGTTCGCGCGGATTAGAACGTAACGAGTGATGAAGCCAGCGACAAACGGCACCCCCAGATAAAGTCCCACACTCTTCGCAATCTGGCCGATCCCGATGGGAACGATGCTTCCCTCAAGCCCGAACCATTTCGGCAGGACCGTCAGGAAGACCCAGGCATAGAGGCTGTAGAAGAGCACCTGAAAGACGCTGTTGATGGCAACGAGCCCAGCAACGTAATCCGTGTCGCCTTCCGCGAGTTCATTCCAGACCAGCACCATTGCGATGCAGCGGGCTATGCCGATCAGGATCAGCCCACGCATATAGGCGGGCTCGCCGCTGAGGAAAACTATGGCCAGGAGGAACATCAACATCGGACCAATAAGCCAATTCTGCACGAGCGACAGCCCGAGAACGCGTTTGTTGCGGAATACTTCTCCCAGCTTTTCGTATCGCACCTTCGCCAGAGGCGGAAACATCATGATGATGAGGCCGATGGCGATAGGGATGTTTGTTGTCCCAGTCTGAAAGTGGTTGACGAAGCCTGCAGACGATGGAATGAAGTGGCCGATGGCAACGCCTATCGCCATAGCCAGAAAGATCCAGAGCGTCAGAAATCGGTCGAGAAACGAGAGCTTCTTCCGAGCGGCAGGGGCACAGACGTGGCCCTGAGTAATCGGGGCGGTGGACATTAGCACGCCTCGCAGGATGCTTCTTGGATCGTTGTGGGTAACGGAGCGCCTTCGAGCAAGGCGTACTTCGCCGGAGAGCAGCAGGCTTTCGTGAGCCGCGCCCTGTCTGCCTGCATTGCCTTCTCTTCTTTCAACCAGCCGAGCGTCTGCCGCAGGATTTGTGCCGCTCCGGTATGCGGAGGCATGACGATCCGATAATGCATCCACTTCCCTTCCCGACGCACCGCGACGATACCGGCGCTGCGGAGGTAAGCCAGGTGACGCGAGATCTTCGGTTGAGGGCCGCCCAGGATCTCAACAAAATAGCAAACACAAATCTCCTGGTCGCCAATGAGATTCAGTATCCGGAGCCGAGTGTTGTCCCCAAGAGCCTGAAAGAACCGTTCCACGTTAAAGGTCTGCTTCGCTGCCATATATTTATGTATACGCCTTGACGTATGCGAAAGCAAGACATATAGTCGCCTAAGCGAATGTTTGGAGGATATATGTCAGAGCAGCTATTGGATTCGGTGAAGTCGAAGTACGGCGCGGTCGCGGAGAGCACATTATCGAACGATAACGCGGGTGTGAAGGCGGTTGCGGAAGCCTTTGGCTACAGCGCAGAAGAGCTCACTTCAATTCCGGCAGGGGCCAATATGGGTCTCTCATGCGGCAATCCCACAGCTACAGCCCACCTGAGAGCCGGAGAAGTTGTGGTCGATCTTGGCTCAGGCGGCGGTCTTGACGTTTTTCTAGCGTCGAAAATGGTTGGGCCAGAGGGCCGCGCGATCGGCATCGATATGACCACCGCAATGATCGAGCGCTCGCGTGAGAACGCGCAGCAGGGCGGCTACACCAATGTGGAGTTCTACCAGTCCACCATCGACCAGATTCCGCTTCCGGATGCATCAGTTGATTGCGTCATTTCGAACTGCGTGGTGAATCTGGCGCCGGACAAGCCTGCAGTCTTCCGCGAGATCGCGCGCGTCTTGAAGCCAGGTGGCCGAGTCGCCCTCAGTGATATTGCACTGAAGCACGAGTTGCCGGAAGACGTTGCTCAAAGCATGGCGGCGTATGTCGGCTGCATCGCAGGAGCCATCCTCATAGACGACTACCGCGCAGGGTTGCTCGCAGCAGGATTTCAGCACGTCGAGATCGTGGATAGCGGGGCGGACCTAAACGCATACGCCAAGGTTGAAAATCAGGCGGTTTGCTGCTCTCCCAGCATGGAGGTCGGCAGCCCTTTCCGGTTCATGATTGCCTCGGCCATGATGGAACGTGCGGAATTTCCTGTGCAGAGGAACAAGACGTTGTAATGTGGCATCGTTCAAATTCCTTTCGGTGACCAGCGAAGCGCAAGCATTGTGCGGTCATCGCTTGGTTGCGCACCATTGGTAAAGCCAATGATGGTGCCTTGGATTGTTTCCACCAGCTCAGATGGGAGCCGGTTTCTAGATTGAAGGAGCGTTTCGGCGAGACGGTTCAGGTCAAACTCGTTTCCGGCTTCATCGGTCGATTCTGTAATCCCGTCCGAATACAGGAACAGCGTGCTCTCTGGGCTAACACTTCGCCTGACGCTCGTAAAATCGGTCGAGCAAAACATTCCGAGAGGAAGGCTCGCAGCCGCAATGACCTCAACTTCAGCGCCTTCGACAAGTAGGACTGGATTGTGACCTGCGTTGACCAACTCCACATTCCCGCTGCGATCTGCTTTGCCCAGCACTAATGTCGCAAATTGAGCAGGAAGTGCGCTTTGACAAAAGGTGCTACTCGCGGTGGTCACTACTTCATCAATCGTCTTGTTTGAAGGCAGCAATGTCCGCAGCGTGGCATGCAAATGAGACATCAGCATCGACGCTGCCACTCCTTTGCCCGACACATCGCCGAGAGCAAAATAGAAGGCATCAGACCCCGCTGGAATCAAATCGACATAGTCGCCGCTTACAAATCCAGCGGATTCGTAGGAAAACGCTACCTCCCAGTCGCTAAAGCAGCAGCGCCGGTCCGGAAGTAAGCGCAGCTGAACCTGCCGGGCCAGTTCCAGCTGAGCCTGCAATCCGGCGTCGGTTTGAAGGGCGATGGTCACTGTGCCGCCGTTGGAGCGCAGCAGGTCGGGTCACAGCAAGCCGTATGAGCAGTCTTGACTGGCTTTACGGCGTAAACCTTGACGCTGGCCGCTGCGGCGTTCACGTCATATTGCGAGAGAAGCGTCGTCAACTCTTCGTGCAACGATGGCTCGCTGGCTGCTGGGGTGCAGCAAGCCGCCTCGATCACTTGGAATGGACTGCCAACCCACCGTCTGCTTTCGGTCTCAGATGCCGCGATCACCTTCCGCTGGAAGGACTACGCGCATGGCAGTAAGCATCGCACCATGACGCTCTCGGCGCAGGAGTTCCTGCGCCGTTTCCTACAGCATGTGCTGCCCAGAGGCTTCCCTCGCATCCGCTACTTCGGCTGGCTGGCCAACCGCTCCCGTGGAAGTCTGCTTCCGCGCTGCCGCTGCCTGCTCCGCCAGCCACCGTCGGCAACAGATGCACCCTCCTCCACGCAGCCAGCCACATGGCCGTGCCCTCGCTGCCAAGGCCCCATGTATCTCATCGAGCGACTTACTGCCGCTCAGATCTTCTTCGCCGAAACTCGACCTGTAGGTGCCTATGACACGTCCTGACCTCATGTTTAACCGGACCCTTGCACTTGCCTCTGGCGATGCTCCCTGGACGTGTGTTCCACGCCTCGGAACAAGGCCATCTTGCCAGGGCGACCAACCATACTCTGTCGCCTGCATGCCTATCGCATGCGCACTCTCCAATCCGCCGGTTCGCTATCTGCATCGCTTCTCATCAGCCACTCCAATAATCAGCGCGATGGAAAACCCATAGCCCCAAACATCCTGCCCCGACCCCACCATCGGCTTCCTCCTTACGGCTCTATCCGAACCGCTTCCGAAGAGGCCGTCTCGCGATGGATCATGTGCAGCTGGAGTGGTTCCGATAGAGTCCTACCGTGATTCGCCCGGAGCCTCGGAAGATTCGCGATCATCTAATCGCTTTAAGCGCTCGGCTAGTGCATGCCCGGCTTCAAGCCGCAACGCCCGAAAGCGGCACCGACTTTTTCAGCAGCCACAAGGCATAGCACTCAGCGAACTCGCCTGTCAGATCGTTGCTCCGAGTTCTGTCAACAAGCGCTTCGCCGCCGCCAAGAGCTACAAGTAACGATTCGCGCACGTCCATAAATACAAGAGGCTGCCACTCCGGCAGCCTCTTTCGATTACCGCTCCGCATCGACATACTTCCCGGTGCTAGAATCCTCCGCATTGGTGAACTCCATGCCGACGTCACTCGCTGTAAGTGTGCGAGCTGCTCGCTACACTGCTCTCTCCATTTTTCTTCTCGCCGCTCCTCAAATCTTCGCAGCCACATGCGAGAGCCTAAGCACTCTCAAGCTCCCCAACACAACCATCACCCTCGCGCGCGTCGAGCAGGGCGATCCTCTTCTCTCGACAACCAAACCCCGGCCCTCCGCTCAAGGAGCTTCCGCCCTTCTGCCGCGTCACCGGAACCATCTCGTCCGTCCCCGACTCCGTCATTGGGTTCGAGGTCTGGATGCCCACCTCCAACTGGAACCACAGGTTTCTCGAGGTTGGCAACGGGGGCTTTTCAGGAGCACCCTGGATTCATTTCATGGCAGCCGCCGTCCGCAACGGATACGCCACGGCCGCCACCGATACCGGTCATTGTAGTTTCCCAAATGTATGGTCCGCCGTCTGACTGCAAGGGAAAAGTTGGTGGATGAAGAAAGTCTGCGTCAATGTATCCGACCTGTTGTGTGGAGAGGTGTCTCCTGGCCATGATGAGATACGCCGCGTACCTGTCCTTCGAAACCCCTCGGCCGTGTAAGGGCCATTTGAGCAAACAGGCTTCAGGTGCGCCGTTTTGACTGTTCTTTCATCCTTACTTGTCCGGTGCAGACCTCGGTGGGAGAACTTGATCTTGATGGTTACTCTTGCCTACGCAGCAGCTGGCTCTTGAACTGCCCGATAGTCCTGGCCACTCGATAGCACCGCCCATGCGATCCGCGCGAGCTTGTTGGCTGCCGCGACGATGAGCACGTTGCGTGGGGCTCTCGTTTCAAGAGCCGTCATCCACGCTCCCATGGGAATCCGCTCTCGCTTGCAGCGTAAGACCACGGCGCGTGCTCCATGGATGAGGATCTTGCGTAAGTAGCGATTGCCTCGCTTACTGATGCCGTAGAGCTTTGCTTTGCCGCCAGTTGAGTACTGCTTCGGCACCAGTCCCATCCAGGCGGCGAACTCTCGCCCCTTGTGGAACGCAGCGCCGTTGCCGATCGAAGCCACGATCGCTGTTGCGACCAAAGGGCCGATGCCTGGGATCTGCCTGAGCCGTAGGCATGCCGCATCACTGGAAGCGATCAGCTCCACTTCATGGTTCAGATCGACCACCTGCTGCTCAAGATCCTTCCACTCGTTCCAAAGCAGAGCGAGCAGGTTACGCATCCGCGGAGTGAGATCTTCTTCGGCGTTCTCAAGGATCTCAGGCATACGCTCGCGCAGCTTGGCCGGGCTCTTCGCGAACACTAGGCCGCGCTCCAGCAGGAAGGCACGCAACTGGTTGATCACGGACGTTCGTCGTGTGATCAAGCGGTCGCGCACACGATGCAGCGCCTGCAGATCGAGCTGGTCATCTGTCTTGATCGGCACGAAACGCATGTTCTGTCGATCGACAGCCTCCGCGATAGCTTCTGCATCCAGGAAGTCGTTCTTGTTGGACTTCACAAATGGCCTCACGAACTGAGCCGGAATGAGCTTCACGTCATGGCCCTGTTCACGCAGAGCACGACCAAGAAAGTGCGCTCCGGCACATGCCTCCAAGCCGATCAGCGAGCTCTGCAGGTTCGCCGTGAACGTGATCAGCTGCTTCTGGGTGAACTTCTTCTTCAGCAGCACCTTGCCGTTATCGCCGAGCGCCACCAGGTGAAAGGTCGTCTTGCCAAGGTCAATCCCTACCGAACGAATCTGCATATCGATGATCCTCCTTGAACCTGCCTACAAGATCTTCCACCCTACGGTGAAGTTCAAGCGGCGGACCATCTCAGTAACTCCGTTTCACGTGCACTACAAAGTGACAAGACGCCCGCGTTACGATTGTTCCGACGCGGGAGCAGAAGTGTTGGAGCGGACAAAACCTGTGACTCGCGCTGCGTGGGCCGAAACTGGACGGCACCCGGAGATTGGAGTCAATCATGTCAAAATCGACGAACGTCGTATTGGTCATCGTGGTCCTCGCAGTGGTGGTCGCTACTTTTGCCATGCTAGGACCTTTGGTCGCACAAAAAGCAGCAGTTCCGAAGCCGCAGGATAAGCTGGCTCTCGGAGAGCCCGAGGTGATGCAGTTGCTGCTCCTTATGGATACCGACAAGAACGGCAAAATCTCTAACCAACAGTGGATGCGGTTCATGGAAGCGGAGTTTGACAGACTGGATAAGGACAAGAGCGGGAATTTGGATGTCAAGGACCTAACGCAATCGAAATTGCTGCGACCTCCTGCGAAGCCCCGTAGTTTGTGATGTCTCGCGTCCAGCCCCTTGGTGAGGCCTACATTTTGTGGGGCATTAGTTATTCGCGGAGCAATACGCGATTTGCCTATTGATTTCGAAGAATCCGCAGTATTGGGGGCACTATCTGGATTCGATCGAGGGAGGGGCGAAGGTAATACCGATGCCCGGTACCGCGGCATAGCGGTTCCACGGTATCCACTCATGAAGATCGTGGAAATGTATTTCTGACAGACTGGTTTCGAACTCGACGAAGGCGGTAAAGCTATTGAGTAAATTCGAATGCCGACAGGGTGGGAGCCTTGTACGCCTTGTGCGTTGCCCTGTAGAGTGGCGTGATGAAAAATACGATCCGCGTTTGCCTTTTCTCCGTGCTCTGCCTGTTGCAGGCCAACTGCGCTCTACCTGTATCAGCCCAACAGCAATCAACTGCCCAGCCGGTAAACAATCAGTCGGCCGGCAGCCAGGCTGTTCCCGACGAAGAAGCTATCCCGTCTGGCGAAGTCGTGATAGACGGCAATCCGATTCTGAAGGTATATGAACCGGTTGCCACGTTGACCCCGAGGCTCGCGCACAGGGAATTGAAAGGCGCATCACCGCATTTGCCCGGGACAGCAGTATCCCGTCAGATTCCATACGTCTTCAACCGCGGGACGCCTGGACCGAGATTTTCGCCGGCAACACCGTGATTATGGCCATCACCGATGGAGACGCCAGAGCAGCTGGCAAGACGCGGCAGCAACTAGCTCTAGAGCACGCACAGAACATCCGTCAGGCAGTCGAAGAGTATCGGTATAACCACAGCTGGAGGATGATACTGCGGGGAATCCTCAAGACCAGTCTGGTGACGCTTCTTCTTGTGGTTGCGCTCTGGCTTGTCCGGCGCTTGAGACTATTGTTCCGGAGCCGAATCGACAGACAGATCAATATAAGTGCGAACCTTGAAAAGAAATCAACGTGGCATCTTTCTGTCGCCTACCTGGGGCCTGCGATACTTGCCGTAGGAACCTTCCTGCGATGGGTGCTGATCCTTGGCTTGTTGCAAGTTTATTTGACTGTGACCCTGGGCTTCTACTCCTCCACCCACGAAATATCTCTCACGGCGACCAGGTGGGTATTTTCCCAATTGGAGTCACTGGCAAAGTCGGGATTGGACTGTCTGCCGAATCTGGCGATCATCGCCGTGATCGTGTTGGTCACGAGTTACCTTATTCGATTGATACGGCAGATTTTTAGCCACATTAGTAAGGGCGACCTGAAAATCTCTGGCTTCTATCCCGATTGGGCCGAGCCAACAGATAAATTGATACGGGCTTTGGTCCTCGTTCTCGCACTCATCGTGGCCTTTCCTTATCTGCCGGGGGCCAAAAGTCCCGCATTTCGGGGGATCTCCATCTTCCTGGGCGTGCTGCTGTCGCTGGGCTCTTCTTCGGCTGTAGCCAATGCGATTGCTGGGGTAATCCTGACCTACATGCGGTCATTTCTAGCAGGTGATTGGGTTCAAATCGGCGACAACATGGGAGAGGTCGTCGAAAGGACTCTGCTGGTAACCCGAATTCTCACGCCGAAAGCGGAAGTTATCACGATTCCCAACTCCACAGTGATGAGTGATGCCGTGAAGAATTACAGCACCGAAGCCAATAAGTCGGGGGTTATCTTCTATACGTCCGTCTCGATCAGCTTCGAGGCCCCTTGGAGAACGGTTCATCAGCTCCTGATCAGCGCGGCATCAGCTACAGAGCATGTGTTGCGTCAGCCTGCACCATTCGTACTGCAGAGATCGCTCGATGACTTCTATGTGACCTACGAGTTAAATGCCTATACGAATACTCCTCGCGAGGTTCTGAATATATATTCCGATCTGCATCAGAACATCCAGGCCAAGTTCAATGAGGCAGGCGTGGAGATTTGCTCTCCGCACTTCTCGGCGCTTCGAGATGGAAACTCGATTGCGATCCCCAAACAGTACATCGCACCAGACTACAAACCTTCTGGATTTCGGCTGAACCTGAACGAAGCTGAGAACAACGGCGTTTCCCGATAATACCGGACCGGCAACCGTGGTCGGCTTTTTCAAGGAAGAGGGCTTCGTTGGGTTATGGTTCGTCTTCAAGACCTTCCATCATGGCTTGTTAGGCAGTTGGAACTAGAGAGAACGAATCAAGAATTTAAGTCGCGCCCAGGATGGTACCAAGACGGCATTCGCTGCTATTTCGCAGCCTCGTCATGATCGACTGGAGTTCCCTCGCCGTTACGATACATGCGAGCCAGCAGCACCTGCACGTCTGGGTAATTTTGGCTTTGCCAACGCCTTGAAGTTCGTCAGCGCTGTGGCGTAGTCCCGAGATCGGCAGGGAGTCTAAGAATTGGTTGGCTATAATCTCGCAATGTATGCGCGGCTTATGATCTCGAGGGACTACAAGACTTACAAAGTGCGAGTAGTTGCTCCGGGTCCACCTCGGCGAATTTGGTTGGGCGTTTACGAGAGCAAGTCACTGTGTGTATCGGAACTCACGGAACTCGGACTAATCACCTCAGTGGACGCAAAAGAGATAATAATTGACGAATTTGATTTGAGAGGTTGTTTCTTTGTACTTGAAGTTGATACAGAGGCGGAGTTCCTCCAGGCACAAGGCTTCGCGGAGCAAGTCCAACGGCGAAGCATTCCGAACGAACAAGCTGCGTCGCGCAAACCAATTCGAAGTAAGAAGAGCGTAGAAGGTTCGTGAGCGCTACGCGAACCACATCTTGTGGATGGCGGTTTGCCGCATGATTCTTACGGTATGGGACAGCACAAGGAAGAAGATCTGGCTCGGTGGCGAGGTCTTGTATCTGAGCAAGCAAGCAGCGGCAAGAGTGTAGCAGCGTTCTGTGGTGAACGGGGGTTGCGGGACTGGCAGCTCTACGAGTGGAAGAAACGCTTGCGTCAGACCGAAGCAACATCCTTTGTTGCTGTCGAGGTGTCAGATCCAGCAGCACCTGTGCCGCCAGCGGCGGCATCTGTGCCGGTGGTGGGGATCGAGCTACGGCATCGCCGTGGCTGGAGCCTGATCGTTGAGCCTGGGTTTGATGCGTGTCACCTGCGTCGGTTGTTGTCTGTTCTGGAGAAGGAGTCGTGATCGGCCTGCCGAGTCTCCAGTCGTTCGACGGTGCGCCGGGGCCGCGGATCTGGCTGGCTTCGGAAGCGACCGACATGCGGTGTGGCTTCGATCGTCTGGCGCAGCGCGTGCAGGCGGTGATCGGCGAAGATCCGCTGAGCGGCCATCTTTTCATCTTCCGATCGCGTGGCGGCAACCGCTTGAAGATCCTGACATGGGACCGCGATGGCTACGTGCTGTGGTACAAACGCCTGGAAGCGGGCGTGTTCAAGCTTCCGCGCGTTGCGCCTGGTGCGGGCTCGGTTGAGCTGCGAGCGAGCGAGTTGGCGATGCTGCTGGATGGTATCGACATGGCGAAGTTGAAGCGTGTGCCGCGTTATGAGCGACCACCGAAGAATCGATCGAAGGACCGCGAAACCGCCATAGCCTGAGGTGACTTATCCCTTTTCTCTCACGTCTACTTACGAGGTGGCAGAGATCGGCTCTAACTCGTTCGAGCTTCCGGAGGACAGCGCATCGCTGCGAGCGCTTGTACAGCAACTTCTGTTGGAGCACGGCGAACAGCAACGTCGCGCCGATGAGCAGATCAGGCAGAAAGAGCAGTTACAGGTTGAGCTGGTTCGCGTAAAGCTGGAGTTGGAGCGATATAAGAAGTGGTATTACGGGCCGCGCGCGGATCGTCTGCGCACCTCGGGCGATCTGGCGCAGTTACTGCTGCGCTTCGCCGAAGATCTGGACCGCAAGCCGATTCACCCGGACGATGTTCCGCCGCATGCGGAGCCGGAAGAAGAACGGCGCCGTGTGCAGCGGCGCAAGGGCCGGCGCAATCTGGCTAACTTCGAGAACCTTCCCGTCAGTACGCAGATTTACGAGTTGAGCGAATCGGAACGCGCCTGTTCCTGCTGTGGCCTGGAGCGCAGAGAGATCGGCGCCGAGGAAAGTTGGCAGGTGGAGTATCTTCCCGGCCACTTCGAGCGCATCCATCATGTGCGCAAGAAGTACGCCTGCATGCACTGCGAGAACAACGGGGAGAACCCGAGTATCCAAACAACGAAGAAACCGGAGACGGCGATCGATAAGGGGCTGGCAGGTCCGGGCTTGCTGGCTTATATCGTCACCAGCAAATACTCTGACTATCTTCCGTTGTATCGTCTGGAGGATATCTTCCAGAGGCAGGGCTTCGAGATTTCGCGGGCCACGCAATCAGTATGGTGCGGCGACGTGGCGGATCTGGTCGAGCCGCTGTATGAACTTATGGCCGAGCGTGTGCGCGCCTCGCACGTGGTGGCCACCGATGACACCATCCTGCCCATGCAGAGCAAAGGCAAAACAGCCAATGCGCGCATGTGGGTGTACGTTGGCGACCAGACACATCCGTACAATGTCTTCAACTTCACCCTGGACCGTGGCCGCGATGGACCGAAGCGTTTTCTGAAGGACTACAACCAGGTGCTCCTGGCCGATGCCTATGGCGGCTATAACGGCGTGGTCGCCGGAAATCAGATTACGCGCGCCGGATGCTGGGCGCATATGAAAAGAAAAATCATCGATGCGGAGAAGGCAGCGCCGGAGATCGCGCGCGAGGCCGTCGAACGCGTGCGCGATCTCTATGCTATCGAGCGGCAGGCCAAGGATGCGACCGCGGAACAACGTTTTCAGATGCGCCAACAGCAATCGGCACCGCTACTGGCAGCGTTGCGCGAACGGCTGCTTATCTGGAAAGAACAGTTACTTCCCAAGCATCCCATGGCTGAGGCGATCAACTATGCTCTGGGTCAGTGGAATGAACTGAATGTCTTCTGTTCCGATGGCGCAGTTCCAATCGATAACAACGTCAGCGAACGGGAGATGAAACGCATCGTTTTGAACCGAAAAGAACTCGCTCTTTGTGGGCAATCCGCGCGGTGGAAGAACGGCAGCCATCCTCGCCAGCCTGACCAGCACCTGCCGCAGACACGATATCGATCCGCAGCTCTATCTCACACAACTGCTCGTCAACCTGCCCTCCGCCACCATCCGCCAACTACACGCTTGGCTCCCCGATCAATGGAAGCAGAGGCAGGCTGAACCTCTCGCCAACATATAGAACTTGGGCTTCACGTGGCGCTCACGAAGGTTCGGTCACTAACGGAGACTGACCTGTTTCATCATGATTTCAAAAGCGTTTGATGAGGTAGGGTAATCCTGGAAGTAATCCCGTAGTGCCCGCAACGTCGTCTTTGCGGCAAGTTCAAGGTCGAAGTTTCTCATAACCCCGTTTTGGAGGAATGCCTATTGAACGACTGATGTTTATTCGCCTTCCACTGCAATGATCCAGATAGCCAGCGTTCCCAACCCGCAGAGCGGAGCGTGCCATTGGAGCGAGTTTTTCCGCCAGATTCCCCCGAGTGCGAAGAGACAGCCAGCAAGAGACAAAATGAAGCCCCAGCGCATGATTCTCATCAAGGTTGGATCGTAGAACCCGAACGGATGAAAACGCGCAAACGCCCAAGTAGCAAGAGCAAGGAGAGCAGAAATCGTTGATAGAACTAACCTGTAAGCGAGAGTCTCGAAGAGGTCATTCCATTTTCCTTGCGCTTAGCCCATCTAATCCAGCCCCAGATAAGGATCACGGGTGTGGCGAATGCAGCAAGACTAAGGAGCAGAATTATTGCTTGGACGGCGCGGCTCATGAAATCACCTGTTGCCGATGAGTATATGGATTCAAAGTTGATTCCTGCGAAGTCCGGTTTTGACCAAGTTCGCCGGGCCAGCGGGTTCGACGGGTTGAACTTGGTCAAATCTCCGTTTTTCGCGAACGGAGAGATGCCTGACAAATCAGCCAGACGTACTCGATCCGTTAAGGCTGGTAGTCTGACTTGGCCTTCCGACATTGCACAGAGGTTGAGCCCAAATGCGACTGCTTGCCGTGCCGCTTCTACTTACCTGCGGACCTTTCCTCCTCGCGACCTTTGCCCTTGCGAGAACAGTAACGAGCTATAGAAGGGGTAGACTCAGGCCACTTCCATTGTGGGCGGTAAGCGTTGCTTGGCTAATCACCGCTTACGGTGCATACATCTTCCTCTACTACACAGTGAAACCTTCACCCGGCCTTCCTCCTTGGAAGGATCCGGAGTCGTTGGACCTGGGGCTGCTTTTCTCTTGGCCCCCGTTGGTTTGGTAGCCACGGTCATCGCCGGAATACGGGGCGCTTCCAGATGGGTAGTCGTGCCACTTGTGGCGGCCTTGCTGGTTTTGTTCTTTGTGGGGCTTCTCGAAGGAGCATCGGTATGAAGATGGTCCAGTACCATGAGTGGGGATGATTGCCGCAGACCCCGTGTTGCGGGAACGAAGGCAGCAATTCGTGGCCGGTTACAATCTTCACCAAGGCAAAGAGCTACGAAGCAGACCTACTTAGATCGGATCAGAGATGAGCGGTGACAGCTTCCAACGGCGCTATGAGCAATTGACCGACAATGAACTCGGGCAAGTCGTCGCCGACAAACGGGACCTCGTACCTGAGGCGGCAGAGGCGCTAGAGGCGGAAGTTCAAAGACGCCATTTTGTGTCTCCACCCCCGCCTCAGTGGACTCAACAACCCGGTTCCTACAAGCCAATAGAGTGTTTGGAAGACTACGACGAAGATCGGGTTCTGGTCGAGAGAAAGAAGTCCTTTGGCAGGTATTGGTATTTGGTCGCCATGGGACCCTTTATCCTTGGACTCGTCTTGGGCAAAAAGTCATTCGAGAACTCAGTAGTCCTCATCACCGCCACTCTGTCCTGGGCCATGTGCGTCGCAGTCTACGGTCTGGTTTTGAACGCGCGTCTTCTGGGCTTCCGGTGCCCGCAGTGCTCACAAAGTTTTGGTAGGGGCTCGGAGTGCTTCAATTGTGGATTTCCCAAGAGCCGGATCAATAAGTCATCGGGCATACTGCCTTAGGATTACGCATTACCATTTGAACTGCCTGCGAAGTCGGGTTTTCGGCAACGTCGTTGACGTTTGCCATAATCCCGTTTCTCAAGAACGAACTAGTGTTCGCAGTCTATGAAGTCGGCTACGGATCCATCACGAAGGGCGGTATCCCTCGAACCAATGTTTGTTCATGAGGGTCAGGAACTCGGGAGTGATTGGGAAGCCGGATGCGGAGCCAATCACCGCGTCGATTCCGCAGCGAGGGCAGTCCGCCGTTAAAGCTTCTCGATCGTCGATCCAGTCCACTATCTCTGAGGGTGGGTAGATCGATAGACAGTAGAAGCAACCGCAAAGAACGCTCGCTTCCACCTCAACACGGTTCTCTATGCAGTGCTTGTGAGCGCGTATGTAGTCGGCTTGCCATTCGACTAAGCCGGATCCTTCGTAGTCGCGCCTCACTTCGCGAGAACTCTGCCACGAGCTCCAAACGTAGCCGACCTTGATCACAAACCAGAGAAAGAGCAGTTCAGCGGTAAAGACGAGAAATCGCGTTTGTTGCCAACGACTATGAAGCCGACGTCCAGCACTGAATGGAACTATTAGCGCAATGTTTATCAGAAGGGCTGTTCCTACCTTCACGGCAGAAGACTTGCAGGCTTTCAGGCGCGCAGCAGCATGCTCTTCAAAGTCCGCTCGCTCTTCTTCTGTCCATTGCTCATGAGGCTCGACACCAAACATCCTTACACTTTATGGCATTGTCGGCTTCGTCTCCAGTGACACTCCCGAAAAGTCAGGTTTTCGGAACGTTCGTCATCCCCCATCTGCGACTGACACCTTCGGTAGTCCTCATGGTGACTTGGGCCGAAGTTTGTTCGACTGGCATAAGGCTGAGATCGCGATACTGCAATCAAAGCGAGGTCTGTATGGAATATGACGAAGACAAGGTTGACGAAATGGTTCTCGCGCTCCTACACCTGACAACTTTCAAGGAAGGTACGGGTATACGAGCCTGGAAAGGACATGACTGGAACGCCATGGATCGCCTTTACAAGAGAGGGTACATTTCCGATCCTCAGAACGCAGCAAAGTCCGTGAGAATGACGGAGTCAGGAGCCCAGAGGGCGCAAGAGCTTTTCCAAAAACACTGCGGCCGGAAAGTGTAGTTTAGCTACTGCGAACTTTCCTAGAACCCCGTTTTACGTGGACCACAAGAGGAGAATGATTACTGTCGCGGTAGGGACGACCATCGCTGATCGCCCCCGCACAGATGCGTACGAGCGCGTCTACGCATACGGCTCTTACGAAGGATGAGTGGCGTAGAAGCGTGCGTCGGGATAGGGATGCAGGACGCGAGGTTGTGGAACCCATCGGTTCAACAGTGGGGTTAGTCGCTCCCACCGCACTTGTGCTCGCTGACTGCGCCGGATGAGAACACTCCGCCACAACCAGTTAACACGTCGTTGAAAGATGCGCAGTTGAGTCGTGTTGCCAGGCACAGCGTGGTATTGGTAATAGCCCAGCACAACAGTCCGAAGCCATGCACCGACTGTGGTCGTACGATCATGCTTCCGGCGTTGAAGCTCAGCCTTGATGGCTTTCAGCTTCGCTACCATCCGCTTCTTCGCCGTGATCCGCCAGACGATGAACGCTCCATCACGGATGCGCTGCCCACAGAAGTGAGTAAAACCCAGGAACGTGAAGGTCTCTGGTTTTCCCTCTCCGCGCTGTTTCCGGTTGCGAGCGGCGAACCGCCCGAACTCGATCAGCCGTGTCTTGTCCGGATGTAATTCCAAGCCGAACTTTGCCAGCCGTTCCCGGAACTCTTTCAGGAAACGCTCGGCATCCGTTCGGTGCTGAAAGCCCACCACAAGATCGTCAGCATAGCGGACGACGATTATGTCGCCCGTTGCCACTTTCTTGCGCCAGACATCAGCCCATAGATCGAAGACATAATGCAGGTACACGTTGGCGAGCAGCGGTGACGCTACTGCTCCTTGCGGCGTACCCAACTTCGTCTCCGACCACTGGCCGTCTTCCGATACTCCCGCCTTCAACCATTTCTGGATCAGGCGAAGTATCCTCTGATCGGCCACCCGATGCTCGATGAACTTCATCGTCGATTCGTGGCTCATGTTGTCGAAGAAGCCACGGATGTCCGCATCGAGCACCCAGTTCACCCGCTTCCGTTGAATGCCCACAGTCAGCGCGTCAAGCGCCTGATGAGGGCTGCGACCGGGACGGAACCCATAAGAAAAGCCCTTGAAGTCGACCTCATAGATCTGGTTGAGGATCGTCACCACAGCCTGCTGGACGATCTTGTCCTCCAACGCTGCGATGCCCAACGGACGCTGCCGTCCGTCAGCCTTCGGTATAAAGACTCGCCTTGAGGGTTTTGCCCGGTACGCTCCGCGGTGCACCCGGCTGTGCAGATCGATGAGCCGACCTTCCAGCCCGGTTTCATACTCCTGCCACGTTACGCCGTCTACTCCGGGCGAAGCTTTACGCTGAAGCGCGTAGAAGCTCTCGCGGAGCAGTTCGATGCTCAGATGGTGGAGCAAGGCGGTGAACCGTTCCTGCTTCCTTTCCCTTGCTGCTTTTCGCACACCGTCCAGTCCCTGGGACATGCGCTTCCCGCTCTGTGTCGGGTGCATGCGCGACTTGACGATGTTCTCCTCCGTCTGTGCCCTTCCCTCCACGGCCTCCGCCGAAGGTTGCCCTCCTTTGTTCGGCTGCTTCACAGGTACTACGGCACAGTCCGACTTCTCCAGCGCGTGCGTGCCCGCCGTTCGGTTCATGGCCTTCGCGGACCGGCCTTGATCGTCAGACCAAGGCACGCTGGAGATCTCCCGGTTCTCGTGCATGTTGTTTCTTAGCGTGCGCGGGTTCTTAGACTACGCAGGACCGAACAACCACTCGCGAATAACGTGGTCGTCGTGTTGCCTTCCTCCACTCGGAACGGAGTCGGCGCCCTGTACCATCGGCTTTTCGAAGCTCAATTGCCCGGCCCACCAATACCCCTGTCTACGCTTCAGCCGACACCTCGCGATGTCGCCTGCAAGACTCGAGGCCAGGATGGATTCGCTACTTCCTTTCCCGTAGGGCTCTTTCATCCCCTACAACATGCCGGTTTAGCCCGGCGCTCTCCGGTTTGCCGACCATACGGCCCAAACCAGCCGGATGCGCTGTTCTACTGCGCCACCATCGGAGCGTAGTGTAGGATTCCGCAATGCGAGAAATGCGCTTACGAATCTTCTCGGTGGTAATCACGACAACGTTGTTGCTGGTTCCGGCGTACACACAGCAGAGTCACTGGGCTTCTGCGGATGATAAGACTGCGAAATACATCATCGAGATGGAACGCAAGTGGGCTGAGGGTGTATGTGTCGATAACGGTGTCGTCGCCGGTCTGCTTGCCGACGACTTCCAAGGCACGTCAACGAAGGGTGCGCGCTTCACGAAGGCTGATGAACTAAAGGACGAGAAAGGCGCACACATCGCCCATGATTGCGAACTTGATGAGGCTAAAGTGCGTTTCTTCGGAGACAGTATTTCCGTTGTCTACGGCAGCGAACATTATGTCGGCAAAGACAAGTCCGAGCCGAACGCAAAGGTTTGCCAGGTTTGGACCGACACGTGGCTGAAGCGCGGGGGTACGTGGCAGATCATCGCCTCGCAAGATAATCGCGCGGAATGTAGGTAGCTAGAGAACGCCCGAGCTCTTGTTCTGCATAGGCGTGGTCGGTTGCGGCCTTTTATCTGAGCCAGAACCGGAGCGTCCCATTCGAACGGCTTGTTCGGGGCGGTTTACCGGCAAACCGGAAGTTATTCCGTAGTTCTCGTAAAGTCGGATTATCGGCAACTTCATCGAAGTTTCCCATAACCCCGTTTGAACTAAGCCTCCGGCGTGGCGGATGCTGCATTTGTGGCGGGGGAGATTAGCTTTCGCAGCATGATCTGAGTCATAGGAGGTTACTTCTCATGACTCAGCTCAGAGACCGGATGCTCGAAGAACTCGAGCGTCGCAACTATGCCCCAGGTACCGCGAGAGCCTATTTGTTCGCGGTCAAGCAGTTTGCTGAACACTTTCGTCGTGCTCCCGATCAGCTTGGCGCGGAGCATATCCGCGAGTACCAGCTCTACCTGTTTCGCGAGCGCAAGCTGGCTGCGAAGACGGTGTCGCAACGAGTGGCCGCACTGCGGTTCTTCTTCGTCAAGACGCTCAAGCGTCATCACATGCTGGAGCACCTGCCGTTCCCCCGGTTGCCGGAGAAGCTCCCGACGGTGCTTAGCCGGGACGAGGTCGGCCGGTTGCTGGCCGCTTCCGCCAACCGGCTGCACCGTACCATGCTGATGACGATGTACTCGACGGGTGTTCGCCGGGCCGAGTTATGTCGACTGAAGACCTCAGACATCGGCAGTCAGCGCATGGTGGTTCATGTGCATCAGGGCAAGGGCAGGCGCGACCGGGATGTACCGCTTAGTCCGGCGCTACTGGAAGAACTGCGCGGCTACTGGCGATGGATGAAGCCGAAGACCTACCTGTTTCCGGGTGTGGTCGATGGTTGGCGAGCCGATGTGCCCATCAGTGACAAGACGGTCTGGTTCGCTGCCAGAGTGTCGCGCGGGCTGCCGGGATCGAAAAGCACATCTCCCCCATTGCCTGCGCCACAGCTACGCGACTCACTTGCTTGAAGCAGGGATGGACCTGCGCACGATCCAGGTGCTGCTCGGCCATGCTTCGCTCGATCACACCACCGTCTATCTCCACCTCTCCCGGCGGCATATGGACGCAGTCCCGAACCCGCTCGATACCCTTCACGATCACAGCCTCTGCTGAGAGCCGCAGAGACGGGAGGCTCAGCAAGAGATGAATCGGCCCACCCTCGAGGTGGCCGACATCGTCCGCACAGTGGGCAACAGCTTTTGGGAGAAGTACGGATCGCGCCTTGCATGGCCGCATCGCAAGGTGCTCGATGCCATCGTCCGTTGCCGCACGACGGCACTGGGAGGGCATCTCGATCAGTGCGTCCGCTGTGGCCATCAGGCCATCTCATATAACTCATGCCGCAACCGGCACTGCCCCAGGTGCCAGGGCAACGCGCGTGCCAGGTGGCTGGCCGCGCGTTCCTCGGAGCTGTTGCCCGTGCCTTACTTCCATATCGTCTTCACCCTGCCCCACGAGTTCTCCGCGCTCATCCTCCAGAACAAGCGGCTGCTCTATGACCTGCTGTTCCGCACCAGTGCCGCGACGTTGCTTGAAGTTGCTCGTGATCCCGAGTACTTCGGCGCGGAGATAGGGTTCCTCGGCGTGCTCCATACCTGGGGACAGAACCTCCAGCATCATGCCCACATCCATTACATCGTTCCCGCTGGTGGTTTGAGCCTCGACGGTTCCAGATGGATCGATTCGTCGCACCGATTCTTTCTGCCCGTCAAGGCACTCAGCAAGATCTTCCGCGAGAAGTTCTGTGACCAACTCCGTGAGCTGTTCCAACACGACAGGCTGCAGTTTCATGGATCGCTTCAGCAACTCGCCTTGCCTGAGGCCTTCAGCCACTTTCTCTGGGAACTCGGCCACAAGGACTGGGTCGTCTATGCCAAGCCGCCCTTCGGCGGTGCCGACCATGTTCTCAACTACCTGGCCCGCTACACCCATCGCGTCGCCATCTCCAACCATCGCCTGGTGGCTTTCGAAAACCAGCGCGTCTCCTTCCGTTGGAAGGACTATGCCCACGGCAGCAAGAACAAAATCATGACCGTTCCCGCCGATGAGTTCCTGCGCCGATATCTGCTTCACGTTCTACCTAAAGGCCTGGTCCGCATCCGCCACTTCGGCCTGTTCGCCAACCGCTGCCGTGCTGCTTCGCTCCAACGCTGCCGCTCGCTACTCGGTTCAGAACCACGCCTCGATCAGTCCGTGACTGCTGCCAGCCAGCCACCATGCCCCGTCTGCTCCGGGCCCATGATGATGGTTCAACGCATCACGCCTCAGGATCTGCGCTACGCTCTGATCCCCATCCGGCAACCGCCGCGTGCGCTCGACAGCTCCTGAACCTGCACCGACAACTGACTGCTCCATGACCCGCTCGAACTCCAGCCCGATCGTCCCGCTCATCCGTGTTCCCGCACGCCACGCCTCAGCACGTCTTCTTTACCAGCTTCGCCCCCCGCCACCGCCCTACGCGCCACACCGAACACTGCGCTCACAGTCCCAGCCGCATCGAAGTGTGGCGGCACCCGCCCTCAGACGCCCACGCCTCGACTGCACCAGCGATCCCGCGTGATTAAAATCCCATAGCAACCCACCGCATCCACCACGCCAGAGGCTCACTTCAAACGGTTCTATCGTAACCGCCCCACAGAGCCACGCCCATGCCACTCCCCCACAGGGCGGTCACGATAGAACACTAACGTTTTGGAGGAATGCCTATTGAACGACTGATGTTTATTCGCCTTCCACTGCAATGATCCAGATAGCCAGCGTTCCCAACCCGCAGAGCGGAGCGTGCCATTGGAGCGAGTTTTTCCGCCAGATTCCCCCGAGTGCGAAGAGACAGCCAGCAAGAGACAAAATGAAGCCCCAGCGCATGATTCTCATCAAGGTTGGATCGTAGAACCCGAACGGATGAAAACGCGCAAACGCCCAAGTAGCAAGAGCAAGGAGAGCAGAAATCGTTGATAGAACTAAACCTGTAAGCGAGAGTCTCGAAGAGGTCATTCCATTTTCCTTGCGCTTAGCCCATCTAATCCAGCCCCAGATAAGGATCACGGGTGTGGCGAATGCAGCAAGACTAAGGAACAGAATTATTGCTTGGACGGCGCGGCTCATGAAATCACCTGTTGCCGATGAGTATATGGATTCAAAGTTGATTCCTGCGAAGTCCGGTTTTGACCAAGTTCGCCGGGCCAGCGGGTTCGACGGGTTGAACTTGGTCAAATCTCCGTTTCAAGGACTTGTCATTTCTAGCGAATCCAAGTGTGCAAGAGGAGCATGAGCCACAGAAGCCCATAGAACGACAACTCCCCAAGTATCCAAAACACTTCTCTCCAACGGCTAGACGTGACCTCATAGGTAGCCCTAAAACGGTTGGCCTCGTTTTGGATCGACAGTAGACCGTCATCGCCATATGTCGGCTTATTCCACCATGAGATGCGATTGCTTATTGCCTTTAGGGCTATTCCTAGAACAACCAAATGACAGAGCGCCTCGAGGCAAAACGCAAATGCCACGAATGAATATGGGCTCCCAGGTGGCCCGCTCGCGAAGTCTGGCCACAACTTGAGCAGAATCACATGCAGACACGCCCAACCAAAAATCAAGGAGACAATCAGTCTGTTCCGCGGTGAAAAGAGAAAGTGCATTTGCATTAAGCGTAATTGGTGGCCGGGTCTCCCGAAAAGTCGGGTTTTGAGCAACTTCGCGTTGGCGCGTCTCGGGGGCCGGGTGAACTTGCCACAAACCCTGTCTGCTGGAACTTGATTACTCAATGGTCATCGAATTTGAACCTCAAAGCTTTGGACCATCCTCATGAATACGGGGTAATTGCTAAGCGTCTCAAGTGGAGTCCCCCGGTTGTTGCCGCTGAACTCAATCGAAAAGGTCCGAGAGCCAGCTACCACGTAGACCGCTTCCATCTCGGTCCCGCCCGCTGCGCTGTTTAGATAGCGCACTCTGAGAGCGGCCTTTCCGTTCAGCTCGAATCTGTGTTGGCTGCTTCGTGGATTGAGATTAGCCGTCCTCTCCACTTCCGAGAACCAAGCATCGAGGCCCACATTACCTGGCTTGTCTCTGAGAGGAGATACCATCACGGACCCATTGAGGTCCGCGCCTTCATGTGGCATGAAGTCTACAAACACCCCTGGAGCCCTTGGGTCGGGACAGCCTCTACAACTCCCTGTATCCCACTCAGCAGGGTAGTCAATCCGCCATCCGGCGCGATTCGAGAAAACCTTCCAATTGGCAATCTTTGCGGTGATTATCCCAGAGAACAGCATAAGGACGAAGGTTGTCGCCGCGATCAAACGATACTGTGAGTTCATCTCGACATTATGCCCCCGACCAGCTTGTACGCTGTGGATCTGAAATTCCCGGGAAGTCACGTTTGCGGCAAGTTCAAGATCGTAGTTGCCTGTAACCCCGTTTTGCTGGAGCTTCGGTTGGTTACACTGACGACACCATAGAGGGAACAGGCGTGAACAGCGGGACACACCTTCAGCGTTGGGTATTCGGATTGCTCGTCGCAGCCTTCGCGCTTTACTGCGATAAGGCATCACTCGGAACCTCCAGAAGCCTCTGCCAGCAGATCCTCTGGAATCTGGTTGTGGTGGGCGAATTTCTCATAGAACTGAGGCCAACCCTGAGAAGAACCAGAGCCGCTTGTATTGCTCTCGCAATGTTTTGTCTTCATTGCTTGGCGATGTACCGCTATAGGGCTGCGTTTCCGTTCGACTCGTCGCTGATCTTGATGCTCTGTGCCATCCTTGAATGCGTAATGTTCATGATTGTCTATCTGCGGCTATGTCAGTGCGTCGATCCTCAGGGGCCATTCGGGTTGACCGCAGCAGAAGAGCAAGCCCGCAGCAAAAGACGAGTTCGACTTTTCTAGCGAAGAGGCTCTGGTTTCGAATTGCTCACACCGATGGCGATAATCTCAGGCTTGTCCGCATCGAAGTCTTCGTAGATGTGGACATGGTAGCCGTCCCTGTAATCGCTCATGCCGATCTGGATCAGGAGCTTTCCCAGAGCAACCAAACCGGCGCTGTTGCCCGAGATGAATGGCGAATCCCCACCCTCCACAACCTGAAGGACTTCATCCCCCGTGTAAAAGTCGCTTGTCATGCCGTCCCAGCGTTGTCCGGTAGACTTCGCCGAGCCATCTTCAAACTCAAAAAAAATTGCTTTTTCATGTTTCGACGGTAATTGAAGGATGGCGTTCCCGCAAAGTCTGGTTTGCGGCAAGTTCAAAATCGTAGTTTCCGCTAACCCCGTTTGAACTAAACCGCTGGCGTGGTGGACGCTGCATTTGTGGCGGGCAGAGATTAGCTTTCGCGGCATGATCTGAGTCATAGGAGGTACTTCTTATGACTCAGCTCAGAGACCGGATGCTCGAAGAACTCGAACGTCGCAACTATTCCCCTGGAACCGCAAAAGCCTACTTGTTTGCGGTCAAGCAGTTTGCCGAACACTTTGATCGTGCTCCCGATCAGCTTGGTGCAGAGCATATCCGGGAGTACCAGCTCTACCTGTTTCGTGAGCGGAAGCTGGCTGCGAAGACGGTGGCGCAGCGAGTGGCCGCGCTGCGGTTCTTCTACGTCAAGACGCTCAAGCGACATCACATGCTGGAGCACCTGCCGTTTCCCCGCTTGCCGGAGAGGCTCCCGACCGTGCTCAGCCGGGAGGAGGGTCGGCGGGTTGCTGGCCGCCTCCGCCAACCGGCTGCACCGCACCATGCTGATGACGTTGTTCTCGACCGGAGTTCGCCGGACCGAGCTATGCCAGTTGAAGACCTCGGACATCGACAGCAAGCGCATGGTGGTTCATGTGCGTCAGGGCAAGGGCAGGCGCGACCGCGATGTCCCGCTCAGCCCGGCGCTGCTGGAAGAACTGCGCGGCTACTGGCGATGGATGAAGCCGAAGACCTACCTGTTTCCGGGTGTGGTCGATGGTTGGCGAGCCGATGTGCCCATCAGTGACAAGACGGTCTGGTTCGCCTGCCAGAGTGTCGCGCGGGCTGCCGGGATCGAAAAGCACATCTCCCCCATTGCCTGCGCCACAGCTACGCGACTCACTTGCTTGAAGCAGGGATGGACCTGCGCACGATCCAGGTGCTGCTCGGCCATGCTTCGCTCGATCACACCACCGTCTATCTCCACCTCTCCCGGCGGCATATGGACGCAGTCCCGAACCCGCTCGATACCCTTCACGATCACAGCCTCTGCTGAGAGCCGCAGAGACGGGAGGCTCAGCAAGAGATGAATCGGCCCACCCTCGAGGTGGCCGACATCGTCCGCACAGTGGGCAACAGCTTTTGGGAGAAGTACGGATCGCGCCTTGCATGGCCGCATCGCAAGGTGCTCGATGCCATCGTCCGTTGCCGCACGACGGCACTGGGAGGGCATCTCGATCAGTGCGTCCGCTGTGGCCATCAGGCCATCTCATATAACTCATGCCGCAACCGGCACTGCCCCAGGTGCCAGGGCAACGCGCGGGCCAGGTGGCTGGCCGCGCGTTCCTCGGAGCTGTTGCCTGTGCCTTACTTCCACATCGTCTTCACCCTGCCCCACGAGTTCTCCGCTCTCATCCTGCAGAACAAGCGTCTGCTCTATGACCTGCTCTTCCGCGCCAGCGCCGCTTCGCTGCTCGAACTTGCCCGCGACCCCCAACACCTCGGCGCGGACATAGGGTTCCTCGGCGTGCTCCATACCTGGGGGCAGAACCTCCAGCATCATCCCCATGTCCACTACATCGTTCCCGCTGGAGGCCTTGCCCCCGATGGTTCCAGATGGATAGATTCCTCGCGGCGTTTCTTCCTGCCCGTCAAGGCACTCAGCAAAATCTTCCGCGACAAGTTCTGCGACCAACTCCGTGAGTTGTTCCAACAGGACAGACTTCAGTTCCACAACTCACTCGAGCAGCTTGCCTCCCCTGGCAGCTTCAGCCACTTACTCTGGCAACTCGGCCGAAAGGACTGGGTCGTCTACGCCAAGCCGCCCTTCGGCGGTGCTGAAAATGTTCTCAACTATCTGGCCCGTTATACCCATCGCGTCGCCATCTCCAACCATCGCCTCGTGGCTTGCGAGAACCATCGCGTCTCCTTCCGCTGGCGAGACTATGCTCACGGCGGCAAGAACAAGGTCATGACCGTTCCCGCCGAGGAGTTTCTGCGCCGCTTTCTCATCCATGTTCTGCCCAAAGGCCTGGTCCGCATCCGCCACTTCGGCCTCTTCGCCAACCGCCGCCGCGCTGCTTCGCTCCAACGCTGCCGCTCGCTGCTCGGCATGCAACCATGCGTCGGTCGGGCCGCCACTGCTGCCAGCCAGCCGCCATGTCCCCTCTGCTCCGGTCCCATGATGGTGGTGGAACGCATCACGGCTCAACAACTGCGCTACGCGCTGATACCCATCAGGCAACCGGCGTATGCGCTCGACAGCTCCTGAACCTGCACTGAGAACTGCTGCCCCATGACCTGCTGCAACTCCATTCCGAACCCTTCCGCGCATGCGTGGTCCCGCACGCAACACTCTGCTGCGCCTTCTTCACCAGCTTCGACCCGCAGCCATGCCCGCACCCCTCACGCCCAGCTCTGCGCTCCCAGCCTCAGGCCCATCGAAACGCCACGGCGCCTGCCCCAAAACGTCCACACCTCGACGCCACAACCGATCCCGCCTGATTGAAATCCCATAGCAACCCACCGCATCCACCACCCCAGCGGCTCACTTCAAACGGTTCTATCGTAACTGCCACACAGAGCCGCGCCCCTCCCACTCCCGTCCCACGGCAGTCACGATAGAACACTAACGTTTTTGATGAGTTTGATTGGCGAGCTTACTTCTTGGCTGGTGCCTGCTCTTTTAGCTGCTTCAGCTCTTGTTCAAATATTCGCTTTTAGTATCCGACGCGCCCTACTCGAATCAGCTTGGAGAAATCCGGAGAGTCGCCCGCCACGTGTGCCGCGGAGTTAATGTGTGCTTGCTCCTTCAACTGCGGAAAGGTAAGTCCGCCGGTCACCAGCCGCCCGCGGTTGTACATCAGCTGATCCATCGAGCCATTCAGGATCAGTTGAATGCTGCCGCCCTGCGGATTCCCGGTCACATCGGCAAGCTGCTTGTCGACCGTCGATGTGCAGTTCCGGGTCAGTTCGTTGTACCACTCCGGGTTGTCCTTCAGATTGTTCATGTAATTGACGTAAACCATTAACATCGCGCGAGCGACCGCCGACGTCACCTGGACGCGGTAGAGATACACATCTTCTTCCGGATCCTTGCGGTAGTTCGTGCGCAGCCGAATCACGTCGCCCTCATCCGCCGCGACAACGATCAGCCCAAACTGCCGGTAGAATCCGCGAAACAGCGAGTAGGACTGGCCCGGTCGGTAGCGCGCCTCAATCGAGAACGCAAGGTGCTGGTCTCCGAAATCAAAGCTGATCATCGGGTGGCTGGCAAACTTGATCCCCCAGTTATCCAGGAAGAAGTCAACACCGCGGAGTTGCGATAGGTCGTAGGCGCGGTCGCTCCAGCAGTCCGAGTAGTCCTTGTCCGTGCGGTACTTGCAGTCGCGGACGTTATGCACCGTCATCTGGTCGCCATGAATCTCCGCCCACGCATTTCGCGAAAGATCCGCTTCCCACGGAGGGTCGTTGGTTGGTTTCAGGGACAACCACCACACCAGCACCACCACGCAACAGGCTACGCAGGCAGCCATACGCAGCCAGACTCCCCTCACGCCAAACAGAGCCCCCAACACAGCCACAGTGAAGAGCACAGCGGCGGGAATCCGCAACCAAACGTGTCGAACGTCGAAGCATAGCGCCGCGAACGCCCACACCATGAAGATCGAGACGGCCAGCCACCCCAGAAATTCGGCGATGACTCGCACAATGATCGGCCATTTGGGTTTCAAGTTTTTATCCCTCATCGAACTCCAATCCACCAGTTCGCCGTATATTGGTCAACTTACCCTGCCAAGATATAAACTCACAGTTTGAACGCCCGGGGAACATAATTCTTCGAAGGGCCTGAAAAGTCGCATTATCGGCAAGTTCGCGGCCGAGGTCCCCGGTTACACACCCATCACACGCCACCTACTGGACGTGGTTCAGCCATATCGCCAGATGTGTGTTCTCACTCGCTATCTAATGACCAAAGCCTATGCATCATGGCGAACAGGAAGGCGGCGCTCAGCCCGAATAAGAGCCACCCGTTCAGCGCCTCCATTGCGCCCATGAGGTGCCAGCGGTCTTCCAGCTGCAGGTTCGCGTGGCCATAGCTTGTAATCGCGTTCAGCGAGTAAAGCATTGCTACCTGATAATCCGGCAAGGCTTTGAGAAATCGATACACAAGCGCCCAGAGAGCGGCCTCCATTCCGTGCAGGGCCGCCGCCGACAAGGTCATGCCAGAGGTGATCGTGAGCATCATGATCCTGTGGTGGCGGCGAAGAACGGGATGGCTGAGAGCCCGAAGCGCCGTCTGCCTTACCATCCATAGGCCCGACGTGTGGATGAGGACAGTCAGCACGATCAATAGCAATCCCCATGCCCATTCGGCCACCCACGTAGAGTGCTCCGTCATAAAAAAGCTGGAAACGCATCGGACGATCATGATTAACGCCCTCCGTCAATCGAGCTCTTGACGACCGCCCTATGGCAGCCAACTCTGGCTGCGTCTCTTGGAATTGCCGTTTGGGTGAGCAGCTTCGTTCGTCGAACGTCAGCTTCGTCATTGGCGTCCTGAATTCACCCTTCCATGTGCGCTGCCAGTCTACCTCCCTGAAAGTCAGGCGGGCTCAACTGGTCGATGCAACACTGGCTTGCAGTTTACTGGCCGGCGTTTCAAAGCCCAAGGTCTTTCGCGGGCGTTGATTCAGGCGCAGAGCGACCTTGTTAAGATCGGCTTGAGAGTAGACGGACAAGTCGGTCTTCTTAGGGAAGTACTGTCTTAATAGGCCGTTGGTATTTTCATTGGTGCCGCGTTGCCAGGGACTCTGCGGATCGCAGAAGTAGACTTTGACATTGGTGTCCACCGTGAAGCTTTTGTGTTTGGCCATCTCGTGCCCCCGATCCCACGTCAACGAGCGCCGCACGGTCGCGGGGAGTTTACGCACATGCTTGCTCAGCGCGGCGACGACCGTCGTTGTATCTTTGCTGGGCACTTTGACCAGCATGGTGAAACACGAATGTCGTTCCACCAGGGTTGCGATATGACTGTTTTTGCTGCCTGCGAGCAGATCGCCCTCCCAATGACCGGGAATAGCGCGGTCTTCAACCTCGGCAGGTCTTTCCCTAATAGAGATGGCATCGACGATCTGACCTCGAGACTGTCCCGCAGCCCGCGAGTGCCGTGAGCGACGTATCGACCTCTTGCACCGCAGATGTTGAACTAGCTCTTTTTCAGCACTCCGCGGGCCTGGATGAATAAGCTGCGGTAGATGGTTTCGTGGGACACGCGCATGCTCTCGTTGTTGGAATAGTGGACTTTCAGCCATTTCGAAATCTGTTCCGGCGACCAGTCCAGGATCAGTTTACTGGCCACGATCGTCCGCAATGTCTCATGGTTCGCAAGAAGATACACCTTGGGTCGCAGAGCTGACTCCCAGGCCTGATGATCGGCTTCACTGGCTCGATAGAGTGGCCGGCCGCCATGACGCGCCACCTCCCGGCTTACTGTCGACACAGGCCGCTGTAACCCTTTAGCGATCTCACGAATCGACGAACCGGATGCAATTCCACGTGAGATGTCTTCCCGCTCGTCCAGCGTGAGCGTTCGCAGCGAGCGCCGACGAACCGGAGGTGCTATCCCCCGCGCTTCGATAACAAGAACTGAATGGACCAATGGTCCTTGCCAAAGGCCCGGCCAATCTCATGTAACGACTCTCCTGCTTTCCAACGACGCCACATCTCCGTCCTCTGCTCCGCTGAAAGCCTGTTCCGTTTTCCTTGTGCCATAAACACCACCTTTAGAAAATGAATTCAATATCAGATGGTGTTGCATCGACCGGTTGAGACCACCCACAATTTCGGCAAGTTCGTCACGAAGTTGCCGAAAATCGTTCTTCGGGATCTTCGAAGGAATATCCTTACGGACTGCAGGGTACGTCGCCATAGGTGATAGATCAGCTTGGGCATGATATAGAACCCGGCAGCGACCAGGAACAGGACTGACAATAGCAAAGATGAGTTTGTTGGTGTCTAAGTACACATGAAAAGTCTTGTATGGCTTGCAATCGTTCTTATGAATTCGGGTGCCTGGTGTCAGCAGGTCAAACCGAGTGAACGTCTTGTAGATCATTTTCAGGTGGAAGGTGCATCCAGACTCGCAGCTCTTGCTAAGCTTGGAGCGATAACGAACACCACGTTGCTCGTAGAAGCAGGAAGCCTGGCTTTTCTGCAAGCTCCAGTGGCAATGACAGTTGACCACACCACGGTGGCCATAGTGATTCGCGGAATACTTCGTGGACTCGACTCATACAAGATTCGCGATGAGGGAGCCCTGCTCATTCTCTCGACACCAGGCCCACCAAATCGCATACTCAATCTCCCATTAGGAGCCTTCACGTTTACAGGCCATTCTGTTTCGTCCCTACATCCTCTCCTGGCGTATTCCATTCGTCGCGCCACTGGATGTAATCCTCAAGGCTATGGTTGGGCTGGACCTCCAATGGATCTAGATATTCCACCCATTCAGCTTGCACAAGCCACGCTTGAACAGATAATCGCGAGGGTGGCTGACGCGTCAGAAGCTTCCATGTGGGTCGTTGGACCAGAACCAAGCTTAGATGGCTGCATCGATAATCCTGCCTCTCGCTGGCAAGTTGGTTTGTACGGATTTGGCCGTGGCTTTGCCGGGTGTGGAACACCTTTCCGCGAGTCGGTTGGACCGTCGCTTGTGGTGGATCTCGTACCAAGGCGAGACTCTAAAACTGAGTGCACCGGTATTCAGCTTCCGAATCCAGTACCAAGCCTTTCACCCACTCACCCATGAAACGTTGACCGTTCAACTACTCCCCGCCCTCATCTCTGCCACTGCTTCCTGGATGGCCTGCTCGGACACGCCATGAGCCTCAGGCTGAACTCCTCGATTGTCGCCAAGCCGGAAGTTACTCTCCCACCCGTCGTTTCCGATCTCAGACTAAGGCTAAGGCAGCGCTCTCACGGGTCTGAATCTCAACTCCGTCACGTCCAACTCGCCGAGTTCGATCTCTCGAAAGTAAACCCTGAAAATCTCCTCATCCATCTCCTCGAAGCCGAGATCTTCGAAGGAGAAGACCTGGCTGATGAACACACGGTCTTTGTGCCAGCTGATATCGCCACTAGTGTTGACCCTTCTGGTCTGAAAGCCTCTTGGGTAAGTGAACGGCGTGAGTACTCTTGGAAACATGATTGAGCTGCGCTGGTACAGGCTTGCGGGCGTCTCGTTGTTCAGTCCCTCATGCGGTCGCTCATGGTTGAAGATCTGCCGGAAGCGATCGAACTTCTTCTGTTGTAGCCTGAGCGTGAGCGCTGGCGGTTTCGTCGTGTCTTCCTTTAGGGTCCGGTGCATCCGTTCGTGTCGGCCGTTCTGCTGCGGTCTGCCTGGCTGAATGCGTTCATGCACGATACCCATCTTCGTCCAGCTAAGAGAAAGCTTGGACAGGCCGAGCAAGCCGGTCCCAGCAAACGGAGCCCCGTTGTCCGTGCGGATCCGAGCCGGCATGCCGTACTCGCGCATTGCTGCTTCGCAGACAGCAACGACCTGGCTCAGGTCCATGCGTGATACTGTCTGGCATCGGATGAGGTAACGGCTGTGTGCGTCGGTGATGGTAAAAGGATCACACCTGGTGCCATCACCTGTGCTGAAGTAGCCCTTGAAATCCATTCACCAAAGCTGATTTGGTGCGGTGACCTCAGAGAACGGCTCCGAGCAAGGAGTCGTCCTGCGCTTCTTCTGCTTGGGATTAGTTAGGCCGGCTCTGTGCAGGATGTTGCCGAAGGTGCTTGCTGCCGGCCAGTTCACACGAGGTTGAACCTTCTCCAAGCGTGCCTTTAGCTTCCGTGCTCCCCAACTCGGGTGCTTGCTCCGAAGCGCTAGGATCGCGTTCTCGGTGGCCTCTGAAGTTGCGTGAGAGCACCCGTGTGGCTTACAACTCCGGTCCAGAAGCCCCTCCGGACCAACTTCCTTGTAGCGGTTGATCCAACGATAGCCCGTTGGCCGTGACACCCCAAACTCACGGCAAAGATCCGATAGAGACATCTCCTTCTGTTGGTAACTCGACAGGAACTGCAGGCGTTGATCCACGATACGACTCTCTTTCCAGGGCATACCGCATCATCGTGCGGCCGACCAAGCCTAGGAACCATCGGGGTTCCACCTCCCTGTAACGCATGTGCTTGGTCTGTTTTGTAACGCAAGTGCTAAGTACGCTCAGAGGCTCCGCCTCTGGCGCGCGCAAGAGGCACCCTAATCTTCCGCGCTTCGCTTGTGCAGACCTCCGCTTCGCTCCGCCCTCTCCACTCCATTCCGAGGGTAGGGAACCCTCCTCTTGCACTTGCCGCCTCCGCTGGCGTGGGCCAGGGCCAAGGCGTGTTTGTTAGCAAACACAGCACGGCCATTCAAAAACGGAGGAACTACCCCATGAGCAGCACAACAGCAAATCCCTATCGCATCAGCTTGACCGAAATGCTGAAACAAGAAGGACGCACCTTTGAGGCTATGGCCGAAGAGGTGATGTTTGGCGACGCGAACGCACTTGCGCTTTGTACGGAGCATTGCGAGGTAGAACCAGACGGCACATGCCCCCACGGTTGCCCCTCCTTCATGCGAGCTGCAGGCACCATCTAGCAACGACCCTACCAACGCACCATACCACCCGAAGGAGAGAAAACCCGATGAGCTACACCGCTACCTATTCCCCGAAGACAACAAACTCCGCCTCTACTCCACAACCCGCCTCGACAGCGAGACGTATGCTCGCGTGAAAACAGCTGGTTTCATTTGGGCACCGAAGCAAGACCTATTCGTCGCGCCAATGTGGACACCCAGCCGCGAGGATTTGCTTATTGAGCTGGCCGGGGAGATCGAAGACGAAGACAGGAGCCTGGTAGACCGCGCCGAGGAACGCGCCGACCGTTTCAGCGACTACAAAGAGAGCCGTATCGAAGACGCGCAGCTCGCACATGATGCCGTCCACCGCATCGCCGACAATATCCCGTTTGGTCAGCCTATTCTCGTCGGCCACCACAGCGAACGCCACGCCCGGAAGGACGCCGAGCGCATCGAGAACGGCATGAGGAAGACGGTCCAGATGTGGCAGACCGCCCGTTACTGGGAACAACGTGCAGCAGGAGCACTCCACCACGCGAAGTATAAGGCGCTTCCCGGCGTCCGCCATCGCCGCATCAAGGGATTGGAAGCGGACAAGCGCAAGCAGGAGCGCAACAAACAAGAGGCCGAGATGTGGCTAAAACTCTGGACTGAATGCGCCAATGAACAAGACAAGGAACTCCAGGCTAAGGTTGCTCTTCGCATCGCTGGGATGTGCCATCTACACATGCCACGCAAGGAAGGCGACCGCGAAGACTTCCAGCACACCCCGAGCGCATACGACGCGCTACAGGGCAGTTTCCCGACACTCTACGCACCCCGCACCTTGGACGAGGTTCTAGCGGTTGCTCTCGAAACTTACCCTCGTGTCATTCCCACTTATGGCCGCTGGATCGACCACTATACGAACCGTATCGCTTCCGAGAAGGCAATGCTTGGGGAGACTGGAGGCCTCGCCGCCGACCGCTTCAATTTTGAAGTTGGGGGCAAGGTTTTTATTGGCGATGAGTGGCTTGTAATTCTGAAGATCAACAAGACCGGCGACGCCATCAGCAGCCTAACCACTACACCGCGCCGTTACTTCTACAGGAGCAAATACATAGCCGATATCGAGCGCGTCAAGGATTATCAGGCACCGAAGCCCGAGGAGACCGCAGCAGTCAAGGCAGCAAGCAAGCTCCCCCGATGTGTAACTATCCCGGCGACGGCTTTAAACACATGACGACGGACGAATGGAAGCGAAAGAAGATGTCCGACGTTCCACAGTCTACGACTCACGCCGCGACCGATACCCACGGAGCGCACCGCACCCGCTCGACATGGGGCGGAAACTGGAAGACCGTTTCTGTCTATCTCACCGACGCCAAGCGCATCGACCCACCCACGAAACAAGCTCCGTTGACCCCAGCGGAGCCCACCGCCGCCGAGACGCTTGCAACGATGGCGCAAGACCTGAAGGCACAAAACCCAGTCCCGACGCCGCAGACACCGCGCCAGCATGACGAGCGCATCCCCTCGCGCGATGAACTGCACGAAATGAAGAAGACCGCCGCTCAAGGTGTCGTGATCGTAGCCGTTCCGCAACTCTTCCCCACTCCGCCCGAGTTGGCAGACCGTATGGTCGCGCTTGCGGACATTCGCCCAGGACAACGGGTTTTAGAACCCTCCGCAGGAACAGGCCGAATCATTGATGCGATTCGCCGCAATGCTCACGGCTACGCGATCACAGCGGTTGAGCTGAATTGCAATATGGCTCACCGGCTTCGCACCGTTGACGGCGTCGATGACACACAGCAGGCCGATTTCTTGGAGTGCAACGGCGATCTAGGAACATTCGACCGCATTGTTATGAATCCTCCGTTTGCGAACGCGGACGATATCAAGCACATTATGCACGCCTTGAAGATGTTGAAGCCCGGAGGCCGACTCGTCGCCATCTGTGCCAACGGCCCGAGGCAGAACGACAAGCTAAGGCCCCTCGTTGAAGCGCGCGGCGGTATCTGGGAAGAGTTGCCTTCAGATACGTTCATCGGCGCAGGTACAGGCGTTCGCACCGTCCTCCTCATGCTGGACGCATAACCAGGTGCCGCCCGCTTCAGGGGCCGCATTGCGGCGGTTCACCCTGAAGCGGGCGCAAGGGGACAAACCCCTTCGGTTTTTCTCCTTGACCTCTTTTCCCGCAAGATCGCGAGCGCACCGTCATCATCGGCCAAAAGATGAATGATGGGGCAGGGCGCCCCCGCAGGCCCGCGAGCAGGAACTCGAGACTCGGCGTCTGCAAAGTTCTCTTTCTCCCTGAAGGGGACCGAGGTTATCGAACCTATCTCTTGAGCGACCAAGTACCAGGACCGTCCTGCCGCCGCCGACATCGCTTTCTGTGTCGCCGCTTTTGCCAATGGCATGACCGAGGACCGGATCGGATGTGCCCTTGAAGACGATTATCTCTCCCCGCGATCCCAGCCCTTCCAAGCGAGCTGCCTACATCCGGAGAACCATGGAGAAGGCGAGGAGATGGACCGAGCGATGAGCATCGATGTCGCGATTCTCCTTTATGGTTCTTCCATTCTGCGCGTCAGTGACGGCTCTTTGGACTCTGAGCTGGCTTTTGCTACTCGCACCATGAGGATGGCCGTTGAACAGGGCGGCTCCCTTCCGGTTTGCCTTTCTATCTGCGTTCAGCGTGCCGCGCTCAAGACACCCCCGCCCTTCGGACGCACGCTCTCCTTCCCAGAATCCGCTGCGCGCCTCTCAAGAGGTGCGGACTCCTGCCCCCAGGCAAGCTGTGGTCCCCTTCCGCAGATTCTATCCAGTCGCCGAGGGAGTGGGTCGCGTCGGCACACCCGTTGGGCAAGCATGTACCGCAGACAGCGGACAAACCAAAAGAAATGGAGCCAAACACCATGTTCAACAAAGTCATTCTCATCGGCCGCCTCGGACAGAACGCAGAAGCCAAAACCGCTCAGAACAAAAAGAGTACGTCGTGCTCAACATCGCAACCCAAGAAAGTTGGAAAAACGACAAGGGCGAATACGAAACCCGCACCGAGTGGCACCGCGTCTATGCCTGGAGGAATCTCTCGAAGTTCGCCAAGACCCTCCAGAAGGGTCAGCTCATCACTTTGGAGGGCACTCTGAAGTATCGCGAGGTTGAGGAAGACGTCGCGGGCACCACGTTCAAGCACCGCATCGCCGAGGTTCACGCCACCAGCATGAAGCGGCTCTCAAAGATCGAGGCCGCTGATGATCCAGCAGACGGAGCCGGCGACGAGTGATCGTCGCCGGATGGGTAGACGGACCGCTTAGGTCCGTCTACTGCTTTCTCAGGCCTTCGGCCTGATTGTGATCGGCCTTGTTATTTCTGAACCAGTTGGAGTGTTAGTCTTCGACCAAATCTGACCTAATCAAGAGGAGGATTTGGATGAGGAAGAAACGGTTCACGGTAGAGCAGATGATTGGTGTGCTGAAGCAGGCGCAAGTAGGCGTTCCTGTTGCGGAGGTGATCCGCAAGGCGGGGATTAGCGAGCAGACGTTCTACCGGTGGAAGGCGAAGTACGCCGGCCTCGAGGTGGACGAAGTTCGTAAGATGGCTCAGTTGCAAGAAGAGAACCTGCGTTTGAAGCAGCTTGTTGCAGAGCTAACGCTGGACAAGACGATGCTGCAGGATGTGCTGTCAAAAAAATGGTGAAGCCTTCGCGGCGTGGGCCGATGGTGGAGCGGTTGGTTGGAAGCTACCTGGTAAGCGAACGGCACGCCTGTCGTGTTCTACGGGTACCGCGGGCGACCTACCGCTATCGAAGCTGTCTCGATCCACGGACTGAGCTGCGGATGAGAATCCGCGAGATCGCTCAGGCAAGAGTGCGTTATGGATACCGCAAGATCCGCGTGCTGTTGAACCGCGAAGGCTGGGATGTGGGCAAGTACCTGGTGTACCGGCTGTACAAGGAAGAAGGACTGACGCTGAAGAGGATGAAGCCTGCCGGGAAGCGGAAGGCATCTCGAACTCGTGAGGATCGGATCAAGCCTACGGCTCCGAACGAAGCCTGGAGTATGGACTTCGTGATGGATCAGCTGCAGGATGGAACGCGGTTCCGCGCCTTGACGATCGTGGATGTGCATACGAGAGAAGCTGTAGCGATCGAAGTAGGACAGAGCTTGAAGGGAGACGATGTTGTGCGGACACTGAACCAGTTGAAGCTAGACCGTGGCGTGCCGCAGGTGCTGTTCTGTGACAACGGCAGCGAGTTCACCAGTCAGGCGATGGATCTATGGGCTTATCGCAACGGCGCTAAGATCGACTTCTCCAGACCAGGCAAGCCAACAGACAACGCCTTCGTTGAAAGCTTCAACGGAACCCTGCGAAGTGAATGTCTGAATACCCACTGGTTCCTCGATCTGAAGGAGGCAAGGCACCTGATCGAAGTATGGCGGCAGGAATATAATGAGAGTCGTCCTCACGCATCTCTCGATGACAGGACGCCGAGCGAGTTCGCCAGCCAGATCGCGGCTAGCCGCGATCTGGCTGGAACCTAAACAGGTCGAAGACTAACTCTGACCTTGGTACAGGAAAATTAGGCCCTTCAATTGTTGTGAGAAGCGAGCCCGTCAGCGACTACAGCTTCCAGTGTCTATCCAAAAGACGGGAAACTATCTCCAAAAATCGAGCTCCGCTTACCAAAGGCCTGTTGGGGCAGTCTCAGAATACGGACAACAGAGCACCGGTAAGCCGCAGCAAGTATTGAAAACACATCACTTATTGTGTTGCACCAACTGTAACCGCTTGCGGCACTGTCGCCTTTGTATGTTGATCATTCTATTGACATGTGGTGTCCTAAACGTACTTTAAAGTCCGAATTCTGACGGGACCCCTGATTCAGATCCTTGGCTAGGGAAAAGCAATGAGTTTATTGTCTTTGTGGTGGTAATGCGTTACTATGTCTATGACACACCCGCCAAGCCTATCCCTGGAAACAGGTGACGCTCAAATCGGCGGGTTTTTCATTTTTAGATGAACTACACCAAGCTGGCGCTCCACTACGAAGATCAGCTCAACTTGCTCGTCAGCCGAAATCTGATCTGCAATGACCGTCCCCGCGCGCTCGAATGGTTGCAACGGATCGGCTATTACCGCCTAAGCGCTTACTTCATCCCATTTCGGGGCGGCAGCACAGATAATTTTCGCGCCGGCACAGACCTTGATGACGTCGTTGACTTGTATAAGTTCGACGGCAATCTTCGTTTACTTATGATGCAGGCGATGGATCGGATCGAAGTCGCGATCAGGGCTGTCATCACCTATCACGTCGCCCACAACCTGGGTGTCTTTGGCTATGCCGATCCGGCGAACTTCGCGTCATCCTTCGACCACGCAGCGTTTTTAGGATTGATCCGAAGAGAAGAAAGAAGGTCGGCTGAAACGTTCGTTGCGCATTACCGCACGAAGTACACAAGCGAAACCTATCTGCCCTTTTGGATGGCGACGGAGCTGATCTCGTTCGGCGCGCTCTCGAAGATGTATGCAAATCTGAGGGCGAAGCTGAGAAAACAAATAGCGCAAGAGTTTAGGCAGCCTGCACCCGTCTTCCTGAGCTGGCTACACGCGCTGACTGCCATTCGCAACACCTGTGCGCACCACGGCCGGCTATGGAACCGCGAGCTGGCGGTTAAGCCGGAACTACCGAAAACCTGGAAGGCACAAGGGATCGACAATAAACGCCTCTATGTGATCGCGTTGATTGTTCAAACCCTTCTCTCCGAAGTGTCACCGGACTCGCAATGGAAAGAGCGTTTGAAGGCCCATTTCAACGCCTACTCTTCCGTGGATCTCGCACAGATGCAATTTCCGGCCAATTGGCAGAATGAAGAGCCTTGGTTGTAGCCACGCAGCAAACTAAATAGTTCTCAAAGCAACAGAGATAGGTCTCGTGCTCAACATGATCGCCTTGTGGAACACCATCTATATGGAAGCCGCGCTAAACCAACTGCGCGAGAAGGGCTATCCGGTGCCGGACGTAGACGCACAACGCCTGTCGCCGCTACTGCACGAACACATCAATATGCTGGGTAGATACTCCTTCTCAATGCCGGACGCGGTTGCCAAAGGTGAACTGAGACCCTTACGCAACCCCGAAGATCCCGACTCATGAATCCTTAAGCCGGGTTTCCGTTCCACTGCGCCTCAAACCCCAGATACGGGATGCCATCGCAGCAGTGATGCCGCAATGCGAATAGCAATAGCCCGCAAACATGACTGCTGCTGCTGCATGGACTCTGTCAGTGCCGATCCGTAAGTTTCTCAGCAGGCGCCTATAAATGTCCGCTATTGAGTAACTACGGATGCCATAGCCGGCCTCTGCTAAGCCGGTCCCTTTCGCAAAGAAGTAAGCAACTTTAGAGAGGCTGAATGTCGGCTGCCTGCCAGCCCTTGGGCCCCTTAATCACATTGAACTGCACAGCCTGACCCTCTTGGAGGCTCTTGAAGCCGCTCGAGGTGATTGCGGAGTAATGTGCGAAAACGTCTTCGCCGTTTTGACGGCTGATGAAGCCAAACCCCTTGGCTCGTTAAACCACTTCACTGTTCCCTGTTCCATAGTGTTTTCCTCGGTTCTCATCTGTTGCCATGCGCAGTCAAATTGGGGTTCGGGTCGTCGCATCTTTGCTGAAACCGAACTTGTTCCCATGCAGGGTGTTTGCATATTAGCACCCACTATGTCTTGATCGCTTCAAGGGGCGACCTGCGGAAGTTTTGAAGTTATTGAAACTACGTGGCGTGTGACGATGAAGTTCGAGCGGGATGGGCCGACTAACTCCCCAAATGGCCCATTTTTTCCTGAATCGTTGCCACACCCCAGATAGGTCTCGCCCCTTCGTCAGTCACGATGGTAGCCGTCTTCGGGAACGGCAGCTAAGTCGTAGGAGCAGATTCGTCGCTTCATCGTTTCTTGGCGCCCTTCGTTGCCGGTGACTTCTTTGTCGTCTTAGCTGCGGTCACACGAGGCTTCGATTTGGATTCCGATTTCGCGGGTGCGTTCTGAGCCAGTTCCAATCCAAACAGTGCGGAGAGGTCTTCCCCGCTGGCGAGAACTTTGCCTCGAGCAGGTTTCTGTTTGGAGAGAGGAGCCTTCCCGGTCGCATTTGCGATCAACTCCTTTTCGTCCACGCCATGCAACCGGAAGAGCAGTTCAGGTTGCCGGTCGAGCCTGGCGCCGACGCCATAGAGAACCGCCGCGGCGTGTTTGCACATGTCGGCCCAGTCCGGACAGCTGCAGGACAACTCGATTTCCGCCGGTGAAGGGAACAATCCCGTCTCATGCCGGCAGATCCGCTCCATGACGCCCTTCGATAGTCGTCCCTGAAGAAGCTCGACGAGAGAATCGATCGAGCCCGAACAATCGGTGCAGATCGATCGCCAGCGCGCTTTGTCAACCGGGACGATCTTCAGGGCAACGGTGTAGATCTCCGATCCGCTCACCTTGGCCCCGATCGCACCCGCCCCAATCTGAAGATCTATTACCGATCCATTGCGCACATAGGTTCGCCCGCGCGGCAGGCGATTGGCAAAGTCGCTGTATTGCTCCAGATGGTCGCACCAGGCTTTGCCCCAGAAGGTTTTCGCTATGGTGCGACCCTCGATGACCACGGGAGAGACAGAATGCCCTCTCTTTCGCAGGCTCTCCATCTTCTTCAGCGCCTTGCGGCGCCGCTCGGCCGCAGACACATACGGCTTCCAGCCCCAGCCACCGTACATCGACTAAGCCTCCTTCATCGCAATCTGGAGATCGAGACGGACCAGCTTGAGCAGCTCCTCATCCTTCAACTCGGTAAGCACTCGATCGGCGCCAGCTTCGAGCAGCCCCTCCGAGAGGCTCTGCTTGGATTCGATCAACTGATCGATCTTCTCCTCCACCGTTCCCCGGCATACAAACTTGTGTATCAGCACGTTCTTCTTCTGTCCAATGCGAAATGCGCGGTCCGTGGCCTGATTCTCGACGGCAGGATTCCACCAACGGTCGAAGTGGACCACATGCGAAGCGGCTGTGAGGTTGAGGCCTGAGCCCCCAGCCTTCAAGGAGAGCACAAAGAAGCCCACGCTCTCGTCCTCCTGGAACCGACCGACAAGTCGCTGGCGCTTCTTCACCTCCGTCTCCCCATGGAGAACCAACCCGGGACGCCCGAAGATCGTGGCGAGAAAGCTGGCGATGGGAGCCGTCACCTCGCGAAACTGGGTGAAGACCAGCATCTTTTCTTGGCGCGCCGCGATCACCTCGGCGATCTCGCGCAACCGGGCCCATTTACCGCTCTCTTCTTCCACCCAGGCGCCATCTCCCAGCCATTGCGAAGGGTGATTGCATATCTGCTTGAACCGCATCAGGAACGACAGTACCAGTCCCTTGCGCGCTATGCCGTAGGCGTCGCTGAGCCGCGAGCCAAGCTCGTCTACGGAATCCTGATAGAGCACCGCCTGCTTTCGGCTCAGTTGGCAGAACGCCTTCACTTCGATCTTTTCAGGCAGGTCGGAGATGACCGTCTTGTCGGTCTTCAGCCGCCGCAGAATATAGGGTCGCACCAACTCGCGAAGTGGCCCGTAGGGGTTGTGAGTACGATCCGCCAGGCGGTTGGAAAACTGCGTAAACTGCTTCGCCGAGCCCAGCAACCCGGGATTGATGAAGTCGAAGATGGACCATAGATCGCCCAGGCGGTTCTCGACCGGTGTGCCCGTAAGGGCGAGTCGCGATCCTGCATTCAGTCTCTTGACTGCCCTGGTCTGTTTGGCGGCAGGATTCTTGATCGCCTGTGCTTCGTCGAGGACAACCAGGTTCCATCCAGTCTCCATAAGCCACGGAATTCGGAGCAAGGAGCCGTAGCTGGTCACCACAACATCCAGATCCTGCAATCTCTCATGAGTCAGCCCTTTCAGTTCGGAAGCTGGCATCAAGGATGGATGGGCAATCAACAGCTTGAGGCTTGGGGCGAACCGCTCCGCCTCGGAGGCCCAGTTGGCCAGCAACGAAGTCGGCGCCACAAGCAGGCTTGGTCTTCCCTTCCCCTGTCGCTTCAACACCAGCAACAGGGAGAGTACTTGAATCGTCTTGCCCATCCCCATGTCGTCCGCCAGGCATGCACCCAACCCCAGCCCGGTCAGAAGGTGCAACCAGCGCACGCCAATCTGCTGATAAGGACGGAGTGTCCCGTGGAGCGCCGGGCCAACCTCGATCTTCTCCAAACCCTCCTGGCCGCGCAGCCCCTTCAGCGTCTCCGCCAGCCACGGCCCCGCGACCACCTGAGACCAGTCTGTTTCGACTTGCCCGGCATCCTCCTCGGTCCCGGCGACGTTGGCCCCGGCGAGCATCCGCATCGCATCCCGAAAGCTGAGGCCATCTCTTTCTGCCCTGCGCTCCACCTCGCCGAAGTGCTCGATCGTCTGCTGCAGCCGTTCGCGGTCCACTTCCACCCAGCGCCCGCGAACCAGCGCAAGGCCGTTCGATCCGGCAAGCAACTGTTCTATCTCGCCCTCGGTCAACGCCTCGCCATCGAGCACCACCTCCATCTGGAAGTCGAGCAGAGCATCCTGGCCCACCTTCGATGGAGCGTTGCCGCCGATCCTTGCCATCACCCGCGGCCGCGCGGGCCGATTCCCTCTCCATGCGGCCGGCATGCGCACCACCACGCCGGCGCTCTCCAGCCGCGGGACATCCCGCAACATCTGCATCGCCTCCCCGCCGTCCAGCGTAGCGGATGGAAGATCTCTCCCGCGTCGATCATGCTCTTCAACCACGGGCAATCGCCGCCGGCCCGCTGCACCGGAAGCAGCAGCGACAGCAGACGGCCCTTTTGAGCGGCGCCTGCATACTCCCGCAGAGCCTGCCCCAGCGGAAGATGCTGAGCTTTCGCCTGCGCCGACAGCCGCGTCGTATAGGTGGCCAGAAAGGCGAAGGGCGCGTCCTCATCGTTGCGGTTCTCGGCAAGATTGAAGTGCACACGGCCGACCAGGTTCCACGCGGGATTACGGCGCTTAAGGAAGTCCTGGACCTCGCCTCCGAACTCGGACAACTCGCGGCGAAAGGCGTTATCCAATTCCTGCCATAAGGCATCAAGCACCGTCGGCGTAAGATACTCCGCTCCGTTCATCGGGGGTACGCTCAGCACCAGCGAATCCAGCTCCGCATCGGTCAGCGGCGTAATCGGTCCCTTCGCCGACGCGTCCGCCAGATGAGGCTCAGAGCAGAGGCGCGTCACATAGCGCGCACTGAACTCCCGCCAGTAGGAGAAGACCGCGGGGATCGCCGTGCCCGCCTCTCCAGCCCCAAGCTGCAGTAGACCATGCCCCGGTCCTCGCGCGAAGGCGTCCCGCAGACGTTGTCCAACTTCCGAATCCGTTGCGGCGGCGGCGCTGTCCTCAACGAGGACGAGATGGCCGTGCGGGGTGAGAGTTGGAGCAAGAAACATGGACGCCATGCAAGATTCCTATGAGTCGTTCGGATGTCAAGCTGCAAATCTGTCTTCGGCCACCGACCGCGGCGGCCTTCACAACCCAAGAAGATCGTTCACGGCGACTGCAATCTCCTGCTGGACCCAAGATATCGCTCCGTGGTCTGAATCGACGAGTGCCCGAGCAGAAACTTGATCTGCTCGAGATCCCCGCCGTTCTTGCTACACAGTTTCGCGCAAGTCCGGCGGAGGTCATGGGCGCCGAAGTATTCGGGGACACCTCACGAAACGGAAATTTATGTACGTTTACAGAGAGTCGATGTAATGTTCTCAATCGTTTAGCCGGACAGCGCCAACGAATTGCGCCCTGTCCAAGAACGGCGCATTCTCTACCTTAGATCTTGCTGATTACGAAAGGTTTAGGTGAACTGAATTCGCCTTAGCGTACGTTGCGTTCCGTTTCTTGAGGTGTCCCCCATTCGCGACGAGAGAAACGCAAAATGTGAGAGAGCTTGCGGCGCTTTCGGATTGCGCTCGCCGAAGTCTTGCTAGATCTGCTTCATGACATCCTCCCTTGCGACCGCCACGAGCGACGCTGGTGGAATCAGCAAGGACATCGCGCCAAGTAGCACGTCTCGCCTTCATTTCGTGCTGACCATTCCAGTTGGTCGCAATGATCGCATATTCCGGGGAACAGCGCGTACGAGCGCGTTCAACAACCGGATCTGCCACAGAACTGAGAATTCAATCAGGTTTTCAGCGGACTCCGTCGACAGCCATGACCGGCAGGGGCTCGTTGTCGGGCGGGTCAACCGGGCCTCCGCCGTGTGACAGGTAGATGTTGTCCTGGGCCAGCAGCGCTTCGTAGACCGGGGTGTGCCGCCAATGGCGAGCAAGGGCGAAAGCGCTCATGTTGGCGATCATCAGGGGCAGAACTAATCCGTAACCGCCCGTCATCTCAAAGATGATAAGCACCGAGGTCATGGGGGCGCGAACAATGCCGGCAAAGACCGCTCCCATTCCGACTACTGCGAACGCGCCGATGGAATCGGCCGAGTGATGGAACACGATCACGTCCAGGTAGCCCACCGCGCCGCCCAGCATGGCCCCCATGAAGAGCGCCGGTGCAAAGATGCCGCCGGAACCGCCGCTGGAGTAAGAACTAACGGTGGAAGCGAGCTTGAGGACACAGAAGACGGCCATAGCGGTCACCGTCATCTTGCCTGTAAGTGCCAGTGTGAGGGTCTTATACGGATCGCCAGCGATGCCATTGAGGTGGAAGAGCGCCAGCGCGACGACAGCCATGCCGCCTGTGGCTGCGCCTCCAATGGCTGGATGCACCCAGCGAGGCACGCCGGTTAGCCGTCGGAACCAGGCCCGAAGGCCCAGCAGCGAATCGGTAAAAGCGACCGAGACAATGGCGGCAAGCAGGCCCAGCAACGCATACCAAACCAGCGAGGACGCGTTGGCGATGGTGTAGTTGCCCTGCACGTGAAAAACTGGGTTTGAGCCCAGAATCGAGTGTTCGACAACGGCGGCCAGCGCGGCGGCGACGATAACGCCGGAGAGCATGGTTTGGTCGAGGTCGCCGATCAGCTCCTCAAGGGTGAAGGTGACGGCGGCAATGGGCGCGTTAAAGGCAGCCGCGATGCCCGCGGCCATGCCAACGGAGGCCATGCGGCGGGAGTTTTGGGCCCGAGTCGAGCAAGACGGGCCAGCATGTTGCTGACGCCCGCGCACACTTGCACTGTAGGTCCTTCAAGGCCGAGCGAAGCGCCAGAACCGATTTGGAGAGCGCACAGAATAAACTTGCCGATGGTTTCGCGGACAGTAACCCTGCCGTGCCGCAGAGTGTACGCCACCTTCACCTGAGGAATGCCGCTACCTGCAGCGGCGGGGGCAAAGTAAGTAAGGCCGACACCGGCAACCAGACCCCCAATGGTAGGGGAAAGGATGCTCCACCATATCCAGCTGTGCCCCGGAGCACTGTTGGCACGTTCGATTAACACAACCTCAAGCCACATGATGCTCGAGTGGAATGCCACGGCAGCCAATCCGCAGAGTCCGCCAGCCAGAATGGTCACTGCAAGAAGACGCTGCCGCTCGCTGGGCAAGCGGCGCAACAGCCAGGCGTAGAAACGTGCATATAGCCCTTGAAAACCTACCCAATAACTGTGTTCCGGTAATTCCTGGCTGGTCGGGGGAGTCACATCATAAGTATAGAAGCAGCGGGGAGGCGCCGCTCCGTTCCGGCGTAGGAAGGCATGTTTCTGGCGTATCAGAATCCGACCGATGCGGCGAAGCTCGCCTTCCTGGCACTCGTCCCAGAGACAATTCATGTCGGATCCGCTCCGGCCATGAAGCAGGGCATTTGAAGCGAAAAGGAATCGAAGCTATCAGTTTCGCACCGTCAACACGGGACAACGGGATTGACATAGAACTTGATGAGTTGTGATCCAAGGGAGATGTGCCGCGACGCGGGGATGAGAGGTCTGGTGCGATCCCATCACAATCAAGTCCGCACCCTGGCCTTCAGCCCCGTTCAAGATTCGTTCGGACGGTGCTCCACTTTCGACGATGAGATCCACAGAGCGATCCCCGTTGGGAGGAACAAGTTGTTTGAGACGTTTCGTCGCTTTGTCGCTCATAGCCTCTCGGTCTTCAGATCGACTATCGCTGCGCATCTCGACAACATGCAACACAATCAAGTGGGAGTGCTCCTGCTGCGCCAGCCAGTGTGCGTAAGCAAGGGCTTTTGCCGAACCAGGCAGCAAATCGGTAGCGCAGAGAATTTTCCTTGGCGCCAATTCCGGTATTGGTTTTGGGGAAACGCCTGGTCCGACTGTGAGCACAGGACAGAGCACTGAATAGACAATCTCTTCCGACACCGAACCAAGAAGAACTTTTTCACACCAACTCGTCCATGCGTTCCTACCACGACCAGATCAGTTTTAAGGCCCCGCATCAGTTCAGACAAAACCTGGGCGACATCTCCTTCTCCCTCATTCTCCTTGATGAACTCTTGATGTTTGACTCCTTGGAACATCTCAGATGCCACAAGCTGCGCCATCTTCTTCTCCGCAGAATGTCTAAAGTAGAGCGCGTCCGGGGGCTGCGCATTGTCGCAAATCTCCCCAGGAACAACGCTCACGATACTGAGTAGTCCATGGTAACGACGGGACACGGCAATTGCGTAAAGTAGAGCCGCTTCAGAGTAAGACGAAAAATCAGTCGCAAACAGAATGTTCCGGATTGACATGTCTGGGATAACCTGCAAACTCATCGGACACTTCTCCTTGAAAGGGCCAAACCGTGGCTTTTGGTCTCTGTAGCTCTCCCCGAAGACGTAGAAGACTCCTCACTGGATCCTTTCGATCTTGGTTCATGGATTGACGATCTCACCGCTGCTGCGGCGCATGCAGGGTCGCCTTGCCAACGTCTCCTGCTGAACATCCCTATCAGCTGAAGCGTGCACGCTGGCCGTTGGGGCAAGAAACGCGCTTGTAGGCCCCCTTCAGAATGTCATATGGATTTGAAAAAGCGACTGCGAGGATGAGACTTCCCAGTAGTATCGCGAAGGTTATCACCTGTGACCTCCAATAGAAAACCCGCCAATCGGCGGGTTGTGATTTGTTCACACTCTAGAGGCGGTAGGGCTTTCGCTTGTTTTTCCCACCGGACATAATCATCTTATTCAACTGGAATAAAGACCACGCCATGGCCACACTCAGGACTAATGCGCTGGTAGCTATGAAGCCGCATAGAAACATCACAATTTCGTGTGTTGCCATTGGTCACCCACTCTGGCCAGCCCTATGCTGGCTTCTTCTTCTCGAATGACTTCTTGAACGCATCTTCCCAGTTGCCCTTCGGCGGAACGAATCGCCAAAACCGTGCGATCTCTGTCATTCAGTTTACGACCAATCGACATGAAAACATCCACTACCGATTTCGGACGCGAGGAGCCTAGCCTATTATTTCCCCCATCAGCATACGAGATGCTTCAGCGGACGGGCAAGGGGACGATTTGAAGCAAGGCTCCTCGCGCACGGCTAAGCCTCGCGAAAGCGATAGCCAATATGGCTTTCCGTCAGAATGTATGTCGGGCGTGCGGGATCGTCTTCGACTTTTTTCGAAGCTGGCTGATCAGGACGCGCAAATATTCGCGTTCGTTTCCATACTCCGATCCCCAAATGGAGATCAGAAGACGACTGTGGGGCACAGGGCGACCTGCATGTTCCATCAGATAACGCAGCATCTCGAATTCTTTTGGAGTGAGGTGAAGCTCCTGTCCCTGCTTCTCAACCCGATGTCGGCCCGGGTTCAGCATCACATCGCCGATGACGATCCAGGATTCTGGCGCGACAGCCGATGTCTTGGAACGACGGATCGCGGCGCGCAGGCGCGCGGTCAGTTCGCGGATCTGAAAGGGTTTGGTCACATAATCATCGGCTCCCGCATCGAGTGCCTCGACCTTGTCATCTTCCTCATCCCGAACTGTAAGCACAATGACCGGGAGATGAGGGTAGCTGTCGTGAATCCTGCGGCACGTTTCAATCCCTCCCATTCCAGGCATATTGATGTCAAGCAATACCGCGTCGTAGTCGATCATGCGGAGACGCAGCAAAGCCTCTTCTCCTGTCCCGGCCTCTCCGACCACGAACCCTAGTGCGGACAAGGTCTCAAACAAGCTCTGCCGGATACCTGCATCATCTTCCACGATGAGTACATTCAATCTCTCTCCCACGTGTCACATCTCCTTTGCCGTTCGGGGTAACGTAAGGAAGAAAGTGGTCCCTGTATCGGGATCACTGTTCACCCATGATCGTCCTTGATGTGCCTCAGTGATGCGCTTGACCACAGACAGACCGATGCCTGTTCCAGACGCCCTGCGGTCCGAACCCGGGCTGCGATAAAAGCGCTTGAAGATCTTTTCCCGTTCGTCCGGCGGGATAAAAGACCCCTCATTCCTGATACTGATGAGGATCTCCGCCTGTTCCTCTTGAACATCGATCGTAATCGAAGAGTTAGGGCTGCCGTATTTCGCGGCATTATCCAACAACTGGAAAAGTGCCATCTCCAACAGTTGCCTGTCGGCCCAAACCATACTGCGTTGCATCCTCGGTTGAAGGTGAATAGGATGCGCGTCGAGCTCCTGCGAAGACGCGTCAATACTGCTTTGTATGAGTTGCCTGAGATCAATGTGTTCCCGTTTCAGTTTGAGGTCGGCATTGTCGATCCTCGCCGTGCGTAGCAGACGGGTAGTCAGATCGTTGAGATGGCCGGCATGTTGGTCGATCAGGGCCACGAGCCTTTTTTCGGCGCCAGACAACGTATCCATTTCAAGCAGGCCGGAACTTGAGCTTCTGATGGTTGTCAGTGGAGTTTTGAAGGCATGCGCAAGACCATCCAGAACGGTGGACCGGAGTTGTTCGCTCTCGCGAGCTGCTTCCGCGCTGCTCTCCGCTGCGAAGGAGCGCGCCCTCTCAATGGCAACCGCCGTGAGCGAAGCGGCTGCGTTAATCGAAGCAACATCCAACGAATGGCCAGAGATGACCAGCGAGCCGATGGACCGCGTGCCGGAGCGCAGAACGCGTCGCGAGGTAGCGGTCGCGGAGTCGTCTTCATTGCGTTCGGAAGAATAGGTGTCCCGCACTTCATCATCGGTTACGTCACAGGCGCCGCTCGTGCTTAGGTGGAGGTCATAAGCGTCCCATAGGGCCACTCCCTCGCCTGAAGGGTGGTCTGAATCAGGATGGCGAGCTGTTGATCGACCGGCTCGTGCCGATCGAGAAGAAGGACGTTCTGACTCAGTTCGTACAGTTTCTGCAGGTGGGATCGATGCATCTCGGAATCGCGAGCATGGCGGCTGACCTGATTGGAGAGACGGCTTACGAGCAGAGCGACACTCTCGAAGGTGATCAACGCTAACCAGTCATGGGAGTCCGTCATGTAGAACGCGAACAACGGTTGCGTGAAGAAGTAGTCCAGACAGGCCACGGACAACAAAGACACAATGCTTGCCTCAAGAAAGCCCCATCGCAATGCAATGGCAGTGACGAGAAAAAGATGGATCGAGGTCGCGGAAGAGAGATTGAAATGAAATCGATAGGCGACCCAGGTCATAAACAACGCTGCCAGGATACCGGCCGCGATCCTGACAGCAGTGTCGCGAATTGTTCTCGTTTGCATTCTGTCGCGACCAATGAAAGTAAGATTTTAGCTTCGAATCCATAAGAAAGTCGTAAGAACCGCGCTTATGCGTATTTTATGGACTTAAGGATTCACTGAAGGTGGCCGGTAGATATCCGGTCTCACGAGGTGATTCAATGAACTATATTAGGGGCCTTTTTCAGTCTGATTCAATCGTTGCTGTCACGCAACAGACACACCTTGAAAAGCACGAGAGCAAGTTCAGACGCGCTGCGACACCGAAAAGCATGAAGCTGCAGCTTTGTATGCAGTCACTTTCGATGCTCACCATTCTTTTGATTTGGATCTTCGCCACGCCTGTTTTCGCGCAGTCGACGTTCGGCAGTGTTCGAGGGATCGTCCAGGACAACACCAGCGCAGTCGTCTCCGACACCCAGGTCGTCCTCCACAGCATCGACGAGAACACTGAGCGCACGGTTACAGCTGATTCGTCGGGCAACTTCATCTTCGAAAACGTGAAAGCCGGGAAATACCGCCTTCGCGCACATCATGATGGATTCGCGGATACGGCGCTCACCGGGATTTTGGTCGAGGCCCGTCAGGACCTGCGGCTCATCGTTGCCCTGAACGTAGCTGCGCAATCGACCACGGTCGAAGTGACCTCCGCCGCCGACCAGATCAATACGGAAAACGGGACACTTGGCGACTCCAAAGACAACCTGCAGATGACGCAGCTTCCTTTGAACAATCGCGCCACAACCACCAGCCCACTCGGTGCGCTCGCTCTGTCGCCCAATGTGCAAACCGACAGCTCAGGGAACATCGCGCTTGGCGGGGCGAGTTCTTCCATGGTGAACTTTTCAGTCGACGGTATTTCGACCGTGAACGTGAGGCAGAATGGCGCGTTGCAGGATGCTTACCCTTCGCAGGAGGGAATCGCGGCAGTCAAAGTAACCTCATTCAACAACAGCGCAGAGTTCTCTCAGATCGGTGACGTTACCTTTACGACAAAGAATGGAACGAACAACTATCACGGCAGCGTATTTGAATACCTGCAAAACCAGGCGCTTGATGCCACTCCGTATGGCTTCAGCACAAAGGCCCCAAAAAAGTTCAACACATTCGGCTTTTCCCTCGGCGGACCGGTGACGATTCCGCATTTATACAGCGGACACGACAAGACCTTTTTCTTCGCGGACTACGAGGGAAACCGTAGGACGACCGCGGCAGCGCAGCAGTTCGAGGTGCCAACACAGGCTGAACGAAATGGTGATCTCAGCGGATTTAATCCGTCACTGGCTCCGATTCCCACAGCCAACATTAGCGCCACGGCGAAGGCACTGTTGACCCACATTCCGCTGCCAGACGTGGACGGGCAGTCTGGCTTTAATTACGAAAACTTTCAATCTACCCCGGCACGAACGGACGGCGCCGATCTTCGTATCGATCAAACGATCACCTCGAAACAGTCGGCCTACGCCCGCTTTAGCCGGAAAAACATCACATCCGACTTCGCAAACGCGTTCTTGCCGAACGATGTCGACTCAACTCATAACCGCAGCTTCTTGTTCTCGCACACCTATACGATTACTCCTAAGCTGCTGAACGAGTTTCGTTATGGGTTCACGAACGTCACAACGAGCGTCAACTTTCCGATTCAGGGGTCGGACGCATTGAATCAACTTGACCTGACTGGAGTAAATATTAGTCAGCATCCGACAACGCATGCATTTCCTACCTTCAACTTCAGCTCCGGTACCGGGTTGACCTCAATTGGAAGGGACAAGGCCGGGGTCACACAATCGAAGACGACGCAGTTCAGCGATAACGTGACCTACACTCTCGGGAAACATACCGTGAAGGGCGGAATCGATATCCGCAGAGTGCGTTACTTCGACCTGGAGAGCTTTGCTCCGACCTTCGCTTCGGACGATTTTGGCAGCTTCCTCTTTCAGCCGACCTTTACCGGGAACGCCTTCGGCGATTTTCTGGAGGGAGCGCCAACTACGCTGAACTTCGCAGTATCCAGCCCCGACGTGGGCGGTACGGCAACACAATATAGCCTGTTCGCCCAGGACGAGTATCAGGTGAACAGCCATCTGACTCTGAGCTATGGGCTGCGCTGGCAGGTGCTTCCAGGATTTCAGGAAGATGGCGGCAACCTCGCGAACTTCGACCAAAGGAACAATTCGATCGTCGTTCCGGACGCTCTGGCAGCCTATCTAACAAGCCAGAACATTACGCCCTCGAATGTTGCTTTCCAGCAATCGTTCAACGCTTGCAATCTGAACATCAACTCGCTTCCGTGCACAAAGTATGTGACGGCAAGCCAGGATGGGTTGCCCCAGAGCCTGCGCAATACCTACAAAGGGAACTTCCAGCCGCGCTTGTCCGTGGCTTACCGACCCTTCAACGATACAAAGACTGTGGTACGTGCTGGCTTCGGCATCTACACGATGACCAACCTCGGTCCGCTGTCGTTCAACAACAGTGGCAACCCAACCTCGAGTCTGCACACCTACTCGAACTCAAACACGGCGGGACCGAATACTCCACAGATTCAGTTCCCCAACACAGCACCTTCTACTGTTGGTGCGCAGATTGGTGGCGGCAGTCTCGATCAAGGGGTAGACCCAACCTATCGTGATCCGCAGTCGAACCAATGGAACCTAACGGTGGAGCGGGAGATCTCCAGCCAGACATCCGTCCGCGCGAGCTATGTGGGAATGCACACCTACCGGCTGAGTATTACGGAGGACCTGAACCAGATTCCTGCAAGTACAACTGCCTTTGCGACAACGGCTGCAATCCCATGGGCCGATCCGCGGTCTCCTCACACCAACTGGGCGCAGCTCTTCAGCACGTTCAATGCTGGCGAGGCAAACTATCATGCGTTCGAGTTGGAAGCAACGCATCGGATGCAGCATGGACTCTATTTCGATGCAAACTACACCTTCGCCAACAATCAGGCGGACAACCAGGGTGATGCTCCGAGTTCCTTCGCAGGTGAGGTCAACTATGGTGGGCCGATCGCGAACCGATTCAATATCAAACAGGATCTTGGCAACGTTGAAGGCACACGTCGTCACCGCATGCTTCTGACTGGCGTGTATCAGCTTCCGTTTGGCAGGGGCCGCAGTTTTATGGGGGCGGAGGTGTCAAGGATGCATTCCTGGGCGGCTGGGACCTTACGACGGTGACCTTGCTTGAAACCGGACCCTGGCAGACGCCGAGTATCAGCGCCGGCGGATGTCAGGTACAAGCAAACGTCGACGGTTCCTGTCCCGCAACGGCAACTGGTCAGCAGCAGACAAATGACCAGTCCAACACGAACGTGGCAAACCGCGGCGCAGTTTTGCGCCCCGACGTTGTATCGACCAAGTTCTATGCGGGTCAGTCAAGATCGCAGTTCTTCAACCTGGCTGCCTTCTCACCGACAGCGGTTGGAGCAGGCCGCTTCGGCAATGCCGGAGTCGGCATCCTGCAAGGTCCGGGAACAGCGGCAGTCAGTCTCGGGGTTGCAAAGTCGTTCCGCATCACGGAGAAGGTACATGCTCGTTTCGAATCTACCTTCACCAACGTGCTGAATCACACCAACTTCGCTCCTCCAGCAACCGTCGTGGACAGTCCCTCTACCTTCGGTGCATTGATCGGGGCCCAGACGGCAGAGAATGCAGGCAACCGTACCGGCCAAGCCGCTCTACGATTGGACTTCTAGGCCGTCACTAGGGGCAAAACCATTGTCTCGGGTTGGGCCAGAGTCAAAAATCGATTTCGGCCCAGCCAGCTTCCCAAGGAAATGACCTTTCGGATGGTCCTAAAAATCCGTCTTGATCTCGTCACGCTGTCGGGTCTGCGCCGCCGGAACAAAATGCTCTCCGCTTCGAACTCTTTGTGGAATCGTTATGCCTTTTTTATACGACGGTTGTTTGAATGATAGTTCTGGTGACAAAACTGTATGTGCACCCTGCGACAGATAGAACGTGAAGGCAGGAAGAAGGATATTCATCATGTGGGATGTGGGATGCATTGTAGCGAGCGTCGGATTCTTTCTGGTTGCCATTGCTTATACGGCCGGCTGTGAGCGGCTGGGGACGAAGGAAGGCAAATGATGGAAACTCTTCTGCTGGGCCTCGTCACGGTTGCCCTTCTCGTTTATCTCGTTTACGCGCTTTTGCACCCTGAAAGGTTCTAGCTAAGTAACTAAAGGACGCACTTCAATGACCGCAAACGGTTGGTTCCAAATCTGTTTCTTCTTCGCGCTGGTGCTTGTCTGCGCCAAGCCGCTAGGCCTCTACATGGCCCGGGTCTTCGAGCGCGAGCACACCTTCGCCGACTATATTTTTCGCCCCATCGAGCGGTTGATCTATCGTTTGACGGGCATCGATGAGACGCATGAGATGCAGTGGACCGAGTACGCCGTCGTCATGCTGCTGTTCAGCCTGGTGACGATGCTCGCGACCTATGCGATTGAGCGGCTGCAGCATCTGCTTCCGCTCAACCCACAGCATCTGGCCGCAGTCGCGCCCGATCTAGCGTTGAATACCGCGGCATCCTTTACCACTAACACGAACTGGCAGTCTTACGTGCCGGAGACGACGATGAGTTATCTCACGCAGATGCTCACGCTGGCTTACCATAATTTCTTCTCGGCGGCAGTGGGGATTGCGTTGGCCGTCGCACTGATTCGCGGGATCTCGCGCAGGGAGTCAAAGACGCTGGGAAACTTCTGGGTCGACACCACGCGCGCATCGCTCTGGGTGTTGCTGCCTACATGTCTTATCTATGCGCTGCTGCTGGTCTCGCAGGGCGTAGTACAGAACTTCCGTCCTTATGATCAGGCGAAGCTGGTTCAACCCCAGACTGTGACCACGACAGGCACGGATGGAAAGACGACCACGCAAACAGTGACGACGCAGAACATCGCGCAGGGCCCCGTCGCCTCGCAGGAGGCCATCAAGATGCTTGGCACCAACGGCGGCGGTTTTTTCAACACCAATAGCTCGCATCCGTTCGAGAACCCTACGCCACTCTCGAACCTGATGGAGATGTTTTCCATCTTCCTGATCCCCGGTGCCCTTACGGTCACGCTGGGACGTATGACCAAAGCACCGAAGCACGGCTGGGCCGTTTTTGCCGCGATGGCAGCGCTGTTCTTCGCCGGTGTCTTTGTCGCCTACTATGCCGAAGCACAGGCGAACCCTCTTCTGCATTCTGTGAACCAGCACGTTACCGCGGGACAGGCCGGCGGCAATATGGAGGGCAAGGAAGTTCGTTTCGGCATCGCCAACTCCGCGCTCTTTGCTACCGTGACGACGGATGCAAGTTGCGGGGCGGTCAACGGCATGCATGACTCGTTCATGCCTCTGGGCGGGATGGTCCCGCTGGTCAACATCATGCTGGGCGAGGTCATCTTCGGCGGCGTCGGCGCTGGGCTTTACGGAATTTTGATCTTTGTTGTGCTGGCGGTCTTCATCGCCGGACTGATGGTAGGGCGGACGCCAGAGTATCTAGGCAAAAAGATCGAATCGTTCGATGTGAAGATGGCCATGCTCTACGTGCTGATCTTTCCGCTCTCTATTCTCGGCTTCACGGCAGTGGCGCTCATGACGCCGAATCTCGGCCTCCCCGGCATTACGAACCCAGGCCCGCACGGTCTCTCGCAGATACTTTATGCCTACACTTCGGCTACCGGCAACAACGGCTCGGCCTTCGGCGGCATCAGCTCAAACACGCACTGGTACAACTTGTCGCTAGCCACGGCAATGCTGGTCGGTCGTTTCTTTATGATCGTCCCAATGTTGGCCGTAGCCGGTAACCTCGCGAAGAAGAAACTGGTGCCTCCGTCGCCGGGAACCTTTCCGGTGCATACGCCTCTGTTTACGGTGCTTCTGGTTGGCGTCATCCTCATCGTCGGCGCTCTTACCTTCTTCCCTGCGCTCTCGCTCGGTCCCATCCTTGAGCACCTCCTGATGCACGCCGGCAAAAGCTTCTAGCCCAGAAAGAAGAGGTCATGGCAAATACCCGTAAACGCTCCCTCTGGGACACAAAGATCGTCCGCCGTGCCCTGGTGGACGCGCTCGTCAAACTCAACCCGCGCACGATGATGAAGAACCCTGTCATGTTCGTGGTTGAGATCGGCAGCATGATCACAAGCATTTATCTTTTCCGCGACATCGCCGCGCATAAACATGCACTCAGCTTCGATCTTCAGATCACGTTGTGGCTGTGGTTCACGGTATTGTTTGCGAACTTCGCTGAGGCGATGGCCGAGGGCCGTGGGAAGGCCCAGGCAGATGCGTTGCGCCGCGCCAAGTCGGAGACCATCGCGGTCCGCTACCTGCCGAATGGCAAGACAGAAGAGGTCCCTAGCTCGCAGCTTCGCGCCGGCGACGTGGTTTTCGTGATCGCAGGCAGCATGATCCCCGGCGATGGCGAAGTTATCGAAGGAGTAGCCTCTGTTGATGAGTCTGCCATCACGGGCGAGTCGGCACCGGTGATCCGCGAAGCGGGCGGTGATCGCTCCGCCGTCACTGGTGGTACGCGCGTCCTGTCGGACCAGATCAAAGTCAAGATCACCTCGAACCCCGGCGAGACCTTTCTCGATCGCATGATCGCGCTGGTCGAAGGGGCCGAACGCCAGAAGACGCCGAATGAAATTGCGCTCAATATCCTGCTGGCCGGACTTACGATCATCTTCCTTCTAGCTGTCGTGACGCTGCAGCCTATCGCAATCTACTCGACCGCGCCGCAGACGGTCTTCGTGCTGATTTCGCTGCTGGTCTGCCTGATCCCGACGACCATCGGTGGCCTGCTTTCGGCGATCGGCATCGCCGGTATGGACCGTCTCGTTCAGCACAATGTGCTGGCGATGTCGGGACGGGCGGTCGAAGCTGCCGGCGATGTCAACACTCTGCTGCTCGATAAGACCGGCACCATCACGCTAGGCAACCGGCAGGCGTCGGAGTTCATCCCCGCACCAGGCGTCAGTAAGGATCAACTTGCCGATGCCGCACAACTCTCGTCTCTACCCGATGAGACACCCGAAGGCCGCAGTATCGTCGTGCTCGCCAAGGAGATGTACGGCCTTCGCGGTCGCGACCTCGGCGAACTGCAAGCCGAGTTCGTCCCCTTCAGTGCGGTCACCCGGATGTCGGGAGTGAATTTGGACGGTCGCATCATTCGCAAGGGCTCGACCGATGCCATCGCCGCGTTCCTCAAAGAGAATGGCGGTAATCTTCCGGATGAAGTCCGCGCAGCGGTCGAGACCGTGGCGCGCAGCGGAGGCACGCCGCTGGTCGTTGCCGAGAACCGTCAGGCGCTAGGGGTCATCCACCTCAAGGACATCGTCAAGGGGGAATGAAGGAGCGCTTTGCCCAACTGCGGTCGATGGGCATCAAGACCATCATGATCACCGGCGACAACCCGCTCACCGCCGCCGCCATCGCGCGCGAGGCCGGTGTCGATGACTTCCTCGCTGAGGCGAAGCCGAAGGACAAGATGGACCTCATTAAACGCGAACAGGCCGAGGGGAAGTTGGTCGCCATGACCGGCGACGGCACTAATGATGCACCCGCATTGGCCCAGGCAGACGTTGGTGTTGCCATGAACACCGGAACACAGGCGGCCAAAGAGGCGGGGAACATGGTCGACCTCGATTCGAATCCAACCAAGCTCATCGAGATCGTCGAAATCGGTAAGCAGCTTCTGATGACCCGCGGCGCGCTCACCACCTTCTCGATCGCCAACGACGTGGCGAAATATTTCGCCATCATCCCGGCCATGTTCGCGGCGACCTTCCCCGTGCTTGCTGCGCTGAACATCATGCATCTGAAGACGCCACAGTCGGCCATCCTCTCAGCTGTTATCTTCAATGCCCTAATTATCGTCGGCCTCATCCCTCTGGCCCTGCGCGGCATTGGCTATAAGGCCATGTCGGCCGATGCCCTCTTGCGTCGCAACCTCATCCTCTATGGGGTCGGCGGCCTCGTTGCACCGTTCCTCGGTATCAAACTCATCGACATCATCATCACTGCCCTGCACCTGGCCTAAAGGACCGTTCCATGCGTCGAAACCTCATTACCGCCATCCTCTACACATTAGTCACTACTGTAATCTTCGGCCTCGTTTATCCATTCGTCGTCACCGGTATCGCTCAGGTCCTCTTCAAGGACAAGGCGAACGGTCAGCTGCTCCATCAGAATGGCCAACTCATCGGTTCGCGCATCATCGGTCAGCCTTTCACTGCGGCGGGCTACTTTCACTCGCGTCCTTCCATGGCAGGCAATGGCTACGATGCCGCCAACTCTTCAGGCTCCAACTACGGTCCCACAAACAAGAAGCTGATTGATCGCGTCGCCGCTGACGTTAGCGCCCTTCAACTCGACCACCCCAATACCGATGTTCCAATCGACCTGGTCACCGCCTCTGGTTCCGGGCTCGATCCCCACATCACCCCCGCCGCAGCAGAGTTCCAGGTCACGCGCATCGCCCGCGAGCGCCGCCTCGGTGAAGATGCCGTCCGAAGACTCGTTGCCCAACGCACCCAGGGCCGTCAGCTCGGCTTTCTCGGTGAGCCCCGGTTAATGTCCTCGAACTCAACCTTGCCCTCGACCAGGCTGCACCACTCCCTGCCGGAAAATAATTTCTGAAATGTCATGCATAAATCAAGGTTCGAAGAAGCTAAGTATGGACAAGATGTCTAGGAACCCTAAGCCATAAGTCTTTCTGGCGCAATTTCCGCCAATCGACCTGCCAGAGTTCACGTGTTCCGTATTCCGCTAGGATGTCTAACCGAACGTCAGCCTCAGCAACAATCGCAAGTCGATCAACTGCGAAATTCGAAATATTTCGGCAGCGGAAAAATCCAAGTACTGTCTCTCTGGATCAAAGAAGAAATAGGTACAGATCAAGAAAAAAGTAGAGAGGCGCTGCAGGCAAGCAGCCAACCCTCCTTTGGCACCTAGTCGATCGTAGTTAGGTTCTTCCGGGTAGTTGCGGATTCTTTATGCATTCGTGACGAACTCTTTATCTTGCCCCAACTAGGTTGGATGGTGGTTTAGTTCGCGTGCTCAAGCCGCGCGGAGGCCGCCAGAATGGAGAAGTAAAGTGAAAAAACAACGAAATCGCCCAACAAGAGACTTTGTCTGATGGGTTTGACCCTTGGAGTGGGGCTGACGTTCAGCGCGGGAGATTTACAGGCGCAGACTCAGACACCCAATCTACAAACAGCGGTCGAGAATGCTCAGACACCTCAAGACCAGAAGATTCAGCATTTGCAGGACAAATTAGAGGAGATTCAGAAGGAGCTCGTCGAGCTGAAGAAAGCCAATTCAGCCCAGCCGGAAACCCATCACACCACGACGGCAAAGGCCTCAGTTGCCCCCCGCCCTCAGCGAAGCGGAGCCAGAGGTAACTGATCCGTCCAGTCCGCACTCGGAGCCATTCGCCTTTGCGGACTTCACCTGGCTCAACGGAAACTCCCGCACCAAGGACACTCCCTATGCAACCAAATTCTTTACACCGGAGATACGTTCGGATGTGAGTTACACCTACGACTTCCGCCATCCGCAGGACGACACCATCGTCGGATCGAGCGAAGTCTTTCGGTCCAGCGAGGTCACCCTGACGGACCTCGCAATCGGTGGCGACTTCCATTTGAACAATGTGCGCGCCCGCGTTCTAAGCCAGATTGGCCTTTACTCCACGGCCACTCCGCGCAACGATGCCAGCCCTTCGCGCGGACAGTGGGATCTTGCCGACGCCTATCGTTATGTGTCAGAGGCTAACGCTGGCTACCACTTCAACGTGCAGCACGGTCTCAACGTGGATGCCGGCATCTTCCTCTCCTACGTCGGCCTGTTCTCGTTTTACCAATTTGATAATTGGGCCTATCAGCCGTCGTACGTCTCGTCGAACACGCCTTGGTTCTTCAACGGCGTGCGCGTGCAGTGGTATCCCACGGCCAAGTTGAAGATCGAGCCATGGTTCATCAACGGCTGGCAGTCCTACGGCCGGTTCAACGGTCGGCCTGGCCTCGGCGGACAGATTCTGTGGAGACCCACCGGCAAGTTGCAGATTCTCGGCAACCAGTACGGTTACGGGGAGGATGCGCTTGGCGTACCCAGCCGCACCCGCCTACACACCGACGACAGCGTCGAGTACAAGTACTACGACCGCCCCGATTCCATGATCAGCAAAGCTGCCTTTACTGTTACCGGCGACGCTGGTTGCGAGAGTGGCGGCGGAGTCAGCTGCCATGGCAATACCAAGCAAGGCCCGAAGCAGAGCTTCCTCGGTTTCATGGTTTACAACCGACTCTGGTTTGACCGCGACAAGTATGCTCTCACGATAGGCGGCGGACGCATCAACAATCCCGGCCGCTACTTGGTGCTGTTGCCACCGATCAACGGTGCGACGGCTGCTTCTGGGACGCCGTACTTCACTGAGAACCCTGGCGATCCGTTCAAGGCGTGGGACACTTCGGTCACAGGCGACTACATGCCGAGCCAGTATTTCACCTATCGCTTGGAGTACAACCACCGTGCGGCAAACGTTCCCTACTTCGCCGGTCCTGGAGGAGTAACGCCGCCTGGCGGGAATACATTCGGAGCGCCCGGTTCCGTCGTTGCAGGCTGGAGCCCAGATCTTCGCAACAGCGAGAACCGGATAACCGGCGCCTTCCTCGTGAAGTTCTAACCGCGAACGCTGGCGGCGCAAGACACCGCCGCCAGCGAATTTCCTACGATGACGACCCGCCCAACAAGAGGATCCGCAAGCACTTTACACTGCGGCCTGTCGCATCTCCTTCCGAAATCTCTTCTCCGCATCCGCCGGATCCCGGCCCTCTAGATCAAGGCTTAGTAACCATGAGTGAGCAGATTCGCAGTCGACAGCAATAAGTGTGCTTGACCCTAGAATGGTTTCCAGGGCTGATACTTGCTGTATGACGGCCTCCCACCAAATCCACTTATTCGACATCGCGCCCGTTCATCAACCGCTCGCTTTCAGGTTTGCCCAATGCGTTGGCAGCGGCCCATTGAGCAAAATCTATCAGTTTGTCAAAGCTGCGCTTTTTACCAACGGGAGTAGTCACCACAAATGAGCGGTCTCGCTCGCTTTCCGGCAAATTTTGTTTCGTTACGAGCATTACCGCCCAGATGCAAAGACATCGCGAGTTGCACAGGTACCTGTCTCCTTCCGCATCTGTAACGCATTCGCGAAGACTCGCGTTTTGTTTAACATCTGACGCCGGGACGCGGAGAGATAATAGAACATGCTGTTTAGATCCTACATAGTCTTCCCATGGGTGAGACTGCCCGACATTGAGCCCGTGAACTGATGGTGACAGGTAGCGGAGTGCAAACAGTGCAGGCAGTGTTCCTGCTCCTGCTCGTATTTGTGGCAGCGTTTGCTGGGCTGGCGCGGCGCCTGAAAGTTCCTTATCCGATCCTGCTTGTAGTCGCGGGGTTGCTATTGAGCTTTCTGCCCAGCATGCCGCGAATCGGGCTTGATCCTAATCTGGTGTTTCTTGTCTTTCTGCCTCCACTCCTCTACTCGGCAGCCTGGACGCTATCGTGGAGAGAGTTCCAACGAAACTTCGTGAGTATTGCAATGCTCGCGGTCGGGTTAGTGTTGTTCACGGTAGTGGGATTGGCAATGGCCGCAGGATCATTGCTGCCAGGGTTCGACTGGAGATCCGCTGTGCTGCTAGGAGCGGTCGTGGCAGCGACGGACGCGATCGCAGCGACATCGATTGCACGGAGAGTTGGGCTGCCACAACAGGTCGTAGACATACTGGAAGCAGAGAGTCTGGTCAATGATGGAACTGGATTGCTCGCACTGCAGTTTGGGCTGCTCATGTTGGTGACAGGCCGGACACCATCGATAATAGAGGGAGTGGGACGGCTGTTCTTTTTGACCGCCGGTGGTGTACTTGTAGGACTGGCAATTGGGGCTGTGGTTGCGTGGTTCGAGAGGTGGGTGGACGACGGACCCATTGAGATCGTCATCAGCATTCTAGTGCCCTATGCGGCTTATCTACTGGGGGATCGAGTTCATGTGTCGGGGGTAATAGCGGTCATTGCATGCAGCATGTATATGAGCCGGAAGAGCCCGGAATACATGTCGCCGCGGGTGCGATTGCAGACGACAGCCGTTTGGGAGGCACTTACATTTGTACTGAATGGAATTGTTTTTGTGCTAATCGGGCTGCAACTTCCGTACGTGATTGGGCAGATTGGCGGTATGAGCCGCTTCGTTCTACTGGAGTACGGAGTAGGTTTCAGTCTTGTCACGATCGCGGTGCGCATGGGGTGGGTGTATGGAGAAACGTACATCGCATTTTTGGTACGGCGCTGGATCCTAAAGGTGCCAGGCGAGAGACCCGAGCCGCGAAAGCTCTTTGTCATCGGTTGGGGTGGGATGCGGGGCGTTCTTTCCCTGGCGGCTGCGGTGTCATTGCCGTACACGCTTCCGGACGGCCGTACGTTTACGCAAAGAAGCATGATCATTTATTTAGCGTTTTGCTTAATCTTAGCGACGCTCGTCTTGCAAGGCCTGACGATGCCGTTCTTGATTCGAAGGCTCGGATTGTGTGATGCGGAGAATCTAAACACTGAGGAACAGGAGGCACGGCGGGTGTTGCTTCGGGAGGCACTTGTGCATCTGGATCGCAACCGTTCCAAGGACCGGGATCAGTCTGCGATGCTTGGAGAGTTGATCGCAACATACCAACGAAGATTGGATGCAATATCGACAGGCCCCAAGGAACCCGCCCAAGGGCTGATAGACCGAGCCCGGCGGAGTGATGCAATCTTGGCGGTGCTGCAGGTGGAGCGAGAGGCACTCATACGACTACGAGACGAGGGACAGATTGACGATGAAGTATTGCGAACGTTGCAGCGAGAGTTGGACCTGGAGGAGAGCCGCGTGCATACCGGCTCGAATGTCATTTCTTAAATTAATCATTCGCCAGCCGGTACAGTCTCGCGACGTTGGTTGCGATGCAAATTAAATATCTTTCAGGATCGAATTCACGACTTGAATGTTTGCAGAAGCATCATCCACCAGCGGCACGATTTTCTTGATGTCAATCTGGATATTTCTCGCCCCGATTTCGTGCACAACGGTCAGCGATCTCTTCCAGTTTCTTGAGTGCTGCGTCAAAATCGAAGTCGGTAATCGATACGCTCAGATCATCCAGATATGGCTTCTCTATGACACTTGCGACCGCATCTCGCAAACTCCGAAACGACTCTTCGGCATCGCCGTCGCTCGCTTCGAGCAATCGCCTGAGATTGGCGATTGCTCGAGCCGCCACCTCCTGATCGAAGGGTGAAGTCCGCACCATTTCCTGCCGAACGCTCGGTGAATCGCGCAGCGCTTTCTCGATTGCTTGAACCTGCGTGCTCATCACACCTGCGAACTCAGTGAGCAATGACGAGACGGTTGCCTCACCGTCGCGGAGTGCCTTCTCAAGCTTCTGGGCCGCCGACTGGACCTCCGTGATTCCAAGATTGCCTGCGACACCCTTCACAGTATGAGCAATGCGTTCAGCCAGTTTCAGGTCCCCACTTTCGACCGCCATCGAAATCTGGGCAGCAGCGTCCCCTTGCTTGGCTGCAAACTGCCCTAACAGGTCGCGGTAGAGTCGCCTGTTCCCGGCGACACGGTTCAGGCCATCCGCAACTTTGATCCCTGCGATTTCTGGCAGGGTTACTTCGGCGGAAGCTTCTATATTGGTGACAGGTGTTGGGGACCCGGCGGCCTGTTTGGGCTTTGGCTTTGCCCATCTCAGCAACGTCGCAAACAGATTGTCGGGATCGATCGGTTTCGATACATGATCATTCATGCCAGCATTAAGGCAACGCTGGCGCTCCTCCACAAGAGCATGAGCCGTCATCGCGATAATCGGAAACTTCTGCAGGCGTGGATCAGTTCGCAACAGCTTAGTTGCCGTGAACCCATCCATCTCGGGCATCTGCAGGTCCATAAAAGCTACATCGAACTCAGGAGGCTGATCTCCAGCGGTCAGGATCTTCACGGCTTCACCGCCATGGTTGGCTACCGTCACGATCGCTCCGGCGCTCTCCAGAAGCTCCGTCGCTACCTGCTGGTTCATCTCGTTGTCTTCCACCAACAGCACACGGATTCCCGTGGCATCATGCACGGCGGCATCTTCCTTCCTCGCGCGGGAACGGTCGTCGTCTTTTCCCACAACACCGAACAGATCCATCAGAGTGTCGTAGAGCAGCGACTGGTTCACCGGCTTCAACAAGTAGCTTTCGACGCCAATTGCCTCCGCCTGCGTTCTGATCTCATCCCGCCCGAAGGCGGTGACCATCACGATCTTAGGAATATGTTGCAGGCGTTCGTTGCGCTTGATGATGCGGCTGGCCTGTAGTCCGTCGAGTCCCGGCATGTGCCAATCCATCAGTACCAGATGATAGGGATCTGTAGAGTCAGCAGCTGCAATCTCGCGCACTGCATCTTCACCTGAAGAGACCGATTCTGCGCGGAGTGCAAAGACGCGGAGTGCCTCAGTAAGGATCTCGCGGGCTTGCGCATTGTCATCCACGACCAACGCCCGGACACCCGCCAGATCAGCGATCAATCGTTGGCGTTTGTCTTGCGTTCCAACTCCGAACCACGTGGTGAAATGGAATGTACTCCCCACGCCGGGCTCGCTCTCGGCCCAGATGGAGCCTTCCATCATCTCAACGAGCCGTTTGGAAATCGAGAGTCCAAGCCCGGTGCCGCCATACTTTCGCGTCGTCGAAGTGTCTGCCTGCGCGAATGCCTGGAACAGCCTCGAGCTCTGTTCGGGCGTCATGCCGATACCACTGTCGCGGACGGAGAACTTCAACTTTACGCGCTCCGCTATCTGCTCCTCCTGTGCAACCGTAACCAGCACCTCGCCGCGTTCCGTAAACTTCACCGCGTTGTTCACCAGGTTGATCAGGATTTGTCCAAGACGGAGTGGATCACCGATCAGATTGGGCGGGATCTCATGCTGTGCTGCGATCAGGAACTCGAGATTCTTGTCCTGCGCCTTTTGACTGACGATGGTCGATAGATTGTCCAGCACGTCTTCGATCCGGAAGTCTATTTTTTCGATATCGAGTTTGCCGGCTTCGATCTTGGAGAAGTCCAGGATGTCATTAATGATCCCGAGCAACGAGTGCGCGGCGAACTTCACCTTGGTCAGGTAGTCGGACTGTTTAGGAGAGAGATCGGTCTTCAAAGCCAGGTGCGTCATTCCGATGATGGCGTTCATCGGTGTGCGGATCTCGTGGCTCATGTTGGCCAGGAAGTCAGACTTCGCCTTAGTAGCAGCTTCGGCCGCTTCTTTGGCCACCGCAAGGTCGGCGGCTTGTACCTGTGTATGCTCCAGCAGCCTCTTGGTGACAAGGTTGCTGGCCAGGATCTTCGTGTTGAGAGCCACGGTCGGCAGCAATGCGTCCAACAGCGCCTGCTGTTGCTCCGACACAAGGGCCGAAGGCGCCAATTCAATAATCGCCAGAACGTCGTCCTGGTTGATCACCGGCAAAAAAGCACGCAAGCCGGGGTCACGACACCAGCGCCCGTGTTCACGCTGAGGAGTTTGTTGGCTTCAGAGACAATCCGAAGAGTACGCCGCTCAGCCGCCGCTTGCCCAACCAGAGCTTCGCCGAGAGCGAACTCTCGCGGTTCCGCCGAGACATCCGTTGCGAATGCGCCAACACGAGCGAAGTGGGTGCGACTGTCATCGGCCAGATAGAACGCACCGTACAGCAGATCTAACGTCTCTGAGATTCGCGTTAGTAGGACGGTAGCGAACACTGGGAAATCCTCTGTCGACTGAAGTCGCTCAGTCGTAGTCGCCACCTCGGCCTTCACCCAGCCCAGGATCTCCCGCTCACGGGCAGCGATCTGCAAGGTCTGCAATGCCCGGCTCATCTCCCCAATTTCGTTGGGGCGGGTGAGGTTCGTTATGGGAAGGTCCAGTCGCCCCTCCGCCACGTCCAATATCCGAGTCCGGAAAGACAGGACCACCTTGACAACTTCAACCTGGACGATCAAGAGGGCGATCGTAAAAGATACCGCGAGTCCGAGAATGATCACGATCCAGGTGATCAGAATTGTCCGACGAGTTCTGCTGGTAAGCTCATCCGATCGTTGGTCGACCGTCGCGTGTATTTCATCAGCCAGGTCAGCTAACGCGCGCCTCCCTTGCGAAACTCGGGGTCAAAGGTTTCGCGTGCCAGCCTGATGGCCTTGTCATTGTTGCCGCTCAAGGCCGCTGCCCTAATAGGACCGGCGTCCGATACACCCTGATCGAAGAGTGCCGTAGCCGCGTTGATCTTCTGCACTACATTGGGACCTTCTGCGCTGGCCAAAGCGACGGAGGAATGAAATTCCGCAGCTGTCCTGTCGAGATCTGCGTCGACCACTCGCATTCTGTCAACGTCGGGTTCGGCAATCTCTTGATAGAGGAGCTGTGCGAATCGATTGCTCAACACCCGCGCGACGGTTAGGTTGTGGAGCGCCTTGAAGTCATTGCCAATCAGATCGTTGTACCGCGTGCCGATTCTGTTCATCTCCATCGACGCGTACAACGCTGCCACGATCACCATGAAAGCCAGCGGGAGCAGCGCTACGAATATCTTGGTTCGAATTCTAAAATTCGCTAAAATGCCCATCTCAAGAGTTTCAACCCCCATTTCGCGAACGGTGCTTCGGAGAGATGGCTAATTGTAGCTGTCACAGCCGCGCTGGGAACGCCGCCTCCTGCTCTTCGATCCTCTCCCGCAGAGTTCCTCTTGGTTGCAGCCTCTTTGCAGCCAAAAGTCAGAGTCATCTTTGACTGGAATACGAACCTCTTGAGCTTAAGGGCTACCCAAGCATGATTCAGAGACCACCTTAATGTCCTGGAATGCATCCAATCAACAGATGTTGGGTAAAAAATATGAAACGCTTGTCGATTTTAGCGATGGCTATCGTGTTAATCGCAGGGGTAAAGTCGGGCCTACCCCAATCGAGCAATCCGCTACCGAGTAGCGGCGCGACGAGCCGAGCTAAAGTGGACAAAAAAGCCGAGAAGGCAAAAGCTAAGGCGGCTAAACAAACTTCCAAAGCGCAGGGGGCAAGAAAAGCACCTCTTCGCAGGACGCTGCTTACGCTCTGGCCTATATGTTTGGAAGGCCCAAGGCATAGTTCCAAAACGATTGCCGAAGTCAGAAGGAATTACCAGGATTCTCGTGCTATGTCATCGAGTTTCGTAGATCCACGAGTACTTGATCGTACTTATCTATACGAATCAAGCCGAACCTTGGAAATTCCAGATCGACGATGACATATACGACTACGACGGTGATCATTGCAAACGCCAGGAGATGAAGCCAACTTCGTCGATTTGCACCGGCCATACTAAATCCGGCGAGGAGCGACTGCGCCAATCCCAGAACCAGCAAAAGGTAAAACAATATAATTGGAGGGTGAGTTCGAGCTGCCACCGTACGGGTTGTTGTAATGTCAATCATTGTGTTGATTGCAGGCAGCAGCAGTTTTCCCGAATCCGGATGTGCTCCTTGAGATCGTGTCTCGGCAACAGCCTTTTTCCAAATGTCACTTTGGATTTCAGCCGAACGAGTCAGTTCCCTTTCAACTGCAGCGATATCGGGCAGTTTTCGATAGACTTCCAATCGCGAGTCTAAATAGTTTCTGAATAGACCGCGCATGGCAGGTTGGTCCGAGGGAGCTAGCATCTCCACTCGCAGGTACGCCGTTCCAATATCATTCGCTTCGTCGACGATTAACGCCCTTCGCGCGTCAAACCTCGCCGCTGCCCCGGAAAAACTGAATGCTACCATGAGCCCGAACAGGGCAAATACTGCGCCTTCGACCGCTCCCGAGCCGGAGTGCTCGTCGCCTGCGAGGACCGTACGATGTCTTCGCAGCTGTCGCCCGATTTCAAGAAACAAAAGCATTCCAAGAAAAAGTGCGATTGCGAAAACCGGTGCCGAAATGATCGAATCCATATTCCCTCTTGAGGTGTCATCATAATCGCGGCCAAGCACTCTAGGTCAATCAAATTAGGTATGGATAGCCCATTTCGACAAGCTCGTTGGGCCAATCGAACGGTTGATGAATTCGTTGAGAATCGGAGCGGAGGTGGTGAGTCAAGGAAGCTGGATCCACGCGAGTTTCAGGACTTAGTCGATGAGGGGAACCTCATTATTTGGGGACCTGAAAACTGAATGTGGATCTCCGCCGAATTGGGGCGGCGTGAATCCAAAAGGTCATCGCTTCGCATTCAATGTTTATGCGACCCGGGGAGGGGTTGCTGCCTTTTTACTTGAAGAATGAGATCGCTATCAGTATTGCTAGTGTTCCGGACACGCCGCTCAGACTAATCTGAGGCTAATGTCAGAGACTACATCCAACGTCGAGTTCGCCCACTGATTCTCCGAACATGGTCACAGTCACCAATCTCCTTCGAACCTGAGAATTCACTGGGTTGAGGAGCCGGGAAAGTCACACCTATATGTCCCCACAGGTGCGCCTGCAATCCGCCGTGGTGTGGGAGGTTTTGACCTTTGTACTCAATGGCGTCGTATTCATCTTGATTGGTCTGCAACTCCCGTTTGTGCTTAAACAGCTCTTTCATATCGGGATTGGGGCTCTCATCCGCATGGGTGCGATCTTTTGCATCAGCGTGGTCCTGCTTCGGCTACTTTGGATCTTTGGAGAGACGTATGCCGCCGTATTGGTATGGCAGGTGGCGTCATCATGCTGACAATCCAACGCCTCAACCCAAGGAACTGATTGTGCTCACATGGGGAGGGATGCGAGGCGTGCTGTCACTGGCCGCGGCGTTCTCTGTCCCGTACACCCTCGCTAACGGTATGCCGCTCAAACAACGCAGCATGATTATCTTTTTGACATTCTGCGTGATCGGCACGTCTCTCGTGTTTCAGGGGTTGAGTATGCCATGGCTAATCCGACTTCTTTCCATCGACGGATCCAATGAGGAAGAGCGAGAGGAACGGCGTGCGCGACGGACGGTTGTGGAGGAAGCGATTCGCTATCTGAACCGACGCAGCTTGATCGAGAGCTTTGACCCGAGCGTCATTCATGAACTGCTATCGGGATATGAACGACGCCTGCGCGATCTTCCCACGGAGGAAATTGAGCAAGGGAAGGGTTTCAGTCGTCAGCAGCGCGACGCATTGTTGCTGAAAGTTGTGCAGGTAGAAAGAGAGTCGTTGCTGCGTTTGAGAAATGACGGTGCGATCAGCGATGACGTCGCTCGTACGATCCAACGCGATCTGGGCCTTATGGAGAGCCATATCCATACGGGAACTACACAGAATGCCCTTATGCAACACTTCTGATTTCACTTCGGGTGCGAAGATTTAAGGTGCATCGCCAGCAGCATTGTTCAGATTCTTTGCCCAGGTGAGGTTCACCGGTTCACCTTAAATAGCAATCCAACCGGGCCAGTGCGAGGTCGTGACGAAACTCAGTTCAGTAGATGGGACACTCTCTTCTCCCCGGGGCAGAGATAGGTATCACGGTATGCTGCGTATGACTCGGGGTCAGTGTGGTTCGCTACACCTTCACCGTAATGGACTTGCACCATCTACTCCTTGCCGGTCTCCCGGCGCACTACATAAATTTCCCTTTCGTGAGGCGTCCCCTTGTGGGGGTCGATTCCACTCTCCAGCAGAGAATGAAGAGTCCTGATGTTTGCGTTTTCGCCGGCTCCAGCTATCAGCGTGCGTATACATGCCCGTGGCTGCAAGGCGGCTACGAGGCAACATACGTGATCTGAATGAAGATTTAAGTTGTTAGTTCGGAGTCGTTATACAGAACCATCCCAGCTCGGCGGCGTGTGCGAAACACTCCTGAATTTTGGCGGTCTGGTCCTCTAGGGTATAGACGCCGCCCTCAAAGGCTGCTTCGAGGGCAGAACCAAGAGAACTGCCCGACTGGAGCGAGGATAGCAATTGGAAAGCTTCATGATCAATCCGCCTGTAGTAGACAGAGTTGTCGTAACGATGGACTGCGAGATAGACGTCCTGACGCGTCATCTCCGGCAAGTCAGCTTCTGAAGTCTGCCGGCGTTCGGAGATTGCGTTGCTCATGATGTCGCTGGGGCCAGTCTCTCTATGCACAGCCAGAACGACTTCATCAACAGGATATTTCAGATCGAGCAATTGCAAGTGGGGCTGGAGGCTGAGCTTTGTTTCGCCGTCGAAGCCCGCAAAGTCCGCACCATTCACAGGAGGAATCGCCGCTCGATCGAACGCTTCCACATAGGCCCACTCCAACCGTGCAATATCCATCGCCAGGTCGTGGTTGCCGGACGTAAACTCGGCGTGATTCTGAAGCCATTCCGGCAGCCTGGAGCCGAGGTTACGGAGCGTAAAGGAGGACGACGGGTTTTCTCGAAGGTACGCCAAAACCAACTCATCAAAAGCTTCACTTCCAAGAACCGCATTCAAGGCTGGGAAGTCTTCGGCGACAGCAGTGATGACCCGAAACCAGTACTGGCGGTTGTAGATCTCAAGGCGGTCGAACGAGGACAAGCGGTCGTTGGGTTTAATGTAGCCTTCGGCTATCGCCGCGGTCGAACGTCCGTCGTCTGTCGTCGTCTGCATTTGGAATTCGGCACTGAGAGGCCGCATTACGTCCTCTGACATGCGGCGCTGCAACTCGAGTAGCGTCATGAGTGGATCACCTCTCGGACCATCTGCTCCGCGGGTTGCGAAGCTGTCTCCGTTGGCTCTAGATATTGGTTTGCCTTCAACGCCTCGCCATGCACCTTATCGAAGGACGGGATGTTGTCGTCCCACTCGAGCAAAGTAGCGGTGTGTCCAACACGTTCAATCGTCCGTTGATACAGACCCCAAACCGGATCGAGCACTGGGTGATCGTGCGTGTCGAGGATGTACTTTTCAAACTTAGAGTGGCCGGCGATATGAATCTGTGCCACTCGTTCGGCAGGAACACTGTTGACGTAATCGAATGGGTTGAGAGTGTGATTTTGGGAAGAGACATAGATGTTGTTGACATCGAGGAGGATTCCGCAGTCGGCTGCCTCGACCACCTCGTTTAGAAACTCCCATTCGGTCATCTGGGATTCATGGAACTCAGCATAACTACTTACATTCTCGACAGCGATCGGAATCTCAAGAAAATCCTGGACCTCCCGGATCCTCGCCGCCGTCGTCTTCACAGCTTCGAAGGTGTAGGGGATGGGCAATAGGTCATGCGTGTAACGCCCATCAACGCTTCCCCAGCATAGATGGTCGGAGAGCCATGGAGTCTTCGTCCGTCGAGTCAGCTCTTTGAGACGTTTGAGATGTTCCCGGTTCAAGGGCTGCGCAGAGCCGAAATACATCGAAACCCCGTGTTGCACGACCCGATATTGATCGAGGATGTCGTCGAGCACTTGCAGCGCCCGTCCACCGTCGACCATATAGTTCTCGGAGATGATCTCAAACCAGTCGACGACGGGCTTCTTGGAAAAAATGTGCTCATAGTGCGGAACGCGTAGACCGATCCCCACCCCGTAGTCGGTAAATCCGTTGAAACGGTTCGCTGGCATATGTGACTCCGAACACTAGAAGATGGATAAAACTGGAGGCTTGATAACAACCCAAGCCCCCAGACAATGCGACATGTTAGGCACCCTTCGGCGGCTTGGAACCGTCGGTGGCGCAACCACCCTTGCCCTTGCAATCGTTCTTGCCGGCATGCTTCTTATCGCCGCCGCCCTGACCCTTACAGTCGTTCTGACCCTTGCAGGCATGCTTGGGCAGGGTTTTGTCCTGGACGAGGAGGACGCCGGCGTGTGTGGACTGAACGGAGGTGCCGTTCGACTGGGCCGTCTGAGCGTTCAAACGAACCGTGGTGCCGCCGATCAAACCTGCAAACGCGGCGGCCAAAGCGAGCGATTTTACTGTGGTGGTCATAGGGATAAGCCTTTCATTGGTTGAGCCGCGCCTGGCGGCGAGGGACGTTAGGGTTGACCGCGAAAGAATCGCAGCAGGACCGGAAAGTAGTTCAGGAGGGAGAGAACCACCCATTCGCAACCCTCTCACTCAGCTGCGCTTTCTGCGAACTGCACATTGGAGTGCACGAAGGGCTAAAGGTTACGGTCGATCTGAGAGAACGCAAAAAACTGCGCTTGTGCCAATCTCCGGCCGTGCCGGGATCTGATTGTTTGCAGTGTTTTGAAGTGAAAGATATCCGGTTATCGACATCTGACCCATCCGCTGTTCGTTCGGACAAAATATAGGCGGTTGGTGCTCGGTTTAGCCCACCCGCAGTGTGTCGAGGGGGACGCTCCGGTTTCGATCGTCCCTAGCGATGGAAAGTCCATAAATTTACAGAATCCGAAGAGTGAGGAATGGTGTTTACACCTCGCCCTGAAGGGGCGTAAAGAATCGGGAATCTCGGGCGCATTAAGATCACTGTCGGATACGTAACTTCTGTGTCCCGCTCGCGTCTTATCACCGCAGTCACCGAAAGTGCTGCAGAAAGACCCAACGTTGGCAACGTCATCCGCCGAAAGCTCGCATCGCTCACCACTCGAACTCGGCTAAAGCGTGAACTTGTCGGTCTAGAAAGGACGTTATGCTGCTCCCTTATCAGCTGATAGAGCCGGTTTTCGGAGAAGCTGCCGAAGTCCTTGGCGTCCTCTTCTAAAGGCGTGGTTGTTGCCCGCAGCTTGGTCGTCGGGAGGCGCCGGCCGTACGAGCTGACGCATTCACCTTTGGCTAAGAAGAGCCCTCAATTGAGGAGATCGTCGTACCAAAAGGAAGAAACATGGAGAACAAAACGTCACCACAAACTAAAGAAACCGTCGGGCAAACTGTTGAACAAGTGCGACAGTCGAGTCGACGCACCTTTCTTACCCTCGCCGTCACCGCTTTCGGGGGGCCGCGTTATGGTCCCTACGAAAGCCTTCTGCCAGCGCTGCAGCAGCGGAACAGAGCGGCGATGCTCCCTCTATCGTGACAGTAGTCAAGTTCTCATCTTCCGGCGCGAACCTGGGTAAAGAGACCGTTCCTCACATCGTGAAGCCTGACGCCGAGTGGAAGCGTCAGCTTTCAGCAATCTCATATGAGGTCGCTCGACAAGCGGGTACGGAGCGTCCCTACACCGGGGATAGTTGGGATCTCCACACCGCGGGACTCTTCCGATGCGCGTGCTGCGATACCGCGCTGTTCAGCTCGGCGACGAAATTCGATTCGGGGACGGGCTGGCCCAGCTTCTGGCAAGTCCTTGCGAAGGAGAACGTTGTCGAGATCAGAGATAAGGATTTCGGCATGGTGCGAACCGCGATTTCCTGCCGTCGATGCGATGCTCATATCGGCCACGTCTTCGACGATGGTCCCCAACCAACCGGCTTACGCTATTGCATGAACTCTGCCGCCATGCATTTCGCGAAATTCGCATGAATCGCCGATTCGTACACAACCGGCCCCCGAAACAATGAAGTCTGGGTTGCTCCGGGGCAGGCTCTCGGGCGGCGGCCTGGGGCAGGCGGGCCGATATTGGTGCGACAAGTGACGCAGGTGGATGTTTCCACATCCCTCTGTCCGATTCGGATTGCGATGCCTGTTCGGTCGATACCGAACGTGCATGTTCCGCTTAGATCTCTTGTCCGAACCCTAGAATGAATGGCTCAAGAATGTCCGAAACCGCGCGATTGAGCGGCGTGCTGACCTGGCGTTCCTTCGCAAGTCGGACAACTGCCCCACTAAGCCACGGGAGTTCGAGACGATTTCCTCGTTCCAGGTCAGCGTGCATCGACGAAGTCATGGAAGCGGGTAGGCTATCGCAGAAATCAAGTCGATCCGCCGCATAGTTTTCAGGAAGATTCAAGCCTTCCGCGCGCCCCACATTCACCACCTCTTGCATAAGATCCAAGAGAAAAGCCCGCGTTCTGGGGTTTTGGCGGATAGTACCGATGGTCTGTCTCATGGATGCGGTCGTTCCGGACAGGCCTACGAGGAACACAAATTTCTCCCAGATAAGACGTTGGATATCGAGCGAGATGTCAGCATCGATCGCAGCCTGCCGGCAAGCTTCCAGAATCATCTGAGTCCGCGCCGACTCCCGGCCAGAGTATTCACCGAATGCAATGCGCTGAATGGCTCCGTGATGTCCGATCACTCCGGGTCTGGCAATCGAAGCCGATATGTAGCAAACGCCTCCAACAACAGATTCTGTCGGCAGAAACCTCCTTAGTACATCGTCTTTCTCGACGCCGTTCTGGAGAGAAAGAATCGCGGTTCCCCCTTCTGCCAGAGGCGTGAGGGCTGAGGCTACCTCTTCCGTGTCCCAGAGCTTCACTGCAATCAGGATGAGATCGACGGCCTCAACCTTCCGAATACTATCGACTGCATGCACGTTGTCGAGATGAAGATCACCGCGAGAACTTTGAATGGTGAGACCGTTTCGCTGAATGGCTTCCAGATGTTGGCCGCGCGCAACGAATGTTACGGGGTTACCCCTGGCCGCCAGTCTCGCGCCGAAATATCCTCCAACACCACCGGTTCCGACAACAGCAATTCTCATCTCAGCGCTCCTCCGCACTCGGTAGACTTGATTCGGTGGCTGAGGAAAGATCTGCGATGCGCCGCAGGGAGTCCACCGAAAGGCAGTCTTTGGCCCGAAATGCCAACAATCCGGCATAGATCATGGCGTAGATAAGTTGCAGGCCTGCGGCATTCCAATCCTGAAGCAGTGAAGATCCGAGTGTGAGAAGAAAGATGAGAAAGGCGCCTCCAAACAGCGCCAGACGTAGAGATACGCCGAACAGTACCAAGCCGCCCAGAAGGATTTCGACCCATGGAAGCCCGAGACCAAACAGGTGAACGGACCAGTCTGGTAGTGGCGTCTTGTGAAACGAGCCCACCAGGGAATTTGCGAAGACGCCGGGACCCTGAAGAATGCGACTCACCCCATGGATACATATGTTGAGGCCTAACGTTGCGCGCAGCATAAAATACGCCAGGTTCGTGTCGCTGTATCTCTCAGACTTGCTCATTTGCTTTCCCGCAATCAATTCTCCGTTCCGTCTTTCGCGAGAGCCCTATAAAGATAGTGTGTCTACGCCAAGGACTTGTTCGAATCCGGGTGCCTGGGCGAACAGGATAAGATGACGGCCAAGGTGACTGGACTGTTGAATGTATCCCGCTAGGGGAAGGCGGATCGTGAGTTCTGTCGCTTCTTGAAGATTCGCGACCCGCGTTATCGTCCAGGCGACGGAGACATGCGACAGAGTGCGACCTGAGTTTTCGCCACGCAGCACGTTCGAGCTGGTTTTGTCATCGGCAAGGATGGCGTATATCTCCGCGCCCTTCCCTGGAATGGTTCCACTAACGGAAAAGTCGACGGTCAGGATGTTCCCATCAAGACTGGCAGACGCGATATGGACTGTAGAAGTGGGGGATGAGAAGGGGTCGGGCCAGCCCAGACTATTCCAGTATGTGACGTGTTCGCTCACGCCTACGATGAGCTGGCCGGAGTCGCTATATCTTCCGTTGACCTGCTGAAGAAGAGCGCCGGCCGAAGGACAACTGGAACACCCTCGGACGTGAAGAGTTCCACGAGGACCGCGCGATGCCCAGGTTGCGCGTTATTGGAGTCAAGGTGGGTTGACGGCTGCGCAGACAGTGCAATCAAACTGGCCGCCAGTGCTGCAGCGATGGACAACGCGGAGTAAGCAGTAAAGCGACGAGTCACAATATCCCTCCTCCGCACGGTCATGAGACGTCAATGCGGCGGAGGAGTTACAGGCAATCGCAGTTGCAGCCAACAAGCCCTGGTTTCAAAAAACTCTGGATGGCGACTGGAACCCCTTTGACGAGGTTCATGCCGATGACATATCCGTTTCTCATTGGCTGCTCCCTCCCGGTTCAGGCGGCCGATCGCCTCTCTTCAATGCCAGATCGGCACGCACGGAGCCGGGGGCAGAGGGATCCCGATCAACGCGCGCGGCAGTTCCTGGCAAAGCAGCACGAACTGTTACGTAATCGGTTCCTGATGACTGAACGGGTCTACAGATTGACCCACCAATATATATAGTCCGCGTTGGGCGCGCCACCGGAGGCGGCTTCTCCCCCATTTCTGATGGGCAGCTCGAGAACGGTGCTCTTGCGCAAGATCAGCCACTCACACGGAGCCGGACCTCCGCTGCCGACATTCCGACGGGGTTGGAAATGCTAAAGGTTCGTACTGATAGCAGAAGAATCAAGATCCTCTGTAACGGATCGTCCGGCAAGAACTCTAACTGAGCGCAAGGGCAGGAAGTCGAGGAGATTTTACTTTCCGTCCTCACGTTGGACAGTTGAAGATCGCTCGATGCGATATACCCGGATTTGAAAGAGGACGTCATGAAGGCTTTGCTCGATTTGTATATGCGATTTTCTGGCTTGATTTCAAAGCTTCAATCACCTTTTCTCTTGGTTGTACGGCTCTATTGGGGCTGGCAGTTCGCGCAGTCGGGGTGGGGGAAGTTGCACCATCTCGACAAAGTGACCGACTTTTTCACGAGCCTCAACCTTTCTGCTCCAGGACTTACCGCACACTTCGTCTCGGGACTTGAGTTCGTCGGCGGGATTCTTCTCATTCTGGGATTGGGTTCGAGACTAATAGGACTCGTACTTACCGTGAACATGCTCGTCGCGTACTGGACTGCGGATAAAGAAGCGTTGTTTTCAGTATTCTCGGATCCGGGAAAGTTTTACGTCGCAGATCCATATACTTTCCTCTTTGCCTCCGCCATGGTGCTGGTGTTTGGTGCAGGATTGTTTTCTCTCGATGCACTTCTGGTGAGACGCTGGAACGCAGGGATTGAAAAGTGATGGTTGACAACCCCCAGGTCGTTGACGAAGCACAGATCATAGCCGCCATCCTGCGTGGTGAGACCCACCTGTTTCATGATCTGATTCGACCTCATGAACGAAGCGTGTACGTGATGGTGCTCTCATTGCTGCAGAGCGAAGCGGACGCAGAAGATGCTGCTCAGGAGGCGTTTCTCAAAGCCTTTCGGAACCTCTCCAAGTTCCGGGCCGAATCGAAGTTCAGCACCTGGTTGATTAGCATTGCGCTCAATGAGGCTCGCAGTAAGCTTCGTCAGAAGAAGGCGATGAAGATAGAGTCGCTGGACGCCGGATCAGAAGAGGACGGACATGTGTCTCCGGCAATCCTTCGAGACTGGCGCGAAGTCCCTTCTGAAGCGCTTGAGCGTAAGGAGGTGCGGCAAATGATACAACTGGCCGTTGCAGACCTGCCAGGGATTTACCGTGAGATTTTTTTATTGCGAGACGTGGAGGAGTTGAGTGTGAATGAATCGGCAGAGGCCCTCGGCATCTCCGTAGCGTCCGTGAAAGTGAGACTGCACCGAGCCCGAATGATGTTACAAAAAAGCTTGCACCACAACTGAAACAAGTCAATCCTAAGCGGAGGTGGTTCCCTTGGTTATAGATTGCAAACACGTCTGGGAGTACATCTCTGGTTACCTCGACAACAACCTGGAAGCTTCGGAACGAAACGAAGTCCAGAAACATCTGGAACACTGTGAGATTTGCTCTGCAATTCTGGATTCCACTCGAAATATTCTGATCCTCTCCGCTGACGAAAGAGTCTTCGAGCTGCCATTGGGTTTCAGTGAGCGGCTTCACGCACGCCTTGATGAGGAGATGCAACGCATAAAGGCGTGACTCGAGAGGCGCTGAATAAGTGTGCTACGTCCGATTCGGCGCCGCTCTTTGACCCATCCTGTCACGCGAAATGGCGGACAAAGGGAAGCGTCCTATGGACGCCGACGGTCGCTGCACGATGTAGCAGTCTAATTCTCTCGTGGAAGTTGCAAAAGAGCACCACTTGTAACTTTTTGAATGGATATCGCTCCAATGGTCACGTGTTAACCACGAGGGGAGCGTAGATGGATCTTCAAGAAGAACTCGGTGCTGTTGAACAGATGGTGAGGGAAAAGACTCCTTCGCATGTGATGCCCACCATTGAAGCATCAATCCATGAGGTCAAGGAATCGGGGCTTGAGAGTCGCGCTATACAGCCAGGGGAGGCAATTAGAGATTTCGAACTGCCCGATGCAACCGGCGCCATGGTGAAAAGCTTGGAATTGCGAACTCGAGGCCCTCTACTCATCGTGTTCTATAGAGGAGCCTGGTGTCCATTTTGCAATCTCACTCTTCGGGCTTTTCAGGAGCGCTATTCAGAGATTGCGGATCGAGGCGTCACGATTGTTGCGATCTCTCCGCAAACCCCTGATCATTTATTGACGCTACAGGAGAAGCACAGTCTTCTATTTCCCGTCCCGTCGGACAGCGGCAACAAGGTGGCTCAGCAGTTTGGGATTGTCTTTGAGCTAGACCGTGATCTCAGGGCCGTCCAAGAGCAATTTGGTGTGGACATTCCCTCTTTCAATGGAGACCACTTCCTTTCAATTGCCGGTTCCGGCGGTCTTCCTGGTCTCGAAAGACGGCAAGGTGCTCGATTCATTTGTCGAAGTGAACTATATGAAACGGCTGGCGCCCGAGACGGCAATTGCATGGATTGATGAAATCTGAGGATTGATCTGAGCGATCTGATCCAGACCACGATGTTTGTCGTCGTTTTTGGATTTTCGGGTAGAAACTGACGGCGGTTGTTGAGGAAGAGATCGCGATGGCAAGATGGTCACTCTTTGTTCTTGCGTTCTTGGCATTATTGGCTCCCTGCAGCTTTGCAGGTGAACAGCAAGGCGGGGATCCAGCCCCGCCTTCCGCCAGTCGATCTGATCGAACGACAGGCGGAACGCAAGTCCTGTCGATTGGCGGCGCTACGATTGAGGTCGATCTCGCCGCGGGAAGCCTGGACGTCCAGCCCTCACAGGTCCTTTCCTGGATCGAGCGTGCTGCACGCGCTGTAACGATCTACTATGGCCGGTTTCCGGTTCAAAGAGTGCATGTCCGGGTAATTACCGATTCTGGCCAGGATGACTCCATTCACGGTACAACGTGGGGAAATGTTGGCGGGTTTCAGGGCGTCACGCGCATGCGGCTTGGTCGCCATGTAACGGAGCGAGATCTAGCCGATGACTGGACCATGACACACGAATTTGTTCACATGGCCTTTTCGTCCCTGCCGGACAATCAGAGCTGGATGGAGGAAGGCCTGGCGACGTATATCGAGCCGATTGCGCGCGCTCAAGCCGGGCAACTGCCCGTCCGGCAGGTGTGGGCGGACACGATCCTGGGCATGTCGCAAGGGCAGCCTAAGCGAGGCGATCTCGGTCTGGACCAGACTCGCAGCTGGGGCCGCACCTACTGGGGAGGAGCGATGTTTTGTCTCGTCGCAGATGTCGAGATTCGCAGGAAGACAGAGAATCGCAAAGGATTGCAGGATGCGCTACGCGCTATCGTTGCCTCTGGCGGTATGATCGACAAAGAGTGGTCTCTATTGAGAGTCTTGGATACAGGCGATAAGGCGACTGGAACAACTGTTCTTGTTGACATGTACAACCAATGGAAGGACAAACCAACCACAGTCGACCTCGAGAACCTGTGGGTTCAGTTGGGAATTCGGCGATCCGGAACGGATGGATTGGAACTCGCGTCCAGGGCGCCTTTATCCACGATAAGAGACGCGATCACCACACGGCCTTAGCGCCAGAGAACCCCAGAGATCAACCAGGGATACAATCGCGATTATCCGCAGCTAATAGATAGACTTATGTACGTGGAGCCATCAAGTCGGGACGAGCAGCAGATGATCGAGTCAATCCTCGCTGGCGATACCGAACGGTATCATGAGTTGATACGGTCGTGTGACCAAGGGATATACAGGGTGTTCCTATCCTTCATGAAGAACCCTGCCGACGCGGAGGATGTTGCCCAGGAGTCTTTTCTAATCACCACTGGGACGGTAAAGGTCCGGTTGCACGGCGCGCGCATCATAATGCAGAAGCAGCTCGCTTCAAAATTGAGGGCGCAATTCCCGGGAAGAGGTGGTTGCGATGATCTTGGAATGCAAACACGTTTGGGATTACATCTCCGGTTATCTGGACGATTCGCTAGCGCCCGAGACCAAGGACTCGGTGCAGCGGCACCTGGAGCATTGTGAGATATGTTCTGCGATCCTCGACTCAACCCGCAATATCCTAATCCTCACCGCGGACGATCGTATATTTGAACTCCCCGTGGGCTTCAGCGAACGTCTTCACGCCAGGCTTGCGCAGGAGATCGACGGGAGTTCGAGAGAACCGGATGAAGATTGAGCCGATCAGATCGAGTGATGCAGATGGAGGTGGATCGTCCACTCAACAAACACCAGAAGCAGGGTGACAATCGCAAGCGCGATCTGGATTGTTTCAGCTCGTTTCTTCGCTGGTGTGACGGGTCCAACTCTCCATTGCGATGAAGGCCGGCCGCGCAGCGAGCGAATGCGCCAGATGACATAGAGGTTCACGGCAGACCCGGCGATCGCCAGCAGTTCCATTGGAATTCGAATAGCATCCGCGTGAATGGAGGCCAGAAACTTGGCTCCAGTCGCGGCAGCGGCGAGCGAGCCGACCCCTATCAGGAGACGAAGTCCGCTGAGTGCCGTCACAGCCGTGCAAGCACTTTGCAACAGGATGAAGAACAAGCTGGTGAAACCGATGACCCAGGAACGGCTCTTGAGAGCGACCTGATGGGTTGCGTCGACCGATGAATCCTGCTTGAACACGTTGGCTCTCCAATCAACCATGTTATCTGCTTCTGACGTTTAAGGGAGGTTACCGTCTGAAACGAGCTCGTGCGAAGCCGATTGTCGCATCGGTCAATTATCTTGAATGAGGATTTCCAGTCGGGCGCAACGATCGCACTTTTTTGCAGACTAACGTTAATCGAGAAGAAGGAATATGACACCGATGCAAACGAAGGAAGAAAACCGGACCATTCGAGTGGCAATTGTGCAGGCTTCGCCCGTCCCCTTCGATCTCGCTGGTACTTTAGCAAAGGCTCTTGCTTTGCTTGAAGAGGCAGCAAGGTCTGGCGCGCAGCTCATTTGCTTTGGGGAGACCTTTCTTCCCGGCTATCCGGCGTGGCTCGATTACTGCCCGGGAGCGGCATTGTGGAACCACCCTCCCGTCAAGGAAGTCTTCGCCGAAATGCGTATGAACAGTGTGATCGTACCCGGACCAGAGACCGAGGCCCTTGCGGAGGCGGCCACCAGGCTGCAGGTGGGTATCGTGATCGGTATCAGCGAGCGCGTTCGGGACGCACCCGGCCATGGCACTCTCTTCAACAGTCTGCTCTTCTTTGGGAACGATGGCAGTCTACTCAACCATCATCGCAAGCTCATTCCGACGTATTCAGAACGAATGGTCTGGGGCCAAGGAGATTCGGCAGGTCTTCGCACTACGAAGATCCATCAAGTCAATGTTGCGGGCTCGATCTGCTGGGAACACTGGATGCCACTCACAAGGCAGCACCTGCACAGCCTGGGAGAACAGATTCATATTGCGGTGTGGCCGACCGTGCACGAGATGCACCAGATCGCAAGTCGGCACTACGCCTTCGAGGGACGTTGCTTTGTGCTCGCGGCGGGACAGATTATGCAGGCATCTGCGCTACCCAGTGCCCTTTCGCCTCCCCGGGCCTGGAGCCGCATACTTTGATCGAACGCGGTGGATCCGCCATCATCGCCCCGGACGGACGGTATCTGGCCGGACCTGTCTTCGACGAGGAAACGATCTTATACGCCACGCTCGATCTGCAGGAGATTGAACAGGAGTCGATGACGATGGATGTGAGCGGCCATTATTCGCGGCCCGATCTCTTTCAGATGAAGGTTACGGCATCTGATCGAAATGCTGAGTGCTCAAAAAGATGATCCGCGCCGATCAAATTGGCTTTGTATCTGTTCCCATCACGGGGCCATCGCCGTTTTGCTGCGCGAATAAGACGAGGTGATGACCGGTGCCCGCGTTGGAATGGAAGGAAGCTGGTAACGGCAGAGTAACGGAGCGCTGTTCGGCTTCGTGTAATGCCCCAAGTGGGGCGAGCGCGCGCGCTACCGCGACATGAGTGAGCTCACGTCCAGAGTTCTCTCCGCTCAGCACGTTTGACCGGTCCACATCATCGACCAACACCGCGACGAGTTGGAGCGAGCCCTTCGCAGGAAGGGCCGACGCAGAGTAGGTGAAGGTAATGCTACCTTGCGCAAGCTGTGCTGAATCGATATGCAGCATGATCTGTTTGCGTTGCGACTCCGCGGTCAGGGCAGCCTGAAGGGCGCGCCGATCACTCCCGACGAACTGTTCACGCCCGTTGACAACCATCTGTGGCGTGTAGACGCTGCTCAGCCCGAAGTGGCTGCTGTAGTTATTCTGGCGACCAGTATAGAGCTCTGAGGAGAACGGATCTTTCCACCCCAGGCCGTTCCAATAGCTAACGTGCTCGCTGATGCCCACGATCAACTGCCCTTCGGCGGTCTCGTGTCCGCTCACCTGCTGCAACAATTCGTCGGCGGGCGGGCAATCGGAACAACCTTCTGAAGTGAAGAGCTCAATTAATACAGCCGAAGGATGCGCAGCTTCTGCTTGCGTCGCGTCTGCCTGCGCCGAAACCCCAGCTGGCAGTAAACTCAAAAAAGCGCGACAGTGGCAAACGATCCAAAAAGGGAGAAACGGGAAAGATTGATTGACATATTGACTCCTCAAGACAGGGTTAAGAGACATGGAGTACAGCTGCGCGAAAGTAGCGTTAGCTCTGAGGCTGAGAGAGAGCGCTGAGCACGGCGGACCGCGTCAGCAGCTCGGGCAGGACCTGGACGGGGCCGGTTGGCTGCGCCGGATAAATGACATAGGTCGGCACTCCACTGCGGCTAACGGAGGCAAGCTGTCGAGTGATCTCCGGGTCATATCGCGTCCAGTCGGCTCGCAACAGAACATAGTGCTTGGCTTCTAGTTCGTGCTCCACAGAAGTGTCATGAAGCACAGACAGCTCATTTACCTGGCAGGAAAGGCACCACGCCGCCGTGAAATCGACGAAAACAGGATGACCCTGGGATTGCGCCTGTTCCACAGCAGCCGGTGAAAAAGCCTGCCACTGCAGGCGGTCCACACGGGGCGACGCGAGCGAAACCCCGAGCGAAGCCGCGATGATCCCCAGCGCTCCAATCATTCCGATCCTCTGCGCGGGCCAGCGAGCGAGGACCCATCCGGCAATCGCAAGCAGAAAAGTCCGACCAGCAGCCGTGCGATGTGATCAGAGCCGTCCCCGGCGCTGGAGCTGTAAAGGCGGCCATAGACCCACACCAGCCACACCGCGGTCAGGAACAAGGGTACAGCGGTCAATTGCTTGAGCGTCTCCATCCAGCGGCCGGGGCGCGGCATCCGTTTTGCCCAGCCGAGTTGGAGCGTCAAGAGCAGGTAAGGCAGTGCCAGTCCGAGAGCCAGCGCGGTAAAAATCGCAAAGGTCACGACTGCCGACTGCGCCAGAGCAAATCCGATTGCCGCCCCCATGAGAGGCGCCGTACAGGGCGTTGCCACCACCGTGGCAAGTACCCCGGTAAAGAAGCTACCGGCATACCCAGGCCGGCGGGTCAGCGCATCCCCTTTGCTCGTAAGGCTTAGGCCGAGATCAAATTGTCCCGCAAGCGACAGCGCCATGAAGAAAAGCAGAGATGCCATCAACACTACAAAGACGGGGGACTGTAGCTGAAAGCCCCATCCAGCCTGCCTTCCTCCTGCGCGCAGGACGAGGAGGACCGCGACGATTGTCCAGAACGAAACCAGAATTCCCGCTGTATAAGAGAAGCCATGCAGCCTTTGAGTCCGGCGATTCTCGGTCGCGCTGCCCGCCAGCGAGAGTGCCTTCAGGAACAAGACGGGGAATACGCACGGCATTAGGTTTAGCACCAGGCCTCCGGTGAGTGCCAGCAGAATTGCGAGTGTAAAGCCTAAGCTGGACGTGCCTGAAGCATTTACGGCCGCTGCTGCCCGGTTCACCGGTACGTTGATCAGATAGGACCTGTTTCCGTTGAGCTTCACGATGCCCTTCAAATGCGCGGGCAATGTATCCGAAATATCGCCGCGCTCCACGGTAAGCAGCACTCCCTGGGCATTAGGCACCGCTCTTTGTTCAGCGGCGTTACGCAGCGCATCTTCATCGAGGGGATAAAACTCCGCCTCGGATTCGCGCTTGCCTGTCTCAATCCTCAGCACGAGGTGATCTCTGCTCCCGGAAACCGTAACCGATTCGCCCTGCGGCAGCGCGACCGGTTCGGCTCGTATTGCCGCCGCAATAAGGCTTGAGGAAGCTTGCGCATTCTGATTAGCGCTTACCGGAAGACTAAGCCCCAGGAACGCCTTGCCCGGTACGCAGACTTCGCGACAAACCAGCCAGCGAACATGTGCCTTAAGGTGCGTGACGGGATTGCTTCCAACTCCCTCACTCGAATTGGAAACGCGGGAAGTCCCGTCCAGCTTCAGCTCAAAGGGGAAGACCGCAGTCCCTTCGTAGCCATAATCCATCAGTGGCCCGAGCGGCAGCCGCTTCGGGGTGGGAAACTGCATCTTGCCCACCGTCACGCCTGCTGGCAACACCCAGTCAACGTTTGGTGCCTCTCCGGAGTCTCCTGCGTTGACCCAATAGACATGCCATCCTGACTCCAGATGCAGTATGAGCGCAATCTGGCTTGAGCCTTGCGGCGATGCAGCGGGAACGCTTGCTGCTAACTCGGCCGTAACGTGTGCTGCTTTGACTGGCCCGTCAGAGCCGTCTCCCACTTCATGCAGCTGTGCGAAAGCGGCTCCATGAACTACGAGCCAAAGGAACAGGAACCAGGTTCGGCGAAAAAGCGTCATCGAAATTCTCCGCTCTCGACTTGTTCATCGAGAGACCCTGAGGAGAGGGCGCGAATCTGATAGCAAAACAGCTGCAAAGGTTACCGCGCTCCTCGATTTCTATTGCTTTTTTTGTTTGTAACCGTTTCACGGATTACAAATCTCATTTAACGCGACTATCCCAAACTTCGATTGGAGCAACGCACTATGACGTCCTTAAAAGGGAGCGGAAACATATGGACTCCCGAATCAACAATTCCCGCAGCGAAACATGGGCGACGCTCCGTAGTCTTCGAAACGTCCTCACGCTTGTGTGCGTTGTCCTAGCGATCGGCACTGCTGTTGCTCAAACGCCTGCGGTCGGCGCCAAAGCACCGGACTTTACCCTCGATACGCCAACCGGCAACTCCGTAAGCCTCGACAAGGAGTGCGCTAAAGGTACGACTGTGCTTGTGCTGCTTCGCGGCTTCCCTGGCTATCAGTGCCCATACTGCGTCAAACAGGTACACGATTTTGTGGAGCACAGCACGGACTTCGCAGGCAAGAAAGTCAACGTTCTTCTCGTCTATCCCGGGCCGCCAGCCGATCTCGATCAACATGCCAAGGAATTTCTTGCGAAGCAATCCGATCTGCCGCCCAACATAAAGCTGGTGATTGACCCTGACTACAAAATGACGAACTTGTATGGTCTTCGCTGGGACGCACCCCACGAGACCGCGTATCCATCCACCTTCATTCTCGACAAGAACGGCAACATCCTGTTTGAGAAGATCAGCCACAGTCACGGCGACCGTACATCAGCAGAGGACATTCTGGGACAATTGAAAGCCAATTAACGGGAGGTTTCGAAGTAAAACGCTCAGGCAACTAACCAAAATAGGCAACAGCACTTCATGGCCAAAGAGGGTTATCAGAATGGGTAAATTAGACGGTAAGGTTGCAGTAATCACTGCCGCAACGTTCTATAAGAAGGAAAGTCAACAAGAAACACTTCCCCCTCTGCTGAATTCTTGTTGACTTTCAGCCCCCTTGAAATTGAGCGGGCTTGTTCTCGCATTCACCTCCAAAGGCTCGGGACGTTGCGGAACTGCAGACAGCCGCGCATCGCTGGTGGCTTCTTCCCTTGTGGTGTTCATACTCGATTTGCGACGATGCCAGTAGTTTGAGAAACCATCAAGCAGAACGTTGGTTATGTGGCAACCATGGTTCTATCTGGGACTCGTGTCCATTGCTTTTTCTGGTTATCCGAGAGGGACTATGGTCAGGTGTGAGACTGGGTGCCCGAGGCACCACTCGTCTAACTTTGCAGTTGAGACTCGCTCTCGAACCCAAGTGTCTCAAGTACCGGTTAAACCACCGCGGGGATTGGAACCACGGGATGGAACGGAACTATGGGAACACTCAAGCTGTTTGTGGGTTCAGATAACTGGCGTCGAAGCTAGCTCCTTTCTTCCAGACGGTCAGGATGATCGCTGCAATTTTGCGTGCCAGGCTCAGCCGCGCCATCTCGGGCCTTATTCCTTTGCTGATCTGAGCAGCGTAAAACTTCTGAAACGGTCCGCTCTTGACTGCAGCAACAGCTGAGGCGCTCTTAAAGATATTTTTGAGATCGTGATTGTGATTCGAATTGAGCCCGCGAATCGATTGCTTCTTTTTGGATCGCTGAAGTTGTCCATTGACGAACTGATTCTCTGCGCTGTCGTGGGTCTCGACCGCCAATCCGCTGTAAGCCCAGAGCTGTCGCTTGGAGCGAAAACGATCCGGCGTCTGCAGCAGCGCGATCAGCAGCGCAGCCCGGATAGGGCCAATCGACGGAATCTGACTCAACAGCGTCGATACGGTGTGCTTCTTGCTCTCCAGCAGTAGCTCGCGAAGCACGACTAAGCGGAGCGAGCGCAGAGCGTCCAACTCCGCGTAGTAAAACTCAGCCCGCCGGCGCACGCCGGGTTCCTCGATCTTGCCCAGCCACTCCTGACGATGCCGCAGTCCGTAGACCTGTTTGCCCACGCATGGAATCGCCCAGCTTCGATATATAGCCTTCACCCGGGTCATGACGCGCGCCTGGTCTTTGGTGATGGTCAGATAACTCCGCGCCAGCTCTTTCAGGGACCGCACTCCATGCTCGCCGTGGTAAACCGGCCGCAGCATATTCGAGCGCAGCAGTTCGGCCAACTTCCGGGCGTCGTTTCGGTCACTCTTGCTGCCTTGCTTCAGATAGCCATTGCGACGCGGATCACACACCACCAGCTTGGCCACATGCGGCTTCAGCAGGTCATACAACCAGGCTGCCCAGGTGCCCTCTTCAAACGTCAGATGCAGACTCCCGCGCAGTCCATGCACGAACTCGAGAACCGTAATCGCCTTGGTCTCGATGATGCATTCCATCACCATCTTGCCCGAAGAGTTCAGAACCACGATCGAGATAGAGTCCTTGTGAACATCCATTCCGATATACTTCGTGCCTTCCATAAGAGCGCTCCTTTCTGACGGTGAGATACCGCTCACAGCCTAGTCCAAGGGGGCGCCTTCTTATATTGCGTCAAGTCTGGCCCTGGCGACAGCAAAGTTGTTTGTAGAAGAGGGCGCATATGTGTTCATCACTGGCCGGCGGCAGGAGAAACTGGATGACGCAGTCAAAGCGATTGGCCGCAATGTGACAGGAGTCCAGGGCGATGCTGCTAATCTAGCCGACCTGGACCGCCTGTATGAGACCGTGAAGAAAGAGAAGGGCTATATCGATGTCCTTTTTGCAAGCGCAGGACAGGGCGGCCAGGAGATGCTTGGATCGGTGACAGAGGAACAGTTTGACACCACCTTCGGACTGAATGTGCGGGGGACGCTGTTCACGGTTCAGAAGGCGCTTCCATTGTTCCGGGACGGCGGATCCATCGTTATGAACGGGTCGATCGCTAGTGTTAAAGGTATGCCTGGAAGAAGTGTTTATGGCGCAAGCAAGGCAGCTTTGCGATCATTCGCACGGACATGGCTGGTGGAGTTGAAGGACAGAAAGATTCGCGTGAATGTGATGAGTCCCGGTCCGATCGATACTCAGGCAATGGAGAATGCCCCACCGGAAATGAAAGAACAGTTCCGGTCGATGATTCCCCGCAAAGAGCTAGGACGCCCAGAGGAAATCGCAACAGCTGTTCTGTTCCTGGCTTCAGACGATTCGAGCTATGTAAACGGCAGTGAGTTGTCGGTAGACGGTGGTTTGGCACAAATCTGAGCAACGTATCCTTCATGTAAGGCATATCCGGCTCTGGAGGTCCGAATCGATAACAGGCGAGATAAACTGCAACCGTGTACCGTGATTTTCATCTGAGTTAGTGCACCAACTTCTCAACGCGCATGCGAGTCTGATATTGAATACGTACGATCTGCCACTCGCTGTCCGTATCGGCTTGGCTCAACCAGGGTTGGTCATATCGCCGAGCGGGGTCTAGCGTTTAGTGGCCGCATCCTTCTTAGGTCGCATCTTCAGAGCGTTTCGGTACCGTGATTTTCGGATCATGTGGCTGGGAGCGTGTGTCTCAACCATTGGTACGTTTGTACAGCAGTTCGCACAAAGCTGGCTGGTTTACGATCTCACCAAAGATCCCTTTTATCTCGGCCTGGATCTCTTCCTAGGGCAATTGCCTATCATGCTCTTTTCTCTCGTCGGTGGCGTCTTTGCTGATCGCCTGGACAGGAAAAAGATGCTGCTTTACTCGCAATATATCCAGATGATCTGCGCCTTTGTGTTGGCAGTATTGTTTGCCACCCATACTGTCAAGGTTTGGCACATCCTGACACTGTCCTTTGTTGTTGGGGTTGGGCAATCCTTTGGCGGACCCGCCTATTCAGCACTGTTGCCAACGCTTGTGGGACCGGAAGACCTTGCTAATGCAATTTCGATGAATTCGATTCAGTTCAATCTTGCACGCATTATCGGTCCGACTCTCGGAGGCCTCGCGTATACCGTCTTCGGCGCGACTTGGTGTTTCGCGCTGAACGGCGTCTCATATGTCGCGGTCATCCTCTCTCTTCTCGTCATCAGGGTGCAATTTATCGCGCCCAAGACGCAAACGTCCGTTTTGAAAAGCATGAAGGAGGGGATCAGATTCATTCAAGATCGCGAAGGCTTGACTCCCCTCGTTGTGTTGGCATTTTGCACCACCCTGTTCGGCTTTTCCCTAACTGGATTTTTGCCTGTGATCGTGCGGACGATCTTTCACAGAGGTCCAGGGACGTATGAGCTTTTACTGGTTTTCTCAGGCGCTGGATCGATCTGCGGAGCGCTCCTTGTTGCGGCAACGGAAAAATTGAAAGGACAGGGGCGTCTTGCGGTACTTGCACTGTTAGCCCTAGGGCTTACAACCGCTGGGTTTGCAGTCTCTAAGTGGCTCCCGGTGTCCTGTTTCCTAATTTTCCTTGCCGGGGCAGCCGTGATGGCGTCCGCGTCTCTGTTGTTGTCACTCGTTCAACTCATTGTGGTTGATTCGATGCGAGGAAGGGTGATGAGCGTCTACAACCTGGCCTTTCGCGCTGGAATACCATTGGGCGCCTTGAGCCTTGGAAAGCTGATTCCTATCCTCGGCGTTCCAATCGCTATTACGGGGTTCGGGTTATCTCTGGTGGGTGTAGCCAGCTATTTTCTGATCGTTATGACGAAAGCGCCGACCTTTCGCCGGCAGGCTAAATCGGAAGTCTGATCCGGTGCGAAAAGCCTCCGCCAGCGAGACTGCGATGAGTGGTGACCCAGCGCGCCGAGCTCTCGACCTCTGCAAGCGTGGAAGCGTAGCCTGTTACCGCGTACAGTCTGGCAAGGGCATTGATCATCCGGCCGTTCTCGCGTGCATAGAGATGTTTGTCGATGCGGGGAATACCGATGGCGCGGCGCTTTTCGTCGCCCAGAGAGAAGAAGGATGCGCTGTGTCTCCCGGAGATCACATCGGCATCCTGGCTGACATAAAACGCGCCGTCGGGGCTGGTAAAAGGACGCACAAAGCGATGCACATTCTGAGCGGCGACGAGATATTCCGGCGTGTGCGACTGACCGTACGCGCTGCCTGTTGTCGAGGCGTCGGCTGGCGCCAGCGTACTCCTCGATTTGCAACTCGTCGTGCCTTGCTGGTTAGATGACCATTTCTCAGGATAGTTACAGGCGCGCGAAAAAACGTGAAGTGCGATCGATGCAATTCGCAAAAACATAATCAGGAAAGCGATTTGTTGTAACTAAAGCAGGAGCCAATCACTCTCACCCGCACACGGCCCCAGGTGAGTTGTTACGTAAACACCTCGTCGTGAATCTGTTTTTAGGAGCCCGACAATGATTCCTGCGTTTAGAACGTCCGTCCCCCTCGGAAAAGAACTGAATGTGACCGCCCTGCGTCCACGCCTGTTCTCCACCACAAAGGTATTCATCATGGCCAGCGCGGCGGTGATGAGTAGTCTGATACCTTCAACAGTTCTCGCGCAAAACACTTTGGCGGCCAAGCCACCCGTGTCACCCGAGGTGCTGGCCGTGCACAGCAAGGCAAAACGTCCAGTGGCAACGACACCTGCCATTACGTCGGGCACTGGCGCTTCGACTGGCATCAACTCAGAGCAGGGCTTTGGCTTCACCGCACGACAGAGCCCTGGGCCGGGATGTGATCTATTCCCTGCGCCTGCCTCCACCGGAGCCGCTGTTGGTCTGTCGTACTTTGGACCGCCTCCTTCCACGGTCAATCCGAGCCTCGTCGGGCCAGTTCAACTTCTGAACTCAGGAAAAGTCGACGCCACAAACGGGACGATTACATTACCTCTGTACATGGGAACGCTCAAAGGAACCAAGAAGAAGATTTGGTACATCCTGACCGACGTTTCCGATCAGGGCATCGCGAACGAACTTGGATTGAACTTTTCAGCGAAGTTGGGTTTCGCCGAGAATGCTGCGAGAACCGGAACCATCGACGGCAACGGAAACATTGTCTTCGACAAAGGAACGGTGGATTTCAGCCCCCAACGGAACATTGTCCCCGGGCCAACGGGACAGGAATTCCCGCCGAAGTCGTTCGCTCCGGGGAGATTGGAGACAAGAACTATAGTCCGTTTGTAACCATCACGAATGCTGGCAATGTGGTCTACAACGCTCCAATGATTGCATACAATGTCGACGCGAGTGAGATCGATTTCCCCAACGGAAATGTTGATTATTCGAAGGTCCACGATGCGGTGGCTGCCATCGATACAGTCAACATGACGGTGACGCTGAACCTGGTTAACGGCTTCAGCTTCGGCAGACCCGTTTGGTACATCTCCATGGACGCAAGCATCCCTCTGGCGGCGGCGATCGAACACAACACCTACGCACCTTTGATGGCTAGCCTTCTTTTGGGCCACGACGACAGTGCCTTCAGCCCGATCGAGCGCATCTTCATTGCAACGAACGGTCCGGAGGCAGGAAGCTGCAACAACCCTCTGCGCCAGGGTCTTTCTGCAGACTTAGCTGATGGATTCAGGCCAAACAATGTACTCGGTGGAATTCCGACGATTGCTTTGGACTACAGTCCGGCATGGGACGCCAACCTCTACGAGTGGACGCAAGACGCTATCAATAATGGCTACCGCGGTCAACTTCGCGAGGAGTTTCAAATATTGACATTCGTCCAGGACGGTCTCTTGACTGGTCCGGGCGGAGCGGCGTTTGGTAGCGCTGGCTTCTCAATCAATTGCCCAATCGTCCAACGATTGGATTAATCGATACCCTGCTCCAGCCTTGTCCCCTGTGGGATTGTTCAAATGCGACATCGTCGGGTTTGAACAATCCCTCTTCTTCTTTCCATGTTGTGCAACTAACCGATGCCTTCGTATTTTCGATTGTCCCGGCTCAACTGTCAGATCCATACGTGCCATCAAAACAACCGCAAGTTCGGTTGCTTCTCTGCCGCATCCCAAAGACAATTCCATGTCCCGTGTAACCTTTCTATCTCCGGACACTCCAACGGTTGCGTAATTCCCGAGGCGTGTCCGTCAGAGCGATTCCATCGAATCACTCAACGCCCCTCCTCGGTCTGCGCAAACTGTCATCCCCAAGGAGAGCCACAAATGTTGAAGGTAACTCGAAGTCTCTTAATGTTCGCCGTCGGAGTTGGCGCCGCACTCCCAATTCTCGCCTCTGCCCAACCCAACAACGCCACCGGCGCTGTCTTCGTCATGTCCAACGACGCGAGCAAAAACGAAGTCATCGCCTTCGAACGCGCCGCCAACGGCACCCTCGGCGAAAGCGTCTCCTACGAGACCCACGGCCGTGGCAGCGGAGGCATTACCGACCCACTCGAATCGCAAGGCTCCCTCACCCTCAGCCAGAACCACTCCCTTCTCTTCGCCGTCAACGCCGGCAGCGGCGACATCACGGTTTTCAACGTCCACAAAGCCGCGCTAAACTTCCTCAGCAAAACTCCCTCGGGCGGCGCACAGCCCTCGGCCATCGCCGAATCCAACGGCCTCGTCTACGTCCTCAACAGCGGCGGCGCCGGCAGCCTCGTCGGCTTTCACCTCGACAACGGTGGCCGACTCGAGCAGATCAAAAATTCCACCGCCTTCCTCACCGGCACCACCACCGGAGGCGCCTCGCTCGCCTTCAGCCCCGACCGCCAGTTCCTCGTCGCCACCGAGCGCGTCGCCAACAACATCGACGTCTTCCACATCAAGCCCGACGGCACCCTCTCTCCCATCGTCGTCAACCCCAACCCCGCTCCTGGTACCTTCTCCGTAGCCTTCGCACCCGAAGGCGCCGCCATCGTCTCCGAGACCGGCCCAGCCGGCGCAACCAACGGCTCCACCATCTCCTCCTACAAGGTCAACGCCAACGGCACCGTCACCGCGATCACCCACAGCCTTGCAACCTTCGCGGCCGGCAACTGCTGGAACGCAATCACTCCTGACGGAAGATGGGTTTACGTCTCGAACTCCGGCAGCGACAACATCTCCGGCTTCAACATCGGCAAAGACGGCTCCCTCACCCCATCGGCGGAACAGTCCTCGGCAACAACCCCTCCGGCAGCCACAATGTGGACATAGCCGTCAGCGCCGACGGAAAATTCGTCTACACCATCAACTCGCAGTCTGGAAACATCGGCGTCTTCGCCATCAACCAGCAGGACGGCTCCCTCACCGGCCTCGGCCAGGCCGGGGACCTTCCAAAGTCGGTCGGTTTCAACGGCATCGCCGCACTCTAAACAACCGAACTCGCGAGTTGCGGAAAGCAGTTTCGCAACTCGCGGTCCGCTCATCCCGAAGTACCGCATTTGGAACCAAATGGGCAGAATTTCATCTGGATGTTCGGAGCCGGAACTTGAAAGGGCGGTAGCTGTCCCATATCGGTCTGGGAGAGCCGCGTCTTGCCGTTCGAGAGTTGCGCCGTTCATCGCGTGGACGGCGCACTCGGTTGATCAGCAGTTCGTCTTGTGGAGCTTAAGAATGCGACCGGTGATACAAGCACCAATCTCAGTTGAAGACTTTTGGACACTGCGATGCGAGATGTCTAAGAAGCTTCGTCAAAAGGGTCGCCATGCTTTCAAGGGAGCAGTTGACCGAAGTGAGGCGTCAGTCGCTTGAAGCTTCCAAGACGTCTTTCTGGCGCGGATCGATCCTGTACGTGCTCGTCCAACCAACGCATGTGAACGTAGAAGAAGCGATCTCGTCATAAACGTGTCCGAACGGGCCGAATAGATCCCCTCAGGAGATCGGAATCCCGAACCAGCCATTCTTGTGGGCGTCCTTAAGTTGCTCTTCGATGGAATCCCACAGTGCCGGGCACCCTTCATTAATCTGAGGTCCAACTCGGCCTACGACTCTCTCATAGCTGACGCCGTTTTCCAGCCAACTACCGCCGTTGTTTGCGAGGTTTAACAGAACGGGCATCGCGCGATCAACTGAGTTAGCGAACCGAGCCTCTGGAGTCTGCGAGAGCTCAAACTCCTCCCACAGTTCGAGGAAAGCTGCAGCCTGATTTTGAGGAAGTAACCCAAAGATGCGCTTTACGGCGATGAGTTCTGCTGCCTTTCTCTCGTCCCACCCGCCCTGTACAAAGACAAACGTATCCCCGGTGTCGATCTCTCCGATGTCGTGAACCAGCAGCATGCGAATCACATGGTTGATATCAGTATTAGGTTCTGCGTACGGCGCGAGAGATGCCGCGAAGATCCCAAGTTGCCAGCGATGTTCTGCGGAATTCTCGTAACGGTTGAGTCCGACGGGCCGGACCTTCCGGGAGACGTTTTTCAGTTTGTCTACTTCTAAGATGAAGTGGATGATCTCTTGCATATATGTGTCCTTGTTCCGAAGAGCTTTCGGACTCTCCCATGAATCTCTTAAGGCCAGGAAATCGTACAAACGGACCGTGACGATTTGCCGCACCATTCAGCTGCTCCATCTCATCTGATCTCATGCGATGCACAAGGCCATCTCGAGCATAGACTGGAGCCCGTGGTGAAGTCTGTTTCAGCAAATCCACTCTTCGTATCGTTCGTTGCCGGCCCAACCGGCCTCTCTGGAAATCGATCGTGTCACCCCGGTGGTCGGCGAGAGCCTTTTAGAAGCAGACAGACTCCAGGTAATCGAGTCGCCGACGCTTCAATCGTCGGTTCTTGGAGGATGGGCACTCCGCGGTGTAACCAGTAACACTCGGTATTCGACGCATGCCGAGGCTGTAGCCATTCATGTTCATTATTGAATTCGAGTGAACCCAACGTCAGTCTCCGCAGACCAGTGGAGGCTGAGTCGATGATCGTCTGAACAAGCCCGAGATTCAAAGCCCAGTCTCAGGCGCTCCTCCCTGCTCCATCAAAAACATTCGGACCTTGTAACCTTTATCGGCTGTGTTACTCCAACAGGCACGCGGCTTATAGACGAGATCGCTGTGTGCCAACGCGGATGCAGAGAACCTCAACGCAAGTTAACCAGCGAGTCATAAATAACAGGAGGATGAAAAATGAACAATTTCGGACTTTTAGCAACTCTGCAGGCACGCCCTGGGAAAGAGGCTGAAGTCGAAGCTTTTCTAAAGTCGGCCCAGCCCCTCGTTCTTGAGGAGACCAAGACCACGACTTGGTTCGCATTCAAGATCGGGTCGTCAACCTTTGGGATCTTCGATACCTTTGCGGACGAAGACGGGAGGAACGCTCATGTCACTGGTGAGGTAGCGAAGGCATTGTTTGCGCGTGCCGAGGAACTCTTTGCAACCGCACCTCAGATCCAACAGCTTGATCTGTTGGCTGAGAAGGTGTAACCCGAATCGAGCCACGCAATGGAATCCCTACGACCGGACATGACCATAGTGAAGCAGGGACAGCGCGCACAAATGCCCTCAGTGTGGTCATGTCCTGATGTTGGCCGACATCGATCTTAAGGCGGCCACGACGGGAATCGTGGTCTGTCCGAATTGCAACTGGTCTGGGCCTATCGACATTCAGATCGTCGAGCGCATCAGACCAACAAAGTAAGGTTAGGCAGGGGATGCGAAGCGGCATTTCGACGGCTTCCTTCGAACAAGACATCCTCCGCATAAAGGCTCTCACTAATTCACTCACGACTTTGGATTTTTGTCAGATCACGGGACGAGATCGGTCTTCGGCGACAGTTCCGACCGTCAAAGATGTTGCTGTCAGAATTATTTGGCGTAGTGTTTCAGAGATATTTGGCGTAGTGTCGGATCTTCTCTACGGCCTGCGCCAGACAGGCGCCTAGACTCCAGTAATTGAAATTAATCTGCAGAATCAGACACTTATCCGTTATCTGGATTCTCGCTAAGCCCCGGCTTTTAACTCCTCAATCGTTCTTGGAGGCCCAGCGTTACGACAAATAGCGCTGAAGATGACGACAAATAGCGATCAAAGGTACACCCTGCCCCTACGCCACATAGCGGCGAAATATCTACGACAAATATCTTCTCAAGCTACACGCTAGGGTGGTGATCATGGTTCACACCCGCTGTGGCTCCCCCAGCATTTGCGAGATAGCGTTCTTGTCTCCGAACAGCACCTCATAGCTGAAGTTCTCGTGTTTCTCCATACCAATGAAGTCGTGCAGCGTGTGAAGGCTTAGCGTTCGCTTGCGCTGCCTGAGGAATACGAACACCTCGTCACGAGGAAGGTCGAACTCGTACCCGATCCGTCGACATTCTCGCCCCGAGTCGTTGAGGTGTTTCCAGCAAGCTTCATGGAACTTTTTGACATCGCATATTTTGCGTTCGACATCGATGGCCAGATCAACATCGGCGGGACGTTCGGCGCCCCGCACGTAACTTCCGTAAAGGACTACAGTCGTGACCCGGTAAAGAAAGAAATCATCCTCATTGACAATGCGGACCCGCTCCATGAGTCCCTTAATGGCCTCATCGGCCTTCTTGCGATGAACCGGCTTGGCTGCGGTAGCGCGGCGAAACTCCCGTCCGTCGTCCGTAAGCTCGTAGCGCGGGAGCTTTCTTTCGTTCGCCTTTTTTTCATTCAGCTTAATGAAGCCCTGCTGAATGAGAGTCTCGATGAGTTGAGGAGCAGCGCGAAGGCTCGCGTTCCAGTGGCGTCGGCACGCAGGATAGTGGGTGTAGCTCTTCGCGTCTTTCGAGTGCAGCCAAAGGAGACAGTCACGACGTGTCGTGTATTCGAACTGACCTTTAATCCTGAGCCAATAGATTTCCTCCGCGAGCCACTGCTCATTAAACGAGCTGTCGTTATAGACCTTTTGCAAAACGTTGCGCACGCCAATCGCAGCGATGCCCGCGATCTTCTGGTTTTTTGTGATACGCATGGTCATAGTTCCAATGCGGCCTCCATGGGGCAAGTGTCTTCATCAGTCAGGCTCCCCCAGTCGGGATGATGGAGCACTAACCGCGCCGCAATCCACCTCTTCGACTATGCTGAGGATGACGGGGTGCTTAGGATCGTCGTTAAAACTTACCCGATAGCAATGCTGACGATGCAGTTCAGACGCTATTTTGACATCGGTATATGCAAAGCATTTCTGTGAATACAAGGCGGACGGTTCGTCATACAGATCAAACGTGATTTTGTGCCCCGTTTTACGAATCAATCCGGACCTGTATATCCGGATGATTTCGTGCTTGCCGTGGGCAGCATATAGAAAAGCTGATCCGCCGACAACTTTGGACCGAGCGACCTTACCGCCTCTAAATCCTCTGTCGAAGCTCCTCGGCGATCTACCAGCTTCCTTTGCTGCTCGATCGACCATTTTGAGGGTGTGCGACTTTTTACCTTTCTTCCAGACGATGTCTGTTCGAACTTTGACCCTCGACTGTACTGAGAGGAATCGCTTCCAGAGATCTGAGTTCTCCAGTGGACGCCCCGAGGCATTGCACCACTTATTTGCTCGCCATGTTGCAACTCGCCTGCAGTTATTAGCTATATACAGAGAATCGGTCACGATTAGCACCCGCTGAACGCCTAGCGCGCGCCCATTGGCTGCGACATACTCATGGGCTTTTATGCACGCTTGGAGTTCCATACGGTTGTTGCTAGTTTCATAGAAACCTTCACTAAAGATGATTTCGTCGTCACGAGCCCAGGATTCGGGAAATTTTGCCACGCATGCGATCGCCCCTGCCCCTCCGGGATTCTTATAACAGTTTCCGTCGGTATATAACTTTAGAGCATGCGGATCATCGGACACATTCGCTCAGAGCAAATCCCGAGTAGAGGCATTCACTCGATTAGTTAATTCACTGCGCTCTCGGTCCAACTCTGACCTTAATTCCTCTTCAGACGGAAGAACAAGTTTGTACTTGCTGGCAAATAACTGTTCGTTCTCATTCAGTACTGAGTAGCGCACAACTGAGGCATCTTTGTCAGCGCAAAGAATTATTCCGACCGTGGGATTGTCGTCCGGCGCTCGCTTGAGGTCGTCCATCATGCGTACGTACATATCCATCTGTCCGATGTCCTGATGGGTTAGCTCGCCGGATTTGAGATCGAACAGGACGAAACACTTCAGTAGATAGTTGTAAAAGACCAGATCAATGTAGAAGTCTTTGGATTCCGAACTGATGCGGTACTGTCGCGCAACAAACGCAAAACCTCGCCCAAGTTCCAGCAGGAATGCCTGCAGATTGTCCAACAAGGCTCTTTCGAGATCCGCTTCTAACAACCTGCCGACTCCGGGAAGACCTAAAAACTCCAGCATGACCGGATCTCGAACGAAATCTCGTGGGGTTTGGGAGGGTGCCAAGTTGCCTCTGGCTTCGCTCTCGACAGCAGTTCGGTCTGACGTTGCCAGAAGCCGTTCGTAATAAAGGGTGCTGATTTGGCGCTCAAGCGAGCGCGTCGTCCAGCCCTGGCCCGCCGCTTCGTTCATATACCATTGCCGAGCGGAATCGCCTTCTACCCTCAAAAGCGTGCGGTAGTGGGTCCAGCTCAATTCAGGACGCAATGCGTCGCGAATTGGGAATGCCTGGTAGAAGACCCTCATATGCCTCAGGTTAGAGACGTCGAAACCTCTCCCGAACTCTGCGGCGAGCGACGAAGCCAGTGTCTGTAGCAGCCCAGTCCCGTATTCCGCCCGTGCCGACCCGCCCTGTTCGAACTCGATGATATGTCGGCCGATCTCCCAGCAGGTTTGCACCTGAACAGCATCGACAGCCCGTAATGCCTTTTGACGAGCGTTTTGAATCAAGTCGCGAAGACTATGAAGAAGCTGGGATGCACCTTCGTCGGCTTCAACCGTTTTGCGCAAATCTTTCGTCATCGCACCATCCCTTCCTATCGTATCCGCTCGTATATTGCGAAGAGCCCAAAAATCCCGATGAGTCGCGTTCTTTCACTACAGGCCCAGATTGTCGTTAACCGCAATCTCGATGTCCTGTTCAGAACCCAAGTACCGCTCGGTGGTCTGGATGGAAGAGTGGCCGAGCAGGAACTTGATCTGCTCGAGATCGCCGCCACTCTTCCGGCAGAGTTTTGCGCAGGTACGGCGGAGGTCGTGAGCGCCGAAGTGCTCGATCCCGATTTGTTTCGATGACTGTTCAACTACCGACCAGACCGCCCAGTCGCTCAGGCTCTCGCCTACCTTGCCGCCCTTCGAGACCGACCGCAGCAACCGCCCGTCTTCGATGCCGGCCGCGGTCATCCAGGCGTTGATGCCCTGCTTGACCCAGATGGGGACGGCAACGGTGCGGATGCGCCGGCCCTTTCCCTCAAGGTCGGCCAGGACCCATCTCCCCTCTCGTTGCTGGATGGTCTCGACGTCGAGCTCGGCCAGTTCGTTCCGCCGCAGGGCGCAGCCGACCAGCAGCACCAGGATGACATAATCCCGTTTGCCCTTCAGGGTAGAGCGGTCGGGGACGGCCAGCAGCTCCTTGGCCTGCTCGCGGTTCAGCCAGTTGCCCAGCCGGGTTCCCTTCTGCGGGATGTTGGGGACCTCAGTGAGGTTCGCGGCCTCCTCGGCGCCGAGCATTCCGTTCTTCCGCGCCTCCTCGACCATCTTCCGGACGGCGGAGAGCCGGACGTTTATAGTGGATGGCGAGAGCGACTCCATGCCCGCCCGCCACTCCATTAATAAGGACCGGGAGAGAGGCCGGCTGGCAGCGAAGGCGAAGAGGTCCTCGAGCGCCTTGGCGTAGTTGCGCTTAGAATGAGGCGAGGCTACCGCGTCCAACACCATCTTGCGCAGCTTGGCCTGGGCCGGAGTGAGGGCCGAGGTCTCCCTGCCCTGCTTTCAGGTGGTACAGGCACCAAAACGAGCACAGTTGTCATGAAATGATATTACCCCTGACAATCGCCATTGTCGTGGGTGATTGCGAAACAATTTTTTTGACCGTTGTTGGCAGCTGTGCCAATAATACCCATGAAGGAAAGGTCGCGAAAACAAAGGAGATCCCATTGCCTAGACCCGTAAAGTGGGTGCGCGATCTGCATGCCATTCGAGCACGCTCCATGAACTCCCGCACGGAAACTTGGAGCCGGGCAGATATCGAAAAACTCTTCAATGTCGGGCGAGTCACAGCGCAAACGCTTACCCGAGCGATCGGCGAGGTACAGACCGTCGCTGGCGCCCACTTTGTCGAGCGCAATAGCCTTATTGCTTTTCTGGATGCCATGATCGCGGCGCCTTCGGTGGACGAGGCTCTCCGCATCAGGGTAGTCGACGCCCCTTCCCCTCCCCGCCGCGGTCCCCTTAAGGTTTCCCTGCCAGCCGATCTCAGAAACGCGATGGTTCGGGACTTGCCAGATCATATCCGGATCGCTCCGGGAGAGCTCACCATTCGCGCGTCCGGGATGGAGAACTTGCTCGAGAGCCTCGTCGCCCTTGCCAAGGTGCTTGAAAACGATTTTGCGGGACTTCAAAAACTGATGGAGGTCCCGCCGCCACCCGTCGACGACGAGTCGCTGGGTGAGCTGCTCTACCGCCTCCGATCGCGCGCCTAGCTCAGAATTCCTCCTTGGAAAGATTGTTCGCTCGTTCTCCCTGTAGGGAAATCGCCATCGAGTTCACAATAGCACCGTCTTCTCCTCCTGCGTGAAGCACTCGTGACTAAACTGATCGACCACGGTCAGCACGCGGATCCAGCTTTATCCAGGGGACAATATAGTCTCCCGGGCGCCTACCCAATGTCGTCGACGCTGAGGGCCCGCTCCCTCTTGCCGGGGAATTGACCGGACCAGAACTCCAGCTCTCCGGCACTATTGAAATAGGCTGAAGCCGCAGCATCGCATTGGTCGGCGGTTTGAAAGATCCGCAGGTCGACCTCTCCCTCCCGTTTCGCCCTGTGTTCTTCCTCGAGACAATCCGCGAAGATACAGAGAAGCGCTTGGCCCAGAAAATGATCCTCGATCCATTGCCGGTCCGCTTCCGTGCAATGGAACTCTCCGGGCCACCTGGGTTTCGGAATAACCGCAGCGTTCGGGAGGCATTTGCGCTGTGTTGCAGGATTCGTCCAAGTGGAGCGGCGGGCGTGGACTGAGCGAATACCCTCAAAACCACGACACTCCACGATGTAACGGAGCAGGCCAAAAGCACGCGCCTCAGCTGAAAATCCCGATGGTAGAGGGGACCAAAGCAGTTCAGTGAGCGTGTCGTCTAATCGGTTCAAGAGTTTTATTCCGAATCTTCTGGCTCCAGCTATCCGTTTTTCTAGATGACGTCGGAACGACTTATATATCCTTGCGGAGCGCTCCTCGCGCGCGGTCAACAAGTACAAGCGCTCCTCCGGCCCTCGCCGTTTGGCTCCCCGTGTTCCATTTGGGCGCCTTATATGTAGCTGCATGGTCACATCCTGTCCTCTCCGCAAACCTTCGCCGAACATTGTGGAGGTTAGCCTCACAAGAGCAGCTTCGTCATCAGAGCCCCTCATCCATTCCACATGGGGTAGTTCCGCTACCATTCCCCATGTTTTCCTGATTGGAGACAAGTCTCCGACGGAGGGAGGGCGAAGAAGAGTATCGGTCGTAGTAAGCAGTTGCCGACATTCGGAACATGCGAAGGCGAAGCCAAGCTTGTAGTTATCAGTGCCGAGCGGCAGCAGTGCCCCGCAATGTACGCATCTTTCGAGGAATTTACACCGATGTATGGGACAGCAGGAGAGCGCCCGGAGTTGAAATATGGCCGAATGATAGGCTTGAACCAAACATTGTGGGCAAAAGCGAAAATATGATCTTTCCACTGTAAGGCTATCTCTTACCGTGGCACGGCTAGTCTGTCTCTTGGTCATGCCCAAAAGGCCAATCAATCGGCTCCGCGCGTCGCGCATTTTTCCGTTAGAGTCGTGGAAATCCGACGTGATGAGATCAATTCGCCACCAGTCACACCCGCCGATCTCATTTCTAAGGCGGCTGGCGCCTATAGCATTCAGCCACAAGAATCGTTGCACCAGTATCCAAAGCGACTCGAACGGTCGCACCGTGTTTTCAGGCCAAGTCCAATGCTTTTCCCCCTCACCACTCGCGGTATCCCCAGTTGGCACAACATACAGCGCCGGAGAACCTGGGTTTTGAGGCATATCTAGTCCTTTCTGCCGCTCCCAGCTAGCATCCGAACCGCTCTCATATACTTACGATACGCAGTACGCGCGACCTCTTCCTCGAGGTCACCTCGTGAGAAATCGAGGCTCTTGACCTCATTGTCACTGGATCTACGACATAGCCCCTCGACAGTCTTCCCTATGTGCTCCATAGCAACTTCAAGCTGTCGTTTCGGATTGGGCGGTGCTAGCGCCTCGAAGATCCGCCATAACGTCGGGCCGTAATGTGCAAATCTGAAACCGGCATCAAAAGCTCGGGGAAAGAAAAACTTTGTATAGCTGCAGCCGCTTTCGGTCGGCCATTTCGAGTCGCGGTCGTATCCGTTTAATACAAATTCCAGTTCTTCGCAGCTGCGGATTCCATGAAACTGCACATCCCGTACCATGAAGCGCCCCATAAGGTGAATATCACCGCCCCGAACAAACGCTTCATGTTGATAAGTGAGCTCATGGGAACCAACGGATATCACCGTGAACTGGATCCCCAACTCATCGAGCGCATTTTGGATGTCACACAATTTTTGGTACTCGGGATCATGCATATACTGCGCTTCGTCCACAATTAGCACCACATGGTTGCCGCCACTGCTTAGCGCAGACGTGGCAAACGACCGCACCAGGCGGTCGAACCTTTGTTTCCGGTCTGCGCCCCGGGATGTTTATGGTGCGTCGAATCCAGAAGCTCACCAAGAAAGTCACGCTCAGAGAAGCGGTCGTGACGCTTATAGGTCATCCTGAAGAGGGCCAGCCTGCGATGAAACCGCTCAGCTAGTATCTGTCCAGCCCAAAACTTCACTGCTCGGCTCTTTCCCAATCGTGGCACACCATAGCCGTAGCCACCTGTCACATGGTCCTCGATCCACTCACCGAGAGTATTAACAAACTCATCTATCGGAGGCGTAAATAGGGCATAGGCCCTTCGCACCATCGGATGGTTCACGTTCTCGGGAGATAGAAATACATTGCTCAAATGACTATCCGTTCGCCGCTACTCTAGGCGCAGGAAGGCGCATGTTGACCGTGACACTGGGCGTCGTCTTTGGCTGTCTCGTGTTGGTCTGTCTGGGGCGTGCTCCCGCCTGCTGCTGGCCCGACATGGTGGTTGGCGGCGCTTGAATCTCATTCGCGTATTGACTGAAAAAGCGACGTACTTCTAGGTACAGCGGTTCCACGGCCTTTTTCTTTAGAGCACTGCTTTCCAGATATTCTAGCCAAGCAATTACTGGATCGCTCTGATTCAAGAAGACATCCCTTTTTCTATGAGATAGAGAGTTGATTGCTCTTCTCATTGGGAGGGTATGGGGGGTTCGATGCCAAGGCGGACCGGCACGCAAGATGCCCAACTCAGCTCCATTTTCATAAAACGCTTTCATATGACGAATATCCCCTTCAACGGTTATTTGAAGGTTTTTGCCGATGAGGTGTGGCGCATGGCTTAGTACGGCGCTCGTGTATCGGGCACTGTAGAAGTTGACGTATGGCCGTCGACCCTTATATATGTTTCCTCGAACTCGAACGGTTTTGGTGATAGAGAGCAACCTGGGGAGATCCGAATCATCGACTTGAGCCGGCCAGCAGTTCTCACTCTCACATCGGTATGACAGGTACTCGAGTGGAGTGCGGTTGTACAGAGAACTGTGTGGATTCGCGTTGTGGTTAGCCGCCAATACGTCGCAAACGTCCGCCAGTTGCTCAACCTGGATCCAGTACTTAATAGCGGCGGCTTCTGGATTCGTTCGGCGGGTGTCACGAGGATTGCTTCCGGTGGTGTTTGGCATCCGATGAAAACCCAATTCCTCCAGAACACCAAAGAGCCTTTCCACAAACGGCCGGTCGTTCGGAATTCTGCGCGGCAAGACTATTGGGTTTACTTTGACTACGTCTTGCATTCTTGCGATCACCCTGGGGGATACATTCGCCATTGCGCCGTCAACGCTGAACTCCTGCCAGCGTGCTCCGACCAGTCTCGGATCATGGCTGGAAGGGAATCCTGCGCCGTCCCAATACTTCAGCGTTGGCACACTCAATTTGCGAGGCTGCCATTTCGTCAGCGAATTCCTCACAGCCTGAAGTACATCATCCGCCGTGCATTCCTCGTTCATGCTTAAGTGGTGTCCGAGAATGGCACCGGTATCCACGTCCCGCAGGATGATCCACCATAGCCTGTGAACAATTTTGGGAATAAGCTCGTCGGAGAGAGACGGAATCAGAATGCAGAAGATTGCATCGATCAAATGAGCATCGCATTCCACTCGCTCGAACGGCATGAAAACCGGCCGATCCGTGCCGTCGCCAGTACGGAGCACTTTCGCGGCGTCGGCACCCAGCCGCGCCTTTGCTCCACGGTCCCAATTCTGTTCCATCAGCTTACGAACATATTGTGAAAGCGCCTCGTACGCCAATTTCTTTGTCGTAAATGGGTATTGCCCCATCGTCTCAAGGTTGTGCCTCCGACAGGCTTCTATAAAACGCTTATGAAGAGATTTGATTGGAATTCGGCTTTCATGAACGTACCGGTTTCCCGAAAGATTGCCATGCTTGCGGCGCGCTCGCTTCAGCACATAATCTTGAAGCTCCCTTTCAATATCCGGAAACCTGCTTAGAAGGTTGCCAAATGCACCCGAGGCACCCGACTTAGATGTGGCCGTGGTCACAGCCACAGGCGCGGACCGACGGTAAGGCATGATCCGTGTTCTCGAAAGAAGAGCGCGGAATCCGTAGATTCTGCCGTCAGGGTGTATCAGGAGGCAACGCTTGAATAGGCGGATAATTGAAAGCCTATCAATTCCTGTCGCCTCCGTGATCTCCCGCCGCGATGCTCCTAAAATCAAAAGCTTCACGGCGTTCCTGCGCATTTGATATTGCTCTAGAAGCCTCGGGTCTTTGATTGCATCTTCCGCGACGCTTGGCCAGACCTCGAGATTCACAAGGCGCGGATCGAGTTCGGATACTCGGAAGCGGCTCATGCGTCCTCCCGATTGGTTCCGTGCAGCGGAGGAATTGTATCCCATTTTTCTGTACTCGGAGAATGCAGAATTACCTGAAATGACCAACAAGATGGCAGATTTACCTGAAATAAAATCAAGTAATTCTGCTGCTGTTCCCTAGCTCGATTGTGTCGAATCAGTGATTTACGGCGTCTAGTGATGAGACGTTTTTACCTGAACGGACGGCTAACGACCGTTCAAGTAAAAGATTGTCATTTTGAGAAGTAAATCATTGCGGAAGCCTCTGCCCCGTTGCTCTTCGGCACCCGAACTCCACGGCTGGGGCACTCGTCGATTCAGACCACAGAGCGATACCTTGAAGACGATGAGGATCGAGAGCCAACGGCGTTGGGCTAATTTGGCAACAGCCTGTTGCCAAATTAGCAAAACAGCTGTGAGTTTGTGTTTACAGTCCGAGGTTGTCGTTGACGGCAATCTCTATATCTTGCCCGGAGCCAAGGGTCGAGCATCAGATAGTCATAGGCCCCGGGTCACCTACATCACCCCTTCCTACCATCGGCTACGGCCTCGGGTCAATTCGACGACCCGAGGGCCGTCCGATCCTGCGCGCGCATTTGGTAAAGAGGTTCCGCTCTCGGCTATTGCCAACAGGCGAGTCGCGCATTGAGAAGTCTGTCAGCCACTTTTCTTCAAAATCTGGAAGGTCGTCTAATCCTCATTCGTGTCCACCTGACGAAACAGCTCGACTAGCGACAGGTAGATGGGGGATGCCTCAACTTCAAAGGCATCCGGTTCGAACGTGGCGTGCAAGTACTCCGTCGTCGACATCTGTGCTGAGGTCGCCATAGGGCACTCCCGACGGAAGTTTACTCACGCGCGAGTCAGTCCCTCGATTAGCTGACCCCGCCATAACCGATGCGACCTAGAATATGCTCTATCTCCGAGGCGCCGATCTGTGTGTCCAGAGCCGTAGCGGTGGAACGCTACCAAGCACAACATTCGGCCTCCTCAGCCAGTCGGTCGCCATCTTCTGATTGCCAATGAAATGTTTCGCCAGGGCCACCACCCGAGCCAGGCGATATAGACGGTCTGACTCATACCTCGCCAGACGGCCTTCATACTTACGCCTTTGAAGGCTGCGAATCGATAGGTCAAGGCACGATGCCACCTCATGCAAGGTCAGCCCGGAGGCCTTGACAAGTCCCTGAACTAGCGCGCGGAAACCCCTCTCGTATAACGGCGCTCATATCCTCGCCGGTATGCACCGGACGACCCAATGCGGTCTCTCCTCCGAGTTCTTCGACTACAAAGGTGATCTCGTTTTCCATCGCTCCAAGTTGGACTCAGTGTAACTCTTGCGTGCCTGGAGTCTAAATTCTGCTCTGTTTTTGCTCTTCGAGGCTATTCAGTAGATGATTGACCACATCCTCTTCAGTCTTGTCCGATGCGGATCCGGTTAGCCTGCAGAAAGTTGTCCAGTCGTTCACCATAGCAAGAGAGAGTTCATGCAGCAGCCGAGCGCCACATGCGGGATCTCCCGCGGGAAAGCTTACGGAGACCATGCCCTGAGTGATTGCGATTTCTGCGGGCAATGAGCGGATGTTCCGAGCGAAGACCTCCTGCTTCAATGTCCAACTCGCAGGATCGGGCCTTCCCTTACTGCGGAGCTCTTCTCGCAGGCTCCGATTTTCAGCTTCCACGTCATGGAGAGCCTGCAGCACGAGTTGATGACGTTTCTCCTCTTCGGTCGCCTGTTGTTCGAAGCCCTCCAGCCACTGAATCAACCGCTGCCGGTCCACCTGCCAGCTGCCATTGCGGCTTGCTGAAACCAAGGGGGCCATAAGGCGTAACGCCGCCCGGCGCTGCAGACCGAAGAGCGACTCGATCTGCGCCCGTTGCAACTCCTCGCAGTCGAGCGTCCGCAGCGCGGTCAAGATCTGCGAGACGCGATGGCGCCAGCTGGAGGAACGAGGCATGGGGAGATCCTATGGATTGAGGAACTTCAAACCACTTCCCTGCTATTTTATGCTCTCTAGGTAGCGACACAGTTACGACACACTCGCTCGTTTCTGACATCTGAGAATACGGCATTCTCAGATGTCAGCAGTCGTCTCAATGATCGCGGCTGTGATCATTGAGTCTTAGTTTTTTCAGAAACATACGCAGGTCGAGGATTACTCTGCTCGAAACGTAGCCAAGAATGTCAATCAATCGCTTCGCTTACGCGCCAGCGAAGCCTCGGTTGTTCAAAGCAAATTACAGTGAGTGCTGGCGCCGAAACATCGCCGTCATAAATTGCGGGAAGTCAGATAGAAACGTCCGAGGCACACTCGTTGCCCTCTCGATAAACTCATCTCGTAGACTCTCACAGGTGGTCTCAAAGTGAGGGATGCCACCGTTGCGATCATGACCTTTATACTCTCGCTCCAACGATCAAAGACATTCATTTCTTTCATATCAGTCGCGATAAATATACGTGTCTTGATAACTTTGAGCGCTTGGAGATGCTTTGTTCGAGCATCCGGATCTTCGAAGAGACTCGATGAGGACTTATACTGCGCATCCGTTGTTCGTACATGAGTGCAGTCGCGGCATCGGTGAGCGCTTCGATTAGTTCCTTGAACTCTGACTTCCGGTTATCGTTCATCCACTTTTGACGATCCCATGAGCGAGAGAGATATGCGCCAACGATGACACCGCCGAGCGGTCCCGCCGCTGCCCATGTCGCCGCTATGTAGTGGAAGAGTACTTTGTCCGGAACTTGTTCTATCACCCGAGAATTATATCCTTTGTATCCTGCGATCAATCGTCCACAAGTTACATTCAGCGCGATCACGTGCGGCAACGGCTCCAGATATCGCCGTGGTCGACGCCAATCGTCAAAGTCGTTCTCATACTCTCCGAGTAAGCTGAAGACGCTTGCAACTCTTCGCCTATGTAAAAACAGTTCTGCCACTAGATCCATCGACCTGTTCCTCACGTCTGGCTTGAACAACTTTCGTATTTTTACTGTCAGGTTCGCATCAATAAAGGCCTTCAGAATCTCCAGTGTGTCTTTGGTTGTGCACAGCAGCACACTCCGGTGCGTTGAAACGACGGATCATTCCAACAGGGAGATCGAAGAGCGGAAGAAGAACTAGCCGCAGAGAGCAGATGATGAACTTATGGCGCGGTAAACTCAACTCGGAGTAATGACGACTTTTCCCTGGATTGCTGTTTAGGTAAAGCGCCTCAGCGCCCGGGCCAGATCCTCGAAGCCAGCTTCTTCCGGAAACGCCGCCATCCCGTCCCTGAAACGTTGCTGCTGGTTCGCCATGTACTCGCCGGGAAGCCCGACATAGACGCCTGTTCCGAAATGACTTGCCTGATAGGCCAGAGCGTCTACGATCAGTTGCCTCTGATCGCTAGTGAAACTCCGGATGAGATCCTTCGCGAAGCCTGGATTAGTGAAAGCTAGGTTAGGAATCGACTTGTCGATCAGGACCGCTAAATTGCGGACCCCCTGATTGTTGAGAGTCGGCGCGATCTCGAGGATGAGATTCAACGCGGCATCATCGTACCCAGCGACCATCCAGAACAACTCAGCAAATTCTTCGGTCGATTCCTGGCTCACAAGTCTGGTTATACAGTCTCTGCCTAGCTGTGTGCGTTTGTCAGCGGGCAGGCCGCCGAAGGAGATTTGGTCCCGGCCAAAGACGTGAAAGCTGTATTTACCGACAGCTCGAGCCTGGATCGCCCTCTCGATGCGGCCTAACAGCAGGTTGTATGTCTCATTGGGAAAGAGATGGACGAAGGAACCGAGGAACCGTGGAATGGCTTCCTGATCGAACTCCCAATCGTCCACGGTCAGAAACTCTGCAGTTACAGAGGCAGCCTCGTCCAGGGTGAGGCTTGTCAGTGGGACGCCGTAGGCGCCGAAGGCATCCACGAGATCAGAGGCGATGACTCGATCTCCTTCTGCATGAATTGAAAGTGCGGCCTCCTTCAGGCTCTGCCGTAACTCAGTGAACTTACCCATATACGCGATCGCATGGATTGCGCCGCGCTTCGCAACCGGGTCCGGGTAGCCACCGTAGGCCTGAATTATGGCAACGTCCTGCTCATTCGCCCCCTCGAATACTCGTAGATTGTTGGCGGAAGCGTGTATAACCTGCACCGCGCCCGCCTCGAGCGCCGATAGCGCTCTCAGTCGAAATGCTGCAGGATCGGTACTGTGGATGGTTGCCATCACCGAAGAGAGCTGGCTGATCATCTCATCAACCTGGGAATGGGCGATCAATTGATCAGCCATCTCAGCGAGAAAGTCCGGGCGGTCGGCAAAAGCTAACATAAACCGATGGAAGCCCCCGGTCTTCATCTGCAGTTCGAGACACGCCTGCGTCTGGTCAATAGTGAACCGGGCTTGGTTGCCCGTGGACTTGATGAGACGCTCAAGGCTTGCGCGCCCCCTTTCCATCAAAGCTGTAATTGGCTGTTCCCAGCGGATCTGGTCGAACTTGGTGGAGAGCATTGGAAGCTCGTGGTCGGCGGTACGGATCGCGTCGATGACGGCCACTTCATCGTCCACAGCGATGTGGGCAAGGGCTTCTTCGCCCCTTCACGAACCGGCTCAGGGCAGTTGATTGCGGTCGCGGATCGAAGGGCGTCATAAATAATCGCTCTCAGTTGAGGGCTTGCAGGTCGGTCATAGCGTTGGCGCAGCGTCTCGAGACAGCGCATACGTTCATTACTCTGCCATTCCTTCTCTTGGTCTGTCGATGCCCGGCCCATCCGATTCAGATAGTTGTGAAGCAGGCCTCCCAAGATAGCGACGGCCAGCATTGCAGACCGGCCATCTCCTTCGAGCGCGAAGTCTAGATAATCCAGAGCGCTCTCCCGAACCGGTCCGACAGCGGCGTAGTTAAGCCCGAAGCCGCCGAAGGACATGGACATCTCGTCCTGCCACTCGTTAAACTCTCCATCCCTTTCCAGAAGTTGCTTGATCAGGGCGAACGGGGTGTAGTCCGTCGTGAACGCATCCGCGCGTCGGGTGAGACGGATCGCTTGCAGCGGCATTGCAAAGTTGAAGCCGGGATTACCGAATCGAAAGGAGCGCACTGCCTTCGACCACGCATACTCCGGGGCACGCACTTCTTCTCGGAAGAGCCCTCGTGCAACTGCGGCGTTGAAGTCCAAGGCTTTTCTGAAAGGTGCATTGAGACTGTCTATCTGGGACCAATTATTGAGCCATTTCCAGAGGCCCCCGCTTATAGCGGCTGCTGCTCCAGCGGCCAGGAGACTACGACGAGTACGGCGGCGGATTTCATCAGCTTCAACGTCCAGGGGCGTCTTGTCCATTGGAGACCTCCTGCTGTTTAACCAGTTCAATGGGCATAATCTGATATCCAATAAGCATCGCGCGGAAGCCATTCCATCCTGCACGAATGACTTGTACAACATGCACTATAAAAAATGCGACATAAAAGAGCGTGAGCCGGAAGTGAAACCACCGCGCCATCTCATAGCCACCTAGCAGAGTCGTAATGATGTGAAGCTGGGTTGGCTTGTAGATGGCGAGTCCGGTCAGCATAGACCCTATGCCCATCAGAACGACTCCGGTATAGGCGACCCGTTGCGCATCATTGAACTTCTGCTGTGGTAAGGGTCTCGTGCTCAGACCCAGATCGTGCATCACGACGTGAAGCGCTCCGACGAAGGAATGTCGGGTTGGAATCAGGTACCTCCACTCTCCTGAGAAGAGGGTATAGAGAACATAAACAATCCCATTGAGAGCAAAGAACCACATGAAGAAGAAGTGGTAGGCAAGCCCTTGTGCGAGCTGATATTTGAGATGAAAGTCGTTATAAAACCATCGGGGAAAGAACCGGAATAGCGTCCAGTCTCCGATTCCGACGCGATAGACGTGGTGCGCGTTAAGTCCTTCGTGCTGAGAGTCGGCCCAATAGATGAGAATGTCTGAATAGATCATCACGAACAGCAAAGGAAAGTTGATCCAGTGCATCCACCGAGTAGCGAGCGAATGCTTGTACTCAACCCTGATCTTCGCCCGATTTCCAGCAGTGGACACCGGTTCGGTGTCATCGTTCGATTCCCGCCCCTGCGCACTCAGAGCAAGAGCATCAGTCTCGACGGGCTGATGCTCCCCAAGTGGGGCTGATTTTTCTGACGGCGAACTTGATGTATTGTTTGGCTGGATGTTGTTGAGCTCGTTCATAACCTCACCCTCCCTACAATTCGGGATGCTGGCGTATCGCTTCGGCCTTCAGGATGAAACTGCCTTCCCTGACGACCTCGTCATTGAGCTTCAGCCCGTCCAGAACTGGGTAAAACCCATTTGAGACGGAACCAAGTTTTACCTGACGCACGGCGAAGCTACCGTCACTATCCTTAACCGGAAGGAAGACATACTGTTTCTCGCCGATCGCCTGAATGGCCGATTCTGGAACGGCGAGACCTTTGCCGCTTGCAGACATAAATTCGACATCCATGTACATATCGAGCCGCAGACTTTCGTCGGGATTTGCCACCTCGATGCGGGCCTGTGCCGTGCGAGTGGCAGGGTCCACCTGGGGTTGGATGTAGACGACGTGGCCCTTCCAAACGCGACCCGGATAAGCCTGAGCTGTCACTACAGCGGTTGTTCCGACATGAATAGTTGAGAAGTCTTTCTCGTTGATGCTTGCCATGACCCATACCGTCGACAAGTCGGCCACCGTAAACAGTTCCTGCGCCATATTTGTAACCAAGCCAGGATTCGCAGTGCGTGTCAGTACGATTCCATTGATGGGCGCTGGCACGGACAAGTTTGCATCAATCTGTTCGGCTTGCTTTAGTGCGGCTATCTGACGGTCATCCGCGCCGAGCAATCTGAGTTTTTCCAGCGAGGCACGCACATGGGCCTCGTGCGCCTCGTGACTTGCCGCCACCTCTTCCTCCTCCTGCTGACTCGCTGCGCCAAGTTTAAGGAGGTTCTCTGTTCTCTCCAGCTTCTTGTGATCTGCGCCCAACTCCGCCAGCATGGCCAGATATCCCGTCTCGGCGTCCGCGAGGTCGCTGCTGAAGACTACTGCCATCGGCTGGCCGCGCCGGACATGGTCGCCGAGCACCACAGGAACCTGTCGGATGACGCCGCCGACCAGAGGTGTGACATGCACCTCTTTGTACTCATCCGGGTTGACGACTCCCGGAACACGCAGTGTGCTGGCAGTCTCTCGCATATCTACGTGGACGGTTTGAATCTGGGCCTTCTTCAGATCATCTGGACCAAGATCGACCTGCAAGGCTGCGTCTGGCGCGGTTGATTCTGCGGAGTCATTGCTCGCAGGAGATGGCATGTCGGCCATGCTTGCCATCGGAGAGTGTTGACGAGGATTAGGCCGGCTGGAATTCCGTAGTCCGAGCCAGAGCCCGATTGAAGCAGCAAGGGCTACGACTGCACCGAGACCGATCCACATCGTGCGACGACGCGGTGCAGCGGTCGTGTCCGTCTTATCTATATTTTGCATGGCTTCACCTTTCATGGCAGGTTGGTTCCTACTGCTTGTTCGAGAGCAATGCGGGCCGCATACGCGTCGAGCAAGATCTCCGTATATCCGGTTTCGATATCGATGTAACGGCGCTGTTCTGCGATGACATCGAGTAAGGTAGTGCGACCGTAACTGTAGGTCTGGCGAACGATATCCAGATTGTGGGCCGCCTGGTCGCGCACACCACTCCCGTAGACCCTCACCCGTGTCTGAGCACCATTGAGCCGAATGAGATTTTGTGAGACCTCATGCCGAAGACTCAGGTTGACCGCCGCGGTTTGACTGTTTGCCGCATGGATAGCCGCCGTGTCCGATACGACAGCGCCTTGATTTCGATTGAAGAGCGGCAGATCAATGTTGAGTCCAAAAGTAGCGTAGTTGAACGTCTGACGTATCGGAGTGAGGTTCCCCGCGGCATCGAATCCTTGCTGCGAAAAACCGCTGTCCGGACGTTGATAACCACCGAATACGCTGGCGTCGGGTTTCGCCGTTGCTTTATCTAAACGAAGCTCCGCGTCAGCCAAAGCTTCGTTCGCACGCTGAACCGCCAAGTCGGGTCGATGATCCATCGCCAATTGCAAAAGCTGCTTCTGGTCATAGGCGAGAGGGGCGAGTTCAAGCGCCCCTTTTAGCCGAATGGACTCCTCCGGGTCTATGCCCACAGCTTCCTTGAGAGCAAGTAGCGCAATCTCTGCCTTCGCCTGATAGTCAATGCGCATAGTTTCGATGCGGTTGACTTCGACCCGAGTTTCGGCCGCATCGAGCGTCGGTGTGGCTCCCTCACGCACGCGATCATCCATCAGCTTCAGAAAGTCCCGGTTCACCCGAAGAAGCTGCTCGACGAACATGAGATTACGAATCGAGGCAAGTGCGTCTCCAAAACGAGTTCGCACTTCTCCCGTCAGCAGGCGTTCGTGATCGGCCACGCTCTGTTCCGTGGCGTCCTCCTTATTCTGGGCGACTTCCGTGCGCCGGGCACGGCGTCCGTATAGTTCCAGCGGCAACATGCCACCGACGTTGAAGCTGTTGTCGCCTCCATTCACTTCTTTGAGTCCACCAAGCGCAAGCGTTGGATTCTTCCGGAGGCGAGCCTGCGTAACGCCCCCTTTCGCCATAGCGATCTGCTGACGTTGCGCCAGCAATGTGGGATTGGAGGACAGAGCCCTCGTTACGAGTTCATTCTCTGTAACTCCCTGCCTGAGATCGAGAAAATCACTCGCGGAGCGAGACGGAATGTCTGGAGGCTGGACGGTCTGTCCATATAGTGACAGAGAACCCCACAATAGAAAGGACATCAGCAACCACAATCGATAAGTGAATAGCATCCGTTTCATGTTCCTTACCTCACGCTGTTGTTGAACGATGTGTGGCCATGACCGTAGGGGCCGCTCCAGGAGACAGTGAAGTGCCATGCCCCGCTCATTGCAAAGTTCGAGGTCACTTTATAGACCCCTGTTTGGCCGGTAGGCGTAAGCTCGGCGTCACCCGACATCGGGCTCATGCCTGGCATGGACATATTGGAGCCCAGTTGCACATCACCGACATCGGCAGGCTGCCCCTGGTCATCCCTGAACTGGATGACGAATTCATTTTGTCCTTGCATCAACTCACCGCTCTTGTTCAGGAGCACGATGGTGAGCTTACCTACGGTTTTTGTCGCGGCTGGTTTGAGCGAGGAAAGATCGACTTTGTCGCTGTTGCATCCAGCCAGAACAAAGATGAAGGCCAACAAGATTGCATAGAGACTTTTCATAAACGCTCTCCTTAGAGTGTGGTTGGAAGTGCTGGTGTGGCTGGCGCAGGCTGTAACACTTCAGCTTGCGGTTGGCCGCGGCGAAGTTCTCGTTCCCGCAGCCACAGAAAGATGACCGGCGTGACTATCAGTACATGGGCAAGGGAGCTGACCATGCCACCAAGAACAGGGGTCGCCAGCGGACGGATCACCTCAGAGCCGACACGAGTGCTCCAGAAGATTGGGAGCAAACCAGCAACGATCGTCGATACTGTCATGAGTTTGGGGCGGAGGCGGAGGAGTGCCCCTTCCATTACTGCTTCGCGCAGATGCGCGACGGTAAGCACGCCATACTTGAGTTTTGCTCTTTCCACTGCCTCTTCGAGGTAGATCACCATCACCACTGTTGTCTGCACTGCCGTACCGAAGAGCGCGATGAACCCGACCCAAACGGCAACCGAGAAGTTATAGTGCAGCAACCAGAGCAGGTAGAGACCTCCGGTAAGAGCAAACGGTACCGCAAGCAAGACGTGCGCCGCTTCGAGGAAAGAGCGGTAGGTCAGATAGAGCAGGATATAGATGATACCGATGGCGATCGGTACGACAAGCTGTAGCCGCTTCTTCGCCCGGACCTCGTTTTCAAATTGCCCACTCCAGTTGTAGTAGTAGCCGGCAGGCATCTTCACTTTTGCACGGATGGCCTTGTCTGCATCGGCGATCACACTACCGGCATCCCGCCCACGCGCATTCATCAGAACGGAAACCTCCAGCAGGCCGTTCTCGCTGTTAATCTGTGCCGGACCGGCCACTTGATGGATATCCGCGACTTGCCCCAGTGGAATCTGTGCTCCATTCGCACCTGTTACAAACACATTAGCGATATCACTCGGATCGTGGCGGAAGTCGGGTGCGTAGCGTACCCGCACCGGGAAGCGTTGCCGCCCTTCAATGGTGGTAGTCAGATTATTTTCACCGATGGCTGTCTCGATGACGTTCTGGATCTCGCCAACGTCAATGCCATAGCGTGCGGCCGCCTCGCGGTTCGGCTTGATGTCCAGGTACAGGCCACCCGTGACCTGCTCCGGGTAGATATCGCTTGCTCCTTTGACCGTCCTCACAACGTCGGCAATTTCATGGGCCTTCGCTTCGAGTTGTGTCAGATCGGCGCCAAAGAGCTTGATACCAATCTCCGAACGGATACCCGTGGTCAGCATGTCGATTCGGTTGATGATCGGCTGCGTCCAGACGTTGGCAACACCGGGTAGAGAGACGGCACGGTCCATTTCGCTCTTGAGCTTCGGAAGCGTCATTCCCGGTCGCCATTGATCGCGTGGCTTGAGATGCACAATCGTCTCCGTCATGTTCAGACCAGCCGGATCGGTCGATGTCTCCGCGCGCGCTATCTTGGCTGCGACATAGGCCACTTCAGGAAAGCTCTCCAGCACTTTGTCCTGCCGTTTTGCATAATCGATGTTCTGCGCGAGCGAGATGCTCGCATCTGCAATGGGCATGAACATGATGTCGCCCTCGTTGAGTGGTGGCATGAACTCATTGCCTATGCCGGAAGCGAGAACTACAGCACCCACGAGAAAGACAACTGCAATCCCGAGCGTAATGGCGCGATGATCGAGCGCCCACGATAACGCTGGGCGATAAAGTCTCTGCAGGAAGCGCATTACCGGGTTCCGGTCCTCCGAGTGAAACTTGCCGCGGAGCAGGAGTATGCAAAGAATGGGCACCAGCGTTAGCGCAATCGCGGTCGCGCTCACCATCGCAAAGGTCTTAGCGAATGCGAGCGGGTGGAAAAGCTTTCCTTCCTGCCCAGTCAGCGCGAACACCGGGACAAAAGCGAGGATAATGATCGCCATCGAGAAGAACGTTGGGCGGCCAACCAGCTTTGTGGCTTTCATGACTGTCTCAAAGACGAGTCCTCGGTCGTTCGTATCGACACCCTCCAAATGTCGGAACGCATTTTCGGTGACGACAATGCCCGCATCCACCAGCACTCCAATGGCGATGGCAATGCCCGCAAGCGACATCACATTGGAGGTCACGTGCGCGTAATGCATCAGCAGGAAGGAGCAGAGCACTGCAAGCGGCAACGGTACGGTGACGACCAGGATGCTGCGGAAGTGCATCAGGAAGATGACATGCGCGAGTGTGACAAGGATGATCTCTTCGATCAACGCGTGACGGAGTGTATCGACAGTGGCCTCGATCAACTGCGAACGATCGTAGAAGGGAACAATGTGAACATCGGGAGGCAGGCCCGGCTCGATCTCCTTGATCTTTTGCTTCACACGGTCGATGACGTCCTTTGTGTTCTCGCCCGTTCGTGCCACGATGACACCACCAACCGCCTCGGAGCTGTTCTTCACTAACGCCGCCGTACGGAATGCGTCGCCAATCTTGACGTTACCCAAGTCCTTCACGAATACCGGTGTGCCGTTATGCGAGCCGACCACGATGTTGCGAATATCATCGAGGTTCTCGATCAGACCAAGCCCGCGCACGATGGACCACGATCCATTCTCGGAGATGACATTGCCACCCACGTTTGAGTTGCTCGTCATCACGGCACGCATGACTGTGCTGAGAGGAATGCCATACGAGCGCAGACGATTGGGATCGACATCGATCTGGTACTGCTGCACCGTCCCGCCGACGCTTGCGACCTCGGCAACACCGGGCACTGAGTTAAGTTGGTAGCGGACGTACCAGTCCTGTAGCGAGCGAAGGTCTCGTAGGCTCTTGCCACCGCCCTCTACCGTGTACCAAAAGACATGACCCACGCCGGTCGCGTCAGGTCCGAGTGTTGGAACAACTCCCGCAGGCAACTCCTTGGCGACGAGGTTTAGCCGCTCAAGAACACGCGTGCGTGCGAAATAGAGATCGACGTCATCGTTGAAGATGACAAAGATCATCGAAAAGCCGAAGGCTGATGAGGAGCGCACGACCTTCACGCCCGGCAGGCCCTGCAGATTGGTAGTGAGGGGATAGGTGATCTGGTCCTCAACCTCCTGCGGGCTGCGGCCCTGCCAATCGGTGAACACAATCACCTGGTTGTCACTGAGATCCGGAATAGCGTCGATTGGAGCATGTAGCATCGCCCACAAACCCCAGCCCGCAATACCGATCCAGAGCATGACGATAATGAACTTGTTTTTTAGAGAAAATTCGATAAGACGATCAATCATGGCAAGCCTCTCGCTCAGCGCCGTTGATGGAACTTGCGGTCCTTTGCCAAGCGAGGGGAGTAGAGAGAGTCGGCCTGTCACTCCCCTGAGTCAGGAGTGTTCACAGCAAGCAAGGAATGCTAACTGAAAAAGGCATAGCTCTCGTATCTTTCCGCACCAGGCACAGGCCGGCGACACGAAGACGCAGTTACACGCCTTCGCAAGCAACGAGAGCCAGATCAGATTCTTAGGATTTCAACGGAAGGTACTGGAGGATCAGGCGGTGGCTGCTCCAGTAAATCAGGAAGAACCCACAACGACACGGCTGCGTCAAGACAAAGGCCTGACCCGAGCATTGCTACCTGCGAAGACATCGGCGGAGCAGCAAAGTGCGATAGATCGTTCAGATCTGCATCATCATGCCGTTGCGTGATTTTTTGGCAGCAAGGATGCTTGGCCGCCATGCTCATATCGCATTGCCCTGCCATCTGCTGGCAGCAAGTCTTCTCCGCATCGCTCATCTGCGCATTTGGGACCAAACAGTCCGCCCCCGATACCCCCAAGAAGAGCAGGAGAACGGTTGCAGCTACGATTTGGTAAATGAGCTTCATTCGGACTCGAGTATAGACGACTTCACCAACTTTGATTCGGTAGCTTGGAAAAGGTTACATCCTATCGGCAAAAAATGACCGCTCATAGATGGCCGCACCAGCGGAAGTGTAGATACTCTTCGACGCTTATGAGAACCAGAGAAGCAAGCGACAACGCGGATTCTCTTCGGAATCAGTGCCTTGAGCGCTGCTTATTCCCGGCGGTCCGTCAGTTGCGACAGTGCCCTTTGAAGGTCGATGGCTTCGCGAGAATGGTTGCCATCGGGGATACTCGCGGTCCTTCTAGCTGGCAAAAGGAGAAGCTTCGTAGCTGTCGTCTCAATTGATGCGAAATCGCCAAAAGCGCTTACCTACAATGGAGCGCGAGCACGTGTCTGTATAGTCGGCATCTCGTACAGATGATTGCAAGAGGTTTGCTCCCGAATAACGGGCAAACCGTACCCTACCGACTTCCCCCAACCGGAATCGCCATGCCGCAGACCGCTAGATTTGGCAATCCTTTGGCAAAATGACTACACTGCCGATTGGCCGCTGGAACAATGATTTACTTGAAACGGCCACTCAATTCACACTTTACTTGAAAAGATTTCAAGTAAAAGATGGCTTTTTGTGAAGCATCGATTCTTGAAATCAATGACATAAAGACGGCATGGTGTTCATGAACTTGAAGATACGAGAGCCGTTCGTTCTAAGAATTCTTTAGCATTTCTTCTAAGAAAACTTTGTGATGTCTGCAGATCCCGTTGCCGTCCATTCAGGTAAAACTGGTTCTCAATTTCAGGTAAAACTGCGCTTGGTCTTCCTCCGTCTTACAGGTCTGCGGCCCAATCTGCTAAACACTTCAGCTTTTGGCCTTTTCAAATCGCATACGAGGCGTCGATAGATACCGAACACGTCTACAGCTTGGGCGAGCTGATTGACATTGCGGAATCGAATAACCCCACGACGCAAGCAGCCTGGAATCGGGCTAAGTCATCTGCGGCATCCGTCGGAATCGCGAAAAGCGACCTGTATCCGACACTCTTTGCAACGGTCTCCGGAACAACCTATCTCAATCCACAACTCTTCGGTCCGACCTTTGTCCTGCAGGACTGGGCCATCTTCGATGCGGAGCTGCATTTGGCTTACACACTGGTGGACTTCGGTGCGCGAAGCACTGAGATTACCGCTGCAAAAGCGCGCCTCGTCGTCGCAAACCTATCCTTCAACAAGGAACATCTGATTCTTATCCGGCAGGTTAGCCAGGCGTACTTCAGCCTGCTCAGAGCAAGAGGACTACGCGAAGCTGCTGAGGTCTCACTCAACGACGCCAAAACTACCGAGACTGCCGCGCAGGAACGGCGTAAGAACGGGCTTGCTACCGTCCCGGAAGTCCTCGAGGCTAAGGCTGCCACTGCAAAAGCAGCCTATGACGTGCAGAGTACGATCGGAGCCGAACAAGTCGGTATAGGAGATCTCGCCAGGGCTATCACCGCAAATCCGGTGAAGCCTCTGAAAGTTGAACCACTCGATCAACTTAAAATTCCGGACGCGCTGGATCAATCAGTCGAGGATGCCATACACACGGCGTTCAAAGATCGCCCCGACCTGCAGGCCGACCAGGCCCGTGTGCGTGCGGCGCAGGCTGAAGTAAAACATGCTCAGACCGCCTACTACCCATCGCTGACATTCAGCGGCTCGAAGGGTTGGATCCGCGGCTTTGGGGAGCAGTACGGTTTCCCTGGCACCTACGCAAGCACTCGTAACTACGCTGCCATACTCGGCTTGAAATGGACGGTCTTCGACGGATTCCGTCGCGAAAGCAGCATCAGCCAGGCAAATGCGGAAGAGAAAGTAGCAACGCAGGAGGTTCACGACCGCCAGGACGAGATTGTCAATGAGGTCTGGAACGATTATGCAAATGCGGCGACAGCGCTGGAGCAAAAGCAGGCTGCCGCAGCCTTACTAAGTGCTTCGTCCGAGTCGTACGCAGCGGCGCTGGAGTCGTATAAAGATGGCGTCCGCAACTTTCTGGATGTACTGGCTGCGGAAGATGCTTTGGCGCAAGCCCGTTCTATCGACGTTATAGCCCGCACTCAGGTACTTCAGACCTTCACCGATCTTCAATTCGGAACTGGAGACCTATTGGCAAATCATCCGAGAGGCAACCACCCGTGAGCTCTAATCGCATGCCATTCAAGCGTTCCCCACGCATCCATCGAGTTCGGATGGGCCTTGTGACGAGCCTGCTTCTGTTGACGACCTCAGGGTGCGCCGGCCCCCCAACGTTCAACATCTTGGGATCGTATTTTCCTTCATGGCTGGTATGTCTGGGAATCTCGATTGGGTTGACGTTTTTGGCTCACCTGTTTGTCGCAACGAAGAATCTTGCGGATCAGCTTTGGCCTCTACCAATCGTCTACTCCGCGCTTGTCTGTCTCTTCAGTTGCACCCTGTGGTTGATCTTCTTCAAGTAGTGAGGAAACTGTCTTGCAAACTTCAATTTCACAAACGTTGCGAAGCAAAGGATCGATCATCAGCGCCTGCATCGTCGTCGGCGCACTTATCTCTGCAGGGTTGGTACTTTGGGAGGTGGTACTGTATCCGCGCACTGATGACGCTGAAGTCACCGCGAACTTCATTGGTATAGCGCCCGTAGTCGAAGGCCCCGTCGTGCAACTACCTATTCACGATAACGACTTCGTAAAAAAGGTGACTTGCTCTACAAGATTGACGATCGACCCTATCTCTATGCTTTACAGAATGCAATCGCTGCTCAGGCTGAGCTCGAAGGCGAGATTGAAAACGAATCCCGCCGTATCTCTTCTCAAAGGAACGTCGTTGATGTTGCCAACGCCGGCGAGCAGAGCGCTCTGGCGAACGAAACCAGGGCGGCCGACGAAATCGAGATTGCGGAAGCTGCGATTGCACGATCGGAAGCCGCCCTCAAGCAAGCGCAGGCAGACGAAAGTTACGCAACAGGCAACTTTCATCGTGTCGAGCCGCTCCTTGCCAAGGGCTTCGTAACCGAAGATGACGTTCATAAAGCTCGTACGACAGCCGACGCGAAGATGGCGGCAGTGGACCAGGCCAAGTCTCAATTGCAGCTTGCAAAAGCGAGTTTGCTGGCAGCTTCTGCCCAAAAGCAGCAAGCCGTTGCACAGATTTCACAGAGCCGAGCCCAAGTCCAGGAATCGTCACATTCGGTTCTTGTTCTGGCACCTTTGCTCGCACAGCGCGAACAAAGGGCTGCGGCGGTTCGACTGGCTCGATACAACTATGAGCAATGCAGCGTCCTTGCACCATTCGATGCCCGCGTTACCAACCTCACCACGTCAGAGGGGCAGTACGTAAAGGTGGGTAAGCAACTGTTCATCCTTATCGACAATAGGACCTGGTGGGTACTCGCAAATTTCAGAGAAACGCAGATCTCACACACTGGTCCCGGAACGCCCGTTGACGTCTTCCTCATGTCCGATTCAACCAGGAGATATCACGGTGTTGTCGAGAGCGCCAGCTTTGGCGTCACCCCCGATCCAGATGTAGTCGGCAAACTTTCGGAGGGATTGCCGGATGCACAGCGCACGCTCAATTGGGTGCGTCTGGCATCACGATATCCGGTGCGTATCAAGATCATTGACCCGCCTCCGGCGATACTTCGCGTAGGTCAGGTCGCAGTTGTCGTGATGCGACCTCACCACCGAGATCGCTGAGGTTAGCCATGACGACATACGGAGGGGCCAGGTCGTCAGTTCGGAATCTCTTCGAAATGCTGCGCACCGAACTTGCTTGGTACCCAGGCAGGCCCGCCCTGGTGGCAAGAATCGTGCTCGCTTGCATGAGTGTAATGTTGCTGGCCGAAGTCTTCCGGATTCCCGGCGCAGTGTTGGGCGCCGGTTTCCCAATATTGATTTCGAGAGAGAGCCCCAAAGCTACTAGGAAAACTGCATTTCAGATCGGCTTGGCTTGTTCCATCGGAACCGCTGACTTAATTATCGGTGGGATGTTGACGGCCGGTTCGCCATTTCTCCATGTGATGTGGGTGATCGCGAGCCTCTTCGCTGTGTTCTACGCAATCAGCAGCTTGAACTTTATGAACGCGTCCCTCGCTGTCAGCGCAGTACTCGCGCTCGGGATCCGGATTTGGGACTATCCAATCTCCGCGGAAGAACGCGTGGAACGTACGCTCTACACTTGGCTCGCGACTCTTTTGGCGTGTGTAATCACCGCTTTAATTGAAACCGTATTTGCGAAGAAAAATCCGCCGGACCCGGTTCTCGACGGAATCTCCCACCGCTTGAATCTGATAGAAACGCTTTTAAATCAAACATCCGCGACGGATTTTCCCTCTTCAACGCTGACGATTCAACTCACACGTTCTGCCACAAAGGGTGTGGGCGATTTGTCGACATCTGGATGTTGCGTGGGCCACCGATGGTATTGGTAACCTGACCGAGACCTTGATTGTTGCCTTGGCTGAGAGCCTGGTATTGGTCGGAGAGATTGTCTGCGTTGGTTTTGGTTGAATCGTAGGGCACCTGCAAGTTGCCGAGCTGGACGTGTTTTGGTGAGGTTATAGACATCGAAGGTATAGCGAGCTGATATGCGCTCTGTAATCTTCGTGATCTTGATGAGGGAGATGTCAGCGCGCTTCTGGAAGGCCTGACGGAAGATGTTGCGTTGACCTGTGGTGAAGCCAGTCTCTTAGATATCGCAGACGGGAACCCTGCGGTGGAGACGCCGCAGGTGGGAACGCCCTGTTGGCCGGGCTGGATGCTCGGGATGCCGAAGGCTGCGGGGTTGAGGACGAGGCCGTTGCCGTTGGAGTCGACGAAGGCTCCAGAGTGCCAATAAGCCTGTTCTCCCTTCATGGTTTCGCTGGCAAAGACACACTTGTCATCCGATGGATAAGCGCTCTGGCAACGCCGGCGAAGCAGGTCTTCCGCCATTTACGTGTCCAGCGGGACCGGCTTAGCTGATGCCTCCGTCTTACAGTCGCCCACCAACCTGGTGCCAAATGGACCGGGTCACATTGAGCTCAAGGTTGTCGAAATCCACATTCTGCCAGCGAAGCGCTAGGAGTTCGCTCACGCGAATTCTGGAGGCAACAGGACTCTGATGGTTAAGGATGATCTGTGCGCTTTGATCGAAGCCTGACGCCGCTAGGCACTTGATTGGGAACCTGGCTTGTGGTCGATATTGTCTGGTTATCCGGTAGCCAATGAAAGCAACTGTCCAAGATCGAGGGTTGAGCTTGACTCTGTGCCTCGAGGCAAGGACGGAGAGATTACGAGGGCGTGATTATGGCCTTCAAACCACACCAGAAATGAAGACTGTTCGGATTGCGGGAGTCGCTGCTGGTTGATCCACTGATAGTAGGCGGCCATGTCCGCATCGATTAGGGAGCCAACAGGATCGAGTTCAAGGTTGCTCCCGCTTCCGGACAGCAGCTCATTCATCGGTCTCTGTCGTTGACGGGGAGCAAAGCGCACGAACAAGGTAACCGCTTGCGCCCGTCGCAAGACTTCGCGCGTGGTCCACTGGACGAAGGTAGTGCTGAATATCTGGGTCCCGGAGCCCTCTGTGAGCAACTTGACCTGGAAACGTTCCAGCACTTCGTCTCCTGCTTTATCGATTCCAAGGTCTGAGGGGAGAGACCCGCCATATGCGTGCGCAGTTCCTCAGGGCCCATCCCCGGCTTTGCAGTTTCAGTCTGAATGTCTTTCAGCAATGCAGCGCGTACGGGTTCCATCTTCTGAAATGAGACGCAGCTGAGCAACGAACTGTGATCGGCCGCGTGGCCTCCATCGACGTACCAATGCCCATATTGAACGGGATGCGCCTTTGCCCTGGCTTCGACTGCGGCCAGCAGGAGTTCTACTCCGTTTTCCGGCTTGATTTGCTTGAAGTAGGTGCCGTGCTTCCGAAGATTAAGGAAGAGTGGCTCATCATACGAGACAACGCCCTGTCCGATGATCGCAATACCCAACCTGCGTACGGCTATTTGTTCGGGCGGCGCCCCTTTTGAAGGCGGTTCCCGTAAGTTACTGCTGCCTCGCGGAACGCATCCAGTTGGTGAGTTGTCCACAGGTAGGCCGCTAGCTGTTCGACAAACTGGGCTGGCTGGTTGATCCAATCAAGTTTTTCAAGTTTCGGCGAGAGTGAAAGTTGCGAAAACGCTTGAAACCAATTCTTGAGATGTGGGAGTGTCAGAGAGCTGAGCGTGACAATCTCCTGATCGATTGCAGTGCGCTCTGCGGGGAACTTGAAGTCGTATTCGATGACCTCCCGCAGAAAACTCGGCAAAAAACTGAGCGGCAACTGTTGTAGCGTCGCCAGGTGAGCTACGGCCAGCTTCCGTGCCTGGGGCGGATACCCGGCGAACTGTTCGGATTTGAGATCGCTTGGCAACATAACTACAACAACTCGTGGATCGGGGCGCCTTGTGACAGCTTCGGCGAGAAGCCCATCAGAGCTCCGAGAGTGGGTACGAGGTCAATCGATTGCAGTGGGCGATCATACACCATTCCCGGTCGAATACCTGCGCCCAGGGTCATCATCCAAGTTGTGCGCGAGGCTGGATCGCCCGTGCGATGATGCTGAAATCCGTTGCCGCCGGCGTCCTCGTCAGCGTCTCGTCCAAAATCCGGGAGGATAAACATCGTCGTATTACCGGCATATTCAGGTTCGGCCTGGACCATCTTCCAGAGCTCCGCACAGAGACGGTCCGTGCGTCGAATCGCATCCACGTAAAGCGAGTAGGCGCCGGAGTGAGCGATATCGATATCGTGCATCGTGATCCAGAGCAGATTGGGCGACTCCTGCTGCATCAGACGCTTCGCAACGTAAATAGAAAGCTCGTCCGGGCTCGAGACGGTTCGTGCATGCGCCATGAAATCGTCAACCGAAAGCTTCAGTATCTTTTCCATCTGCTGGAGTTCGACTTCACCCCCTCCAATTTGCGGCGCGTAGAGCGGGGTCTCATAGTTGTCGTGCAGCAAATGGTTATAGTCGGCTGTCGCTCCGGATGCTGCTGCACTGAGTAGATGCTTTGGCAAAATAACTTTGGCCCCAAGGCCGGGCCCATAGGATCGATAGTCGCTCTCGCCGATTCGGTTAAATCCGTTGCTGGGGGCAACCACCCACGTGCTTGACGACGGACGATTCAGGTCCTTGCGAAAATACTCGAACACGGTTGGATGTTCGGGTGGAACTGCCGAAAAGTTATTGAGTGTTTCGTAGACACCAGTCGCCAGACTCGCGGTCGCCACGTAGTGGCCCAGTATTCCCTGGTTCATTACTTGCGTGAAGAAACTGGACTGCGGGGCCAGCTCCTGGAGCATGTGTGGAATGTTCTGCTGTCCATCTGGTGCGAACGTCTCCTGATCGCGAGCGCCTCCACCAAATGTGATGACTATAATTTTTCGTTTTTTGCCGCTGCCTCTCCATACACAAATGGGCTGGCGCTCGTGAGGGTGCTTCCAAGTGCAAGCCCGGCTGTAGTACGCAGAAATTCGCGTCTGGTGAGACCCAGATGCCGGGCCACTTCGTGTCGTGCTGGAACCGCCTTGCTGAATGATGAAGCCTTCAACTGAGATCCACCTTATGACCTTTCGGTCTCGATCGTTCGCCTACTTCTTCCTCGCAGATGCACACCTCAAGGCTTAGTGACAGATGCGGGCTTTGCCGAATACACAAACTGTTGCACCTCGGCCCTTTCCTTGTCGACTGCGGCCATATGTTGCGCCTGGAGTTGCTGATAGACGGTGAATTCCTTTTGTGCCTGATCCTTCTGCCCTGCTCGAACATAATACTGGCCGAGACGATAGTGAGCATCGGGAAGATTGGGATTCAGCTCCAGAGCTCGCTGATACTCCGGCAACGATTTGGCTGACTCGTGCTGGTCTGCGTAGAGGATGCCTAGCTGCAAGTGCGCGTCGGCAAGTGTTCCATCTAACGCAATCGACTTTTGCAGCAGGGACTCCACTGTGCGGTAATCTACACTGGTTTCTTCGAGCCGTTTTCCCTTCCATAGACTCACGGCGTAATAATACTGTGCCAACGCGTTGTTTGGCTGTAACTCCGAGTAGCGTCGGAATTTTTGGATTACATCGTCGGCCTGATTTGGAGAACTAAGGTACGACTTAGATAGAAACAGATAGCAGCGGGGGTCGGTTGGATCCAGATCTGCTGCAGATAACAAGGACTTGATCGACTCCTCGTACCTGCCTCGTGAGTACAGGGCCATTCCAAGCCCGATCAACAGTCGCGGCGAAGTTGGGTAGCGCTTGGTTGATTGCTGGAATACATCGATGGCTGGCTCGTATGTTCTGTGGAGAAGAAGCTCGCTTCCCCAGGTGAAGAGATTGTCTTCACTCGGATCCATCTGAGCAGCGACTTGGAACTCGTTCGCCGCCTCCACGAACTTACCATCCTTCTCTTCAATTTGACCGAGCAGGTTATGGAGTTCGCCGGTGTTCTTCTGCTGCATCATGGTCTGAATCAGCTGACGCGCGTCGCTGCGCCTTCCCACAAGAAAGTATGCGAGCGCGAGATCGTATCCGTTGTTGTAAGACGAGGGAGTGATTCGCTGCGCCTGCTCGAGGAGAGGAAGCGCGTCCGACATCCTATTTACCTGAAGATAAAAATCGGCCAGGTTATGGTTCGCGTCAAAGTCTCGAGGCTCGAGAGCGAGTGCTTTGCGAAACTGTGCCTCGGCTAATTCCAACTTTCCTGAGCTTGCGAGAGCTGTTGCCAGATTCGTTCTCGCAGCCGCTGAATCAGGTTTTAGTCGAGTGGCTATTTCTAGCTGCTCTATAGCTTTTTCGTCCCGCGATTGCGCAGCATAGGTTAACCCCAGAAGCTCGTGGACTTCAAAGCTCTTCGGTACGTGAGGTAAGAGTCTCTCTAGTTGTGTGGAAGCTTCTGCAAACTTTCCTGCATGATATTGGGCGACCGCGGACTGAAACTGTCGATCGAGTTTTTGGCCCGAATTCTCTTGGGCCAACGCGCCTTGGGCAGATAATGCTGAACAGACCAGAAGCGAGCCGCTAAGAACTACGAGCCGCAACCGGGGCCTATTGCTCACAGTTCACCTCTGTCATCGTGGCGCGAGCAACCGCTACACACGAGTAACCCTTTGGAAAAACAAATCCGGGGAGGCACCTTTGCAGGTGCGTCTTCCGGAGTTGTTCAACTTAGGACTAATAGTACAGCTTGAGAGCAAATTGAATCTGTCGCGGATCGTATGGTGCATCGCGAGTCGATCCAATCTCTCCAAAGGTGGAACTGGTGAAGTTGCCCGAGTTTCCAATCGAAGTCACTCCGTTACCGCCGAAGTTAGGTGAGTTGAAGTTCGGGTGATTGAGGATGTTGAAGAACTCGGTCCGGAACTGCAGCGAGATGCGTTCGCTGAACTGTATGGCCTTGAATAATGAAAAGTCGAACCGATGGAATCCGGGCCCTGTGGTGGTTGACGGTCCGGCTCCCAGAATTGCACTTCCGGTTAGAGGGAAGCATCCAGCGGGTGCGACTGCTCCCAGCGGGCACGGTTGCTGGAAGGCCGCCGGATTTCCGAACCAATTGAGTTTGCCGTTCGAGTCCGTGTGCAGGCCAAGTTTCTGACTCTGTCCAGGCACTTGCACATCGTTGCAATACGTTCCAGAGGTTGTCGCGGTTGGGCAAGTGAGAGTGATCGGTTGGCCGCCCTGCAGGGTCACGATCCAGTTCACGCTCCACCCACCGATAACTGCATTTTCGAGCTTGCCAGCACCGGCCATGAACTTCTTATTGTTGCCGAAGGGTAGCTGATATCCGCCGCTCAAATGGGCCACATTTCGGATATCGAAGCTGGCCAGACCGTAATCGAATCTGGGACCAAGTCCAGGAACATACGCTGCCCGGTATCCACTCCCATTGCCTGAACTACCTCCGTTGAGGAGGTCGGCGGCATCTGTAAGCGTCTTCGAATAGGTGTAGGTGACAAGAAAATTCAAGCCACTAGCAAACTGTTGTTCAAGTTTGGTTTGCAGGCCGCTGTAGTTGCTGATGCCGAGAGTTTGCTCGTAGCTCCCGTTCTGACCAAAATCTGGAAACGGCAGGAACGGAAGCACACTGGTGTTGGCTGGTAACAATTGAGAGACATTATTGTTACCTATACCAATCTGTAGGTTATTGACGTTCGTAAATACGTACGCAACCTGTGCGGACATAGAGGGAGTGATCGCGTATTGGAGAGTGAAGTTACTGCTGAGAGTAACCGGTGTTACGTATTTGAACTGAAGCCCCTCTAGACCCAAACCTTTAGCGTTCACCGCAAGAGGAGTAAAGGAACTGCAGCTGAGACCGGTACCGATTGGAGCGCTTCCTCCCGGACTTGCTGCGCACGTACCGTAGGGGTTGGAACCAGAACTGAAGGGTGCGGAGTCGGTGGTTCCCTTGTAGTCGAAGTTGTAGACGAAGGGATAGTTCTCACCAATGTTGGGTGAATAACCCTGGTTCTCAAAGGCGTTGTAGAAGAGTCCAACGCCGCCGCGGAAGACAAACTTCGGGGTAATTTGATAGGCGAAGCCTGCGCGCGGCGCGAAGTTGTTCTTTTGAGCCTTGGTGAGCCCCTGACCGTATCTGTTGGTCTGCTCAAGCGCAATTCCGTCTTTGGCTAAGAGATCGAGAAAGCCATTGCCAGCAAGAGCAGGATTATTGGCGGTTGAGGACAAAGACCTATCGGCCTTCCCTGACGCCGGGATTATATAAGTCGGTGCTCCGTTTGGAGGACCGCTCTGAACAAAGTTGGCCTGGCCACCATTCGATTCGGAGATTGGGCTGAAGTAGTCCCAGCGCAGGCCTAGATTTAGGGTCAGCCTTGGACTCACCTTCCAGTCATCCTGGAAGTAGAGAGCGGTGTATTTCCTGGTGTCATAGGTTTTGCTGATATTCGATGCATGTATCTCGTTCGCGCCTCCCACAAAATCGACACCACCTGGATAAGCTGCTGCCGCTGGCGTCAAAAGGAATTGTGCACGCCCGGTCTGGTCACCGGATTGGCCCGGAACCCCGGCGAAGTTGCCATTGAAGTCGAACTCACCTCGCGAGTACGCGGGCTGCAGCGTGTTGAAGTGTACATTCTGGTACTCGATGCCCATCTTGAAATTGTGCTTTCCATAGATCTTCGTGAAGTCATCCGTGATCTGAAGGGTCTGACTGACCTCATCGGAGGGCAAGAAATCGTTGCTGCCCAGCTCTTGTAGACCGCCGATGACTATCGCCGGAAGGCCCCGTTCTCGGAGTTTTGGGGAATGCCCTGGATGCCGTATTTAGCCGGGATGCCCTGGGTGGCACCCTCCGGGCCTAATCGAGTGGTGTGCAGGTGGTTGAAGCCAACACGCGCTACATTAACAATGTTGGGAGTGAAGACGTGGGTCCAAGCGGCAACAGCCTGATCGGATTTCGCTGTCTGGAGGCCCTGTTGGAAGCTGCCTCCGTCTGCAACACCGCCAAAAGGCCCCGGAATAAACTGCGGGTCGTCCACATAGCTAAAGCGGACGAATATCTGTTCTTTTTGCGTCGGATTGTAGTCGCCGCGCACGTCAAAGGCGTTGCGATGTTCAAACAAATTTGGACTTATTACATAGTTCGAGGTGATGCCCGAAGCGGTCGTTGGCAGTGGATATAGATTAAGCAGACCGATTGCGTTCGGATCCAGGCGGGAGCCAGGAATTTGGTTCAGGTTGCAACCCGCCAGAGTGAAGGTCTGCGTGCCTGCTCCGCACGAGCCGAACGGATCACGAACGTAACCAGTCTGCGTAGCGACGAAACCTGAGACAGGATCGAGCACACCTGCTGTAACCGGACGCGTTGTTGCCGGGTCCATGATCGCGCCAAATGGTACTGACCGGCCTACATTGTCAATGCGCGGCTTGCCCGACTGACCAGTGATGAGGTCAGAGAGATTTGTGTAGCCACTGCTTCTCTCCAAGTTTGTCGGCACAGCAAGACCGGACTGAGTATTCCCCTGGACGCGCCGAAAACCTTCATAGTCACCAAAGAAGAAGAGTTTGTTCTTGATGATTGGCCCACCAATGGTGGCTCCAAACTGATTGAACCGCAGCTCTCCTTTTTTGGTTTCGAAGTAGTCTGCCGCGTCGAGTACGTCATTGCGGAAAAACTCCCAGACCGCGCCGTGGAGGCTGTTTGTGCCGGACTTGATCGTGGCGTTGAGAACGGCTCCGGCAGAACGACCCAACTCGGCGCTGAAGTCTGCCGTCTGTACTTTGAACTCCTGGATCGCGTCCAACGGAGGGAGAATGACGAAGTTCGTTCCGTTCAGAAAGTCGACTGCGTTGGAGTTGTTGTCGATGCCGTCGAGCAGGTAGTTGTTCTGAGCCGGTCGGAGACCGTTTGCCGTAAAGGCTCCGGAGGCCGCGTTTCCGCGTGTGTCCGCCTGCGATGTGTTCACACCTGCACCAAGCTGGGCGAGAAACGTGAAGTTGCGCCCATTCAAAGGGAGACTATTCACGGTGCGTTCGGTCATAACCTGTCCGACCGAGGATTCGTCCGTCTCCAGCTGCGGTGGCGCAGTCGTAACGTCTACCGTGGTGGTGGTTTCGCCGATCTTCAGTTGGACATTGACCTGCAGGTTCTGTCCCACCGACACCGTCAAATTTTTCTGACTGGTGGTGGAGAAACCCGGAGCCGTGACCGTTACGGTGTAGTGCCCGATCCTCACGGGAGAGAAGATATATACGCCGCCGCTGTTCGTAGTGGTCTCCAAGGTGATCCCTTGATCCGTATTCAACAGGGTCACACGCGCATTAGGAACATTCGCATCGGCGGCATCCTGGACCGTGCCATTGATCGATCCTTCATCCACCTGGCCGAATAAAGTTTGAGTCTGCATCAGCAAAAGACCCAAACATGTGACGGCTATGTAGCCAAGATATCTAAACCGACTCATTGCGTTGCGATCAGTAGCCATCCGAATAACCTCAGTTTTTTCATTCCATGGTCATTGCGTGTTGCCGAACTTGATGCGCTGATTGGGGGTATGGGCAGTGCCTTGCTAATGCGCTTCTCGGCGATGTAACCGGTTACTTCACTGCCGGGAGGAATCTAGTACAAACAAATAACTTTTGTCAATCAAAAGGTTGAAATTCGCGTCCTCACCTCGATGGGCATGGTTTTGGGCTGAATCCAGCCTGGTGCTAACATTGCCGCAACACGGAACCCCCTTTGAAATGACGCATTACCAGAGTGAGAATCTTCTTTTTCCCGCCGTAGGCTCCTCAAAAGCCTAAGTTTGGCGCCCATGCTCTTCCATCCGACTCCTTTCTATGCGTCGTCCTTTTTGTTTAGCCCATCAAAGACCTTTCCAAGTTCGGATTCGAACTTCTCCTTCGCCGATATCAGGCTGACACCCCACTACCCGGCAAAATCTCCCTGGAAGATATCCTCCGCCTGGTTGCCCCCGGTTCGGATGAGTACATCACTGAGAAATACGCCTTTGAGATCGGAGCACAACTCAACGGGTGGAAGCGGGCACTTGAGGCATCAGCACACGACCTTTCAGCCCTAGCTCGATCGCTGGATCCTTCCATTGAAGCCTCGTCGTTAGTTCCGATAGAGAAGAAGACGCTGCGCTCCGGAGGGGGAATCGATGTCGTACGGAGACAATTCGGGAGTAGTGTCGTTTCTGGGCGCGGGCGATTTCTACAGGAGATCCAAGGTTGGCTGGGAGAGGTCTCTCTCGTGGAGACAGCGGAGTTCGAAATTACCAGCATCGAAGTGGTTGCGAACACTCCACTCACCGTCCGGCTGGATATTCGATATGACATTGTTGGTGTTCGAAGCGATCAACGCCGCGAGGAGCGGGTTGGATCGTGGCGCACTGTGTGGGCGCATGATGAATCGAGCAGTGTCCCCGAGGCTTGGAAGGCTCACCGATGGGAGGTTGGCGAGGAGACCCTGAGCGTTACGAATGGGCAGGTATTTGTCGACGTTACGTCTCACGCTCTCGGTGGAACGGAGTCGTATAAAACCCAGATGCTTCGAGGGTCCGATTATTGGCGCACCGTCCTCGACGGCGCATGCGGAATTGATGTTTACGGCAACAACGGTGTAGCCGCGGGTGACTTCGACAACGATGGATTCGACGATCTCTATGTATGCCAGCCGGCGGGATTGCCCAACCGGCTCTACCGCAACCGGGGCGACGGAACCTTTGAAGACGTCACAGAAAAGTCGGGCGTCGGAGTGCTGGACAATACCGCGTGCGCTCTCTTTGCCGACTTTCAGAACAACGGGCTTCAGGATCTTCTGGTGGTTTGCGGCAGCGGTCCCCTGCTCTTTCTCAACAAAGGGGACGGGACGTTCGCGCTCAAGCGCGACGCATTCAAGTTTACAAACGCTCCTCAAGGATCGTTCACACATGCGTCTGTTGCCGACTACGATCGCGACGGACGTCTCGATATCTACTTCTGTTTGTACAGCTACTATTTGGGGCTCGATCAGTATCACTACCCAGTTCCCTACTTCGACGCACGCAACGGCCCGGCCAATTGCCTGCTCCACAACGAAGGGAATGCGATCTTTGTCGAGAAGACCGAAGCGGCGGGATTGAACGTGGATAACAACCGCTACAGCTTCGCTTGCGCGTGGGGCGATTCTGGCTCCAGTGGCTTGCCCGACCTTTATGTGGCCAATGACTTCGGTCGGAATAATTTGTACCGCAACAATGGTGATGGAACGTTCAGCACAGTTTCGAGTTCTGCCCACGTTGAGGACGTTGGTGCCGGAATGAGTGCATGCTGGGCGGACTTCGATAACGATGGAAAGCAGGATATTTATGTCGCCAATATGTGGTCGGCGGCAGGTCAGAGGGTTTCAACGCAAAAGTATTTTCAGGAGAGAGCTCCTGAGGATATCCGGGCGCTCTATCGGCGGCATGCACGAGGCAATGCACTTTATCGCAACTTGGGGAATGGGGAATTTCAAAACGTTAGCCAGCAAGCCGGGGTTGAAATGGGCCGCTGGGCCTGGTGTTCCGATTTTTGGGACTTCGACCACGACGGATACCCGGACCTGTACGTCGCCAATGGGTACATCTCAGCGCCGGAGCAAAAGTTAGAACGGAACGATCTAGGCAGCTTCTTCTGGCGGCAGGTGGTGGCAAAATCTCCCAATGACTCGACTCCATCTCTTGCCTACGAGAAGGGATGGAACGCTCTAAACGAATTGATCCGGTCGGATACATCCTGGAGCGGCCACGAAAGAAATATAGCCTTTGCGAATAACCGCGATGGCACGTTCTCCGAAGTTTCCGGCGCGCTTGGACTGGATTTTCCTGAGGACGGCCGCTCCTTCGCTCTCGCCGATCTCGACCATGACGGCCGCTTGGAGCTCATTCTCAAAAACCGAAACGCACCGCAGCTACGGATTCTTCATAACGGGATGAAGGACCTCGGCGACTCGGTTGCATTCCGCTTGCGTGGGACCAAGAGCAATCGCGATGCGATCGGAACGGCCCTTACAGTCGAAGCTGGAACGCTCAAGCAGACGAAGTATCTGCAAGCGGGCTCTGGGTTTCTGGCTCAGCATTCGAAAGAGGTGTTCTTCGGAATTGGAAAGCCGGAGGGGGCGATTCGGTGCACGATTCGCTGGCCTAGCGGTCTGTCTCAGAGATTCGAACGCCTACCTGTAAACCATCGGATTGAATTTGAGGAAGGTGCTGACACCTTTACCGCTAAGCCTTTCGCTCCGACAAACCCTTCTTACGCGCAAGCGGCACTGCCGCCGGTGTTAGAACCGTTGCCATCCCAGGTAGATACATGGCTGATTGAGCCCTTGCTGGCACCGGCGTTTTCCCTACCCGATCTTGCGGGCAACATGCAAGAACTCCGTTCGTTGAGGGGCAGCTTCGTGCTGCTCAACTTCTGGGCGACAACGACGCCTCTCTGCCGCGACCAGTTGAGACTGCTTCATCGTCACGAGTCCGCGCTCGCCGCAGACCAAGTAAAAATTCTGGGGGTAAGCGTCGACGAGCTAGGCGATATTGACAAGGCGCGCTCCTTTACGGCGCAGGAAAAATTCTCCTTTCCCATTGTTTTTGCAACAGAAGATGTGGCTGGAATCTATAACATCATCTATCGTTACCTGTTCGATCGCCGCAGGGATCTCGCAATTCCCACCTCCTTCCTGCTGGACAGAGAGGGGATGATCGTTAAGGTGTATCAGGGACCGATTAGCCCTGAGCGCCTGCTTGATGATGTATGGGCTGCCCCAACCACGACGCCTGGTCGGATGCAGAAGGCGATGCCCCTTGGCGGAGTGCTATATCGGGGAGGGTTCCAGCGGAATGACTTCACCTACGGTGTAGCGCTCTATCAACACGGATACCTGGAACAGGCCGCCGAGTCTTTTCAACAGGTCATCGCTGCAAAACCGGATGATCCCGAAGGATATTACAACCTGGGAACGCTCAACTTGCGGAAAAATGATTTCAAGCTGGCGCGACAATATCTTCAACAGACTTTGAAACTGCGTCCAGACTATCCGGAGGCGTGGAACAATCTCGGAATGATGGCCGCGCAGGAAGGCCATCCGGACGAAGCCATCCAAAGCTTTCAACAGTCGTTGCTCCTGAGACCGACCTATGCAATCGCGCTGTTGAACCTGGGCAATGTCTTCCGGCGGCAGGGGGCTTTTGAGAAGGCATTGGATTGCTTGACCCGTGCACGCGCAATTGAACCCGACAATCCTGAAGTCAATTACAGTCTCGGCATGTTCTACGCTCAGCAGAGCCAGATGCAGAGTGCATCGGATTACCTGCAGAAAGCGGTTGCGCTGCGTCCGGATTATCCTGAAGCGCTGAACAATCTTGGAGTTCTCCTTGTGCGTGAGCAGGATTATGCGAAGGCGAAGGAGTGGTTCGAGACTTGCATGCGTCTTGTCCCGACATTTGATCAGTCTTATCTCAATCTTGCTCGACTCTATGTGTTGCAGAATGACAAGGGAAGAGCTATCGAAGTCTTGCAGGACCTGCTGAAGATGCAGCCACAGAACGCTGGCGCGATTCAGGCAATGGAGATGTTAAACAGAACGCCTTGATGGGCGTTTCCAAAGATGAGGTCGAAGGCAGGGTGTGCCTTTATAATCGCAGCCTATGAATCTTCTCCGCCGACGTTTTCTCGGCTCATCTCTTTTTGTATTTGGCGGTACGTTGATGGAGACTTTGGCGACTCCACTTTGGCAGTGGAGAGATCCAACACTCGTAGAAGCCGCTGTCTCGAATCCCGCCCCCGCAGGTCCAGTTTGTAAACGTCGCGCAGCAGGCAGGACTGAGCGTCCCCAATGTGTGGGGTGGTGTTGACCACAAGCGGTCCATCATTGAGGCCAAAGGAAGCGGCCTGGCGTTTTTTGACTACGACCATGACGGATGGCTGGATATCTATCTCACAAATGGAAATCGGCTCGATGCACATTGGCCGGCTGGAAAGGCGCCGACATCTCATCTCTACAAGAACAATCGAGATGGCACTTTTACCGACGTCACGGAGAAGTCAGGGCTGGGAGTTACAGGCTGGCAGACCGGCGTCTGTGTCGGCGACTACAACAACGATGGATGGGACGACCTGTTTTGCACTTTCTGGGGCATAACATTCTTTTCCACAACAATGGAAATGGAACTTTTACGGATGTTACGCGCAAAGCCGGCCTCCGCCAGGAGCAGGTTCGTTGGGGCGCGGGCTGTACTTTTCTCGATTACGACAGGAACGGTCACCTCGATCTCTTTGTATGCAATTACATTAAGCTGGATCCCGAGAAGATTGCCGCCGCAGCCGACACGCACTATTGCCAGTGGAAGGGAGTTCCTATCATGTGTGGCCCGCGCGGTCTTCCTGGCGATACGAACATTCTTTACCACAACAATGGAGACGGCACCTTTACCGACGTTTCGGAGAAGTCTGGCATTCTAAAACCTGGCCCTCGGTACTCCATCACTTCCGTCTCATACGATTTCGATAACGATGGATGGCCGGATATTTATGTCGCGGTAGATTCGCAACCGAGCATTCTCTTCCAGAACAACCATGACGGCACGTTCACCGATGTTGCTGTGATGGCTGGTTGCGCCTATAGCGATGGCGGCCATGAACAGGCCGGAATGGGCGTCGCCGTCGCCGACTACGACTGCGATGGTTGGTTCGACATCTTCAAAACTAACTTTGCTGATGACACCTGCAACTTGTACCGCAACAATGGTGACGGAACTTTCAGCGACGTTACATTTGCTGCAGGCGTCGGAGTCAACAATCGCTACGTCGCATGGGGATGCGGGTTTATTGACTATGACAATGACGGTTGGCAGGACATTCTTCAAGTGAATGGACACGTGTACCCGGAGATTGATAACTACCACTTCGATCAAACTTTCAAGAATCAGCGCCTGGTCTACAAAAATCTCGGCAATGGACGCTTCAAGGATGTCTCGTCGGAGATGGGACCCGGCATTATCGAACACTTTTCCAGCCGGGGCGCGGCCTTCGGAGACTATGACAACGATGGCGATATGGATGCGCTGGTTTTGAATATGAACGATCTGCCATCGCTCCTTCGCAATGACGGAGGCAACAAACAGAACTGGATCAAGATCAAGCTCGTGGGGACCAAGTGTAATCGCACTGCCATTGGAGCGAGGGTGCGGGTTATCACGGGTAAGCATATCCAGATGGACGAAGTTAATAGTGGTTCAAGCGTCATGTCACAAAATGACCTACGCCTTCACTTCGGACTGGGGAAGGTGGATACCGTGGATGCGATCGAAATTAAGTGGCCGACTACTCAGAAGACGGAACGATTCACGCAGATGAAAGCAAATCAGATACTCACTATCCGCGAAGGGGATGGTATTGTCGGTAGCCTAAAGCCAGTTTCACTGTAGAGTCTTTTGAAACTAGAACGACAGAGATAACTTTCGCCTCAACGTACGAGGCAGTCACGATTTAATACTTGCTGGACCAATGTTCTTGCGTATTCATTGCGCTGTAGTATCAGTCGGCTGCCCTTGCAGAACAACCAGGAACTGCTTGATCTTGCGCCTTTGGCTTTCAACAGCAGCAGCTTGCTTCTTCTCGATCTCATCATGAAGCACGAACTCCTGTTTAGCCTTTGTCGGCTCATCCGTCCGGTCATAGGCCACGCCCAGCCGATAATGTGCCTCAGCTAATTGTGGATCCGCTTTGATTGCCTTCATGTAGAAATCGATAGCCTTTTCGTAACGACGTTGCGAAGAATAAAGAATTCCAAGTTGCAGGTAGGCGTCCACGCAGTTGGAGTCGATCGTCACGGCCTTTGTAAGCAGGGCTTCTACTTGTTCCAAGGCCTGCTTGTCTGCTGGTTGTTCCCGCCGTTTCCAAACAGCCATCGCATAGAGGTAATTCGCGAGAGGGTTTTCAGGTTGGTCCCGCACAAATCGCGCTAATTTCTGCTCTATGCAGGGTAATCGTGTCGGTGCCGCTGTCTCTATTTTGCCCATGAAGACGTAGGGCTCCGGATCCGTCGGATTTAAATCGGAGGCATCACAGAGTCGAAGGGCTGCCTCATCATAGAGGGCGCCTGCAAAGAGAGAAGTACCGAGTGCAGTTAGCATTCGAGATGATTTTGGATATGCTTTCGTCCCATCTCTGAAAACCTCTACAGCTTGCCAAACGGCCCGGTGCAGTAATAACTCCGAGCCCCATTCAAAGTAATTTTGCTCGCTTGGATCCAGATGAACGGCCTGTTGATCTTCCCGGACGGCAGCCAACGGATCGCCAAGCTTCTCATCAAGTTCACCCATCAAGTGATGTAAGTCTGCAGAATCATTGTGAACTTGTAGTTTCCGGGCTTGCTCACGGGCGCGCGAGAAGTCGCCTGCTTCTTTGTAAGCCAGCGCCAGATCGTATGCGTTGCCATCCATCGTTGGATTGATCTGGTATGCAGCCAGCAACAGGGGGATAGAGTCCTGGGATCTACCAGCATGGAAATAGTATTCACCAAGCTGGTGATTTGCTTCGAAGCTTCCCGGAGCGCTTGCGCGAGCGGCAATCAGTTTGCTCTCGGATTCATTCCTTTTTTCTGCGCTGTCCGACAGTGTCGGCCCGTCGGATCTGGAACTCTCGGGTTTCAGAGTGAGAGTTTCACGCGCAAGATCTTCGCTGGTTCGCAAGGCAGAGTCCGATCCATGCCCTCCTACAGCTGTCCAGTCAACAACTCCCGCAATGGTGAAGTTCGGCTTATCGGAAAACTGCATCGCCTGAGGGGGAGGCGGCGAAGAGCCAGTTGAATTCAGCTGACTATCTCCAGGGACGTCGAGGATCAGATCGATAATTTTTCGATCTCCCTTAGACAGCGCGAAAACGGTAGTAGCACGACTCCTTTGCCCTGATTTCTCTACACTGAGTAGATAATGGCCCGTTGGGAGGGCGGTAAACGCAAAGCCACCTGCAGCATTCGTCTTCGTCTCGACAGGCTCTAAAACACCTTTTTGTTCAAGCCGTACCGATGCGTCACTAACCGAGTTGCCCGCTTGGTTGAGGACGTTCCCTTGGATCGTGACTTCATCCGAGTGTTGCGCGTGAGCTTTCCTGGCAACTGACGTGAAAGACAATATGCCAATCAAGGCCATGATGACTGCGAAGGCTCCCGGGAGACACCGAGAGCCGCCAATTTCAGAGGGAGGCCGCGATTTGTGAAAGCCATTCATACCGGGACTAATTCACTTACGTCGCTCATTTTACGGGGTGCGCCTTTTTCCGTCTGCTATCGCACATTCACTAGCAGGACTATCGGCTCTCTCAAAACATTCGGTCTCCCTACGTGATCGCTGCCATCGACTAGGAACATGGTAGTCTCGCGCTTCGTGCCGGATCCAAATCAGGTTATCGCTTGGTGCTTGATGTGTCGATTTAAGGAAACCCTACCGAATCAGAACCGAATGATTAGAATTTCTTCAAAAGCTACGGATCGACGCTTCTGTCGTTTTATCTGACACTCAATCTTCATACCCTATGTGACGACCGCATCCCTTTGAATGCAATCGGTTACAGAACTGCCGACATGGCGTTCGAAGTCGGCGGATGGCTAAAAATATCCTGCAACTTTTTGGCGCCTGCAACGACAAGATCGGTTCGGCTTGGAACCCATCTGAACCATTTTGTCGCAAGATGGATGTTCAGCGATGGGCTATAGTGACTGTGATGCCCTGAGGAGGTGGTGGTTGTGATGCGTTGGTTTAGTCCAAAATTGCATTTTGCCATTTAGGCGAATACAGAAAGGTGATGGATCCCCAACCTATACGTGAACATTCGAGAAGTAGCCAAAAAAGCTGGGGTCTCCACAGCCACTGTATCCCGAGTCGTCAATGGAACCGTTCCGGTCAGCGCTCAAATTGGGCGCCAAGTGCGCAGCGCAATAAAGTCCCTCGGCTATTATCCCAACACACATGCACGTACCTTAGGCTCCGGCAGAAGTCATATGTACGGCCTCATCATCTCGGATATTGCGAACCCATTCTTCCCCGATATTGCGAAGAGCTTTGAGCGCATCGCGGTGGAGCACGGGCAGGAACTTCTGATCGCGAATACTGATTATCAACCAAAAAGAATGCAAGTATGCGTCCGCAGGATGCTAGAGCGCAAAGTAGATGGCGTCGCCATCATGACATCGGAGATGGATCCCAAACTCGTGCAGTTGCTGAACAGGCGTGGCGTCCCAATTGTCTTCCTCGACACCGGACGGGTGGGACCCAATATCAGTAACATCTTCATCGACTACGTCAGCGGTATCGAACAAGCCATCGAACACTTGGTTTCATTGGGACACACCAAAATTGCTTTCGTGAGCGGCCCGCGGACCCTCTCGTCTGCCAAAATCCGCAGCAACGCCTTCGCGCTTTCTCTTAAGAAGAAGGGACTTTGGTATAGCGCCGACTATATGCAAACAGGCAACCATCGAATAGACGGGGGGCAGGTCGCGATGGTACGACTACTGAAATTGCGCATACCTCCAACCGCCGTGATGGCTTCGAATGACCTGACGGCGATCGGGATGATGCGTGCGATTCACGCCGCGGGGCTGCGCGTGCCGGAAGATATCTCCGTGATGGGCTTCGACGATATCGAGATTAGCAATTTTCTACAGCCTCCGCTGAGCACGATTCGTGTTCCACGTGTGGAGATTGCGGTGAGCGCTTTCACTGCTCTCTACGCGGCCAGCCACAAACACGTAAACAATGGGACAGAGTACCGGATCTCAACCGAACTCGTTGTGAGACAGACGACCGGTTTAGTCAAAGGTTAGATGCGCGGCAAGACCCGGCAGTCAACGTCCCGGGGAACGCGCGAAAATCGGTTCGTTTGCCCAACCTCAACCTTCTTCGCAAGAAGTAATTGCGCATACTAATCGGTAATCTAAAATTCGCGGCGATAGGAGATACGATGAAATCGGTTACGGCATCCCTTGATTCTTAGATGGGATAGATCCACTTCTCGAAAGCCTGTCATGAATTCTGTATCTGATCTGCGTTCTATGAGACGGTAAATGCAAATGAAGATTCAATCGACTGCATTAAAGGTCCTCATCCTTCTGGGATCTCTATAACCACGTCTGCCGCGGTGGCACAGATATCCTCATCGATTCGCTTTGATGCCCAGACCAAGATCTTTCGCATTGACGCCGCAGGCATAACCTATGCTTTTTGGCGTAAATGCGCAGGATCAGCTGCAGTCTATCTACTGGGGGCAACAGATCGGCAGGGATGACCTGCTCCGCGGCCCAGCCGCAAACGCTGGTGTTGCGTCCTTCGATTCATCGGTCACAACAACGCCGCTCGATTACGTCGGTTGGGGGCGGGCCTCTTCGTCGAACCCGCATTGAAGATAAGCTTTTCGATGGCAATCGTGATCTTGTGTTGCGGTACGCCTCGCACAGCATCAAGGGAAATGAACTTACCGTTACTTCGAGATATCGGGATTTGTTCGTTGGCTTGCATTATCGCGTGGACGAGACGACAGGTATTATCGCGCGCTCCTCTTCGGTCATTAACCGAACTCACGAACCGCTCGTCATTGCGCAGGCATCTGCTGCTACCTGGAACCTATCCCTAGGAACAGACTACTTTCTTCACTATCTGACGGGTCGATGGGGCAGGCGAGGACACCCTTCAGCACCACAAGATTTTTCGGGCGAGACAATACTTGAAAGCCGGCGTGGATCGACCGGACACCACAGGCGCCGAACCCTAAGACCCGTCCCGTGATTTACAACTCGTGGGAAGCGACGGAATTTGCTGTCAATGAGACTGGCCAAGAAGCGCTGGCAGAGAAGGCAGCACGCATCGGCGTGGAGCGGTTTTGATCGCGACTCCCTAGAGCGGTTCTGCTGCGACAGCGGTGAGGTTCAGGTCAATGGTTTGGGAGCCAAGTCGTGGATGGGTTGCTGTTAGCCGAACCGTTCCTGCTTGTTCCTTCGCTCGTAACCAGACGGCGCCGGTTCCTCCGATCAACACAAAGGGATTGTCACCGATCAAGGTTGCCGGGCCCTCCAGTTTGAACTCGACCGGATCGTTCGCATAGGTTCGCATGGCCCCGAACTCGTCCGTTACACGCATCACGACGCGTGTCGCGTCTGCGCCATCAGCATGGAGCGTTGTGTCGTCGGCCAGCAGGACAAACTTCTGGTCGACGCCCAATCCAGACAGAGCCTTGGACGCAACCTGCTTTCCCTGCAGGTAGCCATCGATCCTGAGGTCGCCCCAGCCATGCCGGTTGGTACGCTTTACCTGGCTCCGATCGAGGATGAACGGTGGATATTTTAGGTGATCAAACTCTCCTCGGTCGGGATCGAGTTCTGCGATTAGATCCCATAGGTTGGTCGCCGCGCTATCTGTACGTTCATAGAACTTCAGGTGGTCACAATTCGAGCAGACGACGGCTTTGGTGAAGTTGGTCGACTCGTCGCTGTTGGCCCAGTGGAAGGCTGGTTCGAGAACAATCTCCTCTGACGGGTCACACTGCGATTTGTAAAATCCCCCAGCAGGTTTCAGCTCACGGAAGATGTCCGTCACACCGTGATAGCAGATGCGATCCCCTGCCCCGAAGTTCGCATGCGTGTTGTAGTCAAAGGCACACCATCCGATGCCGCCCGCGTACTGCGGGTCGGATGCGAGCTGATTGTGGATGCGGGCGTGCCGCAACGTGTGTTCACGCTGGCGCTCGTCATCATCGGTCGTCTTGGTAGGAAAAGTGTGTCCAACGAACTCGGTATTGAGATACAGGGGATGATTCGGCTTTCTCAACGGGAAACCGAAGTCGTTGATGGTGAAGACATCCTCCAAAAGCTCCGACTCCTTGAAGTTACGAATGCCACCCGTTTGGCGAGTGGTATCCAGCGCGTGGGCGAGCGCGTTGGTGCGCGCGTAGAAGCTGTGATCGTCTGGAGATTCATTGATTCGCACGCCCCAGAGAATGATGGACGGATGGTTCCAGTCCCGTCGCACCATGCGCCCGACATTATCAATAGCGATAAGCTTCCACGGTTCGGGGCCGATGTGTTGCCACCCTGGAATCTCCTCGAGCACAAGCAGACCGATCTCGTCACAGCAGTCCAGAAAATGCCGCGACTGAGGGTAATGCGAGGTTCGAACAATGTTGCAGTGGAGGGTATGGCGAAGAATCTTTGCGTCTTGGCGTTGCACGCGGGCCGGCATGGCCTGACCGACAAAGGGAAAAGTCTGGTGACGATCGAGGCCGCGCAGCTTGATGATTTTCCCGTTCAAAGAGAAGCCGTGATCGGTGAAGGTTGCGCCGCGGAAACCGATACGGCGAGTGTCCTCGTCCATAATCTTTCCGGCATGCAGGAGACGTACCCGAATGGTGTAGAGGTTTGGTGTTGCGATATCCCAGAGTTTTACCCCGTCAATCTCCTTGAGAGATAGCGTCTGCTTCGCGCGGTCATCGACCGTCTCCGTGCTGTAGTAAACAGGAGCGCTTGTGGACGGGTCGGCTGCTGCGTTCGGATCGCCGCCCGCCAATACTCTAATCGATTTGCTTGTCTTTGCGAGAGTACGTTCACCATCGAGCAACTCGGCCTCAAGCACCAAATCACCGCGAGGAGACGTCCCCGCGAGAAAGCAGTCCACGTCGAGCGTGGGCCTACCACTCAGCACGTTCTTCGGATGCGCAAAGATATTGTTCAGATAGAGGCTTGGAACCACGCGCAAAGAGACTTCGCGATAGATGCCACCAAAAGTCAGGTAGTCAATTTCGTTGCCGAACGGGGGAATATCGTTCCGCTCCGTGGAATCTACCTGCACGGCGAGAACGTTCTCGCCGTCTCTCCGAAGATGCGGAGTCAATTCGAAAGAGAACGGGGTAAAGCCACCTTTATATTCGCCAAGCGAGACCCCATTAATCCATACGGTTGAGGCCGTCATGGCACCTTCGAAGTCCACGAAGATACGTTTACCCGCAGAACCGGGTGGTGTATTGAAGCGGCGACGATAGATCGAGATAAACTCATAATCCTTGTCGTCGAAACTGTGCCACGGAAGGCTTATGTTCGTGTGCGGAAGAACAACTCGCTCGAAGGAAGAGTCGTCGAACTCCTGAGTCTCGGCCCCAGCCACTTGTGCCGGGTGAAATCGCCAGCTACGGTTGATTGGCAAAATCGCTCGCCCATACGTGGGAGATTCTTCGGCGAAGGCGGTAACGCCCGGTAGCGTCGCAGCTGCCAGCAACGTTCCCGTCCCCCGGAGAAAATCGCGTCTATCCATGAAATCAGCCATCCTAAGGTTTTTCTAAAGACCACGTTTCGCCGACAAGGCGGATTTATTCTAAAAGGTCAGCTTCAAGGCTCCCTGCATAACTCGAGGAGCTATTGGACCGATGCTGGTGATTTGGCCGAAGTTCGCACCGGTGGGATCGTTGTTAGGCGTTGCAAAGCTAGCATGGTTGAACGCATTAAACAACTCCCAGCGGAACTGTACTCCATAACTCTCACGCACCTTCCAGTTCTTCACGAACGCCGTACATCTGTGCATCCTCCGCACCGTACGGCATCGTGTACAGCGACACGCTCAGATGATCCGCAGATATCGGAACCTTGTTCAGCTGCCGCTCATCCATCGATGAGATCGTGTTCGGACCACTTAGCCAGAATCTCCGGTGAAGATCTTCCAGTATCTGATAGATGCTGTTGCCCACCAGGCCGTAAGGTGCGAAAACACCGCCTGTTTATAAGTCCACAGGCCATTCCCGATCGTGCCGATCCATAATGTCCCATCGCCTGCCTGCTTCAGGGTACGCACAGTGCCTTCAACCTCCGGCACGCGTTTGAACTTTCACCCTCCAGCCGTTCCAGGCCATTGACCATCCCCACCCACAGCGCTCCATCCGTCGTCTGCAGAACCGTCTTGACCCGGTTGCTGCTATAACTGCCCGGCAAATCATAAAAACGAAGCTTCCCGTCTTCGATGGAGAGAAGCCGCGAGCCTCCCACCCAGATCCTGCCCCTCTGTCTTCAGAGATCGCGTGAATCGCCAGCGGTCCCATTCCCGCCGCTATCTCCACGCGCTCCACCCTGTTCCCTTAACCTTGAAGAGCCCGTTATCCGTGCCTACCCACTGTCCCTTGCCGATCCTCAAGCACAGTCCGCACAGCCGTCCGTCAGACCGCTCGTCACCCCATAAGCTCCTCACCTGCCCGTTCAGCAGATGCAGCAGCCCTCCGCCCTCCGTCCCGATCCACAACCCGCCGTCGCTCGAAGGCTCCAGGCAGAAGATGCTATTCCCCCTAACACTGGCATGGACGACGACGCTTCGTACATCGAAACCGAGTGCCGTCGAAGCGCGCCAGGCCACTCGTCGTTCCCACCCATAAATACCCATCCTTCGTCAGCAAGTGCCTGAACCGTGTCCTCGGGCAGACCATCCTGCACCCTTCACACGGTTCGCGTGTACTGCGGCTGCGCGGGACTCACGCCAAACATCCCGTGCGTCATCATCAGCAGGAGCAACAGCGCTGACATGGAAACCCGCACTCTCGCGATCCTGTCTCTCTGATCCCGCAAGCGATTCGTTCGGCCGTCGTGGACGACGCTCGATTCTACAACGCCTTACCCCCTCAACAGGAACAAACGCACCTAAACCGTCGCAAGCGCCCTCTGCGCGTCCGCCTTCGTCTTCTTCAGCGAAGCCACAGGCTCTTCCGTAGGGTAGTACTCCATCGCGATCCAACGGTTGTACTTCAGCTCCGCCAGCTTTCGATAGATCGTCGTATAGTTGATCTCTCCGGTCCCTGCCTCATGTCTTCCCGGAACGTCCGCTACATGAAGCAGCCCCACCATGTCCACATTTTGCTCAAGCTTCTCGATCAGGTTTCCGAAGCTCCTCTGCTCATGGTAGAAGTCATAAAGCACCTTCACCTGTGGCATATTCACCGCGTGCGCAATCTCGAACCCATCGTGCACGCTCGCTAGGTAGATCGGCGGATTCTCAATCAAATCGATCGGTTCGATCACGATCTCAACGCCTTCTTTCGCCGCAATCTCTGCCGCACGCTTCAGATTCTCAACCGCTGTCTCACGCTGCCCCGTCGCTCCCGGAACCCGTTTGCCGGACAGCAGAATCACCTGGGGGCACTCCAGCTCCTTCGCGTAACGCAGATGTTCGACGAACTGCTCGCGAAAAACCTCCGTCTCCTCCGCCACCGCGAACCCGGCTCGAACCCCACTCATCGAATCCACCACCAGCCCTAGCGAACGTATTCTCGCCATCACCCGCCTCCGCTCCTCCGGGGACCACTTCTGAAACTCTCCCGTCAACTCAATTCCCTGGTAACCCGCCTCAGCAACGATCTCCACGCAGCGGTCGAAAGGGGCCTCAATCTCCAGCGCCCACAGCATAAAAGAAAACCGCACACCCTTTGCCACGGTCTCTTTGGCGTGCAGCCACCGCGGATTGGCCAACGCAGCGGTCATCATTTGAGCAAACGCTCGACGATTCATCTCTCTCCCCAACGGCAGCGCGATTTAGATCGCACGCAGATAACGATATTCCACTCCAACTGCTTCCATCGTCGTCATCGAATAAACGGGGGCTCCTGCTCAATGTAGTAGTCCTTGATTCCCGCCTTCGCCGCTGCCGCAAAAAATCGACTTGTAATCGATATGGCCTCGGCCCCAGCTCCGTACCCTGCGGTCTCTGATCCTTAGTGAGCGAAAAAATCGGCTCAGGCGTCGCCACACAATCCTTCACATGCAGCATCCGAAAGCGCCCAGGATTCTGCACAAAATAATCAGCCGGATTCACGCCTGCCGACACTGCCCACCCGCAGTCCAGCTCGAAGGCAACCGCCTCCAGATCAATCTTAGTCAGCAAAATGTCATAACCGGATTGACCGCCCCATAGCTTCTTAAACTCGAAGTTGTGATTGTGATACGTATACTGCAATCCCCCTTCTTCGCCTGTCTCCCAATCTCGTTCAGTCGCTCCGCCATCATTCGCGGCTTCGAGCACTTCTACAAAAAAGATGAGCTAGGAACCAATCCCAAAGCCATCGCCGCGCAAGTCAAATTCCTCCAGCAGACGATGAACCACATGATAAGACCAATCGAATCCTTATGCAGCGAACTTTGACCGACTTGACCGTGTCTCGAGACCTCTTGAAATAGAGGCCCCGTGTCGATTTCGACTGATGAGACCCACCCTCGCAGCGACCGCACCGGACAGGTGTGCACATGCTGCCTTTAGAACATTACCGCCGGTCCAAAGGCGGTCCGTTCGCATGACCATGACGAATAGTCCTGCATGTTATCTTCATTTCCTCTACAAAAAAGGAGAATGGATCTGATGTTCAAGAGTTTGATCATTCTTTGTTTCCTGTGCCCGCTCCTGGTCTCTATTGCGTCAGCGCAAACAAAAACGGCCGAAGATGTGACATCTTCGGAACCCGCATCTACAGTTGCGTCCCCGGGTAAGTTTGTGGACATCACGGCAATGAGCCATCTTCTCTTCAACAGCCAAGCGAGCCACACTCCAACGAAGTATCTGATCGAGACCATGGGGTCCGGGGTGGCCCTCTTTGACTACGATAACGACGGTCTGCTGGATATTTTCTTTGTGAATGGCGCACCCCTGTCCAGCACGACGCCGAAGGGCACCATCCCGCAAAAGACCGATTCGAAGTACTGGAATCGACTCTTTCATCAGAAAAAGGATGGAACCTTTGAAGATGTTACCGAGAAGGCTGGCCTCCAGGGAATTGGCTATGGAATGGGCGTAGCCGTTGGTGACTACGATAACGACGGATACGAAGACCTCTACGTTACCTCTTACGGAGGCAATCGTCTCTATCACAACAACGGGAATGGGACCTTCACCGATGTCACCGAAAGATCCGGTACGGGTGGCGGCGGATGGTCAACCTCGGCGGCCTGGGTCGATCTCGATAATGATGGCCTTCTGGATCTCGTTGTTCTGCGCTATGTTAAGTGGGACTTTGACGACGTCTGGTGCGGTGAGCACCGGGAGGGCTATCGATCGTACTGCCATCCCGACATCTTCCCCGCGATCTCTGCGCTGGTCTACCACAACGACGGGAACGGCAAATTCAGTGAAGTTTCGGCAAAGATGGGACTCGACAAGCCTGGCAAGGGACTGGGCATCGCCATCGGTGATTTCGACAGGGATGGAAAGATTGACCTTGCAGTAGCGAATGATTCGATGCTTGAGTTCCTTTACCGAAATAAGGGTAATGGAACATTTGAGGAAGTCGGTTTGCCAGCAGAAATTGCCGTTGATGGCGAAGGTCGAACATACGCCGGCATGGGTATCGATTTCCAGGACTTCAACGGAGACGGCCTACCTGATCTGGTAATTACCAACCTTGCTAACCAGAAATATGCTCTCTACAGCAATAACGGAGACGGCAGCTTTACTTACGATAGTTACATGACTGGGATCGGTGGCATGACCCTTTTGCATTCAGGTTGGGGCATCCATTTTCTCGACTACGACAACGATGGACGAAAGGATTTACTGGTCGCGCAGGGCCACGATCTTGACACAATTCAGCTCAATTATCCTCAACTTCGCTATAAAGAACCTATGTTGCTGGCCCATAATACTGGCAAAGGTTTTGTCGATGTTTCAAGCCAATCTGGAGATGTGTTTCATCAAGCTTGGGTAGGCCGAGGGCTAGCCGTAGGGGACATCGACAACGATGGCCGTATCGATGCTGTCGTCACGACCAACGACGGTCCTGCTTACCTGCTGCGCAACGAAACTCCAACTTCGAATCATTGGATCACGTTGACCCTGGTCGGGCACCGTAGCAACCGCGACGGAATTGGCGCAGAGATCAAAATTACTACCTCGCTTGGCGCTCAATACAACATCGTTTCTACAGCCGGCAGCTATCTCTCCTCCGGTGACCGCAGAGCTCACTTCGGCTTAGGTTCAGACACAAATGTAAAGACAATCGAAATTCATTGGCCGAGCGGAATTGTACAGACCCTCAAAGATCTCCCCGCGGATCAAATCCTCAAGATCGATGAGCCTGCAGGGACGCCTGCAAAACGATGAGGCGGTCTTTCAACACTCAAACCTGCGAATTCAATGTTCCAGCATATTCAGGAGTGGAAAATTGGTGTCCACTATATCGTTTACTGTAAGGTAATAACCGCTGGCGGAAGTCTCGTTCCCACACTGCAGGCCTATGCCAAGAATCAGGTGATCTTCTTCCAGGGGCAACTACGGTATATCGCGCCCGAAGTGTTGCGTCTTCAGCCGATGTCGAGTGAAGAATTACCGTCGCCCGAAAACCATCAACTTGGCGAATTGCTCCTGCGCGCTGGCGAGCTTCTGTATCAAAGGATTCCACCACCGTCGAAGAAATACGATTCGATTGCGAACACCATATCCTGGATGCTGCCGATCTACGAGATCGATTCGCCGATTGACGCGATGGTGCAATTCCTGCGGTTCTATATATCGCTGACTGTCAGCATTCCACGCATGCCGGAACATCTTCGGATATTCCGATGTCCCCGCGCCCTGGCTGCGGCATCAGGAAATTCATACGGCTCATCGTCACCAAGGACGAAATCGGATCAAGCTGGGGAGTGAATTGTTATCTGATCCGTTTGTCCCATGAAGAAAATGGCCTTTAGCAAGATACTCGAAAACCGCATTACAGCCGATCCGAAGCTTGAATTCCCGTTCGAGTGGGCGAGCAGATACGTCCCCAAAGGCCCGACGCGATGCGTGCATGCCCCTATGGAAGCGGTGACGAAGCTCGTCGATGACATGGTGGTGGATTTCGGGATGTACGGCTAAGCGTTGGGTGTTGCGTCACAGTTTGAAAATCGACGCAACAAAGACGTCCGTTTAGCGCGAGCAACAATCCCGACAGCATAAGACAGAAGATCTAGGGAACCTCTGCGTAGGCGTCTGACTTTCTGGGGTCAGGGAGTGGGCATGGAAGATGCGCGGGTTTTGGTTGGTTTGATGCTGTTGGAGGGCTAATTGGAACGCGCATCCGCCCGTTTTCCGGGGCTTCCAGGCGCACTACTGCCCAAGGACTGCCAGACGTTTGCGGTGCAGGTACAGGTTCACCAGCGCGAAGTTCGCGCACAGGCGGTGATGGTTCTTCGCGATGCCTCTGTATCTCACTTTGTCGAAGCCGAAGATGCGCTTCAGGATCCGGAACGGATGTTCTACCTTGGCCCGCACCCTCGACTTACTCCGGTTCTTCTTTTTCTGTAACTCGTCGACATAGTTTTTGAACTTCGTCCGCTTGCAGGTCATGTCCTGTGCCTTCGGAGCGGCCTCTTGGATGGCGTCGGTCTGGCCCTGATAGCCGCCGTCGCCCCACACCTTACGCTCTTGGCCGTGCAGCAGTTCCGGTAACATGTGGCAGTCCGCCACGCTGGCTGCGCTCGTCGCCACAGAGTGGACGATGCCCTCCTCGCGTCCACGCCGATATGCGCCTTCAGGCCGAAGTACCACTGGTTGCCCTTCCTGGTCTGGTGCATCGCCGGGTCGCGCTCGCCACTCGCGTTCTGGGTCGACGAAGGCGCATGCAGGATGGTCGCATCGACAATCGTGCCCGTCGCGATCCGGATGCCCCTGGCATCCAGATGCACGTTCACCGCATCCAGCATCAACCCGCCCAGCTCGTGCCTCTCCAGCAGATGACGGAACCGCAGGATGGTCGTCTCATCCGGCGCAGGCGCAATCCCAAGGTCCACGCCAACGAACCGCCGCAGCGCCGCAGACTCGTACAACGCCTCTTCCACCCCAGGGTCCGACAGATTGAACCACTGCTGCACAAAGTAAGTCCGCAGCATGATCGCCAACCCTACCGGCTGCCGTCCCTTGCCCGCCTTCGCATAGTGCGGTCGTACCAGGGCTTCCAGCGCAGACCATGGAACCACCTGCTCCATCTCGTCCAGAAACAACTCCCGCCGACTCTTCCGCCCGTACTTCTCAAACACACCCTGACTCGACAGACTCTGCTGCTTCATCGCAATCTCCTCGCAGCTATCAGATTAATCAATCAGGCAAGCGATGCAGAACTTGTGCAGACTCTCCCTAGCTTATTTATCAGCTATTTAACTGCGCAACAGGTTTCCGTAACTACCTAGAATCAGACGTTATGGTAGTTGTACGAGTGTTGCGTATAAATAACTCCAAATACCAGTAAGCTGGCAACACAGTCGTATCCATTCAATACGGTCGAGATGAGGCCGAGGCCCGAGGGCTTTTCGCTGCCCGGATTGCAGCACTGGTAAACTCCATTTACGAGGTGCCAGCGCGTCATGAATGTCCTATCGCCCCGCAAGCCAAACTTCGCCACGCCATCCCGGCTTGCCTCGCCACCCGTTTACCGCCCCCAGAGCGCGCTGGTCGCCCAGTCGAAGCTTGCCTCGCCACCCGTTTACCGCCCCCAGAGCGCGCTGGTCGCCCAGTCGAAGCCTGCCTCGCCACCTGTTTACCGCCCCCAGAGCCCGCTGGTCGCACAGTCGAAGCCTGCCTCTCCACCTGTTTACCGCCCAAATGTGACTTCGGCCCAACCGCATACGGGAGGCAATCGCAAGACTGCATTGCAATTATCGTCGCCAAGTCGCCCCGGCGCACCACCGGTATACCGTCCAGAGGAAATAAAGCTCGGACCACCGAAGGCAATCCAGCGTCGTGCGGGAAACGCGAGAACTCCGCAGGCTCCTCTGCTGGGACAGGCGGTTCCATTGGTAACAAAACGGGCCACCCTCCAGAGCTCTTTGAATCTCACCAAGTGTGATCGACCGCCTTACTCACCTGGTGCGACAGCAATCCAAATGGTGAAGAATTGGGAGAAGCAGTTCAGCGAATTTCTCAAAAGGGATAATCTCTTTACGAAGACACAGGCCGTACTACTCACATCGACGTCAGATGATGCTAGAGAAAGAGATGTTATCGACCACTCGATGCGAAATTACTACGGCGAGAACGTAAAATTCATGAACGATAAGACCATCGCATATGACCCAGGAAGACATGAGTTACAGGGCATACCAGCATCGGACTCCGACACGGAAATTCTCGCCGACGGTGTGCTCGTTGTAGGTACACATGGAAACATACATTGGCTCTTTGGCGATCTCCCTGGTGGAGAAAGAAAAGCCGCCGAAAAGTTCGCTTCGAATCTGCACGCCCTCGAAGCCCGCTATGGGCTAAAACTAAAGACCGTAGTCTTGGACAGTTGCTGGAGTGCGGCGGAGCTAAAAGAACCTGTAGAAGGTGTGAAGAACGTTTCTCCCGCAAGAGCATTGAGTGCAGTCCTCGGACCGAAGTATTTGGTTCTCGGTTTTAACGGCAAGGCAGCCGAGAGACATGTCAGTCATAAGGGCGAGAGGGTAGCGCCGAAGTTCAAGAACGCCATCATCTTCTGTGATGGTGAACCAATCTCAGGCTCTCAGCACGAAGCCCCGGGCCAAGGGCTCGAACACAGCGGAGAAACGTTAAAGAGTTGATAAGACGCGTCCCCATTATCGGAAGCTATTTAATGGGCAGAAGCCGGAGATGTATCGAACAAACTCCTTCTCTAATTTGAGAGAGTTTAAAGGAAGTAACGTAGGCTTTCGAGGTTCCGCCCCGGCACCTGACGCCACGCATGTTCTCGATGGCTTGCTTTACCACAAGTCCGATCTGCGGATCGAGGAGCATTACACCGACACGAGCGGCTCAACTGACCACGTCTTCGCCTTTGCCATCTCCTGGGCTTCCGTTTCGCGTCTTCAGACTGCATCGCAATTATCGTCACCAAGTCGCCCCGGCGCGCCACCTGTGGTTCGTCAAAATGCCATCCGGGCGAAGTTAGACTGCTGACGGCTACGCGTGACGACGAAAGCGTAGCTGCACGTTTGACGATGGGAACGCGGGTACACCTCTGCCGTCACCTATCTTCGATTTTGTCGGGAATGCCATAACCCAGAGTTAGGCAGCCAAATCTTAGCGATGATGGAGGCCACCGAGCCTTGACATGGACAGAATTCTACCGCTTGCACCTGGATCTTCTACCGCTGCTCGGCTTGCCGGCGTTGCTTTCCTTAGTGAAAGATGTGTTCGGTCATCGTTGTAATAGTGGACGTACTCGCTCATCAGCCGTTTGAGACGCCGTTCATTCCATATGATCACGTGATCCAGCAAGTCTCTTTGACAGACGTACATGGAATGCTACTTGGCACGAACTTCTTGTTGAGACGAGACTAGGTACATAATCTGAAAGGTATTGCCGTGGTGACTTGGCGAGAGATTACCGAACCTGCACTCCCAGAGCCACAGGGAATTCTTTGCTGGCGTGAGTTAAATGGTTTTCCCGACTATTACAGCGATCTCCGCATCGCGCGCAATGCCTCATCGCTCGAAGTCAAAACCGCGTATCGCAGGCTTGCTTTGAAGTGCCATCCGGATCTGAACCAATTTTCGTCGAGTGAATCGGCCGAGAGACGCATGCAACAATTGAATCTCGCGTATCAAGTGCTCAGCTCCCCGGCTCGGCGTGAAGCCTATGATCGCTCCATTGGGTGAGGCGTTTACTTTCCGGGAGTCTTCCGAAAGCGACCGGTTCAGCAGGCAAAGCCAGATTCATGGCTGGTCGCAGAATGTACTCTCGGAGGCAAAGTTGTTGGTGGCCGGCTGCGGCGCGCTGGGCAACGAAACGCTCAAAAATCTGGTGCTGCTCGGTATTGGCACCTTGGGAATCATTGACGTCGATCTGGTCGAAGTCAGCAATCTGTCACGCTGCGTCCTTTTTCGCGAGACGGATGTGGGACAGCCAAAGGCGCTGGTTGCGGGCGTGCGTCTCACGGAATTAAATCCTGAGACTGAAGTCATCCCGATGCATCTGGACCTCACTTCGGAGCTCGGCGCGGGTACTATCGCCGACTACGATCTCGTGCTCGGCTGTCTGGACAATATCGAGGCTCGCTGGCGCCTGAATCGGCTCTGCCACGCGGCTGGCCTTCCCTGGATCGACGCCGGTATCGAAGCGTCCGCGGGGCAGATTGCTTACTTCGACGCCCGCACCGGTCCCTGCTACGAGTGCACCATGACTGCCTCCATGTGGCAGCGTCTCCACGAAAAGCGTTCGTGCATTCTGCCCGCACAGAAAGCCGCATCCGAGCACATTGCCGCCAGTGCAATCATCAGTTCCCTGCTCTCTTCTTTGCAGGTGCACGAGGCAGTGGCGCAACTGCACCACCGCTTTGCTTCAGTGCCAACGAGATCGCAGTGGTCGGTGCTCCAAAGTGGGGATCGCATTATGACCAGTCTGGCTCCGTATTCGACTACCGTGCTGCATACCAGGCGAAGTCAGGCGTGTATGGCTCACGCTGACGAGCTTATTGACTCTCTGGACCTCGACGTATCGCCAAGCCAGATGACGGTCGAGCAGATACTGACGCGCACGGGGATGGATGTGCTGGAACTCGACTGGGACGTAGCCGTTGGCTTCGACTGTCCGACCTGCGGAGCCGAGCCTGCCTGTTGTCCCTCATTTCGAATCACCGCCTCCGATCTGAACTGTCCATGCTGTCAGCAAGCGCGTCGACCGGAGTGGTTGAGTCGTATCACCCGGGAATCGGAGCTGGTGACACGAACACTCTCTGAACTTGGAACCGCGCCCCGCGCCTATCTTTCTCTCGTGACTAACCATGGACATCGCCTCCGTTGCCGGCTGCAGGAGGCTTCGGATGTGAGAGCCTGAAAAGGACGTGGACACCATTACCATCACGATCAGCCTCTACGACGCCAGCCGCCGAGCCGAAGTGACCCTTCCGACCCACATGTCTGTCGGAGACCTCATGGACCAGTGTTCGCGGCGCTGGTCGCTACCAAATGCGACCTTCGTCTTTCGCCTGATCGGCTCCGATGAGCTTCTGCTCGAAGGAGAGTCGCTGCGATTAGCGGGTGTGCGCGACGGCGCCGAACTCCAGATCTACCCGATTCTCGAAGGAGGCTGAGTTTCATGCACCCGGTTCGTCGTCGACGCCTCCTCAGTGATCTTGCCGCAGCGCAGCGTGTCGCCTTAGCAAGTGAAGGGCGCATCGTCCTGCAGTCTGCGACGGGTGACCCTCCCGAATCCTACGTTTTTCTCTTTCGTTGCCGCAGTCTGTCTGCGCTCACTCCCCAAGGGCCCGTCTTCACGGATCAGCATTTTGTCAGGCTGCAATGCTCCGCGGCCTATCCCGCGCAGCCACCCTTTGCTACGATGCTCTCTCCGGTCATTCACCCGCACATCTGGCCCAACGGTTTGCTCTGCCTCGGTACCTGGAAGCCGCACGAGAAGTTCGACAGCCTGCTTCAGCGCATCGGTTCGATCCTCTGCTACGATCCTTCCGCCATCAACTTGCGCAGCGTGGCCGACGATGCCGCCGCAGCCTGGGCGCGCACGCAGCAGCACCTCTTTCCCCTCGACCATCCTTTCCCATCCGTCGCCACGGCCGCTCCGCATCATGTCTGATCGGCTTGCAGAAGATGTGGTTGCATGGCGGGAGCTCACGGATCCGTCCTCGATCACCCCTGCCGCCGCGCCCGTATCTCTCGTGAGAATTGTTCCAACGGCCTTGACCGCAGTTCAGGAACATCTGAGCCGCGATCGGATGACAGAGCACATCGGTTTGCTCTTCGGTCAGGTCGAACTGGCGGCAGACACATCGCCTGTCGTGACTATCCTGATTGCTCATCCGCTTGACGCGGCCTTCGCATCATCTACGCACGTTGTGATGCAGCGAGATGATTGGCCCTCCGCGTGGCGTCGCTTATCCTCCCGCGGCTTCGACCAGCAGCAGCTTGTCGGCTGGTATCACAGCCATCCGGGACACAGCATCTTCCTCTCAACGACTGACCTGCAAACCCAGGCCCTGTGGTTTCGTCAGCCCTGGCATGTCGCACTCGTGTTCGACCCCGTCTCGCTCGATCTCGGAGCCTTCTGCGGTTCGCAGGGGCGAAGAACACCGATGCTCATTCTCGATGAGGATACAAGATCATTCACTGGGCTCTAACACCTATCGGTCCGGAGTGACACACCGCGACAACTTGTAATGCATCTATGGCGACACCGCAGTGGACGCACTGTCCAGACAGATTCTCCTCTATCCACTGCAGGCTCTCTTGCCGATAACCCACACCGCACCGACATGTATGAATCTCTTCCCCTGCGGTAAATGGAACCCCATCGATGGGGTCGGCGTAGAGGTCATCCTGATTTGCCTGATCAAGCGAGGAGATGCTCGCTTCCGCTGCAAATGTGAGCATCGGGTTTTCAGCTTCGAACAGGGCGAAACCGTCTGGGAGTGCTGGCGTTTCGGGCTCGCTCACCAGGTCGATGAGCACCGTGGCAAACTCCGGGTGTAGGCCGTCGTCGCTTGAGGGGCGATCCTGCTGTCGTGCCGCCCGCAACAGTCGCATCGCGAACCACACGGCGAACGCCAGCAGCGACAAATCGACCATCATCATCAGTGAAATCACACGATCACCTAACAGGCAGCAGCCTCGGACGTCCTCAGCGAACGACATAATCCTCTATCGCTTTCATCATGTCCCGCTGCAGGCGTGCTCGCAAGTAACGAGGCAGTGTCGCCCGCAAGTTCAATCTTCTCAATATTGACGGCCCCCTCCGGCCCGGCTATAGTCAGATACGGTCATGCGTCCTCCTCCCCTTCTCCCTGCGCTCGTGGGCCTTTTGTATTGTGCCGGCATCATCGGATGCTCGGCGATGACTCAGCCACTCAGGAAGGTAAGTCATGTCAGCGGACAAATGACCCTGGATGCCATGGTCGCTCCAGATGCGAATCAGAACATGCCAGTAGCAGTCGACGTGGTCATGATCGACAATAAAAAAACCCTTGCGGAGCTCTCGACCTTCACCGCTCACGCCTGGTTCGACAAACGAACGGACTACCTTCGCATGCATCCGAACGCCTTGCACGTCTCTTCCTGGGAGTGGATACCAGGCCAGCAGCTTGCGTCGATAAAAATCTCTCAAACCGCAGCGGCCAATGGTATTCTCCTCTTCGCCAACTACTCTACGGCTGGCGACCATAACGCCGTTCTCCCCAGGAGCGGTACCGTACACATCGAGTTTGGCCCAAAGGACTTCAAGATCCTCTCCAATCCCAACTGATCATTTTAGGAGCCGCACGTGTCGCAACAGACTCCATTGAGCACGATTCCCGATGCGATTCTTTGGCATGAAGGCATGCTTCTGCGTCCAGAGCACTTCGAGCAGATGACCTCGCGACAGGAGTTGCTGTTGCAGCATCATGCCTCCTCCGCGCCATTTGCCTGGGGCATCTCGCGGCTGCTCGTTGACGCAGCTGCTCTGCTGCAGGGTCGTTTCACTCTGCTGCAACTTGATGCTCGCCTTCCCGACGGCTTGACCATCCATCTGGCTCAGGACAGCGCTTCCGAACAGCACTCGCGACCCTCCGAACCTTCGATCGATCTCACCGCTCTGGATGTGAGCTTTCGGCAGCAGCCCTTTCTCGTCTATCTCGCCGTCATCGCGCTCCAGCCTGGCGCACTGTCTACATCCGATCTTCGCTCGATCGCCCTTACTGAAAACGATGAGGCTCTTCGCCAGGGGGAGCTTCATTGCCAGATGAAGGCGAAGAAGAGGACAATCTTCCCATTCCGCGGCTTCGTCCCCGCTTTCATCTCATCGCCTCGCAGCAGGGCATCTCGTCCAAATACGTCAGTACTCCCATTGCGAGAGTCGGCTTCCGCAATGGGATCTGGGTACTCGACGACCGCTATATTCCGGCCTGCGAGCGCGTCGTCTCCAACTCTGCTCTTGCGCAAAGCTGCGGTGACACCTTACGCCGCATCCGCGAGCTTGCAATCTTCACCTATGATCGCTTTCGCGCCCTGTCGGCGAAGGAGCGTGGAGATGCGGAACGTGAACTTGCCACTCTGAAAGATCTCGTCGCGATGCTTCCGTACTGCGAGGCGCTGCTGGGCGCCGGGAGCGTTCATCCCTTCTCTCTTTATCTCGGCTTCTGCTCGCTCGCCGGACACATCTCCGGTCTTTCGGCGCAACCTGTTCCACCTATCTTTCGCCCGTATAACCACAACGATCTCTCTCTGAGCTTTGCCGAACTCACCACCTACATCCATCAGGTGCTCGCTGAGCGCGACTCGAAGGAATATGTTGGCATCCCGTTCACCTTCAACCAAAACGTCTTCTCGATCCAGTTCGCGCCGGAATGGTCCGGGCGACGCCTCATCCTTGCCTTAAGGTGCTCAGGCACCAACGATGCAGGCTCGGTCTCCTGGTGCGAAAGCTCTCTTATCGGTTCACGAAAGTTTCAATCGAGCATGCGCGAACGCCGTGTACTTGGTGCCGAACGCACACGTATCCCCTCCGAACGAGGGCTCTTTGCGGGCTCTGGCGTCATTCTCTACCACCTCCACGAAGACCACGACTACCTTCAACCCAATGAGCCGCTCGACCTGGTCACCGGCCCTTCCGTTCTTTCGTCAGACATTCCCGTAGAAGTAACTCTGTATATTCAACAGATCTCAAACTAAACCCTTCACTCCTGAGCTCAAGGCATTGAGATCCACCTACGTTACTGAAAATTCCGTGCTGCTGATGCAGTTCCGCCAGTTCTGCAGCGAACTCATGCGCCTCAAAGCCATGGTCGAAGGCATCGATCCTGTCGACACATCTCTGTCTTCCGACCCGTTCGAGCCCCGCATCGAGGAAGTCCGCCAAAGTCTTCTAGTTTTGCTCGAGCAGCAGTCGCAACGCATCAGCGATATCGGCGGAAGTCTCGGCTTCGGCCTCTTTCGCGAAGCCGAATATGTGATGGCTGTACTCGCGGACGAGACCATGCTCAATGCCAACTGGTCCGGGCGCGAACAGTGGCCACTTCTGGAGCAGGAGCTCTTTAACACCCATGCCTCCGGCGATCTCTTCTTCCGAAAGCTGGATCGACTGCTTAGTGGCAGTTCGCCTTCGAACGACCTCGCCATGATCTACTTCCAAGCCCTGGCGCTCGACTTCAAAGGGCGCTATCGCGACGCAGATCCGCGTCATCAGATTGACCGCTACCGCCGTCAGCTCTTCCTCAAGATCTACGGCCATCCTGTCTCCGAACTCGAACCCGAACCCATCTTCCCTCGAAGCTACGAATCGACCGCCATCGACGACGAGGCACGTCGCAGCCCCAGTCCGCACCTGTGGTGGTTCGTTCTGTGTGGCGTGGTTGCCGTGTGGATCCTCGCCTCAACCCTGCTCTGGACTAACCTTGAAACAGGTATCTCTACTCGCGTCGAACGCATCCGGACCACTGGAGGAAGCTCCAGATGATGATGGCGTTGCTGCTCGTCGCGATCGGAGTTGTCCCTCTCCTCTGGGGCTGTCTCGTCCTGCTGTTTCTCAGCCTCATTCTTCTGGTCGCCTATCTCGTCCGGCTCGGTCGTCGAGCCGCCAAGCCGGCACCTGTCCCGCATCCCGATCCGGCGGTCGCGGACCACGCTGACTCCTACGGGATGACCCCGGTGCTCGCCGCGGAACTCCCCTCGACCTTCTCAGGCGCGCTTGATGTGCTGCGTTCGCGCACGCCCGGTCCGGACTTCCGCTACACTGTGCCGTGGTTCCTCTTGCTCGGCCCAACCGACGCCGGCAAGAGCAGTCTCATCTCGGACTCTTCCCTCTCGCATGTGCTCGAAGAGCAGGTCATGCTCGAACACGGCGGCGGCTTTACCTGGAGTTTCTTCGGCGATGGAATCGTCATCGAAGTCGGAGGGTGGGCGCTATCCTCCACGGTCGAGGCGGTATCCGCATGGCGCCGGCTGCTTCGGCTCTTTGTCAACAACCGCCCCGCGCGCCCTCTCGATGGCATCGTGCTAGCAATTCCTGCGAGTGACCTGGCCGGCCCCGCTGTGCTGTCTCCTTCAGAGTTGGTCGAACGCGGGGCCATCATCCAGCAACGCCTGAAGCAGATCACGCAGACGCTCTCCTTCCAACTTCCGATCTACGTTGTCCTGACCAAATGCGATGCTATCCCCGGATTCAGCGAGTTCACCGCCGAACTCGCGCCGGAGGAACTCCAGCAGATCTTCGGCTGGTCAAGGCCTCAGAATGATTCCGTTGCCTTTCATAGTGGTTGGGTCGATGAAGCCATCGACACCATGCGGATCTCTCTCGAACGCAAACAAGGCCAGCTCTTCGCCATCAACGAAGCCGATTCTGGTCGCGGAGCCATGTTCTTCTTTCCCGGAGCGCTGTTTGGCATCGCCCCAGGCCTGCGATTGCTGCTCGAACGAGCCATGCGAGGCAACGCCCATACCCCGGCACCGCTACTCCGCGGTATCTACTGCTCCGGCTCGACGGATATACAGCGATCCGTTCCCAAATCCCTTACCACACTCGTTCCAGTGTCGGTACCTACTGGTATCCGCCGAAGAGATGCAACGGAAAACGCGCGGACGAACTATTCTTGGGCAGCCAATCAGATCGAGTCCTGGTTTCAATCGGACCTGCAGGTCGCATTCACTCGAGATCTCTTCCTCAAAAAATCTTTGCGGAAAAAGGCCTTGCCACCCCTCTAGCTCGGCATTTTGCCGCTCGTGACCGCATGCGTCGAATGCTGCAGATATCCAGCGCGGCGGTGGCGGTCTTCCTGGCGATCGGGACTGTCTTTGCCTGCCACCGTCTCAGCGTCGATCAGCAACACCTCATCCCTCTTCTCGATACGATCGAGTCAGACCTCCAAACTCCGGTGCGTATGGACGGCGACACTCCTGCGTTCGTGCAGCATGCCGGAGCCGAAACCTTGATCCATGCTATGGCCGGCTTCAAAACCGAAGGCTTCCGCTCCATCTTTATCCCGGCTTCCTGGTTCGACGAGGTCAACACCTCCATTCAGCAGGCGATGGTTCCCGCGTTTCAGGTCCTCGTGCTCCAGCGCTTCCATCTGGGGCTCGAAACTCGCATGCGCCAACTGTGCGATCCCAATCGCCTTCCCCTGCCCAATCTCCCCGCGATCTCGCCTGGCCACATCGCGCCGCCAACCGGATCACTTGGTCAAACTCCGGAATACCTTCAAATGCAGGCCTTCATCCAGCAGACCTCACAGTTGCAGCAGTTTGTCGCCAGCTACAACCAGATGACCCAACATATGTCCGGTCTGCCGGTAGGCTCGATCATCGAACTCGATAGCTACCTTCGTCATCGCCAAACCGAGCTTTCCAGTAACGAGGTCTCCAATCCGTACTTCGAACAGGCGGTCCGAGAGGCTCATTGGATTCCCGTCGAGTTCAACGACGATACGCGCCGCAAGCTTTCCAACAAAGGATCGACACTCGCCGAAAACCTCTTCGATGCCTGGATTGAACACAATCCGACGCGCACTGTCACCGAACAGCTCGCCGGTCGCATCAACACGCTCTCTCTACCCTCCCGGCACTCTTATCAGGAGTTGATTGATGCGCGCGCTGCCTTCGCGAACTCGCTCCGCATCTACAACGAACCGAACCTGCAATGGACTGGGGCCGAGGATCTTGTCATGCCCGCGAGTCTAACCGCCGTTACTCTTGATCCCTTCGTCAACTCGGGGCTCTTCGTTCCCACGCTGCACGCAGAGATGCTCGCCTTCGCCACTGATAGCTTTGCCCGATTCGCGGCCGCAACTGACGAGGCGCAAACCTCCCTCACTGGCACCCTCGTCAAGGTGGAGGACGGGAAGTTGCAACTCAGCGATCATGCGCAGCAGATGCAGATAGCCCTGGAAAACCTCCTGAACCTTAGCTTCATGTCCAACTTCAACTATGCCGGCGACTCAGTTGCCGACTCCTCGCCACCGCGTTCCTTCATATGGAATAAGGCCTCGCTCGAGGCCGCCACCACTCTCCCAGCCATCTATCAGCGCTATCTCAACGAAGACCTCGATCAGGCGCCCGTCACTCTTCGTGGCGCGTTCAGCCGCATCGCCTCCGAGCAACTCTCGCACACCCTGGTGCTCGCGCTTGATCAAGCCATGCAGCCCGCTCCCCCTCGGCAACGACTCACGTTTCGCCGACCTCAACCAGCAGGCTCAGGACTTTGCAGACGTCGAAGGAACCGTCACCTCGCTGTCCGCCGTCCTTCAACAATCGAATCTCCACGCGCCGCTCACACAGCTCACCCAGTCTTCGATCCGCCAGGCAGGCGAACTTCTGCTAGGCTTCGACCGCGCTCTCGACGCCGAACGTCCCTATGGCGTCTCCTCGGAAGCGTTCAGCAGCTGGACGATCGAGGGCAAGCCCTCGGCTCAAATCTTCGACGCTCCGACCTCCGACGCTATCGAGGCATATCTCGCGTCTCAACGCAGCACGGTCGAAGGCTTGACTGCCTCCGCCGCACCCCTGGTCGACTATCTCCGGACAAATCGCAACTCGCTTTCTCCGCGCATCGGCCGCGCCCTCGTTCGCTGGCAGGGACTCACTACCGCCGTCGATCAGTACAAGTCGAAGCGCCCCGGCAACTCTCTTCAGGCCCTCGAAGACTTCATCGCCTCAGGTGCCGACAAGTTTGCAGCGTCGAAGTCCTGCGACGCCGTTCGCCTCCCTACGTCACGCCAGGTCGACTACTTCTCGCTTCTAAACTCGCAGCTTCACCGCGAACTGGTTCTCCGCTGCCAGGCCCTCTACTCAGAAGGATTCAACCACAGTTACGCCCAGCTCGCCGATCGTTTCAACCGCGATCTTGCCGGACGTTTTCCTTCGCGCCGCTCGAATCCTCAGATCTGCTCGAAGCCGAGCCGCAGCTCATCGCCAGCGTCTTACGCCAGCATGATGCCTTTGGCGATCTTATGGACGCCAATGCCAACTCTTCCCTCGAAGCTCAAATCTTCCTCTCGCAGTTGCAGTCCACGCGTCCCTGGTTCGCCTCTCTGCTCAGCACCGCAACCGCCGGACAGCTCCCTTCGCTCGAGGTTATCCCGACCTTCCGGGTCAATCGCGACCAGGAGATTGCGGGCAACCAGATCATCGATTGGTCCTTTCAGGTTGGAACCGACGTCGTTCACGCCACCGACCCTCCACGCAAACTTCACTGGAGCGTGGGCGATCCGGTTCAACTCTCTCTCCGCTGGGCCAAAGATGCACCTTACCAGCCAGCAGCAATCGGCAGCCAACCGCATTCAGGGTATGATCTTATTGTTTTTGGAAACACAGTTAGCTACATCTTCAAAGATTCCTGGGCCCTACTTCGTATGATCCGTACGTTTGCTCCGTCCATGAGAAGTTCCGACGGTCTGAATTCGTCCGAGCCATTCACCCTGGCTCTTTCGATTCCAGAGATACCAGCCTCGGCCAGCAACGCAAGACTGCAGCCCGCTCCCACGAGCCGTGCTCTCGTTTTCCTTCATCTCCAGATCTCCGTCCCAGGCGAGAAACAGAACATCCATGAGGACCTCTTTCCCACAAGCGCTCCCGCGCTCGCGTCGCCATCGGTTTTAAACGAAAAAACATTGTCCCCGCCTGAAGGCACTTCGTCCGAGCGACGCCCTGCTGGAGAGAAACGATGACACCCTTTGCCTTGGATCATGAACTTCTGGTGCAGCCCATCACGCCCGATTCGCCCGCGGGCGAATCGCTTCGCTACGACTCCGTCTACGACAGCATCGTCTCTGCCCGTCGACAGGAGCCTGCCCTGCCGCAAGGCGTCTGGCAACGTGCCACACAGCAGGCCGACTGGCCTCTCGTCGAAGAGTTGTGTCGTGACGCCCTCGCCACCCGTTCCAAGGACCTTCAGATTGCTGTCTGGCTTACCGAGGCCTGGCTGCACCTCTTCGGACTGGCTGGCTTTACGAATGGCTGCAAGCTCATCGCCAACCTGCACGAGCTATACCTCGTCGAACTGATTCCGTCGCCCGAGTCGGCGCAGCAGATCCTCGAAGCGAACACTCCGCTCCCGCTCGACAGTGCTGACCCGGCCATAGAACATCGTCTCAACATGCTGCAGTGGATGAACGAGAAGCTCTCCACCGAAATCAAGTTTCTCCCTCTCACGGCGCCTGTCGACGGCAGCGAAGCTCCTGCCATCTCTCTCGCCGACATCGAAGCAGCGCTGCACAATCAACGAGCTGCCCGGCGCCACGGATCCCCGCAGGAGGTTGTCTCTGGAGACGCTCAGTTCGCTCGCAGCCTTCAACTGACGCCGCCTCAGTTTCTTCGCCAAACCTGGGACGACCTTCATCACGCTGTCGAAGTCATCGACCTGCTTGGCCTTGCCCTGGACCGCTATTACGGTCCCACCAATAGCGGTCTTCTCCGCATTCGTTCCGTTCTGCATGACATGGCCCTTGCCATCTCTTCGGCGATTCCCGAAGAGAAGCTTGCATCATGCGAGGAGGAGGTTTTTACTATGCCTGACATACACAGTGATCCTGTCTCCGCGTATCGCGAGCCATCTACACCAGCGCGTTTCAACGATCTCTACGCTGATACAGAGATTGAAACCCGCGAGCAGGCCTATGAGACCCTCACCCGCATCGCCAATTTTCTAGCTCGTCTCGAGCCGCACAGTCCCGTCCCCTACCTGCTGCATCGCGCCATCGCGTGGGGAGGCATGAGCCTGAAGGAACTTCTTCCGGAGCTGTTGCATGACCAGGCTGCATTGAAAGATGTAGGGCATCTGCTTCGTTTTGAGGAAGCCGACGCATATTCGATCGACAAGTAGCCCACGGAGGAAGTCATGGCAGAGAGTACACAGCACAAGCTCGACCGCGTTCGCCCACCCCGAGTTCAGATCACCTACGACGTTGAAATTGGCGGAGCCATTCAGAAGAAGGAGCTGCCCCTGGTTGTAGGCATCATGTCCGATCTCACCGGTGCAACCATCAACGCCACGCCACTCAAGGACCGCAAGTTCGTCGAAATCGACCGCGACAACTTCAATGACGTCATGAAGTCCATTGCGCCGACCGTCTCCGTCTCCGTCGAAAATCACATCGACAAGAACGCCTCCTCGTTACCTGTCAGGCTCAGCTTCCAGACCATCGAGGACTTCAACCCCGCCAATCTGGTCGAGCAAGTCGATGGCCTGCGCAAGCTGCTCGCCTCGCGTCGCCGCCTCAACGATCTTCTTGCCAAACTCGACGGCAACGACGAATTGAACTCGGCGCTGCTCGACGTCGTCGGCAAGCCGGAAGATCTCAAGCAGCTCAAAGCCAGCAACACATCCACAGAGGAGGTCAACAATGGCTAACACCCCCGAAACCAAAACAGCCGCCGTTCCCGTCACCGTCATGGACCGGATCATCGATCAGGGCCACATCGTCCGCGACGACTCTCAGCGGCCCTACGCCATGACTCTCGTCTCCGAGTACGCTACTCAGGTTCTCGATGAGGGCATGACCGTCAACAAGCAGAGCGCCCTCGCCGGCATCAAGCAGCGCATCGCCGAGATTGATAAGACCGTCAGCGATCAGCTCAACACGATCATGCACTCCGAAGCCTTCCAGGCCCTGGAGGCAGCATGGCGCGGCCTGCACTATCTCGTCATGAACTCCGAGACCGGCACCATGCTCAAGCTGCGTCTGCTGAGCGCCTCGAAGAAAGAACTCCTGGCCGATCTCGAAAAGGCAACCGAGTTCGATCAGAGCGCTCTCTTCAAGAAAATCTACGAAGAGGAGTACGGCACCTTCGGCGGTAACCCTTTCAGTGTCCTGGTTGGCGACTACCACTTCGGTCGCAGTCCACAGGACGTGGCCATGCTCGATCAGATCTCTCACGTCGCCGCCGCCGCCCACGCGCCTTTTCTCACCGCCGCAAGCCCCGGTCTGTTCGATATGGACAGATTTACAGAGCTCTCCATCCCCCGCGATCTCGCCAAGCAGTTCGAGTCCACCGAACTCATCAAGTGGCGCGCCTTCCGCGACTCGGAAGACTCGCGCTACGTCACTCTTACTCTCCCCCGTGTTCTGCTTCGGCTACCCTACGGTCCGAAGACGGTACCGGTCGACGAGTTTGAATTTGTCGAAAGCGTAGACGGTAAGGATCATGACAAATATCTCTGGGGAAACTCCGCGTACGCACTCGCCCAGCGCATCACCGATGCCTTCGCCAAGTACAAGTGGTGCGCCGCCATCCGCGGTGTCGAGGGCGGCGGGTTGATCGAAGGTCTTCCCGCGCACATCTTCCAAACTGACGAAGGAGATCTCGCCCTTAAGTGTCCCACCGAGGTCTCCATCACCGACCGCCGCGAGAACGAACTGAACAACCTCGGGTTCCTCGCCGTCTGCCACCGCAAGAACAGTGATCAGGCAGCGTTCTTCGGCGGCCAGACCACCAACAAACCCAAGGTCTACAACACCCCGGAGGCGAACGCGAACGCGCGCATCTCCAGCATGCTTCCGTACATGCTGGCGTCCTCACGCTTCGCCCACTATCTCAAGGTCATCATGCGCGATAAGATCGGCAGCTTTATGACCAGGGAAAACGTGCAGAAGTATCTCAACACCTGGCTCTCCGATTACGTTCTCCTCAACGACAATGCGCCCCAGAACGTCAAAGCCGCCTACCCGCTCCGTGAGGGTCGTGTGGACGTCTTCGATATCCCCGGCAAGCCCGGCAGCTACAACGCCGTCGTCTTCCTCAAGCCGCACTTCCAGCTCGACGAGCTGACCGTATCCATCCGTCTCGTAGCAGAACTTCCAGCCCCTGTTGCCTAACTATCTGCCAGCCGGCTTTGCTTCGTGAACAGTAGAGTCGGCTGTCCTCCCTACCGCAAGACAATTCATTACCAAGAGGAGCATTCATGGACGTACTCATTCTCGACTGTGGCGCCATAAACGGCGAATGCACGCTCATCGACTTCGCCCAGAAGATCGAAATTCTCTCCTACAGCCATGGAGTCGCGCAGCAGATCACCGGCGATCAAAGCAATCAAAAGCGCACCTCTGGCAAACCAAACCACCAGGACTTCACCATCACCAAGTACCTCGATCTCGCCACTGCCAGCCTGATCGACTACTGCAACCAGGCTACGATTCTCCCCACCGTCAAATTGATCGTCGGCCAGAACGAGGGAGGAAAGGTTAACCAATTCATGACCTACACTCTGACCAATGCTCTGATCTCCTCCGTCTCTATCGGGGGCGGGGGCGGCGGCAAACCGCAAGAGACGGTCACCTTCAACTACACTGCCATCAGTTGGGACTATAAGGTCCAGACCGCTGCAGCCGGCGACAAAGGAGTCGGCGCGGCCAAGTGGAATCTCGCCACCAACGCCACCGCTTGAGCATCCAGCCAAAACCCGTTCTGGGCCTCCGGGTACCGCTCTTCGACCGTCTGGTCGACAGCGCCCCGGAGGTACGGAAGGAGCACACTCCGCTTCGCATCTACGGCAGAGAAGCACTCTTTGCCTCCATCGCCCGCGATCTCGGCCGCCTGCTGAACACTCGCAGCAACCTTCCCGCTATAACCCCTCAGATGACGGTGCTCGACTACGGGATTCCCGACTTTTCACACATCGCGGCCTCCGACGAACTCGCCCAGCGCGGTCTTGCCGAGACCATCCGTCAAGCCATCCAGAACTTTGAGCCACGCCTCGAAGAGGTCGTCGTCACCTTCGCCCGCGATCACAGCAGCGCACTACAACTTCTCGCCTCCATCGCCGGAAAAGTCCGCCTCGGTACCCACATCGAACCCGTCACCTTCTCGGTCCTTCGCCATACCACCAGCGGCGAAGTCGAAGTGATCGCTCCCGAAATTCTTCCCTCACACCCTCATGGATGAACGCTTCGCAGCTCTCGCCGCTTATCGCGAGGAACTTGACTACCTTCGCATCGCCGGCCAGAGCTTCGCCCACCAGCATCCCAAGGTCGCGGAGCGCCTCGAACTCTCGCGTGACGGCTCCTCGGACCCCCACGTCGAACGCCTCATCGAGTCCTTCGCCTTCCTCACTGCACGTATTCAACGCCGTCTCGATGGCGAGTTTCCCGAGTTCACAACCGCTCTTCTTGGCCTACTCTACCCCAATCTGATCGATCCCATTCCACCGATGACGATAGCCCGCATCGTCGCCGACCCCGGTCGCGGCAAACTCACAGCGGGCTACACGGTGCCAAGCCATACAGAGATGTTCGCTCAGACCTCCAGCGGTCTCAGCTGTCGCTTCCGCACTGCCTATCCAACCACCCTTTGGCCCTTGCAGGTCGTCGAAGCCGACTTCGTGCCCAAGGCCCGGTTCAACTTTCTCGATACCAGCGCTCAGACCTCCAGCGTTCTTCGCCTGCGCCTCGAGTCCCAAGGAGCCACGTTCTCCGACCTCGAACTCACACGACTTCGTTTCCATCTCAACGGCACAGGCTATATCACCGGGACGCTCTACCAACTGCTCTTCCAGCACTGTACTGGCATCGTTCTTCACAACCGAGTCACTAGCCGCTTCGTCTCTCTGCCGCTGTCGAGTCTGAAGTCCGTAGGCTTCGGGGGGATGAGGACGTGATCCCATATCCCATGCAGTCCCACCCTGCCTATCGCCTCCTGCAGGAGTACTTCTGGCTGCCGGAGAAGTTTCTCTTCTTCGATCTCGTTGGCCTCGAGCGCAACCCGTCGATCGTCGATCTAGACATTCTCTTTCTCCTTGACACCACACCACGCAATCACCTACCGCTCAGCCTCGATACCTTCGCTCTCGGTTGTACGCCGATCGTCAACCTGTTCGCCCGGACCAGCGAGCCCATCCGTCTCGATCACACCCGCACCGACTATCGCGTCGTCGCCGATGCACGTCGCGAGCCCACGACCGAAGTCCACTCGATCCTAGCGGTCTCCTCCTCTGCGAACCCCGCCGATGAGTCTCGCAGACTAAGGCCTTTCTACAGCACCTCCGGCAGCACCTCGCCCGGCGACGCCTTCTGGTACGCCCGCCGTATGCTCACTGAGCGCGCTGGTCTCTCCGGCACCGACGTTCTGCTCTCCTTCGTCGATCTCGGCTTCAATCCCAACCTTCCCCCGACCGAAACCGTCTTTGCACACCTGCTCTGCACCAACCGGGACCTGGCCCGACAGCTTCCCGAGAACGCCCGCCTCCAGACCGAGGAGCCCGGCCCCATCTCGTACATCCAATGTCTGCTCAAGCCCACACCCAGCGGTTATCCACCTCTGGGTGGCCTCAGCCGTTGGGCGCTCGTCTCCAATCTCACCCTCAACTCGCTGTCGCTCTCGAACGATCCCGCCTCGCTCGAAGCCTTCAAAAAATCCTCTCCCTCTACAGCCTCTCGAACTCACACTCGACCCAGCGCCAGATCGACAGCATAGAAAAAATGACCGTTCGCAAGGTCACCCGTCGCCGCGGAACTCACCCATGGAAGAGCTTTCAGCAGGGTTATGAGGTAAATCTTCGCTTGACTCCAGACTCTCCGGCGGGAAACGCCGGTCTTCTCTTCGCCAAAGTATTGCAGGAGATTTTCAATCTCTATGCGGGCATCAACTCCTTCGTCACCACCCGCATCAGCGGTCCGGGAAAGTCCCTCTAAGACGATCCTTGAACTAGTTTCATCAATACGGTCTCCGAATGTCTCCAAACAATCTAGAGTTGAAGTCAATTTGTCTCGAGCTAGACGGTACAAAGCACTGCGGAGCAACACCGACGCGTGGCAGGGGCAATCCGATGCGTCCTGCGATCACCGACTGTCGCGGCCCAAACTTCGCCTGCACTCCAGCCGCAGGTCTGCCTGCTTCGCGTACCGGTTGAACTTTCGTCTGCCTGTGCACACCCTTCAAAATCTGGTCATGGGTAAAGAACTGATCCGTCGGCAAGCCCGCCTGTGCCGCATGGTCCGCATCCGGACGGTAGTTCCCGCTTCCATTGCTCCACCACTCCAGACGGCCATTGTTGAAGTTGGCCTCGCCCGCATACAGAACCGGTCGTCCTTCGGCCAGCACAGGATGCCGAAACCGCTGGTGCAGCAGCGTCTCACCGCTCGTCAGCTTCACAAACGTAAACTTCGCGTTCGGAACATATTGCCCGTGCTCTTTAGCCCGCCGCATGCGGTAGTTGTCGGCAAAACTGCTCAGGGAGAATATCTGCTCCCGGTCCACAGGAACCGCCGCCGATGGGTTCAGGTTGTGATACACACGCGTCTGTCCAAAGAAACTCAACGAAAATAAACCTCGGTCGAAGCGCGAATAAGTCTGCAACACATTCTACGTAAACATTTTACGGAGCAGAAAAATATTCCGTACCAATGTACGCTGGGGTACAATTGCGGGAATCATGGTGTCTGCTCCCAAACCATATCGCCCGAACTTTGCGCCCTCCCTCAGTCCGGCCCGTCCATGCTCCAGTCGTGCCGTGCAGGGAATGTTCCGTGGGCGGCCTGCTCCACTCGCACGCGCCGGCACATCAGCCCAGGCCAAGCCGAGCATCTCCCGTCCCGGCGTCGAATCCTTCCAGGTCGATCTCCGGCCCAAGTCCGGTGGCTGGCCGCTGCCTCGCGACGTTCAAGCCAAAATGGAGAGCGCTCTGGGCGCGAGCTTTGCAGATGTTCGCATCCACGTCGGCTCCGAAGCCTCCTCCATCGGCGCACTCGCCTTCACCTGGGGTTCGGAGATCCACTTCGCCCACGGCCAATACAGTCCCCATACTCCCCACGGCCAGTTCCTCCTCGGTCATGAGTTGCAGCATGTGGTGCAGCAGCGTGCCGGACGGGTTGCGAATCCATTTGGCTCTGGCGTCGCCGTCGTGCAGGATCAAGCTCTCGAGTCTGAGGCCGACCGCATGGGTCAAGTAGCCGCCAGCTGGCGCCCTTCCCTCACCTAGCCTCCCTGGCCCGCAGATGACCACTTACGGCTGGCGCGAAGCGCCTTCAATCCGGCAATGGCTCTACGCAGAGCCCTATCGCTTCGAGTTTCTCCAGGCAGTTCGTCTCCTCGAACAGTTTGCCCTCTCCACCCCCTCCGACTCCAAATCTCCTGTTCCCCTCGCGCTTGGTCCCGACTCCGCCCGCGAGGCCGTCCACTTGCGCTCTCACGTCGGATTCGACTTCTCCCCGAGCGAACTCCGCTCTCTCCGCGCATCGCCTGACTCTCACCAGCCACCCGAGCTCGTTGTCAATCTCTATGCTCTCGCTGGCGGAGCCTCGCCTCTTCCCGACTGGGTTGCCGAGTTGCTTCAACTACAAATCCGCACCGGCGATCACGCCCTTCGCGACTTCTTCGACCTCTTCCATCACCGTCTCTTATCGCTCCTGTACCGCGTCTCTCTGCATCATCGCCCATGGCTCGAACCCGTCCAGATGCGGAACGCAGAGGTTGCCTTCACCTCAGTCCGCGCCCGAAACAAGATGTCCCAGTACCTCCTGTCCTTCGCCGGTCTTGGCCTCCCCGAACTTCAGAACCGGCTCTCCATCAGCGACGACGAGCTTCTTCCCTATGCAGGCCTCCTCTGGCAGCGTCCCCGATCCATGGTTGGGCTCGAGCGCATCCTTCAGCACGCACTGAACGTCCAGGTCGCAAGCCAGCGTCTCGTCGGCTCCTGGCATCGCATCGAGCCCGAAGATCGCACGCGCCTCGGTCCTCGCCGTTCCTCAGACCGGCTGCCGCTCTTCTCGCACAGCCGCAACAACGCGCTGGGACGCACCTCCGTCCTGGGCGCCCGAACCTGGAACCCTCAGGGCCGCTTCGCCCTCATCCTGGGTCCACTCTCCCTCCACGACTTTCAGAGACTTCTGCCCGGAGGCCCCGCCCACCGCCGCCTCCGCGCTCTCGTCCGCTTCTACGCCGGAGACCTGCTCGACGTATGCGTGCATCTGCGCCTCACTCCTGCAGCCATCCCCGCAACCCGCCTTAGCCGCTCCCGGCTTGGCTGGACCTCGTGGCTAAAGACCAAACCCATCTCGCAACTCCCCACGGTCACGCTTCGACGCCTCTAGTTCAGGTGTGCCGCTTCCGTACCATCGCGTAACTCTTACCCTACGGACACACTCTCATGCCCCTCGACGTCTCAATTGCCACTCCCATCAGCGACACGCTCAGCCTTGTGTCGATCGAAGGCGAGGAGGGCCTATCGACTACCTTCTCCTTTCGTCTGGAACTCTCTTCCTCTAACGCTTCGCTCGATCTCAGCCAGGCCCTCACCAAAGCCATCGCGGTCACCTTTAACCTGCCCGGCGGCCAGTCGCAGATCCTTCATGGCATCGTCACCTCCTTCGGTCAGGGAGCCCAGTCCGAGAACGGATCGATCACCTATCTCGCTCGCATCGAACCCTGGTTCGCACTTCTGCGCATGAACACCGACCAGCGCATCTTTCAAAACCAGACTGTACCCGACATCATCGCCAAGGTCTTCAGCAACCTAGGCCTCTCCGACTACAAGAACTCCCTCACTGCCTCCTACACTGCTCGCGACTACTGCGTGCAGTACGGCGAAACTACCTTCGACTTTCTCTCTCGCCTCATGGAGAGCGAAGGCATCTTCTACTTCTTCACCCACACCGCCAGTGCCCATACTCTCGTCCTCGCCGATGACGCCAGCGCCTTCCCTGCGTTGCCCGGCATCGACACCATCCGCTTCAACCAGACCGGCCGCTCGTGGGAGACCATCGACGCCATGATCGGAGGCAGTCTCGAGCAGCACCTCGCTCCGGTCAAAGTCGCCACCGACGACTTCAACTTCATCACTCCCGCCACCGACCTCTTCGCCGTCTCCGAAGGCTCCGGCGGCGGAACCTTTGCCAGCGTTCTCTCCGTCTACAACTATCCCGGCCTCTTCACTGCAAAGTCCGACGGCGAAGCAATCACCAGCCTTCAACTCACCAGCTCCGAGGTTGAACGCAAGGAGCTTCACGGCAGCAGCATGTGCCGCGCCTTTCAGGCGGGTGCAAAGTTCACCCTCACAGGCCACTTCAACCCCGCCGCTAATACCTCATATGTCCTCCGCTCCGTCAGTCACCATTTCGTTGTCTCGACCGCCCACTATACCAATCGCTTCGTCGCGTTTCCCACGTCCTCCGAGTTCCGACCTCCCCGACTCACCCCACAAGCGACGATTCGAGGTGCTCAGACCGCCATCGTCGTCGGCAAAAGCGGCGAAGAGATCTGGACCGACCAGTACGGACGCGTCAAGGTCAAGTTCCATTGGGACCAATCCGCGGCAATGGACGAGACAAGCTCCTGCTGGATTCGTGTCACTCAGCCATGGGCAGGCCAACAGTGGGGCGGATTTTTCCTCCCGCGCATCGGTCAGGAGGTCATTGTCAGCTTCCTCGACGGCAATCCCGACCGCCCCATCATCACCGGTTCGGTCTACAACGGCCAGCAGACCACGCCCTACAGCCTTCCCGACGAGCAGACCAAGTCGACCATTAAGAGTAGTTCGTCTAAAGGCGGCTCCGGCTTCAACGAACTGCGCTTCGAAGACAAGCAGGGATCGGAGGAGTTCTTCCTGCAGGCGCAGAAAGATATGAACGTCAACGTCCTCGGCGACCAGGCCACTACAGTCGCCAACAACCGCACCCTGGACGTCACCCAGGGCAACGAGACCCATAGCGTAGGCGGCAAGCGCGACCTTACCATCACCGGCGACGAGACCCACACCAGCAGCGCGAAGTTCACCCATACCGTCAGCAGCGACTACGTCCTCAACATTAGCGGCAATCTCAAGATCCAGGTCTCGGGAGCCGTCAGCATCCAGTCCGGCACCACCTTCGACATTGAGGCAGGCACCGCCCTCACCAGCAAATCCGGCACCTCGCTCACCAACCAGGCCGGCACCTCCATGACCAATGAAGCCCAGGTCTCGATCTCCAGCAAGGCGAGCGCCCAACACTCCATCGAAAGCTCCGGCATCCTCGAACTCAAAGGTGCGCTGGTCCAGATCAACTGATATGGCAGACAACTCCATCACCTCTCAACCACCATCCGACGGGCCATGGCTGAAGCACGACGAAGCCGGAACCCTCCGCCAGCAGGCCACGATCCAGCAAGGCTCGCTCCATGGCCCTCTCACGCTCTACGACGCGTACGCACGAGTCTCCCTGCAGGAAAACCACGTCCATGGCAAGCTCGAAGGCATTCGGAACATCTTCGTCGCAGGGCGCCTCCACACCGTTGCACACTATCGCAATGGCATCCAGCACGGCGACACGCTGCTCCATCACAAGAACGGCGTTCCAGCCGCGAAGCTTCCCTACGTCGATGGTCTGTTGCACGGCGAGGCTGTTCACTACACCGAAGACGGCAAACCGGCCAAACGCATGCTGTACGTCGACGGAAAGCTGCACGGCGAATCGTCCACGTTCTACCCAAGCGGAACCATCCTCGCCAGCGAACCCTACGCCAACGACCTGCTGCACGGAGAGAGCAAGTGGTTCTCGCCCGACGGAACCATCACCAAACGCATTCTCTACGCTGAAGGCAAACTGCTCGCACCAGCAGCAGGCGCCGCGTCGAAGGCAGCGCCGTCACTCACGCCGCCTCCACTTCAAAAACGTCGCTGATGCGATGCCCGATCTTTTCATGAGGAGATCTTCATGGCGCAACTCGTCTGTATGGGAGCGCTGCTGCAGTGCAGCTTCGGCGCTGCCCCCGGTCCACTCTCCGTCCTGCCCGTCAACCGCGTCCTCACCGGCACTCCTGCGGCCACCATCATAGATTCCGCCCCTCTCGTCAACATTCCTTCCTTCGGCATGTGCTCATCTCCATCGAACCCTGTCGTAATCGCCGCGACCGCTGCTGCTCTGGGAGTCCTCACGCCGATGCCGTGTGTCCCCGCCACCGTGCCCCCTGGCTTCCCGGATCGCCCACCGTCCTGATCGGCAACCTGCCCGCGCTTGACGATCAATCCAAGCTGATGTGCATGTGGGGCGGTCTCATCCAGATCACTATGGCCGGACAGCTCACCGTTGCGGTACCCTGACTTCAGTACCGCCCATCTTCTTTCTGCAGAGCCCCACCCGATGAGCTACGACTTCAGCTTTGAAAAAAGAACGCAGTTCTCCTCGCCGCATGTGTCTTTGTGATCGCCATGCTGCTCGTCTGGGCAGGCTATCTTCTCGGCATCCAGCACATCGCGCCACAGGCTTCGATCCCCAAGCCAAAACCGGCTCCTCTCCTGCAGCCAACCATGGAGAGACCGGTCTCCACTCCGCCCGCTCCAGCCAGATCGATCAACGTCGGCACCGACCCCGTACCAGTTGCCGGTGCAGGCGATGTATCGAACGAGCAGCCGTCACCTGCACTCAATCGCAAGTCTCCTTCATCGCCGCAATTCAGCCTGCAGATCGGAGCCTTTCACTCGAAGGCGAACGCAGAAGCAAGGGTGAAGACCCTCAAAGATCAAGGCGTCTCAGCTACGATCCTGAACACAACGGACGCTGCCGGTATCACATGGTTCGCCGTCCGCGCCGGCACCTTCCCCGACCTGTCGTCCGCCACCAAAGCCGCGCGAGCGATGAGCGCAACGACCAGTGACTTCGTCATCGTACGCCCAGCTCAGTCTCTGTAGAAATCGAAGGGCTCGGGTCAACCGCGATGATCCCGAGCCGCCGATACTGTAACGTCCAGCAAAACCTACAGTCGCGAAACTCTATAAGCAACGCAATAGCATCGAACGCTGGCACCTCCGGCGGCTCTCGACACGCGATTCTACTGCAATCAACCACAAACTTCAAAGACACTCGTCGTCCTCGCACGCTGATGGCTGCACCTTAGCAAATATGTCGATACGGCCTAGTGGCGATTCTCCAACAGGGTAACGCTCGAACAGGTCGCAGCAAGTGCAGCTGACGGTTCGCGATGCGCTAAGTGTTGCTTGCGTGCCTTATTCGTAGCGCAACAAAACCCGCCAAAAGGCGCGAGCAACAAAGCTTCGGGCTTCTCCGCCAAAAACTACATTTAGAATCAAACACATAATTTGACGCAACACGTCCGGAAGTACCTAGAATCAGACATGATCATTTTGCTGGTTTGGCCCGGCTGCCGTTGGACGTTTTGCATCAGCAATCTCCTCCTGCTTCTTGAACCATTTCTTTTCAAATTCTCCACCTCCGGCATGACATAGCTCCGTACCCAGAGATGTAATCTCTGGATCCAGACCCCTCGATGACCTCTCGAAAATACGCAATGCTGAAGATCGGTCCGCTGTCGGTACCTAACGACTCCGGCGCCCGAACGGGCTGATCAACACCTCCAGAGCGGCAACGAATCCTCCCAAGGAGGATGGACATGGCTGTTGGCCGATTCAGATCGCAGCGGCAACACTTCCGAATTCTGCCCTGTCGGCTCTGAAAAAGTCCTCCAGCGTCTGAGCACGGCTTCCCGTGAGGGTGAGAATTGTATCGGTAACGTCGCGAGCCTCTTCGCTACGTCTTTCAGTTGATCGAAAGTATCGCCAGAGATGCGACAGATGATCGAGTGCGTGAGGATTAATGTGACCTCTCATAGCCTCGACCCACTGTTCATCCGTGATGCCGACATACCGTATCGGATATTGAAGCACCGTGCTCAGTGTGTCGACTATCTCCCTCACTGTGGGTATTGCACCGATCAGATCATATGAGCTTGCGGAAGGCGTCTCTGAAGCAGCCAGCAGCGTTGCCGCCACGCGAGACACGTCCTCTGCCCCTACCAGCGAAATTGAGGCGCTCCCGTCGCCCCATGGCAGGAACACTGCGCTCTGTTCGGCGACACTCTTTCTCACTAGCGCCTGCAAGTTTTCATAATACGGCGGCGCATGCAGATGAACGGCTCCCACCTCCGACCAATCGAAGATGTGATCGGCCAGTCGATGTTGCATATTGCGAAAACTCGGCGCTTTGCGTGCGCCCTGGAGTTGCGAATTATTGACGACAAGCTCGGTCTCCACTTCACGTGCGGCCATAGCGAAGATCGTTGTAGCCTCCAGCAGCCCATCAGTCACCGAGTAGGTAAAGTAGGCCCGTTTTATCCCTCTGAGAGCAGCGCGAACGGAGTCTGGGTCCAACAGGTCCCCTCGCACAACTTCCGCACCGAGCTCCCGGAGAGCATCGGACCTTGCATCCAACTTGTGGACGAAGGCACGAACCGGAATACTTCTTTCTAGCAGAAGGGCTGTTATCCGGCGTCCTGTAGAGCCTTGGGATCCGCCAGCCGCACCCGTGACGAGTATAGGTTCAGACATTGTTCTTCTCCTTGATGAAATGTGGCCATGAGCGTTAAAAAAACGGTTGATGATGTGGCCTAGTCTGAAATCAGAGTTCGGTTGCCTTGTCGATGAGGACCGGGGCCGTCTTGCGGTGAGGACGCACCAGCCAATAGAAAGCAACGAGGTGCGTGATCATGAGCACCGGCACATAGAGAATCGGAATCGCGTATGCGGCACCCAACTGCCCGGCCAACGCAGGAGACCGAGCCTGACCGCGTGATAGTAGTCGAGGATGATGTCGACCGTCCCCACGAGATTGAAGGCGACGACGAAGAACCAAAAGAGTGGACGTACCCTCACCGTAACAAGGGCGAAGATCGCCAGGAGTCCGGTTACAAAGTCGCCATAAGCGGCGAAGTTGGCGAAGCCAACTGGCAGATTGGGGCCGACGACACCTGAAAGAATAAAGACCAGCCCGAAGAAACGGAAGCTGTGCACAGTAGCGATGACGCGTTGCGCTTCAATCTGTTCCATCGACTTGAGCTTGGGCAGAACATACACGCCGAAGTAAAGCAGGCACGCGACATAACCTAAAACGAGATGCATTAGGAAGATAGTTTGCGGCAACATTTGGGGTCTCCTTGTAATCCATAGGATTATTTTCATAATCCTATGGATTCAGATTTTCTGACGGATGGGGTCCAGACGGACTGCACCGTGAGATGATCGCCAGCATCCTATAATTGAGCTATGCGTTACCGGCCCGAACACAAAGTCGAAATCCATCAGAAGATTGTCAAAGACGCCTCGCGGCGCATTCGCACCGAAGGGATAACAGGCGCTGCAGTTTCAGCCGTTATGCGGGACGCCGGCTTGACCCACGGAGGTTTTTACAAGCATTTCGGAAGCAAGGATGAGTTGCTGATGGAGTCGCTGAGCGAGGCATTCCAGGACATATCCGACCGCCTTGCTCAGGCGGGCGAGCAGGCCCAACCCGAGGCTGCGTGGAAGGCGATAGTGAAGACCTACCTGAGCCTGGAATATTGCGACCGCGTCGATTACGGATGTCCCTTGCCGGCTCTTGCGCCCGAGTTGGCGAGGGTCGATGAGGCGATGAAGCCCCGAATCTTTGAGGAACTGAAGAAATATAGGAGTCGAATGCTTCCGTTTATGCCCGGCCGACGAACTGCCGACAAAGAGCGCGCTTTCTTTTCCATCTTTTCAACGATGGTCGGGGCGATTGAAATCGCGCGGATGCTGCCACAGCCCGTGATGCGAGAGAAAGTGCTGGCAAACGCAAGAGACCTTCTCTTGCGGAGCTTTTGATTTTTGGGTCGAATTGGCAGTGGTACAGACGCCAACGCATTCGCTGCCGCTGTCCATCTGTCGACAGCGGCCTTTAGCCCAAGCGGCGCCGGAACGTGCCGACATGACCGCCCTTTCCGATGAGATCCACGATTTGCCCAGTGCCCCTGACGGGTTTGGATAACCCGCTTATCGGAGATTAATCCGAAACACTTCTGGTCTTGAACTTCATGTTGATGGGGTGCGCGATGGTACTCGCCGGGACGAATCGGCCGCCAGAACGACTGCCCGCTCGAACACCGGATCGCGCCGCGCCGTGTAGTCGGCGAAGGTCATCTTGATCGTCTCGTCCGGAGCCAGCGATTTGACCGGCACCGGAAAGATCCAATTCAGCCAATAGCACCGGTCCCAATCGTTACAGCGATGCCCATAGTCATGCATCCCGGTTGCGAAGTGCAGGCAAAGGTTTTCATGGGGAAGACACCCTGCATTGCCCTCACCGTAAAAGGTAAGCAGATCGCCGACGGGTTCACCAAGAATGATTGCGCGAGATCCCGCCGCCTGCTTCACGAAGGATGTCGTCGTAATCGCGGCGGAAAAGGTCTGCGGGCCCGTCAAAAGATAGATTAATCCACTTGGAGGCACGAAATCCGGCAGGTGCGATGCAAAACGAGCCGCCTTCGTATAGCCGCCTCCGGTATTGAATCGCAGATCGAGAATGATGTTGCAGGGCGGATGTGCGTGCATCTCATCCACCGTGGCGCTGAGGAAGTCGCCGATATGCTGCTGGTCCGTATCCGCGATCGCCTTGAGCTGTATAAAAAGTGTGCAACTATGGTCGATCCATGCGCGGCGGAAAGTGCTGTCGAAGTCGCGCAGCGACAGTGGCAAGTCCGCGTCATTGGGAATCAGCGCACCCCAGTTCGAGGTTTCTCCTTTCATCTTTTGTGGCGACAGCCAGCGCGTCATCTCTGCGTGTGGCTCGTTCTCGTCGGAGCTTTCACCTGGCAGCGTGCGCGTCACGTCGCTGCCATTCGGCAGACGAAACGTCCAAAGCGTTTGGTCGGGGCGCGAACTCATGGCGTCCCCGTATAGGATTTCGGGCGACTGGACGTAGATCGCGGCATAGGTGCGCCGCCAGCCTTCAGTCCCCCATGCAGCTGTTCGAGCGCTGCGATCACGTCGCGTGTCGGCCAGTCTTCGATGCTTTCGACGCGCGCGCCCAGAAGATCCGCATACGCCGATTTTGCCCGCAGGACATAAAGTCCGTCAGCAAACAGCACCAGACGCAGGGGATGAAGTTCTGCGGGCCGCCTTTACCGTAGTAAAGGTTTGTGTGACCGTTGTCGGCAAGCGCTGTGATGCGCAGCAGCGCAACATGGAATCTTCCCCTGTCGAGCGGTACGCGTTCGGCTTTCAGTTCGATGATCTGGCGGTTGGCTTCGATACGGGCTGCGGGCGACAACGCCCGATCCATGGCAAGCAAGCGCGAAAATTGCTCAATGTCCTGCTGTTGCATTTCGAGCGCGTTGGCAGGGTTGGGAAAATCGTTAGACGGCGGATCGGGATTGAATTTGTGAAGCATGCAGAGTGCGAGCACTCCGGCCGCTCCGACGAACAGGACAACGACCGCCGAGGCCCACAATCCGGCCCTTAGAATCCCGCGCTTCATCATCACTTCACCCCGTTAACCCCGGACTCGAGCCTGATGAGGCTAACACGAAACGAGCACCGCGGAAGCCAGACCGTACATTTCTGATCAGTTCGAAGAACCGAGACCTACTCTCGCCCGCTCGAATCGCTAAGACATTTCAGAAGAGGGCCGCTTCCCTGCCCAAATTTCTCGTGGACATGATCAGCGAAGACTCCCTTAGCGCTCATCGTCTTCGCCATACCTGCGCGGTAGTCAGGCTAACCAACTGATCATTTCCGGTGTTGAAATGACTCATGCATTGGGCGTTTCGGCACAAGACGCGCGATGGGTTCATCTCTGAAGAATGCGCTGCGAGATGATTCGTGGACGTGGAGCGTTCGCACCGATGTTACCGGTCTCCAGCAGAACTTCAAACGGCAGTATATTACCCTTCGAATCGAAGATCTTGCTCAACAGCGGCGCCGAAGCATCGCTGAAAAGATAGTCTGCTGCGGCCTCCGTGCCAGCCATGTTGATTCCCTCAATCAGAAGAACGTGGCCCGTGCCATCCAGATTCGGAGTAACGACAATCAGACCAAAGGTGCTGCGTGCGGAGTCGCTCTGGTTTGTCTTGTAATACTCACTCTCCCCTGCCAGCGGGTGAAGATTGTGAATGACGACGTCGTCGACCTTTGGCTGATGTTCGAACTGAAAGTTCAGGTCTCTTTGAAAGAGATCCACCCAGGGATTGGAATCGAAGGACCCTAGCAGAATGACGTTGGACTGTTTCAAATCATCCAACGTCACCTCGCGCGCATATCGCACTTTGAACCGGTTCTTCACTACTGCTGGAAGCTGAGAGATAGCTGAGACGACATGCAGATCCACGACACTGGTGTAGCGCCGTCCGCCCAGTTCGTTCACCATCGCTGAATCTATACCGGAAGTGGCGGACGTGTGCTTTTGATACTCTCCGGCTGCGTATTCTGCCAAGGGGATCCTTCTATTGGTGAGATCCTGGTAGATCACCAACCCGCTGTCGGCCGGTACGAGCAGTGTGTCTCGTGTCGACGAGAAGAAGACGCTCCAGAACCGGTCCGAAACATTCTGCTGCGGCGACTTAATATGGATGTCACGCGCCATCACGAAGACAAGAGCAATAAACAACGCAGCACATAAGGCTCTGAGCCCCCAGACTTGCCGACCTGGCCGCACCGGGTCCTTCACCGCCCGCTCAACTGTCTCTTCCGGTTGTTGTTGCGATGAGTCGCTCCCAACGACTCCGATCAATCCCACCTGCGCAGGTTGCGGTCTTCTCTCCCCGACGGCTTTATCTTCTTCAATAAAAATCGGCACATAGCCGCCCCGCGGAACAGCGATGCGGATCGTCTCATCGATGCCTTCGCTGCTGAAATACTCATCGAGTCTCTGCCGCAGCAGACGCGCATAGTTGCGCACAATATTGTCTTCGCCAGGGTTGTATCCCTGTGGACGTCGAAAGACATGTTCGCCGATCAACTGCTCGGTGATCTCGCCCGTCTGACCGAGCAGGTGCTTCTCGCAAATATAGAGAATGAAGCTGATCAGATATTTTGATTTGGCGAATCCTTTGCTCGCGGCGACTCGCCTTGCGACGCCCCAGCGCGGATCCTCTTCAAGCCGCACAAAATGGTCTGCAATCGCCGTCTCTGTCAGACGTTCCGCTTCGGCGGACCCTCGCCCCGTGCTTATCAAAGCATCTTCCACTGTCATTAGTAGACATCGACAGGACTAGCTTTTTGTTACTGCTCTATGAAACCATAAGATATATGAGATATCAAAGATTACAGCAGCATCAAATTCTCATCGAGCGCCTTCTTGTAGGCAATTTGTTTTCTGTCAGATGAGAGTTATCACCTCCATGTGTACTCCGTCCTTTACACCGTGGATCCCCCTGACGAAGAACCTAGAGGCAGAGGAAGATGAAATCTCAACAAGGAAAAGAATCAATGGACCGGCGGCCAGTGCCACATGCTATCCCCGATTCCGTATCATCGGGCAGCCTGCTCTCCGACCGTCGTAGAAGGATGTAAGACAAGATGACAAATTTTCGAGCGGCACTTCCACTCATGATCGTGCTTCCACTGAGCGTCCTCGCACAACAAAATACTGTTGTCGAGCAGGATCGAAAGCTGAGTATCAATCAGATTCAGGTGATCGGGAGTCATAACAGCTACCACTCTGGCATCGCCCCCAGCGAACGCAAGCTCATCGAGCAGCAGAACCCGAAGGCGATGCGTGCGCTCGACTATGCTCATGCTCCCTTGACCGATCAAATGACCGGCGGCGTGCGTCAGCTTGAGATCGACATCTACGCCGACTCGAAGGGCGGCCGCTACTCGCATCCAGCCATCGTCGGCAAAGTTGCAGAGGCGGGACTTCCGGCCGATCCCGACTTCGATCCGCACCATGAGATGGACAAGCCCGGCTTCAAAGTGATGCATGTCATGGATGTCGACCAGCGCAGCTCCTGCCACACCTTCATCGCCTGCCTCACGATGATTCGAGGCTGGTCGCAACAGCATCCGCAGCATCTACCCATCTTCATTCTGGTCGAAACCAAGCAGGGCCGTGAAGGATCAGCACCGCAAGCCCACATGCCGGAGCCGTTCACCTCTGAGACCTTCGACGCGCTCGACGCCGAAATCCGCTCCGTCTTCTCTTCCGACGAGATGATCACACCAGACCAGGTTCGTGGCAGCTACGACACACTGCTCGAAGCCGTTCAAGCCACCAGCCCTGCTCCATCCGCTTCCAACAAGAAGACCGGCGGCTGGCCAACGCTCTTAAACTCTCGCGGCAAGGTTATCTTTCTTATGGACCAACGCAACGTAGGCCCGGTATACACACAGGGACATGCTTCTCTTCGTGGTCGCCTCATCTTCACAAACGCCGCACCTGGTTCACCGGACGCAGCCTTCACCGAAGAAAATGATGGTACGAAGGCCGAGATCGACGTCCTAGCCCGCCAGGGATATCTCATCCGCACCCGCACCGACGACGGGACCGAAGCCGCGCGCACCAACGACCACACCCGAGCGGACATCGCTCTCTCCAGCGGCGCACAGATGTTGAGCACCGACTACCCATCTTCCGAGCCCTCGCGTTGGATTGGATTCTTCGTCGGCCTCCGGCATGGTGTGGTCGCTCGCTGTAATCCAATAACCGCGCCACCTGAATGTGTCGATTCGCTGCTTGAGCCTTCAATGAAATAAGACGCTGAATTTTAGCAAACTATTTGCCTTCCCCTCCCGCGCCAGTTGGGAGGCCGCTCCCCTAACGCTCTAATTCAACAGACTCTTACGTTCTCGCCAGGAGGCACGTGTGTCAAAAACGCAAGCTACATCATCCACTCCTAACGAATCGACACCTTCAAGGTTGACGAGGTTCGCACCCAATCTCGCCGGTGCCTCCCGTCTGCTGCTTATCGCACTACTCATCGGCATCGCAGCCATCAGCCCGGCGATACTACTCGCCCAGTCCGACAACTCCTCGATCGCAGGCGTCATCACCGATCCCTCCGGAGCAGCCGTCGGTGCAGCAGCCATCACCGTATTGAGCGAGCAGACCGGCGCCGAGCACCAGACCATCAGCAACAAATCCGGCTTCTACACCATCGCTGGTCTTGCACCGGGCAAATACACCGTGAAGGTGGTGGCGCCGGGCTTTGACACGGTCTCCAGAACGAACAACAACCTCGACCCCGCGATCACTGCAACGGTCAACATTTCCCTCGTCGTCGGCAAAGACAACGAGTCGATCGAAATCACCGCGAACGAGACGGCTCTGCAGGCCGACAGCTCCACCCTCGGCCGCGTCATCACCAGCAGCCAGGCCGACAATCTTCCGCTCAACGGCCGCAACCCAATCTATCTCGCACTCACCAAGGCTGGCATCACCAGTACTACCAGCACCGTCTCCTCCTCAAACTTCAGCACCGGCCTCGGCGCCATCAACATCAACGGAGCCCGCGAGCGCGACAACCTTCTCACCTACGACGGCGCCGTCGCCGTCCGCATCCGCGCCAGTGGCGACTCCGTTGGCACACCGGACCTCGACGCCGTTGAAGAGGTCCAGGTCCTCTCAACCAACTACCCTGCAGAGTACGGCCGTTCCATCGGAGGTCAGATCCGCATCATCACCAAAAGCGGCACCGATCACTTCCACGGCAGCGCCTACGAGTACTTTCAGAACCCTGTCCTCAACGCCAACACGTGGGTCCGCAACGCGAACGCCAACAACGCAAACCCTAACTACCCCGAAGCCCTCAAAACAAACAAGGTCGCGCCCTTTACCTACAACCAGTTCGGCTTTGTCTTGGACGGCCCTCTCTACATCCCGCACGTTCTGCTCAAGGGCAAGGTCTTCTTCCTCTACTCCGAGGCCTTCGTGCGCGATCCTTCGCTCTCCACCGAAACCGATACCGTCCCCAACGCAGCCTTCCGAAACGGCGACTTCAGCTCCGTCGCGCAGCACATCAAAGACCCCATGTCCGGTCTTCCATGCGATTGGAAGGCCGGCGGCCCCGGCTGTTTTCCCGGCAACATCATCCCCAAAAATCGTCTCAGCCCAAATGGCGTAGGTCTGCTCAATGCCTTCCCCACGCCGACGCCAGGCTTTCAACTCGGTGCAGCCAACCTGCTCGAGACAGCGCACTATCCCATCCAGCAGCAGATCGACAGCGGCAATCTCGACATCCTACCAACCGAGAAAGACTACATCCGCTTCCGCCTCATTCACTTCTACTATCATGAGGTGAACCCATTCGCGACCTCGAACTACGACATCGTTCCGCGCATCTACAGCCGTCCCAACCAGACCGGCTCGCTCGACTATGTGCACACTTTTGGTCCCAGCACCACCAACGAATTTCTCTTCACCGCCAGCCACGACGCCGCCCGCCTCAGCATCGACACGTCGACGGGCACCTACAACCGTACGGCATACGGCATCAACTATCCGTACCTCTTTCCTGCAGGCAAAGATCTCCCAAACAAGATTCCCACCATCGCGTTTGATACGACTGGCATCACCACACTCGATGGCAGCACCTACCCCTCTCACTCTCAGGGCGAGATCTTTGACTTCGCCGATACCTTCACACGCATCATCGGCAACCACACGGTGCGCGGGGGCGCCCTCTTTGAGCGGGCTGGCGAAAACGATGACGACCAGATCGCCTTCGCCAACTCCACTCCCGGACAGACCAACAACCAGAACGGCAAGTTCGACTTCTCCAGCACCAACACCAATGGCACCGGCTACGATCTTGCCGACGCGGCCCTCGGTATCTTCAACACCTACTCTGAGATTGGTCCACGCAACGAGACTCCTAGCCGAGCCAACATGTTCGAGTTCTTCGCGCAGGACTCTTGGAAGGCTACGTCGAAACTGCACCTCGAGTTCGGCATGCGATATACCAGCATTCACCCCTTCTACAGCATCTGGAACAACGCCGGAACCTTCGACCCCGCCTTCTACAACTCTACTACTGCAGTAAAGGTGAACCCAACAACGGGTGATCCGATAGCTGGCAGCGGCGACCCGCTCAACGGAACCGTTCTCTTTGGCAACGGCTTCCCCGCCAGCGCAAACGCACACGTTCCCATCGCCGTGACTGGACAGTACAACAACCTCTTCCACAATCTGCCGCGCGGCTACGTTCACGTGCAGAAGTTCCTCTTCCAGCCACGCGTCGGCGTGGCGTATTCGCTCAACAACAAGACGGTTCTTCGCACTGGCTTCGGACGCTACACCAGCCGTCAGGGTACCTCCGACAACGTATTTCTCGGCGGCTTCGCACCGTTGCAGCAGGTGGTCTCAATCACAGGCGGCAGCGTAGACAATCCCGCCGGCACTGCAATTGGCACCGGCTCCTTCCCAACGCTCTCCGGCGACATCAGCCAGCAATCCCCGCAGCCCGAAGCCTATATCTGGAACGTATCCGTCGAGCGAGATCTCGGTTTTGATACAGTAGCCGACGTCTCCTACGTAGGACGCCACTCTTTACATCAGCAGTTTGAATCCGACGTGAACCAAGCGCCCATCGGAACCGCGCAGGCCTTCGGCACGAACGGTGTCAACGCTCATCGTCCCTATCTCGGTTACGCTGCCATCACTGAGGTCTATCAAGGCGACACGGCCTTCTACCAGGGACTGCAGATCGACATAAATCATCGCTTCAGTCACAGCCTCGGCTTCGGAGTCGCGTACACCTACGCTCACTCCCGCGACTGCGGCTCATTCCAGAAAAACATCCTGCCCAACGCAGACGATCCGAAGGGCCTCTGCGGCACGGCGGACTATGATCTACGTCAGGTCCTCGTCCTCAACTCCGTCTACCATATCCCCTTCCGCAGCAGCAGCCGTTTCGCCAACGAAGCTCTCGGCGGTTGGCAGCTCTCTCAGGCCTATCAGTTCCAGACCGGCGGGCCCTTCAACGTCGCAACCAGCCAGGACATCGCTGGCGTCGGCGCAGGCTTTCAGGGACAGTTCCTTCAGATCGCTCCCGGCGCCACGCTCCACGGCAACGGAAAGTTCTCAGTTGGCAAAGACAACAACTCGTGGTTCAACGCCAGCGCCTTCTCACTTCCGGGAGCCGGAACGTTCACTTCGCAGCACAATCGCAACCTGATCTACGGTCCCGGTCAGGCGAGCTTCAACGCAAGTCTGCAAAAGCGCTTCGCTACTTTTGAAGGTCAAGCACTCTCCTTCCGCTTCGATGCCTTCAACTTCCCCAACCACCCCAACTGGGCCGCACCGGACTCAACCTACACCGACGCCACCTTCGGCAAAGTCACCAGCAAGACCGGTCAGCGAGCAATGCAGGCCAGCCTTCGCTACTCCTTCTAAGCGCTCTACCATTACAGCAGGACGCGAGTGGGCCAGCCAGCAGATCCCACTCGCCTAACAAATCTTTACGCGCAGTTGAGACATTCAAGGGACCGATCCTTATGCAAGCAGCAGTGCACTCCATCATCCGGCGTTCGATCCACCTCTTCCTCACCGCACTTTTGCTTGCAGTCCCACTCGTCGCGCAAAAAATTACGCCCGACTACACTCACGACGTCGATCCCTTCATCGGTGTCGACTGGGGCGGCAACACCTTCGTCGGTTCTGCGATCCCCTACGGCCTCGTCAAACTCGGTCCCGACATGGAGACCTTCGACGGCCGCCGCTCCGGCTTCGGCTACTCCAGCAACGGCGTCATCCTCGGCTTCTCCCATCTCCACCTCAGCGGCGCGCAGGGCAAATACGGCAACATCCTCGTCGCCCCCGTCACCGGCCCGCTCAGCCTCGACGACATCAAGTCCCCTCGTACCGACGAGGTCAACCAGGTCGGCTATTACGCCGCGAACCTATCGCGTTACAAGATCAAAGCCGAACTCACCAGCAGCCGCCGGGTCGGCTTCCATCGCTACACCTTCCCCGCCTCACGGCAATCCCACCTCACCATCAACGTAGCCCACGCGCTCGACCTCGGCCCCGGCTCCGAGTCCCAGCGCTTCCTCGGCGCCGAGATTCACCTGACCAGCAATCACGAAGCGCAAGGCATCGCCCGCTTCACGGGCGGCTGGAACAAGGGCGGCGAGTACAAGGTCTACTACTATATGGTCCTCGACACGCCAGCTACCACCACACAAACCTGGACAGGCACGACCCTCACCACCGCGCAGGACGCTATCGTCACTACCGACACACCCATCGGCGCCACCTTCAACTTCGCCACTCACGCCAACCAAATCATCCAGGCAAAAGTCGGCATCTCCTTCATCAGCGCCGACCAAGCAAAACAAAACGTCCAACAAGAGATCCCCACCTGGAACTTCGCCGTCACCCACTCCGCCGCGACCGCCCTCTGGAACACCGAGCTAGCAAAGCTCAGCCTCACCGGCGAGACTGACTCCCAGCGTCGCCAGCTCTACACCGCGATGTATCACATCATGCTGATGCCCACCGATCGCACCGGTGAAAACCCCGACTGGCAATCCACCGAGCCCTACTACGACGACTACTACGCCATCTGGGACACCTACCGCAGCTCCAGCCCACTCCTAACCCTCATCTCCCCCGACCGCCAGCGCGACATCATCCGCTCCCTCATCGATATCTATCGTCACACCGGCTACATGCCTGACGCCCGCAGCGGCAACGACAACGGCCGCACCCAGGGCGGCTCCAACGCCAACGTCGTCGTAGCCGATGCCTACGTCAAGGGCCTCAAAGGCATCGACTACGAGATCGCATTCGCCGCCATGGTCCACGACGCCGAAGTCCCTCCCGCCAACGCACAAAAAGAAGGTCGCGGCGGCCTCAAGGACTACAACGAAAAAGGCTACATCACCCTCGCGGACGAACGCTCCGGCTCCCGCATCGCCGAGTACAGCTACGACGACTTCGCTATCTCCGAAGTTGCCTGCGGTCTCGGCCACCAAAAGAGGCCGCCCTCTACGCCAGCCGCACGCACAACTTCGAGCATCTTTGGGACAGGGACATGACCGCCGAAGGCTTCCACGGCTTCCTCCGCCCTCGCAACCCTGACGGCACCTGGGCCGACCCTACCTCGTGGTCCGCGGCACCTGGCCCGACTTCTTCTACGAGGGCGACATCTGGACCTACTCCATCTACGCCCCGCAAGACATGCGCCGCCTCATCGACATGGCCGGCGGCAACGAGGACCTTCGTCCACCGCCTCGACAACATCTTCGTCCGCCGCCACTTCGACGTCACCAACGAGCCCGGCTTCCTCATCCCCGTCCTCTACAACTACGCCCTCCGCCCCGACAAGACCGCCGACATCGTCCATCTCCTCCTCGAAAAAGCCTTCACCGACACCCGCGCCGGCATCCCCGGCAACGACGACTCCGGCGCCATGTCCAGCTGGCTCATCTTCTCCACCCTCGGCCTCTTCCCCGTCGCCGGTCAGGACGTCTACCTCATCAGCACCCCCAGCACCCCCGACGCATCACTCGCTTTCGCCAACGGCAAAAAGCTCCGCATCATCGCCAAGAACCTCGACCCCAACGGCCTCAACCGCTACGTCCAATCCGCCACGCTCAATGGAGCGGACCTCCCGAACGCCTGGTTCCGCCATGCCCAGATCAAAGACGGAGCAACTCTAATACTCACTATGGGCTCCGCTCCCTCCACCTGGGGGACAACGACTCCGCCACCGTCCATGAGCGATCACAACACCCACGTCTGCTCCGAAACTGGAATTAAGGACACATCCGCCAACCCAACGTCATCGACGGGGTACTAAGTGTTATGGAACAAGGGTGAAGCTGAGTTGCAAAAGGTGTCTTCGTGGAACCGACGCGAGCGGTTCGTTCCGCTTCAAATTCGCACCTCGCCACGCTGTAAAACCGACAACCGATGAGCACGTGATTGAGGACCGCACCACGATTGATGGATCGCCTTCTGAGGTGTGACGCGCTGACCAATCCTGATTTAATTGCCAACGCCATCGAAGTCGCCCCAATAGCATCCTGGCGGTGCCAATCTTAGAAAGCGCAAGCTGGGAAATCACCCAACATTGAAACATTTAACGTTCAGTATCTGTACTTGGTCTAGCGTGGGGGCGCAGGGCGAAGGTGCCGATCGGTACGCTCTCTTTCGTTGAGACCAGGTTTTGCTGTCCACAGTGTGGCACTGATTCCGTTGAGGTCGTATACGATCCTTCCGTATTTGAGAGTGATTTCGCAGCGTGCTCAGCATCGCAACTCCAGCCACCTTGCGTTGTCTAGGGCTCTATAGGAGTGATCTAAAGATCCGGATGTGCTCGACGCCATTGCGCAACCTCGCTTGCAGTCATCGGAAGCGGCAGCACTCTCCCCTGCTCCGCGGAGTGAAAGGTTGTTTCCAGTGCGGCCATCACTGCGATTGCATCGATGGTTGGAATCGACGACTGCTGTTTTCCCAATATCGTGTCTCTGATCTGTGCATAGTACATCTGCTGGTTTCCCACCGGCACCGGAATCTCCGTGCGGTCGCCCGTTTCGCCGTCGTACAGAACTCCGGGATTCGGGTCGTAGCCGAAACCAGGACTGCGAGGCGTCATGCCTGCCTTCAGCTGCGTCTCCTGAACATCGGCATCAAACTTCGCCCAACTTGCTCGCGTTCCATGAACGATAGACCGCGGACCACCTCCCGAGACCAGCAACGAGGCATGAAGAATGACACGCATGCTCTCATAGTTCAGCTGAACATGAGCCCAATCATCGGTTTTCCCGCTCTTGCGCAGGGTTGCCAAGCTCGCGCTGATCGACCGCGGCAGACCGAAAAGATACAGGGCCTGGTCAAGAAGATGAGGGCCAAGGTCGAACCATAGCCCTGCGCCTGGTCCTTCGTTCTCTCGCCATCGCTGCCGAACATGAGGTCGATAACGATCCATGTGGCACTCGTAGTGTGAGACTAGCCCCAGTACGCCTGACTGGAGTACTTCGCGCGTGGCCTGAACCTCACTCTCCCAGCGGCGGTTGTGAAAGACCGATAGCATCCTGCCGTGTTCTTTCGCGATCTCTGCCAAAGACCGTGCTTCCGCAAGCGTGACAGTGAACGGCTTGTCGACAACAACATCCTTCCCCGCGTACAACGCAGACGCCGCAAGTGGATAGTGGCTGTAATTAGGGGTTGCGACTACGACAAGATCGACATCGGGATGTATCGCCGCCTCGACGGCAGAACACACTCTTACCCCGCCCAACTCCATCAGCACGACCTCAGGCCGGCTCGAACCAACCATAGACAATGTAAGCCCCGGAGTTGCGCGAATCAATGGGGCGTGAAAAGTCTTTCCTGCATATCCATACCCTATAAGACCGACGCGGATCCCTTTTGAATCTTTGCTCATCTCACCTTTAAGTTCAGACCTCTTGGAGGTATCGGGCACTGCTCTCGCTAACTACCCTTGTGCCTGTGACGTGACGTTTACGGCTACTTCGGGGCGTCGGTTGACGTCAGCGGGCGAAAAGTGCCGCTACCTTCGTTTTCGTAGAAGGTCGATAACCTTTATAACAAACCCCAGCGCTAGGATAGCTTCCGGACGGGTTGTATTTCGTCGGAAGTTCCTGTAGAAGCAACTGTTGACTTATACGGCCAATCCGGTCAGCTCTTCGGTCGGATTGAGAGCTTGTTCGGGGGCAAGTATTCCCTCGGCCGAGCTAGATGTGGGATGGTTATCGTTCGAATTCAATTCGAGCAAAACGTCCGTCCCGCACAAAATTCCGAGGCCACTCAACTACGAGCCAGCCATTCGCTAATGCGAGCGTGAAAGCTGCGGCTCATCGCGATTTTTTGACCATCCACCAGCACGACCGTGAACTCTCCGCTAGGTTCGGTCCGCACTTCCTTCAGATACTGCAAATTAACGATGGCGGAACGATGCACACGCAGGAACATCTGCGGATCAAGCTTTTCTTCCAGATGGCTCATCGTCTCGCGCAGCAGGTGCTTTTCTGCTCCCGTACAGATGCGCGCATAGTTCTCTTCGGCTGCAATCCAACGGATATCCGAGACGGGAAGAAACAGGATACGGCCGCGAGATTTGAAAACGATGCGTGTCGTGTAAGCGGGTGGATTCTGAGTGCGGCCGTTGCTTCGCCCGGCATTTTGCTTTGAGGCGTTGATCTCTTCACACGCACGTTGCACTGCCGAATGCAAACGTTCGGAGGTGAAGGGCTTGAGCAGATAGTCGACAGCGTGTATCTCGAACGCACGCAACGCATAGCAGTCGTATGCGGTGGTGAAGATGATGCGGGGCACAACGGAGTCGCTGCCGACAGAGAGCTTGCCGATAATATCGAAGCCGTCCATGCCTGGCATTCGAATATCGAGAAAAAGTAACTCCGGTCCGGTAGCCCGTACCAGGTCGATCGTTTCAGAAGCTGACGCTCCTTCACCGACAATTTCGATCTCAGGCTCGTCGCGAAGCAACTGGCGCAGCTTATGTCTCGCTAAGACTTCGTCGTCGGCTAAGATAGCCTGGATCATCATGCACCAAACCTTGTCAGTGTCTCTGTTGGACTACCAGAGAACTGAAGTGGGAGCGTTATGGTTACCTCGACCTGATCTCGTGCGACCTCGCGTATACAAAATGTGTGTTGATCTCCGTAGTGCAGTTGCAGGCGGCTTTTAATGTTGGCCAGACCAACGCCTTGGCCGTCAGAGGATTTGGGCGGATTTGAATTCAAACCTGCGCCGTTATTGAGAACACTCAGCGTCAGGTGCGAATCTTTTTTGATGCCTCGATGTGGAGCAGGCCATTGCGGTCGAGTCTGGAGAGGCCATGAGTGTAGGCGTTTTCGATGAGCGGCTGGAGAATCATTGCAGGCACAAGAGCATCATGCAACTCCGGATGTACCCATAGTTGCTGGTGTACACGGCCGGTGAATCTGCGCTCCTGCATCGCGAGATACATCTCCACAAACTCCATTTCGTCATTGAGACGAATGAACTGCACTTCGCCGCGCTCGAGGGTGATACGCAAGAGGCTGCCGAGTTGTTCCAGCATTGTGTCGGCTGCGGCGACGTCGGTCCGCATGAGGCTGGAGATGCTGTTCATAGTGTTGAAAAGGAAGTGCGGATTCAATTGCATGCGGAGAGTGGCGATCTGGGCCTGGACCAGTTGCACCGACAATTGAGCGGCCGCAGCCTCTTTTTCACGGAATTTCTGGTAGTACCCTATGCCGCGAAACAAGGCGACTGCACACCAGAAGAGGACCAGGTTGTCGACGAACTCCGCGTCCAAATGAAACGCCAGCCTATGCCAATACGTCATGTGCGGGCGATTGAGTGGGAGATTCGGAAAGAAAGCGACCCAGATCATCTCTTCCACAACACTGGTAACTATGCTGAGTGGAAGTACTTGCGTGAAGATGCAGAATGCGTTTGCTCGTTGAATCCAGGGCCCGCACCATCTCCACAGCAACCAGCAGATGACACCCCACAAAAAGTATTGCGCCCACCATGCTGCAAAAGGATCCCTATGCCCATGCGATAACTCCATAGGCGCATAGTCATCAACTCCTGTAAGGCGAACAAGGTGCCCAGCAGGACCGACGCGCCCACAAAGATCGCCGGATGCATGAAGAATGGTTGTGTGAGCGTGCGACTTATCGGCGGAAGGTTCAGGGAATCATCCTCGGCCTTCTTCCTTTACGGACGAAATAGGAATGCAACCACACATTCTATTCCTACCTCGTCAGGAGACTGGCACATAGAGCAATTGACCAGCGTGCAGATCAGCCGCCGAGACTGCAAGTGCTGATGCGGGAAAGCGTTGCCGCCTGTCGCCATCTTTATAGACGAAGAGGAGAGGCGTGCGGTGTTCCCGATACCAGGTATTTGCGTCCGAGTCGAGAGCTCCGATCTGCTGAGCGCCCAGCTTTTTTGTGAGTGCCGCGATGTCGTATCTGACCAAGCTCATTGCAGATTCTCCTCCCTGCAGAGCGGCGGTTCGGAAGTGGAGGTAGGCGGCTTTGCTGTCTACGGGAACCCCTTTACCGTCTCGTGCGAGGGCGCCTAGTACCACTGAAGATCTCCAGTAGCCTGCGCTCGATGAGGTTTCCAACAGGGATGGTCCCTCCTGTGGAGACGTTGCAAGGTCAGGATGGTTGACCAGGAGCAGTCCGAGCGAATGAATTGCTGGTATGTATCCGTCGGCAGCGGATGAGCGAAGATATGCCTCCGCTTTACGTAGATCGTGTCGGTGGTCTGTATCCACCGAGAAGAGTGTGCCGATGTTGTAAGCGGCGACAGGATCGTGCAGCTGCGCGCCGGTTTTGTACCAGGTTTCGGCTGCGGCTTTGTCCTGCTTCACACCGATCCCGAAGTAGTAGAGGTCGCCGAGATAGCCCGCGGCGGCTCCGTCTCCTTTGCTGGCCGCTTCGTGAAATAATTGCATGGCCAGCTCCTCATCTTTGGCGACGCCGAGGCCCCATACGTACACTACGCCGAGGTTCACTTTGGCTCTGGTGAGGCCGGAGGCGGCGGCGAGTTGGTACCAGTGAAAAGCGCGTGCCCGATCGACCGGAACACCTATGCCCGCCTGATAGAAGAAGCCGATCTCATTTTGCGCCTCAGGATCTCCGGCTTCGGCGGCTTTTTGATACCAGTATGCGGCCTGCTTCGCATCCTGGGTTACTCCATTGCCTGTGAAGTAAGCCGCGGCCAGTTCAATTTGTTGAGGGGCGTGGCCCTTTTGAGCATCTGCCTTGAGCTGAGTGATATCTGTTCCCTCTGCTGAAGCCACGTAAACTGCAAGTAGGATTACGCCGACAGCCAGTAACAGGGCTCTTACGAGTTTTCCGGAGACCAGGAGTGGGGTACGAGTTATTCGAACCATGATTTCCTCCAGCTTGTGGGATCTGGCCATGTCTCTGGGGTCTTTCAACTAACTAGATCCCATGGAGCGTAGCCGGCGCTACGTAGACTTGCAGGATTACGGGCAAGTGATCGGCGCAGTTCCGACGATTATTGGGGTCTCGTCACGTGTAAAGAGCACTGCAACGACGTTGGAATGCTGTTGATCATCACCAAGGAGCAACTCGTCACATAATTGGAACTATGCAATCGAGCCGCTCCTTGTCTACTTGGCAATTTCGCTGCGAGGCGGAACATTAGTTATCGGCTCCGCCAAATAATTTTGCTAACAATAAGTCACTGGCCTCGACACAGGAACTTACGGTGCAACCATACATCCGGAATGTGTGTTGACTAGTGGACATGTGACGGATAGCGGCGCGGAGTGACGAAGCTAGCCAAGCCCGGGAAGAAGTGGATCAGAGATGACGCACCTGGGGCGAGTTACAAGATTAACTACTGAATCCTTTCTCGGCGACGTCTTCCATCGGTCATCAGTCCTCGGAGCGGAGATTCGTCACCCGTAAATCGACACGCGGATTCTGCCGTTTGTCACATTCTGCGCGACGCTCGTCACAACGCTGTTGTTGGCCGCGGAAGTGTCGGCACATAATGCACTGCACCGGGCTGCGGGTTGTAAATCTGTTTGTTTTGCAAGACGATCAATGCTCCCGGAGAGTGCAGAACAGTACGCGGCACGAGCAGTAACTGCCTTCGCTACGAGTGACTCAAGTGTGACTTGAAGTCAACGGGACGAGGGCCTTCAGGCTTTCCATATGTCGATGATTCGGAGTCGGAACAGAAGGTCGCCTGCGCATCAACACTTGAAGGGAGTCCAGTCATGCTCAGAAACATTTCAGTTCACGCGTCGATTCTTTTCGTCCTGCTTTTTCTGCCTGTTTCTCTAACTCTGCTAACAGCACAGACCGATTCCGGCATTGTGTCGGGATTAGCGGTCGATCAAAGCGGGGCCCTCGTCTCCGATGCGACGGTAACGCTCACGAATACGGGGACAAACGCTGAACGAACGGTGACCACGAATCATAGCGGCGAGTACACGTTTCCCCCTGTGGCTGCCGGCATTTATACGGTCAGGGCGGACGCTCCGGGCTTTCAGCGGTTCGAGGCGCGGGTCGAAGTCACGGTTGGTGGGCACGCATCGGTTCCGATAAAGTTCGCTCTCAGTGGTGCGCAACAGACGGTGACCGTGATCGATCAGGGCGGGACGGCCGTCAATACGCAGACTCAGGAGGTGTCGCAGATCGTGAGCAGTGTCCAGGTCTCGGAGCTGCCTAGCCTCACTCGTAACCCCTACGATTTTGTCTCGATCTCCGGCAACATAAGCTCTGGAGACAAAGTAGCGCAGAGTGGCGCGACAAAGACTACCGGCGACCAGAACGACACGACGCGCGGCGTTGGATATTCGCTCAATGGTCAACGGTCGAGTGGCACAGAGATCTTGTTGGATGGGGTTGAGAATGTCGACTCCTACGTGACCGGGCCTGAGGTCACGGTGCCGATCGATGCGGTGCAGGAGTATCGCATTACGACCAGCAACTTTGAGCCACAGTATGGCCGTGCGTCAGGCGGTGTCGTCAGCGTCGTAACCAAATCGGGGACCAATCGATTTCACGGGGAGCGTGGGAGTTTAATCGCCTCGCGGCCTATACGGCCAATACAGTTCAGAATGCGCAAAGTGGTGTGCCGAAGGGCGGCTACACGCGCAACCAGTTTGGCTACGATGTAGGTGGACCAATCTTGAAAGACCGGCTGTTCTTCTTCCAGAGTACAGAGTGGGTGAGGGTGCGTAGCGCGGGCAATCAGATCTCGCTGGTGCCTACGCCGCAGTATCTGGCGGCATCCAATTCGGCGACGCAGGCTTTCTTCACGCAGTATGGGTCTCCAGCTCCAACTTTTACCCAGACATTGAGTAAGGACGACGTCGTGGCTTCGGGAGTCACTCCAACTCCGGGTGGACCGTTCGATCTGTTGCCTGGCAACACACCGGTATTAGGTATAGCTCCATTCACTTCTCCGACGAACGCCGGGGGCGGCGATCCGCAGAATACCTACTACTTGATTGGACGTGTGGATTTCAACCTGACCCCAAGAACTCAGATGTACGGGCGATATGTCTTTTACAACGAGCTCGATGAAAACGGCTCCATGTTCAGTACACCGTACTCGCAATATAACGTTGGTGCTTCCGAGCGAGACAACGCCGCACTCTTCGGCCTGACCCACGAGTTTTCCGGCTCCCTGGTGTCCAGCACGAAGTTGAGCTTTACTCGTCACACGTTAAGTCAACCGTTCGATACGTCGCAACAAAACACCCCTACCCTGTTTCTTTATAACAATGCGACGATCGGCGGGAATCTGGTTCAGTTTCCTGGCTTTTACAGCCAGTTTGAAGGAACGGGAGGACTTCCATCCGGAGGGCCACAGAATACTGTTCAGATCAGCCAAGACATTGATTGGACGAAGGGTCAACACTCGTTCAAGGCCGGTACTCAATTGCTCTATATCCAGAACAACATCACCTATGGCGCCTATGCGCAGGCAGTTGAGGGAATCGGTACTAGCGCGCCAACGGGCCTGGATAACTTTTTGAACGGCACGCTCTCGATCTTTGAGGGCGCCGTTGACCCACAAGGAGCGCTGCCTTGTGTACGAGACTACGCGACGGGGAATCTCGTACAGACGCCGCAATGCCAGATCACTCTGCCTGCGTCGCAACCCAACTTTGCCCGCAGCGACCGGTTCAAGGATTGGGCGGTGTACGCGCAGGATGCGTGGAAGCTCACTCCGCGCTTCACGCTCAACTATGGCGTGCGCTACGAGTACTACGGGATCCAGCACAATAATAAGCAGGACCTCGACGCCAACTTCTACTACGGGCCAGGTGCATCGCTTCAAGCGCAGATTCGCAATGGCCAGGTGTTCACGGTTCCTAATAGTCCCATCGGTAAATTGTGGAATCCGCAGTACGGCACTGTTGGACCTCGCGTCGGCTTTGCTTACGACATCAACGGTGATGGCAAGACAAGTCTTCGTGGTGGATACGGAATAGCCTACGAGAGGAACTTTGGAAATGTAACGTTCAATGTTATCCAGAATCCGCCCAACTATGCTGTGGTCCAGATCACGACACCGTCACCTATAACGACGAACAACGCTGGTCCTATTGGCGGCTCCAGTGGAACGGTCCCGCTTCCGCCAACCAGCTTGAGAAATGTAGACGAAAATATTCGTACGGCGGCAACGCAGTTCTATAGCCTGACCGTCGAGAGGCAGGTTGCGAATAACATGGTTGCATCCATCGCTTATGTCGGTTCACGGGGGACACATCTTTACGACGTGAAGGGATATAACATGCTTGGCGCCGGGAACGTCTATCTCGGCGACCCCGTTCTGGATGCTAGCGGCAACTTCATCTACTCGCGGCTTAACAATCAATACGGGTCGATCAATAACCGCGGCAGCGAGGGAGATTCTTACTACAACGGCTTGAACCTCGGCTTTCAGATGACAGATCTCGAACGCACGGGGCTCATTATCACAGCGAACTATACTGTCGCGCACTCGACAGACAATCTGAGCTCGACGTTCTCTGAGAGCAATAGCTCGGTCAATGGCATTGGCAATCTTGGTTATCTCGATCCCTTCAATCCTGGGCTGGACCATGGGGCTTCGGACTTCGACATTCGCCAGCGATTCGTTCTTGCACCGATTTACAGAACCCAGTGGTTTAAAAATAGCCACTCCTTCGCCGGGAGACTCCTGGGAGGATATGAGGTCACTGGTATTTACACTGTCCGCACTGGAACGCCATTCTCGGTCTCAGATAGCAGCAACTCGCTGAATCGCAGCGCCGGGGTCGGCATACCACGCTATACGCCGGGCACAACCATCTCGAACTATAGTTTCACTAAAGCGATAGATAAGAATGGCTCCGGCGCGAACCTCTACGACCTTGTCTCTCTTCCCGCAGCCGTAAGCTACGGGAATCCGGGTCTCGGTGGAATATCCGACTTCGGGCCATATCCCTCTGCAATGACCCATCGGAACGCGTTTTCCGGCCCCGGCGCGTGGAACTTTGACCTTGCGGCCAGTAAAAGCCTTCTGATCAGAGAAGGTATCGAGGTCGAACTGAGAGCAGAAGGCTTTGATATCTTCAACCACCATAACCTCTACATTACTGAGTCTAATAACGACGTTGCCAACTACGGCTATGATGGCGCAACCATCCCTATTCAGGCAAAAAAGGTGGCGTCAATGGTGGTGCGAACGATGAGCGTCGTTTCGGTCAGTTTGCTCTCAAGGTTAAGTTCTGAGGCATTCTCCTCTGAGACGCCTTGGCCTCCACGGCAATCTCCAAGCACCGCTGATCACCAGGCCATGATCCGAACAAGCGCCATGCCGGTCGAGATCCGGAAATCAGCATTGAGGATAGAGCGATGTAGCAGGCCCCTGGCATTCTTCGATAACCCCGTCGAATGCATTCTGGTCTGTCGAATGAGATGATCCGTATGGCGGTTGAGCAGTTCTTCCCTGCAGTTGACGTGGACTGCTGATCACCATCGCGCTCTCGTGCGATTTATCCCCGCACTATTCTGGATGCTCCCGGGACTCTGGCAGATGATTTTAGCCTGGGTATCTGTCACCAAGCGCTTTGTAGAGGCTGCCCATCTAGTGCATCTTTATACCGCGAAGTGTATCGAACCCGGAGGGTCCGTGTTCTGTTTGCTGAGATGTTGCTTGTGAAAGCGAAACTGATGATTCGAAGGCGAGCAACGCGATAGGGCTGTTTATTGTCGGATCTTAAGATGGGGCGAGCAAGCTTCTGAGAATGGATTGACCAGGAACGTACCTGCGATTCCAGAGACAAGGATGGTTCCGTCGGAGTTGAAATGTGCGGAGCGGAACTCCTCTTCTGGAAGATCGTTGAGCCTCCTCCAGCTTTCGCCGCTGTCCTGGCTTGTGTAGACGCCTGTGAGCGAGGTCACGACCTCTCGGTTTGGTTTTGACGGGTCGACCTCTATGCTGTAGGCCCGAACGTTGGAACCTGTTTCATCTGTAGTTCTGTGCAGGAGAAACCTTGCGTTGGTTACTCTTCTTACGGTGCCCGGGCCTGAAGGGTTATAGACTCCCCAGCACGCAGCCAAATGGAGACCGCCCACAACACTCATTCCATGTATCGCCGAATCCGGGCCGACTCCATCGACGCGGCTCCATTTCATGGAGTGGAGGTTGAGGAGGTAGACCTGATCGCCGGTTCCCACATAGAGGAAGCCTGGATTGAGTTTTTGGAATCATCAAACTGGACGGAGAGAAGATCCATCTCGGTTGGCAGATGAAGGATGGGCCCATCTTCGATCCATGAGCCGTCGTTGTCTTTGTGGTATTGGAGGAGCTGGGGCTCGCGGTCAAAGTAGCCGTAACCGATGATGAGATGATTTCCGTCGGCCGTTAGTTCGACCACGTTTGCTCTTACGGGGTCACCTGCCTTCTTGGGGATGGGAGTCTTGGGAGGTGCGTCGGGAACGCGAGGACCGGCGATAGGTTTTACCAGAGTCTCAGAGGCATCTGGTTGAGGAAATACCTGAAAGGCTCCCCGTTGCGTTGTGATCACAAAGTACGTTCCGCCGGGAGACACTACGAAGCCGTTACGCAGCCCCTCACCGATGCGCGCATCGAAGTATCTGGAGTCCACTCGTGCGATCTGAGTCCATGTCGCGCCGCCATTGGTAGATTTCGAGATGTACATGGCTCGATCCTGGGACGGGACCTCGCTGCTGAGGTCCGCCGTGAGACCCCAAATCACGTCGGGATCGCCGGAGTCAGGATCGGGGTCGCTGGCTATGGCTTCGATAAAATCACTTGCGAACCGATGACTTCCTGGAAGGCTGGTTACTCGATGAACAAAGCAGCTATCCAGGTCGTCTCCTGCATGGGGTGACGATGAGCTGGCGACAACAGCATGATTCGGAGCGGGAGTTTGAGGTGTTGCAGTCTGTCCCCTCCCCATCAAGGGAGAGGCCATCAACAGGAATAGACCTCTCCTGCTGAGGGCGACGCGACATGTGTGTCTGTGTGCCATGACCAGAACGCCTTCAATGTGGCTGGAACCAACACCTCAAATTTACTGCAAGGTGCAGGATCTGCCGAGCGCATCTGGGCAAAATCGCGGCGGGCAGGCCGCTTTAGTTCATTTCTGGGGGAATTTGCGGGCCATCGGTCTGAAGATCAGTTGATTGGCCGGAATCAATCTCCCGCAACTGCTATCTCGTAGTGATTCCCTGTTTGACTACGGAGGCATTGCTCGAAGGCGGCTAACTGCGTTTCGATGTTGGACTCCGCGTTCCGTCGCTTGATGATGTCTTCGCGATAGCGACGCAGGAAGTAGTCGATCGTCTCAACACGAATACGGATTGAACCGGAAGGCTTGTTTTCATCTAGATCTTTGAAGGAGAAATACGGTGTACCTGATTGTTCGATGATGCCTTCGATCACCCCGTAGATAGGGGCGTCGTGGCCGCATTTGAAGCTTGAGACCTCGAGGGCGACCAGATTTGGATGGCGTGCTGTGAACTTCGCAGCCCATACCTTATGGTTGGTGCTGGTCGAGTAGCGATTCTTCCACACATCACTGATGTCGAGTGGGTGCGTGATCAGACCTGCACGAACCTCTTCTCCGAAGAGCCGATCCAGAAGGTCTTCGTCGAGAGGCAAGGTGCTCTGTGAGAAGACCGGGTAGCCGAGCTTCTGAAACTCTTCCATGATCTCGTGGTTCAGGCCTGGGTCGTGGTGGTAGACCCGGCCCAGCATGACGATGCCGATGCGGTCTTCGCGTTCGAGCTGATCGAGCGTCTCACGCGCTTGTCGCCTGATGTCGGTTTCGCACTCGTGCAGAGATTTGAAACCTACGGCGATGGCCCGCTCGTTCTCTTCTCGGTTGAGGCCGAAGATGGGTCCCCAGGTTTTGAACATCTGGTCGGCGCAGATTTTTTCATCCTGGAGGTTCAGGATTGGATCGAGGTAAAGGACATTGTTCTCGGCGAAGATGTCGCTCTCTTTGGTAAAAGCAGCTTTGACCGTCTCGGGTGTTGCGGTCACAGTCGGGCAGGCGTTCGAACCGGTTAGATTTACGAGATGGGAGTGCAGTACGTCGTACATTGGGAACCAGATTGCGTGAAGAGGCTTCTTTGCGTGCTTGACCACGAGTAAATTGTAGACGTGTGCTATCCCGATCTTCGACGGGTAGCAGGGATCGATTGCGCCGCGGCTTGCGCCCGCGCGGTAAAGCTCTGGCGTTGTGTAATCGGAATAGATTATGTTTTCGGATTTCAGCCCGAGGCTAGTGAAGTATGCGTTGAAGAATGGCGCGTAGGTGTAGGTGTTCAAAAGACGTGGGATGCCCACACGGAAGTCTTTGCGCTGCGTCATTCGGGTGGCACGTTCCTTAGTGGCCTTTGAGATGAACAAACCTTTGGTGGACGGCAATGGATCCGAGACAACTTCAACATCACGTTGACGGAAGACATCGTGGGCCGCGATGTCGACGTAGTTCGGATTGACGGCTTTGATCTCGTCGATGTCGGCTTTGATGTCCTTCATCTCGTCGAGGTCTTCGACGGTTCCCTTTTCGCAGGTTGCGATGATCAGACGCTGTTCACCTTTTCGTAGAGGAACTTTGGTTTTACGATGCTGGAATTCTGCGGGCTTTGGTAGTTCGACCACTTTGCTTGATCCAGGCGCAAGTTGGATCTGAACGAGCGGCTCGATCTTTGCCTTGAACACAGATGGAGAACTGTGGCTTCCACTTGTGCTGCATGACCCGTGAGACTCGACGGGAGGGAGATTGGCTTCGATTTGTTCGAGCGTCGGCAGAGTGTTCATGACTACCGCAACTTCTGCCGGAGTGGCGGCGCGATCTTCATGGACAGCATGGGCGTGAGAGTGTTCGGAGTTTTGTTGTCCGGTCACATCGACGTCGATGAAGGTGCGAAGGCAGTTGTTTTTACAGAAGTAGCAGCGTGTTTCTTCGTTGCGCGTAGTGCGGTAGCGAATATTCGCGACAGCCTCGAGGCCGACGAATGAGGTTTGCCGACCGTTGCGCCAGAGACGCAGAGACTCCTGGGCCGCGCCGATTGCGCCGGATTCGCCACAGTGCTCGTGGACTATGATCTCCGGCTCTTTGCCGTTGGCGCGGAAGCTTGATTTGATGAAGTCCACTTCGGCTTTGACTACGGCAAGATTATTTTGCGTTCCGCCTTGAAGCACGAAACGTGAACCGAGAGCTGCCAGATTTGGGATGCTGGCGACATATAGAAAGACATTTTTGGGTAGCACATCTGCTAGACCTGCGAGGATCTCCTCCGAGCGCCAGCCTTGACGTTGGAAGTTAACGATGTCCGACTGCATGAAGACAGCGCAACCGTAGCCGAAGGATGGCATCGATTTTGCGGAGAAGGCCAGATCGGCGAAGTCCTCGACTTTCATGCCGAATCCCTCGACAGTCGATTGCAGAAAGTATCCGTTCCCTGCTGAGCACTGAGTGTTTAGTTTGAAGTCTTTTACGCGACCGTCTTTTAGGACGATGAGTTTGATGTCCTGGCCCCCCACATCCACGATGACGTGGGGATCGTCATAGAATTTCAGCGCTGATTCTGTATGGGCCACGGTTTCGACGAGCGCCACATCTGCGTTTAACACATCCTTGATGATGTCCTTTGCGTAGCCGGTTGAGCCGACGCCGAGCACCTCGAGGGTGGCACCTTTGCTCTCGATCTGCTCTCGCAGGTTCTCAAACATCTCGATCGTATCCTGAATCGGATTGCCGTTTGAAAGCTGGTAGGTCTTGCAGAGAATCTCTCCATCCGTACCGAGTACGACTGCCTTGGTCGAAGTGGAACCGCCATCGATTCCGACGAATCCGGAGACGACTTGACCTGGCAGAAACTCCGCCGGGGTGAACTTCTTTCTCTTGTACTCGGACTTGAAGGCAACGAGTTCTGCGTCCTCTGCGACGAGGCCCTTTCCTCCTGATATGGCCTTCTCTTCTGCGCGACCGTAGTCGATGTAATAGACAAGCTTGTCGGCGCCAACATATTGTCCTACCTCTGGCTCTTCCTCTTTACCGAACTCGACCGACCCCAGAGCCGCGAAGTATTGGGCGTTTTCAGGGACTTTGATCAACTCTTCGGGAGTCATGCCGTCGGGAATCTCGACTTTGCGCTCCTTCCACATGCGCGGAATGTTGGTCTGCCACGCTTCGCGCATGCCGCGGATAAAGCCGTTCGGGCCGCCAAGCAGAAGGACGTGCGGACGAAGCGTGTGCCCTCGAGTCAGGACGCTGAGATTTTGCAGCACGATGGCTTCAAAGAGCGAGGCCATCAGTTCGTCCGAAGGGGTGCCGGTTTTCTGCAGGCCATTGATGTCGGTTTCTGCGAAGACACCACACTTCCCTGCTACCTTGTGCAGCTTGATATCGTGGTATCCCTGATTCGCTAGCTCTGCTGCAGGAATTTTCAGCTTGGCGTTGATCTTGTCGATGACCGCTCCTGTGCCGCCGGCGCATTTGTCGTTCATCGATGGGATCTTCTTCTTGCGGCCCGTCTCTTCGTCGTCTTTGAAGACAATGATCTTCGCGTCCTGTCCGCCTAACTCGATGACGGAGTACACCTCGGGATGAAGTTTTTCGACGGCGAGTGAGACAGCATGGACCTCCTGGACGAACTTGGCGCCGATCATCTCGGCGATTGTTCCCCCACCAGATCCTGTGATGAAGATGCGTGTATTACCCGGTGAGATTCCGGTGTCCGCTTCCATGCGGCGCAGGAACTCGAGGACCTTTTCTGGTTGGCGCGTCTCGTGACGCTGGTAGTCCTGCCAGATGGTCTTGTCAGACGCGGCATCAACCACAATCGCCTTAACGGTTGTAGAACCTACGTCCAGGCCAACCAGAAACTGGTCCATTCTCTTCTCCTTAGTGACGATTCTTCGAATGGAAAGCTAGACTGCTTACGCCACTTGCCGCAGTGGCGCAGACGTGCGAGCCGTTCGGCGATAAGCGCTGTCTTTGTCGATGAGGTCGCTGACGTGCCAGGCAAACTGGGCTGCAGTCCCCGCGATGCCGTTCCGATGCGGAACCTTATAGAGTGCTTGCTTCAGGATGGGATGATGCTCAACGTAGGCTCGCAGTTCTTCGAGGGATTTCCCTGTCTGCTCCAGAACGCCGTCGAATTCAGCGCGTGCTTTAGCCTTAGCTTCGGCGAGCGCCATTTGAACTCGGCTGTGCGCGTTCACTTCGCCCTCACCTGAGGTTTCTATCGGCAGGAAGATCATGTCTTTGTACTTGTTCACGACTCTGGATTGAACCCCGTCGGATTGTGTGGAGGGCATGCAACCGAAGGGTTTCAAAGCGAGGACCATGTGGCACAGGTGATTCACGGTGTAGTAGACGTTCTTGCCGACTTCCATGTAGCCCTCTCCACCGCGAGCGAGCTGATGGTAGAAGGGATGTGCCAGGCGCGAGAGTTCTTTTGCGGAATCAGATGATGGGCCGTGTCTCCCAGATGTTTGATGGTGCGATGATAGAAGAAGGTCCACATGGCGCTGCCGGCGCTGAGGCCTCCTGTTTTTTGAATACTTTGAAGTCGTTTGCGAGACGTTTTTAAGCTCGTACCACTTGGGGTCGCGGTAGGGAGCCTCGGCGTCCGCGCGGGCCTTCGCTCCTTCTTTGGCGACGTACATCATGTAAGCGATCCAGGTGGCGATGGGTTCGACCAACACCTGTGCGCCTTCTTTTTCGAGGAAGGCAAACATATTGAAGTTGCCGTCCCCCTCGGTGGTCTGAGCCCAGAACTCGCCGGTAATCTTGATGACTGGCTTTACGCGAAGGCGGTCTACTTCGATTGCGTTGATGCTGTCGCGGCATGTGTGGAGGGCGTCGACATATTCTTTTCCATATAGATTATGACCGACCTTCCCAAGAGTGCAGCCAATGCCGGATAGCATCTTATTCTTCTCGATGTACGGTCTTGCCCACGCTGGGGCCGCCTCCATGATGTGCCAGCGCTTGCGGTCACGCAGCGTATCGGTTAATACCTTCACCGAATCATGTATGACGCGGTCGGTCTCACCTTTATTCACTTCGAAGGGGCGGACCTGATAGACCAGTTCGTTGATTACGTCTCCGAGATTGAGCGCATTCAACATTCCCATCCCGAAGTCGACTGAAAATTTTAGGCCCGGCTCTCCGCTTGCGGCCTTGATGCCGTCGGTCTGTTGGAACAGCAATACGCGGAACCCATCGAAGCCTGCGTTCTGCAGAGCAAATCGGTACTCCGCTTCATACATACCGAAGCGACACGGTCCGCAGGAACCAGCCGTGAAGAAGACATAGTTATCGATAATCTGTTTGCGCGTCTGGCCTTGCTGTTCCAGCATTTGAAGATAGCGCACCAGATTGCCTACGGTGAAGTAGGTCGGATTGCATTGGCCGTTGTTGCCGAACTCTTTCCCTGCCTGAAAATCAGCGACGACCGGGGTGGGAATGTTCTCGCAGCGATAGCCGCTGCCATGGAAGACGGCCTTGATCATCTCCTCATGCTTCCACGTAAGTCCTCCAAAGAGAATCGTGACATAGTCGCGTTCGTCCGCCTTAAACGTGCGCTCTGTCGGCTTCTTGAACTCGCGCATGCGCGCCAATCCAGCTTCGGCACGAAGACGGGCACGTTCGGCGTCGATACGAGCCTGGATCTCTACTTCGAAGTCGGTTTGAACGATCTCTTCGGTTCCCGGCATTTGCGTCTCCTTATACTTGCATTTGTTTTCGATACGGTCGGATCTCGGGATTCGTTGGGCGTTACATCTGGCCTTTCACTCCTTGGAATCCATGGGCTAGCTGTTTGAAGAAATATTTGATGACACGCTGGTCGTTGTAACACCAGCCCAGGATGTGATTGAGAGTTGAGAAGCAGTGCGTCTGGCAGGTCTCTTTTTGATGATCGAGTTGCTTGGTTTCGAATTTGTGATTACCGACCACGCCCCAGTCATAGCTCGCTGTGTACATCGGGAAACATGGAGCCAACGTCCCGTCGACGCGAATGATCATTGAGTTTTGACCGGCGCGGCAGTTCCAGGGAAAGTGGTTACCTTTCATGAAGTCGACCATCTGCCAGAGACGTGAGTTGGAGTTGACCATCTTGTACCCAGCGTCCTGCTTCTGGGTCAACCACTGAATCGTCTCTTCAACAGCCGACCAGTCGTCCTTGGTGATGTAGGTCACATTGTTGGCCGCGTGCTTGAAGTGCTCGTCCTGTTCAAGGAGGGGAGACTCGTTGATGTGATAGTCGGTCGCTATACCGTTGTCATGAGCTATCTCGGTCAATTCCCGAACATCGTCCAGATTGTTGCGGCAGATGTTCATGTTGAGGAAGACGGAGTATCCGTACCCGTACTGCTTTCGCACCAGGTAGTCAAACTGCTTGCGAATCGGGGCAAGCGCCTTCGGCAGTCCTTGTTTTAGGTCGACTGCGTCGACGGCGATGTTAAACGTCGACATGCCGGCGTCGGCCAACTTGTCGATCACATCGGTGCGCAACAGACGCGCGTTGGTGGGAAGATAGATCCAGAAGTTCTTCTTGGCCGCGTAGTAGGTAATGCGGTGAATCAAGTCGGGCCGGAGAAGAGGCTCGCCCCCCATGAAGGCAAGTACTCTGCACCCTGTACCGTGAAGCCAGTCCACGGATCGCTTCGCCGTATCTTCCGTCATTCCCTTCACCTGATTGTCGAAGGCCCAGCAATAGTGGCAATCGAGATTGCACTTAAACTCGGTGAAGAGGTATGCAATGAGTGGATGGAAGTCGCCTGCGGTCACCCTCGAACGGATATAGGGAAAGAGCCAACCCTGCATTGCGTGGTAGATCTGCCCTGGAGCCCATTGTCTCTTTTCCGGTGCGACCCACCCATCACTCCAATCGACTGGCGCGAGGAGTTGAGGATGCTGCGGAAACACAGGGTCGGGAAAAGTTTGTGGTGTTCCAATAGGCTGAAGACCCGGTGTGTTTGCATTGGATTTGGTGAGTAGGTCGTGCAGCGGGACATCGAGTCGAAAGCTCGGTGGTGGTTCGGTGTGTTCCTCGAGGTGCATCCGGGCCCCCTTGAAAAAATAGAGACACTAGTTCTAGATACTGAGAGATGAAGTGCTCATGCGTAGCTTGACCCACCCCAGAGCAACCGCAGGGCCAGAAGGGTCTGCAATTTTGTTTCTACCGTAAGCTCTTGATAAAAAAGAGAGAACGTCCATCGCAGTCTATGTATTACGCGGGGATCCTGCGATGTATGCCAGCCTGTTGACTGGGTGCCAATCAATTGGCAGCGATGAGCGGATCTGAGCTACGCTGTTAATCAACGCAAACGGAAAGTCCCGGATCTATCAATGCTTTGCCACCTTAATCCTTTGATTTTCATCTATCAGAGATCGATGGAAGGAGGGAGGTTATCAGTCGGTTATGAGGAGTTCGGCTCTTCACCATGTTTCCCCGGTCGATATCGCTACAAACGTCGAACAAACAGGGGATCTTTTACGCTTCGCGCACAACCTGGATGCTTATCGCGATCCAGATCGACTTCTGCGTTCCCTGCCTGCGGAACTATCGTCCATTGTGGTCTCTAATACGACCGTCTTGATTCAGATGACCGGTGCGGATCCTTCCTGGCACACGGTAGACGGTGAGAGGTCTGCAATTGGTGTGGAACCCGAGCTACCGCAATGGCGAGATGAGATCAGGGAGTTTTTGACCGCGCATCCGAAGCCCGTCGTCATCGCGTCTCTTGACGGGGAGGCGAGATTTCCAGGGATCGTTGGATTCTTCCGCATGCAGGGAAACCAATCGCTTTGTGTACTTCCTCTGAATAAGGTACTCGCTCGCATGGGGGCGCTCTGTTTTGCAAGAAAGGAACCTAATGGCTTCTCGGAAAGAGAGGTTGGCCTCCTCACTTTCTTAGCGGACTATGTTGGTTTGGCGATTGATGACAGGCTCAATCTGGCACATTCGGAGACCTTTCGGGCACAATTGGAGAGCGAACAGACCAAGCTTAAGCTCATTCTCGATCTGAATAACAGCGTAGTTTCCAACCTGGAACTGGGAGAAGTGCTTCGGTCGGTTTCGCCGAATATTCGCAAAACCATGCGGTTGGAGGGCGTAGCTGTAATGCTGCCCGATACTGCACAGGAACATCTTCAAATCTATGCCGCGGATTTTTCAGATAGTAAAGAGAATCTTTTCCAGCACATGTCGGGGGCGCTCGAAAGCTCCCCCGCGGGACAGGTCTTTCGTTCTGGAAAGCTGTGGGTAGGGGGCATTGAAGAGTGGAACGGATCTGGTTCTGAGAACAGGTCCAGCCTGGGCGATGGCAGGGTGACCATCTGCATGATCCCGCTAATCCGTTGCAAGAATGTATTGGGCGTCCTCTGTTTGGTGAGGGCCCAGAAGAACGGATTTACGAGGGAAGATACTGAATTTCTCTCGCAGATCGCAGGCCAGGTGGCTATTGCCATCGACAATGCATTTGCCTATCAACGCATTACCGAGCTTTCAGACAAACTCACTCAGGAAAAGCTTTACCTTGAAGATGAGATCCGCAGCGAACTCAACTTTGAGGAGATTATTGGGAATAGTGCTGTGCTACGACAGGTGTTACGCCAGGTTGAAGCAGTTGCGCCAACTAACTCAACGGTTCTTATCCAAGGAGAGACGGGAAGCGGAAAGGAACTGATCGCTCGTGCCGTCCACAACCTTAGTCGCCGTCGCGCCCATCCCTTTGTGAAGCTGAACTGCGCTGCCATTCCGACCGGTTTGCTCGAGAGCGAACTCTTCGGGCATGAGAAGGGAGCATTCACGGGCGCCATCGCTCAAAGGATGGGCCGTTTCGAACTGGCGTCGCAAGGGACGATCTTTCTCGATGAAGTAAGTGAGATCCCGCTCGACCTTCAGCCAAAGCTCTTGCGTGTCCTGCAGGAGCGGGAGTTCGAACGGTTAGGAAACTCACGCACCCTGCGCACCGATGCCCGTCTCATTGCAGCTACGAACCGCGATCTAAATGCGATGGTGGAAGAACAAAGTTTTCGATCCGACTTGTTCTACCGGTTGAATGTGTTCCCGATCAATGTTCCGCCACTTAGAGAGCGTAAGGAAGATATCCCTTTTCTCGTCAGGCACTTTGCCCAGCATTTTGCTCGCAATATGTCCAAGGAGATCGATACGATCTCGACCGAGACGATGAATTCGATGGTTAGTTATCCGTGGCCCGGGAATATACGTGAACTCCAGAACGTCATCGAGCGGGCGGTCATTCTATCGAAGGGGCCTGAACTTCAGGTCCCGCTCGCGGGACTGAAGACGAAAACGGTCGATGCGAACGGTCAGGCGAATGGCGCTATGACCCTGGAAGAGATTGAAAGAAAGCATATCTTGTCGATCCTAGAGCAGACTAATTGGGTCTTTGCGGGTCCGAACGGAGCTGCCGCACGACTTGAATTAAGCGTCCCACGCTCCAATTTCGGATGCAAAAGTTGGGAATCACTCGCCCTAGAAAGCTCTGACACTTTGAAGTTGGGACGAAAGAAGCCCGTGAAACGCGTGCCAACGATCTGGCATCGTGCCGACGTATCGGCATCTGCCCGGGATCGTTCGACATGTCGATTTGTTAGTAATCGCCTCAACTGCCAACATCAATAGAGTGATCGCATTTTAGGTATGCGGATTGCTTACAGGGAGATGCAAGGTATGACCTGCGAGATCGGGAAAAACCAGGTGTGTCAGGACGCCGCCAACTCTCGGGCATGCAATCCGGATCGGAGAATTAGTGATGTAGTGAATCTGGAAGATACTCACCGACACATCGGGTTGTAAGGACGAGCAAGATGTTACGAATCACGATGACCGAGGACAAGTCGGAGCAGCGGTGGGTGCTTCAAGGTCGGCTGACAGCATCGTTTCTTCAAGAACTGATAGCAAGTTGGCGCGCCAATCGAGATCGTCGGCCGACTTTGAACCGTGTTGTTGATCTTGACGAGGTTACGTGCATCGATAAAGACGGTGAACAGGTCCTCCTCATGATGATTGGGGATGGAGCAAGGTTCGTAGCAAGCGGGTTGTATACCAAGCACCTGCTGGAATCACTTTCAAAAAGCAGCGCGAACTCTCAGATCGAGTCCAAAAAAGCGTAAGCAGAGGGTGAGATGTCGGGTGTTCGAACTGCCTTCAGCAGAATCCAAAATTCATGGCTGGCGCCAGGGCTCGATAGTTGCGTGGGTCTGGACTGGATCTTTTCGGGCTCAGGCACGGATTCAGCATAAGGGTTCCGTTCTCACTAATAGGAATCTGAGACGTCTTATTTTTGGTGAGGTGACATTTCGTGTCCACAAACCGAATGGTCTGCCCTGATCGACGCAACGATTCGATGCTTTTCTTTGTGATTCTGGTTTCTACCTTGCTCGGTCAGCAGGCGCCTTGCCGCGCCAAAGTGGGGGCGCTACAGGGGCAGGCGCGCCGAAATACGAGTTCAGGGGCTCCAGACCTTGTGTCGGGCACGGTCATAAATGCTGCCATTGATCAACCGGTTAGGAGAGCCTTGGTTCGGTTGAATAACCGAGCAGTATTGACGGATGGCGAAGGGAGGTTTCGGTTCGAACAGACCGAAGAGGGCAGCGTGAACATTCTGATTACCAAGCCCGGGTTTTATGTGAGTCCGGAGTATGGCGACCTCGGTAATCTTTATCTACAATCCCCCGAACTAGCAGCTCCGCTTGAGCTTCGAATCTATCCGGAAGCGCTGCTTACCGGCGTGGTGCTGGCTCCCGATGGAACCCCGCTTCCAAATATTTCGGTGAATGCGATGAGAAGCGTGTACGACGATTCGGGGCGTCGTTGGATGCCCGTTGATCAGCGCCAGACAGACTCACATGGACGTTTCCGAATTCCTATCCCAACTGGCGAATACAGAGTGCCAACGCAGTACTCCTCACCGAACTCGACCATCCGGGTTCAAACGGCCCGCGCGCAATTTCGGTTAGGACCCGTCGAGACGCACAAGGAGAATTTGATGTGAGTGGACTGACTCCGGGGCTGTACCAGGTCAGGCTTTTGCTGCCAGGCGAGGAGGGGCATTCCGCGATGGTCGACGTGACGGCCAACTCTGTTCGAACACTCGATCTCGGTGCTCCGGCGCATGATATCGCGAGAATCACGATCCACATCGATGGATTTACCGGTGCTCCCGCCGAAGAGTTAGGCGACAGACGCGGCGGTGGGTTTCGCGTCAACCTGATCGATACTAATACGCAACGCGGGACGTTCTCTTCCACGGAAGATGAAGACCGGTTTGCAGGCCGACGCATCTCGAGAAAACCAACCACAGACCGTACCATTGAGGTTCCTCCGGGGCGGTACGAAGTTGCTTTGCAGGGAGGACGGAACGTCTACCTGGTTGAACTATCTGCCAAGGGAGCCGACGCCTCGGGACGGTATGTGACGGCACCCGCAGGCGAGACGGCACTTACGGCACAGATTGCGAAAGGCCGTATGAACGGTAGCGGAATAAGAACGTCTGAAGGAAAACCTGTGATGGGGGCCAAGGTCCTGCTGGTTCCTACTACGATTGAAGAGCCTTACTCCATTCGTTTTTTGCGGCAGGACCAGAGCAATACAGATGGGAGTTTCGATATCGAAGATGTAATTTCGGGCCAATACATTTTGATCTCCATCGATCGCGGATGACAGATCAACTGGGGAGATTCATTGACGCTGCGGCGCTATCTGACAAAAGGTGTGCCGATGGAACTGAAACCGAATGCAACCGTGAAGCAGAATGTAGTTGCCCAGACTCCATGAGAGTTGGGAATGGGAAGGGTCATCGGAAGCCTTCAAGTTGTGTTAGATTCAAAAAGGCCCGCAATACTGCGGAGAGATGGCCGAGTGGCTGAAGGCGCACGCTTGGAAAGCGTGTATACCGCAAGGTATCCAGGGTTCGAATCCCTGTCTCTCCGCCATACTCATGTAAAGCATTCAGAATCAATGGATTACGGTAGATAAAATTCGGTGCTACCAGCCGTGCTACCAATCTTTCCAGACATAGTCGTAATCGCCGAGAGCGCTTGGGTATTAGCCCCCGAGGGTTAATCCATGAGATCGTCACCTGTCTCTCTCTATCTGCGCGTCCGATCACCTGAAGGCGGTTGGCTCTACGCTCGATCTGTAACCGCATCCAACGGCCGCATCCGGCCACTCCACGCTCTTATCGATGGTAAGCCGGTCTATCGCGACGAAGGCGTCTACCACCTCCGATACAGCCTGAATGGCAAACGCATCTGGCAGCCGATCGGCAGTGACGCTCCCTTGGCACAGGTAGCTCTCCAGCGGAAGACGGTGGAGTTGCAGGCAGTGAACCTGGGTCTAGCCGTTCCCGAGCTGATTCTTCCGGAGCTGGCTACTCCCGAACCAGTTCTCTTCCCTGCAGCCAAAACGAACCTCCGCGAGTCCATCGCGGAATACCTGGCCGACACTGCCGCTGGTAAGTCCAGGAAGACCCTGTACGCCTACACTCGCACCCTGAAGACCTTCGCCGCCGTTTGTCCAAAGCAGTATCTCGAACAGATCGACCGGCGGGATCTCCTCAACTACATTGCCCATCTTAGGCGGTCTGGCAACGTACCCCGGACGGTCGCGAACAGAGTTGATTTCCTCCACATCTTCTTTAACCACAAGAAAATTTCGTGGCCGCTCGAAAAGACAGATCGGATCAAGTACACAGAGAAGATTGTCTCCTCCTACCAACCCGAAGAAATCACCAAACTGCTGGCAGCAGCCGACCAGGAGGAATCGGAGATCTTCCAGTTCTTCCTGTTCACTGGGAGTCGTGACCAGGAGGTGCAGTACGCCACGTGGCGGGATGTGGACTTCTCGGCCAAGACCTTCACCGTTTCCGAAAAGCTCGATCTGCAGTGGTCCCCGAAGGACTCCGAAGAGGGGTCGATCCCGATTCCCGATTCTTTGGTGGAGGCGCTGCAGAACCGGCGCAAGCGATATCCGGGGACACGATTGATCTTCCCGACAACCCACGGCAAGCCCAATGGCCACTTTCTTCGCGGCCTGAAGCGTCTCGCCTTTCGCACCGGCATGAACTGCGGGCATTGCTACAACAAGGTCGGTCAGTGCTGCGCGACCAAGCCGGTGTGCAAGCGGTTCGAGTTGCATCGGTTCAGGAAAACTTTTGCCACCATGCACCACGAGGCTGGCGTAGGCGTTGGGAAATGCGACGCGGGGAAGCCTATAAGCGGTTGTGCCGACATAAGCTGCAGAGAGCGTCACTTGTCCTATGGACTGCTCCAGTCCAAGGGACCACGTGCCGAGTCCCGCGTTGCCAAAGTTCCTGCTGATCGCCCCTACGTTGAGTGGAGTTGTTTCTCCTTCGGAAGCATCTGCAATTCCTTGTTCCATACGATCGATATCAACTTCCGTGTTGGCGGGGACATCGTTGGTCCGTCGATTGGCAAAGATGTCTGTACCGTCGGGGGTGTAGACGCGGGGTAACTGCGCTGGAGTGAACTGAAATCCGTAGGGGACAAATGCCGTCGGTCCAGCCGTTACACGTGGGTAGAACACGAACGGCAGATTGCCCGTTATCATGTTGTCCTGCCAGATATTGGGGGAATCGTGGTCAAAGCTGCGCCGGCATGGAGCACTAGGGTCGGGCGTAAGCGATAGTCAGCTTGCAGACGTGGCGCCCAATTATTCATTCGCGTACGGTACCTGGGTTCAGGATTAATCAAGAAAACCTGGCCTCCGCCAGCAGATGGGTAAAATCCGGAAGTACGATTGGCCCGGTCCGATATCGGCGTGTAGAGTTCGAAGCGCATTCCATAGCCGATCGTGAGGCGGCTTGTGGCTTTCCAGGTATCTTGCGCGTAGGCTGCGATCGCAGTTCGGTTTATCGCAGTGGGGCCTATATTTTGGCCATTCGAGAAATAAGTAGGTGCAACAGCTCGTGTATACGCAAACGCGCTACCGGTAAGGAACCCGGACAGGGTATCAGGCAAAGGATCTCCAACATTGATAGTGTGAGAACCGCTTGCCGATGTGATTTTAACTCCGGAGTACGCCGTTCCTCCACCAAAGTCATATTCCCCGTTTGGGCTGGATCCGAAATAGCCGGAGTCACGGTTCAGTCGGATCTCCGCACCAAGCTTGACCATATGAGCGTGGCGCGAGAACGTTACATTCTCTCGAGCCTGGAATAAGTTTCCGTAGTCTCTCGAAACGGAACCGCCTGGGGCATTGAACGGCTCGAAGAGGGCGTCGTTGAATTTGACGGCTGGATCAGTTGTATTCGAAGTTGGGAAAGAGGGTGTCGTTCGAATAGCACTCAGCGATGATTCGAAGATGAGACTTGGCGATGCAGTGTGTATCCATGTCAACACTCCATTGCGCTGGTGATCGACATATTCCACACCGAAGCTCGAATCTATAACCGTTTGATCTGGATTTGTCGTTGGGCCGCTGAGATTATCGAGAGAGAATCGCGCCATCCAGTGGTCCTTGGCGCCGTTCTGAAAATCAAGCCTGCCGGAAAACTGATCTGCATCCGTATTCACTTTGGATGAAGTTGCGTATGTGTTCGCGCCAAATGTTCCGGCTGGATAATTAGGCACCGGATATCGCGCCAGTATCTGGCTGATCGAGGAGTTCACCGGAACAAAGAGCGTATCTCCTGGAAATGCCGTTGTATCCATCCCCGATCGCTGTTCTGCGGTTGGAACAGAAAGAACCTGGGTCGTTCCCAGGACTTGGCGGAAGCCTTGGTACTCGATGGAATAGAAGAACTGCTTACCGTTGCCGAGCCAACGAGAAATCGGAACAGGACCTCCATTTGTAAATCCAAACTCATTCCTTCTGAAAGGTGGAATGCGCCCCGGGCTTACCGGGGAGGGATGATCGAAGTAATTGCGGGCATCGAGCGCGGAGTTTCTCAGAAATTCGAAAAACGATCCGTGCAGGTCGCTTGTTCCGGATCGAGTCAGGATGTCTGTATAGCCGGATGCGCCACGACCTATTTCAGCCGACATGACGCCGGACGACGATTTGAGGTCAAGGATTGCGTCTACGTTGAAATTAGTGAATGTCCCGCCACCCATTTCGGGGTCACTGATGTCCGCCCCATCCAGCGAGAAAGTTGCCTCCACACCTCGCTGGCCGTTGATCGCGAACTGCTGGGTGAAGTTTGAGGCTCCATTGGTGTCGCTAGACGTTCCCGCAGCTAGTAGCAGAATTTGGCTAAAGTCCCTCTTGTTGAGCGGGATTTCACTCACTCCCTTATTCGTGAGTTGATCGGTGTCAACTACTCTTCCAATCTCCGTACTGGCCATCTCCACCGAGCCGTCGCGGCCCAGCTTGAGCGTTACGCCTATAGACGCTGATGGGATAGAGACTTGGTCGCGCTGCGGTAGAAGTTCCCAGCGGCACGAACAGTCACTGAGTAGAGGCCGACATTTAGGTTTTGGAACGAAAAAGCCCCTTCTGTATTCACAACTGCGGAATAGTGATTCGTGCCCGAGTCGAGCAGCACCGTTCCCTCCTTTGCGGGCAGGAACCCGTTCGTGCGAAGCACACCGTTCCAGTTTGAGGTCGGCGCCTGCGCCCAAACGACAGACGAGAGAGCGTTATCAAAAGGAAAAAGCATGCTTAAAACGACATAAAGCAAAAGAAGAGTGCCGATTTTGGATGAGTTGCTGTTGGCTGACATGGAGACTATCGTGACCACTTTCGTTCCGTGCGGAATCAGAAAGGATGACTCTATCCATTAGGGAACACCGTCATAAGAGCTATCGGGTCCGAACCAATCTCTAGTTCGATAAATACATCCATTTGAGAGACTTACCGTTGGTAACTGACTGATCAAAAAGGAATGTATGATACCCCGGAATCTAGTTGTCAATATGGAATAATGGGGGGTTGACGTTGCTCCCCGGCTCTATGCCGTCGTCGATGGTTCTCCGTCCTTGCTTTTGCGCGGCAACGCGTCGAGGTGGACGCAGCGGCGGTCGTCAAACCGGGAAAAGCAGGAAGAGAATCAGCAGAACCCACAATGCCATCGTTGCCACAATCCGAAAAAGACGCTGGACACAGTCTCGCGCCAGATGCCAGTGCTGTCCGAGATCAGCTGAAGCGGGTTCTTGCACACCCGTTATTCGCGAACAGCAAGCGCTATCCCGTGTTTCTGGCTTATACGGTCGAGCAAACGCTGCTTGGCAATGCGGGAGAATTAAAGGAACGGACGATAGGTGTGGAGGCCTTTGGACGCGAGCCAAACTACGACGTAAACCTTGATCCAGTAGTCCGTACGACAGCGGCCGAAGTCCGTAAGAGGTTGATCCAGTACTACTACAACACAGATCATTTCGGAGAGCTGATAGTCGAACTCTCGGCAGGCTCATACGTTCCCTCCTTCCGGGATCCAACGGTCTCCGCGAACCTCGAATCCGGGTCGCTGGTCTCCCAGAAGAACGGGGTGAGACCTCAGGACTCTCCCACAACCGAGGCTAAATCTGCCGAGGCAGCCTTACCTCCTCCAGTGCTGACCAGGCATCGATGGATATCTATCGCAACATTATTGTTGTTGGCCCTTATCGCAGGATTCGGAATGGGCCGTATCCAAATCCCTCGGAAGCCGTCGAACCTGGAACGCTTTTGGGAACCCGTGACAGCGGCTTCAGGCAAGGTTACATACTGCCTAGGGCAACCGATAGATGCGGTCGATCGAGAGCGCACAACGCCAAACGGAATGCCCCTCTATGGCCGGCTCGATGTCTCGGACGTGATCACGTTGGCGCGATCCATTGTTCCTCTCGTCCCGAAGGGCGGCGATTTTCGCGTTGTTTCCGATTCAGAAATCGGCTATACGCAGCTACGCGAAGGCCCCGTCGTGCTCATTGGTGCCTTCGATAACGTTTGGACCATGCGGATTACCCAGGATCTACCCTTCGGATTCGAGTACGATACGCAGGTGCGAAGGCTCGTAGACCGCAAGAGTCCCGAGAAGAGGTTTTGGACCCTCCAATGGCAGGTGCCTTACACAAAGTTGGCAAAGGACTATGCCATCATCGCCAGGATTCATGACAGCGTAACGGGCCAACCAGTCATTATCATTGCAGGAATTCTAGGGGAAGGTACCGAAGCTGCCAGCGAGGTCGTCTTTAAGCCTGCGTATCTCGATGAGATGTTGAAGAAGGCGCCTAAGAACTGGGACCAACTCAATCTGGAAGCGGTAATCGAAACGAATGTCATCGAAGGCCACGCTGGCCCTCCCACGGTGCTCGCTGTCGAGACCTGGCGGTAGGTGTCCTACCTGTTCATCGATAACGCTATGCCTCCATGTTGGCTGCAGTCGATCCTTTGGGGCGGGTCCCAGTGATTTAGCCGTATGATACACGCCCAAAGACGGCCGACCGCTCCGATGGCAACTTCAAGCAAAATAGACAGTTATTGGAAAAGCGCCATGCTCCTACCCGTTGGAGCTTTTACATCACCTTATTCATATTAGATTCTGCAATCGTAGTCGCCGTTTTCGCACTGCCGCGATTTCTTCTGGCCTTGATTCTCGCCATCGCAGCATTGCCGGGGCGACCTGGAGACAGATGCAGAAATGGAAGTCGCAATTTCCTCTTTTAGTCGTTACAGCAGCCATCATTGGAGTCGGCATCGCGTCGGCTCAGAAAACTAGCCGGCCTTGGATGGATTCACACCTGTCTCCAGGCGAACGCTCAGAGCTGGTCCTGAAACAACTTACTCTTGATGAAAAGTTGGAGCTGGTGCATGGCAACGGTATGTCAGGCGAGTCGCAGTGGCGGATGCCTCTAACACCTCTCACCAATGGCGGCGCTGGTTACACCCAAGGTGTCGAGCGCCTGGGTATTCCTCCCTGATCATCTCGGATGCCGGCTACGGCGTGAGAGCCAGCGGCGCGAGTGGAAGATATTCGACGGCGATGCCTTCCAACCTGGGTGCAGCTTCGAGCTGGGATCCAGAGTCCGCTTGCCAATTCGGCGAAGTGATCGGCGGCGAACTTCGGGCTCAAGGTTTCGATGTGACTCTGGGAGGCGGCGTGAATCTCACCCGCGAACCCCGAAACGGGCGGACCTTCGAGTACGCGGGCGAAGATCCGCTTCTAGCCGGCACTGTCGTTGGAAACATGATGAAGTGCGAGCAGGATCAACACGTCATCGGCGATATCAAGCACTACGCAGTCAACGACCAGGAGACTGGACGGTTCGTTGTGAATTCTGTCATCTCGAAACGCGCGATGCAGGAGTCCGATCTATTGGCCTTTCACATTGCGATCTCTATCGCCAATCCCGGCGCCGTGATGTGCTCGTATAACCGAATCAATGGAGACTTCGGTTGTGAAGATTCCTACACGCTGCAGGATGTTCTCAAGAAGGATTGGGGATTCAAAGGCTTCGTGATCTCGGATTGGGGCGGCACGCACAGTACGGAGAAGGCTTCCTCTGCCGGACTCGATCAAGAACAGCCTATGGCCGACTATTTCGGGCTGAAGTTAAAGGAGGCGGTGGACGCAGGGAGAGTACCTCTGTCCGAGATCGATGACCATGCTCGCAAGGTCTTGTACGCAGAGTTTTTAGCTGGAATCGTCGATGATCCTCCGCATAAGGGTGTGGTCAACGTAGAAAAAGGGCTTGAGGTTGCGCAGCGTATCGAAGAAAAGAGCATAGTTCTCCTAAAGAACAACCAGGCCGTGCTCCCAATCATTCCGTCCAAGATCCACAGCATTGCAATCATCGGCGGCCACGCGGATGTAGGAATGATCTCCGGTGGTGGTTCTGCACAAGTTGACCCGCCTGGCGGCAATGCCATTATGCCCCCGGTAAAGGCGGAACGCATTGGCAGGACCATATCTGGTTTCCGACTTCCCCCTTACAGGCTGTGCGAGCGAAGTTGCCGAACACATCGATTGAATTTAATCCGGGAACGGATCTGCAGTCGGCGGCATCTTTAGCCAAGACCGCGGATGTGGCGATTGTCTTCGCCTATCAGTGGGAGTCCGAAGGTATGGACCTGCCGAATCTTTCGCTTCCGGACAGCCAAGATGCGCTGATCGAGCAGATAGCGGCAGCCAATCCGCATACTATCGTTGTTCTTGAGACAGGGACTGCCGTTACTATGCCCTGGCTCGACAAGGTGGCCGGGGTTGTTGAGGTTTGGTATGCAGGCAGCGCCGGGCACAAGGCGTTAGCAAACATCCTTCTCGGGGATGTCAATCCGTCTGGCAAGCTGCCGATGACCTTCCCAAAGGGAGAGGCGGATCTTCCTCGCCCTTTAATCGCGCCCCTTCCTCCGAATGACGAAGGACAAGGACATTTTGCTGTAAACTCCGAAACGCGCGTCTCCAGCTATGCCGTCCACTACGACGAAGGTTCAGAGGTCGGCTACAAGTGGTACGAAGCCCAGCATAAGCAACCTCTGTTTCCGTTCGGTTTTGGCCTTTCGTATACGTCATACGCGTATTCCGGCCTAAGCGTCGATTCATCCGCGAAAACAGTCCGCTTTACAGTCAAAAACACGGGCAAAAAGACAGGGACTGAGATCGCGGAAGTCTACGCCACACTTCCCAAAGAAGCTGATGAATCGTTCAAACGCCTGGTCGGTTGGAAGCGTGTCACTCTTGCGCCTGGCGAGTCACAGGATGTCACCGTTGCAATCGATCCACAGGAACTGCAGACCTTCGACGAATCGAAAGACACATGGAAACTGACTAATGGCGAATACGGCGTCCTGGTTGGACCATCTTCAGAGAGCACCCCTTTGAGGGCGAGCCTTCGGATCCACTGAGATATATCACTCGCCGAAACCCACTCCGCGATGGACCTATTAGAACCGCAGCGTACCTGCGGTAACGGTTCATATGTCAAGTTGAAGTCCGAAAGATAAGGAGACCTCTCAAATGAATGACGTATCAACTCTGGGGCAGACGGGCAGCGCAGTTCAAGCTGACCGGACAAGCACCGGGAAAGAACACTTTGAAGTGCTGGATGGATTGAGAGGGAGTGCGGCCATCCTGATTGTTATCTTTCACGTCTTCAATTACTCATTCGGCTGGGATACTCCTCTGAGCCTGATGCACCACGCCTACCTGGCAGTCGATTTCTTCTTCGGGCTCTCCGGCTTTGTCGTGGCCTATGCCTACGATGACCGATGGACACGAATGTCTACCCTCCAATTCTTTCGCATCCGGCTCATTCGGCTTCATCCGCTGGTGCTGGTGGGAGCGACCTTGGGCCTTCTCGGTTATCTTCTGGATCCCTTCGGCAAGGGCATAAACCATACTTCAACGCCGATGCTACTGTTGGCCTACGTGACTTCACTTCTCCTGTTGCCTTCTCCACCAGTAGGGGGCCGACAGGACGAAAGCCAGGCACTGAATGGGCCGGCGTGGTCCCTCATGCAGGAATATCTCGGAAATATCGCGTACGCTCTGATTCTTCGCCGGCTGCGTGCGCTCACGCTTGGAATCATCTTTGGAGTTTCCGGGCTGCTGCTCATATGGGTCGCTAATGTAAAAGGTTCGATGGATGGAGGCTGGGGATACCCGGATATCTGGATGGCACCTCTGCGGTTGACCGTCTCTTTTGTGATGGGCCTTTGGCTGTATCGTATTCAGGGTCGCATCCGCCGTCCCAAAATTGGACTCCTGGTTCTTTCGATTTTTCTAGTGGTCATCTTTCAGGCGCCGAAGTTCCCCAACGCAGGCGGGCTTTCTTTCAATGGTCTTTATGATGCTGCGAGCGTGCTGTTCTTATTTCCGCTGATCATTCTCTGTGGCGCGCACTCTGATGCTGGTGCAGGCATGATGAGGCTCTGCAAGTTCAGCGGCAGACTCTCATATCCCCTCTACATCACGCATATCCCATTCGTATACATCATTGCGAACTTCGCCCATACGAAACATCCAGCCAAGTCCGTGCTGTTGACTTGGATCTTCCTGCTTCTGCCATTCGTGATCGGCTTGGCATGGCTAGTTCTTAAGTATTTCGATGAGCCTGTTCGTGCGTGGCTGACCCGCCGCTACGGCATGAAGCGGACAGCAGCATAATGCCCGACATCATCGCAGCAGGGAAGCCGATCTATTTCCAAAAACGGAGGACGAAAATCATGATGTTGAAGAGGTATTCTGCAATCGCTCTTTTTGGGGTCGTATTCTCTGGTGTCGTTGCGGCCGGGGCTCAGACCAGTCCGTTCAGCGCTGAGGCCAAGCAGAAGGCGGAGTCTCTCCTGAAGCAAATGACTCTCGACGAGAAGGTCGGCCAACTCAATGAGTCGTCCGGTCTGGTGATGCCTGGCATCGCTAAAGAGAAACCAGATGATCTCATTGCCAAAGGCGGGGTGGGCTCGATCCTTTGGCAGATGGACGTCAAGGAGATCAATCGCCTTCAGCACATCGCCATCGAAAAATCTCGTCTTCATATTCCGATCATCTTTGGGTTTGACGTGATTCATGGATATCGGACCGTTTTTCCAGTGCCTCTGGCGATGGCGTCTTCGTGGGATCCATCTGTCGAGGAGCAGGCACAACATCTGGCGGCACAGGATGCACGCGCTGCCGGGATTGATTGGACTTTTACGCCGATGGTCGATATTGCGCGAGACGCTCGGTGGGGCCGCATTGTTGAAGGTGCCGGAGAGGACCCCGTTCTTGGTTCCGCAATGGCGCAAGCACAGGTCCGCGGATTTCAAGGCACGAAGCTTGGACAGGACAGCGTACTGGTGACCGTAAAACATTTTGCTGGTTACGGTGCAGCCGACGGCGGCCGTGACTATGACTCTTCCTATGTGCCGGAGGAATTGCTTCGCAATCTTTACCTGGTTCCTTTTCATGCAGCGGTTCAGGCTGGGGCTGGTGGAATTATGAGTGCCTATATGGACTTGAACGACGTGCCGGCGAGTGGCAACCATTGGCTCCTGACCGACGTTCTCCGGAAGGATTGGGGGTTCCAAGGCATTGTGCTTTCGGATGCATTTGCAGTCGGAAACCTCGTTACCCATGGATACGCAAGCGATGACGAAGACGCGGCTTATAAGGCGATCACTGCGGGCCTAAACATGGATATGGCGAGTCTCACCTACTCCCACAATCTTGCGAAGGTAGTGACAGAGGGCAAAGTCAGTCAAGCCTACATCGATCAGATGGTGTTGCCGGTTCTGGAGGCGAAGTTTGATCTAGGACTCTTCGACCATCCCTACGTCGACGAAGCGAGCGTCGATACTGTCCTAAACCGGCCCGAGGGTATCGCGCTCGAGCGAAAACTGGCAGGGCGTTCCATGGTGCTGCTTCGCAATGAGAACCGTACTCTTCCTCTGTCGAAGGAGCTGAAAAAGATTGCCGTCATCGGCCCTCTCGCAGATGCTTCCCATGACATCGAGGGCGGATGGACGGTGGAGGGCCTATTCGGAAAGGGATCCAAGAGTCATCCGGTTACTGTGCTTGCCGGTATCAGGAATAGGCTGGGTGCCGATGCGCAAATCACGGTTGTCGCCGGGCCTCAGCCATCGAAGGTCTATACCGGTATGTTGGAGCAGTTTACAGGTACGAAGCCTTCACCTCCACCTACTCCTCAAGAAACCGCCGAATGGATTGCCAAGGCCAAGGCAGCGGCCGCCGACGCTGACCTCGTCGTGGCCGTCATGGGTGAAACGGCGAATATGAGCGGCGAAGCGGCTTCGCGAGCCAGCCTGGATCTGCCAGGAATCCAGGAGCAGATGTTAGAAGCTGCTGTTGGTGTTGGCAAGCCGGTGGTGCTCGTGCTTGAAAATGGCCGACCACTCGATATTCACTGGGCCTCTGAACACGTCCCGGCAATACTCGAGGCCTGGTACCCAGGCACACAAGGGGGCAATGCCGTGGCCGACGTACTATTCGGAGATGTAAATCCTGGCGGGAAGCTGCCGGTAAGTTGGCCGAGCGCGTCGGGCGTAGAGCCACTCTACTACAACCACACTTTGACACATGATCCCGAAGATCGCCCTGGCTTCACGTCACGCTATTGGGATGTCGCCTCCAAACCGCTTTACCCTTTCGGGTACGGTCTCAGCTACACGGCGTTCAAATTCTCCAACCTCCATCTCAGCAAGAACAGCATGAGCGTGAGCGATAGCAACGAGGTAAGCGTCGACGTAACGAATACGGGTTCTATCGCGGGGGATGCTGTCACACAGATTTATATCCATCAACGCTATGGTTCGGCATCTCGCCCCGTCCGCGAACTCAAGGGATTTGAGAGGGTTCTCCTCCAAGCGGGAGAAACCAAAACTCTCAAGTTTCCTCTTGGAGCTGAACAACTGCATCTTTGGAGTCCGCAGTCGAAAGCTTGGGTTGTGGAACCTTCGGAATTCGACGTCTGGGCCGGAGGAGATTCAACAGCAAGTCTTCACGCGGAATTTAAGACCACGCAATGAACGTCATCGCCGGTGTGCATTCGCATGCTGGCACGGGGTTGATGGGGCTTTGCAAAGTCGGCGGCAGTCTCTCTTACCCGCTTTACATTGCGCACTACCGATTCATGTCTATCTATGCGAATTGGGTTGAGACGAGACATTCCGCAGGGAACAAGAAATCACATTGCTTTGATACTTGCACGGTTCGTGATCTTTTTCGGGTAGGTTGCTGTGAAGTTTTCTATGACCGATCCGCACCAAGCTCGGTCGTTACAGCCTTCAAAAGAGGAACGTCCAGTTCTAAAGAGGACACTATGCAAATCCGGTATGCCTTTGTCGACGCCTTTACAGAACGCCCGCTGGCAGGGAACCCCGTCGCTATTGTCCCTCATGCCGAGACGCTGGACGAACCGACCATGCGGCGAATCGCGGGAGAGCTCAATCAGGTCGCCACGACATTCATTCTTCCGCCCAAAAATGATTTCGCGGATTGGAGCTTGAGATCTTTCACTACAGCGGGCCACGAGGTCTTCGGCGCAGGACACAATTCCCTCGGCGCGTGGTGGTGGCTGGCTGAGTCCGGAAATCTTATGCTGGTTGAAGGCCGCAATCACTTCACGCAGGAGATTGGAGGGGAGCTTTTGCCTGTGGAAGTTCGCTGCCAGTACAGCCAACCTGTCGCGGTTGCCCTCACTCATATGTCTCCTGTATACGGAGCCGTTTGCGAAGATCTTCCGAAGCTTGCCGATGCACTTGGAGTAGAGGATGAGGACATAATGTTGTCTTTGCCGGCACAGGTAGTTTCGACGGGAATAGCACATCTGCTCGTCCCAGTAATAGATCGGGAGATCGTTGCAAAGGCTCAACCAGACTCACAACGACTCAGACGCATACTTCAAGCAGCAGATGGAGAGGGCTGTTACCTGTATTGTCTGGATGACTCGGAGTTACCGTCTTCAATTGCCCATGCGAGATTTTTCAATCCAGCACAAGGAGTCGTCGAGGAGGCTGCTACTGCAACTGCTGCTGTGCCTCTGGCCTGCCTATTGCTGAGATACGGAATCGCCGGGAACAGGAAATCCCTTTTCATTGAACAAAGGTATGAGATGAAGCGCCCATGCGTACTAGAGATTGAGGTCGAAAACGATGTACTGCGACTGGCAGGTCGAGCTATCACTCTAATGGAGGGTATGCTTCGCATCTAGTTCGATCCACGCAGAGCGGCATGGAAGGTTCTTTGCACGCTCATGGAGCAGTTCGTCATTTGCCGTCCCAACAGGTAATCCCGCGGCATTGAACGGGATCTCGTTCGTGACTCGGGTGGAATCCAGTATTGCCCGATGCTGTTCTCCGTCGCAGATCATCGCTTTTTCAAGCGTATGTCTCGCGATGAGGAGCCCACGTAGACAACGGCGTCCGGAATATACCGCCAATCAGCAGCGGACGTGTCCCAAACGCTTTGGGTCCTGGGCGAGACCGTGATATGGACCTGTTGGCTTTCTTCAGGTTTCAAACGAATCTTGCTCCAGCCACCCAATCGCAGAGGAGGTTCCCCGGCGTAATCAACTCCCAGGTAGACCTGCGGAACTTCTGCACCTTCAACAGTGCCGTCATTCTTGACCGTGAACGACACATGGAGAGTGTGATCTGGATCGCGTTTTAGGGAGAGGTCCGAGTATGTAAAGTGGGTATACGACAGCCCGTAACCGAACTCAAAAAGCGGTGCAAGTTTCTTCGCATCGTACCAGCGATAGCCTATATTGAGTTTTTCGGAATAGACAGGATCTTTAAAAATGGCGCCGGTAGCGCCCCAGGTGGGAGTATCCTCGTCCCGGGCAGGAAACGTAAACGGCAGCTTGCCGGAAGGATCCACCTTGCCAAACAAGACATTGGCGATCGCTCTGCCTCCCGCTTCGCCTGGATACCAGGCTTCGATGATCGCCGCGACCTTATCTTTCCACGGCATCAGAACCGGATTACCACTCTCGATCACAACGATCGTATGAGGGTTGGCGCTTGCAACAGCATCTACCAGTTCATTCTGGTTCGAGGGGTTCTGCAAACTGAGAGTCCTCAAATCTCCGAAATCTTCCCCAGCGGGCTGCGCGACTACGACAATCGCGATGTCTGACCGACGTGCCAGCGCGACCGCGTCGACAATTTCGCCTGGACTATATGCGCGGAAGGGGGCTTGCTCGTCCTGGACCCCAGAAAATTCGACTTCGCTGGCTGGCGATAATTCGCGAATGGCTTTCGTCAGGGGAACAGGAATCTTCAGCCACGGATTGCGCCACCATCCGCAGCCATTATGGTCGACGAATTCAAGACCTTCACACCCTGTGAACGAGCCCGTCACCGGATGCATCGTATCTGCAGAACCGCCACCAGACATCACACCTACGTCTGCATGGGAGCCGATCACCGCAATACGCTTCAGATTTGAGGCTGATAGCGGAAGCTGCCGACGATCGTTCTTGAGCAATACGATGGACTGTTCCTCTACGGATTGTGCAAAGGTCCGCGCCGCATCGAAATCAATCTTTTCTCCACCGTGGGGAGGATTATCCATAACGCCGGAAGCAATCATTGAATAGAGTTTGCGGCGCACCATATCGTCGACCCGCTCTTGAGTGATGTCATGGTTTGCCAACGCGAATATAACTGGGACACGCCCGAAGTAAGAAGGGCCCGCATCGCTTCCTTCTTCTTCATCAAGGCCGGCGTTGATCGCCTTTGCCGTCGTGTGAGTCGCTCCCCAGTCCGACTGTACCTGCCCCGTAAAGTGCCATTGCGTCTTCAGAATATCAGTAAGAAGCACTGAATTCTCGCAGGCATAGTCGCCATTCAGCCGGTTATAGCTGCACATAACGCTTGCGGGATGACCCTGTTCAACGGCGATTTCAAAAGGTAATAAATAAAGCTCTCGCAGGGTGCGATCATCGATGTGGCTGTCTCCACCCATGCGGTTTGTCTCCTGTTCATTTCCCGCAAAGTGTTTGATCGACGCCATCACCTTCTGGCTTTGAGTTCCTTTCGTGCGCTGCGCCAACAGTTCCCCTGCGAGGAGTGGATCTTCGCCTAAGTACTCGAATGCTCTGCCTCCTCTGGGCTCTCTTGTGAGATTTGCACCTCCGCCAAGACCCATTGCGAATCCTTGGGCGCGCAACTGGATCGCTATTTCACTCCCGTAGTCATAAGACAACTGCCTGTCCCAACTGGCAGCAAGAGCAATAGTCGCAGGGAAAGTAGAGCTTGGCTGGGTTGTGCTTCCTGAACCCGTGCTCGAATCGGACATATTGATGTCGGGAATATGGAGCCTCGTTACACCCTCGATATATCCGCCTCCGCCACCTGGTGAGGCATTGGAGGGATACTTGGAGAGAATCAACTGAAGCTTTTCGTCGAGAGTCAACTTCTTCAGTAGCTCATCTGCGCGCCGCCACGCAGCGTCATTTGGCGCCCCGCTGTCTTGGGCCTCCGCCGTTATCGCGAGGGAAACGGCAAAAAAATAACCAGAACCACTGCGATCCATACGCGATTAGGCTGCATATCATTTCTTAGTATTCTCAATGAACTTTCCCTCATATTCAAAGCTGCGGTCCCTTCGACCGCAGCGATCGTTGCTATGTCGTGAAGCCGAAGAGGATCCAATCCAATGCTTGTATCGAGCTCTTCCTGGTTGCTAGTCGTGTTCTCTCCCCACTCTCACGGCTCTTATGCACAGGCCTCCCGGAGTAGGGTTTGAATTTCGCTAAACTGATCGACGACAACATCGGCTCCGGCGCGAAGCAGGTCGGCCTCTCCGAAACTCGTGGTCAAGGCGACGGTGAAGCACGGGACTTTTCTCGCTGCCGCAACACCATTGAGGGCGTCTTCTATGATCCAACAGTCGGACGGTGCCATTTCCATCTGCGCGATCGCCTTCTCAAAGACTTCCGGAGACGGTTTAGGGTGCACAATGGAACTGCTGTCGATGGCAACTTCGAAGAATGAGGTCATTCCCAGAGACGCAAGGGCGCATTTGCGATTTTGTGCGGTTGCAGAGGTGGCAACAGCCAACCGATATTTCCGGTAGGCCCAGTACGCAAAATCGATGGCGCCAGGGACCGGCTTCAAGTCGCGTTGACCTAAGGCAAAGAGACGGTCTTTCTCTGCCAGAATTGCTTCGATTCCGTCCTCGGAATGACCATGGATCTTGGCAACGTCCGTTATCATTACTCGATCGCTTCGACCGATGTATCGCGAGAAGACGGTGTCATCAACCTCGATGCCCGCTGAACGCAGGGCTTGCCGCTTCGTAGATTTGTGGAGAGCCTCCGAGTCGATCAGAACTCCATCCATATCGAAGACTAGCGCTTTCGGATTATTCGTTGGTGTGCGGCGTGATGGCCAATAAATCCCCATGCTGTCTCCACTCTGGCGCGCAAAGTCGCCTCTATGATCCATTCACACTCTTGTTCAGGGCTGGGACGAGGCACATTAGAAGTGCAAGAGAGAGAAACGCTCCCCGCAACCCAACGGAATGGGCGATGAAGCCCACCAACGCCGGCCCTGCAAGCAGGCCTGCATATCCCGCACATGTCGCGGCAGCAAGAGCAAGCGGGGCAGGCATCTCCCGCTGATTTCCCGCTCCACGAAACAGAATCGGCACTATGTTAGCCGCTCCAAGGCCGATAAGGACGAACCCGGTCAGAGCGAGCGGAGCGTATTGCGAAGCAAGCAGGACCGCAAAGCCACAGACCGCCGTCAGTCCACTTAATAGAAATACCTTGCGATCGCCCAGCCGCGTTATCGCGCGATCCCCCGTAAGACGTCCTGTTGTCATGGCTATCGAAAACAGCATGTAGCCGACTCCGCCTCTGGCAGCCGCAACCACCTTGGTGCTTACCAGCAGTAGAGCACTCCAATCGAGCAGTGCTCCCTCGACCAGAAATGACACAAACGCAAGCAGGGAAATCACCAGAACAATACCGCGGGGCAGGACAAACAAGGGACCTGGGGTTCCATCGCCCGTTCGCAGCAAGTGCGGAGCCGCCGCACTGATTGCGGATACGACGACGATGGAACCGATGACGCAGCTGTGGAACGGAGAGATATGGTTGGACAGCATGAGTGTCATAAATCCCGACCCTGCGAATCCTCCGATACTGAACAGAGCATGGAAGCCCGACATCAGCGGGCGCGATAACGCTCGTTCCACTTCCACTGCATGGAGATTCATGGCGACATCCAATGAACCTAGGGACGCGCCGAACAGCATAAGTGCCGCCCCGAGAGAAACTGGACGATCCACAAGCACCAGAAGCGGAAGAAAGAGCGATACACCATAGCCGCCAGCAAGGATGATGGGCTTGCTGCCAAATTTGGTCGCGAGGATTCCAGTAACTGGCATTGCGGCAACCGAGCCGGCCCCAAGGCATAGAAGCAGAAATCCCAGGGTGCCATCTCCAATCCCGAGTCGGGTCTTGGCGAAAGGAACAAGAGGAGCCCAACAGGCCACCGCGAAGCCAGCCGCGGCAAAACAGAGCCGCGTGGCTAGACGTGATTTTGAATGATCAGCGATGGATGACACGTCATACTCCCGTCGCGACGGGTTGAGGTGGCTCGTCGGCAGTCAGAACGGTAGTACCGGCCTTTCCGAGTATCGCTAAAAGATGGGAGGGGTATCGTGTGGAACAACCAACTCATGGAGGAACTCCAGCGAGCCGATGACGTGCGGTGCTCGCGTCTCAAGCTTGTCGAGCGTCGCCAGCACAGTGACTCTCTGGCTGCGGGATAGCAGGACCCGTTTGAAGAGCGCATCTGCAGGGTTGAATCCTCCAAGGCCTAATTGCGAAGAAACTGCGCAGGCGCCAAGAAAGCAGTGATCAAAATTCATCTTCTGCACTGCGAGAACAGCCTCGGCATCGACGCACGCGGCTAGTTCCGCTTCTATTGCGCCGCCGACCATAAGGAGTCTGAGCCCCTTCCGGCTCAGAACAGCATTCGCCACCGGAACTGAATTCGTCGCAACGGTCAGGAACTTGTTCTCGGGCAACTCTGCTACCAGTGCCAGATTCGTGCTGCCCCCGTCCAAGAAGATCAACCCTCGCGGTTGAATCAGGCGCGCACCGGTCCGCGCGAGCAGAATCTTTTCACTGGATTGAACCGGAATGCGTTCTGCCAGCGATCCAGAGGCAGACGACACAGGAAGGGCGCCCCCATACACCCGCTTGCAACGCCCTTCTGCGGCGAGTGTGCGCAGATCACGCCGTATCGCATCCTCGGAAATCTGGAACTCTCCCGCCAACTCGGAAGCAATAACAGAGAGTCCCGCATCGAGTCTTTCCGCGATCACTTCTCTTCTGGATATAGGCAGTAATAAATCATGCACAAACAAGAAATATCATGAATAAACATGCAATTCAAGTATGTGTTTGCACGATCAGGAGAAAGTTCACCGAATCTAGAGCGCCGGCCTTCAGGCGAGTCGGCAGGGCCAATTCGAATTTAAAGCTCGGTTCCAGGGAGACCGACTATCTGTTCTTTGCCTCATACAGCATGGGCGGGATCTGCGGCAGGTAATCTTTCGTTGATCTGTGAGGGTCGGCTATGTCGGTAACCAGACAAACCATCTGAAGAGTTCAAGAACTTTCGATAAGTCTTCGAGTAGCGAAAGCGGTGGCGCCGCAGTCGTACTAGGCGCAAGGCCAGGGCAACCACTTCCCCGGTCTCATTGGTCTTCTCTGAGAACCGGGTCCATGCTGAGTTTCTTGACCACCAGATTGTCCACAAACTGCGAGGCTACGCATAGGCTCCCTGCAGTGTGGAATTTTCCTAGTTTTGTAGCTTCTGCATCGGCAGAGGGCAAAATCGGGCTAGCTCTTTAGGCTAACTCTTTTATTTGAGACTAAAACCGCACCACTTGGGAGAGAAGCTTGCCCCTTCCGGTTTGCATCCAACTTTACTCAGTACCGATGATGATGGTGCATGATCGATCAGATCGAGAGGCAGATTGAAGCATACCTCCACGATAATGGCGCCTATCGATGGCATCTCTCAGGGCTATGCCCTGGTAGGCCGCCTACTCATTCTATTCACGGCTATCCTGATCTTCGTTATGCCGTGGACCGAGTATTTCTGCCAACTCGATAGATTTCTCCGTGGCGGCCAGGATTGCGAGCTTGGTCTTCTCGCGCTTCTAACAATTTTTTCGCTCGTCCTCGTTCTCCTAAACCAGCGTCGGCAGAATGTCACTCTCCTTCTTGCTGTTCGGAGATGGCTATCGCCTGCCTTTGAAGACCCAAATCCACGGGCAGTGGCGATCGCATGGAGTTTGATCGCGCGCTCCGACGCCGGGCCCCAGTCCAGCAGCGCACTATGCCGATATAACCTGCCCATTCAAGTCTGATCTCTCTCCGCCTGCCAAGCACGGAGGATGGCTCGTTCCGAGTCCCTCGCGTCCGCTAATGCAAAACCAGTCGCATTTGCGATTCGTTTTTTGGAGAGATCATGAAAAAGTCCGAAGTCTTCCACGCATGGGCCAGAATCCTTGCCGGTTCCGCACCTTCCCTTTCCATCGAAATCACCAAAGAGTGCCCTCTGAGCTGCCCTGGTTGTTATGCGTTCGACGCGGCCCATCTAGGAGGCGCGACCCAGCTTCGCCAACTCTCCGACTTCAAGGGAGACGAATTGGTAAAGAGAGTGCTCGCTGTCATCGAGGAGCACCGGCCGCTTCATGTCTCCCTCGTGGGAGGCGATCCGCTCGTGCGCTACCGCGAGCTTGAACTGCTTTTGCCACAGATCGAACGCCGTGGAGTGCATACCCAGGTCGTTACGAGCGCCTTCCGGGCCGTCCCCGCCGCTTGGAAAAAGTTCAAGAAGCTTAATGTCGTGGTGTCGATCGATGGACTTCAACCGGAACATGACGAAAGACGCAAACCCGCCACGTACGAACGCATTCTCAAGAACATCGCGGGCGCAAGGGTAACGGTCCATTGCACCATTACGTCGCAAATCGCAGAACGCCCCGGCTACCTTGATGAGTTCCTTCACTTCTGGGGCCGCCGCCCGGAGATCGCAAAGGTGTGGTTCAGCCTCTTCACGCCACAGATCGGTGCCACCGACCCGGAGATTCTTACGCCCTCACAGAGAGCTTCGACTATCGCAGAACTGAGACGATTGCGTCTGAAGTATCCCATGCTGGACATGCCTGACTCCGTGATCAAGGAGATCGCTTCTCCTCCAAAAATCCCGCCGAATGTATCTTTGCCAGGACCACGAAGACCATCTCTGCCGACCTCACCACGCAGATAACACCCTGTCAGTTTGGGGGAGCGCCTGATTGTCATCAGTGCGGCTGCATTGCTTCGATGGGTCTGGCGGCCGTCGGTCATTACAAGATATTGGGACCCCTTACCGCTGGCCGAATCTTCATGGCCTCTGACCGTTTCGGAAAAGGCTGGCGCAAACTCCAAAACGCCTTATCGCCAAAGCCAGTCCTTGCTGCCGGACCGACACCCTTCAAGATACTTTAACCTCGAACAGGCAAATGGATATTGCCGCGCAACAGAAAGGATCCAACATTGGTAGAAATCGAATGCCGGACCGAAGTCGAGTTGAGGCGAGATCTAGTCCGATTCAGCGGAATGCTCCATCGTCTGGGGTTTATGCCGGGGACGTCGGGCAATCTTTCCGTTCGACTGGATGACCAGCGTCTGTTAGTTACTCCCACCGGCGTCAGCAAGTTTCTGTTGAGGTCAGCCGACATGGTCATCGCCGATCACCAAGGGAGACAGTTGGAGGGATCGAGGAAGGTCACAAGCGAAGTCAGCATGCATCTTGCCGTCTACCATCCCATTACTTCTCTAAACATCAGAGGGTAATGGGAGCATTTTGTGTTTGGGGGAGAGCCAAGGAAAGCGTATCACGCAGCCTTCCGACTGAATGTTCTCGTTACTGATTACTGTAAATTCTTGATGTCGTTTTCCAGCAAGTCGATGTCCTCTAGAAACATTCGCTCAATACTGAGGGAAACCCAAGCGTCTTTAGGCAACTTCGATTTGCCAGCATCAGCAATTTGGACATGCGCCGCATTGGCATCAATTTTGTCAGACTCGCATTTCTGTCTCAAAAGGTCGATTTGAGTGGACATTATCCCACCTCCGCTGCTGAGATGCAGAAATTTGCATATTAGTTGCATATTTTGTACAAGCCCCATCCAATGCAGAGTGGGCAAAGGATGGGGCTTTTGCTATTTGGGTTCTACTTCTGCCTTTTCCTTAAATTGTTTGGAAAGAGCAAGATGTTCAGCTGCGCTCGCCCTGTGCAGGTCAATCGGTGTATTGTCCCTCCCTTGGTCACCCTCTTCCAGACCCCACCGTTTGAGATTTTCCTCCAATTGGTCAGCGACAGCTTTCATGAATTGGAGTGCCCGGCAAATTTTGTGCCAGTGAGAACCATACGAAACTGGCCTGTGAAGGGCCTGGAAAAGCTGTACCAACTAGAGGGTTAGGAATCGGCTTGTTTTTGTTTCAGCCAGATCGCGGTTAACCGCGATCTGGCTGGTGAACTCCTCTGGTGTCCTGTTGGCGAGAGCCCTGTGAGGACGACTCTCATTGTATTCCCGCCGCCAGGCTTCGATGATCTGCTTTGCTTCGGTCAGATTCTGGAACCAGTTCGTGTCGAGACACTCTGATCGGAAGGTTCCGTTGAAGCTCTCCACGAACGCGTTATCGGTTGGCTTACCGGGCCGCGAGAAGTCGATCTTCACGCTGTTCCGATACGCCCACAGATCCAGCATCTGACCGGTGAACTCAGACCCATTGTCACAAAACAGCAGCTTCGGCACACCACGCTGCTCCTTTAGTCGGTTCAACACGCGCACCACATCTTCTCCTCTCAGGCTCTGCCCAACTTCGATGGCAAGACTTTCTCTGGTGTAAATATCCACGATGGTCAGCGAGCGGAAGCGCCTTCCATCGCAGAGCTGATCGGCAACAAAATCCATGGCCCAGACCTGGTTCGGTCCGGTTGGACGGAAGCGCTCTTGTCGATGCACCACGGCCCGCCTTCTTCCAACGGGTCGCTTGCGCAGCCCCAGCCCCTCTTCCTTATACAGCCGATAGACAAGGTCCTTGCCCACCTTCCAGCCCTCACGGTTCAACAGCACGCGGATCATCCGATACCCGTAGCGCACGCGGGTCTGCGCGATTTCCCGGATGCGCATCCGCAACTCGATCCACTGCTCCTGGTGGCCTTCGTAGCGATACGTCGCCCGGGCCAACTCCAGAACACAGCATGCGTGCCGTTCGCTCACTCGATAGCTCTGCTCGAAGTACTTCACCATCGGGCGGCGCCGCGAGGGCTTCACAACTTTTTCTGAGCACATCCTGCAACATCGTCTTATCCAACGTCAGTTCCGCCACCAACTGCTTCAGCCGCGTGTTCTCATCCCGCAGTTGCTTCAGCTGCCGGACCTGGTCGACTTCAAGGCCCATGTACTTCGCCTTCCATCGATAGAACGTCTGTTCACTGATCCCGACCTTCCGAATCAGCTCCGCCACCGGCACGCCTACCTCGGACTGCTTCAACACCGACACAATCTGCTCTACCGAGAACTTCTTCTTCATGGCAAAATCCTCCACCCTCTTCAGGGCCGGTTTTGCCGAAAGACTAACCCTCCATATGGTCCAGTTCTAGCCGGGCCCATCACCTGAGAGGAGCTTTGTATGGGACGAGGGAAGAGGTATCAACCGGAGCAGGTGGTGAACCTGCTGCGACAGATTGAAGTGGCGGTGGCGAACGGGAAGACGACGGCACAAGCCTGCAAGGAAGCGGAGATCGTGGAGCAGACGTATTTCCGTTGGCGCAAGGAGTATGGCGGTCTGCAGGTGGATCAGGCGCGACGGCTGAGGGAGCTTGAGCAGGAGAATGCGAAGCTGAAGCGTCTGGTCGCTGAACTAAGCCTGGACAAGCTATGGGATAGCTTTCGGTCCGGTAGTCATTGGCAATCATACTGACGAAATCATTTTCTATAATCCGGCATCCCTGGCAGCAGAGGGCGCTGGGCCGATTGACTTCGCAATTGATTATGATATTGACATTCCGAGCAAAACCGGAGTCGTTTACTACGAAGGAATTCAACTTTATTCCGGCAGCGAAACATCTCCAGTGTTCACCCCGGGAACCTATCAATTGGGTAACAGCGCTTTCGAACCTAATGGTCCCGGCACTCTCGTAATCGATGGATCTCCGTCACCTGTGCCTGAAGCTTCGACGCTGGTCCTATTGGGCATCGGTCTCTTAGGTGGTTTTGAGGTAATCCGACGTAAAACTGTCTGCTCTTAGTAGGCTCCGACCTCTGTTAGAGAAGGCCATTCCCTAATCGGTATGGCCTTTCATCGTTTAGGATTGTTAGCACGGAGGCTACTTGAACACAGAAGAGATAATCGCTCAGATAGACGAAGAGATTTCTAAGTTGCAACAAGCTAAGACTCTCCTCTTAGGGAATGCAGGTGTAAAGCGTACGGTTGGTCGTCCTAAGAAGAGCACTACAGTTGCAAGGATTCTCAGTGTCGAACCTGCAAAGCGTGTGTTGAGTGCTGAGGCTAGGGCCAGCATTGCTGAGGCTCAGAGGAAGCGTTGGGCCAAGTCAAAGAGACTCGATAAGAAAACAGCTCATACATCAGCCGTGAAATCAGTAGCAAAGGCTCTCGGTGCAAAGCCGGTAAAGAAAGCAGCTGCAAAGAAGGCTGCAAAGGCAACACCAGTCAAAGCGTCAACACCTACCGCGTGATGACTACAACAACAGAAAGCCCCGCCAAGTGGGGCATCACCCTACCAGCACCAACAGTCCCACCACCAAACTCAACAAATCCGTCCCAGCCAGGCGAGGTCCGATGACAAGCGGTACTCTGTTTTTTGTCCTGATCGGGTCAATCCTTGTTTTCTTCATTTGTGTGCTACTCAGACATTTAGCTTTACTGGGCCGGGCGCGAAATATTGGACCGATACCTAACGGGATCGCGCAAGGCTTGTTACTCCAAAATGTCCGACGCGAGTTGCCAGACGGTCCCTTGCGTAACCGGGTACGGTCGCTGGAAGCAATGGCTATGACTGCGTGGGTCGTCGGAGCAATAGCACTCGTCGCCCATCAGTACAAAAAGTAACGCTTTGAAAGCGTAGCCCATGGCAGCAACACCCAGAATCATCGTAGTAGGAGGCGGACTAGCCGGACTATGAGGGGATCGTCCGGCTAGAGCCATGAAATAGAGCTGATCTTCGATTGCATCGCCTCAGACTCTGCCGGTCTGAGGTAACGCATAGTGGTTGTCATATCTGAATGGCCTGTGTTTCCATTACCGTTCTGATATCGACACCGTTACGGAGCAGGGTGGTTGTGTATGTGGCGCGGAACTTGTGAAGATACCAAAGGCCACACTCTTTGCTCTTACCTTTACAGCCGTCGCATTGACCACAATTCAGCTTGGCAGCAGTCGTCACCCGTTTGAGGGTACGCAAGAGCTTCTTATTTGGCGTGTCGTTCTCGGTGCCGATTACCAGTTTCTTTGATGGGTGTTTAGCTCTCCAAGCCTTCAACAGCTTGATCAAATCGTTGGGGATGGGTACAGATCGTTCAGCCCGATCTTCTTACCCGATTTCCTTTCCTCGCGAACCTTGAGGATCTTGGAATCGAAATCAACATGCTGCCAATCGAGATGCATGGCCTCGCTCATCCTCAAACCCGTCTTTAGAAGCAGATTGCAGTGTTACGGCCCTGAGCTGGAGCAGCGAATGCGACGGCATCTTAAGTCTACAAACAAGTCTTGGCGGGTGGATGAAACCTACGTTCGGGTGAAGGGTCGCTGGTGTTACCTGTACCGAGCCATCGATTCCACGGGTGCCACCATCGATTTCCTGTTGTCAGCATTCCGTGACGCAGATGCTGCCAAGCGCCTGTTTCGCAGGCGCTCCGCGATTCATCCCATCCACAACCTCGAGTTATCAACACCGACCAGGCACCAATCTACAGCTCCGCGATCTCCGACAGTAAGAAAGAAGGGACGCTGCGCGATCGTTGTCGACACCGACCTGTGCAGTACTTGAATAACATCCTCGAACAGGATCATCGAGCCATCAAACGTCGAGTGAACGCCAAACAGGGCTTTCGAGAATTCCAGTCGGCTCGGCAAACCATTCAAGGCTACGAGGCAATCCACATGATACGGAAAGGGCAGATTCGATGGGTGGCAGGACATGATCTGCTTCGGCAGATTGAGTTCATCGAGAACCTCTTCGATTTGGCAGCCTGAACATATGTGCGCACATGCAATAATCTGCCTGCGTTCGAAGGTTGCAACACTGCCCTTCAGTTTGATATTAAGCTGATACAGATGATGGCACTCTCGCAAGAATGACTATATGGATTTCACGCAATCACTAATTAGAACAGGTTCCCAGACGATGGAGTCGGGGTCACCTCCGTCACGAAATTTGCACCAGCCCACGCGTTTCACGTAAACCAGAAGCGGTGATCGCCGCGAGGAGGAAGCCTGCCGAGGTAAACGCAAGAGCCGATCCCATTCCATGCGTCTCGGATAGCCTGCCAATAGTGTAGGGAGCAGCCGCGCTGACGACCCGTCCAAGGTTATAGGCGAAGCCCATGGCTCTGCCGCGCAGCGCAGTGGGAAACGCCTCGCTGGCGATAACACTGAAGCCGCTGAAGTAGCCAGATCCCCAGAAGCCAATGACCGGTCCTAATAAGAGGAGCGCTGTGCCGCTTCCCACGAGCGCATAGATGGGGACCACACAGGCCGCAACGATCAGATATGTAATGTACGTCCGCTTGCGCCCAAAGCGATCGGCGAGATATCCGAAGCTGGTGTAGCCGAGGAAGGTTCCGGCCTGCATGAGAATCGTCCAGCGTGCGGTGTGAACGATATCCAGGCCGTGGCCGCCCTGCGCGATGGGCAACGAGAGGAACGCAGGTACCCAGGAGAAGAGTCCCCACCAGGCGAAGAGGCTGGCTGCATTCATCGCCGTAATGATGAGAGTGCTTCGGCCGAGAGAGCCACGGAACAGCTGGCCGAATGAGCTATCGTTCTGCGGTTCGCTGCTCCAGACTTCAGGTTCCTTGACTTTGCGACGGATCCACACCGTGATAAGAGCAGGGAGCATACCGATCAGAAATACGGCACGCCAGCCAAAGTGAGGCATCACAAGCGCGACGACCAATGCGGCCAGCGCATAGCCGATCGCCCAGGAGCTCTGCACGATACCAAGCGCTTTGCCGCGATGTTCATCGGGCCACGTCTCAGCGACTAGAGCTGCACCAGCGGCCCATTCGCCACCCATTCCCAGGCCTAGCAACATGCGACAGATAGCGAGTTCAGGAACGGTATGGACAAATGCGCATAGTCCCGTACAGACGCAGTAGATAAGAATGCTTATGGAAAGAGCGCGAGTACGTCCGAGGCGGTCGGCGACGAAGCCGAAGAAGATACCGCCGATGGCTGCGGCGATCAGCGTGAGCGACATGATGCCTCCAGCGATGGCGGAAGACATATGCAGGTCTTTCTGTGCAGCGGGGATCACCATGGAGTACAGCATGACGTCCATACTGTCGAGCATCCAACCGAGCGATGCAGCCAGGAGGGCGTTCCGGCGCGCGGGCTGAGCAGCCAGCTGCCAGAAGGTGCTTGACTCCGTATTCAGGATCTCGGCAGAGGACATAAGCTCCTTCATTCGCGCTGCGTTTAGTGAAGCGTGGATGGTGCCGGTGATTGTGCCGGATCAGGAGACGCGGGCGCGGCGGGGGTGGCAGGAGCATCGATCAGCACAGGGCGGTCGCGGGTTACTGTCCATTGGACGTTGTCGAAGAACTCGCGTTGCGTGTGTTTGATCTTGAATTTTCCATCGACCAGATATTTCAGGTGAGCATGATCGTACGCCAGACCAGCACCCGCGACGAGATGAAGGTAGGGTCCACGCGCGGTCTCGTCGGGTGCTTCGGTGTAGCCGTCGTCGTAGGTCACATCGGGAAAGCGGCTCTCGAAGGACGGCGACTTCGCGGTGGGCGTCGCTCCCGCCATGGCCATATAAACGCGGATGCCTTTATAAATTGGCTGCTGGAAGGCGCGCTCGTCCCATTGCTGCCCATAGCGGAAGTAGCGGGCGTTCATGCGAGTGCTAAGGTCGAGGACGCCAGGAGCTTTGGCTACCGAATCGGTGATGTAATCGCGGAGTGCGTAAGTGACGGTCTTGCTCTCGGCATGTTCATCATCGCCAAGGTAGTTGAGGCTGGTGAACCAGCCGCGGGGTATCCACCATGCACGGCCCAGCTCAGCCTGATCGCGTTGGATGACCCAGCCGGAGTACTCAGAGAAAGGCTGCACCCACTCATGCGACGGATAACCGTGTGGATTTAGAAATGCATCCGGAAGCCACGCCTTCCAAAGTTGCCGGCGTGTTTGCGACTCGGGGTAGATCGGGTCTTCGTCCCACTGGGCGGTGACGACATCGGCGGTCAGCGATGCGTGATAACCGGCGTGCAGCATATTGTCCGGCGTAATTTTGGCGAGGTCAATCGCAAGCTCTGCACCGTCAGGATTGGTGATGGGATGGACGACGACATTCACTTTCTTGAGCGCTTCGCGCGTGGATGGGTTTGTTACAAGCTCTTCGGCGAGACGTTGGATATGGCTGGTACTCGACACCTCGTTTGCATGCTGGCGTCCGGAGTAGACGATCGTAGCCTTGAGGGTCGTCTCCTTTGCTGTGGAACGTAGCTGCGACGGTGTAGGAAGCATGATGTCACCTGCCCAGATGTTGTTGCCCAGGTAACTTCGGCCCATCCAATACACATCGACACCGGGATAGGTCGCCAGGCGGGCGAGCAGATGCTCGTTTTCGTGGTCGTCAATGGGTTGCTCCCACTGGACGTAGGTTTTGTCATCCTTCAACGGCGTAGGCGTGACCTCAGTGATCTGCGGCCGGCTGTGCGCAGGAGGCACGATAGCTGCCTGCGCAACGACCGCCTCGCGCAGGGTATGTTCGGGCGGGTGCAGCTCCAGGGGTAGCAAAAACTCCACCTTCATCTGCTTCAGATGCAGATAGGACAGAGAGTCGCGGTAGAGTCCGGCGGCGTGCAGCTTCTCAAGCCAATCGAGCTGCGCACTTCCCTGTTGGGCGGATAGGACAGTACGTTCGAGTTGATCTTCGGTGACCAGCTTGCGCCACTCCGTAAATTTATCCTCATTGCTCGCAACCGGAAGCTGCCAAGTAAGCGAGTCGAGCGAGTCATGTCCGGCATGCAGGCGTAGCCCGACAAGCCTTGGGCTGATATTGACGATTAGAGGCAGGTCACGAGCGCGCTCTTGCTCGGGATCGTCCTGTTTTTCGCGCCAAGCCAGACGCACCTGGGGGCGCGAGGCATCCTTCGCGTAAAACTCCACGCGTACATGCCCATCCTTGCCCTCTTCGGAGAGATGCGCCACGGGCAGGATGCGGCCCATGTAGTCCATTGCAGCGGTCGAGATGAGGTCGCCGAACATGTAGAACGAGTTCTGCGTTGCAAAGAGGACATCTTCCTGTAGTGACTCGAGCGATGAGATACGTTCCTGGTCGAGGCCGATGCTGTAGTCAGGCTCGCTGAGGTGCATGTCGATCCGCAACGTATCGAAGAGAGGCTGGAACTCCACCTTGGGTTTACCCTCGTTCTGTTTGCGGACGATCGCGAAGACACGCGGAAGTGTTTCGTTCTGGTAGTGGTCCCAGAAGAGTTCGGTGTCGGTCGCGATGCGCTCGCTCGTCATGGGTTTGCCACTTACAGAGATGTCGAGCCATCCGGTCTCGACATGAACCTGCTCATAGTTAGCGAACTCTTTGCTATACGGACGCGGCGCGATGTGAATGCTGAAATCACGCGTGAGGATCTCGTGGCCATCGGCGGTAAAAGCATGCACGCGATAGGTTGGCCCTTCGTCAGTCGGCATCTTTGAAAGCTCAACGCTGGCAAGGGGAATATCGAGTTTCTTCGCCAACATCTCATCGACCGGGTAGAGCTCCTGCACCCAGCGGGCCTCGGTCCGCATCGCGGAAGACTGCGTAGGGTCTTTGTAGGGCGCAAATTCGATCTTCAGGCGCTGCACCGGCTTACCCGCGAGCGCGACCGCGACATCATCCATCAGCCAACTGTAACCCTGTTTATATGCGCAAAGAACTTCTACCTGCACATCAACGATCCCAGCCTTGGCGAGTACAGTCTTGATGTCGGCGGTTAGCTTCAGCCGCTGCTCGGGACTTTCGCTGACGCCGGCCTGCACGACGATCGGCTGCCCTTTGGGTAGAGACGCCGCAGCTTTCGTAACTGCATCGATCAAGCGCGTGCCCTCCACGGCAGAGCAATGTCCTCGGCAAAAGTAGGCTCCGCTTGATGAAAAGGAATAAGATCGGACTGAAGATATTGTGCGGGCTCGTCGGCGCAGCACTTGATTCCGGCGTGAAGATTGCCTGTGACGACATCGACTTTGTCGGCGTGGAGTCGCTGACTCAAGAACTTTTTGACATAAGCCTTCAACCCGGGATCAGCTTCGTCCACATCGATTTCGGCAGAGACGCTGGCCAACTTGCCAGGGTGTGTTTTGGCCAATTCCTTGCTCCATTGGTCGAGATGGTAGAGTGCCGCCGTCGTCTGGCCGATCGAGGAACGCTCGGAGAAGAATCGCCGGACATCGTCGCGTAGCTCTTCAAGCGGAGTGAATCGTTTGCCAGGCTCCCACAGAAACGGAGCATTGTTGGAGGTATAGTTCAGCGCAGCAGCCGCACCGGAGTCGTCACCTCGAACCAGAATTGCATCGGACTTGCCAAAGCCATGCTCGACGACGCGCAGTTCCCCTTCGTCCGCTGAGAGAGTTGGCAGTTGCGCAGCATTGGTTGCAGCCTTAAAGCTACCAGGGACAAGTTTGTCGAGATCGACACCAGGCTTTGCGGCAAGCAAGTCTTTCAGGTGGTCTGCGGCTGGGGAACCTTCTACGAGAACAGCCTCACTCTTTATCTGCGAGGAAGTCAGACCTGGATCGGGGAACGCAAGCGGCAGGCTGAGGCCTGTCGTCTCAAGCCCCATCCGCGCAGCAAGGTTGGCAAGCGCGACCCCGCGAGAGCCTGCCGGGAGATAGAGCTTTGCCGCGACGCCTGCCGGAATTGGCTTCTTTGCACTGCCGGTCAGCAGACCCTTTGTCGTGTATAGCGTTGCGAGATCAAGCGAGCGGCTGTCTCCGTCGGCCAACTCGGGTGAGGATGGTAGAGAGCTTGCACGGTTCTGTGCAGCGGAGTTTGCAATGGTCAGCGGCGTTTCACCTATCATCAACTCAATCTCCTTCACCGAGCCGAACGCCACCGGCGTTCCCTCATCAGGATGCAGCGTCTTTCGCACCGCTTCGACGTCGGTGGTCCCGGCGACGTCGAGTATGACGCGTCGCACGCCAGCTCCTTCTCCGAAGATCAGTGCAATCGTCTCTATGGTGATCTTCGGCAATATCTTGGCAAATGCCGCGTTGGCGTTCTTCGCAAGCAGGCTAAGCTTGTCTCCCGGCACCGACCAGAGGAACGGGGCACGTGCAGCGTATCCATTCGCTGCGGCAAGAAGGCCGACGGGGTCCGGTGCGATGAAGGCAAGACCGCCGTCGACGCTGACCACAGCACCCTCGCCCAAACCTAGGGAGCGAAGCACAGGCTCGACCTTCTTGAGCTGTTCCGCAGAAAGGGCAGTCTGACCGACCCAGAAGTTTGCGCCCGGCGAGGGACATCCGGCGACAGGACGCGGACCACCCTGAATTACGAGGGGAAGCGTGAACGCGGAGCTCTCATATCCGAGACGCGCTGCGAGGTTGGCAGCAGCTGCATTATCGGCGGCAGAGGGCGATGCAGACACGATCACGTGTCCACAGACAATATCGGCGATCTGGTCGCTGTTAGTGTCCTGAAGGATGACGCCGAGACGGAATGGGTCTTCGAGCAGGCTCGTTTTCTCCGGCGACGTTGCCACAGCAGGCACTTGGGGTGCAGGAAGCTGAGATAAAAGAGCAGGAGTTACCAGTAAGAGGAATACACAAAGCAGGGGCTGAAGATTGAGCTGTCTTGCTCGGCGTTGCAGAAACTCGGTCATGCTTGCGCTCCTAATGGTTTGCTGTTCACTTCGGCTGTGACTTACTTTTCATCGCGACTGCGGGTAGGTCGGAGGATCATGATGGCTGGCACGGAGATAAAGAAGGGCGTAGGTCCCAAGCCAGTGAGATCCCATATAGCCCGCCTCGGATAACGCGGCGAAACCGGAGGATGCATCTCGCTTGGACAACGTACGTAGAGCAGCAGCGCGGGGATCGCTCGGAGGCAGCGCATCCGCGATAGCCGCTATGGCAAAGGCCCGGTGAAACGCGAGACCGATCAGATGAGACTTTCCGGCGAGCTCCTCCGGATTTTGCAACCTGCTGATGTCTACCGGTTGCACAAGGGGCTGGAACTCCGGCGAGTACAACGGCGGCAGGAATTTGCTGAGCCAGTGCGCATAAGCTGTACGATCCATGGTATGAGCCATCAGCTGCGCTTCAGCGAGGCAGGGCGAAAGAAACTCTGTACCACCTGGCTCAAACCACGTCGGGCAATGCTCATCTTTGCCGAAGAGTCGCGATGCATTACGCAACACCGCATCCTTCAGCTTCGTATCGGAAGTTGTGTTGGCATAGTCGAGCACCAGTGTCATCGACAGAGCCGTGTTAGGGTGTACGCCAACCCTCGTGGCATACGGCAGATGATCGAAGAACTCTATCAACTTGGCGGAGAAGAGCTCCGCAAGCGGCTGCAGATTCGAAGCGAGCTTCGCGGCGGCAGGATCATTCCAGGTCTTGATCTCCGCATAGAGCTTCAGCAGCCACGCATAACCGTAAGGTTTTTCGAATCCCTTGGCCTCTTTAAAGAACTCTACTTCGCCAGCGATGTTCTTTTGTCCTAAGTGGTCGGTCAGCTTCTCATGCAAAAGCGATGCCAATGGAAGATTAGGAAAATCTTTGAGCAAAGCGACCATCGCCCAGGAAGAGTTTACGGCGGAGTGCCAGTCGTAACAGCTATAGAACGCATGCGTTTTGTCGTAGTCCGAATCAAGCCGAGGCTTAGAAGCATAGTCCCAAAGATACTGGTCGCCCTCCGGTGGCGGCTGCGGATGGTCCATACAAGAGAGTGGCCACGCTGCTAGTGTGTTAGCCTGCTCAGCGGTGAAGACAGGGCTGTTCACGGGTGTCAGCGATTTCAAGTAGCTCTCGATGCGCAGCCGGTCTGGTTCTTGAGCTCTACAGATTACCGGCGTAGCCGCAAGCAGCACGCTCAAGCCTGTGGTCGCGGTACGCCGTAATACTGGCCTCATGACACCCTCAAGGAAGAAGGACAAAAGTGTAGAGAGCCGAATTTCGGCTCTCCATGGAGCTTCCAGGCTGAGGTTAGAAGACGAAGCGAGCTGCGAGCTCCGCCTGTTGCAGATTGGTGGCGTTGGTGGCCCTACCGAAAGTGCTTGAGGTCGCGCTGTTCGTGATACTCGAGTTCACATAATTGACGTGGCCGAAGAGGTTGAAGGCTTGCCCGTAAACCTCGAGCCGCATCGTTTCACGGATCTTGAAGTCACGCAGCACACGCAGATCGAAGCTCTGGTAGTTGCTATTTTGCAACTGACTGACCGAGATGGCACCAAGCCCCTGCGTAGCACGGTAGGCATTGATAGCGGCAAAGCTGATATTGCGATTCAACTGGTTGCGTGTCGTTCCAGGTACGTACTGAGAAGTGGAGTCGGCATTCGGAGTAAGCGAGGTTGCCGCGGTGGTAAATGCCAGTGCGCTGAGAGGCAACGATGAACGCACTGTGTAGATGGCACTCAGCATAATGCCGTATGGCGCCTGATAGGCAACACTGCCCACAAAGGCGTGACGGCGATCCGTGCTGCCGGGGCCCCAGTCAAGACCGGGATTGAGCGGATTACTGACGATATTCTGCGGATTGTTATCCTTCGCCGAAGACAGTGTGTAGGAGGCACTATAGAGATAGTGGTTGGCAAGACGCTTATCCATATGAACAAAGAGCGCCTTGTACTTGCTGGAAGCAATCGGCAGGTGGGAGTTGATCTGCGCCCAAGTAGCTTGAGGACGAACGGAACTGACCGGATAGTTCTGCGGGTAATTCAGGTCGAAGACGCGATAGTCGCGAGATCCGTGTGTGTAGAGCCCGTCCACCTGCAGCGCGAGATTTGGGCTGAGCTGCCGCGAGTAGCCGACGGAGAACTGCTGCGCGTAGGGGTTCTGGAAGTTCTGGGGAAGAATAGTTACATTTGGATTGTTCACCGAGCAGAACTGCAACGCCGTCTTACCGTTGAATGGATCGGGATAATTGGGCGAGTTGATGGTGATGTTGCAGCTAAGAAGGTTGCGCGGTTCACCGACATTCTGCAGGGTCTGAATGTTGTTGTAATAAATGCCGTAGCCGGCACGGATCACATCGCGCGCCTTCTTGGTCGGATCCCACACCAGGCCAATGCGCGGTGCAACGTTATCGTCGTCGCCGCGCGTGTGCGGATTGCCCAGGAACGGGATAAGTGCCTGTGCCGGAGTCAGGGTAAGTCGCTCATCAAATGAACCGAACTGGCGCTCCCAACGGATGCCGATGTTGGCAGTAAGGGTGGGGATCACCTTCCACTCGTCCTCGACAAAGACGCCGATCGGAGTAGTCGGAGTATATGTGGAGAGAAACGGAATGGTCTGAGAGTAAGATGTTGGCTTCGTCAACGCAGCAATAGTAGCGGGGTTGGTGGGGTCGAACTTCTGATCGGTTCCGAACGTCCACGTACCGTTATAGTTCGATGCGCCGCCATCGGTGAAGGGGATGTAGCTGGTCTCGAATCCAGTACGGAAGTTGTGATTGTGCCAGATGTAGCTTAGGACATCATTGACCTCGTAGCGGGACTCGACCCCGGTCTCTGCGTAGGCGAAGCCGTACTTAAAGCTTGGAAAGAGGTAGCCGGTCTGCAATGCTGCCAGTACCTGCGGGAGTAGGATGTCGGATTGGTCGGGATCGCAGCGCTAGGGGGCCCGAGCTCATACGCTGCTCTCGCATACTGGAAGTGAAACTCGTTGACGAAGTTTGGATTCAGAGTCCACGTGTGTCCGCCCACGATCGAGATGCGGGGAATGAGGCCGTTGTAGCAGTCGTAGACCGAATTGCCGCCGCAACCCTGAAAGGTGTACTTGTTCCACTCCTGTGCGTAGCGAACGAATAGCAATTGCCGGTTATTTATCTGGTGGTCGATGCGGCCGGTAAGCATCTGGTCGTAGCTGGGCTGATCGAAGTTGCCTTCATTTACGGAGTAAAACTCAGGGTGTCCCGTCGCGACTGTGTACACCTGCTTAGTTTGAGTACGTTCATAGGCAGCATAGAAATGAGTGCGGTCATGAATGATCGGACCGCCGATATCTGCGCCGAACTGGTTGCGGAGGAAACTTGGATTCGTGCTCTGAAACGGGGTAGGGCGGTTCAAAGCCTTTTGCCGGAAGAGCTCAAAAGCTTCTCCATGAAACTTGTTTGTGCCGCTTTTGGTAGCAACCGTGATGACGCCGCCGACCGAAAGCCCATACTCCGCCGGATATTGCGAGACGAGGACGTTGAACTCCTGCACCGCACCCTGCGGAAAGTTCTGCCGTGGCTCGCCCTCTTCGGCCCAGGTGTTGATGACGCCGTCGACCTGGAATCCGTTCGAATAAAAGGCCGAACCGCCGCCAATCTGAACGTTGTTGTAGAAGGTCCGTGAGGCATCCTGGGTGGTACCCGGGATCAGCAACGCGAGATTGAGGTATTGACGCGTGTTGACGGGTAGTTTGTTGATCTGGTCGTTGCTAACACCACCGCCCACCTCGTTGCTTTCTGTATTCACCTGAGGTGAAAAGCCTTCGACCGTGACGGTGTCGGACGTGCCGCCAATCGAAAGACTGATGTCTTGGCCCAGGTGCCCACCAAGCGTCACTATGAGGTCGGTCACAGCCTTACGAGAAAAACCATTTGCGGTCACGATAAGGCTGTAGTGACCGGGCAGAACCGGCTGAAAATGATACGCTCCATCGGTTGAGTCGATCTCGCGGCTTACGCCGGTGTCCATGTTCGTCAGGACCACGTGCGCTGCGACAATGGCGGCACCCGAGTTGTCCATCACATGTCCGGAGACGTCAGCATCCGCACCCTGGGCGTATGCTCGCGAAAGTAAACCGAACGAGGCTGTGAAGAGGGACAGAAGAACTATTGACCAGATCCTGCCTTGCAGAAATGAGCGCATCTCACCTCCGGATCCCCGCTGAACGAACAGCCGAGCCGTTGAATTATTTAGATTTTTACACCGGTGGTTGCACGTTTATAACTTTACCTATGCAATATGTCAAGAAATATTTGACAGTGATTGAAGTGCAAAAATGCCAATGATTTACCAGATTTTGCGTTTTTTTTGCTTGACCAGATTGACGAGACGACGGATGATCAAGCTGTATACAGCTCTCGGTGATCTAAGGAGGTTTATGACGGAGGCTGTTCGTGTGTATCTCGCACTGAGAAACGACATTATCGCTTGCGATCTGCAGCCGGGTGCCTCGGTGTCAGAGTCAGATATGTGTACGCGCTATAAGGCCAGCCGTACGCCAGTCCGCGAGGCCTGCCATCGGCTTCAGGAAGAGGCGCTGCTACAGATCGTGCCCTTCCGCGGCTATTTCATCGCGCCGCTCACCATTGAGGAGTATCGCAATCTGAATGAAATGCAGCTTATCGTCGATCCTTCAGCGGCCGCGCTCGCCGCTGAGAGGGCAACCGACGCTCAGATCAAAAGCATTGAAAAGTGGGCCGGCTATGTTTACCACCCAGGGCAGAAGAAAAGCTACGAGACCTTTCTCGAGTGGAATCGCAACCTTCACGTGGAGATCGCAGCGGCCAGCGGCAACGAGTTGATCTCCGATGTCACCTCCAATTTGCAAACACGGCTTATCCGATACTTCTATCTCGTTATTTCCATGGCGAGCTACGGTCAAGAGCTCGTCGACGAACACGACGAGATCGTCAAGGCCATTCGTGCACGCAAGCCGGAGCTAGCCAAAGCACGCGCGGCCGACCATGTGCTTCGAACGATCGAAAGGACGTCGAAGATCGATATTCCAGGTTAAGTCAGCCGGAGGAGATAAAAATTCGCGGTCTCTGTGTTGAAACGTTACAGAGATCTTTCACCAGAGTTTCATAGGGAGATGGGAGTTTTTCGCATGCGTATCGCAATTGACAGCGGCGGCACCTTCACTGACTGTGTCTATCTCGAAGAGGGGCAGTTGAAGGTGCTGAAGCTTTTCTCCACGCCGCAACAACCCGGTCAAGCGGTTTTGGACGCGGTCCTTAAGGTGACGCCCAAGGATGCGAGGCCGGAGATCCGCCACGGTACAACGGTCGGGACAAACGCTATGCTCGAGCGGCGCGGGGCGCGCGTCGCCTACGTCACAACTATCGGCTTTGAAGATGTCATCGCCATAGGCCGGCAGGCGCGGCCCAGCCTATACGATTGGTTCCGTTCGCCCATGCCTTGTGTCGTTCCGCCCTCGCTGCGTTTCGGCGTCGAGGAACGAACCAACGCCGAGGGCGAGATCCTGCGCTCACCATCCATCGAGCATCTCAGCAAGTTACGCGAAAGGATTCGCGAGAGCGGCGCGGAATCAATCGCCTTATCGCTACTCTTTTCCTTCGTTAACCCGCACAACGAGGAGCTGGTCGCTAAAGCGCTAGAACCGCTTGGACTTCCCATCTCCATCTCGCACAAGATTCTGCCTGAATTTCGCGAGTACGAACGCGGCTCGACTGTGGTCACCAATGCCTATCTGGCTCCGAAGGTCAGTAGCTATATTCGCGATCTAGAGAGTTCGCTTACCGACCGCTTCCCTGCAAGCATTGTGCAGGTCATGCAGTCGTCGGGCGGCATCGTCTCTGCTTCGCTCGCGGCGCGTGAGCCTGTGCGCACGGTGCTCTCCGGCCCTGCTGGCGGGGTCATAGGCGCCTACCACATCGCCTGCGTCGCAGGCTTCACAAAGCTTATCGGCTTTGATATGGGGGGGACCTCGACCGACGTATCTCTGATGGACGCCGCCGAGGGAGGACCAAAGACAACCAACGAATCTGTCGTCTCCGAGCTTCCAGTTAGCGTGCCGATGCTCGACATCCACACCGTGGGAGCGGGCGGAGGTTCGCTCGCACGCTTCGACGAAGGCGGAGTGCTGCACGTCGGTCCCCAGTCCGCAGGCTCAGTGCCGGGGCCCATCTGCTATGGCCATGGCCACCACGCTACTGTGACCGACGCCAACCTCATCTTGGGGCGTCTTGATCCCGACCTGTTCCTTGGAGGCAATGTACGCCTTGACGACGCACGAACACGCGAAATCATGGACCGTACGCGCGGTAGTCTCGCCAGCGTGGAGCACTATGCCACCGGCATCGTGATGCTTGCCGAGACAGCCATGGAGAAGGCCATCCGTGTCATCTCCATCGAACGAGGCTATGATCCAAGGGAGTTTACTCTCGTTTGCTTCGGAGGCGCAGGTCCGCTTCATGCCTGTTCACTGGCGAAGTCGCTGCGTATTCCCCGGGTGCTTGTGCCGTGTATGCCAGGAGCACTCTCTGCGCTGGGAATCCTGATGGCCGATGTCGTTCGTGATTACTCGCGGACCGTTATGATGCCCCCGATCCGCAGCGGCTCGAGCCATACTTCGCCGAACTCGAAGAGCGTGGCGCACAAGATCTTGCGAGCGAAGGGCTAACTGGAGAGGGCGTACGATCCGCCGATCTACGTTACGTCGGCCAGGGCTATGAGTTGAATGTGCCCGCCGGAGCGAACATCTTTGACTACTTCCACCACGCTCACAGGAAGCGCTACGGCTACTCGGACACAGCGATGGCAGTCGAGGCGGTGAATGTCCGCGTACGCCTCACCGCGAAGACAGGCCAGATAAAGCTGCCTCGCCAGGAACCACGCGAAGGAGATGGCTCGCAAGCCGTGCTCAAGGTGCGCGACATCCACTTCAGCGGCGAGTGGCGGCAGAGTAAGGTGTACCAGCGCGAACTACTCACTCCCGGAGATACCTTTGCCGGACCCGCACTCATCACCGAATACAGCTCGACCACTGTGCTTCCGCCTGACTGTCGCGCCCACGTCGATGAGTACGCCAATCTTGTAATCGAGGTGAACTGAACCATGTCGTTAATTATTGGAGAGACGGCCGCCCCTGGCGAAGCGGAGTTGGGGACACCGAACGTCGACCCGATCGAACTCGCGATATTCAAAAGCGCAACCCATTCAGTCGCCGAGGAGATCGGTGCTGCACTGCGCCGCACATCTTTCTCTCCGAATATCAAGGAGCGCCGCGACTACTCCTGCGCGGTCTTCGACGGTCAGGGACATGTTATTGCGATGGGCGATCACATGCCTGTGCACCTGGGCTCTATGCCGATGTCGGTTCGCGCAGCCATCAATGCACTGGAGCTGGGCGCTGCTGATATCGCTATACTCAACGACCCTTACACCGGCGGAACGCACCTGCCCGATATTACGATGGTCCTCCCCGTCTTTGCTCCAGGCGAGACTTCTCCGTTGCTGTATGTCGCTGCGCGCGCCCACCATGCAGATGTCGGCGGTTTCTACCCAGGCTCGATGGGCCTCTGCCGCGAGATTTATCAGGAGGGCCTGCGTATCCCGCCGGTTAAGATTGTGCAGGCAGGTGAGCTCAACCGCCCCATAATGCAGCTTATTCTGCATAACGTCCGCACCCCAGGCGAGCGCGAAGGGGACCTGATGAGTCAGATCGGCGCCTGCCGCGTTGGCGAGGCTCGCCTGCAGGAGCTGATCGAGAAGTATGGTGCGCCTCTCATTCGCAGACTCTCGGTAGAGCTCCTCGACTATTCCGAACGTCTGATGCGCGCTGAGCTCGCCAAGGTGCCAACCGGAATCGTGAGTGCAGAAGACTTTCTCGACAACGACGGTTTCGCTAACGATCCCATTCGTATCAAGGCCACGATCACGTTCAGCGCCCCCGACCGCAGCGTCAAGATCGACTTCGCCGGCTCGAGCGCACAGGTCGAGAGCAGTATTAATGCCGTCTTCGCCATCACCTATTCGGCCGTCTACTACGTCTTCCGCTGCCTGCTGCCGGAGGATGCTCCCGCGACAGCCGGCTTGATGCGGCCCATCACTGTCGTTGCGCCCTCAGGGTCCATCGTCAATGCAATGCTTCCTGCGCCGGTTGCAGGCGGCAATGTCGAGACCTCGCAGCGCATCGTCGACGTACTGCTGCGCGCACTCTCCCAGGCGTTGCCAGAGCGCATCCCAGCGGCAAGCTCCGGCACCATGAACAACCTCACCATTGGCGGCATCGATCCCCGGACCGGGCGTTCCTTCGCCTACTACGAGACCATCGCGGGTGGCATGGGAGCGAGGCCAACCGCAGATGGTGTCTCCGGCATTCACACGCACATGACCAACTCCTCGAACACGCCCATCGAGGCGCTTGAGTATGCTTACCCCTTCCGCGTGCGCTCCTACACCTACCGCGTCGGTTCAGGCGGTGCAGGGAAATATCGCGGCGGCGACGGCATCGTCCGCGAGATCGAGGTCACAACTCCAGCGCGCATCACTCTGCTCACCGACCGTCGCATCTTTCGGCCCTATGGTCTCGTGGGCGGAGAAGCGGGAGCCGCAGGCCGTTCGATTTTGCTCTCCGGCACAGAGTCACGGGAGCTGCCGGGCAAGTGCAGTCTCGAGGCAAAGGCCGGTGATGTCATCCGTATCGAGACGCCCGGCGGCGGCGGCTGGGGCGCGGCCCCTGCAACATCCTCGCCGGAGACATCGAAACAGAATTAACGACACTCCAAACAACCGCAGTCCCAGTAACAGAATTCAGGAGCACCCATGATTCTCGCCGCCCTCCTTATGCTTGGCGCAGCATCCGCCCCCTCCCTGCTGCCACCACTGCGCCCACCGGCATTCCGCGCGAACTCGCACTTGAGCGCGCTGCCCGCGTCTCTGATCTGCACTATGATCTCGCCTATACGCTGGCACCACACGCTCCGACTACCGCGGCAACCGAGCACCTACGTTTTCAGTTGAAGGATAATGCCTCACCGCTACTGCTCGACTTCCGCGATGGGCAGGTCGTGTCGCTCTCCATCAACGAACATTCGACACCAGTCACCGAAAGCAACGGCCACATTCTTCTGCCGCCTTCGATGCTCCTCGTGGGACTCAACAATATCGAGGTTCACTTCAGCGCCAATATCGCCGCCGCTGAAAAGGCGATTACGCGCTTCGACGATCACGACGATGGGTCAGAGTATATCTATACCCTCTTCGTTCCAATGGATGCGAGCATGGCATTTCCTTGCTTCGATCAACCCGACCTCAAGGGCCGCTTCCACCTTGAGATTACTGCTCCGGAGGCATGGACCGTCGTCTCGAACACGAACCCCGTATCAAGCGATAAGCTACCTGAAGCGCAGACCAGGACCAGCTTCGGGGAGACCGAACCAATCAGCACCTATCTCTTCGCGTATGCGGCAGGCCCATTTCACAAGGTTCACCCCGTCGATGGACTTCCCGGTCTTTACGTGCGCAAATCCAAAGCCAAAGCTGCAGAGAGCGAAGCCCTTGCCGTCCAACAAATCGCAGCAGACGGCATGCGTCACCTGTCGACCTACTTCGCGCAGCCATTTCCCTTTCCGAAGTACGACATGGTTCTCATCCCCGGTTTCGCTTTTGGCGGTATGGAGCATGCCGGAGCGACCTTCCTGAGAGAAGAGTCTGTCCTCTTTCGCACTGCACCAACTCAGACAAACATCGTCAACCGCGACATCATCATCCTGCACGAACTCACACATCAATGGTTCGGCGACTCCACCACTATGAAGTGGTTCGATGATCTGTGGCTCAAAGAAGGCTTTGCACAGTACATGGCCTATCAGACTCTCGCCACAATGCACCCCAACGACAACGTCTGGAAGCGCTTTTACGAATCCATCAAGCCTGCAGCCTACGGCATCGACGAGACGCAGGGTACGACCCCTATCTACCAGGACATCCCCAATCTTAAAGATGCGAAGTCCGCTTATGGCGCCATCGTCTACTCGAAAGCGCCAGGCATCATCAAACAGCTCGCCTTCGTACTTGGCGAGGACAACTTCCGCAAGGGACTACAGCTCTACCTGCATCAACACCAATACAGCAATGCGCAGTGGAGCGATCTCACTTACGCCTTCGAGGCCGTCTCCGGCCAGTCACTCAAACAGTGGGCAGACATGTGGATTCGTCATCGCGGCATGCCTCAGATCGAGGTCGCCTGGAGTTGCGCCAAAGACCGCATCGACAGTTTCCATGTCACGCAGCATGACGTGCTGGGGCAGGGCTATCTGTGGCCTGTCAGCTCAGAAGCGATGCTCGGCTATGCCGACGGAACCTCGACCACGGTCGCAATTCGTTTGAACAGCGCCAACGCGGATGTTGCGGCGGCAGTAGGACAACCATGCCCGGCCTACGTCTTTGCCAACGCTCGAGACCAAGGCTATGGTCTTTTTTGCTGGACGATACCAGCCGCGCTTACGTCATGCAGAATATCTCGACGATGCGGAACGTCTTCGACCGATCCTTGCTCTGGGGTTCGCTCTGGGCATCGGTGCGCCTCGCCAAGCTCCCTCCTATCGACTATCTGCAATTAGCATTGCAGAGCCTGCCGACGGAACACGATGAGGCCCTCGCCACCAGCATCTTGCAACATGTAACGGTAGCGCTCCACCGCTATGTCTCCCCGTCTGTCCAGGCAGAGTTGACCGACAGCTTTGCCAAACTTGCTGCAGACCGTATGGTTCACGATGAGAAACAGGACATGCGCATCGTCTGGTTCCGCCAAGTCGCCACCTTCGCCCAGGACCAATCCGGCCGCGTAAACGTAAAGGCACTCCTCCGCGGGCAACTCACGGTGCCGGGGGTACAGCTTCGCCAACAAGATCGGTGGCGTCTGGTGACAGCCCTTATCGCTTATGGTGATCCGGAGGCAAATATCTATCTCGCCGAAGAAGAGCGCCGTGACCCATCTGGCGACGGAAAAAGTTTGCTTACATCGCGCAGGCCGCTCGTCCTGACGCTTCCACCAAGAAGTTGTACTTCGACGACTACTTGCACAACGCTGAACGTCCGGAGGATTGGATTGAAGGCAGCCTCGGAGACTTCAATTACTGGAACCAGACGACGCTGACCGAGCCCTACCTTCATTCCGCTCTATCCGCGCTCGACCAGATTAAACGTCAGCGCAAAATCTTCTTTCTGGTCGGCTGGCTTAATAACTTTATCGAAGAGCAGGTAGCCGGCGACGCCCAGACGCAGGTCCACGACTACCTGAAAAGCTCTGCGATAGACCGAGACCTTCGGCTTAAGATACTCGAAGTTGGAGATGAACTGGATCGAACGGTCACCATTCGCACACGATATCTTCAACCTTGAACGCCGCGTTGATCGAGTACCCATCGGAGCCTGGCTCGATGCACTCGACCTGAGAGCTCCCAAGAACGTCGTCGTGGTTGCCATGGCCAACAAGTTGGCACGGATTGCCTGGGCTGTCCTGTCGAGCGGAGAAGACTACAAGCCAGATCGCCTGGTCGCAGCATGAGTAGCGCGGCTAAGGCGCCTGCGGCTTGGAAGCGTTAGCACGCTCCCACTTTCCCGCACTACGACGACGGATTCTAAAATTTCCCCACAAAGTCTGCACAGGAACAGCAAGGACGAAAGAACAGTCACAACGGCGTGCCTCAAACCTGATCCCGAAAATGGTCTCCAACGACCGACCGACTTGTAAGGAGAGGCACGCAGCGGAACTCATCATGGTCAGGAGAGCTGATCTCCACTCAAAGACCGAATACATTGCCGCAGACTTGTCTCCTCGCCCAAACTTTCTCTTGCAGTCGCGCGGCGGACCATACATTCTCGGGAAATCGAGTACGGTCCCGTCTGCCATCGCTCACCACGATATAGTTTAGGCATTGACTGAAAAAACACTTTCGATAGAGGGAGTAAAGCCAGAAACGCTCTCATTCTCGCCGATTTGGTTACTCGTGCTCTTTCGCTTCAGCTTCCTATACTGTGCGCTTTACGTGCTTTCAGGCAGCGAAGCGATATCGCTGTCTAACCTTGTGCCATGGTTGGGCGATCGAGCCGGGAACATACTTGGCTGGCCGCTGCACACCTTGACGCCCTTAGGCCCCACCCCTGGTACAACTCAACTCACTACCGTCCAGCCGATCGCGTCTTCAGCATTCTTTGGCCTGACGGTTCTCGATTACAAGAACACGAATCCGCTACTGTCCTTTGGAACGACGAGAACTTGGGACGCCCATCCAGCCCTGGATTGGGCTGAAGCAAACCCAGCATCGGGTCAGTACAACTTCACTCGCTTGAACTCATACATCGCCACAAACACGAGCGGGGAAGGCAGATCCTCTACACCTTTGGTAGAACGCCACGTTGGGCCTCCACAGCCCCTGATGCAGTAGGGCCTTATGGTCCCGGACAATGCGCTCCGCCAGTTATCTCGGCATGGGATCAATACGTCGCCGCAATAGTCACAAATGCTGCAGGGCGCATCAAGTATTGGGAACTCTGGAACGAACCAGACCAGTCAAGTTCTTACTGCGGCGATCTTGCCACTATGGTTACCATGGCTCAGCACGCTTATCGAATCATCAAGAGCATCGATCCATCAGCTATGGTTCTCTCTCCTGCGGCCACCGGAAGTACAGGGGCAAAGTGGCTGGACTCCTTTGTCAAGGCCGGTGGCCTCCGCACCTTCGACATCGTCGCGTTCCACGGGTATGAAGGAGCCCAGGCAGAACGCATTGTCGCGATCGTTGACGCCTATCGGTTAGTCATGAGTCACCACCATCTAAGCGCAACGCCGTTGTGGGACACCGAATGTAGCTGGGGAGAAAGTAATATTGGCGACGATACTCATCGCGCTGCCTTTCTATCCAAGTACTTCTTCCTGCAGTGGTCCAAGAATGTAGATCGCGTGCTGTGGTATGCCTACGATGGTGACCGGAAATGGGGACGTCTCATCGACTCTGCAAACAATCTCTTGCCAGATGGAGTGGCTTATGGAGAGACGTACAAGTGGATCGTCGGCGCGACCCTGACACAGCCCTGTGCGCAAGACCAGAATGGAACGTGGACATGCTCTATCACAAGACCAGGAGGTTACAGGGCACTGGTAGTCTGGAATTCCATTTCAGTCAGCAGTCTCAGCTTTAGCGCACCAGCACAAATGATAGAGTACCGCGATCTTAGCGGAGGCGTGCATCCTATCGTCGGCGGAACGGTGCAGGTGCAGAACGCTCCGATCCTGATGGAGACTGAACGTGGACCCATTAGTAAACTAGCGGACACGGAAGAGTCAGCGGCATCCTTCACCCGCACTATAGGCCACGGCGAACTGCACGAAAAACGGTGCCGGCTCAGACGGTCGACGCAACACTTGCTTGCAGTCTAGCTGCCGGAGTTTGGAAGCCCAAGGTCTTTCTGGGACGTTGATTCAATCGCAGCGCGACGCTGGTCGAGCTGCGCTTGCGAGATAGGGGCAAGGTCGGTTCCTCGGGGGAAGTATTGTCGCAAGAGTAGATTGGTGTTTTCGTTGGTGCCGCGCTGCCAGGGACTCTGCGGATCGCAGAAGTACACTTTGACCTTGGTGGCCACTGTAAACTCCTTGTGCCTGGCCATCTCCAAGCCGCGATCCCAGGTCAGCGAACGCCGCAGGGTCGCCGGGAGTTTACCAACATGCCGGCTCAAGGCTTGAACGACCGCTTCGGTGTCTTTGCCCGGCACCTTGACCAGCATGGCAAAGCGTGAAGGACGCTCGACTAAAGTCGCGATGTAACTGTTCTTTGCGCCGCTCAGCAGATCACCTTCCCAATGTCCCGGAAGGATGTGTTGCAACTTTCAGGGCTGCTGGCTGGTGACGTGAAAGAATCGCGAAATGACAACCCGATCCGCGATCTTCAAATGGCGTCAGACCGAACCCGGCCTCATAGTTTGTGCGGTACGGTGGTATCTTCGCTACTCTCTCGCTGCGCGATGTTGAGGAACTGCTGGAAGAGCGCGGTCTCCATGTCGATCACACAACGGTCTGGCGCTGGGTGCAGGATTACGGCCCTCAGTTGGAGCAGCGATTGCGACAGCATCTCAAGCCGACAAACAAGTCGTGGCGGGTGCACGAAACCTACCTTCGCGTGAAGGGACGCTGGTGCTACTTGTATCGGGCCATCGATTCCAAGGGTGCACCATCGATTTCTTGCTGTCAACGTTCCGTGACGCCGATGCTGCCAAGCGGCTCTTTCGCAAGGCGCTCGGCGATCGATCCCATCCTCAACCTCGAGTGATCAACACTGACCTGGCGCCGATTTACAGCTCCGCGATCCCCGACAGTAAGAAGGTAGGGACGCTGCGCAAGCGCTGTCGACACCGACCGGTGCAGTACTTGAACAACATTCTCGAACAGGATCATCGAGCCATCAAACGTCGCGTGAACGCCAAGCAGGGCTTCCGAGAATTCCAGGCGGCTCGGCGAACGATTCAAGGCTACGAAGCAGTCCACATGATCCGCAAGGGGCAAGTTCGATGGGTGGCAGGAGATGATCTTCTTCGTCAGATTCAGTTCATCGACAGCCTTTTCGACTTGGCAGCCTAAGAACGCACGACAGACGCTCGGCGACAAACTTGTCTGCATTTGAAACTTGCAACACTACCTCCGGAAACAACCACGGGCGTTGGGCTCAGCGTTATCGTACGATTTTGAGGTTTGGAAGGGTTGAGAGGGGTTAGCCCAATCGCCGCGAGTGTTGGTAAAGGCACAACAACTCAAGCGCGCGGCTGCTGTCGATAGAAAGATGAGGAGACTTTATCGAGCACACGGTGACGATATCGATGGTCGCCTTGGTTCCAGCTCCCCACACAAAGAGATCGACGTAGTCCTTTACCGTGCCGAAGGCTTTGAATCCGAGGTATTTCGTGTTGAAACCAATTAACTCGGCGATGAGAAGAGCGAAGACCGCAATGGCGATATCACCTTCGCGAATCGCCCTCGAGAAAAATGCGACACGTCCCTCGTCGCTAACCTTGGGTGACCTCTTCGAGTGTGGGCGGGCGGTCCTAAATCCCAAGCCGAAGATGGTCTTCACAAGGTTTCGGCCGACAGCATCTGTCTGCGCCAGCATCAGGCCGTTCAAGTTCTGGGTCGCTTGGAGAACTTCAGTCGACAGGGCGTCGATGCGTTCCAAATTGATCGTCTGCCCAGTGAGCAGTGCTTCCGCCGCGTCAATCTCAGGGGCATTCCCATGCTGGCCGCCGTCCTGCACTGCATGCAGCGCCTCAGCGAGCCTGGAGAGTTCGTCACCGAGGTCTCCCCATGCCGTCAGCTGATGGTGCAGTGCAAGGAGAAGTGCTGACGCATTCTTATAGTCCTGGTTGTCGTCAATGCTAGTGATTCCCCATGCCTGTTCAACCTTGGCAATCAGGTCAAGGACTTTTTGTCGCTGTTTCCCGAAATCCTCGAGAATGGAGTACTCTCCGTATGGCTGACCGGTCGTCGCCGCTATGAACTTACGCTGTGCCTCCTGATACTCCTTGCCCAGCGATGCTTCTTCAAGTCCCATATTCCAGACGAGCCGCTGAACTCCGAGGTAGCGTTTCACGAGGAATGCAATCAAGACGCTGACGAATATCATTCCGGCAGGCCACCACCAATCGTCTTTGACCAGAATGGTCAGATCAAGCGGTGCGCTGGGTTTGCCATCGTACCCCTGTTTTTCGTCGGCGAGAACGATCGTACCGGAGTAGCTTCCTGCGCCGGAAAGATCGGCGACGGAAAGCGTAGCCTCTGGATATTTTTGATTCCCATCGTCCTTTGTCGCGGTCCAGGTTACGGTGGCCAGACCGCCGGAATCTCGTTGCAATATTCCCACCGCACGGCTCCCACTCGACAGATCTGGCAGAGCAGTTCTGGGCTTTACGGGCGCATCCACATTCGTCGTCCAGGATTTCGTCCACGGATTGGGGCGCGAAACCATCAGTGCGAGCTTTGCGATGGCGGGTTGGACCTTACCGACTGTAATCATGATTGAGGTCGGCTTGGATGGAGGTGCGTCACAAGGCGAACCGAGCACAAGCTGGGTCGCATAGCTTCCCGAAGGCGGGACGAAGGAAGGTGCAGTTCCAGCTTCCTTGAGGTTGAACAGGAGGGCTCCGTACTGCGGGACCGAAAACTTTCCGTGCTTGTCCTTCGTAACGCCAGCATCCGGCTCGATCGACAGGGCCGCGAGAGGAGGCCCCAGCTTTGACATCGGAACTCCTGCCAGGCCAACCGTGACAGATTGACTCTTCCCACCGTTGTTACGGAGGGAAATGAATGCGTCTCCTTGAAGGACCTGCTCCCACGAAAAGGTGAAAGTGCCTCCCCTGGCGTCCACTGGCTCGACCGAGCAGGCTGGTGACTTGGCGGCAGCCATCGCGGAGTTTTCCGCGAAGATGCAAAAGGACAGTGCGCATGCGCCAATCAAAAGGCGGCGCAAAGAGATCGAGATCGGTTGCCCTGACGCAAGATTCATCGCACTCCCTCACCTCACTAGTATTTGATTGTCAGACCCGCCTGAACTGCGTTCACACGCTTGTAGTTCGGTGGCGCGAACCCGCTCTTGTACGTCACCGTTAGGTTGAAGTTTCCCTGCGTGTCCAGAGCAAACGTGTTCGTCAGGGTGCTGAGCGCCTTCCATCCTTCGATCTTCTTGAGATAGAGCGCGTGGTCCGCCGTTTCGACAATGGTGTTCTCGGTCAGGGCGACGTACCGCCCGACGAATAACTCGTCGATACTGAATCTCGACACTTGCAGAAGGCCGTGAACCTGCGGCACAACCCGAAAGATCCCATACCGCGGAAGTGTGGCGCTCGCAGAACCTTTCGAGGCTTTGACAGTTGTGTCGATCAGCGCACTCCCCGTTTCTACACCCGCGTGAAAATCGAGGTCATGGCCTAACATCGGTGTCTTCACATCGGTCAGTTTTGCCGAGCTGTTCTTTCGTCGCAAGTCGCCAAAGAGTCGAAGGGACTTTTGTTGCTGCGTGTCGTAGAGATGAGCGAAGAACTCCTGGATGTCCACCGTGGCGAGAAGATTATCGCGATCAAACTGCCGATCCGTCTCGTAGGTCACGCCCGGCGTCAAAACCGATACCCCGAGCGCCCCTCCCGGCCGATAAACGGCTTGGGCTGTCGCTCCCAGATCGATGGTGTTGGCGTAGGTTTGGCCCTTGATCGTATTGTTCCCGATATCGGTGGTCACCAGGGGGCCGACCGTGAAGCGGCGGTAGAGCAGCAGAATGGGACTGTACTTAGAGTTGAGCGTCCAGGCGGGTGCGGTTCCCACGCCCGCCGTGTAGTTGCCATTGAGGTAGATGTGGGCGGCGTCTTTGCTGGCTGGGGCGTTCTGGCGTGCAAAGCGCGATTTTGGGTCGAAGGTTGGCTGGCCACCGAAGACATCGTGCACCGGCACGGTGGAGGGGGTAATAGGTCTTCTGACTCTGCGGAGGATTCACTCTGGCTGGAGATAACCGGAGTGACCGGGACCGCCGGTGCGGGGGTAGGACTCATATCGAAGAGACTCGGGCTCTTGAGAACGGAGGGCTTCGGTGTCTCGACAGGGTCGGCGGTTTCGCCAGCCTTCGCGTTGGGCTGGGCACCCGCAGCGGGCTCTCGCTTGCCCGAGGTCTTCGACTTGGCGCGGGCCTCGGCCTGGGCGGCTGTCTTGGCTGCGGCTTCCATCTCGGCCTTTGCGTTTTCGAGCGTGTTTTTCAACTGGAGATGTGAGGCCACATAGCACAGACTGAATACTCGAAGCTCAAATAACTAAGGCTCGCTGCTATTTGGGCAGATTATTCCTGAATCACGGGCAAAAATGGAGTTGAGCCTCATTTGGCGATATCAGGCGTGGGTGTTGAAAAAGTCTGTGCCTTTTCTGGTGTTCTGGGGCTGATGCGTGCGTGGGAGCGGGGGTATCCTCCTTTCCCCTCCCTAAACAGTGGCAGGTACCGGTGGTGTTGCTGGCCGGCTGAGGAACCGTACCAGACGTTTGATGTTCTGGGCAGTGGCCGCCAGGAAGAACTGCTCTCGGACGAACTTCAACCTGCGTAGGCGCAGGCGACGAAGACCGATGTGACTCTTTAGTTCCGCGAACAGGGCCTCGACCTTCTTCCGCTGTCGTTGGGCATGTTCGAACTCCCGTGTCGTCCGGAGATCTCTCGCTCGTTGCCGAGCTGCTTCGTTCATGTGGATTGCAAGATACCGGAACGGTCCGGTCGTACACTGGGATCTCTGTTGGCACGGACCGCACTTCTTGCGCGTTCCTATATAGCCGAACGTGCGATTCCCCTCGTTGCGTCCGCCGTAGTTCAGTTGCTGGCCTGCAGGGCAGATGTAGCTGTTGCTATCTGGTAAGTAGGTAAAGCAGTCCGGACTACAGAAGGGACTCCTCGTTCGCCCGACAGCATCCCTGGTGGGCATATACGGCGTGATCTCCCGGTCCATCAACCACTGCAAAAACTCACCATTGCCGTAGCTCGCATCGGCAGCGATGGACTGCGGTTTCCTGCCTTGCCATTGGGTGAAGCGAGCGATCATGTGCTCTGCGGCTCGAGACTCCTCACTCAAGCGGGGGCCTGTCGCTTGCACGCCCACAACGATACAGCTGTGGTTATCAACTAGGTAGTTGTCGTAATACCCCATGCGTGCCGGTGTGCCACCTTTTGTCGCATACGTGGAGTCCGGATCGGTGGTGGACACTTTGTCCTGGCTATGCGTCGGCTCCTCTACTGGGTTCTGCATTTCAAGCCCAGCCAGGTACTCGCGCACCGTTCGGTTGACCTGTGCGGCTCCCATCAGTTGCTCTCGCGGAATGCGGCTCTCTTTGGAAGCGTTCGCCTCAACGAAAGTTCCATCGACCGATAGCTTGTCTCCGCGCACCAGCCCAACTGCGAGGCATTGGGCCACAACCTCCTCGAACAGCTGCTTGAACACTTGCGATTCGTGGAATCGCCCATGGCGGTTCTTTCGAAAATGTGGAGTGGTGCGGAACGTCCTCATCGAAGCCAAGCCCGGTGAACCAGCGCCAGGCAAGATGCATGCGCAGTTCCTCAACCAGCTTGCGCTCGCTGGTAATTCCGTACAGATAACCAATCAGCAGAATCCGCAGCAACAGCTCCGGGTCGATCGACGGACGACCAGTTTCGCTATAGCTGTCCTTTAGCCGATCACGCACGAAGCCGAAGTCGATATGCTTATCAACTAAACGCAACAGATGATTCTCTGGTACCTGATCATCCAGTCGGAAGTAATAGAACAGCGATTCAGAGCGGTTATGCTGACCCATCATGAGCGTTAGACCTCCGACAATGGCAATGGCAAATAGCATGGTCAAACTATGCTGCCAAACATCTCGCATTGCCACACAGATCTCATGAAAATCAGCTGATACGTACCGACTTTTTCAACACCCACAGGCCAATGCACGCAATATAAAAGGCGCCCACTTTGCTGTAGGTTGTGGTTATTCGTATCACCACCTACCGAAAGGAGCGGCGTTATGAGCCAAGAGAAATATATCGGCATGGACGTCCACCAAGCAACGATCTCGGCTGCAGTCACAGATTCCCGGGGAAGTTGATCATGGAAAGTATTCTGGAGACGAAAGCGGCCACGATCCTTGAGTTCCTCCAAGGGCTACACGGAAGTTTATCGGTGACCTTCGAAGAAGGAGTCTCTGCGGCCTGGTTACATGACCTGCTGAAACCTCACGTCACCCATCTCGTGGTCTGCGATCCGCGCAAGAACGCCCTGTTGAAAGACGGCAGCAAGAGTGACCGAATCGATGCGCGAAAGCTGGCGGAGCTGCTGCGTGGCAACCAGCTCACGTCGGTTTACCATGGCGAGCACGGGATGCGCACCATAAAAGAATTAGGTCGCAGCTACCTAACCATTACGAAGGATCTCACACGAGTCATGAATCGGATCAAAGCCCTCTACCGAAGCTGGGCCATTCCCTGTAGCGGTACCAGCGTCTATGCACCGCGGCATCGCACAGAATGGTTAGACAAGATCCCGGAACCCGGAGTTCGTCTCCGGGCCGAACGGCTCTATCAGCAACTGGATCTGCTGCAACCAGTGCGTCAGCAAGCGCGACGCGACTTGCTGACCGAGAGCCGCAAGCATCATGCCGTGAAATTGCTTCGCCAGATTCCTTCGATCGGTCCGATTCGTGCAGCCTTGCTGGTTGCGCAGCTGCAGACGCCCCACCGTTTCCGTAGCAAGCGCCAGCTGTGGGCTTACAGTGGTTTCGCGCTGGAGACCCACGACAGCGGCGAGTATCGCTACGTCCGAGGGAAACTGCAACGAAACCGGGAGCGCATGACCGTGCGTGGCCTGAGTAACAACCATAATCCCGATGTGAAGAATCTCTTCAAAGGGGCTGCGATCTCCGCTAGCACTCACCCTGGCCCCCTGTACGATTTCTATGTTGCTCTTCTTGAAAAAGGAATGCGACCGACGATGGCGCGTCTCACCCTGGCACGCAAGATTGCCAGCATCACTCTAACGATTTGGAAGAAAGGAGTGGATTTCGACGCCACACAATTGCATCGGCAAGAAGCTTGAGCGTCTCTGATAAGGAGGCCTTTCCATCTCCGGCCATTCTCTTAGGTGGTGGTCGGTCGGGTTCTCGAGACGCTCGGTTCGAGGTGAGTATCAGTCAATGAGTTCGGCCTTGTGTGCTTCGGCACCGAGTCACTAATGCACGCTATGCCTCCTCGGATAACCAGAAATAGCGATAGGCCACGAGCCTCAAATAGAACCATGGTTGACATTCAAATACCAGGTCCGCTTGCCCAAGTCTAAGACTCGATTGGCGTCGTCACCACCGGAAGATGCAAGCCACGGAATGGCAAACAAGCCAAGACAAACCTCTCGAGCGAATCGAGGGGCACGTTCACAGGCAGTGGGCTGGATCTCGAGACAAAAATCTTCTCGGCGTCCGGTCGAGGGAGAAACTTTTTCTTGACATCCCTTTTATAGAACTCATTGAGATGGGTCGCGCACCCGGGTGTATTTCCCTCGCACTGCACGACGTTGTGAAGAAGATAGAGCGGGAAGGTGCTCGGGTTAACACCCTGGGACTCGAGCTGGGTGAAAAGACTGATGATCGCTGGCTCATAAACCGCAATGTCGACGATGGCGAATTTGCCGCTCGGGCAACCGCCGAATGCGGCGCTCGGATAGGCTACGCCGTCTGCTGCCGGAATATTAACGACAATCTTCGCGGCGGTTGTGACGGGATCAAGAACCACCTGGTATGTAATGCGGTTAGCATTTTGACCATGTGAAATCAGCTGGGAAAAGTTTCCCCGCTGGAATGCATCGGTGGTCTGCACGGTTCCCACGTCAGTTCCGCCGAAGTTGAAATCGAAGGGTTGAAGGATCGGCGACTGCTGCACCAGCTCGAGCGGAACGTTATTGGGAGCCGATGAGCACGAGTCAGGGATCGTGGGATCGAAGACTGTGACGCCGGGAGCCGTCTGAATCGCGCCAGCTGAATCCATGCCGGCGAAGACGGAATTGGTGACTATCACAAGCGGAATCAGGTGTGTTGCTACGCTGGTTTTCCCCTGCGGGTCAGAGAACGGACTCTTTCCTACGATCTGGCCGCTATAAACGTTTCCATCCCTGGTCGACGTGACTTGGTAGGTGAAAGTTTGAAGCTCCAGACCGTTGGTTTTGCTGGCGCTCACAGCGTTCAGATTGGCTTTAGATTTGACGCTATCGATCGCAGCTTGCAGACGTGCACCGACTTCTGTATTCGGGTCCTTCGTTGGCGTCATATTCGGGTTTAATTTCGGCAACTTCGCGGTTTGCTGCCCAAACGCGAAGGGAACAAGTACCCCCAAAGCTATTGCGGCACACGTCAACAACATATTCGGTTTTCGAGACATGTATTTCTCCTATCATTAAGCCGTTGTTAAGACTGGAAAAGTATGGGAAATCTGCGGACACTGTTGCGAGCAGTTGACTGCCAGCTCGATTGCTTATCGAAAGCAATTTAACTACTTGACTACGACTGCGTTTGAGCATTGGCCACGGTGGCGAAAGAAAATACCATCAGGCTCAGTGCAGAACGCCGGAAAGGAGAAAGACTGGCTCAAGTCACTATTGGCCTCCCGTGGCGGTGCGGACGATCGTGCAGAGCGGCGAGAGGTGTTTGTCTTTCGCAGCGGAAGCCACATTAGAGCCTAGCGAAAAGGTCCGTTGTCGCGGAATTGTCAAAAGATTGTACTTCTTTAATGGCTACGCCACGTCCTCGGCCCAAGACCAGGATCGAGCCCGCTCCGTGGCGGAGATGCGCGTATATTTCTTCACCTTTTTCGCGAAGGACGCCTAGGAGGTTGGAATGCCCGGCTTTTTATGTACCAGTTTCAGTGAGAGAAACTGGAGCAATTGAAGGGCCTGGAAAAGCTGTACCAACTAGAGGGTTAGGAATCGGCTTGTTTTTGTTTCAGCCAGATCGCGGTTAACCGCGATCTGGCTGGTGAACTCCTCTGGTGTCCTGTTGGCGAGAGCCCTGTGAGGACGACTCTCATTGTATTCCCGCCGCCAGGCTTCGATGATCTGCTTTGCTTCGGTCAGATTCTGGAACCAGTTCGTGTCGAGACACTCTGATCGGAAGGTTCCGTTGAAGCTCTCCACGAACGCGTTATCGGTTGGCTTACCGGGCCGCGAGAAGTCGATCTTCACGCTGTTCCGATACGCCCACAGATCCAGCATCTGACCGGTGAACTCAGACCCATTGTCACAAAACAGCAGCTTCGGCACACCACGCTGCTCCTTTAGTCGGTTCAACACGCGCACCACATCTTCTCCTCTCAGGCTCTGCCCAACTTCGATGGCAAGACTTTCTCTGGTGTAAATATCCACGATGGTCAGCGAGCGGAAGCGCCTTCCATCGCAGAGCTGATCGGCAACAAAATCCATGGCCCAGACCTGGTTCGGTCCGGTTGGACGGAAGCGCTCTTGTCGATGCACCACGGCCCGCCTTCTTCCAACGGGTCGCTTGCGCAGCCCCAGCCCCTCTTCCTTATACAGCCGATAGACAAGGTCCTTGCCCACCTTCCAGCCCTCACGGTTCAACAGCACGCGGATCATCCGATACCCGTAGCGCACGCGGGTCTGCGCGATTTCCCGGATGCGCATCCGCAACTCGATCCACTGCTCCTGGTGGCCTTCGTAGCGATACGTCGCCCGGGCCAACTCCAGAACACAGCATGCGTGCCGTTCGCTCACTCGATAGCTCTGCTCGAAGTACTTCACCATCGGGCGGCGCCGCGAGGGCTTCACAACTTTTTCTGAGCACATCCTGCAACATCGTCTTATCCAACGTCAGTTCCGCCACCAACTGCTTCAGCCGCGTGTTCTCATCCCGCAGTTGCTTCAGCTGCCGGACCTGGTCGACTTCAAGGCCCATGTACTTCGCCTTCCATCGATAGAACGTCTGTTCACTGATCCCGACCTTCCGAATCAGCTCCGCCACCGGCACGCCTACCTCGGACTGCTTCAACACCGACACAATCTGCTCTACCGAGAACTTCTTCTTCATGGCAAAATCCTCCACCCTCTTCAGGGCCGGTTTTGCCGAAAGACTAACCCTCCATATGGTCCAGTTCTAGCCGGGCCCATCACAATGAAGGGCCTGGAAATGGCACGAGGAAAGAAGCATACACCTGAGCAGATTGTGAGCTTGCTGCGGTAGATCGAGGTTGCAGTAGCGAACGGCAAGACGACGCCAGTCGCATGCCGGGATAATGGCATCACCGAGCAGACGTATTACCGATGGCGGAAAGAGTACGGTGGCTTGCAGGTGGACCAGGCGCGGCGGTTGAAAGAGCTAGAGCAAGAGAACACGAAGCTGAAGCGTCTGGTGAGTGAGCTGAGCCTGGAGAAGCTGATTTTTGACGTCTGGTGTGGTGACCCCTTATACGACTGTCAAGCTAAAGCTACGCGCTATCATCTCTAAGCATGCCTGCTAGAGCACACAAGATAGTTCCTGAACTTATTCCAGCCCCACTTTGGGGTCGAAGTGTACACCGAATGCTGAAAGGTCGGGTCGCCTGGAAGAGGATTAGGGACGCGGCGCTTGTAGAGGCTGGGCACCGCTGCATCGTCTGCCGACAGCGCGGCAAGATTCTTTTTGTCATGAGAAGTGGCGTTTCAGTGATCAGAGAACCACTGTAAAACTATGTAGATCACGGCCATTCGCAGTGCGAATGGCCGTGGTGACCGCTCAATTGATTTCTACGACGACCTTGCCAAATGGACCGCGATCGAGGTGATCGAGGGCATCGGGCACTGCGTCGAAAGTGTATCTGGCATCGATGACTGGTGGAATTCGATGCTTTTCAGCGAATGCCAGCGATTCTTCCATGTCGGCTCGCGAGCCATGGCTCACGCCCTGAAGTCGCAGATTCTTGACCATCACGTTCGGAATTGAAATCGTCGTAGCAGGACGATCCATGATCCCGATTAGGGCAATATGTCCTCTCCACGCTGCCGCCTCAATGGACCGGGGTACAGCGCCTCCTCCGATGACATCAAGGATATGGTCGGCGCCCCGTCCGTCGGTTAGGCGAAGTACGACCTCATCCCATGCCGGGTTCACACTCGCATCAATAACCTCTGCGGCGCCCAATTGCTTCAGGCGCGCAACCTTGCCTGGACTTGTGGAAGTCACCAGCACGCGAGCGCCATGCGCCACCGCCAGTTGCAGAGCGAACAGCGAGACGCCGCCGCTTCCCTGAAGCAGGACAGTTTCTCCCGGCTTCAGGTTGCCGAGCGTGAACAACGCAACCCATGCGGTAACCAAAGCCACCGGTAGCGTTGACGCTTCTGCCGGCGTCAGATAATCGGGATAGGCGAGCGCGCCTTGTTCAGACAGCAAGACATATTCGGCGAGCACGCCCGGAAGTGGACCACCAAGGTTTTCGCGCAGCTCCTCGTGCGAAGGCACTCCACGGAGCCACTTCGGCCTGAAGTGGGAAATCACCTGGTCGCCAGTCTTAAAACGAGAAACTCCAGAACCGACTGCGACGACTTCGCCTGCCAAGTCCGATCCAGGCACCAGAGGGTACGAGATGGGCAGCGGATATTTGTCTTCAATAACGAGTTTGTCGCGATAGTTCAGTGATACGGCCTTGGTGCGAACGAGAATCTGACCAGCCCCGGCTGGGGCGTCGGACTCTCGATAAGGTGAAGGTTTTCGTTTCCACTTTTCTTCAACTGCCAGCTCTTCATTTAGTTCTCCGATGATTAAGTTATCGTTCGAATTGTTCTTGATCGCAGGGGCACTATTCGACTCTTTGCCCCCAGAGAGGGAGGTTGTTTTATAGGTTGCAATAAACGCCAGTATTTCTAATTCACCTAAGCCTCCTTGGCCGCCTACAGGCCTTCCTGAGCTTTGACAATGCAGGCAGCGAGTCAACCTTATTGGGCTTGTCACGATCGGGTTCGTGCTGCCGCATAACGGCCGCACACCCGCGGGAGCGAAGTGCAACCGGGACTGGGTATAAGGGCCGTGATCGGTGCAGTAGGTTCGATAGCGCATGCTCCGCTTCTAAGCTCGCCCGAGAGTCAGGGCAGGCCTTGAGATGGTTGCGAAATCATTCAATTCGTGCGCCTGGAGATCATCGTCCAGGTAACGCAGGATCTTGTCACGGTATTCATGACACGGGTTCATCCAGCATCCATCCCTCCCTCGTGGTGGTGGAGGAGTGTCGATACCTTCGCGGGCCACTGATCGAAGCCTGCCACGAAAAGAGTGCGCACGCCTCAAGGTCTTCCGCCTTTCGGAGCCGGAGGATGTTGCGGCCATCCGCCAGCGAGCGATTTGTAGAGTAGAACGGCAGAAAGGGCGCTGTTGGAATGGCTTTCCGCATAAGCATCTTCGGCCTGCAGTTCTACTCTCTGCGCGTCCAGCAGGTCCAGTAAGCCGGTAGCTCCATTCCTAAAACGAACGCTGGCGAGATCGGCTGCACGTTTACCATCCTTGGCGGCGAGTTGAAGCTGAACGTCGCGTTGCTGCGACCTCGCATAGCTCACCAAAGCGTTCTCAACATCCTCGAGAGCCAGGAGAACCGACTGCTGATACTGGGCAAGTTGCGCATCGCCGTCGGCCTGGCTGGCTGCGATGCGAGCGCGAACTCTTCCTCGGTCGAGGAAGGACCAGTCGATGTTCAATGCCGCCAGGTTCACAGCGCTGACGCCGTCAAACGGTGTATCCCCATGAAGCTCGTTGAATCCAAGAAGCCCAGCGTAGTTGACACGCGGGAAAAGGTCAGCGGTGGCAATACCTATTCGTTCTGTCGCGGCATGCAGGCGTTCCTCCGACGCGCTTACGTCGGGACGACGGCGTATAAGATCGGCCGGTGTTCCGGGATCGATACGATCAGGAAGGTCGGGTAGCGGCCTTGCCACTTCAAGCTGTGAGACGAAAGCATCCGGAGGAAGCCCGCACAATACAGCAAGGCGATGTTCATCGAGCGCGATCGTAGAGAGCAGCTCTGGAATACGCGAGGTCGTTGTCTCGAGAAGAGCGCGTGCTCTCGCCGTATCGAACTCTGTTCCTCTACCGGCTGAGTAAGCCGCATCAACTAGCCGTACCGTTTTCTGCTCGTTCTTAACATTCTCCCGCGCTATCCGAAGAAGTTCCTGCCGTCCACGGAGATCTATATAGGTGCTCGCGACTTCACCAACTACGGTAACCTGTATCGCAGCAAGGCTACTTGCATCAGCAAGAGCAAGCTGGCGTTGCGCCTCTATGTTGTGACGAACGCGACCAAAGAAATCGAGTTCCCAACTTGCATTGATCTCTGGGTTGAAAAAGCGATTATTTCGCGGATAGCCAAATGCCTGGTCTGCACTGAATTTCTGCCTACCCACGCTCGTGCTCATCGTTACTGTGGGATAGCGGTCGAATTTTGCTTCACGCAATAAGGCATTGGCGCTGTCGTAATGGGCCAGCGCGGCGCGCAGATCGTTATTCGCGGTAAGCGCATGCTGCACAAGCGAGCTGAGTTCTGGGTCATTGAAACTATGCCAGAACTCTGGATCGCTCGCGTCCGCATGGGGACTAACGTCAACGGTTGCTGTATCGGGGGCAGTAAACTGCTGCGGAAGTACGAGCGTTGGCTGCTTGTAACGAGGTCCTACGGAACATGCGGTAAGCCCAAGAGAGAGCACTGTCGCCAGAATTGATTTGTGATTAAGCATTGCTCTCCTCCGTTTCCTCGCTAACCTCTTCCCATTCTTCGCGAAACTCTTTCTTCGCCCATGTACGCAGGGCTACATAGAACACTGGAGTCAGAAAGAGACCAAACAGTGTTACACCGAGCATTCCAGAGAAGACAGTGATGCCAGTCGCTGCGCGAACTTCGCTGCCGGCGCCGTGCCCCAGGAGCAATGGAACCGAACCGGCGATAAAGGCGATCGAGGTCATCACGATCGGACGCAGACGCATGCGACAGGCTTCGAGCGCAGCTTCCACGATGCTTTTGCCCTGAAGCTCTAATTCTCGAGCAAACTCGACGATGAGGATTGCGTTCTTGCAGGCCAAGCCCATCAAAACCACTAAGCCCACCTGCACGAATACATTGTTGTCGCCACCCGTGAGCCATACGCCAAGAAGTGCCGCACACATGCACACGGGCACAATCAAAATTACAGCCAGCGGTAGCGTCCAGCTCTCATAAAGAGCGGCAAGCACAAGGAAGGCCAGCATTACAGCAAGTGGAAATACCACAGCGGCTGCGTGGCTTTGTGTCACCTGCTGATAGCTCAAGTCTGTCCACTCGAGTACGATGCCACGGGGCAGCACCTTGTCGGCGATCTCCGTCAGTTTTGTAACAACCTGTCCAGAGGAGAGCTTTTTGGGATCGGAATCGCCGATAAGATCGGCGGCCGGGTAGCCGTTATAACGCATAACCGGATCAGGTCCATAGCTCGGTACTACCGTCACGATCGAGCCTATAGGCACCATTTCACCGCGCGCATTGCGCACACGCAGATTGCCGATGTCCTCCACTCGCTGGCGATGGGTGCTATCGGCCTGCGCCATGACCCGGTAGACGCGTCCGAAAGCATTGAAGTCGTTGATATAGACCGAACCAAGATAGGTCTGCAGGGTGTCGAATAGATCGGATAACGCAACCCCTGCGCCTTAGCCTTAATCCGATCCACCTTCACTTCGAGTTGTGGGATGTTGGCCTGGTAGGAACTGACGGGAAAAGTCATTCCTGGTGTTTGCGCGACGGCGCCCTGGAAGGCGCTCAACGCATTCTGCAGAGCACCATACCCGAGGCCTGCTCGATCTTCCAAATAAAGCGAGTAACCCGAGCCGTTGCCGAGACCTTGAATGGGTGGCGGCATCAGCGCGTAGGAGTAGCCATCCTTGATGTTCGCAAACTTGGCGTTAAGTTCTGTGTTGATCTCCGCTGCACTGCGACGGCGCTCATCAAACGGCTTGAGGATAACGTAGGCAACTGTATTATTGGGCGTATTGATTTGCTGCAAGCCATTAAAGCCTGAGAGGTCGACCACCATATCGACACCATCCACGCTGTGCGCCACGTCGATCAGCCTCCGTGACACCGCGCCGGTACGGGCATGCGAAGCACCTTCAGGCAGCTTGGCCCCGGCGAAAAGATAGAGTTTGTCCTGGGTTGGGATGAATCCTCCCGGCACTTTGATGAACAACAGTGCGGTCGCGGCGAGCAGAATCGCATAGACCGCGAATACGACTCCTCGGTGACGTAGAGTGCGCCCCACCGTACCGTGATAGTTCTCCGAATTACGCTCAAAGAAGCGATTGAACGGATGAAACAGCCAGCCGAACGTGCGTTCGATGCCTCGCGCCAGCACATCTTTGGGCGCATCGTGCCCTTTGAGTAACTTTGCTGCGAGCGCTGGCGACAAAGTCAGGGAATTGATCGCAGATATCACGGTCGAGATCGCGATGGTTACTGCGAACTGTCTGTAGAACTGGCCGGTGACGCCGGAAAGGAAGGCCATAGGCACGAACACCGCGCAGAGCACGAGCGCGATCGCAACGATGGGACCGGATACCTCTTTCATCGCCTGGTGGGCAGCGTCACGCGGACTTAAGCCCTCATGGATATTGCGCTCGACATTCTCGACCACAACAATGGCGTCGTCGACGACGATGCCGATCGCAAGTACCAGGCCGAACAAGGTCAGTGTGTTAATCGAGTACCCCAACAGATATAGAAACGCGAATGTGCCCACCACAGAGACTGGCACCGCAACGAGTGGAATGATGGAGGCGCGCCAGGTCTGCAAGAACAGAATCACTACCAGCACCACCAACACGACGGCCTCGATCAACGTATGCTCAACCGCGCGGATCGATTCGCGCACGAACACAGTTGGGTCCCAGTTTGGTTTGTAGACCATGCCGGCAGGGAAATCTGCAGACAGCTTGCGCAACTGTGCATACACCGAACCGGCAACCCCTAAAGCATTGGCTCCGGGGGTAAGGAATATCCCGATCGCCACACCTTTTTTGTTGTCGTGGTACATATCCATGGTGTAGTCGCTGGCGCCAAGTTCCACCCGTGCAACATCGGAGAGATGTACGATTTGGCCGTCCGCGCCATCTTTGAGCACGATGTCGCCAAACTCTTTTTCGCTGCGGAGGCGTCCTCGCACGTTGATCGGGATTAGAAGGTCGGTGGTCTTCGGCGAGGGCTCGGCGCCGAGCTGTCCTGCTGACACTTGCACGTTCTGCTCGCGCACAGCGTTGACCACGTCGGCGGCGGTAAGACCGCGCGAGGCAAGTTGGTTCGGGTTGAGCCAGAGACGCATGGCATAATCGCCAGAACCTATCAACTGAACATCACCAATACCGGGTAGGCGCGACAACTCGTCCTTGATATGCAGGACCGCGTAGTTGCGCAAGTACAGTGAGTCGTAACGATTGTCGGGAGAATACAAGCTCACGTACATGAGCGGCGTGGGAGACCGTTTCTGTGTGGTTACGCCGAACTGGCGCACCTCATCGGGCAACCGTGACAGTGCCTCGCTGACCCTGTTTTGCACGCGTACGGCTGCGGTATCGGGATCGACCCCGGGCCGAAAGGTGACCACGACCTGAAGGCTGCCATCGGATCCGGCAACAGACTTCATGTACATAATGCCTTCGACGCCGTTGATCGCCTCTTCAAGCGGCTCCGCGACCGACTCGGCAATCTCCTTCGGATTGGCGCCGGGATAGGTAGCATGTACGACCACGCTCGGAGGGATTACCTCAGGATATTCCCCGGATGGAAGCATCGGTATGGCAATGAGTCCGAGAGAAAAGATGATGATGGACAGGACGATTGCGAAGATCGGGCGGTCGATAAAGAATTTTGAGAAATCCATGATCTGCCTCTTCCTTATTTCTGCGCTTCTTGAGCGGGTGTGGGGGTAATGCTGGCAGTTACCGATCCCATTGCGACTTCTGTGGGAGCGACAGGGGCGCCGGGGAAGTAGATTTGCTGCAATCCGCTGACGATCACTTTATCTCCTGGGGAAAGACCGGTTCGAATCAAACGCAGGCCGTCCGCCATGCTTCCAGTTACGACATCTTTGCGCTGCGCCACATTACCTGGGCCGACCACGTACACATACTTCTGGTCCTGATCGGTAAGAATCGCTCTGTCATCCACCAGAAGCGCCTGCACGGTCCCGGAGCTTTCAAGCTGAACGCGCGCATAGAGGCCTGGAGCGAGAAGGTGGTCAGGATTGGGGAGCACGACGCGGGCGCGAATTGTTCCGGTCGATGGAGTGACCTGGTTGTCGAGAAAATCAACCCTGCCGACATGGGGAAAGCCGGTCTCATTCGCCAGCGCGACACGCACGGGGTTCGCCGAACTCACTCCGCTTCCGCGATGAACCCTCTCCTGAAAGCGTAAATAACTCTGCTCATCGCAATCGAAGTACACATAGACAGGGTCTTGTGACACGACAGTGGTCAGCACCGTTTGATCGGCTTGTGCAAGATTTCCGCGCGTGAGCTGGGCTCGGCTGGTCCGTCCATCAACCGGTGATCGTACTTCCGTAAAGGACAGATTGAGCTCTGCCGTTGCAACGGCAGCTTCTGCTTCATGCACGCGAGCAGTGCTCTGAGAGAGATCAGAGTCACGATTCTGGTATTCTTCCTGCGAAATCGCGTTGGAAGCATTCAGTGTTTGCGCCCTTTTCGCCTGAATATTGGCGAATGCCGCCGCTGCCTTCTCTCGTTCCAGGCTTGCCTTTGCACTATCGAGAGCATCGCGGTAAGGCCGCGGATCAATGACGAAGAGCAGGTCACCGCGCTTTACGCTGTCTCCCTCTCGATAGGCAACGTTATCCACGTAGCCTGTTACCCTGGCCCGCACATCTACGGAATTGATGGATGCAACACGGCCGTTGAATTCGTCAGACAGATGAATTGGCTTGGGCACAACTGCCGCAACTTCTACTGCTGCCGGTGAAAACGACTTCTTGTCGGGAGATTGCTTACATCCCTCAAGGGAGATCGCCACACTCAACGCACACATGCAGACAAGCAGAAAATGCCTGGACGGAGTTCGACGTGGGAAGAAACCCGATTCGACCAGGCGTCGTCTTGCCGTGTCGGGGACAATTCCCGACGAAATGCCCGTCACGACCGCGGTTCCTTGCTGTTTTGCATTCAACTTGCTCATTGCCTGCCTCCTCGCCTGTCTCCTCTGGAGCATCGACCCCGGAGACATATAAGTAGATACTTGCAATCAAGAAAGGATGCAAGTATTTAGTTGGAAAATGTGAGAACATCAATACATGTCAGTTTTTGTCCCAGATCGGAAGCGAAACGTTCGGGGAGAACGCCGTGTGGCAAGTCTGCTCGACGTGGCCGGCCGCATTTTCGGAGAGCTTGGCTACCACGCGGCAACCACGAACGCCATTGCTGCCGGAGCGAAGGTTTCCCCGGCAACGCTGTATCAGTTCTTTCCAGACAAGGAAGCTATCGCCAATGCGCTCGTGGCCCGCTACGCGATGGATCTGGCGAAAGAGGAGCGAGCTGCGGACACACAGAAACTTGCGTCAGCGTCTTTGGAAGAGGCCATCCGGCAGGTCACCGGAGTCGTGATTGAGTTTCATCGGAGGCATCCTGCATTTCGTACTTTATATGCAGAGGCTCCTCTTTCGAAGGACACCGCCGAACAAAAGCGCCTCCTTGTTCAAACATTCATCGACATCGTTTCCAAGATGCTAAGTACAAGAAATCCAAAACTCTATAGGCAGGACGCTTTGTGGAGCGCAGAAATTGTCCACACCGCCTTGATAGGTTTCCTGCCCGCCCTGGCAGGTCGCAAGACATCTGACCGGTCGCGAATGATCGACGCCTTGAATCAAATGCTGGCGCGCTACCTGGAGCCTGTGCTCAAGCCGCCTAAACGCTAGGGGCCGGTTCTTCACGCCGGCGGAGATGAGCGCCTAATTTGAGCAAATTCTGTCTACGCGATCTAGAAAATCGGCCATTCGCAATGCGGATGGCCGGGTGATCCGCTCAATTGATTTCCACGACGACCTTGCCAAATAGACCGCGATCGAGGTGATCAACGGCATCGGGTAGCTCCGGAGGAGTCTGGATGGGAACGCCTGTAAACGCCGTCGGTAACTCCGCGAACCATTCTCATAAGCGTTACGACGGGCCTGGGCGGAGACATTTGCAGTTGAGGCTATCCAAGAATCAGGAAACGCTCATTGACCTATTCAGATCGATCTGTTTCTTCGGCAAGTTGCCGTATAACGTCAGGACTCTATCCGACCTGCTCCCTCTATCTCCATCCACTGCGCACGCCTGATCCCGCGGAGCAGCTCCGATAGAGTCCTGACGTTTATCGGCCACTTGGACTCATGCAGAGATCAGGTAAAACAGCTCGATGAGTTCTATAAAAGGGATGTCAAGAAAAAGTTTCTCCCTCGACCGGACGCCGAGAAGATTTTTGTCTCGAGATCCAGCCCACTGCCTGTGAACGTGCCCCTCGATTCGCTCGAGAGGTTTGTCTTGGCTTGTTTGCCATTCCGTGGCTTGCATCTTCCGGTGGTGACGACGCCAATCGAGTCTTAGACTTGGGCAAGCGGACCTGGTATTTGAATGTCAACCATGGTTCTATTTGAGGCTCGTGGCCTATCGCTATTTCTGGTTATCCGAGGAGGCATAGCGTGCATTAGTGACTCGGTGCCGAAGCACACAAGGCCGAACTCATTGACTGATACTCACCTCGAACCGAGCGTCTCGAGAACCCGACCGACCACCACCTAAGAGAATGGCCGGAGATGGAAAGGCCTCCTTATCAGAGACGCTCAAGCTTCTTGCCGATGCAATTGTGTGGCGTCGAAATCCACTCCTTTCTTCCAAATCGTTAGAGTGATGCTGGCAATCTTGCGTGCCAGGGTGAGACGCGCCATCGTCGGTCGCATTCCTTTTTCAAGAAGAGCAACATAGAAATCGTACAGGGGGCCAGGGTGAGTGCTAGCGGAGATCGCAGCCCCTTTGAAGAGATTCTTCACATCGGGATTATGGTTGTTACTCAGGCCACGCACGGTCATGCGCTCCCGGTTTCGTTGCAGTTTCCCTCGGACGTAGCGATACTCGCCGCTGTCGTGGGTCTCCAGCGCGAAACCACTGTAAGCCCACAGCTGGCGCTTGCTACGGAAACGGTGGGGCGTCTGCAGCTGCGCAACCAGCAAGGCTGCACGAATCGGACCGATCGAAGGAATCTGGCGAAGCAATTTCACGGCATGATGCTTGCGGCTCTCGGTCAGCAAGTCGCGTCGCGCTTGCTGACGCACTGGTTGCAGCAGATCCAGTTGCTGATAGAGCCGTTCGGCCCGGAGACGAACTCCGGGTTCCGGGATCTTGTCTAACCATTCTGTGCGATGCCGCGGTGCATAGACGCTGGTACCGCTACAGGGAATGGCCCAGCTTCGGTAGAGGGCTTTGATCCGATTCATGACTCGTGTGAGATCCTTCGTAATGGTTAGGTAGCTGCGACCTAATTCTTTTATGGTGCGCATCCCGTGCTCGCCATGGTAAACCGACGTGAGCTGGTTGCCACGCAGCAGCTCCGCCAGCTTTCGCGCATCGATTCGGTCACTCTTGCTGCCGTCTTTCAACAGGGCGTTCTTGCGCGGATCGCAGACCACGAGATGGGTGACGTGAGGTTTCAGCAGGTCATGTAACCAGGCCGCAGAGACTCCTTCTTCGAAGGTCACCGATAAACTTCCGTGTAGCCCTTGGAGGAACTCAAGGATCGTGGCCGCTTTCGTCTCCAGAATACTTTCCATGATCAACTTCCCCGGGAATCTGTGACTGCAGCCGAGATCGTTGCTTGGTGGACGTCCATGCCGATATATTTCTCTTGGCTCATAACGCCGCTCCTTTCGGTAGGTGGTGATACGAATAACCACAACCTACAGCAAAGTGGGCGCCTTTTATATTGCGTGCTGCATTCTGGGCTTCCATGACTCGTTCGGGGCGCAGACCTTTGGCACGGCAGATTTTGATACCAGCGGAATATTCGGGAGTGGGGTGCAGGACGTTTCGGCCATGTCTCACGAGGTCGCGGAATGGATGAATGATCCGTTCGGCAACAACCCCGTTCCCGCCTGGGGTCACGTCGGGCAGGTGTCAGGTTGTCAAAATAACCTGGAGGTCGGAGATCCATTGAGCGGCACGTTCGCGCCGCCTATTTTTAATCCTCAAAACAGGTTCACGTACCATATGCAGGAGCTGGCATTCTTCTCCTGGTTTTATGGGGCCCCTTCCGTTGGGGTTAACAACTGGTTCTCCAACAACGCCACGTTCTTAGCTGACGCTGGCCCGGTGTGCACGCCGTAAGTTGGATGAGAACCGACACAGAAGAAAATAGACTGCATTTCTAATGGCTGCAGGCTGGCTCACCGGCCGCCTGTAGCCAGCCTTTCTGGCGGCGCCGATAGAGTCTTCAGGCGTTCAGATACCCTTTAGGGAGACGGGTACCTACGCCATGAATCAATATTCGGCAAAATGACAAACAACTTTGAGTATGAATTACCAGGCAGAGATGTCTGTCCACTGGTGACGCAAAAGCGAGAATCGCATCCGCGCACCAGTGGGAGGAAATCGGGACTCGCCGCACAAATACGCCATAAGCTATTTGATACCAATAATATAGGCGCCGTCTCCTTGCGTTGGAATGTTGTGGTGAGTCTCCGGCCTTCGCAACTCCGAAAGCGCTCGCCGCCTGCACATCGGTGCGTCGCATCCTCAAAGAAACGACTCAACCAGGAGCAGCTCGTCGACGGAATTCCACAGAATCTGGATCGACCAATGCATGGCGACCGAAGACATCCGGTGAACGCTTCGGTCAACGGAATGGCCTGGACTATCTGATCGGCGAGCAGCTCTTCTCTTTCCTGAGGGCGGCCGAGCGCGATCCCCGCTTGCTGCCGCGATGCCGGCTTTTATCAGCGAAATCCAGCGGCCCTTTACGGCCGAAGAAATCCACGACAACTTCGATCGCCTGGAGCACACCACACGAAGTATCTCGCTATCGGGCGCGGGATCTCGAAACTCGGACTCTGAGCGCCCGACGACACGTGCTGCGGCGACCTGCTTGTGCTGATCCGGTGGCAGCGCCGCACCGTGGCCATCTCGCTCTCACAATTTGACTTACTCCAGTATGACGTTCGCGCCCTGGGTCCAGATTCGTCAGACGGCTTGCCAAAATTACCATTCGTCGGAGTATGGTATAGGGGGCCATTCATCAATACAAGTTTGGCTGCGCTCCTACTACTCCATTCGCGCAAGATCGTTGCGCAGCGCCTGCTCCAGGGGGCCGTCTGCTGATCCGCACTCTCGACGTCCCGAAAAATGTTCGGCGCTCGCCAATCGAAAACCAGGCCAGCTATCGAATGGCAAGGTCGATACGGTTTACACCGAGGTGAGGAAACACATGGCAAAGAGAGTGGCTGAGATATTCATCGAAACACTGGTGAACGCAGGCGTAAAGCGGGTCTACGGAGTGGTTGGTGATTCTTTGAATGGCCTGACCGAGATAATCCGGGAAAGTAAACAGATCGAATGGGTGCATGTAAGGCATGAAGAGGTGGCCGCATTTGCCGCCGGCGCGGAGGCTCACCTTACAGGAGAAATTGCCGTGTGCGCGGGCAGTTGCGGCCCGGGCAATCTGCACCTTATCAATGGCCTCTTCGATTGCCATCGGAATCGCGCGCCGGTGCTTGCGGTTGCGGCGCAAATTCCAAGTCACGAGATTGGAAGCGGCTACTTTCAGGAGACGCATCCAGACCACCTGTTCAAAGATTGCAGCCACTACTGCGAGCTGGTTTCCCAACCGGAACAGATGCCGCGAGTGTTGGGCATCGCCATGCGCGCGGCTATTACGAAGCAGGGCGTTGCCGTGGTCATAATTCCCGGTGATGTGGCGTTGCGCGAATGTTCCGCACCCGCGCTTTCGCTCGGCATCGAGGATTCAGCTTCGTTACTGTTTCCATCCGACAATGAACTTCGCAATGCCGCTGACATTCTTAACAACGCGCGCAGGGTCACCATTCTTGGCGGCGCAGGCTGTGAGGGCGCTCACACGGAGCTGATTGCAATAGCCGAAAGGTTGAATGCACCGATTGTCCATGCGCTGCGTGGCAAGGAATTTATCGAGTACGACAACCCTTTTGACGTTGGGATGACCGGACTGCTTGGTTTTTCTTCCGGCTACCACGCCATGATGAACTGCGACGCTCTGCTCATGCTGGGAACGGATTTCCCCTATCAGCAGTTCTATCCCAAGAGCGCAAAGATCATTCAGGTGGATCGGCTCGGCGACCAGATCGGACGTCGCACTCCGGTCGACCTGGGCCTGATTGGGAATGTGAGGGACACGCTGGAGAGGCTAACTCCGCTAATCCAGAGCAAGACCGACCGCACCTATCTTGATACATGCCTCAGCCACTACAAAAATGCTCGCAAGAGCCTCGACGATCTCGCCGTGGGTGAACCGGGCCGAACCCCGATCCATCCGCAATACGTCGCAAAGGTTCTGGACGAGCTCGCGGCAGAAGATGCAGTGTTTACCTGCGACGTGGGTACGCCTACGGTCTGGGCCGCGCGCTACCTCCATATGAACGGCAAGCGCAGATTGCTCGGCTCCTTTACTCACGGCTCGATGGCGAATGCTCTGCCACAAGCCATCGGTGTCCAGGCCAGCCATCCAGGAGGCAGGTCATCACTCTTTCCGGCGATGGTGGGTTGGCGATGCTGCTCGGCGACCTGCTGACGCTCCGCCAGCTCAGACTGCCTGTAAAGCTGGTGGTGTTCAATAACAGCTCTCTCGGCTTTGTAGAACTGGAGATGAAAGCAGCCGGACTGGTCGACTACGGTACAGATCTGGTCAATCCTAATTTTGCGAAGCTGGCCGAGTCGGCTGATATTTTCGGCGTTCGCGTGGAAAAGCCGGAAGAGCTGCGCCCGGCCCTGACGGAGGCGCTGGCGCACGACGGCCCTGCCTTGATTGAAGTGCTCGTGAATCGGCAAGAGCTATCTATGCCGCCGACGATCAGTCTTGAACAGGCTCTGGGCTTCAGCCTTTACATGATTAGAGCGGTATTGAGCGGGCGCGGAGACGAAGTGGTCGACCTCGCCAGGACCAACCTTATGCGATAGCGAGCTAAACCGGATTCAGGATGGATGAAAATGAACGCGCAACTGCAAGCAACAACCGGCGAAGAAACCCTTCAGGTCTCTCTTGCGGGATTTGACCTTTCTCCTCGTCTGAATAAGGGAACAGCCTTCTCCAATCGCGAACGCAGCCATACTGGTACTGGTCCTGGGACTTCTGGCGATCGTTCGCACTCCAACGGACATTTTCCCGAACATCAACATTCGTAACGGTCTCGTTCCTGAAGACACGAGCGACCGCATCGTTAGCGTCACAGATCGAGCGCTTACGACCACGGTTGATACATCGAGCATATCGACTAAACAGCACAGGGAGGTGGAAACAATGGACATCAAAAACAAACAGATCCATACATTGAAGAGCTGGCTCTTCACTCCTGCAACCAAAGCGGATCACTTTGGTCGTGCCGCGGAAGTGGGGGCGGATGCCCTCATCATCGATCTCGAAGATGCTGTTGCGCCCTCTGACAAACAGAAGGCTCGTTCTGCTGCTCTTCAATATCTTGAACAGCCTATAGGAAACAGGTTGCCGTGCGCACTTCGCATCAATGCCCCCGTAACTCGGACGGGAATCGATGATTTGCACTCGCTCCTCGAATCTTCGGCTACGCCGGACTACATCATCCTCCCCAAATGCGATTCCTCGGCATTCGTCCGCATGGTGCGATCGCTGCTCGACCAGGTTGCAAAGAAGACAGAGATTATCGCTCTTATTGAATCGGCGAGCGGAGTTGAAGCCCTCCCTGACATCGTGAAAAGCGATGTTAGGCCGGCAGCATTATTGTTCGGTGCGGCGGACATGGCAGCAGACCTCGGAGCCAAACCGAGTTGGGAAGGGCTGGTGTGGGTTAGGTCGCGCATTGCACAGGCTGCAGCTCTCGCCAGCCTGCCGATCCTCGATTCTCCTTACTTTGATCTGTCCAATGTCGATGGTCTCAAGCAAGAAACTGAAGCCGCAGCGCATCTTGGATATCACGCGAAGTGCGCAATTCATCCCGCACAAGTTGCAGAGATCAACAAGATTCTCACACCTGGCGAAGAAGAGATCGCAAAAGCACGACAGATTCTCGCCGTGAATAAGCAGGGGTGGGCTCTCTCGATCACCAGATGGTGGATGAGGCAGTAGCACGTAGAGCAAGGATGGTTCTTGAGCGTGCCGGCCTTTCCGCCGAGATATAACGTTCAACCCGAATTTGGGATGGAACAGGAGAACAACGATGAACACGCCACTATCTGCTTACAGAGAAATTGCTCCACGACGTTATCGGGAAACATCGGGCCTTTACTACGAGGATTTTGAACCGGGTGATACATTCGAACATCGTCCGGGACGAACGATTACCGATGTCGACAACATCTGGATGACGCTGCTCACGTTGAACGTGCAGCAAGTCCACTTTGACGCCGCCTACGCTGCGAAAACAGAGTGGAAGAAGATGCTAGTGGACAGCACATTCACTCTTGCCCTGCTGACGGGCATGAGCGTCCGCACTGTCAGTGCCAAAGTTGTTGCCAACCTCGGTTGGGACAAGGTGAAAGCGACGCATCCCGTCTTCGCGGGAGACACGCTCTACGCGGAATCGACGGTTTTGTTCAAGCGGGAATCAAAGAGCCGCCCCACACAGGGGATCGTGACCGTCTCCACTCGGGGTTTGAATCAGAATGGCGTGGAAGTGATGAGCTTCGAACGTACGATGCTGATTTACAAACGAGGCCAATCCCCGGAAGCTGTCGCGAACTACTAGTCTCACACAACTCGGAGCCAACACATCGTCGACACCCGCAGGGACCCGGAGAGGAATGATATGGAATTCACATCGCTTTACCAATCGAAGCTCACTACGCCCGCAGACGCGGTCGCTCGCATCGCTTCGGGTGCCACCCTATCGATGGGCATGGCCATGAACGAGCCCCCGGCGCTGCTCAAGTCACTGGCGGACCGTGCCGCCGCCGGCAAAGTCGACGATCTGAAGGTCTACTATTTTGAATCCACGCGTATCGCCGGCGAGACGATCCTGCGCTACGAACTGTCCGACCGCATTCACCCCTATTGCATGTTCGTCACCGAGGTCGAGCGCGCCCTGATCAAGAGGGGAGAGCAGGATGGCGGACGCAAAGTGCTCACCTATGTTCCAAGCAACTTCCATCAGTCCCCCGGCTGCTGACTGAGCACATCGGCATCGACACCTTCCTTGTAACCGTGTCGCCCATGGACCGACACGGGTATTTCACTCTGGGCACCGGCAACGATTATTCCAGCAAGGTGGCTCGGGCGGCCAAACACCTGATCGTGGAGGTGAACGATCAGATGCCACGCGTCTATGGCTCGCTGGCACAACTGCATGTCTCAGAAGTCGAGACCATCGTCGAGAATAACGTTCCGCTGCTGGAGCTGCCGGTCCGTGCCTCGGGACCGGAGGACGCCGCCATCGGCAAGATAGTCGCCGAGATGGTGCCGGATGGCGCATGCCTGCAGATGGGGTCGGTGCGCTGCCTGATCTGGTTTGCTCCTATCTCCGCGGCCGGAAGGATCTCGGCATCCACACCGAGGCACTCTGTCCCGGGATGATTGAGCTGATCGAAGGCGGTGTGGTGACCAACCGGCGCAAGCGGCTCAATCCCGGGAAGACCGTATTCACTTTCGCAATGGGGCAAAAGGCCATGTACGACTTCCTCGACGACAACCCGTCCGTCGAGAGCCACCCCGTGGATTATGTCAACGACCCATACATCATCTCCCAGAACGATAACGTCATCTCCATCAACGCCGCTTTGCAGATCGACTTGACCGGTGCCGTCAACGCCGAGCACATGCTCGGCCACCAATACAGCGCCACGGGGGCAACTCGACTTCGTGCGGGGTGCCTATGCCTCCCGCGGCGGCAAGTCGATCATCGCCTGCCACTCTACCGCAGCCAAAGGCAGGGTGTCGCGCATCGTCCCCCGCCTGGATGGTCCAGTGACCACGCCGCGCATCGACACGCACATCGTTGTCACGGAATTCGGCTGGACCAACCTCAAGGGGAAGTCATCGACGGAGCGCGCCAAGGCGTTAATCGCCCTGGCGCACCCCGAGTTCCAAGACGGGCTCACGGCGGCGGCCAAGGAACTCCATCTGATCTGAGGCCGCGTGTCCGTGGGCCAAGTCACGACCCATCCCCAAATGTGACTCAGGAGCGAACAAACCCATGACTGAGGAGAAAACCAACATCACTGCCAAAGAGGGAATGAAGGGCGCCGAAGGTTTCGCGACGTCGCTCGAGCGAGCCGTCGCCCCACACCCTTATGACCTGCTGCCGAGGGTGCCCTCGTTTACCCTCGAGAGCAACGACGTCAAAGACGGAGAGCCTTTGAATCCCGAATTCGCCCGTTCGCGCCACGGCGAACCGGACATCTCGCCGGAGCTGCACTGGTCGGGCTTCCCGGTAGAGACCAAGAGTTTCGCAGTCACCTGCTTCGACCCGGATGCCCCGACCGGTAGTGGCTTCTGGCACTGGGTGGTTGTCGGGTTGCCGCCGAACATCACCGAGTTGCCGCGCGGCGCCGGCGGCGCCAGCGGTCTCCCCGAGGGAGCGTTTCACGTCCGAAATGATTTCGGTGAGCGAGCGTACGGCGGCGCGGCTCCGCCGAAGGGGGATCGTGCGCACCGCTACGTCTTCGCAGTGCACGCGCTAGACGTCCAGCGGCTCGACGTGACGGAAGACGCCACCCCCGCGATCGTCGGCTTCAACCTCACGTTTCACACACTCGCGCGCGCGGCCATCCGCCCTACATTTACGGCCTGACTAGAGCCGGCAACGCGGTCGATCGCGTTCTGGCCGGTCGAGGAGACTGAGCCATGCTGAATACGATTTTGAGCGCACTCCTCCCAATGGTCGTAACGTTCCTGCTTGGTTTCGTGGCGGCCTGGCACCACGATTTTGGGCCAACGGACGCCCTGATCCTAAATCGGATGGTGCTCCGTTACGCCGTGCCGCTGGTGCTCTTTGTCGGAACGGTTAACACGCCGCGCGCCCAGCTCAGTCACGATATCCCGCTGTTCATCGCGCTTTGCATCGCCATCATCGGCCTGTACGGCTTGGTATTTTTGCTATGCCGTTTCGTTTTTCACTTCCAGGTGGGCACCAGTGCACTGAACGCGCTGGTGGCCTCCGCGCCGGCGGTACCTTTTGTAGGTCCGGCCGTTCTCGGGGATCTGTTCGGAACGCGTAGCGCCATCCCGATCGCGATCGCCGGTCTCGTCATCAACCTCACAGTCGTGCCCGTCACTATTCTCCTTCTCACATTGGATACGACCGGAGGAGATTCACAGGGAAAGAGCCCGGCCGTGCAGGATGGCAAGCATTCGATATCGTCGTCCGGGGCACGCCGCTCAGTTTTCGCGGCAACACTCGCAGAGACGGTCAAAGAGCCGATCGTTTGGGTGCCCATTCTCGCTTTCGCGATCGTGCTGAGCGGCGCCCACATTTCTCAGCTCATCGTCCATCCGCTTTCCATGCTCGGAAATGCGTCCGGGGGCGTCTCCCTGTTCGCCTCCGGAATTGTGCTTGCATCCCGCAAAATCAAAGTCGGCTGGTATGTCTTGTTCTTCGTATGCCTGAAAAACATCGTGCAGCCCGCTCTGCTTCTAGTTAGTCTGCGATGGCTCGGCTATCACAACCCAATTGTGAGCGAGACGGTGCTGACAGCGGCTATTCCGACCATGCCGATTGTGGTGATGTTCGCTCTCCAGTACCGCATCGCAGAGGCCGAAGCTGCCTCCGCTGTGTTCCTCAGCGTGATCGGCTCGGTCATCACGATGGGGATTTTCATCGCCCTGACAAGCTAGAAATTAACTCACTCAATAGAAAACGGAGGATACTACCATGACCCAAGTCGAAGCTCTCGCCAAGTATGCCGCCCGCGCTTCCTTTGCCGACCTCTCGGCCGAATCCCGCAGGCAGTTGCCAATCCACATCCTGGACTCACTGGGCTGCAGCATCGCCGCACTGGGTTCCGGCCCTGTCCAGGCCTGTCGCGAGCAGGTCGCAGAATTCGGGGGCACCGGTCCGAACGCGCTGATCGGCGGCGGAACGGCGAACCCAATCTACGCTGCGTTCTGGCACACCGCCCTGGTGCGCTATGTCGATTTCATGGACAACTTCCTTGCACAAACGGAGACCTGCCATACGGCAGACAACTTCGGCGTCGCGCTGACCATCGCCGACTACGTGGGAGGTAGCGGCCGCGATCTAATGCTCGGGGTCGCACTGGGCTACACGGTTCAGTCGCGGTTCGTTGATCACGCCAACTTCATGACCCGCGGCTTAGACCACACGACGCAACTCGCCTTCTCGCACAACGCCGCCGCCGGCCGGCTTCTGGGCCTAAGCGCGCAGCAGATTGGCCATGCCATCGCGATGGCCGCGGTCAGCGATGCGTCCTTCGCCGTTGTTCGGGCCAAACCGCTGTCGCAGTGGAAGGGCCTCGCCTCGTCCCAGTCGGCGCTCGGCTCCATGAACGCGCTATTCCTCGCCCGCCGCGGCGTGGAAGGCCCGCTGCGCGTGATCGAGGGTCCGTTGGGCATTGACCACCTCCTTGGGATAAAGATCGACATTGACTGGGACAAGCAGGGGTACGAAGGTATCGTGGAGAGCACCATTAAGAAGTACAACGCTATGATCCACACCCAGTCCGCGGTCCACTGCATGGTTGAGCTTGTCAAGAAGCAGAGGATCGACGCCAATAACGTTATCTCGATTGAGGCGGAGGTGTTCCAACTGGCCTACGACTTTGCCGGTGGAGGCCTCTACGGCATGGACAAAGTCATCCAGACCAAGGAACAAGCGGATCACAGCCTGCCGTATCTTCTTGCGGTGGCTCTCCTTGACGGCAACGTGATGCCGGCCCAATTCAAGCCCGATCGGATCACGAGAGCCGATGTACAGCAACTCCTGAAGAAGGTGTGTGTTCGGCCAAACCATGAATACACAGACCAGTACCCCGCGAAAATGCCCGCCAAGATCACCGTCCGTCTAAAGGATGGGAAAGTGATCGAGCACGAGGTTCATGACTACCCTGGCCTTGCCTCCCATCCATTCACGTGGGAGGAGTCTGTCGAGAAGTTTGACAACCTCGTGACCGGCTGCGCGGATGATGGACTGTTCCGTGAGATTAAGGATGCCGTTCGATCGCTCGAAAACATCCAGGTTAAGGACCTTATGAAACTGCTTGGCCAGATCAAGGTGGAGGTACAGCCGGCCGTGCAACGTCATCAGTCCACCGAGGAGTATGCTGCGGGTAGGTAAGCCGGGCAAGAACCTAGCCGGTACCTGCAGGCAAGAGCCGCTTGAAATACTGCAGCGGCATAGGTTGCAGGGTGGGTTCGATTGCGTTATCGGAGACTACCCGCAAGAGATGGACCGCAAAACAAGAGGGGACAACCCTATGGCTATTACACCCGATAGCGTTCGCGAAATCTTCAAGGGACTTGAAAACGGCGACGGCGCTGCTTTCTTCGAGCACGTAGTCGACGACGTTGATTGGACAGTGATGGGCACCCACCCCTGGCAGGTCACTACCTTAGCAAAAAGGCCTTCATAGAAGGTACGTTTGCCAAGCTCGCGCAGGTTCTTCCACAGGGTGCGGAGCTCCATGCGGAGCATCTGATCGTCAAGGACGATCAGGCCGTGGTCGAGCTTCATTCTTTGGCCACGGCCAAGAACGGCCTGCGCTTCGACAATCGATACTGCTGGGTAGTCTACTTCCGGGATGAATTGATCGTACGTGTTCGTGCCTATCTCGACTCGGCCATGGTCGCCAGATTGTTTAAGGAGAATCCGATTGCATGATCGCCTGTTCGAGCGCCACGAGATCCTCTTGGCATTGGCGCCGGTGAAATACATGCTGGGCGGGTCGGTGGTGCATCCTGACAATATGATGAGGAACGTCCGTCTTACCGATGGGGCTTTTGAATGCGGAGGCCGTCATGATGGCTCTAGGGCCACAGATGGGTCGAGAGAAGGCGCACGACAAGATCTCAGCGATCTGTATTGCGTTTCTCAAGGGAAAGGGCGGCTTATCGACCTGTTGACCGAGGAGTCTGAAATCCGCAAGATCTTTGACCGTCAAGCTCTCGCAAGGTTGCTCGATCCGACAAACTGCGTGGGGAAATCCGGCGCCATGGTGGATCGCGTCTCAACGGAAGGAAAGGCTGATCATTAGTTGCATTGAATATCCCGAGGAGCCCTTTGTGCGTGGTGCTGTAACTCTCCTCATCGTCGGCACTGTAATTGCGACCCTCGGCTTAGCCGCGGTCGCCCTCTATGCTTTTCGGCGAAGGGTTCGGGAGAGATTCTTGCTCTCGTTCGGTCTATTCTCAATTCTCTACGGAATCGCCCTTGTCGTGAGGAATTCCGCTTTTCGTTTAGGCTTCGGACAACCGCGGAATGTCGGACTTTCTGTTGAGCGGTTCTTAACTCTATCAATGATCGTCCCCGGACTTTTGCTTTTGAGGAATTTTATGGTCGCGGATGGCGGTCATCAATTCGATGGGTAAGCGGGATTTATTGCGCCCTGGTCGCAATCGCGATGAGCGGTGCGGTGAGTGAGAGCACCTTCGAGTTGCTGCAGTTTCCCGGAACAACATTGGTTATCCTGGTTCCCGTTGTCCTGACTCTGGGGCGTATCGCGGGATATAGGCCACCGCCGTTGGCGAACAGTCGTGCCCTATTTGCCGGGTTGCTTGCATTTTTCTGTGGATTCGCCGTCGATCGCGTGCGCCATACGAAGTTCGGTGATTGGCAGTCGGTGGAACCATACGGATTTCTGGCACTCGTAATCTGCCTATGGTATGTCACTGCCCGACGAGTGATTGCAGATGAAAGACGTCTCGTTTCGTTGAGCGATGAGATGCGCGCGGCCACAAAGATTCAAGAGGCTATTCTTCCTTCCAGCCCTCCGTCTCTCGAGAACGTCCAGATCGCCGTGCGATACGCACCCATGACGGCTGTTGCTGGCGATCTGTATGACTTTCCGGCGGCTCCGTCAAATTGCATAGCTGTGTTCGTGGCTGACGTCATGGGGCATGGAGTGCCGGCAGCCCTTGTTGCATCCATGGTCAAGGTAGCAGTATCGACGCAGCGCGGGAATGATGGCGAGCCGGCACGTATTATCGCTGGACTAAACGCCGTACTCTGCAATGAAGCTCGCATGCAGTATGCGACAGCAGTGTATCTATGCCTGGATGCAGTCAATAGAGTCGGGCGATATTCGACTGCAGCACATCCGCCACCGCTATTGTGGCGACGCGGCAAGCAAGCCTTGGAAGTGCTGGGAGCAGTTGGGCTTCTCCTCGGAGTGCGACCGAATGAAGCATATGACGACAGCAAGTTTACCTTTGATGTTGGAGACCGGCTGTTACTTTACACGGATGGCCTCCTGGAAGCAGAGAATGCCGCTGGAGAGTCATTTGGCGACGCGGCGCTTCCCACTTTTATTAAGGAAAAGCAGGACTTGGGGGCCGAGCAATTCGTCGATCTCCTGCTAAAAAAAGTGCTTGCATGGTCGGGCGATGGGACCCGGGAGCGGCAGGAAGACGATATCACAATTATGGTTATCGACTTTCATCACCCCGCAACTACTTGAGGAAATTTCCAAGCGGTTAATGCTGGCTCTTCGAAGTTCGGGGCGATCAGAACTTCGATCACGATTACCACGTGAAGCTCCTTTTGCGGGGCGGGCGTGGGAATGCGCTTCACTTGAAGAAAGCGCTAGCCTTAAGACTTTTTACCGCGAGGGGCACTGGGAGGTTCGGTGGTGGTCTGTTGAAAGACCTGCTGCATCACGAATTCCGGGGTGATCTGCTCGCCGGAAAGCAGCATTGCGGTCAGCTCGCCGCCCATCACCTGTGGCGCGATCACGACGTGCGCGAAGACGTTGGATGAAAGCAAGTCTCATCGGCAGGTAGCGAGGTCCGGTGCGGAAGGCCTCCAACACATAAAGGCTAATACCGAGTTGCTCATCAACGACGTCGAAGCTGACGAAAAGAACAAGAACTCAGACGCTTCATCCAACTTGTCCGACAAACCAGCGAAGCCAACGCTGACCCACCACCGTTCCGTGGCTGGCGGTAGCTGATGATCTAAAAGTAACGGAAGCGGTACTAAGCCGCTTCCATTGAAATCACCTGACCGAATGGCGCCCGGCGTGACTCCGTGGAGGCCCACAACACTGGGTAAGGAGGAGCTACTTTCGGCGTGTTTTCCTCTTTATGTATTGCGATCTACTTCTGAAGGCAGTTGGCCTGTCTACTCTGCAACCATTACTTCATTCTCATGCCAGAACAAAATCAGGCATATGCTGCATATTGTCTCAAGCAGTTTGGCGAACAAGAACCATGAACACACTATCCGATTTTGAGTGAGCTTCGGATGAATTTCTTCTTGCTGCGCATGAAATCAAGAAAGGATTTGTGCGTTTCTCCTTCGCGATTCGGAGACCACGCCATGACTAAATCGATGCCGCCCCCGGATCGATGAGCGGGCAGAAGGAGAGATCGCTGAACCGGCTATGTTGGAGACCGGAAGGCAGCAGCGTTATGCCTTCGCCTGCCTCCACCAAGGTAAGCACGCTGGAAACGAGATTCGACGTTTGAACAATGTTCGGCGAAAAACCCGCCTGTGCACAGAGTGAAGTGATCTTATCGAAGAAGGTGGGCGCGATGTTTCTGTCGCATACCACGAAGCGTTCGTTGGCCAGATCATGAAGCCGGAGCGGTCCGCCCGCCAACCGGTGATCTGCGGGAAGTACGGCCACCACCGGGTCCGTATACAACAGTTCGGAGCGGAGCTGGGAATCGTAAGGAGGCTCAAGCGGCCGCGTGAAGCCGATGTCAATCGAACCGTTGAGCAAAGCCTCCGGCTGCGCTCGCGAGAGCATTTCCATCAGCGAGAGCTGCACACCCGGGTGGAGTTGACGAAAGCCGCGGATGATTCCCGGAAAGAATGCGCCGGTTCCCCAAATCAGAAAGCCAATCGTGAGCGATCCGATCTCGCCTCGTGCCGTCCGTTGCGCGATGTCGACCGCGCGATCCGCAGCTGCGACCACCTTGCGCGATTCCTCCAGAAACCTCTCACCCGCGCTCGTCAGAGATACTTGCGACTGCGTGCGATTGAGCAGCTTCACGCCGATCTCTTGCTCCAGATCACGAATCTGCGCACTGATAGAGGATTGTGAAGTATGGAGCGCGCGGGCGGCGCGATTAAATCCATTCCAGTCTGCTACGGCACAGAAGTAGCGGAGATGCCGCAGTTCCATATCCTGACTCCTATCGAGAAAAGCGAACGCTGCGTTCGAAACAAAGCGTGCTTCGAATGGACAAAATCCTACTCTATCTATTTGTAAGCTCCGCTTGAGGCTGCCGCAACGGATTCGGGTCGCAAGCGAAAATCCCAAAACCAAGGAGAAACTCAGATGGCAATTACACAGATGGCAATTACACACGAAAGCGTTCGCGAACTCTTCAAAGGACTGGAGAACGGCGATGGCTCTGCTTTCTTCCAACATGTCGCCGACAACGTCGACTGGACGGTCATGGGAACGCACCCCTGGCCGGTCACTACCTCAGCAAGAAGGCTTTCATCGAAGGCACCTTCGCAAAGCTGCGACAGGTTCTTCCCAATGGCGCTCAGCTGCATACCGAGAATGTGATCGTCGAAGGCGATCAGGCTGTGGTCGAGCTTCATTCGCTGGCGACAGCCAGGAATGGCATGCGATTCGATAACCGCTACTGCTGGGTGGTCTATTTTCAGGATGGATTGATCGTTCGCGTGCGCGCCTATCTCGATTCGACCATGGTTGCCCGGCTGTTCGAGGAGAATCCGATTGCATAAGCGGCGAGAATTTTCGCTCTACGGCGTTCCGGTACCACTGTGTACGACGTTGTGTTGACCGGATCGTCACCTGTTTTTCAAGCGCAGCTTGCGATCAAACAATCTGACCCAAAAGTCCGTGGTCAAACAATCTGAAAGGAACAGAGATGGCAACAGCATTTATTGGTCTAGATTTCATCAATGACATCGTTCATCCGGAGGGCAAGATCTCGCACACTGCTGACCTTGCCGCCAAGCGTGGCGTCATCGAGAAGGTGAATCACGCTCTGGCAACTGCGCGTGAAAAGGGATGGTTAACAATTCTGGTGAAAGTTGGCTTTGCCAAAGGCTATACAGATCAGCCAAAGCAATCGCCGTTCTTTGGACGTCTCCACGAGATTGGAGCGCTCGAGGCGGAATCTTCAGGTATGGACTTTCACCCGGAGCTCAAGGCAGAGCTTGCGGATCTGGTGATTGTCAAACCGCGCATCAGCGCCTTTTACGGCACACAACTGGATGCAGCTCTACGGGCGCGCAAGGTTAACCGGCTGATTATCGCGGGAGTGAGCACGGCATGGGCGGTGCAGAGCACGGTGCGCGACGCGCACGACCGCGATTACGAGGTATATGTGTTGGAAGACGCCTGCGCCGCTGCGACGGAACCGGTGCATCAATCCTCCATGGAGTTGCTGGGCTCGATCGCCAGGGTGATCCGGGTGGAGGATCTGGTGGGGATTTCGTGATCTCTGCCTGGGGTGACGCGATCGATCTCGATCACGTCGCAGCGACACGTGCCGTGATTGTACTCATGCCACTCGTTCTGCTGGCCATGATCTCGGGGGATGGCATCTGGTTGCGCGCGGCTCTGGTCACCATCTCGACCTTTATCGCCATGGAGCGCTCCGGGCTGGCGCCGCTCGGAACGCTGCTGCATGGAGCAGCGATCATCGTCTCCTATCTGGCGCTGCTGGCAACGCAGACCGCCGAGCCCTTGTTCGTCGCGGGCTGCGCTATGCTTGCGGCGGCCTCCATCCTCTTTAGCGGATGGGATGCGAGGTTGCGATCGCTTGGCAATTTCACCTTTATTCCGGCTCTCTACCTTGCGTGCGAGACTGAAGAGTGGCGAGGGCCGGGCAATCAACTGCATCGCGGCATTCACTTTCTTCCCGTCATGGTGTTGGCCATCCTTCCGGTTCTGGTGATGTCAGCATTGGAGCACCGGAACACTCGTCCGTTGCATGTCAGCCGGCTTCGACATTTCAGAGCGGTGTTGTGCTGGGCTGAGCGGAATGAGTCCATACCGTATATCGAGGCGCTGGTGGCGACGGCGCTGGCGGTTGGCCTGGTCGCGCACACGGTGATGGTGTGGCGGCTGGATCAAGGGCAATGGATGATCTGGTCAACCGCGAGTGTGATTACCGGCGACCTCACCAGCGGACGCCAAAAGCTGCGGGACCGGACGGTCGGTGCGCTCGTGGGTGTTCCGGCCGGAATTGGGACAGGGATTTTCCTTCCGCACAGCACCTTTGCATACGACCTCGCCTTGTTGGTCGCCGTGCTGACATTGGTCGCGGTGCGCCCGTATGTGTTCGCCTTCGGTCTGCGTTGTACGTGCGTCGCGCTTGCCCTGATGTTTGCAGGCCACTCCTCCGGGATGGCCGCAGAGCGGGCTTCGCACGTCATCCTCGGGGGACTGGTCGGATTTACTGTCATGTACGCAGTGCGGGTTGTGGCAGTGCAAATAAGGCGAGCGGCACGGGGTTTTGAGGTGTAAGCGCGTGCGTCGCGGCAACCCTTGAAGAAAGCAAATCAGGTCATTACCTAGAGGCGATCGCTGCGCTGGAGAATATTAGGAACCTTGGCGAAAATCGCGGCTACTTTTTCGAATGGCGCGAAATCGTCGAGTCATTCAAGAAGGCCCCGACCATCGACCGTCGTGGCTCAGTGTGCGTTTGTCGAGCCTCAAGCGTTGCCGACGATCTGGGGAAGCTTCCGTAAGTATGCCATTCGCAATGGCTTACGATCCATGTAGGTTCCCAGCACTATTTTTGAGAAAACCGTCCCCTTGAGCTTTACGGATTGCCGGCTAACTCTCGCAGAGTCAACCTCGGCGATTTCGGCAATTATGATCGCCTACAGTTCAGGCGATTCCCGGTCCCAGGACGTGGTCGGAGTCAGGAGCTGGAGAGTAAAGTGCGATTTGCCGACCAACCGTTCGAAATCCTGAAACGCCCGCTCCATGAGTGCTTCGGCCTGTTAGCACGAATCGAGAATTGTAGTTACTGACAACCGGACTTGTTTCGAGACTGGCAGAGAACCTCAACTCAAACATCTGTGACGGCTCCGGCCTGAGACAGCAAATGGATGTCTGGTTCTGCGTTCCACCGCAGGAACCAAAAACAAAGCGCTATGAAAGGAACTGCAAAAACATACACCATCCCGCGCCCTCCGAGCGCGGCACGAAGATTCTCGCTTTTCCCTTGACTTTACTTATCATGGATGTCCGAGAAGTCGGTTTTACGGCCACTTGCATTACTTCTGGATTGCCGGTTTTACAGCAACCTGCCGAAGACACAGATCGATCTCGACAGTAGGCGATTTTGCCTAGTACGGCTAACTCTACTTCTGTACCTGCCCAAAACAGTTGAGAGCCTCAACTCTGCGCCCAATTCCTGCTGCACTTTCTCGCATCCATTCCTCACGTCGGGGCATCTGACTCGCATTACGCGGCCCTGTAGATCGCTTACCCGGACGCTCCTCATCGGTATATAGTTTGTGGCCATGGGGAGCAAAAACGGAGATTCCGATGAACACAATTGCGAAACGCTACCTTTGGATAGGCGGAGCATTTTGCTTGGCCGTTATCGCTCTAATCGTTGGCGCCCTTCGTCCGAAACATGTGTTAGGCACCGGAACGGGAGCGACTCCGGATGTGATGGTGGCGCCGGTCGAACAGAAGGATGTGACCCTTTATAGCGAATGGATCGGTACGTTGGACGGATTCGAGAACGCCGCCGTCAAGGCGCAAGTCACAGGTTACTTGCTTCGGCAAGGCTACCAAGAAGGCGCGTTTGTCCAGAAAGGTCAACTCCTCTTCGAGATCGATCCGCGGCCCTTTCAGGCAGCTCTCGACCAAGCCCAAGGACAGCTAGCACAGGCCACCGCGCAGCTTGCTAATGCCGAAGCTGTTCAAGTCCGCACCCGGCTCGATGTGGAGCGGTACACTCCGCTGGCGAAGGAGCAGGCAGCGAGCCAGCAGGATCTCGACAATGCCACTCAGAACAACTTGGCGGCGATAGCCACCGTGGAGACTGCCAAGGCTCAAATCAAAACGGCAGGGGCTGCCGTCGAAACGGCGAAAGTTAACCTCGGTTTTACTCGGCTTATCGCCCCGATAAGTGGAATTGCCGGACAAGCCCAGCTACAAGTCGGCGCCCTGGTAGACGCGAGCAGCCCTCCGGTAACCACCGTCTCGACGGTTGAACCCATCAAGGTCTTTTTTACCGTCAGCGAGCCGGAGTACCTTGCGTTCAACAGGCAATACCCGAGCCTAGCCAGCCGGGAGGCGCAGAGGAGGCTGATGCCGCTCACGCTGATCCTGGCTGACGGTACGACCTATCCAAAGCCGGGGAAATCTACTTCGCAGACCGCGAAGTGAATCAGAGCACCGGCGCGATCCGGATCGCGGGGCTGTTTCCTAACCCGGGGAATATCCTGCGCCCCGGCGGATACGGCAAAGTGCGTGCGCAGACGCGAATCCAAAAAGACGCCATCCTAATCCCGCAACGTGCGGTTACAGAACTTCAAGGCAGCTATCAAGTAGCCCTCCTCGACAGCGAGAACAAAGTGAGCATTCAGCCGGTGGAAGTCGGCGAACGCTTCGGCTCCCTGTGGATCATTCAAAAAGGACTGAAACCCGGCGACCGTGTCGTGGCCGAGGGCATACAACATGTGCGTGCCGATATGAAAGTGAATCCCAAGCCGTTCGTCGATCAGGCCTCCGAGGCGAAGGGTAGGTAACACATATGTCAAAATTCTTCATTAACCGTCCGATCGTGGCGATTGTGATCGCGATTCTTATGGTGATAGTCGGCGCGGTCACCATTGCGAGCCTGCCCGTAGCGCAGTTCCCTAACATCGCCCCGCCGGAGATCCGATTGCAGGCCACGTACACGGGTGCGGACGCGCTGGCCCTCGAGCAAGCCGTGGACACGCCGATCGAGGAGCAGATCAACGGCGTGGACAACATGACCTATATGTATTCGCTAAACGCCACGGCCAATACGCAGACGACTATATTTGTTGATTTTGATCTCAAAACGGACCCAAACTCAGACCTGCTTCTCACCCAATCACGCGAGCAACTGGCCACCGGTCAGCTTCCGCCCGAAGTTAACGCCTATGGGATCGCCCTCAAAAAGTCGACGACCGCGCCGCTTATGCTGATCGCCGTATCCTCGCCGCACGGCACTTACGATGCGACGTTCCTGGCCAACTATGCCTACATCAACCTCAATGATCCCGTCGCACGCTTGTACGGTGTCGGCCAGACGCAGATTTTCGGCGCGGGGCAATATGCCATGAGGCTGTGGGTAAAGCCGGACCAATTGGCGAAGCTGGGCATCACCGTCACGGACATCGTCAACGCCATCCAGGCGCAGAACACGGTGAATCCGGCTGGTCAGGTGGGCGGCGAGCCGGCTCCTGCAAACCAGCAATTCACGTACGCCGTTCTCGCTCAAGGGCGGTTGACGTCGCCGGAACAATTTGGAAACGTCGTCGTCCGTGAAACTCCGGATGGCGGAATCGTCCGAGTGAAAGACATCGCCCGGATCGAACTGGGCGCGCAGGCTTACAACCTTGAAGGCCGCTTGAATGGTAAGCCCGCCGCGGTACTCGCGGTTTACCAGTTGCCCGGTTCCAATGCGGTAGAAACGGCCGCAGGCGTCCAAAAGCTGATGGCCCAGATGAAGCAGCACTTCCCGCAGGACATGGATTACTCCATATCGCTTGACCAGACAAAAGCAGTTACAGAAGGCATGAAGGAGATCGTCGAAACTCTTCTAATCGCGATCGCGCTGGTCATCCTTGTCGTCTTCCTGTTCCTGCAAGACTGGCGCGCTACGCTGATCCCCATGGTGGCCGTGCCCGTCTCGCTGGTGGGCACCTTTTTACTCTACCCGGCCTTCGGCTTCTCCCTCAATACTCTTTCGATGTTCGGGTTGGTGCTGGCCGTCGGCCTGGTGGTGGACGATGCCATTGTCGTCGTCGAAGGCGTACAACGCCACATTGAGGAGGGTCTTGCTCCCAAGGATGCAGCGCGAAAAGCGATGGACGAGCTCTCGGGCCCGGTCGTCGGTATCGCCCTGGTGCTGTCTGCGGTATTCGTACCTACAGCCTTTATCCCCGGCATCACGGGGCGGCTCTACCAGCAGTTCGCCGTGACCATCGCGATCTCCGTAATCCTCTCGGCGTTTAACGCGCTCACGCTGAGCCCCGCGCTGGCCTCACTTATGCTTCGGCCAAAGCAGGAGAGCCATGGGCCGCTGCGAAAGTTCTTTGACGGGTTCAATCGCATCTTCGAACGCGTCACGCACGGCTACGTCCGTCTATCCGGCGTGCTTATTCGAAAAAGCGCCGTGGTGCTGGTGTTGCTTGCGGCCTTCGGGCTTGCCGGACTTTTCTTGGGCAGCCGGCTGCCATCCAGCTTCCTGCCCGATGAGGACCAGGGCTATTTCTACATCAACATGCAGCTTCCGGATGCGGCTTCGCTGGAGCGCACCAGCGAAGCGGGAAGACAGGTTGAGCAGATCCTCGCCAATACCCCAGGCGTCCAATACACGACCAGCGTTATTGGCTTCAGCTTGCTGAGCTTTGTCCAGACAAGTTACAACGCCTTCTTTTTCGTCACTCTGAAGCCATGGAGTGATCGCGAAACCAGAGCGGAACAGTATCAGGAAATCAAGGCGCGCGTGAACCAGCAGTTGAGCAAGCTTCCGCAAGGGACCGTTTTCAGCTTCTCCCCGCCAGCCATCCCCGGAGTCGGCACTTCCGGCGGATTTCAGTTCGTGCTGGAAGACCGTGCCGGACGGGACGTCCAGTTTCTGACAGAAAACCTGCAGAAGTTCATGGCGGCGGCTCGTAAACGCCCCGAAATTGGCGCGCTCAGCACGACGTTCATACCAAGCGCGCCGCAACAATTCGTGCAGGTGGATCGGGACAAGGTTCTGAAGCAGGGCGTGGCCCTCACCGATGTTTACCAGACCATTCAGGCTTTCATGGGCGGGCTGTTCATCAACTACTACAACAATTTCGGCCGTACCTGGCAGGTGTATGTGGAATCGGAAGCTCCTTACCGGTCCGATCTGACCAACGTAGGCCAGTTCTACGTGCGCAACAATACAGGGGAAATGGTGCCGCTCACCGCGCTGACGAAGTTTGAGTCGCGTTCCGGCCCGGAATTCACAATGCGCTACAACGAGTATCGCTCAGCGCAAATCAACGGCGGCGCTGCGCCGGGCTATAGCTCAGATCAGGCGACAGCGGCCCTGGAGGATGTCTTCAAGCAGACGATGCCTGGCGAAATGGGCTTTGATTATATGGGCATGTCTTATCAAGAGCAGAAGGCACGGCAAGGAGTTCCGGCGTCGGTGATATTCGGCTTCTCGCTGTTGTTCGTGTTTCTAATCCTGGCGGCCCTCTATGAAAGCTGGTCATTACCTTTCAGCGTGTTGTTGAGTACGCCGGTCGCGGTATTCGGTGCCTTTGCGGTGTTGTGGCTGCGCCGCGTTGTGCTCAGCGCCTTCTATCCGACTTACACGGTTCAGATCGAGACCGATGTGTACTCGCAAATTGGGTTAGTGATGCTCATCGGTCTGGCCGCCAAGAACGCGATTCTGATCGTCGAGTTCGCCAAGGAACAGTACGAACAGGGTAAGCCTCTGGCGGATGCGGCCCTGGAAGGCGCCCGGCTTCGTCTGCGGCCGATCTTAATGACCTCGTTCGCGTTTATTCTCGGCTGCGTGCCGCTATGGATTGCGACCGGTGCCGGTTCGGTGGCTCGCCAAATTATGGGGACTGCTGTGATCGGCGGCATGCTCGCTGCGAGCGCGATTGGAATTTTTCTTATCCCAGCGATCTTTTATCTCGTCGAGAAATGGTCAGGTGCTGGCAAGGAGCATGCCCCTGCTCCAGTGCCGGCCTCGCCAGAGCCGTCGCCGGGAGACTGAGATGCGCTACCAACTCATGAACGAACGCCGGAGCGATTTTATGAAAAGGTCGCGGGTATTAGTTACAGTGATGCTGGCATCGAGTCTGATCAGCGGGTGCATGGTCGGCCCGAACTACCATAGGCCCGTTGTCCAAACCCCCACTGTGTACCGCGACCTGAGCGAAAACGCGCAGGCCCAAGCACAGGCAGCCTCCTACGCCGATCTTCGCTGGTGGCAAGTCTTCCAGGATCCGCAACTGCAAGAGCTCGTTCGTACGGCGCTGAAGCAAAACTACGACTTGCAACTTGCGACGGAGCGTATCATTGCCGCGCGCGCGCAGCTTGCCGTCACGCGTTCCAGTCTATTCCCGCAGGTCCAGGGCAACGGGAATTTCATTGGTGGAAAAGAAGGTACCTTCCAAACCAACTACAATTTTCTGACTCTCTCGGCCGACGCAGCGTTCCAGTTGGACTTCTTCGGAAAGCTGCGCCGCGCGACCGAGGCGTCACGCGCCGAACTCCTTGCAACAGAGGATGCGCGGCAGACGGTGATATTAACGCTGGTAAGCGACGTGGCGAGTGACTACTTCACGCTTCTGCAGCTTGATCTCGAACTCCAAATCACGCGAGATACGGTTACGACACAGCAAGATTCCGTCAAGCTGACTTCGTTCAGACTTGACCACGGCGTCGCCACAAAGCTAGATGTGCTTCAGTCCCAACAAGTGCTCGACACCGCAAATGCGACGATCCCGGATATAGAGAGACAGATTGGCCAGGAGGAAGATGCCATCAGCATACTCCTCGGCAATTATCCGCAAGGCGTGCCGCGTGGACGGCCACTCGAAGGACAGGCGCTTCCTCCCGAGGTGCCCCCAGGGGTGCCTTCCTCGCTGCTCGAGCGACGACCCGATATTCGGGAAGCCGAGCAAACGCTCGTTGCTGCGAATGCCGAAATTGGCGTCGCCAAGGCTGAGTTCTTTCCACAAATCTCGCTGACAGGTTCCGGCGGCGGCGCCTTCGGACGGAGCAGCGCATTCTCAGGCCTGATGAGCTCGCAACTCGGAATTTGGTCCTACGGCGCCCAGGTGAGCCAGCCCATTTTCACAGGGGGTGCACTGCGGGGAAACCTGCATCTGGCCGAATCGCAGCACCAACAGGCTTTGATTGCTTACAAGGAGGCCATCCAGCACGCCTTCGGAGATGTGTCCGATGCCCTGATCGGATATCAGAAATCTCATCAGGTGCGAGTTCGCCAGGAGCAGACCGTAGGAGACTTGGCGGAGTCGGTCCGCCTCTCCATCATGCGTTACCGAGGCGGCACCACCACCTATCTCGAAGTCTTGGACGGGCAACGGTCACTCTTTGACGCTGAACTCACTCTTGCCCAGGCGCGCGGCACCGAATACCAGAACCTCGTGCAACTTTATAGGGCACTCGGCGGAGGCTGGCAGCAATAGTCCGTGAACATTGCGCCCGCTGTAAAAGCCGGTTCATAGCGGCAATGCCGACTACACATCCTAGTGGCAACTTCTGAAAGGCCGACCATCCGACCGCGCAACAAACCTCAGTTGATGCCAAATCGCCGAGTCACCCATCGAACCATCGAAAGTGTCCACTTGGCCGAGTAGTTGGCTTATCGGACAAGTGGAGTCCCGAAGTTCCCTGAAAACGGGTTATGAGAAACTTCGACCTTGAACTTGCCGCAAACGGGCTCTTCCCTATGCCAAATCTTCGCCCGAATGACAGCCCAGCCTGGCCAATCGCGAACCTTAAGCGAGTTTTCTGTACCGTCGCTCCCGGAATGCCTCCATTGCACTGCGTATGGAACCCAGCGCCGAAGCTGACTGGATTGCGATGCTGCACAGGAAGCTGGCCGCTCTGCACCTCTGATCTCGATTCGCCCCCACACATACCCCGCCCACGCAGCAACCTCTCCCGAGGCGGCCGGAACGTCTGATTTGTTCAACGTGAGACGACTCCAAACGTTCAACATCGTCCGGGTTGTAGACAGCAAGCGGCAGGTTCAATAGGGACAAGTCGTCTGGTCCGCAGTGAGGCTGCACGAAGCTGGTTGTTAAGTTGTTAACAAGGGGGTAGCTCCCTAGAAACGGTGTTTTCGGCAACTCTCAGTTGGCACTCCGTAGAACCCAGTCGGCGGATCGAGGCGGCCCGGGGGAAACACCCACTTCAAAGCCACTTGTCTGTATAGTCGGCTACTCGTCCATTTGCCGTAGACGAGTGCGGCTGTCCGAATAGCCGGTTATACCGCCAACTGCGTCAGTGTTGGGTCGTTGGGTAACTGAATTACCTACCTAAAGCTACGAACCTTCCTGGGAAGTAAACTCGGTAGCTTCAGCTTAGATCAAGACTTTACTTCGATGTTTCGCGCAACAGCTTTATCGCCATTGTGCAGAACGCATCCATGGCAGGAGATAACCACTTGTCTCTGTGCCGAATGAGCTGGGTATAAACGTGCATTCGCGTCTGTGGCCAGGGTAAGGCAATCAGCGTGCCCTGCTTTAACTCATTTGCCACCACAAATTCGGGCAGAACGGCCACACCCATGCGCGCAACAGCACACTGCTTCAGCGCCTCTACGCTAGCAAACTCCAGCAGCTTGTTTACGCGACCACCGTTCTGCACCAGCGTACGTTCAAACAGCGCGCGATAGCTACAGGTTCCCTCGGTCAACAGAAGCTGCTGTTCTGAAATCTCTGCCGCAGAAATTTTCTTCAGTTCGCTCATTCCGTGTTCGGCAGAGGCGACTGCCACCATGCGTTCTTTGCGGATCTTCTGCACCAAAAGCTGCGGCACCTCCACGGGCTCGTCGATCGTGATCGCAAGATCAACGCCCGGTTCGAGCGGCGCTGTCGAAGCGCTAGCCCCAGTGTGTAGCATCAGCTGCACATCGGGGTACGTCGATTGAAACATCTGCAGCAACTCCGGCAGTCTGTATGTAAGCAAACTCTCCGATGCGCTTACTACGAGCGGCCCCGCAACGTCACCAATCTTCTGTATCGAAAGTCGCGCCTCTTCCGCTAGGCATATCATTTTTTCGGCATAAACCAGAAACTGTCGCCCAGCCTCAGTCAACTCCACCTGCCGTCCCAACCGGTTAAAGAGCGGCAGTCCGAGGTCTGTTTCCAGGGCATGCACCTGTGCCGTCACACTTGACTGCGCATAGTGAAGCTGTACCGCGGCCTTCGTAAAACTGCGCGCCCGCGCGACCTCGGCAAATGTCCGTACTTGTCGTAAATCCAGAAGTTGTCCCATCGAATATTCCGATGCATCCTATTATAACAATTCATTAGACGCGATGGATGTCTGCTGCCATCGTGGAAGATATGAAGACGCGCTACGCATTGCAGCTTCTCCTGTTGTCCGCCGTATGGGGGATCTCCTTCCTCATGATCCGCGTCGCGGCATCGGCATTTCCACCCATCTGGGTCGGGATGCTCCGCGCCTCATTCGGTGCACTGCTCCTCTGGGCAATCCTGCTTATTGGTGGATATAAGCTCCCACCGCGCAAGCTGTTTCTTTGGTTATTTCTTGTGGCGCTTACCAACAATGCCATCCCGTTCAGCTTCTTCGCCTGGGGAGAACAGACCGTGCCCAGCAGCACTGCCGCCGTTCTCAACGCCACCACGCCTATCTGGACACTACTTCTCTCGCTGGCAGTGCATCGCACACGCGCCTCGCTCTACACCATCCTCGGCGTCATCGTCGGCTTTGCTGGCGTAGCGATCGTTGTCTATAGTCGTGCGTCAACCACAGGGGAAACCACACAGCGCGGCAACCCGGTTCTCGGCATCATTGTGATCGTACTGGCGGCACTCGGCTACGCAGTCGCCACTGTTATTGCCAAAGCTAAGCTGCAAGGCCTCGACCCTATAGGCCTCGCGGTAACGCAACTCACACTCGCGGCCCTCATGCTTGTGCCGATAGCCGCTCTTGGCCCTCATCCAACAGCCTTCCACCTCGCACCGATTCTGGCGATCCTCGTTCTCGGATTCGCAGGCAGCGGCATCGCATACTTCCTCTACTACAGCCTGCTCGCTCACATCCCCGCCACACATGTTGTTGCGGTCACCTATCTGCTGCCGGTCTGGGGAATCTTCTGGGGGCTCGTAGCGCATGAACCGATAGCGCCACTGGCATACGTTGGCGTAGCCATCGTTATTGCAGGGCTCGTCCTTATGAACCGGTCCGTCACTCCCGCGCCCAAACTCATAGAAGCGTGCGCGGATTAGCGTCGCCAATCATGCATGCGCTTAGAGCAGGCCCATTTTGTCTAGTCGCAACAATACGTCTTTGAAAGGAGCCGACTGAGATGACAACAGCGATACAACGCGATCCCAAGCCAGCAGAGGCGACAGAACCACGGCCGCGATACTCCGGCCGCAGCTATCGCGTCGAATCCGTCGATGTCCTTCGCGGTCTTCTCATGATCCTCATGGCACTAGATCATGCGCGCGACTATTTCTCAAGTGCGGCGATCGATCCAACTGATCCAGCCCATTCCTGGCCTGCACTCTTCATCACTCGGTGGGTGACGCACATCTGCGCCCCGGGCTTCATTCTGCTGGCTGGTGCCAGCGTCTACCTACAGCGTCAGCGCAAAAGCGCAGCCATGCTCACTCGTTCTCTGATTCTTCGCGGACTGTGGCTCATCTTTCTCGAAATCACCGTGGTAAGCTTCGGCTGGTCGTTCGGCTTCGGAAAGCCTATCCTCCAGGTTATCTGGGTCATCGGCGTCTGCATGATCGCCCTGGCCGGGCTGCAATGGCTGCCCATGCCGGCTGTCGGTCTCTTTGGCGCCATCGTGATCTTGGGCCACAACCTCCTCGATCCTATCCATGCCAGCGCACTGGGGAATTGGTCGGACGCCTGGTACATCCTCCACGAACGCGGATGGCTCACCTTCCATGCGCATCCCATCGCGTTGTATGGCTATCCGGTGATCCCATGGATCGGGGTTATGGCTCTCGGCTACTGCTTCGGCGCAGTTGTCACACTAGCTCCAGAGCGACGTCAGCGCATTTCGGCCCTGCTCGGTGCAGTCAGCCTTGGCGCGTTTGCCCTGCTGCGTCTCACCCACAGTTACGGTGACCCCGGCCCAGACTTCGAGCATCTAGACACGCCCGCTCACACCATGATGTCCCTTTTCTCTGTCCAGAAGTATCCGCCCTCGCTCCACTATCTACTCGCCACACTTGGAATCGTGTTCCTGCTGTTTTCAATTTTCGATCGTGCCGCCGAGGATGCCCGGACGCCTCGCCTTCGAGCCTTTTTTGATGTGTATGGTCGTGTACCGTTCTTCTTCTACATCCTGCACATCTTCCTGATCCACACTCTGGCGCTTGTCGTCGCAGCCGCTACCAAAGCCCCTTGGCGCTTTTGGATCACCCCTGATGTCGTGTTCACGAGTCATCTCACCGGGTGGGGTTACTCGCTGCCGATAGTCTATGTCGTATGCATCGCCGTGGTTCTGGTCCTATATCCAGCATGCGCATGGTTTAGCCACTTGAAAGACCGCCGCCGAGATTGGTGGCTAAGCTACCTTTAGGCTGCTCGCATTCTTCGTCATCGAGGGGTCGCCACTCGCGATGAAAAGACTCGGCTACCGCTTCATCTACAAGCATGAAGTCGACGTCCGGCGCGAGGCGGCGGACGTCGTCACTTTGTTAGCAAGCGGAGAATTGGAAAAATTGCCACCTGGACGTGTAGTCGCCTACTCGTACAAGTGGTTCCCGTGGGCAGTTTCTCTGAACAGAGGCGCGCTCTTAGCTATGGGGAAATTGGCTTTGAAGTCTAATGCAGTTTGCTCATGACCGAGCGGGTGTTGTTCGCGCCACAATTCGAGCAGAAGCGGTGGCATCTGTGAAAGAACGATCTTTGTGCGACCCACTTTGGCATGACACCCAGGGCAAAGCGAAATCATAAGATGGAGTAAGGATTTTCCTGGTACGCGATGATGAACAACGATGGAGCGTTTGCGTCGCCCCGAAGCTCCGCAAACACGGCAGCAATAGCCATCTCGCTCTAGGACCTGCTCTCGCAGCCCACCAAAATATTCGTCGTCCTGCCGTTTCAAGGTGTAGCAGGTTGCACAAAGACCGAGCGCAAGGATTTTCTCGCGTCCGCATCGGCAATGCAGCGCCCGCTGTACTCCGGTCTTCGAAGGGTTAGTCTTCAATGCCTGCCAGCCCAACGTTGATGTCCGCGGCGATCCAGCCTTCTTTCCAGGGTTGCGTACGGCCCTCATCGAACGGAACTCCATTCGCCCGTGCATCGCCGCCGGCATCGAACAGCAGGCCTCCTGTCTCTGCGTAATCATCTTCCCCGCCATCGGCCAGGACACGGTTGTGCCGATCCAATTCGAGAGCCTCCGTATCGGCGTCTTCCCAGCCACAACGCCAACAGTGATGTGCGACCTCTGAATCCGGTATCGCAGCTAGACGTGCCCGATAGCCGGCTGCGTATTCGATGGTGTCCCACTTTTCTAAAGCCGCGAGTCCTGGATGAATCATGCACACTCTCCACTTGCTCTAGTTAGATAAAGATAAACCCTTACCGCGGCTTCTATACTCCCACCAAATCCAGTTATTCAACATCGCGCCCGTTCATCAACCACTCGCTTTCAGGTTTGCCCAATGCGTTGGCAGCGGCCCATTGAGCAAGATCCATCAATTTGTCGAAGCTGCGCGTTTTGCCAACGGGATTAGTCACCACAAATGAGCGGTCTCGCTCGCTTTCCGGCAAATTATGTTTTGTCACGAGCATCACCGCCCAGATGCATAGACATCGCGAGTTGCACAGGTATATGTCTCCTTCCCCATCCGTAACCGTGTAGGAGCTCGAAGGAACAGCGACCATATCGTAGGAGCAGATCTGTCTCTTCATAGTGTCGCACTGCACTCAAATCCCGGAATGACGCCTGTTTGTTTTCAATCTTTTTCCGCGATTTAAGTGCATTATCATTGCACTAAAATCCCGGATTACAGCACATAAAACCCGGACAAAGTTCCTGATGAAGTTTGTCCGGGATTTAAGTGCATATATTCCGTTATACCCTTTATATGCACCGGTCTCGTTCCGGGATTTAAGTACAAACAGGCGGGCGATTTCCGGGATTTAAGTGCCGGAAAATAGCCTCGTATAGGCTATTCCGGCATTTGAGTGCAGCGTGACAGCTGGACCGTCTTCTTGCATCCTGCACAAAGAGCGCTTGTCAAACGAGAGTTCAGCGGGCCGGCTCGCGTCACGGGCTCTGCAGGAACCGGAAAGACTATTGTGGCGCTGCATCGGGCGGTCTACCTGGCGCAAAGCAATCCATCTGCGCGTGTCCTGCTGACGACGTTCTCCGAGGTGCTCGCACATGCCTTGGAGAACCGGCTGCGCGTGCTGATTGCGAATCGTCCGCGGCTTGCAGAACAGATCGAGGTTCTCCCCTTTGAAGCAGTCGCACGTCGTCTTTACGCGAGCAATCTAGCCGCTCGGTACGGCGAGGTGAAGGTGGGGACAAGCGACTCAATCCTCTCGTACATCCGAGCCGCACTCGCCACAGAGACTGCAATGCCCTTCCCTAAACGGTTCATCGTCTCCGAATGGACTCAAGTGGTTGATGCAGCGCAATTACGCACTTGGGAGGCTTACCGAGATTACAACCGGCTTGGGCGACGGTCGAGACTGCGCGAGCCGCAACGACAAATGTTGTGGGTCGTCTTCGCCAAGGTGCTTCAGACGCTCGCCGTCAAGCGGGAGATGACGACAGCGGCGATGTTCACGCGCGTGGCAGGGCATTATGTAGAAGGCGCGGCTCCCCGTTCGACTTCGCCGTGGTGGACGAGGCGCAAGACATCGGCATGGCCGAACTGCGCTGTCTTGGCGCGCTTGGGGGCGGACGACCGAACGCGCTCTTCTTTGCTGGCGACACTGGGCAACGCATCTTCCAGCAGCCCTTCTCGTGGAAGTCTATGGGGGTAGATGTCCGTGGCCGTTCGAGCAACCTGAAGGTGAACTATCGAACTTCCCACCAGATTCGGCAGGCTGCCGATCTGCTCCTGGCGACAGAGGTAACCGACCGAGATGGTTCCATAGAGGATCGCAAGGGAACCGTATCCGTTTTCAATGGACCGGCTCCTGAAATCGTCCGACTGAACGATGAGTTCGACGAAGAACGCTTCGTGGGCGAATGGCTGAATGCCCGACGAGCGGAAGGAATGCGGCCCGAGGAGATGGCGATCTTTGTGCGGTCTCCAGCGCAGCTTGATCGCGGGGAAAAGGCTGCGGAGGCCGCAAATGTAGGCTTCATACGCCTTTCGGAGGAAATGAGTCTCACTCCAGATCTACTGCCGGTGTGCACGATGCACTTGGCCAAGGGTCTGGAATTTCGCGCTGTCGCCGTGATGGCCTGCGACGAGGATGTCTTGCCTGACGCGGAGCGGATCCGGCTTGCGGGCGACACGTCAGAGATAGAGGACGTATATAATTCCGAGCGACAGATCCTATACGTCGCTTGCACAAGAGCAAGAGATCGGCTCCTGATTTCGAGTGCGACTACATCCTCGGAGTTCTTGCGAGACATGCGAACCTAGTGTTCCGCACCGCGGCACATCCTTTGGGAGCGAAGCCCGGAAGCATCGTGGCGCAATGGGTCCTGGAGTATGTATGAGTGTGGGAAGTGTTTCTCCGGGGTTCGGGTCCGTCGCTTTCGCCATCCCCAGAAGAAGCCACAACCCTACCCGAAGAAGGCACGCTTCTGCAGTGACACTTAATTGCTCAATGCTGTGTCCTTATGATGTAACCTCGCTTCGAGGAGCCCTATGATCGATGCAATAGCTGAGCTTATTCTTCAGAACGAAAAGAACGACTTTAGATTTGAACAATTCTGTCAAGGCGTATTAAGTTTGGAAGAAGGTGTCACTTATGTCCCAACATCTCAAAGTTGGGACATGGGGCGGGACGGGCGCACGCTGGGGAGATCCCGAGGTTCGCACGCAAATATCCTCTGCGTTACGTTGAATCAAATGCTAGATGCGAAAGTTGAAGCTGACCTTCTTCGTCTCACAGCGATTGCAACCCCAGATAGAGTTGTTTATTGCTCTTCCCAAAAATTATCTGAACACGCAATAGATATCATTAGTTCAGCTATCCGACGGCATGTTCCAAACGGTAGCATCGTGGTTCTCGGCGCTACGCTATTAGCGGCGCTCAGTGCAAAACATTACCCGGTATTAGAGAAATTTTATAATCCAGAGATTCTCGACCTAAAAAACACAGTTTTCACTGAACAACCTACCGGCGCAGCAAGCAAGGGTCTTAGGTTGGCATTGATAGGTTTCGGGTCAAACGAAGGAGCGGATCTTCGTCACGAAGTTTTGTATGCGACTCTTCTTGACCGACTTGACTCAAATGTATCTGCGGGCTCAGAAAGTATAGCTGCGTCTTTTTCTTTAGATCTAGGTCTCCCAAAATCGCTTCCACAATCCTTCATTGACGGCATCACCTCCGATGCTCAATTGCGGGGCGACATTCTGTTTGTCGATAAAGGTTGGAGGTTAACGAGTCAAGGCTCTACAAAAAGAACGCCCTTCCATTGGAAGCAGCCGCCCACCTACTTGAAGGAAGAACGCTAATACGAGAACAGCTCGAAGTGTTAATAGGTACAAAGCTGGCTGACAAGCAATATGGATCAATTTGGGCAGCCTTGACTGATTGTCTAAGTGGGCTCTTCTATGCAAACGGTCTAGGGAGAGTCTGCACAAGTTCTGCATCGCTTGCCTGATTGATTAATCTGATAGCTGCGAGGAGATTGCGATGAAGCAGCAGAGTCTGTCGAGTCAGGGTGTGTTTGAGAAGTACGGGCGGAAGAGTCGGCGGGAGTTGTTTCTGGACGAGATGGAGCAGGTGGTTCCATGGTCTGCGCTGGAAGCCCTGGTACGACCGCACTATGCGAAGGCGGGCAAGGGACGGCAGCCGGTAGGGTTGGCGATCATGCTGCGGACTTACTTTGTGCAGCAGTGGTTCAATCTGTCGGACCCTGGGGTGGAAGAGGCGTTGTACGAGTCTGCGGCGCTGCGGCGGTTCGTTGGCGTGGACCTTGGGATTGCGCCTGCGCCGGATGAGACGACCATCCTGCGGTTCCGTCATCTGCTGGAGAGGCACGAGCTGGGCGGGTTGATGCTGGATGCGGTGAACGTGCATCTGGATGCCAGGGGCATCCGGATCGCGACGGGCACGATTGTCGATGCGACCATCCTGCATGCGCCTTCGTCGACCCAGAACGCGAGTGGCGAGCGCGACCCGGCGATGCACCAGACCAGGAAGGGCAACCAGTGGTACTTCGGCCTGAAGGCGCATATCGGCGTGGACGCGAGGAGGGCATCGTCCACTCTGTGGCGACGAGCGCAGCCAGCGTGGCGGACTGCCACATGTTACCGGAACTGCTGCACGGCCAAGAGCGTAAGGTGTGGGGCGACGGCGGCTATCAGGGCCAGACCGACGCCATCCAAGAGGCCGCTCCGAAGGCACAGGACATGACCTGCAAGCGGACGAAGTTCAAAAACTATGTCGACGAGTTACAGAAAAAGAAGAACCGGAGTAAGTCGAGGGTGCGGGCCAAGGTAGAACATCCGTTCCGGATCCTGAAGCGCATCTTCGGCTTCGACAAAGTGAGATACAGAGGCATCGCGAAGAACCATCACCGCCTGTGCGCGAACTTCGCGCTGGTGAACCTGTACCTGCACCGCAAACGTCTGGCAGTCCTTGGGCAGTAGTGCGCCTGGAAGCCCCGGAAAACGGGCGGATGCGCGTTCCAATTAGCCCTCCAACAGCATCAAACCAACCAAAACCCGCGCATCTTCCATGCCCACTCCCTGACCCCAGAAAGTCAGACGCCTACGCAGAGGTTCCCTAGATGTAATCAAAGCGGTAGAAATCACGCTTTGCAATGAGAAGGCTCCGCCAGAAGACATTCCTGACCTAAAAAGACTCATGACGACAGGTCTCAGAAAAGTTGCATCGATCATCAAGACGGACGACCTACGAGACGTGGTGTACCGCGGGCTTCTTGATCTCTTTACGGAGCGCGAGGGAAAAGCATTCGACTGGCTCGCACGGGTTGCAGAACGGTTCATCATCATCTGCAGTTTAGGATTGGAAAACACTTCGGGAGAAGCTCTCCGCCAATCGCTAACATCTCAAAGAATCATCCTGGATTCCGACATCATTCTGGATTTTTTATGTAAAGCGGAAAGAGACCACAGAACTTCCTCAGATCTATTGAGAGGATGGTTAAAAGTAGGCGGTCATATTTTAGTTTCTCCCATTGTCCTTGAAGAAGTCGCACATCATGCGTGGCATAGCGCCTAGCCAGGATAAAGATCTTTCCGAACTGGCCAAAGAGCTTTCGAGCACACTACAGACGATTGCGCCGGAAGCAGGCGTTCATCTGAAGTGGCTGCCCACGTCGCCCGTTCAGTTTCCTATGCCGAAGGTGGATGTGCAGCTAAGTGATGATGGGCAACCCTTCTCGATCGCCGGCACGGGCCACGGTCTGCAGCGGGCTTTCGTTGTGACGCTCTTACAACATTTGGCGGTCGCGCAACGGAAGCGGGCTGACGCTGAAGCTGCTACACCTGGAGACAGCCCTGTCTCAATACCAAATATTATTTTGGCCATTGAAGAGCCAGAGCTTTATCAGCACCCGACCCGTCAGCGTCATTTGGCGCGGCTGCTTCTATCGCTATCGAAAGGGACGGCGAAGGGCCTCGCAGATAACTAGCGGGCGTCCTGTGTACGATCGAGGGCGCTGCTCCTGGCAATTTCACCGCTGCATCGGTCCAAGCGCGATTGGCTACGATTCTCACTCCATGGTTGAGCGAAGGCTTCTTCGCCGACGTCGTAGTGCTAGTTGAAGGTCCTACAGACCGCGCCGCGTTGATAGGTGTGGCAGAAATGCTCGGTTACGACTTCGATAGCTTGGGAATCGCTGTATTACCGTGCGATTCGAAATCTAAACTATTTACCTCCGCGGCGATCTTCCAAGCCTTCAATTTGCCAACTTACTGCGTCTGGGATGGTGACGCGCATCTAGGACCGACGCAAGGTAATTGCCCAACATGCAGAAAGGCATTGGACAAGAAGCCTAACCCTATCGAAAACCAACGGATCATGCGGCTCCTCTCCCCACGCGACTGGCCATCAGTGGATCCAACCTACTTTGATACCTACAAGGAATATCGAGCGAAAGAGCGGGCAGTGGCGGATCCCACGACCCTGATCCTGGTGGATGAGGCGGATCGCCTTCAGATGAACAGTCTCGAACAGATGAGGTCCATCTTTGACGAGGGCACGGCTGGCATGGTGTTCATAGGCATGCCGGGCATCGAGAAACGGGTCGCTCGTTTTCCGCAGTTCTACTCGCGCATCGGGTTCGTACATGAGTTCCGCCCGCTCGATGCGTCTCAAGTCCAAGAATTGCTTGAAAAACGATGGACGCCTGCCGGCGTTGTCCTCCCGAACGAGCAACTCGTTCCGGAAGTAATAGCAAGTCTCCTTCGGATGACCGGAGGAAACTTCAGGCTCTTGACGCGACTCCTCACCCAGATCGAGCGAGTTCTCAGCGTGAATGACCTTCATGTCATCTCGACTGCGGTCGTTGAAGCCGCCCGTGACAGCCTCGTCATCGGCCCTGGCTAACGCCGAATACGACAAATAATTCTGAACGACTACGACAGATAACTTTCAAAACTACAGCCACGAGCCTCTAATAGAACCATGGTTGACATTCCAAATACCATGTCCGCTTGCCAAGTTTTAAGACCCGATTGGCGTCGTCACCACCGGAAGATGAAAGCCGCGGAAATGGCAAACAAGCCCCGACGAACCCTCTCGAGTGAATCGAGGGGCACACTCACAGGCAGTGGGCTGGATCTCGAGACAAAAATCTTCTCGGCGTCCGGTCGAGGGAGAAACTTTTTTCTTGACATCCCTTTTTATAGAACTCATTGAACGTTGTGAAAGACTTCAAGTTTGTGGGTTTGAGGTCGGATGACGGGCAAACCGGAAATTACCGCGTTACTTCCGTATAGCCGACCATCCGGGAGTTATGTGCAAACGTGATGAACAGGGAGGAACGATATGCGGGTAGCGGGCGACTTCCCTAGTGGGCTAACCGAAGTCATTCGGAAATCTAAATAGATCGAATGCCTAGACGTGAGATGTGAAGGGGCTGCATTTGTCGCCGGCGCTAAGGTTCTTTCTAGGAAGCGGTAATCTTCACGCTGTGTTGAGCGGAGGCAGTGATGAAGCGATCGAATCTTGCCAAAACGAGTCTTATGCGCTGACAATTCAAAGCGAATCTCGGAGGTATGAAAATGAATGAGCAATTGCAACCGACAGCTGACGGAAAGAGCCTTCGGATCTCTCTTTCTGGATTTGACTTGGTCAATTCGCCACGTCTCAATAAGGGAACGGCCTTCACCGATCACGAGCGCGACGTATTTGACCTGCACGGCTTATTGCCACCACATGTAGGAAGTCTTGATGAGCAGATCGAACGCCGGCTCGAAGCTCTGCGAGATCAACCTAACTCCTTCAGTAAATATAGCTTTCTCCGCGGCTTGCAGGACACGAACGAAACGGTATTTTATTCGCTCCTGGCTCGCAATATCGAGGAGATGCTCCCTCTGGTTTACACGCCGACAGTGGGTGAGGGCTGCCAGCGCTTCAGCGAGATATGGAGAAAGCCGCGCGGCTTGTTCCTCAGTTATCCGAATAAGGAGCGCATCGATCAGATACTGAGTCATTCACGCTATGACGATGTGAAATGCATCGTTGTCAGCGATGGGGAGCGAATCCTGGGACTCGGCGATCAAGGTGCGGGAGGCATGGGCATCCCAATTGGAAAGATGGCTCTTTACACTGCACTCGGCGGAATTCATCCGGAGAACTGTCTTCCAATACTGCTCGATGTTGGAACGGATAATGAAGACCGGCTGAAGAACCCGCTCTACATCGGATGGCGGCAGAAGCGGGTTCGCGGCAAAGACTATGACGATTTCGTAGATGTTTTTGTGAACAGCGTGAAGAAGCGCTGGCCGCATGTCCTTTTGCAATGGGAGGATTTTGCCGGCTCCAACGCCGCCCGACTCCTGGCCCGCTATAGAGACCAGTTATGCACGTTCAACGATGACATTCAGGGCACGGCGGCTGTGGCGGCCGCAACCTTGATCTCTGCAATCAAAGTAACCGGCGTGCCACTCGAGCAACAAAAGATCGCGATGGTCGGCTTCGGAAGTGCGGGTATCGGTATTACCAATCTGCTGGCGCAGTTCATACAGGACAGCGGTCTCACGGAAGAGCAAGCGCGCGGTCACTTTTATGCGATCGATCGCTATGGTCTAATCACGGAAAATGGCAAAGATGTACGGCCTGAGCAACTCCCCTATGCGCGCAAAGAACAAGAGGTGCAAGGCTGGAAGCAACCGAATGGAGAGATTACTCTGCTCGACGTTATCCGCCATGCAAAGCCCTCTGTCCTCATCGGGGTCTCTGGCCAACCCGGAGCCTTCACCGAACAGGTAGTTCGGGAGATGGCCAAGTATTCGGACCGTCCAGTCATCTTCCCGCTTTCCAACCCCACCTCGCGCAGCGAAGCGACTGCTCAGGACTTGATGGATTGGACGGAAGGAAGAGCATTGGTCGGAACGGGCAGTCCATTCCAGCCGGTCAACGTTGGCGGAAAAAGATTGCTGTTACCCAGACCAATAATTCGTATATCTTCCCCGGACTCGCTCTTGGAATCATTGCCTCCAAAGCCAAACGTGTGACCGACACGATGGTCAAGGCCGCAGCCGAGGAGCTGGTTCGCCAACTCCCTACCCAGAAGGATAAACACGCAAGCCTTCTTCCACCAATTTCTGATGCGCGGAGGCTCGGTCGCCTAATTGGGGATGCCGTGGGAAGACAGGCGATTCAGGATGGACAAGCACAGGTCGCCAACGAAGAAGAGCTAGACCGTGAACTCGATACGAATATCTGGGAACCAGTTTACGTTCCGTACGAACTCAAACAAGACACCCATCGAGGGAGCGTCTAGCGGACAGATTGTCTGAAGAGCATCGGGACAGTAGCCAGTTAACGGAGAAACCAAAATCGACAGAATAGGCAAGGAGGAATGGCTATGAACAAGGCAGACATGAGAGTAGAGAAGGACTCCATGGGCGACGTGTCAGTCCCCGCCACAAAGCTCTGGGGAGCGCAGACGCAACGCTCGCTTGAGCACTTCAGCATCGGAACGGACCTCATTCCAAGGGAGATGATCGCCGCATACGCCGCCCTGAAAAAAGGCGCGGCCAATGCGAATCATGCCGGCCAGCACCTGGATAATGAACGCCACTCGTTGATCGTCCGCGTGTGTGACGAAATTCTTGCCGGCCAACATCAGGATATGTTTCCGCTCCATGTTTGGATGACGGGCAGCGGCACGCAATTCAATATGAACGTGAACGAGGTTATATCGAACCGCTGCTGCCAATTGGAGGGCACGCCGCTGGGGAGCAAGATTCCGGTTCATCCCAACGACCACGTGAACATGTCGCAATCGTCCAACGATTCGTTTCCATCAGCCATGCACATTGCGGCGGCCGTCAATGTCAAGCAGCGGCTGCTTCCCGCAATTCAGCAATTGCACGATGCGCTCAACGCGAAGGCTGAGGAGTGGAAAGATATCATCAAGATTGGTCGCACGCACATGCAGGATGCCACACCACTGACGCTCGGTCAGGAGTGGTCGGGTTATGCAGGCATGCTCGTCGACAATGTCGAACGGATCGAGGATGCGTTGAAGAGTGTGTATCGCCTCGCGCTGGGAGGCACGGCGGTCGGCACCGGGATCAATTCAGCCCCCGGATTCGCGGAGGCGGTTGCGGCGGAAATCGCCCAGCTGACCGGTCTACCTTTCGTCACCGCGCCGAACAAGTTTGCGGTGCAAGGCGCCCATGATGCGCTGGTGCAACTTTCTGGCTGTCTACGTACCCTGGCGGTGTCGCTCTACAAGATCGCAAACGACATCCGGCTCATGTCCTGCGGCCCACGCGCAGGCTTTGCTGAACTGTTGATCCCGGAAAACGAACCCGGCCCCTCGATTATGCCCGGCAAAGTGAACCCAACACAGGCTGAAGCGCTCACGATGATTGCCGTACAGGTGATGGCCAATGACGTTGCCGCAGGATTCGGTGGTGCAGGCGGCTATTTGGAAATGAACGTTTACAAGCCGCTGATCATCTTCAATATCACCCATTCAATCACGATCCTGACAGATGGTTGCACCAACTTCCGAAAATTCCTCATCGAAGGCACAAAGCCCAACCTGAAGAAGATCAAGGAATACGTGGACCGCTCCTTGATGCTGGTCACCGCGCTCTCGCCGGTCATCGGTTACGACAAGGCATCCAAAATTGCGCATTATGCGATGGACAACGACCTCACGCTGAAGGCCGCGGCGCTGAAGCTCGGCTTTGTCACCGAGGAAGAGTTCGATCGCGTGGTCGATCCGACAAAGATGGTCAAGCCGTATGTAGCCGCTGCCGCCGGAAAGTAGAACAACTTAAGAATCGTTTGCTAAGAATTCTAAACGTTTGGTCTCCGCCGACTAAAGCTCTCGGGATCTACGTTGTAGAGAAAATCTAGGCGTGATGTAATTCGGACCGTAGGGGACTCATATGACCTTGGAGGAGCGTGCCGACCTTGTCCTCGCCGTTGCCCGAGTTCTATATGTCAACGGTCAGTCTACGGACCAGACTTTGGCTTCGGCCGAGAGCTTCGGCCACACCCTCGGACTACACGCTAAGATCATGCCGCGTTGGGGAGAACTGCAACTTGAAGCCCAGGACAGCGACTCGAGACTAATCTCCGCAGTAGCGGCCGATCCCACCGGCGTGGCCATGGGTCGCGTCGCTTCCGCGATGCGGACAATTGAGGACCTCGGAGGCGGTCGACTTGCACCGGCTGCCGCGAGAAGGGTGATCAGCGATATCTCACAAGCGCCGCCGGCACCCACTTGGTTGTTCACGCTCTCTTCGCCGTTACCCTCTCGCTGCTGGTCACTCTTCTCTTCGGCCTCGCCCCGGCCCTCGTATCCGTGAGGAAAGACCTGCGCTCGAATCTGCAAACCACCGGAGTCAACATAAGTGCCTCGCGCGGTGGCGGCCGCATCCGTATGCGTAGTTGCTGCTTGATATCCTGCAGCTTCTTTCGCATCCGCTTGCGGATTGTCATGCGCCGCACAGCAAAAGACCCGTTTCCGTTCTTCCCGCTGATATGCGTGAAGCCAAGGAAGTCGAAGGTCTCCGGCTTGCCTTCCCCTCTTCGTTTCCGGTTCGGCTCGGCATACCGCCCGAACTCGATCCGGCGCGTCTTGTCCGGGTGCAGTTCCAGTCCGAACTTCCCCAGCCGTTCTCCCACGCTTCTGCGAAAACGGTCTGCGTCGGTTCCCCACTGGAAGCCGAGGACGATATCGTCCGCATACCGGATGACGATCACCTCACCTCGCGCATACTTCTTGCGCCAGACATCCACCCAGAGATCGAACACATAGTGGAGATAGATGTTGGCAAGGAGCGGCGAGATCACCGAACCCTGCGGAGTACCCGTCTCCGTGTCCGACCATTTGCCTTCCTCCATCACCCCGGCCTTGAGCCATTTCTGGATCAGGCGCAGGATGCGGCGGTCGGCGACGCGATGCTCAACGAACTTGATCATCCATGCTTTGTCGAGATTATCGAAGAAGCCCTGGATATCGGCATCAAGCACATAGTTCACCTTTCTCTTCACGAGCGCATAGGACAGCGCATCCAGCGCTTGATGCTGGCTGCGCCTCGGGCGAAATCCATACGAGAAGCCGAGGAAGTCCTCCTCATAAATCTGGTTGAGGATGGTGCTCACCGCGTGCTGGACGATCTTGTCCTCCAGGGCGGCGATCCCGAGCGGACGTTTCCGTCCGTCGCCTTTCTCGATGAATACCCTTCTCGATGGCAGCGCACGGTATGCTCCGTGATGCAACCGGCTGTGCAGATCAACGACTCGATCCTCCAGCCCGGCCTCATACTCCTGCCATGTCACCCCGTCCACTCCAGGGGCGGCTTTGCGCTTCAGAGAGCCAAAACTGTCCCTGAGTAGATCGACCGTGACATGGTGGAGCAGGGCGGTGAACTTCATCTCCTTGTGTTCCCTTGCTGCTTTCCGCACACCCGCCAGTCCTTGTGACACGCGTGCCCCGCTCTGTGTCGGGAGCGTGCTGGCCTGATGAGTGTTCTCCTTGATCAGCGGCCTTCCCTCCTCACTCTCCGCCATCGACTGCTCGACTTTGTTCGAATGATTCATCGGTAATACGCCGCTGTCCGACTCCTCGGATGCGTACACGCGGGCATTGCGGCCTGAGCCTTCACCCACCGTCCTGCCGCTGTTGCCAGCAGGAGCATTCGAGGTCTCCCGGTTCTCGTGCATCAAGCTTCCGGACGTGTCTGGGGTCTTCGACTACGCAGGACCGACAAGGGACTCGCGATATCGCCCCCGCCGTGTTGCCTTCCACCAAGTCAAAAACGTCGGCGTCCTGATTGCATCTTTTCGGAGCTCAATACCCAGCCCGCCAGTACCCCTGTTTACGCTTCGCCTTACACCTCGCGGTGCCCAACGCAAAACTCGGGGCCGAGTGGTTCGCTACTCCTTTCTCGTAGGACTCTTGCATTCCCTGCTTCATGCCGGTTTAGCCCGGCGCACTGACTTGGCGATTATTCAATAGTTGAGTAACGTGCAGGATCTCCGCTGGCGCGAGTGTAGAGGATAGCTTGTTTGCATGGTCCGATCAGCATAGCGATGTCCTTTTTAGTCCTGTCTTAAGCTTTATGATGTCTTTCAGTGCATGAGGATGCCGTCTAGGATTGACTCATTGACGACGAAACAATCGTCTCAAAAAGGGAGCTTCGATGTTTGATTCCAATACCGTAATACTTGTCATTGATGCGCAGGAATCCTTTCGTCACCGGCCCGATTGGGACAGTAACGAAGCGGAGAGGTCGATCGGGCGACTTCAGCAATTGATCGACGGCGCAAGGGCTCAAGGAATTCCAGTAGTTCAGATCTTCCACGTTGAAGAGGAAGGGGTCTTCTCCCTGTCCTCGGGACATGTCAAGGCCATTACCGGCCTATCGATTGCACCCGACGCAATCTTCTACAAGCATCGCCACAGCGCTCTCGTTGGTAGCGGACTGGATGTATGGCTGGTGCAGAATGGCATTCGTAGGCTGATTGTGTCCGGTGTCCGCACGGAACAGTGTTGCGAGACGACGACACGGCATGCTTCTGACATCGGTTATAACGTGGACTATGTAACGGAGGCCACCTTGACATTTGCCATGACGGACCGGCGTGGGCGTGTGTGGAGTCCGCAGGAGATCAAGGAACGCACGGAACTGGTGTTGGAGGATCGATTCGCACGCATCGTTACGGTGGAAGAGGCTCTGGAGGGTGCGAAGCGAGAGCTGGCTGCTTGAGGTTCAGATAAGAAGATGAAGCCTATTACCGTATATGTCCTGCTTCTTCAGCGGACGCTGCTGCTTGATGCGGCGGGTCCGTTGGAGGTGCTGCGCGTGGCGAACAGGGAGCAACAAAAGATTCGGTTCGAGGTGCGCTACGTCGGTCCGGAGGCCTCTATAGTCAGCTCAATCGGGATCACTCTCGCGGAGATTGAACCTTTGCCGAAGACTCTGCCGGACGGCGCTATGGTAGTGCTTTCCGGCGACGTGGACTACATGATGATGCCGGGCATTCAGGTCGCTCCCAGGCAAGTTGGGGACCGGGATGCAGCCGTTGTGAAGTGGCTGCGGACGGTGGTCCGGCCGGGGCACAAGGTGGTATCGATTTGTTCTGGTGCGTTGTTGGCGGGTAAGGCAGGGCTCTTGGACGGGTATACCTGCACGACGCATCACAGCTCCTGCGCGGAGCTTGCGGCAATCGCTCCGAAGGCAAAAGTGCTGGAGAACCGGCTGTTTGTGGAGGATAGAGAGCGCTACTCGAGCGCGGGTGTGACGGCAGGAGTGGACCTAATGCTGCATATTGTGGCGCAGCTTACGGATCTCGCGCTGGCAGTATTCATTGCACGGTACATGGTGGTGTATCTGCGCCGCAGTGGATCGGATCCGCAGCTTTCGCCGTGGCTGGAGGGGCGCAACCATATTCACCCGGCGGTTCACCAGGTACAGGACGCAATTACGGCCGACCCAACCAAGGACTGGACATTACGCGCGCTGGCGAGGATTGGGGGCGCAAGCAGCAGGCATATCACGCGACTATTTCAGGAGTATGCGGGAATGAGCATTACGGACTATAAAAACGGTCTGCGGGTGGCGTTGGCTCGTGAACTGATTACTCAGACGTGTCTGGACATGGAGCAGGTGGCACAGCGAGCGGGGTTTGGATCGACGCGGCAATTGAGGCGGGCCTGGGGACGGTTGTATGAGACCGCACCCAGCGAGGCGCGCAATCATGCGATGGGGTGATCGGGTGGTTTTATGTTGGGGCTCGCTGGATGGGGGGCCACTCGGGCACTTAACCTCAGTTGCGAGAACAGGCCAATGCACTCATCCAGAATCTCAGTAGTCATTCGGTCTGGTTGATGAAGAAGCGCGTTTGGCGGGACAAGTCATGGCTTTCAATGATCAGGCTCTATTGCAGATCTTTGAAAACGCGCACGATAACTATTTGGGGTGAGTTTGACCCGTGTGCGAAAGTGATGGCGCAGTGTGGGGGCAGATCCAAATCCACAGCGGTCCGCGACTTCTTCTACTGAAAGTGCTGATGTCTCGAGTAGATCTTTGGCCCTTCTGACTCGCAACGACGTAATCCAGTCCAGTGGGCTATTACCAGTGGTCTCGGCAAACCGGCGGCTCAACGTGCGTTTGCTCATACGAGCCTGGCTCGCAAGCTGCTCCACTGTAATTGAATTGTGCAGCCTGACCTGGACCCATTCCAGGAGGTACGCAAGCCAGGGGCTCGTCTGATCGCCAATAGGCTTGTCGATGAACTGTGCCTGCCCACCTTCCCGATGCGGAGAGACTACTAATCTTCGGGCGACATTGTTGGCGATGAGTGTGCCAAAATCATTCCGAATGATGTGCAGACAAAGATCGATTCCGGCTGCGCTTCCTGCGGAGGTAAGGATGTCGCCATCATCGACGTAAAGGACATCCGGCTGAAGCTGGATCAAAGGAAAAGCGCAGCGAAGCTTATCGACATATTTCCAGTGGGTCGTCGCACGCCTCCCATTTAGCAGCCCCGTGGCAGCAAGCACGAAAATACCCGAGCAGATGGAAACGAGTCGCGCTCCCTTTTGATGTGCTGCGATAAGAGTGCGGATGAGCCGCTGTGGCGGTAGCTCATTCGGATCACGCCACCCAGGGATGAGGATGGTATCGGCATCCAGCAATCCTTCGAGTCCCTTTTTCGGTAATACGCTGATGCCTCCGGTCGCGTGCAATGGGCCCTTTTCCAGCCCGCAGACCTCGAAGGCATACCAGTGGTCAAGTTCAGGACGCGGCAATCCGAACAGCTCGACCACAATCCCAAACTCGAAGGTGCAGAGCCCCTCGTACGCGAGCGTTGCCACTCTGTGGAGCGGAAGAGGCCGACTTGCCGTCTTAGAACGTGTTGGCACGTTCTTTACGATAATTGGCATTTGGGCCACTGGCAAGAATGCGACTCGGCATTCATGCTGCAGATGTAACTATTCTTCACAAGCGAAAGGTAGATCGCCATGTCCTTCATCGATATCGCACAGCCAGAATTGGTTCAGGCAGCTAATCCCGTCTTTAAAGAGATCAGCCGAGTTCGGGAGGTTGCTCCTGCACCATCGCCAAATGCATTCGAACACTTCACAAAGCGGCTCACCTTCGAGACGGATTGCGCGGATGTCTATTCCTCCTTCGCTTCCGACAGGGTTGATTTCGTTCTCGTCGATGTTCGCGGACGTCAGGGCTACAGCAAAGGCCACATTGGCGGTGCGATCAACATTCCTCTGCTCACGATCACGGAAGACCGTATGAAAGAGTATGTCCAGGAGACTGTATTCGTCGTCTACTGCGCAGGCCCGCACTGCAATGGGGCGAACAAGGCTGCCATCCGGCTCGCTCAGATGGGTCGGCCGGTAAAAGAAATGATCGGAGGCATCATCGGCTGGGTTGATGAGGGATTCACCCTGTCCAGGAATGACAGAGCATAGAGAGCGAATTTCCATCCGCGCCGCCACGCCGATGGATGGCCCTGCGATCCTTGACATGCTTGCAGATTTGGCATCCTTCGAAGGCGCGGACCATCATCCGCGCCTGGATGTCACCTCATTAGAAAGAGATGTCTTCGGTTCTGTGCCGCGATTGCATATCGCTCTTGCAGAACAAGCAGCCGAGAGTGGATTCATGCAATCTGCCGGGTTCGTCTCCTGGTTCGAGAACTATTCGAGCTGGGAGGGCAGGGCCGGGGTCCACATCGGGGACCTATGGGTCTGCCCGAAGTTTCGCGGCCACGGCGTAGCATCCGCGCTGCTTCGCCATCTTCTCTCCAGGCACGAGGGCGAACGAATCGACGTCTTCGTTGTTCGTGATAACGCAGGAGCTCGCGCCTTCTATCGACACCTCGGATTCAGGGAGAAAATGGAGTGGTGTCTCTACAGGATCGAAGCCAATGAATGATTCTCAAAATAGTAGCACCTCACTTGCGCTCGACAGCGAGACCCGAGCTTCATTATGGAAGCTCGTTGCCGCTACAATCGAAACTTACCTGCGAACCGTCGACGAGCTGCCCGTCTCGCCCACCCTCGATGTCACCAGGGTACGTAGCTTCGCCGAATCGTTCACATTTGAGCAATCGTTTGCGCCCGAAGAGGCATTTCGCCTGATCGCCGCAGAACTCATTCAGTCTCAGGTTCACACGCCTCACCCTCAGTACTTCGGACTCTTCAATCCAGCGCCAACAGCAATGAGTATTGCAGCGGATGCACTGGTTGCAACGCTCAACCCACAGCTTGCGGCGTGGAGCCACAGCCCACTCGCCGCCGAAATGGAACGGCATCTGGTGATCTCGATTGCAGATAAATTTGGCCTGCCCCGCGGTCAGGTTGACGGTGTATTGACTAGCGGCGGAGCTGAGGCCAATCAGACTGCCCTGCTGACAGCCCTCGCACAGCGCTGGCCGGAGGTAACTTTATGCGGTTTACGTGGCTTGAAAGAAGAACCGGTCTTCTATGTTTCGGCAGAAGGGCATCATTCGTTCCTGAAGGCCGCTCGAGCCGCGGGACTTGGGGCCAGTTCTTTGCGAGAAATCGAGGTCACAGATGATTTGTGTATTGATCTGGATTCGCTTCGCGCTGCCATACACCGAGACCACGCTAACGGGCACGCGCCATTCCTGCTTGTCGCCACGGCGGGCACCACCGGGGCTGGCGCCATCGATCCGCTTCCCAATCTTGCCTCTCTCGCACGAGAACATGGCTTATGGTTTCACGTCGATGCAGCATGGGGCGGAGCGGCAGCCTTGGTTCCCGAACTCCATTCCGTCCTCGATGGTATCGAGCTGGCAGATTCCATCACATTTGACGCTCATAAATGGCTTTCTGTATCGATGGGCGCAGGCATGTTTCTGACGCGGCATCCGGATATCCTCAGCCGTTGCTTCGCAACACAGACTGCATACATGCCCAAAGAAAGCGAAGGGATGCAGGTCGCGGATCCGTTTGCGCATTCGCTGCAATGGTCGCGCCGTTTTATCGGTCTCAAACTTTTCTTAAGCCTTGCCGTGGCCGGATGGGATGGCTATGCCGCTGCAATCAGGCACCAGACGGAGATGGGTGAACTGCTACGTAATAGATTGATCAAAGATAAATGGAAGATTGTTAACCGAACACCTCTGCCGCTTGTCTGCTTCACTGATGGAGAGACCGAGTGGGACACGAATACCTGCCAGAGGATTGCTAATGCAGTGGTTGCGTCCGGTCAAGCATGGATTTCTACAATTCAGCTCGGTAAACAGAAGCAACCCGCACTTCGTGCTTGCATCACCAACTACCAAACCAAACCGCATCACATCGATGCTCTGCTCGATGTTCTAAACCACGTACGCCGACCTAAACGGTAAAGCAGTTGACGACTAGAAGGACGTTTACACGAAGGAGGCACATGCACGTCGGAGGGTGTCGGTGATTGCCACAGAGGCTCGTTAAGGAACGGTCAAAGTGATACGGGCGAAAGCTCCCTTTGGCTCCAATGCAATTTGTATGCGTACTGACGCCACCACCACGGGCTTGCTCTTTATGCAATTTCAAACGTCGGACTTGATCATCAATGAGTTCTATAAAAGGGATGTCAAGAAAAAGTTTCTCCCTCGACCGGACGCCGAGAAGATTTTTGTCTCGAGATCCAGCCCACTGCCTGTGAACGTGCCCCTCGATTCGCTCGAGAGGTTTGTCTTGGCTTGTTTGCCATTCCGTGGCTTGCATCTTCCGGTGGTGACGACGCCAATCGAGTCTTAGACTTGGGCAAGCGGACCTGGTATTTGAATGTCAACCATGGTTCTATTTGAGGCTCGTGGCCTATCGCTATTTCTGGTTATCCGAGGAGGCATAGCGTGCATTAGTGACTCGGTGCCGAAGCACACAAGGCCGAACTCATTGACTGATACTCACCTCGAACCGAGCGTCTCGAGAACCCGACCGACCACCACCTAAGAGAATGGCCGGAGATGGAAAGGCCTCCTTATCAGAGACGCTCAAGCTTCTTGCCGATGCAATTGTGTGGCGTCGAAATCCACTCCTTTCTTCCAAATCGTTAGAGTGATGCTGGCAATCTTGCGTGCCAGGGTGAGACGCGCCATCGTCGGTCGCATTCCTTTTTCAAGAAGAGCAACATAGAAATCGTACAGGGGGCCAGGGTGAGTGCTAGCGGAGATCGCAGCCCCTTTGAAGAGATTCTTCACATCGGGATTATGGTTGTTACTCAGGCCACGCACGGTCATGCGCTCCCGGTTTCGTTGCAGTTTCCCTCGGACGTAGCGATACTCGCCGCTGTCGTGGGTCTCCAGCGCGAAACCACTGTAAGCCCACAGCTGGCGCTTGCTACGGAAACGGTGGGGCGTCTGCAGCTGCGCAACCAGCAAGGCTGCACGAATCGGACCGATCGAAGGAATCTGGCGAAGCAATTTCACGGCATGATGCTTGCGGCTCTCGGTCAGCAAGTCGCGTCGCGCTTGCTGACGCACTGGTTGCAGCAGATCCAGTTGCTGATAGAGCCGTTCGGCCCGGAGACGAACTCCGGGTTCCGGGATCTTGTCTAACCATTCTGTGCGATGCCGCGGTGCATAGACGCTGGTACCGCTACAGGGAATGGCCCAGCTTCGGTAGAGGGCTTTGATCCGATTCATGACTCGTGTGAGATCCTTCGTAATGGTTAGGTAGCTGCGACCTAATTCTTTTATGGTGCGCATCCCGTGCTCGCCATGGTAAACCGACGTGAGCTGGTTGCCACGCAGCAGCTCCGCCAGCTTTCGCGCATCGATTCGGTCACTCTTGCTGCCGTCTTTCAACAGGGCGTTCTTGCGCGGATCGCAGACCACGAGATGGGTGACGTGAGGTTTCAGCAGGTCATGTAACCAGGCCGCAGAGACTCCTTCTTCGAAGGTCACCGATAAACTTCCGTGTAGCCCTTGGAGGAACTCAAGGATCGTGGCCGCTTTCGTCTCCAGAATACTTTCCATGATCAACTTCCCCGGGAATCTGTGACTGCAGCCGAGATCGTTGCTTGGTGGACGTCCATGCCGATATATTTCTCTTGGCTCATAACGCCGCTCCTTTCGGTAGGTGGTGATACGAATAACCACAACCTACAGCAAAGTGGGCGCCTTTTATATTGCGTGTTAACGCGATAGCGCTCATTGAGAAGGCCGTGGCAATCACTTTGCCGGAAAGCCGTGCGAGCTCAACCGGTCGATGCAACACCATCTGATAAATCATTTCTTTTTATAGGTGGTGTTTATGACAGAAGGAAGACGGGTTAGGCTTTCCGCGGAGCAGAGGACCGAGATATGGCGCCGCTGGAAGGCGGGAGAGTCGTTGCGTGAGATTGGGCGCGCCTTTGGCAAAAAGGTCAGGTCTGCGCTTGAGACCTCGCTCGCGCCTCTGGAACTGCCTTCCAAGACCCTCGAGATTTTTAAGAACAAGGTGAGGAACCTGAACTCGCGCTCTCAGCATTCGACTAGCAAGGATTTGATGGATGAGTTGGGGTTGGTGCTGAGTAGCCGAGAGAAGCGGGCACACGATGCTCGCCACGAGTCCGCTCACGGCAAGGATGATGAGGTCGATATCGAGTGGATTCGCGATCTCAAATTGCTGCGTGTCCTCTTCCATCGCATCTTAATTGCCATGACGCAGGCCGACGACGAATACTACGATTACTTCACTTTGGGAAACCCGATTCGGAAAGTGAAGAAACCTGTGCCAGGACAATAAACACACGATGACCGTCTGCATTATTTCAATCGATCACTACCTCCAGTATGTAGAAGCGGAGACCGACAGCGAGGCCCTGCGTACCTCCAAGGCGCGTTTACGAGCCATTCTTTTGCAGCGGTTCAGCGAAGGAGCGTTGAGCGCTATCTTTGAAGAGTGTTCCCCGGCCAAGCCGTCGATAGCCCAGGCACTCGCCGAAGCCAGCGGAATCCCTTGGCACAACATCTGCATGTCCACAGAAGAACGAGTCGCAGCCGGTATCTTCGATGCACTCCAGAATCGCCCCAGCTCTCCGGATTGGGACGACATGAGCTGCAGCATCGAATACCGCATTCCGGAAGATACGATTCGCGAAGCCTACTTCGTGCAACGCATCGAGACCGCGGCCACGCCCGACCGGATCACGCTCGTACTCTTAGGCGATATGCACGTGCAGGAAGTCGCCAACGCACTCTCCGCCCAAGGGCATCAGGTCGAAATTGTGCAGGAGCTCATCGCGAAGAAGCGCTGGGCCGATCCGAGAGAGGTTTAGCCGCTTCTTGTAATGGTAATCGGAACGAAACGGTGCCGCATGCCGACGCGTACCAATTGCCGCATGATCCAGTCCTCGACCCTCGTGACAGGTGGCCGCACTCCACGAAGCAAAACGTACTGGGCTACCTGACGAAAAGCCGACTACCATTACCGATTTTCTTGCTCCGCGCAAACCCAAACGGCTTGCCGACCGTAGCTTGGGAAATCTTTGACGAGCTACAGCCCAACTCGAAGTTAGGCATGCTCCGCCTTGTAGTCCTTGAATACAGCTTGGATTCATTGCGTAGTCGATTAACAACAACGGCTTGACTCGGCCTCAGTTGAGAGGCCCACTCCAACTTTTATGAGTGAGTAGCTATTCGACGGAAATTGATCCAGAGTTTGTCACAAATGCGCTCATGCACTACCCCGAGCTTCATCCAGGCGAGCGATAAGGCTGCCGCGAGAGGCATCGATCAGGATCAGACCCGCCAATCGTTATGGTTATTCAACTCCCCTCCGAAACTCTCGGATCTCACCGACATACCTACCGATAAATCAAAAAATACATGCATGTGAAAGTGAAGGATTCCCAGGCCATTGAGCAAGGAATCCTCCGCTATCAGGGAGGTGTGGTAAGTCGATTGATGCGTCGTCAGATTGGGCTAAGACTTCTGTCCATCCACGAATTCGACCGCGATCCGCCGCCAATCTGCCACATCTGCTACATCCGGTCCGAAGATGGCGCCGTACGATAGCCCGACGGATTCGCGATGGCGAACCTGATTACCTTCCGAGAGGGTGAGTTCTCCGTGGTAATCGTCGGTGCGTGTTACGGTCACCTCGTACGTGCCGTCAAGGGTAGAGGTCCACACTACGTTGTCTTGCATTGATGACTCCTTGTTAGGTTGGACTTGTGCCGTGCTGCGTCAGGCACGGGTGGCACAAGTGCATTGCATGATGTCGCCAGGACCGGCGATTTCTGTTCGGCTGGTTGACGTTCGGATGCGCAAATACAGGAGGCCCGGTGCAGGCTTCCGCATTCACATGCGAGTTTGACGGAGAAAATTTGAGAAGTTACGAGGGGCTATCCCTACGCGGCGATCAGCTTGTTGTACTGTTCGGAGGTGAGATTCAGCAAGACGCTGCCGTGACCGATTCTCATTTCCCGGTAAAGACGGACGCGGTTTTCGTAATTTATGATTGCTCCACCGCGCATAGCTAGCGAAACGACCGTCTCGCTGGAAGGGTAGATGAGCGTTTCTCGAATCCTTGCAACTCCAGATGATTCGTAAAAATCACAAAACCAACGGTCGCCCTTCCGCTCAAAGCGGAGCAGTACACACTGGGCAACATTTGGCAGTCGGCTAAACGCAAGGAGTTGGACTCCACCGTGCCTGCTACCGCCCTGGTGAATGCGTTCCATCAGCCACTCGGACGCAGGCAGGGCTGGGGCTTCCCTGTCAACGTACTCGCAGTAAGGATGGACGTGCATACCTGGACCGGGGATGGGAACATAACTCTCCTCCCCCAGAAGGCAAGCGCCGGGCGCAATCACGCCGCATTTGCATATCGGCAATCCGGCTGCTGGCCATTCCAGAAATGTGAGAATCTCATTTGGGCCGCGGACCTGCAACGTGCGCGAGATGCGAGGATCACGTTCGCCAAACTCCCGCATAGTTGCTAAACCGGTATCGAGAGGGAACTTGATGGCGAATACCCTCGACTCCTCTCCGGTCGCCACCGCCCAGTTGCACTCGGGATGTATATTCTCCCAATGTTCGATTTTGGCCTCATTTGGAGGTGGCGTCGTGCCAGAGTGGCTGCGACACCGCAAAGCGGCTGCTATGCACGAGTGGAAATATCTTCCACCCGCGATTAGCAGCCAACGACAGATATGCAATATGTTCAGTTTATTTTGCCAAGCGGAGAGTCCGTATATTCGGAGTTCCGCTTCCAGAGAGCCATTACCCCCGACCCGACGGGCGACGAAAATTGTGCGGCACAAGGTAGAAGTGGCTCTAAAAAGTAAGCGTCGACGTTGGGTCGTCTCGACAGCGCATTTTCCATCGGCAAGCTCTTTGTAGGCATGGCTTGATGCTGTGCGTGCGAGGAGCAGATGGAAGCGGCTGAGCCGATTGTTCGAAGAAGAAGGATCGATCCCCTTTGACGGCTACGATCTGATTTGAATGACCGTGAGGGGAGGACGAGGTTCTACAGGCTGATTTGCAGCGTTGCGAGAGGAGAGAGGAAATATGATCGTACCGGGCAAGGAGGCTCAATACCTCGCCCCAGCTGCGGATAATCTTTTTTTCCGCCTGCAAAGGACGGATACAACTACTTTGAAATGCCGGGCTACACGCCAAATGAGCCATACCTTCGTGAGGTGGCTCGCGCGGCAGACGCGGCCATGCTCGCTTATGCACGATTCGTAAGGCAGCGAATGAAGATTGACGACTTGAAAGCCATCCTGGACAGGGCCGGCAACCTGCTCATCAAACCCATCGGCGACTGTTTTGTGGACAATGCCAACACCGCGCGCGGATTCTTCGCCGCGAATGACCAACATGGCCTGCTGGCCTTTCGTGGTACCGAAGAAGACAATGCGAACGATAAGCTCACCGATCTTGACGCCGCCATGGTCCCCGAGAACGGGGCTCATGTGCATCAGGGATTCAAGCGATACCTCGATGCAGTCTGGCCGGACGTGAGTCAGTGGGTCGGCGATTGGCGCGAGGGCCATCCAGATGCGCCCATCACCATTACCGGTCACAGCCTGGGAGCCGCGCTTGCAAGCCTCGCGTTTACGCGATTGAAGGATCCGAATACAAGCCTGATCACATTCGGCTGCCCTCGAGTAGGCAACCGCGAGTACTGCAAACAGATCGAAAATGCCGCGCGAAATCAAAAGTGCAATCGGGTTGTCGATGACCTGGATATAGTCACCCACGTGCCCCCTCAGCTCTTCTACGAACAACCCGGAATCGCTCTGCTTTGGCTAAGTGACAAACATGAACTGATCGCAAACCCGCCGCATCCGCCCGACGACTGGCTCGACGTGCTCAAGCTACTGCCCCGATTCGTTACCACGCACTGGTTAGAAAATCTCCCAGATCCTCTTCCTGAGCCTCTTGCGGACCACTCGCCGGTCCGCTATTGTCAATGGATCGGTCAGGCAGCGAAAGTGTAGCTGCATTTGCCTGTCATCTTCACAGATAAATGTCGGTATTCTTTGCGTTGTGTGTTGATAGATCGGCGCTTACACTTCAGGATTGCTTTTGCTTTATTGAGTTTTGAACTTAACCCGCCGGACGTGTGGCCATTCGTTCATAAGAGTCTCTAGGCGAGGCTCCGCAATAGCACGAGGCCCCATAGGCAAATGGATTGTCATGCTGACTCCTGCCTTGATTTTCGTAACTCGATAAAATCCATTATCGCGTTTAGAAAACGTGAACAAGGGTGTGCAATTCCTAGCCGCTGGCCCCTATGCTTTTGGAAAATGGTCCTTTATGTGCTTTTATCATTTACCAACGGGTGCTGTGGTTGAAGTCGTTTTCGCTAACCAGACGACCACGATAAAAGCTATACAGACAAACCCGACAGTCCAAAAGTACGAGTTGCGCAACCATTGCCCCTTATTGCCATAGCCGATGTCGCCCGCGACATAGAGTTTCTCGCCCTTGAGAAAGCGATCCTTCTGATGGAATCCGAGTGCAATCTCGCAGCGAACTAAAAGCTCGCGTCACACCGCGAAGGTCATGAAGTTCGCGGTTGTAGTGAAAACTGGGACCAACGATAGCGATTGACAAAATCGTAAGCGCCCATTTTGAGTGACACGACAAGTCGATATGTCCGCTAGCAATCAGTGTCGCGCCCGCACTGAAGATTCCCAGCATGAGGAGAGTGAGTTTGTATTGTCTGTCCTCAATGTTCGCTAGCTCGGTAGCGTGCTTCTTATAAGCTTCCTGCAGAATTGGCGTCGCTGTCTCATTGGCGTGTGCCGTCATATTAAGCAGGTCTGCTGAGTTGGTCAGCGGCCTTTTCCTCGGCAGTACTTCTTTGTTGGCTGATGGCTCGCTCACTGTATACCCTCCCGTTTTCGATTTGGTCAGCCCCGAATCTGGCCCGCAAAACTCTCAAAATGACGGAGACAAAGGTCTGGCGTTGAATACGGGCACTTGAGAGACTCCCCGGAATCGCCCCGTGCTCTTGGTGATATCACCAGGCCGCCCTCTATCATGTTGCGCCCCCGGTTTGCGTAATGAGCATACACCGAGGCGGTATAGTCGCGCCGCTTGGTCGCTGGATTCGCCGGTTCGGCTTTATGCCTGCTATGGTGGCGTTGCCTCTAGCCTCTGCTCTTTCGGATTGATGTGTCTGATAAATTCTGTTATCAAACACATTAACTATTACAAACAGGGCGGGGGCGATGTCGGATAGTTTGACGATCCCTGGGCCAGAAATGCTACCGGCATTGCCTCCGGTGCTCTCGGGCTCACACACAGTCACGCCAGCTCCCGTGCCGAAGCCAGGGTTTTCAGTCATTTCAATTCCTTAGGGAAAAACACCTAAGATCTGCGCCCCTCGATAAAATACATTATCGCGTTTAGATAACGCGGGTATCCGCTCGGTAAACCGGCAAGTGAACGGTAGCGTTTCATTTCCCTGCCATGTAGCGATATCGAGGACGATTTTGCGGCGGAATTGCTCGCCATCTATAACCGTTTCGAGAAGCGGACGCTGAAATAGATTGCCTCGCGCCTCCGTGCGCCTGTCGCATGGCGCGGGCACCGAGAATCAAACCAAACGAGACCTAATAACAATGGAAATATCAGAATTCTTGCGCCAGATCGAATATGCAGCGACGGAAACACTGCGCTTGGTATGGTCAGAACACACGCAGGTAACCTGGCTTTCAAATGCTCAACTGCCCACGCTCGGGGAGTTGCTCAAAGCCAAGTAACGGGAGATTGAATCGATAGGCCATCAAACCTCTTTATGGAAGATGTGCCCCCAACATAGCAGACGACTGTCGGAACCTCGGCATAGGAGCTTTGTCCTTCTTACTGATCGTGACACCTCTTCTATGATCGCCTCCTTGACAATTATCGCGAGCTTACGAGCCGTCGCCACCTTGGCGACGGTGAAGTGCTTCTGATGGCAACGGTGCAGATATTCTTTTCGCAATTCAGGATCAAACCGTACCGCGATGTTGGCCGCTTCCACCAGAAGAAATCGCAAGAGCCGGTTGCCTTGTTTGCTGATCCCACCCATCCGCTGCTTTGCTCTGGATGAATGCTCTCGAGGGGCCAATCCCAGGTAGCTGGCGACCTGCTTGCCACGTGGAAAGCGATGGACATCTCCCAGGGTCAGCACAAAGGCAAGGGCTGTTACTGCACCTACTCCTGGCTGACTCATCAGGAGAGGCACACCTGGATAGCCTTTGGCCACTCGCGTCACTGCCTCGTTGAGGCTATCGAGTTGAGCATCCAACATCGCCAGTAAGTTTAGTAAGTCCTTCCTGCGTCGATCTTTCCATGGCTCCAGCGGTACGCGAGCGCCGCCCGGCCCTCCGTGCTCCACAGCTTCTGCTTTTTCTGCATTCCCTGATTCAGCATGAGGTGCTGCAATTCGTTCTTGACCCGAGTACGTATCTGCACCAGTTTGTGACGGTGTATCAGCAATTGGCGATGATCCCGCATCTCGGCGTCTGGTATCCAGATCCGTGGAAACCTTCCTTCCACCAGCAGCTGCAGTATGTGTTTTGCATCTCGACGATCCGTTTTCTGCTTCCGCACGTAGCTGGCACGAATTTGCGCCGCGTCCCCGACACAGACCTCGTGACCCAACTTCTGCAACAGCTGCACGAACCACTGATCATTTCCTACGGTTTCAATGCCCACAATCGCGGGCTAAGCCAGCTTCCGATAGAAGCCTTCGGCTTCTCCGCTCGTGTGCATCAGCTTGTGTTCTTCGGTTGCTCCAGTCTCGGTATCGAGCATGGCGATTTGTTGAAAGCTAGGATGAAAATCACAACCTACTATGATCATCGGACCTCCTCCTCCCGCTGACCATGGTCTCTAAACCAAACACAGTCTACCGGGAGCGGCTTGAGTCTTCGCCCTTATCTAATCAGCCTGTTTTGTGGAGAGGTGTCTCCTGGCCATGATGAGATACGCACGTACCTGTCCTTCGAAACCCCTCGGCAGTGTAAGGGCCATTTGAGCAAACAGGCTTCAGGTGCGCCGTTTTGACTGTTCTTTCATCCTTACTTGTCCGGTGCAGACGTCGGTGGGAGAACTTGATGTTGATCGTTACGCTTGCCTACGCAGCAACTGGCTCTTGGACTGCCCGATAGTCTTGGCCACTCGACAGCACCGCCCATGCGATCCGTGCCAGCTTGTTGGCTGCCGCGACGATGAGCACGTTGCGTGGGGCTCTGGCTTCAAGAGCCGTCATCCATGACCCCATGGGAACTCGGTCTCGCTTGCAGCGTAAGACCATGGCGCGTGCTCCATGAATGAGGATCTGCGTAAGTAGCGATTGCCTCGCTTACTGATGCCGTAGAGCTTTGCCTTGCCGCGGGTCGAGTACTGCTTCGGCACCAGTCTCATCCAGGCGGCGAACTCTCGCCCCTTGTGGAACGCAGCTCCGGAACATGCCTCCAGGCCGATCAGCACGGCCTGCAGGTTCGCTGTGAAAATAATCAGCTGCCTCTGGGTGAACTTCTTCTTCAGCAGCACCTTGCCGTTATCGCCCAGCGCCACCAGGTGAAAGGTCGTCTTACCAAGATCAATCCCTACCGAATGAATAGTTGCCGAGTCCGAACGGTTACTCACGGGTATCTGTTTGGATACCGCGCGGGGGCAGGACGCGCAGCAGCCAGATCGGGGGCGCGATCGCTGACTCGTATCCGATTGTAAATACAGGAACGAAGTCGAGCCCCGGAATCTTTTCGAGCGGGGCCACTGTTTGGCACCTCGCATGCGTTATCAAGGGGCATCGCAGGCAGCGACCAAAGGCAGTTCGGGCTCCACTGCAAGGGAGGAGAGTCACATGCCGGTCCATACACATCGCACTCCACAGAAACCACGTCGATCCACAGCTGGCCTTTACGGTTCGCGTCCTCTCCAGAATCCGCCTGAATTGGGTAATAAAGCAGGGTCATCTTCTTTGTGGCAAAGAATAGGTGGTTTTCTAAAAAAATCGTCCGTTATTTTCCTAACCCTCTGTATGATGTTTGGCCTGCTCGGGGCCGTTACGCGCGTAGTTTCCCCGAGTACATCGTCACAGTTCAACAATTTGAAATTTCTCCCGCCGTTTCAAGCACACTCTCGATTACTGGCAAGGGAGCTTCTGATATGGTCATTGATTTCTTAAATAGAACTGGGACCGATGGCTCAAGCTTCGAAGGATCGGATTATTACTTATACGATCGTCACGGTACCCAGCCTGTTGCGCTGAAAGGGACGATCAAGATTCCCGTCGAGAATTCTTATGGAATCGAAGTAAACGGGATCTCGTTGGATAATCTTCGTAAGTTGTACGACCGAATCAGGTATCAGCAATGGATCATTAGCGGTGATATTGTTTCTTCTCCGGATGGCGTCATTGCGAAGATCCGGCTTGATCGCGACGGGTCAGCGAAATCATGGCAAACAGATCCCGTTCCGCACCCCATCGCTTCTAAACTGGTGGAGAATGCGACTGCTTTGATGCTTGCCGAAGAAAACCCTGAGCTATTAGGAAGAGCATATTTGAAGCAGCGTCAGTATACGGAGAAGCAACGTCAGTATACGAACGCAGCGCAAGTGTTCCAGCAATGGGCGCTCCGTTCTCCCCGGACTGGAAACCTTTTTACTATCTAAGCCTAGCCTATGACTATGCTGGGGAAGAACAGGAAGCGAGCAATCTCGCACGGTGGTCCGAGAACATCATGAAAGATCCGCGGAATGCAAAAGATGACGAACCTTTGAACAGAGGCCTCATCGACCCCGCGACTGTATCGGGCCTGGCTGAAGTTACACAGACAGTGTGGGAAACACGAGACGCTTTGAGAATCGACACTTTATCTAAACCCGAGAAATTAAAAACATTGAAGACAGTGCAGAATGCCGCAGAGAAGTTTAAGGGTCTTTCCAGTCGCAACCCTAAGGATCCGACTTACAAAATTCAACACGCGAAGGCTCTGGACCAAGAGGCAGCGCTTGAGGCGAGCCTAAGTTTTTCTGGCGAGGCCTATAAGCATCAACAAGAAGCCGTTCATCTTCTCGGAGAAGTGGCTCAAACGATGCCGAACAATGGCGGGCTGCATGAACAAAACGGCATCTTAATGCAGCACCTGGTGACAATCGCGCAAAAGGAAGGAAAAGCACCACAATTTATACAAAATGTGCGGAATGCTGAGATCCTTGAGTTCACCAAGGCTCTTGAATTGCAACCTACGAACCTTTCTCCATTATGGGCGGTAGTGTATGCGCTGCTCGAATCTAATCGAACTGAGGAAGCGGTAACCCTATCGAGGACCATCACGTTATTGCAGCCAGAATCTACCGCCGCGCACGCGGCATATATAGTGAGTCTCGAACATGCAATGAAGGAGACCGGGAGGAATGCAGAACAAGAAAAGGATCTCGAAGGCCACTTAAAACCAGTTCTCGAGAATCCGAATAAGTCCGAAGTGCAGGCAAATGCGCATAAGTCCGAAGTGCAGGCACTGTTATACAGTTTCGTGGATGCAGCAGACCTAAAGAGCCTGCTCGCGACGCTGCAGATGTGCCGCGAGCTGGCCAAGGCAAGTCCACAAGAGCATCTGCCGGATGTAGCCCTGACGCTGAACGCCCTGGGGGACCGATATCGGACGAATCCTATCCAATACCAACCGGTCTACCTCGCGGTTGACATCGCGCCACAAGTCGTCAGTAATTACGCATGGAACAGCAAATGCAGCATGAGGATTGTTCGCCCAACGAAATGTATTGATGCCACGAAGGCATAGGTAACTCTCTCGTCTTGCGGCGCCAGTCGTGCCCAGCGGCACATTGCGAGAGAACAACCATTTGGCCGGTTATCCCACTGTCCGCGTCCGGCTCGTGGAAGGATTTCCAGCAACAGTGGCTTCCAAAGGGTGAAAGAACATACACTCTGCGCAGAAAGCAGATTCCCTTCGGGAATGGCAGAAAGAAAAGTGAGCTGGTGGGGGGATGAAGGATTCGTTTCCCACATCTGACGCGATGACACTGCGTGAGATATGGGCACACCCGACTTCGAGGCTTGGGTCTGAATATCCTGCGAAGGACCCCACCCATGACGCTGCGCGTCATGAACGGGGCACCCGGCTTCGGGGGAATCTGCGGGGCGGAACATTCCGGGAAGGCGGCCGAGAGCGTCTGATTGCGGCGATTAGGTTGAGGTAAACTTTGGTCCTGATTTTTTGATGCGGCTGCCGGCGCCATTCTCGCTTTGGCCGAAGTCGAAGTGGACTAGAAGTGACGCTCAAGTGGAGACGGGCGCGCATTAGAGCGGCCAGAGTAAATGAGGGAACATGCGTTCCATCATTTACCTGGATTTCGATATTCAAATCCAATCCACGGAGAGCGGGTATCGAAGCCGTGTGCTGAAGTGTCCGGCTGGAGAAGCCAGCGGCTGCGGATTGGGAGGCTCTTTCAGAGCCCGATTTCTGGAACGAGGACTTCCGACTGAACATCACGACTTTCCGACTGGCCGTCAAGAATGTGCTAGAACGCGATCCTGATACAGCGATCGCAGCTCTGCTCGATTGGCTGAAGGACACCATGAAGTTGGAATCGTCTTCCCATTCCGAGGCGACCGTCAGCGATGTGGCCTGCGGCATTCTTTATCACAGCGCGTCGCGCTGGCTCGCGCGAATCCCCGACATTCGGAATGTGCGGTACTTGCTCATCAGGATCGCTCGCCAGCATCAAAACGGCGAATTCATCTCCAGGAGTGTACTCACAGCAGTTGCTGAAATCCATGCAGCCTCCGGTGTCGGCCAGTTGATGTACAGCGTCGCGCCATAACAGACGAGATTGGACCATCGTTGCGACGGATAGGGCGCAACCTAGTTCAAGTAGAACCAAGATCGCGATTTGAATAAAACGCATACCCGATAAGATAACGTGGCTTAGAAGCTTTCCAAAAGCAATAAAACTTGGCTTGGAGAGGAGATGGTTCGTAGGGCTGAGAATCCGGTGGTGGGGTGCAGAAAGCGCATCTTGCCACCTGATATAACAGGTTTTCGCTTGCCCCTGACAATCACGGAGTGAACGATGAACAGAGCGCTGTTTTTGTTGTCCTGTGCATGCTTCACTTCGCGCGGAGTGAGTGAGATAGCTTTTCCCGAATCCTGCATACCCTTTACTTCTACAAATACCTCTGTTCCGTCAATAACGCAGATATTTCATCGACACTCTGATAATCTGCGGCAGATGCTCGGTTCCTGGAGATTGTCGTTCGGCATCGGCTCTTATGACCCCAAGACGTGAATTGAGGGGCCGCTCGTATGTCGCCGTCAACGCTTCACGAAACGTGAGGTCGTCAGTCGTAATATTCTGGTTGAGCCGAGTCCAGTAGTAGATGTGGCTGGGCGTAAGCACCCTTTTGGACCATCCTGTTCTGCCGGTTCCAGCACGTCGCAACCCCTGCTGCCATGTTCGAATCATTCAGTTTTACTGCAGTGTGAAAAAGAGGTCCGGTATCGAAGAATGCTTTGCGGCGCGTTGCGAGACTCGAGGTTTGCTGCGGCGCTCATGTTCTTACTTTAGAGCGTGGACGCACCAGCGAGCGCAGCCAGTGAGGAACAGGGCGGTAAGACCGAGGGCTAGAATGGCGGAGGCTTGGCGGCGGATGTTCCCGGGCGGTAGACTCCGTAGTTTTCTTTTAAGCTTTTCGAAGATGTTCGCGTGGCGCTGCGGGAATGACGATTCGCTGAAATCTTCGACACAGTTGCGCTCGAGATTCTTAGGCTGGTAGCCCGGGCTGGCGGCGAGACGGTGGCGCAGACTGGGGTGGATGAGCGAGCCGTCTGGGATCTCGCGACTATGCGGCCACGGCGTGAAGCGCCATCTTTTTTTGCCCGTTTCGTCGAAATACTTATGAGGAAAAGCTTCGAGTGGCGCCCACTTGAGGGTGAGTGAGCTATGCAGGCAGTTTAGGCTTGTGGGCGCCTTGTTCATCTCTACGAGCCCAGGATAGTGAGGTGAGGGATTGCCGAAGATGGCGTCGCGCTTTTCGTCATTGATCTGGAGGCCGTCGTCTTCAGCATCGCCGAGGATCCATTTGAGGGCGTCCATGGCGGGGTAAGATTGGGTCTGCTTGTAACTCCCCCGACGTCGGAGTGGACGCCGGCAAACCAGGCCTGAACGATGTTCTGGTGGTGGTCTTCTGGGTCCGCATAGTTCTCAACGAGTACCGGGGTAGAGGGCGGGCTGAGCGGATCGCCGAGCAGATTGGCCTGGAAAAAGCAGCGGCGCTCGTCGACCGAGACTGCGTGACGCGCCTTGCGCACAATGGAGTTCTGGCCGTCGTAAAGGAGCTTCACAGGGTCGTAGAGGCCGCCGACGGAGGAGACGGTGTCCCAGATGCCCATGAAGTGAATGGGGACGGTGCGGGAGAAGGTCTCGCGAAAGCCATCCGATATGGCGTCTGTCTTGATCTGCTTCCGGTCATCCTTGTTGAAGGCGTCGCGGCTCCGTGCGGAGTACATGTCGAGCAGGTAAGGCAGGTGGCCCTCGTTGCCTTTGCAGAGCAGGCCATAGACGCGTAAAGCGCCGGCGAGGGCGCGGACGGTGTAGGCTCCGCGCGAGAAGCCGAACAGATAGATGTGGTCACCGTCGGCATGGTGGTCCATCAGGAACCGGTAAGCGTCAGCCATGTTGTCGGTGAAGCCCATGCCGAAGGCTAGGCCGCCTACCATGGAGGCTTTTCTGCCTAGCCAGCTTGTGTGGCGTGGGTCGCCCATAGTCCCCACACCGGGATGGTAGTAGCACCGCTGCGCGGCGTTATCTTTTAGGCATGTGTAGAGCTTGACTACGTTGGAGTTGTCGTCCCCATATTTGTTGCCAGTGCCGTCGCAGCATAGAACGATGTTTTTGGGAGATTTCGCGGGGGGAGTTGCTCCATAATGCCTCCGGATATCGATGTCAGCCAGCGTAACGCCGGCGGTCTGGTGTGGTGTCAATGGTAGTGCCGAAAACGCACGAAGCGTTTCACTTGGTGTCTACTTTGAAACCGGCAAGGCGTTGCCGCAATGATCGAGACTCAAAACTAGGCAAAGAAGGAGACGGAGATAGTTAGGAGTTTCATTGTAGTTACAGGAAGAGCTCCACGGATCGAATCCGAATTCAGTGCTAAACCCGATATTTCTCCACTGGAATGCCCGGCCACTTCTGTATCAGTTGAGATGAGACAAACTGGAATGAGAGGAACTCGCCACGGCACAAGGAAAGAAGCATACGACAAAGAAGATCGTGCGTCGGTAAAAGTGATACTGATGGATGCTTCGCTGAAGATCTCGTAAGAGTTGTGCAACCTAGCATCCGTCGCGTGGCATTCAATCAATGCACCCATTTGCTGATTGCCGAGGAGATGACCTTGCGCGAGCTGCGCAAGGCCCGCCAGATAAGCAAGGTCGAAATGGCGAAGGTTCTCGGACTGAAGCAGGAGCAGGTGTCCGCAGCGAATGTATGCGTTCATTCTTCCAGTTCGACACGATAGCGACTCGATAACTCTGTGCTCCTGCCTCTACGACTCACTACCGGCGAGATCAATGACTTTACCAAGAAAGCCGACCGGCCAGCATCAACGACGTGCAACCGCAGTATTGGAAGTCCTCGGGGTGTATCTCGCGGATGCCGTGTAACGAACCTACTGATCCGCCCCTTACAAAAACATAGAAACGGTATACGAATCTCTGACACCATATATCGTGAATCCGCGCATGAAGGCGACGAGGTTCCAAGCCTACAGGCTTAGAAAATCTCGACCACGTTGTTGTTCTCATGATGCAGAGCCACTCGGCTAAGCTCTGCTGCACCAAGTGATAAAACGATTCTCATAAAGATCTTGCTGTCTTTACCCTCAGGTCTCGCAACCATTTGGGTCTCGTACAAGATATTCTTCGCAGGCACATTGGGATACGAGCGGGTTGACTGAGATGAACAAAGGACTAGGTGCCACCTTCAGCGCGATGCTCCTGGCTGGGTTTCTGTTCCAGTCCAAGCCCGGCAGTACTCCGCCTACCAGCCAGCTGCATACCACCTCCTCGCAGTCCGAGGCAAAGGCGGTAACCGGCGAAGGTCCCTGGATCGCCTCCTGCCAATACTGGGCCGCAGCCCGGACAATAAAGCCGTCTGACCGGGAGAAATCCCCCGATTTTCATCTGAAGCTGGACATCACTGGTTCCACGATCAAGTCATACGCCACCGGATCAGCGGATGCACCTGCGAGTGCTTGCACGGGCGATCCCACCGGCTGGGGCCTGCCCGGTTTGCGACCCGGCGTCGCTCCCGATATCCGTTTCATCATCGCCACCGTCCCCGATCCCGTCCACACCCACCTCGCCCTCGACTTCGATCGCGCGGTCGACGCAATTCTGCTTGCCGCAGCAGACAATCAATACCTCAACAGTTACTATTGGCTGCCTTGGCGAAATCGCAACCCCTCTTCCACCACGGAGCCAACGGGTTCAGCGACCACGGAGGACAACAATAAACGCGAGAAGCAGCCAGGCCTCATCATCCTGCGTTACGAACCCGCAGCTAACGATAGCGAGTCCGAACTTCCACAATCCGGCTACTATCGCGTCATCTATCTTTTTCTCGTCGGCGAGACGCCGGCTCTCGGTATTAACGGTGACCAGCTTCAGAATGCATTCCAATACGTGAAGAAGCTGCAGGACCTGTGCAGTAAACCCCCGTATTCATGCAAGCCATTGCAGCACGGTACGTCTATCATCGGTCCCCTGTTCTCCGGTTCGGCCGCCTCATTGCATCGCGGTATCGAGACAGGCAAGGTCCAGTCACAACTAGCCAAGGTTGACATATCCGGCATCACAGGTACCGATATAGCTTCAAGGGAGCTCGGGCAGGATGCGGTTTACCGTTCCTTTGGTGAGAACACCGGGTATGAGTCAAGGCGTTTACTGCAGTCGCTCATGCAGTCAGGCTACGATCCTGCCCGGATTGCCATTCTTTCCGAAGAGAACACAGTCTTTGCTGGTGCCGTCGAACGATCGGTGAGCGACAATTCGGACGGAAATCATAAGTGGAAAAACATCCTTCGTCTACGCTTTTCCCGTGACTTGTCGGTGCTCCGAAACGCCCAGACGAGCCAGACCAGCCCATCCTCCGCACCATCTTCTCCTCCGAGCCCTTACCTCAATCTCTCCCTCAAGGACGCCGAGGGCGATGACACCGTTCCGGACTTCTCCCTCAGCCAGAGCCCGCTCTCCTTGGAGGCGCAGCTCATGGCCATCGCCCATCAGTTGCAGCGGGCACGCTCGCAGTTCGTCTTCATCTCGGCGACCAGTGTCCTGGACGACATCTTCCTCGCTCAGTTTCTGCATCGCGCCTGCCCCGACGCCAGGCTGGTCTTCTTCAGTGGCGACGATTTGCTCTTTGAGCGCGACGTGGACAACGCCCCCTACGTTGGCTCCATTACCGTCACTCCCTATCTCCTAACTTCGCTGCGAATGACCGGGGATGATCAACGACTCCACCCCGACCACCGCTCGGAGGGACTCTACAACGCGGCTAGCTACACCTTCTGGTCCATGAAAGACGACAAGGAAAAGGCCGCCTTGCCGAAGCTCATGGGATATGAATCCTATCCGAATCAATGGAAATCCCGAGCCCTGAGCATTCCCCTTTGGTCCACGGTCCTCGGCACCGATGGCTATTACCCGATGGGTATTCTAGATTGGCGTGCGAGCGACAATGAAAATATCTTGCCGTCTTTCGGATCAGCGAAAGCTTGCGTGGTCGCGCCGTGGAACCACGTCCCTGCATCCATCGGCAGGAACTCCGGTATCTCTCCGACCCTCACTTGGATGCTTCTCGATGGATTCATCATCATCCTCTGCTGCGTGCATGGCGTTCTCCTCCTCTCCGCAGAATACTGGTCGCCCCTCACCCGCGATCTCGCGATACGACAGAACGACGAGCCTTTCCGGCGGGCGGTCTCTCTCAACATCGGCGCTGCCGTTCTTGTTGCCATGGCATACGTTATGGCCTACCCTGTCTTCCGCATCGGACAGTATTACCCCCGCGCCTTTGGTTTCAGGTGGGAGATATGCTTGACCGGTCTTGGCGCCGTATTCGCTCTCGTCGTTACTCTCTTCAGAACCGGCCCCTACCTCTTTCAGAGGAAACGTTATGAATACGTTCTGTTCAACACGATTGCTGCACTCTCACTAACCGTCATCGTCGTGGGCTGGAGACACATCTGCATCAACGATTCTCCGGCAGGCTCTCATTCCTATGCTGGCCTCTTCTTCAGTTACCGCTGCCTCAATCCCCTCAACGGTGTCTGCCCCATGGTCCCAATCCTCCTGCTTCTCTTTAGCTGGTACCTTTGGGCCATCTGCAAGACAGCACGCCTCCGCTTCTCCACCTTGAGCAGGCCTCGGCTCCCTGGCAGCTTTGTGCCGGATAAGCATGCCGACACTCCCTTTCCACTCAAGACAACCCGCCGCTCTTCCGCCCTGAGCAGACTTCGGCTTCCCAGTTTTGGACCGTCCAACCAAGCTCACACTCCATTTCCACTCTTTATCGCCGACGACACGCTTGCTGAATGCTCGTTGCCAACCGACGCCTGTCTCTTTCAAAACATTACGTGCATGTTCATCACCCGTGAGATCCTTCGTCGCTTCCTAAGGAAGGTGCCCCCGATATGGCTGAACTCCATCCTTCTGATCTTGTATCTCGCCCTCTTCTCCATGTGCGTTCTGGTCAGTCACGTCTATAGCGTGGACCGCTTTCTCTTCAATCCGCTCCCTTCGCGGTTTGGCAAATTCCTCTTCTCCTTGCCCACTCCCACGCCCTACGAATTTCTCATTACCGCTCTTTTCTTCCCGCTCATTATGATCGCGCTTTCCTGCTGGCTCCGAGCCATTCTCATCTGGGGCGCTCTCAACAGGCATCTGCTTGAGCCCCTTGAACGTTATCCCATCCGATTTGCTTTCTGCCGCCACAAAGGCGGCAGCTGGGTCAGCATGCTCAATGAAAGTGGGCTCTTCATCCGCTGGCGCGACATGAGCCGGACCACGGAGTCCATTCGCCAACTTCTCAACCACCGCGATCTTCGAGTGAAATATCCCAAGGTGCGGCCTATGCTGTCATCCGATTACGTTAAACTTAATCATCGGATCAGCACCCTGTATCAGCGGCTACGCCAGGGCCACGTCCAACAGCCCTCAACAAACAACCCGCCATCGCCGCCGCCACGACCGTCCTTGAACCTATTTATGCACCCGAGAGGCCATTGGGATATTCCTCCGGACGGCGGCGACATCTTTCTCATCTACTCCATCGAGAGGCGCTACGCCAAGTTCTGCCAAGATGTCATTCGCTTCATCCTCGCTCCCCACTGGGATAGCATGCGAACCGGTTTCGTCGAGGAAGTTGAATCCGCCGCCGCTTCAAAGACCGGATCCGCAACTGAAAAACCGGACTTCATTCATCTCGCCGAGGAACTGATTGTCACCCGCTACATAGCCCTCATCCGCGCCGTTCTTGTCAACATCCGCTACTTGCTCTTGTTCGTCTCCGCATCCTTTGTGTTGGCCCTGGTCGCTTGGAACTCCTACCCCTTCCAGCCCCGGGCCTTTATCGACTGGTGCTTCACGGTCTTGCTGGCGCTAATCACCTTCGGGTTCATCGCCATCTTCGCTCAAATGCACCGTAACCCCATCCTCAGTCGAATCACCGACACCGCACCCAATGAACTAGGTGCTGCTTTCTACGTCCGCATCATCACTTTTGGCGCCGTCCCCGTACTTACCTGGCTTGCCTACCAGTTCCCGGAGATAGGAGGAAGTCTGTTCAGAATCTTCCAACCCGGCCTCCAGGTGATGAAGTAGTTAGACTGGTTGGCTCCCTTTCACACGATGGACAGCCTGACCGTGGCTGACAGTAGGTGCGTCGGGTGCCTCGAAGGATACACCCCATCTAGTCACGAACGACATCGCAGGAAGATCTGAGGACCGACCCGGCTCCCCGCTCATAGTAAGCAGGACAGCCGCTCTAACCCTAAGCCCTAATCGAACAATGAGTTTTGACTGAACGTTGAAAGGCCTCTAAGGCCAACAACATGGCCCAACCCGCGAATCAGGCGGTGAGTCCCGCTAGTCCGTCGCAGGCGATTCCTCCAAGACCCAATCCTCCTTCACCTAAATCCAACTCCTCCACGGGGTGCGAGCGGGAGTGTGGCGGGGGAGTACGCGACCCTCAACATCAGCAGCGGAAAAACGTGCCGGAGTGAAGGGCGATGTGACGCCGAATTAAGCGGGAAGTGATTCCTCATCCGTAACCGATCTGTCGAAGGATTTAGGGCAAATGAAGTCTCTAAATCTGCCAATGAGCTGGCCTAAAGAGACTGCTGCGGAGTGGCATAAGGTAGCCGGAGATCCATGTTTTTGGTAGGGTGGATCTTTTCACTGCTTGGTTGGACGCTTACAGCAGTTGCAACGACTCTCAGTGCGCCGTTCTGGTTCGACACCTTGAACCAATTCAAGGTAGTACGATCGACGATCGAACCAAGGGAAAAGATCGATGTGGAAGGATCGAAAGACTCGAAGAAACAAATATTAATCAATCCATCTAAAGCATAACCCGTTCTGCGGTAGATTATTCGTGAGTCAGTTTCTCAATTTTGACGCTGAATCGAATTTGCTCGCACCGACTCTCGACTTTGTGTTGATTTGCGGTAAGACTTGGCTGGTAGCAAAAGGTTCGACTTTCGTCATTATTAAATTTAGCGCAAATTACACTCCCAGCGCTGTGGGCCATATCATTAGAAATCAAATGCGAGTATGTCCGTAGCTGTGTCGATCCTACTTGCCTGTGGAGGGCTGATTCATGCTGAACAGAACACTTCCCGGAATTAAGCAGCTACAGCACGTCGTCGTCCTCATGATGGAGAACCGCTCCTTCGACCATATGCTCGGAGCCCTTCACAGCGATAACCCTGCCATCGACGGCCTCACCGGTAACGAGTTCAACCTCGACACGACCGGCGAACCGGTCAAAGCCGCGCCCGACGCTGAGTTCCAGAGCCAGCTCGATCCCGACCCCGATCATCACTTCCCGGCCGTCGACCTGCAGATATTCGGCGGAGTCACCACAGCTCAGAATCCCAACCGGCAGCCAAATATGCAGGGCTTCGTGCAGAGCTACTTCAACCAGCAGCATAACGTCGGCCACTCTCACGAGATCATGAACTACTTCACCGCCGAGAAGCTTCCTGTGCTCTCCACGCTGGCGAAGCAATACGCCGTCTTCAACCGCTGGTTCTCTTCCATCCCCGGCCCAACACTCTGCAATCGCGCCTTCGCTCACTACGGCACCTCGTTCGGCCAGGTAAGCATGGATGTCTTCTATTGGAACAAGCAATACAAGAGCGTCTACGAACGCCTTGCAGCTGCAGGCTATTCAACCAGGCTTTACTACTACGACCAGGCCAGCTCATCGCTCGAGGTAGTCAACCTTCTCCAGAACCAGCCGGAGCTCTTCGGCACGTTCCAGGACTTCGAGGATGCATGCAGCCGCAACAATCTTCCCCAGTACAGCTTCATTGAGCCGAACTACACCGATCACGACGCCCCCGACGGCACCGGCGAACTCATCGCCTGCGACCAGCATCCGGACCACGACGTCCGCGCCGGAGAACAGTTCATCGCCACCGTCTACAGCGCAATTCGCAGCAATCCAAAGCTCTGGCCGAACACTGCAATCCTCATCGTCTACGACGAGCACGGCGGCATATACGATCACGTTCCTCCGCCATCCTGCATGCCCGATGGCTTCGTCGCGCAGCCTGCCGCAACCGGCACACCCGACCCCTTCCACTTCGACCGTCTTGGCATCCGCGTGCCCGCCGTCCTTATCTCGCCATGGATTGCGCCCGGCACGGTCATTAGCGAAGTCTTTGAACACGCTTCAATCCCCGGCACACTTACCGATTTCTTCATCGGCGCCTACGAGAATCGCTCCCCTCGTGAGATTGCATCCAATACCTTCCTTGGATACCTCAATCAGCCCACAATGCGCGCAGACGCCGACTGCCCGACGTTCAAAAAATAGCTTTGGAGACATTCGATGGAACCGATTCCTATACCCAGCGTACCCAGCGAGGCATTCAACAAAAACCGCCGCATCTCCGATCTCGTCCGCAAACAGGTCGAGCACTTCAAGCACATCGAAGAGAAGCTTCCCGCGGATGTTCGCGCGAAGCTTCCTCAAGATGAGATCGTAACCGAAGCCGATGCCGCCCGCTATATCGCACCGATAACCAGCTATCTTCTCTCGCGGCCGCGGCCCAAACCGGTGGCGAAGAAAGTCGTTGCGATCAAACCCCCTGCCCCGGTCCGCACCGGTAAATCTCTTGCTCTTGCAGCTGCCGCGGCTCCGACCCTGAAGAAATCTGCGGCAAAGAAAAAATCTGTTCCAAAGAAAGAAACGGTCAAGGCAAAAAAATCACCATCAGTCAAAGCAAAAGCCAAAAAGTCCTCTCCAAAAGAAAAAAATGAAGCTCTCCCCTGCACTCTCGTCTCTGTTGTTTCTTGCTGCGCTTCCAGTCTTTGCGCAAAACGAGAACCGCGTCCAGCGCGACTTCCGCGTCGAAGGCGAATCCCTGAAGGCCTGCGGCAAGTTCAACTTCGGCAGTCTCATCGACTGCGGCCAGACTCTCGTCATGGGCCAACCGATGCATATCACGGTGGGCGGCCTCGCTCCACAAGACGGTCAAGCCTTCGGTCTCGCGTTCGTCGAACACAAGAACTTCGCCAACGAGTTGAGGACCACGTACGACATCGATGGCCAGGCTACTCTCAACGGCTCATGGCGTGCCGGCGGATACATGAAGGCCTACCGGCTTCCCGGCGGACTGCACTACAGCGTCGCCCCACTCTTCAACTTCTACTCGCAAAGCATCTCGCTCACTCGCGTCGACTACTACGGCCTCGGCCCGGACACCACGCCGCTGACCCACACAACCTACGGCTTCTCCGAAAACATCACGGGAGCAAGCGCCGCCATTCCCTTCACCGGAGCACTCAGCAAGACAAGGCTTGCCGTGACAGCCGAGCTCAACGGACGCTTCCCCTCAGTCCGCCCCGGAACCGACTCCTCCATTCCATCGATCGGAGTGTTCTTCAATGAATCGACCGCTCCCGGTCTGACTCACCAGCCTTCCTACTTCCAGGCATCCCAGGGTCTCCACTTTGGCCCGGGACTGTTCAAGGATCGCCTCCGCCTCGACTACGTGCTCCAGCTCCAGGAGTATGTCGCACCCAACAACAGCCAGTACTCCTTCCGCCGCTGGAACGGCGATTTCAACCACGAGATTCCGCTCTATGCCTTCTTACCGAAGAAACTTGGACAGAAGTACTATCAGAATCGTGCCGGCGCGCTTGTCTACAACGGCCCCGACGACTGCAGCGGGTCGAATGCGAATCGAAACATCTCGGTGACACGAGCCGCAGCCGCCAAACCCGATCCAGCTGTCCCATGCCCGATCGTCTCCACCGCCGAGAAACTCGAAGGATCGATCACTCTGCGCGCCTTCCTCTCCGAGTCGATTGCAGACCGTGGAAGTGTCGTGCCCTTCTACTTCTCGCCCACCATCGGCGGCTCCGACATCAATGGCAACGCGATGCTGGCCAGCTATCCCGACTACCGCTTCCGCGGACCCGACCTTCTGCTCTTCCGCGGCACCTTCGAACACTCCATTGGAAAACTTCCCATCGGCGGATTCTTCTCCGTCGATGAAGGAAAGATCGCCCTGCGCCGCGACGACATCAGCCTCGATCACCTTCGCCACAGCTTCGGTGCCGGCCTGACCGTCCGCGCCGGGGTCTGCCGGTCTTCTATCTCCTCTTCGCGTGGGGTGGCAACGAAGGGAGTCACACTACCGCCACCATCAGTCCTACTCTCCTGGGAGACTCGGCGAGGCCATCTCTCTTTTAGCAAGTGGTAAGCGATTTCGAACCGTACGACGGTAAACCACCCCGGCCTCAAACGAAATTATTGACGTGCAGGACTCATTCCCCTAGCATCAGCTTGGACCGAGCGCCTCCTAGAAGCTGTTCTGTTTGTTAACGGGTCAGATACCGCTGTACTTCATCTCGAATCTAAGTCTGTTGTTCACCCGATCTCTATCTACCTCGAAGACCCACAACTCTGCTTCGTTCCGTTGAGAGATCGCGTAACGACTTCTGTAGCTCGGTCACTACTGGATGCCCTCGTGCCCTAGAACGCGAGTGGGTTGGAGTTGATTTGCACAGGGGGTTCTTGATGCGCCGTTGTTTCCTCGCCGCCGCGTTGCTCACCATTGATTTTCTTCTTTCGGCCGCACCACTAACAGGGCAGGCCGCTCCCGCCGCCTCGCAGGGTCCTGCAGAACAAGCCGTGAACTTCAGTCCGGCGCGTGTGCCGCGCGGAAAATCCTTCAGAATCACTTTTACCGTCCCCCCACCCGGCGATCCGCAGGTCTCCGTCTGCCTCGCTGGACAGTTGATCGCGGCGCAGAAAGGAGATGGTCACGGCACGTACGATGTGGTCGTCCCCGACTCGCCTCCAGATAAGGCTCACCCGAAGCCAACACCCTGTGACGCTCACAAGAACCCGCCCAAAGATCCAATTCCCCTCGGCACATACAACTTTAGCGTCTCGTATAACGGACAGTGGTTTACCGTGAGAGATCCGATCAACGTCGTTAAGACAGACCAGCAGCCTCCGATTCTGCGCGAAGTTCAACCTGAGCAGATCTCGCACGAGCCGGGAAAGGAAGTTCTAACGATCCTGGGCAGCAACTTCATCATCGATCCGGCGGAGGACAATACGATCCTCGTGGGTGGCAGTCCAGTCCAGGTCGGCGGCCCTTCCGTTCCCGTCGGCGCCAATCCAATCTCGGTCAAGTGGGATGGATGTCCAACGAGCGCGACCAACGGGACTGACCAGATCGAAGGTCTTCACGGGCAGGTGAAATCTTCGGAAGAAATCGACCTTTGCGGTGTGAAGCTGCCCTCTGAGATTGAAACGAACCTGCTGATCCGGCAGGGCGAGCTTGTCAGCAACGTCATCAAGCTGCGCGTCGTCGCTTGGGCGGACTCTTCCGTCTTTGGGTTCAGCTTCTTTGTCCCAATCGCCGCCGTCGCCTTGGTCGTCTTTCTCGCCTCGTTTCTTCCGGCCTACAAGGTTCACAAGACCTCCTACGGGATGTTCACCATCCTGTTTCTCGATCCCGAGACGAACACATACAGCCTGTCGAAATACCAGTTCTATCTCTGGACCCTGGCCGCGCTCTTCTCTTACACCTACTTTGCCCTGAGCCGCGTCCTGATCCAGAATGGTTCCCTTCCGGACGTTCCCAGCTCACTGCCGGGAATCATCGCGATTGCAGCCGGCACTGCCATCGGCTCCCAAGTGGTCACCGCAGTCCGAGGGCCCAAGGGCAGCGGGCAGGAGCTACCGAGCCTCGGAGACTTCGTCACCAGTGGGGGAGTCGCCGCGCCCGAGCGCGTGCAAATGTTCGTCTGGACCAATCTCGGCGTGCTTGCCTTTTGCCTGGTCACCCTGCACTCGCCGCCCTGGCAGATTTCAGAGCTACCTCGTATTCAAGAAGGCCTGATGTACCTGATGGGCATCAGTTCCGCCGGCTATCTCGGCGGAAAACTCGCCCGGAAGCCTGGTCCAGTGATCAGTGAAATCTCCGTCTCCCCCGCCTCACCCGGACCGATCCCTCCGGAAGGCGCGACCGCTCCAACCGCCGGTGCTCGACCTTCCGCCTCGGCGCCCGCTCTGGCCTCTCTCGCCCAGCCCATCACCGCAGCGCAGCAGGCGAATCGCTACATTCAGCTCGCCATCTCGCCCATCACCGCCGCGTCGGCGCCCGCAGCCTTCACGGCCGCGCAGACCGCGCTCCAGGCCCTCCGGACAGGCATCACCGCAGCCACCACCGGTGGCCTTGGCATGCTTTCTATCCTCGCCGACAGCGCATCCGCCGCCGATGCCGCATCGCAATCGGCTGCTGCGGAGTTCGCGCAGGTTTTCGCCGTGTCGGACTCCGATCCACGTCTCGAGACTCTGCGCGTCCTCGCAGAGCAGGCGCAACTCGCAGCGGCTGCGGCCCAGGATCTCGCGACCGGAGTCTCACTCGCAACCGCGGTCGCTCAGGCCCCTGCCCCCAGCCGGACCCGGGCCCCACCGCTCCCGCCATGCGTGTCATCGAACTTCGTGGACGCAATCTCTCGGTCAATGCAACCTTCGAGATCAACGGGGAAGATCTTCCCTTCCGCATGCTCACCAAAGTTGGAGAATCCCGCGCGCCGAAGATCGTCGCCCCCGAAGACGACGCCAATCAGCCGACGCTTGCACGCGAACTACGCCTCTCCATCTATCCAGCGTCGCTCGACGACACAGACAAGAAGTCCTATGAAAGCTGGTTCAACCCGGGCGCGTCCTCACTCAAGTTCACTATCACCAACCCGGACGGGCAGCAGTCGCAGACGACCCTCACCTTTCCGCCAGGAGAAAAGCAGACCCGCAGTACCAGCAACTCAGGAGCAGCGGCATGAATCCCTTGCAGAAACAAACCTGCATCGCCATCGTGAACATCTTTGAGAGCGGCTCACTCACCGGCAACTACGGCGCCGTCGGTGGGCTCAAGAACGACAAGGGACACCTCTCCTATGGCAGGAGTCAGGTCTCTCTCATGAGCGGCAATCTCTTCCTCCTCATCAAGGCCTACTGCGAAGCGCCCGACGCCCAGTTCGCCCAGGAACTCAGCCCCTTCCTCGGACGACTCGGCAACAAGGACATCACCCTCGATCAGGATCTCACCATAAGAAACATCCTGCGGCAGGCCGGCAACGATCCCGCCATGAAGCGTATCCAGGATGACTACTTCGACCGTAACTTCTTTCAGCCTGCGCTCGCCGCTGCTCAGCACGCTAATCTACAGCAGCCGCTCTCCCAAACCATTGCCTACGACACGCACATCCAAGGCGGATGGCAGGCGTGTTCCATGGCCGTGAATGCAGCTGTCGGCCCCATCGGGGCAAACATCCCGGAAGAGACTTGGATCACGCGTTACCTTGAAGTAAGAACCGAGTATCTCAAGCGGCACGCTCCCCAGACGACCTATCGGCCCGAGGCCTTTGGCAAACTGGTATCCGCAGGAACGTGGACGCTCGACCTTCCCATCGCTCTACGCGGCATCACCATCACGGCGCAAAGCTTCGGCACACCCGCACCCGAGCCGAGCATCCCACTTCCCCCATCCCCGATCCGGAGGTCGACAGCCTTCCGCTGCTTCGCCCCCTCGTTCCGTATATGCGCGGACCGGATGTCCTAAGCGTGCAGAAGCTCCTCAATAACGTAGGCATGAAGAACTCCGAAGATCAGATCTACGGGCCCTTCACGCAAACCCTCGTCAGCGCCTTTCAGAAACGCATGGCACTCAAGCCCGACGCCATCGTAGGCCCGCAGACCTGGGCCGCCCTGAAGACGAACCAGCCCGCCGCTGCAGTCTAAGCTTGATGCACGGTCTCAAGATTTCAACATCCGGGCCACCCTCGAACTTTCTCGAAGTACAGTTCCCCACATCTTTTGAGTACGTCTTCGCGAGATTACGAATTCCCTTCGAGGAGGCTGTGATGAAGCTGAGAATCACGCGATTTAGAGCCTGATTGATGCGTGAGAAGCTTAGGTGCCTACAAGGCCAAGATGACTTGGGCTCGTACAAGATTTTTCTGATGGCCACGGCAATCGCCCTATAGTTCTCCGAATGGATCTGCAGCCAAGAATGACAGCCCTTGCTCCGCCGCAACCCAACCACAATCGCCGCCAGAATTGGCGGGCGATGATGCCACATCACCGAGCAGGATCGTCAGAACTGGCTTCAGAAGTTTTAAAGGGATTTCTCGCGCGGAGATGATTCCGAAAGGATCCACAATCGGGCAAGGAAATGATCTTCACCCAGAATGCTAATACACAGGGGCTTCTGTCCCATGCCCCCGTGCTCCATACCCTACGTGATAAACCGGATTATCACGCGGCACCCCCATTAACTTGGTGGGCCGCATTGTTTGAGGGCGAGATTTGAAATCGTCTCTGTGTCGCGTGACACACTTTGAAAGCCTTGTGCCAGCACGTGTTCGAGCAGTTGCGAAAAGAGCGTCCGGCCGAAATGCATCCACTATTGTCTGCCGCACGAAGCGTCCACTCAGAAAGGCCATTTCCGCCCTCCTCCGTTCCAATCGTTCCCGTCCGGACCATGGCATATCTGCTCGATTCAGCACCGTTTACCTGGGCCTGGGAAATAGCCGGACCGTGAAACGATTCACTTGTTGGGATCACTATCCCTATGAAGGAGAACTAACAATGCCCGGTGCCTGGCAACCTCTGAAGAACAAGCCGAATGTCAACATCGACGCGACGCTGCTTCTGACCGACGGCGCCGTCCTGTGTCACGAATACCTGACCTCGAACTGGTTCCGGCTGGCGCCAGACGACCGCTCGGACTATGCGAACGGAACTTGGACTCCGCTCAGCCCCATGCCGAACAATGCGCCGGTAAGCCAGAACGGACCCGCCAATGCGCCGTTGTATTTCGCGTCCGCTGTTCTGCGCGACGGGACCGTGTTTTGCGCCGGCGGCGAGGACAACGGTGTCTATAATGGCGTCGATCTGTTGGCCGCCGAGATCTATGACCCGACGGACGACACCTGGACACCGATCGCGACGCCGCCGAAGTGGACCAACATTGGCGACGGCGCCTCCTGCGTGCTGCCGGATGGGCGCCTGCTCCTGGGTTGCGCCAATACCAACTTCGACGCCAACGCGACGGCGATCTGGGACCCGGAATCGGGCCGTTGGTCGGCCGGCGGCGACGGTCTCGATTCCGATTCCGAGGAGGGCTGGACGCTGCTTCCAGACGGCACCGTGCTGGCGGTTCAATGCAGCAGCATCCCCGACGCGCAGAAATATGTGATCGCAACCAACAGTTGGGTCAGCGCCGGCGTGATCCCCGTTACCCTGCCGCAGGCTCCCGGAGCCGGCTTTGTGCCGGAGATGGGACCGCAAATTTTGCTGCCGGACGGGCGCGTCTTCGCCATCGGGGCCACCGGTCATACCGGACTCTACACGCCCCCACGACGACGCCGACCGATCCTGGGACCTGGGCCGCCGGCCCTGATTTCCCCGTCGATTCGCACGGCAATCTCAAAGCCGCGCTCGACGCGCCGGCCTGCTTGCTGCCCAATGGCAACGTCTTGTGCTGCGTGGGGGCGATCGCCCTCTCGGGCGGCGATGCCGGCTTCTCCACGCCGGCAGAGTTCTACGAATTTGACCCGATCAGCGGAACCCTAATTCCAGCCCCGGCGCCAGCGATCGCCGGGATCAGCCCGACGTATAACTGCCGACTGCTGATCCTGCCGACCGGGCAGGCGCTTCTCTCGGCGTGTTCCGACGGCGGTGCCAGCTTCGACATGGCGATCTATACGCCCTCTGGCGGCCCGCGTAACGCGTGGCGCCCAGAAATCACACATGTGCCGCACCGCTTGCATCCAGGCCAAACCTATCGCCTGCACGGGCGCCAGCTCAACGGCCTGTCGCAAGCCTGCGCCTATGGCGACGATCAGCAGATGGCGACCAACTATCCTCTGTTGCGCCTCTGGGGTCCCAATCATGTCGGCGCCGTCTATTGCCGCACCTTCGACCACTCGACCATGGGCGTCGCCACCGGCCAGACGATTCATCACACGCACTTCGCCGTGCCGGATCATCTGCCGCCCGGCGAGTATCGCCTCACCGTCATTGCCAACGGCATCTCCTCGCATCCAGTCGACGTCCGCGTCGAGCGCCGCTGGCATCACAGCCACGATCACGATCATGATCATGACGAGGAGATCGTCGAGTTCGACCACGAGGAATCAAAGTACAAGGACAAGGACGCCAAGGAGGCCAAGGAGAAGGAGAAGGACTTCAAGGATGTTAAAGAGAAGGACACCAAGGAGTTCAAGGATAAAGACAAGGACTGCAAGGAATGCGAGGAAAAGCCCTGCAAAGAGAAGGATCACAAGGAATGCGAACACAAGGGTTGCAAGGAAAAGGAGTGCCACGAGCACATGCACTATGCGCATCACGAAAAACGGCACGAGCTGGGCGAACTGATGCACCAGGTCGGCCGCATCGCCGAGCGCCTCGAACACATTGAAGGCGAGCTGCACCGCCGGCCGTTCATTCGCGGCGAGGAGCGGCCCAGCGTTGGGGAGCGCGCCCTGCACCACGAAGAGTCCGAGCGGCATGAGCATGAACAACACGAGGAAGAGCGCCGCTTGCATGCCGAAGAGCATCGCCGGATGGAGCAGCAGCGGCTTCAAGAGGAAGAGCGCCGCCGTCGCGAAGAGGAGCGTCACGGCGCCGAAGCCCGGAGCGCGGAACCAGCGCCCAGAGCGCCCGAAAATCCAGCCGCAAAGCACGAATCCGGCCAGGGCCGGCGAGGGCCGGGCGGGACGAAGAAGCGCTGATCGCGGCTCGGAATGCTCGTAATACTATCCAGCGCCCATGATTCGACTGCCCGGTCCGTGGTCGAGGCATGGGCGCCCTGGGGCGCCGCGCTGTGCACACCCGCCGACCTCTCGACGTCCGGCTGGCGCTACTCGGCCGGCAAGCCCGATGAGGGAGCAGCGGTCGTCGCCGGCCAGATTGTCCCGGTATCGACGATCACTGGTGTACTCACCCGATTGCCAGCAATTCACGCGGATATGTTGCCGCATATCCACGCCGCCGATCGCGATTACGTCGCGAGCGAGATGACCGCGTTCCTGATTGCCTTCCTCTCGTCGTTGCCGTGCAGGCTGCTCAATCGGCCCACTGCGGGCTCGCTACTTGGCCCCGCCTGGCGGCCCGAGCAGTGGACTCGCACTGCCGCGAAGGCCGGAATCCCAGTGCGGCCAATCCATCGCAGCGTTCGGCTGAGCGCGCTATCGGCACCTGAATCGGAGATTGCGGCCGAGGTCACCGTGATCGGCGATCGCATCCTAGGCGGAGTCGAACCTTCACTGGCCGCATGGGCGCATTCACTCGCCCAGGCCGCCGGGGTCGGCATGCTGACTCTAGGTTTTGCACTATACGGCAGCGGCTTGGCGCTCGCCAGCGCCAATCCAATGCCCGACTTGAATTCCCACGAGAAAATCGACGCCGCACGCGAATTTCTGCTAGCCGACTCCAAGGAGCAGCGGCCATGATCCTTCTCTGGGGCCTGCCCCGCGACGGGCCGTTGCGCGCGGTGTATTCCGCTCTCAAAAGCCGCAATGCGCCCGTGTGTCTCTTTGATCAGCACTCCATCGCCTCCGCAACCCTGGATCTGAACGTAGGCGCGACTGTCCACGGAACCCTGCAATGGGATGGCAATGCGCTAGCACTCGAAGCCGTCACCGCCATCTATGCCCGCCCCTACGATGTCCGGCGGCTGCCCATGTTGAGCGAAGCGGGCCCATTGTCACCGCTCTGGCATCACGGCATGGCGCTCGACGACGGAATGCAGGCCTGGGTCGAGGTCACCCCGGCGCTTGTGGTCAACCGGCCCTCCATGATGGCCTCCAATAGCTCGAAGCCCTACCAGGCCGAGCTAATCCGCGCCGCCGGCCTAGACCTCCCGGACACGCTAGTCACCACCGACGCCAAGGCCGCGATGGCCTTTCACGAATACCATGGATCGGTCATCTACAAGTCAACGAGCGGGGTGCGCAGTATCGTCTCGCGGCTCGGGCCAGAGCATAAAGAGCGTCTCATGGACATCGGCAACTGTCCCACGCAGTTTCAGCAATACATCCCCGGCGCCGACTACCGTGTGCACGTTGTTGGCGACAGAGTCTTCGCCGCGCAGATAGTCTCGGACGCCGACGATTACCGCTACGCCGGCCGCTCCGGAGGTAGGACCGAAATCCGTGCATGTACGCTCGAACCGGAATTAAGTGAGCGATGCCGCCGACTGGCGGCTGAGTTGGGTTTGTTCTTCGCGGGCGTCGATCTGCGCCGTTCTCCAGAGGGTCGCTGGTATTGTTTCGAGGTCAACCCATCCCCTGGTTTCACTTTCTACCAGGAGGCCACTGGTCAGAAGATTGCGGAATCGGTAGCAAGCCTGCTGGCTGACGCATGATCGGAAACCACGGCAGCAACGCGGCGCCTGTGGCGAAGTCCCTTTCAACCAGCAGTTCGCCGCGCATGCTTTGGTTGGGAAGTCCGGTAGGCATCTCAGGGCGAGTGACGGGCTAATCGTACGAAGCTCGGATCTCCCCTTGCCGCTTGCCAACTCAGGTAGTGAATGATAAAGGACATTGTTCTGAGAATAGGCAGCTCTACTCGACGGCAAACGTGTTGTATCCGAGCTTCTTCAGGCAACGTATATGGTGCTGAGCACGTTCGACATTCCGGTCGTCCCGCGTGATGGCAGGATCTTCTCGGTAGGGCATCTTTGCTGAGAGAACTGCGTGGATGGTCTTGAGGAGCGTGTGTCCGAGTGCCACGATGGCCCGCTTGTTTCCGCAGCGGGTTCTCAAGGCGTGGTAGCGTGACTGCAGCCGCGATCCCCTTCGGTTGGTGGCGGCCCATGCGCTCTGCGTCAGCGTTGTTTTGAGCCAGACGTTTCCCCGGTTCGTACGAACGCTCTTCTTGACGCCCGCACTCTCGTGGTTCGCCGGACATAGCCCGGACCAGGAGCTGAGTTGCGCTGCTGTAGGGAACTGTTCCATGTCAGCGCCTATCTCGGCTAGTATGCTGGCGGCGGATTCTTCCTTGATACCTGGAATGCTCTGGAGCAGATGGAACGCTTCGGCTAGTGCTGGGGCTTCCATGCGCCGTCGGATCTCCTGATTGAGCGCCTCAACCTCCTGGTCCAGGAACTCAAGATGACGGAGCGCATGCCGAATGAGGAACCGCTGATGGCCGCTCAACCGATGATCGGCAACAGAAGCCACTATTTGCGGAATCTTCTCTCGGGCCTTCTTCTTGGCCAGATTGGCAATCTGCTCTGCGGTCATTTGACCATCGAGAAGCGCTGCGAGCATCAGTTTGCCTGACACACAGAAGACGTCTGACAACACGTCACCAAGTTTGACGTTCGCATCTTCAAGCACCTTCTGAACCCGGTTCCGCTCCCTTGAGTTCTCCCCGATCAGCTGCCTCCGCCGACGCGTAAGGTCTCGCAGTTCACGAATTGCGAGCGGCGGGATGAAGCTTGGCCGGATCATGCCATGACGAAGCAGATGGGCCAACCATCGGCTATCGTTAGGATCGGTCTTGTGTCCACGCCTATTTTGCACGTCCGCGGCGTTCGCCAGGATCACGTGGACGCAGGCCTCAAGCAGATTGAATACCGGCTTCCAGTAGCTTCCGGTGCTCTCCATCACGGCGTGGGTGCAACCTTCAGCGACCAGCCATTCGGCGAGCCGCTGAAGCTCGCTCACAATCGTGCCAAACTTCTTGATCTGCGTGCGGGGTTCATCTTTTGCGCCGCCGGTCATGACGCAGACCACGACGAACTTCTTACCAACATCGATGCCGGCACATCGCTCGATAATCGCTTCGATCATCTACTCCTCCAGTGCGGACAAGCAGCCGGCGGCGGGTTGGGCATATTGTTCTACGGGCTCAGAAGAGGCGCCAGTCAGGTGTACGTGAGCCACCGGCGGGTCAGATTATCATTCGGGGTCGAACCACCAATAAGTCCGCGACCCTTTACCTGTTCGCACCTGAAGTCTCCACCCCACCGAGGCTTTACGTCAACGTAAACCCTTCTCATCCTCAGGTGCGGCCGCACTGCGGCCATCGATGATTATCATGCATCGTTCGCAGTCGCGACGTTGACCCAAAACCCAAAAACTAAGCCGCTGTGAAGTTGAGAGATCGCCGCCTGCCGTGGTTCTCTGGAACGAGAGAGGAGAGCCTGGAGATGGCGAAGCGAGGACACGGCGAAGAGGAGATTCTGCGAGTGTTGCGGGAGGCGGAGTCTGGGGACACGGTGGTCGAGGTCTGCCGCAAGCATGGGATCAGTCAGCAGACGTTTTATCTGTGGAAGAAGAAGTATGCGGGGTTGGGATTGCAGGAGCTGCGCGAGCTGCGACAGTTGCGCGAGGAGAACGCGAAGCTGAAGCGCCTGGTGGCGGATCTGAGCCTGGACCGGCATATCCTTCAGGAGATTATCGCAAAAAACTGTAAGGCCTCGTGCGCGACGCGAGCTGGCGGAGTGGGCGCAAGCTGTCCATGCCTTGAGCCAGCGGCGGGCGGCAAGGCTGGCCGACGCTCGGCGTAAGCTGCATCTTTGGCGGCTGGATTACAACCATCACCGTCCGCACTCCGCGCTGGATGACCGAACCCCGGCAGAGTTCGCCGCCACGTGCAGCGGTGGAATCTTAGCAAAGAACAACAATTCCTCAACCCTGTTGCTTGAGGTCCTCACTTGAGCTACCCTCACCGCAATTCTGCCGGTCAACCCGGCACAAACCGAACCGCGCAGGCCGAAATCTCCAACGAAATTTGGCTCAGTTTTCCGGTGCAGGTCATTACGAGAAGACTCCAGTCTCAACTGGTAGAGTTTCCCGGGGGCAGGTCAGTGGCACACTGCTGCAGAACATACCCACATGATTCACTATGTCTTTCGAGGAATACACCACGGCCCGACACTCGTACAGGCTCGTTCGACACATCGGCGGTCACTACTTCCGCAATCCGGACAAGATCGTCGACCATGGCTCTTCTGCCGTTAGTTTCGGGGGATGCCCGGGAAGGCAGCGGGGAAAGCCGTCCTGACTGGCGGGTATCACGCTGGAAGACTTACGCTGAAGCACGGTCCCACTGCCGTAAAGTTTGGCGGGAACGTTGCGGCGAAAAGCGGAATCGCGATCGGGACGATGGTTTGGACGCTTGGTCCGAAGGTCGCCAAACACAGCGCCAACCTTCACGAGAGATCGTGGCCGCCCGGCACATCAAGCGCATGTCACGCCTGAAGAGTCTTCGATGTGCTCCGAATTCCCTGCAAATTCAAGAACCGGGAAAGGCAATAAGCGACCAGCTTCCCACTTCAGGCATGAGCTTTTCTGGAGTAGTTTGATAACCCCGTGCTACCCTGTCCACCAAGGAAGGTCTAGAGTCTCGGATCCCTTAGAATGACATTATGGCCACCGCGCGGCAAATCGTAGCACTACTGAGTAGCCACAACCAAGGAGACAAGAGCAGTTTCTTGCGATCGCTCTACAGGTTGCCGCTGCAGAGGCGAAGCGCGGTCGTCAGAATGTCGCTGAAGAACTGCGCGGTCTTGTGGAACTCGCGCGTGACAGGCGACGTTCCAACCTGACCTTGGGGCAGAGGCAAGACGTAGTCGTCCCTATCACCAAGCCTCGCGGAGAATTGCAGAATCTCCTCCAGACAGTCGAATCGAGGGTTGATTTGGATGATCTGGTGCTTAATTCGGAGATTAGGAGTCGGTTGACGTCGCTGACGTCTCAGCAGAAAAAGCGCGACAAGCTAAGAGCTTTTGGTTTGAAACCGAGCTCGAAACTCCTGTTAGTGGGGCCTCCCGGATCAGGGAAGACGATGACTGCTTCTGCGATTGCGGGGGATCTACACCTGCCGCTCTTTAGCGTTCGACTGGACACAGTGATCACTCGATTCATGGGCGAGACTGCTACCAAACTGCGACTGATTTTTGATCAGATCCGGTCGATCCGAGGCGTGTACCTGTTCGACGAATTTGACGCTCTTGGCGGAAAACGTACTGCTGACAATGACGTTGGTGAAATGCGTCGAGTCCTCAACTCTTTCTTGCAGTTTTTGGAAGAGCCAAATTCCACTGACAGCGTGGTCATCGCTGCGACAAATCACCCCGATCTGCTCGACCGGGCTCTTTTTCGCCGGTTCGATGAGATCGTGGAATATGGCATGCCCGATGAAGACCTGATAAGGCAGATTCTCGGCTTGCGGCTGGGACAGTTCGGATTCGAAGACCTCGTATGGGCGCACATTTCGAAGTTCACAGAAGGCCTTAGTCAGGCAGAACTCACCCGCGCCTCGGAGGACTCGATCAAGCAATCGATCCTTAGCGGTAGACAAAAAATATCACTAGAGGATCTGACTACATCCTTGCATCGGCGGCGTGCGCTGCGTGAGACACTGCTTCATCTGTCGGAACAGACGACGTAATTTGTAGCATTTCTTTAGAAAGCCACTTCCTTGGATGGAGCATGTCGAACGACCGTAGAGAAGTACCGGCACATAATCTCGACCACATTCGAATCGAAACCTTCATCAGAGAAGGGCGTTACAGCCCCCCTCCCCGAAGCATCTCGGCAGAAGGCCTTCGCAGGAACAACGTAAGCCATGGTCACGCACTAAGCGGGCAGCTGTCTGCCGCCTACGCTCGCGCCAAGTCAGAGATCGCAGCAATGCGAACGGACGCAAGAGATGCCGCCGATATCGAAGCGCCTGGGGTTTATCTCGAATTGCATTCTGCGCAGAACGCAGATATCTCCGACTTTCAGTGGGAACAGAAGGGCATCCGCATTGGAGCTCTCAAGCAGAACCAGGCGGGCGTTCAATCCGCTGCCCTCTTGGTACCAAATCAAGCGAGCGCCTTTCTTGAGGAAAAGCTGACCGCCTATGGCAGAGCCGTTGAGGGTGAGCGTCGGCCAGCGAATGAGGCGAAGGTCGCTAACATTCAAACGATATCGGAGGCTACGCTACAAACTCTTTGGACTGATCTCAGAGCGCTCCCCGTTGATTTTGACGAATTGGTCTGGTGGGAGTGTTGGGTTTGGAGGGGAGGCGAAAAGCGCTTTCATGCTGCTGCACAACGATTGGAAATCAGAGTCAGCGATCGCCATCTGATCTTTCCTGAGGTGACGTTGCTGCCCGTATATGCAAACACATCAAATTTCCAAAGGTTATTAGCTCTTAGCGGTTCTGTAGAGCAAGTTCGCTATGCCTCTGACTCTCCGGCCTTCTTCACACGCACAGCCAAGCGGGAGCAGCCGCTTTGGGTCGAGGACCTTGTAGCGAGAGTTTTCCCCCGAAGGCTGAAGCTCCTGCCGTCTGCCTGCTCGACAATGGCGTTGCGCGTGCACATCCTCTGCTAAGTCTCGGAATCAGCGAAAACGACTGTTTATCAGTCGATCCGGCGTGGGGTGTTGATGATCATGACCCCTTCGGCCATGGTACGAGCATGGCTGGCACTATTCTCTATAGCGATCTCACGTATCCTTTAGCCGACCAGCGACAAGTGCAGCTCGATTTCGTGCTGGAGTCGATGAAGTTTATACCTCCGCCTGGCTTCGTTTGTCGTTGTTGAGGTCGGCGGCGAGAAGCGAACTCGCGGGGTTGAAGGACGATTGCGTTGCGAGGAGAACGGGTGTTCCAAAGGTGCCGTCACCGTTGCCGGGAAAGGCGATGATGGCCTGGTTGGATTCGCCTTGATTTGGCTGGTTGCCGATGCGGAGACGACGATGTCGAGATGGCCGTCGCCGTTGAAGTCTCCGGTTGCGGCGTGGACGGCTCCGGTAATGTGGAGGTCGACAGCGGCGGAGGCGGGCTGGAAGCTGCCGTCACCGTTCCCTTTGTAGAAGAAGAGCTGGGAGTCAGGAACGATTTCCTGCATTGAGACGCCGGGAAGAATGGCGACGACATCGGGGCGGCCGTCGCCATTGAAGTCTGCGGCTAACAGAAATTCACCGGCAGTGGCGGAGATCTGACTGGTAACGGCGAGTGTTCCGTCGCCGCGGCCTACCGCTGTGGTGAGGTTGCCGTTGTCGCCGATGAAGGCGATGTCTGTGAGGCCGTCTCGGTTGAAGTCGGCGGTGACGAAGCCGGTGGGGCCGGCGGGGAGATTGGGCAGGCCCTGAAACGTACCGTCGCCGTTGCCGGGGAGTAGCGTTACGCCGCTCGGTGTAAAGAAGACGAGGTTAGTGTTGCCGTTGCTGCTGGTTTCCTGGAGAGGACTTCCGGCGATGGCGTAGGTCTGGCCGAAACCGAATCCTCCGTTGCCATCGTCGAGCAGAATGGTGGTGGCGGGGCCGCCCAGGGCTAGATCGATGTTGCTGCCATTGTCGGAGGCCCTTGCGGGGGCGAGGGAGGTGTAGTTTATCGAGGGATCAAGGGACAGGCTGGAGCCGGGAGTAAGCTTTCCGCTGGAGTTGCCGAGGAGGACCTGGATGGTTTGAGGTTCGCCGGCAAAGGGTGGCTTGGCGATGTAGACGATGTCGGAGATGCCGTCGCGATTGACATCAGCGATGACGGCTGCGCCAGCGGAGATGGTTTGTTGAGGTTGGGGAGGCTGAAGGGTGCCGTCCCCGTTACCGGTGTAGGTGACGAACTGGAAGCCGAGGTTGCCACTGTCTGCGTTTGCCGTGCCGAGCAGGTCGGGTTTGCCGTCGCCGTTAAAGTCTCCGGAGCCGATGAGGCGGAACTGTATTGAAGGGACGGAGTAACTTGTGGGAGATGTGAGCGTGCCGGGGGAGTTGTTGCCCTGGTTGAGAAGAACGATGACGGAGGATGGGTTGGAGATGACTACGTCAGGGAAGCCATCGGCGTTGAGATCGGGTAAGGGAATGAGAACGGATGTGGCGGGGACAGCGTAGTAGACGGGTTTCTGGAAGGTGCCATCGCCGTTGCCAAAGAGAACGGCGACGAAACCCTCGGCACAGGTGAGCACGACGTCCTGTTTTTGATCCTTATTCATGTCCGCCACCATGAGTGAGGTGACCGAGGTGCAGTTGAGGGAGCCGGTGACGACTGGCTTGGGGTTTGTGTTGGCGCCCTGGTTGAGGAGAACGGTCAACGTGGCGAATTGCTGGCTTGGTGTGGGTGTGGGTGGCGGGGAGTAGATGAGGTCGGGTTGTCCATCGCCGTTGAAGTCGCCGATTGCGGGAGTCGATACGGTGCCGATGGGGAGAGAGTTGGCGATGGGGAAGAGAGGCGGTTGACTTTGGGCGATGGCTGGAATCTGGGGTGACGCGCTCAGAAGAAAAATGAGAATGAAGTACAGGATGGACCGAGGTTTCAACCAAGGGTACGCAATCATTCGAGGAGTCCTTCAGGGGCAACATGAAATTTAACAGGCTTGCAGGCTATGGTTGTCGCTTTGGCGTCATTGAATTGTCATTTGTTCGTGTGAATGGGGATGCACAGGCGGTGAAGGTGAGGATGGAAATTGGAGCAGTTGGGTGCAATAGGTGGCACGGAACTTGTGCAGGAACCAACGTTCACACTCTTCCCTGCCCTTGCATATCTCGCAGTGGCCACAATTCCACCCCGCATCCTTCACAAGTTTTTTCAGCAACCGCAGCAGATGAATTTCGGGTCTGTTCTTCGCGTTTCCAATGACAAGCTCTTCTCTGGATTGTCCCTTTTGTACTTCTTGAGCCTCTTCAGAAGATCATCAGGGACAGGCATAGACCGTTCCTCTTTGCCTTTGATACGAAACCCAAGGGCAGGTTTTGAATGGATCGTGAGCGTCTTCGTGGTGAATGAAATATCCGGCCATTCGAGATACATGGCTTCCTGCTCCCTCAGCCCAGTCTTGAGCAACAGATTGAAGACGAGCAAGTGATAGGGATCGGATAAGGGATGCGAAAGAGGGATTCAAATCGCCGCTCTGCGAGACGGTCGAGATTTCCCTTCCCCGTTGTACCAGTTTGTTACCAGTTTGCTACCAGTTGTAGTATGTTTTACTCACATCGAACGATATGAAACCGCATCGTTCGATAAAATTCAACATCGCTCATGCCCGCGTCGTTATTGGATATTTGCGATTATGTGATTGAATCTGTTGCTTTTATCGATGGTGGATCTTTCGAATCCCTGTCTCTCCGCCATAAAAGATCCAAAGACATCCAAGTAAATCCAACGAAGTCGCTAAAACCCAAGTAAATGCTGAGTTTAGCCAATTTGTTGTCCAGAGACGTTTCAAGGCGTCCGTCTGAAGCCACGTTTCCAGAGGGGGTATTCTGATTCCGCAGCGGGGGATTTTCAGAAAGCGGGATCTGGAGGCTTATGGCACTGTCAGATACGGCGATCAGAAAGCAAAGGCAACGGAGAAGGCCTACAGCATAAGCGACGGAGAGGGCCTGTACCTTTGGGTCACTCCGTCAGGTGGAAAGCTTTGGCGTTGGGGATACCGATTTGAGAGCAAAGAAAAGCTCATGTCCTTCGGGAAATACCCCGACGTGTCGTTGGCCCAAGCAAGAGATCGTCATAAGGAAGCACGGAAGCTGCTGGCCTCAAAGATTGACCCTATGGCGCAGCGAAAGGCTGACAAGACGTTTGAACGCACCGCCAGCGAGAACTCTTTCGCTAACGTTGCCGCTCTGTGGTGGAAACACTGGTCAGTCGGGAAAAACTCTCGTCACGTTCTACAGGTAACGCGACGAATGAACGCGGATATCCTGCCACGCTTGGGAACACGTCCCATAGCCGAAATTAAAGCACCCGAAGTAGTGGAAATGGTCAAGGCTATTCAAACGCGGGGTGCAAGGGATATTGCAAAACGTGCCCTTGAGACCGTTGGTCAGATATTCGGCTATGGAAATCGCTCACGGGTACGCAGAGTACAACCCTTGCCAAACAATTTAAGACGAGCGTCGTACTTCAAGCTGTACCCAAAACCAACTACGCCCGAATCGATGCTAAAGAGTTGTCAACGCTTCTCAAGCGAATTGAGATTTATCAAGCTACCCCTGTAAGGGCTTCTCCAGTAGCTGGATTTACGATGCAATATGGCACGGTGAGCTCCTTTGCAGTTCGCGCGACAGTCAACTACCACCGCATCGCGCGGCGTGCGTCGCCAAATATGTCGAGTTGCACGCAGCCGGAATGAAATATTCCAGCAGATGAACAGCGTGATTAGCAACTGTCAGACCTTGATGAATTACATTTTCTAGTAGACGAACCGTAAGCGTCCGCCAAGCGCCGTATAGACATCATGCGGTGAGTGCGATACCAGCTTTATATAATTGGCGCCGTTGCGCGGTGTATTTAGCATCACGACAAGCAAAGACAGATGACCCAGCCGGATGATCAATCTAAGGGACGGAACGATGGCATTCTGGATATAAGGATCGTAAATGTCTGTAAAATGGAGTTGATCCGTGACGGAACTTCCTAAATGACGACCTCAGAGACCACAGGTCAATCTTCCCCCTCAAAATCCGTTCAGCCCCAATTCACCACCAACCCATACGTGGGAATTTTGGCGGTCTTCTTGGGCGCGGGGCTTGCTACGCTGAGCAGTCGATTACTTAGCGTCGGCCTCCCCGATCTGCGAGGCGCCCTCGGCGTTAGTTTCGATGACGCATCCTGGCTTCCAACCGCGTTCAACATGGCGACGATGTTCAGTGGCGTATTTATCGTTTTTCTGAACGCCTTTTGGGGTCCGCGCAGAATTCTGCTGCCGGCTGCCGCGATCTTCGCGGCCGCATCTTTCCTGCTGCCGTTTGCGCTGAACTACCAGGTGATGTTAGCGCTGGTGATCGTCGCAGGTCTCGCGTCAGGCACCTTCTACTCTCTCACGATGACCTTCGTGTTGACCAACCTTCCGAAGCGGCTGATCATCTTCGGGATCGCCGCGTATGCGGCGGACATCGTCTTCGTCAGTAACATCGCGAATTTGCTGGAGGGATGGTACATCGACCATCTTTCCTGGCGTTGGATCTTCTGGAATGCCGCACTATTCACCCCACTGATGATGGTCTGTATCCATTTCGGAATTCCGCGCCGGACCAACGCAGAACCCAGGCCGAGTTGGCGCGGGTTCACTTACTTCAGTTTGAGCCTTGCTCTTTTATACGGGGCTCTGGATCAAGGACAGCGGCTGGACTGGCTGAACTCCGGTACTATCGTCGGGATGCTCGTCGCGGGACTCTTTCTGCTTGGGGCGACCATCGTGAGACGCATCGTCCAGCCCAATCCAATCGTGAACCTCAAGTTTCTAAACACTCGGAACATCATCATCCTCGCCACATCCATCTTCGTGTTCAAGTTCATGCACCTGTCCACGATTGTGCTCGTACCAGGCTTCCTCGGCAACATCCAACATTACCGGGCGCTGGAGACCGGACACACGCTTGCCTGGGTGGCCCTGCCGATGTTCGCGATGGTGTGGCTGGTGGCCACAATCATCATCTACACGAACTCGCGGCTGGTCCTGGCGCTTGGACTTACCGTGGGAGCGATATGCTGTTTGCGTTGGGCACACGTGGATACTTCGTGGTCAGGGAATAGCTTCGAAATAGTGGAGCTTCTGCTGTCTCTCGGATTGGCAGGTGCATACATCGGTTTGGTGAGCAGCATTGTCTTGGAAGCGCTCGAATCGGGCGCCCTGACAAGCGCCTCTAACGTCGCCACATTCTCCGGATTCATGCACCTGATGCGAATCTTCGGCGGCCAGATCGGGGTAGTTGCGATGACTCGCTTCATCGCCGTGCGGGAGCAGTTTCACTCCAACATGCTGGGGCTGTATGTACAAAGCGGCAGCTGGCTTACCGATCACCGAGTGCGGGTGCTAGCGGGCGGAGTACTGCTGCGGTCCAGTGATGGGCAAGAGGCACAGCAACGCGCTGCCACTATTCTTGGCCTGCAAGTGCGGGCGCAGGCGTACACACTGGCGACGTCAGATGGATTCGTCCTCATCGTGTGGGTAGTGATTGTTTATCTCCTCATCATGCTGCTTCTAAGGCCAGGCAAGATCACCTTCAACGACCTTAGAAAGATGCAATGAATCGAGTTGTTCGGTCTGCGTTGGCGCTCCCTCGATGACCAGAACGCGCTGCCCCTTACCAAAACTGTGTAGCTGCGAACGCTCAGGCCCTTCGACAAGACTCCGGGCAGCTCACCAAGGTTCATCCACCTGGTGGCATGGTGTACGAACGATCTCTGGAAGATGCTGGAAGCGTGGAAGCGCTTGGTCTGGGCGGTTGCCACACAACACATCCAGCTCTTATAACCTTGGTTTATTATTCCGGATGGATGTGCTGCATCCACTAATTTCCACGGATGTCTTCTACGGGTTTACCGAGCGCCATCTAGGCGACCTTGTTCGCATACATCATCGTTCCATCATGCGCCATGATGCAAACACAAGCGGGTCACACGATCGCTACCAGAAACATGTAATAGCGACTGGCCGAGTTGAACTCATACGATAGAGCCAGAGTCAGTTCACTCGAGCCGCTTTATGTTCTCCAAGATCGTCGTAGCTTTGAATGATTTACCTGAGTCACAGCGTGCCCTTCGGGCGGGAATTGAACTCGCGCGTGCCTGCAAGGCGGAGTTCGCCACAGTGTCCATTCTGAGCGATCTTCCCGCCTACACCTCCTTTGCCATCGTCGTCGATCCAGAAATTCCCAACGTGATTAGGGAGGACCAGCGTCGGGCTCATGGTGAACTGCATGAGAAGGCGTCAATATTGGCGAAGGAGCATGGAGTTCTGGCAACCGGCTCGGTCATCGAAGGCCGAGAGATACAGGCGATGCTTCACTTTCTTAAAGAGCAACGTGCAGATCTGCTTGTAATTGGGCTTCACCAGCACGACTTCTATTTATCTCGACTGTGGAATTCGGTTTATGATCTCGCGCAGGAAGCTCCCTGCAGCGTGCTCGGCGTGCATTGAGCACGCTGGTCAGAATCAGCGAGATGTTTCAGTCGAAATGGGTTTAACCTAGGAGGATTTTGCGGCATGAGTATAAAACCGTTGATCATACCGCTGATTCTCTTGCTCGCTGCTGCGGGCCTTCTCTTCGGCATTGCCGGACATCTGACTGGGTGGCAAGGAAACCGACCCGACCAAGTGACGGATGACGCCTATTTGAGAGCGGACATGACGCCTCTAAGCACTCGAATCTCCGGAACAGTTCGCAAGGTGAACGTCAATGACTACCAGAGCGTCAAGGCGGGGCAGACCCTTATAGAGCTTGACAATGACGACTATCGAGCGGCGTTGAATCAGGCTCGGGCCGCCGTGGCCTCATCTGAAGCCTCGCTTGCGGACAATCAGGCGGCGAAGAGAATACAAGATGCTCAAATCGACGCGGCGAAGGCGGGGATCCTCCAGGCAGAGGCCACTATCAACGCCGCCAAAGCAGGCGTAGCTTCGACCTCACCCGAACTTGAGCGCGCTTTGACTGAGTTGCATCGTCAGCAGGCCCTATTCGACTCGAAGGCGGCAACTCACCAGCAATTGGAAGTGGCCACCGCTCAGCAGAGCCAGCTCAGCGGGGTGGTAGACGCGCGGAAAGCGGATCTCGCGCGCACCGAGGGTGCCCTGGCCACTAGCCAGAGTCAACTCGAGGCTGCGAAGCGCCAACGGGAGGCATTGAACACAAAAGATGATGTTTACAAAGCTGATATAGAGGCGAAGAAGGCTTCTATTGTCGTCGCCCAGGTGAACCTGGCCTATACGCGAATCGCGGCACCGACCGATGGGACGGTCGGGGAGCGCCATACCCTCCCCGGCCAATTGGTCACTCCTGGAACGCAAGTGATCGATCTAGTTCAGGACGAAGTCTGGGTGCAGGCGAACTTCAAAGAGACTCAACTAACCAATATGCGAGTCGGCGACACAGCAGATGTTCGGATCGATACCTTCCCAAACCGGGTGTTTCACGGGAAGGTCGAGCAACTCTCTCCCGCGAGCGGTTCTCAGTTCGCCCTTTTGCCGCCTGACAATGCTACTGGCAACTTCACCAAGGTCGTTCAACGAGTGCCCGTCAAGATTGTCTTTTTTCGGGACAGCCCTATCTCGATCGGCTGCGGCCGGGATTCTCGGCAGTCGTCACCGTTCATACCGGCAAGGCTGGAGGACGCTCGGACGGTGATCAATGACAGGTCCTGATGCCAACACGCAGGATACTCGCCCGGTAGTGACAACATATCCACTGTTGGGGGTTGCTGGCGCGCTCCTTGGCGCACTCATTGCAACATGCACGGGCCGCTTGATGTGCGTGGGTCTGGTAGATATCCGAGGTGCGTTGCATCTCGGAGTCGATGAGGGATCTTGGATCAACACCGCGTTCAATGCCTCCACGATGTTTATCCGGACCTTTTCCGTATACCTGGGAGGCCCCAGGCGACTACTTTTGCCCTGCGCATGGATCTTCACCGTCGCAAGCTTTTTGATTCCTTTCTGCCATTCCCTCGAAGCGGCAATCGCTCTGTTTGTCATTGCTAGCCTTAGACCGATGATCACATCAGCCTCCGCAGCGCGGCGAGAACTTCGAGCAGCAATTAGGCTTTGCTTGCCCTTGGCCTTCCTGGGGTCGACAATCGTTGCGACTTCAGCGGCACAACAATCCTCTGCGAATCCGATGCAATTGACGCTCGATCAGGCGATCAATCTTGCCCTGAAGCAAAATCATTCTGTTCACCTCCGTAGTCTTTCCGTCGAGCAGATGCAAAGCAAGAAAGATGAAGCAAGATCCAACTTCTTGCCTCAAATCAAGACGAGTGGCAGTGTTCTCCACGTGACCGAATTAGAAGGCGTCGCAATACCAGCAGGCGCATTTGGGAGCTATCCATCAACCGGGCCTGTACCATCGAAGCCGCTCTCCATCGATCAAGGCTCTGCTACCTGGTATACAGGGGAGTAGGCTTAGAGCAGCCTGTCACTCAGCTGTTCCGCATCCACCAGGCGAATGTTGCGGCAAAGGAGGATGTTCTCGTTGCGAAAACACAGCTTGACCAAACCCAGAATGCTATTGCGCTGCAAGTCCGCGAGCTCTACTACAACATATTGATCAACCAACAAAAGCTGAAGGCATCCCAGGATCAGTTGGCCGCAGCCCAGATCAAGGATGAAGAGAGCCGGAACGACGTAGCAAGGGGCAATGCGCTTGAAATATCTGCTCTTGAAAGTAAAGCAGCCATCCTGCAGGCGCGCCAGGACAGTTTGACCTTACGTCTGCAAGGAAACGATCTGCGGCGTCAGCTCGCGGATATTCTTGGACTTCCTGTTGAGACAGCAATTGATCTCGATCCCGGAGCGGCTGCTGTTGCGATTGACATTCCGTCGCGACTTGACGCAGTCCGGATCGCTCTCGATCAAAACCAAGACCTCAAAGCGGCTCGACAAACTCTTGTTAAGGCCCAAGCAGGCCTGGCCGCAGCCAAGGACGCCTACATCCCCGATGTGACGGCGCTCTCCCGTTACAGTTATCAGAGTGGTGTGCCGTTTCTCGTTCACAATTTCGGAACATTCGGGTTTGCGTTCAGCTACGATCTCTTTGACGGCGGCCGGCGAGAAGCGAAAATTCGGGGGCCCGGAGCGAAGTGTACTCTGCAGAAGTGGCTGTGAACAAGCTCCGGTCTGAGATTGAAGTTCAAGTGCAAGGCATTTTCGACAGAGTCGACGAGCTCAGGCAGATGGTTGATGTTGCCGAGCAGGTTTCGAAGGTCCGAGCTGAAGCGGCCAGGCTCGCCGATCGACAGTTCGAGCAGTCTGCTGCGCTCGACTCCGCCCGCAGTCAGAGTCACGCTAACTTGGCGAGCGCAACCGCATCCCTGCTGGAAGCAAGTTGTGGCCTCTCATTGGCGGAGGCAGACTTGAAGAGGGCGATCGGCCAGATGCCGCAATAGAAAGAATTTCATACGCAAGATGGTTCCTACACGAAAGGAGGGATGAACTATATGGATAGCACTCTAACCAGTGTTTTGGCTGCACTCGGCGGTTCAGTGATCGGAGCTACGACTCCGGTCTTTAGCAATTTCGTTCTCCAGCGAAGCCTGACGCAGCGAGAGCTGACCAATCGAGAAATAGCTCAGCGTGAAGAACTGTACTCCGAGTTCATACGTCAGGGAACGACTTGCTACGCAAAGGCGCTTTCGCAAAATCTGGAAAACATTGACGAAATTGTTGTGATGTATGCCCTGGTGAATCGGATCAGACTATTCGCATCTGTCAGCGTCCTCGAGGCAGCGGAAGCGTTTGTGACGAAACTCGTGGAGAGATACGGTGAGAAGAACATGAGCCTCGACCAAATCAAATCAGTGGCTCTGGAGCAGCATGCAGATCCCCTGAACGATTTCGCGCTAAAGTGCAGGGCGGAGCTTCGCGAGGTCTACGAACGAGCGACTTGGCGTCGCGGATAAACCCGAGGTTCATCCTTTACAAACCCCTTTAGAAGGTCCACCAGAGCATCGCCGTCAACCGGTTTACGGAAGAAGCCGACTGCTCCCTTTTCAAGGTAGAACGATTCCGACTTCTCGGAAGGCTTTCCGGTGATGATAACAACTGGCAATGCTCTAGCGGTATTGTTAATGTGGTGAAGCAAGCCAAGGCCACTCATCTGCCGCATCTCCACATCAGTGATGACGCAAGAGCTCTTTTGCAGACCGCCTGAGTCGAGAAACTCCTCCGCCGAAGAATAGCCTTCAGCTTTGTAACCGCAGGAGGCCAGTAAGTTGATCAACGACTCGAGAACTCGGAGATCATCATCAATGACTGCGATCGTACGGGCCTGCATGCCCATTGAAACCTCCGCTCCTCTGGTACGATCCTTAGAAATCATTCCGTGCAACCTAGGATGCTTCGGAAGACTCAAGATTTAGTTTGCTGCTGAGCTTAACCAGAGTTGCGAAAGAATCGGCTTCCATTTTCCGCATGATATGCCCCCGGTGTATCTGCACGGTATACTCCGTGATTCCTAATTCCCAGGCCGCCTGCTTGTTCAAAAGACCACTTGCCAATAGCGGTAACACCTGTTGTTCCCTTGGAGTCAATGATCGGTAGCGGGCGAGCAGTCTCTCTTTTTCAAATGCCGCCAATTGAAGCTTCCGATTCTGCTCGAGTGCCCTATCTATAGAGGCAAGGAGCGCAGATTCGTCAATGGGCTTGGTGAGGAAGTCCACCGCCCCGCCTTTCATCGCTGTGACAGTGGATGGAACATCGCCGCGGCCAGTAATGAAAATGACTGGGATTGTCGTTTGGGCGGCTATCGACTCTTGCACTTGCAGTCCATTCAATCCCGGCATTCTCAAATCGAGAATCAGACACGCACATGAATCCCGACGCGGGTAGTCGAGGAATTCTTGTCCGGAAGTGAACATTTTAACTTGCTTGCCGTTGACGCGCAGGAGCGACGAGAGAGCGTCTGCAACACTGGCATCATCGTCGACGATGTAAACCATTTCGTTTGAGGGCATTATCCCCTCCCGGAGTGAGCTACGGATAGCTGGGCGCGTCACTGTCTACAAGCCTCGGAAAAGCGCGGCGCACCGTTTCTCGTATACCGAAGCGCACCCTAGTGAGCGATTATATCGGGAAGACATTGCGAAGTCTCGAGGCCCTTTCAAATCATGCATTACATGAATATGTAATTGCCAAATGTATGGTCCGCCGTCTGACTGCAAGGGAAAAGTTGGTGGATGAAGAAAGTCTGCGCAAATGTATTCGTCAATAAGGGCGAAGATGTTGTCAAGGGCAAAGATGTCCTTCCCGTTGCCTGGAGCAACGCTCGGAGTCGAAGCTTAGAGACCAGAGCCCGAGCGGATCACCGCAACATCAAACCAAATCATGGACTCCTCCTATTTCCGCGTATTCTAGACCGGATGCAGGAAGCGGCCCGAGATCAGCGTACCGGGAAGCTCTAGTTACTCGAGATTGTGTGTCTGCTCCCGAGCTCAAACGATCTGGCCATCATAGGCATGGTAGCGTTCAGAATGCCGTTACAAATTTATGTATTGGTCTAGGTATTACATAATGCTGCAGTAGCCTGACTACGAAAATCTGACCGGTCATGGGACTGCGGCTTACGCTGAGTTGAAGCGAGGTAGCTCGATGCGAATACATGTCACTCCTCCTTCTCGTCGAATAGCTTCGAGCGTGCCCCTTGCGCCGCGATGATGGAACGACTGATTGCCAGGGGCACGACCGGTCCCCCTGATTCGTCTGCGACGATCGCTTCAAGCATGTGCTCCACACTGATGACACAACCACCGCTGTTCTCGACTTCGAGGCTAACGTGATCGTCGGTGAAGTCGGTTCTCAGCGTTAGCTTCTTCAGTTCCTCAGATCGAAAGATGGCCTCGGATGCATCCACCATCAAATTAAAAAGCACTTGTTGAATCTGGGCTTTATCAGCGAATGCGAGCGGCAGGTGCGGATTCAGTTCGCAATCGATTGCGACTCCCATGTCACGAACGTCTCGGGCCTGAAGGCTTATCACCTGCTCAATCAGGGTATTCAGGTCTATTGCCCGTGGATTGGGACGACGACGACCGAAGAGTTGGCGCATCTCGTGAACGATATTGCCAGCAGACATTCCATCTCGAACCACTCCTTCGAGTGCCGCATTTGCCCGTGAGATGTTGAGGTTGTCAGAGGAAAGCCAGTTGAGCGCTGCTCGGGCGTTGGCTACGACAGCCGCTAATGGCTGCACAATCCTGTCTGAGAGGGACGCAGAGAGTTCGGCAATCGCTGCGGACTGTGTAGCACGGCCAATTCGCTCCCGCGCTGCGTCGAGAGCCTCGCTGGCTCGTTTCTTGTCATCGATATCGATGTTCACGCCAACCCAATACCTAGCTTGACCATCTGAATACCCGAGAGGCTCTGCTCGCGAGAGAAACCAACGATATTTTCCATCGGCTCCCAATACGCGGAACTCGTCATCTCTCGTGCGCCCCGTTTGAATTTGCTCTGCCCACTTCCTGCTCGAGGTGGGCCGGTCCTCGGGATGCAGGAAGACCAAATGGGCGTCCCATGGAGCTTCGAAATCTGTAGCAAACCGAAGCGGGTGATCTGGTGAAAGGCCTAGGTAATCCGCCTTAGCCCTATTGACGAACGCCAGAGCCCCCGACGCTCGGGCATACCACGCCTGAGCCGGAAGAGCGTTAAGGGTCACCTGAAGATTCGCCTCGGCAGGCGGAAGCGCTTTGCCCGACGGTGTTGAGGCGACAGCGGTAAAGAGCCACGCTTCAGAGCCGTCTGGGGCAATATGCCCCGTTCCGACAGCATCTACCACACTTCCTCTTCCAGGATCCTTGGCACCGAGAAAGAAACGAGCGCGATAGCACTGATGATGAATCCGCGCTTCCTGCCATAGAGTGGAAGACATCTGTCTGTCTTCTTCCGCTACAAGTTCCAGCCAATTCCAGTCCCCAAGCCGAGCCGCGCCCAGGGCTGTGATTTCTCTCAACTCTTGATTTGCGTAGATACACCGGCCGTCGGAATCTGCCAACCAAGTGGGATTCGGAGAGTACTCAAGGAAGGCAGCCAGAACAGTCGTATCCATCATTTTCGCCACGCGTCGGGCTAATCCACAGGAAGGTTTGCAAATGGATTAGCCGTTTTTGTCGTTCTGTTGAGCGTATTACTGATTGGAACAAAAGGGCAGTACATGTTTATGGTAACGGACGGAGTTCTACTTTGAGCACGCCGACAATCCACATAAAGATGTAATGGCGTGGTTTGGAGCCCTTTGGGTATCGTACTGTTGGCAGGCGATGCAACTCGCAGATAAGCACCAATGAAAAGTTGCATTCGCATGCATGTCTCTACACTTCACAGACCCTGCGCTCTGCGGTCGAAATTTTTGTTTCTCCTCGCGCACAAGGTAAAGGAGCGGGTACGATGCGAGATGATCCCAATTTGAATCCGGAGCAGATAGACCGAATTCGGTCCGTCGCCCAGCTTCAGTCGGTCCAAGCCGGTAAAGTTTTTTATGAACCTTCGCAACCGGAAAGTTGGCACAACTTCGAACATTTCTGCTTCTTCGCGACGAGCCTCATCTTTTGGTGGCCCATCGTGCAGCCCTGGCCGACACGACGTCAATTGAATTCCTGGATGATCATTCCATACCTGTTGACATGGGATTTTGTAAACACCGGTTTGTCAGCATTCCCGTGTTTTTCAGGGTGGTTGCTTTATCCGAGCAATGGAGTTGTCGAACGGCCCTTTGGCATCGACGCCTTAGAGGACCAGATCGCTGCAGGTGCCTTCATCTGGGTATTCGGGTCTTTGGTGTTTCTTGTTCCCGCCATCTACCCGACTACTCGAATCTTGGCGAACGGCCGACTCGTGAGCGAGAAGACGGGACTGGAGAGGGCACGTGCGCTGGCTCAGTAAATTATTTGAGTTCGTCGGAAAGGTGGGGTTATTTAGCCTGCGGGTCGTCGTTGATTCTCTCAGACCTCCGTTCGAATTTGCCCAATTTTTCCGTCAGCTCGCCGAAGTGGGAAACAAATCACTCGTTCTCATCGTCGTGTCCGGCTTCGCCCTGGGAGCCGTCATGACTCTCCACACAAGAAGCACCCTGGTGCTGTTTGGCGCCACGGCGATGATACCGGCCGTGCAGGCAGTATCCTTCTTCGTCGAAATTGGGCCATTGGTAGCGGGACTGCTGCTTGCTGGTAGAGTCGGCTCAGGAATCGGTGCGGTCCTTGCAAACATGAGGGCCTCTGAGCAGATTGACGCTATCGAGTCGCTATCGATTGACTCTTTCAAATACCTGGTCGTGCCTCGAGTTCTGGCCTGTGTGATCGCTCTTCCCTTCCTGACACTTTTCATGGATTTCGCAGGCCTGCTGGGAGGCTTCCTCTCAGAAGAGCTCTCCTCTCACATAGCGCCGACACTCTACATCAATCGCGCCTTTGACTATCTTCAGTGGGCGAACTTCATCGCGCCTACTCTGAAAACCGCCGTATTCGGTTTCATTATCGGCTCCGTCTCCTCCTATTTTGGCTATACGACGGACAAGGGCGCGCAGGGCGTCGGCGAAGCTGCTACCAACAGTGTTGTTCTGTCTTCTCTACTGATCATTGTTGCTGACGTATTGCTAATCAAGTGCATCTTCTTCCTCTTCCCGGAAACAGCCATATGAGCGGGCCCCAGACCATCGCGGTGGAGTTTAAGCGTGTGATGAAGTCGTTCAGTACAAAACACGTACTGAATGACGTGTCTTTTCATATCGATCAAGGTCAGGCCCTGTGTCTGCTCGGTCGCAGCGGTACTGGTAAGAGCGTTACCCTCAAACTGATCATGGCCCTCATGCGCCCCGACTCGGGAGAGGTCTGGGTTGATCAGGACAACGTTGTCGGTATGGGCGAGAAACGACTGTCTCTCGTTCGCAAAAAGATGGGATACCTCTTTCAGGATGCAGCTCTCTTTGACTCCCTAACCCTCTACGAAAACCTTGCATTACCACTCAGCAGACTTACCAGTAAATCCAAGGACGAGATTGACGACGTGGTCCACCGTGTTCTTACCGATGTCGGCCTGGGTGCAGATGATGCGAAATATCCATCCGCACTCTCGGGAGGTATGAAGAAGAGGGCCGGCCTCGCCAGAGCGTTGGTGCTTGAACCGAAGATTCTACTAGCTGATGAGCCGAGCAGCGGGCTGGATCGTATCACCGCCTCTGAGATCGACGAGCTTCTCATGCGGTACAAGACCGAACGCGGGACAGCTCTGATCATCGTGACACATGATGTGCACGGGGCCCGCAGGATAGCTGACCGGGTCGGCGTGCTTGATAAAGGAAATCTTGTCGCCTTCGGCTCGGTAGACGAGGTAAGCCAGAGCGAAAACGAAGTCGCTCGCAAACTCATTACGGAGTGAAGGAATGTCTAGACGATATCTTGCTGTAGGAATCTTCATCATAGCCGGCGTGACATTATTCGCTCTCGGGATCTTCTTCGTTGGGAGTCGTCATGAGGCCTTCTCGCGCCACGTGCTGCTGTATACCGAGTTCGCCGATCTTGATGGCGTCACCAAAGGCTCGAAAGTGCAGGTTGCAGGCATGGACGCGGGCCAGGTGACCGGTATCGAAGTACCTCGTTCGCCCAGTGGTCATTTTCGCATCCAGATGAAGGTCGACGAGCAGCTTCATGGCCTGGTGCGAACCGACTCCTTCGTAACGATCGATACAGAAGGCGTGGTAGGTGACACGTTCCTGACGATCCATTCTGGTTCCCCGAATGCGGCGATCGCGCAAGCCGACTCGGTACTGCAAAGCAAACCTCCCGTAACCATGTCCGACCTGCTCAGCCATGGTCTCGGGATCATGAATGACGCGGACGCAACGATAAAGCAGGTGGGAGGAAAAATCAACGTTGCACTTGACGGCGTGAACGGAGCCGTGGGTAACGCCAATGATCTGCTCGTAGGTCTGAAAGAGGGCCACGGACCTGCCGGGATGCTTCTCCGAGATGAGAAGATGGCAGGCCAGATTCGAGAGACCATGTCGAACGTACAGTCGACAACCTCGAACCTCAAGCAGGCCTCGGGCCGAGTGAACATTCTTGTTGCAGATGTTCAGCAGCGTCAGCTACCTCAGAAGCTTGACGACACAATGACACAGATTCGTTCCGCATCAACTCGGGCCGATGCGACCATCCGACAAGTCCAGCAAAACGTGACCCAGGCTTTAGGGCCCGATGCAAATGGTGTCACTGCAGGTCAGAACGTCAGTGAAGCGCTGAGCAATGTCAACGTTGCGACAGGGAACATGGCAGAGGATACCGAGGCGCTCAAACACAACTTCTTCTTTAAGGGCTACTTCAATCATCGCGGCTACTACACACTTGGCAGTCTATCCCCAGAAGAATATAGACACAGTAAGCTCTTCGGTAGTACACCGAGCCCACGCGCCTGGCTGCAGGCTGACACACTATTTCAGCACGGGCCGCACGGCGCGGAGGAATTGAGCCCGGACGGGAAGCATGCGATCGATGCCGCTGTTGTGTCATTCGGAGATGTGATCTTCACGCATCCTATTGTGATCGAGGGATATTCAGACGCCGCGACCTCAGCCGATGCTCTTTCCTGGTCCTACGCACGCGCACAGCTCGTTCGAAATTACCTCGAGGCGAGGTACCCATTCACCACAAAGAATGTGGGCGTTATGCCACTGAGCGCGACTCCCCCGCCGGGATTGGAGCATGATCGTTGGTCCGGTATATGCATTCTGGTCGCTAAGAAGAAGTAGTCCGTTAGACTGCGCGAATTGCGAGCGTTCCATAATGTCGACCGGCTTTCTGGACTCGTAAAGGACAATTCCACCGACCATATCCACGAGTGGACATACCTCACTCGAATTTTTCAGGCAACGCCGCCGCATAGACGATTTCCATGCCGCAGCGCGATGCTGAGTTCCGCAGTGAATATTCACCGATGCGGAGATACTCAATCACCCGAAAAATAGGTGCAGCTGCGCAAGCGAGTGCAGTCGCAGTCAGGATGCCGGGGTAAACACTGAGACAGCGGTTCGCCCATGGATCTGCCCTAAGTCGCTTGACCGCAAACTGCGACAGTAATGCTCCGAGACAAAGTCCAATCCCCAATTAGTACCCAGATCAACGACAAACCTATTGCCGTTGAGGCAGACATTGCAATGTAGTATGCCCTCAGCATCCAACTGCGTGTTTGGTACTGGAACGCGATGATGGTTTCAGCAACAGCGTTATCAGGTAGAAGACCCGAATCACATGAATACAGGCATTTGATCGCAGGAACAATGAACAGATCAGGCGCAGGGTGATTGCGAGAAATGTACCTATGAACGTAAGAGCGGGAGCTCAGACCCCGGCAGTCGAGATCCCATCAATGAGTCCCTGAATGCTCTACTGAAGACGCAGCGCATCATGAGGATCGAGTAGGACAGGACAAGAATAGGAAACGAGCTGTCGCTGAGACGACTTGTGAAATTCTTGATCACAAGTAGGCTTGTGCAGTGATTAGTGGAACTCCGGCACCCTTCGCTTATGCTCGTGGTAAAGCCTCAATGCCACGAAGATCCACAACAGTGTGATCACTAATGTCGTTCCCGCAAATGCCTGTACTCCGAAGTGGAGTGAGGTTCCGATAAAGATGACCCCTGCCTGCAGCACATCGCCCAAGCGGACGCAGAAAGTCTCAATCGCCGCTTTCGCTTTGTATTTCGCTTCTCTTGATGTCGGGAGCAACATGGCCGCCCGAACAGTGTTCTGAAGTGACTAGTTGGTGGAGTTTTCAGCGATCTTCAGGACACGCACGACCTGCAGAGTGGGGTTTGCGAGAACCGTCACGAAGGTAGCAAGTGAGATTACCGGAAGGACAAACATCGACCCTCGCACGCCAAACCTCTTGTAGATGCGGGAGACAAGGAATGTCTGGATGATTAAGCTCACAGCGTTCGTCCACTCGTAGTAGGAGGCATAGTAAAACCCGATGTAAGCCTTGCGTGCCTTCATCAGTGTGGCCGCGGTGCCGACCACGTGGTTCGTCTGGTCCACGAGCAGTTTGCCGAAGATGAAATCACCGGAAAGGCACACGATATTGAGCAGAACTGTGAGAAATCGCGATCAGCATCTGTTAGCGATCGCGCATCAGAAGTTGAAAAACCGCCTTCACTGCTGAGGATCGCCTTTCTTCTTCTCGATCTCTGCGCCACGCCTCGTAATGATATAGCCCGCCAACCGCGTCAGAGCGGCGCAAATGCACAACGCAACGCGATGAGCATGGTCTTGTAAGTGCCAAGTGGTTTGATCAGTCGTCCTGCAATCCAGGCCCCTGCGACTGCTCCAGACGACGCTCCAGAGCCGAGTAACGGGAAGAGCCTTTTGCCTTGCTCCAGAGAAAAGAGGTCGGTCGCAAAAGCCCAAAGTTGAGCCACGGTGAAGACATTGAAGATCCCAACCCAGATGTAGTACACGATACCGATTCAAGTACCGGCCTGGCCAACGAAGTAAGACGCGAAGAACAGCGTTGTCCAACGCAAGAGCCGATTACGATTTAGGTGAGTTGCGATCCACCCATATAGAGGCACGAATCCGAGCAAAATGATCGCCTGTGCTGCGGACGAGTACGCTTTGACCTCTGCTCCACCTTCGGCGAGTATGAGCGACTCTCTGACAGTCTTCAGAAGGTAATACGCCCCGAGCAGCGTGAAGAGGTCGATCAATAAGGATCCAAAAGGTTCTTCCCGGGTTGCAAATCAGCTGGAATTGATGCCGCATTCGTAGCCGACGCGGCGAATTCAACCAGGTCAGGCTTTATATCGAACGCTCCCATCAACATTCATGCAGCATCGTGATCTCACGTATTGATGCATCGTAACGACGTCATTGCCTGATTCCCATTACATCTTCCTAGTAGCCTGGCACCTCCGAGACGATTCTCTTGCGGGAGAAGCTTAAGAGAATGAGACGTTGATGGTACTAGGAACATGTAATTTACCGGAAAACATGCCGGCGATAGTATTTGCGCTGTGCGAGGTATCAGGTCCGCACAATGTCCTTCGGTGGTACTCCTAAGGGAACCTCACTGAATCTCATAGCGATCGTGATCAAACCCTGAATCAATCCCGGTGCAAAGGAGAAGATCGATGCTCAAGGGTTTTAACTATCCGCTTACACCGAAAGGAAAGCCGACACTTAGCCCATCGCCACACTGGTACTATTCTGCCGATTTCCTCAACATTGAGTTTCAGTCTGATCCTGCCGCGGCCGCTGCTGTACTGTCTCCGGATCCGAAGGCTGAAGGACACGGGAATGCGTTCTTCTATGGCTGGCAGTTCACGGGAGCCAATGAGGATTATCTGGACTCGGCTCGCTACCAGTATCGTGAGTTCTTTCTGGTCGACGCCCTCTTTGAAGGCAAGCCGGTGGCATATTTCCCATACATCCTCGTCGACAATGACGCAGCCATCGCTCGCGGATGGACTCAGGGTTACCCGAAGCGCCCCGGCCAGGTCTTTCATACTCGGTACCATGCTGCAACGGGTAAGGCCGGCCCGGCGCTGGCACCAGGATCGAAGTTCGCCGGCTCACTCACTGCGAGTGACCATAGTCCCAGTCACGGGCGAAAGGATAGTGCTCCATGAATGCGATTCAAGTCACATCGACTGACGGTCCCGAGGTTCTTGAGTATCGTACAGGACCCGATCTAGTTCCGAGCCGCGGCGAAGTCCTCGTCCTCGTCCACACCTCGGACGTCAACTTCATTGACGGGTGTTTCCGTAATGGTCATTGCAAGGCTCCTCGGCCTCTGATTCCTGGTGCCGAGGGGTCGGGATACATCGCAGCAGTCGGAGAAGATGTCTCGGCATTCGAGGTGGGTGATGCTGTGGCATGGCTTGCTCCTCTTGGCAGCTACGCACAGCGGGCTGTAATCCCGGTGGACAGGATTATGCGGGTTCCTGCTGACATGGAGATAAAGAGAACCGGAATGCGTACTCGCAACGAATCCCGGCGATTCGAAACAGTCTCACTCGGGATGGGTCCTGAGAATCCAGCGATCCGCGTCCTGCGCACGGATAATGATCTGGTCCAGGCGGCTCAATCAGGAGACCACGAAGCCTTTGCTGAGCTCTGCCGGCGGCACGCTCAGGTTGCCGGAAAAAGATTCTCTCCATCGTTCGTCATCGAGAAGATGCCGAAGACGCTCTGCAGGAGACCTTGCTCAGTGCATATGCGAATCTGGGCAGATTTCGTCAGTCCTGCAAGTTCTCCACGTGGATCACAGCTATCGGGATCAATGCTGCGTTGACAGTGATTCGAAAGAAGAAGTCTCGGCGAGAATCAGATATCGAACGGTATAGCCCTGACGAACCAGCCTGGGACATCGCCGACCAAGCGCCAGATCCTGAGTGCCGGGTAGCGAAGGCACAGATTACTCTCCTCCTACGGAAGGAACTTCATGGCCTCTCACCAAAAATGCAGGAAGCAGTGACCAGCTATTATGGCCATGATTATTCCTTGCAGGAAGCTGCTGACGCGTTAGGAATTTCGGTCGCAGCAGCTAAGTCTCGCATCTTGCGTGGACGGCGCAGCTTAAGGTTGTCTCTTGAACGAAAGGGCCTTCTTGACTCACACGTCTAATGAGCTGCAATGGGGCCGAGTGCCATCCAAAGTCTCACCCCTTTTATCCTCATGGGATAGCAATCCATATAGGTATTTCCCCGCCGTATTACAGGAATATGTGATGTTTCGGCGTGATGCGATTGCTGCTCTCTGGCTTGACGTTTCGTATGGACCTATCGGAGTGGTAAGCGTGGTGCTCGGCTAATCATCCCCCAGCGGTCGGGCAGTTAAGTTGTACTACCAATCAAGGGAGCTTCCTACGTCGATAGAGAAGGTAATCTACACAGCCAGGGCAAAAGCAATGGGCGGACACGTTGGAAGCGCCAAATCAGACGACGTCAATTGAACCTTGATCGCTAATTTAGTAGGACGTCACGAGGACACTCGCGTCATCATGCCTAGATCAAAACTGTGGATCAGGAAGCAACTCTTGCGCGAGATGTTCCACGAATTTTTCGATCGCGTTGTCCATCGAGCGGGCAAGTTGCCGGGAACTTAAAGCTAACGCTCACTGGCGAGCACCGAGGGCCAGGCGAATGGCTTCTCACGAGTCAGCCATCTCGCGCCATCGACGCAGATCGTAATCGGCATTCCTTCTTGCTTCTGCCCGTTTGCCGTAACGGTTCAATTGAGCGTAACGAAGGCGGCCAACGGTTGGCAGTGACCATCATTGCCACAGTGATCGGGAGGTATGAATGCATTTGATGCCTCCTACTTCGCAAGCTCCATCTCGGACACCGAAACGCAGATTGCGGATCCGCGTCGTGACGTAAGCGTTCCGGATTTTGCGATTGAGGGCCAACTCCCACTAACTTGCAAACCTGGCGTAGGTTTTGTTCTCCCGTGTTATATCGTGTTCATTGTATTGGGGTTATAAGTACATATGGGTCCTTTATGGGAAATACACCAACGAGCGCGGTCTTTTGTTCCAGTCGAAGATTGCGACCGCTCAGCACACTCAATCCGTGTCACAGCCTCACAGCTATGCTGGCTCGTTGTCTTAATGATCGTTACCTGTTTTCGGTGTCCGTTGTCGCTCGGGCAACCGCCGGAATCGGCGAACCTGCGGGTGGGTCACGACTCCTGGACCTTCCAACAGGGAGCGCCCGCAGACGTCACGTGTTCAGCACAGACCAATGACGGGTTCCTGTGGCTGGGCGGCCCCAACGGATTATTCCGCTTTGATGGAACGCGATTCGAACCATTCGCCTCGCCGTTTGGCGATCGGCTCCCGTCGAACAACTTGTACTCCTTGTTCGCGCCGCCGTTTGATGGCCTCTGGATAGGCTATACGTTAGGAGGCTTCAGTTTCCTGGATAAGGGCCGCGTGACCAACTATGCGAGCGAGATTGGAAGTGTTTACGGTTTTGCCTAGGATCGAAATGAAATTGTATGGGCAGGCACATCCAGTGGTCTTTGGAGATTCGATCATTCGGGGTGGCAGCATATCGGGGTTGAGTGGAACGCTCCCGGCCGGACGCGTTACGCAGGTTGGATTTGATTCAGAGGGGACACTTTGGGCTTTGGTGGGTGGTCTTGAAACCACGAAAGACCTCATCTACCTAATACCGGGGACCGGACAGTTCAAAACAGCTGGCAGCAATTTATCAGCCGAGGCGTTCACGTGGGAGCCGGATCGAACCATCCTGATCGCGCCCTCGGCCTCACGTGTGTCCGGCTCCCGCGAAGGTCCTGATGAGAGGCTGTCTGCTCTCCCGGTCACCAAAAAAACCTTCAACTTGTTGATCGAGACAACGGTGTTTGGATGTCACCCTAGGATAAGCCCATTGTGATGCGTCTTCCAAAAGACAGCCTACGTGGTGTCCAGAACAAAGCGTCCACAGCTATTTCTGAAACATATAACGTGAACCCTTTTTCAGATGGCACAGTTGGTGGATCGTGAAGGAAATATCTGGTTTGGAGACACCAGGGGTATACATCGATTCTTTTACACCCCGTTGATCAGACAGGAGTTCCCGAAAGAAACATCGGAGAGTGGGGATTTCGCCTTGGTTGCTGATGACAAAGGGGCGGTATGGACCAGTTTCACAAGTGGCGGCGCTGGCACAAAAGCCGACCTTTATCATGTTCTGTACGGCAAAGGCGAGCGCCGTCTCCCGCAGGTGACAACTTCATTCGTCTACCGCGCACCCGACAAGACGTTCTGGTTCTCTGGGGAACGTTGTCTCTGGCATCTTGTTGGAGACGATTTCCTTCGCGTGAACCTTCCCCCGGATGGCAAACCAATTTGAATTACTGCAGACGATTACAGAGGACCAACAAGGAGGAGTATGGGTCTCCTTCGGCCGCCACGGTTTATACCGGTTAGCCAATGGCAGTTGGACACCTTACGGCGGCCGCGACGACCTCCCAAAAACAGGGATCATGATGTTTGCATTCACCGACAGCCTTGGCCGCGTGTGGTTCGGCTATTCGAAGAGCCCACTGGCGGTTTTGGATGGCGATCGGGCCCGCGTATTCGGTCCGGGCGATGGTCTTCAGGTGGGCAACGTCACGGCGATTTATGGGCGAGGACCAAAGATTTGGATTGGGGGCGAATTTGGGCTGGAGCAGTTTGACGAAGGACGCTTCCACAGGATCGCCGCTGTGGATGACCAATGGCTGCGCGGCATCTCTGGGATTGTGGAAACACCCGAGGGAGATTTGTGGCTCAATGCGATATCAGGAATCTTCCATATCGATAAAGCGGAGATTTCGGAAGCTTTGAAAGACCCCGCGTATCGGGTCAAGGGCGAGCACTTCGGCATTCGCGAGGGACTTTCAGGAATTGCCAACCAGTTGCGTCCGTTCCCAACCGCCATCGAGGGCACCGATGGGCGGCTGTGGTTCACGTTGCGTAACGGAGTGGTGTGGCAGCTCACTCTGAAAAATGGACAGTCCCGCCTACGATCACTATCCAATCTGTTTCTGCCGACGATAAGGCTACGTGGCTGACCCTGGTCTTTACCACACAAGTCAAGCGTGCAGGTCACCGGAGTAGGATTGCCGGCCGGAAAAACGGATGAGATCTTCACAGCCTTCTTCACCACGAAACCTCAAGGCAGCGGCATGGGGCTGGCGATCAGCCATTCCATCGTGGAATCGCATGGCGGCCGTTTGTGGGCCACATCCCACGACGGACGAGGCGCGACATTTCATCTCACTCTGCCGACCGCAGTCGTGGAAGTGTCTGCGGCAATATGATTCCGGGTTTTTACATACGAGCGACAGCCGCATCGGAGCCTTGTTTGTCGGGGTTGATTTGCGATAAGAAAGGCTGCGATTGGGACTACTGCATTAAGATAAGGCGCGGATCGAAATGGACAATGAAGTAACAGGTATGGGGATACTCAGTTGTGGCTAGGGTGTGTTCACAGTATCTGAGAGCTTCGACGATGAGCGCGAAGCAAAGGAAGGCAAGGAAGACGCGCCAGTTTCTCGAAGCGGGAGAAGATGCGGTGGTAGCCTTTGAGCCTTCTAAAGAGCTGCTCTATCTCGTTCGCTTGCGATAGAGTACGCGATTATAGCGCAAAGGGTCGACAGGGTTGGACTTGGGCGAAACTACCGGAACCATGCTCAGTTCGAGCACCAACTTCCAAGTCTCATTGCCTTCATAGCGCGATCCATTAGCAGCGGCAGTCCTGCGGGCATCGACACCAGGTCGCGGAGCAGTTCGCAACCTTCAGGGGCATCGTTCGCTTGGCCTGGCGAGAGAGCAAAGGTTATCGCCGTTCGAGCACCCGCGGCAACCAGATGAATCTTGATGGTCCATCCGCCACGGGACTTACCGGTGGCCTGTCGCCTTTTTTAGCACCCCTGTGCCATCCGGATGCACTTCCACCGAAGTCGAGTCCAAAGAGAAAGCTCCGATCCGGATGCGCACGGTCCGCTCCATTTGCAGCTTCTCAAATATCTGGTGAAGGGCCCCGCTCTTGGACCACCGGTTCATACGGGTGTAGATGGTATACCTGTTACCGAACCGTTTCGTGCAGCCCACGCCACCTACATCCGTGCTCCGCTACATACAGTAGGGCATTCAAGAACTGCAGGTTAACAGACTCACATTGCCCCGCTGCACCGGAATGCTGTCCTTGATTTTTGAGAACTACTCTTCCGGTGATCTTCATCTACTCCCACCGTACCGAAGTTAGATGGAAATAGTGTTAGCGCGCCCTGACCCGTACCTGGAATGAAAGAGGACGCACTTGCGTGCGTCCCTACAGAGGAGGAGGTGTGCAGTTGATCCTACTCGACCTTGATCGTTACTGCGACATCGTGTATCGCACCGGACGTCTTGCCAGTGATTAACCGCTGTGCATGTTCCAGGCGGGACCGGGACATACTTGCTGATACGGCCTCCACTCGGGACCGGACCTGCATCGACCCGAACGATGGTATTCGATGGCCGTGAGCTCGGAACCAATGCCACAGAAGGAACGATACACCGAGGCAACACTGTGTACCCTACGGGTCCGCCGGTCGCCGTGCAACTTAGGTTTACCAAGCCGCTGAATTGATCGACCCCTTGCAATTGGACATAACCTACTCTCCCCATGCTGAAATCGCGTCGACGTAGCCTACAATTGCGTGCTGGAATTGTTGAAGGTAACCTTGTCCCAGTTCGTCACAAGTTGATAGGCATCGACCGCTCCCAATCCGCTCGCCATGTCATACCCAGGGGTGGCGCTAAAAACCTCCGATGTCGGTGACGTTCACAACCCTTCCCACACGGGTCTTATCCGATCGGGTTCAAAGGGTATTTCTCAGCCCTACCTGCGGTTGAGCATCGCTGGTGCATCAGGCCGATTGATGCATGGCAGAGGTTCTTTGGAAATTACATATGTAATGGCAAGAGCGATCATTCAGTTCAGGTAAGGAGTTCTGGAGAGGTGTTGTGATGGCCAACACCATTTGAAAGCATCCCAGGCCCGGCGGGACTCGCGGCAGCTGTCTATGGGAGCGTCTGAAGGATTGAGAACGCTTGTCATTGAAAAGTCAGCACCTGGTGGGCGGACAGGTTCAAGCTCCAGAATCGAAACTATCTCGGTTTTCCCACAGGAGTCTCAGGACAACAGCTCGCAAACAGATCTATTGCGCAGGCCCAGAAATTCGGTGCGCAGATCATGCGCGCTCAGTCAGTAGTCCACATCGATACGAATCGCCAGATGTATAAGGTCATTCTTGAATTTGGGCTAAAGTTCAACGCGCGCGGTCGTAATCGCTACCGGAGCGCAGTACGCGAGACTTCCATTGAAGACGCAGAGCCATTCACAGGCAAGGGCCTTATTACTACGGGCTCATATGGAGGCACAGCTGTGCGACTCCGCCGAAGTCATTGTGGTGGGAGGAGGCAACTCAGCTCGCCAGGCCGCGGCTTTTCTTGCCCAGTCGCCGGCGAAGGTGCATCTCTTCGTGCGTTCTCAGAAGCTTTCCGATTCTATGTCTCAATATTTGATCGGACGCATTAAGGCGCACCCAAGGATAGAGATCCACTATCGAACTCGAATCACAGGTTTTAGCGGGCCCGGCACCTCGAATGGCGAGACGGCGCTCGAAGAAACGAAATCGGGTTCTATTCGCCACGTTTTTGTGATGGCCGGAGCTGCTCGCCCGACGGAGTCACTTTTGTCCTGGACAATAGGGGTTTCATCGTCACTGACCCCGATCTTGCGGGCTTCGACGGTGGTGACCAGTGGCCGCCAAAGCTGTTTCCACTCCTGCTTGAAACCAGCATCTTTGCGGTTGGCTACACACGAGCAGGATGCGTGAAACGAGTTGCCTCCACAGTCCGCGAAGGTTCCGGGGCAGTACACCTCGTGCATCGATATCTTGCCGAGTGCGCGGATCAATCCGCTCTGGCTGAATCAACAAAAATGGTACCAGCTTTGGTCACAGTCTTACCGGATCACAGTTCGAGCACCGTTGCCACATAAACATGTAATGGCGCAACGGAGCTGCAAACGTTATGTTGCCCAAAGAACCAGCTGAATTTGAATTGTCATCAGTAAGGGCCGAGAGAACCTACCTGAGGACATGTCTTCGGTTCCACGATCATGAATGACGTGAGCGCACGCTACATCCAGATGTCCACGTCTCAATGGCCGTTAGCCATCACTTCGAGAGCAGGGACGCGGAGTTGAGCCTCACTGCTGCCGAACAAACCTCAACGAATCACGCGCGCCGCGGACGGTCGATTTAGCGGAAGACGCCGCAATCCACACAGAGGTCTCCATGAACTGGAAGGTCAATACCATCGCCGATCGGAACAACGGAAAACGCAAGCCGGAGGGCGAGTTGCCAATCCGAATGACACTGGTCGAAGGTACGCTTGCGCGTAGTAAACAGGAAACCGAAGGAGTCGACATTAGCCGCGTGGAGGGTGAGGCCGCTTCGAGTTTCCTGGTCGCGATCCAGACCTCGCGAGACGACGGCGGCCCACGAGGCAGGCCTTCGGAGGCGGCCGCCCGTAGTTACTCGGTATATCTGTTGCCACTCCACGAGTTAATTGGGCGAGTTTGCGCTGCGTTAGAACGGAAACATGCCTCCAATAAGGAAGAAGTTATATTCAGTGTCGGGGATTTGCATCTTGATGCTTCGAGGCACCTGGTGCAGAAGAGGGGTCGCCCTCTCCACTTGACCCCAAAGGAGTTCGCACTTCTCCATAACCTGATGATGAATGCAGGGAAGCCGGTTCCCCATAGGAAACTACTACTATCAGTGTGGGGGTCACAGTACGGATGCGAGCGCGAGTACTTGCGAATCTTTGTCAGGCAGTTACGCGTCAAGATTGAGGACAATCCAGCAAATCCAAAGTATCTCTTGACAGAGCCAAATATCGGCTATCGTTTCGCAGAATCGGTGGAAGGAGATTCTGTCATTCCTTCCGGCAAGTGACTAGATGGTCTAGTGTTTTCGTATGCGTACTAGGAACATGTAATTCTGGCAATAAACATGCGGCGATAGTATTTGCGCTGTGCTGCTTCCAGTGGACCAGTGCCGCCCTTCGATCTGGGACGCCTGGCGCTGGCGCAGATGGGATGGGACTATATGGTTCGATATCTGATTATCGCCGGTCCCGAGCAGCCTTCCAGTCTCGAAGGCACACAATTGGCACGTCGAGAGTATTTAGCGCTCATCAGATTTGAGGCTTCGGCAATGCCATGATTGACCCATCAACTCTCCGCAAAACGCGGAAGTAGGTGTGAGCGGAGAGTTGAAATTTGTTGAAGCTTCCGGGCAGCGTCTCGAAATTCGAGACCACGCCGGCGATTTAGCCGTACTCAGGGTCGTAGGGCGTAGAGAGAACATGCACTGACGAAACCACATCAATGGGATATTGAGCGCAGATGTACCGTAGCTGGATCGGTCACGTCAGCGCTGACACATTCTGCTTTCGTGGCCGATACGTTTTGTTGCAAACTTGTAGAGTTGGTCGATCTCGACGTCTCTCAGATTAAGGAGAAGGCCGGTCTCCTCGCAGGAATAGTGAAGAACTCCGCGCAAAAAATACACCGCCCGTTCGGGCCATGGGAGCATAGAAATTTGCGATATTCCAGGAACTTTCAATTTGACGGGGGCGAGTGTCTTTGCTTGGAGAGGTGAGTTGGCAGTCTCCCGATTGTATTCAATGACGGTATCGATGACGGCCTGGATTGCCTGTTCAAAGGTCACCTCGCAGGATGAGCTTTCCAGGCCCGATAATGCCTTGCGGAGGATTCTTTCGGGGGATAGATGGCAACGCAAAAGCATCTCAGCAACGATAACGAGATCTGCGTGATTGTCGTCGAAGAATGTTCTCCACATCTCTTCTTGTTCTGTGCTGAGGTCCGTAGTTGTCATGAGAATGCCTTTTATGAAAGCTGGGGTGTAGCAATATTGCTCCCGCGAGGTTGGCAGTTGCCATCCCGCCTCTTTTGATTCTCGTCGAACGGCGGCGGGCTCTAGTAATCTGCCCTCGCAAACCTCACGAATCGTAGTGTGAGCCTTCCAGTGCCGACGCCGTCTTGGTCAGGATCTGTTCGGGAGAAAATTGGCAACGCAATAGCATCTCAACCGCGAGTGTGAGGGTGGTTCGCTGTTCGAAGACCAATATTCTCCACATGTCTTGCTGATTGATTTCAAGCTCGGTGCGTGTCATATGCTTGTCCTCCTAATGCATGGTCTGGCAGCTATAGATGAAGTCAGCGTGCCTTTGCAGCGAAACTAGTCCTTCTTGGAATTCCGGCCGCCGGAGTAATCCCAGCCTGGGTGGCGCGCTATATACGAAGCCGGCCAAGTAAGTAAACCCCCGCCAACAACGGCAATGTCCGGCCGAGTCACGGATAAACCTCACCGGCGCACGCACACCAAATTGGGCCAATATTTCCGATATCCTTCTGCACGTCTTGCCGCAATCGCCACGGATCTCCTCGGTAATCCTCATCGCTTAAAGCTCGAGGTCTATTTTGAGAGTCCGACGGAGTCCTCGATCCATTCAGCCATCCAATAGCGCGATCCTAGCAATCCCCACCGCCACAAACAATTACATCTTCCTTGTAGTCGCGAGCTGCACGCACGTGGGCTGACGATGGTCTTTTTCTGTTGCATACGACTTCATTTAAATCGATCTACACCTTTCCGAACGCTACACTTCGACCTAAATGGAAAAGTTGCAGATGTGGTTCAGCGCACTATAAGCTGCATCCTGCACGAATGCGCTGTCAGCAATGGACCTGGGTCCGCGGGTGATAAATCCGCAGGACGCCTTTACCGCAACATGTAATTTATCTCGCTCCCCAGCGTGCTAGTATCGCCGGGCCACTGCACCTTGCTCGGAGGCGCAATCGTTGCGAAGACCATGGATATTACAAACGACTACAAGGAGCGATTTTTAAAGTTCAACTATACGAAACCAACGGAGAAATGAATATGGGTCAAAATAACGGAACATGAAGCGTAGCGAAAAAAGACTTCTCACGCCAGGCAACTGCGTCGTAGCGCTGATCGTCACCAACCGCAAATGTTGTTCAGAACGAGTAACTTTGATCGACCAGCGATCATTAAGGTACTGTCGCGTTAGGAAAAGCAGCGCGGGTATTGACGTGCCGTGGTGCTGACGACGGTCGAGACGAAGAGCTTCAGCGGGAACCTGTGGCCGCAGATCCGATCCGTGTTCCCGGGCCAGGAACCGATCGAGCGTTCGTCCATCAATTCCTCGGACGACAAGAACTTCGTTGCGGCAATCGAGAAGGCAGGGCGCAAGAAGAGTGTGCTGGCCGGCCCGTGGACGGAGACCTGCGTGGCTCTTCCGACCATGCAGGCGATTCACGATGGCTACGAGGTTTACGTGGGCGAAGACTGCTGCGGCGACGTTAGCAAACTCGCACACGGCAATGCGATGCGTCGTGTTGTCCAGGCGGGAGTAAAACCGGTGACGGCCCTCTCTGTGACCCTGAAATGGCAGCGCGACTGGGCAAACCGGAATACCTGCGACGCCGTGAAGGATCTCGCCATAGATACACTATGGCGCCTACGGCATCGGCGTCGAATATGCCTACACGATTGGTTCACGGCGCTCCCCTACGAAGTTTCCAGAATACGTGATCCCCACGGCGGAACTCGCACACAAATGGGGCTCGTGGAGGGCAGGCGACCCTACCCTCTGAACAGATCTACGCAACGAAGAGGCAGTCGGGGGTGTTCTGGCTTCAGGGGTGCGGCGCGGCGATATCATAACGCGAACCGAAAGCAGGGGCGACCGTCTTCAGAATGGCATCGAGGACATGCGAATTGTAAGCAACGTCCAGTTGGTTCGGGACGGTCAGTAAAAGCGTGTCGCCTTGGAAATCGCCTCATCTTTCGTAAGATGTTCGATCAGCAAATCCGGTTCGGCCGCGTAGTCACGGCCGAAGATCGCTCTTGTCGATGTTCAATGAAGCCGATCTTGTCCTCTTCCTCCCCACCGCGTCCGAAATGGGCGCGATCGATGTCGCTGATCAACGCGAAGATACTGCGGCTGACGGAAACCCAGGGACTGCGCGCGTGGCCAGCTTTCCTCCAGGCTGCCCGAAAAGCGCGAATCGGGGCAGCTTGTTGGACGTGGAATGGTTCGCCAATCTCGTCCTCTTTGAGGGTTGAGGATTGCAGGTTCATCCCCAGCTTTGCGGCCAAGACCGCAGTCGCATTGGAACCTGCTCCCCACCAGATACGCTCACGCAATCCCTCCAAGTGCGGCTCAAGGCGTAAGAGCCCGGCGGATTGGCAAACATCGGACGTGGGTTCGGCTGAGCGAAATCCTTGCCGTGGAACAACTCCAAAAACTCCTGGGCGTGGAGTCGGCCGATGTCTGCGCCATTCTCGCCTTCATGTGGGGCGTAGCCAAATAGCGCCACCCATCGATGACCTCTTCTGGGGAACCTCGACTGATTCCCAACTGCAGGCGCCCTCCAGCGATGAGATCCGCAGCCCCGGCATCCTCCGCCATATAGTGAGGATTCTCATACCGCATTTCGATCACTGCGGTGCCAATCTCTATCCGTTGCGTCTTAGCACCGACCGCAGCTAGCAGCGGGAATGGCGATGCCAATTGTCGGGGGAAGTGGTGAACACGGAATAGGCTCCATCCATTCCCCAGGCGCTCGGCCTCTACGGCGAGATCAATGGATTGCAGCAGGGTGTCGGACGCCGACTGCGCCTCTGACTGCGGAGAAGGTGTCCAATGGACGAATGAGAGAAAGCCAAGTTTTTCCTGCACCATTCGTCTATCGGTGCCGTCTCGATGCCCTCGCAAGAATCGTGGCCGCCGGTGTGAGGGCGTCCATGTCGGCGAACAACTGGATTTTGAAGTCAGGCATGTCTGGCCCGTTTTTCTGGACCAGATCGACACCCACAAGCGCATCGCACAACTTGGTCGTGGAACGAGAGGCACTTTTCGAGGCGTCGGAAGACAGGCCCAACTGCTCAAGGGCAGGCCAGGCACTATCGATATACTGGCGCAGGCTCTCTTCGGCGTTTGGAGCTGGATCCGTGGCGATCGCTTCGAGACCATGCGCCAGGAACAGTGCGGCCAATCTGGCACCGATGACTCCGGTTCCAACGATTGCGACACGGCGAATTGCATTCTCTGAAGACGTCGGTGTTCTCCTTTTCTCAGACACATGTCAGCGATAACGTCCAACGACGTCCCGCGTGGACCATGAGCTCTATCGCAGGCCCCAGGATTGATGGCGATACATCCAACTCGCCGGAGGCAGGCGGCCCATCTTCCAAGACTGGAGACGACGTGATCCTACCCAAGGCTGAAGCGCGAAAGATGACATATTCCTAGAGTCAGTGCGGCGGATCTTCTTCAAACAAAGTGCATCGCTTCGACGATCGGCGCGTGGATCGACTCGTAAAATCCCGTTGGTTCATAAGTATTTCTTAGTGAGAATTCGAAAGGGTTCATGAAGGTTTGATGCGGAAGAAGATCTTCTCCGACCGACTTGTAAATGCCTCTTCATTACGAGCGACACGCCCGGGACTGCAGAACGTCAATCCCCTACGTCACCAATTGAGAATGGAGGCCATGGCCGACTCGCTCGTCCCGACAGCACAACAGGGACGTCATCGGTTAAGGGCCTGCTACCGCCCGACTCATGGCCTCCACCGCTGGCTCATTGCGGAGAACCGCTCGTACAAACCACCGATGAGTTGGTCACGGTTGCGGAAGTGACAAGCGAACCGTTCACCGGCTACAAGGCCAATCGATTCCTCCATACCGCGCTTATACCGACCGATAAGGTGACCGCTGTTCTGGCTGTCGAGGGCGGTATTTCACAACGACGCCAGCACAGGTGGATCTCAGCGTGCTTTCGGGCGGAACGGTGAGCACGCACCACACTTGGATCGACGGTGTCAACGGCCTTCGCCATGAACCGCTGATTTATACCTGGGACAACTACAAGCAGATCGTTCTGCTCCCGGACGATGCATTTCTGATGGCGTATCAGCTTGCGTCGCGCGTCCTCGCGGATGGAAGTATATCTTGGGATATCCGTAATGTACCGCTGCGGAACGAGGCAGGCAATATTGTCAAATGGTATGGAACTGGAATCGAAATCGAGACCGTAAACGCGCGGAGGAAGAGCGCCAGAGGCTGAATCAGCTCGAGGCAGAAATTGCGGTTCGCCGTATCCCGTAATAGGACAATCATTTCCTGGATGATTTTGTTCACGTCGATGCTCAACGGCATCGAGGCAATAAAAGACACCGAGGGTGAGTTGACCGTAATCTCGAGAAGAACTGAAGATGGCGAAATCCTCATTGCGGTAAGTGATTCAGGCAGCGGTCTTCCAGTCGCCGGGAGTGAGCATCTGTTCGCTGCCTTCTTCACCACGAAGCCGCAGGGAACCGGTATGGGACTCTCCATTAGTCGCAGGATTATTGAATCGCACGGTGGCCGCTTGTGGGCGAGTGCCAACACAGTCTGTGGAGCAACATTTCAGTTCACGCTGCCCAACGAAGCAAACACGTCTTCACCTTCCACCGGCTGAAGCACACCCGCCCTGCTGTCCGCGCAGATTCAGGAACCAGCAATATTTTCCGTCCGCCCGCCGCACACGGACCTCATCCTCGTTCTGTCGTCCATCCTTAACCGCTGCTCGCCGCTCGGCGACGAACCGGGCACGGTCGTCGGGATGAAGGACGGATTGCAAGTTCCAACCCCATATGTCTTCGGGAGGTACACTCACGAACTGCTGTAAACGCTCGTTGATGAAATCAACTTCGCCATCAGACGATGCTCTCCAAATGAGCGCCGGAACCGCGTTGATGACGTCACGAAGCTCTTGTTCACTCCGCTGGAGGTTTTCATAGAGCTGCTGAAGCTCGATGGTTGTTTGGTTGAACACTCGCGAGAGATGAGCGAGTTCGTCTCGGCCTTGCACAGAGATCTGCTGACCAAATTCGCCCTTTGCGAGAGCGGAGGTTCCGTCGACCAGGAATCTCAGAGGGCGAGTGATGCTCTGCGTGATACTGAATCCCAGGAGAGCCGCAACAACGATTGTCAGGCCACCTATGCCGGGCAAGGTGAATAGCGTTCGAATCTGCGCACTCTCAATCTGGCGAGCGGCTTCTGAACGTTTGTTTTCTAGATCACGGCTGGCGGTAGTCACTAGTTCAGCACTGAGGCTCTCAAAGGGTTCGAGCGGTTGTTCCATCCGCTGATGCAGGGCCTCCCAATCTCCTACGGATGCGAGGGCAGCAAGCGAATCAACTTGCGAAGGCAGTAATCCTTGAATCGTTTCCAGTGTGGGTAAGACTGTGGGATCGAGAATGTTATTCGGTTCGATTCCTCGGAACACTGTTTCGGTTTGTCTCCGGCTATCGCTCAGCTGGTTGCGCAAAACAGGCGCTTCCTGCAGCAAGCGTGCAAGATCCCTAGCCTTGACTAATTGTTCCGATGCGCTGTGGAACGAGAGAAGAAACGCGTGGGCACGCTGTACCTCCATGAACTGCTCGTCCATTTCCTTGAGACGGTTCGCTTGAGTGCGCATCACCCGCGACTGCCAGAGCAAGATGCCTGTTGCCACCGACATCAGCACGATGATCAAGACAAAACCGAGCGTCAGACGGGTATTGATGCCAACACGCGAAACGAGTGAGATCATCCGCGCTGGCTTCCCGACGGTAATGTGCCTTGCCCTGCTATTGTTTCGTCCATTGCTTATCTTAATGATAACGTCCGCCCCTACAACATATCTCAATGACAAATAGGACGGAGCCCACAGCGATGACCTGCGCTATTTCAGTGCGGATATCCGGGTTTCGGTTGTTTCAGGGGGCCTTTGACAAAGCCGGTGATGTGCTGGAGTTTCGCTTCCAGCTCAGCAGCAGCAACGCGAGCGTTCTTCTTCCGCGTCAGTACGGAATGCACTGCCTGGGCATAAGCATGCGAAACGTCATCATAGTTCCTACCCACCACCATAGAAGGACGACTCACAATCCTTTCTCCTACTGGTTGGCCAGCCGATATTGATCGCGAGTATGCCTTCAGAACGGTTGGCAGACGGTAGAGTTCGGTTCCAGTGGGCAACGCAGCACCTGCGCTAGCAACCTCAAGCTCCGACTCCTGGTGCAACAGGAATTTCACCAGCGCGATAGCTTCTCGTTGGTGCTTCGACCCTTTCGATACTCCTATGCCAAACCCGCCGAGGGTTCCCACGGCTAGACTTCCCGACGGGATGCTTGTCACACCCATTTCCCCATCAATCATTGACTTTGCAGGGTTGGTGAGAAAGTAGTCAGACGTCCAGCCACGCTGGAATGCTGCCTTGCCTGAGTTTACGAAATGCTTGAGGGTGTCCCATTCCTCGTACGCAGTAATACTTGGAGGCGATATCCAACCGATCCAGCGCGCGGCGCGTTGCCATGCACGGATAGCATTCTCATTGTTCACACTAATCGTTCGGTTAGCTTCGATAATCCTTCCGCCACCTTCCGACGCTTGCCATTCCAAAGCCAAACAAGTCAGACACTCCTCTGCTGCCCCTGGCCATACAAACCCCCAAAAATCCTTCTCGCCAGCGGCTCGCTCTCCTTCCTGAATCCGGAAAGCCATCCTCTCTAGTTCGGACCAGGTTTGAGGCGGGGTGTGGTACCCATACTTCGCTAACAGGTCCGTGCGGTACAAAAGCACACCAACATAAGGGCGATAAGGAATAGCAACAAGTCTGTTGTTCACCGTATAGCTTTTAACTAAGTCAGGATCGGCAGCGGAAAGTTCTGAACTGAAGAAAAGCCTCAAATCAAGGAGTGCGTCATCCAGAAGTCCAGACCAAATGACGTCGATACCCAATACATCTGGCGTATCCTTTTCCGCAAGCAGCTCCTGGGTGAGCTTCAGCTGTCCCTCTGAGGTTTCGGGAGCGGGCAGGTGTTTCACCTTAATCCTGTTTCTTTCTCGAATTGCCGTAGAACTCCTTCAGAGAAGAAACGTCGTTGCGACCGGTCGTGCGACCACTCCGGATCCATATAAGTAATCGTGACGGGCTCCGGCTTGGCACGATCGCAGCCCGGCAAGCATTCAAGAAGCGTCGAACATAGCCCTGCGATCACTTCTCGGCGCGTTGGGAACATGTACACCCCGTATAGCAGGCTTAGTAGTCGAGAGCGGTTCGATGTATGGGGCGATGTCATCGCTGCCGACCAGAACCGAGAGGTCTTCCTCTGTCGCGATCAGTCTTCGCAGCTCGCATAAGCCCTGTGTTCGGACAGCTCCGAATCGTGATACTAGCAATTGCGGAGAGCTGAATAAATTACATATTCCTTGTACCCAAAACGAAGGCCCGGCACCTGGCCGAGCCTTTGTCCTTTGCACCGAAGCCGCGGACGGTACCAAACTAATTCTTACCATTCGCGCTGCTTTGACCGACGGTGATGCGCCACCTTTTGTTTTTTTACGTCGTCGATAACTGAGCCTTACTGGAATGTCCATTCCTACAACACATCTCAACGATAAGAGAGACACACCGCACTGCTATCATCTGGCGCCATCCACGCGAGATATGCTCGTGCCCAATGCTTCAGGCGGGCCTTTGGGGAAACCCGTGATGTGCTCGAGTTCCGTCTCCAACTGAGCAGCTGCTTCTGGAGCGCCTTTCTTTCCTGTCAGTACGGAATGCACTGCGCCCGCATACGCGTGCGAGACGTCCTCATACTTCCTGCCTGCCACCATAGAAGGACGACTCACAATGCCGTCACCTAAAGGGTGACTTGACGTTATCGATCGCGAGGATGCCTTGAGCAAGGTTGGCAGGCGGCAGAATGCGGTTCCCGCAGACAACTCAGCGCGTGCACTGGCAGCCTCCAGCTCATACTCACTGTGCAAGAGGAATTTCACTAATGCGATAGCCTCTCGTTGATGCTTCGAGCTTCCTGAAATTCCAAGGCCAAACCAGCCAAACGTTCTTACGCCGATCTTCCCTGCCGGAACGCTGGTCACACCCATTTTCCCGTACATCATTATTTGCGGGGGATAGTGAGGAAGTAGTCAGAAGTCCAGCCGAGCGAGAATGCTGCTTGCCCGAGTCCTCGAAACGATTGATCGAGTCCAAATCTTCGTAGGCAGTAACGCTTGGAGGCGATATCCAGCCGATCTACCGCGCGGCACGTTGCAACGCGCGTATCGCGTTCTCATTGTTAACGCTGACGGTTCGGTTGGTTTCGATAATCGTTCCGCCGTCAATACCTCGGTGCCTTCTGAAGACGTAGATCGTTTCTCGAAAGCGATCGCGGGTTTTTCCGAGCGGATGACGACCTACGCGAGTTCTATTGCAGATCCGACGGAGTACGGAGAGCAGACCGCCGGTCGATTGTGCCCCGTGATGTTGCCGTATGAACTTGGAACGACCGCTACCTTTGATCGTACCCGCTTCAATGGGCGAGCGCTTTGCGACGACGCCATGGATGTCATGTTGACCCTGGCGTGCAACAAGCCGATTGCCGATGGGGTCGCCCCGGATCCGACTCGCATTCGCAAGAACTTTCCTTATTATGGAGACGGGTACACTTAAGACGAGCAGGTTGGGTAACACCTGTGTCGCGTCCCTCCAAGAAATGAAGTGGGCAGGAACGAACGCTCCCTACTTTTCGTAGACCGGGGCCACTGCGTAGGCTTCGATTTCGATGAGGATGTCGGGCCGCACAAGGCCGGGGACGATAACCAGCATCGACGCGGCCGATGGTTCTGAAGCCATTTGGTGCGAACAGGTGGGTAGAGCGGAAGATCTTCAGCCCGCACCAGATACTGAGTGATCTTCACCAGATGCTCGGGGCCCATTCCGGCGCGCTCAAGGAGTGCAAATACATTCTTCCAGGCTTGTTCGGCCTGTCCTTCGAAGGTCTCGGGCAGCTGCCCGTCGCGAGTAAGACCTGGTGTCCCGAAGAGAAAAGCAGTCGGCCTGGGCACGCCGATTCAACCGCATCGCTGTACTTTCGGATGTGGCGTGCCACGCCGATATCGTGAATCTTATTCTCTTTCGCCATGTGTTCAGGAGGCCATTTTCGATGTAATTACGTCAAGTTATCGAGCCTTCTGTTCCGTTTTACCAATTTGCGCCGTTGATTGTTCGAGGACCGGAATTAGTCTGGATCGACGACAACATGGCCCGATTCTCAACCAAAATCACAATTCGTACCGTAGGTCATTACAGGCGCGTCTGAGGAGTAATCAGTTATATATGCCGTCGGCGAGGAAGCGCGGGAATTTGTTCCTTCACAAAAGACGAAATTGCCTAATCAGTTGAAACGTTGGTCAGTGCGTAGCCTGAGGAGCGGGAATGCCATCAGACCAGACATTCCCCGCCGTCGCTGATACGCCCACAGATTCGCTCCCCACATTTGAGCCGAGTCGCTCGGAACATACCACATCATGTGCGGATGCCAGTGTATGTCATCGTCGCTTGGGTACTGCTGGTTTGACATCATGTAGCACATCGCGTTCCGCTCCAGCGTCCGCGTATGGTCAGCTTCCGACTCGCGGCCGCCACACGACTACGGTGCGGACAGTAGAGCACAGAAGCACAGTTGATGAACGCATTCATGGTTTCCTGGATCACTCCTCAGAAGTCGGCTTCGGAGGGGTGATGCCGCTCAGAGAGGCTCCGGCTCTAGCCCGATCCGGTCGTGGCTGCGCTCTGGAGGCGCTGTTTACAGCGAGAAACGCACAGCCGTCCGGACACACGCCCCAGAGATACCTGGATCTGTTCTAGTTCACCGCCTGCTTGGTGGCAAAGACTCGCGCAGGTTTTGGGTAGATATGAAGAGGGGCTACCCTGCGGTAGCCCCTTGGTTTGCGGAGTTAAGGTACCACCGACGAACTACGCCTTGTGCAGGTCGTAGCGGTCGAGGTTCGTGACCTTGTTCCACGCGGCTAAGAAGTCCTTCAAGAAGATCTCCTTCGAGTCGACCGATGCGTAAACTTCCGAGATGGCTCGGAGCTGAGAGTTTGAACCGAAGATCAGGTCCACTCGAGTGGCGGTCCATTTAACTTCACCTGTCGCGCGATCCAACCCCTCAAACAAGCCTTCCGAAGTAGAAGATGCCTTCCACTCGGTTGCCATGTCGAGCAGGTTGACGAAGAAGTCATTCGTCAGTGTCTCAGGCTGCGTTGTGAAGACGCCGTTCTTGGAGCCACGGAAGTTGGCACCGAGAACACGCAGGCCACCAACTAGGACGGCCATCTCAGGAGCGGTCAGAGTAAGCAACTGTGCCCGGTCGACAAGCAGCGCTTCCGCACGTTCGGTGTGTCCCAGCCGGAGGTAGTTGCGGAAGCCGTCCGCCGTCTGCTCCAGCGGGGCGAATGACTCAACGTCGGTCTGTTCCTGCGAAGCATCTGTGCGTCCAGGCGCGAAGGGGACGGTGACGTCGTGTCCGGCCTTCTTCGCAGCCGCTTCAACCGCAGCGCAACCGCCGAGAACAATCAGGTCGGCAAGCGACACCTTTTTGCCCGTCGTGTTGAAGCCCGTCTGGAGTTCCCCGAGCGTGCTGAGAACCTTCGCGAGCACGAGAGGCTGGTTCACCTCCCAGCCCTTCTGCGGCTCGAGACGAATGCGTGCACCGTTGGCTCCGCCGCGCTTGTCAGAGCCGCGGAAAGAGGACGCCGCAGCCCAGGCTGTCGAGACGAGTTGCGAGATCGAGAGACCGGAGGCGAGGATTTTCTCCTTGAGTGCTGCGATATCCGCTTCGCCTATGAGTTCGTGATCGACAGCGGGGACGGGGTCCTGCCAGATCAACTGTTCCTTGGGAACCAGAGGTCCCAGATAGCGAACGATAGGACCCATGTCGCGGTGCGTGAGCTTAAACCATGCACGAGCGAAGGCATCGGCAAACTGGGTTGGGTTTGCCTGGAAGCGCTTGCCGATCTTTTCGTACTCGGGATCGAACTTAAGTGCGAGGTCCGAGGTGAACATCATAGGCAGGTGTCTCTTGTCCTTGATGTGAGCGTCGGGAATGTTGGCTTCCTCGTTTACGGCGTACCACTGCCACCCGCCGCCAGGGCCTTTCTTCAACGCCCAATCGTAGTTGTAGAGGTTGTCGAGGTATTCACTGTCCCACTTGATGGGGCTTGATGTCCAGGCGCCCTCGAGGCCCGAGGAGATGGTGTCCTCGGCGTTACCCTTGCCGGCGGAGCTCTTCCAGCCAAGTCCCTGCTGCTCGACGGGTGCGCCTTCGGGCTCGGGTCCAACGTACTTGCTAGGATCGTGGGCTCCATGGCCCTTGCCGAAGGTGTGGCCCCCGGCGATGAGCGCGAAAGTCTCTTCGTCGTTCATCGCCATACGGCCGAAAGTCTCTCGAATGTCGTGTGCCGAACCGACCGGATCGGGCTTGCCATCCGGCCCTTCCGGGTTCACGTAGATAAGACCCATCTGCACCGCGGCGAGGGGGTGATCGAGATCACGCTCGCCCTGGTAACGATCACTACCGAGCCAAGTATGCTCCGATCCCCAGAAAATGTCTTCCTGCGGAACCCAGACGTCAGCGCGACCGCCGCCGAAGCCGAAGGTCTTGAAGCCCATCGAGTCAAGCGCGACGTTGCCCGTAAGGATCATGAGATCGGCCCAGGAGATCTTCTTGCCGTACTTCTGCTTGATGGGCCATAGCAGGCGGCGAGCCTTATCAAGGCTGACATTGTCCGGCCAGCTGTTGAGCGGCGCAAAACGCTGCGTGCCCATGCCTGCACCGCCGCGGCCATCATGGGTGCGGTACGTGCCGGCGCTGTGCCATGCCATGCGGATGAAGAACGGGCCGTAGTGGCCGTAGTCCGCCGGCCACCAGCTCTGGGAGTCGGTCATCAGGGTGTGGAGATCCTTAATGACGGCATCGAGATCGAGGGTTTTGAACTCGGCGGCGTAGTCGAAATCCTGGCCCATGGGATCGGCCAGCTTCGTATTCTGGTGCAGGACGGCAAGGTCGAGGCGGTCGGGCCACCAATGTTCGTTGCGCGTGATCTTGCGGGAGTTATGCGTGACAGCCCCATGCAGAGGTGAGGCCGTCTCCGTCTTGGTGGAGGGATTCTCTCCGTGCGGCACTGGACATTTCATTTCGTTCGACATTTTCGCTCCTTCGTTTTCATTGCCGGGGAAACCTATCCCACGTTTGGGCCGCGAGGGCCGACGGTTAGCGAGTTCGTGTTATTACCACCGGAGCGCTGGCGCCGGTGGTCAAATATTTGCCTTTATAGCCTTCGACATATCGCAACTTCTTAAGTTCTGTTAGGGAGTGGATGGTTTAGCTGCGCTTCGCTTTCTGGCACGCGGCACAGATTCCGATGACGTCGATAGCGTAGCGTTCTACCTGAAAGCCTCCAGGTAACCGTTGCAATGCCGGTAGGACGCCGAGATCCTTTTCTTCGATATCGGTGATGGCCTTGCAATGCGAGCAGACCATGTGGTGGTGGAGGCGGCTGTTCAGCTCGACTCTGAGAGAGCCGTGGTGCATACTGACTTCCTTTAGCACGCCTCTCTCGACGAAGAGATGAATATTCTTGTAAACCGTCGCGAGGGAGATCGCTGGTATACGCTTCTTGACCCGCGCGTAGACCTCTTCCGGGCTGGGGTGGCCAGGCATCGTCTGCATGACCTCGTAGAGAACCTGGCGCTGGTGGGTTGCTGTGAGCCCGTGATCCGCACAAAGTTCACGGAAGGGACGGGTCTCAACGCTGGGAGAGGTCTGCATTAATAGTTAGTAAACGATAATAATTCTCGTTCGTCAAGCGGTGGAGGTTTGGAATTGGGCAGCAAACCGTGGATCAGTTCAATTACATCAACTCGATGTTGGTGGATGGTCTCACGGAGGCTCGACAATGGTCCGGTGGGGTACCAACGGTCTCGCCATCAACGGTTCGTCGCAGATCTGCCTGATCGACGGCTCGTTCGTCGCGCCCACAGGCGTCTCCTCAGCCGTCGGCGGTTACTTCGGCCCTTCGCCAACGCTGATCTCTGTCACTCCCACCGCAGTTACTGCCGTCAGTGCTGACGTGAAGGTGACGCCCACTGGCCGCGACTTCACGCAATCTTCAAAGTGACATGGAACAACCAAACTCTTCCGATCGATTCAGTCTCCAACACACAGATCGTTGCCACCATACCTGCTTCCTCGCTCACCAACCCTGTAGCGAGTGGTATCGCAGCCACAAATGGCGCCCGCACCGGCAGCTCCGGGGCACTCGGTTTCACTGTTCTTCCGGACCTGGGTTAGGTACGAAGATCAACACCCTGGACATCTCGGGCCATGATCTCGCATGGGACAGTAAACACAATTTGCTTTATGTCGCTTCTCCCGCCAGCGATCCCGTTTTTCCCAACACCATTGCGGTCGTCGACCCTACTAAGCCTACACTCACCCAGGCTATCCTATCGCCGTCGACCCAAGCGCCATCTCACTTTCTGACGACGGCCAATACCTCTATTCCGGCTTTCATGGGCAGACCATTCTCCAGCGCTATGCTCTGCCGTCTTTCTCGCTTGATCTCACCATACCGACTCGCGCAGGACTCCCCGCGAACACCGTGGGAACTCACGGCACCTGTACGTTCGCGGACGTCAAGGTTGCGCCTGGCAATCCTCAGTCGATCGCTGTTACAAGGTGTAGAAACCCACGTCCCGGCACTCTCTTGTATGGCTCCGGTGCCGGTGACCTCACCACACTTGCCTGGGGTTCAGACGCCATCGCACTCTTTGGCCGTCCGACTACTGCTGTCAGCCTCAGACCCTTATCGGCACATTCTCCTCTGGCGTGCTCGGCGTAAAAGACTCAACCCTCAAGCGAGCCTTCCTTCTCACCTCTTCTGGCTCGAGCAACTCCGGTCGGATGCAACCTCTTACACGCTTAATATTGTGGATCTCAACACTCTCGCTCTGCTGAACTCAATTTGTGATACCCGATGTCCTCGGCTATCCGACGCGATGGCTCGCTGGAGCTCGAACCGCCTCGCATTTGTGACAGCCAGCCAACTCTATACAACGGGCTCTGCCGGAGTCCTTTATATTCTCCAGGGCAACAGCATTTCGGGCCTGCCGTAGGGCCTGAATATTCGTCATATATCCGTCGAATTCCGCCTTGTGGCCTGCTTTCAACGGGGCCCGTGGTTGCTGCGACGATCCTTTACTCGAATGCGCAAGACGGCGATTTGAGTCCGGGGACAGAAGTGTGTCGGCGACCACCATGCCTCTTTGACTAAGAAGCTGCGAGATCATTCAGCTGCTTTTTTGGCTTTGTCTAGAGTTCTTTCTGGCTGATAGAGGTTGACTTGGTGCCATTCACTCGATTCCACGGCGCCTACGAAACGTACACCTCTGCTTCCCAGGCAAAGATCGGCTCGCGACCGGCAAAATTAGCGGGAACGTTTCTCTGCTGTGTGATCTCGCGCCACGATCGCCCGCTTGGCCAATTAGGCACGACGTATTCTGCTGAGGAACCGATGGAAGTATCCGTGCTGAAGTCGGAGAAATTTGCAAGCACAACGACGAGGGAGCCGTCGGAGCCGGGGCCCCGTTGCCAGGCCAAGACGCGCTTGCCGTCGTTGAAGTCTACATGGAGAAAAGAAGTGTCATTGACGCCGAGCGCCCGACTACTCGTGCGCAAATGCACCAGACGAGAGACGTAAGCCAGAAGGTCCTGCCGCAGCAGCACGGCTGCCTGTTGGACTGGTTCCTTGACGTTGTCCAGCAACTCGAAGTGCACCGGGGCTACCTGTTTGCCTCCATCCTGTGAGACATTGCCGTTCACGTCAAAGCGAGTGTGCGGTCGGCGAATTCTTCGCCCGCCAGAATCATTGGAACACCCACCGCTGTCAGCAGGCAGGCAAAGGCGAGTTTGATGCGACGTATCGCATCAGCAGGCGCGAAGCCGGCAAATTTGGTAAACGAGGTATAGAGGCGTTCTCGGCCCGGGCCTTCGACATCGTGCGAGGTGATGTAATTAACGGCCTGAGTGCCGTCGGTAAACCCGAGGTTTCTGCAATCGATGGCCTTGCGGACCGTCCACTCAAAGGTCGGCTCGCCCTCCGCTGCGGTCACGCCAAGAACCGCGGCCCGCACCAGTACGCGAAAGTGATCGTTCCAGAGGCCATCGAGGCGATTCTGTGTCAGCAGGGCGAGAGGCACGGAGAGCTCTTCGCCGACCACGAGGAAGTGAGAGTCTGCACCCGCGCCCAGTCCCTGCGTCGCCCACCGCTGCGCGAAAAGCGCGCGGGCACGGTCTTTGAACCCCTGAATGAAGTCCCAGTTAGCTATATTCTCCACGCTGTCGATGCGAACGCCGTCGGTATTAAAGTCTGTCATCCATCGGGTGAGTTGGGTGTACATGTGCTGACGGGCAGGAACTAACGCCGGGTGGTCCATCCCAGACTCGGGGTCGTATCCGCTCGCGGACACCCTCCCGCCGAACAACCAACTCGTCATTTACGAGTTGCCCACGGCATGGGCTCGCACCGCGACGGGCAGCGTTGGCATAGGCACCGGGAGCTTTCAGGACGTCCGTGCGCTCATTGTGCGTTGTCTGCACAAGCGGATTTTCTAAAGGCAGAACATTGAGTCACCTTTTGCTTCCCCCAAAAATACAGCTCTGCTTTTTGTTGTGGGTTTGGTTACTTTTGCATGTTCGTTCGATCGGTTTCTATGGACGCTGTCCGCAATCCTAGTCCATCAACGAAGGAAAAGTGATGAGAGCGCGGAGAACTAGAAAGGTATTTCGATGGAATCGACATCTTATGCGGCTTTTTCACATTCTGCAGGTTGAGACTTTTCTAGGCCCTGTCGTTCTGTTGTAGTTGTCGGAACGGGCCCGGCGGATTTACCTCTGCGGTGTTAGCAAGACGATCGCTCAAAGTTACAGTCTTCGCAAGAGCACCAGGAATCGCCTCAGTTGAGCCAACAAAACCGAACAGGTAACGATTTGTTCAACTCGTGAGTTTGCGTAAAGTGTAGCACTGGCTTGCGTGACCTCGCCCCGGAGGTTAAGGCCAGAAAATGCCATCTTGCCAAGGGTCCGATCGTGAGGCTCCGTAGGACAACTCCTCCGTGCGCTTTTATACCGCAGCCAACGAGGGCTTCAAGACTAATAGTGGATCTCGTGACTTGGTTTATAGTCTTCACCAAATTTGTTTTCATGACGTGCCAGCGCATCGACCGCAGTTTGCAGTGTGATATTCCCGAGACGCGCCGGTTCGGATGAAACCTGGATAACTTGCTCAACTGCGGTTTGACTCACGAGCTCCCCGTTTTCGCTCCATACGTTTAGACGATAGCTGCCGGGTGGAACATTGTGGATGGATACAATGCCGTCCTTCGTCGAGATCCCATAGTACGGAGTGCTTAGTGCAAGGATAACTGCTCCCATCTCCGGATGAATATTGCAGAAGATATACGAGACCCCTTCACGATCGAAGCGTACAGAACGGGTTGTACCTGATTCATAGAGACCAAGGTCGAAACGTTTTCCGTTAAAGAGTGAAAATACATTGTGAAAGAAGGGGTCTTCATTTGGAAATTGTACGGAGGATCCAGTAGGGACAACGAGCAGATGTGGAGCGAACATTTTGTCTTTTTGGACCAGACGATACAGAGGTTGACGCGCCAGTGACGGAGGCACCGTTGTTCCAGGCTTCAAGGATGAAAGCCATAAGACTACGTTCTCAATGCTGGGGGAGTTATGGCTTTTCCTCTCATTCGAAGGCGGTGACGCTCCCAGGCGGATCTTCGCGGAGACCTCAACACCCTGGGCACATAGCTGCGGCGCCGCAATTCCCATCAGAAGGAACAAGCATTGGACGGTCATCGACCTTGGCAGCTTCCGCAATATTTAATTCTCCTAGAACTGATATCCCGCTGAAAGCGTAAAGATGTCTGCTGTGGCGCCAGCGCCATAGATGGGCGATGTCCAAATTCTTCTGTACTCCGGCGAGAGGATGATATAAGTCTTTGGTCGATAAATCAGGTTGGCAACGACCATTTTGTTGCGAGCACGAAGTTGCACTGCAGTCGCTGTCGTCGGAAATTGGAGAGTGTGAAAATCGCCTGCAAAGCCATCATCAAGACCCAAACTGACGTTCGCCTCGATCGATTGGTTGAAACGCGTCTTGAATTGAGTCCAGCCGCCGATCGCGTTCAAGCCACGGTAAGAGTTTTGGCCGGTAACAGGACTGATGCCGACGAGAATGTCCTTATAAACTCCGCCACCCAACCCGCCTAACCCGCGACCACGATATCCTTCTCCGCTAACTTCAAAGTGATTGTTGAAGGGTACGCGCCAGTCTGTCGTGACCGCCCAGGTGTCCAGACTCGCTCCGTAAGGATAACTCTGCCTGCTGTAATATCCACCTAGCCCGATCTGAAGAGGATGCTGGCTGGCAGAATTGCCGTAGAAGTCCTTCGCGGTTCCATAGGATATGCGCGATTCATAGGCTGGCTGTTTGGAATATTCGCCGGGGCTGGGAGAGCGAGAGACAAGATTTGTACTGTAACCCGCAGTCTGCGGATCCCATAATCCAAATTCAACCTGCAGCTGCCTTCCGGATTGAAGAGGAGTTTGGTGTGCATAGCGAAGTTGTGGCGACCACGTCCACAAGTTTCCTGCGCCGGACAGACTGGGTTCGGCGACTGTTGCATAAGATGTGGGCGATAGGGGTGAGATCAACGGCTCAACCATTCCCGCCTGAACTGAATCATGGTCCCAATCCAGATTGATACTAGCGGTTCTCATGCGGACGATACCAGCCGAAGTCGCAGTAGTGCCATAAGCAAGCCCACCGAAGAAGTCCAAATTGATGTCAGCGGATGTTTTTGCGCCGACGATTCTGGGGCCGAATCCCTCTAGGCCGAGGATGGTTTGACGAAAACCCGCGCCGGCACTTCCATCGCCCGAATCGTTACTCGCGCTGAGAGCCACTTCAGGAAGGTCAATATTGTCAACGATACCCTTGTTGATGAAAGAGTTGAAAAGGATTAGACCAGTGACGCGAACAGGGTACTTCGAACCGCTTTCAATCTTCGTCTGCTCATGGAGTTTGACTTGTTCCTCCAGCGTCTGTTGCCTTTCCTGCAGATCTTCGATCGCGGAGGCTGTCGCCTTTGCCGTGTCGACACTATCATTACCAGCCCGGGATTGTTCGGAATGGACGGGCTGTGTGGCCGCCAACTGTTCCTTGATGAGTAAAAGCTCTCGTTGTAGTTGCAAGATCTCCTTCCGGGACTGCTCAAGTTGCTGATGGGCCGCCTCAAGAGAGGACGATATCGTCTCGAGCCTCTGTTCCATCTTGACGGAGCGCGCATCAGCAAACGAAGGCGACGAAGATACTGTATCCGGAGCAGGAACGGTTGATTGCGCGTACAACGAGGCACGCGCTCCGGTTAGCATCAGACAAGCGAGAAGGCAGAAACCGGTCTCTCTCATTCCTCAACCTTTTTCAGGGACGGTGATGTAGGTGGGTGAGGTCTTCTTTTCGACCGCGGCACCGAGCGCGAGTAACGACGCTCTTGGAAGATTGATCGTGAATACGGTATCGCCTTCGGCGTTTTCTTCGAGTTCAATCCCGCCGCCGTGTTCCTGCGCAATTTGTTGAGCAAGAGTCAGGCCAAGCCCAGTCCCGCTTTCCCTGCTCTCACTTACGAATGGTAAGAATATCTTTTGACGAACAGGAGCCGGCACACCCGGACCACTATCAACAATTCTGATCTGAATCGACCGTTCGCTTTCGATAAGAGTCAGGGTAACGGTAGGAGGGCCCTGACCGCGTTTTGCGGCTTGACAGGCATTCAGGAGCAGATTGTAAACAGCACGGCCCAGTTTTTTGGCGTCGATCCATGCTTCGAGTGAAGACAGACCGTAGAGAGTTATTCTGACATCTCGCCCCGCAGGATGGGAACGGACCATGCTCACCGCTCGCTGGATCATAAATGCGATTGATTCAAACTCGGGATGGAGTGCTCTACCGGTTTGAGTGAAGAGGAGCAGCGAATCAAGAAGATCGGTCATCCCTTGAACGGCCGCTTGCACCTCAAGCATCAACTCTTCACGCTCCGACTGAGTTATATTTACGCCGCTCATAAATTCGGCATTGGCATACATCGCTGAAAGATAATGCCTTAGATCATGGGAAATGGAACTCGCCATTCGTCCGATGGTCGCAAGTCTCTCCGCGTCGAGAAGGTCATGCTGGGTGCGACGCAGCTGAATCCGCATACGTTCGAAGGCTCTGCTTAGCTCCCTTATTTCCGCTGCTCCGTCCTCATTGAGTTGATAGTCAAAGTTACCTTGAGCGAGAGCCCGAGTACCTTCTACAAGGGTTTCTATAGGGCGCGTGAGAGTGCGCGAGATGGAAACCAACATTCCTGATCCGACAACTAACGCCACAAGAGCAAGCGCAAGGACCCAGCGGTTCACTCTGTTCACCAACTGCGTTGCCTCTTCAAATGACTTCAAGACAACAAGCTGAGGTATCTCCGTTAAGCTCTCCGGTCTGGCAGAGGTAGTAAGTCGCTCGGATGCTGCGAGATAGTCCATCTTCCCAAGCTGAATTTTCTTATTCTGGGTCGGCACCTGTAACAGGTCCCCACCCCGCGCTACGAGCTGCTGCTGTAACACCGGACTCAATGTGCTGACTACAACTCTACCGTCAACAGAGAAGGCAACCTGCGCCGCGGCTGCTTCGCTAACCTCGCGGGCGACATGTTCATCAATGGGGTATCCCACAGCGACAAATCCAAGTAGAGTTCCATGCTCCTTCAGCCCAAAGTAAAGTGGCTGTGTCGAGATTTCGTAGATTCGGTCGTCCAGGGAAAGCAAGATCGGCTCTCCAGGTTTGTGGCGCTCCATCTCGAGCGCATGTGCGACCCCTGAATGGTCGAGCGCGGCGCCGCGATTGTAGGAAACGATGAGTTTTCCGTTTTGATCCAGTAGCGCGAAGAAGTCGCATCCACTCACCTGCCAGAACTCAATACCGCCATCCTCGATGGTTATGGGATCGTAGGTGGTCATCAGAGACTTCAGACTCGGCAGGTCGGCTAGAAGAGCAGACTCTCGAGCCAAGAGTTCACGCTGCTGACGTTGTAGGTTCTGGTAGGTCTTGACTGAGTGTTGGAGATCAGATGCGAGGTCCGTCCGGGTCTGCTGTTGAACGATGGTGCGGATCACGAGAAGACTCAGTAGCGTGCAACCAAACGAGAGAACGAGTAAAGGGATCAGCAGCGTCGTCCTCATCCGCAGCCGGTCCATCAGTTTAGCTCTCCCATGATCGGTGGCGGTATCAGCTTCCGCGGACGAATTTGTAGCCAATGCCATGGATAGTGCGGAAGTATACAGGCTTTGCCGGATCCACTTCCAACTTCTGCCGTAACTTCATGATGTGGTTGTCCACCGTGCGCGTCGTCGGGTATGACGTGTAGTTCCAGACATCGTTGAGCAACTCTTCCCGAGTAATGACCCGTTCCGCGTGTTCGACAAAATACTGAAGAAGCTTAATCTCATGTGCGGTGAGAATCACAGTCGCACCGTCCTTAGAAACTTCCATGCCAGAGAAATCCGCCGTCACGTTTCCAAAGCTAACGCGAGTGTTCGCTGCCGGTTTGCGGGTTCTTCGGATTGCAGCCTGGACCCGTGCCATCAGTTCGCGCGGACTGAACGGTTTTGTGACATAGTCGTCCGCGCCCAACTCCAATAGCAAAACCTTATCAGCGACCTCAGAAACCGCGCTGAGAACCACAACTGGAGTATTCGCTGACCAGCTCTTGATCCCCTTGCACACCTCCAGCCCTGACATGCTTGGCAGCATCAGGTCCAGTACAACACCGGCAGGCTTTAGGCTTTTACAGGTTGCCAAACCCTGCGCGCCGTCGCCGGTCACATGTACGTCGTAACCCTCGGTGGTGAACTGCCGGTGAAGTGCCTTCTGAATTCTAGGATCGTCTTCAATTACCAGGATCAAGCTCACGTTTTGTCGCTCCTAAAGGAATCTCGGTGGCCCAGTCCGACTCCTGCTTATATTTTATAGAGAGAGTAACGTTTCTTTGACGGTCATCCGCCTAAGTGTCTGATTTATATAATCAAATGACAGAGCCTTGACAACTTGGAGACATTTAGGGCTGGGATAGAACGCCAGGAGCCTGAACAACAAGACGAGTGGACAAGTTGTCTGTTGTAGGCGTTCTACATGATATCGATAACCACCATCCCCAGAACCTCCGCCGCAGGACAACAAACGCCGGGAAGAGGAAGGCTGTAAACCGATATATCTAATGGCGACTAACCACTAATGAAAGTTCAAACTGAAGATTGAATCAAGAACCAGCGGGATGGAGCGCCACCGTTTCACTTCTCTTCGTCTCCTCAATCGATCCTTCTTGGAGTTCAAAATAAACAGTCATGAGTTTTCGAGCAATCTCTTCTAAAGAGAACCTATCAAGATCTTCTGCTTTTCTCTTAGGCTTCGTCAATGCATCACAGATTGCGGTTGCCAACGCAGACGATCCTTCTTCGGAATACAGGTCGAAATAATGGCAGGCCTCACCGCCTATTTCACGGAAAGTAGGAATATTGGAGCATACGACACGGCTACCGCACAGGAGTCCTTCGACCACCGGTAAACCAAACCCCTCCGCTAAAGATGGAGCTAATAATATGTCACAACTTTTGTAGAGCCATATCAATTCCTCATCACTTACGCCGTCTATCAATTTTACGCTATCCGACAGATCCTCTCGTCCTATGACGGCCTTGATCGTGGCAGTCTCAGGGCCATGATTACCCAACAAAAGCAACAGCGTTCGCCTGTCAATTCTCCCTCTTTTCAAGAGGTCACCAAACACCCGGAGTGCCATTGGAATATTCTTGTTTGCGCGATGCTGGGCGACCATCAAGAAAAAGGTCGTTCCGTAATGACGTAATAGCGATGTCGGCTGGAGTTAATATTTACACAGTTGTAAACAACTACTGCCTTTTTCCGAGCAACCATGGGAAATCTCGTATCTAATCGGGACAAAGTAGTTTCAGAAACGCAGGTGATTAAATCAACCTCTCTAAGACATTGTTGAAGAAACGCTCTGTTAAAGTAGACCTTCGGGAAGCCAAAATTGTCTGGTTCATCATAAGGGTAAAGATCATGCAACGAAACTACCACGGGACGATTTATAATGGCACGTCGGATGGGAACTGGAAAAGAAAGATGAATGATATCCGCAGCCACAGCGTTTGCCAGTTTTGGCAACTCCCATAAATACCAAAGGTTTCGTGCAAAAGCATCATTGTGTATGTTGGCAACCACGATGCTGAGTTTACCGTCTCCCATTCGAAAAGAGTGTCTAAAGTACGATTCTTGCCACTTTCCAACGACCAAGGTGACCTGAGAGATCTCTTTACGGCTAGCCGCACAGCAAGCGAGACTGTACGCGTGTCTACAAATACCTGATGGACCAGTAGATGATGAAAGGGCAGTGATCAATATATTCATAGCTCTGCTTAAATTCCTGAGTGTGCATCAAAGTAGGTCGACCACAATTGCCTCAGATAAAAACCGCGAAGCATTTTTTCCCCGTATCGCCTTACGGCAGCCATCGGTCGAAACAGCAAAAGCGTGAAGCTTTTGACACACTTGGGTTTGAGGCTCTGCAGCAATGGGACAGACGTAAAGATCACCTGCTTGTGCTCCCGTTGCTGCTTATCTGGATTGCGACATGTCTTGCTGGCAGGCTGCAACCTGAAATCCGCAAGTATCTCTGGAAGGTGTCTAAAACGATATCCATTTGCAGTCAGGCGTATAAAAAACTCCAAATCCATGACATATTGAAGATTCTCATCGAGCCAGTTCCCGTCATCAAATACTCGCCGTCGAAAAAACGTCGCTGTGGTCGGAATATATAAAACTCGGTGGTAAAAGAGGACGAATTTACTGAACTCGATTTCAGAACGAATTTGAATAACTCGCCCCGATTCATCTACCACGCGGTAATCTCCATACAGAACGTCAACGTCCGGATTCTCCTCAAACACCTTCACCACATGATCGAAGCATCCGAGTCGATAACGGTCATCGGAGTTGAGCCAACCAATGATGTCGCCCTGTGCCCACCGGAACCCCTTATTTAGAGCTTCACTCTGGCCACTATCTTGTTCGGAGACCCACCTAACGTTGGCACAGTTCTTGTCAAACGAGAGATTCCGCAATAACTCGATTGTGCCGTCAGTTGACATTCCATCTATTACCAGATGCTCGCAGACCGGGTAGTCCTGGAGGCGTACACTGTCCAGAGCTTCCTGGATGAAGCTAACTTGATTAAATGATGGTGTAACAACCGAGATTGACAAAGAATTTTTCATGGATTCGTCACTATGAAAGATGCGGTTCCCATGGTGGCCGGATTATTGTTTTAACTCACATAGTTGAAGTCGGTTTTGTTGTCTATGCTCAAATAAAACCCGATCATTAGCAAACAGATAGCCTGCAACAACGCAGCCTAGGGTACGGTTTGCGTCTAGCACCGCTCACAAAAGACCGCATTCGAAAAGCACAATTATGCGTCTGTGTCGTCAACACCATTCCATCCCTGTCCTCAACTCCATCCGTTATGCATCGTCATTTTGATCCGAGCAACCAATGCCCGGCGTGTATCACACTCCGCCATCTCGAGCCAGGATCGCTGCGACAAAAGATATATTGCTGTCAAGGCAACTGAGAGAACGGTAGAGATCAAGACTATGAGGAAGCGGTGCGGGCTAGACTTCCGCTCGGGAAGACTCGGAAAATCAACAATCCCGACAGTCGGAATCGATTTTGCTTCGTCGATACGAGCTGTCTCATATTCTTCTGAAAGTAGGTCAAATACAGTTTCATGAATGCGAACAGCCCTGTATAGATTAGCCCACTGAACACCCAACCGGGGAGATCTCGTAGAGCTGGATATGGATGAGTTGGATCAAGATCATTTCCTTCCGTTCCCGGAATGCTTTGCCCATTGGCACGCTGTAGTTCGCGTTGCAGGATTGCATCTCTTGCCTCGGCAGCGCGTACCCGTACGTTTTGATCGCCATAAATCTGGCGCAGTGAACTGAGCTCAGATTCGCCAGCTATAAGCTGTCCTTCGAGCTTTGCTCCAGCGTCTACCGTGGCTCTGGTCTGTTCCTTCAGATCGATTGTGGTGTTTTTACTGGAGAAATCACTAAGTTCTAGTTGCGCGTGCTCTAGTTCAGTCTGAACAGTATTCAAGCGCTGTTCAATAAACTCGCGCTCGCGATGAGCGGATGAAGTATTAACACGAGCAACTAGTCTATTCAGTTCATCTAGGTAAGCAGCAGCTAGATCTCGCGCACGCTCACGGTCCCCATCCGTCACAACGATTGTGATCACACCGCTTTTCGAATCTTCGGTAATCTTGGTCAGGTGTGCTAACCGCTTCGCAGTACTATCGCGATAACGTCTGTGATACACCCGCTGTAGATCAAACTTATCGATAAGATGCCCGGATACTGTTCCGCTATGTAACAACGCAACAAATAGAGCGCTGTTGTTTTTCACTCCAATAAGACTTCCAGCCAGGCCTGAGAGGCTACTGGCTGAGCTCTTACCTACTAAAGCAGCAAGCATAGCAGCACCGCTCCCCCTGTTCGGGCGGCATGATCCGCGCTCCGGACTCGTATTGGTTAGGCAGTAAGAAGGCGACCACAATACTAATTGCGAAAACGGCTCCCGCTGTGCGGAGAAAAATATGCCGATTTTCCCAAAACAGTGACGCGTTTGTGACCCAGTTTTTCTCGACAGCGTCCGGTCGCTGCATGTTGTGGCTTAGCGAGGGCGACTGAGACGTCGGTTCTGTTAGGTTTACCTGCATTGCTACCTCGATAGCGATGAGTCCGGCTTCCGCGGACCACCAACCTGTTGCAACAACTGCCGTCTTACATAAAGAGTAGTAATAAAACTGATATTAGGGTATTAGGCCCGTAGTGCAGAAATTGGATCCAGTTTAGCCAAAGATCTGAAGCTTGCGAATTTGGTTTACGTCTTAGTTCCTAGTGGAGCGCTAACGCTGCTGCGAACCCCACCGAGGAGAATACCTGCGCTGAAGCGAACAGATTTCTCCACAACGCCGATCCACCAAAGACTTTCTGAGGGACGACAACGACATCACCCGGATCAAGCTTTGTATCAAGAACCCCTGGCTCATGCCAGTTATTTGAACGCCTTCCTACTACGAGGCCATTAGCCCGAATGACAAGAATTTCTTTTCGGTTGCCACCTTCGGTGCTCCCCCCGCTCGCTGGAGATACCAACTCGTGGTCTTCCCCGGGACAAACGTAATCGCGGACGCATTGTAGACTTGGCCAGTGACCAAGACGAAGCCTGGTCTTTTAGGTACAGTGAGAACGTCTCCATTGCGCAGTTCAACATCTAAAGGCGTGCCTTCCCAACTTGCAATGTCCGAGTTGATTTTGATAACCAAACGTCCAATTGCCGGTTGGTTTCGCAATCGAGAGACCACCTCTTTTTGCTGTTGGACGAGCAGTTGCAATGTCGCGGCATCGTCCTGCGCAGAGAGGCTCGGTGCCAACCTCGCGCCTGCCGATGTTGTCTCAATTTGATGGATCAATTCGTTTCGACTCTTATCTTCTAGCTCTTTTACCTGTAGTCTGATCAGAACTGCTCCTGAAGGGTAAGCCGTAGATCGAAACCCACCCGCACGTTTCAAAACCGAACTCAATCTTTCCCCTTCTTGCAGCCCGTAGGAGCCAGGATAAGCCACTTCACCGGACACGCTTACTGAAGATCCAATATCGTTCCAACCCGATATTTGATGGATCGTCAGTACGTCCCCGGCCTTGAGTATTACGTCGGAGGCCGAATCGTAGTTGTTGACCGCAGCCCCGATCCGGATTGCTCCTCTCCGGCTTACAACCTGTCGTCCATCTTTTATGTCATAACTAGCAAGGTCAGCGGCATCAAGTAACGCACTCCGCTTGAAGCCGCCTGCCATCCGAACGAGTTGTGCGGCCGTCATTCCCTGAGAAAGTGCATAGTCCCCGGGGCGTATTACCTCTCCGTGTATCTGAACTTTGGGCGCGTCAGCTTCATAGCGACCTGTTACCCGGATTGTGTCGAAGGGTCTTAAGTTAACTTCTTCGTTCCCGACCAAAACGTCGGGGACGCTAAATGAAATAGCTTCGGCACGCAAATCGGGTGGCATCAAACGAACAATTTCCCCGCGATTGGCAGGTTCTGGAAGAAGATCTTGGTAGGAACGGAGAACATCATTCAACTTCATTCCATCGTGGTAGGGAAACTTCCCAGGCCTGACAACATGTCCCTCAACGTAGATTGCCTTTTCGCTATAGGGTAGTATCGGGCTGACGTTAACTCGATCGCCGTCGAGAACGGCAAACTGCTCGATCTTTATCTGCGACGCCTCTCTTGTACTTCCTTCCGGTATAGCCAGGTTCAGGGTCGCCCGGTGCCCTTGTGCGTCGATTCTTTCGATTGTTATGCGGGTCACCGCAGCAGACACGAGCAAACCACCAGCTTCGTCCAACACTTCAGATAGTTGCCTCTCGCCATTTAGCTCATAAATCGCGGGGCGTTTGACCATCCCTGCTACCGCAACCTGTCGTCCGACGGGCGGTATCAAAATAGTGTCGCCCGCTTCCAGCCTTTCCGTGTCTGGGCGAACACCGTGAAGTAAGAAGTCATAGAGATCGACTTCGCGCACCAACTCTTTTCCACGGTAGTGGCGAGCTATACGCAATGAGCCAAGCTTGGTCGGTCCGCCGGCTGCATATAGCGCGTTGAGCGGAGTTGCTAGCGAGCTAAGGTCGTACGCTCCAGGCCGCTGAACATCTCCAACCACATACACCCGTACGGTTCGTAATCGCGAAAGTGTTATTGCCACCTTCGCGTCCCTGAATTGTTTACCCAATTCCTGCTGAATCAACTCCTGAGCGTGTCCGATGGACAACCCCGCGACTAGGACGGCTCCAACTTCAGGAAGTACAATTTTGCCCTCACGATCAACTGTTCTTGGGAAACTCTGCGACATTCCTCCCCAAAGGTTGATGACTAGTCCATCGCCCGCCCCCAGGATATATTCCGGCCCGACTGGTACATCAATTGACATCTGCTTGACAGTCAACCCTCTCTCAAGAAACATATCTGAACCGAAACGTCGGAGTTTCGAAGTCTGCTCAGGGACCTGGGAATATAAATCGCGAAGCGACTGAAGGTTGTAAGGGGTCGTTTGATGAATTACCTCGGTCGAATTACCGCTGTTGCGATCAGACTTGATCGGTGACGAGAGATCTCTCCGCTCCGACAAACCTGATGCATCGTTTTTGGTGACGATATCGGAGTTGGAATTGTCCGGTCTATCGAAACCGCTCGAATTTGTATCTAGTGCGCCGACTCTCGAAGGATTTGTAACTCCAGAACTCAGCGTGGTCGTGGGGCTGATAGCATCGTCAAGCTCTTGCATATCTGGATTCTGTCTTTCTGAATCAGCATCGTACAAGTAGCCGCGAGCTCTCAGCCATACTGTAATTGCCCCACGTAGTCCCGTATCCGCGGATATAGCCTTGTACAGCATGTCATCTGTAATAGAGTCTGCCTGAGCGGTAGTCCCCTGCTGTTGCAGATAGTCGGCCATCACCTGCTTAATGTCTACGATAAGCTCCGGGCGAGACTGCAATATTTTGAGAATTTGACCCGCGGTCAAGACGCCGCTTGTCCCCTGACTTGTCGTATTCTCTCCCGCGCCCGACTTTGTTCGATCGGTGCTGTCATCATCGGATGAGTTGGAATTGGAGGTACTTGGAGATGTTGGAAAAGGCGAGGCAGATGGCAGGCCGGTCGGCAAACTTGGTACTTGTAATTGCTGTGAACGTACTACGGTTGATGAAATCAGGCAGAAAACGACGATCGCGAGCCCCCGTCTCTTACACCGTTCGAAACAACTCATGTAAGGAAGTGTGACGAACTCTTTCTGGCTTCGAAGAGGTTTATAGTTGGTCACGGTCACGCGTTTCTGATCTCTCTTCATAATGGCCTCGACAGAGGAAACGACGCGTTGCCACACTTACGCGGTGTAAGAATGCCGTCCATTTCTATCAGCGAACCGGCCACGATACGAACTGCATAAACATTCTGCAGATAAGAATGCGACCAAGCCTCTAAATCATCTGTTGCAATTCGCAATATCAAGTTCCCCTTATCCGGAACATTAGTGGGTTTCGACCAGAAAGCAAGGTACCGGCAACCTTTGGAATCTTAGTTTTTCAGAGACAGCACCCTCTTTTTCCAACGATTCGCTTCAATTAGGTAACGGCAACCCTGTTCCACGTGAAAACGTAAGCGAAAAAAATACCTGACTTCATCTCGCATTCGGCGCAGCCTAAATGACAACTTCGGATTCCTGCTGTTGACCGTAATCCTCGCCGGCTGACGCAAAGGAAACAGTTTTTCGCTAACTTCGCGGATCGAGCGACTTTCCGCGTGGGGCAAGGCTTTATGAAGGAAAAGATAAAGCTTCGTTCCTGGAAATCTCGCGGCGATTATTCTTTTTCCGTACTCTTCAATCCATAGGTTGACTCGCTGAGGTAGTTGCCTAACTGCCCAAGCCAGTATCTCGGGCAGTCGAGGAATGTCAAAATTCTGGCTCGAAATCAGTGTCGCCGCTCCGACTGCGAGTGCAATCTCTTCGCTCTTTAACAAATGTTCTTGCACTTCTACCCATAGGATCTCGTTTTGCTCATTAAACTTTACAAAGTTAACGTATTCGAGGATCCACGCAGCTCGTGTCCACTCGCTTTTGAGATGTTTGAAGAGGTGAAGTGCTTGTGCTATAAATTTGTCACAATCAGAAAGAACTGGTAAATCCAAATCTCGCCAACGCCGTGAGGTCAGCCTTAATAATCGGTCATCCTGAAGATGTATACGCCCGCAGCCACGGGAGTTGGCGAAGTGTATTTCTACACAACGATGAGGTTTTGCCTTGTACAAATCTCTCAAAGATGGCAGTTCTCCGCTGTCCGCTTTGAACTCCCTTACATCATCTCCGGTGCCGGTTAACAAATAACCCCGACGCTGTAATATCTGCTGGCAACGAGGCACGTCATGATTAGCTATTAAAAAATCGAGATCAAGCTGGCAGCGTAAAGCAGCCTCCGCGAACGCATCGGGGGCCAAAGTGAAGCCTTTGAGGTTCGCGTATAACAGCCCCGCTCTTTTGAATTCCCTATTAATCTCTACAAACTCCTCGAACAGGTAATCTGTCTTTTCTCGATTATCGGCAGCATTTTCCTTGAGACGGAACAACACGCGTGGAGGAATTGCATTTTCAAGGTCCAAAACCCGGAGGCGGTCTAAGAAATAAAGCGCGAGACCACTGGCGTCCAACCAACTGTAAATTCCCTTCCAATTACGGTAACTGAAGGACGATAGGCTATCACTAAGGGTCTTTGTATCTCTCGATCGAAAGGTGGCAATCACTGTTTCTGCTAATTGGTGATTCATTTGCGCATGCTCCTCTCCGTTAGCTTTTTCCCGCGTCTATTCGCCATAACTGGATTACCCAGCTCCTTGCAGTGAGCAAGTTTCGAATAAAAAGAACAATCGACCCTATGTCTTCGTCGCTTAGAATTCCCTTTGAGCCGAGCGTTCCGGATGGTGAAATGCCGTTATCCCACAATTACATTAAAAAATCTAGCATCGTGGCTGGGACAGTATTTCCCATCGCTATTCGGTTACATGAAGAGTTAACGTCATCGAGCCGTGCCCGGAACCGCAAAACACTGAACAATGGCCTACAAAATCACCAGTTTGAGTTGGCGTGAAAGCTAGCTCAGCAGTTTTTCCTTTGTCGATTCTCGCGCTAAGGTTTAATTCTTTGAACTTCACACCGTGGGCAACGTCCTCAGTTGTCAGCTCCAAAACTATCGGCTCGCCCTTTTTCAAAGTGATCTGTGACGGCTCGAACGCAAACCGCTTCGCTGAAACGTTAACCGTCTTTGGAGTATCCGAACCTGCGGCGAATCCAGAGAGTGCTAATGAGCCAAGAATCAGTACACTCGCCGGGAGAGTCTTTCCAGATACTGGTAGCTTCATTTACACCACGACCTTTCAATGGGTTAGGAGCGGGAGATACAATCTAGCCCGCGCACAGCTCGCGTCAAGATGCAGACGAGCAGGTTATACATAGCCAACTTAGTGGAGTTATCTGATCCAGTTGTCATTGTGCAATGTGTCGTTTGTCACTTATTTGTAAAAGACACCGAGAGAGATTGAGTCCAGTCTCTCTATAGCTCGAGGAGCATCGGAATCAGTGATGACGCCAGTTGGTTCACTGTAGTCTTTGCAGAGATGAATCCCAGAATTTCCGATCTTTGGATGTCGTAGGACAGAATCGCTCCTGTCCCTACTATCAGCGTCCGGAGGTTTTTGTCGTAGAGAATGGATACTTCTGTAGAGTTATCTGGAACTGCTATGTCTCGAAGAATTTTCCACGAAACGACGGAGGGTCGATTCCCGCGACTTGGTTAAGCCAGTGACGCCGAATGGTGATGGCAATTTCTAGGTCATTTGACCGTACAGAGAGTCGATCGGGGCCGTCATCATTGGTGAAGACATATGGGGTGGCCACGAAGCGCCGTAGAAGATCGGGAGGGCGACCTTGGTTCATCGTCAAGCGAACGCCTCCTGCTTGCGACTAGCGACAAACTCGCGGAGGTGTTGCGCGGCGAACTGAGGAGTTCCTCCATACTGAAGTAGCCAGCACGGCAGTCGTGACACATCTTCAATAGTAAGATTACGCACCGCAGAAGCTTCAGACAGCTGAACAGGCAATCTCTCAACACTAGAATCAAGATAGCTACGGGCCTTGCCGGATGCCATTGGAGTCAACTTCGCTCCAGGCTGCTGCTTTCTCTCCAAAAACATCAGCCATCGCGGCTCGCAGGTTCTTTCTATCCGCGCACCAAATGTCTCGGTGATGTCTATCTCGTAGGCTAACTCGCCATTCATTGACGTCTGCAGATTGTATCTCGTTAGGTTTGGAAAATGACCGGCTGCGTCCGGCAATAGCTTGACTGGGGCTGATGTGCCGTGCGCTACCAACGACCCATGACGCCGCGAGAGATAGGTCCAGTCGTCGGAGACATAGTTAAAACCTTCTTGTGAGAGGGCGATAGATAAAGTAGACTTCCCGGCTCCCGACAGGCCGGCGATTAGTAACCCGTCACCATCGGACTCCAGACATGCGCAGTGCATGGGAACCACCCCAATGGCAGCGCCCAAGATACCCAGAGAAATGGGGATCAGCTTCTCCTTCCAGAATCGGAAGTCTTCAGCTGCTACGGTCGAAATACTGGCACTAAGTGTTCGGCGCAGGATATCGAATACAAAGATGTTGTCGCCACCAAACGACGCTGTTACTACATGATGTAATCCTCGGAAGTGGGGCTCTCCCATTGGTTTTAGCGAAGAAGATTCATTAACCACAACTCGCATGCTGAATCGGTTGCCGACGAGGTGGTTAGTGGGGGTCGAAAGATGGCTTAGCAAACTTGATAGTTCGAACGAATTTGTGCGCAGATCACAAACCGCGCCGGCGAAATAAAGGTCTCTGCCGTGGGGCAAAATCGTTTGATCGATGGAAACTGACGTCATCGGAGCACCTGATGGATTTCACTTTATCTCAAGGAACAGGAGAATTTCGGCTCTCTAAACAAACTTTACAAATCACTGACACGGATATGACAACTGCAGGCACCGCAAGTCATATCGTCCGGAATGAGCGAGGAGATTGCATTGCCCAAGTCCCGCAAAATTGTCTTCTTTTTCCCGTCTTTCGCGAGCTCTGATGCGACGGCACCTCTGGGTATCCTCGCAGTAGCCACTCCTTTGATGCGAGCTGGCTACCAGGTTGTTCTCATCGATTCCACCATTACCCCAAACTATAAGCAGCGCGTGCTGGAAGAGGTGCGTGACGCGATATGTCTCGGGATCTCTTTAGTGACCGGTCCGATGATCCGCGAGACTGTCGAAATTGCAAAAGCGATTAAGGCTCGGGACCCGGAGTTTCCAATCGTTCTTGGTGGGTGGCACCCTTCTCTCTTGCCAAAACAAACACTGCAATCGTCGTACATTGACTACGTAGTGTGTGGACAAGGAGAAGATTCGTTCCTCGAATTAGTCGGCCACATTGAAAATCGGTCTTCTCCGGACTTCGTTTCCGGCATTGGTTTCAAGCGAGAGAATAGACTTGTATTTACGCCCGAACGCGCACTAAAGCCGATTGTAGAGCAACCTCCAAAGGCCTATCAGATTGCGGACTTCGATGCGTATGAGCGAATGTGCGGAAGACGCTGGGCAATGTACACCTCCAGCCTTGCCTGCCCCTTCGATTGTGCCTACTGTACGAACGGCGCGGTTTATAAGCGTAAATGGAATGCTCTTCCAGCGGAGCAATTCGTTGAGGAGACCGTCGACCTAAGCCGGAGATACAACCTCAGTATGCTTTGGATAGTGGACGATAACTTCTTAGTTGATTTGGATCGCGCACGAGCCATTAGCGAGGGTTTGGTACGGGCCAAGGCTGAGTTTCAGTGGAGTATTCAAGCAACCACAAATCTGACTTCTCGGCTTTCACTCGAGGATTTGAAATTGTTGCGCCTTAGCGGCCTGCATCAAATTTGCCAGGGTGTAGACTCCGGATCTCCGAAGATCCTCAAGGCCATGAACAAGACCTTTCAAAACTTCGAAGATATTTATGAAAGCGCTGCACGGTGTCTGGCCGCAGGAATGCGCCCCTCTTTCAACATTATCTTTGCCTATCCGGGAGAGGGAGCTAAAGAACGTCGAGAGACCATGAATTTCATTATGGATGTCTGTCGGCGCTTCCCGGGGACTGAATTCTGGACCAATATTTTTACTCCATACCCCGGGACCAATGTAATGAATAGGGCTGCCGAGCTTGGTATTGAGGTCCCTGACTCACTTGAGAAATGGGCTGAGTTTTTTCCGCGTTACACCAAACTCCCATGGCTGAACGGGCGTGATCACGAAGAGCTACAAATTATGCGTGATTACCTGCGTATTGCCTTCGATCGTATTCCAATAGGAGTCGACCGTCGGACTCGGATTACCCGCCTCGCTCAGAAGTGCATATCCTTTCCAGCTCGCTTCCGGCTTGATCACGGTCTGTATCGTGTTCCTGTCGAGTTGTGGCTGAATGACAAGCTCAAGGAGCGGACGGAGGGTTTCAAGCCGGTTGTGGATGCGCGCCGCCTGGAACCAAACCCAGAGCCGGTAGAGGCTGCATGCTAAGTCAGGGCAAAGTCGTTTTGTTTTATCCGCCTTATGACGGGCCCCCGCTTGGCGCACCACTTTGCCTACTCGCTCTTGCCGCCAGCCTGCGTGAAGCGGACTTCGATGTTGTGATGATAGATGCCGCTATCGAGCCGAACTACCTAACCCGTGTAGAGTGCGAGAGCGTTGATGCGCTTTGCGTTGGCATCTCCGTTCTGACTGGCCCAATGATCCGCGGCGCTATAGAGGTGGCAAGCATGGTCAAAACCCACACTCCATGGCTTCCGGTCATCTTTGGGGGATGGCACCCGTCTCTGCTTCCCGACGAAACCCTGAGCGAAAGCTTCGTAGATATGGTGGTCCGTGGCCAGGGCGAAATAACACTTGTCGAAACCGCTCGAGCTCTGGCCCGCAAAAAGTCTCTTGGTAACATCGCGGGGCTTTCCTGGAAGAAGAATGGCCGACGTAATCACAACATTGATCGCAAGGTGGAACCTCTTGACTCCCTTCCGCTCCCCGCGTTCGACCTCACAAATTTTGAGGCTTACGAAGAAATCTCTGGTATCCGCAAACTCGCCTATGCCACCAGCGTCGGGTGTCCTTATGCGTGCAATTACTGCACGGACATGGTCTTTTACAAACGTAGATTTAACGCTCTCTCTGCCGATCGGACTGTCGCGGAGATGATCGAACTCGTAATTCGCTACCGCATTGAAGAAGTGGCGTTGCTTGACTCGAACTTCCCTGTTCAGTTGCCGCGGGCTCTTCAGATCGCTCGAGGCATCATCGATTCCGGAGTGAAGTTCAAGTGGACCTTCCAGGCCTCTACCGACTTTCTCTGTCGCATGAGTGAGGATGAAGTGCGGTTACTCGGAGCAAGCGGTGTTTCACACATGGGCTTTGGCACTGAATCAACTTCAGACGCCGTCCTGAAGCTGATGAACAAACGTCATCAACGTGTCGATGAGATGTATGAAACTGCCCGCAAAGCACAACTGGGTGGAATTCGCGTAACTTTCAACTTAATATTCGGGTATCCGGGCGAGACAGAAGCCGATCGAATCATCACCTTTCAGACCATGAGCGACATTGGTCGTCAGTTCCCCAATGTTAGCTTTTCGCCAAATATCTTCACTCCCTATCCGGGAATTCCTATCTGGCCCCAGTTGCGCGAACTGGGTGTTCCTGAACCGAAGAATCTTCGTGAGTGGATGGAGATGCCTTTGGGCGCGAACATGCTGCCTTGGCTTAAGGGCAACGAGCTCGCCCGACTGCGACGCATGCTTGATTATTTTCTCCTCAATAATCAGATTGATCGCGAGCAAAACAACTATTCCAAGCTGCGGTACGCTGTGCGGTTCATCGTTCAGATGCCAATCCGTTGGCGGCTGCGTTCGAGCAACTATTCATTTCCGTGGGAACTCTGGCTTTCGAGTCTCTCTGAACGCATCGTACTCCGCCGTTCCTTGGTGACTGGTTCTGAACTGCCTAAGGAGCCCGCCAATGCGTGCTAATCAGACAAAGGGGAGGAGGTAATCTGTGGCTGATGTTCTGCTGACCCATTCTTATCATCTCCCTTATGATCCCAAGCAGGTCCGAAAGATGCAGCCGTATCCTCCCCTCGGTACGCTTTACGCTGCGTCTGCACTGAGGGCTGGGAAGATTCCCGTTGCCGTGTTCGACACGATGCTCGAAGACCCGAACCCCGGCTTTGCAGTGGCGTTACTGCAGCATCGTCCTAAGCTCGTGGTGATCTACGAAGACGACTTCAATTTTCTCTCCAAGATGTGCTTAACGCGTATGCGCGAGCTCGCTTGGCAACTCGCTCGGCAGGCGAAGGAAGCAGGAGCAGTTGTCATTGCACATGGCTCCGACATGACCGACCAGGCCGAGTCCTACCTCCGCAACGGGGTTGATTTTATTTTGCTGGGAGAAGCCGAAGGGACACTTGTAGAGTTGTGTTTCGCTATTGTCTCTGCGCGCCCGTACTCAGACATACCGGGTCTTATATATCTTGATGCTACAGGAACACTCCTCAAAAGTTCGGGAGGAGCCCCAAAAAATGCGTCGTGGAGCGCTCTGCCAAGGCCGGCGCGCGAACTTATTGATCTAGCCCCCTACCGCCAGGCTTGGTCTGCTGCGCATGGCCGCTTTTCAACCAATGTCGTCGCCAGTCGCGGATGTCCCTACAGATGCAACTGGTGTGCCAAGCCAATCTCAGGGAACAAATTCCAGATTCGCCCTGCTAGATCGGTCGCAGCAGAGATCCGCGAACTGAAGGAAGTATATGGTGTAGAGCATATCTGGTTCGGTGATGACGTCTTCGCGCTGAATCATCAGTGGGTGCAGGACTTCGCAGATGAAATTGAAACCATGAAGTGCGCTCTCCCTTTAAGATTCAGTCTCGCGCTGATCTGATGACCCCTAAGACTGTTGCGGGACTCAAGCGAGCAGGATGTGAGGAGATCTGGATGGGCGTCGAATCTGGCTCGCAGAAGGTACTCGATGCGATGGACAAGGGACTAAGTGTCACTGATGTAACCACCGCACGGTCTCTTCTTGGCATCGCAGGTGTTCGCGCGTGCTTTTTCCTGCAATTCGGCTATCCAGGCGAGACATGGGTAGACATTCAAAAGACTATCGAGCTTGTACGTAGTACCCGTCCAGATGAAATCGGCATCTCCTTTTCTTACCCACTACCCGGAACCGCCTTCTTCGAGCGGGTACAGAAACAGATTGGAGCCAAACGAAATTGGACGGATAGCGACGACCTGTGCGTCATGTTTAGCGCAGCCTATAACAATGATTTCTACATGGCACTACGAAACGCGCTCCACGCGGAGGTCGACTCTTGGAATAAAGTCGATAAGCCGGGAAGTCATATTGATCTAGCTTCTCTTTGGCAATGTGTTTTTGAACTAGAAGCCGTCAGCAGAAATTCTAAGGCAACAACATTTCCCATTGACGAAATCACCGAAGGTCCAGGCAAACGGCAGTTTGTACCTCTGCAGAAATTGATCCCGGCTGAGAGGCAGGTTTAGATGGCAGAGCTTCTACTTACTCACGGCTATTTTTTATACGAAGACCCCAAAGAGCTTCAGATTTTGAAGCCCTACGCCCCGCTCGGCATTTTGTACCTATGTTCCCATCTGCAGAAACAAGGTTTTGATGTGGATGTTTTCGACACCACGTTCTCCAGTCGTGAACTCCTCTTCAAACATCTACGGACTGAGACGCCTTCTGTCATCGGCATCTATGCCAATCTTATGACACGTGGCAATGTCGTCGAAATCCTGAAGGTGGCCCGCGAGGCCGGCTGGAAGGCGGTCGTCGGTGGTCCGGAACCAGGCGCGTACGCGCTTGAATATCTCCAGGCAGGCGCGCACTATGTAGTCTTAGGTGAAGGCGAACTCACCACACAGGAGTTGCTCGAGGCATTTCGAGCGAATGATACAGCTGCATGTGCCACCATCCCAGGGCTCGCCTATCTTGATGCGGCCGGCAATATGCATGAAACCGCGCAGCGTAATCAGATCGCCGATCTCGACAATCAACCATGGCCGGCACGTCATGCCATTGATGTCGGTCGTTACGTCAAGACGTGGCGAGACGCGCATGGTAAAGGTTCGGTCAACTTCATCACAGCTCGCGGATGCCCTTACAAATGTCGCTGGTGTAGTCATCAGGTCTTTGGCCAAACTCACCGCCGTCGCGATCCGCTGCTCGTCGTCGATGAAGTGGAATGGCTCCTCCAAACCTATTCCCCGGACATGGTTTGGATATCTGACGACGTCTTCACGATCAATCACCAATGGCTTCGCGTCTACGCTGGCGAGATGCGTCGCCGTCGTCTTCGCATCCCTTTCGAATGCATCTCTCGAGCCGATCGTCTGAATCCGGAGATGCTCGATCTCCTCGCAGAGCTTGGCTGTTTCCGGATCTGGATCGGCTCTGAAAGCGGTTCGCAGCGCATCCTCGATTCCATGGATCGCGGTGTAAAAATCGAGCAGGTACAACAGGCCGTCGCCATGAGTCGCGAAAGAGGAATAGAAAGCGGTATGTTCCTGATGTGGGGCTATGAAGGCGAAGAACTGGAAGACATCGAAGCCACGATCAAGCATGTCAGTATATCGAAGCCCGATATTTTTTTCACAACCGTGTCTTACCCTATCAAGGGGACACCGTACTACAAGAAGATCGCTGATCGTCTCGTTCAACTAAAGCCATGGGGCGTTAGTTCTGATCGTGAGATCAAGGTCAAGGGACGGCACTCTCAAAAGTTTTACAGTTACGCGGACAAACTTCTTCGAGACGAGGTCGAACTCGCACGCATAGCTGACACAGCTGAGGTTGAATCCGACCAAGTGACCAGTCTGCGTCGTGAGATTGTCGCCGCCCGCGCCGGTTTGCTCTCGACCTCTATGGAGGTGGAAGCATGACTAACCTGGCGACCGCTCAACCTCAAGCTGTGCTTGCCTTCGACTATTTGGCTGAAGGATACGACGACTTATTCACCAAGTCTCTTATCGGCCGCGCTCAACGAGACGTCGTGTGGGATGTATTGAATCATACGTTCCGATCTGGAGATTATGTTCTTGAGTTAAATTGTGGCACGGGCGAAGACGCAATGTTCCTCGCCCGCAACGGAGTCTCAGTAGCTGCCTTTGATGCGTCCGAACAAATGATCCGGATCGCAAGTCAACGTCTTCGCGCTGAGGCTCCGAATGCTCTCGTGCGATTCAGCCAACTGCCAATCGAGCTGATACACGAGATCCGAACGGAAAGACAATTTGACGGCGCCTTCTCAAACTTCTCGGGTCTCAATTGTGTTGCCGATCTTAACCAGACAGCAGAGGACTTAGCGACTCTTATGCTCCCAGGCGCTCCATTTGTCGTTTGTCTTTCTACCCGCTTCTGCATCTCAGAGATGATTTGGTTTCTGCTTCGCGGAAAGCTCCGCACGGCGTTTCGACGATGCTCGGGCCGCACAGCAGCCAAGGTCGGTGAATTCGTCGTAGACGTCTACTATCCGACTTTACGTCAGGTGCGAAAGTCGTTCTCACCTGCATTCGCGATGCGTTCCTGCGTAGGTATCGGCGTAACCGTTCCACCGTCTTACCTTGAACCATGGATCCGTAAACATCCAAAATTACTGAATATCATGCGTGCTATCGACAGAGTTCTCTCAAACTGTCGAGGGTTTCGCGTACTTGGCGATCATATGCTTCTTCGCTTCGAAAGAGTGCAGAGATGATGGTGACGACCCATCCTCGATCGATCTCTTTTAGCGCTGACGAAGATAGCGAGCTTCGCCTTCAGTGCCCGCGCTGTACTGGATGGATCGGAGGTCTTCCACATACGAGTGTCACCGACACGATATTGGTGTGCCCGGACTGTTGCCTGAAACTATCAAGCGAACAGGGCATCTGGAGAACCCTGCTTCCTGAACGCGCCTCTTATTTCTCCCCCTTTATCAAAGACTATGAGTTCATTCGGTCTGCAGAAGGCCGCGGCAGCATAAATGCAGACTTCTATTTGGCACTTCCCTATCGCGACCTGTCTGGAAAGAACAGTCAGCAATGGACCATGCGAGCCAGGACGTTTCGGTACATTGAACAGCATATTCTTCCCGGCTTACGACCCACGAACAAAAGACAGCTTCGAATTCTGGATCTCGGCGCAGGTAACGGATGGATGAGTTATCGCCTCGCCCTCGCGGGTCACGCGTCGGTCGCAGTAGACCTGCTTACCAATGATAGCGATGGACTAGGCGCTGCAATTCACTATCGGAAACAGCTTGCTGCACTATTTCCTCGTGTTCAAGCAGAGCTTGACGTACTACCCTTCACGGATGACTCGTTTGATATTGTTATTTATAACGCGTCTTTTCACTATTCCGAAGACTACGAGAAGACTATAGCCGAAGCAGTACGTTGTACTCGCGGCGGGGGAACGATTCTTATTGCGGATACCCCGTGGTATAGCAACGAAGCGAGTGGTCGAGAGATGATCGTCGAACGTCGTCAGGCCTTTACTCAACGCTTCGGCTTTCCCTCGGATGGGCTCCGCAGTCTCGAATTCCTTACAGACCAACGACTGCGAAGTATAGAAGCCTGCTTTAGCCTTCGTTGGCAAACCTACAGCCCCGCTTACGGAATGCGCTGGCTTATGCGGCCGTTACTCGCGAAGATGCGCGGCAGGCGCGAACCATCTCAATTCCGAATCTATACCGCCAGAGTTAAAAAATGATCCTTCTTTTCAATCCGCGTGCCACAAAACCACGCAATCGCCGTCTCCCTCTTGCGGTGTTGGCTATCGCTGCAGTCCTTGAAGGGCGCGAAGAATATGAGATCGTCGACGGCAACGTGGACGACAACCCGACGGCAACTATATTGCAACTGATCGCACGACATAGTGTCGAACTTCTGGGCGTCTCTGTGATGCCTGGACCGCAGATGGTTGCAGCTATGGAGACCTCACGTGAGATTCGTCGCGCGTTTCCTCATGTCAAGATCGTGTGGGGAGGTTACTTCCCTTCCGTCTATCCAGACGCTGCGCTCAATGCGAAATATGTCGACTTCATTGTTCGGGGCCAAGGTGAAGATACTTTGCTTGAACTCCTGGACGCGATGCGTGGCAAACGCACATTCGAGTCCATTCTCGGCCTATCCTATAAAGATATCTTTGGTCTCCCGAGGAACAACGCCGAGCGGCCCATGAAGGGGCCTGACGAATTCCCTTGGTCGCCTTTCCACAAGTTACCCGTCGAAAAATACCTTCGTCCCTCTTTTTTCGGCAAGCGCACCGCCGTTCATCACGCCAGCATTGGTTGTCCTTTTAACTGCAGCTTCTGCGGAGTACACGCTGCTTACGGGAACAAGGAACGCATGGAGTCCCCAGAACGCACGGCTGCAATTCTCTCGCATCTCGTAACAGAGTACGGCGCCGACTCCGTTCAGTTCTACGATATGAACTTCTTCCTTAGGGAGGATCACGCCTTGGAGCTTGCGAAGCGAATCGAACATCTCAATCTTCGTTGGTGGTGCGAGGCCCGGGTCGATATCATGTCACGTTACTCCGACGAAACCTTCGCTGCGCTAAAGCGCGCCGGCTGCACCATGATTTTTTCGGTGCAGAGTCAGGCTCTGACTGGGCTCTCAGGGAGATGAAAAAAGGCATTACGACGGAGCAGACAATAACAATTGCTGAGCGGATACAAAAGTTCGGCATTATTCCTGAATTCTCTTTCGTCATCGGAAACCCAGGGGATCCGGAGCGAGACACACGTGAGACCCTCGCCTTCATACGAAAGCTGAAGAAAATCAATCCTGACTCCGAGATCATCATCTATCACTACACACCGGTACCTCAACCCGACAATATGTACGGTAATATTGACGGCCAGATCGCGTGGCCGTCTACACCCGCAGAGTGGGCTTCGAAGCGGTGGATGGACTTTACTCTGCGCATTGACACACAAGCGCCGTGGCTTAAACGTAAGACCAAGAACCTCATCGACAACTTCGAGATCGTCGTCGGCTCACGATGGCCTACTGTGCAGGATATCCGTGCTCCGCGGTGGAGTCGCTTCCTTTTGAAGAGTCTCAGCTCATGGCGATATACTATCGGCTTCTATCGCTTCCCGATTGAACTTCACTGGGCCCAAGAATTCATCAGCCTCCGCAAGCCAAAGCGAGAAAGTTTGTGACCGCGGCTGCCTGTTCTTCGTCCGACGTATTCGATACCTGGGCGCAGGTCTACGATGAGCAGCCTAATCCGCTCCTCATGCTGGAGCAACGCTTCCTGAGTCAGATGCTGCCTGATGTCAGCGGCCTTGACGTGTTGGATGCTGGCTGCGGCACTGGCAGATGGCTTTCACTCTTAACATCGCGCAATGCGAACAGTTTGATTGGCGTGGATTCCTCCGCAGAGATGCTGCAGCGTGCCGCAACCAAGATTGGACCAGCGTGCTCGCTACGACTCGGATGCTGTGTTGCTCTGCCCATACTGGACGCCACGATAGACCTTGTCATCTCATCGTTCGTTCTGAGCTATCTGGAAGGCCTGCAGGACTTCACTCGGGAACTACACCGAGTTACTCGGCCTGGTGCCACTGTCTTTTTGACAGATATGCATCCGGACACGGCAGCCTCTTGTAACTGGACAAGGTCTTTCACGCATCAGGGCTCAACGGAAAACATCCAGTCACAGAGGCACTCGCTCCAGAAGATTACTGACATCTTTCAAACTTTCGGATTCGAATTACTCGCGAACATCCAGCCGCACTTTGATTCAGAGGAGAGAAAGATCTTCAAAGAGAGTGGAAAGCTGGAGTTGTACGAAGCTTCCGTTAACCTCCCCGCCATTTATATTCTGCAGTTGCGAAAGAGGCCTCTGGTGCCGAAGACCCCGGAGGCAACCGGGACCTCTCAAACTCTCCGGCTCACGGGAGGACGGTGTACTCTTGGGCCCCGGGCAGCAACCAGAGCATTGATTGAGATCGAACGCGGATACATACGCTCCCTCTCAACCGAACCGGCTCGCCGCGGTGAGACGCCGTCTAGTTCGACCGGAACAATAGATCTATCCGGCTACTTGTTGCTCCCGGGCCTCATCAACGCGCATGATCATCTTGAGTTCAGCCTTTTCCCGAACCTCGGTGCCGGACCGTACCTGAATTCGACCGAGTGGGCGAGAGAGATCCATCGGACTCACGCCGCTCTCATCTCATGTCATCGCAAGGTACCGAAGCCGACCAGGCTGGTATGGGGAGCTATCCGCAATCTGCTCTGTGGCGTGACGACCGTCTGCCATCACAACCCGCTTTCGCGCGAGTTAGTCGCCGCCGAATTTCCAGTTCGTGTGCTCTCCAGGTTTGGCTGGGCCCACTCTCTTGCGATGGATCCGAATCTCGTGCACAACTTCGATCATACACCGCCAAATTTACCCTTCGTGCTTCACGCCGCAGAAGGTGTCGATGCAATAAGCGCCCAAGAGATCTTCGATCTGGATCGCCTGGAAGTTCTCGACGGACGAACAGTCCTTGTGCATGGTCTCGCCCTGAATAAAAAGGGGGTCTCACTTATCAATCAGCGCCGCTCTGCTCTCGTCATCTGTCCGACGTCAAATCAATTCCTCTTTCGCTCCGCTCCTTCCGCGACGCTGATCAAGTCCCTTCATACGGTTGTTCTTGGCAGTGATTCTCCACTCACCTCTGCGGGTGATCTGCTCGATGAAATAAATTTCGCGCGTAACGAGATTGGCCTGGATGCCGAGTCTATTTTTGAAATGGTCACTACGCGGTCAGCCAGTGTTCTGCGCCTCCGCAACGGAGAAGGACGTCTTCGTCCAGCCTCTGTAGCCGACCTCGTCGCTGTGCGCGATAAAGGTCTTACTCCGGCGCAGACTGTTTCGCAGCTTACTTTCGACCAGATCGAACTTGTCTTCCTTGGAGGAAGAATCCAACTTGCGAGCGATTCTCTTTACTCCCGTCTTCACAACTCACTCCGAGCCGGCCTGTCCCCCTTGATCATCGAGGGCCACAGGAGATGGCTACGCGCTCCGATTGATCAACTTTTGAGTCAGGCAAGAAGGACGCTCGGAAACGAAATCCGAGTCGGCGGAAAGAAGGTGGAGCGTGTCAGTGCTGCATGAGGCGTTAATCCCACAATCTCTTACTTCGCATCTATCGGCAATCACAGCGATGCCTATCCTTATCCTGAATGTGCATAGTCTCTGCAACTGCCGCTGCGTTATGTGCGACATCTGGAAACGTGATACCAAAGAACAGGTTCGCATCGAGAATCTGGAACGCCACCGACTCTCGCTGCAACATCTTGGAGTTCGACAAGTGGTTCTCACCGGGGGCGAGCCGTTGCTTCATAACGATCTTGCGACGCTCTGCAAATTTTTTCGAGACCTGGAAATCCGTATCACTCTATTAACCACAGGTCTGCTTTTGTTCAAACGAGCGGACGAGGTTGCGAATCTATTTGATGACATCATTATCTCCCTCGATGGTCCTCGAAAGGTTCACGATGACATACGCCGTGTCAGCGGAGCCTTTGAACTTATCCATAAGGGGGTCGCTGCTGTTCGCCAATACAATCCTTCGTTGGCCATAACCTGCCGGGCCACCGTGCAGAAAGCCAACCACAATCATCTACGCCAGACAGTAAGTGCGGCGAAGACCATTGGTTTGAACTCCATCTCATTCCTCGCAGCCGATCTAACCTCAGAAGCGTTCAATCGCTCCTTAGTCTGGCCCGTTGCGAGACAGAACCAGATCGGTCTGAGCGCGGACCAGATAACGGTTCTCGAAGTTGAAATCGAACAGCTGATTCTCGAATTTAAAGTAGACATCAACCAGAGATTCATAGTCGAGTCGCCAGCAAAGCTGCGAAAGATCTCACGGCGTTTCCGCGAGCACCTAGGACAGTTCTCTCCTGAAGCTCCCGCATGTAACGCGCCCTGGGTCTCGGCTGTGCTTGAAATCGATGGTTCTGTCCGCCCTTGCTTCTTTCATAACTCAATTGGAAATGTAACTCACTCCACTCTGGAAGACGTAGTGAATGGAAGAGTAGCCAGGGAGTTCCGAGCGTCGCTCAATGTAGAAACCAACCCAATCTGCCAGCGGTGCGTGTGCTCATTGAATTACCGCCCAGCCAGTGGTACCCAACCAACTGAAACACTTCTATCTACACGTCAGGTGTAACTGGGATATTTGAAGGCCCATTGATTATGGATTAATTGCGTTGGCCTTATCTACTTCTGGCCAATGCCTCGGTCATTAACGGTTGCCTTTGGTCCGCCTCTTTCCATAACTTCAAAGATCTCCGATAAGCCTCGACACTCTTCGGTTGATTGCGGCTGTTCTTGTAGCCCCTCGCTACGCCTATCCCTGCCATTGGATATAGATCGCCTTCCAGCATCGACGCTTCGCCGCGCCGGGCCAATACTGTTTGAAAATCGAGAATGGCCTGAGACGTCTGACCTAGCGCAGCATGAGCCATGCCGCTCAAATATGCCGCGAACACCGTCTCGTCGTACTGTACGCGAGTATCCAGACCTGGGATGGCCTTCTCTGGCTCATTTATTCCAATCTCCGCTGCAGCGTTCAACTCAGGCACATAGTCTTGCACCACTACAGTATTTCGCGGAAAATGCTGTTGCAGGGTGACGGCGGTCTTTACCGCATATGGCTGATCTCCACAGAGAGCCGCTGCCATTCCTGCGTTAAAGCTTGCAACTGGTCCCTTCGGCAAGCTCTTCCCTTCCTCAACCATCGCCAGTGCGGCGGGGCAACTCTCTGCCAGAGCATAATCAAGAGCACCTTGCGCCAACAAAGACGCCTGGGTACCAGATAGCTCAGCCTCGTCGCTGGCTTTTGCGGCCGCCGTACGCCACAGATCCAGAGCCGCCACCTTCTTTCCTGTGCTATCCAAGTAAAGACCGTAATTATTCAAGTCTGCGTACGTCACCTGTGCGCGACTGCCAATCGTTGGTCCTGCAAGCGCATCCTGCAATTCTCTTACCCGCTCGGTCACAAGATCTTCCCTCCCATCTAGATATGCCGCGGTCAGAACGTTGATACTGCGCGCAACGCCAATGTGACCAGCCTGTGATTCCAGTTCAAGGGCGCTTCCGTATCGATCCATCCCGATCAGGTCGCGTTCTGCCTCGATATAAGTCTCTGCATCGAACGGGTTCTCTTCATACCCCTGCTGTGCAGCATGCAAAGCCTCCGGGAATAACCCTTGAACTCGCAACGCTATCGCCAACCCCTTCCGCCCGTCAACGCTGAGCGGATATCGCAACACATACTCGCGGATTGTTCTGGTAGCCTGAACCAGATCCCCACTCCCATTCATCTCAAAGCAGAATTTCGCCAGCAACTTCACCGCCTCGCTGGCGTGAACTGCGGCATCGCTCGCCAAGCCGGCCGCATCCGCAGACTTCACTTCAGCTTTTTCTTCGCGATAAAGCCATGCAAGACGCATCTGCGCCTGAACAAACTTCGGATCGAAACCGACAGCTTCCTGATATCCCTTCAACGCATCGGTGATTCGCCCACTCTGCTCCGCCGTCGCGCCCGCGAAGTAAGCGTGCAACGCCTCAAGGCTTTTTGACGCCTCATCGCCAAATGGAATAGTTCTCCGCAGGTCAGCTTTACTGTCTTCACTCACCTCTCTTCGCACAGCGAGCGCCAGTCGGCCAATCGCCGCGGGAATCTCTTCCCTGGTCACAGCAATCTCATCGAGGCTCGCGACTTTGTCATTCGAGTCTGTCCTCAACACGTCGACACTGATCCTATAGGGGGCCTCCGATCCGTTGATCTCACCGTACAAATAAGCCTTCGCGCCAATCGTCTGCGCAACACTCTGCACTGGCACTGTCATCATCGCTTCAGTACTTTCCGGCTTTATCTGCGTCAGGCCCGCGCGATATGCTTCACCACCTAGGACATTCAAAGTCTTCGATTGATGCAGCGCAATCTCAAGTCCCTGCATCACAGTTCCGTCCAGCGCTTTGTCACCCGTCTTGTTCTGAACAAGAGTCAGCAGCAAACGATCGCTTGGCTTGAGTACCATCGGACGAAAGAGGCTTCTACCAATCCATAGAGAGGCTGCCGTCGCGAAGACGAGTATTAGGATCACTGCGGCGGCCGCTCGAACCCAGGTTTTCTTTCTCTGCATCGCCATCAGCTCCGCTAAAGAATCGTCTTCAGAGCCAACCCATTCCGTTACCTTCCACTCAGCAATGTCATCGTGAGCTTCTCCAAAACGCGTCAACCCGCATCGAGAGCTTATCGAACATGGTTCAGAAGGTAGTACCCTCGCTCCCGCCAACGCGCTATGACCAACGTCTTGGACACTTGCATCTTGAGACGAGTCGCGTTGCACTACCACCCCGTATACAGAGCCCCGATGCCACTGCGAGTCCTTACTCTCAAATGCCAGAGCACTCGCTTGAGCGAGATGCGAGCCTTGCAGAGCGCTGTCAAAATCTGTCCCCGGCCCGAGCACGGGGCGGGCCAGCCTTTGCTATCACTTGCCTCCCTGGCTCGCACCTCTCGCCGACCCCGTGAATCGCCCTTGCTTGATTCAGGCTTGCGTTTCGGTCCCTTATGCAGAGCGACTGGGTCATAAGCACGAACGAGGGGAACTGCTGACAAAGATCCCCGATGCAACCATCCTCCTCGACCCAGCTTCCCCCAACCCTTGTCAAAGCCTCCTGCAACTCCTGCGTGGTCTGAAATCGCTCAGTCCGATTCTTCGCCATCAACCTGAGAATAATTCGCTCCAAGTCACGCGGAATCGATTCGTTCCAGTTACGCACAGAGTCCGGCGTATGACTGAGAAGCTGCACAAACATCAGCGCACTCGTCGTCCCTTCAAACGGCACACGTCGCGTCGCCATCTCATAAAGGACGACTCCCAGCGAAAACAGATCCGATCGAGTGTCCAACGACTCGCCCCGCGCCTGCTCAGGCGACATATATGCCACCGTCCCAACAGTCGCTCCCGACAGCGTCATATCAAGCGTTCGCGATTCCCAACCCCCACGTACTTCGAGCCCTATCTTCGCCAGGCCAAAGTCCAGCACCTTAGCCTGGCTCTTTCCATTCGGCATCTTCACCAGGAAGATATTTGCCGGCTTGATATCTCGATGCACAATCCCTTTACTGTGTGCCGCCGCCAACGCGTCAGATATCTCAAGTGCATATCGAACAATCTCGTCCGACGAGAGCGCGCCATGTTCGATTCGAGACCTTACGGTTTCGCCCTCCAGCAGTTCCATCACTAGATAAGGCGTGCCATCCTGTTCGCCGATGTCGAACACCATACAGATATTTGGGTGATTCAGTGCAGACGCAGCCCGTGCCTCCTGCAGGAAACGCTCTCGCATTCCTGGCATCTTATAGCTCTCATGCAAAAGCTTCACCGCAACCTCGCGATGCAACCGCTCATCCCAGGCTCGAAAGACGAGGCCCATGCCTCCCCCGCCCAGTCTGCCCAGGATCTCGTACGGACCGAACCTCTGGCCAGCCTCTGGAATCATGCCTCGGTTTGCCTTCTATTCTCCCAGCGTCGATCGGAACTAATATCTTCGCTTTGCGATCATTTTCATAACCGGCCTCGCGAGCGTAACGTCTTCTGCGAGTTGATCGTAATGCTCATCTGCACTTGATCGCAGAATCACCTCGAAAGGGTCCCATACTCGATAAACAAAATCTGCAGCTGACGTGACAGGCCTCGTGCAATCTTTCCAACTGCACCAGACCAGGACTCGTGATCGCTTTCAACTCTCGCATAGCCACCTCAAGGAATACATCCCCCAAGCGTGGCATGCCGTTCAAGACTTATCTTCCACACATCCAGCGCCGTCGCGGGAGCACTTTATAATCAGTGTGTGAACTCGCCTACTCAAATCGTCCGCCGCCCCGCTAACCAGACCCTGCTGATTGATGCCGACGACACTCTCTGGGAGAACAACATCTACTTCGAGCGTGCCATCACCAGCTTCATCTCCTACCTTGATCATCGAGTTCACACTGAGGAAGAGGTCCGCGGACACCTCAACCGGGTCGAGCACGACACCATCCGTGCCCACGGTTACGGACTTCACAGCTTCCGCAGGTCGCTGGTTGCCTGCTTCGAACAGCTCACCGACGTCCCCATGACAGACGAAAAGCACCGTCGCATTGAAAGCTTCGCCCAGTCCATCGCCGATCAGGAGATCGAGCTTCTTCCTGACGTCGCTCCCACATTAAGCGAACTCGCCACGCGCCACCGACTCATTCTCGTTACCAAGGGAGACCAGGACGAGCAAACCGACAAGCTGCATCGATCCGGCCTCGCTCCTCATTTCACTTCTGTTGAGGTGCTGCCTGAAAAACACCACGAGGCCTACCTCTCCCTTTCCTCTCACCACGGTTGCGAGGCATGCAATACCTGGATGGTCGGCAATAGCCCCCGCTCGGACGTCAACCCAGCGCTCTCAGCCGGCTTGAACGCCATCTTCATTCCGCACGATTTCACCTGGGTCCTCGAGCACGAGGTCGTGAACCAACCCCTGCAGGGCAACAACTACTCGAACTTGCGAGCTTCGCCGACCTCACCCTTCATTTCTAGATCAGCGTCGCTTCTGCAGCAGCCGCAGAAGACATAGTTCAGAGCGCCTATATCCGCGCTATCGAAAATGCCTCGATGTTACGGCGACAGGACTCCGCCGCCGCTTGGTTTTCCTCCGTAACGCCATAATCGACTACTATCGCCACCGTTCCGCCGAAGACCGTGCCTTGGAGCGGTTGGCTCGTCACTCCACAGACACTCCGCCCGCTCCCAGATCAGAGGAGATCGAGTATGAGTGCATCGATCACGTGCTTCCCGTTCTGAAGCCCTCCGACAGGAAGCTTTCGCGGAGAAAACTCGCATTCCGGCCGGCAACGCCGCATCCGCATACACCGCGCCCGTCAGGCCCTGAAGAAACACTTGATCCTGGTCTGCAAACTCTGCGCTCACTACGGTTGCGTCAACTGCGCCTGATCTATCCTCATCCGCCCAACAATTTGCCCAACATTCACATGCGATAAACACCCCACAAAACTTCCCTGTAACATCTAAGAGGATTAACACAAGAAGTGAGAGGTGTATGAGCGAAGGTCGTTGGGTTTTATTGATTGCGAGTGAGGTTGGCGGCACGGATTCGGTCTCAGACCGCGCTATGGAGCGGTTGGTGGAGGCGATTCGTCTCGAAGGCTACGAGGTCGTCCGCACCTCGACGCCAGAGGACGGTCTGTCCCTGGTCACATCCGACCCGTCGTACAGCACCATCCTTCTGGACTGGGACCTGGAGGGCGAGAACCAGTTTGCCGAAGGCGCGGCGCTGGCGATCCTCCGTGCCGTACGCCGCCGCAACAAGAAAATCCCCATCTTTCTCATCGCCGACCGCACTCTCGTCAGCGAACTCCCGCTCGAAGTGGTCAAGCAGGTCCACGAGTACATCCATCTCTTCGGCGACACCCCCGCCTTCATCGCCAATCGTGTCGACTTCGCCGTCGAGCGCTACCACGAGCAACTCCTCCCGCCCTACTTCCGCGAACTGAAGAAGTACAACGATCAGGGTGCCTACTCCTGGGATGCTCCCGGCCACATGGGCGGCGTCGCTTTTCTCAAGCATCCCGTAGGCATGGAGTTTCATAAGTTCTTCGGCGAAAACATCATGCGTTCCGACCTCGGCATCTCCACCTCGCCGCTCGGCTCCTGGCTCGATCACCTCGGGCCTCCCGGCGAATCCGAGCGCAACGCCGCGCGCATCTTCGGCGCCGACTGGACCTTCTACGTTCTCGGCGGTTCCAGCACCTCCAATCAGATCGTCGGCCACGGCGTCATTGCGCAGGACGACATCGTCCTCGCCGACGCGAACTGCCACAAGTCCATCTGCCACTCCCTCACCGTCACCGGCGCGCGCCCCGTCTATATGAAGCCCACGCGCAACGGATATGGCATGATCGGCCTCGTTCCTCTCAAACGCTTCAGCCCCGAGTTCATCCGCGGCATCATCGACAAGAGCCCGCTCACTACCGGCGTCGCCAACCAGAATCCCACCTACGCCGTCGTCACCAACTCCACCTACGACGGCCTCTGCTACGACGTGAACCGCGTCGTCACCGAGCTTTCGAAGTCCGTCCCGCGCATTCACTTTGACGAAGCCTGGTATGCCTACGCCAAGTTCCACGAGATCTACCAGGGCCGCTTCGCGATGGGTGTTCCCGACGATATGCCCGATCGCCCCACCATCTTCGCTGTCCAGTCCACGCACAAGATGCTCGCAGCGTTCTCGATGGGTTCCATGATTCACGTCAAGCTAAGCCCACGCGCCAATCTCGACTTCGATCAGTTCAACGAGTCCTTCATGATGCACGGCACCACCTCGCCCTTCTACCCACTCATCGCGAGCCTCGACGTAGCCGCAGCCATGATGGACGAGCCCGCCGGTCCCACGCTAATGAGCGAGACCCTGCAGGATGCCATCAGCTTCCGCAAAGCAATGTCGTCCATCGGCCATCGTCTCCGCGAAGCCGAACAAGGCTGGTTCTTCCGCCTCTATCAACCCGAGTACGTCTTCGATCCCTTCGACGGAAAAACATACCTCCTCGAAGAGGCAGCCGACGGTCTCCTCACCAACCGTTCCAGCGCATGGACCCTCAAACCAGGTGAAGAGTGGCACGGCTTTCAGGATGAAGACATCTCCGACGACTACTGCATGCTCGACCCCACCAAAGTCACCATCCTTACCCCCGGCGTCAACGCTCAGGGTAAGGTCAGCGACTGGGGAATCCCCGCTGCCATCGTCACCGAGTTCCTCGACGGACGTCGCGTCGAGATCGCTCGCACCGGCGACTACACCGTCCTGGTTCTCTTCTCCGTCGGCACCTCCAAAGGCAAATGGGGCGCCTTGCTCGAAAACCTCTTCGAGTTCAAACGCCTCTACGACTCCGAAGCGCCCCTCGAAGAAGCCCTACCTGAACTCGTCTCTCGCTACCCCCATCGCTACCGCAACGTCACCCTCAAAGAGCTCTCCGACGAGATGCACGCGGCGATGGTTCAGCTCAACCTCTCCGGACTCGTCAACGATGCTTGTGACGAAGACTTCGACCCCATCCTCACACCCGCTCAGACCTACCAGAAGCTCCTCCGCCACGAAACCGAGAAGATTCGCTTTTCGGAGATGGCCGGGCGAATCGCCGCTGTCATGCTCGTTCCCTACCCTCCCGGTATCCCCATGTCGATGCCCGGCGAACGTCTAGGCAGCGCCGAAAGCCCAGTCATCAAGCTCATCCTCGCCATGGAAGAGTTTGGTAAGCGCTTCCCCGGCTTCGAACGCGAGGTCCATGGCATCGAGGCCGACTCCGAAGGAAACTATTGGATGCGCGCCGTTGTTGAAACCCCCGGAAAGAAGAAGAACGGCAACGGCCACGGGAAGCAACGCCCACCAAACGCAGCGCCACCTGTCCAGAAGAAGAAGCGCGCTCCAGCGACCTCACCCGTCGTCCCAGGAAGCGGCCTTTCTCCTGAAAGGTGATTCACGGAGCTCTTCTAAGTCGACTCGAACGGCCTTTTTCTATTGACAGAACAGGCCGTTCCCTTTAACTTGCCACCATAGTCGTTCGCGATTGATCGCTGTCGTTCTGTCACCGCATTCCTCGCTCTCCCCAGCATCACGGCCTGGTATTTCGATAGTTTCACCGGTTGAAGCTGGCAATCCCATGCGAACAGTGAACCGCCAAAAGCGGCAATCGGCCCTAAATCCGGAAAACAAACCAAGAAAGGTTCAATAATGAAAAAAGAACTTTTACTCGCTCTGGTGTGCATTGGGGTTACCTTACCGGCTGTTGCGCAAAATAAGATTGACGATCGCCTTGGCAATTCAGCCGAAGTATTAAGACAGTTCCTCGCCAAACCCGACGGCATACCGAAACACCTCCTCAATAAATCCGCATGCGTGCTCGTCTTCCCGTCCGTCAAGAAGGTTGGAGTCGGCCTCGGCGTGACCTATGGACGAGGCGTGATCGCCTGCCGCTCTGGCGCCGACTTTAGCGGCCCATGGTCGGCTCCCGCTATGTACAAGTTGGACGTCGGAAGCCTCGGCGTACAGCTCGGCAGCTCTTCCACCGACTATGTGCTGGTGGTCGAGACCAACGTCGGCGCCTCGAAGATCCTCTCCGGCAAAATGAAGCTGGGTGCGGACGCGACTGCCGTTGCCGGTCCTACCGGAGCGAAAGCCGTTGGAGCCAACGATCCGAATGTCGATGTCCTGACCTACTCCAGAGCCAAGGGTGGATTGTTTGCCGGCGCTTCTTTGGCCAGCGCATCCATGGATACCGACGATGACGCCAACAAGGCTGTGTACGGCAAGGATGTCACCGCCTCACAGATCGTTCGGGACGGGACTGTGACCATTACTCCTTCAGGAAAAGCCTTGGACGGAGTCCTCACCAAGGCATCTCCGAAGCGCGATATGTAACCGATACCGAAACCAACCAGCAAACTGCCTCTTCTCAATCGGAAGAGGCAGTTTCGTTGATACCCGCACATCCGACTTCGCTCCGACGATATTACTCTCGGCAACGTCCCAATCCACAGCTCCCAATCACCGCCCTCAGATGCTATACTTACCTTCGGATTGCTTACCGCACCTCGCGCTCACCGGCGTCGAGATAAAGCGCGGAGGTGGCGAAATTGGCAGACGCACTAGCTTGAGGTGCTAGCGCCGCAAGGCATAGGGGTTCAAGTCCCCTCCTCCGCACCAATCCAAACTTTCGAACGATTCATCCCAGGGTCGACCGGAGACGGTTGGCCTATTGTCTGCCCAATATCCACGAATTCAAAGCGAAATGCCAGATAGGATCTCCTCTGCCTCGAGCCGCACCCCCATAGGGGCGATGAAATCGTCGACTCTATACAAAGAGATCAATCTCTACACGGCACCAGATCCGCGGAACACTGCAGGGATCGTCTGAAAAAGAATTTTGATATCGAGCCACACCGACCACTGATCGATGTATCGCATATCCAACGCCATCCACTCGTCGAATCCTATAGAGCTCCGGCCCATAATCTGCCACAGGCAGGTGATTCCCGGCTTCACACTGAACCGTCGTCTGTGCCAGTCCTGCGAAAATCCCTCGTAGTCACGAAGCGGAAGCGGTCGCGGACCTACAAGGCTCATGTCTCCGATCAGCACATTGATCAGCTGCGGGATCTCGTCCAGACTCGTCTTCCGAAGAAACCTGCCCGCCGGAGTAATCCGCGGATCATTCTTCAACTTGAACGTTGGCCCCTGGGTCTCGTTCAGGTGTTCGATCTGCGACATAAGACGTTCCGCATCCTGAACCATCGTGCGAAACTTCAGAATCTCGAAAGGCCGCTTGCCGTACCCCATTCTGGTCTGCCTGAAGAAGACCGGTCCTTTGGAAGTCAGCTTGATCAACAACGCGATCATCAGGAAAAGCGGAGCCAGCCCCACAAGCAACAACAGGGACACCATGACATCGGTTGCACGTTTGATCATGAACGCCCACGCATTCCAGGATTCATCATGCAAAGTAATGGTGCCAATGGTTCCGCGCAAAAAGCCGTCCGTTTGGACTCGTCCTGATCAAAAAAGTACCAAGAAACCGGACAGCGATTCCGTGATCGCGACATGAGGAGATGATGCTCGCAATCTGCTGGTAGAACGACGCCAGAGGCAAAGCGACAATCACCTCATCCACCGGTAGCGTTCTCAATAATTCTGGGACGGAATCCAGACCACCAACTAAAGCTCCCAGTTGGGAGTCAGCCGTCTGTTTGCTCCACCATTGATCATCCACAAAACCCTGTACGCAGTATCCCCATTCAGGGTGGTTGGCTAACTCTAGAACAAAGCTATTGGCTCGGCGATTGGTGCCCACGATCAGGACATGTCTGCGATTGTGCCCCGGGCACGAAACGCCTGCATCGTCGCTCGAGCGACCAGACGCGTTGTAAGAAATGCCGCGAAGCTCATAATGCCGAAGAGGGCTGCGACAACGGCCATGTCTACCGTGCTGCGTATGGAACGGGAGCCGATCAGCCACAACCAGACGCAACTCAACAGCGCACAGAGCGAACTGGCCGTGCAGACATCGAGTATCTCTCTAAGAGAACCGTTCAATCGACGCGAACGATAAAACCCGTTGGACCGCAGTGCCACATGCCATCCTGTGGCCAGCACGATCGTCGCCACAAAAACCTGAATGGGATAGTGCGTCTCCAGCGAGTTGAAGACATCGAATACACGCTGATGAACCGCTGTTACATAAGAAAGGCCGAGACAGCAGAACAAGAGCCCGATATCGCCGATTGGTGCTAGCTCTAAAATGGTTGTTCTGTTGGAAGGTGTCATTGGGGAAGCCCCTTCAGAGAGTGCCTTCTCGCAAATTGGTGGAACCACTGAGCAACAAGTTGAGCCCTAATGTGCTACGTCCCAGAGTAACCTGTATCGATATCTCCAGGCAACGAAGAAAAGTACCCGAGAAGTATTTCTCACGAGAGAGATGCGATTGCAAAACTGAATTCTTACCGCCAACCGGAGATTGTGTTTCACCCCACGACAATCAGAGCTTCGTCGAATACCCGACGTTGTGCCCTGAACCTGTTCAAGAAGACGGCACCGGCACACAAAATAAAAAATAGCTTCCACACCGCAACCTGCGGTATAAGGAGACTTGACTGTTTTTCTGCAACAGAGCGACAGCAAAGCTGAGAAAATTCTCATGCAGCGACAAACGTCCGTGCTGGAGGGCCCCATGGAGACACTTACCAATAAAATGGCGCTTCCAGGGCCATCACCCTCCTCACTCCGAATCTCAACCAGCCTCAAGCGTCCCGCCGGGATGCCGCGGGCGCGCCAGGGAGTTCCCTGCCGATATTTCAGATATCTCCGCGGCCCAGCCAACTCATCCATGGTTCTCATCATCCTAAACGGGACAGCTGCCTATAGGGACCAAGCTCATACACGGAAAAAGAATAACGGCGAGCAGCATCGCCAACCTCGGTTTTGCACATAAAAAATAGATTTCTGGGAGACCCTATGAGTGATTCGATTCACATTGCAGTCGTCGGTTCCGGCTACGTCGGATTAGTAGCTGCTGTTTGTTTTGCAGAGATGGGTCACAGCGTCGTATGCGTCGATAATGACCAGCAAAAAGTGTCCGCACTGCAAGACGGAGAGAGTTTAATTCACGAGAAGCACCTGCCCGAACTCCTGCAGCGATATGGCAACGCCAGGGTGCGGTTCACCACAGACCTGTCTGCTGCCACGCGTGAAGCACAGGCAATCTTCATAGCTGTAGGAACACCCCAGAGCGAAACAGGAGATGCGGACCTGTCGTACGTCGAGGCAGTCGCCAGTGAAATTGCGCGCTCGATCACAGCCTATAAGGTGATTGCAGAAAAAAGCACAGTTCCCGTCTACACGAACGAGTGGATTCGCAGGGTTATGGAACGCAACGGCGTCTCGAGAGAGATGTTTGACGTCGTCTCGAACCCGGAGTTTTTACGCGAAGGAACGGCCGTATCAGACTTCCTCCATCCAGATCGAATCGTCGTAGGAACAGATAGTGACCGTGCCGCCGACATCATGTCCAAGATCTACGAACCCCTGACCACAGGCAGGTACTACGCAAAGGCAGGAGCGATCGACGGTGCCTGCAATCATGACACCCCACCGCCTCTGCTACGTACCACCACCAAGAGCGCCGAGATCATCAAGCACGCCTCAAACGCCTTCCTTGCTCTCAAGATCTCCTTCATCAACGCCGTCTCCAACCTTTGCGAGGCCGCAGACGCCGACGTCGAGCAGGTTGCCCAGGGCATGGGCCTCGACAGCCGCATCGGTCCACGGTTCCTGCGGCCCGGCATCGGTTACGGTGGATCCTGCTTTCCGAAAGACGTCGCCGCGTTCCGCTCCGTCGCCGAGCAACTCGGAGTCAATTTTGCTCTCCTGACCGAAGTCGAAAACATCAATGCAGACCAGAAGCGGAGATTCCTCAACAAGGTTCGTTCAGCGCTTTGGACGCTCCGCGGCAAAAACTTGGCGTTCTCGGTCTTGCCTTCAAAGGCGGAACCGACGATATCCGCGACTCTCCCGCGATCGAGTTAGTTCGAATGTTGATCGAAGAAGGATGCTCCATCCGTGCCTTTGATCCCGCCGCAATGCAGCGTGCTGAGCAGATACTCCCGTCAAGTCCCGAGATTCAATACGCATCTGACCCCTACGACGCTTCCAATGACGTAGATGCTCTTTTGATCCTCACAGATTGGGCGGAGTTTGCACGTCTCGACCTTCAGCGCCTCAGCGCAGCGATGCGCTTTCCGATCATCCTGGATGGCCGGAATCTATATGATCCCGAACTGATGTTGGAAAATGAGATTACTTATTTCAGCGTAGGTAGACCCACGCGACACCACACCCAGGAGCTCGCAACCGTCGCATCTCGCTCTCGATAGTCGATCCTTACTCAAGTCGTTTCTTCGATCTACTGAACATTTTGCGCGAGCCGGTTGGGTTTCCTGAGTAAGCCCGATTGAATCTCGCATCCGAGGGAGATATGAACGCCAAAAGAATTCTTGTAACAGGAGCGGCAGGATTTCTCGGTTCGCACCTGTGCGATTCCCTGCTGGACGCAGGAAACAGCGTGATCGGCGTTGACAACCTGAGCACGGGCAATGAAGCTAATCTGGTTCACCTGCGCAACGAGTCCCGATTCAAGTTTGATCGCCTCGATATCTGCCAGCCATTCGACCCCGGTAAAGTCGACTTCGTCTTCAACTTTGCTTCGCCGGCAAGCCCTGTAGACTACGCCCGGCTCGGCGTGGAAACACTGCTCGTCGGGTCGGCCGGAACCATCAACACTCTGAAAATAGCAAAAAGTACCACGCCGGGTACCTGCACGCCTCTACCTCCGAGTGCTACGGAGACCCCGAAGTTCATCCCCAGACGGAAACCTACTGGGGACACGTCAATCCAATCGGACCCCGTTCCGTCTACGACGAAGCCAAGCGATTCTCCGAGGCCGCGGTCATGGCCTACCACCGCTATCATCGAGTCAACACCCACCTGGTGAGAATCTTCAACACGTACGGCCCAAGGTTACAAATCAACGATGGCCGAGTCATCTCCAACCTCATGTCGCAGGCCCTTCGTGGCGAGCCGCTCACCATTTACGGGGACGGTATGCAGACCCGAAGCTTCTGTTATGTCTCGGATCTGGTAGCCGGCATCCTCGCACTCGCAGACTCCGACGAGCATCTTCCCGTCAACATAGGCAATCCAGAAGAGTGGACCATCCTAAGTTGCGCCGAAGAGATTCTCAAGCTCATCGGATCAGACAAAAAAGTCGTCTTCAAGCCGCTTCCCCAGGACGACCCCACCCGTCGCAGGCCAGACATCAGCAAAGCGATCCGTCTCCTGGGATGGACCCCCAAGATTCAACTCCGTCAGGGACTAGAGATGTCGTTAGCCTACTTCCAAGCCCACGCTGAAACGGGTTTGGTTCGGAACTCATAGGCCATAAGAAATTATTCTCATGGATAATTTAGTAAATACGTCTCTGCGCAAAAGAAAGAACATAGATTTATGCCCACGAGAGACCCTCAACTTCCATTGTGAATTTTCGGAGTAATCGAATCACTGTAAGCAATACTCGATGAGCACTTACGTCACAATTGAACGTAGCAATTCATGTAACGTTTTCGTCTGGAGATCATCTCTGATAGTGAGAAGATATTCTCAATTGAGTGACCAACCTCGTGCTGGAGAGACTCATGAAGCGAGTTACTGAAAACAATACCTCTCCTGATGTCATTAAAGTCATTGTGGCGAACCTGCCCGTGATGCTTTGCGAGCTTTTGCAGGGTGCCTTTCAAGCGGTTCCCGATATCGAGATCGTCGCCCCGATCAATGATGTCCAGCATCTCCTCAGTACGACCGGGCCCATCCCGGCAGACGTCATCCTCATCGGCTCCTCAAGAATGGACAACACGCCCGGAGCCGTCTCGATCCTTCAATCGCTTCCCGACTTTTACAAAAGTGCCCGCGTCGTCGTCCTCACCCAGGATCCCGACTATGCCGAAGTCATCTCCTTATTCCGCGCCGGAGCGAAAGGAATCTTTGGCAGCGCCGATCTACGGTTCGAGCTCCTCTGCAAGTGCATCCGATGCGTTCACCAGGGGCAGATATGGGCAAAGAACGAGCTGCTCGCCCACCTCGTGTCTTCTCTCTCTCATCCCAGATCTACCAATGTCATAGACCGCCACGGCAAACCGCTGCTCACCACCCGCGAGCAACAGGTCCTGCATCTTCTATCGGACGGCCTCAGCAACTCCGAGTTGGCTACCGTGCTAAAGCTCAGCGAACACACGATCAAAAACCACCTCTTCCGCATCTACGACAAACTCGGCGTCTCCAATCGCATGGAGGCGGTGTTGTATGCGCTCACCCCTCGCGACACGCATCCGATACAAAATCGCCCCGCCCACCCCCAGCCTCCAACAAAATCGCAATCATCAAGACCGCCTAAGCCCGCATCACACCTTTGCCGTCATCCTGAGCGGAGCGAAGGATCCCGATGAACTCCATCCTGCCCAAACCGCTCGTCCCTTTTCCACCCAACCTCTTACGCAGTTGCCGATTCCTTATCGCGCCGGCGGGATGCTCCTGTCTCCGGACGCAGTCAGGCTGTTGTGGACTTAGATTCAGCACACCACCCCGTATCAACCATCTCCGCCAGAAGCCGGTCATACAGCCACCGCCAGTTGGGCTACCTGTTATAGCCAGTGATACACTAGGTTCTAGGTCTAGGTGGGAACGCCGCAAGGCGCCGGGACTCATGCACCGATCCCGAACATTCTCCGGACAACAATTCTCCGGGCACAAGAGGTAGCAAGCAGCTCCGATGGTTATTCTTCTCGTCATCATTCACGTTATCGTCTGTCTCTTTCTCATTGGCGTAGTCCTCCTGCAGCAGGGCAAGTCGGCCGACCTCGCCGGAGCCTTTGGCGGCCAGGGATCGCAGACCGCTTTCGGTCCTCGCGGCGCAGCCAATCTTCTCACCAAGCTCACCACCTACTCGGCGATCGTCTTTATGGTCACCTCCATTGGTCTTACCATCCTGCTCTCGCGCGCCAGTGGCGACCACTCCGTCCTCTCCGGCACCGCCCACCCCACCAGCCAGACGACGCCCGCCAAGAAGTAACTCTTAGATCTTCCAAGATGCGCAGGCCCCGGCTTGCGCATTTTTTATTCCAAAAAGCTCCCACCTGAAGGCTCAAACTCCCATGATCCACGAGATTCTCGTTGTCGGCCCGCTGCAATGCAACTGCTCCATTCTGGGAGACGAAACCTCCCGCGAGGCCATCGTAGTCGATCCCGGCGACGACATCGGCCGAATCATGGCCGTCTTAGCCACCCACAACCTCACCGTCAAACAAATCGTCATCACCCACGCCCACATCGACCACATCGCCGGAGCCCATCGCCTCAAGCAACTCACCGGCGCCCCCATCCTCTACAACCAACATGACCTCCCTCTGGTCAAAATGATGGACATTCAGGCAGGCTGGCTCGGCATCCCCACCCCCACTGTCCCCACCCCCGACGACACCCTCGAGGACGGTAAACTCATCGCCATCACCGGTCTCGCCGGCTCCATCATCCATACCCCGGGCCACACCGAAGGCAGCGTCTGCCTCTACCTCCCAGCCCAGACTCTCCTTCTCGCCGGAGACACCCTATTCGCCGGCAGCGTAGGCCGCACCGACCTACCCGGCGGCGACATCCGCAAGCTCCTTGCCTCTATCCACGACCGCCTCCTCACCCTGCCCGACGAGGTCACGGTCATTCCCGGCCACGGCTCCAGGACCACGATCGGCGCGGAACGCGACTCAAATCCTTTTCTTCAAACATAATAAAATCAGTTGCTTATAAGAAATACAAAATGTACAACTTTACACGCACCCCATAAGCTAGTAACTAGCGTGATTCCACTTAGTTACCCTTTTGATCCTCGATATCCCCTCCGCAAACTCGCCCGCAGGTCCCAGCAGACTCACCACCACCCGACCAGCTTCGCTTATCCCGTAAAAGCTCCCCGGATGTACCACCACTCCCGCCTCCCGTAGTAACCTCCCCGCAACATCTTCCTCGCCGAGCCGCTGCGGCAGCCGCAGAATCGCACTCCATCCCGCATCCAACCTCAGAACTTCGGCACCGCCCCCCGCCGTCGTCAGCAGGTTTCCCCTCACCCTATCCCGAATCTGTTTCTGAATCCACTGCCTCCCAGCCAACCAGACCGGCAGCGCCCACTGCATCGGAGCGTTCATCGACAAGAAGGTATCCGCGACGACCTCCAGCCGCCCCATCGCCGGCCCGCGATCCCCCTCCGGCCCCAACCCCACGATCCACCCAACCTTCATCTGCGGCAGCCCCGCAATCTTGCTCATCCCGCTCAGTACAAATGTCAGCGCCGGGTGCGGCCCCACAGCAAAGCTCCGCAACCTAACATCCTCTTCAACCGGATAATCCAGAAACACCTCATCCACGATCAGTGCCAACCCGCGTCGCGCACAGATCTCCTCCAGCCTCCCCCGCTCTGCCACTCCCGTAGCGTGCCCCGTCGGATTGTTCGGATGAACCACAACAATAGCCTTCGTCCTCGGCCCAATCCGACCCTCCAGCTCCGCAAAATCGATCCACCATCCATAGTCATAGAACAGTGGGTAAGGCTTCAGCCGCACATCCTCCAGGTCCGCCAGAAAATCGAACAGCGGATAGCTCGGCTGCGCCACCAGCACCTCATCGCCCGCGTCGCACAGCAGCCGAAACAGATACCCATACCCCTCACTCGTACTGGTAGTCAGCACCACGCTGTCCGGATCAACATCCGCCCCATGATCCCCGTAATATCCCGCCACCGCTTCCCGCGCAAAGCGCATCCCCCGCGGATCAGGATCGTACGTCAAGGCTTCCCTCCTCGCCAGCGGCGCAAGAACAGCCTCCTCGTCGTAGTCAAACCCACAAACCGTAGGGTTCGACACGGTCAGATCCACCAACTCCCGCCCCGCCGCTTTCGCCTCGCGAATCGCAGCCGCGTACCCACTCTCCCCCACATCCCAACCCGTCCGCGTCGAAAACCGATAGCTCACCCTCCCATGCTAATCGGTGTGCGAGACCGCCTCGGTTCCAGCAGTCGAATCCAACTGATCCCGTCGGCGCGCAAACAAAAACGGGCGACGCAATCGCATCGCCCGCCCAGGTTTTCTCTAAACTACGTAGAACAGGCTTCGTCCTCCCAGCTGGATCACTCGCATCCCGCCCCTGTGGCGTGGTCGCCTGAGCCGAGATGACACAAAGGTGCTCGGACTGCTCAGCACCGTATAGACACCTATTTTTATCGGAATAACGAGATCCAATTGCGTTCGAGTAGATCTTTGGCAGTCTCCAACTGGACCGCCCCCTTCAACCTCATCCTCCCGGCCCATCGCATCTCCGCCCGGCTGCGCTAACGTTCAAACCACTGCCTTACAATTGCCTTTCATGGCATTAGTAAAAGCAATCCTCTTCGACTACGGCATGGTCCTCTCCGGCGAGCCTGACCCCAACGCCTGGACCCGCCTGCGCTCCATCACCGGCCTCAGTGAAGAAGTGCTCCACCGCGAGTACTGGGCTCACCGCCACGCCTACGACCGCGGCGACCTCAACGCCGAATCCTTCTGGCACACCGCCGCCGCAGGCGCTGGCATCGTCATCACGCCTGCGCAACTCGCCCAACTCATCGCAGCCGACACCGATTTCTGGTCGACCCTCAACCCTCCCATGCTCGACTGGGTCGACCGACTCCAGCACTCCGGCATTCGCACCGGCATCCTCTCCAACATGCCCGACGCCATGGAAGCTGGCCTCCGCGCCCGCCACGCATGGATCGAATCCTTCGACCATCACACCTGGTCCCATGCCGTCAATCGCGCCAAGCCCGAGCCCGAGATCTACCAGCACGCCGCCGAGGGCCTCCAGACACCGCCCGAAAATATCCTCTTCATCGACGACAAATCAGAGAACATCGCCGCTGCTATCGCCACCGGCATGCAGGCCATTCAATACTCCACACACCCCGCCTTCGAGCAGGAGATGCGCGCCCGCGGGCTCAACTACCTCCTACAACTTGAGCGGCATACGGACTCCCAAAACGGGAAGCTATAGTACCTCCGTAACGTATCGTCTGGATTTCTCCACTCAAACAGCTCCAACGCAAGGAATATTTAAGGTCAGGCTGCACCAGCGTACCGCCCGCAGCTAACAAAACATGAAGACACCGCTCTCTCTCCGACGTGTACTTGCCGGTCTCTGCGGCGTCATCGCTCTCCTCCTTGTTGCTTCCCTGCCCCTGGTCGCGCAGATCACCGCCCAGCTCACCGGTCCCCAGGAACTGCTCTTCGCTGGCCTGCTCGGTTCATCGAACCCCGATCCAGCTAACTCACACCACGCCCAGTTCAACGCCATCCAATCCGACTCCGCCGGAGACCTCTACCTCCTGCTCGACCAGGGCGACGGCATCCGTCTCCTCAAAACCGATCCGACAGCGACCAACATCCTCGCCCAAGCTCATCTCGGCTCGAGCGGCGACATCGGCCTCGCCATGACGCTGGACCCCGCAGGCAATCTCTACATCACCGGAACCACAACCTCCGGCACGCTCTCCACAACCGCCGGCGCAGCCTTTCCCAGCGCGGCCGATACATCTATCAACTCGTACATCGGCAAATTCGATCAGAACTTGAATGTCCTGTTCGTCACCTACACCGGCAGCCCCCGCACCGCAGCCTCCGCCATCGCCGCCACAGCCGACGCCGTCTTCCTCACCGGCAGCATCTTCGGCTCCGCGCTCCCCGTCACACCCTCCGGCATCATCCAGTCCCCCGCCTCCGGCTCGCTGCAAAACGGCTTCGTAGAGAAATTCAACACCACCGGAACCACCCTCCTCTACGCCACCTACCTCAGTGGCCAGAACGGCAACACCGCCCCCGCCGCCATCGCCGCCGACACCTCCGACAACGCCTACGTCGCCGGCTACACCACCTCCAGCGGCTACCCCACCCTCTCGGCCATCATCCCCGACCTCCTCACCGCCACCTCCGGCTTCCTCACCAAACTCACCCCCGCCGGCGACGGCATCGTCTTCTCCACCTTCATCCCCGGCCCCGGCATCTCCTCGCTCGTCATCGCTCCTTCGCCGCAAGACCCCACCACACAGACCCTCCTCCTCACCGGCTCCATCGCCCCCGGCCAGTTCCCCATCGCCACCGTCTCCTCCCCGCTGGTCAACACCAACTACCAGACCCTCCTCCGCCTCTCCCTCGACGGCAGCACCCTGCTCACCTCCGACCTCCTCGCACCGGGCATCCAATCCTCTGTCACACAGGCGTCATCTGGCGCAGTATGGGTCTCGGCAACCAACAACAATCCCGCATGGCTGCTCCCTCTCACCGCGCTCTCCAACATCGGCAACAGCTATGCCCTCCGCGTGACGCAGCAGAACACCATCGACCAGACCATCCGCCTCGGCGGCCTTCCCACCACCAACCTCCCTTTCGCCAGCGCACCCGTCACACTCACCGGCCTCACTGTTGGCTCGCTGGGCCAACCCACCTTCGCCGGCAGCGCATCTCCCACCGCCAGCGCGAGCTTACTCGCCACCGAAACCTACGATCTCCCGCTCACCAACACTCCCACCTCTGCTCTCCCATCGACCCTGCGCTCCGCCGCACTCCCAACTGCCTCCTGCACCGGCAGCCTCTGCGCCGGAGCAGCCGCCTACCTCGCCAAACTCAACCCCACCACCGCGGGCCCCAGCCTTGCCCTCTCCACCGACGACTTCCCCAACCTCACCCTCCGCAACCTCGGCAGCATCGCCGCCACAAACATCCAACTCACCGCCAGCAACTTCACCCTCGCCACCAACTGCCCCACCACCCTGCCCCCGGCGCAGACTGCAGCATCGCACTCACCAGCACCAGCAGCAACCCCGGCACCGTCACCGCGCAGGCGAGCAACGCCACCACGCAAACCCTCACCCTCCCTGCCTCCAGCGTCGTCCCGAACGCCATCGTCTTCTCCCCCGCGAGCTCGACTTTGGCATTCAGACCGCCACCAGCCCCATCGCCACACGAACCGTCACAGTTACAAATCTCAGCAGCTCGCCGCAAACCTTTCCATCGCAACTCGGCAGCAATCAATCCACGGCCTACACCTTCGCCGAGTCTTCCAGCGACTGCCCCTCCCCAACCGCCAACACCAAAACCCTCGCGCCCAACAGCGCCTGCCACATCACTCTGAGCTTTACTCCCGCCACCACCTCCACCAACGACGGCTTCGCCCAGATCCCCTGGACCATCGGCACCGACTCCGCCCTCCTCACCGCCTACACCCAAGCGACAGACCTCAATCTCTCCGCCACCGAAATCGACTTCGGCACCCAGTTCGGCACCGGCTCCGACGCCAGCCCCACTCTCCCCCGCTACCTCTACCTCTCCAACAACTCCGCCAACGCCGTCACCCACTCCCCGGTCAGCCTCGCCGCCCCCTTCACCCTCACGGACCACTGCCCCACCACGCTCGAACCCCACACCGTCTGCCAGCTCGAAATCACCTACAAATCCCCCGTAGCCCCGTCAGCCGACTCCACCACCCTCACCCTCGACGAAGGCCTCACCGTCCTCATCACCGGCTCTACCCACCCCCAACCCACCGGCATCGGCCAATCCGCCAACCCCAACCTCACCGTCACCCCGTCCATCATCAAGTTCCCCAACGCCGTTCTCGTCACCAGCACCTCCAGCACCACCCAGACCGTCACCATCGGCAACATCGGCGCCGTAGCCTTCCCTCTCGCCCTCACCCTCACCGGCGACTTCACCGACGCCACCGACTGCACCGCCACCCTCGCCGCCAATTCAACCTGCACCGTCGTCCTCACCTTCGCGCCCTCGCAGCCCGGCACCCGCCAGGGCCTCCTCTCCGTCACCGCCGGCAGCTCCTCTCCGTCCTACGTCACCCTCAGCGGCACCGGCACCGCCATCGTCACCGCCCCCAACAACACCCTAGCCTTCGGCAGCGTCCTGGTAGGCCAGCCGTCAGTCCAGTGGTACAAGGTCAACTCCCCTTCAACACCCTCACCGCCACCACCTCCGCGCCCGACTTCAAAGCCATCCTCGTAGAAGACATCGGCTTCGGCCACGGCCAGCCGCCCACCTCCGCTTTCGCCTCCACCTTCACCGGCTCCTGCACCAACTGCTGGCTCGGAGTACAGTTCACCCCCTCCACACCCGGCACCCAAACCGCCTCTCTCACCCTTACCTCCTCCGCCTCCGGCACGCCGTCGCCCCTCACCCTCACCGGAACCGGCATAGCCCTCTCCGGCCTCCTCCTCAGCCCTGCAACGCAGGAATTCGGCACCGTCCCGGTCAACAGCACCAGCGCCCCCACGCTCTTCACCCTGACCAACCTAACCACCAACCCCGTCACTCTCACCGCCCCCATCCTCTCCGGAGACTTCACCCTGAGCACCGCCCCCACCGGCGGCTCTGCCTGCAGCGGCCCCCTCGCCCCCAACGCCTCCTGCTTCTTCAACGTCGCGTTCTCCCCCACCACCACCGGCTCCCGCACCGGCACCGCCACCCTCCAGGCCTCCACCGGCCCCATCACCGCCACCCTCACTGGCTTCGGCTCACCCGACCCCGGCCTCTCCCTCAACCCCACCGCCCTCATCTTCAACAACGTCCCCGGCCCCTCCGCCACCCAGCAAAACATCATCCTCACCAACACCGGCACCGCCACCCTCCAGATCGCCGCTCCCATCAACGCCAACGCCAGCTTCTCCTCCACCAACAACTGCACCAACCTCGCCCCCACCACAGCCTGCACCATCACCGTCAACTTCATCCCCACCACCGCCACCGTCACCGACACCCTCCAGATCCCCGTCACCAGCTCCGCCACCGGCCCCACCACCTACACCGTCCCGCTCTCTGGCGCCTACACGACTGAGAGCGCGGGCCTCCAGATCCTCCCCAACCAGGCCAACTACGGCTCCGCCCCCACCAGCACCCTCGGCGGAACCCGTCAGTTCACCATCATCAACCTCACCGCCAAATCCCTCGCTCTCAACATCGCGCTCCCCCGCCAGTTCCTCCTCAACGGCCCCGCCTGCGCCGCCCTCGCCCCCAACGCCTCCTGCAACTTCAACGTCACCTTCCTACCCCTAACCAACGGCGACATCACCGGCACCCTCTTCGCCCAGGCCACACCCACCGACGGCTCCGCCACCCTTAACGGCCTGGGCTTCGTCGAAGGCTTCGGCATCGGCCCCGCCACCCTCGCCATCTCAGGCAACATCATCCCTGGCCAAACCGTCCTCGACTTCGGCCAGGTCTCCTCCGGCCAAACCGCCACGCAAACCGTAACCCTCACCAACATTGGCACCAGCCCGCTCACCATCCGCCGCCTCACCAGCCAGTGGCCCTTCCTCATCACCGCCACTACCTGCGGCAAAACCCTCTCCGCCAACCAAAGCTGCACCGCAACCCTCACCTACACCCCAATCAACCAGACCACCAGCACCCCCGGCCCCGCCTCACCCGACTCCGGCACCCTCATCATCGAAAGCGACGCCCTCAGCGCCCCAGACCTCCTCACCCTCACCGGCCGAGCCGCCCCCATCACTGTCGCCGCGCCCAGCAACACCGCCCCGCTGGTCTCCTACGCCCTCTCGCAAAGCTCACTCACCTTCCCAGCCACCCAGGTAGGCGACCAGAGCGACACCCAATCCATCACCCTCTCCAACACCGGCACCGCCACCATCCACATCAACGGCTTCCAGCGCATTCCCGACTTCACCATCCAGTCCAACTGCATCGGCGCGCTCGTTCCCTCCGCCAGCTGCATCATCAACCTCAGCTTCACCCCCCAGGCGAACTTCCCCAACTCCGTCTCCAACCGCATCTCCGCCCTCGAGATCACCTCCGACTCCAGCACCGCCCTCGAGTTCATCAGCCTCTTCGGCGTCGCCAATCCATCCCCCTCAACTTCTCTCCCTTCACGCTCAACTTCGGCAGCGTGCAGGTCGGCACCACCGCCACCCTCCCCGTCCAGATCACCAACATCACCACAGCCCCCATCGCCATTCAGACCATCTCCGCCATCGGCCCCTACACCGCCACCGGCGATTGCCCCACCGAAGGCAACACCCTCGCCCCCTCCACCAGCTGCACCGAACAAGTCACCTTCACCCCCACCACCGCAGCGACCATTGGCGGACTGCTTTCGATCCGCTCTTCCGCCTCCACCCTACCCATCGAATACCCCCTCACCGGCACCGGCATCCAGTCCCACCTCCAAACCGCGCCCTCCGCCCTCAACTTCGGCAGCATCGCCCTCGGAGCCTCCGCCGCCCAAACCCTCACTCTCACCAACACCGGCACCGCCCCCATCACCAACCTCACGCTCAACATCACCGGCGACTACAACATCACCGTCCCCTGCCCCTCCACCACGCTCACCCCCGGTAACAGCTGCCAGATCACCGTCACCTTCGCCCCGACCGCCATCGGCCCGCGCAACGGCACCATCACCTCCACCGACCCCAACACCGGCCTCCAGAATCTCAGCATCCCCCTCACCGGCACCGGAGTCTCAGGCGGCAGCTTTCTCCTCACCGTCAATGGAGGCTCCTCCGCCACCCTCACCATCCCCAGCGAAAAGGCCGCCGACTACACTCTCCAGCTCACCCCGCAGTCGGGCTACTCCGGCACTGTCATCCTCAACTGCACCCCAGTCAACCCCGGCGCCTACGCCACCTGCTCTCTGCTCCCCTCCAGCATCACTCTCAACGGAGCCGCCCAAAACTCCATCGCCAACCTCAACACCGTAGCCGAGTACGTCCCACCAACCACCGCAGCAAACACGCACAGCCTAGCGCTCCTCTGCCTCCTCCCGATCCCCTCCTCTTCTTCCGAAGAACCAAACCCCGCATCAAACCCGGCACCCTGCAAAGGCACCCCACCCGCCTGCTCCTCCTTACCCTCCTCTTCGCCCTTCCCGCCCTCTGGATCTCAGGCTGCGGCCGAGGCGGCACCGATCCGAACCTCCGCTTCACCCCACCCGGCACCTACCAATATCAAGTCACCGCCACCTCCACCACCGGCGTCGAACTCAGCCAGACCGTCACCCTCAACCTGGTGGTCACCGCCACCCACTAAGACAACACGCAACCACATCCTTTCGCAGTTGCAGTTGCCTTTGCAGTTGCACTCTCCCCGCAGCGGATCTGCTGTCACCTGGGCCTTTCCGTACCAAAAGCGTCATCTCGACCGAAGCTGTTCACAGCTTCATCGTGAACAGCGCAGTGGAGAGACCCCCGCATTTGTCCTTGTCTTTGCTGCTGCCTTTTGCCTCTCCGCATCAAAAGCATCATCTCGGCAGCGGCAACTGCCGTTGCTATAGTCTTTCTGGCTGTCATCCCCGAAGGGGATCTGCTGTCGCTCTTCCGGCCTCACCAGCCAAAGCGACACCATAACGCACCTTCGCCGCCCCCTCCGCCACCAGCAACACCGCCCCAGCAAACAACAACGTATCCCAAACGTAGTTCGCCCCCTCCAACACCGCCGGCGCTCCAGAAGCCATCAACAAAATCGGCAGATAAAGAACCACCGTAAGCAGCGTCATCACCAACCCCACCGCCTTCGCCCCATCGCGACAATATCTCCGAATCAATATCGCCACCCCACCCCCAATACAAACCAACCCCGTCAATAACGCCCACACATGAGGCCCCGGCACCCACGACGGCGTCAACTTACCCAAAGGAACCCCCGGCGCAAACTGCGGATACAATATCAACTCCACGCCATACACCATCAGCACAACAGCTACACACACCCGCCCAATCCGCACCGCCACATTCCCATCGCGATCCCGCGGCCCACGCCACAAAGATCCCGCAAGCGCCAGCGCGCCCGCACCAAAACTAAGATCTCGCAACGCCACATTCCAGATGATTCTGTCGTGCACCTGCGCCACCACATTCGGCAGATGGATCATCACCACAAACAGAAAAAACATGACCGCAAGCAGCGTCGCAGTCAAACGAACACGTATCCCCAGCGCCAAACTAAGAGCCGCAGCAATCAACGCAATGCCAACGAAGTACACCCAGAACACCCGCACCGGCATCCACACCGGAACAGCCCCCAGGATCACCCGACCGAGCACCAGATGCTCCGCCCCAAATGCCGCCAGCGGTGCCGCGAACAACACTCTCGCCACCGCAACCAGTTTGTCCAGCCCCACCGCGGCCTGCAACTCTCTCCTGGCAGCAACAAACCCGATAACCAGAACAATCACTCCCGCAGCACATATCCACACATTCGTACTCGGCGGCACAATCACCTCTTCCCAATCACAATTTCTGACGCACTAGCGAATCTTCTTCCAAAGCAGATCTTCGTTATTCCTGCGATCGATCATCATGTCCACATGCCCCGACGCATCGCGATGAAACAATCGCCGTCCCTCCACTCCCGCACGAAAGAACAGATCCGGAGACTCCGGCAAAAGCAGGTACGGTTTGCCCGAGTTGCGCTGCGCGTATAGCTCACTGCCCTGCCGCGTAACCGTGACCACATTCCCCGGAGCCAGCTCATAACTACCCACATAGTCGTTCAGCGTCGCATCCGAAACCGCTCCCGCAGCCGGGTCCTCGTAGTACCGCAACGTCTGGCTCGAAACAATCTGCCACGCCTGATTCCGATACAGCCACGTATCCGTCGAGTGATAACGAGCATGCAGCTCCCGCCCAAACACCGTCTCCACCTCATCGCAGTCATAACTCAAAATCGCAACGTTCGCCGTCAGCAGCGACTTCGGATGCACCACCCGAATCGTCCCGCTATAGCCCGCAGGCAACGGCTGCAGATCTTCCATCAGCGCCGCCTTATCCATCGCCCTGCCCTTCTCATCGAAGAACATCGCATCGTCTGCGACATATTTCTTCCACGGCCCCTGATTACCTGGCCCAACCGCATCGTAAAGCTCTTGTGTCCTCTGAACCAGCTCCACCTCTGTAATCTTCGGTATATCCAATCCACGCGCGGCCGGACACACGAAGACCAACAACAAAGCAATCAGACCTGGCTTCATATCATTCCCCTTCAGACAACGCCGACCCTCTGGTTCTTTATTACGCCGCCCAAAGCTCAGAGCCGCAGAGAAGACAAAGCCACTCAACAACACATACAAAGCTGCTCTCTCAAAGCGAACTGGACTCGTCACGGCTCTCCATTCTCGCAAGAAAGCGAAGCCATTATCCTCCCGGATCGCGCTCAGGAAAAGAACTCTTCAGTTGTCAGTGAGCTTTCACTCCGCCGTCACCACGGGAAAGTCTTCCTCATCGGTCTGCTGCTGCCGATTCGCAGCCGTAGGCAGCGACAGCAACCGCGCCGCCAGCACCGACAGCCTCTGAATCGGATCCGAAAGCTCCTCCGCCAACGCCCTCGCATCCCCCGAGACCCCGCCTGCAGCCGCCAGATACACCAGGTTCGTAATGCTCTGCAGAGGATTGTTGATCCTGTGCGCCAGCTCATTGGCCATGCCAGCCGCGGCCCTCAGCATCGCCTGTTCCATCAGCTGTTTATGCTCACGCTGCTGCCTCACACCCATTGCCACAAAGTCCGCCAGCATCTGCATCATCCGAACGTCGCCTCCGTCGAACGCCTCCGTCCGCCTATGCGCCATAATCCAGATCGTGCCGCGACTCTCCCCTTCGTCCCACGGAAGCAGAATCCCATCGGTCACGGTAGGCGCAACCACCCCAAGCAGATCGAAGAAACGCTGCGTCACGCGAAACAGTTGTGGCCGCCCTCGCTCCAGACAAACTCCACACGCACTCGGCGAACGTGGAAGCACAGCATTCAGAAACTCCGAATACGCTCCCGCAGTGGCGACCCACTGATAAAAATCAGCATCGTTCCCGTCTTCCCGCTCGATGCTGATGCCCGAACTGTCCGCGCCGCACAACTCCACCGCCGCATTCACCAACTCCTGCAAAATCGTATCCGGGCTATCGACAAAGGCACGCGCCACCCGGCGCATTCCCTCCATCTGAATCACTATGTCCCGCTCATGCAGGTGCCTCTCCGCAAACGAAGCGTCCCCGACAAGGTCGATCACCTCGAGACCCGTATCCAGCGTGATCGAATCGACCGCACTCATCTTGAACCTTTCGCAATTCTGGCCCATCTGCCTGCGCGTTCCATCCCCGGAAGAGTCGAAGCCACGTCAACTCCGGCCTTCGTCAGACCTGAAACATCAGTCACACTGTTCGGGGAGATGTCACAGATCATAGTCCACGCCGCAAGGAAAAAACCTAAATAAATCTCCCAATGTTGGCGTATCTTTCGTAACCCCGAATGACGCGGCAAGGTCACCACCCCAGCCACGCATCCCACCACATCTTCACCACAAAAACACCACAGCAAAACCAGGCCTCTCGCCAAAACACCCCTGCAAAACGCCCATTAAGCCAAGGATCTTCCTCCATCTTCCACCCGTAATTTTTTTGAAAATCTACCGCCGAACCGCCCCAATCGACACCGGAATCTGCTCCACAATCTCAATCCCGAACCCCTGCAGCGCCGGTACATGCGTCGGCGTGTTAGTCAGCAGCCGAATCTTGTGAATCCCGAGATCCGACAGAATCTGCCCGCCCAGCCCCACCTGCCGCAGCGTCCTGTGCGCCCGATCGTCACATCCCTCCCGAGCGCGCTGCTCCCGATGCAGTACTATCCGCGGTGGCGTAACTCCTTTATCCACGCCAAAACCCGCGCTGCCATTATGCAGATACACCAGCGCGCCCTTGCCCGCCTCCGCAATCATCTTCAGCGACTGCTCCACCACCGCTCTGCAATCACACAGCGTCGTAGAAAAAACATCTCCCGCCAGGCAATGTGTGTGCACCCGCACCGGCACCGGTTCGCCGCCACTCACATCGCCGTAGACCAGCGCAATATGCGACTCCCCACCATCCACCTCGCTCTCATAAGCGATCATGCGAAACTCGCCATGCGCGGTAGGCATCAACGACTCGGCCACGCGATGAATGTATCGCTCATGCTGCAGCCGATAGCGAATCAGATCCGCCACCGTCACCATCAACAGCCCATGCTCTGCGCAGAACTTCACCAGGTCCGGCACTCGGGCCATCGTCCCGTCGTCGTTCATAATCTCGCAGATGACCCCAGCCGTCACCAGCCCAGCCATCCGCGCCAGATCCACAGAAGCCTCCGTCTGTCCGGCCCTTACCAGCACGCCACCCTTTCGCGCGCGCAGCGGAAACACATGCCCGGGCCGCGCCAGATCATGCGCCGTAGACCGAGGATCAATCGCCACCTTGATCGTATGCGCCCTGTCAGCAGCAGAGATCCCCGTCGTCACGCCCTCCCGCGCCTCGATGCTCTCGGTGAACGCAGTCCCAAACCGCGACGTGTTCTCCTGCGTCATCGGCCCCAGCCGCAGATAATCCGCACGTTCCTCGGTCAGCGTCAAGCAGATCAGACCCCGGCCATACTTCGCCATAAAATTGATCGCCTCCGGCGTGACAAACTCCGCAGCCAGCGTCAGGTCACCCTCGTTCTCGCGGTCCTCGTCATCCACGACGACCAACATCCGCCCCGCCTTGAACTCCGCTACCGCCTCTGCCACGTCAGCAAACATAGTCCCCGCCTTCCACTTGCATCTCTTTCGACGCATCCCATCTTACGTCCGACGCAAAAAAGAAGCGCCACCCGCTCGGGGCAGCGCTCTCTTTTTACAACCGAATTACAAAATTGAAACCAAACCCTTACAGCGTGGACTCGATCTCGAATCCCCACGCCTCAAGCAGAGCCTCAGGAATGTACTTCGAATTCTTGTTTCTACGGGCCCACTCACGAAGCCTGGTCGAACGAATGTACTGGTCGGGCGTGAGCTTGAACTCCTTCACAACCTGCTCGAACGATGTTACCGTTGGAACAACCGGCCCGATCGGCTCAGGCTTGCCCCAGTTGGGATTTCCACGACGCTTTGCCATATCTTTATCAGTACCTCTTCAAAATTTAACTTCGCACTTCGCGCTATGTACTCTGGGAAAGAAACGCAAGCTTCATTCTAGGGCATTTACGCAGCAAAATCAAGCCTTGAAGCCCCTTTTCCTTTAGATTTAGCGCTGCTGGGCCAAAGCGTAGAACTTTGCCACATCTGCCTTCATCTCCTTCAGCGCATCGACATTGAGATAGACCATGTGTCCCGCCGGGTAGTAACCAAACTGCACATTCTTCACCAGTTTCTCTGGCAAATCCATATGACTCAGGTCGTACTCCGTTGAAAAGAACGGGGTAGCCAGGTCGAAGTACCCATTGGCAGAGAACACCCGCAGTTTCGGGTTTTTACGAATCGCGTCAGCCAAATCCACCGCCACATCCGGAGCCGTCTGCTCCCCAGCCCTTCCCAGTCCGCCGCCCGCAGCTTTATGCTTGAAGTCCCAGTTTTCGTTCAGCCCCGGCCCCGAGGTGTAGTAAGGCTCCTGGCTCAGATACTTCAGCTCCCTCTGAATGTAATCGTGAAACGCTCCGACATACACTCCGCTGATCCCCGTATCCGACGGGTCATAACCCGGATTCTCCCCGCCGAATCCACATCCCATCCCATGAACCGTGCATCGTACCGACCCAGAGTGCGCTCATCCCCGCGCAGTAGCTCCTTGCGAAACCGCGTAGCTGAAATCCGCAGTCTCGCCTCCTTCACATAATCCACGCTCAACCCCGTAATCGTCGCCAGCTTTGCCGCCAGCGTGTCGAACTCAGCCGCGGGCAATTTATCTCCCTGCTGCAAAGCTTCCGCATACGGTCCGCGAGCAAAAACTCTCGCCTGCTCCACCCACTCAGCCAGACTCCCATTCGCCTTTACCTTGTGATAGTGATACGCAATCGCAGCGAACGAAGGTATGTATCCAATTGCCTCGTAGTCCAACCCAGGACTACGCCGGTTGTAGTTCAAAATCGATGACAGCAGAGTCACCCCATTGAACTCGATCCCATCGTTCTGCAGAGCGCTCACCAACCCAGCGGACCGCGTCGTTCCATACGACTCACCAAACAGAAACTTCGGAGAGTTCCAACGTTGATTCGCTGTAATGTACCGCACAATAAACTTTTCAAATGCCTTGATGTCCTGATCGGTCCCAGCAAAGTCTTTGACCGTACCCTTGCCCACCGCACGCGAGTAGCCTGTCAGCGGCGCATCGATAAACACCAGGTCGCTCTTATCCAGCAGGCTGTACTGATTCTGTACCCACTCAAATGGCGCAGGTCCCGTCGCCTCCGGACTCTTCGTCACCACGCGCACCGGCCCGAAGGATCCCATGTGCAGCCAGATCGTCGCCGCACCCGGTCCACCGTTATAGAAGAAGGTCACCGGCCGGCTCTTCGCCTCGACTCCATCCTCCGTATAAGCCACATAGAAGATGCTGCCATTCGCCTTATCCTGATCGTCCCGTATCAGCAGATTGCCAGCGGTCGCCGTGTAGTGAACCAGTCGCCCGCCCGCGGCCCACTCATGCTTTGTCACCGAACTTGTCTCTGCGGGGATTGGAACAGTCGTCTCATCCTTCTTCGCCTCCCCCTCCCCGGCCGCTCGCTGCTTCCCTTCTGGGGCCTGCGACAGCGCGGGCATCACCATCAAAACCAGTGCAAGCATCGGAACAAAACTTAGTATGCGAGATATCAATAAACGCTTCGAAACTTCGAGCTGGATCAATTTCACTTCTCCCGCAGCGTCATCTAAATCGGACGCCAAGTAAATTAATTTACTGCTTTGTGGACGCGATCATCATACCGTTTCGATCACCCGGGACCGGCCGCCATGTGCGTGCATCTTTTTCCCAGGCAGTCACGTCTACGTCTAATGGCGCATCGCCCCGAACATCCACGCAGCGTCAACCAAACTGAGGCCACGCTATGAGTCTCCCTCTCTGCACCGAAAAAGAAGACGACATCCAGGAACACGATCAGCACACGCACTCAGAGAAGTCCACTCCCTCTGACGTCGAACTCTCTCGCCGAACCTTCGTGAAAGCCGCCGGCATCTTCGGAGCTGGCGTAGCAGCAGGCATCCCGCGAATCGCGGCTGCAGAAGAAGCTCATGCTGCAGCCGCCGCCACTCCGCACACGATGAATCTCACCCTCAAGGTGAACGGCACCTCGCAGTCTCTCTCACTCGATACCCGCACCTCTCTCCTCGACGCGCTTCGCGAGCATCTCGCCCTCACCGGCAGCAAGAAAGGCTGCGACCACGGCCAATGCGGAGCCTGCACCGTTCTCCTCAACGGCCGCCGCGTCAACTCCTGCCTCACCCTCGCAGTCGCCGCCGACGGATCCGACATCACCACCATCGAAGGGCTCGCCGACGGAGACAACCTTCATCCCGTACAAGCCTCCTTTCTTGAGCACGACGGCTTTCAATGCGGCTACTGCACCCCGGCCAGATCTGCTCCGCCGTCGCTCTTCTCGAAGAACACAAACACGGCACTCTCAGCGCGGTCTCCTTCGAGCAACGCCTCAGTGCCTGCAGCGATCGCCCAAGCCTCACTGATCAGGAGATTCGTGAGCGCATGAGCGGCAACATCTGCCGTTGCGGAGCTTATCCCAATATCGTCGCCGCAGTCCGCGCTCTCGTTCCTGATGAAGGCTGCGGTCCATCGGTATCGGAGCTTGAAATAAAACCATTGACCAGCTCCGGAGCCCGCTCATGAATCCCTTCAACTATCAGCGCGCCGCCTCTCCAGAGGAAGCCGTTCACGCTCTCTCCGCACGAGGCACGAAGTTCCTCGGCGGTGGCACCAACCTCGTCGACCTTATGAAGTACAACGTCGAGCACCCGTCCACTCTGGTCGACGTCACCCATCTCGACTTCATTCAGGTCACCACGTCTGGCGGCGTCACCTCAATCGGCGCCGGAGTTCGCAACAGCGACCTCGCCAATCACCCCATCATCCGCACCCATTATCCCCTGCTCTCGCAAGCTCTCCTCAGCGGCGCCTCCCCGCAACTCCGCAACATGGCCACCACCGGCGGCAGCCTCATGCAGCGCACCCGCTGCTACTACTTCATGGACACAGCCTTCTCCGAGTGCAACAAGCGCACTCCAGGCAGCGGCTGTGCGGCCATCAAAGGCTTCAACCGCATCCACGCCATCCTCGGCGCAAGCGGCGGCAGCAGTCGAAGTGCCGAGTGCATCGCCACCAACCCATCCGACATGAGTGTCGCTCTCGCAGCCCTCAACGCAACCGTTCATGTGCTGGGACCGAGAGGCAACCGAACCATCCCCATCGCAGACTTCCACCGTCTCCCCGGCAACACCCCACATCTCGAAACCAACCTCAAGCCCGACGAACTCATCATCGCCGTTGAGCTCCCAGCACCGAAGTTCGCGAAGAACTCCTGGTACCTCAAAGTCCGCGATCGTCAGAGCTACGCCTTCGCGCTGGTCTCCGTCGCCGCCGGTCTCGAGTTGGACGGCGGCACCATCAAATCAGCTGGCCTCGCGCTGGGCGGAGTCGCTCACAAGCCGTGGCGGTCCGTCGAAGCTGAAAGGTCTCTCATCGGCGCAACCGCGGCCCCGGAGTCCTTCAAAAAAACTGCCGACCTCGCCCTTGCCGGAGCCAGACCGTACGAACATAATACGTTCAAGATCGAACTCGCCAGGCAGAGCATCGTGCGCGCCCTCACACTCGCCGCACAAGGAGCACAAGCATGACGCCTCCCGCACTCTTTCAAGACGAAGCTCCCAAGACCCCGCAGCGTCAGCTCAGAAACCGCTACGATGGCCGCGACAAGGTCACCGGCAAAGCGAAATACTCCGCTGAGTTTCCTGTCGAGGACGTCACATACGCCTACATCGTCCAGAGCACCATTCCGAAGGGCGCTCTCGTCTCCATCGACCAGACCGCAGCCGGCAAAGCATCAGGCGTCCTCGCCATCCTCACGCCCTTCAACGCGCCAAAGCTTCCCGTAGCGTCGCCTCAGCCTCCCGCGCGTCGCCACATCACCGTCCTGCAGGAGAAGGACATCTTCTACAACGGCCAGCCCATCGCCGTAGTTGTCGCACGCTCGCTCCTGGAGGCGATGCAGGCTGCGACCCTGCTTAAAATCACCTACAAGAGCCAGCCCGCACAACTCGAATTCAAAGGCCGCCTCGCCGAAGCCCGCCCTCCCAAACAACCCGGCCGCGAACCCGCCGATAGCAAACGCGGCGACATCTCCACGTCACTCTCAAACTCCGCCGTCACCATCGACGTCGTCTACACCACACCCATCCAAAACCACAATCCCATGGAGCCGCACGCCACCATCGCCTGGTGGGAAGGCGAAAAGCTCAACGTCTACGACGCCACGCAGTACATCACCGGCGACCGCCAGACACTCGCTCGAACCTTCGGTATTCCCGTCGATGATGTCCGCGTGCAATGCCCCTTCGTCGGCGGAGGCTTCGGCAGCAAAGGCTCTACCTGGAGCCACGTCGTACTCGCCGCGATGGCGGCAAAGGTCGTCGGCAAGCCCGTCAAGCTCGCTCTCGAACGCGGCCAGATGTTCGGCCCGGTTGGCTCCCGCCCTACCACGGCGCAAAACGTAAAACTAGGCGCCACCGCCGACGGCAAGCTGCTCGCCATCCAGCACGACGTCATCGTCCATACCTCATTGATGGAGGACTTCCTCGAGCCCTCCGCGATGCAGACTCGCTTCCTCTACAACAGCGAGTCCAACGTCACCAGTCACCGCATGGTCGAAATGAACCTCGGTGTCGGTACCTACCAGCGAGCACCGGGCGAGGCCACCGGCACCATCGCTCTCGAGTGCGCCATGGACGAGCTCGCCCACAAACTCAACATCGACCCCGTCCAGTTGCGTCTCATCAACTACGCGGAAAAAGATCCCAGTAAAGATCGTCCATGGACCGAGAAGAGCCTTCGCCAGTGCTACACCGATGCCGCCGACCGCTTCGGCTGGTCCAAACGCAATCCACAGCCAGGACAACTACGCGAAGACAATAATCTCATCGGCTACGGCATGGCGACAGCAACCTACGGGGCCAACCGTTCCGCTGCCTCCGCCATTGTGCGCATCCTCCCGAACGGCCGCGCCTACATAGGATGCGGCACACAGGATCTAGGCACTGGCGCCTACACTGTCCTCGCGCAGGCTTGCGCCCAGGGCCTCGGCATCGATCCCGCGCTGGTCGACGTTCAACTCGGCGATTCCAATCTCCCGAAAGCCCCAGTCTCCGGCGGCTCGCAGTCCACCGCAAGCATCGGCCCCGCCGCAGCAGCAGCAGCGACACAAGCCAAACTCAAGCTCTTCGAACTCGCCGTCAACGACTCGCAGTCACCCCTTCACGGCCTCCAGGCCGCAAGTCTCGACACACAAGACGGAAAAGTCTTCGCTAAATCCTCACCCAATAAATCCGACACCGTCACCGCCATTCTGCAACGCGCAGGCGGCCAGCCCATCGAAGCCACCGCCAGCGCCGAACCCGGCGAAGACAGAACCGCCTATACCTCGCAGTCCTTCGGCGCAGTCTTTGCAGAGGTCGCGGTCGACATCGACACTCACATGGTCCAGGTGCGCCGCATCGTCGCCACCTACGACATCGGCACCCTGGTCAATCAAAAGACCGGTATCAACCAACTTCAGGGCGGCATCGTCTGGGGCGTAAGCTCCGCGCTCCACGAAGAGGCACACATCGACCCCACTCACGGCCGCACCGTCAACGAGACCCTCGCCGAATACCACGTCCCCGTCAACGCCGACATCGGCACCATCGACGTCACCGTCACCGGCATTCCCGACACAAAATTCAATCCACTAGGCGCACGTGGCATCGGAGAGATCGGCATCACCGGCGCCGCCGCTGCAATCGGTAACGCCATCTACAACGCCACCGGCAAACGTATCCGTGACTATCCCATCACCCTGGACAAAATCATGCAGGCATAGCCATCATCCCCCTCCGATCAAAGGGAGAACCGAAGCAGTTAGCCTCTCCTAAACAAGATATACAAGTCACGAAGTGACCGCCCCACGCGCAGTGGGCCCGTCCGGCAGGACACCGTTGATCAAGCCGTATCAAGATGAAACGGAGTAGTGTAACGCTCCACCGGATACCCCTTTGCCTTCCACGCATCCAGGCCACCCTTCAGAAACTTGATCTTCGTAAAATTCAACGCCAGCGCCCTCTCAAGGATCATCCGGCTCGTGCTCTGGCTGACGCAGGTGCAGTAGATCACCGAGTCTTTCTCTCTAGGAATCAGGGAGGCCTGCTCCAACACCTCCTTCGGTGGAATCCTCTTCGAACCGGGAATAATCTCCGAGTGTGCCAGCAGATCCAGCGGCTGGCGAACATCGAACAGCAAAATCTCCTGATTCTTCCCGAGCAGATCGTAAAGAGCGTCTGCTTCGATACTGTGCTCCTCCAGCTCACGCCTCCGCCGCAACTGCCTGATCCTCAGCAACCCGAACAGCAACACAAGGAACCCAACCACACAAATCGCAATCAGATACATACAGCCTCCTCCATGCATCTCAGTTTTATCTGATCATTCCGTTGCCTCGAAAGATGCTGGAAATTATAGTTACGCCGCCGGCCCGACAGCCTCATCCAGCAAACCGCCCCAGCCTCCGCCACTCAGGCAGACAGGCTTATCCTTCACCAGAGAAAGCGCCCGGCTGGCAGCGGCGAAAGCACCGGTCGTGGCAGGGTCTGCCACAGCCTTCGCCTCCCAGTTGATCGTCAGGCAAAAGTATACCCGCAGTTCGTCAAACAGCATCGCTCCCACCGCACACAGCGCACGAAATCCCGGAACATCGATGCTTCCGCGGTTTACGAACGGGCTCACTCCCAGCGGTAGCGGCAGCAGCCAGATCGCATCCCCAAGCGGAAGAACCCTGCGAAACTCACTAAGCGTCTCCTTATTCTTGAAGAAACCTTCCTGCAGCGCTCGAGAATAGTACGACACAAGGTCATCGGCAGAACAAGCCATCGTCTGCACGTTATTCATCGGCAGATTCGCCATCGTCTGATTTGCTGCCGCCCCCAAATCCTCCCAGCTAAAAGTCCTGTAGTCCTTCGCCCCAGCAAATAACCAAAGAGTGCCCGCGTGCTTTCGGGAATCATGCAGCTCTTCAATCCTGCCGAAGCAACAAACTGCCGAACCTTCTCCGGGCCAACATGTTTCAAGCACATATCGGTCCCTGTATTGTCGCTATGCATGATCATGGCCTCCAGCGCAGTTCTCTCCGAGACCTTGCCGATCAGATTCGGCGGATTGAACATCACGCTATCCAGCGACCACACACTCGCATCCAGATTCAGTTGTCGAGTCTTCACCCATCTGCACTACATCAGGCGCATCGGCTTGCCGCAGCGCCTCACACAAGATGAAAGTCTTAATCGCGCTTCCTACAAACATCGTCTCAGACGAGTTCGACTCCACCAGAAACTCCGGCTTTCCATTCACCGCCGGCGCATAGATCTTGACCGCCACGTCTCCAGGCAACGATTTGAAGAGCGAAACAATTGTCTCCGGCGAAGTCTTCGTCTCCGCAGCAGACAAAGGCCGCGTGAGAGGCATCGTTCCAATCGTCGCAGCCGTGGCCGCCAAAAACTCTCGCCACGAATTCAACATGGCTCTCTCCATTCAGGTTGATCAAGTGCCCTCGTTGGGAAGCTCACGCTGCAGTGCCCGAAGATCCGATACTCTCCATGAGCTGACAGTCAAGGATTTGCGTCAGCGTCCATCATGCTACTCTTTCATCCAACCAATAAGAGGAAGCGATGGCAACTCTTGGAAAACTTCTCATCACATCGTTGTTGATGGGCAGCTTGATCTCAAACGCTGACAAGTTACTCGCGCTCCAGCAACAGACAACACCCGCGCTTCCTGCAGACAGCAGTAAAGATCCGGCTGCTCCATCAAATCCCACCCCGCGTCCCAACCCCGACGCCTCCGGAAAATACCACGTCGGCGACGGGGTAACAGCTCCCAAACTCATCCGCTCCTCGGAACCGAAGTTCTCCAGGAAATCTCGAAACATGAAAACCGAAGGCGACTGCCTCGTGGCCCTAATCGTAAGCACCAACGGTGTTCCAACCAGCGTACACGTAATCAAATCCTTCGCCGATAGCGTAGACGAGAAGCTGCGCGAGGCGGCACTGAGCTTGGACGAAAACTCTGTAAAGGCGGTTGAACAATATCGATTCGAGCCCGCAACCTATCAGGGCGAACCAGTGCCTGTTGAGTTGAGAGTGAAAATCCACTTTAGTCTTTACTGAAACATCGTTCTTTTCTGTTTTCAAACTCGCCCGGTATCAAGCTCTGCATCATTAGGGTTTCGCGTCACTTCGCTCCCACACGAAGATTATGCGAAACTCAACCTAGCTGATGAACCTCGAAACCCTCCTCCACCAGACCTTCGGCTTTGCAGAGTTCCGCGCCAACCAGGAGGCCGTCTGCCGCGCCGCCACCGACGGCCACGACGTCCTGCTCGTCATGCCCACCGGAGCAGGAAAATCCCTCTGCTACCAGCTCCCCGCCATCGCCCGCGGCGGCACTGCCCTCGTCATCTCCCCGCTCATCGCCCTCATGGACGATCAGGCCACCAAGCTCTCCGCCGCCGGTCTCCGCGTCGCCCGCATCCACTCCGGCCTCTCCCGCGACGAAGCCCGTCAGGCCTGCCGCGACTACCTCGACGGCACCCTCCAGTTCCTCTTCATCGCACCCGAGCGCATGCGCGTCCCCAACTTCCCCGAGATGTTGGCCAAGAAGAAGCCGTCTCTCATCGCCATCGACGAGGCACACTGCATCTCCGCCTGGGGCCACGACTTTCGACCCGACTACCGCACCCTCGGCGACTTCCTCCCCGCCCTGCGCCCCGCTCCCGTCATCGCCCTCACCGCCACCGCCACGCCCACCGTCCAGCGCGACATCATCACCCAGCTCAAACTCACACAACCCGACCTCTTCATCCACGGCTTCCGTCGCCACAACCTCGCCATCGAGGTCGTCGAGCTATCCAAGCCCCGCCGCAACGAATTCACCGCCAATCTCCTCAAAGAACAATCCAACCGCCCAGCCATCGTCTACGCGCCTTCCCGCAAAGCCGCTGAAGAACTCGCCGCCTCACTAGGCGGAAGCGCCGCCGCCTACCACGCAGGCCTCGACCCCGCCACTCGCGAACGCGTTCAGCGCCACTTCCTCACCGGCAGGTTAGAGGTGGTCGTCGCCACCATCGCCTTCGGCATGGGCATCGACAAAGCTGACGTCCGCACCGTCGTCCACACCGCCCTCCCCGGCTCGGTCGAGCAGTACTACCAGGAGATCGGCCGCGCCGGACGCGATGGCCAGCCCTCCCGCACAGTCCTGCTCCACTCCTTCGCCGACCGCAAGATGCACGATTTCTTCCTCGAGCGCGACTACCCCGCCATCACCGAGCTCACCCGCGTCGCTGCCGTCCTCACCGACGACTACCAGATGCCCGACCTCCTCCGCCAACGCCTCAAGATGGACGCCGAGACCTTCGACAAAGCCGTCGAAAAACTCATCGCCCAGGGCGCGGCCAGCATCGACATGGCCGGCAACGTCCGTAAAGCCGACGACGCCCCCCGCAACGCCACCTGGCGCAAAGGCTACGACGAGCAGATCAACTTCCGCCGCTCGCAGATCGACCGCATGGTGCAATTCGCCGAGTCCGCCCAGTGCCGCATGGCAGCCCTCATCCAGCACTTCGGCGACACCGCCGACGGCCTCCGCCCATGCGGCCACTGCGACTTCTGCTCCCCACAAAGCGCCACTGCCCAAACCTTCCGCGCTCCCACCACAGAAGAAGAACGCCAGCTCCGCGCCATCCTCCGCGCGCTCGACGGCCAAACCCGCGCCACGGGCAAATTACACACCGAACTCTCCACCGGCCCCCTCCGCAACACCCCAGCTGCCGACCGCAAAATCTTCGACACGCTCCTTGACGCTCTCACCCGCTCTGGCCTCATCACCCTCAACACCGACCAGTGGACCAACCCTGAAGGCAACATCGTCACCTACAAAAAAGCCTCCCTCACGCACGAAGGCCGCACCCTCACCGGCCCCCTCCCAACCGACCTCCTCCTGAAAGACATCGACCAAGCCGCCACCACCTCCCGCAAAAAATCCAGGACAAGCAACAAAGCCAGACCCTCCAAGACCTCTCTCAAAACCGAGCGCGACCAAACCACCGCAGCCTACACATCCACGCAAAAATCACTCGAAGCCAACCTCCGCGAGTGGCGCAAAACCGAAGCCGCCAAAACAGGCAAACCCGCATTCATCGTCTTCGGCGACAGCGTCCTGCATAACTTAGTCGTCGCAGCCCCAAACACCATCTCAGAACTCCTCGCCGTCTCCGGCATCGGCCAGGAGAAAGCCGACCGCTACGGCGCAGACCTCATCGCCCTCTGTCGCGCCCAGGATCCCTTCTCTCCATCGATCACGACCAGACAAGAATCGTCTTCACGATCGCACATTACAGAGGAGCAAAAGACCCTGCAATCGACTGCACCAAGAAAAGAATCGTCATCTCGACCGGAGCGCAGCGGAGTGGAGAGACCCCGCATTTTGCTTTGAGCGACGCAATCCCTATTGTTACCGAAACATTCCACCGCCAACGCACCACCACACCCGACCCCATCGACTCTCTCACCCCCGAGCAGCAAGTCCTCGACGAACGCCTCCGCGAATGGCGCAAAGCCGAGTCCGAGCGCCTCGGCCTCCCGCTCTTCTTCGTTCTCGCCTCCACCACGCTCCGCAACATAGTCCTCGCCCGACCACAAAACCTCACCCAGCTCAAATCCATTCAAGGTCTGGGCCTAGACAAGATCGAAAAATTCGGCCCCGGAATCCTGTCTGTCTGCACCGCCTGAAGAGATGCGAGCAATGGCCGAAGCCTGCGCTCTGTGGCACCCTGTCTTCAGCCGCCAAATCATCCGCAAGGAGACGCACATGTCACCTGCAACCACTGCAAAACGCATCAGCCCCAAGCTCGTCGTTGCCGACATGGAAGAAACTCTCACGTTCTACCGAGAGGTCCTGGGCTTCACCCTCACCATGCAATCCCCCGAATACTCCATCGTCGAACGTGATGGCCAGACCATCCACTTCCAAAGAGCAGCCTCCGAAGAAGTGATGAATTCCGTCCGCGGCCACACCGAGATCTACATCGAGGTCTCCAACATCCACACACTCTGGGACCACGTAAAGACACTCAAGGACCGCTACCGCATCCGAGACCTCTTCGACCGCGACTACGGCATGACCGAATTCCACATCTCCGACCCAAACGACTGCCTCGTCTTCGTAGGCGAACCCACCTCCCGATAGGCCGCAACAACGGTCCTCAACACCGGCCGCCAACAATGAATGACTATTCATTTCACCCAAGAATGTGCTAACGTCCGAAGCACAGGCCGATGAGCGAACACCAGCCCACCTCCGACAACGCCCGCCACACCCCCATCTCGATGGACAACAACCCCACCATCGACGAACGCGCCAATCACTGCTTCGGCTGCGGCCCCGCCAACCCACAGGGCCTCCATCTCACCTTCACCACCGACACCTCAGACCCCGCTGCGATCACCGCCACCTGCCACTTCCAGCTCGATCGCATGCACGAAGGCCCCGGGCCACATCCACGGCGGCATCGTCGCTGCGCTGCTCGACGAAGCCATGAGCAAGCTCAATCGCCCCCTCAACGTCCTCGCCATGACCCGCCATATGGAGATCGACTACCTGCGCCCCGTACCTCTCTACCAGCCGCTCGTCCTCATCGGCCGCCATCTCAACCGCCCCGCGAAAGACGGCACACCTGGCCGAAAGCTTTTCCATCAAGCCGAAATTCAGTCTTCCGACGGCACAGTCCTGGCTCGCAGCAAAGGCCTCTTCATCGCAATAGACGAAAAGCTCCTCTTCGCTGCCGGCATCACCCCACCACCAGCCTAATCTCCGGCCAGCGGCCGGACCCAAGCCGCCCGACCACCGAAAAAGGGTACACAAGCCACGCGTCGTGGGCCCGTCCGGCAGGACAACCGTTACCCAGCCTCACCCCAGTATCCCTGGTCCTCGAGAAAATACTCCTCATCCCAGGTATGCACCATCGTCTTGAAGAACATCCAAATCATCCGCCAGTGCCCCAGCTTCTGGAACCGCCGGTTCGTCGTCAGCACCCGCCCGCGCACGATACGAAACCGCTGCCGCGCCACGCCCTTGGACAGCAGATAGTCCTCAGCAAACAAAGCCCGCTCATTGAACCCACCCAGCGCCCAAAAACCTCGCGGTCAAACAACATAAACATCCCCGTAGCAAACGGCTTCGTAAACGACCCACCCTCTGCATCAAGTTGTTTCCCGCATACAGCAGATCATCGAAAAAACTACCTTGCCGGCAGGCGATGTTCGTCGTTGCAAGATGCAATCCTCGCCGCTCCATCCGCCAAAGCGCCCGTCGCAACAGCGTCGGCTCCGGCAGCTCCACATCCGCATCGAGAAACAACACATACTTCGTCGTAGCCAACTTCGCGCCCGCATTCCGACCCACCGAAGGCAACCCACCCGGCACCACCTCTACCGCAAGCCGATCGCGAAATCCCAGCGCCACCTCAACAGTCCCGTCCGTCGAGCCCGCATCGGCAACCAGCACGCGCGTCTTCGCCATCCCCACATAGTCCTGTTTACAAAGAGACTCCAGCAACCTCGGCAGCATCGCCACTTCGTTCTTGGCAGGAATCACGATCGTCAGTTCACCAACCATCCAGGAGCCTCCGTCCAGGGCGCACACCGCCCCTTATGTGCAGTTTGAGCCGCCAGCCTTCCGATCCGGATAAACCGCCGTTGAATTTTCAGCTAAATCCAGCCCGAAAGCCTCAAACTCGTTAACGGCTTCGCCATATCCTTCGTTGGTCGGCGCGAAGATCTTCATCGCGACCAACGGGAGCGCAACCCGAAGGGTGTGCATCCCACGAAGTGGGTCACCGCCGGTATTGTTCATCGCTGACGTGCTCCATCCACTCCACCGCCTTGCCGTCCAATCGTTCCTGAATTGCGATGTGCGTCAGAGCCGTGGTCGGCGTAGCCCCATGCCAATGCTTCTCTCCCGGTGCGAACCAAACCACATCCCCGGGATGAATCTCCTCAACCACGCCGCCCTCCCGCTGAACCCAGCCACAGCCCGCAGTCACAATCAGAGTCTGTCCCAGCGGATGCGTATGCCAGGCGGTACGCGCTCCCGGCTCGAACGTAACGCTCGCACCACCAACAAACGCCGGGTCAGGCGCATGAAAGAGCGGATCAATCCGCACGGTGCCGGTAAACCACTCTGCCGGACCTTTGCCCGAAGGTTGCGAGCCGCTACGTTTGATCTCCATAGATCCCATTCTAGTGGTTCGCGTGCAGAAGAACTTCAAACCACCCGCCGGCAACACCCAAACACAACCCAATCACCTCAGCACAAAACTGCTAAACTTAAAAGTCTTGCGGACATAAGCCACACAAAGCGCGCCACCCCCGCGCACCAGCACCATACGCATCAAGGAGACACCCATGGCAGACCACACCCTCAACGGCAACGAAAACTTCGGCTCCCCGTCCCTTCGCCTCAAGCTCGGCCTCGCCGAGATGCTCAAAGGCGGCGTCATCATGGACGTCATGAACGTCGAACAGGCCCGCATCGCCGAAGAAGCCGGAGCCATCTCCGTCATGGCCCTCGAGCGCGTCCCCGCCATGATCCGCGCCGAAGGCGGCGTCGCCCGCATGGCCAGCCCCAAGCTCATCAAGCAGATCATCGGTGCCGTCTCCATCCCCGTCATGGCCAAGGCCCGCATCGGCCACTTCGCCGAAGCGCAGGTCCTCCAGCACCTTGGAGTCGACTTCATCGACGAGTCCGAAGTCCTCACCCCCGCCGACGAGACCTTCCACATCGACAAGCACGCCTTCACCACGCCATTCGTCTGCGGCGCGCGCAACCTCGGCGAAGCCCTCCGCCGCATCGCCGAAGGCGCAGCCATGATCCGCACTAAAGGCGAACCCGGCACCGGCGACGTCGTCCACGCCGTCCAGCACATGCGCCAGATCGTCCGCGAGATCAAAGCCCTCACGGTCCTCGGCGACGAAGAACTCTACAACGCCGCCAAGGTCCACGGCGCACCCTACGAACTTGTCCGCATGGTAGCCAAGGCCGGCAAGCTACCCGTCCCCAACTTCAGCGCAGGCGGCATCGCCACCCCAGCCGACGCCGCTCTCATGATGCAGTTAGGCGCCGAAACAATCTTCGTAGGATCCGGCATCTTCATGAAGGAGCGAGCCACTCCGCTCGATGTCGAGAACGATCCGAAGGAGCGCGAAGAGGCTGTCAGCCGCGCCCGCGCCATCGTCATCGCCACCACCCACTTCAACGACCCCAAGATCGTAGCCGAAGCCAGCGAATCCGTCATCGGCTCCATGAAGGGTCTGGCCGCAGCAGCCATCGAGGAGCAAGACCTGATGCAAACCCGAGGCTGGTAGCGAAGTCTTCCCCGACCAACGGGAGGACCCAGGCACTCCACCAACTAGGACCGGGACACAAGTCACGAAGTGACCGCCTCCCGCACAGGGAGCCCGTCCGGCAGGACCAGCCTTTCCCCGCCTTTTACTGAAAGTTCTTGAGCGGCTCCCACGGCAGAACCACAATCGTCTTCCCCTGCCAGTACCCCACCACCCCGCGCGACAGAATCCTGCCACTGGTCTCCATCTCTACGGAAAGACGATGTTCCGACATGAACTGACTCGCTCCAGCCTCAGTCGCAAATACGACGAACTCTTCTGGATGCTCCGAAACATCTCGCCGGAGACTCTCCTGCATCACGGTCGCATCATCCAGGGGCGCTGCAACGACGATCCTTCGCGAAGCAACAGCATCAGCCCGGAGCAACGGCACAACCGACGCCTCGGCATATAACCCGATCAGCAAAGGCACTGCGCATAAATAAACTATGGCCCGATGAACTCGCACCCTTTACCTATAGCTGAGCTGCGCCTCTGCAGCCATCCCCCAAACGATGCATAGGGGGTGATCTCGCGAAGTTGCCGCCGTGTCCGAGATCACGTGCCCTGCGTTGCCTCGCCCCTGCAATTTTCCGCAAATTTATCTTCAACAAGCTCGCCTGCCAAATCATTTCCTGCACAACTAAGCCGCTTACATACGCATCGCACTATGGACGCTGAAACACCGAGCGACATAAAACGAGCGGTACAAGGGAGAAAAATGATGATGGGAAAGTTTGTTCAAACACTCTGCACCACTGCGGCCCTTACCATGTCTATGACCATCGCCGCCTCCGCGGCTGAAATGCAAAAACTCGATGAGCGTATTGAGGCGGCTCACGCGGTGCTTCACGAGCTCATGGACACGCCCGACAAAGGCATACCAAACGACATCGCCGCCAAGGCCACCTGCATCGCCGTCGTCCCCGGCTTTAAAAGGGAGCCTTTATCGTCGGCGGCCAGTACGGCCAGGGCGTAGTCAGCTGCCGCACCGGCCATGGCTGGAGCGCTCCAGCTTTCATCCAGCTCACCGGCGCTAGCTTCGGCCTTCAGGCAGGGGCCAATCCACTGATCTCGTTCTTATTGGCACTACTCACGACTCCTTCGAGCGCCTTCTCCACGACAAGCTCAAGCTCGGCGGCGACGCCTCAGTAGCCGCCGGACCCGTCGGACGCGACTCGCAGGCCTCCACTACCGAGACCGCAAACGCCGCCTTCCTCACATACTCGCGCAACAAAGGAATCTTCGCCGGCATCGACCTTACCGGAGACGTAGTCCACCAGAACACCGAAGACACCACCGCCTATTACGGCAGCGATGTCACCTACGAATCCATCCTGTCGGGCGGAGTGAAACCAAAGCCCGACTCCTTGAACTTCATCCGCACCGTCAACCAGATGTTCCACGCCAGCGGCGCGCACTAGGTCTAGCGCGTACCTCGATCCTGAGAATGCCCCACAAGCAGGGAGGAAACCTCATCAAAGGCTTCCTTCCTCTTCATCTGTCTTCCGGACTGCAGAGGGGGATTTGTAACTTTAGCCGACAACCCTTTCTGAACCGATGCCCTCGTTGTTTCACTGCAGGGGAAAACAATCAAGGTCATTGGCGAATGCGATAGGACCGGAGTAGCTTCGTCTTATCTCCGCTTGCGTCTCATCCTCCTTCCCTAAAGTCCGCAGCATTCGGTGAGACAGCACTAATCGCTTGACATGAGCGTTGGCAGCGATCGTTCCGATTACCGACGGTGGCATATGAAGGCGTCTTTCCACTCCGGTAGCCCGCTCCGGTACGGCGTTATGAGCAACAAAAAGATCTGCGTCCAAAGCAAGCCGTGTCAGTCCGTCTCCTTCGCCGTTGGTATCTCCGCTGAAGACGATCCGCTTGCCGCCCACTTCCACTCTCCACGCCAGCGCAGGAAAGACGCCATGAATCACGCGTACGGCGTACACAGAGATCTCCGAGTTGCGAAAGACAGGAACCGGCACCGGGCCGGCCACAACACTATGCGGTTCTAATTTGTAGCTTCCTGCGGAGCCGGGATCCGCGAGTTCGCTCAAGTGGCGCCAGGCTCCATGCGGCTCACTGAAGAGGTCGCGCACAAACTCTGTCGTGGAAGGCATGAACTCGTTTCCAGGAGGGCCGAATACAGGCAGGGGACGCTTCCGGTCTTCAAACCAGGAAGAAAAGATCAAGGCGGGAAAATCGCTGCTGTGATCGACATGAAAATGGCTGAACAAAACAACGTCCACTTGCGACATGTGCGCTCCGCTCTCGCCAAAACGAAGCGCGCTCCCTCCTCCCGCGTCAACGACCACAAGCACACTCCCATGATCCCAGATGAGGTAGCTGGTCGACGCGCGCTTATCCTGCAACTCAGGACCGCCGGAGCCGAGTACCTGAACTGCCAATCCCGTTGATCCGCAGGATTGTGCCTCTACGGGCAGAACTTCATACCCGGAACAGAAAACCGCAAAAGCAACAAACGCTCTAATCCACAGTCGTAGAGGAGCTCCCAGGACACAGCTGATTTCCATGTCACTCCAACCATTCGACTCACGTCCTTAACATATCCGAATCGGAAATGAGAACTCGGTCTGCAGGTAGTAATTCATCCGCCAAATTACCGCTCTTCTGATCATTTGAAACCGTCAAGATCATTCAATCCGAGGCAGTCCGAGCCGAATGCCAACAGCGCGCAGTCATCTATACTTGAGTCGAGGCCAGATCCGACAGGTACATGACGCAACGATCAACGCACCGCGCACCAACCATCGGCATCCTCGCCCTTCAGGGAGCCTACGAGGCCCATGCGAAGGTCTTGGCAACCTTGGAAGTCACCACCCGACTCATCCGCACCCCGGACCAACTCTTCACCTCCGAACACCACCCCAGCATCGACGGCCTCATCATTCCAGGCGGCGAATCCACCACCATGCTCAAATTCCTGGAGCGCAACGGCTTCCTCGACTCCCTCACCTCCTTCGTCCGCACCGTCCCCACCTTCGGCACCTGCGCCGGAGCCATTCTCCTCGCCAATGACGTCCAAAATCCCGCTCAAATCTCCCTCGCCGCCCTCGATATCACCATCGAACGCAACGCCTACGGCCGCCAGTTGGACTCCACCATCCTAACCGCTCCCACCAAACTGCCCGGCGCTCCCCTTGAGATGGTCTTCATCCGCGCACCCCGCATCACCCGGACAGGCCCCCAGGTCGAAACCCTCGCCACCCGCGACGATTTCCCCGTCCTCGTCCGCCAGGGCCACCTCCTCGCTGCAACCTTCCACCCGGAACTAGGCCACGACTCCCGCGTCCACCAGCTCTTCCTTGACCTCGTTCGAACCCATGTCACCGTCGCTTCCTCGAGCGACAGCCGGCGCTGACTTCCAGATAATCTTTACGGCTTCTTTACGCCGCTTTACCTAAGCTTGATGTCTATGACTTCCAGCCAAGTCCAGACGGATGCCCTCGCGCCCGGCAGATCCAAGGGGCAATCCCTTCTTTTCACTGGCAACGAAGAACAATTCGATGGCGCAGCCAGAGCAATCGACATCAACATGCTCGCTCCGCTTCTGGTTGGAATGGCTGTGGTTATCCTCTTCGTCATCCTCTATGCCTTCCTCCTCGGAAGGCTTGGCTGAGAACCTCGGCATCTCAGATCACGGACAAGCTATCCTGCATAGGTGACCTGCTCCCGCCTTACGAGCGCCTGTCTCCCCAGCCTCTGGATCGATCGCGCCATAATCCACACTCCATGGCTGTTGCCCGCAGACGCTAGTGCCCATGGCCCCGGACTCGATCACCACCTCCTCCTGAACCTCTGGATCGCCCTCGCCCTCCTCGTTCTCGCCCACCTCATCCTCCTCATCGGCCTCCTCGCGCGACGTCACTCCGAACCAACCCAACTCTGGCGCATCGAGTACCTCCCGCTCGCCGCCCTCGCCCTCCTCTTCGCATCTCTCACCCTCAAGGCCGAACGCCTCTGGGCCTCCTCCCGCTACACCGGCGCCTCGCCAACCGCTCTCCAGGTCGAGGTCACGGGAGTCCAGTTCGCCTGGTACTTCCGCTATCCCGGCCCTGATGCCACCTTCGGCCTCACCCGCCCCAGCCTCGTAGCCCCCGGCGAAGGCAATCCCCTCGGCCTCGACCCATCCGATCCCCACTCCGCCGACGACGAGATAACGTCCCAACTCGTCCTCCCCGCCAACCGCGAGGTCGATCTCCGCCTCCGCGCCCAGGACGTCATCCACGGCTTCTCCATCCCCGAGATGCGCCTCAAGCAGAACGCCGTTCCCGGCCAGACCATCCACCTCCACTTCACACCCACCAACCCCGGCACCTACGCCATCCTCTGCACCCAGCTCTGCGGACTCGGCCACTACCGCATGAACGCCACACTCCTCATCCTCCCTCCCGATCAATTCGCAACCTGGCTGGCCGCACATCAAAAGGCGGCACCGTGACTCCCCCTTCAACAGCCCGCCGGCACAGCCGCATGCCGCAACCATCAAAAGCCGAAGGCTCGGCGCCGCTGTCTTCTCGACCGATCACCGCGTCATCGGCATCCAGTACCTCATCCTTGCACTCATCTCGGTGATCATCGGCACCCTCCTCTCCCTGCTGATGCGCATCCACCTCGTCTGGCCCGACTGGCCTCTCCCGCTCCACGGTCCAATCCTCCCCGAAGACTACCTCGCGCTCGTCACCATCCACGGCACGATCATGCTCTTCTTCGTTCTCACCACCGCGCCGCAGGCCGGCTTCGGCAACCTCATCCTTCCCGCCCAGATCGGCGCCCGCAGCATGGCCTTCCCTGCGCTCAACGCCGCCAGCTTCTGGCTCACCGCCGCCGCTCTCCTCACTCTCCTCAGCTCCACCCTCGTCCCCGGCGGAGCCGCCATCTCCGGCTGGACCGCCTACCCACCCCTCAGCGCAGTTTCCAGCTCCGGCCCCGGCCAGGCTCTGGGCATGGACCTCTGGCTTACCAGCATCGCCCTCTTCGCCATCGCCTCCACCGCAAGCTCTATCAACACCCTCACCACCATCCTCCGCAATCGCTGCCCCGGCATGACATGGGAGCGTCTCCCACTCACCGTCTGGGGATGGTTCACCGCCGCCCTCCTCAGCATCATCGCCTTCTCGGTCCTGCTCGCCGCCATCCTGCTCCTCCTCTGCGACCGCCACGCCGGAACCAGCTTCTTCCTCCCCAACGCCGATCTGGTCAACGGCATCCTGCACAAAGGCGGCAACGGGAGCCCCCTCCTCTGGCTCCATCTCTTCTGGTTCTTCGGACACCCCGAGGTCTACATCGCCATCCTCCCCGGCATGGGTCTCACCTCCATGCTACTGGCGAACTTCAGCCACCGCAGAGTCTTCGCCTACCGCACCATGATCCTCACCACCCTCCTCATCGGCCTCCTCGGCATCCTCCTCTGGGGACACCACATGTTCGTCGCCGGCCTCAACCCCTTCGCCAGCTCTGCCTTCTCCATCTCCACCATGGCCATCGCGCTTCCGGCCTCAGCCAAGGTCCTCAGCTGGCTCGCCACTTCCTGGCGCTCCCGCCCGTCGTACAAAACCCCAATGCTCTTCGCTCTCGGCTTCGTCAGCCTCTTCATCACCGGAGGCCTAACCGGCCCCATCCTCGCCCAGCCAATTCTTGACGAGTACCTCCACAACACCTTCTTCGTCGTCGCCCACTTCCACCTCATCATGGCGATGGCGGGCATCTTCGGCCTCTACGCCGCCACCTACTACTGGTTCCCCCTCCTCACCGCAACCAGCCGGCACCCCGGCCGCCTCCTCTCCGAACCCCTCGGCCGCCTCCACTTCTGGTGCACCCTCCTCGGAGCCTACGCCGTCTTCCTTCCCATGCACCTAACCGGTCTCGCCGGCGAACCCCGCCACTACGCCCAGCTCACCGGAATCCCCGGCCCAGGCGGCTCGCTCAGCCCCACCGGAGCTCTCCTCTCCCACACCCTCCCGCTCAACCGCTTCGTCACCTACGCCGCCATTTTCCTCGCCACCGCCCAGCTTGTCTTTCTCTTCAATCTCATACGCAGCCTGCGCAAAGGAAAGTTTGCGTCGTCTAACCCATGGAAGGCCACGACACTCGAATGGCACCCCACCATGAATCCTTTCACCCCACTAACCGCATCCGATACACCAGAGATGTCAGTTCACCGCGCTCCATGCCACTATCAATCAAATAAGTCCGAAGTTTCGTTCCTGCCGCAATGGGAACCCATCCCACTCGCGCAGAATGAAATCGAAGACGCCACAGACACAAAACCGGAGTAAGCTGTCCATTACGCGAGCACCCAGAGGGGCAACTTCATGCCGGCAACCATCACTCCAAATAAAACCGAGCAAGAACGAAAACGCCGCGTAGAAGATCACGACAACGGATCCGGCCGACGCCCGCCAACCGACAAACGCACCGGCGGTGGCGGAGACAACGACAACTGGAACGATCGCCCCAACGGTCGCCGCGGCCCCTACGAGCGCCTCCATCGCTATCGCATGGGCATCTTCTTCGCGCTCGCCAGCGATCTCATGTTCTTCGTCGCCATCGTCAGCACCTTCTTCGTCAACCAATCCACCGGCCACTTCGACGCCTACAACCGCTACGTCAATGAGTGGCTCCCCACCACCATCCCTCCCATCCTCTGGCTCAACACCGTCGTCCTCCTCCTCAGCTCCGCCACCATAGAGTTCGCCCGCCGCAACATGTTTCGTGAAACCGACGTCATGGACGAGTGGCTTGGCCTCGGTAAACCAATCACCCGCCGCGCCCTTCCCTGGCTCTCCGCAACCATCGTTCTCGGCTTCCTCTTCCTCGCAGGTCAATGGGTCGCGTGGCGCCAGCTCGCCGTTCAGCACATCTTCTTCAAGACCAACCAGAGCAGCCACTTCTTCTATCTCATCACCGGCGTGCACGGCATCCATCTTTTTTGGCATCGCAGCCCTCATCGCTGCCTTTACCGGCCTCTACGTCTCCCGCCAACTCGAAACCCGCCAGATCCTGGTCGACGGTGCCGCCTGGTACTGGCACGCCATGGGCATCCTATGGCTCTTCCTCTTCACCCTATTAGTCTTCTTCCAATGAAGCTGTCCCACCTATCGCGCCTCACTGTAATCGCAGCCATCCTGACCTTCACGCCCCTCGCTCACGCGCAAGGCTGCACCCAGTGTCAGGACAACACCGCCGCAACGCCACCCAGAACCCAGGCCGCCTATCGTCACGCAATCATCCTGATGACTCTCACAGCTGGCGGCCTCTTCGTAGGTACCATCGCTCTCTTCAAACGCCATCGTTAGCCCAACCTTTGGATAAAATTGTTTTGCCAGGGAGACTCCGAGAATGACTCGAGAGCAGAGATACAAAGCGTTTCAAGCACTCCATGCGCGCTCGGGAACTTTCGTGATTCCCAATCCATGGGATGCGGGCACCGCAAAGATCCTCTCCGCATTAGGCTTTGAAGCCCTCGCCACCACCAGCGCAGGCTATGCCTTCTCTGCCGGATATCCTGATTCCGCGATCGAAGTCACGCGCGATAAAATTCTGCAAAACGCGAAGGAGATCGTCGAAGCCACCGAACTCCCCGTCTCAGCCGATCTCCAGAACGGATTCGGCCATTCTCCTGATAGCTGCTCCGAGACCATTCGATTCGCTGCCGCATCCGGACTCGTTGGGGGATCGATCGAAGATGCGACAGGCGATCCGACCAACCCCATCTACGATCTCCAGCTGGCTACAGAGCGCATCGCAGCAGCATCCGAGGCCGCCAGCCGCTATCAATTCTTCCTCACCGCACGAGCCGAAAACTTTCTTCACGGCAGACCCAACCTCGACGACACGATCCGCCGCCTGCAGTCCTTCGCCGACGCGGGTGCCGATGTTCTCTATGCACCTGGCCTGCCCAGCCTCGAAGCGATCCGAGTGGTCTGCACCGCCGTCTCCAAGCCAGTCAACGTTGTGATGGGCCTGAGAGGCGCGACCTACTCGGTGGAACAGCTCGCAGCCGCAGGAGTCAAGCGAATCAGCGTAGGAGGCGCCTTCGCCCGCGCCGCCCTGGGAGCATTTCTGCGCGCAGCACGCGAAGTAAAAGATCGGGGAACATTCAACTTCGCAGCCGACGCCATCCCCACCTCCGAGGTCACCAGTTACATGACCAGCCAAAAGAGATAGTCGACATCGAACCTCACGAGTCCCTCCGAGCCTCCTGGCGCATCCGACCGCGAGAAAACGCGTGCACGCCCTCTGCCTTCACGCTAGTCTTGTCATTTCGAGCTCGCCGTTGCTCTTGCGCCCCACGCCCCGCCTATCCTCGCCCCACGTCTCTGCTGTCGTGGTCCCACGTCTCTGCCGTCATGGTCATACGCCTCTGCCGTCATCCTGAGCGGAGCGAAGGATCCCGAAGGTCTCCACCCGTCACAACACTCCGAACATTTCCGCCTGAAGGTTCCGAACCTCTCCGTCTAAACAAGGTTCAACATATCCCACGCCGGTATCCACTGAAAGTCGGAGACCGTTAGTGGCGCTTCTTGGGAGTGACCTTCACTGCCTTCTTTGCCGGAGCGTGCTTCGCCGCACTGTTTTTCGCCGGAGCAGCCTTCGCCGCCACCTTCTTCACAGGTGCTGACTTTTTGGCAGGCAAAGTCTTTTTGACAGGACTCTTTGCTGGTGCCTTCTTGGCAGCCTTTGCAGGAGCTTTCTTAGCTGCGGCCTTCACGGGAGCCTTCTTTGCCAAAGACTGGACCACCTTCTTCGCCGGAGTCTTACTCGCCGTCTTCGCAGGTGCCTTCTTCGCCGAAGCCTTCGTGCTCACATTCTTTGCCGCCACCTTCACCGGAGCCTTGGCAACCACCTTCCCCTTCGCTGGAGCACCAGCCGCTTTCGTGACAGGAGCAGTCTTCTTCGCAGGCTCTTCCACCTTCTTCGCAACTGCCTTCACCGGTACAGCAACCTTACCCGCAACTCCACTCTTCGCAACTGGAGTCTTCGCAGCACCAGCACCCTTCGCAGGCACGGGACTGCTCGTTTGAACCTCACTCGTATCCGACGCCTCCGCACTCTCACCGCCGTCTTCCACCGCAGCGGCTTTCTTTCGACTCTTGGCAGGCTTGGCATCCTTCTTCGCCACACGCGGCCTGCGCAGATGAACTGGCGGAGGAGGAGCCGGCGGAGAGTACGGCTCAAGATAAGCCTTCATCTCCTCAATCGTTCCCAGCTTGCCATCCATCAGCTCAAAGAAAAGCTTGTCCAACAGTTCGCCATAGCCCGGCAGTTCAGGAACGATTCGCATCTCCTGCATCAACGCGTAAGGCAGCTTCTGTTTCGCCTGCGACCACTCCGTAAAGAACCCCTTGAACTTATTCTGAATTCCGGCGTTCTTCGACGTATGCGCGACCCACAAAATTGACTCCGGCTTAGCCGAATGCAGCAGCTTCCACGCCTGCGAGGGCGTAGCCGCGCCCTTGCCCGAGAACTCCGCTGCAAACGCTTTTGCCTCGTCCTCGAGCGCCTCGATCTCCTGCACGAACCCCTGCCGCGCAAAGCTCTTCTTCAGCGCCGCCACTTCCTTCGGAGCCATCTTCGCCGTCAGGTACGGGAAGTTCGCAACCGCCGCCTCAGGATGGATACCCTGCATCTGCAGCTGCGACTGCACATCCCGCAGTTTCTCCAACTCCGTCACATTCGCCTTCGCCGACGACAGCGCTGGGAACAGATCCTTCATCCAGCCCTCTGCCTCAAGCTTGCGCAACACCCGCAGCGGATCCTCCTCGTGGAAGATCTCCTCGGTCTCATACCCGCGATGGAACTCTCCCATCGCCGAAATGTACCCCTCCTGCTTGCCCGTCTCGTAACGCGCCTGGGTCTTCTCGTCCATCTGCCAGCCCAACCGCGCCATCAACCGTGCCGCCCGGATCATCCTGACCGGATCTTCGATAAACCCATAGTTGCTCACCAACCGCAACTCGCGATTCTCGATGTCCGCCACACCATTCAAAGGGTCCATCAGCAACCCGTACGATCCGTCATTCAACGAAAGCGCCATCGCGTTCGCCGTAAAGTCCCTCCGCCGCAGATCGTCGAGAATCGTTGCAGCTTTGGCCACCGGCTTACCCGGTTTCGGATAAGTGACCGTCAAAGTGCTGCCAATCTCCATCCTCACACCACCAGGGAACCGCACAAACAGAGCCTGTCCGGCCTCCGACTCCCCAGTGATCACGCCATGCGCTTTCTCTATATCTTTCCTTAGCTTGAGAGCATTTCCTGAACCACCACATCCAGATCCCGAACCGGCGATCCACTGGTCATGTCCCGTACCGCGCCACCCACCAGAAACACGGTAAGTCCTTTGGCGCGAGCCACTTCGCGCACTGCCAGCAGCGAGTCACGCTGCGCTTGAGAGAGGCGATTTTCGAGCAGGTAGATGTAGTCCGCCATAACTGATACTTTTACTCCAAGCCGGTTCGAACCGGGCGCTTCAACTCCCGAAGCCAAGCTAAGCTTCGACGAATCAAGCGTTTATAATGGTGAGCACAGGTAAACGCAAAAGGCCAATGTAACACAGCGTTAGCGAATTGACTACTCCGATTGCACCTTTTTCGTTGCTCTAACCCCTGGTATGCGACAATCCGCGAGTCCTTATGTCCTCCGCGCACAAGAAGGTCATCGTCCGCCGCTTCACTGGCGAAACCCTCCCCGGCTACCTGCCGCTCTCCGGCTTCACGCGTAACCGCGCCATCGATCTGCTCGACCTCAGCGGGCGTGTCATCTCCCTACCCGTCAACGACATAAAGCACATCTGTTACGTCCGCGACTACAACCTCAACGACACTTCCAACCCCGAACGACTCACCCGCCGCACCTTCCTCGCCAAACCCCGCACCGAAGGCCTCTGGCTCCGCCTCACCTTCCGCTCCGGCGACCTCCTCGAAGGCCTCGCTCCCATTGATTTATCCCTCGCTGACGACCTCATCAACGACACCGGCCTCCAGCTCACCCCGCCCGACGTCCGCTCCAACACGCAACGCATCTTCGTCCCGCGCACCTCTATCTCCGACCTCCAGCTTCTCGCCGTCATTACCACCCCCTCGCGCCGCAAACCCCTGCCGGCCTCTTCGGTCCCCAGCCTCCAGGAAGACCTCTTTACCAACCTGATCCCACCCAACAGTCGTCCCAACTAACTCCCTACTAACCCTTCGTTGTCTAGTCCATTACAATCCACCCCATGCAATCCAGTTCGAAATCGGTAACTCTCGCCGCATTGGCCGACCATCTCGGCGCCGCCCTGCATGGCGATCCCGCCACTCGAATCACCCGGGTAGCAGGTATCGAGACCGCCACTCCCGGTGCTCTGGCCTTCGTCGCCAACCCGAAATACGCCTCCCTCGCCCACACCACAAAGGCCACCGCCGTCCTCGTCGAACCAGACTTCCCCGAGATCCCCGCCGCCACCCTCCGCCTCAAAAATCCCTACCTTGCCTTCGCGCGCGCCATCGAGCTCTTCTATCAGCCCCCCACCTACGCCCCCGGCATCCACCCCACCGCGGCCGTCGCACCTACCGCGCAGATTGGAGCCAACGCACACATAGGCGCCTACGCCGTCATCGGCGACCACGTCATCGTCGGCGACAACGCCATCATCCTCCCGCACGTCGTTCTCTACCCCCACGCCGGAATCGGCGACAACTTCTTCGCCCACGCTCACGCCATCGTTCGCGAACACTGCCAGCTAGGCGACAACGTCACCCTCCAGAACGGAGCCATCATCGGGGCCGACGGCTTCGGCTTTGCCCGCCAATCAGATGGCAGCTGGTACAAGATCCTCCAATCCGGCCCCGCCATCCTGGAAGACAACGTCGAAGTCCAGGCCAACGCCTGCATCGACCGAGCCTCCATCGGCGAAACCCGAGTCCACGCCGGCGCCAAGATCGACAACCTCGTCCAGGTCGGCCACGGCTCAACCGTAGGAGAAGACACTCTCCTCTGCGCCCAGGTTGGCCTCGCCGGTTCCACCATCATCGGCAAAAACGTCATCCTCGCCGGCCAGGTCGGCGTCGCCGGACATTGCACCATCGGCGACGGAGCCATCGCCACAGCCCAAAGCGGAATTCCCGGCGACGTAGCCCCCGGGAAAGTCGTCAGCGGCTATCCCGCCATCGACAACCGGCAATGGCTTCGTTCCGTGGCGCTCTTCAATCGCCTGCCCGAGCTGCTGCGCGACATAAAGTCGAAACTAAAATAACCATCCATCAGGTGACTCTCGTCGTATATAACTCATAGAGGTACTTGGGGGTAGGACATGACGGAACCTCCTGAAAGTCTCCGCAACGGCTCCACCGAGATGCATAGCACCACAGCCCAATCCGTTCGCGTCCTTCTGCTCGATGACGAGCCCACCAATCTCCATCTCCGCTCCGCCATACTGCGCCAGCACGGCTACGAGTGCGTTCCCGCCTCCACCATCGAAGAGGCCACCGATCTCTTCAACAACATCGACATCGCCGTTCTCGACTATCACCTCGGAGCCGGCCAGTTCGGCACCGAGGTAGCAGCTCTCCTCCGCCGTCGCCGCCCCCACGTTCCCATCATCATTCTCTCGGCCACTATCGATCGCTATTTCGGCGGCGTCGAAGACATGCATCTCCTCAAGGGCCACAGCTCCGTCGAAGACCTCCTCGACGCGCTCAGCTCTCTCGAGGCCAAGCGCCGTGGCGCACCCGTCGTCGTCGACGCCCGCGACTTCTTCTACTCCCGCATCGCCATGGCCATCGGCACCGATGTCCTCGTCCAGATATTCGACGAGAAAGGCATCTGGCAGTACTGCAACGACAGCGTTGCCGAATACCTCGGCCAACCCCGCGAGTGGTTCATCGGCCGCAGCGTCTTTCAGGAGATGCGCCCCTTCATGCGCGACTGGAGCGACGTTCTCCAGACCGTCTGCCTTACCCGCGAAACCTACATCGATCGCACCCACCGCGGCCTGCTCGCCCAGCCCCGGCCACAGGAGCCGCAGCTTACCTGGAGCGTCCTCGCCTTCCCCATCACCCTGCACGACAACCGCTCAGGAGCCGTCCTCACTGCTCGCATCCTCGACAAGCCCCCCACCCGAACCTCCGAACTCCTTCCGTTCCTCTAGAGTGCCCGCCTCATGCCGCGTCATCTCGACCGAAGTCGCGCAGCCTTATTGCGCGACGCAGTGGAGAAACCCCGCATTTCGCATCTACCTCAGCGAGAGAAAAACGACAGTGTTCTTGAATCCGCGTCTTTCAGTGCTGCTCCGACGAATCCATGACCCTGATCAGCATAGATATGGCTTTCGCACTGAAATTGTTTTATTCCACAGAGCTTTATAAGTTGTTGGGCGTTCGTGATGGGAATGCTGGAGTCGCGCTCTCCATGAAGGATTAGAAGTGGTGGCATGCCTTGCAAATGGTAAAAGAAATCATCTGGAAGGCTCCCGTACCATTCAGCAATTGCATCTACCGGCACCCCTTGAGAGCCAGCCGCTAAGGCGACCGACGCACCAAGAGAATAACCAACTAGCACTGATCTTCTGTGAGCCGGAGCAACAGAGATTCCCTGTTCGCTAAGCAGCGTCTTCACTACGTTCACCCAGGCACGATAATTGTCCATTGTCGGATTGCTGGACTTTGTAGCGTCAAAATAATGAGGTAAAAATACGGTATAGCCGTTGTTTGAGAAATATTCAGCTTGGTCGCGATAGAACCCCATACTGGGCCCGCTCGCACCATGAAGAAGAATCAATAGCGGCTTCCCAGGGTCATCTCCTCCAAAGATCTCATACTTGAATCGTCCATCTCTGCTCGTCGCGCCCGACTCTGGAGGACTCTGAGAGAGAGCGCGAGAAAATTTGCAAACACTCAAAAAGCAAAACGCCCACCCCAAGATGGTGCAGAAAGGTAGTCTCCGCTTGCTGTTCATGAGTCTCTGAAATCTCTCCTTCCCAAAAGGATTTATCGCCTTTTTGTTACAGGATCAGAGTCGGTGCAGAACGGTGGTCGCCTTCCGCCCTGATACCCTTGACGCTTATGCGTTCTCTGCTCGCGCTCGCCGTTCTCGCCAGCCTCGCCACCACCAGCTGCCACTCCCCGTACGTTGCAACCACAGTCAGCAATCGCACCGGTCAGCCCATCGAGCTCCTCGAAGTTGACTATCCCAGCGCCAGCTTCGGCACGCAAAACCTCGCTGACGGCTCCGACTTCCACTATCGCTTCAAGGTCCTGGGTTCAGGAAAGATGAAACTTCTCTACACGGACAGCACGCACAAAGACCACAAAGAAGAAGGCCCCACCCTCAACGAGGGCGCAGAAGGCTCATTGACCATCGCGATCACTCCCACCGGAGTCACCTGGCGACCAGACCCCAGCGTCACCACCGCTCCGTAGTCCGAATCATCTAGTACCAGGCTTGAGCCTCACTCTACGATCTCTGCTTCAGCTGCGTTCATCGAGCCATACTGTACCGCATCGCGGTGAGACCGAATCATCAGCGTAAATACTGCACCCAGTGCCAACAGAACAAACAACATCGCACAAACCACGACCATCATCATAGCCTTCGGGCCCTCTGCTGCAAGTGCATTCCGCAACGCCGAACATCATAGGCGTTGTGAATCTCAATTTGCAACCCCTTCAACGTCAACCTTCTGCAAGAGGCACCGCTAATCTAATCCCGAAGCTCGTCCTTGCGTAGCCTCGGCAGAAGTTCCCGCCACCCCACTCTGACCCTTGCGCTTCTGATCCTTCGCCATAAAAGCGAACACTCCGCCAAGAGCTAACAGTGCGACGATCACGGCAAGAAAAATGATGGTAAGCATTTCACCCTCCGATCCCTGCGGCCTGCGACAAGACGTGACGAGCCCGTATCGCGCCGCCTCTCCAGTAAGATGCCGACTCTTCCATCTGCGATAAGCTGAAGGTTATGCCGCGCGGATATTTCATCACCTTAGAAGGCCTCGACGGCTCCGGAAAGACCACCCAGCTCCGCCGCCTCGCCACCTCGCTCGAGGCTGGAGGCCACACCGTTATCACCCTCCGTCAACCCGGAGGCACTCCTCTCGGCGACCGGATTCGCAGCATCCTACTAGACTCCCGCTCTGAAGCCGCCCTCGGCCCCATCGCTCCCGCAGCCGAGATGGCGCTCATGTTCGCCGACCGCGCCCAATCCATCGCTGAGGTCATCCGCCCCGCCCTCGCCGCCGGCTCCATCGTCCTCTGCGACCGCTACACCGACTCCTCCGAGGCCTACCAGGGTGGAGGGCGGCAACTCGGCAGCGAGCGCATCCTTGCCATGCACGCCGCCGCCTGCGACAACCTCCAGCCCGACCTGACCCTCCTCCTCCTCCCCTCGCTTGAATCCTCCCTCCGCCGCGCCCGCCGCCGCAACCAGCGCCACGTCGAAAAGCAAGGCACCGACGAAAACCGCTTCGAACGCGAGTCCGACGACTTCTACCGCCGCATCTACGAGAAGTACGAAGAGATCGCCGCCCGCGAACCCCACCGCGTCTCCGTCATCCGCGAAGACGCCTCCATCGACCACATCGAAGAGATCATCCGTGAGATCGTCCGCGCTCGACTCGACCACGCCGAAGCCTGATCCCGCTTCTTTCCACCGCGTCAACGCCCCTACCCTCGCGCCCCCGGACTGTGTTCTCCTCGTCTAAGAAAGACACAGGCCGCCAAGGCGATGCGATGAATACCCCTCCCCCACTCTCGACGCCCCACCCGAACCCGCCGCCTCCATCAAGCATTTGGACAACGATGGCAAAGGTCGCATGCCTCCCGGCCTCAAGCGCTCACTTCCCTTCTACGCGTTCAAGCCCTGGGTCAAACTCGGCAGCCCTATCCTCCTCTTCGAGCACCTCCTCAAGACCTACGGCAACATCGCCTGCTATCGCTTCCTGGGCACACCCATTGTCTTCATCAACGATCCCGAGTACATCCGCGAGATCCTCGTCACCCAGGCCACCAGCTTCGTCAAAGAGCGAACCGTCCGGCGCATGAAACTCCTCCTCGGCGAAGGCCTCATCACCTCCGACGATCCCATCCACATGCGTCAGCGCAAGATCGCCGCGCCCGCCTTCCATCGCCAGCGCATCGCAGCCTATGGCGACCAGATCGTAGCCTGCGCAGCCCACCAGCGCGAATCCTGGCGCCCCTACCAACAAATCAACATCGCCGCCGCCAGCATGCAGCTCTCGCTCGAGATCGTCGCCCGCACCCTCTTCAACACCGAGGTCACTGCCGACATCCGCAGCATCAACGACGAGGTCAACACCATCATGGGCCTCTACAACTTCATCGTTTCCTTCCCCAAAATAGAGTCCTTCATCCACCTCCCCATCCCCGGCATCATGAAGTTCCGCCGATCCAAAGCCCGCCTCGACGCAGTCGTCGATCGTCTCATTCGCGAGCATCGCGAAGCCGCCGCCCACGCCGAATCCTGCGAAGCAGAAAAGACAGGCGGAGATCTCCTCTCCATGCTGCTAGCCAGCAAATACGAGTCCGACGACCCCACCACCCAGCAAACCGGCATGTCCGACGAGCAGGTCCGCGACGAAGTCCTCACCATCTTCCTCGCCGGATACGAAACCGTAGCCAACGGCCTGGCCTGGACCTGGTATCTCCTCAGCCAAAATCCAACCGTCGAAGCCAAACTTCACGCCGAACTAGGTGCCGTCCTGGGCACCGGCCCCGCCCAACGTCTCCCCACACTCGCCGACTACCCCGCCCTCCGCTATACCGAACAAGTCTTCGCCGAATCCATGCGCCTCTACCCACCCGCATGGGCGATGGGCCGCATGTCCACCCGACCCGTCACGCTAGGCCCCTACAACATCCCGTCGGGCGCGCACTTCTTCTTCAGCCAATACATCATGGGCCGCGACCCCCAATACTTCCCCGACCCGCTCCGCTTCGACCCCGACCGATTCACTCCCGAGAACAAAGCCGCCCGCGCCAAATTCGCCTACTTTCCCTTCGGCGGTGGCAGCCGCCAGTGCATCGGCGAGAGCTTCGCCTGGATGGAAGGTGTCTTCAGCATCGCCACTCTCGCCCAGCGCTGGCGCATGACCTACCTCGGCTCCGCACCACCTGAAGTCCAGGCAAAGATCACCCTCCGCCCGCGCGACCCCCTCATGATGCAGATCATCCCCCGCTAACACCAACGCACCTCCCGACCAACGGGAGGGCCCGGATCCTTACCCAACCAAGACCAGTACAAAAGTCACGAAGTGACCGATTCCCGCGCAGGGAGCCCGTCCGGCAGGACAAGCAATCAATCCACCGCAACAATCACACTGGAAGCCTTGAACGCGGCACACACCTTCTCGCCCAGATGGAACTCCAGATGACGCAGGCTCCCATCGGTGATCACGGCCGTCAACGTCTCTCCACCCGGCAACCTGATCGAAACCTCATCATTCACGCTGCCCTCATGGATACTCTCCACCACGCCACGCAGAATATTCCGAGTGCTGATCTTGCTCTCATCCAACTCTTTCCCGAGGATGATCCAGCTCGCCTTCACCACTGCATAAGCTTCATCCCCTCTTTCAATCCCATGGCATCCACGCTGCCATTCGTAATGATCGCGGCTATCTCATCGCCACCCGAGGTCGCCAGCAAAACCTCGGAGTTCACCGCACCCTTTGTGATCCTGCGAATCGTTCCCGCCAGAGTATTCCGCGCGCTTGTCTTCATGTACATTCTCCTCATCACCATCGTACCCGGCGCACGTAGCCAACCATCCCCAACACCAAGGGTTCCAACAAACACATGCAAAAAACCCGATACCTCCTCCTATCTGCTCTGTCCCTCGCAGCCTCTACCGCTATCGCTCAAACGCTCCCCTCCCGCGCCGAGCAGACCATCCTCCAGCTGACCAATCAAACCAGAGCCGCCCACAATCTTCCTCCCATCCACTGGGACAGCGACCTGGCCCATGCCGCCAGAGTCCACGCTCAGCGAGTCCTGCACGAGCAAGGCGAGCTACAACATCAGTACCCAGGCGAAGCCGACATGACCACTCGCGGCGCCCAGGCCGGAGCACACTTCACCACCATCGCTGAAAACATCGGCCGCGGCCCCGACCCGGTCACACTCCATCAAACCTGGATGAGCACCCCCACCCACCGCGCCAACATCCTCGACCCCAATCTCAACGCAGTAGGCATCGCAGTAATACCAGACCAGGGCCTCCTCATCGCGGTCGAGGACTTCTCCCACAGCGCTCCCGTCCAGTCCTTCAATGGCCTCGAAAAACGCGTAGCCCAAACCCTGCAATCCCACGGCATCGCCCCCGCTCCATCCAACGCCGACGCGCGTCAAACCTGCGCCATGCCACGCGGCGCCGCTGGCTCTCCAAGACTAGTCGTTCAATGGGACGGCCCCGACCCGACCATCCTGCCAGACGCTCTCCTCCGTGCAATCGCCACCGGCCAATACACCTCAGCCGAAGTAGGAGTCTGCGCCAGCAAACAACCCAACCCGCAGTTCACCACCTACAACGTAGCCGTCCTTCTCTACTAAGTCACTCGCGAGGTATATACCGACGGTCGGCCGAATCTATCTAATCGCGACCGACGGGAGCGCCAACCGAAGGGGTATACAAGTCACGAAGTGACCGCCGCCCGCGCAGGGCGCACTTAGTTTCAAAAGATAATCCGCATCCTCGCATTCAACAGCACGCTGGTATACGCCTTCGCTGCATACATCGGGTGAATCGACACCTGCATGTCAGGTCCCACTTCAATACTCTTGGTCAACCGCAGCCGATAGAACGTCTCAAAGATGCTCTCGTGCCGTCTTCCCGTATGGTTCGGCTGGATATAGTTGAACGCTGCACCAAACATGTCGCCCCGGCGGCCAAACGGTCGCACGTTCGTCAGTCCGAGCGAGTCCGTCTGCCTTATCGCCGTTCCCGTCTCGGTCGCCAAGCCATACCGTCCAAACGGTGCCCACCCGCTCGAAAACTCCCGATCGAAGCCAATGCCTACACCATGCCCGCTCCCTAGATTCTTCGTATCGTCACGCCACACTCCAGCGCGCAGTTTCAAATATCGGCTACCGGGCGCACCAGCAAACCAGCCGAACTCCACCCCTCGAGATATTTTTTGTCAGCAAGCGTCCCGATCCCCGTCTGCTGCGAACCTATGGTATCGATCGCCAGAGCGTGCATATAGAGATGGTGCGTGATCTGGAAATCAACCGCTCCCCCGCCCGCATACGTCCCGTCCGATGCAACTGCGAGGTTGCCGTCATTCTCGCCATTCAGAAACTGCGTTCTCTCATCGTTGTTAAAAAAGCTCAGGCTGACGAACTGATTCGGATGCAGCTTGCCCGCATAAAACGACAGCCTCTTATGCATGAAATCCTGTCGCCAATAGAGGACGTTCAAGCTAATTGGCCGCTGCGCCCCACCGCCCTGCAGGCAATTCAAAAAGATTCCCGACCCCATCTGATCGCTCAGGTTGAACTGCTGACTCATCCCGATATTCGTACCTGAGCGTACAAGCAGTCCAATCGAACCGGCCGTACTCTCGTTGTCATAGACGACCCAGTTCCCGGTAAAATCCAGCCGCCCGCTCAACTGGTCATGTCGCCGCGCGGTATCAGGAATCACCGTCGCATACTGATTCAGAAACGTATACGTCGCTCCGAATCTGAGTCGCGCAGCGCCTTCGAGCCAGTTACTCCCCTTGTCAGCCGCTCTCGTAGCGAAGCCAAGCGGATCGGTCTCCAGGAGAGGGTCCGCCGGCACCTTTCCTAGTGCCGCCGAAGCAGAGTCCAACTCCTGCGCGAACTTCGGCAGCGGCCTCACGATAGCCGGTTCAGCCTGAGGCTGATATTGGCTGGTCTCAGAGGTGGCTCCCGGCCTCACCGGCTCCGAAATCTGCCCTGCAAGAGCAGTGGAAGCTCCCATCAGGACCAACGTAACAATCTTTCGTACGTGCTTCCTGACGTCCACACCACTCCTCACCGAAGTTCCTCTTACAACTAGAAACAATGATGCGACGCCAACATCATTGGCGTCACGAATGTGGCTGACAACGCAAAGCCGCCACACCCGTCTTCCCCGGAAGCGGAAGATTCTGTCAAGCCCTCAAATCTTCAGACACCTCACAAAACCGGCTAATCACGCACCCTTTAGAGCATTCCCGGTTTGGCGTATTACCCCTGTTCAAACGCGTATCATAGAAACAGGAGACGAATCTCGAAGGAAAAGTTGCCTGAATCGAATAGTTTAGATCTAAGTTATTTACAATCAATACCTTGCACTCAAACTACAGTGCAAACGCATGAAAACAGATACTTTATCAGTAAGGGGTACGAGGAGGTAGGGAGTCCACAAGTCCAGTCCTCAAAAGGAATGATCAGCAGACGTCCCGCCTATGCGGCCAATGAACTGCTCGCATCCTGGAGCAGCGGGACAAACTGCCGGAATCCGCTTATCTCATGAGCTGAAAGAGGTCTTGTTGGTTTGCCAGAGTATTCATGACGCTGAGCAAGGCCTGATGTTGAGTCTCGGCAGACGACAGTTGCGTCGCCACTACCGCCGGATTTGCGGAGACCAGACTGCCCTGCGCCACCACAAGCTGACTTTCACTGGTCTGTGCAAAGGTACTGGCGGAGTTGAGCCGGCTCAAAGAGCTATCGAGTGTTTGCCGCTGATCGGACAGTTGACCAAGGGCGGTGGTGAGCGCGGCCGTATCGGTCGAGAGGCTCGCGGTCGAGGCGCCACTCGAAATATCGCCGATCAATTGACTCAGAGCGCCCATAATGCCGGTGTTTCCCGAACCGAAGACAGAGGAGCCCGGCAGATTGATTGGAAGCTTTTGTCCGCCTGGCACTTCGACGGTTTGCACATTGGCGTCGCCGGCGTAGGTAGCTGTCGGTGGAATGGCGACGGTATTGAGCGTAAAAGGCTGAACGGACCCCTGGCTACCGCTGAACAGATATTGCCCCTGATAACTGGTATTCGCCAGCGAGACCACCTCACTGAGAATTCCGCTGAGCGATTGAGCAACGCTGGCGTTGTTCGATGCGTTCTGCGTTCCGTTGTTGGCTTCCACCGCGAGCGAGAGCGCCTTATCGATCTGACTCACCACATCGCCCAGAGTCGAGTCGGCAACCTGCATCATCGATCCCACCCCGGTAGCTGACTGAACGAACGTGTCCGTTTGTTCGATCTGACTCGCCAGGAGGGTGCTTTGCGCAACAGCAACCGGATTGTCCTGAAGAGATTGGATACTCAATCCGCTTGATAGCTCGGACGTAAGGTTGTTGATCATGGAGCTGGACTGGTTGAGTGCCCCGGTAAGGCTGCTGAGATAAGTCGGATCTACTCGCAAGATGAGCTCCTGATTGGTATTTAGTTATGTCGAAGAGTGCCGTGAACTACTAGGTCACTGTAGTTTGTTCACCAAGATTGATTGCGCTCGCCATCAAGGTGTCAACGATCGAGAACACCTGTGACGCCGCTTGATAGGAGCGCTGATATTGCGTGAGATTGGATGCTTCTTCGTCGGAAGACACACTCGAGAGCGAGTTGCGTTGTGACGTCAGTTGAGTGAGCGTAGCCTGCTGTGCTGCATTCTCCGTGGTTACGCCCGAAGCATCGCTGCCAACCTGACCGAGGAACGATGCGAGGAAACCTGTAGCCGTCTGGGTCCCAACCACATTCGTCGTGGAAAGATCGGCAAGAGTAGTAGCATTGCCGTTGCCCGAAGACCCTCTCCAGCAGAGGCAGCCGCTACGGCGCCAGGAGAGGTTGCAGAAACCGCGATCGATGCAGCAGAACCAGTCGCACTCCCCGGCAGGCTGAAGATCGCCAGCCCTGGATTTCCGCTACTGTCTACTCCCAGTTCGTTCTGCTGATTTACTGCAGTTCCAAGGGAAAAGGCTAAGTTATCTAATGCCGCTGAATAAGCCGGCAAGTACTGATCCCTCGCCTGCAAAGCACCACCCAGGTCTCCGCCGCTAAGGTTTGAGGTTACGTCCTGAGGAGGATCCCCTGCCAGCACGTCCGTGTTGCCTCCTACCTGTGTCGTGCTCACTTGAAATGACTGATCACCACTAACCAAAACTGCACCGCCGCTCGTTGTCAGAGAGATGCCATTCTGGGAGGTTGAAATTTGGTCCAACCCGACGAGCTGCGACAGTTGATCAATATCCTCTTGCCGCTGGTCTTCGAGGCTGCCGGCATCCCCATTCGGGCTGTTGCTGGCGATCTTGGAATTAAGAGTGGCTATCGAAGATGTGAGCGAGTTTATTTGGCTAACGTCACCGCTGACCTGCTGATTAAGACTGGTCGATATCTGCGAAAGCTGACTCGATGCGCTATTGAATGCGCCGGCTAAGACGGTCGCCGCAGTTAGTACTTTCTGTCGCGTTGCTGTATCTGACGGACTAGCCTCCAGGGAAGACAAAGAACTAAAGAATCCGTTGATCGCGGTGCCAAGTTGAGACGACGCTACGGCCCCCGACCCTGTTGAAGCCGAGGTCAAGCCGAATATGTTTTCAACCTGCTGTAAAGCAGTTTGAAGCGCTGCGCTCTGCGCCGTGGTCTGTGTTTGCTGCTGTACACGCTGTTCAAGGACGCGGTCCCTCTGAGACGAAACGGTAGCAGTGACGCCTGAACTCTGGAACGTCCCGCTAAGAGTGACTGAATCCCCTGATTGGAAACTTACGACCTCGCGCGTGTAACCAGGAGTGAGTTGATTCGCAACGTTGTTGGCGGTCGCGTTCAGTGCAGCCTGATCTGCCAGTAATGCCTCGCTGGCTATATTCAATAATGAGGTTAGTGTGCCCATTGGTCTCTCGTGTCTCTCCCGTGTAGGGTGAAGTGTAGCCAGATTCGACTCACAATTTTGAAGAATAAGTTCGAGCAAATGCTTCTTTGCAAAAATTGAACTTAGACTACCTCTGCTGCATACAATGCTGTATTTTGCGAGTGCTGAGATCTGCTCATCCAGGGTTCGCAGTCTATTCAGATCCAGAATGGCGAGATCGCTAATCGTCTCATCGACTACGTCAGCCACTGTTTGATCAATTGCCATCTTTATTCCAGCAAGGACCGTATGATCTTGTCTGCCACGTCTGACGACGACACCGTGTACCTTCCAGCGGCGATCGCTTCCTGCAAAGATGAAACCTTCGCAGTTCGCGTATCTGAAGCTCCAAGAGACTGAAGTACGAGGCTCCCCGTTGAACTCAACGCCATATCGTCCGCGCGTCCTACATTTGCGCGAAGTGCTTCAGATTTGTCGGCCACGGTCCCAGATGCGTTCACGTTTACAACCGGCTGCGCCTCAGATGGAACGACCGCGTTGGCTGTCTGTTGACTGCCAATTCCACTTGTATAGCTCATGATGAGCCTCCGTCTACATGACTATATCGACATCCAACCCTCAAACTTTAGTACCCGAAGATTTTCTTTCTGAGTGTTGTTGATGCTCTTGAGTGATCTGCTTGACTACGCTCCGAGCGATCCCGAAGCCGCCACCCTTCGATATGGCTTTTGCGATAGACTCCGTCCCGAAGCTGCTCATCGTGTCGGAAGCAGAGTCGTCATTCTTCTCCTCTTCTCCCCAACTACTTTGCCCATGCTGCATTGGCTTTAACAGTTCCTGTAACATCGTCGCTTCGAATTGTTGTGAGGCATCCACTAACTTGATCTGTTTCTGTCTTTGTACGTCAGAAGCAGACAGGATTGAAATATCTGAATCTATTTTCATAGGACTTCAATCTCCGCTTCCAGTGCACCCGCAGACTTCATCGCCTGAAGGATCGAGATCACATCCCGCGCTGAGGCTCCGATCGTCTGGAGACTTCGGACCAGGTCGTCCACAGTAGCTCCCTGCTTCAGCTCAATTCGGTTGACCGGTTTATCTTGCGCATCGACTCTCGTCTGCTGCACGACCTGCGTCGTGCCACCTGAGGAAAATGCACTTGGTTGCGATACCTGAAACTCGCTCACCACGTTGACAGCTAATCCACCATGAAGGATAGACACCGGCTGCAAGACGACGGTTCCGCCAATAACCACCGTTCCTGTACGCTCGTTGACAACCACCTTTGCACGAGGAAAGACAGGTACTTCTATCGACTCAACCTGAGCCAACAGCGCTGGAACCTCTTCACCCACGGCCACCAGCAAATCAATCCTCCGGCTATCGAGAACGTGTGCCGCAGGTCGTCCTAACGATTGATTAATCGCGAGGGCCATCGCTTCTGCGCTGCGAAAATCGGCATCGTTCAACAATATTGAGAATTGCTTTTTCCCTTCCAAATCCAGCGGGACGCCGCGTTCAACCATCGCACCGAACGGGACTCTTGCGGTGTTAGGGTGATTGTATTGTTTTACATTTCCATTAACGTTGATCGAATATCCCCCTACTACCAATGGTCCTTGCGCCTGTGCATATATTTTTCCGTCCGATCCATAGAGGGGAGTCATTAGAAGTAGTCCGCCCTCGAGGCTTCTCGCGTCACCCGCCGAGGAGACAGTAATATCCAGTTTGGTGCCTGGACGAGCGAAGGGTGGCAACGTGGCGGAAACAAAGACTGCCGCAAGATTTTGTACCCTAATCGCGGATGCTGGTACGCTGACTCCCATGCGGAGCAACGTTGACGCCAATGTTTGAGCGGGAAAGGTCGTTTGCTGACTGTCGCCGGTACCTTGAAGACCGACAACGATTCCGTATCCAACCAATTGATTGTCACGGATACCCTCGATTGAAGCGACATCTTTAACGCGCGCCTGCCTTGACGTAGATGTCGTCGCATCTGATGGGAGAGCGCACCGAGCCGAGACAATAAAAAAATCAATAGGCATGCAAAGATGGAGATCGGAAGTCTTGGGTGGTTTTCATCTAACTCTAACTGTCCTGGCTTGTTGGCAATATGCATGGAATTCCTCACTAAAAAACCAACACCCTTTGTAGAAGACGAACCAAGAGGTTCTGACGATGGGTGTAATCGTTGATAATCCCCTTCCCGCGCACTTCAAGCTCCAGACTAGAGATGGCTGTCGATAGAACTTGATTTTGTTGAGATATGTCCTCGGGACGGACCAGTCCCCTCAAGACGATCGTCTGCGTCTGCTGACTGAACTCTACCTGTCGAGCTGCCTCTATCACGAGCATCCCATTTGAAAGAACCTCTATCACTTGTCCTCCAAAAGTGGTGCTCAGGCTCGAATTGGTTGCACTTGTTCCCTGCGCGTTAAGTCCAGATGAGGACGTTTGGTTGATCAAATTTTGCAGAGCGTTACCCGCATGCAGTGTGCCAATTAGACCGGAGATGGAGGAGTTGGCATTGGACGCTCGCGAGTTCTTCACCGTGCCGTCCGTCGACGCTGCGAGACTCTCGGAGACTACGACCGAAATCAGATCATGTGGCCGCATAGCCCGCACATCCGTGTTGATTCGAGTTAGCCTTCCACTGTCAGTCCAGATAGATCCCGGTGCAGGCTGGATGTTAGAGTTCTCCGCCCGCACTCTCTCCAGATAAGAAGACAAGGACGCCGCAGCCACATTAGGCTTCGGTTCAATCAACTTATGGATCGCTTCGGTCTGTGCCTGTAACAAGGGAAGGGTCAAACATACCATCACCAGGACAACGATTGTCGCTGCGAAGTTATCTGATTTTTTTGTCGAACCACACCGAAGACGGTTGATTTGTAGAGATTTGAATCTTATCTATCACTGGCTTCTGGATGAAGCTACTAATTGAACTCATCCCTGGGATCCCCCTCATGGTTTCATCTCCACATCAGACCGCCCTCGAACAATGCCGGAGAATTGTTCCGCTGTCGTCTGGTCGTCTGTACTTCTGCGCAAGAGTCGCACTTTTATGAGATCGCCCAATCCGCCATTCCCTTCTGAGATGCCGGCGACTTCAATCCGCAAGGAGCGTTCTTGCCTCCAAAGCCGAACAATTTCGCCGGTACGAATTACGACAGAAGCCGGAATATTGTTTGGACTTTCCTGCTCTCTAAGTTGTATCGGTAGAATTGAATCATGCAATGGAAGAGCGACCGCGGGCCATCCCGGATGACCGCAATGAATAATCATCGCCCAACTCTGCTGCAACACCGGATCGGACTGAATTCTCGCCACCCGATAACCACCGTCCTTCAATATCGAATACGATGAACTCCCGACGTCCCCCGCTATCGCATCAATTGGCGTTTTATAACAGATTGCGAGAGCTGTGTTGGCAAACCATATTCCGTGCACCAGGACAAAAAAACTTTTGCCGATCTTTTTGAATACTGAAAAGGTATCGAACATGGCGGTCTACCGAACGAGACCGTTAATCTGCGAGTACATGTCATCGGCGACATGTATGACTTTTGAGTTACTCTCGTAGGCACGTTGCGCCAGAATCATTTGCACGAATTCTGCGACAACATCAACGTTTGAATTTTCTAGATACCCTTGTTGCAGTGTTCCTATTCCGCTGGTCCCCCGGGGGTGTCCGTAATGGGATTGCCCGAAGATGCTGTCTGTTGCAATAAATTACTGCCAATGGAACTGAGGCCACCCGTATTAGGGAAAGTTGCTAGCTGAATAGTCCCAAGCTGCGCAGCGTTTGTTTGTCCCGGAAGCGTTGCCGTTACGACGCCATATTGAGAAATCACAACATTAGTAGCGTTAGAAGGGATCGTGATCGCCGGCAAGATCGTATCCCCGGCAGAGGTCACAATCGTACCCTGACTGTTCAAGTGAAAGTTCCCAGCGCGGGTGTAAGCAATGGTTCCGTCGGGAAGAGAAACCTGGAAAAATCCCGCACCTTGAATCTCGAGGTCGTATGGGTTGCCGGTATTGTTAGGATCGCCCTGCGTCATAATTACTTCGCTGGCCGCTGTCTTGGTACCAAGACCAACCTGCAAGCCAGCTGAAAGAGTCTGCTGTGTCTCGGCGGATCCAGGTGTGACTAGGTTTTGATAGATCATGTCTTCAAATTGAACTTGGCGCTGTCTGAAACCCGCAGTCCCTGAGTTCGCCAGGTTGTTTGCGATGGTGTCCAGATTTGTCTGCTGGGCGCTCATTCCACTTGCGGCTGTATACAGTGCACGAATCATTTCAAGCTCCTTGTTTCGAGGACTCTGAGATATGGGACTTTTGATCAAACCCGAGGAAGATCTTCTGACGCCGTTTTGTCGAAATCATTGTTGAATACGCTTAGCGCTTTTTGCATCATCTCTGCCTGTCGTTGCACCAGCACCAGTTGCATCGTGCCGTGAACGGCGTCTTCATTAGCTCCTTCTACCGAGCCTTGTTCTATCGAGACATTCGCAGCAATGGGCTTTGCTCCATTCGCTGAAAATCGATTAGAACCTTCGGCGGAAAGATCTGATTTATCTGAGAAATCGAAGGCTCCAACCTTGCCTACAATTACGCTGCCGTCTGCTGTTGAGACCGAGATGCTCCCATCGGGTGACACGTAGATGTTGCCTGTTGGGATGGTGATGGGCTTGAGATTGGCATCGAGCACTGGCTCTCCCTGGCTTGTCTGGAGCACTCCTTTGGGAGAGCGGGAGAAAGCTCCGTCTCTTGTGTACCGGATGCCGTTGGAGGTCTGGATGGCGAAGAATCCCTGACCTTCCAGGGCCAGATCCAGCGGATTGCCGGTGGCTTTCAGTTCTCCCTGTCCGAGATCCAGTCGGTTTCCGCCTAAGACTCCGAAGCCGTTTACGGATTGGCCGACCTGGGATGCTGTCTCGGGGTCTTGATCGATGCCGCCTGCAAGAACCCCACTGAAGTAGTCGCGCTGGGCACGAAAGCCAGAGGTTCCTGCGTTGGCCAGGTTGTTGGCCGCGGTATCGAGCGCTTGCGTGCGAGCCAGGAGTCCTGTGTATGCTGCGTAGAGTCCGCTGTCCATGCCACGAGCTTATGCAGTTGGGTGGCCGAAGTTAGAGAGGCGATAGTTAGAAAGCGCTAAGGAGGAGGATCGTTCAAGGTTGCGGTTGATCTGCCGATACAACAACCAGACCAGAAGATTTGTTGGGAGGGTCGGTGCGAGCGCTAATTATTGATGATTCGGCAGTGATGAGGAAGGTAATCGAACGGGCGTTGCGACAGGCAGGCCTCGAGCTCAGCGAGGTGTTGCAGGCTTCGAATGGGGAGGAGGCGTTGCAGACTCTTCGTGACAACCAAGGTTCGGATGCACTGGCGTTGATTCTCAGTGACATCAATATGCCGGTGATGGATGGATTGCAGTTTCTAGAGGCTCGGAAGCAGGAGAATCTGGCGCAGGGCGTCCCTGTCGTGATGATTACGACGGAGGGCAATGAAAGCTTCGTGCTGCGGGCGATTGCTGCGGGCGCACAAGGCTATATTTGCAAGCCGTTCACGGCCGAGCAGGTGAAGGCGCGCGTGCTTCCTCTGTTGCGTGCGGCGTAAGCGGTTTGTCTCTGCTCGTTATCGTTGAACCATCCGGTTGAATCTTAGTGAGTTCAGAGTTGCTTGAGTGATTGCGGAACATAAACCAGGAGTAGGAAGAGGACGATTGTGTCAAATACGCAGGATGAGGCAGTGACTCGACTGGATTCGGCTGTCGCAGAAGTTTTCGAAACGATGCTTGAACGAAGCTGCGACCCTTTGGAGGGTGAGGTCGACACGGTGGAGGGGCGGATCGTGGCGAGGATTCAGTTTACGGGGGCCGTGGACGGTGAATGCTTGTTGTATGCGAGTCAGGCTACTGCGTCGGTGACCGCTGAGGCGTTGCTTGGAACACCGTCGGAGCCGCACGATCCGATGGTGGACGATGCGATCGGGGAACTTTGCAACATGATCGCGGGCGGGTGGAAGAGTAAACTTGCCTCACCAGACTCCAACTGCATGATCTCGACCCCTGCTGTGACCCGGGATGGGCTTGAGGGCTATCAGGCTAAGTTTGGAACCAAGTTCAGCCGAAAGTATTCGTTCCAAGGGAACGTATTTGGAGTCGTACTGGCGTTCTAGGAGGTACCCCCACGGTATCTTCCCATAAACCACTTTGATTGAATAACTTACGAAAATGCAGCCGCTGCAAAATCTTCATTCTAAATGGGTTGCGCGCAAATTCTTCCAGCCAAAGGACTTACGCCTGAATGTCCAGATAAGATGCTGCAGCCCTTCTTTGTCCAAGTCTCTGTAAACAGTATAGCTGGTCGGATGTAACTGATACGCCACGTCGATCTGCCTGACAGAAAAGGACTTAGCTTGATGTAGGGCTTGACAAGACTTCTAGTGCAAGCGGAGTGCCGGAGTACAGAGGACATTTGCCGAAATGGATCTCTGTTGGCGGGGACAAGGTGCGCAAGAGGAATCACTGCACAGGGGAAACTCAAAACAGTGACCATAAGTGGCGGTTGTTTCGTTGCCCTTGGATGAGAGCCTTTGGCGGGTCGACGCAGATGATGAAGTAATAAATCCTCTCAAAATGATGGGAATAAGCGCGAGAGCTAAAGTGCGGCTTTGGGTTCCAAACCTTGGAGCGTAGAGCACCCTTACCCTGGAATTGAATTTTGATTTTATAGCATACCCACTGGTTGGTATTTTGTTTCCCGAACAAAGGGCGCTCCATGATCCACAGCCGGCACGAATCGAAGACCAAGTTTCTGGATGCAGCGATGCACGTAATCCGCGTCAAAGGATATAGCGCGACACGCATTGAGGATGTCTGCGAAGAGGCCGGACTGACCAAGGGAAGCTTCTTCCATCACTTCAGGAGCAAGAGGATCTAGCTCTGGCTGCGGCTGACCACTGGAGCAAGATTACTGGCGACGTGTTCGCGTCCGCACCCTATCGCGAGTTGCCCGACCCGTTGGATCGCGTTCTAGCTTATGTGGACTTTCGTAAGGCGATTCTCGAAGGAAGAACGTTGTGTGACCTTACCTGTCTGGTAGGAACGATGGTGCAGGAGGTTTATGACACGAATCCTCTAATAAGAGAGGCCTGCAATGAGAGCATCAGCAGACACGCGGCGACCGTGGAGGCAGACATAGCGGAGGCTATAGAGAAGTACGGGGTCGATGCGGAGTGGACCGCCCAGAGTCTCGCGCTCTACATGCAGGCGACACTGCAGGGAGCGTTCATTCTTGCGAAGGCCAAGGGTGGCTCCGAGATTGCAGCCGCTTGTATTGATCACCTGCATCGTTATATTGAGATGTTGTTCACTCAATTTGATCCCAGGAGAGTGCTTGATGACAGAAGTTCCAAAGCAACAAGAAGAGACACCGTTCGAGAGGTTGGAATCGCCTCGGTTTGAAGATGGAAGGCCGATGCTGCTGGCTGGGTTGCGTGGTGACTACACGATGGCAACGATGAAAGAGATTCCAGTGCTGTGGCAGCGTTTTGCTACCTGCCTGGACAAAGTCCCGGACAGGTCAGCAAGGTAGCCTATGGGATTTGTTTTCCTTCGTCGGATGGTTTTGGCTATATGGCGGCAGTGGAAGTACGGAGTGAAGAGGGATTGCCTGAAGAGTTCAGCCGGGTGACGATGCCTGTCGAACGATATGCGGTATTCACGCACAGGGGCCACGTCTCAAAGCTTCCGGAGACATGCCGTGCGGTTGAGCACGAGTGGCTGCCGAGGTCTCGATACTCGTTTGCGCTGGGGACGCCGGGGTCGCCGGGTTTCTTCGAACGCTATGGCGAGAGCTTTGATCCGAAGAGAGGCGAGGGCGATGTCGAGGTGTGGGTGCCGATTCGTTAGTGTTCTGAACCTAAAGTTCAACAACGCACAAATTCCGTCCGGAGGCAACAGGATTCTTGCAAGAGGGCGAGAAAGAACAGACAACGGCGTGAAGAGGGCGGGCAGAAAGGGACGAGCGGTTTGGGCAGGACGGGGTTCGTCGGGATCCTTCCCCTTCGACTTCGCTCAGGGTCAGGATGACAGCGAAGGCTTGATATGGAGCAGTATCGCAGCAAAGGGCCGTGCAGCCAATCAGCGAGGAGAACCACGATGGCGACAGCAACGATGCAGACCGATGTTTCGAAGCTTCGGCTGAAAGGTTCGAACGGTACGGGCAGGTGGAAGGCGTCGGGATCCTTCACTCCGTTCAGGATGACGACTTGAAAAATCTGCCCATTGCCTCGGAATTAGCACGGAGAACTAGAGGAGTTGTAATGATCGAGACTCCACAGGCTATTGAGACGGTTGCGTTGCGGCTGGATGCAGAACGGCAAAGGCTGGAGTGTTTCGGCTGAAAGGTTCGAACGGTATGGGCGGGTGGGGAAGGCGTTGGGATCCTTCACTCCGTTCAGGATGACGACTTGAAAAAGTCTGCTCATTGCCTCGGAATTAGCACAAAGAACCAGAGGAGATGTGATGATCGAGACACCAAAAATTGTTGATACGGTGACGTTGCCAATGGCCTTTCTTCATCTCACGGTGCCGACGTCGGAGATTCAAAAGGTCATGATTCCCGGATTGAACGAGGTAAAGGCCGCAGTCGCTGCCCAAGGGGTTGCCGAGGCCGGACCCTGGTTCACTCACCACCTGACCAGGCCGAAGGATACCTTTGATTTTGAGATCTGCGTGCCGGTTGCAGCGCCGATTGTAGCGGCAGGCCGGGTGCAGGCTGGGGCATGGCCTGCGATGAAGGTGGTGAGGACGGTCTACCACGGAGACTACTCGGGACTTGGCGCGGGGTGGGGCGAGTTTGGAGCGTGGATTGCGAAGAACGGATATAAGACGGCGGAGGATCTGTGGGAGCGGTATCTTACCGGCATGGAAGCTGGCCCGGACCCGGCTAACTGGCGAACGGAGTTGAACCGTCCGCTTGTGGGGCGTTGAGTCAAGTCAAGGGCAGGCGCGGATACAAATAGAGGGATCCTTCACTCCGTTGAGGATGACGACTTCAGAGGTGGGTGGAAAGGGACGGGCGGTTTGGGTAGGACGGAGTTCGTCGGGATCCTTCCCCTTCGACTTCGCTCAGGGTCAGGATGCCAGCAAAGACCTGAACTGCGATGAAAAGCCCGGTCCGCCAGGTGCGGAGGCCGGGCTTTTCTGCGAGTCGCTTATGGTGAGCGACTACTTGACGACTGACTGGAAGAGAGGCGAGGTGAGCAGGCTGGCGAACTGGCTGTCGGAGGAGGAGTAGTCGACGGTCAGGGTGCCGGCATTGGAGTCTATGGTGGTCTGATCGAGAGCGGATTTCTCGAGCGGGGTGCCGGAGTTCTTTTTCAGGATGGAAACACCCTTCATTAAGGTGGCTGCGGTTGCGGCGGTGATGGTGTCGGACATGACGACGGCCATGTCGAACTTGACCCCGTTCTGGAAGTCCATGGTGTAGCGGCTACTCTTCATGCGGTTCTTGACGGTGTCGTAGTCGGCGAGTTGAGAGGCGTCACCGAGTACGCTTTTCATCATGGTCTGGGTGCCTTTGGCGTCGAGGAGGCTCCAGACGGCCTTGGTGTCTACGACGTTCATCTCGTTGACCATGTCGCCGTTGGAGAGGAAGTTGGGGGCGATACCGTCACGGGCGTCCATCGCTTCCTTGACGGCGTCCTTGTCGCCGAAGACCATGGTGGATTGATTAAGGAAGACGACGCTCATGCCGTTGGAGCCCATGGGATAGACGCTGTTATTGCGGATCATGGTGGGCTTGATCTTGTTCTTGGTGAAGTTGGCCATGACCTCGCGGGTGTGGAACTGGCCCTGGGCGATGCCTACGATGCGGGTTCCTTCACCCTTCGAATCACGGAAGGCGGCGAAGGCGAGGACGTCGGCGTCCTGATCGACTTTGAGGCCGGAGCTTTTGAGTGCGGTCTCGAGACGCTTGAGTTCGGGCGGGAGGACGCGGTCTTTGAGGTCCATGGCGGCGGGGGAGTTCTGCATGGCGCGATAGTCGACGACGATGAGCTGCTGAACTTCCTTGGGGTGGCCGACTTGGCGTCGCTGGAGAGCTGTGCTGCTGAGGCGAAGTTGGGGGCCATCATGGTCGTCATGACCATGGCGGCGGTGAAGAGGTTGCGCTTGATTGTGTTCATTATTCCCTTTACTCCTTGTGCTACTGGCAGTGTAGCCGCAATACCATCATTGTTCCGTGAATACGCGCTGGTTGCAAGACCGGATGGGTCAGGTTTCTGTTAGCAAGCTTGCTACTTTCGTGGTACGTGCGGTGGTTTGGCAGTTCTAATGCTGTGGCCACGCGATGGGGAGTGAAGTCTGCGCTCCAGGACCTTGCCGTCGGGATTGAAGCCAGTGATTTGACGTACCCAATCGGAATCGGGCTCGTAGGCCGCTTCGGGGATGAGGCCAATGAGTTCGGCGTCTTCGATGAGGACACCATGGCGCTGCGCGAGGTGCTGGACCGTGGCGTGGACGTGGTGCATGGGAGTGATGCGGAAGTCGGTTACGTTCATGCTGACCTGGGCGCGGCCGTTTGCGAGGATGCCGATGGCTTTGACGCCGTGGAGGCCACCGTTGGCGGCGCGGATATCGCGAGCGATGGCTCGGGCAGCGGCGATGTCGGGCTGCTGGAGATGGATGTTGTAGGCGATGAGGAAGCTTCGGGCTCCAACGGCGGAGGCTCCGGCGGTTTCGTGAAGTTCGGGACCTCCGATGTCGGGGCGGCGGGTGGCGTCGCGGAGGGCGGCGTCGCGGAGGCCTTCGAACTGGCCGCGGCGGACATCCTCAAGGAGGACGCGGTCAGGTCGGGCAGCGGCGGCTCCGTAGAAGTAGACGGGGACGCCGTAACGCCGCCAGATGAGGAGGCCGGCCTGGCGGGCGAGGACGGCGCAGTCGGCGAGGGAGGCTCCGCTGACGGGGATGAAGGGAATGACGTCGGCCGCGCCGATGCGGGGGTGGACGCCGTTTTGAGTGGTGAGATTGATGAGTTCGGCGGCTTTGCCTGCGGCACGGACGGCGGCTTCTACGATGCCGGTGGGCGAGCCGGCGAGGGTGACGACGGAGCGATTGTGGGCTGTGTCGAGGGACCAATCGAGCAGGCGCACGCCTTCAACCTGCGCGGCGGCAACGATCCTTTCGACTTTGGCAGCGTCGGTGCCTTCAGAGAAGTTAGGGACGCACTCGATGATGGCTTCTGAGTTCATTTTGAGCGGGCGATGATGCGCAGTGATTCGTGGGGCATTGTAGAGGTTATTTCCACCAGGTGTAGCCGAGGGAGAACTGAACACTGGCGTTGACGCCGGGGTTGCGATCTCCGAGAGAGGCGCTGGAGATATGGACGGCGTTGGCGCTGAAGTCGATGGAGCGGCGGGGACGGACGAAGTAGTGGAGGCCGACGCCACCTTGGGGTGTGAAGTTGAAGACGCTGGCGTCGGCGTATTTGCCGTCGTTTTGCGAGTTGTAGGGTGGTCCACCGAAGGCTGGGTACTTGTGGTTGGTCCAGAGGAGACCGCCAGCGGCTTGTCCCCAGAAGGAGAATTTTTTGGTGCCGACTATGTTCCAGCGAATGATGATCGGGGTGACGGAGGCTCCGGTGAAGGTGCCGCCAACGGTGTAGAACGGCGTGCACTGCTCGGGGGTGCCGGGCGGGTTGGTGCAGAAGGGGCGCTGGAACTTTGGCGTGTAGGACTGCCAGAAGGGGAAGGCTTCGACGGCGTACTCGAGGTTGCCGCGGAGGGGCCGTGGCCCAGATTTGGGGTGAGGACCTTGCCGGCGTGGACTCCGGCCATAAGGAACTTGAAGTCGTTGCGATTTTCAGTGACGCCGAGGCCGCCCTGGACCAGAGCTCCGATCTCGAAGGGCTGGTGGCCTTTGGGATCGAGGAAGGGATTGTTCTCGTTACTGACGATTGCCTGACCGCACGAGGGTCGGGTGGCGGCTAGCAGGAGAGCGAGGGTGCAGAGAGCGGTCGCTCCGAGGCGTGCGAGTTGCTTAATCACTTAGGTCTCCGGTGTTGAGCACAACAGAAGAAGGCCGCCGGTGAACGGCGGCCGTTGGGGCTTAGCTACCGTTTTTCATCAATGGCTGGCGTTGGCTACCGCAGCTTCGTCGAAGTCGAAGTTGGAGTAGACGTTTTGCGTGTCATCCAGGTCTTCGATTGTCTCGAGGAGGCGGATCATGGCGTTGGCCTGAGTGCCTTCGAGTTTGGTGTAGGTCGAGGCGATCTTTGTGACCTCAGCGTGTTCGGGGGTGATCTTTGCGGCCTTGAGGGCTTCGGTTACGGCTTCGAAGTCCTTGGGATCGGTGAGGACCTCCCAGTTTTCGCCTTCGTCCGAGAGATCTTCGGCGCCTGCATCGAGGACGATCTCGGTGAGCTTGTCTTCAGATGCCGCCGATTTTGCAATTGTGATGACGCCCTTCTTGGTGAACATCCAAGAGACGGAATTGGATTCGCCGAGGTTTCCACCGTTCTTTGAAAATGCATGGCGGATCTCGCTTACGGCGCGATTCTTGTTGTCGGTCAGGACGTCGACGATGAGGGCGACGCCGCCGGGGCCATAGCCCTCGTAGGTGATCTCTTCGTAGCTGACGCCTTCGAGTTCGCCGGTGCCGCGCTGGATGGCGCGCTTGATGTTGTCAGCGGGCATGTTCTCCGCCTTGGCCGCAGCAATGGCTCCGCGGAGGCGGGGTTGCCGTCGGGATCGCCTCCGCCGGTCTTGGCAGCAATGGTGATTTCCTTGATGAGACGGGTGAAGATCTTGCCGCGTTTGGCGTCTGTTGCGCCCTTTTTATGCTTAATTGTCGCCCATTTTGAGTGGCCGGACATGGACTACCTCGGTGTTGATTTTGCGTGTGCCTACGATCGGTTGCGGGCTTGCGCGACCTTGTGATTTTAGCATGTTGAGGAGATCAAGCGCCTGTTGCAGGGTGGTGTAACTGTTTCGGTCGCGGGCGAGTCCTATTAGAAGATGGGGTGATCGGGCAGAGTCCGGTTCGAGGTTGGAATGAGATGTTTGTGGGGACGGACTACTGTGCTGATGTTCGCGTGCCTGACGCTTCTCCGGCCTTGCTGTGTGGGTTGTGCGCAAGGCCGGCACTGGAGAAATGAGCAGATCGTTGCTTCGCAGAGTTTTGTGGAGGGCGGCGGCACGATTCAGGTGGACTTTGCGACGGGAGATCTTGATCTATCGCGCTCCGACGTTGTCTCGTGGGTGCAAGCGTCGGCGCATTCGGTGGCGGTGTACTACGGCAGGTTTCCGGTGGCGCGGGCGCGGGTGGTGATTGAACCGATTGCAGGCGACTCCGATTCGATTCACGGTACCACGTGGGGTGGTATGGGCGGCTTCCCTGCTGTGACACGGATTCGGCTGGCGCAGCATGCGACGAAAGGCGACCTGAAGGACGATTGGGTGCTGACGCATGAGCTTGTGCATACGGCGTTGCCGGATCTTCCGGATGATCAGCATTGGATGGAAGAGGGGCTGGCGACATACGTCGAGCCGATTGCGCGTGCGGGAACGGGCAGGCTGACCGAGGACAGGGTGTGGGCGGAGTTTTTGCACGAGATGCATAATGGCGAGCCGGAGCGCGGTGATCGTGGACTGAATGAGACACAGACTTGGGGGCGGACGTATTGGGGTGGGGCGATGTTTTGTTTGATGGCGGATGTTTCGATTCGACGTCAGACAAACGACAAGAAGGGGCTCAGAGATGCTCTGCGCGCGGTTGTGGATAGCGGGGGGAATCGATAAGGATTGGCCGCTGTCGCGTGTGCTGCAGATTGGGGATCGGGCTACTGGGACGACTGTTTTGACGGATATGTATGCGAAGTGGAGCGAGAAGCCGGTGGATGTGGATCTTCCGGCGTTGTGGAAGGAGTTAGGTGTGAGTGCGGGTCCGAATAATGGAGTTGTGCTGGATGCGAAGGCTCCGCTGGCTGCGGTGCGACAGTCGATTAGCGCGCTGAGGTGACGTTTTTTGGAAGGAACGGCGAGAGCAAAAGCAGATTCCGAAGACCGAGAGTTCCGACAACCCGTTTTCCGCAAGCGTGCCAACTGTCATCAGCGATGCGCATCGATTAGGACCGGCGATATCATAAGGACGACATAATACGGGGTGGGGATGAACGATCGAAAACTCTGGTGGAAAGAACGAAAGTTCGCCGTCACCTGTATTGCGCTGAGTCTGCTCGAAACCGGTTCGTTCCTCCTTTCTGCTTTCTTGATTCACTACTCCCTCGTCAACTCTGAGCCGTCTCCGTCTCCTGGTGTGCGGGGAGCTACCATTTACCGTGTCCTCGCAGGTGTGTGGCTCTTTGGAACTCCACTGACCCTTATCTCCGCCGCGTTGTCTCTCGGCTTGGACTCCCGTCGCAGCTTCGCCGTCATCGCGTTGATTGTCTCTGCAATAGCCATCGTCTTCTGTAGCTTGCAGATGCTGGTCTAGATTTGTCGCTCCTGCAATGTCGCCTTTTCGGCAAGTCCAAACCTCGGGAAGTTGATGGATTGCTCGGCTGTCCCTTTGGCTACCATTTTGTGCAGCTTACAGAAATTCGGGGGCGAGGAGGTCGCGCATCGTTTCGCGGCGACGGATGAGGCGTGTGGTGGCGCCGTCGATGAGGACTTCGGCGGGGCGAGGGCGGGTGTTGTAGTTGGAAGTTTGGGACATGCCGTAGGCTCCTGCGTCGAGGAGCAGGGCGAGATCGTTTGGCTTGACGGGCGGGAGGGTGCGGTCGCGGGCGAAGAAGTCGCCTGATTCGCAGACGGGACCTACGATGTCGGCGGTGAGGGTGGACTTCCCTGCTGGTTGTTTGATGGGGATGATCTCGTGGTGCGCGTGGTAGAGCGCGGGGCGTATGAGATCGTTCATGCCGGCGTCGGTGATGATGAAGTTTTTTGTGCCGTTCTTTTTACGTAGAGGACGCGGGTGAGGAGCGCGCCTGCTTGCGCGATGATGAAGCGGCCGGGCTCGAGGAGGAGATGGGCGGGTTCGGTGCCGAGGCCTTTGGTGAGGGCGGCGGCGTATTTTGAAACTTGTTTTGCGGGATCGAAGGCTGTTGCGCCGTAGTCGATGCCTAGACCGCCGCCTGCGTCGACGTAGCGGATGTTGTGGCCATCTTTGCGCAGGTCGGCGATGAGGCTGGTGACGCGGGTGAGCGCGGCGGCGAAGGGATCGACCTTGCGGATCTGTGAGCCGATGTGGACGGAGACGCCGGCGGGGTCGAGCCACTTTGATTTTTTGCGGCGCGATAGATGGCGCGGGCGGCTTTGATGTCAATGCCGAACTTGTGCTCGCTGAGGCCGGTGGAGATGTAAGGGTGGGTTTCGGCGAAGACGTCGGGGTTGACGCGGAGGGCGAAGCGGGCGACTTTGCCGAGGGCTTCGGCGCGGGCGGCGAGAAGGTGGAGTTCGGCTTCTGACTCCACGTTGAAGAGGAGGATGTCGGCTTCGAGGGCGGCGTCTATTTCCCAGAGTTGTTTGCCTACGCCGGAGAAGACTACTTTTTGAGGGCAGGCTTGTGAGCTCTGCGGACGCGCTCGAGTTCGCCGCCGGAGACGATGTCGAAGCCTGCTCCCTGCTTGGCCAGGAGGCGGAGGATGGCGAGCGAGGAGTTGGCTTTGACGGCGTAGCAGATGGTGTGGGGGCGGGTGGCGAAGGCGTCTTTGAAGAGCTGGAGACGGTGGGAGATTTGTTGCGCCGAGTAGACGTAGAGCGGCGTGGCGTGTTCGGCGGCGAGTGTGGTGAGGTTGGCTCCGTCGCAGTGGAGGAGGCGATTGCGGTAGGCGAAAGGGCGCGGACTGGACTGGATTTGAGGCGGAGTTAAGGCTATCTTTTTTGACAAAACTTAGGTGCTCTTTGCGGGAAGCGCGTAGGGGCTTCGGGGATGATGACCCACGCCGCGATGTAGGCGATGGCGCCTACGCCAGTGAGGACGATCATGAGCGCGGTGAGAACGCGGACGAGGTTGAGATCCCACCCGTAGTGGAGCGCGAAGCCTGCGCAGACTCCGGCGATCATGCGGTTGTGGCGCGGGCGTGTGAGTTGTGTTGTGGTCGGATAGTAACCCGTCGGGGGAGGAGCAGCAGAGGCGGCTGGGGCTCCGCAGGCCGGACAGAAGCGGGAGGAAGGATCGACTTGATTGCCACAATGAGTGCAGAACATAAGTGTCTCCGAGAGCTTCTATTTTGCCATATGCTCTCGAGATTGAATACGCAGAGATAGGGCCGCCGGTTCAGTGGTGTGGAACTAACGGCTGAGTTGCTGGGAGAAGAAGTCGGCCATGTAGCCGTAGGCTTCTTTCGTCTCGGGGAGGCTGATGTCGTTCCAGAAGGCGTGAGGGAGCGCCTCGAAGACGATAAGGCGGGCGTCGTCTCCACTGCGGAGGAAGGCGCGGTGCAGGATGCCGGTGCCACTGAGCAGGATGTCGCGGCCGCTGGTGATGAAGAGTGTTGGAGGCATGCCGTGCAGGTCGGCGTAGAGGGGCGAGAGGACGGGATCTTTGGGGTCGGTGGTGCCGGTGTACTCGGTGCTGCGTGGCTGGGTGCCGGCTACGGGGAGACTGCCGGTTAGACCGCGGAGAGCGTACATGGAGAGAGAGTCGCCGTTCTGACTGAAGTCTCCCATACCGGAGAAGATGCCGAGTGCGCCGGGGAGGGGGAGGTTGAGTTGCTTGAGGCGGACGGCTACTTCGGCGGTGAGGATGGCTCCGGCAGAGGTGCCGTAGAGGGCGATGTGGGTGGGTTTGTAGGTCTTGAGGAGCTGGCGGTAGACGGCGATGGTGTCGTCGATGGCGGCAGGAAAGGGGTGTTCGGGGGCGAGGCGGTAGAGGACGGAGACGACGCGGGTGTGGGTGAGGTTGGCGATGGGGATGGACTCGGTGAAGGAGCCGGAGTCGGAGTTGAAGCCGCCGCCGTGGACGTTGATGAGGACGTGGTCAGGGTATTTGTCTTCGAGGGGGAGGACGTTGCGGACGGGAACGTTGGCGATGGTGAGGGATTCGATGTTTACCGGGTAAGCTGCGCGAGAAGCTTCGCCAGCGCGGGTTTGCCAGGCACCGGTAGTGGTGCGGCGCTCGGCGAGGGTCTGGTTTTCGGCGCCTGCGGGGAGGCGGAGGGAGGCCTGGGCCTCGGGGCTGATGGTGGTGGGAACTGGGATGACACGGGTGATGTGCGCGGTGCCTTTGGCGTCGAGAATGCTGGAGTTGGTTTGCGGGGACTGCTGGGCGGACAGGGTGACGGGGAATGCGAGGACGACGGCGAGAAGGCATTTAGGGCGCATAGGTTTGATAAGGCTAGCAGGATCTGCGGGGAGGAGTTTTAAGGTTTAGCAGCGGAGACAAGGTACGCCGATCAGTAATCGAGAATTGGCTTGCGCGTGGCGCTTGCTTCGCAGCGTGAGTCCTGTGGACGGGCCCACTACGGGTGGAGCGGCCACTTCGCGGCGGGTGTGCCGTGCTGAGCACTACTTTATTTACCGGTGTATGGGGTCTTGAGGTAGCGATGGGCTGCGTCGGATTGGGACTGGTCACCGCCTCCGGCTGAGGCTAGTTCGTACTGTTTGGTAGCTTCGTCGCGTTTGTGGAGGAGGTCGAACATCTCGCCGGCGTTGAGTTGGGCGCGACGGCGGATCCAGTCACTGCAGGTGGGTTGAGCGGATGCCTGGAGGTAGTTTTGCGCGGCTTGGTCGATCTGGTTCTGACCGCGCTGGGTGTCGGCTAGGCCGAAGTAGGTCATGTGAAGGCGCGGCTCGATGAAGTAGCCAGGTTTTTCGGCGTCGGCGAGGATGGCGTTGTAAAGAGCGATCGCGGCGGGGCCGTTGCCGGAGTCTTTGGTGAGGTTGGCCACCTCGATGCGGAAGAGATAGTCGTGGGGATATTGATCGGCCAGACCCTTCTGAACGACGATGGCTTCGGCGTAGCGGGCGTCGTGGCGCAGGAAGAGAGAGAGGGCGGTGCGGGACTCGATGGGAGTGACGATGCCATGGGCGGCCGACTCGCGGAGGAGATCGAGACCTTTTTGTTTGTTGCCACCGACGCCGGCGATGCCTACGAGCATGCGGACCAGGCGCGGGAGGCTGGCGACGGCGAACTGCTGGATTCCCATGGCCATCTTGGCGTCGGCGTACTGGGGATCGATCTTGAGGGTAGCTTCGCTGTCGTTGCGGGAGGCAAGGCCCTGGCGCGCTGCCGTGACGTAGCTGTGATCGCAGAGGGTGATGAAGGCGGCGTGCATGCCGCGGGCGTATCCGCGGGCGAAGTAGGCGTTGGCTTCGTTGGGATTGGCTTTGATCTGCTGGTCGGCCAGGGCGACGGCGGAGTTGGTGAGGGATTCGATGCGGTCGCGAATGGGTTGGGGGACGGGGACGTTGCGCTTGGACGTGAGAAAGGAGTCGTGGGCGTAGTAGGTGGTGTCGAGGAGGTCCTGGCGGTAAAGTTCGCGGAAGACGATGGTGAGAAGAACGTTGCCTATCGCGATAGCGCTTTTCGGGTTGGCTCGTTGGAGGGCTTCGAAGCGGGAGAGAGCGCCCTCGTAGTCGAGATCGTAGAAGTGCTCGAAGGCGTCACGGACCTCGGGGGTAAGGTTGATGGGATCAGTGTGCGCAGCGGCGTTGTAGGACTGCGAGTGGGCCGGAGTTGCCAACAGGAGGGCAAGAAGGAGGCTGAGTATTTTTATGCTGCGTTTTATGGCTCTTCTCCGGGGCCCTGGGCTTCGAAGCGCTGGTGAAAATTGGTAACTTCTTCTGCAGACTGAGATGTACAAGATTACTTCTCAGGTAGCGTACACGGAATTGGACGCACGCCACCACAGACTGTACCCTTTGGGCACGGAACTGACCGAGATGCTGCGGTATCTTTCTTGAAAAGTGGAACGGACTCTATGACACGGGTTGAATTGCTTCAGTTACTGATCGGGCAGGCGCGCACCAACGGGTTCGAGTTTCGTAGATGGTATATGGGGAGACTTGGGCTGCCCTGGCAGAGCGCCCGGCATGCGGTGGAGATGGTGGCAGCCGAACGCCGTTACTATGCGCTGTTGTTCTCGCACGAGTTTGCGTCGACTTTTTGGAAGCCGGGCGAGCTGATGACCTTTCAAGTTCCGATGCAGTCATTTACACGCAAGATGAAGGATGGGTCGATCGGGACAGTGCAGCGCAAAGGATATACCCGACGGAGCGCGCGTGAGGATGCGTGGCTGTATCATTTGAAGGAGATGGCGGCCGCCGAAGAGCCGCTTCGGTATATGCGGCGCTATCTGCGTGTCGAGGATGAGCTCGAGGAAGAAACGGCTGAGGCTGCGGTGGGCGGGTTCGAAGAGTAGGCCGCCGATTTTGGCATTTCGAAACCGACGTTTCCAAAACGCTAGTGGGCTGTTCGCTCCAGGGGCAGGAGGCTGTGGGCCTTTCGGATGGCGAGAATTTGCTTAAGGTGATGCTCGCCATGAATGAGCTGGAATTTTCGCCATTGATTTACGTCCAGCGGCCCGAGGACTGTGTGGCTGGCAAACTTACATTTGGTCCCGAAGAGTTCTTCCGCTTCGGCGCAGAGCAGATCGAGGTGTGTGAGATGTTCGGCTGCGGCGGTGGTGAGCTCTTCGCCGCAGAGTGGGTGCTCCGTTGGAGCCGGCGTGACCATCGGCGGGGATTTGCGTCCGTGTGGGAAGTAGCCGAGACGGATAAGGGTGTACTGACCGAGATGCTGCGGGATGCTGGGTTTTGCGCGGGTGGGAGTTCGCTTGGTGAGGCGGGCGTTTAGAGCAAGCTCGGTGCCAGAGTAGGTGAGCAGAAGATGCTCCATGATTTGCTGGATGGTCCACTTGTGTGGGCGCGAAGGTGGTTGGAGCTGTGTCTGAGCGGCGTCGAGTCCGTGGAGGGAGAAGGCGATCTCGCGCTGAAGGCGATGGAGGGTAGAGTTCATAAGGCAGGATCACGTTACACCGGTTGCAGGCGTGGCGGCTAGTGTTCTGTGCCCGAGTGACTAGGTAAGAGGCCTACGGATGGAAGACTACTTTAGTTGATCCAGTGCCTTATGAGCGTCTTTCGCTTTCTCGCCATCGGGGTCCAGCTTGAGGTACGTCTGGAACTCAGCGACCGCTTCGTCTTTCTTCTTCATCTTTTGTGCGATCTCAGCGAGGGCGTAGTGAGCGGCTGAGTATTCGGGCTGGGTTTTGACCGCGTCCTGGGCACGAAGATACGCGCCCGGAAGATTGTCGTCGCGCATGTAAAACTTGGCAACTTTCAGATCTTCGTCCACTCGTTCGTCGTCTGTCTGAACGCGCTTGACCTTGGGAAGCTTGCGATGCACTGAACTGCCTTCGGTGCCCGGCTTTGGCATGTCAGTGTCTGGAATGGCATCGGGGTCTGCGCTGTCGGGGCTGGAGCTACTGCTACTGGACTCGTCGCCTGGGAGCCTGGGAGCGGGGGTCGTGGGGAATGGATGCTCCTCTGCAGCCGAGGAAGGTGTTGTGGCGGGGCTGGGGGAGTCGGGCGGAGGGGCTGCCGGCTTTGCCGGAGTGCCGGGAAATGGGAACTGCTCAGCGGCTGAGGGCTTCTTTGTCTGTGGAGGCGGAGGGCATGGCGCGGCTGGCTGAGATGCGTTCTGGCCGGAGGCTGGGCATGGCGCGGGTGGATTTTGCGCAGGCGCCGTCTGTGCGTGGCAGGCTGCGGAGAAGAGAAACGCTGCCAGCAATGCGCGAATTTTTGAGCCGATTGCCATAGGGTTCAGAGTTCTCGTTCGATACTTTGACGGTGTTGCGAGGCGGTTTGTTATAGTCAGCTCACCTTGGCTGTTTCCTGCCACTATTTTATTTGATGGAACTTCTTTGACTATGGTTGATGGGCTGATTATCCGTTCTTCGTCGATTCATGCAGCGGGCTGCTATACAACTCGGGCGATAAAGAAAGGTAAGAGAGTGTGTGAGTACGACGGGCCGCGATTTACTAAAGATGAGGCGGACGACAGGTATCAGGACCGGGATATAACCTACCTTTTCAGCTGTGGGGAGAATGGGTTGGTGATCGATGGGTTTGGAACCGCTATGTTTATCAACCACTCCTGCGATCCGAACTGCGAGTCGGAGAATGTCGATGGCCGAGTGTTTGTTGTTGCGATTCGGGATATCGCCGCGGGGGAGGAGCTGACCTATGAGTACAACCTCTACGACAGCGACGACGACGAGCAAAACTGCTACTGCGGAGCGAAGAAGTGCCGGGGGACGATGTTCAGCGAGGCCGAGGTAAAGAGGAGGGCACGGAAGTCTCGGGCTTTAGCGAAGGCGGGGCGGTAGATTTTTGAACACTCTGTCTAAAAAAGCGAAAAGCGTGCTGCGCGCACTGCGCGATCTGCCATCGAGGCTGACGCGCCTTCGGCGCCATTCTTAGCCGAGGATAAGTGGCACACCCGTGGGCGATACAATAGAGCTTGCGGATGGGTCGCGACGGCCGTGACTTCTCCACTTTTTCTATATGGCATATCAGGTACTTGCAAGGAAATACCGGCCCCAGCGTTTCGCAGATGTCGCGGGACAGGACCACGTGACCGTAACGCTGATGAATGCGCTGACGCAGGGCCGCATCGCGCATGGATATATCTTCAGCGGACACCGCGGCATTGGAAAAACGACGATCGCTCGCATTCTGGCCATGGCGCTGAACTGCCGGAATGCGATTGGATCGGCGGTGCGGCCGACGGCAGAGCCTTGCGAGGTTTGCGACAGCTGCATGGAGATCAAGGCGGGGAATGCCGTTGATGTGATCGAGATCGATGCGGCGACCAATCGCGGGATCGATGAGATTCGCGAGCTGCGGGATGCGGCCCGATATCGTCCGGCGCGAGATAAGTACAAGATCTACATACTGGATGAGGCTCACCAGATTACGGATGCGGCGTTTAATGCGCTGTTGAAGACATTGGAGGAGCCGCCGGATCATATCGTCTTTATGATGGCGACGACGCAGCCGGAGGATATTCCACAGACGGTGCGGTCGCGGTGTCAGCACTTCAGCTTTCATGCTGTGAAGCTGGTAGACATTCTGGGCGAGCTGCGCGGTATTGCGGAGCGGGAGGGCGTGGATGCGGATGAGGCCGCGCTGAGTCTACTTGCCGAGGCCGGCGACGGGTCGATGCGCGATGCACTGTCGATCATGGACCAGGCGATTGCCAGTGCGCCGGTGGAAGATGGGCGAGCACGGCTGGATGCTGGACAGATTCGTGAGCTGATGGGGACAGTTCCGAATGCAGTGTTCGAGCGAATTCTCGAGGCGGTGGATGGGAATCGCAGCGCAGAGGTGATTACGGTTGCGAATCAACTGCTGGATGCGGAAACTCACCGGCGCAGCTGGCGCGGCAGTTTGTGAGATATCTGCGGAACACTGTGATTGCGAAGATTGCGGGTATTGGTGCGGATGGCGCTGGGGCGGATGGGGTGGCGGGAGAGCTGCTACAGATCTCGGCGGATGAACAAAGGCGCGCGGGGAGGTCGGCTGCGTTTTTCAGCGAAGAGGAGTTGACGCGGTTTCTGCAGGTGATGCTGAGGACGTTTGATGAGCTGGGATATCGGCAGGAACAGCGGTTCCATTTTGAGCTGGGATTGCTGAAGCTCGTGCATCTGCGGCGGTTGCTGCCGATTGAAGAAGTGTTGAGCCAGTTCCCTGTCGGTGGCGGCGGCTCCCGGCCAGGCCCTCGAGTAGCGACGGCCAGGACAGTGAGCACATCTGCTGGGACGCCCCCGAGGAATCCGGTAAGCGGGGCAGCGACGGCGCGCGTGCTGGAGACGAGCGCAACGGTGGCGAGCGCCAGACCAGCGTTTTCTCCCTTTGAAAAGACCAGAGCAGGAATCGGTTTGACGAAAGGGCCGTAGTGGCTCCGCCGATCGCGATTGCTCCTGCAGCTCTTGCTGCCCCCGTTGTGCCGATCGCGGCACCGATGCCTGTCCCGGTTGCGCTACGCACGCCGATTTCCGTGGCCACACCTGCGGAGATGGTGTTGACTGACGGCGATGCGATAGGAGCCGCCCTGGTGGAGAGTGAGGACCTGGCAGAGACGGCAGTTGTAGCTTTGCCGTTGCTGGAGGAACCGATTGAACCTGCAGTTGAGAGAGCAGATCCTGTCGAGAGTTTGAGCAGAGTCGGTATGCAACCAGATTCGTTACATTCTGCAGAGAAACTGCAGAGAGTGGCCCTAGATGCTTTGTCGACCGCGAAGAATCAGGCGACGTCGGCAGATGCCCTGGCCGATGCGGAGTGGACAGTGACAGAGAGGGAGATCCAGGTGCAGACGGAGCTCTCGAAGACGATGCTGTCGATGGTGATTAATGCGGAGGCCGAGAAACTGATAAGAGCTGCGTTGCGGGATGCCGGGGTTGGAGAGTTGAAGCTTCTGTTGCTGCCGGGCGTCAAGAATTCCGCCAGTGCAAAAAAGCCAAGAGCGGCGAAGAGTGGCAGCGTCCAAGCGAAGGCTTTGGAGCATCCAATTGTGCAAAGGGCGCAGACGTTGTTCAATGCCGAGGTTCGGAATGTGATCGATCTGCGGGATAACGATTAGCCAGTCATGACTGCACAAGGGGGCGAGGATGGATTTTTCTGATCTGGGGAAGATGAAAGAGATGATGGGTCAGGCGAAGCTGATGCAGGAGCAGATGGAGAAGAAGCTCGCTGCGACGGTGGTGGAGGCTTCGAGTGGCGGTGGTGTGGTGACAGTGCGGATGAACGGTAAGAAAGAGGTTTTGCGAGTAAAAATCGAGCCAACGGCGATGGGCAGTTCGGCGAGCGACCTCGAGTTGCTTGAAGATTTGATTGCCGCAGCGGTGAATGAAGCAGGGCGACGCGCGGATGAGGCGATGAAGTCGAGCGTGGCCGGAATGATGGGCGGGTTGGGTTTGCCGGATCTGCCGGGGTTGGGCTAAGTGGCTGGTTCTTTCCATGCAACGCCGAATCGCTTTGCCGAGCCGATGTCGCGGCTGATTGAAGAACTGAGGAAGCTGCCAGGGATTGGTTCCAAGAGTGCGCAGCGTCTGGCGTTTCATGTGTTGCGGTCACCGTCCGAAGATGCCGAAGCGTTGTCAGTAGCAATACGAGAGTTGAAGCTGCACCTGCGACTCTGCTCGATCTGCAACAACATTACGGATGTTGATCCTTGCGGGTATTGCACGAGCCCAGTGCGAAATCAGCGGTTGGTTTGCGTGGTGGAAGAGCCGACCAATATTGCGACGATTGAGAAGACCAGAAGTTATAACGGCGTATATCACGTCCTGCACGGGACGCTCTCTCCGATCGGTGGAGTGGGGCCGGAGCAGTTGCGAATTACGAATCTGTTGACGCGACTGGTGGAGGTGGATGAAGTGATTTTGGCGACTTCTCCGACGACGGAAGGGGAGGCGACGGCAGGATATCTGGCACTTGAACTCAGGAAAACGAAGGGTGATGTAAAGGTGACGAGGATTGCGACGGGAGTGCCGGCTGGAAGCGATATTGAATATGCCGATGAGGTGACGATGACACGGGCGATGGAAGGGCGGCGCGAGTTTTAACATGACGTGTAGCGGCTTTCCTTGCCGCTGATTCGTCTTACGGTCGTAGAGTGGCGATTTTTTTTGAGGGAGATGTATGGGTTTTGATGAGACGATTTCGCGTCGGCGGTTTTTGCGGCAGAGTTTTGCGTTCAGCGCGTTGGCCGGACTTGGTGGTTTGCCTGCGCTGGCTGCTGCGAAGCATAGTGGTTCGGGCGGAGGATCGCGGCTGTTGATGGTGGGTGACTGGGGCTATGAGGACTTCGAAGCGCAAAGCCGCGTGGCGAAGACGATGCAGACCTACGTTCGAGGACAAGGCTTTTCACCTGAGGCGTTGTTAATGCTGGGAGACAATTGGTATGGGCCGCTGCCGGGCGGGGTGAAGGATGCGCGGTGGAAGACTCAGTTTGAAGATATGTATCCGAAGAGCGTGTTCGATTGCCCGGCGTATGCGATTCCAGGTAACCATGACTACCAGACCATGCCGATGAGCAAGGTTGCGGCGGAGCTGGAGTATGCGAAGGCGGGCGGAACTCGATGGACGATGCCTTCGCTCTGGTACAGCTTCGAGTTTCCGGTGAAGAAGCCGTTGATGACGATAATTGCACTCGATAGCAATATGCCTCACGCAGACGGAAGGCCGAAGAAAGGTGCAGACTTCACGCTGACTCCGGAGCAACAGGCGGAGCAGCTGGTTTGGCTGGAGGCGGAGTTGGAGAGGCCTCGGAGTACTCCGTTTCTGGTTGTGATGGGGCATCATCCGATCTTTTCGAATGGGCCGCATGGGGATCATAAGGTGCTGGTGCGGGATTGGGAGCCATTGCTGCGGAAGCATAAGGCTCATATGTATTTGGCTGGGCATGACCACGATATGCAGCACCTGGAGTTTGAGGGGCATCCGACTTCGTTTGTTTTGTCCGGCGGGGGTGGGGCAGATCTTTATCCACTAGTGATCGATGAGGCTCAGCGTGGGCCTTATGCGCAACGGGTTTATGGGTTCAGCGATCTGCAGGTTACGCCGGAGTTGCTGACTCTGCGACACCTGGACGAGAACGGACGGGTTATTCATTCGTTTACGAAGAAGGTGGATGGGACGGTTACAAACATCGCATAACGCTTCCCGTCGCTCCACGCAATCATCACGGCGAAGGATTTGTCCTGCCGGACGGGCTCCCTGCGCGGGAGGCGGTCACTTCGTGACGTGTGTATCGGTCTTGATGGGTTAGGTGTATGGGTCCTCCCTTTGGTCGGATGAAGACTTATTGGACATTGGGTTTTGTGCGGAGGTCGCCGCCGGTCATTTGGTTGGGTTGGTCGAGGTTTAGCAACGACAGGATGGTGGGGGAGATGTCGCGTAGGCTGCCGCCTTCGCGGAGGGTAGGGGTGTTGCCTTCTTCGGTGATGTAGAGGAAGGGGACGGGGTTGGTGGTGTGAGCGGTGTGTGGGCCGCCGGTGACGGGATCGATGAGCATCTCGGCGTTGCCGTGGTCGGCGGTGACCAGAAGCGAGCCGCCGCGTTGTTTGATGGCCTGGTAGATGCGACCTAGTTGGGTGTCTACGGTTTCTACGGCGCGGATGGTGGGCTCCATCATGCCGGAGTGCCCGACCATGTCGGCGTTGGCGAAGTTGACGATGATGACGTCGAAAGCGGTGTCATTGACGGCTTTGAGGACGGCGTCGGCGATGCCTGCGGCGGACATCTCGGGGGCGAGATCGTAGGTGGCTACTTTTTGTGAGTCGATGAGGGCGCGGTCTTCGCCGGGGAAGGGCTTTTCGATGCCGCCGTTGAAGAAGTAAGTGACGTGCGCGTACTTTTCCGTTTCGGCTACGCGGAGGTTGCGGAGGTTGGCCTGGGACATGAGGTTGGCGAGGAGGTTGTCCATCGACTCGGCGGGGATGACGATGGGGAGTTTGAAGTTTTTGTCGTACTGGGTCATGCAGACGTAGTGGAGGTTGGAGGGGATTAGGTCGAGGGGTATCTCGGCGTCGAGTTCTGCGGCTTTGGGGAGTTGGTGGCCCTGGCTACCGATGGGGTCGGCGGTGAGGCCGGACTTTCTGGTGAGGACGCGGGTGATCTGGCGGACGCGGTCGGCGCGGTAGTTGAAGTTGATGACTACGTCTTCGTCGCGGATGAGGCCGCCGGGGGTGCCATCGGTGGGATTGGTGCAGGTGAAGGGCGGGATGAACTCGTCGGTGATGCCGTTGTTGTAGAGTTCGCGTATGCGAGCGGTGGCGCCGTTGTAGCGGCCGCCTTCGGGATGGCCGGTGACCAGGGCGTCGAAGGCTTGTTTTTCTTTCTCCCAGCGGAGGTCGCGGTCCATGGCGAAGTAGCGGCCGCTGACGCTGGCCAGGAGGCCGACGTTGTACTCGTGGAACTTCCTGAGGAGCTCCTCGAGGTAGCCGAGGCCGCTGGTGGGCATGGTGTCGCGGCCGTCCATGAAGGCGTGGACGTAAACGTGTGTGAGCTTGTGCTGAGCGGCCATACGCAGGAGCGCGTAGAGGTGGCGCTGGTGGGAGTGGACGCCGCCGTCGGAGAGGAGGCCGATGAGGTGGAGTGCTCTTCCCTTCTGGGCTGCGAGTTCGTAGGCGCGGGTGAGGGTGGGGTCGGTGTAGAGCGAGCCGTCGAGGATGGCGGTGTCGATGCGGGTCATGTCCATGCGGACGATGCGGCCTGCGCCGAGGTTGAGGTGGCCGACTTCGCTGTTGCCCATCTGGCCGTCGGGGAGGCCGACGAAGTGTTCGCTGGCGCGGAGGAGGGTGTTGGGGTAGTCGCGGAGGAGAGCGTCGTAGGTGGGCTTGCGGGCCTGGGCGATGGCGTTGCCGTGGGTTTCGGCGCGGTAACCCCATCCGTCGAGGATGGTGAGGACGACTGGTGCTTTGGGCATGATGGCTTCGTTTCTCGCTGATGTCTTGTTGTGGTGCAGGCTTATGGTGAGGATATCAACAATGGAGGAGCGGTGAATTTTGAGCGGCTCTGGAGTGGAGCGAGACTTTGAGTGGGACTTTCGGTTGATAAAAGGGCTCTCATTCGATGGGCCAGTGGGTAACGAACGGGGATACAATCGCGAAAAGATTTCAATCAGGTGGATCATGCCATGGTTTTGTCTCACACGGATTCGCCTGCGACCGGCCGAAGTCCTCGACCGATGGAGTTGCGGCAGATGCAGGGCGTCGACCTGCATGCTGAGTATCATTCCGTCCGGACGGGTGGGGACTTCTTCGATGCGGTCGACCTCGGATCGCACGTGATCTTCCTGCTGACGGATATCGCCGGGACCAAGAAGGCGACGCAGCCAATCGCAGCCGCGGTTCAGGATATATTCCGCGGGAGTGCTGCGGAGTTGCTGGGGCCTGCGGGCACGAATGTGATGAACGCTACGGCCCGGCTTGCGCAGGCGGTGAATCACGAGTTGATTCGGGCTGCGAAGGGGGTTCGCTTTTCGCCGACCTTTCTGGGTTGCTACGATGTTTCGCTCGGAGTTCTCGCGTACATCAATGCGGGAGGTATGACGGCTGTCTTTCACGACTCGGAGGGGGCGCGGATTCTGCCTAGCCAAGCTGCGCCGCTGGGTTTGTTTACTCATCTGACCCATGAGCCTTCGATGCAGGCGTTTGAGCCAGGGGCGAGGCTGCTGCTGGTGACCAAGGGCGTGATGGAGACGCGGCACGGACGAACACACTTTGGGGTGGAGCGTTTGGTTCCGCTTTTGCAGGAGACAACGACGCATTCGGCGACAGAGCTTTGCCGGGCTGCGTTGAAGGCTGCTGAGGGGTTCAAGCAGATTCCCTGGTACAGCAGGCTGAATCTTCCGTTTGGACATCGGACGGAGGACGAGGATCTGACTGCGCTTGCCCTGGTGAGGCACGGCAAGGCTGGTTAGATTGCAGGGGGTCGATGGAACCAGTTGCGACGAGCACGCAGGGAGGCTGGCGGCGGCGTGGACAGCCGGGAGAATAGCGTGCAGAGCGGGCTCTTCGTCGCTGTTGGGTTGCTCTGAAGTGTCTGTGACGGCCTCTTCGTCTTCGCTGAGGCTGAGTTGATCGATGAGCGCGGCGACGGGGCTGCGACGGGAGTTGGTCTGTCCTACCTCCGAGCGTGGGGCGAGTGGACCTAAGGCCGGGTCGTGGAGGATCTCTTCGACGGTATCGGTTGGGGGCGCGGTGGCGCGGGCGGGATCGCGGGGCAGGTTGAGGCTTGCGATCTGGAGGCCGTAGAGGAGGAGTCCGGCGCGGCGTGAGTCGATGTCGTTGGAGGCTATGCGCTGCAGGACCTGGCCGATGGAGGATTGGATGGCGGAGCGATCCTCCGGCAGGGGCAGATCGAAGGCGGTGCGGCGGGAGCGGCGACGGCGGGCTCCGGTGACGGGTTTGCGGGTGGTGTGGTGGTAGTAGCAGAGCTCTTCTCCGCGGAGGCATGGGCTGCCGCAGCGTCGACCGTCGGTAAAGATGTGGCGGCATTGGTAGCGCTTTGGTTTGTCGACGACTGAGTTGATCGTAAGTTGCATCTGGTCCCTCCCCACGGGGGTGTTTTGTTGTGCAAAGTCTTCAAAAGAAGGGACCTGAGTCCAGACTTTTGAGCGAGACGAGTTACGGGTGCGTTAAATGAAAAAGTCCGGCTTGTGGCCGGACTCCGGTTGGTAGTTTCTATATTTTCAGTATAGACCCCGTGTCAATACTTCATAGAGCTAAACAGTCTCTATTCATTTATTTACATGGTGTTTGTGAAAGTAGCGTCGAACAATTTTCGGGCGCTAACGATTCTTTTTTCTCAGGCGTCTTTCCGGACCTCGTCTTTTGCTGCGTGAACCAACGGAAGGTCAATCGGCAGACAGGCGTGAACCTGCTCTTGCAGTTCGAGTTCGCGGGGGACAGGCCCTTGGCAACTGTGAGAAAACAGCGGGGACAGATGGAGTCATACGTTCCGTCCCTATTTTTCTCTGAGGAAAGCCGTTCGCTGATTTCATCATGATGAGTGGAAAGTTATCAGACGTCGGTTATGATGTCAGTCTTTTTACATCACACAACTATTTTTTTCTTTATGAAAAGAGTAATCACTATCACTTTTTGGCGGTACGCACATTCGTTCGAGTTAGAGGTTCGAACTGAATTCGAAAGTTGAATCTGCATCCTATTGTCTTTTGGAGGCTTTATGGGACATAACCCGAACTCTGAATCTATTAGCCTCAACGATGCCAACATCAGGCAGGTGGAGTTTCTGGACGGGGACGACATCCTTCTAGGATTTTCAAACGGGGCGACCGTGCGAATTGCGGCTCGACTTCTGAAGAACTTTGCCTTGGTGCACGTAAAAGAGATCGTGTACCCGGACGGAACTACGAGCTAACGAGTTGTCCTTATCAGAAGAGCGAAGGAAGTACTTCGGAGGCGGGGCCGAGGAGGATCTCGTCGAAGGCCTGGTGGTTGAGAGGTTCTTCGGGGCCGATGTAGATGGTGTGAGTGCGCTTCTGGTTGGCGATGTGGACGAGACCTGCGGCGGGGTAGACGGAGCCGGAGGTGCCTACGACGAGGAGGACGGTGGCTTGGTTGAGTTTGTCGTAGATGGTGTCCATGTCGAGTGGAATCTCTCCGAACCAGACGATGTGGGGACGGACGGGTGCTCCGCAGTTGCTGCATCTCGGGAGAGCGGCAGCGGTTTCGTAGACGTCTGTGTCCGGGAAGGGCTGGTTGCATTGGGTGCAGCGGGATTGGAAGAGATTGCCGTGCATGTGGTGGATGCGCTGGGAGCCGGCGCGCTCGTGGAGGTCGTCGACGTTTTGGGTGCAGAGGTAGAAGCGGTCGCCTAGCTGACGTTCGATTTGGGCCAGCGCGAGGTGGGCGGCGTTGGGCTGGGCTGCGGAGGCGTTGTGGCGGCGCTGGGAGTAGAAGTGCCAGACGAGGGCGGGGTCGGCGGCCCAGGCTTCGGGGGTGGCGACCTCTTCGACGCGATAGCCGTTCCAGAGGCCTCCGGAGCCGCGGAAGGTGGCGAGACCGCTTTCGGCGGAGATGCCGGCTCCGGTCAGGACGAAGAGGCGGTCTTGTTTGGTTAAGTGCATAGTGGTTGGATGCTTTTGTCCTGCCGGACGGGCCCGCTGCGCGCGGGGCGGTCACTTCGTGACTTGTATAACTTTTTGTTTCGGTTCGGAGGGTTCGCTGGGGACTCGGTCTGAGTTCCAGGCATTTTAGGGCTGTCGTTGCGCGATTGCAGTCCGAGCGTCTTACGCTAAGACGGGATCTAGATTGGACTTGAGGGTTTGACGATGAATGGAGAGCTTCCAGAGATCATCACGCTGACGGCAGAATCTTCGTCGCGCAGCGGATACGATAATCATCCGATTGCTGAGATCAATGACCATGTCGTTCGGATTTCGACGATGGTGGCGCCCTACCATTGGCACTTTCATCCGAACTCGGACGAGACGTTTTTGGTGGTGGAAGGACGGCTCTGCATTGAGTTTGAGGGCGGATCGCGGGAGCTTTGCTCCGGGACAAATGCTCACGATTCCTCGCGGGGTTCGTCATCGGACGCGACCGGTTGGTGTGCGATCAGTGAATCTTACGTTTGAGTTGGGGCGGGCTGAGACTGTTGCGGTCTGACGCGATGTTGCTCTCGCTTGTTCGAGCGTGGTGGCGCTACAGGCAAAATACGGGGTCCCTCCGCTGCGCCGCTCACGATGAGACTGTGAGCGGCTTCGGTCGGGATGACGCAGTTTTTAGGGTCAAGTGAAAAAACTCTGAGCGAGATCTATTCGCCGAAGTTTACGGATTCGATGCCGAGAAATTCGGCGGATTGGCCTAGCTCTTCTTCGATGCGAAGGAGTTGGTTGTACTTGGCGATGCGGTCGGTGCGGGAGGCACTGCCGGTTTTGATCTGGCCTGCGCCTGTGCCTACGGCCAGGTCGGCGATGAAGGTGTCTTCGGTTTCGCCGCTGCGGTGGGAGATGATGCTGGTGTAGCCGAAGCGGCGGGCTAGCTCGATGGCTTCGAGGGTTTCGGAGACGGTGCCGATCTGGTTGACTTTGATGAGGATCGAGTTCGCTACCTTCTGTTCGATCCCCTGCTGGAGGCGCTGGGTGTTGGTGACGAAGAGGTCGTCGCCTACGAGCTGGACCTTGTCGCCGAGGACTTTGGTGAGGTGCGCCCAGCCTGCCCAGTCGTCTTCGGCGAGGCCGTCTTCGATGGAGATGATGGGATATTTGTTGACCCAGTTCTCCCAGAAGGCGGTCATCTCTTCGGAGGAGAGACTGCGCTTGTCGGATTTTTTGAAGACGTACTTGGCTGTCTCTTTATCAAAGAACTCGCTGGATGCGGGGTCGAGGGCGATGGAGATGTCTTCGCCTGGGGTGTAGCCGGCGAGCTGGATGGCTTCGAGGATGAGATCGAGGGCTTCGTCGTTGGATTTGAGCGAGGGGGCGAATCCGCCTTCGTCGCCTACGGCGGTGTTGTATCCCTTCTTTTTGAGGACGCCTTTGAGGGTGTGGAAGACTTCGGTGCCCCAGCGGAGGGCGTCGGAGAAGGTTTCGGCGCCGACGGGCATGACCATGAACTCCTGGAAGTCGACGTTGGAGTCGGCGTGGGAGCCGCCGTTGAGGATGTTCATCATGGGCGTGGGGAGGAGGCAGGCGTTGACTCCGCCGAGGTAGCGGTAGAGGGGAGTTTGAGGGCTTCGGCGGAGGCGCGGGCTACGGCCATGGAGACGGCGAGGATGGCGTTGGCGCCTAGTTTGGATTTGTTCTCGGTGCCGTCGATGTTGATCATGGTGGCGTCGATGAGGCGCTGGTTGCTGGCGTCCATGCCGGTTAGCTCGGGGCCGAGGATGGTTTCGACGTTTTCGACGGCCTGGAGGACGCCTTTGCCGAGATAGACTTCCTTGTCTCCGTCGCGTAGTTCTACGGCTTCGTGCTCGCCGGTGGAGGCTCCGCTGGGAACGGCGGCGCGGCCTTTGGCTCCGCTGTCGAGGATGACGTCGGCCTCGACGGTGGGATTACCGCGGGAGTCCAGAATTTCGCGTGCGTGAATAGAGACGATCTCGGTCATGTTGCTCCTGTTGGTAGATGCTGGGGAATGTTGGGAGACGATGCGATGGTTCAAGCGTTCGTTTAGCTTTGGACGACGTTCGACGGGAAGGGTGGTGCCACCGGCGAGGGTGATGGACTGCACCAGCTTTGCGTCGGATGGTCTCACCTGTCGGATTTTAGCAAAGGAAACGGAGGGGATGCGGCAACGTTCGATGAATCAATGAGGCTGCAGAAGGGGTTGAAGGGCTTATTAGCAGGGTCGATTCCGGGCTGAGGAATTTGTTCCATAATAGCGGCGAGAGTTTTATTCTTTGGAGTGATAAGGGTGCTGGAAGATTCTGTGCCTTGACTGGGCCAAGAGTTTTCACCGAAATTTTCACCGAGGTATCGCCATGAAGATGCACATCACTACCGCCGCTCTCGTTCTTGCTTCTGCTCCCGCGTTTTCACAGAGTGCTATGACGGGAGTCTCTCATCCGGACTCTGCTGTGATCTCGAGCACGGATGAGGCGACTTCGCAGACGCCAATCTCGAAGCCCAGCGCTGATGTGCCAGCGGTTGTTCCATCGTCACCTGCGGTGGAGTATGGGCCGTATGTTCCCTACAAGGGCGCGACGGTTGCCGGTTCGAGCATGACGACGGCTGAACCGCCGGCGGACGATCCGGATGCAATGATCGTGACGAGTGTGCCGGAGCGTGATGGTACGTTGCGCGAAGGGACTTTGCTGAAGGTGCAGATCAAAGAGACGTTGGCTACGGATAAGACTGTTGCGGGAAGCAGATTTTCTGCGACGGTGACGGAGGCAATCGAGAGGAATGGGCGAGTGATCATTCCCGTTGGTTCGATTCTTGAGGGGCGAGTGACGGAGGTTCGTGGCGGACGGCGAATCACGGGTGCGGCGTTGATGCACCTGGAGACCAATGACGTAACGCTGCCGGATGGAACGCACTACATTGTTCATGCTCAGCTGATCGATACGGGAAAGAGCGAGTTCAATGTGAACAACGAAGGTACGTTGAAGCGGAAGGATCATCCGAAGGAGACGCTGGCGATCGTGGGCGGCGTGACCGGAGCGGGTGCGGTGACGGGGGCTTTGATCGGCGGCGGCGTTGGCGCTGTGGTGGGTGCGGGAATTGGCGCTGGAGTGAGCACGGTGATGTGGCTGAAGCAGGATCGTCAGGCTACGCTGCCGAAGGACGCGCAGTTGGTGTTCAGCTTGACGGTGCCGATGGTTCTGACTCCGCTGAGTGGTTCGCCGGTCAGCAGCTTGAATACGGCTGCCGTTGGTGGAGTGGGCGCAACCCGGTAGTTCGCGGCAATACGTTTCGCATCGATCGGTTGCGGAGCGTGTGCAGGGTCCGGATGCTCACGGATGCTGCGAGTACTGTGTCGTTCTGCGACACAAGGAGATGTTCTTCAATTGGTCTGCCGATCTTACCCTTTGTGTAAGAAAGGACATTCCATGGCTGTTTCCATCTCCGGTTCCTTATCGTCTCAATCGACCGTTGCTCCTCCCTCCCCCGCTGAATCGACACCAGCAGAGGTCGTTCAGAAACCCGTTGCGGCAATCGGCGACACGGTGAAACTATCGCAGGCTGCGCAGGTTCACCAGCTGAAGCAGCAGGGGCAGGCACTCTCTCAAATTGCTTCAAACCTCGGGATCTCGGTAGCAACGGTCGATGGCTATCTGGGTGTTACTGTGCCGAAGGCCGCTTCGGTAGCCACTGCGGCTCCAATTGCAAAGGCGGCGGCCCCGGTACCGACAAAAGGGTGATGGGTTTGCTTTTGCGTAGACCGACTTCGGGCAGGCTAGTTGCTTCCAGAGCGTCGCTGTGGTGAGCGGCTGAAGGCGCAGCGCAGGAGAGGAGTCTTCTCTGCCTGATGCGTTTGGGCATGCTGTAGGAGGGCTCCTGACGGAGCCCTTTTTTTGTTGGTGTGGACAGGTGCTGCTCACAACGAGCTAGTAGGCCTCGAAGTTCGCTCTCATGGTGCGCTCCTCTTGACGGATACGATTGGCAAACAGGATGAGAACCGGGGGCAAACCGACCACAAGCGTGCGATAGGCGTGAAGCACAAGGGCGACACCTACCAGTTCCGGAATTGCGTTTAAAAGTAGTTGGGGTGTCGGATGAGACGAAAGAACGGATGAAGCACGAGGGGGTGATCTCGGGCGATGAGGAGTTTGACGGTCCAGAACCGACCGAGAAGGCGGATCACCATGACGATGGAGATGAAGCTGATGCCGTAGAGTACGAGTCCGATGCCGGAGACTATATCGAAGGGCGCTTCGCGGATCGCTCCTTCGATTGCCGCGGCGATGAGATAAGCCGTGTAGGCGACGGTGAGAATCTTCGAGTTGAGCGCGCCGTATTCGATGGCGCCGCTTTTTCGGAGGGCTCGCTCGTGGCGTATCGATATCGTTAGAGTTACGAGTCGGAATAAGAACACGAACAGGACGAAGGCCAGCGCTGCGGGTTTCATATCTCTAAAGATGCAGAAGCAAGGGCGTGCTGCGCGCACGGCGCGATCTGCCATCGAGGCTGACGCGCCTTCGGCGCCTTTTGATGCCTTTGACCCGCGCTTGCTAGTTGCTAACCTGGGCCAGGAGACGCTTCCAGTTTTTCTGGTTGCGGCGGTAACTCTTTTAAGTCTTCGAGGATTCGCTCGAAGTCGGCGTGGCCTTTGAGCTTGCGCCAGGCTGGGTTGATGCTGAACCATGGGTAGTTTTCGTTGCCTAAGTAGATTGCGCGGCGGAGCCAGTGGAGAGCCTCGGACTCGTCGCCTTCTAGGGCGAAGTAGGTGGCGAGGCGATATGCCATCTCGCTGTCGGCTTCGGCGGCGGAGAGAGTCTCGTCGACGATGAAGGTGGCGGCTTTTTCGCGCTCGCCGAGCTGAACGTAGCAGAGGGCGATGGTGGGGAAGACGATGCGGAGGGAGGACTCGTCGCGGATGACGTTCTCGAGGGTTTCGATGGCCTTGGGAAGGTCGCCGGTGCGCATCTGCTGGTAGCCGAGAGAGATTCGCAGGAGTGGTTGACGGGGTTCCAGGGTAAGGCCCTTTTCGATCTCGTCGGAGGCTAGCTCCATCTGATTTTGGTATTGATAGACGCGGGCGCGGTGGTTGTAGATCATGGCCGCGTTGGAGGGGTTCATGCGGAGAGAGGCGTTGAACTGCTCGAGGGCCTCGTCGTACATGCCGTCGATGCGTAGGGTTTGACCGGCGACTAGGCGGACGTTCCAGTCGTTGCCTGCGGTCTGGAGAAGGTTTTCGATGCCGTGGCGGGCAGACTCTTTTTCTCCGCGGGAGAGGAGCATGTAGACGCGGTAGAGGTTGGCTTCTACGGAGCCTGGGTCGAGCTGGAGGGCTTTGTCGAAGGCGCGGCGGGCTTCGAGGACGTGCATCTGGCCGCCGAGGCCGTGGCGGGCGTATTGGAGATGCGTGATGCCGAGGCCGGACCAGCCGGGGGCGTATTTTTCATCCTGCTTGACGACGTCGGTGAAGAGCTCGCAGGCGCGGTTGAGATCTTCGCTGCTGCCGGTGCGGGTCATGAAGGAGGAGAGGACGGCGCGGGCCTGGAGATACTGCTCGGAGAGGGCCTGATTGAGGGAGGGTGCGGAGAGTGAGGCTACGCGACTGGTTTCTTGCGGGGCCAGGTCGCCGAAGCCCTGAAGGGTGCTGAAGACTTCGTTGCAGATCTCGGATTGAACGGAGACGAGATCGAAGGAGGCTACGTTGATGGAGCCGCCGGCGCGGACGCTCTGGTTGGGGACGTCGAGGAGCTGCCAGTTGAGGTCGAAGCCTTTGTCGGAGCGGAGGAAGTTTCCGGCGAGGACGTAGTTGACGAGGAGTTTTTTGCCGATGCTGAGGGGGTCGAGCTGTTGGGTGGGGATGTTCATGAAGGAGCTCGACGGGCGGACGACGAGGGTGGACATGCGGGTGAGGCGGGTGGCGATGGCGTCGGCGAGGGCGTAGCCGTAGAGGGGTGCGACGTCGGCGGGGCCGAAGTTGACGAAGGGGAGGACGACGATGCTGTTCTGGTTGCTGATGGAGGAGGTGCCGGACTCGCGGAAGCGCTCGGCGAGCATGGAGAGGATGCCGGTGGTGCGTTTTTCTTCTTCGGGGGCGTCGAGGGGGAGACGGCCTTGGTGGGAGGGGCGGATGTTGTCGCCGGGGAGGAGGACGGAGTCGAGCTGCATGGCGCGCATGATGGTTTTGAGTGCGTCGCGGACCTCGGCTGCGGAGCCGAAACGGGCGGAGGGTTGCTTTTCGAGGCAGCGGAGGATGACGGACTCGAGCTCGATGGGGAGGTCGGGAGCGATGTCGCGGATGGAGGGCGGGTCGGCGAACTGGATGGCGCGGATGGATTGAAACTCGGCGGCTTCGGGGCGGTGGAAGGGGTGGCGGCCGGTGGCGAGCTCGTAGAGGATGAGGCCGAGGGCGAAGATGTCGGACTGGACGCTGGACTGGCCGGTGACGAACTGCTCGGGCGCCATGTAGGCGATGGTGCCGCCGCGTGCGGTGTAGGTGGCTCCGGCGAGTGGGGTGCGCTTGTTGACGGGGCCGCCGGGGTCGAACTCGGTCTGGTCGGGGCGGAGGCGGCGGGCGAGGCCGAAGTCGAGGATCTTGATGAGTCCGCCGTCGGTGAGCATGACGTTGGCGGGTTTGAGGTCGCGGTGGAAGATGCCGAGCGAGTGGGCGGCGGAGAGGCCGTCGGAGGTCTGGATGCCGGCGGAGAGGACGAGCTGGAGGCTGGCGGGGCCTTCGGCGATGAGCTTGTCGAGGGACTTGCCGGGGATGTACTGCATGACGATGTAGGCTTCTTCGCCGTCTCCGCCTTCGGCGGGGCTTCGCCGACGTCGTAGATGGCGCAGACGTTGGGGTGGTCGATGGCGGAGGCGAGGCGGGCTTCGCGGAGCTGGGTGGCGCGCATCTGCTCGATCGTGAGGTTGCCGCGCTTGAGGAGTTTGAGGACGACGGGGCGCTGGAGGAGGGTGTCGTTGGCGAGGAACACGACGCCGCTGCCGCCTGTGCCGATCTTGCGGACGAACTCGTACTGCTTGATCTCGCGGCGCTTCATGGATTGATTATCGCAATGGGTGGGGTGTGGATGGTTTAGGGAAGGTTATTTGTGAGGGAGGTGCCTTTTATTAGCGCTTTCTGGCTGGCTCCAGATTGGGGAGGAGCCAGGTGAGGAGGCCGATGGCGGGCAGGTAGGCGCAGAGCTGGTAGACGTGGGTGATGCTGGTGGCGTCGGCTACTTTGCCCAGGACGGCGGCGCCGATGCCTCCCATGCCGAAGGCGAAGCCGAAGAAGAGGCCGGAGATCATGCCGACACGGCCGGGGACGAGCTCCTGCGCGTAGACGAGGATGGCGGAGAAGGCGGAGGCGAGGACGAAGCCGATGATGACGCTGAGGATGGCGGTCCACAATAGATTGGCGTGGGGCAGGATGAGGGTGAAGGGCAGGACACCGAGGATGCTGACCCAGATGACGTACTTGCGGCCGTAGCGATCGCCTACTGGTCCGCCGATGAGGGTTCCGGCGGCGACGGCGGCGAGGAAGAGGAAGAGCAGCTCCTGCGAGGTGCGGACGGAGACCTGGAAGCGGCTGATGAGGTAGAAGGTGTAGTAGCTGGTGAGGCTGGCGAGGTAGAAGTACTTCGAAAAGATGAGTGCGATGAGGACCGCGATGGCTCCGATGACTTTGCCGCGGGAGAGATGGGTGTGGTGAGTGGCTTCGGGGCGCTTGTTGACGGCGGCGTTGGTGTGGGTGGTGCGATACCAGCGGCCAACCCAGGTGAGAATGCAGATGGCGAGGAGGGCGGGGATGGCGAACCAGGCCATGCCGATCTGTCCGCGAGGCAGGACGATGAAGGCCGCGAGGAGTGGGCCGATGGCGGAGCCGGCGTTTCCGCCGACCTGGAAGAAGGACTGCGCGAAGCCGTGACGTCCGCCGGATGCCATGCGCGCGATGCGGGAGGACTCGGGATGGAAGATGGCGGAGCCGATGCCGACAAAGGAGGCTGCAAAGATGAGCCATCCGAAGGTGGGTGCCACGGCGAGGAGGAGCAGGCCGGCGAGGGTGAAGGTCATGCCGATGGGCAGAGCGAAGGGGCGGGGAGTGCGGTCTCCCAGATGGCCGATGACGGGCTGAAGGAGCGAGGCGGTGATCTGGAAGGTGAGGGTGAGGATGCCGATCTGGGTGAAGTTGAGATGGAAGGAGCTCTTGAGGATGGGGTAGATGGAGGGGAGCAGGGACTGCACCATGTCGTTGAGGAGATGGCAGAAGCTGGCGGCAGTGAGGACGCGCAGCAGGGTCCGGGAGGGGGAGGATGCGGAGAGTGGGGTGGCTATGGTGGAGGTCTGACCCATGGATTAAGGGTAGCGTGTCCGGGCAGGCATACGGGTATAGATTTTTTCTATGAGGCCGGATAGTGGGTTGAGAGTTGTCTCGGCGACGAAGTCAGCCTCGGTCATGTCCTATTCCGATATGCATAGATCAGTGGCGGGGGGCGGTGGGTTTTTCCCAGGGGCGTGGGTCGACCGGGTCGTCCTGCCATTTTTGGCGGCGGCCTACGAAGTACATGACGGCTCCGAAGACGAACATGAGCAGGCCCCAGGTGAGGTTGAGGTTGATGCCCATGGATTTTTCGTAGATGTCGGGGCTGTGGCGAGTGATGAGGCCGTAGACGCTCATGAGGCCGCCGATGAGCAGGAAGATGAGGCCGAGGGGGATGCGGATGTCTAGTCCCAAGATGTGTCCTTTTTGTTGATGATTTCATTATGCACCGAGGAGGGGCGCGGGCATCGGTAAATCCCACAAAGGTGGTGCTCCGTTACAACCCGTGGTGTGGCACTATTCTGTGCGCCTCCCGGAGCAAAAACATGATGCCGAAGTGTCCTGAATGTGTAAGTCAAGGTGAAGTGAGACGGTCTCATCGTCATCCACTGGATAAAGTCCTCAGCCTGATCTTCCTGTTTCCGTTCCGATGTGATCGTTGCGACTGTCGCTTCTTTCGTTTTCAGAAGCCTTCGTATCAGCACGCGGTCCAGAGATAGATCAGCATCCTGAACCGCGAGGAGCGTCACCGTCTCCCATCTCCCGAATGGTTGACGGTGAGGACTCCTGCGGTTGAAGCATCAAGTCCCGCGAGCGACTTGCGGGGCGCGCCTATCTTACACGTTTCCTTCCAGGCATCGTTCCCCGTTCGACTTCGCTCAGGGTCTGTGAACGCAGATCCCCTGCGGGGATGACAACAAGAAAGGCAAAGACTGAAGCTTGTTGGTTGAAAGATCCGCAGGATTGTTGTTGGTGGGCTTCTTCGGGATCCTTCACTGCGTTCAGGATGACAGCAAGAAGGTGCAACGGCAGATCCCTGGGGGGATGACAACAGGAAAGGCAAAAGCGACGCTAAAGCAATGGCTCAGACGACAGTTGATATGGGATCCTTCGCGAGCTGGCGAAGACGATCGTGGTTCGTTCAACGCGGAGCTAGGCGAAGACGAGGTTGAGGACGATGAGCATGGCTAGGACGACGACGCCCAGGATGGCGGGCTTCTGGTACCAGCTGAGGTGGGTGTCGATGGGCTTGGGGGTCAGGGAGTAGACGAGGCCTACCAGTTCGGGCTCGGGGCGGGGCTCGGTGGCGAGTGAGACGGCGATGGTGACGAGCAGGTTGATGGTGAAGGCGAAGATGGCGGTCCAGAAGTTTTGTGCCATGTCGCTGGGGTAGTGGTGGAGGATGGCGATCCAGCCGCCGTGGATGCCGGGGGCCGCGTCGGCGGGGAGGGTGAGGCCGTGGTGGACCAGGGCTGCGCCGGTGCCGGCGAGCAATCCTGTAAAGGCACCATGGCCGGTGGTTCGCTTCCAGAACATGCCTAGCAGGAAGGTGGCGAAGAGGGGGCGTTGACGATGGAGAAGACGAGCTGGAGCGCGTCCATGATGTTGTTGAAGTTGGTGACGAGGTAGGCAGCGCCTACGGAGAGGGCTACGCCTCCGATGGTGGCCATGCGGCCCATCCAGAGGTAGTGGGCGTCGGTTCCCTTTTTGTTGATGTAGGCCTGATAGATGTCGTAGGTCCAGACGGTGTTGAAGGCGGTGACGTTGCCGGCCATGCCGGACATGAAGCTGGCGAGGAGGGCGGTTAGGCCGAGGCCGAGGATTCCTGTGGGGAAGAAGTGGAGGAGCATGACCGGGATGGCCAGGTCGTAGTTGTAGACGGGGTTGCCGTGGCTGTCGAGGATGGGTTGGCCGCTGACGGGGTCGGTCTTTTCCGGGATGATGCCGTGGGGGTGGGCTTCGTCGAGGGGGATCGAGGAGCGGGTTTCTCCACTTCGCTTCGCTTCGGTCGAGAGGACAGATTTATCGTGCTGCGATGTGGTCGAAATGACGGCGGGCGTTGTAGCGCCGAGAGCAACGGCGGTGTTGAGTGGGGTGCTTCCTGCTCCGGCCATGTGGCTGGTGACCGTGACGGCGATGAGGCCGGGGAGGATGACCAGGAAGGGGAAGAACATCTTGGGGATGGCGGCGATCAAGGGGACGCGGCGGGCGGAGACCTCGGAGTCGGCTGCCATGGCGCGCTGGATGACGAGGAAGTCGGTGCACCAGTAGCCGAAGGAGAGGACGAAGCCGAGGCCCATGGCGAGACCGACCCACTCGACGCCGAGGGTGTTGGTGGAGGCGTGGGCCATGCCGCGCCAGGAGTGGGTCATGGTGGCGGGGAGGGTGTGCTTGATTCCCTGCCAGCCGCCTACGTTGCGGAGACCGATCCAGACCAGAGGGGCGAAGCCGGCGACGATGAGGAAGAACTGGAGGACTTCGTTATAGATGGCGCTGGTGAGTCCGCCGAGGAAGATATAGCCGAGGACAATAATTGCCGATAGGAACACTGAGACGTGAAAGATGTAGGCGTCGGGGATGACGCCGTGGAGGAGGCCGAGGGTCTGGATGAGCAACGCCATGGCGTACATGGAGATGCCGGACGAGAGCACGGTCATGATGGCGAAGGAGAAGGCGTTGACGGCGCGGGTCTTCTCGTCAAAGCGCAGGCGGAGGTATTCGGGTACGGAGCGGGCTTTTGATCCGTAGTAGAAGGGCATCATGAAGATGCCGACGAAGACCATGGCCGGGATAGCGCCTATCCAGTAGAAGTGACTGGTGATGATGCCGTACTTGGCGCCTGAGGCGCCCATGCCGATGACCTCCTGGGCGCCGAGGTTGGCGGAGATAAAGGCGAGGCCGCAGACCCAGGCCGGGATGGAGCGCCCGGCGAGGAAGAAGTCGTTCGAGGTGCGCATGTAGCGCTTGAGGGCGAAGCCGATGCCCAGAACGAAGACGAAGTAGACCAGCATGATGAGCCAGTCGATGATGGAGAGATTCACGATTACCCTTGATGTGCGGTTGAGGTTCGGCGCAGTTTTCGGTTCGGTAAGTTATATGGTACTGGGGCCAACTGTAAATTGTTTTGGTGCTGTCTTCCAAATTTTGTAGGGTGTTGGAGTATGGTTTTGGGAGATTAACGCTTAGCGCAGGGACAAAATGTCCCACGGTTCGTTACTTTTTCCTAAAGATGGAGATCAAGTACCAACGTTTGACGGGGAAGTTGCATCCCACGGATTGTGGAATTGGTCTGATCACTCTCGCAGCAACGCCCACGCAGCCTTTCTGGAAGAGGTATCTGAATTGGATTTATTGGTGAATTCTCCCCTGGGACAAGCGATCTCTCGAATGCCGGCCACCCTTCTTCTCATCGACGACAATGCTGTACAGGCCGCAACTCGGCAGACAATTTTGAAGCGGGCCGGATACTTTGTGATTGCGGCGCTGAATCCGTCACGGGCGCTCGAGCAGATTCAGGGGGCGAGTTCCCTGCGGAGATACAGTTGGTGATTACCGACCACGTGATGCCGGGGATGAACGGGGCGGATTTTGTGCGGTCTCTGCGCAAGACCAATCCTGCGGTCCCTGTGCTGGTGATCAGCGGGCTGGAGGAGGCGGAGGACGAGTATGAGGGTCTGAACGTAACCTTTCGGATGAAGCCGCTGCTGCCGGATCATCTCCTGGCTACGGTTCACGGCCTGGTCCGGGATGGGAAGCGCGACTCCGACCTGTTGCCGCAATAGAGTTGTCCGGTAAACGATGTTTTATTGCTGATACGCTCTGCGCTTGAGAGAATAGTGGCAGAGGAATCCATGCGACTACATCCGATGCCGGAGTTTGGTAGTTTTACCCTGTTGCTGGCTCTGGCGTTGAGCGCCTATACGCTGGTGATGGGTGGGATTGCTTTGTGGCGTACTCGCGGGATGGCAGCCGGCGTCGATGGCGGCGCGGGGAGGCTGGGTGAGACGGCGCGGCGGGCGGGGATTTCCAGTTTTGTGGCTTTGAGTTGTGCGGCGTTTGCGCTGGTGTGGGCTTCGTTTACCAACGACTATTCGGTGTCGTACATTCTGCACCATACCAATAGAGATTTGAATACGGCGTATAAGTTTTCTGCGCTGTGGTCGGGGCAGGAGGGCTCGCTGCTGCTGTGGGCGTGGCTGCTGAGTGCGTATGGATTTGTTCTGCGGATGCGGCACAAGGTGGATGTGCGGCTGTCGGCGTTTGCTTCGACGATTCTGGCTGGGATTCAGGTCTTCTTTTTGTTGCTGCTGAACTTTGCGGCTCCTCCGTTTGCGATACAGCCGGGGCCGGTGGCGACCGATGGGTTTGGGTTGAATCCGCTGCTGCAGTATCCGGAGATGGTGATTCATCCTCCGATGCTGTACCTGGGGTATGTGGGGTTCTCGGTGCCGTTTGCGTTTGCGCTGGGTGCGCTGATGATGCGGTATCCGGGGGAGAAGTGGATTCATATTACGCGGCGCTGGACGATGGTGACGTGGCTGTTTTTGACGTGCGGGATTTTTCTGGGGGCGCACTGGGCTTATAGCGTGCTGGGGTGGGGCGGGTATTGGGGCTGGGATCCGGTGGAGAATGCGAGCCTGATGCCGTGGCTGACGGGGACGGCGTTTCTGCACTCGGTGATGATGCAGGAGAAGCGCGGGATGATGAAGAGCTGGAATGTGTGGCTCATCTTCTCGACGTTCATGCTGACGATTCTGGGGACGCTGCTGACGCGGTCGGGGATTGTGAGCTCGGTGCATGCGTTTGCGCAGAGCTCGATTGGGGATTGGTTTTACGGGTTCATCTTGATTGTGTTTGGGGTGTGCCTGTTTACGTTCTTCAAGCAGCGGGATCATTTGAAGTCGGAGAACAGGCTGGAGTCGCTGGTGAGTCGCGAGTCCAGCTTTCTGTTCAATAACCTGATTTTGCTGGCGGCTTGTTTTACGGTGCTTTGGGGGACGCTGTTTCCTGTGCTGAGCGAGTATGTGCAGGGCACGAAGGTTACGATGGGCGCTCCGTTTTATAACCGCGTGAATCTGCCGATTGGATTGTTTCTTCTGTTCCTGACAGGGATTGGACCGCTGCTGGCGTGGCGTTCGACTTCGCTGCGATCGATTCGGCGGAATTTTATTCTGCCTTCGCTTGCGATGGGTGTTGCGTTTGTCGTGCTGCTGGCTGTGGGGGTGAGGCCATGGGAGGCTGGCGATGACTGGCAGGCTACGCTGTTTTCGCTGGTGACGTTTACGCTGGCGGCTGGTGTGATTACGGCGATTGCGGCGGAGTTTCTGCGCGGGGCGAATGTGGTTGCTACGCAGACGGGGAAGAATCTGCTGGCTTCGACTGTGCTGCTGGTGCGAAGGAATACTCGGCGGTATGGCGGGTACATTGTTCACTTCGGCATTGTGGTGATGTTTATTGGAATTGCCGGCGGGGCGTTCAACCAGTCGCATGAGCAGGAGATGGGCTTTGGCGATACGTTGAAGCTGGGACCGTATCGTCTGGTGTGCAAGAGCTATACGCAGGACAGCAATAAGAACTACGACACGGAGTATGCGTTGATGGATGTGTTCCGTGGGAGTAAGAAGATTACGCAACTTGCCCCGGAGAAGCGGTTCTACATTGCGAGTCAGACGTCGTCGACGATGGTGGCGCTGCACTCTACGCTGGCTAGCGATCTGTATGTGATCTATGAGGGCAAGAATCCTGATACGGATCGGCCGATCATCAAGGTGTTTTTGAATCCGCTGATGAATTGGATCTGGATTGGGGTTCTGATTGTGGTGGGGGGACGTTCCTGGCGCTGGTGCCGAACCTTGCTCGGACGACGGCGCGGGTTGCGGCAGAGACGCCGGTGATTGAGGCTGAGGTTCATCATGTTTGAGGGTTTTTTCGCGAGGCTGTCCTGCCGGACGGGCCTCCTGCGCGGAGTGCGGCCACTTCGTGGCTTGTTTACCCCTTTGGGTGGGGCTCCCGTTGGTCGCTTTCGACGGTTCGCTGGCGCGGGGATGGTTTGTTTGCTGGCCGTGGTGATGCTGGGGGCTACGCCTGATTCGCGGTTCCAGAAGATGGGGCACGAGATGATCTGCACCTGTGGATGCGGACAGATCCTGCTGGAGTGCAATCATGTCGGGTGCCCGGTTTCTCCAGTGATGATTAGCGAGCTGCATTCGGGGATCGATGGTGGGGGGACGGATACTTCCATCTTCAATTGGTTTGAGGCGAAGTATGGGGCGACGGTGCTTGCTGCTCCGATTCGCGGCGGGTTTGATAACGTCGCATGGATTGCGCCGATGACGGTGTTTTTGCTGGCGACGATTGGGACGGGTTTTCTGGTGCGCATGTGGTCGGCGCGGTCGGCGCAGCGGCGTGCTGTGAGTGCGGCTGGGCCTGTGGTGAGCGGCGATGCGATGAGGGAGCGGATTCGGCGGGAGACGGAGTACTGACATGGGCATGATCGCAGGTGTGGTGCTGACGTTGGCGCTGTTTGGTTTTATCTTCTGGCCGGAGCGGAATCCTTTTGTGCAGGCGGATAAGACGCGGGTGGACTATCTGCGGGAGCGGAAGGATGTTATCTACGAGAACCTGCGGGATCTGAACTTCGAGTATCTGGCTGGGAAGTATCCGGAGCAGGACTACGCGGAGCAGCGGGCGGGGCTGGAGGATGAGGCGGCTCGGGTGATTGCGGAGATGGATGCCCTTGAGGCTCGTGGGGATTTTGGACGGCGGAGTCGGGCTTGAATTAGTCGCGCCTGCTTGGGGATGATGACGTTCTGACCACTAGCAAAGAAAAAAGCAAATACGGGGTCTCTCCGCTACGCAGCGCGATGGGACTGCGCTGCTTCGGTCGAGATGACGATTTTTTGCTGTTACGCGTGAGGAGCAGCAGCGAGGATGGGGTTGATTTGACGCAAACTTGAGGGGTGAGATACTTCCCTTCTTCCCTTCGACTGAGGCGATAAAAAGGACAATGCTGGGTCTCTTCGCTACGCAGCGTGATAAGGCTGCGTAGCTTCGGTCGAGATGACGATTTTTTGCTGTGACGGGCGGCAGTGAGGGTGGGGTTGGTTTGACGTAAACTTGAAGCGTGAGCCTCTTCCCTTCTTTTCTCCGACGTGCTGTTGTGGCTGCTGCGATGATGGCGGCGTTTTGCAGCTTTGCTGTTGCCGATTCGATCACCGGCACAGTTACAAATAAGACGACCAACAAGCCTTCGGCTGGCGATGACGTGGTGTTGATTCGCTTGCAGCAGGGTATGCAGGAGGCTACGCGGACCAAGACGGACGCGAAGGGCCGCTTTACGCTGGATGTGCCGGCAAACGAAGGTCAGGCGGTTCATCTGGTGCGGGTGACGCATGATAAGGCGAATTATTTTCGGCCGGCGCCTCCGGGGACGCAGTCGGTTGAGGTGGATGTTTATAACGCTGCGGCGAAGGTGAAGGGCGTGAGCAGCGAGGCTGATGTGCTGCGCCTGCAGACCGATGAGAGCGGGAAGTCGCTGCATGTGGTTGAGAATTTCTTTGTGAAGAACGAGTCGAGTCCCCCGTTGACGCAGTTCAGCGACAGGCCGTTTGAGTTTTATCTGCCGGAGGGTGCGGTGGTGGAGGGGTCGGCGGCGCTGTCGCCTGGTGGGATGCCGGTGCAGGCTTCGCCGGTGCCGCTGGGCGAGCCGAATCATTATGCGTTTATCTTTCCGATTCGGCCGGGCGAGACGCGGTTTCAGATTACGTACAAGCTGCCTTATAGCGGGAGCCTGAAGTTTTCTCCTCGGGTGATGATGCCTACGGACACGATCGCCGTGATGATGCCGAAGAGTATGACGTTCAAGCCGGGGCCTTCTGCACCTTACACGCCGGTGACCGAAGAGACTACGGCACAGACATACGTGGCGCGGGGTGTGGCTCCTTCGCAGACGCTGGATTTTACTGTGTCGGGTAGCGGGCAGATGCCTCGGGATACGGGCGCTGCCGCGACGGCTGGTGAAGGTGGCGCGGAGGCAGGTGCTTCGGCACAGCCTGGTGCGGGCGGCGCGGCGAGTCCGGCGGCAAGTGATACGAGGCCGGGCGGGGGGCTGGGGACGCCGCTTGATCCTGAGGGTACGAACGATCCGTGGGCGAAGTACAAGTGGTGGATTCTGGGGGGCTTGGGTTGGTGCTGGCGGTGGGTGCGGGTGTGATGCTGAAGAACGGGCCCGCTCCGTCGGTGAGTGCGGCTGGTGCGGGAGTGGGGGGTTCGTTGGCTGCGCCTGGTTCCCTGCTTGCTGCGATGAAGGAAGAGTTGTTTGCGCTGGAGACCGATAAGCTGCAGGGCAAGTTGACCGAGAGCGAGTATGTTGAGCAGAAGGCTGCGCTTGAGGTGGTGCTGCGGAGAGCGCTGGCGCGCGGCGGGCCGGGAGGCGAACGGGGTGTAGATACGTCTAATGTGGCGGGACCCTTAGTTTGAGGTGCTGGCGATGAACACATTCAAGTCGACGTTGCTTCTGGTTTTGCTGACGGTGTTTCTGATTCTTATCGGGGCTCGCGTTGGTGGACGGAATGGAATGGTGCTTGCGTTCATCCTCTCGGGTGCCTTCAACTTTGGAACGTATTTCTTTTCGGACAAGATAGCGTTGAAGATGTACAACGCACAGTCAGTGACGCGGGAGCAGCTGCCGCGGGCTTATGCGGCGGTAGAGAGGCTGACGGCGAAGCAGGGGCTGCCGATGCCTAAGATCTATGTGCTGCCTACCGAGTCTCCCAATGCGTTCGCCACGGGGCGGAATCCTCAACATGCTTCGGTGGCGGTGACGCATGGAATTTTGCAGCTGTTGGATGATGAGGAGTTGGAGGGTGTGCTTGCGCATGAGCTGGGGCACGTGAGGAACCGGGATATTCTGACGAGCTCGATTGCTGCGACGCTGGCGGGCGCGATTACGATGGTGGCGCGGATGGGATATTGGGCTTCACTGTTTGGCGGTGGCGGTGGACGGGACAGACGCGGCGGCGGTGGACTGAGTGGGTTGCTGATGATTATTGTGGCGCCCATTGCTGCTTCGCTGATTCAGCTATGGATCTCGCGGACGCGTGAGTTTGAGGCTGATGCTACGGGGGCGGCGACGACCGGGAATCCGTATGCGCTGGCGCGGGCTCTGCAGAAGCTGGAGGACTATTCGAAGAGGATTCCGATGCAGGCTTCTCCTTCGAATGCGCATCTGTTCATTGTCGCTCCTATGCTGGGGAGTGGCGGGATTGGCAAACTGTTTTCGACGCATCCTCCTATGAAGGAACGAATTCAACGGCTGATTGGAAGGGACCACATCTAGTGATACGAGGGGACCAAATCTAGGATGCAGACTTTGCTTCGGGCTCTGCGGTTGTTTGCGATGGTGGCATGGGTTGGCGGGCTTGGATTTTTTGCCTTTGTGGTGGCACCGGTGGCTTTTCATAGCTTGCCTAGCGCGCACGAAGCGGGAATGGTAGTGGGCGGAACGCTGCGGGTGCTGCACTGGATCGGGCTGGTGGGCGGCACGATCTTTTATGTCGCGACGGGGCTTTTGTGGCTGCGGGCCGGGGTGACGGCGAGGCTGGATTTTGCGATCGAGATGATCCTGACCGGGCTGATGATGGCGGGAACATTTTATTCGCAGTTCAAGATACTGCCGGCGATGGAGGTGGACAGGGCGCTGGCGGGAGGGGCGGTGGAGACTGCTCCGGTGGGGAACGGGGGGCGAGTGGACTTCGAGCGGCTGCATGTGTTGTCGGAGAGGCTGGAGGGGTTCGTCTTTTTTTGCGGGCTGGGTGTGGTGTTTGTGCTGTCTCGTGAGTCGCAGCAGGAGACGGTAGAATCGTAAGGACATGGAGATCTGCGCGATTGGTTTGCTGCGACTGGACGCGGCCATTTTATTTACTGGGATGGATGGCGATGCGCTGAACCTCGGCTGGAGGAGTTAGCGGTGTCGGCGCTCTGGTTGAGCCTGACGCTGGGGCTGGTGGCGGGACTGGCTGATTATCTGGGCGGATTTTTGTTGGTGCGGCAGTCGCCTTCGGCGCGGGCGTTGCGGTACTTTGTCGCGCTGGGTGCGGGTTTTATGCTGGCGGCGGCGGTGCTGGAGATGATCCCGGAGGGGCTGCGGGTGAATGCGCGGTTTGCTCCGGTGTTGATTCTGGCTGGATATTGCGGGGTGCATCTGCTGGAGCATTCGCTGGTGCCTCACTTTCATTTTGGGGAGGAGACGCACCATCACGAGTTTCTTTCGGCGAAGACCAGCTACTCGGTTCTGCTGGGATTGGCGACGCATACTTTTTCGATGGGGTGGCGATTGGGTCGGGGTTTGTGCTGTCGCATTGGCTGGGGTGGATTTTGTTCTTCGCGGTGTTTCTGCACAAGATCCCGGAGGGTTTTACGATGGCGAGCGTGATGCTGGCGGGTGGACGGGGCGCGGCGGCGGCGTTGAATTCGGCTTTGTTTCTGGGGGCGATGACTGTGCTCGGGGTGCTCGTGATTAATCTGGAGCCGAGCTGGGTGCGGGTGGGGTTGCCGCTGTCGGCCGGGGTGACGATCTATGTTGCGGCTACTGATCTTGTGCCGGAGGTGAACAGGGAGCCGGGTTTGCGGATGGCGCTGGTCTTCTTTGTTGGGGTGGTGGTGTTTTTTATTGTGCGGCTGCTGGGGCCGGGGTAGTTGCTGAACCGCTGACTTAGCTGGCGGGATCGAGAACGAGGGTTACGGTTGCGGAGTGTTGCAGGGGCTTCCGGTTGGGGAGGTGGCTGTGCCGGTGACCGTGATGGTGTAGCTCTTGGCGGGAGTGGTTAGGAGGGGGTCTGTTTTGATGCGGGCTCCGCAGCCGATGGCGAGCGAGAGGGTGATGCTGGCGATGGCGAGGAGGACGAGCTTTGTTGCGGCTGAGTATTTGTGCCGGCGAAAGGCGAGGCCGGCTAGGGGAGAGAGTAGAAGGACTCCAGCAAGGAACGGTTGGTAGAGGCCGCGGGTTGGTTCGTTGTTCCTCGCGGCGGTCTGTGGTGTCGCGATCGTCATGGTGAAGGCGTTGGGCGTGGCGCCGGGAGGCAGGGTGGCGGGGTTGAAGGAGGCGGTGGCGAGATTCGGCAGCCCGGTGGCGGCGAGTGTGATGGGGCTGGATAGATTGTTCTGCGTCTGAACGGCGAAGGTGAAGCTGGCGTTGGAGCCGGAGAGGATGGTTTGCGCGGTACTTCCGGTGGCGGAGAGGGCGAAGTCCGGGGTCGCGGGAGCTGTTCCGACTGTGATCAGTTGCGGCGAAGATACGCTGGGGGTGAAGTTTGTGCTGCCGTCATAGACGGCGATGAAAGAGTGAGCGCCCTGGGCGAGGGTGGTGGTGAGAAAGACCGCATCTCCAGAGGAGGAGAGCGGGTTGGTGAAGAGAGGGCTGTTGCCATCGAGTAAAGTGACCGAGCCGAGTGGAGTGCCGGTGGTGCTGGCTACGTGCACCGTGAGGGTGACCGTTGATCCGGTGGTGCCATTGGCTACAAGATCGCTAAGCGTGATGAGAGTGTGGGCGGGGATGATGGTGAGGGATGCGGAGGGTGCAGCGACGGTGTAGTTCCCTGCTGCTGAGCCGGTCAGGACGGGTGTGATGGGGTAAGTGCCGACGGGAGAGCCGGCGGCGGCGGTGGTGGTAAAGGTGGCGGTGAGATTTGCGGCGTCTTGGGGAAGGACTCCGGTGAGAGTGCCGCTGATGCTCGGGACTGATTGGCCGTAGGTGAGAGAGACGGGTGTGATGGTCGCGGTGAGTTGCTGCGGGGAGATGGTGAGAGATAGCGCGGGGCTCTGTGCGGAGGGATGAGTCTGGTCGCCGGAGTAGGCTGCGGTAAGACTGTAAGTGCCGGCGGGCAAGGTGGCGGTTGGGAGGGTTGCGGTGTTGGAGACGAGAGTGGCGGTGCCGAGGGTTTTGGTTGAGGGGCCGATGGTTTCGAGAAAGGTGATGCTGCCGGTGGCGGGGCTGGTTGCGAGAGAGGCTGTGAGCTGTCCGGTGCCGTAGGGGATGACGGAGGGGGCTGTGAGGGTAAGCGCTCCGGGCGTGGGCAAACCGAGGCCTGCGATGGTGGTGATGGTGCTGCTTGAGGCCGATTGGGTCTCGACCTGACGAATGCGCTGGTTGCCGGTGTCGGAGAGGGTGAGGCTGTTGGCGGGAGAGAAGGACGTCGCGGTGGGACTGTCCAGGGAGGCGGCGGTGGGGGATCCGTTGTCGCCGGCGAAGGTCTGAGTGCCGTCGCCGACGACGGTGGTGATGACTCCGGTGATGGCATCGATGCGCCGGATACGGTGGTTTGCGGTGTCGGCGAGATAGAGGTTGCCGGAGGCGTCGGCGGTGAGGCCGTGAGGGAGAGCGAGAGTTGCGTTAGCGGCGGGGGTGGTATCGCCGGAGAAGCCTGGCAGGCCGGTGCCAGCGATGGTGGTGATGATGCCGGTGCTGGAGGTGATCTTGCGGATGCGATGGTTGTGAGTGTCGGCGAGATAGAGGTTGCTGGAGGCGTCGACGGCGATGCCTGTGGGCGAGTCGATGGCGGCTGAGATGGCGGAGGTGCCGTCGCCGGAGTAGCCCTGGGTGCCGGTGCCGGCGATGGTGGTGATGAGGCCGGTGCTGGAGGTGATCTCGCGGATGCGGTGATTGCCGGTGTCGGCGAGGTAGAGATTGCCGGAGGCGTCGGTTGCGAGAGCGGTGGGAAGGTTGAGTTGGGAGGAGAGGGCCGGGGCGTTGTCTCCTGAGAAGCCTGAGGTGCTGCCGGCGATGGTGGTGATGATGCCGGTGGTGAGGTTGAGTGTGCGGATGCGGTGGTTGTGTGTGTCCGCTATGTAGAGGTTGTTGGCGTTGTCGAGGGCGAGGCCCTGCGGAGAGTCGAGGGTTGCGGCGGTGGCAGGGCCGGTGTCGCCGGAGAAGCCCTGCGTGCCGGTGCCGGCGATGGTCGTGATGTTGCCGACGGTGTCGACCTTGCGGATGACGTGGTTCCCGGTCTCGGCGAAGTAGAGGTTGCCGGCTGAATCGAAGACGATGGCGGAGGGGAGGACGAGGGGGATGGTTAGCGCTGAGACGGAGGTGGTCTGGGCCGGGAGGCTCGAGAGGGACAGGAGGGAGAGCAGGAGAACGAGTGCGATCCTGAGTGGAACGTGTTCGGCGCGGAAAGGGCGAGGGATACTCTGCTTACCCATAGAGACTGGTCAAAGAAACTCTGCGAAGGAGCTGTTGGTGGTGGTTTGGCTGCAACAAGTCCTACTTTACCGGAAGAACTGGCGCTGTGAAGGTGGGAGGACAGAGTACAGGATTTGAGGACGAAGGCCGGTCCTGAATGCAGAAGACCCCGGAAGAGTGCCTCCGGGGTCTTCTGTTGTTTGGTTTAGCGTTAGGTTAGGGGATCGCCTGGAAGCGGCCGTTCTTCAAACCAAGCGCGTAGGGCTGGAAGACGGGGACGCCACCACCAACGATCTCGGTGATGAAGTTCGCACCGTCGCCTGCAACCCAGACGTTGCCTGCCTGGTCGACCGCGAGGGCGCGTCCGGAGGTCAGGAAGGTTGAGTCCTTCTGGTAGCCGGTGGAGGGTGAGAGCCCGGTTGCGGTGTTTTGGCTTCCGAGTTCGCTTACGCTACCGGTGCCGGTACCGTTTGTATTGTTGGGAATCCAGACGTTGAGACGACCGTCGACTGCGATCGAGGTGGGTGCGGCGACACCAATCGTCCCCGGGGTCGTGAAGGGGAACCCGCCGTTGATAGGCGCGGTATAGCCGCTAGTGGCGGTCAGGCCGGTGATGGTACCAGTGTCGAACGCCGAGACGAAGAGGTTGTTTTGCGGTCCGAGAGAGAGACCGTAGGAGTTGCCGGAGGTGTTGATGACAGTGGTGGTGAATCCGTTCAGATTTCCGACTGCAGCGCTTGGCGAGACCTCGGCGACGGAGGTTGTTCCCGTCGAGACGAAGATGTTGCCTTGGACTGTGACGCCGGCTGTCCGCTGCAAGTCCGGCATGAGGCGAACCGGGTTGGTACCGACACCGTTGGAGATCTGAACCGGGGCAACGGCGGAAGCTGCTGACGCTGCGCCTGGAATTCTGTAGAGAGAGCCGACGCCGCCGGTGACTGCGGTGAAGTAGACGTTTCCGAGGCCATCTGCCGTCACGCCGATGGGAGATACTGTGGTGGGGAAGGCGAGGCTGCTGCCGTTGTTGTAGCGGAAGAGACTCGTGCCGGAGCCGAACCAGGTGTTACCTGCCGAGTCGAGGACGGCGCCGCCCAGAGAGCCGCCACTGCCGAGGAAGACGCAGGTGGTCGGAATGCCGGCGCTTGAGATCTGAGAGAGGTTCCCGGATCCTGTTTGCGAGTTGGCGATCCAGACGTTGTCAGCAGCGTCGATGTTGATGTCGATCGGCGAACTGATGAAACCGCCCGGGGTGGAAGCGGTTCCGCAGGTGCTGGTGCTGGCGAAGCTGATGGCGATGGTCCAGTCCGTCGGCTGGGTAGCGAGCGCGGGCTGATAGGGACCGCTGACTCCGCCCGCGAGTCCGAAGAGAGTGGAGATATTAGAGGTACCGCCACTTGTACTTGTAGGATTCGTGAGGAGGTAATAGATCGCCTGGAGGGTCGTTGTCGCAACGGGCAGAGTCCCATGTCCGAAGTTAGAGGTATAGGCGGAGTTCGGGGAGTCGCAGACGTGAGGAGCGAAGTGCAGGCTGCCGAAGAGGCAGTTGCGGTATTGATGCAGGCAGAGAGAATGTTTGCGAGCAGGTTGACTTTGCCAGGCTCCGGAGTCGCGGTGACCGTGACCGCTGGATTGATGTTGCCTGTGGCGGATGCGCTCAGCGTGGTTGAAGTCACGGAGGCACCCGTGGCTAGATTGGCAAGTAGAGCGATCGTGTTGGGGATGGCCGTGATGATTGCAGTCTGCTGGGTGGTACCGTCGGCGGCGATGCTCTCTGTGGTGGGATCGAAGAATCCCTGGTACGCAGCCATTGTGGCCACGGTCGTCACTTCGGTCATGTCGATGAAGGTAGATCCGGTAAGCGTGTTGCAAGGACCGAAGACGGAGATAAATTCGGCGGCTGCATTGTTCTGAGTGGGGTCACCGTTGTTCTGTGTGTTTCCGCCCGTGGAGATGACGTAGACGAGGGGTGGGATTCCTACACTCGTTGGGCAGGAGAAGGTGCTGGTGGAACCATTATCCGCGGGATTGCCATTGGTCGTATCTTTGGTGAAGCCGAAGGACCCGGCGGCGTCTGTGGTGGTGGTGGCGCCGAGGGTGGGAGGAAAGCCCGATTTCTGACCGGCGAAATACAGCTTGACTGTGGCCCCCACGACCGGCTGATTTCCTCCATGAATTTTTCCACCGAGAGCAGCGGCGGAGCTGGCGGGGCTAACGATAGCAGGCGCAGTTGACGCCATATTCGAGCAGCCTGCGGTGAAGACCGCGCTCGATGCCATAAGCGCGAGCAGATTTCGCTTTGAGCCCGTCAGCCGGGCGAAAGAATTGCCAATCATGGGTGTTCCCTCCGAAAGGTGGTGGTGCGGTTTGCTGTTCAAAGTAATGGTTGTGCTGACCAGCTGGACGACGTCGAATCAAGAGTGAGACAGGCTGGGGAAAAAGATATCGGATTGCTCGTCAATGCAAGAGTTCTATGTAGCACCTGGAACTTCCTTCGATAACGGAGCCTCTTCGGGTCGGAGGGCCCCTGAGGGGCAGGACAGTTACAAGACAAGTGAAACCTTTTCAACATCTCATGATGGAGCATAACCGAGGTTGGCCATTCTGTTGCTAAATAACTCGTGACACTTTTGGGTCATTTTGTGGCGGCGTGGCTTGATGGGTTGGCCCAGGACAGCTATAGCAAAAGCTAAGGACACCCGGCAATATGCAACTATTTGCAGCTTCTCGTCGGTTGAGGATCGGGGCGGAATCTTTTGCCTCTATGAATTCGAGATTAGATTTGCCGAACTGTAGAGTCTTCCGTCGTCTGTCCGCGTATCCGGATTAGCGGGATTTGGATTGATGTCGTTTGTGTCGGCCGGTATTTCGAAAAGAAAGGATCGGTTTTACTCGATGCAGGTCGAGTAAATTGCGGACAACTTTCGCGAAGAGAGCTAATCTATCCGAGTAGACTGCTTCGCCAGTCAGATCCTTCGCTATCGGAGAAGACCATGCCTGTGAAATCGATGTATCTTGCAGCAAGCTTAGCTCTTTCGGCGACCTTACTCTTGAGCGGATGCAAAAGCTCAACCCCCGCTCCGACGCCGGCGCCGACGCAAAGCCAGAATCCCGATGGGACGCCTGCGACTCCGACTTCGTCGAGCGCGGCGACCGCGCCGGTTACGCCTGCAGTATCGCCTACGACAGGGATGCCAGCGGTGCCTCCGGCTCCGGCCCCGGAGCCAGCCGTTGCGGCGGCCCCGCTGCCGCCACCTCCTCCGCCTCCTCCCGTCAGATTGACCGCTCCAACCGGCACTACCGTGACGGTGACGGTGACCGAACAACTTAGTGCCAGCAAGAACAATGTTGGAGATGGATTTACCGGGGTGTTGGCGGCGCCGGTTAAGACCTCGGGCGGAGGTACGATCTTTCCGCGCGGGGCGCACGTTACGGGTACGGTAGTGGCCGCGAAGGGACGCGGAAAATTCAAGGGCTCGGGTGCGCTTGGTATCGCTGTGACCTCGATTTCTGGCACACCTGTCAGCACGAGTGCCTATGAGAAGGAAGAGAAGGGTAAGGGAAAGCGGTCCGCCGGGTTTATCGGCGGCGGTGCGGGTGGTGGTGCTTTGATCGGAGGATTGGCTGGCGGCGGCAAGGGCGCGCTGATCGGCGGCCTGCTGGGAGCCGGGGCTGGAACGGCTGGCGCCGCGTTTACGGGCAACAAGGACGTTGTGATTCCGTCCGAGTCCACCGTGAGCTTCCACCTGACGGCGCCGGTCACGGTGACGGTGAAGGCCAGGGAGTCGAGGGAGTCGAGGGAGTCAGATACAGCTCTGCCTCCGCCTCCACAATAAAATTCAGCGGTATGGCACCTGCTCCTTTCTTTGGGGCAGGTGCTTTTTTTGCCGCCGCGCTGTTTCGGAGAGCAGAGGCTATTGACGGTAGACTTGAGAGATGCGGCTGAATCCTGTCTTTTTGTTATCTGCGACCGATGTCGCGCACTTTCCTTCTGAAGGGAAGACTTATGGCGCGCCGGAGGTTGCGTTTCTGGGGCGGTCGAATGTGGGCAAGTCTTCGCTGATCAATTCCCTGCTGGGCTCGCGCGAGGCGAAGGTGTCGTCGACTCCGGGGCGGACGCGGGCGATCAATTTTTGCGCTGCATGAGGGGTCGGGAGACAAGATGAAGGTGCGGCCGACGTTGATCTTTGCGGACTTGCCGGGGTATGGGTATGCGAAGATCTCGAAGTCGATCTCGGCGGAGTGGCCTTCGTTTATTGAGCCTTATCTTGCGGAGCGGGAGACGCTGGCGCTTTGCATCTGCCTGGTGGATACGAATATTCCGCCGCAGGAGAATGATACTCAGTTGATTACATATTTCAAGCAGACGCAGCGACCTTACCTGGTGGTGGGGACGAAGGCGGACCGGTTGTCGAATAATCAGCTGGCGAAGTCTGTGGCGGCTTTGAAGAAGGCGCATGAGGTGGAGGAGATTTTGCCGGTGTCGGCGAAGACGGATGCGGGGACGAAGGTGCTTTGGGCGAAGATGATGGAAGTGGCGGAGTAAGGGTTGTGTTGATGACAGACAAGCAAAGGCAAGTACAAATGCGGGGGTTTCTCCACTGCGCGGCGCACGATGAGGCTGTGCGCCGCTTCGGTCGAAATGACGATTCTTTTTCTCGTTGAGCAGAATGGTTAAGTGGAGATTTCTCCGCTGCACTGCTTCGATTGAACTGACGATTCTTTGTCTCGTTGAGAAGAATGGTTAAGTGGAGATTTCTCCACTGCACTGCTTCGGTCGAAATGACGATTCTTTTTCTTGTTGAGAAGAATGGTTAAGTGGAGATTTCTCCACTGCACTGCTTCGATTGAAATGACGATTTTTTCTCGTTTGAGAGAGCGGCGATGCCCAAATAGATGCGAGACAACAGCGACGGTAAAGTGACCGGAAAGAGAAAGCAGCCTTGACGATTTGCTCGTCGCGGCTGCTTTTTTGTTCAATGGATTGGGATCGGCTCGCGGTTATTCGCCGTAGTAGTCGAGGCCGAGGTGGGTGATGAGGTCTTCGCCCATGATGTGGCGGAGGGTGTTCTTTAACTTCATCGATTGGATGAAGAGGTCATGCTCGGGATAGACGCCGGGGGCGCTGTCGGGAGCTTTGAAATAGAAGCTGAGCCACTCCTGGATGCCGAGACCGCGGAGGGATGCCGTGCGGGCTGCGAGGTCCATGAAGAGGATGAGGTCGAGGGCGAGAGGCGCGGCGAGGATGGAGTCGCGGCAGAGGAAGTCCACCTTGAGCTGCATGGGATAGCCGAGCCAGCCGAAGATGTCGATGTTGTCCCAGCCCTCTTTGTTGTCGCCGCGGGGCGGGTAGTAGTTGATGCGGACCTTGTGGTAGAGGTCCTTGTAGAGGTCGGGGTAGAGCTCGGGCTGAAAGATGACGTCGAGGACGCCGAGCTTGGACTCCTCCTTGGTCTTGAAGGACTCGGGATCGTCGAGGACCTCGCCGTCGCGATTGCCGAGGATGTTGGTGGAGTACCAGCCGGAGACGCCGAGCATGCGGGTCTTGAAGGCGGGGGCGAGGACGGTCTTGATGAAGGTCTGGCCGGTCTTGAAGTCCTTGCCGCAGATGGGTGCGTTCATCTTGCGGGAGAGCTCGTTGAGGGCGGGGATGTCGACGGTGAGATTGGGTGCGCCGTTGGCGAAGGGGATGCCTTCTTTGAGAGCGGCCCAGGCGTAGAGCATCGATGGAGAGATGTTGGGGTCGTTGTCGACGAGGCCTTTTTCGAAGGCCTCGAGAGTCTGGTGGACGGCGGTCTGCTCGAGGAAGATCTCGGTGGAGCCGCACCAGATCATGATCTGTCGATCGGTTTTGGTTTTGAACTCGGCGATGTCGTTGCGAATCTGGTTGGCGAGGTCGCACTTGTTCTTGCCGGTTTTGATCTTCTTGCCTTCGAGGCGTTTGACGTAGTGCTGGTCGAAGACGGCGGGCATGGGTTCGATGGATTCGAGGAAGGGGCGGATCTGTTCGAGCTGGTCGCGGTCGAGGACCTGTGCGGTCTTGGCGGCGTCGTAGAGGTTGCCGCCGAAGATGTCCCAGCCGGTGAAGACGATGTCGTTGAGGTCGGCGATGGGAGCGAAGTCTTTGATGAGGGGGCTGCGATTGTCGGTGCGTTTGCCGAGACGGATGTGGCCCATCTGGGAGAGGAGCCGATGGGCTTGGCGAGGCCGCGGCGGACGGCTTCTACGCCGGCGATGAGGGTGGTGGCGACGGCTCCCATGCCGGGAATCATGACGCCTAGTTTTCCAGTGGCAGGCTTGATGGATGCCGCGTCTTGCGTGGCGGCTGGGGGTGTAGACATTCTTGGCGGTACCCTTCTATCGTGCGATTGTTCCGTGTAACGCGGACTCTTTAGTATCGCTTAGCGAGGACGGTGGCGGCAAATGCGGAGCCGAGGGTTCGAGGGAGGGAGGGCAGCGTGCGGTCGCAGACAGCTGTTTTAGAATCGCCGTATGACCGACATCAGCGTTACCCTCGCTTCGCCCGACGTTCTGGCCCGCGCCCGCAAGATCAAACTCTTCCTGATGGACGTGGATGGCACGCTTACCGATGGGGGCGTCTGTCTTATTTCATCGACTTCGGCTGGTGGCTCGGGCACCACGGCCGTCTCTGAGATGAAGGTGTTCAACGCGCAAGATGGGCAGGGACTTTCGCTCGCGCACACGATGGGAATTCAGACAGGTTTCATCACGGGTCGAGCGTCGCCGGCTGTGGCCAAGCGCGCTGAAGAACTGAAGGTCACCTTTGTCTATCTCGGTCAGGCGAAGAAGACCGAGGCTTTTGAGGAGTGCATGCAAAAAGCCGGCGTGACCGAGGAGGAGGTCGCGTACATGGGCGACGATCTACCAGATATTCCTCTGGCGCGGCGAGCCGGGTTGGCGGTGTGTGTGGCTGACGGCGCACCGGAGTTGCAAGCGGTCTGTCACTTTACTACTCGGAGACTTGCCGGGCGCGGCACTGCGCGCGAAGTGGTGGAACTGATTCTGAAGGCACAGGGGCGGTGGGAAGAGGCCGTGCCGCTGGCGCTGGCGTAGTACTCGGGCGCAAATCTGTGAACGTGGCTTGCGTGGTGGCTCGGGTGAAGACATTCCCGCTCAACTCATCTCGTTGAGAGCCACCAGCCGGGGCCGGAACACCAACAGGAGTCATCCGGCTGGTCGTCCCGATGCAGCGACCTGACCCTGGTCCAACTGCGTTTGCGGAAGAGTTTGGTGAGCTTTTGATCGGTTGCCGCATCCCTCGCTCCGATACAGGAGACAAACTGCACCTGGGTGAGAAAATGAGCGGCGTAAGTACCGTCTTCGCGTTTGATGACGTGGAGCATGGCTCCATATCCTTCCGAGGGTGTGAGGGGAACGATGAGCCGTCCCCTGGGTCGCAGGGCGTCAAGCCAAATGGCTAGTGGGTGGGTTGCTCCGGCGCTTACATAGAGGACATCACATTCGGGGAGCGGCGGGACTGCTCCGGAGCGCAGGTGCAGCTTGACGTGAGGGAGCACAGCGAGGTTTTCGGTCGCGCGCTGAGCGAGGGTTGGCTCGATCTCATAGGCGTCTACGGCTCCTGTTTCTCCCACCAGCTTCGCAAGAAGGGTGGTGTAGTAGCCGGTGCCGGCGCCGATGTGGACGACATGCTCGCCCTTCCTGGGATCCATGGCAGCGATGCAGAGCGCGTGCAGGGTGGGCTGTCCGTTGTTGAGATGGCCTTTGGCGCCGAGCGAGACGACGACATCCTGATAGAGACATGCCGGATCGTCGGAGGGCGTCTGGATGTAGTCGGCATGTGTGAATACATGCCACGGAGGAGGTCCTACGAAGTTCTCTCGCGGGGTAGAGGCAAAGGCGGAGGCGAGTTCGCTGTTTGGAGGAAGCCCGGCACTGGCCGTGATCAGATTGGCGAAGAACAATCTGTGCGCCGGAATACGTTCCATGGCTGTTCTCCAACACTGTCATCCTAGACCCGCGACGAGGGTTGGAGCGAAGGCTCCCCATGCCGGGAATCTCGAGTCGGAGCTGGGTATATGGTTTTCTACGTCGAAGGCGTCTTCACGTACTTGATGAGCAGGACTTCGTTGCCGATCTCGCTGTAGATGAGCTCGTCTACTGTTCCGTTTGCGACGAGGAGACCGTAGCCTCCGGGGCGCATTCCTCTTGCTCGCGCTGACGGATATGGGCGGTGGGGTCCTCGGAGGGATTTGCGACGGCGGAGTGGGAGAGAGCCTCCTGGCGGAAGCCTGCGCCTGGGTCTCGTACGTAAAAGACGAGTGTCCGCGCGGTGCGAACGCCGGTGACCTCTACGACCTGCCCGGGATTGAAGGCGGCTCCATGCTCCATGGCGTTGAGCAAGATCTCCCGCAACGCCTGGATCAAGTCGGTCTGCGCGTCGTTGGGCAGATAGTTGGTGAGCTCTTTGGCGAAGATGAGGAGACGCTCGGCGGTAATGAGGCGGCAGCTGATGCGGACGGAGACCCAGCCGGGACGGGCGGAGAGAACCTGTATGTCCTGCTCCCAGTGAGCGTCTGAGGCTGTATCGCCGGCCAGGCTTGCGATCGCTCGCTCGTCGAAGGGAGGCGTAAAGCAGGCGAATACACGGGCTCGCAGGGCAGCGATGACCTCTTCGGGAGTACTATGGCGGGCGAGAAGGATGAACTTTACGCCAGGGCGGATGTGGCGCATCTCGTCGAGGAGCGCCAGGTCTTCTTCGACGGAGCTGTCGGCGCGGGTGATGACGACGCCAAAGGATCGCATGCGCAGGCGGCGCAGCGCGTCGGCACGACCCGAGGCATACTCGTTGGGGACACCGGCGATGTCAAGGGCATCGCCGATGCTTCGGGCGACTTGGGTATCACTTCCGATGACCAGGACGCGGCTCATGATTTTCTCCGAGGGAGGTCGCGTTTAACTTTAGACGATCTCGTTTGGTGAGTTGTGGCAGGTTTGGCAATATTCGTCATTGAGTTGAGCGGTGGCCCGAGTCGCGGAGATCAGATGCGGAATGGCTATGCGATTTCGGTGCGGATGCGGTTCTTCCAGTGGGAGGTTATGAACCAGAGGATGCCGGCGAGCAGGACGAGTTCGACGCCGAGGTGGAAGCGGTGGAAGATGGCTTTGAACTGGGGGTTGGAGTTCCAGCTTGCGCCGAGCCTCATGCCGATGTAGGCGAGAGTGAAGCACCAGGGCCATGAGCCGAGGAAGGTGTAGACGTGGAAGCGGAGTTGGGGCATCTTTGCGATGCCTGCGGGCAGGGCGATGAAGGTGCGGACGACGGGCAGTAGGCGTCCGGCGAGGACCGTGAGGCCGCCGTATTTTTGAAAGAAGTGTTCGGTGAGGTCGAGGTCGTGGCGATTGAGCAGGATGAAGCGGCCGAAGCGCTCGACGGCGGGCCGGCCTCCCCAGCGACCGAGCCAGTAGGGCGGGATGGAGCCGAGGTTGCATCCGATGGCTCCGGCGGTGGCGACCAGGATGAGTTTGGCCATGGTGGTGCCGAGGACGTAGCCGGCGAAGGGCATGATGATCTCGGAGGGCAGGGGGATGCAGGCGGACTCGATGCCCATGAGGAGAGCGACGCCGGCGTATCCTCCTGCGGAGATGACACCTATGATGAAGGTGGCGAGGGCGGCAATGATCTTCTCGGACATGGCTCGTGCAGTATACCGGGTGAACGGAGAGGGCGGAATGCGCTAGCATTGAGTGTTCAGGAGATGTGCTATGCCAGATACCGTTGTTGCTCCAACTGCCGAGACTCCGTCCTCACCTGCAACCGCCTCCGCGGCGTCAGCTCCTGCCGTCTCTGGAAGGCCGGCGGCTAGCTCTAGTGCGGCTCCGCATGATCCATCGAAGCCGGCGGTGAAGCGGCAGATTGTTTGCTTCAGCTTCTACAAGGTGATGCCGGAGTGGCGGAGGCTGCCGGCGGAGGAGAAGGCAGCGCACAAGGCGGCGTTTGCCGAGGTGCTGGCGAGGTGGAATAAGCCGGGGGAGTTTGTGTCGCTAACGTACTCGACGATTGGGACGCGGGGCGATGTGGATATGTGCGTGTGGTCGATTGGGTATGGCGTGGATGAGTTGAACCAGATGCGAAGTGAGTTGATGCGGACGCCACTGGGGGATATTTGAACTCGCCGCATAACTTTCTGGCGATGACGAAGCGCTCGCAGTACCAGATTGACCGGCCGGATGAGAGTGAGGGCGAAGGGCGTGGGGCGATTCGTCCTGGTGGGCAGAAGTACATCTTTATCTATCCGTTCTGGAAAACGAGGCCTTGGTATCTGCTGTCGGCTGCGGAGCGGAAGCGACTGATGGATGAGCATATTCGGATTGGGTTGATGTATCCGCGGGTGAAGCTGAATACGACTTACTCGTTTGGTATTGATGACCAGGAGTTTGTGGTGGCATTCGAGACGAACTTTCCGGAGGACTTTCTGGATCTGGTGCAGCAGCTTCGGGAGACGGAGATCAGCATGTATACGCTCGCGGACACACCGATCTTCAGCTGCGTGCGCGTTCCTGCGGCGGAGATGCTGGATCGTCTCGGTTAGAGCGCGATGGCGAAGACTACAGTTGTTCGGACTGCTGCGAAGAGTAAGGCTGTAGTTGGAGCGAACGCTCGCGCGATTGCGAAGACGGAGCCTGTTGCGGCGAAGAAGAAGGCTGGGAAGACGCGGAATCCGCTGGCGCCGGAGCGGGTTGCGGCGATTCTGGATGCTCTGCGGAAGACTTATCCCGGAGTTGTTTGTGCGCTGAACCATAAGAACGCGTGGGAGCTGACGGTGGCTACGATTCTGTCGGCGCAGTGCACGGATGTTCGGGTGAATCTGGTGACCCCGGCGTTGTTCAAGACGTTTCCTACTCCGAAGGCGATGGCTGCGGCTTCCCTGCCCGAGCTTGAGGAGTTGATTCGGACAACGGGATTTTTTCGCAATAAGGCGAAGTCGATTCAGGGTGCTGCGCGGGTGGTTGTGGAGGAGTTTGGGGGAAGGTGCCTCAGACGATGGAGGAGATTCTCACACTGCCGGGAGTGGCCCGGAAGACCGGGAATGTGGTGTTGGGCTCGTGGTTCAACATTGCGGTTGGCGTTGTTGTGGATACACATGTTATGCGGCTGTCGCGGCGGTTGGAGCTGACCAGGGAGACTGCGCCGGAGAAGGTGGAGCGGGATTTGATGGAGATTATTCCGCAGGAACGGTGGATCGCGTTTTCGCATGAGCTGATCCACCATGGGCGGCAGGTTTGTGTGGCTCGGAAGCCGAAATGTGTGGACTGTACCTTGGAGAAGCTGTGTAACTCGGGGGATAAGACTTGGAGTTCGCACTAGGGATTTTCAGTTCGACTACCGAAGGATTTGATGACCTGAAGAGTGTTCCACGTCTTCGAAGTTCTGGGGTAAAGTGAGGGGAATGTCCATCAAAGAACAATCTGGAACTGCTGTGACTCTACTGTGCCCTCTGTGCGGCGACAATGAGGATGAAGTTTACCTTGAGGCAACGGGCGGGGCGCTGGCCGCGGACGCGCTTGGCTCGTCGCGGACCGAAGTCGGCCACGGCAAGGTGCTGCGCTGCAAGACCTGCGGGTTTGTCTTCTCGGAGCTTCGTCCGGCCGACGAGGAGCTTCATACGCTGTATCGGGAGATGAACCCTACGGTGTATGAAAAGGAGGCGCAGGGGCGTCTGAAGACGGCGCAGCGGCACTTGAAGATGGTGCAACGACACATCGCGGGCGGCAGACTGGTGGACGTGGGCTGTGCTTCGGGTTCGTTTCTGAAGGTTGCAGCCGACGCGGGATGGACGGTTACCGGAGTTGAACCATCGGAGACGCTTGCCAACCATGCGAAGAAGCTGCTGAATGGCCGTGGCGAAGTTCATTGCGCGACGCTGCAGCAGGCGAAGCTGGAACCGGCCTCCTTCGATGCTCTGACTCTCTGGGACGTGCTGGAGCATGTGACCGATCCTCTGGCGTTCCTTACCGAATGCGCGTCGCTGTTGAAGCCGGGAGGGTTTCTGTTTGCGAACGTTCCTGACATCAGCAGCCTGCAGGCACGGGTGCTGGGTAGTCGATGGCCGCTGCTTCTGGCCGAGCACCTGAACTACTTCGACCGGACCACGTTGAAGCGTTGTGGAGATGCCGCTGGACTGCGATGGATTGCGTTCGATCGGCGGCCAGCTTCGTTTACGGTGGAGTATGTGCTGTATCGTCTCTCTCAGCATGGGATACCGGGGAGCAGTCTCGGGCATCGCATGGTGCAGCAGAACTCGTTGGGGAGTGTGTGCATTCCGGTTTATCTAGGCGAGACGTTTGCAGCTTGGGTGCGCGCTTAGAGCATCCGAGGCTTTTGGTTTGGGCCGGTGCGTCTTCGCCTCATCCAAGGCACGACATCAGGGACTGAATGAGGGCTGGAATGCTGGGTTCGGCGGCTTCGACGTTTGGGGGGTGGCCGAGGTCGCGGAGGGTTTGACTGGTGATGGGGCCGATGGAGGCGAGGGTAATGCCGGGTGGAAGGGTGAGGTTGGCGGCCTCGAGGAGGGCGAAGAGATTGGTGGCGGTGGAGGCGCTGGTGAAGGTGATGGCGTCGGGGTAGATCTCCCGAGTGCTGAAGAGGTGGCGGAGGGCGGGGATGGAGTCGGGGGGCGTCTGGTTGCGGTAGGCTTCGGCCAGGGTGACGTTGGCTCCTGCGGCGGTGAGGGCTTCGGGGAGTATGTCGCGGGCTTCGGCGGCGCGGGGGAGGAGGAAGGTCTTGCCGGGGGCTTCGGGGAGGAGGGCTTCGGCGAGGGATTCGGCGATGTATTGCGGGGGATGAGGTCGACCGTGAGGCCGACGGCGTTGGCGGCGCGAAGGGTGGCTGGGCCGATGACTGCGATGTGTTTCGGCAGTTGCGTGAGATGGAGGAATTGGGCTCGGCGATGGAAGGCTTCGACGGCGTTGGCGCTGGTGAAGATAAGCCAGTCGTAGGTGCGGAGGCAGGTGAGAGCGGCGTCGAGGGCGGCGAATGAGGCAGGTGGGACGATTTCTATGGTGGGGATGGTGATGGGAGTTGCACCCAGGGCTTCGAGTTGGGCGGCGAGGTCGGAGGCCTGGTGGCGGGTTCGGGTGATGAGGATGCGTTTGCCGGTGAGTGGCATGTGTTGCAATTGTAGATGGCGATAGAGGAAAGACTTAGAGGAGAAGTGGTGGCGGGCGGCTTTATGCTGCTTGTGCGACGCCTTGGGACGGGCTTTGACTTGTTGGAGTTGCGAGGCTAGGATGCCGGGCTACGAGGTGATCTATGCCAACTTACGTTTCACTTTGCCGATGGACTGCGCAGGGGACACAACGTTTGAAGGAAAGTCCCAGCAGATTGGACGCCGCGAAAAAGGGTTTGCGGCGGATGGAGTGAAGATACTTCACTTCTATATGACTACAGGCACGCATGACATGGTCATCATCTCTGAAGCTCCCAACGACGAGGCGATGGCGAAGGCGATCCTCACGCAGATTGCAAAAGGAGGAATCACCACGCAGACCTCGCGGGCTTTTACAGAGGATGAGTATCGGGCGATCCTGGATAGTCTTTAGCAACTGGCGGTAGAGGGTGAAGCGCGTGCGGGATGGGCGCGCGTTACGTCCGGAATCGCGTGGGGGATTCCTGGCAGACAGGGTCAGAAATTAATTACTTCAGTATGCCTCGGTTATGTATCCGTGATGCTTACTGAAGAAGGCGGGGAACCTTCGCGAAGTGCACCGAGCAAACGCCTATGAAATCTTTGTGACATTTTCAGTCACATTTGGTCATCAGCGCGTTCTGCTGCTACGCTGTTGATACTTTCCTGCTGGACTCGTTCTCCAACTGCGATCTAGGCGTATTGCGAGATTGTGACTCTCTCTGCTTTGGACAACCTGTGTAGTGCTGCGGAACACATGCGCCCTGGCCCGAGCCAAAGACGGGGCGAACATGATTCTGCGGGGCGCTACCGAACTTGTCGGCTAACAAAGTTATCAAGGAGGCAGCGCGCGTGTACTCTTCTTCGCATCGAGACTTTCTCATTCGTCGAGATTCTTTTTTCGACGAGACTTTTTTGGGACGCTCAGGACTTCGGTTCATCTTCGTGGTGTTTGCCGCAGTGTTTGCAGGCACGCTGCCGTTGACGGCGCAGACCGATGTGCTCACGTGGCACAACGATGCAGCCAGAACCGGGCAGAATCTTCGCGAGTCTCTGCTGACGCCTGCGGTGGTAAATTCGGCCAGCTTCGGGCTGCTGGCGAACGTGGTGGTGGACGGCAAGGTGGATGCGCAGCCTCTTTATGCCTCTGCGGTGACGGTCGCCGGTCAGGGCACGCACAACGTTCTGTATGTGGCGACCGAGCATGACAGTCTCTACGCGATCGATGGAGATACGGGCAAGATTTACTGGCGAAAGAGCATGCTGGGCGCGGGGGAGACGACGTCGGATGCTCGCAGCTGCGGCCAGGTGGTGCCGGAGATCGGAATCACGGCTACTCCCGTGATCGACCGAGGGGTCGGAGGGCATGGGACGATCTTTGTGGTGGCCATGAGCAAGGACAGTTCGGGAAACTACTATCATCGGGTGCACTCGCTGGATATGTCGACGGGATTGGAGCAGAATGACAGTCCGGTTACGGTTTCGGCGACGTATCCGGGAACTGGCCGGGTGAGTTCGGGTGGCAAGGTGGTGTTCGACGCGAAGCAATATAAGGATCGTCCTGCGTTGCTGGTGTTGAGCGGAACGCTGTATACGACCTGGGGTTCCCACTGCGATGCGGAGCCTTACGCGGGCTGGATCATCAGCTATAACGAACGCACGTTGGCGCAGACGGCGGTGTTAAACTTTGCGCCGAACGGCTCGGAGGCGGCGCCGTGGAATGCCGGCGCGGGGCCGGCTGCGGATACCTCGGGCAATGTGTATATCTCTCTGGGCAACGGCACGTTCGACACGACGTTGAACTCCGCGGGGATGCCGACGAAGGGAGATTACGGCAACTCGATGTTGAAGCTGCACGCGGCTACGTTGACGCCGGTCGATTACTGGACAATGTATAACACCGGCTCGGAGTCTGGCATGGACACGGACCTTGGCTCGGGAGGATTGATGCTGCTGCCGGATCAGAAGGACGCGACGGGCAAGGTGCGGCACCTTGCGGTAGCGGCGGGGAAGGACGGCAATTTGTATGTGGCCGATCGAGACAATATGGGGCACTACGACGCGACCAATGACGGCACGATCTACCAGCAGCTGACGGGACCTTTGGCGGGCGGGGTATGGTCGAGTCCGGCGTACTTCAACGAGCGGGTTTACTACGGGCCGGTAGGACATAATTTGATGTCGTTTCCGATCGTCGCCGCGAAGTTGGGGAGTACGGTACAGAGCACGGCTAATGGGTTTCCTTATCCCGGACGACACCCAGCATCTCGGCGTACGGAACGGCGAATGCGATTGTGTGGGCTGTAGATAACCGAAACCCCGCGTTGTTGCATGCGTACGACGCGGGCAATTTGAGCACCGAGTTTTATAACAGCAGCCAGGCAGCCGCAGGACGGGACCACTTCGGGGCGGGCAATAAGTTCATTGCCCCGACGATCGTCAATGGGAAGGTGTACGTGGCGACGACCAACAGTGTGGGGATCTTCGGCTTGATTCGGAAGCAGCCTGCAGTGGTGGTCGATGGAGATTACACGCTGGTGAACAGCAACAGCGGGCTGGCGCTTGAAGATCCGTCGGGGTCGAAGGTAGCCGGCACCGCGATGTGTCAGGAGGTGATCGACGTGGGGTCCGACCAGAAGTGGTTTCTCTCTTACGACGGGCAGGGATATTACAGAATGCAGAATGTGAGCAGCGGGATGTTTCTGACCAACCCGGGCAGTTCGAGCAAAAGCGGGATCACCCTTGAACAGGAACTTCCCGCGAGCGACGAGAGCCAGCTATGGTCTTTGACTGCGGCTTCGGGGGCGGGTACGTGATCAAGAATAAGGCGACGGGACTTGTGGTCGACACGATGAACGGAACCAAGACCGTGGGACCGTATGTGGATCTGGAGACTGCGGTTGGCGTGTCGCACCAGACGTGGTTGCTGAAGTAGTCCTGCCGGACGGGCTCCCTACGCGGGAGGCGGTCACTTCGTGACTTGTGTACCGTTCCGTTTCTGGTCTAGCGGTACGGAGCCTCCCGTTGGTCGGCGATGAAGAGGAGTCGCAGCCTTAAGCACATTCAGCTTAAGCGGACGTTAACACGGCTGTATGGTTTTTATGAGAAGACATTTTGATGGGATCGAGCGACGCTCAGAATTCACTCTGCGGTAACGTGTCGCGTAGTAAGCCTCTGCTATCAAGGGAGTGGAGGATCGTATGAAAAAGATTTCAATCGCGGCAGCCACCACTGCCGTAGCCTTGGCAGGATTTTCAACGCATGGAACCGCGCAGGCACCGGGCGGCGACAGCGCCATCAAACATGTGCTTTTACTGAGCATCGACGGAATGCATGCAGTGGACTTTTACAACTGCGCGAATGGTATCAGTGGGGTAAACGGCGGTGAGCCTTACTGCACGACTCTTGCAAACCTGGGTCATCGGGGGATCACGTACACGGCCGCCTCGACGACGAAGCCCTCCGATTCGTTTCCGGGGATGATGACGCTGGTGACGGGCGCTACTCCGAAGACGATGGGGGTTTATTACGATGTGGCCTACGACCGCTCGCTGGACGCTCCGGCGAAGACTACGGGCAATGGAGTTCTAGCCGGACCGTGCACCGCGGGCGCAGCGCCGACGGGGACGACGACCGAGTATGAAGAAGGCATCGATATCGACCAGACGAAGCTGAACGGCGGCGCGCCGGGTGCGGGCCTGACGGAAGGCGGCATTGCTTCGATCGATCCGCAGAAGCTGATTCGGAATCCTGCGAGGGGCTGTGCGCCTGTGTTTCCGTGGAACTTTATTCGGACTAACACTGTCTTCGGCGTGATCCATGAGGCTGGAGGCTATACGGCATGGTCGGATAAGCATCCTGCTTACTCGGCGGTGGGTGGACCGGGCGGACCTTTCCTGGACGACTACTATGCTCCTGAGATTAATTCGAACGTGGTGGCGCTGCCGGGAGTGAAGACGCCAGAGGGAGCTTCGTGCGCAATGATTCGCGATACGTCCGCCGACCTTACGGCATGGACGAACAGCTTCGATAACATCCAGTGCTACGACACGTTGAAGGTCAATGCGATTCTGAACGAGATTATGGGCAAGACGCATAACGGCGGCGCTGCAAAGGTTCCGGCGCTGTTCGGGATGAACTTTCAGGCAGTGAGTGTAGGGCAGAAGCTGGTCGAAGGGAGTGTAGGAACAGGTGGGTACACGAATGCGCAGGGGTACCTACGCCGGAGTTGCTGAAGGAGATCCAGTACGTGGATGCGTCGATCGGCCAGATGGTAAACGAGCTGAGAGACACGGGCCATCTGGAGGATACTGTCATCATTGTCACAGCGAAGCACGGCCAGTCTCCCATCGATCCAAATCTTTATAAAGCGACGCCGGGAAAGACGAACACCGGCACGACTCCTGCGACGTTGCTGGCGTCGATGTTGCCCGACTCCGAGTCACCGTTGGGGGAGGAATTGGACCGACGGAGGATGACGTCTCGCTGCTATGGCTGAAGAATGGGGCAGATGTGACGGAGGCGGTGAACACGCTCGAGGCGAACAAGACAGAGATCGGACTTGGGCAGATCTACTACGGGCCTTCGTTGGCGCTGAACTACAACAAGCCGGGTCTGGGAGCGGGAGAAGATCCGCGGACACCGGACATCATCGTGACTCCGAATGTAGGAGTGACGTATACAGGAAGTGCAAAAAAGCTGGCAGAGCATGGCGGCTTTGGGCACGACGATACCAACGTGATGCTGCTGGTGTCGAACCCTGGATTGGCGAGGGCATTGGTCTCGGTTCCGACGGCGACGGCACAGGTAGCTCCGACGATTCTTCAGCTGCTGGGACTGAATCCAACTCTGCTGAATGCTGTGGAGCGTGAGGGCACGGCTGTGCTGCCGGGAGTTCCAGCGGCAATAAAGTAGATCGGAACGGCAACAGAAAACAAAAGAGAGACGGGGAAGACCTACCGTCTCTCTTTTGTTGTTTTTCTACGTCGGTCGCCTCCGTACATGTGGAGTCGGAGCCGCAGATGTTGGTGGTGGTGAGCCAGATGATAGCGTCGGTCTGGTTGTGTGAGAGCCTGGTTCGCTTCAAGGAGCGTGAGGCTCGACGGCTAGAGGTTCGCCAGGCTGTGGCTGAGCGAGGGTCTCGTCTATGCGTTCCTGCACTCCTTCTACTACGTCGCCGACACCCTTGCTGAGAAGGAAGGTGAATGCGGCGAATGCGAAGAGGCCCATGGGTTTCAGATTGAGCGGGGCCATATGGGTGAGATCAGAGCCCGTTAGAAGACCGATATTGGTGATGATCGCGATAACGATTTCGCACAGGCCAAAGAGGATCTTTAGGTACTTCTTGAACAAGTAGATGACGATGCCCACGAGGATGAGCGCGGTACAGAGAATGATGCGCACGAGAACGTTGTAATAAAAGTAGTGGGAGGCGAAGTAGCTTCCGAAGGTATGGCGAAAGATCAAGTACCAACCGAGCAGACTGAGCAGGAGGCCGGTCAATGCGGCGATGGTGAGATTAAGCCAATAGAGCGGGCGCGTCCGGGACTTCTCGAATGCGTGAGACTTTTTGTAAACGACAAAAAGAAATATGGCTATCGGCAAAATGAAGAAAGCGATGGCGTGGAGAACGACGAGGCGCGGACCTCCCTTTTCAATCCAGCTGAGGTATATATCGTTCCAGTGAATCTCGGTTGGTGCGAAGCGAAAGGCTGCCCACAACATCAGCCCCCAGAGACCGACAAAAAAAACTACAAGGAGTGCGGCCAGGAGAAAGAATCGCGGCCTTAGCTTTTCGGGCTTTTCGGGGTTCTCGGGCTTTTCGGGTTTCTCGGGCTCCTCTGGTTTCATCGTCGTTTCCATGAGCGATAGCGTGCCACTGACAAGGGTGTTCGGGGTGGGCCTCTGAGTTGGGAGTGCGGGACTTTAATTCGCAGTGACGATGAGTTGGGCGTTGGTTTGGCCGCACATCCCGTAGATGGCACCGGACCGGCAGGCTCCGGCGGAATATTTGTAACATCCGGGCCTCTTAGCCATGACGGTGACGGAGCGGTCAGAGCCGCCGAGGATGGCTCCGGGCGGATCGAATGGAGACGAAGGACCAAAATCGACGACGAATCCTATGTCCTTGCCTGTGCTCTTCCACTGAACCGTTGTTCCGGGTTTTATGCAGAAGAGCGAGTTGTCCTTGGCGTTCGGAATGTTGGGAGTCGAAGAGGCCGCATTCGCGGTGCGTTTCACGTCGACGACACATGGACTGGAGGCGGAGCCGCAGGTATTCTCCGCAGTGCACATTTGTGCGGAGACATCCTTCGAGCAAGCGTAGCCGCTGCTCTTAGACTGAGCCGTTGCGTAGGTAGACAACACAAGGATTGGTAATAACAGCGAAGTGCGGTTGAAATGAACGCGTCGATTGCTGGTCATGGTTCGCCTCACACGGTGGATTACTCAGCGCCGCGGATAGGCGCTGTCGATGGTGGTTTTCGCAGCGACAGATTGCAATTGCTGCGCTAGTTCACGCCGGACGTTCCTGCCCAATCGAGGACGTCAGAGAGTCTCCAGGGATTCTGAGCCAAGTCCAACTGCAACTGGCCTTCTTTATCCAAGATCAACTGCGCCTGAGGATAGAGCATCCCCGTGCTCTTGCTCTTGTCCTGGGCGTTGAGTTCGAAGACGCCGGCAGTCAGGTTGAAGGACTGCGATTGGGTGTCGAAGAAGGCTTCGCCAAAGCGGATCTGGCGATTGGTGACAAAGACGATCTTGCGGCCGGTCGGCGTTGGCGTCATCTTGATGTAGGCGCAGTCATAGCCCAGCGTGCCGGTGATCTCGATATGGCCTACGGCCTTCATCTTCGAAAGCGCATTGACCAGTCCTTGATTTTGCCCCTTCTCGAAGGCCTGAACCAAGTTGACTCTGTCGGCGGGCGTCGAGAACTCGTAGATGTTCAGGGTGATGCCGATGTTCTGACCCATCTGCGTGCCGGTGCCGAAGGCCTGGGCCTCGAGGGTTTCGTACTTGTCGCGGGTGAATCCGGAATGAGGCGCCAGTAGGGCGATGCCGGCAACAACCAGACAGTTGATGGTGATCCTGAAACTTCTTGAGGTGAAGACTCTTGAAATGTTTGACATAGCACACTCCGATGGCTGCGATTTTGGATCGGGGCCTGATCTCATCGCGAGTCTACGCCGGAGCTTGCAAGGGTTGGAATTGGCAAAATTACTGGTTTGCCAATATTTTCTGTGGGACGGCGGACCGATCAGGCGACGGGGATGGGAAGAAGCTCGAGGGCGCCTTTGGATTTGAGGTCGTCGGCGACGCAGTTGCCTAAGGCGATGGGGTTGGTGTCGCAGGTGGCTTCGGTTTCGACCTGGACCATGGATTCGCCGTCGGGGGAGACGACCTGGGCAATCATCTTCCACTTCCCTTCTTCGTGGAAGCAGTGAGCGCCGATGGGGAGGGAGCAGCCGCCGCCGAGGGCGTCGAGGGTGGTGCGCTCGGCGTCGATGGCGAAGCGGGTGTAGGGGTGTTCGAGGAAGGCGATGGCGTTGCGGATGTAGGTGTCGCGGGCTTCGTCGATCGGGTGTTCGGGGCTGCGGGTTTCGAGGGCGAGGGCGCCCTGGCCGGGGGCGGGACAGAGCTCGCAGGGGGAGAAGCGCTGGTGGACGGATTCGGTGCGCTTGAGGCGGTCGAGGCCGGCGGCGGCGAGAACGAGGGCGTCGCACTGGCCCTGCTCAAGTTTGCGAAGGCGCGTGTCGATGTTTCCGCGGACTTCGACGAAGGTGACGTCGGGGCGGAGGGCGAGGATCTGCGCGCGGCGGCGAGGGCTGGTGGTGCCGATGCGTCCCCCTGTGGGGAGCATGTGAAGGGCCCAGTAGGGCTCGCAGACCCAGACGTCGCGGGCGTCGGCACGTTTGGGAATGGCGGCGAGGGTGAATTGCGGGGCTAATTTTGTCGGGAGGTCTTTGAGGGAGTGGACGGCGAGATCGATGCGGCCTTCTTCAAGGGCCTCCTCGATTTCTTTGATGAAGATGCCTTTGCCGTCGAGGTTGGGCGGAGGGAGGAAGCCTGGTTGCTGCATGCGGTCGCCGGTGGTGCGGATGATCTCGAGCTCGACGTGGTAGCCGGCGTCGCGGAGGGCGTAGAGGATGTGGTTGGCTTGCCAGAGAGCGAGTTGAGAGCCTCGGCTGCCGATGCGGATGGGATTGCGGGGATTGTTGTGCTCTGAACTCATAGTCATTACTAGGATACGGGATGATGGGTGGTGAGTTCGTGCGAAAGAGATGTCGTAAGGGGAGATAGGTGAGAATTTTCGGAACTATCAGACAAATGGGAACGTAAGTGCCTGAGAGCTTCACGAGAGTTGGAGGGATTTCATGCAGGATGTCTGGATTGCGTTGCGCCAGTTTTACAAGTCGCCGGGCTTTGCCATTACGGTTGTAGTCACGATTGCCCTGGGAATTGGAGCGAATACGGCCATCTTTACTCTGGTGCATGCGATCCTGATGAAGTCGTTGCCGGTAGCGGATCCGAAGACGCTGTTTCGTGTGGGGGACCTGGATGACTGCTGCGTCAACGGCGGCTTTATTAATGACAACGGCGACTTCGATCTTTATTCCTACGAGTTGTACAAGCAGTTTCGGGAGACGACGCCAGAGTTTGAACGCCTTGCGGCGATGCAGGCGGGCGGCGAACAGAAGACGACGCGGCGAGGCTCGGAGCCGGCTAAGTCTGAGCGGGCGCAGTATATTTCGGGCAATTTTTTTACGACATTCGGCATCGGTGCGTTTGCAGGGCGAATGTTGACAGATGCGGATGATGCTCCGGGTGCGGCTCCGGCGGTGGTGATGAGCTATCAGGCCTGGCAATCAGATTATGGCGGTGATCCGAAGGTGGTGGGATCGACGTTTTATCTTCAGGGGCAGCCCGCCACAGTGGTGGGAATCGCTCCGCCGGGATTTTTGGCGACCGAATCAGGAGTAATCCGCCGGGGCTGTGGATTCCGCTGGCGATGGAACCTTTGATCGAGGGGAAGAATTCGCTTCTGCATGTACCGGATAGCAATTGGCTGTATGCGGTGGGAAGGTTGAAGCCGGGTGTCAGCATCGGCGCGTTGCAGGACAAGATGTCTGGCAGCCTAAGGCAGTTTCTCGCGGCGCAACCCAACTACTCTCGCAATGGTGGATCGACGATTATTCCGAAGCAGCATGTGGTGATTGTGCCGGGTGGCGCGGGTATTCAAAATCTGCAGAAGCAGACTGGCAAAGGACTTTATCTGCTGATGACGATCTCCGGACTGGTGCTGCTGGTGGCGTGCGCAAATGTGGCGAACCTGTTGCTTGCACGGGGACAACACGCCGGGCCGATACATCGGTTCGGGTTGCGCTGGGTGCGGCGAGAAGCAGATTGATTCGGCAAACGTTGACGGAGAGTTTGCTGCTGGGGTGTGCGGGCGGTCTGGCTGGACTGGCCGTGGCTTATGCGGGTACGCGGATGATTTTGGCGCTTGCGTTTCCTGACTCGCCGAATCTACCGATTGCGGCGAGTCCTTCGCTGGCGGTGCTTGGGTTTGCGTTCTTGTTGTCGCTGCTGACGGGAGTGGTGTTTGGCGTTGTGCCGGCGTGGATCACCTCGCACTCAGACCCGGCGGAGGCGCTGCGTGGGTCGAATCGGTCGATGCGAGATCGGGCATCGCTGCCGCAGAGATCCCTGATTGTGTTTCAGGCGGCGCTGTCTCTGGTTTTGCTGGTGGGTGCGGGACTGTTGACGAAGAGCCTGCGAAATATGGAGCACCAGAAGTTTGGTATTGAGACGACGAATCGATATGTTCTGCATCTCGATCCGGCAGGCGCGGGATATGCGCCTGAGAAGCTGCCAGCCTTTTACCAGACTCTGGAGCAGCAGTTTGGATCGCTGCCGGGAGTGCAGAGCGTTGGGCTGGCGCTTTACAGCACGCTTGAGGGAAACAACTGGGGTGAGGGTGTGTTCGTTGATGGAGGTCCAGCACCGGGACCAAATGATCACAATGGTTCGTCGTGGGACCGCGTGAGTAATCATTTCTTCGAGACGGTGGGACAGCCGGTGGTGCGTGGGCGCGGATTTACCGATCAGGATACTGCGACGTCGCAGAAGGTCGCGGTGGTGAATCAGGCCTTCGTGAAAAAGTTCTTTCCGAAGGAGGATCCGGTTGGCAGGCACTTCGGGATATTCGAGCAGAAGTACTCTTCGACATTCGAGATTGTGGGTGTTGTGGCCGATGCCAAGTACACGAATCCGCGCGATGAAGTGAGGACGATGTACTTTCGTCCGCTGACGCAGACGATGAGTGGACTGACGGATCCGAATGAAGCGATGGCTGAGGGGCGCGGGCTGTATATCAACTCGGTGACTCTTTTTTCGGAGCGAGCCGCAGAATCTTGACGCAACGGTAAAGCGAACGCTTGCGAACATCAACCCGGATCTGACGGTGCTTGATCTGCATTCGTTGGACTACCAGGTGGCGGACAACTTTACGCAGGAGCGCTTGATTGCGAGACTGACGATGCTGTTTGGTGGGCTGGCGCTGGTGCTTGCTGCGGTCGGTTTGTATGGAATCACGTCGTATCAAGTGGCGCGAAGAACGAGCGAGATAGGGTTGCGTATGGCGCTGGGAGCGGACCGGGGGAACGTGGTGCGCATGGTGATGCGAAGCGCGTTTCTGCAGGCTGGACTGGGGCTGGCGATTGGAATTCCTGTTGCGATCTTTGGAGCAAGAGCGATGGCCGACCAACTGTACGGTGTGCGCTCGTATGATCCGGTGAGTTTGCTGATTGCGGTGGCCGTGCTCCTGGGATCGGCTGCGATTGCGGGCTTTATCCCTGCTCGCCGCGCCGCGAACATCGAGCCTATGACGGCGCTGCGGACGGAGTAAGCGGAGCCTCGAAGATCGCACGCAATACTTCAGGTGCGAGGCGGGTGTTTGCTCTTTGCCTATACGGAGAAGCGTCTGAGGCGGGAGAGCTGTAAAAAGCTTAACCAGATGAAGCGCGGATTGTTCAACAGGTAGCGACGCCACAGGCGTTTGGGCTCTTTGATGAGCCGGTAGAGCCACTGGAGTCCGGACCTCTTCATCCAATCGGGAGCTTCGGCGAGATTGCCGCTGAGGAGATCGAACGCCGCGCCGACGCCGACCATGAGCTTTACCGGCAGGCGACCGCTGTAGGCGGCCATGAATCGCTCCTGCTTTGGCGTGCTGAGGCCACACCATAGGATGTCCGCCTGCGATGCTGCAAGCTGGACCCGCAGATCTTCTTCCTCTTCGGTGTTGAGGGGACGGAAGGGCGGGGTGTAGGTGCCTACGATCTGAAGGCCTGGGTAGCGGCGTGCGAGTTCGGCCCGCAGCTCCTCGGCGATGCCGGGTCTGCCGCCGTAAAGGAAGTGACGATAGCCGCGCTGCACGGAGAGCGCGCACATGTTGAGCATGAAGTCCGGACCGTAGACGCGGGTCATGTGCTTGAAGCCGTGCAGGTGGCCGAGCCAGACGGTGGGCACGCCATCAGGGGTCGATAAGAAAGACTGATTGAGGATCGTTCGGAAGGCTTGGTCCGATTGTGCTTCGATGATGCCATGGACGCCTGTGACGCAGATATATCCGCTCTCGTCGCGGTTTAGCAGGGCCTCGCTGCACTCCAGCGCACTTTCCATGGAGAGTGCACTGATTCCGACACCGAGGATATTGACTCTCGGCGGATCGGCAGAGATCATGATCGCTCCTTGGCTATGAACTCGTGCTGCGTTTGTTGCGTTGCAGGTGTTGGGAGTCGGATGCTCTGAATGAGACAGAGCACTTGATTGGACTACGCGAATTTGACCGCATTATTGGCGTTGCTGATGGCTTGAGTATACGAAAGTAGACGGAGGCTGTCGACTGGTTGCGCCGTTCGACAGCACTCCTCTCTGACTCTCCTATTTGTAACCAATAAAGAGCGGCATCCGAAATGATTTGTTGTTGGGCGAGGTGACTTTCTGTGTAACGCCGGACCGCGTCTCCTCGACCTGGATGGAGTATCCGCAGCCTGAGCAGTAGACGGATTCTTTGTAGATGTAGGATGTCTGCGCGTCTGTTGCGATGAAAGCGGGTTGCGTAGAGGAGACAGGGACGGCTGGATAGATAAGGCCTCCGAGAAGCTCGGTCTGGCCGCCGCTGGCAGTGCTGATGACTGTCCCTGCTTTCTCGGTTTTGAGGCCTAGAATCCAGAGTGAGCCGCCCAGATTCGAGATCTTGGTGGCTGAGGTTTCGTTGTCGAGTTGACGCACAAAGGCCTGCTGCCCCTTTTGGATGTTGAAGCTATTGATGCCGATGTCCTCAAGAAAGAGTTTGCCGGCGCCGGGGTAGCTCGCGTAGTCATTGATGAATGCGTCCTTGAGAACGACGGGGCGACTACCGCGATGATCGATCTTGATTCCGTAGCCGAACTGCTCGATGATGAGCGGCTGAGCGCTGTTGCTGGTGACGACGAAGCGAATGCCGCCACCGTTTGTTCCCGCGCCGATATTGACGACGGAGGAGAAGCCAACGATTCGATCGACGGTATCGGGCACGGTGACATCGGCTTCGTTGTAGGAGAAGTATGCGGCGAATGGGAAGTAAACAGTGTGCTTGCCGCTGTTAAGAACAGCCTGGAGGCCGGAGGTATCCCCGTACCATTTGGGAGTGAAGACGGCCCAGTCGGACAGGCTCGAACTTGTGTAAGAGGGCGTCTCCTGAACGGCCAGATCGAGACCGTTGGTTGACGATGCGGTTCCTGTGAGAGTCGAGGGAGGGCCGACCACGAGATGCGACAGAGTACCTTTGTGAAGAGTTGGGGTCGAGGTGCTCGTATCTTGCAAGGTCGCTTCGTATCCGCTTGAGGATACATTTCGCACGAACATTGTGTTGTCGGTCTCGATTGCGGGAACCGTTCCGACGCCGCCTGAGAGGCTGCCGTCGAGCAGCACGACGAACCCGCCGGAGTTGGTGATGGCTGGAACCTTGTTGGTGCTGGTGAGACCGCGAATATTGATCAATTGATTGCTATTGCGAATGCCGGCGATGTTCTGGCTCGCAAGTGTGATGCCTTCCATGGTGGTACTGTACTCGGCGTTCTGAAGATCGATGCCTACATCGAAGCCCTGTATCTCCGTATTGCGGATCATCAGAGGACCGGCATAGTGCTGCGTCAGATCGATACCAGCATGACCCTTTCCGTCTTCACTTTTGACGAAGACGTTGTGGATTGAGCCGATGTTGTTGGAGACGTAGGTAATGGCGGTGGCGCCTGGGTTACCGGGGCCGATCGTGAGACCAAGATCCCAAACGTTCTGACGGAAGGATTGGTTGCCGAGCGGCGTGAGGATCATCGGCTTTGGAGCTGCGGTGTTGTTGAAGCCGCTGGAGTCTGGTGCGAGACGAATGACACTGCTTGACGAACCCGATCCCTGCAGTGTGACGCAGCATCCGACCCACCGGAGGGTGTTGCTGACGAGGTAGGTCCCCGGCGGGAAGTACAACGCCTTCGGCACGCCGTAGTAGTCGCCTGAAGCATTGGACCGGCCGTCGGAGAGGGCTTTCTGAATGGCTGCGGTGTCATCGGTTACGCCGTCGCCTACGGCACCGTATGTTTTTACAGAAGTCATGAAACCAGTGGGAAAAGTTAGAGGCCCCTTATTCAGGTTTGCGCCGGCCAAGAGAGGCTGCACCGCCGCGGCGGTTCCTCCTTCCTCGACGGGGATGGTCTGTCCGGAACAACCTGCCAAAAGAAAAACGCATAGCAGGCTGAGGGCACTCAGCGTGGCGTGAAAAAGCGAAGGTGTTAGATGGCCTCGGCTAGACGCAGAGTTGCCATGGAGAAAGTGGGGCTGGGGAGGGCTTTTTCTCATACGCAAATACTTGCATACTTCTCTACCTCTCACAATGGTACTAACGTGTAAATGCTATGCAAATATGAGCTGATCTTCTTGGATGACACCAACTTGCAGGTCAACATATTTTTTATGAAAAAAGCCTTTTGATCCTGTGAATTATTCGACTCATGAAACGGCGGGGGTCCCGGTTTAACTGCGGTTTGCTTGCTCCATTGCGAGGACGAGACCGCGAGAGATTTCGCTCCAAGTAAAGTCACGCTCGATCATCAGTTTCGCAGAGGCGCCCATGCGGCTGCGTTCAGCGACTCCGAGTCTTTCTGCTTCTGCTAAAAGCTCGGCGAGGCGAGCGGGAGTGTTGGGAGCGAGGACCAGCCCGGAGCCGGAGTGCCGTACGAAGTCGGCGAGGTTGGTCTCTTCGGAGACGATAAGCGGAACTCCGCAGGATGCTGCCTCAAGGCATGCTGTGGGGATTACGTCGAAGCGTGAGGAGTGCACGAAGAATGTCGAGCTGCTGAGGATGTTGCGCAGAGGCGCTCCGAAGATTTGTCCTGTCCACGTGATGGAGTCGGCTATGCCATGTTCTTTCGCGAGTGCCTCAAGCTGAGGCCGGTCCGGGCCATCGCCGACCATAGTCAGGTTCAGCGTGCCTCCTGATTTCCGGTATCGTGCGAATCCTTCCAAGAGGATGTCCAAGCCCTTTTGGAAGATCACTATTCTTCCGCAGTAAGTGATTGTGGGCTCGATGATCTGCTTGTCGGCAAAATTCTCGAGACTCTGGTCGGTGGCAGTCTCAGGGTTGGGCAGTTCAAAGCCATTGGGGATAAGCGCGATCTGATGGAGCGAAGAAAATCTGGACTTGAGATCGTCCACCTCGGTCTGGCCAATTGCGTGGACGAGGGATGCGTTTCGTAGAGTCCAGCCCTCCCATGCGGAGAGATAGAATCGCTTCCTGATTCGGCCTGCGATGGATCGACCGCTGCGGTCGGAGAGATAACCCCCGTGCGGGGTGATACCGAATCGGATCTTTCTCTTGTGCAGTAGCTTTGCGGCGGATGTGAGTTGCGGAACAAAAACAGAGTGCAACTGCACCCATGTGCCTTCCGGCAGACTCGACAGTGCGGCGTGCAGGTCTTTGGTCAACCCGAATTGCGATCTACTTCTCGGAAAAGGGACAAGCTTGTAGGTGCGTGCGTGAGTCGTGTACTCCTCGTTGGCGAGTAAGATCCAGACCTCACACTCGTGCCCTTGGGCGACCATGTTGGTCGCAAGCCAGTGCACGACTTTGTTAACTCCATTGGCCGAATTTGGGTCAGCGGTTCCTGGAATCATATGGATGATGCGCAATCCTAAGCCTCCTCAATGTAGGTCGCGGGGTGGATGTGGGTTGCCAGCTCTGAAGCGTAGTAGAGCTAAATAGTTGCTTGAGCATGTCGAAGACTCTCGACGGTACTAGTTGTTTCTTGATGTTGATGTCGATAACGAGTGGGGAGTTAGAAGTTCTGGATCGCGTCGTGGAACTTTCGAACGGGAGTAGATGATGCTTTTTCCCTCCGTAGGAATAGAAGACGTGGAGGTGTTGCGGGCTGTTGACACCGGGAGCGGCGAGGTGCGAGGTTGTGCCGTTTCGAGTTTCGACTACCCAGTTCGGAGCTCCGTAACCGGCAATGTTGATGTTTTCATAGCCGGTTGCGAAGAGGTTTGAATCGGTGATCTGCATGGTTGTTGAATCGGGGGCAGCCGTGGAGAGCTTGTAGTAAAAAATCCGAAGATCTCGATTTGGGCGTTCATAGCTACGATGTCGGTCCCGTTGTGTTCGGTTTTGTAGCCCAGGACCCAAAGTGTGCAGCCATTGCAGGTTATCTTGTCCGCACGAGCAGGCTCTTCATCGAGCTGTCGCGCCCAGATATGCTGACCGGGATAGAACGTGACTGTATTTCCTGGATTGTTGTTCGCGCCGAGGATTACGTCATCGATGTAAAGATTGCCGGCACCTGCAGCAGCCGAATAGTTGTAGGTGTTGCCGTCGATCAGGACCAGGGTTCTTGATCCTGTGTGGTTGATGATGCAGGCGTTGTTTGGGCAGCCTTCGATGATCAGGGAGTCTTCGAAGAACCTGCGATTGTGAGATTGATGGTGTAGGTACGCCCCGGGGTCGGCATGGCGTTGTAGAACTGGAGATGATTGACCGTGTCGGGAACTGTGATGGCGTATGGGCCATTGCCTCCATATTGGCCTGGAGGCGCATAGACGGTTGGAGATCTCGATCCAGAGATGGTGGCCGCCCAGGTTGCTGGAGAGGTTCCCAGCATGGTCCATGTGCGTGGATCGGGGTCATCGGGTTGCGGCGTCTCGGATTCTGGAAGGCGAAGAGAGCCTGGAGGCGCGGTCTGATCGAACACGGTCTGCGCTTCGCCCGACCATGTCTCTGTGAGGTCTCCTTTATACGTCTTGGAGGGAGTAATGCAGTAGTCTGCCTCTGAGGTGGCGTAGCCTACGACTTTCACATTGCGCGTGTAGAGGTGACATCCCTGCTGGCCATTCTCTTTACCATTCTGCAGACCGATGCCGGTGGAGTTGTCTCCGAAGAGCTCGGAATCCATTATGGTTGTGTTCGCATGAAAGAGCTCGGCCTGGAGCGCAGGCACGTTGTTGTCGCTGAGCAGATGACGGATGCTGAACTTCATGTTCGTGCTGCCGATTCCAGCAACCGTCTGTCCTTCGAGAGTGATGTCTTCGAAGGTGAAGTTGTATTCTTGCTGATTGCTGTAGATACCGTTTTGGCATCCATAGGCGGCAACGTTGCGCATCATGCCAGGACCGGGGTACGCGCGACGGATGTTGAGAGCGTTGACGCAGTTGGAGTCGTCGGACCAGACCTGAACATTTCTGATGGCGCCGATGTTGTTTACCTGGGTGGTGAATATTTCAGCGTTGGGATTTCCGACGCCTGACTCGAAGCCCATGTTTTGAATAAAGATATGGAAGTTGTCGTTCTTGTTGACGCTGAGCGGACTGAAGAACTGGACCGGTGATGTGCCGGTGTTGAAGGCGGGCGAGTTTGGCGCCAATTTGATAATTGAGGTTTGAGCACCGGCTCCGTAGATAGACCAGTAGTTGCCGTAAGGAATGATGGTGTCGCTGGCGAGATAGACGCCCGGTGGGAAGTAGAGGAACATCGGAAGTGCCCCGAGCTGGCCGCCTGCACCTGCGCCGTAGTACATGTCCACATTCTTGAGCGGGGGCGGGGTCGTTGTAAGTTCGAGGTGCGTCGCGTCGGTGACCGAGGCGAGCTTGTAGAAGGCGCTGCCGATTTGGAGGCTCGCGTTTGGTTTCAGTCCAGCGAAGGTTGGGCCGCTGGCAGCTATTACCGTCGTTCCATTTGTGCTGACTACATTGGGCGGGAGACGTGCCGCGACGTTGGAGAGTGTGCCTGGATTTGTTGTGAGCGTGAGATGCTGCGGATCAAGCACGGCGGCGATGGTGTAGACCACGCCTGCGATGCGGATGGGAGAGCCTGGCGCGAGCCCCGTGAAGACCGAATCTCCGACCTGAGTGGCGGTGTAGGTGTTTCCGTTGGCGGAAGTGGTGACTCTGCTTTGTGCCGATCCCCGGCCAAACGCAAATAACTTCTGGAGGCCCGCGGTATTGTCGGTGACGCCATCGCCTGCGAGATTCGCGATCGGGTTGTGTGTCACGTCGATGATGGGGAATGCGGCGGCGCTGGTGAACCCTGGAGGGTAGACGATGTGATTTGTGAGGCGCGCTCCGATTCCATCGGCGGGAATTATCGCGAGGGTGCCGTCGACAAAGGTGAGACTGTCAGACCGATTGACGGTCGTCATGGAGCCAGCTGCGATTTTGATTGGGTAGTTGCCTGTGGGAGAACTTGAGGTCGCGGAGGTGCTCAACTTCGGCTGGCCTTTGAAGAGAGCAGCGTAGGGTCCGGAGTACGACGACATCTTGAAGATCAGGGGCGGGAGAGGGTCGCCTACGTGCATGGTAAGGTGCGTTGCAGTGGCGGTATACGTTGCGGCCTGTGCACAAATGCCTGTGAGAAAGAGCAGCAGGAACAATGCCAGGGGCCTCTTCATCGCGTCTCCTCGAGTGAACGTACGATCAGGATGGAAGGTTGAGGAACTGTTGTCTTCGCATTTTTAACATCAACGATGCAGTTCTCGGTAAACTGTTCCTGTAGATGCAATTGCCTCCTATCGAGCAGGTTCCTCGATTATACAAAGAACGTAAAAAGACATCTAAGTTGATAGAGAGGTCTGCTTCGAATGAATGTTCTGCTGTCGGCTTATGCGTGCATGCCGAACTCCGGTTCTGAACCTGGCAATGGATGGAATTGGGCAGAGCATCTGGCTGGACGCGGAATTCACGTTACGGTTCTGACTCGTGGCGAAGGGCGCGACGAGATTGAAGCTTACCGGCGGGACCACCCGAATGCGAACCTCGATTTTGGTTATGTCACGGTTCCTACGAAGCTGTTCAAACCTGGGACCGGGATGCACTACGCGCTTTGGCAGATGTTCGCGGTTGGAGTCGCGAGATCTCTGAATCGGCAACGACGCTTCGATCTGGTGCATCACGTTACGTACACGAGCATTCATGTGCCGACGCAACTCTGGCGCTTAGGCGTTCCGACAGTCTTCGGACCGGTGGGAGGGGTCAGACTGCGCCGGCCAGCATGCTGGGGTACTTCGGAGCGAGCAGGAGGGCGGAGGAGAGCCGCACAATGTTGACGAAGGCACTTCCCTACTCTCCGCTTCACAGACGATGGATCGGGAAGATGAGCACGGTCCTTGCGGCGAACGAAGATACCTTGCGACTGATAAAAAAGATGGGGCGATCGGACGTTCGCCTGCAGTTCGATAACGGAGTGGGAACGGATTACCTCGCGAAGGGGCCAAGGAGGTTCAAACCGGACGCTGGTGCGGTGCGCCTGGTCTGGGTAGGAAGAATTTTGCCAAGGAAGGCGCTTCCGATGGCGCTGGATGCACTGGCGAAGGTGCGACATGACTGGATGCTTACGATCGTCGGGAACGGACTCGCGGAGACGACTGTGAGACAGATGATCGCTGAGCGGGGATTGAGTGAACGGGTGCACTGGGCTGGACGCCGACTGACGTGGGAGGAGGTTCGAGCAGCGTACCTGGAACACGACGCGCTTTTGTTTACGAGCCTCCGTGAGACCTCGGGAGTGCAGTTGCTGGAGGCGATGGCGCTTGGCCTGCCAGTGATTACGCTGGACCTGCATGGCGCACGCGACGTTGTGCCGGAGGAGGCTGGCATCAAAGTGCCGGTGACGACTCCGGCTGAGGTGGTCTGCGGTCTTGCTGCTGCGATTGATCGATTTGCGTCTCTGAGCGTCGATAAAAAAATGCGATGTCTCGTGCGAGCTGGGAGTTCGCCAGAACCAACACCTGGACCTCGCGGGCGGCTGCGGCTGAGCTTTTGTACAGGGAGCTTGTGGGGAGGCAACGTGAAGGCTAAGTCGGGCGAGATCGATGCGAGTGAAAGGAACAATGACGCGACGATTCCAGGTTCGTCAGACGGGCGAGTGCTTTGGAGTTTGGGCTTACTTCACTATCTTCCAGGAGGCCCTCGTTGAATCTACGCGCAGCGAAGCATGACGTGTCGAGTCAATTCATTCAGACCTGGCTTTTCTTTTTGAGGAACGAGACAAAGGTTACAAAGTTTCAAGTGAAGCAACTGACTGCTCGCAACGAACACTCGAAAGAGCCCGTCGTTGCACCCGGTGGACCGGTGGTGTCAGTCACCACCTACGGCGAGCGGCTCGGTACAGTTCATCTGGCACTGGAATCGATCGCTGCGGGTTCTGCGCTGCCTTCAAGGCTGATTCTGTGGGTGGATAGTGCCGAAGGATTTGCGAATCGATCTGCCGGCCTGAAGAGGCTCGTGGACAGAGGACTGGAGATTTACCTTACCGACAACTTCGGTCCGCACACCAAATATTATCCTTACCTTTTGTCGACCGATACGTTCGATGTACCACTGGTGACCGCGGATGACGATCTTCTGTATAGCAGATGGTGGTTGGAGGGTCTGGTTCGATCGCATCGCGAAAGGCCAGAGGAAGTGCACTGCTATCGAGCTCACCGGATCGGGCTTGCGAATGGAGTTATCACGCCCTATCAGACGTGGGAACCATGCAGATCGGCCGAGGCGGACTACCTTCACTTTGGTACTGGAGTATCCGGGTGCATCTATCCGATGTCGTTGTTGAAGAGACTGAAACTTGCCGGCGCTGAGTTTATGCAGCTTTGCCCGAAGGCAGACGACGTGTGGCTGCACGTGAACGCGCTGCGGGCGGGCATGAAGACAAGCCAGATATGGAATCGTCCTTTGAGATTTCCGTTCGTTCCCGAGACGCAGGGGAGCGGGCTTTATCACAGCAACGTTCTTCTTGCTCGAAACGACGAGCAGATCCGAAGTACCTATACGGCGAAAGATATTGCTGTTCTTGAAGCGGAGTCGTCGCTCCATCGACGCTAGTTGTAGCTAGTCTCGGAGGGGGACTGACTTCAACTTGGATGGAGCGTGCCGGCGCTTTCTAAGGCGGCTTCGCGACGGAGCTTTCGCACTCGCATCCAGAACGCAATCCCGACGAGTCCCTGAAAGATGACCTGACTCGCACACATGCCCAACATGACTCCGTTCAACCCAAGTCTACGAGCGAGGGGGCCGGCTAACGCTGCGGAGAACGCGATCAGTACCGGATAGGTCCAGAAGATGGGGGCGGTGTACTCGAGCGCCTGCAGACCGTAGCGCAAGGGGCCCGAGACGAAGATGATCAGGTACATGAACGCGTATAAACGAAGAACGAAACCGTCAGAGGAGTACTTGGTTCCGTAAGCAAGTTTCAGCCAGAAGGTAGGAAACATTGCCACAATGCCTGTGAAAGCCAGGGTTACGGCGCCCCATTGCAGGAAGATGCGCTTGACGTAACGCAACATGGCGTCGACGCCGCCCAGACGCATCTGCCGCGCTGCTTCGGATGGCACGACGTTATCGAGACCCAGAAACCAGACGTGCGCGACGCCTACGATGTTCTGTGCGGCGCGCAGAAGAGCTGAGGCTGCGGCCCCGTAGTAAATCGGAGCTGCCATCTGAAACAGATTGCCCGCTCCCCACTGCATAAAGGCTGAGGGTGCGAGCCATCGAGACATACGCCAGTGCCTGAGAAAGACTGTTCGAAGAGCATGACGGCTAAAGGTGACGGTTTCGTACCAGCGGAGGCACGAGAGGAATCCTGCGAATGAGGTTGCGGCGATGATCCAGAGCATCGTGGACAGCTTCGCGCCGTGGTGGCGCGAGATCCAGAAGATGATAGGCACCTGAGTGAGGTAGCTCACGATATCGGTGACCAGGGCCCGTTTGCTCTGGCGGGTGCAGAAGAAGTAGCGGCGGAGGAACTCCTGAAGCAGGTAGGCGATCGTCGCCCCGCTGAGCGGAAGGGCCAAACCTCCCACTCCCCATTGGGGGAAGAACTTTGTGGAGCCCCACACGGAGAGAAACATAACGAACGCCACCAGCAGACTGAAGGCAATCTCCTGTACAAGGACCGCGCCATAGTACGCGGGGCGGTCTTCCTGCTCCTGTTTCGGCCCGACGCTCATCATGGGCGTCACAATCATTGCGTACTGGAGGCTGTTAGCGAACAATACGGCTACCCATCCCAGAGCAAAGACGCCATAGTCGCGAACCCCGAAGGCGCGGGCGAGAAGAACGTTGGTGATAAAGTTTGCACCACTGACCAGCCCCTGGTCGAAGAGTGCAGCAGGCGTTCGGCCGCCGCCGATCCGGGCGAGGGATCGAGACAAAAAAGTCTGCTTGATTTCAGAAGTTTCAGTGCGCAATGGATCCTCTGCGTGCGTTTATGGCTTGCGAAAACAACGCCGGGGCGCCCTGGTCATCAGGAGATATCCAAAGGCAACAGCCGAATGCTCTTATTGAATCCATGAATTGGGTTAAAGATATCACCGCACAGGAACGGTTCCTATGCGCCTACTTCCTGAGGTACGGAGTGACTCAGGGGCCGCGACCTCTTCTTGAGCTTGCGTGGTGATAATTTCTCTGCGCCACCCACGAGCCCTATGAATGTCAGCAGAAAAATAGCACCGGGTCGGGTGTAAATGTAGGTGAGGTTTGGACCTCCGAGAGATCTGACAGTGAAGAGGATCATTAAGAACAGGAAAAAAACTTGATAGAGACCGCGGTATGCGGTTCTGAAACCTGTCCAGAGGGCTAGGCCGTAGATACAGAGGGCCAGAATAGCCGCGAGAATGCCACCACTCACAAAGGCGTGGAGATACTCGTTATGTGCGTGAGGCGGAATCCAGTGTGTGTAGATCCAGTGATCGCGGAGCGCGTTTTTGGCGCCCACGACGTAGCCGTATCCGAGGACTGGCCTATCACGGATCGCTTCGATGGCTGATTGCCACACGCGGGTTCTGTCGTTCAGAGTGGCCAGTGAGTTGGCGTTCTGGCCTCGGGAGACATACTCGATGATTGTGCTTCGAAACAGAATACCGAGTGCTGCAAGAACCGCCGTGGAGATGATTGTGCCGATTCGTAGAACGAATTTTCCGGAGAAAAAGATGGCGTAGAGAAGGATCAAGATCAGAAAGCTAAGCTGCTCGATGCGCGTACGGGCCAGGACCAGGGTCACAAAGGCGAGGACGCACCCGCAAAATTTGATGAGGCCGCGAGGGAAGAAAAAAGAGCGTAGAAGAAAGCCGCAACAGAGAGTGTGGCGAGGTAGGACGGAGACAGAAATTCGCCGCCGAGCTGCGCGTGCGCGCTGGTCATCTCTCCATCGCCGGCGCCACCGTAGACTTGTGACGACATGAACGGAAGCACGATGTAAGTCATTGCGATCCATATCCAGGCGACACGGCCGATCAGGTGAGCCATCAGTTCCGTTCTGCGATCTGCGGGCGTGCGGGTGTAGAGCGCGAGGACGAGAGCGAAGGCAAGAACCCACTCGTACATGCGGTAGAGACTGATGAGGATGTCACTGTAGGCGGGGGCGTGAGGCGACTGACAGGCTGAAGAGCTGTAGACAAAAGCATCTGGAGGACGAGGACGATCCAGAGCCAGTTGCCAATGTGCACTTTGCGGCACAATAGCGGACGACGCCCCAGAATCACGATGACGACGAGAACGTAACTCGCCAGGAAAGTAATCAGCATGGCGCTGAGCGACGTCAGGTTGAACAGCCCTTGCGCGTGCGTTCGGCCGGTTACGTCGAAATGAATGAAGTTCGGTACTCCCACGAGGTAGATCAACGTCGCCCAGTACAGAAGGGGATTCTGCTTTTGCAATGGGTAGGGTTGAGCTGCTGTCATAAAGAATTCCGTCCTGTTCGAAGACCAGTGGCGCCGGCGTCAGTCTGCATTAGAAACAAATGATCGCGTTTTCGGCTCGATATACAGTCGCAGAGCTGAGATAACGATATGCCGGCGTCAGCTGGTTGCGAAGCAAAATGGCGGCTGAACCCGGCGAGAGTGTCCTAGTGATAGACGTAGAGGGCGGCCTGCGACGTACTTGCGAAGAGTCCGCTCGTCAAAACTGTCTTCGTCTTGCTGATCGGCACATAGATCAGGTCTTCCGCCTGTAGCCGGGGTGGGGGAATCTTTCCCTTCTCGATGTCTCTGTATGCGAGAGGGGTCTCCTGAACCCTTCCGTCCGGCAGCTTGCGGATCAGCCGCATCGAGCTGACCGCGGCGTTGATGGTCGTTCCGTAGGCGAGGGAGAGAGCCTGAGTGAGACTGAGTTCGCCTCCCTCCTGCATGATGTAGCCCCCTGGCCTGTTGACACCGCCGAGTACGTAAACGATACCAGCCCGCCGCACCGTGACTGTGTCCCCGGGGCGAACCTTCGTATCCACCAGCGTCATGTCGTCGGAGCTGCGGGAGTAGTGAACCATCTCTTTCTGCGGAGAGACGCCTTCGGGGTGACGGATCTCGATGGAGTTTCCGGCCAATTGGGTTTCGCCGCCGGCAAGGGCGATGATGTCCTCGAGGCTATGCGGTGCGAGCAACTCGATTCGTCCGGGATTGTGCACTTCGCCCAGAACACTAACGTTCGAGCCTGCGTATTGGCTGACGTTCAGATTGACCTGCGGATTGTTGAGGATCTTTCCGTCCTTGAGACGTGCCTCGATCGCTGCGGCAGCCTGGGTCATCGTCTGACCTGCCACGTGGATTGATCCGACCATGGGGAGAGTGATGTCTCCATGGGTGTCGATGCGGACGTCTGTGGACAGTTCGGGCGCGTCGTACACTTCCATGCTGAGAAGAAAGCCCGGCGCGAGTTGCAGTCCGGAGAAATCCTCAGGGACCACGGTCAGGGTTGTCAATCTTCTCCTGGTGGTCGGTTCCGTGTCGCCGGCTCCGGGGCCGTCGAAACTGCTGGTCCCACCTACCTTTTGAGGGGCGAGTTGAGCGTGGGCGGTAGGCGATGAGAACGCAAAGGCACCTAGAAATACCGGTGCGAGAACCATTTTTCCATAAAGACTAGATAGTCGCATGAACCTGACCTTCCTCTTGTCTGGAGTAGCTGTAGCCATGAAACCCGTCAGCGGTCGGATTGCGAACATCATTCAGGAGAACACCCAGTACAGGGGTGTTGGCGTGGTGAAGGCTGTCAATCAGATTTGAGAGTACCGACTGGGTTGTGTTGCGTGAGCGTACCACTGCGATCGTTCCGCCAACCTTACTGGCGATGATGGAGGTGTCTGTGACCGACAAGATCGGTGGACTGTCGATCAGAACGTAGTCGTAGTCGGCGGCGCAGACCCGCAGGAGAGCGTCGAATGTCTGCGACTCGAAGAATTCGGCTGGGAACTCGGGCGGACGCCCGGCGGGGAGCATGAAGAGGTTGGGCAGTGCAGTGTGCCGTACGACGCCAAGAATCTCTGCTCTGGTGACGGGGTCCTGGAGGTCGCTTACGCCGGGAGAGATCGCGCATCCGAAGAGGCGATGCAGATCCGGGTTGCGAAGATCGCAATCAATGAGCAGGACTCGTGCGCCCTGCTGAGCGAAGGCCACTCCAAGGTTGTAGACCGCCGTCGTCTTGCCGTCGCGGCCTGCGGCGCTTGTGACAAGCAGCGTCCTGGAGCCGATGGATGGGAGGGCACGCAGGATTGAGGTTCGAATAACGCGAAAGGCCTCGGAAAAAGGAGCCTTTGGAGCGTCGATCAACTTGCTGTCTCCACCCGCCACGGTGAGCAAGCTCTTGGTTTGCATTCTGGGGACATAGCCAAGCATGCGAAGTCCTGCGATCTTCTGCAGATCGCGGGGTCTGCGCACCGTCTCATCGAGACTCTCTCGCAGGAAGGCGGAAGAGATTCCGAAGAACATTCCTATGCCGGCGATCAGAGAGATACTTCAGATAGTTGGGTACGGCCGGGGTGCCCGAGGGACGAGCCTGATCGGCGATATCGATGCGGGTGGCGCGAACGCCGGATGCCAGACTGGCAGTCTGGAGCTTCGAAAACAGGTTCTCGTAGAGAGTTCGATTGGAGTTTGCTTCCTGAGCCAGGACCTGGAGATGGACGGTGGAGTCAGCCATCTCATTGGCGGCGGACTGTTGCTTGACGAACTGTTGCCGGATGGTGTCTTCGTTCTGCTTTGCGTAGAGATAGGAGTTCTCTGCGCGCTTGCTGATGCGGGCCAGTTCGGCGTGCATCTGCTGACGAACGGCGTCGAGCTGCTGCTGGGTTTGCGCGAGGCGCGGGTTATTGGCGCCGTACTTGACCGCGGCTCCTGCGTACTCCTGAGCGAGCTCTGCCTCCTGGGTCCGGAGTGAGCGGACGAGTTGAATCCCGCCATCCGCGGTCAGTGCGCCTCCACCACCGCCTGATACGCTCATCGATCCCAGGCCAAGTACAACCTCAGGATCCTGCGATTGAACGAGGTGGAAGACGGTCTCCGCAGAGATGCGGTTGGACTCTGCAGTGGTGAGCTCCTGGTTGAGGCCGAAGAGTCGATCGGTCACGGTGCTATGAGGCGACACACCAACACTGGCGGCGTTGTCGCCGGGACCACCACCGGAGAGTTGCACGCCGGCCAAACCGGATTCTCTCTGGTAGTCAGCCAACTTCTGTTCGGATTCTTCGACCTGCTTCTTCAGGTCATCGAGCTGTTTTCGCAGCCAAAAGGATGATTGAATCGTTGAATTGTGGCGGCGATCCATTGCGCTCTCGATAAATTTCTGCGAGATGGCATTAGCGACGTTTGCGGCTACGATCGGGTCGGGGTTTTGAAAGGTAACGGTGATGAGGCGCGTGTCCGGCGGTGACTCCACTGTGAGGCTCTTCGCGAAGCGTTTGATCAACTTTTCGCGGGTGAGCGGCGCCTGATCGAGAGGCTTGTCTTTCTCAGAGGCGACGATGGCCTTGTCGAAGGGACGAGTGTGGGTGAGATTGAGGTCGCGTATGACGGCCAGCGCGAGCCCATCACTCTCGAGCACGCTGATGTCGGTTTCTATCTCCGCCTTCAGTTCATCGGCGGTGGGCGAAGCGGCTCCCGTGTCGGTGGAGACATTTGCGCTGTTATCTTCTTTGTTGATTTCGATGATGGCCGTGGAAGCATACTTCGGCGTTATCAAGAGGCAGACCAGCAGGCCCAGAAGAAAGATACCGAGCGTTACGAGAACGACAGTCTTCCATCGCCGGCGCAGAACCCGGAGGACGCCCGAAAGCGTCTCGTATTCGGAAGGGCTCGATCCGAAGAGAGCGTCCTCGGACAACGTATCTAGTGCCGCAGGCTGATGTTTGGAGAGAGAAGGGTGTGGCTGAAGTGCACTCATAGCAATAATCCTTTTTGCATTCTCCCCGGCCGGAGGTAGCTGATCGGGGGAATGCTATGAATTGTGCTAGCTCAAGAGCAACACCCTCTTGAGACTCGAGGGCTGAAAATCTTACAGTGCAGATCAGATAGTTATTCATGAATGATACCACAGGACTTATGGGTCTCCTCGAACATCTGTGACGTAATAGCCCCACGAGAGCTATCGATTTGAACGTTGCAGCAGAGCCTGGATTGTCATCGATATCGCGTAGCCAACCATGATTCTGAAGCGCCGCTCTGGGTTTCGGTTCCGTGTAAAACCTTCTTTCGAATGCCGATCTGTTCAAATGGTGTAACAAATAAAATGGTGTAACTAATTTCCTGACTAAATTCTTGTCGAAGAGCTTGTTACTCCTCGATACGTTGGTCATGCTGTAAGACTGACTTTACCTCAGGAAGGTACCTGTTTCTTTGTTACGCCGGCTGCGAATGATGGGTATTAATACATTGGTGAAAGATATCCATAAGCTGTCGATAATTTTGATCCTCGGTGTAGGCAGCAAGATATTTGGCTCGAGCCTGAACCCGCATTAGGTTCAGACGCTCGGAGTCTGCCATAAGGATGCTTACAGCGGAAGCTAGGCCCTTCTTATCGGCGGGGTTGTACAGGAGACCGGTTACACCATCGTCAACCATCGCCTTCATCGGCGGGGTCAAGGCGGCAATTACCGGCGTCCCTTTGCAATATGCCTCGACGATGGTGCGGCCGAAGGGCTCATACCACTCCGAAGGGAAGATGAGGAAAGCGGCTTTGGCGAGATAGTCGCATACTTCTGTTAGCGACTTTCGTCCGAGATACTCGATCCTGCGATCAGCTTCTGATGCCTGACGGACGACGGACTCAAGGGGGCCATCGCCGATGATCTTCAAAGAGACTGATGGCGGAACGTCAGGCCAAGCATTCAGAAGCGAGCGAACACCCTTCTCCTCAGTCAGACGGCCCACATATAAACCGTAGCCGCCGGAACCGTCGCCGATACCACTGTCCGAGATGAAGTTCGGCTTCACAATAATTCTCTCTTCAGGAAATCCACCTGCGACGAGCTGCTGCTTCACGAAGCTGCTGACGGCGATGTAGCGATCGACAGAGTCTGTCCAGACGCCGCGGAGATGAGCGTACGCGTTGCTGGCGACGACGGCAGCCGACTGGAGATAGCTCTGGCGATAGCACCGATGCTGAATGGCTGCGAGGGCAACTTTGCTCCCGACGCATGTAGTACATACGTGCCCGTCGCGGAACAGATTGGCGGAAGGGCAGATGAGCCGGTAATTTCGTACGGAAAGAGCGGTGGGGACACCCAGAGCCTTCGCAGCGTTGAAGACAGACGGCGAAAGGAGAGGGAAAAATTATCTACCTTCACGAGATCCGGCTTTGTCGATCGAATCAGGTCTTTCACTCGATCGGCCTCTCTCGTGTTCCAGACAGAACGCAGGCCGACAGTGATCAAGCTTTCCGATTTTATTTCAGCATTGTCGAGCGTGTAATCGATAACTTCCTCTCTGCGAGACCGAAGCATCGCGATCTCCTGCTCTCGAGATTCATCTTCTCCACCTCGATAGATGTATCTATTGTGTAGAAACAGAATCCGCATCAGGCCTCAAAATCTAACTGTATTTTCACTGTAACGTAGTCGCTTCGCTTTCGCATTGGAGAGAAATTGTTGCAGGTGGCATAGGAAGATACTCTCATCGACATCACAAAGCTTCCACAGTGAAGTGAGATGCAGATGGGACACGATGCTTGTCAGCCCTCAGTGAGGAGGCTTGATATCCCCTGGAACCACTTGATCGAAGCGAGAGTTATCGGATCCTCTGACGAACGAAATCGTAGAAGACGGGAGGAGTCCACTGCCGAACCAGACTGCGTACCGTGGGCTTCGGTCGGTAGCAATCCGGAGCGTACAGGGAGCTGTGCACACCCTTCTCTTTGCCGAGGATGCTGCCGGCGGTGTTGTAGTAGATCATGAAGGAATAGCGTGACCTTCCAGTGGGTTCAACTACCGGGTTGATGCCGTGGTAGGAGGTCTCCGAGATATTCATGAGCAGAGTTCTGTTGAAGAGGGGCTCTATCTCCGCCTCTTTACGGCTGGCATCCTCGTTCCACAGTTCGAGTTGTCCGCCGTACTCCGGGGTCCAATCATGGTTGAGATAGATGATAAGAGCAAGACGGCGAATCAGCCCGCTGGTGATGTCGGCGTTGGAATCGATGTGAACATCGAACTTTCCCTTTGGCGGAATAATGCTGTAGCCGGCCCCGTGCATATAGGGGTCAGGCAGGAGATTCCAGATTCCCGTGATCTCCGAGAGGAGATAGAGAAACGGAGCTGAGTGGAGCAGAGCTACCAACTGAAATCCGGCTGGTCCAAGCCCCGCTGCGGACTTCTGCCCGAGCTTTTCCAGGTTTTGGGTATTGTGGTGGACCCAGTCCGATTTTTGGTGTGGGACATCTCTTCAAGGACTGCCGTCAGTTGCTCCGAATCGAACAAGTTATCGATCGTGAGATAAGGAAATGGCCGGTTATTATGATACCGATTGGCTAAGCTGGATGAACTCTCCGAAAGAGAGAGCTGGTCGAGCAGCCTGGACACATCACGGATACCCGTTTCGTTTTGCATATTTCTCCGTCGCACGGAACGCAAGAAGCTGCTTTATCAATAGAACATTATAGTTCTGTACCGCGGTTGGAGCCGGTTAAAGCGTGCCGCCCTAGGTACGAATGGAACGAAAGTTCCCAAGGAAGTAGCAATTTTTTAGCAACATCACTTCTTCTTCATGTGCAATTTACTTTCCTCCCGGCGGATTTCTTCACTTTTCCAGATCAACTGAGTGTCTGGCACCTGGGTTGTTAGCATTTTCAAGTCCAAACCCGCAAAGCCCTGTAGTGCAACTCCAAACCCGGCCATCGCACTCTCCAAGAGGTGTTTCTGGGGCACTTCTATCGGAGTTGTTCCTATATTTGGTAGATTGGATTCCTCTCCCTCCGTCCGGCCCCAGAATTGCTTCTGGTGGTTGAGATAGACGAGCCACCGACGAACATGAGAAGGCCTTCTCGGACCGTCCGCTTCATTGTCGAGTTCTGTTCGTTTGGTTACCCTAGTGATGTGTGGTAATCAGCTTTTCCCTTGTCGGCTTCGCATCATAACTGGCTTTACAGCGTTAATGAAAAGGGGCTGGACCTATGACACCACCCAACAGGAGAATTTTTTAGAGTTGGTGGAGTTTGGCGATATTTGTTTATTGTTTGGCAGCTTAGGCGGTGCGTATGCCTTTACGTCCGGCCACCGCTTCTTTGGATTTCTCGACTCCCTCGAGACACGTCATCCGATACAGGTCTTCCTTGGGACATTGGTATTGGCGGTAGTATGGCACGGAATACTTCGGTCGAATAAGTTTTATCGATCTCGAAGAGTGGACGGGTTTGTTAGAGAGGTTATGGATGTTTGCATTGCGAGCATCCTTTGCGCGCTGTCCTCCTGCGCCTGGTTGTGGTTGGTGTGCTCCCACTCGAAACACAGCATCGCAGAGATTGGTTTTATCAGCGCGGTTTTTGGATTGATCAGCTTCGCCATCTTCGTATCGACTCGGCTTATCGGGCGAGCTTTGGCGCGTGTTTTCCGTGCGAAGGGCTACAACCTTCGCCATGTTTTGGTGGTCGGGACGAATCGGCGCGCCCATGGGTTTGCGCAGGATGTAGCACTTCACCCGGAGTGGGGTTACCACGTTCAGGGTTTCGTCGACGATCAATGGTGGTCTGAGGAGACGGTCGAGTCCAACGCAGGAGATTTGCTGGGAGGATTGGATTCGATCCCGGCTCTGCTGCGAACGCTTCCGGTTGACGAGGTGATTGTCGCCCTGCCACTGGCATCGTTCTATCAGCAGATAGCGGAGATTGTCGCTTCATGTCGCGATCACGGGATTGCAGTGCGAAGCATAGGAACGTTCTTCGACCAGGAACAGACGAAACGAACCGCGTCTCTGCAGAGAGGGGTAGGCACGATCACTCTGCATGATGAGTCGTGGAACGCATGGGGTTCCATGATAAAGCGGCTGACCGATGCCGTCGTGTCGGCGGTGCTGTTGCTGGCGCTGGCTCCGGTCTTTCTCCTCGTTGCCGCGTTGATCAGGTTGACCTCAAAGGGTCCCGTCTTCTTTCGTCAGACCCGGATTGGTTATGGAAAACGACCTTTCGAGATTCTGAAGTTCAGAACGATGGTGGTGGATGCCGAGAAACTCATGGCTCAGGTTGAGCATTTGAATGAGACAAACGGCCCGACCTTCAAGTTGAAGGACGATCCTCGTATTACGCCGTTGGGTACGTTTCTGCGCAAGTCGAGTCTTGATGAGATTCCTCAACTCATCAATGTATGCCTTGGAGACATGAGTCTTGTTGGTCCGCGGCCACTTCCGGTGAGAGATTATGAAGGGTTCTCGAAGGATTGGCACAGGAGGCGATTCAGCGTCAAACCTGGAATTACATGCTTGTGGCAGGTAATGGGTCGAAGCTCAATCAGCTTCGATGAGTGGATGGCTCTGGATATGCGTTACATCGACCAGTGGTCGGTGTGGCTTGATATCAAGATCCTGTTTCAGACGATTCCCGCAGTTTTTCGTGGCTCTGGAGCCGTGTAGTCACTACCCTGACGGACTTGGCTGCTCATTGTGGGACCAGCGTGGAGTGAGCAGACTTATCTTCGGCGGGTGAAGATGGAGAAAGATTCCGAGAGAATTGAGGCAGATAAGCCTTGAGTCTACTCGGAATCTTTTTTGCGTGTAGATTCGCGGAGCGCGGTGAGTTGCGGGTGTAGGAGCTTGGCTGTGAGCGAGCGGGTGAGGGCTTCGACGGCGTCACGCTGTTGTGCGGTAAGGTCGGCGAGTTTGGATTGAGAGCGGGCTAGTTCGGCCTGACGGAGCTGCTCGGCTTGTTGCTGAAGGGCTTTGATGGCGGGGACGGCGTCGCGGGACTGGAGACGCTCCTGATACTTGTCTACTTCCCTGCTGACGATACTCTCGGCTGTGGCGGCTTCGCGGCTGCGATCGGCTAGATTTGCAGCAGCTACCTGCTGGAGATCGTCGATGTCGTAGACGAAGCAGCCTTCGACCTCGTTCATGCGCGGGTCTACGTCGCGGGGTACGGCGATGTCGATGAAGAACATGGGGCGGTTGCGGCGGCGATGGAGGAAGTGCTGGCCGTGAGAGCGTCCGAATATTTTTGAGGCGCGCCAGTGGAGGTGATGACGATGTCGGCGCGGTCTGCCTGCTCGTAAAGCGCCTCGAAGGAAATGGCCTCGGTGTGAACGGTGAGGCTGCTAAAGTCGGCAGCTATTTTTTCCGCGCGAGACTGGGTGCGGTTGGTGACGAGGATGGAGGATGCGCCTTGTTGGATGAGGTGGCGGGCGGCCAGCTCGGACATTTTGCCGGCGCCAACGAGGAGCACGGTTTTTCCGTAGAGAGAGCCGAAGATCTTCCGAGCGAGATCGACGGCTACCGAGGCGATGGAGACGGAGCTTGAACCGATCTGCGTTTCGGTACGGATCTTTTTGGCGACGGTGAAGGTGCGTTGCATCAGGGCTTCGAGGTGGGTCGAAACTGCGCCGGCGTCGCGGGCGACGGTGTAAGCCTCTTTCACTTGGCCGAGGATCTGGGGTTCGCCGACGACCATGCTGTCGAGCGAGCTGGCGACGCGGAAGAGATGGCGGACGGCTTCGCGCTCGCGGAACTCGTAGAGATGAGGCTGGATGTCGTGCGGGGGGACGGCGAAGTACTCGTGAAGGAAGCGGAGGAGGTCGGTTTTGGCCTGTGGTGGCGTGGATTCGGCGTCGTCCTGAAGGGTGAGGAGTTCGACCCTGTTGCAGGTGGAGAGGATGAGGCCTTCGCGGACGCCGGGCTGGTGGAGAAGGGTGCGGGTGGCGTCGGCGAGGCGCTCGGCGGGGATGGCGAGGCGCTCGCGTACCTCGATGGGCGCGGTGTTGTGGTTAATGCCGAGGAGGACCAGACGCCCCTGTGTGGATGTGGGCTTGGATTGGTTCATGGGGCGGTGAACCTGTGGACCGCGGAGAACTGGTTAGCCGCCCAGACCGCGAGCACGATCAGGAAGACGAAGCTGGAGAGGTAGACGGCGCGGCGCCCGCGGAGACCGGAGATGCGGCGAATGTGGATCATCGCTACGTAAACGAGCCACATAGCGAAGGCGAGAAGGATTTTGGGATCGCGGAAGTAAGTAGCTCCGACGGTGGCCTGGGCTATGAGCGAGCCGATGAGAAGACCGGCAGTCATGCAGGGAAGGCCGAACAGGAGAGCTTTGAGGGCGATCTGATCGGTGGTTTCAAGCGGCGGCAGCCAGGAGATGGTTGGGGACTTTTGCTTGAGGAGGCGCTCTTGAACCAGATAGAGAAGAGAGGCCAGGAGGGAGAGAAGAAGGGCGGCGTAGGCAGCGAGAAGGAGAGCTACGTGGAGGAAGATCCAGCCGGTGTGGAGGATGGGGAAGGCGGTGCTTTCCTGGCCTGGGTGGAAGGCTGGGACCAGGCCGAGAAGAAAGCAGATAGGCAGGAGGAAGATGCCGAGGGAGACGGTGCGATACCGGGCATAGACGAGCAGAAAAGCCAGAGCGAGCAGGAGGCCGAGAAAGGATTGAGTTTCGTGGGTGTCGACCGGGAGACGATGGTGGGCGGCGTTGAGCATCTCTGCCAGCGAGACGAAGTGGAAGAAGACGGCGGCTACGGTGGCGGGGATGGCGATGTGACGCCAGCGGGGGCGGTCGTAAAGGGCCGCCGGCAGTACCGCAAGCGCGGCGATGCCGTAGAGTAAGACCGCGACTCTGAGCCAGAGGAGGGACATAGGTGACGTACTGAAAGCTGCTTCGCGGAGGTTTCCGCAAACATTAAGTATATCGCTTATGAGTTTGATTCCGCGTGTCTGCGGACGGTTTCGCGCAGTCTCATGGGGACGCAGGTCTGCTTGCGAAGGAGGTGGGCGTGATTCTTATTGACTTGCGAGGAGGATTGTCAGGAGACGTAGCTTTGATGAGGCTATCGTTTGATGAGGCTATTGATGGCCGACGTAATGGGTGATCGACGCGCCGATCCCGGCTACCGAATGGGGATGAACATCTCGTGGATGCGATAGATTCCGTACGCGAGGAAGAGCCAGACAATCAGGGAACAGAGAAGGCCGAAGACGATTCCGGCGGCGGCGCTCGAACCTGTGCTGAGACGTTGTTCGGGGTTTTTTCGGTTTTGGTTCGGTTTGAAGAAGTGAGGTTCAGGCTTATCCCCACAGGCATTGTCGCTCTGGCCATGATCGTGTCCTTTTGGAACGAGGACGAGACTACGGGGATGAACGTTCGATAAGACATCCCTCAAACGATGTAGGTTGGTTCTACTCGACACGGCTCGCCCGAGAGAAGGTAGATCTGGTCTGTTTCCTTGAGGTTATAAATTCAAGAGTTGGCCAGGATGCGATAGACCCACTGCGAATCGCTGCTCGGCGAGGCTTGTGCGATGGCGACCAGACTTTCATGTTGATCGCTCAGGCTGCATGCCGGGTCGGTGTTTGCAGCGTCGCCGGTCAGCTGAAAGGCCTGACACCGGCAGCCTCCGAGGTCTATCTCTCTGCGGTCACAGGTGCTGCATGGCGGTTTCATCCAATCGTGTCCGCGAAAGCGGTTGAAGGCTGGAGAGTGGTTCCACAGCCACTCCAAGGTATGAGTGCGGACTGAATCGAACTCCATGCCGGGGATGATGGCGGCGGCGTGGCATGGGAGAGCGAGGCCGGCGGGGTCGATGAGCATCATCTGGCGGCCCCAGCCGCCGACGCAGGTTTTGGGATAGCGCGCGTAGTAGTCCGGGAAGACGGCCTGGAGTTGAATTCGGCCGCTCAGTCGTGACTGCGCTTCGTTGATCAACTGCACGGAACGTTCAACCTGGCTTGGGGTGGGCATGAGTTTACCGCGATTTTTAGAGCCCAGCCGTAGTACTGCACGTGAGCGACTTCGATCCTCTGCGGCTCAAGTGACTCCGCGAGAGCGAGGATGGCGTCGAGACGATCCAGATTGCCGCGATGCACCACCACGTTGACGGTGAAGGCGATGTCTTGTTGGCGGATGAAGGCAGCGAGCTTCAGTTTGTGGGCGTGGGCGCGGGCGCCTGCGAATTCGTTGGCCCTTTCTTCGTCCGCATCCTGAAGGCTTAGCTGGATGTGTTCAAGGCCTGCGTCTTTTAGTTCGGCCATGCGGTCGGGGGTTAGGCCGAGGCCTGAGGTGATCATGTTGACGTAGAGGTTCGCTTCCCTTCCCGCGGCGACGAGCTTTGCTATGTCGGCGCGTGCGAGTGGTTCGCCGCCTGTGAGATGGAGATGGAGGACGCCCAGAGCGGAGGCTTGGTGGAAGACTCTGGTCCAGTCTTCGGTTGTTAGCTCCTGGTCGGCGGACTGCATCTGGAGGGGTTGGAGCAGTAGACGCAGTGCAGGGGGCAGCGATGGGTGATTTCGGTTACGAGCGAGAGTGGACCGGGGAGTGTCGACATATTTGGCTTACAAGGAAATTGTATGCTGGCTCGGTTCGCCCTGCGCGGGCGGCGGTCACTTCGTGACTTGTATACCCCTTCGGTTGGCGCTCCCGTTGGTCGCGATCAGAGGCGAAGCCGGTATACATGTCACGAAGTGACCGCTCCGCGCGTAGCGGTCCCGGCCGGAAGGCCATCTAGTCGTTGTAGAGGAGGACGCTGCGTGCGTGGAGTTTTTCGAGGAACTGCTTTACCTCGGCGGCGATTTGTGACGAGTCGGTTGCGGTGTGCTTCTGTTGGAGAAGGGTTGCGATTGCTTCGACGGAGCGCTGTCCGTCGATGAGGGCGATGATCTCGCTGGCTGCGCCTTTGAGTCGAAGAGCGCCTTCGGGGACTAGAAGCATCGCTTCGTCAGGCGAGACGATACGGACGCGACAACCTACTGCGAGACGCGGGATTCTGGTGTCTGCAAGGGGTTCGCTCATGATTCCTCGGGACGAAAGACGTCGGGTTGTGGGGGAGCGATCCGGGTTCGACGTAGCAGTATTGGAGGGCGTCGAGTTGGGCCCAGAGTAGTGCGCATTTGCGCTCGAGCGAACGGACTACCAACGATTGGAGGTTCGGAGTGTCGGCGTGTTCGGCAGCGTAGTCGAAGGCGAAGGCTGCGTCTTCGGGAGCTTGCGTGAGTCGGCCGTGGAAGTACGCGAGACCATTTTGCAGCCAAGGGTAGTATTTGGCTAGAGCGTCCATGCGCAAGGCTATGAGTTGGCCGGCGAAGAGTTCGGTGAGCGAGGAGGAGACGGCTTCGAGCAGAGTGCTGTTGGTGACTAGATCGATGTAGGCGTCGACTGCATAGCGAACGCCGGGGAGGATGGCGTGGGTACTGATGACGTAGTTGCGGTCGAGTCCCGCGGCCTCTGCTAGTTGCAGCCACTTTTCGATGCCACCGACACCGGTGTCACCATCGTGGTCGATGATTCGTTTTCGCCAGGCGCGACGCAAGGCTACATCTTCGGACTTCGAGAGAATGATGGCGTCTTTGATGGGGATGCGGCTCTGGTAGTAGTAGCGGTTGAGCACCCAGGCCTGCATCTGGCCGCGTGTGAGCTGGCCTGCGTGCATAAGCAGATGGAAGGGATGCTGGTGGTGATACATCGCCTCGCCTACCTGCTGGAGGCGCTGGCGCAGCTCGGTCTTACTCAGCAGAACCGGCTCTGTTTGATCTAAAGCGTTATCTCTAGTCCGTCCCATGCCACTTCCCAGCCTGCGTCTTCGACCGCGCGACGCTCTGAACTTTGATCCTGCAAGATCGGGTTTGTGTTGTTGATGTGAGTGTAGATTTTGCGAGTGTCTTTGAGGTCCTTCAGAGTTTCGAGTGAGCCGTGTGGACCGTTGATTGGAAGATGGCCCATGGAGCGAGCTAAGGGTGTTCCGGGTTGGATTCTTTGAAGTTCGTCATCGGTCCAGAAGGTTCCGTCAATGAAGATAGTGGAACATGTGGAGAGGAGCTGCTTCAGGGGAGCGGACACAGACAGTAGCGCGGGGAGATATGCGGCGCGGACGCCCCTGGAGTCTTCGAGGATGAGTCCGATGGTCGCGCCGGTTGGGTCGAGAGTGGTGCGGTCTGCTTCGCTGATGTAGGTTGGGAGGCTGTTGGATAGCGCGATTGGGGTGCAGGTGAGGCCACCGCCTGCTTGAAAGCTGACGTCCGGTTCAATCTCGGTCCAACGGGATTGTCCGGGGAGACGGTCGAGCATCTGGAAGAAGCTGTTTTTTCAGGATGCTGATGACCGGGCAGGTGGCATAGATGCGGACGGGGGTGAACTCGCGCATCAGGAGGAGACCGAGGACGTGGTCGAGGTCGGCGCTGGTGAGGATGACTCCGGCGACGGGGTGTTGCGCAGACCCTTGATGGGGTCTGGGTGAATTTCGGAGTTGTTGATGAGTTGTTGGCGAAGGTCGGGGGAGGCGTTGATCAGGAACCAGGTGTCGTCATCTGCCGTGACGGCTAGTTGAGACTGGGTTCTGGGTTGGATGTGCGGCTGGTTGTTGCGAAGCGCGAAGCAGTTTGGGCAGGTGCAGTTCCATTGCGGAAGGCCGCCACCTGCGGCGGCCCCCAGGACTTTAATGCGCACGAAGACTCGGTCTTAGAGTTCTACGGGAGCGTAGGAGTTGATCTCGCAATTGAGGGAGACTTCTTCAAAGTCGGGCGTGGCCCAGGTCGGCTGTGTCATTTGGGTAGAACCTCTCGTGGAAGATCTAAGACTGCTGGTTGTAAGTGTACCGTATCGGGCGATTGCTTGCCAGGAAACGGCGTGCTGCGCGCACGGCGCGATCTGCCATCGAGGCTGACGCGCCTTCGGCGCCCTTACTGTTGTGTGATTATGAATGGGATGGCGAATGAGACAACGACGACGTTGGCGGGTGATGCGGCTGGGGCGACGCCTGCGATGCGGCAATATTTTGCGGCGAAGGAGCAGTATTCCGACTGCCTGGTGTTCTGCAGAATTGGGGACTTTTATGAGCTGTTCTATGAGGATGCAATTCTTGTCTCGCGTGTGCTGCAACTAACGCTGACGGCGCGAGATCGCGAGAAGAAACAGCCGATGTGCGGGGTTCCTTATCACGCGGCTGAGGTGTATCTGCAGAAGCTGCTGCGCATGGGGTACAAGGTTGCGCTGCTGGAGCAGATGGAAGATCCGAAGCTGACCAAGACGGTGGTGCGGCGGGAGGTGACGCGGGTGCTGACGCCGGGGACGGCGCTTGATCCGGCGTTGGGGGCGGAGCAGAGCAATTATCTGGCGAGTGTAGCGGCGTTGGGTACCGGGACGACGCAGAG